>NZ_LMHC01000001.1:0-1010000 GCF_001427665.1 Caulobacter sp. Root655
TGTTCAGCCCGGATAGAGAGGTGACAGACCAGCCCGGATAGATGGGTAACAGTTCTCGCCTGATAGGTTGGAGGGCTGTGCGATGCCGTGGCGAGAGCGCTGTGCCATGGACGAACGGATACGGTTTATGGGCGATTGGCTGGGCGGGGAGGTGTCTCGCACGGAGCTTTGCGAGCTCTACGGGATCAGCCGCAAGACCGGGTACAAGTGGGCGGAGCGCTACGAGGCGGCGGGGATCGCCGGCCTGGCCGAGCGATCGCGCGCGCCACTGGACCATGGCCGGGCGACGGCGGCGGATCTGGTGGAGAAGATCGTCGATCTTCGACGGGCGCGCCCGACTTGGGGGCCGCGCAAGATCATGGCCAAGCTCGGGATGCTTCATCCGGACCTGGCATGGCCCTCGCACTCGACGGCCCACGAGATCCTCAAGCGGGCGGGACTTGTGTCCGGCCGCCGGCTTCGCCGCCGCCCGCCGCCCTATCCCGGAGTGCTGACGGCGGCCCAGGAGCCCAACCACGTCTGGGCGGTGGATCACAAGGGCTGGATCGTGCTGGGCGACGGCGGCCGCTGCGAACCGCTGACCCTGGCCGACACCTACAGCCGCTTCCTGCTGGCGGCCTCGGCGGGTTCCAGCATCCGGGCCGACCAGGCCAAGCCGGTTATGGAGCGGGCCTTCAGGACCTATGGCCTGCCGCGTGTGATCCGCTCGGACAACGGTCAGCCCTTCGCCTCGACCGGGGCCACCGGCCTGACCCGCCTGTCGGTCTGGTGGATCAAGCTGGGCATTCATCCCGAACGGATCACGCCTGGGCGCCCCCAGCAGAACGGCCGCCTGGAGCGCCTGCATCGCACCCTCCTCGAAGCCATGCGGCCCGCCGCCCGGACGCGCACCGCCCAGGCTCGGCGCCTCGACGCCTTCCGCCACGACTACAACCATGAACGGCCTCACCAGGCCCTGGGCCAAACCCCGCCCGCCAACTTCTACGCCCCCTCGCCACGCCAGATGCCAAGCAGGCTCGCCGACCCCGACTATCCCGCCGGCATGATCACCCGGCGGGTCCGCCCCAACGGCGAGATCAGGCTGCGCGGCGCCAGCGTCCACATCAGCTCCGCCCTCGCCGGCGAGGGCGTCGGCGTCGAACAGACCGAGCAAGGATGGTGCGTCTGGTTCTACCAGGAACCCATCGGGCTCCTCGACCACAGAGGCCAAAAACTGTCACCCATCCAACCGGGCTAAATCGTCACCTCTCTATCCGCTGGACANTGGTTCTACCAGGAACCCATCGGGCTCCTCGACCACAGAGGCCAAAAACTGTCACCCATCCAACCGGGCTAAATCGTCACCTCTCTATCCGCTGGACAAGGGGCCCGCGCCGCAGGCGTGGGAGGGAGAGGGGTTACACCCCTCGCAGGTTCATACCAAAAGCCCTGCCGGCACGCCGGCAAGCGGTGAAACCTCTCACCCTCCCACCGCTTCGCGGCGGGGCCCTCCCTCTCTCAAAGAGAGAGGGGTTCCAGGGGGATCGACGGCGCTCAATCCCCGGGCGGGTCGACGGGGCCGGGAGGTACAAACCGGCCTGTTCCAGGATCTGTCGGAGTCGCTGACGGCTCCTTCCGGGCGACTTTGATCCTCCCCTCTGGGGAGGTGTCGGCGGCAGCAACAGAAAAGGCGGCCGGTTCACACCGGCCGCCCTCAATGTTTCACGTGCGACAATCTGGCGCCGTGGCCGTCCTAGGTGTTCATCGACTGGAAGAAATCGCCGTTGGTCTTCGACTGGCGCATCTTTTCGAGCAGGAACTCGATGGCGTCCGAGGCGCCCATCGGGTTGAGGATGCGGCGCAGGACGTAGGTCTTCTGCAGCTGGTCGCGCGGGGTGATCAGCTCTTCCTTGCGGGTGCCGGATTTCAGCACGTCGATGGCCGGGAAGATGCGCTTGTCAGCCACTTTCCGATCAAGCACGATTTCCGAGTTACCGGTGCCCTTGAACTCTTCGAAGATCACTTCGTCCATCCGGCTGCCGGTGTCGATCAGGGCGGTGGCGATGATCGACAGCGAGCCACCCTCCTCCACATTGCGCGCCGCGCCGAAGAAGCGCTTGGGGCGCTGCAGGGCGTTGGCGTCGACGCCGCCGGTCAGCACCTTGCCCGACGACGGGACAGTGGTGTTGTAGGCGCGGCCGAGGCGGGTGACCGAGTCCAGCAGGATGACGACGTCACGCTTGTGCTCGACCAGGCGCTTGGCCTTCTCGATGACCATCTCGGCCACCTGGACGTGGCGGGTCGCCGGTTCGTCGAAGGTCGAGGCGATGACCTCGCCCTTCACCGTGCGCTGCATGTCGGTGACTTCTTCCGGGCGCTCGTCGATCAGCAGGACGATCAGGTAACACTCGGGGTGGTTGGTCTCAATCGACTTGGCGATGTTCTGCAGCATCACCGTCTTGCCGACCCGCGGCGGGGCGACGATCAGGCAGCGCTGGCCCTTGCCGAGCGGGGCCACGATGTCGATGACTCGGCCCGAGCGATCCTTGATGGTCGGATCGGGCAGTTCCATGTGCAGGCGCTCTTCGGGATAGAGCGGCGTCAGGTTGTCGAAGTGGACCTTGTGCTTGACGTTGTCGGGGCTCTCGAAATTGATCAGGGCCACGCCGGTCAGGGCGAAGTAGCGCTCGCCCTCGCGCGGCGCGCGGATGGCGCCGTCGATGGTGTCGCCGGTGCGCAGGCCGAACTTGCGGATCTGCGAGGGTGAGACATAGATATCGTCCGGACCCGGAAGGTAATTGGCTTCCGGCGAGCGCAGGAAGCCGAAGCCGTCCTGCAGCACTTCCATGGTCCCCGAGCCCGAGATCTCCACGCCTTCCTCGGCGAGGGTCTTGAGGATCGCGAACATCATGTCCTGCTTGCGCATGGAGTTGGCGTTCTCGACCTCGAAGGTCTCGGCGAAGGCCAGCAGGTCGGCCGGGGATTTCTCCTTCAGCTCCTGCAGGGACATGGTCTTCAGACCCATCGCCGCCACGGTGGCGCCGACTTCGGAGTCTTCGTCGCCGCCGGCGTCGTCGCCTTGCGGGTCGACCGAGGCGGCCAGGGTCGTCGTATCGACGATGGGCTCTTCGGCCCCGTTGGCGGTCTCGGTCTGGTTTTCAGTTTGATCGGTCATAGTGACACTCAACGTCGCGCGGCCCGCGAAGGTGCGAGCCGAGCCTTGGTTCTTGCTTGCTCGTCGCTGGAGAGCGCCGAGGGTTCGCGCCATGACGACGGCGCGTATCGGATCTGGGGAACGGACCTTCGGAGCGGGGCTCCGGGGGCGCATCAGGACGAGCGCCGGCCCGTGAAAGGCGGGAACGCGGAGCCTGGGCGCCGCGCCTGGCTGGATGGGAACCACAAGCGGCCCGCCGGGTCAAGCGGAGCGGGGAGATGACGACCGTGGGATCAGTGATTGAGGAACTTCGTCGTCACAGAAAGCACGATGACGATCGCCGCCAGGAACGGCAGCTCGTTGGTCATCCGCCAGAACTTTTCGCTGCGGGTGTTGAGGTCGCCGGCGAACAGCCGGCGCGACTTCGACATGAAGCCGTGCCAGCCGAACAGGAACAGCAGGGTGGCGATCTTGGTCAGCATCCAGGGCTGAGCCAGGAAGCTCCAGCCGCGGATCTGGCTGTTGGCCAGGATCAGCAACAGGCCCATGGCGAAGGTCAGGATCATCGCCGGATTGATGATGATTTTCATCGTCCGCAGTTCGGCCAGCTTGAACACGGCATCCATCTCGGAGCCGCGCTCGGACTTCATGTGGTAGACGAACAGCCGCGGCAGGATCAGCATGCCGGCGATCCAGGCCATCGCGAAGACGATGTGCAGCCCGCGGATCAGGTTGAAGTTGGCGACCAGGAAGTCGATCACGCCCGGGCTCCTTGCGGGTTGGGACATTGAATGCGATCGCCGCCGCAGCGCCAGGCGCAGGCGGCGGCCACGGGGGCGGGCGAGGCAAGCGCGGCCTGTACGATGCGGCCCAGGCTACGGATGAAGCCTGGCGCGACGCCCAGGGCTGGAACCCTGATGTAGACTGGGCAACCGGCCTCGAAAGCCGCCGCGCGATACTCGTGGTCGAGCTCGACCAGGGTCTCGATGTGCTCGGAGACGAAGGCGATCGGCGTCACCACCAGGGCCAGGCCCTGGGCGCTGGCCGCCTTGATCTCGTCCTCGGTCGAAGGGCCGATCCACTTCATCGGCCCGACCCGGCTCTGGTAGGTCACCCGCCAGTCCCAGTCCTCGCCCAGCCGGGCGGCGACGGCCGCGGCGGTGGCCTCGACCTGTCGCTGGTAAGGGTCGCCCGCTTCGATGACCTTTTCCGGCAGGCCGTGGGCCGAGAACAGCAGCCGCGCCGGACCCGGCCGACCAGCCTTGTCATAGGCCGCCTCGATCAGGTCGGCATGGACCTGGATGAAATCATCGTCGGTGGGATAGCAGCAGACGGTCGAAACCCGGCCTGGACCCCTGCGATAGGCGCGCTTCCAGGCCTTCAGCGACGAGCCGGTCGTGGTCGACGAGAACTGCGGATAGAGCGGCAGCAGCACGACCTCGTCCGGGGCGAAGGCCTTCACGGCCTTGGCGGTCTGGTCGGTCAGCGGCTTCCAGTAGCGCATGGCGATGAAGCAGCGGGCCTCGGCCTCCGGGAAGCGCGCGGCCAGGTCGGCCTCCAGCGCCCTCGCCTGCTTTTCCGTCTCCGGCAGCAGGGGCGAACCACCGCCCATCAAGGCGTAGTTCTCCTTGGCCAGCCTGGTGCGCGCGCCAGCGATCAGGGCGGCGATCGGATAGCGCAGCAGGGCCGGGATTCCGATGATTGCCGGATCACGGAACAGGTTGAACAGGAAAGGCCGCACGGCGTCCGGACCGTCGGGTCCGCCCAGGTTGAACAGGACGACGGCGATCTTCCGCTTGGTCATTTACCGGTGACCCGGGCCAGCACCGCCTCGACATGGGCGATCGGCGTGTCGGGCAGGATGCCATGGCCGAGGTTGAAGATGTAGGGGCCGCCGGACCATTGCTCGAGCAGTTGGTCAACCCGGGCCAGCAGCGCGTCGCCGCCGGCCCGCAACAGCAAGGGATCCAGCGCGCCCTGGATGGTCTTGGTCTTCTGGATCGACTGGCCCAGCGCCGCCGAAGCCTGGGTGTCGAGCGCCACGCCCTGCACCGGCACGATCTTGGCGTAGGTCTCGACCAGGGTTCCGGCCCCGCGGGGGAAACCGATCACTGGAGTGGTCACGCCCTTGGCGCGCAGGCCTTCGACGATCGCCGTGTGCGGCTTGACCACCAGGCGCTCGAACTGCGGTTCGGACAGGCCCTCGGCCCAGCTCTCGAACAGCTTCAGCACCTGGGCGCCGGACCGCGCCTGCATGGCCAGATAGTCCACTGTCGCATCGACCAGCACCTGGATCAGGCGGTCAAGCTTGTCGGGGTTCAGATAGGCGAAGGTCCGCGCGCCGCTGCGGTCGCTGGATCCGCCCTCGATCATGTAGGTCGCCACCGTCCACGGCGCGCCGGCGAAGCCGATCAGCGCCCGATCCGGCTCCAGGGCGGCCCGGACCCGGCTCAGGGTCTCGCCCACCGCGCCCAGCGCCTGGCCGGCCTGGCCCGTCAGTTCGGCCATCGACTCGATCGACGGAAGTTCGCCCAGCTTGGGTCCCTCCCCCGCCTCGAACCACACCTTCTGGCCCAGGGCCTGGGGGATCAGCAGGATGTCGGCGAAGACGATGGCGGCGTCATAGGGGAACCGTCGCATCGGCTGCAGAGTGACCTCGGCGGCCTTTTCCGGGTTCAGGCAGAAATCGATGAAGGTCGGCTCGGTGGCCCGAACCGCCCGATACTCCGGCAGATAGCGTCCGGCCTGGCGCATGAACCACACGGGCGGCCGCTCGGCGGTCTGGCCATCCAGGACGGAAAGGAGCTTGGGCTTTTGGCCAGGGGAGATCGAGGACGTCGTCATGATGGGCCTTAAATCCCGTCAGGCCCGTGGGCTCAAGCCCGTATCTCCCCGGAGGCCTTTCTTCCCTTCTTCTTATCTTTAAGAAGATTTTAAGGAAGTTTGTAGGAGATGGTGAGCAAGTGCCTAACGGGGAAAACCCCGTTGCGGCGCACCATGCCCCCCGCCCATCTCATATCCATCCCAGCTTGGCCCACATGTGGGTTCGAGCCTGTGAACTATGGGGACAGTCCGGTAGCCCTTCGAAATTACTAACGAAACGTTAAGATGGTGAATGGCGGCGTAACCATGAGCGCGGACTCATCCCGCGCTTGGGGGAATCGAGATTTCACGGCTTGTGCAAGCAATCCGAGACTGGGGATTGTCCGGAGTCAACGTGACCGTTTAACACAGGGGTGGCCGGTCAAGCCGTAACGGCGCGGGATTCACCCCCGCTCATCCCCAGAGGCCAAGCGAGTGGTTAAGCAACCGTTAACGGATGATCCACAGGAAACCGGCCAGGCTGAGGGCGAACGCGCCGCGCCGAGGTTCGCCACCTACTTCCATATCCACCTGGTGTCGGACTCCACGGGCGAGACCTTGAACGCCATGGCCAGGGCGGTCTGCGCTCGCTTCACCGACATCCTGCCGATCGAGCACATCTACGCCCTGGTGCGCTCCACCCGCCAACTGGACCGGGCGCTCGAGGAAATCGGCGGCGCGCCGGGGGTGGTGATGCACACGATCATCGATCCCAATCTGCGCGCGGCGCTGGAAGAGGGCTGCCGCCGGCTGGAAATGCCGTGCATCGCCGCGCTCGACCCGGTGGTCAGCGCCATGTCGCGCTATCTGGGCGCGCGGATCTCGACCCGGGTCGGCGCCCAGCACGCGCTGAACAACGACTATTTCGACCGGATCGAGGCGCTCGACTACGCCATCGCCCATGACGATGGCCAGGGCGGCCAGGACCTGACCCAGGCCGACGTGATCCTGGTGGGGGTGTCGCGCACCTCCAAGACCCCGACCTGCATCTATCTGGCCCATCGCGGCGTGCGGGCCGCCAATGTGCCGCTGGTGCCGGGACGGCCGCCGCCCGAGGAGCTGTTCCAGCTGAAGAGCACGCTGATCGTCGGCCTGATGACCTCGCCCGAACGGCTGATCCAGATCCGCCGCAACCGCCTGCTGTCGCTGAAGGAGAACCGCGAGAGCGACTATATCGACACCGACGCGGTGCGGGCCGAGATCATCGCCGCCCGCCGGCTGTTCGAGAAGATGGGCTGGCCGATCATCGACGTCACCCGGCGCTCGGTCGAGGAGACGGCCGCGGCGATCATCAACCTGCTGTCCGGCGGCCGCGGCCAGGTCGAGGTGCTGGGTTGACCGCCCTGACCCTGGCCTCGACCAGCGCCACACGCCAGGCGATCCTGCGCAACGCCGGCGTCGCCTTCGAGGCCGTGTCGCCCGGCGTCGACGAGGAGGCGGCCAAGGCCGGCCTGCTGGCCGAGGGCGCGACGCCGCGCGACGTCGCCGACGCCCTGGCCGAGATGAAGGCGTTCAAGGTCTCGACCAAGCGGCCCGGCCTGGTGATCGGCTCCGACCAGACGCTGGACCTGGACGGTGTGTTGCTGGACAAGGTCGATACCCTCGAGGCGGCCCGCGAGCGCCTGCTCCAGCTGCGCGGCAAGGCCCACAAGCTGCACTCGGCCGTGGTGGTGGCCCGTGACGGCCAGCCGATCTGGCGCGTGGTCGAGACCGCCAAGCTGTCGGTCCGCGATTTCAGCGACGCCTGGCTGGACGGCTATCTCGAACGCAACAGCCCCGACATCCTGTGGTCGGTTGGCTGCTACCTGCTCGAGGGCGAGGGTGTGCAGTTGTTTGACCGCATCGAGGGCGACTATTTCGGCATCCTCGGCCTGCCGGTGACGCGATTGTTCGATTTCCTGCGTCTGCACGGAGCCCTGCAAGCATGAGCGCGACCATCACGGGCGCGGCGGTCGTCGCCGGCATCTGCGGCCGGCCGGTCCGCCAGTCCATGAGCCCGGTGATCCACAACGCCTGGATCGCCGCCGCCGGGCTGAACGCCGCCTATGTGCCGTTCGGACCGGGCGAAGAGCAGTTCGAAAGCTTTGTCGAAGGCCTGCGCGGCGGGGCGATCCGCGGGCTCAACGTCACCATGCCGTTCAAGGAGCAGGCCCTGGCCTGCGCCGACCGCTGCAGCGACCTGGCCCGGCTGGCCGGCGCCGCCAACCTGCTGGTCTTCGAAACCGACGGAACGATCGTCGCCGACAACACCGACGGGCCTGGCCTGATCGAGGCGATTGCCGTCCAGGCGCCGGGCTTCGAGCTGACGGCCGCGCCGGTGGTGATCCTCGGGGCCGGCGGCGCGGCGCGCGGGGCGGCCGCCGCCCTGGCCCTGGCCGGCGCGCCCAAGGTCAGCATCGTCAACCGCACCGTGGCTCGGGCCCAGGCCATCGCCCGGACGATCGGCGGCGTGGTCGAGGCGGCGTCCGACCGCGAGCTCGACACCCTGCTGGCCGGGGCGGGTCTGGTGATCAACGCCACCTCGCTGGGTCTCGGCGGCGGCGCGGGCCCGGAGGCGCGCCTCGAGCTGACCCCGAAGGCCGCCGTGGTCATGGACATGGTCTACAAGCCGCTGCGCACCGAGTTCCTGCAACGCGCCGAACAGGCCGGCCGCCGCACGGTGGACGGGCTGGAGATGCTGCTGCGCCAGGCCGTTCCGAGCTTCGAGGCCTTCTTCGGCGCCGCGCCGCCGGCTTCCGTCGATGTGCGGGCCCTGGCCCTGGCCCAGCTGGGCGAGACTTCTCAATGATCATCCTGGGCCTGACCGGATCGATCGGCATGGGCAAGTCGACGACGTCCAGGATGTTCGTCGCCGAGGGCGTGCCGGTCTACGATTCCGACGCCGCCGTCCACGCGCTCTACGCCCAGGGCGGCGCGGCGGTGGGGCCGGTCGAGGCGGCGTTTCCCGGCGTCGTGGTCGATGGGGCGATCGATCGCGCCAGGCTGAGCCAGCGGGTGGTCGGCAAACCCGAAGCCCTGAAAGCCCTGGAAGCCATCGTCCATCCGCTGGTCGGCGCCGACCGCGCCGGGTTCTTCGAAGCCGCCATCCAGGCGGGGGCCGACATCGTGGTGCTGGACGTCCCCCTGCTCTACGAGACCGGCGGCGACAGGAAGGTCGACAAGGTGGTGGTGGTCTCCGCCCCCGCCGACCAGCAGCGCCGGCGGGTCCTGGCCCGGCCCGACATGGACGAGGCCAAGTTCGAGGCCATCCTGGCCCGCCAGACGCCCGACGCCGAGAAGCGGGCCCGCGCCGACTTCGTCATCGACACCGGACAGAGCCTGGAACACGCCCATCAACAGGTTCGCGACCTCCTGTCGCGGCTGCGGACGCCGCCCGCGCTTGATGGCGACGACGAAGCGGCTCATTGAAATCGGATGGCGCGGGAAATCATCCTCGATACCGAAACCACCGGCTTCGATCCGAAGACCGGCGACCGGCTGGTGGAAATCGGCTGCATCGAGGTGGTCGACTACATGCCCACCGGGCGGTCGTTCCACGAATATTGCGACCCGCTGCGCGACATGCCGGCCGAGGCCCAGAAGGTCCACGGCCTGTCGTCCGAGTTCCTGACCGGCAAGCCGAAGTTCCACGAGATCGCCGACCGGTTCCTGGAATTCGTCGGCGACGCGCCGGTCATCGCCCACAACGCCGCCTTCGACCGCAGCTTCGTCAATTTCGAGCTGGAGAAGTGCAATCGCGGGCCGCTGCCGGAAAGTCGCTGGATCGACACCCTGGCCATGGCCAAGAAGCGCTTTCCGGGCATGTACAACTCGCTCGACGCGCTCTGTAAGCGGTTCAAGATCAGCCTCGACAGCCGCGACAAGCACGGGGCGCTGATCGACGCTCACCTGCTGGCCGAGGTCTATCTCGAGCTGCAGGGCGGCAAGGAACGGGCGCTGGAGCTGACGGCGGTGGTCGCCGTCAACGCCGTGTCGGCGGCGCGGCAGGGCGCCTACGGCGCGCGGCCCCGGCCGCTGGCCCCGCGCTCGACCGAGGAAGAGCGCCAGATCCACGCCGCCTTCGTCCAGAAGAACTTCAAGGACAAGGCTGTCTGGATCCAGTTCGGCGTCGGGATCGTCGTCGAGGGCTGAGGCTGGGACATGCACTTGTGCGTGTCCCCATCATGCCCTGCGTCGGTTAGGGACACGCACAAGTGCATGTCCCCGGCCGGGATACCAGACCTCCACTAGACCAAGGGCGTCATGGCGTCGGCCCGGCTCTCCAGCAGGCCCGGCCGATGCGATTTCACCTCCGCCCGCAGGGCCAGCAAGGCAGTCTTCCGCTGACCCGGTGGCGTTCGGCTGACGATCTCGTCGATCTTTTCCAACAGAGCGTCATTCAGCGCCAGTGCGGCCCGGACTCCTTCGAGCATCAGGACGCGAAGGTCGTTGCCTCGGCGGATCTTGCGGCGACGAGGGGGCTTGGACTTGGGCATGGTGGGGTCCTTTCTTCTATGTCAGGGACAGGCGCATGCGCCCGTCCCCAGCCATGGCGCGGCGACCTCGGGCTTTCGCCGCGAGTGGGTGAGGAGGCGCGGAGCGGCCGGGCCAGGCCCGGAGACCGTGAGTGTTGTGTTGCGTTTCGGCGTGGACCGACCGCTCCGCGAAACCGTTATTCTCAAGGGACGGCGACTGAGGGCCTGTTTCATCCCGGTCGACGTTCCCCCTCGGACGCCCGCCGCGGTCCGATCGCCAGGCCCAGGCGGCCCCGCTCGGTTCCATCTCCATCGCCGCTTCGGGTCGGTACCAAGCGCCCTCCTCCGCGACGGAGACAGGATCGATTGTGCGCGCGGTCCGAACCCTGGCGGATCGGTGACGCTGATTATTTTTCAGGGCGTTGAGATCGTTGGGGTTGTTTGTGACGCCGGCGGGGATAGACACGGCTGGATCCCCGTTCGGGGACCGGGCGGAAGCCGCCCATCGAAAACCCTCTCTCTTAGAGAGAGGGAGGGGCCCGCCGCCGCAGGCGGTGGGAGGGTGAGAGGTTTCACCGCTGCCGGAAAATCTCGATTCCTTTCGTTGATCGGCCCAAGTTGCCCAGCCAGACTCTGCCCATGGACAAGACCACCAACGAGATCCTGGTGTTGTTCGGATACGTCGTCCTAAGGTTCCGCAACGAGCAGGTCCTGGCCGATCCCGGTGGAACGGCGGACGACATCCTGACGGCGCTCCGTTCGGCGAGCCTGTAACCTCTCACCCTCCCACCGCTTCGCGGCGGGCCCCTCCCTCTCTCTCCATGAGAGAGGGTTCAAGAAGGCTGTCGCCTTCCGCCAACGCGGAAAGCTGACCACCGCCCCTAGACCAGCAAGTCCGCCGTCACCGGCGCGTGGTCGCTGGGCCGTTCCCACTCGCGCACCGTGTCGTGGACCCGCGACGAGACCTTGCCGTCGATGAACGCCGCGTCGCGCAGGCCCGGGCTGGCGAGAATGTGGTCGAGGCGTAGGCCGCGGTTGGACTTGCGGAAGTCGGCGGCGCGGTAGCTCCACCAGCTGAACAGCTTGTCTGGCTCGGGCGTGGCCAGGCGCGGCAGGTCGAGGAAGTCCATCGAGCCCACGAGGCCTGCAAAGGCCTCCAACTCAATAGGCGTGTGGCTGACGATCTTCGACATCTGGCGGTGGCTCCAGACGTCGTTCTCGCCGGGGGCCACGTTGAGGTCGCCGGTCAGGATCAGCGGCGCCTTGGGGTCGCGCTTCTTCATCTCGGTGGTCAGGGTCTCGTAGAAGTCGAGCTTGTGGTCGAACTTCAGGTTCAAGGCCCGGTCGGGCGTGTCGCCGCCGGCCGGGATGTAGAAGTTGTGGATCTCGACGCCGGCGACGGTCGCGGAGACGCAGCGGGCGTGGCCCTCGCGGCAGGCGTCGAGGACCGGAGCGTCCTCCAGCGGCAGGCGCGAAGCGATGGCCACGCCGTGCCAGCCCTTCTGGCCCATGATCTTCAGGTGCGGCAGGCCCATGTCGATGAAGGCTTGGCGGGGGAACTCACCCTCCTGGCACTTGATCTCCTGCATGCACAGCACGTCGGGGCCCTGCTCGTCGACGAAGCGGGCGGCCTGCTCGGCGCGCAGGCGGACGGAGTTGACGTTCCAGGTGGCGATACGAAGGCGCATGCCGCTCCCTACCTTGGTTTCGGGGCCCGGCAAAGAAAAACGCCCGGACGCACGAAGCGTCCGGGCGAAAGTCGGGTCTCTCATGCCGCCGCCGGGAGGGGATAGTGTCCGGCACGGTTGCGAAGAGCGGGTCGGGCGCTCCTCGCCATGCGTGTTAAATCTGCCACGCCGCACGACTAAGTCAAGCGCAATCGCAATCCAAACTTGCATGTTGTGAAATTGTCGCATTTTGGCGCGGTTTAAGCGTCATAATACAACTAAGGCTTTCCGACGCGGCGGCGAGGATCGGTAAGGACGAACAGCTTGGGATCCAGGCCCGAGGTTTTCTCGAAGTCGACCAGGCGCACGCGGGTTTCTCCGCCCTTCACGTCGGTGACGGTCCAGCCCATCAGGGCGGCGTCGGCGCCAAAGTCGAGGCTGATGCGGCCCAGCGTCTGGCGCTTGGCGTCCTGGGCGGTGATCGTGAAGCCGTCGGCCAGCTTGCGCACGCCGGTGATGGTCACGCCGCGATCCAGCCGCACCTCGCGGGCCAGCAGCAGGGCCAGCGGCGTGCGGCTCAGCGGATAGCTCTCGAAGGTCTTCAGCCGGCTGTCGAAGATGTTGACGTTGTTGCCGTTGGAAACCACCAGCAGGCCGGCCGGGCCGTCATAGGCGAAGCGCGCCTTGCCGGGGCGTTGCAGCCAGATCGTTCCCTGGGTCCGGGTCCCGCGGGCGTCGGTCTGGACGAACCGGCCCTTGGCCGAGCCGAGGGTCTGGATATAGACCGTGGCCTTGTCGACCAGGGCCTGGTCGTCGGCCGACAGCACGGCGGCGGCTTGCTGAGCCGCCAGGGCCTGGCCGCTCAGGGCGGTCGCCAGGCCGAAGCCGGCGGCGGCGAGGACGAAGCGGCGGGTCGGGGTCGTGGTGGTCATGCGATCTCCTAGCCTCCCACCTTTGCCCTGCCCGCGCGTCCGACGAAAGGCCGTCGCGAGACCATTTTCCGGCGCGCGGATGAAGCGTCGTTCATCGACGGCTGGGGACACACACTCGCGGCAAGGCCCCATGAAATCTCGCCGAGGTCTTGCCGCGAGTGTGTGTCCCCGTCCAGGTCGCGCTACATCGGCGGCGGGGGCGGCGCCAGGATCTCCCGCTTGCCGGCATGGTTGGCGGCGCCGACCACGCCCTCCTTCTCCATGCGCTCCATCAGCGAGGCGGCGCGGTTGTAGCCGATCTGCAGGCGGCGCTGGATGTAGCTGGTCGAGGCCTTGCGGTCGCGGGTGACCACCGCCACGGCGTGGTCGTAGAGGTCGTTGGCCCCGTCGCCGCCCGCGAAGGCGCCCTCGATGGCCTCTTCCTGTTCCTCGTCGCCGCCGGCCGTGACCTCCTCCAGATAGTTGGGGATGCCCTGGTCGCGCAGGAACTTGGCCACCGCCTCGACCTCGCCGTCCGACACGAACGGGCCGTGCAGGCGGGTGATGCGGCCGCCGCCGGCCATGTACAGCATGTCGCCCTGGCCCAGCAGCTGTTCGGCGCCCTGCTCGCCCAGGATGGTGCGGGCGTCGATCTTGCTGGTGACCTGGAAGCTGATCCGGGTCGGGAAGTTGGCCTTGATGGTGCCGGTGATCACGTCGACCGACGGGCGCTGGGTGGCCATGATCAGGTGGATGCCGGCGGCGCGGGCCATCTGGGCCAGGCGTTGCACGGCGCCTTCGATGTCCTTGCCGGCCACCATCATCAGGTCGGCGACTTCGTCGATGACCACCACCAGGAACGGCATGGCCTCGGGGCGGATCTTCTCGGTCTCGTAGATCGGCCGGCCGGCGTCATCGAACCCCGTTTGCACGGTACGTTCAAAATGTTCGCCCTTGTCGAGCGCCTCGTTGGCCTTCTCGTTATAGCCGGCGATGTTGCGCACGCCGATCTTGGACATCCGCCGATAGCGGTCCTCCATCTCTCGCACGGTCCATTTCAGGGCCACGACCGCCTTCTTGGGATCGGTGACCACCGGGGCCAGCAGGTGCGGGATGCCGTCATAGACGCTGAGTTCCAGCATCTTCGGGTCGATCATGATGAAGCGGCACTTCTCGGGCGGCAGCTTGTAGAGGATCGACAGGATCATGGCGTTGACGCCCACCGACTTGCCCGAGCCGGTGGTGCCGGCGATCAGCAGGTGGGGCATCTTGGCCAGGTCGGCGATGTAGGTCTCGCCGCCGATCGTCTCGCCCAGGGCCATCGGCAGGCTGTGGGTGGCCTTGTCGTAGTCGGCGGACGACAGCAGGTCGCGCAGATAGACCGTCTCCTTGCGCGAATTGGGCATCTCGATGCCGATGGCGTTGCGGCCCTGGGCCACGGCCACGCGGCACGAGATCACGCTCATCGAGCGGGCGATGTCGTCGGCCAGGGCCACGACCCGAGCGGTCTTGGTGCCGGCGGCCGGCACCAGCTCGTACATGGTGACCACCGGGCCGGGGCGGATCTGGTCGATCTGGCCACGCACGCCGAACTCGGCCAGCACGCTTTCCAGCAGGCGGGCGTTCTGGCGCAGGGCCTCTTCGTCGAACTCGGCCGAGCGCGGCTTGGGCTTGGCCAGCATGGCCAGCTCGGGCAGCTGGAAGCCGCCCTCGTCGGTGAAGTCGAAGGCCTTCTGCTGTTCGCGCTGCTCGCGGGTGTTGACGCGGTTGGGGGTCTTGGGCTGGGCGATGGCCAGGGGGCGGACCTCGAAGCTCGGCTCGAAGGCGTCGTCGTCCTCGGCCGGCGCGGGTTTGGCCGGCTTGCCGGCGCGGCGCGGAATCTGGGCGGCTTCGGGCGCGGCCTCGATCACCGGGGCGGCCGCCTTGCGCGGGGCGCGGGGACGGGCGGCGGCCGGTTCGGGTTGAGGCGCGGCGGGGGCCGCAGCGCGTTCGCGCGGCTGCATCAGGCCATGCAGGGCGTCGGCCACCGCTTCGGGGTCGATGCGGCGCAGGCCGATCGCGTAGCCCAGGGCCACGGCGGCCCCGATTCCCAGCAGCAGGGCGGCGATCAGGTGGGCGCCGGGCAGGCGGGCGAAGGCCAGCAGTCCGGCCACCGTGTTGAGCAGGCCGTCGCCCCAGAAGCCGCCCAGGCCGCGGGCCAGCTTCCAGACGGCGGGGGTCGGCGGGGCGGCCAGCAGGCCGGCCAGGGCCAGCAGGCCCAGGCCGCCGACCAGGGCGCGGAGGCGAAGGTCGCGGCGATGGGCGGCCGGATCGGCCTGCGAGACCCGGGTCATGCCGAACACCAGCATCAGCAGGGCGGCGACCCAGCCGCTCAGGCCCAGCGACTGCATGACGATGTCGGCCAGGGCCGCCCCGGGTCCGCCCAGGGCGTTGGTGGCCGGCAGGCCGGTGGCGGCGTTGAAGCTGGGGTCGGTGGCGTTGTAGGTGGCGACCGCCAGCAGCAGGCCGGCCCCGACCACGCAGATCACCCCACCGCGGAACCGCGCCGACCACGGCTGAGCCCAGCCGTAGCGCACCGCGTCCCAGACCAGTTCAACGCTCGATCGCCGCGCCGCTCGCGCCATGGACAGTCACCTTGCACTCGTAGACCCGGGCAGTTGTGCCGCAAGAGGGTTAAGGGGCGTTTACGCTGACGGTGTGGCGATGTGGTTTGAGGTCGCGGGTTCGCGACCCTTGGGCAAGAGACTTCCCGTCCCCGCGCACCCTTTGGACCATGCTCCTCGGAACAGGTCCGGGCTCCCATCCGCCGAGGACAGGCGAATTGATCGCGTCGAGTTTGGTCCTTCAGAGTAGCACGCGTGATCGTTGCCGGGCGGCGGCGATTTGTATAAAGCCCGCCGTGACGATTTTACTGGCGGACGCTACGTCGGAGCCAGGCATTGGTGCAATCTTGCGAGGGGACAATTTCGATGGTGAACATGAAAAGAACCGCCGCAGTCGCCGCGGCCTTGTTCTGTACTTTGGCGGGATCGGAAGCGAATGCCTCGTCGACCGGACCGAGCACTGTAACTGTTGTGCTGTCAGCCACTGCAGGCTTCGCCATGTTCGAGGTGGA
Organism: Caulobacter sp. Root655; assembly: GCF_001427665.1. Lineage (GTDB taxonomy): Bacteria > Pseudomonadota > Alphaproteobacteria > Caulobacterales > Caulobacteraceae > Caulobacter. The sequence continues at coordinate 16,143 of NZ_LMHC01000001.1, forward strand.
CGGGCAGAGGTCGCCGCGGCCAAGTTGCGGAGCCGCGTTTCCGACGAGATTTGCCTTCAATATCACGACCCCCGCCGGCCAGGCGATGCTGTCGACGCTTCTGACCGCCGCCACGGCGCATAAATCGATCGTCGTCTGGGGCAGCGGCGCCTGCGATCAGCCGACGCCCGATACGGAGGGTGTCCTCTATATCGAGATGAGGCCTTGAAATCCGGCTAGCGATCGGTCGCTCGCGCCGACAGGCCTGGCGGATGCGTGGTCAACCTTCCCAACGCGGCTGGAATAGAACAAAAAGAGAACATACGTCCGGACTCGACGTGGCCGGGAGTCATTCTGGCGCGTAACCCGCCGCTGGTTGGCGGGTCAGCTGGGCGCCGGTCATGGACAAGGAGTTGTTGAGTCAGTTGCCGATCATTCTGTCGGCGGTCGCGGGGGTGTTCACCGCCCTGGCGACCTTGGTGTGGGCGTTCCGGCGGCGGCCTTAGCCGCCGGAACCGACCCTTCGTTCTCAGGCCGTGCCCAGATAGTCCTTCTTGCCGATCTCGACGCCGTTCTTGCGCAGGATCGCGTAGGCGGTGGTCAGGTGGAAGAAGAAGTTGGGCTGGGCCTGGCCCTGCAGATAGGCCAGGCCCTTGACCACGCTGGTCTCGCCGCGTCGCACCAGGGTGATGTCGCGGTCCTCGGCGCCCGCGAACCGGGCGGCGTCCAGGCCCTCGACATAGGCGATGGCGCGATCGACGCGGGCGATCAGGTCCTCGAAGCTGGTCTCGGTGTCGTCCCAGGCCGGAACTTCCTCGCCGGCCAGGCGCGCGGCGCAACCCTTGGCGAAGTCGGTGGCGATCTGCGCCTGGCGCAGCAGCGGGAACATGTCGGGATAGAGCCGGGCCTTCAGCAAGGACTCGGGGTCGAGTTTCTTCGCGTCAACATGTGCGGCGGCCTTGGTCAGCACGCCCTTCAGGCCCTTGAGGCCCTGGACGAAGACCGAAACGCTGGCCTGGTGGATGGTGAGGGTCATGGGAACTCCGGGATGGGATGTGGGCTGGTTAGCGTGTGTCGGGGTTGGGTTGAAAGCATCCTCCACATCGTCATCCTCCGACTTGTTCGGGGGACCCAAACGGCGGGGATGACGAGTTTTGGAGGCCGAGTTACGCCGCCGCCGCCTCGGCGTCGTAGCGGGTCCGGGCGGCGCGGATGTCGGCGTGGTTGCGCTCGGCCCAGGTCACCAGCACGGCCAGGGGCTCCAGCAACGAGGTCCCCATCGGCGACAGGCTGTATTCGACGCTGGGCGGCTTGGTCGGGAACACCTGGCGAGCGATCAGGCCATCGCGCTGCAGGTCGCGCAGGGTCTGGGTCAGCATGCGCTGCGAGATGTCGGGCACCGTCCGGCGCAGGACGCCGAACCGGCGCGGCCCGTCGGCCAGGGCGATCAGCAACAGGGTGCTCCACTTGTCGCCCAGATGGTCGATCACGTCGCGCACCGGGCAGGCGGCCGGGCTGAGGTCGGTCGCCGACATCCAGCACTGGAAGGTGTGGGCGAGGCTCGCCGCCGCGCTGGGTGGTTCCCTCAAGGTGCCTATCTCCCACAAAACTGCCGTCTTTACGGCGTCGCCTAGGTCTCACATCTACACGTGGTCTCATTTCGAGACCACAGAAAAGGACAGACCCATGAGCGCCTCCTCTCCCCGCCTCCTGGTCACCGGCGCGGGCGGCCAACTGGGCCGTCGCGTGGTCGAACTGCTGCTCGAGGCCGGGGCCGGCGACATCGTCGCCGCCAGCCGCGATCCCGCCAAGCTGGCCGACCTGGCGGCGCGCGGCGTCGAGACCCGCCGGGCCGACTTCGACGATCCGGCCTCACTGACCCAGGCCTTCGCCGGCGTCGATCGCCTGTTGCTGGTCAGCACCGACGCCCTGGGCCAGCCCGGCCAGCGCATCGCCCAGCACCGCGCCGCCGTCGCCGCCGCCACGGCGGCTGGCGTCAAGCACGTGGTCTACACCTCGGCCCCCGGCACAAGGCCGCAGGTGGGCGGCGGGGTGATCGACGACCACTTCTGGACCGAGCAGGCCCTGGCCGCCAGCCCGACCCTGGGCTGGACCATCCTGCGCCACAACCTCTATGCCGAGCTGATCCTGCAGGGCGCCGGCCAGGCCCTGTCCAGCGGCCTGCTCCATTCGGCCACCGCCGGGGCCGGCCGCGCCTATGTCACCCGCGAGGACTGCGCCCGCGCCGACGCGGCGGCCCTGATCAAGGGCGAAGGTCGCCAGATCCTCGACGTCTCCGGCCCCGCCGCCGTCACCCAGGACCAGGTCGCCGCCTTGCTGTCGCAGCTGTCGGGCAAGCCCGTGGCGCACCAGAACCTGCCGCTGGACGTCCTGCGCCAAGGCCTGGCGGCCGGCGGCCTGCCGCCGTTCGTCGTCGATGTGCTGGCCGATTTCGACCAGGCCGCCAGCCAGGGCCAGCACGCCATCGTCACCGACGTGGTCGAGACCCTGACCGGGCGGGCGCCGACCTCGGTCCAGGCGTTCCTGGAGGCCAACCGGGCGGCGCTGGTCTAGGCGAAGCGGAACAGGCGCGGCGTCGCGGGGGTTTCGTAGGGGTCCCATTCACTCCACCAGGAGCTCCCCGATGAAAGTCAGCGACGCCATGACCAGCCAGGTCTCCACCGCCGCCCCAACCGACAGCGTCCGCAAGGTCGCCCAGGTGATGGCCCACGTCGAAACCGGCGCCGTGCCGATCGTCCTGGACGGCAAGGTGGTGGGCCTGGTCACCGACCGCGACATCGTCCTGCGCGTGGTCGCCGAGGGCCGCAGCTTCGACAGCCCCATCTCCGAGGCGATGAGCGAGGGCGAGGTCCAGAGCGTCAAGGAGGACGACATCCTGGCCGACGCCACCGCCAAGATGGCCAGCCACCAGATCCGCCGCCTGATCGTGCTCGACGAGGCCGGCAAGCTGACCGGCATCCTGTCGCTGGGCGACGTGGCCAAGGACTACGGCGCCAAGCAGGTGGGCAAGACGCTGGAGGAGATTTCGGCGGAGCCGGCGGATGCGACGCAGTAGAAACCTTCTCCCAGAGGGAGAAGGAGGGGCCCGCGCCGATAGGCGTGGGAGGATGAGGGGTTAAGACGTCGGCCGGCGTGCCGGCAGGGCGCTCGGAGAAAACGTTGAGGGCGTGATCCCTCACCCTCACCCTCCCACCGCTACGCGGCGGGCCCCTCCCTCTCCCGCTGGGAGAGGGCGAAAAGAAAAAGGGCGGCCCCGCGAGGAGCCGCCCTTCCTTGTGTCTGAAAGCTCGGAAAGCCTAGACCAGCGACGGGTCGATGGCCTTGCAGGCTTCCATCAGGCCCTTCACCGACTCGACCGACTTGGCGAACATCGCCTTTTCTTCGTCGTTGGTTTCGAACTCGATGACCCGCTCCGCGCCGCCGGCGCCGATCACGACCGGCACGCCGACATAGAGGCCTTCCAGGCCGTACTGGCCGGTCAGGAAGGTGGCGCAGGGCAGGACGCGCTTCTTGTCCTTGATGTAGCTGGTGGCCATGGCGATGGCGCTTTCGGCCGGGGCGTAGAAGGCCGAGCCGGTCTTCAGCAGGGCGACGATCTCGCCGCCGCCGCCGCGCGTGCGCTTGACGATGCCGTCGAGCTCTTCCTGGGTCATCCAGCCCTGGCTGACCAGGTCCGGCAGCGGCAGGCCGCCGACCGTCGAGTGACGGACCATCGGCACCATGTCGTCGCCGTGGCCGCCCAGGGTCCAGGCGTGGATGTCTTCCACCGACACGCCGGTCTTCTCGGCCAGGAAGTAGGCGAAGCGCGCCGAGTCCAGGACGCCGGCCATGCCGATGACCTTTTCCTTGGGCAGGCCCGAGAATTGCTGCAGGGCCCAGACCATGGCGTCCAGCGGGTTGGTGATGCAGATGACGAAGGCGTTGGGGGCATGCTGCTTGATCCCTTCGCCGACGGCCTTCATGACCTTCAGGTTGATGCCCAGCAGGTCGTCGCGGCTCATGCCCGGCTTGCGCGGCACGCCGGCGGTGACGATGCAGACGTCGGCCCCGGCGATCTCTTCGTACGAATTGGCGCCCTTCAGGACGACGTCCTTGCCGAACACGGCCGAGGCTTCGGCGATGTCGAGCGACTTGCCCTGGGGCGTGCCCTCGGCGATGTCGAACAGGATCACGTCGCCGAGTTCTTCACGAGCGGCGATGTGGGCCAGGGTGCCGCCGATCATGCCGGCGCCGATGAGGGCGATCTTCGCGCGAGCCATGGGGTCTCCGTCAGGGCTGTGGACGAGTAATGTCGGGGCGCGGTCTACGCCCGCTAAGGCTCGGCCTCAAGCCCCCTTTCCCGTTTCGCTGCGGTGCGGCAAGACTGTGTGAACAACGATAAGGACGCACGGGGATGAGCAAGACCGATCCGGGGAACTATTTCGAGGACTTCAAGCTTGGCCAGGTGATCGTCCACGCCACCCCGCGCACGATCACGGCGGGCGACGTGGCGCTGTACACGGCGCTGTACGGCCCCCGGTTTTCGCTGTTCTCGTCCGACGTCTTCGCCGCCGATTGCGGCCTGGCCGGCGCGCCGGTCGACCCGCTGATCGCCTTCCACGTAGTGTTCGGCAAGACCGTGCCCGACATCAGCCTCAACGCCGTCGCCAACCTCGGCTATGCCGAGGGTCGGTTCCTGGCCTCGGTGTATCCGGGCGACACCCTGACGGCGCGTTCGGAGGTGATCGGGCTGAAGGAGAACTCCAACGGCAAGACCGGGGTGGTCTATGTGCGCACCACCGGCGCCAACCAGCGCGGCGTGGCGGTGCTGAGCTATGTGCGCTGGGTGATGGTGCGCAGGCGCAACCCGGGCGCGGTGGTCGAGGGCCAGGTGACGCCTCAACTGGCCGGCGCGGTGACCGCCCAGCACCTGACCCCGCCGCCGGGCCTGAACTTCGCCAAATACGACTTCGCCCTGGCCGGCGCCCCGCACGCCTATGAGGACTACGCGGTCGGCGAGAAGATCGACCATGTCGACGGCATGGTGGTCGAGGAGGCCGAGGCCCAGATGGCCACGCGGCTGTGGCAGAACACCGCCAAGGTCCACTTCAACCAGTTCGAGCGGTCCAAGGACCCGTCGGGCCGGCGGCTGGTCTATGGCGGGGTGGTGATCTCGACGGCCAAGGCCCTGTCGTTCAACGGGCTGCAGAACGCCGGCCTGATCCTGGCGATCAACGGCGGCCGCCACGTCGGCCCCTATTTCGCCGGCGGCACGGTGTTCGCCTGGAGCCAGGTGCTCGACAAGGCCGACTTATCTGCGTCTGGGGGCGCCTCGGTCGGCGCCCTGCGCCTGCGGCTGGTGGCGACGGTCGACCGGCCGTGCGCCGACTTCCCGGACAAGGACGAGGCCGGGGCCTATGCGCCGGGCGTCATCCTCGATTTCGACTACTGGGCGGCGGTTCCGAAACGTGGCTGAGTTCGTCCTCGACCCGGCCTTCGTGGCCACGGCCGCCGAACTGGGCGAGCTCCCGCTGTGCCACGCCCGCCTGCAGCTGGACGCCCGCTATCCGTGGGTGGTGCTGATCCCCCGGGTCGGCGAGGCGCGGGAGCTGGAGGACCTGTCCCCGACCGACCGTGCGAGGCTGATCGAGGAAACCGTCCTGGCCGGCGCCGCCGTCCGGGCGGTCGCCGCCGTGCTCGGCCTGGGCGTCGACAAGCTCAATGTCGGCGCGCTCGGCAACGTCACGCCGCAGCTGCACGTCCACGTCCTGGGCCGCCGGGTCGGCGACCCGGCCTGGCCGGGACCGGTGTGGGGGCATTCGGCCGCGATGGCCTATGAGGCCGAGACGCTGGAGCGGGCGGTCGCGGCGGCGCGGCAGGCGTTGGGGATCTGAAGCCCCACAAGTTCCGCTCATCCCGGCGAATGCCGGGATGAGCGGACAATCCCTAACGCTTCTTCTTCCCCGACTTCTTCGCCGTCGCCTTGCCCTTGCTCGTCACGGCCTTGCCCTTGGCCGAGGTCTTGCCGCGCAGCGTGGGGCCCTTGCCGCCCTTCTTGCCCTTCACCGCCACGGCCTTGCCCTTGCCGCCTTTCCTGGCGACGGCGGCGCACTTGGCCTTGGCGGCTTTCAGGGCCTTGCCCTTCTTGCCCTTGGTCGAGCAGGCGGGCGCCCTGGCCGGGGCCTCGGCGACCACCCGGGGCGCGGCGACGACCGGGCGCGGCCAGATCACCGGGCCTCGGCCGGCGGGCGCGTAGCCGGGCGGCAGGGTGGCCTGGGCCACGCGGCGGGCGGTGACGGCGGTGTCGGCGCCGTTCTCGCTCAGCGAGCCGACCCACGCCCCGTCGCCGCGCGGCCGCAGGGTGACGGTCGCCGACTGGCCGGGCCGGGGCGAGAAGCGGGCCGTCAACTCGCCGGTCGAACGGTCCACGAAGTCGATCAGGCCGGTCGAGCCCACGGCGCCGGGACGCCGCACGTCGCGCCAGGCGCCCTCGAGCCCGCCATAGCCGCCGGCCGGGTCGACGATCTGCAGGTCGTACAGCGTCGCCCCGTCGGGTCCGTTCAGCGACCAGGCCCCGTCCATCGGACCTTGCAGGCCCTGGGCGGCGAGGATCGAACCCTTGATCCGCAGGTCATAGGCTTCGGCGATGGGCATGTAGCCGCCGGGCGCGGCGCCAGCCGCCTGGGCGGGCGCCTGTCCGGGCGGGGGCTCCGGCGCGGGGATCGGCAGGATGGTCGGCTTGTGCGGCGGCAGCGGGGCCTGGGCGGCCGGCTCCTCCTCGTCGGTGGTCTGTGGTCCGCTCTGGGCGATCAGGTCGGCCAGGGGATCGACGGCCTGGTCGGCCGAGACCGCGGTGTCCGGCGCCGGCGGGGCGGCCACCAGGGGAATCGCCGCCTGGGGGTCGCCCACGACCGGCGGGGCGGACGGAAGGGGCGTGGCCGGAGCGCTCTGGACGCTGGGCGCGGTCGCGACGGGAGCCTCTTGAGCGAGGACCGGAGTGGCGGAAAACGCCAGCAGGAAGATCAGGAGGGCGCGCATTGAACCGATGTCGTCCTCAGGCCGCCGAGCGTGCGGCGATGGCGGCGGCCACCGCCACCAGCCGCTCGGCCTGAACGAGGTGCAGGCGCTCGGCCATCTTGCCCTCGACCCGCAGCGCGCCCCTGCCGGCGTTCTCGGGCGCGGCGAAGGCGGCGATCACCGCCCGGCTCCAGGTGATCTCGTCCGGCGTCGGCGAGAAGGCGCGGTTGCAGATTTCCAGGTGCTTGGGGTGGATCAGGGTCTTGCCGTCGAAGCCGAAGTCCACGGCCTGGCCGCAGACCGCCTCCAAGGCGTCCAGGTCGTCGATGTCGTTGTGCACCCCGTCCAGGATGGTCAGGCCGTGGGCTCGGGCGGCGGCCACCGACAGCGACAGGATCGGCAGGAAGGCCTCGCGGCCGGGGGTCTGGCGGGCCCGCATCTCCTTGGCCAGGTCGTTGACCCCCATCACCCAGCCGCTCAGCCGGGTGGTCCGCGCGGCGGCGGCGATCTCCCACAGGTGGAAGACGGCCTTGCCGGTCTCGATCATCGTCCAGAGCCGGGTATGGGCGGGCGCCGCGTGCAGGGCGGCCTGGTAGGCGTGGACGTCGGCCGCGTCATTGACCTTGGGGACCAGCACCGCGTCCGGGCCGGCCTGCGCGGCGGCCTTGAGGTCGGCCTCGCCCCAGGGGGTGTCCAGGCCATTGACGCGGATGACGACCTCGCGGGGGCCGAAACCCCCGGCCTTGACCGCGGCCACGGCGGCGGCGCGGGCGGCGTCCTTCATCTCCGGGGCCACGGCGTCCTCCAGGTCGAGGATGATCACGTCGGCGTCCAGGGTGCGGGCCTTGTCCACCGCCTTGGCGTTGGAGGCCGGCATGTAGAGGGCGCTGCGGCGCGGCCGGGCGATGTCGGACATGAGGCTCCCGCTCGAGTTCCTGGTCTTGCCGTTCCTCTTAAGCATCTGGCGAGCGTCACCGGAAGTCGTCACGCATCCTGATGGCTGAACGGTGTCGAGATTCCCCCAAACGGGGGTAAGCTCACGACATGACCACGCGCTATGACGATACCGCCAAGAACGTCCTGGGCCAGGAGCTGCAGCCCTGCTCGCTGAACCCGGTGACAGGCTTCTACCGCAACGGCTGCTGCGAGACCGGGCCACATGACCTGGGCCTGCACACCGTGTGCGCGGTGATGACCGAGGAGTTCCTGGCCTTCTCGCGGGCCACCGGCAACGACCTGTCGACCCCGCGCCCGGAGTTCGCCTTCCGAGGCCTGCTGCCCGGCGACCGCTGGTGCCTGTGCGCCGGCCGCTGGAAGGAAGCCCTCGACGCCGGCGTCGCCCCGCCGGTGGTGCTGGAGGCCAGCCACGAGGAGATGCTGGCGGTGGTGACCCTGGGGGTGCTGAAGGACCACGCGGTGGCGTGATCAGGAGCCGGGGACACGCACAAGTGCATGTCCCCGGTCGAGGATCAAACCAGCGGTTTCAGCTCGCCCAGCATCGTCGGGACCAGCTCCGACACCGTCGGGTGGATGTGCACCGCCCGCTGGATCGTCGTGTAGGGCGCCTTGGCGTACATCAGGTCGAGCATGCCGTGGACCACTTCGTCGCCGTTGAGGCCGAGGATCGCCGCGCCGAGGATCTGCTTGGTCTGCGCATCGACCACCACCTTCATGAAGCCCAGCGTCTCGCCCTTCTCGACGGCGCGGCCGACCCGGGTCATCGGCCGCGCGCCGACCAGGGCCGGGCGGCCCGAGGCGCGGACCTCGGCCTCGGTCATCCCCACGCGGCCCAGCGGCGGATCGATATAGAGGCCGTAGCAGGTGATCCGGTCGCTGACTTTTCTGGGATCCCCTCCCTCAAGATTTGGGTCCAGCAGGTTGGCGGCGATGATCTCGAAGTCGTTGTAGGCGGTGTGGGTGAAGGCGCCCTTGCCGTTGCAGTCGCCCATCGCCCAGACGCCCGGAACCGTGGTGCGCAGCTGGTCGTCGACGACGATGTAGCCGCGCTTGTCCACGGCGATCCCGGCCACTTCCAGGCCCAGGTCGTCGGTATTGGGCTTGCGGCCGATGGCCAGCAGCACGTGCGAGCCGGTGACCTGGGGCGCGCCGGCCTGGCAGGTGACGTGGACGCAGACGCCTTCATCACAGGGGGCGAAGGCGATGCATTCGGCGTTGAGGCGGACGCTGATCCCCTCGCCTTCCAGGATCGTGCGCACCGCGTCGGAGATTTCCGGGTCCTCGCGGCCGATCAGGCGCGGGCCCATCTCGACCACGGTGACCTCGGCGCCGAAGCGCCGGTACATCTGGGCGAACTCCAGGCCGATATAGCTGCCGCCGACGATCACCAGATGCCTGGGAAGCGCGTCGATCTCCATCATGCCGACATTGGTCAGGTACGAGATGTCGGAGAGGCCCGGCATGTCCGGCGCATTGGCCCGGCCGCCGACATTGATGAAGATCTTCGGGGCGCTCAGCAGGTCGTCGCCGACCCGCACGGTGGTGGTCGACTCGAAGCGGGCGTGGCCCTGGATGACCGTGCAGCCCTTCATGCCGTCCAGCCAGGTCGCGAGATTGCGGCGGGCGTTGAGGGTGACGGTCTGGGCGCGGTCGTGGACCGTCTTCATGTCGACCCCGACCTTGACGTCCATTGGGCCGTCGAAGGTCACGCCATAGTCGGCGGCGCGGCGGGCCAGGTGGGCGGCGTAGGCGCTGGCCACCAGGGTCTTGGTCGGCATGCAGCCGGTGTTGACGCAGGTGCCGCCCAGCAGCTTGCGCTCGACCAGGGCCACGGTCTGGCCGGCGGCGGTCAGCCGGCCGGCCAGCGCGGGGCCCGCCTGGCCGCCGCCGATGATGATGGCGTCGAAGGTCCGGGTCGCCATGCCTAGAGGGCCGAGACGATCAGGGCCGCGCCGCCGACCGCGACCAGGTCTTCCAGCAGGGCGGCCGGCAGGTCCTTGCCAAACGCCTTGGCCAGACGGCCGCGCAAGTCGGCGCCGGCCAGCGTCCCGACCACCGCGCCGATCGCGCCGGCGACGGCCCCGCCGATCCAGACATTGGCGGTCATGCCGATCGCCGCGCCAGAGACGGCGCCGGTGAGGACGCGCGTGCCGAACTGCACCGGGACCTTGCGGCTGGGGGTCTTGGGCAACTGGTCGGCGACCAGTTCCAGCACCGCCAGGACGGTGAAGGTCCAGGTGGCGATATTGCCGCCCAGCCAGGCCAGCGGCGTGCCTTGCAGCGGAATGAGGCCCAGATGCGCGCCCCAGGCGACGGCGGCGGGGGCGGTCATGGCCCGCAGGCCGGCCACCACCCCGATCAGCAGGGCGAAGAGATAGAGGGACATCCGAGGCTCCGTCCGTTGAGCGTCACCGTGATCTGGCGCGCGCCCGGAGAAAATCGCAAGTATCGGTGGTGTTCTTGGACGTTCCGGCTCTCGTGGGAAGCGCCCGCCTCACCCCAGCGGATATTCCGTCTCCAGCCGGTAGGCCGAGCCCTCGCTGGTGCGCCAGCTGGAATACAGCCCGAACCGGTCGACTCGGAACGGCGGCGAGCGCAGCAGGTTGTGGCCCTGGATCCAGGCGGCGACCTCGGGGACGGGCGGCCGCTTCAGATAGGCCAGGGTGACGTGCGGCGTGTAGGCCCGGGTCTCGGGCTTGAGGCCGGCCCGGCGGGCGGCGGCTTCGTTGGCCTTGGCCAGGTGGCGCAGGTCGGGGCTTTCGGCGACGCCGGCCCAGACGGCGTGGATCTCGACCCCCTCGCCGAAGTGGCCGACCCCGGCCAGCGACAGGTCGAAGGCCGGGGCCTGGATGGTCTGGAGTTCCTCATCCAGGTCGGCGGCCTGGGTCTCCTGGACGTCGCCGATGAACTTCAGGGTGATGTGAAAGGCCTCCACGGGCCGCCAGCGGGCGCCGTCGATGCCGTACTGGCGCGGAACGAGGTCCTCGCCGAACTCGCGAGGCAGGGCGATGGCGGTGAACAGGCGGATCATGGGCTTTCTTACCTCCGACCGGTCCGTCCGACAAAGCCCTCCCCCCGTGGGGGAGGCGGCCGTAGGCCGGTGGGGGGAGCCATTGGCTTTCTCGGCGAACTCCCCCCTCCGTCGGCTGCGCCGACACCTCCCCCAGAGGGGGAGGACCTGTTCTTACGGACAGGGATTGGGCTGCAGCGCGTGCAGCGCGTTGACCGCCTTTTCCATCTCCTCGGTCCAGGTCACGTCGAAGGCGCCGATATTGGTCTTCAGCTGGTCCATCGAGGTCGCGCCGATGATGGTGGCGGTGACGAACGCCCGCGTGTCGCAGAATTTCAGGGCCAGCTGCGCCGGGTCGAGGCCGAAATGGGCGGCGATGTCGACATAGCCGCGGATCGCCGGCTCGGCGCCGGGGCCCTCGTAGCGCTGCATGCGGTTGTACAGCGCCTTGCGCGAGCCTTCCGGCAGCTTGCCGTCCAGGTACTTGCCGGTCAGGGCCCCCTGGGCCAGCGGCGAATAGGCCAGCAGGCCGACCTGTTCGCGCATGGCGATCTCGGCCAGGCCGTATTCGTAGGTGCGGTTGGCCAGGTGGTAGGCGTTCTGGATCGAGGCGATGCGCGGCAGGCCGCGCGTCTCGCTCTCGGCCAGGAAGCGCATCACCCCCCAGGGGAACTCGTTGGAGACCCCGATCGACCGCAGGGTTCCCTTCTTCACATGGACGTCGAGGGCCTCGAGGATGTCGCCGAAGCTCTCGAAATCCTGCTCGTAGTCCTTGTAGGTCTGGCCGCCGAACACCCGCACCGGCCGATCGGGCCAGTGCAGCTGGTAGAGGTCGAGATAGTCGGTGTTCAGGCGCTTGAGCGAGCCCTCGATGGCTTCGTCGATCTGGGCGCGGGTCTGGCGGGTCGAGCCGCCGTCGGCGCGCATCCAGGCCAGGCCGCCGAATGCGTTGCCCCGGCCGGCGACCTTGGAGGCCAGGACGATCTCCTGGCGCTTGCCGGTCTTCTTCAGCCACGAGCCGATATGGCGCTCGGTATTGCCCTGGGTCTCGGGGCTGGGCGGGCTGGAGTACATCTCGGCGGTGTCCCAGAAGGTCACGCCCTGGCCCAGGGCGTAGTCCATCTGTTCGTGGGCTTCCGCCTCGCTGTTCTGCGAGCCCCAGGTCATCGTGCCCAGGCAGCAGCGCGAGACCTGGATGCCGGTCCGGCCGAGTTCCACGTAATCCATGTCGCCTCGCTCGAGTTTGTCTGGCGTCTATTTACGAACGGGCACGCGCCACGGAAAGCGCAACATCTTGCATGATACTCGCGCTACCCCGATATTCAGGGGGCGTCCGGCAAGGACGTGATGCTTTTCGAAGGGCTTTACCCCGATGAACGACCTCAACCGCGGCTACGCGCGCTCGATCCCGGTGGATCGCGCCGACATGTCGGTTGACGCCGGCCTGCGTAGCTTCATGCTCGGCGTCTACAACAAGGTGGCGCTCGGCCTCCTGCTGTCGGCCGGCCTGGCCTTCCTGACCAGCGCCTACGCGCCGGTCACCAACCTGCTCTACCTGGTGACCCCGGACGGCCGCCTGGCCGGCTTCACCCTGCTGGGCACCGTGATCCGCTTCGCGCCCATCGTGATGATCCTCATCTCGATGTTCGCCATGAAGAACCCGACCGCCCGCTCCTCCGGCATCTTCTACTGGGCGCTGGTGGCGACCATCGGCGCCGGCCTGGGCGTCTGGCTGCTGGCCTATACCGGCGCCTCGGTGGCCCAGACCTTCCTGATCACCGCCATCGCCTTCGGCGGCCTGAGCCTGTTCGGCTACACCACCAAGAAGGACCTGACGGGTTTCGGCAGCTTCCTGATCATGGGCCTGATCGGCCTGGTGGTCGCCTCGCTCGTGCAGGCGATCTTCCACCTGCCGGGCCTGAGCTTCATCATCAGCGTCCTGGGCGTGCTGATCTTCTCGGGCCTGATCGCCTACGACACCCAGAACCTGAAGATGAGCTACTACCAGATGGGCGGAGACCAGCAGTCGATGGCCGTGGCCACCAACTACGGCGCGCTGAACCTCTATCTGAACTTCATCAACCTGTTCCAATTCCTGCTCAGCATCTTCGGCAGCCGCCGTTAGACGCCAGGCCTGAAACAACGAGAGCCCCGGCGGGAAACCGCCGGGGCTTTTTTATTCCTCCCGCATCGCGGGGGAGGTGGCGTCGATGCGACGACGCATCGTGACGGAGGGGGCGTCACGCCGACCTCAATCCACCACCTTGAACCGTCCCTTATCGAACATCCGCAGCACCTGTCCCAGATCGTGGCCGCGCTTCAGCGTCAGGCCGCCCTGGCCGATCACCGCCCATTCGCCCTGCTTGCGGGCCAGGGCCGGGTGCTTCTCGATGCGGTAGAGCGGCGACTCGGCGGCGTGGCGAAACACCGAGAACACCGCGTGGTCGGCCAGGCCGGCCATACCGTAGTCGCGCCACTCGCCGGCCGCGACCATGCGGCCATAGAGCCGCAAGAGCTGGTCGATCTCACGACGCTCGAAGAAAACGACGCCGGCGGCGGGACGGGAATCCAGGGCCATCGAGCGAATCCTAAACCCAAATCGGGTCCCGACGCGAGCGCCGCCGTGCGGGTTTCGCCAAGCGTTGCCGCGGGGCTACAGGGCCGGCCGATAATCCAAGCCCCGTCGCGACCCGCCACGGAATGACCTTAATTCGGACTTTCGACCGCCTGTTTGCCCCAGCAGTTTGACGGTGTCGGCTGATCGGAACCCCTGCGGTTCAGGATCCTGAACAGCCCCCCCAGCCCCCTTTATCGTGGGCCGGTCGGCCGACAGAGCCCTCTAAGAATATCCCTGAGACCCCGCGTGGCGCCCCTCTCCACGCGGGGTTTTCGCGTGTGCGCGGCTCTGGAGCGGGCGAACACACCGGCGACACGAACGGCCGCGAAACGACCTTGATCGCGCCCTTCCGAAGCCCGTTTGCGGCGGCATAAATCCAGTGTCGGCTGATCGGACGCCTCGGGTTCGGACCTGATTGCCCCCCAGCCCCTCCCGGGCTCGAAGCCCCGGTCGGCCGACAATCCCCTCCCCCTAAGAAGCTCGCGCATTCGTCCCCTCGATGCGCGGGCTTTTCTTTTTTGTTCCTCCCCCTCTGGGGGAGGTGTCGGCGTGGCCGACGGTGGGGGGAGTTTGGGCCGGTGGCCACGGCCTGGATTGAGCGCCCACCGGTCGCTTGGCGACCGCCTCCCCCACAGGGGGAGGACCTTCCTTCCTACTTCGTCTCTTCCTGCAGCACGCCGATCACCCGGCCGCCCTTGGCGCCCTGGACGATGATCACCGTCTTCAGCGCGTCGTCGCCGGACGCGGTCAGGCGATACAGCTTGGGCCGGCCGGCCCACGGGCCCAGCCGGGTCAGCTCGCGCACCACGTTGCGATGCACCAGGGTCTGGCCGCGGTTGTCGCCGCGCTTGACGGCGATCTCCTGCTCGCGCGGGTCGTAGCGCACCAGCCAGACCTCGCCGCCGCCACGCGGGGCGGGGCCCGAGCCGACGGCCACGCGGTTGTCGCCGACGAATTCCATGTCCGGCGGGTTGGCCGGAGCCTTGGCCGCGGTCTTGACCAGGGTCTCGACCGCCTCGGCCTTGGCTCCGGAGGCCTGTTCGCGGCCCGAGATCACCACCTGCGGGGTCGGCACGTCGCGCAGCGAGAACTTCTGGGCGTAGGCGCGCTGGCGCGACGCGAAGGCCGGCTTGGCGAAGGTGTCGCTCCAGCCGAGATAGTCCCAGTAGTCGACCGAATAGGTCAGGGCCAGCACGCCCTTGTCGTCGGCCAGGTCGGCGACGACCTGATTGGCCTTGCCGCAGGACGAGCAGCCCTGGGCGGTGAACAGCTCGACGACCACCGGCGACTTGGCGGCGAGCGCCGACCCGGCCGTGAGGCTCGCGAGAGTTGTGACGAGAAGAGTGAGGAAGGCCTGACGCATGTGCGGGGCACTTAAGCCAAGATCGTGGTCGCTGGCCGTTCACGAGGCCGTGAAGGCGGCGTTCTTTGGAGGGTAGAGAGCGGAAGGCGGGGTTTTTCGGGGAAATGGCGCTCGGAACGGTGGTTGTCGCCTTGCGTCCTTCGAGGCCCACTCCGTGGGCGCCTCAGGAAGAGGAGCGTTGTTGCTGAATTCCTCATCCTGAGGTGCGAGGCATAGCCGAGCCTCGAAGGACGCAGGACGTCGCCGCGAGCGACCAAAGAAAAAGCCGGACCCCGAAGGGTCCGGCTCAATCGTCGCGAAGGCCTGTGGGCCTCGGCTCCGTGCTCTAGTCGGCCTTGGCCAGGTTGCGCAGGACGTAGTTCAGCACGCCGCCGTTCTTGAAATACTCAAGCTCGGTCGGGGTGTCGATGCGGCAACGGACCGGGAAGCGGGCGATGCGGCCGTCGGTCGGGCGGTAGAGCTCGACGATCAGCTGCTTGCGCGGCGCCAGGTCCTGCAGGCCGCGGATCGAGACGATCTCCTCGCCCGTCAGTTCCAGCTTCTGCCAGCCTTCCTGCACGAACTGCAGCGGCAGCACGCCCATGCCGACCAGGTTGGACCGGTGGATGCGCTCGAAGCTTTCGCAGATCACCGCGCGGACGCCCAGAAGCTTGGTGCCCTTGGCGGCCCAGTCACGCGAGCTGCCGGTGCCGTATTCCTTGCCGCCGAACACCACGGCCGGACGGCCCTCGGCCTGGTACTTCATCGCCGCGTCATAGATCGACATCACCTCGCCCGAGGGGAAGTGCTTGGTCACGCCGCCTTCGATGTCCGGGGTGATCCGGTTGCGGATGCGGATGTTGGCGAAGGTGCCGCGCATCATCACCTGGTGGTTGCCGCGCCGCGCGCCGTAGCCGTTGAAGTCCAGGGGATCGACGCCGTGGTCGATCAGGTATTGGCCAGCGGGGCTGGTCTTCTTGATCGAACCGGCCGGGCTGATGTGATCGGTGGTGATCGAGTCGCCGAACACCGCCAGGACGCGGGCTTCCACGATGTCGGTGACCGGGGTCGGGGTCATCGACATGTTGGGGAAGTAGGGCGGGTTCTGCACGTAGGTGCTGTCACCTTCCCAGGCGTAGGTCTGGCCGCCGGTGATCTTGATCCCCTGCCAGTTCTTGTCGCCCTTGAAGACGTCGGCGTAGCGGGTGGCGAACATCTTCTCGGTGACCGCCTTGCGCTGGACGGCGGCGATCTCCTCGTTGGTGGGCCAGATGTCCTTCAGGAAGACATCGGCGCCCTTCTTGTCCTGGCCCAGCGGCTGGGTGGTCAGGTCGATCTTCATCGAGCCGGCCAGGGCGTAGGCCACCACCAGCGGTGGCGAGGCCAGGTAGTTGGCGCGGACGTCCGGGTTCACCCGGCCTTCGAAGTTGCGGTTGCCCGACAGCACCGAGCAGGCCACCAGGTCGGCGTCGTTGACGGCCTTGCTGATGTTCTCCGGCAGCGGGCCGGAGTTGCCGATGCAGGTGGTGCAGCCGTAACCGACCAGGTTGAAGCCCAGAGCGTCCAGGTGCTTGGTCAGGCCGGCCTTCAGCAGATAGTCGGTGACCACCTGCGAGCCGGGGGCCAGCGAGGTCTTCACCCACGGCTTGGCCTTCAGGCCCTTGGCCACCGCGTTCTTGGCCAGCAGGCCGGCGGCGATCAGGACGCTGGGGTTGGAGGTGTTGGTGCAGCTGGTGATGGCCGCGATGACCACGTCGCCGTGGCCGACGTCGAAGTTCTCGCCCTCGACCGGCACGCGGGCGCCCGGGGCCTCGGCCTTGCCGAACTCACCGGCCAGGGACTCGGCGAACTTGGCGGCGGATTCGGTCAGCAGCACGCGGTCCTGCGGACGCTTGGGGCCGGCCAGCGACGGCAGGACGGCCGCCAGGTCCAGCTCCAGGCTGTCGCTGAAGGTCGGCTCGGCCACGCCGGGCTCCCACCACAGGCCCTGTTCCTTGGCGTAGGCTTCCACCAGCGCCACGCGGGCGGCGTCGCGGCCGGTGCCCTTGAGGTAGGCCACGGTCGAGGCGCTGACCGGGAAGAAGCCGCAGGTGGCGCCGTATTCCGGAGCCATGTTGGCGATGGTCGCCTGGTCTTCCAGGGTCAGGTTGGCCAGGGCGTCGCCGTAGAATTCGACGAACTTGCCGACCACGCCCTTCTTGCGCAGCATCTGGGTGACGGTCAGCACCAGGTCGGTGGCCGTCGCGCCTTCCGGCATGGCGCCGGTCAGCTTGAAGCCGATGACTTCCGGAATCAGCATCGGGATCGGCTGGCCCAGCATCGCGGCCTCGGCCTCGATGCCGCCCACGCCCCAGCCCAGGACCGACAGGCCGTTGACCATGGTGGTGTGGCTGTCGGTGCCGACGACGGTGTCGGGATAGGCGGTGGTTTCGCCTTCGGCTTCGTTGGTCCAGACGGTTTGAGCCAGGTACTCAAGGTTCACCTGGTGACAAATTCCGGTGCCCGGGGGCACGACGCGGAAGTTGTTGAACGCCGACGAGCCCCAGCGCAGGAAGCGGTAACGCTCGAGGTTACGCTCGTACTCGCGCTTGACGTTGTCGTCGAAGGCCTTGGGGTTGCCGAAGTTGTCGACCATCACCGAGTGGTCGATGACCAGGTCGACGGGGTTGAGCGGGTTGATCTTGGCCGGGTCGGCGCCGAGGGCGACCATGGCGTCGCGCATGGCGGCCAGGTCGACGACGGCCGGAACGCCGGTGAAGTCCTGCATCAGCACGCGGGCCGGGCGGAAGCTGATTTCGTGCTCGACGCTGCCCTTGTTGACCAGCCAGTTGGCGACGGCCTTGAGGTCGTCTTCGCGAACCGAAACGCCGTCTTCGTAGCGCAGCAGGTTCTCGAGCAGCACCTTCATCGACACCGGCAGCTTGCTGGTTTCGGTCAGACCCGCTTCCTCGGCGGCGCGAAGGCTGTAATAGACGTAGGTCTTGCCGCCGACGACAAGTTCGCGGCGGGTTTTGAGGCTGTCTACAGACGCCATTTCGGGAGATCCCTTCTCTGTCCACGGCCGCCGGAAAACCACTCCCGGGATCGCGCGATCGAGGCGGACCCACAGCGTCCATCCCCGCGCCGCGTACGCCCCATCCAATGTGGAGGGTGACGGCCGAGGGCTTCTTAGCCCTCGTCGTCGGCAACGTCCATGCACAGGGCAGGGTCTTGGGGTCATTGGACCTATGTTGAGAACTATTCGCATCAAGGACTTAAGTCTTGTTCGCGGCGAACGGCGGCTGTTCTCGGGGCTGAACCTTGAGATCGGGGCCGGCGAAGCGGTCGCGCTGACGGGACGCAACGGCGCCGGCAAGACCAGTCTGTTGCGGGCGGTGGCCGGACTTCTGCGCCCGGATGCGGGAAACATCGCGTTCGACGGCGCGGCCGGCGAACTGGAGGCCGAGACCGCCCGGGCCGAGGCGCTGCACATGGTCGGTCATCACGACGGCCTGAAGTCGACGCGCTCGGCCTGGGAGGAGCTGCTGTTCCAGACCCGGTGGACCGGCGGCTCGGAGGCCTCGGCCCGCGACGCCGTGACCCGGCTGGACCTGGAGCGCCTGCTGGACCTGGAGGTCCGCCGCCTGTCGGCCGGCCAGCGCCGGCGCGTCGCCCTGGCCCGGCTGCTGGCCAGTCCCCGCTCGCTGTGGCTGCTGGACGAGCCGATGGCTCCGCTGGACGCCGGCCACCGCGAGGGGTTCGGGACCCTGATGGCCGAGCACCTGGCCAGCGGCGGCATGATCCTGGCGGCGGTGCACGATCCCCTGCCCATCCCCAGTCTCAATGTAGAAATTGGCCGATCCATGGAGATCGGAGGATGAGCGCCTTTCTCGTCCTGCTGCGCCGCGAGTTGGCCCTGGCCTGGGGCAAGGGCGGCGGGCCGCTGCTGGCCCTGGCCTTCTACGCCTGCGTCGTCACCCTGCTGCCCCTGGCCGCCGGCCGCGCGCCCGAACGCCTGGCCTCGCTGGCCCCGGGCATCGCCTGGCTGGCCCTGGCCCTGGCGGCCCTGCTGTCGCTGGAGCGCCTGTTCGAGCGCGATTTCGAGGACGGGGCGCTGGACCTGCTGGCCCTTGGTCCAGCCCCCCTCGAGGCGGTAGCCGTCGCGAAATGCCTGGCCCACTGGCTGGCGGCCGGTGCGCCCCTGGCCCTGGCCGCCCCGATCGCCGCCCTGGCCCTGGGGGCCTCGACGGCCATCATCCCGCTGTTGATCGCCTGCGCCCTGGCCGGGGGCCTGGCCTTCTCGTTCCTCGGCGGGCTGGGCGCCAGCCTGGCCCTGGGCAGCAAGCGCGGCGGCCTGCTGGTGGCGGTGATCGTCCTGCCGCTCTATGTGCCGCCGGTGATCTTCGGAGCCGGCGCCCTCGACGCCCTGGCCGGCGGCCTGCCGTGGACCGGCGGGCTGCTGCTGCTGCTGGCCTATTCAGCGGCGGCGGTGGCCCTGGGTCCGATCGCCATGGCGGCGGCATGCAGGAATGCGCTGGATTAGCACCAGAACCCCTCTCTCTTTGCTAGAACCCCTCTCTCTTTGAGAGAGGGAGGGGCCCGCCGCCGCAGGCGGTGGGAGGGTGAGAGGTTTCACCGCCCACCCAGCAAATCCTAGGCCATCGAGCGTCTCAAGAAGGGGGCCAGGCTTCCACCGTCGATGCCGTCAACGCTGTCTTCGCCGGAGCTCTATTCTGAGAGGTTGTAACCTCTCACCCTCCCATGGCTTCGCCATGGGCCCCTCCCTCTCTCAAAGAGAGAGGGATTCTAGATCGGCCCCGCGCTGGCGCAGACCGGCGCCTCGCGCTTCTCGCCCAGCACCACGATGAAGCTGCCGGCGATGATCAGCAGGCCGCCGGCCCCAAGGGCGAAGGTCAGGTGGTCGCCGAACAGCATCACCCCGATACAGGCCCCCATCAGCGGCTCGATATTGATGAACACCCCGGCGCTGGCCGCTCCGACCCGGGCCGAGCCGAACTGCCAGGCGGCGGTGGCCAGCAGGGTGGCCAGCACGCCCTGCCCGACGATCGCCGCCCAGACCGGCGGACTGAGGGCCAGCTTGGGCGGGCCGTGCATGAACAGGGCGATCGGCAGGACCGTGAACGCCGCGATGATCACCGTCACGGCCGGGATCGCCATCGGGGTCGGGGAGGCCGGCGCGCGCCGCAGCACGATCAGCCAGGCCAGGAAGATCAGCAGCGAGCCCAGCGACAGGGCCACGCCCAGCGGCGATCCGGCCCCGTCCGGCTTGCCGGCGATCAGCGCCGCCCCCAGGGTCGCCGCCGCCACGCCGATCCACGAGGCGCGGCTGACCTTTTCGCCCAGCAGCTTGGCCGAAATGGCGATCAGCGCCGGCATGGCCCCGACCAGCAGCGCCGCCAGGGTGACGCTAACATGGGCCAGGCCCTCGAACTGCACCATGAAGGCCAGGCCGTACAACGCGCCGGCCGCCAGGATCACCGGCGAACGGAACAGGGCCCGGGTCTCGGCTCGCGCCAGGGCGAACGGCAAGGCGGCGATGGCCGCCACCGCGAACCGCAGCAGCACCATGTGGGCGGCGTTGGTTTCCGTCAGCACGAACTTGCCGAGCGGGAAGCCCAGGCCCCAGCAGATTCCGGACAGGGCGAGGGCGAGGAAGGCGACGCGGTTCATGGGCGCTTCCTGACGCATTTCGCCTGTCCTGGATATCAGAGCTTCAGCCCGAACCGTGGTCCCAGCGTCGTCATGGTCAGATAGAGCCCTATCGTCACGCCACAACCTGTCAGCAGCGCGGGCCAGAAGCCGACCCCCCGTCGCAGCAGGGCCGGGACGATCAGGAACATCGGCAGCGACGGCAGCACGTACCAGAAGGTGGCCTCGACGTGGGTCGCCATCCGCCCGACGTCATGGGTGTCGCGCCACAGCCAGATCATGCCGAGGATCGAGATCAGCGGCAGGGACGCGACCAGAGCCCCGAAGCCGGGCTGACGGCGGGCGATCTCCGACACCAGGGCGATGATCACGCCCGAGGCGGCGGCCTTGACCAGCAGATACAGCATTTTTCGAGGACCCCTGAGCGAGTGAGGAATGGGCGAGTGAGGAATGGGCGAGCGACGAATGGGCGGGACGCGAGACTGTCGCGGGCCATCAAGCCCTTACGCCGCCGGTCTCCGTCAATCCTGCAACATTCGCCCGGGTTTCTGACATTCCAGCGTTACACGACGGCTCAAGGTTCCGGCCCAGGGACATTCCACCGGAGCTAAACCCATGCGCCTCCAGCCGAGCCGCCTCGCCATCCTGGCCGCGGCCGCATTCAGCCTTTCCACCGCGGCGATCGCCGTCGCCCAGGACGGTCCGCCGCCGCCCGGCCCGCCGCCGATGGCCGATGACGGTCCCGACGGTCCCGGTGGCCCGCCGATGATGCACCGCCACCGCATGGACCCGGAGGCCCGCGCCCAGCACCTTCGCGATGTGCTGCAATTGCGGTCCGACCAGGACGGCGCCCTGAAGGCCTATCTGGCGGCGATCGAACCGAAGGACCACGCGGACTGGAAGCACGACGACGAAGACGGCCCCAGCGCTCCGCTGACCACGCCCCAGCGCCTGGACCGCGAGGCCGAGCACATGGCTCGCGCCGCCGAGGCCTTCAAGGCCCGGTCCGCCGCCACCCGCGGCTTCTACGCCGCCCTGTCGCCCAGCCAGCAGAAGGCGTTCGACGCCCTGGGGCCGATGCTCGGCGGCCATGGTCCGATGATGCGCCGCATCGAGGTGCGCCGCATGAAGGGCGGCCCCGACGGCCCTCCCCCGATCGCGGGTAGGCGCAAGGCGGGCTGAGGAGGCCAGATCGAAGATTGCGGGCGCTCTCCAGGCATTCTAATGCACGCGGATGGGCGCCCGTGATCCTCACCACCCGCTGGACTTCCTGACGAACCCCGAGCGGTTCATGGCGTTCTCCCGCTGGGCCGCGCCGATGTTCGGCGTGCTCGCCGCGATCCTGGCCGCGATCGGCCTGGTCCTGACCTTCGCCGCGCCCGAGGACTACCAGCAGGGCGACACCGTGCGGATGATGTTCATCCACGTGCCGGCCGCCTCGCTCAGCCTGTTCGTCTATCTCTGCCTGGGGATCGCCAGCTTCCTGGCCCTGGTCTTCCGCCACGCCCTGGCCGACGCCGCCGCCGTGGCCTGCGCCCCGCTGGGCGCGGGCTTCACGGCCCTGGCCCTGGTTACCGGCTCGCTGTGGGGCAAGCCGATGTGGGGAACCTGGTGGGTGTGGGACGCCCGCCTGACCTCGGTGCTGGTGCTGCTGCTGTTCTATCTCGGCTACCTGGCCCTGCGCTCGGCGCTGGAGGACGAGCAGAAGGCCGCCCGGGCCGCCGCCATCCTGGCCCTGGTCGGCCTGATCAACCTGCCGATCGTCAAGTTCTCGGTCGAGTGGTGGAACAGCCTGCACCAGGGTTCGTCCACCCTGCTGGCCAAGCCCGGCAACGGCCTGCCGGCGGTCTATGCCTGGCCGATGCTGGTGATGAGCCTGGCCTATCTGTCGGCCTTCGGGTCGCTATGGCTGGTGCGGATCCGGGCCCTGGTCTGGCGGCGCAAGGCGCGGGCCCTGGCCCTGCAAGCAGCTGAAAGCTGAGGATTGGGGGCTAGCCGATGCACTTCGATTTCGACGCCGGAAAATATGCGATCTATGTCTGGCCGGCCTTCGCCCTGACGGCGGGCGCCTTCGTCTGGATGATCGCCGACAGCCTGGCCTCGGCCCGCCGCTGGCGGCGCGAGGCCGAGCGGCTGCAGGCGTTGCGCGACGCCCAGTCCAAGGGTGGCCGGGCCAAGGGCGGCAAGTCGTGAAGCGCTGGCTGGGTTTCGCGCCGCTGGTCGTGCTGGTCGCCCTGGGCGTGCTGTTCGCCGGCTACGCCCTCAAGCACGACCCGCGCGTCCAGCCCGCCGCCCTGGTCGGCAAGCCGGTCCCGGCGGTGGTGCTGCCTGACCTCGACACCGGCGCCAAGGTGGCGGTGCGCGAGACGCCCGGCGGCCCGCGCCTGATCAACTTCTTCGCGTCGTGGTGCGCCCCCTGCCGCATCGAGCAGCCGCAGCTGATGGCGCTCAAGGCCCAGGGCGTCACCGTGGTCGGCGTCGCCTACAAGGACGAGCCCGGCAAGACCCGCGCGTTCCTCGACGAGCTGGGCGACCCCTTCGCGGTCAAGCTGATGGACCGCAGCGGCCGGGCCGGCGTCGAGTTCGGCGTCACCGGCGTGCCCGAGACCTACCTGGTCGGGGCCGACGGCGTGATCCTGGCCAAGCACAGCGGCCCCCTGACCGACGCCGACGCCAGGGACCTGCTGAAGAAGCTGCACTGAAACGCGAAATCCCGGAGCGACCTTTCGGTCGTCCGGGATCGCGAAGGCTGGAAATCAGGCCTCCGGGTTTAGCAGCGCGAACCCTTGCCGACCTGGCTGCCGACATAGGCGCCGGCGCCGGCGCCCAGCAGGGTGCCGGGGGTACGGTTGCCGTTCGACACCGCGTTGCCGATCAGCGCGCCGCCCAGGGCGCCCAGAACCGCGCCGGTGGCCTTGCCGCTCTTGCGGTCGGAGCGGCAGCGCTCGTAGCTGTTGTAGCGGCGGTTGTCATGACGACGGTCGTAACGACGGTCATAGCGATCGTCATAACGGCTCTCGTAGCGATGATGATCGCTGTAGTAGCGACCGTCATGGGCCGAGGCGAAGGTCGGCGCGACCATCAGGCTCAGGGCCGAGGCGCCAGCGGCGATCAGAGAAATGGCGGTCTTCATCGGGTGTCCTTCCGGTGGTTCAAATTCAATTCCGACCAGTCATCGAGCCCCGATCTCGAATGACCTTGGACGCACCCTAGGCCTGCCGGACTGAACCAACCCAAGGCCGGTCCTTCATCTGGCGTTCAGGTTCTGGCCGAATTTTGGCCTGAAATCGCGACCATTAACCGCGCGTTGACCATGCTCGCCGACCTTGCGTTAACCATGCTAGAGTCGCGTCCATGAGCACGATCCGCCCCACCGGCCTGCAGACCGTTCCGCCGAGGCCCGTTTCGACGCAGGGCGCCGGCGGTTCGCGCGCGGCGGCGTTCTTCCAGGCCGCGGTCGGCGACGCCGCCGCCGCGCGCCCGACCGCGCCGCCGATCGCCGTCCAGCTGCAGACCCAGGCCCAGCCGCAACGCCAGCCGCCGGCCCGGCCGTTCGTCCAGCCGACCGAGCCGCCGCAAAAGGTGCTGCGTCCGGGCTCGCTGCTGAATATCCTGGTCTAGACGCACCGTTCACGGGGATCGTGTCGCGCCCGTTTGAGGGTCCAAGGCTCAAGGGGCGCTACCGATATGTCCGACGATCCGAAACCCGCTCGCTCCGCCCCGCCGCGCCGGACCCGGGACGAGACCCGCTCGCTGGTGCTTGAAGTCGCCGCCCGCCGCTTCTCGCGCGCCAGCTACGAAGCCGTGTCGCTGGACGACATCGCCGCCGAGTCCGGCGTGCGCAAGGCCAACCTGCTCTACCATTTCACCTCCAAGGAGCAGCTCTGGTACGACACGGTCGACCACGTGTTCGCCGAGGTGGAGCGGTTCTACGCCGAGCGCGAGGGCGACGACCCCAAGACCTGGGGCGACCTGCGGGGGTTCGTGCGCACCTATTTCGAGGCCTGCCGCCTCAACCCGGCCTATGTGCTGATCCCGCTGATCGAGGGGGCCACGGCCAACTGGCGCAGCGAATGGATCGCCGAGCGCCACCTCAAGCGCCACGTCCACGACTTCGACCTCTATGTGCGCCGGCTGATCGCCGAGGGCGTCCTGCCTCCCATCGAGCCCGTGCACCTGCAGAACATGCTGACCGGCGGCGTGCAGCATTTCGTGGCCAACGCTGCGGTCTGGGAGCGGGCCCTGGGCGTCGACACCCGGGACAAGGCCTTCATCGACGGCTACGCCAACTCGGTGGTGGGCCTGCTCGAGCGGGCCTGGGGCGACCGGACCGAGGCCTGAACTTCCCGCTTGTGCGCGACTGACCCTTGGGTCAGTAATGGACTGACCGATTGGTCAGTCACCGTCGCATGCCGCCACCAAGACGGCAGCGACCCGGAGGGAACATGCCGAAACTATCCGTCGCCGCCTTGCTGGCCACCACCGCCCTGGGCCTGGGCGCGCCCGCCCACGCCGCGACCCCGGCGACTCCGGCCAAGGATCCCGACGCCCGCGCGGCGGCGACCGAAGCGCGGATGACCGACGACGAACGCTTCAGCCTGCTGAGCGGCATCATGCCGGTGGCCTTTCCCGGCATGGCGACGGTGACCATTCCGCCGGGCGTCAAACCCAGCGCCGGCTATGTGTCCGGCGTGCCGCGCCTGGGCGTGCCGGCCCTGCGCGAGACCGACGCCAGCCTGGGCGTTTCCAACGTCATGCAGATGCGCCCGGGCGACGTCGCCACCGCCCTGCCCTCGGGCCTGTCCCTGGCGGCCAGCTTCAACCCCGACCTGGCCTATCGCGGCGGCGCGATGGTCGGCGGCGAGGCCCGGGCCAAGGGCTTCAACGTGCTGCTGGCCGGTGGCATGAACCTGACCCGCGACCCACGCAACGGCCGCAATTTCGAATATCTCGGCGAGGATCCGCTGCTGGCCGGGGTCCTGGCCGGCGAGTCGATCCGCGGCGTACAGAGCCAGGGGGTGATCTCGACCATCAAGCACTTCGCGCTCAACGCCCAGGAAACCCTGCGCATGACCGTCGATGCGCGCATTGATCCCGCGGCCCATCGCGAGTCCGACCTGCTGGCCTTCGAGATCGGCATCGAGCGCGGCCAGCCCGGCTCGGTGATGTGCGCCTACAACCAGGTCAACGGAGCCTATGCCTGCGGCAACGACCCGCTGCTCAACGGCGTGCTGAAGGGCGACTGGGCCTATAAGGGCTGGGTGATGTCGGACTGGGGCGCGGTGCATGACGTCGGCTATTTCGCCGCCGGCCTCGACCAGCAGTCGGGCTCGCAGCTCGACAAGTCCCGGTTCTTCGACGGCCCGCTGAAGGCCGAGGTCGCGGCCGGCCGGGTCTCCAGGGCGCGGGTGTCCGACGCGGTGCGCCGCGTGCTGCGCTCGATCTACGCGGTCGGCGCCGACTGGGAGCCGGTCGATATGGCGATCGACTACGCCGCCAACGGCCAGGTGGCGCGCGAGGCGGCGACGCAAGGCGTCGTGCTGCTGAAGAACGACGGCGCCTTGCCCCTGGCCGCTAGCGCCAAGTCGATCCTGGTGGTCGGCGGCTATGCCGACGCCGGGGTGATGTCGGGCGGCGGCTCCAGCCAGGTCAGTCCGGTCGGCGGCCAGGCCACCTACATCCCGTCCGGCGGTCCCGGCTTCATGGAGGTGCTCGGTCGCCAGGTGATCGTGCCGTCCTCGCCGCTCCGGGCGCTGCGCAAGGCTCTGCCCGACGCCAAGGTCTCCTTCGACAGCGGCTACGCGCCCGAAGCGGCCGTCCTGGCCGCCGCCAAGGCCGATGTGGTCATCGTCTTCGCCACCCAGTGGCAGAGCGAGGGCGTCGACAGCGGCTCGCTCACCCTGGCCAACGGCCAGGACGCCCTGATCGCGGCCGTCGCCAAGGCCAACCCCAACGTCGTCGTCGTGCTGGAGACCGGCAACCCGGTCGCCATGCCGTGGCTGGGCGACGTCAAGGCGGTGGTCGAGGCCTGGTATCCGGGCCAGGAAGGCGGGGCGGCGATCGCCGACGTGCTGACCGGCGCGGTCTCGCCCTCCGGCCGCCTGCCGATGACCTTCCCCAAGAGCCTGGCCCAGACCCCGCATCCGGTGCTGGCCGGCTACGGCGCGCCGGAGGGGACCGCGTTGGCGGTCGACTACAAGGAAGGGGCCGAGGTCGGCTATCGCTGGCTGGCGGCCAAGGGCGAAACCCCGCTGTTCGCCTTCGGCCACGGCCTGTCCTACACCCGCTTCGAGCACGGCGCCCCGGCGCTGACCGTCAGCGGCAAGAGTGTCACCGCCAGGTTCTCGGTGGCCAATGTCGGCGCCCGGGCCGGGGCCGACGTGCCACAGCTCTACCTGGTCTCGGCGGCCGGCAAGCCGCTCAAGCGCCTGGCCGGGTTCAGCCGCGTCGACCTGAAGCCCGGCGAGACGCGCGAGGTGTCGGTGACCGTCGATCCACGCCTGCTGGCCAGCTGGCGTGACGGCAAGTGGCGGATCGCCGGGGGCGCCTATCGCTTCGCCCTGGGCCGTTCAGCCGAGGATCTCGGCGCGCCGGTCGAGGTGGCGCTGAAGGCGGCGGCCTGGTGAGCAGGCCCATCGCCTAACCTCGTCATCCCGGGCCTTGTGCCCGGGATGACGGTGTTCAGGGGAGGCGCGAGGAGTCGAACTCGAGAGCGCTTGGTCCTAAGTCGGCCAGGTTTCCGGGCTCATCGCCAGCACTTCGCCGGCCAGGTAGAGCGAGCCGCAGATCAGCACATGCGGTGTTGGCTCCTGGGCCAGCGCCTTGTCCAGCGCCGCTTCGACCCCGTCGCAGGCCTGGGCTCTCAAGCCCGCCAGTTCGCCCGCCGCCGCCGTCTGGGCGGCGTTGGCGGCGGCCTGGCCTTCGAAGGTCACCGTGTAGAGCCTGGCCCCCAGGGGCGCGAACGGCGCGAAGAAGCCCGTGGCGTCCTTGTTGGCCAACAGGCCGGCGATCAGGGCCACGGGGCGGCCGTCGCGGGCCGCCAGCTCGCCCAGCGCCCGGGCCACGGCCTGGCCGGCATGGGGGTTGTGGCCGCCGTCCAGCCACAGGTCGGCGCCGGCCGCCTTGGCGCGCTGGGCCAGGGGTCCGGCCGTCAGCCGCTGGAACCGGGCCGGCCAGGTCGCGCCGGCGATCCCCTTGGCGATGGCCGCCTCGTCGATGCGCGGATCGTTCAACGCCAGGATGGCGGCGACCGCCAGGCCGGCGTTGGCGAACTGGTGCTCGCCGGGCAGGGCTGGGGCCGGCAGGTCCAGCAGACGGTCCTGCAATTGCACCAACAGGCGGCCGCGCTCGTTCCAGGCGTCGAAGTCGCGGCCCATCATGGTCAGCGGCGCTTCGGCCAGGTCGGCCTCGCGGTCGATGACGGCCTCGGCGTCCTCGGCCTGGCGGGCGCTGACCACCGGGGTGTTGGGCTTGATGATCCCGGCCTTCTCCTGGGCGATGGCCGCCAGGGTGTCGCCCAGGAACTCGCGGTGGTCGATGTCGATCGGGGCGATGACGCTGACGACCGGCGTCACCACGTTGGTGGCGTCCAGCACCCCGCCCAGGCCCACCTCGACCAGGCACAGGTCGGCCGGGACCTCGGAAAAGGCCTGGAAGGCGGCGGCGGTGGTGATCTCGAAGAAGGTGATCGGCAGGCCGGCGTTGGCGGTTTCGACCCGGTCGAGCACCTCGGCGAGATGGTCGTCGGTGATCAGGGTTCCCGCCAGGCGGATGCGTTCGGAAAACCGCACCAGGTGCGGCGAGGTGAAGACGTGGACGCGCAGCCCCGCAGCCTCGGCCATGGCCCGCAGATAGGCGACGGTCGAGCCCTTGCCATTGGTGCCGGCCACGTGGATCACCGGCGGCAGCCGGGTCTGCGGCTCGCCCAGGGCCGTGCAGAGCCGGCGCATGCGGTCCAGCGACAGGTCGATCAGCTTGGGATGCAGGGCCTGCAACCGCGCGAGCGCGGCGTCGTGGGCGCGGAGGTGGTCGGTCATTTTATGAACCTTCCCTCCCCCTTGTGGGGAGGGTGGCCCCGAAGGGGTCGGGTGGGGCTTGATGAGTCAAGGCGGCGGTGAAGCCCCACCCACCAGCTTCGCTGGTCCCCCTCCCCACAAGGGGGAGGGAAAAGCTTCTTGCTAGGCCGCCTTGAGCCCGCGGCCCATCATCAGCGTGCCGAGGATCGAGCCCAGCACCGCCGGCAGTTCCTTGCGCGGGGTGACGCGGTCGACCATGCCCTTCTCGACCAGGTACTCGGAACGCTGGAAGCCCGGCGGCAGGGTCTCGCGGATGGTCTGCTCGATCACCCGGGGACCGGCGAAGCCGATCAGGGCCCCCGGCTCGGCCAGGTGGACGTCGCCGAGCATGGCGTAGGAGGCGGTGACGCCGCCGGTGGTCGGGTCGGTGAGGACCACCACGTAAGGCAGGCCGGCGTCCTTCATTTCATTGATCGCCAGGGTGGTGCGGGCCATCTGCATCAGGGACAGGGCCCCCTCCTGCATGCGCGCGCCGCCGGCGGCGGTGAAGGCCACCAGCGGAACCTGGCGGGCGATGGCGGCCTGCGCGGCGGCGATGAAGCCCTCGCCGGCGGCCATGCCCAGCGAGCCGCCCATGAAGGCGAAGTCCTGGACCAGCACCACGGCCGGGGCGCCGCCGACCACGCCGTGGGCGATGGCCATGGCGTCCTGCTCGCCGGTCGCCTTGCGGGCGGTGGCCAGGCGGTCCTTGTAGGACTTGCCGTCGAAGAATTTCAGCGGGTCCTCGAACACGGCGGGGGTCGGCAGGACCTCGTAGACGCCGTCGTCGAAGGTGAACTTGAAGCGGGCCTCGGGGCCGATGCGCATGTGGCGTCCGGCCGGGGTGACCCACAGGGCCGCCTCCAGGTCGGAGCGGTAGATCATCTCGCCGGTGTCGGGGCACTTGACCCACAGGTTCTCGGGCGTTTCGCGCTTGGCGAACGCGCCGCGCACGCCGGGGGCGATGCGCGACAGCCAGCCGCCGCGTCGCTCGGTCGCGACCTTGGTCTTGTCGCCCTTCTTGGGGCCTTGGGGTTCAGCCATCGCCATAGCCTTCAGCCTCACGCCGTTTCGAGTCGCGCCGACCGCACAGCCTTAGCCAGCTCCGACGCTTTGGATAGAACCTTCTCGGTCACGTTTTCGTTCAACCGCGCCGCCGCTTCGATTTCGTCCACCAGGGCCGAGCCGACCACGGCGGCGTCGGCCACGCGGGCCACGGCGGCGGCCTGGGCGGGGGTGCGGATGCCGAAACCGACGGCGACCGGCAGCCCCGAGGCCGCCTTCACCCGCGCCACGGCCGGGGCGACATCGCTGGCCTCGGCCGACTTGACGCCGGTCACCCCGGCCACCGAGACGTAATAGACGAAGCCCGAGGTGCGGCGGACGACGACCGCCAGGCGGACGTCGTCGGTGGTGGGCGTGGCCAGGCGGATCAGCGACAGCCCGTAGGCGTCCAGGGCGTCGACCAGCGAATCGGCCTCCTCCGGCGGGCAGTCGACGACGATCAGGCCGTCCACGCCGGCTTCGGCGGCGTCATGGGCGAAGCGATCGAAGCCGTAGGACAGGATGGGGTTCAGATAGCCCATCAGGATGACCGGGGTCTCGATATCCTGTTCTCGGAAGGCGCGGACCATGTCCAGGACCGCGCGGGTCTTCACGCCGTTGGCCAGGGCGCGCTGCGAGGCGCGCTGGATGGTCGGCCCTTCGGCCATCGGGTCCGAGAACGGGAGGCCCAGCTCGATGATGTCGGCGCCGGCCGCGGGCAAGCCCTTGAGGATGTCCAGCGCCGTGGCGAGGTCGGGGTCGCCCGCCATGATGTACGCCACGAAGCCGGCGCGGTTCTCGGCTTTCAGCGCCGCGAAACGATGATCGATACGATTGGTTGGCAAAGTTTCAGCCCTAGATCGTTCGCCCGAGAGCGTCGGCCACGGTGAAGATGTCCTTGTCGCCCCGGCCCGACAGGCACAGCACGATCACGCCGCCCGGCCCGATTTCCTTGGCCAGTTGCGGCAGCTTGGCCAGGGCGTGGGCGCTTTCGAGGGCGGGGATGATGCCCTCGAGCTCGGCGCACAGCTGGAAGGCGGCCAGGGCCTCGTCGTCGGTGCAGGTCAGGTACTGGGCCCGGCCGACGTCGTGCAGGAACGAATGCTCCGGCCCGATGCCCGGATAGTCCAGGCCGGCCGAGATCGAGTGGGCGTCGAGAATCTGGCCGTCGTCGTCCTGCAGCAGGTAGGTCTTGTTGCCGTGCAGCACGCCCGGCCGGCCGCCGGTCAGCGAGGCGGCGTGCTTGTCGGTCTCCAGGCCGTGGCCCGAGGCCTCCACGCCGTAGATCTTGACGCTTTCGTCGGCCAGGAAAGGGTGGAACAGGCCGATGGCGTTGGAGCCGCCGCCGACACAGGCCACGACCGCGTCGGGAAGCCGGCCCTCGGCCTCCTGGATCTGCTGGCGGGCCTCGGTCCCGATCACCGCCTGGAAGTCGCGGACCATGGCCGGATAGGGGTGCGGGCCGGCCGCGGTGCCGATCATGTAATAGGTGTCGGCCACGTTGGTGACCCAGTCGCGCATCGCCTCGTTCATGGCGTCCTTGAGGGTGGCGGCCCCCGAGGTAACCGGGCGCACTTCGGCGCCGAGCAGGTTCATACGGAACACGTTGGGCTTTTGCCGGGCGACGTCGACGGCGCCCATATAGACCACGCAGGGCAGGCCGAAGCGGGCGGTGACGGTGGCGCTGGCCACGCCGTGCTGGCCGGCGCCGGTCTCGGCGATGATCCGGGTCTTGCCCATGCGCTGGGCCAGCAGGATCTGGCCCATGCAGTTGTTGATCTTGTGCGCGCCGGTGTGGTTCAGCTCCTCGCGCTTGAAATAGATCTTGGCCCCGCCGAGGTGCTGGCTGAGGCGCTCGGCGAAATAGAGGGGCGACGGCCGGCCGACATAGTGGGTCAGGTAGCCGCGCAGCTCGCTCTGGAAGGCCGGATCGTTCTTGGCCTCGGTATAGGCCCGGTCCAGCTCGAGCACGAGCGGCATCAGGGTCTCGGCCACGTAGAGGCCGCCGTAGTCGCCGAAGCGGCCCTTGGCGTCGGGATAGGCGGACCAATCGTTGGGCTTAGTCGGAACGTTCACGGGCTCTTCCAAAAGGTCGGGCTGCGTCAGGCGCGTTTGACGGCGTCGAGAAACGCCGTGATCAGAGCCGGGTCCTTTAGGCCGGGACCCCGTTCGACGCCAGAGGAAACGTCCACCAGCGGCGCGCCCGAGGCCCGAAGCGCCTCGGCCACGTTCCACGGATCCAGCCCGCCGGCCAGGAAATGCGGCCGCGAGAACCGCTGGCCGGCCAGCAGGCTCCAGTCGAACCGCGCCCCCGTCCCGCCGGGCAGGACCGAGCCCTCCACGGGCCTGGCGTCGAACATCAGGTGCTCGGCCACGCCGTCGAAGGCCCCGGCCCGCTGGACGTCGGCCGACGACGACACCGAGAACGCCTTGATCACCCCGACCCCGGACCGCTGGGCGATCTCGCGGACCCGCGAGGGGGTCTCCTTGCCGTGCACCTGGATCAGGTCGGGCTTCATCGTCGCCATCAGCCGGTCGATCAGGGCGTCGTCGGGGTCGACGGTGACGGCCACGGTCTTGACCGGGCTCTGGCGTAGAGGCGCGACCAGCCGGGCGGCGGCCTCGGGCGTCAGGTTGCGCGGGCTGCGCGCGAAGAACACGAAACCGAGGAACGCCGCGCCGCCGTCGAGGGCGGCGGTCACGCTCTCGGGCGTCGACAGCCCGCAGATCTTGGCCTTGGTCATGGGCGGGAGGTACGGCGTGGGATGGCTGGACGCAAGGGGTGGGTCCTAAGTCCTCCCCCTGTGGGGGAGGTGTCGGCGAAGCCGACGGTGGGGGGAGTCATGCGCTGTCGACCGCCCGCGGGGTCGACCTGCCCAAGCTCCCCCCACCGGCCTTCGGCCGCCTCCCCCAGAGGGGGAGGACTTCTCACCCGCCCGACGCCGAGTCCTTCTCCACCGGGTTCGACAGCCTGGCCCGCATCGCGCAGACCAGCCCCTCCGGCCGGTAATCCATGGTCGCCGCGCCCTTCAGCTCGCCGCGCAGGCTGCGTTCGATCAGGCGGGAGCCGAAGCCCCGGCGGGTCGGCGGGGCCGTCGGCGGGCCGCCGGTCTCGGTCCAGGCCAGGGCCAGGTCCCGACTGCCCGCGTCATAGGTCCAGCACAGCGCCACCCGCCCGTCGGCGTTCGACAGGGCCCCGTACTTGAGGGCGTTGGTCGCCAGCTCGTGGAAGATCAGGGCCATGGTCAGGGCCCCGCCCGGCGCCAGCCAGACCGGCGGCCCGTCGATGCTGAGCCGGCCGCCACGCCCGGTCTGGGTCGCCTCGGCGAACGGCGCCAGAGCCCGCTCGGCCACGTCGCGCAGGCCCGCGCCGTGCCAGCTCTCGCGGGTCAGCACGTCGTGCACCTGGGACAATCCCATCAGCCGCGACTCGAACTTCTCGAAGGCCACGGCCGGGTGGGGCTCGTTCTTCAGGGTCTGGGAGGCCATCGACTGCACGGTGGCCAGGGTGTTCTTCACCCGGTGGTTCAGCTCGTTGATCAGCAGCCGCAGCTGGCCTTGATATTGCTGCTGCTCGGACTCCACCTGCTTGCGGGCGGTGATGTCGGAGATGATCACCACCAGATAGGGGCGCCCGTCGCCGGGATCGACGCGCGAGGCGGTGACGTGGACCCAGACCGGCCCGTCGCGGCCATCGACCCGCCGCTCGATGGCGTAGCTGTCGATCTCGCCGGTCAGCAGGGCCCGGCCCTGGGTGATCGCCGTCGCCACCGTGTCCTCGCCCGGGGCGATGTCCATGAAGGTCGAGGCCAGCAGCGTGTCACGGTCGCGGCGGGTGATGGCGCAGAACCGGTCGTTGACCTCCAGGAACCGGCCGCTGCCCGACACCCGCGCCACGCCCATCGCCGCCTGGTCGAACACCGCGCGGTAGCGGGCCTCGGCGGCCTCCAGCTTCAGCCGGGCCTCGACCGCCCCAGTGACCACCTCGGTATAGAGCACCAGCCCGCCGATCGCCCCGTCGTCGGTGCGCCACGGGGCCATCGACCAGCGGATCCAGTCGACCTGGCCGCGGCGGTCGACATAGCGGTCGCCGTCGCTGTTGTGCAGCTCGACCCCCTCGGCCAGGACCTGGGCGTGCAGCTCGCGCCAGTGCTGGGGGATCTCGGGAAAGACCTCGTAGTGCACGCGGCCCAGCAGCGGCAGGTCGGCGGGCAGGCCCTGGTCGGTCAGGTACTGCCGCGACGCGGCCAGGTAGCGCATGTCGCGATCGAAGATGGCGATGCCCAGCGGCGCGTGCTTCAGCGCGGTGGTGACGCTGGGCGAGACCGGCGATGGCGCGGCGTCCTCGCTCATGCGCCGCCGCCGCCCCGACGGTGGCCGACCGGTCGTCTCGCGATCATGGCGCTCCTTCTCGTCGGTCGGGCTCGCGGGCGCGTCGGGCGAACGAAGCACCCCGGCGCATCATGCCTCCGTTTGGCCGTTTCGCGAAAGACCTGGCGTCCACGTGGGTCGGAGGACCGCGCCCGCCTAGAGCTTCACCCGGAAATGGAAGGCGTCGACGGCCAGGCCCTCGCGGAAATAGAACCGGTGCGCGGCCTCGCGGACCACGTTGGAGATCAGCTCCAGATGCCCGCAGCCCTCGCGCCGGGCCTCGGCCTTCAGCCAGTCCATCAGCGCCTTGCCATGGCCCCGCGAGCGCAGCCGGTCGTCGGCCACCAGGTCATCGACGCTCAGGAAGCGGCCGCAATACAGCATGTCGAGCACCCGATACCCCGCCACGGCCCGCGCCGCGCCGTCCTGCGCCACATAGGCCAGCCGGAACCCGTCGCTGGCCATCAGCCCCCGGATCCGCGCCACATAGGTGTCGCGCGCCAGGAGCGGGCGCAGCTGGGCCATGACCTCGAAGGTGGCGAGGATCTCGGCGTCGGTCTGGGCGAGGATGATCATGGGAGTGATCTAAGCCTTCTCCCCGCGCGGGAGAAGATGGCCCGCGCGACCGGGGACGCGCACTCACGGCGAGGCCTTGGCAAGTCGATCCAGGAACGCGGGGTGAGTGCGTGTCCCCAACGACATCCACGGCCTCGAATTTTCGTCCCGGACAGGCCTTCAAAACAAACTCAGCGGATCCGTTGGGGACACGCACTCACGGTTTTCTCCCTGCGAACCCGGCCGGCGCGCTGCCGTGAGAGCATGTCCCCGGCCGCCATCGCCGCGAGCGCGAGCCAAGAGCGCGGCCGTTCCGTCAACCCCCTCGCCCAGCCGGCCCGCCCCTCGGCGGCCAGGCCGCGCCCTGAAATCCATGGTGGCGAGCCTGCTCTAGGGTCTGACCGTGTCAAGGACGGCGCGCCGCGCCGCCGCGACGCGGTCGCCGGAGGCGATCCTTGACACGGTCAGACCCTAGAGCTCCAATTCCACCAAGGGTTTCAGGACGTGGCGTCATCCGCCGAGGGGCGGATGGCCTATTTCAGCGCCCCGCTAATGAACTCAATGGTCTTCTTCCCGAAAGACCGAGACATCGTGTCTGCATAGTTTGTCCCCGCCCGTTCAGACAGAAGATCGGGATTCAAAACATACATCGAGCCATCCACGGTAAGTACTTTTTCGGCGACGAGTTTGTCCAGAACCGCTCGGCCGGTTCCCTTTGTCATGCGCTCGTGATCCAGTTTTGCTTTGAATCGTTTGAGCGATCCCTTGCTATGAGAACGAAACGCGATAATAAACTTGCGAAGTCGACGAAGAGCTTCGTCTAATCTTGGGTCCTGTATGGTAGTCGGACTGGTTGCAAACGCCGTCCACGGATGCTGTCGAACATCAGGCCAAGATGCGGAGAGCGCAACATCTCCTCTAATCGTCGGAATGGAAGTCATTACGGCTCCATCGAATTCTTCCGCTTCCAGGAAAACGGACGATATTTTGTTTCCTAGCGCTCCTTCAATAACCACCTTGGGCGCAATTATGCTCAATTTTCTACATTGAACGCTCACAGGGGCGACCAAAATTGCTTCCGGGCCGGGGCCAAATTCCACTGCACCCTGCGGGATTGTTATATCGACGTCGTCTACATACGAGCCGAGACGAAATGTGCCTATCTGCTCGGTTTGAAAGCGTAAAATATGCGGTCTGGCTCCTTCTCCTTTTGAGATACTAATTTCGATGTCCGCAGCCAATCTTTCAATTTCGTCTTCGGCCTCGGAGCCATCAATGGAAAGGCTGGCGGACTGTCCGATTGCAAGCTGAGCTCGTACTGAC
The DNA here is from genome assembly GCF_001427665.1 of Caulobacter sp. Root655. Classification (GTDB taxonomy): domain Bacteria; phylum Pseudomonadota; class Alphaproteobacteria; order Caulobacterales; family Caulobacteraceae; genus Caulobacter. The sequence continues at coordinate 52,061 of NZ_LMHC01000001.1, forward strand.
GCGTAAATAACTCCCACATGTTCGGCTTTTAATGATCGTACGTCTTCGACACCGACATCTTTGATGTAAAATTCCGCCAGAAACGGATTCGAAGCTACTCCACGAGAAAGTTCCTTTTCCAAGGCCAATTTGGATAGTTCGGGATCTGCAAGAGCGGCATTAGTAATTACGGCCTCAAAAACCGCAGATGCACCTTCTGCACCATTCAAGAAGGGATGTTCGGCTACCCAAGTTTCGAGCGCGCTCGTGTATATTTGAGCATCTTTGGCGCCCATCGATGGAATCGGGGGAAAAGGGCGACCGTATCGGCGCGCAGCCAGGCGCGTGAGCTGCTCCTCTTCTTTATATAGTCCGCTCGCAACTTTCCGGTCGTCAAATGGCAGATTGGAAAGCTTCTGACGTTCACGTTCCATGATTGCGGAAACGACCGATCGGAGAGTCACCGGATGTACTCCCTTCTCGATATCTGCAATGAGATTGCTAGGATTAGGATCATGCGCAACGCGTTCAGCAACGGCGCTCAAGACAGGCGCATAGCCGGCAAACCGATCTTCATCGCCGTCCGTTCTCTCGCGTAAGCGCTCGAGTATAAGTGCGATTGCACGCCGTTGTGGCACTGCGTGGGTTGGATCTGGGTTTAACGCTCTAAGTTGCGCTTGTGCGAAGTCGACTGCAGCCTCGGGCCCATAGTAGCCAATCTCCAACACTGCTATTGTCGCTTCAGTGTCAGTTAGCGTCAGCCAGGCATCCTGAATGGAGCCAGTTCTACCGAAGAGTACCGTAGGAATTGATCGCCCCACGGCCAGTGCGCCAACATCTTTTAGGAATGCTTCGAAAGCTTCTTGGGTGACCCGGAGACGAGCTTCATCAAGGCCGTCGATCAGAACTGCCGAGTGACCGCTTTCCCAGTCACTATAGAGACCTGATTTGGCAAGCGAACCACTGAGGGTATTTGCTCCAACAGGTTCCGCATCCGCCAAATCGATGTAGATCGCTTTAGTTTCTGACGCGATCTGGCGGGCCAGTGTCGATTTGCCGACGGCACCCGGCGCTGCGACCAGAAGAACTTCAGCAGTCTTTGGATCCTGCTCAGCATCGAAGTCAGAACTTGCGGTAATTGGCGCTTCTCTGAAGGTCTCCAATCCTACGGTTTCGTAGCTCCAACCACGGATGGGCTTCACCGCACCGCTACGCTTCGCTGAAATGCGAGACGTCCAAAAGCTTGCGATTGAGTAGTCGGACATTGTCACCCCCCATGCCTTTCAAGCAAGCTAGAGTGGAATTGGTCCGAATGGAAATCTCAAAAAGCGAGTGTCCGTGAGTTTCGGTTCTCGCCGCCCCCTACTCCGCCGCCACCCCCTCCGCCGGCGCCTCGTACGCCGCCATCATCGCCATGTTCAAAATCTTCGACACCGAAGCCCCCAGCGGACAGATCTGCACCGACTTCGACAGTCCGAGAAGCACCGGCCCAATCACCGTCGCCCCACCCAGGCTCTGCACCAGCTTCGTCGCGATCGAGGCCGAGTGGATGGCGGGCATGATCAGGATGTTGGCGCTATCGGTCAGGCGCATGAACGGGTAGTTGGCCCGCTTCTCGGGGTCGAGCGCCAGTTCGGGCGGCATTTCGCCCTCGTATTCGAAGTCGACGTCCATCTCGTCCATCATGGCCACGGCCTCGCGGACCTTTTCCGAGCGCACGCCCATCGGGTTGCCGAAGGTCGAATAGCTCATGAAGGCGACGCGCGGCTTGAAGCCCAGGCGGGCGACGGCGCGGGCCGCCTCGCAGGCGATCTCGACCAGTTCCTCGGCCTCGGGCAGCTCGGTGACGTTGGTGTCGGCCACGAAGACCGTGCGGCCCTTGGCCAGCACCACCGACATGCCCATGATCCGGCCGCCGTCGGCCGGGTCGACGACGCGCAGCACCTCTTCCAGGGCCTGGTCGAAGCTGCGGGTGACGCCGGTGACCATGCCGTCGGCCTCGCCCAGGGTGACCATCGAGGCGGCGAAGCTGTTGCGGTCCTGGTTGATCAGCCGCTGGACGTCGCGCTTCAGGTAGCCTTGGCGCTGCAGGCGCAGATAGAGGGCGTCGACATAGTCGGGGTTGCGGTCGCTGAGCCGGGCGTTGACGATCTCCAGGTCGACGACGTCGGGGTCCAGGCCCACGACGCGCATGTTCTCCTGCACCAGGTTCTCGCGGCCGCAGAGGATGGCCTTGCCGTAGCCGCCGGTCTGGAAGGCGTAGGCGGCGCGGATGACGCTGGGATCCTCGCCCTCGGCGAACACGATCCGCTTGGGCTTGGCCAGCACGGCGCCGCTGATCTTCTGCAGGAAGCCGGCGGTGGGGTCCAGGCGCTGGGCCAGGCTGGCGCGGTAGGCGTCCATGTCGGCGATCGGCTTGCGGGCCACGCCGGTGTCCATGGCCGCCTGGGCGACGAAGGGCGGGATGTACCAGATCAGCCGGGGGTCGAAGGCCGAGGGGATGATGTATTCCGGGCCGAACTTCAGCTGGCGGCCGTGATAGGCGGCGGCGACCTCGTCGGGCACGTCCTCGCGGGCCAGCATGGCCAGGGCGTTGGCGCAGGCGATCTTCATCTCGTGATTGACCCGGCGGGCCCGCACGTCCAGCGCGCCGCGGAAGATGTAGGGGAAGCCCAGGACGTTGTTGACCTGGTTGGGATAGTCGCTGCGGCCGGTGCCCATGATGGCGTCCTTGCGGACCTTGCGCACCTCTTCCGGGCTGATCTCCGGATCGGGGTTGGCCATGGCGAAGATCACCGGGTTGGGGGCCATGGAGGCGATCATCTCGGGGGTGAAGGCGCCTTTCGCCGAGAGGCCAAGAAGGACGTCCGCCCCGACCACCGCTTCAGCCAGGGTGCGCAGCGGGGTGTCGACCGCGTGGGCGCTCTTCCACTGGTTCATGCCCTCGGTGCGGCCCTGGTAGAGCACGCCCTTGCTGTCGACGGCGATGACGTTCTCGGGCCGCACGCCCATGGCCTTGATCAGCTCCAGCGAGGCGATGCCCGCCGCGCCGGGGCCGTTGAGCACCACCTTCACGTCGGCCAGGTTCTTGCCGGTGATGTGGCAGGCGTTGATCAGGCCGGCGGCGCAGATGATCGCCGTGCCGTGCTGGTCGTCGTGGAACACCGGGATGTCGAGCAGCTCCTGCAACTCGGTCTCGATGCGGAAACATTCGGGGCTCTTGATGTCCTCGAGATTGATGCCGCCGAAGGTGACGCCGATGTTCTTGACCACCGTGATGATCTCGTCGGGATCCTTGCTGCTGATCTCGATGTCGATGGAATCGACGTCGGCGAAGCGCTTGAACAGCACGCTCTTGCCTTCCATCACCGGCTTGGAGGCCAGGGCCCCCAGGTCGCCGAGGCCGAGGATCGCGGTGCCGTTGGAGATCACCGCCACCAGGTTGCCCTTGGAGGTGTACTCGTAGGCCATGTCCGGATCGGCGGCGATGGCGTGGACGGGCACGGCGACGCCGGGGGAATAGGCCAGCGACAGGTCGCGCTGGGTGGCCATGGGCTTGGTCGGCACGATGGCGATCTTGCCGGGGGTCGGATAGCGGTGGAAGTTCAGCGCTTCTTCGTCCGTGAAGGTCTTCTTCTCCGTGTCGCTCATGTACCCCTGGTCCCGCCGTGCAAGCTGATGGGACGCTCCGGACAATGCGAAGCGCCCTTATTTGCGGTCACCGTAGCGAGGCGCCCGGCGGCTCACAACCTCCGCCGGAGCGATAAATGGCTCGCAAACGCTTGTTCTGCTTGGCGTTGCGTAAGCCTGACAACCTTGTCACGGCTTGCGCCATTGACCTGACGGGGCGTGTCGGGAGACTACCTGCCACGCCATTTTCCCGGAGATCGCCGTGAGCCCTGCCCCGCCCGCCCCAACGCCCGGCCCCTCTCCCAGCATCGTGAACATCGCCGTGGCCGGCGCCCTGGGCCGGATGGGCCTGGCCGTGGCCGGCGCGATGGAGGGTCGCGCCGACGTCGCCCTGGCCGGCCGCTTCGGGCGTCCGGGGACCGGCGGCGAGGGCCTGGTCGGGCGGTTCGAGGCCCTGGCCGGGGCCGACGCGGTGATCGACTTCACCCTGCCCGAGGCCTCGGCCGAGCTGGCCGAGGTCTGCGCCGACCTGGCCGGCGCGGCGCGCGGCGGGCCGGCGGTGATCATCGGCTCGACCGGCTTCACGCCCGAACAGTCGGCGCGCATCGCGGCGGCGGCCCGCAAGGTGGCCATCGTCCGTTCGGGCAATTTCTCGCTGGGCGTCAACATGCTGCTGGGCCTGGTCCGGCAGGCCGCCGCCGCCCTGCCCGCCGCCGACTGGGACGCCGAGGTGTTCGAGGCCCATCACCGCCGCAAGGTCGACGCGCCGTCCGGCACCGCCCTGATGCTGGGCCAGGCCGTCGCCGCCGGGCGCGGCGTGGACCTCGACGCGGTCGCCGACCGGGCCCGCGACGGCGCTGCCGGTCCGCGCCGCGAGGGGGCGATCGGCTTTTCGGTGGTGCGCGGCGGCGGGATCATCGGCGAGCACAGCGTGATCTTCGCCGGCGAGTCCGAGGTGCTGACCCTGTCACACTCGGCCACCGACCGGGGCCTGTTCGCGCGCGGGGCCATCGCCGCGGCGATCTGGGCCAGGAACCAGCCGCCGGGGCTGTACGACATGCAGGACGTCCTCGGTTTTGAAAGTTAGGACCTAACAATCGCCGCCTGTTGCGGCATTGTGCCCCCGATGGCCGAGCCCCCGCCCGACCCCCAGCCTGACGCCAAGCCGTCCCCCTCCGCCCGCCGGCCTCGCCGCGCGGCGATGCTGGACGCCGGTCTGGAGATCATGTCGCTGGCCGCCCTGGCCTTCGTCGCCGTGGGGTTCTCCGCCTATGCCGGCCGCCGCGAGATCAGCCGCGAGCTGGCCGTGGCCTGGCTGGAGGACAAGGGGATCGAGGCGACGGTCGAGCTCGACGACCTCGACGCCACCGGCTTCGCCGGCGCCATCCGCCTGGGCCCCAGGAACGCGCCGGTGTTTTCGGCCGAGCGGATCGAGGTGGCCTACGACCTGTCGGCCCCATGGAGCGGCGGCGAGTTCGCGCTCAACACCCGGGCCATCCGCCTGGTGCGGCCGCGCCTCAACGCCAGCCTCGACCAGAACGGCTTCCACTTCGGCGCCCTGCAGCCGCTGATCGACGAGGCGCTGAAGGCCCCCGGCGAGCCGAACGCGCCGGGGCCGGCGATCCTGGTCGAGGACGCCCGGGTCAGCCTGCGCCTGCCGGGCGGCGCGGCGCGGCTGACCGGCGACGCCAGCCTGGACGACGGCAAGCTGCTGCGCTTCGATGGCCGCCTGGCCCCGCTGCGCTACGCCACCAAGGACCTGTCGTTCGACACCGCCGGCATGTTTTTCAAGGCCCGCAAGCGCGGCGAGCGGCTGACCCTCGATATCGACCTGGACATGCGGTCGCTGAGCACGGGCCAGCTGGACCTGACCGACGCGCAGGGCGCGCTGCAGGCCGACATCGCCTATCCCGACCTGCAGAAGCTGTCGATGGTCGGGCCGGCCGAGGTGCGGCTGGCGCTGAAGGCGCGCGGGGCGGACCTCGACACCGCCGCCCTGGGCGGCCTGGAGGCCAATTTCGCGGCGACCGGCCTGCTCAGCGGCGACCTCAAGCGCGGCGGCTTCACCGGCCACACCACCCTGCACGCGCGCGGCGAGCGGCTGACGTCGCCGACCCTGGACAGCCGTGACGTCGTCGCCGACCTCGACCTGACCGGCTTGGCGGTGACCTACGACCCGGCCGGCGCGCGCGGCTCGGCCCGCACCCGCCTGGCGGCCACGGCCGACAAGGCGGTGGCGGGCGGCGCGGCCCTGTCGCGAACGGCGATCGCGGTCAATTCCACCGGCCTGACGGCGATCTCCGACGCCCATCGCCAGTCGCTCAGCGGGCCGATGGCGGTCACCCTGGGCAGCGGCCGCGCGGCGGTCGGCGGAGTGGTGCTGTCCAGCCTGGCGGCCAGCGGCAAGGGTCGGTTCTCGGCCGGGAGCGACGGGGTCAGCCTGGCCCTGGACGGCCAGGCCGGCGCGGACGGCGCGGTGTCCGGACCCGACGCCCAGCACCTGACCGCCGCCCTGCCCAACCCCGACTACGCCAAGGCCGCGGCCGCCGCCCTGTCGCGCTTCGAGGTCTCGGCGCCGGCCCTGCGGCTGGCGGTGCGGGACGGACAGACCAGCCTGTTCCTGCCACGGCCCGTCACCCTGACCGCCGCCAGCGGCGCCAAGGCGACCCTGGGCGCGTCCGGCGGACCGCTGGTCGCGGCGGCGGGCGGCGGGGCCGGCGGCCGAGCGGCCCTGGCCCTGGGCGGCGGCGGCCTGCCCGACATCACCCTGAAGGCTCCGAACTGGCGGGCGGGTCCGGGTGGCCTGACCAGCGACGTCGTCCTGGCCGGAACCCTCGACGTGCCGCCGGTCACCGGACTGTCGGGAACCCTGAACGGCCGGGCCCAGCTGGTCGGCGACACCTTCACCCTGCGGCTCGCGCGCTGCACGCCGCTGACCGCCAAGACCTGGGAGATGGGCGAGCCGCCGATCTCCGACCTCAAGTTCGACGCCTGCCCGACGGCCAGGCCGCTGGTCCAGGCGGCCGGCGGGGCCTGGCATGCCTCGGCCCGCATCGAGCACGGCCAGGCCCTGGTCAATGTCGCCGAGGCGCGCGTCGAGGGCGTGACGGCCGGTTTCGAGGGCGGCGGTCGCGGCGGGTTCGATGAGGCGCAGGTGCGGGTCACCGCCGGCCGCCTGGTCGAGGCGGCGGCGGCGCGGCGCTTCGAGACGATGGCGGCGACCGGGGCGGTCAACCTGGCGCGCGGCCAATGGCTCGGCGGCTTCGACGCCACCACCCTCGACGGCCGTCCGGTGGGCAAGATCACCCTCCGCCACGACGTGGCCAGCGGTCGCGGCGAGGCCTTGATCGACGCCTCGCGCATGGTGTTCGTCAAGGGCGGCCTCCAGCCCCTGGGCCTGTCGCCCCTGGCCGAGGTCGCCCGCGAGGCCGACGGTCCGGTCGCCTTCACCGGCCGTTTCGACTGGGCCGGCGAAACCATGACCAGCGAGGGCCGGCTGTCGACGCCGGGCCTGAACTTCAAGAGTCCGCTGGGCTTCGTGGCCACCCTGAAGGGCGAAGTGGCCTTCACCAGCCTGGCCCCGTTGATCAGCGCGCCGGACCAGACCCTGAAGATCGAGCGGGTCGACGCCATCGTGCCGATCCAGGCGGTGGTGGCGGACTTCAGCCTGGACGCCGAGGCGCTGCACCTGCGATCGACCGTCTTCGAGGCCGCCAAGGGCAGCATCTCGATCGAGCCGATCGAGGTGCCGCTGGACGGCAAGGGCACGTTGAAGGGCGTCGTCAACATCCAGCACCTGGACCTGGGCGAACTGGTCGCCGGCTCGTCCATGGCCGACAAGATCAAGGTCGAGGCCATCGTCGATGGCCGCCTGCCGTTCGAATTCAGCCCGGCCGGCCTGCGCTTCCTGGACGGCAGGATCTACGCCACCCAGCCCGGCCGCCTGTCGATCGCCCGCGAGGCGCTGGGCGACGTCTCCGCCGGCCAGGGCGGGGTCGATCCCGACGATCCGCTGATGGCGGCCAAGCCGGCGCAGGTCAACGCCATCCAGGACTTCGCCTATCAGGCCATGGAGAACCTGCGCTTCGAGATGCTGGAGGCCAAGGTCAACAGCACCGACAAGGGCCAGCTGGGCATCCTGTTCCACATCAAGGGCGAGCACGACCCCAAGGTCGCCGAGAAGGCCAAGATCGGCCTGATGGAGCTGTTGCGCGGCACCGCTTTCCAGCGCCGCATCCCCCTGCCCGCCAAGACCCCGGTCGACCTGACCCTCGACTCGTCGTTGAATTTCGACGAGCTTCTCGCGGGGTGGAAACGCGCTTGGCAGGACGCCCAGTCGCAGGCGCCAGGGCCTGCCGCGCCGCCCGTCGAAACACCGCCGCCCGCGCCGCCGCGTTCAGATGGGGTTCAGCCTTGATGCCGCAGATTGCACCCGAATGGAGAAACGAATGAACAAGAGCGCCCTGATATCGGCCCTTATCGCGACGGGCGCCCTAGGGGCCTCCGTGTCGGCCTGCGCCCCGACGATCCACGTCAAGGTCGACCCGATCAACATCTACGCCAAGCTGGACGCCAATGTGCGCGTGCAACTGGACAAGGAAGTCCAGACGGCGATCCAGCAAAACCCGAACCTGTTCTAAGAGAGGAACCGACATGATCCGCAAGACTATGACGGTCCTGGCCCTGGCCGCTTCGCTGGGCGCCACCGTGGCCTTTGGGGCCCTTCCCGCCCTGGCCCAATCCGCCGCCGCCAAGGCCGCCGTCGACGCCGGCAAGGCGTCCGGGACCGTGGGCGAGCAAGCCGACGGCTTCCTGGGCGTCGTCTCGGGCGGCGACGGCGCGCTGCGCGCCGCCGTGGCCGAGATCAACACCGGCCGCGCGGCCGTCTACAAGGACACCGCCGCCAAGACGGGGGTCACCGCCGAGGCCGCCGGCCAGGCCACCGCCAAGCAGCTCTACGCCCGCCTGGCGCCGGGCCAGTACTGGAAGCCGCTGGATGGCGGCTGGACGAAGAAGTAGGACGGCGTGCCTTAGAGCCTCCCCCGATGGGGGAGGCGATCGCGAAGCGATCGGTGGGGGGAGTTTTGGCAAGCTGGAGCCGCGTGCGGTCGATGGCCTAATCCTCCCCCCACCGTCGCCCTTCGGGCGACACCTCCCCCACAGGGGGAGGACTTCACACCCTTGAACCCGCCCCCGCTCATCGCCACCTAAGCCTCACGTCGCGAGGCCTGGCGCCGATTCCGGGCTTGGTCCTCGCGCACGAAGTCGCTTGAGCGAGGACTTCGCGATGACCCGGACGATCCTGTTCGACAGCCCCTTCCTGCTGGGTTTCGAACACACACGAGACCTGATCGAGCGCGCGGCCAAGGCCGCCGCCGAAGGCTATCCGCCCTACAATGTCGAGCAGGCCGAGAACGGCGGGGTGCGCATCACCCTGGCGGTGGCCGGCTTCTCGCCCGACCAGCTGCAGGTGACCGTCGAGGGCGGTCAGCTGGTGGTGGCCGGGCGGCGCGAGGCGGACGGCAAGTCGGAAGCCGATCGGGCCTACCTGCACCGCGGCATCGCCGCGCGCGGCTTCCTGCGCACCTTCGTGCTGGCCGACGGCATGGAGGTCACGGCCGCCACGCTGGAACACGGCCTGCTGCACGTGGACCTGGCCCGGCCCGAGCCTGAACGGCTGGTCCGCCGCATCCCGATCCGCTCCCTGGGCTGAGCCGCCCGACATGCCCTCCTTGATCGCGGTCTGAACCGAGACGCGTCGCGGGGCGTTCCCTTTTGAAGGAGGTGGTCTTATGACACCTGACCCCGCTATTCCGATCTTCACCGCCGAGGCCTTCGCGGCGCTTGGCGCGCCCGATCTGGTCTATGTGCGGCCGATCAAGGCCGCGGAGATCCTGGCCGACGTTCCGGCCGACGTGACCGATTTCGACCTGTCGCCCGACCAGACCCTGTACGCGGTGTTCCGCGCCGACGGCGCGCGCCTGGCGGTGCTGACCGACAAGGACTCGGCCGTCGCGGCGGCCCTGGCCCATGAACTGGCGCCGGTGTCGGTGCACTGAGGTTTCTGATCGCCATTGGCCGCCTGGCCGATGGCGATCGTACTTTCGCACATCCGTTCAACCGTCATTCCCGCCCTTGTGGCGGGAACCCCTGGTTCAGCCGACGGTGAGACGCCTTGGCGCCCTGGCGCGCCACACCTCTGCCCTTGCGACGAACAAAGGGGTTCTCGCCACAAGGGCGAGAATGACGGCCGAAAAATAAGCGAGAACTCCAGAAACGCCTCAAGCCGCCGTCGGCTTGCTCTCCTGAGCATGGGTCAGCATCACATGCACGGCGTCGGCCGAGCGCGCCTTGCGCAGCTGCTCGCGCAGTTCGGGCTGGCGCATCATCCGGGAAATCCGGGCCAGGGCCCGCAGGTGAGTGGAGTCGGCGTCCTTGGGCGCGAACAGCGCCACCAGCAGGTCCACGGGCTTGTCGTCGACGGCCCCGAACGCCACCGGCGTCTCCAGGCGCACGAACACCGCCCGGACCCGATCGACGCCCGACAGGCGCGCGTGCGGGATCGCCACGCCCTGGCCGACGCCGGTCGAGCCGGCGGCTTCACGTTCCATCAGACCCTCGAGCGCCTCGTCGACGTCGACGCCGAAGGCTCGGCCGGCGACGTCGGCGATGACGCCGAGAACCTGACGTTTGTTGGCGGCGCTGACCCGCAGAGTGACCGCGCTGGAATCCAGTAGATCGCCGATGGTCATGGACTTAGAAGCTCGCTCGTTGTCGGTCGTCGCCGCGTCGTCGTCGCGGGCCTTCCGAAACGCCCAACCGCCCTAGAGTTCGGTTAGCTCGCGGCTGGCCCGTGCCCGTTCAGCACCTTCGTGCGTTCGGGGTCGATCCAGCCGATATTTCCGTCAGGCCGCCGGTAGACCACCGACAATCCGTCGTGGGCGGCGTTCCTAAACACGATTGCCTGGGACTCGGTCAAGTCCAGTTCCATGACCGCCATGGAAACGGTCATGATCTTCAGCGAGCCCTGGGCCTCTGCGATGATCATGGCCGAGGGCGCACCGGCCGGGTGGTCGTCGCCCGTGCTCCAGTCATCGTCGTCCGCCTCGTCGCCCTCGGGGGCCCGCAGCACGTACATCGCCGCGTTTTCGGCCTGCTTGGCGGTGGCGGCGATCGAGTGGCTCTTCAATCGTCGCTTGTAGCGGCGAATGCGCGTCTCGATCTTGGCCAGGGCGGCGTCGAAGGCCGCGTGGGCGTCGCCGCCCGCTCCATGGCTGATCAGCTGCTGGCCCGAAGCCAACTTGACCGAACAATCGACCCGGAAGGCGTAACCCTCCTTGCTGATGATCACGTCGGCGGCGCCGCCGCGATCAAAATACTTGCCGATGCTCAGGGTGATTTCGTCGGAGACTCGCGCTCGCAGAGCCTCGCCAACGTCGACATGCTTGCCGGAGATTTGGACTTGCATGCCCTATCAACGCGCCCGTCTCGGCCCGGTGTCAAGCACTGCCGGGGCGCCTTAAAACAGGCCCGAAAACATGTGCAGCAACCTATCAACGGCGGCCGCGACGACACTTGCGCTGAGCACCAGAATGCCCACGCTGACGGCGGCCATCAGGTAGCCGAGCAGGGCCAGAAGCCCGTCTCGTTGCAGCAGGGCCAGGGACAATACCGCCACCGTCGCGCCCGGCGCGAGGTTGCCCAGCGGGATCGGCAGCACCAGCACCAGGGCCAGAAGCGTGCAGACCACGCCGACCAATCGCTCGCCCGCCGGGGCGAACAGGATTTCCAGCCGCGGCCGGGTGACCAGTTCCATGCGCCGGACGATCGGGGTCAGCTTGCGGAACAGGCCGCGCAGGTCGTCGCGCTTCAGCGGGTGCTCGACCAGCTTGCGCGGCAGCCAGGGAACTTCGCGGCCCAGGGCGATCTGCGGGGCCAGCAACAGGATCGGCAGGCTGAGCAGCGTCGAGGAACCCGGCGGCAGGGGCAGGCAGTTGAGCAGGCCGAAGACGAACAGCATGGCCCCGAAGGCCCGGCTGTCGAACTGCTCCAGCATCTGGCCGACGGTCAGCACGGGGCGCGTGTCCTCGCCGAAGCTCTCGATGACGTCGGACAGGCTTTGGATCGTCATGTTGCGCCTCTGGTCGCACGCTTAGAGCATTTTCGAGCGAAGTGGATACCGGTTCGCGTGAAGAAAATGCGTAGAAACAAAGACTTCTAGAGTGCGATTGAGTCCATGGGAGACAATCGCACTCTAGAACGCGGAGCGCGGCCATTCGGCCATGCGATCAGCAGGTTTCCTTGATCAGCCGGCGACGTTCGACCGACGACGGAATGCGCAGGGCCTCACGGTACTTGGCCACCGTCCGGCGGGCGATGTCGACGCCGCCCTCCTTGAGGATCTCGACCAGGCGATCGTCGGAATGGACGTCGGCCTCGGTGCGCTCGGCCTCGACCAGGCCCTTGATCTTGTGGCGCACGCTGGCGGCCGAGTGGGCCTCGCCGCCCTCGGTGGCCTGGATGGCCGAGGTGAAGAAGAACTTCAGCTCGAACACCCCGCGCGGGGTGGCGATGTACTTGTTGGAGGTCACCCGGCTGACCGTGCTCTCGTGCATGCCGATGGCGTCGGCGACGGTCTTGAGGTTCAGCGGCCGCAGGTGCTCGACGCCGTAGGCCAGGAAGCCGTCCTGCTGACGGACGATCTCGCTGGAGACCTTGAGGATGGTCTTGGCCCGCTGGTCCAGGCTCTTGACCAGCCAGTTGGCGGTGGCGAAGCAGTCGGAGACGAAGGTTTTCTCCTGGTCGCTCCTCGCGCCCTTGGAAACCCGAGCGTGGTAGCGCTGGTCGACCAGCACCTTGGGCAAGGTGTCGGTGTTCAGCTCCACGTGCCACAGGCCGCCCGGGGTCTCGCGGACATGGACATCGGGCACCAGGGTCTGGGGCGGGTCGCTGTGGAAGGCCGCGCCGGGACGGGGGGTCAGGGCGCGGATCTCGGCGACCATTTCGCGCAGGTCCTCATCGTCGACACCGCACGCCTTGCGCAAGGCGGCCATGTCGCGCCGGGCCAGCAGGTCCAGGTTGTCGAGCAGGGCGGCCATGCAGGGGTCGTAGCGGTTGACGTCCTTCAGCTGCAGGGCCAGGCACTCGCGCACGTCGCGGGCCAGGACGCCGGCCGGCTCGAAGCCTTGCAGGACGGTCAGGACGCCCTCGACGAAGGCCAGGTCGCAGCCCAGGCGCTCGGCGACCTCCACGAGGTCGGCGCGCAAGTAGCCGGTGTCGTCGACCGCGTCGATCAGCACCCCGGCCACCACGGTCTGGGCGGCGGTCAGGCCGGCCACGCCCAGTTGCTCGGTCAGGTGCTCGCAGAGGGTCGGGGCGCGCGACAGGGCGCCTTCGTAGTTCTCGTCGCTCTCGAAATTGCCGCCGCCGCCGGTGCGCGACCAGTCGATCTGACCGCCGGCCTGTTCGGCTTGCGCCCCATCGCCGGTGGCGCGCTCGCCGGGCGAGATATCGTCGGGGGCGGCGTCCATCTGGCCGCTGGCGGCGCTGTCCGACACCGAATCGAGACCAAGGTTCTCAGGCGCGCGTTCGACCGCGCCCTCGCTTTCATTGGGCGGCGCGCGCTCGACCTCGGCCGGGCCGTCGTCGCGTTGGAGCAGGGGATTACGCTCGAGTTCGGCCTCGACGAAGGCGTCGAGCTCGAGGTTCGACAGTTGCAGAAGCTTGATGGCCTGCTGCAGCTGCGGCGTGATGACAAGGCCTTGGCCTTGCCGGAGCTCCAATCTGTGGCCGAGAGCCAATGCGCCCTCCTGGGCAAATCGAACGATGTGTCGATCGCCATTGAAGGGCAGTCTGGTTAACGGGGCGCGAACGTCAGCAAAAAGCGTGCCGCCGCGACCATCCGTCCCAAGAACTCGGGATTTTTCTTTTCGGAAGGGCTCGAGCCCCTTGCAGGCAAGGGTTTGCTGAATTCATGATCCGAGGGGATCGCGGTTCACGCCCAGACCAGGCCAGGCATGAACCGAAAAAGCCTAGGTCCGCTCGGCGAAACTGTCGCCCAGGTAAACGCGGCGCACTTCCGGATTGTCGACGATCTCCTGAGGCGAGCCCTCGAACAGCACTTCGCCGGCGTGGATGATCGAGGCGCGGTCGATGATGTCCAGCGTCTCGCGCACGTTGTGGTCGGTGATCAGGATGCCGATGCCGCGACCCCGCAGATAGCCGATCACCTCGCGGATGTCGGCGATGGCCAGGGGGTCGATGCCGGCGAAGGGTTCGTCCAGCAGCATGAACGATGGTTCGCTGGCCAGGGCGCGGGCGATTTCCACCCGGCGACGCTCGCCGCCCGACAGGGCGACGGCCGGCGACTTGCGGATGTGGGTGATGCGCAGCTCTTCCAGGATGCTGGTCACTTGCTCACGGGCCTTGCGCTGGCTCTTCTGGCGCATCTCGACCACGGCCATGACGTTCTGCTCGACCGTCATGCCCCGGAAGATCGAGGCTTCCTGCGGCAGATAGCCGACACCCATGCGGGCGCGCTGGAACATCGGCTGGCCGGTGATGTCCTCGCCGTCCAGGTAGATCGAGCCGTAGTCGGCGGCGACCAGGCCGGTGATCATGTAGAAGCAGGTGGTCTTGCCGGCCCCGTTGGGGCCCAGCAGGCCGGCGACCTCGCCGCGTTTGAGGCTCAGCGACACGCTCTTGACGACCGGACGATCGCCGAATGACTTGCCGATCGCATCGACGAACAGGCCGTCGCCGGTGCTGTCGACCCGCAGGGATTGCATTGAAAACGCCATGGGATCCTACGGCTTGCCGGCGGCGGGCTTCTTGTCTTTGTTCTGGTCGGGATAGAGCACCGCGCGCACCCGGGGCTTGCCGCGCCCCGTGGCGTTGGATTCCATCTTCACGTCGTTGGTCTTGGTCTTGATGGTCATGCGGTCGCCTCGGGCGACGTCCTGGCCCTGGACGGCCACCACGTCGCCGGTGACGACGACGGTGTCGGTCCCGTAGTCGTAGACCGCGTGGTCGCCGCGCACGGTCTGTTCCGGCGTGACGTAGAAGACGTTGCCGTCGGCCTCGACCCGGTCGACGTCGCCGCAATCGTTGTTGCCGCCCGGCGCGCCGGGGCTGTTGGACGAGGTCTTGCCGGGCGTCTTGCGCCGGTTATAGACCGTCATCACGTTGGCGCGCATGCGAGCCTTGTCCTGCAGGACCTCGACCGCGCCGCGGAAGATGGTCTTGCACTGGCTGGTGATGACCTCCTGCTCGTCGGCGGAAATGTCCACGGGCGCGCTGGAGTTGTTGGCGCTGCCCGGTGTGGTCTGCGCCAGGGCGCGCCCACCCAAGAGAGCCTGGCCGCCCAAGAGGCTGAGGGCGATCGCCGCCGGCGCCATCCATCGATTCATCAACCGCGTCCTCATCTATTCTTGGACCGACTCGCCGGTCTTCCGGTCAATCCGTGTCTTCACGCCACCCCGGAAGATGATGCGATCGCCCTTGTCATATACGGAGTAGGCGTTGGATTGCACCTGTCCAGTTGGGCCTTCGCCTTGAAGCGTGGTTTCACCGGTGATGTTACCGGTGCGGGTGTCGACCATCGCCTCGTTCGAGGCGAAGCGGTAGCCAGCCCCGTCGTCCATACGCACATTGCCGAACAGCTGCAGTTTCAGCGTGTCCTCGCGATAGATGCCGCGGTCGGCGGTCGATCGCGTCGGGGCGGGGCTGCCGACGCCCAGGGTCAGGGTCGGGGCGTCGAGGAACACCCGCTTGAGGTCGGCTTCGTCGCGCACGGCCGAGCGGGCGGTGATGATGAAAGGGCGGCCGTCGCTGGACTGGCCGTAGAACCGCGGCGTGATCATCCGGATCTGCGCCTTGTTCTCGGCTGGTCGCCGGTCGCCGGCGGTGACGCTGCGCCAGACGACCTGGCCGCCGACCGACGCCAGGATCGCGACCATCGCCACCGGCAGCACGACGCGCGCCAGGCGGACGCGACGCGAGCGGCGACGCCAGCGGCGCAAGTCCCGCCTATAGCCGCCACGATCCGCGTCCAGGGTGGTCATCCGCGGCCCTTCAGCTGTGGGCGAAGATGTCGACGTCTTCCCAGCCGGCCAGATCCAGGGCGGCGCGGTGGGGAAGATAGTCGAAGGCGGCCTGGGCCAGTTCCATGCGGCCTTCGCGGACCAGCATGGCGTCGAGGCGTTGGCGCAGAGCGTGGAGATGCAGCACGTCGGAGGCCGCGTAGGCCAGCTGTTCGGGCGACAGCGTCGCCGCGCCCCAGTCTGAGCTCTGCTGGACCTTGGAGAGCTCGACGCCGACCAGTTCGCGCGTCACGTCCTTCAGGCCGTGGCGGTCGGTATAGGTGCGGGCCAGCTTCGAGGCGATCTTGGTGCAGTACACCGGGGCGGTCATGACACCCAGATGCAACAGGAACATGGCAATATCGAAGCGGCCGAAGTGGAAAAGCTTCACCACGGCCGGGTCGGTCAGCAGGCGCTTGAGGTTGGGCGCGTCGTAGGTCGAGCGGTCCAGGCGCACGACGTGGGCGTCGCCGTCGCCCGACGACAGTTGCACCACGCACAGCGGGTCGCGGCCCAGGCGCAGGCCCATGGTCTCGGAATCGATGGCGATAGCGGTCGCGCCGGCGAAGACGCCGTCGGGCAGATCGCCTTCATGCAGGAAATTAGCCAAGTCTCTTCGTCTCCGCGCCTCGGTCTCGTCGCACGGACGTCCGAATTCCCGACACGCCAAAATAGGGCGCCGACACTATATGCTGGATGAACAGGATATCTATCTCAAGGATAGCCTGCCCGGAACACGCTCGATCGGCGGGAAACCGGGTGGCTCCACCCCGACCCTCTTTCGAGGGTTGGTAGGGGGTGGTGCCCAGGAGAGGACTCGAACCTCCACGACCTTTCAGTCACTGGCACCTGAAGCCAGCGCGTCTACCAATTCCGCCACCTGGGCCTGCGGGGCAATCCGTGGATCGCCGCGAGGCCGGGACGTTTATGCAATGGTTCTGGCCGCGTCAATCGCCAAGTTGCGCATTTCGTTGCGATTGGCCTCCGGCTCGTCTATCCCCCGGCTCACGGCTTTAGGATGAGGTAGATTATGCAGGGTCTGGTCACGGTGTTCGGCGGCTCCGGCTTCGTCGGCGGCCAGGTCGTTCGGGCGCTCGCCAGGGCGGGCTATCGCGTCCGCGTCGCGGTGCGCCAGCCCAACCTCGCCTACAAGATGCGCATGCTCGGCGATGTCGGCCAGATCGAGGTCGTGCAGGCCAATGTCCGCAACGCCCCCTCGGTGGCCCGCGCGCTCGACGGCGCGGAAGCGGCCATCAACCTGGTCGGCGTGCTCTGGGAGACCGGCCGACAGAAATTCCAGGCCCTGCACGCCATGGGCGCCAGGACCGTCGCCGAACAGGCCAAGGCCGCCGGCGTCAAGCGCCTGGTGCATATCTCGGCCCTCGGCGCCGACCTGGAGTCGCCGTCGAAATACGCTCGCACCAAGGCCATGGGCGAGGCCGCCGTGCGCGAGGCCTTCCCCGGCGCGGTGATCCTGCGCCCGTCGGTGGTCTTCGGGGCCGACGACAAGTTCTTCAACAAGTTCGGCGAAATGGCCGGCCTGTTCCCCGCCCTGCCGCTGATCGGCGGCGGCGAGACCAAGTTCCAGCCGGTGTTCGTCGGCGATGTCGCCCAGGTGGTGGCCAAGGCCGTCGCCAGCCCGTCCGCCGAGGGCCTGACCTACGAGCTGGGCGGCCCGACCGTCTACAGTTTCAAGGCGCTGCTGGAGATGATCCTGCGCGAGACCGGCCGCAATCGCCTGCTGGTCCCGCTGCCGTGGTTCGCCGCGTCGCTGATCGGCAAGCTGGGCGACGTCTTCGCCGCCGTCGTGCCCCTGGCCCCGCCGCTGACGTCGGACCAGGTCGAGTCGCTGAAGGCCGACAATGTCGCAGGCAACGGCCTGCCGGGCCTGGTCGAGGCCGGGGTCGTCCCAACCGCCGTCGAGGCGATCGTCCCGTCCTACCTCTACCGCTACCGCAAGGGCGGCCAGTACGCCGAGGTTCCGGCCGGGGCGTTCTAGAGCGTTTCCCGACCTGACTGCATCAGGCCGGGGCTCTAGGTCTTTGTTTTTAGCGCATTTTCTTCACGCGAACCGGCATCCACTTCGCTCGAAAATGCTGTAGGTGTGTAGTCCCGCGGTATGAGGGCGCCTGGCAGACCCGCCTAGACCCGCGGCTCCGCCGAAAAATCGGCCAGGTCCCCGATCAGCGACTTGGCCGCCAGCGCCACCAGCGCCCCGCCCTTTTCCGGCGTCGCCTGGGCCGGGTCGGAACCCATCCGGCCGTCGGCGTAGCGAGCGCGGAAGTCGAGCGCCTCGCGGATCGGCCCGGTGGGCGCGATCCTCGGTTCGTAGGCGGCGGTCTTGATGCTGGCTGGATAGCCCCACTGGGTCACCGCGATCTCCGACGGGGTGGCGTGGCTGCCGTGTCCGATCGGGAACTGCTGGTTGGCCAGGGAGAGAACCCCCCGGAGGTCCCACCAGTTCTTGAGCTTGAGGGCGAAGGGCGCGCGCTCCCCGCGGAAACTGTAGTCGGCGTAGATCTCGGAGAAGGCCGCCTCGATCGAGGCGACGTTGCCGCCGTGGCCGTTGAGGAAATAGATCTTCTCGAAGCCGTGGGCCCCCAGCGACCGCACCCAGTCGCCGATCGCGGCGATGAAGGTCGAGGGCCGCAGGAAGATGGTGCCCGGAAAGGCCAGGTGGTGCTGGGCCATGCCGACATTGAAGGTCGGGGCCACCAGCACGGTCGCCGACAGCTTGCTGGCCTCGTGCGAGATGATCTCCGGGCACAGCCAGTCGGTGCCCAGCAGGCCCGTCGGCCCGTGCTGTTCGTTGGAGCCGATCGGCACCACCACCGTCTTCGAGGTCTCAAGAAAGGCTTCGATCTCGGGCCAGGTCGAAAGGGCGAGCAGCATGGCTGGGAACTCCGCAGAATCGCGAAACAAACCGCGAGACGACATCTTTGGCATGGCTTTACGCCGATCCAGCGACGGCGCCGACCTCATTTGAGCCGGCCCGGCTAGCGGCCGAACACCGCGACCAGGGTCTTGGCCAGTTGCATCCGCCAGACGCCACTGCTGTGGCCGACATAGTAGGTGTCCAGCGTACAGGGCGTTCCTGCGGCCAAGGCGGCGTCACGGACCTTGCCGGCGGCGATCAGGAACGGCGTCTCGTAGCGACCGGCCTCCAGGAACACCCGCAGCTCCCCGGCCTTCGAGAAGTCGACGGCGCCGTCGGCGGGCGAGAAGGCCGCCACCGATCCGAACCGGTCCGGATGACTGGTCGCGATGGCCAGGGACCAGTCCGCGCCATTGGAGAAGCCGAACAGCATCCAGTCGCCAGCCTTGTCGCTCAGACGTTCGCCGCGCTGCAGCCTGGGCAGCAGCTCGTCGAGCACGAAGGCGGCGTGGGCCGCATAGGCGGCCTCGTCGGCGCCTTTGCCATACTCGCGCCAGCGCAATCCGCCGGGCGCGGTGACCGCCGGATCATAGGCCGCCCACACCCCGACCATCACCAGCGGTCGGATGCGACCCTCGGCGATCAGGGCGTCGACGACGGGCGCGTACTGCTCCAGGTCGCCGCCATCGGTCATCACCACGACGCCATAGCCTCCGGGCGGCGGCGGAGCCTTGGGGCGATAGATCGACACCTTGCGTTCGCTCTTCAGGGCGGGGCTGGCGACGGCGAGGGTTTCGATGCGGCCCTGGAGGACAGCGGGCCGGCGCTTCGGGCGCCGGGGCCCGCGATCCGCGCCAGGTGAGCAGGACGCCTTTGGCGGGATCGGGGTTGGGATCGGGCCGCAGGCGCATCTCAATCAGGGACTCGTCCAGGTGGGGCAGGCGATAGGCGGCCGCCCACAGCCGACCCTCGGGATTCTCGGCCAAGGGGGCCATGCCGTCCTGAATCGAGCCGGTCAGCTTCAAGGCCGGGACGGTGTTGCGGGCGACGACCTTGAGCGTCTGCCCCTCGATCCAATAGGCCAAAGGTTGGTCGCCCAGGCGCGCGGCGGCCTGGACGGCGTCGAAATCGACCGGTGCGCGACAGAGGTCGACGACCGATCCGATTTCGCAATCAGGAATGAATTTCGAGCGCTTCACCGGCTGGGGCTGTTCGTTCGCCGCCATGGCCGTCGCACCGGCCAAGGCCGCCGCCGTCAGCAACAATCCCCCAAACCACCGCATCGTGAATCCCCTGACCGCCAAATCGCTACCCTGCATTGCATGGAATGGCCGAAGCAAGGCGCGACGGATCTTGAAATTCCCCAATGGTCTGCTTGCGCATCCAGGCCCTCCGCGCATAACTCCCGCGCAACAAGACCAAGGGAGTAGACGGCGTGAGCGACGGTCAGGTTTTTCCGGTTCCCGACGACTGGGCGGGCAAGGCGCATATCGACGCCGCCGGCTATGAGGCCGCCCTGGCGCGGGTCGAGGCCGATCCCGAGGGCTATTGGCGCGACCTCGCCGCTCGGCTGGACTGGATCACCGCGCCCACCCAGATCAAGGACGTCTCGTTCGCCAAGGACGACTTCCGCATCCGCTGGTACGCCGACGGGGTGCTCAACGCCTCGGTCAACTGCCTGGACCGTCATCTGCCCCATCGCGCCGACGAGGTCGCCCTGATCTTCGAAGGCGACGAGCCGGGCGTCTCGCACACCGTCACCTATGGAGAACTGCACGCTCAGGTCTGCAAGATGGCCAATGTCCTCAAGGACCTGGGCGCCAGGAAGGGCGACCGGATCACCATCTACCTGCCGATGATTCCGCTGGCGGCGGTGGCCATGCTGGCCTGCGCCCGCATCGGCGCCGTGCACTCGGTGGTGTTCGGCGGTTTCTCGCCGGACTCGATCGCCGGCCGCATCCAGGACTGCGAGAGCCGCCTGGTGATCACCGCCGACCAGGGCCGTCGCGGCGGCAAGCGCGTGCCGCTGAAGGCCAATGTCGACAAGGCCCTGGAACAGTGCCCGCAGGTCGACAAGGTGCTGATGGTCCGTTGGACCGGGGCCGAGGTCGACCTGGTCGCGGGCCGCGACGTGGTCTGGGACGATGTCCAGGCCGCCGCCTCGGCCGACTGCCCGCCCGAGCCGATGAGCGCCGAGGATCCGCTGTTCATCCTCTACACCTCCGGCTCGACCGGAAAGCCCAAGGGCGTGCTGCACACCACCGGCGGCTACCTGGCCTGGGCCAGCTGGACCCACGAGGCGGTGTTCGACTATCGCCCCTCTTCCCCAGGCAAGAAGGGCGAAGTGTTCTGGTGTACGGCCGACGTCGGCTGGGTGACCGGCCACAGCTACGTGGTCTACGGCCCGCTGGCCAATGGCGGGACCAGCCTGATGTTCGAGGGCGTGCCCAACTATCCCACCCCGGCCCGGTTCTGGGAGGTGGTCGACAAGCACAAGGTCGAGATCTTCTACACCGCCCCCACCGCCCTGCGGGCCCTGATGCGCGAAGGCGACGACTGGGTGACAAAGAATGACCTGTCCTCGCTGCGGCTGCTGGGCAGCGTCGGCGAGCCGATCAATCCCGAGGCCTGGCTGTGGTACCACCGGGTGGTCGGCAAGGACCGCCTGCCGATCGTCGACACCTGGTGGCAGACCGAGACCGGCGGCATTCTCGTCTCGCCCCTGCCCGGGGCCACGGCCCTGAAGCCCGGCTCGGCCACCAAGCCGCTGCCTGGCGTCAAGCTGCAGCTGGTCGACGCCGAGGGCAAGGTGCTGGAGGGCGCCACCGAGGGCAACCTGGTGATCACCGACAGCTGGCCGGGCCAGATGCGCACGGTCTATGGCGACCACGGCCGGTTTTTCGAGACCTATTTCAGCGCCTATCCGGGCAAGTACTTCACCGGCGACGGCTGCCGCCGCGACGAAGACGGCTACTACTGGATCACCGGCCGGGTCGACGACGTGATCAACGTCTCGGGCCACCGCCTGGGCACCGCCGAGATCGAGAGCGCCCTGGTCGCCCACGCCGCCGTCGCCGAGGCGGCCGTGGTCGGCTACCCGCACGACATCAAGGGCCAGGGCGTCTACGCCTATGTGACGCTCAAGGCGGGGGTCACCTCGACCGACCAGCTGCGCAAGGACCTGATCCTCTGGGTGCGCCAGGAGATCGGGCCGTTCGCCGCGCCGGACGTGCTGCAATGGGCCCCTGGCCTGCCCAAGACCCGCTCGGGCAAGATCATGCGCCGCATCCTGCGCAAGATCGCCGAGAACGAACTGGGCTCCCTGGGCGACACCTCGACCCTCGCCGACCCCGGCGTCGTCGACGACCTGGTGAAAAATCGCGCCAACGCTTGATGCGCATGGAGACGAAAACCGGCTAGGCTTCACCCCATGCCCAAGTTCGGTCCCGTCGTTGCGTTGGTGGTGCTGGTGGCCTTCGGGCTCGCCTCCGCTGCGGCGGCCGATACGCCGAAACCCGACTGGCTGCGCCGGGTCGAGAGCGGCGAGGTCGCCCTGGAAGCCCGTCCCGATCCGGGCGGGCGCGGCGGATCGGTGCGGGCGATGATCGACATCGCCGCCCCGCCCGAGGCCGTCTGGCGCACCATCCTCGACTGCGAGCGGGCGGCGCGGATGACCCCCAGCGTCAAGCGCTGCACGGTGCTGTGGCGCGACCCCTCCGGCCGCGGCGAACTGCGCGAGCACGTGGTGAAGTGGAGCTTCCTGCTGCCGGCCTTCCATTCGGTGTCGCGCCTGGAGCTGGACCCGCCGCGGCGGATCGCCTTCCGCTGCGTGGACGGCGACATCAAGGCCTGCGAAGGCCAGTGGCTGCTGGAGCCGCTCGATGACGGCCGGGCCACCCGCGTGACCTATGAGAACCGCGCCCAGGCGCCCTACGGCATGCCATCCGGCCTGACGGTGATCGCCATGCGCCGCGACGTTCCCGCCGCGCTGCGGGCCCTGCGCCGCGAGAGCGTGGCGGCGCGATGAGCCCGGCGCCAGAGCCGCTGTGGCTGTTCGATGGGGTGTGCAACCTGTGCTCGGGTTCAGTGCGGGCGGTGCTGGCCATGGACCGCAAGGGCCTGATCCGTTTCACCCCCATCCAGTCGACCTATGGCCGCCAACTGGCCGTGGCCCACGGGATCGACCCGGACCAGCCGACCAGCTTCCTGTTCCTCGACAACGGCCGGGCCCTGGCGAAGAGCGCCGCGATCCTGGCCCTGTTGCGCCGGCTGGGCCCGCCGTGGTCATGGCTGGCGGTGGTCGGCGCCCTGCCGGAGGCCTGGCGCGACGCCGGCTATGACTGGCTGGCCGCCAACCGCTACCGGCTGCTGGGCAAACGCAAGACCTGCATGCTGCCGACCCCGGCCCAGAAAGCCCGCTTCATCCTCGAGCCGCCGGCCCCCGCGAGCGACTCATGACCCAGGCCCGCAGACGCATCGTCCTGGTCGGGGCCAGCGGGGTCTTCGGTCGGCGGCTGGCGGCGATGATCGCCCGCTGGCCCGACGTCGTGCTGGTGCTCGCGGCGCGGAACACGCCGCCGCTGGAGGCCCTGGCCGCGACCCTGGGAAAGACCAAGCCGGCGGCGAAGATCGAGGTCGCCCGCCTCGACCGCCTGGATCCCAAGGGCCTGGCGGCGCTGGCGCCCTGGGCGGTGTTCGACGCCGCCGGACCGTTCCAGGGCCAGGACCACGCCTTCCCCCGCGCCGTGCTCAAGGCCGGCGCCCACTATGTCGACCTGGCCGACGCGCGCGACTTCGTCGGCGGGTTCGAGGCGGCGCTGGACGACCAGGCCCGGGCGGCCGGGCGCTGGGCGATCACCGGCGCCAGCTCGACCCCGGCCCTCAGCCACGCCGCGCTCGACGCCATGACCGTCGGCTGGACCCAGATCGACCGGGTCGAGGCGGCGATCTCGCCCGGCGCCCGGGCTCCGCGTGGCCTGTCGGTGATCCGCGCCCTCCTGGCCTGGGCCGGCGGGCCGGTGCGGCTGTTCACCGAGGGACACTGGACCACGCTGCCCGGCTGGAGCCGGCCGCGCCGCATGCCGTTCCCGGGCCTTGGCCTTCGCTGGACCAGCCTGGCCGAGACCCCCGACCTCGACCTGTTGCCCGCCCGGTTCCACGCCCGCCGCGAGGCCACCTTCCGGGCCGGGCTGGAGTTGCCGGTCCTGCACCTGGGCCTCTGGGCGCTGAGCTTCCTGCGCCGGGCCCGGCTGGTCCGGTCGCTGGAGCCCCTGGCCGTCGTGCTGGGCGAGGCCGCGGGCCTGGTCGCGCCGCTGGGCTCGGATCGCGGCGGCATGGTGGTCCACGCCGAGGGGCTGGACGCCGACGGGGCGCGACGCCTGGCCCGCTGGAGCCTGTGCGCTGAAGCCGGCGCCGGTCCGAACACCCCGGCCGCCCCGGCGGCGGCGATCCTGCGGGCCCTGGTCGACGGTCGGCTCGCGGCCCCGCCTCGCGCCGCGCCCTGCGTCGGCCTGCTGTCCCTCGACGCCCTTCTCGATCCGCTGCGTGACCTGCCAATCCGCACCCAGCTGGAAAGCCAGCGGCCCGACACCGCCGGCCTGTTCCCGCGCCTGCTGGGCGACGCCTGGGCCGCGCTACCGCCGGCCGTCCGCCACGCCCATGCAGGAACCGAGGTCGTCACCTTGACCGGTCGGGCCCGGGGTCGCGGCGCGCCCGGCCTGGCCTCCCTGGTCCGCCGCCTGCAGGGCATGCCGCCGGCCGGGGTCCACGCCACCACGGTGACCATCGCCCCCGACGGCGCGAGCGAGCGCTGGACCCGCCGGTTCGGGACCCGGACCTTCGGTTCGGTGATCACGCCGGTCAGGGACGATCCCTGGGCGTTCGAGGAGACCGTCGCGCTCTTGACCTTCCGCTTCACCGCCGCGCCCTATCCCGGCGGTTTCTCGTGGACCTTCGAGGGCTGGCGGCTGGGACCGATCCCCCTGCCTCGCGCCTGGGCGCCGCGGACCCGGGCCCGGACCTTCAGCCGGAACGGCGTCTATCGCTTCCGCGTGCTGGTCGCCCACCGCTGGCTGGGGGTGATCTTCGGCTATGCGGGGCGGCTCTCATCACCATCGACGGCTTCAGAGCTTGAAAAATCGGCAGATCACACCCCTTTAAGCTTGAGTTGAAGACAGAGGGCCTCCGGTAGCCCTAGGCTCTTCGTCAAGCTCAGCCTCCGGATTGAAAATGCAAAAGCTCGCCAAGGCGTTCGCCGCCGCCACCCTCAGCCTGGCGATGGCCACAACCAGCACGGTCCTGGCGGAGCCGACAAGCCCGCAGGTGTTGATCAAATCGATCCGGCCTTATAAGGCCGGCGCTGCTCCGGTGGCGTTCGTCTATCTGGCGACGCCCGTCATCTGCAACACGACCATCTTCACGATCGATTTGGCCGACCCCTCCGGCCCGGCTCTGCTCAGCGTCGCTTTGACGGCCCTGACGGCCAGGAAGAACGTCGTCGTCGAGATTTCGAACGCGACCGGATGCACCGGGCACTACACGGCGCTCCAGTCGATCACCATTATCGACAACTAGTTCCGGGGCAGGCGTCGAAGATGCGAGGGGGCAAGATGACAAGACGGTAATCTTGGCGTCTTTGGCTCGGATGCTAGGGTCGCGCCCTCAAGCTTTCGGAGCGCCGCCCTCATGATCCGTCCCGCCGCCAAGGCCGCCCTCGTGGCGCTGGCCCTCTCGACCACCGCCCTGTCGCCGCTCGTGGTCGCGGGTGGGGCCCATGCCCAGACCGCCAGCCCGGCGCCGGCCGCCGGCGTGGCCGTGCCGCCGATCGTCTACAAGGAGCGGACGCTGGCCAACGGCATGAAGGTGTTCACCTCGCGCGACGCCAGCACCCCCAACGTCACGGTGCAGGTCTGGTACGGCGTCGGCAGCAAGGACGACCCCGAGGGCCGTTCGGGCTTCGCGCATTTGTTCGAACACCTGATGTTCAAATCGACGCGCAACATGCCCAACGAGTTCTTCGACCGCCTGACCGAGGACGTCGGCGGCTTCAACAACGCCTCCACCTACGACGATTTCACCAACTATTACGAGGTGGTGCCCGCCAACCACCTGCAGCGCCTGCTGTGGGCCGAGGCCGAGCGCCTGGGCTCGCTGGTCATCGACGACGCAGTGTTCAAGTCCGAGCGCGACGTGGTCAAGGAAGAGCTGCGCCAGCGGGTGCTGGCCAATCCCTACGGCCGGTTCTTCAACCTCTACATCACCCAGGCCTCGTTCGCCCAGCACCCCTACAAGCGCCCGGGCATCGGCTCGATCGAGGAGCTGGACGCCGCCACCGTCGATGACGTGCGCGCCTTCCACGCCGCCTATTACCGCCCCGACAACGCCGCCCTGATCGTGGTCGGCAACTATGACGAAGCCCAGCTGAACGCCTGGATCGACCAGTATTTCGCGGGCCTGAAGACCCCGGCCGGGGCGATCAAGCCGGTGACGGTGGTCGAGCCGCCGCGCGCCGGCCCCAGGACCGTCACCACCTACGGCCCCAACGTGCCGCTGCCGGGCGTAGCCATGACCTGGCTGGCCCCGGCCGCCGCCGATCCGGACGCCCCGGCTCTGTCGGTGCTGGACGCCATCCTGTCGGCCGGCAAGTCGTCGCGGCTGTACAACAGCCTCGTCTATGACCAGCAGATCGCCCAGTCGATCTTCTCTTCGACCAGCACCAACGCCCAGCCGGGGATTTTCTACGTCGGCGCGATCATGGCCGGCGGCAAGACGGTCGAACAAGGTGAAGCCTCGTTGAGCGCCCAAGTCGCCCGTCTGCGCGACGCCCCGCCGACGCCGGCCGAACTGGCCGAGGCCAAGGCCGGCCTGCTGGCCGACGCCGTGCGCGGCCGTGAGACCATCGACGGCCGCGCCTTCGCCATCGGCTACGCCCTGCGCACCGAGGGCGACGCCGCCCGCGCCAACACCGACCTGGCCGCCCTGCAGGCGGTGACCGCCGCCGACGTCCAGCGCGTGGCCAGGAAGTACCTGGTCGACGACCGTCGCGTGGTGGTCCGCTACCTGCCGGAATCGGCCAGGCCGGCCGGCGCCAAGGATCCGTTCGAGCCGGCCAAGCCCACCGCTTCGGTGGATCTCAAGCTGCCGGCCACCACCCTGGCGCCCGAAGATCAGCGCGTCGCGCCGCCGGCCCCGGGCCAGCCGGTGTCGCCGGTCCTGCCCGCGCCGGTCGAGAAGACCCTGGCCAACGGCCTGCGGGTGATCGTCGCCAAGTCCAGCGACCTGCCGCTGGTCACCGCCGACCTCACCGTCAAGGGCGGGGCCGGCGCCGATCCGGCCGGCCTGGCCGGGGTCTCCAGCCTGACCGCCGAACTGCTGACCGAAGGCACCAAGACCCGCACCGCCACCCAGGTGGCCGCCGCCACCGAGGCCCTGGGCGCCAATCTGGAGGCCGGTTCGGGGTGGGAGTCCTCGTCCCTGACCCTCAGCGTCATCGCCGACAAGGCCGCCGCCGGGCTGTCGATCATGGCCGACGTCGCCCAGAACCCGACCTTCAAGGCCGAGGAGCTGGAGCGGGTGAAGACCGAGGCCCTGGACGGCCTGTCGGTCAGCCTGCAGCGGCCGGGCGCCGTGGCCGGCTTCGCCGTGCCGACCGTGATCTATGCCGGCTCGGGCTATGGCCACGTCGCCAGCGGCACGCCGGGCTCGCTGCCGAAGATCACCCGCGACGCCCTGGTCAAGACCCACGACGCCTACTGGCGGCCCGACAACGCCATCCTGGTGCTGACCGGCGACCTGACTCCCGACCAGGGCTTCGCCCTGGCGGAGAAGGCGTTCGGCGGCTGGAAGAAGCCGGCCGGCGCCGCCCCCGCCCCGATCAAGGGTCCGACCGGCTACGCGCCGCGCAACCTGGTCATCGACCTGCCGGGCACCGGCCAGGCCGCCGTGGTGGTGGCCAAGCCGGCGATCCTGCGGGCCGACCCCCGCTACTATGCCGGCCTGGTGGCCAACGGCGTGCTGGGCGGCGGCTATTCGTCCCGGCTGAACCAGGAGATCCGCATCAAGCGCGGCCTGTCCTACGGCGCCAATTCCAGCCTGACCCCGCGCGCCGCGATCGGTGGCTTCTCGGCCAACGTCCAGACCAAGAACGAGTCCGCCGCCCAGGTGGTGACTCTGATCCGCGAAGAACTGGCCAGGCTGGGCGACGCTCCGGCCTCGGCCGGCGAGTTGGCGGCCCGCAAGTCGGTGCTGGTCGGCGGCTATGGCCGAGAGCTGGGCACCTCCGAGGGCCTGGCCGACATCCTCGGCGGCCTGGCGGTCTACGGCGTGCCGCTGAACGAGATCCAGGCCTATACCGGCAAGGTCGAGGCGGTGACGGCCGCCGACGTCCAGACCTTCTCCAAGACCGTGCTCGACCCGGCCCAGACCAGCGTCATCGTGGTCGGCGACGCCAAGACCTTCGGCGACACGGTGAAGGCCGTGCTGCCGGGCGCCGAGACCATCGCGATCGACCAGCTGGACCTCGACAGCCCGACCCTGAAGAAGGGCAAGTAGCATGACCGACGACCGCCAGGCCGATATGGAGGAAAGGCGCGCGGCGCAGCTGGCGTCGCCCTCCTATCGCCTGGCGGCCCTGGACCAGGACTTCCTGCTCGGCGAGTCGATGCGCGGGGTGCGGTTCCTGCTGGAGTTCGCCAAGGCCGACGAGGCGCTGCGGGCCTGGGGCGTGCGCTCGACCATCGTGGTGTTCGGCAGCGCCCGGGTGCGGGAGGACGGTCCCGGGCGTCAGGCCCACTGGTACGACGAGGCCCGGCGCTTCGGGCGCATCGCCTCCGAGCGCGGCGGGGCCCTGAACGGACACGACGGCGTGCGCGACAACGTCATCGCCACCGGCGGCGGCCCGGGGGTGATGGAGGCGGCCAACCGCGGGGCCTGGGACGCCGGCGCGCCGTCCGTCGGCTTCAACATCACCCTGCCCCGCGAGCAGCAGCCCAACCCCTACGCCACGCCGGACCTGTCGTTCCGCTTCCACTATTTCGCCATGCGCAAGATGCACCTGGCGATGCGGGCCAACGCCCTGGTGGTGTTCCCCGGAGGCTTTGGCACCTTCGACGAGCTGTTCGAGATCCTGACCCTGCGCCAGACCGACAAGGCCCCGCGCATTCCCATCGTGCTGTTCGACCAGGCCTATTGGCGCTCGGTGGTGAACTTCGAAGCCCTGGCCGAGCACGGCATGATCAACCCCGTCGACCTGGAGCTGTTCCGGTTCGCCGAGAGCGCCGAGACCGTATGGTCCAGCCTGTTGGCTTGCGGGCTGAAGCCGGGCGAGACGATCGAATTGAAGGACGAGCAGGTTCCGGAGGAATAGGCGGCGGCGATCTAAGTCCTCCCCCTGTGGGGGAGGTGTCAGCGAAGCTGACGGAGGGGGGAGTGACCCGCCCGCTCAGCAATATCCCCCCACCGGCCTTCGGCCGCCTCCCCCACAGGGGGAGGATCTGATTTGTCAGGCCTTGGCCAGCAGGTCGCGGATCTCGGTCAACAGCGTCTCTTCGGGCGTCGGCCCGGCTGGCGCGGGTTCGTCGGCCCGGCGGATCTTGTTGACCACCTTGACCAGCAGGAACACCACCACGGCCACGATCAGGAACTGGATCAGGGTATTGATGAAGGCGCCATACTGGATGGCCACCTTCTCGACCGTGGTGGTCGCCAGGTCTTCGGGCTTGAGCACCCATTCCAGCTTGGAGAAGTCGAGTCCGCCCATCAGCAGGCCGATCGGCGGCATGATCACCTGGTCGACCAGGCTCTTGACGATGCCGTTGAACGCCGCGCCGATGATGACGCCGACCGCCAGGTCGATGACGTTGCCGCGAGCGATGAACTCGCGGAATTCCTTGACGATGCTCATGCGGGCTTCTCCGACGCTAAGGTCGGGAAGCTGAAGGCGTTCGCCCACAACCGTCAAGGGTGAGCGATCAGGAGCGCTGGCCAGGGGTCGCGCTACTCGTCGGCGTTCAGCCGGCCGCGCAGTTCCTTGCCGCTCTTGAAGAACGGCACGTGCTTGGCGCGCACGTCGACGGTCTCGCCGGTGCGCGGATTGCGACCCGCGCGGGCCGGGCGCGAACGCACGGACAGGGCGCCGAAACCGCGGAGCTCCACGCGACCACCTTCCTCGAGCGCACCGATCATGCGTTCGAGAATGACGCCGACAACGCGCTCGACGTCTTTCTGGGTCAGGTGCGGATTCTCGTTCGCGAGCCTGGCGATGAGTTCGGACTTGA
Source organism: Caulobacter sp. Root655 (assembly GCF_001427665.1). Classification (GTDB taxonomy): domain Bacteria; phylum Pseudomonadota; class Alphaproteobacteria; order Caulobacterales; family Caulobacteraceae; genus Caulobacter. The sequence continues at coordinate 81,898 of NZ_LMHC01000001.1, forward strand.
TCATCGATATCCCCGGCGCCCCAAAGCAGCCCTTGGGAGGGAGGGCCTGGCGCGGGTGCGACCTTTGCCCAAGCACGCCTGAGTCTTCAAGGGAAAGCTTGCGTTAACGGTGCGCTTAAGTCGGGATCGCGACCGATATCGACCTGCGTTCGGCAAAGAAAACGGCGGCCGGATCGCTCCGGCCGCCGCTGACTTGGTTTCGGTCCGTCTCCCGGAGGAGCGGAAGCCTATTCCTTCGGGGTAGCCCGCTCGCGCAGGGCGGCGCCGAGGATGTCGCCCAGCGAAGCGCCGGAGTCCGACGAGCCGAACTGCTCGATGGCTTCCTTCTCTTCGGCCATTTCCAGCGACTTGATCGACATCGAGACGCGGCGAGCCGCCTTGTCGATGTTGGTGATCTGAGCGTCGACGCGGTCACCCACGGCGAAGCGCTCGGGGCGCTGTTCCTGACGGTCGCGCGACAGGTCCGACTTGCGGATGAACGCGGTCATCAGGGCGTCGTCCTCACCGAAGCGCACTTCGATGCCGCCGGTGGTGACTTCCGTCACCGTGACGGTCACGGTCTGGTTCTTGCGGTAGGTGTCGCCCGACATCGGATCGCCGCCCAGCTGCTTGATGCCCAGCGAGATGCGTTCCTTCTCGACGTCGACGTCCAGGACCTTGGCCTTGACGATATCGCCCTTCTTGTAGCGCGACATGGCTTCTTCGCCCGAGGCGCTCCAGTCGATGTCCGACAGGTGCACCATGCCGTCGATGTCGTTGTCGAGGCCGATGAACAGACCAAATTCAGTCGCGTTCTTGACTTCGCCTTCGACGGTCGAGCCGACCGGGTGGGTTTCCAGGAAGGAATCCCACGGGTTGGCCAGGGCCTGCTTCAGGCCCAGCGACACGCGGCGCTTGGACGGATCGACGTCCAGCACGACCACGTCGACTTCCTGCGAGGTCGAGACGATCTTGCCGGGGTGGACGTTCTTCTTGGTCCAGGACATTTCCGAGACGTGCACCAGACCCTCGACGCCGGCTTCCAGTTCAACGAACGCGCCGTAGTCGGTGATGTTGGTGATGCGGCCCGTGAACTTGGCGCCGACCGGGTACTTCGCTTCCACGCCGTCCCACGGATCGGACTGCAGCTGCTTCATGCCGAGGCTGATGCGCTGGGTGTCCGGGTTGATCTTGACGATCTGCACCTTCACGGTGTCGCCCACGGCGAGCACTTGGCTCGGGTGGTTGACGCGCTTCCAGCTCATGTCGGTGACGTGCAGCAGGCCGTCGATGCCGCCCAGGTCCACGAACGCACCGTAGTCGGTGATGTTCTTGACCACGCCTTCGCGGATTTCACCCTCTTGCAGCTGCGACACCAGTTCGGTGCGCTGCTCGGCGCGGGCTTCTTCCAGGATGGCGCGACGCGAGACGACGATATTGCCGCGCGGACGGTCCATCTTGAGGATGGCGAAGGGCTGTTCCTTGCCCATCAGCGGGCCGACGTCGCGCACCGGGCGGATGTCGACCTGCGAGCCGGGCAGGAACGCCGAGGCGCCGCCCAGGTCGACGGTGAAGCCACCCTTCACGCGGCCGACGATGGCGCCCATGACGGGTTCGTTCTTGGCGTAGACGCCTTCCAGACGGGTCCAGGCTTCTTCGCGCTTGGCCTTTTCGCGGCTGATGACCGCTTCGCCGAGGGCGTTTTCCAGACGTTCCAGGAAGACTTCGACCGAGTCGCCGACCTTGATGGTCGCCTTGCCGGTTTCGTCGACGCCGAATTCCTTTTGCAGGACGCGGCCTTCGGTCTTCAGACCGACGTCGATGATCGCGAAGTCCTTCTCGAGCCCGACAACGATGCCCTTGACGACGGTGCCTTCCGCGAAGTCGCGGCCGCCCATGGAATCGTTCAGCAGCGCTTCGAAATCGTCGCGCGTCGGGTTGAAGCTCATATCGTCAGCCATGCTGATCTTTAGTCTCGTGTTGAGGGAAGCCCTGCGATGAGCGCCGCCGGATGACGGTTCTCGGGATTCCGGGTGATGTGAGGTGGTCTTGCGGTCCGGCGCTTCCAAAGCGGCGGCGAGGCGGGCGGTGGATTAGCCCGGGAGGTTTCCCGACCGGGCGCGCGCCGTCTCGACAATGCGGCGGGCCGCATCGAAGGCCTGCTCTATAGTCATTTCCGACGTATCAAGCAAGACGGCGTCGGGGGCCTGGGTCATCGGCGAATCCACGCGGCCGCCGTCGCGCTCGTCGCGGCGCAGGATGTCGGCCAGGATCTCTTCGTAGGTCACCGCCTCGCCCTGGCCGCTCAACTGTTTCCAGCGACGGTCGGCGCGTACTTCGGCGGAGGCGGCGATGTAGAGCTTGGCTGGCGCGTCGGGGGCGATGACCGTGCCGATGTCGCGGCCGTCGATCACCGCGCCGGGTTCCTGGGCGGCGAACCGTTGCTGGAATTCACGCAGCGCCAGGCGGACCGGCGTGTGGACGGCGACCCGGCTGGCCAGCTCACCGGCCGCGCGGGTGCGCAGGCTGGGGCGCTCCAGCTCGGCGGGCTCTAGGGCCTGGGCGGCCGCCGTCGCCGCGACCACGTCGTCCAGGTCGCCGCCGCTCTCGGCCAGCCGGACGCCGACCCCGCGATAGAGCAGGCCCGAGTCGAGCACCGGATAGCCGTAGTACGCGCCCAGGCGGTGGGCGATCGTGCCCTTGCCCGAGGCGGCCGGACCGTCGACCGCGATCATGAAACCCATGGCTAAGCCTCGACCAGGTCGCCGCCCAGGCCGCGCATCATGTCGGCGAAGCCGGGGAAGCTGGTGGCGATCATGCCGGGCTCGTCGATCTCGACCGGCTGTTGGGCGGCCATGCCGAGGATCAGATGGCTCATGGCGATGCGGTGGTCGCCGTGGGTGTGGACCAGGCCGCCGCCGCGCACCGGATGGTTTCCGCGCGCCGTGCCGATCACCGTCATGCCCTCGGGCTCTTCCTCGACAGTGACGCCGCAGGCCTTGAGGCCGGCCGCGGTCAGGGCGATGCGGTCGCTTTCCTTGACCCGCATCTCGCCGATGCCGCGCATCACGGTCGAGCCCTCGGCGAAGGCCGCGGCCACCGCCAGGATCGGATATTCGTCGATCATCGCCGGAGCCCGCTCGGGCGGCACCACCACGCCCTTCATCCCGGGGGAATGGCGAGCGGTGATGTCGCCGATCTGTTCGCCGCTGCTCTCGCGGACGTTCGAGATCGTCAGGTCGGCGCCCATCTCCTGCAGCGTCGTGAACAGGCCGGTGCGCAGGACGTTCAGCATCACGCCCTCGACCGTCACTTCCGAGCCCGGGACGATCAGTCCGGCCACCAGCGGGAAGGCCGCCGACGACGGGTCGCCCGGCACCGCCACGTGGGTCCCGGTCAGCTTCTGGCCGGCCGGCAGGCGGATATGCCGCACCACCTTTCCCCCATGCGCCTTGTCCTCGACGATCACCTCGGCCCCGAAGGCCCGCAGCATGCGTTCGGTATGGTCGCGGGTGGCCTCGGGTTCGATCACCTCGACCCCGCCCTCGGCGTGCAGGCCGGCCAGCAGCACGGCCGACTTCACCTGGGCCGAGGCCATCGGCAACTTGTAGGACAGCCCGCGCAGGTTGCCGCCCTTCAGGGTCAGCGGCAGGCGGCCCTTGTCGCGACCCAGCCAGGTGGCGCCCATCCGGGCCAGCGGGTCCAGCACCCGACCCATCGGCCGGCCGCGCAAGGATCCGTCGCCGGTGAAGGTGACGCAGAGCGGAAAGCCCGCCGCCGCGCCCATGATCAGCCGCACGCCGGTGCCGGCGTTGCCGCAATCGACCACATCGGAGGGCTCAACGAAGCCACCCTGGCCCTCGATCCGCCAGCGGCCGGGGCCTTCCTGTTCGACCCGCGCGCCGAACGACCGCATGGCTTGCGCCGTGGCCAGGACGTCGGCGCCTTCCAGCAAACCCTCGACCGTGGTGGTCCCCGAAGCCAGGGCGCCGAGGATCATCGACCGGTGCGAAATCGACTTGTCGCCGGGGGCGCGGACCGTTCCGCGGAGGGGCCCACCGGGCGTGCTCTTCAATCCAGCCGCCGTCATGCCGTCACCGGCCTCCGTGTGATAAGCTTTCCGCGAGGGGATTGCCTTTTGACAGCGGCCCTTCGTCATGGCAAGTGACCGGCCGCTTTTCCCATCTGGATCAAAGGGTCGCCAACTTGGCCAATCCCGAATTGGGCGCAAAACAAATTTGCCCCAACTGCCAATCGAAATTCTATGACCTGGGCCGCCGCCCGGCTCTGTGTCCCAAGTGCGGCGAGTCGTTCGATCCTGAAGAGGCGCTGAAGTCGCGCCGCGTTCGTGCTCGCGCCGTCACGCCGGACTACGACGCCGAGGACGAAAAGCCCGTCGCCGCGCCGAAGGAGCCGGACGGCTACGAGGACGAGGTCGATGAGACCCCGGAAATCGACCAGGCGGTGGAAGCCGACGTGGTCGACGCCGAGGACGACGCCGATCCGGCCGCCACGCCCGCCGCCGGCGCCGACGACCTGGGCGTCGATTTCGCCGAGGATGAAGACCTGGCCGAGGACGAAGCCGACGACGTTCCGTTCCTCGAGGACGAAGACGAGGAAGACGTCCTCGACGACGAAATCGAGGGCCTGCCGGGCGCCGACGACGACGATCGCTAGGCCGCTGGCCTGGGGATATTTTTCGAGAACAACGATCTCGAAAAATATCCGAAAAAAGTTCGCCGGGAGGGTTGATCCAAAAATCCTCCCGGCATAGGTTCCGCGCCTCTTCGGGGGCCACCCACTCGGAACCGTCGGAGACACTGAGGAATTCTTGGGAAACCCTAGTGGGAAACCTTGAACCTTGGGGCTTTAGCTCAGCTGGTAGAGCGCTTGCATGGCATGCAAGAGGTCAGCGGTTCGACTCCGCTAAGCTCCACCAAGACGGCCGCTTCCCTAAAGGGAGCGGCCGTTTCCATTTCAGCCTCCCCTCTGGGGGAGGCCGCGCCCGGGTCCTCCCCCTCACACGCCCCACAGCTTTCGCGCTTCCTCCGCCACCACGTCCGGATATTCCTCCGGCCAGAACAGCTTGGCCTTGGGCAGCCGCCGCACGCCGCGCGAATTGGGCATGACGGCGTCCAGATAGTCCGGACTGTCCTTGGAGAAGATGTCGTCGGCCATGCCCCAGACGATGCGGGTCGGGACCTTGCACTGGCGCAGGGCCGCTTCGATCCCGGCCAGGGGGTTGGGGTCCAGGCCCAGGGTGTAGGCGTTGACCAGCGCCTTGCGGGCCGGGGTGGCGATCAGCGGACCGAAATACATCTCGATCGCCGCGTCGGTCGGCTGGGTCGGGTCGCTGAAGCACATGCCGCCGAAGCCCTGGGGTGAGCGGGCCAGCCTGTGGTCGTTGAACCACGGAACCAGCCACTGGTCGGGATAGGTCCCCTCGCGGGCCATGGCCACCACCGGGGCCAGCGCGGGCGGCGGGCTGTCGGGCTCGACGTCGCAATTGGTCAGCAGCAGGGTGCGGACCCGCCGCGGATGGCGCAGGACGAACAGCTGGGCCACCGCCCCGCCGCTGTCGTTGGCGACCAGGTCGACCGTGGCGATCCCCAGCTTGTCGAGGAAGGTGGCCAGCATCTCCACCTGGTCGGCCGGCGTCACGCCCTGGCCCTCGGCGACCCGCGTGAAACCCAGGCCCATGGAGTCCGGCGCGATGCAGCGGCGATAGGGCGACAGCCATTCCAGGGCTCCGCGCCACTGGAAGCTGTTGAGCGGGAAGCCGTGCAGGAACAGCGCCACCTGGCCCGCCCCGCGCTCGACATAGGCGATGTCGCCGAACGACGTCGCCACATACCGCCGGTTGGAGTGATAGGCGCGCGCCGCCGCGGCGTCCTGGCCGGTCTGGGGCATGGCGCCGCGCGCCGCCGCCTGGCCGCCCGCCGCCAGGGTCAGGAAACCGGCCGCGGCCGTGATGAACTGTCGTCTTTGCATGGTCCGATCCTCAGGGGATGGGGTGGAAAGCCCCGATGGACAGCATGGCTAAGGCTCGTCGATCACGGCGGCCATGACCTGACAGGTCATGGCGATCATGCGCGACGCGGCTAAGATCGACGCATGAACCAGATGACCTCCCCGCCGCTCCGCGCGGTTCCGGCCCATCCCTTGGGCGACCTTCTGCGCGAATGGCGCGGCGCGCGACGGATGAGCCAGATGGACCTGGCGCTGGAGGCCGGCGTCTCGACCCGTCACCTCAGCTGCGTGGAGACCGGCAAGGCCCGACCCAGCCGCGAGCTGGTCGCCCTGCTGGCTGGGGCGCTCGACATGCCGATGCGCGACCGCAACGCCCTGCTGGTGACGGCCGGCTACGCGCCGGGCTACCGCGAGACCGCCCTGTCGGCGCCGGAGATGTCGCTGGTGCGGCGGGCCATCGAGTTCATCCTCGGGCAACAGGCGCCCTATCCCGCCTTCGTGGTCAACCGCCACTGGGACGTGCTGATGGCCAATGACGGCCTGGCCCGGGTGTTCGGCTGGCTGCGCGACGGCCAGGAGGTCAACCCAAACATCATGCGGCAAGTGTTCGACCCGGCCGACATGCGGCCGTTCATCGACAACTGGGAGGAGGTGGCCGGCGACCTGATCCGCCACCTGCACCACGAGGTCGCCACCCACCCCTCCGACAAGGTCTCCCGCGCCCTGCTGGACGAGGTGCTGGCCTATCCGGACGTGCCGGCGCGCTGGGAGCACCGCGAACTGGGCGCCGCGCCGATGCCGCTGATGACCGTGGTGTTCCGCAAGGGCGACCAGCGCCTGAGTTTCTTCTCGACCCTGACCACCTTCGGGACCTCGCGCGACATCACCCTGGAGGAGATCCGCGTCGAGTGCATGTTCCCGGCCGACGAGGAGACGGCGGCGTTCTGCCGAGGACTGGCGGCGGGCTAGGTGGCGAGCGCTCTCCCGGATGGGAGAGGGAGGAGGCAACGCGCTGTCAGCCGTCCCTCAGCACCTCGTCCACCCAGGCCGGCACGACCTCCGTCGCCGGCCCGTACCGCCGCTCGTCAAAGGCCCGGGCGTTGTCCGACGGCGCCAGATTGATCTCGCACGTCCGGATCCCCAGCCGCCGGGCCCGCGACACGAAGCCCGCGGCCGGATAGACCGAACCCGAGGTTCCGATGGCCACGAACAGGTCGGCCTCTTCCAGCGCCTCCTCGATCTCGTCCATTCGCAGGGGCGTCTCGCCGAACCACACCACGTGCGGCCGAGCCGTTCCGACGGCTCCGCAGGCCGCGCATGGGGTTTCGCCGCTCAACGCCTCCCGGTCCGGCCAGGTCGCGCCGCAGCCGTGGCAGCGGGTCACCGTCAGCTCGCCGTGCATGTGGACGACGTCCGCGCCGCCGCCCTGCTCGTGCAGGTCGTCGACGTTCTGGGTGCAGAGGAACAGGCGGCCGCCCCGCGCCGCCAGATCCCGCCGCAGCCGCGCCAGGGCCACATGGGCGGGGTTGGGCCCTGCCTTGGCCAGGTTGGCGCGGCGGGCGTTGTAGAAGGCCCGCACCTTGGCCGGGTCGCGGGCGAAACCCTCGGGCGTCGCCACCTCCGACAGGTCGTACTGGGTCCAGATCCCACTGGCGTCGCGGAACGTGCCCAGGCCGCTCTCGCTCGAGATTCCCGCCCCGGTCAGCACGAAGATGTTCAGACCCATCGAGACCTCTTCCGGCGAGGGGCGACGTCACGAACTTGACGCACCCGTCATTTTTAATTTGACCACCCGGGAATTTTGAGTGGACAGTGTTCACTTGAGCCCAAGGACCGCGCAGTCGGCCAGGCTCGCCCCCATTAGGCAGGAGCCCATCGTGACGGACAAGAACATCACCAAGGACGCCATGTACGACGCGGTGGCGCCCGACGACTTCGAGGCGATGCTCGAGCTCGACCGCTACAACAACCGCTCGACCGCCTTCGACAAGATCATCTCGGCGACCCACGACCACTTCTGGGATCCGCTGGACAAGGCCTATATCGACTACGATGAGCCGTTCGACATGGAGAACCAGGCGCTGGTTCCCGAGGACCTGGTCATCGCCCTGTCGACCGACTACGTGTCCGACCACCTCAGCGATCCCAAGCAACGCATCCGCTTCATCAACCAGTCGGTGCTGCGCAGCTTCTCGTCGATTCTGCACGGCGAGCAGGGCGCGCTGAACCTGTCGGCCAGCCTGTGCCACGTGCTCAAGGACCAGGGCGCCCAGGAATACGCCGCCAACCAGACCCGGGAAGAGGCCCGCCACGTCACGGCCTTCGCCAAGTACATCAAGGCCCGCTGGGGCAAGCCCGTCGAGTGCGGCCCGGCCCTGAAGACCCTGCTGGTCGAGATCATCGGCGCGCCCGAGGTCTACAAGAAGATCATCGGCATGCAGATGCTGGTCGAGGGCCTGGCCATGGGCGCGTTCGCCACTTTCTACACCCAGATCAACGACCCGCTGGGCAAGAAGATGCTGCAGCTGGTGATGACCGACGAGGCCTTCCACCACAAGTTCGGGAAGATCTGGGCCGACCGCACGGTGCCCAAGCTGACCCCCGAGGAGCACGCGATCATCGAGGACTGGGCGGCGCACTGCTTCCAGACCCTGCTGTTCAACCTGGTCTCCCCGCACCAGCAGCTCGACCTCTACGCCGAATTCGGCCTCGACCCCGACAAGGTGGTCGAGGAGTACGGGAAGATCATGACCGACGACCTGCGTCGGGAGAACATGAAGGAGCAGACCAACATCTTCCGGGTGCTGGTCAAGACCCTGCTCAACGCCGGCATCATCACCGAGCGCACCAAGGCCTTCTACGCGATGTACGTCGACATCGAGGAGCTGCGCGGCGAGGGCGACCGCATGGTCGGCGACGACATCGCCGAGGAGGGCATCCGCCACCTGCAGGCCATCAACTTCCGCGACCGTGTCGCCCCGGTGACCATCGCCGCCGAATAGGACGTTCGTCCAAGACTTCGAGCGCCCCGCCGGGAACTTCGGCGGGGCGCTTTGCGTTTGTGGCGGCTTGTGAGGCAAGGTGGCCGTATGCGCATTTTCTCGACCGTGATCGCCCCCCTCGTGTTAGCGGGGAGCATGCTCGCCACCCAGGCCCTCGCGGCGGCCCAGCCGCCGTCGAAGCCGGTCTCGGCCGCCTTCTACACCGGCATGTGGTACGAGATCGCCCGCACGCCCAACTCCGGCCAGCGCGACTGCGAGGCGGCGACAACCCAGTTCACCGACAAGGGGGCCAACGGCTTTTCCGTCCTGCAGATCTGCCGCAAGGGCTCGGCCGGCGGCGCGGCGAAGACCTTCAACACCACCGGCCAGATCGTCGCCGGAACCCAGAACGCCAAGTTCAAGATGAGCTTCCTGGGCGGGCTGAAGAAACAGGAATACTGGGTGCTTGACCGGGCCGACGACCAGTCCTGGGCGATCATGGCCACGCCCGGCGGCAACTTCGTCTGGCTGCTGTCGCGCCAGGCGGTGATGAGCCCGGCCGCCAAGGCCGCGGCCCTGGCCCGGGTCAAGGCCCTGGGCTACGCCAAGCTGGAGTTCCCGCAGCAACCGCCGGCGTGAGGAGTGTCCGCCTTGTCGCGGGTGGATTCCCGGCCTTGATATTGTACCGAAATTGGTACATATAAAATGAGGTCAGGAGGCCCGTCATGGACGTGCTGAGCTATTCGGACACCCGCGCCAATCTGAAAGAAGTGATGGACCGCGTCGTCGATGACCGCGCGCCCGTCGTGATTACGCGCCAGAAGGCGGAGTCGGTGGTGATGGTTTCACTGTCCGATTGGCATGCGATGGAGGAGACGCTCCATCTTCTTTCGTCGCCGACCAACGCCGAGCGTCTGAGGGCGTCCATTGCGCAGCTCGATGCCGGGCAAGGTCGTGAGCGGACGCTTCACGAGCCGTGAAGCTGGTCTTTTCCGACCAGGCCTGGGCCGACTACCTGCATTGGCAATCCAGCGACGCCACCACGCTCGACCGTGTCAACGCCCTGATCAAGGAGTGCCAACGCACCCCCTTCAAGGGCACGGGCAAGCCCGAGCCGCTGAAGGGCGATCTCAAGGGCTGGTGGTCGCGGCGGATCACGCTGGAAGACCGGCTGGTCTATCGCGTGGCCGGCGCGGGCGACGATCAGCGGCTCGACCTGGCGCAGTGTCGCTACCATTACTGACCCCTTGATCCCCGAACAAAGCTGGAACAAGGTTCCGGCATGGACGTCGTCATCGACCTTCGGCCCTCGCGGCCCGAGACCACCGACCTGGTGACGCGCGGCGCCGCGCGGTTCCTGGTGTCGCTGGGCTACGCCCCCTTGGCCGAGGTGACCCTGCCCAACGGCCGGCGGGCCGACCTGATGGCGCTGGGACCGAAAGGCGACGTGCTGATCGTGGAGGTGAAGTCGGGGCTGGAGGATTTCCGCATCGACCGCAAGTGGCCGGAATACGCGCCCTACTGCGACGCCTTCTATTTCGCGGTCGCGCCGCGGTTTCCCGAAGGCGTCCTGCCCGACGAGCCCGGCCTGATCGTCGCCGACGGCTTCGGCGGGGCGGTGGTGCGTGAAGCCCCGGTCGCGCCGCTGGCCCCGGCCCGTCGCAAGGCGCTCACCCTGGCCTTCGCGCGGATGGGAGCCTTGCGGGCCGCCGGCGTCATCGCCGAGCGGCTGTCGCTTTAGAAGTCTTTGCTTTTACGCATTTTCTTCACGCGAACCGGAGGCCACTTCGCTTGAAAATGCTTTAACGGTCGAAATTGCGGGCCAGCAGGAAGCCGAACACCAGGCCCGCGACGAAGGTCCCGACCGCCAGGGCGATGGGGTGCTCTTCGGCCTGCTGATGGGCGACCTGGGCTTTCTCGGCCGTCCAGGTCTTGCCGATCTCGGCCTTTTCGCCAACGAACTCGGCGGCGACATGGGCCTTCTCGGTGACGGTCTCCACGGCCTTGTCGACGGCGGCCTTGGCGCGCTTGGCGCCGGCTTTAGCGGTCGACTTGGGGGCTGGGGTCTTGATCGTGAAGTCGGTCATGCGAAATCCCGTGGGGAAAATGGGCCAGTGAACGTAACACGCCGCGCGTCAAAACGTTTCGGTCCGGGCGCGGGCGGCCTAGTTGTCGCGCACCACCTTGAGCACCGCCTCACCGTAGCGGTCGAGCTTGCCCTGGCCCACGCCGCCGGCCTTGGCCAGGGCGGCCAGGGCGGCCGGGCGGGCGGCGGCGATCTCGGCCAGGGTGGCGTCGTGGAAGATCACATAGGGCGGCACATGCTGGCCGGCGGCTTCCTCGCGCCGCCAGGCGCGCAGGGCCTCGAACAGCGCCTGGTCCTCGAGCGGTACGGTCAGGGCCTGGCGCTTGCGGGCCGTCTTGCCAGCCCCAGAGCGGCCGGGACTGTCCGAGGTCTCGGGCTGCTGGCGCAGCGACACCAGCCGCTCGCCGCGATAGACCTGACGCACGCCCTCGCCGTCGCCCAGGCCGATCAGCGGCCGGCCGTCGTTGGGGTCTTCCCGCAGCAGGCCCTCGAACACCAGGGTGTCGAGCAGGTCGCGCCAGCCCTGCGGCCCGAACTCCTTGCCGATGCCGAAGGTCGACATCTGGGCCTCGGCCTGGGTGACATCCTTGGTCTTGCCCAGCAGGTGGTCGATCAACCGGCCGCGCCCGAACCGTCCGCCCATGCGGTGGGCGGCCGACAGCGCCTTCTGAGCGGCCTGGGTCGCGTCGACGCCCAACGGCGGCGAGACGCAGATGTCGCAGACCCCGCAGCGCTCGACCCCCTCTTCGCCGAAATAGCGGCGGACGGCGGCGGCGCGGCAGGTGACGCCTTCCAGCATGGCGTAGAACTGCCGCAGCTTGCGCAGTTGCACGGCCTTGACCTCGTCGGGCGCGTTCTGCCCGTCGATCCGCCGCACGGCCCAGGCCAGGTCGGCCGAGCTGTAGAGGGTGATGCCCTCGGCCGGCTGGCGGTCGCGGCCGGCCCGGCCGATCTCCTGCCAATAGGCCTCGATGGCGGCCGGCGGGTCGGCGTGGATCACGAAGCGGACGTCGGGCTTGTCGACGCCCATGCCGAAGGCGATGGTCGCCACCATCACCGCCTCCTCGGCCTCGAGGAACTCCTCAAGCCGCCGGGCCCGCAAATTCTTGTCGAGGCCGGCGTGGTAGGCGAGGGCGGGAATGCCCTGGGCGATCAGCTTCTCGGCCAGCTTCTCGGTGGAGTCGCGGCTGCCGGCATAGACCACCCCGGCCCGGTTCGGACGCTCGGTGACCAGTTCGATGACCCGGTCGTGGCCCTTGCCCTTCTTGCGCTCGGCGTTCAGGGCCAGCTCGTGGCGGGCGAAGCTGTCGACGAACTCGGCCGCGCCTTGCAGGCGCAGCTCGGCGCGGATGTCGTCGCGGGTGCGGGCGTCGGCGGTGGCGGTGACAGCCAGGCGCGGGGCGTGGGGGAACACTTCGGCCAGGCGGCCCAGCATCCGGTATTCGGGGCGGAAGTCGTGGCCCCACTGGCTGACGCAGTGGGCCTCGTCGACGGCGACCAGCGACAGGGGCAGGCGCGACAGCCGCTCCAGCATCGACGGCTGCATCAGGCCTTCGGGCGACAGATAGAGCAGGTCCAGCTTGCCGGCGTCGATCCGCCGCCAGATCTCGGCCCGCTCGTCGGGCAGGGTGTTGCTGTCCAGCCGCTCGGCGGCGACGCCGGCCTGCTGCAGCCCGGCTACCTGGTCGGCCATCAGGGCGATCAGCGGCGAGACCACCAGCCCCAGGCCCGGACGGACCAGGGCGGGGATCTGGTAGCACAGGCTCTTGCCGCCGCCGGTCGGCAGCACGGCCAGGGCGCTGCGTCCCTCCAGCAGTTCGGTGATCACCCCGGCCTGCAGGCCACGGAAGTCCGAATGGCCGAAGGTGCGGCGCAGCACCTCGCGCGCCGCCTCGATCGAGGGCGCCGCGACCGAGGGGGGCCGGGTGAGGGTTGAATCAGGCTGAGCGTGCACGGGCGTGTTTTGACAGCGCGCGGGCCCCAGGCCAAGCGCGGCGCCACTTAATGGCCTCGGAATTCCGCTCAAAGGCGCACATCGGCTTCAACGGCTCTGCAACGGTGGGTTCGACCCTGCGTCGGTCAACGATCCAGGATTGAAACGAACCATGAACATCTCCAGGACGCAAGGCAAGCGGGCGGGCGTTCACACCTCGTCAATCTTGTCGCGCGTTTTGTGAGCTTCGGCTAAACGGATTCTGGCGCGACCCCGGGACACCCGCGCCCTTCGGGAACAGGACGACATGGCGAACGGAACCTTCGGCGGGAACAGGCCGGCGAAGCCGCAACGCACGCCTCTGCAGGCGTTGCTCTACTGGACGATCGTGCTCGGCGTCTGGGGCCTGATCTTCATCGTCGCCTTCTTCGCGGTGTTCGCCAGCGACCTGCCCGACACCTCCAAGCTGTACGACGTCAAGCGCCAGCCCTCGATCAACTACCTGGACCGGTCGGGCGCCCTGCTGGCCGTGCGCGGCAGCCAGTACGCGCCGCCCGTCGACCTGGACGCCCTTCCGGAATATGTGCCGGCCGCCTTCGTGGCCATCGAGGACCGCCAGTTCTACCACCACATCGGCTTCAACCCCTGGGGCATCGCCCGCTCGGTGATCTGGAACGTCGGCCACACTGGCGGACCCCAGCGCGGCGGTTCGACCATCACCCAGCAGCTGGCCAAGAACCTGTTCCTCAGCCCGGCCCAGAACTATCGCCGCAAAGCCCAGGAGCTGATCCTGGCCGTCTGGCTGGAGCTGAAATTCAGCAAGAAGCAGATCCTGGCCCTCTACATGAACCGGGTCTATTTCGGGGCCGGGGCCTATGGTATCGAGGCCGCCTCGCAGCGCTATTTCAACAAGCCCGCCTCGCAGCTGACGGTCGGCGAAGCGGCCCTGCTGGCCGGCCTGATGAAGGCCCCGTCCCGCTATTCGCCGGTCTCGGCCAGCGACCGCGCCGCCCGCCGCGCCACCATCGTGCTCGACGAGATGGTGCGGATGAAGGCCATCACCGCCGAGCAGCGCGACGAGGCCTTCAAGGAGCCCGTGCGGGTCTCGGCCACCCTGGCCAACCAGCGGGCCCAGTATTTCACCGACTATGTCGACGCCCAGGTGCGCTCGCTGGTCGGCGAGCCGACCGAGGACCTGGTGGTCGAAACCACGCTCGACCTGCCGATCCAGGTGGCGGCCGAGCGTTCGGTGCAGGTCGGCGTCGAGGGTCACAAGGGCCAGGGCGTGCAGCAGGCGGCCCTGGTGGCCATCGACGGCGAAGGCCGCATCCGGGCCTATGTCGGCGGCGCCGACTATGGCGAGAGCCAGTTCGACCGCGCCACCAGCGCCCGCCGCCAGGCCGGCTCGGCCTTCAAGCCGTTCGTCTATCTGACGGCCATGGACCAGGGCCGCAATCCCAGCGTCGTCGTCAATGACGAGCCGGTGAAGATCGGCACGTGGGAGCCCAAGAACTACACCAACAAGTATCTGGGCCAGATGACCCTGCAGACCGCCCTGGCCCAGTCGATCAACACGGTCGCCGCGCGTCTGGCCAACGAGGTCGGCACCAGCAACGTCGCCGCCACCGCGCGCCGCCTGGGCATCACCAGCAAGATCCAGCTGGACCCGTCCATGGCCCTGGGCGCCGTCGAGGTCTCGCCCATGGAGATGGCCCAGGCTTACGCCCCGTTCGCCAACGGCGGCTTCCTGGCCAAGGGCTACGGCATCGAGCGCATCCGCACCACCAGCGGCAAGGTCCTTTACGACCACAGCGTCGACAACGCCCCGCGGCCGGCGGTGATCGGTACGCCCTCGCTGCAGTACATGAACCAGATGATGCGCCAGGTCGTGGCGGCCGGCACCGGGGCCCGCGCCAAGGTCGCCGGCTACGACATCGCCGGCAAGACCGGCACCACCAGCGATTACCGCGACGCCTGGTTCGTCGGTTACACCGGGGGCTTTGTCGCCGCGGTGTGGACGGGCAAGGACGACAACACCTCGATGAGGAAGGTCACCGGCGGCGGCGCCCCGGCCGAGATCTGGAAGACCTTCATGGCGGCGGCCCTGCCGCGCCTGAAGGCCACCCCGATCCCCGGCGGCGTGATCGAGCCCCCGGCTCCGGTGACCGACGATCCGATCGGCGACCTGCTGAACCCGCCGGCGACGCCGGAAGGCCCGGCGGCCGAAACGCCGGCTCCCGGAACGCCGGCCCCGGAGCAGTTGCCTTACTGAGGCCAGATCCTCCCCCCGTGGGAGGCGGCCGAAGGCCGGTGGGGGGAGGTTTGGGGACTTTGATCCGGGTCGTGGCCATCGGCCGATCCCGGCGCGGCGGCGGGCGTTCACGGCCGCGGACCTGGAGACCAGCATGAATGATCATCCCGCGTCCGACGCCCTGATCGATCTCACCGGATCAGCCCCCTTGAGCGATGCCCTGCTGGCGCTGAACAACGCCCATGCGATGGAACTGTCCTGGCTGGAGCCGGACCGGCTGCGGCATCTGGTGGCGGAGGCCTTCCTGGCCAAGCGGATCGGCGAGGCCGACGCCCTCCTCCTGGCCTTCGACCAGGACGCCGACTACGACAGCCCGAACTTCCTGTGGTTCCGCGCCCGTTATCCGCGCTTCGTCTATGTCGACCGCATCGTCGTCGCCGCCCACGCCCGCGGACGCGGCATCGCGCGGCGGCTGTATCTCGACCTGTTCGAGCAGGCCCTGCGCGCCGGGCACGACCGGGTGGTCTGCGAGGTCAACGCCATCCCGCCCAACCCCGCGTCGGACGCCTTCCACGCCGATCTCGGTTTCGTGGGCGTCGGCACGGGCGAGATTCACGGCGGCGGCAAGACGGTTACCTATCTGGCGCGCCTGCTCGTCCCATAGGACCGACGGAAGCGCTCAGCTCTCCAGGCTCGCCAGCACCTTCGGATCACGCTTGGCCAGGTCCACCAGCCGCTCGATCAGCGCCTCGCGGCTTTCCAGCGCCAGGCCGTCGCGCAGCCGGGCCAGCCGCCCCTGGACGTACTGGCGGCCCGTGGCGTCGAGCAGGTTGGCCGCGACCACGACCGCCGCCTGATGCTTGCAGGCCCCGAACTTCTCGAAGCCCGGGCAGGTGCAGGCGCCGTCGCCGGCCGGGGCCCGCAGCGAGACCACGTAGAGTTCGCCGCCCCTGACGTGGGCGGTGACGCTGTCGTCCTCGATGGCCACCAGGTCGACCGCCCCGGCCTCGGCCAGTTGGACGCCGCTGTCGAACCAGCGGCCGTCCATGCGTTCGCGCCAGGCGCCGATGTCGAAGAAGGGGGTGTCAATCAGGCTCATGCCTCGTCCTCGATGCGGTGGATGTCGTCGTCCGACAGTCCGAAATGGTGGCCGATCTCGTGGACCAGCACGTGGGCGATCAGCTCGCCGAGCGAAACGTCGCCGCGTTCGCACCATTCGTCGAGAATCGGCCGGCGATAGAGGAACACCATCGAGGGGTGCGGCGAGGGATCTAGGACCGAGCGCCGGCCCAGGTCGACGCCCTGGTAGAGGCCCGTCAGCTCGAACGGGTCCTCGATGCCCAGTTCGTCCAGCACCTCTTCGGACGCGAAGTCGTCGACGCGGAACACCACGTCGCCGGCCTGGCGGCGGAAATCGCCGGGCAGGGCGTCGAAGGCCCGCCGGGCGAGGGCGGCGAAATCATCCAGGGACGGGGCGAGCGAAGGGGCGAGCCAAGAGGCGTTTTTGTCGGTCCAGGTCATGGCCCGTACATAGGCCGATTGGGCCCGGACGCCAGCCCAGGAAGGCCCGCGACAGCACAGCTCATCGCGCTCTGGTCACGCGGGCCCTAATCTGGGACTCTGATTCGAAATTCCCCCTAGAGGCGAACGACAAGCCTGATGACCTCGCCCGATCTGATCCTGGCCGCCACGGCCGGCGCGGTCTGCCTCGCCCTGTGCGCCACCCTTTGGGCCATGGCCCAGCGGCGACGGTTCGAGAGCCAGCTTTCCCACCTGCGAGCCCGCCTGGAGGGGCTGGAGCACGGCGCCCTGACCGCCCAGGCTTCGGCCGAGGCCTTCGACGTCGTGGTCGTCGCCGTCGAACACGGCGCGGCGCGGCTGGTGTCCGGCGAGGAGGCCCTAGTCGCCTGCGCCGGCATCCTCGGCGCGCCCGCCGACGCCCAGAGCGTGGTCGACGCCCTGGGCGCGGCCGACCCCGACCACGCCCATAAGCTGACGGCCCTGTTCGAGCGCGGCGAGGCCTGCGCCTTCGAGGCGTGGGGACCCAAGGGCGGCGTCGTGGTCGAAGGCCGCGCGGGCGGGGCC
The DNA here is from genome assembly GCF_001427665.1 of Caulobacter sp. Root655. Taxonomy (GTDB): domain Bacteria; phylum Pseudomonadota; class Alphaproteobacteria; order Caulobacterales; family Caulobacteraceae; genus Caulobacter. The sequence continues at coordinate 99,183 of NZ_LMHC01000001.1, forward strand.
CTGGCCTGGCTGCGGCTGGCCGCGGCGGCCGCCGACGAGACCGGCCTGCCCGACGCTCCGCGCTTCGCCGCCTTCATGGACGGCCTGGTCGAGCCGGCCTGGATCTCGGACGCCGACGGCGGGCCGGTGTGGGGCAACACGGCCTATCTGCGCGTCGTCGGCGCCGGCTCGGCCGACGAGGCCGCGCGCGAGGGCAAGACCGTGGACCGGGCCGCCGACGCCCTGGCCGTCGAGGCCGCCAAGGCCGGCGAACTGCGCGAGGCGGTCCGCTGGGTGCCGATCGACGGCCGCCGCCGCGCCCTGCGCTTCTCGGCCCAGCCGCTGGAAGGCGGCGGGGTCGGGGTGTTCAGCAGCGACGTCACCGAGGTCGAGGACATGCGCGACGCGCTGAGGAAGCACGTCGAGGCCCACGACGAGACGCTCAACCACATCGCCGACGCGGTGGCGATCTTCAGCCAGAGCCGCCGCCTGGCCTTCCACAACACCGCCTTCGCCGAGCTGTGGGGGCTGGAGCCGGCCTGGCTGGCCGATCGGCCGACCCATGGCGAGGTGCTGGACCGCCTGCGCCAGCGCCGCCGGCTGCCCGAGACGGTCGATTATGCGAAATGGAAGGCGGCCGAGCTGGCCCGCTACGAGGACGTCGGGCCCCAGGCCGACGAGATGTGGGACCTGCCCGACGGCCGCACCCTGCGCGTCGTGCGCCAGCCCCACCCGCTGGGCGGCATGCTGCTGCTCTATTCCGACATCACCGGCGAGCTGCGGCTGAAGGCCCAGTACAACGCCCTGATCCAGGTGCAGCAGGCCACGCTGGACAAGCTGAACGACGCCGTGGCGGTGTTCGGCTCGGACGGCCGGCTGCGGCTGCACAACGAGGCTTTCGAGACCTTCTGGAACGTCTCGCCCCAGGCCCTGGAAGCGGCGGTCGATTTCGAGGGCGTGGTCGAGCTGTGCGTGCCGCGCCTGCACGACCTGAGCTTCTGGCGCGAGCTGAAGGGCCGGGTCGCCGACCCCGACCCGCAGATGCGCGCCCCGACCTCGGGCGAGACCCGCACCTCCGACAACCGGATCATCGTCTATCAATCGCGGCCCTTGCCGGACGGGGCGACCCTGATCGCCTTCGCCGACGTCACCGACACCCGCGACCTGCAGACCGCCCTGGCCGACCGCTCCCAGGCCCTGACCGAGGCCGAGCGGCTGAAGCGCGACTTCGTCGGCAACGTCTCCTACGAGCTGCGCACCCCGCTGACCACGATCATCGGCTATTCGGAGCTGCTGGAGCGGGCCGACGGCCTGACGGAACGCAGCCGGGGCCACGTGGCCTCGGTGCGCTCGGCCGCCACCCAGCTGGCCCGCTCGATCGACGACGTGCTCGACATGGCCCAGATCGACGCCGGCGAGATGGCGCTGGAGATCGAGGACATCCGGGTGGCCGGGCTGATGAGCGACGCCCAGGAGCGCTCGCTGAAGCTGGCCCAGGTGGGCGGCGTGACCCTGGCGGTCGAATGCGACAAGGACGTCGGCCTGATCCGCGGCGACCACAAGCGCCTGTCGCAGATCCTCGACCACCTGATCGAGAACGCCCTACGCCAGACGCCGCCGGACGGCGTGGTCACCCTGTCGGCGCGGCGAGCCCTGGGCGAGGTGCGGCTGGACGTTTCCGACACCGGCCGCGGCGTGCCCTTCCACGTCCAGGCCCACATCTTCGACCGTTTCGTCGGCCGCGACCGCGGCGGCCCAGGCCTGGGCCTGGCCCTGGTCAAGGCGCTGGTCGAGCTGCACGGCGGCTGGGTGGCGCTGGAAAGCGAGCCCGGCGCGGGCTCGACGTTCACCTGCCATTTGCCGGAGACGCAGCAGCCCGGCGCGGCGCAGCCGGAATTCGGGTTTTAGGAATGCCTCCCCCTGTGGGGGAGGTGTCGGCGAAGCCGACGGTGGGGGGAGGAATACGACCTCGGCCGCGCGCAGGATCGACGACCCTAAAACTCCCCCCACCGATCGCTGCGCGATCGCCTCCCCCACAGGGGGAGGCTTTTGAAGCCTAGTGCTGGCTTTCCGGCAACCGCACCACCAGGCCGTCCAGCGCGTCGCTCACCTTGATCTGGCACGACAGCCGGCTGTTCGGCTCGACGTTCTCGGCGAAGTCCAGCATCGACTCTTCCATCGCCGACTTGTCGCCGGTCTTGGGCAGCCAGGCGTCGTCGACATAGACGTGGCAGGTGGCGCAGGCGCAGGCCCCGCCGCAGTCGGCGTCGATGCCCGGCACGTTGTTCTTCACGGCGCCTTCCATGACCGTCAGGCCCGGCTTGACGTCGATGACATGATCCGTGCCGTCGTGCTCGATGTAGGTGATCTTGGCCATGGGTCCCCTAAGGCGTTTTTGAACGGTCGTTTTACGCCGCTACTTCTTTCATGGAAATCGCCCCGTCCGCCAGCTTCTCGAGGCTGACGGGCGTGCGCTTGGCGATCAGTTGCTTGCCGGCCATGAATTCGGGCGGCGCGTTGACGGCCTCGACGGCCTGCACCAGGTCGCCCTTCAGGTGGAAGACGGCGAACCGGGCGGCGGCCACGTCGCCGCGCACCACCTGGCGGTCGGCGTCGAACGGCAGGCCGGCGATCTGCAGTTTCAGGTCGTACTGGTCGGACCAGAACCACGGGATCTCGTGCGGCGGCATCGGCCGGCCGGCGATGGCGGCGGCGGCCTGCTTGGCCTGCTCCAGGGCGTTGGGCACGCTCTCCAGACGGAACTGGCGGTCATAGAGCGGCAGCGGCCGGTGGGTGACGTCGCCGATGGCGAAGACGAACGGGTCGGCCGTGCGGGCCTCGATATCGACGACCACGCCGTTGGTGCAGTCCAGGCCGGCGTCGCGGGCCAACTCCTCGTTGGGGATCGCCCCGACCCCGACCAGGGCCGCGTCGCAGGCCACCATCTGGCCGTCGCTCAGCTTGACGCCGGTGACGTGGCCATCCGCCCCCTCGAACCCGGCGACCCCGGCGTTGAGCTCGAAGGTCACGCCGCGCGCGCCGTGATAGTCCTGGAAGAAGTTCGACAGGGTCTCGCAGGCCACCCGGGCCAGGACGCGAGGCTCGCGCTCGATGATCGTCACCTGGCCGCCCAGGGCGCGGGCCGAGGCCGCCGCCTCCAGGCCGACATAGCCGCCACCGACCACCGCCAGGCGCTTGCCGGGGCCCAGCGCGCCCTTCAGGGCCTCGGCGTCGGCCGCCGTGCGCAGTGACAACACGCCAGAGAGATCAGCGCCAGGGAGCGGCAGGGCACGGGCCCGGGCCCCGGTGGCCAGGATCAGGTAGTCGTAAGGCAACTCCTCTCCCGAGGAGAGGGTCACCGTCTTGGCCCCGCGATTGAGGCTGACGACCGTGCCGCCCAGGCGCAGGGAGACGCCGGCCTCTTCGTACCAGCTGTCGGGCTTGAGCTGCAGGCTCTCGGCGTCGGCCTCGCCCTTCAGCCAGGCCTTGCTCAGCGGCGGGCGTTGATAGGGCAGCAGGGGCTCGTCGCCGATCAGCACGATCGGACCCACATGGCCGTACTGGCGCAGAAAGGCGGCCGCCGAGCCGCCCGCGTGGCCGGCGCCGACGATGACGACGCGGCTGTTCAGATCACCGGTGCCTGCTTCACTCAAAACCCGCATCCTCCCATTCCGCCAAAAATGACGGCGGCGTCACCTTTTGGCAAGCCGCTCGTCATTGTGCAGAATTAGACGACGCGTTCGACCAGCATCTTCTTGATCTCGGCGATCGCCTTGGCCGGGTTCAGGCCCTTGGGGCAGACCTGAGCGCAGTTCATGATCGTGTGGCAGCGATAGAGCTTGAACGGGTCCTCGAGGTCGTCGAGGCGCTCGCCCGTGGCTTCGTCGCGGCTGTCGATCAGCCAGCGATAGGCGTGCAGCAGGGTGGCCGGGCCCAGATACTTGTCGCCGTTCCACCAGTAGCTGGGGCACGAGGTCGAGCAGCAGGCGCACAGGATGCACTCGTAGAGGCCGTCGAGCTTGGAGCGGTCTTCCGGCGACTGCCGCCACTCGGCCTGCGGCTCGGGCGTGACGGTGTGCAGCCACGGCTCGATCGAGGCGTACTGGGCGTAGAACAGCGTCAGGTCGGGGATCAGGTCCTTGACCACCGGCTGCGAGGGCAGCGGGCTGATCTGTACGGCCTTGCCGGGGGTGTCGGCGTGGCCGTGGGTGCAGGCCAGGGTATTGCGGCCGCCGATGTTCATGGCGCAGGAGCCGCAGACCCCTTCGCGGCACGAGCGGCGGAAGGCCAGGGTCGGGTCGATGCTGTTCTTGATATAGAGCAGCGCGTCCAGGACCATCGGGCCGCAGGCGTCGAGGTCGACCTCGTAGGTGTCCCAGCGCGGATTGCGGCCGTCTTCCGGATCGTAGCGATAGACCTTGAACGACCGGGTGTTCTTGGCCCCGGCCGGAGCCGGCCAGGTCTTGCCGCTCTGGACGGTGGAGTTCTTGGGGAGGGTGAGTTGAACCATCAGAAGACGTCCTTGGACGAAGCGTTTGGCGCGGCGGGGGCGAGCCCGAGGGCGTGGGCGTGGCGCGGGATCATGCGGCGGCGTCCAGGTTGCGGCGTCCCAGCAGGATCACGCCGTGGTGGCCGCCATGATCGGTCGACACCATGTTGATCTCCTCGACGCCGTGGGTGTTGAGGATCCGCAAAAGGCGTGACAGGTCGTAGTCGTACATCATGATCTGGCCGGGCTTGATCCGTCCCCGCGCCCGGGCGACGGCGCCGCGCAGTCGCGCCAGCCGGGACCTGGTCAGTTGCAGATGCGGTTCGCGCCAGACGGTCAGGTGCAGGCTGACATGGCCACCCGGCGCCAGGCGGTCGAGCAACTGCTCGAACAAGGCCGTGCCCCGCTCGGGCGGGATGTGCTGGAAGACGATGAACGAGTTGATCCAGTCGAACGGCCCCTCGGGCAGTACGTCGGTATACTGGGCCCCGCCTTTCAGGCGCGCCTTTTCCAGCATGCCCGGCGAGATGTCGTAGCCGACCACCTGATCGGCGTGGGCCATCATCGCCTCGCTCAGGCGGCCCGTGCCGCAGCCGAAGTCCAGGGCGCGGCCGCCCGGCGCGACGCCGGTCTGCTGACGCAGGCGCCCGACGATGTCGGCGACGTGGCCGACGCCGGAATCGTAGAAGGACACGACGTCCTCGGCCTTCAGGTTCGCGGACCTGAAGCGAGGGAGGCTGGCCACGCCCCAAAACGGTTCGGTGGCGCCCAGTTCACGCCAGTCCGCGTCCGTGTCGCGCTCCCACACCACCATCACGGGCCTCAGTAGACCCGCGCCTTGGGCGGGATGTAGTCGATGTCTTTCGACATGGTGTAGCTGTGCACCGGTCGGAAATCGATCTTCACCTTGCCCGTGCCCTGGTCGAGCCAGGCCAGGGTGTGCTTCATCCATTCCTTGTCGTCGCGGTTGGAGAAGTCCTCGCGGGCATGGGCGCCGCGGCTTTCGGTGCGGTTGACCGCCCCGGCCACCGTCACGACGGCCTGGCCGATCAGGTTGTCGAACTCCAGGGTCTCCATCAGGTCGGTGTTCCACACCAGGCCCCGGTCGCTGACCTTGATGTCCTTGGCCTTTTCCCAGACCACGCCCAGGCGCGCGACGCCGCTTTCCAGGCTCTCGCCGGTGCGGAACACCGCGGCGTCCTCCTGCATGGCCTTCTGCATCTCCAGACGCAGCGCCGCCGTCGGCTGGGCGCCATTGGCGTTGCGGTAGCGGTCGAAGCGGGCCAGGTGGCCGTCCGTCATGCTGTCCTGCAGCTCCGGCTGAGTAGCCAGGGGCTTGAGGATCTCGGCGCAGCGCAGCGCGGCGGCGCGGCCGAACACCACCAGGTCGATCAGGCTGTTGGAGCCCAGGCGGTTGGCGCCGTGCACCGAGACGCAGGCCGCCTCGCCCACGGCCATCAGGCCGGGGATCACCTGGTCGGGGTTGTCGCCCGACTTGGTGACGACCTCGCCGTGATAGTTCGTCGGGATGCCGCCCATGTTGTAGTGGACGGTCGGCAGCACCGGGATCGGGGCCTTGGTCACGTCGACGCCGGCGAACACCTTGGCGGTCTCGGAGATGCCGGGCAGGCGCTCGTGCAGGATCTTCGGGTCCAGGTGGTCCAGGTGCAGGAAGATGTGGTCCTTGTTGGGGCCCACGCCGCGGCCTTCGCGGATCTCGATGGTCATGGCCCGGCTGACCATGTCGCGCGGGGCCAGGTCCTTCACGGACGGGGCGTAGCGCTCCATGAAGCGCTCGCCTTCCGAGTTGGTCAGGTAGCCGCCCTCGCCGCGGGCGCCCTCGGTGATCAGGCAGCCGGCGCCGTAGATGCCGGTCGGGTGGAACTGGACGAATTCCATGTCCTGCAGCGGCAGGCCGGCCCGCAGGGCCATGGCGTTGCCGTCGCCGGTGCAGGTGTGGGCCGAGGTGGCCGAGAAGTAGGCGCGGCCGTAGCCGCCGGTCGCCAGAATGACCATCTGGGCCTGGAACCGGTGCAGGGTGCCGTCGTCCAGCTTCCAGGCGGTGACGCCCCGGCAGACGCCGTCTTCCATGATCAGGTCGAGCGCGAAATACTCGATGAAGAACTCGGTGTCGTGGGCCAGGGACTGGCCGTACATCGTGTGCAGCATGGCGTGACCGGTGCGGTCGGCCGCCGCGCAGGTGCGCTGGATCGGGCCTTCGCCATAGTTCTTGGTCATGCCGCCGAAGGCGCGCTGGTAGATCTTGCCTTCCTCGGTGCGCGAGAACGGCACGCCCCAGTGCTCCAGCTCATAGACGGCGGCCGGGGCGTTGCGGGTCAGATATTCGATGGCGTCCTGGTCGCCCAGCCAGTCCGAGCCCTTGACGGTGTCGTACATGTGCCAGCGCCAGTCATCCTGGCCCATATTGCCCAGCGAGGCCGAGATCCCGCCCTGGGCGGCGACCGTGTGGCTGCGGGTCGGGAACACCTTGGTGACGCAGGCGGTCTTCAGGCCGGCCTGGGCGCAGCCGAGCGCGGCCCGCAGGCCCGAACCGCCGGCGCCGACGACGACGACGTCGAACTTGTGGTCGATGAACTTGTAGGCCGACATCAAAAGGCTCCGGTGAAGGCGACCTTGAGGATCGCAACGACCCCCACGGCGCCGCCGAGGACGCAAAGGAACAGGTTGCCGATCACCAGGACCGACTTGATCACGAAGCCCTGGATGTAGTCCTCGATGACCAGCTGGATGGCGCCCTTCAGGTGGATCAGGGCGACGACCAGCAGCAGGCACAGCAGGACGGTGTTGAGCGGGATCGACACCCACTCGATCGCCCCGTCATAGCCGATCCCGGCCAGGCGCAGGCCGGCGAACACGCCCCACAGGGCCAGGGGGATCAGGGCCAGGCCCGAGACGCGCTCGGTGATGAAGTGGCCGACGCCGTGGTGCGAGGCGCCCAGGCCGCGGGCCCGGGACATGGCGGTGCGGAAACGACCGGCGGAAGACGAGTTGGCCATGATCAGAGCGCTCCGGTTTGGGCGGCGATCACCCAGACCACGATGGCGCCGACCACCGCGAAGGCGATGGCGCAGGCGCCGGACATGTCGGCGACCTTCGGCGTGAAGCCGCGGCCGACGTCCCAGAAGGACTGGCGGACGGTGTAGGCCAGGTTGAACAGCAGGGCGACGGTCAGGCCGAACAGCACCAGCTTGCCGATCAGCGACCCCAGCAGGCCGGTGTAGCAGGCGTAGGCCTCGGGCCCGGAGGCCAGCGACAGCGCCCAGCCGGCCAGCAGCAGCGCGCCGACATAGAGGGCGATCACGCTGCCCCGGTGCAGGATCGAGCAGGCCATGGTGATGTGCCAGCGCCAGACCTGCAGGTGCGGCGACAGTGGGCGCTCGGGAAGTCCCCCGCTGGTGTCGGTCATGAAAACGTCCAACCCTTTGGCTTTGTGCGTTGCGGGATGCTTTTAAGCGCGACACCCCCGGTGTCAACGCGACCGCCCTTGTTGAGAAACGTTCTCAGCGTCGCCGTGGGGAGCGGCGAACTACAATACTCAAGCTTGGGTGACGTTCGCTCTCCCCTTGCGGAGACGGAGGCCCCCGGACTTGGCCGGGGACAGGCGCATGCGCCTGTCCCCGACCGACACCTTGAACTCCCGAAGGGGAGAAGGATCAGACGCGGAACAAGTTCAGCATCGCCCACTGCAACAGCATGATGGTCTTGGCGTCGCGGATCTGGCCGGACGCGATCATCGCCATGGCCTCGTCGATCGTGCGCTCCAGCACCTCGATCTCCTCGCCCTCCTCTTCGAGGCCGCCGCCGTCGGAAACCTTCATCGAGGCGTCGTATTCGGCCACGAAGAAGTGCAGGGTCTCGGTCACCGAGCCTGGGCTCATGAAGGCCTGGAACACCTTGCGCACTTCGGTCAGGCGATAGCCGACCTCCTCCTCGACCTCGGCGCGGATGCGTTCCTCGGGCGAGGCGTCGTCCAGCAGGCCGGCGGCGGTCTCGATCAGCAGGCCGTCATAACCGACGGCGTAGGCCGGATAGCGGAACTGCCGGGTCAACAGCACCGCGCGGGTCGACAGGTTGTAGGGCAGCAGGGTCGCGCCGTCGCCCCGGTCATAGGTCTCGCGGCTCTGGGTGCGCCACTGGCCGTCATTGCCGCGCCAGTCGAAGACGGTCTTCTTCAGCAGGTACCAGTCGTGGGACAGCACCTTCACATCCTTGACGCGGATCCGGTCGGCGACGCTCATGCTCACTCAATCCCTTATCTTGGCCACGTAGTCGGCCGAACGCATTTCCTGCAGGCGCGACACCGTGCGCTCGAATTCGAAAGACCCGTCGCCAGCCGGGTACAGGGCCTCGGGCTCGCCGTCGGCCAGGGCCACCAGCTTGGCGTCGGCTTCGTAGAGCGAGTCGATCAGGGTGTTGAACCGCTTGGCCGCGTCGCGCCGATCGGGGGTCAGCAGCGGCACGTCCTCGAGGAACAGGGTGTGGAAGCGCGCGGAGATCGCCAGGTAGTCCTGCGGGCCCAGGGTCTGCTGGCACAGGCTGGCGAACGAGGCCCGCAGCAGGCCGCCGGCGGCGCGCGGGAAGCGCATCTTGCGGCCTAGAACTTCCACGGTGGCCCCGGTCTCCTCGGCCCCGTCCAGCATATCGGCCCACAGGGCGTCGAACTCGGCCAGGTTCTTCCTGTCGTCGGGCGACAGCCAGGTGCGGGCGGCCCGCAGCCGGTCCAGGCGGAAATCGACCGGGCCGCGCACGGCCACCACGTCCATCCGCTCCTTCAGCATGGCGATGAAGGGCGTGAAGAGCTGGCGGTTAAGGCCGTCCTTGTAGAGGTCGTCGGGCGGCCGGTTGGAGGTGGCCACCAGGGTGACTCCCTGGGCGAACAGCGCCTCGAACAGCCGGCCCAGGATCATCGCGTCGGCGATGTCGGTGACCTGCAGCTCGTCGAAGCACAACAGCCGGGCCTGGGACGCGATCAGGTCGGCGGTCGGGGCGATCGGGTCGTCGCCCTTGTGCTGGCCGAACCGCGCCTTGCGCTCGGCCGCGTCGCCCTTGCGCCAGGCGTCGATATGGCCGTGGACCTCGGCCATGAAGGCGTGGAAGTGAGCGCGGCGCTTCCTGTCGACCGGGGCGCTGTCGAAGAACAGGTCCATCAGCATCGACTTGCCGCGCCCCACCGGGCCCCACAGGTAGACGCCCTTCTGGCCCTTGGGCTTGCGCCCGAACAGCGAGAAGCCCGGCTCGCCGGCGTTGTCGAGGTCGGCCTCCAGCCGCGACAGGGCGTCGACGGCGGCGGCCTGGGCGGCGTCGGGCTTGATCTCGCCCTGGGCCAGGCGCTGACGATAGGCGGTGCGGACGGATGTAGGCATCGCGGACGGGGTTAGCGCGCGGCGGCGCTCAGGAAAAGCGGAACGTGGCCGGAGGCGGGTTCGTTCTTCTCGGGAATGCAAGGAGACCCGTCATGGCCCGACCCGAAGACCGCACGATCCCCTCGGACCTCGCGCCCGAAGGCGCGACCGCGGCGCTGTATGACGCCGACGACAACCTCGAGCTCGACGCCGGCGCGACGCCGCGCAACGGCGACCTCGACCACCAGCACGGGACCAAGACCCGCCAGGCCCGCAAGAACGAGATCAGCAAGAGGGCGCTCTAAACCCCCAGGTCCTTCCGCACGAACCGGTACGTCTCGCGGCGCTCGCAGGCGCAGGCCTTCATCTTGCCGTCCTTGCCCCACCAGACCAGCAGCGGATAGGCGAAGTTCACGCCATTGGCCTTGAGCAGCGGCCGCAGGTCCTCGACGGTCTTGCGGCCGGCCTCGATCACCGCCGTGCGGGCCACGTCGCCGTCGGCGGGATGGAGGCCCGCCGCCGTCCAGGCCTCGACCGGGGTGGCGTCCCAGCGTTCCGACAGCGCCCAGTCGCGGTTGACCCACAGCTCGGCCACGGTCGCCCGCTCGGCCGGGGTGGACTTGGGCACGCCGTTGCGGTCGGCGCGGGCGATCTCGATCAGCCGGGTGTCGACGCCCGCCTTGTGCAGGCGCGGATACTCCTCCTGCTTGAAGCGCACGCAGTCGGGACAGGTGCGGAAGCTGACCATGTAGAGCCTGGACCCGGTCAGGCCCGGCGACACCCAGCCTGAGCTCTCGAGGATCTTGGTGATCTCCGCCTGGTTCTTGGTGATGGTCTTGGGCCGCCAGCGCAGTTCGAAGTTCCAATAGGCCCAGACCCCCGCTCCGATGGCGACGATCACGACGGCGAGGACCAGCCAGCGGCCGAGGTTTTTCATGAAGCGCTCCTGAATGCCCGGCCGCCAACCTCGGACGGCGCGGCCTCCACGTCAAATTTCCCGCTGACCGTGCGGACCTCGCCTTGGAAGCGGAGCCGGGCTTGTCTAGGGTCGCCGCATGGTCAATCCGCGGGGCGCGCCGGCCGGCCCCCACATCATCGACACCCTGATCGCCGAGCGCGCGCCCCGGCTGTGCGGCTCGCCGGCCTGGCCCTTGGCGCGCGGACCGCTGTACGCCCTGCTCAGCTACGGCAAGGCCCGGGCCATGGCCGACGCCATCGCCTCGATGGCCGGCCGCGCGGCGCTGGAGTACGTTTCGAACCTGCTGAGCGTGAAGGTCGAGGTCCACGGCCTGGAGAACCTGCCGGCCAGGGGCCGTGTGCTGATCGTCTGCAACCACCCGACCGGCATCGCCGACGGGGTGGCGGTCTACGACGCCCTCAAGGCGCGGCGGCCCGACCTGATGTTCTACGCCAACGCCGACGCCCACCGGGTCTGTCCCGGCCTCGACGAGGTGCTGATCCCGGTCGAATGGGTCGACGCCAAGCGCACCCTGGGCCACACGCGCCAGGTCCTGCAACGCACCAAGGCGGCGCTGGAGGCCGAGAGGGCCCTGATGATCTTCCCGGCCGGCCGCCTGGCGATCCGGGTCGAGGGCCGGCTGACCGACCGCCCCTGGCAGGCTTCGGCCGCCGCCATCGCGCGCTGGTATGACGCGCCGATCGTCCCGATGCACTTGACCGGCCCCTGGTCGATCCTGTTCCACCTGTTCGACGGCCGAGCCCAGGAGTTGCGCGACATCACCCTGTTCCACGAAATGCTCAACAAGCGCGGTCGCCGCTTCTCGCTGACCGTCGGCCGCCCGATCCCGGCCCAGGCGCTCGACCCCGACGCCGCCGTGGCCGCCGAGGCGCTGAAACACTTCGTCGAGCGCGTGCTGCCCTCCAACCCCGAGGCGGTGTTCGGATGATCGAGGTTTCCCTACCCGACGAGGCCGCCACCCAGCGGCTGGGCCTGGCCTTGTCCAGAGCCCTGCGGCCGGGCGACGCCGTCTGCCTGACCGGTCCGCTGGGGGCCGGCAAGTCGACCCTGGCCCGGGCCATGGTCCGCGCCCTGACCACGCCGGACGAAGAGGTGCCCAGCCCGACCTTCACCCTGGTGCAGTTCTATGACGGCCCCGATTTTCCGGTCGCCCATTTCGACCTCTACCGCGTGACCGACCCGGACGAGGCCTACGAGATCGGCCTGGAAGAGGCTTTGGAGGACGGGGCGGCGCTGATCGAATGGCCGCAGCGGCTACAGGGCCGTCTGCCGGCGAACCGACTCGATATAGACATCACGCCCATCGCCGGTGAAGACGGCGAGGCGCGGCGGGCGGTGCTGACCGCCCACGGGACCTTCGAAGGACGCAAGCTTGAGCTCTGATCGCCAAACCGCTCCAAAGACAGCCCGCGAAGCGGCGAAGGCGGCCTTCCTGGCCCGCCACGGTTTCGGCGACGCCCGCCGCGAGTCGCTGGGCGGCGACGCCTCGACCCGCAGCTACGAGCGCCTGCATCGCGGGGTCGAGAGCTTCATCTTCATGGACCAGCCGCCCGCCGTGGAAAGCTCGGTCTGTCCGCCGGGGGCCAGCGACGCCGAGCGCATCGCCCTGGGCTACAACGCCGCCGCCCGCCTGGCCGCCGGCTCGGTCGCCGCCTTCGTCGCCACCGCCGCCTATCTGCGCGGGCGCGGCCTGTCGGCCCCACACGTCCTGGCCTACGACATCGAAACCGGCCTGGCCGTGCTGGAGGACCTCGGCGACGGCCTCTACGCCACCCTGATCGCCAACGGCCAGAACGAGCGCCTGCTCTACGAGACCGCCGTCGATGTCCAGGTCGCTCTCCACGCGCAAACCCCGCCGGACATTCTGACGGCCAATGGCGAGGATGGGGGCGAGGATGGCGGCGTCGCCTGGCCGCTGCTGACCTACGACACCTTGGCCCTGAAGATCGCCACCGACACCTTCCTGGAATGGTGGCCGAAGTTCGCCGGCATCCCCGCCTTTAGCGACGCCGCCATCGCCGACTGGGACGCCCTGTGGGCCCCGGTCTGGGTGCGCGGCGAGGCCGGGGCCAGCGTCTTCACCCACCGCGACTACCACGCCCAGAACCTGGTCTGGCTGCCCGAGCGCGACGGGGTGGCTCGGGTCGGCCTGCTGGACTTCCAGGACGCCCTGCGCGCCCACCCGGCCTGGGACCTGACCCACCTGCTGCAGGACGCCCGCCGCGACGTGTCGCCGGACCTGGAGGCGGCCATGCTCGACCGCTACCTGGCCGCCCGACCGGAGATGGATCGCGAGGCGTTCGTCCACGACTATCGCGCCCTGGCCGCCTCCAACGCCGCGCGGATCCTGGGCCGGGTGTTCGCCCGCCAGTCCCTGCTGGGCCGCCCGCAGTACGAGGCCTTCATGCCGCGCACCTGGCGCTATCTGGAGCGCAACCTCGAAGACCCGGCGATGGCGGGGCTCAAGGCCTGGTTCGACGCCCACGTCCCGGCGGAGGCCCGCCGATGAGCGCCGCCCATGCGCCCAGGATCGCCATGGTGCTGGCCGCCGGCCTCGGCACCCGCATGCGCCCCCTGACCGACGACCGGCCCAAGGCCCTGGTCGAGGTCGGCGGCAAGGCGCTGATCGACCACATGCTCGACCGCCTGGCCGCCGCCGGGGTCGAGACCGCGGTGGTCAATGTCCACTATTTCGCCGACCGGCTGGAGGCGCACCTGGCCGCCCGCCAGGCCCGGGGCCTCGCCCCACGCATCGTCATCTCCGACGAGCGCCCCCAGGCGCTGGAGACCGGCGGCGGCGTCAAGCACGCCCTGCCGCTGCTGGGCGACGATCCCGTGTGGGTGGCCAACATCGATTCGGTATGGATCGAGCACGGCGGCTCGGCCGTCGACGCGGTGGCCCGGGCCTGGGACCCGGCGACCATGGACGTCTGCCTGATGCTGGCCTCGACCGCCGGGTCGCTGGGTTTCCACGACAGCGGCGACGTGTTCCTCGACGGCGGCGTCGTGCGGTTCAAGGCGCCGGGCGAGACCGGTCCGCTGGTCTATGTCGGCGTCCACATCTGCAAGCCCCGGATCGTGGCGGACGGCCCCGACGGCCCGTTTTCGCTGACCCCGATCTGGAAGGCCCTGGCCGCCGAGCATCGGGTGCACGGTGTCGCGCCGGACGGTCTGTGGATGCACGTCGGCGACCCTGGAGCCGTGGCGGCCGCCGAGGCCAGGCTAGCCAAGACAACCCCGGCATGAGCGCAGCGGCCCCCTTCGACACGCCGGGGCCGCGCTGGTTCTCGATCCCCGCCCATCGGCCCTTCGTCGAGGACCTGGCGCGCGGCCTGCTGACCGCCCTGGCGCCGCTGGGACCCGAAGCCCTGCCCCGCGCCACCGTCCTGACCCCGACCCGGCGTGGCGCCCGCGCCCTGGCCGACGCCTTCGTGGCCGCCGGCGGCGGCAAGGCCCTGCTGCTGCCGCAGATCCGGCCGCTCGGCGACCTGGACGAGGGCGAGCCGCCGTTCGAGCCCGGCGAGATCAGCCTCGACGTGCCGCCCGCCGTCTCGTCGCGCCGCCGCCGGTTCGAACTGGCCCGGCTGGTCGCCGACCACGCCCACCTGCTGGATTTCACGCCCCAGGCCGGCCAGGCCCTGGAGATGGCCAAGGCCCTGGCCGAGTTCCTCGACAGCTGCCAGATCGAGGAAGTGATCACCGACGACGGCCGCCTGGACGGCCTGGCCGAAGGCGACCTGGCCCAGCACTGGCAGGTCTCGGCGCGGTTCCTGAAGGCGATCCTCACCGCCTGGCCCGATCGGCTGCGCGAGCTGGGCCTGATCGATGTCAGCGACCGCCGCGTGCGGCTGCTCAACGCCCTCTCGGACCAATGGACGACCCAGCCGCCGCAGGGCGTGCTGATCGCCGCCGGCTCGACCGGCACCGCCCCGGCCACGGCCCGCCTGCTGGGCGTGGTCGCCGGCCTGCCGCAGGGCGCGGTGGTGCTGCCCGGCCTTGACGAGGGCCTGGCCGAGGACGCCTGGGCCCAGGTCGGCGAGCAGCACCCGCAAGGCGCCATGAAGCGCCTGCTCGACCGGTTCGGCGCCACCCGCGCCGACGTCCGGCCCTGGTGGCCCGAAGCCGACAGCCGGGGCCGCTGGCGCCGCCGGCTGATCAACGAGGCTCTGCGCCCGGCCGAGGCCACCGCCGACTGGCTGGCCCAGATCGACCGCCTGCGCGCCGAGGCTCCCGGCCTCGATCCCATCGCCGAAGGGCTGAAGGGCCTGTCGCTGATCAGCGCCCGCACCGAGGAGGAGGCGGCCGTCGCCTGCGCGCTTCTCTTGCGCGAAGCGCTAGAGGATCCGGGGCGGACCGCCGCCCTGGTCACCCCCGACCAGGAACTGGCCCGCCGGGTCAGCGCCCGCCTGGCCCGCTGGGGCGTGGTCGCCGACAGCTCGGCCGGCGCGCCCCTGGCCGCCAGTCCGGCGGCGATTCTGGCCCAGCACGTCGCCGGCCTGGCGGTCGATCCGCTCGATCCCGTGCGCCTGCTGGCCGTGGCTAAGCATCCGCTGCTGCGCGCCGAGGCCCTGGCCGCCCGCGACCTGGAGCTGAAGGGCCTGCGCGGCCCCGCGCCGCGCGACGCCGACCAGTTGCTGGGCAAGCTGGCCGACCATCCCGAGGCGCGAACCCTCGCCGAACGGGTGCTGGCCGCCGCTCGCCAGGCCGCCACGCCCTATGTCGACGACCAGGGCTCGCCGGCCGCCGCCGCCCGCGCCCTGGTCGAGAGCCTCGAAGCCCTGGCCGATCCCACCGACCTGTGGGCCGGCTCGGCCGGCGAGAGCCTGGCCAGCCTGCTGTCGTCGCTGATCACCGACGGCGTCGCCTTGCCGCCGGCCTCGGCGATCGGCTTTTCCGACCTGCTCGACCGCCTGGTCAACGAGGAGACCCTGCGCACCGGCGGCGCCACCCACCCGCGCCTGCGGATCTTCGGGGCCATCGAGGCGCGGATGGTGCGGGCCGACCGGCTGATCCTGGCCGGGCTGGAGGAGGGCATCTGGCCGAAGAACGCGCCGATCGACCCGTTCCTGTCGCGGCCGATGCGCGAGCGCCTGGGCCTGCCGCCGCCCGAGCGCCGCATCGGCCTGACCGCCCACGACTTCGCCCAGGCCGCCGCCGCGCCCGACGTCATCCTGGTGCACAGCGAACGTCGGGGCGGGGCGCCGGCGGTCGAGAGCCGCTGGCTGTGGCGGCTGCGCACCCTGGCGCGCGGCGCGGGCCTGGCCCTGCCCGAGCGGCCCGACGTCCTGGCCTGGGCCCGCGACCTCGACGCGCCCGGCCCCTACGCCCCGATCGCGCGTCCGGCCCCGACCCCGCCGGTCGCCGACCGGCCGCGCAAGATGGCCGTCACCAGGGTCGAGGCCCTGACCCGCGACCCCTATGCCGTCTGGGCCCGCGACATCCTCAAGCTCTATCCGCTGGACCGTCCCGACGAGCCGGTCGAGGCCCGGGCG
This sequence comes from Caulobacter sp. Root655, assembly GCF_001427665.1. Taxonomy (GTDB): domain Bacteria; phylum Pseudomonadota; class Alphaproteobacteria; order Caulobacterales; family Caulobacteraceae; genus Caulobacter. Next base: position 115,485 of record NZ_LMHC01000001.1, read on the forward strand.
CGCGGCACGGCGATCCACGCGGCGTTCGAGACGTTCGCGCTCGCCCATCCCGGCCCGGTGCCGGCCGACGCCGCCGAGATCTTCGCCGGGCTCTACCTGTCGCAACTGGTCGCCGCCGGCATGCCGCCCGCCGCCCTGGCCCGCGAACGCGCCCTGGCCCGCGAGGCGGCGCTGTGGGTCGCCGACCTGGAGACACGACGCCGGGCGGGGGCCGAGCGCATCGTCGTCGAGGCGGCCGGGTCCCTGACCTTCGACATCGGCGGCCGGCCATTCACCGTCACCGCCAAGGCCGACCGCATCGAACCCACCGCCGACGGTCTGGCCCACATCCTCGACTACAAGACCGGCGCCGCGCCGTCGAAGAAACAGGTCGAGACCGGCTTCTCGCCGCAACTGACCCTGACCGCCGCCATCCTGCGGGAAGGCGGCTTCCCGGACATCGGCCCGCGCGAGCCCGGCGACCTGACCTATCTGCGGGTCACCGGCCGCAAGCCCGCCGGCGTCGAGGAGGTGCGGGCCGCCGCCGGAGTCGACAGCCAGGAGGCGGCGATCAAGGCGCTGAACGGCCTGCGCGAACTGGTCGAGCGCTACGACAACCCGGACCAGCCGTACCTGTCGCGCGTGGCGCCACAGTTCGTCCACGACCATGCGGGCGACTATGGGCATCTGGCGCGGGTGTTCGAGTGGTCGACCAGCGGGGATGACGGGGAGGGTTCGGAGTGAGCGCGAACCTGCCGGCTCAACAGGTCCTCCCCCTGTGGGGGAGGCGGCGCGAAGCGCCGGTGGGGGGAGACGTCGGACGGCGGATCACTCCCCCCACCGTCGGCTTCGCCGACACCTCCCCCACAGGGGGAGGACTTTCATGATCGACCCCCAGCGCATCGCCGCCGACCCGGCCATCTCGGCCTTCGTCACCGCCAACGCCGGTTCGGGCAAGACCAAGACCCTGATCGACCGGGTGGCGCGCCTGCTGCTGGCCGGCTCGACGCCCGAGGCGATCCTCTGCGTCACCTACACCAAGGCCGCCGCCGCCGAGATGCAGCGGCGGCTGTTCGAGCGGCTGGGCGAATGGTGCGTGACCCCCGACGCCGAGCTGCGCCGCCGCGTGGGCGAGCTGGAGGGCAGCGATCCGGCCACCTTCAGCCACGCCGAGCTGTCGCGGGCCCGAGGCCTGTTCGCCAAGGCGCTGGAGACGCCGGGCGGCCTGAAGATCCAGACCATCCATGCCTTCTGCGAAAAGCTGCTGCGGCGCTTTCCGCTGGAGGCCGGGGTGTCGCCCGGCTTCACGGTGATGGACGACTCGGCCTCGGCCGCCATCGCCCAAGGGGCCCTGCGGCAGGTGGCGACCTGGGTCACCGACCATGACGACGCGTTCGCGGAGGCCTATGCCCGGTTCTCGGTGGCGCTGGACTTCGCGTCGTTCGAGGCGATGTTCGCCACCTTCGAGACCCAGCGCGGGGCGATCGGGACCTATCTGGCGGCCAAGGGCGGCCTGTCGGGGGCGATCGCCGACGTCTGGAAGGTCTGCGGCTTCCACTACGGGGCCAGCAGCGTCGAGGATGTGACCGCCGAGGCCATGGCCGAGCTGGACCGCGACCTCTGGCGTTCGGTGGCCGAGGTGCTGCTGAACGGGACCAAGACCGACATCAAGTGCGCCGGACTGATGCTGGCGGTGGCGACCGACCCCCGTGCCGACCTCGACCAGGCTCTGGCGGCGCTGTTCACCGAGAAGGGCGCGGGCACGCCCGCGACCTGGCCGGCCAAGACCTCGGGCCTGAAGACCCGCGAGGACCTGCGCGCGCGGCTGCTGGCCGAACAGGAGCGGTTGGAGGAGGCCCGTGAATGGCTGCGCGCCGCCCGGGTAGCCGAAGACAGCGCCGACGCCTTGCGGCTGGCGGGGCTCTACATCTCCTCCCACCAGGTCGAGAAGGCGGCTCGCGGCGCCCTCGACTTCGCCGACCTGATCGACAAGGCCAAGACGCTGCTGACCGAAAAGGTCGACGCCGCCTGGGTGCTCTACAAGCTGGACGGCGGCATCGACCACATCCTGCTGGACGAGGCCCAGGACACCGCCCCCGACCAGTGGGCGATCCTGCGGGCTCTGACCTCCGACTTCTTCGCCGGCGAGGGTGCGGCGCGGTGGCGGGCCCAGAGCAAGAATGGGGGGGAGGACACCCGAACCCTGTTCGTGGTCGGCGACGAGAAGCAGTCGATCTATTCGTTCCAGGGGGCCGATCCGCAGCGCCTGCTGTCCGAGACCCAAGCCTATATCGCCCAGATCACCGCCGCCGACCGGGTGGGCAAGGCCGTGCCGCTGACCATGTCCTACCGCTCGACGGTGGAGGTGCTGAGCTTCGTCGACGCCCTGTTCTCGGCCCCCGAGACCCGCTCGGGCGTGCCGGCCCCGGCCGGCGAGGACGTGGTCCGCCACCAGCCGTTCCGCATCGACCACAAGGGCTGCGTCGATCTGTGGCCGCTGGAGCGCGAGCTGCCCGGCGAGGAGCGTGAGGCCTGGGACGCGCCGCTGGACGCCGAGAGCCAGCACGGCGCCAACCGCCGCCTGGCCGAGAAGATCGCCGTCGAGATCCAGGCCCTGATCGCCCGCGGCGATGCGGTGTTCGACAAGGAGACCCGGGTCTGGCGCCCGGCCCATCCCGGCGACGTCATCGTGCTGGTCCGTCGGCGCAAGGCGCTGTTCGAGGAGGTGCTGCGGGCCCTCAAGCGGCGCGGCGTGCCGGTGGCGGGCGCCGACCGATTGAGCCTGTCGGCCCACATCGTGTTCGACGACCTGTTGGCCCTGGGCCGGTTCTGCCTGTTCCCCGACGACGACCTGACCCTGGCGGCCCTGCTGAAGAGCCCGTTCTGCGGCCTGTCGGACGATGATCTCTACGTCCTGGCCAAGGGCCGGCCGGGCACGTTGTGGCGGGCGCTGGAGCAGCGCGCGGCGGAGCAGCCGGCCTGGACCGCCGCCCACGTCCTGCTGCGCTGGGCCTTGGCCGAATCCCGTCGCCGGCAGCCGTTCGAGTTCTACGCCCTGCTGCTGGGCCGAGTGGACGACACCGTGCGCTCCAATCGCGCCAAGGTGCTGACCCGCCTGGGCGAGGAGGCGGCCGAGGCGCTGGACGAGTTCCTGGCCCAGGTGCTGGCCGCCGAGGCGCGCGGCGTGCGCGACCTGGAGGCCCTGGTCGCCGACTTCGCCAGCCTCGACATCGTCGTCAAGCGCGAGATGGAGGGCGCGCGCCAGGAGGTGCGGGTGATGACCGCCCACGGCGCCAAGGGCCTGGAGGCCCCGATCGTCTTCCTGCCCGAGACCACCATGAAGGGCGGGGCGCGCGGCTCGCCGCTGCTGGCGACGGAGGAAGGCGGCTTCCTGTGGTGCGCGTCCAAGGCCAACGATTGCGAGCCTTCGGCCCGGGCCCGCGAGCGCCGCGAGAAGAAGGACGCCGAGGAGGCCCTGCGCCTCTACTACGTGGCCCTGACCCGAGCCCGCGACCGGCTGATCCTGTGCGGCCGCATCGACGCCCGCACCAAGGACGAGAACGTCGGCGGCTGGTACGCCGCCGCCCAGGCCGCCTTCGCCCATCCCGACGTCGAGCCTGGGGTGCGCGAGATCAGCGAAGAGCTCGCCAATGGGGGGCGCCGGCGCTTCGGTCCCGATCCGCTGCGGGCCGAAACCCCGGCGCCGCGCCTCGTCCCGGATGCGATCCCGACCCCGGCCTGGACCTTGGCGCCCGCCAGGCCCGAGACCCCCGCCGCCCGCTACGCCGCGCCCTCGACCCTGGAGGACGAGGCCAGGGGCAGCGCGCCCTCGCCCCTGGCGGTGATCGAGGGCCTGGGCCGCTACCGGCGCGGCGAGATCATCCACCGGCTGCTGCAGTTGCTTCCCGACCTCGAGCCCGAGGGCCGCCGGACGGCCGCCGGACGCTTGCTGGCCGCCGAGCACGACCTGACCGACGACCAGCGCCAGGAAATGGCCGCCGCCGCCTTCGGGGTGCTGGAGGACGACCGCTTCGCGCGCGTGTTCGGCCCCGGCTCGCGGGCCGAGGTCGCGGTGGCCGGCGGCGCGGCGGGCCTGCCCAAGGGCTTGGCGATCTCCGGCCGGGTCGACCGGCTGGTGGTGACGCCGGAGCGGGTGCTGGTGGTCGACTACAAGACCAACCGCCCCTCGCCGGCCCGCATCGAGGACGCCGATCCAGCCTATCTGTCGCAGATGGCGGTCTATGCCGCCGTGCTGGCCGAGGTGTTCCCCGACCGGCCGATCGAGGCAGCGATCGTCTGGACCGATGGTCCCAAACTCATGGCGGTTCCAGAAAAGGTGATGGCCGCCGCGCTGGCCCGGCTGTTCTAGATCATTGCCGAGGGGGCGCCGGCCCCCTAAATCTTGCTGCAAGCGGGGAGCGAATCCCCAAACCTTTGTTTTTCTTGCGCGCGCCGGCGAGGCTTTCGCCGCCGGGCGCCCAGATGGAGCTGCCTGATGAGCACCGTAGTGGTGACCGACGAGTCCTTCGAAAAGGACGTTCTGCAAGCCGACAAGCCCGTCCTCGTCGACTTCTGGGCCGAATGGTGCGGTCCCTGTAAGCAAATCGCCCCCGCCCTGGAGCAGATCTCCGAGGAACTGGCCGACCACGTCACCGTGGCCAAGGTCAATATCGAGGACAGCCCCACGACCCCGTCGCGCTACGGCGTGCGCGGCATCCCGACCATGATGCTGTTCCGCGGCGGCCAGATGGCCTCGATGAAGGTTGGCGCCATGCCCAAGGCCAAGATCCTCGAATGGCTGAACGAAGCCGGCGTGCAACAGCCGGCTTGAACCTCACGGTTTAGCTGAGACCGCCAGCCGCCCATCCCGCCGACGCGGGGTGGGCGGTTTGGCGTTCGAGGGCCTGCTTCTTGGCGCCCTACTTCTTGCCCGAAGTGACGATGAACGGCGAAACCGAGGCGGGAGCGGCTTTCTTGTCGGCCTTCGGTTTGCGGGTTTCCTTGTTGGATTTCTTCTGACCCTTGGCCATGCGCGTTCCTGCCAGGACGCTCGCGCGCCGGGGATTTCCAGCAGGCCGAGCCGCCCTATCGGCGTGACGCAAGTCTAGAGGTTTGCCCGACGCCCGCCTAAGCCTTTCGACGCGATGCCCTTCATTCAACGCGCCCGGGCGCGTGATGTCCGATTGCGTGGCCCGTCGCTTTGAGGTCCTCTGATGTCGTCATTCATGGAATCCCCGGGCCGTTCGAAAGCTTGAACATCTCCGCATGCCGCTTCCCGAAAGCCCCTTCAGACCCGACCGCGACCGCGCGTCGCGACGCGACGGCGTCTCGGCGTGGCGGGGGTTTTCGCTGATCGAGGCGCTGGTCGTGCTGGTGGTCGCCGGCATGGCGTTGATGTTGGTTTTCTCGATCGGGCTGCGCGCTGTGGACGCGGGTTTCCGGCTTGGCCGTCGGTCGCTGGAGACCGCCGACCTGCGGTTCGCCGACGAAACCCTGAGGCGGATCGTGCGCGGCGTCGAGATGGCGCCGCTCGCCGTGACGGCGCCCGCCCCGACGGCGGCCACCGCGCGCTTCGCGGGCGACGCGCGGGGCTTCGTCGGCGACGTGCTGCTGCGGTCCGCCACACCGTGCGCCGACGCCGGGCCGGTTCGCGCCCTGAACGTCCGGCTGCAGGCGCGGCCAGAGGGCGACGTCCTGATCTGCGCCGCTCCGGGGCGCGCGCCCACGATGTTGCTGGACCTGCGCCCGCGCCGCGCCCGATTCGCCTATTCCGACGACGGCGCGGCCTGGCGAGACGGCTGGCGGCCGTCCCGCCTCCCGCTCGGACTCCCCGCGCCGCCCCGGGAGCAGTCGGTCTATGTCCGCCTGACCACCGACGACGGCGCGATCCAGTTGATCGAACGCGCCAGCTCAGGCCGACCCGAGCTGGCGGGCCGGGATGCGCCGAGACCGGACGCGGGCGGCTTGCCGGCGCCGCCGACGATCGGGGAGCCTCAGCTTTGATCTCCGTCCCGGACTTCGCCCCGGATCTCGCGTCGCGTCGTGGCTTCGCCTTGCCGGCGGTGTTGGTGGTGGTGGCCGTCGTCGCCCTGGTCGTTCTGGCCGAGGTCTCGGCCCTGCGCGGCCTGGCGCGGGAAACCCGCGCGGCCGTCGATCAGGCGCGGCTCGACACCCAGGCGCTCGATCTCGAGGCCCAGGTCGCCTGGATCGTCGCCACCGGACGGCCGGGACCCGACGCAATGACCCGTCCGGACGATCCTGGCGACGCGAAACTGTGGATCGACGGGCGCCCGCAGGCCGTGAACTGGGCGCCGGGCCTGGAGGTCGCCGTGCAAGATGAGGCGGGCCTGGTCAATCTCGGCATCCTCGACAGGGCCGGACAGGCGGCGTTCCTTCGGGAAGCGGGCGTCAAGCCGGACAGGGTCGCGATCATGCTCGACCGCCTGGATGACTATGTCGACGGCGACGGCCTGGTCCGGACCGACGGCGCCGAGGCGGGCGATTACGCCCGGGCCGGGCTCGCGCCGCCGCTGAACGCGCCGCTGGATCGGATCGCCCGCCTGAACGGGATCCTCGGTTGGCGCGAAGCGATCGATCTGAACGCCTGGTCGCGGCTGCGCGAGGCGGTGGTCGTCGACCCGACCTCGGCGGCGGTCAACATCAACACCGCGCCGGCTCCGGCCCTGGCCCTGGAATTCGGCCTGACCGCGAACCAGGCCCGCGCTGTGATCGCCCGCCGGCGGGAACGACCCTTCCTGAGTCTCGAGGACCTCGGCCGTGCGGTCGGACGGCGGATGGTGGGCGATTCCGAGCGGGTTTATGGCTTCCCCAATGGCCGCTTCGCCGTCAAGGTGAAGTCATCGACGGGGCGCGCGGCCTATCACGCCAGGATCGTGCTGACGCCGCGCGATCCCGAGCGTCCGTTCTGGATCGAGGAGCGAACGCTTCTCGTCGACACGAACCATCGAGAGACACCCGCCCGTGCCGATACGCCTTTTGTTCCTGTCGCCTCGTTTGAGACGCCTGACCCTGGACGGCCGGCTCGAGCCCCTTGAAAGCCTCGGCGGCGCGGCCTGGCGAAAACCGATCATCGTCCTGGCGCGCGAACTCTGCCTGTTCAGCCTGTTCGATCCTCGCGCGGCCAGCGGCGCGGCCGCCATGGCCGCCGCACGGCTGCACGCCGCCGCGGCGGCGCCCTTCGAGAACGCTGGCTGGCTGGTGCGGCGGTCAGGGAGGCAGATCGTCATCTGGTGGTGGGATCAGACCCGGGTCGCGGCCTTGCTTGGGCCGGCGTTCGCCGGCGCGTCGCCGATCCTGGCGCCCGAGAGCCTGGCGCAGGCCGCCGGCGGCGACTGGCGGATCGTGCGGACCGCGACGGGTTTCGAGGCGCAGCTGTGGGACGCGGGCGGCCTCATAGGGTCCAGCTGGCAAAGGACGGCCTTCGACGCCGCCGCGTGGTCGACGTTCGTTCGCGTCCAGCCGCCGGCCGTCCGGCCCGCGCCGATCGAACCGCCGAACCCCGTTTCGCCACCGCCGGCCCGGCCGGCCGGCCTGGGTTCCGCCGGCTGGCGCGACGTCCCGGCGTCCGAATGGGCCAGGGCGGGGGTGGTCGGCGGCGCCGTCCTGCTGGTGTTGCTGGCGGCGTTCTGGCTGGGCCAGGGCCTGCGGCTCAAGCGCCAGAGCGAGACGCTCGAAGCCCAGGCCCTGGCCGAACGCAAGGTCGCGCCGGCCCAAGACACCGGAGCCCGCGATGACACCGAGCAGGCCCGGCGTCGCCTGTCCGGCTATCGCGCCCTGGCCGACCGGCCCAATCCGATCGCCGCCCTGGGCGCGGCCACGCCGATCCTTCGGCTGTATGGGGCGCCCATTCAGGGCGTCGACGCCGAGGGCGACTACCTGACCCTGACCTTGCCCTACAACACGCTGGACCGGATCGATCGGGTGGCGGCTGATCTGAGGGCCAGCGGCGCGTTCGTCGAGGTGCGCCCCACCACCGACCCAGCCCGCCGGGTGATCCTGCTGCGTCTGAAGGCGACCTCCGCCGTCAATCCAGGCGCGTGAAGCGGCAGGGCGCTTCGGCCGGGGCCAGGTGCATGATCGGCTTGCCGTCCCGCATCAATGTGACGCCGGCGTTCGCGCAGGCTCCGCCCTCGTTGATCGCGATCGGCCGCGTCAGGCGATAGGTCCAGCCCGGTCCAAGATCGACGACCCGAAGCGTGGCGCGGCCGTCGAAGCGGGCTTGGGCCCCGAGGTACGCATCGCTGTCGACCAGCAACAGCGACGCCTGACCGTCCGCCGCATCGCGCCGCAGCGCGCCCACCTGTCGCTGGAAATCGAAGAACACCGTCTGCGCGGTCATCCGGTCGAGCAGCACCGCGCCACGCGGCATGACCAGGGCCACGGCCAGGGCCATGATCGCCAGGACGATCAGCATCTCCAGCAGCGAGAACCCGGCGCGGGATCCGCGGCGACCTCTAGACACCCGCGCCATTGCGGATATCCGCCGCGCCCCCGGCTCCCCCCGGCTTGCCGTCCGAGCCGAGGCTGATCACGTGCGGAGGCTGTTGCGGATCGGTGGTCGGTTCGTAGACATAGGGACGTCCCCAGGGATCGGGGGGTAATCCGCCGCTCAGATAGGGACCATACCAGCCGCTGACGGCCTTGGGGTCGGCGTGCGACAGCAGCTCCAGTCCCTCGGAAGCGCTCGGATAGCGGCCGATGTCGATGCGCATGGTCTCCAGCGCCGTCTCCAGCGACCGGACCTGAACACGCGCCGTCGTCACCTTGGAGCGATCCAGCTGGGCGAACAGCCTGGGTCCCACCAGGGCGGCGATCAGGGCGATGATGGTCAGCACGATGAGGATTTCCAGCAGGCTGTAGCCCGCCTGTCGCCGTGCTCGCCGAGGACGTTCCGCGTGCCGCCGCATCGTTGATCTAACCCTGTTTTTGAAGGCGAATTAAAATAGCAGCGTTTGGGCAACTCTATACACTAACTTGAGAGTCGGCAGCGAGGTGGGACGATGCCTATACCCCCTGGGACAGCGTCGCTCCAGGCCGCCCAGCCTTCCGAAAGGCTGGCCAAGGCCTGGTCGCGAATGACCGCGCGTGAGCGCGCCCTGGCGATCCTGGCGATCCTGATCGCGCTGCTGACCGCCGCCACCTCGAGCCTGCAGTGGAGCGGCCAACAGCGTGAGCGCTACGCCAACGCCCAGGCCGACCTGATCCTGGCGCGACAGATCCGGGCGGCGACGGCGCACGAGGGCCTCGACGGGTTCAATCGCGCCCAGGTGAACAACCTCGACGCGCTGTCGCTGAACTACGCCGACCCCTGGATGGCCCGTCTAGACCTCGAGCGTCGCATCGTCGCGGCCGCCGCCGAGGCGGGGCTGTCCGAGCCCGAGATCCGCATCGCCGAGGGGATCGAGGACAGCGGAGGCCTGCCCGTCCTGAAGGCGGAAATCACTGGCGCCTACGCCGCTGCGCCCTTCGTCGCCTTCCTGAAGCGGATGACGGTCAGCCCGCCTGAATTCTTTATCGACCGGCTGCAGGTCGAGGGCGCCGACACCACCCGGTTCCGGCTGGAACTTCTGTTTCCAGCAGGGTCCGTCGGGCAACCGACGCATACCGGAGCGGCGCCCACGTCATGAGGCCCGCCCTCCTCCTTCTGGCGCTGGGCGCCCCGGTCGCCGTCCTGACGGGATGGACCTGGCCTGGATCGCCGCCCGCGCCCCTGCGGGTCACCCGCCACGTTCGCCCCGCGCCGGCGCTGGTCCTGACCAGCGCCAACGGCGACACCCTGTCGTCATTGACCGAAGCCGAGCTGGACATCGCCGGCGCCGCGCCCCCGTCGCCGAGCGCCGGCGATCCCGTCGACGCCGAGCTGGCGCTTGCGCCGGCCCCGCCGCCGCCGCCCCTGCCGCCGCCACCACCGGTCGAGGCGGTGTTCCGCCGGCAGGTCAGCGCGGTCGTCGACGAGGGCGCGGGACGCATGGCGGTGCTACTGGTCGAGACCGGCGAGGAAACCCGTCAGACCCGGGTGCTGCGCCCGGGCGACCTGTTCGTCGGGCGCTGGCGGCTGGCGGCCCTGTCCTCCGACGGGGCGGTGCTGGAAGATGGCAAACAAAGGCGGCGCGTGTCCTTCTACGACGCGACGACGGCCAATTAGGAAAGACGCTCCCGGCTTGACCTCAGATCGCATGTCCCCGCGCCCCTACGTGAACCTGGCCTTGATTTGGGCGGTCGGCCTGACCGCGCCATTGGCCGGGTGCGCCTCCTATGGCGCGTTTTCGACGCCCGTGCAGGGTCGAGGCGAAGCCGCCGCGCCGTTGTCCCCCGCCCTGCCGCCCGCCGCGCGCGGGCGATCGGCCGGGGCGGACATGCCGCTGACCGACGCCGCCATCGCCGGCCTGACCTCCGAGCAGCCGCTCAATGTCGCCCTGCCGCCGCAACCGCTACCGCAACTGGTCAACACCGTGCTCGGCGACCTGCTCGGCGTGCCCTATGTGATGGCCCCGGAGATTGCCGTCCGCACGGACATCGTCGTCATGCGCGGCGGTCCGACGATGTCGCATCGCGATCTCCTGCGGTTGCTGAGGTCCGCGCTCGAGACCTACGGCGTGCAGCTGACGACGCGCGACGGCGCCGTCCAGGTCTCGCCGAAGACCGGCGGCGGCGAGGTGACCGCGCCCGACTTCCTGGCGGCGCGCCCTGACGCGTCGGGAACCATGGACCTGCAGCCGGTCACCCAGCGCTTCCAGGCCAGCCGGATCGAGGTGGAGGCCCTGGCCAACCTCTCGACCGCCATCCTGCCCCAGGCCCGCAATCTTGGCGCCACCCTCGACAAGGCCAGCAACAGCCTGACCCTGTCCGGGCCCGCGCGCGACGTGGACGCGACGTTGTCGCTGCTCCGCCAACTGGACCAGCCCCGCTTCGCGGGCGCCAGCGTCTTCCGGGTCGAACCGATCTACTGGTCCGCCGACAGCCTGGCGCGCTCCCTGGAGGACGCACTGCGCGGCGAGGGCTTCACCGGCGGCGAGGGCGCGCCGGCCGTTCCGCGATCGGTGATGATCGTCCCGTTCGCGCGCGCCAACCAGATCCTGGTCTTCGCGCGCGATCCGGCGGTCATCGAGCGGGCGCGGGTGCTGGCCAGCAAGCTCGACCAACCGACGGGCGGCGGCGCCCAGACGGCGACCTTCGTCTACTATGTGCGCAATACCGACGCCCAGTCCCTGGCCAGCCTCGTCGCCAGCGCCAACGCGGGCGGCGGCGGGGCGTACAACCCCGCGCCCCCGGGCGTGCCCGGCGCCGCGCCGGCTCTGACCTCGGCGCTGAACAACGCCGGACAGGGCTATGGCCCGGGCGGGCCAGCCGGCGGCGCTGGCGGCGGCATGTTCCTGGGGGGCCGGGTGGTGGTCGATCCGGGCGGCAACCGGATCCTGTTCACTGGGCCGGCGGACGATTTCACCCAGCTTCGCAACCTGCTGCTGACGCTCGACGCCCCGCTCCGTGAGGTCCTGGTCGAGGTGACCATCGCCGAGGTCACCCTGACCGACGAGACCCGCGTCGGACTGGAATGGTTCTTCACCCATTCCGGGTCGCGCGGCGTGACCAGCGGCGGCACCCTGGGCAACCTCGGGATCGGCACGTCGGGCCTCAAGCTCAACTTCACCGGAACCGACCTGCAGGCCGCCTTCAACGCCTTCGCCTCCAACAACAACGTCAATATCCTGTCGCGCCCGCGGCTGGTGGCGCGCAGCGGCGGCGAGGCCAAGATCCAGGTCGGCACCGACGTGCCGATCATTACCTCCCGGGCCAACAGCTCGACCCAGACCGGTGGCAGCACCGATATCCTGCAGACCATCCAGTATCGTCAGACCGGCGTGATCCTGCAGATCCGGCCGCTGGTCTATGGCGATGACCGTGTCGATCTGGAGATCACCCAGGAAGTCTCGAGTCAGCAGCCCAATTCCAACGCCTCGATCGGTAGCCCGCTGATCCTCAACCGCAACATCAGCACCCAACTTTCGCTGACCGAGGGCGCCACGGCCGTGCTGGGCGGGCTGATCGACAGCAGCTTCACCAAGGGCAATTCCGGCATCCCGTTCCTCAAGGACATACCGCTGCTGGGCTCTGCGTTCCGGTCGGACACCGTGAGCGGCGGCAAGACCGAACTGGTGATGCTGGTGACGCCGCACATCGTCCGCGACACCGAGGACATGAACCGCTGGGCCCGGCGCTATGGCGACGAGATGGACGACGCTTTCAAGATCGGGCGGGGCTGGTCCTACACGCTGACGCCGTTCACCGTGCGGGCCCTTGGCGCGGACCTGGCGCGGGAAAAGCCCGTCGTCGCGCCTGGCCGCTAGAGCATTTTCGAGCGAAGCAGCTTCCGGTTCGCGTGAAGAAAATGCGTCAGAACAAAGCTCTAGGGCGCGGCGGTCCGGCGTCGCCAGCCGACGCGGTCCAGGTCGAAGGCGTTGAGCTCGGTCCCGTCCGCGGCCAGCAGGCGCACCCGCAGTCTGTAGAGTCGCAGGTCATAGTCGCCCTGCCCGCCCTCATAGACGGTGTTGGAGCGGGCCTCGGTGAGCGGCTGGGCCACCCAGGACAGCCGCCGGCCTTGTCCGAGCGGCAATTGGCCCAGCGGCCGCTCGGTCGGGTTGAGATCGCGCAACAGGGCCAGGGCGTCGCGCTGCAGGGCGACGCCGGCCAGCGCCTGTTCGTAGCGGTGTTCGGCCCTCGTCAGCTGACGTTGCAGCGTCAGCAGGGCCAGCAGACACATGGCGGCGATGGCCAGGGCGACCAGCGCCTCGATCAGGCTGAACCCGGACCGGCCCTTCATGCCGGCAACCTGGTGAGAATCACCGCCAGCAGAGCCGGCAAGGCGAGGCAGGCGCCCAGCGGCACCGCCGGGGCGTCGCGGATCGGGCCGCGATGTCGCGCCCAACCCCAGCCCACGCCGATCATCGCGCCCGTCACCAGCACCCAAAGCCCTGGCTCGGGTCCGACCAGGGCTCCGATGGCGGTGAGCAGCTTGACGTCGCCCAGGCCCAGACCCTCGATCCTGCGCAGCCGCAGGAACACCCAGCGGACGGCCCCCGACAGCCCGCCCAGCGCCAGGGCGCCGAGGACCAGGTCGCGGGGCGGCATAGCCAGGGGTCCGACGATCGCCAGGGCCAGCAAGACCAGGACATAGAGATCCGGGATCAGCTGATGGCGCGCGTCGACGATCAGGACGGCGACGAGCACCAGGCTGGCCACGGCCAGCGCCAGGGCCAGGGCGAAGCCGCCGCTCAGGATCCCTCCGACCAGGACGTAGACCACGGCGCCGCTCGCCAGGGCGACGCCGGCCAGCCGCGGGCCCTGGGTCCAGCCGTCCTGGCCTTCGCCGATCCGCGCCAGAAGCCGCCGCGGCGCGAAGCCGGCCGCGGCGGCGACCAGCAGCAGGGCCCCGCCGCCGGCGATCCATGATGCGGGGCCGCCGAGGGTCGGGTTCAATAGACGGTCTCGTAGACGCTGGCCAAGGCCATCACCAGGGCCAGGGCGATGATCCCGACCAGGACGGCGATCGCGGCGATGGCCAGGGGCTCGACCAGGGCGGTCATGCGCTTGACCCCGTCGCGGACGCGGTCTTCGTAGCTGGCCGCCATGTGCGCGAACATGGCCGGCAAGGAGCCCGAGCGCTGGCCAGCCCGGACCAGGCTGAGATCCATGGGCGTCAGGCGGGTGTGGCGCGCCAGCCCGTCGGCGACGGCGACGCCGGACCGTAGCTCGCCCTCGAAGGCGCGCAGGCCCTCATGGAAGGGTCCCGGCGGCACGCTGGTCCGGGCCAAGGCGGCGGTGGACAGCAACGGCGCGTCCTGGGCAAGGCCGAACGCCATCAGCCGAGCCCACAGGCCGATCTCCCGCTCGCGCAGCAGCGCGCCGAGCAGGGGTGTTCGCCGCGCGAGGTCGTAGAGCTGGGCTCGGCCGGCCGGCCGGCCGAACACAGCCACGCCAGCCGTGACCAGGCCGGCCAGCAACAGGCCCAGCCACAGGGCGTGGGCGTTGACGAACATCCCGAGGTCGAGGACCAAGCGCGAGATCAGCGGCATCCGCCCGGCGCTGGGGTCCAACATGGTCGCGAAGCGCGGCACGATCTCCACGAAGATGAACCCGACGGCGGCCACGCCAGCGCAGGCCAGGAAGGCCGGGTAGGTCAGGGCGTTGACGATGTCGCGCCGCAGACGGTCTTCGTCGGCCATCTGGTCGGCGGCGTCGGACAGCACCTGGGCGATGCGGCCGGACGCCTCGCCGATACGGGCCATGGCGTAGACGTAGCGCGGAAAGCCGGGCGCGTGGGTCTCCAGGGCCTGGGCGAAGGGCTCGCCATGCCGAAGCGCCTGGATGACGGCGGCGAACTGGCGGGCGCCGCGGCTGGCCTCGATGCCCAGGGCGGCCGTCTCCATCGCCTCCAGCAGCGGCACGCCGGCCTTCAGCATCAGGCCCAGCTGGCGCAGCAGCAGCACCCGTTCGGCGAGTCGCAGGTCGCGATCGGCGGTCCTCGCGCCGCCAGGGGCCACGGGCGACAAGCGCGTCACCGTCAGGCCCTCGGCGGCCAGGACGCGAAGGACGGCCGCCTCGCTGGCGCCGCCGACCACGTCGCTGACCACCCGGCCATCGCGGGCCACGGCCCGATAGCGAAAACGAAGCTCGCCTGGCGCCGACATGGTCAGGCCGTTTCCAGGGGCGTTTCGGCCGGGGCGGCGATACGGCTGATCTCGGCCAGGGTGGTCAAGCCGAGTCGGGCCTTGGCGACCCCATCCTCGAACAGGTTGATGAAGCCTCGGCGGCGCGCCGCCCGCTCCATCGCCGCCTCATCGGCGCCGTCGCGGATGCAGCGTTCCAAAGCCGCGTCGCCATCGGCGATTTCATAGAGGCCAAAGCGGCCCAGATAGCCGGTTCCCGCGCAGCGTTCGCAGCCGACCGGCTCGGCCCAGCGGCCCGGCTCGTCAGCAGTGACGACACCCCATTCGGCGGCGGCGCGCTCGTGGACCGCCGCCTGGGCCGGATCGCTGGGCCGGGTGCAATGAACGCAAAGGCGGCGCGCCAGCCGTTGGCCGACCACGCCGCGGACGACGTCGGCCAGCAGGAATCCCTCGACGCCCAGGTCCTTGAGCCGGGCGACGGCCGCCAGCGCCGAATTGGTGTGGACCGTGGAGATCACCATGTGCCCGGTCAGGGCGGCCTGAATGGCGATCCGCGCCGTCTCGGGGTCGCGAATCTCGCCGACCATGATGACGTCGGGGTCCTGGCGCAGGATCGACCGCAGGCCCGCCGCGAAGGTCAGGCCGATATCGCCGCGCGCCTGCACCTGGACCACCCCCGGCAGATCGAATTCGATGGGGTCCTCGATGGTGACGATCTTGCGCGCGCCGTTGTGAAGGTGAGTCAGCAACCGGTAGATGGTCGTGGTCTTGCCCGAGCCGGTCGGCCCCGAGACCAGCACCACGCCGTTCGGCTTTTCCACCATGGCGACCAGGCGGTGCGCGCGATCGGCGTCGAGGCCCAGTTCGGCCAGGGTCTGAAGGCGGCTCGACTTGCCCAGCAACCGCAGCACCAGGGATTCCCCCCAGGCCGAAGGCAGGGTCGAAACGCGCAGGTCGAGCTCCTGGCCCGCGACGCGGATCGACTGGCGGCCATCCTGCGGCAGGCGCCGTTCGCCGATGTCCATGCCCGACAGCAGCTTGATCCGCGAGCACACCGCGTCGAAATCGGCGCGCGGACCGGCCCGCATGTCAACCAGTTGCCCGTCGATGCGCATCCGCACAACGAACCGGCGCTCGAACGGCTCGAGATGCACGTCGGAGGCCCGACGGTTCAGCGCTTCGGCGAACAGGCCGTTGACGAAGTCGATGACCGGCGCTTCGAGCGCCAGCTCGCGCAGGCGCGCCGCGTCGCTGGTCGCGCCGTGCTCGAGACCGGCGGTCGCGCCCGGTCGAAAACCGTCGATGAAGGCGCGCGACGCCAGATGGTAGGCGACCGGTTCGTCGGTCAGTTGGGCCAGTCGCTCGCGGAGCAGGGGGGCCAGAGGATCGAGCGCCGCGCAGAACAGGCGCCCCTCCGCCCCGCGCCAGGCGACGGCTTCGCGGTCGGCCCACCAGATCCTGGGGCCGGCGTCGGCGAGGAAGGCCTCGACCGCCTGGGCGGTGGGACGCGCCTCGGCGGGCAGGACGGGAACGTCCAGCTGTCGCGACAGGACGGCCAGCAGGTCGGCCTCGGCCACGGCGCCAAGCCGCAGCAGCAGCCCGCCCAGGCGTCCCCCGATCTCGGTCTGCAACGTCAGCGCCGACGACAGGTCGCGGTCCGCGATCAGGCCTTCGGCTCTCAGCAGTTCGCCCAGCCTACGTGTTTCCATCCGTAGAGCTTAGCCCGCAATGGATTGGCCGCAAAGGCGAGGCCCTCGGAGCGTTTTCGAGCGAAGTGGATACCGGTTCGCGTGAGGAAAACGCGCCAAGACAAAAGCTAGGACGCCCGGCCTGATGCGATCAGGTCGGGAAGCGCGCCCTAGGCGGCCTTCTTGGCGGCCTTTTCCTTCTTGGGCTTCTTGTCCTTCTTGGCGGCCTTCTCGGCCTTCGGAACCTTGGCCGCCTTCAGTTTCTTGGCCTTGGCCTCGGGCTCGGCGGCGTGGACGTCGGAGGCCGCCATCTCGGCGAGCAGTTCGAGGAAGCCCGCGCGCTTGCCGGGCTTCAGCAGGGCCAGGATGCGGGCGTCGGCCATGGCCACCTTGGGGCGGCTTTCCTCCAGCACGGCCGCGCCGGCCTCGGTCAGGCTGACGGTGTTGGCGCGGGCGTCGAGGTCGGAGCGATGACGCTCCAGATGCCCCTTGGAGATCATCCGGGCGACCATGTCGGCCAGGGTCGAGCGGTCGATGCCGGTGGCGCGGACCAGGCCCGTCTGGGTGACGCCCTCGTTCTCGGCGACGGCGGCCAGCACGGCGAACTGCCGCTGGGTGACGCCGCCGGTTCCGCTTTCCTCGACATAGATGTCGAGGGCCAGTTGCAGCACGCGGTGCAGGAGATGGCTGGGCGAGCGGTCCAGAACCCCGCCCCGATCAGCCCTGTCCTTGTCGCCCTTGGTCTTGGCCATGGTCCGTCGTCCCTCGTTTCCGCCGACGGACCTTCACGTACCACGGTTCCGCGTCGGTTTAACGACAGATGGTCCGTAGGCGGCCAGTTGGAAAGGGCTAGAACCCCGCGTCCGGCGGTTCCGGGGTCTTGGCCTCGTCGCCCTTGGCCATGTGCTTCATCATGAAGGGCACCTGGCTGAGCGAAAACAGGATGGCCAGCGGCAGCAGGCCGATGCGGAACTTGACCCACATGTCGGTGGTCTGGGTCAGGCGGACGATCTCGTTGGCGACCGCGGCGAAGGCGAAATAGCCGCCATAGCGCAGGGTCAGGGTGCGCCAGGCGGCGTCCGGCAGGTGTACGGCCTCGCCCATCAGGGCCTTGAGCGGCGCGCGATGGGTCAGCACGCCGCCGATCATGAACAGCGCCAAGGCGGCGTTGACCACCGTCACCTTGATCTTCACGAACACGTCGCTGTGGAACACCAGGCCCAGGGTCCCGAAGATCAGGGCCATGACGCCGGAGAACAGCGGCAGCAGGGCCACCCGGCGCTCGACCAGATAGCCCAGGACCAGGGCCAGGGCCGAGGCGGCGACCAGCACCCAGGTGGCGGTCTGGAAGTTCTTGGTGGCGAAGAAGGCCACGGCGAAGGCGATCGGCGCGCCGTAGTCGACGGCGGTGCGCACCCAGGCGGCGTTCTTTTTCTTGATGGGCTCGTTCTTGGAGGGCTCGGGGGTGGCTTTGGTGGGCGGGATGTCGGTCATCGCTTAGTCCTCCAGTCCCACCAGCGAGCGCGAGAAGGCGCGCGCGTCGAACGGTTGCAGGTCGTCGACGCCCTCGCCGACCCCGATCAGCTTGATCGGGCTGTCGCTGGCCCGGGCCACGGGCACCAGCACCCCGCCACGCGCCGTGCCGTCCAGCTTGGTCATCACGATGCCCGAGACCCCGACCTGGTTGCCGAAGATCTTCTCCTGGGCCAGGGCGTTGCGGCCGACCGTGGCGTCCAGCACCAGCAGGGTCTCGTGCGGTGCGTCGGGATCGACCTTCTTGAGCACCCGGATGACCTTCAGCAGCTCGTCCATCAGGCCCTGCTTGTTCTGCAGCCGGCCGGCGGTGTCGATCAGCACCACGTCATGGCCTTCCAGCTTGGCCCGCTCCACGGCCTCGTAGGCCAGGGCGGCGGCGTCGGCGCCGGGCGGCCTGGACATGAAATCGGCCCCGGCCCGGTCGGCCCAGACCTTCAGCTGCTCGACGGCGGCGGCGCGGAAGGTGTCGCCGGCGGCGATCAGCACCTTGGCGTTCCGGCCGGTCAGGTCGGAGGCGATCTTGCCCAGGGTGGTGGTCTTGCCCGAGCCGTTGACGCCGATGAACAGCACCACATAGGGCTTGGGCCCCGACAGCGGGTCGAAGGTCCCCTCGCGGTCGACCAGCTCGGCGGCGACCAGTTCGGCCAGGGCTTCCTTGACCTCGGTCTCGGTCGACGACTTGCCGAACCGCGCCTTGCCGAAGGCGTCGGCGATGCGGGCGGCGATCGTGGGGCCCAGGTCGGCCTCGATCAGCATCTCTTCCAGCTGGTCCAGCTGCTCCTGGTCCAGCGGCTTCTTGGTGAAGGCGCCGGTGACCTGCTCGGTCATCTGCTGCGAAGACCGGGCCAGGCCGGACGTCAGGCGCTGGAACCAGCCTTTTTTCTGCTCGGGCTTTTCGCTCATGGCGTTCCTTTAGAGCGTGGCAGCCGAAAGTGTGAGCGGTTTCGGCGACCGCCACGCTCTCGGATAGTGGGGCTAGAGCCTGTCTTTCTCTGATCCAAGCATCAGAGAAAGACAGGCTCTAGCGGGCCGTGGCATGAAACGCCAATGGACGCGCTATCGACCACACTGTTCTGGCTGGATTATGCCGCCGTCGCCGTGTTCGGCGCGACCGGGGCGCTGGCGGCGGCGCATCGCAAGCACGACATCGTCACCTTCGGCTTCTTCGCCGCCATCACCGGGGTGGGCGGCGGCACCTTGCGCGACCTGCTGATCGGCGCGCCGGTGTTCTGGATCCAGCGACCGGGCTACGTCGTGGCTTGCCTGACGGCGGCCCTGGCCATCTGGCTGCTGGGCAGGCGCGGCTGGCGGTTCCGGGCTCTGCTGTGGCTCGACGCCCTGGGCATGGCCGCCTACGCCGTGGTCGGCACGGCCAAGGCGTTGAACCTCGGCGTCCATCCGTTCACGGCCGTGGTGATGGGTGTGCTGACCACCGCGTTCGGCGGCGTGATCCGCGACGTGCTGGCCGGGGAGCCCAGCATCCTGCTCCGCCGCGAGATCTACATCACCGCCGCCTTGCTGGGCGCGAGCGTGTTCGCGCTGCTGACCGGGTTTGGCGTCGCCTTCTGGCCGGCCGGGATCGCCGGCTTCTTCGCCGCCTTCGGCCTGCGGGCCTGCGCGCTCAAGCTCGGCTGGAGCCTGCCGGGTTTCGCGGGCGGCGAGGACGACGGCGCGTGAGCGAGGAACGCGAAATCCTCGTTCCGGCCAAAACCGCCGTGGATGTCCTGGTGCTCACGACGGCCCTGCCCCTGGCCGTCTTCACCCTGGGGTGCTGCCTCAATGTCCTGATCTTTCCCGACTCCGCGCCATCCGTAGACGGCGTGCGGATCCCGCTCCTGGCGAAGTCGAGCTCCGACGTCGCTGTCGTCTGCGCCCTCCTGGCGGCGGTCACGGTCTGGCTTGGCGCGCGAGGATTCGGCGCCCTGTGGCGCGCGCTCGAGCGCCGGCCGATGCTCGTGGCCGACGCCGACGGCCTGGCCTTTCACCCCGCCCTCTGCGTCGAGACGACGCCTTGGCGAGACGTCCGCCGCGTCCGCCAGGCGGGATGGGGAACACCCTACCATCTCGAGATCGAATTGCGGCGACGCGTCTGGGCCGTCGAAGCGCCCCTGACCACCCGACGAATCCGCATCGGCGCTCTGTATCTCGGAAACACGGGCTTCGTGCCGCATGAGCTGATTTCGCGCCTCACGGCGCTCGCGGGACGCGGCGAGGATGGACCTCCGGCGCCCTGATGCGCCCGCCGCGATAGTAAGGCGGCCCTAGTCTCGATATAGTAGTAATTCTTGAGAAAATTCAAATAGATAAGGCAATGTTACGGTCGCCCTGGCACAAGCCGGGAGATCATGATGCTGCTACGCCTTGCCTTGCTGAGCCTTGCGCTCGCCCTGCCCGCCAAAGCCCTGGCCGACCCCTGCGTGGCGCCGTTGCCAGCCGCCTCGACAAGTTTCGAGGGCGTCGTCCGTTATGTCGGCGACGGCGACAGTCTCTGTGTCAGCACGACCTCTGACCCCCGCACCTGGATCGAGGTGCGCCTCGGCGACTTCTCGGCGCCCGAGCTGCACAGCGCGGCGGGCCCGCGCGCCAAGGCCATGCTCAAGGATCTGACCTACGGCCAGTACCTGACCTGCCGGGCGGGACGGCAGTCCTATGACCGGGTGGTGGCCCGCTGCCGGCTGAACGGCGCGGGGGTCGGCGACCTGTTGCGGGCGCGGGGCGGGGTCGAAGGCGGAAACTGACCCAGCGCCGGGGCGTCAGGTGTCGTGGTCTGGATGCTGCCTCGAAGCCACCGGCCCCGACGGCCCCAATGGCGGACGCACCGGCATGTCGGCCAGGTGCTCCATCCAGGCCGGACGGCCCTCGACGGCCAGTTGCACCACCGGCTGGACCTTGGACGGATCGTCGAAGGCGAACACCGCCAGGTCGACGCCATCGGGGCTGTAGTCGAAGGTCAGGGGCGTGCCGCAGGCGGCGCAGAAGCCGCGCCGCACCTGGTCCGAACTCTGGAAATGGGCCGGCGCGCCGCGGGTCCACACCAGGTCCGCCGCCGACACGGTGACCAGCGCCCCGAACGGTCCGGCGAAGGCCTTCTGACACATGCGGCAATGGCAGATCGAGGCTCTCCCGATCTCGCCCCCATTCTCCCGATTGGAGATCCGGAAGCGGACCGCGCCGCACTGGCAACCACCGGTCAGGGGCTCGGTCATCGGAAACCTCAGGGCTTGGTCACGGGGAGCGGCGTCAGACGGAAGGTCACTTCATAGGCGTCGTGGTCGGACAGCATCGGCCCGCCGGTGACCGAGCCGTCGAACCGCGCCTCCACCCGGATCGGCCGGATCGACACCCGGTCGCCGTGCTTGAAGCCGATCAGGTCCTGGGTGTCGAGCCAGGGCGCGTCGCCGTCGCCGGAGATCTTGGCGTCGCAGCTGTCGGGGATCTGCTTGCAGACCTGGCTGACCACCTCGAACGGATAGTCGGCCATCACGTAGTCGTAGCGGTCGGGCGCGTGCATGACGTTGAAGTCGCCGCCGACGATCAGCGGCGCGCCGGGCGTGCGGTCGACCTCCATGAAGCGCTTCAGTTCGTCGGCCTGCAGGTGGTGGGCCATGCGGTTGCGGTTGCGCGGCACGCCCGAGGCGCCCTTGGAGTTCAGGTGGGTGTCGGCGATCTCAACCGGCGTGGGCAGGCCCGGCACCTGCAGGCTGACCAGCATCACCCCCTTGTTGGCCAGGCAATCAAGGCCCGCGCAGTAGCGATAGGCGTGCGACTTGACCCAGTTGACGGGGTGGTTGCTCAGCACCCACAGGCCGCTGGAGCCCCACTTGCCCCAGCCCTCGCCCTTGCGGCGGTACTTCACGCGCTTGTAGCGCGGTCGATCTTCCGCGCTGAAAGGGTTGCCGTCGCGCTGCTTCTTCCGGGGGCCCCGGGCGACGTAGGGATAGCCGCTGAGCTCGATCAGGTCGGCGGTCTCCTCGCGGAAACCCTCCTGCAGCAGGACGACGTCGGGCTCCACGCCCTTCTCGCGCAGGGCCGCCAGCTCGCGGCCGATGGCCTTCAGCTTCGAGCCGCGCCCCGAGCGCACCGGCCAGGGCAGGCCCTCGACATTGTAGGTCATGACGCTGAGTTCGACCGGGTGCATCGGGCCGACCGGCTTGAAGGCGGCCGGCGGCGTGTCCTCTGTGGCCGGGGCCTGGACGGTGGTCGGCTGGGCCGGCTCGACCTGAATGACAGGCACGCCCTGCGCCAGGGCCGGCGTCGAGGCGAGCACGGCCAGGGCCAGGGCGGCGGTCAGGCCACGCGCCGCCATCCTCAGGCGGCGAGCTCGGCGATCACCCGGGCGCCGTCATGGCCGGTGACGCGGAAGGCGGCGATCTCGCCCTGCGGCGCGGGGCCGGTGAAGGCGATCTCGGTGAAGTCCTCGGCCCTGGCCACGCCGTCGCGCTCGACCAGGCCGGACAGCACCCGGCCCACCTGGCGGTCCAGATGCCGTTCCAGCCCAGCCTGGCCGGCCTCGCGCAGGCGCCGGGCGCGGTCCTTGATCACCGGCCCCTTGACCGGCGGCATCCGCGCGGCCGGGGTGCCGGGACGGGCGCTGTAGGGGAAGACGTGCAGGAAGGCCAGGCCCGCCTCCTCGACCAGCTTCAGGGTGTTTTCGAACGCCTCGTCGCTCTCGGTCGGGAAGCCGGCGATCAGGTCGGCGCCGAAGGCGGTGTCGGGGCGCACGGCCCGGACGCTGGCCACCAGCTTCAGGGCGTCGGCCCGGCTGTGGCGGCGCTTCATGCGCTTGAGGATCAGGTCGTCGCCGGCCTGCAGGCTGAGGTGCAGGTAGGGCATCAGGCGCGGCTCGGTCTCGAGCAGCTTGAACAGGTCCGGATCGATCTCGGCGGCGTCGATCGACGACAGACGCAGGCGCGGCAGGTCCGGGACCAGACGCAGGATGCGGCCGACCAGCTGGCCCAGGGTCGGCTGGCCCGGCAGGTCGGCGCCCCACGACGTCACATCGACGCCGGTCAGCACCACCTCGCGGTAGCCCTCGGCCGATAGGCGGCGGACCTGGTCGACCACCTCGCCGGCCGGGGCCGAACGCGAGTTT
This sequence comes from Caulobacter sp. Root655, assembly GCF_001427665.1. Lineage (GTDB taxonomy): Bacteria > Pseudomonadota > Alphaproteobacteria > Caulobacterales > Caulobacteraceae > Caulobacter. Next base: position 138,464 of record NZ_LMHC01000001.1, read on the forward strand.
CCCCGGCCATAGGGGATGATGCAGAAGGTGCAGCGGTGGTCGCAGCCGTTCTGGACCTCGACATAGGCCCGGGCGCGGTCCTTGAGGCCGGCGATCAGGTGGCCGGCCGTCTCCTTGATCGACATGATGTCGTTGACCCGCACGCGGGTGGAGGTGTCGAGCAGGGCGCCCGGCGCGGCCTTCTCGGCGTTGCCCAGCACAAGGTCGACCTCGGGCATGGCGGCGAAGGCGGCGGGGTCGATCTGGGCGGCGCAGCCGGTGACGATCAGCCGGGCGTCCGGCCGCTCGCGACGCGCCTTGCGGATCGCCTGGCGCGCCTGGCGCACGGCCTCGTTGGTCACCGCGCAGGTGTTGAACACCACCGCGTCCGACAGCCCGTCGGCAGCGGCCCGAGCCCGGATGGCCTCGGACTCGTAGGCGTTCAGTCGGCAGCCGAAGGTGACGATGGCGACGTCGTCGGGACCGTTGGACACCGTCGCGGGACCGCCCTCTTCGCCGATAGCGGGGGCGGGCTTGGGCTTGGAGGGGGCGACGACGAAGGTCACGGCTTGTCCACGAACGCCGCGAAGGCGTCCTTCCAGTCGGGGTGCCAGCGCGACAGGGCCGGGCGGCCTTCGATGATGTCGCCCACGGCCCAGGCCATGCGCTTCTCGTCCAGCGCACGGGGCACGTCGTTGTCGGGGCAGAGGATGTAGAAATCGCCGCGCGCGATGCTTTCCAGCATGAAGTCGACGGTCTGTCGTGGCGTCCAGGCGGCCGCCGGCTTGTCGCCGCCACGCCGGGTCATGCCGGTGTGGACGAAGCCGGGGATCAGCAGGCGGGCGTCGACCCGGCAGTCGACGATCTCGCGCAGGGTGTGGGCCAGGCCTTCGGTCAGGGCCTTCACCGCCGATTTGCTGACATTGTAGGCGGTGGCGCCCGGCGGCTGGGTGATCCCCTGCTTGGAGCCGGTGTTGATGATCAGGCCCGGACGGCCGCTGGCGGCCATCTCCTCGCCGATCAGCTGGACGCCGTTGATCACGCCCCACAGATTGACGTCGAGGATCCGCTTCCAGGGGTCTTCGCCCGAGAAGGCGTCGCCGCCGCCGCCGACTCCGGCGTTGTTCATCAGCACGTCGACCGCGCCGAACCTGTCGACGGCCGCGTCGCGCAGGGCCTGGACGGCCGCGCGGTCGGCGACGTCGGTCGGCACGGCCAGGGCGTTCTCGCCGATGGCGTCGGCGGCCTTGTTCAGGGCGCGGCCCATGATGTCGGCCATCACCACGTTCATGCCGAGACCAGCGAAGGTCTGGGCGGCGGCCAGGCCGATGCCGTCGGCCGCGCCGGTGATCACGGCCGTCTTGCCGGGCCCGATCGCGGGATGAAGGGGCGCGGGATGGACGCTCATGCCGCGACCTTCTCGGGCAGCTTGCCGGTGAATTCCAGGGTCACGGGACCGGTCATGATCACGTGGCCGTCAGACTCTCGCCATTCGATGGTCAGGGCGCCGCTCTCGAACTCGACCTTGGCGACACGGTCGGTCAGGCCCCGGCGCACGGCGGCGACCTGGGCCGCGCAGGCCCCGGTGCCGCAGGCGGCGGTCAGGCCGGCGCCGCGTTCCCAGACCTTCAGCTGGATGTGGTCGCGGGCGGCGATGTGGGCGAAGCCGACATTGACGCCCTCGGGGAACAGCGGGTGGTGCTCGATCAGCGAGCCCGTGCCGCGCGCCAATTCGTCGGTGGCCGGGGCGTCGACGAAGAACACCACGTGCGGATTGCCCATCGAGACGCAGCCGGGGGTATGCAGGTCCGGCGCGTCGATCGGGCCGACCTGCAGCTCGATCCCCCGGGTGTCCATCTCCTCGGCCAGCGGGATCTGGTCCCAGCGCAGGCCCGGCTGGCCCATGTCGACCGTCACCAGCTTGTCGCCGGCCATCACGCCGGACAGCCGACCGGCCACGGTGTCGAAGGCCACGGACGTCTTCTTGGCCGACTCCATCAGCAGCCAGGCCACGCAGCGCGTGCCGTTGCCGCAGGCCCCGGTCTCCTCGCCGTCGGAATTCCAGAACCGCACATAGGCGCTCGCGCCCTCCGCTCTCGGCGGATCGATGGCGATGACCTGGTCGCAGCCAATGCCGCCCTCGCCCCCATCCTGGCTTGGGCGCTTGGCGATGGCGCGAATGTCCTCCGCCGTCGGATTGAAGGCTTGGGAGGCGGTCTCGAGCACGACGAAGTCGTTGCCCAGCCCGTTCATCTTGAGAAAGGTGCGGCTCATGGTCCGGGCTATATAGTGGAAAACTCGCGCTAGCGTCAGGGGTTGGGGTGACGCAGAAGTCACGCCCGCTCACTTGTGCGACGAAACGGTTGTCGTCGTTTCCGAAAGGCTGGACATTCGGGGTCCTTCAATCTGGAACGGCGCGTGGTTCGATCTTCCATCTGGCTTCTTATCGGGCTGTTCGTCGGGGGCGCCATAACGTCAGCGGCGTTCATGGGCGTCGCGAAGCTGTCAGCTCACCAACCGCGCGTGATACCGCCGCTCACGCTCGCCGAGGCGCGCGAGCTATCGACGCGCACCCTGGCTCAGCGAGGCTTCTTGCTGGCGTCGGAACATGTCGTCGATATCCAGGGCCTCCCGCCAAAGGGCCTTCCAGACAATATCGACAAGAGCCTCAGCGGTTTGCGCTTGGCGTTCACGCCTCGCCCAGGCTGGAGCGGCGTTTGCGAGGCCACAGTGGTCGCGCTCGAAATGGATGTGGGGCAGGAGCCGGCAAACCAGGATGAAGGCGCCAATGCGACCGTGAAAGACGTGTCTGTCAGGTCGATTTACAAGATCCGAGGCAACCTGGACCTCAACGCCGATCAAGATGACGCGGCCTTCGCCATGCGATGCGCAAAAGATTTTCCGTTTCGGGATGGCTATTTCCACGCACCGGACGGACGAGTGGCTTCGGATATCGGCCTGATCTTCGCCACGACCAAGGCCGACGCGCAGTCGGGAAAACTGTCCTTTCCCGTCGACTGCGAACAAGCCGCCGACTGCGCCAATACAGTCCGACTTCTGTCGTCGCTCGATAGCGATCGTATCGTCTCCGCCAACGCCGAAGACTGCCTGGTGGAAAAGCGCTGCTACGAAATCATGATCACGACGGCTGAAGGCGAGCGCAGGGGATTGAGAATGATCAAGGCCACGGCGGGCTATCGTGGCGTTGGGGCCAAAGGGTGGGGCATCCTAAGGGTGGAAAAGCTGTTCATTGAGCACGAGGAAATCGCAGATCCGATTCCACTGCAGATGTAGATGTCACTCACCTCCAACCGCAGAGCAGGAAGTATCTGGTTTGAGAGCCGCTGAACCCTCTGGCCTGCGCCTTAAAGCCCGGCTGCGGGCGCTCTATCACGGCGCGTCGCCCGCCTCGGTGCGGTTCCGCTACGGGATCATCGTCATCGACCTGGCGATCATCGCCTTCTTCATCGCCGCGCCGCTGATGCGCCGTCACGGCCTGACCTTCTATCTGATCGACTACGGGATCGCCGCGTTCCTGGCCCTGGACCTGACGGCTCGGGCCATCGCCCACGGCGACATCAAGGCCTGGCTGAAGAAACCGGTCGTCTGGGTCGACCTGTTCGTGCTGACCACCCTGCTGTTCCCCGCCTGGCTGTTCAACCTCGGCTTCCTGCGGGTGGTGCGGCTGTGGACCCTGATCCACAGCGAGTTCTTCTGGCGGACCATCGGCCGGCGCTATGACGACACCCGGGTCGAGCAGATCACCCGCGCCGCCGTCACCCTGGTGACCTTCGTCTTCGTGGTGACCGGTTTCGTCTATTCCAGCTTCGCCGGGCGCCACCCGGGCATCGGCGGCTATGTCGACGCCCTCTATTTCACTGTCACCAGCCTGACCACCACCGGCTATGGCGACGTCACCCTGCCCGGGGTGTGGGGCAAGCTGCTGTCGATGGCGGTGATGTTGGGCGGGGTGTCGCTGTTCATCGGCCTGATCCAGTCGATCCTGCGGCCGCACAAGGTGAGCTTTGCCTGCCCGTGCTGCGGCCTGCGCCGCCACGACCCGGACGCCGTCCACTGCAAGGCCTGCGGCACGGTGCTGAACATTCCCAATGACGGGGACTGACCGCCGGCTCCCCTGGCGCCGGACGGGTTTTCCTCTACCGTCGCGATCAAGGCGCCGCTTCGCTCGCGAGGCGGCCCATCTGTCACGACAGCCGATGGATCCCTAGATGCGTAGCCTGCTTCTCGCTCTCCTCGCCTCCACGAGCCTCATGACCCCCGTTCTCAGCACCTCCGCCCAAGCCGCCCAGCCCGCCGATCCGGTCGCCGCCGCCGACACCGAGGCGCGCACCCCGCTGGCCGAACTGGGCAAGAACGACCCCTACAAGTGGATGGAGGAGATCGAGGGGGCCCGCGCCATGGACTGGGCCAAGGCCCAGAACGCCGCGACCCTGCCCAAGCTGCAGGGCGATCCGCGCTACGCCGGGCTGGAAGCCCAGGCCCTGGCCATCCTCAACGCCAAGGACCGGGTGCCGGGCGTGTCGTTCGCCGGCGACGGCTTCCTGCGCAACTTCTGGCAGGACGCCGACCACGTGCGCGGCCTGTGGCGCAAGACCGCGCTGGAGAGCTACCGCACCGCTGACCCCCAGTGGGAGACGATCCTCGACATCGACGCCCTGTCCAAGGCCGAGAACGCCAACTGGGTGTTCAAGGGCGCCCAGTGCCTGCCGCCGCACGACACCCGCTGCCTGGTCACCTTGTCGAACGGCGGCAAGGACGCGGTGACGATCCGCGAGTTCGACACGGCGGCCAAGGCCTTCGTCCCCGGCGGTTTCGACCTGCCCGAGGGCAAGCAGAACGTCACCTGGCTGGACCAGGACACCCTGCTGGTGGCCCGCGAGTGGGAGCCGGGCCAGGTGACCAAGTCGAGCTATCCCTATGTGGTCAAAAGCTGGAAGCGCGGAACGCCCCTGGCCTCGGCCACGGAGGTCTATCGCGGCACGCCCGACGACGTCTCGGCCGGCCCCTCGGTCATCCGCGACAGCGACGGCGTCGTCCAGGCGGTGTTGGCCTATCGCGCCGTCAGCTTCTTCGAGAGCGAGACCTATCTGCTGACCGACCAGGGCGCCGCGAAACTGCCCTTCCCGTTGAAGAGTTCGATCCAGGGCTATGTCAGCGGCCAGTTGGTGCTGTCGCTGGAGCAGGACTGGGCCGAGAAGGGTTTCAAGACCGGCGACCTGATCAGCTTCGACCTCAAGGCGCTGAAGGCCGAGCCGGCCAAGGCCCAGGCCACCCTGGTGCTGCGCCCGACGGCCAGGCAGTCGGTCGAGCAGGTGACCACCACCCGCGGCAGGCTGATCGTCGGCCTGCTGGACAACGTCACCGGGGTCGCCCACGCCTACAGCCACGGCGCCAAGGGCTGGACGCACCAGAAGTTCGACCTGCCGGCCAATTCCACGATCAGCCTGGGCTCGACCTCCGAGAAGGACGAGCGGCTGTTCGTCAGCGTCACCGGCTATCTGGCGCCCACCACCTACTGGCTGGCCGACGCCGGCTCGCTGAAGCTGGAACAGGTCAAGGCCTCGCCGGCCCGTTTCGACGCCTCCACCCACGTGGTCGAGCAGTTCGAGGCCACCAGCACCGACGGCACGAAGATCCCCTATTTCGTCGTGCGGCCCAAGGCCGTGAAGTACGACGGCCAGGCCCCGACCCTGCTCTACGCCTATGGCGGCTTCCAGGTGTCGATGACCCCGGCCTATTCGGGGGTGATGGGCAAGCTGTGGCTGGAGCGCGGCGGGACCTATGTCGTGGCCAACATCCGCGGCGGCGGCGAGTTCGGCCCCGCCTGGCACGACGCGGCGCTGAAGGCGAACCGGCAGAAGGCTTATGACGACTTCTACGCCGTCTCCCAGGACCTGATCGACCGCAAGATCACCTCGCCCCGCCATCTGGGAATCATGGGCGGCAGCAATGGCGGCCTGCTGATGGGCGTGGCCCTGACCCAGCGGCCCGAACTCTACAACGCCGTCGTCGTGCAGGTGCCGCTGTTCGACATGATCCGCTACAGCCAGATCGGGGCCGGCGCCTCGTGGGTGGGCGAGTACGGCGACCCGGCCATACCGAGCGAGCGGGCCGTCATCGCCAGGTATGACCCCTATTCCAACCTCAAGGCCGGCCAGCACTACCCCGAGGTGTTCATCGAGACCTCGACCAAGGACGACCGCGTCCACCCGGCCCACGCCCGCAAGGCCGCGGCCCGGCTGGAGGAACTGGGCTATCCGGTGCTCTATTACGAGAACATCGACGGCGGCCACGCGGCCAGCGCCAACCTGGCAGAGACCGCCCGTCGCCAGGCCCTGGAATATGTCTACCTGTCGAAGAAGCTGATGGATTGACGCCAAGGGCCCCTGAGTCCGACTCCTCGCACTCCCTCTCACCGTCATTCGCGGCCTTGCGCCGGGCAACTGTGGTTATGCGAGGAACGCGGACGGCGCTCTACTATAGAGATTAAATATTGACGACTCGCCCTTGCTCTGGCCACCGTACGGTCGGGCTTGGGCGAACCCGCATGGCGCCGCCGTGCGAGAACCCCGGCCGATGGGCGGAGGGGTGTGATGAAAATCTCGATCGCGGGACTGAAGATCGGCTGGCGGACGCTGGCCGGAGCCCTGGTGGGCCTGGCGGGCGGAGGCGGTCTGCTGTTCGCCGCCGGCGCGATCGGCGCAGCGCCGCCGCCCAAGCCGGCCTATCTTCAGGCCTTCCCCTATTTCGCGCCGAAGCTGACGCCCCAGATGCCGGGCGACGTCGACATCACGCTGAAGACCGCGCTCGAAAAGGCCCAGAAGTTCGCGGAGGTCCAGCGCGAGTTCGACCTCTATTCCTGGCAGATGTTCCTGGCCCTCGCCTGGCCGACCAACAACCAGGGCCAGGCCGCGCCGTCCCTGACCGACACCCGGTTCGGCGCTCCGCGCTGGACGCTGTGGCACAACTCGGCCGACATCTACCAGACCGACGGCGCGCGGCCCGTGGCCTGCGGGTTGGAGCCCAAGGCCAGGACGCTGGTCCTGAGCCGCGGCCTGGCCAAGCCGGTCAGCAAGGGCCTGGCGGCCTTCTCGGCCCAGGCCACGGCCAACGCCGACCCGCGCGGGACCCGCTTCCTGGGCGTGGTCTCGGCGGTGGGCGAGCTGAACGCCGCCAATCTCAGCGAGATCGACCAGGCCTTCACCGGCCCGCTGATCGACCAGAACGGCGAGTTCGTCTTCTACGAGATCATGATCGACCCCAACGAGGTCGGCTATCTCTGCGACAAGGGCCTTTACAACATCAACGGCCAGGTCGCGTTCTCCAAGGCCGGCGGCAAGGTCGACATGCCCACGGGCACGCCGCAACAGGACTGGAGCGGGTCGTTCGAGCTGAAGCTGGCCTGGCGGATTCTCAAGCCGGGCAAGGACGACTTCGGCCGCTTCTACACCAACCCGGCGGTGGTCATGGACCAGGGACCGAACGGCCAGCCGGTGGAGCGCAAGGTCATCGTCGGCCTGGTCGGCCTGCACATCGGCCACAAGAGCACGACCTCGCCGCAATGGATCTGGTCGACCTTCGAGCAGGTCGACAACCTCGACGTCGACCCGGTGGCCCACCCCAAGCTGGCCCCGTCGTTCTTCGATCCCAACTGCCCAATCTGCGCGGTCAACCAGCTGCCCCAGCAGGTCAATGGCGTCTATCCGCGCATCCCCACCCAGGTCTCGCGAGCCATCCCGATCCCCGGCGACAAGCTGGCTCTCAACGCCCAGGCCCAGGCGGTGTTGAAGCAGCTTGGCTCGGTCTGGCAGTATTACCAGCTGATCGACACCCAGTGGCCGACCAACCCGAAGGCCGCGCCGTCGTCCTGGAATGGCGGCCTGCCCAACGCGATCACCAACAAGCCCGGGGGCAATCCCACGCCGGTGATGTTGACCAACGTCACCATGGAAACCTACTTCCAGACTGGCAACCAGCAGGCCTGCCACGGCGAGGAACGGCCGGCGGGCGTCAACTGCCCCGCCGTGCCGCCGGTGTGGAACTCGGCCCTGAACAACAAGCCGCCGCCGCTGGTCAAGTCGGACCACCCCAACACCCTGACCTTCCAGTCGGAGAGCTGCATGGGCTGCCACTCGTCGGCCGGCATCTGGACCAGCTATGATCCGAAGACCGGCACGGGCGCGCAATCGGGCCAGCTCTCCGCCGACTTCTCCTGGCTGCCCAGCCAGAAGGCCAGCTACCAGACGGGCGGGCAGTAGGGGTCGCCAACGACGCCTCGGCCCTGTCCGAGGCGTCTACCGTCCCAGCCGGTCGATGACCTCGGCGTTGCTCATCGCGCGACCGATCTTGCCGTCCATGTAGCGCAGCGAGATCTCGGCGTGCGCCGGGTCATGCGAGGCCAGGCAGTCGGTGGCGAGGATCACGCGCAGGTCGCGTTGATAGGCGTCGATGGCCGTCGTGCGGACGCAGGCATGGGTGTTGACGCCGGCCAGCGTCACCTCGCCAATGCCGCGCGCGGCCAGAACGGAATCCAGATCGGTCCCGAAGAAGGCGCTGTAGCGCTTCTTCACCAACACCAGGTCTTCCGGCCGGCGGTCGAGGCGGTTGTCGATCTCGGCGCCGCGCGTGCCCTCGATCGAGATTGAAATCTGTTTGTCGCGCATTTCGAGGAAGGCGTCGGAGAGGTCCGCGCGAAAGGCCTGGCGGACCCAGATCACCGGCAGGCCGCGAGCGCGAAAGGCGGTCGCCAGGTCATTGGTCCTCGCGACGATCCCGGCGCCGCGATCCTGGCCCGCCCGGTCGAGGAAGTCGTTGATCATGTCGATGACGATCAGGCCGGACGACATGGTCGGGGTCTCTACGGCGCCTTCCCCGTCTCGACATAGGCCTTCAACCGGTCGAGCTGCTCGTTGAGCACCCCGTCAACCGCCGGCGCGATCTTGTCCAGTCCGCCCTTCATGTAGCCGCCGACGTCGTAGGTCTGGACCAGGGTGGTCTTGCCGTCCTTCTCCGACAGGGCCCAGCTCAGGTGGCCGGCCGCGCCGCTCATCTGCAGCGGCCCCAGGCCGCCGAACAGGCGCAGGCCCCGGCCCGGCTGGGCGTAGACCACGCTCATGTGCAGCACCGAGCCGCCATTCGGCAGCTTCTCGCACAGGCAACCGCCGGACATCGCCGACAGCGACAGGTTGGCCGACGAACCCGACCATGTGTGGTCCTTGTTCCACCAGGCCGAGGGCTGGGTCAGGGCCACGTAGACCCTGTCGGCGGGGGCGTTGAGCACGGCCGTGCGCTTGACCTCGAAGCCGCCCGGCGTGGCGTCGACGACTTCGGCGTGAGTGGCTGTGGCGGTCAGCGCCAGGGCGGCGGCGATGAGCAGGTGTTTCATGGGGTCCCTCCCGGCCGCGGAACCGTCGGCCGGGCGGCGCCAACCGTCAAGGTCCTCCCCCTGTGGGGGAGGTGTCGGCGTAGCCGACGGAGGGGGGAGCATTCGGGTGGTGGCCACTGGCAGGGTCGACGACCCAAAACCGCCCCCCACCGATCGCCGCGCGATCGCCTCCCCCACAGGGGAGGACTTTTCGTCGCCTAAGCTGCCTCGAACCGCAGCGGGCCGCCCCAGAAGCTTTCGACCAGGCCGTTCTGCGGGCCCGGCGCGCCGGTGGTCAGGAACGTCCGGCCGCCGCCGGTCCCCGGGTTCAGCTCCGGGTGGCGCTGGAAATAGAGCTCCAGGGCGTCGGCGGTGGCCTGGGGCTGCTGGATCATCGGGGTGCCGGCCGGCAGGGCGGCGCGGAACATGTCGGCGACGATCTCGTAGTGGGTGCAGCCCAGGATCGCCCGGTCGGGATAGCGGCCAATGCGGGTCTTCAGCTGCTGGACATGGCGCTCGACCTCGGTGGCCAGCTCCACGGCCCCGGCGTCGGCCTCGATCATCCGCGCCAGGTTGGGGCAGGGCTCGGAGAACACCGCCACGTCCTGGCGGCGCTTGTCGATCTCGATCTCGTAGACCCGGCTGGCGGTGGTGCCGGGGGTCGAGAACACCCCGAGGACGTCCAGCTGCTCGACCTTCTCGCCGCGCCGCTCGGCCTCGTGCTCCCAGGGCAGGCCGGTGGCCGCCTCGATGGTCGGGACGATGATGCCCAGCACGTTGACCGGCCGGCCCAGGGCCTTGCGGTAGCCCGGCAGCCAGGTCTGCTGCAGGCGGCGCAGGGCGATGGCCGAGGCGGTGTTGCAGGCCAGGATGACGACACTGGCCCCGGCGTCGAACAGCCGCTCGCAGCCGGCCCGGGTCAGGTCGACGATTTCCTCGCCCGGCCGGCCGCCATAGGGGGCGTTGGCCTGGTCGGCGAGATAGATGAAGTCCGCCTGGGGCAGACGGTTCACGAGGGCGCGGTGGACCGTGAGGCCTCCCACGCCGGAGTCGAAGACGCCGATGGACATGCCCCAGGCTTAGCGCGCGGTCGCCGGGCCGTCCACGCGGCGCGTTTGAGATTCCGGTGCAGGGGCGGCGCGAATCCGGCGCCGGGGCATGAAACGTCCCCGTGCGCCATGGCGTTACGCGAATCCTGTCGTCGAATTCATGTTCGCGGGACGGTTTCGTCGTGAAATCGCTTCCGCGCGCGCGACCGGGCGCTCTAGGGTCGAGGTTCGTCCTTTCGGAGTCCCACCTTGAAGCGTCGCTCCTTTCTCGCCGCCGCCAGCGCCACGGCCCTGATGCCCATGACCGCCAAAGCCACCTCCCCCATCCCGGCCGAAAACCCGCTGGTCGCGCCCTGGACCGGCCCCCACGGCGGCGTGCCGCCCTTCGACAAGGTCAGGCCCGAACTGTTCGCCGGCGCCTTCGAGGCCGCCATGGCCGACCAGCGCCAGAAGATCTTCGCCCTGACCGCCAAGCGCTCGGCGCCGACCTTCGAGGGCGTGATCGCCGCGCTGGAGGATTCCGGTCGGGCGCTGGCCCGGGTCTATGCTCCGTTCGGGGTCTTCACCTCGACCATGAACGACGCGGCCATGCAGAAGGTCGAGGCCGAGACCACGCCGAAACTGGCGGCGTTCAACGACGAGATCGTCCAGAACGAGCAGCTCTTCGCCCGCATCAAGACGGTCTACGACGCCCGCGAGACCAGCGGCCTGACGCCGGAGCAGAAGCGCCTGGCCTGGGTGATCTACAACAACTTCGCCCGCCAGGGCGCGGCGCTGGACGCGGCCAAGAAGGCCCGCCTGGGCCAGATCAACCAGGCGCTGGCCAGCCTCTACACCAAGTTCGGCCAGAACGAGCTGGCCGACGAGGAGAACTACGTCCTGACGCTGGAGAGCGAGGCCGACCTGACCGGCCTGCCGGACTCGATCCGGGCCGGCGCGGCCGCGGCGGCCGAGGAGAAGGGCCAGAAGGGCAAGTGGCTGTTCACCAACACCCGCTCGTCGATGGAGCCCTTCCTGGTCTATTCCGATCGTCGCGACCTGCGCGAGAAGGGCTGGAAGATGTGGGTGTCGCGCGGCGACAACGGCAACGCCAACGACAACAAGGCGGTGATCACCGACATCCTCAAGCTGCGAGCCGAGAAAGCCCAGCTGCTGGGCTTTCCGACCTACGCCCACTGGATCACGGCCGACAACATGGCCAAGACCCCGGACGCGGCCATGAACCTGATGATGCAGGTCTGGAAGCCGGCCGCGGCCCGCGTCCACGAAGAGGTCGCCGACATGCAGAAGGTCGCCGACGCGGAAGGCGCCACCTTCAAGATCGCGCCCTGGGACTACCGGCACTACGCCGAGAAGGTCCGCAAGGCGCGGTATGACCTCGACCAGAACGTGGTCAAGCCCTACCTGCAGCTGGAGAAGCTGCGCGAGGCCATCCACTGGGCGGCCGGCCAGCTGTACGGCTTCACCTTCACCCAGGTCACCGACGTGCCGGTCTGCCATCCGGACGTCCGCGTCTGGGAGGTGACCAAGGGCGCCGAGCGCGTCGGCCTGTGGTACTTCGACCCCTATGCCCGAGCCGGCAAGCAGTCGGGCGCCTGGATGAGCGAGTACCGCACCCAGGAGAAATTCAAGGGCGTGGTGACGCCGATCGTCTCCAACAACTGCAACTTCGTGAAGGGCAAGCCCGGTGAGCCGGTGCTGATCTCGTGGGACGACGCCGTCACCCTGTTCCACGAGTTCGGCCACGCCCTGCATGGCCTGAACTCCAGCGTGAACTACCCGACCCTGGCCGGCACCAACGTGGCCCGCGACTTCGTCGAGTTCCCCAGCCAGCTGAACGAGCACTGGCTGCCGACCAAGCCGGTGCTGACCAAGTTCGCCGTCCACTACCAGACCGGCCAGCCGATCCCCGACGACCTGGTGGCCAAGATCGAGAAGGCCCACACCTTCAACCAGGGCTTCTCGACCGTCGAATACCTGTCCTCGGCGATCTACGACATGAAGATCCACCTGGCCGCCCAGTGGGGTACGGGGGGCCAGGCCATCGACCCGGCGGCTTTCGAGACGGCGACGATGGCCGAGATCGGCATGCCGTCGGAGATCGTCATGCGCCACCGGCCGACCCAGTTCGGCCATATCTTCTCGGGCGACGGCTATTCGGCCGGCTACTACAACTACATCTGGGCCGACACCCTGACCGCCGACGCCGCGGAGGCCTTCGAGGAGGCGCCGGGCGGCTTCTACGACAAGGCGCTGGCCAAGCGCCTGCACGACGACATCATGAGCGTCGGCAACACCATCGAGGCCGGCGAGGCCTTCCGCCGCTTCCGCGGCCGCGACGTGAAGATCGGGGCCTTGATGCGCAACCGCGGCTTTCCGGTTCCGCCGGGGGCGTAGGGGCGGCGCCAACGACTGGATCGGGGACATGCGCATGCGCATGTCCCCGGCTCCGTTCGATCATTTTCAGATATATCTAAATCCGCTCTTGACCTGATCCTAATCCGATATATCTATAACTTCGATATAACGAAACAGGATCTAAAACCACATGTTTGGACGTCATTTCCACCACCATCCCGGCCGCCCCGGCGGCCATGGCGGCGCTCACAGCCGCCACCCGTTCGGCTTCCACGGCCATGAAGGCCATCACCGCCGCGGCGGCCGCATGGGCCGGTTCTTCGACCACGGCGATCTGCGCCTGGTCGTGCTCAAGCTGATCGCCGACAAGCCCAGCCACGGCTACGAGCTGATCAAGGCCGTCGAGACCGCCGCCGGCGGCGCCTATACCCCCAGCCCCGGTGTGATCTACCCGACCCTGACCCTGCTCGAGGAGCTGGGCTACGTCACCGCGGCCGACGCCGGCGGCGGCAAGAAGCTCTATACGATCACCGACGAGGGCCGCGCCTTCCTGGAGAGCAACAGCCAACCGGTCCACGGCCTGTTCACCCGCATGGCCGAAGCCGCCGCCCAGAGCGCCGCCTTCTCGCCGCAGATCATGCGGGCCCGCGAGAACGTCAAGACCGCCCTGCGCCTGAAGCTGACCGCCGGCCAGCTGACGCCCGAGCAGATCTCGGCCATCGCCAAGGTGTTGGACGACGCGGCCGCCGCCATCGAGGGGATCTAGCGTCATGCAGAGCCATGCCCGCCTGAACACCGACAAGGCCGCGCGCTACATGACCCAGTTGGCCAAGCATTGGAGCCACAGGTTCGAGGTGGCGCTCGACGCCACCTCGGCGCGGATCCCGCTGCCGGTTGGAACCTGTGTCATGCTGGCCGAACCGGACGGCCTGAACGTCACCGTCGAGGCCGCGGAACTGGACAGCCTGGCCAGGCTGGAGGACGTGGTCGCCGAGCACCTGCTGCGCTTCGCGTTCCGCGAACCGGTCGCCCGGCTGGCCTGGACACGGGCCTGGGAGGCGGGGCGGATCGACCCGCCGACCCTGCGGATCAACCGCGTCATGTCGTAAATGCCCACGAATAGGGCGCCAATCACGGAAATTTTTGGATTCTGACCTGAGACACACGGTCAAGGTCGCTTGCATGATCTCCGGAACAGGCGTCTCCTTCTCGTGCAAGCCCCGCTAGAGGGCTGTGGAGGAAACCCATGGGTCACGTGGTTCGCGATGCCGCGTTTCGCGCGCGCGCAAGCCGTCGACAAGTCCGCCCGAGCGGGCTTCTGGTCGTCACCGTCTTCACGCTCATGCTGTGGGCCGGCCTGGCCATGCTGATCATCCGCGCCATCTAGGGGCTTGATCGCTGGCCGGCCGCGTCAGCGTAGGCCGCGCAGTACGTCGATCCGCCGCATGGCCTTGCCCGGCAGGGCCGACACCGGACCCAGGGGCAGGGATTCGACGACCTCGCGCAGGCCGTAGGCGGCCTTGCGCGCCAGGGTCGAGACCGAGGGCGCGCCCAGGAAACCGAACATCACGCTCTGCTGACGGTTCGACAGTTCGCGCTTGAAGCGATAGTCGCCGGCCCCGAGGTCCAGTCGCTGGTAGGGGCTGTCGTCCATGCCGCGCAGGATGTCCTGGAACAGCAGCAGCCCCGGCGAATAGCGCTCGAACTTCGGATCGTGGGCGATCAGCCAGCCGTGGATCGTGCCGCCGCCGCGCAGGTGGAAATGCGCCGCCACCAGTTCGTCGCCCAGGTGCAGGGTGTAGAGCCCGCCGCCGAACAGCGGGTCACGGGTCTCGAACAGGGCCTCGATCAGCCGCATGACCCAAGGGGTCTTGAACAGGTCGGTCTGGCCGGTCGCCGCCAGCTGGGCCCGTTTCCAGGCGATCAGCTGCTCGAAATCGGCGCGCGAGTCAGACAGGACGGTGAAGCGGGCCGGGCCCACCTCGCGCTCGGCCTTGCGGCGCTTCTTGTCGATGTCCTTGAGCGCCCCGACCCCGGCCGCCTTGCGCTGGGCCTCATAAGCGTCGTAGCCCTCGGCGAGCTCGACGATCCACGAGGTGTTCTGGCCCCGGCCGTGGCCGTGGAAGGCCGGGTCGTCGGCCTGCATGTGGCAGAAGTCGTAGCGCGACACGTCCAGGGCCAGCAGCATGGCGCGGGGATCGGCCGGGAAGTCGTCGCGGGTCACGATGGCCTGGTAGTCGCACATCGGCGCGCCGACCGGCATGGCGGTGGAGCCGCGCCGGCGCACCGCCAGGAAGGCGGCCGGCAGGCCGGCGACGTCGTTCTGGATCGCCACCTGGACGCCGCTGGCCGGGCCCTGGGCGCGCGCCACGGCTTGCGCCCATTGGGGCGAAAGGAACGGACTGTCGAAACGCGGCGCGGACGCCTGCGCGGCCGACCAGCTCGCGCTGACCTCCGGCGACAGTTCCAAGGCGGGGACGACGTCGATCTTCAAGGCAACCTCGATCCGGGCCAGGCCGGAAGTTTGGCCGGATGTTCGGCCAAGATCATGCCGCCGATAGATTGAACGAGGGTTTACGGACCGAAGAACGACGTTCGTCGGGCTTGCGGCATAATCACCGGTCGGCGGCTTCGACCGTTCTCGCCCTCGCAACCCGTCATCCCGGGCCTTGTTGTTCAGCCCAGGACCCCTTGCATCCGGATCGCGGCGTTCCGGGGGGCCTCCACGATCTCAGCGCGGGATGTAGATCAGCCCCAGGCCGATCACGCCCACCACGATCCGCCACCAGGCGAAGGGGGTGAAGCCGCGCTTGCCGACGAAGTCGATCATATATTTCACCACCACCAGGCCCGACAGGAACGACACCACGAAGCCCACCGCGATGGCGCCGGCGTGGCTGGCGTCGATCTGGTCGTAGCTCTTGTAGAGATCGAGCACGAAGGCCCCGACCATGATCGGGATGGCCATGAAGAACGAGAACTCGGCGGCCGCCTTGCGTTCGACGCCCAGCAACATCGAGCCGACGATGGTCGAGCCCGAGCGCGAGACGCCCGGCAGCAGCGACAGGCACTGGAACAGGCCGATGAACAGGGCGGTCTTCAGGCTCAGCGCCATGCCGTCGAGCTCGCGGGCCGGCGGGGCCTTCTTGTCAACGATCAGCAGGATCACCCCGCCGATGATCAGCGACACGCAGATCACCTGCGGCAGGAACGGGTTCTCGAAGAAGTGCTTGATCACCCCGTGCAGGGCCAGGCCGGCGACGAAGGCGGGGATGCAGCCGATGATCACGCTGAGCGCGAAGCGGCGGGCCTCGGGCCTGGTCGGCAGGCCGACCACCACCGCCCACAGGCGCTGGAAATAGAGGGCGACCACGGCCAGCACCGCGCCCAGCTGGATCAGCACGATGAAGGTGTCCCAAGCCGGGTCGGTCAGGCCCAGGGCGATCTTGGTCAGCAACAGATGGCCCGTCGACGAGACGGGGATGAATTCCGTCAGGCCCTCGACCAGGCCCAGCACGATCGCGATCAGCCAATCCGGCATCGTCATTCCTCTAGGCGCGGGGGCCTGCAAAAAGCTTGGCGCCGGGCGTGCGCCCGACACGGTAAACGGAGGGTTTACCGGTATTGAGGGCCAGATTGAGGAGGCGCCGTGACGGTGACAACCGCTGTCGCCATCATCGGCCCATTTGTCTTCCGGGGGCCGCCGTACGTGGCTCTTTCTCGCCGAAGCAGAACGATAAGGAGTCACTCGGCTTGGCGGCCGGCCTAGATTTCCTGGTTGTACTTGCCGACCCGATCACCCAGGCGCGGCTTCACCTCTTCACGGAAGAGGGCGCGCATGTCGTCCTCGGTCTGGGTGCTCTCGACCACGACCACGATCTCGGGCTTGTTGGACGAGGCGCGAACCAGCACCCACGAGCCGTCTTCCAGGTGCACGCGCACGCCGTTGACGGTGATCACCTCGGTGATCCCGCGGCCCAGGATCGAGCCGCCGGCGGCGAACAGGTCCTGATATTCCTTCACCACGTCGTCGACGACGCCGTACTTCACCTCGTCGCCGCAGTGCGGGCTCATGGTCAGGGAGGTGAAGGCCACCGGCAGGGCCTTGCGCATGTCCGACAGCTTCAGACCCGGATTGCGGTCCAGCATGGCCAGAATGGCGGCGGCGGCGGTCAGGCCGCAGTCGTAGCCGTAGCCCAGGTCGCCGTTCATGAAGAAGTGGCCGCTCTTCTCGAAGCCCGCCAGGGCGCCCAGCTCGGCGCTCTTGCGCTTGATGTAGCTGTGGCCGGTCTTCCAGTAGATCACCTTGCAGCCATGGGCGGCCAGGATGGGGTCGGTGGCGTAGAGGCCCGTGGACTTCACGTCGACCACGAAGGTCGCGCCGGGATGCAGCGGGGCCAGGTCGCGGGCCAGCATCAGGCCGATCTTGTCGGCGAAGATCTCCTGGCCCTCGTCGTCGACCACGCCGCAGCGGTCGCCGTCGCCGTCGAAGCCGAAGGCCAGGTCCGCGCCGTGCTCGCGGACGGCGGCGGCCATCGCGTGCAGCATTTCCTGATCTTCCGGGTTCGGATTGTATTTCGGGAAGGTGTAGTCGAGCTCGGTGTCCATGCCGATCATCTCGCTCACGCCCATGCGACGCAGGCCCTCGACGGCGAAGGCGCCGGCCGTGCCGTTGCCGCAGGCGGCGATCACCTTGAGCGGCCGGGTGATCTGGGCGCGCTTGGCGACGTCGGCGATATAGCGCTCGGCCTCGCCCGCGACGCGGATCAGCTTGCCGCCGTCCCGTTCGATGAACTGGCCGCCCAGCACGATCGTCTTCAGCCGGCCCATCTCGTCGGGACCGAAGGTCAGCGGGCGTTGGGCGCCCATCTTGACGCCGGTCCAGCCGTTCTCGTTGTGGCTGGCGGTGACCATGGCCACGCAGGGGATGTCGAGGTCGAACTGGGCGAAATAGGCCGTCGGCGACAGGGCCAGGCCGATGTCGTGAACCTCGCAGCCGGCCGACAGCAGGCCCAGGGTCAGGGCCTGCTTGATCGAGGCGGAGTAGGAACGGAAATCGTGGCCGACCACGATCTTCGACAGCCCCAGTTCATGGATGTACGTCCCCAGGCCCAGGCCCAGGGCCTGCACGCCCAGCAAGTTGATCTCCGGTCCGAACAGCCAGCGCGCGTCGTACTCGCGAAACCCGGTGGCCTTGACCAAGGGCTCGTTCTCATAGGCGGCGGTGTTGGGGACGAGGTCGGCGCGGGGGGCGGAGAACATCTGGGCTCGCTTCATTTGTAATGCGTGGTGTTTATCAGAGTTAGACTAATCTTGGCTTCGTGTTCGGGGCGAAGACATCAATCCCGGCCGGCACGACAGGGTCTGAAATACAGAGATAGATGCCTCGGTTCTGGAAATTCCCGTGCCCTTTAGCTGGCGCTGGGTTGTTGGATGGAGCGTCTAAGTTGAGCCCGCGCATTGGCAGCTTGTTAAAGCGGACGACTGCTTAAGGCAATGCCCCAAGTCGATGCGGACCCGCCGCTCCTTTGGCGGGGCTACCCTTTAACAAGGGCGAGGCGCGGCCTTCGCGACGCGGGGCGGGGGTCGAGAAATCCGCCCATGGACTGGCGGTCAAATTCCAGCCGAAAGCGCAATTGTCAAAAAAATAGACCACTATGCCCGATAGTTGAGAGGCGTTCTCAGTAACAAGGATTGAAGGGTCAAGTTATTTGTCCACTAAGTTGACCTATGCATTCTTCTTGCCCCAAAGAGTCCGTATGAGGCCCTCGCACGCAAATTTTTCCCCGGAAGCGGGGACGAGGGAAGTCGCATGGCCGAGCGCATGCTGAAATTCACGACCGTGGCCCGCAAGACGCCCGAAAAGCGGGCGGCCGAGGCGCGCAACGGCGACTTCCACGAGATCTACGCCGACTTCATCGACGCCAAGGCCACCGAGCAGGCCTCGCGTTGCTCGCAATGCGGCGTGCCGTTCTGCCAGACCCACTGCCCGCTGCACAACAACATCCCCGACTGGCTGCGGATGACCGCCGAAGGCCGGCTGGAGGAAGCCTATCAGTTGTCGCAGGCCACCAATTCCATGCCCGAGGTCTGCGGTAGAATCTGCCCGCAGGACCGCCTCTGCGAAGGCAACTGCGTCATAGAGCAATCGGGTCACGGAACGGTGACGATCGGCTCGGTCGAACGCTATCTGACCGACAAGGCCTGGGAGATGGGCTGGGTGAAGCCGCTGGCCGCCGGTCCGGCCCGCGGCCAGTCGGTGGGAATCATCGGCGCCGGTCCCGCCGGCCTGTCGGCGGCCGAGATGCTGCGCGAGGACGGCTACGACGTCACCGTCTACGACCGCCACGATCGGGCCGGCGGCTTGCTGATCTACGGCATTCCCGGCTTCAAGCTGGAAAAGGACGTGGTCGAGCGTCGCACCCAGCGCCTGGCCGACGGCGGCGTGGACTTCAAGCTGGGCTTCGAGGTCGGCCGCGACGCGTCCTTGCAGGACCTGCGCGACCAGCACGACGCCGTGCTGATCGCCACCGGCGTCTACGCGGCCCGTGAAATGACCGTCCCGGGCGCCGGCAGCGAAGGCGTGACGCCGGCGCTGGACTACCTGATCGCCTCCAACCGCGTGGGCCTGGGCGACAGCGTCCCCGAATACGACAGCGGCGTGCTGAACGCGGCCGGCAAGGACGTGGTGGTGGTCGGCGGCGGCGACACCGCCATGGACTGCGTGCGCACCGCCGTCCGCCAGGGCGCGACCTCGGTCACCTGCCTCTATCGCCGCGACAAGGCCAACATGCCCGGCTCGCTGCGCGAAGTGGCCAACGCCGAGGAAGAGGGCGTGATCTTCGAATGGCTGGCCGCGCCGCGCGCGGTGATGGGCGAGGCCACCGGCGTCACCGGCGTGCGCTCCATCCGCATGCGCCTGGGCGCTCCGGACGCCTCCGGCCGCCAGACTCCGGAAGAGATCGAGGGCGGCGACTTCGACCGTCCGGCCCAGCTGGTGGTCAAGGCCCTGGGCTTCGAGCCCGAGAACCTGCCCGAGCTGTTCGGCGCGCCGGACCTGAAGACCACGCGCTGGGGCACGGTCAAGGCCGACGTTCGCCACCAGATGACCAATCTGGACGGCGTGTTCGCGGCCGGCGACATCGTGCGCGGCGCCTCCCTGGTGGTCTGGGCGATCAAGGACGGCCGCGACGCCGCCGACGCCATCGGCCGCTACCTGCAGACCAAGACCGGCGCCGCGGCGCTGATCGCGGCGGAGTAAGATCATGTCCGAACTCGACCTCTATCTGAAGAACCGCCAGGCCCTGATCGACGGCCACGCCTATGACCCGACGACCGAGCGCGACGCGTGCGGCGTCGGCCTGGTCTGCGCCATCGACGGCCAGCCGCGCCGCGAGGTTGTCGAGCTGGCGATCAAGGCCCTGAAGGCCCTTTGGCACCGGGGCGCGGTCGACGCCGACGGCAAGACCGGCGACGGGGCCGGCGTGCTGGTCTCGGTGCCGCAGGACTTCTTCGTCGACCAGGTGCGCCGCACCGGCCACGCCCTGCGCCAGGGCCCGATCGCCGTCGGCCAGGTGTTCCTGCCGCGCACCGACCTGGGCGCCCAGGAGGCCTGCCGGACGATCGTCGAGGCCGAGGCCCTGCGCTTCGGTTTCTATATCTATGGCTGGCGGCAGGTGCCGGTCGACACCTCGGTGATCGGCGAGAAGGCCAACGCCACCCGTCCCGAGATCGAGCAGATCATGCTGGCCGCCCCGGCCGGCCTGGAGGGCGAGGCGCTGGAGCGCGCTCTGTTCCTGTGCCGCAAGCGTATCGAAAAGCGCGTCCACGCCCAGAACCTGTCGGGCTTCTACCTGTGCTCGTTCTCGGCCAAGTCCTTGATCTACAAGGGCATGTTCCTGGCCGAGCATATCGACGAGTTCTATCCGGACCTCAAGGACGAGCGGTTCTCGGCGGCGGTGGCGATCTTCCACCAGCGCTATTCGACCAACACCTTCCCCGAATGGCGCCTGGCCCAGCCGTTCCGGATGCTGGCCCACAATGGTGAGATCAACACCATCAAGGGCAACATCAACTGGATGAAGTCCCACGAGATCAAGATGGCGGCCGACGCCTTCGGTGAGTTCGGGGACGACGTGAAGCCGGTGATCCAGCCGGGCGGCTCGGACAGCGCCAACCTGGACAACACCTTCGAGGTGCTGGTCCGGGCCGGCCGCGACGCGCCGATGGCCAAGGCCCTGCTCGTGCCGGAAGCCGCCAACGCGCACATGAGCGCCTCGCACAAGGCGCTCTATTCCTACTGCAACGCGGTGATGGAGCCGTGGGACGGCCCGGCCGCCCTGTGCGCCACCGACGGCCGCTGGGTGGTGGCCGGCAAGGACCGCTCGGGCCTGCGGCCGCTGCGCGTGGCCTATACCGACGACGGTCTGGTGATCATGGGCTCGGAAGCGGGCATGTGCGGCGTCGAGGAAAGCCGCATCACCCGCAAGCTGGCCATCTCGCCCGGCCGGATGATCGCCATCGACCTGGCGGAAGGCAAGCTCTACGGCGAGGACGCCATCATCGACGAACTGGCCGGCCGCCACCCCTATACCGAGTGGCTGGGCAACATGGTCGATCTCGAAAAGGAGATCGGCCCCGGCCCCGAGCCGCGCCGGTACGGCCGCGAGGAACTGACCCGCCGGCAGGCCGCCGCCGGCTTCAGCCTCGAAGACCTGGAAATGGTCCTCGCGCCGATGGTCGAGGAGGGAAAGGAAGCCGTCGGCTCGATGGGCGACGACGCGCCCCTGGCCGTGCTGTCGGAAAAGTATCGGCCGCTCAGCCACTTCTTCCGCCAGAACTTCAGCCAGGTGACCAACCCGCCGATCGACCCCCTGCGGGAAACCGGCGTCATGAGCCTGAAGACCCGGTTCAAGAACCTCGGCAACATCCTGGCCCAGGACGCGGCCCAGGCCGATGTCTACGTGCTGGAAAGCCCGGTCCTGACCACCGGCATGTACGAGCGCATCCACGGCCTGCTGGGCGAAAAGAGCGTGGTGGTCATCGACTGCACCATGCCGCTGCCGGCCCCCGAGGCGCGCCCCGGCGACGCCCTGCGCGCCAACCTCGACCGCATCCGGGCCGAGGCCGAGGACGCCGTGCTGCGCGGCTGCGGAGCCATCGTCCTGACCGACGAGGGCTCGCAAGCCGACCGCGTCGCCCTGCCGATGATCCTGGCCACCGGCGGTGTCCACGCCCACCTGGTCGGCAAGGGCCTGCGCTCCTACGTCTCGATCATCGTCCGCTCGGCCGAATGCCTCGACACCCATTATTTCGCGGTGCTGGTCGGCGTCGGTGCGACGGCGGTCAACGCCTATCTGGCCCAGGAAAGCTTCCAGGACCGCCTGGAGCGCGGCCTGGTCGGCGACAAGTCGCTGCGCGACGTGTGCATCAACTTCAAGACCGCCATCGAGGGCGGCCTCCTGAAGATCATCTCCAAGATGGGCATCAGCGTCATCTCCTCGTACCGTGGCGGCTACAATTTCGAAGCCGTCGGCCTGTCGCGCGCCCTGGCCGCCGAGTTCTTCCCCGGCATGCCGTCGCGGATCTCGGGCATCGGCCTGGCCGGGCTGGAGAGCAAGGCGGTCGAGCTGCACCGCAAGGCCTGGGGCCCGGCGGCCGTCACCCTGCCGGTCGGCGGCCTCTACAAGCTGCGCCGCTCGGGCGAGAGCCACGCCTTCGAGGCGCGGCTGATCCACACCCTGCAGAGCGCCTGCGACACCGGCGACTACGAGCTCTATCGCCGCTGGTCCAACGGCCTGCGGACGCAGAAGCCGATCCAGCTGCGCGACCTGCTGGACTGGCGCTCGGACCGCAACCCGATCTCGACCGACGACGTCGAGAGCGTCAACGAGATCCGCAAGCGCTTCGTCACCCCGGGCATGAGCCTGGGCGCCCTGGGCCCCGAGGCGCACGGCGTGCTGAACATCGCCATGAACCGGATCGGCGCCAAGTCGGTGTCGGGCGAGGGCGGCGAGGACTCCGCCCGCTACAAGCCGCTGCCGAACGGCGACAACCCCAACAGCGCCATCAAGCAGGTGGCCTCGGGCCGGTTCGGCGTCACGGCCGAATATCTCAACCAGTGCCGCGAGATCGAGATCAAGGTCGCCCAGGGCGCCAAGCCCGGCGAGGGCGGGCAACTTCCTGGCTTCAAGGTCACGGAGATGATCGCCCGTCTGCGCCACGCGACGCCCGGCGTCATGCTGATCAGCCCGCCGCCGCACCACGACATCTATTCGATCGAGGACCTGGCCCAGCTCATCTACGACCTCAAGCAGATCAACCCGATCGCCCGGGTGACGGTCAAGCTGGTCGCCGCCACCGGCATCGGCGCGATCGCGGCCGGCGTGGCCAAGGCCAAGGCCGACGTCATCCTGGTGGCCGGCAATGTCGGCGGCACCGGCGCCTCGTCCCAGACCTCGGTGAAATATGCCGGCGGCCCGTGGGAAATGGGCCTGTCGGAAGCCAACCAGGTGCTGACCCTCAACAACCTGCGCCACTCGGTGGTGCTGCGCACCGACGGCGGCATCCGCACTGGCCGCGACGTGGTCATCGCCGCCATGCTGGGGGCCGAGGAGTTCGGCATCGGCACCGCGTCGCTGGTCGCCATGGGCTGCATCATGGTCCGCCAGTGCCACTCCAACACCTGTCCGGTGGGGGTCTGCACCCAGGACGAGGCCCTGCGCGCCAAGTTCACCGGCACGCCGGAAAAGGTCATCAACCTGTTCAGCTTCGTGGCTGAAGAGGTCCGCGAGATCCTGGCCGGCCTGGGCTTCAAGAGCCTGCTGGAGATCGTCGGCCGCACCGACCTGCTGGCCCAGGTCAGCCGGGGCGGCGAGCACCTCGACGACCTCGACCTCAACCCGCTGCTGGTCCGCGCCGATCCGGGCCACAACAAGCCCTATTGCACGGTCGAGGGCGGCCGCAACGCGGTGCCCGACACCCTGGACGCCCAGATCGTCCGCGACGCCGCGCCCCTGCTGGAACGCGGCGAGAAGATGCAGCTGACCTATACGGTCCGCAGCACCGCTCGCTCGATCGGCTCGCGCACCTCCAGCCACATCGTCCGCAAGTTCGGCATGAAGGGCCTGCCCGCCGGCCACCTGACGGTCCAGCTCAAGGGCTCGGCCGGCCAGAGCCTGGGGGCCTTCGCGGTCCAGGGCCTGCGCATCGAGCTGACCGGCGAGGCCAACGACTATGTCGGCAAGGGCCTGTCGGGCGCGACGATCGTCATCAAGCCGGCCCGCGGCCTGGCGGCGCCCGAGACCAACACCCTGATCGGCAACACCGTGCTGTTCGGGGCGACGGCCGGACGGCTGTTCGCGGCCGGCCAGGCCGGCGAGCGCTTCGCGGTCCGCAACTCCGGGGCCACCACGGTGGTCGAGGGCTGCGGGACCAACGGCTGCGAGTACATGACCGGCGGCCAGGTGGTGATCCTGGGCTCGACGGGCGCCAACTTCGGGGCCGGCATGACCGGCGGCATGGCCTTCGTGTTCGACCAGCACGGCCGGTTCGAGGCCAACATCAACCCCGACAGCATCGTCGTCCAGCGCCTGGCCTCGCCCTATTGGGAAGGCGTGCTGCGGTCGCTGGTGGCCGAACATGCCCGCGAGACCGACTCGGTGTTCGCCGAGAGCCTGCTGCGCGACTGGGACCGGGTGCGGGACCTGTTCTGGCAGGTCTGTCCCAAGGAGATGGTCTCGCGCCTGCCGCAGCCGCTGACGGCGGAACAGGCGGTCCACGAGCGGGCTTAGGCGGTTCTTCGCTCCTGCTTGGCGCAAGCGTCGGGCGGGAGCACCCGACGCTTGCGCCGATAGCGTCGCTGTCGCCGCGGGCCTATGCTAGCGCTTCACCCGGGGTTGGCGTCATGAGCATCCTCAAGTCCCTTGCGATCACGCTGTTCATTATAGCGCTGCTGAACTTCGTGGCCCTCCTGATCGGCGAACACCTGCTGGGCGGCGATGCGCTGAACGGTCATGTCGCCAATGGTCACTATTTCGTCGGTAGCCACGGGGGTTACGCTGAGGTCAGCGCCCAGGCGTTCGCCTACAGCGCCTGGCACGAGCGCAGCGTGATGATCACTCATCCCCTGGCGATCCTGGCGATGTTCCTGGCGTTCGGGGCTGGTGGCGCGGGCCGAGGCGAAGCACTGGGCACGTCGCTCGTGGAGGACGCCCGGAACCGGCGCTAAGCCACGACTCCGGCTTTCGGCCCGATGTAGCGCGCCCTCGGCCGGATCAGCTGCCCGGTCTGCAGCTGCTCGATCGCGTGGGCCTGCCAACCCGCCATCCGACCCACGGCGAACAGGCTGAACGGCGCGTCGGCGGGGAGGGTGAGGGCGTGGGCCATGGCCACCAGGGCGAAGTCGATATTGGGCAGCAGGCCGGTGGCCGCCTCGGTCTCCACGCGTAGCTGCGCCAGGACCGGCGGAGCGGTGAAGGCGCCCAGCAGGGCCGCCGCGCGCGGATCGCCGTCTGGATAGAGCGGGTGGCCGAAGCCCGGCATGGCCGCTCCCTGGGCCAGGCGCTCGGCCACCGCCCGGGTCGGGCCGCGCCGCTCGGCCTCGTCGACGAACATCTCGACCCGGGCGGCCATGCCGCCGTGCAAGGGCCCCGACAGCGCCGCCAGCCCGGCCAGGGACGCCGCCGCAAGCGAGGCGCCGGTCGAGGCGGCGACCCGCACCGCGAAGGTCGAGGCGTTGAGCTCGTGGTCGGCCAGCAGCACCAGGGCCCGGCGAACCAGGTCGGCGCCCTGGGCGTCCAGCTTCCAGGCCCCGCCCAGGCGGTGGTGGATCGGGCCGTCGCCGATCGACCCGGCGACCGCGTCGGCGGCGGCTTCCAGCAGACCAGCGGCCTCCATCGCCAAGGCCAGGGGCGCGCGACCGCGGGCCGGCGGGTCGATCCCGGCCCGCACCGCCAGGGTCGAGAACAGCCGGGCGCGCGGCGTGTCGCCTTTCTTGGGCTTCTTCGGCTCGGGTCCCTTGAGCGGCGCGCCATGGCCCCCGCGCAGCAGCCGGGCCACCTGCTCCAGACTGTGCATGCGGGCCAGCTCGACCGCGTCCTGGCCGCGATAGAACAGGCGGCCTTCGACCACCGTGGTGATCGCCGAGGGCAGGACCGGTTCGCCCCAGGCGATGGCCTCGGCCGCCACGTCGGCGGCGCGCCGGCCCCGGGCCTTGCGGGCGGCCAGGGCGGCGACGTCGGAGGCGCGGTAGAGGCTGCGGCGCGGATCGTCCGGATGGGCGGCCGCAGCCACCCGACCCCGGCTGACATAGGCGTATAGCGTCTGGGCTCGCACCCCCAGGGCGGCAATCGCCTGTTCCGCGTCGATCCAATCGGCCATTTATATTGATTACATTGATCAAGATTGACGATCAAGCACCACGAGCGTGGACTTGGGGGCGAAAGGAGACCTTTCCCATGTCCGAAGGTCTAGAAGGCGTGATCGCCGCCCACACCGTGCTCTCCGACGTCGACGGCCAGGCCGGCCGCCTGACCATCCGTGGCTACGCCGTCGAGGACCTGGCCCACCGCGCCGGGTTCGAGGACGTCGCCCACCTGCTGCTCGACGGCTTCTTCGACAATATGCCGTCGGACCTCGCCTCTGCCCTGGGGGCCGCGCGGGTCCGGGCCTTCGCCGAGGTCGCCGCCCTGGACGAGGGCCTGGCCCGCCGCGACCCGGTCGAGGCCGTCCGCGCCCTGATCGCCCGGCTGCCGGATGGCGAGGACCTGAACACCGCCTTGCTGCTGATCGCGGCCCCGGCCGTGTTCACCCCGGCCGTGCTGCGGGTCGCGGCCGGCCAGCAGCCCCTCGCTCCGGACGCCGCCCTGTCGCACGCCGCCGACGCGCTGCGGATGACGCGCGGCGTTCCGGCCACGGACGGGGAGGCGAGGGCGCTGGACGCCTATCTGGTCACCGTCAGCGACCATGGCCTGAACGCCTCGACCTTCGCCGCCCGGGTGGTGGCCTCGACCCGGGCCGGCCTGACCTCGGCGGTGCTGGCCGGGATTTCGGCCCTGAAGGGTCCGCTGCACGGCGGCGCGCCCGGCCCGGTGATCGACATGCTGGACGCCATCGGGAGGCCGGACAACGCCGAGACCTGGATCCTGGCGGCCCTGGACCGCGGCGATCGGCTGATGGGCTTCGGTCACCGCATCTACCGGGTCCGCGATCCCCGCGCCGACGCCCTGAAGGCCGCGATCCGCCAGTTGGCCCAAAACGCGAGCTTGGCCTCCAGCGCCGTGCCTGGCCGCCTGGCCTTCGCCGAGGCCGTCGAGCAGGCGGCCCTGCGGATTCTGCGGGCGCGCAAGCCCGACCGGCCGCTGGACACCAATGTCGAATTCTACACCGCCCTGCTGCTGGAAGCCCTGGGGCTGCTGCCCGCCAGCTTCACCTGCGTGTTCGCCATGGGCCGCACGGCGGGCTGGATCGCCCATGCGCGGGAACAACTGGCGACCGGCAAGCTGATCCGTCCGCAGTCGGTCTATGTGGGGCCGAGAACCAAGGCGGCGGCTTAAGGCGCGCGGCGGCGATGGGAAAACAGGCGTCGCGCCGCCGCCTCGCGGGCGCCGCAACCTAAGGGGTTACAAGTCGGTCGGCTTTGGTTATGCAAACCTCCATGAAAACCGCCGATACGTTCCACGAACTGATGGTTGATGCGCTCGCCGCCAACTATCCCCTGGCAGGCAAGACGGTCCTGGAGATCGCCGCCGATCCGTGGCTGCTATCGGCCAAGCGCTTCGTGGACCATGGCGCCGGCCGGGTGATCTCGTCCGACATGCACGAGGGCTGGGCGCGGGTGGTCGACGAGCGGATCGAAACCGCCGTCATCGACGCGCGATGCATCACCAAGGTTTTGGAGCCCGAGAGCATTGACGCCATCTACGGGATCAATCTGCTCGAACACCTGGAAGATATTCCCGAGGCGATGGAATCGATCCGCCAGGCGCTGCGACCGGGCGGCTTCTGCCTGATCCATGGCCACCCCATCTGGACGTCGGCGCGCGGGCATCATGCGATGCTGGGCCATATCGGGTCCGAGGTAGCGTTCTCCGACGACACCAATCCGATTCCCCTCTGGGGCCACCTCCATATGACCCCCGACGAGATGGAGCGCCAGCTGCAGGACGAGGGCCGCAACGCCGACGTCGTCGCCTGCGCCCTGGAATGGAGCTTTGAAACCGACCTGATCACCCGCAAGCCGCGCAACGCGGTCATCTCGGGGCTGCACAGCGGTCCGATGAACATTCGGGCGATCTGGGAAGACCGGCTGGAGGTCCCGCCGGAGCCGGTCATCGACCTGATCCGCAAGGGGCCGTGGTGGGACGAGACCGAGGACTACGCGACGCGCGGCCTCACCGCCCTGATCGACCGCCCCTAGACGGCGTCAGGACGGGGCGGCCTGCTCACGAGTACAGGAAGTCGCCGCTCTGGGTCAGCTGGCTGTGGTCGTAGCCGTTGAGCACGATGCAGTCGCCGTTGGAGAACTGCACCACGGTGTCGCCGAACAGCTGGCCCGTGGTCCAGGTCNGGTCCAGGTCACGCCGGTTCCGGCATAGGCCGACAGGTCGATCGTGTCGTGGCCGTTCCCGAAGTCGGTGATCTGGTCGCGGCCCGAGCCCAGGCCGAAGACGAAGGTGTCGTCGCCCGCCCCGCCGGTCAGGACGTCATCGCCACCCCGTCCGGTCAGGGTGTCGTTCCCCGAGCCCGAGGTGATCGAATTGCCGGCAGCGTCGCCGAGGATCAGGTTGTCGAAGGCGGTGACCGCGTAGACGTGCTCGACGCCGCTCAGGCTGTCATAGCCGCTGCCGCCGGTCTGCTGGAAGCCGGTGAGCGCCAGGTCCAGGGTCAGGCCGGACGTCGCGTCGATATAGATCGCCACGTCGCCGCCGGTCCCGCCGTCCAGGATGTCGTTGCCGGCCCCGCCGATCAGCACGTCGTCGCCGTCGCCGCCCTGCAGTGCGTCGTCGCCGTCGCGGCCCGCCAGGGTGTCGTTTCCCGAACCCGAAGTGATGGAATTGCCCGCCGCGTCGCCATAGACGTGGTTGTCGAAAGCGGTGACGGCATAGACGCTTTCGACGCCCGCCAGCTGGTCGATCCCGCTGCCGCCGGTCTGCTGGATCGCGGTGATCGACAGGTCCAGGGTCAGGGCCGAGACCGCATCGATATAAATCGCCACGTCCGTTCCGGCCCCGCCGTCGAGATGGTCGTCGCCCGCGCCGCCGATCAGCACGTCGTCGCCGTCACCGGCCACCAGGATGTCGTCGCCATCGCGGCTGGCTAGGATGTCGTCGCCGGCGCCCGAGGTGAGCGTGTTGGCAGCAGCGTCGCCGTAGAGGTGGTTGTCGTAGGCCGTCACCACCTGGAGACCCTCGACGCCGGCGAAGGCGTCGACGCCCGCGCCGCCGGTGTCCTGATAGTGTGGGGTCGACAGGTCGATCGTCACGGCGCCGGTGACGTCGGCATAGATCGCCAGGTCGACGCCGTCGCCGCCATCGAGGAAGTCGTCGCCGGCCCCGCCCATCAGCACGTCGTCGCCGCCAAAGCCATAGAGCTGGTCGTCGCCGCCGCGACCGTCCAGGATGTCGTTCCCCCAGCCGGTGATGATCTGGTTGGCGCCGGCGTCGCCATAGGCGTGATTGTCGCGACCCGTGGAGGCGTAGATGTTCTCGATGTTCGTCAGCTGGTCTGACCCGAACGTGCCGGTGTCCTGGACATCGCTCCGCGCCAGGTCGACCGTCACGACCGCGTTGGCGTTGGCATAGTAGAAGACGGTGTCGACGTCGTCGCCGCCATCGATGACGTCATCGCCCTGGCCGCCGATCAGCAGGTCGTCGCCCTGACCGCCATGGAGGGTGTCGGCGCCCTCTTCGCCGTCGAGCCTGTCCGCGCCCGCGCCCGCCGAAAGAGTGTCGTCGCCGAGCCAGCCGCTCAGAAAATCGTCCCCGGAGCCGGTGATGACGCTTTCGTTGTCGAAGCCTCCGCGAACATAGTTGTTGAAGGCGTTGTCGATGATCACCATTTCGACGCCGGCCGTCGCGAGGGTGGCCCCGTGGTCTTCGGGATAGTTGATCCTCAGGCTTGTCGTTCCGGTGGCGCCAGAGAAGTCAGCGATGTCGTAGCCGGCCCCGCCGTCGAGCGTACCGACACCTCCGGAACCGGCGATCAACAGGTCGTCGCCCGTGCCGCCATTGAGAAGGTCGGTTCCACCGCGGCCGTCCAGAATGTCGTCGCCGTCACCGCCCGTCAGGGTGTTGTTCTGGTCGTCGCCGAAGAGGCGGGCGGCGTGGGAGCCGATCAGGCGGATCCGCTCGACATCGTGCAGGCTCTTGTAGCCGTCGACGCCGACATATTGGAAACCCGACACCGCCAGGTCGAGCGTGAAGTCGCCGGTGATTTCGAACATCGCGGTGTCCTGGTCGGGCCCGCCATCGAGGATGTCGTTGCCTTCGCCGCCGTCGAGGGTGTCCGCGCCGCCGCCGCCGAACAGGGCGTCGTCGCCGCCCCGGCCAAAGAGGCCGTCGCTCAAGGCGCCGCCGGTGATCGAATTGCCGGCCAAGTCGCCGCGCACGGCGTTGTTGAAGGCCGAGGCGGCATAGACGTGCTCGATGCCGATCAGGGTGTCGATCCCAGCGCCGTGGGTGTCCTGAGGACCCACCAGGGCCAGGTCGATGAACAGCGGTCCTTCGGCGTCGGAATAGATCGCCACGTCGGTCCCGGCCCCGCCGTTCAACACGTCGGCCCCGCGCTGACCGCCCAGGGCGTCATTGCCGTCGCCGCCGTTCAGGACGTCGTCACCATAGCCGCCAAACAGGACGTCGGCGCCGTCCAGGGCGTCGATGACGTCGTCACCCGGCGTGCCCAGCAGGGTTTCGGCGGCGTTCGTGCCCACGATGTTCATGACGTCGCCTTTCCGATGTGACTCTCGGCGACCTATCGCTTCGGATGACGCCGCCCGCGCGGGGCGTCAGGAGAAGAGGAAGTCGCCGCTCTGGGTCAGCTGGCTGTGGTCGTAGCCGTTGAGCACGATGCAGTCGCCGTTGGAGAACTGCACCACGGTGTCGCCGAACAGCTGGCCCGTGGTCCAGGTCNAGGAAGTCGCCGCTCTGGGTCAGCTGGCTGTGGTCGTAGCCGTTGAGCACGATGCAGTCGCCGTTGGAGAACTGCACCACGGTGTCGCCGAACAGCTGGCCCGTGGTCCAGGTCACGCCGGTTCCGGCATAGGCCGACAGGTCGATCGTGTCGTGGCCGTTCCCGAAGTCGGTGATCTGGTCGCGGCCCGAGCCCAGGCCGAACCGTTCAGCGGCGCGGAGTCGCCGGGACCTCACCGATCCGCTCGGCGAGGAAGTCGATCAGCAGCCGGACCCGGGCGACGCCCCCGCGCTCGGGGACGATCAGCATGTTCAGCGGCACGGGCCGAACAGCTGGCCCGTGGTCCAGGTCACGCCGGTTCCGGCATAGGCCGACAGGTCGATCGTGTCGTGGCCGTTCCCGAAGTCGGTGATCTGGTCGCGGCCCGAGCCCAGGCCGAACACGAAGGTGTCGTCGCCCGCCCCGCCGGTCAGGACGTCATCGCCGCCGCGCCCGGTCAGGGTGTCGTTCCCCGAGCCGGAGGTGATGGCGTTGCCCGCCGCGTCGCCGGCCAGCCAGTTGTCGTAAGTGGTGGCCGCGTAGAGGTGCTCGACGCTGGAGAACGAGTCCAGGCCCGCGCCGCCGGTGTTCTGGTAGCCGGTCACCGCCAGGTCGATGGTCAGGGACCCGGTGGCGCCGACATAGATCGCCACGTCACCGCCCTCGCCGCCGTCGAGGAAATCGCTTCCGGCTCCGCCGATCAGCACGTCGGCGCCCTTGAAACCGTACAGCGCGTCGTCGCCGCCGCCGCCGGACAGGGTGTCGTTGCCCCGGTCGGCGATCAGCGTGTTGTTCGCCCCGTCGCCATAGAGACGGGCGTCGAAGATGGCCGTCAGCGTCACGTTCTCGATGTCGTGCACGCTTTGGGCGCCGCCGATGCCGAACTGGAAGCCCGACACCGCCAGATTGAGGGTGAAGGAATTGTCGGGGGTGAAAAAGGCGGTGTCGACGCCCGCGCCGCCGTCGAGAATGTTGTTGCCGGTTCCCGCAAGGAGTTGGTCGTCGCCGCCGCCGCCGAACAGGGCGTCGTCGCCGCCGCGGCCGTCGATCACGTCGTTCGCCGAGCCGCCGGTGATCGAGTTGCCGGCCGCGTCGCCGCGGATGGTGTTGGCGAAGGCCGTGGCGGCGTAGATGTGCTCGATGCTGATCAGGTTGTCGTTCCCGCCGCCGCCGGTGTCCTGGAAGCCGGCCACCGCTAGGTCGATCGTCAGCGAGGCGAGCGCGTCCGAATAGATCGCCACGTCGCCGCCCGAACCGCCGTCCAGCACGTCGTTGCCGGCCCCGCCGCCCAGGACGTCGTTGCCCGCGCCGCCGCTCAGGATGTCGTCGCCGTCGCCGGCCAAGAGGACGTCGTCGCCATCGCGGCCGACCAGGGTGTCGCTGCCCGCGCCGGAGATGATCGCATTGGACTTGGCGTCGCCGAAGAGAAGGTTGTCGAAGGGGGTCAGGACTTCGAGATGCTCGATCCCGCTCAGCCAGTCGATCCCGCCGCCGCCGGTGTCCTGGAAGCCGGTGATCGTCAGGTCCACGGTCACGGCGAAGGTCGCGTCGGTATAGACCGCCGTGTCCGCGCCGTCGCCGCCGTCCAGGATGTCGTTGCCCGCGCCGCCGTGAAGCCGGTCTTCGCCGTCGCCGGCGTACAGGGTGTCGTCACCGCCACGACCCGCCAGGATATCGTCGCCCTGGCCGTCCGACCGGATGGAGTTGGCCGCGTCGTCGCCGAGAATCCAGTTGTTGAAGGCGGTTTTCGCGTAGACGTACTCGATGCTGCTCAGCCGGTGGACGCCGTCGCCGGTATCCTGGAATCCTGTGAGCGCCAGGTCCAGATTCACGGGGGCGGCGGTGTCCACATAGATGGCCACGTCATTGCCTTCGCCGCCGTCGAGAATATCGGTTCCCGTATTGCCGAACAGGACGTCGTCGCCGCTGCCCGCGGTAAGGACGTCGTCGCCCGCGCCGCCGATCAGAATGTCATTGCCGCTGCCAGCGGTCAGGATGTCGTCGCCGCCGCGACCTTCCAGGGCGTCGTCACCCGAGCCGGTGAGGATGGTGTTGGCGTCGTCCGTGCCTTGCACCGTGTTGTCGAAAGCGTTCTGAATCCAGACGTTCTCGATCGATTCGATCCAGGTTGCGTCCGTGCCGATCCAGGACGAATTGCGGGCCCCCAGTATGATCGTGGCGTCGCCGTTGGCGAATTCGAAGACGGCGGTATCGATGCCATCGCCCCCATACAGCCAGTCGATCCCGCCACCGCCGTATAGCCTGTCGTCGCCGCCCTCGCCATAGAGCGTGGTCTTGCTCAGTCCGCCAGTCAGCGTATTGGCGAGGTCGTTGCCGCGCAGAAATACTGCCCCTGGTCCGGTCGTCACGGCCCGGAGGTTCTCGATGTTGATCAGAATGTCTCGGCCGGCCCGCAAGGTGAGCTGGCGGCCTTGATCGTCCAGGCCCACGAACCCCAAGCTTACCGCGAGGGGGACGTATAAACCCGGTTGATGCTCGTACTCGAGCACGGGGGCGTTGGAATAGTCCGCCGTGTCGATGCCGTCTCCGCCATCGTAGATATCGTTGCCGTCGACTTGGCCGCTGTCGACTAGGACGTCGTCGCCCGCGCCGCCGGAGACGGTATTGTTGCCGCCGCCGGCCTCCAGCCGATCGTCGCCGCCCAGTCCGCTGATCGTGTCGTCGGTGGGCGTGCCGGTCAGGGTCTCGCCGACTTCGGTTCCCACAATATCGGCCATGGTCGTATCCTTAGAAACAAACGCGGGTTAGCGACGCGATCTGAACGGGTCAGCTGAACAGGATGTTCTCGCTGTCGTGCAATCGGGAGTAATCATCGCCGGCCGGAACCATGCCGTCGCCGTTCGAGAACGGCAATAAGGTATCGGCCGCGATCTGTAACACGCTCCGAGTCACGCCGGCGCCGGCATGGCCCGTGAAGTCGATGACGTCATCGCGGGTCCCAAAGTCGGAGATCCGGTCGCGGCGGGCTGGGCGAAGACGAAGGTGTCGTCCCGTCCGGTCAGGTGTCGGCGGCCGAGCCGGTCGCGATGGAATTGGGTGCGACGTCGCCGCCGTCGCACCGGCCAGGGCGTGCCACGGGGGTGTTGCGAACGAAGATAAGTCGCCCGCGCCCACCGCGGTCGTTCTTGCTGGGGCGACGGGCGCGGCCTTGCTAGACAGGCGCATGTCCGCGACATCGAAACCCCCCACCGCCCTCACCGCCGCCGAGTCCCTGGCTCTGACCCGCCGGGTCACCACCCTGTCGGTGGGCGTGGCCGCGATCCTGATCGCCATCAAGGGCGCGGCCTGGCTGGCCGGCGGCTCGGTGGCCATGCTGGCCTCGCTGGCTGATTCCGGACTGGACCTGATCGCCTCGCTGGTGACCTTCTTCGCCGTGCGCTACGCCGCCGCCCCGCCGGACGCCGAGCACCGGTTCGGTCACGGCAAGGCCGAGGCCTTTTCCAGCCTGACCCAGGCGGGCCTGGTCTTCGCCTCCGGCGCCCTGATCGGCCAGGAGGCGATCAAGGGCCTGATCCATCCCAAGCCCATCGCCGCCGAGACCCTGGGCGTCGTGGTGATGGTCGTCTCGATCCTGCTGACCCTGGCCCTGATCCGCGCCCAGGCCGAGGTGATGCGCAGGACCCGCTCGGTGGCGGTGTCGGGAGACAAGGCCCACTACGCCGCCGACCTGGCCGCCAACGCCGTCAGCCTGGTCGGCATCGCCGCCGCCGGCTTCCTGGGCCTGACCTGGGTCGACGCCGCCGCCGGGCTGCTGATCGCCGCCTGGCTGATCTGGGGCGCGACCGGGGTGTTCCGCGAGGCCTCCAACCAGCTGATGGACCGGGAACTGCCCGACGACGACCGCGCCCGCATCCTGGCCCTGCTGACCGGCGACCCGCGCGTCCGGGGCGTGCACCAGCTGCGCACCCGGGCCTCGGGACCGAACATCCACGTCCAGGCCCACATGGATTTCGACGCCGACACTCCGCTGGCCCTGGCCCATACCCTGATGGTCGAGGCCGAGACCCGGGTATTGGCGGCGTTTCCGACCGCCGACATCCTGATCCACCCCGATCCGCGCGGTGTCGCCGAGCCGCACGCCGGGGCGGGCTGGACCGTCAGCGACGCCTCCTGAGGCTAGGCTCGGCCAAACGCCTCCCGCATCGCCCGAAAGCTTGACAATGGCGCCCGCCATCGTTCTGGTTGAGCGCTAGAGGCCAGCAGCAGTTGCTTGTTCCCGGGGGCGCGTTCATGTCGATTTTCAACGGCGGCTCCGGCCTCGACATCTACTATGGCCAGGGCGACGCCGACACGATCAACGGCCAGGGCGGCGACGACTACCTGTTCGGCGGCGCGGGCGGCGACACCATTTCCGGCGGCGACGGCAACGATCTCATCTATGGCGAGGCGGGCGCGGACATTATCGACGGCGGGGCCGGCGACGACCGGATCATCGCCGACCTGCAACCCGCCAGCTTCGACTACGACCGGGCCAGCGACATCCTGAAGGGCGGCACGGGCGCCGACACCTTCGCCTTCGAGTTCGGCTATCAGGACAAGCCCGGCAATCTGGCGGTCTACGACCACATCGTCGATTTCTCGCGGGCCGAGGGTGACCTCGTCAGCCTGTCCTTCAGAGGCATGGCCTACCGGTATCTGGCCTGGGCGGGCGCGGTCACCGCGCCGGGCTTCTCGCTGACCAGCGGCAAGGCCTTCGCGACCCAGGCGCTCTATAACGGCCCCCTGGGGGTCTACACGGCGATGGGCGTGTACACTTGGCTGAACGCCGGCGTGACCTATCTGATGGTCGACGTGAACGCCAACAACCTGCTGGACGGCCCCGATTTCGTGCTGGCCCTGGACGGCGCGCCCACGATCGACCGCTACGCCCTGCCGCCCAACGCGACGGGTCCCATCCAGGTCGTCCTGCTAGGCACGGCCGGAAACGACACCTGGACGGGCGACGCCCAGCCCAACGTCTATTACGGACTGGCCGGCAATGACGTGATCTCGGGCCTGGCGGGCAGCGACAGCCTCGAGGGCGGCGACGGCGACGACCAGATCGAGGGCGGCGACGACGGCGACCTCATCGTCGGCGGGGCCGGCAACGACACCCTGCACGGCGGCGGCGGCACTGACACGATCTACGCCGGCGCCCAGTCTGGCGAGGCCTACGACCAGGGCTCGGTCAATGCCGTCTATGGCGAGGGCGGCGACGACACCCTGAGGGGCGGCGAAGGCCAGGACCTCCTCGACGGCGGGATCGGCAACGACACGATCAACGCGTCGTGGGGTTATCTCGGCCCCAGCGGCGGCGACACCGCCTATGGCGGCGAGGGCGACGACGAGATCCTGACCAGCGGCTCCACCGCCTATGGCGGAGCGGGCGACGACCGATTCATCCTGGGCGGCGGCTCGACCCTGACCGGCGGCACGGGCGCCGACCGCTACACGGTCACCTTGGGCTCCGACGGCAATATCGGCCGCTACGATACGATCACCGACTTCAACGCCGCCGAGGGCGATCGCCTGTTCGTCAGCATGAACACCGGCTACGGCCAAACCGCCGTGTTGCGCGGCGCGCTGAACAATCCGAACTTCTCGCTCGACTACGGCAAGGCCTTCTCGTCCGACGACTACGGTCCCGGTTTCCTGCAGGTCTGGACCTGGACCAGCGGCGGCTTCACCTACCTGATCTTCGACCACGACGGCAGCAGCACGCTGAGCAGCGGCGATTCCCTGCTGCGGTTCACCGGAACCGTCGCGCTGGACGCCACCGCCTTTTCGCCCACGCCCTTCGTCGTGACGCTCGGCGGCGGCGAGGGCGCGGACGTCTTCAACGGAACCTTCTATGGCGAGGTCTTCTACGGGCTCAACGGTGACGACCAGCTGCACGGGGCCGATGGCTCCGACACGCTGTACGGCAACAACGGCAAGGACCAGATCTGGGGCGACGGAGGCGAGGACACGTTGTACGGCGGCCAGGGCGACGACAAGCTGTACGGCGGCGCCAACAACGACATCCTCAAGGGCGGCGCGGGCGCCGACATCCTCGACGGCGGCGACGGTAACGACCGCCTTGACACCGCGGGCTACGAGCTCGGCGCCACGGACGATCCCGCCACGGTCAACACCGTCTACGGCGGGGCCGGCGACGATACGATCACCGGCGGGCTGACCCGCGACTTCCTGTATGGCGGAGAGGGCTCGGATTCGATCTTCGGGTCGGGGGAACTCTATGGCGAGGCCGGCGCCGACGGCCTGTCGATCGCCTACCTCTACACGGCGGTTGGCTATCTCGGCAGCCTCGCCGACGGCGGCGCGGGCGACGACTACCTGACCGGCAACCTGGGCGGGGACATCCTCGTCGGTGGCGCGGGCAAGGACACCCTCCTGGCCGGGGCCGGCAACGACGAATTGCGCGCCGACCTGGCCGACAGCGTCGTCAACGGCGAGTCCGGCGACGACCTGATCCTGATCGATGGCCTGGCGCCGGGCGACGCGCCCCTGGCGGGCGGCCTCTTCGTCTATGGCGGCTCCGACTATTCCGACGGCAACGACGTCATCAAGATACTGACAGATCTCTCGGCCAGCCCGCTCGTCTCCATTTCGGGCGGCGCCGGCAAGGACCGGCTCGACCTGAGCGCCGCCACGGGCGCGGTGCAGGTCGACCTGCGTCTGACGGGCGCTCAGCAGACCGGCATGGGCGCCCTGAAGCTCAACAGCATCGAGAACGTGACCGCCGGCGATTTCGGCGCGACCTTGATTGGCGACGACGGCGACAATGTGCTGGTGGGCGGCGCCGGTAACGACGTCCTGCGCGGACTTGGCGGATCCAACAGCCTGGTGGGCGGCGCTGGCGACGACAGGCTCTATGGAGGGAGCAACGGGGAAGCGCTGACCGGTGGGGCCGGGAACGACATCGTCGATGGCGGCGGCGGCGGCGATATCTACTTTTTCGGCCTGGGATCGGGGCCCATCACCCTGGACCTGACGATCACCGGGCCGCAGGACACCGGCGAAGGCCTGGACACCTTCACCAACATCTTCCAGTTCGACGGCAGCGACTCGAGCGATGTCTTCCGCGGCGACGACAACGTCAACGTCTTCTACACCTTCAACGGCGACGACCAGCTCTATGGCCTTGGCGGCAACGACGCGCTGATCGCCGGTTGGGGTGACGACCACCTCCACGGGGGTCTCGGCGACGACAATCTCTACGGCCAACAGGGCAACGACACGATCGACGGCGGCCGGGGCTTGGACACCGCCATGATCGACGGCCTGCGGGCCGACTATGTGATCACCACGGTCGACGGCGTGACGACAGTAATCGGCGGCGGCTTCACCGACACCCTGACCAACGTCGAATACGTCGGTTTCAACGATCAGACCGTCTACATCCCGCCACTCAGCCTCACCGTGACCGCCAGCGCCGCCGGGGGGCTTCTGGAAGGCGCTGACGGCGCCGACGTACTGATCGGCGGCGTTGGCGACGACATTTTCGACGGCGGCGTGGGGAGCGACACGATCGCCTTCGACAACGCCGCCAACGGCGTCGTCGTCGACCTCGGCCTGATCGGCGCGCAGGACACCGGCGCGGGCCACGACACCTTTATCGGCATCGAAAACCTCAAGGGCGGCGCCTTTTCCGATCTCCTGATCGGCGACGGCGGGGCCAATGGCCTGCTGGGCGGCGAGGGACAGGACTGGCTGAAAGGCGGCGGCGGGGTCGACGCCCTGGTCGGCGGCGAGGGCGCCGACAGCGTCTGGGGCGAGGCGGGTGACGACGTGCTTGACGGGGGAGCGGGCAACGACACCATCGATGGCGGCGCGGGGTCCGACACGGTCACCTATCTGCTGGCCGGGTCCCGCGTCGAGGTCGATCTGTCGATCGTCGAGGACCAGCTGACACGCGGCGGCGGCATCGACACCCTGATCTCGATCGAGAACGTCACCGGGTCGAACTATGACGACCTGCTGACCGGCTCGAACCTGTCCAACATCCTCCAGGGCGGCGCGGGCGACGATGTCCTTCGCGGCGGCGGCGGGACGGATATCCTGACCGGCGGGGCGGGCGACGACACCTTCGTGTTCGGCCCGATCTCCGGCTCCCGGCTATCGGCGGCGGGCCGCATCACGGACTTCTCGGCCGGCGACCTGATCGACCTGTCGGGAATCGACGCCGACCTGACGCAAGCCGGCGACCAAGCCTTCATGCTGAACAATCTCTACGGTCATGCAGGAGACCTGTCCGTGACCTACGATGCGTTCTTCGATCAAACCTATGTAACGCTGTCCGTCGACAATAGCGGCTACGGCGCGGCCCAGCTCATCCTCACCGGTAACCATGCCGCGCTGACGGCGTCCGACTTCTTGCTGTGATCCCCGCCATGTGACGTCGCCGCGCTCTGCGGGCTTGCTCCGGCGGCCGCGCGGGGCCAAATGGCCCTCTTCTTCTCCGAGACGAGCGCCGATCCCGATGGACGACACCCTGGCCAAGCTGCCGAGAGCCTTCGCGGGCGCCACCGTGCTGGTGCTGGGCGACGTCATGCTGGACCGCTTCGTCTATGGCGCGGTGGAGCGCATCTCGCCCGAGGCCCCGGTGCCGGTGATCGCCGTGGAGCGCGAGACGGTGATGCTGGGCGGGGCCGGCAACGTGGCCCGCAACGTCGCGGCCCTGGGCGGCCGGGCGGTGCTGGTGGGGGTGGTCGGCGACGACGACGCCGGCCGGGTCCTGGCCGGACTGATCGACCGCGAGCCGAGCCTGGACTCGGCCCTGATCGTCGATCCCAAGCGCCGGACCACCGAGAAGACCCGCTACATTTCCGGATCGCACCAGATGCTGCGCGCCGACCGCGAGGACTGCGGCGACGTCGACGACGCGGCCTTGCTGGCGGCGTTCAACGCTCATCTGCGGCAGGTCGACGTGGTGGTGCTGTCCGACTACGCCAAGGGCGTGCTCGGCGCGCCGGTGCTGCGCGCCGCCATCGCCGCCGCCAAGGCGGCCGGCAAGCCGGTGATCGTCGACCCCAAGAGCCGCGACCTGTCACGCTATGACGGCGCCACCCTGATCAAGCCCAACCGCCGCGAGGCCGCCGAGGCCACCGGCGTGACCGGGGCGGGGGACGAGGCCGCCGCCGAGGCCGCCAACGCCATCCTGGCCGCCGCGCCCAACCTGTCGTCCGCCCTGGTCACCCGGGGCGGGGCGGGCATGACCCTGGCCATCCGTGGTCAGGCGCCGGTCCACCTGCCGGCCACCGCCGTCGAGGTGTTCGACGTCTCGGGGGCCGGCGACACCGTGGCCGCCACCTTGGCGCTCGCGCTGGCCTGCGGCGCGCGTCCGCTGGACGCGGCCCGCCTGGCCAACCTGGCCGCCGGTCTGGTGGTGGCCAAGCTGGGCACCGACGTGGTCACCGCCGACGAGTTGACGGCCCTGAGCCTCGGGGCCCACGCCGATCCGGCCCAGGACAAGATCGCCGACCTGGACGGGGCCCTGGCCATCGTCGCCGGCTGGCGGGCTCGGGGGCTGAAGGTCGGCTTCACCAACGGTTGTTTCGACCTGCTGCATCCCGGCCACGTTTCGCTGCTGGCCCAGGCCAGGGCCGCCTGCGACCGGCTGATCGTCGGCCTCAACACCGACGCCTCGGTGCAGGTGCTGAAGGGCCCGACCCGGCCGGTGCAGAAGGAGGGCGCGCGGGCCACCGTGCTGGCCTCGCTGTCGTCGGTCGACCTGGTGGTGCTGTTCGACGACGACACCCCTCGCGCTCTGATCGAGGCCTTCCGGCCCGACGTGCTGGTCAAGGGCGCCGACTACACGGTCGAGACCGTGGTCGGCTCCGACATCGTGCTAGGCTACGGCGGCCGCGTGTTGCTGGCCGATCTCAAGGCCGGCCAGAGCACCACCAACCTGATCGGCCGGATGAACGCCAAGGCTTGAGGCTGAATGCCCGCATTTTGACCACGAACGCGGTGAATAAGCGGCGTTCAGCAAGCTGTTGTTAAGCAAAGCGGCGCATCGATCGAACGATGCAGCCTGAATGCGCGTGGGCATGAGCGTCGAACGAACCCTTCATCACTTCCCCCTGGACCCGGCCTCCCGCCAGGTGCGGCTCGCCCTGGGCGAGAAGCGCCTGCCGTTCGTCGAGGCGCAGGTGCGCTACTGGGAGTCGCCGCCGGAGTTCGCCAAGCTGAACCCGTCGGGCGTGACCCCGGTGCTGGTCGAGACCCGGCACCAGCGCACGGCGGTGATCTGCGAGAGCCGGGCCATCCTCGAGCATATCGAGGAACAGGAGCCCGAACCGGCCCTGCTGGGCCGCGAACCGGGCGAGCGGGCCGAGGCGC
Organism: Caulobacter sp. Root655; assembly: GCF_001427665.1. Classification (GTDB taxonomy): domain Bacteria; phylum Pseudomonadota; class Alphaproteobacteria; order Caulobacterales; family Caulobacteraceae; genus Caulobacter. Next base: position 179,747 of record NZ_LMHC01000001.1, read on the forward strand.
GCCGGCTGCTGCAGTGGTTCGACCGCAAGTTCGACAACGAGGTCAACGGCTTCCTGCTGCACGAGAAGATGGAAAAGCGCCTGCTGCGGCTGGGCGCGCCGGACCTGTCGTCGCTGCGCCGGGGCCGCGACGCCCTGCGCCAGCACCTGGACTATATCGAGGGCCTGCTGCAGGCCCGCGACTGGCTGGCTGGACGCCGCATGAGCCTGGCCGACTTCGCCGCCGCCGCCCACCTGTCGGTGATCGACTATTTCGGCGACGTGCCGTGGAAGGACTTCCCGGCGGTCAAGACTTGGTACATGAAGCTGAAGTCGAGGCCGGCCTTCCGGCCCATCCTGGCCGATCGCTGGCCCGGCCTCGCGCCGGCCGCGCATTATGACGATCTCGACTTCTAGCCATCCGAACCAAGCGCTGAGAGACGAAATCCGCGCCGAGGCCCTGCGGCTGGGTTTCGACGCCTGCGGTTTCGCCAGCGCCAGCGAGGCCTGGCCCAACGGCGGCTGGCTGCGCGAGTTCGTGGCCGAGGGCTTCCACGGGGCGATGGACTGGATGGAGGAGACGCTCGACCGGCGCGCCCATCCGACCGCCATGTGGCAGGACGCCCGGACGGCGGTGGTGCTGGGTGTCAACTACGGCCCCGAGCACGACCCGCTGATCGCCCTGGAGGACCCGTCGCGCGCCGCGATCTCGGTCTACGCCCAGGGCGACGACTATCACGAGGTGATCAAGAAGCGGCTCAAGGCCCTGGCCCGCTGGATGCACGGCCGGTTCGGCGGCGAGGTGAAGGTGTTCGTCGACACCGCGCCGCTGATGGAAAAGCCGCTGGCCCAGCGCGCCGGCCTGGGCTGGCAGGGCAAGCACACCAACCTGGTGTCGCGCCAGTTCGGCTCGTGGCTGTTCCTCGGTTCGGTGCTGACGACGCTGGACCTGCCGGCCGACCCACCGGAGGTCGACCACTGCGGCTCGTGCCGCGCCTGCCTGGACATCTGCCCGACCAAGGCCTTCCCCGGTCCCTACCAGCTGGATGCGCGGCGCTGCATCTCCTACCTGACCATCGAGCTGTCGGGCCCGATCCCGGTCGAGTTTCGCGAGGCGCTGGGCAACCGCATCTATGGCTGTGACGACTGCCTGGCCGTCTGTCCGTGGAACAAGTTCGCGCGGCTGTCGAGCGAGATGGCCTTCCACGCCCGCGAGACCCTGAAGGGGCCCTCTCTGGCCGAACTGGCGGGGCTGGACGATCCGTCGTTCCGGGCGCTGTTCTCCAAGAGCCCGGTCAAGCGCATCGGCCGCGATCGCTTCGTGCGCAACGTGCTCTACGCGATCGGCAACAGCGGTGAGGCGGACCTCATGGCGGCGGTCGAACCGCTGCTGACCGACCCGTCGCCGATGGTGCGCGGCGCGGCGGTGTGGGCGGCGGGGCGGCTGGGGCGGGTCGGAGGCCACGTCGCGGGGCCGCCCGCGACCGAACAGGACCCCGACGTCATCGAAGAGTGGCGGGCCCTTCGAGCCTAGAGCGTTTCCCGACCTGATTGCATCAGGCCGGACACTCTAGCTTTTTGTTTTGGCGCGTTTTCTTCACGCGAACCGGTGTCCACTTCGCTTGAAAACGCTCTAACCCGCCAACCGCATCAGGTACTGGCCATATTCCGTCTTGCCCATGGCCGCGCCGAGCGCCGCGAGTTGCTCGGCCGAGATCCAGCCCTGGCTGAAGGCGACCTCTTCTGGACAGCCGACTTTCTGGCCCTGACGCTTCTCGATGGCGCGGATGAAGTCGGTGGCCTCGGCCAGGCTGTCGTGGGTGCCGGTGTCGAGCCAGGCGTAGCCACGCCCCAGCTTGGACACCGACAACTGGCCCTTGGCCATGTAGAGCCGGTTGATGTCGGTGATCTCCAGCTCGCCGCGGGGCGAGGGCGCCAGGTTGCGCGCCATCTCGACCACCCGGTTGTCGTAGAAATAGAGTCCGGTGACAGCCCAGTGGGAGCGGGGATTTTCCGGCTTCTCCTCGATCGCGACCGGCCGGTCCTCGGCGTCGAAATCCACGACCCCGTAACGCTCGGGATCGGTGACATGGTACGCGAAAACGACCGCGCCCTCTTCGACGGCCGTCGCCCTGGCCAGTTCCTCGCTCAGGCCGTGGCCGAAATAGAGGTTGTCGCCTAGCACCAGGGCGCATCGGTTCTCGCCGATGAAGTCCGCGCCGACGATGAAGGCGTCTGCGAGGCCGCGCGGGGTCTCCTGCACCGCGTACTCGAAGCGCACCCCCCAGTCGGAGCCGTCGCCCAGCAGGTCCTTGAACAGCGGGACATCCTTGGGCGTCGAGATGATCAGGATCTCGCGGATGCCGGCCAGCATCAGGGTGCTGATTGGATAATAGACCATTGGCTTGTCGTAGATTGGCAGCAACTGCTTGCAGACGGCTCGGGTCAGGGGGTGCAGGCGGGTGCCGGACCCGCCTGCCAGGACGATCCCCTTCAGGGTTCCGTTCATGGGTGGCTAGAGCTCCATCTCGGTCATGCAGGACGCCAGGCTCTGGCGCCATGGACGACGGCGCCAGGTCAGCGCGGCTTCGATTTTCCCGCAGTCCAGCCGCGAGTTGGCCGGACGTTTGGCGGGGGTGGGATATTCCTCGGTGCTGATCGGGCGCACGCGAGCGGTCGGACCGCCGCGTCGCCCCGACTCGTCGAACACCGCGGCGGCGAGATCGGCCCAGGTCGCGTCGCCGTCCCCGCAGATGTGATAGACGCCGGCCAGGTCGGGCGCGTCGGCCAGGGCGTCCACCGCCAGCAAGGCGGCGTCGGCGCAATCGCGGGCCCAGGTCGGGCGACCGAGCTGGTCGGCGACGACGCTGATCTCGTCACGGGCGACGGCGAGGGCCAGCATGGTCTTCACGAAGTTCACGCCGTGGGCGCTGTAGACCCACGCGGTGCGCAGGGTGATCGCCGCCCCGCCGGCTCCGGCCACTGCCTGTTCACCGGCCAGCTTGCTGACGCCATAGACGCTGGTCGGGCCGGTGGGGTCGGTCTCGACATAGGGGCGCGGCAGGGCGCCGTCGAAGACGTAGTCGGTGGAGAAATGGATAAGCGGCAGGCCTCGGGCGGCGCAGGCCGCCGCGATGGCGGCGGGAGCGTCACGGTTCAAGGCCATGGCGGCGGCCGGCTCGCGCTCGGCGCGATCCACGGCGGTGTAGGCGGCGGCGTTGATCACCGCGCGGGGAGCGACCGCCGCGATCAGGGGGGCGATCCGGGCGGGATTGGACAGGTCGAGGGTCTCGCGACCGGCGAAAACCAGGGCGCGCCCGGTGGCGGCGCCGCGACCGGCCAGTTCACGGGCCACCTGGCCATTGCGGCCGAAGACGAGGATGGGGTTCGGCGTCAAGGTCGAAACAGGCCCAGGCGCCATTCGACCGTCCCGCGGATGTCGGTCTTCCGGGCCCGCCAACCGAGTTCGGTCTCCAGTCTGGCGGTGTCGATAGCGCAACGGCGGTCGTGGCCGGGCCGGTCGGTGACATGGGTGACCTGGTCGCCTGTCTCGCGACAGACCGCCGACCCGATGCGCCCCGCGCCGCCCGTGACGAGTATCTTCACGCTCTCCCTCTCGATCACGTATCGGCGCTCCGAGACAGCGCCGCCCCGAAGCATTCCATGGATACAAATACTCCGCGGGCGGGATATCATTTGCCGACTGGCTTCGATAGCCGTGCATCAAGGCGCGACAGTCTGGGCTGGCGCGCCGTCCCAGCAGCTATTCCATCGCCACTCAGGCTTCCCCCTCGGGCGACACCGGCACGTGGCCGACATCCGAGACCTCGACATAGGCTATGTCGGACGCGGCAAGACGCTTGCGCTCGACCATCGGGGCGATCACGTCGGTGAAGTTCACCAGACCGTCTCTTGAACGAACGGTGTGACCAGATCGGCCAGCAGGGGGGCGGCGGCGTCGCGAGCGTTGGTGGTGATCTCTTCGGCCGGAATCCTCCAGTCGATGGCCAGAGCCGGGTCGTTCCAGCGCAACGCGCCCTCGGCCTGGAGGGCGTAGTAGCCGGTAACCTTGTAGAGCACTTCGCACTCTTGGGTCAGGGTGCAATAGGCGTGGGCGAAGCCCTTGGGCACCAACAGCTGCTGGGCGTTGTCCGCCGACAGTTCGGCCCCGACCCATTGGCCGAAGGTGGGAGAGCCGTCGCGGATGTCCACCGCGACGTCGAAGATCGCGCCGCGCACACAGCGCACCAGCTTGTCCTGCGCATGCGGCGGTTTCTGGAAATGCAGACCGCGCAGCACGCCGCGTTGGGTCGAGCGTACGTGATTGTCCTGCACGAAGGCTCCGCCGGTGAAGCCGGCCTCGTCCAGGGCCGATTGGCGGAAGGTCTCCGAAAACCAGCCGCGCTCGTCACCATACCGCCGGGGTGTGATCAGCAGGACGTCCGGAATGGAGAGCCGGTCGATGTTCACGGGCAGGTTCCTTCCGGCCGTCCGCGGGGTGTCGATGAGGGCGCCTCGCCCTCAAGTGCGTCGCGCATCAGGCTGGCGACGACCAGCGGCGCCAGGTGGCGGCGCACCATGGCTCTGGCCTTGTCGCCGATCGCCTCGCGTCGATCACGGTCGTCAATCAGTTCGGCCAGGGCCCGACCCGCGGCCTCGACGTCGGCCTCGGCCCACATGCCGCGGTGGTAGATGCCCTGGATGTCCTGGGCGGGGGTCAGGACGTAGGAGACCAGGATCGCCGAGTTTTCATCCATGAAATCCATGTTGCCGGACCAGCCCGTGGCGACGACCGCCTTGCCGGCCGCCATCGCTTCGGCCAGCAGCAGGCCAAAGCCCTCGGCGCGATGGAGCGACAGCAGGATGTCGCAGCTGGCGAGCAAGCGGTCGCGATCGTCGGCGCTCATCGTCTCCGTCAGCAGAATGACGTCGGGCGCGTCGCCGATCGCCGCGACAAGGGCGTCCAAGGCCTCCGGAATCTCCACGCCGCCGACGGTCTTGAAGACCAGGGTGGCGGGGTGGCGCGCGCGGATCGCGGCCTGGCGAAACGCTTCCAGGGCCGCCAGGGGATTCTTGCGAGCGAAGGTGGAGCGAAAGTCGAAGGCGCATAGAATGATTACGCGGTCCGGCGGGAATCCGAACCGCGCGCGGTCCGACGCAACGTGGCTTTCGGGAACCGGGTGGGGAACGACCTTGACCGCAAGTCGGCGCGGCGCCGAGCGGCGTATGGCCTCCGCGGTGAAGGTCGAGGGCGCCCAAATCTCATCGACATAGCGGAACGCCGGCTTCCACAGCGCGGGGATGTCCGGCAGTTCCCAGGCCCAGTAGCCGATGACGTGCTTGCCCTCGAAAGGCGCCCGACCGGCGGTGTTGATCAGTTGGATCAACTCGGGAGGATTCATGTGGGCGATCAGCACGCCTGGACCGGCGGCGGGCGGAGCCTCGTCGCCGTAGTCCAGCCGTCGAGGATGGCCCAACCGCTCCGAAACGTCCCAGGCACGGGGCGGCGCGCCGGCCTTGGTCAGGGCCGAAACGGCGCCGCGGGCGGCTTCGCCCAGGCCCAGCACCGCGCCATGAAAGCCGGCGATGGTGACGGGTCCGCCGGGGCCCACGCGCCGACGCCGCCATCCATAGTGGCGATAAGCTTGAACCGAGGGCAACCGGACGGAAATCGCTTGGCAGAGATCCGGCGCATGACGCCAGGCCAGAGCTCTGAGGTATTTCATCACGATCAGTGTACCTCGGGACGCTCGGGCTGTGTTAGCCAGTCTTCCCATTCTCATTGAATCGAACTGTCGCGTCCATGCGCTCGTCGCCACCGCTGCTCAGCATCATCATCGTCAGCTATCAGAGCGGACCGACGCTGGAGCGCTGCCTGGCCGGGTTGCGGGCCCAGACCCTCGACGATTTCGAAGTGCTGATGGTCGACAACGCCTCCAGCGACGGCGCCCCTCAGGCGGCTGTGGCCGCCAATCCGAGCATCAGGCTTCTGGAGCCTGGAGCCAATCTGGGCTTCGCGGCCGGCAACAACCTGGCGGCGCGCGAGGCGCGGGGCCGCTGGCTGGTGCTGCTCAACCCCGACGCCTATGCCCAACCGGACTGGCTGGAGGCGCTGATCGCCGGGACGCTGCGCCATCCGGAGGTGCGCTGCTTCACCTCGCTGCAGATGGTGGCCGACGAGCCGGACCTGATGGACGGAGCGGGTGACGTGATGACCTCGGCCGGCATCCCGTTCCGCGGCGGCTATCGCCGGCGCTTGCCGCCGAACCTGCGCGAGGGCGAGGTTTTCTCGGCCTGCGGCGCGGCGACCCTGATTGACCGCGATCTGTTCCTGAGCCTGGGCGGTTTCGACGAGCGGTTCTTCTGCTACTGCGAGGACGTCGACCTGGGCTATCGGCTGCGCCTGGCGGGCGAGGCGACGTTGTTGCTGCCGGCGGCGCGGGTCGAGCACGTGGGATCGGCCAGCACCGGGGTGCGTTCGGACTTCGCCGTCTTCCACGGTTCGCGCAACCGGATCTGGACCTTCCTGAAGAACACCCCGCCGCTGCTGCTGTGGCTGACCACGCCGTTGCACGTCGCGGTGACCGCCGGCCTGCTGCTGCTGCACGCCCGGCGGGGCGACGCCGCGCCGGTGGTGCGCGGCATCCGGGCGGCGCTCAAGCGCGAGGCCCTCGATCCGATCCTGGCCTCGCGGCGCGAGCTTCAGGCCAGCCGCAAGGCCGGTTCCTGGGATATCCTGCGGGCCATGGCCATCGATCCAGTGGCCTTCTTCGGTCGCCGGATCGTCATTCGGCGCTACCGATCCTTGGATCGGTAGGCACTTCCTAGAAGACGCGGGACGGTCGCCGAAACCGGCTTCCACTTTCGGCTGTCACGCTTGGGAAAGGTCCTCGATCAGGCGTCGCATGAAGGCCGCGCCGCGCTGCATCTGGCTGACCTCGACATATTCGTCGGGCTGGTGGGCCTGGTCGATCGAGCCGGGGCCGCAGATCACCGTCGAGAAGCCCGCGCCCTGGAACTGGCCGGCCTCGGCGGCATAGGGCACGACGCGGGGCGGGCCGTTGTCGCCGGCGATGCGGCGGGCGAACACCTCGGCCGCGCCGTCGACCTCCGGCGCGAAGGCCGGGGTCATCGAGCGGGTCTCGACGCGCACGCCGCCCTCGGGGGCCTTGGCCTTGATCTCGGCGTCCAGCTTCGCGGCCAGGGCGAAGAAGTCGGCCAGGATCGCCTGGGCGTCCATCCCCGCCGGCATGCGCAGGTCGAAAACGAACACGCATTCGCGGGCCAGGATGTTGAGCGCCGTACCGCCATTGACCTGGCCGATGGTCAGGGTCGCGCCCTTGGGGACGAACGGCGAGCCTGGGTCGGCCTCGCGCTCCAGCCGCTCCGACAGCTCGACCAGATGGCTCATCAGCTTGATGGCGACCATGTTGGCCGAGACGCCCAGGTGGGTCAGGCTGGAATGGGCTTCGCGGCCCGTGACCGTGACGCGGAAGCTGGAGATGCCCTTGTGGCCGCGCACCGCGACCATGTCGGTGGGTTCGCCGACCACCACCAGGGCGGGGCGGGGCAACTCGTTGGCGATCACCGCGATCATGTCCGGCGCGCCCAGGCAGCCGATCTCCTCGTCATAGGAGAAGGCCAGGTGGACGGGGCGGTCGAGCGTGGCGGCGGCCAGGTCCGGCGCGGCGGCCAGGGCCAGGGCCAGAAAGCCCTTCATGTCGCAGGTTCCCCGTCCGTACAGCCGCCCGTCGCGCGGGGTCAGCACGAACGGGTCGCTGGTCCACGGCTGGCCGTCGACCGGCACCACGTCGGTGTGGCCCGACAGCACGACGCCGCCCGCAATGGCCGGGCCGATGCTGGCCAGCAGGTTGCTCTTGGTCCCGTCGTGGTTGGGCACCCGCCGCGAGGCGATCCCCAGGTTGGACAGATAGGCCTCGACCCATTCGATCAAAGCCAGGTTCGAAAGCCGCGAGGTGGTGTCGAAGGCCACCAGCGTGCCGAGAATGTCGACCGCGCGGGCGGAAAGCGTTTCGGATGAGGAGACCATGGCCAGACCCTAGCGCGGCCCCGCGCGCACGCCTACCGTCGGCGACGCGAACGGACCGCCGCGCGTTGTCCGTGCGCGTGGAACGAGCGGAGACACCCGATGATCGACCTCTACACCTGGGCCACGCCCAACGGCCGCAAGATCTCGATCATGCTGGAGGAGCTGGGCCTGGACTATCGCGTCCACCCGGTCGACATCGGCCAGAACCAACAGTTCGCGCCCGATTTCCTGACGATCTCGCCCAACAACAAGATTCCCGCCATCGTCGACCAGGACGCGCCCGACGGCCCGCGGTCGGTGTTCGAGAGCGGCGCGATCCTGGTCTATCTGGCCGAGAAGACCGGCAAGCTGCTGGCGTCCTCCGGCCCCGCGCGGGTGGCGGCCATGGAATGGACCTTCTGGCAGGTGGGCGGGCTGGGGCCGATGGCCGGCCAGCTGAACTATTTCGCCCTGCGCGCCTCGGAGCCCTCGGAACTGGCCATCGACCGGTTCGGCGACGAGGTCCGGCGGCTGCTGGGGGTGATGGAGGGGCGGCTGGAGAAGCACCCCTACCTGGCCGGCGACGCCTATTCGATCGCCGACATCGCCAGCTACGCCTGGACGCGGGCGGCGCTGGAGACCTTGGAGAAGATCCAGCCCGACAAGCCGGCCCTGCCGGCGGTGCGTCGCTGGCTGAAGACGGTCGGCGAGCGACCGGCGGTGGTCAGGGGCATGGCCGTCCCGAAGATTTAGGGCGCGCCTTAGGCTGGGGCCCGCTCCTTGGGCGCCTGGATCTTGGTGGCCAGCACGTCGATCAGCTCGATGCGGAAGATCATCACGCTATTGCCGGGGATCTGGCCATTGTCGTGGGCGCCGTAGCCCAGGGCCGGCGGCACGTAGAGGGTCCATTCGTCGCCGGGCCGCATCATCACCAGGGCTTCCTTCCAGGCCGGCACCAGGCCCTGCAGCGGGAACGAGGCGGGCTGGCCGCGCTCGTAGGAGCTGTCGAAGATCTCGCCGTTCGTCAGCTTGCCCTCATAGTGGACCTTGACCTCGTCGATCGGTCCTGGCTTGGCGCCGGTGGCGGGGCCCGAGCGGACGATCTTGTACTGCAGGCCGTCGGGCAGGGTGACCACGCCGGGCTGCTTGGCGTTCTGGGCCAGGAAGGCCTCGGCGGCGGCCAGGCTTTCCTGCTGCTTCTTGTTGGGCCCGCAGGCCGACAGGCCCAGGGCGACGCCCAGCGTGACCACGACGGCGAGGACGAAACGGGGGGCGCGGACCATAAGGCGAAGCTCCGGAACAAATACGTGTCCGTGCTAGCCCATTTCTCGCCGCACGGCGCGGCGATTTTCGGCAGGCTGCGGTTTGAGACGAACCGTCATCGAACAGTGGTGGCGCGCCCTGGCGGTGCGCCCTAAAAACCGTCCCCATCAGTGACCGCTCACGAGGCTTCCATGAAACCCGTTCGCAAGGCCGTTCTCCCCGTCGCCGGTTTCGGCACCCGGGTCCTGCCCGGCACCAAGACGACGCCGAAGGAGCTGCTCAACGTCGTTGACAGGCCGATCCTGTCCTACATCGTCGAGGAAGGCCGCGCGGCGGGCATCGAGCACTTCGTCTTCGTGACCGGCCGCAACAAGGGCGCGATCGAGGACTATTTCGACCACCAGGTCGAGCTGGAAGCCGCCTTGGCGGCCAAGGGCAAGACCGCCCTGCTCGAGGAACTGCTGGGCGAGCTGCCCAGGCCCGGCGAGATGAGCTTCGTGCGCCAGATGGCCCCGCTGGGCCTGGGCCACGCGGTATGGTGCGCCCGCGACATCGTCGGCGACGAGCCGTTCGCGGTGATGCTGCCCGACATGGTGATGTCGGCCCAGGTCCCGGCCATGGCCCAGGCCATCGAGGCCTATGACCAGAAAGGTGGCAACATCGTCGTGGTCGAGCCGGCGCCCGAGGGCATGGCCCACCAGTACGGCATCGTGGCGCTGGACGGCCAGGACGGCCGCCTGAACCGCATGACCGACATGGTCGAGAAGCCGGCTAAGGGGACCGAGCCCTCGAACCTGTTCATCTCGGGCCGCTACATCCTGCAGCCGGAAATCTTCGACCTGCTGGAGAAGCAGGGCAAGGGCGCGGGCGGTGAGATCCAGCTGACCGACTCGATGCTCAGCCTGCTGAAGAGCCAGGACTTCCACGCCCTCGAATATGACGGCGAGACCTACGACTGCGGCGACAAGATCGGCCTGCTGCGGGCCAATGTGGCCCTGGCCCTGAAGCGTCCGGACCTGGGCGCGGCGGCGCGGGAGATGATCCTGGGGCTGCTGGGTTAATAACGTCCGTCATCCCTCGCACAATAAAGCGAGGGATGACGGACGTTAGCCTAGCCGAGGGGCGTGAAACGAATCAGACGCACGCCGAGGCGTCGTTCGTCGGCGACCGGCTCTTCGTCGGCCGTCTTCGAATTGCCGATCTCAAGCCTGAGGTGCGCCGCCTCGCCAACGGGGATGCCCTGGTCAAATCGCAGCTCGATGTCATAGATCTTCGACCAGTCTTGGCTCTGGGGAAGCAGGCGAGTCGTCTTGATCCCGCAGAAATCGATCGTCAGTTCGGTAGGCTTCTCGCTTCCTATCCTGCGGGGTGAGATTTCGAGCCTGACTCCAAAACAGGGAGCGCCATAAACTCTCCATCCCACTGTCGCCGTGGGTTCGATGGTCCAGCGTCCTGTCTCTTCGCGGTCGCCGAAGCCGGGCAGGTCGATCGCACCGCTGTCGAGCAACGCCATCTCCACGACCCGGTCGGTTTTCAATGGCAGCTGTCGCACCGCCATGGTCGCGAGCAGCTCTTGGCGCGGGAGATCATGGGCGGCGGCGATTTTGGGAAAGGCGTATTCGACCAACGCCTGTTCCTCTGGATCGCTGAACGGCCTCTGTGGGCGGGCTGAGAAGTTGTTGACGAAGGAGTTCTGAACGCCGAGGAAGCTGGCGATTCCGGCCGAGACCTTGGCGAAGGCCGTGTCGTCGAGCAAGTCGTCATAATAGACGAAGTGGATCGCGTCGGGGTGCTCCTTGGCAATTTCCAGGGCCATCAGGGCGTCGTTGCGCCAATCGCCGTAGGCATGCTCGATGCTTGTCACATGCCATTGGTCCTCTCCTGCCAGCGTATCGTCGCGGCGTTTCAGAGAAGACGCGAGCACTTCCATCGGATCGCGGAAAATGTAGAGCACCTTCAGTCGTGGCAAGCGCGTCCGCAGATTCGCGAAGTGATCCTCCCACTTGAGCAGATCCGGGGTCTTGTCGCCGATAACGCTCAAAACCTTGTCGGGAAACACGGCCGAGAAGAAACCGGTGACGACCCGGTCGAAGTGCAGGGCGGGACAAGGCATGGTGAGCTCGGGCAGGCGCACCGCCACCTCGTCCATGATCTCCTCGGTGATCTCCGCCAGGGGAAGCGCCAGATGAGCATCTACGAGTTCATCATCGTCCATGGTGTCGAGCGGATCGATGTATTCACGCAGCGTCAGTTGCTTGAGCGGGCGCTTCAGACGCCCGATCGCTTCTTCGTGAGCCTTGAAGAAGACGTCCGTCGTTTCCAGGATTCGCGCCCAACCGAATTCCGCCAGTATGCCGATCCGTGGATGGGAATTGAGTAGGCTGGTGAGAGCGGTCGTCCCGCTTCTCCCGCATCCCGTAACAAGCAGGTGCGCGGGCCCGCGGGCTGCGTTTTTTTGGAATTTTTGGAAGAAATCATTCGTCATCGGTTAAGCCACTCGCCTGTCGGTGAACGACTGACGTTGCAACTGGAGCGCAAGTGAGATCGTTCAGAAGCTAGAGTTGAGCATTCCTCGCGCGATGTGTCACCAAAGGGTGAGGTTTTCCGGCCTGAATGTCCATTTCAGACCGCTCTCGGCGGGTAGCCGTTCTCCCGCAGGGCATTCATGACGTCCTGGGTATGGCTGGCGTCTCTCGTCTCGATCGTGATGTCGAACTCCGCGCCCTTGGCCGGAACATCGAGCGCCAGCCGGTTGTGATTCACCTCGATGATGTTGGCGCCCATCGAACCGATGATGTGAGCGACCGTGGAAAGCAGGCCCGGACGGTCGTCGCCAATGATCCGCAAGGAGACCAGTCGCTGAGCGCGAACCAGTTCCCGGGTCAACACCGAGGCCAGCAGGCGCGTGTCGATGTTGCCGCCGCAGAGGATGAGGCCGCACTTCTTGCCGCGGAAACGCTCGGGATAGGCCAGAAGGGCGGCCAGCGAGGCCGCGCCCGCACCTTCGGCGATGGTCTTCTCGACATTGCAATAGAGGGCCACCGCTTGCTCGATGTACGACTCTTCCAGCAACAGGACGTCTTCGATCAGCGGGCGCGCAACGCCGTAGGTCAGGTTGCCGACCACCTTGACCGCTACGCCCTCGGCGATGGTCTGGCCGCCGGCATGGGCGGTAACGCCACGCATCCGGGCGGTGAATGACGGATACATCGCCGGTTCGCAACCGATGATGCGGATGTCGGGCTTGATCGACTTGGCTGCTGTGGCGACGCCGCTGATCAGCCCGCCCCCGCCGATTGGCACGGGCAAGATCTCCAGATCCGGCACGTCCTCGAGCATTTCGAGAGCGATCGTCCCTTGGCCGGCCATGATGTCGTAGTCGTCGAATGGGTGGACGAAGGTCAGGTTCTGTTCGGCCTGCAGTTTGGACGCGTGCGCCGAAGCCTCGTCATAGCCTTCGCCCTCGATGACCACGGTCGCGCCGAAGTCGCGAGTGTGCTGCACCTTTATGAAAGGCGTGCTCTTGGGCATCACGATGGTGACCGGCACCCCCAGGCGGGCGCCGTGATAGGCGAGACCCTGGGCGTGGTTTCCGGCGCTGGCGGCGATCACGCCGCGGGCCTTTTCTTCCTCGGAGAGCAGGATCAGCTTGTTGAGCGCCCCGCGCTCCTTGTAGGCGGCGGTGAACTGCAGGTTCTCGAACTTCACCCAGACCTCGGCCCCGGTGATCTTCGAGAGCGTTCGAGAATAACGGCAGGGCGTGCGCTCAATGTGGCCCGCCAATCGCGCGGCTGCGGCTCGGATTGTGTCGATCGTCAGAGTCATGAATAGCAGGGCCTTGGGAAACGGACGCGGAACTTAGCCCCCGCGCCGCGCCGCGACAATGAAGCCCGACGACGCGCGCGAAAATCTCGATCACAATTGAGGGGGACAGCTCACAGCTGCCCGACCGCGCAGGCTATTGCCGCGGCGTCAGGTCGGGCTGGGGTTGAGTGGTCGCGTCGATTGGATCCGGGCGTACGCCGCCGCGCGTGTGAAGCACGCCTCCGACGATCAGCGCCAGCAGCAGGATCATCAAGCAACCCAGGAGGTCCCAGCGCCAGGGCGCGCGTTCTTCACGCGCGAGTTCATTGTCCAGACCTTGTCGTTCTTTCTGCGTCAGATGCCTGTCGGACATGATGAAACAACGGCCGATATTCGCGGATGTTCCGGGAAAATGGGGCCGGACGGTTCGCGATCCGCCCAGCCCCCGACGACTAGTGCAACGCGATGGTCGAGGTCGGGGCCCCGTTGGACGTGTTGCCTTCCAGAATGTTGGTGCCGTACGAGATAATCTGGCCGCTCGAGACGGACTGCAACCCGGTTACATTGCTGGTGAAGGTGTTGTTGTTGATCCGCACGACGCCACCCGAACCCTCTACATACAGGCCCGTCAGGTTGTTCGTCGAAGAGCTGTTGGTGATCGTCGTGTTCACCGCCGTGGCTCCGGTGATGATCGCGACACCAGATCGGGTGTTGTTGGCGATCGTGGAGTTGTCCACGACCATCAGAACTGCACCGGTTGTGCCGGCGGCTTCGACGACCAGGCCGCGCGTGTTGTCCAGCAGCGAGACGTGATCCAGGGAGACCGTCGCGGCGCCGGAACCGGTTGGCTTGATCAGGATCGCGCCGCCGGTTGTACCCACACCGGTCTCGCTAATGGTGGTGTTGGCGATGTTCAACCGGGTCGTGCCGGCGGTGTTGAGCAACCAGACGCCGTTGCCGTTCGGCGCGCCGGCCCGGTCGCCGTAGATGTAGCAGTTTTCGATATTGACGGTGTTCGCGTTGAGAATGCGGATACCGTTCAAGCCAGTGCTCCCCCCGATCGTCGGCGAACTGATCACCAGACCGCGGAGGTTAATCACGTCTGTCGCCGCGGCGTTGATGACCACGCCATTCGAGGCGGCGCCAAGTATCCCGCCAAGGGCGGGATCGGTGCCAATGGTGATCGACTTGGTGATGGTGACCGCGCCGAAACCGCCCGGATCCAGAACGTTGATTTCACCACCTGCGGCGGTCTTCGAGATCGCGCCAGCGAAGGTTTTGCACGGCGCCGTTCGGCTACATGGATTGGCGTCATCCCCTACGCCCGAGACCCAGGTTCTGGTGGCTTGTGCGCTCGCCAACGTAGGCGCCGCCGCACTGCATGCGACGGCGATCACGCCCGCGACAATTGCGAGTATCTTCATGGTCAGCCCCTTTTGGATACGTTGAAGAACATTGATCTCCGACGTGGATGGGAATTCTTAATCCTCTTGACGGCTGGGGCCAATGGCTAAGTTAAATAGGCGCAAAAGCACTGAAATTTCTGGCGTGTAACCTGGGATTCTAGATCAAGGGTCCTGGCGTGGTCTTGGCCGGGACGCCGATCGAAGTCAGAATCCCGTCCCAGGCTTCGAGGTAGCGACGCCGGCTGGCGATGTTGCGATAAAAGTCGAGACCCTTTCGGGCCCGAATAGCCGCCTTGGCTGGATTCTTGAGTAGGGCGATGATGTCCTCGGCCATCTCGATGCCATTGCGAGATACGGGGAAGTCCTTCGGCAGATCCATCGCCGGCGCTGGAAAGTCCATCATCGAGAACGGCAAGCCTTGCGAGAAGGCGTCCAGCACCTTGATCGGGACGCCAGCGCCCGTGACGATCGGCAGGGTCACGACGCGGGTGGCGAGATAGTACTCCCGCAGATCGCCGACCCAGCCGACATAGTCGATCTGGTCAGCGAGAAAGCCTGTGTCGAGCGCCGAGCAAACCTTGCCCACGATCCTCAATGTGACGCCCTGATCATAGAGCATCGGCTTGTAGACGGTGTTGATGAACCACGCGGCCGAGGCGACGTTGGCGTCATGCAAGCTGCCGACCAGCAGCAGATCCGTGACCTCCAGGGGCGGAGCTGGCTCGGCGTCGGCGTCATCGACGCCAATCTCCGGGACAACGATCGATACCCTCGGCTCGGCGATGAAAGGCATCCGCCAACTGACCTTCTTCGGGTCGAGCGTGGCGGAGATCTCGTCCGCCTCGCGCTTGCTGATGCTCACCACATGGGCGAAGTCCTTCAGCGCCTCGAACTCATGAGCGACTTCAATCGGATCAGCCGGTCGTTGCTGCTGGATCGCGTATTGATAGGCCTGGATATCGTGCGCCTCGCAGATCATCGGGAGATCGGAAAGATTGAGCGTCTCCAGGACCGCCGAATGGTGAGCGTAGTTGACCACGGCGAACTCGAGGTCGGCGTGAAGCAGGATCCGCTTCAGTTCCTCGGGAAACTCCAGTTCGCGCCAGGCCCGTTGGAAGTTGAGGTAGCTGTTTCCATCTTGGGCGAAGGCGTCGAGCGTGGCTTGAAACCTCGGCGTGTCCGCGAAGGACGGCGTCCACTGCAGTGTGTCCAAGAACTCGCCGTGATCGAAGTCCGCGCCGGTGACGCGGTGGATGTTCGGATAAGGGATGACCAACTTGATCGAGGTGAAGCCCGCCTCGTCCAGGTAGGACAACTGGCTATCATAGACGACGCCCGAACCCTCGCCGCGGGTGTCATTGGAGATCCAGAGAACCAGGCGGCCGCGGGGCGGGACGGTCGAATCGAGCTTCGCGACGATTTGCGCGACAAACGACGCTTCATCGCCAAACAGTCGGGCGTTACGCGCCCTGTAGTCCAGGGACTGAGCTTCCAGTTCCTTGAAGCGGCGCGCGGCCTCGGCGCAGGCCTGGGCCAGGCCGAGCTCATTCTGCACGCGAGGTTCGACGATACCCGCGCCAGCATAGGTGCCGGCGATGTCCAGACCACGTGAAACCACCAAGGGTTTGCCGGCCGAAACCGCTTCCGTGGCGACGCCGGATCCGCGGCGCGTGTAGTCGCCGGGGCCGTAGGGCAGCATCAGGATGTCGATATCGGCGATCGCCGAGGCATACTCGTCTTCGGAGAGGAAGCCTTTGAGGACCAGGCGATCGTCATTCAGCGCTCGACGCTCGAGCTGTTGACGCGCGCTGATCACCAGGGGCTGCTCGTTGACGGGGTTGGCGCCGGTTTGGATGAAGAACCGCACTTTGTCCCGGAGGTCATCCTGCGCCAGCAGGTACTCGACAATGAACGGCAGGACCTGGAAGCCCTTCTCCACCCGGGCCTCGCCCAGATAGCCCAGGCACAGACGCCCGTCCTGCTTGCTCCCCGCCTGGCCGGCGCTGGGAAGCGGGTTGAAGAGCAGCGGGAACACCTCGCCGCAGATGTCCTCGAAATAATCCTGAAGGCCCTTCGACTCGACGAAGAAGCTGAAAGAGGAGCGAAGGCCCAAACCGTTTAGGCGAGCAAACGCCTGCGCATAGCTCAGTCGCGCCTTGGGGGTCCGCTCCTCCGAACGGTCGAAGCGGATCACGATGCGCGGTCGCTGATCGGGCTTTCGTTCCAAGAGGAACGGCAGGGCGCCGGCCAGCATCGCCGGGGTCGCGCAAAACAGGGTGATTACGTCGTCGGGACCGGCGGCGGCGAACTCGGCCATCAAGCGGAATTCGTGAGTGAACAGGCCGATGTCGGCCACGTTGCCGTACAGGAAGTCCGAGAACGCGCCGTAGGTGTCGACTTCCGGCGCCAGAAGTCCCCTCGGACAAGCGTGGTTGCCGAACACCAGCGGGGTGAGGCCGTTCGCATGCGCGCCCCGCGCCATCCAGTCGGCGACCGCCGCGTGGTGGCCGACCTTGTTGCTCAGGGCGGGGTCGCAGATGATCAGCTTGGGTCCGGCGCAGACCGCCGGCTCGACCAGACGTTGCCGCATGGTCTCGGCCAGCAGCGTGGGCGTGGCGCCGAAACCGTCCACGAAGGCCGCCACCGAGACCATGCGACCCATTAGCATCATGGCCACGTCGCCGGCGATCCTGGGCGGAAGGGCTGGGGCGACGCGGATCGCGTTGATCGACTTGCCTTCAGCCAAGAGCCTGACGGAACCGGCCAAGACCTTGACTTTGAGGTCCGCCAGAGCATCGGGAGCCAGAACCAGAACCTGAGCGCGACGGCTCATCACCAGTTCGTAGACCAGCGCCGTATCGAGACTCTTGGTCGATCCATTGTGGCAAGCGCGGGCCAGGCCCGAGAAATCGGCCTCCGTCTGGCCGAAGGGCATGAGCACCACCGCTTCGACCTGCCCGTCGTCAGCGCCGACAAGCTCGCGCAGGGTCGCGAGTTGTTCTTGAGTCGGCGCTGTCTCGCAGACCAGCACGATCTTCAGACCGGGCTTGCGCTGGACCACCTTGGGCCAGGCAGGCTTGACACCGATCGGGGTCCTGATGCGACGGCTGCTCACCGCTCTGTGACCGATTTCGCGAATCTTTTCGCGGAACGGGGCGACGAACGTCTCGCGCGGCCGAGGTTGCAAGCGAGGCGGCGGATTCAGCACGAACTCGCGGAGGTCGTTGGCGATCTGCTGAGCGTCGAGAACGTTCTTGAACTGACGGATATTGGCCGGTGGCGGATTGAGCGCCTCGGCGGAGGGGGAGTTCGACGTCAGCAACGGCAGACCGTTGAGGGCCGACTCCGTGACCGGGACGCCCCAGCCCTCATACAGCGACGGATAGACCATGCCGAGCGAGTTGTTCAGCAGGCCCGCGAAGTCCGGCGTCGAAAGATAGGGAATCGGGCGGATGCGCTGGCCCAGGCGCGCGTCGGTGAGCAACTGGTGATGTAGTCGCGTGTTCGCCTCGATGGGGAAGACTCGCGAAAACAGCAAATCGACATCGTCTGGGAGCTGTTCAGTTTCGATCAGGTGAATGAAGGCCTGAAACAGTCGATAGTGGTTCTTGTGGTTCCACTGCACGGCCGGGAAGATCAGGTTTCGCCGCTCGGCGACGGTCGGCGAGGCTTCCTGGTCGAGCAGCGAGAAGTAGGGAGGTTGCGGAATCCAATCGACGGCCTTCTTGCCGAAGTGGCGCTTGATCTTGTCCACTTCGTTGCTGCTGACGGTCAGCACCAGATCGGCCCGGTCGATGGCCGAGCCGTAGTGCTCCCGCCGGAAGTCGAGCTCGCATTGATCAAAGAACTGCGGTTCTTCGAGGAACAGCATGTCGTGGATGACGGGAACCGCGAACGTCGAAATCTCATACGGCTCCAGGCCGTTCAGGGGATCGACATAGAGGTCGAGCGCGCTCGAGGCGTTGGTCAGCGCCAGCTCCGGGCGCTCCAGCTTGACCACCTGGCCACGCGAGTCCTTCCCCAGGAACTTGCGCACGATCGCTTCGTTCTCGGGCCTGACGAAGATATCGACGTCGAAAAGTTCACTCGCGACGCGCGCGAACTCAAGCGCGAACAGACCAGCTCCGCCTGCACCCTTGCCGCCCGACTGCAGTCGCGTGAGATTAATACCTGCCCGCACCCGCGAAACATCACGATGATCGATCAATCGCCGTCCCCCAATATTCACTTCCACAATCAAACCGAAGAATTTTCTAAACGTTCCCGACGAATCTTGTAGTATTCTTCAATGTACTCTTGTTCTGAAAGGTAAAGGTCAAGATACTTATATTTTAGCGACGGCCCCCACCAGATTAGTCCGAGCTTTTCGGCGACGACTTGCGGGATTGGTACGTGTTGATGGTCGAAAGGTTCCCACCCCCGGAAGGCGTCGGCGACGACTCGCCCCATTTCGACGTTCGGATCGCCAGCCTCGGGCCAGGTCGCCACGGCCAGCCTGATGAACAGTTTGCCCAGTAGGATAGAGGTGGGGTGATTGTAGGCCCAATAGAGACGTTCGACACGGAAGCTCGAGAAGATAAAGGCCGCGATCTTAACGTCCGCGTTGGCCTCTCGGCGCTGCAGCCGGTGCAATTCCAGGTCCAGCGACCGATCGATATTGCCCAGACGCTCGTTGGCGAGCGCGTGGTAGGCGGTGGTGGTGTCTTCCGGAGGCGGCGTGCGCTGGCTTAGCTCGACCACGACCCGATCGCCGTAGGGATAGCGGCCAAAGGGAAATTCGGGTTCGGGCCCAAACAGCGGATCGTGGGTCTGGAAGGGCCAGTAGAGACCAAGGTCCACGGCTGGGAACGTGATCCTCCGCGCCTGGGCCAGCTGTTCATCGGGATTGAAGCGTGCATGCTCGTCGACCTGCCGCCAGTAGATCTCGCAGCGCGCCGCCTGGTCAGGGGTAATGTCGGGTCGATCGTCTTCGTCGCCGAAGCTCTGGATATAGACGACCTCATAGCGCTCATTGATCGCCGGCACTCGACGCAACGCATGGCAGAACACCCCGGCCTGGCAGTTGCCGTAGACCGCTAGAACAGGCTTCATTTCACTAACGTCCTTCGATGACGGCAATCAACTGGCCAACATCATCCACATCAAACAGTCGGTCGATCGGCAGGGTCTTGCGAAGTCGCGTCTCCAGTTCGAGGATCAATTGTCCATGAGCGAACGAGTCCCATCCTGGAACCTCCTCCGCTTTCGTCTGATCAACGATGGCGCTTTCGGGCAGATGGAAGAAATTCGCGATGATTTTTCGGACGGAGGTTCCGACGTCTTCCGTGCTCATTGCGCGCCCTCTTTGAATGCCTCAAGCGATCGCTCGAACTCGGCTCTGTTTAGCGACCGGCTGATTTTTCCGCTCGTGGTTTTTTTCAGCGATCCTAACGGAGCGACCTCGACATAGCGCGGCAGGAGACCGGCGGAGGCGTCAATCGCGCGGCGCACGGCCGCCACCGCGGCCGTCGGCTCCGTGCCGTCGAGCAGTTCGAACAGGACGGCCATCTCGCGTCCGCTGGCGCCCGGCGTGTCGAGCCCGAACGCGACCACGCGGCCGGGCTTGATCCCGTCGACCGCGCTGACAGTCGCCTCGATCTCATGGGCCATGAAATTCCGGCCATAGGCGATGATCAGATCATCGACGCGCCCCAGCACGAACAGTTCGTCATCGACGACGAAGCCGAGGTCGCGCGTATGGTAACCGTCATCGTGCAGCACTTCGGCGGTGCGCTCCGGCAGGGCTAGATAGCCCTCGAAGAGCGATGGCCCCGCGATCACGATTTCGCCGGCCTGTCCTTCGCCGACGTCCCGGCCCTGGTCATCGACGAGTCTGATCCACATGTCGGAAAGCAGGCGACCGCACGACATGACGTCGAGGCCGGGTTCGTCTTCCGCCACGAAGCGCACGGTGTTTCGCTCAATCGCCTTACGGTCGATCCGGACGGCTCGGGCTGGAGACCCGGTCGGGGTCTGGCTGACGGCGAACACGTTCTCCGCCATCGCGTAGCAAACCTGAACGGCTTCCGGCCGCAGGGCCGAGGGCGCGAAGTGAGCGGTGAAGGCCTCGTGGACGGATAGTTTGCAGGGCTCCGAGCAGTTCCCGATCATCCGCAGGCTCGACAGGTCGTGCGCGCCGGTGTCGACAACCACGTTCACGAGATGGGCGAAGGCGAAATTCGGCATCCAGCTGAAGCCCGCCCGATGGTCGCGGACCGCCTCGAGCAGCATGGCGGGCCGGACGAGCCACTCGAACGGATCAATCGACACGACGGTCGCGCCAGCGACCAGCGGCATGAGGAAACTCGTGATCAAGCCCATGTCGTGATAGAGCGGCAGCCACGACGCGACCAGATCCTGCGGCTCGAAGCCGATGGTCGCACCATAGCGGTCCAACTGCGCGAACACCCGCTCGTGGGTCAGCATCACACCCTTCTTTAGCGCGGTCGTTCCCGACGAGTGCTGAAGGAAGGCGACATCCGCGGCCTTGAGGATGGGCAAGGCCGTGGTCGGGATCGGCGCGCCCGCCGCCGCGACGTGCAGATCCACCAGCCGATCCGCCCATGCTCCGCAGCGGTTCGAGAACACCGGAATGAGGCTGGAGTTGACGAGCAGGGCGGCCGGCCCGATCCGCTCGAACAGGCGGACGTGCGACGACCAGTAGAGCTCTTCCTTCTGCTTTGGCGTGGGCGGCGGCATGATCGCGGGCACGGCCCCCAACGCCATGGCGCCCCAGAATGCCGCGAACAACTGCGGCGAGGTTTTTTCAAAGATCAGTACTGGCTGACCCGGCTGGACACCGAAGGCCGCTAAGGCGGCCGCCACCGCGAGCGAATCGCGACGCAGGTCAGCGTAGGTGTAGGGCGTCTCGCCGCGGATCGACTTGAAGATCGCGCAAGGTTTCTCGCCCTGCGAAAGGCCATGCGTCAGGACGGTGTCGCTCAAGACGCGTTCACTGGAGTTCATCGACAGGTCTTTCAGGAGGCGTGCTCCAACGAATCATAAGCAAGCCCAGCAGCGTTCGCGCTTCCCATGGCGGGCGCTGGGATTTCTAGCCTTGAGAGTTGGCAACCGCAACGGGTGCAACCGTTTATGCCGATCGTCACCGCCAGGGAATGACGTTGCCGGTCTTGCCTGATAGGCGTGTGCCCGCGCCGGGCGTCGAACGCCGCGCCGGCGGTCGATGAAGACCTGTGTCCTGGAGCTGGCGTGATGTCTTGTCCCTTAACCGCGGTGCTTAAGTACGATCGGCCGTTCGCCGACGAGACGAATGTCGGGGACGCGATGCAGTCGCTGGGCGCGGTGCGCCTGTTGGGCGGCGTTGATATGTATCTGGACCGCGAGGGGCTGCACGACATCGTCGCCTCGCGCGAAGTGTTGCTCGTCGCGGCCGGGAACCTCTCGGAGGAGATGCCCATCGGCTGGGGGCCGCAACCGCCCATCCGGCCGTTGTACATCGGCACGCGCCTGAGTCCGCACCTGATGACTCCAGAGTTCGTGGCTCACCTGAAGGCCCAGGGGCCAATCGGGGCCCGCGATCCCGCGACGCTCGAACTGTTGCGGGCCCACGGAGTTGAAAGCTACTTTTCCGGCTGCCTGACGCTGACCCTTCAGACGTCGCCGCCGGTCAAAAGACAGGGCGTGATCCTGGTCGATCTTTCCGACGCGGCGATGGCCGGTCTGCCGGAGCACCTCTCGCGCGACGCACTGCTGGTCGACCACGTCAGGGCGCCCGGCGGCGGGATGTTCGTCCGTCCGCTGAACGCCGCGCGCCACGCCGACGAGCCTTCCCGCTGGGAGGCGATGGTTGGGCCCCGCAGCGGTTGGAAGGGCCTCTCCACGATCGAAGATCTGGCGCATGCGCCGGAAAGCGCTCCGGCAATGCTGTTTCCGCGGCTCGACCGTTGGGAAGATAACCTCAGAGCGGTTCACGAACTCTCTCACGCCCAGGCGCTGCTCGAGCTCTATGCCGGCGCCGAACTGGTGGTGACCAGCCGTCTGCATTGCGCTCTGCCCTGCCTGGCCCTCGGCACGCCCGTTGTTCTGATCACCGCGGACGACGTCTACGCGCCGTCGCGATACGGCACGTTCACCCATTTCCAGCGCCGCTGGTCGGATTCAGAGATGGCGTCGATTGATTGGTCGCCCGCGCCGCCCGATCTTGCTCCCCATGCCCAATGGCTGCGCGGCATGCTGCACGATCGGTTGCGCGAGCGAGGCGTCGCCGTATCCGCCGAAAACTCAACGGCACGATCAAGCCCGCCAGCGATTTCATCAGTTCCGCCCGTCAGGACGACGGCCGACGACGCCTCGCCGGCCTTCCGCAATACGCTTCGCAACCCGCAGTTCGACGAGTGGACCCGAGCGGATTCGCCGATAGTCTACGCTGGACAGACCCCGGCGGCCGACCACTGGCGCTACTTCCTCCACAGCAGCGGCGTGGTCGCCGATCAATCGCGGCGTCCCTTCAAGCTGGGCCAGGTGGATGTCGAGGGCGCGCCGCGTCACTACGCCCGTGTCCACGTCCGCGAGGCGGCGAACGCCGCCGTCAACATAGACCTTCTCCAGCGGCTTGAGCATCTGGAACTGCTGGCGGGCGAGCCGGCCACGTTCTCCATCTATCTGCGCGCCAGCCGTCCCTGCGATGCGCGCTTCTTCTTGCTCCGATTTTTCGGCGAAGGCGGAGATCCGCCTTACTACGACACGCCAGAGGAGCCGTTCGTTCAGATCGACACCGTCTGGCGTCGTTATGCCTGGCGATTGAAGGGGCGCGGCCTGGAAGGGCGCGTCGCGGGGCCGGGCGCCCACGTGGACTTGACGCTGAGATTGCGCGAACTCGGGGCCGATACGGTCGTCGATCTAGCCTGCGCCCAACTGGAGGCCGGGGGGCGCATGACCCGGTTCGACACCGGCGCTCGGGACCTTCGCCGCATGCTGGGAGGCTGACCGTGGCTTCTATTTGGGCATCTCATGCGCGTCCCGCCCTCATGAGGCCACAGTCGCGCGAGAGGAAACTGACCCTTGCGGGTTGCCAACCTCGCCGTGTAGATACGCCCACGGGCCGGCGCTCCGAAATGCTGTGCGGTACGTCTGGCCGCGCAAGAACGTAAGGTAGATATGGCCCTGAGCATCCCATTTGGCGTCATGGACTTCTTCCGTGGCGTGAAGCAAATCAACATCGCCTGGTATCTTGCGTTCACGGACATCGGCAGCCGCTATCACAGAACCGCGCTGGGCCCCTTGTGGGTGGTCGTGGCGCAAGGTGTATGGGTGCTTGGCCTCGGCTATGTGCAGAGCCAGGTCTTTCACGTCGATTTCAGCAAGATGACGATCTATCTGGCCGCGGGCCTACCGGTATGGGTGTTTCTGACCGCGAATGTGACTGACGGGGCCGCCGCGCTTCTGCGCGCCAAGGGCATGGTGACGAGCTTCCCGTTGCCGCTGTCTCTGTATCCTATCGGCAAGATGCTGGAACAGATGATCCTTCTGTTCCACCAGATGATCATTTTCGTCGTCGCCTGCCTGCTTTACCGGTTCGTCCCCAACTGGCGGATCATCGAGTTCATTCCGGCCCTGCTTATCGTCAGTGTTGGCATGCTCGGCCTCAATCTCGGCCTGGGCGTGCTCGGCGCGCGCTTTCGTGACGTCCGCCCAGCCCTCGCCAGCCTGATGACCCTTGGTTTCGTCGTGACCCCGGTGTTCTGGTTCACCGAGTCCGTTGGACGTCACAGCCTGATCGTCAAGTACAACCCGTTCTACTATATGCTGGAACTCATGCGGGCGCCGTTGATGGGCGTGACCCCGCCTCTGGAAATCTGGGTCACCTCAAGCTTGCTCAGCGCCGTATTCCTGGTCAGCGGCCTATGGGCCTTCGCATCCACCCGAAAAACCGTCGTGAGTTGGCTCTAGGTCCATGACCGCACCCTTTCCCCCCCCCAAGCATGCGTCCGTCGCGAGCCCGGTGTCGCTGAACGGCCACGCCTCGATCGAGCTCCTGCATGCCTCGGTCTGGTTGCCCGTCTTCGCGCAGGCTCAGCAGATTTCGCTTTTCGCGGGCCTGGCCAAGACGCTCTCGATGGGCAGGATCGCGCGCAACGGCGGTGGGGCGCTCTATGTGAACCCGCTGAACGGCGTCAGCCTATCCATCAACGAAGGTGAGCGCGTCGGGCTGGTCGGTCGCAATGGCGCGGGCAAGACGACGCTGCTCAAGTTGTTGGCGGGGGTGCACCACGCCTCCAGCGGTCGCGTACAGATCAATGGTTCGGTGGCCTCGCTGCTGGAGATCGGCGGCGGCATGGACCTTGAGCGCACCGGCCTGCAGAACATCGAGTACGTCACCCGCCTCCTGGGATTCGACAAGCGCGAACGCGCGCGCATCCGGGATGAGATCGTCGAGTTCGCGGAGTTGGGCCAATTCATCGCCCTTCCCGTGCGCACCTATTCCGCCGGTATGATGACCCGGCTGTCCTTCGGCCTGGCCACCGCGCGCCCGAAGGATATCCTGGTTCTTGACGAGGTCATCGGCGCGGGCGACGCCTTCTTCATCGAAAAGGCGGGTGACCGCATCCGATCTCTTGTCCAGCAAGCGCGGATCATGGTGCTGGCCACCCATTCGGCCGATATTCTGGTGAACTTCTGCAACCGGGCGGTCTGGGTCGATCAGGGCGTCATCCGGGCGGACGGCGACCCGGCCGAGGTCTGGCACCTGTACATGAACTCCGAACCGGCTTGACGTCCTTGAGCTACGCCTTCGAACCGGTGCGCGATATGGGGTGCATCATTCGGGCGGAGCGCAATGGCGACCCGCGAGGGTGGCTGGCCGAAATCTACAACGCCGAGATCTTCGCCGCCGCGGGCGTTCCTGGATTCGTCCAGGACAACATCTCGCGCTCGAGCGAGGCGGGGACTGTCCGCGGTCTGCATTTCCAGTTCCCGCCGCATCAACAGGGCAAGCTCTTTCGGGTCGCCCGTGGCGCGGTGTTCAACGTCGCCGTCGATCTCCGCGGCCCCGGCTTTGGCCAGGTCGACCAGAGGGTGCTCGACGATCCAACCGTATGGATCTACCTGGAGCCAGGCGTGGCCCATGGTGTCCAGACGCTGGAAGCAGAGGTGGAGCTTCACTACAAGCTGACCGCTCGTTTCGAGCCTCGCGCGCTGGGCGCGCTAAGATATGACGATTCCGCCCTGGGCATCGCCTGGCCTATCACGCCCGACCGGAGTCGGTTGTCGCCGCGGGATCTGGCGGCGCGATCACTGGCCGACCTCGAAGGCGCGTTCTAGCGCCTTCGAGGGGGCTGAGGCGCTTTAGAGCCTCCTGCGATCAGACCAGCGAGATGATGTCGTGGCCGAAGAACTTCGTCCGCCACATTGTCATGTCGGGATAGGCCGCCGCCAACCGGGCATGCAGGTCTTCCAGATAGCGGCGGTGATAGCTCAGGCCGACCATGATCAGTTTGTTGTGCCCCAGCAGCAGCGGCGCGAAACGAGGCGCGCCCTGCAGGAACAGACGGGCGACGCCCTCGATCACGCCGGGGAAGCCGCCGTTGAGGATGTCGTCGATGATGATCGCCCCACCGGGCGCCGTGACGTTTTCAGCGAAATGGTAGTCGTTGACCAAGTGCTGGTGCATGTGTCCGCCGTCCACGCTGAACAGCTGGAAGGGGCCAAACCGGCCCAGGATGTGCGCCGTGTCCAACGGGTTCAGCGCCAGGGAATCCTTGACGATTTCGGAGACGTTCTCCGGGTACGGCGCGTACTTCTGAACATTGGCCTTGAAGCCGGCCAGCATGTCGTTGATGCCGCCGCCGGAGTGGTCGATGTTGAGGCTCTGGTGGTCGAAGATGTCGATGGCCAGAGACTGCCGCCCGTTCACCGCGTTGACCAGGCCCAGGAAGAACTTGCCCTGGTGGACGCCGATCTCGCAGGCCCCGCCGATGACACCGGCTGCGGTCGACATCTCCGTGAAGTGGCCCATGATCTCGACGATCCGGCGACTGCACCAACCCTCCACGTCGTCGAAGCCGCTGTCGAGATAACTGTCGATGCTCATATGAACCGATGCCCCTAGCCCTACGTGTTGTTGGCTCCGCGCCTAATGGCGCGAGGCGGCCTGATCGGCGGGACAGCGTCATGCGGTCCGTTCGATCAGACGCTAGCGCGGCGCCGGCGCAGGGCTTACCGCGTAACGGTATGCGGTCAAAATCGCAAACCGATATTGGGGAGATCGTCGTTCTTTGGGCTGGCGGGCCCCGGTTAGGCGCTCCAAGTTTTTGTTTTCGAGCTTTTTCTTCACGCGAACCAGTATCCACTTCACTCGAAGATGCTCTAGCGGCGGACCGCCATGAACAGTCGCGCCAGCACGATCTTCACGCGGGAGGGCAGCAGGGCGCGCAAGCGACGCCAGCCGGGTATTCTTCCGAGGCCCTCGCGCAGAGACTCAAGGTGCTGCCGAGCCACGCCCATCGCCTGTCGCTCGGCCGCACGGGCCAGATCCTCGGGTCCGCGGGATGCTTTCAGGGCGCGCGCCATGGCGGGGTTGCCGGCGACCAGGCCGCTCGCCAGTTGCCGGTACAGTTCCATATCCTCGAAATAGCTACGAACAAGCCGCAGCGCCGTGGCGGGCGTCAGGGAGGGCGGGCGCTTCAGCGTCGCGCAGGCGGCGACGAACGCCGGCAGGGCCTTGAGGTCCTCCTCCCAGCGCAGACGCCCGGCCTCGACACCCTTGCGGGCCATGGTCCCCAGGCGTTCTGCGTCGGAAAGGTCAAGCGCGCCGTAGGAGCCCGGATCGAACAACATGCCATTGATATTGTTGGCGATGTACTCGTTGTGCACCGGCCAGGAGGAACCGATGACGCACATCCCCCGCGCCATCGCTTCCAACATGAACATGCCGATGCCTTCGGAGAACCTCGGGCACACCGCGACGTTGCAGCTGTCGATCACGTCCGACAAACCCTTGGGGTCGTCGAACCAGCGCGAGCTGGTCACGCCGTAGCGCGACGCCCACGACGGCAGGGTGACCTCCTCGTCGGGGTCATCGGGGGCGATATGGACGTGGATCGACTCGAAATTGCCGGGCAGCAATCGAAACACCGTTTCCAGATCGAGCTGGTCGCCCCGTCGGTGCCAGAAGAACACCCGCGGTCGCTCGAAGTCCTTGGCGAGCGCGAACGGTTTCGGATCGGGAAAATATTGCACGACCTTGGCGCTGGCCATCAGCTCTCGGGTGGCCACGTGCAGGTTGTATGAGAAGTTCAGGATGCTGGCGTCCGACAGCGCCGCCCAGTGCTCGGCGGGCTGAGCGCCGCTGCCGTCGTACATCGGTATGACCAGGACGCTGGCTCCAACCGAGATGGGCAGGAAGGCCAGGGCTTCCAGCTGCCAGACGACGACCAGATCGAAGTCCGTGAAGTTCAGCGCGACCAGACGCTCGATTTCGCTGTCGGCTATCAGTGGGTCGAAGAACTCCAGCGTGACGTCGCTGAAACCTTTTAGGAAATCCAGAAAGAACCGCGAAGAACCGGTCTTGCGGTGGAAGGCATGATCGAGAAAGAGAATCCTCACGCGCTCACCTCGGTCCAAACTGAAGCCATCTGAGTCCGGGCGAGTTCGGCGTAGCGGGCGGCCGTTCTATCCGTCAGGGGTGCGACGTCGGACACGGTCATTTGGCTGAAGCGACGGATGGTGTGGACGAAATCCTCGTCGCCCGGACAATTGAACGCGGCTTCCAGTTGGGTGACCAAGGGGTGAAATCCGGTTCCGGACGCGATGGCGAACGGGCGATGCTTGGCAACGCCTTCCATGAATACCGCTGACCCGCGGAACCGGTAGGTTTCGTAGTCGTAGGGCATGATCAGGAAGCTGCAACGTGCGTATTGGGCCTCGAGTTCGTCGTCGGACAGGCGCGCGGGCAGCAGGTCGATGTTCGGCGCGGCATAGAGCTGGGAAACATAGTGCGTCTGGTGTCGTTCCTCGGCGACCGGAACGTTCTGAACCACGAACTGGACATTGTCTTTCGGATAGGTCTTGGCGTACAGGCGCGCGATGTTCAACAACCGGAAGAAGCCCTTGTCCCCGCGCCCCGCGCCGGCGGAAAATACCCGGTAGGACCCGGTGGCCGGCAACGGCGCGGGGGCTGACTCCAGGGGATAGAGCGTCCAGCCTACCTCTCGCTTGAACGTGTCCCGCAGGTTGTCGGAGTAGACGGGGCTTTCGGCGGACAGCGTGACACGATCGGTCTGACCCAGGCTTTCGAGGAGCTTGCCGATGTGGGCCAGGGGTTTGTTCGTCGAACGTGTGGCGTTCTCCATTACCCCGATGAACCGCAGATGTATCCGTGGGATGTTCTGCGCGCCTCTCGCGATCAGCGCCCGCAGCAGACCGCAGACGCCGTAGAAATCGACACTCGGATAGAACAGATGGTCGTCGGCGCCGATCGCATCGTCGTCCAACCATTGGCTAAACTCGGCGAAGGACAGCGCTTCGAGCGGATCGAGGCAATCGCCGGAGCCCTTGGGCGGCGGAGCCGGCGCCGTCTTGATCGGTACGAACTGCTGGTAATAGTAGTCGAACCGGCGCTCGAACTTGGCATACTCGCCCGTCAGCAGCGGAAAGTACCGGCAGACGACCGGGATCGGCTCGTAACCCGCTGAAGCGAAATAGTCCGAAAAATACAGGAGCGATTTCGGGTTGTGACCAAAGTCGAGCACGCACATGGGATCGATGAGAAAGACTCGCTTGATCACTCCCAAATCCTCCAAAACAGACGGGAGCTAGACGCGTCGATGGTCGCCGCCCCATCAAGGTGACGCATCGTCGAGCGATGCCTAGACGCGACGCAACCAAAGAGACGAACCGACCTGACGCGTCTTGAGATAGCGCGGAACCGCGGCTCCGAAGCGTTCATCACCCTCGCGGATGAGATGATACATCGGCAGTAGGATTTCCAGGTCACGGTTGCCCTGCAGCAGCAGCATCAAGGCGAGGCTCTCATTCCACACCGCGGCGTATCGCGACATCTCATGCTCCCTGAAGAGCGTCGCATAAGGCCAGTAGATGTCGTGGAAATGGATCAGCGAACCCTTGGGCAGCGCCGGGATGATCCGAAGCAGCAGATTCGGCAGCTCGGAGTCGGCCCGCAGGACGTGGGTGGTGTCGATTGAAACCACGACGCGACCGTCGAGCGGCCCCGCGTCCTCCAGCTTGAAATCCTGGGCCGACCAGTTCTTCAGATCTATGCCTTCCGCGGTGCAGAAGGTCACGAGGTTGGCGCTGGGATAGGGTTCCACCGCCACCATGCGGCCAGAGCCGTTACGCTTGAGCGCCTCGTTGAAATAGAAGGTCGAGACGCCCGCGCCGAACTCCAGCACCACGGACGGCTTTACGTGACGCACCACGCTATAGGCGACGTGCCCCTCGACTTCGCCGAAACCCAGACCCAGCGTGTTGATGCGCGGATCGAAGTAGTCGGGCAGCTCGCCCTGCTCGGCCGCCGTCTCACCGATGGCCTGCAATGTAACGCCAACCAGGGCATCATCGAGAAAGGAGTCCGGATCGACCGCGGGAAGACGGTCGATGTCCCGGTTCACGATGTTCTGGAAGTTCGCCACGGGCATGTAGAAATGCCCGGGCGGATAGGGCAGCTGATAGTGGCGCATCGTCCAGCGCTCGAGGCGAGCGCGAAGGCGCTCTTCGAGGGCTGCGGGCAGGCGGAGCTTGAAGGGCATCGACTAGGCCGCGTTTCTACGGACTTGTTGTTCGACCCAGGCGTAGGTGCGTTCCATTCCCGCCCGAAGGGTCTGCGATGGCGCCCAACCCAGGCGTTCCTGGATCAACTGGTTATCGGAATTGCGGCCCCGCACGCCGGTCGGGCCCGGAATGTGGTTCATCTCGATGGACTTGCCGGCGATGTCGGCGACCATGTGAACCAGTTGGTTGATGGTGACCATTTCGTTCGACCCAATGTTGACCGGGCCTTCGAAGTCCGAGCGCAGCAGGCGGGTGGTGCCTTCGACGCACTCGTCGACGAACAGGAATGAGCGGGTCTGCAAGCCGTCGCCCCAGATGTCGATGGTGTCGTTCGAGGCGGCCAAGGCGATCTTGCGGCAAACGGCGGCCGGAGCCTTTTCCTTGCCGCCTTGCCAGGTGCCTTCCGGACCGAAGATGTTGTGGTATCGGGCCACGCGGTTACGCATGCCGTAGTTGCGATTGTAGGCCAGGAACAGGCGCTCGGAGAACAGCTTCTCCCAGCCATACTCGCTGTCCGGCGCGGCCGGATAGGCGCTGTGTTCGGCGCAATTGGGGTTGTCTGGGTCTTCCTGATTGTAGGCCGGGTACATGCAGGCCGACGACGAATAGAAGACTTGCTTGATCGTGCGCTTGTGGCAGGCATCAGCGACATTCAGGT
This sequence comes from Caulobacter sp. Root655, assembly GCF_001427665.1. Lineage (GTDB taxonomy): Bacteria > Pseudomonadota > Alphaproteobacteria > Caulobacterales > Caulobacteraceae > Caulobacter. The sequence continues at coordinate 210,671 of NZ_LMHC01000001.1, forward strand.
TGATGGTCGCCGAGTTGTGCATGATGTCCGCATCATGCTCGCCGGTGAAGATGTAGCCAGCGCCACCCATGTCGGCGGCCAGTTGGTAGACCTCGTCGAACCGACGATCGACCACATTACGCACGACGTGAGAGTCGCGCAGGTCCGCCACGACAAAATCGTCGGCTTCGGTCTCGGCGTACTCATGAAGCTTCAGGTCGACACCGCGCACCCAGAAGCCTTCTGACTTCAAACGCTTCACAAGGTGGCCACCGATGAACCCACCCGCTCCGAGAACCAACGCTGTTTTCATATGACTCCATCCCTGCACGTTGCACCCCTCTAGCCGATGGGCGTAGACGTGCCAAGGACCAGAGAGGCTTGGACGCCCTTAAGTTGTTGACGCCACGGGGTAACGACCCGCCGCGGCCAGAGCGAAGGCGTCTGCTTCATCGTGTCGCCGAGCAATTGCGGAGTGGGCCGGGGCTTACGCCGCCGCCGCCGCCACGGCCTCGGCGGTGATGCCGAATTCCTTGTACAGGCGCTCGAACGGCGCTGACGCTCCGAAGCTCGTCATGCCGATGAACTTGCCGTCCTCGCCGATGAAGCGCTCCCAGCCCATGCGGACGGCGGCTTCGACGGCGACGCGGGTCGGGGCGGTTCCGATCACCGCCTCGCGGTACGCGGCCGGCTGCTGCGCGAACAGCTCCCAGCAGGGGGTCGAGACGACGCGGGTCGGCTTGCCCTGGGCCTGCAGGATGTCGCGGGCCGCCACGGCGATCGAGACTTCCGTGCCCGACGAGAAGATCGTCACGACGGCGTCGCCGCCCTCGGCGGCCAGCAGCTCGTAGGCGCCCTTGGCGGACAGGTTCTGGCTGGCGTCGCCGCGCACGCCCGGGACCTTCTGGCGCGACAGGCACATTACCGACGGGCTGGATTGGTGCTCCAGAGCGATCTTCCAGCACTCGGCGGTCTCGACCGCGTCGGCCGGGCGGAAGACCAGCAGGTTGGGCATGGCGCGCAAGGACGCGATCTGCTCGACCGGCTGGTGGGTCGGACCGTCCTCGCCCAGGCCGATGGAGTCGTGGGTCATCACGTGGATCACACGGGCCTGCATCAGCGCGCCCAGGCGGATGGCCGGGCGGCTGTAGTCGGCGAAGGCCAGGAAGGTGCCCGAATAGGGGATGACGCCGCCGTGCAGGGCCATGCCGTTCATCGCCGCGGCCATGCCGAATTCGCGCACGCCGTAGTGGACGTAGCGGCCGGCGTAGTCGGGGGCGTCGAAGGGCTGCATGCCCTTGACGAAGGTGTTGTTCGAGCCGGTCAGGTCGGCCGAGCCGCCGACCATCTCCGGGATGGCCGGGATCAGCTGGTCGAGGGCGGCGCCGGAGTGGACGCGGGTGGCGTTGGCGGGCTTGGCCTCGGCGGAGGCGGCGATGTGGGCCGTCAGCCTGTCGAAGGCGTCGGTCGGCAGCTGGCCGCTCATGGCGCGCTCGAAGTCGGCGGCGTGGGCGCTGGCCTTCAGGCCGGCTTCCCAGGCCTTGCGGACGCGGGCGCCGCGACGGCCGACGCTCTTCCAGGCCTTGGCGATGTCGTCCGGCACGGTGAACGGCGCGGCGTCCCAGCCCATGGCGACCCGCGCGGCGGCGATCTCGTCGTCGAACAGGGAGTAGCCGTGGCTGTGGTGGTCGCCTTCCTTGGGGCCAGCGCCCTTGGAGATCAGGGTCTTGCAGGCGATCAGGGTCGGGCGGTCCTGCCTGGTCGCCCAGCGCAGGGCGGCGGCGATCTTGCCGTGGTCGTGGCCGTCGACGGCCTTGACCGCCCAGCCGGCGGCCTTGAAGCGCAGCAGTTGGTCGCCGGTCTCGGCGATGGTCGCCACGCCGTCGATGGTGGTGTTGTTGTCGTCGAACAGCACGGTCAGCTTCGACAGCTTCAGGCGGCCGGCCAGGCTGATCGCCTCATGGCTGACGCCCTCCATCAGGCAGCCGTCGCCGGCGACCACCCAGGTGCGATGGTCGACGGTATCCTTGCCGAAGCGCGAGGCCAGATGGGCCTCGGCCATGGCCATGCCGACCGACATCGCCAGGCCCTGGCCCAGCGGGCCGGTGGTGCATTCGACGCCCGGCGTGTGGTGCGCTTCGGGGTGGCCGGGGGTCATCGAACCCCATTGGCGGAAGTTCTCGATCTCCTTCATCGTCACGGCCTTGAAGCCGGTCAGGTGAAGAAGGGAATAGAGTAGCATCGAGCCGTGGCCGGCCGACAGCACGAAGCGGTCGCGGTCGGCCCAGTTCGGCTGGCTGGCGTCGAACTTCAGAAACTTGCTCCACAGCACCGTCGCGACATCGGCCATGCCCATCGGCATGCCCTGATGGCCGGACTTGGCCTTGTGAACCGCGTCCATGGAAAGGACGCGGATCGCGTCGGCCATTTTGATGGGCGAAACGGGCATGAGCTTGGCTCTTATCTTTTGATGTGTAGGCGTATCTGCGCCGGGCGCAGGTGGCATGGACCTCCTGTCGGGTCAAGCATGACGGGCGGTCTTCGGGCTCCAACGGCTCTGGGCGCTTTGCATCGCGGGCGTGAGCGGCTATATGAAGTCGGCGACTTATGCTCATTTTCAGCATAACAGCGGCCCCCGTCTGGCGCCGCGCATCGGAAGGCTTCGACCTTGGCGGACATCTCGTTCTTCTCGCCCTATCGCCACGGTTTCGTCCGCGTCGCCACGGCGGTCCCGAAGGTCAGGCTCGCCGACCCCGCGACCAACGCCGCCAGCGTGCTGGCCCTGGTGCGCGAGGCCCACGACGCGGGCGTCGCGGTGCTGGTCCTGCCGGAACTGGGCCTGACGGGCTACACCGTCGATGACCTGTTGCAGCAGGACGCCTTGCTGGACGCCGTCGAAACGGCGATCGCCACCCTGGCCCAGTCCAGCAAGGACCTGGCCCCGCTGTTCGTGGTCGGCGCGCCGCTGCGCGACGGGGGGCGGCTCTACAACACCGCCGTGGCCATCCAGGGCGGACGGGTGCGGGGGGTGATCCCCAAGACCTTCCTGCCCAACTATCGCGAGTTCTACGAGCGCCGCTGGTTCACCCCCGGGGCCGGCGTGGTCGGCCGCACCCTGACCCTGGCCGGCCAGGCCGTCCCGTTCGGGACCGACGTGCTGCTGCGCGCCTCGGGCGGTCCAGGGGGCGACATGGCCTTCACGGTTGGCGTCGAGATCTGCGAGGACGTCTGGACCCCGACCCCGCCCAGCACCGCCCAGGCCATGGCCGGGGCCGAGATCCTGCTGAATCTGTCGGCCAGCAACATCACCATCGGCAAGTCCGAGACCCGCCGCCTGCTGTGCGCCAGCCAGTCGGCGCGGGCCATCGCGGCCTATGTCTATTCGGCGGCCGGGGCGGGCGAGAGCTCCACCGACTTGGCGTGGGACGGCCATGTCGACATCCACGAGCTGGGAAACCTGCTGGCCGAGACGCCGCGGTTCTCGACCGGACCGGTGATGGCCATGGCCGACGTCGATGTCGGCCGCATCCGCCAGGAGCGCATGCGGGTGGTCAGCTTCGGCGACGCCGCGACCTTGAGCCCGCCGGCGACGCCGTTCCGGATCGCCGCCTTCGACTTCGTCCCGCCGGCTGGCGACCTGGCCCTGATGCGGGCGGTCGAGCGCTTCCCGTTCACGCCGTCCGACCCCGCCAAGCTGGCCGAGAACTGCTACGAGGCCTACAACATCCAGGTCCAGGGCCTGGCGCGGCGGGTCGAGGCCGCCGGGTCCAAATGCCTGGTGATCGGCGTCTCCGGCGGGCTGGACTCGACCCACGCCCTGATCGTCGCGGCCAAGGTCATGGACCAGTTGGGCAGGCCCCGGTCCGACATCCGCGCCTATACCCTGCCGGGCTTCGCCACCTCCGACCGCACCAAGTCCAACGCCTGGGCCCTGATGCGGGCGATGGGCGTGACGGCCGAGGAGATCGACATCCGCCCGACCGCCCAGCAGATGCTGGGCGACCTCGGACACCCGTTCGCCAAGGGCGAGCCGGTCTATGACGTGACGTTCGAGAACGTCCAGGCCGGGCTGCGCACGGACTACCTGTTCCGCCTGGCCAACCATCACCACGGCATGGTGGTGGGCACCGGCGACCTGTCGGAATTGGCCCTGGGCTGGTGCACTTACGGAGTCGGTGACCAGATGAGCCACTACAACCCCAATTCCGGGGTGCCCAAGACCCTGATCCAGCACCTGATCCGCTTCGTGGCGGCGTCGGGCGATGTGGACGCGGCGACCGGTGACCTGCTCGAGGACATCCTGGCCACCGAGATCTCGCCCGAGCTGGTGCCGGGCAAGGAGGTCCAGGCCACCGAGAGCTTCGTCGGCCCCTACGCCCTGCAGGACTTCAACCTCTACTACATGACGCGCTACGGCATGGCGCCGTCGAAGATCGCCTTCCTGGCCTGGAGCGCCTGGCATGACGCCGCCGCCGGCGCCTGGCCGGTCGGCACGCCCGACGCCGCGCGCAAGGCCTACGACCTGGTGGAGATCAAGCGCTGGCTCGAACTGTTCCTGAAGCGGTTCTTCGCCAACCAGTTCAAGCGCTCGGCCATGCCCAACGGCCCGAAGATCTCGTCCGGCGGGGCCCTGTCGCCGCGCGGCGACTGGCGGATGCCGTCCGACGCCGCCGCCGACACCTGGCTGGCCGAGCTGCGAGCCGGGACGCCGGCCTAGACGCGGGACGAGGTTCAGGACGCCATCGCCTCTGTTTTGATCAACTTGATGTGCTAACTGAAATCGCTTAGCGCGAGTTGTACGTTACCTCCTGAGGGGAATTTTTTGACCGCCATCTATCCTGTGATCCTCTGCGGTGGCTCGGGCACTCGTCTCTGGCCCGCCTCGCGTCCGGACCGTCCCAAGCAATTCCTCAAGCTGATCGGTGACCGCTCAAGCTTCCAGGACACGATCCTGCGGGTCATGGACCTGCCTGGCGCCGACGAGATCGTGGTGGTCACCGGCAAGGCCATGGCTGAGTTGGTCGAGCGCCAGGCGCTCGAACTCGGCGTCAAGTTGACGGTGATCATCGAGCCTGAAGCCCGCGATTCCGCGCCGGCCATCGCCGCCGCGGCGGCCTATGTTCACGCGCAGACGCCCGACGGCGTCATGCTGATGTTGGCCGCGGATCACCACATCGCCGAACCGGAGATGTTCAGGGAGGCGGCGCTGGTCGCGATCAAGGCGTCGCGCACGGGCCTGATCGTCACCTTTGGCGTCAAGCCAACCAATCCGGCGACCGGTTTCGGCTACATCAAGCCCGGCGAACCCTTGCCCGGCGGCGTGACCTCGGTCGCCGCCTTTGTCGAGAAGCCGGACCTGGAAACGGCGCGTCGCTATCTGCAGGAAGGCTACTACTGGAACAGCGGCAATTTCGCCTTCATGGCCACAGCCCTGCTTGAGGAACTGGCGACCTTCGAACCCGAGATTGGCGAGTGGGCCATCGAGTCCGTCGCCCGGGCCAATCGCGACGGGGTGCGCCTCTATCTCGACGCCGAGGCGTTCTCCAAGACGACCAAGAAGTCGCTCGACTACGCGATCATGGAGCGCACCCTTCGCGCCGCCGTCGCGCCGGCGGTCTTCACCTGGTCAGACCTGGGAGCGTGGGACGCGATCTGGGAAGCGTCCGTCCAGGACGCCGAGGGAAACGCGGCCAGCGGCGACGTTCATCTGATCAACGCCAAGCGCGTGCTCGCGCGCTCCACCGGGCCCTTCGTGGGGGCGATCGGCGTCGAGGACCTGCTCATCGTGGCCGAGCAGGACGCCGTGCTTGTCTGCCGTCGAGACGACGCCCAGGCCGTCAAGACACTGGTCGATCTGCTCAAGGCCGGCGGGCGCGACATCGCCCACCGCCATGTCGTGGCCTTCAGCGGCGGGGTCGAGCGCCAACCCTTGACCAAGACTCTCAAGGCGGAAGTTCAGGTCTGGCGCATGGAAGCCGGCGCGTTTGTCACCCTTCCGGCCAGCTCGATCCAGGTTCTGGATGGCGAACTGGTCGCCGAGGCCGCCACGTTCCGGGGCGGCGCGCGCGAGGACCTGCATTCGCCGATCGTGGTCAAGGCTCCGATCGCGACCTCCGTGCTGGTCACGACGTGGCTTTGACCGCCCGGTCCAGCTCCAGGATCGCGCAGACGATGTGATAGAATGAGCTGGCGGGGGCGGCTTCCTCGATGAAGGTCCCGTCGGCTTGGAGCTTGTCCCGCCAAAGGCCCTGCACGGGTGTGTTGAAGTATTGGAACAGGCTTTCGGCGCCTCTCGCCGCCGTGGCCCACCAGGCCGGATCGCCGGTCACCAGGGCCGCCAACGCCCCGGCCTTGATCCGCTCGGTCTGGGCCCAGAGACGAGCCACGTCGTCATGCACGCTCATGTCGTCGAGCAAGGCGAAGATCGCCACGCCTCGGGCCGGGTCCACGCCCGGCCCATCGCCGATCCGGATCATGCGCAGCGCCGCCTCGATCGCGTCGTCGCGACCGGCCATCACGCCCCAGCGCAGCAGCAGCCATGCCCACTCGAACTGGTGGCCGGGCTCGACGATCCGGCCCGCCACGCCCGGCGCCGGATTCCAGTCGCCGTCATAATATTCCCGCAACCCGCCGCTGACCGGGTCGATGAACTTGGAAAGCGCCAGGTCGGCGATCTCGTCGGCCATTTCCCGCCAGCGGGTGTCGCCGCCGGCCTCGATCCAGGCCAGACTCGCCTCGAACAGGTGCATGTGGGGATTGGACAGCAGGGGCAGAGTACGCGGCGCGCTTTCCTCGAAGCCGGCGACCGGATGCTTTAGCTGGAGGTAGAGCTGGTCGCGCAACGCGGCGGCGCGTTCGGATAGATCGGTGCGTTCGGGCAGGACCTGAGCGGCCATGGCCAGCCCGAAGAGGCCGAAGGCCTGGTCGTAGAGGTCGACCTTGTCGTCGAGCGGCGCGCCGTCGGCCGCCACCAAGGTGCGGATGAAGCCATCGGGACGGACGTATTTGGCCAGATAGAAATCCAGGCCGTGATTCAAGGCCTCCCTCCAGGGTCCGTTCCAGCCCAACAGGCCGGCCACGGCGTAGGCGTAAATCTGACGAGGCTGAACCCGCGCCCGACGTGGCGCGTCCACCGGGACGCCGTCGAGGGCGATTTTCTCGAAGAAGCCTCCGTTCGCGTGATCGGCGCCGACGAACCACCAGAGTGGGAAGGCGTGATCCAGGGCCCAAGACTTGAGGGCGTCGTTCAGGCGGACGACGTGTGCGAACTCGGTCATGGGCGCTCCTTCGTGCGCGGTGTTTTAGGCGGGGAGCCCGGGCTTCGCCAACCCCTCTACTTGTAGCTCGCTCCGGGCTCGCGTAATCCCATGGGCCCATGTCACCCCAGCCGCCCATCGAAGCCGTTTTTCTAGACCGAGACGGGGTCCTCAACATCGACCACGGCTATGTTCACGACCCCGCCGACCTCGAATGGATTCCGGGCGCGCGCGAGGCGGTGAGTCTGTTGATCCGAGCCGGCGTCAAGGTGCTGGTGGTGACCAACCAGTCGGGCGTGGCGCGGGGCTATTTCGACGAGACCGCGGTGCATCGGCTGCATCGGGTGATGCGGGACGAACTGCGCGCGGTGGGGGGCGACATCACCGCCTTCTACCACAGCCCCTATCACAAGGACGCCACGGTCGAAGCCTTCCGACATCCGGACCATCCGACGCGCAAACCCAATCCAGGCATGATCCTGAGCGGCCTGACCGACCATGGACTGGACGCCAGTCGCTGCGTTCTGATCGGCGACAACGCCTCCGACATGGAGGCCGCGCGACGGGCGGGCGTGGAGGGTTTCCTGTTTCCAGGGGGCGATTTGCTGGCCTTCATGCGGCGAGCGCTCGGCTCACGTATCCCCACATTGATCGAGAATGCGACGTGAAAATCCTCATCACCGGCGGCGCTGGCTTCATCGGCTCCAGCCTGATCCGTTCGGCGCTGGAGGCTGGCCACGCCGTGGTCAATCTGGACGCCCTGACCTATGCGGGTGATCTCGCCAACCTGGCGGCGGTGGAAGACGCGCCCGGCCTTGCGTTCGAGCACGCCGACATCGCCGACGCGGCGAAGGTGGCCGCGATCTTCGCGCGTCACCGTCCCGACGCGGTTTTGCATCTGGCCGCTGAATCCCACGTCGATCGGTCGATCGACGGCCCGCTGGCCTTCGTCCGCACCAATGTGCTGGGGACCGCCGTCCTGCTGGAAGCGGCGCGCGCCTACTGGCGGGCGCTGGAGCCGGAGCGTGCGGCCGCCTTCCGTTTCGTCCATGTCTCGACCGACGAGGTCTATGGCGCGCTCTCGCCGAACGACCCTCCGTTCAGCGAGCATTCGCCGATCGATCCGACCTCCCCCTATTCAGCCAGCAAGGCCTCGTCGGACCTGCTGGCCCGCGTTTGGCAGCGCACCTATGGCCTGCCCGTGATCGTCACCTCCTGTTCGAACAACTATGGGCCACGTCAGTTTCCCGAGAAGCTGATTCCCACGGTCATCCTCAACGCCCTCGCCGGTCTGCCCATCCCCGTCTATGGCGACGGCGGCCAGATTCGAGACTGGCTATTCGTCGGGGATCACGCCGACGCGCTTCTGCGCATCTTGGAGTCTGGTGTCCCTGGCGAAACCTATTTGATCGGCGGCGAGGCCGAGCGGACCAACCTGGATTTGGTGCGGACAATCTGTGACGTCCTCGATCGCCTGTCACCGGCCGACGCGCCGCGCGCCAACCTGATCACCCATGTGGTCGATCGGCCAGCCCACGACCGTCGTTACGCGATCGACGCTGGCAAGCTGCGCGACGCTCTGGGCTGGCGGCCGCGGACGTCTTTCGCCACCGGCCTGGAACGGACGGTGCGCTGGTACCTCGACAACGAAACCTGGTGGAAGACGATCCGCGCCCGCGGCTTTTCCGGCCAACGGCTCGGCACGGAGTTGTAGGCCTTGCCTGTTCTCCAGTTCGGCCGGACGGGACAGGTCGCCCGCCGGATCGTCTGAAGCCCTCGGCAGGGGGTGAACTGGAGATCACCGCCTACCTCGAGGCTGGAGGCGGCCCCAAGACCGACGGCTACCGCTATCTGTGGCAATTGGCCGATAGCGAACTCTGAGCGCTGGCCCTGGGCGCGCTTACGGGATAGACGCGTAAAATCTCATTAGAATACGCGCGCGGGCCCATGCAGATCTTCCTCGACAGCACCGACACCAAGATCATCGCCGACCTGGCCTCCACCGGCCTGGTGGACGGGGTGACCACCAACCCGACCCTGATCGCCAAGTCGGGCCGTCCGATGCTCGAGGTGATCGCCGAGATCTGCGACCTGGTGCCCGGTCCGATCAGCGCCGAAGTCGCCGCCACCACGCACGAGGCGATGGTCGCCGAGGGCCGCAAGCTGGCCGCGATCGCGCCGAACGTGGTGGTGAAGATCCCGCTCACCCGCGACGGCCTGATCGCCTGCGCGGCTTTCGCCGGCGAGGGCATCTCGACCAACGTCACCCTGTGTTTCTCGCCGACCCAGGCCCTGCTGGCCGCCAAGGCCGGCGCGACCTACGTCTCGCCGTTCATCGGCCGCCTGGACGACTACGGCTTCGACGGCATGGACCTGATCCGCGACATCCGCGCCATCTACGACAACTACGGCTACGAGACCGAGATCCTGGCCGCCTCGGTGCGCAACGTCGCCCACGTCAAGGACGCGGCCATCGTCGGCGCCGACGTGGTGACCATCCCGCCGGCGGTGTTCGCCGACCTGTTCAAGCATCCGCTGACCGACAAGGGCCTGGAGCAGTTCCTGAAGGATTGGGCCGGCACCGGCCAATCGATCCTCTAGAAGGCCAAGCCTGTTGAAACACCGCGCGACCCCGGAGTGATCCGGGGTCGTTGCATTTTGCGACCGCGAAGTTTGTTCGCAATTGCGAGTTCGTGCGTTAGGGTCTTGGTAACCCACGCGGAGCGCGCCCATGAACGCCGCTGATATCGCCGTCGAGATCTGTATCGCCTCCGCCGAGGAGGCCCTGCGCTTTTCCGGTTTCGTGCAGGCCTTCCTGTCGCGCAATGGCTTTCCGTTCGTGATCATCCACAACGCCCCGGAACTGGGCGGCGAGCGCCGCAAGGTGGTGTTCGAGGACGCTTCGGTGAGCCGCAAGTTCGCCCGCGAGTGGCGGCTGGACCGCCTGGCGGCCTGCGGAGCCTAGGCTCGCCCAACGACGTTGGCGCTTTCGCGAAACCAGCCTAAACAGAGAGATCATTTCTCTCTGTCGCCGAGTTGCGCCATGAACAACCCCAAATATGCCCTGCCTCCGGTCGCCGATTCCGCGCTCGACCTGATCGGCCGCACGCCGATGATCGAGGTCCGCAACCTCGACACCGGACCGTGCCGGCTGTTCCTCAAGCTGGAAAACCAGAACCCCGGCGGCTCGATCAAGGACCGGGTGGCCCGCTCGATGATCGAGGCGGCCGAGGCCGACGGCAGCCTCAAGCCCGGCGGGACGATCATCGAGGCCACGGCCGGCAACACCGGCCTGGGCCTGGCTCAGGTGGCCACCCTCAAGGGCTACAAGCTGATCCTGATCGTTCCCGACAAGATGGCGCGCGAGAAGATCCTGCACCTGCGGGCCATGGGCGTCGACGTGCGCCTGACGCGTAGCGATGTCGGCAAGGGTCACCCGGAATACTATCAGGACATGGCCCAGACCCTGGCCCAGTCGATCCCCGGCTCGATCTACGTCAACCAGTTCGAGAACCCGGCCAATCCCCGGGCCCACGAGACCACCACGGCGCCGGAGATCTTCGAGCAGATGGGCGGCGACATCGACGCGGTGGTGGTCGGCGTCGGCTCCGGCGGCACCCTGACCGGCATCGGCCGCTACATGGCCAGGCACTCGCCCAAGACCCGGATGGTGCTGGCCGACCCGGTCGGCTCGATCCTCTGCGAGTACGTGGCCACCGGCAGCTATGGCGAGGCCGGCTCATGGATCGTCGAGGGCATCGGCGAGGATTTCATCCCGGCCGTGGCCGACATGAGCCTGGTGCGCGAGGCCTATTCGATCAGCGACCGCGAGAGCGTCGACACCGCCCGCCTGCTGCTGCGCAAGGAAGGCATCCTGGCCGGCTCGTCCTCGGGCACCCTGCTGGCCGCCGCCCTGCGTTACTGCCAGGCGCAGACCGAGCCCAAGCGGGTGGTGACCCTGGTCTGCGATACCGGCTCCAAGTACCTGACCAAGATGTTCAATGACATGTGGCTGGCCGCCCATGGCTTCGACCAGCGCGAGCTGCATGGCGACCTGCGCGACCTGATCGCCAAGCGCTACGCCGACGGCGGCGTGGTGGCGATCGGTCCGGACGACACCCTGCTGACCGCCTACAACCGCATGCGCAACGGCGACATCAGCCAGCTGCCGGTGGTCGATCACGGCAAGCTGGTCGGCATCCTCGACGAGAGCGACATCCTGGCCGCCGTCGAGGGCGTCGACGACGACGCCCGCGGTCCGAAGTTCAAGACCCTGGTCGCGGCGGCCATGACCAGGGCGGTCAACACCCTGCAGTCCACCCAAGGCGTGGACGCCCTGCCGGAGGTGTTCGACCGCGACGAGGTGGCCCTGGTCTGCGACGGCGACGAGTTCGTCGGGGTGATCACCCGCGTCGACCTGATCAACCACTTGCGGATGAGCGCCTAAGAGTCTCTGCGTCCTTCGAGGCCCTCCTGCGAAGGGCGCCTCAGGATGAGGATTTCACATGACGAGCAAGCACTGAACCCCTCATCCTGAGGCGCTCGCGCAGCGAGCCTCGAAGGACGCAGGGCGCGCCAAGGACAACCGATGACCCAAGACATCCCCGGCAAGAACCGCCTGGCCTTCGCCACCCGCGCCATCCATGGCGGCCAGTTCCCCGACCCGACGACCGGGGCGGTGATGGTGCCGATCTACGCGACCTCGACCTATGTCCAGTCGAGCCCGGGCGAACACAAGGGCTTCGAATATAGCCGCAGCCACAACCCGACGCGGTTCGCCTTCGAGCGCTGCATCGCCGACCTGGAGAGCGGCACGGCGGGCTTCGCCTTCGCCTCGGGCCTGGCGGCGGCCTCGACGATCCTGGAGATCCTCGACAGCGGCGCGCACGTGATCGCCAGTGACGATCTCTATGGCGGCTCGTTCCGGCTGTTCGACAAGGTGCGCAAGCGCTCGGCCGGGCTGAAATTCAGCTTTGTCGACATGGGCGACCTGGCGGCGATCGAAGCGGCCATCACCCCCGAGACCAGGATGATCTGGGTCGAGACCCCGACCAATCCGATGCTGCGCCTGGCCGATCTCTCGGCCATCGCCGCCCTGGCCAAGACGCGGGGCCTGATCACCGTGGCCGACAACACCTTCGCCAGCCCGTTCGTGCAGCGGCCGCTGGAGCTGGGCTTCGACGTGGTCATGCACTCGGCCACCAAGTACCTGAACGGCCACTCCGACGTGGTGGCGGGGGTGGCGGTGGTCGGCGACAACGCCGAGATCGCCGAGAAGCTGAAGTTCCTGCAGAACGCGGTCGGCGCGGTGCTGGGCCCGTTCGACAGCTTCCTGGCCCTGCGCGGCGTCAAGACCCTGGCCCTGCGCATGCAGCGGGCCTGCGACAGCGCCCTGGCCATCGCCAAATGGCTGTCGACGCGGTCGGACATCGAGCGGGTGATCTATCCCGGCCTGCCCAGCCACCCGCAGCACGACCTGGCCCGTCGCCAGATGCTGGGCGGTTTCGGCGGCGTCATCTCGGTGGAGCTGAAGGGTGACGTCAACACCGCCCGGCGGATGCTGGAGCGCACCCGGCTGTTCACGCTGGCCGAAAGCCTGGGTGGGGTCGAAAGCCTGATCGAGCATCCGGCGATCATGACCCACGCCTCGATCCCGGCCGATCAGCGCGCGGCGCTGGGCATCTCCGACACCCTGATCAGGCTTTCGGTGGGGATTGAGGACTGCGAAGACCTGATTGCCGACCTTTCCGAGGCGCTCTCAGCCTGAACAGGTGGTGGTCCTTGTCGCCGGGCATCACCGGCGACGGGTCGGGGGCCTTGGACGGACGCGGCGGCGGCAGGATCCGGGTCGGGTCCTCGGCCAACAGGTGGGCGGCCAGCATCAGGTCGGTCCTGACCGGGCCGAAGTCCTCCTTGGCCGTCCAGACGCGGATCGCGGCCTGGGCGAACACCTCCGACAGGTCGACCACCTCGATCATCGGGGCCGGGTCCTTGCGCACCCGCGGATCGTTCTCGGCCCGTTCGCGCATCTTCTGCAGCACGGCCACCAGGTCGGTCTTCAGGGGCACCTTGAACAGCACGTCGGCCCGTCGGTTGCGGTGGGTCGAGTAGTTGAGGATGACGTCGCCGAACACCTTGCTGTTGGGGATCATCACCTTGACGTTGTCGGGGGTGGCGATCTCGGTGAACAACAGGTCCAGCGACTTGACCGTGCCCTGGCGGGTGACCGTCTCGATGACGTCGCCGACCTTGTAGGGGCGGAACAGCAGGATCATCACCCCGGCCGCCACGTTCGACAGCGCGCCCTGCAAGGCCAGGCCGATGGCCAGGGAGGCCGCGCCCAGCACGGCGATGATCGAGGTGGCCTGCACGCCCAGTTGCTGCAGCACGGCGACCAGGCCCACGGCGACGATGGCGTAACGCACCAGGGACGAGACGAAGCTTTCCAGGGTCGGATCGGGATTGGTGCGATGCACCCGGCCCAGGGTTCGGCGCGCCACGCCCGCCAGCCAGCCGGCCACCCAGAAGGTGGCGACCAGGATCAGGGCGGCGACGACCAGGTTGACGGCCACCTTGCCCAGCCAGTCGATGAAATGGCCCAGCATGGTCTCGTCGGCCTTCATGTTGGCGAGCGCGGGCAGCTTGGCGTCCGGCGGGATCAGGGTCGGTTTGGTCTGCATGGGTCTCTCGATGGCGCCCCCGCGTCCGCCGGTCAACGATCGCGGCCCCGGAGCGTTCCGCCAGAGCATCGTGCGGAAAAGTGGAGGCCGGTTTTCCGCAAGAACGATGCGAAAACAAAAATCTAGAGCAAGCCGTGCGATTCCTAATATCGCGAGGCTTGCTCTAGCCGCCGCTTCGTCATCCGGAAACAGTCGGTTACATCAATTGGCTCGAACTCGCCGCCATCCGTCTCTATGAGCGCCGCCCATGAGCATGCCCTTCATCGACCTCGCCGCGCAGCAGCGCCGGATCCGCAGGCAGATCGACGCCGCCATCGCCGGCGTCCTCGACAGCGGCGCCTATGTCATGGGCCCGCAGGTGCGCGAGTTCGAGGCCAAGCTGGCGGCGTTCGGCCAGGCCAGGCTGGCCTTGTCGTGCGCCAACGGCACCGACGCCATCGCCCTGCCGCTGATGGCCTGGGGGATCGGACCCGGCGACGCGGTGTTCTGCCCGTCCTTCACCTTCGCCGCCACGCCGGAAGTCGTGCCGTGGGTCGGGGCGACGCCGGTGTTCGTCGACGTGCTGGCCGACACCTTCAATCTCGACCCGGCCAAGCTGGAAGCCGCCATTGCCGACGTGAAAGCCAGGGGAGAGCTGGCGCCCAAGGTGGTGATCGCCGTCGACCTGTTCGGCCAGCCGGCCGACTATCCGGCCATCAAGGCGATCTGCGACCGCGAAGGCCTGAAGCTGATCTCCGACAGCGCCCAGGGCTTTGGCTGCACGCTCAACGGCCATCACCCGCTGCATTGGGCCGACGTGGCCACCACCAGCTTCTTCCCGGCCAAGCCGCTGGGCTGCTACGGCGACGGCGGGGCGGTGCTGACCAACGACCAGGAACTCTGGGACCTGATGGACAGCTTCCGGGTGCACGGCAAGGCCGTGGCTCCCGACCTGGTCGGTCGCACCTTCGACCACGACACCAAGTACCTGAACACCCGCATCGGCATGAACTCGCGGCTGGACACCATCCAGGCGGCGATCCTGATCGAGAAGCTGGCGATCTTCCAGGAGGAGATCGACCTGCGCCAGGTCGTGGCGAACCGCTACGCCGAGGGCCTGGAGGGCGCGGTGCTGGCGACGCCCCGGGTGATCGACGGCGGCGTCTCGGTCTGGGCCCAGTACGTGATCGAGCACGCCAACCGCGACGGCCTGGCCGCGCACCTCAAGACCCAGGGCATCCCGACGGCGGTCTATTATCCCGTGCCGATGCACATCCAGGCGCCCTATGCCGGTTTCCCGCGCGGGGCCGGCGGCCTGCCGGTCACCGAGGCCAAGGCCGAGACGGTGCTGGCCCTGCCGATGCACCCGTATCTGGACAAGGTTGATCAACAAAGGGTCATCGAGGCGATCCTGGCCTTTAACGGTTAAGCTGCGCCGCAATCACGCCTCACGTCTGGGTAATGTGGCGGCGAAGTTGATTCGAAGGTTCAGATGCACGATCCGGTGACGTCGTTCGTAGTCGCGGTGTTCAGCACGCCCGGCGCCGCCCTGATGATGGCGGGCGCCATCCTCGTCTTCGCTGTCGGGCTGATCCTTCAGTCGGGCCATTTCGAATACAGCCCTCTGCGCGACGATTTTCGCCGGCGCACCGATCTGTTGGAGGACCTGCGCGGTGATCGCCAGAAGGCCTTCTCCGAGGCCTTCGACGCGATCGACAAGCGTTTCAGCAGCGTCGCGAACCCTGTGTTGGAGCTGGGCTGGGCGCACTACCGAAGCCAACTGACGCCGACCGACGACGGCCGGCTGGCGGCGGCGATCCACGCCGCCGACGCCTTCGACCATGCCGACGCGCCGGCCCGCACCTTGGAATGGTGGGCCAATATCATGGTCGCCATCGGCCTGGTCATCACCTTCATGGGTATCGTCGCGGCGCTGACCGAAGCCACCTCGGCCATGGGCCCTGGCGGCGGCGGGGCGATGCAGGGCGCCCTGGTCAACCTGCTGACCATCGCCGCCACCAAGTTCTGGACCTCGATCGCCGGGGTCCTGGCCTCGATCATCCTGCGCCTGGCCGCGCGCCGGCGCCGCCATGTGATCGAGGCGCTGGAAGCCCATTTCTTCGCCCTGCTTGACGCCTGTGTCCGCTTCGCGCCGCCCGAGAAGGTGATGTTGGAGCAACTGGCCACCCTGGCCCGGATCGAGGCGGCCCTGAACCGCTCTTCGGCGACGGCTCTGCCGCGGACGGGCGTGGCCTGATGCGCCGCAAGCGCGGCCGCACGGTCGATGTCGAGGAGGGCGAGAGCTACTACGTGTCGATGACCGACATGATGGTCGGGGTGATCTTCATCTTCATCATCATGCTCAGCTACTTCGCCTTCGAGTTCCGCTCGGCCACCACCAAGCTGACCAGCGCCAAGCAGCCGGAAACGGCGGCTCTGTTACAGACCGCCGCCAACCTGACGCCGCGCCAGGCCGACCTGGAGGTCGACTACCAGGCGCGGGTGCTGTGCGTGCCTGAAACGGTGCTTAGCGAGACTGGCGGCGGGGCCTCGGGCGAGCGCCGCTGCTTCTCCTTCGCGCCGCCGTCCAAGGTTCCGACCCAGAGCGTGTCGACGGCGGACGCCCAGCGGCTGCTGATGGACCAGCTGGAGGCCGACCTGCGCGACGCCGGCGCGCCGATCAACGGCGATCCCTCGAGCGGAACCCTGGCCTTCAAGGCCGACCAGCTGTTCCTGGCCGGTTCGGCCACCCTGTCCCCGGACGGCCAACGGATCGCCGGACAGGTCGCCCAAACCCTGGCGCGCCGCCTGCCCTGCCTGGGCTATGGCGCGCCGGCCGGCGCCGGTTGCGAGGCCGGCGGATCCAAGCTGGCGATGGTCAATGTGGTCAGCCAGACCAACCTCGACGCCTTCACGCCCGAAGGGCAACGGGCCGCCAGCCTGGCCCTGCAGCGCGCCGCCGCCTTCCACCAAGGCCTGACCGCCGCCCAGCCCCTGCTGGCGGCCCTGCGCAACGCTCCGGTCGGCCAGGCGGGCTCCCAGCCCCTGCTGCGGGTGGCCAGTGTCGGCCAGTCGCAGGAGGCGGCCTCGAAGGTCGGCGACGACCAGACCGTCAGCATCCAGTTCCAGATGAACCCCTAGATCGAACGCGACGTTTGGCGCGCGCGCGACGGCTGCCTATATGGCGGCCATCGCGTCTCGCGCCCGCCGGCGCTTCGGCGTTTCCGGCCAGCGAAAGAGCGTCATGCCCTCCACTTCAGCCGTCGCCCGTCCTGGACCCCATCCCGGCATGGGTTTCGGCCAGTTCGTCGCCCTGATCGCGGCGATGATGGCCACCAACGCCCTGGCCATCGACTCGATGCTGCCGGCCATGCCGCAGATCGGCGACGCCCTGGGCGTGGCGACCGACAACGAGCGGCAGTGGATCCTGACCGCCTATCTGCTGGGCTTCGGCGCGGCCCAGATCGTCTATGGTTCGCTGGCCGACCGTTTCGGACGCAAGCCGGTGCTGCTGGTCGGCCTGGCGATCTATGTGGTGTTCGCCGCCGCCTGCGCCTTCGCCACCTCGTTCGAGATGCTGCTGACCGCCCGCGTCCTGTGCGGGGTCGGGGCGGCGGCGACGCGGGTGCTGTCGGTGTCGATCGTCCGCGACTGCTACAGCGGCCGGCAGATGGCCCGGGTGATGTCGCTGTCGTTCATCGTCTTCCTGGGCGTGCCGATCATCGCGCCGTCGGTGGGCCAGGCCATCCTGCTGGTCGCGCCCTGGCCATGGGTGTTCGGCGTCCTGTCGATCTTCGGTCTGGCGGTAATCGTCTGGTCGGCGATCAAGTTGCCCGAAACCCTGCACCCCGAGGACCGCGTGCCCCTGACCCCCGGTCCGGTGCTGGCGGCCTTCAAGGAGTGCCTGACCAACCGCGTGGCCGTGGGCTACACCATCGCCGCCACCCTGGTGCTGGGCGGGCTGTTCGGCTTCCTCAACTCCGCCCAGCAGGTGTTTGTTGATGTTCTGGGGGCGGGCAAGACGTTCACCCTGATCTTCGCGGCGATCGCCGGGGGCATCGCCGTCTCGTCGCTGATCAACGCCCGCATCGTCGACAAGCTGGGCATGCGACTGGTCTCGCACACCGCCCTGGTCGGCTACATCGCCTTCGCGGTGGTCCACGCCCTGGTGGCCCTGAGCGGCCATGAGACCCTTTGGACCTTCTCGCTGCTGCAGGCGGGGATGATGTTCTGCTTTGGCCTGGTGATGTCGAACTTCGGCTCGATCGCCATGGAGCCGTTGGGCCACCTGGCCGGCACGGCGGCCTCGGTGCAGGGCTTCATCACCACCATTGGCGGGGCGCTGTTCGGCTTCTGGATCGGCCAGCTGTTCGACGGCACGACCGTGCCCCTGACCCTGGGCTTCGCCGGCTTCGGCATCGCCGGCCTGCTGGCCGTGCTGGCCACCGAGAAGGGCCGGATGTTCCACGCGGGGGCGGGCAGTGCGGCGGTCGAAGGGACTGGGGTTCACTAACAGTTGTCATCCCGGCCGCAGCGAAGCGAAGAGCCGGGACCCAGGTGAACCGCACCGCATCAGCCCAGTCCCCTGGGTCCCGGACAGCCTCTGCGAGGCTTCCGGGATGACAACGATTTGAGTGAACTCCCGATCTAGTCCAGCATCCGCTCCAGGGTCGCCAGCTCGTCGGCTTCGCGCGACGGCTTGTCCCAGCGGATGCGGTTGATGCGCGGAAAGCGCATGGCCAAGCCCGACTTGTGCCGGGTCGAGCGCTGCAGCCCCTCGAACGCCACCTCGAACACCAGGCCGAAGTCCCCGTCGGCGCGCACCGAGCGCACCGGGCCGAAGCGCTCGACGGTGTGGTCACGGACGAACCTGTCGATCCGCTTCAGCTCCTCGTCGGTGAAGCCGAAATAGGCCTTGCCCACCGGGGTCAGGTGGCGACCGCCGGTCTCGTCCTCGCGCCAGACGCCGAAGGTGTAGTCGGAATAGAAGCTGGACCGCTTGCCGTGGCCGCGCTGGGCGTACATCAGCACCGCGTCGATCAGGCGCGGGTCGCGCTTCCACTTGAACCACGGCCCCTTGGGGCGACCGGGTTCGTAGACGCTGTCCCAGCGCTTGAGCATCAGGCCCTCGGCGACGGCGGGGTCGCCTTCCGGCGGCTGGGCGCGCAGGGCGGCCAGCGCCGCCCAGGTGACGAAGGGCTGAATCGGCGACAGGTCGATGCGCGGACTGGCGGCCTTCCCGGCCGGAATTTGGGCGACGAAGGCCTCCAGGCGCTTGCGACGCGCGGCGAAGGGCAGGTCGCGCAGGTCGGTCTCGCCTTCCAGCAACAGGTCATAGGCGCGAATCCCGGCCGGGAAGGCCGCCAACTGCCTGGCGTCGACGGTCTTGCGATTCAGCCGCTGCTGCAGGTCGCCGAAACTGGCCACGGCGCCATCCCGCATGACCAGCAACTCGCCATCGATCGCCCCCTCGAAGGTCAGGGCCTCCAGCACGTCGGGAAAGGTCGCCGAGATGTCGTCGCCGGTGCGGGTGTAGAGCCGCCGCTGACCGCGCTCGCTGACCGCCTGGACGCGAATACCGTCCCATTTCCACTCGGCGGCGTAATCGGCCGGGTCGAGCCTGGCGAAGTCCGCGGCCTCGTCGATCGCCTGGGCCAGCATCACCGGCCGGAAGCGTCCCGGCGCGTCGGGCGAGGGCTGCTCCGAGCGCCCCTCCAGCCAGGCGAACAGGTCGCCATAGGGCGGGGTCATGGCGTGCCAGACCTCCTCGACCTGGCCGATCTCCACTCCGCCGAAATCGGCGCAGGCCTGTTTGGCCAGGCGCGACGACACGCCGACCCGCAGGCCGCCGGTCATCAGTTTCAGCAGCGCCCAGCGGCCGTCGGCGTCCAGGGCGTCCAGCCAGCTCTCGATCAGCCGCTGGACCTCGGTCCGCGAGGCGGCGCGCAGGACCTCGACCACCTCCGACAGGTCCGGCTCGCGGTTGGCGCCGGGCCGGGCCTGGCCGGCCAGACCAGGGCCACGGTCTCGGCCAGGTCGCCGACATAGTCGTAGGACCAGGCGAACAGCTGGGCGTCCATCCGCGCCTCGACCGCCTTGCGGATGAAGGCCGGCTTGGCGACGCTGAACGACAGGGTCCCGGTCAGGGCGGCCAGCACCCAGCCGCGCTCGGGGTCGGGGGTCTCGCGCAGGAAATCCTTGATCAGGGTGAGCTTGGCGTTGCGCGCGCTCGTCAGGGATAGCCGGTCGAGAAGATGGGCGAAGGCGCGCATGGTCGCCATTCAACGCGCGAGACGCGTTTGGCGCTACTCCGGCGTCTTCGGAGGTTTGCGACCCAGGCGGGGCAGACGCTTGCGCAGCGCCCAGATCAACAGGCCGAACACCAACACCCAGGGGGCCGCCCAGGCGATGACCAGCACCAGGCCGGCCAGGGATCGCGCCAGGATCGCGCCGACATCCGCAAAGGCCTGGGCCAGGGGCGCCCAGGCGCCGGTGGGCCGCGTCACCGCGCCGGATTCGTAACGCAGGGTCAGGGCCGAGGTCGCCACCCGGGTCTTCATCACGGCCAGGGTCGATTGGGCGGAGTCAATCTCGCCCTGCACCCGCGCCAGTTCCCGCTCGACCTCCAGCAGTTCGGCCAGCTTGCCGGGGCGCTCGGCCAGCAGTTTCTGCAGCCGATCGCGCAGGGCGGTCTGGGCGCGCAACCGGGCCTCGCCGTCGACGATGGAGCGGGTCAGGTCCTCGCTGGTGACCTGGGAGTCGGTGACCCGCCCGCCCGCCGCCTTGGCGTCGGTGTCCAGGCCGCCGCGCAGCTTGGCGATCCAGGCCGGAGAAGCGCGCAGCGACAACACCGCCGTCGTTACGCCGCCGTCGGCGCCGCTGCGGCTGGAGGCGATCACCTGGCAGGCGGCGGGTCCGGCCGTGGCGCAGGCTTTCTGGTGGGCGTCCATCAGCGCCTTGATCCGCCCGGACGGAGCCCAGATCGTGTCGACATAGTCGTAGGCGATCATCAGACCGGCGGGCGTGGATGGCGCGTTCTGGGTCGCCGACGTCTCGGAGCTTCTGGCCGCCTTGGCCACGGAAGGCGGCGCTTCCATCATGACGGTCGCGTCGGAATAGTTCTCGGCCGGTGCGTTCATGCGGCTGCAGCCGGCCAGGACGACGCTCATGATCACCAAAGTGACAGCACGCATGACGGTTCCACCCCTTGCGGTTCTTGAGGTCACGCTAGCAGGTCGCGGGTCTCGCGCCAGTAAAAAATTGACAGATGTAATCTGAGCGTTCGCGCGGCCGACTCAGGACGCCCGGGTCTCATCCAGCTGGCCCAGGATCATGATCTTCTGCCAGATCTTGCGGCCGAGATCGGAGGTCAGGGTCTCGATGTCGTTGACGGCGGCGATCACCACCGAGTCGTTGCTCTCGCCGGCATAGAGCGCCGCCAGCTTGGCGGTCAGGGCCAGCATCTCGGCGCAGTAGTCGAGATAGCGGGCCAGTTCGAAGCGGTTCATCTCGCGCGCCGGCGACGAGGCCGTTCGCGGGCCCAGCACCAGGGTCGGGTCCTTGGTCAGCTGGTGCATGTCGATGACGTGGGCGAACGACCGCAGCTCGTGCAGGGCCTTCTGGACGCGCGAGCGCTTCCAGCGTGACTCCAGCGACATGAAGAACCAGATGGCCGCGCCCGACAGCAGCACCAGATTGACCGCCGGTTCCAATCCCTGGGCCAGGCTGAGGGTGCTGGCGCCGCGCAGGCTGGCCAGCCAGTCGAGCCGGGCGATCAGCGCCGTCTCCAGCCCGACCGCGACGACGACGATCGCCGCCACCAGGGCGCGCAGGAGGAGATAGGGTCGCGACAGCCGCCGGGCGCGCTGGGCCGTGACCCGGGCGGTGGCGGTCAGCTGGCCGCAGACCTCGGCCAGGCCCGAGGCCGGGAACCGTTCGGCGACCCGGGCGCGCAGGTGATCCAGGGTCTCGACCACCTTGTCGTCGTCGAGCTTCAACGCGCTGTTCGATCGCCTGGCCATGCCGCTCCCCCGTTCGTGGCGAACGCTAGCATGGGCTTTCCGCTTGCGGTCAATTCAAACATCTGTTTGAATTGACCTTGCCCGGAGAGGACAGATCATGACCTTCCAGCCGCCCGTCCCCTTCACGCCCCATACGCGCAGGAGCCCGCTGACCACGCCGTGGGAGCCGATCTACGCCGACATTCGCGACGATCGCTGGGTGCTGGCCGTGGAGGTGCGCGAACCGCACACCAATTCCCGGGGAAATCCGCACGGTGGCCTGATCGCCGCCCTGGCCGACAACGCCATGGGCCTGTCCTGCGGCGTGCTCCTGAAGCGCGAGGGCATCGCGTATGGCGGCTTCATTACCGTCTCGCTCGGCGTCGATTATCTGAACACGGCGAAACTGGGCCAATGGCTGGAGTTCGACACCGACTTCATCAAGCCCGGCAAGAGCCTGTGCTTCGCCGAGGCCACGGTGCGGGCCGACGGCAAGCCGGTGGCCCGGGCCCGGGCGACGTTCAAGGTGGCGTGAGGGGCGGTCTTCCTCGCACCCTCTCCCAGCGGGAGAGGGAGGGGCCCAAGCGAAGCTTGGGAGGGTGAGGGATTACGCCCTCACCGTTTTCCCTGAGCGCCCTACCGGCACGCCGTCCGACGTTTTACCCCCTCACCCTCCCACCGCTGCGCGGCGGGCCCCTCCCTCTCCCCATGGGAGAGGGTTTCGCTAATCCTACTCCCCCTCCTCCTCGTCAAACCCCACCAGCCGCAAGGCCCGCGCCGGTATCCCCTCCAGTTCGCACCAGCGCGCCAGCGCCTCCTCGCGGCCGTGGGTGATCCACACCTCGCCGGGCCGCAGTTCGTCCAGGGTGGCGGTCAGTTCGTCCCAGTCGGCGTGGTCGGAGATGATCAGCGGCAGTTCCACCCCGCGCTGTCGGGCTCTCGCCCGGACCCGCATCCAGCCGCTGGCGAAACAGTCGACGGGGTCGGGGAAGCGCCGCGACCAGCGGTCGGCCAGGGCCGAGGGCGGGGCGACGACGATCGCGCCCTCGAAGTCCTTCTTGGCGCCGGCGGTGGCCGGAGCCAGAGGCCCCAGGTCGACGCCGTGGCGTTCGTAAAGCCGGTTCAGCCGCTCCATCGCCCCGTGCACGTGGATGGTCTTCTCCCAGCCGGCCTCGCGCAGCAGCCTGATCACCCGCTGGGCCTTGCCCAGGGCGTAGGCCCCGACGATATGGGAGCGCTCGGGGAACTGTTCGACCGACTTCAGCAGGGCGGCGATCTCGCCGGCGTCGTCGGGATGGCGGAAAACCGGCAGGCCGAAGGTGGCCTCGGTCACGAAAACGTCGCAGGGCACGGGCTCGAAGGCCGCGCAGGTCGGGTCGCGGCGGCGCTTGTAGTCGCCCGACACGACGATGGTCATGCCCTTCCAGCGCACCACCACCTGGGCCGAGCCCAGCACGTGGCCGGCCGGGACCAGGGAGACCTCGACGCCGTTGTGGCTGAAGCCTTCGCCATAGGCGAGCGGCGTGCGCCGGCCGGCGAAATCCTCGCCGTAGCGCTCGGCCATGATCGCCAGGGTCTCCGGTGTCGCCGCCACGCTCCCGTGCCCGGCCCGCGCGTGGTCGGCATGGCCATGTGTGACCACCGCCCTGGCCACGGGGCGGTTGGGGTCGATGTAGAAGTCCCCGGGCGGGCAATAGAGGCCGCCGGGCTTCGGACAGAGCAGGTCTTGCGGCTTCATCACGGTGGATATGGCAACGCGGCTGGCTATAAACCTATCCCCATGAGCCACGATATCAGCAGCGACGAACAGCATCGTCTCATCGCCAACGCCATGAACGAGGGCAGTCCGCAGGCGCGGGCCCTGGGGTTCCAGACCCTGGAGATCGGCAATGCGGTCGCCATCCTCAAGGTCCCCTACCGGCCGGAGATCGTCGGCGACCCCGAGACGGGGGTGATCGCCGGCGGGGTGGTCACCACCCTGCTCGACCACGCCAGCGGCCAGGCGGTGCACGCGGCGCTGAGCGAATGGACCTCGATCGCCACCCTCGATCTGCGCATCGACTACATGCGGCCGGCGCAGCCGGGGCGCGACGTGCTGGCCCGGGCCCATTGCTACAAGGTGACCCGCTCGGTGGCCTTCGTCCGGGCCGTGGCCTACGAGGACGACCCCGACGACCCGGTCGCCGCCGCCCAGGCCGCCTTCATGCTCGATTCCAGCGCCGGCAAGAAGTCGGGCGCCAACTTCAAGCCGCCGCGCAAGGGGGACAAGGCATGAGCGACGCCGACAACCGCCTGACGGCCATGCTGTCGTCGATCCCCTATGCCCGCTTCATCGGCATGCGGGCCGAACTGGCCGGCGACGAGATGACCGCCATCCTGCCGTTCTCCGACCACATCGTCGGCAATCCCATGCTGCCGGCCATCCATGGTGGGGTGCTGGGCGCCTTCATGGAGATGACCGCCCTGGCCCAGCTGTCGGTGGGCGAGCCGCTGAAGCGCCAGCCGCGCACCATCGACGTGTCGATCGAGTACCTGCGCTCGGGCCGTCCCCTGACCACCTTCGCCCGGGCCCAGATCAAGAAGGTCGGCCGCCGGATCGCCAACGTCCATGTCGAGGCCTGGCAGGAACAGCGCGCCATGCCGATCGCCGCCCTGCGCGGGCATTTCCTGCTGACGTCGGCGGAAGACTAGTTTCGGCAACCGCCGTGCGTCCTTCGAGGCCCTCCCATGGAGGGCGCCTCAGGATGAGGGCTTCAGCAACAGCGTTCCTCATCCTGAGGCGCGAGCCGAAGGCGAAGCCTCGAAGGACGCACCGCCTTTCAATGTCCAGACTCTAGAGAGGCAGCTTGGCGTCGCCGAGGGTGACGCCGGCGAAGACGCCTTCGGTCTGCAGGTCGGCGATCCTGTCCTTCACCGTCTTGCGACGGCCGTCATAGTCCGTGTTGCCGCTGCCGATCAGCGACAGGGCGGCCAGCTGTTCGGCCAGGGTCGACTTGGCGAGCGCCGCGCGGATCGCGTCCGGGCCGCCCCGGCCCTGGTGGCGGATGTCCGACACCCAGATGGCCAGCCGGGGATCCTTGCCCCTCAGCTTGAAGGTGGTCGCCGCGGCGGCGATCTTGCCCTTCATGATCCCGACGGCGACCCGGACCGAGGCCTCCACCGCCTTGGGATCGTTCAGCAGCCAGTGCATCAGCTTGCCGGCGTTCAGGGCCTCGGTCGGACCCGCCTCCAGGGTGTTGGGGTTCAGGAAGGTCATGAAGGTGAACAGCTGGTTCTCGACCTTGCCGTTGGGGCGGTGCACCGCCGTGACGGCCTCCAGCGAGAAGGTGCGGTCGCCATCGGTCCGCTGGACCTTGCCGTTCTTCAGCGACAGGTCGGGGAAGTAGCTGGCCGCCGTCGGCAGGGTCAGCAGTTCGCGGAACAGCAGGATCAGGTTGTCGCCCGGGGTGTGGGCGGCCAGTTGGTAGAAGCCGAAGGTGAAGCGGGCCCGGTCATAGGTGTTGAACAGCAGGTGATGCCCGCCGGACTCGGCGACCACGGTCGGCCAGATGAAATGCGCCCAGGGGCCCAGGAAGACCTCCGAGGCATGGCGATCGTAGCGAAGGGCCGGGATCTCGTTCAGGACCCGGGTCTGGTAGAGGCCCTTGTGCGGCCCGTCGCCGTCGGAGAACGACACGGTCTGGGCGACGACGAACGGCGCGTCCGCCGATCCCTTCCGCTGGGCCTTCCACCGCGTGCCGGTCTTTTGCGCGGGTCCGTCCGTGGTGATGTCGAAAGTGATGCCGGGCATGGTCGCCTCCCCCAAAGTCCCCGCGCGACGCTAATCGCGATGGCTTGAGGGTGGCAAGCTATAAGGGCGGGGTCAAATCCACTAACGCAATGGTCGTGGCTGGCGGGTGACGTTTTTCGCCCGAGCCCCCGCTGGCGGCGATCGGTTCGTGAGACGCGGGGGTGAGGGGATATAAATGCCCTAAAATAGGCTGCTATTGACTACATTACACCAGCGTAATGCTGTGTTTCCGAGATAACGTTTCTTAAAAACGCTTCATGACGCAAAGGTAACGGGTGTTCACCATCCGGCGGGCCTATACCCCTGATCACCGGACGCGGACGACGCGCCGGACCAACAGGGAACCAAGACAATGACCTTCACCACCAACAGCTTCGCCGGTTTCGCCAGCCTGGTTCTGGCCCTTCTGCCCCTCGTCGTGATCGCCGGCTCCATCTCCACGAGCTTCTGAGTGATCGCCGCGTAGCTCCATCGGGATCGCGTCCCCCTCAGGCTCCCAGAGCCTCGCGGGCCGCCCGGTGGAGCAAGGCGTGACGACGCGCCAATCGATCGATGTCGGCGTCGTATCCGCCGCCGATCACCCCCGCCACGGGGATCTCTCTTTCCAGACATGAGCCCAGGACGAACGCCTCGCGCCGCGCGAGCCCCTCGTCGCTCAAACTCAGACGCCCCAGCCTGTCGTCCGCGTGCGGATCGACCCCGGCGTTGAAGAACACCAGATCGGGCGCCACGCGCGCCAGCAGCTCCGGCAAGATGCCGGACAGCGCCTCCAGATAGGCTTCGTCGCCCGTGCCGTCCGGCAGGTCGATGTCCAGATCGCTGACCGCCTTGCGGGCCGGGAAGTTCTTCTCGGCGTGCATCGAGAAGGTGAAGACCGAAGGGTCGCCGTCGAAGATCCGCGCCGTGCCGTCGCCCTGGTGGACGTCGAGATCGACGACCAGCACCTGGCGCACCGCGCCCTCGGCTTGCAGCCGCCGCGCCGCCACCGCCACGTCGTTGAACACGCAGAAGCCGGCGCCGGCTCCCGCCTCGGCGTGATGGCTGCCGCCGGCGGTGTTGCAGGCGATCCCGTGCTCCAGCGCCAGGCGCGCGGCCTGAAGCGTGCCGCCGGTCGCGGCTCTCGCCCGGGCGGCCACCGACTCGGTGTTGGGCATGCCGATGCGGCGCACGAGGTCGGCGGGCAGGCTCAGCTCGACCACCCCGCGGACATAGGCCGCGTCATGGACAAGCCGCAGGCTGTCCAGGTCGATCGGCTCGGGGCGGACGAAACCGGCCGGCCCCGCTACGCCCTCGGCCTCCAGCACGGCGGCCAGGCGCGAGAACTTGTCCATCGGAAAGCGGTGGCCGGGCGGCATCTCGGCGCGGAAGGCGGGATGGTGGACGATCGGTGGAATGGGCGGCGGATAGGGTGTGGCCATTGGGCGACGATGGGGAGGGCATCGCCCTGGCGCAAGGTCGCGACTTGCCCCGCCGCCCGCTGGCGCTTAACGAACCGCCATGCGCACGCCCGAGAACCTCGCCGACATCCTCGCCCTCGAAGCCATCGAGGTGAACCTGTTCCGTGGGATCAGCCCCAATGACGGCTTCCCCCGCATTTTTGGCGGCCTGGTCATCGCCCAGGCGCTGATGGCGGCCTACAGGACCGTGCCCGAGCGGGTCTGCCATTCGCTGCACGCCTATTTCATCCGGCCCGGCGACGTGAACGCCCCGGTGCTCTACGAAGTCGAGCGGGCCCGCGACGGCGGCACCTTCACCACCCGCCGGGTGGCGGCGATCCAGCACGGCGAGCAGATCTTCAACCTGGCCTGCTCGTTCCAGACCCCGGAGGAGGGCCTGGAGCACCAGGCGCCGATGCCGTCCGCCGTCGATCCGGAATCCCTGCCGACCGAGGCCGAGTACCTGCGCTCGCTAGGCGAGGACGTGCATCCCCGGTTCGTGAAGATGGCCGAATATCCGCGGCCGATCGACCTGCGCTGGGTCGATCCGCAGCACCCGACCAAGCCGACGCCGAAGCCCTCGACCAAGGAGGTCTGGATGCGGGCCAAGGCCCCGCTCGGCGACGACGTGCGCCTGCAGCAGGCGGCCCTGGCCTACGCCTCGGACATGGCCTTCATGGAAAGCGCCCTGCGTCCGCACGGCCTGATCTGGACCACGCCCGGCCTGCAGGCCGCCAGCCTGGACCACGCCATGTGGTTCCACCATCCGTTCAACTTCAACGACTGGACCCTGTTCGCCCAGGACAGCCCCTCGGCCTCGCAGGGCCGTGGCCTGGTGCGCGGCCAGATGTTCAGCCGTGACGGCCAACTGGTGGCGTCGGTGGCCCAGGAATGCCTGATGCGGGTGCGGAAGTAGGTTCAGTTTCTTCCCTCCCCCTTGTGGGGAGGGTGGCCCCGAAGGGGTCGGGTGGGGTTTGATGACTCAAAAGGGGCGGCGAAGCCCCACCCACCAGCTTCGCTGGTCCCCCTCCCCACAAGGGGGAGGGACAAGATTTTCCTCAGTCGTAGTGGCGCTCGGCGTCGTCATCGCCCTCGGCCGGACCTTCCGGGTCGCCGACCATCGCCGGCGGATCGGCCAGCACCACGCCTTGCGCGATCTTCACTTCGGGAACGGCGGCGCGGGTGAAGGGCAGGTACCAGGTCTGGCCGCCCAGGGCCGGGTCGATCTCGAGCAGGTCGTCGGCGCCGAAGTTCTGGACGCTCTTGATCTTGCCCAGCAGCTCGTCGGTGGCGATATGGCGGACCGGCAGGCCGATCAGGTCGGCCAGGTAGAACTCGTCCTCGTCCGGCTCGGGCAGGGCGGCGCGGGGGACGTAGAGGCGCAGGCCGCGCAGGGCGTCGGCGGCCTCCTTGGTGTCGACCCCGGCGCAGCGGGCGACGACGCCGTCCTTGACCACGCGGGCCGTCGTCACCGTCAGGGCCGGCGAGCCGTCCTGGCGGGTCAGGGCCTTGAACCGGGTCAGGGTCAGGGGGTCTTCGGTATAGGTCGAGATCCGCAACTCGCCGCGCACGCCAAAGGCGCCGGCGACACGGCCGACGAGGATCAGGCTCTGGGGGGAGGACTGGGTCATGCGGAGCGCGCGAAAGAAAACGCCGTCGCCAGGCGGTGAGGCCCAGCGACGGCGCTTCCGAAAGCCTTAGCCTTCGGTGGTTTCTTCCGAAGCCGGGGCTTCTTCAGCGGCGGCTTCAGCGGCCGGAGCCTCTTCGGCAGCAGGCGCTTCTTCAGCGGCCGGGGCTTCTTCGGCGACGACTTCCGGCTCGGGAGCCGGAGCAGCGGCGGCTTCAGCAGCGGCCGCGGCGGCGGCTTCGGCGGCGGCGACAGCGGCGGCCTTGGCGTCTTCCTTGGCCTGGGCTTCGGCGGCCACGCGGTCGGCGTCGCGCTGGGTGCGCTCGGCGTCACGTTCCTGGGCCTTCTTGCCCGGCTTGGCCTTCTCGGGGTTGTTGCCATGGGTCCACTGGACCAGGCCGGCGGCGGCCAGGAAGCGCGCGACGCGGTCGGTCGGCTGGGCGCCCTTCTTGAGCCAGCCTTCGATGGACTCGACCTTCAGGGTCACGCGCGAGGCGTCGTCCTTCTTGAGCAGCGGGTTGTAGGTGCCGACCTTCTCGATGAAGCGGCCGTCGCGGGGCGAGTGGCTGTCGGCGACGACGATCGAGTAGTAGGGGCGCTTCTTGGCGCCGCCACGGGCGAGACGGATCTTCAGCATATCGGTAGTCCTTGGATTGAAGTTCTATTTCTTGAACGGGTTGAAGCCGGGGGGCAGGCCGCCCAGACCGGATAGCAGGTTGGGCTTGGCGTCGCCGCCGCCCCCGGATCCCGGAAGACCGGGGAGCCCCGGAAGGCCGCCGAGGCCCCCCGCGGAATTCTGATCGGGCTGGGCGACCTTGCCGCCGCCCATCGCCTTGAGCTTGGCCATGTCGCCGCCGCCGAGCATGCCGGCCATCCGGGCCATGCTCTTGCCGCCGTCCTTGCTCATGGCCTTGAACATGTCGGCCATCTGGCGGTGCTGCTTGAGCAGGCGGTTGACCTCGGCCACGTCGACCCCGGCCCCGGCGGCGATGCGGCGCTTGCGCGAGGCGGCCAGGACGTCGGGCTTCTTGCGCTCCAGCTTGGTCATCGAGCCGATGATCGCCTGCTGGCGGCGGAACACGCTGTCGTCGACGCCGCTCTCGGCGATCTGCTTCTTGACCTTCTGGACGCCCGGCAGCAGGCCCATGATGCCCTGCATGCCGCCCATCTTCTGCATCTGGTTCAGCTGGGCGGCCAGGTCGTTGAGGTCGAACTGGCCCTTGGCCAGTTTCTTGGCCATGCGCTCGGCTTCGGCATGGTCGAGGTCCTGGGCGGCCCTCTCGACCAGGGCGACCACGTCGCCTTGACCGAGGATGCGGCCAGCCACGCGGCGGGCGTCGAACACGTCGAGCGCGTCGATCTTCTCGCCGGCCCCGAGGAACTTGATCGGCAGGCCGGTGACGTGGCGCATCGACAGCGCCGCGCCGCCCCGGCCGTCGCCGTCGGCGCGGGTGAGGATCAGGCCGGTCAGCGGCAGGCGCTCGTGGAAGGCTTTCGCCGTGCGCACCGCGTCCTGGCCGGTCAGGCTGTCGGCGACCAGGATGGTCTCGGACGGCTGGGCGATGCGGGCGATTTCCGCCGCCTCGCTCATCATCGCCTCGTCCAGGGTGGTGCGGCCCGCGGTATCGAGGATCAGGACGTCGTAGCCGCCCAGCTTGGCGGCGGTCAGGGCGCGGCGGGCGATGTCGGCGGCGCTCTGGCCGGCGACGATCGGCAGGCTCTCGACCTCGACCTGCTTGGCCAGCATGGCCAGCTGTTCCATGGCGGCCGGACGGCGGGTGTCGAGCGAGGCGACCAGCACCTTCTTGCGCTCGATCTTGTTGAGCCGCAGGGCCAGCTTGCCGGTGGTGGTGGTCTTGCCCGAGCCCTGCAGGCCGGCCATCAGGATCACCGACGGCGGGTTCAGAGCCAGGTTCAGACCGGTGGGGACCTCGCCGCCCAGCATGTCGACCAGGCCGTCATAGACGATCTTGACCACCTGGTCGGCCGGCTTCACGGACCGGATCACCGCTTCGCCCGAAGCGGCTTCCTTGGCCTTGGTGATGAAATCCTTGACCACCGGCAGGGCGACGTCGGCCTCGAGCAGGGCGACGCGGACCTCGCGCAGCGCCTCGTCGATGTCCTTCTCGGACAGCACACCGCGACCGCCGAGGCGGTCGAAGACGCTGGAGAGCCGCTCTGTAAGGCCGTCGAACATGTCGAACCCTGGTTTAAACAACAGACCAAACGCGATCAGCCCCCATGGACGATCACGTCGATGGGGGTCCTCACCGGCCTCGTCCAGATGGGTCCCGCGCTAGCGGGCTGGGGTCGTGACGGTAGAGGCGCTGCTGATGAAGCGCCGGAAGGGCGCGCTTATGCACGCAAAGGGGGGAAGAGTCAAAATACCCAGGCGGGAAGAGGCGGGGCGGCGGTTGTCGGCGCGTGTTGTGACTCTTATAGGTTGTGCTAACTTCCAATAGCGCGTCATGCGCGTAGCCGCGGAAGCGGTCAACAAAAGGGAGGCATTGATGTCCAAGTTGTTCAATCTGGCCGGAGCGGCCGCCATGGTCCTGGCCGGTCTCGGTTCCGCCGTGGTGCTCGGCGCCGCGGCGCCGGCGGCGGCGGCCAGCGGTTTCCAGAACACCTGTTCCAACTTCACCTTCGCCTATAACGCCGCCAGCCAGGCGGTGTTGAACGCGATGTGCCTGCGGGCCGACGGTTCGGCCAACGGCACGTCCCTGACCCTGACCGGCATCGGCAACAACAACGGCAACCTGGTGCAGAGCGGCGGGGCCAGCACCTTCCAGAAGAGCTGCGGCAATATCCAGGTCACCGGCAACGCCCAGGGCGCCACCCTGTCGGCCCTGTGCCGCACGTCCGGCGGCGCCAGCAACCCGAGCAGCCTGCCGCTGAACAACATCGGCAACAACAACGGCAATCTTACCTACTGAATTCTCGGCGTCGGAGCGTCCTTCATCCCCGGGACGCTCCGGTTTCGGTCGTAGCCCCTTTCCCTT
This sequence comes from Caulobacter sp. Root655, assembly GCF_001427665.1. GTDB lineage: Bacteria > Pseudomonadota > Alphaproteobacteria > Caulobacterales > Caulobacteraceae > Caulobacter. Next base: position 242,417 of record NZ_LMHC01000001.1, read on the forward strand.
CCCCTTGTGGGGAGGGGGACCAGCGAAGCTGGTGGGTGGGGTTTCACCGCCGCTCAAACGCTCTGCACTGATCCCCCACCCGACCCCTTCGGGGCCACCCTCCCCGAAAGGGGAGGGACGATCCTCGAACTCAGAGCAGCCAGCCGCTCGTCGATAGCGAACCGCCGTTGACCAACACCGCGAAGTCGGAGTTCGTGTCGCCGTCCAGGTCGCCCCAGACCACCGAGGCGCCGCCCCACAGGCCCCAGCCATAGGCCCCCAGGTCGACGCCGCCCAGGGCGCCGATCGCCCCGAAGACGCTGGAATAACTGCTGACCATGATCTGGCCGGCCACGCCGGTCCAATGCGACACCAGCGAGAAGGCCTGGTCGCCGTCGAGCGTGCTGTCGGCGTCCAGGGCGCTGAAGTCGAACAGGTCGCCGCGGCCGAAGTCGCCGACGAAGTCGATCGACAGGCTGTCGTTGCTGGGGAACGAACTGGCGTCGAAGGCGAAGACGTCGTTTCCGGCCCCGCCGAAGATGATGTCGAAGCCCGCCCCGCCGTTCAGCCGGTCATTGCCCGCGCCGCCCAGCAGGATGTCGGCGCCGCCCGCTCCGGACAGGCTGTCGTTGCCGGCCTCGCCGCTCAGCAGGTTGAAGGCATCGTTGCCCTCGATGACGTTGTTGAGGCTGTTGCCCGAGCCGAGGTTGGCGTCACCGGTCAGGCGCAGGTTCTCGAGGTTGGATCCGAGGTTGTAGCTGATCGAACTCCACACCGTGTCGGTTCCGCCGCCGCCCAGTTCGGTCACCGTGTCGCGCCAGTTGTCGACCACATAGCGGTCGTCGCCCGCCCCGCCGGTCATCTTGTCGACGCCCTCGCCGCCGTCCAGGACGTCGGCGCCGAGGCCGCCGAGCAGGATGTCGTTACCCGCCCGACCTTCCAATGTGTCGTTCCCGGCGTTGCCGGTCAGGGTGTTGGCGACCGTGTTGCCGATCAGCCGGTCGGCGCCCGAGCCGCCCACCGCGTTCTCGATCGTCGCGCCATAGGCGATGCTGACATTGTCGGTCAGGCGCCCGACCACGGGATTGGCGGCCAGGGCGGCCATGTTGGAATTGTAGGTCGCCAGGGCCACCGGCGCGTAGCCGGCCGCCGCGCGGTTGGCGTTGACCTGCTCGAACGACGGGGCGGTGTCGTAGGTCACCCCGCCGATGCTGCTGAGCGAGCCGGGCGTCAGGTCGATGATCTGGTTGGTCGCGTAGCCGGAGGCGTCGAGGGTGTCGATCCCGCCGGCGTCCCAGATGGCCATGATCGGCGCGGGCGTCTTGGTGAAGTCGTAGGAGTCGCGGCCGGCGTTGCTGTTGAAGCCGTAGGTCGTGTCGCCGGTGCGGGTGGTCATGTCGGCGCCGTAGATCGCCTGGATGGCGGCGATGTCGTGCACCAGGGGCGTGGCCGCATAGACCGTGGTCGAGATGTTGAAGTCAAAATGCCGCGCGCCCACCTCGGCGGCGCTGAAATAGGACATCACGCTGTAGGCGCGGCTGTCCTGATAGTACTCGGCGTTGGCGGCGTAGGTGATGCTGACCCCGGGGGCGGCGTTGTAGTCGCCGGGATGCTGCAGGCCCAGGGCGTGACCGCTCTCGTGGACCAGGGTGTGGATGCCGTAGAGACCCTCGTCCAGCTGGAAGTTGCTGGCCTGGTTGGCGCTGACCCAGATGTCGCCGGCGATCAGGTCGGCGTTGTCGGGCGTGTAGTCGTAGGGCAGGTAGGCATAGGCCTGGGTGCCCGGCCGGTTGGTGTAGTTGGCGAAGGTGATGTCGGCTGCCTCGGGCGCGCTCTCCACCAGGGTGGGGGCGATCAGGTCGTCCCAGGCCGCCATGCTTTCCCGGGCCGCCGCTTTCTGGGCGTCGGAGAATTCGGCGAACCCGAAATATTCCGGCCGCCCGTAGAGGACGCCGTCCTCCTCGTAGACATAGGGCTCGGCGAACATGCTTTCGGCGGTGTGGAAGCCGAAGTTCAGGACCGAGACGTCGCCGTCGCGCGGCACGGCGTGGTCGATCACGTCGGGCGTCCAGCCGGCCCCGCCGCGATTGAGCTGCTCGACCACCTGCTCGATGGTGAACACCGGCTTGTCGCGGATCGTGCCGCCCTGGCCGTCGACCGAGGCGTCCACCGGCGCGACGGAGACCTCCAGCGCCGGCGCGACCGCGTCGGCCGGTCCCTGGAAGACCGGGAAGTCGATCTCGCGATGGAGGTTCTGGTCGAGGCTCTCGTCGTACTGGCGCATCGGTCGGTCCTGCTTCTGGGGTTTGGCTTTCAGGAGAGAGGGTGGTTCAGGGGTCGTTCAGGGCGGGGCGCGCGAACGCCACGGCAGGGTCTCATCGAGCGCGGCGTCGAGCGCCGTGTCGAGTCGTGGGCTGGCGCCGCCAGCGGGCAGGGGGACGGCGCGGGGCGCGGCGCCGAACAGTTCGGATGGCGCGGCCGTGGGGCGGAAGGATCGGGTGGTGAACACCAGCAGCGGCTCGCCGCCGCCGCTGGTCTGCACGGCGGCGTGGAACAGCAGCACCACGGTGTCCGATGCGATCAGCCGGGGATCGCCGGGCGGCAGCACCGCGACCGGCAGGGGGGCCTTCTCGGCGGCCAGGGTCCGGACCCGTTCGCAGAGGGAGGCTTGAAGCTTGCGCCGGTTGGCGAGCCGATCAGGGTCGACCAGGCAGTGGACGCCGACGAGCCGGGCGCCGTCCCAGGCCAGGACCGGCGTGGAGGCCGCCACCGGCGAAGCCGCTCCCATGATGGCGAAGAACGGCGCGGCAAACAGCGGCGCGGCGTGCGCACATGCCATGATCCCGCGATTTCGCGACATGGATTTCCCCGCTTGTAGCCGAGTCCTGGGACTTGCTGCCCGGCACCTTTGCGACAAACGGATGTCGATGCAAGCTTAACGCGAATAGTAAAGCTTACAAAAATGACGCGAGTGGTTAAGCGGCGGCGGCGTCGCCCGCGGGGTCGATCAGCTGGCCGGCGAGGTCACCTGGGCGCCCGCGGCCTTCAGGCGGTCGAGCACGCCGTTGGCCGGCAGCAGGAAGGCCAGGTCCACGACCGCGACCGTCACGCCGGGGCGGTCGAGGGCCTCGTTCAAAGCGGCGGCCGACTGGCCGATCTGCTCGGCCAGCAGGCCCGCGCCGCCGGGGGCGCGCAGCAGACAGCGCTGGGCGGCGGAGGCCGAATAGCGGGCCCGCACGCTGGCCAGGTCGCCATTGGCCCAGTCGGTCCCGATGTCGGTGGGGTGGCCGCCGTCATATTCCAGCTCGGTCAGGGTGTCGCGCAGGCAGGCCAGGTTGGCCTCGTCCGACAGCTTGCCGGCGCTGGCCAGCACCGGACCCAGACGATACTGGCTCATCGCCTTGACCTTGACGCCCTTGGCCTTGGCCATGCGCTCGACGGTGCTGACCGGCTTGGCTTCGGACAGGCCGGCGGCCTGGCGGAAGTCCGACAGCAGGATGAAGCCCGCCACGGCCGGCTTCCAGTCCTTGTACGGAACGGCCGTGCGCTGGGCGCGCTCGCGGGCGCTGACGAACCGGGCCAGCAGGTCCGGCGGCAGGCGGTTTTCCAGCTTCTTGCCGAGGCCCTGGCGCACGCCGCCGCCGCCGGTCAGCACGAACTTGGTGATCTGCAGCGGCCCGACCGAGGCCTCGGGCGGCACGAGCACCAGGCTGGCCTCGCCCAGGGCGCGGTCGAGCCGGGGGCTGTCCCATTTCAGCTGGTGGGGCAGGGGCGGGGCCGAGCCGAGGACGTAGAGCTTGGCGCCGCCCTTCTCGACCAGCCACAGGGCCGGGCCCGGCGGCCGGGCGACCACCAGCAGCTCCTCGACCACGGCGCTGCCGGGATCGGCGGGGAACAGCTCGACGGTCTGGGAGGTGGCGGGGGGCGGGGCGGGGGGCGTGGCCTGGGCCTGGGCCTGGGCGGCGGAGGCCAGGGCCAGGGCGGCGACGGTGCTCAGCATCAACAGAGATCGCATCGTCGGGAGGTCCTTGTCCGCTTGGCCTTGCAACAATAGGTGGCCATGGGTCGTGGCGAAAGCGCGGCGGCGATCGCCGAAACCGCTCTAGAGCGTTTCCCGACCTGATGGCGTCAGGCCGGGCGCTCTAGCCTTTTGTCTTGGCGCGTTTTCTTCACGCGAACCGGTATCTGCTTCGCTCGAAAACGCTTTAGGCGCGCAGCTCCAGGCCGTTGCCTTCGGGGTCGGACAGGTAGAGCGAGGTCGCTTCGCCGGTCGAGCCGTAGCGCAGGCCCACGTCGCCGACCGTGACGCCCTGGGCCTCGAGATGGGCGCGAGCCGCCTCGACCTCGAAATCGACGACCCGCAGGCAGAGGTGGTCCATGTTGTGGCCCTCCTTGCCCGGCCCCGGGCCGCCCGCCCGGCCCAGCCGGCCGGCCACGTCGACGAGGTCGATCAGTTGGGCGCCCGCCCGCAGCTGCACCAGGCCGATCTCGTCCTGCCGCCGCTCGACCGCGCAGCCCAGGACCTCGACATAGAACCGCTCCATCGCCGCCGGGTCGAGGACGCGCAGGACGACGTGGTCGATACCTAGAAGACGCATGGTCGGAAACCTCTAGTGGCGGGAGGAGGGGGCGGCGGGCGGCAGGTCGCGCAGGGTTTGCGCCAGAAGCCGGCCCTCGGCGCTCCGGCTGGAGCCGTTGCGCCAGGCGACCACGATCTCACGGCTGGAATGGGCGGAGTCGAGCGGGCGGATGGTCACCGGCGCGTTCTGGGTCAGGCCCGCCGCCACCGCCATCGACGGCAGGAACGACACGCCCAGGCCCGAGCCGATCATCTGCACCAGGGTGGGCAGCGAGGTGGCCGCGAAACTCTCCTCCTCGCCGACGCCCATGCCACCATGACGGGGCGGCGGCTCCAGCCCGCAGGCGGCCAGGGCGTGGTCGCGCAGGCAGTGGCCGTCTTCCAGCAGGATCATGTCGTCGCCGCGCAGGCTGTCGGGATCGACCCGCTCGAAGGCGGCCATGCGGTGATTGGCGGGCGCGGCGGCCAGCAGTTCGTCGTCCTCGACATGGGCCCAGTCCAGGCCGGTCATGTCGTAGGGCAGGGCGATCAGGGCCGCGTCCAGGGCGCCGGACTTCAGCGAGGCGATCAGCCGGTGGGTCAGGTCCTCGCGCAGATAGAGCCGCAGCTTGGGGAAGCGGTCGCGCAGCACCGGCAGGGCGCGCGGCAGCAGATAGGGGGCGACGGTGGGGATCACCCCCAGGCGGAAGCGGCCGGCCAGGGGCTGGCCCGCGCCGCGCGCCGCCTGCACCAGGTCCTCGGCCTGGGCCAGGATCGCCTCGGCCCGGCGCACGGCCTCCTGGCCGGCGGCGGTCAGGATCACGCCGGAGCGGGCCCGGTCGACCACCGGCGCGCCGAGGATCTTCTCCAGTTCCTGGATGCCGGCCGACAGGGTGGGCTGGGTGACGTGGCAGGCCTCGGCCGCCCGGCTGAACGAGCCGTGCTCGGACAGGAGCTTGAGGTACTGCAGCTGGCGGAGGGTGGGGAGCATGGGTCCCATATAAGAATCGCCGACGGCGTGTCCATAGATCGATCCTATCGCCGACCATAAATTAATCGATTGGCCCTATTTCGATCCGCTCCGTATGGATGCTCCCGCAATTCAGCAGGAGCACTCCATGTCCTTGATCAACACCGCCATCAAACCCTTCACGGCCGAAGCCCTCAAGAACGGCAAGTTCATCACCGTCAGCGACGCCGACCTGAAGGGCAAGTGGTCGGTCGTGTTCTTCTATCCGGCCGACTTCACGTTCGTCTGCCCGACCGAACTGGAAGACCTGGCCGACAACTACGCCGAATTCCAGAAGCTCGGCGTCGAGATCTATTCGGTGTCGACCGACACCCACTTCGCCCACAAGGCCTGGCACGACACCTCGGAAGCCGTCGGCAAGATCCAGTACACCATGGTCGGCGACCCGACCGGCACGATCAGCCGCAACTTCGACGTGATGATCGAGGAAGTCGGCCTGGCCGATCGCGGGACCTTCGTGATCGATCCGGACGGCAAGATCCAGATCGTCGAGATCACCGCCGGCGGCATCGGCCGCGACGCCCTCGAGCTGCTGCGCAAGGTCAAGGCCGCCCAGTACGTCGCCGCCCACCCCGGCGAAGTCTGCCCCGCCAAGTGGGAAGAAGGCGAAAAGACCCTGAAGCCGTCGCTGGAACTGGTCGGCAAGATCTAGTCCGGCCCGCGTTCTCCCGGTTTCGCCAGCCCGCGAAACCGGGGGAACGCACCCCCCCTTTGAAATTCGCGCCGCCCTCCTCCCCCGTTCGAGGCGACGCCACGCATTGGAGCACGTCATGTTGGACGCCGACCTGAAGGATCAGTTGAAGGCCTATCTGGGCCATCTGCGCCAGCCGATCACGCTGGTCGCCGCGCTCGACGACGGTCCCAAGTCCCGCGAAATGCTCGACCTGCTGGAAGACGTCGTCGCCGCTTCGGACAAGGTCAGCCTGTCGCGCCGCGACGACGCCCGCACGCCGTCCTTCGCCATCGAGCGCGAGACCCCCAATCAGGCAGGGGGAGACGCCAGCGTCCGTTTCGCCGGCCTGCCCCTGGGCCATGAGTTCACCTCGCTGGTGCTGGCCCTGCTGCATGTCGGCGGCCACCCGCCGAAGTTCGACGCCGAGGTCCTCGACCAGGTCCGCGCCCTGGAGGGCGAGTTCCGCTTCGAGACCTATTTCTCGCAGACCTGCCAGAACTGCCCCGACGTGGTGCAGGCGCTCAACACCATGGCCGCCCTGAACCCCAACATCACCCACGTGGCCATCGACGGCGCCCTGTTCCAACAGGAGGTCGAGCAGCGCCAGGTCATGGCCGTGCCGACCGTGCTGCTGAACGGCCAGCCGTTCGGCCAGGGCCGGATGAGCCTGGAGCAGATCTTGGCCAAGATCGACACCGGCGCCGCGGCCCGCGAGGCCGAGAAGATCAAGACCAAGGACGCCTTCGACGTTCTTGTTGTCGGTGGCGGCCCCGCTGGCGCCGCGGCGGCGATCTACGCGGCCCGCAAGGGCATCCGCGTCGGCGTCGCGGCCGAACGGTTCGGCGGCCAGGTGCTCGACACCATGGGCATCGAGAACTTCATCTCGGTGTCGCACACCGAGGGTCCCAAGCTGGCCATGGCCCTGGAGCAGCACGTCAAGGACTACGACGTCGACATCATGAACCTGCAGAAGGCGGTCGGCCTGGTCCCCGCCAAGACACCGGGCGGCCTGATCGAGGTCAAGCTGGAGAACGGCGCCAGCCTGAAGTCGCGGACGGTGGTCCTGGCCACCGGCGCCCGCTGGCGGCACATCAACGTCCCCGGCGAGGACGAGTACCGCAACAAGGGCGTGGCCTATTGCCCGCACTGCGACGGCCCGCTGTTCAAGGGCAAGCGCGTGGCGGTGATCGGCGGCGGCAACAGCGGCGTCGAGGCGGCCATCGACCTGGCCGGCATCGTCGCCCACGTGACCCTGATCGAGTTCGACAGCGAGCTGCGGGCCGACGCGGTGCTGCAGCGCAAGCTGGCCAGCCTGCCCAACGTCCGCATCGTCACCTCGGCCCTCACCACCGAGGTCCATGGCGACGGGACCAAGGTCAATGGCCTGACCTACAAGGACCGCAACCACGACCAGGTCCACCGCGTCGACCTGGAAGGCGTGTTCGTGCAGATCGGCCTCGTGCCCAACACCGAGTGGCTGAAGGACAGCGTCGCCCTGACCCAGCGCGGCGAGATCGAGGTCGACCATCGTGGCGAGACCTCGCTGCCCGGCGTGTTCGCCGCCGGCGACGCGACCACGACGCCCTACAAGCAGATCGTCATCGCCATGGGCGAAGGCTCCAAGGCGGCGCTGTCGGCCTTCGACTACCTGATCCGTCTCGAGCCCGCCGTTCCGGAGCAATCGGTCGCCGCTTAGGGTTGAATAAGCCCTCATCGACGCTGTTTCGAAGCCGTCGCGTCCGCCTTTCGGGGTCGGCGCGGCGGCTTTCGTTCGTTTGGCGATGCGTCAATGCGCCTCTCGCCATACGCGCGATCTTGACCTCGACATCAAACTTGGGCGCAGGCTACTCTGTTAACGAATGGGCAAATGATTCTGCGTGGTCGAGGGGCCGAATCGGCGCGATGGGCGTCGGTTCCGCAGGTCGTTAAGGGGTGGGCAAGATGAGGCTGCTGTCGAAGGGCGATCGCAACACCAAGAGCGGCGTCAAGCCGGTGATGCTGGCCGCCGAGAATGACCGTCCGGAAGCCTTCGAAGGCGTCGACCGCCTGGTCGAGGCCACCCAGGCGATCGGCGTCCGCTACGAAACCATCCATGGCGGCCTGGACAGCATCAGCCGCGTGGTCGAGCACCTGCGGGCCATCGAGCCGCTGCTGTCGGAAATCCGCGGCCCGGTCGCCGAGGAGTTCGAAGCCCGCCGCAGCGAGCACGCCGAGCTGATCTCGCTGCGCGCCGCCTTCGACCAGGCCGCGCGCCAGCTGGCCGCCGTCCAGGCCGAGGAGCGCGAGCTTTCCGCCAAGCTCGCCGCGTCCGACGCCGCCCTGACCGAATCCGACGCCCGCCGCCAGGCCCTGGACGTCGCCCTGGAAGACGGGGCCCTGGAAATCGACCGCCTGCGCAACGGCCTGCAGCAGTCCGACCTCAAGGTCGGCGGCCTGGAAGCCGCCCTGCGCGACGCCACCGCGCGCGGCGAGCACCTGGCCCAGGACGTCGAGACCCTGCGCGTCCAGACCCAGGACATCGACACCCGCCGCGGCGAGGCCGAGGCCTCGCTGGCCCGCGCCAACCAGCAGGCCTCCTTGCAGATCGAGGAACTGGCCACTCTGAAGAAGCGGCTCGACCAGGCCGGTTCGGACGTGGCCCGCCTGTCGCGCATCGAGACCGAGCTGGAAGCCCAGGTGGCCGGCGAACGCGCCCGCCTGCTGGCCTCCGACAACGCCCTGGCCACCTTCCAGGCCGACAGCGCCCGCGTCGTCCGCGGCCTCGAGGCCCAGGTCGAGGCTGGCCGCACCGAGGTGTCGGCCTTGCAGACCCGCCTGGAGACCGCGACCGGTCGCGCCGACAAGCTGGAAGAGATGAACGGCCAGATCTCGGCCAAGCTCAACGAGTCCAGCGCCCAGCAGCAGGCCGTCGAGCGCCGGGCCGGCGACCTCAACGTCGCTCTGGAGCGCGCCCTGGAACGGGTCCGCAACCTGGAGGACGAGGTCGAGGACCTGCGCGCCCGCCACGCCGGCGTCGACACCGCCCGCGCCGCCGCCATCGAACGCGCCGACCAGCTGGCCAAGATGGTCGGGGCCCACGAAAAGGCGCTCAAGCGCGCCGAGGAACGGGCCGGCCAGCTGCGCACCCGCTTCGAGGCCCTGCAGGCGTCCGAGGACGAGACCCGCCGCGGCCACGACGACAAGGTCGCCGAGATGCAGGCCGACATCGAACGGATCCGCTCGGAGGCCGCCCTGGCCGAAGGCGCCCTGGAATCGGCCCGCCGCGACCGCTCGCGCCTGCAGATGGCCCTGCTCGGCGCCACCAGCGACGACCTGGCGGTGGCGGGCTAGACGTGGAGCTTCAATAGGCGTCCATCCGCCCTGGACTCTGAAGTTTCGCAACCCCGGCCTCCTCGGCCGGCGTGCGTTACGGGGCGAGTGTGAGTCCCCGTCCGTTCCACGGCGTTCCGCTACCGCGGGATTTCGGTGGTCTTCGTCAGCACCACCTGGCGGTACACCGCGGTGATCTCGAAATAGCGGCCGAACGCGCCGTGGAACTGATCCACCGCCTGTTTCACGCCCGGGCCACCGATCTCGCTGATGTCGTGCCAGTAGTCGTCTAGCACCATCATGCCGCCGACGCTCAACAGGCTGGCGCAGAAGCACAGGTCGATCAGCACGGCCAGGGCCGTGTGGCTGCCGTCGACATAGATCAGGTCGAACTGCTCGCCGGCCGCCAGCATCCTGGGCAGCTCGTAGGTCGAGAAACCCTTGCGGGCGGTCATCGACCGGAACGAGGTCTTGGCCATGTTGCGGTGAAAGCGCGGCTCGACGGCGTGGTATTTCTCTTCCGGGTTCAGGGCCTCGTCGAACCAGGGATCGATCACCGTGACGTCGAGGCGGCCCGGCATCAGCCAGTCCATGAACGCCAGGTTGCGGCCCTCATAGGCCCCGATTTCCATGTAGCGGATATTGCCGTCATCCCGCTTCGCGATGAAATCGCGCAACAAGGGCGTGACGAACGGGATGTTGTTGGACGCCCAGCCCGAGGTGAACTCGTAACCGACCGTCTCGCTGTGGGTGTTGAAGGCGTCCACGACCGTGTGGTCGCGCGGGGCCAACATGGTGCGGGCCAGGTCCGGCGCGAAACGCGGATTGACCTTGGCGAAGGAGCGCAGCTTGTCGCCCAGGCCGCGCGCGTCGTGGGCGTCGGTCAGTTCGGCGTCGAAATTCGGATTGGACCCGTCGGCCATGGCGTCGGTTTCCCGGTTTCAGTCGGGAAAACTCTAGCGCCAAGGCGTTAATGAACGGTCAGGTGGTGAAGCTGGCGATTGGCCTGTTGCGGGCCACGCTCCAGCCGGTGCGCAGTTCACCGGTCGGCCGCCCACCTTTCTCGATCCGATAGTGCCAGAGGATCTCGGTGAAGTTCAGCGTCAGCTGCTCGGTGGGCGCGCCCTCGTCGGGACGCGACTGGAACTGGACCTCGCTGAGGATCGCGTCGCGCAAGGCGAAGGTCAGCACCAGCCTGGCGGTCCCGTCCGAACCGTTCAGCATGTGCAGATAGGTGGGGCGGTCGGGGCCGGCGCCCAGCGACCTGGCCTGCAGGCAATACTGATAGAGCCGCACCGACAGCGCATCGACGAATCTGGTGAGCGTGAAGTCGCCGACGATCGGGCGCCCGGCGGTGCGCGCCGCGTTGCTGACGTCGATCGTCACCAACTGCTTCATGCCCTGGGTGACGGAGATCAGCGGCACGCAAAGGCGAGGATCGAAGGTCGCGTCCTTCTCGGGCATGCCTTCGAGCCCGTCGACCGGGTCGCCGTCGAACAGGTCCGGATCGCCCGGTTGCAGCAAAAAGAAATTCATCGCGCGTCCTCGGCCTGATCCGGTGGGCGCAGACTAACCTTGACCATGGGGCTTGGCGACTGACGTTATGTCAGTCCGTCACGACCGCGCCGTCCTCGATGCGCACCGGCCACGGCGTCAGGGCGAGGTTCTCGCAGGGGCCGGCCACCATCGCCCCGTCGTCGATGCGGAACAGGGCCGCGTGGCCGCCGCACAGGATCAAGTCGTTGTCGCGGGTCAGGAACCGGCCGCTGGGCCCGGCCAGCGGCCAGCCGGCATGCGGGCAGCTGTCGACATAGCCGACCACGGCCTCGCCCCGCCGCACCACGAAACCGGCGAACACCGCCTGATCCACGCGGAAGCGGAAACCGCGCGCGCCGGGCGAGGCGATCTCGTCCAGCGGGCAGAGCACGGTCCCCGGCATGGGGCGGGCAGGGTTGTCGGGATCGGTGCGGGACATGGTTGCTCAGTGATCCCCAAAGGTTGTCATCCCGGGTCTGCGCTTCGCTCCGCCCTGGATGACAACGATGAGGAGAAGATCGTTACAGCGAGCCGATCGCCAGCCGCCAGAAATGCACCTCGACGCTCTCGAACACGCCGGCGGCGGTGAAGGGGTCGTTGTCGGCCTGGGCCTGGGCGGCGGCCTTGTCGTCGGCTTCGACCACGATGATCGAGCCGATCGGCGCGCCCGCGTCGTCCAGCAGGGCGCCAGCCAGCTTCAGGTTCGGACTGTTGTTCAGATAGTCCAGGTGGGTCGGGCGGGTGGCCAGGCGGGTCTCGAGCGCGCCGGGCTTGTCCTTGCAGATGATGGCGTAGAGGGGCATTGCGATTTCCTTCCGAGAACGGGTCGGGGACAGGCGCATGCGCCTGTCCCCAGTTTCAGGCTTCGGTCTTCAGCGGTCGCGACAGCAGGCCCAGTATGGCGCTGTCGACATCGACCTCGCCGGCCAGGACGGCGGCGACGGCTTCGCAGATCGGGGTTTCGACGTTCAGCGAGCGGGCCAGGGCGCGCACGGCCGGAGCCGAGGCCACGCCCTCGGCGACCGAGACCTTGCCGGCCAGGGCCTGTTCCAGGGTCTGGCCGCCGCCCAGGGCCAGGCCGACGCTCATGTTGCGCGACTGCGGGCTGGAGCAGGTGAGCACCAGGTCGCCCAGGCCGCACAGGCCGGCGACGGTCTCGGCCTTGCCGCCTAGCGCCACGGCCAGGCGGGTCAATTCGGCGAAACCTCGGGTGATCAGGGCGGCGTGGGCGCTGCGGCCCAGGCCCTTGCCCTCGACGATGCCGCAGGCGATGGCCAGGACGTTCTTGACCGCCCCGCCGGCCTCGGCCCCGATCACGTCGGGAGCCAGGTAGGGGCGGAAGGCCGGGATGGCGATGGCCTCGCCAATCGCCTTGCCAAGGGCCTCGTCCTCGCAGGCCAGGGTGACGGCGGTGGGCAGGCCGCGGGCCACCTCGCCGGCGAAGCTGGGCCCCGACAGCACGGCGATCGGCGTGTCGGGCAACATCTCGGCGGCGACTTCGCTCATCAGCTTCAGCGAACCTTGCTCGACGCCCTTGGAGCACAGCACCACGGGCACGCCAGCCTTCAGGTGCGGCTTCAGCGCCGCGAGGGCCGAACGCAGGTGCTGGGCCGGCGGCACGGCCAGGATCAGGTCGCAGGCGGCCAGGGAGGCCATGTCGGCCGAGGCGGAGATCGCCGCCTCCAGCTTCACCCCGGCCAGGAACATCGTGTTCTCGCGCGACGCGGCGATCGAGGCCACGACCTCGGGCTCGCGGGCCTGCAGGGTCACCCGCAGCCCGGCCCGGGCGCAGACCTGGGCCAGCGCCGTGCCCCAGGCCCCCGCGCCGATGACGCCCGCGTGCTTGAACGTCATGCCTTGGCTCCCTTGCGGCCGAAACTGTTGCTCGGATTGGATAAGGCGGCGGCCTCGTCGAGGGGCCAGCGCGGACGCGCCACGGCGTCCAGGTCGTCGGAGACGCCCGCCGCCAGTCGCTCGGCCCCGGCCAGGGCGATCATCGCGGCGTTGTCGGTGCAATAGGCCAGGGGCGGGGCGTCGAAGGAAAAGCCGTTGTCGTCGCAGTTCCGGCGCAGCGCCGCCTTGACCGCGCCATTGGCCGCGACGCCGCCGGCCACCACGAAACGCAGAGCTTGGCCCGGATGGCCGGCGGCGTAGAGCTTCATCGCCCGGTCGGTGCGCTCGGACAGCTGGCGGGCGATGGCGAACTGCACGGCGGCGGCCAGGTCTGCGCGCTCGGTTTGGCTGGTGACCTTCTCGGCCAGCCGCGCGGCGGCCGTCTTCAGGCCCGAGAACGAGAAGTCGCAATCCTTGCGGCCCAGCAGGGCGCGGGGCAGGTCGAATTTCGTCGGATCTCCGGACGCCGCCAGCGTCTCCAGGGCCGGGCCGCCGGGATACGGCAGGCCCAGGCTCTTGGCGATCTTGTCGAAGGCCTCGCCGGCCGCGTCGTCGATGGTGGTGCCCAGACGGGTGCAGGCCCCGACCCCGGCCACCTCCAGCAACTGGCAGTGCCCGCCGGAGACCAGCAGCAGCAGGAAAGGATAGGGAATGTCCGCTCCCAGCCGGGCCGAAACCGCGTGACCCTCCAGGTGGTTGACCGCCACCAACGGCAGGTCGCGGGCCAGGGCCACGGCCTTGCCGAACGCCAACCCGACCATCACCCCGCCCACCAGGCCGGGCCCGGCGGTGGCGGCGACGCCGTCCAAGGCCTCGAAATCGATCCCCGCCGCCCGCATCGCCTCGGCGACCACGTCGTCGATCGCCTCGACATGGGCGCGGGCGGCGATCTCCGGCACCACCCCGCCGAACGGGGCGTGCTGCTCGAACTGGGTGCCGACGATCGACGACAGCACCTCGACCCGACCGTCCTCGTCCCGGCGCACGACGGACGCGGCGGTCTCGTCGCAGCTGGTTTCCAGCCCGAGGATGGTGAGGCTCGGTTTCGTCGAGCCCGAGTTCGTAAGGGTTGTCATTGTGTTGCGGGGTTCCCGCCGCTCCTGTAGCAGCGAAGGCTTCGTATCGCTCTGCAGGTAACGCCCCCACCGTGTCCCGGCAACCCATCCGCATCGGCGCGCGCGGCTCCAAGCTGTCGCTGGCCCAGTCCGGCCTGATGCAGGCCCGTATCGCCGCCGCGCTCGGCGCGAGTCCTGGCGACGACATCGACGCCTTCGCCCAGCTGATCCCGATCGTCACCAGCGGCGATCGCATCCAGGATCGCCGGCTGATGGAGATTGGCGGCAAGGGCCTGTTCACCAAGGAGATCGAGGAGGCCCTGCTCGACGGCCGTATCGATTGCGCGATCCACTCGCTGAAGGACATGCCGGCGCAGCTGCCGCCGGGCCTGGTCCTGGCCGCCGTGCCCGAGCGCGAGGACCCGCGCGACGCCTTCATCAGCCACGTCTGCGAGCGGCTGGAAGACCTGCCCAAGGGCGCGCGCCTGGGCACCGCTTCGCTGCGCCGCCAGGCCCAGGCCCTGCACGTCCGCCCCGACCTGGAGGTCGTCATGCTGCGAGGCAATGTCGACACTCGCCTGGCCAAGCTGGAGCGGGGCGAGGCCGACGCTATCCTGCTGGCCCAGTCCGGCCTCAATCGCCTGGGCGTGGGCCACCTGACGCGCAGCTGGCTGGACCCCATCGCCGCCCCGCCGGCCCCGGGCCAGGGCGCGCTGGTCATCGAGACCCGCAGCGAGGACGTCGACCTGCCCTGGCTGCAAGCCGTGCGCTGCCAGGCCACGACCCTCGCCGTGGCCGCCGAGCGCGGCGCGCTCTACGCCTTGGAAGGTTCGTGCCGCACGGCGGTCGGGGCCTATGCCCGGTTGGACGGCCTTGAGCTGACGATGATCGTCGAGGCCCTGACCCCGGACGGGGCCCAGCGCTTCCGCCGCGAGGGCGCGGTGACGCTCTCCGGCCTCGACGCCACCGACCAGGCCCGGGCCCTGGGCCTCGACCTCGGCGGCCAGGTCCGGATCGAGGGCGGTCCGGCCCTGATCCTCACCGAGTAGGCCGATGACCGAGGGCGCGCGGCGGATCTGGGTCACCCGGGCCTTGCCGGGCGCGGAGGCCACCGCCGCTCGCCTCCAAGCCCTGGGCCTGACGCCGCTGATCGATCCGCTGCTGGCGGTGCGCGACCTCGGGGCCGGGATCGACCTAACGGGCGTGGCGGCCCTGGCCTTCACCAGCGTCAACGGCGTCGCCGCCTTCGTCCGGGCCTGCCCGGACCGCGCCCGGCGGGTGTTCGCGGTCGGCGACCGCACCGCCGCCGCCGCCAGCGCCGCCGGCTTCGTCCAGGTCGCTTCGGCCGACGGCGACGTCGAGGCCCTCGCCGCGCTGATCGTCGGCCAGGCCGCGAGCCTGGAGGGCGCGATCCTCCACCCCAGCGCCCTGGAGCCGGCCGGCGACCTGCTGTCGCCCCTGATCGCGGCGGGGCTGAGCGTCCGCCGCACGGCGCTGTACGAGTCCGTGGCCCGCGATCCGGCGCCCTCGACCCTGGCCGCCCTGGGCGACCTGGAGGCGGTGCTGCTGCACTCGCCGCGCGCCGCGCGGAAATTGTCCGAGGTGCTCGCAAGTCATCCCGCGCCGGGCCTGAGGGTCCTGTGCCTGTCGGCCGCCGTGGCCGCGCCGCTCGAGGCGCTTGGGCGAGCCGGGATCCTCGGTCCTGTGGCGTTCGCGCCGCGTCTGGACGAAACCGCGCTGCTCGGCCTGCTCCTCCCCTAAAGCCCGTTTGGAGAAGCAGGCTTTAGATTCTCCGGCTTGCAGCATGTTCTCGCCGCCAAACCGCATACATTTTGGCGGAACACGCTGTAGCTGAGCGATTGCGCGGCGCGGCGGCGTGGGGCACGAATGGGCCATGACCGCTGCTCCCGATCCCGCTGAAATCGCCACCCCACGCGATCCGGCGCTCTATGCGCCCCGCCGTGTCCTGGGCCTCGGCTTCTGGGCGGTGATCGCCTTCGGAGTGATCTGCGTGGCGGCCGGCGCGGCCCTGGCGCGATTCGGCCCCAGCTGGTTCGCGCCCAAGGCCCCGGTCGCGGTCCAGCAGCCGGTCAGCGGCGGGGCTCCGGTCCTGCCGCCGAGCGATCGCCCGTTGTTCGGCGGACCGGCCGCGCCGCCGGCCCCGACCGTCGCGCCCGAGAACGTCGCCCGACTGGAAAACCGCGTCGCCCTGCTCGAGGCCGGCCAGCAGCGGGCGCTCGACGCGGCCGGCGCGGCTCTGGCCGCCGCCACCCTCTCCGACGCCGCCCGCACCGCTCGCCCGTTCGCCGAGGAGTTGGCGGGTCTCGAGCGGGTCTTGCCGCTGTCGCCGGACCTGCGGGCCCTGACCCGCCTGGCCCAGGATGGCGCGCCGACCCGCGCCGGCCTGGCCGCCGAGTTCGAGACCCTGGCCGCCCGCGCCGCCGTCGCCGCCCGCGACCCCGGCCGCAACGCTGACTTCCTGGCCCGGCTGCGTCACGCCCTGTCCAGCATCGTCTCGATCCGCCAGGTCGGCTCGACCCAGGGCTCGGCCCCCGACGCCCTGCTGGTTCGCGCCCAGACGCTGCTGAACGAGGGCGACCTCGAAGGCGCCCTGGCCGCGGTCCAGTCGCTGCCCGCCACCACCCAGACCGTGCTGGCCCCCTGGCGCGCCGCCGCCGAACGTCGGGTGGAGATCGACCGCCACATCGCCACGATCCGCGCCGACGCCCTGGCCGGCCTGGTGCAGGTGGCGCGGGCCCAGTCGGCGGGGGTCCCGGTCGTGGCCGCCCCGCCCGCCAACCTCCCGACCGCCGCTCCGGTGGCTCCATGATCCGCGCGGCGATCGTCTTCTTCCTGGTGGCCGCCATCGCCGTGGCGGTGGTCGCCCTGACCGGCGAACCGGGCGCGGCCAGCCTCGACTGGATGGGCTGGCGGGTCGAGATGACCGCCGCCGCCGCCGCGCTGCTGACCCTGTTCGTGGCCCTGCTGGCCACCATCCTGTGGCGCGGCCTGCTATGGGTGGTCGAGGCCCCGCGCCGCGCCGCCCGCGCCCGAGCCGAGGCCAGGCGCAAGCAGGGCGTCGAGGCCCTGTCGCGCGGCTTCCTCGCCGTGGCGGCCGGTGACGGCTCCGAGGCGCGCCGCCTGGCCCAGAAGGCCTCCGAACTGGCCCAGGACGCCCCGGCCCTGGTCCGCGTGCTGGCCGCTCAGGCCGCCGAGGCGGCCGGCGACCACGTCGCCGCCCGGTCGGCCTACAACGCCATGCTCGGCTTTCCCGAGATGCGCCTGGCCGGCTTGCGCGGCCTGATGCAGACCGCCCTGGCCGAGGGCGACAAGGCCCTGGCCCTGAAGCACGCCGAGACCGCCTACGGCCTGGCCAAGACCGCGCGCTGGGCCTGGCGCGCCCTGCTCGAGGCCCGGCTCGAGGCCGGCGACTGGAAGGCCGCGCTCGACCTCGTCCAGGGCGCCCTGGACCGCAAGATCGTGCCGCCGCTGGTCGCCGAACGGGCCCGGGCCGCCCTGCTGGCCGCCTCGGCCGCCAGCCTGGAGGAGTCCGACGATCCCAAGGCCCTGGCCCAGGCGCTCGATTTCGCCGCCCAGGCCGCCAGGCTGAAGCCCGACTTCGCCCCCGGCGTGGTGATGGCCGCCCGCCTGCTGGCCGCCGACGGCAAGGCCGCCAAGGCCGGGAGCCTGATCGAGGCCGCCTGGAAGCTTTCACCCCACCCGGCCCTGTGGTTGGCCTATCGCGACCTGAAGACCAACGAGACGCCCAAGCTGCGGGCCACGCGCCTGGCGGCCCTGGCCAACCTCAAGCCCGAGGCCCGCGAGAGCCGGCTGCTCAAGGTCGAGAGCGCCTTGATCGGCGGCGATCCGGTCGCGGCCCGCGCCGCCGCCCGGCTACTTCCGGAAGAGGAGCTGACGGCCCGCGCCGCCGGCCTGATGTCGCGCGTCGCCTACGCCAACGGCGAACCGGACGAGGCCCGCGCCTGGATCGCCCGGGGCGCGGCCGCGCCGCAGGAGGCCGACTGGTCCGACCTCGACCCCGAGGGCCGCGCCTTCGCCTACGCCCAGGGCGACTGGGCCCGGCTGACGGTCAGCTACGCCGAGACCGGCGAGCTGATCCACCCGCGCTTCGAGCGCCGCGAGCGGGCGATGAGTGAGCTGCCCGAGCTGCCCTCGGCCTATGTGGAATCCACGCCCTTCGTCCGCGCGGCCGAGACCGGCGGGGCGCTGATGCCCATTCCCGACGACCCTGGCGTGTTCGATCCGACCGCGGTCATGGACGGCGGACCGGACGGCGAACCGGGCGGTCCGGGGCCTCGTCGCAACACGGCTGCACGCCGACGCTTGGCAAGCGGCCCTCGCGCCGCTAAATAGGCCCCTCTTCGCGCCGGGCGGTGATTTGCCAGGCGGGAGGCACCAGGTTTCCAGGCCTCGTCCTGGCGACGAAAGCGCGCCGCTTTAGCTCAGCTGGTAGAGCACCTCATTCGTAATGAGGGGGTCACAGGTTCGAGTCCTGTAAGCGGCACCACTTTTCCCTTGTCGTCCGGCCTTGGCATTCAGGGCGATCAAGCGCCTCGCGCCGTCAATCATCCCAACCCGGCCGTTTCTTTTTCTTGCCGAGGGCGAACAGGCCCGGATAGGGCCCCTTGCCGGTGCGGTAGAGGCACCAGTCGTCGTCCTTCTTGCAGTCGCCGTCGAACGCCGCCTTCTTGTCCGGATCGATCGCCGCGTAGAGCGCCGGCCCGTTCTTGTTCTTCGCGCCCAGGGCTTCGGCGCAGGCCTCGCGCTCGACCTTGCTGAGCTTGAGGATGTCGGCGTGGTTGCAGCCGCCGCCCTGGCGGGCGGCCTGGCGCAGGGCATCGCCGCCGCCAGTCGGCGTTCCGCGCGCGACGAAGCCCGGCGGCGCGACGATCTGGGAGGAACCGGCGGCGATGGGCGGGATATTTGCCGGCGGCGCGAGCGCGGGCCGGTGGAGTTGCGGGAGCGAGATCGCCGGCGCCGCATGGCTCGGTGACCGGGGCGGCGGTTTGGCGGCGGGCGGCGGGGTGGGCCGCAGAAGTTCGACGACCAGGCTGGGCGGTTCGACCAGGGTCGGGGCCGGCGGAACCCCTCGCAGCAACGCCCATCCCAGCACGGCGTGCAGGGCCAGGGATGTCAGGCCGACGACCAGCCACCGCCGCGCGCCGCGTTTCAAGGCCATGGGCGCTCGGGCAGGCGCATCGACTTCTCCTTCACGCCACCACGGTGTTTCTGGCTAGCGTCACCTTGAGGCGAGACCATGGCCGCGGTGTTTCGAACCTGGAGCAATCGCCCGGCGAACCGCCCGCGCGGATGCGGGAACGCCCGGGTTATGGGCGCCCTCGCCGAATTCTCGCCACGAACCGGATTTTCGCGCCTTGCCGAGGAACGATCGTCACAAGGCCGTGTTAGTCGGCGTGGGTCTTCGGAGGGGTTCAGTGAAGCTCGCCGCGTTGATCATCTTGGTCCTGATCGCAATGCTGATCTGGCCGAGCATCGAGCCGCATTTGCTGCGAGTGCTAAGACGGCTTCGACGGGCGTTACGATAGAGGTCCGCTCTTCGGTGAATTTGGACAGATGTTCAAATTGTCTCATCGAATTGATCGGGTGTGTGAAGTCGCCTCAGGCGGGAATGCCCTTCACGCTCGCATTCCGAAGAAGATCACCGTATCTCGGTCGGCAACTATGCTGCACAATTGCCGCTTTTAAGCCATCATCGCTCAAAAAATGGCGTGTTCGCGGGCAATTCACGAGTCGCGAGGCTGTTTGCCTAACAGCGCGTAAATAATGCTGGAGTGTTCGCGAGTGCGGCATTATACCGCTGGTGAAATCGAAAACGGGGAACTCGCCATGTCATCGCGTTATCTGAGCGCCTTCGTCATTGGACTGGCGATGGTCACTGCACCCATCGGTCAGTCCGTCGTCTGGGCTCGCGCCACACCGGTCGCGACCGCCGCCTCGCTGCAGGCCACCATCTCCTCGGCCGCCCGCGCGGCCGCCTCGACGGCGGGCTTCTCGGGCCTCTCCAACGCCGACAAGCTCGCGGCCATCCAGGCCGCCGTCACCCAGGCGCTCGCCACCAGCGGCGCCTCGCCCGAGATCATCGCCGCCGCGCTGATCCAGGCGGTCAAGTCGGGCATCATCAGCGCCGGCGTGGCGATCGCGGTCGCGGCGACCGTGGCTCCGGAGTTCGCCGAGATGGTCTCCAAAGACCCGGCGGTCGTCGCCCAACTGGCCGCCACCGGCCAATCGGCCACGGTGACGGGCGCGACGGACGGCGGGCCTTCGGTCAGCGTCCTGGTCAGCCTGCAAGGCGCGACGGGCGGTGGCGGCGCGGGCGCTCCCACCACCCCGGCCGTCTTCGATCCCTGCGCCGGCGTGATCGCCGCCTACTGCGGCGGCTAGAGCTACGTCCCGGTCGGCTTCGACCGGGCGTCCGACCTCTTTGTGTTTGTGGAAGTCCTAGCGGAGACGTGTGTCTCCAAAAGGTGGGGATAGGCCAAATGAAATATCTGGTTTCCGCGGCGATCGCGGCCTTGCTGGTCGTATCGACTCCGCACGTGGCTTCGGCCCAGGATACGGCGTCGAACTTCAAGCGCGACAGGAACGTCAGCGTCCGTGAGCGCCCTCGCCCGGACTATGAAGCGATCGGCGTCAAGGCCGGCGGCTTCACGCTGTATCCGCGGGTGACCGCGAGCGTCGAGGGCAACGACAACATCTACGCGACGAAAGCCGACGAAAAGGCCGACGCCATCTGGCGCGTGAAGCCTGAACTGGCGGTGCGGTCCAACTGGTCGCGGCATGCCCTTGGGGCTTTCGCGTCGGCCTCGGTCAATCGCTATGCCGACTTCGCCAGCGAAGACACCGAGGAATACACCTTGGCGGTCAACGGCCGTCTCGACATCGTGCACGGCTCGAACATTTCCGGCTCGGTGCAATACCAGGCCCTGACCGAACCGCGCACCTCGCCGCAGTCGCCGGCCAGCGCGGTCAAGCCGATCGAATACAGCCTGCTGACCAGCAAGCTGACGGGCGTGAAGGAATTCAACCGCCTGCGCCTGACGGGTCGGTTGTCCGACCTCGACTATAATTATGACGACGGTGTCGACCGGTTGGGCGGGACGGTCGAGCAGGACACCCGCGACCGCAACGAATTCTACTATGGCGGCAAGGTGGAATACGCCATGAGCCCCGACACCGCCCTGTTCCTGTCGGTGCTCGGCAACACCAAGAGCTACGACCTGGCCACCGCCGGCCGCGATTCCGACGGCTATGTCGCCACGGTCGGCGCCAATTTCGAACTCTCCGAAGTGGTCCGAGGCGACGTCGCCGTCGGCTACATGAAGCAGTCCTACGACAACGCGCTCTACGGCGAGATCGACGGCTTCAGCGGCGAGGCCAAGGTGGAATGGTTCCCGACCGCCCTGACCACGGTGACGACGACCGCGGGCCGGACGATCGAGGAAGCGGTCACCACCGGATCGCCGGGCTACATTTCGAACAATATCGGGCTCAACATTGACCACGAATTGCTGCGCAATGTGCTGCTTTCGGCCAATGCCAGCTACGGCAAGGACAATTACGAGAAGATCGATCGCTCCGACAAGCGTACCGGCGCGGGCGCTTCTGTCGCCTATCTGTTGAACCGCCGGGTCGGTGTCTTCCTGACCTACACCTATCTGAAACAGAACTCCTCGGGCGTGAACCACGGAACGTCCTTCGCCGACAACAAGCTCGCGGCCTCCGTCGCGCTACAGTTCTAGGAAAGCGTCTGGGGTCTCCTCAGCGCCCAACGAGAGTTTTCATGGACGGCTCAGCTTACGAGACCCCGATCTCTCTGGCGCCTAGCGCCGGAGAGAAGACGTTTGACCTCAATGTCGTGATCGCCACCTTCCGCCGCCGGCTGCGTCTGTTCGCGGCGGTGGCGTTGGTCGTCTTCGTGGCGGTGCTGCTGTACACCCTGCAGCAGACGCCGCGCTATACGGCGACCGCCCAGGTCATGCTGGACACCCGCACCGAGCAGGTGACCGACATGAGCGCCGTGCTCTCCGGCCTGCCCGCGGATTCGCCGGTGGTCGACACCGAGGTCGAGGTTCTGCGGTCGCGTTCGCTGGCCAACCGCGTGGTCGCTCAGCTGAAGCTCGACCAGGACCCCTATTTCAACCCCTATCTCGAAGAGGCCAAGGGCCCGGCCGCGTGGCTGCCCTGGGTCAAGAAGACCGTGGCGCCGACGTCCGCGGTCGATTCGGTCGAAGCCCAGCGCCGCCGCGAGAAGGTGGTCGACCGGGTGCTCTCCGGCCTGAACGTCCGCCGCGCCGGCCTGACCTACCTGATCTCGGTCGACTACACCCATCCGCAACCGGAGCAGGCCGCCAGGCTCGCCAACGCCTTCGCCGACCTCTATCTGACCGAGCAGCTCGAGGCCAAGTTCGACGCCACCGCCAAGGCCAACGAATGGCTGGACACCCGCGTCGTGGAGCTGCGCGACCAGCTGCAGCAGGCCGAGGCGGCGGTCCAGCAGTACAAGATCGCCAACAACCTGCTCAGCGCCGAGGGCGCCACCCTGACCGAGCAGGAAATCTCCGGCCTCAACCAGCAACTGGCCTCCGCCAAGGCCGCCCAGGCCGAGACCGACGCCCGCCTCAACATCGCCCGCAGCCAACTGGCGCGCGGTAGCAACGGCGAGGACGTCGGCGAGTCGCTCAATTCGCCGGTGGTCCAGCAACTGCGCAAGCAGCGCGCCGAGAAAAGCGCCCAGGTCGCCGACCTCAGCGGCCGTTACGGCGACCGCCACCCCGACCTGTTGAAGGCCAAGCGTGAGTTGGCCGACATGGACGGCCAGATCCAGGCCGAGATCCGCCGCATCATCTCCAACCTCGAGGCCCAGGCCCAGGTGGCGCGTCAACGGACCGGCTCGATGGCGGGCAGCGTCTCGGTCTCCAAGGGCACGCTGGCCGGCAACAACCGCGCCGGCATCCGGCTGGGCGAACTGGAGCGCAAGGCCGAATCCGTCCGGACGCTCTATGAGTCCCTGCTGGCCCGCTTCAAGCAGACCACGACCAGCCAGGGCATCGAACAGCCCGACGCCCGCGTCGTCTCTCAGGCCAAGATCCCGACCTCGCCGAGCTATCCCAAGCCGTCGCTCAACCTCGCCCTGGGCCTGGCCGCCGCGCTCGGCGCCGGCCTCGCCGCGGTGGTTCTGGCGGAAATCCTGATGGCCGGCCTGTTCACCGAGGACGAGGTCGAGCACCGGCTGGGCCTGCCCTATCTGGGCTCGGTCCCGCTGCTCAGCTCCGCCGTCGACGGCAAGCTGGCGCGCGGCGTCAGCCCGGCCGACTACCTGCTGACCAAGCCGTTGTCGGGCTTCGCCGAGAGCTTCCGCAAGCTGCGGGCCGCCATCCTGTTCTCCAAGGTTGGCGAGCCGGTGAAGGTGATCGCGATCACCTCGTCGCTGCCCGGCGAAGGCAAGACGACCACCACCTTCTCACTGGCCCGCACGCTGGCGACGTCGGGGGCCAGCGTGGTCGTCGTCGATTGCGACCTGCGGCAGAGCGCGATCAACCGCTTCCTGGCCGAGCCCCCGACGGCGGGGCTGGTGGAAGTGCTGAACGGCGTCTGCACGCTAGACCAGGCGCTGATCACCGACGCCAGCGGGGCCAAGGTCCTGGCGCTGACCAGGTCGGCCAACACGCCGCGCGACGTCCTGGGCTCTCTGGCCATGCGCCGCCTGCTGGCCGAGCTGCGTCAAAGGTTCGACGTGGTGCTGCTCGACACCGCGCCGCTGCTGGCCATCGCCGACACCCGCATCCTGGCCCCCTCGGCCGACGCGGTGGTGATGCTGGCGCGCTGGAAGACGACCCCCGTCAAGGCGATCACCTCGGCGCTGTCGCTGCTGCAGGGCCAGGGCGTGTTCGTGGCCGGCGTGGCCCTGACCCAGGTCGATCTGAAGGCTCAGGGGCGCTACGGCTACGGCGACGCCAACTACTATTACAAGAGCTATCGCAAGTACTATGCCGACTGACACGGCGGTGGGGCGCCCGGTCGCCAAGGGCGATCGGGCGCCCCGTCGTCGGGCCCGCAGGCTGGCGGCGTCCGAGAAGATCGCCGCGCTTTGCCTGGTGGCGTCGGTGTTCGCGGCCGTCCTGGCTTTCGGGGCCAGCGAAGTGGTCACGGCGACCCTGTTCTCCGGGCTCTACGCTGCCTATCTGCTCGGTCTCCTGGCCACCTGCGACTGGGCGCGACGCGACCTCGGCAGGATGTCGGGCCTGGTCCCCCAGGCGGCGCTCTTCGCGCTGCTGGCGGCGGCCGTGCTGTGGCCGCTGACCCCTTGGGGGCCGGGCGGGCCGCATCCCGTCTGGGCCTATCTTCCGGGACACCTGGCCAGCCTGACGGTCGATCGGTCGGCCCTGCTGCTCAACGTCCTGCAGCTTTTCGGCCTGGCCTGTCTGTTCGTCTCGGCCCGGATCGTCGGCGCGTCGGAGGCTCGTGGCGGTTGGTTCCTGCGGGCGGCGGTGGCCGCCTTGAGCCTCTACGCGGCCATGGCCTTCATCGACCATGTCGTCGACCGCCGGACCGCGCGCCTGACGGCCACGCTCCTCAGTCCCAACAGCGCGGCGACGACCTTCGGGACGGGCATGCTGCTGGCGGTCGCCGCCGCCGTGAACCGCCTTCGCCGCTATCCCGACCTGACGGTGTTGCGACGCGGCGATCCGGAGGTGACGGCCTGGCTGGGCGTCGTCGGGCTGTTGGCCACCGTGCTGCTGTTGACGGCGTCACGGGCCGGGGTCGCCGCCTCCCTGATCGGCCTGGGGCTGCTGCTGGTCTGGAATGTCTTCGCGCAACGCCAGGGCTGGCGGGGCGCGACGGGACTGATCGCGGTGGCGGCCCTCCTGCTGGTCGCGGCGATCGCCCTGCCCAGCATCGACTATCTGGCCGGTCGGTTCAGCGTGACTGGGCGCGATCTGGACGTTCGATCGAACATCTTCGCGCTCCACTGGGCGGCCTTCCTCTCGACGCCGTGGAGCGGGTTTGGCCTGGGCGCCTTTCCAACCGTCAACCAACTGGTGACCACTGGCCCTTCGCTATCGGTGCTGTACGACGTGCGCGCGGCGCACAATCTGTACCTGCAATGGCTGGAGGAAGGCGGGGTGGTCGGCGCCGTCGCCATGCTGGCGGTGTTCGCCAGTCTGATCTGGCCGATCCTGCGCGGCGGCTTCGCCGACAGCTCCACCGGCGTCTGGGCGCGGGCCACCATCTGCGCGGCCGTCGTCTTCCTGGCACACGGCGTAACGGACTTCGCGCTGCAGGCTCCGGCCATCCAGGCGCTGTGCGCGATGGTGCTGGGTGTGGTCGGCGGCATGGTCTTGGCGCGCGGTTCGCGGCGCGGCGGGACTGTCTTGCCGCCCTGGCCGGTCGTCGCCGTCGCCGGGATGACCGTCCTGGCCACCGTCCTGGCCGGCGCACCGCTGGTCGCGGCGAAGCTGGGCGGCGACCTGTCCGGCTGGCCCACCGCGCCGGCCGAGGCCCTGGCCCGCGGCGTGGAGGACGGTCTCGCCGAGCCCAAGCCCGGCCTTCCCGCGCTCGCGCGCCTGGAGCGGATCAATGCGCGCGAACTGGCGTTGCGGCCCGCGTCCGGCGCGGCGTGGCTGCGGCGCGCCGCGATCGAGGCGGAGCTTGGCCATGACGAGGCGCTCAGCCAGGCGCTGGAGCGGTCCTTCCTGATGGCGCCGTTGCAGAGCAGCCTGTTCGACCGGCGGACGGTCTTCGCCTATGAACATTGGGACCGCCTGAGCCCCGCCGCGCGCGAACAGACCGTCTACCACGTCAAGGCCGAGTGGCGGCGGGGCCGACCGGCGCGGTTCGTGATCATGGCCAACGGAATCCGCAATCCCGCCGGCCGGGTGGGGCTGGCGCTGCAGGTCGCGGTGCTGCGGATGTCGTCCCGGGGCCGCTAGAGCGTTTCCCCGACCTGATTGCATCAGGACGGGCGCTCTAGTCTTTTGTTTTGATGTGTTTTCTTCACGCGACCCGGTACCCACTTCGCTTGAAAACGGGCTAGTAGGCGTTCTCGGCCAGCAGCAGGTGCGGCACGGTCAGCAGCATGATCCGCATGTCCGACAGCAGCGTCCAGTTGTCGATGTAGTCGAGGTCGGCCTCCACCCGCTGAGACATCTCGTCGACGTCGCCGGTGGCGCCGCGCAGGCCGCGGATCTGGGCCAGGCCGGTCAGGCCGGGACGGGCCTGGAAGCGCTGGCTATAGCTGGGGATCAAGGCCCCGTAGTAATCGTCATGGGCCTGGGCGTGCGGACGCGGCCCGACCAGCGACATGTCGCCCTTCAGGACGTTGAGCAGCTGCGGCAGCTCATCGACGCTGGCCATGCGAATCAGCTTGCCGATTCGGGTGATGCGGTCGTCGCCACGCTGCGCTTGCACCACATTGGGGCCGTTCTCTTCGCAGCGCATCGAGCGCAGCTTGTAGATGGTGAACGGCCGGCCGTTCAGTCCCCCCCGCGTCTGACGGAACAGAGCGGGGCCTGGAGACTCCAGCTTGATCAATAGCGCCGTCAGCAACAGCACCGGTGCGAAGAACACCAGTAACAGAAACGCCGCAAAAATGTCGCAAAGGCGTTTAAGCGGATCGACCGCTACTCGGGGAAGGAAATCAGTCGTAGTGCGCTGCATGACTTCTGTATTCAAGCTCCCGCTCACTGCACTATCCCCTATAAATCCGCTCTGAGGGTGGTTCAGAGGCAACCGAGTGACTGTCTACCGCAATGCACGCGCGCCGTCCCTTATAAACCTCAGCTTAACCATGGATAATGATGAAGCTGCATAAATCACGTTCGTTAGGTCACAATTAGGGCGCGTGATCTAAGCTTCACGTTAGAGGAGGGCCCCCTATGTCCACGATTCAGGCCAACGTTTCACTGGTTACTGCGACGGTTTCCACCGCGCCCGCGACCCGCCGCCGCCTGCCGCGCCTAGTGGGCTGGATGCTGACGGCCGCGATCGCCGGCGCCCTATGGTACGGCGTCATCGAGATGATTCGCCTGGCGTTCTGAGCGCTCGCCGCCGCCGCATCGCGCGGCGCCGATCGCTAGACACCCAGACATAAAGACCCCCGCGGCGGCCGCCGCGGGGGTCTTTATGTCTGGCGCGTATCCGCGAGCCGAAACGGGAGGGCGGCCGAGCCGCTCTCCGTCTGGTGCTCAGCCGACCGTCGTCCAGCGGGAGGAACCCGCGACCTGCCGCTGAACCCAGCGGTAGTTGAGCTCTTCCCACGGCGTGGCCCAGGGGGTGAGGTTGTCGAGCACCCAGTCGCCGGACTCGAAGCTGATGACCAGCACCGCGTGACTTTCGCCGCGCGCCGTGACCGCGACGGCCATCGACAGGGTCTCCTCCGGCACGCCGGCGGCGATCAGGCGGCGACGTTTCTCGAGGGCGTAATCCTCGCAGTCGCCATACATCTTGCCGTCGATGACGCGCGGCAACGACCAGTATTCCAGCAGGCCGTAGAGATCGAAGTCGGTGGCCTTGTGAACGTCGCGGTTGACCTCGCGGTTGATGGTGTTGACCATCTTCATCTGCGCCGACCGCAGCAGGGCGGGGGTCATGACCGCCAGCGCCGGCGCCGGCGCGGCTTCGGCGACCTGAGCGGGTGGCGGGGCGGCCTGTTCGGCCGGAGTCCAGGACCAGCCGCCGGCCGGGGCGAAGTCGGCGTCGATCGCCGGGCGATAGGCGTCGAGCACCGTGAACTGCGTCAAGGTGGTCGCCGCCTCGGGCGCCTGGGCTTCAGCCGCCGCGGCGGCCGCGGCCGCGACCCGCTCCGGCCAGGAATAGCCGATCGAGGAGGTGGCCAGCACGGCGGCGGTCGGCGTCGAGGCCGCCTGGGTCAGCGACGGTTCGAGCGGTCCGCAGGCGACCTCGCCCCTCTGGCAGAGGTCGGTGAAGCCCGGCGGCGGCACGACGACGTCACCGCGCGGCATGAAGGGACGCGCCCCCGCATGCGCCGCGGTGCTCATCAGCAGGGCGGCGGTCGCGCCAACGATAGTGTTTAGTTGTCTTCGGATCTGCATGGAAGCCTCACCGTCTGTCGTGAGACTAGAGTGAAGCTATCGCCTGAATATCCGATCAAAATACATGGTAACAGCTATGTCAATTCTATTGGTAACTACGCTGTTATTGGTAAATGAAATCCTTATGACTATATTACTAGACCATTGAGGTTTATGGTATATTGTTTGCTAAGCGGGCCAGCCCAGCGGTTGATCGGCGCGGGCCCGTGGGGCAAGTTGCCTGCCGTCGAACCCAGGCGCCCCGGCGCGCCGATTGGCCAAGTGATGCGTTTTAACTTTCTTCGTCCAAAGGCCCGCCCCGTGACCAACCCCGTCGTCGTGTCGACGGATGGCCGCGTGGTCTATGCGGTGGGCGATATTCACGGCCATCTCGACCTGCTCGACGATCTGTTGGACATCATCGCCCGCGATTTCGCCCAACTGAGGGAGCGCGAACCGGGTCGGAAAGATCGCCCGGTGCTGATCTTCGTCGGCGACTACATCGACCGGGGCCCGGCCTCGCGCGGCGTCATCGATCGCGTGCTCGCCCTGAAGGCGCTCTCCGACGGCGGGAGCGGTTTCGAGGTGCGCGCCCTGATGGGCAATCACGAGCAGACTCTGCTGTCCTTTCTCGACACGCCCGAGGCCGGCGCGGCCTGGGTCGAGTTCGGCGGCGGCGAGACCCTGACCTCCTACGACGTGGTCCGGCCGCCGGGCCGCGGCGACGCCGACAGCTGGCGGGTCGTCCAGGCCCAGTTCCAGCACAACCTGCCCGCCGACCACCTGGCGTTCCTGCGGGCGCTGGAGCTTTCCGCCCGTTATGGCGACTATCTGTTCGTCCATGCGGGCGTCAGGCCGGGGGTTCCCTGGGATCGGCAGGAGCCCGAGGATCTGCTGTGGATCCGCAACGATTTCCTCAGTCTTCCCCATCGACTCGGGTGTATCGTCGTCCACGGACACACGCCGGACGCGGAACCTTTCATCGGTTCTGACCGCATCAATATCGACACCGGCGCCTATGCGACAGGCGTCTTGACCGCAATTCGTTTGACCGAGAGCCCGCCTGTTGTGCTTCAGGCTCGAAAATCTCGTCGCGTGTAGCGCTTCGCCTTTTCCGTGTCACATACGCGTGCCATCACACCGCTCACAGGGACTGTGCGTAATCTTGAGAACACTTATCCAATGACTTTCGTTCGGCGCTTCTTGAATCGTCTAGCTTTGCCATTGGGCGTCGCCCTGATCAGTCTTCAGGCCGCTCCGGCCTTGGCCCAGGATGCGGTTCCCTTCCCGCCGCCCCAGGCTCCTCCGGCGGCTTCGAGCCCCGCGCCGATGGCCGCGACTCCGAGTGTTCCATCGACGATCACCGAGCCCGACTATCAGCTCGGCTCCGGCGACAAGGTGCGCGTCACCGTCTATGGCGAGCCCACCCTGTCGGGCGAATTTTTCGTGACGGGCAGCGGCCTGGTCTCCTTGCCGCTGGTCGGCGAGGTCAAGGCGGCAGGCCTCAGCGTCGGCCAGTTCCAGGACGCCGTGCAGAAGGCCCTCAGCGACGGTTATCTCAAGGAACCGCGCGTCAGCGCCGAGGTCCTGGGCTTCCGTCCGTTCTATATCCTGGGTGAGGTCACCAAGCCCGGCACCTATCCCTATACCTCCGGCCTGACGGTGCTGAACGCGGTGGCGACCGCCGGCGGCTACACGTACAGGGCCGACAAGAACAAGGTCTTCATCAAGCGCAACGGGGAGACCTCGGAGGTGAAAACCGAGCTTTCGCCTTCGACCACCGTGGCGCCGGGCGACACCATCCGCATCGGTGAACGTTTCTTCTAGCCATCCAGGCGCGCCCTCCCCGGCGCGCCTGCACGTCAACGGGGCCGAACCGCCCAAACCCACGGCGCTTGAACCCGGACTCTCATGTCCATGCCCGCGCGCGGGCGGTTCGGGATTGTCCGGGTCGTGGAAGTCGGGCGACTAGGCTTGAGACTATTTGTCCCGCCAGATTGGGCGGGGGTTAAAGGTGAGAATCTATGCGCGTAGCGATGATTGGTACGGGCTATGTCGGTCTGGTCTCCGGCGCCTGTTTCGCCGATTTCGGTCACGTGGTGACCTGTATCGACAAGGACCCCAGCAAGATCGAGCGCCTCGAGAAGGGCGAGATCCCGATCTTCGAGCCGGGTCTCGACGACCTGGTCGCCCGCAACGTCCGCGAGGGCCGGCTGTTCTTCACGCTGGAAGGCGCCCAGGCCATCAAGGAAGCCGACGCGGTGTTCATCGCGGTCGGCACTCCGACCCGGCGCGGCGACGGCCATGCCGACCTTTCGTATGTCTATGCCGCCGCCGAGGAGATCGCCGGCCTGATCGACGGCTTCACCGTGATCGTCACCAAGTCGACCGTGCCGGTGGGCACCGGCGACGAGGTCGAGGCGATCATCAAGAAGGCGCGTCCGGACGCCCTGTTCGCCGTGGTCTCCAATCCCGAGTTCCTGCGCGAAGGAGCGGCGATCGAGGACTTCAAGCGCCCCGACCGCGTGGTGGTCGGCACCGAGGACGAGCGCGCCCAGGCGGTGATGCGCGAGCTATACCGCCCGCTGTCGCTGAACGAGACGCCGATCGTCTTCACCGGCCGGCGGACCAGCGAGCTGATCAAGTACGCCGCCAACGCCTTCCTGGCGATGAAGATCACCTTCATCAACGAGATGGCCGACCTGTGCGAAAAGGTCGGCGCCGACGTCCAGCAGGTGGCCAGGGGCATCGGCCTGGACAAGCGGATCGGCGGCAAGTTCCTCAACGCCGGCCCCGGCTACGGCGGTTCGTGCTTCCCCAAGGACACCATCGCCCTGGTCCGCACCGCCAACGACTATGGCGCGCCGACCCGGCTGATCGAGACCACGGTGGCGGTCAACGACGCGCGCAAGAAGGCCATGGCCCAGAAGGTGGCCGCCGTGCTCGGCTCGGAAGACCTGGCGGGCAAGACCATCGGCGTGCTGGGCGTGACCTTCAAGCCCAACACCGACGACATGCGCGACGCGCCCAGCCTCGACATCCTGCCGGCCCTGCAGGCCATGGGCGCCAGCGTCCAGGCCTTCGACCCGGAAGGCCGGCACGAGGCCGAGCGGCTGCTGCCCGACGTGGACTTCAAGACCGGTCCCTACGAGGCGGCCGCCGGCGCCGACGTGCTGCTGATCCTCACCGAGTGGGACCAGTTCCGCGCCCTCGACCTCGACCGCGTGAAGCTGCTGATGAAGGCCCCGGTCGTCGTCGACCTGCGCAACGTCTACAAGCCCGCCGAAATGGTCCGCGCCGGCTTCACCTACGCCTCCATCGGACGCGGCGGCACGGTCAGCCCGGCCGTCGCCGCGCCTTCCATCACTCTTGTCAGCGTCAAGGGATGAGGTCCGCCATGACCCGTGAAAGCGAAGGAATTCAACAGGTCGCGGACGCCGGTCCGCGCGTGCTGGCCGTGTCGTCGTCGGGCGGACACTGGGAGCAGCTGATGTTGCTGCGCGACAGCTTCGACGGCTGTGACGTGCAATACGCCGCGACCCTGGCCGGACTGGGCGAGCGGTCCGGCGTGGGCGCCACCCATATCGTTCCGGACTTCAATGCCACACGGCCGTTCCGGACCATGATGGGGCTGCTGGGCGTCGCGCGCGTGGTCTGGGCCGCTCGTCCCAACGTCGTGATCTCCACCGGCGCGGCGCCGGGCCTGATCGCGCTGGTGGTCGGCAAGGTGCTGGGCGCCCGGACGATCTGGATCGACAGCGTCGCCAATGTCGAGCGGCTGTCGCTGTCGGGCCGCATCGCCGGCCGTATCGCCGACCTGTGGCTGACCCAATGGCGTCACCTGGCTCGCCCCGCGGGCCCGGTCTACCACGGAGCGGTGTTGTGATCCTGGCGACCGTCGGCACTCAGCTGCCCTTTCCCCGTCTGATTCGGGCCCTGGACGACCTGGCGCCAAGCCTGGGCCGGGTCGTGGCCCAGATCGGCGACAACCCCGAGACGCCGCGCCATCTGGAACATCACCGGGCGATGGAGCCGCGGGCTTTCGATGAGCTCTTCAGGCAGGCGGACCGGGTCGTCGCCCACGCCGGCATCGGCACGCTGCTGGCGGCCAAGAAGCACCACAAGCCAATCATCATCTTCCCTCGCCGCGCGGCGATGGGCGAGCACCGCAACGACCACCAGCTGGCGACGGCCAAGCAGTTGGAAAGCCACGCTGGTGTCTATGTCGCCTATGACGAGCAGGAACTCGAACGCCTGCTGCGCCTGCCCGACCTGACGCCGCCGGACGATACGCCGGGAATGTCGCTGCGGGACCTGCAGGGCGCGATCCGCGAGTTCATCGTCAGCTGACGACCGCGTCCGCCGTCTGGAGCGTCCGACCTGATAGCATCAGGTCGGACGCTCTAACCTTTTGTTCTGGCGCATTTTCTTCACGCGAACCGGTATCCGCTTCGCTTGAAGAATGTTCTAGAGCGCGGGCGCCAACTGCACGACCTTGTAGCCCCGCGCCTTGAGGGCCTCGAGGAAGCGGGGAATGACCTCCACTGTATGGGCCTGGTTGTCGTGGAACAGGATGATGCCGCTTCCCCGGGCGTCCAGCCGTTCAAGAACCCGGGCCAGGGTCACCTCCGCCGCCTGGCCTCGCCAGTCTTCCGAGGATATGTCGGCGGCGATCACCGCGATGTTCTTGCGCTCCGCGTAGGCGAGCAGCTCGGGCGTATGCTTGAATTCGGGAAAGCGATAGAGGCGCGTCGGCTTGCCGGTGGCCTGCTGGTTGCTGGCCAGCCCCCTGTCGAAATCGGCGATCTGGTCGGCGGGGCTCAGCGTGCTCATCGGCACATGCGCCCAGCTGTGGGAGCCGATGACATGCCCGTCGGCCTGGACCTGTCGCGCCAGCGCGGGGTCGGCGTCGACCCGCTTGCCGATCATGAAGAAGGTCGCCCGCACGCACTGGCTTTTCAGCGCGGCCAGGATCTTCGGCGTCGTCGCGGCGACGGGGCCGTCGTCGAAGGTCAGGACGACTTCCTTGGCCTTGAGCGGCAGCGGGCCGTAGCGGAACGTCCCGTACTCGGCGCCCCCCTGGGTCGGGATTCTGAGGACCCGGCTCGTTCCGAGGGCTCCGGGGGTCGC
The DNA here is from genome assembly GCF_001427665.1 of Caulobacter sp. Root655. Classification (GTDB taxonomy): domain Bacteria; phylum Pseudomonadota; class Alphaproteobacteria; order Caulobacterales; family Caulobacteraceae; genus Caulobacter. Next base: position 275,652 of record NZ_LMHC01000001.1, read on the forward strand.
GCAGGTGATGGCGGCCGAGGCCGCGCCGGCGACGCTCCACAGGGCAAGGCCGGCCAGGATCGCGGCCAGGTGCTGAATTCTTCGGCTCATCTCAAACTCACTCACGAAGTTGGGGAACGTCTCGCCGACTAAGGCGATTCAATTGGTGCAGTGCAACAATAGAGCGCCCAGCTCACGACATGGTTTCCCAGAAAGGTGGCGGAATGAGATCAACGTCCTTCGAAGCGGGCGCGACACGTCGCGAGATGATGCTGGGCGCGACGGCGGCGAGCCTGGCCGCGGCCGGCCCCTCGGCGGCGCGGGCCGAGTCCCCGACCCTCAAGGCGCTGGCGGCGCAGTCGGGGCGGGTCTTCGGAGCGGCGGTGAGCTGGAAGCAGCTGGACGACCCGGGCTTCGCCCGCCTGGTGGCCGACCAATGCGCCATCCTGACGCCCGAATGGGAGATGAAGTGGGGCGCGGTCGAGGTCCAGCGCTATCATCCGGACTACGGACCGGCCCAGCGGATCGTGGATTTCGCCAAGGCCCACGACCAGCAGGTCCGAGGGCACACGGCGCTCTGGGCCAACAACCTGCCGCCGTGGGGCCGTGACGCCTTGATGGGACGCGACGGGCGGTCGACGGCGACGGCGCGTTTAAAGCAGATCCTGGAACGCTTTCCGGGCCTGGCCGACTGGGACGTGGCCAACGAGGCGATCGAGCCGCGCAACGGCCGCCCGGACAACCTTCGCACCTCGCCCCTGGTGGTGGCCATGGGGCCGGACTGGATTTCGGATGCCTTCTTCGAGGCGCGGAAATACGCCCCGAACTCGAAGCTCTACTACAACGACTACGGCCTGGACTATGCCGACACGGCCTCGGACACCAAGCGGCGGGCGGTGCTGGGCCTGCTGGAACGGCTGCGGAAGAGGGGCGCGCCGATCGACGGGCTTGGAATCCAGGCCCACCTCAAGCCCGACGCCCAGCCCTTCGACGAGCAGGTCTTCAGACGCTTCCTGCGCGACGTGGCGGCGCTCGGCTACGACATCCGAGTGACCGAGCTGGACGTCAACGACCAGCGCCTGGTCATCGACCGGCAGACCCGCGACGCCCGGGTGGCCGACGAGGCGCGGCGGTACCTGACCGTCGCGCTGGACGAGGCCGCGGTGACCGGGGTGATCTGCTGGGGGCTGTCGGACCGCTATGGCTGGTTGCGTCGCAGCAAGCGCTTCGGCCGCCATGACGGCGTCGTTCCGCGTCCGCTGCCGTTCGACGACGCCCTCAAGCCCAAGCCGCTGTTCTTCGCCATGGCCGATGCGTTCAGGCACGCGACGCCGGCGATCATCCGCAAGGTGCGGGCCTAGCAAAACGCTAGTCGAACGCGCCTTCGGCGATCAGCCGCTGCTTGGTGGCCTCGGCGTTGGCGAAGCGGCCGTAGCGGCCGACCTCGATGTTCTCGCGGATGATCTGGGCCGGGTTGCCCGCCACGATGCAGCGGGGCGGGACGTTCTTGGTGACCACGGCGCCAGTGGCCACGATGCTCTCGTCGCCGATCTCGACGCCGGCCAGGATGGTCGAGCGGGCCCCGATGAAGCAGTTCTTGCCGATCCGGGTGTGCAGGTAGACGCCGCGGGTCATGTCGTGGGTCAGGATGGCGGCGCCGAACGCCACGTAGCTGTATTCGCCGACATGCACGCCGCGGGGATAGGTGGTGTCGAAGCGGGCGCTCAGCGAGAAGACGCTGGTGGGGTGCAGGTCCATCCCCCAGACCTTGTTGAAATAGGCCCGCTTGGTGTTGAGGATGACGTCGCGGATCTTGAGAAACTGGTTGAGGCTGCGGAACGCCATCTGGAAATCCTTGGAAGCTGGGTCGTCGGCTGGTGAGGCGGGTCAGGCGGCGAACAGGCCGGCGCGGACCGCTGACAGGTAGTCGCCCACCGAGAGCTCGCGCCGGAGGCACAGATAGGCGCCGACCGCGGTCTTGCGGGCCAGTTCCCGGGCCAGGCCGGCCTGTCGCCGTCCGTAGCGGCCCAGGGCGATCATGCCGCCCCGATAATATTTGGCGCGAATGCCCGGCGTCTTGTCGCGATGGCCCACCAGGATCGCGTCGGCGTAGGCCGTGCCCCGCCCGGTCAGATAGGCCCGCAGCGCGTAGTCCAGGTCCTCGGCGCCGTGGTTGGGCGTGCCCAGCCCCAGCTGCTCGTCGAACAGGCCGACCGCCGTCGCTACCGAACCGCGCACGAAGATGGTGTTCGAGGAGGCGTTGCGCACGACGTCCGCCGAACTGGCCGGCCGGGTGGTCAGCGCCTGCTCCGGCGACCATTGACGCGGTTGGCTGCCGTAGCGGCAGAAGAAGAAGCCCAGTCGCGGGTCGGCCTCGAGATGTTCGATGATCCGCTCGACCAGTCCGGCGGGATACCAGCCGTCGTCGTCGGGAAACGCCACCAGGGCCTCGGGCGCGATTTCCTGGGCCGCCAGCACCGGCGCCAGCAGGATGTTGCGCGCCTTGGACAGCGACACCTGTCCTTCGACGGCCTGAGCGCGGACGAAGGCGGGCAGGGCGGCCTTCAGTTCGGCCAGCCGGTCCGGGGAGCAGTGCTGGAACAGGATGTTCAGCGTCACGGCCGGCTGGAGCGCCGATGCGGCCAGCGCGGAGACGGAATCCAGCATACGCTGAAGTTCCATTTCCCGGTCGGCCTTGACGTTCGTGGTCGAGAACAAATGAACTTGCATGGGGTGTGGCGCCAGTAACGGTTGTGGGCTGACTTAGGCCGGAGCCTCTGTCTTTGGGCAACAATAATCAGTGTCGTTTATGACCGAATTTGTGGCATCATTGGGAATATGCACAAAAAAGATATAGTATTGGTCGGTCTTGGTACGAGCTTGACCGCAAGAGGTGGCTGGCTCGACGCCCTCGCTATTGGGCTTTCGAAGCGATGGCGGGCCCGCGTGAAGGCGATAAACCTCGGGGGCGGGGGCAAGGCGTCGCCCTGGGGGGTGTCGATGCTGCCCAGGGTGGTCGCGGCCAGGCCCGACATCGTGCTCGTGGAGTTCTCGGTCAACGACGCGGATATCCGGTTGGGGGTCAGTCTCGAGCAGAGCCGCGCGAACGCCCGGCGGATCGTCGACGAGCTGAAGCGGCGCTGCCCGGGCGTCCGGATCTGCCTGATGACCATGAGTCCGGTGCTCGGCGTTAAGGCGCTGCTTCGACCGATGCTCGGCGCCTATTACGACGTCTGGCGGGCGGTCGCGGCCGAGAGCCGGGTGGAACTGATCGACATCTATCCGCTCTGGCGCCGTCAATCGGCGGCTCGGCTGCGGGCGATGATTCCCGACGGCACGCATCCCACCGACGCCGCCGCCCTGGCGATCACCCTGCCCGCGGTCGAGCACGCGCTGTCGCGCTAGGATTCTCGGCGCCCCCTAGGTTTCATAGGCCGGCTTGACCTCGCGCGAGGGGCTGGGCTTGGCGAGCAGGCGGGTCTTGAGCCAGGCGAGGCAGGGCTTCTCGATATAGAGGTGCAGAAGCACGCTCATCGCGATGACCGCCGTCATCAGCACCATGAAGGCCGCCTCCGGGTTCAAGGGAAGCTTGGTGGCGCGCAGCATGCGGACCAGGAACGAGGAGGCGGGGGCGTGGATCAGGTAGAGCGCGTAGGACGCGCCGCCGGCCAGGGCGGTCCACCGCGCCGGCTTGAGCATGCCCTTGAAGTCCAGGCCCGCCCCGCCCCAGATCACCAACCCGGCGGCGACCGTGTAGAGGATCGGGCTCAGCTTGGCGCCGAGGGGGATGTCGTCGTGCGGCATGGCGCGGCCGATGGCCCATTCGTAGGCCATCAGGCCCACGAAGACGGCGACACCCGCGATCAGCAGGGCAAGGGGCCGCCGGGGCGGGGCGTGCAGGACCTGTCGGGCCACGAGGATGCCGATCCCAAAGCCGAGGTTGTAGGTGCTGAAGAAGATCGGGCCGCGGGGTCCGGTGTCCACCGTCCAGAAGGCCAGGTTCCAGGCCAGGATGGCCAGCATCCAGGCGATGATCGCGTACTGGCGCGCCGGCTTGAAGACGATGGAGATCGCGAACAGCGCGTAAAACAGCAGTTCGTGCTTGAGCGTCCAGGCCACGCCCAGGACCATCCGCTTGCCATGCGGCAGCAGCAATGCGTCGGCCGCGATGGACAGCGGCGTGAATTCGCCCTTCTCGGTGAGGGAGGGCACGGCGAGATAGGCCAGGACCAGCGGGACGAACACCAGGAGATAGAGGGGGTAGATCCTGATGATTCTCTTCAGTGCGAAGGGCTTCAGTCGCGACGGATTCCCCAAGTCTTTGGCGTGGGAATAGTAGATGATGAAGCCGCTCAGCACGAAGAAATATTCGACGCCACAATGTCCGGCGCGAAAGGCGTTCATCAGCGGGTATTGGCCGTAATACTCGTAGGTGATATAGGCCAAATGGTAGGCGCAAACGAGTAGTGCGGCTATTCCTCGGCCGATTTCCAAACTAACGAGCACGCGAGGCTGTCGAGGGTGGGTTGACGACAGCTCCATCACGCTACTCCTGAACTACTCGTTTAAGACAGCACCTTGCGCCGAGATCGTCGGGCGCTTTCGCTTGCTTTTGTCTGTACGGCAACGGACACCCCACTCTTCACTGGGAAGGCGAAAGCGGCTACGATTATAATGAACGACGTTACTGACGAACTAATCGCGTTGTCGCTATTACAGTATATGAAGAACGTTGCTGCTGCCAACAGAAAAACGGGATGCATGCCAACCCGTTTCGAGAGCCATATATTTATGCAAATGGCTATGAGGCAGGCGAAAATTATCGCAGCTCCAGCATAGCCGCATTCGACTGCGATCCTCAAGTACTCATCGTGGGCGGCGATGGTCGTGGTTAACTTGGTAACCTGTTCCGGAACCACGAGAATTTGGTGTCCCAGGCCGATGCCGAAGGTCGGGTAGGCGCGCAGGACGTCCCGCAGCGCTTGCCAGATCATCTCGCGGCCGCTGAGGCTGTTGCTGCTGAAGCGCGCCAGCAGCGACGCGCCGACCATCAGGAAGGCCGCGATCCCCACGGCGGGGCCCGCCAGCAAGGTCGCCACGAAGCTGCTCAGGGTGTGGCGATAGAGGGTCAGATAGACCGCCGCGATCGCCAGCATCGCCAGGAAGAACGGCGCGCGCGCGGCGGTCAGCAGCAGGATGACCAGGTTCACGCCCAGCAGCGCCAGGTAGCGCCAAGACCGTGTCTGGGCCCAGCCGATCGAGGCGGCGAACGCGCCGACATAGCAGATCGATCCCAGGCCCGCCGGAATGCTGGAGCCCTGCAGCCGGCTGACGCCCAGGAAATCGGTGTGGCGCAGCTCGTGCAGGTGCAGGACGGCGTACAGTCCCCCGACGGCCAGGTCGGCCAGCGGCATCCAGGCGAACAGCTTGATCAGCAGGTCGCGGTCTTCTTCGGTCGGATCGCCGGCCAGCAGCAGCCACGGCGTCAGCAGGCTGATGAGGCCGCGCAGGTAGCGGTCGGTGCTGAAACCGTAGAAGTCGGTGCCCATGGCGGTGACCATGGTCGTCAGGGCCATCACCCCGATCAGCGCCAGGACCGCCAGATTGACCTTCCGTCCCAGCAGGAAGATGACGCCGCACAGCAGCAGCAGGCCCTTCTCGATCGGCGTCGAATTGCCGATCGGGCTGATGATGTCGAGGTTCAGGACGATGATCGCGAGATAGATCGTGATCAGCACATGGAACGCGCGTTTCACGACCGCCAGCCCTCCTTGCCGACCTTGAGCAGCAGGTCGCGGAGCTGGGCCGTCTTGGACCCCAGGATCTTGTCTTCGCTGAGTTGCCCGGCGCCCAGCGCGGCGCGGCGCAGGGCCTCGGCGGCCCGGTCCAGGCTGCGTGCGTCGGCGTCCGCCCGCCAGCCGTCCAGCGGCTTGGCGGCGAGGCCCTTCTTCAGGACGCGGCGATAGAGGGCGTGTCCGGTCGCGCGGCGGCGGTAGGACCAGGGGTGGCGCTTGGACGCCAGGTCGCGCGTCAGGTGGCGGACGGCCGCGTCGGGCGTGGGCTCGGTCGTGAAGCGCTTGCCGTAGAGGTGCAGGGTGGCGCTGCGCAACCCTTCCTGCGCCGTGCTGGCCGGCAGGCGCTGCGGCGCGTAGCCCATGCCCAGCGACTGGCTCCAGTCCAACCACTTGAAGGTGCTGGTCTCCGACGAGGTGCTGACCGCGACCCAGGGTGTGCGAAGGCAGTCGGCGACGATGGCCGCGTGCATGGCGTCCGCCACCACCAGCTTGGCCCGGCGCAGGCGCTCGATCGTCTGCTTGCTGTCGTCGCGCGGGTCGACGAAGCCGAGGCCGGCCCGCTCGGCGGCGGCGCGCCAGGCCCCGGTCGAGAGCGCCTCGTGGTGGGGCATGAACAGCACCCCCTCGCGCTCGCTGTCGGGCAGCGGGGCGTATTCGGGCAGGGTTCCGATCAGGACGGCCGGATCGACCACGGCCGCGCTTTCGGGCAGGCCGAGCATCCGGGTGGTCAGGGGGCCGCGCACGCAGGGGATGCGCCAGTCGGCGCCGCCGAAGCTGGGGGGCGGCGGGCCGTAGCCGATGCCGCTGCCGAACACGATCCAGCGGCCTTCGTCGTGCATGCGCGGGCCGATGATCGTGCCGATCCCGCTGAAGGTGACGCCGTCGTTCTCGTCCTGGAAGGCTTCGGGAATGAAGCGATTCCAGAGCCAGGCGTTGACGTCGTCGCCGAAATTGCCGTGCGGATCCTGATAGTAGAAAAGCTTCATGACCCTATCCGTTAGGCGAGGCGGCGACCGGCGCGGTCGCGCGGCGGCGTTGCAGGAGTTCTTTGGCCAGGGTGGCCATGTCGGCGACGAAGCCGCGCCAGACGCCCAACCGGTCGCCCGCGAACAGGGCGCCGAAATAGACGATCGCGCCGACGCCCGCCACAGCGGCGATGCGCGCCAGCAGCGGCCAGTCGGCCGAGACCCGGCCGCAGGCGAAGCAGGCCGCGGCCATGATGGCGGTCGCGGCGAGGGGCGGGGTGATGCGGGCCAGGAACGGCCGCGCCTCCACGCCGAGCGAGCGGTTCATGATCACCAGGTTGATGATGGCGAACAGGTAGATGCGGGCCACATGGGCCACGACCACGGCCAGCAGGCTGAACTGCGCCGCGACACCGATGACGATGATGGTGAAGGCGGTCTGCCAGAGGGCCTGCGACCGGATCGCCTGGGTGCGCCCCTGGACGATCATCACCGGGCCGAAGATCAGGCCCAGGCATCCGCCCAGCGCCGAAAGACTCAGCAGCGAGAGCACCGACGCCGACTCCGCCCACTTCGCTCCCGCCATCAGCAGGACCACGTCCTTGGACAGCAGGCTGATCCCCACGAACAGCGGCGCGGTGGAGAGGAAGATCAGCTCGACATACCGCAGATAGGCGTTGCGCAGGGCGACGGGCGCTTCGCTGAGGCGCGAGAGCGAGCTGATCGCCACCGAGGTGATCGGGGTGACAACCAGTTGCAGCGCGAATTCGTAAAGCCGCCAGGCGACGCGCGACACGCCCAGGGTCACGACGCCCAGGAAGAAGGCGACGTTGAAGTCGACGATGCGGCCGTTGGCGATCTGCAGCGTGTTGCTGATGGTCACGTCGAGCCCGGTCCGCAGCAGGCGCGGGCATTCGGCGCGTTCGAACACCCGGCTCGGCTTCCAGGGCTGGGCGATCCACACCGCGGCCGTGTAGGTGACGGTGTAGACCAGCTTCTGCGCGGCCAGGGCGAAGACGCCGTAGCCGAGGCTGGCCAGGATCACCGCCGCGACCGCGCCCAGCAGGGTGGCGACGACGTTGCGGACGGCGATGCCCTTGTAGCGGAAGTCGCGCCGGAGGATGGCCTCGTTCACCTGGCCCAGGTTCTGGATCAGCGGCACGGCCGCCAGCATCAGCAGCACCAGGGCGATGACCGGGGTCTTGCTGACGGCGGCGAACGGATAGGCCGTGCCCCCGACCAGGGCGAGGATCGCCACGCCGATGGTCGTCAGGATCCAGAAGGCGGTCGAGAGGGTCTTCTGGTCGTCCGAGCCCTTCTGCAGCAGAGCCTCCACCTGGCCGAAACGGCCAAACAGCGTCAGCAGGTCGATGAAGGCGGCCGCCAGGGCCATGACGCCGAAGTCGCGGGGCGACAGGATGCGCGCCAGGTAGAGGAACGTGCCCAGAGAGACGGCCAGCTGTCCGCCGTTGCCGACGACCGTCCAGAGCGAGTTGAAGAAGGCGGAACGCTTGAGCATGGGCTGTCCTACGCGGCCCGCTTCACGTCTGCCGCGGGGGCCAGGGCGTTGGCGAGCTTCCGCTTGAGCATGTCGACGGCGGCCATGGCAAGGTCGGGCTGCAGGGTCACGGCCTTGAGCGCGCCGCCGAAGTCGCGGTCGCTGATCGCCACCCGCACGTCGTGCAGGCCGGCCAGGCGGCTCATCAATTGCTTGCGCGCGCGCAGGCTGGCGGCCGCCTGGGCGGACAGCTTGTCGCCGTATCGCTCGACGATCACGTCCGACAGAAGGGCCTGGGCGCGCAGGTGCTCGCCGCCGGCCCGGCTGAGCGAGCCCTCGCGGCGGCGATAGACGTAGCCGGCGAAGGCGCAGGCCACGAACCGGGGCCGGTCGACCAGGGCGTCGGCGTAGAGCAGGAAGTCCTCGCCGGTCTTGAAGCGCGGGTCGAACCGCAGGTTCAGCGCGCGCACAAGATCGGCGCGGAACATCGGCTTCATGTAGCCGGGGCTGAGCCAGCGGCCGAACTTGGCGGCTTCGGCGAAATAGAGTTCCGGAGTGACCTGCGTCGGGTCCTCGTGGATGAACCCGAAGGCCAGCTGCGTCGAGGACGTGGCGGGAAAGGCGCAGACCTGCTGGTTGTCGACCACCACGGCCGCGTCGGCCGCCAGCGCCGTCGCCAGAAGCCGTTCCAGACGCGTGGGCCTATAGAGGTCGTCGGCGTCGAGCAGGGTGATCCAGTCACCGGAGGCCACGGCCAGGCCCGCGTTGCGAGCGCCCGACGCGCCGAGGTTCTCGGGGAGGAACACCGGTTTGACGCGGGGGTCGCCGGCGGCGGCCTGGGCGATGATCGCGACCGAATCGTCCGTCGAGCGGTCGTCCACCACGATGCATTCGACATCGGCATGGCTTTGGGCCAATGCTGAAGCTATAGCATCACCGATGAACGCCTCGGCGTTATAGCAAGGGATGACGATGGATATCTTCGTCAACGTCGGTTCCCCAAAACACTAAAGACGCGCCGACCTTACTTGGCGCGACGCACGGATGACCTATCACGCGTTCGCCCGCTAGGGGCGAGGCGCGGTCATTTCACACCAGGCAATCATCAAATCGCCTTATCGCGGCCCAAGGCGCCTCCATTGAAGGCGCCCGATCCCCACCGCTCGCGAGCCTTGTCGTAGGGTGACCGCTGGAGCCGTCCGCGTCGGGGGAATATCACGACGAAGGAGATCGAATTATGACAAGGGCGGGCGACCCTGTTCCATCGGTCCGCGAGATCATCCGGCTCGGGCGCCTTTAGGCGTAGAATGAACGGTACCACTCGGCGAATCGCTCAAGGCCCTGGGTGAGCTTGACCTTGGGCCTGTAGCCGGTGAGGGCGTGCAGCTTGGAGATGTCGGCGTAGGTGGCCGTGACGTCGCCGGGCTGCATGGGGCGCATGACCTTGACCGCCTCGCGGCCCAGGGCCTCTTCCAGGGTCGAGATCATCTCCATCAACCCGACGGGGTCGTTGTCGCCGATGTTGTAGATCTCGTGCCCGCCCGCGGCCGGCGGGTGGTCGAGCACCCCGACGACGCCATCGACGATGTCGTCGATATAGGTGAAGTCGCGGGCCATCCGGCCCTGGCCAAAGACCTCGATCGGCTGGCCGGCGAGAATCTTCTGGGTGAAGCTGAAATAGGCCATGTCTGGCCGGCCCCACGGTCCATAGACCGTGAAGAACCGCAGGCCCGACATCGGGAAGCCGTAGAGCTTGGCGTAGCTGATGCTCATCAGTTCGTTGGCCCGCTTGGTGGCCGCGTACAGCGACACCGGCTCGTCGACCGGGTCGGTCTCCTTGAAGCCCGCGCCAGGCTCGCCGTCGAGCGACTGGAGACGGTCGCCATAGACCGAGCTGGACGAGGCGTAGACCAGGTGGGTGACGCCGTTGCGCCGCGCGGCCTCCAGCACCGACAGGTGGCCGGCCAGGTTCGAGCGCTCGTAGGCGAAGGGGTTGTCGATCGAGTAGCGCACGCCGGCCTGGGCGGCCAGGTGGACGATCCGCTTGGCGCCGCTGTCGTGGACCAGCGCCTCGAAGGCCGCGCCGTCGGCGATGTCCATGCGGACCATGGTGAAGCCCGGACGGGCCTCCAGCCGCGCCGCCCGCGCCGCTTTCAGCGCCGGGTCGTAATAGTCGGTGAACACGTCGACCCCGATGACGGTCTCGCCCCGGTCGAGCAGGCGGTGAGCGACATGGGCCCCGACGAAGCCGGCGGCGCCGGTGATGATAACGGTCATGGCTCGCCGTCTGTACCCCTGACGCTCAGCCGCGTCCAATGCTGGCGTCCGTGAGCCGATGGATCACCGACGTGTCAGGATCACGGCCTGGGTCTCGGCGCTGACGGTGTCCAGGCTTCCCTGCAGGGGTTTGGCGTCGGCGCAGGTGTCGGTCCAGCGCGAGTCGGCCGTCTTGCCCAGTTCCACCAGTTCGGTCGTGCTGACGATGAAGAACCGCTCGCGACGGGTATTGTGGGTCAGCAGGATGTAGCGGCCGCAGACCCAGGCCTGGTCGACACCCCGGTTGACCGCCTGGTCGGCCAGGATGACGCGGGCGTCCGGGTGGCGGCGTTCGAGCGAGCGCTGGGCCACGCCCGAAAGCGCCGCCGGGACCGGATCGCTCGGGAGCGTTTCCGCCACCTCAGCCGGTGGCACAGCGACTTCCCGGGCCGGCCCGCAAGCGGTGGTCACCAGGCAAAGCAGGGCTGTGGCGGGGATGAGGCGGTGAAGCACGGCTGCGCTCGTAGGATGAGAGTCACAGTATAGCTTGAATAGAGGCTACGGCATAGCTTTCCGGGAAGGTGTTTTCATCACGAAAAGGGGCCTGGCGTCGCCGCCAGGCCCCTCCGTCGTCGCGTGGGCGCGGCGTTTAGGCGGCGGCCTTGGTCTTGACGCCGAAGCGGCTGTAGAAGGTCTCGCCCTTGGCGGCCATGTCGCGCAGGAGCTGGGGCGGGGCGAACCGCGCGCCGTACTTCTGGGCCAGGGCGTCGCAGGCCTCGACGAACTTGGCCACGCCGACGCCGTCGATCAGGCTGACCGGGCCGCCGGTCCAGGGCGCGAAGCCCCAGCCCAGGATGGCCCCGACGTCGGCTTCACGCGGGTCGGTGATCACGCCTTCCTCGAAGCAGCGGGCGGCTTCCACGGCCTGGCGGTAGAGCAGCCGGGTGCGGATCTCCTCGATGCCAGCCTTGTCGACTTCGGCGATCTTCACCGGCGCGAGGTCGGCCAGGCCCTTCCACAGGACCTTGGGGCCGCTCTCCGGATAGTCGTAGAAGCCCTTGCCGTTCTTGCGGCCGTAGCGGCCCTCGCCCTCGACCATCTTCTCGATGATCGTGGTGAAGGGGCGCTCCTCGTACTTGTCGCCGAGGTCCTTCTTGGTCTGCTGGGCGATCTTGTAGGAGAGGTCCAGCGCGACGTCGTCGTGCATCTCCAGCGGACCGCGCGGCATGCCGGTGGCCCGGCCGACATTGTCGATGATGGCCGGGGCGTAGCCGTCGGACAGCAGCTCCATGCCTTCCTGCACGAACGTGCCGAAGCAGCGCGACGTGTAGAAACCGCGGCTGTCGTTGACGACGATCGGGGTCTTTTTGATCTTCAGGACGTAGTCGATCGACTTGGCCAAGGCCTCCTGCGAGGTTTCTTCGCCCATGATCAGCTCGACCAGGCCCATCTTGTCGACCGGCGAGAAGAAGTGGATGCCGATGAACGAGGCGGGACGCACGCTGGCCTTGGCCAGGCCGGTGATCGGCAGGGTCGAGGTGTTGGAGCCGAAGATCGCGGTGTCGGCCAGCTGGGCCTCGGCCAGCTTGGTGACCGACGCCTTGACGTCGCGGTTCTCGAACACCGCCTCGACGACCAGGTCGCTGCCCTTGACGTTGGCGTAGTCGGCGGTCGGGTGGATCAGGGCCAGGATGCCCTCGCCCTTTTCCTTGGTCATCTTGCCGCGCGAGACGGCCTTGTTGACCAGGGCCTCGGCGTAGCCCTTGCCCTTGTCGGCGGCTTCTTGCGTCTGGTCGATCAGCACGGTCTCGATGCCGGCCATGGCTTGGACATAGGCGATGCCCGCGCCCATCATGCCGGCGCCCAGCACGGCGACCTTCTTGACGTCGTAGTGCGGCACGCCGGCCGGGCGGCCCGAGCCTTTGCCCAGTTCCTGCAGGCTGAGGAACAGGGTGCGGATCATGCCCTTGGCCTGGGGCGACATCAGGGTCTTGAGGAAGTAGCGGGTCTCGATGCGGATGGCCGCGTCGAACGGCACCTGCAGGCCCTCATAGACGGCCTTCATGATGTTCAGCTGGGCGGGATAGTTGCCATAGGTCTGCTTGCGCAGCATGGCGTTGCCCATGACGAACACCTGGCTGCCGCCAGCCGTGTAGGGACCGCCGCCGGGCAGCTTGAAGTCTTTCTTGTCCCACGGCGCGACCGGGTCGCCCTTGGTCTTGACCCAGGTCTTGGCCGCCTCGATCAGCTGATCGGCGGGGACGACCTCATGCACGACCTTGAAGCCCAGGGCTTCGGCCGGCTTCATCGACTTGCCTTCCAGCAAGAACGGGGCCGCCGCCATCACGCCCATCAGGCGGGTCAGGCGCTGGGTGCCGCCGCCGCCGGGCAGCAGGCCGACCTTGGCTTCCGGCAGCGACAACTGGATCTTCGGGTTGTCGGCCACCACGCGGTAGTGGCAGGCCAGGGTCATTTCCAGGCCGCCGCCCATGGCCAGGCCGTTGATCGCCGCGGCGATCGGCTTGCCGCCGGTCTCCAGGGCGCGGAACGCCTTGTTCAGCGCGAAGCCGGCGTCGAACGCCGCCTTCAGGTCGCCGCCGCCGATCCCGCCTTCACTGCCGCCCAGTTCGCCGAGGTCGGCGCCAGCGCAGAAGCCGGTGGTCTTGCCCGAGGTCAGGACGGCGCCCTTGATGGCGTCGTTGGTCTTGATGGCCTCGACCACCTCGCCGATCTCGCGGATCACCGAGGCGGTCAGGGTGTTCATCGTCCGGCCGGGCACGTCGAAGGTGACCAGGGCGATCCCGTCGCCGTCGACCTCGATCTTGAAGTTTTCCATCGGAATTTCCTTTGAATTTCCGTTGTCATCCCGGCCGAAGCGGAGCGGAGAGCCGGGACCCAGGGGCAGTGCGCACCGCCCCTGGGTCCCGGACAGCGCTGCGCGCTTCCGGGATGACAACCCTTGTTGCTATCAGACGCGTTCGATGACGGTGGCGGTGCCCATGCCGGCCCCGACGCACAGGGTGATCAGGGCGGTCTCCTTGTCGGAGCGCTCCAGCTCATCCAGCATGGTGCTGACCAGCATCGCGCCGGTGGCGCCCAGCGGATGGCCCATGGCGATGGCGCCGCCGTTCACGTTCATCTTGTCGTGCGGGATGTTCAGGGCCTGCATCATGCGCAGGACGACGGCGGCGAAGGCTTCGTTCAGCTCGTAGAGGTCGATGTCGCCGACCGCCATGCCCAGGCGCCCCAGCAGCTTCTCGGTGACCAGCGACGGGCCGGTCAGCATGATCGACGGCTCCGAACCGATCGAGGCCATGCCCTTGATGCGGCCGCGAGCCTTGAGGCCCAGGGCTTCGCCCATTTCCTTGGTGCCGATCAGCACGCCGGCCGCGCCATCGACGATGCCCGAGCTGTTGCCGGCGTGGTGGACATGGTTGACCTTCTCCACCTGCGGATAGCGCTGCTGCGCCACGGCGTCGAAGGCCATCTCGCCCATGCCGGCGAACGAGGCGTTCAGCGAGGCCAGGGTCTGCATGGTGGTGTTGCCGCGCACGGTTTCGTCGTGGTCCAGGATGGTCAGGCCCAGCTGGTCCTTGACCGAGATCACCGATTTCTTGAACCGGCCGTCGGCCCACGAGGCGGCGGCCCGCTTCTGGCTTTCCACGGCGTAGGCGTCGACGTCGTCGCGAGAGAAGCCGTAGAGGGTGGCGATCAGGTCGGCGCTGACGCCCTGCGGGGTGAAGTAGGTCTTGAAGGCCGAAGACGGGTCGGTCGGCCAGGCGCCGCCGTCGCTGCCCATCGGCACGCGGCTCATGCTCTCGACGCCGCCGCCGATCGCCAGGTTGGCTTCGCCCGACATAACCTTGGCCGCGGCCATGTTCACGGCTTCCAGGCCCGAGGCGCAGAAGCGGTTGATCTGCACGCCGGCGACGCTCTCGGCGTAGTCGGCGGTCAGCACGGCGGTGCGGGCCACGTCGGCGCCCTGCTCGCCCACCGGCGAGACGCAGCCCAGGACGACGTCGTCGACCTTGGAGGTGTCCAGGCCATTGCGGTCGCGGAGGTTCTCGAGAACCTGGGTGGCCAGGGACAGGGCGGTGATCTCGTGCAGAGACCCGTCCTTCTTGCCCTTGCCGCGCGGGGTGCGCACGGCGTCAAAGATGTAAGCGTCGGCCATTTGATGGCTCCTTCCTGCGTAGGCTTGGATGGTTCGTTAACCAAAAAGGCGTCTGTTTCCGGTGGCTTGGAGAACAGGACGATGACGGCAGCTGAGCGCTCGACGGACGCGGCCCACCCGGTGGTGAGCGACTTCATCGCGCGCGGCTATCATGTGTTCGAGGGTGGTGTGGATCCGGCGACGGCCGGCGATCTGCTGGCCAAGATCCGGGCTCTGCGGACCTTCGATACGGACCTCTTCCTCGGCGAGGCCGAGTTCGACGCCGACCCGCAATATATCGGGGTCAATCCCGCGCCCGGCCGCAACCTGCTGGAGCGGTTCGAGGCCGAGCTGGCCTTCGTCGAGAACGACCCGGCCATCGTTTCGGCCCTGACCGCCCTGCTGGGCGAGAGCTACGAGATCCTGCTCAAGAAACTGATCTGCGGCGTGCCGGCCAGTGTCGTGCCCGACTGGCTGAAGACCCGCATCGCCGGCAACCCGGTCAACAACCTGGGCGCCTATGTGAAGGCCCCGTTCCGGGACATCACCTATTTCTACGGCATCGACTTCCACCAGGACCTGATCGACTACAAGGACCGGGAAGCCGACTTCATCACCCTGTACATCTACCTGCACGACGTCGGCGCGCATGACGCGCCGCTGTTCCTGCTGGAGGACAGCCACAAGCTGGGCGGGACGCTGTTCCCGCACGACCTGGCCAAGAACGACGGTGGTTGGCTGTATCGCGACGGGCGGGGCAATGCGGTCCAGACCCGGCAGCACCTGCTGACCGGCCAGACCGGCTACGCGGCCATGTGGCACGCCTGCACCCTGCACGGCACCCAGCCCGACGCCGCCGACAACGAGCGCCTGAGCCTGCGCTACCTGATCGCCCGCAAGCCAGGCGTTCCCGCCCCGGGCATGGACGCCGTCAACGCCACCCTGCTGGGCCCGCTCAGCCTGGAGGCCACGCGCCAGGACCTGGACGCGCGCGGGGCGGCCCAGATCAAGGCGAACAGCGTCAACAAGGCCTGAGGCGCGGGTCATTTTTTCCACGGCCCGATCGGCGCGTGAGCCGTTTGCGCGCAGGACAGGCCGCGCGCGCCGGACTTGGCGCTGTAGGTGACGCGGTAGCCGAACTCCGGCGCGGCCAGCTTGCAGGCGGTGAAGCCCGGCGTGGTGACCGACAGCGACCAGTCGGCGACCTTCGAGCGCAGCAGGGTGATGCACCGGGGCGAGCCCGCCGTCAGCGGCGTCTCGAAATCGCCCGGGAACTTCGAGCCCGGCTTCTTGCCCACCAGCTTGCCCGAGAAGAACAGCGGCCGCCGCCCTTCGGGGCGAACGCAGACGACCGCCGCTCGGGCGTCCTGAGGGGGAGCATCGGCCAGCATGATCATCACAGCGTCCTCGCGATCAGCAGTTTCATGATCTCGTTGGTGCCGCCGTAGATGCGCTGCACGCGGCTGTCGCGGTACATCCGGGCGATCGGATATTCGTTCATGAAGCCATAGCCGCCGAACAGCTGCAGGCAGCGGTCGACGATCTTGTTCTCCAGGTCGCTGACCCAGTACTTGGCCATCGAGGCGGTGGCGGCGTCGAGCTTGCCGGCCAGGTGCTGCTCGATGCAGTGGTTGACGAACACCTTGGCGACGGTCGCCTCGGTCTTGCATTCGGCCAGCACGAACTGGGTGTTCTGGAAGTCGATGATCGCCTTGCCGAACGCCTTGCGCTGCTTGACGTAGTCGATGGTCAGCTCCAGGGCCCGCTCGATGGTGGCCATGCCCTGGACGGCGATGTTCAGCCGCTCCTGGGGCAGCTGGCCCATCAGCTGGAAGAAGCCCTGGCCCTCGTCGGAGCCCAGCAGGTTCTCGGTCGGCGCCTTGACGTCGTTGAAGAACAGCTCGGACGTGTCTTGGGCCTCGTGGCCCAGTTTGTCGAGGTTGCGGCCGCGCTCGAAGCCTTCGGCTCCGTCGGTCTCGACCACCAGCAGCGAGACACCACGCGCCCCGAGAGTCGTATCGGTCTTGGCGACCACGATGATCAGGTTGGCGGTCTGGCCGTTGGTGATGAAGGTCTTTGAACCATTGATCACGTACTGGTTGCCGGCCTGTTTGGCGGTGGTCTTGACCCCCTGCAGGTCCGAGCCCGCGCCTGGCTCGGTCATGGCGATGGCCCCGACCAGCTCGCCGGTGCAGAGCCTGGGCAGCCAGCGCTGCTTCTGCTCTTCCGTGCCGTAGTGCAGAATGTAGGGGGCGACGATAGCGTTGTGCAGGCTGATGCCGAAGCCGTCGACGCCCTTCAGGCCCAACTGCTCCATCAGCACGGCCTCGTGGCGATAGTCGCCGCCGGCCCCGCCGTATTCTTCCGGCAGGGAAAGGCCCAGTAGCCCGGCCTCCCCCGCCTTGTTCCACATGGCCCGGTCGACGATGTGGTTCTTGCGCCACGTCGCCACCACGGCCTCGGGGGCGTGCTCGTCGAAGAACTTGCCGACCGCGTCCTCGAAGATCGCGATGTCTTCCTCGGCCATGAAGGCCGGCTTTTCGACGTTGAGCACGCCCATGGTCAGAAGGCCTCCGCGGGCAGGGCCATCAGGGTGGCCGAACCGGTCTTCAGTTTGGCCAGGTGGGCGCCAGCGTCGGGCAGCACGCGCTCGATGAAGTAGCGGGCGGTGACGATCTTGGTCGAATAGAACGGGTCGGACGAGCCGGCCGCGATCTTGGCGTTGGCGGCCTTGACCATCAGCGTCCACATGTAGGCCAGGCCCGTCAGGCCGAACAGGTGCATGTAGTCGGTCGAGGCGGCGCCGGCGTTGTCGGGGTTCTGCAGGCCGTTCTGCATCAGCCACATGGTGCCGTCCTGCAGCTGGGCCTTCACCCCGGCCAGGGCCTCGACGAACGGCTTGAGGGCCTCGTCGCTGTCGTTCTCGCCGATGAACTGGTCGATTTCCTGGAAGAAGGTCATCACGCCGCGGCCACCCTTGGAGGCCAGCTTGCGGCCCACCAGGTCCAGCGCCTGGATGCCGTTCGTGCCCTCGTAGATCAGGGCGATGCGGACGTCGCGCAGGTATTGGCTGGCCGGGAAGTGCTCGGTGAAGCCGCTGCCGCCGTGCACCTGCATGGCGTCAGAGCAGATCTTGAAGCCCTTGTCGGTCAGGTAGCCTTTCAGCACCGGCGTCATCAGGCCCATATAGTCCTCGGCCTTGGTGCGGGTGGCCTCGTCCGGGTGATGGTGGGCCAGGTCGCCGTGCAGGGCGGTCCAGAACAGGAAGGCGCGACCGCCTTCGATCAGGGCCTTGCTCTCCAGCAGCATGCGACGCACGTCCGGGTGGACGATGATCGGGTCGGCCGGGCCGTCCGGGCTCTTCGGGCCGGTCAGCGAGCGGCCCTGCAGGCGGTCCTTGGCGAAGGCGGCGGCGGCCTGGTAGGCGGCCTCGGCCTGGGCGACGCCCTGCAGGCCGACGCCAATGCGGGCCTCGTTCATCATCACGAACATCAGCTTCAGGCCGCTGTTCTCTTCGCCGATCAACCAGCCCTTGGCGTCCTCGTACTGCATGACGCAGGTGGCGTTGCCGTGGATGCCCATCTTCTCTTCGAGGCCGACGCACTTGGCGCCCTCGTTGCGGTCGCCGACCGAGCCGTCTTCCTTGGGCAGGAACTTGGGCACGATGAACAGGCTGATGCCCTTGACGCCGGCCGGGGCGCCCTCGATGCGGGCCAGCACCAGGTGGACGATGTTGTCGGCCATGTCGTGCTCGCCGGCCGAGATCCAGATCTTCTGGCCGGTGATGCGATAGCTGCCGTCGGCCTGCGGAACCGCCTTGGTGCGCAGCAGGCCCAGGTCCGTGCCGCAATGCGGCTCGGTCAGGTTCATGGTGCCGGTCCACTCGCCCGAGACCATCTTGGGCAGGTAGAGGTTCTTCTGCTCGTCGCTGCCGCCGGTGTGGATGGCCGAATAGGCGCCGTGCGCCAGGCCCGGATACATCGAGAAGGCCATGTTGGCCGACGAGCTCATCTCGCTGAAGGCCAGGTTGACGACGTGCGGCAGGCCCTGGCCGCCATAGGTCGGGTCCGAACCCAGGCCGGTCCAGCCGCCTTCGCACAGTTGCTTGTAGGCTTCCTTGAAGCCGTCCGGCGTCTTGACCGTGAAGTCCTTGTTCCAGACGCAGCCCTGCTTGTCGCCGACGGGGTTCAGCGGGGCCAGCACCTCACCGGTGAACTGGGCGGCGGCGTCGAGAATCTGCTCGACCGTCTCGAACGGCGCGTCGGCGAAGCCGGGCAGGTTGCCGTGCTGATCGATGTTGAGCACGTCGCGCAGGATGAAGGCGTGTTCGCGAACGGGCGGCTGGTAGGTCATGGATCAGTCCTGGTCAGGCGGGGGTCGGGGAGGGAGAGGGGCTCTCGCCCGCTTCGCCGTCCGGCGAAAGCGGGCGAAGGGCGGGTTATTTCCCGAGGGCGGCGTCGGCGTGACCGTCGAGCCGGGCGCGCAGCACCTGGTCGTAGTCAGCGGCGCGGGGCAGCAGGTCGGGGCGGATCTCGGCCAGGCGCCGCTCGAGGCGGGCGCAGGCTTCGCGCAGTTCGATCAGGGCGCCGTCGATGTCCTCGCGCTGCTGCTCCAGCGCCGTGGCGCGTTCGCGGAACTTCTTCAGCGAACGGGCCATCTGGGCCGCGCCGTCGTCGTTCTCGTCATAGAGGTCGAGCAGTTCGCGGATTTCCGACAACGACAGGCCCACGCGCTTGCCGCGCAGGATCAGCTGCAGGCGGACGCGGTCCTTGTGGGAATAGACGCGGTTGAGGCCCTCGCGGGCCGGGGTCAACAGACCCTTGTCTTCATAAAAGCGCAGCGCGCGCGGCGTGGCTTTGAACTCGTTGCACAACTGGCGGATTGTAAAGGTGCGCTCTGGACGTCGCAGGTCGGCCAACATCGAAACCCTCCCTGGGCAGGCCCGACTTCTGCGGACGGGCCGGTTGGTTATCGTCGATCACCATATGCTCGCGACAAACCGCCGTCAACGTTTACGTAAACGTCAACTTGATCGGAGTCGCTTAGGTTTACTTTCCTAGGGCCGAGGCATATTTTCCGTAGGCCCATCGTCCTGGGGCCAGCGCCAGGAAATCGCCATGTCGTCGCTCTCGCACACCGAAATCTGGACCGCGATCGACGCCCTGGCCAAGCGCTTCGACATGAGTCCGTCGGCCATGGCCAGGATGGCGGGGCTGGATCCGACCAGCTTCAACCGCTCCAAGCGCGGCGACGGCGATAACCGCCCGCGCTGGCCCTCGACCGAGAGCCTGGCCAAGGTTCTGGAAGCCACCGGGGTGGGGTTTTCGGAGTTCGCGGCCCTGACCGAGCGGGCGCGGCCGCCCAGTCCGCGCGCCGTGCCGCTGATCGGCTTCGCCCAGGCCGAGGCGCCCGGGATGTTCGACGAGGCCGGCGCGCCAGTCGGCGAGGGTTGGGACGAGATCGATTTCCCGGGTCAGGGCGAGGACGGGGTCTATGCCCTGGAGATCACCGGCGACGCCCTGGCCCCGGTCTATCGCGACGGCGACCGCGTCCTGGTCTCGCCGTCGGTCGAGCCGCGACGCGGTGACCGGGTGGTGGTCAAGACCACGGGCGGCGAATTGCTGGTCAAGGAACTGGCGCGGGTCACGGCCCGCAGCGTCGAGCTGGCCTCTCTGACGCCGGGCGGCCAGGATCGCACGCTGGACCTGGCCGAGGTGGTGTGGATCGCCCGCATCCTCTGGGCCAGCCAGTAGGCTCGCGGGCTATCAGATCCTAGGTGCGGGGGCAGTCGGCGTGCTTGCTCTGCAGCCAGGCGGTCAGGTCGCCCTCCCAAGGGGCGTCGCACGAGATGTCGACGCGATAGGAGTGCCAGGTGTCGTTGTGCGCCGCCTCGATGTGGGCCGAGGGGAACTGGGACGCCAACTCGCCGAGCAACGTGTCGAATTCCGAGCGATCTGACGGGCGGAGGGTGAAGCAAGCCATCGGTCTAACCTTGGTTCTGATGACCACAGACTAGACGCTCAATTACGAGCAGACCCTTAACCGCCAGTTCAGACTTCGTTCATCTGTTGAGGCATGGTGTCGCGGGGGCCGATCAGCCAGCCAGCGCGCCGGCCACCACTTCGCGCGCGGCGGCCTGCACTTCGCGCAGATGGTCCGGGCCGAGAAACGACTCCGCGTAGATCTTGTAGACGTCCTCGGTGCCCGACGGGCGGGCGGCGAACCAGGCGTTCTCGGTCACCACCTTGAGGCCGCCGATCGCCTCGTCGTTGCCGGGGGCCCGGGTCAGGATGTGCTGGATCGGCTCGCCCGCCAGCTGGCTGGCGGTGACGTCGGCGGGGCTCAGCGAACCCAGGCGGGCCTTCTCCTCGCGCGAGGCCGGGGCGTCGACGCGGGCATAGGCGGGCGCGCCGTGCTCGGCGGTGAGTTCCGCATAGGCCTGGCTGGGGCTGCGTCCGGTGACGCCCTGGATCTCGGCGGCCAGCAGGCCCAGCAGCAGGCCGTCCTTGTCGGTGGTCCAGACGCTTCCGTCGTGGCGCAGGAACGACGCGCCGGCCGATTCCTCGCCGCCGAAGCCGACGCCGCCGTCCAGCAGGCCGGGGACGAAGTGCTTGAAGCCGACCGGCGTTTCCAGCAGGCGGCGGCCCAGCTTGGCGACCACGCGGTCGATCATCGACGACGACACCAGGGTCTTGCCGACGGCGACGTCGGCGGCCCACCGCGGCCGATGGCTGAACAGATAGGCGATGGCCACGGCCAGGTAGTGGTTGGGGTTCATCAGCCCGGCGTCCGGGGTGACGATCCCGTGGCGGTCGGCGTCGGCGTCGTTGCCGATCGCGATGTCGAAGGCGCCGCCGCCCTGCATGGTGCGGATCAGGTTGGCCATGGCGCTGGCCGACGAGCAGTCCATGCGGATCTTGCCGTCGGTGTCGAGCGGCATGAACGCCCAGCGCGGATCGACCCGGTCGTTGACCACGGTCAGGTCCAGCCGGTGGCGGTCGGCGATCTCGCCCCAATAGGCGACGCTGGCGCCGCCCAGCGGATCGGCCGCGATCTTCACGCCGGCCGACCGGATGGCGTCCAGGTCCAGCACGCTGGGCAGGTCGTCGACGTAGTGGGCCAGGAAGTCGTACTCGCCGACCGTGGCGCGGGCTCGCTCGAACGGCACGCGACGCACGCCGTTCAGGCCGTCCCTCAGCAATTGGTTGGCCCGCGCCGCGATTGGCGTGGTGGCGTCCGAGCCGGCAGGGCCGCCAGTGGGGGGGTTGTACTTGAAGCCGCCGTCGCGGGGCGGGTTGTGCGACGGGGTGATCAGGATGCCGTCGGACGATCCCGGGGCGGCGCGGTTATGCCTGAGGATGGCGTGCGACACCGCCGGGGTCGGGGTGTAGCCGTCGCGCGAATCGACCAGCACCTCGACCCCATTGCCGACCAGCACCTCCAGCGTCGTGCGCCAGGCGGGTTCGGACAGTCCGTGGGTGTCGCGGCCGATGAACAGCGGGCCTGTGATCCCCGCGCTGGCGCGGTGCTCGACGATCGCCTGGGTGATGGCCAGGATGTGGTTCTCGTTGAACGCCCCGTCGAGGCTGGAGCCCCGGTGGCCTGAGGTGCCGAACACCACCTTCTGATTGACGTCGGAAACGTCGGGCTGGATGTCGCGATAGGCGGCGATCAAGGCGGCCAGGTCGACAAGGTCTTCGGGACGGGCCTGGAGGCCGGCGTGGCTATGCATGTCTTGACCCTACTCAGCACTCAAGTGTGGTGGCAACGCCGGCCGCATGGCCCGGCGCCGCAACAGCGATGTAGCCGCGAAATGCGTCATTCTTCCGAGACGCTGAATCCGCATGGACGATTTGAAGCCAGACGCCGTGCGTCCTTCGAGGCCCGCCTTCGGCGCGCACCTCAGGATGAGGAGCGCTGTTGCCGAAGTCCTCATCCTGAGGCGCCCTCCAGAGGAGGGCCTCGAAGGACGCAAGACGGTTCCGCTTCACGTCCGCCCCACCGACCATTGCCCTAGGCGGCCAGCTTCTCCTCGATCAGGGCGATCGTGCGGTCCAGGCCGAAGATCGCCGCGAACGAGCCGAAGCGCGGACCCTGGCTCTGGCCCAGCAGCACCTCGTAGAGGGCCTGGAACCAGGCGCGCAGCGGGTCGAATTCGTGGTCCTTGCCGACCGCGAACACCTCGTTCTGGATCAGCTCGGCGTCCTGGCAGCCGGCCGGCAGGGCCCTGAGGCGCGCCAGCAGGTCGACGATTGCGGCGCGCTCCTTGTCGTCCGGGGCGCGGAAGGTCTTCGAGGGCTTCACGAAGTCCTCGTAGTAGTTGATCGCATAGCCGGCCAGGCGGTCCAGCAGCGGATGGCTCTCCGGCGTCGCGCCGCCGACATAGCGGCCCAGGAACCCCCAGAGGATGTCCTTGGTCGAGGCGTCGGCGGCCGAGACCAGGTTCAGCATCAGGCTGAACGACACCGGCGAGCCCTGCTCGGGCGGCTGGCCGGAGTGGACGTGCCAGGCGGGGTTGTCGACCTGCTTGGCCGGCTCCTGCTTTTGGTAGGCGTCCAGCTGTTGCAGATACTCGTCCGTCGCCTTGGGGATGACGTCGAAATAGAGCTTCTTGGCCGATTTCGGGCTCTGGAACATGTAGTAGGACAGGCTCTCCGGCGCGCCATAGCGCAGCCAGTCTTCCATGGTCAGGCCGTTGCCCTTGGTCTTGGAGATCTTCTGGTTGTTCTCGTCCATGAAGAGCTCGTAGTGGAACCCTTCGGGCGGCGAGCCGCCCAGGACCTTGCAGACCTGATTGGACAGGCGGACGCTGTCGATCAGGTCCTTGCCGCTCATCTCGTAGTCGACGCCCAGGGCCGTCCAGCGCATCGCCCAGTCGGGCCGCCACTGCATCTTGACGCCGCCGCCGGTCACCGGGACCTCGGTCAGCTGGCCGTCCTCGTCGCGGAACACGATCGTGCCCTTGGCGACGTTGCGTTCAAGGGTCGGGACCTGCAGCACCTTGCCGGTCCTGGGGCTGATCGGCAGGAACGGCGAATAGGTCGCCCGGCGCTCCTCGCCCAGCGAGGGCAGCATGATCTTCTGGATGGCGTCAAAACGCTCCAGGGCGATCAACAGGGTCTCGTCGAACCGGCCGCCGCGATAGCAGTCGGTCGAGGACACGAACTCGTAGTCGAAGCCGAAGCCGTCGAGAAAGGCCCGCAGGCGGGCGTTGTTGTGGTGGCCGAAGCTCTCGTGCTCGCCGTAGGGGTCGCGGACCACGGTCAGCGGCTTGTCGAGGTCGGGGATCATGACCTCGCCATTGGGCACATTCGGCGGAATCTTGCGCAGGCCGTCCATGTCGTCGCTGAACGAGATCAGGCGCGTGGGGATGGCATTGTCGGTCAGGGCGCGGAACGCCGCGCGGACCATGGTCGTGCGCGCCACCTCGCCGAAGGTGCCCATGTGCGGCAGGCCCGACGGGCCGTAGCCGGTCTCCAGCACCACCGGTTTGCGCAGGGCTTCCAGGGTCTTGACCGCTTCGTCGGTCTTGCCGGCGTTGATCAGGGTCGAGGCGAAGTCGCGCTCGGTGTCGGTCAGGCGCAGACGCAGGGTGCGGGCGAGCAGGGCGCGCGCCTGCTCGAACGGCCAGGCGCGAGCGTCGCGGGCGAGGGGGGAGAGGCCTTGGAACATGGGGGCGGTATAGGGGGAACCGGCGGCGGAGGCTAGGTTCGGGGAAGGAAAGGCGGTTGGACGAGGATGGGCGCGCCTCAGAACGCCGCGCTGAACACCGTGCCGTCCGGCATCAGGGCCGCACGCTTCACGCCGTCGGATGCGAAGGGCATGCTGACATTGCCGTCCCGGTCGACCGCGATCAGCCCGCCGTCCCCGCCCAGGGCCGCGACCCCGGCGATCGCCGCCGCCGCCGCGCTCTCAAGGCTCTCGCCGCCGAACCGCATGCGGTGGGCGATCTGCACGGCCACCGCCGTGCGGATGAAATATTCGCCCTGGCCGGTGCAGGAGACCGCCGCGTGGTCGTCAGCCCAGGCTCCGGCCCCGATGATCGGCGAATCCCCAACTCGACCAGGAAGTTTTCCGAACACCCCCGCCGTCGAGGTCGCCGCCGCCAGCCGGCCCTCGGCGTCGCGGACCACGCAGCCGACGGTGCCGGTGGGAAGTTCCGGCGGATGGTTGGACTCGAAAGCCCCCGCCTGGGTGAACCAGCTTCCGGGGTCTTCGATCTCCTTCAGCCCTTGCGAGCGTGCGAAGGCCATTGCCCCCTCGCCGGCCAGCATCACGTGAGGCGTCTTTTCCATCACCGCCCGGGCTGCCAGGATCGGGCTCTCGAAGCCCTGCAGGGCGGCGATCGAGCCGGCACGGCCGGTGGTCCCGTCCATCAGGCAGGCGTCCAGTTCATAGGCGCCGGCGGCGTTGGGCGAGGCGCCCTTGCCGGCGATGTAGAGGCCGCTGGCCTCCAGGGCGACGACGGTCTCGACGGCGACGTCCAGGGCGCTGGCCCCCGCCGCCAGCCGGTCACGAGCCGCCTCGACCAGGCCGCGCATGTGGGCGATCTCGACGCCGTAGTCGTGACCCGGGGCGGAGCCGGCGCCGCCGTGCAGGGCGAGACTAAAACGTTTGTTTGACATTCCGCTTCCTTGGTCCGGCGCCCTGCGCTAGCGTCCGCGCTCTTAAAGACAAAAGACGGGAGAAGCGAGATGAAGGCGGTGCTCAGCAAGGCGGTCGGCGGACCCGAGACCCTGGTGCTGGAGGAGCTTCCCGACCCCGTCGCCGGCCCCGGCCAGGTGGTGCTGGCGGTCAAGGCCTGCGGCGTCAACTATCCCGACGTGCTGATCATCGAGGACAAGTACCAGTTCAAGCCGCAGCGCCCGTTCGCGCCCGGCGGCGAGGTGTCCGGCGTGGTCGAGTCGCTGGGCGAGGGCGTCACCACCCTGAAGGTCGGCCAGCGGGTGCTGGCCTCGAGCGGCCACGGCGGCATGGCCGAGAAGCTGCTGGTCGACGCCGTGCGCTGCACGCCGATCCCCGACTCCATGCCCTTCGACGAGGCCGCCGCCTTCATCCTGACCTACGGCACTTCGTACTACGCCCTGAAGGACCGCGGCCAGCTGAAGGCCGGCGAGACCGTGCTGGTGCTGGGCGCGGCCGGCGGTGTCGGCCTGGCGGCCGTCGAACTGGCCAAGGCGGCTGGAGCGCGGGTCATCGCGGCGGCTTCCAGCCAGGAGAAAGTCGACCTGGCCATCGCCCACGGCGCCGACGCCGGGGTGGTCTATCCGCGCGGCCCGTTCGACAAGGACGGCCAGAAGGCGTTGGCCAACCTGATCAAGGAGGCCTGCGGCCCCAATGGCTGGGACGTGGCCTATGACGCGGTCGGCGGCGACTATTCGGAGGCCACCATCCGGGCCGCCGGCTGGAACGGCCGTTTCCTGGTCATCGGCTTTCCGTCGGGCATCCCGAAGATCCCGCTGAACCTGACCCTGCTGAAGTCCTGCGACATCCGCGGGGTGTTCTGGGGCGCTTCGGTGGCCCGCGAGCCCAAGCTGCACGTCCAGAACGTCAAGGACCTGATGGGCCTGTACGCCGAGGGCAAGATCAGGCCGCACGTGTCCGAGCGCTTTCCCCTGGCCAAGGCCGGCGACGCCATCGCCCATCTGGCCAGCCGCAAGGCGATGGGCAAGGTCGTGGTGGTCAACGACTAGGGACGGGGATGAGATTGGGGACGCACACTCACGGCAATGCCGTGGTCTACCTGGCTGAGACGGTGCCCTGAGTGTGTGTCCCTTGTCGTCCAATAATGGTGAACAGTCTATAAACCAAGAATTCAAGGTTAAATCCTGCTAAGGATCCTTATTGGCAAACACATAACGCTGTTGCTCTAAAAGCTGTCCTTCGAATAGTCGGAGGCGGCGTTCAGATGTTCCTACCCGCACGCGACGCGTTCTCTCCCGAGGCGCGTCGACCTTTTCGCATGAGCCGGCGTCCCGAAGAGCGGGTGCGGGTTCTGGGCGGCGCGATGGACCTTGTCCGGCCGGAGGAGGTTTTCCATTTCGTGGCGGGCAAGATCGCCGCGCGTGAAGGGGCGATCGTCGCCAACCACAACCTCCACAGCCTCTATCTGATCCGCAAGGACGAGAAGATCGCCGAATTCTACCAGCGGTCGGACCTGATCGAGGTCGACTCGGTGCCGCTGATCTTCTGGGCGCGCATCGTCGGCCGGGCCAGCCGGCGGTTCCATCGCTGCACCTATCTCGACTGGCGCGACGCTTTCTGGGAGCGCGCGATCGCCGAGAACTGGAAGGTGTTCTTCGTCGGCGGCGCGCCGGGCGTCGGCGAGAAGGCCGTCGAGCGCATCCAGGCCGACTGGCCGGGCGCCCAGATCCAGACTCACCACGGCTATTTCGACGTCGCGCAGGGGGTGGCGGAGAACCAGGCGGTGGTCGAGGCGATCCAGGCCTACAAGCCCGACATCGTGCTGGTCGGCATGGGTATGCCGCGCCAGGAGGTCTGGGTCCTGGAGAACCAGGCCCAACTGGGGCCCTGCGTGACCTTCACGGTCGGCGGAGCCTTCGACTACGAGGCCGGCGTCCAGCGCCCCTCGCCCCGCTGGATGGGGCAGGTGGGTATGGAGTGGCTGTTCCGGCTGATGGTCGATCCGCAGCGCTTGTTCACCCGCTACTGCCTGGAACCGTGGCACCTGATGGGTCCGGCCCTGCATGACTTGCGAAAAGCCCTTGTGAGACAGGTGGTTTCTCGTAAGGCTCCCGACACCGCTAGCGTGGAATATACGCGTGCGGCCGATTTGGCGCGCTCTGACAGTCTGGGGGGACGATGAGCTTGAATATCTATTTGCCGCCGCCGACCGTGAAGGTCGAGCGTCCGGGCATCCTGCAACGTGTCGCGGCGATCCTTGGCTTGGCCGGTCTGATCCTGGCCTGGGCCGTGCTGCTGCTGCCCTGCGCGCTCTGGCTGCTGGCCAGCCTGGTGGTCAACCGCCTGACGACGACGCCCGTTCGCCAGCAGGCTCGCCAACAAGCCTGAACGTTGTTCACTTATCCCTAGCCAGGCGCGCTCCGGCGCGCCAGGATGGCCGCGCCTAGCGTAGCGGCCCGATCCCAGAGGCCGCGCCGGGCTATGGGAGCGACGCATGACGGGACGTCTGGACGGCAAGGTTGCGGTGATCACCGGCGGATGTTCGGGCATCGGACTGGGGGCGGTCGAACTGTTCGTGGCGCAAGGCGCGCGCGTCGTGGCGGCCGACCTGCAGGCCGAGAAGGGCGCGATCCTGGAACGGCGCTTCCCCGACAAGGTCCGGTTCTCGCGCTGCGACGTCACCGACGAGGCCCAGATCGCCGCGACCATGGCCCTGGCCCAGGAGGCCTTTGGCGGCCTCGACATCCTGTTCAACAACGCTGGCCACGGCGGCGCGCCCAACGGCGTGGCCGACATGACCGCCGAGGGATGGGACGCCACCTTCGCCCTGCTGCTGCGCGGCCCGGTGCTGGGCATGAAGCACGCCCTGCCGCTGATGCTGGCGCGCGGCGGCGGCAGCATCATCAACACCGCCTCGATCGCCGGCCTGCAGGCGGGGTTCGGGCCGCTGGCCTATTCCACCGCCAAGTGCGCGGTGATCCACCTGAGCCGCTGCGCGGCGGCCGAGCTGTCGCCGCAGAAGATCCGGGTCAACGCCATCTGCCCGGGCCTGATCGCCACCTCGATCTTCGGGGCCTCGATGGGCCTGCCGCGCGAGGTCGCCGACCAGATGGCCGCCCGCGTCGCCGAGGTCGGGCCCAAGATCCAGCCGGTCCCCAAGTCCGGCCTGCCCGAGGACATCGCCCGCGCCGCCCTCTACCTGGCCAGCGACGACTCCGAGTTCGTCACCGGCACGCACATCGTGGTCGACGGCGGCCTGACCATCGGCGGCCGCAGCAGCTGGGATTCCACGGCGCCGTCGCCGCTGCTGTCGGCGATGGGCATCACTCCCGAGCAGGCCGAGCAGATGCGGGCGGCGGTGATCGCCTCGCAAGCCCACGCATGACGGCGACTCCCCCCATCATGGCCAAGTCGTGAGCCTGCTGGCCGCGAGGCGCGGGTTCGGGGCCCGGCTGACCCCCAATCTGCGCGGCGCGCTGTGGATGCTGGCCTCGGCGGTGCTGTTCACCGCCATGACCACGCTGATCAAGTATCTGGGGGCGGGCTATCCGGCCGCGCTGCAGACCTTCTATCGCCAGTTGGCCGGGGTGATCGTGCTGCTGCCCCTGGTGGCGCGCGACTGGCGCGGGGCGTTGCGCACCACGCGCCCGGGCATCCTGATCTTCCGCTCCAGCGCCGGCGTGCTGGCGATGATCCTGGCCTTCTATGCCTATCAGGAACTGCCGCTGGCCGACGCCAACGCCCTGTCGTTCACTCGCACTCTGTGGCTCGTCCCGCTGGCGGCCCTGGTGCTGCGCGAGCCGCTGGGCCCGATGCGGATCGCCGCCGCCGGGGTCGGCTTCGTCGGCGTGCTGATCATGCTCAAGCCGGGCGGCGATGGCGCCCACTGGCTGGGCTGGCCGCAGGCGGCGGCCCTGGCCTCGGCCCTGCTGTTCGCCCTGACCATCACCGGCATGAAGGTGATGACCCGCGACCACTCGCCCTTCACCCTGCTGGTCTACGCGGCGGGGCTGGGCCTGGTGTTCTCGATCCCGCCAGCCCTGTTCGTCTGGCGCTGGCCCAACTGGCCCGACCTGGGCCTGCTGGCCCTGATGGGGGTGATCGGCACCCTGACCCAGGGCTGCTACATCAAAGGCATGGAGGCCGGCGAGGCGGCGGTGATGGCGCCCATCGACTATACCCGCCTGGTGTTCGCGGTGGCCGCCGGCTTCCTGCTGTTCCACGAGACGCCCAGTCCGGCCGTGCTGGCGGGCGCGGCCGTCGTCGTGGCCTCGACCCTCTATATCAGCGTGCGCGAGCACCGGCTGTCGCGCCTCAAGGCGGCGGCCGAGCCGCCGCCCTAGGCTGACAAGCGGCCGCGAATGTCGTCATCAACCTGTCCATATCGTCCCGTAACAGGGGCGGGGACCAAAGATGTCGGTCGTCGCGTCGCGCGCGGGCTTGACCTCGGCGGCCATTGGCGGCACGGCGGTTTGGCGATCCCGGGATTCATCGTTCGCGCGGCGACGTACGATGGCGGTCTCTTCGGCGCCGCCAAGAAGTCCGCGAATCGGGGGAGGGGAAGGATCGGGCGGGCCTTGAGCGCGCCCTTCTCGACGACGATCATTCGACCACGGATGGAGACCTTCTGATGCAGACCGTATTGGTGGCCGGCGGCGCCGGCTATGTCGGATCGCACACCTGCCTGCGCCTGGCGCAGGAGGGCTTCCTGCCCGTGGTGTTCGACGACCTGTCCAACGGTCACCGCGAGCACGTGCAATGGGGCCCCCTCGAGCAGGGCGACATCCGCGACGGCGCGCGCCTGGACGCGGTGTTCGCCGCCCACAAGCCGGTGGCCGTGCTGCACTTCGCCGCCAGCATCGAGGTGGGGGAATCCACCAAGAACCCGGGCAAGTTCTTCGACAACAACGTCGGCGGGGCGATCTCGCTGATCGAGGCGACCCGGCGCGCCGGCGTCGAGGCCCTGGTGTTCTCCTCGACCTGCGCCACCTTCGGCGATCCGATCGGCCTGCCGATGGCCGAGGACCACCCGCAGAACCCGCTCAATCCCTACGGCCGCAGCAAGCTGATGGTCGAACAGGCCTTGGCCGACTATGCGCGCTATGTGGGCTTCCGCAGCGTGGCCCTGCGCTACTTCAACGCCGCCGGGGCCGATCCCGAAGGCCGCATCGGCGAGTGGCACGAGCCCGAGACCCACGCCATCCCCCTGGCCATCGACGTGGCCCTGGGGCGTCGGGAGCATTTCACGATCTTCGGCGACGACTACGACACCCGCGACGGCACCGCCGTGCGCGACTACGTCCACGTGCTCGACCTGGCCGACGCCCACGTCCTGGCCCTGCGCCACCTGCTGGGCGGCGGCGAGGCGGCGATGTTCAACCTGGGCACGGGGCACGGCACGACCGTCCGCGAGATGATCGCCGGCGTCGAGCGGGTGTCGGGCCGGTCCCTGCCGGTGGTCAACGCCCCCCGGCGGCTGGGCGACGCGCCGGTGCTGGTGGGCGACAACGCCCTGGCCCGCCAACGCCTGGGCTGGGCGCCGACCCGCGACCTGGACGCCATCCTGGGCAGCGCCTGGCGCTGGCACTCCGGGCGCGCGAGCCAGGTTGCAACCCCAGCGGTCGCACGCCGATAGCGCGCATTTCGCGAAACGCTTTTTTTGCACCTTCACCGTTATTGCTAGCAGGAACTCCCTGGGGGACCTGCGTGTGTTGAAGGTTTTGACCTGCCTGACGACGGAGCATGACCTTCGTCTGGTCGTCGTCGCCGGCCTGATCTGTTTCGCCGCGTGCTTCACGGCGTTTCGGCTCTATTCACGCATGCGCGGCGCCACGGGCGTGGTGCGGGCCGCCTGGCTGCTGCTGACCGGCCTGGTGTCGGGATCGGGCGTCTGGGCCACCCACTTCATCGCCATGGTCGCCTACGATCCCGGCCTGAAGACCGGCTACAGCCCCAGCGGCACCCTGCTGTCGCTGATGATCTCGGTGATGTTCATGGCCGGCGGCTTCGCCGTGGCCTCGGCCCAGCGCACTCGCACCAACGACTTCGCCGGCGGCCTGATCCTGGGCATGGGCATCGCGGCGATGCACTACACCGGCATGTCGGCCTTCGTGACCCAGGGCTTCGTGCAGTGGGAACAGGCCACCGTGGCGGCTTCGGTGCTGCTGGGCGTCTGCGGCGCCGCCCTGGCCCTGACCGTGGGCGGACGCGCCCGCACCCTACTCAAGCAGCTCGGCGGCGGCGCGATCCTGACGGTCGGCGTCTGCGCCCTGCACTTCGTCGGCATGGGCGCGATCACCATCGTCCCCGACCCCGCCATCGTCGTGCCCGAGCAGATGCTGTCGGGCGCCATCCTGACGCTGGCGGTGACCTCCATCACCGGCATGATCATCCTCGGCGGCCTGGGCGCCGTGGCCATCGAATCCCAGACCAGCCGCTCGGCTCTGGACCGTATCCGCCGCCTGGCCAACGCTGCCTATGAAGGCATCATCGTCGTCCAGGACGGCCTCATCAACGACGCCAACGCCGCCTTCTGCGAGCTGGCCGGGGTCGAACTGGACACCTTGCTGGGCACGCCGGTCTCGAACCTGCTGACCTTCGACACCGAAGCCCCGACCCGCGAGGGCGTGCGTCGCGAAGGCGCGCTGCAACCGGTCGACGGCGGACGGCAGATCCCCATCGAGGTGTTCTCCCGCCTGATGGACGACGGCGCGCGTCGCGAGACCTCGGGCCTCACCGTCCTGGCGGTCCGTGACCTGCGCGAGCGCCGCTCGGCCGAGGAGAAGATCCGCTACCTGGCCGAACATGACGGCCTGACCGGCCTGCCCAACCGCAACTCGTTGCAATCGCGCCTGGCCGCGGCCTTGGACCGGGTCGAGGCTTCGGGCGAGAGCCTGTCGCTGGTCTGCATCGACCTGGACCATTTCAAGGAAGCCAACGACCTGCACGGTCACCTGGCGGGCGACGCCCTGCTGGTCGAGACCGCTCGCCGTCTGCAGGATTCGGTGACCGCGCCGTCCTTCGCCGCCCGTCTGGGTGGCGACGAGTTCATCGTCGTCCAGATCGCCGCCGGCGACCAGCCGGGCGCGGCCGCCGAACTGGCCGGCCACCTGCTCGAGGCGTTGTCGGTTCCCGCTTCCTACGAAGGCCAGGAGCTGGCCATGGGCGCCAGCCTGGGGGTCTCGCTGTTCCCCGACGACGGTCGCACCGCCGAAGCCCTGTTGGCCAACGCCGACATGGCGCTCTATCGCGCCAAGGAAAGCGGCCGCGGCGCCTATCGCTTCTTCAAGCGCGAGATGGACGAGTCGATCCGCGAGCGCCGGACCATGGCGCGGGAGTTGCGCCAGTCGATCATCGATGAGGATCTGGTCGTCCATTACCAGCCGTTGGCCACGGCCTCGGACGGCGTGGTCTGCGGCTTCGAGGCCCTGGTGCGCTGGAACCACCCGGTGCGCGGCATGATCCCGCCGCTGGAGTTCATTCCGATCGCCGAGGAAAACGGCCTGATCACCCAGCTGGGCGAGTGGGTGCTGCGTCGCGCCTGCGCCGACGCCGTCACCTGGGAGCGTCCGCTGCGCATCGCCGTCAACCTGTCGCCGCTGCAGCTGAACCAGCCCAACCTGTCGACCGTCGTGCACGAAATCCTGATCCAGACGGGGCTGGCCCCCAAGCGGCTGGAGCTCGAGGTCACCGAGAGCGCCCTGTTCAAGGACTATCAGCGGGCGCTCGACAACCTGCGCCGGCTGAAGGCGTTGGGCGTGCGCATCGCCATGGACGACTTCGGCACCGGCTTCTCGTCACTGTCGACCTTGCAGTCGTTCCCGTTCGACAAGATCAAGATCGACAAGAGCTTCGTCGAGAACATCCACCGCCACGACCGGGCGACGGTGATCGTCCGGGCCGTGCTGGGCCTGGGCCGCAGCCTGGACATCCCGTGCGTCGCCGAGGGCGTCGAGACCCAGGAACAGATCGACTTCCTGCGCGGCGAGGATTGCGCCGAACTGCAGGGCTACGCGATCGGCCGCCCGGCCCCGGTCGACACCCTGTCGGCCTGGACCCTGGCTAGCGTGGCCGCCGCCGCACCCAAGAAACGCAAGGCGGCTTCGACCAAGACGGAAGAGGTCCCGGCGAAAGAGGCCAAGGCGGCCGACCGCGACGCGGCTTGAGCAGCGGCCTGCGCTAATAGCCTGTCATCCCGGATCGTCCCTTCGGGCCGTCCGGAATGACATCGATAGCGGCGGTCGCGCCTACCGCCGCCGCGTCAGTCCGCCCAGGACGCCGCGCATGATCTCGCGACCGGCCTGGCTGGCCAGGGTGCGCAGCAACGACTTGGCGAAGGTCTCGCCCATCGACTGACGACTCGAGGCGCGGGGCTTGGGCGCGGCGCGGGCGGCCTGGGCCGCCTCGCGTTCACGAACCTTTTCCGCCGCCGCGTCCTGGCGCTCCAGCTCGGCCTGGTCGGCGGCCGCGTCGGCCTGCTGCTGGACCTGGGCCGCGCGGCCCTGCAGCGTCTCGTAGGCCGAGGCGCGGTCCAGGGTGGTGTCGTAGAGGCCGGCGACCGGGCTCTTGGCGATCAGGGCGACGCGCTCCTCGGGGGTCAGCGGACCCAGGCGCGAGGCCGGCGGGCGGATCAAGGTCTTCTGCACCACGCAGGGCGCGCCCTTGGCGTCCAGGGTCGAGACCAGGGCCTCGCCGACCCCCAGGGCCTGGATGGTCTCGGCGGTGTCGAAGCCGGGATTGACCCGGAACGACTGGGCCGCCGCTCGGAGCCCCTTCTGGTCGGCGGGGGTGTAGGCGCGCAGGGCGTGCTGGACGCGCGCGCCCAGTTGGCCCAGCACCGCGTCGGGGATGTCGGCCGGGTTCTGGGTGACGAAATAGATGCCCACGCCCTTGGAGCGGATCAGCCGCACGACCTGCTCGATCTTCTCCAGCAGCGGCTTCTCGGCGTCGTTGAACAGCAGGTGGGCCTCGTCGAAGAAGAACACCAGCTTGGGTTTGTCCGGGTCGCCGATCTCGGGCAGTTCCTCGAACAGCTCCGACAACAGCCACAGCAGGAAGGTGGAATAGAGCTTGGGCGACTGGATCAGCGTGTCGGCGGCCAGGATGTTCACATAGCCGCGGCCGGCCGCGTCGGTGCGCATGAGGTCGGTCAGCTTCAGGGCCGGCTCGCCGAAGAAGTTCTCGGCCCCCTGGCTTTGCAGGGTCAGCAGCTTGCGCTGGATCGAGCCGACCGTGGCCGGGGCGACGTTGCCGTACTGGGTGCCGATGTCGGCGGCGTGGTCGGCGACGTATTTCAGCGCCGCCTGCAGGTCCTTGAGGTCCAAAAGCAGCAGGCCGTCCTTGTCGGCGACGTGGAAGACCACGGTCAGCACGCCCTCCTGCACGTCGTTCAGTTCCAGCAGCCGCGACAGCAGCACCGGGCCCATCTCGGAGATGGTGGTGCGGATCGGGTGGCCCTTCTGGCCGAACAGGTCCCAGAACATGGTCGGCGGCGCGGCCGGGGTCAGGGCCAGGTCCATCGAGGCGGCGCGGGCCAGCATCTTCTCGTTCGGCGCGCCCAGGGCGGCGATGCCCGAAAGGTCGCCCTTCACGTCGGCGGCGAACACCGGCACCCCGGCGTCGGAAAAGGCCTGGGCCATGATCTGCAGGGTCACGGTCTTGCCCGTGCCCGTCGCCCCGGCCACCACGCCGTGGCGGTTGGACCGGTCAAGCCGCTGGGTCACGGCCCCTTCGCCGAGCCCGATCAGGATTTCGCCTTCGCCGATCACCAGGGTCATACGCAACGTCCTTCATATTGAGGGTGTAACCGTAGCCTCGGCCTTGCGCCGCGCCAATCGCGTCGCGCAAAGTGGCGCAAGTCTTTTACAGACCTTTCAAGAGAGATACCGCCGATGTCCATTTCGCCCTCGATCACCGGCCGCAACGCCCTGGTGTTCCTGGCGGTCGTCGCCGGGGGGGCCGCGCTGTACTGGATGCGCGGAATCCTCACGCCCCTGGCCATGGCGGTGTTCCTGGCGGTGATGATCGACAGCTTCGCCCGGGTCCTGCTGCAACGCGTGCCGCGCTTCCCCAAGGACCTGGCCCTGCCCAGCGCCATCCTGCTGTCGATCGCCATGTTCGGCCTGTCGGTCTGGGTGGTGACGGCCAATGGCGCCAGCTTCGTCGGGCAGATGCGCGACTACGCGCCGCGCCTCAACGACGTGATCGCCCAGGTCGCCTCGCTGGTCGGGGTCAAGGTGGCGCCGACCATCGGCGACCTGATCAACCAGCTCAATCCGACCCGCTACGCCGGGGCGGCCGCCCAGAGCCTGCAGAACTTCGCCTCCAACGCGGTGCTGGTCCTGATCTATCTGGGTTTCATCATCGCTTCGCGGCGCGGCTTCAGCCGCAAGATCGTGGCCCTCTACCCCCACCACGCCGAGCGCGACGGGGCCATGCAGCTGTTCCAGCGCATCCGCAACGGCATCGAGCAGTACCTGTGGATCCAGACCGTCACCGGCCTGATCATCGCCGTCGCCGCCTGGGCGGTGATGATGCTGGTCGGCCTGGACAACGCCATGTTCTGGGCCTTCCTGATCTTCATCGCCGCCTATATCCCCATACTCGGCGGGGCGATCGGCTGCATCCTGCCGCCGCTGTTCGCCTTGGTGCAGTTCCCCCACAGCTTCTGGCCGGCCGTGATCCTGTTCGCCGCGCTCGAGGTCATCTATTTCGTGGTCGGCAACGTGATCCTGCCGCGCATGCAGGGCGACACCCTGAACATGGACCCGACGGTGGTGCTGCTGTCGCTGGCGGTCTGGGGCGCCCTGTGGGGCGTCACCGGCATGTTCCTGTCGACGCCGCTGACCGTGGCGGTGATGCTGATCCTGGCCCAGTTCGACGGCACGCGCTGGATCGCCATCCTGTTGTCGGAGGACGGGGACCCCAGCGGCGCGGCCCTGGACACCCCTCCGCCGGGCGCGGCGCCAAAAAAGCGCGGCGTTCGGGCGGCTTCTCGACAGAACTCGATCAAGGGGACTTAACATCCCAAATGGCCTTCCTATCTAGGTCCTGTCGGTGTCCCCCCACGCCGACCCCCGCGCGACGCAGACCGATTTTCCGGAGCGTCCGATGCGGAACCGCCCGTCGCCCCCCCGGCGGGCCTGCGCCGCCGGTTCCCCCACCGGCGGCGCTTCCGTGTCCGAGTGATCGCGGCAAGATCTTCGCCCATTTTTTCCGGTTACGGTTGAAACCAGGCCTGAAAGGGCTAGGTTGTCGCCAAAAATTCGCGAGGAAATCCCATGGTCGGTGAAAAACTTGACCCCAAGGCGGCCGCAGCTCAATCGGAAGGCCTGATCACAGCCTTCGGCGCGGCTCTGGGGCAGGGGGCGCTGACCGAGCCGCTACGCCAGTTCGTCGCTCAGGCGCAGGAAGACTGGTCGGCCGAGGAACTGCCGGGCTTCGCCGCCGACGACATCGCCCACGGCCTGATCGACTTCTGGCGCTTCGGCGAAACCGCTCCAAACACGGGCGAACAGCCCGTCTCGCTGCGCATCCGCCGCGCCCGCCGCGCCGACGGGACCGACCTGAAGAGCGACCTGCTGGAGATCGTCCAGCCCGACCGTCCGTTCCTGGTCGACAGCATCATGGGCGCCATCGCCGAGCAGGGCTTCTCGGTCCGCGCCATGTTCCACCCGGTGGTCGAGACCGCCGCCGGCCGCCGCTCGATGATCCAGGTCTATCTGGCCCCGGTCGGTGAAGACCGCGAGGCCGCCCTGATCGCCGCCGTCCGCGAGACCCTGGCCGACGTCCAGCTGGCGGTCGACGACTCCGACGGCATGAAGGCGCTGATGCGCCGCACGATCGACGCCCTGCGCGACTCGCCCGTCGCCATCCCGGAGGTCGAACGGGCCGAGGGCCTGGCCTTCCTCGACTGGCTGGAAGGCGACCACTTCGTGTTCCTGGGGGCCCGGGTCTACGAATATCCCCGCACCGCCGACGGCGGTTATGCGGCCGAGGAGCCGCTGTACCAGCCCGAGGGCAGTCTGGGCGTGCTGCGCGACCAGACCCGCACCGTCCTGCGGCGTGAGAGCGAGCCGGCGATCCTGTCGCCCCAGGTCCGCGACCACCTGCTGCTGGGCGCGCCCCTGGTGGTGGCCAAGTCGAACCTGCGCTCCAAGGTCCACCGCCGCGGCTACATGGACTATGTCGGCGTGCGGCGTTACGGCGCCGACGGCAAGGCGTCGGGCGAGGTCCGCTTCGTCGGCCTGTTCACCGCCGAGGCCTACGAGACCCCCGCCCACGAGGTGCCGGTGATCCGCCGCAAGGTCGAGCACGTGCTCGACCAGGCCGGCAAGGACCCCGACAGCCACAATGGCAAGCGCCTGCGCAACATCCTCGAGACCTGGCCGCGCGACGAGCTGTTCCAGATTCCCGAGGGCGAGCTGCTGACCATGGCGCTGGGGGTGCTGCACCTCTACGATCGGCCGCGCGTGCGGCTGTTCGCCCGCCGCGACCCGTTCGACCGCTTCATATCGGTGCTGATGTTCGTGCCGCGCGAGCGCTACGATTCCGGCGTCCGCGAACGGGCCGGCAAGATCCTGGCTCAGGCCTTCGAGGGCCGCGTTTCGGCCTATTATCCCAGCTTCTCCGACGCCCCGCTGGCCCGGGTGCACTATGTTCTGGGCGTCACGCCCGGCAAGCATGGCGACCCGGACCTGGCCGACCTGGAAGCCGCCGTCGCCGAAACCGCCCGCACCTGGGAAGACCGCTTCGAGGTCGCCGTGCGCGAGGGCGGAGCCCCCGGCCGCGTGGCCGAGACCCTGGCCCGCTACCTGACCGCCTTCCCGCCCGGCTATCGCGACCAGTACGACGCCGCCGAGGCCCTGGCCGACATCGCGGTCATCGACGATCTGGCGCAGGGCGAGGCCGTCCGCGTGCGCGGCTTCCGCCACGCCGACGACGACAAGCTGACCTTCCGCTTCAAGCTCTACCGGCCCGGCGCCGCCGCGCCCCTGGCCGACGTTCTGCCGATCCTCGAGCACATGGGGCTGAAGGCCCTGATCGAGGACGGCTTCAAGCTGACCCCGGCCGCCAATACCAGTGTAGGGAGCACGCACGGCAAGGTCTGGGTGCACGAGTTCACCCTGCGCGACGAGCAGGGCGAACACCTGTCGTTCGGCGACGTGAAGTCGGCCTTCGAGGCCGCCTTCGTCGCCATCTGGACCGGTCGCGCCGAGAGCGACGGCTTCAACCGCCTGGTGCTGGAACTGGGCGTCGGCTGGCGCGAGGCCGCCCTGGTCCGCGCCCTGGCCCGCTACCGCCAGCAGACCGGCCTGGACCCCAGCCAGGGCGTGCAGGAGCAGGCGCTGTCGGACAATCCCGGCGTCACCCGGCTGATCCTCGACCTGTTCCGCATCAAGTTCGATCCGGCCGTCCGCGCCGACCTCAAGGCCAGGGAAGAGCAGGCCAAGGCGGTGGAGGCCAAGATCGGCGAGGCCCTGCAGGCGGTGGAAAGCCTGGACGCCGACCGCGTCCTGCGCCGTATCGCCGCCCTGGTCGGCGCCATCCAGCGCACCAACTTCTTCCAGGTGGGCGAGGACGGCGAGCCCAAGCCCTATATCAGCTACAAGATAGCGTCGCGGGAACTGGACGACCTGCCGGCCCCCAAGCCCTATCGCGAAATCTACGTCTCGGCCCCGCACGTCGAGGGCGTGCATCTGCGCTTTGGGCCCGTGGCCCGGGGCGGCCTGCGCTGGAGCGACCGTCGCGACGACTTCCGCACCGAGGTGCTCGGCCTGGTCAAGGCCCAGCAGGTCAAGAACGCGGTGATCGTGCCGGTCGGCTCCAAGGGCGGCTTCTTCCCGAAAAACCTGCCGCGCGGCGGCACGCCGGACGCCATCCGGGCCGAGGCGATCCGCGCCTACAAGACCTTCCTGTCGGGCCTGCTCGACATCACCGACAACATCGACGCCGACAACAAGGTCGTGCCGCCGGTCGGGGTGATCAGCCATGACGGCGAGGACCCCTATCTGGTCGTCGCCGCCGACAAGGGCACGGCCACCTTCTCCGACATCGCCAACGGCGTGGCCGAGGACTACGGCTTCTGGCTGGGCGACGCCTTCGCCTCGGGTGGGTCGGTCGGCTACGACCACAAGGTCATGGGCATTACCGCCCGCGGGGCCTGGGAAGCGGTCAAGCGCCACTTCCGCGAACTGGGCAAGGACATCCAGGCCGAACCGTTCAC
This sequence comes from Caulobacter sp. Root655, assembly GCF_001427665.1. GTDB lineage: Bacteria > Pseudomonadota > Alphaproteobacteria > Caulobacterales > Caulobacteraceae > Caulobacter. The sequence goes on from NZ_LMHC01000001.1 coordinate 315,166, forward strand.
CGTGGTCGGGGTCGGCGACATGAGCGGCGACGTGTTCGGCAACGGCATGCTGCTGTCCAGGCAGACCAGGCTGCTGGCCGCCTTCGACCACCGCCACATCTTCGTCGACCCCGATCCGGACGTGGCGACCTCGTGGGCCGAACGCGACCGGATGTTCAAGCTGCCGCGCTCGTCGTGGGACGATTACGACAAGAGCCTGATCTCCAAGGGCGGCGGGGTGTTCGCCCGCTCGCTGAAGACCATCACCCTGTCGCCCGAGGTGCGGGCCCTGTTCGAGATCAAGGCCGAGACGGTGACGCCGGCCGAACTGCTGACCGCGATCCTCAAGTCAAAGGCCGAGCTGCTCTATCTCGGCGGCATCGGCACCTATGTGAAGGCCAGGGGCGAGAGCCAGGCCGAAGCCGGCGACAAGGCCAATGACGCCATCCGCGTCAACGGCGCCGACCTGCGGGTCAAGGTGGTGGGCGAGGGGGCCAATCTGGGTCTCACCCAGGCCGGCCGCATCGAGTTCGCGCAAATGGGCGCGGGCGGGGCGGGCGGCCACATCAACACCGACGCCATCGACAACTCGGCCGGGGTCGACAGTTCCGACCACGAGGTCAACATCAAGATCCTCACCGGGATCCTGGAGCGCGGCGGCAAGCTGACGCGCGACAGCCGCAATCAGCTGCTGCCGACCATGACCGACGACGTGGCGAGCCACGTCCTGGCCGACAACTACGACCAGACCCTGGCCCTGACGCTGATGGAAAGCGACGCGGTGTCGGAAGTCGATTCCCACGCCCGGTTCATGGCCGAGCTGGAGGCCAAGGGCCGGCTGGACCGCCGGGTCGAGGGCCTGCCCGAGGCCGCCGTGCTGTCCGAGCGCGCCAAGGTCGGCAAGGGCCTGACCCGGCCGGAACTGGCGGTGCTGCTGGCCTATGGCAAGATCGACCTGTTCGACGACATCGTCGCGTCGGCCGCGCCGGACGATTCGTGGTTCGAGGCGACGCTGCTGGGCTATTTCCCGCCCGCGCTGGGCAAATATGCCAACGAGATGCAGCGCCACCGGCTGAAGCGCGAGATCATCGCCACGGTGCTCGACAACCAGATGATCAACATGTGCGGCCCGACCTTCCCGAGCCGCCTGCGGGCCGCCGCCGGCTGCGACACCACGGCCCTGGTCACGGCCTTCGCCGCCGCCCGCGAGATTCTCGGGATCGACGCCCTGTGGGACCAGGTCTCGGCCCTGGACGGCAAGGCCTCGGCCGCCGGCCAGACGGCGCTGTACAAGGCCCTGGCCTACGCCTTGCGCAGCCTGACCTTCTGGCTGGCCCGGCGGGCGTTCCGCGACAAGCTGACGGTCGACAAGCTGGTCGAGGCCTACGGCCCGTCGGTGAAGGCGCTCAGCGCTCTGACCCCGGCCATCCTGTCGTCGTTCGAGCAGAAGGCCTCGGCCAAGCGAGCCAAGTTCTACATGGCCGACGGCGCGCCGGAGGCCCTGGCCCAGGCCGTGGCGGCCCTGCAACCCCTGACCACGGCGGCCGACCTGGTCGATCTGGGCAACGCCTCCAGCTGGCCGGTCGAGAACGTCGCCCGCCTCTACCACCAGGTTGGCGCGGCCTTCGGCTTCGACCGCCTGCGCGGCGCGGCCGGCTCGTTCGTCGGCGGCGACCCCTTCGAGCGGCTGGCCGTGCGCCGGCTGATCGAGGACATGCTCGGCGAGCAGACGGCCATCACCCAGGCGGTGCTGAAGTTCTCGGCCAACGCCCAGGCCGGCGACGACGAGGCCTCGGCCAAGGCGGCGACCACCTCGTGGGCGGCCCTGCGCACCGACACCGTCCGCGCCGCCAAGCGCACGGTCGAGGACATCGAGCAGGCCGGCGGCGGCTGGACCTTCGCCAAGCTGACCATCGCCAACGCGGCGCTGCGCGGGCTGGCGACGGCGTCGTAGAAGGGGCGCCGTACTGAAACCCTCTCCCGGCGGGAGAGGGTTCGTCTATAACCGTCTCCAGTTTGGGGGACGCCTATGGACCAAGGCGATCGGCGGCGGGCCGCGTGGGCGCTCTACGAATGGGCCCAGCAGCCCTATTGGGCGCTGATCGCCACCTTCATCTTCACCCCCTATTTCGCCGCCGGCTTCGTCGGTGACGCGGCGCGGGGCCAGAGCCTGCTGGGCTATGCCGGCGCGGTCTCGGGCCTGCTGATCGCGGTGTTCAGCCCGCTGGTCGGAGCTTCGGTCGACGCCCGGCGCAATCCGCGCGCCTGGCTGGTCGGCCTGGCCTTTCCCTTCGTCCTCGCCAGCGCCGCCCTGTGGTTCGCCGTGCCCGGCGCCCAGGACCGCGTCCTGCCGATCCTGGCCTGCCTGGTGGTGGCCGGCGTGGCGGCCGAACTCAGCAGCGCGGTGATGAACGCCCTGCTGCCGCTGGTCGCCAAGCCGGGCGAGGTGGGGCGGCTGTCGGGCTCGGCCTGGGCCCTGGCCTATGTCGGAGCCTTGATCTCGCTGTTCATCGTGCTGCTGTGCTTCTCGCTGCCGCAGGTCCCGATGCTGGGGCTGTCAAAGGCGCTGCACGAGCCCGACCGGATGGTCGGCCCGCTGGTGGCCCTGTGGTTCCTGCTGTTCGCCTGGCCGCTGATCCTCACCGCGCCCCAGCCGCCGGAAACCGGCGCCAGGAAGCCCCTGGCCGAGCTGTGGTCGACGATCCGCTCGCTGCCCGGCAAGCCGTGGATGCTGCGCTTTCTGATTGGCCGGATGCTGATCGGCGACGGCATCTCCAGCTTCATCGCCTTCGGCGGCGTGCTGGCCGCCGGCCTGTTCGGCTGGACCACGACCCAGCTGGGCCTCTACGCCATCGCCCTGTCGATCACCGCCGGGATCGGCACTTTCATCGGCGGGCGCGTGGACCAGAAGCTGGGCTCCAAGGCCACGGTGCTGATCGCCGTCTGCGTGGTGCTGTTCGGGGCGTTCGGGGTCGGCTGCGTCGGCCGCGACAGCCTGTTCTTCGTGTGGCCGGTCGCCGCGCCGGTTCCCGGCGGAGCGCTGTTCTCCAGCCTGCCCGAGCGGGTGTTCCTCGGCTTTTCCCTGTTCGTCGGCCTGACCTTCGGTCCGGCCCAGGCCAGCCTGCGGGCCTGGATGGCGCAACTGGCGCCGGCCGGCGAGAGCGGGCGGTGGTTCGGGCTCTATGCCCTGTCGGGCAAGGCCACGGCCTTCCTGGCTCCCTTGGTCATCGCCATCGGCACCCGCCTGGTCGGCGATCAGCGCATCGCCGTCGCGGTCTCGGCCCTGTTCATGATCGCCGGGGCGGCGGTCCTGGCCCGCGTGCCGCGCCAGGGCCCGGAAGCAGCCTGACATAATTTCGACCTGAAAACCCTGGGTTGTTCCTTTCGCGGTCACGGTTAGGATCGCGTCATTGGCGGGGCCTGGGGGCGTGATGACCAAAGACCGTATCGCGATGCTGGATTCCCTCCGGGGTCTGGCGGTCCTGGGCATCCTGCTCTGCAACATCCCGCTGGCGGCGGTTCCCGAGGCGGTCGGCACCAGCCTGACCCATTGGCCGCACGGCCAGCAGCCGGCCTCGGTCGCGGTCTGGCTGGTCACCCAGGTCTTCTTCCAGCAGAAGTTCTATTCGCTGTTCGCGATGCTGTTCGGCGCCTCGATGCTGCTGGTCGGCGGCGAAGGGGGAGACGGCTCGCGGACCCGGATCCTGGTCCTGCGCCTGGTCAGCCTGCTGGCCATCGGCCTGGCCCACGGCTTTCTGATCTGGCAGGGCGACGTGCTCCACACCTACGCCCTGGTCGGGCTGCTGGCCATGTGGGCGAGGCCGTGGCCGGCCAGGCGCCTGCTGGCGGCGGGGATCGGCCTGCACCTGATCCTGTCGGGCTGGACCGTCTTCAACATCCTGCGGCAGGCGGCCAAGGGCGGCGGCGGTCCGCCGGCCGCGGCCATGGCCAAGTTCACCGCCGAGAACCACGCCAAGACCATCGAATACGCCGGCGGCTTTACCCAGTCGTTCGTCCAGAACGCCAAGGACTATGCCGACTTCGTCGTCGGCTCCTTCAGCCATTGGCCGCCGACCTGGCCGTTGCTGGTGCTGTCGCTGATGCTGATCGGCATGGGCCTCTACAAGCTGGGCGTTCTGAGCGGCAAGGCCTCGATCGGGGTCTATCGCGCCCTGGTCGCCGTGGGCCTCGGCGCCCTCGCGGTCGTCGGCTTCGCCGAGGCGTTTTATGCCACCCTGCCCGACCATCCCCGGGCGATGGGCGCCCTGGCCCGCTGGATGCAGAGCGCTACCGCGCCGGTGGTCAGCCTGGGCTATGTCGGCCTGATGGTCCTGGCGGCGCGGGCCAAGGTCTGGAAGGCGATCCCGGCGGCGCTGGCCCCGGTCGGCCAGATGGCCTTCACCAACTATCTGACCCAGTCGATCCTGATGACCGCGATCTTCTACGGCGGGCGCGGCCCTGGCCTGTTCGGCAAGGTCGACCGGCCGGCCCTGGCGGGGATCGTCGTGGCGATCTGGGCCTTGCAGATCCTCTGGTCGCGCTGGTGGATGGCGCGCTTCACCATGGGGCCGCTGGAGTGGCTGTGGCGCCTGGCCTATCGCGGGCCGATGCCGCTGCGGCGGGAGCCGGCCAAGGTTCCGGCCACCGCCTAGAGCGCCTCCCGGCCTGATTGCATCAGACTGGGCGCTCTAGGTCTTTGTCTTTGCGCATTTTCTTGACGCGAACCGGTATCCACTTCGCTCGAAAATGCTCTAGACCGCCCGCAGCGCCTTGGCGAAATAGTTCTGGGTCTGGGCGAACAGGTCGGGGCGGTACTTGGCCCGCGGGTCGTTGGCGCGGTTGTCGTCGAAGGCGTGGGTGGCGTCGGGATAGAAGGCCGTGTCGACCGACAGCCCGTCGCGCCTCAGCCGCTCCAGCGCCTTTTGCGGGTTCTTCCAGCCGACCACCTGGTCCTTGCCGGCCACCACCGAATAGACCTTGGGCCCCTGGGCGCCCCAGCCCCGGCTGGAGGTCAGCGAGGGGTAGCTGGAATAGGGATAGACCAGCAGGGCGCCCTTGACCCGGGCCCGCAGCTTCAGCGGGTCGGCGTCGCTGACGCCGGTGGCGCGGGCCGCGTTCACCCCGATCGCATAGCCGTCCATGATCGACCAGGCCCCATGGCTCCAGCCGGCCAGGAACAGGCGGTTGTGGTCGGCCCAGGGCTGGCGCTCCAGCCAGGTCATCACCGCGAAGATGTCGCCCGAACGCTTCAGCCCCTGCAGCACCGTGCCGGTGCAGACCAGCAGCTTGGCGTCGAGGCTCGACATGCCGCGTGGCTTGAACGAGTCGACGACGATCGCGGCGTAGCCGGCCTGGACTGCGACCTTGGCGTAGTCCTCGAGGAACGGAGTCTTGCCGCCGCAGCCGTGCAGGATCAGCGCCACCGGAAACGGGCCGGGCCCCGAAGGCTTGAACACCTTCGAGGCGTCGGCGACCTTGGCTCCCCAGGTGGCGCTGTCCATGTCGGTTTCTCGCGGCTAGAGCATTTTCGAGCGAAGTGGATACCGGTTCGCGTGAAGAAAATGCGCCAAACAAGGATGACTAGTGTCGGAACACTCGCACGCCGGTGAAGGCCATTGTAAGGCCCAGCTTGTCGGCGGCCTCGATGACTTCGCCGTCGCGCATTGAGCCGCCGGGCTGGATGATCGCCGTGGCTCCGGCCTCCGCCGCCTGGATCAGGCCGTCGGCGAACGGGAAGAAGGCTTCCGAGGCGCAGGCGCAGCCCTTGAGGTCCAGGCCGAAATCGGCGGCGCGCAGCGCCGCGATGCGGGCGGAGTCCTTGCGGTTCATCTGGCCGGCCCCGACGCCCAGGGTCTGGCCGGCGCGGGCGTAGACGATGGCGTTGGACTTGACGTGCTTGCCGACGGTGAAGGCGAACAGCATGTCGCGCACTTCTTCCTCGGTCGGCTGGCGCTTCGTCACGATCTTCAGATCGCCAGCCCTGATCCGCGCGTCGTCGCGCGACTGGACGAGAAAGCCGCCGGCCACCGACTTGAAGGTGTCGCCGGTCGACAGCGCGTCGGGCAGGCCGCCGGTCACCAGCAGACGCAGGTTCTTCTTGGCGGCGAACACTTCGATGGCGTCGTCGTCGGCCTCGGGGGCGATCACCACCTCGGTGAAGATCTCGACCATGGCCAGGGCCGCCTCGCGGGTCAGGCGGCTGTTGACGGCGACGATGCCGCCGAAGGCCGAGGTCGGGTCGCAGGCCAGGGCCCGCTCATAGGCCTCGCGCTGGTTGCCGCCCACCGCCACGCCGCAGGGGTTGGCGTGCTTGATGATCGCCACCGCCGGGCCCTGGGCCGGGTCGAACTCGGCGATCAGCTCGAAGGCCGCGTCGGTGTCGTTGATGTTGTTGTAGCTGAGCTCCTTGCCCTGCAGCTGGGTGGCGGTGGCCACCCCGGTGCGCGGGTTGGGGAACGCGTAGAAGGCCGCTTTCTGGTGCGGGTTCTCGCCATAGCGCATGACCTGGCGCAACTCGCCGGCGATCGCCTTGCGGGCCGGGAAGTCCTGACCCAGCTGGGCGGCGAACCAGGCGCCGATCGCCGCGTCATAGGCCGCCGTGCGAGCATAGGCGCGGGCCGCCAGGCTCTGGCGGAGTTCCAACGAAGTCGCGCCGCCGACCTTCAGGGCCTCCAGCACTTGCGCCAGGTCCGACGGGTCGGTGCAGACGGCGACATAGCCGTGGTTCTTGGCCGCCGAGCGGATCATGGCCGGGCCGCCGATGTCGATGTTCTCGACGCATTCGGCATAGGTTCCGCCCTTGGCGACGGTGGCCTCGAACGGATAGAGGTTCACATAGAGGATATCGATGCCGCCGATCCCGTGCTCGGCCATGGCCTGGGCATGTTCGGGGGCGTCGCGCACGCCCAGCAGCCCGCCATGGACGATCGGGTGCAGGGTCTTGACCCGGCCGTCCATCATCTCGGGGAAGCCCGTCAGGTCCGAGACGTCCTTGACCGGGATCCCCGCCGCCGCGATCGCCGCCTTGGTGCCACCGGTCGAGACCAGCTCGACGCCGGCCGCGTGCAGGAGCTCGGCCGCCTCGACCAGGCCGGTCTTGTCGGAGACCGACAGCAGGGCGCGCTTGGGGGCGACGAGGTCGGGGGCGGACGGATAGTCGGGGGCGGCGGGCACGGCGGGACTCCTGGTCTGGTGAAAAGACGGTTTCGAGGAGCCCAGGCGCGCGGCGCCGGCTTGCGATCAGCAAGCCAACTTTTAGACGCGCGCGGTTAAGCGCGCGACGTTCGAGCTCCCCGGTGGTTGCCCACCTCCAGCGCCAGTCACCCGAACGGCGCGGAAAATAGGCGGGTCGGCGGGGGAGTCAATGCGGCGTGCATCTTAGGTCCTCCCCCCGTGGGGGAGGCGGCCGAAGGCCGGTGGGGGGAGTTTAGGGGCGTCGATCCAGGGCGTGGCATCGGCCGACCACTCCCCCCTCCGATCGCTGCGCGATCACCTCCCCCACAGGGGGAGGACTTTGTCCTAGTGGTCCGTCGCCCGGGCCAGCTTCCAGCGGATCTTGGCGCCCTTTTCCGGTCGCACCTGGCTCTTCAGCACGATGGTCCCGGCCCGCCGGGCGTGGCCGTGGTCGAAGTGGGCCGAGGGGGCGATCGCCACGTCGACCGCGTCGTTGCGCAGCCACCAGCCGACATTGGACGGGCCCTTGATCAGCACGCTCCTGCCGTCGCGGGCCAGGGAGGCGCGGGCGTCGGGGTGGAGGTGGAAGCTGACCATGAACGGCAGGTAGCGGCGCGGGCCGTCCTCGGCGCCGGCGACAATCGGGATCAGGCTGTCCTCGCCGCGCAGCTCGTCGGCCTTGAGGTCGAGGAACAGGCGGCGGGCGTGGGTCAGGCCCAGGCGCTTCCAACCGTCGTGGACGACGTCCAGCCACACCCCGGTGTCGGCGACGTCGTGGCGCTTGACCTCGACCTGCGTCGCGCCGTCGACCAGCCAGGGGCCCAGCGCCTCGGCGCGCCAGCCCGACAGCGGCCGCCCGGCCGAGCCGTCGCCGACCGACACGGTGGAGGCGGCGTCCGACAGGCGGAAGGCGTTGGCCCCGGTGGCTTCCGGGCTCCAGCCGCAACTGGTGATCAACCGGTCCTTGCCGCAGACGATCTCGACGGCGGCCGGCTGGGCGCAGGCGGCGACGCTGAGCACGCGGATGGCCGGCGGGCCGGCGTCGGCCATCACCTGGATGCTGCCGCCCTGCATCTTCTGGTAGCCGACGTGCGGCGCGCTCTGCGGCGGGCGTGGACCGTGGTCGTCATGGGCCAGGGCCGCGGCCACCCGGCGCGGCTCCACGGCCTCGCCACCCTGGAAGGCCGCCAGATGGCCGTCGGCCAGGGTGAAGAACCGCACCGACGAGGACAGGCGATCGATGGCTCGGGTCAAGGCCTCTGGCGCGGGCCGGCCGCGCTGGCCCAGGGCGTCGTCCAGGGTCAGCAGGTCGAACAGCAGTTCCAGCCCGGCCTCGGGCGAGCGGCTGGCGTGGCCGCCGTCGGGCAGGACGATGGCGTCGAGCCTGGCCATGACCTTCTTGAGGCCGACGGCGATCAACCGGTCGCTGGCCTTGCCGGTCAGGGCGCAGCCGGCGATCGTCGCCACCACGGCGCGTTCCAGCTTGCGGTCGGGGGCGTCGGAGGCCTTGAGCAGCTGGCGGGCCCCGCGGGCGATGTCCAGGGCCATGGCCGAGATCTCGGCGTCCGAGGCCTCGGGCGCCAGGGCCTTGGCGGCGCAGGCCAGGTGGAAGGTGCGGCGCTCCAGGCGCTCGCCGCTCCACGAGAACCCGTTCCAGGTCCCGAACACCCGCCGCCAGTCCTGCAGCAGCCGCAGGGCCAGGCGCGACGCGCCGGGGCCGGCCGCCATCAGGTGCGGCAGCCAGTCGAAGCCGTGCAGGGCGATGGCGAACTGCCGGGTCGGGCTGGGCTGGTCGAAGGGGTCGCCGGTCTCGCCCAGGCGCAGCACGCCGCCGTCGAGCACCAGCACGCCCTCCAGCAATTGGCGGCCGCGTTCGGCGTCGAGCGGGCGGGGGTCGTGCGGATGGGCGGCCAGGCCGACCGGGCGCGGCCGGGTGATGGTGGCGCGGTGTGGCGGCGAGCCGAACCATTCGCGTTCGACGTTGCCGCGGATCGAAGCGCCCAGGGCCTTGAGGAACAGGCCCTTGGTGCGCGCCCCCCATCTTGCGCCAGTATGGGCACGGGCTTTAGGACCGCCGGCGAGGGCGGACGGCTTGCGGACGGAACCTGTCGCGGGAGCCCCCTCCATGCCGCTGGATCAGCCGCCCTTCAGGGCGCGGATGTTGTCGGCATAGGCCGAGGGCCCGCCCTTGAACACCGCCGAGCCGGCGACCAGGGCCGTGGCCCCGGCCGCCACGCACTGTGGCGCGGTGGCCGGGGTGACCCCGCCGTCGACCTCGATGATGATGTCCAGGCCCTGGGCGTCGACCATCCTGCGCAGGGCCTCGACCTTGCGCAGCTGGCCGGGAATGAAGCTCTGGCCGCCGAAGCCGGGATTGACGCTCATCACCAGCAGCAGGTCGACGTCTTCCAGGATCCATTCGACGTGGTCGATGGAGGTCGAGGGGTTGAACACCACCCCGGCCTTGGCCCCCAGCTCGCGGATGCGCTTGAGCGAACGGTGCAGGTGCGGGCCGGCTTCCGGGTGGATGCTCATCAGGTCGGCCCCGGCCGCCCGGAAGGCTTCCAGGTAGGGGTCGGCCGGGCTGATCATCAGGTGGACGTCGAAGGGGATCCTGGCGTGCGGCCGCAGCGCTTTGACGACGTCCGGGCCGATCGTGATGTTGGGCACGAAATGGCCGTCCATCACGTCGACATGCACCCAGTCGGCGCCGGCCGCCTCGATGGCGGCGACTTCCTCGCCCAGCTTGGCGAAGTCGGAGGCGAGGATGGAGGGGGCGATCAGTGGCGCGGTCATGCCCATGGCTTAGCGGGCTTGGGCTCGCGCGACAAGCGAGCCCATTGTCGCGTGGGGGTTTGAGGCGCGTTGTACCTTCAAACTGTCGTTCCGCTTCCCAAAGGGTTGTCATCCCGGAAGCGCGTAGCGCTGTCCGGGACCCAGGGGCCGGCGCAGTGCGGTGGCCCTGGGTCCCGGCTCTACGCTTCGCTTCGGCCGGGATGACAACTTTTTGAGCGGCTACTTCAGCTTCACGAACCGCGCCGCGAAGAACCCGTCCAGGCCCCCCTCGCGGTGGTGCGGCAGGATCCGCAGCGTGCCGCGCGGGGTCAGGCTGGCGGCGGGAGCGCCGCCTTCTTCCGGGGCGATCGGGTCGAGCTTGATGTCCGGCCGGCGGGCCAGGAAGGCCTCGACCTGGGCCTCGCCCTCTTCGGGCTCCAGCGAGCAGACGCAATAGACCAGGCGGCCGCCGGACTTGAGGCGGCCGGCGGCGCTGTCCAGCAGCTTGCTTTGCACGCCGGCCAGGCTGGCCACGTCGCCGGGGCGGGCGGCCCACAGCACGTCGGGGTGGCGGCGGAAGGTGCCGGTGGCCGAGCAGGGGGCGTCCAGCAGCACGGCGTCGAAGGTCCGGGTGTCCTCCCAGACCCCGGCGTCGGCGGCGATCACCTCGGCCGTCAGCTTCATGCGGGCCAGGTTCTCGGTGACCCGGCCCAGGCGGGCGGGCGAACGGTCGACGGCAACGACCTGGGCGCCGGCCGCGACCATCTGCAGGGTCTTGCCACCGGGCGCGGCGCAGAGGTCGAGCGCGGTCTCGCCGGGCTGGAGGTTCAGCAGGCGGGCGGGAATGGCGGCGGCGGCGTCCTGGATCCACCAGACGCCGTCCTCGAAGGCCGGCCAGGCCGAGACGTCGCCGCGCCGCTCGGTGCGCAGCGTGCCGCCGGGCAGGATCTCGCCCTCCAGTTCGGCGGCCAGGGCGGCGGCGTCGAAATCGGGCTTCAGCGACAGGTCGGTGGCCGGCTCGAAGCCGATCTGGGCGGCGATGGCGTCGGCGGTGTCGCGGCCGAAGGCGCTGACCCAGCGGGCGTACAGCCACGGCGGGGCCAGGTGCTCGGAGGCGTCTGACAGGCCGCCGTCGCGCAACAGGCCGCGCAGCACGGCGTTGACCAGGCCCTTGAACGGCCGGCTGGTCTTGTTGGCGGCGGCCAGCTCGACGCTGGTGGCGACGGCGGCGAAGGCCGGGACCTCCAGGAAGAAGGCCTGGGTCGCGCCCAGGCGCAGCAGGTTGCGGACGCGCGGCGGCGGCTCCTTGGCCAGCTTGCCGGCCAGGGCGCGGTCGATGGGTCCCAGATGGCGCAGCGCGGCCATGGCCAGGGCGCGGGCGAAGGCGCGCTCCCGGGGTTCGAGAAAGCGGAAAGCGTTGGCCGAGGCGGCTTCGTCGAGGCCGCCGCGCCGCGACAGGGCCGCTTCGATGAGGGCGAGGGCGCCTTCCCGTGCCGGGAGGCCGTCATTGAGTTCCTGAGTCACCGCCCCGCCGTGCCCCGAGGCGACGGCGAGCGCAAGCCTTTTGGACGAATTGATGCTAGGAAGCCGTCATGTCCGAGACCGATCTGCCGCCCGGCGCGGCCACCGACAAACCGCTGTCCCCCGCCGCCCGCCGGGCGCTGGAAGAGGCCGCCGCCCGTCACGCCGCGCAGCACGCGGCGGCCCTGCCGACCGAGGAAGGCGGCCGCGACGGCCCCGAGCCGACGCGGTTCGGTGACTGGGAACGCAAGGGCGTGGCGGTGGATTTCTAGCGCCTCCCCCCGTGGGGGAGGTGTCGGCGTAGCCGACGGAGGGGGGCGTGTTCGGTCGATGGACGCGTTCCGGATCGACGATCCTAAAACTCCCCCCACCGATCGCTGCGCGATCGCCTCCCCCACGGGGGGAGGACCTTGGATTATGCCCCCGCCATCTCCGCCACCACCTTCAGCGCCGCCTCGCGCGGGTCGTTGGCCGCGGTGATCGGGCGGCCGCAGACCAGGTGGCTGGCGCCGGCCTTCAGGGCGTCGGACGGGGTTGCGGCGCGGGCCTGGTCGTTCTTGGCCGACCAGAAAGGCCGCACGCCGGGCGTCACCACCAGGAAGTCGGGGCCGGCGATCTCGCGGGCCAGGGCCGCTTCCTGCGGCGAGGAGACGATGCCGTCGACGCCGCATTCCACGGCTTGCCGGATGCGCCGGGCGACCAGGTCGCGGGCCGAAAAAGCATAACCCAGTTCGATCAGGTCGGCGTCGGTCAGGCTGGTCAGCACGGTGACGGCCAGAATCTTCAGGTCCGAGCCGCCCTTGGCCTTGACGGCCGCCGCCATCACCTGCGGCTCGGCATGGACGGTCAGCAGGTCGCAGCCCGATCCGGCCAGCACCCGGGCCGAGCGCTCCACGGTCGCGCCGATGTCGTGCAGCTTCCAGTCCAGGAACACCGACTTGCCCTGGCGCTTGAGGTCGCCGGCGAAGGCCATGCCGTCGGTGGCCAGCAGCTCCAGGCCGATCTTGTAGAACGACACCGCGTCGTCCAGCCGCTCGACCATGGCGCGGGCCTCGGCGACGCTGGGCAGGTCGAGCGGGATGATCAGGCGCGGATCGGCGGTCATGGGCGGTTCCCCGGGGTGTGGCGCGCGGCGGCGCTTCACCCTAAGAAGGGCGGGCGATCGCGCGGATTGAAGGCTGAGGACGTCGAATGAGCCAGGCAGAACTCGCCGTCAACTTCTTCGTGGCCCTGTTCGCCCTGATCGACCCGATCGGCAACGTGCCGCTGTTCGCCGCCGCCACCCTGGGCGCGGCCGCGGCCGGCCGGCGGATCGTGGCGGTCTATATCGGGCTGTTCGTCGCCGCCTTCCTGATCTTCTTTTATTTCACCGGCGTTTCCCTGCTGGAGTTCTTCGGCATCTCGATGCCGGCCTTCCGCATCGCCGGCGGCATCATCCTGTTCATCCTGGGCCTGGACATGGTGCGCGACGACTTCACCACCATGTTCGCCGACGCCGCCGAGGGCATCGAGGGCCAGTCGGCGCGGGTCTACGCCAAGCAGCGCTTCGAGCGGCTGATCGTGCCGTTCGCCATGCCGCTGCTGATCGGGCCCGGCGCGATCTCGACGGTGATCATCTACGCCAGCGAGGCCAAGAGCTTCGGCCTGGCGGGGATGGCGGCGGGGGTCGGGGTGATCACCGCCGTGGCCTTCGTCACCGTGGTCACCTTCTGGGCCGCGCCCCTGATCAGCAAGGTGCTGGGTCGGATCGGCATGAGCATCGTGGTGCGGGTGCTGGGCCTGATCCTCTGCGCCCTGGCGGTGCAGTTCGTGATGATCGGGGTTGGGGATGCGACGCGGGGCCTGATCCGGGCGGACGCCAAGGCGCCTTACGCGGAGCATCGCTAACGTCCCTCCCTCCCCCTTGTGGGGAGGGTGGCCCCGAAGGGGTCGGGTGGGGTTTGATGAGTCAAAAGGGCGGTGAAGCCCCACCCACCAGCTTCGCTGGTCCCCCCTCCCCATAAGGGGGAGGGAAAGTCGATAACCTACACCTTCCGAAACCGCGATCCCTGGCTGGCCATCAGCGCCAGGGCCCAGTCGTCCGGGATCAGCTTGGCCAACACCGCGATGGCCTTGTTCGGGGCGCCCGGCACGCAGACCGCGCGGTTGGCCTCGGCGGCCTCGTAGCCGGCGGCGGCGACCTCGTCGGCCCCGAGCCACAGCCAGGTCGGCAGCGACTGGCTGACCTGGGCGCGGGTGCCGTTGACGTCGTGGAATTCCGAATAGGTGAAGCCGGGGCACAGGGCGCTGACGTGGACGCCGGTCGCCTGGTTCTCCAGGTGTAGGCTCTGCGAGAACTTGACGAGGAAGCTCTTGGTCGCCGCGTAGAGGGTGTGTCCCGCCGCGCCGGGCGTCAGGCCGGCCAGGGAGGCGACGTTGACGATGCGGCCGTAGCCGCGCTCGACCATGCCCGGCAGCACCTTGTGGGTCAGGCCGCAGACCGAGGTCAGCAGCACTTGCAGGAAGGCGCTCTGGTCCTCCCAACGGGTGGCGGCGTAGGTCCCAGGCAGGCCGTAGCCGGCGTTGTTGACCAGGGCGTCGACGACCCGGCCCTGGGCTTCGATCCCGGCCAGCACCGCGTCGACCCCGGCAGGGTCGGACAGGTCGGCGGCGATCGGATAGGCCTCGACCCCGAACCGCAGGCGGATCTCGGCGGCCAGGGCCTCCAGCCGGTCCAGCCGCCGCGCGGTCAGGGCCACGTCATAGCCGTGGCTGGCGTAGATGCGGGCGAAGGCGGCCCCGATGCCGGCGGAGGCGCCGGTGATCAGGGCGAGACGGCGGGCCATGCGGCGTGTGTCCAGAGCAACTGTGAACGTCACCGAAGACGAAGCACGGCCGGTGATTTGGTTCAAGCAGGGGACGTTGATCCACCGCCCATACCCACAACCACCGTCATCCCGGGCGCTGTGCCGGGATGGCGGAAGAAAAATGGAGGAGGGCGCGCAGGGGCTAGCGCGCGCCTCTCCCGGCGGGGCCGGAGCGCCGCGGGCCCGTCCTTCGGGGCTGAGGGGACAGGGAAGGGCGGGATTTCGGTCGTTACGCCGCTTCGCTGAGCGCCGGCTGGGCGCGTCCACCGTCTTGTGACAACGTTGTCAATGCCCTATCTAGCGACTTTGTTTTGCACCGCAGCATAAGCTGACCCACCACGCGACGGGCGGCGCGCGGCGCGCTTGCCCAGAGGCGACAGGATATGACTTCCCACCCGACGACCGATCCGGTCCCTTCGCCCCGTCCCTATCCGGTGGCGCTGGTCCTGGCGGTCCTGGCCCTGGGCGGTTTCGCGATCGGCACGACCGAGTTCGCCTCGATGAGCCTGCTGCCCTATTTCGCCGCCAGCCTCGGCGTCGACGCGCCGACCGCCGGCCACGCGATCAGCGCCTACGCCCTGGGCGTGGTGGTCGGGGCCCCGGTGATCGCGGTGCTGGCCGCTCGCCTGCCCCGGCGGCTGATCCTGGTGGCCCTGATGGCGGTGTTCGCGGTCGGCAACCTGCTCAGCGCCCTGTCGCCGAGCTTTGGCTGGATGCTGGTGTTCCGGTTCTTCAGCGGCCTGCCGCACGGCGCCTATTTCGGCGTCGCGGCCCTGGTCGCGGCAGGCGTCGCGCCGCCCGAGCGCCGGGCCCGGGCGGTGGCCATGGTGATGATCGGCCTGACCGTGGCGACGATCGTCGGCGTGCCGACGGCCAACGCCGTCGGCCAGTGGATCGGCTGGCGCTGGGGCTTCGTGATCGTCGCCGTGCTGGCCGCCCTGACCGCCATGGCGGTGTTCCTGTTCGCGCCGCGCGACGCGGCCCACCCCGACGCCAGCCCGTTGCGCGAGCTGGGCGCTCTGGGACGCGGCCGGGTGTGGCTGACCCTGGGCATCGGGGCCATCGGCTTTGGCGGCATGTTCTGCGTCTACACCTACCTGGCGTCGACGATGGCGGAGGTCACCCACGCCTCGCCGGCCGCCCTGCCGCTGGTGCTGGCGGTGTTCGGGGTCGGCATGACGGTCGGCACCCTGGTCTGCGCCTGGGCCGCCGACCGGGCCCAGATGCCGGCGATCGGCGCGGTGCTGCTGTGGAGCGCGGCGTCCCTGGCCCTCTATCCGATGGCGGTGCACAGCCTGTGGACCCTGGTCCCGGTGGTGTTCCTGATCGGCTGCGGCGGCGGGCTGGGCGCGGTGCTGCAAACCCGGCTGATGGACGTGGCCGGCGACGCCCAGACCCTGGCGGCGGCCCTCAACCACTCGGCTTTCAACTTCGCCAACGCCCTGGGCCCGTGGCTGGGCGGCCTGGCCATCGCCGCCGGCTATGGCTGGACCTCGACCGGCTATGTGGGCGCGGCCCTGGCCCTGGGCGGCTTCGCGATCTGGGCGGTGGCGGCGCTGGACGTGCGGCTGGAGCGCCGGCGGACGCTGGCGGCGGCGGAGTAGGGGGCGCCTCGCCTCTTAAATTCCGCTCATCCCGGCATCCGTCGGGATGAGCGGAGTTTTGGGCTTGGGCCGGCTTTAGCAAGCAAGGCTCTAGCGCGCTGGAGCCGGCGCCACGACGACCTCGTCTTCCGCGTCGTCGTTGAGCGCGCCCAGCTCGCCGCGTTCGCGGGCCTTCTTGCCGTAGACCAGCTCGAACAGCGGCGAGGCCATCAGGGTGGTGACGAGGGCCATCACCACCAGCATCGAGAACAGGGCCGGGCCGATGATGCCCTTCTGCAGGCCGATATTGATGATGATCAACTCCATCAGGCCGCGGGCGTTCATCAGGGCGCCGATGCCCATGGCCGTGGCGTTGTCCTGGCCGGTCAGGCGGGCGGCGGCCCAGCAGGCCCCGCCCTTGGCCAGGATCGAGCCTGCCAGGATGACCGCGGCGACGGCGGCCAGGCCCAGGCTGTTGACCAGGTTCATCTGCGTGTTGAGGCCCGAGAAGGTGAAGAACATCGGCACCAGCAAGGCGATGGTGAACGGCTCCAGCTGCTTCTTCAGCTCGCGGGTCAGCAGGCCGCGCGGCATGGCCGTGCCCAGCAGGAAGCCGCCGAACACCGAGTGCAGGCCGGCCGCGTCCATGGCCCAGGCGCTGAGCATGAACAGCATGACCACCACGCCCAGCAGGGCCGGGGTGACCTTGCCCTCGCGCTCGGCCCAGCGGCCCAGCGGGGCCAGGAGCCTGGGGGCCAGGGTCAGCATGAACAGGGCGAACAGGCCGCCGCCGACGGCCGCCTTGACCGCCACCATCGGGCCGCCGCCGAAGCTGGCCAGCACGATGGCCAGCACCGTCCAGGCGCCGGCGTCGTCGATGGCGCCGGCCGACAGCGACAGCGAGCCGAGCGGCGTCTTGGTCAGGCCCCGTTCCTGGACGATGCGGGCCAGCACCGGAAAGGCGGTGATCGAGATCGCCGCGCCCATGAACAGCATGGCCTGGAAGGGCGCGACGCCCTTGCCGAACAGGTTCATGCCGAGCAGCCAGGGCGTCAGGGCGATGGCCACCAGGAATGGCGCGGCCATGCCCGACAGCGACACGGCCAGGGCGCTCTTGGCGTTGCTCTTGAAGTGGTCGGCGCGGAAACCGACGCCGACCAGGAACATGTAGAGGCCGACGCCCAGCTGGGCGCCGACGAACAGCACCGACTTGGTCTCCTTGGGGAACAGCATGTGTTGCAGGTCGGGGGTCAGCAAACCAAACAGCGACGGACCCAGGATGATGCCGGCGATCATCTCGCCCACCACCTGTGGCTGGTCGAAGAACCGCTTCACCAGCCAGCCCACCGTCCGGCACGCCGCGACGATGACGAACATCTGCAAGAAAAAAGCTACGCTCAACTCAGCCGGCGTCATGGCTTCCCCCAAATGCCTGCGCCGCCCGAGGTGGTCGCGTTTCTTTTCCTGGAAATACGCTAGCACCCCGCGCGCCGGCCTGACAACGCTCGACAGACAGCGTTGTCAGGCCAAGGTTGGCGCCGAGCCAAGGCGACGCTGGGCCAGCATCGCTTCGCGATAGGGATGAAGTTCTTAGGCCGCGACCGAGGCCGTCGACGCGCCCGACAGCAAGTCGGCGACCGAAATCAGCGCCAGCCGTTCGGCCACGGCGGTGTCGGCGGCGACCATCGCGCCGCGCACGGCGTCGGGAATCTTCTCGCCCACCGGGCAGCCCTTGACGCCCTTGGGCGCCACGCCGAGGTGGGCGCAGCCGTTCACGGCCCGCAGCACCACGTCCAGGGTGATCTCCTCGGCGGGCTTCAGCAGCCAGGCGCCGCCGTTGGCCCCGGCCCGCGCGCCGATCAGCCCGGCCTTGCCGAGCATGGCGGTCACGCGGCGCACCACCACCGGGTTGGTCGGCACCGAGGCGGCGAGCTCGGCGCTGGCCACGGCGCGGTCCGCCGAGAAGGCGCTCTTGTGCGCCAGATAGGCGAGGGCGTGGGCCGCCACTGGGAATTTCTGACTATCGGACATTTTTCTGTGGCAGGACCCTAGGGGCGTGGCGCGTGCGTTCAACCTAAAAGCATAGTCGGCGAAAAGTATCGGCGGTATCCCGGTTCAGGTCGCGATTGAACCGGAGCGGGATTGGGTGTATCGCGCCCCGCTTGATCGATATGGGGCTCCGCACCGCGATTTGCGAGGGCGACCCCGGAGGGATTGAATGGCTTCCGAAGCCTCTGGCGCACCCGCTCCCAACAGCGCCGCCTCATGTGACGTCCCTCCGCAAGCTGGCCATGACCTGAAAGGGCATAGCTTCCTGGCGCTCGCGGTCGGTTCGGTCGGCGTCGTGTTCGGCGATATCGGCACGAGTCCGCTGTACGCCTTCAAGGAAGCGCTGCACGCCACCGCCAAGGACGGGGTGACCCGTCCCGAGATCCTGGGCGTGGTGTCGCTGGCCCTGTGGGCGCTGATCCTGGTCGTCACGATCAAGTACGTGCTGTTCATCATGCGCGCCGACAACAAGGGCGAGGGCGGGGTGCTGTCGCTGATGGCCCTGGCCCAGCACGCCATCGGCAAACGCACCACCCTGGTCTTCGTGCTCGGGGTCACCGGGGCGGCGCTGTTCTACGGCGACGCGGTGATCACCCCGGCGATCTCGGTGCTGTCGGCGGTGGAAGGCCTGCGGACCATTCCGATGTTCGAGACCAGCGTCACCACGCAGATGGTGCTGCTGATCGCCACGGTCATGCTGCTGGGCCTGTTCTTCATCCAGAGCCGGGGCACGGCCGTGGTCGGCAGGCTGTTCGGCCCGGTGTGCGCCGTCTGGTTCGCGGTGATGTTCGCCCTGGGCGCCTATCATCTGGCCGACAATCCCGGCGTGTTCGCGGCGATCAGCCCCCACTACGCCGTCTCCTTCCTGATGCACCACGGCATGGCCGGCTTCATCGTGCTGGGCGCGGTGTTCCTGACCGTGACCGGCGCCGAGGCCCTGTCGGCCGACATGGGCCACTTCGGGCGCTGGCCGATCCAGGCCGCCTGGCTGTTCTTCGTGCTGCCCTGCCTGGCGGTGAACTATCTGGGCCAGGGCGCCTTCGCCCTGCAGACCCTGGAAACCGCCAACGCCGCCGGCCTGCCGATGCCGGAGCTGAACTGGTTCTTCGAGATGGCCCCGGAATTCCTGCGCCTGCCGCTGGTGTTCCTGGCCGGCGCGGCCACGGTCATCGCCAGCCAGGCGGTGATCACCGGCGCCTTCTCGCTGACCCAGCAGGCCATCCAGCTGGGCCTGCTGCCCCGCCAGGACATCAAGCGCACCTCCGAGACCCAGTCGGGCCAGATCTTCGTGCCGCAGCTCAACACCATGCTGCTGGTCGGGGTGCTGGCGATCATGTTCACCTTCCAGACCTCCTCGGCCCTGGCCCACGCCTATGGCCTGGCGGTGACCGGCACCATGGTGGTCACCACCTGCATGGCCTTCATCGTCATGCGCCGACTGTGGAACTGGAAGACCCCGGCCGCCCTGGCCTTCCTGATCCCGTTCATGGCCCTGGACCTGACCTTCCTGTCGGCCAACGCCCTGCGGTTCTTCACCGGCGGCTGGCTGCCGGTGCTGATCGGGGCCGTGCTGTTCACGATCATGGCCACCTGGGTGCGCGGCAGCCAGATCCTCACCGAGAAGACCCGTCGCGACAGCGTGCCCCTGGTCGACCTGATGGAGATTCTACGGGCCCGCGCCCCGCACCGCGCCCCCGGCACGGCGATCTTCCTGACCTCCGACCCGGACATGACCCCGGTCGCTCTCATGCATAACCTGAAGCACAACAAGGTGCTGCACGAGCGCAACGTGGTGCTGACCGTCCGCACGGCCGACACGCCGCGGGTGGCCGAGGAGGACCGGATCCGCACCCAGGCGATCAACGCCGACTTCAAGAAGGTCGAGATCTTCTACGGCTTCATGGAAAGCCCCAACGTGCCCAAGGCCCTGGCCTTGCTGCGCAAGCAGCAGGGGCTGAAGTTCGACATCATGGCCACCAGCTTCTTCCTGGGCCGCCGCTCGATCGTGCCGTCGGCCAATTCGGGCATGCCGTTGTGGCAGGACCGCATCTACATCTTCCTGATGAAGAACGCCGCCAACCCCACCGACTTCTTCAAGATCCCCCCCGGCCGCGTGGTCGAGCTGGGCGCCCAGGTGACCGTCTAGATGAATTTCCTCGGCGTCATCGGCGACGTTCTGTGGATTCTGGCGCTGTCGATCATGGCCGGCGCCTCGCGAATGTCGTGGGGCAAGATCGGCAAGGACCTGAAGGTTCCGGTACTGTGGTCGCCGTCGGGCGCGACCGTGTGGCGGGCCCCGCGCGTGGTGGCGCTGGTGTTCCTGCCGCTCTTCGCCTTCCTGCTCAGCCTGTGGCTGATGCTGGGCAGCCGCGAGCCGATGGGCCTGGAGCTGGCGATCATCCTGCTGTGCGTGCGCGCCACCCTGGCGGCGATCTTCGCGGTGGTCCACCTGGCCCAGATCCGCCGGGCCCTCAACCAGCTGGTCGACGAAGGCCAGATCAAGCTCTGACGGCGACGGAGCCCGGAAGGTTCCCATCCCACCGTTTCCCCGGCGAAGGCCGGGGCCCAGGTGAAACCCACGAGCCGCTCCTGGTGAATCTGGGTCCCGGCCTTCGCCGGGAAAGCGGATTTGGGACGGCTGGCCACGGTTCCTCCAACACCCGCGTTTCAATCGACACGAAACCGCGCTAAACGCCCCGCGACTTGGTGTTTCTCCGAAGGAGAAACACTCTGCGACTTTGTGTTTCCTCGGAAGGACCCCCGCTCATGGCCACCAAGCCCGTGAAGAAGGTCGTGCTCGCCTATTCGGGCGGTCTCGACACCTCGATCATCCTCAAGTGGCTGCAGACCGAGTATGGGGCGGAGGTCGTCACCTTCACCGCCGACCTCGGCCAGGGCGAGGAAATCGAACCGGCGCGGGCCAAGGCGCTGGCGGCCGGCGTCAAGCCGGAGAACATCTTCATCGAGGACGTGCGCGAGGAGTTCGTCCGCGACTACGTCTTCCCGATGTTCCGGGCCAACACGGTCTATGAGGGCCAGTACCTGCTGGGCACCTCGATCGCCCGGCCGCTGATCGCCAAGAAGCAGATCGAGATCGCCCGCAAGGTCGGCGCCGACGCGGTCAGCCACGGCGCGACCGGCAAGGGCAACGACCAGGTCCGCTTCGAGCTGGGCTACTACGCGCTCGAGCCCGACATCCACGTGATCGCCCCCTGGCGCGAATGGGACTTCAAGTCCCGCGAGGCCCTGCTGGAATTCGCCGAGAAGCATCAAATCCAGATCGCCAAGGACAAGCGCGGCGAGGCCCCGTTCAGCGTCGACGCCAACCTGCTGCACAGCTCGTCGGAAGGTAAGGTCCTGGAGGACCCCGCCGTCGAGGCTCCCGAATTCGTCCACATGCGCACCATCGCCCCGGAAGACGCGCCCGATAAGCCGCACGTCTTCACGATCGACTTCGAGAAGGGCGACGCGGTGGCCATCGACGGCGTCGCCATGTCGCCGGCCACGCTGCTGACCAAGCTCAACGAACTGGGCCACGACAACGGCGTGGGCCGGCTGGACCTGGTCGAGAACCGCTTCGTCGGCATGAAGTCGCGCGGCGTCTACGAGACCCCGGGCGGCACGATCCTGCTGGCCGCCCACCGCGGCGTCGAGTCGATCACCCTGGACCGCGGGTCGATGCACCTGAAGGACGAGCTGATGCCGAAATATGCGTCGCTGGTCTATAACGGCTTCTGGTTCGCCCCCGAGCGCGAGATGCTGCAGGCGGCCATCGACTACAGCCAGCAGAAGGTCACCGGCCAGGTGCGGGTCAAGCTCTACAAGGGCAATGTCTCGATCATCGGTCGCGAAAGCCCCTACAGCCTCTACGACCAGGACCTGGTCACCTTCGAGGAAGGCAAGGTCGCCTACGACCACCGCGACGCCGGCGGCTTCATCAAGCTCAACGCCCTGCGCCTGCGCGTGCTGGCCAAGCGCGACAAGCGCTAGCGGGGTCAAGGTCGAGCTTTCGGGCTGGATCGGATACGGACAAGCCCCGCCGGCGACGGCGGGGCTTTTTTTGTTGGGTCGGCTTCCGACCCTGAACGGACGTTCGAACGGTCAGCGTCCGAAACCCAAAACCATCCCGTCCCTCCCCCCTGTGGGGAGGGTGGCCCGCGCAGCGGGTCGGGTGGGGGTTCGGTGCAGAGAGCTTGGGGGGCGGTGAAGCCCCACCCACCAGCTTCGCTGGTCCCCCCTCCCCATAAAGGGGAGGGAAGAACGGTTGTCCGACATTCACCAATTCCGGATCCCGGACGCGATCAGGCCTCCGGCCGCACCAGGTTCGGCGCCAGGTTGATCCCCGTCTTGTTGAAGATCACCCAGCCGATCACCGTGAACGCGGCGTTGAGCAGCTGCTGGGCCAGGACCAGGGTCATTAGCTTGGTGAACTGCAGGGTCTGGTTGAAGGCCAGTTCCTGGTTGTGCAGGATCATGTCGGCCGCCTCGGGCGGGATGAGACCGTTGGCCAGGGCCGTGCGCGTCTGGATCGACGCCTCGGCCAGGCTGCGCAGATAGCCCGGCAGCACCACCTTGTTGGCCTTCCACCAGGCGGCGGACACCCCCTTCAACTCGTCCTCCAGCGCGGAGACCAGCTGGTCGACGGTGTCGATGTTCAGGTTCGCGAAATCGACCATGGTCCTATCCGCCGTTCTTCATGGCGCCGACGGCCTTGGCCGCCTGGTCGCAGCTGACCATCATCGCGGTGGTCGCGCCCGTCGCCGGGACGACGCCGAAGGCCTTGTGGAGGGTCGCCAGGCCGGAGACCTGGCCGCCGCAGCCCTTGATCAGCCCGACCGTGATGTCGCGCGCCTCGCCGGCCCGCTTGCCGCCCACTGGCGCCGTGCTGGCCCGGATGGCCGCCACGGCCAGGGCGGCCTGGATGTCGGCATAGGTCCCGATCTTGCCGGCATAGGTCGCCTTGTCCTGGTAGAGGCCCATCTCCGCCTCGGCCGCCAGCCGGGCCACGCCCTCGTAGGCGGTGGTGGTCTTCTGGTCGAGTGTCGGGTCATAGGGCGGGGCGAACAGCGCGCACCCCGCCAGGGCCGTCGCCAGGGCGAAGGCCGTCGCGGCGCGGAGGGCGTTGACTGTCGACATGCGGGTTCTCCAGAAGCTGGAGCATGGCCCGGTTGGCGGGATCGCTCAAGTCCAGGGTGAACGACCCCGCGACTAGAGCAAGTCGTGCGGAACCGCTCGACTTGCTCTAGTTTTTTATTTTCGCATCGTTTTCGCGGAAAACCGGTCTCCACTTTTCCGCACGATGCTCTACGCCTGAGGTCGATAGCTCATCGCCACGTCGCATCGCGCGTAGCGGCCGCCGAACGTGGCCATGATCTCGGCGTCGTGCTGGAAGCCCAGCTTCTCGTAGAGGTGGATCGCGGCGGCGCATTGGGTGTTGGTCAGCAGGTACAGATGCTCGACGCCCATCGCCGTGGCCCGCTCCAGGGCCTGGGCGAGCAGGAATTCGCCGACCTTGCGCCCGCGCGCCGCCTTCGAGACCCCCATCTTGGTCAGCTCGAACCAGCCGTCCTTCATCTTCATCAGGGCGCAGGTGCCGACCACGCCGAGGTCCGGCGTGTCGGCGAACAGGATGACGCCGCCTTTGTCGATGATCAGTTCGCGGGGGTTGGACAGCAGCCGGATGTCGTTGTCCTCGAGCGCGAACATCTCCTCGATCCATTCGGCGTTGATCCGGTAGAACGGCTCGGCCAGGTCGTCGGCGAAGTCGCGGATCGTCAGCCCGCCGTCGGCCGGCTGCGCCAGGGCCTCGACCCGCCGGGTCAGGGATTGCTTGTCCAGTTCAGCTTCCAGCATGGCGATCTGCTCCAGGAAGGATCCGCGCAAGCCGCGGCACATCTCGACGGCCGCGGCCTCGACGCGCGGCCACAGGTCGCGTTCGGCGCGGGCGATCAGCGCCTCGCCCTCCGGGCTGAGGGTGAGGGTCTTGTGACGCTGGTCGCGGCCTTCGCGGCTGGCGGTGATCAGGCCCTGGTCGACCAGGGCCAGGATGGTGCGGGTGATGGTGGGTTGGCTGATGCGCAGGTGCTGGGCGATCGCCCCGACCGTCAGCGGTCCTTGACGCCGCAAGGTGGCCAGCAGCAGCTGCTGGGCCGGCTGGATCGGCAGGTTCGTCGCCTGCAGGGTGGCGGCGGCGTCGGCCTGGAAACGATCGGCCAGCCGCTTGAGGCGGCTGCCCAGGAACAGGGGGCCCAGCTCGGCGAGCACGTCGGTCGTCATGGTCAGGTTCCGGAATCTCAATCTATATGTTGCGCTATATACATCGCTATGTGGTGGCTCTGGCAACCCTGAAAACGGCCTGCCGGACGTTTCCAGCCCGGAGCAGGCGCGCAACACGTTGTTCGACGAACCGTGGCCCGAGCGCAACAATAGCCAGGCCGTGTCGCCGGTTCGTGGCTGTCGACCTTGTTCCAGGCGGAGGATCGTGGGATCAGCACCCACCCATCAACGCTCCCCGGAGACCACCGCTCGCATGACTTTCGACGCCACACAGCCACACAAGCCCCCGATCCGGGTGCGATGGCGCGCGTCGAGCGAGCCGTGTCCGCCCCTTCGAGTCCAACACCGCTAGGCGGCCGTTCCCGGCCGTCGCCGGGAGCCCAAGATGTCCACCCTGTCCCTGGCCCGGGCGACCGAGGTCGCCTCGCCCCTGCTGCGCCTGATCGCGCCCGCCTATGCGGACGTCCTGGCCGCGCTGTGGCCCGCGCCCCATACCGCCTTCGTCACCGCTCCGACGGCGCGACGACACCTGATCTGCCTGATGCTGGCCCTGGAGCTGGACCATCGGGAACCTGTCGACGTCACCCAGCTGCTGGCGGCGCCGCTGCGCAAGGCCGTGCGCCTGGTCGTCGATCCTGCCCCGGACGGCCTGTGCCGCGCCCTGGAACGGTTGGGCGAGATCGCCTGGGAGCCGCGGGACTATCGCGGCCTGGTGGCGCTGCTGGCCGACCCGGCCCCGGCCAAGACCCTGCGCCACGCGGTCCAGATCACCTCGGCCCAGGTCCAGACCCTGGACGCCCTGCCGCGACCGCTGCGCGACGTCGGCGGCGTCATGGTGCGGGTGACCCCCGGCCAAGCCGGATTGCTGGCCGAGGCGCACGCCCTGCTGGCCCGCAGGCTGCCCGAGGATGTCCTGGCCCAGCGGATCGCCGCCTGGGGGCGGGCGGCCAGCGCCAAGGCGCTGTTCCACCTGGTGGCCGACGACTTCCGCCACCAGCTGCCCAAGCCGCCCCATCCGGGCACGGAGCGCCTGCGGCCGCTGGAGACGGCGGCGGCGATCCGCGACGCCGCGCGACGCTATCGCAACTGCCTGGCCGACTATGTCGACTACGCCCTCGACCACCGGGCCGCGATCTACGAGTGGCTGCCCGCCCCGGGCGCGGTGATCGAGGTGACGCCCGACAGCTATTTCGGCTGGCGGCTCGACCAGGCGCGGCTGGAGAACAACAAGGCGGTGGACGAGGCGACCCGGGCGGCGATCGTCGCCGAGCTGCGCGGCATGGGCATCCATGTGGGCCGCAGCGCCTGGCAGATCCGCCGGGCGCTCGAACGGGCAGGATCGCCGACCTTCGCGCTGGAACCCCTGGACGCGGCGATCGCCGATTACTTCACGGATGATTGACCCAAACCGTCGCCATCCCGGACAGCGGCGCTGAAGGCGGCGAGCCGCATCAGATGCCTCCGGCGGAAGTCGTCCCCACGGACCGGCTCGACTATCTCCTGGGCAGGCGGGTCGGCTTGGATTTAAAGCCTGGGATCGATCGGCTCGCTCTCCAGCGCCAGGACGGCGAAGACGCACTCGTGCACCCGGCGCAGCGGCTCGCGGGCGACGAAGCGCTTGAGGCCTTCGTGGCCGAGCGCGAACTCGCGCAGGGCCAGGTTGCGCTTGCCGGCCAGGCCGCGCTCGCGCAGGCGTTCGAGGTGCTCGGGCGCGTCGTACTCCGGACCGTAGATGATCCGCAGATATTCACGGCCGCGCACCTTCAGGGCCGGCTGGACAAGACCCTTCTTGCCGCGCACCACGAAGTCGCGCGGCTTGACGACCATGCCCTCGCCGCCGGCGGCCGTGAGGGTTTCCCACCACAGGGTCGCGTCGGCGCACGCGGCTTCGTCGGCGAGGTCCACTTCCCGCCAGCGGGTCGGCGCGATGACCGCGTCGGCGACGGCTCCCACGGGCGCGCCCAGCCGATCGGCCAGGCCCATGTGCCAGAGGTGGTCGCGGTCGAACCACACCCGGCCCTCGCTGGCCAGCAGGTGGAACGGCGCGACCTTCAGGTCGTCGACGCCCGACACCGGCCAGACATAGGGCTCCCAGGCGTGGGCGTAGAGATCGGCCCTTGCCCCACGATCCTGGAAGCGGGCCAGCAGGTCGCCGACCGGCGCGCCGTGGGCCGCAGCCCGCGCCAGGGCGTCCGACGCCGCCGAGAGCCCGGCCTTGGCCGAGGCCGCGACGGGCGCGTACTGGGCGTCGATCAGCGCGCCGGCCTTGGCCGACCACGGCATGATCTCGGCGTCCAGCAGCAGCCAGTCGGTGGACAGCTCGTCCCACAGACCCGCCGCGTCGACCGCGCCGCGCAGCCGGGCCAGCAGGCCTTCGGTGGTGGCGGGGTCGTTGAAGAACGAGCGACCGGTGCGGGTCCAGATGGCTCCGGTCTCGCCCGCGGACGCATCGAACCGCGCCTGGGCGGCGGCCTGGTCACGGCACAGGGCGATCACCGCCCGCGAGCCCATGTGCTTTTCCTGACAGACCACGCTGGCGACGCCGCGCTCGCGATAGTGGGCCAAGGCCTCTTCAGGCCGTTCCAGCCAGCCTTCCCGGCCGCTGGTCTCGCTGGGCGACATGGTCGGCGGCAGGTAGGCCAGCCACTGGGGCGCCAGGGCAAAACGGCTCATCACCTCGATCGCGGCCGAAGCGTTCTCCTCGGCCACCACCACGCGACCGCGGAATTCGGTGTCGATCCAGCGACGGCCGCTGACGTCCTCCATGTCGAGCAGGTCGTCGGCCAGGGCCTGGTTGGAGCGACCGCCGTCGGCCGCAGCCAGGGGGCGCACGGACTCACACCACACCTGACGGGCGGGGATCTCGACTAGGGTCTTTTCAGGCCAGCGCAGGGCCGTCAGCTTGCCGCCGAACACGCAGCCGGTGTCGATACACAGCGTGTTGTTGACCCACTGGGCTTCGGGCATGGGCGTGTGGCCGTAGATCACCGCCGTCTCGCCGCGATAGGACGCGGCCCAGTCGGCGCGCACGGGCAGACCGAACTCGTCGATCTCGCCGGTCGTCTCGCCATAGAGGGCGAACTCGCGCACCGCGCCCGAGCCACGGCCGATCATCTCGGCCTTCAGCCCGGCGTGGGCGACGGCCAGCCGGCCGCCGTCCAGCCACAGGTGACTGCGCAGGTCATCGAGGAAGGCCGGCAGAGCCGCCTTGAAGCCGCGGTCCACACCCTCAAGCTGGTCGATGGTCTGCTGCAGACCATGGGCGATGGTGACCTTGCGGCCCTCCAGCCAGCGCCCCAGCTTGCGCTCGTGATTGCCCTGCACGCAGTAGCCCGCGCCGGCCGCCACCATGCTCATGGCGATCCGCAGGGCGTCGGGCGAATTGGGCCCGCGATCGACCAGGTCGCCGAGGAAGACCGCCTTGCGGCCCTCCGGCGGCGTGACCGTCACCGACCGTTCGCCCAGGACCTCGCCCCAGGCCACCTGGTAGCCCAGGACGGTCAGCAGCTCTTCCAGTTCGACCGCGCAGCCATGCACGTCGCCGATGATGTCGAACGGCCCGTGATCGTCGCGCTTGTCGGTCCACAGCGGCTTGCGTTCGACCGTGGCGGCGTCGATCTGCGCCGCGCTGGTCAGCTTCCACACGTGGCGGAAGCCCTCGCGCTGCAGGCCGCCCTGGCCCTTGCGGATCTCCGAGACCATGCGCTGGACGACATTGGCCCCGAACGGCCGGTCGGGCCGCGCGCGGTTGCGCTCGACGCAGACGTCGATACCCGGATCGACGACCACGGCGATCGGCAGGGCGTGCCAGCGGCGAGCCAGCTCGACCCAGGCCTTGCGATCGGCCATGCGGACATTGGTGGCGTCGATCACCGTCAGCTTGCGGTGCTTCAACCGCTTCTCGGCGATGGCCTTGACCAGGTCGAAGGCGTCGGCGCTGACCGACTGATCCGTCTCGTCGTCGGACACCAGGGCGCGGCAATGGTCCGACGAGATCACCTCGGTCGGCGCGAAATGCTTGGCGGCGAAGGTCGACTTGCCGGAGCCCGAGGCGCCGATCAGCACGACCAGGGCGAAGTCGGGGATTTCAAGAGTGGTCATGCTTGGTCTCGAGTAAAGATCGCCATCTGGGTCGGGGCGCCCAGCGCCTCGTCCGTCTTGCCGATGCCGTCGAACACGGCGGTGTAGCCCCAGGTCGTCTCGATCGCCGCCGCCCAGGCGCGGAACTGCTCGCGCGTCCACTCGAAGCGGTGATCGGGATGGCGGAACGCGCCGGCCGCGAGGTTGGGGAACAGCGCGTTGTATTCGACGTTGGGCGTGGTCACGACCACCGTGGCCGGGCGCGCCGCGCCGAACACCACCTTTTCCAGGGCCGGCAGGCGGTCCGGGTCCAGGTGCTCGATCACCTCCACCAGGGCGGCGGCGTCGATGCCTTCCCAGCGGCGGTCGCGATAGGTGATCGAACCGTGCAGCAGGGTGACGCGACCTTCGGGCGGCCCGCCGACCATGTGCAGCTTCAACCGCTTGGCCGCCCATTCCAGATCGCGGGCGGCGGCGTCGACGCCGATCAGGCGCTCGACCCAGCGCTCCTTCAGCAGCCTGGCCAGCAGCTTGCCCTCGCCGCAACCCAGGTCGGCGATCGTCTTGGCCCCGCTGGCGCGCAGGGCGTCGACCACGGCGACCATCCGCTCGTCGTTCAGGCGCAGCGGCGCCTCCAGCGCATCCTCGGGCGCGGGCTTGCGGGCGGCGGGCTCCACAGCTTCGTCACGGGTCTCGGGCGCCAGGCGCTCCAGCGCGTCGCGCGCCAGGGCCCGACGGTGGATCAGGTAGCGCTGGACGATCAGGTCGCGCGAGGGATGCCCCTCCAGCCAGCCCTCGCCGCGCTTCATCAGCTTGGTGATCTCGTCCTCGCCGACCCAGTAGTGCTTGTCGTCGTCGAGCACCGGGATCAGCACATAGAGGTGATTGAGCAGGTCGCGCAGGCGCGCGGTTCCGGCCAGTCGAAGCGTGACATAACGAGAAGTGTCGGAGTCGACGCCAGGGACGGGATCGATGTCGACGGTCCAGCCCAGGGGCTCGAACAGCGCCCGGACGAGCACGGCGCCGCCGCCCCGAGCCGGCAGCGGTGTGACGACGACTTCCAGCGGGATCGCCTGCTCGGCCAGCTCCGGCCGCTCGCGCGAGGTTCCGGCCATGGCGGTGCGCAGGGCCCGGGCCATGGCGACCGACAGGAAGGACGACGCGGCATAGGGGCGATCGTTGACGTACTGGTCCAGCAGGCCGTCGGCGCGGCCCTTGCCGCGCACCAGCGCCACGGGGTCGATATCCAGCACCAGCGCCGCCTCGCAGCGCGCCTCGGACACTTCAGGATAGAACACGTGCGCCTTGCCGAACGGCAGCTCGGTCTCATGGGCGCGGCCGGGGTGCTTGTGCAGCAGGAAGCCCAGGTCGCTAGCCGGCTGGTGGGTGGTCGCGATGGACAGGTACATGGAAAGCTTTCGCGAGGAGAACGCGGGGGCGGGGTGTCAGGCGTCGCCGGAGGGATCGTTGAAGGGATCGGGGGCCGGGCCAAGTTCGTCGAACTCGCCCGGCCGACGACCGGTCAGTCTGTAGATCACCAGCCAGGCCTCGACGGCGGCGGCGACCGGACCGGGCACCGGCAATCCCGCGAACCAGCGAGACACCGATGACCGGTCCACACCCAGGGCCTCGGAGAGCCGGGACATCCAGCCCCGTTCTCCGAAGAGGGTGATCGCCGCCTGCCGAAGGACCTCCGGGGTCATCCTATCGGGCCTCGCTCATGAGCCGTTCGTGCTCACGCATAAAGCCCAGGACCGCCTCGGAGAAGCCGTCGATGTGCGTCCAGCGGCCCCCAGAACCGTCGGCGTAGCCGACACCGTTCCGGGCGCTGGCGACATTGACCATGTAGGCCTTGGCCGCCTTCGGATCCGGGACCTTGTCGGCGGACTGCTCGTCGGTGATGACGATCAGCCGGTCGTGCGGCACGCCGTTGACCCGCTTGATCGCCGCGCCCAGGAGCGTGCCCCCGTGCGCCTGCGAGCGGATCACCGCATCGACCCCGGCCATGCCCCGACGGGGCGGAACCTCCACCACCTCCTGGGAGAAGGTGAAGACCCGCACGTCGCCTGGGATGATCGAGGCCAGGGTGGCGGCCGCGTCCATCCGGGTCAGGTCCGACTTGGCCGACAGCTTCCAGTCCATCGAACCGGAGACATCGACCAGGACGAGGGTGCGTCCCTCGAACACCGGACCTTCCAGCACGGTCTCAGCCAGGGCCTGGTCGAGCCAGAGCTCGAACCGGGGCGCCGCCCGGGCGGCCGCCACGTAGCGGAAGGGCAGAACCCGTTCCGCGCCGCGCCGGGCCAGGATGGCGTCTTTGACCAGGGCCTCATCGACGCCGGCCTGGTCCATGTTCCGCAGGTTCCGGAGCAGGGCCAGGTAGCCGAGCTTGCGTTCGGCCAGCAGGCGCTCGAAGCTGGTCTTCTTGTCGGCCCCGCCCGAAAGGGCGACCTCCCAGGTGTCCGGAGACGGCAAGGACCGTTCGGCCACCTGCTTCCACAGGGCGGCCTGGGCCTCGTCCCTGGGCTTGGCGTGAACCAGGAACAGGACGTCGCGCAGCTTCACCGGCCCGTCGCGGTCGTACTTGGCCAGCTGGTAGGCGTCGAACTTGCCGAAGGCGGCCGCGAGGCCCTTCTTCATCTGCTTGCTCAACGGCTTGCGGCCGTGGCGCCAGTAGAGGCTCAGGAACTCGCTCAGCTCGTCGGCCCGCCGGATGACCCGCGCGATGGTCTCCGAGACCAGCGACGTGCCCGAGCCGGTCCGCGCCAGGGCGCAGAGCAGCATCAGCGGCGCGTGGCGCAGGTTGAAGCGCTCGCGGGCCTCGATCGCCAGTTCGGCGACGACGTTGGGGGCGACCTCGGCGGCCAGCGCCGCGATGCGGTCGGCGATGGCCAGGCCGTCCTCGTAGAACTCGTCCTCCCACAGGAGGCACGAGAGCACGGACCGGCGCAGCGACTGCTCCGCGGTGAGCTTGATGGCCGGGGCGCCCTCGAAGGTGACGTCGGGGCGCTTGGCGAAGATATTGAAGCGCATGGCGCGCCTCCTTCCTGACGTCGTGTTGCGGGGCCGATCGGAGCGGGACGAGACGTCCAGAACCCCGATCGCCAGGCGGCGTCGGGGTTTAGGGTTTCAAACCCTCTGGACGGTATGGCTTCATCATCGAAGTCAGGTTCTCGTCTTCACCAAATCGGATCTTCGTCCAGCGGGCGTCATCAGCGCCACCTGTCGAAGACCGGGGTTCTATAGTCCAGCTTGTTGCATCATGCAACAAGCTGGACGGAAAAAGTTGTCGGCGGGGAATGAGCGGATCGGGAGGGCGCTTCCGCCGGACGTGTCAGCGTCCAGACCCAGTTGAGCTTGCGCTCCGGCCGCCCTTTGCTCTGGTGACGAAGGACCCGATACCTGTCGCCGCCGCCGACGACCCGCCAGGGAAAATCGCATTCCGGACTGTCTCCTCGCGGAGACAACGGGGCCTGGCTTTCGCCCGCATACCGTCACCCGAAGAACCCGAAATGCTGCGCCACTGGCGGACTTTGGAAACCCGATGGGGAAAATCGGAAGCGGACGGTGCTCTACCAGACTGAGCTACATGCGACTTGCGTCGCACGGGAGGATTCGAACCTCCGACCACCTCGTTATGAGCGATGAAACCGCTTCCTGCACCACCATCGGTCCCGACGTCGAAACGCCGGGAGCGGTCGTATAACGACGGTCGTTGCGCTGTGCAACAAGAAATTGGGAGATAGGCGACGGCGGGGAATAAGTCGGAAGCGGACTGCTGCTCTACCCACTGAGCTACGACAGGCTTGCGCCCATCGGCGAGATTCGAACCCGCGACACGAAGAAACCGCTTCCTGCGCCACCGCCGTCGAGCTCCAATACGTCGCCACGTTGCAGAATGCAACAAGTCACCTGGTGCCCACTACGCGCCAGCTGCGGCTGTCGGATTTTGAATTTTCGACTTGGCCTAGCGGCTCACAAAGCCAGCTTCAATCTCGCATGCCAGCCGTCCAGAGATGGGAAGACGAAAGGGCCAGCTGTGCTGGCCCTTTCGTGAAACTCGGCGTACCGCCAATTACCGACCATGTGGCTGCGCTCAAAGTCCCGCGGCATGACCCAGCCTGCGGTCCAGTTTTCAAATGCGTGACACGCAGTCTCATCTATCGTGGATCAATTCTCATCTATCGTGACACGGACCACAACGAGAGAGTGGTCTTAAACGTCCACCTCGGCGTCCAGCGCGTTCTCCTGGATGAACTCGCGGCGCGGCTCGACCAGGTCGCCCATCAGGCGGCTGAACATGTCGTCGGCGTCGTCGGCGTGGTTGACGCGCACCTGCAGCAGGGTGCGGGCCTCGACGTCCAGGGTGGTTTCCCACAGCTGGTCGGGGTTCATTTCGCCCAGGCCCTTGTAGCGCTGGATCGACAGGCCCTTGCGGCCGGCGTCCAGCACCGCGCCCAGCAGGTCGAGCGGACCGCGCACGGTGGTCGACTTGTCCTTGCGGCGGAAGATCGCCGCGCCGGCGAACACCTCGGCCAGGGCCCCGGCCCGTTCGGCCAGGCGGCGGGCGTCGGCGGCGTGCAGCAGGCCGTCGTCCAGGACGACGCTTTCGGTGACGCCGCGACGGACCCGCTTGAACACATAGGCGGTGTCGCCCCGCTCGCCGGTCCACGCGCCGTCGCCTTCTTCCGCGTACAGATCAAGGCGCTTGGCGGCGGCGGCGATGTCGGGCTTGTCGCCGAACAGGCCGGCCAGGGCCGCCTGTTCGATGGCGAAGGCCGGCGCGCGCTGCGACAGGCGGTCGATATTGCCCTTGGCCTGGCGGCACAGCTGGACCAGGGCCAGCAGGTCCTGGCTGGTGCGGCGCTCGCCCGACGACAGGTCGAGTTCGGCGCCCTCGACGCCCTCGTCGACCAGGAAGGCGTCCATCTCGAAGTCGTCCTTCAGGTAGCGCGACGACTTGCCCTTGGCGGCTTTGTAGAGCGGCGGCTGGGCGATGTAGATGTAGCCGCGCTCGATCAGCTCCGGCATCTGCCGGTAGAAGAAGGTCAGCAGCAGGGTGCGGATGTGGGCGCCGTCGACGTCGGCGTCGGTCATCAGCACGATCTTGTGGTAGCGCACCTTGTCCGGGTTGAAGTCGTCGCGGCCGATGCCGGCCCCCAGGGCGGTGATCAGGGTGCCGATCTGGTCGGACGACAGCATCTTGTCGAACCGGGCCCGCTCGACATTGAGGATCTTGCCGCGCAGCGGCAGGACGGCCTGGTTCTCGCGGTTGCGGGCCTGTTTGGCCGAGCCGCCGGCCGAGTCGCCCTCGACGATGAAGATTTCGGACTTGGCCGGGTCGCGCTCGGAGCAATCCGCGAGCTTGCCCGGCAACGAAGTGATGTCGAGCGCGCTCTTGCGGCGGGTCAGTTCGCGGGCCTTGCGGGCGGCCTCGCGCGCGGCGGCGGCCTCGGCGATCTTGCCGACGATGGCCTTGGCCTCGTTGGGGTGCTCCTCGAACCAGGTGGCCAGGCCTTCCTGCACCAGGCCCTCGACGGCCGGGCGGACTTCCGACGAGACCAGCTTGTCCTTGGTCTGCGAGCTGAACTTGGGGTCCGGCACCTTGACCGACAGCACGCAGGTCAGGCCTTCGCGGGCGTCCTCGCCGCCGACGCTGACCTTCTCCTTCTTGGTGATGCCCGAGCTCTCGGCGTAGTTGGTGATGATCCGGGTCAGGGCCCCGCGGAAGGCCGAAAGGTGGGTGCCGCCATCCCGCTGCGGGATGTTGTTTGTGAAGCACAGCATGTGCTCGTGGTAGCTGTCGTTCCACCACAGGGCCAGGTCGACCTCGACCTTGTCCTTGCGGCCGCGGATGACGATCGGCATTTTCAGCAGCGGGGTCTTGGCCTTGTCGAGGTGGCGCACGAAGGCCTCGATGCCGCCCTCGTAATGCAGCTTTTCTTCCCACGGCTCGGCGTCGCGCAGGTCGCGGAAATAGATCGTCACGCCCGAGTTCAGGAACGCCAGCTCGCGCAGGCGGTGCTCCAGCGTCTTGCGGTCGAACTCGATGAAGGCGAAGGTTTCCAGGCTAGGGAAGAAGGTCACCTCGGTGCCGGTCAGATATTCACCGGCCTTGGGCGTGCCCTCGGCCCGGATCGGCGAATCGCCGGTTTCCTTCAGCGAGCTGACCGCGTCGCCGCGCTCGAACCGCATCTGGTGGGCCTTGCCGTCGCGGTGGATCTTCAGTTCCAGCCAGTCGCTCAGCGCGTTGACCACCGAAACGCCGACCCCGTGCAGGCCGCCGGAGACCTTGTAGCTGTTCTGGTCGAACTTACCGCCGGCGTGCAGCTGGGTCATGATGACCTCGGCCGCCGAGACGCCTTCGCCCTCGTGGATGCCGACCGGGATGCCGCGGCCGTCATCGGTGACCGTCACCGAGCCGTCGGCGTTGAGGATCACCTCGACCTTGGTGGCGTGACCGGCCAGGGCCTCGTCGATGGCGTTGTCGACCACCTCATAGACCATGTGGTGCAGGCCCGAGCCGTCATCGGTGTCGCCGATGTACATGCCGGGGCGCTTGCGCACCGCGTCCAGGCCCTTGAGCACCTTGATGGAATCGGCGCTGTACTCGCCGCTCATCACTTCGGGGGCCGCCATCTCCGAGCCGTCGGCGGTGGTCAGACGGTCGCCGGAGTTGTCGTCGGCGGGGCCTTTGGTCTCTTCGGTCATACGTCTTCCAATGCGGTCAGGCCGAGTTCGCTGACGCGAACGCCGAGAGCCCGACCCTTCAGGTGGTCGAACAGCGACTCGTCCGTGCCTGTGAGAAAGGCCTGGAGCCCGAGCGCCGTGAGTTCGTCGGCCAGGGCGGCCCGCCTTTTCAGGTCGAGATGCGCGGCGACTTCGTCGAGCAACAATATAGGATTCGGCGCGTCTTTCGCACGTGAAAGTCGCGCCGCCTGGGCCAAAACCAGGTTCAGAATCAGCGCTTTCTGCTCGCCGGTCGAACATTCCGCGGCCGGACGGTCCTTGTCGGCGTGGATGATGGCCAGATCGCCGCGATGTGGGCCGGTCAGGGCCCGCCCAGCGGCCCCGTCGCGCAGCCGCGCGGCGGCCAGGGCGGCGGCCAGGCGCGGCTCGATTTCGGCGGTTTCCACGCCCTCCAGCGCCATCTTCTCCCATTCGCCGGTCAACGACAGGTGGGCCCGGGGGAAGGGCCGGTCGCCCCGCCCGTCGATCTCGGTCTGCAGGGCCAGCAGGGTGCGGGCCCGGGCCTGGGCCATCAGGGCGCCGGCCTGGGCCAGGCGGGCCTCCAGGGCGGTCAGCCAGACGGCGTCGGCCGGCGCGCCGAGCTCGGCGGCGTCGGTCAGCAGCCGCATCCGCTCGCGCTGGGCCTTGTCATAGGCGTTGGCGTGGCTGGCGTGGGCGGGTTCGCCGGCGAACACCAGGCGGTCGAAGAACCGGCGCCGCTCGGAGGCGGCCTCGAGGAACAAGCGGTCCTGGGTGGGGGTCAGCCAGATCGGGCGGATGTGGTCTGGCAGGCGTCCGGGCGGCACGGTCTCGCCCTCGATCCGCACCAGGCGGCGGGTGGCGCCGGCCGTCTCGACGCCGGCGCCCAGGCGGACGGGCTGGTCGTCGCCCAGCCCGGTCTCGGCGGCCTCGACCTCGGCGGCCACCGCCCAGGCGCGGCCGACCGCCTCGCCAGGCAGCCGGCGGCCGACCTCGGTCAGGCTGGCGCCGCGCAGGCCCTTGCCCGGCGACAGCAGGCTGATGGCCTCCAGCAGGTTGGTCTTGCCGGCCCCGTTGGCCCCGAACAGGTAGACGCTGCGGCCGTCGGGACGCAGGGTCGCGCGCTCGTAGGAGCGGAAGTCGGTCAGGGTCAGGGACAGAAGGGCGGCGTGGCTCACAGCGCCTTCTAGCCTATTCGCGGCCGGCGTCTAAATCCGCCGGCCGCGAAGGGGGTCAGCCCTGCTCGCGACGTCGGCCGGCGGTGGCGTGGGCCATCAGGCGCGGCGGACCGCGCAAGGCGTGCAGCATGTGCGGCGCCCCCAGCAGGATCAGCAGCCAGGCGGCTCCACTGAACAGGACGGCGGTGATTCGTTCCCAGGCCACGCGCATGGCGGACTCCTTTGGAGGAGCCTGCTGAGCTAGGCCCGCATCGTGGCCAACTGGGGTTGGGACGAAGGCCGAATCTGGGCCTTAGGCCTTGATGCTCGACCCTACACCCGCAGCGGCATCAGCACGTACTTCACACCGGGGTCGGTCGGGTCGACCACCAGGGTCGGCGAGGCCGGGTCGGCGAAGCGGAATTCGGCGATCGGGCCGCCGATCTGGCCGCAGACGTCCAGCAGGTAGCGGGCGTTGAAGCCGATCTCGAAGGGCTCGCCGTCGTAATCGACCTCGACCTCTTCCACCGCCTGGCCGGCTTCCATGTTGCGCACCGTCAGGGTGATTCGGCCCGGCTCGACCGCTAGCTTCACCGAGCGGCTCTTCTCGGCCGAGATGGTGGCCACCCGGTCGACGGCCTTGGCGAACAGGTCGTTGTCCAGCGTCAGGATCTTGGCGTTGTCGCGCGGGATGACCCGCAGATAGTCGGGGAAGGCCCCGTCGATGACCTTGGAGGTCAGGGCCGCGCGGCCGAATTCGAAGCGCACCTTCTGGGCGCTGACCTGCAGGTCGACCTGTTCGCCGGCCGATTCCATCAGGCGGCGGGCCTCCTGGATGGTCTTGCGGGGCACGATGATGCCGGGCAGGCCGGCGGCGCCCTCGGGGGCGGTCATCTCGGCCAGGGCCAGGCGGTGGCCGTCGGTGGCCACGGCGCGCAGCTTGACCTCGCCGCCGTCGTTGACGGTGTGGAGGTACAGGCCGTTCAGATAGTAGCGGGTCTCTTCGGTCGAGATCGCGAAGCGGGTCTTGTCGATCAGCCGGATCAGCTCGTTGGTGTCGACCGAGATGCGGCCCGACAGGCCGTCGCTGCTCATCACCGGGAAGTCGCCGGCCGGCAGCACCGGCAGGTTGAAGCGCGAGCGGCCGGCCTGGATCACCAGGCGGGGGTCGTCGCCGCTGAACGACAGCGAGACGTCCGAACCGTCGGGCAGTTTGCGGACGATTTCATAGAGGGTGTGGGCCGGGGCGGTGATCTGGCCAGGCTGGTCGATCTGGGCCAGGCCCTCGTCGATGATCTCCATGTCCAGGTCGGTGGCCGAGAACGACAGGGTGTCGCGCTCGGCCGATAGCAGGATGTTCGACAGGATCGGGATGGTGTTGCGGCGTTCGACGACGCTCTGCACGTGACCCAGCGCTTTCAGCAGCGCCGCCCGCTCGATGGTAAGCTTCATGTCTCGGTCCAGGTCCCAGGGTCGCGGCGATTAGAGAATCCCCCGCGCGGCCCCGCAATGAATGGACTTGCGACATTAGCGTAATCGCGCCGGGGGGGAAGAGGGGGCGCGAGACTGGGCGCGGCGAAATGCGCGCGACGGTCGTGGCGCCCTCGCGCGCCTCAGCCGGCCGCGGCGCGATCGGCCCGGGTCGGCAGCTTCCAGTCGGGCCGGATGAAGTGGCAGGTGTAGCCGTTGGGGATGCGCTCCAGATAGTCCTGGTGCTCCGGTTCGGCCTCCCAGAAGTCGCCGGCCGGCTCCACCTCGGTGACCACCTTGCCGGGCCACAGGTTCGAGGCGTCGACGTCGGCGATGGTCTCCAGGGCCACGGCCTTCTGTTCGTCGCTCGTATAGTAGATCGCCGAGCGGTAGCTGAGGCCCAGGTCGTTGCCCTGGCGGTTCAGCGTGGTCGGATCGTGGATCTGGAAGAAGAACTCCAGCAGTCGTCGATAGCTGATGGTCGCCGGGTCGAAGACGATCTCGATCGCCTCGGCGTGGGTCCCGTGGTTGCGGTAGGTGGCGTTGGGCACGTCGCCGCCCGAATAGCCGACCCGCGTCGAGATCACGCCGGGATAGCGCCGCAGCAGGTCCTGGACGCCCCAGAAGCAGCCCCCGGCCAGGATCGCGGTTTCGGTGGTGGCGGCCATGGCAAGGGTCCTGTTCAAGAGCGTCGGTCGAGGCCACATGTTGGACGTCTCGGCGTCGCGCGCAAGCGCGGCCGCCCCGGATCGAAAGGCTTCCCGTGACGCGACCCGCCGTCTTGTTCGTCTGCCTGGGCAATATTTGTCGTTCGCCCCTGGCCGAGGCCGCCTTTCGGCTGGAAGCCGAACACCGGAGCCTCGATGTCGAGATCGACTCGGCGGGCACCGGCGACTGGCACGTCGGCGGTCCGCCGGACCGGCGCGCCCAGGCGGTGGCGCGTCGCAACGGCGTCGACATCGGCCACTATCGCGCCCGCCAGGTTCGCCCCGAGGATTTCCGGCGCTTCACCCACATCGTCGCCCTCGACCGCGACAACCTCGCGGCGTTGAAGGCGCTGCGTCCGCGCGACGGGACGGCCGAACTCCTGCTGCTGCTCGACGTGGTCGAGGGGCGGCGCGGCGAGGCGGTGACCGATCCCTATTTCGGCGACGACACCGGGTTCGACGCGACCTGGGCCGACGCGGTGGCGGGGGCGAGGGGGCTGGCGGATTTGATCGAGGGAGAAACCTAAAACCGCAAGGCCAGCTTGGCCCCGACGAACTTGCCGTCCGGGTCGTAGCCGCGCGCCATCGCCGCGCCACTGGTGTCGGCGCTGGGCTGGATGCCGCACAGCAGGCCGGCCGCGCCGGTGACACCGTCCGCCTGACGCTCCATCGCGGTTCGGGCGATCCCGCGCGGTAGCGGCGTCGGCGCGCGCTGGGCGTAGCGGAGAGCGCTGGACGCGGAGAGATCGAGCACGAAGGTGCCCGGCTTGACCTGCGAGAACGCCGGGGTCTTGGGCACGGCCGACATCAGGGTCTGAGCGTGGCCGGCGCCGGCGAGCGCCAGGGCGGTGACGAGGGCGATCGGGGCGGCTTGTGCAAGGCGTGGGCGAGGCATCGACTTCCCTTCGTTGGACCGACCGTCAGTTAGCGCCGCGCCATCACAGGCTCCGAGGCGGCGACCGCCTCGGAGCCCGGACGATCAGGCCTTGGTGTCGAAGGCCCCGCCGGCGCCGTTGCCGGTCGAGGCGTAGGGGTTGGCGGCGGCGGTCGGTTCGGCCGGGGCTTCGGGACCCTTGGAGCCCTTGGCGGCCACCGCCACCATGGCCGGACGGACCAGGCGGCCCATCAGCTCGTAGCCGGCCTGCAGGACCTGGATGACGCCGCCGGCCGCGACCTCGTCCGAGGCCTGTTCCATCACCGCCTGATGCAGGTGGGGATCGAACTTCTCGCCCTTGGTCGGGTCGATCTTCTTCAGGCCATTGCGCTCGAAGGCGTCTTGCAGCGCCTTCTCGGTCATCTCGACGCCGATGATGTAGTTGGTCACCGCCGCGTCCTGCGAGTCGCGCGGGCTCATGGCCGTGGCGCGCGACAGGTTGTCGGCCGCGGCCAGCAGGTCGCGGGCGAACTTCTGGATCGCGTAGGCGCGGGCGTCGTTCGACTCGCGCTCGGCTCGGCGCTTGGTGTTCTCGGCCTCGGCCGCGTAGCGCAGCGCCTGATCCTTCAGGGCGACCACTTCCAGCTTCAGCGCCTCGATTTCCTGCGCCGCGTCATCGGCCTCCAGGGCCACGTCTTCGGCCGGCGTTTCGTCGTCGGTCATTTCGTCAGTCCTCATCCGTCCATCATCCGGCCGAGCACGCGGGCGGTATAGTCCACCAGCGGGATCACCCGGGCGTAGTTTAAGCGGGTGGGCCCGATCACGCCGATCGCGCCCAACACCTTCTGTCGGCCCGTCATATAGGGCGCCGCGATCAGGGAGGAACCCGAAAGCGAAAAGAGTCGCGTTTCGGCCCCGATGAAAATGCGCACGCCCTCGGCGGTTCGCACGTCGTCCAGCAGGCCGATCAGCTGTCCCTTCTGCTCCAGGTCGTCGAACAGCCGCCGCACGCGCTCCAGATCCTCCCGGGCGCTGGCGTCGGCCAGCAGGTT
This sequence comes from Caulobacter sp. Root655, assembly GCF_001427665.1. Lineage (GTDB taxonomy): Bacteria > Pseudomonadota > Alphaproteobacteria > Caulobacterales > Caulobacteraceae > Caulobacter. Next base: position 355,416 of record NZ_LMHC01000001.1, read on the forward strand.
GGCCCGGCCCCGGACGATCAGGGCGCGGTCGGGGTCGTCGCCGCCGCTCCAGGCCGCCAGGCCGTCCTCGACCAAACGCGCCGCGGTGGCGTCCAGTTCACGCCGGGCGGTGGCCAGTTCGGCGGCCATCTCGGCCTTGGCCTCGTTCAGGGTGCGGCCACGCAGGCGGGCGTTGAGGAAGTTGGAGGCCTCCTGCAGCGAGGCGGGGGTGACCCCGGCCGCGCGCTTCATCAGCCGGTTCTCGACCGTGCCGTCGTCGAACACCATGATCGCCAGGGCCTGGTCGGCGCCCAGGGCCACGAACTCCACGTGCTTGACCCCGCCCTCGCGGGCCGGGGTGACGACGATGCCCGCCCCGCCGGCCAGGCCCGACAGGATGGCGCTGGCCTCGCCCATGGCGTCCTCGAACGAGCGGCCGTGGGCGAACAGGCGCGACTCGATGGTCCGCCGCTCCTCCTCGCCGATGTCGCCCACCTCCAGCAGGCCGTCGACGAACATCCTCAGGCCGGCATGGGTGGGGATGCGGCCGGCGCTGCTGTGCGGGGCGTCGAGCAGGCCCAACTGGGCCAAGTCCTGCATGGTGTTGCGGATCGAGGCCGGCGACAGCTGCACCCCGCCGCGCGAGATGGTCCGCGACCCCACGGGCTCGCCGGTTTCCAGATAGGACTCGACCACGCGCCGGAAGATGTCGCGCGCCCGGGCGTCCAGGTCGGTGAGACTGGGCGTCTGAGCGGAAAACCCCGAAAAAAGCTGTGTCATGAAGCCTTCGAACGCGCCCGGCCGGGCCCTCCAGGGTTCGACGGGATTGGACGAGCCCGTCTTAACTAGGATAAGCGGCGCCATCCTATCACGCAAAGCCCCGGAGTTTCCCATGCGTCCGTCCGAACGCGCCCCCGACGTCCTTCGCGCCGTCATCCTGGAAACGGGCGTCAACCGCTATGCCGAAGGCTCGTGCCTGATCAGCTTCGGCCACACCAAGGTGCTGGTCACCGCCACGGTCGAGGAGAACGTCCCCGGCTGGATGCGCAACAAGGGCGCCGGCTGGGTCACCGCCGAATACGGCATGCTTCCCCGGGCTACGCATACGCGCGGGCGCCGTGAAGCCGCGCAAGGCAAGCAGAGCGGTCGCACCCAGGAAATCCAGCGGCTGATCGGCCGCTCCCTGCGCGCCGTCGTCGACCTCAAGGCCCTGGGCGAGCGCCAGATCAGCCTCGACTGCGACGTCATCCAGGCCGACGGCGGCACCCGGACCGCCGCCATCACCGGCGCCTGGGTCGCCCTGCGCCTGGCGGTCAACTACCTGATCGCGGAGGGCGTGCTGAAGACCGACCCGATCGTCGGCCAGGTGGCCGCCGTGTCGTGCGGCGTGTTCAAGGACACCCCGGTGCTCGACCTCGACTACGAGGAAGACAGCCAGGCCGAGGCCGACAGCAACTTCGTGCTGACCGGCGTCGGCGACATCGTCGAGATCCAGGCCACCGGCGAGAAGCGGGGCTTCTCGCGCGGGGAGTTCGAGCAGCTGTTCGCCCTGGCGGAGAAGGGGATCGGCGAGCTGTTCGTGAAGCAGCGGGAAGCGGTTTCGGCCGCGAAGCCGCGGTAGGGTTATAGCCCCTCTCCCCATGCGGGAGAGAGTGGTGTATTTCACTCGGACTTGGCGGCGTCCCTCGTAACAGGGCATCGAACGGGAATACGTTTGGGCAGGAAAAGGACGCCGACTTCAACCGAAGCTGAGGTTCTGGTTGAATGCCGTCGGCGCTGTTGCGCTTGCTTCGGACTGCACCGCGATCTGGATATCAAGAAAGGCCAGATCGCGCATCTCGACCACGATCCGAGCAACAGCAACCGGCAGAATCTCGCCTTCCTCTGCCTTGATCACCACGACGAGTACGATTCTAAAACCAGCCAGAGCAAAAAGCTGACGAAGGCGGAGCTTGAGGTCTTTCAACGAGAGCTGATCGAGCACTTCAGCCACTGGTCGACAAACGCCGGCCGAGAGCAGCTTCTGAATTTTCTGGCATTTTCGGCTGATAACGACGCCATGGCGGCGGCGGCGGTGAAGGCCGCAGGTACATCAGTCTGGTATGCGAAGGAGCTTGCAATCCAGGTCCTGAGTTCGGACGAGTTTGGGTCGGTCGATGGTGATCTTTGGGTGCCCTACCTACACACGTTGGACCTCTACGCCGCGTGGGGCCTTCTCACCTTCAGTTGTCAGGAAGTTCCCGACCCTGACGGGTTTACCGCAATGGAAATCAAGATTGAACGAAAGCCAATCTGCAACGTCCTAGTCGAGAAAATCAAGGCGATTCCGCAGTAAAAACAACGTAGTAAATCATTCTAATTTCCCCGTAACAGGGAGAGATTAAGCGCTCAGTCCTCCTCGGACCCGCCATCCCCCGGCCCCGGCTCGAACGTCATCAGATCCCCCGGCTGGCATTCCAGCTCGCGGCACAGCGCGTCCAGCGTCGAGAACCGCACCGCGCGGGCCTTGCCGGTCTTGAGGATCGACAGGTTGGCGATGGTCACTCCCACCCGGTCGGACAGCTCGGTGAGCGACATGCGTCGCTCCAGCAGGACGCGGTCCAGTTGCACGCGGATGGCCATGGGTCTCTCGTCTCCGCGTCAGATTGTCAGTTCAGCTTCCCGGCGAAGGCGGGCGCCCTCGCGGAAGACCTCGGCCAGAACGAAGACCACCAGCACCGGGAACCAGGCGCTGAGGCTGAAGCCCCCGCCGATGTCCTTGGCCTCGTCCGGCGCCAGCCAATGGGCCAGGGCCGAAAAGATGTAGTGGCCGATCTCCAGGGCGGCGAGCATCAGGCCCACCACGCGCAGGCGCAGCACATTGTCGGGATGGAAGGGGTCGCCGGCCGTCAGGGTGGCGAAGATCTTGCGCAGGCGCTCGACGATCACCATCCAGCCACCCGACAGCAGCGCCCAGGCCGCCAGGGCCCCGGCGAACAGCGGACCCTTGGAGATCAGTTCGTCGGCCGAGCCGCCGATATGCAGCTTGTCGGTGATCAGCTCGGGATTGAAGCTGAGCAGCAGCACGGCGATGGTGAACACCGCCAGCAGGCTGACCCAGACCCACAGACCGACATAGATCACGTCGAGAATGATCTTCAGAAAGCTCGATACCGAGCCAGGCCCCAACGCGCGCATCCGCTCTCCCCCTACGCAGAACGCCGACCATGCCCCAGCGGATCGGGGCGGGTCAAAGTGGGTTAGAACGTCTTGATGGCGAAGGTCACGGCCGCGAGCGGCAGACCGGCGATCAGCGTCAGGGTCGCGAAACGGGTGGCGACGGCGTCGGCGATGCGGAACAGTCTGGCGGCGGACATGACGGGCCTTCGATCGGGGTGCGGGACCGCGCCGATATGGCTTGGCTCCCATGCAGCCAAGATAGGGAGCGATTTCGTCAGCGCCAATGTCGCTTATCGATAAACGATATTAAACCTCTGTAATGATCGCGCTCATCGAACAGGTTCACGCCAGCTGTGGCGCCGTCGCCACCATCGACGTCCGGCGGCTGGCGGTTTCGTACCAGGCGGCCAGGTTCGGACGGCCTTCGCGCCACGCCAGCACCACGCGGCCGTCGAGATAGGCCAGCTGGGCGGCCACCGCGATCTCGCCGATCTGGAAGCGGTCGGCGGGCAAGCCCTCGGCTTCCAGCTTGTCGAGCGCGGCGTTCAGGGCGGCGGCCTGGCGGTCGAACAGGTCCTGGCGCCCAGGGCCCTTGCCTTCGCCGTCGCGCAGGCGTTCGCGGACGATGGCCAGGGCCGCGTCGCCCATGCCGTCGGCCAGGGCCTGCTGGGTCAGGGCCGCCCAGCGCTCGGGTCCCGAAGCGGGGGTCAGGCTGACGCCGGCCAGATGCTCCAGATATTCGCAGATCACCGGCGAGTCGAAGATCGGTGAGCCTTCATCCGGGATCAGGACCGGGATCTTCGACAGCGGATTGATCGCCCGCAGGCTCTCGTCGGTGTAGGGGGTGGCGGGAACCAGCTCCAGCCGTTCGGCCAGCCCCAGCTCGAAAGCGACCACGCGAACCTTGCGGGCGAAGGGCGACATGGCGGAATAGAGGAGCTGCATGTGGATTGTCCGAGAGGAGACGCGCGATGACGCTGAAGCTGGAAGCAGGACTTAAGCTCGTCGCGGCGACGCACAACCCCGGCAAGGCCAAGGAATTGCATGCCCTGCTCGACGGACGCTTCGAGGTGCTGACCGCCGGGGCCCTGAACATCCCCGAACCGGACGAGACCGAGATGACTTTCGCCGGCAACGCCCTGCTGAAGGCCCGCCACGCCGCCGACCTGTCGGGCCACGTCGCCCTGGCCGACGACTCCGGCCTGTCGGTCGCCGCTCTGGACGGCGCGCCGGGCATCTATTCGGCGCGCTGGGCCGGGCCGACCAAGGATTTCGCCATGGCCATGGACAAGGTGGCCGAGCGCCTCGAGGAGACGGGTTCGGAGGACCGCGCCGCCTGGTTCACCTGCGCCCTGGCCGTGGCCTGGCCGAACGGTCCGGCGGTGGTCGTGCAGGGCGAGGCGCACGGAACCCTGACCTTCCCGCCGCGCGGCGACCGGGGCTTCGGCTATGACCCGATCTTCGTCCCCGCCGGCTTCGACCAGACGTTCGGCGAGATGGAGCCGGCGGCCAAGGACGGCATGAGCCACCGGGCCATCGCCTTCGCGAAGCTGAAGGCGGCGCTGTTTGATTAGAGCACCCTATCGTTGTCATCCCGGAAAGCGCGCAGCGCTTGTCCGGGACCCAGGGGCGGCTGCACCGCATCGGCCCAGTCACCTGGGTCCTGGACAGCCTCTGCGAGGCTTCCGGGATGACAACCGTGATGGGGTCGGGACGTGAACACCCAGCCTCCCCCCCTCGGCGTCTACGTCCACTGGCCCTACTGCGCCAGGATCTGTCCCTATTGCGACTTCAATGTCGTCCGCGACCGGGGGCGGACCGACGAGCAGTCGGCCCTGGCCGACGCCATCGTCGCCGACCTCGCGGCCCAGCGCGCCTTGACCGGCCCGCGAACCCTGTTGTCGATCTTCTTCGGCGGCGGCACGCCGTCGCTGATGGACCCCGCCCAGGTGGCGCGGGTGATCGAGGCGGCCAAGGCGCTGTGGACCCCGGCCGCCGACCTGGAGATCAGCCTCGAGGCCAACCCGACCGACGCCGAGACCGACCGCTTCGAAGCCCTGGCGGCGGCGGGGGTGGCGCGATTGTCCCTGGGCGTCCAGGCGCTGGATGACGCGGCCTTGGCCCTGCTGGGCCGCAACCACGACGCCGGCTCGGCCCGCCGGGCGATCGCCGTGGCGGCCAAGGCCTTTCCGCGCCTGTCGGCCGACCTGATCTACGCCCGGCCCGGCCAGACCGTCGCGGCCTGGACGGCGGAGCTCGGCGCGCTGCTGGCCTACGGGCCCGAGCACGTCTCGCCCTACCAGCTGACCATCGAGGCCGGCACCGCCTTCGACCGCGCGGTCGGCCGGGGCAAGCTGGTCGTGCCCGACGAGGACCTGGCCGCCGCCCTGTTCGAGACCACGCAAGAGGTGCTGGAGGCCGCCGGCTTCGACGCCTACGAGGTGTCCAACCACGCCCGGGGCGCGGCGGCCCGCTCGCGCCACAACCTCGTCTACTGGCGCGGCCACGACTATGTCGGGGTCGGCCCCGGGGCGCATGGTCGCCTGAGTCTAGGCGGCGCCAAGCTGGCGACCACGGCCCATCGCGCGATCACCGACTACATCCGCGCGGTGGCGCGGACCGGCGTCGGCTTCGAGCGCGAGGACCTCACCCCGCTGGAGGCGGCGCAGGAGCGCCTGCTGCTGGGCCTGCGCATCGACGACGGCGTGACCTTCGCCGAGATCGCCCCCTTGGGCCTGTCGCCAGACACGCCCAAGGTGAAATCCCTGGTCGAGGACGGCCTGCTGGCCGACGATCCCCAACGCTTGCGCGCCACCCGATCGGGCCGTCTTGTGCTGGACCGGCTGACAGGAACGCTCGCGACCTGATATCCCTGCGAAACGCGCCGCGTCGTTGGTGCGTCGTTCGCGTCGGAAAGACAGCCCTTGAGCCGTTTGCTTGCCCCGCCCGCCCTGTCCGACGCACCGCTGGCGCCCGGCCTTTATCTGGTGGCGACGCCGATCGGCAACCTGCGCGACATCACCCTGCGGGCCCTGGACGTGCTGAACGCCTGCGACGTGCTGCTGGCCGAAGACACCCGCGTTTCTGGCAAGCTGCTGGCCGCCTATTCGATTTCCAAGCGTCTCCAGCGCTATGACGAGCACGTCGCCGACCGCGAGACCCCGAGGATTCTCGAGCGGCTCGAGGCTGGCGAGCGCGTCGCCCTGGTCTCCGACGCCGGTACGCCGATGGTCTCCGATCCCGGCTACCGCCTGGCCCAGGCGGCGATCGCGGCCGGCCATCCGGTGTTTCCGATCCCCGGCGCCTCGGCGGCCCTGGCGGCCCTGACCCTGGCCGGCCTGCCCACCGACCGCTTCCTGTTCGCCGGCTTCCCGCCGCCCAAGAGCGCGGCGCGCAAGACCTTCTTCGCCGAACTGGCCAATGTCCGCGCCACCCTGATCTTCTACGAGGGCGCCTCGCGGGTGGCCGACAGCCTGGTCGACATGGCCGCCGTGTTCGGACCCCGGCAGGGCGCGGTGGCCCGCGAACTGACCAAGCTCTACGAGACCTGCATCCGCGGCCGGCTCGACGAACTGGCCGCCGATCCGCGCTTCGCGGCCCCCAAGGGCGAGATCGTCATTCTGGTCGGTCCCGGCGAGGAGGCGCCGGTGCGGGAAGGCGACGCCGAGGCCGCCCTGCGCGAGGCCATGGCCCGCCTGCCGCTGGGAGAGGCGGCTTCGGAAGTGGCCAGGGCCCTGGGCCTGCCGCGCCGCGACCTCTATCGCCAGGCTCTGGCCTTGAAGGACGCCGGATGACGGCCGTTCGCCCTCCGCGTCCCGAAAAGCGGGCTCGGGGCGCCGCCGCCAGGCTGTCGGGCCGGCGCGCCGAGGTGGTGGCGGCGTTGTGGCTGATGGCCAAGGGCTACCGCATCCTGGGCTTCCGCCTGGCCACGCCGCTCGGTGAGATTGACCTGCTGGCGCAACGTGGAGGCGTGTTGGCCGTTGTGGAAGTCAAGCGCAGGACCAGCCTGGAGACGGCTCTGGAAGCGGTGACCCACGAACAGCGCGCGCGCCTGCGCCGCGCCGGCGCCCACATCGCCGCCAGCCGCGCCGGCCTGCAGGGCGCCGTGGTGCGCCTGGACCTGATCGCCCTGGCCCCGGGACGTCGGCCGCGTCACCTCCCCGACGCCTGGCCCAACACCTGGAACCCCGCTTCATGACGCGAGACGAGGCCGAAGCCCTGTTGACCGACGCCGGCGAGCGTTCGGACAAGGCCTTTCCGTTGTTCGAGGCGGCCCTGGCCTGCGCGGTGCACGACGACCCCGACCGCGACCTGGGCGGGACCCTCGACCTGGCGCGGCTGTCGGTCGATCGCCTGACCGATCGCCTGAAGCTGGAATCGCCGGAGGAGGCCCTGGCCGAGACCATGGCCGGCGACCTGCGGCTGTCGGGCGACCTGATCACCTACGACCACCCCGACAACGCCGACATCGTCGCCGTCGCCGAGCGCCGCAAGGGCCTGCCGGTGGCGCTGGGGGTGTTCTATCTGCACGCCGCCCGCGCCTGCGGCCTGGACCTGCACGGCGTCGATTTTCCGGGCCACTTCCTGCTGCGCATCGAGACCGATGAGGGGCCGCTGGCCCTGGACCCGTTCAGCGAGGGCCGGGTGGTGCTGCCCTCGGAGCTGTCGCGGCGGGCCCTGCGCACCGGCCTGATGCCCGACGTCGCCGCCAAGCTCGACGTGCTGATGCGGCCGATCGCGGACCGCGCCGTGCTGATCCGCCTGCAGAACAACATCTTCGCCCGCGCCCAGCAGGCCCGCGACTGGGCTCGGGCCGAGCGCTCGGCCCTGCGCCGCGCCCTGCTCGACCCCACCGACCACCACCCCTGGCTCGACGTCGCCGCGGCCCGCGAAGGCCAGGGCGCCCTGGCCGGGGCCCTGCAGGCCCTGTCGCGCGCCCAGATCCTCGACGGCGGCGCGACCATCGCCGCCCGAGCCGCGCGAGAGCGGATGCGGATGCGGCTGAACTAGGGGCTGTGGACAGCTAAGGGTTTGGCGCCGTGGGGCCGCCCTCGTCCTTCGACAGGCTCAGGATGAGGGCGAGTTTGACGGCGGTTCAGTAGAATTCCTCATCCTGAGCTTGTCGAAGGACGAGGAATTCGGCCCAAGATCGTCAGCTGTCCACAGAACCTGGCGCCTCATGGCTGGGGCCGCGAAACGACGAACCGCGCGACCGAGTCGCGGAAGGCCTGCACGTCCCTGTTCAACTGCACCAGCTTTTCGACGCTCATTTCGGCGGACGCGAACAGCGTCTGACCCAGGCAGGCGCTGCGGGCCTGCATGTCGCGACCGTGGTCGGTCAAGCTGACGACGACCTGGCGCTCGTCGGCGGGGTTGCGCTCGCGCGACAGCAGGCCCGCCGCCTCCATGCGCTTGACCAGGGGCGTGACGTTGCTCGAGTCCAGGCCCAGGCGTTCGGCGATCGCGCCGACGCTCTGGCCGTCGATCTCCCACAGCGCGCTCAGCACCAGATATTGCGGATAGGTGATCTCCAGCGCGTCGAGCAGCGGCTTGTAGGCGCGATTGATCGCCAGGCTGGCCCCGTACAGCGAAAAGCAGAGCTGGTCGTCGAGCGTGAGGGTGCGGGCGGCGTCTGACACGGGAGGCTCCTGGGAACGCGTCCGCTTTTAGTGCGAAAATAGATGTCGTGACAAATAATGACTCGACAGGGATCGGATCGGTCGGTTAATTGCGATCATATGTCGCGGCATCAAATGTCGCGACATTCATCGACATCCTCGATCTTCCGCAACCATCCTGATGGAGGCCTGCATGGCCAACGACACGCTCTCCTCGCGCGCCGGCGCCGAGGCGCTGATGCGCTATTACTTCCTGCGAGCCTTCGCGGCCGCCGTCTGGGTCGTGGCCGCCTTCACGATCGCGCGGTCCAGCACGGTCGTGGCGGGCGCGCTGCTGGCGATCTATCCGGCCTGGGACGCGTTCGCGAACGCCCGGGACGCCCGGGCCAACGGCGGTTTCCGCGCCAACCTCCCGCAAGCCCTAAACACCGCCGTCAGCGGCGCGGTCGCGCTGGCGGTGCTGGTCGCCCTGCGGATCGACATGGGCCTGGTGCTGGTGCTGTTCGGCGTCTGGGCGATCCTCGCGGGCCTCCTGCAACTGGTGGTCGGCGTGCGCCGGTGGCGCGCCTACGGCGCCCAGTGGGCGATGGTCCTGAGCGGCGCCCAGTCGGCCCTGGCGGGCGGGTTTTTCATAAAGAGCGCCGCCGCCGCCCCCGCCGCCCCGGCCATCACCATCATCGCGCCCTATGCGGCGTTCGGGGCGTTCTATTTTCTCGTCTCGGCGATCCTCCTGGCCGTGAAGATCCGCCGGCGCGCCCGATCCGCCTGAGTCGTGGCCGCGTCCGGGAAGTCGCCCCTCGCATTCACGCCTTTGCCGCCTTAACTAGGCAGTCGTCGCGAGGGACCACGTCCGTCTCCGCCAAAGCCACACCGGAGTCGTCATGTCGCTGAGAGTCGCCGTCCAGATGGATCCCGTGCTGGGGATCAATATCGAAACCGACACCACCTTCCTGATGATGATGGAGGCCCAGAACCGCGGCCACCGCCTGTGGTTCTACACGCCCGACAAGCTGTCGATGGAGGACGGCCGGGTGTTCGCTCGCGCCCAGTCGCTGGTGCTGACCAAGAACCAGGGCGCCCACGCGACCCTGGGCGAGGTCCAGCTGCTGGACATGAAGGACGACGTCGACGTGGTGCTGATGCGCCAGGATCCGCCGTTCGACATGGCCTACATCACCGCCACGCATTTCCTCGAAAAGGTTCATCCACACACGCTCGTGGTCAACAATCCGGCGGAAGTGCGCAACGCGCCGGAGAAGCTGTTCGTCACCGACTTCCCGGGCGTGCAGCCGCCGACCCTGATCACCAGCGACCACGAGGCGATCTACGACTTCCGCGCCCGGCACGGCGACATCGTGCTCAAGCCGCTGTACGGCGGCGGCGGCTCGGGCGTGGCGCGGCTGCTGGCCGACGACCCCAATCTCGACGCCCTGCTCGAACTGCACGCCATGATCGGCCGCGAGCAGGTGATCGCCCAGAAGTTCGTCCCGGCGGTGAGCAAGGGCGACAAGCGCGTGCTGCTGGTCGACGGCGAGCCGGTGGGCGCCATCAACCGGGTGCCGGCCGCCGGCCAGGTGCGCTCCAACCTGCGGGTCGGCGGCCGGGCCGAGGCGGTCGAACTGACCAAGCGCGACCTGGAGCTCTGCGCGATCATCGCCCCGGAGCTGAAGCGGCGCGGTCTGCTGTTCGTCGGCATCGACGTGATCGGAGAATACCTCACCGAGATCAACGTCACCTCGCCGACCGGGGCCCAGCAGCTCAAGCGTTTCGGCGGCGCCGACGCCGCGGCGATCCTCTGGGATCGGATCGAAACCCTAAGTTCCAGCGCCGGATGAGGAACGTCTTCTAGTATATTGAACCGTCACACTTTCCTGAAACGTTCGTTTTTTGTTCTTGCTCCGCTCCAACGGCCATGCTTGGCTTGTGGATAAATCGAGGGACGGGGGCGGAAGGCTATGGCGGCAAAGGTCGTCACGGTGGCGTTTGAGGGGGTCGAGGCGCGCCGCGTCGACGTCGAGGTGCAGCTGACCGGCGGCGCGCAGGTCATGGTCATCGTCGGCCTGGGCGACAAGGCGGTGGCCGAGAGCAAGGAACGGGTGCGCGGGGCCTTCGCGGGGCTGGGCCTGGCCTTGCCGCCCAAGCGCATCGTCGCCAACCTGGCCCCGGCGGACATGCCCAAGGAGGGGTCGCACTATGACCTGCCGATCGCCCTGGCGGTGATGGCGGCCATGGGAGTGATCCCGATCGACGCCCTCGACGGCTGGGCGGCGATGGGCGAACTGTCCCTGGACGGACGGATCGCGCCCACCGCCGGAGCCTTGCCCGCCGCCATGGCGGCCGGGGCGATGGACCTGGGCCTGATCTGCCCCGAGGCCAGCGGGCCCGAGGCGGCCTGGGCGGGCGGCACGCGGATCCTGGCGCCGCGCTCGCTGGTGGCGCTGATCAATCATTTCCGGGGCAGCCAGATCCTGTCGGCCCCGACGCCCGGACCGGTGATCGAGGGCGAGGGCTTCCGCGACCTGCGCGACGTCAAGGGCCAGGAGCACGCCAAGCGGGCCCTGGAGATCGCCGCGGCCGGCGGTCACAACCTGCTGTTCTGCGGCCCACCGGGCTCGGGCAAGTCGATGCTGGCCCAGCGCCTGCCGGGGCTCTTGCCCCCCTTGAGCTCGCACGAACTGCTGGAGACCTCGATGGTCCATTCGGTGGCCGGGCTGATCGCCAAGGGCGCCCTGACCCGAGCCCGGCCGTTCCGCAGTCCCCACCACAGCGCCAGCATGGCGGCCCTGACCGGCGGCGGGCTGAAGGCCAAGCCGGGCGAGGTGTCGCTGGCCCACAACGGCGTGCTGTTCCTCGATGAACTGCCGGAATTCGGGGTCCAGGCCCTGGATAGCCTGCGGGGGCCGCTGGAAACCGGCGAGGTGATGGTGGCCCGCGCCAACGCCCATGTCCGCTACCCGGCCCGGGTGCAGCTGGTGGCGGCGATGAACCCCTGCCGCTGCGGCCACGGCGGGACGGGGCGCGGGGCGTGCGGCAAGGCGCCTCGCTGCATCCGCGACTACCAGGGCCGGGTCAGCGGCCCGCTGATGGACCGCATCGACCTGGCCGTCGACATGCCCGCCGTCACCGCCGCCGACCTGGCCCTGCCGCCGCCGTCCGAGGGCACGGCCGAGGTCGCCGCCCGCGTTGCCAGGGCTCGCCGGCTGCAACTGGAACGGGCCGAGGCCATGGAGGGCGCGCCGAGCGGCGCGGAGGCCCTGAATGGCCGGGCCGAGGGACGTTTCCTGGAGGCGATCGCCGACCTCGACGACACCGGTCGCGGCCTGCTGGCCCGCGCCGCCGAGGCCGGCCAGATCAGCGCCCGGGGCTGGACCCGCGTCCTGCGCCTGGCCCGCACCATCGCCGACCTGGAGGGCGCGGCCAGCGTTCGCCGCGTCCACGTGGCCGAAGCCCTGGCCCACCGCCGGACCAGCGCGCCGGGCGCGGCGGTGGGAGAGGGGGTGTTCTAGGGGGTATCGACATTCAGCGCCTCGAGCTGGATGGCCAACCTCACCATCCCTTTCTATCCGTCATTCCCGCCCTGAAATGACGGCGATACACCGCTACCGACAACCGCGGTCGCCCACGCCGACAGCGGACATGCCGATGGTCTGTTCGGGGTGGGTGGCGGAAGTTGGCCCACGGCCTGAAACTAGCCCCCACACTCCAACCATTGGGAACGTGGCCCTGCGCTTTTCCGACGAAGCCGAAGCGGCAAGCCTCAGGTTGCTCGCGTCACTCCACCCGACCGATCCTTTTCCAACTCTAGCTCGACATAGATATTTCCGATTATCCGCTGCGCTGTGGACGCGAAGACGCACCAAAGCTGACGCGCTATTCCGAGTTGAGCTGGGCGAACGATCCCTTCGTATTTCGTCCAGTCACCGCCTTTTTCCGGCGGAACGAAACGCCGGAACATAAAGGCAGCGTCGCCGCCCGCCGTGTGCAAGAAAGTCGTATGGCCGTGTACGAACATGTGACGTGGCTCAGAGAGCTCATCAAGCCGGCCCATTAGCAAATTGAGGTCGGTCGCATGGGCGCTCAAAGGTCCAGCCTCAGTCAGTAGCTGACGAAGAAGTTTAGCGCGCTGATCTAGGCCCATTGGCAGCATGCGGGCGAACTTGCTGTACTCTGGCATCTGCCACGCGTGCCAGAGCAAGTCCGCAACGAGATATTCGATCTGGCCATAGCTGTTGATGCACCAGCCAAGGTCGGCAATCATCGCCGATATGGCAGCAGCCCTAGGGTCGCTTGCGTCGATTTCGCCCACGGTCCAAGTCAAGGGATCGACCCGTGAAGCAGGGTAAAGACACTAGAGGATAAATTGTCGGCCCCCATTGAACCAGCTTAGCTCCGAGTGATCAGCGTCGGAAGCCCGGCGGTAACGAGTGTCGCCCAACCGCCATCACCTCCCCCGAACACCCGTGTATAGGAGGTCCGCGTAGCGGGCCTTCCCGATACTTGTACCGACGGGCGTGTTGTACTTGACGTACCGATCGCCGCTTTGACGCCGCGCCCTGGAGGCGCTGAATCTACAGGCGGACGAGAATATATCCTCCAGCGCCCGCGATCAGAAACCCTGTTATGGCTCCCGCAGGACCGCCAACAAAACCACCAAGCACCGTGAGAAGCAGCGCGGCGGGCCAGAAGATAAAGGCCGATATCGTCGCGTAAAGCATGAGTCTGCCGACGTGCCATAGAACCCATAGGACGGCGCAGATTGCTGCGCCCCACAGCCCGAACTTGATGACAGGATTAGAGAAGAATTCGAGCTGAGCAGCGGGATCTGTCGCGAAGCCGTAGAAAGCTATCAAAGCTGCAAGGATGCCGCCGCAACATATGAGCTTGTCGAGCCGCCCCAAGCCGTTCCAGAAACTTTTGACGCGCTCTCGCCAAGAAGGCGCTTCCCCCTCGAGCTCGGACATCATCCACCCCTGTGCATCCCGGCTCTCACTGGAGCAGGCAGCGGACGGACCATGTCACATGGCCGCAACGGAGGCGAGCCGCTCATCTCGGCAAGGTCCGCCACGGGTCGAAATTCACCGTCGGCGCCCTGCCGACAAGTCGACCTTCAGATCGCCACCTCCAGGAATTGTCGAGTTCGGTGAGCTCCCGCCCTTGTGGCGGAATCCCTCGTTCGACTGACGATGAGTTTGGGGGATCACACCTGAATGTCGATCCGTCCTAGGGGGTGGAGGTCGGCCGGCCCGATCCTCAGGCCACCCGTGGCCGCCAGGCGATGATCCCTTCGGTGCGGGCCCGCACCTGGGGCGAGGCCAGGCAGCTGGCGACCGCCTCGTAGCCCGGCGCGCCGGGACGCGGGGCGACCTCGGTCGGTGGGCTGTGGTTGGCGGGGCAGAACAGGATCGTCTCGTCAGGCCCCAGGGCGGTCAGGTCGAGGATCGCGCGGGACCGGGTCAGCAGGAACAACGTCCGTCCACCGGCCCCGCCACGGCGCAGATGGGCGACCAGGGCCTCCTGGGTGGCCTGGTCCAGTCCCTGTTCGACCAGGTCGACCACCAGGGCGGTCGGGCCGTCGGCCTCCAGTCCGACCAGCAGGGCGATCAGGGCGTCGGACGTCTGGGCGCCGTCATCGACGAGCCAGGCCAGGGCCCGGTCGACCCGCGCCCCGAGGACGGGATCCGCGTCCAGCCGCGCCCGGGCCGCCGCACCGCCGTCCGCCGCCCGCTCCAGGCCCAGGAAGGCGGCGCCGGGCAGGGTCTCGCCGATGCGCAGGGCCAGCCGGGTCTTGCCGCTGCCCAGCGGGCCGGTGATGTAGTTCAGCCGGCGGACGACCCGCAGCTCGAAGTGCTCGCCGCCCCATGGCCAAGGCAGGTCGAAGGCGACGACGGCCTGGGCGGCCGGCTCCAGCAGGCGCGCGAGTTCGCCCCGAGCCGGCGCCTGGCCGCGCGCCAGGTCCGCCCGCAGCGCGCGGACCTTCTCGACCGCGCCGGTCAGCTGGCGCAGCTGGCCTTCCAGCGTCGCCTGGTGCGCGGCGAGGGCCGACTCCAGGCCTTCCGGCTGGCCGGCCAGCACCCGCGCCACCTGGGCGAGGCTGAGGCCCAGCGCGCGGAGCGCCGCGATCTCGCCGGCCCGCGCCATCTCGTCGGGACCATAGGCCCGCCATCCCGCCCCGGTCCGCAGCGGCGCGACCAGGCCGCGCTGCTCGTAGAGACGCAGGGCCTTGGCGGAGACGCCCAGCCGCCGGGCGGCTTCGGAAGGGCTCAGGAATTGGACGGAAGCGTTCACGACTCACCTCGTTGCCGGCTGACCCTTGTCCCTATCGGGGCGGCCCCAGGGTCCGGGTCAAGTCCGTGGTTCGGTGTCGGCGCTTCATTGGCTTGGCGGCCCGCCCGCGATATGCAGGCCGCCGACAGGGCGCGCCCGCCGCCGGGAGGACCACGACGTGATCATCGAACCCAGGATCCGGGGCTTTATCTGCACCACCGCCCATCCCGCCGGTTGCGCCATGAACGTCCGCCGGCAGGTGGCCCACGTGACGGCCCAGGGGCCGATCGCCGGCGGCCCCAAGCGGGTCCTGATCCTTGGATGCTCGGCGGGATACGGCCTGGCCTCGCGGATCGTCGCCACCTTCGGGTGCGACGCCGACACGGTCGGCGTCTCGTTCGAGAAGGAGCCCACCGAAACCAGGACCGCCAGCGCGGGCTGGTACAACAATCGCGCCTTCGAGGCGCAGGCCCAGGCTCGGGGCCGCAAGGCCGTCACCCTGGACGGCGACGCCTTCTCCGACGAAATGAAGGCCAAGGTGGTCGCCGCCGTGCGCGAGGAACTGGGCCAGATCGACATGCTGATCTACAGCATGGCGGCCCCGGTCCGGACCGATCCCCGCACCGGCCAGACGCACCGGTCGGTCATCAAGCCCCTGGGCGAACCGGTGCGGGTCAAGACCCTGAACACCGACAAGGGCGAGGTGTTCGAAACCGAGCTGGCCCCCGCCACGCCCGAAGAGACGGCCGCGACGGTCGCCGTCATGGGCGGCGAGGACTGGGAAATGTGGGTCGCCGCCCTGGCCGAGGCCGGCCTGCTGGCCGCCGGCTTCCAGACCCTGGACTACACCTATATCGGCTCGAAGCTGACCTGGCCGATCTACTGGCACGCCACGCTGGGCAAGGCCAAGGAAGACGTGGACCGCGCGGCGGCGGCGATCCGCGATCGTCTGGGACCCGACGCGGCGCGGGTGGTGTCGCTGAAGGCGGTGGTCACCCAGGCCAGCTCGGCCATTCCGGTGGTGCCGCTGTACGGCGTGGTCCTGTTCCGGGTGATGAAGGACATGGGCCTGCACGAAGGCTGCATCGGACAGATCGACCGCCTGTTCCGCGACGCCCTGCCGCGCGGCGAGCTCGACGAGGCCGGGCGCATTCGCCTCGACGACTGGGAGCTGTCGGAGCCGGTCCAGGCGGAGGTCAATCGACGCTGGGCCCTGATCAGCACGCAGACCTTGCCGACCCTGGGGGACCTGGAAGGCTTCCGAAGCGATTTTCTCCGCATCTTCGGCTTCGGCCTGCCGGACGTGGCCTATGACCAGGACGTGGATCCCCTCACGGTCTAGGCGCCGTGGGCCGTTGGACGGTTTCGGCAGGGAAGCGCCGTGCGTCCTTCGAGGCCCTCCTTCGGAGGGCGCCTCAGGAAGAGGAACTCTGTGCTGCTTTCCTCATCCTGAGGTGCGTAGCGCAGCGAAGCCTCGAAGGACGCACGGCCCGCGCCGAAAAACGGCCTTCAAGGTCTACTGTCCACGACGTCTAGGCGATATCGACCGCACCGCGCGGATCGGGACGGCTCCGCGCCGGGCGGTCAGGGGCGGCGCGGACGTCGTGATGGCGTGCGCCAAGGCCTTGGCGAAGCGGGCGTGCGAACTGTCGACGCGCCAGGCAAGGCCAATCGTGCGGCTGGCCGCGACGTCGGACGCAAGCAGGCGCACCACCACGCCCGGGGCGCCGTCGGCGTGGCTGGCGGGCGCGATGGCGAGGCCCACGCCAAGTTCCACCAGCGTCACGACCGCGTCCTCGTCGGTGGTGGTCGCGCGAATGTCCGGCTTGACGCCGAGGGTGGAAAGATGGGCCTCGAACCTGGCCTGTAAACGACATTGGGTTCGCTCGATCATCGGCTGGCCTTCCAGGTCCCGAGGCCCCACCTCGGCCTTGAAGCGAAGAGGGTGGTCGGCCGGGACCAGGACGACGTAGGGCTCGGTCCAGAGCGGCAGGAAGTCCATCCCGTCTTCGACGCAGCCGTCCGCTCCGACCACCAGATCCGCCTGGTTCGGGTCGGCGACGAGGCGGATCACGATGCCGGGCGAGGTCTCGTAGGCCGCTCGAAGGATGGGCGCGGCGCGGCGGAGGCTGATGTCCGGCTGGACGTGGATCGACAGGGTTCGTGGGGCCCTGCCACGGAATTCACGCTCAATGGCCGCCGCCTCGGCCAGCAATCCCACCGCCCGACCATGGAGGATCTCGGCGTCGCGGGTGGGGGCCAGGCCCTGGCGTGTTCGCGCGAAGAGCCGCACGCCCAGGCTGGCCTCCAGGCCCTGCAGCGCGGCCGTGATCGACGGCTGGGAGATCGCGCATCGTCGCGCCGCGGCTGTCACCGAGCGCTCTTCGAAGGCGGCGACGAAGTAGCGAAGGGCCCTGAGGTCGATCATGGCAATCCATAGGGATAATATCGAAGATGGATCAGTATAGAATATTTTCCTGATGTGTTCTCCCGCAATAGGTTGGCGGTGACGTAGGGAGCGCGCGCATGACTGTTCACAAGGCGATGAGACGAGCTTGGGTTGGCGTGGTCGCCGCCCTGGCCTTGGCGTCGGCAGCCGCCGCCGCCGCCCCGAACGACAAGGTTGGCTTCTCGATCATCAGGACCGGCGGCAGGTTGACGTCCGAGTCGATGCTTTACCAGGGCGGGGGAAAGGCCAAGGTCGATGTCGTCTATTCGGCCATCCTGGTTCGCCACGGCGGCCAGGCCTTCCTGTTCGACACCGGTCTCGGGGCTCGCATCGACGCGCAGTACGGCCGCGA
This sequence comes from Caulobacter sp. Root655, assembly GCF_001427665.1. Classification (GTDB taxonomy): domain Bacteria; phylum Pseudomonadota; class Alphaproteobacteria; order Caulobacterales; family Caulobacteraceae; genus Caulobacter. Next base: position 373,237 of record NZ_LMHC01000001.1, read on the forward strand.
CATGCCACGCTGGAAGCGACCGTTCTTTCACTACGACAAGCCGATCGTTCCGGTACGCGACCAGCTCGCCAGGGCGGGCCTTCCCGCCGTGCGGCGCATCGTGCTCAGCCACAGCCATTGGGACCATGCCAGCGGCGTCGTGGACTTTCCGGGCGCGGAGGTCTGGGTCGCGCCTCCGGAGCGGGCGCTTGTCGGGAAGGCGGGCCATGGGGCCGACAACATCTGGCCGAGCCAGGTCGGCGATCCCGGCATCGCTTGGACGTCGATCGACTTCCGGTCGGGGCCCTATCGCGGGTTCGAGCGCAGTCTCGACGTCTATGCCGACGGGACCGTGGTCCTGGTCCCCCAGTATGGCCACACCGCCGGCTCGATCGGCATGTTCGTGACCACCTCCTCCGGGCGCCGCTTCTTCTTCTGCGGCGACACGGTGTGGTCGGCGGCGGCGATCGACGCCGGCCGGCCCAAGTTCTGGCTGGCCCGCGCCCTGGTGGACGCCGACGCCCGAGCGACGCTGTCGCAAGTTCGGAGGATGGAGGCTCTGCGAAAGCACGATCCCGGCTTGACCATCGTTCCCGCCCATGACGGCCGGGTGCAGGCGCGCCTTGGCTTCTTCCCGGGCTGGGTCGAGTAGGGCGGGGGGCGGACGGTCAGCGTTGGATCCAGGTTGGGGACAGGCCCATGGGCCTGTCCCCGCCATGTTCGCCGCCCGCTACTGCGTCAGCGGGCGCAGGACGATCTCCACCCGGCGGTTCTGGGCGCGGCCCTCGGCTGTGTCGTTGGAGGCGATCGGCTGGCGCTCGCCCTGGCCGGCCACGAACACCCGGTCGCCCAGCACCCGGTCGGTATTGACCAGATAGCTGGCCACCGAGCTGGCCCGGCGCTCCGACAGGGCCTGGTTGTAGTCGTCCGGGCCGCTGCTGTCGGCGTGGCCGACGATGTCGATGGTGGTCTGGGGATAGGCGTTCAGGGTGCGGCCGACGTCGTCCAGCACGCGGGTGAACTGCGGCTGGACCTCGGACTTGTCGACCGCGAAGGTGACGTCGCTGGGCATGACCAGCACGATCTGGTCGCCGTTGCGGCGGATCATCACGCCCGAGCCTTCCAGGCTGCGACGGAAATCGGCCTGCTGGCGGTCCATGTAGTTGCCGACCGCGCCGCCGGCCAGGGCCCCGATGCCCGCGCCGATCAGAGCGTTCTTGCGGCCCTGCTCGCCCTTGTTGGTGTTGGTCAGGTAGCCCAGAACCGCGCCGATGCCCGCGCCGCTCAGAGCGCCCGTGCCGGTGTTGTTGCGGACCGGCATGCCGGTATAGGGGTCGGTGGTGGTGCAGGCGGCGGCCAGGGCGGCGACGCCCATCAGCGCGATCCAGGGTGCGGTCTTCTTCATCATGGTCGGTGTTTCCCTCGTCAGTCGCCTTGGGCGGCCTTGATCCCGCGCGCCAAGATGCTCTTGATGGCGCGTGATCCCTCGCTGGAAGGAACGCTCCTTCCATGGTCAAGTTCCAACACCGCGCATGACCCTTCGATGAACGGGCGGCATGAACGGTTCTCGCCGCCCGGACTGGCCCTGAGCAGGGGGGCGGTGTAGTAAGTCCAGTCTTACTAATTCCCCCTTGCCAACTTCAAGGCTCCAGCCCGTGTCCGCATCCGCCATCGAACCCGTCTCGTTCACCCTGTATTCGAAGGATTTCGACAGGTTCGCCCAGGAACTGGGCGCGTCGTTCCAGCGCTACGGCTTCGCGGTGATCTCGGACCACGACCTGGCCCAGGCCCGCATCGACGCGGCCATCGCCGACGCCAAGGCCTTCTTCGCCCTGCCGGAGGAGATCAAGAAGCAGTACGCCGGCGCGTCGGGCGGGTCGCGCGGCTACATCCCGTTCGGCATCGAGACCGCCAAGGGCGCCACCCACTTCGACCTGAAGGAATTCTGGCACGTGGGCCGCGACCTGCCGCCCGGCCATCCGTTCCGCACCAACATGGCCGACAACGTCTGGCCGGCCGAGATTCCCAGCTTCCACCACAATGTCGGCTGGCTGTACGGCGCGCTCGACAGCCTGGGCGTGCGGGTGCTGAAGGCCATCGCCACCTATCTGGACCTGGGCCGCGACTTCTTCGACCCGACGGTCAAGGACGGCAACAGCGTGCTGCGCCTGCTGCACTATCCGCCGATCCCGGCCGACGCCGTCGGCGTGCGGGCCGGCGCCCACGGCGACATCAACACCATCACCCTGCTGCTAGGCGCCGAAGAGGGTGGGCTGGAGCTGCTGGATCGCAACGGCGAGTGGCTGCCGATCAACCCGCCGCCGGGCTGCATCGTCTGCAACATCGGCGACATGCTGGAGCGGCTGACCAACCACGTCCTGCCCTCGACCATCCACCGGGTGGTCAACCCGCCGCCCGAACGCCGCGGCGTGGCGCGCTACTCGACGCCGTTCTTCCTGCATTTCGCGTCGGATTATCTGATCAAGACCCTGCCCAGCTGCGTGACGGACGAAAACCCCGACCGCTATCCCGAGCCGATCACCGCCGACGCCTTCCTCCAGCAGCGCCTGCGCGAGATCAAGCTGGCCTGACGCATGTTTGCTTCAGATTGAATCGTGCTTCTCAAATCTCCGTTTCCCCGACGAAGGTCGGGGCCCAGGTGAAACCCACGAGCCGCTCTGGATGAATCTGGGTCCCGGCCTTCGTCGGGAAAACGGGCGTTTGGGGCGGACGCTTCAATGTAAGCCAAACGCGCTCTAGGCGGCGCATCGGCCCTCCATCAGGCTCCGGACGAGCCGGAGGCGAGGAACCGCCAAGCAAAGACCAGCCCCCGGCGTCCAGCGCCGGGGGCTTTCCCTATTTGGCGATGCGCAGGGACGAGATTTCCTGGCCGATGGCCCGGAACGCGGTCTTCAGGTCCGCGCCGGTGTCGGGGAAGAAGGCGTGATCCCTGTCGGTGGCGCAGGTGGTCAGCATCTCCGTGGCGGCGGCGTCGTCGCCGACGTCGAAGCCCACGGTGTAGAGGATGATCCCCTTGGCCCTGATGTTCTCGCACAAGGTCGCGGCCTGGGTGAAGGCGTTGCCGTTGGTGGCGTCGCAGTTGATGTGCTGGTTCGTGGCGCCGCTGCCCGAACCGGCGTTCTTGGCGATCACCCCGTTACAGTAGTTGGTGTTGAAGGCTCCGTCGGTCATCAGGATGACCACCTTCATCAGCTCCTTGCGGCCATAGGGCGCCGGCCTCTGGCTGGCCTGTGGCCACAGCTCGCCGAAGTTTGGCGAAACCATGTTCCAGCCCCAGGCCAGGCCGATCTGGCCGGCGGTCGATCCGGCCGGCGCCAGCTTGGCGATCTCGGCCTTCAGCGTGGCCTTGTCGCTGGACAGCGGGCTGATCTTCACCTTGGGGCAGGTGTTGTTCAAAGTCGGATCCGGATTCCCATAGTTGCGGCCGACATAGGACGTGCTGGGCGCGGCGTCCGTATAGGCCTCGGTTCCCGTTCGCTCGGTGGCGCAATTGTTGATCGGCCAGGTCAGGGTTCCGCCGCTGGCGTTGGTGAAGGTGAAGTTCCGGCAGCCCGGCGTGGTGCTGGTGTCGCAGGTCGCCGTGCCGCCCGAGGTATAGGCGGCATAGGCCGTGCCGATCGCCCCGGTGTCGAAACTGGTCGCGTCGAGGGGGGAGATCGTGAACTTCTTGCCGTTCAGCTCGGTCATCCCCTGCATGTTCGCGATCTCGATGAGGTCGCCCGTGGTGAAGTGGTTGACGGTGCTGGTGGTGACCACCACCGAGCAGTTCGCGGTGCGGCAGCGGGTGACGGTCCCTCCCGAGGTATATTTCGTGTAGAAGGTGCTGTTGACGTTGGTCAGCGTGAACGTGGTGGTCGAGGGCACTTTGGCGACGGTGAAGGTCTTGTTGTTGACCTGCGTCATGCCGACGACGCCCTTGATATAGACGGTGGCGCCCACCGGAAGTCCGTGCGCGGCGGACGTGGTGAACACGGCCGGGCTGGCCTTGGTGATGGCCGAGAGGTTGACCGGCGCCTGCTGCTGCCAGGCCGCGCCCGAGATCGTGGCCGCCCGCACCGGGCCACGGGCCGCGTCGGCATAGGTGTCGACAAAGACGCCCGCCGAATAGGGCACCAGGGCCACCTTCGAATAGTAGGGCGCCTGGACATCGCGAACCACCAGGTCGACCAGGTCGGCGGCGCCGGTCTTCAGATCGGTGATGCGGCTACCCGACATCGATCCCGTGGTGTCGAGCACCAACGCCACTTCCAGGTCCTGCGAGGCCCGGACCACCTCGGTGCGCACGGTGACCTTGGAATCATTTTTCGTCCACAGCGTGGTGACGATCGGCTTGAGGTCGACCGACACGGCGCCGGTGATGGTGTTGCCGCTGATCGAGAACGTCGAGTTCGCGGCCGTCAGGGGCACGCCCAGGCCGTCCATCTCCGTCGCGAACGCGGCGTCGCCGATCAGGTCGACAGCAGCGCTGGTGGTCGCGGTCGAACGCGCCGCCATCAGGGTGGCGGCGTCCAGGGCGTCCTGCATCTGGCGCTTCTGGACACTGACCCAGCCGATATCGAGTAGGCTGAAGGTCAGGAAGCCGATCGGGATCACCAGCAGCGCGAACTGAATCGCCACGGCTCCACGCGCGTCGGCACGGAGGCGCGTCGCCAGCCGGTTCAACATGGTCATGAGCAACGCCCGATACCCCCCAGAAGATCGGACATCCTCGCAGAGGACGGTGAACAGCAGGCAAACGACGATGGTGAATCCCATCGCCGTCATCCGGAGCGTCGGACGGGCTACCAGCCGCAGCTCTGGCCCTTGTTCTGCCGGGTCAGCCAGACGTTCAGCGGCGCGAAATAGTCGGCGATGGCGCTGGCGTCCAAGTCCTTCTCGCCGGTGAAGGCTTCCAGCGCCTCGGGCCAGGGCTTGGACTGGCCCATGGCCAGCATCTTCTCGAACTTCTCGCCCACGGCCTTGTCGCCATAGACCGAGCAGCGGTTCAGCGGCCCCTTCCAGCCGGCCTGGCGGCAGGCGGCCCGGTAGAACTGGAACTGATAGACCTGGGCCAGGAAGTAGCGGGTGTAGGGCGTGCTGTCGGCGACATGGTACTTGGCGCCGGGGTCGAAGGCGTCGGCCGGGCGCGGGCCGGGCGGGGTGATGCCCTGGTACTGGGTGCGCAGCTTCCACCAGGCCGCGTTGTAGTGGGCCGGATCGACCTGGCCCGAAAACACCTGCCACCGCCACTTGTCGACCAGCAGGCCGAACGGCAGGAAGGCGATCTTGTCCATCGACATCTTCAGCAGATAGGGGATGTCGGCCTCCGCGCCGGGCACGGTGTCGATCACCTCGACCTGCTTGAGGTAGGTGGGCGTCAGGGCCGACAGGCCGACGAAGTCGCCGATCGCTTCGTGGAACCCATCGTTTGCTCCGCCCCTAAAGAGGAACGGCTGGCCGGCATAGGCCCGCTGGTAGAAGTTGTGCCCCAGCTCGTGGTGCACCGTATAGAAGTCGTCGGCATTGACCCGGGTGCACATCTTCACTCGGATGTCCTGGTCGTTGTCGACGTCCCAGGCCGAGGCGTGGCAGACCACCTCGCGGTCCCGGGGACGGGTGATCATCGACCGCTCCCAGAAGGTCTGGGGCAGGGGCGGCATGCCCAGCGAGGTGTAGAAGCCCTCGCCGGTCTTCATCATCCGGGTGGCGTCATAGCCCTTGGCGACCAGCGACTGGGTCAGGTCGTAGCCCGGACCCGGAACGCCCTTGGGGGCGGCGATGTCGTAGATGTTGCCCCAGCTCTGGGTCCACATGTTGCCGGTCAGGTCGGCGCGGATCGGGCCGGTCTTCGGCTGCACCGCGTCGCCATACTGGGCGTTGAGGCGTCCACGCACATAGCAGTGCAGGTTCTTGTAGAACGGGGCGACCTGGGCCCACAGGGCGTCGGTCTTGGCCGCGAAGGCGTCGGGCTCCATGTCGTACCACGAGCGCCACAGGGCCCCGGTGTCCTTGTAGCCCAGCTCGACCGAGCCTTCGTTGGCCAGCTTCACCAGCTTGGGATAGTCGGCGGCCATCGGCTTGGCCACGGCGTGCCAGGCCTCCCACATCGCCTGGATCCTGGCCGGGTCGCGCTCGGTGCGCAGGCGGTCGTCCAGGTCGTCCAGGGTCAGGGTCTCGCCGCCGATCGTCACCTTGCCGGTCGAATACAGCGTGCGCATCCGCGACTGGACGTCGGCCAGCTCCTGGGCCGCGCCCGGGCGGTCGGAGGCCGGCAGGACCAGGCCGGCCTTGAGCAGCATCAGCTTGCGGCGGATGACCGGATCGACCTGGACCTTGTCGAAGCGGGCGGCCTGCTTGGCGTATTTCACCGACAGGGTGTTGGCCTGGGCCTCGGCCCGGGCGTTCAGCCAGTTGGTGTCCTGCGTGATGTAGGTGGCCTGCACCCAGGCGACGCGGGCTCCGTATTCGCTCATCGCCATCAGCTCGGCCTCGGCGGCCTCGACGAAGGCCTTGGCCTCCCCGGCGGTCGGCGTGGCGGACGCGGCGGTCTGGGCGTGGACCGAGGACGCGGCCAGCGGACCGGCGCAAAGGGCCAGCGCGGCGCAGGCGGCCAGCAATCGGGTCTTCATGGAAGCTTCCCCCAGCAAACGATCCGGTCCTTGGACCGGGCAGCGCATGGGAGATCGCCCGCGCCGAGCCGTCAACCCAGGGGCGCGCGACGCCGCGTCCTTTTGGAAAAACCGCCGCCTTCTGCTATAGGCTGGCCTCGATCCTGAAATGTCTTGCCCCTGGACCTCCCCTTGAGCGTCACCCTCGACCTGTCGCGCATCACCCCCGCGACGCCCGCCCAGAAGCCGCCGATCAACCTCTCGGGCCTGACCCGGGCGCAGCTGGTCGTCGCCCTGACCGAGTCCGGCGTGGTCGAGCACGGCAAGGCCAGGATGCGCGCCACCCAGCTGTTCCGCTGGATGCACCATCGCGGCGTCACCGATTTTTCGATGATGACCGACGTCGCCAAGGAAACCCGCGCCCGCCTGGCCGAACAGTTCACCGTGTCGCGCCCCGAGGTGGTCGAGCGCCAGGTGTCCAAGGACGGCACCCGCAAGTGGCTGCTGCGCATGGGACCCGGCATTGAGGTCGAGACCGTCTACATCCCGTCGGTCGGACGGGCCGGGGCGCTGTGCGTCTCCAGCCAGGTCGGCTGCACCCTGAACTGCAGCTTCTGCCACACCGGCACCCAGGCCCTGGTCCGCAACCTGACCGCCGCCGAGATCGTCGCCCAGGTGCAGATCGCCAAGGACGACCTGGCCGAATGGCCGTCGGACAAGGAAGACCGCCTGCTCAGCAACATCGTGTTCATGGGCATGGGCGAGCCGCTGTACAATCTGGGCCAGGTGGCCGACGCCATCGAGATCATCAGCGACAACGAGGGCATCGGCATCTCGCGTCGCCGGATCACCGTCTCGACCTCCGGCGTCGTGCCGCAGCTCGACGCGCTGGGCGACAAGACCCAGGCGATGCTGGCCATCAGCCTGCACGCCACCAACGACGCCCTGCGCGACGAACTGGTGCCGCTGAACAAGAAATACCCGCTGGAGCAGCTGATGGCCGGCATCCGCGCCTATCCGGGCATCAGCAACGCCCGCCGGGTGACCTTCGAATATGTGATGCTCAAGGGCGTCAACGACAGCCCTGACGAGGCCCGCGCCCTGGTCAAGCTGATCAAGGGCGTCCCCGCCAAGGTCAACCTGATCCCGTTCAACCCGTGGCCGGGCAGCGACTACGAGTGCTCCGACTGGGCGACGATCGAGGCGTTCGGGGCGATCCTCAACAAGGCCGGCTACTCCTCGCCGATCCGCACGCCGCGCGGCCGCGACATCCTCGCCGCCTGCGGCCAGCTGAAGAGCGAGAGCGAGAAGGTCCGGGCCTCGGCGATGCGCAAGCTGTCGATGGCGGCCATGGCCGGCGTGCTGGACGACGAGGACGAGGCGGCGGCTTGATGTCGGACGTCGCCGGGCCGGACGCCGCCATGATGGCGGGCCCGGAGGCGCTGGCGCGGTTCCTCCGGACGGCCGACGAAACCGTCCTGCGGGGCGTGTTCTCGACCGGCGAGGTGACCATCCTCGAGAATTTCCCGCCGCACGTCTTCACGGGCCAGGCGGGGCTGGCCCATTGGCGCGCCCTGATGGCCCGGCACGTGGGCGCGATCGAAGACCTGAGTCACACGTTCGGGCCGCCGCAGGATTTTGGACGGACGGACGACACGGTCTATTTCTCCCTGCCCACCCGCTGGACCGGCGTGCGGGACGGCGCGCCGTTCGACGAGCACGGCGGATGGTCCTTCGTGCTGGTGCGCGAAGACGGAGGCTGGCGAATCCGCGCCTATGGCTGGTCGGTGGTGAGCTTCGCGCAGTGACGCGTGGCGACGTTTGCTTCCGACCCTGAGCGGACGCTCCCGTATCCCTCTCTCCTAGAGAGAGGGAGGGGCCCGCCGCGAAGCGGTGGGAGGGTGAGAGGTTACACCCTGTCCGACCGGAGCACCGCCAGGATGTCGTCCGCTGTTCCACCCGGATCGGCCAGGACCTGCGNCGCCGCGAAGCGGTGGGAGGGTGAGAGGTTACACCCTGTCCGACCGGAGCACCGCCAGGATGTCGTCCGCTGTTCCACCCGGATCGGCCAGGACCTGCGCGTTGCGGAACCTCACCACGATGTATCCGAATAACGCCAGGATCTGGGTGCGACGACCGTCATAGGCCTCGCGACCCTCATGGGTCGGGCCATCCAGCTCGACGATCACCTTGGCCGCCTCGCAGACGAAATCGGCGAAATAGCGGTCGATCGCCACCTGCCGCAGGAACTTGAACCCGCCCAGGCGGCGATTGCGCACCACCAGGGTCCAGAGCGTCTTCTCGGCCAGGGTCTGGTTGCGGCGCAGACGACGGGCGTTGGCGGTCTTGTCCATGGCCAGAGCCTGGCCGCGAGACTTGGGCCGATCAACGAAAGGAATCGAGATTTTTCGGCAGCGGTGAAACCTCTCACCCTCCCACCGCCTGCGGCGGCGGGCCCCTCCCTCTCTCAAAGAGAGAGGGGTTCCGTGTGCACGTCCATCCCCGGAGCGTCCGACATAAAACCCCACGAAATCAACACCCTAGAAAATCTCGACCCAATCTCGTCCTCCCCCTCAAAACCTCCCGCATAATCTTCCTCGCCCCACCGCTGGGGAGGCCGTCCAGCTGGCGACCTGACGGGCGGTGCGGGGCGGTCGAGCGGGGCGTGTCCGTCGGCCGGTTTCGAAGGGCCTGGATGGCCCGGTCGGCGGAGCGTGGGGTCCTGGATGGGGCTTCGGGCGGTCCGGACCGGACGGCGGGAACACCCCCTCGGGGCCGAAAGACGGGCGCCACAGGCGCGGGCTGAAATCGCCCGCGCGGTCCGGACGGGGTCGCTTCCCCTCCGCCCGCCGGAGGCCTCCATCGGAGCGGGTTAAAAATCCGCGACCCGAAGGCTTTCGTCCACCGATCGCGCGGAGCGCCCGTGACGTGTCGAAACGGTATTCTCCAAACTCTACCTCCGGGCATGGCCCGGACGCTTCGCCGCCTCCCCACACCTCAGCGGGTTTCCGCGTGAGATCACACGCACTTGCCCCCACCTGACCGCTGCGCGGTCTGTCAGCGGCGAGGGGGCGGAGCCGCGCGCTCTGGGCTCTTCCCCCTATGGGGGAAGACGGCCGGAGGCCCGTAGGGGGCAAGTGATCAGGCGCCCCCTACGCACGGCCCCAGAACCCGTGCTAGCAATGCCGTCCTCAAGTTTCGGGGTTCACCGTTTCCATGCCTCCTCAACTCCAATCGCCCGAGATCCTGGCCTTCGCCAAGGGACTGCCCCTGACCCTGGGCCACGCCGCCATCACCCTGGCGATGCTGGTGCTGGGCACCGCGCTCTACGCCCTGCTGACCCCGCACAAGGAGATCAAGCTGATCCGCGAGGGCAACGCCGCCGCCGCCCTGTCGCTGGGCGGGGTGATGGTCGGCCTGGCTATTCCGCTGGCCACCTCGCTGTCGGCTTCGGTGTCGCCGCTGGAGATCGTGCTGTGGGGCGTCTCGACCATCGCCGTCCAGCTGCTGGTGTTCCGGGTCACCGACATGCTGCTCAAGGGCCTGCCCGAGCGGATCAACGAGGGCGAGGTCGCCGCCGCCGCCCTGCTGGTCGGGGCCAAGCTCGCCACCGCCCTGATCCTCGCCGCCGCCGTGGCCGGCTGACGGCGGGGGACCCGGGGGCGATCCAGTGCATTTCCCGAGACTTCCGGACTGGCTGATCTACGGCGCGGTCGTCGCCGCCCTGCTGGTCGTGGCCGTCGGCCGGCAGGAGCGTTCCGACGCCCCGTCGCCGCCGCCGCCCGTGCCCGGCGGCGAAGGCCTGCCGCTGGGCCCGGCCTCGCCGTTCGACCCGTCGATCGTCGTCCAGGTGCCCGACAACGGCCAGCCGGGCAGCGGCACCGCCTTCTCGGTCGACGACGGCGGCTCGTGGCTGACCGCCCGCCACGTGGTCGACGGCTGCAAGGAGGCGGCCATCGTCGTCGCCGACGGCCGGGGCGTGGCCGCCAGGATCACCCTCGACCCCGCCGGCGACGCCGCCATCCTGACCACCGAGGGCGGGGCTCCGGCCGTGCCGATGCGCGGCGTCGGCGACCCGCCGCGCCGGGGCGAGCGCGCCTTCCACCCCGGCTTCCCGCAGGGCCATCCCGGCGAGGTCACCTCTCGCCTTCTGGGCCGCGAGAACCTGGTGATCCGGGGGCGCGGGGCCCGCACCGAACCGGTGCTGGTCTGGGCCGAGGTCGGCCGCACCGACACCCTGAAGGGCACGCTGTCGGGCCTGTCGGGCGCCCCGGCCCTCGACAGCGCCGGGCGGGTGATCGGGGTCACCGTGGCCGAGTCGCCGCGCCGGGGCCGAATCTACACGACCGCGCCGGAGACCGTCCGCGACCTGCTGGTCCAGGGCCGCCGCCGCACCGCCGGCTTCGCCCTGGGCGAGCAGATCACCACCGAGAACTACGGCCGCGTCGCCGACGGCCTGCGCCGCGACCTGCGGGTGGCCCAGGTGGTGTGCTTGAAGGTCTAGGCTATCGGTTCCTCGGCCGGCGGAATCTCGGCCGCTCGTTTTTCCCGCCGCGCCACGGCGAAGGTCAGGAAAACAGCGAACACCCCGATCACGGTCGAGTAGAGAAAGAAAACCAGGTAGCCGCTGCCCAGGGCGGCGGGCGAGACGCCGGTCTTGGCCGCGCCCGACACCAACGAGCCGGGTGTCATGGCGCCGAACAACGGCTTGAACATCGCCAACGGGCCGCCGAGCTCGGCCGCCCGGGCCGAACCCTCGACGATCCGCCCCGACATGGTGGCGATCACCTTGCCCGGCAGGGCGTAGAGCGATGAGAACAGCGCGTACTGGGTGGCCGTGAAGCCCTGGCCCGTAAGGCTGGACATGTAGGCGATCAAGGCCGTGCCCGAATAGCCCTGGGCGATGTTGTCGAAGCCGATGGCGATGGCCAGCGCCCCGACGTCGTGGCCGCGCATGGCCAGCCACGCGAAGACCATGTTGCTGAGCGGCCCAGCGAAGGCGCCGATCACCAGCGAGCGCATCAGCCCCAGCCGCGCCACCGAGATGCCGCCGGCCAGGACGCCCAGCATCGACATCAGCATGCCGAACACCTTGCGGATCTCGGCGATCTCGACCTTGCTGAACCCCAGGTCGAGGTAGAACGGGTTCATGATGTTGAGAACGAAATCCGACAGGCGGTAGAGGCAGATTAGGGCCAGGATCAAAGCCGCCGTGCCCTTGTAGCGCTGGAAGAAGTCGATCAGCGGCGAGCCGAACGACTGCGACAGATAGGCGCCGGCCCGGGTCGGGGTGCGGGGGATCGGCCAGCAGGCGGCGACGATGATCGCCAGGCCGAGCACCACGGCCGTGAACTGCAGCAACGTGCCGATCGGCGGAGTCTTCCATGCGTCGGCCAGCCCGAAGGCGTCGGCCGAGCCCAGCAGGGTCAACGGGGTTGGGTTACCTGATAGTCCGGACCCGGCGATCAGGGCCCCGACCACGAAGATCGCGCCGCGCACGATCCATTCGACAACGTCGAGCACCGGTCGGGCCGGCACGCCTTCGGTGTGAATCGGGCGGATGACGTGGGCCTTCTCACGGGGCGCGCCCAGCACGCCCAGCACGCCGATGAGCATCAAACAGGCCATCACCGCATAGGAGAAGTTCCAGCCCCGGACCTCGGCCAGCAGCAGGGGAGCGGCCCCCGCCACCACGATGGCGATGCGGTAGCCCCACTGATAGGCGGCGGCCATCGCGCCCTGACGCTCGTTCTCGGCGGCCTCGATGCGCCAGGCGTCGATGACGATGTCCTGGGTCGCGCCGGAAAAGCCAACGAAGACCGCCATGGCGGCGATCGCCCCCAGGCCGGTCATCGGCGACTGGCCGGAGATCAGCCACAAGCCCAGCATCACGCAGGCCTGGGCCACCAGCATCCATGAGCGGCGATGGCCCAGCCATTTGGTCAGGAACGGGATGCGCACCCGATCGACCAGCGGCGCCCACAGGAACTTGGCGGCGTAGGCCATGGTCGCCAGGCTGAAGAAGCCGATGACCTCCAGCGAGACGCCGCTGTCACGCAGCCAAGCCGACAGGGTGTCGAAGACCAGCAAGTTGGGCAGGCCGGCCGAAAAGCCCAGGGCCAACATCACCAGGATGCGACGGTCGGCGAAGGCCCCCAGGATGGTGAGCTTCTTTTCGGTTGGCGTGGTGTTCACGATGGCGTTCCCCGGTGCGGGGACCGCCCCGCCTTAGCCGGCGACCTTGGCGCGCGTCGCGGCTTTCGTCCAGCCGAGCCCGGTCCAGTTGGTGAGCACCCCCCGCAACGCCGACGGCGTCAGGGGCTTGGCCAGGAAGTCGTTCATGCCCGCCGCCAGGCAGGCGCGGCGGTCCTCGTCGAAGGCGTCGGCGGTCAGGGCGACGATCGGGGTGTTGACGCCGCGTTCGCGCAGGGCCCGGGTCGCCTCGATGCCGTTCAGGCCGGGCATCCGCAGGTCCATCAGGATCAGGTCGTAGAAGCCGCGCGACAGGGCCGAGACGGCCTCGTCGCCGCTGGCGATGCGGTCGACCTTGCAGCCTTCGCGCTCCAGCAGGGCGCGGGCCAGCAGGGCGTTGATCGGGTTGTCCTCGGCCAGCAGCACGCGGACGCCGGGCGCGGCGGCCGGGGCGATGCGGTCGTCGTCGGGGGCCCGGGAGGCGGTCGGCGTCGCGACCTCGACCGAGGTGGTGCGGCTGGCTGCCCCAACCCTCGTGATTTTGGCTTCCAGCACCTGGGCGATCAGCGAGGCGCGGCGCAGCGGTTTGATCAGGTAGCCGCTGAAGCCGGCGGCCTTCAGCTTGCCGATGCGATCGCGCTGATCGGGGGTCAGCAGCACCACGCAGGCCCGGCCGGCCGGTGGCCTGAGCGCGCCGCGCGGTCCGGCCAGCACGGCGTCGAGCAGCAGCACGGCCTCGGCCGGCGCGCCCTTCAGGGCCTCGGCGACGCTGGACCCGGAGAGGGCCTGGCCGCCGCTGGCCCGGATCTGGCGGATGGCGGCTTCGCGGATCATGGCGTTGGGCGAGGCGATGGCCACGCAGCGGCCCCCAAGCGGCAGGTTGGCGAGCGGCAGCTCGGCCAGCCCTTCCGGCGCGGTTTCGAACGGGGCCTCGAACCAGAAGTCGGCGCCCTGGCCCAGCTCGCCGCCGACCCCGGCCTCGCCCCGCATGGCGGCGGCCAGGCGGGCGACGATGGCCAGGCCCAGCCCGGCGCCGCCCAGCTGGGCCTGGTGCGAGGGGTCGGTCTGGACGAAGGCCTCGAAGATCGCGGCCCGCTTTTCGGGCTCGACGCCCGGCCCGGTGTCGCGGACCGAGAAGCGGACGCGACCGCCCGCTGTCAGGTCGGCGCTCAGCAGCACTCCGCCGGTTTCGGTGAACTTGATGGCGTTGCCGGCGTAGTTCAGCAGCACCTGCCGCAGGCGGCCCTCGTCGGCCAGGATGGTCGGCAGGCCCGGCGCGGCGGCCCAGGCGATCTCGACGCCCTTTTCGTGAGCCCGCGGGCTCAGCAGCTCGGACACCTGGCGCAGCAGGTTCTCGACGTCGACCGGGGCGGTGTGCAGGTCGATCGCCGTCGCCCCCAGCCGCGCGAAGTCGAGCACGTCATTGACCAGCGACAGCAGGTGGTCGCCGCTTTCCCGCAGCGCCGCGACATAGGCCCGCTGCTCGGCGGTCAGGCGCGTGCCCTCCAGCAGCCGGGCCATGCCCAGCACGCCGTTCAGCGGGGTGCGGAACTCGTGGCTGAGGGTGGCCAGCTGTTCGGGGGTGACCCCGGTGGAGGAAGGACGGTTGCTCATGGGCGACGATCCTAGCGCCCACGGCTTAACGACGGGTCAAGCGGCGGAACGAAGTTCGGTAGGCGGGCGCGCCCTTAAAGTCCTCCCCCCGTGGGGGAGGCGATCACGAAGTGATCGGTGGGGGGACGTTGGTGGAGGTGGGATCGCTCCCCCCACCGGCGCTGCGCGCCACCTCCCCCACAGGGGGAGGACTTGGACTTCTACTTCGCCCCCTCGCGCCTTGACGCGTCCCGTTCGGCCCGCTCCTTCAGTTCCTCGTCCAGGCTGGCGGTGTCCCACGCCCCGCCGGCGTCGCCGGGCCGCAGCCGCGCCAGGTCGGTGGCCAGCAGGCGGTCCATGGTCTGGGCGGCGTCGCGCGAGGCCAGGATGTAGGCCTCCTCCTGGCCCCAGATCGGGCGCAGTTCCTCGAACGACTTGCGGTCGTGGCGGCGGAAGAACGAGGCGGCGCGATAGGCGCGGTGGGCGCGGTAGCCCAGCTTCTGCAGGGCCGTCGTGCCCAGCGCCAGGGCGGACTCGAAGGTCTCGCGCTCCACCGCGTCGGCGCCGTTGGCCAGCAGGTCGTAGGCGTGGCGACGGTCCCAGGCGCGGGCCAGGATCACCAGGTCAGGATAGGCCTTGCGGGCGGTCTCCACCAGTTCGACGGTCTTCTCGCGGTCGTCCAGGGCGACGATCAGCATCCGGGCCCGCTCGATGCCGGCGGCCCGCAGCAGGTCCATCCGCGTGGCGTCGCCATAGTGCACCCGGCGGCCGAACCGGCGCAGCAGGTCGATCTGCTCGATGTCGCTGTCCAGCACCGTCGAGCGGAAGCCGTTGGCGGTCAGCAGGCGGCCGGTGATCTGGCCGAAGCGGCCGAAGCCGGCGATGATGATGTCGGGCTCGCTGTCGTCGAACTCGCCGGTGTCGGGGACCACCTTGGGGATGGCGGCGTCCATCATCGCCGCGATCCGCTCGTAGAGGATCATCGCCACCGGGGTGAGGGCCATGGAGACGGCGACGGCGGCGGTCAGCAAGGCCGCCAGGGTGGCGCCGATCACGCCGGCCCCGACCGTGAAGGTCAGCAGCACGAAGGCGAACTCGCCGCCCTGGGCCAGGGCGGTGGCGACCGCCGCCGCGCCTCGGGCCGGCGCGCCGAACAGCCGGGCCAGGCCGAACATCACCAGGAACTTCAGGCTCATCAGCCCGACCACCAGGCCGATCAGCACCAGGGGCTGGCGAGCCACCAGGCCCAGGTCGATGCCGGCTCCGACGGTGATGAAGAACAGGCCCAGCAGCAGGCCGCGGAACGGCTCGATGTCGCTTTCCAGCTCGCGCCGGAACTCGCTTTCGGCCAGCACGACGCCGGCCAGGAAGGCGCCCAGGGCGGGGGACAGCCCGACCATCTGCATGATGCTGGCCACCCCGACCACGATCAGCAGGGCGGCGGCGGTGAAGATCTCGCGCAACCGCGCTTCGGCGATGAAGCGGAAGATCGGCCGCACCAGGTAGCGGCCGCCGCCGACCACGATGCCAACGGCCGCCAGCACCGACAGGCCCTGGGCCCAGGTCGGCAGGTGGGCCACCAGGCTGCCGCCGCCGTGGCCGGCGGCCTCGGCGTGGACGCTGGGGGCGATGGTCGCCAGGGTCGGCAGCAGAGCGAACATCGGGATCACCGCCAGGTCCTGCAGCAGCAGAATCCCGAAGGCGGCGCGGCCGACCGGACCTTGCCTCAGGCCTTTCTCGTCGAGGGTCTGCAGCACGATGGCGGTGGACGACATGGCCAGCACCATCCCGACGGCCAGGGCCGTCTGCCAGGGCAGCCCCAGCAGCATCGAGAAACCGGCGATGGCGACCGAGGTGCCGACCACCTGGGCGCCGCCGAACCCGAAGATCGCCTTGCGCATGTCCCACAGGGTGGAGGGCTGGACCTCCAGCCCGATCAGGAACAGCAGGATGACGACGCCGAACTCGGCGAACTTCATGACGTCGGTCTGCTCGCCGACCAGCGACAGGGCGAAGGGGCCGATCAGCACCCCGGCGATCAGGTAGCCCAGCACCGAGCCGAGGCCGAGGCGCTTGGCGATCGGCACGGAGATGACGGCGGCGCCGAGATAGACCAGGGCCTGCAACAGGAAAGGCATCTCCTACGCCCCCATCTCGGCGTCGGCCGGCGTGGTCATCAACGAGGCGATGCGGGCCTTGTAGCGGCCGGCCTCCGCCTTGAGGTCCTCGTCGTTCTTGAGCGCCGCGCCATGCACCACGAAGGGCGTCTCCCAGACCATGCCGCACAGATAGGCCGTCTGCTCCAGCGGGCGCAGGAAGTCGTCCATGCTGAAGCGGTTGTAGCCGTGGGCGTGATAGGCCTTGGCCGCCCCGCCGGTGGTGCAGGCGGCGAACAGGCGCTTGCCGGCCAGGGCGTTGCCGTCGATGCCGTAGGCGAAGCCGTGCAGCCACACCAGGTCGAACCACTCCTTCAGCAGGGCCGGGGTCGAGTACCAGTAGAGCGGGAACTGCAGGGCGATGACGTCGTGGGCCAGCAGCTTTTCCTGCTCGGCCTCGATGTCGATCGCGAAGTCGGGATAGGTCTCGTAGAGGTCGTGGAAGGTGACCCCGGCCAGCCCCTTGGCGGCCTTGGCCAGGGCGCGGTTGGCGCGGGAGCGTTCAAGCGCCGGGTGGGCGAGGGTCAGCAGCACGCCCGAGGTGGCGGCCGCTTCCGTCCCGGTGCTAACTTCCCCTGGTTCAAGCTGGTCCGTCACGCCGCCACTCCAAGCATCGAAATTTTATTCATCAAGGGTTGAATTTCTTCGGCCGGCGGCTCAGAGCAATCGGCGAACGTCGCTCCGGGAGGAACCATGGTCGACAAGGTGAAGTCCACAGCCGCCGAAGCGCTGGCGGGTCTTTTGTTCGATGGCATGACCATCATGGCCGGAGGCTTCGGCCTGTGCGGCATTCCCGAGAACCTGATCGCGGCGATCCGCGAAGCGGGAGTCAAGGACCTCACGGTGGTCTCCAACAACTGCGGCGTCGACGGCTTCGGCCTGGGGATCCTGCTGGAGAACCGCCAGATCAAGAAGATGGTCTCGTCCTATGTGGGTGAGAACAAGCTGTTCGAACAGCTCTACCTGTCCGGCGAGCTGGAACTGGAGTTCAATCCGCAGGGCACCCTGGCCGAACGCATCCGCGCCGGCGGGGCGGGCATCCCCGCCTTCTTCACGCGCACCGGGGTCGGCACCCTGGTCGCCGAGGGCAAGGAAGTGCGCGACTTCGACGGCGAGCTCTATGTGATGGAGCGCGGCCTGGTCGCCGACCTGTCGATCGTCAAGGCCTGGAAGGCCGACGCGGAGGGCAACCTCGTCTACCGGAAGACCGCCCGCAACTTCAACCCGATGATGGCCACGGCCGGCAAGGCCACCGTCGTCGAGGTCGAGGAGATCGTGGCGATCGGCGCGCTCGACAAGGACGGTATCCACACGCCGGGCATCTATGTCGACCGCCTGATCCAGGGCGCCAGGTTCGAGAAACGCATCGAGCGGGTCACCACCCGTCCTCGTGACGAGAAGATTGGGGAGTCCGTGTAATGGCCTGGACGCGTGACCAGATGGCCGAGCGGGCCGCCAAGGAGCTGCGGGACGGCTTCTACGTGAACCTCGGCATCGGCATCCCGACCCTGGTGGCCAACTACATCCCGCGAGGCATGTCGGTGACCTTGCAGAGCGAGAACGGCATGCTGGGCATGGGCCCCTTCCCCTATGAGGGCGAGGAGGACGCCGACCTGATCAACGCCGGCAAGCAGACGATCACCGAGCTGGACTCCAGCTCGTACTTCTCGTCGGCCGACAGCTTCGCGATGATCCGCGGCGGCCACATCGCCCTGTCGATCCTGGGCGGCATGCAGGTCGGCGAGAACGGTGACCTAGCCAACTGGATGGTGCCCGGCAAGATGGTCAAGGGCATGGGCGGGGCCATGGACCTGGTGGCCGGCGTCAAGCGGGTGGTGGTGGTCATGGACCACTGCGAGAAGTCCGGCGCGCCCAAGCTGCTGCACCGCTGCTCGCTGCCGCTGACCGGCGCGGGCGTGGTCGACCTGCTGATCACCGAACTGGGCGTCTTCGAGATCAACCGCGGCAAGACGCCGGTGAAGCTGATCGAGCTGGCCCCGGGGGTGAGCGTCGACGAGGTCCGGGCCAAGACCGAGGCGGACTTCGAGGTCGGGGTCTAGCAAGCCTCCCCCTGTGGGGGAGGTGATCGCGAAGCGATCGGTGGGGGGAGGGATCGGCGGGCGATCCGATCTGAGGCGATCTTCCTAAAAATCCCCCACCGGCCTTCGGCCGCCTCCCCCACGGGGGGAGGATTTACTTCTCCGCCTTCCACGGCGTATCCGGCGGCAGCCCGGTCACCGGATCGCGCGGTACGGGCGCGAACCCCTGGGCGATGAACAGATCCGTGCGCCGCGAGCGCTTCCTGTCCAGCCGTATACTGACGATCTGCAGGTCCGACGTCGCCGCGAAATCCTGCTGGATCTTGCCGCGATAGGTTCCTTCCAGGCTGGCGATCAGCGCCCGCCGGCCCAGGGGCTCGGCCATCGGGGCCTCGGCCTCGGCCTGGTTGCGAGCGGCGATCTCGTGGACCCACATCCGCAGCGGCGGGGCCTTGGACGTGCCGAAATAGTCGCGGCCGTAATAGGCGGCGACGTTGAACAGGAAGCGGTCGTCGACGGCCACGGCGGTCAGGCCCTTGCCGGCCTTCTCCTCCTCGGCCCGGGCGATGATCGCCTGGACGGTCTGGTCCCAGCCGCGGGCCCGCTTGAAGCTGTTGGCCATGCCCATCGCCTCGGCGGTGCGCGGATTGATCACCCAGGTCAGGAACACCGCCGCCAGCACGGCCTGCAGGGCCAGGCCGCCGACCAGCCAGCGGCGGGCTTCCCAGCGCAGCAGCCAGGCCGCCACCAGCACCGAGCCGGCCACATAGGACGCGCCGGCCCAGTTGGCGTTGGCGCGCGACACGAAGGCCTGGGCCGCCACGGTGACCAGCGGCGGCAGGGCGAAGCACAGCAGCGTCACGTCGGCCGGCGCCAACCGCTTACGCGCCGCCAGCAGCAGGCCGCCGACCGCCAGCACGGCGAACGGCACGGGCCCGAACACCCCGAACTGCGAGCCGACGAACTGGACCAGCTCCATCGGGTTGAACAGCTTGCCCGACTTCCAGTTGGCGTTGGCGGCGGTGTGCTCCAGCGTCGAGAAATGATGATCGAGGTTCCACAGCATGTTCGGCGCGAAGACCAGGAACAGCACGGCGAAGAAGGCCGCCGCCATGGCCGGGGTCCAGGCCCGCCGGGCCTCGCGCGACAGGAACAGGTGGGCGCCCAGGCTGGCCAGGGCGTAGATCGCCGCGTACTTGCTGAGGAACGCCAGGCCCAGCGCCGCGCCCATGCCGGCCGCCACCCAGACGCGGACGCGGGGCGAGGCGGCGGGCAGGGCCACGCAGGCCCAGACCGTCAGGGCCAGGAAGAACAGCAGCGGCGTGTCGGTGGTGATCAGCACCGACGACAGCTGGATGCCCGGCATCAGGCTGAACACCGCCGCGGCCGCCAGTCCGACCCAGGTTCCCCCGCGCTGGTCGCCATAGAGCCGCGCGGCGATGCGCGAGACCGCCAGGGCCGTGCCGGCGTTGAGCAGGGGCGAGCTGATCCGCAACCAGGCCTCGGCGTCGCCGCCGATGTGGGTGGTCGCCCAGATCAGCCAGGCGATCATCGGCGGCTTGGAGAAATAGCCGAAATCCAGGTGGCGCGACCACAGCCAGTACTGGGCTTCGTCCGGGTACAGTTCCAGCGGTGTCAGGAACAGCGCCAGCACCCGGAATAGCGTCAGGGCGCCCACCAGAATCAGCGTCAGCCGCCAGGCGCGCGCTTCGGTCGGCCGCGCCATTTCATCAAGGGCCACGCTGATTTCTCCCGCATAAGTAAGAGGACGCTGACTAAATGTGTTGCAACGGCGCCGTCTACGTTGGGTTTATCGGCGATCGTGGCTATTCCGTCACCAAACCTTCTAAATACGCCGCTAAAGAGCCTCTCAATGACGTGGTCAGATGGGCTTCATGCACCCCGCCACGTCCGGAATGAGGGGTAGATCAAAATGATGACGAAAAAGCTCGCCTGTCTGGCGTCGACCGCCCTGGTCGGTTGCCTGCTGAGCGCCACCGCCGCCATGGCCCAATCGACCGGCACCGAGGCCGTCGAACAGGTCGTGGTCACCGCTTCGACGCTCAAGAACCAGAATGGCACGATCGTCGCGCAGACGGTTCCGAAGTCGCGCTCGACCATCACGCAAGACTTCATTGCGCGCCAAGTGCCGGGCCAGACCGTCCTGGATTCCCTGAACCTGCTGCCGGGCGTCAACTTCACCAACAACGACGCCTACGGCTCGGCCGGCGGCGACATCACCATTCGCGGCTTCGACTCGCAACGCGTCGCCCTGCTGCAAGACGGCATCCCGCTGAACGACAGCGGCAACTACGCCATCTATCCGAACCAGCAGATGGACTCGGAACTGATCTCCAAGGTCGACGTCAACCTGGGCACCACCGATGTCGACAGCCCCACGGCCGCGGCGGCCGGCGGCACCATCAACTACATGACCCGCAAGCCGAAAGACGACTTCGGTGGCGTGTTCGAAGCCCAGGCCGGCGACGGCAACTTCCGCCGCTTCTTCGGCGTGATCGACACCGGCAAGATCGGCCCCTGGGGCACCAGCGCCTGGTTCAGCGCCGCCGACGCCATCAACGACGTGTTCAACGGCCCGGGCAAGATTCACAAGACGCAGTACAACGCGCGAATCTATCAGCCGTTCGGCGACAACGGCGACTTCATCAGCCTGATCGCCAACTACAACAAAAACCGCAACAACTTCATCAACCGCATGACGCTGGCCCAGTTCCAGGCCGGAACCGGCATCGGCTACAGCCGCGCCACCTGCGCGCGTCCGACCCCGGTCGCCGGCACGGCTCAGGTCGATTTCAACGCCAGCACCTGCTACAAGAACAACATCAACCCGTCGAACACCGGCAACCTGCGCGGTCAGTCGTTGTTCCACCTCGGCGACAGCTTCATCCTGACCGTCGACCCCTCGTTCCAGTACACCCTGGCCAACGGCGGCGGTCGCACGCTGTTCAATGAAAACGGCAACGGCACCGGCAACGGCATCATCCGCGGCAGCGCCCTGACCGGCGGCCAGGACCTGAACGGCGACGGCGACATCCTCGACTCCGTGCTGCTGTATTCGCCGAACACGACGAACACCCGCCGCTACGGCGTCACCTCGTCGCTGATCTGGAAGTTCGCCGACAATCAGAGCTTCCGCCTGGCCTACACCTACGACGAAGCCCATCACCGTCAGACCGGCGAGTACACGACGTTCAACTCGGACGGCACGCCCAGCAACGTGTTCGGTGGCAAGGACGGCTACGGCAAGTCGATCAAGCTCTCGGACGGCAGCATCCTGCGTCGTCGCGATCGCGTCTCGATCGCCACCCTGAACCAGTTCTCGGCCGAGTACCGCGGCCGGTTCATGGAAGACAAGCTGCTGCTGAACGTCGGTCTGCGCGCCCCGTTCTTCAAGCGCCAGCTGCACAACTTCTGCTACCAGCTCGATACGTTCAACGCCTACTGCACCAACCAGGCGCCGATCACCCTCGCGGGCACCAACGACGGCAACGGCCAAACGCTGGTCAACCTGCCGGGTCAGCCCCTGGCCAACCAGTACGGCCGTCCGCGCGAGTTCACCCGCAAGTACGACAAGGTCCTGCCGAACGTCGGCGTCAGCTATAACCTGACCGACCGCCAGTCGGTGTACTTCAGCTACGCCGAGACCCTGTCGGCGCCGCGCACCGACGACCTGTACGATAAGAAGCTGACGAACCCGGACCCGGAAATCGCCCACGTCTACGACCTGGGCTATCGCTTCCAGTCGCCGACCGTCCTGCTGGCCGCCTCGGCCTACTACAACGACTTCACCAACCGCATCGAACGCGCCTTCAACGAGCAGGACAACATCGCCTTCTCGGTCAATGTCGGCGATGTGGTTCTGAAGGGCTTCGACGCCCAGTTCGGCTTCAAGCCGGAAGAATATCTCAGCTTCTACGCCTCGTTCTCGTACGTGGACTCCGAGCTGAAGGCGAACATCCCCGGCACCACCCTGAACTCGGTGCTGCCGACCAAGGGCAAGGAACTGTACGAAACCCCGAAGTATCAGGGCGCCGTGCGGGTCGACTGGGACATCACCGAAGCGCTCAGCGTCGGCGTCCAAGCCAAATATGTCGGCGAGCGTTGGACCAACCTGACCAACACCGAGAAGGTGCCGAGCTACGCGCTGCTGGACCTCGACGCCCGCTACCAGTTGGACGGCTTGGGCCTGAAGGACACGTACGTCCAGATCAACGTCAAGAACCTGGCCGACGAGAAGTACCTCGGCGACCTGGCGGTGAACCCGTCGGGCACGGGCCTGGGCCAACCGGGCTATCCGCGTACGGCCAGCATCACCCTGCACGCCGCGTTCTAAGAACGACCCGCAGCGGAACGGAAATGGGGGCGGTCCGGAAACGGATCGCCCTTTTTCTTTTGTCGCACCAGTTTGCTAGAAGGGCGGCTTGACCCGAGGGCCATCTCGGCCCATTTGCGCCTCCCTCCTTGATCCAGGTTCCGTTCATGATTTCGACCGTTCCCGCCGAGTGGGCTCCGCACCGCGCCATGTGGGTGGGTTTCCCCAGCCACGCCGAGCTGTGGCGGGAAGACCTCGACCAGGCCCAGGCCGAGGTGGCCGCCCTGGCCCGCGCCCTGGCCGGTCCCGGCGGCGAGCGCGTGCGGCTGATGGTGGTCGGCGACGAGGCCGAGGCCGCCGCCGCCGCCCTGCTGGGCGACACGGACGTCGAGATCGTCCGTGGCCAGTTCGGCGACATCTGGCTGCGCGACACCGGCCCGATCTTCATCGAGACCGCCGGCGGGGCCGTCGCGGCCGGCTTCCAGTTCAACGGCTGGGGCGGCAAGTACCAGATGGAGGGCGACGACATCGTCGCCGAGCAGATCGCCGCCGCCTCGGGCGCGCCGCTGGCCCGCAACGACTTCGTCCTGGAGGGCGGGTCGCTGGACCACGACGGCTCGGGCACGATCCTGACCACCCGCCAGTGCCTGCTGAACGCCAATCGCAACGCCGACTGGGACGAAGCCACGGCCAGCGCCGCCCTGGCCGCCGCCCTGGGCGCCAAGAAGCTTCTGTGGCTGGGCGACGGCCTGCTCAACGACCACACCGACGGCCATGTCGACAACCTGGCCCGTTTCGTCGCGCCGGGCGTGGTGGCCTGCCCGATGGCCTTCGGAGCCGACGACCCCAACGCCGAGGTCTATGCGCAAACCGCCAGGACGCTGGCCGCGATGACCGACAGCCGCGGTTCGCCCCTGCAGGTGATGCGCATCCCCTCGCCGGGCCGCATCCTGGACGAGGACGGCGAGATCATCCCGGCCTCGCACATGAACTTCCTGATCGCCAACGAGGCGGTGATCGTGCCGATCTACGCCGAGGAGTCGGGGGCCTTCGCCGTCGAGGTGATCAGCGGCCTGTTCCCCGAGCGCGAGGTGATCGGCCTGCCGTCGACCGCGATCCTGACCGGTGGCGGTTCGTTCCACTGCATCAGCCAGCAGGAGCCCGGCGAATGACCCGTACGCTCAGCGTCGCCGCCATCCAGACGTCCTACGGCATGGATCTGGCGGCCAACATCAAGAAGACCGAGGGCTTCATCCGCGAAGCCGCCGCCGGCGGCGCGCAGGTGATCCTGCCGTCCGAGCTGTTCCAGGGGCCCTATTTCTGCGTGACGCAGGAGGAGCGCTGGTTCGCGCAAGCCCATCCGTGGCGCGAGCATCCGGTGGTCAAGGCCATCGCTCCCCTGGCTGGCGAACTGGGCGTGGTCATCCCGATCTCGATCTTCGAGCGCGAAGGCCCGCACTATTTCAACAGCCTGGTGATGGCCGACGCCGACGGCGCGTTGCTGGGCGTCTATCGCAAGAGCCACATCCCCGACGGCCCCGGCTACCAGGAGAAGTACTATTTCCGGCCGGGCGACACCGGCTTCAAGGTCTGGGACACACGCTTCGGCCGCCTGGGCGTCGGCATCTGCTGGGACCAGTGGTACCCGGAGGCCGCCCGCGCCATGGCGTTGGCGGGGGCCGAGTGCCTGTTCTACCCCACCGCCATCGGCAGCGAGCCGCACGACCCGACCCTCAACACGACCTTGCCCTGGCAGCGGGCCATGCAGGGCCACGCGGTCAGCAACGTGATCCCGGTGGTCGGGGCCAACCGCATCGGCTTCGAGCCGTGGGAAGGCTATCCGAACGGCGGCCAGAGCTTCTACGGCTCCAGCTTCATCGCCGACCATCGCGGCGATCTGGTCAGCGAGCTGGGCCGGGACGACGAGGGGATCGTGGCCTCGACCTTCGACCTGGATTTCCTGCGGACCCACCGCGCGGCCTGGGGCTTCTTCCGCGATCGCCGGCCGGACCTGTACGGGGCGCTGGCGACGGGGCGGCCGGTTTAAAACTCACCCTCTCCCCATGGGAGAGGGTTCGTTATGAGCACCCCGTCGGGGCCCCGCTCGTCCGCGACGCCGCCACCTCGGCCTTGGCCGTGGCGAGATCCGCCTCGAACGCCGCGTTCTGGTGCAGTTTCGACACCATCGCCGAGCCCAGGTAGCGGCCGGCCTCGATGTCGCTCTGGAAGTGCACGCCGCAGATGATCCGGCTGTCGCCGAACTCGCGTCCGCGCGCCAGGACGGCGCTGGCGTGCTCGGGCGCGACCTCGGAGATCACCAGGGCCCACGACCAGCCGATCAGCCCGTGGCCGGACGGATAGGAGCCGTCGGTCTCGATCCATTTCTCGCGCGGCACGCAGATCGGCTTCTTGTTACCCACCGGCGGTCGCGGACGCCGGAACGCCGCCTTGGCCGGCTGGTAGAGCGTCGCCGCGTCGTCGGTCATCCGCAGCAGCATGCGGGTCAGGGTGGGGGTGGCCTCCGGACTGATCGTCGCGCCGGCGGCGCAGGAAAAGCTCTTGAAGCCCTGCTTGCCCGACAGGTCGGCGTCGGCGATCGCCTTGTCCCAGGCCGGCGTGCCGACCAGCTTGCGGGTTTCGTTGAAGGTCGCCCGGTCCGCCTTGCCCCGGGCCGAGTCCGGGGTCGGCGGCGGGCCGAGGATCGTCGCGCCGTCGAGACCCGGATTGGGGCCCAGATAGCCCTTGGGCGGCGTGGTCCAGCTGGCCGAACTGGCCGTCTTGGCCGGGGCGGCGGTCGGCGGGGAGAAGGCGTCGCGGATCGGCGCGCACCCGGCGACCAGCAGGCCGGCGAGAGTGATGGCGAGCAGGGCGTTGCGGGTCACGGGCGGTCTCCATCCGGTCATCCGCTCACAGAACGGCGACGATCGACCGCGTCAAGGCATGAAGCGCCTTGACGGATAGATATGTTATTTCATAACACATCTTAACGGTCGCTCCCTCGGCCAAGCTTGTCGGATTTCGCCCATGTCCCGTCGCGTCCTTTTCTCCGCCGCGAGCCTGCTGGCGGTCGCCCTCGTCGCGCCGCTGGCCCAGGCCGCCGAGACCCCGGCCGCCGTGGCCACCGGCGTCGCCCCCGAAGCGGGCGCGGGACCAGACGCCGTCGACAAGGTCGTGGTCACCGCCGCCCCCTACGCCGTGTCGCTCGACACCGTGACCAGCAGCGTCAATGTCATCACCCGCGACCAGCTGGACGTCGCCCCGGCGGCCGGCATCGGCGACATGCTCAACGGCCTGCCGGGCCTGCGCTCCACCTTCTACGGCCCCGGCGCCTCGCGGCCGGTGATCCGCGGCCTGTCGGGTCCCCGGGTGATGGTGCTGCAGAACGGGGTCGGCCAGGTGGACGCCAGCGCCCTGTCGCCCGACCACGCCGTGGCCAGCGACCCGGGCGAGGCCTCGCGCATCGAGGTGCTGCGCGGCCCCTCGACCCTGGCCTATGGCGGCTCGGGCATCGGCGGGGTGGTCAACATGATCGACGAGCGCGTGCCGTCGACGCCGGCCGCCAACGGCTTCGAAGGCCGGCTGTCGGCCTCGGCCTCGTCGGTCGACGACGGCTACGCCTACTCGACCGCGATCAAGGCCGGGAAGGGCCCGTTCGTGTTCGCCGCCGACCTGTCCAGCCGCCGCACCGACGACTACGACGTGCCCGTCGCCCCGGTCTCGGCCCGGCTGGCGGCCCGCGACGGCCTGACCGTCGATCCCGACAAGACCGTCAAGAACACCGACGTCGAGGTCGACGCCTACGGGGCCGGCGTCTCCTACGTCCACGACCGCGGCTTCTTCGGCGTGTCGGTCAAGCGCACCGACACCACCTACGGCGTGCCCTACGAGCAGATCCTGGCCCCGATCGACCCCAACGCCGAAGGCCCGGTCTCCATCCACCTGCAACAGACCCGCTACGACCTGCGCGGCGAGCAGGAACTGGACAATCCGTGGTTCGAGAAGGTCCGGGTCTCGATCGGCCACGCCGATTACGAGCACGCCGAGGTCAGCGTCGAGGACGGCGAGGTCGGCACCCGCTTCCTGTCGAACGGGACGGAAGGACGCGTCGAGCTGGTCCATCGCGAGCATGACGGCCACCAGGGGGCCATCGGCTTCCAGGCCCTGTCGCGCAGCTTCGAGGCGATCGGCGACGAGGCCTTCGTGCCCTCGACCGACATCAAGGAGTACGGAATCTTCACCCTGCAGCGCCTGGACCGCGGGACCTGGGGGATCGACGCCGGCCTGCGCTTCGATACCCGCTCGCTGAAGACGCCCGACGAGAAGCGCGATTTCGACAACATCTCGGCCTCGCTCGGCGTGTTCCTCAAGCCCACCGACCAGCTGTTCTATGCCCTGACCCTGTCACGCAACGGCCGGGCCCCGACCGAGTTCGAGCTGTTCGCCAACGGTCCGCACCCGGGCACTGGCGGTTTCGAGGTGGGCGACGACACCCTCGACAACGAGACCGTGACCTCGCTGGAGGCCACCGTCCGCTGGAAGGGCGAGCGCCTGCGCGCCGAGGGCCACCTGTGGGCCGCCAAGTATGGAAGCTTCATCGAGGAGGCCCCGACCGGCGCGGTCGAGGACGACCTGCCCGTCTACCAGTACTTCCAGACCAAGGCCGACTTCCACGGGGCCGAGTTCGAGGCCAGCTACGACGCCTGGCGCGGGGCGACCCAGTCGATCCGCCTGGAAACCACCTTCGACTGGGTGCACGGTGAGACCGACGCGGGCGTGCCGGCCCGCATCCCCCCGTGGTCGCTGGGCGGTTCGGTGGTGTGGAACATCCCGCGCGTCGAGACCACCCTGGAGGTCCGCCGCGTCGCCGAGCAGGACCGGGTGGCCGATTTCGAACTGCCCACCGACGGCTATACGGTGGTCAATCTGAAGGCGACGTTCAAGCCGATCGAGAACTCGCCGCTGCGCCTGTTCATCGACGGCCGCAACCTGACCAACGAGGAGACCCGCGAGCACGCCTCGTTCCTCAAGGACATCGCCCCGTCGCCGGGTCGATCGGTGCGGGCGGGCGTGGCCTGGAAGTTCTAGAGCCCGACCTGATTGCATCAGGCCGGGACTCTAGATTTCTGTTTTGGCGCATTTTCTTCACGCGAACCGGAATCCACTTCGCTCGAAAATGCTCTAGGCGGGCGGAACTCCCGCGCAGGGCGAACCAAGCGGGACCATAACGCCAAGGCGGAGGGGTTGATTGCGGGGCCCCTCCGGATCGGCTAGAAGCGCCGGACCTTTAAAGGCCGCCTGAGCGCAATAGGCGTCCGTTCATTAGCCTTTTGTCGAGCTGTTCATGGAAACGACCCAACCCGCCGGCGGGATCTCCGGCAACGTCCTGTTCTACAACTCGCCGGAGCCCCTGAGCCGCGAGCAACACGCCAAGCTGGGCCTGGTCCACAAGGACAAGCCCTACAGCTTCGCCCTCAGCGGCACCGCCGTGCCGCTCGCGGTCACCGAATTCGCGCCGGCCGCGCTGTCCTATCCGGTCATCTTCGCCGGCGAAGACCGCGTGCCGCTGGCCGTGATGGGCCTGAACACCGGCGAGAACCTGTTCGTCAAGGCCGATGGCGCCTTCGAGATCGGGGCCTACATCCCGGCCTATATCCGCCGCTATCCGTTCGTGCTGGCCAATGACGACGCGCAGGACCGTCTGATCGTCTGCATCGACCGCGGCTCCAGCCTGCTGGCCGAAGGCGGCGACACCCCGCTGTTCGACGAAAAGGGCGAGCCGACCGAATACACCCAGAACTGCATCAAGTTCTGCGACGACTTCGAAGTCGAACGCCGCCGCACCGACTCGTTCGTGCAACTGCTGAAGGACAACGACCTCTTCGAACTGAAGAAGGCGATCTTCACGCCGCAGGGCGCCAACGGCCAGCCGGGCGAGCCGCAGACCGTGGCCGAATATTTCGGCGTCTCGGAAGAAAAGCTCAACGCCCTGTCGCCGGAGAAGACCAAGGAGCTGCAAGCCAGCGGCGCCCTGGCCCAGATCTACGCGCACCTGGTGTCGCTGACCGGCTGGGACCGCCTGATCGCCCTGGCCTCCCAGCGCCAGGTCCAGACCGGCACGCTGAACTAAGCACGGCGCCTTCGGGCGTCGCGAAAGGCGGCGGATCCGAAAGGGTCCGCCGCCTTTTTCGTTTGGGGGTTGAAGGCTGAACCTAAAATCCGCTCATCCCGGCGAATGCCGGGACCCAGATCCCATAGCGGTGGGGATGATTGGATAAGCTCAGAGCCTTTGGCGTCAGACCCAGAGCTATTCCATCTGGGTCCCGGCGTTCGCCGGGATGAGCGGCGGTGGGAGGCCTTAAGCCGCCCGCCGAGCCTTCTTGACCTTGCTGATGGCGCGGTCGCGGCGCAGGCGCGACAGGTGGTCGATGAACAGCACGCCGGCCAGGTGGTCCATCTCGTGCTGGATGCAGACGGCGAACAGCTCTTCGGCCTCTTCCTCCACCGCTTCGCCCTGATAGTTCAGATAGGTCAGCTTGACCTTCGAGGGCCGCTCGACCGCGTCGTAATAGTCGGGCACCGACAGGCAGCCTTCCTCGTAGGCGAACAGCTCGTCGGACGACCAGGTGATCTTGGGATTGACGAAGTGGCGGGGCGCGGGCTCCTCGCCCTCGCGGGCCAGGTCCATGACGATGACATTGACCAGTTCGCCCACCTGGACGGCCGCCAGGCCGATGCCCGGGGCGTCGTACATGGTCTCCAGCATGTCGTCCATCAGGGCGCGCAGGGCGTCGTCGACGGCGGGCACGTCCTTGGAGACCTGCTTGAGAACCGCCAGATCGGCGGCGTTATCGACGGTGAGGATGCGACGGATGGCCATGATAAGTGTCAGGTAAGGGCCGCGCGGCCTGGGGTCAAGGCGACCTAAGGGCGCGGGGCGCCGTTCAGCCCAACACGGTCATGCTCAGGATTTGCCAAGCCAGCAGGCAGATGGCGCCGATCAGGATCAAGGCCGGTCCGCTCAGAGCCTTCACGCGCCCTTGCAGCAGCTTTTCGAAGCGCTCGGCGTCGATCGCCCGTTCGACCTTGGCCTTGCCGTAGGACTTGCTGACCAGCACGCCCGTGCGTCGCGCGTTGAGCACGGTCAGGCCTTGGGTCAGCAGCATGTAGAGCGACGCGATGATGGCGCCGGCGCAGGCGAAGAAGATCATCCGGCCAGCCTATGGTTTAGCTTGCAGCCTGGCAACCGAGGGTTCCGTCGCCGCCTCGCCCGCCAGCTTGATCAGCGGCCGCACCGCGCCCTCGACCGGCGTCAGCTCGGCGATTTCCTTGCCCTCGTGGTCCACCGACAGGTCCTCGAAGCGGCGGGCCTGGGTCAGGACCTGGCTTTCCAGCGAGCCGACGAACTGGTTGTAGCGGCCGACCGCCGCTTCCAGCGCCTTGCCCACCGAGCCGGCATGGGCCCCCATCACCGCGATGCGCTTGTAGAGCTCGCGGCCGACGGCGACGATGTTGGCGGCGTTCTTGGCCTGATCCTCGGCCCGCCAGCCGTAGGCGACCGCCTTGCACAGGGCGAACAGGGTGGTGGGGGTGACCAGCAGCACCCGACGGTCCATGGCCTCGGTCATCAGGTCGGGCAGGCGGTCCAGGGCGGCGGCCAGGAAACCGTCGCCGGGCACGAACATCGCCACGAAGTCGGGCGAGCCCTCGCTGGCGAACTGGTCCCAATAGGCCTTGGCGGAAAGCCCCTGCATGTGGGCGCGGACGCTGGCGGCATGGCGGATGAAGGCCGCCTCGCGCAGGTGCTCCTCGGTGGCCTCCTGGGCTTCGAGGAAGGCGTTGAGCGAGCACTTGGCGTCGATCACGAACACCCCGCCGCCGGGCATCTTAACCTTCACGTCCGGGCGGCGGCGGCCCTCCTCGCTGTCGATGCTGAACTGCTCCTCGAAGTCGAAGCGTTTATTGAGGCCAGCGGCCTCAAGAACGTTACGTAAAGTCTGCTCGCCCCAGCGGCCCTGGACGCCGGCCCCGCGACGCAGGGCGGCCGACAGCTTGCGGGCCTCGAACTGGGTGGCGACCGAGGCTTCCATCAGGGCGTTGATCTGGGCCTTGAGGCCGCCGGTCTCCTCGGCGCGGGCTTTCTCGACGGCGGTGACCTGGGCCTCGAACTTGGCCAGGGTCTCGGCCACCGGCTTGAGCTGGGCTTCGAGGCGGGCCTGGGAGAGCAGTTCGCGGCTCTTGAAGTTCTCCTCGGTGCGCTTGATCAGCGCCTCGGCGACGGTGTTGGCGGTCATGGTCGCCTGCTGGGCGGCCTGGGCGCGGATCAGTTCGCCCTGCGTGACCGCCTGGTCCTCCAGCAGCCGGGCCCGCTCGTCGGCCTGGACCAGCCGGGCGTTCAGCTCCCAGGCCCGGGCGTCGGCGCCGGCCGCGCGGCGCTGGCTGGCCAGGGCCCACAGCACGGCGACCACGGCGACAATCGCCAGCACGAGGGTGAGGATCAGGAACGGGTTGGAGAAGTTCATGCTCCGTTCTTAGCCGGAGTCGGGGGATCGGGAAAGCCAAGTCCTCCCCCCGTGGGGGAGGTGTCGGCGAAGCCGACGGAGGGGGGAGTGATCGGCAGGCGACCACACCTCCGATCGACGATCCTATAACTCCCCCCACCGATCGCTTCGCGATCGCCTCCCCCACAGGGGGAGGACTTTAAGTTAAGCCGGCCGTCTCGCCCGCAGCGCCTGGGCGATCGTCCCGTCGTCCAGCCAGTCCAAGTCGCCGCCGACCGGCACGCCACGCGCCAGCATGGTCACCGACACCCCGGTCGTCGCCAGGCGATCGGCCAGGTAGTGGGCGGTGGTCTGGCCGTCGACCGTGGCCGGCAGGGCCAGGATCACCTCGGTGATCTCGCCGCCGGTCGCCCGGCTCAGCAGTTCGCCCACCCGCAGCGCCTCGGGCCCGATCCCGTCCAGCGCCGACAGCAGGCCGCCCAGCACGTGGTAGCGGCCCTTGAACGACTGGCCGCGCTCCATGGCCCACAGCGAGCCGACCTCCTCGACCACGCACAGCAGGCGCGGGTCGCGGCCGCGGTCGGCGCAGATGGCGCAGGGATCGGAGGTGTCCAGCGAGCCGCAGGTCGAGCAGGTCCGCACCTTGGCCTGGGCGTCGACCAGGGCGGCGGTGAGCGGAGCGAGCAAAGTGTCCCGCTTCTTGAGAAGCGCCAGCGCCGCGCGCCGGCCCGAGCGCGGACCCAGCCCCGGCAGCTTGGACAGCAGGGCGATGAGGCGCTCGATCTCGGGTCCGGCGGAGGCGGCCATCAGGGTTTCGCCACCCGCGTGACCTGCGAATAGACCACCCGCCACTGGCCGTCGCGCCTGGCCCAGGTGTCGACGAACCGCACGACCAGGGCGAAGCGCTGGCCGCTGTCCGTGCCGGTCATGTTGACCCGGCCGCCGAGCAGGGCCGTGTCGCCGAGGACCTTCTCGACCGGCTCCTCGATGGTGAAGGGATCGAGCTTGAAGCCGGGGGTCACATAGTCGGCGATCAGCCGGGCCTTGTCCTGGACCTGACCCGCGCCGTTGACCAGCACGTAGTCGTCGGCCACCAGCCGTTCCAACGCCGCGCGGTCGCCATGCACCTGGGCCTCGTCATAGGCGTGGGCGGCGGCGGCCAGGTCGGCCGGCAAGGGCGCGGCCACCGCTAGGCCGGGCGCCAGCAGGGCCAGGATGGACAGGACGGCGAAGCGCCGGAAACGAGTTTGGACGGCAACCATCAGCGTGATCTCATCCCATTGAGTGTGTTGAGCCGGCCAGACTGGGCGGATCGGACCCGTCCCGAAAGAACCGATCTGCCAACCGCCCCGAATCGTCCCGCCAAGAGCATCCGGAGACGGATGCCAGGGCCGCCCGCTAGAACTTCATCCCCGGCATGCCGCCCATCAGGCCCGCCATCGGGCCGGCGGCCTCTTGCATCATCTGGGCCTGGGCCGCGTCCAGCTTGCGCTTGGCGTCGGCGTGGGCGGCGACGATCAGGTCGGCGATGACCTCGCCCTCGCCCGGCTCGACCAAGGTCTCGTCCAGCACCACGCGGGCCAGTTCGCCATTACCCCGCAGGGTGACGGTGACCATGCCGCCGCCGGCCGTGCCGTCCACGGTCAGTTCGGCCAGCCGCGCCTGGGCGTCGGCCAGTTTCTGCTGCATGGCCTGGGCCTGCTTCATCAGGCCGCCGAGGTCTTTCATGGTTCAAGCTCCAACTTCAAACGTGGCTCTCCCTCCCCCTGGAGGGGGGAGGGGCAGGGGTGGGGGTGGCGCCGCTGGTGGACACACTGCATCGCGGCGAAACCCTAAACGCTTCCACCCCCATCCCCGACCCTTCCCCCTCCAGGGGGAAGGGAGAAAACAAACTAGTCTTCCAGCTCGTCCGGCTCGATCGGCGGCGCCTCGGGCGTCAGGATCTTGCGGACCTCGACGATCTCGGCCCCGGGAAAGGCGTCCAGCACCGCGGCGACGAAGGGGTCGGCTCTGATCGATGCAAGTTCCTCCTTCTCTTCGCGCTTCTGGCGCTCGAGCAGGCTCTCGGCCCCGCCGCCGCCCTCGGCCGCCACCAGCCAGGGCTGGCCGGTCCATTCCTTCAGCGCCCGCACCAGCCGGCCGGCCAGATTGCCGGGCGCGTTGGGGGCGGGTTCGAAAGTGATCGCCCCGGGACGGAAGCTGATCGGCCGGACAAACTGCTCGACGTCGAGGCGCAGGCCGATGTCGCGCTTCTCGGCGATCAGCCGCACCACGTCCTCGAACGACGACAAGACCGGAGCCGCCGAGGCGACTGGAGCGGCCATCACCCGGGCCTGGGCGTTGACCGCCCCGCCGGCCTGGCCGCCGCCCATGGAGCCGCCGCCGCCGCCCGGACCGCCGCCCATGGGGGCGCCGTCGCGCAGCGCCTTCAGCGCCTCTTCCGGACCCGGCAGGTCGGCGGCGTAGCACAGGCGGATCAGCGCCATTTCGGCGGCGGCCATGGCGTCGGGCGCGCGGCGCACCTCGTCATGGGCCTTGAGCAGCATCTGCCACAGCCGCGACAGGGTCCCGGCCGAGGTCTGGGCCCCGATCGCGGTCAGGCGCGCGGCCTGTTCCTTGGGCAGGGTCAGGGCGTCGGGCCCCAGGGCCTTGGCCACCGAGGCGCCGTGGCAGTGGTCCAGCAGGTCCAGCATGACCACGGCCGGGTCGGCCCCGAAGCCCCACAGGGCGCGGAAGCCGGCCAGCGAATCGCCCGGCTTGCCGCTCATGACGTTCTCGAACAGGGCGATGGTCTGGCCGCGGTCGGCCAGGCCCAGCATGTCGCGAACCACGGCGGCGGTGACCGTCGAGCCGCGCTCGCCCTGGACGATGGCCTGGTCGAGCAGCGACAGGCCGTCGCGGACCGAGCCCTCGGCGGCGCGGGCGATCAGGGCCAGGCCGTCTTCCTCGACCTTGGCCCCTTCGTTGGCGGCGATGCGGCCGAAGTGCTTGACCAGCACGTCGGGCTCGACCCGGCGCAGGTCGAAGCGCTGGGTGCGCGACAGGATGGTCACCGGCACCTTGCGGATCTCGGTGGTGGCGAAGATGAACTTGGCGTGCGGCGGCGGCTCTTCCAGCGTCTTCAGCAGGGCGTTGAACGCCGCCGTCGACAGCATGTGCACTTCGTCGATGATGTAGACCTTGTAGCGGGCCTCGACCGGGGCGTAGCGCACCCCGTCCAGCAGCTCGCGCATCTCGTCGACCTTGGTGCGGCTGGCGGCGTCCAGTTCCAGCACGTCCATGTGCCGGCCTTCGATGATCGCCTTGCAGTGCCGGCCCTCGACGGTCAGGTCGACCGAGGGCTGGTGGACGGTGTCGGTCTCGTAGTTCAGGGCCCGGGCCAGCAGGCGGGCGGTGGTGGTCTTGCCCACCCCCCGGACGCCGGTCAGCATGAAGGCGTGGGCGATGCGGCCGGTGGAGAACGCATTGGCCAGAGTGCGGACCATGGCCTCCTGGCCGATCAGGTCCTCGAAGGTGCGCGGCCGGTACTTGCGGGCCAGCACGGTGTAGGCGGCGTCGGGGTCGGACGCCTGGCTGGTCATCGGCACGACGGCGGGCGCCGTGACCGGGGCGGCGGCGGGCGCGCCCCCGAAGATGTCGGCGGTGTTCTCGTCGCGCTCGTGTTCGGCCTCGGGGGGCTCATCCCACGGCGGCGCGGAATCGGTCTTGAGGTCGTCGTGGTCGGCCATGGTTCTCAGTGTAGAGCGCTGGAGCACGCAGCAAAAGGCTCGGCCCGCGCTTGCCGGGCAGAAGCTGACAGATTTCACTGGAAGATTTGGGGGAAGGTGGAGACCGGCAGACGACCCGGAGCGAAACTCGTTGTGGCTGCTGCCTCTCGGCCCTGACCAGATTGGCGAGGACTCCGCCCGTCACCGATCTCCAAGGCCTATATCGCGACTCCCGCGCGCCAATGCAAGATCGAGATGCGGGCGTGCGGCGTCGTGACGTCCGTTCGCGGCTGGTCTGGAGCGCCGACTTGATTGCATCAAGTCGGCGCTCCAGGTTTGTCGCAACGCATTTTCTTCACGCGAACCGGAATCCACTTCGCTCGAAAATGCTCTAGAGAAGCGTCATGGCTCTTTCGATCATCACCAACACCTTCGCCGGCAACCCGCTGGACCGCGCCGGCGAACGGCGCGGCGACGAGTCGTGGCTGGCCGAGAAGGCCGCCGACCCGCAGTCGCTGGCCGTGGCCATCTGGAACGGCAAGCCCCTGGTCGAGGACGCGCCACCTCCGGCGGACAAGGGCGGCGACGGCAAGTCGCCGGAAGCCAAGGGCGGCGTCCAGATCGCCTATCTGCGCGCCGACATGGCCAAGGACCTGGCCGCCACGCCCGAGCGGCTGCTGTTCCTGGGGCTGTGGAAGGACATCGCGGTGTTCGCCGTCGACCTGGAAGGCGGCCCCGATCCCGCCGAGGGTCCGTTGCAGGGCCTGGGCCGGTTCGAGGAGCTGCGCGCCATCGCCCCGACCCTGCCGCCGCCCGACGCCGGCATCCTGGCCACCGCCAAGTCGATGTTCGAATGGCGGCGCAAGCACAAGTGGTGCAGCAACTGCGGCCAGGAGACCCACGTCACCGACGGCGGCTGGAAGCGCCAATGCGCGTCCTGCAAGACCGAGCATTTCCCGCGCACCGACCCGGTGGCGATCATGCTGGCCCTGCACGACGGCAAGTGCCTGCTGGGCCGCCAGGCGGCGTGGCCGCCCGGCATGTACTCGGCCCTGGCCGGCTTCGTCGAACCCGGCGAGACCATCGAGGAGGCCTGCGCCCGCGAACTGATGGAGGAGGCGGGCCTGACCGCCACCGCCGTCCGCTACCACTCCAGCCAGCCCTGGCCGTGGCCCTCGTCGCTGATGATGGGCCTGATGGCCGACGTCGACAGCGCCGAGGCCGCCCCCGACCAGACCGAGCTGGAAGCGGTGAAGTGGTTCACCAAGGACGAGGCCAAGGCCCTGATCAAGGGCGAGCTGGAAGGCTTCTTCGCGCCCCCGCCGCTGGCCATCGCCCATCAGCTGATCAAGGCGTGGGCGGAGGAGGCTTAGGCTCAAAGGTCCTCCCCCCATGGGGGGAGGCGGTCGCGAAGCGACCGGTGGGGGGAGTTTTAGGACCTAAGATCCTGAACCGGCCGGCTGCCGATTACGCCCCCCACCGTCGGCTTCGCCGACACCTCCCCCACAGGGGGAGGACCTTGTGTTCTGACCCCTACCCGAACAGCACCATCAGCTCCCGCACCACCATCACCGCCAGGCAGATGGTCGACAACACGAACAGCAGGAACCGCAGGTTCACGATGTTCACCGTCACCTGCACCAGGCTGTGCAGCACGCGCAGGATCACGTAGGCCCAGGCCAGGTGCAGGGCCCAGCCGTCCGCATGGCCGCCGACCTGGATGGCCAGGGCCGCGGCGTAGAAGATGGTCGGCTGCTCCATCAGGTGGTTGTAGTTGTCGGCCGCCTGGCGGGCTCCGGCCGGCAGGCCGTTCAGACTGCCCGGAAACGCCGCGTCCTGCGGCTTGATCCCCGCCTTGCTCATCGCCGGCAGCCGCTGGACGTACATCCACAGCCAGACGGCCAGCGACCAGGCCACCAGCGCCATCACCGGCGCGATCAGAGTGTTCATGATTGTCCTCCCCAGGATCATTTGAGGCAGGTTAGGCGCCGATCGGTCAAATAGCGAAGCTTGCCGTTGCGGCAGGTGTCGGTCGGGGACAGACGCATGCGCCTGTCCCTAGTCAAATCCGACCTATCAGACCCGGTCCCGGAACGGATCGGCCGGATAAACGCCCAGGATCTCGAACTTGTCCGAGAAGAACTTCAGCTCGTCGAAGGCCAGGGCCAGGCTGCGGTCCTCGGGGCGGCCGTCGACCTCGGCGTAGAAGAAGGTCGCCGTGAAGTGACCGCCCTCCATGTAGCTTTCCAGCTTGGTCATGTTGACGCCGTTGGTCGCGAAGCCGCCCAGCGCCTTGTAGAGGGCGGCCGGCAGGTTGCGGACCTTGAACACGAAGCTGGTCACGCAGCGATGGGTGAACGGCGGCGGCTCGGGGGCCTTTTCGGCGGTCATCACCAGGAAGCGCGTGGTGTTGTTGCGCGCGTCCTCGATGTCGCGGGCCAGGATGTCGAGGCCGTAGATCTCGGCGGCCAGGGCGGGAGCCACGGCGGCGCGGGTCGGGTCGGGCTTGAGGGCCAGGGCCTTGGCGGCGCCGGCCGTGTCGCCGGCGCTCTCGTGGGCCAGGCCCAGCTTCTTGAGGCTGTGGCGGCACTGGCTGAGCGCGATCGGCATCGACGAGGCGATCTTCACCGTCTCCAGCGTCACGCCCCTGTTGGCCATCAGCTGGAAGCGGATCGGCTTGAAGCGTTCGCCGATGATCTTCAGGCCCGAAGCCGGAAGCAGGTGGTGGACGTCGGCCACGCGGCCGGCGATCGAGTTCTCGATCGGGATCATGCCCAGCTGGCAGGCCCCGGTCTTGATGGCCTCGAAGGCTTCCTCGAAGGTCGCGCAGGGCACGGCCTCGTAGTCGGGAAAATAGGTGCGGCAGGCCTCATGGCTGTTGGCGCCGGGTTCGCCCTGAAAGGCGATCTTCTTGAGGATGCTCATGCTTGTTTCCCGGCGCCCAGGGTCTTGGCGAACTGGCGCGCCGCTTCGAGGTCGGAAGGGTTGTCGACGGAGATCGGGGCCTCGGCGGCCACGGCGGCCCGCAGGGACAGGCCCAGCTCCATGGCCCGCAGCTGTTCCAGCTTCTCGCGCTTCTCCAGCGGCGAGGGCGGGGCGGCGTTGAAGGCCAGCAGGGCGGCGCGGCGGTAGCCGTAGATGCCGATGTGGCGCCAGATCGGCGCGTCGCCATAGAGGGTGGAGCGGGTGAAATAGAGGGCGCGGCCGGAAAAGCCATCCCGCTCCATGGCCAGCACCGCCTTGACCACGTCCGGGTTGCTCCGGTCGGCGGGCGAGGCCTCGGGAGCGACGACGGTGGCGATGTCGCAGTCGGGATGGGCGCTCAGCAGGTCGGCGCAGGCGGCCAGCACCGCGGGCTGCACGAACGGCATGTCGCCCTGCAGGTTGATGACCACGTCGTGGCGACCCTTGGGGTCCAGCACGTCGAGCGCCGCCAGGATGCGGTCCGAACCCGAGGCCAGGCCGGGGTCGGTCAGCACCGCCTGGCCGCCGGCCTTCTGGACGGCGGCGACGATCTCGATGTCGCCCGCCGCCACGGCCACCGGACCGATTCCCGCCGCCTGGGCCTGGCGCAGCACCCGCACGATCATCGCCACGCCGCCGATGTCGGCCAGCGGCTTGTTCGGGAGGCGGGTGGCCGCCATGCGGGCCGGAATGAGGACGATCGGATTCATGCTGGCGCCGGATACGGGGCAAAACCGTTGCTGCCCGGTTGCGCCTCGGGCGGTAGCGTGTAAGAGACGCGAGCGCAACATGGAGCGCGCGGGGGGAACCTCCGGGCGCGGATTCGGGCCTGTCGTCAGACGGCCCCCAAGAGGCTGGTAAGGCTTTAGATGAGCGACCTGACGTTCAACAAGATCGCTGGCGGCGTGCTGCTGACCGGCCTGATCATTTTCGGTCTGCGGGAAGCGTCGGACATCGTTTTCGCCAAGCACGAAATCGAAAAGCCCGGCTACGAGATCGCCGTCGCCGAAGAGGCCGGTGAAGGCGCCGCCGCCGCCGAGGTCGCGCCCGACTGGGGCAGCGTCCTGCTCGTTCCGGCCAATATCGAGGCCGGCAAGGCGGTCACCGCCAAGTGCGCCTCGTGCCACAGCTTCGAAAGCGGCGGCCCCAACGGCACCGGTCCGGACCTGTGGGACGTGCTGGGCCGCAAGCCCGGCTCGCACGGCGGCTTCGCCTATTCGGCGGCCATGACCGAGTTCGGCGGCAAGCAGCCGGTCTGGGACTACGACCACATCGACCAGTTCCTGAAGGCTCCGGGCAAGTACGTCTCGGGCACCAAGATGACCTTCGTCGGCCTGAAGAAACAGGAAGACCGCATCGCGGTCATCGCCTACCTCCACAGCTTGGGCTCCAAGCTGCCGGTGCCGGCTCCGAAGCCGGCCGGCGCGGCGCCCGCCGCCGCTGACGCCGCGGCGCCGGCCGCCGGTGCTCCCGCCGCTACCGCCGCTCCGGCGACCCCGGCTCCTGCCGCCGCCGCGCACTAGGCCGGCGGCCTTCGCGACAAGCATTCAAAGGCCGTGGGTTCGCCCACGGCCTTTTTGTTTGCCGTGGGTTTAGGCAATCGGGTCCGCCCCACAGCAAAGCTGGTTGCGCGATTTCCCTATTCCGTGAGTAGACTATCGAACCGCACCGTTTCACCGGAACCGTTCGAACATGACGCCTCGCCTCCTGGCCGCCGCGCTCGCCACGCTGATGATCGCCGCCCCGGTATCGGCCCTGGCCGCCAAGGCCCCGAAAGTGGCGCTGAAGTCGCTGGCCGACCTGCCGACCCCGCCCTATCCCTATGACGAGAAGGCCGACGCCGAGGCCGACGTGGCCGCCGCCCTGAAGCGCGCCAAGAAGGCCCACAAGCTGACCCTGATCGATTTCGGCGGCAACTGGTGCGCCGACTGCCGGATCTTCGCCGGCGTCATCGAGCAGCCCGACGTCAAGCCGTGGGTCGACAAGCACTACGAGGTCGTGACGGTGAATGTCGGCCGCTACGACAGGAACATGCAGATCCCGGCCCGCTACGGCGTCGACAAGCTGAAGGGCGTGCCCAGCTTCCTGGTGGTCGACGGCAACGGCAAGCTGGTCAATCCGGGCGCCTTCTTTGCCCTGACCGACGCCCGCAACATGACCCCGCAGTCGATCGTCGACTGGCTGGCCCAGTGGCCGAAGTAGCTAAGCTTGTCATCCCGGACGAGCGCGCAGCGCGACGATCCGGGACCGGCGCGTGAACGCAGGCGCTTCCGGCGGTCCCGGATAAGCCCTTCGGGCTTTCCGGGATGACAAGCCAAGGTTAGGGCCGCCGCCACCCCGTCGGCGCACCGCTGCCGGCCGCCTCGATCCGGGTGATCGCCTCTGCCAGGGGTTCGATCGCCACCGCCATGTGGTGGGCGTTGGCGTGCAGGATGGTGTCGGCGTCCAGCAGGATGGCCACGTGGCCCTTCCAGAACACCAGGTCGCCGCGCCGG
Organism: Caulobacter sp. Root655; assembly: GCF_001427665.1. Lineage (GTDB taxonomy): Bacteria > Pseudomonadota > Alphaproteobacteria > Caulobacterales > Caulobacteraceae > Caulobacter. The sequence continues at coordinate 413,801 of NZ_LMHC01000001.1, forward strand.
CGATCGGCCTCGTTGATCGGCGGGAAGAACGCCAGCTGCATGTCGGTGTCGCGCGGGACCGCCTTGCCGCAGGCGGCCAGGGCCTGCTGGACCAGGCCCGAGCAGTCCAGCCCGAGAGATTCGCGGCCGCCCCACTGGTAGGGCGCGCCCAGGAAGCCCTGGGCCACGGCCACGGGGTCGCCCTGGGCCACGCCCACCGGCGACAGGTGGGCGGCGACGAACCACCCCGTGCCCTCGCCCTTGGCGAACCGGCCCTCGACGGCCTCGATCGCCGTCAGGGCGTTGAGCGAATAGAGGCCCACCGGGCTCGCCTTGATGTCCGGCTCGGCGAAGGCGTAGGTGCGCGGGACCGCGACCTGGTGGGTGGCCGGGGCTCCGGGCGCGGCCAGGTTCTCTTCGGCGACGAAGCCGACATAGCCGTCGCGGGCCGCCTGGCCCCAGGCGAAGCCGTCCTTGACCTCCAGCACCCGAAACAGCTCGCCGAACAGCAGCTGGTCCCATTGCTCGGCCATCGGATCGGCGGCCTTGCGCAGGGCGGCGGTGGGCGTGACCACCTGGCGAAGGCTGGGCGCCGCGTAGCGCTCAGCGCTGACCAGGCCCTGCAGGTCCAGGTCGGCCAGGTCCGGGCGGGCCAGGGTTGTTCTTGGGTCGTTCGGGCGCGGGTCGCTCATGCCCCGGCGCCCTTGGGGAACTTCGCCTTCAGCATGGCGTAGAGGCCGCGGATCACCTGGGCCTCGCCGCCGGCCGGGTGGCCCGGCCTGGCCTTGGGGTTCCAGGCGAAGATGTCGAAATGCGCCCAGACCCCGGTGGTCGGGGCGAAGCGTTGCAGGAACAGGGCGGCGGTCATCGCCCCGGCCTGGGCCCAGGCGTCGGGGTCGTTCTTGAGGTCGGCGATGTCGCTCTCGACCGCTTCGCGATAGCCGTCCCACAGCGGCAGGCGCCAGAGGGGGTCGCGGGCGGCCCGCGCGCCGACCTCGATCTCGCCGGCCAGGTCGTCGTCGGGGGTGAAGAACGGGATCACCTGCGGGCCCAGGGCGACGCGGGCCGCGCCGGTCAGGGTGGCCAGGTCGAGGGTCAGGACCGGCTCCAGTTCCGCCGCCCGGGTCAGGGCGTCGGCCAGGATCAGCCGGCCCTCGGCGTCGGTGTTGCCGACCTCGACGGTCAGGCCCGAGCGGGTGGCCAGCACGTCGCCGGGCCGCATGGCGTCGCCGGCGATGGCGTTCTCGACCACCGGGACCAGCACGCTCAGCGCCACCGGCAGGCCGGCGGCCATCACCATCCGACCCAGGGCCAGGGCGTGGGCGGCGCCGCCCATGTCCTTCTTCATCAGCCGCATGCCCGATGACGGCTTGATGTCCAGGCCGCCGGTGTCGAACACCACGCCCTTCCCCACGATCGCCACGCGCGGATGCGAGGCGTCGCCCCAGCTGATCTCGATCATCCGGGGCGCGCGGGTCGGCACGGCGGCGCGGCCGACGGCGTGGACGGCCGGATAGTTCTCGGTCAGCAGGTCGTCGCCGGTCACCACCGCGATCGTCGCGCCGTACCGCTCGGCGATCTCGCGGGCGATGGTCTCGATCTGCAGCGGCCCCAGGTCATTGGCCGGGGTGTTGATCATGTCGCGAGCCAGGGCGCAGGCGTGGGCCACCGCGCGGACCTCGTCCAGGTCGACCGCCGGGTCCGCGACCAGTCGTCGCGGCTCTTCACCGGTCCGCGGCCGATAGCGGTCGAACCTGTAGGCCCCCAGGGCGAAGGCCAGGGCGATCTGACCGGGGTCCAGCCCCTCGGGCGTCGCCGACAGGCGGAAGTCGCCGGCCGGCAGCCGGCCGGGCAGGGCGCGAAACAGCATGGCGTCGGCCTTGCCCTTCTCGCCCAGGCCGAGCAGCACGCGGTCCACGACCCCTTGCGGGGTCGGCAGGACCAGCACCTGGCCGGCCTTGGCCTTGAATTCCTCCAGAGCCACGAAGCCCTTCACGAAGCTGGGCCGGGCCTCGACGAAGGCGGCCAGCTCGGACTCGTAGAGGCAATGGATGGGCGTCGCCGCCCCATCCTCGGCGGACCGCAGCGAAGGGGCGATGATCGGTTCCGACATGGGCGCGCCTCAGGGGAGGAATTTATGCTTAACGATTCCTTGAGGGCCCCGCGCGAGGATGCGTGACCTTCCGGAGATCCGTCTTCATGTGTCGCAAGCGCGCGCTCCTCGCAACCGTTCTCGCCCCCGCCCTGCTGCTGGCGGTGTCGGGCCATGCCGCGGACAAGCCCGCGCCCGCCACCGTTACGGCCTCCGCGCCGCCCATGACGCCCCCGGCGTCGCGCAAGGCCGGCCCCGCCCAGCGGGCCGAGATGCAGCGCGCCGACCCGCTGATGCGCGCCGCCTTCTGGTCGAACGAACTGGACCTGGACGGCCGCGACCTGGAGGCCGGGGTCGGCCTGTCCCAGGCCCTGCGCGCCCTGGGCCGCTATGACGAGGCCGCCGACGCGGCCAGCCGCGTGCTGATCGCCGCCCCCGACAACTATGACGCCCTGATGGAGCTGGCGCGGGCCAATGTCGCGCGCGGCCAGGGCTTCTACGCCATCGACCCGGCCCGCCGCGCCGCCGCGCTGCAGCCCCGCGACTGGCGTCCGCAGTCGCTGCTGGGCGTGGCCTACGAACAGGCCAAGCGCGACGACGAGGCCGTGGCGGCCCACCGCCAGGCCGTGGCCCTGGCCCCGCTGGAGGCCGCGCCCCTGGCCAACCTGGCCATGCACATGGCGTCGAGCGGCGACCTGTCCGGCGCCGAGACGGTGCTGCGCAAGGCCGCCGCCTTGCCGACCGCGACCATCCAGGTGCGCCAGAACCTGGCCCTGGTGGTCGGGCTGCAAGGCCGCCTCGACGAGGCCGAGCGCCTGGCCCGCCAGGACCTGCCGCCGGAATCCGTGGACAACAACCTGGCCTGGCTGCGCGCCGCCACCGGCCAGTCCAGCCCCACGCGCTCGTGGGACGCGCTGAAGGCCGGGAGCTAGCCTTCCAACTCGCCGGCTATTCGTCGGTGCGGAACCAGAACACCGACTCGGTGTCCGGGTGATCGGAGCAGGATCCCTTGCCGATGATGGTGATCGGCTTCTTCATCGACCAGGCCGACAGCAGGGTCGCCAGCTTGGCCTGGCCGGCCGGCGTCGCCCCATTGAAGGCCCAGCGGTATTCCAGGCCAGGCCCCTGACAGCTCGGCACCGGTCCAGTGCGAACGCCCGCTTGGTTGAACAGCACCTTGCCGTCGTCCATGATGTAGATGATCGACACCAGGCCGCTCTGGCTGTCGGACGCATGGCTTGGTGCGGCCATGGCCACGGCGCCAAGGCACAGGGCCGCCGCGAGGAGCTTCATGTTCCAGTCTCCGTGAAGGCCAGGCTCGAAACGGCCAAGCTTGGTCGGATGATAGCCGGCGTCGCCGCCCTAGCAACCAGAGAGGGATGTTGGCCAAGCCGAATCCCGTCAGCGGTGCTTCAGCACGTCCTGGATCTTGATGATCGCCGGACCCATGATCACGACGAACAGCACCGGCAGGAAGAACAGGATCATCGGCACGGTCAGCTTGGCCGGCAGGGCCGAGGCCTTCTTCTCGGCGGCCGACAGGCGCAGGTCGCGGTTTTCCTTGGCCATCACCCGCAGGGCCGAGCCCAGGGGCGTGCCGTAGCGCTCGGCCTGGATCATCGCCGTGACCACCGAGCGGATGCCCGGGTGGTTGGTGCGCCGGGCCAGGCCTTCATAGGCCAGGCGCCGCTCGGGCAGATAGCTGAGCTCGGCGGTCAGCAGGCTGAGCTCCTCGGCCAGCTCGATCGAGGCCGAGCCGACCTCGGCCCCGACCTTGGCGACCGCCGCCTCGATCGACATGCCGCTTTCGACGCAGATCAGCATCAGGTCTAGGGCGTCGGGGAAGGCCGCGACGATCGACTCGCGGCGCTTCTGGGCGATGTTCTGGATGTAGAGGTTGGGCGCGTAGTAGCCCGCCGTCAGGGCGGCGAAACAGGCCGCCAGCTTCTGGATTGGCAGCAGGCCCAGACCGTTGATCAGGTAGAGGTAGAACGCCGCCACCGACGCGAAGACGAACGGCCCCACGAAGCGGAAGAAGTAGAAGGTCGAGACCGGCTTGGGGCCTCGGAAGCCGGCCTGGGCCAGCTTGTCGACGACCTTGGGGTCTTCCAGCAGCTTGGACAGCTGCAGACGATCGACGACGTTCTTGTACATCCCCTCGTCGGAGTGGCGCAGGGTGCCGCCGCCCTTCTGGGACAGGGCCTCGCGCGAGCGGCGACGCAGCTCCTCGCGGCGGTTGGCGACCGACTTCAGCCGGCCTTCCAGCCCGTTGCTGCTCATCACCGGCGCGGCCAGGGTGACGATGGTGGCGAACACCACGATGGCGATGAACGCGCTGAGCAGGTTCGAGGGATTGGTGAGCATCTCGATCATGGTCGCCTCTCCCTAGAACTTGAAGTTGATCATCTTGCGCATCACGAAGATGCCGGTGCTCATCCAGAAACCGCCCGCCAGCAGCATCAGGTGTCCGCGCGGGTCGGTGAACATCGGGGCCATGTAGGTGGGCGCGGTGATCGTGATCAGCGCCACCACGGCGGGCGGCAGGCTGCCGATGATGACGGCCGAGGCCACTGCTTCGGCCGACAGCGCCTTGATCTTCTCGGCCATCAGCTTGCGGGCCCGCAGCACCACCGAGAGGTTGCCCAGGGCCTCGGCCAGGTTGCCGCCGGTCTTGGCCTGGATCGACAGGACGATGGTGAAGAAGCGCAGCTCGCTGGTCGGCATGCGCTCGTACATCCGCTCCAGAGCCTGCTCCATCGACATGCCCATGCCGACGTTCTCGGTCAGCATCCGGAACTCGCCGGCCAGGGGCTCGGGGCACTCCTTGCCGATGATCTTCAGGCAGTCATGGACCGGCAGGCCCGACTTGATGCCGCGCACGATGATGTCGATGGCGTCGGAGAAGGCCTCGGTGAACTTCTTGGTGCGGGCCTTGGCCAGCATGCCGACCACCCAGCGCGGCAGGCCGACGCCGGCGGCGAACGCGGCGCCCAGCGCGATCAGCGGCATCTGGCGCAGGACCAGCAGCACCAGGCCGACGGCCAGGCCGATCCCGCCGCTGACGATCCAGAACATCCTGGTGTTGTCGCCCAGGCCCGCGGCGCGCAGGCGGGCGGCGATGGTCAGGGACGCCTTCTTCTTCTGCTGATCCTGCTCCTTGAGCGTCTTGAGGATCTGCTTGCGGCGGACGTCGGGGGTGTTGGCGTTGGCCTTGGCGCGGGCCGCCACCGCCTGACGATCGCCGCCGGCGATCAGCTGGGCGCGCTTGACGGTCTTGGTCGAGCCGCCGTCGCCGCCGGCGAACACGAAGCCCAGGCCCGCGATGGTGACGAAACCCAGGACACCGGCGAGGAGGAACAGCATCGCCTACTCCGCCGCGTCGAGGGCTTCGGCCAGCTCGCGCTCGAGGCCGTAATAGCGGGCGCGGTCCCAGAAGCGGGGGCGGCCGATGCCGGTCGAGCGGTGCTTGCCGATCACCTTGCCGTCGGAGTCCTCGCCGCTGATCTCGTAGACGAACAGGTCCTGGGTGACGATCACGTCGCCTTCCAGGCCGATCACCTCGGTGATGTGGGTGATGCGGCGCGAGCCGTCGCGCAGGCGAGCGGCCTGGATGACGACGTCGACCGAACCGACGATCATCTCCTTGATGGTCTTGGAAGGCAGGCCGTAGCCGCCCATGGTGATCATGCTCTCGATCCGGCTGATCGCCTCGCGCGGGCTGTTGGCGTGCAGGGTGCCCATCGAGCCGTCGTGGCCGGTGTTCATGGCCTGCAGCAGGTCGAAGGCCTCCGGGCCGCGGACTTCGCCGACGATGATCCGTTCGGGCCGCATCCGCAGGCAGTTCTTGACCAGGTCGCGCATGGTCACCGCGCCCTGGCCTTCCAGGTTGGGCGGCCGGGTTTCCAGGCGCACCACGTGCGGCTGCTGCAGTTGCAGCTCGGCGGCGTCCTCGCAGGTCACCACCCGTTCGGTCGGGTCGATGAAGGCGGTCATGGTGTTGAGCAGGGTGGTCTTGCCCGAGCCGGTGCCGCCCGAAATGACGACGTTGCAGCGGCAGGCGCCGATGACACCCAGGACCCGCGCCCCTTCCGGGCTGATCGACATGTAGTCGACCAGGTTCTTCATCGTCAGCTTGTCCTTCTTGAACTTCCGGATGGTCAGGGTGGGACCGTCCAGCGCCAAGGGCGGGGCGATGACGTTGACGCGGCTGCCGTCGGGCAGGCGGGCGTCGCAGATGGGCGAGCTTTCGTCGACCCGGCGGCCGACCTGGCTGACGATCCGCTGGCAGATGTTCATCAGCTGCAGATTGTCGCGGAAGCGGACATTGGTCAGCTGCACCTTGCCGCCGACTTCGATGAACACCCGGTGGGCGCCGTTGACCATGATGTCGGCGATGTCGTCGCGGGCCAGCAGGGGCTCCAGCGGGCCGTAGCCGAGGACGTCGTTGATGATGTCCTGGACCAGGTGCTCCTGCTCGGAGACCGACATCGAGACGTTCTTGATCGCCACCAGCTCGGCGACGATGTCGCGGATCTCCTCGGCCGCCGCCTTCAGGTCCAGCTGGGCCAGCTGGCTCAGGTCGATGGTGTTGAGCAGGGCGTTGAAGATCGTGGTCTTGGTGGCGTGGTAGTAGTCGCTCTGCTCGCGGACCACGTGGGTGGTCGGCGGCGCGCCCTGGGCGGCGCGCAGCTGGTCCAGGCCGTTGGTGGCCTTGGGACCGGCCGCCTTGGCTGGAGCCGGCGCGGCGGCCGGCGTCGCGACGCGTTCCTCGATGACGATCGGCTCGACGCGCTGGGGGCGCGTGGCGATGGCCGGCGCGCCGCTGGAAGCCGGCGGCGGCGCGTGGTCTTCCCGAACGGCGGCCTGGTCGCGCTTGCCGAACATGCCCCTACTTCTTCCTGAACAGGCCGGAGAGCACCGAGGCCTTCTGAGGGGGCGGCGGCTCGCGACGGCTGATCAGTCGCGCCAGGTGGTCGATGCCCTCGGCGGCCTTCGACTTGGGCGCGACCTCGGCGACCATCTGGCCGTTGTTGGCGGCCATGCCGAAGGGCTTGGGATCGAAGGGCAACACCAGGGACGGGGTCAGGCCCAGGGCCTCGCCGAAGTCCTTGACCGGAATCTCGGGCCGGCCGGGGACGCCGACCTGGTTGATCACCAGGCGGGGCGGGGCGTCGTTGGGGCGGGCCTGGCGGACCAGGTCGATGATGTTCTTGGCGTTGCGCAAGGAGGCCAGGTCCGGCGTGGCCACCACCACCAGGTCGTCGCTGCCGATCAGCACCCGGCGGGTCCAGGCGCTCCAGCTGTGTGGCAGGTCCAGCACCACGAAGGGCGCGGCGCCGCGGATCTTCTGGGTGACCTCCTCGAAGGCGTCGGCGCTGATCTCGTAGTCCTGGTCCAGGGTGGCCGGCGCGGCGAACAGCGACAGGCGGTCGCCGCAGCGGACCATCATCCGGTCCATCAGCACCGCGTCCAGCCGCTCGGGCTGGCCCAGGGCGTCGATGACGCCCTGCAGCGGGTCCTGGTTGAAGTCGAGGCCGGCGGTGCCGAACGGCAGGTCGAGGTCGACCATCACCGTGGCGGCCTGGATGCGCTCGGCCATCGACCAGGCGAAGTTGTGGGCCAGGGTCGAGGAGCCGACGCCGCCCTTGGCGCCGACGAAGGCGATCTGCCGGCCGACGAACGGCGCGGAGGGGTCGGCATAGAGGTTGGACACCGCGCGGATGATCTGCAGCGGGCCCTGCGGCTGGGTGATGTACTCGCTGACGCCGCGCCGCATCAGTTCGCGGTAGAGGGCGATGTCGTTGGTCTGGCCGATGACCACGACCTTGGTGCCCGGGTCGCAGACCTGGGCCAGGCCGTCGAGCAGGGCCAGCATGCGCGGCGCGGGATCCAGGCTCTCGACCAGCACCAGCGAGGGGGTCGACTGGTTCTGGTAGTAGGCGACGGCGGCTTCCAACCCGCCCGGCTGGACGCTGGTCGAGGCGCGGACCATCCGGCGGTCGGCCGAGGCGGCGTCCACCAGGCCGGCGGTTTCGGGGCGCGCGCAGAAGGCGTGGATGGTGATGCGCGGCACGGCCGCCTCGCCCATGTCCTCGCTCGTGGCGAGGGTCTCGGGCGTCGGGCTGTAGGCGCTGGGGGCCGGGGCGACCGGGGCCGGGGGCGGCGCGACGGGTTCGATCGTCAGGGTCGGCGCGCTCGGCGCGGGGGCGGCGGCCTGGACCTTCGGCGTATAGGGCGGCGCGGGCGGCGGCAGGTCGATGAACGGCGCGGCGCCGCCGTCGCCCGGTCGGGCGGGCGGGAAGTCGGCGAACGGGTCGTCCAGCCGGGTCGCGGGCGCCGGCGCGGCGCGCCACGGATCGGCGCCGGGCGCGGCGAACTCGTCGTCGGCGTCGAAGCCAAGGTCGAAGGGATCGTGGTCAGTGCGGGTGGTCATCAGTTGATCGCCTTCGAGACGACGCCGGTGGCCTGCTCTTCCTTGGCCGAGGCCGTGGTCTCGCCCCTGCGGTACTTGTTGATCACCGTGTCGCGGCGCCCGGCGTCGGCCGGAGTGCTGCCGCGCGGACCCAGCAGGTCCTCGGGATTGGCGATCTGGGCGGCCATGTTGGCGGCGACGGCGCAGCCGTAGTTCTCGTAGGGTTTGTTGTCCTTGGTCGCGGTGACGTTGTCCCATCCGCCGCATTGGGGGATCGAGGCCCGATAGCGCAGGAAGCCGACCTTCAGCGGCGCGTTCGGCGCGCCGCCGGCGTCATAGCCGACGATCCGCACCGCGGTCGCGGGGGCGCCCATGCCGACCAGGCGCGTGCGGGCGGCGAAGGCCATGCGGCCGGGGACGTCCGAATTGGGACCGCCCACGGGCGCGCTGATCAGGATCTCGCGCGCCTCGGCCTCGAGCCAGCGCCTCAGGAAGCCGTCGAGCGCCTGGTCCTGGGCGGGCGACAGGCCCTCGGCGTGCGGCGCCAGCAGCAGCTCGTCCGGATGGGCGTCGACCTTGACGCGGTTGGTCCACTGCTCGGTGTCGGTGCGCGGCGCGGCGGCCGTCTCGGCCTGTTCGCCCGTCGAGGCGCAGGCCGTCAGCAGCGCCAGGGCCAGGCCCGTCGCGGCCAGTTTCGAGAAGGTCGGAGGCGTAAGCCGATGAAGATGGGGTCGCGTCATGTCCGCGTTCTCACTCGATCACATAGCCGACGGGGCCCTGGTAGGCGCGCCCGGCGTTCGCGCCGGTCGGCGCCTTGACCACCTTGTTGAGGCGGCCCAGCAGGGCCGTGCTCATGTCGCTCGCCGTCTGCAGGCCGTCGGCCGGCGTCTGCAGGTCCTGGGGCCGGGTGGGGTCGACGATGTAGGGCGTGATGATCACCACCAGCTCGGTCTCGCCGTTCAGATAGTCGCGCGAGCGGAACAGCGAACCCAGGATCGGCAGGTTGGTCATGCCCGGCAGGGCGTCGATGTTCTGCTTGGTCTGCTGCTGCAGCAGGCCGGCGATCATCAGCGAACCGCCCGACGGCAGTTCGACCGTGGTCTCCGCTCGCCGCACGCTCAGGCCCGGCACCGTCAGCGAGGCCCCGCCGGTGGTGGAGGCCAGGGTGAAGGCCCCCAGGCTGCTCAGCTCGGAAACCTCGGTCGACAGCTTCAGTGAGATGCGGCCGCCCGACAGCACGACCGGCGTATAGCCCAGGCCGACGCCGTAGGGCTTGAATTCGATGCTCACCTTGCCGGTGGAGTCCTGTCCCGACGGCACCGGGAACTCGCCGCCGACCAGGAACTTGCCGGCCTCGCCCGACACCACGGTCAGGTTGGGTTCGGCCAGGGTGCGCACCAGGCCCACGCGCTCGAACGCCTGGATCATGCCCTTGCCGGAGTTCAGGCCGGGGCTGCCGGCGGTGTCCTTGACCGTGGCGGTGTTGCCGTTGATCACCTTGATCGGATTGCCGTTGGCGTCGACGGCGTCGAAGACCGTCGAGTGGACGACCTGGTAGCAGGTGCCGCTGACGCCGGCGGCGCAGGGCACCACCATCTGCGGCTGTTTGGTGGTGTCGCGCAGCCAGCCGCCGATGCCGCCGCCCAGCAGGCCGCCGTTCACCGCGTAGGTGGGGCTGAGGCCGAACTTGTACTGGGTCTCGCCCAGCTGGCCGAGCACGGCGTTGGAGTCGACGCCCAGCTGCTTGATGATGTTGCGCTGCACCTCGATGATGCGCACCTTGAGCATCACCTGGTCCTTGCCGGCGATGGCCAGCATGTTCAGGACGTTCTCGGGCTTGCCCACGAACTGGGCGGCGATCTGCGAGGCCATGTTGGATTCGCCGGCGTTGGCGACCAGGCCGGTCAGGATGACGCTGTCGCGGATCGGCTCGACCCGGATGTTGGCGTTGGGCAGCACGCGGCGCAGGGTGTCTTCCAGCTGGCCGGAATCCTGGTCGACGCGGATGGCCAGGGTCAGGATCTTGCGGCCGGCGGCGTCGAAGAACACCGCGTCGGTCGAACCCTGGCCCACGCCCAGCACATAGATGCGGCGCGGGCTGCGCAGCACGGCGTCGGCCACCTGCGGGTTGGTCACCAGCATGTCACGGACGTCAACGGGCAGTTCGATGATCGCCGACTTGCCCTTCGGCAGGTTCAGGTTCTGGCTGCCGGGGCCGGCGGTGAGGTCGACGCGCAGCACCTGTTCGGCGGGCGGGGCCATCGTCGGCGTCAGGGTCGCGCGCGGCGCGACGCGGGCCGGACGATAGGTGTGGGTGCCGCCGGCCGGTCCGTCGGCCAGGACGGCGGTCGACGAGGTCAGCACCAGGGCGGCGGCGAGCGAGGCGGAAAGGAGCCGGCGGATCATGGGCGGACCGCGATGTTTGAGGTCTGGCCGCCGCGATTGACGCGGACGACGTTGGACGCTTGGGAACGGACGCCCAGGCCGGACGGGCCGCCCAGGTCGGTGTAGGCGCGCAGGATCAGGGTGACCGGGCCGGCGGCCTTGGCGCGGGCCAGGGCCTCGGCCTCGATCGGCCCGACCTCGAGCGTGGCCGTGGCCGCGACGATGGTCTTGGCGTCCTTCTCGGCCGCCGTGCTCTGGTCGAGGGCCAGGACCCGCACGTTCTGCAGGATGGTTTCGGCGACGACCGTCTTGGCGGCGGCCTCGCCTTCGCCGCCGCTCTGGCCCTCGCGGGTCTGGAGGACGTCGACACGGTCGCCCGGCAGGACGAAGCCGCCGACCGCGGTCTCGGAGGTGACCGGCACGGCCATGGCGCGCTTGCCGGGCGACAGGACCACCGACAGGTAGCCGCCTTCGCCGCCGCGGACGATCTTGCGGGAGGTGATGGGTTCGCTGGCCAGGATCGGGTCGCGGACGATCGCGCCCTCGATGGCCTTTTCCGGGGTGACGCCGCCGATCATCCCGTCGGCCACGTCGCCCACCGCCTTGGCGGCCTTGGCGGTGGTCTTGGTCGGGGCGGGCGCGGCGGCGCCGTTGGTGATGAAGGCGGCGTTGATGGCGTCGGACGGCCAGGCCTGCCAGGTCACGTCGGCGGCGGTGAGGCGTTCGCCGATCACCAGGTCGCGCTTGGCGACCAGGACCTGGGTCATGGGCTTGTCGATGGCGGCCGGCGCCTGGACCACCGCCGCCGGCGGCGCCTTGCCGCCCATCGCCTTCTGCATGACCACGGCCAGGCCGATGGCTGAAACAGCGGCGACCAGGACGATCATGACGCGAAGAGGGTTCATGCGGGCGGGCTCTATCGACGGGGAGACAGGTCGGGGCGAGCCGCCTTCAGGCGATCACGCACGAATCGTCGGACGGCCTTTCTGGCCAGGTCGCATGCTCGCGCGGCCATGGTTAACAGCGACTAAAGGTGGCGCTTGGTATCGGCGATTGGGGCCGCGACAGGCTGACGCGGGTCGGGTTTCAGGCGCCGATGGCCACGGCCAGGGCGCCTTGCGGAAAGGTCGCCAGGGCGCCGACCGCGATGGCCACGCCGTAGGGGATGTCGCCGCCTTCGGCGCCCAGCTTGCGCACCCAGGCCGGGCCGCCGGCCACGATGGGCGCGAACCAGCCCGAACGCAGGCTGAGAAGGCCCAGGGTCAGGGCGCCGCCGGCCAGTCCGGTCGCCAGCATGAAGGAGAAGGCCGCCGGCCAGCCCAGCCACAGGGCCGCCGCCGCGAACAGCTTGGCGTCGCCGCCGCCGATCCAGTTGGCGGCGAACATGCCCATGCCGATCAGCAGCGCGCCGACCCCGATGGCCAGGCACAGGCCGATGGCGGCCAGCGAGGCGCCGCTGAGCAGCGCCGCCGGGACGAAGGCGACGATCAGGGCCAGGGAGATCCAGTTGGGGATCGTGAAGCTGGTGACGTCCTTCAGCGCGGCGACGACCACCAGCGCGGGGAAGACGAGCAGCAGGGCGAACTGAATGATCTGCATGACGGCCTTGCCTGTTCAATCGGCGCCAGTCTGGGCCGATCGCATGAAGCAATGGTTTCCCGCGCGGCGAAAATCTCGCCCCGAAGATTGAAATGAAAGGCTCCGGCGACCGGGCTGGAGCGCGTTCCGCTAGGGGGCGGGGGGCTTGTCCGTGAAGAGGTCGGCCCCGCTCTGGAACGCGTCCTTCACGTGGCCGCCGACCACGCCGACGACGCCGGCGATCACGGCGGCGATCATCGTGGCGATCAGGCCGTACTCGATGGCCGTGGCGCCGGATTCGTCGTTCAGGAAGCGGATTGCGAACTTCGACATGGCTGAGGTTCCTCATCAGGGAAAAAAAAGGCCCCGGCATTGCTGCCGAGGCCCTCTTTTTTCGAGCGTAGGCGGCTTACGGAGCCGCGGGAGCCGTCGCGCCGGTAACCGCGTCGTCGGCCTTCTGGAAGGCGTCCTTCAGCGAACCGCCCAGCGTGCTGACGACGGTGGCGATCACGACGGCGATCAGGGCGACGATCAGGCCGTACTCGATGGCCGTGGCGCCGGATTCATTGTTCAGGAAGCGGGTGACGAACTTCGACATGGTAGATCTCCTAGTCGGCAATTGGCTTTGGGCTCTCAAGCCGTGTCGACTTGCTCACCCCCGAAAACACGATCAATTTCGCCCACCTCGCTTAATGGCCAGTAAATGTCGGATGGTTTCGCGCGTTTTTTTGTTGGTTTACATAAATTTACTATTATCAACTCTTAACTGTACCACGTCACGGGGTCGAAAAACCCCTTGTGGTGCAACGGTTTCTGAATTGTCGGGAAGACTACAGAAGCTATGCTCTTAGGTCTTTATTGACCATTCCGAGTCATTCTGAGCCCGGCATCGAGCCTGGAAAGAATGATCATGCGCCGCCTGACCCTCGCCTTCTGCGCCTGCCTGAGCCTCGGCGTCACCGCCGCCGCCGCCCAGATTCCGGCCGCGTCGCTGTCCGTCGGCGCCGGCCAGGCCACGCGCATCTCGCTCTCGGCGCCCGTGCGCGACATCGTGGTCGGCGACCCGACCGTGGCCGATGTCAGCCTCGTCAACGACCGCACCCTGATCGTCATGGGCAAGAAGGCCGGCGCGACCACGCTGCTGGCCTTCGACGCCGGCGGCCGGCCGCTGGCCGACCGCCAGATCGTCGTCTCCGACATCCCCGACCAGGCGGTGGTCGTGCAGCGCGGCGTGACCACCTCGGCCTATGCCTGCGGCGACCGCTGCTCCCAGTTGGGCGGCGCGACGCCCGCCGGCGCCGACCCCATTAAATAGGTCTCGCGCCCACCCCCGAATGTTCAGGGGTCTAAACCTGTAATTAGGAACGCGGCCGCTAGACTGCGTGGCCTCCTCCTCCATGAGGCGCTGACGCGGACCCCTCCGGCATGGCCGATCAATCCCGACCGAACCGTTCGCCGGCCAGATCCGGCCTGATGCGCCGGTTCGCGCGCGCCCAGGAGGGCGCGACGGCGGTCGAGTTCGCCTTCGTCGCCATTCCGTTCTTCGGGCTGATCTTCGCGATCCTCGAGCTCGGCCTGGTGTTCCTGGTGTCGATCACGCTGGAGAACGCGTTGATAAACATCGACCGCCAGATCCGCACCGGCGAGTTCAAGAACAGCGCCGGCGCCAAGGAGGCGTTCAAGGCCGCCGTGTGCGCCCAGATGCCCGTGCCGAAAACCTCCTGCGACGCGGCGATCACCCTCGACGTGCGCGTCCTGCCCGCGTTCACCGGCTCCAATGACCTGAAGCGCCCCCCCGCCGGCGGCGCCTGCTGGAATCCGGGCGGCGCCAACTCGATCGTCCTGGTGCGCGGCTATTACAAATGGCCAGTGATCACGCCCCTGCTGCAGGGCGCGGTCGCCAGCGCCGACGGCCATCGGGAGATCACGTTCGCCGCCGTGTTCCGCAACGAACCCTACGACACCGAGCCCGTTCCCGAGGTCAAGTGCGCCGATGACACCTGATTTTCGTCCACGCCGCGCCCTGGCGACCCTGTGGCGTGATCGTCGCGGCGTCTCGGCGGTGGAGTTCGCCCTGATCGCGCCCGTGCTGCTGCTGTTCTATTGCGGCATGGCGGAACTGACCGAGGCGATGATCGCCCAGCGCCGTCTCAGCCACCTGGCCTCGTCGATCGGCGACGTGGTGGCGCGTTCCACCCAGTTGTCCGACGACCAGAGCGCCGACGTCTTCAAGGTGGGCGCGGTGCTGATGGCGCCGTTTCCCACCACGGACCTGCACATGTGCATCGTCAGCGTCGTCTCCGACGCCACGGGCAGGGACACCGTCGAATGGTCGGACAGCTCCAATGCGCCGGCCGACTGCCCGGCCGCCGGCGCTGTGCTGGATATCCCCGTCAGCGTGCTTCCGGCCAGCCACAGCGTGATCATGAGCAAGGCCAGCTACGACTACGAGTCGCCGATCAAGCTGGTGGCCCCCAAGGCCATCGCGTTCAAGCGCACCTTCTATCTGCGGCCGCGACTGTCGGACAAGGTGCTGCGGGTTCGCTGACGGCCCGGCGCGCCGGTTTCTAGAGCGCGTTTGCCTCAGGTGGAAGCGTCCCGCTCCCACTTCCGTCTTCCCGGCGAAGGCCGGGATCCAGATTCAGCCTGAGCGGCTCGTGGGTTTCACCTGGGCCCCGGCCTTCGCCGGGGAAACGGAGGAAAAGGGACGCGATTCAATGTGAGGCAAACGCCCTCTACAACCCGGCCCGCAGGCGCTCGACCAGGTCATGCGGCGCGAAGGCGCGGCCTTCGAAACGGGCGACGGGCCGCACACCGATCAGGCTGTTGGTCAGGAACGCCGCCTGAGCCCCTTCCAGGGCTTGCGCGTCCGCCGCGACCACCCCGGTTTCGACGCCCAGGGCGGCGGCCTTGGCCAGCACCCGCGCCCGGACGATCCCGTTCAGCACGCCGCAACTGAGGGCGGGGGTGAACAGTTTGTCGCCGGCGATCCAGAACAGGTTGGCCGCCGAGGCGCAGGCCAGTTCGCCCCGGTTGTTGAGCATCACCGCCTCGTCGGCGCCGGCCGCCAGCGCCTCTGCCCGGGCCAGCACGTTGTCCAGATAAGACAGGGTCTTGAGCCGCGCGGCGGGCGAGCCCTCGTTGCGGCGGGTCTTGGCCAGCACCAGGTCGGCCGGCGTGGAGATCGGCGCGGCAGGCGCGGCGCGGGCCATCATCCGGACCGCCGGGGCGGCGGGACGCTCCAGCCCCCGGCCGCCGGAGCCGGCCGTCAGGGTCAGCCGCACCGCCGCGCGGCCGGACTCCAGTCCCACCTCGCCCGGCGCGGCCCGGCACAGGCGCGCGGCCTCGTCCAGGTCGGGGGTCGGCAGGCCCAGGGTCTTGCAGCCGGCCGCCAGCCGGGCCAGGTGCGCGTCCAGGCACTCGATCTGGCCGTCGACCCACAGCAGGGTCTCGAACAGTCCGTCGCCCAGCAGCAAGCCACGGTCGTCCAGAGGAATCATCGATGGAACTCCTCGAGCAGGGCGCGGCGCAGGGCGGCGAACTTGGCCTCGGTCTCCAGGCGCTCGGCGTGGGGATCGCTGTCGGCGACGATGCCGGCTCCGGCCCGGGCTTCCAGCCGCCAGCTCGCCCCGTCTTGGAGTGAGGAGTCCTGTTCCAGGCCGACCGTGCGGATCAGCACGCTGGACTCGAACGCCCCGTCGACCCCGGCCCAGAACAGCGAGCCGCAATAGGGCCCGCGCGCGGTTTCCAGCTCGGCGATGACCTTCATGGCCTGGACCTTGGGCGCGCCGGTGATCGAGCCGGGCGGGAAGGCGGCGCGCAGCAGGTCGGCGGCGGTCAGGCCCGGCGCCAGCTTGGCCGTCACCGTCGAGACCAGGTGGTGGACGTTGGCGAAGGTCTCGACCTTGAACAGTTCGGGCGCGGCGACACTGCCGGGCGGGCTGACCCGGGCCAGGTCGTTGCGCATCAGGTCGACGATCATCAGGTTCTCGGCCCGGTCCTTGGCGCTGGCCGACAGCTCGGCGATCATCACCGCGTCCTCGGCCCGGTCGGCGCCGCGCGGCCGCGTGCCCTTGATCGGCCGGGTCTCGATCAGGAGGTCGCTGTTCCCGTCCTTGGCGGTCACCTTCAGGAACCGCTCGGGCGAGTTGGAGACCAGGGCCCGGCCCGGCAGTCGCAGATAGGCCGAGAACGGGGCCGGGCTGTCGGCGCGCAGGCGGGCGAACAGGTCGAACGGGTGAGCCCCCGCCGCCAGCCGCCCCGTCCAGGCGCGGGCGATGTTGGCCTGGAAGATCTCGCCGCCGACGATGCGCTCGACCACCTGGGCCACGGCCGCCTCGTAGGCGTCGCCGTCGCTGGCCTCGAGCGCGTCGCACAGCGGGCCTTCACGACCTTCTTCCAGGGGAGCGTCCTGGCCCGGCGCGTCCAGCCAGGTCAGCGCCGCCTCGGCCCGGGCCTGGGCGAAGCTGCGCGAGCCGCCGCGCCCGATCGCCAGCACCCGGCGCTGCAGGTGGTCGAAGGCCAGCAGGGCCGGATAGCGGGCGCAGGCCAGGTCCGGCCAGCCGGTGCGGGCCAGGCCGAGATGTTCCACCCGGTCGCCCAACTCGTAGCTGGCCAGGCCGACGACGCCGCCCTGGAACGGCGGGCCGTCCGGATCGACCGTCCGGGTCCCGCCGATCAGCCCGGCCAGGGCCTCGAACGGGTCGCGCGGGTCGTCGTCGGCCAGCACCAGCGTCGCGTCGGGGTCGCGCAGCAGGTAGGACCACCGCCCGGCCTGGCCGCCGGAGACCAGGGCGCAGGCGAAGGGCTCGTCCCGCCACGGGGCCGCGGCCCAGACCGGGTCGCGCCAGGGGGCGCTGATGAGGACGACGTGGCGCATCGGCGGGTGATACCGCCGCCCGTCCTCCAACGCCACGACTTCAAGCGACGCCTTACGTCTCGCGCTCACCGCCCTTGACCAGGAACAGCCCCAGGAAACCCAGCAGCAGCAGGCCGGCGATCGGCAGGAAGCCGCCGATCTGGCTCTTGAAGATCGCCGTGGCCAGGGCGACCAGCAGCGAGCCCAGCCAGACCGTGGCGGTGCCCGACAGGGCGTAGAGCCCGAAGAACGCCGCCGTTTTCTCGGGCGGGGCCAGGCGGATCAGCAGGGTGCGGCTGGAGGCGTACTGGGCGGTGACGAACACCGCGATCAGCAGGCCCAGGCCCAGATAGATCAGCTCCGGCGCGGTGCGGAACAGCGGGCCGTTCCAGATCGGCGCGTGAGCGGCCGGGTCGTAACTCCAGAAATACAGGATCTTGTCGCGTCCCATGCCCAGGGTGGCGATCAGCACCAGCAGCGAGCCGGCGATCTCCAGTTGCACGGCCTTGCGGGGCCCCAGCGTGCGGTCGAACCACGGGGCGATCAGGCCGCCGAACACCCCGAAGATGCTCAGCGAAATGCCGTAGGCCAGCATCTCCAGCGCGCCCCAGCCCATCAGCCCCGCCGCCAGCAGCCCGCCGAACACCAGCAACGCCGTCATGCCGTCATTGTAGAGCATGCGCGCGGCCAGGTAGGTGGCGACGTCCCGGTGGCCGCGCAGGTTGGCGAAGATGTCGCGCAGCATGGCGATCCCGGCCCGCATGCTGGCCATCCAGCTGCGGCCGGTGCGGGCCGCGTCGGGGGTCCACAGGAAGAACGGGATGGCGCCCACCAGCATGACCGCCGCCGCCAGGGGGCCGGAAATGCGGCTGGGCTCGTTCTTGCTGGCGTCCAGCCCGAACAGCGGCGCGTGCGGCACGCCCGGCCAGTCCACCTGGCCCGGCAGCACCATGCCCCACAGCATGAACACCAGCAGGGCCACCGACAGGCCGTTGGCCAGGGCGTAACCCAGGCCGGAAATCAGGGCGGCGCGGCCGGGCACGGCGCCGGCTGCCCGACCCAGCAGCGAATTGCTCAGCACGTCGCCCCAGTTATAGACCAGGCCCAGCACGATCAGCAGGGCGCTGACCGCCACCAGCGGCAGGCCGTCGGCCGGCATCGCCCACCACAGGCCCAGCAGCGCCGGGACCATCACGCCCAGCACGATGCCCAGCATCGGCTTGCGCGGACCGTACTGCTCGATCATCGCCCCCAGCAGCGGCGCGGTCAGGGCGGTCAGCAGGCCGTAGGTGGTGGAGATGTTGGCGATCAGGGCCTGGCCCTTGACGGGATCGCCGACCAGCACCCGCGAGAAGTAGGGCGAGAAGATGTAGATGGTGATCAGGATCACATAGGGGTCGCGCGCCCCCTGCTGGAGGATCCAGGCCAGCGCGCCGCGGGGCAGGCTGGACTTCAGCGGCGCGATCGGTTCGCCCTCCGCCCCTCGTTCGCCTTGGGGGACCGCCGCGGCGGCCGAGAACTCACTCATACGTTTCACACCCTGGTCGAAGGGGCCGCCGTCTGACGCGGTGACTTGAGGTCAGCGTGGCGTTGAAACGGGCGTTTGTCACGGGGCAAAGCAATGGTGGCGCTTATCCTACCACTCCCTTTTCAACCGTCATTCCGGGCCTTGTGCCCGGAACCCCTGGTTCAGCCGACGGTGAAGCGCCTTGGCGCGCCACACCTCCGCCCTCGCGGCGGAGAGAGATCCCGGGCACAAGGCCCGGGATGACGGTTGAATATGGAAATGAACGGAAGAAGGACCTAGCGCAGGATCAAGCCAGGATATGCGCCCGCACCGCCTCGCGCCCCGCCGCGTCCAGACCCACCGCCCGCTCCAGATAGCCGTCGACCGAACCGTACTGGCCCTTCATCTCCGCGATCGCCGTGGCCAGGTAATCGGCCTCGACGCCCATCGCCGTGCGCATCGCCGCGTCCGACGGGCGGCGGCCGGTGGCGGTCTCGATGATGGCCGCGAACTTCGGGCCCCGACGGGCGAAGCGCTCTTCGTTGTTGGTCAGCAGGTAGTCGTCGATGACGTCGTCGTCGGAGACCCCGGCCACGTGATGGGTCAGGGCGGCCAGCAGGCCGGTGCGGTCCTTGCCCGCCGCGCAGTGGATCAGCACCGGGCCGCGCGCTTGCGCCACCGCCTGGAAGTAGCGGCGGAACAGGTCCAGGTGGCGGTCCTTGAACGGAGCCCGGCGGTAGTACTCGACCAGGTAGTCGTGGATCGAGGCGACCGAGAGGTCCGAGCCGCGCAGGAAGGTGTGCCAGGGATCCTCGCCGGTCACGCCCATGTCGTTGTCGATGACCTGCGCGGCGAAGCCTTCCCAGCGGCGCGACGGGTCGCGCTCGCGCTCGTTGGGCCGGCGCAGGTCGACGATGGTGACGATGCCCAGCGCGGCCATCGCCGCCAGGTCCTGGTCCGTGGCCTCGGCCTGGTGGGCGGCGCGGAACAGCACGCCCTTCTTCAGTCGGCCTTGGCCGGCGGCGTAGTCGCCGAAATCGCGGAAGTTCTCGACGCCTTGCAGCGGGATGTGACGGGTCATGGCGGCTTGTTAGCGCCGTGCCGTGACGAAAGCGAGACGCTGGCGACGGAGATCGTGGGTTTCTGGAGGCTCAATAGAAGCCCTCCCCCTGTGGGGGAGGCGATCGCGCAGCGATCGGTGGGGGGAGGAATAGGCCGGTAGTCGAACCAACCTCCGCCCGCCCAAACTCCCCCCTCCGTCGGCTGCGCCGACACCTCCCCCAGAGGGGGAGGATCTAATCTCAGCCCATCACCTAAACGGCGGCTCGTCGAACGCCCGCAGCTTGCGCGAGTGCAGGTTGGCGCCTTCCTCCAGCAGCAGCTTGCAGGTCAGGATCCCGATCTGCAGGTGCTGGCTGATCGCCCGCTCGTAGAAGGCGTTGGCCTGGCCGGGCAGCTTGATCTCGCCGTGCAGCGGCTTGTCCGACACGCACAGCAGCGTCCCGTAGGGCACCCGGAAGCGATAGCCCTGGGCGGCGATGGTCGCCGACTCCATGTCGATGGCCACGGCCCGGCTCTGGTTGAAGCGCAGGGCCGAGAGGCTGTGGCGCAGTTCCCAGTTGCGGTCGTCGGTGGTGACCACCGTGCCGGTGCGCAGGCGCTTCTTCAGCTGCGGGCCGCTGTCGCCGCTGATCGCCTTGGCGGCGTCGTAGAGGGCGCGCTGCACCTCGGCGATCGACGGCACCGGGATCTCGGGCGGCAGCACGGCGTCCAGCACGTGGTCGTCGCGCAGATAGGCGTGGGCCAGCACGTAGTCGCCGATGGTCTGGGTGTCGCGCAGGCCGCCGCAGTGGCCGATCATCAGCCAGGCCTGGGGCCGCAGCACGGCCAGGTGGTCGCAGATGGTCTTGGCGTTGGACGGGCCGACGCCGATATTGACCAGGGTGATCCCCGTGCCGCCGGGGGTCATCAGGTGGTAGGCCGGCATCTGGTGCTTGCGCCAGGTCGATTCCGCCACCGCCAGTTCGGGATTGGCGGTGGCGGCGGTGATCATCAGCCCGCCCGAGCATGACAGGCCCTCGTAGGGGCTGCCTTCCTGGCCCAGCTGCTCGATGCCCCAGCGTACGAACTCGTCGACATAGCGGTGGTAGTTGGTGAACAGGATGAACTGCTGGACGTGCTCGGCCGGGGCGCCGGTGTAGTGCTTCAGCCGGGCCAGCGAGAAGTCGGTGCGCAGGCCGTCGAACAGGGCCAGCGGCCGGGTCTCGTCCATCGCCGGGTTCCAGACGCCGTCGGCGATCTCGTCGCCGATGAAGGCCAGGTCGGTGGTCGGGAAGAAGCGGGCGATGTCCTCGCTGCGCACGTCGGCCTGGTTCAGATCGATGGTGGCGTCCAGCACGTAGGGGTAGGGGATCTCCTGCTCGGAGCGGTCGATCTCGATCTCGACGTCGAAATCCTGCAGCAGCAGGGTCAGCTGCTCGACCAGATAGTCCCGAAACTGGGCCGGCTTGGTGACCGTGGTGGCGTAGACGCCGGGCCGGCTGACCCGGGCGTAGGCGCGCGCCAGCTTGGGCGGCAGGGCCTCGGGGTCGTAGATCAGGCGAAGTTCGGGATAGGCGAACGTCCCGTCGAACCGCGATTGCGGGTCGGGGCGGGTTCCGGTTTCGAGATAGGCGCGAAGCGCGGTCCGCAGGGCGTCGACGGCGCGTTCGTATTCCTGGTTCAGCCGTTCGACGACGGCGATTGCTTTTTCTTGGTTTGACATGGCGTCCTATATCAACGTTCCGGGGCGTTTTCCAGGCCAAGCGTCCAGACGACGCGCGCGGGCATGGACGAAGGCGTTTTCGTCGGCCACAAGGGTCGCAATCACCTGAGCGACGGGCGGGCGCGAAAACGCATGCCCCGTCGCCACGACTGGACGTTCGAGCGTGCGCGCTCGGCGGGGGAGCCTATGAACAAACGTTTCGCCTATCTGATCATCGCGTCCATGGTCCTGGGGATCCTGGTCGGCTGGGGTTGCAACCAGTTCCTGGACGCCGAGCACGCCAANATGAACAAACGTTTCGCCTATCTGATCATCGCGTCCATGGTCCTGGGGATCCTGGTCGGCTGGGGTTGCAACCAGTTCCTGGACGCCGAGCACGCCAAGGGSGCGGCCAAGTGGTTCTCGATGGGGACCGACGTGTTCCTGCGGCTGATCAAGATGATCATCGCGCCGCTGGTGCTGACCACGCTGATCGCCGGCATCGCCCACATGGAGGACGCCGCSGCGGTGGGGCGGATCGGGGCCAAGACCATGGGCTGGTTCATCAGCGCCTCGGCGGTGTCGCTGCTGCTGGGCCTGCTGATGGTCCACCTGCTGCATCCGGGCGCGGGGCTGAACCTGGCCGARGTCACCGCCTCGGGCGCGGCCCCGGCGGCGGCCACCACCGACGCCTTCACCCTGCAGGGCTTCCTGACCCACCTGGTGCCGGTGTCGATCTTCGAGGCCATGGCCAAGAACGAGATCCTGCAGATCGTGGTCTTCAGCCTGTTCGTCGGCACCGCCGTGGCCTCGCTGGACAAGAAGGCCCCGCAGGTGCTGGAGCTGGTCGAGCAGGGGGCCCAGATCATGCTCAAGGTCACCGGCTTCGTGATGAAGCTGGCCCCGGTGGCGATCTTCTGCGCCCTGGCCTCGACCATCGCCACCCAGGGCCTGTCGATGCTGGCCGTCTACGGCAAGTTCGTGCTGGGCTTCTACGCCACCATGGGCACGCTGTGGCTGCTGCTGTTCGTGGCCGGRTGGCTGGTGCTGGGCAAGCGGGTGATCCCGCTGTTCGGGGCGATCCGCGAGCCGGCCCTGCTGGCCTTCTCCACCGCCAGCTCCGAGGCCGCCTATCCGCGCATCCTCGACGTGCTGCCCAGGCTGGGCGTGCGCCGCCGCATCGTCTCGTTCGTGCTGCCGCTGGGCTATTCGTTCAACCTCGACGGCTCGATGCTCTACTGCACCTTCGCCACCATGTTCATYCTCCAGGCCCATGGSGTGCATCTGTCGATCCAGCAGCAGATCTTCATGCTGCTGCTGCTGATGGTCACCTCCAAGGGCATCGCCGGGGTGCCGCGCGCCTCGCTCGTCGTCATCATGGCCACCCTGACCTATTTCGGCCTGCCCGAGACCTGGATCGCCCTNTGCTGCTGATGGTCACCTCCAAGGGCATCGCCGGGGTGCCGCGCGCCTCGCTCGTCGTCATCATGGCCACCCTGACCTATTTCGGCCTGCCCGAGACCTGGATCGCCCTGGTGCTGGGCGTCGACCACCTGCTCGACATGGGCCGCTCGGCCACCAACGTCGTCGGTAACTCCGTCGCCGCCGCCGTCGTCGCCAAGTGGGAGGGGGAACTGGACGAGCCGGAGGGGGATGAGGCCGAAGAAGCGGTGGCTGTGACGGTCTAGGCGCTGTTGACAGTAGGCATCTTCGGCGAGGGCCGTGCGTCCTTCGAGGCTTCGCTTCGCTACGCACCTCAGGATGAGGAGCGTCGCAACTGAATTCCTCATCCTGAGGCGCCCTCCAGAGGAGGGCCTCGAAGGACGCACGGCGCTTCCCAGCCTGGACCGTTCAACCGCCCACGGACCCTAGGCCACGCCCCGGTCTCGGCGACACCATCGGTTGACTTCGGGGGGGAGAGGGCCAATCTCTTTCCCGAGGGATTTTGCTAGGAAGACCGCCATGAACGCCAAATCCATGATCCGGGCCAGCCTGCTGACGACGGTCCTCCTGGCCGCCGCCGCGCCCGCCTTCGCCGACGCCGCCGCCAAGGACGCCGCCCCGCGCCCGGCGCGCGCCTGCTTCTCGCTGTCGGACTGGTCGGGCTGGAGCGCCCCGGACAGGAACACCCTGCTGATGCGGGTGCGCAACCGCGACGTCTATCGCGTCGACCTCTCGCACGGAACCAGCCAGCTGACCTCGCCCGGCGTGCACATCGTCTCGGTGGTGCGCGGCACGGACACGGTCTGCAGGCCGATCGACCTGGACCTGCGGGTCTCCGACGGCCACTTCGCCATGCCGATCATGGCCAAGAGCATCACCCGCCTGTCGGCCGAAGAGATCGCCGCCCTGCCCAAGCGTGATCGGCCCTAGAGCATTTTCGAGCGAAGTGGACGCCGGTTCGCGTGAAGAAAATGCGCGAAACAAGGCGCATTTTCGAGCGCTCTACAGCCCTCATCGCACTGACATAGACCGCCGCTAGTCTTGGATCCCAGGCGCCCGCCACGGACGCCGCCAACTCGGAGAGCGTTCATGAGCTTGCTGGACAATCTGATGGGCGCCCTCGGCGGCCATGAAGGCGGCGCCGACCTGTCGGGGTTGATCGAGACCATCGGCGGCCAAGGCGCGGCCGGCGGGGTCGGCGGCCTGGTCGAGGCCTTCCAGAAGGGCGGCCTGGGCGCGGTGGCCCAGTCCTGGGTCTCCAGCGGCGCCAACCTGCCGATCTCGGCCGAACAGATCCAGGCCGTGCTCGGCTCGGGCGCGGTTGGCCAGTTCGCCGAGAAGCTGGGCGTCGACCCGCAGGTCGGCGCGGCCAAGCTGGCCGAACTGCTGCCGAGCCTGGTCGACAAGCTGACGCCGGGCGGTCAGCTGCCGACCGAAGGCCTGGGCGGCGCGGTCGGCGACCTGCTGGGCGGCTTCCTCAAGACGTAGCCGCCGCCTCCAGCAGGGCCACCACCATCGTATTGACCGGCGTGGCGATCCCGTGCCGGGCGCCCAGCCGCGCGATCACCCCGTTTCGGGCGTCCAGCTCCATCGGCCGACTGGCGGCCCGGTCGGCGTGCAGGGAATTGACCCCGTCGGCCGGACCGGCGCGATAGCCGGCCACCACCGTCTCGGGAAGGTCGTCCGGCAGGTCCGCGCCCTGCGCCCGGCCCACGGCCACGCATTCGCCGACCAGGGCCCGCATGATGTCGGCGATCGGCTCGCGCCGAGCGACGCCCGCCGGCTTCAGGGTCAGGGCGTTGACCGCCCCGGCGCAGTTGAGCGCCAGCTTCTTCCAGGCCGCGGTCCTGAAGTCGGCCGTGGTCGACACCGCGATCGGCGTGTGGGCGAAGAGGGCGACGAAGGCCTGGCCGGCCGCGCCCTCCGGAACCAGGATCGTCCCGTCCCGCCGCTGACGGACCCGGCCCGGCGCCGTGCGCTCGGCCGGGATATCGACCACCGCCGGGGTGATCCGCGCCGCGTCGACATAAGGCGTGAAGCGCTCGACGTGCTCGACGCCGTTCTGCAGCACCGCCACCCGGCTGGCCGGCCCGACCAGGGCGGCCAGCCAGGCGCCGGTCGCGGCGGCGTCATAGGTCTTGGTGGTGATCAGCGCCCAGTCGACGGGGCCCCGCTGATCAAGCAAGGCCTCGCCCGGCGAGGTCAGCACGCGCGGGCTGGCGACCAGCAGGCCTCCGGGCGTCTCGACCTCCAGCCGGTCGAAGGCCGTACGCGCGCAGACCTCGACGTCCAGCGCCGGGTTCTGGGCCAGCCACGCGGCCACCGCGCCGCCCACCGCGCCCGGTCCGATCACCGCAACCCGCATCAACATTCTCCAGACAAGAGGGGGCTCCAGACAAAGAGACGCCGCCCTCTCGCGAGGGCGGCGGCATGATATCCCCGACTTCCCTGCTCTTATTCAGCCGGCAGGGTGTTTTCCGAGCGCTTGGTCAGCATGTTGTCGAAACTCGACCACACGCCTTCGGCGCCGTGCCATTGGCCCTTGGTGGCGGCCTTGGAATATTCCGTGGCCCGGGCCTCGAAGAAGTTGGCGTGCTCCACGCCCGACAGCAGCGACTGCAGCCAGGGCAGCGGGTTTTCCTTGATGCCGTAGACTTCCGGCAGGTGCAGCTGGCGCAGGCGCCAGTCGGCGATGAACCGGATGTATTTCTTGATGTCGTCCGGGGTCATGCCCTGGATCTCGCCGGCCTCGAAGGCCAGGTCGATGAAGGCGTCTTCCATGGTGACCACGGTCTTGCAGCAGTCGACGATGTCGGCGGCCACGGCCTTGGTCACGCACTTCGTCTCGGCGTTGAACGCGTGGTAGAGCTTGATGATGCCTTCGCAGTGCAGGCTCTCGTCGCGGATCGACCACGAAACGATCTGGCCCATGCCCTTCATCTTGTTGAAGCGCGGGAAGTTCATCAGCATCGCGAACGACGCGAACAGCTGCAGGCCCTCGGTGAAGCCGCCGAACATGGCCAGCGTCCGCGCGATGTCGGCATTGGTCTCGACGCCGAACTTCTGCATGAAGTCGTGCTTGTCGCGCATGGCCTGGTATTCCATGAACGCGCCGAATTCGCTCTCCGGCATGCCGATGGTTTCCAGCAGCAGCGCGTAGGCCGCGATATGGATGGTCTCCATATTGGCGAACGACGACAGCATCATCTTCACTTCGGTGGGTTTGAACACCCGGCCGTAGCGTTCCATGTAGTTGTCGGCGACCTCGATGTCCGACTGGGTGAAGAAGCGGAAGATCTGCGTCAGCAGGTTCCGTTCCTTGTCGTTCAGCTTGACGGCCCAGTCCTTGAGGTCCTCGCCCAGCGGCACCTCTTCGGGCATCCAGTGGACCTGCTGCTGCTTCTTCCAGAACTCGTGGGCCCACGGATAGCGGAAGGGCTTATAGGCGCCGGAGGGGGTCAGGAGGCCGGGCGTGGTGATCAGCTTGGCGGACATCGAGAGCGGGCTCCAGGGCAGGCGGACACGAATCGGACGGACGGTTACAGTTCCTTGGTAGCGCAGCACCAACAGGCGCATCTAGTGGTCAGTTGGTCGCGGCACACAACATGTTGTGGGTAGATTGGCTAACCAAAGATGAACCCAGTTTACACCATCTATGGCGCGCTTGGCTCGGGCTCCGTGCCGGTCGAGGCGACATTGACCCTGCTGGGGCAGCCCCATGCCGTCGTCGAGGCGCCGACCTGGGAGGGCGAGGCCCAGCAGGCCAAGGTGGCGGGCGTCAACCCGCTCAGGCAGATCCCCGCCCTGGTGACGCCGGCCGGCGAGACGATCACCGAAAGCGCCGCCATCCTGATCTGGCTGGCCGACACCCATCCCGAGGCCAGGCTGGCCCCTTCGCTCGATTCGCCCCTGCGCGCCCAGTTCCTGCGCTGGATGGTGTTCGTGCCGGCCTCGATCTATTCGCTGTTCTGGGTGCGCGACGACCCCTCGCGGCTGGCCGGGCCGGACCCCGAGGTCCAGGCCCGGGTCAAGGCCGCCACCGCCGAACGCATCGCCGACTGCTGGGCGATGATGGAAAGCCAGATCACGCCCGGGCGCTACCTGTTGGGCGACGAGATGACGGTGCTCGACCTCTATGTCGCCGTGGTCAGCCGCTGGGGGCCGCGCCGTCGGCGGTTCCATGACGTGGCGCCGAGGATGGGCGAGGTGGTGCGCCGGGTGGACGCCGACCCGAGGCTGGCCGCGTTCTGGGCCGAACGCTTTCCGTTCGTCGAGGGGTGGGAAGAAAACGGGGCCGGCGGAGCCTGAGCGTGTCACAAAGTAGCGATTGCAACCCTGGGGGCTCCTGGTAACAGTAGAGCTTCAAGTTTGGGGGTTTGCTTTGAAAATGTTCCGTTTCCTGATGGTCGCCCTGGCGGCCGCCAGCCTGACCGCGTGCGCCAGTACGCCAAACGCGCTCAAGACCGACGTGCGCGACAAGATCTTCATCCAGGAGGTCAACGAGACCTGGGCGGCCGTGGACGGCAAGCGCGCCGAGAACGCCGACTACCTGACCGGCAAGGCGGATCTGCAGGCCCGCCTGAAGAGCGCCGTCGAAACGGAATTCAAGGCGTCGCCCTCGGGCTCCGACGCCGCCCGGTTCGAGATCACCGTCAAGAGCTACAGCCGCGTCAACGCGGCGATGGGCAACATCATCGGCGGCTCCAACATGGTCGTGGCCGACGTGCGCGTGGTGCGCATTTCCGACGGCGCCGAACTGGGCGTCTATAAGGACGTTGTCGGCATGCACGCCTCGAACGGCGGCCTGATCGGGGCCATCGCCCAGGCGGCGACCAAGCCCGACATCGTGGGCATCATGACCAACGGCTTCGCGGCCAACCTGCGCGCGAAGTTCAACAGCAAATAGGCGAAAGCCGCCATGACCCGCCGCTTCCTGACCATGGTCGGCGTTGTCATGGCGGCTCTTGCCGCGACGGCGATGGCCGAGCCGCCGCCGATCAATGTCGATCTGATCACGGTCAGCGGTCGTCACGGTCTGCCCAGGGGCGAAGGCTCGCCGATCGCCGGGCGGTTGCTGGTCAAGGACGTGACCGTCGATCCCTCGGCGGCGACCCTCTTCAAGACCGATGTCGCCACCGTCGGTTCGTCCCTGCGGCAAGGCGTCGAGAAGACCCTGCGCAATCACGGATACCTCGCCGCCGCCGCCGCCGAGCCGGCGGCCGGTGGCGCACCGCCTCTGGCGATCGTCGTGGAGATGTCGGGCCCGGACATCCAGGCCGATGCCGAGGGCGCCACCGCCATCGCGCGGCTGTCCGTCGGCCCGCCGGCGGACAGCCCGGCGATCGCCTGCCTGCCCTACACGGCCACCGGCAAGTTTCGCGCCTTGACGCCCCTGAAATCGGGCGGCGGCCAAAGGGCGACGGGCATCATCTTCGGAGCCTTGGCCGGCCCGGTGGGCGGGGTGTTCATGGCCAATCAGCTGCAGAACGCCACGGCCAACAATGTCGCGCTGAATTCCCGGCGGACCGTGGCGGCCGGCGAAGGCGTTTCGCCCCAGCACGGCGCCCCGGCCGTCGCCCGGCACGCGTCGATCAACGCCGTCCAGATGGCGCTGATCGATCTGGTCAAGCATCTGGGCGAGACCGAGGGCTGCAAAGCGCCCGCCAAGCCGCCCGTGATCGTCCCGCCGGTGGGCGTGCAGGTCCAGGCCGCGCCGACGCCCGACACCTAGAGCGTCGGGCGACGCCTTCCTGAACCCTCTCCCAGCGGGAGAGGGTTTTAGGCCTACGCCGCCGGCCGCCGGCGCAGCCGCGCCAGGCGTCGCAGCCGCCGCCAGAACCGGGTCTTTTCCGGTTCGGGATAGGGTTGCAGGTTCTTGTAGAACTCCTCGGCGCAGGCGCGCCACGAGAAGCCTTCGGCGAACTTGCGGACCACGCCGTGGTCGATGTCCAGGCAGGCCAGGCAGGCCTCGCGCAGGCCGTCGGTCTGGCCCGGGGCCAGGGCGCCGGCTCCCGAGCCGGGGATGATGTCGATCGGGCCGGGGGCCGAGAAGGCCGCCACCGGCACGCCGGCCGCCATGGCCTCGAGAATCACCAGGCCGAAGGTGTCGGTCAGGGACGGGAAGCAGAACACGTCGGCGCAGGCGAAGTAGCGGGCCAGTTCCGCGCCGAACTTGGCGCCGGTGAACACCACGTCGGGATATTTCTCGGCCAGCTCCTCGCGCTGCGGGCCGTCGCCGACGATCACCTTGGTGCCGGGCAGGTCCAGGCTGGCGAAGGCCTCGATGTTCTTCTCGACGGCCACGCGGCCGACATTGAGGAAGATCGGCCGGGCCAGGCCCTCGAACATGTCGGGCTCGCCCGTGACCCGGGGCTTGAAGACGTCGGTGTCGACGCCGCGCGTCCAGGGCGAGATGTTGCGGAAGCCGTGGCGGATCAGCTCGTCGCGCATGGTCGGGGTGGCGACCATCAGCCGGCCCGACGGCTTGTGGAACCAGCGCATGTAGGTGTAGCCGGCCGACAAGGGCAACGGCAGGCGGGCCGACACGTATTCGGGGAACCGCGTGTGGTAGCTGGTGGTGAACGGCAGCTTCCATTCCAGGCAGATGCGGCGGGCGGCCAGGCCGATCGGACCCTCGGTGGCGATGTGGATCGCCTCGGGCTCGAACGACTTGAAGCGCTCCATCACCGGCTCGTAGGCGCCGATGGCCAGCTTGATCTCCGGATAGGTCGGAAGCGGGAAGGTGGGGAACTGGTCGGGGCTGACGACGTCGACCTCGTGGTCCATGGCGCGCAGTTCGGCCATCACCTTGGTGAGGGTCCGAACCACGCCGTTGACCTGCGGTTCCCATGCATCGGTGGCGAGTAGTATCCGCATCAGGCGGCGGCAGGCTCCGCGATAGGGGGCTCGACAATGAGCGCCCGCGCCCGGTCGATCACCGACCAGGACCTAAGCTTGGACCATTCCAGGATTTCGAGCCGTCCGTCCATATGTTCCACGAGCGCGGTGCAGCTTTCCACCCAATCGCCGTCGTTCACATAGAGCACGCCGCCGATGTCGCGCATCTCGGCCTTGTGGATATGGCCGCAGATCACGCCGTCGACGCCGCGGCGACGCGCTTCGTCGGCGACCGCGGCTTCGAAGTTCTCGATGAATTGCAGGGCGTTCTTCACCTTGACCTTCAGATAGGCCGAGAGGCTCCAATACCCAAAACCAAGCTTTCGACGCGCGCGGTTGAGCAAGGTGTTCAGCATCAGGATGGTCCTATAGGACCAATCGCCGAGGAAGGCGAGCCACTTGGCGTGCTGCACCACCCCGTCGAACTCGTCGCCGTGCACCACCAGGTAGCGCTTGCCGTCGGCGGCCTCGTGGATGACGTCGCGGGCCACAACCACCCCACCGAAGTGGGTTCCGCAGAAGTCGCGAACCCGGTCGTCGTGGTTGCCGGGCACATAGATCACCTCGACCCCCTTGCGGGCCAGGCGCAGGATCTTCTGCACCACGTCGTTGTGGCTCTGCGGCCAGTACCAGCCGCTGCGCAGCTTCCAGCCGTCGATGATGTCGCCGACCAGATAGAGCTTGTCGCATTCCACGTGGCGGATGAAATCCAGCAGCAGCTCGGCCTGGCAGCCGCGCGTGCCCAGGTGGACGTCGCTGATGAAGATCGAGCGGTAACGGCGGACGTCGATGTCGTTGTCGATAGCCATGGCTTGCCCCTCGCGCGGTTCCCAAGCAGCGCCTGTGCGGCGTTCGAGGACCGATCCCCCCGGACCGGCCCCACCCAGGCGAGCTTTCCGGCGATTAAGCTGATTGCATGTCGCTTTCGTGAAATGGCGGCGGGGAAGGGGCGTGACGCCGCGCCGCACCCAGCGCCCGAAATTTCACCATCCGGCGAATCTGTGCGCCAGGGCCAAGCTTTGGTCGCCTTGCGCTGTTGCGGTGCAACATCGGTTTCACTAGATCAGGATCATGGACGCCGCTCGCCTCGCCAAGGATACGCCCAAGTCGCTGAAGACCCGGGCGAGGATTCTCGACTGCGCCATGCGGCTGATCGCCGACATGGGCTACCACGCCGCGACCAATCCGGTGATCGCCGATGCGGCGGGCCTGACGCGCGGGGCGATGCTCTACCATTTCCCGACCCGCGAGGCCCTGGTCGAGGCGGCCGTGGCCCACGTCCAGGCCGAGCGCTCGACCCTGTTCCGGGCCGCCGCCGACACCCTGCCGCCGGGGGGCGACGTCACCGAGCACGCCATCGACAGCTATTGGGACCTGCTGCACAGCGTGCCGTTCATGGCCTTCGCCGAGCTGGAGGCCGCCGGCCGCACCGACCCGGCGATCCACGCCCTGCTGGCCCCGGCCCAGGCCGAGTTCGACCGCGCCCAGGCCGGCGACCACTTCCTGAAGATCCTCCACGCGGGCGCCGGCCCGCGCTTCCAAGCCAGCCGGGATTTGGCGCGGTTCATGCTCGAGGGCCTGGCGCGGTCGACCCTGACCTATGACAGCGACGGGCGGCGGGAGCGGCTGCTGATGCTGATCAAGCGGGCGACGCACATGCTCAACCGCAAGGGCGACGTGCAGGATCTTTGGCCGGACTGAGGGGGGACGGGGACATGCTCTCACTCCACGGCCTCAGCCGTAGTCACGCAGCGCTCGCCGTGAGTGCGCGTCCCCAACGGATCCGCTGACTCTGCTTCCAGGCCTGCCTTCAGGATTAGGGTTTGAGGCCGTGGACGCATTGGGGACACGCACTCACCCCACGTTCGTGGTCGATTTTCGAGGCCTTGCCGTGAGAGCATGTCCCCGGCGGTCCACCGCCTGATCTTGGAGGAGACGCGGCATGGACCGATTCACCGGCGGTTGCCTGTGCGGCGGCGTCCGGATCGAGGCGTCGGGACGCCCGTACCGGGTCGGCGTTTGTCACTGTCTCGACTGTCGCAGGCATCACGGGGCGCTTTTTCACGCTTCCGCGGTGTTCCCTCAGGAGGCGGTGACGGTCGACGGTGAAACACGCGACTACGCCGGGCGGTTTTTCTGTCCCCGCTGCGGCTCGTCCGTTTTCGCGCGCTCCGCCGACGAGATCGAGGTGAACCTGGGATCTCTGGACGTCTCGGACCAGCTGAGGCCGACCTACGAACTCTGGACCGTCCGTCGCGAGTCCTGGCTGCCGCTGTTTCCGCTCACGAGACGATACGAGCGCGATCGTGAGGCCACGGATCGCCTTGAGACGTAGGTCGCATGGACGGCGCGTTCACAATCGCCCACGTCGCCCGCCCTTGAGCTTGTCGAGGGCGCGGCGGGCGTGTTCGGCTTGAGCCGCCATGGGGGCGGGCGGGGCGGTGATCGCCGCCTTTTCAGGTCGGCCACGGCCTTGGTGGCGGTCAGGCCCGCCGCGGCGGCGTCGAGCATCGAGCCCGTGGCGGGCTTGGCGCGGCCGGCCGGGACGATCAGGGCCACCTTGCGGGCCACGGCGGCCAGGTCGCCTATGGCCTTGGCCTTGTCGCGGGCCCGGCGGATCTCGGCGGGGTCGTCGCTGGCGTCCAGGATCGCCCAGGCCGCGTCGAGGGCGGCCATCAGCTTGAGCTGCAGGGTCAGGCACCATGTGGGGATGTCGGTCTGGGTCATGCCCCTAGGATGGGGCCGCCCCGGAAGGTGGGGACGGGAAACGTGCGTTTTTGTGTAAGGCGTTGAATTTGTTCGAGTCGTGAACGCGCGGCGCGGGGATAGAGCGCGGTCCGACGGCTGGGGACAGGCCCATGGGCCTGTCCCCAAACATGGCAGGGCTGTGGATAACTTCTGTGCGTGTCCCCGGCCCTTTCCCCGATCAGGCCTTCAGCGCCCTCGGCAGCACCTCGGCGAAGATATCCAGCTCCGCCGGGCTGGCCGTGCCCACCCGGATCCAGGTCGGATGGCGCGGGCTGTCGAACACCCGCACCTCGACGCCCAGCCCGGCCAGGGTCTTCTGGAACGCCAGGTTCGGCTTGCCGCAGTCCACGAACACATAGGTGCCGTGCGACGGCAGGAACTTGAGGCCGTTGGCCTGGCAGATCGCGTAGATCTTCTGGCGGCAGCCTTCCAGATAGGCCTTGGTCCCGGCCAGGTAGGCGGGGTCGCCGTAGCAGGCCAGGGCGGCGGCCAGGCCGGGGCGGCCCTTGTGGGTCGGGATCAGGCTCTTCAGCTGCTTGATCCGCGCCGGCTGGGCGATGACGAAGCCCACCCGCAGCCCGGCCATGCCATAGACCTTGGAGAAGGTGCGGGCCACGACCACGTCGTGACCGGCCCGCACCAGGTCGACCATCGAATGGACCGCCGGGTCGGGGCTGATCTCGATATAGGCCTCGTCGACGATGACCGGCGCGGTCTTGGCGGTCTCCACGCAGAAGGCGCGCAAGAGCGCCGGGTCGAGCAGCAGGCCGGTCGGGTTGTTGGGATTGCAGACATAGACGGCGCCGGCCCCTTTCGACCGGGCGGCCAGGGCCGGGAGGTCGATCTGCTGGTCGGCGGCCAGCGGGACCCAGTCGAGCCTGGCCCCCTGGCGCTCGGCATAGAGCAGGGGCGTGGCGTAGCTGGGTTGCGGCGAGACGATCGGACCCTTCGCGCTGAAGGCGGTCGACAGCAGCGACAGCGCCTCCAGCGAGCCGTTGCACAGCCCGACCTGGTCGGGGCGGACGCCCTCGCGCTTGGCGATGGCCTCGACCAGCGGCGGCTCCAGCGACCAGGCGTAGTAGGCGGCTTCGTCCATGGCCTTGATCGCCGCGCGACGGGCGGCGGGGCTGGGGCCGTAGGGGTTCTCGGTGACGCCCAGGTGGGCGCGGATGGCCGGCGGGGCCTTGGGGTCGACCGAGGTCTCGGCCGCGTTGGCCAGACCGGGGGCCAGGCCCGGGGCCAGGCCGGGCGCGAGCGCCGCGCCGCCGATCAACAGTCCAAAGGCCGTGCGCCGCGTCGTATCCATGGTTCCGCTCCTATCGTCGCCCGGTCCGTAGAGGGAGGACGTGACACGTTCGCGACGGGCCGCTCAAGACGTCTGGATCGGCAGGGCGGTGGTGAACTTGATCTGCTCCATGGCGAAGCTGGAACTGACGTCGGTGAGCGGGGCGGTGGCGATCAGCCGGCGGTAGAAGCGGTCATAGGCGGCGATGTCGCGGACCACGACCTTGAGCAGGTAATCGACGTCGCCGCTCATCCGGTAGAACTCGATCACCTCGGGCAGGGCCTTGGCTCCGGCCGCGAAGCTCGCCAACCATTCCTCGTCGTGACGGCCGGTCTTCACCGCCACGAACACCGTCAGCGACAGGTCCAGGGCCTCGCGATCGATCAGGGCGACGCGGGCGGTGATCACCCCGCTGTCCTGCAGGCGCTTGACCCGCTTCCAGCACGGGGTCTGCGACAGCCCGACCCGCTCGGCCAGTTCGGCGATCGGCGTGGTGGCGTCCTGCTGCAGGATGGCCAACAGGCGGCGATCGATCTGATCCAGTGAAATCATTCTCTAAGCATGCTCGTGAAGAGAACAGAATTCTCTATACCTGCCACGAGACCGCGTCTGAGACCATGTCATTCTCGCGAACAGGTCCATCATGGAGCCCGTGCATTCTCGAGGATTTTCCATGTTCGACGCCTTCACCCGCCATCCGCGTTCGGTCGACGAGACCTATGGCGAGCACATGGCCATGGCCTGGAGCTTCGCCTTCCCGATGTTGCTGGGCGGCGCGGCGTGCTTCGTCCACGGGATCTTCCCGTTCCTGTTCGAGACCACGGGCAGCCGCTGCGTGAAGCGGCTGCACGAACGCCTCGACCGGCGCGGACGCCACGCCCAGACCCAGACCGCGCCCCAGGGCGGCTGGTCGGCCTTCGACGCGGTGATCTGACCGAACCTAGTCCTCCCCTCCGGGGGGAGGTGTCGGCGAAGCCGACGGTGGGGGAAGGGTCGGCCGACGGCCAGGCCCGGGATAGTCGACCCCCAAAACTCCCCCCACCGATCGCTGCGCGATCGCCTCCCCCACAGGGGGAGGACTGAGCAGGAAGCGACCCCGCCTGTAACGCTGGCTGCACACGCTTGTCAGAAAAGGTCGCGGGCGGAGCATAATCCTCCCTCTTGGCGACATGGCGTCGCTGGCCCATGGTCCGCTCCGAGAGTCGGGAGGACCGCATGAGTTTCTGGACGCGCCGCAAGGCGATCGACACCGCCGCCGGCGATCCGGCCCACGCCCTGAAGAAGACGCTGAGCTGGTACCACCTGGTCGCCCTGGGGGTCGGGGCCATCGTCGGCACCGGCATCTACACCCTGACCGGGGTCGGGGCCGGGCTGGCGGGGCCGGGGGTGATCCTGTCGTTCCTGATCGCCGGGGCGGTCTGCGCCTGCGCGGCCCTGTGCTACGCCGAGCTGTCGACGATGATCCCGGCCTCGGGCAGCGCCTACACCTACAGCTACGTGGCCATGGGCGAACCGGTGGCCTGGTTCGTCGGCTGGAGCCTGATCCTCGAATACACCCTGGTCTGCGCGGCCGTGGCGGTGGGCTGGTCGGCCCACGCCCAGGGCCTGTTCCAGATGATGGGCTTTCCGCACGTCCTGCTGGCCGGGCCGCACCAGGGCGGCATCGTCAACCTGCCGGCGGTGATCATCTCGTTCGCCGTCGCGGGGCTGCTGGCCCTGGGCACCAAGGAGAGCGCCACGGTCAATATGGTGCTGGTGGCGATCAAGATCCTGGCCCTGGCCGCCTTCGTGGTCCTGACCCTGCCGGTGTTCGACGCCAGCCACTTCACGCCGTTCATGCCCAACGGCTTCGCCGCGACCCCGGGCCCCGACGGGGTCAAGGTCGGGGTGATGGCCGCCGCCAGCCTGATCTTCTTCGCCTTCTACGGCTTCGACGCGGTGTCGACCGCCGCCGAGGAGACCAAGAACCCCAAGCGCGACCTGACCATCGGCATCGTCGGCTCGATGCTGGTCTGCACGCTGATCTACATGGTCGTCGCCGCCGTCGCGATCGGCGCCTCGCGGGCCGAGGTGTTCTCCAAGAGCGAGGCCCCGCTGGTCTTCATCCTGGAGACCCTGAAATATCCGAGGATGGCCCAGCTGGTTGCTCTCGCCGCGGTGGTTGCCCTGCCGACCGTGATCCTGGCCTTCATGTATGGCCAGAGCCGGATCTTCTTCGTGATGGCTCGCGACGGCCTGCTGCCGGCCGGCCTGGCACGCGTCAACGCCAAGACCGGCACGCCGGTGCTGATGACTCTGCTGACCGGGGCCCTGTCGGCTCTGCTGTCGGGCCTGCTGTCGCTGAAGGATATCGCCGAGCTGGCCAATGCCGGCACCCTGGCGGCCTTCATCGCCGTGGGGCTGTCGGTGATCATCCTGCGGGTGCGCGACCCGGGCCGCGTCCGGGTGTTCTCGACGCCGATCTGGCAGGTGGTGGCCCCGGGCGCGATCCTCGGCTGCCTCTACCTGTTCTCCAGCTTGCCGCTGAAGACCCAGACCTACTTCCTCTACGCCCACGCGATCGGGTTCGCGGTCTATTTCCTGTACGGCGTGCGACGCAGTGTCCTCGCGCGGAGTGAGGCTTCCAGGGTGTAGAACGGGAGTCTCACGACCGTATCGCCCTGGGGGAACATGGCGCGTCTCGTCCGACCTGGATTCGTGCGGCCGACCCTCTGCCTGCTGTTGGCGGCGCCGTTGGTCGCCTGTGGCGGCGGGGGCGGCGGCGGTTCGGGGCCGACGCCGACCGTGGTCGCGCCCCCGCCGGTGGTTCCATCGCCCCCCCCGCCGCCGCCTCCGCCGCCGCCTATTCCCAGCGCCAGCAGCGCCGAATACCAGCGTAGCTGGGGGCTGGCGGCCATTCATGCCGACGCCGCCTACGCCAAGGGCGCGACCGGCCAGGGGGTCACCGTGGCGGTGGTCGATACCGGCGTCGACGGCTCGCGGCCCGACCTGGTCGGGGCCGTCTCGGCGGATTCCGTCGACATCATCGGCGCGCGCGGCGTTCCGGTCGGCACGGACCGCCACGCCACCCGGGTGGCCGCGGTCATCGCCGCGCGGTTCGACGGCGCGGGCGCGGTCGGCGTGGCCTATGAGGCCGGCATCCTGTCGATCCGGGCCGACGACGCCGCCAACGCCACGGTCGAATGCCCCGACTGCGTGTTCGGATCGGCCGACCTGGCCCGCGCCCTGGACTATGCGGTGTCCAAGGGGGCCAGGGTGGTCAACCTGTCGCTGGGCGGCGATGCGCCTCTGGGCGCGTCCTTCGAGGCGGCCCTGGCGCGCGCCACCGCCGCCGGGGTGGTGGTGGCCGCCTCCGCCGGCAACGACAGCCTGGCCAACCCCGACTGGCCGGCCCGCTACGCGACCGACCCGCGCTTCTCCGGCGCGGTGATCGCCGTCGGCGCCCTGGCCCAGACCGGAGCCCTGGCCAGTTTCTCCAACAAGGCCGGCGTCGCGGCCAACGGCTACATCGCCGCGCCGGGCGAGAGCCTGGCCACCGATTGCAGCGGCGCGAACTGCGCGGTGGTTTCCGGAACCTCGTTCTCCGCGCCGCACGTCTCGGGCGCCCTGGCGCTGCTGCTGCAGACCTTCCCCAACATCTCGGGGCGCGACGCGGTCGATATCCTGCTGCGCACGGCCGCCGACATCGGCCCGACGGGAACCGATTCGACCTATGGCCGGGGGGCGCTGGACCTGGCCCGGGCCTTCGCGCCGGTGGGGACCAGCAGCCTGCCCCTGGCCGGCGGCGAGACGACGGCGATCGTCGATCCGGGCGTCGGCGCCACGGCGACCGCCGCCTTCGGCTCGGCGCTGCGCCGGACCGACGGCCTCCGGACCGTGATCCGCGACGACTATCAGCGTCTCTTCCAGGTCAATCTCGCCGACGGCCTGCCGGGTGAGCGCCGGGCGGGCCTGCAGGCGCCGCCGATCCAGACCGCCAGCGACGTGGTGCTGGGCGGACCCGCCCTGGGCGGCCTGACCCTGGCCGTCTCGGTCGAGGCGCCGGTGTTCGAGGAGCGCCCGCACGATCCCGAGCCGTCACGGGCCCTGGGCCCCCAGCCGATGCGTTCGGTCCGGCTGCAAGGCGGTTTCGGCCGGCTGAGCCTGTCGACCTGGAGCGGCGAGGGCGGGGCCGCCGCCCCGGCCGGCGCCGCCGGCCGCGACGCCTTTCAGCTGGTCGCCCGCCCCGACCGGACGACCCAGGGCGCCCTGCGGTTCGGCCGCTTCGCCCTGCTGGCCGAACAGGGCTCGGCCCATCCGCGCCAGCCCTTGCAACTCACCGAAATCGAGGGCTCGGCTTACGCCTCGGCCACCGGCATGGTGCGGATCGGCGAGGCGATGATCAGCCTGACCGGCGGGGCGCTGGACGAACCCCTGGGCCCGCTGGGCTCCTACCTGACGCCCGGCGCCACCCTGGCCATGCCGGCCCGCACCCGTTTCGGGGCGGTGGCGTTCGACCTGTCGCCGAGACCGGGCCTGTCGCTGCGAGCCACGCTCTCGGTCGGCCGGACGGCGGTGGATGGCCGCCTGCTGGACCTGGACGACGCCGTCAGCAGCGCCTGGAGCCTGGCCGCCGGCCTCGATTGCCGCCTGGTCGGCTGGACCTGCTCGCGGTTGACCTTCGAGGTGGCCCAGCCCCTGCGGATCGAGCGCGGCCGCTTCCAGGCCACCCTGGCCGACGTGCCCCTGGCCTATGACGACCCCCTGACCTTCTCGACCCGCCGCTTCAGCGCCGCGCCCGGCGGCCGGGAGGTCGACCTCGATCTGGGCCTGGAGCAAGGCTTCGGGCCGCTGCGGACGCTGAGCGTGCGCACCAGCCTGACCCTGCAGCCCGGCCACCAGGCCGACGCCGGGCCGGAGGTGGGCGCCATCGCCACCTGGCGGTCGCGGTTCTAGGGCGCTTCTGGCTGCTGGGTCAGTCCGCGACCCATCTTCTTGACCCGTCATTCCCGCCCTTGTGGCGGGAACCCCTGGTTCAGCTGACGGTGAGACGCCTTGGCGCGCTGGCGCGCCACACCCCTGCGCCTGCGGCGGACAGAGAGGTTCCCGCCACAAGGGCGGGAATGACGACAAGATCGGGGGATCACCCTTAAATGGCGATACGCCTAGCCCCCTTTCCTTCTGACGCTCCCCCGCTACAGTCTGCGCAAAACAAGTGTTTGACGCAGGAAGGAACGCCATGGCCCTGGACCTCGAGACCCGCGATCAGCTGATCGACACGGTCCGCCGTTTCGTGACCGAGCGGCTGCGTCCGATCGAGGCCAAGGTGGCCGAGGACGACGCGGTGCCGGCCGAGGTCATCGAGGAGATGAAGGGCCTGGGCCTGTTTGGCCTGTCCATCCCCGAGGACTTCGGCGGCCTGGGCCTGAACATGGAGGAGGAATGCCTGGTCGGCATCGAGGTGGGCCGCGCCTCGCCGGCCTTCCGCTCGGTGTTCGGCACCAATGTCGGCATCGGCAGCCAGGGGCTGGTGATGTTCGGCACGGACGCGCAGAAGGCCAAGTGGCTGCCGGGCATAGCCTCGGGCCAGATCATCACCTCGTTCGCCCTGACGGAGGCCGAGGCCGGCTCCGACAGCGCCGCCGTCCAGACCCGCGCCGTCCGCGACGGCGACGACTATGTGCTGAACGGCTCCAAGCGCTACATCACCAACGCCGGCAAGGCCTCGCTGTTCACGGTGATGGCGCGGACCAATCCCGACGCCAAGGGCGGTTCGGGCGTCTCGGCCTTCCTGGTGCCGCGCGACCTGCCCGGCCTGTCTGTCAGCAAGCCCGAGAAGAAGATGGGCCAGCAGGGGGCCCACATCCACGACGTCACCTTCGACAATGTCCGCGTGCCGGCCTGGAACCGGCTGGGCGAGGAGGGCGAGGGCTTCCGGGTGGCGATGCAGGTGCTCGACCGCGGGCGGCTGCACATCGCCGGGGTCTGCGTCGGCGTGGCCGAGCGGCTGCTGGTCGACTGCGTGGCCTATGCCAGCGAGCGCAAGCAGTTCGGCCAGCCGATCGCCAGCTTCCAGTTGATCCAGGCGATGATCGCCGACAGCAAGACCGAAGCTTTGGCGGCCCGAGCTCTTGTTCTTGAAACAGCCCGCAAGCGCGACGCCGGCGAGAACGTCACCCTCGAGGCCGCCGCCGCCAAGCTGTTCGCCTCGGAGATGGTCGGCCGGGTCGCCGACCGGGCGGTGCAGATCTTCGGCGGGGCCGGCTATGTCGCCGACTACGGCATCGAGCGCCTGTACCGCGACGTGCGGATCTTCCGCATCTACGAGGGCACCAGCCAGATCCAGCAGCTGGTCATCGCGCGGGAGACGTTGAAGCGCGGGGGGTAGGGGATTTGCCGCCGGGGACAGGCACGTGTGCCTGTCCCCATCCGGCGCAGGATTTCAAGATTTGCCCAAAACGCAAAACACCTCCGCTGGCTCTGCGCGGAGCGTCCCCTGTAAGGACGCTCCGGCCGAGCCAGCGGAGGCGTGTTTAGATCCCCTCAGGAAAGCCTGGGGCGGGAGCTTTAGGCTTACGCGCCGCCCGGGAAGCGGAACGGGACCTTCACGGTGCCGGTCTTGGCGCCCATCGGCAGCTTTTCAGCGATGCACATGGCGGCCTTGTCGAAGCCCTTGCCCGCGGCGCTGTTGTCCACGACCTTGCAGGCCGAGAGCTTGCCGGCGTCGGCGGTGCATTCCAGCATCACCTGGGCGGCGTCGCGGGTGTTGGCGAATTGTTGCAGGCAACGGCCCATCTGGTCTTCAAAGCCACCGGCGGCCGAAGCCGCTTGAGCCACGAACAAGCTGCCAGCGATTCCCGCGGCAATAGCGATCGGATATTTCATCCCGCTGCTCCTAATAGTGTTGTCACGCCCTTCGGACGGTCGCGCCGTCTGGACGCCTGAGCTTTTTTGCAGGTGCGAGTTAAAATATCCTGAGTCATCGAAAGAATATGCATTTTTACTTATTGGTAACCACGCATACTTGGTCGGGACTTAAGTTTCACCTGAAACTAGACTCTAGAGATACGCGGGCGCGGGCCCGAGAATCCCTTTGGAACCAACGCCATGATCCGGCGTTCGCGGGGTGCGACACCCCCTGCGGCCAAGCGCCCTTAACCAAAGTCAGGAACTGTTAGGATTATACCGTGATGATCCCCCTCGAAGTTGGCGATCCGTGCGCACGGCCCGCCGCAAGAGGGGACATATCCGATGAAGCGCTTCCGGCTCGTCGATCTTCCATTGATCATCAAAATCGGCTTCGCGCCGGCGTTCGCGCTTCTGATGCTGGCCCTGATGGCCGGTGGGGCGATCATCGTCCAGAAGAGCCAGTCGGCCGCGCTCAAGCAGGTGGTCGAACAGGACATGCGCATCAACAGCGATATTCAGTCGCTGTCGCGCCGCATCACCAAGGCGCACGGCGCGCTCTATCAGATCCTGGCCTCCAAGGCCGATCCGATGGCGCCCGCGGCCGGGCCGCGCATCACCCAGCTGCTCGCCGAGTTCGACGCCCTGGGCAAGGAAACCAAGGGCCTCTCGGCTCGCCTGCCCGCCTCTGAACGCCCCAAGATCGCCTCGCTGGTCAAGTCGCTCGACGAATGCCGCAGCGCCATCGACACGGTCAGCGGCATGATCGACGTCGACATCGGCATGGCCAACAGCTTCGCCGGC
Source organism: Caulobacter sp. Root655 (assembly GCF_001427665.1). Lineage (GTDB taxonomy): Bacteria > Pseudomonadota > Alphaproteobacteria > Caulobacterales > Caulobacteraceae > Caulobacter. The sequence continues at coordinate 455,417 of NZ_LMHC01000001.1, forward strand.
AGCTTCGAAGACACCTATGTCAAGATGGCCGCCCAACTTCAGACGGTCGTCGATGACGCCGCGGGCCGCGCCACCAAGCAGGCCGCCAAGCGTCAGGCCGAAGCCGCCGCCGCGATGAGCGCGACGATCGTCATGTCGCTGATCACGCTCTGCGCGGTCGCCGGCCTGGCCTTCATGACCGTGATGACCACCCGCAAGTCGATCGGCGACATCGCCGGGGCCACCGAGAAGCTATCGCAGGGCGACAACGGCATCGACCTGGAAAAGCTGACCCGGGGCGACGAGCTGGGCGCGATCGTCCGCTCGCTGAAGGTGTTCCGCGACAACCAGCTGCACCTTGAGCAACTACGCGCCGAGCAGGAGAAATCCGCCGCCCTGACCGCCGACGAGCGTCGCGCCAAGGAGGAGGCCGCCGCCACCGCCGCCCGCGAGAACGCCCTGGTGGTGTCGTCGCTGGCCGATGCGCTGGAGCACCTGGCCAAGGGCGACCTGACCTTCCGCGTCCAGGCCGACTTCCCCGGCGAGTACCGCAAGCTGAAGGACGATTTCAACGCCGCCATCACCCAACTGCAGGAAACCATCAAGGTCATCGCGGCCTCGACGGATGGCCTGCGCACCGGCGCCGACGAAATCGCCCACGCCTCGGACGACCTGTCGCGCCGCACCGAGCAACAGGCCGCCTCGCTGGAAGAGACCGCCGCCGCCCTGGACGAATTGACCGCCACCGTCCGCCGGACGGCCAGCGGCGCCAAGCAGGCCTCGGAAGTGGTTTCCAGCACCCGCGGCGAGGCCACCCATTCGGGCCAGGTCGTGCACGAGGCCGTGTCGGCCATGGGCGCGATCGAAGACTCGTCCAAGAAGATCAACCAGATCATCGGCGTCATCGACGAGATCGCCTTCCAGACCAACCTGCTGGCCCTCAACGCCGGCGTCGAAGCGGCGCGCGCCGGTGACGCCGGCCGTGGCTTCGCGGTCGTCGCCCAGGAAGTGCGGGCCCTGGCCCAGCGCTCGGCCGAAGCGGCCAAGGAGATCAAGACCCTGATCTCGTCCTCGACCCAGCAGGTCAGCCAGGGCGTCAGCCTGGTCGGCCAGACCGGCGAGGCCCTGCAGCGGATCGTCACCAAGGTCGGCGAGATCGACGCCCTGGTCACCGAGATCGCCGCCTCGGCCGCCGAACAGGCGACCGGCCTCAACGAGGTCAACACCGCCGTCAACCAGATGGACCAGGTGACTCAGCAAAATGCGGCGATGGTCGAGCAGTCGACCGCCGCCACCCACTCGCTGAAGGGCGAAACCGGTGAGCTGGTGCGCCTGATCGGTCGCTTCCGGGTGGGCGACGGCCGCCAGCAGACGGCGTCCTACGAGCGTCCGCAGATGGCCGACCCCGCCTACCACGCACCGGCCCACAATCCCGTGGCCGAGCAGCGCGCCCGCCTCAACACCTTCGCCCGACCCGGTCGTGGCGGAGCCGCCACCGCCGCAGCCCCGGCCAGCGACGGTTGGGAGGAGTTCTGATGACGACAGCGATCGCCTTGCCCGAAACCCTTGATCTCAAGGCTTCGGGTCCTCTCAAGCAGGCGTTCGTCGAGCGTCGGGGTCAGGACATCGAAGTCCATGCCGACCAGGTTCGCCGGCTCGGCGGCCTGTGCCTGCAGGTCTTGCTCGCGGCCCGCAAGGCCTGGGCGGAAGACGGCAAGCCCTTTTCGATCACGGCCCCTTCCGAGGCCTTTGTTGAAACCACCCGTCTGTTCGGCGCCGAAGGGGCGCTGTTCCCGGCGGATTACCAAGGAGCTGCATCGTGACGCGTACTGTCCTCACGGTCGATGACTCACGCACGATGCGGGACATGCTGCGCATGGCTCTCTCCGGCGCCGGGTTCAATGTCGTCGAAGCCGTCGACGGCGAACACGGGCTGGAGGTTCTCTCCGCCCACCGCCCCGACGTGATCATCACCGACATCAACATGCCCAAGCTGGACGGCTTCGGCTTCATCGAGGCGGTGCGGGTCGACGACGACTATCGCGCCATCCCGATCCTGGTGCTGACCACCGAAAGCGATCCCAGCAAGAAGCAGCGAGCCCGTGAAGCCGGCGCCACCGGCTGGATCGTCAAGCCGTTCAACCCCGAGAAGCTGGTCGAAGCCATCCGCCGCGTCGCGGCCTGATCGACCGCTAACCACCAGGGCGCTTTGTAGGAAGTCGGGGAATGGACGAGCTAGAGGCCATCAAGGTCACCTTCTTTCAGGAATGCGAGGAACTCCTCGCCGATCTTGAAGGCGGGCTCTTGGCCATGCAGGACGGCAACGACGATGGCGACACCGTCAACGCCGTGTTCCGCGCCGTGCACTCGATCAAGGGCGGGGCGGGGGCGTTCGGCCTCGAGCCGCTGGTGCGTTTCGCCCACGTGTTCGAGACGCTGCTCGACGCGCTGCGTTCGAACGAGATTCCCGGCACCGCCGACCTGACCGCCGTCCTGCTGCGCGCTTCGGACGTGCTGGCCGACCATGTCAGCGCCGCCCGCGGCCTGGGCATGGTGGACATGGACGCCTCGGCCGCCATGGCCGCCGAGTTGAAGGCCTGGACCGATCCCAGCGCCGCCGCCGTCGCCGCCGCGCCGGTGGAGGACGCGCCCGAATTCGAGGGCTTCACCCCGATCGTCATCAGTGGTGACGACGGCATGGACGACGACGACCTGGGCTTCGACTTCCAGCCGATGACCATCAGCCTGGACGCGCAAGCCGCCGACGTGGCCGTGCTCGACAACGTCTGGACGGTTTCGATCCGTCCGAAGTCGGACCTCTATCGCAAGGCCAACGAGACCGGCCTGCTGCTGCGCGAGCTCGCGCGTCTCGGCCCGATCCAGGCGACCCTGGACGACAGCGCCCTGCCGACCCTGGAATTCCTCGACGCCGAAGCCGCCTATGTCACCTGGAGCGTTCGGCTCGAGACCGAGCAGGGCGAAGAGGCCATCCGCGAGGTCTTCGAATTCGTCGACGGCGACTGCGAGCTGGAAATCACCCGCGGCGAGGCGCCCGTCGCCGACGTGCTGGCCAGCCTGATGGAAGTCGCCCTCCCCGAACCCGCCGCGCCTGTTGAAGCGCCGATCGCCGTCGCGCCGGTGGCTGAAGTCGCGCCGCCCGCGCCGGTCGCCGTCTCGGCTCCGGTTCCCGCGACGCCGCCGGTGGCCGCCAACGCCCCGGCCGCGGCCCCCGCCGCGAAGCCGGCTCAGATCGAAGTGCCCGGTCCCGGCCAGTCGGTGATCCGCGTCGACCCCGAGCGCATCGACCGCCTGATCGACCTGGTCGGCGAGTTGGTCATCAACCAGGCCATGCTGGCCCAACGGGTCGGCGAGTACGGCATCGCCCCGTCCTCGAACCTGGCCATGGGTCTGGATGAGCTGGAACAGCTGACCCGCGAGATCCAGGACAGCGTCATGGCCATCCGCGCCCAGCCGGTGAAGTCGGTGTTCCAGCGCATGCCGCGCCTGGTCCGCGAAGTCGCCAACATGACGGGCAAGCAGGCCCGCCTGGTGATGGACGGCGAGAACACCGAGGTCGACAAGACGGTCATCGAGCGTCTGGCCGATCCCATTACCCACATGCTGCGCAACGCCATCGACCACGGGCTGGAAAGCCCCGAGGAGCGCAAGGCGGCCGGCAAGAATCCCGAAGGCGTGGTGCGCCTGGCGGCCCTGCACCGCAGTGGCCGGATCGTCATCGAGGTCCAGGACGACGGCCGCGGCATCAACCGCGAGCGGGTGCTGTCGATCGCCGTCAAGAAGGGCCTGATCTCGCCGGACCTCACCCTGACCGACGAGGAGATCGACAACCTGATCTTCCTCCCGGGCTTCTCGACCGCCGACAAGATCTCGGACGTCTCGGGGCGCGGCGTCGGCATGGACGTGGTCAAGCGCAGCGTCCAGGCGCTGGGCGGCCGCATCTCGATCGCCTCGCGCCCGGGCCTGGGCTCGACCTTCACCCTCAGCCTGCCCCTGACCCTGGCCGTCCTCGACGGCATGGTGGTCGACGTGGCCGGCGAGACCCTGGTCATTCCGCTGGCCTGCATCGTCGAGAGCCTGCGGCCCAAGGCCGAGGAAATCCGGCCCCTGGGCCCGACCGGTTCGGTGCTGGCGGTGCGCGACAGCTTCGTGCCGCTGATCGACGTGGGTCTGACCCTGAACTACCGCAGCAAGTCGCCGCCGCCGACCGAGGGCGTGGTGCTGCTGGTCGAGGGCGAGGACGGCTCGCGCGCCGCCCTGGTGGCCGACGCCATCCACGGTCAGCGCCAGGTGGTCATCAAGTCGCTGGAGCAGAACTACCAGCAGGTCGAGGGCGTCGCCGCCGCGACGATCCTGGGCGACGGCCGCGTGGCCCTGATCCTCGACGTCGACGCCGTGATCAACCTGCGCCGACGCGGCCCGCCGTCGCCGTCCGACCCCACCCTCATCGCCGCGGAATAGCCCGATGACCGAACCCCACTCCAACTCCAGCGCCGAGACCCGCGAACTGATCTCGTTCCGCGTGGGCGAGCAGGAATACTGCGTGGACATCATGGCCGTGCGCGAGATCCGCGGCTGGAGCCCGGCGACCACCTTGCCGCAGTCGCCCGCCTACATGCGCGGCGTCATCAACCTGCGCGGCGCGGTGCTGCCGATCATGGACCTGGCCTGCCGCATCGGCATGCCGACCACCGAGCCCAGCGTGCGCAGCGTATTCATCGTCGTGCAGGCCGGCGACCGGACGGTGGGCCTGCTGGTCGACGCGGTGTCCGACATCCTGTCGATCACCGACGACCTCTGCCAGCCGACGCCCGACATCGCCTGCGAAAACGTCCGACATTTCGTGCGCAACATCATTTCCCTGGAAGGCCGGATGATCAGCGAAATCTCGCTGGACCGCCTGCTTCCCGAACGCGAGGCCCTGGCCGCCTAGATGACCACGTCCTCAAGCTCCTTCACCGATCGCCGCGAGGCCCTCGTCGACGGCGAGTTCGCCTTCACGAGCGCCGACTTCAAGCGGATCGCGGCCCTGCTGTACGATCAGGCCGGCATCAGCCTGCCCGACAGCAAGGCGACGCTGGTCTATTCGCGCCTGGCCAAGCGCCTGCGCACCCTGGGTCTGAAGACCTTCAGCGAGTACTGCGCGTTCGTGGCCCAGGACGGCAATGTCGACGAGCAGCAGAACATGCTGCGGGCCCTGACCACCAACGTCACCCGCTTCTTCCGCGAGCCGCACCACTTCGACGACCTGCGCGCCAACATCCTGGAGCCGATGGCCGACAAGGTCCGGGCCGGGGGCCGCCTGCGCCTGTGGTCGGCGGCCTGCTCGTCGGGTCAGGAGCCCTATTCGATGGCCTTCACGGTGCTGTCGGTGTGGCCCAACGCGGCCGACCTCGACATCCGCATCCTGGGCACCGACATCGACACCAACGTGCTGGCGACCGGCCGGGCGGCGGTCTATGAGGAGCAACTCCTCGAAGGCATTCCCGCCAACATGCGCAATCAGTACTTCGAGCGCGACGCCAGCGACCGCCGCAGCTTCCGCGTCTGTGAAGCCGCCCGTCAGATGGTCGCGTTCCGCGAGCTGAACCTCAACGGCCCCAGCTGGCCGATGAAGGGTCCGTTCGACGCCATCTTCTGCCGCAACGTGGTGATCTATTTCGACGAACCCACCCAGGAGCGGGTCTGGCAGCGCTTCGCGCCGCTGGTCGCCCCGGGCGGCAAGCTCTATGTCGGCCATTCCGAGCGCGTCGGCGCTTCGGTCACGGCCTTTGAAAGCGCCGGCTTGACCGCCTATCGCAAGGCGGGGCGCTGATGGCCAAGATACGTGTTCTCGTCGTCGACGACTCCGCCACCATGCGGGGCCTGATCACGGCCGCCCTCAATCGCGACCCGGACATCGAGGTGGTCGGCGCCGCCGGCGACCCGTTCGAGGCCCGCGGCATGATCAAGGCCCTCAATCCCGACGTCGTCACCCTCGACATCGAGATGCCGAACATGAACGGCATCGAGTTTCTCGAGAAGATCATGCGCCTGCGGCCGATGCCGGTGGTCATGGTCTCCAGTCTGACCCAGGCCGGGGCCGAGATGACCCTGCGGGCCCTGGAACTGGGCGCGGTCGACTGTGTGGCCAAGCCGACGATCGCCACCAACACCGCCGACACCCTCAACGAGGTGGCGGTCAAGGTGAAGGCCGCGGCCCGCGCCTCGGTCCGCACCAAGGCCGACGGCGCGCCGGCCGTGCGCCGCAAGGACTACATGCCCTCGGGCGACATCGTGGCGATCGGCTCGTCGACCGGCGGGGTGGAAGCCCTGCTGTCGATCCTGAGCCAGTTCACCGAGACCTGCCCGCCGACGGTGATCACCCAGCACATGCCGGCCACCTTCACGGCCAGCTTCGCCGCCCGGCTCGACCGGGCCAGCGGCGCCAAGGTGCAGGAAGCCGTCGACGGCGCCCTGCTGGAGCCCGGCAAGGTCTATGTCGCTCCGGGCGGCGCCACCCATCTGGAAATCGTCCGCTCGGCCGGTCTAAGGTGCCGCCTGACCCAGGGCGACCCTGTCAGCGGTCACCGGCCTTCGGTCGACGTGCTCTTCAACTCGGTGGCCCAGGCCGTCGGCGAGAAGGCGGTCGGCGCGATCCTGACCGGCATGGGCCGCGACGGCGCGCAGGGCCTTCTGGCCATGCGCAAGGCCGGGGCCCGCACGGTGGGCCAGGACGAGCAGAGTTGCGTCGTCTACGGCATGCCGCGTACGGCCTTTGAACTCGGCGCGGTGGAGAAGCAGGCTTCCCTGTCCTCCATGGGCCAAACCATTCTCGATCTGGCCTCCGCGAGGCGATGAACCCATGCCCCAAGCAAGCACCATTTCCGTTCTCGTCGTCGATGACCAGCTGACCATGCGGGCGCTGATCCGCAACGCGTTGCAGCAGATCGGTTTCAAGGACATCCGTGAAGCGCCCGACGGCGAGGAGGCCCTCAAGAACCTCCTGGCCAAGCCGGCCAACCTGGTCATCTCGGACTTCAACATGCCGAAGATGGACGGCCTGGCCCTGCTGCGCGCCGTGCGTTCGCATCCGCCGATCCGGCAGACGGCCTTCGTCATGCTGACCGGCCGGGCCGACCGCGAACTCGTGCAGCGCGCCGTGCAGTTCGGCGTCAACAACTACTGCGTCAAGCCGTTCACGGTCCAAGGCCTGCGGGACAAGATCGAGCAAGTCTTCGGGCAACTGACATGAACCCACGCGACCCTCACGCGGAAGACTCCGGGCCAGCGGTCAAGATCCACGTCACCCAGGGCGAAAGCCACGTGTCGTCGGACCCCAGCGTGGTGATGACGACGGTCCTGGGGTCGTGCATCGCCGCGTGCCTGCGCGACCCGACCACGGGCATCGGCGGCATGAACCACTTCCTGCTGCCCGACACCGGCGGCCGCAAGAACAACGACAATGGCGACGCCGTCCGCTACGGCGCCTACGCCATGGAGCTGCTGATCAACGGCCTGCTGAAGAAGGGCGCCCGGCGCGACCGTCTCGAGGCCAAGATCTTCGGCGGCGGCAAGCTGTTCGACGGCCTCTCGGACGTCGGCGCCAGCAACGCCGAGTTCGCCGAACGCTTCCTGCGCGACGAGGGCATCCCGATCGTCTCGTCCAGCACCGGCGGCCTGTCGGCCCGGCGGGTCGAGTTCTGGCCGGCTTCCGGCCGGGTTCGCCAGCGCCTGGTCGCCGTCGACAACGCCCCGACCGAAGTCCGTCGCCCCGCACCCGCGCCTGCCCCCAGCGGCGGCGACCTGGAGCTGTTCTGACCTCATGACCGCCCAGCCGCGCCTCGTGTCCGATACTCTCGCCGCCCAACGCGCCGCTCCGGGCCAGCTCGCCGTGGGCGAGCTGTCGCGTCGGCTGGCGGCGGAGCTGTCGGCGGCGGCGATGATCTGCCGCGACTGCGAACACATCGCCGGCGACCTGGCCAGCGGCGGCGCGGCGCTGGAGAACCTGTCCCGCCTGCAGGCCCTGGACGAGCTGAGCCAGCGCCTGCACGGCCTGTCGGACGTGCTGACCCGCATCGGACAGCATGCTTCGGGCGAGTGGAACATGGCGATCGAGCCGCTGCTCGAGGGCCTGGGCCTGGCCGACCTGGTGGTCCGCCTGCGCGACGCCGAGCAGCACAAGGGCTGGAACGCCGAGGCCGGCGAGCTCGACTTCTTCTAGGAGGGCCGGTGATGCGTGAAATGCTCCAGGCCTCCACACGCATCAACCTCGACAAGGTCAGCGTGCTGATCGTCGACGACAGCGCCCCTTCGCTGGATCTCCTGGCCCAGGTGGTGTCGGGCTTCGGCGTCAAGACGCTGCAACGCGCGGACTCGGCCAGGGAGGCCCAGCTGCACCTGCGCGACAAGGCCTTCGACCTGATCATCAGCGCTACCAACATGGCCGGCGTCGACGGCTACGAACTGGTCAAATGGCTGCGGCGCGCCGCCCTGGAAGCCAACCGCTACGTGCCGGTGATCCTGGTCTCCGGCCACACGCCGCCATCGCAGGTGTTCAAGGCGCGCGACGCCGGGGCCAATTTCACCGTCGCCAAGCCGATCACCCCCAAGGTGCTGCTGGAGCGCATCCTGTGGGCGGCCAAGGAAGAGCGCCAGTTCATCGAGTGCGACAGCTATCTGGGCCCCGACCGGCGGTTCAAGAACGAGGGCCCGCCGATCGGCGTCGAGGGCCGCCGCCGCGACGACCTGCGCGGCGACCTGAGCGACCTGGCCGGCGACAACATGTCCCAGGAACAGATCAACGGCCTCATGCGGCCTTCGAAGGTGAAGCTATGAGCGTCGTCCGCAAGTTCCGGGCGCCCAACCGCCTGTCGATGCTGATCAAGGCCAGCGGCGGCAAGATGGCCAAGGACGCCCTGGCGGCCGCCGACACGGCGCTGGAGCCGCTGCGCGCCCCGTCCCTGGCCGTGCTCGACGCCGCCCTGTCCGAGATCGAAGGCCGGTTCGGCAAGCCGGCCGCCGCCACGCGGGCCGGCGAGGCCTATCAGGACCTCTACGCTCTGGCCCTGCGGATCATCGACGTCTCCGGCTTCCTGCCCGGCTCGTGCGTGGACCAGGCGGCGATCTCGTTCTGCGCCCTGGTGGACAACTGCGCCGAGGCGGACGTCTGGCGCTGGGATGCCATCGACGTGCACATCAACGCCCTGCGCCTGTTGCGGGCCAGCGGCCTGACCCCCGACCAGAGGCGGGCGGTGATCGACGGGCTCAACAAGGTCAGCCAGCGTCGGATCGACGACGCCTGAGTCTGGGCCTGGGCCTGGGCCTGAGACCTGGCTCCGGCGCCATGTGACCGAAACGACACGATTGCGACATCGCCATGCCTTGCGACCCAAAGCCCACCTTGTGGCCGATGGTTTCATTTGGTACCGGTGACATTGCTACCGGTGTCAGGACAACATCTTTGGATGTGACACCGGTGTCAAAAATGACGGCCTGGAACGGTCGCGCGGGAAGGAAGCGCGAACGCAACTCGGCCGGGCGATGCGAGAGCATCGTTCAGAAGAATGTGGTTACGGGAGGAGGAACCATTGTCTCAGGTCTCTAAGGGGCGCGCGCGCGCGCTCAAAATCGGCGTGTCGTCGGGCGCTCTCGCCATGGCGCTGCTCACGTCCGGCGCGGCGATGGCGCAGGAAGCCGCGGCTCCGGCCGACAACACCGCGGTCGAAGAAGTGGTTGTCACCGGCTTCCGCAAGTCGCTCGACGCGGCGCTGAACGTGAAGCGGACCGCCGTCGGTTCGGTCGACGTGATCGTCGCCGAAGACATCGCCAAGTTCCCCGATCAGAACCTGGCCGAGTCGCTGCAACGCATCCCCGGCATCTCGATCGTCCGTGACGGCGGCGAAGGTCGCGCCATCACGGTGCGCGGCCTGGGCTCGCGGTTCACCCGCGTGCGCGTCAACGGCATGGAAGCGGTCGCCACCACCTCGGACGGCGCCAGCGCCAACCGCGAGCGCGGTTTCGACTTCAACGTCTTCGCTTCGGAGCTGTTCAGCTCGCTGGTCGTGCACAAGACCGCCGAGGCTTCGCTCGACGAGGGCTCGCTGGGCGCGGTCGTGGACCTCAACACCGGCAACCCGCTGGCCGGCAAGGACGGCGTCACCTTGGCGCTCAGCGCCCAGGCCCAGTACAACGACCTGAGCGACAAGTTCGGGCCGCGTCTGGCCGGCCTGTTCAGCTATCGCCACCCCAGCGGCGTCTGGGCCGCGTCGGTTTCGGGCGCCTATTCCAAGCAGGAGCAGATCGAGGCGACCAACAACACCGTGCGGTGGTCGCAGGCCCGCTTCAACAAGGTGGGCGGAACCAACTGCTTCACCACCCAGAACAGCGGCGGGACCTACGTGCCCAGCGTCGCGTGTAACGAAGTCGCCCTGGCCTTCCACCCGCGTATCCCGCGCTATGGCCAAGTCACCCACAACCGCGAGCGCCTGGGTCTGACCGGCAGCTTCCAGTACGCGCCTTCCGACCGCACCAAGCTGTCGGTCGATGGCCTGTATTCGCAGTACAAGGCGGTCCGCAACGAGAAGTGGGCCGAGGTCCTGTTCCGCTCCAACGAGCGCTCGATCAGCGTCCGCGACTACACGATCGACGGCGACAACAACCTCATCAAGGGCACGTTCGACAACGCCTGGGTGCGGCTTGAGCACTACGAGCGGAAACTCGACACCACCTTCTACCAGCTCAGCACGAACCTGACCCACGAGTTCTCGGACAAGTTCAAGGTGCAGGCTCTGGCCGGCTTCTCGAAGTCCGATGCCGATATCCCGTACGAAACGACGATCATCTTCGATGACCGCGACGCGACCGGTTACAAGTACGACTATACCGACATGAAGAAGCCGGTGCTGGCGTTCGGCACCAGCATCAGCGATCCGACGAACTTCCAGTTCGCCGAATTCCGCGACCGTCCGTCGAACAACACCAACAAGTTCAAGACGGTGGGCTTCAACGCCGACTGGGCCATCACCGACGAGCTGACCTGGAAGGCCGGCGCCGTCTTCCGCCAGTTCGACCTGGACCTGCGCGAAGGCGCTCGGGACTCGACCTATTGCGCCGCGTTCACCTGCGCGGCCGGAGCCTACGGTGCGCCGGTTACCTCGGCCCTGACCACGAACTTCACCCTGACCGGCGCGGGCGCGCCGGCCGGCACCACGACCAGCTGGGCGGCGCCCAACCTGGACGCGGCGACGGCCCTGATCAACCTCTACAACCGTCCGCTGATCCAGCAGGCCGGCAACACCCGTTCGGTGACCGAAAAGGACACTGGCGCTTTCCTGCAGTTCGACGTGAAGAGCCAGATCGGCGGTCTCGACTACGCGCTGAACGCGGGTACGCGTTACGTGAAGACCGAACAGACCTCGATCGGGATCAACAGCGGCCAGACGGTCACCGTCGATCGTACCTATGAGGACTGGCTGCCCGCGGCCAACCTGGCCCTGTATCCGACGGACAAGATCATCGTCCGCGCCTCGGCGGCCAAGGTCATGACCCGGCCCAACCTGGGCAACCTGACCCCGGGCGGCTCGGTGGATGGTTTCAACTACCGGATCACCTCGGGCAATCCGCAGCTGAAACCGTACCGCGCCACGGCCTACGACGCCTCGGTGGAATGGTACTTCGCCCGCGAGTCGATCTTCTCGATCGCCGTGTTCAAGAAGGACATCGCCAGCTTCCCGCTGACCCAGTCGATCCAGGGCACCTATGCGTCGACGGGGCTTCCGCTGTCGCTGATCCTGGCCAGCTCGCCGGCGGCGGGCAATCCCGAAGGGCGGCCGTGGACGATCGCCACGACGATCGATGGCGAGGGCGCGTCGCTGAAGGGCGTCGAGTTCGCGATCCAGGGACCGTTCAGCTTCCTGCCCGGCTTCTGGTCGAACTTCGGCGGCATCGCCAACCTGACGCTGGTCGACTCCAACGTCGACTATGGCGTCAATGGCCCAGCCACCGTCGCGACCGGTACTTTCCCGACCCTGGTCAGGCGCACTGAAACCGCGACCCTGTTCGACCTGTCGAAGCGCGCCTTCAACGTCACCCTCTACTACGAGGCCGACAAGTTCAGCGCCCGGGCGTCGGCGGCCTATCGCAGCGGCTTCATCGACGCGACCAGCGACACCGGTAACGTCTTCGAAGGCTACAACAGCTCGATCAACGTCGACGCCTCGATGCGCTACCGGCTGAATGACCAATTCGAGGTCTCCCTCGAAGGCACCAACCTGACCGACGAATACCGCGATCGCTTCACCGATCTCGAGGCGGACCGCAACTACGAGTACAACCACTTCGGACGGACGATCATGTTCGGCTTGCGCTACAAGATGTAGCGCCGTCGAGCCCCGAGCCGGGCTGAGACGAGGAAGGCCGCCAGCTCACGCTGGCGGCCTTTTTCTTTGGCGATCCAGGAAGGGCGGTCGCGGTCAGGCCGCCGTCCGCCCACCGATCCAGGTTTCCCGCACCCGCAGGTCGTCGTCCAGCAGCACCAGGTCGGCGGCCTGACCGGCGGCGATGGTCCCGCGTTCGGCCGCCAGGCCCAGGAAGGCGGCGGGCGCGCGCGAGGCGATGGTCACGGCGTCTTCCAGCGACAGGCCCAGCATCGACACGGCGTTGCGCACCGCGCCGACCATGTCGAGGTCCGAGCCGGCCAGGGTGCCGTGGTCGTCGACGCAGACGCCGTCGACCACGCGGATATGCCGGCCCTGCAGGTCGAAGCTCTTGTCGATCATGCCGACGGTCGGCATGGCGTCGGTCACCAGCATGAAGCGGTCCAGCGGGCGGGTGCGCAGGGCGATGCGCAGCACGGCGGGATCGACATGGCGGCCGTCGACGATGATGCCGCACCAGGCGCTCTGGCTTTCCAGCGCCGCCCCGACCACGCCCGGCTCGCGGCTGGTCAGCGGCGACATGGCGTTGAACAGGTGGGTGAAGCCGGTGAGGCCCGCGTCCAGCGCCTTGCGCGTCGTGCCGTAGGCGGCGTTGGTGTGGCCGGCCGCGACCGTCACGCCGGCCGCGACCAACTGGCGGACCATGTCCGGCGTGGTGGTCTCCGGCGCCAGGGTCACCAGCGTCTTGCCGCGCTTGAGCGAGCTCAGCAGGGCCACGGCCTCGTCGTCGAGGACGCGGAACTTGCTGGGGTCGTGGATGCCCTTGCGTTTGACGTTGAGGAACGGGCCCTCGATGTGGACGCCCAGCACGCCGGGAACGCCGGCCTCGATCGCCTGTTCGGCGGCCCGCATGGCCGCGTCGACCACGGCCAGGTCGTCGCTGATCAAGGTCGGCAGGAAGCCGGTGGTGCCGTACGGCCGGTGCGCCGCGCCGATGGCGGCGATCGCCTCGACGGTGGTCGCGTCGTTGAACAGCACCCCGCCGCCGCCGTTGACCTGGGTGTCGATGAAGCCGGGAACCAGCAGGCCGCCATCCAGGTCGTGACGGCGTGCGCCATCAAGCGTTCCTGGCGGCGTGTCAGCGCTGTCCAAGACGCCTTCGATCCGTCCGTCGCGGATCGCCAGGGCCTTGCCCTCGACGATCCCAGTCCGAGTCAGGATGCGGCCATTGACGAGTACAAGCTGCATCAGACGGTTTCTGTGACCTTGTTGAGGTGCGGCGGGCTGTCGGGATCATAACCCCGAGCGACCGACAGCGCGTTGGCCATCCGGTAGAAGCTCTGGATCATCAGGATCGGCTCGACGACCGGGTGGGCGGCCAGGGCGGGCAGCACGCCGGCGCCCCCCAAAGACGCGGAAGAGCCGCCGGCCCCGGCCAGCAGTACGTCGGCGCCGCGCTCGGCCAGGCCCTTGGCCACGGCGTCGACGCTTTCGCGGCTCTCGTCGTTCTGGGCGAAGACCAGGGCGGGGAAGCCCGGCTTCACCAGGGCCATCGGGCCATGCAGCACCTCGGCGGCGCTGAAGGCCTCGGCGTGCAGGCCGCAGGTCTCCTTGAACTTCAGGGCCGCCTCCTGGGCGACGCCGAAGCCGACGCCGCGGCCCAGGACATAGAGGTTGCGGGCCAGCTTCAGCTGTTCGACGGCCGGGGTCCAGTCCAGGGTCCAGGCCTCGGCGAGCAGGGCGGGCAGGCTGGAGAGCGCGGCGGTCAGTTCCGCGTCCTGCGTCCAGGCGGCCACCAGTTGGGCGATGGCGGCCAGGGCGGCGATGTAGGACTTGGTGGCCGCGACGCTCAGCTCGGGGCCGGCGTGCAGCGGCAGAACCTCGTCGGCCAGGGCGGCCAGCGGCGAGTTCACGTCGTTGACCAGGGCGATGGTGAAGGCCCCGGCGTCCTTGGCGGCTTGCACCGCCGACAGCAGGTCGGGGCTCTTGCCCGACTGCGAAATGGCCAGGTAGAGCACGTCGTCCAGGCCCTGGGGCGCGGCGTAGACCGAGCTGACCGACAGGGCGGCCGACGAGGTCAGCACGCCCGTGCGGGTCTCGATCAGGTATTTGGCGAAGGTGGCGGCGTGGTCGGAACTGCCGCGGGCGCAGGTCACCACGGCGCGCGGCGGGTTGGCGCGCAGGCGTTCGGCGATCTTGTGGGCCCGGCCGGCGTTGGCGCCCAACTGGGTGGCGACGACTTGCGAGGCCTGGCCGGCTTCCAGGAACATGCGGGTCGATTCCGCCGTCAGCCGCGCCGGCCCAGTGGAAGGCGAGACGGGGGGTGCGGGTCGGGTCAAGACGTTAGCCTCCAAGACGGGCGTTCCTTCAGATAAGCGCGAGGGGCCCAATCAGGCTCCCTCGATCAGGAAAGGGCGTTCAGTTCGGCGACGAAGTCGTAGGCGTCGCCGCGGTAATAGGACTGGGTGACCTCCACCGTCCGGCCGTCCTTCAGGAAGCCCCGGCGTTCGATCAGCAGGCCGGCGTCCTTGACCGGCACGCCCAGCAGGTCGGCCTGCTCGGCCACGAACAGCACGGCGCGCAGGCGTTGCAGGGCACGGGCCGGACGATGGCCGGTCTGTTCCAACGCCTCATAGAGCGAGGTCTCGACCACGTCGACCGAGGGCAGGGCGAAGGCGGCGATGGTGGTGTACTCCACCGCCATCGGGGCGCCGTCCGCGTAGCGGATGCGGGCGAAGCGATAGACCGGCGTACCGGGCGACAGGCCCAGGGTCAGCGATTCCTCCGGGGTGACCGTGCCTTCGGCCCGGCTGATCCACTCGCTGCGCGGTATGCGACCGCGCGAGATCATGTCCTCGGTGAACGACGACAGCTTCGAGAAGCTCTTTTCCACCCGGGCGGCGACGAAGGTGCCGGCCCCCTGGCGGCGCGTCAGCAGGCCTTCGCTGACCAGGCCGTCCAGCGCCTTGCGAACGGTGATCCGCGAAATGCTGAACTCTTCGGCCATGTCGCGCTCGGCCGGCAGGGCGTCGTCGGGCGAGAGGATCTTCTTTTGGATGGCCTCGCGGAGGGCGCGTTGCAGTTGCTTGTAGAGCGGCGCGTGATCCTGACCGTGTCCGTCCAGGCCTCCGATCCTTTCAGAAAACATCGTCAATCTGGCACCCCCGCGCAAATCCGCGCCATCTCGTGATCACCGAGATAGCATATGACCATTTCCGTACCAATAAGAACCTGGTCTGCAATTGGTTCTTTTTTGGCCTTGTCATCCGATAAATTTCCGTCACAGTTCCCGTCCGAGGCCCGAGAAGTACCGCACTCTACGGACGTCCGCAGAAAATTGGTATCAGATTGGGCTTGGGGTTCGGCTCCGGGCCCGAGGGTCCGGAAAAAGGGGAGAAGCCGAGTATGAGAAATTTCCACAAGACCATTCTGACTGCATCCGCCAGCGCGCTGGCGGTGGCCATGGCCATGCCGGCCTTCGCGCAAGACAATACCCAGGTCGAAGAGGTTGTCGTCACCGGTATCCGCGCTTCGTTGCAGGCCTCGGTCGTGGCCAAGCGCAACGCCGACGCCGTCATCGACGTGATCACCGCCGAGGACATCGGCAAGTTCCCGGACAAGAACGTCGCTGAATCGCTGCAACGCGTCCCGGGCGTCACCATCCAGCGCGAGTTCGGCGAAGGCGAGCGGATCTCGATCCGCGGCACCGCCCCGACCCTGAACCGCACCCTGCTTAACGGCCACGCCGTGGCCACCGCCGACTGGTTCATTCTTGACCAGTTCAAGGCCAGCCGCAGCTTCAACTACCTGATGCTGCCGTCGGAAATCGTCGGCAAGGTCGAGGTCTTCAAGAGCCCGATGGCCGACATCGACGAAGGCGGCGTGGGCGGCACGGTCAATGTTCATACCCGCAAGCCGCTCGACCTGGCCCCGCTGTCGGTCTCCGGTTCGCTGCAGGCCTTCCATGACGAGAAGTCGGGCAACACCGATCCGACCGCCTCGGCCATGCTCAGCTGGCACAATGACGACAAGACCCTGGGCGTCCTGGTCGGCGGAATCTACGACAAGCGCCGCATCCGTCGCGACGGCATCGAGGTCCTGGGCTACCAGGCCGTCACCACCGCTTCGGGCAGCGGCAACATCACCGGCATCACTCCGGGCCAAACCGTCTACGCGCCCAGCCTGATCGGCTCGTCGCTGTTCACCCAGACGCGCGAGCGCAAGGGCGCCAACTTCGCGGTCCAGTTCGCCCCGACCGACAAGTTCGAAGTGAACCTGACCGGCCTCTATTCGAAGATGGACGCCGACAACTTCAACCAGAACTACATGGCGTGGGTCAGCAACAAGATCGGCGCCCTGGCGACGACGCCGACCGAGCACTTCAACATCACCAAGGTCAGCAACGGCACGGCCGTCGCCGGCAACTTCGACCAGCCGGGCGGCCAGGGCGTGGTGTTCGACGCCATCGACCGCATCGCCCACACCAATGTCCGCTCGATCGACCTGGACGGCGCCTATCGTCCGTCGGACCTGTGGGAGTTCCATGGCCGCATCGGCTATACCGACGCCAAGGGCTCGACCGACCTGCAGCCCTTCTGGGAAACCGCCGCCGCCACGGGCCTGAGCTACGACCTGTCGGGCGGCCTGCCCAAGGTTTCGTTCACCGACATCAATCCGACGACCGCCGACGACGAAATGGCGCTGGGCTGGGCCTCGGCCAACACCACCGTCAACGACGACAACGAGTTCTACACCTTCGTCGACGGCGAGCGGTTCCTTGACGCCGGCGCCTTCAAGTCGGTCAAGTTCGGCCTGAAGTACACCGACCACGACCGCGACGTCGTCCAGACCTACGGCCAGCGCCGTGCGTTGCTGGACTGGACGACTCCGGGCCTCACGGCCTGCACCGGCGGCGGCAACGCCACGCCGCACCCGTGCAAGCTGGCCGACGTCGCCGGCGGTCTGACGCCGGGCGACTATCTCGACGGCATCAAGGGGGCGGGCGTCCTCAGCAGCTATCTGATGGCCGACAAGAACAAGATCGAGGCGGTCTATGCTGGCCTGCCCAAGGCGGCGCAGTGGAACTCCGCGATCGGCGGCGCCCAGACCGGCGGTTGCGTGGGCCTGGTGAACTGCGACCACTTCGGGCCGCTGGAAAGCTTCACGTTCAACGAGAAGACCTTCGGCGGCTACCTCCTGGGCAATCTGAAGGGTGAGGGTTGGCGCGGTAACGTCGGCGTCCGCGTCGTCCAGACCAAGATCGAGACCAGCGCCTGGCAGGTGGGCGTTCCCACCGGTACGGCGGGGGCGATCAACAACCCGTTCGGCCTGATCGCGCCGATCACGGCCGAGAAGGACTATACGGACATCCTGCCCAGCGTGAACTTCGCGTTCGACGTGAGGGACGACCTGGTCCTGCGCCTGGCCGCCGGTCGCGTCATGGCCCGTCCGGACTACGCCCAGATGGCCGCCTTCACCTCGCTGACCGAATCCCTGCTGACCGGCAGCGGCGGCAATCCGAACCTGGATCCCTACCGCGCCAACCAGTACGACGCCTCGCTGGAATGGTACTTCGCGCCGCAATCGATCCTGGCGGTCGACTTCTTCTACAAGGACATCTCGACCTATATCGTCCAGGGCGCGACGACCGAGCGGCTGCCGCTGCAGGTGAACGATCCGAACGACGCGCGGGTTACCAACCCGGCCAACAACTGCGTGCTGCAAAGCGCCAGCCTCTACACCTGTAACTACAGCGTCGGTCGCCCGGTCAACGTTCCGGGCGGCGAGACCAAGGGCTTGGAGGTCAACTTCCAGATGCCCGTGTGGAACGGCTTCGGCGTGCTGGCCAACTACACCTACACCGACGCCGGCTCGACCTCGGGCGTGCCGGTGCCGTCCAGCTCCAAGCACATCTACAACATCAGCGGCTATTACGAGAACGAGCGCTTCAGCGCCCGCCTGTCCTACAACTACCGGTCCAAGTTCTTCGTCGACTACGACGCCGAGCGCGGCTTCCGTGAGCTGTGGTCGGACTCGATCGCCTCGCTGGACGCCTCGGCCAGCGTCAACCTGACGCAGAATGTCTCGCTCAGCCTCGACGCGATCAACCTGACCGACGAGAAGCAGACCGACAACTACGACAACGACAAGAACCGTCCGGCCCGCATCTACAAGAACGGCCGCATGGTCTTCGGCGGTGTCCGCTTCAAGTTCTAGTCGCTTACCGGGGACCTTCGACCGTCCGGTCGGAGGTCCCGTCATCCTCCTAGAGATCGTTGCATCGGGGGCGGCATGGTTCAGGATCGTTTCATGACCTGTCCGCCGCCGCCGATCGCGACCCAAGTCCTCCTGACTGCAAGCACGGAGCTGGGGCGGAGCGGTCAAACGCTCCGCCCGCTTTTTGCCGCCTGTCAGCGGACGGGCATCCTCACATGATCCTCGCGTCCAAGTCCTTCGTTCGAGCCGTCGCCCAGGCGGGCGCGCTGATGGCGTCCGCCGCCGTGCTGGCCTTCGCCGCCGCCGCCGCCGCCGCGTCTCCGGCCCTGACCCTCACCCCCGCGCCGGCCCAGGCCCAGCTGGGGCAAGGGACCTTCGCCCTGACCGCCAGGACCCGGATCTTCGTCGCCAAGGGCGATGTCGAGGCCAAAGGGGTGGCTCACCAGCTTTCCGACCTGATCCTCAGGGCCCGGGGGTTGAAACTCGCCGTCGTGGAGGGCCCGCGGCCCGCCGGCGAGGCAGGTGTCGTCCTGGCGCGGGGCGACGTCGCCGACAGCGCCGAGGCCTATGCTCTCGACATCGGCCCGACCGGCGTCATCGTCACCGCCGCCAAGCGCGCCGGCCTGTTCTATGGCGCGGTCAGCGTCTGGCAGTTGGCCGTGCAGGACGCCGCCAAGGGGCCCGCCCAACTGCCCGCCGTCAGCATCGACGACAGCCCCCGCTTCGTCTGGCGCGGCTTCATGCTCGACAGCGCCCGCCACTTCCAGAAGGTGGAGACGATCAGGGCGATCATCGACGCCATGGCCGTCCACAAGCTCAACGTCCTGCACTGGCACCTGGTCGACGACCAGGGCTGGCGGCTGGAGATCAAGAAGTACCCGAAGCTGACCTCGGAGGGCGCCTGGCGCGTCCCGGCCGGCGCGGCGGGCCGCGATCCCAAGACCGGCAAGCCTATCCGCTACGGCGGCTTCTATACCCAGGACCAGGTGCGCGACCTCGTCGCCTACGCCGCCGCGCGCGGGATCACCGTCGTCCCCGAGATCGAGATGCCGGGCCACGCCCTGGCCCCGCTGGTCGCCTATCCCCAATACGGCATGACCCCCAACCCACCGCGCGAAAGCATGGGCGACTGGGGGGTGTTTCCCTACCTCTACAACACCGACGACCAGACCTTCGCCTTCCTGAACGACGTCCTCGACGAGGTCATGGACCTGTTCCCGTCGGAATATATCCATGTCGGCGGCGACGAGGCGGTCAAGGACCAGTGGAAGGCCAGTCCGGCCATCCAGGCCAGGATCGCGCAGCTGGGCGTCAAGGACGAGCACGGCTTGCAGAGCTGGTTCATCCAGCGCGCCGAGAAGCACATCAATGCCCGCGGCCGGCGGATGATCGGCTGGGACGAGATCCTCGAAGGGGGCCTGGCCCCCAACGCCACGGTGATGTCCTGGCGCGGGATCGACGGCGCGGTCGCCGCCGCCTCGCAGGGCCACGACGCCGTCCTGGCCCCCGACAGCACGCTCTACATGGACCGCCGCCAGAGCGCCTCGGCCGACGAGCCGCCCGGCCGGCTGAAGATCGTCAGCCTCAAGGACGTCTACGACTTCGACGCCGCGCCCGCCGCGCTGACGCAAGCTCAGCGCGCCCACATCCTGGGCCTGCAGGCCACCGCCTTCACCGAGCACATGCGCACCGACGAGCGGCTGCAGAAGATGACCTTCCCGCGCCTGGTCGCCGTGGCCGAGAATGGCTGGACGCCCGCAGCCCAGCACGACTGGAACAGCTTCGCCGCCCGCCTGCCGGCCGAGATGGCGCGGCTGGACGCCCTGGGCGTTGCTCACGACACCGTGCCGTACGAGCCCCAGGCGACCCTGACCCCGGCCGAAGGCGGCAAGGTCTCGGTGGTGCTGGCCTCGGGCCTGGGCCTGGGAGAAATCCGCTACACCGCCGACGGCGCCGTCCCGACGACGGCCTCGCCGCTCTACGACGCCCCGCTCGGGGTCGCGCCGGGCAAGACGATCCGGGCTCGGACGTTCCTCGACGGCCAGGGTTTCGGCCGGGTCCGCGACTATCCCGTCAGCCTGCTGGCCGCCAATACCCGCGACAGCCGCCAGCTGGAGGTGTGCGGCAACGGCATCAACCTGTCGCTGGAAGACGATGCGCCGGTGACCGGTCAGCGGGCGGTGTTCGCGGTCGACCTGATGAACCCGTGCTGGGTCTGGAAGGGCGCCGACCTGTCGTCGGCCCTGAAGCTGACCGCCCGCATCGGCCAGGTCCCGTTCAATTTCCAGATCGGCGCCGACAAGGCCAAGATCCCGCTGCGGACCCCGGCCACGCCGGCCGGCGAACTGGAAGTGCGCCTGGACGGATGCGCGGGCGAGGTCGTCGCCGCCATCCCCTTGGGCGCCGCCGCTCGCGGGCCGGGCCTGGGCGCCGTGTCGGGCGTGCTGCCGCCGCGTGGCGGCCGGCATGACCTGTGTCTGACCTTTACAGCCAGGAGCGTCGAGCCGACGCTGGTGCTGGACAGGGTCACGCTGACACCAGCCAAGAACTAGAGTTTCAAGGAAGCAGGGAAGCGTCCGTGTCCAATCTCGTACTGTCCTCGCCGCTCAAGGGCTGGATCGCCCCGCTCGACGAGACGCCCGACGCGGTGTTCGCCGAGCGCATGCTGGGCGACGGCCTGGCCATCGATCCGCTGGGCTCGACCCTGCACGCCCCGTGCGACGCGCGGGTCATCGCGGTGCACGGCACGCGCCACGCCATCACCCTGCGGGCCGACAACGGCGCCGAGATCCTGATGCATGTCGGCCTGGAGACGGTCGGCCTGGGCGGCGACGGCTTCGAGGCCCACGTCCAGGACGGCCAGGCGGTGAAGTCGGGCGACAAGCTGATCAGCTTCGACCTCGACCTGCTGTCCTTGCGGGCCCGAAGCCTGATCACCCCGATCGTCATCACCAATCCCGACGCCTTCCAGATCGTCCGCCGCGAGCAGGACCACGTGGTCTCGGTCGGCGATTTCCTGATGGAGCTGGCCCCGATGGGCGAGGCGACGGCCGTATCGCCGGTCGCCGGGGGCGAGGTGGTCCGTGAGGTCGTCGTGCCGTTGGCCCACGGCATCCACGCCCGCCCCGCCGCCCGCATCGCCGAGACCGCCCGCAAGTTCGCCGCCGAGGTAGCCCTGGTCGCCGTCAACCGCCGGGCCAGCGCCAAGAGCCCGGTGGGGGTGATGTCCCTGGCCATCCGCCACGGCGACCGCGTCAGCGTGGTGGCCAGCGGCCCCGACGCCGAATATGCGGTCATCGCCATCGTCGAACTGATCGAAGGCGGCATGGGCGAGAGCGCGGCCCTGCCGCCGACCGCCGCTGCCCCCTCTCGTCTTGGCGCCGTGGTCGAGGCCGTCCGCGCCGCCCACCCGAGCGAGCCGGGCCTGCTGCGCGGCGTGATGGCCGCGCCGGGCCTGGCCATCGGCCAGGCGGTGCGCTTCCTCTCCAGCGACATCGTCGTCGTCGAGGCCGGAACCGGCGCGGCCAACGAGCGCGCCGCACTGGAGGGCGCGCTGGCCCACGTCCGCGCCCGCATCGAGAAGGCCGCCGGCAAGGGCGACACCGCCCGCAAGGCGATCCTCGGCGCCCACCTGGCCTTCCTGGAAGACCCCGAACTGGCCGCCGCGGCCCACCGGCTGATCGCCGACGGCAAGGGCGCGGGCTTCGCCTGGCGCCGCGCGGTCGGCGGCTATGTCGAGGCCCTGCGCGGCCTGGGCGACCGCCGTCTGGCCGAGCGGGTCGACGACCTGATCGACCTGGAACGCCAGGTGCTGCGCGCCTTGACCGGGGAAGAAGACGAGGCCCGGGTGCTGCCGCCGGGCGCCATCCTGCTGGCCGATGAACTGCTGCCCTCGCAACTGATGGGCCTGGATCCCGGCCAGGTCGCCGGCCTGTGCACCGCCAAGGGCGGGCCGACCTCGCACGTCGCCATCCTGGCCGCCGCCATGGGCCTGCCGGCCATCGTCGCCGCCGGCCCCGGCGTGCTGGACGTGGCCGAGGGCACGGGGTTGATCCTCGACGCCGAGGCCGGCACGCTTCGCATTGGACCGGATGCCGGCCAGCTGGCCGACGCCCAGACCGCCATCGCCGCCCGCCACGAGCGCAAGGCCGCCGCCAAGGCCGCAGCCCACCAGGAAAGCCGCACCGCCGACGGCGTGCGTATCGAGGTGTTCGGCAATGTCGGTTCGCTGAACGACGCCCTGGCCGCCGCCGCCAACGGCGCCGAGGGCTCGGGCTTGCTGCGCACCGAGTTCCTGTTCCTCGAACGCGACACCCCGCCCGACGAGGACGAGCAGGCCCGCCAGTACCAGGCCATCGCCTCGGCCCTGGACGGCCGCCCGCTGATCATCCGCACCCTGGACGTCGGCGGCGACAAGGCCGCGCCCTACCTGCCGATCCCGGCCGAGGAGAACCCCGCCCTGGGCCTGCGCGGCGTGCGCGTCAGCCTGTGGCGGCCGCACCTGCTGAAGACCCAGCTGCGCGCCATCCTGCGGGTCAGGCCGCTCCTGCAGTGCAAGATCATGGTCCCGATGATCGCCAGCCTCGACGAACTGCGCGCCGTCCGCGCCGTGCTGGAAGAGGCAAAGCGCGAGCTGGGGATCACCGAGCGGATTGAACTGGGGGTGATGATCGAAACCCCGGCCGCCGCCGTCACCGCCGACCTGCTGGCCGCCGAGGCCGACTTCCTGTCGGTGGGCACCAACGACCTGACCCAGTACGTGCTCGCCATGGACCGGGGCAATCCCGAGCTGGCGGCCCGTATCGACGCCCTGCACCCGGCGGTGCTGCGGATGATCGCCCAGACCTGCGCCGGCGCGGCCAAACACCATCGCTGGGTGGGCGTCTGCGGCGGCCTGGCCTCCGACCTCGTAGCCGTGCCGGTGCTGGTCGGGCTGGGGGTCACCGAGCTTTCCGCCACGGCCGCCACGGTGCCCGAGGTCAAGGCCCTGGTCCGCACCCTGAACGTCGAGGCCTGTCAGGCCCTGGCCCGCCAGGCCCTGGACCAGACCTCGCCCGAGGCGGTGCGCCAACTCTGCAAAGCCTTCCAGGCTGGAGCCTAAGCGATGAAGTCCCCGCTCGAATTCCTCCAGCCCCTGGGCCGCGCCCTGATGCTGCCCATCGCCGTCCTGCCGGTGGCCGGGCTGCTGCTGCGGCTGGGCCAGCCCGACCTACTGGGCATCGCCTTCGTGGCCGCGGCCGGCGACGCGATCTTCTCCAACCTGGGCCTGCTGTTCGCCATCGGCGTGGCGGTCGGCTTCGCGCGCGAGAACAACGGCGCGGCCGGCCTGGCCGGGGTGGTCTGTTTCCTGATCGCCACCGAGGGCGCCAAGGCGCTGCTGCACGTGCCGCCGGAAACCGTGGCGGGCCTGGTCCAGGCCCATGCCGACCTGGCTTCGGCGGCCTACAAGACCAAGGCCCTGGCCAAGCTCAGCGTGCCGATCGGCATCGCCTCGGGCCTGATCGGCGGGGTGTTCTACAACCGCTTCTCGACCTTCAAGCTGCCGGAATACCTGGCCTTCTTCAGCGGCCGGCGCTTCGTGCCGATCATCAGCGGCTTCGCGGGCCTGGGCGTCGCGGTGCTGATCGGGCTGGGCTATGACGGCATCAACGGCGCCGTCGACGGGGCCAGCCGGGCCATCGTCGGTTCGGGCGAGCTGGGCCTGCTGGTCTACGGGTTCCTCAACCGGATCCTGATCGTCACCGGCCTGCACCACATCCTCAACAACATCGCCTGGTTCGTGATCGGCGACTATCACGGCGCCACCGGCGATCTGCGGCGGTTCTTCGCCGACGACCCCAGCGCCGGCGGCTTCATGAGCGGGTTCTTCCCGGTGATGATGTTCGGCCTGCCCGCCGCCTGCCTGGCCATGTACCACACGGCTCGTCCGGAGAAGAAAAAGGCGGTCGGCGGCATGCTGACCTCGCTGGCCCTGACCTCGTTCCTGACCGGCGTCACCGAGCCGATCGAGTTCAGCTTCATGTTCCTGGCCCCGCTGCTCTACGTGGTGCACGCGGTGCTGACGGGCGTGGCCATGGCGCTGATGAACGCCCTGGACATCAAGCTGGGCTTCACCTTCTCGGCCGGCCTGTTCGACTATGTGCTGAACTTCGGCAAGGCCACCCACCCGCTGTGGCTGGTCCCGCTCGGCCTGGCCTATGCCGGCGTCTATTACGGCCTGTTCCGGTTCTTCATCGTCAGGTTCGACCTCAAGACCCCGGGCCGCGAGACCGAGGACGACGTCGCGGTGGCCGAGGTGACCACCGGCGGCGGTCGTGGCGCCGACTTCCTCGCCGCCCTCGGCGGGGCGGGAAACCTGGTCTCGATCGACGCCTGCACCACCCGCCTGCGCCTGATCGTCGTCGAGCAGGCCGGGGTCAGCGAACCGGCCCTCAAGGCCCTGGGCGCGCGCGGCGTGGTCAAGCCCTCTGACAAGGCTCTGCAGGTGGTGCTGGGCCCGATCGCCGACCAGGTGGCCGGCGAGATCCGCGCGGCGGCCGGCGCCCTTGGGGGCGGCGCTCCGGTCGCCCAGCCGGCATCCAAGCCGGCATCCAAGCCGGCGGTGGCGACGACCAGGGCCGCCGCCGCCCTGCCGACCGCCGCCGATGACGATCGCGCCCAGGCCCTGGTCGCCGCCCTGGTCGCCGCCCTGGGCGGAGCGGGCAATGTCGAGACGGTGAGCAGCTGTTCCAGCCGCCTGCGCCTGCTGGTCCGCGACAACGACCGGATCGATGACGCGGCGCTGACGGCGCTGGGCGCGCGCGGCGTGGTCCGGCTGGGCGACCGCGTCGTGCACGTGGTGCTGGGCGCCGACGCCGAACGCATCGGCGAGGCCGTGCGCTGCCTGCTGCCGGGCTGAATGGAGGGATGGACGTGACTCAGCCGATCAACGACATCCTGATCGTCGGCGGCGGCACGGCCGGCTGGATCACGGCCGCCTACCTGGCCCGCCGCCTGGGCTCGATGCGGCCGGACGGGGTGCGCATCACCCTGATCGAGTCCAGCGAAATCGGCATCATCGGGGTGGGCGAGGGCACCTTCCCGACCATCCAGAACACCATGCGGACCATCGGCGTCGACGAGGCGCGGTTCATGCGCGAGGCCGGGGCGGCCTTCAAGCAGGGCATCCGGTTCGTCGACTGGAAGACCGCGCCCCAGGACGGTGTTCACAGTCACTACTACCACCCCTTCGCCCAGCCCCGCCTGCTGAACGGCGGCCTGGACCTGGCGCCCTACTGGCTGATGGGCGAGGCCGGGAACATCCCGTTCTCCGACGCCGTCACCCTGCAGGACAAGGTTTGCGACGCGATGCGCGGGCCCAAGCGGGTCGACGACCCGCAGTACGGCGGGCCGATGGCCTATGCCTACCACTTCGACGCGGGGAAGCTGGCCGGCCTGCTGCGCGACGTCGGCAAGGCCACCGGCGTCAAGCATCTGCTGGGCAACGTGCTGAGCGTCAACAAGACCGACGACGGGTCGATCGCCTCGGTCACCACCCGTGAGCACGGTGACCTGACCGCCGACCTCTATGTCGACTGCACCGGTTTCGCCGGCGCCCTGATCGGCGACGCCATGGGATCAGGCTGGATCGACAAGAGCGACGTGCTGTTCGTCGACCGGGCCCTGGCCCTGCAGGTCCCCTACGGCCGGCCCGACGCGCCCGTCGCCACCACCACCATCTCCACCGCCCACGAAGCCGGCTGGACCTGGGATATCGGCCTGCCCGAACGCCGGGGCACGGGCTACGTCTATTCCAGTCGTCACACCACGGACGATCGAGCCGAGCAGATCCTGCGCGGCTATGTCGGCAAGGCCGGCGACGGCCTGACGCCGCGCCTGCTGAAGCTGAAGGTCGGCCACCGCGACCGGCACTGGGTCAAGAACTGCGTCGCGGTCGGCCTGTCGGGCGGCTTCCTGGAGCCGCTGGAATCCACCGGCATCGTGCTGATCGAGGCCGCCGCCTACATGCTGGCCCGCAACCTGCCGCGCCGGGGCGGGATGGAGGCGGCCGCCCGGCAGTTCAACACGGCGATGACCGACCGCTACCTGCGAGCCATCGACTTCATCAAGCTGCACTACTGTCTCAGCCAGCGCACCGACAACAGCTTCTGGACCGACAACGCCGATCCGGCCTCGATCCCGGAGACCCTGCGCGACCACCTGGCGATGTGGAGGCACCGGCCGCCGAACGTCTTCGATTTCCCCAACCTCCACGAGTCGTTCAAGTACTTCAATTACCAGTTCATCCTGTACGGCATGGGCTTCGCGACCCAGGTCGATCCCGCCGCCCACCTCCACGGCGAACTGGCTCGGGCCGACTTCATGCGGGTGCAGGAGGCCGGGGTCCGCGCCGCCGCCAGCCTGCCCGACCATCGCGCCTTGCTGACCCAGATCTACGCCCACGGCTTCAGCACCAAGGTCCCGGACGCCGCCATGGCCGAGGCCGCCGAAAGCCTGCGCCGGTGAGCGAGCCGGCCTTCGACGCCGCCCAGGATCCGCATGTCGAGGTCCTGCGGGTCGGGGCCGAGCAGCATCCGGTGCTGCTGGTCGACGGCCTGCTGATCGGCGTCGAAGGCCTGGTCGACTTCGCCGCCGACACCGCCGTCCTCGCCCCGGTGAAGTCGGCCGCCAACTTCTATCCCGGCGTGCGCGCCCCCGCGCCCGGCGGCTATGTCCGGGCGCTGATCAAGGCCCTGCGGCCGCATCTGGCCCAGATGTTCGGCGCGCCGATCGGCGGCCAGGCCCACATCACCAGCGCGCTGTCCATGGCCACCCTGCCGGTCCAGGCCGCCAACCTGGCCCAACGTCTGCCGCACATCGACACCACCCAGCCCAACCAACTGGCGATCCTGCACTATCTGTGCGGCCCCGAGCACGGCGGCACGGCCTTCTATCGCCACCGCGCCACGGGGTTCGAGGCGATCGGCCCCGATCGTGGCCCGGCCTATTTCGCCGCCCTGCGCGACGAGATCGCGGGCGGGGAGGCTTCGGGCGGTTACATCGTCGGGTCCAGCGACCTGTTCGAACAGACCGCCGCCGTCACGCCGGTGTTCAACCGAGTGATCGTCTATGCCAGCAACCTGCTGCACGCCGGCGTGCTGCCCGATCGGCCGCTGAGCCAGGACCCGCGCCTGGGCCGGCTGACGGCCAACACCTTCTTCCGTTTCGAGCCGCGCTGACCCGCAAGCCCCGCGCCGTCCACGCAAGGTCGGAGCAAAGAAAGTGCAAGTCACGGCAATCGCGTCCAATCGCCGGGCCGGCGAAACGCCTAGCGTTCCTCCGGGTCCGCCAAGCCAGGCGGGCCGGATCGACAGCCGAGAGACGGGCCCATGACCACTTCTTCCGACGGGACGCCCTCCGGCGAAATGGAGGACCTGTCGCGGCGCGGCGTCGTCACCGGCGGCCTCGGTCTGGTCCTGATGGCCGCCGCCGTCCCGTCGCTCGCGCCGTCCGCATCCTCCGCGGCCACGCCCCAGGCGTCGCCCAAAGCTCCAGGAGCCACCATGAGCAGCAGCACCATCAAGACCAAGGACGGGACCGAGATCTACTACAAGGACTGGGGTCCCAAGACCGCCCAGCCGATCGTCTTCCACCACGGCTGGCCGCTGAGCGGCGACGACTGGGACGGCCAGATGATGTTCTTCCTGGGCCAGGGCTTCCGGGTCATCGCCCATGACCGGCGCGGCCACGGCCGCTCGTCCCAGACCGACACCGGCAACGAGATGGACACCTACGCCGCCGACGTCGCGGCCCTGGCGGCCCATCTCGACCTGAAGAACGTCATCCACGTCGGCCACTCGACCGGCGGCGGCGAAGTGGCGCGCTACGTGGCGCAATATGGCGGCGGCGGCCCGGTGGCCAAGGCCGTGCTGATCAGCGCCGTGCCGCCGATCATGCTCAAGACCCCCGCCAATCCGGGCGGCCTGCCGATCGAGGTGTTCGACGGCTTCCGCGCCGCCCAGGTCGCCAACCGCGCCCAGTTCTTCCGCGACGTCGCCGCCGGCCCGTTCTACGGCTTCAACCGTCCCGGCGCGAAGGTCTCCCCGGCCGTCGTCGACAACTGGTGGCGCCAGGGCATGATGGGCGGGACCAAGGCCCACTACGATTGCATCAAGGCCTTCTCCGAGACCGACTTCACCGAGGACCTCAAGAAGATCGACGTACCGGTGCTGGTGCTGCACGGCGAGGACGACCAGATCGTGCCGATCGCCGACAGCGCCCCGCTGTCGGCCAAGCTGCTCAAGCACGGCACGCTGAAAACCTATCCGGGCCTGCCGCACGGCATGTGCACGACCCACCCGGAGGTGATCAATCCGGACCTGCTGGCCTTCTTCAAGGCTTAGGGGTTTCGACTGGAGGTTGGAAGGGCGCCCGCTTCCGGCGGGCGCCCTTCTGGCTACAGCTCCATGGCACTGTCATCCCGGGCGGAGCGAAGCGTAGACCCGGGACCGACGCGTGAACGCATGCGCTTCCGGCGGTCCCGGATCGGCGCGCTATGCGCTTGCCCGGGATGACAACGGAGGGGTGGTTCAAGCCGTCCGCACCGCCAGGATCACCGACGTCCACCCCGCCAGCGTCACCACCTGACCCTCGACCTGGCCCTCGACCTCGGCCTCGCCGAACACCACGCCGTCGACGGTCAAGCGGCCGGGCAACGCGTAGCGCACCGTCTCGCGTCCGAAGTTCAGCACCACCACCAGCCCCGCGCCGCGCCGATAGGCGAAGACCTGCTCGTGCTCCGGATCGAGGTCCTCATAGGTCCCATCCCGCAGGTCCGCCGAGCCCCGCCGCCAGGCGATCAGGGCGCGGCAGTGGTTCAGCACCGAGTCCGGCCGCGCGGCCTGGTCCTGGGCGTTGATGGCCGCCGCATTGGGATTGACCGCCAGCCACGGCTTGCCCGTCGTGAAGCCGCCGTGCGGGCCGGCCGTCCACTGCATCGGGGTGCGGGCGTTGTCGCGGCCCATGGCCCGGGCGTTGGCCAGGTATTCCGCCTCCGACACCCGCCCGGCCAGGTCGCGCCAGCGGCCGGCCACCTCCAGGTCGTCGAAATCGTCCAGGCTCTCGAACGGAGAGTTGGTCATCCCCAGCTCCTCGCCCTGATAGAGGAACGGCGTGCCGCGCTGGGTGAGGATCAGGGTGTTGAGGACCTTGGCCGAGCGCTCGACCCAGGCCGGGTCGTCGTCGCCGAAGTGCGAGACCGAGCGCGGGTTGTCGTGGTTGGACAGGAACTGGGTGTTCCAGCCGTAAGGCCCGACCGCCGCGTCCAGCTGGCTGTACAGCGCCTTGAGCCGAGGCAGGGTCCAGGAGGTCTTGCGCCAGCCGTCGATGTCCATGCGGACGATGTCGAAATTGATCACCAGGTCGAGCTCGCCGCGCCGGCTGTCGATCAGGTCGCGGGCCGCGTCGGGGGGCACCCCGAACGCCTCGCCGACCGTCAGGGTGTCGTAGTGCGCCAGCACCTCGCGGCGCATCTCGCGCAGATGGTCGTGCAGCCTGGGGCCCGAGGCGTAGACGAACTGCGGCGCGCGACGCTGGGCCGGTGTCAGGTCGGGCAGGCCGGGCTGCTTGGCGATGAACGGGATGACGTCCATCCGGAAGCCCGACACCCCCTTGTCCAGCCAGAACCGCATCAGGTCGTACACTTCGGCCCGGACCTCGGGGTTCTCCCAGTTGAGGTCCGGCTGCTTGGCGGCGAAATAGTGCAGGTAGTACTGGCCGGTCGCCGCATCCTGCGTCCAGGCCGGACCGCCGAAGAAGGCCGGGTAGTTGTTGGGCGGCCCCCCGCCCTGACTGCCTTCCTTGCCGTCGCGCCAGATGTAGTAGTCGCGGTAGGGGTTGTCCCGGCTCTTGCGGCTCTCGACGAACCAGGCGTGCTCGTCGCTGGTGTGGTTGACCACCAGGTCGATGATCAGCCGCATGCCGCGGGCCATCATCCCGGCCAGCATCGTGTCGAAGTCGGCCATGGTCCCGAACCGCGCCATCACCTTGCGGTAGTCGCGGACGTCATAGCCGTTGTCGGCGTTGGGACTGTCGAAGTGCGGCGACAGCCAGACCACGTCGACGCCGAGGTCCTTCAGGTGGTCGAGCCTGGCGGTGATGCCCGGGATGTCGCCGATCCCGTCGCCGTTGGAGTCCATGAACGAGCGGGGATAGATCTGGTAGACGACGGCGTCCTTCCACCAGGGACGGGGGGCGTCCAGCGGCGTCTGGCGATCATCACGGCTCACGAAGCGACTCTCCCTGACGCACGGCGTACAGAACGAGACGCTACCGCGCCGAAGCGTGGTCGTCGCGAAGGTTGTCGATGAGGTTAGTGGCGGAGAGGGTGGGATTCGAACCCACGGTGCCCTTCCAGGCACGCCGCATTTCGAGTGCGGTACATTCGACCACTCTGCCACCTCTCCAGGGGGTCTTCAGGGGTCGCCCGGGGGCGGCCTTGAGTGAGGGCGGGATACCTAGCGGCGTCGCCGGAAGAGCGCAAGGGCCTGTGACACGCTTTTGTGTCGCGGGGCGCGGTTTCCCGGTTCAGCGCCCACCGCGCCTAGGCTTTCGGGTACAGAACCATCTGGGTGCAGCGGAAAAGCGCGATGGTCTTGCCGGTGGCCTCGGCGGTGACGACGGCGTCCCAGACCTGGGTGGTGCGGCCGCCATGGACCAGGCGGGCCTCGGCGGCGACGCCGTCGCCCTCGCGCGCCGTGCCCAGGAAGTTGGACTTCAATTCGAGGGTCGTGAAGCCGCTGGCCCCTTCGGGCAGCGAGACCACGCAGCCGTAGCCGCAGGCGCTGTCGGCCAGGGCGATCACGCTGGCGGCGTGCAGGAAGCCGTTGGGGGCCATGTGATGCCGGGCGACGGTCATCCGGCCGCACACCAGGCCGGCGACGGCCGTGCTCCATTCCAGGCCCAGGAGGCCTGGCAGGGCGCCGACCTGGGCGGCGGTCAGCTGGGCGCTTCTATCGGTGTCGGTCATGGTGGCAATCCAGATGCTTCGTATGCGAAACATCTAGGTGCGAAGGCTGGCCTCGCGCAAGTTAGTTTTTAAATAGAACTGATGTCGACCGGCTGGAACCGCAGGCCGTCGTCGTCGGCGGGCGGCAGGCGGAAGGCCCGGATTCCGACCTGCAGGGCAGGGGCGGTCATCGGGCCGGGCGAGGCCAGGGCGGCCGCGCGGCGGGCCGCGAAGGCCTGGGCGGGGACGGCGTCGCCGGCGTCGACATTGCCGGCGCGGTGATCGGCGACCGTGGCGCTCCAGGCGTCGCCGTCGGCCCCGACCTGGCCGCTCAGCAGCCGGGTCTGGGGCGGCAGGGCCAGCAGCAGGCGGGCGGCGGCGTGCAGGCCCTCGGCGTCGGCGCCGGGCGCATCGCTGTCGCCCAGGCCCTGGTCCGGCGGCAGGATGGCCGCGCCGGTGAACACGACGTTGCCGATCCGGTAGGCCACGGCGCCGGGCAGGCGGCCGGGCAGGGCGATGGCGGTGATCTCGACGCCGCCCATCGGCAGGGCCTCGCCGTCCTGGGCCAGCTTGTCGAAGTCCCAGCCGTCGAGGTCGACGCCGTCGGCGCCGAGCACCGGGACCAGGCGCTTGAGGCTGTCGAGCACGCCGGCCCCGATGCAGATCGAGGCGCCGGTCTCGTACTTCACGTGGCCGGCAGCCGAGATGTGGCCGGTGTGGACGCCGGTCTCGAGGATCCAGGTGGGGCCCAGGTCGCGGGCCCGGGCGTCGGCGATGATCGCGTCGACGAAGCGGGTGTCGACGGCCTGGGTCAGCGGATCATAGTCGAGCACGGGGTCGACGAAGGCGCAGAGCAGGGTGGCTGGGTCGGCGATCAGATAGGTCACCCGACCAGTGGCGGGGTGATGGAAAGCGGTTATTTCCGGCTGCATGCTTACGCCCGATAGTGCCCGAGGATCGGCACCTTGACCGCAAGCTCTTAAGTATAGGCGAACGCCGATCTAGTTCATTCGTCCGCGAGGCGATTGGTCGCGACCCGTAGGCGTCAAGGGCGATCGGCGGCCGTGCAGGTGCGGGCGTCGCCGCGCATCTGGGTCACCCAGGGCGGCTCGACATAGCGGTCGCCGTCGCGGAAGCCGGGCGCGCAGCCTTCGGGCGTGTCGCTCTTCGAGCGGCCGCCGCCGCGCATGTCGAGCGACAGGGCCAGGGACTGCGAGGTTCCACCGCGTGGGCCCCAGCCGTAGCCGCCGTCATAGCCGCCGAGCCCGTCATAGCCGTAGCCGCCGCCGTAACCGTAGCCATAGCCCCGGCCGTGCTTGCCGTAGTCGGTCTGGCCGACCGCGATGCCCAGGGTGCTGGCCTCGCCGATCGGGATCAGGGTCGAGACATAGCCGCTGCGATAGCCGCCGGTGCCGATGCTGACGCCGGTCTCGCCGTGGATCTGGCGCTTGCCGTCCGGACCCAGGGGGTAGCCGTTGACGTCGACGTTCGGACGCATGGCGTAGCCGTTCGGGCCGTTATCGACCCGCTCGATCGGCGGGGAGTCGGCCAGCCAGGCGGCGACCTGGTCCTGGGTGCTCACCGGCTTGGCCGCGCGGGCGGCCTCGGCCTGGACCTTGGCGTCGGCCTGAGCCTTGGCGATCTCGGCCTCGGTGGGCGGCTTGGCGGCGGTGCGCGAGGCGGTGGCGACGACCTCGTCGGAGGCGTCGCGGGCCAGGGCGACGCCCGGCAGGGCCAGGGGCGCGGCCAGAAGCGCGAAAGCGAGGGCGAAACGGGACGCGAGCATGGACGTAACCTCCGACCGTTCCACCTTGGACCCGGCCGTGAGCCGAATTAGGGCCTTAATGTATCGGAACCGCAAGGTGTAGCTGGGGTGGCGATCACAGCGCTTCAAGGGCCGCCTCCAGCGCCGCCATGTCGGGCGGCAGCGGGGTCTCGAAGCGCAGGGTCTCGCCGGTGATCGGATGGACGAAGCCCAGCACGGCGGCGTGCAGGGCCTGGCGGGCGAAACCGATCTCCTGGATCGCCGCCTTGACCGGCGCGGCCGGCGCGCCGGCCCCGTAGACCGGGTCGCCCAGGCAGGGCGCGCCCTTGCTGGCCATGTGGACGCGGATCTGGTGGGTGCGGCCGGTCTCCAGCCGGCAGGCGACCCGGGCGGCCAGCGGCTTGGCGGCGGGGCCGAAGGTCTTT
The DNA here is from genome assembly GCF_001427665.1 of Caulobacter sp. Root655. Lineage (GTDB taxonomy): Bacteria > Pseudomonadota > Alphaproteobacteria > Caulobacterales > Caulobacteraceae > Caulobacter. The sequence goes on from NZ_LMHC01000001.1 coordinate 489,161, forward strand.
TCCACGCGATAGTGGGTGGTCGCCTCCCGGCCGCCGGTCTTCAGCACCGCCATCTTCTTGCGGTCGCCGGGCGAGCGGCCCAGGCGGGTCTGGATCGTGCCGACCACCGGGTGCGGCGCGCCGCGGGTCAGGGCCAGGTACATGCGATCGATGTCGTGCTCGGCGAACAGCGCCGACAGTCCCTGGTGGGCGGCGTCGGTCTTGGCCGCGACCATCACGCCCGAGGTCTCCTTGTCCAGCCGGTGGACGATCCCGGGGCGGGCGACGCCGCCGATCCCCGACAGGCTGTCGCCGCAGTGGTGCAGCAGGGCGTTGACCAGGGTGCCGGTCTCGCAGCCGGGGGCCGGGTGGGCCGCCATGCCGGCCGGCTTGTCGATGACGATGAGATAGGCGTCCTCGTAGAGCACGCTCAGCGGAATGTCCTCGGGCAGCGGCTCGGCGGCGACCGGCGGCGGCACCACCACCGCATAGGTCCCGGCCACGGCCTTGGCCGAGCCATTGGTCAGCGGGACGGCGGCGCGGCCCGGGGTCGCCAGCGACACCTGGCCGGCGGCGATCAGCGCCTGCAGCCGGGCCCGCGACAGGTCCGGCGCGGCGGTGGCCAGGGCCTTGTCCAGCCGCTGGCCGGCCAGGTCGGCCTCCAGGACGATCAGCAGCGTCTCGCCGGTCCCGGCGCCGGCTTCCTGGGCGTCGAAGTCCTCCAGTTCGTCGTCTGGCGTCGTCAAGGGGGGCGGCGGCTCGCTCAAGGTCGTCTTCACGGCTCCGTCACGGGGATGTCGCGTCGGCGACATCGCCCACGCCTAACGGCTCAGGTTCAAAGCCTTGCGTACGAAGGGGATAGTCGATGCGCGCGTTCCGCACCACCTTGCTCATGACCGCCGTCAGCGGCCTGGCCCTCTCCGCCGGACTGGCCCACGCCGCCGACTTCGCCCCGGCCGCCGCCGGACCGGCCGACGGACCTTTGGACGGTCAGGTCGAACAGGTCATCGTCACCGCCCAGAAGCGCGAGCAGAAGACCCTCGACGTGCCCATCGCCCTGACCGCCTATTCGGGCGCGATGCTGGAGAAGTTGGGCATCCAGGAGTTCGAGGAACTGGGCCAGTTCGTGCCGGGCTTCGACGTCCAGAACCAGTCGCCGAACAATCCGGGCTTCGTGATGCGCGGCATCACATCGGATTCCGGCGAGGCCACCAACGAGCCGCGGGTGTCGGTCTACCAGGACGGGGTTTCGGTCTCGAAATCGCGCGGCTCCTACACCGAACTGTTCGACCTGGAGCGGGTCGAGGTGGCCAAGGGACCGCAGTCGACCCTTTACGGTCGAGGCGCGCTGATCGGCGCCGTCAACATCATCCAGGCCAAGGCCCGGCAGGGCCAGGACTGGAACGCCAAGCTCGAGGCCGGCGACAACGGCTACTGGATGGGCGAGGGCATGATCAACATGCCGCTGACCGACAGCCTGGCCGTCCGCCTGTCGGGCCGCGTCAAGCAGCGCGACGGCTATGTGAAGAACCTGCTGGGCGGCGAGGACTTCAATTCGACCGACACCAAGGCGGTGCGCCTGGCGATCAACTACGCCCCGGGCGACCGCTTCAAGCTGGACGTGATCTACAACTACGAGACCGACAATCCGTCGGGCACCTCGTTCAAGTCGCTGACCTATCTGCCGACCAACCCGACCACCGGCGCGGTGATCGGCGACCTGGGTCGCAATTCCGGCGCGGCGCTGTCGACCGTGGCCGGTTTCGAGAACGACCAGAAGCTGGGCCTGAACCGGCGCCTGTGGAGCCTGACCGGCCTGGCCAGCTACAAGCTCAGCGACAGCCTGACCCTCAACTCGATCTCGGCCTATCGCTACTTCACCGGCGAGGAGGTGTTCGATCCGGACGGCTTCTCGCTGCCGCTGTTCACCTTCGCCGAGGACGCGCAGGGCAAGTCGGCCAGCCAGGAGTTCCGCCTCAACTACGACGCCGGCGGCAGGATCAGCGCCTTCGGCGGCGTCAGCTATTTCTGGGAAGACGGCTCGCAGCGCGTGCCGCTGCTGATCAACGAGAAGGTCGGGGCTCTGTTTCTGACCGGGAAGCTGCCCTTCCCCAACGGCTTGCCGCTGCCGACGATCGTCGCCGTGACTCCGGCCGCCCTGCCGGCCAACCACCTGGAGGAGTCGACCAACTTCGGCAAGACCAAGTCCTACGACCTGTTCGGCGACGTCACCTACCACGCCACGGACAAGCTCGAACTGGCGGCGGGCGTTCGCTACACCTACGATGACAAGGAAAGCGGCTACGCGGCCTCGATCAACGGCCCGTCGGTGCTGGGCGGCAGCTCGCCCACCGCGGGGGCGCGCGGTCTGATCGTGCAACCCACGGCCGGCGGCCTGGCCCAGTATCGCGGCTTCACCGACTCTGGCGCGACCTATCGTCTGGTCGCTCGTTACGCCGCCACCCAGAACATCAACATCTACGGCTCGGTGTCGACCGGCCGTCGTCCCAAGGTGATCTCGGCGGGCGCGCCCTCGGTTCCCAACGGCGCGGTGAACTTCCGCGAAGTCGCCGCCGAAGAGGTCACCTCCTACGAGGTCGGGGCCAAGGGCGCGCTGCTGGACAATCGCCTGACCCTGGAAGGCGCGGTCTATCGCTACGACTACAGCAACTTCCAGACCAGCATCCGCAACCCCAGCAATCCCAGCCAGATCATCTCGGCCAACGCCGGCGAGGCCAAGTCGACCGGCTTCGAGGGGCAGGCCACCTTCCAGGCCACGCCCGAGGCCTCGGTGTTCGCCACCTACGGCTACAGCCACGCCCGGTTCGGCTCGGGCCTGTTCGAGGGCAACCGCTTCCGCCTATCGCCCGACCATTCGCTGTCGATCGGCGCCAGTCTGTCGAAGACGGCGCTGGGCGGCCGCTTCACCTTCGTGCCGACCTATACCTGGCAGTCGGCCCAGTTCTTCGACAACAACAACGACATCCCGGCCCTGCAGACCACCACCGGCGTCATCAAGGACACGGTGCAGAACGAGCGGCAGAAGGCCTTCGGCCTGGCCAACCTGCGGGCGTCCTACCAGCCTGATGGCGGCACGGTGAAGTATGAGGCCTTCGTGACCAATCTGTTCGACCAGGACTATATCAAGGACGCGGGCAACACCGGCGACGCGTTCGGCATCGCCACCTTCATCGCCGGCGAGCCTCGGTTCTTCGGGGTGTCGGTGTCGATCCGGCGGTAGGACTGGACTGGGGATGCGCGCACGCGCGTGTCCCCCGGCGTCCGCGCTTTCCGTCCGTTCCCGTCTTGTATTTGCGCCGGCGTCACGCTCCTGTTGTGTCCCGCCGGTAACGCACCAGAAGACCAAGCCGCGCAGTGGCTCCCTGGGGAGATGACCATGACCATCGATCGACGCAGGGCCCTGGCCCTTTTCGGCCTGGGCGGCGTCGGCGCGGCGGGCCAGGCCATGGCCGCCTCGCCCAAGGGGTTGCACGCCGGACCGGCGACCTTCGAGCACGGCGTGGCCTCGGGCGACCCGTTGCAGGACCGGGTGATCCTGTGGACCCGGGTCACCGCGCCGGGCGCCAAGGCGTCGGTCGGCGTGCGCTGGGACGTGGCGACCGACGCGGCCTTCAAGACCATCGTCAAACAGGGCCGCGCCACCGCCGACGCCGCCCGCGACCACACGGTCAAGGTCGACGTCGTCGGCCTGAAACCGGCCACGGACTATTTCTACCGCTTCCGCCAGACCGTGAACGGCAAGCCGACGGGAAAGCCGATCACCGGCCGCACCCGCACCCTCCCGGTCGGCCCGACGAAGGACGCCGTGCTGGCTGTGGTGTCCTGCGCCCTCTATCCGGCCGGCTATTTCAACGCCTATGACGCCATCGCCAGGCTGCCGCGCGTCGACGCGGTGCTGCACCTGGGCGACTATATCTACGAGTACGGCGCGGCGGCCGACGACTACGGCATGGCCTCGCCGACCGCCAAGACCCGCCTCCCCGATCCGCCGCGTGAGATCCTCAGCCTGGCCGACTACCGCCGCCGTCACGCCCAATACAAGACCGACCCCGCCCTGCAGGCGGCCCACGCCCGCGCGCCGTGGATCGTGGTCTGGGACGACCACGAGACCGCCGACAACAGCTGGATCGGCGGGGCCGAGAACCATCAGCCCGGCTCCGGGCCAAAGGGGGAGGGCGACTGGGCCACGCGCAAGGCCGCGGCCCTGAAGGCCTATTACGAGTGGATGCCGATCCGCGAGGTCGCGCCCGGCGCCCTGCCGGAAGCCGCCTGGCGGCGCTTCCAGTTCGGCGACGTCGCCACCCTGATGATGACCGAGACCCGGCTGACCGCCCGCACCCACCAGCTGGACTACGGCCGCGACCTGGCGGGCAAGGACGGCAAGCCCGACGTCGCCGCCTTCCGCGCCAGGCTGAACGACCCGACCCACCGGATGATGGGCGAGGGCCAGGAGCAGTGGCTGGCCCGCGAGATCGACGCCTCGGTCAAGGGCGGCGTGGCCTGGCAGGTGCTGGGCAACCAGGTGGTGATGGCGCGGGTCGCCAGCCCCGACCTCAAGGCGACCATGGGCCCCGAGGCCTACGGCGCGATGCTGACCAAGCTGCCGGACTATGTCGCCAAAGCGGTCGAGCAGGGCCGGTCGCTGTCGGCGCTAGACGTTCCCGGCAACCTCGACGCCTGGGACGGCTATCCGGCCGACCGGGCGCGGGTCTACGACATCTTCAAGGCCGGCAAGGCCCGGCCGATCGTGCTGGCCGGCGACAGCCACGCCTTCTGGGCCAACGAGCTGTGGGACGACGCGGGGACCAGCCGCGTGGCGGCCGAGTTCGGCGTCACCTCGGTGACCTCGCCCGGCTATAGCGACTACCTGCCGGGCGCGCCTATCAGCGCGGCCTATGTCGCCCGCAACAAGGAAGTGAAGTTCACCGACCAGGGCGCCAAGGGCTTCCTGCTGCTGACCCTCGAGCACGGCCGGGCGACGGGCGAGCTGATCGCCGTGTCGACCATCCTGGCCCCCACCTATGACACCCGGGTGCTCAAGCGGTTCGTGGTGACACCGGGCGACGGCGGCGGGGTCAAGGCGTTGGCGGAAGCTTGAGGGCTAAAGCCGGGTGTCATCCCGGACAGCCTCTGCGAGGCTTCCGGGATGACAACATGAAGATGGACTTCAACCGCGGCCCTCAGCCGATCCGCATGGACAGCTCGACGTCCTCGGCGAACGGCGTGGACAGGTAGCCTTCCGCCGGCGAGCGGACGCGCGCCAGGTATTCGGGGCTGTAGTCGGCGTTGTCGGCGACGATCAGGGCGCCCGGCCGCAGGCGGCTTTCCACCAGGCCCAGGATCTCGGGATACAGCGCCTTGGCGCCGTCCAGCAGCAGCAGGTCGATCGTCTCGGGAAGATCGACGGCCAGGGTCTCCAGGGCGTCGCCTTGGCGGATCTCGACCAGGTCGATCAGGCCGCCGGCCGTCAGGTTGCCCCGGGCCCGCTCCACCTTGGACGGCTCGAACTCGCTGGTGATCAGCACGCCGCCGCCGTTGTCGCGCAGGGCCGCGGCCAGGTAGAGGGTCGAGACGCCGAACGAGGTCCCGAACTCGACAATCGTCCGGGCGCCGCAGCCGCGGGCCAGCATGTAGAGCAGCAGGCCCGTCTCTCGCGAGACGGCCAGCGGGAAGTCCTTCATCTGGCTGTAGAAGTCGAGATAGTCGGTCTTGCTCTGCATCAGGCGCCGATGCTGTTCGACCGACAGGGCCGCCGCCAGGGGACTGTTCATCGGCGAGGCGGCGTCGGCCTCCTCGAACAGACGATCCAGCAGGGGCGCCACCGGGGCGGTGGTCAGGGTGTTCATGGGAAATTCCGGTCTGAAAGGCGCGTCCTTGCGCCGCCTCGAAAAATGCGACTAATTCGTCAGATTGACTATTCGCATCGCCCCAGGCCCCGATGACCGAACGCCCAAGCCCCCGGATTTCCTCGCGAAAACAGCCTCGCCAGGCTCGCTCGACCGAACTCGTTTCCGCCATTCTGGAGGCCGCTGTTCAGGTTTTGGCCAAGGAGGGCGCGGGGCGCTTCACCACGGCGCGGGTCGCCGAGAAGGCCGGGGTCAGCGTCGGGTCGGTCTATCAGTACTTCCCGAACAAGGCCGCGATCCTGTTCCGGCTGCAGAGCGACGAATGGCGCCAGACCACCCATCTGCTGCGCGCCATCCTCGAGGACGTCGAGCGCCCGCCGTTCGAGCGGTTGCGCACCCTGGTCCACGCCTTCATCCGCTCCGAATGCGAGGAAGCCGAAATGCGCGTGGCGCTCAACGACGCCGCTCCGCTCTATCGCGACGCGCCCGAGGCCCAGGACGCCAAGGCGGCGGGCGCCGACATCGTCCAGGGCTTCCTGCGCGAGGTGCTGCCCGAAACCCCGGAGACCCTGCGGATTCTGGCCGGCGACCTGATCAAGGCCACGCTCAGCCAGGTGGGCAAGGCGTTCTCGGAGACGCCGAGAACCGAGGCCGAGATCGCGGCCTACAGCGACGCCATGGCCGACATGTTCCAGGCCTACTTGCGAAGCCTCCAGCGACCCTAGCGCCGTTCCAGGGCGATCCGCACGCCGAACGCCACGAACACCCCGCCGGTCACCCGGTCCAGCCACTTGACCACGCCGGGCTTGCGCAAAGCCTTGGCGATCGGGGCGGTGGCCAGGATCAGGCCGCCGGCCCAGGCCAGGCCCATGACCACGTGGATCGAAGCCAGCAGCAGGCCGAAGGCGGCCGGGCTGGCGCCGGTCGGGACGAACTGCGGCAGGAACGACACGTAGAACACCCCGACCTTGGGGTTCAGCAGGTTGTTCCAGAAGCCCTTGGCCAGGGCCGCGCCGAGGCCGCCGGCCGGCGACGCCCCATCGGCCCCGGTGTCGAAGCTGGCGCGCGGCCTGCGCAGCAGATTGATCCCCAGCCAGACCAGATAGGCGGCGCCCGCCCATTTCAGCGCGGTATAGGCGGCGTGCGAGGCGACCAGCAGCGCTCCGGCCCCGAACGCCGCCGCCGCGCCCCAGGCCAGGCAGCCCAGGCCGATCCCCACGGCGACCGCCGTCGCCCGCCGCCAGCCCTCGGCGGCGGCCGTGCGTAGCACCAGGGCGGTGTCGAGGCCCGGGGTGATGGTCAGCAGGCCGGCGGCGAGGCTGAAGGCGATCAGGGCCTGGGCGGTGGTCATCGGATCGCGCCTCGAAGGGTGAGGGAGTGGGTCACCAATCCGTGGGGCCAGGGGCCAGGAGGCTGACATAAACAGCGGCTGCGATAAGAGCCAACAGGAAGCATGCCCTGGCTCGCATCGTGGCGCGGGTGATCCGCGGGTCGGCGATCTTGCGATGACAGGCGGTGAACAACCAACCTGCCGTTGAAGGCAAATGCAGGCGTTGGGCGGGCAGATACTCAAGCGGCGTGCCGCGCAACTGAAGTTCATCGAAGCGGCCCTGCAGCCAGAAGGCGTTGGCCAGCAAGCCCACGGCGCCGCCCAGCCCGAACCCGACGCTGGCCAGGAAGAGCAGTATGGTCATCTGGCGATCTCCTCCCTTTCTGCAAATCGCTTCGGCGCCCGCTGGACACCGACCATTCAGCCTGGCGCGATGAAGGAAGCCCTACGCCTCGCGCTCCACCAAGGCGCCATTCTCCCACACCCGGTAGAAGCACGAACGGAAGCCCACGTGGCAGGCGCCCCCGTCGCCTTGCGGGCGGACCTTGATCAGCACGGCGTCCTGGTCGCAGTCGATGCGCAGCTCGGTGACGACCTGCAGCTGGCCGCTGGTCTCGCCCTTCTTCCAGAGGCTGTCGCGAGAACGGCTGAAATAGTGGGCGATCCCGGTGTCGAGGGTCAGCTTCAGGGCTTCATCGTTCATCCAGGCGAACATCAGGATCTCGCCGGTGTCGGCGTGCTGGGCGATGGCGGCGACCAGGCCGTTGGCGTCGAAGCGCGGGGCGATCGCGGCGCCGCGCTCCAGCGCGGTGGTGTCGGGGGCGGGGGGGAAGAGCGGGGAGGCGGTCATGGTGCGACATATGGCGCCGGCGCCCCCGTCCAGGCTAGGGTCAAAGACTGGATCAAGGGCCGGGTCGCGGACCTGGACGGCCGGACGCGGCCCTGGGCGGAGCGCTCGCGATTCAACGGCTGGGTCTACGAGTTCCTGCTGTTTGGCCTCAAGCAGGCCTGGGCCTGCCTGTTCGGCGGGCTGATGCTGGCCCTGATCGTCGGAACGTTCCTGCTGTGGCCGAGGGGGGCGCCGTTAGCCCGTTACGATTTCCTGGTGGTCGCCGCGCTCGCCATCCAGGTCGCCCTGCTGGCCCTGAAGCTGGAGCGCTGGGACGAGGCCGTGGTGATCCTGGTCTTCCACGTCGTCGGCACGGTGATGGAGGTGTTCAAGACCGCCCACGGCTCGTGGATCTATCCCGAGCCCAGCCTGTTGCGGATCGGCGGCGTGCCGCTGTTTTCCGGTTTCATGTACGCCTGCATCGGCAGCTATATCGCCCGGATCTGGCGGCTGATGGACTTTCGGTTCGTGGGCTATCCGCCGATCTGGACCACCTGGGTCCTGGCGATCCTGGCCTATCTGAACTTCTTCACCCATCACTACGGGCCCGACATCCGGATCGGCCTGTTCGCGGCCTCGGTGGTGCTGTTCGGCCGGACCTGGGTGGTGTTCACACCCGACCGGACGCCGCGCCGCATGCCGCTGCTGCTGGGCTTCGTCCTGGTGGCGCTGTTCATCTGGTTCGCCGAGAACCTCGGCACCCTGGCCGGCGCCTGGGCCTATCCCAGCCAGAGGGACGGCTGGCGCATGGTGTCGATCGGCAAGCTGGGCGCCTGGTACCTGCTGATGCTGCTCAGCTACGTGCTGGTCACGGCGGTGCACAAACCAAGTCCTCCCCCCGTGGGGGAGGTGTCGGCGCAGCCGACGGAGGGGGGCGTTTGCTGATGTGGGTCGACTCCCCCCACCGGCGCCTTCGCGCCGCCTCCCCCACGGGGGGAGGAACGTTGTCCGTCCCGTGTCACCATTCCAGCTTGGCGTCGGTCTCAGTGGAAAGTGGCGCTTCGAGCCACTCGCGTTCTTCCTCGGTCAGGCCCGCCTCGGCCATGGCCCTGGCTTCCTCGGCCCAACCCTCGCGGGGATGCTTTCTCGGCGCGGCACCGACCGCAACGATGACGATGCGGCCGTCTTCCAAGGTCACGTCCACGGCGTCGCCGGTCTCCGCGCCTATGCTGGCGAGGAAGGGCTTGGGAAGCACGACGCCGGCCGAACTGCCGATCTTGCGCAGCGAGGTTTGCATGACGCCGTCTCCGTTGGACCAGAGTTATACCGTCTGGGCCATAGATCTGCCAGATCGCTCACAGAAGATCGTGAAGCGGAGCAGCCGTAGATTGGGCGCTTGTGGATCCGAGCAGGACGTCCTGACCGCCGGCTCGATAGCGAAGCTCCACCACCTGTTGAAGGCGGCCTACAAATGTCGCTGCTCGCATGATCGTCCCCTACTTCCAGATCGGCTTGCCGTCCCCCGGCAGCCCCAGCCGCGCCCATTTCTCGCTGACCGCGTCGATCACCGTCTGGTCCATGCGGATCTCCTCGCCCCATTCGCGGTGGGTCTCGGGCGGCAGCTTGTCGGTGGCGTCCAGGCCGATCTTCGACCCCAGGCCGCTCTCGGGACTGGCGAAGTCGAGATAGTCGATCGGAGTGTTCTCGATCACCGTGATGTCCCGGGCCGGGTCCATCTTGGTGCTGATCGCCCACATCACGTCCTTCCAGTCGCGGGCGTTGATGTCGTGGTCCACGACGATCACCCACTTGGTGTACATGAACTGGCGCAGATAGCTCCAGACGCCCAGCATCACCCGCTTGGCGTGGCCCGGATAGGCCTTCTTCATCGACACCACGGCGATGCGATAGCTGCAGCCCTCGGGCGGCAGCCAGAAGTCGACGATCTCGGGGAACTGCTGGCGGATCAGCGGGATGAACACCTCGTTCAGCGCTTCTCCGAGTACGGACGGTTCGTCCGGCGGCCGGCCGGTGAAGGTGGTCAGGTAGATCGGGTCCTTGCGCATGGTGATCGCCGTCACCTGGAAGACCGGGAACTTCTCGACGCTGTTGTAGTAGCCGGTGTGGTCGCCGTAGGGGCCCTCGTCGGCGTATTCGTCGAGCAGGACGTGGCCCTCGATGACGATCTCGGCGTGAGCCGGGACCATCAGCGGCACGGTCTTGGCCGGTACGAGGTCGACCTTAGCGCCGCGCAGCAGGCCCGCGAATTGATACTCCGAGAGCGTGTCCGGCACCGGGGTCACGGCGGCCAGGATGGTGCCGGGATCGGCGCCCAGCACGGCGCAGGCGGGCAGGGGGTCGCGGTTACCGGCCTTCTTGTGCCGCGCGTAGTGCTGGGCCCCGCCGCGATGGGCCAGCCAGCGCATGATGCAGCGGTCCTTGCCGATCACCTGCATGCGGTAGATGCCCAGGTTGAAGTCGTCCTCGCGGTCCTTGCCCGGGCCCTTGGTGACCACCAGCGGCCAGGTGATCAGCGGGGCCGGCTCGCCGGGCCAGCAGGTCTGGACGGGCAGCTTGGACAGATCGATCTGATCGCCGGTCAGCACCACCTCCTGCACCGGGGCCTTCTTCACCGTGCCCGGCCGCATGGCCATCACGGTCCTGGCCAGGGGCAGCATGTCGAGGGCGTCCTTCAGGCCCTTGGGCGGCTGGGGCTGGCGCAGGAAGGCCAGCAGTTCGCCGACCTCGCGCAGCTCGCCGGCCGTGGTGCGCGGCTCGCCGCCCAGGGTGACTCCCATGGCCACGCGCTTGACCGTGCCGAACAGGTTGGCCAGGGCCGGCATCGGCGAGCGCGAGCCGTCGGGCAGGATGACGTTCTCGAACAGCACCGCCGGCCCGCCGGTGGCCAGCAGTCGTGTCTGGATCTCGGTCATCTCCAGCACGGTCGAGACCGGCTCGGTGACCCGTACCAGCTCGCCTTTCGCCTCGAGGACGTCGATGAATTCGCGAAGCGAGCGATAGGCCATGCGGGACTCCTGAACGGCGCGGAACCTAACCGTTTTTTTCGGACTGGCTACGGCGAGCTGAACGCCTGGAGCAGGACAGCGCGAAGACTGGCCAGGCGCTCGGGCGTCATTTCGCCCAGCGAGCCGCGCTTGTCGGGCGGAATATGGGCCATTGGGTCGCCGTTGGTCTGGAACACGAAATGGTCGAACATCCCGCGCCAGACCTCGCGCTCGCCGGGCGGCAGGCCGCGCACGCTGGCCAGGGCGTGCACCAGGGCCACCAGCGGCGGGCTCAGCAGGGCCGGGGCCTCGTTCCACCAGTAATTGATCAGCACGGTGAAGGGGTCGAGCGACTCGACGTTGTGGAACCAGCAATAGGGGATGTAGATCGCGTCCCCCGGCTCCAGCTCGGCCACCTGCGCCGCCGCCAGGGCCGACGGGAAGTTGGGGTAGCGGTCCAGGTCGGGCCTGGCGAGGTCCACCATGCTGACGGGCGGCCCCGCCGGGGTGAAGTCGAATGGCCCCAGATAGAGGTTCTTCAACTGGTCCGGTGGAAACAGGGTGAAGCGCCGCCGCCCGGCCACCGCGCAGGCGATGTTGTGGCTCATGTCGAAATGGGTGGCGGTGGTGATGGCGTTGCCGATCCAGATGCGCGGCCCGACCTTGGGGTCGACCAGGGCCAGTCGATTGGCCTCGGCGAAGCCCGGCAGTTGCCCCGTCGTTGGCGTCGATTGCACGGCGATCGCCGGCGGCCTGGCGACGGGTCGCAACTCGAGCAGCGCGCCCAGCACCCTGGCCAACGGCATCTCGTCGCGCTGGAAGTTCAGGCCGCCCAGGTCGTCGCTGTAGAAGAACCGCCCGTCGATCTCGGCGCCGCCGCTCAGCACGGTGACCGGGGCGCCGGTGTCGAGACCGCCAAGATAGGCGACCAGCGCCTCGTCCGATCGGCGGCCGGCCGCCACGGCGGGCCAATCGGTGACCAGGCCCTTGAGGATCGCGGGCTGGCCGGCAGGCAGGATCTCGGCGCGGAACCGCGCGGGATCGACGTCGCGATACTCCGGCGTCCGGGGCAGAGGGGTCATCGTCAAGGCCGGAAGCTCCCCGTGCGGACCGCTCCTTCGTAGAGCAAGGTCCGGCGGCCCCGCAAGCTCGACCCTAGGCGCCGCTCGCCGGGCGTGATCCTGTGGCCGCGATCCTTCGAGGGTTGCACGAGAACAACGCCGATGACCGACGCCGCGTCCGAAACCCCCGATCCGCGCGCCGCGCGCCGCGCGACGATCATCCGCCTGGCCACCGGCCTGGCCCAGGGCCTGCTGCTGTACGGCCTCTACCAGGCCGACAAGTCCAAGGTCTGGCCGGCCACCCAGCGCGAGCTGTACGCGGCCCTGCTGATGGTCTTCCTGTTCGCGCCGTTCGTGGTGCTGGCCGGCGTCTCGGCCCTGCGCTTTCGCACCCTGGCGGTCTGGAAGGGCGTCGCCGCGCTCGTCGCCGCCGGCCTCGGCGCCTATGGCGTCTGGAGCGGCGACCCCGCCGCCAAGGGCGTCGATGGCCTGGGGCCGCAGACCTTCTTCGCCATCGCCGCCTTGATCTTCATCGGCCATCACCTGGTCGAGCCGGCCGACGTGGAGCGGCGGCGCATCGCCCGCTATCCCACCTATTTCGACGTCACCTGGAAGCACGGCGTGCAGGCGGTGCTGTCGCTGGGCTTCACTGGGGCCTTCTGGCTGCTGCTGTTCCTGGCCGCGGCCCTGTTCAAGCTGATCGGGGTCGACGCCATCGAAAAGCTGATCCGGCACGAGTGGTTCATCTTCCCCGCCACCGCCGTGGTGTTCGCCGCCGCCGTGCAACTGACCGACGTGCGGGCCAATCTGGTGCGCGGGGTGCGCACGGTCGTGTTGACCCTGCTGGCCTGGCTGCTGCCGCTGATGGCCCTGATCGCCGCCGCCTTCCTGCTGACCCTGCCGTTCACGGGCCTGGAGCCGCTGTGGAAAACCAAGAGCGCCACGGCCATCCTGCTGACCGCCGACGCCTTCCTGATCCTGCTGGCCAACGCCGCCTACCAGGACGGGACCGAGACGACCGCCGTGGTGCTGAAATGGGCCGCGCGGCTGGCCGGGGTGCTGCTGGTCCCGATCACCGTGCTGGCCGCCTATGGCCTCAGCTTGCGCATCGGCCAGTACGGTCTCAGCCCCGACCGGATCATCGCCGGGGCCTGCGTGCTGGTCGCGGCGGGTTACGCGGTCGGCTATGCGACCGCCGCCGTGCGGCCGGGCGCCTGGATGCGGACGCTGGAGGCGACCAACATCGCCATGGCCTTTGTCGTCATCGCCGTGCTGCTGGCCCTGTGCACGCCGGTGGCGGATCCTCGGCGGCTGTCGGTGGAAAACCAGGTCAAGCGGCTGCACGCGGGCAAGGTGAAGCCAGACGACTTCGATTTCGCATTCCTGCGCTTCAATGGTGGACGAGTCGGCCGCGATGCGTTGGTCGCGCTTGGCAAGGATCGAGACGTCACGATCGCGGAGCTTGCCGGCAAGGCTTGGAACGCGCCGTCCTATCAAGCGGCGAAGTTGTCCGGAAAGCCCTTTGCGAACGCGCACGTCTATCCCGCCGGCGCCGTCCTCCCCGAAAGCTTCGTCAAGCAGGACTGGATAGGTGACAACTGGCTGACATGCGCTGCGGCAGGAGGCGATTGTGACATCGTCATGCTGGACACGAACGGCGATGGCGTGGCCGAGGTGCTGGTCAACGATGGATCGGTGTTCGAGGTCTACCGGCAGGGCGCAGATCGGCGCTGGATCAAGATCGCGGTCACCGCGCCTTCCTGCGTTGACGACGATTTCCGGGCGAAGCTGGGAGCGATTCCGCCGCGCATGGCCCCACCGCCTCCGGACCTCAAGGATGTGGTGATCGGTGGGCGCAGCCTGCGCCTGGTGCCGCCTCCACCCGATTGCGTGGTCGAACGCATCGTCGTGACAGGTTCGGTGGAGCGCTAACCCACGCCCTCGCTCACCGCGTTCAGCCGCGCATACACCCCGCCCGCCGCCTTCAACTCCCCGTGCCGCCCTTCCTCGACCACCCGGCCGTTCTGGAACACCAGGATGCGGTCGGCGCCGCGCACGGTCGACAGGCGGTGGGCGATGACGATGGTGGTGCGGCCGGCCATCAGGGCCTCGGCGGCTTCCTGGACCTGGCCCTCGGTCTCGACGTCGAGCGAGGAGGTGGCCTCGTCCAGCACCAGGATCGGGGCGTCGGTCAGGAAGGCGCGGGCGATGGCCACGCGCTGGCGCTCGCCGCCCGACAGCTTGATGCCGCGCTCGCCCACCAGGGTGTCGTAGCCCTGGGGCAGCTTGAGGATGAAGTCGTGGGCGCGGGCCTTGGTCGCCGCGGCGATCACCTCGGCGTCGGTGGCGTCCGGCCGGCCATAGGCGATGTTGTCGCGCAGCGAGCGGTGGAACAGGGCCGGGTCCTGCGGCACCACGGCGATGGCGCGGCGCAGGCTGCCCTGGGTCACGCCGGCCACGTCCTGGCCGTCGATGACGATGCGGCCGCCCTGCAGGTCGTGCAGGCGCTGCACCAGCTTGACGAAGGTCGACTTGCCCGAGCCCGTCGGCCCGACCAGCGCCACCCGCTCGCCCGGCGCGATGGTCAGCGAGAAGTGGTCGTACAGCGGCGCGCCCGCCGCCTTGTAGCGGAAGGTGACGTCCTCGAAGACGATCCTGCCGTGGCCCCCCGGGCCCGTACTGGGCTGGAAGTCCGGGGCGCCGGGCGCGTCGGCGATCTGTGGCGCCAGGTGCTCCCAGGCGGCCAGGTCCTCGGTGTCGTCCAGGCCCTTCTGCAGCATGCGGATGTTCTCGCCCATGTTGCGCAGGTAGCCGCTCATCAGCATGAAGGCGGTGATGGCGAAGGCCACGTCGCCGGGCGTCGCCTGGCCCTGGCTCCAGGCGTGGATCATCGCCGCCGTCAGCCCGCCTTGCAGCACGACCAGCAGCAGGTTCTGGCCCAGCCAGACATTGGTGAACTTGTGCCAGGTGACCATCACCGCCTCGCGCCAGGCGGCGGTGACTTCGGCGACGCGAACGCTCTCGCGGGCCTCGGCCCCGAAGCTCTTGACCGTCGGGTTGGAGGTCACGGCGTCGGCCAGGCTGGCGCCGATCTTCGAATCCAGGGCGTTGGACCTCAGGTTGGCGGGCCGCACATAGCGGGTGGTGACCACGACGTTGACGGTGACATAGGCGGCGACCACCACCAGGGCCACGATCCCGGCCATGGGCTGGCGCAGCAGCAGCATCACCGACAGCCCGACCAGCACGATCAGGCTGGGGGCCAGCCAGATGGTCACCGCGTCGGTCACCGAGTCGTAGCCCCACATCGCGCGGGTCAGCTTGCGCACCGTCGCGCCGGCGAAGCTGTCGGCGTGCCAGTCGGACGAGAAGGCCTGGACGCGGACGTAACCCTCGTTGGTCATCTCCTCCATGTTGCGGGCGGCCAGCGGAATCCAGAACCGCATGGCCAGGTTGCGGATCAGCGAGAAGCCCAGATAGACGCCGACGAACCACGCCCAGGCCGACCAGGCCGAGGGCAGGGCGGCGGGGCCGCGCGAAACCGTGTCGATCAGCTTGCCCGAGGCCCAGGGCAGGGCCAGGTCGAAGGCGATGGCCAGCAGGGTCAGGCCGACGCCGGCGATGAACAGGCCTTTGCGGCGCAGCCAGAAGCGCGCGATGAAGCCCAGCACGCGAGCATTGCTCAGGGCGCGGCGGCGGCCGGTGTCGTCCTCGTCTTCGAATGCGTCGCTCATGGTGGGGGGTAGATAGGCGCTTAGCGCTTGTTTTTCGACCCGCCAAACGGACGCCACCGCAAGTACCAGCGGATCGCCGGCCCGATGACGGGGGTGCGCAGCAGCGGCCGCACCGCGTGGGGCCGGGTCTTCAGGAAACACAGCACCGCGCCGATCCAGAACACCGTGGTCGGCAGGCCGGGCGTCACGACGCCCACCGCGCCGATCGCCAGCAACCCGCCGCCCAGGCCGTCCAGCGTCCAGCGCACGGGGCGGGACAGGGGTTTTCGGGGCGGGCGGGGGAGGTTGGTCATTGAGGGTGAATGTGGGCGATCACGTGAGGGTTCGCTACCTCTGAGGTGCTCAAGTCCTCCCTCTGTGGGGGAGGTGTCGGCGCAGCCGACGGTGGGGGGAGTGATCGGCCGACCGCCACAGCCTGGATCGACGATCCCAAACTCCCCCCACCGATCGCTACGCGATCGCCTCCCCCACAGGGGGAGGAGCTCGCCGCGCTCAAGCGAACCGCAGGTGGCTCGACGTCCGCCCCCGCAGCCCCGCCTTGATCCGCGGCCCGAACTTCGTGCCCGAGGTCAGGCGCTCGACCATGCTGACGTCGCCGGCCCGGACGAACGCCCGCGCGGCGGCGGTCCACAGCGCGGTGGTCACTGGGTGGGGCGCGACGGCGCCGGCGGCCAGGCCCAGGGCCAGCAGGCTCCAGGCTTCGATGCGGTCGATGACCTTGGCGGGCCCGCCGAAGGGGGTGATCAGGGTGTTCCGGGTCATTTGTCGCATCCGTCGCTTCGATGGCTTCACCTTGATCGTCACGGCGAGATCGATCCAATTGATCGTTCTTTGGAACGAGATCGGAAAGCTCTATGCGCCGGGTCCGGGATGAAGGGGTTTTTGGATCGGGGGTCATGCGATCGCCCCGCTTTGCCGGCGAGGAGAAGGGCGCTAAGCCATGCCCATGAGCGACACCGCCACCGCCATCCTGCCCGACGCCGCCGCCGGCAACTGGGTCGATCGCCATGCGCCGCCACCCTTGCGGCCGTGGCTGAAGCTGGGACGGTTCGACCGGCCGGCGGGGATCTGGCTGCTGATGCTGCCCGGCTGGCAGGGCATCGCCCTGGCGGCGGCCGGCAAGGGGCAATGGCCCAACCCGTGGCTGCTGGTCGCCTTCTTCGTCGGCGCGGCCCTGATGCGGGCGGCCGGCTGCGCCTTCAACGACATCGTCGACCGCGACTTCGACGCCCAGGTCAGCCGCACGGCCATGCGGCCCATCCCGGCCGGGCTGATCAGCGTCAGGCAGGCCTGGGGCTTCGTGGTCGGCTGCTGCCTGGTCAGCCTCTGCATCCTGCTGACCCTGGGCTGGCTGGCGGTGGGCCTGGGCGTGCTGTCGCTGGGCCTGGTGGCGGCCTATCCGTTCATGAAGCGCATCACCTGGTGGCCACAGGCCTGGCTGGGCCTGACCTTCAACTGGGGCGCGCTGCTGGGCTACGCCGCCGCCACCCACGGCCTGACCTGGGCCGCCGTGCTGCTCTACGCCTCCGGCATCTTCTGGACCCTGGGCTACGACACGATCTACGCGGTGCAGGACCTCGAGGACGACGCCCTGGCCGGGGTGAAGTCGTCGGCCCGCCGGCTGGGCGAGGCCGCGCCGAGGGGCGTGCTGGCCTTCTACGCCGCCTGTTTCGTGCTGGTGATCGCCGCCGCCTGGGCCGGGAACGTCGGGCCGCTGTTCCTGCCGTTGGCGGCGCTGCTGGCCGTCCACCTGTCGCGTCAGGCCGCCCGCCTGCGGCTGGATGACCCGGCCGGGGCGCTGGCCCTGTTCAAGTCCAACACCCATGCGGGGTTCGTGCTGTTCCTGGCCCTGGTGGCGGGGATGTGGAAGCCGGCGGGGTTCTAGGGGGCTTTTTTGACGCCCCCACGGTTGTCATCCCGGAAGCCTCGCAGAGGCTGTCCGGGACCCAGGGGCGGTGCGCATGGCCCCTGGGTCCCGGGTCTGCGCTTCGCTCCGCCCGGGATGACAACGAAAGAGTGGAGCGGAAGAGGCGGTCAGAACGGCCCGTTGCGATAGACCCGCTCCAGGCTCCGCTCCAGCTCGCCCAGCCGGCGATCATACGACCGGTTGAGGCAGGCGCGCTGGGCCCCGCAGCCCCGGCGGTCGCGCAGCCACTGGCGCTGCTGGTCCTCCAGGGCGCCGCGGGCGCCCATGCCCATGGTCTTGCGGTTGATGTCGTAGAGCACCGCCATCCGCACATCCTTGTCGTTCAGCGCCAGGTTCGCGCAGATCGCCTTCTCGTCGGGGCTTCGGGCCCGGTCGCAGTCGAAGCTGGCGGCTTGGGCCGCACCGGCGACGAAGGCCAGCGCCAGGGCGGCCAGAAGCATTTTCATGGGTGTCTCCAGACGGTTACGCCGCGTCATCCTGTAAGCCGCAAGCTGAATGTGGCATGATGGGCCCATGGCCGTAGCATCCCGCGTCAAACCCTCGGAGCTGTTCACGCCCGCCGAATGGGCGCCGCTTTCGGCGCGTTCGCGCTGGATCGGGCTGGCCCTGGTGGCCCATGCCTGGGCGGTGATCATCGCCGCCGGCGCCCTGTTCGTGATCTGGCCCAACCCGCTGACCTACCTGCTGGCGGTGATGCTGATCGGGGCCCGCCAGCTGGGCCTGGCCATCCTGATGCACGAGGCGGCGCATGGCGGGCTGCACCCCGACCTCAAGGTCAATGACTGGGTCGGCGAATGGCTGTGCGCGGCCCCGACCGGCGCGTCGCTGGCCAAGTACCGGCCCTATCACCTGACCCACCACAAGTTCGCCCAGCAGGCCGAGGACCCGGACTTGGTGCTGTCGGCCCCGTTCCCGACCACCCGGGCCTCGCTGCGCCGCAAGATCATCCGCGACCTGACCGGCCAGACCTTCTTCAAGCAGCGGTTCGGACCGTTCTTCGGGAAGCTGAAGAGCGACCAGCCCAGGGGCGCGATCTTCAGCGGCGAGGTCGCGCGCCAGAAGCCGTTCCTGCTGTGGAATCTGGGTCTGCTGGTGGGGCTGAGCGCCGTGGGCCTGTGGTGGGCCTGGCTGGCCCTGTGGATCGTGCCGATGGCGACCTGGTTCCCGCTGGTCACCCGGCTGCGCAACATCGCCGAACACGCCCTGGTGGCCAAGGACGAGCCCGACCCGTTCCGCCACGCCCGCACCACCGGCGCCAACTGGATCGAGCGGGCGCTGATCGCGCCCTACCACGTCAACTTCCACGCCGAGCATCACCTGTTCATGCACATGCCGTGCTGGAACCTGCCCAAGGCGCACCGGCTGCTGGTGAACAAGGGCCTGACCGGGACCATGCTCACGGCGCCGGGCTATCTGTCGGTGCTGAAGGCGGCGTCCAGCAGAGCGCCGGCCTAAGGCCTCGCGTCGAGACGGTCGCGATGCTCTAAGGCGGCCATGATCGAAGCCACCCTCGCCGGCCGCCGCGCCTTCATCCTCGAGAACACCCGGCTTCAGCCCCCGCCGCACACGCCCGAACTCCAGCTGCACCTCGCCGACGAGATCACCCCGATCTGGAAGCTGACCGAGGAGGCCCTGGCCGAGATCGGCCTGCCGCCGCCGTTCTGGGCCTTCGCCTGGGCGGGCGGCCAGGCCCTGGCGCGCTACATCCTCGACAATCCCGAGATCGTGGCGGGCAAGCGGGTGATCGATTTCGCCAGCGGCTCGGGGCTGGTGGCGATCGCGGTCATGAAGGCGGGCGCGGCCAGCGTGCTGGCGGCCGACATCGACGTGTTCTGCGAGGCGGCGATCGGCGTCAACGCGGCGGCCAACGGCGTCGAGATCGGCTTCACCCAGGTCAACCTGCTGGACGCCCCGCCGCCAGCTGCCGACGTGCTGCTGGCCGGCGACATCTGCTACGAGCGGCCGATGGCGGAAGCGGTCATGGCCTGGCTGGCCCAGGGCCGGGCGGCGGGCGCGACCGTGCTGATCGGCGACCCGGGCCGCGCCTATTTCCCCAAGGACGGCCTGACCAAGCTGGCCGAGTACCAGGTGCCGACCACCCGCGAGCTCGAGGACATGGCGGTCAAGCGCACCAGCGTCTGGACTCTGCCCTAGTCGCGGACTAGAACAATAAGAGAACAAATGAAGGGCTCGACCATGCGCGAAGACGGCAAGATCGACTATATCGAATGGCCCGCCGGCGACCTTTCGGCCACCAAGGCCTTCTATGGTCAGGCCTTCGGCTGGACCTTCACCGACTATGGGCCCGACTACGCGGCCTTCGAGGGCCAGGGCGCGGACGGCGGCTTTTTCCACGACCCGGCGGACGTTCCGGCCAAGCCGCTGGTGGTGCTCTACGCCCACGACCTGGAGGCCATGCTGGCCAAGGTGACGGCGGCGGGCGCGGCGATCACCAAGCCGATCTTCGCCTTCCCCGGCGGGCGGCGCTTCCAGTTCACCGACCCGTCCGGCAACGAGCTGGCGGTGTGGAGCGAGGGCTGAAAGGCACGTCTGCTTCCTATTGAAGCGCCTCATCTCCACCGCCGTTTTCCCGGCGAAGGCCGGGACCCAGATTCATCCGGAGCGGCTCGTGGGCTTCACCTGGGCCCCGGCCTTCGCCGGGGAGACGGGCAGATAGAACTCGCGATTCAGCAGCGAGAAATCACGCTCCAGCGGATAGTCAGTGCGCGCGAAAAACCGTCACGAAAAGTCGATAAATCCGTCTCCTGACGAATTGCGAGGCGACGGACGGTGGGCGAGGCGGCGCAAGACAGGACCTGCGGCGACTGCGGCATGTGCTGCAAGCTGATGGGCGTGAAGGCCATCGACAAGGCGCCGCATGTCTGGTGCGGCCATTTCCGCAAGGGCGCGGGCTGCGGGATCTATGCCGAGCGGCCCCGGGCCTGCGCCGATTTCTCCTGCTACTGGCTGCGCGCGCCCAACCTGGACGACCGCTGGCGGCCTGACCGGGCGCGGTTCGTCCTGCATCGCGAGAACGACGGCCAGGCCCTGGTGGTCGAGGTCGACCCGGCCTCGCCCGACGCCTGGCGGCGCGCCCCGTTCTACGACACCTTCAAGGCCTGGGCGGCGCGCGGCGCGCCCCGGGGTCTGACCCTCAATGTCCTGGTCGGACAGCGGGGCTACGAGATCCTGCCCGACCGTGACGTCGACTACGGCGTGGTGCGCGAGATCCCGGCATGACCGACACCACCGCCTCGAAGGCCTGCGGCGACTGCGGCATGTGCTGCAAGGTGCTGCACATCAGCGAACTGGACAAGCCGGCCGGCGCCTGGTGCGGCAAGTTCCGCAAGGGCTCGGGCTGCGGCGACTATGACGGCCGGCCCAGCGCCTGCCGGGGTTTTCACTGCCTGTGGCTGACCTCGGAGAAGCTGGACGACGCCTGGCGGCCCAATCGCGCGGGCTTCCTGATGTACGCCGACCACGACGGCAAGCGGCTCAACGTGGTGGTCGACCCCGGCAAGCCGGCGTCGTGGACGCGCGAACCCTACTATTCACGGCTCAAGGCGATGTCGCGGCGGGCCCATGACGGCTACGAGCTGCTGGTCTGCATCGGCGACCGCCGGGTGGTGATGTTCCCCACCGAGGACGTCGACCTGGGCGTGCTCAATCCCGACCACAAGCTGGTCAGCGGCTATGTCGACCGCGACGGCGCGCAGGTTCCGTTCGCCATGGTGCTGAGCGACGTGGAGGGCTGAGGCGCGGTGCGTCCTTCGAGGCCCGCTGTGCGGGCGCCTCAGGATGAGGAATTCAGAGCCATCCCACGGTCCTCATCCTGAGGTGCGAGCCGCAGGCGAGCCTCGAAGGACGCACCGCTTCTCAGAACCTTGGCCGGAAATCCCTGGGCCCCCACCCAAAATCCCGCCGGGCCGGCGCGTCGTCGAAGGTCAGGTCCTGGGCCATGCGGTCGCCCATGGTCGCCGTGGCGCCGGGATAGAACGGCTTGGCCAGGGTCAGCAGCAGGCGAAACAGCCATGGCGGCAGGCCGAGGATCGCCGGCCGGCGGCCCAGGCCCTCGAACACCCGCTGGGCCATCACCCGGTAGGTCAGGGTCTCGCCGCCGGTCAGGTCATAGGCCTTGTCGTGGGCGGCCGGGGACGCGGCGGCGGCCAGGGCGCCGATCGCCAGGTCCTCGGCATGGACCGGCTGGCGCAGGCCCTCGCCGCGTCCCGACAGCGGCAGGATCTTGAAGCGCTGGATCAGGCTGGCCAGGCGGCTGACATTGCCGTCGCGGCCTTCGACATAGATCAGGGTCGGGCGAAGGACCGTCCAGGCCACGCCGTGCTCGGCGCAGAACGCCTCGACCTTGGCCTCGGCGTCGGCCAGGGCCTTGGCCACGCCGCGCTCGGCCGCGTCGGGCGAGTTCTGCTTGGTGAAGCGGCTGGTCGAGGAGAACGCCACCAGCCGGGTCATGCCGCTGGCCTTCAGGGCCGGCAGGGCCTGGGGCAACAGCCAGATCGGCGACAGCGAAAACACCGTGGCGACCGGCGGCAGTTCGTCGGCCAGGTCTGGGTCGGCCAGATCGGCGTCCACCCAGCAGACGTCGTCGCTGGGCGGCCGGCGGCTGAGCGCCATCGGCTCGATCCCGGCGGCGTTCAGGCGCGCCAGCAGGAAGTCGCCGATCAGGCTGGTGGCCCCCAGGACCAGGACCGGTGAAGCCAGGCTTGACGAAGAGGGGGTGTTTTCAGCGTCCATCTTCTCCCTATAGTCGTGCCGGGCGGGACAGCCCATGGATCTTTGACCCCCTGGATCTTTGACCATGACCTTCGACGAGGTGCGCGCCTTCGCGTTCAGCCTGCCCGGCGTCGCCGACGGCGCGTCGTACGGCTACGCCTGCCTCAAGGCGCACGGCAAGTTCCTGACCCGGCTGAAGGAGGACGGCGACACCCTGGTCTGTCCGGGCGTCGGACCGGACGAGCGCGAGATGCTGATCGAGGCCGAACCCGAGACCTTCTACGTCACCGACCACTACCGCAATTATCCCTACGTGCTGGTCCGCCTGTCGCGCGTCCATCCCGGCACGGTGCAACGCCTGCTGGAGCGCCGTTGGCGCGAGGTGACGCCGAAGAAGCTGCTGAAAATCCACGATGGGAAGGGTCTCGGACCATGAAGATCTGGCGAGCTTGCGCGGCCCTAATCGTCTGGGGCGGCGTCGTCCTGCAGCTTTGGCTGATGATCCACGGCAAGGCGGGACCGGAGCTGGGCCAGGCCGTGGTGCGGTTTTTCAGCTTCTTCACGATCCTCAGCAACCTGGCGGTCGGGGTCTTGCTGAGCGCGTCGGTCCTGGCGGCGGCGACACCGCTGGGCCGGTGGGCGGCGCGGGCCGGAACCCGGGTGGCGGTCGCGGTCTACATCGCCGTGACGGCCGCGATCTATCACACCCTGCTGGCCGGGCTCTGGAATCCGCAAGGCGCGCAGTTGGTCGCCGACACCCTGCTGCACAGCGTGACCCCGGCGCTGTACCTGCTGGATTTCCTGATCGCGCCGCCGCGCGAGGCGGCGCGGTGGTCCACGGCCTGGAAGGCGCTGGTCTTTCCCGCCGTGTACGGCGCCTGGTCGCTGCTGCACGGCGCGTTCAGCGGCTTCTATCCCTATCCGTTCCTCGACGTGGCCAAGCACGGCTACGGCGCGGTGCTGGTCAACATGCTGGCGATGGCCGCCGGGTTCTATGTCGTGACCCTGGTCATGACCGGCCTGCAGCACCTGCAATTGCGGCTGGCGCCCTCGGCGCGGCGTCCTATATCCGCCTGAGCCTTTCCGGAGCCCCGCCATGCCGCATTCCATTCCCGACATCCGCTCGGGCGACGTCGCCATGCCGGTCATCGGTCTGGGCACCTGGCAGCTGGAGGACGGCAGCGCCCAGCCGCTGGTCGAGCGGGCCCTGGAACTGGGCTACCGCCACATCGACACCGCCCAGATCTACGGCAACGAACAGGACGTCGGCGCGGCCCTGGCGGCCACCGGCGTGTCGCGCGCCGAGATCTTCCTGACCACCAAGGTCTGGGTCGAGCACTTCGCGCATGGCGACCTGCAGCGGTCTCTCGACGAGAGCCTTCGCAAGCTGAGGGTCCCGCAGGTCGATCTGCTGCTGCTGCACTGGCCCAAGCCCAGGCCCGCCCTGGCCGAGACCATGGCCGCACTGAACGACGTGCGCGACCGCGGCCTGACCCGGGCCATCGGCCTGTCCAACTTCCCCTCCGGCCTGATGGCCAAGGCCCAGGCGGCGTCGGAGGCGCCCATCGCCACCAACCAGGTCGAGTACCACCCCTACCTGTCGCAGAAGACCCTGATCGCCAAGGCGCGGGCGATCGGCGCCTCGATCACCGCTTGGTCGCCCCTGGCCCAGGGCAAGGTCGCGGGCGACCCCGTGCTGATCGAGATCGGCGAGGCGCACGGCAAGACGCCGGGCCAGGTGACGCTGCGCTGGCAGGTCCAGCAGGGCGTGGTGACCATTCCGCGCACCAGGAATCCGGCCCGGCTGGCCGAGAACTTCGACATCTTCGACTTCGCGCTGTCGGACGCGGAGATGGCGCGGATCTCCGCCCTGGCGCGGCCGGACGGACGGCTGGGGGACTGGCTGGACAAGGCGTTCGAATGGGACGTGGAGTGACCATTCCTCCCCCTATGGGGGAGGCGATCGCATAGCGATCGGTGGGGGGAGCTTTAGGGGGCTCGATCGTAGGTCTGGCTACCGACCGAACACGCCCCCCACCGTCGGCTTCGCCGACATCTCCCCCAAAGGGGGAGGACTTACCTCGCCAGCCGCCCGTCCTCGATCGCCGCCGGCTCGAACGGGAAGATCACCTCCGGATCGGGCTTCTCCACGCCCTTCAGCGCCTTCTTCGACCCGGCCGCGTGCAGCAGCCAGCGCAGGATGTTCAACCGCGCGGCCTTCTTGTGGTTGGCCCGCACGCAGACCCACGGGGCGGGGGTCGAGTGGGTGCGCATCAGCATCTCGTCGCGGGCCTTGGAGTAGTCGTCCCACTTGGTCTGGGCCACGGCGTCCAGGTCGCTGACCTTGAAGGCCTTCAGCGGATCCTTGCGGCGAGCCTCCAGGCGCTCGGCCTGTTCCTCGCGGTCGATATCCAGCCACAGCTTGGTCAGCCGCAGGCCGTTCTGCACCAGCATCAGCTCGAAGGCCGGCACGTCGCGCAGGAACTGCTCCTGCTGCTCGTTGGTCGAAAAGCCCATCACCCGCTCGACCCCGGCGCGGTTGTACCAGGAGCGGTTGAAGACCACGGCCTCGCCGGCGGCCGGCAGCTCCTTCACATAGCGCTGGAAGTACCATTCGCTCCGCTCGCGGTCGGAGGGCGCGGGCAGGGCGATGACGCGGGTGGCGCGGCGGTGGGCGTGCTCGGTGACCCGGGCGATGGCCCCGTCCTTGCCGGCCGAGTCCCGGCCCTCGAACAGGGTCAGGGTTTTCCAACCCTCCTTGATCGCCTGCCGTTGCAGGGTGATCAGGGCCAGCTGCAGGTCGCGCAGCTCTTCGTCATAGTCGCGGGACTTGGTCATGGGTGGAGCCTACCCCCGGAACATGCAGTTGCGCTAGGGCGAGGTCGCTTCTCGAGGAAGCGACCTCGCCCTAGAAGTCTTTGGTTTAACGCGTTTTCTTCACGCGAACCGGTATCCACTTCGCTCGAAAACGCTCTAGAAGGGCGTCATGATCCGTCTTTATGTCCCCCATCCCCTCAAGGCCGGCGCCGGCGTCGCGCCCAGCATCGACCAATCGCGCTACCTGACCGCCGTCATGCGGCTGTCGGTCGGCGACGAGATCCTGGTGTTCAACGGCCAGGACGGCGAGTGGCGCGCCAGCCTGACCGAGGCCGGCAAGCGCGGCTGCCTGCTGCGCGCCGAGGAACAGACCCGCCCGCAGGACCACGCCCCCGACCTTGACCTGGTGGTCGCCATGGTCAAGCGCGGCCGGGTCGAGACCATCGTCGAGAAGGCCGCCGAACTGGGCGCGCGCCGCGTGCGCCTGACCCAGACCCGGCGGACCAATGTCGACTTCCTCAAGCTGGGACGCCTGGACGCCATCGCCATCGAGGCCGCCGAACAGACCGGCCGCCTCGACGTGCCGGTGATCGACGATCCGCTGAAGCTGGACAAGATACTCGACGGCTGGGATCCGGCCCGTCGCTTGATCTTCTGCGACGAGGGCGGCGACGCCCGGACGATGATCGAGGCGGTGACCGGCACGGGCGCGCCGGCCGCCATCCTGATCGGTCCGGAGGGCGGCTTCGCGCCGGAGGAGCGCGAGCGCCTGCGGTCGCTGCCCTTCGTCATCCCGGTCTCCCTGGGCCCGCGCATCCTGCGGGCCGATACGGCGGCGATCGCGGCGATGACCTTGTGGCAGGCGGCGGCGGGGGACTGGCGGTAGGGCGGCCGAGGATCAGGTCGGCTCGCCCACATCGATGCGGTTGCCGTCCGGGTCCGCGAACACGAAGGCGCGCTGGCCATAGTCCTTGTCTTGCAGGGACTTGATGATCCGCACGCCGGCCGACTGGCAGACCGCGTAGAGGGCCGCCACGTCGTCCACGTACATATGGAAAACATTGATCGTCGTCGCGCGGTGCTCGCGGGCCTGGCTGAGATGGATCTCGGCTGAATCCTTCTCCAGGACCATGAACCCGACGGGATTGCCGTTCTCGAACGTTTTCCGGAAGCCGAGAACCCCGGAATAGAAGGCGTGGGCGGCCTGGATGTCGCGCACGACTATGCCGGGGGCGGCGCGACCGAAGGTGATGTGCTGAGTGGCGTGGGACATCGCGTGAACCGTTGACGGCGGCAGGGGCGGCGGTGCGCGTGCCGGGCTGAGGAGCGGTGTCCCAACCTTGAGCTTCGCACGGCAAGTCCGTCGGGAAAAGGCCTTGGTCCGATCGACCCGACGGCAAACCTCTGCCTGGAAGCCGTGAGCGAACCCCGCCTGTTGCGAAACCCTGTCCGCGCCCCTTGAGGTTCGCTAAGAAAACGCCCAACTGCGCAGCAAGATATTTCGCGGTCGGGTCGGAGGGAAAATCCCCTTCCTTCTTGGAAGCGTGTTTTGGGAGGGAACGCCGATGGCCGAAGCCATGAGCCAGGAGCGTCCGCTGACGCTGGACGATCTGACCGCCTATTTCGCCCAGGGCTCCAAGCCCAAGGAGCAGTTCCGGGTCGGGGCCGAGCACGAGAAGTTCGGCTTCTACCTGAATGGCCACGCGCCCGTTCCCTACGAGGGGCCCAATGGCGTGCACGCCCTGCTGACCGGCCTGCAGCGCTTCGGCTGGAAGCCGGTGATGGAAGGCCCCACCATCATCGGGCTCGAGCGCAACGGCGCCAATGTCAGCCTGGAGCCCGGCGGCCAGTTCGAGCTGAGCGGCGCGCCGCTGCTGACCATGCACGACATCTGCGAGGAGACCGGCCAGCACCTGGACGAGGTCAAGACCGTCGCCGACGAGCTGGGCCTGGGGTTCCTGGGCCTGGGCTTCTCGCCGCTCTGGCGGCGTGACGAAGTTCCGGTGATGCCTAAAGGCCGCTACGTGATCATGCGCAACTACATGCCCAAGGTCGGAAACCTGGGCCTGGACATGATGCTGCGCACCTGCACCGTGCAAGCCAATCTCGACTTCTCGTCCGAAGCCGACATGGTCGCCAAGTTCCGCATGAGCCTGGCCCTGCAGCCGATCGTCACCGCCCTGTTCGCCAATTCGCCGTTCACCGAGGGCAAGCCCAACGGCTTCCTGTCGGCCCGCGCCAATGTCTGGAACGACACCGACCCCGACCGCACCGGCCTGCTGGACTTCGTGTTCGAGGACGGCTTCGATTTCGAGCGCTACGCCCGCTACGCCCTGGACGTGCCGATGTATTTCGCCAAGCGCGGCGACCGCTATGTCGACCTGGCCGGCCGTAGCTTCCGCGACTTCATCGACGGCAAGATCCCCGAACTGCCGGGCGAACATGCCTCGATCAAGGACTGGGCCGACCACACCACGACCCTGTTCCCAGAGGTGCGGCTGAAGACCTATCTGGAGATGCGCGGGGCCGACGCCGGGCCGTGGAGCCGCCTCTGCGCCCTGCCGGCCCTGTGGACCGGCGTGTTCTACGACGACGCGGCCCTGGCCGCGGCCTGGGACCTCTGCAAGGACTGGACGGCGCAGGATCGCGCCGGCCTGCGCCGCGACGTGCCGAAGCTGGGCTTGAAGGCCCAGGTGGCCGGCCGCACGGCCCAGGACGTGGCCAAGGACTTCGTGGCCATCGCCAAGCAGGGCCTCAAGGCCCGCGCCCACCTCAACGGCGGTTTTCTGGACGAGACGATCTACATGGGCGACCTGGAAGAGATCGCCGACAGCGGGATCACGCCCGCCGAACGCCTGCTGGCGCTGTATAACGGCGCCTGGAAAGGCGACATCAACCGGGTGTTCGAGGACTTCGCCTACTAGGGTTCGGACTCAATTGGCGCCCACCCAACCGTTGTCATCCCGGCCGTAGGACCGCGCAGCGGGCCGAAGCGCCGGGACCCAGAGCAACCGCAGTGCGCTGGCCCCTGGGTCCCGGACAGCCTCTGCGAGGCTTCCGGGATGACAACCGTTAGTGAGGGCTGTGACGCTACTCAGGAACTCAAGCGTTCTATTGAGTAGGGACCCCTAGGGCGCTCGTCGCGTTTCGCGCGAGTCGGGGCGCGAGTCGGGCGTGCGTCAGAAGAAGACGGCGCGAGCCACGGCGATGATGCCGACCCAGGCCGCCAGGCTGGCCGCGACCGCCAGCAGGCGCGCCCAGGCCACGGGCGGAAGGCCGCGTCCCGGCGCCTTGTCCAGGGCCTTCTGACGCGCCGCGGCGCGTGCATCGGGATCGTAGCCCATATAGGCCATGACGTTTCCTCCGGCGCCTCTCTGGGGAGGCTTAGCGCTCAGGCGCCGTCGTCATGGAGCGCCCGAGACGCTAACGAACGTTTACTAACCTTATAGGCGAACGCGGCTCATATGGCGCCGGTTCCCCGATAGGGCCGGTCAATCAGCCCTGGCTCGTCGTCCCGGATGGCGTCGCCTTCCCAGGCCTCGTCGTCGGGCATGACGACATTGGGCGGCCAGTGCTCGGCCTGGCTGGCGCCCGAACCGCTGTCGGTGTGGCGGACCACGTCGTTGACATCCAGCGCCCGGGTCTCGGCCGGCGTCAGTCCGGCGCGCTTGAACTCGACATATTCGGGATGGAAGGCCAGGCGGCCGGTGATCTGGCTGACGCCCAGCGGCGGCGCCTCATGGGACCAGGCGGCGTCCTCGATGATCTGCCGGTCGCGCACCAGGGTGTAGTAGGTCGCCGGGCCCTTGTGCGGATCCTGGGTGACCGTGCCGGACTTGCGCAGGAAGTCCATCGCCACGTCCGCGCGCGGGAAATAGCGGACCGGCGCGAGGTTCGCCTCGCGCAGCAACAGCACGTCGCCGCTGTCGGCGAGCTCGTGGCCCTCGAACAGCACCTCCACCCGTCCCGGCTCGCGCGAGCAGGTGATCGGATGATCCTGACCTGGCGTCGTCATGCTGGTTTCTCCCGTATCGTGATGACGGTCTTGAAGAAACGCGCGGCGCCCCCGTGGGGCTCCAAGGCGGCAAGCCATTGCTTGTGAAACGCCGACTCCCGTGATCTTCTCCCCGCCGAATGGGGAGGGCGAGGGCGAAACGACCAAGTCGACGCCGGCGCCGCTTGAAGATCTCAAGGTTAGTGAATGAATATCGTTGTCGCCGTGGGGATCCTGGTCACGCTCGTGACCGGCGTGCCCGTGCTTATCCAGCTTTTGCGCGGCCACCCGCGCGGCCTGATCATCTGCTTCCTGGCCGAGATGTGGGAGCGGTTTTCCTACTACGGCATGCGCGGCCTGCTGATCTTCTACCTCACCCAGCACTTCCTGTTTGATTCGAAGACCGCCGGCGGCCACTACGGCTCCTACACCTCGCTGGTCTATATCGTGCCGCTGCTCGGCGGCTTCCTGGCCGACCGCTATCTGGGCACCCGCAAGGCCGTGGCCTTCGGCGCCATCCTGCTGGTGGCCGGCCACCTGACCATGGCGGTCGAGGGCCGTCCGGCGACCCAGACCCTGGCCTATGCCGGCCAGACCTACGAATTCCAGGTCCACGGTCGCGGCGAGGAACGCGTCGCCAAGATCCTGGTCGCCGACAAACCCTACGAGGTGGCGGCCAACGACAAGGGCGACTTCGAGATCAAGAACCTGCCCGCCCAGTCGGTGATCCCCGGCGTGCTGCCCAAGGGCAGCTACGAGCTGGGCGTCAAGGACCGTGACCCGCTCTATCTGAACATCTTCTGGCTGGCCCTGGCGCTGATCATCGTCGGCGTGGGCTTCATGAAGGCCAATGTCGCCACCCTGGTGGGTCAGCTCTATCCGCAGGGCGACCCGCGCCGCGACCCCGGCTTCACCCTCTATTACTACGGCATCAATCTCGGCTCGTTCTGGGCGGCGATCCTCTGCGGCCTGCTGGGCGTCAATGTCGGCTGGGGCGCCGGCTTCGGCATGGCGGGCATCGGCATGCTGGCCGGCTTCATCGTCTTCGTGCTGGGCAAGCCCTGGCTGCTGGGCAAGGGCGAGCCGCCCGAGCCCAAGCGGCTCAAGGCGCCGGTCGTCGGTCCGATCAACCGCGAGGGCCTGATCTATATCTCGTCGCTGGGCGTCGTCGGCCTGGTCTTCTTCCTGGTGCAATACACCCCGGTGGTCAGCGCCACCCTGATCGCCGGCATGTTCGGCTCGCTGGGCTACATCCTGTGGTTCGCGTTCGTCAAATGCCAGAAGGTCGAGCGCGAGCGGCTGCTGCTGGCCGTGGTGCTGGTGCTGGGCGCGGTGGTGTTCTGGACCCTGTTCGAGCAGGCCGGCTCGTCGCTGAACCTGTTCGCGGCCACCAACGTCAACCTGCAACTGCTGTCCAAGCCCGTGACCTGGTTCAACGGCGCGGTGATCCTGGGCGCGCCCGAGCAACTGGCGGCGGCGGGGATCGACCCCAAGAGCGGCTTCTGGGTCAACACTTCGTTCAACGCCGCCCAGACCCAGGCGATCAACGCCGGCTGGATCCTGATCTTCGCCCCGGTGTTCGCCGCGATGTGGACCTTCCTGGGCTTCCGCGGCCGTAACCCGGGCCCGATGGTCAAGTTCGGCCTGTCGCTGATCCAGGTCGGCGCCGGCTTCCTGATCCTGCTGATCGGGGCGAACTTCGCCGACGGGGCGTTCCGCATGCCGCTGATCTTCCTGATCGTCATGTACATGCTGCACACCTCGGGCGAGATGTTCATGTCGCCGGTCGGCCTGTCGCAGATGACCAAGCTGTCGCCGCTGTCGATCGTCTCGTTCGTGATGGCGGTCTGGTACATGGCCCTGGCCATGGCCAATCTGTTCGGCGGCTGGATCGCCGGTATCGCCTCGACCGAGACCATCGGCGGTCAGGTGCTGGATCCGGCCGCGGCCATGGTCCAGTCGCTGCTGGTGTTCAAGATCATCGGCCTGATCTCGATCGGGATCGGCGTGCTGTTCCTGGCCCTGTCGCCGATCCTCAAGAAATGGTCGCACGGCTCGGACGACACCAACCCGGAGCCGGTGGCCGAGCCGGCCTCGATCGCCCCCTGAAGGAAAGGCCCCGGAGCGATCCGGGGCCTTTTTCGTTCGGGCGTATCCCCAACCTTCACCGCTCATCCCGGCGAAAGCCGGGACCCAAGCGAAGTCGGCGGTTCTGAACTCAGCGCTCCGTCCTGAAGCTCGGCTTGGGTCCCGGCTTTCGCCGGGATGAGCGGAATTTATGGGGTCGGCCGCCACCCCTCCGGCGCCAGCTCGAAGCCCTCGAACCGGAACCCCGGGGCGACGGTGCAGCCGACCAGGGTCCAGGCGCCCAGGCTGACGGCGGTCTGCCACCAGCCGGTGGGCACCACCACCTGCGGCCGGCAGCCGGCCCGCAGGTCGGGGCCCAGGGTGTGGGCGGTCATGCCGACGCCGTCGGGCGGCGACAGGGTCAGCGAGATCGGCGCGCCGGCGTGGTAGTGCCAGATCTCGACCGCGTCGATCCGGTGCCAGGCCGACATCTCCTGCGCCTGCAGCAGGTAATAGATCGCCGTCGAGGCCGGACGGACCCCATCGACGGAAGCGTCGGCGAAGGTGCGCTTGTACCAGCCGCCTTCCGGATGCGGGGCCAGGTCGAGCAGGCGGATGATCTCCCTGGCGCCCAGGTCGCCGGAAATGCCCAAGCCCTCTCTAGAGGGGGAGGCTTCGATGCCGCTCATCCCTTGAAACCGTCCTTGGCGGCGCGAATCTCGCCGAACGCTTCGGCGGGCGCCAGATGGGCGCGCAGCAGGGGCGCGCGCAAGAACGGATTGGTCGCCTTCTCCAGGCCGATGGTGGTCGGCACCGTCGGCTCGCCGCGTTCGCGGGCGGCGAACACCTGGTCGGCCCGGGCCCTGAGCGCCGGGTCGCTGTCCACCGACAGGGCGAAGCGGGCGTTGGAGGCGGTGTATTCGTGGGCGCAATAGACGGTGGTGTCGTCGGGCAGGGCGGTCAGCTTGGAGAGCGACCCCCACATCTGCTCGGCCGTGCCCTCGAACAATCGGCCACAGCCCAGGGCGAACAGGGTGTCGCCGACAAAGGCGATGTGGCCCTCGGCGTCGTGATAGGCGATGTGGCCCAGGGTGTGGCCGCCGGTGTCGATCACCGACAGGGTCGTCTCGCCCAGCTGGACCGTGTCGCCCTGGCCGACGGGGCGGTCCAGTGGTGCGATGCGGGTGACCTCGGGCGGGCCGACGATGGTGGCGCCCGTCGCCGCCTGGATCGCCGCGTTGCCGCCGGCATGGTCGGGATGCCAGTGGGTGTTGAGGATCAGGTCGAGGCTCCAGCCCAGCTTTTCCAGCTGCGCCAGGATGGCGTCGGCGTCCGGCGTGTCGATGGTCGCCGTCGTTCCCGTGGCGTCGTCGCGCACGAGAAAGCCGTAATTGTCGGACAGGCAGGGAAACTGATGGACGGTCAGCGACATGCTGGGACTCCTCAAGGCTGCCCAGAGCGTCAGAGGTGACGCGACCGGTTCGCCCACCTACATAGATGACGCTGCAGACCGGGAGACTCAATGCGTCGCGACGTGCTCGATCTCAGGGCCTTCTACGCCACCCCCCTCGGGCGGTCGGCGCGCGAGATGCTTGGCCGCAAGGTCGAGGAGGCGTGGGGCGACGCACGCGGTCTCGACGTGCTGGGCCTGGGCTACGCCACGCCCTTCCTCGACCTGGCCCGCACCAGCGCCCGGCGCGTGGTGGCGGCCATGCCGGCGACCCAGGGCGTCGAGGTCTGGCCCAGCGGCGGGCGTAACCAGGCGACCCTGGTCGAGGAGACCGCCCTGCCGTTCCCCAACGCCATGTTCGACCGCATCCTGGCCGTCCATGCCCTGGAAGAGGCCGACGACCCCGCCGCCGTGCTGCGCGAGATTTGGCGGGTCATGGCCCCGTCCGGCCGGTTGATCGTCGCCGTGGCGTCGCGCGACGGCCTGTGGGCCGGATCCGAAAGCACGCCGTTCGGTCATGGCCGTCCGTTCAGCCGTCACCAGCTGGAGGCCCTGCTGCGCGAGGCCGACCTGGAGCCGGCCGGCTGGACTCGTGCGCTCTATGTGCCCCCCATGGCGGTGATGTCGCGCTGGACCGAGGGCTTCGAACAGGTCGGGGCCCGTCTGTGGCCGCGCTTCGCCGGCCTGATCCTGATGGAAGCGGTCAAGCAGACCTTCGCGGTCAAGCCGCGCGGCAACCGTGCGCGGGTGCGGGTGTTCGCGCAGGGGGTGCTGACGCCCTCGCCGGGAGGCCCGGCGCCTGTTCGAAAGGCGCCGAGCGGTCTAAATGCCGCAAGGCCCTTGGAGCCTTCGATTTCCAGGCCTAGCCTTGAGTCGCAAACACCGTCGCCAGCGAGAGCCGCGCCATGAAGATGATCGTCGCCGTTATCAAGCCCAGCCGCCTCGACGCCGTGCTTGAGGCGGTCACCGAGGCCGGCGCCTCGGGCCTGACGGTCACCGAGGTTCGCGGCTACGGCCGCCAGAAGGGCAAGACCGAGGTCTATCGCGGCGCCGAGTACGAGGTGAAGCTGCTGCCGAAGGTCAAGCTGGAGATCGCCGTGCCAACCGATGTGGTCGACTCGGTGGTCGAGGCCCTGCAGCGCACGGCCAACACCGGCAAGATCGGCGACGGCAAGGTGTTCGTGCTCGACTTGGAACAGGCCCTGCGGATCCGCACGGGCGAGCGCGACGCGGCGGCGATCGCGGGCTGATCCTCACTGCGTCCTTCGAGGCCCGCTGCGCGGGCGCCTCAGGATGAGGAATTCAGTTGCACTAGCGTCCTCATCCTGAGGTGCGAGCCGAAGGCGAGCCTCGAAGGACGCTGGGCCCCTACCGCTCCAGCTCCCGCAGGTCCCGACCCCGCGTCTCGGTCCCGAACCAGGCCATCAGCGCCATGGCCAGGACCAGGGGCGCGATGATCATCAGGGCGGCCACCTTCAGCGGCGGCACGGCGGCGAGAATGCCCAGAAGCTGGGCGATCAGCCCGCCCGACTTGCTGCAGGCCGCCACCCAGCCGGTGGCGCGGCCGCGGATCTTCAGCGGGTAGCTCTCGGCGGTGTACGGCAGCAGGATGGCCAGCAGGCCGTTGGTCCCGATGATCATGAGGGCCACGGGCAGGACCGGGCTGACGCCAGGCCCGATGGTCAGCACCCCGGCCACGCCCAGGGCGCTGACGCCGATGCTGACGACCAGCGACCACTTGGTGCTCCAGCGGCTGTAGAGGAAGGCGCAGACGAACACCGTCGGGAAGGCGATCAGGGCCGACTTGGCCAGCAGCTGGCTGGAGACGCCGACGCTGTGTCCCTCGGCCACCAGCTCGGCCGGCAGCCACAGCAGCAGGCCGAAATTGACCAGGCCCCAGGCGACGGCGGCGATGCTCAGAGCCAGGGTCATGCCGGCGTAGCGCGTGGAGATCGGCGGGACGGTCAGGACGTGGTGATGCTCCTCCGGCGTCTCGACCCGTTCGCGGACCACCGAGCCGAACCGCTTCATCACCGCGTGGGCGGCGTCCATCCGGCCGATGGTCATCAAGAACTTGGCGGATTCGGGGATCGCGCCGGACAGGGCGATCAGGATCAGGCCGGTCGGCAGGTTGAGGAACCACATGATCCGCCAGCCGAACTCCGGCTGCAGCAGGGCCGAGCAACTGCTGGAGGCCAGGTAGCCGCCCACCGCGCCCAGGCCGCCGACCAGGACCAGGCTCCAGCCGCGATGCTTGGACGGCATGGTCTCGGCCAGCAGGGCGTAGACCACGGGCAGCAGGCCGCCGGCGGCCGCGCCCATCATGAAGCACATGATCACGTTCCACCAGAAATCGGGCATGGCCCCGCAGATCGAGGTGCCGACGAACATCACCGCCGACAGCAGGATCGAGGCCCGTCGGCCGAAGATGTCGGCCAGGATCCCCCAGATGATCGAGCCGGTCACCGTGCCGCTCAGGGCCGCGAACGGCAGCCAGGCGACCATGGCCTTGGAGACCCCGTACTCCTTGAGCATGCCCGGCACGACGAAGCCCAGGCTGGCCGGCTTCATGATGTCGATGATCAGGGCGACCACCAGCACCAGCATCAGGGCCCAGTGGGCCAGGGACAGCGGCGCGTCCTCGGGCGGGGTGACCTCGACGGTGTGGTGGTCGTGCTCGTGGTGCAGCCCACGACGAGGCAAAAGCCCCCAGCCGGCCAGCGCGCAGCCGGGCGGGATCATCAGCATGCCCACCGTCATGCCCAGGTCCATCGGCATCCCGGCCAGCCGGTAGCCGATGTCGGCGCCCATCAGGTACATCGGCACGTGCAGCACGACCCCGGCGGTGACGATCAGGCAACCGACCCAGAACGCCCACAGGCGCTTGCGATCCGACAGGACGTGGTGATCGGCGTGAGCGGTCATGGTGGTCCAGAAATCGCGTCGAGGGGAGGAGTGCAAGCGGAGCCATAACATGGGTCGATGCGCTGAGGAATTTCCGTGGCAAAAGGGAAACATGGCCGAAGACGCATCTCCACTCACCCACGCCTCGCTACTTGCGCCGGGCTCCACCTGCTGGCGTGTCGAGACCGCGGATCGGCTGGCGCTGTTCATCGACAATGACGAGGCGTTCGACGCCCTCAAGGCCATCCTGCTGTCGGCCAGGAAATCGATCTGGATCCTGGCCTGGGTGTTCGACCCGCTGACGCGGCTGGACCCCGACCGGGTGAGGAAGAGCCGCGACCCGCAGCACGTCGATCGCATCGGCCTGCTGCTGCGCCGCCAGGCGGCGCTCAATCCGGCGCTGGACGTGCGGATCCTGGTCTGGGACATGCCGTTCCCGATCGCCGCCTCGCAGCTGTTCGGCCCGCATCGCGGCCAGGTGTTCTTCGCTGGCTCGCGGGTGAAGTACCACCTGGACAACACCCTGCCGGCCAGCGCCAGCCATCACCAGAAGGTGGTGGTGGTCGACGGCTCGGTGGCCCTGGTCAGCGGCGGCGACATCGGTGTCGACCGCTGGGACACGACCCAGCACCTGGACAACGACCCGCGCCGTCGCCTGCCCACGGGCCATCATTATCCTGCTCGCCACGAAGTGGCGGCCATGGTCGACGGCAAGGCCGCCGAGGCCCTGGGCGAGCTGTTCATCAGCCGCTGGCGCAAGTCCACCGGCGAGATTCTCGCGCCGTCGCCCAAGCCCGAAGAGGCGCCCTGGCCCGACTTCCTGACGCCGGACCTGCGGTCCGTGGACCTGGCCATCTGCCGCACCCAGCCGGCCTGGAAGGGCGACCCCGAGATCAACGAGACGATGCTGATGCACCTGGCGTGCATCAAGTCGGCCAAGCGCCTGATCTATCTGGAGAACCAGTACCTGACCTCGCCGATCATCGTCGAAGCCCTGGCCGAGCGGCTGGCCGAGGACGATGGACCCGAGGTGGTGACGGTCGGGCCCGCCCACAGCCCCAGCTATTTCGACCAGATGACCATGGACAGCGCCCGCACGGCGGCGATCAATCGCCTGCATGAGATCGACGTCCACGGCCGGTTCTCGGCCTTCAGCGCCCGCACGCCGAAGGGGGCGGCGATCATCGTCCACTCCAAGGTGGCGATCATGGACGACCGCGTGCTGCGGCTCGGTTCGGCGAACCTGAACAACCGCTCGATCGGGCTCGACACCGAGTGCGACATCGCCTTCGAGGGCCGCGACGAGACCTCGCGCGCGGCGATCCGCGCCTTCCTCGGCCGGTTGATCGGTCACTTCCTCGACCACGAGACCGGCTATGTGCTCGAGACCTATGACCGCGAGGGCGGCCTGGCGGCGACGATCAACGCCCTGGATCGCAAGGGCGGCGAGCCGCGGCGGCTGGCGCCTGTGCCGCCCCGCCAGCTGACCGGGGTCCAGCAGTTCATCGCCGACTGGAGCCTGGGCGACGCCACCGCCCCGGACGACGCCTGGCGGCCCTGGGGCCGCCGCACGCGGCTCAAGCGAGAGTTGGCGCGCCTGATGGGCCCGCCGCCGGCCCTGCCGGATCATCTGCGGCGGTGATCTCCAGGTCGACGACCAGCGGCAGGTGGTCCGAGGCCACCCGGGCCATGGCGCCGTAGGGCGAGCTGACGCCCACGGTCTCCAGGCCCTTGGTCAGGAAGACATGGTCGATGCGCATGAACGGGAAGCTGGACGGGAAGGTCGCCGTGGGCGTCTGCCGCCAGGTGGGGCTCTGGGACTGGGCGTCACGCAGGGCGGCCCGCAGCAGCCGGTAGGTCGCCGAATAGGGCGTGGCGTTGAAGTCGCCCAGCAGGATGCCCGGCGCCTTCCAGGCCTCGTGCGCCATCCATTGCTCGCCCAGCAGGGCGGCGGCCTGCCGCCTCTGCTCCTGGGGCACGAGGCCCAGGTGGGTGTTGATGATCTGCACCGGCGTGCCGC
Source organism: Caulobacter sp. Root655 (assembly GCF_001427665.1). Lineage (GTDB taxonomy): Bacteria > Pseudomonadota > Alphaproteobacteria > Caulobacterales > Caulobacteraceae > Caulobacter. Next base: position 526,876 of record NZ_LMHC01000001.1, read on the forward strand.
CGACATCGACCGTCACCCAGATCGCGCCCCGAGGCTCCAGGCCCGGGATGCGGGTGTAGAGCGGCAGGCCGTCGGCCTTGACCTTCTTCTCGGGCAGCCAGGTCAGGATGGCGTCGCCGTAGAGTTCCTCCTCCACCGTCATGGCGGGATGGAAGTGCGAGGTCATCTTCAGCAGTTCGGCCAGCCGGTGGGCCTGGTCCACGCCCCGGGTGCGGGCCCGGCGGACGTCCAGTTCCTGCAGCGCCACCACGTCCGGCTGTTCCGCGGCGATGACCTCGGCCACGCGCTCGACGTCGAGCTTGCGGTCGGTGCCCACGCAACGGTGGACATTGTAGGTCATGAGGCGAAGTTTCATCCGTCGAACAGATCGCCCGAGATCGCGGGAGGTTCCCCCGCCGTCGAAGTTCCGGCCGGCGGCGGATTGCGGCTGAGCATGAACAGGCAGCTTTCGGCCCGCCAGTTCTCGACGGCCTTGGTCGGGTCGATCTGCCGGGCGGGGCCGTTGCCCGCGAAGGCGGCGCAGGCGTCGATCCGCACGTCCAGGTCGTCGGTCAGGGCCAGGAAGTCGGCCAGGGTGCAGAGGTGGATGTTGGGCGTCGACCACCAGGGCAGGGGCAAGGCCTCGGTCTCGGGCATGCGGCCGCGGTGCAGCAGCGACCAGCGCACCCGCCAGTGGCCGAAATTGGGGAACGAGACGACGGCCCGATCGGCGATGCGCAGCAGCTCGTCCAGCACATGGCGCGGCTGGCGCGTGGCCTGCAGGGTCTGGGACAGCACCGCGTAGTCGAAGGTGCGGTCGGGGAAGTGGTCGAGGTCCTGGTCGGCGTCGCCCTGCACCACCGACAGGCCGCGCGACATGCAGGCGGCGACCCCGGCGGCGCTGATCTCCAGCCCCCGGCCGTCGACCTGCTTCTCCTGGGTCAGCAGGTCCAGCAGCACGCCCTCGCCGCAGCCAACGTCCAGCACCCGCGAGCCGGGGCGGACCAGGCGCAGGATTTCCTTGAAGTCTTCCCGGATCATCGTCCTCCCCCTCTGGGGGAGGTGTCGGCGAAGCCGACGGAGGGGGGAGTGATAGGCAGGCGATCGCATCCCGGATCGACGACCTCGAACCTCCCCCCACCGGCCTTCGGCCGCCTCCCCCACGGGGGGAGGGCCTCGAACGCGCGACCCATCACAAGCCCCGCTCCCTGTCCACCGAACCCATGAACCCCAGCAGGGCGGCGTCCATCACCGGTTCGTCCAGCAGGAAGGCGTCATGGCCCTTGTCGCTCTCGATCTCGACGAAGGCCGCCCGGCAGCCGGCGGCGGTCAGGGCCCGCACGATGTGGCGGTTCTCGGCGGTCGGATAGAGCCAGTCGCTGGTGAACGACAGCACGCAGAAGCGCACGTTCCGAGCCCCGGCGAAGGCCTGGGCCAGCACCCCGCCATGGCTGGCCGCCAGGTCGAAATAGTCCATGGCCCGGGTGATGTAGAGATAGGAGTTGGCGTCGAAGCGATCGACGAAGCTGGCCCCCTGGTGGCGCAGATAGCTCTCCACCTGGAAGTCGGCGTCGAAACCCCAGGACAGGCCGTCGCGCTGCAGTTCGCGGCCGAACTTCCGCTGCAGGGCGGGCTCGGACAGATAGGTGATGTGGGCGGCCATCCGCGCGACGGCCAGGCCCTTCTCCGGCCGCGACTTGCCTTGCGCGTAGGCACCGGCCTTCCAGTCGGGGTCGGCCATGATCGCCTGGCGGCCGACCTCGTGGAAGGCGATGTTCTGGGCCGAATGGCGCGAGGCCGAGGCGACGATCACCGCCGAGAACAGGCGCTCGGGATAGTCGGCCGCCCACTGCTGGACCTGCATGCCGCCCATCGAGCCGCCGACCACGGCCGCCAGGGTCTCGATCCCGAGCGCGTCGATCAGCATGGCCTGGCCGCGCACCATGTCGGCGATGGTGATCACGGGGAACGTCAGGCCATAGACCTGGCCGGTGGCCGGATTGATCGAGGCGGGGCCCGTCGAGCCCATGCAGCCGCCGATCACGTTCGAACAGATGATGAAATGCCGGGCCGGGTCGATCGGCTTGCCGGGACCGATCAGGCGGGTCCACCAGCCAGGCTTGCCGGTGGTGGGATGCGCGCCGGCCACGTGCTGGTCGAGGGTCAGGGCGTGGCAGATCAGGATCGCGTTGGTCCCGTCGGCGTTCGGCGTGCCCCAGGTGCGATAGGCGATCTCCAGATTTTCCAGCTGGGCGCCGGAGTCGAGCCGCAAGGGTTGGCTGGACGGGAACCGCCAGGTTCCGCCCTCCGACAGCACGGGCCCGGCGAAATCGAGATTTGCCATGCCCGCCTTGGACCGCTTGACGTCCCCTGTGTCAACTAGCCCCGTCAACCGCGCTTCCGGAGCGCGACGGCGAAGGCTATGGAGGATCATGGACCGACTGATCCTCATGCGCCACGGCAAGGCCGAGCAGCACGCCGCCACGGGCGGAGATTTCGAGCGCGCCCTGGCCCCGCGCGGCCAGGCCGACGCGACCCTGATGGGACAGGTCCTGGCCAAGGCCGACCTGGCGCCCGACCTGGCGCTGGTGTCCTCGGCCCGGCGCACCCGCGAGACCTGGGACGCGGCCAGCCCGGCCTTCCCGGCCGCCCAGGCGCAGGTCCGTCGCGACCTCTATCACGCCGAGGCCCAGGACGTGCTGGCGGCGATTCGCGAAGACGCCCCCGACAGCGGCACGGTCATGGTCGTGGGCCACAATCCCGGCCTGCACGAGCTGGCGGTGCGCATGGCGATGGGCGGCGCGGCCGACCCGGCGCGCCTGGCCAAGCTGCGCGGCAAGTTCCCCACCGCCACCGTCGCGGTTTTTTCGATCGATCCGGATGGAGCCCCGGCCTTGATCCACCTGTTCTATGCTTCGGAAAACGGCGGGCACGGCGGCGAATGAGCAAGATCTACAAGATCCTTTCCCTCGGGGAGTGGAACGCCGCGCGCGTCGCGGGCCGGTTCGCCGGCTCGGCCGTCGACCTGGCCGACGGCTACATCCACTTCTCGGCCGCCGACCAGGCCCAGGAAACCGCCGCCCGGTACTTCGCCGGCCAGGCCGACCTGGTCCTGTTGACCGTCGAGGCCGACCTCCTCGGCGAGGCGCTGAAGTGGGAAGCCTCGCGCGGCGGGGCGCTGTTCCCCCACCTCTATCGTCCGCTGGAAGTCCACGAGGTTTCGGCCGAGCGCGCGCTGGCCCTGGACGCCGGCGGCGTGCCGGCCCTCGGCGAGCTGCCCGCATGAGCCCGCACGACATCGCCGCCCGCGCCCTGCTGGCGCTGGACCCGGAAGACGCCCACGGCTGGGCGATCAAGGGCCTGAAGATGGGCCTGGGTCCGCGTCAGTCCGACGTCGACGACCCGATCCTGGCGATCACCGTCGCCGGCCTGCCGCTGTCCAACTGCGTCGGCCTGGCCGCCGGCTTCGACAAGAACGCGGAGGTTCCGGCCGCCATGTCGAAGGCCGGCTTCGGCTTCGTGGAATGCGGCACCGTCACGCCCCTGGCCCAGGCCGGCAACCCGCGCCCGCGCCTGTTCCGCCTGACCCAGGACCAGGCGGTGATCAACCGCATGGGCTTCAACAACCAGGGCCTGGAACCATTCGCCGCCCGGCTGGCGCGCCTCAAGGCCCAGCGCGCGTCCAGGAACGGGGATGCCATCGTCGGGGCCAATATCGGGGCCAACAAGGACGCCACCGACCGCATCGCCGACTATGTCACCGGCCTGGCCCGGCTGTGGGGGTTGTCGGACTATTTCACCGTCAACATCTCCTCGCCCAACACGCCCGGCCTGCGCGCCCTGCAGACCAAGGCTGCGCTGGAGGACCTGCTGGGCCGCATCGCCGAGGCGCGCGGCCGGCTGAAGGCGGCGGGCACGGTCGACTACCCGATCTTCCTCAAGGTCGCGCCCGACCTGGAGGACGGCGAGGTCGAGGCCATCGTCGCCACGGTCAAGGCCGCCGGCCTCGATGGGATCATCGTCAGCAACACCACCATCGCCCGCCCCGGGGACCTCGCCTCGCCCCAGGCCGACGAAGACGGCGGCCTTTCGGGCAGGCCGCTGCTGCGCGCCTCGACCGCCATGCTGGCCCGGTTCCACGCCGCCAGCAAAGGCGAGCTGGCCCTGATCGGGGCCGGCGGCGTCGCCAGCGGCGCCGACGCTCTGGCCAAGATCCGCGCCGGGGCCAGCGCCGTGCAGCTCTATTCGGCCCTGGTCTATGGCGGCCCCGGCCTGGTGGGCCGCATCAAGCGCGACCTGGCGGCGCGGCTGCGCGCCGAGGGTTTCGCCTCGGTGACCGACGCGATCGGCGCCGCATGACGCCCGACAGCACCCTGGCCTGGCTGCGCCGCTTCGGGCCGTTGGGCGCGTTGCTGATCCTTCTGGTCGTGGCCCTGGCCACCGGCCTGGCCGGCAAGCTGTCGCTCGAGACCCTGCAGGCCCAGGGCATGGCGCTGCAGGGCTTCGCGGCGGCCCATCCGCTCAAATGCGCGATGATCTACGTCGTGATCTATGTGGCCACCGTCTCGATCTCGCTGCCCGGGGCCCTGATCCTGTCGCTGACCGGCGGCTTCCTGTTCGGACCGATCGGCGGCGGCGCCGCGGCGGTGACCGGGGCCACCGGCGGCTCGACGGTGGTCTATCTGGTCTGCCGAACCGCCTTCGGCGACTTCCTGCGACGCAAGCCGGGCGCGCTGCTGTCCCGGGTCGAGGAGGGCTTCAAGACCAACGCCTTCTCCTACCTGCTGACCCTGCGCCTGATCCCGGCCTTTCCGCTGCTGCTGGTCAATGTCGCCTCGGGCCTGATGAACATTCCCCTGCGCACCTACCTGCTGGCCTCGTTCCTGGGCATGATCCCCAGTTCCTTCGTCTATGCCGGGATCGGCTCGGGCCTGGGCCATATCTTCGCCAGCGGCGAGCCGGTGACGATGCACAGCCTGTTCTCGCCGCGGGTCTATCTGCCGATCGTGGCGATGGGCGCACTGGCCTTGCTGCCGCCGCTCTGGCGTTATTGGCGGCGTCGGCGCGTTGCCGAAGCCGCAGACGTGAAGTAACCCAGACAGATGGCCGAGCCGGTCACGCCGCCAGAGACAGAAACTCCCCGACCAGGGCCAAGGCCCGGGCGGCGCTTCCCGTGGCCCGGCGGCCTGTCGGCGCGCCTGCTGCTGCTCACCGTGCTGTTCGTCGCCATCGCCGGGGCTTTCATCCTGCCGCCGGCCCTGGCCGCCTTCGAGGAGCAGTGGCTGCTGGACCGGGTGCGGGCCGCCGAACTGGCCTCGACCATCGCCGACGCCGACCCCGAACGGCGGGTCACCGAGCAGGTCTCGCAGCAGCTTCTCGACCAGGCCGGCGTGGTGATCGTCGCCCTGGAGGTCGATGGGGCCCGCCGCCTCGTCCTGCCCGCCGAACCGCGCGGCCTGAAGATCAAGCCGCCCTACCTGGTCGACCTGCGCCGCCAGAACCCCGGCTCGTGGCTGGCCGCCCCGTTCTTCACCCTGAAGAGCGCGCCGGGCAGCATGGTGCGGGTGATGGCCGAGCCGCGCTTCCGCCAGGAGGCCGAGTTCGTCGAGATCGTCCTGCCCGACGCCCCCCTGAAGGCCCAGCTGATCGGCTATTTCGGTCGGCTGGCGGCGGTCACCGTCTTCGTCGCCGCCCTGGCCGGCGGTCTGATCTACCTGTCGCTGAACTTCCTGCTGGTGCGGCCGATGCAGCGGATCACCCAGGCCATGGAGCGGTTTCGCGCCCAGCCCGAGGACCCCACCGCCCGCGTCGTCGTCTCGCGCCGCCGCGACGAGATCGGTCGCGCCGAGCGGGAGCTGGACTTGATGCAGTCCGACCTGCTGGCCGCCCTACAGGCCAAGGCCCGCCTGGCCGCCCTGGGCGAGGCGGTGGCCAAGATCAATCACGACCTGCGCAACATGCTGACCAGCGCCCAGATGGCCTCGGACCGCCTGGCCGCCCTGGGCGACCCCAAGGTGGCCCAGGCCCTGCCGCGCCTGGAGCGGGCCCTGGACCGCGCCATCACCCTGGCCACCGACGTCATGGCCTATGGCAAGACCAAGGAGCCGGCTCCGGTGGTCCGTCCGATCCTGCTGCGGGCCGCGCTCGACATGGCGGCCGAGGACTCCGGCCTGCTGCCCACGGGCGTGGCCCTGGAGACCGTGATCGACGCCCGCGAGCAGGTGCAGGCCGACCCGGACCAACTTCACCGCATCCTGACCAACCTGCTGCGCAACGCCCGCGAAGCCATCGAGGGCGCGCCGGATCGCGGCGGCAAGGGCAAGGTCTTCGTCGAGCTGCGCCGGGCCGACGGCATGAGCGTCTTGCGACTGTCGGACGACGGCCCCGGCGTGCCGGAGCGGGCCCGCAACAACCTCTTCCAGCCGTTCGTCGGCTCGGTGCGGCGCGGCGGCACAGGCCTGGGCCTGGCCATCGCCCGCGAACTGGCCCAGGGCCATGGCGGCGACCTGGCCCTGGTCGAGACCGGGCCGGGCGGATCGGTGTTCGACCTGACCCTGGCGGGCGCGCCGGAACCGGCCCCGGAAGCGCCGATCGAACCCGCGAAGCCCAAGGCGAAGTCGAAGCCCTGAAACCCTCTCCCAAAGGGAGAGGGAGGGGCCCAAGCGAAGCTTGGGAGGGTGAGGGGTTTAGTCGTCTGACGGCGTGCCGGCAGGGCGCTCGGAGAAAACGGTGAGGGCGTAACCCCTCACCCTCCCAACCGCTGCGCGGTCGGGTCCCTCCCTCTCCCTCCGGGAGAGGGTTCCTAAATCTGAAACCCCTATTCCAGCCCCCGCGCCACGCCCTCGCGCCGGGGGTCCGCCCCGCCCTCAAGCACCCCGCCCGGCCGCACGATCACCCCATGCAGGCCCGAGGTCTCGTTCTGGCCGGTCTTCACCGCCACGCCGCGCGCCTGCAAGGCCGCGGTCATCTCCGGCCCCAGCTTCTCGACGTCGGCCGAGAAGGTGTCGCCGCGCGCCACCATGTTGGGCAGGTTGATCGCCTGCTGCATGGTCAGGCCCCAGTCGAACACCCCGATCATGGCCTTGAGATTGTAGGACAGGATCGCCGAGCCGCCCGGCGAGCCGACGGCGGCCAGGAACTTGCCGTCCTTGTCGAGCACGATGATCGGAACCATCGACGAGCGCGGCCGCTTGCCACCGGCCACGGCGTTGGCGGCCGGGGCGCCGTCGCCGTCCGTGGGGTCGAAGTTGAAGTCGGTCAGCTGGTTGTTGAGGAAGAAGCCGCCGACCATCCGGCCCGAGCCGAACACGCTCTCGACCGTGGTGGTCATCGACACCACATTGCCGGCTGGATCGACGATGACCATGTGGGTGGTGCCCGCCGGCTCCAGGGTCTTGTCGGCGCCCACCGCCGGCGCGCCCTTGGGCAGGCCGAAGCTCGGGGCGGGGCCGGCCGTCTCGCCGATCAGCTTGGCGCGTTGCGCCACATAGGCCGGGTCGAGCAGCCCCTCGATCGGGACCTTCACGAAGGACGGGTCGCCGATATAGCGGTCGCGGTCGGCGTACATCACCCGCTCGGCCTGCGCCAACTGGGTCCAGGCGATCGGGTCGCTGGGGCCGCGCTTGGCGATGTCGGTGTGCTCCAGCATCATCAGGGCCTGGATCACCGACACGCCGCTCGACGACGGGTTGGGCACGCAGACGGTGTAGACCTTCCACGGCCGGCACAGAGCGTCGGCCGAGCGCGGCCTGTAGGCCTTGAGGTCGGCCAGGGTCATGCTGGAGGGCAGGTCGCCCTGGCGCAGCCGGTCGACGATGGCCTGGGCCAGCGGGCCCTCGTAGAGCGCGCTGGGGCCCCGCGAAGCCAGGCTGCGGAGGGTGGCCGCGTAGGCCGGGTTCTTCAGGGTGTCGCCGGCCTGGTAGCGCTGGCCGTTCGGCTTGGTGAAATAGGCGACCGCGTCGGGGGCCTGGCCTTGCGGGATGCGGGTGCTGTTGATCATGCCGGCCAGGCGGGGGCTGACCGTGAAGCCGTCGTCGGCCAGTGTCTCGGCGTCCTTGAACAGCGTGCCCCACGCCGCCTTGCCGTGCTCCTTCTGGGCCTGGGCCAGCATGCCCACCGCGCCGGGCACGCCGGTCGAGCGGCCCGACAGCACGGCGGCGACGAAGTTCAGCGGCTTGCCGTCGGGGCCCAGGAACAGCTGCGGCGTGGCGGCCTGCGGGGCTTTCTCGCGGCCGTCATAGGCAGTGACCTTGCCGGTCTTGGCGTCATAGAACGTCATGAACGAACCGCCGCCCAGCCCCGAGCTCTGCGGCTCCACCAGGCCCAGCACCGACTGCACCGCCACCGCCGCGTCGACGGCCGAGCCGCCGTCCCGCAACACCCTCAGGCCCGCCTCGACCGCCAGCGGATTGGCGGCGGCGACCATGCCACGCGGGGCGTAGGCCGGCGCCGTGGCCGCGACGGCCGGGGTCGGGGACCCCGCCGCCAACGGCGCGCAGCCGGCGAGCAGGGTGAGGAGCAGCGGAGCGACCAGACGCATGAACGAACTTCCGTCGAAACGGCGACCGGCGCGGGCGCCGGACGGCCTTGGGGCACGCGGACGGCCAAGGTCGCCCAACTCTCCAGAAAGGGAGCGCGGCCTTGCGGGTCAAGGCCTCAAGCCCCTTCTCCACAAACTTCGCGCCGTCTGCATCAAAACCCGCTTGCGCCCCACCGGTGAACGGGCTATCTCCCCCGCCTTGCCGAAAGGCAGTGCGCGCCCGTAGCTCAGCTGGATAGAGCATCAGACTACGAATCTGAGGGTCGGACGTTCGAATCGTTCCGGGCGCGCCATCTTTCTTCGACATGCCAGACCGTTGAGAACCGTTGCCATTCAACGGCTCGGGCGGTCGCGAGCAACCGTCTTCGGACAATTCAGCAGACAGTTCAGGAGCCTCGGTCTGACGCTCCTGTGACCACTTTTGTGCCAAGGTCCGCAGTTCGTCGTGCAGATCGTCGGTCCGAAGATGGCCGTATCGGGCGCTCATCTGGAGCGTCGAATGGCCTAAAACCCCGCTCAAACGGTAGAGGTCACCGCCCCCTTGAACCCACCATGACGCGAAGGTGTGGCGAAGGTCGTGCCAACGGAAGTCTTTGATTCCGCTTGCCTTCAAGGCTGACGCGAATGCCTTCTTCGGGTCCACATAACGGCTGCCATCGGATTTGCAGAACAGGTAGGGCGACGTCGGTCGGTTGGGAGTGTGCAGGAGGCTTTCGACTGTGACCGCTGCTGTGTCCACTAAGGGCACGCGGCGTGGCGCGTTGGTCTTCGTCTTATCGAGATGAAATCTCTCTCCTTTCGAGGTCGATCGCCCTCACTGTCAGACCCAGTAGCGCTTCGCGCCGCATCCCGGTTTCGACCGCCAGCACGAGCATGGGTTTGAGGAAGTTGGGCGCCGTCCGCTGCAGGGCCGCGAATTCGATACGAGTCAGAAACCGGGTCCGAGGGCGATGTCCGGTTGCGGAGCCAGGGAGCTTTTGGCGCGTCATTTCGGAGGCGGTTCAGATCTGCTTACAAGCTTGACAATGTGAGATTTTTCTCTGTTCTTTCGCATGAAGCTTTAGGTTGATTTTCGAACCTGGGTGGGGGTTTCATGAGAAGAGCCAAGCTGCTGCCTATCGTTGCCGCGAGCGTCGCGGCGATGGTCGGCGGACCGGCGGCCTATGCCGCATTGCCTGCGGTGAAGCTCCTGACGGCGCCTTTGGTGACGCCCGCGGACGCCTGGAACTACTATGGCGGTGCGGAGGCCCACAGCGATGGCGTGCTGGCCTGGACGACTCCCCCGCCGGAGATCAAGGCCATGGCCCGGTCACTGGGCGCCAGTCGCCTGACGGCCGGTCTTGGCCAAATCGACACGGATCAGTACGCTTCCAATATCGCTGCCTACGTTCGCAATAACATCAAGACCGAGTTCCGCTTCGGCTTGGCCAAGGGGGGGCGGGGCGCGCTCATCGACTTGTCCGGCACGCCGTTCGATCAGGCCGACCTGATGGTGCGCCTGCTGCGCGCGGGTGGGGTGTCGTCGTCGTTCCAGACGGGCACGATCACCCTGAACGCTCAGCAGTTCGGCCAGTGGACAGGCCTCATCAAAGGCCTGGATCCCGTCGCCCAAACCTTCACGGTCGATGGCAAGGCCGCGTGCCAGCTACTAGCCGACGGCGGCGTCCCGGCGACGGTCAACGGCGCGAACGACTGCGCTCTAGTCTCGGGCGATCTCTCCACCGTCACCTTGACGCACGTCTGGGTGCAGACGAACGGCAAGCTGTATGATCCGTCCTTCAAGCGTCATCGTCTGGCGACGCCAGTCGCGCTGAGCGCGGTCACAGGCTGCGCGGCGACCACTTGCGCCGCGACCGTGACGACGCAGGCGATGGCGGGCGCGACCACTGGCGTGCTGGGAACGATGGCGATCCCCTATGTCCAGAACGTCAACGCCGGCGGCGTGACCGCCGGGATGAACGCTATCGCCACCCAAACCGAGGCCAGCCTGCGCGCGACGACCTACGCCAACATGTCGTTTTCGGACTTCACTGGCCAGAAGAAGATCGACGCCAGCTTCAGTCCCGTCGCTTCGGCGTCGCTGCCCTACATTGCATCGACCCAGTTCACCTGGAACTGTGACGCCGCCGCGAGCACCTGTGGCGTGCCTGATCAGTACAGGGCAACGTTCACGATGACCATTTTTGGTCAATCATACACCTTCTTCGGCGACGAAGCGGCGAACCGGGTTCTCGTGATCCGGAACTACGGCCTGTATTCGGACGGCGTAAAGATCGCGACCTATTCCTGCACGACCTGCGGTGTCACCCTCAAGACCCGAGCTGGCGGTGTGACGGGCGTCCAAGACAGCACCACCATGATGGGGTTTTCGGTCAATCATCCCTATGCCGCCAATGGCGGAGTCTATGCGGACGATAGCGGAAACTTGGTCGTATACGATGTGGCGCGCAACGCCGTCACGATCGTGGACGGCTTCGGCGACTCCGGTCTGGCCGCCCAGCAAGCCTATGCTGACCTCGAGGTCGAGCATAACGCCGTGTTGGGCACATCGGCCTCTCTCGTCAGGCCTGAATCTGGGGCAGCCATAGGCATTTTGCGATCTCAGCAGTCCCTCGTGGAGGGCGCGGTAGGAGCGGCGTTTTCCACGCCGGTGACACGGCACCATGTTGTTGGTCTGATTAACTTCGGCACGATCAGCGCCCAGCATTCCCTCTCGTTGCAATCCGCGACTTCGGATGCCGCGACCCTGACGGCCAGCTTCAAGACGGTCGCCCTGCTGGACTCCATCTTCGAGACCGCTATCGAGAACGCGGCGGTTCACACAAGCGCCCCGTCTCTTTTCGTGCTTGCGAACGAGAAGGGCATCCGGTTCATGAACTTCACCAGCGCTCAGGCGAGCGCTGCGCTGCTACAGACTCAGAATTACACCACCGACGATAAGGCGAGGATCATAGCGGGAGCAGGAGAGGGTTTTGATTTCATCCTTCCGCAGAACTCGACCACGGGATGCTTCACGCTCGCCGCCAACCCCGACAACGGTAGTGTAAGCGGCCAAACCTGTCTGTACGCCGAAACCGAACCCAGCCTCGCCTATCGGGACGGCAAAGTTTCCTATCTCATTGGCAACGAGCTCAAGGGCCAAGGCGTCAAAATTCCGGAAATCACGCCGCGCATCGAACGCGCCGACTATAGCCTCAAGCAGAAGAGCTATTACAGCGTCGACTTGGCCCGTGGGGCGCTGACCATCAAGCCCGCGCCGGATATCACGACCGGCGCCGGCGAATTCCCTATGAGTCTGTCATTTATGCGCACCTATGACTCAGGCGCCTCGGTAAGGGAAATGACGAGCCGCGCCGGGTCTCTGCAGAACAGTCAGATCACGCGTAGCTACAGTGCGCCCGGGACCCGATTGCAGGTTGTGGGCTCATCTGCAGGAGGGGAAGACTTCGACGCTTCGGGCCCGCTTGTCGGTGGCGGCTGGTCAAACAACTTTCTCATCTCGGCCGAGATTCGGCCGAACGTTCCATTCGCGTTTGGGCAAAAATCTCTCCTGCACGCGTCGACCGTCCTATCGGCCATCGAGGTCATGCAGGGGGTTCACCTCAGCGAGTCGTTTGGCGGACGGTTGACGGCGATGTTCATCGGCGACTGGCTTGTCAATCAGGTTCAGGAAAACACCATCGCCCTGACCACGGGGCCGGACGTCCAGACCTTCTTCAAGCTGCCCAGCGGGGCCTATCAGGCGCCGTCCGGGGCGACCGCGAAACTGACCCTTTCCGGGGATCGCATCGTGAGAATGGTTGATTCGAAAGTCCAAGCTTTTACTTATCACAATCTAGAAATCAAATATACCGGCTCCGATGGAGCCACGATGACACTTGTCCGTCCCGGAAAGACCCTTGGTGGCGTGAATAGAACCACTGGAAATCTTGTTCACCCCTCGAAGTGGGAGTTTTCGAACGGTGTTGTTGTAAATTTTACCTATAACAACCGTGGCCTTACGTCGGTATACAACAACCTTGGGCGGTCTTTGACCTTCGTTACGGGCGGAGATACATCATCATCGATCCAATCGATCGTCGATGATAGCGGCCGGACTGTCAGTTACGCGCTTAGTGACTGTCCGTGGACCCATCCGGAGCTGCCGAGCAGCTATCCCGAAACCCTGGCCATGCCGGCGATTTTCGCCTGCAACACCCTGAAGGTCACGCGACCGGATCAGACTGTCGAGACCTACAGCTACGCGGCGGGGGATGACTCCCCCAATCCCTCCGTGGTGGTCAAATCGAGCTATCGCCTGCGCCGATGGTACTTGCCTAGCAATTCAACCACACCGTATCGCCTGTTCACCTATGACGACGTGTTCCACCTGAGCTCCATCAAGGACCCTCTCGGTCGAGAGACCAAGTATTTCGAAGGTTCGATCGGTGACGAAACTTTGAAAGTGACTGAAGTGGTGTCCCCGGGCGGCGACGTGGAGCGACACGTCTTCGACGACTACAACAGCCTTCTGAGTTCAGAGGATGCCCTGCATAGGAAGATCACCAAGCGTTATGATGCGTCACAGCGGCTGATCGGCGTCACCTATCCAGAAAGTAATTCAGCGACCTACACCTACGACGTCCGGTCGAATCTAAAGACTGAGTCCAACATCTCGAAATCCGGATCGGAGATCCTCACCGCGACGACGAATTACATGGAGGGCAGCACAGTCTGGTCGTGTGTGAACATATACACCTGTGACAAGCCGCTCACGGAGACCGACGCCCGCAACAATACGACAACCTACACCTGGGACTCGACGACCGGGCAGATGACCAAGGTCGTCAAGCCGCTCGGCGCGCAGACCGACCTGTCCTACGACAGCTATGCGGGAACCGACGGTGGAACCCTGCGGCTGCCGGGCCGCAAGACCGAGAAAGTTTCGGCCAGCCAGAACATCGTGACGACCTACGCCTATGACGCGGCCAAAAAGTTCGTGCTCAAGAGCGCGGCGGTTGATCCGGGCGGAGCGGCCAGTTCCATCACCTGCTTTAAGTTCGACGCGGTGGGCAACCCGATCGGGGTCACCGATCCGCGCGCGGGAGCCTGCCCATGAGCCGCGCGATCATCACTTCGGCGGCCGGTAGGGCTTGGAGGGTCGCGGCGCTGCTGCTGCTCACAGGCTGGCTGGCGCTGAGCGCCGCCGCGCCGGCCCACGCCCAGATAGCCGACGACTACACGACCTACTATCAGTGGGACGGACAGCGGCGGCTGACGATGAAGATCGGTCCCGACCCGGACGGGTCGAACCCGCGTCCGGACAATACGGCCTCGGCCAAGCGGCGGGCGGAGAAATACACCTACGACGACGACGGCCAACTGATCCAGACGGACGTGGGGACGGTGACCGCGGTGGCGGTGTCGGCGACGGGCGTGGTCACGGTCACCGACTGGGCGGCCGAGCAGACCACCCGGGTCCGCTATGACGCGACCGGCAACAAGACCCAGGTTTACGCAGCTGGAACCGCGCCGACCCTGACGCAGATCAGCTACGACGCCGACGATCGCCCCGTCTGTTCGCGGGTCCGGATGGACGCCACCCTGTTCGCCGACCTCTACACCGCCACCGACCGGCCGGACGCCTGCGCGACCCCGGCGGCGGTCGCCAATCCCGACCGGATCACCAAGACGGTCTATGACGCCGCCGGCCAGGTCACCCAGGTGATCCAGGCCCTGGGCACGGCCGACCAGCGCGCCTACGCGACCTACAGCTACACGGCCAACGGCAAGCAGGCCTCGATCAAGGACGCCCGCCAGAATCTGACCACCCTGCGCTATGACGGCTTTGACCGGCTGTGCCGCCAGGAGTTCCCGGCCGTGGCGGTTTCGTCGGCGGTCTCCAACGGCCCGCCGGCCCCGCCAAACCAGGACTATCTGGCCTGCCGCGCGACCCTGGCCGAGGCCCAGGCGGCGACCGGCGGCGACTTCGAGGAGTACGGCTACGACGCCAACGGCAACAAGACCTGGCAACGCAAGCGCGACAACGGCGGGCTGAGCTACACCTACGACGCCCTCAACCGTATGACGATCAAGAGCGGCTCCAGGATCGCCACGGTCAACACCGCTTATGACCTGACCGGCAAGCCGACCGACATCACGTTCGGGATCGGCGGTTCGGGGATCATCTATGGCTACGACACCGCCGGTCGCCTGACCTCGGAGAAGAGTTACGGCCGCGAACTGAAGTTCGAGTACGACGCGGCCGGCAACCGCACCAAGGTCACCTGGCCCGACCTGTCCGAGGCGGCCTACGCCTATGACGCGGCCGGCCGGCCCAAGTCGGTGGCGGCCGGGGCGGCCTCGATCACCTACATCCACGACGACCTGGGCCGGCGCGGCGACCTCAACCGCGCCAGCAACGCCAAGGACCACTTCGGCTACGACAGCGGCAACCGCCCGACCAACTGGACCCTGACCTTCACCGGGGCGGGCAAGAACCAGAGCGACACGCTGGGCTACAACCCGGCCAGCCAGCTGGTCAGCGAGGCCCTGGGCAACGACCTCTACCGGTGGACCGGCTTCAGCAACGACCGAGCCGCCACGGCCGACGGCCTCAATCGCGACGCCACCCTGGTGACGATCGGCGGCTACGACCTCAATCAGAACCTGATCAGGGACAACACCCGCGACTTCACCTACGACGGCGAGAACCGGCTGACGACGGTGACCGGTCCAGCCAGCGCCACCCTGTCCTACGATCCGCTGGGCCGGCTGCGCGAGACCAACATCAACAACGTCGTCACCCAGTTCCTCTATGACGGTGACAAGCTGACGGCCGAGTTCAGCGGCTCGGCGACCACGCCGCTGCGCCGCTACCTGCACGGGGTGGGCACGGACGTGCCGCTGGTCTGGTTCGAGGGCGCGGGCCTGGGCGACATCCGCTACCTGCATCCCGACCGCCAGGGCTCGATCGTGGCCTGGAGCGACGCCGCGGGCGTCGCCCAGGCGACCTACACCTACGGCCCCTATGGCGAGCCCGGCGACAACTGGGCGACCGGCAGCCGCTTCCGCTACACCGGCCAGATCGCCCTGCCGGAGCTGAAGCTCTATCACTACAAGGCCCGGGTCTATGACCCGATGCGGGGCTGGTTTCTCCAAACCGACCCCATCGGCTATGGCGACGGGCTGAACCTCTACGGTTACGTGGGGAATGATCCGCTGAATAAGAGCGATCCGACTGGGACGGCGGAACTGCCGCAGTGGTTGGTCGACGCGTTCCAACGGACAGCGCCGCCTCCATCTGGTGAGCAGGTCCAAAGCTATGGCGGCGATAAGCA
Source organism: Caulobacter sp. Root655 (assembly GCF_001427665.1). Lineage (GTDB taxonomy): Bacteria > Pseudomonadota > Alphaproteobacteria > Caulobacterales > Caulobacteraceae > Caulobacter. Next base: position 542,713 of record NZ_LMHC01000001.1, read on the forward strand.
GGAGGTAATGGGAGCGTCGATCCGAAGCGCCCAATATCGTGCTGGAATAGAGTTGACTAAATTGGAGGTCGCCGCCGCTGAATTCTTCCTTGGGGGACTTGAATTTACTGCGGGTAAGGTTGCTCAGCCGGCTTTGACTACTGTCGGAAGGTGGATGGCGAAGTCTGAGCTCAATGCGATGGTGGAGAGTGGTGTTGTCCAGGAAAGTCTCAGTGGAACTACACACGTAGCAATGCCTGCATCAGCAAGCGCGTTTAAAGCTGCTCCAAAGGGGAGTCTGTATGTGGAGTTTTCGGTTCCTTCCAGCACTCTGAAGCCGACATCGAACGGCTGGGCAAAGATCGTCGGTCCCAATTCGCTCGAAGGGCGGCTGGCGGCGAGGAGAGGTGAACCGGTTCCTCAAATGCCCAAGGTGGAAGATATTCGCGTGCGAGGAGGAAATTAGCGGTGTCTGGAGCTCAAATCATCGACCTCTGGATTGAGGTTCACGCAAGCGAAATACACGAAATGGTAGAATTCGTAGTCCGGTCAGATAACTGGAGTACTGCTCCAAATTCGGGTGCTTGGGTCGACTTTGAAAGCGACATTGCATGGGCGCGTATAACTGTATGGCCTGAAGGCCAGGCAGACTTAGAAATTGTAGATGCAAAGACATCCGAAAATGTATTTTGGAGGCACTGCGATGATTTGCGTGATGAAATCATCGAAGAATGGTTTTCAGCTTTCAAAGATTTGTTCAAAACTGTTGGCGGGGTGAAAGGTTCCCGCCGATGACGCCTTCGCAGACCACGCCCACGCCCCAACCTGGCGACCGCCTCGTCGCCGCCATCGAGGCGCAGACGGTGGCGATCGAGCGCGCGATGCTCAAGGCGTTCTGGACCCAGCTCGCTGGCCTGACGGTGGTCATGTTGGTGGCCATGACGGTGTTCGTGTTCGTGGTGAAGGCCGGCTGAGGCCATCCATCCGCTAGCCGATCGCGGCCCGATCGCCCCAACCCGAGGGGCTGTCCCCGTGCCGGAAGACCGCCTTGGGTGACCTCAAAACCCGCCAAGCTCTCCGCAGCGACCATCGCGCCCTGATCACCGCCAACTGAGTATCGATGATCTCCCGCGCCTTTTCCGCCGAAAGAAGGAACTGCGGTGCAGCTTCGAGACATATCGTCAGTTGGCTCAGCCGCCTATTGCCGTTGATCAGCATGGCTTGGGAGGCCTCACCCCCGGTTCGGCCTTGCGGGCATATGTCGTAGGCGGGCGTGAGTGAGAGCATTCTGCCGTCCCAGAATGCTGCGTGGTTACGAGCATGATCGTCGGTGTTGCCCGACAGGATGTTGAACACGACGCGGCCGAATAGCTCCTCCAGAGTTCGCGTCGGCTCTCGGGCATGTCGATCTTGGCGGGCGTCGAGACTGACTCGCCGAGCCTCGCCAGAGTTCGGTGATCGACGCTCAGACCGGCGCGAAGGGGTGAGGAGCGGATGTTCAGCGGTCGACGTTCAACCAGACCCAAACTCGATGGCGGAATGGGTAGAGGGTTCCGGTCAAGAAATCCCTAGGTTGACCACATCGCAAGCTGTGCCCTAAGCCTGGACCCTCAAGGTCAAGCTGTGAGTTCAAAATGGGCGGATTGATACGCGTGGCGGCTTTGGGGGCCTTGGCTTTCGCCACCCTCTGCTTCTCCCCCGGCATGGCTCGCGCAGATGTTCCTTCTGTCAGGCTGGCGAGTGGCATGCTGGTCAGTCCCAGCATCGCCGAGGGCTATTATGGAAACGGAACGGCCCATACGAACGGGCTCTGCGCCCTTTCGGCCAGCGCCTGCACGCCCTGGCGTCCCACCGCTATCCGGGACCTGGCCAGATCGCTGAGCCGCGGCGGAACGCTGTCGCTGGACGACTTCGCCATGCGCACCGCGAATCATGTTCGCAACAACGTCGCGACAGAGTTTCGCTACGGCCTTTCGAAGGGCGGATTTGGCTCCTTGCTCGACGCTTCCGGTACGGCCTTCGATCAGGCGCAGCTGATGGTCGAACTGTTGCGGGCCGGCGGCCAGCAAGCGGGCTACCAGGCCGGAACGATCACGCTGACGGGGGCGCAATTCGCCGATTGGACCGGGATCACCCAGGCCGACGCGGCATGCCGTCTTCTCGCGGATGGCGGCGTTCCGGCCGAGATCAACGGATCGACCGTACCATCCTGCGCCTATTCGGGCGCCGTCTCCACCGTGACGTTGAGCCACGTCTGGGTCGTGGCCGGCGACAAGCTCTATGACCCGTCATACAAGAAGCGTCTGAACCGGGGCGGCGTGGATCTGCCCGCGGCGATGAACTGCGGCGTGGCCTCGGCGTCCAATTGCGGCGAGCTGGCCCGCGCGGCGGCCATTCCCGTCGGGACCTATTATCAAGGCAACGACGGCGTCGCCAACTACGTACAGCATGTCGATACCGGGGCCCTGGGCGTCAAACTCAACCAGTACGCGCGTGGCGTCCAGAGCTATGTCGAGACGTCCGCGCCAACCGCCAGCCTAGTGGAAATCGCCGGCGGCCACACGATCGACCAAGCCTATACGCCGATCCCGGCCGCGAGCCTGCCCTATACCGCCAGCGCCAACCGGGTATGGACCACCGAGATCCCCGACGCCTTCCGCAGCCGCTTCCGCATTTCGTTCGACGCCATATCGGTCTGGCTCTACGCCGACGAAGTGGCTGGCAACTGGATTCATGTCGGCGCGACGCTCAACGGCACCGCCAACGGCTCGAACTTCAACCGGCGCTCGGCGCTGTTCCTGGAGCGCGAGGCCGGCTCGGATGCCCCGATCAATGCCGGCGTTCTGTATTCGAACATGTTGGGCGCCTATGCCGACACCAACCAGATCATGGTCCTTGGTGTCGCAAACTTCAGCGCACCGTCCAGCTGGGTGACGATCGATCTGGAGGCGAACCACCCCTACGCCGCCGAAGGCGGCGTCTACCTTGATCAGACGGTAAGCAAAACCCAGTATTTCGACGCCAACTACCCCACTCAAAGCGGAGTTTTCAATCCGATCTACATCATCCAGAGCTGGGGCGAGACCGGACGCGGCCAGGTGGAGCGGATGGCCGCGATGGCGCGGAGCAAGGAGCCGGTCTCCGATCGACGTCTCGTTGCCGGATCGATGTTTCCCAACGGCGGCCCGCTGATCCTGCATCAGATCGGTATCCCCGAGATCGTCGCCAAGTGGCTGTCGCAATCGACCCAGTCGGCCGGGATCGTCGATGCGGTCAATCGCACCGAAACCCAGATGCACCACACGATCGGCACCGTGGTGGACACTCGATACGGCTTCTTCGTCAATGGCGAGACGACCTACGCCACGACCAGCCGCACCTCCATCGCCGCCGATCGCGAAGCCAGCGCGTTGAGCACCGCGACCCTGCTCAACACGTTCGAAGGCAGCGCGGTCGAGCAGTCGCAGGACAGCGGCAATGGCGGGTCTTCCGTCGCGTTGTTCAAGTTGATCAACCAGAAGGGCGTCAAGCTCTACGACGCCGATGCGGCAAATCTCGAGACCGTGCTGGCCTCGACCGTCAACTATTCGGACGGCGCCTCCAGCGAGAAGTCCATCCTGCGGAGCTACGCCGCCGAGGGGTACAAGCTGATCGTGCCGAAGGACGGCGACATCGGCACGCTGGGACAGACCAATTCCTACTACACTTTGGGTTGGTCGCCCTTCCTGGGCTACAAGACCGGCGCGGCGAGGACCGCCTATGTGAGCACGGCGTCGCTCAAGGGCACGTCGACGCTCACCCCCTTGCCCGACAATCCGACGGCGAGCGCCCAGCGGCAGGCCTTCAGCCCGAACGTCAACCTCGCCTCGGGAGTCTTGAAGTTCGACCTCAAGCCAGACCTGACGGTGGGCAGTGGCGATTTTCCGCGCAAGCTCGAATTTCGGCGGTCGTACGACTCTTCGGATGTCCAGATGCGGTATCACGTTGATCGGAACACCTTCATCAATTTTCCGGTTCTGGTCGGCTACGGCAATTCCGCCTCGCATCTGCGCCTGGGATGGCGGCACAATTTCGAGGTCAACGCCGCCTATGTCAGCGACGGCGACCAGGCGCTCGGCGAAAACTCGGCCCGTAACGCCGCCAACGCGATCGCCGCGATCCAGACGCTGCGCGACCTGAACCTGAACGCCACGTTCCAAAAGCGCGCAACCCAGATCTATGTCGCCAATTGGCTGGCCGACCAGATCCAGGGCAATTCGGTGGTCGTTCGCGACATCGAGGGCGCGCGGCGTTTTACACGGCTGCCGAACGGCGCCTTCGCCGCCCCGCCGGGTCAGTCTGGGCTTCTGGTCGCGGGCGGAACCCCGCGCACCGAGGTGATCGACTCCAGCGGGCACCACTTCGCCTACTATGCCGGCACGCTGCAACTGACCAACGGCGACGGCTCGATCCAGAAATTCTCGGTCGGCATCAGCAATGCCCCCTCCTACAACACCCTGTGGGGCGGTAACGGCTTTCGCATCGACGAATGGCTGTTTCCGAGCGGCGACAAGCTGACCTTCACCTACAAGGTGGTCGACGACCTCACCTCGACGGTGAGCGGCGACTCCTCACCCCCGCGTCCCCAGTTGAGCGTGCTCACCAAGGTCCAGAACTCGCAGGGCCGGTTCCTGTCGTTCGACACCAAGATCGAGACCGCGAATGTCAGCGATCCCGATGGATACACCACCGAGTATCTGGTCGTGACCGACGATACTTCACGTACGGTGCGGTTCCGCGAGAAGGGCGTTGATTTCGGCCTCGGCCCGTTGACCGCGAACAGCACCAAAGTCATCGCGGCTGATGGCTCGCAGACCCGGGCCGACTACCAGGCTCTAGTCGGAACCCAGGCCATCCCGGCGGTCCGCTTGACGGCGATGTACGTCTCGTCGAACCTGTCGTCGCCATCGGTCGCCTTCCAGTACGACGGCACGCGACGGGCCCAGCGCTTCACCGACGCCAACGGCCACTTCACGCAATATTTCCCGGCTCGAGTGGCGCCGGGCGGGGGCGTGGCGCTGGGCGAAGTCATTGACCCGACGAACCTGATCCAAGCCAGCCAATTCGACGCGCGCGACAACCAGGTCGCTGCCATCGACCCGCTGCAGCGCAAGACTGTCTACACCTACGATAATGCGGGTCGCCGGATCCGCACGGTGATGCCGGAAGGCAATGTCGAGGAACGCGGCTACGACGTGCGCGGCAATCTGGTGAAAATCTGCCAATTGCCCAAGAGCCGGACCACCGAGACGTGCAACGCCCTGGCCGGCGATCTCGTGGCCTCCAAGACCTATATGGAGGGCGCCTCGGTCTGGAGTTGTGGGCACTGGGCGTCGTGCAACAAGACCAAGACCGAGACCGACGCCCGCGACGCGACCACGGAATACGACTGGGACCTGGACACTGGCAATCTAAAGTCTATCGAGCGGCCTTCGGCCGAAGCGGGGGCGACCCGTCCGCGAACGGATTACGCCTATTCCACCTGGACTGGCGTCGACAGCACAAACTTCAGCATGCTGGCGTCCAAGACCGAGCGGGTTTCAGCCACCCTGAACCGGGTGACCACTTACGACTACGATCAAACCAACAAGTTCGTCCTCAAATCGGCGACCGAGGACTCCGGCGCTTCGCGGTTGAACCTGGTCAGTTGCTTCAAGTTCGACGGTAAGGGCCGCCTGATTTCCGTGACGGATTCGCGGGCGTCGGCGTGCCTCCAATGAGATCGTTGACGGCGCGTCGAACCATGGGGACGATGATGAAGATGGCGCCTTGGCTGGTCGCGACGCTGGCGATCAGTTGCGGCTTGGCGACTCAACCCGCGAGAGCCCAGTCAGCGACGGACGTCACCAGCTACTACGTTTGGGAGGCCAACGCCGATCGGCTGACGATGAAGATCGGACCCGACCCCGACGGCGGGGGCGTACTCAAGCGGCTGGCCGAGAAATACACCTACGACAACGACGGTCAGCTGACGAAGATCGAGGCCGGGACGGTCACCGACACGGTCGGGTCCAACTTCACCGCCATCGACACGACGGCTATCCGTTACGACGCCGCCGGGAACAAGATCCAGGTGCAGACCCGGCCCGGCACGGCGACAGCGACCCTCACCCAGTACAGCTACGACGCGGCCGACCGTCCAGTGTGCACCATAGTCCGCATGGATCTGGCGAACTTCGCCGCCTACTACACGCCGACGTCGATTTCCGACCCCTGCACGCCGCAAACCACGGCCGCCCAGGGCCCCGACCGTGTGACGAAGAAGGTCTACAACGACACCGGCAAGCTGAAGGAGGAGCTCCAGGCTGTCGGCACCTCCGACCTGCGAACCTATGCGGCCTACACCTACACCGACAACGGCAAGCCGCGGACGGTGCGGGACGCCAACATCAACATGACCTTATCGAGCTATGACGGCTTTGATCGCCTGTCCAAGCAGAACTTCCCGTCGACCGCGCGAGGCAGCGGCGTCTGGAGCGAGACCGACTTCGAGGAATATGGCTATGACGCCGGCGGCAATCGCACCTCGCTGCGCAAGCGGGACGGCTCGACGATCATCTACGCCTATGACGCGCTCAACCGCCTGAGCGGCAAGAGCGGGGCGAGGATTCCCGCCGTCCTCTACACCTACGACCTGACCGACAAGGTCAAGTCGGTGAAGTTCCAGGCGACCGGCGCCGAGGTTGCCTATGGTTACGACACGGCTGGCCGCCTGAACGCCGAGACGACGTTCGGTCGGGCCGTCGGCTTCGGTTACGACCGGGCCGGCAACCGCACCTCGATGACCTGGCCGGACGGGACCGGCGCGACCTACGACTACAATTTCGCCAACCAGCCCAAGTCCGTCGACATCGGTGTCGACCATGTCCTGTTCGGCTATGACGACATGGTGCGACGCATCAAGGTCACGGGACGCCACTTCAACCCCGACAGCAGCTACGTCGATACCACGACCACCACGGGCTATGACGCCGGAAGCCGGTTGACCGACTGGACGATGGACCTGACGGGCACGGATCGCGATTTCGGCGAGACGTTCAACTACAACCCGGCCGGCCAACTGTCGGGTCGGGGTCAGGTCGACGGCGCTTATCTGTACCAGGGATGGAGCCGCAACCTCAGCGCCACCGCCGACGGCGTCAACCGCGACCAGGCGATCGTCACGATCGGCGGCGGCGGCTGCGCGGAGACGGGCAAGGGCTACGACTGCAACGGCAGCCTGACCAACGACGGCTGGCGGACCTTCGCCTACGACGGCGAGAATCGTCTGACCTCGGCCTCCGGTCTGCACAGCGCCGCGATCGAGTACGACCCGCTGGGACGGCTGAGCAAGACCACGATCGATGGGGTGGTCACTCAATTCCTTTACGATGGTGGGCGCCTGATCGGCGAATTCAACGGGACCGGCGTCCTGATCCGTCGCTACGTTCATGGCGTCGGGGTCGATGAGCCGCTGATCTGGTACGAGGGCGGCGGCCTCTCCAGCCCGCGCTACCTTCACGCCGATCGCCAGGGTTCGATCATCGGCTGGTCGGACGCCGCCGGCGTCGGGCAACAGGTCTATAGCTACGGCCCCTATGGCGAGCCGGGCGACAACTGGGCGGCTGGCTCGCGCTTCCGATACACCGGCCAGATCGCCCTGCCGGAACTGAAGCTCTACTACTACAAGGCCCGCTTCTACGATCCGGAACGCGGCTGGTTCCTGCAGACCGATCCCATCGGGCAGGATGACGACCTGAACCTCTACGCCTATGTGGGCGCGGATCCGGTGAACAAGTCCGATCCCGAGGGCACGAACGCCATGGCCGCGGCCAGGGCCGGCGCGGCGATCGGGTGCCTCGTGACCTCCGAAACCGCCTGCGCCGGGGGCCTTGGGGCCGTGGTCGGGGCCGGCGTGGGGCTCGGCGCCGTGGCCTGCGCGAGCAGCCACACTTGCCGTGACGCCGCGGGCCAGGCCGCCGTCACGACCGGCCAGACCGCGATGGTGGTGTTGTGCCTGTCCAACAGCGTCTGCGCCCAGTCGCTGATCGGCAAGCTCACCCACCGCAACGAAACCGCGGAACCCAGCGACGGTGCACGCCTTCGGCCGAATGACATTGGAAAGGTCGAGGGCACACTCCCAGAGGCCGAAGACATCGCCGAGGATGATCTTGAGGAGAGCGCCGAGGCGCTCGAGGGCAGCATCGGAGTTCGGGAGCAAGCCGTTCGAGACCACGTGGTTGGTGACCCGGAGGGGTCAGCCAAGGCTCGTCGTCAATATGTTCAACACGTAGGCCACAACACGCGCATCCGGAATGAACGCGAACTACTTGAGCGGATCCGAAGGCGTATAGAGGAGAAGCGCGAGGAGCAACCGCGCCAACCTTGAGGGTGAGCGACGATGGACTGCGATGAAACTTACAGGAAGGTGATCGACGCCGACCATGAGGGTTATGCCCTGTTCGATCTCGCTCAGTGCTTTCTGGACGGTTACGACCTGAGCAAGCTTCGAAAGGACATGCTCTCTTCGGATGATGTGGGCATCGTCAGTGACGGCTTATTCGTGGCCGCCGAGATCGGCGGCCTTGTTGTCCAGTGCCTGCCCGAGATACGGCCCTTGGCCGAAAGCCCGGATCCGGACATCCGCAAGTCGGCGATCAGCTTGCTGTCGGTATACGACAAGGCATAGGCCCTCCGGGCGCCGGCGTCGGGCAACCGGGTCTGTAGCGACGAGCCAAGACGACCTGCCCGCTGGTTGGAGCGCAGCCTCCGAATGAAGCCGAGACCCGGCGCGGCCAGTCGACCCTGGCGGTCCAGCTGGCGCTCTATGTCGTGCTCTACAGCCCGATCCAGATGGCGGCCGATCTGCCGGGACCCCGGGGGGCGGCGCACCGCGGTTGCCCTGGGTCCTGGCTCTCCGCTTCGCTACGGCCGGGATGACAACGGGCGGGGGCGTCCCGCTCAGACCGCCAGCTTCCGGGCCTTCACCCGTACCCGCAGCACGCGGTGGTTGGACGACATGTAGAGGTGGCCGTCGGCGGCCAGCTCGCAGTTGGAGATCACCGCGTCGGCCCGGATGATCCCGATCCGCTGGCCGGCCGGGGTGAAGATCGAAACGCCGTCCTGGCTGGAGGCCCAGAGGTTGCCGGCCCGGTCGACCTTGAGACCGTCGCCGCCCTTGATCCCCGTGGCCGCGCGGTCGACGAACTGGCGGCGCGCGGTCGGGCGGCCCTGGGCGTCCAGGTCCCACGCCACCCAGCCGGACTTGCGGTCGGTGGCGTAGAGCGTGCGGCCGTCGGGCGACAGGCCGATGCCGTTGGGCTCGATGGTCTTGTCGATCAGGGTCAGACCGTTGTCGGTTCCCAGGCGATAGACGCCCGAATAGTCGGTCTGGCGGTAGGGCGAGGCCCAGTCGCCCTTCAGGCCCCAGGGCGGATCGGTGAAATAGATCGCCCCGTCGCGGGCCAGGACCAGGTCGTTGGGGCTGTTGAGCCGCTTGCCCTCGAAGCTGGCGGCCAGCACGGTCTTCTTCCGGGTCGCAAGATCGATGCGCGAGACGCAGCGGTTGCCGCTGTCGCCGACCACCAGGCCGCCGCGCGCCAGGATCAGGCCGTTGGAACCGGCCTCGCGCAGGCTGTTCGTCTCGGGCCCGGCATAGCCCGACGGCGCCAGCCAGACCTCGCCGCCGCGTGACGACGACCAGCGCATGATCTTGTTGGCCGGCACGTCGGAGACCAGCAGGAAGCCGTCGGCGCCGCCGACCCAGACCGGACCCTCGCTCCAGGTGAAGCCGTCCAGCACCTGCTCGACCGGCGCCTCGGCGTCGATCAGGGCGTCGAGCGCCGGGTCCAGGCGCTCGACCTTGCCGACCACGGGATAGGTCTTGGGCGCGGCGAAGGCCGGCGCGGCGGCGGCCAGGCCCAGGAACATCGCGGCGGCGCGGCGGGTGAGGGTTGGAGATTGCGTCACGGGGCGGTGATCCTGTCGGCGTCGGGAGAAGTCTTGGGGGCGGCGTTCAGGCGGCGTACCACCAGGGCCCCGGCGATGAACAGCGCGCCGACCGCCAGGAACGAGGCGGCGCGGACCACGCCGTCCAGGGTGGCCATGTCGAACAGCAGCACCTTGGCGGCGGTGACCAGTAGCACGACCAGGCCCAGCCAGCGCAGGGCGACGTCCTCGCGGGCCGAGGCCCGGAACAGCACCACCAGGCCGAACGCCGCCCACACCGCCGAGAAGGTCCAGGTCTCCAGCCCGCCGCGATCCAGGCCGTCGCGCATGTCCGCCCCGTGGAAGACCCAGCGGACCAGCAGGGTGACGAAGGCGAACAGCACGCCGACCGCCACGCACAGGGCGACGCGGGCGAAGGCCAGTCCGCCTCGCCGCAGGCTGGCGGCCGCCCCGGCCCCGGCCGCGTAGAGGGCCAGGACCAGGGCCACGTGCCAGGACGAGGCCATTGGCGCCTCGGAGGGGCCCCACCACGGGCTGGCCAGCCAGCCGAACACCAGCAGCGCGGCGGCCAGCGCCGTCCAGCCCACGGCGGGGGCGGCGGCGTACAGCCAGGCCGCGCGGGTGGCGTCCAGGCGACGCATCCGGAAGGCCCGGGCGGTCAGCAGGCCAATCACGGCGTAGGCGCAGGCCTCGGCCCGGCCAATGGCGGCAACGTCCATGGCCGCGCCGTGGAAGGCGTGGCGCGTGGCGGTCACGGCCCACAGCAGGGCGAAGACGGCGGCGGCGACGGTCCAGCCCCGGGTCCAGCGGTCGCGGGCGTCGGGGCGCCGGTGGGCGATCGCGCCCAGCAGCAGGGCGGGGGCCAGGAAGGTCAGCAGCAGGTCGTTGAGCAGCGGCGGGCCGCCGACCGGATGGCCCGCGCCCCACCAGGGGTTCAGCACCAGGCCGCCGGTGGCCAGGCCATGCAGGGCGCCCAGGCTGGCGACCACGATCAGCCGCCACCTGGCGATCGGGCCGTCGTCGGGGCGTCCGCGCACCGCCAGCAGCAGGCCGGCGGCCAGGATCAGGGCGGTGCGCAGCGAGGCCTCCAGCAGGGCCTGGCCATGGTCGGCGGGATGGCCGGTCGCCAGGCCGGCGTGCAGCATCAGGAACAGGCCGGTCAGCAGAACCAGCAGGGCGCCGGTCGACAGGGCCTCGGCCTCGGTGCGGTGTTCGGCCAGCTTGCCGCCGACGATCCGCGCGGCGGCCAGCAGGGCGCCGGCGGCGAGCGCGGTGACCAGGGCCAGCAGGGGCAGGGCGAGCTGGCCGCTGGAAGCGTCGGCGACGAAGCCGGGCCGCAGCATCACGGCCAGGGCCGCCACGGCGCCGGCCGTCGACGTGGCGGCCAGGCCGCGCCACGCCAGGCGGTTGGCGATCGCCGCCAGGGCCAGGGCGGCCAGGGCCATGGCGGCGGGCTCGAGGTGGTCGGCGACCGTGGCGTGGACGGTCAGGAAGGCCAGCTCGGCGGCGGCCGCGATCCACAGGCCCAGGCCGGGATCGCGGCGCGGGTCCTCGACGCGCCGGGCGATCAGGACCGCGCCGGCCGCCAGCAGCACGGCGGTCAGGCCGGCGATCAGGCCGCCCCGCTCTCCGGGCAGGTGGTCGAGGACGGGCCAGGCCAGGGTGGCCAGCGCGGCCGCGCCGACCGCGCCGATCGCCAGCAGAGGGGTCCGGTTCCCGGGCGGGCCGCGCAGGGCGCCGGCCAGGGCCGCGCCGGCCATCACGCCGGCCAGGCCAAGCACCTGCAGGCCGAGGATCAGCGGAGAATCCTCGACGAACCGCCTGGAGGTCAGGATGAACAACAGCCCCAGGGTGGCGACGACCACCGGCGCGGCGAAGGCCAGGGGCGGCGCCAGGCGTGGGACGGTCATCGCGGCGCCCGCGACGATCAGCAGGCCGCCGAGCAGCGCGGCGGTCACCGGTTGATTTCCTTCCCCGCTCTCGGCCAGCCACAGGCCGAAGGCGCCGACGCTGACCGTGACTAGGGCGATCGTCGGCAGGCGCGTCAGAAGGTCCCGGGCCGGGGGCGCGTCGTCGACCCGCCGTCGCCACAGCACGGCCGCGACCGGCCCCGCCAGGGCCAGGACCAGCAGGACGGACACGCTGGGCCCTCGGACGGCGATCAAGGCCATCAGGATCCAGACCGCCAGCCCGGCCAGGGTCACGACGCCCGCCCGCGCCCAGCGCCGAAGGGCGACGATCGCCGAACCGGTGACGGCCAGCAGGGCCACGTAGCCTTCCTCGACCAGGGGCGGCCAGACGCCGTGGCGCGACAGGGCCGGGGCCAGGAAGGCGCCGAACAGCGCCAGCAGGGCCAGGGCCTCGCCATGCAGCAGCGCCAGGCCGAGCAAGCCGGCCGAGACGGTCACGGCCAGCGCCGCCGCCACGGGCAGAGAGATCAGGCCGTAGAGCACATGGGCGGCCCACACCGCGCCATAGAGGGTGACCGCTCCGGCTCCGGCGGCCACGGCGGCGGCCAGGGCGTGACGGCCGCCGGGCGCGTTGTTCTGGCGGCGGATCCACTCGCTGGCGGCGACCATGGCCAGGCCCAGGATGGCGGCGGCGACGATGCGGAACGGCGGGGTGAACACCCCGCGCTGGGCGGCCAGCACCACCAGCAGCAGGCCGCCCAGGGCCAGGCCGCCGCCGCCCAGCCAGGCCAGGCCGTTCTCGGCCATCCAGGTCGAGGTCGCCGCCCAGGTGAGGGGGGGAGCGGATGGAGAGGGCGGACGCGGTGGCGCGGGCGGGGCTTGTGGTGCGACTGGAGGCCGGCTCACGGACGCGGCGGGCGCCGTCTCCGCGACCAAGGCGGGCGCATGGGCCGGAACGGTCGGCTTGACGGGGCTCTGCTTCGGTTCGACCGCCGCCGCCGGGCCGGGCGCGCGGACCACGGGCGGGGCGCCCGACAGGTCGCGAAGCCTGGCCTCCAGGGCCTTCAGCCGTCGGTCCTGAAGGAAGATCCAGACCGCCAGGGCGATGATGCAAAGCCAGGTCAAGCAGCGCCCCCGACGGCGTCCACGCCCGTCACGCCGAAGTTGTGCAACATTCCGCCGAGGCCCGTCCAGACGTTGCGTGAAGCGGGCTTGTCGCGACTTAGGTAGGGTGGCCTCGACGCCCGGCGCACCCTGGCCATGGCCGAGGCGGCCCTGGCGGCGCGGCAGGAAAAGTTATCCACAGGGTCGGATGATCTCGAGGACAGACCGAGAGGGGCGAACCCCGACTAGGGATAAGGCCGCGTCTATCCCCGCTCCTTCAGAATAAAATCCCAACCTGATCAATGCCTTACACAAAAACGCACGTTTTCTATCCTCGCTCCTCACGGCGGCCGCACACTGTGCGCATGACCCAAACCACCATCCCCGCCTGGTGCGAGACCCTGCAAGCCAAGCTGATGGCCGCCATCGACGCGGCCTGGGCGACCATCGAGAGCAGCGACGACCCGGTCGCGATCCGCAAGGCCCGCGACAAGGCCAAGGCCTGCGGCGAACTGGCCACCGTGGCCCGCAAGGTCGCGGCCCTGGTTGGCCTTGGCCAGCCAAAACCGATCGCGGCTGGGGCCTTGGCCGATCCGGCCGCGACCTTGACCCAGGCCGAACACGCCCTGCGCGCCCTCGAACAGCTCAAGGCCCGCCGGCGGCGCTGACTCGGACGAGGACACGCACCCTCTCCCATGGGGAGAGGGTGGGGCCCGCGCCGTAGGCGTGGGAGGGTGAGGGGGTAAGACGTCGGACGGCGTGCCGGCAGGGCGCCCCGGGGTAAATGGTGAGGGCGTAATCACCCTCCCACGCTTTCAGCGTGGGCCCCTCCCTCTCCCGCTGGGAGAGGGTTCAGGTCGCCACCCCTCGCCCCGATGTTCGTCCAACCCCGGCGCTTTCGGTTCCACCCGTCCGGGCTCATCCCGAAACACGATCGGCGTTCCCACCACGGCGTCGCCGTTGGCGTCGCGCGAGACCATTCCCCGCGCCGCCACGGCCGGGTCGTCGAAGGCGGCTTTCAGCGACCGCACGGGGGCGAAGCAGACGTCGCGGCCCTCGAACCAGGCCTCCCATTCGGCCTGGGTCCGGGTGGCGAAGGTCTCGCGGAAGAAGGCCCGCAGCGGCTCCTGGCCTGGCCCGGGCGGCAGGCGGGCGTGGTCCAGCAGGTCGGGCCGTCCCAGGGCCGCCAGCAGGTTGGCCGCGAACTTCACCTCCGAGCCGCCCAGCACGATCCACTGGCCGTCGGCGCAGGCGTAGAGGTTGAACATCGCCGCCCCGCCCCACGAGCGTTCGGCCTTGGGGACATTGGCGCGGCCTTCGGCGAACACCGGGCCGGTGGCGTTGGGGGTCCAGGCCATCAGGCTGTCGAGCATGGCGACGTCGAGATAATCGCCCTGGCCGGTCTTCTCCCGTCGCAGCAACGCCATCAGCACCCCCGACAGGGCGGTCAACGAGGCCAGGGCGTCGGCGGCCATCAGGCCGGGCATGGCCGGCTTGCCGTCCTGGCCTTCGTTCAGCGACACCAGGCCGGCCAGGGCCTCGACGGCCAGGTCGTGGGCCGGGCGGTCGCGATAGGGGCCGGTCTGGCCAAAGGCGCTGATCGCGCAGTAGACGACCCCCGGATTGACCGCCTTGACCGCGTCGTAGCCGACCCCCAGCCGGTCGACCACGCCGGGGCGGAAGGCCTCGACCAGCACGTCGGCCTCCTGGGCCAGGGCCCAGAACGCCGCCTGGCCCTCGGCCGATTTCAGGTCCAGCCGCACCGAGCGCTTGCCGCGATGGGTGTTGCGGAACCACACCGTCTGGCCGTGGGTGGCCAGGCCGATATGGCGGCTGGGCTCGCCCTCGCCGACCGGCTCGACCTTGATCACGTCGGCCCCGTGGTCGGCCATCATCAGGGTCAGCATCGGACCCGGCAGGAACAGGGACAGGTCCAGGACCTTGACGCCGTCGAGCTTCATCGGGCGTTCCCCGCCGCCTTGGGCCCCAGCAGCGCGCCGGTGTGCTCGCCCAGGGCCGGGGCGCGGGCGGCGGGCATTCTGCGGCCGTCGACCTTGATCGGGCAGGCCAGCATCTCCAGGCCCTGGGGCCGGGCCGGATGGTCGATGTGGTCGCGCATCGCCACCTCGGCGACGAACGGGTTGTCCAGCGCGTCGGCCAGGTCGGCGATCGGCGAGAACGGCACGCGGCCGCCCAGATAGGCCATCCACTCGGCCCCGGTCCGCGTGGCCATGATGGCGTCGAGGATCGGGGTCAGGGCGTCGAGGTTGGCGCGGCGGGCCGGCATGTCGAGGAAGCGGGGATCGGCCTTCAGATCGGGTCGGTCGACAAGGTCGCAGAACAGCAGCCAGAAGCGTTCGGTCTGGCACATCAGCATGCCCCAGCCGTCCTTGGTCCTGACCCGCTGCGAGGGGCTGATCGACGGGTGGGCGCCGCGCGGCAGGCGACCGGCGTGGTGGCCCTCGTTCATCGCCCACACCGCCGGATAGGAGGTCTGGTGCAGGGCCACGTCGAACAGCGACACGTCGATGTCGCAGCCCACCCGGCTGGCCCGCGCCCCGAGGATCGCCGAGACGATCCCCAGGGCGAACACCGAGCCGGTCATGAAGTCGACCATCGACAGGCCAAAGCGCACCGGCGGCCCGTCCGGCTCGCCGGTCAAGGTCATGAACCCGGCCTCGGCCTGCATCAGGTAGTCATAGCCCGGCCAGGCCTCGCGGCTGTTGCCCCGTCCGTAGGCGGACAGGTGAGCGCAGACCACGGCGGGGTTGATCGCCTCGAGGTCCTGGTAGCGGAGCCCCAGCTTCTCCGGCTGGTCGCCGCGCAGGTTGTTGACCACGGCGTCGGCGCCCGCCACCAGCCGCTCGAAGTCGGCGCGGCCTTGCGGCGTCTTGATCTCCAGGGCGACCGACTGCTTGCCGCGCGAGAAGGTCTGGAAGAACTGGCTGTCGGCCTCGCCCAGGAAGTAGGGGCCCAGGCCGCGGCTGATGTCGCCGCCCAGGGACGGGGCCTCGATCTTGATCACCTGCGCGCCCAGCTCGCACAGCAGCTGGGTGCCATAGGGGCCGGCGGCGTATTGCTCGACCGCCACGATACGCACGCCGTCCAGGGGTCTGTTCATCCGCTCCGCCTCTGCTTTGGAAGATGATGCGACGCCCGCCCGGCCGCGCCTAGGGCGACGTAGCGGAAGGCGGGGGCGGAAGCCGGGGCGAAGGGCGCTTGTTTCGACGGCGCGATGTGCGTAGCAAGCCGCTCAATGACGCCACCGAGTAAGGCCCCATGACCGTCGTCCTGCAGACCGCCCGCGCCCGCGTCGAGATCCTGCCCGCCCTGGGCGGCGCCCTGGGCCGGTTCACCTGGGACGGCCGCGACGTGACCCGGCCGACGCCGGCGGGGACGGCCGAGGTGCTCGACACCGGCTGTTTCCCGCTGGTCCCCTACTGCAACCGCATTCCGAACGGCCGCTTCAGTTTCGGCGGCCATGACGTGGTTCTGTCGCCGAACCTCGGCGATCACCCGCACGCCCTGCACGGCCAGGGCTGGCGCGAGGCCTGGACCGTGGAATCGGCGAGCCAGACCCAGGCGGTGCTGAGCTTCGACCATGCGTCCGGCGAGTGGCCCTGGGCCTATCGCGCCGAGCAGCGCTTCACCCTGGACGACGACGGCCTGCGCCTTGAGCTGTCGGTGACCAACACCGGCGGCGAGGCGATGCCGGCCGGCCTGGGCTTCCACCCCTATTTCCCGGCCAGACCCGGCGAGCGGCTGCGAGCCGGGGTCACGGGCGTCTGGATGATCGACGGCGACTGCCTGCCCACCACCCACGTGGCGGGCGCCTGGCGCTCGGACTGGGCGGTCGGGGCGCCGACGGCGGTCTCCGAGCTGATCGACAACTGCTACACCGGCTGGGACGGCGTCGCGACGCTGTCGGCGCCGGGCGGGGCCAGCACGACCCTGACCGCCTCGCCGGACTGCCGCTGGCTGCACGTCTATTCGCCGCCGGGCGCCGATTTCGTCTGCGCAGAACCGGTGGCCAACCGGCCCGACCCGTTCCACGGCGAGGATAGCGGGATCGTGGCCCTGGCGCCGGGGGAGCGCGCGGCGGTGTGGATGGTGGTGAGCTCCAGCTAATTCAAAAGCCCGTCATCCCCCGACTTGTTCGGGGGACCCAAGCCGAGCTGGCGGCAGCGTTCTTACGATGTATCAGCCGCCGCTTGGGTCCCCCGCATAAAGCGGGGGATGACGGCGTCGTGGTGGATCAATCCACCATCGCTTCCAGCGCCCCGCGATCCCGCAGCAGCACCTTGCGCGCCGCCGGCAGGGCGATCAGGCCATCCTGCTGGAACTGGGTGAGGGTGCGCGACACCGTCTCGATGGTCAGGCCCAGATAGTCGGCCATGTCCTGGCGGGTCATCGGCACGTCGAGCAGCACCTCCGCGCCCGTCCGCTCCGCCAGGTCGAGCAGCAGGGCGGCGACGCGCTCGCAGGCGGCGCGGCGGCCCAGCATCAGCGCGTGGTCCTGGCTGCGGCGCAGGCTGTCGGTGGTCAGTTCCAGCAGCCGCCGGGCGACGTCGCCGCGTTCCGCCGCCAGGGCGTCGAGGGCGGCGCGCGGCATCACCCGCACCAGGGTCTGGCCCAGGGTCTGGGCGCCGACCCGATGGGTCGCGCCGCGCTCCAGGCCGAACACGTCGCCGGGGAAGTGGAAGGCCTCGATCTGCCGGCGGCCGTCGCGCAGGATCCGGCAGGTGCGCACGCTGCCCGAAATCAACTGGTAGACCCGGTCGGCCGGCGCGTCCTGGTCGAAGATCGTCTCGTCGCGTCCGTGAGCGCGGTGCGGGCCGTCGAGGATCGGCGCCGCCGGTTGGCGGGCGGACGACGGTATTGGGGCGTGGATCACGGACAGCATGGAGATCTCCCGTTGGCGCCCCAATCTCCCGCGTCGGCGCGGAACGGTACAGTCGGGGCCCACGCCTAAGGGGGATTACCTAGAGCTCGCGCTCAGCTGCTTCATGGAAGCCAGCCATCCCACCTCCGCTTTCCCGGCGAAGGCCGGGACCCAGATTCATCCTGGGCGGCTCGTGGGTTTCACCTGGGCCCCGGCCTTCGCCGGGGAAACGGAGGAGGGGGCGATTCAAGAGCGAAAGTCGTGATCAAGGGATCGCTATCCCCCGCGGGCCGAAAGCGTCATGCGCACCAGGGCGGCCAGGTTGTCGGCGTGCATCTTGGCCATCAGCTTGGCGCGATAGATTTCGACCGTGCGCGGACTGATCCCCAGGTCGCGGGCGATGACCTTGTTGGGGTGGCCGTCGACCACCCCGTCCAGCACCTGGCGCTCGCGCTCGGACAGGGTCTCCAGGCGCTGCAGGGTCAGGGCGGTGTCGTCGGAGACCTGGGCCGAGGCGGGCGGCGGGGCGGCCTCCAGGGCGCGGGCCACGGCGTCGAGGATGCGGGCCTCGCCGAACGGCTTCTCGATGAAGTCGACCACCCCGGCCCGCATGGCCTCGACCGCCAGCGGGATGTCGCCGTGGCCGGTGATCATGATGATCGGTGTGCGGCAGCCCCGGGCGTTCAGCTCGCGCACCAGCTCCAGGCCGGTCATGTCGGGCATGCGCATGTCGGTGATCACGCAGCCGGCCCCGTCCAGCGGCAGGGCGTCCAGCAGGGCCAGGGCCGAGACGTGGCTGCGCACCTCGAAATCGGCGGCTTCCAGCAGGAAGGCCAGGGCCTCGCGGGCGCTCTCGTCGTCGTCGACCACATGGACCACGGCTTCACTCATCGATCGCATCCTCGTCGCGTTGGTCGTCGTCGTGCTGGGCCGGCAGGGTGAAGTGGAACACCGTCCCGCCCTTGGGGTTGGCGTCGGCCCAGATGCGGCCGCCGTGCGCCTCGATGATCGAGCGCGAGATCGACAGACCCACCCCCATGCCCTCGGCCTTGGTGGTCATGAACGGCTGGAACAGGCGGTCGCGGAAGTCGTCGTTGATGCCCGAGCCGGTGTCGGTGACGCTGACTTGGACCGAACCGCTGTCGAGCCGCTGGCTCGAGATGGTCAGTTCACGGCGCGGCGAGTCGGCCATGGCGTCGACGGCGTTGCGGATCAGGTTGACCAGGACCTGCTGGATCTGCACCCGGTCGGCATAGACCGCGTCGGCGGCGGGATCCAGCTTCAGGCGGGTGGTGACCAGGTGCTCGCGCGCCCCGATCAGGGCCAGGGCGGCGGCGTCCTCGACCACCTTGGACAGGCTTTCGGGCGCCCGCTCGCTGGCCCCGCGCCGGACGAACTCGCGCATCCGGTGGATGACGTCGCCGGCCCGCAGGGCCTGGGCCGAGGCCTTGTCGACGGCGTCGCGCACCTTGGCCTGGTCCTCCGGTCGGCCGCGATCGAGCAGGCGACGCGAGCCGGTCAGCAGGTTGGCGATGGCCGACAGCGGCTGGTTCAGCTCGTGGGCCAGGGTCGAGGCCATCTCGCCCATGGCCGTCAGGCGCGAGACGTGGACCAGTTCGGTCTGCAGGTCGCGCAGCCGGGTCTCGGTCTGCTGGCGATCCGTCAGGTCACGGATGAAGCCGGTATAGAACGGCCTGGAACCCCGGGTCTCGCCCACCGCCAATTCCATGGGAAATGTCGAGCCGTCCTTGCGCTGGCCCACCACCACCCGGCCCGTGCCGATGATCCGCTGCTCGCCGGTGCGGGCGTAGCGGGCCAGGTAGCCGTCGTGGCCCTGGTGGTGCGGCTCGGGCATCAGCAGGCTGACATTGCGCCCGATCGCCTCGGCCGCGCTCCAGCCGAACAACCGCTCGGCGGCCGGGCTGAACGAGGTCATGACGCCCGACAGGTCGATGACGATGACCGCGTCGGGGGCCGAGTCGAGGATCGACTGCAGGTGGTGGGTCATGGCGGCGGCGCGGCGGCGGGCGGCGTGGAACCAGCCGCCGCCGATCGACATGCCCACCCCGATCATCACGAACACCAGGCTCGACAGCGCCGTGGCCTGGTCGGGCAGGCCGCGCACCTTCAGCACCCACACCGCCGCGGCCGCCAGCACGGTGGCGAACAGTCCGGGCGCCAGGCCGCCGACCGCGGCGCTGATCAGCACCGCCGGCACGAACAGCAGGAAGGCCGAGGAGGCGGAGAAGCTGGGGGGCAGGGCCAGTTGGACCAGGCAGCAGGCGACCACCGTCGCCAGGGCCGCCAGATAGACGCGGGGCCGCAGGTCGCTGTGCAGCGTGCCGGCCGAAACCGTGGTCATCACGTGATAGCGGTCTCCGCTCCCCAAGGTCGGTTATCCTATAGCGCGGGGCGGAGCGATTGGCAGTTGCTGATCGCACAGGGCGCGTGGCGCGGCGCGGTGGCTGACCAGGACCAGGCCCTGGCCGGTGCGCTTGAGGCGGACGTCGAGGCGCTGGACGACCAGGGCCTCGGTGGCGGGGTCGAGGCCCTCGGTGGGTTCGTCCAGCAGCAGCCAGGGCGCGTCGCGCAGCAGGGCGCGGGCCAGGGACAGCCGCCGCCGTTCGCCGCCCGACAGGCGCTCGCCGTTCTCGCCGATCCAGGTGTCCAGGCCCTGGGGCAGGGCGCGGACCCGGGTTTCCAGGGCCGCGTCGGCCAGGGCGTCCCAGAGCGCGGTTTCGGCGTGGTCGCCGGCCAGGCGGAGGTTGGCGCGCACCGTGCCGGCGATCAGGGCGGCGTCCTGGGGGGCGTGGGCGAAGGCGGGGCGGAGGATCTGAACGTCCAGGGCTTCGACAGGTTGGCCGTCAATCTCCAACCTCAACCCCACACGCCGATCATCCCCGCGAAAGCGGGGACCCAAGCCGAGTTTGCGGCCTCGCTCGGCGGTCAATGGACCAAGGCCGCTTGGGTCCCCGCTTTCGCGGGGATGGTCGGAATTTGAGAGCCGCAGGGCCAGCAGTCGCTCCAGCACGGTGGTCTTGCCGCAGCCGGAGGGGCCGGTCAGGACCAGCCGCGACCCAGGCTCCAGGACAAGATCCCCAAAGCTCAGGCTCGGACGATCCGGCGCGGCAGGGGCGTCCGGCGTGGCCGGCGCATGAACCAGCACCTCGTCCAGCCGCTGAGCCGCCGCCTGCGCCCCCGCGTCCTGTTCGAACGCCTTGCCCAGACCGCCAAGCCCCTCCAGCGCCATGGCGGCCGCCAGGCCGGCCATGGCCGCCAGGGGCGCGGCGGCGGCATGGGCGAAGGCCAGGGTCAGGGCGACGGCGAGGCCGAGGATCAGGCCCTGCAGTACGGCCAGCCAGCCCTGGGCGGCGACGGCCTGGCGCTTGAGGTCGTCCAACGCCCGGCCCAGGGCCTCGACCTCTTCGGCGGCGCGGTCCTGGGCGCCATAGACCCGCAGCTCCGGCGCGGCGGCGGCATGGGCGGCCAGGGCATCCTTCAGGGCCCCGGCGGCCCGCTGGAGGGCGGGACCGGTGCGGGCGTTGAGGCGGCGGGCCAGCCAATGGGCGGAGGTCACCGCGCCGGCCACCGCCACGGCCACGACCAGGGCCGGGGCCCAGCCGGCCGGGGCGGCCATGGCCAGGCCGGCGGCGACCGCCGCACCCGCCCCCCAGGGGGCCGACAGGCGGATGAAGCGGGTCTCGACGGCGTCGATGTCCTGCACCAGCCGGGCCGAGGCCTCGCCGCGCGACAGGGCCAGGGCCTGGGCCGGCGGGCTGGCCGCCAGCGACGCGAACAGGGCCGGGCGAATGGCGGCCAGGGCCTTGAGCGCGGCGGCGTGGCCGCTCAGCCGCTCCAGGTAGCGGAAGGCGGTGCGCAGGATGGCCAGCAGCCGGATGCCGGCGCTGGGCAGCAGCACGTTGAAGGCCTGGGCGCTGGCCAGCCCGGCCAGGCCGGCGATGGCGGCGCCGGTCAGGAACCAGCCCGACAGGCCTAGCAGCAGCACCGTCGCCGCCCCGACGACGGCGGCCGAGGCGGCGGCCAGGCGCAGGCCGTCGGCGTGGCGCCGGCGCTGCTGGCGGATGAGAAGGGCCAAGGGCGACTCCCTTCCCCCTGGAGGGGGGAAGGGCTGGGGCTGGGGGTGGCGCCGCTGGCGGGTTTCACGCGGGCCGAACCCCATCCGGAAAGTCTTCCACCCCCGTCCCCGACCCTTCCCCCCTCCAGGGGGAAGGGAGCCGCCTGTTGTTCCGGGCCCGCTCACAGGCGCACCACGCGGTCGGCCAGGGCGGCCAGGACTTCGGAATGGGTGGCGATCAGCGTGGTGCGGCCCTCCGCGGCCTGGCGGATGACCGGCAGCAGGGCCAGCTCCGACGCCGCGTCAAGGTCGGCGGTCGGTTCGTCCAGCAGCAGGATCGTGGCGGGCTTGAGCATGGCGCGGGCCAGGGAGAGGCGCCGGCGCTCGCCGCCCGACAGGCCGGCGCCGCGTTCGTCGAGGCGGGCGTCCAGGCCGCCGCGCCCGTCCAGCACCTGGGCCAGGCCGACGATGCGGGCCACCTGTTCGAGCTGGTCGCGCGCGGCGGTCGGCCAGGCCAGGGCCAGGTTGTCGGCCAGGGTTCCCGGCAGGACCAGCGGCGACTGGCCCGCCCAGGCGACGGCGGCGGCGATCGAGCCCAGGTGCGACAGCCGCCGGTCGCCGACCAGCACCTCGCCGCCGCTCAAGGGCGCCAGGCCCAGCAACAGGTTCAGCAGGGTGGTCTTGCCGCTGCCGCTGGGGCCGAGCAGGGCGACGACCTCGCCGGGCGCGACGTCGAGGTCGAAGCCCTCGAACACCGGGGTCTCGCCCACCCCGTAGGCGACGGTCACCGCCTGGAAGCGGAGAGCGGGCGGGGCCTTGAACGTCACGAGGGGCGGGGCCGGTGCGGGGGCGGGCAGGGCGGCCAGGGTCTGGGCGGCGGCCTCGGCGGCCTGGCGGTCGTGATAGGCGGCGGCCAGGCGGCGCAGCGGGGCGTAGACCTCCGGCGCCAGGGCCAGGGCGAAGAAGGCCCGCTTGAGGTCCAGCTGTTCGGGAACCGGGAAGGGCAGCAGCCGCAACAGGTTGAAGCCGCAATAGACCGCCACCAGGGCCACCGACAGGGCGGCGAAGAACTCCAGCGCGCCCGACGACAGGAAGGCGACCCTCAGCACACGGATCGTACGACGAGCCAGGTCCTCGGCGGCCAGGGACAGGTCGCGGGTCACGGCGCCCTCGGCCTGGAAGGCCAAAACCACCGGCAGGGCGCGCACCCGGTCGAGGAACAGGCTTGAGAGCCGCTCCAGGGCCAGGAACTGCCGCCGCGACTCCTCGGCCGCCGCCCCGCCGGCTAGGGCCATGACCAGGCCGAAGGGGATCAAGGTCAGCAGCAGGATGGCGGCCGCCACCGGCGTGGCCACGGCGATGGCGGCGATGATCAGCAACGGCGCGAGCGCCGAGGCCAGCCGGGCGGGCATGAAGCGGGAGATATGGCCGTCCAGCGCCTCGACGCCCTCGACCGCGGCCGACAAGGCCTCGCCGCCGGTGCGTCTCGCCACGCCATGGCCGAGGATGGCGGCGACGGCCTCATGCCGAGCCCGGGCCTTGACCCCTGCGGCGGCCTTGGCGCCCGCCTCGGCGGCCCGCCTGGCCAGCAGGCCGCGCGCCAGGGCGGCGGCCGCGATCAGGACCAGCCAGGGCGCGGCGGCGGCCAGGCCGCGCGGCAGGGCGTCGATGGCCAATGCGTCGATGGAAAGGGCCAGGCCGGCGGCGAAGGCGATGGCGGCGGGCACGTCGGCCAGCAGCCACAGCGGCGCGGCCTGGCGCGCCCGGCCGCCGGCCAAACCGATGGTCTTCAGCCAGGGCCGCGCGACGGCGTCGAGGTCGGCGGTGAAACTGACGGGCATGCACTCGTGTTCAAGGAAAAGGGCGGGGGCGTCCTTGATCCGGATCAAAGCGTTCTAGCCACAACGCGTCTAGGGGTGGATGGTCGCTGGCGCGATCAATCGCCACGCGACAACCGGAGCGCTTCATGGACCCCGCCGTCGTCGATCTTTCCCGTCTGCAGTTCGCCCTGACGGCGCTGTACCACTTCCTGTTCGTCCCCCTCACGCTCGGCCTTTCCTTCATGCTGGTGATCATGGAGAGCGTCTATGTGATGACCAAGCGGCCGATCTGGCGGACCACGACGCGGTTCTGGGGCACGCTGTTCGGCATCAACTTCGTGCTCGGGGTCGCCACCGGCCTGACCATGGAGTTCCAGTTCGGCATGAACTGGTCCTACTATTCGCACTATGTCGGCGACATCTTCGGCGCGCCGCTGGCCATCGAGGGGCTGATGGCCTTCTTCCTCGAGGCCACCTTCGTGGGCCTGATGTTCTTCGGCTGGGACAAGCTGAAGCCGGTGGCCCACCTGGGCGTGACGTTCATGGTCGCCCTGGGCACCAACCTGTCGGCCCTGTGGATCCTGGTGGCCAACGGCTGGATGCAGAACCCGGTCGGCGCGGCCTTCAATCCCGACACCCTGCGGATGGAGGTCACCGACTTCAAGGCGGTGCTGTTCAATCCGGTGGCTCAGGCCAAGTTCGTGCACACGGTCAGCGCCGGCTACACCATCGCCGCCGTCTTCGTGCTGGGCGTTTCCGCCTATTACCTGCTGAAGGGCAAGCACAGGAGCGTCGCCAAGCGGTCGCTGACCGTGGCCGCCGCCTTCGGCCTGGCCTCGTCGCTGTCGGTGGTCGTGCTGGGCGACGAGAGCGGCTACGCCCTGACCGACAACCAGAAAATGAAGCTCGCGGCCCTGGAGGCCATGTGGGAGACCGAGCCGGCCCCGGCCGGCCTGACGGCGTTCGGCATCCCCAGCCTGAAGGACCGCAAGACCCACGCCGAGATCAAGATCCCCTATGTGCTGGGCCTGATCGCCACCCGCAGCCTCGACCGCCCGGTGGCCGGCATCTTCGAACTGGTCGCCCAGGCCGAAGGCCGCATCGAGAACGGCGTCATCGCCTATGGCGCGCTGGAGACCCTGAAGGCCAACCCCAAGGACCTGACGGCGCGCGGCGTGTTCGAGACCCACCGTCGCGACCTGGGCTACGCCCTGCTGCTCAAGCGCTATGTCGCCGACCCGCGCCAGGCCGACCAGGCCCTGATCGCCAAGACCGCCTGGGACACCGTGCCCAACGTGCCGGTGATGTTCTGGGCGTTCCGGATCATGGCCGGGACCGGGATGCTGATGATCGCCCTGTTCGCCACGGCCTTCCTTCTGGTCACCCTGCGCCGGCACGAGACCCGGTGGTTCCTGCGCCTGGCCGTCATCGCCATCCCGCTGCCGTGGATCGCCACCGAGCTGGGCTGGGTGCTGGCCGAGGTCGGCCGCCAGCCCTGGGCGGTGGAGGGCGTGCTGCCCACCTTCCTGGCCCCGTCCACCCTCAGCGTGGCGCAGCTGCTGACCAGCATCGTCGTCTTCACCCTGCTCTACGGCGCCCTGGCGGTGGTCGAGGTCGGGCTGATCCTCAAGACCATCAAGAAGGGCCCCTTCGCCGACCAGGAGGCCTTCCCGTCCCACCACGCCGGCCCCGCCGGCGAAGCCGTCGCCTAAGGAGATCGCACCATGGAACTCCCGATCGACTATCCGACTCTTCGCCTGATCTGGTGGGCCCTGCTGGGCGTGCTGCTGATCGGCTTCGCGCTGACCGACGGCTTCGACATGGGGGTCGGCGCCCTGCTGCCCTTCGTCGCCAGGACCGACGAGGAGCGCCGCATGGTGATCAACACCGTCGGCGCCACCTGGGAAGGCAACCAGGTGTGGTTCATCACCGGCGGGGCCTCGATCTTCGCCGCCTGGCCGCTGGTCTACGGCGTCAGCTTCTCGGGCTTCTACCTGGCCATCTTCCTCGTGCTGGTGGCGATGATCCTGCGGCCGGTGGGCTTCAAGTACCGCTCCAAGCGGCCGGACCCGCGCTGGCGGGCGTTCTGGGACTGGGCGCTGTTCACCGGCAGCTTCGTGCCGGTGCTGGTGTTCGGCGTGGCCGTGGGCAACGTGCTGCAGGGCGCGCCGTTCAAGCTGGATAGCGACCTGCGCACCACCTATCACGGCGCGTTCCTGGGCCTGTTCACCCCCTTCACCTTGGTCTGCGGCCTGCTGTCGACAGCCATGCTGGTGCTGCACGGCGCGGCCTGGCTGGGCGTCAAGGCCGAGGCGGGGCCGGTGCAGGACCGCGCCCGGCGGTTCGGCGCGGCGGCCGGGGTCGCCAGCCTGCTGCTGTTCCTGGTCGGCGGCCTGCTGGCCACGCGCCTGGGCTTCCGCCTGGAGGGCGTGATCGATCCGGCCGCGCCGTCCAACCCGCTGCGGGCCGCCGCCATCGCCGCGCCGGGCGCCTGGTTCGACAACTTCGGCCGCCATCCCTGGATGCTGGTCGCCCCGGCGCTGGGCTTCCTGGGCGCGCTGGTCGCCCTGGCCGGCCTGTGGAAGCGCTCGGCGGCCCTGGCGTTCGGCGGCTCCTCGGCCTCGGCGGCGGGGATCATCGCCACGGTCGGGCTGTCGATGTTTCCGTTCATCCTGCCCAGCAGCATCGATCCGCGCTCCAGCCTGACGGTGTGGAACGCCTCATCCAGCCACCTGACCCTGTTCATCATGCTGATCGTCGTGGTGGTGCTGATGCCGCTGGTGCTGCTCTACACCGCCTGGGTCTACAAGGTGCTGTGGGGCCGGACGAGCACCGCCGCCCTGAAGACCGATCCCGCCCTTTACTGAGGAGACCAAGCCATGTGGTATTTCACCTGGGTTCTGGGCCTGGGCCTGGCCGTCGCCTTCGGGGTGCTGAACGGCGTCTGGTACGAGTTCAACCTGACGGACGACGGGGACCTGGGGGCCTCGGAGCCGGATTGAGGCGCTGCTGGACACGCAAAGCCTCCCCCTGTGGGGGAGGCGGCCGAAGGCCGGAGGGGGGAGTTTTTAGGATCGTCGATCGTAGGTTCGGCCATCTTCCGATAACTCCCCCCTCCGTCGGCTGGGCCGACACCTCCCCCACAGGGGGAGGACCTTGGTCGGGCGCTACGGGCGGCAACGCGACAATTCGGCGCGCCGCCGGTAGCTCTGCATTAACCGTTATTAAACGGCGTCCGGGCTCTTGTGGCGGCCATATCTCGAGCCCCTGGGAACGACCATGACCGATCACGCCGAACCCGCCCTGGAGCTGATCTCGTTCTGCATCGGCGAGCAGGAGTTCTGCATCGACGTCAAGACGGTCCGCGAGATCCGCGGCTGGACCCCGGCCACCCCGATCCCGCACGCCCCCAGCTTCCTGAAGGGCGTCATCAACCTGCGCGGCGCGATCATGCCGGTCATCGACCTGCGCAACCGCCTGGGCCTGGGCGTCACCGTCCCCGAGACCCGCCACGTCATCGTGGTGGTCGAGTGCCAGGACCGGCTGGCCGGCATCCTGGTCGACGCCGTCAGCGAGACCTTCACCGTATCGCGCGACCACCTGCAGCCGACCCCGGACCTGGGCACGGACGAACTGCGGTTCATCCAGGCGATCATCTCGTTGGACAGCCGCCTGATCACCTATCTGAAGATGGACGACGTCTTCCCGGCCCAGGTGCGCCAGGCGGCGTAGACTTTCCGTTCCATCGCGAACGACAAAAGGGCGGACCACCAGGTCCGCCCTTTTTTGATTCAGCGGCGGGGACGGGGACAGGCGCATGCGCCTGTCCCCAATCGATCTACTTCCCCCGCACGATCCGCGCCGCCGCCCCGTGGAAGCTGGCCTCGGCTTCGGCGGCGGCGGCCACGGCGTTGTGGCGGTCGGCCGAGACCGGCATGGCCGCGCGGCCGGTGGTCGGGGCGGCGTAGCTCTGGGCCACCTTGCGGGCGTCCTGGGCGCGCAGGGCGGCGTTGGAGGCCGTGGTCTCATGCCAGTGGGCCAGCTGCTCGGCGGTCAGGGCCCCGTCGCTGGGCATGTCGCCATGGTGGACCACTTCGCCGAAGCCGATGGCCACGAAGCCGTGGATCACGCCGTAGTCCTCTTCCGACAGCAGGAAGGTGATCTGCCGCTCCTCGACCTGGCCGGTATAGACGTCCAGCTCGGGGTCGAACTCGCGCAGCACCAGCACGTCGCCGACCGCGAACTCGCGGTCGTTGCGGCGGATCTCGAAGCGCTTCTTGCCCGAGCGCACGGCGGCGAAATATTGCGGCCAGGTCTTCAGTTCGTGACGGGTCATGGGGGACTTCTTCGGGAAACGGGAGGCGTGGCCTTAGCCGGCCGATCTGGCTGGAAGGTTAAGGCCTGGGAACGAGGTTGTGGAGAGATTTGGCGCCGTGCGTCCTTCGAGGCTCGGCTTCGCCTCGCACCTCAGGAAGAGGAATTCAGCAACAACGCTCCTCTTCCTGAGGCGCCCGCGCAGCGGGCCTCGAAGGACGCACGGCGGGTCCGCTAAGACAAACACGTCCGGGCGATCTCGGCGCGCAGTTCGGGCAGGCCGGCGCCCTTTTCGGACGAGGTGGCCAGCACCCTGGGGAAGGCGGCGGGGCGCTTGGCGATGGCCTTCAGGGTCGCGGCGACCGTGGCCTCGACCTCGGCCGGCTTCATCTTGTCGGCCTTGGTCAGGACGATCTGGTAGGAGACCGCCGCCACATCCAGGGCGTCCAGCGCCTCGGTGTCCACCGACTTCAGCCCGTGGCGGGCGTCGATCAGCAGATAGACCCGCTTCAGGTTGGCCCGGCCGCGCAGATAGGCCCGGCCCAGGTCCTGGAACTTGTCGGCCACGCTGCGGGAGACCCGCGCGAAGCCGTAGCCGGGCAGGTCGACCAGCCGCAGCTGCTCGGCCAGCACGAAGAAGTTGACCTCGCGCGTGCGGCCCGGCGAGTTCGAGGCCCGGGCCAGGTGGTTCTGGCCCACCAGGCCGTTGATCAGGCTGGACTTGCCGACGTTGGAGCGGCCGGCGAAGGCCACTTCCGGCAGGATCGGCGGCGGCATGCCGTCCATCTTGACGGCGCCCATCATGAAGGTCGCCGGCTGGGCGAACAGCACCCGGGCCGCCTC
This sequence comes from Caulobacter sp. Root655, assembly GCF_001427665.1. Taxonomy (GTDB): domain Bacteria; phylum Pseudomonadota; class Alphaproteobacteria; order Caulobacterales; family Caulobacteraceae; genus Caulobacter. The sequence goes on from NZ_LMHC01000001.1 coordinate 571,606, forward strand.
GATCTCGTCGTCGGTATAGGCGAGTTCGTCCATCAGGTGGCCTCGGCGGTCTTGCCGCGGAAGCGGTTCAGGAGCTGGTCGATCGGGTTGTCCACCTTGTAGCGGCGCATGATGATGTACTGCTGCAGGATGGTCAGCACGTTGCTCCAGCACCAGTAGATCACCAGGCCCACCGAGAACTGCGACAGGGTGAAGGTGAAGATGATCGGGAACAGCTGGAAGATCTTCTGCTGCAGCGGATCGCCGGCCGGCGGGTTCATCGCCGTGGTCAGCCACATGGTGAAGCCGTACAGCAGCGGCCAGACGCCGATGTGCAGCGGGCCGTCCAGGAATCCGCCGATCAACGGGGCCATTGCCGGATCCCAGTGGATCGCGCCGAACAGCTTCCAGATGGTGGAGGGGTCGCGGGCCGACAGGTCGGTGATCCAGCCGAAGAACGGCGCGTGCCGCATCTCGATGGTCACCGTCAGCACCTTGTACAGCGAGTAGAAGATCGGAATCTGGATCAGCATGGGCACGCAGCCCATCATCGGATTGATTTTCTCCTTGCCGTACAGCGCCATCATTTCCTGCTGCTGCTTGGCGGGATCGTCCTTGTGCTTGGCCTTGAGCTTCTCGACCTCGGGGGCGATCTTCTTCATCTTGGCCATGGACTCGTAGCTCTTGTCCGCCAGCGGGAAGAGGATGAGCTTCAGGGCCACGGTCAGCAGCATGATGGCGACGCCGAAGTTGCCGACCAGCTTGTAGAAGATCTCCAGGACGTTGAAGATCGGGCGGGTGAACACCGAGAACATGCCCCAGTCGACGGCCTTGTCGAAGCTGGGGATGACGCTGGCGGGACGGTTCCAGAACTGCCACCAGACCACCGGCTTGCCGCCGTATTCGTAGCGGGTCAGCAGCGGTACGGTCTTGGCGCCGGCGAACAGGCGGGTGGTGTGGTTGACGGTCTGGCCGGGCTGCAGCGACTTGGCGGCGCCCAGGAACATCGACTCATAGATGTCGACGCCGCTGGCGGGCACCACGCGGAAGTGGCCCTGCACGGTCTCGGACTGCTCGGGCACCAGGGCCGCCAGCCAGTACTTGTCGGTGATGCCGTTCCAGCCGCCCTTGGACTCGAAGGTCTGGTCCGGCTTGTCCTTCTTCCACTTCTGGTACTTCGTCTGGCTCAGGACGTACTTCTCGTCCTTGACGCCGCCGAACACGCCGATGGCGCCTTCGTGGACGATCTGAGTCTTGCCCAGGGTGTCGGGAACGCCCTGGCGCTGGACCGAGGCGTAGGGGGCCACGGCGACGGCCGCGCCGCCCTGGTTGCGGACGCTGTCGGCGACGGTGAACATCGCGTCGCTGTCGACCGAGATCTGGCGGGTGAACACCAGGCCCTGGCCGTTGTCATAGGTCAGGGTGACCGGGGAATTGGGGCGCAGCACCTGACCGGCCGGGGCCGTCCACACGGTTTGCGGCGTGGGCAGGCCCGGCAGGTTGGCGCCGGCCCAGCCGAAGTCGGCGAACCAGGCGTGCTCGGCGCCCTCGGGGCGGAACAGCTCGACCGGCGGCGAATTCTTGTCGGCCGTCTGGGTGAAGCGCTTCAGCCAGAGGTCATCGATGCGCGCGCCCTTCAGGGCGATCGAACCCGACAGGGCCGGGGTGTCGACGATGATGCGCGGGCTCTGGGCCTTGGCCTCGTCGCGCGACAGCTTCAGCGGCTGGGGCTTGCCGTCGGCGCCGACCACCATGCCGGGCGTCAGGGCGACCTGCGCCTCGGCGACCTTCCTGGCCTGGACGGCGGCGGCTTCCTTGCGGCTGGCCGGGCCCGCGTACAGGAACTGGTAGCCGATCAGGATCGCAAACGCGCAGATGAGGAACATCAGCGTGTTTTTGTTGGAGTCGTTCTGCATGGGGTGACTTAACCAGAAACGGAGGAATCGGGCGCGACGGGGGCGTGCGGAGCGGGCTTGTCGCCCGGGCCCGCGCGATCGTGTTCGGCGGCGAGGCTTATCAGCGCGGTTTTAACATCGTCAAGCAAACGCCCCCACGCCCGCTGGCCAGTTCCGCCGCGGGCAATGAACACATAGTCGCATGAAGGGCGGCCATGAAGGGGAAGAAGTAGCCTGGCGGCCTCGCGAAGGCGTCTTTTGGCGCGATTTCGCTGAACGGAGCCGCCGATCTTCTTGGTGGCGGTGAATCCGACCCGGATCAGCGGGTCGTCGTCGAGGCGGGCGCGCATCTGCATGAACACCGCGCCGCGCGCCAGGGCCGGAGCCTTGGCGGCCCTCAGGAAGTCCGGGCGCTTCCTGAGGCGCTCGATCTTCACGGATGGCGGAAGCTGGGCTTCGGTCATGAAAAAAGCCGCCCTTTCCGGCGCAGGCGCTGGGCCTGGTTCGAGGAAAGGGCGGCTTCCATCATGGTCTTGTTTCCCGCGAAAAGCGGGAGAAGGCTTTTAGGCCGTCAGGCGCTTACGGCCCTTGGCGCGGCGACGCGCGACGATCTTCTGGCCGTTCTTGGTGGCCATACGCGCGCGGTAGCCGTGACGGCGGGCTCGCACGAGCTTCGACGGCTGGAATGTCCGCTTCACGAGGTGGCTCCGATAATAATGGGACGCGAGGGCCGAGGGGCCTCCGCGAGTGAGGGGCGGTGGATAAGGGAAGGGGCGCGGCCTGTCAACATGAGTCCGCGCCTTATCGAGCCCGCAGCCGAACGGGATCATCCTGACCCGGCAATTTCACGTGCAGCACCCGCACGTCTCCAGCAGTGGCGTTGTCGGCCGTGTCAGGCAGGACGCGGAAGTAGATCGTGCAGCCGCTGACGATCCGCTCGCGCACGCCAGCGAACTTGGCGCTCGTCCTGAACCGCACCGGGGCGTTGATCAGGTCCTCGATGGCTTCGACCAGATCCTGAAGGCGCCGCAAGGCTTGGGGCGTGGGTCCATCATAGGCGAAAAACCGATCCGCCGCCGCCACGATGTCGCCCTCCGCGCGTGGCGAGACAACCAGTTCGCGGACCAACTGGGATCAGTCGCGCTTGGCGAGGGCGACACGCGCCCGCGCGTCATCCAGCACGCGTCTGAGAAAAGTCGCGGCGTCCTGGCCCCGCAGGCCGAGGCCCGCGTCACAATCGCGATCCGCCTTCGCCAAGATGGCGGCTGTCTCCAGATCCTCGGCCGAGGACACTTCGGAAGGTTGCGAAACGGCATGATCGCGACGGCTGGACATGGTTCGATCATAGCTCGCTCAGGCGGCGATTGGAACCTGCCGCCGGGGTGGGCTCAGGTGGAGATATCGGGCCGGATCACCGCCTTGCCGATCACTTGGCGCTCCGCCAGCAACTCGAACGCCTCGCGCCACCGCTCCAGCGGCAGTTCCGCATGCACATGCGGATGGATCACGCCCTGGTCCGCCATCCTCCGCACCGCCTCGACGTTCTCGCGCCCCTTCTCCGGGAACTGGCGGCCGTACTCGCCGGCCCGCACGCCCATCACCGAGAAGCCCTTGATCAGCGGCATGTTGACCGAGAGCGTCGGGATGCGCCCCGTCGTGAAGCCGATCACCAGCAGCCGGCCGTCGAAGGCGATGCAGCGCACGCTCTCGTCGAACACGTCGCCGCCGACGGGGTCGTAGATCACGTCGGCGCCGCGTCCGCCGGTGATCGCCTTGACCTTGTCCTTGAAGCCCTCGGTGACATTGACCACGGCGTCGGGGGCGTAGAGGGCCTGGATCGCCGCCAGCTTGCCGTCGGAGGCCGAGGCGGCGATCACCCTGGCGCCCAGGGCCTTGGCCAGGTCCACCGCCGCCAGGCCCACGCCGCCGGCCGCGCCGTGCACCAGCACCCACTCGCCGGGCTCCAGCCGCGCCCGCCGTACCAGGGCGACATAGGCGGTGAGGTAGGCCGCGCCATAGGCCGCCGCCTCGCCGAACGACAGCCGGGCGGGCTTGGGCTTCAGGGCGTCGGCCGATAGCACCGCATAGTCCGCGAACCCGCCCAGCCGCGCGCCGCCGACCACGGCGTCGCCGATCTTCCAGCCCGTCACCCCCTCGCCCAGGGCCGCCACCTCGCCGGCCAGGTCGAGGCCGGGCGTGAAGGGCAGGGGCGGCTTGAACTGGTATTCGCCGCGGGTCATCAGCAGGTCGGGGAAATTGACGCTGGCGGCCTTCACCCGGACCATCACCTCGCCGGGCCCCGGCGTGGGCGTGGGGACGTCGCGGATCGCGCAGCCGGCGAAATCAGGAGCCAGGGTTTCGACGACGAGGGCGCGCATCAGACTCCCTTCCCCCTGGAGGGGGGAAGGGTTGGGGATGGGGGTGGAAACGGTTCAGGATAGGGCTGGAACGCGGCGCGACCCACCACCGGCGCCACCCCCATCCCTGCCCTTCCCCCCTCCAGGGGGAAGGGTTCAAGAACGCTATTCATCGCTAGGTCCGCGCCTCGAACCCCGCCCGCACCAGCCGCGCGATCTCCCGGCACGCCGCGTCGGCCGCGGGGACCGCCCCGGTGAACGCCGTGAACCCGTGCGCCAGGCTGTCGTAGCAGCGGTAGGTGGTCGGCACGCCGGCCGCGACCAGGCGCTTGGCGTAGGCCTCGCCCTGGTCGACCAGCGGGTCGAAGCCGGCGGTGATCACCACGGCGGGGGCCAGGCCCGCCAGGTCGGTGGTCTTGTCGGGCGACAGGCGCGGATCGGCCGGGTTGGCGTCCGGACCCATATAGTGGCCCATGAACCAGTCCATGATCGGCCGGCTCAGCGGATAGGCGTCGGCATAGGTGGTCATGGACGCGGTCTCGCTGGCCACGTCGACGGCGGGGTAGATCAGCAGCTGCAGGGCCGGCTGGGCCTCGCCCGTCCGCTGCATCTCCTGGGCGACGATGGCCGCGAAGTTGCCGCCCATGGAATCGCCGCCGATCGCCGCCGTCCCGGGCAGGGCCCCAAAGCGGGCGGCGTTGTCGCGGCTCCAGCGGAAGGCGGCCAGCACGTCGTCCAGACCGGCCGGGAAGCGGTGGTCGGGGGCCAGGCGGTAGTCGACCGAGATCACCGCCGTGCGGGCGATCCGCGCCAGGATCCCGCAAAAGGCGTGGCAGGTTTCCAGGTCGCCGATCACCCCGCCGCCGAAGTGGGCGAAGACGATCAGCGGCGCGTCGCTGTCCTGGTCGGCCGGGCGGTAGGCGCGGAGCTTCAAGGGGCCTTCAGGCCCGTCGATCGACAGGGTCTCGGTGCGTACGCCGGGCTCGGGCGGACCGCTCATGGCCGCCAGGCCCTTGGCGCTGGCGGCGCGGGCCTCGTCCGGCGACAGGCTGGTGATCGACGGCATCTTGGCCGCTGCGGCGGTGAGGAACTGGAAGCGCGGGTCCAGGGTGCGTCCGCCGCGATAGACCGTCCCGCCGCCGGACATCGCCCGCAGGATCGGGCCGGGCAGCGACATCAGGACCTTGAGGATGAACTTCTGGACGGCGGGATCGGCCATTTGGGGGCTCTCGTTGTTGTCGGGCGCGAAAAGGCTCTAGAGGCGAGGCAGGGCGGGCAGGCCGCCCAGGATCATCCGGACGGCGAAGTCGGCCGCGCCCTCGACGTCGATCGGCCGGCGCTCCAGCATCTTGTCGCCGACCTCGCGGGCCACCGCGATACAGGCGGCGGTGAAGTAGTCCAGGTCGACGGCCGGGGCGTGGTCGTGCTCCAGCACCTTGGCGAAGGCGTCGCGCACCTCGTCGAACACCGCGACGATTTCCGGGGTGGCGCGGGCGTGGGGAAAGACCTCGCCGGCCGGCCGGTTGATCCGCCAGCTCTCGTGCTCGCCTTCCAGAAAGTCGAAATAGGCGCGGATGGCGCCGCGCAGGAAGCTTTCGAAATCGACGGCCTTGTCGGACTCGGCCCGCAGGATCGGCCGGAAGCGCCGCGCGCCGTCGTCGGCCAGGGCGTCGAACACCTCTTCCTTGGACTTGTAGTAATTGTAGAAGGTGCCCGAGGCCAAACCCGTGCGGCGGATGATGTCGCGCACCGTGGCGGTCTCGTAGCCCAGCTCGCCGAACACCGCGCGCGCCGCGTCGAGGATCGCCTGGCGATTGGCGACCTTGGTGCGCTCGCGCTTGCCCGGACGGCTGTCCTCCGGATCCGGGCGGGCGGGGAAATAGGCGATGTTCGACATCGGAACGCGACTCGTGGCGAGGCCAGATGACGCCCCGTCATGATTTCAGCCCCAATCGGGGATTGGAGCAAGCTCTGGCTGAACCGCCCTGCGTCCTTCGAGGCTTCGCTTCGCTACGCACCTCAGGATGAGGACGGTGGTCTGTTTCTGATTTCCTCATCCTGAGGCGCCCGCGCAGCGGGCCTCGAAGGACGCACCGCGTTTCATTCCGCCGCCAGGGGCAAGGCCTCGCCCGCCCGGGCCGCCACCGGCAAGGCGCCGCCGGCCGCCCGCGCCCGCTTCTCGCCCGCCGCGATCTCCTTCTTGAGGTCGGCGCAATAGACCCCGAAGTCGACCTGGATGGTGTGGCGGGCCGAGGCGTAATACTGGCCGGTGTGGCGTTCCTCGTCCTTGGCGGTGATCTTCGCCATCTCCGCTTCGCTCGGCGGCGCGTAGCGGCCGGTCAGATAGGCGGCGACCAGCTTGGACTGCTGCTCGGCGAAATTGACCAGGGTCGGCAGGGCCTGGGCCAGGCCCATATAGAAGAGGTTGGGCGCGCCCGGCTTCATCATCCGTTTGAACAGCGGCAGGCGGTGGTCGGCGTCGGGAACCAGGGCCGGCTCGTCCAGGAACGGGAAGCTGATCCTGTAGCCGGTGGCGAAGACGATGACGTCGACCGCCTCGACGCTGTCGTCGGCGAAGCGGACCTCGCGGCCCTCCAGCGCCTTGATCGCCGGCTTGAAGGTGATGTCGCCGCAGCCGGCCCGGGTCAGGAACTCGCCGGACACCGAGGGGTGGGCCTCCAGCGGCTCGTGGTCGGGCTTGGGCAGGCCGTAGTCCTCCATCCGGCCCACATGCTTGCGGATCAGGCCGCGGACGATCTTCAAGCCCAGCTTGCGCGGCATCCACGGCGGCATGGCCGACTTGTCCGACGGCTTGCCGTTCAGGTATTTCGGAAACACCCAGACCCCGCGCCGGGCCGAGACGATCAGCTTGCCGGCGATCGGCCGTTGGGCCAGCTCACTCGCAATGTCCATGGCCGAATTGCCCATGCCCACCACCACCACGGTCTTGCCGCGCATGTCGACCGGGTCGAACGGGTCGCTATAGGCGTGGGCGTGGAAGGCGACGCCGTCGAACTGGCCGGGATACTCGGGAAGGCGCGGGTCCCAGTGGTGGCCGTTGCAGACCAGCAGCACGTCGTAGAGCCGGGTCTCGCCGGTCGACAGGGTCACCGACCACAGGCCGTCGTCGGTGCGCCGGGCGCTGGTCACCTTGGTGTTGAAGGTGATGGTCTCGCGCAGGCCGAAATGGGCCACGTAGTCCTTGAAATAGGCCAGGACCTGGCTGTGGTGCGGGAAGTCGGGCCAGCCGGCCGGGACCGGGAAATCCTCGAAGGCCAGCCGCCATTTCGAGGTGTCGATGTGCAGGCTCTCGTAGCAGGCCGACAGGCCGTTGGGGTTGCGATAGTACCAGTTGCCGCCGATGTCGTCGGAGGCCTCGAAACAGTCATAGGGGACGCCGGCGTCCTTCAGCCGCTTGGCGGTGGTGAAACCGCTGCAGCCCGCGCCGATGATGCAGGCCTTGGGTAGCGCCGGAGCCATCGCGTTCTCCCTGACTTATCGTTGTTCAGGAGAGCGTAACAGCGTTATCCGGCAGGTCAAATTGCCCTTGGGGCAGGTCAGCCGCCCAGGCGCGTGTAGGTCGCGGTGCAGCGGCTCTTGCACTGGGCCCATTGACCGCCGCAGCCGTCGTCGTCGCCGCTGGCGCCGCAGAAATAGTAGGCCTTGGCGCAGCTGGCGCGGCACTGGTTGGGGTCCTGGCCCTGGCGGCCGGCGGCCAGGGGAATGGGGATCGGCAGGATCGGATTGGGCGCCTCGACGGGCTGCGAGGCCGAGACGGGCGGGATCATCCGCGTCGGCTTGGCGCGCACCTGAGCGCTGACGGGGGCGCCGGCCGGGGCGGCCAGGGCGGCGATCGTCAGCAGGCAGGCGAGGGCGCGGCGCATGGGCGAGGTGTAGCGCGGCGGGCGTTGAGGTTGGGTTAACCATAAGGCCTGTCATCCCGGACAAGGCCCGCAGGGCCGCCGATCCGGGACCGCCGGAAGCGCCTGCGTTCACGCGTCGGTCCCGGATCTTCGCGCTGCGCGCCAAGTGAGGCCGGGATGACAACGGTGGGGTGGGCTAAGGCTCTGCGGACAGTTGAGCGGTTTGGGCCGGGAAGCGCCCTGCGTCCTTCGAGGCCCTCCCTTGGAGGGCGCCTCAGGATGAGGAATTCAGCAACAATGCTCCTCATCCTGAGGTGCGTAGCGTAGCGAAGCCTCGAAGGACGCACCGCATCGCCCTTCAACATCTACTGTCCACGGCTCCTAAGCCCCCGACGTCGCCAGGAACGCCGCCAGCCCCTCGGCCAGGTGGTCGAACATCGTCCGCATCCGCAGCGTCGCCCGCAGGTCCTCGTGCATGACCAGCCAGACCGGCAGGTCGAAGCCGATCTGGCCGGGGCAGACCGGGATCAGGTCGAGGTCACGGCGGGCGACGCCGTGCTGGATGAAGCCGATTCCGAAGCCGGCGCGGACGGCGGCCAGCTGCGCCAGGTCGCTGTCGGCGCGGAACGCGAAGCCCCCCGGCGGCAGGGGCACGTGCTGGACCAGGCCGCGCAGGAACGGCGTGCCCTTGTCGAAGCCGACCAGCGCATGGTCGCGCAAGGCGTCCAGGGTGATGGGGGCGCCGTTCGCCTCGACATAGCGGCGGTGGGCGTAGAGGCCCAGGTGGGTGTCGCCCAGGCGGCGGGCGACCAGGGCGTCCTGGGTGGGGCGGACCATGCGCACGGCAATGTCGGCCGCGCCGCGCAGCAGGTCCTGCTGCTGGTTGTCCAGCGACAGCTCGACGACCACGCCGGGGTGCAGCGGGCGGTAGGCGGCCAGGACCCTTGGCAGCACCTCGGCGCCGATGATCTCGCTGGCGGTGATGCGGACGATCCCGCGCGCGGTGTTGCCCGCCCCCGAGGCGGCGCGGGCCATGGCGCTGGCCGCTCCGGCCATGGCCCGGGCGTGCGGGGCCAGGTCGAGGGCGGCGTCGGTGGGCTTCAGGCCCTGGGGCGAGCGGGTGAACAGGGCCACGCCCAGGCCGCGCTCCAGTTCGGCGACCTGCCGACCCAGGGTCGGCTGGGTCAGGCCCAGGTCGCGGGCGGCGGCCGACAGGCTGCCCTCGGTCAGCACGGCCAGGAAGGCGCGGTAGAGGTTCCAGTCGGGATCACTCATGCATTTGTGCATAGCAGATCAACGAGCTTCGGCAATTCTCGTTTATCAGATCGAGGCGCAAGTTCCCGTCATCAGCTTTTCACGGAAGACCGGACATGACCTCGAACCCTCAGCGTATCGCCCTGGTGATCGGCGCGGCCGGCGGCATCGGCGGCGAAGCGGCCGCCGCCCTGGTCCGCCACGGCTGGACCGTTCGCGGCCTGACCCGCCGGCCGATGCCGGCCCGGCCCGGGATGGACTGGGTTTCCGGCGACGCCATGGTCGCCGCCGACGTGGCCCGCGCGGCCCGGGGCGCGTCGCTGATCGTCCACGCCGCCAATCCGCCCGGCTACAAGGACTGGGACAAGCTGGTCCTGCCGATGCTCGACAACAGCATCGCCGCGGCCCGGGCGGCAGGCGCGCGGGTGCTGCTGCCGGGCACGGTCTACAATTTCGGCCTGGAGGCTTTCCCGCTGATCGACGAGACCGCGCCGCAGCGACCGACCACCCGCAAGGGCAAGATCCGGGTCGAGATGGAGCGGCGGCTGAAGGTGGCGTCCACGCAAGGCGTCCCCGTGTTGATCGTCCGGGCCGGCGACTTCTTCGGCCCCCACGCCGGCAACAACTGGTTCGGCCAGGCGGTGGTCAAGCCGGGCGGGCCGCTGACCTCGGTGACCGAGCCCGCCGCGCGCGGCCTCAGCCACGCCTGGGCCTATCTGCCCGACCTGGCCGAGACCATGGCCCGGCTGCTGGACCGCGCCGATCGGCTTGGGCCGTTCGAGGTGTTCCACTTCGGCGGCCATCTGCTGGCCTGGGGCGAGATGGCGGCCTCGGTGCGCCGGGCAGCCGGCCAGCCGCGCCTGCCGGTCAAGAGCTTCCCCTGGGCGCTGGTGGTGGCCCTGTCGCCCTTCGTGCGGCTGTTCGGTGAGATGGCCGAGATGCGCTACCTGTGGCGCGAGCCGATGGTGCTGAACGACGGCAAGCTGCGGACCTTCCTGGGCGGGGAGGTGCCGGCCACGCCGCTGGACCTGGCGGTGGCGGCGAGTTTGCGGGGGCTGGGGTGCTTGGAGGCTTCGCGCGATATGAACCCTCTCCCAGAGGGAGAGGGCGGGGCCCGCCGCGTAGCGGTGGGAGGGTGAGGGGTTACACCCTCACCGCTTTCACTCGAACGCCCTGCCGGCACGCCGTCGAACGCAGAACCCCCTCACCCTCCCAAGCTTCGCTTGGGCCCCTCCCTCTCCCCATGGGAGAGGGCTAGGCGCCCAGCTTCCCGATCAGCGCCATGGCCGCGGCCGGGTTGCGCACCTTCGCCCCGGAGATGAAGTAGGCGAAGACGTCGCCGCGCTGGGCCCACGTCCGCGCCTGGGCCACCACGCCGTCCAGCTCTTCCGAGGTCATGCCGGTGGGCTCGTCCTCGCGGCTGCACATCAGCCGGGCATAGGTGAAGTCGGCGGTCGGTTCGTCGATGCGCGGCCAGTCGGGCGACTCGTCGTCGACGGCGTAGACGATGGCCGCGCCGTATTTGGCGGCCAGGTCGTAGAACGCCTGCGTCTGGAAGGTGGGGCTGCGGACCTCCAGGGCATGGCGCGCCGGCCGGCCGCCGATCTCCTTGGGCAGCAGCTTCAAGAAGCCCTCGAAATCGACCGGGTCGAACTTCTTGGTGGCCATGAACTGCCAGTTGATGGGGCCCAGCTTGGGACCCAGCTCCTCCAGCCCCTGGGTCAGGAACTTCTCCAGCGAGTCGTTGTTCTCCGACAGCACCCGGCGATTGGTGCAGAAGCGGCTGGCCTTGACCGCGAACACGAAGTCGTCGGGCGTCTCGTCGCGCCACTTCATCCAGCTGTTGGGCTTGAAGGTGGAATAGTAGGTGCCGTTGATCTCGATGCTGGTCAGCTTGGACGCGGCGTATTTCAGCTCGTCCTTCTGCTTGAGGTCATCGGGATAGAAGGGACCGCCCCGCCAGGGCTCGAAGGTCCAGCCGCCGATGCCGGCGCGAATGGTTCCGGGCATGAGTGTTCCCTTCCTGTTCTTGTGGCGCACCCTATGGGGACACCGCGGCGTTCGCAAGTCGCCAAATCAGGTCCTCCCCCTATGGGGGAGGTGTCGGCGCAGCCGACGGTGGGGGGAGTCTTGGGCAAGCGGCGGTTGCCTGGATCGGGCGTCGTATCACGCCCCCCACCGGTCGCTTCGCGACCGCCTCCCCCACAGGGGGAGGATCTAGGAGGTAAGGCTTCGGCCTCTCAGCACTCCACCCGATTGACCGACAGCCCCACCGCCAATCCCCCCAGCGAGGTCTCCTTGTAGATCTCGCTCATGTCCTCGCCGGTCCGCTTCATGGTGGCGATCACCTTGTCCAGCGACACCGAGTGCTGGCCGTCGCCCAGCAGCGCCAGCCGCGCGGCGTCGATGGCCTTGATCGCCCCCATGGCGTTGCGCTCGATGCAGGGGATCTGCACCAGGCCGCCGATCGGGTCGCAGGTCAGGCCGAGATTGTGCTCCATGCCGATCTCGGCGGCGTTCTCGATCTGCTCGTTGGTCCCGCCCAGGGCCGCGCACAGTCCGCCGGCCGCCATCGAGCAGGCCACCCCGACCTCGCCCTGGCAGCCGACCTCGGCCCCGCTGATCGAGGCGTTGCGCTTATAGAGCGCGCCGATGGCGGCGGCGGTGAGCAGGAACACCCGCACCCCCTGCGGCGTGCCCTGGTGGAAGCGGTGGTAGAAGCGCAGCACCGCCGGGATCAGGCCGGCCGCGCCGTTGGTCGGGGCGGTGACCACCCGGCCGCCGGCCGCGTTCTCCTCGTTGACCGCCATGGCCCACAGGTTGACATAGTCCATGGCCGCCAGCGGGTCGCTGATCTGGCGCTCCATGCGGCCCTGGATGGTCTGGTGGATCTGCCGCGCCCGGCGCTTGACCGACAGGCCGCCGGGCAGGATGCCGGTCTCGCGCATGCCGCGGTCGATACAGGCCTCCATGGCGTCGAAGATCCGGTCCAGGCCGGCGTTCAGCGCCGCCTCGTCCATCCGCGACAGCTCGTTGGCCCCCATCACCCCGGCGATGGTCAGGCCGGCGTCGGCGGCCCGCTGCAGCAGGTCGGCGCCGGACTCGAACGGGAAGGGGATCTCGGGGCCTTCCTCCGGCGGGGTGTTGCGGCCCATTTCGCTCTCGTCGCGCACGAAGCCGCCGCCGATCGAGAAATAGGTGCGCTCGGCCAGCGCGACGCCAGCGGCGTCGAAGGCGGTAAAGGTCAGCGCGTTGGGATGCTGGGGCAAGCGCTCGTGGCCGGCCCAGACGATGTCGCGCTCGGCGTCGAAGCCGATCCCGACGCCGTCCTCCCTTGGGCCGCCCAGCATCAGCCACTGGCTGGCGGCGGCTTCGACCAGGGCCGCCTCGCCGGCGTCGGGGTCCAGCGTGGCGGGCACGAAGCCCATCAGCCCCAGGATCACCGCCCGGTCGGTGGCGTGGCCGCGCCCGGTCAGGGCCAGGGAGGCGTAGAGCCGGGTCTCGACCCGGGCGACGTCGGGCAGCTGGCCGGCGTCGCGCAGCCGCCCGACAAACAGCCCGGCGGCCGTCATCGGCCCCATGGTGTGGCTGCTGGACGGGCCGACGCCGAGTTTGAACAGATCGAAGACGGAGGCTGTCATTCAGGTATCCCGCTCATCCCAACGTGGGAGGAGCACCAATCAATCGCAATGAACCTGTCATCCCGGACAAGGCCCGAAGGGCCGCCGATCCGGGACCGCCGGAAGCGCGGCGCTCAGGCGTCGGTCCCGGATCTTCGCGCTGCGCGCTCGTCCGGGATGACAAGTGAGAGAGAAAGCTACTTCCGGTCCGCCTTGGACGCGTCCCGCGGCGCCTTGAACTCCGACCCCGCCTGCCATTCCGGCCAGGTCTTGGAATTGGCCAGGTCCGAGCCGACCTCGTAGAACAGCCCGATGTCCTGGGCCTGGCCGGTCAGGTCCCAGTCGGCTTTCCATTCGTCGGCTGGCTGGTGGTAGCGGTTGGCGGTGTAGTCGGCCTCGGCCTTGGCGCCGGCTTCCTTGCCGCCGACCAACAGGTCCTCGCCCGAGCCGACCGAGATGGCCGGCACGCCGCGCTTGGCGAACGGGAAGTGGTCCGAGCGGTAGAAGTGGCCGGCCTGGGGCGAGGGGTCTGGCGTGAAATAGCGGCCGTGGGCCTTGGCCTTGGCGACCAGCAGGTTCTGCAGGTCGACCTTGCCATCGCCCGAGGTGGTGATGTCCTTGGCCGGGCCGGTGGCCGACAGGGCGTCGATGTTCAGGTCGCCGACGGTCTTGGACAGCGGATAGAGCGGGTTGGCGGCGTAGTATTCCGAGCCCAGCAGGCCGCGTTCCTCGGCGGTGACCGCCAGGAACAGGATCGAGCGCTGCGGGGCCGGCTGGCTCTTGAAGGCGCGGGCCAGTTCCAGGATGGCGGCGATGCCGTCGGCGTTGTCGATCGCGCCATTATAGATCTTGTCGCCGCGCGCGTCGGGCTGGCCGACGCCCAGGTGGTCCCAGTGGGCGCTGTAGATCACCGTCTCGTCGGGGCGGGTCGCGCCCTTGATGCGGCCGGCGATGTTCTTGGAGACGATCACCGAATGGTCGACGGCGTATTCGGCCGAGAAGGTCGCGCCCTTCAGGGTCACCGGCTTGAAGTCGCGGGACTGGGCCTGGGCCTTCAGGGCGTCGAAGTCGAGGCCGGCCGCCTTGAACAGGCTGACGGCCGTGTCGCGCTGGATCCAGGCTTCCAGGTCGGGATGGACGGCCTTGGGCGCCTTGCGGACGATGTCGAACATCGTGTTGGTGTTGGAGTTCTTGACCGTCGCCCAGCCGTACGAGGCCGGGGCGGTCTCGTGGACGATCAGCACGCCCGCCGCGCCCTGGCGGGCGGCCTCCTCGAACTTGTAGGTCCAGCGGCCGTAATAGGTCATGGCCTTGCCGCCGAAATCGCCGGTTCCGGTTTCGAAGTCGGGGTCGTTGATCAGCACGACCAGGACCTTGCCCTTCAGGTCCAGGCCCTTGAAATCGTCCCAATGGCGCTCGGGCGCCTTGACGCCGTAGCCGACGAAGACCAGCGGGGCGTCCTTGATCGACACCTTGTCGGCGTTGGTCATGGCCGCGCGGATGGCGATCTGCTCGCCCTGGGCCAGGGGAACGGCCTTGCCGTCGAGGGTGAACTGGGCCGCGACCGGGCCCTTGATGTCGAACTTGCCCAGCGGCACGTCTTGGGTCCAGGCCCGGGTCCCGTCCTTCAGATCGCCGGCCGGCTCCAGGCCGATGGCCTTCATCTGGTCGACGATGTAGCCGACGGACTTGGTCTCGCCCGCCGTGGCCGGGCCGCGGCCCTCGAAGTCGTCGGACGACAGCACCTTGATGTGGGCCGACAATTTGGCGGGGTCGATGTTGGGCGCGTCAGCGGCCCCTTGCGCGAAAGAGGGGTTCGCCAGCATGGGAGCGGCGATCAGGGCGGTCGCGAGCAGCAGGCGTTTCATCGTTGTCACTCTTTGGAGCAGATCTTTGTCGTTGGGGCGGGACCCTAGCGGGAGCTTTGCGCGGCGGCTAGGGGCGGTCGCCCTGCGTCCTTCGAGGCCCGCTGCGCGGGCGCCTCAGGATGAGGGCCGTTGTGCTGAATTCCTCATCCTGAGGTGCGAGGCGGAGCCGAGCCTCGAAGGACGCACGGCGTCAGATCTCCCCGCCCAGCACCCGCGCATACAGCGCCGGGTCGACATTGCCGCCGGAGCAGACGATGGCCGCCGTCTGGCCTTTCAGGTCGATCTTCCCGGTCAGAGCCGCCGTCAGGGCCACGCAGCCGCCCGGCTCGATCACCAGTTTCAGCACCGAGAAGGCGTAGCGCATGGCCTCGGCGACCTCGGCGTCGGTGACGGCGACGACGCCCGTCAGGTTCCGCTGGTTGATCGGCCAGGTCAGTTCGCCGGGGGTCGGGGTCAGCAGGGCGTCGCAGATCGAGCGAGCGCCGTCGTCGATGGTCTCGCGCTGGCCGGAGGCGAGAGATCGCCGGGTTTCGTCGAAGCCGGCCGGCTCGGCGCCCCAGACCTGCGTCGCCGGCGACAGCGCCTTGACCGCCGTGGAGACGCCGGCGATCAGCCCGCCGCCGCCGACGGGCGAGAGCACCCGGTCCAGCTCGACGCCGAGGGCGCGGGCGTCCTCGACGATCTCCAGCCCGACCGTGCCCTGGCCGGCGATGATGTGCGGGTCGTCATAGGACGGCACGACCACGCAGCCGCGCTCGGCGGCGATCTCGGCGGCGATGGCGATGCGGTCGTCGGCGAAGCGGTCGTAGAAGCGGATCTCGGCCCCGAAACCGCGCGTGCCCTCGACCTTCACCGCCGGCGAGTCGCTGGGCATGACGATCAGGGCCGGGCAGCCCAGCAGCCGCGCGGCCAGCGCCACGCCCTGGGCGTGGTTGCCGGACGAGAAGGCCACCACCCCGCGACGGCGCTCGTCGGCGCTCAACCGCGACAGGCGGTTATAGGCGCCCCGGAACTTGAAGGCGCCGGCCCGCTGCAGGGTTTCGGACTTGATCAGCACCCGGCCGCCCAGGCGCTCGTTGAGCGCGGGGCTTTCGATCAGCGGGGTGCGGACGGCGTGGCCGGCCAGGCGCGCGGCGGCGTCCTGGACGTCGGAAAAGGCGATGGGGAGGGCAAGGGTCATGGCCAAGGTCTACCTCCACACGTTCTCCACCGAAACCCTTTGCGAGCGCTGCCTTTAGGGAGATAAGGAAACACAGGAATCGCTGGGGAGCAGTCCGTGAAGAAAGCCCTTTTCGCTGTCGCGGCTTGCGCCGCCATGGCCGTCGCCGCGCCGGCCCTGGCCGGTGAAGTCTTCGTCGGCGTCTACAAGCATGACGTGACCTTCCTGGGCGAGGCCGTCGGCCTGGGCGCCGCCGGTCGCGAGGACGGGGTCGACGTCCACCTGGGCTATCGCACCGACCGCATCGAGAGCCTGGGCTGGCTGGGCAAGCCCCAGGTCCACGCCTTTGTCTCGATCAACAGCGAGAACACCTCCAACTTCGTGGCCGCCGGCTTCGACTGGCCGATCGAACTGGGCGACGCGGGCGGCTTCTACCTGCGCCCGGGCTTTGGCCTGGCCTATACCGACGGCGAGGCCGGCCTGCCGCCGGTCAACCAGCCAGGCATCAGCCAGGCCGAGATCGACCGCCGCCTGGTGCTCTACAACACCCGCATTGATTTCGGCTCCAAGGTGCTGTTCGAGCCGGAACTGGCCCTGGGCTACCGGTTCAACGACCGGATGTCGGCTGAACTGTCCTATACGCACCTGTCGAACGGCCAGATCTTCCACCAAGGCAAGAACCAGGGGCTTGACGACGTGGGTGTGCGGCTGGTTTACGCCTTCTGACTTCGCGGGGTTCGGCGATCCGGACCCCACAGTCGCCCAAGCTTGGGCCGCCCAGAATTGAATTCAACGTCCGCAGCCGAGTCCTGTCGAAGGGCCGCGTGACGTCACCGGGCAGGTGACAAGGCATACCTAGACCATGGCCAATGTGACCGTAGTCGGCGCCCAATGGGGCGACGAGGGCAAGGGCAAGATCGTCGACTGGCTCAGCAACCGGGCCGATGTCGTCGTGCGTTTCCAGGGCGGCCACAACGCCGGCCACACCCTGGTGGTGGACGGCAAGGTCTACAAGCTGGCCCTGCTGCCGTCTGGGGTTGTTCAAGGCAAGCTGTCGGTCATCGGCAACGGCGTGGTGGTCGATCCCTGGCACCTGCTCTCCGAGATCGACAAGATCGCCGAGCAGGGCGTGCTGATCTCGCCCGAGCTGCTGGTGGTGGCCGACAACGCCTGCCTGATCCTGCCGCTGCACAAGGACCTGGACCAGGCCCGCGAGGCCGCCTCGACCCAGAAGATCGGCACCACCGGCCGCGGCATCGGCCCGGCCTATGAGGACAAGGTCGGCCGCCGCGCCATCCGTGTCGCCGACCTGGCCGACCCCGAGGCCCTGAAGCCGAAGATCGAGCGCCTGCTCGCCCACCACGGCGCCCTGCGCCGGGGCCTGGGCCTGCCGGAAGCCGACGGCGCCCAGCTGTTCGACCAGCTGATGGAGATCGCCCCGCGCGTGCTGGCCTACGCCCAGCCGGCCTGGCGCCTGCTGGACAAGGCCTGCAAGGAGGGCCGCAAGATCCTGTTCGAGGGCGCCCAGGGCGCCCTGCTCGACGTCGACCACGGCACCTATCCGTTCGTCACCTCGTCCAACACCGTGGCCGGCCAGGCCTCGGCCGGCTCGGGCATGGGCCCATCGGCGGTCGGCTATGTGCTGGGCATCGTCAAGGCCTACACCACCCGCGTCGGCGAGGGCCCGTTCGCGGCCGAGCTGGACGACGAGGTCGGCCGCCACCTGTCGACGGTCGGCCGCGAGGTCGGCGTCAACACCGGCCGGGCCCGCCGCTGCGGCTGGTTCGACGCGGTGCTGGTGCGCCAGTCGGTGGCCATCAACGGCATCCACGGCGTGGCCCTGACCAAGCTGGACGTGCTGGACGGCCTCAAGACCCTGAAGATCTGCGTCGGCTACAAGATCGGCGACAAGGTCGTCGACTATCTGCCGGCCGGCATGCGCGATCAGAAGGCCGCCCAGCCGATCTACGAGGAGATGGACGGCTGGAGCGAAAGCACCGCCGGCGCCCGCTCGTTCAAGGACCTCAACGCCAACGCCGTGAAGTACGTGCGCCGGGTCGAGGAACTGATCGGCGCCCCGGTGGCCCTGCTGTCGACCAGCCCCGAGCGCGACGACACCATCCTGATGCGCGACCCGTTCCAGGGGTAGGGGCGGGCGGCGAGGGATGCCGGTCGTCCCTCGCCATCCCCGTCAACCGGCCGCGCGCGGACGGGGCGGCGGGGCGGTGGGCGCGCGGGTGGCGCGGGCCAGGTTGGCCTTGGTGACCACTTCCCGCGCATAGGCCTCGGCCTGGGCCGCGGTGGTGATTCCGGCCAGGCGGGCCTTGATCGCCTCGACTTCGGCCGGGTCGCCGCGCGCCAACTCCACGTCGGTCTTGGCCAGCACCTGCAGGAAGCCCTGGGTGTTGCCGGTCTCGGGCAGCGGTTGGGCGCCGGCTTCCGCCGACGTCGCCAGGGCGGCGGGCCGCGCGGCGAGACTCGCCGGGTTGTTCAGGACCGTCGGGCAGTCGGTGCGCGGCGCGGTCAGCGACAGCAGCGACAGCACGTCGTTGGCCCCCGCGTCGCGCTGGGTCATGGTTCCGACGCCGTAGAGCGCGTTGAGCGTCGCCGACACCGAGGCGTGATCGTACAGGCTCAGATCGACGGCGCCCTGCGGGATCAGGGGCGAGACGATGACGGCGGGCACGCGCACGCCGTACCAGTCGAACAGGAAGCCGCCGCTGTTGATCGACAGGTCCTGCGGGCTGCCGTCTCCCGGCGGCGTCGCGGCCCCGGGCTGCACGGAGTCGTAGAAGCCGCCGTGCTCGTCATAGGTGATGATCAGCAGGCTGCGTTCCCAGACCGGCGAATTGCGGATCGCCTCGTAGGTCGCCTTGATCAGGGCCTCGCCGCCCGCCACCGAATCCATCGGGTGCTGCGACGAGCCGCCGACATAGGAACCGCCGAGGACGTCGCCATAGTTGGGCTCGATGAAGGTGTAGGCGTAGGGATAGGGCCCCTGGAGGTCCGAGGCGAAGGACGAGAAGTCGTTGGTGTTGACCTTGTAGACGATGCCCTTGAGGGCGGCCACCTGGGGCACGCCGCCCAGGACCGGTCCGTTCTCGTCCACATAGATGCGCCATTGCAGGCCGGCCGCCGTCAGCTTGTCGTAGATCGACGCGCCGGAGGGGTAGGTGAAGCCGCCGCCCAGGGGCGCCTCCCACGTCCCGATCTGGAACGAGCCCGGCGAATCCGCCCAGCCGGCCGACGAGGCTCCGTGGACGAAGAACCGGTTGGGCCAGGTCGGGCCGGGGATGGATGAATGCCACTGATTGCAGATCGCGAAGGTCGTCGCCAGTTGGTAGATCACCGGCACCTGACTCGGCGTGAAGCCCAGCATGATGTCGCCGTACTCGTCGGCGGTCGGCAGGCCGGGGTTCTTCGAGGTGATCTCGGTGGTTGTCGTGGCGTAGTTGGCGACGAAGCCGGTGTTGACGATCGGCTGGTTGTAGGCGGTCCACGGCGTGCGCACGGTCCCTGGTCCGGCCAGTTGTTCGACCACGTCGGAAAACTCGTGCCCGGGATCTGTCGGCATGGCCGGCGGGGCCGGAGATCCGGCATTGTAGGTGACGCCGTTGTACTGGTTGCTGTTGGCCGAGGTGGCGACCGTGATGTTCGGGATGCCCGAAAAGGCGAAGATGTTGTCGAACGAGTGGTTCTCCAGCATCAGGACGAAGACGTTGTCGACCTGGGTGTAGGGGCCAACCTTGGTCATCGACGCCGGACAGCCGCCGGAGGGCAGGTTGACCAGGAAGCTGCTGGTGTCGACCGTCAGCGGCAGGTTCTGGCCGGCGTCGGCCGATTGCAGCTGGCATTCCTTCCAGTTGGCGACCGTCCAGGAGCCCGTGCTGGCATAGACGCCGGGCGCCGAGCCGTCCTGGACGGCCATCTTGACGGCCCAGTAGTCCAGCACCAGGGCCACGTCGAGCCCCAGCCGGAAGTAGACGGTGAGCGGCCCGACCTGCTCGCCCGGCGCGGCGAACCAGGTGGCGCTCTGGGTTCCATCGGTGCTGTTGTTGTGGAACAGGGTGATGGTGGCGTGGCCGTCGGTGTTGTTGGTGACATAGGCCTGGGCGGACACGCGATCGACCGGGTTCATCGGCGTCGAGGTGCCGTCCGAGTCCAGGTTGATGACGAAGGTCTGGGTGTCGACCGTGAAGCCCAGGTTCTGCCCCGCGTCGGCGCTCTGCAGCTGGCATTCCTTCCAGTCGCTGTATTGCAGAACGCCGCTGCTCTCGTAGAGGCCGGGCGTCGTGCCGCCCGTCACGCTGATCTCGCAGGACCAGTAGTCGAGGACGGTGAACGATCCCCAGCCGGTATTGAAGTGAACCGTCAGCGGGCCGACCTGCTGGCCCGGCGCCGCGGTCCACGAGCCGCTTTCGGTTCCATAGTCGGAGTTGTTGTGCCACAGCGAAATGGCGGCGGTCCCGTCGGTGTTGTTGGTGATGTAGACTTGGGCGGTCTGTGGCGTTGACATGGGTGTGCCTCCCGGACGCTTCGGGCCGGACCTCTCCGCGAGGTCGACGGGCCGTTGAAAGGAATATGCGGCGACCATTCTTCCGTGGGGATGTGTTGAAGCTAACACACGTGTGGATTGCGACAAGTGAATGGAGCCGAGCTCCCGCCGATCGGGTCCCCCGCACGGTTAGCGTTTGTTTAGCGCGGCCACGCTACAAACCCCTCGCCACCAAGGGGATCGCAGGACTTGTCAGCGCGCCGTAAGTTGAAGTCCGTCCACAAGTCGGACCGCCTGACGCGCAGCCTGCGGGCGCTCGAGCGCACGGCTTCGACCAGCCGGGTGCTGAACCTGCTGGCCATCCAGGCCCAGAGCGGCCACCGGCCCGAGCACGGCGAGGCGCCGCTGTTCCGCAACCGGGTCCTCAACTCCGCCCTGGTGGTCAAGCACCGCCTGCGGGCCGACGACATCTTCCTGTTCGACGAGATCCGGCCCACCGCCACCAAGATCATCATCCCGTTCGAACGCAGCGACCTGGGTCTGGGCGGCCAGTCGTTCTTCGTGGGCCAGCGCGGCTGGGTCGACCTGCTGCGCGAGGCCTGCAACGAATACAGCGACATGGGACGCGACCTGGCGACCTTGCGGCTGATCGACCAGCTGCCGTCGCTGGACCCGTTCCTGCTGCGCGAGCACCTGCGCCGCCATGGGCTGATGGCGGCGCCCTGCTATTTCGCGCTGTCGGGCGCGGACCTGGAGCAGATGCACAGCTTCGTGTCGGTGCAGATCGCGCGCCTGATCGACCTGGCCTTCCAGGAAACCGGCCGGATCGTGCCCGGCGCCTATGCCGCCCGCCTGGTCGAGGCCCTGCTGTCGACCGACGTCGACGCGCGCCTGGAGCCGCTGCGCGAGACCCTGGTCATGGACGGCGAGAGCTTCAAGGAAGGCGTCTTCAGCTGGAAGGGCTTCCTCTATTACAAGTGGATGCTGACCCGGCTGTGGTCGGAGCTGGACGCCGTGGGCGGCGAGATCGCCCGGCTGACGATCACCGGCAACCGCGACCTGGAGACCGCCCGCTATGTCGAGGACATCCGCAAGCGGCTGCGGCGCGGCATCGTCGTCGAGCGCAAGGCGATCCTGCGCTCGCTGGAGATCTACGACCGGGCCTTCGAGGACCTGATCGAGAACAGCCGGCCCCAGGCGTTCCGCGCCTTCCTGCTGCGCGCGCCCGAGATGTTCCTGTCGCTGGGCGAGAAGGTCGGGGTGATCGCCCACATCGCCAGCTTCTGGCGCTACCGCTTCCCGCTGGGCCAGCCCCTGGTCGCCGATATCGGCGAGGCGGTCGACATCCTGCAGGACTTCGACGCGGGTTTGAGCGCCAATCTGGGGGTGTAGGGCCGGAGCGGCTCGTTCACTAAGATCTGTCATCCCGGGCGGAGCGAAGCGCAGACCCGGGACCGCCGGAAGCGCGGCGCTCACGCGTCGGTCCCGG
The DNA here is from genome assembly GCF_001427665.1 of Caulobacter sp. Root655. Taxonomy (GTDB): domain Bacteria; phylum Pseudomonadota; class Alphaproteobacteria; order Caulobacterales; family Caulobacteraceae; genus Caulobacter. Next base: position 593,585 of record NZ_LMHC01000001.1, read on the forward strand.
ATCGGCGCGCTGCGCGCTTGTCCGGGATGACAGCGGAGGTGTGGGGCAAGCTGATTGCGAAGGCCCAGGGGCTGGTTTTCACCCTCCGACCCGTGACCCGCGACATTTTCGTCGCGGTCGCCCGCCATCAAGTGGATTTTTACCATCGTCCGCCTAATGTGACGGCCGGTTACAGTTGGAGCCCCCGGTCCCGTGTTCGACGGCAATATTCGCACCTTGCAGCGTGTGGCGGCGAAGATGCAGCGCGTGCTGGTCGTCGATCCCAACACCGCGGCCGTGCGCCTGCTCGCCGACCAGCTGCGCCACGTGGGCAACGTCCAGATCTTTCACGCCACCTCGATCGAGGCCGGTTGGTCGATGGCCCGGACCGTTGATCCGCTGCTGATCTTCGTCGAGCACGCCTCCCACGGCTGCGACGGCCTGGCCCTGGCCCGCAAGATCCGCCGCAGCGACCTGGCCTGCCGCGAGAACCCGATCGTCATGTGCACGGCCGAGGCCACCGCCGAGGCGATCTTCGGGGCCCGCGACGCCGGCATCCACGAGTTCATGCGCAAGCCGTTCACGATCAAGGACCTGGAGCGGCGGCTGGAGGCGGTGACGCTGAAGCCGCGCGACTGGGTCGAGGCCGTGCAGTATGTCGGCCCTGACCGGCGTCGGTTCAACTCGGCTGAATACAAGGGCCCGCGCAAGCGCAAGGCCGACGGGGCCGGCACGCCCGCCGCCCGCCTCTCCCAGGCCCTGCGCATCGTCAAGTCGGCGGCCACGGCGCTGGACACCGACCCCAACCAGGCCCGCCGGGCCCTGGCCGCCCAGGCGGTCGAGCTCAAGAAGGTCGGGGCGCTGGTCAACGAACCGCGCCTGGTCCAGGCCGCCGAGGCGCTGGAAGCCTGCACGGCCGGCCCCACCGCCGAGACCCTGGGCCGCCAGGAACTGCTCAAGCGCATCGACTCGCTGATGGTGTTCATGGCCGAGGACACGGGGCGGGTGGCGTAGGGGTCGAGCTTTCTCGCGCCCCCACGGTTGTCATCCCGGACAAGGCCCGCAGGGCCGCCGATCCGGGACCGCCGGAAGCGCCTGCGTTCACGCGTCGGTCCCGGATCTTCGCGCTGCGCGCCAAGTCGAAGGCCGGGATGACAGCCTTCTTGGCTCTGGATGTTGATTTCGAAAAAGGGCGGCGTTCTCGCGAACGCCGCCCTTCGTCGTTTCGGGATGCACCCAGCCCTAGAAGGCCAGGCGGGCGATCAGCTGGTAGACCGGGCCGGCTTCTTCGCTCTCCAGCTCGTATTCGGCGTAGTCGCGCGCGCGCTGGTCGGCCGTGCTGTCGAACTTGTCGAAGGTTTCCCGCTTCTTGGCGTTCAGCAGGTTCGAGCCCGTCAGGCGCAGGGTGAAGCGGTCGCCGATGCGCTTTTCCACGAAGATCTCGAGGTCGGCGCCGTAGGTGGTGGTGACCTCCTCGCCGATCAGGCGGCCATAGGCCTCGCCCTGCTTGCGGTAGCTGGCCCCGAAGGCGCCGCCCAGCTCGGGAAGGTCCTGGATGAAGCCGACGTTCAGCACGTATTTCGACTGGTCGTTGAACCGGCGGCCGCCGAAGGTGTCGTCGATGTCGCTGTCGAGCCACGAGTAGTTGAAGAACACGCCGGTGTTTTCCAGGCCGACCACCGTCAGCGGGGTCGAGAGGTCGAACTCCACGCCCCAGACGCCGCCATCGCCGACATTGCGCGGCTGCAGGACCTGGGCCGGGGCGCCGGCCGAGGGGACGAGGTTGGTGCTGGCCAGCTCGATCAGGTCGGTGACGTCGCGATAGAAGACGTTGACCCCGGCCACGCCGCGGGCGCCCAGGCGGCGCTCATAGCCGACGTCCAGGCCCCAGGCCTTTTCCGGCTTGAGATCGGGGTTGCCGACGAAATCATTGTCGCCGTATTCCTCGTTCAGTCGGGCCGGCGACAACTGGTCGAAGCCGGGGCGACGCACGGTGCGGGCCACCGAGGCGCTGATCCGGTCGCTGGACGACAGGCTCCAGCGCAGGTGGGCCGACGGCAGCAGGACGGCGTAGTCGGTGTCGCTGTCCCGGTCGGCGGCGGCGACGCTGGGGCTGCGGTCCTCGATGCTGACGTCGGTGGTCTCATAGCGCAGGCCCGCCTCCCACTTGAACGGACCGGACTTGCCCGACAGCATCGCATAGGGGTCGATGCGGGTTTCCTCGACGGTGCTCAGGCCGCCCTCGACCGGGGCGAACGGGTTGTTCGGGTTGGCCGCGCCGACGTTGAAGCGGTTGCGGACCGTGGTGATCGAGGTGTCGCGGTCCTTCTTCTGGTACTGGACGCCCAGCTCCAGCTTGGCGGCGCCCAGGTCGCGCTGGTGCTCGATCGCGGCCGAGGTCTCGTTGTCCTCGATGTCGGTGATCGTGCGGTCCAGGGTGTTGCGCGGCTTGGCCCGGTTGTAGTCGGCGTCGTCCTCGCGGTCGAAATCCGACTCGGTGAAGCGGGCGTAGCCGAGCTTGAACTTGGTCAGGCCGCCGAACATCTCGTGCGCGTACTTGCCCGACAGTGTCGTGTTCTCCTGCTCGATCTCGACGACCTGGGCGTTGACGGTCAGCAGGTTGCCGCCCGTGGTCTTGCCGAACACGATCGGGGCCGGATTGCCGCCGGTGGCGGTGTTGTATTCCAGCGAGCGTTCGTCCTGGGTGCGGTCGGTCTTGACGTAGAAGGCGCTCAGGTCGAGGTCGCCGCCGGCCAGCGGCGTCTTGTAGCTGGCGTTGAACGAATAGTCGGTGCCGTCGCGCAGGTCGGTCTGGTCTTCGCGATTGACGAAGTTGGCCGCGCCGGCCGGCGGCTGGGTGTAGCGCAGGCTGGTCTTTTCCTTGGGGTTGCGACGACCTTGGAGGTTGGCGCCCAGCAGCAGGCGGCCGGGGCCGACCTGTCCGCCCCACACGCCACCCAGCGTTTCGCGGATGCGGCCGTCGTTGAACGACAGCGCGCCGGCCCGGACGAAGCCGCCGTTCAGGGAGTAGGCGTCGCGCAGGACGATGTTCAGGGCCCCGGCCACGGCGTCGCCGCTGCGGTTGGCCGAGGCGCTGCGCACCACCTCGATGCGTTCGATCAGCTCGGCCGGGATGCGGTCGACGAAGAACGAGCGGTCGACGCTCGATCCCGGCACCTTCTCGCCGTTGATCAGGATCTGGGTGTAGCCGGGGTCGAGGCCGCGCAGGCGCACGCCGTCCGATTCCAGCACGTCCGACAGGAAGGCCACGCTGGGCACGCGCTTGAGGGCGTCGCCGGCGGTCAGCGGCTCGAAGCGCTGGAAGTAGTCCAGGCCGTAGTCGAGGACCGGCGCGGCGCTTTCCGTGCGGTTGCGGTAGGCGATCTGGGCCTGCACGACGACTTCGGAGGCCGTGACTGGCGTTTCGGCGGCGGTGGCGATCGGCGCGTCGACCTCGGCGGCCCGGACGCCGGTGGGGGCCGCGACGGCCAGGGCCAGGGGCGCGAACGCCGCCAGGGCGAACAGAGCGGTCTTCTTCATCGGAACATCCCCCAGGCGGGCGTCCCGGATTCGGGATCGACCGCACGTTGTCATCACGGGGAGGGGCATAGTTTCGCCGCAATGCGGCGACCAGTGATGTTTCGCTGACAGTTTTGTGTCGATTTTACTGCCGGGCGCGGAAGATCCGTGCGCGGATCAGCGATGGGCAACCTAACGCGCCAGCCACCGGCGCAGGGCCTGGTTGACCGCCTCGGGAGCCTCCATCGGCGTCATGTGTCCGGCCCCGGGGATGACCAGCAGGTGCGTGCAGCCGATCGCCCGGGCCATCTCGCGGTGGCCCTCGACCGGCGTGATGGCGTCGTTCTCGCCGCAGATGATCTGGATCGGCTTGTTCAGCGTCCGCAGCGCCGCCGCGCCGTCGAAGCGCTCCAGGGCGTTCTGGCGCAGGAAGACCTCGCGGCCCAGGCGCTGGGTCATGGCCTGGATGCGACCGGTCAGGTCTTCGTCGTCGAGCCGCGAAGGGTCGATATAGCTGGCCAGGATGCGCTCGGTGACCCCCAGGAACTGGCCCGGGCGCTGGGCCGCGGCGTTCAGGGCCCGCCGCTGGGCCGCGCGCTCGGGGGTGTCGGCGCGGATGGAGGTGTCGAGCAGGGCCAGGCGTTCGATGCGCTCGGGGGCCTGGCGGGCGATCTCCTGGGCGACGTAGCCGCCCATCGAGAAGCCGGCCAGGGCGAAGGTCGGCTCGGCCTGGTCCAGCACCGACCTGGCCAGCTCGGCGAGGGTCGCGCCTTGGGTGAGGTCGGCCACCGCGCAGCGGGCGACGTCGGCCAGGCCCGAGATCTGGTCGCGCCAAAGCTCGGCGTCGTTCAGGAGGCCGGGCAGGAGGATCAATTGGGGGCGAGGATCGGTCATCGAAAAACGCCCCGGACCTTGCGATCCGGGGCGCTCCAGTCTTTCAGGTCAGAACGATCTACGCTTCGACCATGTTCTTGGCGATGGCGGCTTCGCGCATCGACTTCTGCAGCTTCTCGAACGCCCGGACCTCGATCTGACGCACCCGCTCGCGGCTGACGCCGTATTCGGTGGCCAGGTCTTCCAGGGTGGTCGGGTCGTCCTTCAGGCGTCGCTCGGTGAGGATGTGGCGCTCACGGTCGGTGAGTTCGACCATGGCCTCCTCGAGCAGGCCCATGCGCATGGACTTTTCCTGGCTCTCGGCGACCGCGGTCTCTTGCGAAACCTGGTTGTCGTCGGCCAGCCAGTCCTGCCACTCGCTCTCGCTGTCCGAACGCAGCGGGGCGTTCAGCGAGGCGTCGGGGCCGGACAGGCGGCGGTTCATCGAGATGACCTCGCTGTCCAGCACGCCCAGCTTGGTGGCGATGTAGTCGACCTGGTCGGGACGCAGGTCGCCGTCCTGGAAGGCGGCGATCTGGCTCTTGGCCTTGCGCAGGTTGAAGAACAGCTTCTTCTGCGCGGCGGTCGTGCCCATCTTCACCAGCGACCACGAGCGCAGGATGTATTCCTGGATCGAGGCGCGGATCCACCACATGGCGTAGGTGGCCAGGCGGAAACCCTTGTCGGGCTCGAACTTCTTGACGGCCTGCATCAGGCCGACATTGCCCTCGGAGATCACCTCGCCGATCGGCAGGCCGTAGCCGCGATAGCCCATGGCGATCTTGGCCACCAGGCGCAGATGGCTCGTCACCATCTTGTGGGCGGCTTCGCTGTCCTGATGCTCTTTCCAACGCTGGGCGAGCATGAACTCCTCGTCCTTGGGCAGCATCGGGAACTTGCGGATTTCGGTGAGGTAACGCGACAGGCCGCCATCCGGCGACATCACCGATAGTGAATTCACGGCCATAAATACTATCCCCTTGGTACGGACCCGCACGCGGACCGCGCGCCATCATCCCCTTGACAATGGGTCAGATAGGAACGCGTTGCAGTGAAGGTAAGGTCGATAACGCATTTGTAATGTCCGACACCCAGACTCGGGTATTAGACCTTCCGAAAATGAGAATGAACGTTCATTCTCATTTTTTCAAGGCCAAAATTCTGTGGCGACCCTCAGAGTCGCTGGGGCGCGCCTTCCGCATGGGAAACGGCCTCTCGGCCGCGTGGAATCCGCGACGCGGATCGCGCCGTTCCGGCCGGTCGAAAACGGAGGCCTTGCCCGCGTCCGCGTCGTGCTCATCTAATGGTCGCGCTTGAAGAACCACGGAGTCGTCGCATGACGCGTTTCATCATCCGCGCCCTGATCGCGGCGCTGGGCCTCTGGCTGGCGTCCGAGATCGTGCCGGGCATCGCGGCGCCGGGCGGCTGGACCAGCCTGCTGATCGCCGCCGTCCTGCTGGGAATCGTCAACGCCGTGGTCCGGCCCGTGGTCTTCCTGCTCACCCTGCCGCTGACCCTGGTGACCCTGGGCCTGTTCCTGCTGGTGGTGAACGCCGCGATGCTGGGCCTGGTCGGCCTGCTGCTGAAAGGCTTCGTGGTCGACGGCCTGTGGGCCGGGATTCTCGGCTCGGTGGTGGTCGGGGTGGTCAGCTGGCTGGGCCACCTGCTGATGGGGGATGGGCGCGAGCGGGCCTAGGCTCGAATTGGACCCACGCAACCCAAATTGTTTCGTCATCCCGGGCCTTGTGCCCGGGACCCCTTTGTCCGCCGCAGGTGCGGGATGTGGCGCGCCGGCGCGCCATTGCACTTCACCGTCGGCTGAACCAGGGGTTCCGGGCACAAGGCCCGGAATGACGGTTGAAAGGGAGGCGCGAACGGACCGGGGTTCGAGGTCGTCCGTCCGCCTACCCAACCCCCGCCGCCGCCAGGTCACGCCAGCCGCGCGCTTCCTTGCGGAAGTGGGCGTGGGTCTTGGCCAGGCGCTTGTCGATCTCGGCCAGGGCCTCGCGGGCCTCGTCCTCGCGGCCGACCTGCGCCAGGAACACGGCGTAGCGCGCCATGCCCTCGAAGCCCGGCAGGTGGGCGGCGGCCCAGCGCAGGGCGGTGTCGGCCTCGGTCTGGCGGCCCAGGGCGTGATAGGCGCGCCCCATGGCCAGGGCCACCTGCGGGGTGCGGGCGGCGTTGGACTGGGCGCTCAGGGTTTCCAGCAGCGGCAAGGCCTCGGCGGGGCGGTTCAGCTCGATCAGGGCGTTGGCGCGGCCCAGCAGCAATTGCGGATCGTCGGCGTACAGACCTTGCAGCGCCTCGGCATACAGCCGCTCGGCCTCCTGGTGCCGGCCCAGGCCGGTGGCGGCCGCGGCCTGGCGCGCGCGGGCGCCCACGGTCGGGGCGTCGTCGACCGCCTGGGTCGCCTCGCGATACTCTCGCTGCGGGTCCAGCGCCTTGCGGGCCGCCTGGCCCATGCGCTGGGCCTTGCTGCCGCCCAGGAACTCCGGCGCGACGATGGCCAGCAGATAGACCAGCCCGCCCAGCGGCTGGAAGGCCAGGATGATCCACAGCCAGTACATCTGCTGATGGGTGCGGACCACGTGAACACACAGGGCGATCGAGAAGATCAGCGAAAGACCGATGGCGGGGAACATCGAGAACTCCAAGCTCTACCTTGGGTGTTTGTCGCGTTGATGGGCCGGCGTCAATCGCCCGCCCCTCAGTCGGCCTGTCGCGCGGCCTTTTTCGGATCGGCCTTGGGGGCCGGGGCCAGGCGCAGGACCTCGGCCTGGTAACGTTCGTCGTCGCCGGCCGCCGCGAAGGGCAAGGCGTCGGCGATGGCGTCCAGCATCGGGTCCAGCCACTGGTGCTCGACCTTGTGGAAGTCGCCCAGCACATAGTGCATCACCGCGTCCTTGTGGCCGGGGTGACCCACGCCGATGCGGCCGCGCCGGAACGTATCCCCGACCTGGCTGGTGATCGAGCGCACGCCGTTGTTGCCCGCCGCCCCGCCGCCGGCCTTCATCCGGAAACGGCCGGGGGCCATGTCGATCTCGTCGTGGAAGACGATGACGTCGGTCGGGGCCAGCTTGAAGAACTTCATCGCCTCGCCGACGGCGCGGCCACTCTCGTTGTAGAAGGTCTTGGGCTTGAGCAGCAGCAGCTTGACCGGGCCGTCCGGCGTGGAGACCTGGCCCTCGCAGGCCAGGCCCTGGAAGCGCGAGCGCCACGGCGCCGTGCCCCATTCGCGGGCGATGGCGTCGACGGCCATGAACCCGACATTGTGCCGGTTCTTCTCGTACTTGGCTTCGGGATTGCCGAGACCGGCGAGGATCAGCATGGACGGCTTGCTCCGTGCGTCCTTCGAGGCCTTGCTGCGCAAGGCGCCTCAGGATGAGGGATACGATTGGCGGATCAACCCAGGTTCCTCATCCTGAGGCGCCCGCGCAAGCGGGCCTCGAAGGACGCGGCCCTTCAGCCAAAACGCAAAACGGGCGGGCCGTGAAGCCCGCCCGTTTCGATAGCTCAGATCGGAAACCCGACCACCGGCCCTTAGGCTTCGGTGGTGGTGTCGCCTTCGCCCGACTGGGCGGCGGCCGAGGCCTTCAGGTTGGCGATCACGAAGTCGCGGTCCTGGGCCGGGCGCACGCCTTCCGGCAGCTTCACTTCCGAGATGCGGATGGTGTCGCCGATGTCGTGGTGAGCCAGGTCGATGATCAGCTCTTCCGGGATGGCGTCGGCCGGGCAGGCCAGCTCGACGGTGTGACGGACGATCTCCAGCGAGCCGCCCTTCTTCATGCCGACCGAGATGTCGTGGTTCTTGAAGTGGACCGGAACCTGGATCTTGATCAGCTGGTGCTCGCCGACGCGGAACAGGTCGAAGTGGATCGGCTCGTCGGTGACCGGGTGGAACTGGATCGCCTTGGCGATGACCGACTGCTTGTCTTCGCCGTGCTGCAGCGTGACCAGGTGGCCGAGCAGCTTGCCGGTGTAGAGCGCCTTGCGGAATTCGTTCGACTTCACCGCGACGTTTACGGGAGCCTTTTCGCCGCCGTACAGGATGCCGGGGATCTTGCCGGCGCGGCGGGTTTCACGCGAACCGCCGGTGCCGGCGCGATCGCGAACTTCGACGTTGAGAATGATGTCGGCCATGTCTGTCTCTCTGGAGAGCCGGATGCTCTCGGAATGCGAAGCCGCCGCACAAGACTGGATTGTCCCGCCCGGTCGACGTTTTTGAGGTCGCGCTCAATACACAGAACGGCCGCCCATGGCAACGGGCGCGAATGTCGCCCCAAGAGTCACCCTCTCCCGGAGGGGAGAGGGAGGGGCCCGCGTCCCGAAGGGGCGTGGGAGGGTGAGGGGTGACGCTGTTGGCCGTTTTGAGCGCGGAGCCAGGGCGCTTGGGGTTGGGGTTATCGGGGGCGGGGGAAGGCGTCTGGCGCCTTAACCCCTCACCCTCCCATGCTGCCACATGGGCCCCTCCCTCTCCCTCCGGGAGAGGGTTCGTGCTCTAGCTCTTCTTCTTGGCCGAGCCCGCCTTCTTGGCGACCGGCTTCTTCTTCTTGACCACCGGCTCCGGCTTGGGCGGGGGCGGGGGCTCGTAGGGCAGGGCGGCGCCCGAGGCCTTGATCACGCACATGCCGGTGTCGATCATGATGTGCTGGCCCAGGCAGAACACGTCCTCGTAGTGCGGCTTGGCGACGGCCAGGCACTGGTAGAGGTTCAGCTTGGCCATGTTCAGGCACATGGCGCTGGCCGGTTCGGCCATGACCGCGTCGATCAAGGCCAGCTTGTCGTCGCCGGCATAGCCCAGGGCGGCCAGGGCGGCCACGGCCAGGCCACGGATCACCAGGGGCTTGTAGGGCGGCGGCGCGGAACGGAGCGCGGCGGCCGGCACGGCGTCCGGGGCGGCGACCAGCGGCACGGCGGAGCCGTTCCAGGCCTGCTGCAGCACGGCCACGTCGGCGCTGTCGGCCAGGGCCGGGGTCGCCGACATGGTCTTGGCGTAGGCCAGGCGGCCGTCGCGGTCGAGCACGGTGGTCTTCGACCAGGCCGAGTGCTGGACGTCGTAGGCCGCCTGTTTCACGGCCTTGCCGGCGGTGTAGACCTTCAGGCCGTCGCCGTTGAGGGTGTCGATGATCCGGGCGGCGGCGGTGTCGCTGCCCTTGAAGCCGACGGCGTAGGCCGGGTCGGCGACCAGCTGGTTGATGACCTGCTGGCGCTGGGTCGGGTCGGCGGCGAAGGTGCGCACCGAGGCCACGAAGGTGGGGTCCTGCAGGGCCAGAATGGCGGCGTAGGACGTCGCGCCCGACAGGAACTGCTTGGGTTCGTAGGCGACGGCGACCTTCAGGGACGACTGGATCTGGGCGGCGTCCTGGAAGTTGGGGCTGATGGCGCCGGCCCGCTGCATGTAGCCGCGGAAGGCGCTGGCCCGCTCGACGATGGCCGAGGACAGGGTGATCGGCGGCGGGGCGGGCGGCGCGGCGACCACTGGCACCGGCGGAGGCGGGGTGCTGCAGCTGGCCAGGACCGTGGCGACGGCCACGGCCATGGCCGTCAGAGCGGCGCGCTTGCGCGTGGTGGATAGCATCCCGAGAACATCCCCAATGATATAGAGCGCCCGCCATACCATCGGCGAACGGGCGACATTGTGACAGTCAGCCCGTTAACCACACCTTGACAAGCGCCGCCTTCGAAAAGCGCCGGACGGCTGGTCCGGCTTCGGCCTGGAGCAACCTCGCCGGTAGAGTTTGCGACTTCTACTTTTGGATGCGCCAACCTAAGCTTGGCCAAATTAAACCTGGGGATGTTCATGTTGAAGAAGCTTGCGGCGGCGGCCTGCGTGGCGGCCTGCGCGTTTTCGTCGCCCGCGGGGGCGACCAGCGCCGAAGAGGGCTACATCGTCGGCGTGATGGCGATGCGCAATGGCGCGGTGATCTTCTCCCACACCGGTGTTCGGACGGGGACGCCGCCGGCCTGCCACGGTCAAGGCTATGGCTGGGCGCTGAGCGGCGCCACCTTGGGCGGCCAGGCTCAGGTTTCGGCCCTGCTGACCGCCTACGCTCAGCACAAGAAGATCGTGATCATCGGTATGGGAAGCTGCGCCGACTGGCCCGACACCGAGTCTCTCAACTACTTCCGCATCATCGACTAGTCGAACAGCTTGGAGACCGATTCCTCGTTGGCGATCCGGCGGATGGCCTCGCCGATCAGCGGCGCGCACGAGACGTAGCGGATCTTGGGGCAGGCCTTGACCACGTCGGAGGCCTCGATCGAGTCGGTGACCACCAGCTCGGTCAGCACCGAATTGGCCACCCGCTCGGCGGCCGCGCCCGACAGCACCCCGTGGGTGACATAGGCGCTGACCGAGGTCGCGCCCTGGGCGATCAGGGCGGCGGCGGCGTTGCACAGGGTGCCGGCCGAATCGACGATGTCGTCGAACAGGATGCAGCGGCGGCCTTCGACGTCGCCGATGATGTTCATGACCTCGCTCTCGCCCGGAGCCGAGCGGCGCTTGTCGACGATGGCCAGGTCGGCGTCGTTCAGGCGCTTGGCCAGGGCCCGGGCCCGCACCACGCCGCCGACGTCGGGCGAGACGACCATCAGGTCGTCCTTGATCGTGTAGCGCTTGTGGATGTCGTCGGCGAGCAGGCGCGAGGGCAGCAGGTTGTCGGTCGGAATGTCGAAGAAGCCCTGGATCTGGCCGGCGTGCAGATCCATGGTCAGCACCCGGTCGGCGCCCGAACGGGTGATCAGATTGGCCACCAGCTTGGCCGAGATCGGCGTGCGGCCGCCGGTCTTGCGGTCCTGGCGGGCGTAGCCGAAGTAGGGGAGGACGGCGGTGATCCGCTTGCCCGACGCGCGCTTCAGGGCGTCGATGCAGATCAACAGCTCCATCAGGTTGTCGTTGGCCGGATAGCTGGTCGACTGGATGACGAAGACGTCTTCGCCGCGCACGTTTTCGTCGATGGTGACGAACACCTCGAGGTCGGCGAACCGGCGCACCTGGGCGCGGGTCAGCGGCATGTCGAGATACTCCGCGATGGACTGGGCCAGGGTGCGGTTCGAATTGCCGGACAGCAGCTTCATGGTTTTGTCTCGCGGAGGGGTGTCGCCGTTGCGGGGGCTTCTAGCAGTCCCGGGCGCGGGAACAAGGCTGAGTCGCGATTGACCGGGGTTATTTGGCGCGTTCATGCCTCGAGCGCGATCGCCGAGAGCAGCCGTCCGTAGTCGGACTCGCCGCTCAGCACAGCGCGGCGGTTGGAAAAGAACAGGTCGGCTTCCGCGCGGGTATCGCGGCCGACCCATTCGCGCCGTTCGATTCCCGCCGTGTCCAGACGGTCCAGCACGAAGGCCGGCAGGTCGAACATCCGCTTGTCGTCGCTGGCGCCGGCCGTGAAGAATCGCTTGGAGCCGGGGCAGTCGTCCTCGAAGCGGCGCAGGAACTCCAGGCCGACCTCGTAGGACTTGGGGCCGATGCAGGGGCCGACGGCGGCGACCATGCGGGACGGATCGCCGCCCAGGGCGACCATCTGGTCGACGGCCGACTGCACGACGCCGTCCAGCGCCCCGCGCCAGCCCGCGTGGGCGGCGGCGACGATGCGGGCCACGGGGTCGACGATCAGCACCGGCGCGCAGTCGGCGTGCAGGGCCCCGCAGACCACGCCCGGCGTCTTGGTGACAACGGCGTCGCCCTCCGGGCGAACGTCGCCCCACGAACCGTCGGCGACGATGGTGATGGTCGAGTGGATCTGGAAACAGGTGTTGAGGTCTTCCGGCGCGGCCCCGAACCAGGCGGCGGCGCGCGCCCGGTTCTCGGCGACGTCGGCGGGCTCGTCACCGCTGCCGCGTCCGACGTTGAAGCTGGAATAGAGGCCGGTCGAGACCCCGCCCTGGCGCGTGAAGAACGCGTGCTTCACGCCGGCCACGGCGGCCAGCAGCGGCGACTGGACGGTGGGAAGATCGCCGGGGGGAAGCTCTGTCATCTCAAGCGTCCTCGAACAGGGGAACGGCCAGGTCGGGCGCATGGATGCAGACGACCTTGAACAGACCGCCCATCTGCGCCGCTCCGGTCAGGCGATCAAGCTGTCTTGCGAGGATCTGGGCCTGGTCGGGGCGGGCGGCGGCCAGAACCTGGGCCCGGGCCCCGATGCCCAGGGCCTCCAGGAACGCGCCCTGCGGCAGGATCGGGCCCGCGGCGGCCCCGGCCTCGACGGCGGCGGCCAGCACGGCGGGGAAGTCGGCCCAGACGGTCAGGTCGGCCTGGCCGGGCTCGCTCAGGGGCGAGACCTTGGCGTGGGCCTTCAGCGCCTGCAGGGTGTCGCCCGGTCCCGGCGTGTCGCGGCCGTAGTCGATCAGCAGGGCGGCCCCGCCGTCGCGGGCGACCCGGTGGCCGATCTCCGCGCCGAGGGCGGCCTGGGCGGGGGAGGATTCGATGAGGGTTCCGGGTGGAAAGTCCTCCCCCTGTGGGGGAGGTGTCGCCCCTTGGGCGACGGAGGGGGGAGTGTGCGGACTCGGCAGGTTCCCCCCACCGGCCCTGCGGGCCGCCTCCCCCACGGGGGGAGGACCTAGCGCTCTCAGCCCGAACGCCAGTTGCCCCGCCTCATCCAGCCCCACCACCCGTTCCGCCCAGCCGCCCTCGGTCCGCACGAACTGGCGAGCCGGCAGGCAGTCGAGCACCTCGTTGGCGACCAGCAGCAGCGGCGCCCCGTCCGGCACGGCCTCCAGCCGGTCGGCCCAGCGCGGCGTCGGCGCCGCGCCTTCCAGCCGCGCGGCCTGAAGCGCGCGCAACGGCGCCGACACCTCGACCAGCCACAGGTCGGCGGCCTCGATGAAGTCCGGCAGCAGCCTGGCGGCCCGCAGGATGTCGCTGATCAGGGTTCCGTCGCCAGGGCCCATCTCGACCAGCCGCACCGGCGAGGGCCGGCCCATGCGGGTCCAGGTCTCCAGCAGCCACAGGCCGATCAGCTCGCCGAACATCTGGCTGACGCCCGGCGCGGTCAGGAAGTCGCCGCCCGCGCCCAGCGCGGGGCGAGTGGCGTAATAGCCGTCGCGAGGGTCGTGCAGGCAGCGGGTGAAATATTCGGCGACGCTGATCGGGCCGTCCTGGGCGATCTGCGCCCTCAGGCGGTCAAGCAGGCTCATGGTCTTCCGCGAGCGGAGCGGGAACCGGCTCGCGCAGGGCCTTCCACAGCAGCCAGGCGCCGACCAGCAGCATCGGGATCGACAGCATCATCCCCATGGTCAGGCCGAACGGGAAGTCGGGCATGCCGTGGTCGGGGTTGCGGACGTTCTCCAGCGCCGCCCGGAACAGGCCGTAGCCCAGCAGGAAGGTCCCCACCAGCGCGCCGCGCCGTTGCAGCCATTTCAGGCGATGGACCGCGAAGCTCAGGATCAGGAACAGCAGCACCCCCTCCAGCGCCGCCTCATAGAGCTGGCTGGGATGGCGCGGAAGCGGACCGGCCGGGCAGATCCCACCGTTGGCCTTCTGGATCGTGGCGTTGCAGAACACCATGCCCCACGGATGGTCGGTGATCCGGCCCCACAGCTCGCCGTTGATGAAGTTGGCGCAGCGACCGAAGAACAGGCCGATCGGCGCGACCGGGGCCACCAGGTCGCCCAGCTTGAGGATGTCGATCCGGTTGCGGCGGGCGAACAGCAGGATCGCGGCGCAGACGCCCAGGAACCCGCCGTGGAAGGACATGCCGCCCTCCCAGACCTTGAACACGTCCATCGGGTTGTCGGCCAGGTTGGCCCGCTGGTCGGCGTTGAGCAGCATGTAGAACAGCACGTAGCCGATCCGGCCGCCCAGGATGATGCCCAGGGTGATCCACAGCACCAGATCGTCGATCTGCAGCGGCGTGGCGGCGGGCTTGCGGCCGCCCCACAGCTTGGCGTCGCGCGCCAGGACGACGGCGTAGCGCCAGCCCAGCAGGATGCCGGCCACATAGGCCAGGGCGTACCAGCGCAGGGCCAGAGGCCCCCATTGCAGCGCCCACGGGCCGATATGGACGATGGGGTCGATGTCGGGAAAGATCACGCCGAACGGCTCCTGGCGGACAGAGGCAGGAACCTCTAGCGCGTTCCTCCTTCGCTTTCATCTCCCGTTTCCCATATAAGGGCTCGCCTCCCATCGCCGCGCCCCTGGAATCTCGATGCACAGCCAAAACCCCTTTCTCGACGAATTCGCCAAGCTGACCCAGGCCGCCATGGGCATCGCCCAGACCGCCGGCGAGGAAGCCAAGACCGCGATGCGGGCCCAGGCCGACCGGCTGGCCGCCGAATTCGACCTGATCCGCCGCGACGATTTCGAGGCCCTGAAGGCCGAGGTCGCGGCGCTTCGCGAGGAAGTCGCGGCCCTGAAGGCCAAGAAAACCGCGGCCAAGCCGGTGTCTCCCAAAGGCGACGAAGCGGCCAAATAGGCGAGTTTCGTTTCCCGTTCGACGTGAAGGCGGTTGTGACGCCGCCCGCGAAGCAGCTTAGAGTCCCTCGAGTGGGTGATTTGAACGGGTCCCACCGACCCGTTTTCCCCCGGGGGCCAAAGGTTCTTATGGACACCCAACCCGAAGAAGACGACGTCCTGCTGGCGATGGATCCCCTGGAGGTCGTCGAGCACGTCCTGGCGGCCGAGAACCTGACCTTCGACCGCACCGAGGACGGCGACCTGGCCTTCGCCCTGACCGGCGACTGGAAGGATTACGAGCTGTGGTTCGCGTGGCGGCCCGAGGCCGACTGCCTGCAGCTGTGCCTGTCGCTGGACCTGCGCGCCAGCAAGACCAAACGCCCCAGCGCCTATGAGCTGCTGTCGATGATCAACCAGCGCGTCTGGCTGGGCCATTTCGAAGTCTGGACCGAGGATGGCGAAGTGGTGTTCCGCCACGCCCTGGCCCTGCCGGCCGGCGAACGCCCGACCATGGCCCAGGCCGCCTCGATGATCGACGCGGCGGTGGAAGCCGCCGACCGCTTCTACCCGGCCTTCGATTTCCTGCTGCACAGCGCCAAGACCCCGGACGAGGCGATGGCCGCCTGCATGTTCGAAACGGTGGGCCAGGCTTAAAAAATTACTGCCGCGATCCTTCTGGTTGTCATCCGGCCGTAGCGAAGCGAAGAGCCGGGACCCAGGGGCCGTGCGCATCGCCCCTGGGTCCCGGACAGCCTCTGCGAGGCTTCCGGGATGACAACGATTAGGGATGCCCTTACCATGACCCCCATCCTCCTCCTCGGCGCCGGACGCATGGGCGGGGCCCTGATCGCGGGCTGGCGCGAGGCCGGGGCCTTCGCCGCCGCCGACCTGATCATCCGCGACCCCCATGCCGACCCCGCCGCCTTTCCCGGCGCGGTGGTCAATCCGCCGTTGGAGGCCCTGGCCGCCGCCAGGACCGTGCTGCTGGCCGTCAAGCCGCAGATCTGGCGCGAGGCGGCGGCTGACGTCGTTCCGCACCTGGCCCCCGACGCCGTCATCGTCTCGATCGCCGCCGGGGTGCGCGCCGCCGACATTTCCGAGGTGTTCGGCGGTCGCCGCGTGGTCCGGGTGATGCCGACCACCGCCGTGGCCATCGGCCTGGGCACGGCCAGCATTTATGCCGACACGGCGGAGGCGAGGGCCCGCGCCCACGCCCTGCTCGCGCCCGTCGCCACGGTGGTCGATCTCGACGACGAGGCGCTGATGCACGCGGCGACTGCCGTCTCGGGTTCGGCCCCGGCCTATCTCTACGCCTTCATCGAGGCGCTGGAGGCGGCCGGGGCCGGCCAGGGCCTGGACCCCGCCGCCTCGGCCACCCTGGCCCGCGCCACCATCGTCGGCGCCGCCGCCCTGCTGGGGCAGGGCGGGGAGGAGCCGGCCGAGCTGCGCAGGCAGGTGACCTCGCCGGGCGGCACCACGGCGGCGGCCCTGGCGGTGCTGATGGGCGAGGGCGGTTTCGGCGACCTGTTGCCCCGGGCGATGGCGGCGGCGGTCCGGCGCTCGAAGGAGCTGGGGGCGTAGCCGCAAGGTCCTCCCCCCGTGGGGGAGGCGGTCGCGCAGCGACCGGTGGGGGGAGCGTTCGGGCTGGGGCAAGCGCGTCGCCATTTGCAGAGACTCCCCCCACCGTCGGCTTCGCCGACACCTCCCCCACAGGGGGAGGACCTTAGAAAGTGGCGGCCTCCCTCTCCCCATGGGAGAGGGTGCTTGCTTCGCTCCCCTCAACCCGCCATCTGAACAAGCATGACCGCCGCCGAAGACATCCTCGATCGCGCCGCCGCCGCGGCCCTGGCCCTGGCCGCCGACCGGCCGTGGACGCAGGTTTCCCTGCGTGACATCGCCGTGAAGGCCGAGATCCCGTTCGCCGAGCTCTACGCCCGGGCCGACGGCAAGGCCGCGGTGCTGAACCACCTGGCGACGCGCTTCGACCGCGCCGCGCTGGGCACGGCTTCGGCTGAAGACGCGGCCATCCACGACCGCCTGTTCGATGCCGCCATGGCCCGGATCGAGGCGATGGAGCCGCACCGCCCCGCCCTGATCGCCATCAGTCGCTCCGAGAGCCTGGTCATTTCGGCGTTGCGGTTCCCCAGGACCGCCCGCGCCATCCTGGAAGCGGCCGGAGTCGACGCCACCCCCGCCCGCCTGACGGCGATGACGGCGGTCTGGGCCCGGACCCTGCAGGTCTGGCGCGACGACGAAGGGGCGCTGAACCGCACCATGGCCGAGCTGGACAAGCGCCTGAAGCAGCTGGCTTCGGGCCTGGAGAAGGTCGGGGCGGGGCTTTCCTGATCGAGAACAAACTTCACCTTGTGCGGGAAAGCCGTCATCCTGGTTGAGATCCAACTTGGGGTGGCGAAATGCAGGGCGGGAAATTCATCCGGGGATTGGGCGGAGCGATACTGATCGCCGCTTTACTGTCAGGCGCGCCGGCCACGGCATCATCGACCGGGGCCGGTCATATCAGCGTTGTCCAGGTGCTGAGCAACGGCGTCGTGCTGTTCAATCACGACGGCGACAGGACGACCCTCCCCGGCTGCGCTACGAACCTGGGGCGTTGGACGTTCGACGGGGCCACCCCGGCCGGCCAGGCCAAGCTGGCCGTGCTGATGTCGGCCTATGGCTTGAACAAGCGTATCGTCGTCGCCGGACTGGGCGCTTGCAACGAGACGTCCGGCATCGAGAGCATGAACAATTTCTATCTCACCGACTGAGCCGGCGTCGCGATCCCGGAGCTCCCCCCGCGCCGCCATGGAGCGGTCCCGACGACGGGACAAAAAGCCCGCCGGGATCGCTCCCGGCGGGCTTCTTCGTTCAGGCTCGAGCCCGACCTAGCTCTTGGTGGTGTTGGTCGGCAGCTTGCAGCCGCCGCCCACGCCCTTGGCCTGGAGGCAGGACATGACTTCCTTGGGGTTGGTCGAGCCGGCGCCCAGCGGATAGGCGATGACCCAGCCCGGCAGGCCGTCGGAACAGGCGACCTCGACATAGCCGTCGGTGGCGGTCTGACCGATGACCCGCGAACCGGAAACCGTGCAGCTGCCCTTGCCGAGCGACTTCAGGTTGGCCGTCAGGCGCGGATAGACCGCGTCGGCCTTGGTGAAGCTGCAGCGGTAGCCGTTGATCTCCGAGGCCACGCAGTCATAGACGTGGTTTTCGGTGGCCGAGAACACGCCGATGCCGCCGTCCGGACGGTTGGAGCACTTCAGCTCGACGATTTCCTTGCGGTTGTCCTGGCTGGGCAGCATGCCGTACTTTTCGACCTTGCAGTCGAAGCCGGCCTTGGTGGCCAGCTTGGTGTACAGGCCGGCCTGCTCGGTCTGGGCCGCGACGCTGTCGGTCAGGGTGCAGCCGCCGCCGACGAAGCTGGCCTGGGCGCAGTCGATCGTCTTGGCCAGGGCGCCGCTCGTGGCGGTCTGTTGCAGCATGTAGCCCTTGCCGTCCTGGCAGGCGACTTCGAAATAGTTGTCGGTCTTGGTGCTGAGGACGTAGCGCTTGTCCTTGACCGCGCAGTTCTTGCCCGCGCCGGCCGCCAGGGTGTCGACGATGGCCAGCTGGGTGGCCTTGTCGGTCAGCTTGCAGCTGACATTGCCGCCGTCGTCGTACAGCAGGCAGCTGTTGGCGGTGACGTCCTGGTCCACGGTGACCGGGGTGGCGGTGGTCAGGATGTAGCCGGTGCCGCCCTTGCAGGCGACTTCGAAATAGCTGTTCTTGGCGCCGGAGCCGATGGCGCGGGCGTTTTCCAGGTCGCAGGGCACGCCGGCCTTCTTGATGTAGGGTAGCAGGCCGGCCTTGGCGTCGAGGTTGGCCGGCAGCGCGCAGGCCAGGCCGCCGGTCTTGCCGTCGGGGCCAGGCGCGCTGCTTTCGAGGCAGGTATAGGCCAGCGGCGCGACGTCCTTCTTGGCCGAGATCGCGAAGCCCATGCCCTGCTGGCAGGCCACTTCGTAATACTTCGTGGCGGTCTTCTTGTCCTCGCCGATGAAGCGGGCGTCGGAGACGGTGCAGGTCAGGCCGGCGGCCGTGACCATGGCCGGCGCGTCTTTCATGCCCGCTTCGCGCGCCTTGGCGTCGACCGCGGCGGGCTTTTCCTTCTCCTTCGGCGCCGAGATCACGGCGGCCGGAATGAGCGCGGCGAGCGCGAGGGCGGCGGTCAAGCCGATCGCGAAGGGCCTCATGGGGGTACGTCTCCTGGGTAAATTTCCTCGCGGCGGACTTAAGGCCCGCTTGCATCGAGGGTCAAGATGTCGTCCGACGGGGGCGCAATCATGACGACGGCCCGGAACACGGGCCGCGACCGGAGGACGCGGGATGCGCGACGGGATCGAAGAGACGCCCACGGATGAGGCGCCGGAGACGCGCCGCCCGCGGCTGGTCTATCCGTTCGAGCAGACGCCGGAGCCCGGTTCGGGCCAGGCGGTCGAGGTCGCGCCCGGCGTGCTGTGGCTGCGCCAGCCGCTGGGCGGCTCGCTGGGCTTCATTAATGTCTGGGCGATCCGGGACGGCGAGGGCTGGGCGGTGGTCGACACCGGCATGCAGACCAAGGAGACCTCGCAGGCCTGGCGGACGGCCTTCGCCCTGGCCCTGGGCGGGGCGCCGGTCACCCGGGTGATCGTCACCCACCTGCATCCCGACCATGTCGGCCTGGCTGGCTGGATCGCCCGCAAGTTCGACGTCCGCCTGTGGATGACCCGGCTGGAATATTTCCAGTGCCGGATGCTGGTGGCCGACACCGGCCGCGAGGCGCCCGAGGACGGGGTGCGGTTCTTCCGGGCCGCCGGCTGGAACGAGGACGGCATCGAGAGCTACCGGACCCGGTTCGGCGGCTTCGGCAAGGCGATCTACCAACTGCCCGACAGCTATCGCCGGATGGTCGACGGCGAGTCCTTCACGATCGGCGACCATGCCTGGCGGGTGGTGACGGGGCAGGGCCATTCGCCCGACCACGCCTGCCTGTGGTGCGAGGACCTGGGCGTGCTGATCTCGGGCGACCAGGTGCTGCCGAAGATCTCGTCGAACGTCTCGGTGTTCCCCACCGAGCCCGACGCCGATCCGCTGACCGACTGGCTGACCTCGCTGGCCAAGGTCAAGGCGACGGTGCCCGACAGCGTGCTGGTGCTGCCGGCCCACAACGACCCGTTCCGGGGGCTGCACGCCCGCATCGACCACCTGATCAACGGCCACGAGCGCGGCCTGGGGCGGTTGCAGGGCAAGCTGGAGGAGCCCCGGCGGGCGGTCGACGTGTTCGGCGCGCTGTTCGCCCGGCCGATCGGGCCGGACCTGCTGGGCATGGCCACCGGCGAGGCCCTGGCCCACCTCAACTGCCTGATCGGGCGGGGGCTGGCGGTGCGCGAGGCCGACGCCGACGGGGTGAACTGGTACCGGGCGGTAGGGTAGAATCCACGCCGAGCGGGTTGAGGGTAGGCCCTTCTGCAAGGGGCGTTCTTGATCTATGGTTGTGTGATCGGAAACGTCACGAGGTCAGGTCATGAAGCCCGCGCTTTTCGTTATCGGCGTCGCGATGGCGCTGTCCTCGGCCCCGGCCATGGCCGACAACGGCCAGGTTTTCGACTTCGCCAGCCAATTGCGCGCCTATTCCTCCAGCCTCCCGCGAGACGACGCCAAGCAGTGCTTCAATGGCAAGTTCATCGCCGGGGCAAACCGTTCCGGTGAGAAGACACTCTACATCCAGGCGGCCCAGGGCGGGATCTACCGGCTGCAACTGGCTGACGGCTGCGCCGCCCTGAATTCCGCCGAGAAGGTTTCGGTGCGGGCGAATGGCAGCGACGTGGTGTGCCTGGGCGAGAGAGCCGAAATGGTCGCGCAGACGGCGACGGGCGCCAAGCGTTGCCAGGTTGCCGACGTACGCCGGCTGACGTCCGGCGAACGGTCGGCGCTCTCGACGGCGACTCGGCGATAGCCTCGACACGGCGTCGCGCCAAGCGTCACGCCGAGGTCAGCTCCCTAGGGTCTTCACGCTCGAGTTCCGCGCCCGGCGCCCCGGCCCATCGCGGTCGGAACCGTGAATCCGCGGAAAGAGCGCGGTAGAAAAACAATCGTTTGATATTTCGTGCGCGAACCATATTGTCGCGTCATGACCACGCCTCCCGACCGCCGCCTGGTGTTCCTGCTCAACGTCGCCCACCGACGGGTGCAGCGCTATGTCGAGGCCAAGATGGCCGCCAAGGGCGGGCTGACCGCCGCCCAGTCCGGGGCCCTGTTCGTGCTGGGCCAGGGCGACGGGACGCTGATCGGCGAGGCGGCCGAGGCCCTGGACCTGGCCCCCTCGGCCATGACCGGCCTGATCGACCGCATGGCCCGCGCCGAGCTGGTCGAGCGCCGCCCCGACCCCAAGGACGGCCGCGCCCTGCGCCTCTACCTGACCGACAAGGGCCGCGAGGCCCGCGAGGACGCCAAGGCCGGCGTCGAAGGCCTCAACGCCCACCTCACCGAGGGCTTCACGGACGACGAGATCGCCGTGGTGTCCCGCTGGCTGTCCAGCCTGCAATCGAAATTCCCCAAAGGAGATCCCGCATGACCGAACATGTCCAGGTCGTCGTCGAAGCCGGCGTCATGACCATCACCCTGGCTCGTCCGGACAAGAAGAACGCGCTGAGCAACACCATGTACGGCGTGCTGGCCGACAGCCTGGAGCGGGCCGAGGCCGATCCCGCGATCCGGGTGGTGGTGTTCCAGGGCGACGGCGACAGCTTCAGCTCCGGCAACGACTTGAAGGACTTCACCGCCCAGGCCACCGGCGCCTTCGAGGGCGAGCGCCACGTGATGCGGTTCCTGAAGAACCTGGCCAAGGCCACCCGGCCGCTGGTCGCCGCCGTCCAGGGCCAGGCCGTGGGCGTCGGCACGACCATGCTGCTGCACTGCGACCTGGTGTTCACCAGCCCCGACGCCAGACTGACCGTGCCGTTCGTCAACCTGGCCCTGTCGCCCGAAGCCGCTTCCAGCCTGCTGCTGCCGTCGCGCATCGGCCACGCCCGCGCCTACGCCATGTTCGCCCTCGGCGAAGCGGTGGACGGGACCACGGCCGTCGCCTGGGGCATCGCCAACGCGGTCGTGCCGCTGGAGGAGCTCCGCGCCCGGGCCCGCGCCGCCGCCGACCAGCTGGCCAAGCGTCCGCTGGGCGCCCTGACCGTCACCAAGCGGCTGATGCGCGACGCCGAGGCGATCTCGGCCCTGATGGACAAGGAAGGCGAGCTGTTCGCCCAGCGCCTGCAGACCGCCGAGGCTCGCGAGGCCTTCATGGCCTTCGCCGAGCGCCGGGCCCCGGACTTCAGCAAGGTCGGCTGAGGTCATGCTGGCCGTGCTCCTGGCGGCGACGCTGCTGGCCTTGGCGGGGATCCATCTCTACTGGGCGTTCGGCGGCCGCTGGCCTGGCCACGACGAGGCCTCCATGGTCGAGCACGTGGTCGGGCGCACCCGCGGCATGCGGGCCCCGAGCCTGTTGTCCGGCCTTGTCGTGGCCCTGGCCCTGGCGACCGGCGGGGCGCTGGTCCTGGCGACCCTGGCGCCGACCGCCTGGGACGGCTGGCCGAAGGCCGCGCGCTGGGTGCTCTTCGCGGTGTTCGCCGGGCGCGGCCTGGTGACCTATGCGCCGCCGGTCTTCCGCTATGCCGAGGGCACGCCGTTCGCGACCCTCAACCGTCGCGCCTACGGACCGCTATGCCTGGCCATCGCCCTGGGGATTCTGGTCCTGCAGCTGTAGCGTCGATCACAACGAGAAAAGTCTGGGAGAAACCTCATGGCCGACCGCATCAAATCGCCCTTCGGGGCCTATACGCCAGCCCGCGACGTGGTCGCCGGCCATGACCTGACCGGCAAGGTCGCCATCGTCACCGGCGGGGCCACCGGCATCGGCGTCGAGACCGCCCGGGCCCTGGCCGAGGCTGGGGCCGAGGTGGTGATCGCCGTCCGCAAACCCGACCTGGCCGAAGCCGCCGTCGCCGACATCGCCAGGACGGCCAAGGGTAAGGTCAGCTGGTCGATGCTCGACCTTTCCAGCTTCAAGTCGATCCGCGCCTTCGCGCAGCGCTGGGGCGACCGGCCGCTGAACCTGCTGATCAACAACGCCGGCGTCATGGCCTGCCCGCTCGCCTATACCGAGGACGGGCTGGAGATGCAGATCGGCACGAACCACTTCGGCCACTTCCTGCTGTCGGTGCTGCTGGCGCCGAACCTGGTCGCCGCCGCCAAGGCGTCCGGAAAGTCGTCGCGCGTGGTGTCGCTGTCGTCGATCGGCCACCGCCGAAGCCCGATGAATTTCGACGACCCGAACTTCCGGAACCGGCCCTACGACAAGTGGGAAAGCTATGGCCAGGCCAAGACCGCCAACGCCCTGTTCGCGGTCGGCTTCAACGCGCGGTTCAAGGGCTTGGCGGAGGATGGGGGCGTGTTCGCCAACGCCGTCATGCCCGGCGGCATCATGACCCCGCTGCAACGTCACCTGCCGATCGAGGAGCAGCGGGCGCTGGGCTGGATCGACGAGAACGGCAAGGTGCGCGACGGCTTCAAGACGCCCGAGCAGGGCGCCTCGACCAGCGTCTGGGCGGCGGTCGGCGATGAACTGGAAGGCGTCGGCGGCCTCTATCTGGAAGACCTGGCCCAGGCCGCGCCCTGGACCAAGGAGGCCGGATGGTCCGGCGTCATGCCCTACGCGCTCGATCCCGAACAGGCCGACCGGCTGTGGGCGCTGTCGGTCGAGACCACCGGGGCCTGAAATCCTCGCCCTTCGACAGGCTCAGGGTGAGGATTTCTCCTGAACCGGCGTATCACTAGCCCTCATCCTGAGCTTGTCGAAGGACGAGGCCGCCGCCGCCGCCCCCTGCCGGACCCTCTTCAAAGGAGCTTTCCATGAGCCTGAACGGCAAGACCCTGTTCATCACCGGCGCCTCGCGCGGCATCGGCCTGGCCATCGCCCTGCGGGCGGCCCGTGACGGCGCCAACATCGTGATCGCCGCCAAGACCGCCGACCCGCACCCCAAGCTGCCCGGCACCATCTACACCGCCGCCGCCGAGATCGAGGCGGCCGGCGGCAAGGCCCTGCCGCTGATCGTCGACGTGCGCGAGGAAGCCAGCGTCCAGGCCGCCGTCGACAAGGCCGTGGAAACGTTCGGCGGCATCGATATCTGCGTCAACAACGCCTCGGCGATCTCGCTCACCGGCACGCTGTCGACCGACATGAAGCGCTACGACCTGATGCACCAGATCAACGGGCGCGGCACGTTCCTGACCTCGAGGATCTGCCTGCCGCACCTGAAGAAGGCGGCCAATCCGCACGTTCTGGCCCTGTCGCCGCCGCTGGACATCAAGCCGCGCTGGTTCGCGCCGCACGTCGCCTATTCGATGGCCAAGTACAATATGAGCCTGTGCATGCTGGGCATGGCCGAGGAGTTCCGGGCCGACGGCGTGGCCTTCAACGCCCTGTGGCCGCGCACCGCCATCGCCACCGCCGCCATCCAGTTCGCCCTGGCCGGCGCGGAGGGCCTCAAGCACTGCCGCACGGTCGAGATCATGGCCGACGCGGCCCACGCCATGTTCCTCAAGCCCTCGCGTGAGTTCACCAGCCAGTTCGTGATCGACGACACGTTCCTGTACGGCGAGGGCGTGCGCGACTTCGACCAGTACCGGGTGGACCCGACCGCGACCCTGATGCCGGACTTCTTCGTGCCGGAGGACAGCGTCCCGCCGCCGGGAGTGGTGATCGGGTAGGTTCCAAGTTCGCAAATAGCGAACTTTTTTACACGTCGCACTCATCGTGTTAAAAAAAACGCGATCCTTTAACATGAGGAATGCGACGTGTTAAAGTCGATCTACACCATTCCCGCTTTGCCGCCGACGGCAGAACTCGAAACCGTGGCGGTGCTTCGTGAAGCCGCGCGGGCTCACCGCTACTTGGCGGAATTGAAGGGGCGGGCCACGGCTATCCCCAACCAGGGCATCTTGATCGACACCCTGTCGCTCCAGGAGGCGCGGGCGAGTTCGGAAATCGAGAACATCGTCACGACCCAGGACGAGATGTTCCAGGCAACGCTCTTTCCCGACAGTCCCGATGGCGGGCCGGCCAAAGAAGTCGCGCTTTATCGCGACGCATTGAAGCGCGGCTACGACCGGCTCGCCGAAACTCAGGGCCTGCTGACCAACAACACGATCATCGAGATGTTCCAGGTGCTCAAGCGCACCACAGGCGAGTTCCGGGCGACGCCGGGAACGGCGCTACGCAACGACGCGTCTGGCGAGATCGTCTATGTGCCGCCACAGGATCGCGCCGCGATCGTCAAACACATGACGGCGCTGGAGCGCTTCCTGAACGACGAAGCCGACAGTGACTTGGATCCGTTGATAAAAATGGCCCTGATCCATCATCAGTTCGAGAGTATCCATCCATTTCCTGATGGTAACGGCCGGATCGGGCGCATCCTGAACGTTCTCTACCTGACCAAGGTCGGCTTGCTCGACATTCCGATCCTGTATCTCAGTCGCTACATCAACGCGCACAAGGCCGAATACTACCGTCTACTGCAGGCCGTGCGGGACGACGGACAGTGGGAGGAATGGCTGCTCTACATGCTGCGGGCCGTGGCGGAGACCGCGCGGCAAACCCTGGAATTGGTCCAAGGCGTGGGCGAACTGATGGCTGAATATAAACGGCTCATTCGAACGAACCACGCGCGAATCTATTCGCAGGACCTGCTCAACAACCTGTTCCGTCACCCGTATACGCGCATTGATTTCGTTCTGAAGGAACTGGGTGTCGTCCGGCAGACGGCCGCCAGTTACCTGGACGAGCTGGCGGCGGCGGGGTTGCTGGAGAAACACAGCCAAGGCCGCAACAACTATTACGTCAACAAGCCGCTGGTTGGGCTTCTGTTGCGGATGTCCGATGCGAAAGGCGCGCGATAGCTATCTTCGCATCTTCCGCGCCGCCGCCACCGCGATCGAGCGCCGGGCCCATTCCACCAGCTGATCAGGCTCGTCCAGCGCCTCGGCTGGGGCCGACCAGTAGGCCATGGGCTTGGCGTCGGCGAACGGGCAGAAGGGATGGCTGCCGGCCGCCACGAAGTCCGGCCGCAGGGCCTCGTCGCCCTTGAGGTAGAGCGTGTCGTCGTCGATCACGGCGAAGAACAGGCCTTGGGCGTAGAGCCCGACTCCGCCGAACATCTTGCGCGAGGTCAGCGGTCCGACCGGGGCCAGCTGTTCGAGCACGAAATCCAGATAGTCCGAAGAGACCGCCATGCCCGTCACCACCAAAGTCACTGTTAGGCCCGCCGTCCCGACCGACAGCGCCCTGATCTATCAGTTCGTTCGCGACCTGGCGGAATACGAAAAACTGCTCGACGCGGTCGAGGCGACGGAAAACGACATGACCGCCGCGCTGTTTGGCGAAAATCCGCGCGCCTTCTGCGACATCGCCGAGCTCGACGGCCAGCCGGTGGGGTTCGCCCTGTGGTTCTACAACTACTCGACCTTCGTCGGCCGGCACGGGATCTATCTGGAGGACCTGTTCGTGCGGCCCTCGGCGCGGGGCAGCGGGGCCGGCAAGGCGCTGCTGGCGGGCCTGGCGCGGCGCTGCGTCGACGAGAAGCTGGGCCGGCTGGAATGGGCCGTGCTCGACTGGAACGCCCCGTCGATCGCCTTCTATGACAGCCTCGGGGCGGCGGCGCTGGACGACTGGATCGTGCGGCGGATGACGGGGGAGGCGTTGGCGAGGCTGGCCAACAGCTGACATCCAAAAACGGTTGTCATCCCGGACAAGGCCCACAGGGCCGCCGATCCGGGACCGACGCGTGAGCGCCGCGCTTCCGGCGGTCCCGGGTCTTCGCTTCGCTACGCCCGGGATGACAACCGTTTTTTGAGCGGACCTTTCAGGCCTACTCCAGCCGGTCCGCCTTGCGCAGCGCCGGGAACATCCGCGCCCAGGCCCCGGTGACGATCAGCGCCCCGACCCCACCGAACACCGCCGCACCCACGGGGCCGAGGAACCGCGCCGCGACGCCGCTCTCGAACTCGCCCAGCTCGTTGGAGGCGCTGATGAACAGGCCCGAGACGGCGGCGACGCGGCCGCGCATCGGGTCGGGGGTGACCAATTGCACCAGGGTCTGGCGGATATAGACCGAGACCATGTCGGCCGCGCCCAGCACGGCCAGCGCGCCGACCGACAGCCAGACCAGCTTGGACAGGCCAAAGACGATGGTGGCGATCGCGAACACCGCCACGGCGCCGAACATCAGCATCCCGGCCCGCCGGCGGATCTGGTGGCTGGCCAGATAGACCGCCACCAGGGTCGCGCCCACGGCCGGGGCGGCGCGCAGCATGCCGAAGCCGTCGGGGCCCACGTGCAGCACGTCGCGGGCGAACACCGGCAGCAGGGCCGTGGCCCCGCCCAGCAGCACGGCGAACAGGTCCAGCGAGATCGAGCCGAAGACGATCTTGTTGCGCCAGGTATAGACCAGGCCCTCCTTGATCAGGGTCCAGCGCGAGCCCGGTTGCACCACCGGCTTGGTCGAGCCCCTGATGCCCAGCAGCAGCAGGCCGGCGACCAGGAACAGGACGACCGAGGTCCCGAAGGCCGTGGCCGTCGAGACGGCGATCAGCAGGCCGCCCAGAGCCGGGCCGATGATCGAGGCGCTCTGCCACGACAGCGAGTTCCAGGCGATGGCGCGCGGCAACAGCGGGCGGGGCACCAGCATCGGGCCCATGGCGCTGGAGGCCGGCGACAGGAAGGCGCGGCCCGCACCGAACAGCACGGCGATGGCGAAGATCGGCCACAGCGCCGTGTGCCCCGACCAGGCTAGCAGGCCCAGGCCCGCGGCGCAGAGGATGTCGACCCCGATGGCGGCGGTCATGATCGCCTTGCGGTCGTGGCGGTCGGCGGTCTCGCCGGCGGTCAGGGCCAGGAAGAACAGCGGGATGAACTGGGCCAGGCCGACCATGCCCAGCAGGAAGGCCCCCTGGCCCTCGCTGTGGCCGGTCTCGCGGGCCAGCACATAGACCTGCCAGCCGATCGTCACCCCCTGGATCTGCACCGCCAGGGTGGAGACGAAGCGCGCGGCCCAGAAGAACAGGAAGTCGTTCTGCCTGAGCAGGGCGCGCATCGAGGTGTCCGGCGTCTCGACGGCGGACGGGACGGAGTCGGGGTCGGGGGGAAGGTCGGTCATCGGGGCGGGACCATGTCCTCCACCGAGCGCTGCCGCAATCGCGTTTCTCTTATGCGAGCGTTGAATTTATTGACGCAGCGCGCCCCAGGCCCTATTTCGCGCCCCTCTGGAAACAAGGGATGCGCCGCCGATGCGACGCCTGCGACGAACCTGCGCCGCGCGGACCGGAGTCCGCGACTAACCGCCCTGGTGTCGGCGGCCGTCTCGGCCGCGTCACGAACCGGGGCTATGCCCCCTTTCGTGTCCGGATATCCCAAGTTCATGCCGTCTTCCGTCCTGCCTCAACCCGTCCCGCCGTCCGTTCTCGTCGAACGGCCCGAGCACGCCCGCGCCGTCGAGGTGCTGGTCGACCGCGCCTTCGGCCCCGGCCGCTTCGCCAAGTCGTCGGAGCGCCTGCGCGAGGGCGCCCGCAAGCTGGACGACTGCTCGTTCGTCGCCCTCAGCGATGGCCGGGTGATCGGCAGCGTCCGCCTGTGGCCGGTCAGCGTGGGCGGCCAGCCCGTCGCCTTCCTGGGCCCGCTGGCGGTCGACGCCACCGAGCGCAGCCACGGCCTGGGGCAGGCCCTGGTCGAGGCCGCCTGCGCCGCGGCGACCAGGGCGGGATGGCGCGCGGTGCTGCTGGTCGGCGACGCGCCCTATTTCGGCCGGATCGGCTTCTCGGCCGGACCGGCGGCCCAGGCGACCATGCCCGGTCCCGCCGACCAGCGCCGGGTGCTGGTCAAGGCGCTGGTCGAGGGCGGCGACGCGGGCCTGGTGGGACCGATCCTGAAGGGGTGACGGCCCCAAAGCCTCCCCCTGTGGGGGAGGTGTCGGCGTAGCCGACGGTGGGGGGAGTGGTCGGCAGGCGACCAGATCTACGATCATTGATCGTAAAACTCCCCCCCCACCGATCGCTGCGCGATCGCCTCCCCCACAGGGGGAGGGCGAGCCACCGCTTGAGCCGGCGACCGGCTTGCCCTACCTGAAGCCCATGACCGCCGATCCCGCCCCTTCCGGCCTCGCAGGCGTCACCGCCGCGGCAAAGACCGCCGGCGAACGCGGCCTGCCGCCGGTGCACCTGTGGCATCCGGAGCATTGCGGCGAGATCGACATCCGCATCCGCAAGGACGGGGTGTGGTTCCACGAGGGCACGCCGATCGGCCGCGAGGCGCTGGTGCGCCTGTTCTCGACCGTGCTGCGGCTGGACCCCGACGGCTACCACCTGGTCACCCCGGTCGAGAAGCTGCGGATCCAGGTCGAGGACGCGCCGTTCATCGCCACGCGCGTGGATCAGGATGGAGACGTCCTGCGCTTCGAGACCAATGTCGGCGACGTGGTCGAGGCGGGGCCCGACAACGCCATCCGCGTCGAGACCGACGCCGCGAGCGGCGAGCCGCGACCCTATCTGCACGTCCGGCGCGGCCTGGAGGCCCTGATCGCCCGGCCGGTGTTCTACGAACTGGTCGAGCTGGCCGCCGAGCGCGACACCCCCGAGGGGCCACGCCTGGGCGTCGCCTCGAACGGGGCCTGGTTCCCGATCGCTCCGGCGGGGGCGCACCGATGAGCCTGACCCGTGACCAGCGCCGCGCCTGGATCGCCAGCCGCCTGGACCCGATCGGCGAGTACGACCCCAGCCTCGACGCCGCGCGCTCGGACTACGACCTCAATCCCGGCATGCGGCCCGACAATCCCCACGCCCTGCGCCCGGCCGCCGTGCTGGTCGGGCTGGTCGAGCATGACGACGGCATGACGGTGCTGCTGACCCGCCGCGCCGACACCCTGCGCAGCCACACCGGCCAGATCGCCTTCCCCGGCGGTCGCTGCGACCCGGGCGAGACACCGTGGGAGACCGCCCTGCGCGAGGCCCAGGAAGAGGTGAACCTGGACCCGTCGTTCGTCACCCTGGCCGGCCTGCTGCACGGCTACCGCACGGTGACCGGTTTCCACGTCACCCCGGTGGTCGGCTTCATCGACCCGGCCGCCACCTTCGAGGCCAGCCCCGACGAGGTGGCCGACGTGTTCGAGACGCCGTTCTCGTTCCTGATGGACCCGGGCAACCACCAGCGCCAGCATCGCGACCTGCCGGACGGCGAGCGGCGGTTCTTCTACGCCATGCCGTGGAACGAGCGTTTCATTTGGGGCGCGACAGCGGGCATGTTGCGGGCGCTTTATGAGCGGCTGCATGGCGAAGAGGCCGTCGCCTGAGCGTCGCCGTCCTGTGGGATGCTCGATCAACAGATTGCGGGCCGGTCCGGCTTGCTGGTTTGAAATATTCGTTTGAAATGCGTGACCCCGCGCAGACGGGGGGCGTGGCGTGTACGGGGGAATGGCGTGAATATAGAGACCATAGGCGTGGCGCCCTGGATGGCGCTGCCGGAGACGAAAGCCGTGATCGCGGCGCTCGAGGCGCGGGGCTTCCCCGGCTGCGCGCGGTTCGTCGGCGGCTGCGTGCGCAACACCGTGATGGGAAAGCCCATCGACGACATCGACATCGCCACCACCCTGACCCCCGACCAGGTGATCGAGGCCTTGCAGGAGGCCGGGCTGAAGGCCATCCCCACCGGCGTCGACCACGGCACGGTGACGGCGGTCTCCAAGGGCCGGCCCTACGAGATCACCACCCTGCGCCGCGACGTCTCGACCGACGGCCGCCGGGCGGTGGTGTCGTTCACCCAGGACTGGGACCAGGACGCCGAGCGCCGCGATTTCCGCTTCAACGCCCTCTATGTCGATCCAGAAGGCCGGCTCTACGACCCGACCGGCGAGGGGGTGAACGACGCGCGCGAGGGGCGGGTGGTGTTCGTCGGCGACCCGATGACCCGCATCCGCGAGGACTATCTGCGCATTCTGCGGTTCTTCCGCTTCCACGCCTGGTACGGCAAGGGCGAGGCCGACCAGAAGGCCCTGGCCGCCTGCAAGGCGCTGAAGGGCATGGTCGAGGGCCGGGCCGCCGAGCGCACCCAGAAGGAGCTGCTCAAGCTGCTGGCCGCCGACGACCCGCGCGCCGCCCTGCGGCTGATGGCGGCCACCAGCGTGCTGTCGTCGATCCTGCCGTTCGTGAAGTCGCTGGCCCGTTTCGAGGGGCTGATGACCATCGAGACCGAGCAGTTGTTCGAGAACGATCCCGAGCTGCGCCTGGCCGCCCTGATCCCCGACGACCCCAAGATCGCCGCCCAGATGGCCGAGCGGCTGCGGCTGTCCAACGCCCTCAAGGAGCGGCTGATCGAGGCGGTTGGCAAGTCGCCGCGCATCGTCAGCTGGATGAGCCCGCGCGAGGCCCGTCGGGCGGTCTACGCCCTGGGGATCAAGACCTTCAGCGACCGGGTCAAGCTGGCCTGGGCCGGGGCCGAGCGCACCGCCACCACCCCGCAGTGGCGCGGCCTGCTGGCCCTGGGCGAGAGCTGGACCCCGCCCGCCTTCCCGCTGACCGGCGAGGACATCCTGAAGTCTGGCGTGCCCAAGGGCCCGATGGTCGGCGAGGTGATGCGCGAGGTCGAGATCTGGTGGATCGACCAGGACTTCATCGAGGACAAGTTCTCGGCCATCGAACGGCTGAAGGCCGTGGCGCAGGGGATGGTGTTCTGACGCCCCGCGTCCTTCGAGGCCCGCTGCGCGGGCGCCTCAGGATGAGGAGCGTTTTGCCGACTTCCTCATCCTGAGGCGCGTAGCGAAGCGAAGCCTCGAAGGAGGCGCCGCGTTCGCCTATATCGGGGCGACCGTCAGGAGACCCGCCCATGAAGATCGGCCTGCTCGAGACCGGCGAACCGCCTGAAAAGCTGCAACCGGCCTTCGGGCGCTATGGCGGCATGTTCCAGGACCTGCTGGGGCCCGGACACGACTATGTCGCCTACGACGTCCAGGCCGGCGTGCTGCCGGGCGACCCGGCCGAGTGCGACGCCTATATCGTCACCGGCTCGTCGGCGGGGGTCTATGACGACCTGCCGTGGATCGCGCCGCTGAAGGCCTTCCTGCGCGCCGCCAAGGGCCAGGCTCCGCTGGTCGGCGTCTGTTTCGGCCACCAGGTGATGGCCGAGGCGTTCGGCGGCAAGGTGGTCAAGTCCGACAAGGGCTGGGGCGTCGGCCTGCACGCCTACGACGTGGTCGAGCTCCAGCCGTGGATGGACCCCGGCGCGAAGGTCGCCGTACCGGCCTCGCACCAGGACCAGGTGGTCGTGATCCCGCCCGGCGCCCGCGCCGTGGCCGGCAGCGCCTTCACCCCGGCCGGCATCCTGGTCTATGACGACCAGGCGGCGATCTCGATGCAGTTCCATCCCGAGTTCGACCCGGCCTACGCCACGGCCCTGATCGAGGCCCGGCGCGGCGACCGCTATACCGACGCCCAGGCCGACGCGGCGATCGCCTCTCTGAACCGGCCCAACGACAGCACGCGCGTGGCCGGCTGGATCGGGGCCTTCCTGGCGGAAACGGCCTCCAAGGCAACCTAAGCCCGAGCCCAACCGTTCCCGCTGAAACCCGGGAGGTTCACATGCGCGCCGTCACGCTTCTGCTCGTCGCCGGCTGCGCCCTGACGGGCGGAGCGGTGATCTCCGCCGTCTGGGCCGCCGCGCCGGCCGCGACCCCGCCGCCGCCCGCCCAGACCCTGAAGGCCGCCGCCAGCTTCGTGTCGATCAAGGACCCGGCCGCTCGCTCGGTCGCCCTGTTCACCGAGGCCGGCAAGGTGATCCAGAGCCCGCGCTGCATGAACTGCCACCCGGTCCAGCGCGCCCCGACCCAGGGCGACGACCGCCACCCGCACAACCCGCCGATGGTCGCCGGCCAGAGCGGCCACGGCCCGGCCGGCCTGCCGTGCGCCGCCTGCCACGGCCCGGCCAATGTCGCCACCTGGGGCCAGGACATCCAGTCGATCCCCGGCGACCCGAAATGGGCCCTTGCCCCGGTCGAGATGGCCTGGCAGGGCAAGTCGCTCGGCGCGATCTGCGCCCAGATCAAGGACCCGGCCCGTAACGGCGGCCGGGGGCTGGCTCAGCTGCATGAGCACATGGCGCAGGATCATCTGGTCGGCTGGGCCTGGAACCCGGGCGCGGGACGTCAACCCGCGCCGGGCGCCCAGGCGCAGTTCGGGGCGCTGGTGCAGGCGTGGATCGACACAGGGGCGAAGTGCCCGAAGGCCTAGGTTACGGACGGGGACAGGCGCATGCGCCTGTCCCGGCCAAGTCCTACGGCCACTTCACCTCGGGCGGCATCGAGCTGAGGATCGACTCGACGTTGCCGCCGGTCTTCAGTCCGAACATCGTGCCCCGGTCGTAGAGCAGGTTGAACTCCACGTAGCGGCCGCGCTGCACCAGCTGCTGCTCGCGCTCCTCCACCGTCCAGGCCTCGCCCATCCGCCGCCGGACCAACTGCGGATAGATCTCCAGGAACGCCTTGCCGACGTCCTGGGTGAAGGCGAAGTCGCGGTCCCAGTCGCCGCTGTCGTGGTGGTCGTAGAAGATGCCGCCGATGCCGCGCGGCTCGTTCCTGTGCGGCAGGAAGAAGTACTCGTCGCACCAGGCCTTGTACTTGGCGTGCCAGGTCGGGTCGTGGGCGTCGCAGGCCCGCTGGTAGGCGGCGTGGAAGTCGATGGCGTCGGGGAAGTCCTGCTGGCGCTGGTAGCCGAGCAGGGGGGTCAGGTCGCCGCCGCCGCCGAACCAGCTCTGGGTGGTGGCGATGAAGCGGGTGTTCATGTGCACGGCCGGCACGCGCGGGCTGCGCATGTGGGCGATCAGGCTGACGCCGGTGGCGAAGAAGCGGGGATCGTCGCCGGCGCCCGGCATGGACTTGGCCATCTCGGGGGTGAAGGTCCCGAACACCGTCGAGACGTGGACCCCGACCTTCTCGAACAATCGCCCGTGCATCATCGACATCACCCCGCCGCCGCCGGCCTCGCGGTCCCACGGCTTGCGCACGAAGCGGCCGGGCTCGCCGGCATAGAGGTCGGCGGGGGCCTCGTCCTCCAGGCGCTCGAATTCCGCGCGGATCTGGTCGCGCAGGCTTTCGAACCAGGCGCGGGCGGCGGCTTTCTTCTGGTCGAGGTCGGGTGTCGTGCTCATGACAAGCCGATTAGGCGGTCGTCGGGCCCGACGCAAATACGCAGGAGCGCGTAAGGGGCGAGGCCACCGCCGCGGCGAACCTCAGGGAACGGGCTTTGGCACGACGCTCACGGCATGGAACCCTTCGGTCGCGAGCGTCACGTTGGGTATCTTTCCAGGGTAGGCGTGAACGACGCCCACCACCGTGACCTTCACCTGCTGATCAGGGTGAACGCGCACGCTCTGGAGCGCCTGCTCGAACGCGTCCTCACCCACAAAAGGCCGCTTGGAGCCGCCGAAAGGCAGATAGCGTCCGCCGCAAGCCTCGCTCCCGACGCCGCTGAACTCACGATAGTCCGTTACGGCCATGCCGACGATGCTGACCCGCTTTTCGGCGAACTTTCCCGGGTTCTCGAGAATCTCGCAAAGATCGGCGGCGGGCGCGGCGGACGTCTCTTCAGCGCCCGGTGTCGCCTTGGCGGACAGCGCGCAGGACGTGGTCACGAGCGCGGCCAGGAGGAGGGAGAGGGCTGGCTTCAGCATGTGGGCGCTCCAGGACGTCTGCACCAGTATTCTACGGATCTTTCCGCGATCTTGGCGATGGCGGCCTGGACTTCAGCGGGCGAAGCGGTCGAGGGCGGTATCGAGGGATCATTGCTGGAAACGCCCGCGTTCGACAATCCGTGCGCGATCGCGACTTCGTCCCGGGCGCCGTTCATTTCGGTCTTGCGTTCGTCGGTCACATTGGTCGGGTCGCCGCCGGTGGCGCGCCCGTCCAAGCCATGACGCGTCTCGTGCCCGATGATGCCCGCCACCTGTGCTCTTGTGCCCAGGTTGTCGTTGGTCTCGGCGCTGGCGTAGTTGCTTGAGACCGCGATGGTCACCTCGCCTTCGGCGGTGGTGTGAGCGCTCGCGGGAATACCGGCTTCGTTGGACCCGACGGCGAAGTCAAAACCCGTATCCGTGCCGTTCGCGCCCAAGGCGGTGACGAGCTCGGTGAGATTGGCCTTGCCGACCGGATCGGACGAGTTTCGGGCCGCCAGCGCGATGTCGGAAACCGCCTGCACAATGCCGTCGGGACATTTAACGCCGCCGCATTGATAGAGGCCCGTCGGATCGGTGCGGTTTAGCGGGTCGTTTCCGACATAGGCGTAGAGGTTGAGGTCATCCTTGTATCCCACGGGGTCGGTCTGCAGGAATCTCCCCATCATGGGGTCGTACACGCGTGCTTTGTAGTAATAGAGTTTCGCCTCTGGGATCACCGTCTGGCCGGTGAAGCGGAAGCGCGAACCGGACCAGTTCTCTAGGCCGTACATGTCCTGCGGCTCGCCGAAGTCACCGTAGCGATAGACGCTGGTCATGTTGCCGCCGCTGTCGGCGAGGGCGACGATGCTGCCTTGCCAGTTGGCGTAGAGATAGGCTGCGTTTGTCGCCTGGACGCCGGAGCCGTTGAACTGTGTCCAGGGTTGGTCGATGCCGAACGTGTGGGCGTAGCGGCGCACGAGACCACCCAGGCTGTCATACTCGCCGACGAGGTTCACACCGTCGTAGAGGAGGTTGGCGACGACGCTGTTGGCCGTGATCTTCGACAATCGCCCTTGCGGATCATAGTCCAGGGCGAGCGCGATTGGCGTGGATTGCGCGATCAGGCGGTTGTTCACGTCGTAGACGAACTGGCGCGAGCCGTCGTTGACGAGATTGCCGGCCGGATCGTAGCCGCCGCCCGCCAGGGCCACGATGCCAGCGTCTTGGTTGAGGCCGTTGTAGCTGTGATTGTCGGTTTTGCTGATTGGCGCGTAGTCGTAGCTCGTATTCGACGTCGTCCTTGTCCAAACCTGATTGGACGGGCTGTACGTCAGGTCCCATTGGATATCAGACCCGGATCCGGCCAGGTCATGCTTGAGCCAGGACATGCGGCCGGCGGGATCATAGCCGAATGTTGTGTTCGCCGCGTTGCCGCGCTGCAGTTTGGCCAGGTGGCCCAGGTTATCGTAGGTGAGCCCGACGGTGCTGACGCCGATCTGCGCCCCACCAAGCCGGTCGAGGATGTCATAAGCGTAGGTCTGGCTCGTGTTGTCCGGCCAACTCATGAGGTTGCGCTTGCCGTCGACGGCGTACTCGTAGGTCAGTTCCCGATCGTTAGCGTCCTTGGCGGTCAAGACATTGCCCATACCGTCGTAGGTGAAGGTCAATCCCGGGCCGTTCACGGAGCCAAACCGCTGTTTGAGCGCCCGACCGAGCAAGTCGTACCGGGTATGGACGTCACGCGAGACACCGTCAGCATTACCGGGCGAGACCGGTAGGTCCTCGAGGATCTGTCGGTTCAAGTTGTCGTAGCCGTAGGTGATCGTATAGCCGTTTCGCCGCCGCCAGGTCGTACGATTGCTGTTCTTGTCGTAGGCGAAGGCCTCATAGTCATTCGCGTTCGACGTATTGGTCGTGCCGGGGCTTGGATACTGGATCAGGGACAGCCGGTTGAGCTCGTCATAGCCATAGGTCGTTCGGTTGTCGCGCGCGTCCAGATCGCTGGTCTTCGTGCCGTTCACGGCATATTCGTAGCGCGCATACTCCTGATCGATCACGCCGACGGCGCGATCGATCTGTTTGATGCGTCCCAGTTCGTCATAGGTGTTCTTGGTGATCCGGTCAGGGCCGAAGGCGCCCTCCGTGGTCAGCGTGCAGGCGTCGGGCAGATTGCCGTAGGTCTCAGTGTTCATCCGCACCGTCACGCACAGCGGGCGATTGGCGGCGTCGTAGGAGATCTGCGTCAGGCTGACGGCCTGGCCGCCGGCGGAAGCCTTGGTGATCACCGGCATGCCGTAGGGGTCGTAGACGGTCTCGATCTGTTGCAGCGATGCGAAGGCGGTCCAGTCGCCTTCGGTCAGGCCCTCGACCGTTCCGGTCTCGATCTTGGTGACCTGGCCGTCGGCGTTGTAGGTCGTGCGTTCAGCCTTGCGTTTCAGAACGCCGCCGCCGTCGGGGTCGGGATGAATGACGCCCACCTTCTGGCGTGCCGCGTCATAGCGGTAGTAGGTCGTGTCGGCCGAACCGGCCTGGGGGCCGTCCGCCGAGATCAGGTCGCCGACCTCGTTGTAGGCGTAGGTCGTGGTCGCCGACACCGCGGCGTTTCCGGTCGAGACCGTCATGGACGACCTGAGCAGATTGCTGGTGCCGTAGGCGAAGCTCGTCACCCTTTCCGACACGCTGCCCGAGCAAGTGGAAGCCGAGGCGCATTCAGTGATCTTGGTGACCAGGTAAACAGGATCGACGGCCTCGACCAGCGCGCCGGCCGCGTTACGAATCTTGGCCTTCAGCGGCGTGTACTCGTAGACCTTCAGCGCGCGCACGCCGTCGGAATCCGCGGGCAGCGTCTCGGTCATCACTCCGCCGTGCAGGGTGCTGTAGGTGTAGTTGGTGCGCTGACCCTTGGCGTCATCGATATAGGATGGCTGCCAGCAGTTGTATTGAAGATTGGTCGGGTTGGTACAGTTGAAGCCGGCCAGGAGAGCGATGTCGCCGCTGTCGTTCTTGGGTTTGACGCTCGCCTCGGTCATCCTTAGCCAGTCGTCGAAGACATAGGTGGACTTGGGCGTATCGGTGGCCGTGATGCTGGTGATGAACGGGAGCTTTTCGTAGTAGGTGTAGGTCTTCGTCAGGCCTCTTGCGTCGGTGATGCGCACCAATTGCCCCCAATCGACGCGAAGCTCGGCCGTCGTGGCGTTGCCGAACGGATCAGTGATTGTCGTGGTCCGGGAACTGGAACCCAGGAACGGGCGATACAATCCGCCATCGACATAGGACGTCTCGGTATAGGTCGATTTGGCGCGGCCGTTCGGATCGTTGGTCGTGCCGCCCTGCACCATCAGTTCGCCATAGGGGACTGGGGCGCCGATCGGTGTGAAGGTCTTGGAAAAGGCGGCGTTGCTGAGCGTGTACTGCCGGACTTGCAGAATGTTTGAGGCGGCGTTGCCCAGCCAGTTCTGGTAGCGCTCGACGCCTAGTGGCGAGCGCGCGTAGGAGACCGAGATCGGTCCGACGTTGCTGGGGCCAATCGTTGTGGCCAGGCGATAGGCGTAGTTGTAGGTGCTGATGCGGTTCAGCGCGTCGGTGACGCGAACCACGGGCTGGGCGACCGGCCGGCCGCGATTGGCCTCGTCCTCGTAGGTATAGGTGACCGAGGGCCAGACGCGGCTGTAGGCGCAGGTCTCTGCGTCCGGATCGCAATAGTCCACGCTGGTGTTGATCGCCGTCACCTTGGAGGCGGCCAGCGTGTTGGGCGGATCGTAGCGCAGCATCCAGCCCATGCTGCTGGTGACCGATTTCAGCGTCCGGTAGGTGCGCGCGGGATAGTAGGTGGTCGTGCCGCCGGAAGTGACCGAGCCGGCCGGAATCGTGGTGGTCCGGTACTTGATGCCGATGGTCTCGCCGTTGGGGCGGGTGATCTTGATCAGCAGGCCGGCGTTGAACAGCACCCCCGCCTCGGATTTCAGCGTCGGATCGTACTCGTAGCGACCTCCCGAAGGGCGGATCACGGTGCAGGTGACGCCGCAGCTGAGGCTCGAAGCGCTGGCGATGCCGCTGGCGAAGGTCTCGGACCCGTCGCCGAACGTCGCGGTGGTCCGGGTAAGCCGATCAGGCAGCCCGCCCGTCGTGTTCAGGCCCGCGAAGAATTGGTCCGCGTAGGGAAAGACGCCGGAACTGGAGCCACGCGCGATGCCGCTTTCGTCGTTGCCGATCGACAGCGGCGCCAGATTCTGGAACGTCAGCGAGCTGGACGCCAGATCGAAGCCGTTGTCGTCGACGACCCGGGCGGGCGGTGGCGGCGCGATCTGCGCCCGGGCCGTCGACACGGCGAACAGCGCCAGGGCGGCGCCGATGGCCGCGGAACAGAATATGAGCGTCTGTTTTCCGATCGCGCCGTTATTCGTCATGTGATGCTTCCGGTGTAACCAAGGATGTCGCCGCCGCGTCAGCGCCCGCGGGGCTGGCGAAGTGAGAAAATGTCTGACTGAAGCGGGGTGGCGGCGACCGCGCGCGATGCGGGAGGTTTAACCTTCATGCCTGCCCCAATCCCAACTCCACCTTAGGTATGGGGCGCGCTCAAGCTTGTAAACAACCATCCTGGATCATCACTGGCCGGCGGCGTTGCGCGAAGCCCCGTCAGGTCTCCGCAAACCCGTCCGTCTGCCGCAGCGCCTCGCCCAAGGCCATGGCCGCCGTCGTCGCCAGGTTCATCGACCGCGCTTCCGCCCGCAAGGGAATCGTCAGCCGCGCGAACGCCGCGTCGTGGACTTCAGGAGGAGCGCCGCGGCTCTCGTTGCCGAACAACAGGGTGTCGCCTGCCTGAAAGGTGAACTTGTGGAAGGGCGCCGTCGCCTTGGTCG
This sequence comes from Caulobacter sp. Root655, assembly GCF_001427665.1. GTDB lineage: Bacteria > Pseudomonadota > Alphaproteobacteria > Caulobacterales > Caulobacteraceae > Caulobacter. The sequence goes on from NZ_LMHC01000001.1 coordinate 632,955, forward strand.
TGAACAGCAGCAGGCGGCCCTCTCCGCGCTCCGGCGCGGCGAGGAAGGCTTCCCACGAGGCATGCCGCGTCATGTGGGTCAGCGGGCCGTAGTCGAGGGCCGCGCGCTTCAAGCTCTTGTCGTCCAAGGGGAAACTGCAGGGCTCGACGACGTCGAGCCCCACCCCCAGGCAGGCGCCCAATCGGATCGCGGCGCCCACGTTCTGTGGAATGCCGGGTTGAAAAAGCGCGAGCCGCATTCTAAGCGAACCACCATAGAGCCAGCAGGGGCATTTGCTGCGAATCGAAAGGGCTTGCGGACTTTGTCCGCAGGTCCGATAGGACGGTCCGCTTTTGCTACTTGTGACGAGGACCCGTTCGCGGGTCCAGACAGTATGCGCCGACAGGCGTTTCTCCAGGCCGGGCCGTCCTTGACGGCGCGGCGGCATCGAAGGGTGACTTGGGTGGCCGACACCGCCGTGGGCGCAAAAACTGATCCGGCGCAGGGGTCCGACCCCAGCCGCCGGGATTTCATTTATATCGCGACGATCGCGGTCGCCGCCGGCGGCGCGGCCTCGATCGCCTGGCCGTTCATCGACCAGATGAATCCGTCGGCTGACACGCTGGCCCTGGCCTCGATCGAATTCGATCTGTCCAAGGTTCCGGTCGGTCAGCAGGTGACGGTGAAGTGGCGCGGCAAGCCGCTGTTCGTCCGCAACCGCACGCCGGCCGAGATCGCCGCGGCGGTCAAGGACGACCACGCGGCGCTGAAGGATCCCCAGACCGACGCCGAGCGGGTCAAGCCCGGCAAGGCCAACTGGCTGGTCCTGATCGGCAGCTGCACCCACCTGGGTTGCGTCCCGACCTTCGGCGGCGGCGCTTACGGCGGCTGGTTCTGCCCGTGCCACGGTTCGGTCTACGACACCTCGGGTCGTATCCGCCAAGGCCCGGCGCCCCTGAACCTGGCGGTTCCGGAGTACGCCTTCCTTTCCGACACCAAGGTCAAGATCGGCTAAGAGAGATGAGCGGACATTCGACCTACGAACCCAAGACCGGTATCGAGCGCTGGCTCGACGCCCGTCTGCCGATCGTGCGCCTGGGCTACGACAGCTTCGTCGACTACCCCACGCCGCGGAACCTGAACTACTGGTGGACCTTCGGCGGCATCCTGTCGCTGTGCCTGGCTTCCCAGCTGATCACCGGCATTATCCTGGTGATGCACTACAACCCCGGCGCGGACCACGCCTTCGCCTCCGTCGAGCACATCATGCGCGACGTGAACTACGGCTGGCTGATCCGCTACATGCACGCCAACGGGGCGTCGATGTTCTTCATCGCCGTCTATGTGCACATGCTTCGCGGCCTCTATTACGGGTCCTACAAGGCCCCGCGCGAGGTGCTGTGGATCCTGGGCTGCGTGATCTACCTGCTGATGATGGCCACCGCCTTCATGGGCTACGTGCTGCCCTGGGGCCAGATGAGCTTCCACGGCGCGGTCGTGATCACCAACCTGTTCGGCGCCCTGCCGGTCGTCGGTCCGGCCATCACCACCTGGCTGTGGGGCGGTTTCGCCGTCGACAGCCCGACCCTGAACCGCTTCTTCTCGCTGCACTACCTGCTGCCCTTCATGATCGCCGGCGTGGTGATCCTGCACATCTGGGCCCTGCACGTGGTCGGCCAGAACAACCCGACCGGCGTCGAGCCCAAGTCGAAGGCCGACGTCCTGCCCTTCACGCCGTACGCGACGGTGAAGGACGGTTTCGCGATGAGCGTCTTCCTGATCCTCTTCGCGATCTTCGTCTTCTACCTGCCCAACGCGCTCGGCCACGCCGACAACTACGTCCCGGCCAACCCGCTGGTGACGCCGTCGCACATCGTTCCGGAATGGTACTTCCTGCCGTTCTACGCGATCCTGCGCGCCGTGCCGGACAAGCTGATGGGCGTGTTGGCCATGTTCGGCGCCATCGCCTGCCTGTTCGCCCTGCCGTGGCTGGACACCTCCAAGGTGCGCTCGATGCGCTACCGCCCGACCGCCAAGGTGCACTTCTTCATCTTCGTGGTGGCGTGCTGCATCCTGGGCCTGTGCGGCGCCAAGCTGCCGGCCGACCCGGTCATCCCCGGCCTGACGACGTTCACCGTCGGCGACGCCGACCTGAACAGCTTCGTCTGGCTGTCGCGCCTGGCCGCGCTCTACTACTTCGCTTTCTTCCTGGTGATCCTGCCGCTGCTGGGCCTGACCGAAAAGACCCTGCCGGTGCCGGACTCCATCGCCTCTCCCGCCCTGTCGCACCCGGCCACCGTTCCGGCCGAAGCGACCGCCGCGCCTGAAATGAAGGGCTGATCTCGATGCTGCGCAAACTCTCCGTCATCGCAGCGGTCGCGGGTCTCCTGACGGCCGGCATGGCCGGACCGGCCCTGGCCAGCGGTCACCCGCTGCCCGCCAAGGAGGTCAAGTGGTCCTTCGACGGCCCGTTCGGCAAGTTCGACCAGGCCCAGCTGCAGCGCGGCTACAAGGTCTATCGCGAGGTCTGCTCGGCCTGCCACGCGATGAGCCTGGTCAGCTTCCGCAACCTCGGCGACAAGGGCGGTCCGTTCTACGACGAGAAATACTCGGCCAAGCACGGCAAGACCTCGAACGACAACCCGTACGTCAAGGCGATCGCCAAGGACTACGAGGTCGCCGACATCGACTCCGAGACCGGCGACCCGATCAAGCGTCCGGCCACTCCGGCCGACCGTTTCGTCTCGCCGTTCCCGAACGAAGCCGCGGCCCGCGCCAGCAACGGCGGCGCCCTGCCGCCGGACATGTCGCTGCTGGCCAAGGCCCGCGAGGAAGGCCCCAACCACATCTATTCGATCGTGACGGGCTACAAGGACGCGCCGGCCGGCCTGAAGATCGGCCCCGGCCAGCACTACAACCCGTACATGCCGGGCGACCTGACCTCCTACTGGTCGGGCGACCACAAGCACGTGCCCCCGGGCGGCTTCATCGCCATGGCCCCGCCGCTCAAGGCCGGCCAGGTGACCTACGACGACGGCACCCCGTCGACGCTGGACCAGCAGGCCCAGGACGTCTCGGCCTTCCTGATGTGGGCCGCCGAGCCGAAGATGGACGAACGCAAGCAGACCGGCTTCGCCGTGATCCTGTACCTGCTGCTGTTCGCGGGCCTGCTCTACGCCAGCTACCGCAAGGTCTGGAAGAACGAGTCCCACTGATCGATTCGATCAGCGGAAAAGATCAGGGCCCGGCGGAAACGCCGGGCCTTTTTTCTTTGCCTCTATGACCCGCTCATCCCGGCGAATGCCGGGACCCAGATGGAATGGCTTTGAGGCTGGCGCCAAGAGCGCAGAGCCTCTCCAATCATCTTCAGCGCCATGGGATCTGGGTCCCGGCATTCGCCGGGATGAGCGGTGTTTTGATTGGACCGCTCTTCAGCGGCTCTTGGCGGGTGTCAGCCATAGCCGGCCAGCCCCGGGGTCGAGCCTCAGGCGGTAGGCGGCCAGCACCTCGACGCCGATCGCCCCCACCACCCCGTCCGGCAGGGCGCCCGCCACCACGGCCGGGACGTCCTGGCGCAGGACGCCGTCCAGAGACAGCCCCCGCAAGGTTCCGGCCGGCTTCTGCCGCGGCGCGTCGGCCGCTCCGCGGGCCCGGACGCCGCCTCGGGAGGCCGTGTCGAGGGCGAAGGGGCCGGAGACGCCCCTCACGCCGTCGGAGGCCGCCGCCAGTACGGTCGGCACGCCGCCGACCATGGCGACCGCCAGGGCCCCGGGCGGTGGCTCCCCGCGCTGCTTGGGCGGTTCCAGGCTCAGGCGGCACGGCGCGAAATCCAGGGTCACCACATAGCGGTCGAGGATGTCGGCCCCGATCACCCCGGCGATCGGCGTGAAGAAGCCGACGCCGCGATAGTCGAGGTCCTGGACCGCCACCGGCGTCGCCGCCGTCCGCTGGCCGGCCAATAGCACCGGCAGGGACAGGGCCGTCTGCGCGAAGCCCGCGCGCTGGGCGGCGGTCTCGTGCAGCAGGGTGTGGGGCGCCGACAGGTCGAGCACATAGTCGCCGGCCACCTCGCCGATCGCGGCGGGGACGACCACGGCGCCGTTCTCGAACCAGCAGGCGGTCTGCCCGGCCAGGGCGGGCCCGCCGCTGGCCGCCAGGAGACTCAGGGCCAGCAGGGGGGCGGGGCGACGCATGGCGCGATCCTAGAGCGTTTCCCGACCTGATTGCATCAGGCCGGGCGCTCTAGCTTTTTGTTTGGTGCGTTTTCTTCACGCGAACCGGCATCCACTTCGCTCGAAAACGCTCCAGCCAAGGTTTCGCCAACGGGCGACCCATCCCGGCGACGCTTTCGCATAACGGTGATTGACTCAGAGGTCTCTGTTGTGCAGAGTAATCTGAAATCAACGTCAATCTCCTGCCGAGACATCCCATGCGTCCATTGTCCGTGATCGCGCTCACCCTGACCGTGACCTCCTGCGCCGGTTCGGCCCTGGCCCAGAGTCCGCCGGACCCGACGGCGCGGATCGCCCAGCAGAAGGCGGCGATGAAGGCCTTGGCCTGGATGGACGGCGTCTGGCGCGGCCCGGCCGTGACAACCGGTCCGGGCGGCCGCAAGATCGAGGTCACCCAGACCGAACGCAGCGGTCCGCTGCTGGACGGCGCGGTGCACGTGGTCGAGGGGCGTGGCTACAAGGCCGATGGCTCGACCGGCTTCAACGCCCTGGGGATCATCTCCTACGATCCGGACAAGGCCGCCTACAGCATGCGCTCCTACGCCATGGGCCAGGTCGGCGACTTCCCGATGACCGTGACCCCCACGGGGGCGGTCTGGACCATCCCGGCCGGCCCGGCGACGATCCGCTACACGATCACCACGAAGGACGGTGTCTGGCACGAGATCGGCGAGCGCGTGGTCGAGGGCCAGCCGCCGATGGCGTTCTTCGAGATGACCCTGAAGCGGGTCGGCGACAGTACCTGGCCGGCGGCGGGGGCGATCACGCCGGAATAGGGCGCTTCGTCACTCAGCTTGACCCATATCCCTGCTCATCCCGACTTCCGTCGGGATGAGCGGAGTTTTTTTGGCTTGGAGCAACTCAGCCATGAACGCTCTAGCAAACGCGGTCCCGCACGCGGCGGTCAAGCCGACGTCGCCGCGCCGTCGTCGGGCGCGTCGTCCAGCACCTGCATCGCGGTCGGCGCGACCACCTCCCAGGCCGCCCCGCCTCCGTTAGACAGCGCCGAGGGCGGCGACAGGGGGAAGACCGCGCTGGGCAGGACGATGGTCGCGTTGGCCAACAGGCCGACCTGCTGCGGATTCAGGTCAAGGACAGCCACGCCCTTGGACTTGGAGACGCCGGGCGCCACGGCCAGGTCGATGACGTGCGCCAGCCACAGGCTCCGCGCCAGGTCCGCCAGCAGGGCCTGATCGTGGCCCAGCACCACGACCAGCGCGAAATAGCTCTGCCAGATCCGGTCGATGGCCTCGCGATAGCCGGGACTGGCGAAGTATCCGGGTTCGCCGCCATGGCGCGCCAGCAGGGCGTCCAGGTCGACCTTGACCGCCTTCAGCCAGCTCGCGGGCTGGACCGCGCCGGGTCGCAGGGCGGCGGCCACGCGTGCGAAGTCGCGGACCGGTCCCGCAAGGTCGTCCAGCCGGGCGACGAACGCGCCGCCATAGGGCTCCTGGCCATCGACGAACTTCAGCGCCTCGGCCTGGGCCGCATCCCTCCGGGAACGGGCGGCGACGAGTGCGTCGAAGAAGGCGCTCGGGGCGGCGCTGGGCGCATAGCCGATGAAGCCATAGCGAAGCGTCTCGTCCGTCGACCCCGCCTTGGTCATACGCGTCATCCCCGTCCATGTCGGCTATACCTAGGCGGGAATTTTTCCAGAGCGCAAGGCGGGTCGGAGGGGCGCGGCCGTCGTGGGCGTCTTGGCGGCGCCTCAGGCCAGGCGCTTCATGCCCAGGATCTGGACCGGTGGGTTCAGGATCTGGCCCTTCATCACCGGGAACGGCGCCGGACCGTCGGATCGCAGGGCGAGGATCTTCTTCACCACGGCCATGCCCTCGACCACGGTCCCGAACGCCGCGAAGCCCTGGTTGTCGCCGGGCGCGCCGGGGTGGGCGTCCAGATAGGGGGCCGGGCTGGCGCAGATGAAGAAGTCCGCCGTCGCCGTGCCCGGCGCGTTGCGGGCGACCGAGATCGTCCCGGCCCTGTGCTTGAGCCCTGTCATCCGGGTGCTTTCATGGGCGATCGGGGCGAAGCGCCGGACCCGCACGGGAGGGCCGCCCTGGATCGAGCCGGCGCCCTTGACGCCCTTGGTGCGCGAGGCGCGATAGAACGCGCCGCCGTCATATTTGCGGGCGTCGACATAGCGCAGGAAATTGGCCGAGGTGATCGGGGCCCTCTCGGACTCCAGCTCCACGACGATCGCGCCATGGTTGGTCTGGATCACCACCCGGGGCTTGCGCGCCGCCGCCCGGGCGGGAAGGGGGCTGGCCACCAACAGCCCGGCGGCCCCCAGCAGGCTTCGACGTCCGATCTTCGCGCTGTCCATCGTCGTCCTTCTTGGCGTGCTCATCGAGCGGAGCGCGGAATATCCAGCCAAGCGGCGCGGCGGGCAAGCGCCAGGCAGCGGCTGGCGGCCAGGGTAGCAGTTGTCATCCCGGAAGCCTCGCAGAGGCTGTCCGGCACCCAGGGCAGTCGGGGGGCGTCCAATTGAGCGCGACCCCGCCTAGACCTCGCCCTTCGATCCTCCCGCCCGCTGGAACAGCTGCAGCGTCCGCAGCATCGCCAGCCTGGCGCTGTCGGGATGGTGGCCGTTGGGAGCGACGAAGGCGTGACCGGCTTCGTACAGCCAGACCGGCAGGTCGGGGTGGGCCGCCGTGATGGCCGCCACGTCGGCGGGCGGGATCAGCGGGTCGGTCTTGCCGAAATGCAGGATGGTCGGGACCTTCGGCGTGTCGTCGACATAGCGGACGATGTCGCCGCCATAGAAGCACGACACCGCCTTCAGGCCCTGGCACCGGCTGGCCGCCAGCCAGGCCGTCGTGCCGCCGAAGCAGAAGCCCATGGCGAACACCGGGCCCCCAAGCCCATCGGGGCCGGCCAGGGCGTCGATCGCCGCTTGGACGCGCGGCAGCGCCGCGACGCCCCAGCCGCTGGCTTCGCCCAGGGCCATGCGGGCGTCCAGCCGGGGCGGGTCGACGTCGACCTCGGGAAAGGGGGCGTCGGCGGCGTCCAGCACGCTGGGAGCGATCACCTCGTAGCCCTGGTCGGCCAGGCTGTCGGACAGGGCGCGGATGTGGGGCGTGACGCCCCAGATGGCGTGCAGGATCACCAAGCCGCCGCGCCGGGCGTCGCCGGGCGTGGCGTGGTAGGCGGCGACGGCTTCGCCGCCCCTCTCCAAGGAAGAAGGGCCGGTGGTCAGGGTGATGCGCGCGCCGGCCATGATCAGGCCGCGCCGTGGGCCTGGAACAGCGCCAGGCTGCGTTGGCGGGCCAGCTTGGCGTCGTCCAGGTCGGACTCGGGCCGGCCGTCGTTGTTGAAGCCGTGGCCGCTGTTCTCGTAGATGTGGACCGGGACGTCGGGATGGGCGGCGGCGAGCTGGGCCTTCACATCGTCGGCCGGGATGTGGCCGTCCTTGCGGCCCAGATGGACAATCACCGGCGCGTTGAGCGGCAGGTCGACGTTCGCGGCGATCATGCCGCCATAATAGGCCGAACCCGCCGCCAGGCCCTTCAGCTTGCTGGCCGCCAGCCAGACCAGCGAACCGCCCAGGCAGTAGCCGACCGCGAACACCGGGCCGCGCGGGGCCAGTTCGTCGACGCAGGCCTGGATGTCCGACAGCATCCTGTCGAGGCCCGCCGTCCCGGCGTGGGCGATGCCAGTCTGGAAGTCGACGGGTTCACGGCCGCCGAGGTAGCCGGGCGCGGCGCGGTCGAACAGCGACGGGGCCAGCACCTCGAAGCCCAGGGCCGCCCAGCGGGCGATGTCGGCCTGGATATACTGGTCGAGCCCGAAGATCTCCTGGACCACCACGATCCCGCCCTGGCGCGCGCCCTGGGGCTGGGCGTGGCCGGCGGTGAAGGCGAAGCCGTCGATGGCGGAGGTCAGGGTCACGGTCTGGGTCATCTGGCGTCCTGATACTGGTCGGGCGCCGCGCTGACGGCGCGACGCCCGGATCCGCTGGAAATTTCCGTCGCCCCCAAGGCGCGTCCCGGAAGGGCGCGTCAAGGGACGCTTCGCGGCCGATCTCAGCCCTTGCCGGGCTTCAACGAACAGGTCAGGCCCGCCGCCTTGGCTTCGGCGCAGGTCATGCTCTGCAGGTTGGCCTTCGATCGGGGTTGGGGCGCGTCGATGACATAGCCCGATCCGCTGTCGCACATCACCTCGTAGCGCGAGATGGGCGGGTCGCCGCCGCCGCCGAGATAGGCGCCCTGGGTCGGCGCGCAGGTCAGGCCGGCCTTCTTGGTCAAGGCGGTCAGGCCGGCGGTGGAGCCGACATTGGCCCTGAGGCGGCAGGTGGCCATCTTGGAGCCATGCCCCTTCTGGGCCTTGGCCGAGGAGGCCAGCGCCACGCAGTCGTAGGCCGTCAGCATCTTGTCGGTCTTGGTCACCACCCAACCGAAATCGGCCTTGCAGGCGACCTCGTAGCTGACGGTGCGCACCCCGGCCCGATTGGAGCTCATGATCAGGCCCGCGTCGACCAGGGTGCAGGGCACGCCGGCCTCGACCGCCAGTTCCCCCGCTTCGCGCTGCTGCAGCGGGTTGGCGGATTCGCGGAAACCCTTGCCGGCCGCTTCGGCGCTGTTGAGCTTGTTGGCGAAGTTGGGATCGGTGAATTCGCGCTGGGTGTAGTTGGAGCCGGTGGGCAGGCCGGGCGCCTGGGCCATCGCCGTACTGGCGAGACCGGCGAAGACCAGCGACAGGATCAAGGTTTTCATGGAAGTCCCCCTCTGACATGTCCCCTTCGATCCGCGGATCCGACCTCGTCTCGCGGGGGTGATCCCCCATCGAGACCCGTCGTGCGTCGATTTTCAAGACCGGATGTGCGACCGGGCCTGAAAGCGGAACCCAGCCTGGCGCCGGCGGATGAAGGCCTCGGGCTCCTGTCGGGCGCGCGAGGCCTTCACCACCAAGGGGCGATCGTCGGTCCGGGAGGCGTCCCTAGACGTTGAAGCGGAAGTGCATCACGTCGCCGTCCTTGACGACATAGTCCTTGCCTTCGGCCCGCATCTTGCCGGCTTCCTTGGCTCCGTTCTCGCCGCCCAGCTTGATGAAGTCGTCGAAGGCGATGGTCTCGGCGCGGATGTAGCCCTTCTCGAAGTCGGTGTGGATGACCCCGGCCGCCTGCGGGCCGGTGTCGCCGACATGGATGGTCCAGGCGCGGGCTTCCTTGGGGCCGACCGTGAAATAGGTCTGCAGGCCCAGCAGGTTGTAGGCCTCGCGGATCAGGCGGTTGAGGCCCGGCTCGACCAGGCCCAGGGTCTCCAGGAACTCGGCGCGCTCGTCGGACGCCAGCAGGGCGATCTCGCTCTCGATCTGGGCCGAGATCACCACGGCCTTGGCGTTGTCCTGGGCGGCGCGGGCGGCGACCAGGTCGGAATAGCCGTTGCCCTTGTCGGCCGAGCCTTCATCGACATTGCAGACATACAGGGCCGGCAGCGCGGTCAGCAGCTGCAGCATGTGCCAGGCCTTTTCGTCGTCGGCGTCGATCTTGGCGGCGCGGGCCGGCCGGCCTTCGCGCAGCAGGGCCAGGGCGATGTTGGCCAGGCGCAGGGTGTTGGCGCTTTCCTTGTCGGCGCCGACCTTGGCGCGCTTCTCCAGGGCGGGGACGCGCTTTTCCAGGCTCTCCAGGTCGGCCAGCATCAGCTCGGTCTCGATGATGTCCAGATCGCTGATCGGGTCGATGCGGCCTTCCACGTGGACGATGTCGCCATCCTCGAAGCAGCGGGCCACGAAGGCCACGGCGTCGCAGTCGCGGATATTGGCCAGGAACTGGTTGCCCAGGCCCTCGCCCTTGCTGGCGCCGCGCACCAGGCCGGCGATGTCGACGAAGGTGATGCGGGCCGGGATGATCTCCTTGGAGCCCGAGATCTTGGCCAGGGCGTCCAGACGCGGCTCGGGCACAGCCACCTCGCCGGTGTTCGGCTCGATCGTGCAGAACGGATAGTTCGCGGCTTGCGCCGCCGCGGTTTGCGTCAGGGCGTTGAACAGGGTGGACTTGCCGACATTGGGCAGGCCGACGATGGCGACTTTAAGGGCCATGGATCTCTCGTGAATTTCGTTGGCGCGCGATTAGCACGTATCGCGGGGGAAGTCCCCCTCCGCCCCGGCGCTGATCGAGCCCCCCGTGGGACAGGGCTATCGCATATGACCAAAAACGGTTGTCATCCCGGCCTCGGGCCGCGTAAGCGGCCCGCCTGACGGCGGGCTGGCGCGCAGCGCGAAGATCCGGGACCGACGCGTGAGCGTAAGCGCTTCCGGCGGTCCCGGATCTGCGCTTCGCTTGTCCGGGATGACAGCTTTTTTCGGAGCGAACCCACATGCGATAGCCCCCCCGTGGGGGAGGACCTTGGTCGGCTTGACGGCATCAACGGCAAGCACGGTTAAAGGCGACGCTTGGCCCGATTTGTGCTAGGGTCACCCCATGTCGCTCGGTCGCCAATCCGGCGATCCCTCCGGCCCGCGGATGGTGACGAACCATGGGGCAGACCTACACCTTTGTCGCTTCCAGCACCGACGGCCGCGCGTCGTTCCTCGACCTGCGCGACGTCGGAGACCGGAGTGAGGCCGCCCGCTACGCCCAGGCGCTGCTGGCCGAACATCGCAGCTGCGATCGGGTCGAAATCTGGTCGACCAGCGTCCGGGTGAGTGTCGTCGAACGCGAGGCCGCCGGCGCCGCGCCGGCCAGGCCCTAGAGCCTAAGCCTTGTCGACCACATGCGTCGTCGGACGGTCGTCGCCGGCCGACAGCTCTTCATGCCATTGGCCCCGGGAATCCTCGTAGACGATGCCCGTCTCGTCGCCGGCCACCCGCTGCTCGCCGGCCACCCGCTGGGCGGCGTGCAGGGCCGCGTCATGGGTCCTGAAGGTTTCCGAGAACACGTCACCCAGCTTGTAGGCCCAGCCGCCGTCGTGCTCGACGATGGTGTAGGTGATGTCGGTCATGGGCGGGCTCCAAGGGGCGTGACTAGAGAACGGCCTGGAGCAAAGCACGGTTCCGGCCCGGGTGTCTTGTACGGAGGCGCCGCCGCTCGCCGATCACTCGGCGGCCTGCATCTCGGCGGGTGGGCGCGCACGCGCCGGGCCGGGCCGGGCGACCGGCAGCCGCACCTGGACCCGCAGCCCGTCGCCCGGCAGGTCCAGGCGGATGTCGCCGCCATGGGCCCGGACGATCGACCGGGCGGTGGACAGGCCCAGGCCGACGCCCTGCTTGCTGGAGGTGCGGGCCCCGACGCTGCGATAGAACGGCGTGAACACCCGCTCCAGGTCATCGGGCGACAGGCCCGGGCCCTGGTCGCGGATTTCGGTGACCGCTTCGTCGCCCTCGACATAGAGCCGCACCCTGGCGCTGTCGCCGTACTTGACCGCGTTGTCGACCAGGTTGGCGAACACCCGCTGCAGCCCCAGCACCGACACCTCGACCTCGGCCGGCTCGCCGGGCTCCAGCTCGATTTCCGCGCCGGTGACCTCGGCCTCGTCGATCACGCATTCCAGCAGCGAGCGCAGGTCGACCCGTTGCCGGGCGCCGGCCTCGGCGTCGTCGCGCATGAAGGCCAGGACCGAGCTGATCATCGCCTCCATCTGGTCGATGTCCTGGCCGATTTCGCGCCGCAGGTCGGGCGAGGCTCGCTCCAGGCGGAAGCGCATGCGGGCCAGCGGCGTGCGCAGGTCGTGCGAGATGGCCCCGATCATCGCCGTGCGGTCGGTGATATAGCGGGTGAGGCGGGCCTGCATGGCGTTGAACGCACGGGCGGCCCGTCCGACCTCGGCCGGGCCGTCGCTGACCATCACCGGCGAGGACGGATCGCGGCCCAGGCGCTCGGCGGCGGCGGCGAAGCCGGCCAGCGGCGCGGCCAGGCGGCGCGCGAAGATCCAGCCCAGCGGCGCGACCACGGCCAGGGACAGGGCGAACCACATCAGCACTCGGCGCTGCCAGCTGTTGGGAAAGGCTTCGGGCTCGGGCCGCAGGGTCGCCCAACGGTCGGGGCCGACCCTCAAGGCGGCCACGAAGTCGCCCTCGATGAACGGCGCGGGGGCCAGGCCGAACAGGCTCCGGGCGACGGGCGGGGCCAAAGCGCGACCGGTGACGGCGGCGTCGGGCTCGGCCGGGGCCGTCCGCGCCGCCGCCGCCGGCGGCGGTGGCGGGAGAGCCCGTGGGGCGGTCCGCACGGGCTCGTCGGCCGGCGTCAGGCGGACCACCGGCCCGGGGCCGAGCGGGCTGAGCGTCGGCTCGCGGGCCGCCGCGTCGGCGACCGGGTCGAGGACCAGGGGTTCGGGCTTGGCCCGCGCGATCACCGGTGTCGAACCGCGGAACGGCGCGTTGAACAGCGGGTCGCTGAAGCGCTCCGTCGGTCGTGTCATCACAAAACGGGACGTGGTCGCGGGGACGCGATCGAAGGTCCGGCCGCCGATCACCACGCCGCTGCTCGGGCTTCCGGGAGCGCCGACCGGCCCGCCGAAACCGGAGCCAACGAAGGCGCGCTGGCGCGAGCCGTCGCCGGGCCAGCGGATGGCGGATGACGGACCGGCGAACCCTCCGGAGGGGAAGCCCTGGACGCCCGATCGCGCGCTCATGCCGCCGATGATGACCCCTGGGCTGGGCCCGCCCCACCCGCCCCACCCGCCTGACGCACCGGGGACGCCGCCGCCGGCGTCGCGTTGCATGACGGCGCCCGTCGGCCCCGAGGCCGGGGTCTGGGCGTAGGCCGTCGAGGTCAGCAGGGCCGCCAGGGGCGTCGGGCGGTGGCCGCGTCGGCTCTCGGTGCCGGCGAAGGGCGGCGGGGCGTAGAACAGCAGGCGGACGTCGCGCCGGTCGACGTTCAGCAGGCGGGCCAGGTCGGCGCTGGCCTGTTCCGACGCCACCCAGCCCGGGCTCTGCAGGCTGGGCGGCTGCGTCTCGATGGTGCGGACCAGGGGGCGGTCGTCGTCGTCGCCGTCGTCGGGCACGGCGCCGCGCAGCCCGGCGGCGATGTCGGCAAGGCTGTGCTGCGTCGCCGGGGCGGGCGGCAGCAGCATGGTGAGGACCAGGGTCACGGTCTGGGCCACCATCAGGCCGGCCAGCAGCAGGGCCAGGATCTGGAAGGCGATCGGCGGGCTCGGCCAGCGGCGCGGGCGGCCGAGGGCGGTCATTCGACCGAGACCTTGGCGTCCAGCATGTAGCCCAGGCCGCGATAGGTGCGGATCAGTTCCTGGTCCGACTGGGCCTCGATCTTTCGGCGCAGGCGGCTGATGTGCAGGTCCACCCGGCGGCCGAAGGTCTCGACCGCCTCGCCGGCGATGATGCTCATCAGCTCATCGCGCGACACCACCGAGCGGGCGTTCTCGACCAGGACCGAAAGGATGGTGAACTCGCCCGGCGTCAGCAGCAACAGCACGCCGTTGGGCGCGGTCAGCTGCCGGGCGGCGACATCCAGGCGGAAGCCGGCGAAGACGTGGGCGGTGCTCCTGGCGCTCTTGCCGCCGCCGGTCCGGCGCCGCAGCAGGGCCTTGACCCGGGCCAGCAGTTCGCGCGGCGGGATCGGCTTGACGACATAGTCGTCGGCGCCCAGCTCCAGCCCGACGATGCGGTCCACCGGATCGCCCAGGGCGCTGAGCAGCAGGATGGCCGGCCCGTCGGTCCCCGAGATCTGGCGGCACAGCGACAGGCCGCTCTCGCCCGGCAGGTTGACGTCCAGCACCAGCACGTCGACCGGGCGGCTGTCGAGCACGGCGCGGGCCGCGGCGGCGGTGTCCGCTTCGCGCACCCTGTAGCCCTGGGCGGTCAGGTAGCCGGCCATTTCCTGCCGCAGGACGTCGTCGTCCTCGACCAGCAGAACGGTGGTGTTGTCGGCGAGCGCGGGCACGGTCATGGCGACGATTTATGACACAGGCCGGGCGCGCGAGTCAGGGCGGGAACATGGCGGCTATGTTTCAGATTCGATGCGTTGAAGCGTCGGTCAGGCTACTTCACACCGCCCCGCGCCAGCACGTCCACCAGCACCGCGCGGTAGGCCGCGTCGAACGGCGCCCGGTCGCTGTCCGGCTTGTTCGGATAGACCGTCCGCAGTTCGGCGATGCGCTTCGCCGTGGCGTCCTGCCAAACGGGATCCATCTTCGACAGCCGGGCCAGGATCGCCCGGTCGTCGCGGCCGGCGACCGGTTCGTAGGCCAGCAGCGCCTTGAACTGCCACATCGTCTGGCGGAAGACGTCGGGCGTCGCCGCGCCGGCCGTGCGTCCGGCCGCCCACTTCACCGCCTCGGCCACCTGTTTGCGAAAGCGCGGATCGTCCCAGGTCGAGGGCGTGTGGCCCAGGTTGGTGAAGAACAGCCGGCCCTTGCCGACCTGGCGGGCCCAGGCCACCGGCACGGCATAGGGCCGCTTCAGCGGCGTGCCGGCGAAGTCCAGGGTCTGCAACACCCGCACCCGGGTCGGGTCGAAATCGGAATGCTGGTAGATTTCCTCGGCGTAGTCGAAGCTGACCGGCCACATGGCGACGGCCGGGAAGTCTGGGTCCAGGGTCTCGATCCGCACCGGCGTGCCTTGCGTCCACGGATGGCCGGCGAAACGGCCGCCGATGAACCGGGTGTAGGGCTCGCCGGGACCGGTGTAGTCCCAGCCGGTGTCGGTGGCGCTGTGCAGGCCGACGAAGCCCAGCTTGCCCGCCGCCACCCGCTGCTGAACCGCCGCCCAGGCCCGCGGCGAGATCGGCAGGGCGCCGGTGGTGTAGAACACCAGCACGTCGATGTCGGCCAGGCGTTCTGGCGTGATCTCGCGGGCGTCCTGGGTGACCTGCGCGGTGAAGGCGCCGCTCTCCTGGCCGATGGCGATCATCGCGGTTTCCGAGAGCGCCAAATTCGACGAGGAGGGGCCGCCGCCTTCGGGCCGGGCCACTGGAACGTGCTTCCAGCCCACCGACTGGTCGAGATAGAGCACCCGCAGCGGCCGGGCCGCCGCCAGGGCGCTCGTGGGGAGGGTGATCAGGGTCGCGAAAGCGACCAGCAGGGCAAGGACGAGGCGGCGGGCCATGGGGGACTCACTGGGGACGGGCCCTCAGCCTAGCGGCAAGCGATCCGGCGGCCCAGCCCGTCGCCATGCCTCCCTAGCGAGCGGGCGCTTCATCCCAGTCGGCGAGAACGCTGGACTGGCGCAGGCCGGCGAACAGGCGCTGGACATTGGCCTGGTTGGCCTTGGCCAGCGCGGCGAGGCGCGGCCGGATGGAAACGGGCGCCACCGCGACCACGCCATCGGGCCAGCGGTGGCAAAAGCCGAGCGTTTCGAGCATGCGCAGATGCCGCCGGACGGTCTCGCGGGGAAGTCGCAGCGGACCGGCCAGGGCGGCGATGCGGACGGGACGGGCGGCTCGCAGGGGATCATTGGCCCAGCCCGCCAGCGCCTCGGTGGGCAAGGCGCGGGTGTTGGCCAGCACCAGCTCCAGCAGGACGCGGCTGCTCATCACGTTCCCGGTCAGGGCGATCAGGTCGCTGCAGGCGCGCAGCACATATTCCGAGAACGCCCAGTTGGCGACGCGCACGCGCGGGTCGGCGCGCGGCGACAACACCGGCGCCGCGTCGCCGGCGGGAAGCGCGCCCGCTGCCTTCAGCGCCTTGTAGAATTCGCGGGCCCGGTCGTAGCGGGCGCGTTGCGCGGCGAGGTAGCTGGGCAGGGTGACGGCGTCGCGCGGGACCACCATGCCCTGCGCGCCGATCACGCAGAGGCCGGCGCCGGCCAGCTTCAGGGCGCGCCGGCGGACCGTCTCGAAAGGCAGGTTCAGGGACTGGGCGACCGCGTTGATGCTGACCGGCCGTCGCAACCGATCGGGCGCGGACGTCTCGGCCCCGCCATAGGTCGACCGCAGGTCGGGCGCGCGCTTCACCGGGGTCATGTTGGCGTCGAGCGCGGCGGTCAGGATCAGGGCGTCCAACAGTTCGTGGTCGCCCCGGGTGATCTCGACGGTGTCGCGGATATAGTCCAGCGAAGCACGGCCGACCGCCCAGAACAGAAGCTCTGGCGGCGGGCGATGGGTTCCTGGCGGCGGGACGGGTGCGGGCATCTGTGGGCGCTCGGCAAGCAACTGGACGATATCTCAGGTCGGCGGGGGCGATCGCCGGATGGGCCTCCATCTGGGCGCCGCGCCGGGGACCGGCGGGCCACGGCGACAGGTACCCATTTTGGGCGCCCAGCCCTTACAAATTCTTCGTGCGTCAAGTTAGTTGCACGCCTCAAGGTTGTTGGAGGCGTCGATGCCCACCGAGATCAAGTTCCCGGCCAAGCCGTTCTACATCATGTCCAAGATCGCCCGGTCCAACTGGGGGCTGACGATCACCCCGGAAGGCAAGGTGGTGCTGGAGGCGCTCAAGGGAACGGTCGACCAGGTTTGGACGGCCACGCCCGATCCGCGCGGCGGGGCGATCCTGCGGCATGTCTCGACGGGCAAGGTGCTGGCCTGTCAGATGCAGCACATCTCCATCCCGGGGCTCATCGAGATCGACCTCCCCGCGGGACCGTTGAAGGCGGTGGACCTCGACGCCAGCGACGCCAAGCAGCTCTGGCGCGCCGAGGAGGTCAGCGGCGACTGGTCGGCCATCAACACGCTGTTGCAGTGGGAAGCCAAGATCAATGTCTTCGACTCCGACGTCCACGGGACGGTCGGGGTCTATCGATGGGACGGCGGCGCCGACAACGAGGAATGGCGCCTGATCGCCGAGGCGGGCGAACTGACGGTCGATTCCGTCACCTACGACATGAGCAAGGCCGTCCCCGACCTGGGCATGCCGCCCTCCCACTGCACGGGGACCACCGTCGACAACACCCTGGGCGGCACGACGGTGACCAGCACCTATTCCCTGGCGCGCACCGTGACCACCCAGCGTTCGCTCACCAACGCCAGGACCGACACGACGGGGCACAAGTACACCCAGACCTTCAGCGCCAAGGGCGGCGTCGCCAAGGTCGTCGAGGTCACCGCCTCGGCCTCGTTCGAACAGACCGACAGCACGACGCTTTCGCTGACGGACCAGAAGGTCAACACCGAGAGCGTCGTCGACACCATCGCGACGCAGGTCTCGGTTCCGGCGGGCAAGAAGTACGCCTACCACATCGTGGTCTACTACGGGAAAGTCACCGTGCCCTACACGGCGCACCTGACGTTCCAGTCGACGACCCCCGGCGCCAAGCCGGTGAAGCTGACCGTCGAGGGCGTGTTCGTCGGCGTCAACAAGGTCGACAACGAGATCGTCATCCGCGACGTCACCTCGCCCAAGGCGAAGGAACAGCCGCTGATCGGCAAGATGGCGCTGGCCTAGACACGGGGGGCGGCGGCTCGCGGGGAGGGGACGCGAGCCGCCTGATCCGATCTTGGGTGTGTCCGTTTCGGCCTGCATTGACGCGTCCCACCTTGTTGTCATCCCGGCTGTAGCGAAGCGAAAGGCCGGGACCCAGGGGCCACCGCAATGCGCCGGCCCCTGGGTCCCGGACAGCCCCTGCGGGGCTTCCGGGATGACAACCCGATCTAGGGACCGATCATCCGCCAGGCCAATCGAGCAGAGATCCGGGCGCTCCTAATCCGCCTGCACCCGGTCGACCCGCGCCGCGAAGATGTAGCCGACGTGGCGGACGGTGCGGATCATCTGTCCGCCGCCGGCCCGGTCGAGCTTGCCGCGCAGGCGGCTGATGGCGACGTTCACCTGCCGCGGCGCGGACCGGAAATAGGCGTCGGGCGGACCCTGGCGCAGCTGGTCGCGGGTCAGCACCTCGTTGGGCCGCGCCACCAGGGCCCACAGCACTAGGAACTCGGCGGTCGACAGGGTGACGGCCACGCCGCGCGGGTCGAACAGCGCCTGGGTCGCGGCGTTGAAGCGCCAGCCGTCGAAACGGTAGGCGATCGACGCCTTCGCCGCCGGGGCGTCGGTCCTGGCCTCCTCGCTCCGGCGCAGCACCGCCTTCACCCGGGCCAGCAGTTCGCGCGGCCGGAACGGCTTGACCACATAGTCGTCGGCGCCGATCTCCAGGCCGACCACCACGTCGCACTCGTCGCCGGCCTCGGACACCACCATGATCGCCGGCGGCGAGGGCAGGGCCAGCAGCCGGGCGCAGACCGACAGGCCCGAGGCGTCGGGCAGCAGCATGTCCAGCATCACTAGGCTGACCTGGGTCTCGCGCAGGATGTGCTCCATCTCGCGGGCGCTGCCGGCTTCGATCGCGTTCAGGCCGTAGCCCGTCAGCAGGGCCCCGATCTGCTGGCGGACGGCCGCGTCGCCGTCGAGGATGAGGATGCGCTTTTCCACGAGTCTAGAACATCGCCCGCCCGACGAACCGGGCGGTGTACTTGGTCTGTTTGCGCGACGCCTCGACCCCGCCTTCGACGGCGAAATAGGACAGGGCGCTGCCGGTGCGCAGGGCGAGGTTCAGGGTGACCGCGCCCTGCTTGTCGGTGTCGGAAACCAGGGTGAACGGCGTGCCGCCGGCGAAACTGGCGACGGTGTCGGCCATCGCCCCGGCCAGGGTCTGGCGGTAGCCGACCCGCACCTCGGGGCGCACCCAGACATCGGTTCCGTACTGCGTGCCCAGCACCAGGCCCAGGTCGCCGCTGAGGTTGCTGGCGTTGCGCGACGCCACGGTCAGGTCGAAGCCCGCGCCGCCGCCGTGCTCCTTGCGCTCGCCCTCCCACAGCCAGACATAGTCCAGCCGGCCCTCGGGACGCAGATAGGCCCGGCCCAGCCTGGCCTCATAGGCGAGGCCGGCGAAGGCGTTGGCGACCATGCCGTTCCAGGCGGCGGTGTTGGTGATGGACGCCTGGGCGACGCCGTCGCCGTCGGTGTCCCCCGCGAGGAAGGCGCGGTCGCCGTTGAAGCGGCTGTAGCCCAGGCCGCCGCCGAGGTTGAAGCGCCAGCCGCCGACCGCCCTGCGCCAGTAGAGGCCGGCCTGGAGGATCGAGGCCGTGGTCTTCTCGCCCAGCTTGGCCACCGTGTCGTGCTCCTCGAGGCTGACCGCCGCCAGGGTGACGCCCAGCGCGCCGCCGGCGTCGCCCATGGCCTCGTAGCCGGCCACCACGCCCAGGGCCTGGGTGTCGGAGCCCTGGGTGTCGCCGTCGTCGCGCCGGATCAGGGCGTTGATCTCCTGCACCCAGGCGCTGTCGGGGCCGTAGCGTTCGGCCCCGTCGGGACGCACGGCGGTCGCCGCCGAGATCTGCTGCTGCACGGTCTGCAGCGCCGCGAACAGGCCCTCGCCCTGGCTGGGCAGCATCTGGTCGTAGAGGTTGAAGAAGCCGTCGCGGGTGTTCTGGCCCAGGAAGGCGTCGGCGATGTCGGTGTTGTTCGACAGGGCCGCGAACACCGCGTCATAGGCGCTGGTCTGGCCGCGCGGCATCGCCGCCTCGGCCGCCGTGCGCCGGCGGACGTCGATCAGCACGTTATTGCCCTCGGCATAGCCCTTGGCGACATAGAGGTAGGGCGCGTTGCCCAGCAGGTCCTGGTCGATGGTCCCCGCGGTCAGGCTGCCGGCCTCGATCACCGTGTAGGTGGTCGGCGTCGTCAGCAGACTGGTCAGGTTCAGGCCCAGGGTGGCGCCCGAGGCGATGGTGGCGGCGCCGACCACCAGCTTGGTCTGGGTTCCGGCCGCCGGGTCGGCGGTGAAGACCAGGGTGCTGTCGGCGCCGAGGGTCAGACTGGTGGCCTTGATGGTTTCGGCGTTGGTCAGGTAGAGCTTGCCGTCGCCGATCGCGATGTCGAGCTTGCCGTCGCTGTCGGTCAGGGCGCCGACCATGTAGCCCGTGCCGTCGAGGGTCAGCTTGTCGGCCCCGTCGCCGAACGACACGTCGCCGATCAGCCCGCCGTTGAGGATCGACAAGCTGTCGTCGCTCGAGCCGAGCAGCACCCTGCCGCGGATCAACGGCTCGTCGGCGTCGTCCACGCCGTCGCCGTCCGTATCGGTGTCGGCCACCTCGTCGTCGCCGTCGTCGCCGTCATTGACCCCCGACTGGACGATCGTCACCCCGGTGGTGTTCTTGCTGACGTCGATGGCGGTGGCGACGCCCTTGACCACCTCATTGGCGGCGTCGGTGTCGCTGTCGTCGGTGTCGTATTCGTCGTCGGTGGCATAGACATAGGCGGCGATCGTGCCGGTGTTGGTGATGGTCTTCAGCCCGCCCGACTGGTCGAGGATGGCGTAGGCCGAGCCGCCTTCGCCGGCGACGGTGGCGCTGATCACCCCGGCGTTGGTCACGGTGGTCATGCTGGCGCCGGCCGCGATGCTCAGGGCCGTGGCGGTCACCGCGGTGTCGCCGGTGACCGAGGCGGCCAGCGAGCCCTTGTTCCACAGGGTGTCGGCCACGGCGCCGGCATTGAGCTTCAGGCCGACCGCGTCGGCCTCGTAGGCGCTGGCCGAGATCGACCCGTCCAGCCGCACGCCGCCGGTGATCAGGGTCGACTGCCCCGTCGCGCCGCCCAGCTGCACGCCGGTGGCGGTGATGCCGTCATGGACGCCGGCGGCGGTCACCGAACCCTTGATGAGCAGGCCGTAGGCGTCGTCGCCGGTCCCCACCGCGCCCATTGTCACCGCGCGGCTGTCGGAACCGATCAGCAGGGCCGGGGCCGAGCCGTAGGCGGTGATCGAGGCCGTGCCCTCGCTGCTGTCGGTGACGCCGTCGCCGTCCTCGTCGTCGCTGGTGTCGTCGTTGGTGTCGGTGGGCGGGGCGTCCAGCAGCACGCCGCCGCCGACGTCGGCGGTGACCCGCACCCCGCCGCCGCCCTGCAGCAGGTCGTCGGCGTCGAGCAGCGCCTCGTCGTCCGGATCCGTGTAGCGGCTGGTGACGCGATAGCCGGTGGAATAGACCGAGCCCTGGATCTTGAAGACCCCCGAGACGTCGCCGTCGACCGCCACCCCGACGCCGCCCGCGCCCAGCACGCTGACCGAGCCGGTGCTGGCCAGGTCGCCGCTGATGGTTCCGGTGTTGCGGATGCCGTAGCCGCGATCGCCGGTGACGCTGATCGTGCCGGCGTTGAGCAGGGAGCCGGTCAGGGCGGCCTCGAGGCTGACGCCGCCGGAATCATTGCCCTCGATGCTGATCGAACCGGTGGAGTCGTTGGTGATCGCGCCGACGAACGGGCTGGTTCCGGTCAGCCGGATTCCGTAGCGGCCCGATCCCTTGGCGAACAGGCCGTCATAGTCGCCGTCGCTGTCGTCGTCGGTGTAGTCGTAGTCCTCGCCCAGGCTGATGGTCGCGCTGTTGAGCACCGTCCCCGCATGGCCGCCCAGCACCAGCACGCCGATGGAATCGGAGACGTTGTTGGTCGACAGCACGCCGTTGTTGGTCAGGGTGTTGTCGCTGTCGACCGTGGCGATGGCGCCTGAGACGGTCGGCTTGATCGCTCCGTCGGCGGTGATCTTCACATCGTCTGCGGCGCCGGCGTTGGCCGTGGAGGTGGCGATCGGCGTCGTTCGCGAACTGCTGGTGACCTGGGTCTCGGCGCGGACCCCGCCGGCGTACAGCAGCAACGGGGCCAGGGCGGCCGTGGTGAGGAGATGGCGGGACATGAACGACCTGTGATGCGTGCCCCCTCTCGCTAGATCTTGGCCATGGCCGCCACATGACCCGGACGTATCGACGTCGATAAGCTCGGCTGTCAGGATCGGAACATTGTTTCGGTATCGCGGCGAAACGCGCGGTTCAGGATACCTTCAGGCGTCGTTGGATGTGAGGCGAGGCCGACATATGTGCCGCCCGGCGCCGCGATCCTCGCCTTGGCCGGCCGTTCCGACGGTGGCGGGCAGACGAACGCCGCCCGCCCCTAGGAGATGCGTGGAAGTTGAGATTGGGAAAACGCCCTGCGTCCTTCGAGGCCCTCCCTTGGAGAGCGCCTCAGGATGAGGGGCTCTGTGCCGAGTTCCTCATCCTGAGATGCGTAGCGCAGCGAAGCCTCGAAGGACGCGGGGCGCCCGCCGAAGACCGCCTGCAATTCCTACTGCCCAAGAACCTAGGCCACCTTCACCCGCGCCGCGCTCTCGGGCAGGTCCGTGCCGAACGCCCGCTGGAAGAACTCGGCCACGGTCGGCCGCTCCAGCTCGTCGCACTTGTTCAGGAAGGTCAGGCGGAAGGCCAGGCCGATGTCCTTGTCGAAGATCTCGGCGTTCTGGGCCCAGGTGATCACCGTGCGCGGGCTCATGACCGTGCTGATGTCGCCGTTCATGAAGGCGTTGCGGGTCATGTCGGCGACGCGGACCATGGCGGCCAGGGTGCGCTTGCCTTCCGGGGTGTCGTAGGACGGGTTCTTGGCCAGGACGATGCCGGCCTCGACGTCATGGTCGAGGTAGTTGAGCGTCGTGACGATGCTCCAGCGGTCCATCTGGCCTTGGTTGATCTGCTGGGTGCCGTGATAGAGGCCGGTGGTGTCGCCCAGGCCGATGGTGTTGGTCGTGGAAAACAGCCGGAAATAGGGGTTGGCGCGGATCACCCGGTTCTGGTCGAGCAGGGTCAGCTTGCCGCCGGCCTCCAGCACGCGCTGGATGACGAACATCACGTCCGGGCGGCCGGCGTCGTATTCGTCGAACACCAGGGCAATCGGCCGCTGCAGGGCCCAGGGCAGAATGCCTTCGCGGAATTCGGTGACCTGCTTGCCGTCCTTCAGGACGATGGCGTCCTTGCCGACCAGGTCGATCCGGCTGACGTGGCTGTCGAGGTTGACCCGCACCAGCGGCCAGTTCAGCCGGGCGGCGATCTGCTCGATGTGCGTGCTCTTGCCCGTGCCGTGATAGCCCTGGACCATCACCCGGCGGTCATGGGCGAAGCCCGCGCAGATCGCCTTGGTGGTCTGGGGATCGAACCGGTAGGCGGTGTCGATCTCCGGCACGTGGCTGTCGCGGTGGCTGAAGTACGGAACCTTCATGTCGCTGTCGACGCCGAAGGCGTCACGCAGCGTTACCCACTTGTCGGGGGCCAGGGTGATCAGGGGATCGGAGGCGTGGGCGTCGGTCAGGTCGGGCATGACTTCCGATTACCGCCTTGACGTGGGGGAGGGGAAGGGGCGAGGGCGTTTCCGACCCTAAAAAACACCACGCCCCGGACGGCGGGAGCCGTCCGGGGCGATCAGCGTAGACCTGAACCAGGCCTAGTTGTTGGCGATGATCACCGACATGATCACGCCGGTGGCGACGGCCGCCAGGATGTAGCTGTCGTCGACCCGCTGCCAGCGGTAGCCGCGGGGCGGGGCGCGCAGGCCGTAGCGGTGGTAGTCGCGGACATAGTAGCGGTTGTCGCGATAGCGGGCGTCCAGTCGCTGGCCGCGCTGCCAGTGGCGGTAGGCCTTGCGCTCGTCCCTGCGGTCGTGGCGATAGTCGCGACGGTCATGGCGGTAGTCCCGCTGATCGTGGCGCTGCTCGTAGCGGTCGTCGCGACGGTCGTCGTAGCGTTGGCCCGCGGCCATGGCCGTGCCCGAGAGGGCCGTGCCGGCCAGCAGGGTGGCGGCCAAGGTGGTGATGATCAGACGCTTCATGGCGAGGTCCTTTCCTGAATGTGTGGCAGTCCGACACTGCCGAACCTCTTCTTCGCAAGTCCGACACTAGCGAAGGGTGTTTGGACCTGGGATGAACGGCGACAGTCAGGAATGGTTCATCACATTTCACTGCGGAAACATTCCGCTCGTCCTGGGAATACTTGGCCGGCGCCAATCCGGGATTAGTGCGTTCATTTGCACATGAGGCGTTTTTCGGACTTTCAGCCTCGCCGGGATTGGGCGCGATTGCTTGCCGCCGCGCGAGGCGAACTGGGGGCTCTGGCCGCCCTGCTGGTGCTGGCCGGCGGGGCCCTGGCGTTCCTCGACCTGTCCGGCGACGTGGCCGAGGGCGACACCAGGGCCTTTGACATGGCCGTGCTGCGGGTCCTGCGCCAGCCTGGCGACCCCAGCGGCCTGGTCGGTCCCCCGTGGCTGCACGTCGCCGCCGCCGACGTCACCGCCCTGGGCTCGGTGACCGTGCTGGGCCTGTTCGTCGTCCTGGCCGTCGCCCTGATGCTGTGCCTGAAGCGGTGGAGCGAAGCCCTGGTGGTGCTGGCCGGGGCCGGCGGCGGGGTGGCCATCAGCCAGGGGCTGAAGCAGCTGTTCGGGCGCGAACGGCCCGACCTGGTCTATCGCGCCGTCGAGGCGGCCAATCCCAGCTTCCCGTCCGGCCACGCCATGCTGTCGGCCGTGGTGTTCCTGACCCTGGGAGCCCTGGCGGCGCGGTTCGCGCCCCGCCGGCGGGTCAAGGCCCTGGCCCTGGGCGCGGCGGTGCTGCTCAGCCTGCTGGTCGGGGCGTCGCGGGTCTATCTGGGCGTTCACTGGGCCAGCGACGTGCTGGCGGGGTGGAGCGTGGGCGCGGCCTGGGCCATGGCCTGCTGGCTGGCGGCCTGGGCGTGGGGGCGGTGGGTTCGGCCACGATCAGACGCACCGTCCGGTTGAGAAGCGCCCCGTCCGTGCCTAAGCTCAGGCGTCGTCGCTCGCCAGGAGCGGGCGGACGGGGGATCCATCGAAAATGCGCCAGTTCGGCCTTGCCCTGCTTTCCCTGTGCCTGTCGGGCGCCGGGCCCGCCTTCGCGCAGTCGCCGCCGGCGGGTCCGGTCGGTGACCACGTCCGTGCCTTTGTCGCCTCGGTGAACAGCACCGATCCGGCCGAGACGTCGAAAATTCGCGACCGCGATTTCGGCGAGGAGTTCAACAGGCAGGTGTCGCTGCGGTCCTTCCAGCGGTTCTCCCGCAACCAGCGTCGGGCGACGGGCGGGATCGACCTGGTCGCCGTCCGTCCCGCCGATCCAGGCGCTTCGCGCGTCGAGGTGGTGCTGAAGGATCGGCTGTATGGCGGCCTGCACGGCCTGAAGCTGGAGTTCGAACCGACCGGGGAGCGCCGGATCACCTCGGTCGAGCCTGGGGCCGCGCCGGCCTGGAGCGCGGGGCTGGCGTCGCCGTTGCCGGCCAAGGCCCTGGCGGCGAGCCTCGAGCGGATGGTGGCCAGGGGATGCGAAGCCGACGTGTTCTCGGGCGCGGTGCTGGTGGCCAAGGACGGCGCGGTGCTGGTCGAAAAGGCCTGCGGCGAGGCCAACCGGCGCTACCATGCGCGCAACACCGTCGAGACCCGCTTCAACCTGGGCTCGATGAACAAGATGTTCACCGCCGTGGCGGTGCTGCAACTGGTCGAGGCGGGCAAGGTTTCGCTGGACGACCCGCTGAGCCGCTATGCCGACGAAACCTGGCTGCCGCGCGCGGTCTCCGACCTGATCACCGTGCGCCAGCTGCTGACCCACACCAGCGGCCTGGGCAGCTATTTCGGCGACAAGTTCCGGGACAGTTCGCGGGCCCTCTACAGCCAGGTCGACGACTACAAGCCGCTGGTCCAGGGCGAGACGCCGGAGTTCAAGCCCGGAACCCAATACGCCTACAGCAACACGGGCATGCTGATGCTGGGCGTGGTGATCGAGAAGGCCTCGGGCGTCGGCTATTTCGACTATGTGCGCGAGCACATCTACAAGCCCGCCGGCATGACCCGGACCGACAGCTATCCGATGGACCAGCCGATCGAGAACCTCGCGGTCGGCTATGTCTACGCGCCGGACCAGCCCTATGGCTGGCGGGAAAACACCTTCGACCACACGTTCCGGGGCAGCCCGGCCGGCGGCGGCTTCTCGACGGTTGGCGACCTGCTGCGGTTCGCCACGGCGCTGCGGGCGGGCAAGCTGGTCTCGCCGGCCGGGCTGAAGACGCTGTGGACCGACCATCCGCCGAACGGCTACGGGGCCGGCTTCACCGTGCAGGCCTCGGCGGCGGGCCGGATCGTGGGCCACGACGGCAGCTTCGCCGGCATCAGCAGCCAGCTCGACATCTATCTGGACCGTGGCTACGTCGCGGTCGCGCTGTCCAACCAGGACGCCGGGGCCACGACCCTGATCGGCGCGATCCAGAGCGAGATCGCGCGCGTGGCCGGGCCGTGAAACTCGGGCGGGGGCCGCCTACCCCGTCAGTCCCGACTTCTGCAGGGTCTTGTAGGCCTTGATCACCCGCTGCAGCTTGTGTTCGGCGCTGCGGTCGCCGCCGTTCATGTCGGGGTGGCAGCGCTTGAGCAGGTCCTTGTACTTGGCGCGGATGGCCGGACCGTCGGCGTCGGCCTCGAGGTCGAGGTCGGCCAGGGCCTGGCGTTCCAGCTTGCCCAGGTTGCGGCTGACGGCGGCGGCCTCGGCCTTGCGCTGCTGGGCGCGGAACAGGCCGAACGGGTCGTTGAGGTGGCGGGCGTCGCGGGCGGCCATGGCGGCGGCCTCACGCGATCGGCCGTCGGCCTTCATGCTCCAGGTGGGGCGGCCGCCGGTCATCTTCTCCTGCTCCTGCTGCGAGCGGATCTGCCCCTCGCTCATGCCGGCGTAGAAGTTCCAGTTCTTGTTATATTCGGCCGCGTGCTTGACGCAGAAATTGTAGTAGACGCCCGGCATGTCGCGCGACTTGGGCGCCTTGGCCGTGGCGGCCAGGCGGCACTCGGGGTGGTCGCAGCGAACCTCGCCCGGTTTCAGGGCGAAGACGTCGTTCTCCCGCGCCTTCTCTTCCGCCGTTTTCGGGGGGCGGACGCGGATGTCAAAAAACTTGGGTCGGTATTCGAAGTCGGCGCTCATGGCGCTTAGAGTAAGCCGCAGCTATTTCCGTTCAAGGATTGACAAGCAAGGAAGCCGTCATGGGCGCCGTCGCAGACACCATCGCCGCGAAATTGACCACCATTTTTTCGCCCACTCGACTCGAGGTGGTCGACGACAGCGACCGCCACCACGGCCATGCCGGTCACCGCGAGGGCGGGGAGAGCCACTTCAACCTGCTGATCGAGGCAGAAGCCTTTGCGGGCAAGGGGCGGGTGATCCGCCAGCGACTCATCCACCAGGCCCTGGCCGAGGAGTTGGCAGGGCCGGTGCACGCCCTGTCGATCGTCGCCAAGGCCCCTGGGGAAGCTTGACGCTAGAGAGCGAAAACGGGCTTGCAAGCCGGCCCCGCGACTGATTGCCTCTGCGCCCGGCGCAGCTTGCCGGAGAGGCGGATCTGGGCATGAGCGCGCGAGAAACGGCAACTTCCGAGGAAGATCTGGCGGCGGCGCTGCCGGCGCTGCTGGCCCGGGCCTATGCCCGCTACTCGAATTTCACGGTCGCCGCGGCGGTGATCGACGAGGACGGCGTCGCCCATCTGGGGGTCAATGTCGAGAACGCGGCCTACCCGTCGGGGACCTGCGCCGAGCAGACGGCGATCGGGGCGATGGTCACGGCCGGCGGACGCAAGATCGCCAAGGTGCTGATCGCCGGCGGCTCGAACACCGTGGTCCAGCCCTGCGGGGCCTGCCGCCAGCGGATCGCCGAATTCGCCAGCGACACCTGCGAGATCATCTCGGTGCAGGATGGCCGCGCCACCCGCCGCACGCCGTTCTGGAGCCTGCTGCCTGATTCGTTCGGACCCCGCGACCTGGGCTGAGGTCGGGGCTGAGCCAGGAAGGGGGCGGGGCAGGAAAAAGGGGCGACGTCGCCGTCGCCCCTGGATCGTGTCGCCGGGCTCTCAGAGGCCGCCGGGCTTGCACTCGTTCTGGAAGAACTTCTCGATCTCGACCAGCTGCAGCTCCATCATGGCGGGGGTCATGGTGACGTAGCCATGGCCCATGTCCTTGATTTCAAGCCACTTGTACGGCTTGTTCGCCGCCTTCAGCCCGGCGATGAACCGCCTGGAATCCTTGATGTCGACGTTGGTGTCGCGGTCGCCGTGGTAGAGGAAGATCGGGATCTTGGCGTCGCCGGCGTGCTGGATGGCGTCCAGTCCGCCGACGAAGGGCCGCTGGAACTCGCGGCCCAGGCGGCTGTCGGCGGTGACCCGCTTCATGTCCGCCAGGCTGCCGCCCGCGCCCGACACCGCGCACTGATAGAGCCCGTTGGGCCGGATGGTCGCGGCCAGGGCCGAATAGCCGCCGTAGGAATAGCCGAACATCGCGATCCGCTTGGGATCGGCGACCTTCTGGTCGACCAGCCACTTGGCGCCGTCGTCCTTGTCGTCCTGCATCTTCTGGCCCCACTCGCCGTCGCCGGCGGTCCAGAGCTTGCGGCCCCAGCCTTCGCTGCCGCGGAACTGGGGTTGCAGCACGGCGTAGCCGCGGCTGGCGAAGTACTGGTTCCAGCCGCCGTAGTCCCAGTCCAGCGAGTCGCGTGACCACGGGCCGCCGTGCGGCAGGATGATCGTCGGATAGGGGCCGGGACCGGCCGAGGCGGGGGGCGTCGTCAGGAAGCCCGGAATGACCAGCCCGTCCCGCGCCGTGTACTGCACGAGCCGGGTGTCGCCGAGACTTGCGGGCTTGATCCACGGCCGCTCTTTGCCCAGCAGGGTCAGCTTGCCGTCCTTGCTGAGCAGGTAGTATTCGCCTGGCTCCTTGGGACCGGTCCTGGCGACGATCGCGGAGGTCTGGTCGCTGGACCACGAGGTCAGCACCAGGTCGGCCCCGTCGGCGATGCTGATCTTGGCCTTCTTGCCGGTGCCCGGATCGACCCAGTCGAGGGGCATGGTCTTGAGGCCCAGCGCCGCGCGGACGCTCTTGTCCATCGCCGCCAGCCTCGGATCCGTCCAGTAGACGCCGGAACGGGCGCCCAGGTAGCGGAAGCCCATCAACTGGCCGGCGTCGTTCTCGACGACTCCGCTGGCGTCGAACAGCTTGTGCTCGAAAGCCGGCTCCAGGAACGTCTTGGCTGTCACGTCGTATTCGTAGATCCCGGTCTTGTCGCCGTTCCGGGTTCCCGTGACGTAGACGACGTTGGGGTCCTCGCTGAAGCCCGCGATCCCGAAGACGTTGCGGTCCTTCAGATAGGAGCGGAAGTGCGGCCCCCACTGGCCGTTGGGAGCCTTGATCCACTGGACGTAGACGGCCTTGCCGTCCTCGTAGTCCAGCTCGACCTTGGCGCGGACCTCGCCCTTGTTGTCCACCTGCAGGTCGCCGAACTTGTCCGAGCCCCGCTCAACCCGCTCGGCCGTGCCGGTGTAGACATTGGTGCGGTAGATGTCGCCTTCGCCCTCGGTGCTGGTGTCCATCACCAGGACATGCTGTGGATCGCCCGGCAGGCGGCTGAGCAGCGCCGGGTTTCCGGCCCGCTTCTCGAGGTCGGCCTGGTCGCTCGTCGCCCGCTCCTCGGGCAGGGCGGAGGTCCATTTCTCGCCCTTCAGGTCGGTGATGTAGAACTTCCCCAGATGCCCTTTCCACGACCCGACCGTCAGGGTCTGCTGGGCCACGACGGCGAGCCGGTCGTCCTTGATGAACTGGACGCTCATCAGCCGCATGTGTTTGGAGCCGATCGTGAACGGCTGCTTGTCCGGGTGGGCCGTCTCCCAGACGGCGATGATCTGCTCCTCGCCGTCGTTGGAGATCAGGCCGACGATGTGCTTGCCGTCCGGCGACAGGCTCACGTCCGACAGTTCCGGGTAGCGGGTCAGGTCCTTGGCGCTGGGCGCCGCCGCGATGGCGGGCGAGGCCCCGCCGGCCATCGCCGAGACCGTGCCCAGGCAGGCCGCCGCGGCCATGGTCAGCAGCAATTTCTTGAAGCGAGAACCCACCTTAAACCCCTCACGAGAGAACCGACGTTCGCCCGGACGGTAGCGACACTTGCCCCCGTTCGGCAATGTGGCTTCGGCGTGGCGCAACTTTTAAGGGTGATGGGCGAAAAGCCCGGTGTGGTGGGCGCTCAACGCCGAAAAGAGCACGTCTTTTTTGCAAAGCGGCGATATTGCGACCGTGGTGTGACTATATTGTAACGGGAGGCGCAAGAAAAAGCCCGACCCCGTCTATCGCGTTGTAGCCCGTGTTTTGACCTGCCTAAGTTGTCCCGTGAACCTCGGGGGAGCGATGTCACAATGCCCATCAGCGCTGCGGGGAGTAGATATGTTGTTACGTAATAGCCTTCTGTGCACGACCATGATCGTCGGGGTCGTCGCCATGGGCGCGCCGTCCATCGTCTTGGCGCAGGACACCTCTTCCGTCCCGCCGGCCGCTGCCCCGGCCGCCACCGAGGTCGAAGAACTGGTCGTCACCGGTTCGCGGATTCGGCGCAACGAGTTCAACAGCATCTCGCCGGTCCAGGTGATCACCTCGGAAGGCTCGACCCTGGCCGGCCTGGTCAGCGGCAGCGAGATTCTGCAGGGTTCGTCGGTCTCGGCCGGCTCCACCCAGATCAACAACCAGTTCGGCGGCTTCGTCGTCAACGGCGGCGGCGGCGTGAACACCGTCTCGCTGCGCGGCCTTGGCGACCAGCGCACCCTGGTGCTGCTGAACGGCCGGCGCCTGCCGCCTGCGGGCACGCAGGGCGCGGTGGCGGCCGTCGACCTGAACATCCTGCCCGACGCGATCGTCGATCGGTATGAAATCCTGAAGGACGGCGCCTCGTCGATCTACGGCTCCGACGCCGTGGCCGGCGTCGTCAACGTCATCACCCGCAACAAGCTGGACGGCGGCCGACTGGAAGCCTCGGGCAAGTTTGGCGGCGGCGGTGACGGCGGCAACGAATACACCTTCAGCGGCGCCTACGGTAAGGTCCTGGATCGCGGACGCTTCCAGATCAGCGGCCAGTACTATGAGCAGAAAGCGCTCAAGTTCGGGGACCGCAAGGACCTGATGTGCGACGAGCAGTATACCTTCGATCCGACCACGGGCGCGCGCAACGACTGGATCGACGTCGACACCGGCACGTTCAAGTGCACCGGCCCGTCCGGCGCCCTGTTCAACTACATTCCGGTGAGCCTTGGCCGGACCAGCGCCCTGGGCCCGGCGGGCGCCTTCTACGGCAGCCGCGCGCGGATTTCGACCGACGGCCCCGGCTATCCGGCCAATCCGCCGATCGTCGCCGCCTCGAACCCGGACGCCCGCCTGCCCGGCTACCGCTTCGCGCCGCTCAACGACCGCGACACGGTCAACGCCCTTGAAAGGGATGTCGACTTCCTGTCGCCGGTGAAGCGCTACACGCTCTATGCCGATGGCCAGTACGACCTGAACTTCGGCGAGGTCTACGGCGAGTTCCTGGGCCACCAGCGCAAGTCGTCGCAGACCCAGGTCCAGCAGCTGTTCCCGACCATCGCGCCGGAAGCGCCCTGCGACGTGAACCCGTTCAACTGCGTTGGCGCCTCCTATGCGGACGCGGCCCACACGATCCCGGGCTGGGCCAGCGCCAGCCCCGGTGGCGTGGGGTTGTTCGCGCCGCAGGCCCTGGTGCTGACCCCGTTCAAGTTCGCCCAGGACATCACCGTCTATCGCGGCGTCGCCGGCCTGCGCGGCAAGTTCAACGACAACTTCGGCTTCCTGAAGGGCTGGGCCTGGGACGGCTATGTCAGCTATTCGAAGAACCGCGGCAAATACACCCAGACGGGGATCGACAGCGACAAGTTCCTGGCCGGCATCGGCGGGGACTGGGCGAGCAGCGACTTCACGCCCATCGTCGGCCGTCACATCGACCTGTTCTCGGACGAAGTGCTGAAGTCGGGCAATCTGACGGCCTCGGACTACGCCTACCTGAAGCTGGTCGACAAGGGCGTCACCGAATACGAGCAGACCGTCGCTGAATTCCAGGTGTCGGGCGATCTGTTCAACCTGCCGGCCGGCCCGTTGGCGGGCGCGTTCGGCGTGTCCTATCGTCACGACAAGCTCGACGACCAGCCGGGTCCGGAAATGGCCCGCCAGAACTTCTACAACCTGGCCACCGCCAGCCGCACCAAGGGCAGCGACACGGTCAAGGAACTGTACGGCGAACTGGAAGCGCCGATCATCAAGGCCGTGCCGCTGGTCGAAGCCCTGACCGTCAACCTGTCGGGCCGCTATTCGGACTATGATTCCTACGGTTCGAACTCGACCTACAAGGCCGGCCTGAACTGGCAGATCACCAGCGCCTACCGGCTGCGCACCAGCTACGGCACCTCGTTCCGCGCCCCGGCGCTGTTCGAGCTGAACCTGGGCAACCAGGGCGGCTTCCTGAGCCAGGCCTCGGTCGATCCGTGCATCCGTTACGCGCCGCCGGAAGGCGGCGGCGTGTCGAACCCGACCATCGCCGCGAACTGCGCCGCCCAGGGCATCCCGGGTGACTACAACGGCGCCAATCCGTCGGCGTTCATCGTCACCGGCGGCGGCAAGGACCTGAAGCCCGAAAAGTCCAAGGCCTTCAGCGCCGGCTTCATCTGGACGCCGGACTTCGCCGACATCAACGTCGCGATCGACTATTACGAAATCGAAGTGAACAACCAGGTCACCAGCAACGGCGCCGCCGTCATCGGCCGGTGCTACGCCTCGGCCGACTTCCCGAACAACCCGTTCTGCGCGCTCTTCACCCGTGACCTGGATCCGGACTCGTCGACCTATCTCGGCATCACCGACATCGACGGCAGCTACCGGAACATCGTCAGCCAGACCAGCCGCGGCATCGACCTGACGATGCGCTACAACCGTGAGATCGGCCCGGGCAAGCTCACCCTGGACGCCCAGTTCAGCTACACCCTGGAAGACTCCCAGGAGCTGTTCCCCGGTTCGACGGATGACTTCAACGGCGTGATCGGCGAGCCGAAGGTCGTGGGCAACACCCAGCTCCGCTACCGCTGGCAGGACGTCACCTTCCAGTGGTCGACCGAGTTCGTGGGCCACCAGTCGAACTACGACTACCAGTTCGGCACCGACATCTCGGCGCCGTCCAACCTCACCACCCCGCAGGGTTCGCGCTACAAGGGCAAGAACCATGCCGAGGCGATGTGGTACCACGCCCTGTCGATCCGCTACGAAGCCGACAAGTGGGAAGGCGTCGTGGGGGTGACCAACATCTTCAACGAAGACCCGCCGAAGGTGTCGCCGGCCCTGCAGGATCGCGGCAACTTCACTTACAGCCGCGCGGGCAGCTACGCCTTCGCCAGCCAGTACGACTATATCGGTCGCCAGGTGTTCGTGAACCTGACCCGCCGGTTCTAGTCGTCGGTGACTTGAACACAGGAAAGGGCGGACCCGCCGGGTCCGCCCTTTTTCTTTTGTGCATCCGGTTTCCGCCGAGCGAGAGGGCCGGCTAGACCGCCTGGGCCGCCAGCCCTTCCAGCACCCGCCGCAGGTCGGCTTCGCGGAACGGCTTCTGCAGCACGGTGGCGCCCTTGTGGCCTTCCGACAGGCCGGCCTCGCCATAGCCGCTGGCGAAGGCGAACGGCACGCCGCGCTCCTTCAGGACGTCGGCGACCGGAAAGATCGGGCGGCCGCCCAGATTGACGTCCAGCAGGGCGGCGTCGATGTCGGCGCTGGCGGCCAGGCGCAGGGCCTCCTCCAGCTCGGCGGCGGGGCCGACGACCAGGCAGCCGAGGTCGCTGAGCATGTCCTCCACCAGCATGGAGACCAGAGCCTCGTCTTCGACCACCAGAACCTTCAGGGCGACGAGGGTCTTCATTGTTCGGAGCTCCAGGGCACGGATCGACAACCTCCCGGTGTGGGCGAGGCCAGGGCTATCATAGGGTAGGTCGATCCCCGCGGACAGCTCGTCCGGGAGGTCTCTGGACGGTCGGCGAGATCATCGATCCCGTCGTCCTCGGCGCGGCGCATTGCCTTGGCCAAGCTGCTTCCCCCCGCCGTGCGAACGTCCGGCGTGCTGACAACGCGCCGCCATGGTGACGGTTCCAGCTTGCCGCATCCTGCCGCCGTCAACGGTGCTTCTCAAACGGAATCGTCAGGATGGGACGCTGAATCAAATGCTTAGGTCAAAATCCCGACATTCCGACTAGCGGGCCGCCTAACGGGCGCCCTCGTCCAGGCGGGCGCTGATCCGCAGGCCGGTGATCTGGTTGCGCTGGCGGCGCAGCACCTGGAAGCGGTGGTGGTGGAAGATGAAGATCTGGCCCGGTTCCGGAATGGTCTGGGCCTCGTGGATCACCAGGCCGGCGATGGTCACCGCGTCGCCTTCCGGCAGGCGCCAGTCCATGGCCCGGTTCAGGTCGCGCACCGTCACATGGCCGTCGACGTGCACCGAGCCGTCGACCTGCGGGCGCAGGCCCTCGACGCTGGTGTCGTGCTCGTCCTCGATCTCGCCGACGATCTCCTCGAGGATGTCCTCCAGGGTCACCAAGCCCTGCAGGGCGCCGTACTCGTCGACCACCAGGGCGAAGTGGCTGCGGCGCTTGAGGAAGGCGTTGAGCTGGTCCTTGAGGTTGGTGGTGTCGGGGATGAACCACGGCTCGCGCTGGATGGTGGCCACGTCGATGGCGTCGATGTCGCCGTTGGCGGCGGCCAGGGCCCGCAGCAGGTCGCGGGCGTGCAGCACGCCGACGATGTTGTCGGCGTTGTCGCGATAGAGCGGGATGCGGGTGTGCTGGGCCTCCAGGGCCTCGGCCACCAGCTCGCGGGCCGGCAGGTCGGCGTCGATCAGGGTGATCGACTTGCGGTGGACCATGATTTCCGAGACGTCCATGTCCGACAGGTCCAGCACCCCGCCCAGCATCCGCCGGTCGCCGCTTTCGACGCCGCCCTCGGAGTGGTGGTACTCGACCGCGCCGCGGATCTCCTCGTGGGCGGCCAGGACGTCGACCTCCATGGTCAGCTTGACGCCGAACAATCGCAGAGTGCGGCGGACGATCCACTGGATGGTGTAGATGATCGGCCCGAACACCCGGACCACGATCAGGGTCGGGCCCGACAGGAAGCGGGCGACGTCGTCGGACTTGAGGATCGCCAGGGTCTTGGGCAGCACCTCGGCGAACACCAGGACCAGCACGGTCATGGTCGCGGTGGCGGCGGCCACGCCCCACGGGCCGGGGATGGCGGCGGTCAGTACCTGGGTGGCCAGGGCCGAGGCCAGGATGTTGACCAGGTTGTTGCCCAGCAGCACCGCCCCGATCATCGTCTCCTGGTCGGACAGCAGCTTGTTGACCCGCTTGGCCGGCCGGTCGCCCTCTCGCTCCAGCTGATGCATCCGCGCCCGCGACGCGGCGGTCAGCGACGTCTCGGCGGCCGAGAACAGGGCCGAGATCGCCAGCAGGGCGATGACGATGGGCGCGAGCCCGAGGATGGCGGTGAGGATCATGGTGAGGTTGTACGCCAGCGGCGCGTCGCGCGGGAGGGGCGACGGGAAACGCCACCGCTCGCCGCCGAGCGGGCCGCTCAGGATTTCGAGGCGAGGTCCGGCCGGGACGCGAGGAAGGCCGCCCGCTCTTCATCGGTCATGACTTTCGCGGTCTTCCGCCTCGCCACCATCGGCGTGGGCCGCGCGTAGGCCTTGGGCTGGGTGGATGACGGCTTGAGATCAGCCAGGCGTTTGATCGGCGGCTTCATGTATTTTCCTCAACCGGCCGAGCCGGGATCGCGTGAAGACTATGTGGCGACCCGTGACGATCATGTGAAGTCGCTGATCGCCGACGCCTCCGGCCACATGGCGCTCCGCGTAACGCCCTAAACCGCCCCTTCCTCCAGCAGGAACGCCCGCAGCGCTTCCCGATCCACGTCCTTGGCCACGAAGGCGTCGCCGATGGCGCGAACCAGCACGAAGGTCAGGGTCCCGCCCTCGGCCTTCTTGTCCTGGGCGGTGTGGGCGATCAGGGCGTCGGCGTTGAACGGTTCGTCGCGCACGTCCGACAGCCTGGTCGGCAGGCCCGCCGCCTTGATCGCCGCCTCGGCGCGGGCGGCGTCCTGGGCCGAGCACAGGCCCTGACGGACCGAGAAGCGGAAGGCCTGGGCCATGCCCAGTCCCACGGCCTCGCCGTGCTTGAGCGCGTCGCCGAAGCCCATCTCGCCCTCGACCGCGTGGCCGAAGGTGTGGCCGAGGTTCAGCAGGGCCCGGCGGCCGGCCTCCCTCTCGTCCTCGGCGACGATCTCGGCCTTCATTTCCACCGAGCGGCCGACGGCGCGGACCAGGGCGGCGGTGTCGCGCTCCAGCACGGCCTTCACATGGGTCTCCAGCCACTCGAAGAACACGAAGTCGCCCAGCAGGCCGTACTTGATGATCTCGGCATAGCCGCAGGCCAGCTCGCGGGCCGGCAGGGTAGCCAGCACGTCGAGGTCGGCCAGCACCAGGCGGGGCTGGTGGAAGGCGCCGATCAGGTTCTTGCCACGCGGGGTGTCGATGGCGGTCTTGCCGCCGACCGAGCTGTCGACCTGAGCCAGCAGGGTGGTGGGGATCTGGATGAAGTCGATGCCGCGCTTGTAGATCGCCGCCGCGAAGCCGGTCAGGTCGCCGACCACCCCACCGCCGAACGCGATGACCATGTCGCCGCGCTCCAGGCCCAGGGCCAGCAGGCGGTCCGACAGCTCGGCCAGGCCCTCGAAGCTCTTGGTCTCCTCGCCGGGCGCCACCAGGATCACATCGGTGGCGACGCCGGCGTGCTCCAGCGAATTGGCCAGCCGCTCGCCATGGTGGTCGCCGACATTGGTGTCGCTGACGATGACCACGCGCTTGCGCTTGAGCAACGGCGCGATGTGCTCGCCGGCCCGGTCGATCAGGCCGGTCCCCACGACCACGTCATAGGCGCGCGCGCCCAGGCCCACGGGAATGATCTGGATCACTGGGGTTCGCTTTCGGACTGTTGGGGGTGGGCCAGATAGGCATGGAGCGCCTGGATCACCGCCTCGACCGCCACGCCGTGGGCGGTGTCGCCGGTCTCGACCGTCAGGTGGGCCTCGCCATAGGCGGGATAGCGGGTTTCGGCGTGTTCGCGCAGCACCGCCATCGGGTCGCGGCCCTTGAGCAGCGGCCGGCCTTCCTTGCGGCCGACGCGGCGGGCCAGCAGCTCCAGGTCGGCCTTCAGCCAGACGGCGATGGCCTTGTCCTTGATCAGGGCGCGGGTTTCGGCGTTGGCGAAGGCCCCGCCGCCGGTGGCCAACACGTGCGGCGGTTCGTCCAGCAGCCGGGCGATCACCCGTCGCTCGCCGTCGCGGAACGCCGGCTCGCCCATCTCGGCGAAGATCTCGGGGATGGTGCGGCCGGCGGCGGCCTCGACCTCGTTGTCGGCGTCGCGGAACGGCAGGTCCAGCGCGGTGGCAAGGCGGCGGCCGACGCTGGACTTGCCCACGCCCATCAGCCCCACCAGGACGATGGTCCGGTGGCGCAAGGCGGCCCTCGGGTCGGGGCTGGCCCCCAAGTCGGGGCGAGAAAGGTCGGGGTCGTCGGTCATGGCCACCTCCGCGTTTACACGAGGCCAGGCGTTCCCGCCAAGGTTTGGACCAAGGCGGCGTCCAAGCTGTTCCTGAGGGTGAAAAGTTTCACCGACCTCCATCCTGCGGCATAGTTGATCCATGGCCCTTTCCCAGCGACTCACGACCGGCTCGGCCCTCGTCATGGCCGCCCTGCTGTCGACCTCCGCCTTCGGCCCCGTGTTCGGGCAAGTGCAGGTCCAGACCCTGGCCCCGCCGGACCTGTTCTCGACCCCGGCGGGCGACACCGGCCTGTCCGCCGACCTGTGGAAGGACACCGCGCCGGGCATCGCCCGCGAGGTGCTGCCCAAGCTGGCCGCCAAGCCGCTGTCGCCGGCCAGCGCCGGCCTGGCGCGGCGAGTGCTGGCCACCGGCGCCAACGGCCCGACCGGGGTCGGCGGCGATCCCGAGATGGGCGCGGTCCGGGCCATGGCCCTGATCGCCCTGGGCGACGCGGCCGGGGCCAATGCGGTGCTGGATCGCGCGCCGGGCGTCGCCGACAGCTCCCAACTGTCGGTGGCGGCGGCCGAGGCGGCCCTGATCACCGGCGCCGACGACAAGGCCTGCAAGATCGGCGAGGCCTTGAGCGTCGAGCGTGGCGCGCCCTACTGGCTGCGGCTGCGGGCCTTCTGCCAGGCCCTGGCCGGTCAGACCGACGCCGCCCAACTGACCCTCAACCTGGCGGCCGGCCAGACCAAGGACGCCGACTACACGCGGCTGATGAGCGCCCTGCTGACGGGCGCCCCGGGGGGCGCGGCCAATTTGAAGAACGGGGTCAACTACGCCGTGTCGCGCAAGCTCGGCCTGGATATCCAGGCCGCCGCCGCCACGGCCTCGCCGGCCCTGAAGCCGGTGTTGAAGCCCGCGGGCGACGTAGCCGCCCTGGCTGGTGGCGCCGACCTGACCGCCGCCCAGACCGCCGACATCGCCTTCCTGCGCCAGGCCAAGGGGCTGCCGGCCTTCGTCGAGGCGTCCAAGGCCTCGGCCGCCTCGATCGCCGTCCTGGCCCGGGCCGACGCGCCGCTGGAGGACCCGGTGCTGCTGGCCCGCGCCGCCCTGGCGGCCGGTGACCTGGCCACCGCCCAGGCGATCCGCGCCAAGCTGACGGGCGATACGATCCCCAATGCCGGCCCTGTCGACCTGGCCCTGCTCGACGCCGCTCTGGCCGCCGCCGACGGCCGCAAGGACGGCCAGACCCTGGACCGGCTGATCGAGCGCGGCGCCCAGGCCGGCGTCAAATCGCCCGCCCAGCCCGCCGCCCTGATCCTGGCGGCGCTCGGCGGGACCATGAGCCCCGAGGCCCGCGCCCAGTTCGCGACCTTCGACCCCGGCAAGTCGGCGGTCTCGCCGGCCCGCCTGGTGGTGATGGACGACGCGGCGGCGGCCGGCCGGCAGGGCGAAGCGGCGCTGCTGGCCCTGTCGGTGTCGGCCGACGCCGGCGCCAACGGTCCTGGTCCCGTCGATCGCGCCCGCCTGGTCCGCGCCCTGGCCAAGGCCGGGCTGGAGGCCGACGCCCGCGCCCTGGCCGTGGAGGGGCTGCTGGCGCTGCAGGTGAAATGAGCACCTCCGCTTCCGGCTGGATCGACGCCTTCCTCGAAATGATGGCCGTCGAGCGGGCGGCGGCCCGCAACACCCTGACCGCCTACGAGAAGGACCTGGCCGACGCTCGCGCCTTCCTGGCCGGCCGCCGGGACGATCTCGACACCGCCTCGGCCGAGACCATCGAGGCCTATTTCGCCGACCTGGGGGCCAAGGGCCTGTCGCCGGCCACCGCCGCCCGCCGCCGCTCGGCGGTGCGCCAGTTCTACCGTTTCGTGCTGGGCGAGGGCTGGCGGACCGACGACCCCTCGCGCCGGGTCGAGGCCCCCAAGGCCGGCCGACCCCTGCCCAAGGTGCTGTCGCGCGACGCGGTCGAGCGGCTGATCGCGGCGGCCGCCGCCAGGGACGGAGCCCAGGGCCTGCGCCTGGCCTGCATGGTCGAGCTGCTCTACGCCTCGGGCCTGCGGATCTCGGAACTGCTGAACCTGCCCCTGGCGATGATCGCCCGCGACCCGGCCTTCCTGATGGTCAAGGGCAAGGGCGGCAAGGAGCGGCTGGCCCCGCTGAACGACGCGGCCCGCACGGCGGTGAAGGCCTATCTGGAGGTCCGTCCCGACTTCCTGCCCAAGGGAGCGAAGGACAGTCCGTGGCTGTTTCCGTCGCGCGGCAAGAGCGGACGGCTGACGGCGCGGCGGGTGTCGCAGCTGCTCGAGGACGCCGCCATCGCCGCTGGGCTGGACCGCGACACCGTCAGCCCCCACGTGCTGCGCCACGCCTTCGCCACCCACCTGCTGGAGGGCGGCGCCGACCTGCGGGTGATCCAGACCCTGCTGGGCCATGCCGACATCGCCACGACCCAGATCTACACCCACGTGGCGGGAGACCACCTGGCGCAGGTGGTGAAGAGCAAGCACCCGCTGGGGCGGAAGGGCTAGGAGCTGTGGACAGTAGGCGTTGAAGGGCGAAGGCGGTGCGTCCTTCGAGGCTTCGCTACGCTACGCACCTCAGGATGAGGAGCATTGTTGCTGAATTCCTCATCCTGAGGCGCCCTCCAACGGAGGGCCTCTAGCCGCCCGCCCCATCCACATGCAGCGCGAAGCCGCTCGCGCCGGGGGTCTCCAGGCCCGGTTTGAGCGTCATGCTCGGAATCAGGTAGTCGCCGCCGTTCTGCCGCCGATAGGGGATGGGCGGGATTGAACCCAGCGTCCGCATCCGCTCGCGCAGGCGCTCGGCGACGGGCTCGAAACCGGCCTCGTCGAGGCGGTCGACCCTGTAGCCCACGAACGGCGGCAGCACGTCGTAACCGGGATAGTAGAGGATCCCGTGGTTGATCGGGAACAGCAGATCGTCGATCGGCCCGTTGATCCCGTCGGGGCTATAGTGCTCCTCCCAACCGCCGGCGGTGACCAGCAGCATGGCGCGTTTCCCCGCCAGGGTGCCCTCGCCATAGCGGTCGCCCCATCGCTTGTCGCTGTGCTCGCCGACGCCATAGGCGAAACCGTAGGCGAAGACCCGGTCGACCCAGCCCTTGAGGATCGCCGGCATGGTGAACCACCAGAGGGGGAACTGGAGGATCAGGGCGTCGGCCCACAGCAGCTTCTCCTGTTCGGCCCTGACGTCCGCCGTCAGGCCGGCGACGGCGAAGGCCTCGCCGGAGGCCGCGGCGGGCTTGAAGCGCGTGTCCGGCGCCAGGGCGGGGAAGTCGGCGCGGTCGACCTGCGACTTCCAGCCGTCGGCATAGAGGTCGGTCATCCGCACCTCGTGGCCCTGAGCCTCCAGTTCGCGGACGGCGACGTCGCGGAGCGCGCCGTTGAGCGAGCGCGGTTCGGGGTGGGCGAAAACGAGCAGGACTTTCATGGGGCCAGTGATCCTATCGGTGGAAATAGACCTTCCAGGTAGGCGGCGCGGCCACGATCCACTATGTGTGGATAATGCATAAGATCATGCCGAATAATGGATAGGTCGGACGTTACGCTCGAGCGCATGCGCTCCTTCGTCCGGGTGGCCGAGCGGGGCAGCCTGTCCGCCGTCGCGCGCGAGCTCGGCGTCGGGCAGTCGACGATCACGCGGCATCTGCACGAGTTGGAGAAGGCCGTCGGCGCGCCTCTGCTCAGCAGGACCACCCGGCGGGTCGCCATGACCGACGAAGGCGCGCGCTACTACGCCGACTGCGTCCAGATCCTGCGCCTCGTCGAACAGGCCGGGGACGAGGCGCGCGCGGCGCGCGGCGCGCCGGCCGGCACGATCCGGATCTCCTGCACGGCGGCCTTCGGAGTCCTGCACGTCAGCCGGCTGATCTTCGCGTTCCAGGACGTCTATCCTGACGTCGGGATCGATCTCAGCCTCACCGACGAGCGCGTCGACCTGGTGCGGGAGGGCGTCGACATCGCGCTGCGCCTGGGTCCGCTCACCGACAGCGCCATGAAGCTGCGGGCCCTGGGCCAGAGCCGGCGCCTGCTGGTGGCGGCGCCGGACTATCTGGCGGCGCGCGGGAGGCCGGCTGTCCCGGGGGACCTGGCTGGGCACCAAGGCGTCCGGATGTCGAACGTGGCGGGCAGCGAAACGCTCGTTCTGCGAGGGCCGGACGGCGAACATCACGCGACGCCCTTTGGCGGGCGTTTCCGGGTCGACCACGGGCTGGCCGCGCGCGAGGCCCTGGTCGCCGGACGTGGCGTGGCGCCCGCCCATCGATGGCTGGTCGATGATCTCCTGGCGGCGGGCCGGCTGGAGACGGTCCTGCCGGACTACGCGCCGCCGCCCGTGCCGCTGAACATGCTGATCGTCCCCGAGCGCGGGGGCGTCGCCCGGGTCCGGCTGCTGATCGACTTCCTCGCCGAGCGGATCGGTGAGGTCCCGGGGATCGAGAAGCCGCGGCCGGAGCGGTTTTGAATTGGCCGCGCGCGCTGCTATGCAGCCGCACTTTCAGGAGACGACCCATGGCCGACGAAACCCGCGACAGCAACGGCAACATCCTCGCCGATGGCGACAATGTCACCCTGATCAAGGACCTCAAGGTCAAGGGCTCGGGCGGCGTCACCCTGAAGCGCGGGACGCTGGTCAAGAACATCCGCCTGACCGGCGACACCGACGAGATCGAAGCCAATGTCGAGAAGGTGCGCGGCCTGGTGCTGCGGGTGGAGTTCGTGAAGAAGGCGTAGGTCTGATCCGCCAAGTCCTCCCCCTCTGGGGGAGGTGTCGGCGAAGCTGGCGGAGGGGGAGTGTTGCGGCCCAGGCCGTAGGCGGGATCGATCCCCGAAAGCTCCCCCCACCGGCCTTCGGCCGCCTCCCCCACGGGGGGGAGGTTCTATTGCCTATGGATTCACCGCGCAGAAAGCTGTCATCCCGGACAACCCCGGCGAAAGCCGGGGGCAGATCCGGGACCGCCGGAAGCGCTGAGTTCACGCGTCGGTCCCGGATCTTCGCGCTGCGCCTACCCCTCCGCCGCCGCCTTCAGCTTGGCGATGTCCAGCTTGATCATCTGCATCATCGCCGCCATCACCCGGCCGACCTTGGCCTTGTCGGGGTCGGCCACCAGGTCGAGGAATTCTTGCGGCACGATCTGCCAGGACAGGCCGTACTTGTCCTTCAGCCAGCCGCATTGCGATTCCTGGCCGCCACCGGCGAGCAGGGCGTCCCAATAGCGGTCGACCTGCGCCTGGCCCTGGCAATGGACCACGAACGACACGGCCTCGGTGAACTTGAAGTGCGGGCCGCCGTTCAGGCCGGTGAAGGCCTGGCCGTCCAGCTCGAAGCCTATGGTCATCACGCCGCCGGCCGGGCCGGGGCCGGCCTCGCCGTAGCGCGACACCGAGGTGATCTTGGAGTTGGGGAAGATGGCGACGTAGAAGTTCGCCGCCTCC
The DNA here is from genome assembly GCF_001427665.1 of Caulobacter sp. Root655. Taxonomy (GTDB): domain Bacteria; phylum Pseudomonadota; class Alphaproteobacteria; order Caulobacterales; family Caulobacteraceae; genus Caulobacter. The sequence goes on from NZ_LMHC01000001.1 coordinate 675,675, forward strand.
TCGGCCTGGGTGTCGAACCACAGGAACGGGCTGATCGTCTGCATGGGGTCGTCCTCCGCGCCGGCCGTGATGTCCCGGCTTCCGTCAAAGGACGGACCATGGCCGCCCATTCCGACGTCGGAGGCGGATTTTCTGCCAGCCGTCGTTCTCAGGCGGCGACCAGCAGGTCCGTGGCCTTGTGGTGGTCGTCGCAGCCGTCGACCAGGATCAGGTCGCCCACCGAATGGTCGGCGCGCAGGGCCAGGATGTCCCGGTAGGCCGGCGAGGCGTACCAGGCGCGGGCCGTGGCCAGGTCGGGAAAGGCGATGACGACGATGTCGCCCGGCCACTGGCCCTCCATCACCTCGACCTTGCCGCCATGGACGACGAATCAGCCGCCATAGGGCTCCAGGGTGGCGTCGATGCGCCGCAGATATTCGACGATGGCGGGCCGAAATCGACGCTGCGCAGGTGGGCGATACCGTAGGCGGACATGGCGGGCTCCTCCGTGTTGACGAAGCAGCCTCGCGCATTCGCGGCGCGGGATCGATTACGCGGGAGGTAATGGCCTCAGGCGGCGACGTCATCCGACACCGGCGGCTCCAGGGTGTCGAACCAGGCGCCCAGGGCGTCGATCAGCGGCAGCAGGCGATGGCCGCCCGGCGTCAGGCCGTAGACCACGCGCGGCGGAACCTCGGGATAGACGGTGCGCGTCACCACCCCGGCGGCCTCCATCTCGCGCAGGTCCAGGGTCAGCATGCGTTGCGATATGCCGGTCATGTCGCGGCGCAGGTCGCTGAACCGCTTGTCGCCGTCCTTCAGGTAATAGATCAGCACCCCGCGCCAGCGGCCGCTGAGCAGTCGCATGGCTTCCTCGATCGAACAGCCGGTGACGGTGTCTTTCATTGTTCAGACCAAGTATAAAATATGTAACCATGCCACAATATTGTGCCGTCTTTACAGTATTGGTGACCATAAGCATATCCACCTTGTCGCTATTTCGGCGCGGCAAGAGGAATGACAATATGGAACCGGTGCTTTTCTACGGCGTGCCGCATGGCTGTTCGTTCGGCGCGATCGTCGCCCTGGAGTGGTTGGGCCAGCCCTATCGCCTGAGCCGGGTCGAGATGCTGGAGGCGCGCGACCCCGCCTATCTGGGGGTCAACCCGGTCGGCGCGACACCCGCCCTGCTGGCCGCCGACGGCCGGGTGATCAACGAGAGCCTGGCCATCCTGCTCCACCTGGCCTCGCGGGACCTGGAACGGCCGCTGGGCTTCGCCCAGGGCTCGGCCGCCTTCGACGACCTCAACCACGTTCTGGCCTTCCTGCACGCCGACTTCCACCCGGTGTTCGGCATGTTGTTCCAGCCCGGCAAGTATGTCGACGATCCCGCCGCCCAGGCCAACGCCCTCGACAAGGCCCGGGCCAAGGCCGCCCTGGGCTATGGCCGGCTCGAAGCCCGGCTGGCCGAGCGCGACTGGCTGGCCGGCGACCGCCAGAGCGTGGCCGACGCCTATTTCGCCGGGGTGGCCCGCTGGGGCGCGGACCTGGGGCTGTTCGACCTGGCGAGCGCGTTCCCCCATGCGCACGCCCACCTGCGCAAGTTGGACGCCGACCCGGCCGTGGCCTTCGCCCACGCCATCGAAGACGCCGCCCCGGCGGTCTCGGCCGGCGGCTTCCTGGGGCACGTGACGCTGGACGTCCTGAAGCCGCGGCTGGCGGCCTAGAGGTCGTGGAGGTTAGGCGCTGGGACTCCCGGAGAGCGCCCTGCGTCCTTCGAGGCTTCGCTTCGCTCGCACCTCAGGATGAGGAAGTCAGTACAGCGTTCCTCATCCTGAGGCGCCCTCCAAGGGAGGGCCTCGAAGGACGCACGGTGTTTCCCGGTCTCAATATCTACAAGATCAGCGAAAGGGCCGCCGCGATTGTCGTGGCGGCCCCGGCGGATTAGGAACGGATCATGTCCGCTTCCGAAATCGAACCCTTCCACGCCATCGCCATCAGCCGCCTGGCCCACCAGATGAAGGCGCAGGGTCGGTCGGTGATCCACATGGAGTTCGGCCAGCCCTCGACCGGCGCGCCGAAGGCCGCGATCGCCCGGGCCCACGCGGTGCTCGACACCGACGGCATGGGCTATTGGGAAAGCCCCGGCCTGAAGGCGGCGATCGCCCGGCGCTATGCCGACGACAACGGCGTGGCGGTCGACCCTGAGCGGATCATCCTGACCTGCGGCGCCTCGCCGGCCCTGGTCATGGCCCTGGCCTCGACCTTCAGGCCCGGCGACCGGGTGGCCATCGCCCGGCCCGGCTACGTGGCCTACCGCAACACCCTGAAAGCCCTGAACCTGGTCCCGGTGGAGATCGGCTGCGGGGCGAAGAGCGGCTTCCAGCTGACGGCCGCGCACCTGGCGGCCCTGGACCCGGCCCCGGCCGGCGTGATCATCGCCAGCCCGGCCAATCCCACCGGCACGATCATCCCGGCCGAGGAGCTGAAGGCGATCGCCGAGGTCTGTCGCGAGCGCGGGATCGCCGTGGTCTCCGACGAAATCTATCACGGCCTCAGCTATGGCGAACCGGCCCGCTCGATGCTGGAGTTCGAGCCCCAGGCCCAGATCGTCAACAGCTTCTCCAAATATTTCAGCATGGCCGGCTGGCGGCTGGGTTGGCTGGTCTGCCCACCCGAGCACGTGGCCCGCGCCCGGGCCTTCATGGGCAACCTGTTCCTGACCCCGCCGTCGCTGAGCCAGCACGCCGGCCTGGTGGCCATGGGCTGCGCGGAGGAGCTGGAAGGCCACGTCGCCGTCTACCGCGCCAACCGCCAGTTGCTGCTCAACGCCCTGCCGGCCCTGGGCCTGGCCTCGATCGCCCCGCCGGACGGCGCCTTCTACATCTACGCCGACATCGGCCACCTGACCGACGACAGCCTGGCCTTCTGCGAGGCCCTGCTACGCGACACCGGCGTGGCCACCGCGCCCGGCGTCGACTTCGACCCGGTCGACGGCGGCCGGTTCATCCGCTTCAGCTTCGCGGTCTCGACCGCCGAGGTCGAAGAGGCGCTGCGGCGGATCATCCCGTGGTTCGCGGCGCGCGGGGCTCGCGCGGCTTAGGTTTCCGTCGCCGGCGCGATGCGGACATGCGCGTCGGTCAGGTGAAAGCCGTGGGCGGCGATGTCGTCGAGGCAGGTGTTGACGTCCACGCCGGCGTGGGGTTCGTCCCGGTGCATGTCGAGGGACTTGAAGGCGGTCCAAGGCCCGTACTGTTCCGGCAGGTTTTCCCCGCCCACCGCTTGGGTGAAGCCAAAGACCCGGCCGGTTCCTCTGAAGGTATGAACTTGCATGGCGGCTCTCCGGGGCTTGTCAGTCGTCTCGACGCACTTGACAGTGTGTCAACTGATCATGCCTATAGCTTCGGACTTTACACCCTGTCAAGCGCTCCTCCGACCACGCGATCCCGCATCCTGACCGCCACCCTGGCCCTGGTCCAACGGGCCCAGGGGCCGATCGCCATGGGCGCCATCGCCAAGGCGGCGGGGCTGTCGCGGCAGGCGCTGTATCTGGTCTTCGCCGACAAGGCGGACCTGTTCATCGCCCTGCTGCGCTACGTTGACGGGCAGCGGGGCATCGTCAGGGAACAGGCGAAGATCCGCGACGCCCCCACCGGGACCGATGCGCTGCTGGCCATCGTCGACCGCCAGGCCCGGCTCAATCCCGACTTCAAGCCCTTGGCCGACACCTTCGAACTGCTCCGCCGCCAGGACCCGGCGGTCGAGCAGGCGTGGCGGGACCGGCAGGGCGATCGCCTGGAGGGTTGCCGCGTCGTCGTCGCGCGCCTCGCGGCGGAGGGCCGGCTGCGCCCCGGCCTCGACCCCGCCGCCGCCGCCGATCTGGTCTGGACCCTGACATCGGTGAGCGCGTGGGACGATCTGGTGACGGGGCGCGGGTGGACGGCCGCCGAGTATCGCGAGCGGATGTCGGCGCTGCTGTTGGCGGCGATGGTGGCGTAGGGCGGGAAAGGCTGGAAGGCCGTCCATCCCCACAACGGTCGCCTTTCCCTCCCCTTTATGGGGAGGGGGGACCAGCGAAGCTGGTGGGTGGGGCTTCGCCGCCGCAAGGGCGCCCTGCACCGATCCCCCACCCGACCCCTTCGGGGCCACCCTCCCCACAAGGGGGAGGGACGGGGGATGGTGCTCCGCCGCCCCTCCAGTCCCTAACCCCGCCCCGCCGCCAGCAGCGCCTTGCCGATCGGCTTGGCCGGTTCGCTGCGCAGTACGACGCTGGTGGTCACCGCGCCGAACCGGCCGATCGTGTCGATGATGGTCGCCAGGTCGCTCGGCGTCGGCATCAGGGCCTTGAGCACGAAGCAGTCGTCGCCGGTCACCCGGTGGACCTCGACCACCTGGGGCAGGCGGGCGAAGGTCTCCAGGCACGGGCGGATATGCTCGTGGGTGGTCTTCAGGCGGATGATCGCGGCCATGCCCAGGCCCAGGGCCTGGGGGGTCGATCCGCGCGCCATAGCCGGTGATGATCCCGCGCTCCTCCAGCCGCTTGACCCGCTCCGACATCGCCGGCTGCGACAGCCCGATCTTGCGGCCCAGTTCCGACAGTGGGGTGCGGCCGTCCTGCTGCAACAGCTCCAGGATGGCGATGTCCTTGGCGTCCAGCCCGTTCGCGCTCGTCATACCCTGCCTCCAGGCCTTGAGTTCATCGGCACAATCGCGCTTTGGCCGATGACTGGCCATGCCCTCCACGGCGAACCTTCGTCATTCTGCACCGACTGACCATGGAGGTGACAGGTGCGACTGATCGGAATGCTGGATTCGCCCTATGTGCGGCGGGTGGCGATATCGCTGCGGCTGATGGGCCTGCCGTTCGACCACGAGTCCGTCTCGGTGTTCCGGGCGTATGACGCGTTCGCGGCGATCAATCCGGTGGTCAAGGCCCCGACCCTGGTCACCGACGCGGGCGTGGTGCTGATGGATTCGACCCTGATCCTCGAACATCTGGAGCGGCTCGCCGCGGCGGAGCGGACGCTGACCCCGGACGGGGTCGCCGACCACGCCCGCGACCAGCGGATCGTCGGCCTGGCCCTGGCGGCCTGCGAGAAGACCGTCCAGCTGGTCTACGAGTTCAACCTGCGGCCGCAGGACAAGCAGCACGCGCCGTGGGTCGACCGGGTGCGCGGGCAACTGGCGCAGGCCTATCGGCTGCTGGAGGCGGAGGTGGCCGGGGAAGCGTCGTGGCTGTTCGGGCCCCGGCCCTCGCAGGCGGACGTCACGACGGCGGTGGCCTGGAGCTTCACGGCCTTCGCCTTGCCAGGGGCGGTCGAGTCGGGCGAGCATCCGGCCTTGGCGGACCTGGCGCGGCGGGCGGAGGCGACGCCGGAGTTCACGGCCACTCCGATCGCTTAAGAACCCTCTCCCAGCGGGAGAGGGTTCTTCTCCGCTAATCCCGCATCCAGTCGATGAACGCCCGCAGGGCGGGCGAGAGCTGCCGTCTGCTGGTGTAGTAGAGGAAGAAGCCGGCGAACGGCTCGCACCAGTCCTCCAGCAGGGGAACGAGGCGGCCGGCGGCGATGTCGCCCTCGACCTGGTCGCGGAACAGGAAGGCCAGGCCCGCGCCGTCCAGGCAGGCGCGGCGCAGCACCTCGTTCTCGTCGCAGACCAGCACGCCGGGCGGATTGACCACCACCACTCGGCCCTGGCGCTCGAACTCCCAGGGCCAGGTCTGGCCGGTCGGGCGTCGGTTCAGCAGGCAGCGATGGTGGGGGACGTCCTCGGGCCGGGCCGGGGCGCCGTGTTCGGCCAGGTATTCGGGCGAGGCGACCAGGGCCTGGCTCAGGTCGCCGCCGATCGGCACGGCGATCATGTCGGCCTGCAGGCTCTCGCCCAGCCGCACCCCGCAGTCGAAGCCGCCGGCCACGATGTCGGACAGGCCGTCGTCGCAGACCATCTCGACCCGCACGTCCGGATAGGCCTTGAGGAAGCCGCCGACGCGCGGCGCGAACAGCCAGCGGGCGGCCGAGCGGGCCAGGTTGAGGCGCAGGCGGCCGGCGGGTCGGTCGCGGTAGGCGGCGATCTCGCCCAGGGCGACGTCGATGTCGGCCAGGGCCGGGGCCAGCCGGGCCAGCAGCCGCTCGCCGGCCTCGGTCGGGGCGACGCTGCGGGTCGTGCGGTGCAGCAGCCGCACGTCCAGCCGGGTCTCCAGATTGCGCAGCGTGTGGCTCAGCGCCGAGGCCGAGACCCCCAGCACCTGAGCGGCGGCGCGGAAGCTACGGTGCTGGGCCACCAGGGCGAAGACGGCCAGGTCGGGTAGGGGGCGCTGATCCATTGCTGAATTCTGCTCAGGAGCGCGTTGAGACTTCAAGCGCTTATCGCCGGGGGACCGCGCGCCCATCTCCGTCGGGCCGCGAGACGCCGACGGGATCGGCGGGGCCGCGGCGCACGATCCAAAAAAAGGAATGAGCCCATGAAGACGCGCAAACTCGGCGACGGCCTGGAAGTTTCGGCCATTGGCCTGGGCTGCATGGGGATGAGCTGGGCCTACGGCCCGGCCCCCGAAAAGACCGAGACCTTCAAGGTGCTGGCCCGCGCCGTCGAGCTGGGCGTCACCTTCTTCGACACGGCCGAGGTCTATGGCCCCTATGTCAACGAGGAGCTGGTCGGCGAAGGCCTGAAGCCGTTCCGCGACAAGGTCGTGATCGCCACCAAGTTCGGCTTCGACATCGCGCCGGCGGCCGAAGCCCAGGGCACGAACCGCATGCGCGGCGTCAACAGCCGGCCCGAGCACATCCGCGCCGTCGCCGAGGCCTCGCTCAAGCGCCTGGGCGTCGAGGTGATCGACCTGTTCTACCAGCACCGCGTCGATCCGAACGTGCCGATCGAGGAGGTGGCCGGTGCGGTCAAGGACCTGATCGCCGAGGGCAAGGTCAAGCATTTCGGCCTGTCGGAAGCTGGTCCCGAGACCATCCGCAGGGCCCATGCCGTGCAGCCGGTGGCGGCCTTGCAGAGCGAATATTCGCTGTGGACCCGCGACCTGGAGAAGGCGACCCTGCCGGTGCTGCGCGAACTGGGCATCGGCCTGGTGCCCTACAGCCCGCTGGGCCGGGGCTTCCTGACCGGAACCCTGACCAGCGACGCCGGCCTGGCCAAGGACGACTTCCGCCGGGGCCTGCCGCGCTTCCAGGGCGAGGCCCTGACCAAGAACCTGTCGCTGGTCGAGGCCTTGACCGCCCTGGCCGCCGACAAGGGCGTCACCCCGGCCCAGCTGGCCCTGGCCTGGATCCTCCACCAGGGCCCGAACATCGCCCCGATCCCGGGCACGACCAAGATCAGCCGCCTGGAGGAGAACATCGGGTCGGTCGACGTCGTGCTGACGGCCGACGACCTGGCGAAGATCGCCGCGGCGGTGCCGGAAACGGCGATCGAGGGCGCGCGCTATTCGGAAGCCGGATTGGCGATGGTCGGGCGGTAGCCAGCCTCGCGGGAGAGGGAGGCGTCCGCCGCCCTCCCTCTCCTTGAAAAGAGGGCTAGCGCGCTTGCTCTGGTGAGGTTTGTGTCCGCACACTCACGCCATGGAAATCCCAGCGCTTCTCGTCGCCGCCCTGGTTCTCGCCGTCCAGCCCGCCGCCGCCCAGCCCATGCGGGTCCAGGCTGCCCGGGCGGGCCCGATCCTGCTGGACGGTCGCTGCGACGAACCCGCCTGGGTCAAGGCCACGCCGACCGTGCTGGGCGAAGGGCTGTCGATGTTGGCGGTCGCCGATCGCGACACGGTGACGACCTGCTGGCGCTTCCCGGTCCAGACCTTGGGTCTGGATCTCTATATCGAGGACGCCCAGGGCGCGCTGCATGACCTGCACATCTCCGCCCAGACGGGCGAGCGGACGCGAACCGCCCAAGGCTGGCCAGAATGGACGGGCTTTGGCCAGCATCACGGCTGGTACGCGCCGCCGTTCGCCTTCAGCGGGTTCAAGACCGATGACGGCGGCGTGCGGCGCATCGTGTTCGCGCCCCAGCCCTCCCGCGAGCTGCAATTGACCAAGGCCCGGTTCGGGCCGGGGCCCTGGCGGGTGATGGTCGAGGCCCAGGTCATGACGCCCGACGCCAAGATCGACCGCTATCCCGCCAAGGCCTTCCCGGACGATCCCGCCACCTGGGGAATCCTCGAACCCGGGCAGTGACGGAACGACAGGGGTTGAACCGCGCCCGACGCTGAGCCCACACTCCGCCTCATGGTCGACAACCCGCTGCAACGCCTGGACGCCGTCGAGCTGGTCAAGCTGGGCAAGACCACCATCACCCTGGGCGGGCTGGGCGCGGCCGTCCTGGTGGTCATCGTCACGATCTACGCCTCGCGGCTGGTGGGGTCGGGCCTGCGCCGGCTGCGCCAGCGCTCGATCGGCGCCGCCCCGTCGCTGTACATCGTCGAGAAGCTGGCCACCTACGGCCTGCGGGTGTTCGGCCTGCTGCTGGCCCTGTCGGTGATGGGGGTCAACCTGACCTCGCTGACGGTGTTCGCCGGGGCCCTGGGCGTCGGGGCGGGCCTGGGCCTGCAGGGCCTGGTCAAGGACTTCGCCTCGGGAATTTCGCTGGTGTTCGAGCGGCTGGTGGCGGTGGGCGATTTCGTCGAGCTGTCGAACGGTTCGCGCGGCGTGGTCCACGAGATCGGCCCCCGCTCGACCCGCATCCGCACCAACGACAGCACCGACGTCATCGTGCCCAACTCGGTGCTGGTCACCGAGCAGGTGATCAACTGGACTCTGCACAACAGCACCCGCCGCATCCGCGTGCCGTTCGTCACCGCCTTCGGGGTCGACAAGGAGAAGGTGCGCGAGGCGGTGCTGAAGGCGGCCCATTCCGTGCCCTTCACCTCGCCCGACGATTCCACCCGCCGCTCGCAGGTCTGGCTGGTCGGCTACGGCGAGTCGGCGCTGAAGTTCGAGCTGATCGTCTGGCCGACCATCGAGTCGGTGCGGCGGCCGGCGGCGATCTTCGCGGCCTATACCTGGGCGATCGACGACGCCCTGCGCGGGGCGGGCATCGAGATTCCCTATCCGCAGCGCGAGCTGCGCCTGCGCGACCTGTTCGGCGAGGAGGGCGAGGACGCCCGCGCCGCCCTGCGCCTGGAGCCCCGCGCCGCTCGCCGCGCCAAGGCCAAGGCGGCCCAGCCCTCCAGCAACGACGCCGCCCTGGACCTGACCCGCGAGGATCCGGAAGAGCCGCCGCTGCCCGTGCAGGGGCCGCCGAACAAGACCTGACCCCCTTCTTGGCGCTCCGTCGCCCTTGACCCCGTTACCGCGCCGCCGCAATCTTCTCGCAACTGCGAAATAAGAAACGGCCGCCGGGAGTAAGCGCATGAAGACGCCGCGAGGATTTTTCAAACCCCTGGCCATCGGGGCCCCGACCCCGTACCGCGAGCCGCCGGCCCGGGTGGAGCGGATGATCCACTTCGTGCCGCCGCACCTGGACAAACTCAGGGCCAAGGTCCCCGAGATCGCCCCCACCGTCGACGTCATCCTGGCCAACCTGGAGGACGCCATCCCCGCCGACGCCAAGGGCGCGGCCCTGGCCGGGACGATCGCCATGGCCCGCGAGGTCGACTTCAAGGCCCTAGGCGTGGGGCTGTGGGTGCGGATCAACTGCCTCAACTCGCCCTGGCACCTGGACGAGGTGTCGACCCTGGTCGAGAAGGCCGGCGACCGCATCGACGTGCTCATGGTCCCCAAGGTCGAGGGACCGTGGGACATCTTCTACATGGACCAGCTGCTGGCCTCGCTGGAGGCCAAGCACGGGGTGACCCGGCCGATCCTGCTGCACGCCATCCTCGAGACGGCCGAGGGCGTGATGAACGTCGAGGCCATCGCCGGGGCCAGCCCGCGCATGCAGGGCATCAGCCTGGGCCCGGCCGACCTGGCCGCCAGCCGCGCCATGAAGACCACCCGGGTGGGCGGCGGTCATCCCGGCTACCGGGTGATCGAGGACCCGCACGCCGATGGGAGTCCCCGCGCCTCGGTGCAGCAGGACCTCTGGCACTACACCTTCGCCAAGATGGTCGACGCCTGCGCCGCCCACGGCATCAAGCCGTTCTACGGGCCGTTCGGGGCGATCGACGACCCGGTGGCCTGCGAGCAGCAGTTCCGCAACGCCTTCCTGATGGGCTGCGCCGGCGCCTGGAGCCTGCACCCCAGCCAGATCGAGATCGCCAAGCGGGTGTTCTCGCCGGATCCCGACGAGGTGATCTTCGCCAAGCGCATCCTCGAGGCCATGCCGGACGGCACGGGCGTGGCCATGCTGGACGGCAAGATGCAGGACGACGCGACCTGGAAACAGGCCAAGGTGATGGTCGACTGCGCGCGGCAGATCGCGGCGAAGGATGCGGAGTATGCGGCGCTGTATGGGTTCTAATTCCTCCCCCTGTGGGGGAGGTGTCGGCGAAGCCGACGGTGGGGGGTGTGATACGGCCTCGACCGCCCGCAGGATCGATCGGCCCTAAATCTCCCCCCGCCGATCGCTACGCGATCGCCTCCCCCAGAGGGGGAGGATTTGGCTCAGACCACGCTTGTCACCACCGTCGACCCCGCCGTCAGCATCTTGTGCACCGGGCACAGCTCGGCGATCTCGAACAGCCGCTGGCGCTGCCCGTCGTCCAGATCGCCTTCCAGCCGGAGCACGCGGTCGAAGACGTCGGCCGGCTGGACCGACGGGTCGCGCCGCCAGGTCACCTCCACGCGCACCTCGCCCAGCGGCCAGGCCTTGCGCTTGGCGTAGAGACGCAGGGTCTGGGTGGTGCAGGCCGCCAGGCCGGCGGCGACCAAGTCGTGCGGGGTGGGGCCGATGTCGAGGCCGCCCTGCGCGGGCGGAAGGTCGGCGGCGAAGCGGGTGGGGCCGGCGGTGACCAGGATCTGCACGCCGCCATGGCCGCTGTCGTCGGCGCTGGCGGAGGGGCGGGCGAGGTCTGGGGTCATGGCTGGGGCTCCGGAAGGTCGACGACCCTAGCTACCCCGAAATCAGGGGGCGGGGACAGGCCCAGGGCCTGTCCCCCAACCGTGGGTCACGCCGCCGCTTGCCGCGTCGTGACGTCGAACAGCATCGTCGCGCCGCGCCAGACCTCGACCGTGTCGCAGCCGCGATGCACGCCGACCAGCTCTTCCGCGCGGCGACGCGCGGCGTTCTCGTCAAGGCAGGGGGTGACGTCGAAACGCGGCACCGAGCCATCCGACTCGACACAGAAAAAAGTGAACACCTGCATGGGAACGTCCGTTCGCATCAGGCGGGACCGGGTCCATATTCGATGGGCGGGGCCGCGGGCGTCGGCTCCATTTCCTGGCCGACCAGGAAGGATATAGGCGATCTGGGCGGTTTTAACCATAGATCGTGGGTTTTAAATCCGGACTCTCCTGTGGGCGAATCCGCCAGAACAGGGATGGTTCCAAATCGGCTTCCCCTTTCGGCCATCGCGCTCTAGGTTCGCCACCTTTCCGCAACGGCGACGTTAAGAGACTCATGGCCGCGCATTATCTCGACTTCGAGCGACCCATCGCCGATCTGGAAAGCAAGATCGAGGAGCTGTCCAAGCTCTCCGAGACGGCTGGCCCTGGCGCGTTCGACGGCGAGATCCAGGCCCTGCGCGACCGCGCCCAGCAGCTGCGGAAAGAAGCCTATGCGGGCCTGGACGCCTGGCAGAAGACCATGGTCGCCCGCCATCCCGAGCGCCCGCACCTGAAGGACTACATCGCCGGCCTGATCGACGAGTTCGTCGAGCTGCGCGGCGACCGCAAGTTCGCCGACGACCAGGCGATCGTCGGCGGCCTGGGCCGGTTCCGCGGCATCCCGGTCGTGGTCATGGGCCACGAGAAGGGCCACGACACCACCACCCGCCTGAAGCACAATTTCGGCATGGCGCGACCCGAGGGCTACCGCAAGGCCGTGCGCCTGATGGACATGGCCGAGCGCTTCAACCTGCCGGTCATCACCTTCGTCGACACCGCCGGCGCCTATCCGGGCCTGGGGGCCGAGGAGCGCGGCCAGGCCGAGGCCATCGCCCGCTCGACCGAGCGCGGCCTGGTGCTGGGCACCCCGATGGTCGCCACCATCGTCGGCGAGGGCGGTTCCGGCGGGGCCATCGCCCTGGCCGGCGCCAACAAGGTGCTGATCCTCGAGCACTCGATCTATTCGGTGATCTCGCCGGAGGGCGCGGCCTCGATCCTGTGGCGCGACGGCGCCCGGGCCAAGGACGCGGCCGCCAACATGAAGATCACCGCCCAGGACCTGATCCAGCTGAAGATCGTCGACCGCATCGTCGAGGAACCGGCCGGTGGGGCCCACTCGGATCCGGCCGCCGCCATCGACGCCGTCGGCGACGCGGTCGAGGACGAGCTGAAGATCCTGATGAAGTTGTCGGCCGCCGAGCTGAAGAAACAGCGCGCCGCGCGGTTCTACGCGATCGGCCGCGAGGGGCTGCAATAGCCGCCTGTGGATCGCGAATCCGATCCGTTTTTAGGTGAAGAGGTTGGCCGCAAGCCGGTCGATTTTTCTGGCGCGAGTTCCGGGATCGATGTCGGCATCAACGCCTTGGCGGAGGCCGCGCCCATTCCTATCGCGGTGATCGGCGGGGTGATCGCTGGCGTTGGCCTGTTGACCCTACTGGCGTGGAAGAGTTTCGCGGGTCTTGGCGGTAGAAAAACCAGCCGCTGAAGTCACGTTCGCCTTTCGCCTCCATGGGCGACGCGGCTTCGAAGGGACCGCTAACATGGCGATTGACCCCAGCGGTTGGTGGATCCATCCTCGATTGTAATAACAATCGGGGAGGACAGGTCATGAACCATCATGCGTCACTGGTCCTGGCGTTCGCGCTGGTCGCCGTCGGCCTGGGCGCCGCGAGCGGGGCCATGGCCCGGTCCGAAGACCCGTCCGCCGCGGTGATCGAGGGCCTGACCTCGACCCTGCCCGCCGGAGTGATCAGCATCCAGGCCGACCCCACCCTGTCGAACGGCCGGCTGGTCCTGCGCGTGGCGGCCTTCAATCGGACCGCCACGCCCGCCGCCTTCAGCGACAAGGATGTCCAACTCTACACCGCCGCCGGCCAGCCGGTGGCGCTGTTGTCCCTGGACTCCCTGATCGCCGAGGTCTCCAAGCCGTCGTCGGCGCCGACCGTCGGCGCGGCGACCGGTTATGGCGGCCCGGCCATGACCACCGGCCAGGACGGCCGACTGGACGTCAGCGGCTTCTCGGGCGCCAACCAGACCGTGGCGGGCGGGCTGTCGACCCAGGTCCAGGCCCAGATCGCCACGCCCAATCGCAAGCTTGGCAAGGCCGCCCAGGCCCAGGTCGACGGCCTGCGGGCGGCGATCCTGCAACCGACCCAGATCGCGCCCAGCCAGGCCGCCGGCGGCCAGGTCGTCAGCGAGAAGCTGAAGTTCGACCGCAAGGCGCCGCGCGACCTGAAGCTGGTGGTCCGGTTCAACGGCGAGACCCACGGCTTCGCCTTCACCGCCCCGCCGGCCCGCTGAGCGAGGTTTTTTCACCGGCCATGTCACGCCGGGCCCTAGTCGCCTCGTCATGTCTCCGAAGCCCCATGAACGGGCCAGACGAGGACAGACCATGACCGCCGACACCGCCGCCTTCCGCCACGACCTGAACATTCCCGCCGTTTTCCAGGCCTTCATCGCCGCCGAGGGCGCGGTGGTCGCCACCGGCATCGAGCCGGGCCTGCTGCACCTGGTCAAGCTGCGCGCCTCGCAGATCAACCAGTGCGGCTTCTGCGTGAAGATGCACACCAAGGAGGCCCGCAATGACGGCGAGACCAATGACCGCCTGGACCGGCTGATCGTCTGGCGCCACGTCTCGGACTTCACGCCGCGCGAGAAGGCCGCCTTCGCCTGGACCGAGGCCGTGACCACGCTGTCGCCGACGGCCGACTACGCCCCGCTGCGGGCCGAACTGCGGGCCCACTTCACCGACGCAGAGGCCAGCGCCCTGACCGCGGCGGTCGCGATGATCAACCTGTGGAACCGCCTGCAGGTGTCCGGGCACTAGGGTTCTAGGTCCTCCCCCCATGGGGGAGGCGGCCCGAACGGGCCGGTGGGGGGAGCGGACCCACTTTGGCAAACTCCCCCCACCGTCGGCTTCGCCGACACCTCCCCCACAGGGGGAGGAATTTCCGCCCTTGCCTCCCCCTAACGTCATCCGGCCATACTCCCGAAAAATCAGAGGGAGCCGTCCGTGGCCATCAAGACCCGCTTCACCGAGATGTTCGGCGTCGAACATCCGATCGCCCAGGGCGGCATGCAGTGGGTCGGCACGGCGCCCCTGGTCAGCGCCGTGGCCAACGCCGGGGCCCTGGGTTTCCTGACCGCCCTGACCCAGCCGACGCCCGAAGAACTGACCCGGGAGATCGCCCGCACCCGCGACCTCACCGACAAGCCGTTCGGGGTCAACCTGACCATCCTGCCGGCCATCAAGCCGCCGCCCTACGCCGAGTACCGCGCGGCGATCATCGAGGCCGGGATCAAGATCGTCGAGACCGCGGGTTATAAGCCTCAAGAGCATGTGGACGACCTGAAGGCCCACGGGATCAAGGTGATCCACAAGTGCACCGCCGTGCGCCACGCCCTGAGCGCCGAGCGGATGGGCGTCGACGCCATCTCGATCGACGGCTTCGAATGCGCCGGCCATCCCGGCGAGGACGACATTCCGGGTCTGGTGCTGATCCCGGTGGCGGCGGCCAAGGTGAAGATCCCGATGATCGCCTCGGGCGGGTTCGGCGACGCGCGCGGCCTGGTCGCGGCCCTGGCCCTGGGCGCCGACGGCGTCAACATGGGCACCCGGTTCTGCGCCACTCAGGAAGCGCCGATCCACGACAATTTCAAGCAGGCCATGGTCGCCAATGACGAGCGCGCCACCGACCTGATCTTTCGCACCCTGCACAACACCGCCCGGGTGGCGAGGAACGCCGTCAGCCAGGAGGTGGTGGCCATCGAACGGGCCGGCGGGGCCAAGTTCGAGGACGTCGCCCACCTGGTGAAGGGCGTGCGCGGCCGCGAAGGCCTGCTCAACGGCGACACCGACCACGGCGTCTGGTCGGCGGGCATGGTCCAGGGCCTGATCCACGACGTACCCACGGTGCGCGAACTGATCGACCGGATCATGAGCGAGGCCGAGGGGATCATCCGTGGTCGGTTGGCCGGGATGGTATCCTAGCGCAACGGGACGCCCCCTCCGTCACGTCGCCGCTGGCGACGCGCCACCTCCCCCGTTTCACGGGGGAGGAGAATCGCGCCGACCTTCTCCTCACCCGCGTCGCGGGGGAGGTGGCGCGATGCGAATACGCATCGTGACGGAGGGGGCATCCAGCGACAGCCACGAGACCACGGTAAACGCCCCCGCAAACACTGTGACACCCCCGTGAAGTTTTCGCGAAATAGCGACGCTGACCGACCCGAATTAGCACAGCGTTAGGCGAGAAATGGTCCCTCCAGCGGCAAGTGGAGGCGTTGCATGTTCACCTTGCGAGACACCGTTTTATCCCTGGCCCCGGCCCGCGCCGACGACCTGGGCAAGACGCTGTACGAGCGGTTCCGCGAGGAGCCCGACACCCTGATCGTGCCGGTGCTGGACGACGAGGACCGGCCGATCGGCCTGGTCGAGCGCAACGCCTTCTTCCTGCGCATGGCCGCCGAATACGGCCGCGCCCTCTATGCCCTGCGGCCGATCTCGGTGCTGATGGACCCCGCGCCGCTGATGGTCGAGGCCGATGTCGAGCTGGCGGCCTTCACCAGCGACAGCCTGTCGTACCGGGCGTCCGACCTGCTGCGCGGCTTCATCGTCACCGACGGCGGGCGCTATCTGGGGGTCGGCACGGTGCTGGGCCTGCTGCAGGCCGCCAACGAGACCAACCGCCGGGGCGTCGAGGCCCTGGCCTCGGCGAAAGCCGCCGCTGAGCAGGCCCGCACCTTCATGACCGCGGTGGTCGAGGCCATCCCGTCGATGGTGTTCGTCAAGCGCGCCGACGACCACACCTATGTGCTGCTCAACCGGGCCGGCGAGAAGATCCTGGGTCACGCCCGCGCCGACATGATCGGCCGCACCGACGCCGACTTCTATCCGCCCGAGCAGGCGGCGATCTATCGCGAGCGCGACGCCGAGGTGATCTCGTCGGGCGAGGTGCGGGTGATCGAGGAGGACCACGTGCCGCGCAAGGACGGCTCGATCGCCCTGCTGCGCACCAAGAAGATCGCCATCTCCGGCCCCGGCGGCCAGGCCGAATACCTGCTGGGCGTCTCCGAGGACATCGCCGAGCGCAAGCGGGCCGAGGCCCAGATCGCCCGCCTGGCCCATTATGATCCGCTCACGGACCTTCCCAACCGCCTGCTGTTCCAGAAGGACCTGTCCTCGGCCCTGGCCCGGGCGGCGCGGCGCGAGGACCTGGTGGCGGTTCATTGCATCGACCTGGACCGCTTCAAGACCGTCAACGACACCCTTGGCCATCCGATCGGCGACGCCCTGCTGCGAGCCGCCGCCGAACGCCTGCGGGGCTGCGTGCGCGAGGGCGACACCGTGGCCCGGGTGGGCGGCGACGAGTTCGCGGTGGTCCAGACCGGTCTGACCGACCTGTCTGACGCCACCCGCCTGGCCAGCCGCATCGTCGAGGCGCTGGCCCAGACCTTCGACCTGCAGGGCCACCAGGTGATGATCGGGGCCAGCGTCGGCGTGGCCATGTCGCCCAATGACGGCTCCGACAGCGACGAGCTGCTGAAGAAGGCCGACATGGCCCTCTACCGCGCCAAGGCCGACGGGCGCGGCGCCTTCCACTTCTTCGAGCGGGCCATGGACGAACAGCTGCAGGCCCGCCGGGCCCTGGAGCTGGACCTGCGCCTGGCCCTGGCCGAGGGCCAGTTCACTTTGCACTACCAGCCGCTGTTCAGCCTGGGCGCCGACCGGGTGATGGGCTGCGAGGCGCTGCTGCGCTGGAACCACCCGACCCGCGGCATGGTCTCGCCCGCCGACTTCATCCCGCTGGCCGAGGAGATCGGCTTGATCAACCCGTTGGGCGAGTGGGTGCTGCGCGAGGCCTGCCGCGAGGCGGCCGGCTGGCCCGAGCACGTGCGGCTGGCCGTCAACCTGTCGCCGGCCCAGTTCCGCGACAAGCACCTGGTCGGCATCGTGGTTTCGGCCCTGGCCGTCTCGGGCCTGCCCGCCGAGCGGCTGGAGCTGGAGATCACCGAGTCGGTGCTGTTGCAGGACAGCGTCGGCAACATGTCGATTCTCCACGACCTGAAGGCCCTGGGCGTGCGGATCTCGATGGACGATTTCGGCACCGGCTATTCGTCGCTGAGCTACCTGCGCAGCTTCCCGTTCGACAAGATCAAGATCGACCAGACCTTCGTGCGCGACATCCTCGACGACGCCGATGCCCTGGCGATCATCAAGGCCGTCCTCGACCTTGGCGCCAGCCTGGGCATCACCACCACGGCCGAGGGGGTGGAGACGGTGGAGCAGCTGGACGAACTGCGCCGCCAGGGCTGCGGTGAGATCCAGGGCTACTTCATCAGCCGGCCGAAACCGGCCGCCGAGATCGCGGCGATGCTGGGGGTGACGGTGGCAAATACGGCGAGGGCGCCAGTCATCACCTTCTCCCATGGGGAGAAGGAGGGGCCCGCGCCGCAGGCGTGGGAGGATGAGGGGGTTCTGAGTCAGGCGGCGAGCCGGCAGGGCGCTCAATGAAACGTTCGGCGGCGTAACCCCTCACCCTCCCGCCGCTGCGCGGCGGGCCCCTCCCTCTCCCTCTGGGAGAGGGTTTCAGAATTATCCCCGGCCTTTCCGCCGCGACCCCTAGCCTCCCGCCCTCGGCTTTGCGACACAGCGCGTCATGCGCAAGGTCGGCTATCTGAGAGTTCCGCCCGTCAGGGGCATGGTGATCGACGGGCCGCAGTCGCAGCGTCTGTTCGAGGTTGGCTGCGACCAGCTGTTTCACGACCGCTGCTACGGCCTGGCCGTGCACAAGCCGGGGCTGGACTCCGCCCTGGCGGCGATGCGGGCCGGCGACGTGCTGGTGGTTACCAGCCTGCACGCCTTCGCCGCCCATCTCGTCGACCTGCTGGAGGTCCTGGCGCGCCTGGAAGCGGGCGGGTTCCAGCTGGTGACCCTGGCGGAAGGCGTCGACACCCGCGCCCCCGGCGGCTTCTTCACCGCCTGCGCCCAGTTGGCGCGCTTCCACGAGCAACGGCGGATGGTGCGTGGCGCGGAGGAGAAGATCGTCCGCGAGGGGCCAGGGCGGGCGCCGGTTTCCGAGGATTGATTGGATCGTTGCCCTGAAGACATGAAATGGATTCATGGCTCAGCCCAGTTAATATGCTTTGCCCCGATCCTGGCCTCCGCCCAATCTTCCAGCGTCGAAGATTGGAGATAGACGCGTGAGAAACTGGATTTTCGCCTTGGTTGCAACGGGTTTGACGGCGAGCGTGGCGGATGCGAGGGCGGCCTCTCCGGACGTCGATGATCCGCTGCTGCGCCCGATCGCGCCGTCCAGCGCCGCGCGCTGGCTGGCGCCGCAGGAGCCGAAGCGGATCCATGGGGATACATTTCTTGTAGGCTTCGGCGGACTCAATGTCGGACTGATCCGCACGGACGCGGGGCTGATCCTGATCGACGGCGCGGTCCCGCAGGGCGTGCCGGCCATCGAGGCCAATATTCGCCGGCTGGGTTTCCAGCTGAAGGACGTCAAGTTCATCCTCAGCACCGAGCCGCACTTCGACCATGCGGGCGGGCTGGCGGCGCTGGCCCGGGACACCGGCGCCACCGTGGTCGCCAGCACGCCGGCCGCGGCGGTCCTGCGCCAGGGGCGCAGCGGGAGCGATGACCCCCAGTACGGCGGCCTCGCCGCCTTCCCGCCTGTCCAGAAGCTCAGGATCATCGGCGACGGTGAAACCCTGCGTCTTGGCCGGACGGTCGTCACCGCGCGCGCGACCCCCGGCCACACCGCCGGCAGCATGAGCTGGACGTGGCGTTCGTGCGAAGGCGGCAAGTGCCTGGACGTGGTCTTCGCGTCGAGCCTCAACCCGGTCTCCGCCGACGGCTACCGCTTTTCCGCCCCGGAGCACGCGGCCGTCGTGACCAGCCTCCGTCAGACGTTCCAGGTCGTTCGCGCCTTGCCCTGCGACCTTCTGCTGACGGCCCATCCCGACCAGTCGGGCGGCGACGCCAAGTTCAAGCGATATCTGAGCGCGCCCAGCCCGAACCCCTTCGTCGTCCCGGGGGCCTGCCAAGCCTATGCGGGCAAGTACGAGGGTGTGCTGGCGAAACGCCTGGCCAGCGAGGCTGGAGGGTGAGGGGGCGCTAGGCCACCGCCTTCAGCGCTTCGCCCAGTTCCTCGACCATGTCCGGCGTCGTCGCCCACGAGCACATGAACCGCGCCGTGCCGTCGAGGAACCGGTAGACGAACCAGCCCCTGGCCTGCAGCCGGGCCAGCGCCGCATCGTCCATGTCGACGAACAGGCCGTTGGCCTCGACCGGGTGGCGCAGCGGGAAGGGCATCAGGGCCGCCAGCTTGCGCGCCATGGCGTTGGCGTGGGCCGCCCGCGCCGCCCAGGGGCCGCCGTCGTTCCCCTCGCCCAGCAGGCCCAGCCACGGGGCGGCCAGGAACCGGCCCTTGGAGACCAGCTGGCCGGCGTGCTTGAGCCTGGCGTCCAGGCGGCGGCCGAGGTCCTTGTCGAGGAACACCACGGCCTCGGTCGGGGTCGAGCCGGCCTTGGTCCCGCCGATCACCAGGATGTCGACGCCGATCCTGGCCACCGACTTGAGGTCGAACCCCGCCGCCACGGCGTTGGCCAGCCGGGCGCCGTCCAGGTGGACGCCGTAGCCCTTGGCCTTCACCGGGGCGATCAGGGCGGCCAGGTCGCCCTCGCCATAGACCGTGCCGTACTCGGTGGCGTTGGTCAGCGACAGGGCCGTGGCCGGTTGGCGGTAGGAGACGTCGGGTTCGGCCAGCGCCGCCTCGAGGCCCGACAGCGCGATCTTGCCCGAGGCGCCGGGAAGGCCGATCAGGCCCACGCCCTGGCCGAAGAAGCCGGGGGCGCCGGTCTCGTCGGTGCGGATGTGGGCGTGCTCGTGGGCCAGCACCGCCTCGTGCGGCCGGGCCAGGCAGGTCAGGGCGAAGGCGTTTGCGGCCGTACCCGAGGCCGTGAACCGCACCTCGGCGTCTGCGTCCAGCAGGGCGCGGATGCGGTCGGCGGCCAGGGCGCTGACATGGTCGGTCCCGTAGCCCGAGGCGGTCCCGGCATTGGCGGCGACCAGCGCCTCCATCACTTCCGGCATGGCGCCGGCGACGTTGTCGGAGGCGAAGTCGTAGCGTGCGGTCATGGTCGGGGCGGGTTCTCGGGGAAGGCGGGGCGGCCGGGGTCGATCGGATGCCACGGCGGGGCGTCGTTCGTCCAGAGATGGACGCCCGGTTCCAGGGCCGAGGGGTCGTCGAAGCTGCCGACCTTGACCGGCAGGAAGGGCAGGTCGCCCCGCGACCACAACGGCGTGCCGCAGTCGCCGCAGAAGTTGCGGGTCACGTCGGCCCCGCTGCCACCCGGCCGTACATAGGTCTTGGGCTGGCCCCGGGTGACCTTGAAGCCCGGCGTCGGAACCAGGGCCACGTAGTTGGGGCCGCCGCCGGTCGAGTACTGGCACGAGCGGCAATGGCAGGCCCCGGACCCCATCAGGTCCAGGCTAACCTCGTAGCGGATGGCGCCGCACTGGCAGCCGCCTTCGAGCTTGGTCATGACGTTTCCCGCGATACAGGGGCTCAGCGGCCCCATTGCCGGACATCCTGCACGAACCGGCCCGGCGGGGCCACCGCCGCGCGGCTGGCTCACTGCCTGACGAACGGGATGTTGCGCGCTCCGTTCGCCCAGGCGGCGAAACCGCTGATCTGTCCGCTTTCCGTGCGCGCGAAGACGAAGGTGGTCGTACCCCGCAGGCGCGTGGTGAACCCGTCGGCGAAGCGCGGCTGCAGGCGCCATTCGACCGCGAAGGGCTGGCGCATGGCCAGGGCGTCGCCCTGCCGGACCACGGTGATCCGGGTGTCGAGTTCGGCGCTGTAATAGGTCCCGACATAGGCGGCGAGCGCGGCGGGGTCGCTGCTGGCGGGCTGCACGGCGACAAATTTACGGCTCGTCCCGCCGTGGCTCACGGTGAGCTCGGCCGGGGCCTGGTCGGTCCGAACGAACCGCACGCCGTCGCCGTCGGCGCGCTGGAAGCGTTCCCCGCCCAGCGGCGTCAGCAACTGGGCCGCGCCCTGGGTGAGGGTCAGCTGGCCGTTGGCGACCTGCGTCTGGACCAGCTCGCCGCTGATGGGGTCGCGGAACAGGCCCTGATACGGCGAGAGGTCGGCGATCGCCATCTGGGCCGCCGCGACAGCGCGGGGCGCCGATACGGCGGAAGCGGCCTTGGCCCGGCCGGTCGCGAGAAGCGCCTGCTGGGCGACGTCCTCGCCCAGCGAGACCGGATCGATCCCGCCGTTGTTGCAGAGCACGACGACCGAAATCCCCTGCTCGGGATAGCGCCCCAGCCAGGTCTTGTAGCCGCCGGTGGAGCCGCTGTGCGACACCAGTCGTCGGCCGTGGTCGGGGGTGAGCTCCAGGCCCATGCCGTATTCGAGCGGCGCGCCGCCCTTCAGGCGGCCCGGGGTTTCCAGCGCCGCCACCAGGGCCGGGCCGCCGGGCAGGTCGGACGGCTTGTCGAGAAAGGCGTTCCAGCGCAGCAGGTCGCCGACCGTGGTCAGCAGGCCGCCATTTCCGTAGACGTTGGTGAACGGCATGCTGGCGATGAAGCCGGTGTCGGTCGGGGCGTAGGCCGTCGCCCGACCTGGAACCACCGTGCGGAAGTCTTCCCGCCAGCGTGTCTGGCCCATGCCCAGCGGCCGGAACAGGCGCTGGTCGGTGAACGCCTGCAGACCCTGGCCGCTGACCCGCTCGACGATCGTCGCCGCCAGGACGTAGTTGGTGTTGGTGTAGAGAAATTCCGTACCCGGAACGAAGTTCAGGCCCTTCTGGCGCGACGCCAGGTCGAGGATCGTGGCCTGGCCGTGCACCTGGGTTCCCGGCGGATCGCCGGCCAGGGCCAGCAGGCTCCATTGCTCGCGCAGGCCGCTGGTGTGGTTGAGCAGGTTGCGGATGGTGATCGGCGTCCCGAAGTCCGGCATTTCGGGCAGGTAGCGCCGGATGTCGTCGTCCAGGGCCAGCTTGCCATCCTGGACCAGCAGCTGCATGGCGGCGGCGGTGAACTGCTTGGCCAGCGAGCCGCTCTCGAAGACGGTCCGCGCGGTGATCGGCTCCGGATGCTCCAGGTCGGCCAGGCCATAGGTCCTGATCAGCGGCGGCGCGCCCGCCATCGCCAGGCCCGCCGCGCATCCGGGACCGGTGGGGGCGATGGATCCAAAGAGCCTATCGAGATCTGGCGCGGGCTTGGCGACCTGCGCGAAGGCCCCAGTGGGGGCGGTGGCGGGGACGGTGGCCAGCAGCAGGCAGCCGAGGACCGCGGCCTTGGCCAGTTTGGGGCGATGCGAGGCGTGGTCGAGGCAAGTCGGCAAGCTGAAACTCCGCTGTCGGACAGATCGTTCCGCCAGCGTGCGCAGCGTGAGATGTCCCCCAGGCAGCAGCTACGGTGGGGCGCTTCCTCGGGTCAAATTACCTTTCGGACAGACGCGTCCCGCCCCCATTCGCGCACGTCGTCGACGAACAACCCGGGCTCTTCCATCGCCGCGAAGTGGCCGCCGCGCGGCGGGTCGGTCCAGCGGACGATGTTGTAGGCCCGGTCGGCCCAGGAGCGCGGCGGCGGGGCGTAGATCGGCTCGCCCGGGAAGGCGGCGAAGGCGGTGGGTGTCTCGCAGCGCTGGCCCTCGGCGAGCACGACGCCGCCCTCCTCGATCAGGCCGCGATAGTACCAGGCCCCGGTCGTGAAGCTGCCGGTCATCACATAGATCATGATGTTGGTCAGCAGCTGGTCGCGGGTGAACACCTGGTCGAACGGCTTGCTTCGCAGGTCGGCCCAGTCGTGGAAGCGCTCCAGGATCCAGGCGGCCTGGCCGACCGGGTTATTGGCCCCCAGCCAGGCCACCGACTGCGGCTTGCTGGCCTGCAGCCGGAAATAGGCGCCCATCAGGTCCATCATGCCGCCGAACTGGGTGAGCCAGGCGACCTCCTCGGCGTTTTGCGGCGGGCCCGGCGGGCGCAAGCCGAACATGTTGAGGTGGATGGCCTGGACGTGCTCGCCGTGGTCGAGGCCCAGCCACGAGGTGACCAGCCCGCCCCAGTCGCCGCCCTGGGCCAGGTAGCGGTCATAGCCCAGCACCTGGGTCATCAAGGTGTTGAACAGCCGCGCGGTGCTGCGCTGGCCGATCGGCCGGGCCGGCTTGGAGGAGAAGCCGAAGCCCGGCAGCGACGGGATCACCAGGTCGAAGGCGTCGGCCGGGTCGCCGCCGAACTTCGAGGGAAAGGCCAGGGGCTCGATCGCCGCCCAGAACTCGTAGTGGCTGCCCGGCCAGCCGTGGCTGAGCAGCAGCGGCCGCCTGCCCTGGGCTTCCCCGACCACGTGGACGAAGTGCAGGTCGAAGTCCTCGACCCGGGCGGTGAACTGCGGGAAGCGGTTGAGGTCGGCCACGGCGGCGGCGACGTCGTAACCGTCCGTCCAATAGGCGCAGATGGCCTTCAGGAAATCGGCGTCGCAGCCATAGGTCCAGCCGCCGCCCTCGGGCGCGGGCGGGAAGTCGTAGGCGCGGACCTGGTTCAGCACCTTGCCGATCGCCGCCTGGCTCCAAGCTACCTCGAAGGGTTTGCGCATCACGTCCTCCCGTCTGGTTTTCAGGAGAATGCAGAGGGTGACGCGAGGGTGGTCAATCCCCTCCTTTTTTTCGTCATTCCGGCCATAGAGCGTGCGCGCGGTCGCCGACACGGGCTTCTCCGAAGACCTATCCATGGACTCCCTGAGAGCGGCGCCTGATAACTCGCCCCAGGGTTTGAGGCCATCCAATGAAAACGTTCGCGCGCGCCATCGCCGTCGTCGTCCTGGCCTGCGGCGTCTTGGCAACCGCCCATCACGTCCTGGCGGCCCAGCCGGCCTACGAAGTCGCCTTCGCGAGCTTCGCGCCGGTCAACAGCGACATCTTCATCGCCGACGCCGACGGAAGCCATGCGACGGCCTTCCTCCCCGACGCGGAACTCGACTCCAACGCCAGTTTTTCAAGCGATGGGAAGTGGGTCCTCTTCACGTCCCGGCGGGCGGGAAGCTCGGACATCTACCGCGCCCATCTCGACGGCTCCGGACTGGAGCGCCTGGTGGCCTCGCCCGCCTATGACGACCAGGCCGCCCTGTCGCCGGACGGACGGTCGCTGGCCTTCGTCTCCAGCCGTGGCGGGCAAGCCGATATCTGGATCCTGGACCTCGCCAACAAGGCGCTGCGCAACCTGACCCACGATCCGGCGGGCGACTTCCGCCCCTCCTGGTCGCCGGACGGACGGTGGCTGGCCTTCTCATCGGATCGGGTTTCCAAGCATCCTCGGATTCCCGAGGGTGACTTCACGGTCCGGCACTCGACGGAAATCTACGTCGTCAAGGCCGACGGCACGGAACTGCGCCGCGTCACCCGCGACGGCCAGTTCGCCGGCAGTCCCACCTGGTCGCCCGACGGCTCGAAACTCGCCTTCTACGCGGCCACCCTCCCGGAGGTGCGCAACATCACCGCCGCGCGGCGCCTGCGCGGCGTCACCCAGATCGAGACCGTCGACCTGGGAACCGGCGCGAGCCAGGTCCTGACCTCGGGGGGCGGCGAGAAATGGTCGCCGCATTGGCTGTCGTCCGACAAGATCGGCTATGTCAGCGGCGGGCCCGAAGGCGGCGTCGAGGCGACGGCGGGACCCGCCGGCGTCCGGGGCGAGTTCAACGGGCCGAGCTGGTCGCCGGATGGCCGGCACATGCTGTTCCATCGCGAGGTCGATCCCAGCTGGCCCCCGGATCGCCGCTGGGTTTCCCTCGATCCCAGGTTCGGCCTGAGGCGGGTGGGGATCTTCCCTTCCTACTCGCCCGCCGGAGATCGCCGGGTCAGCAACGACAAGACCGCCGGCATCCTGCACAACAGCGTCCTGATGATGAACGCCGACGGATCGGGCGCTTCCGTCCTGTTCGGCGACGCCGAGAAGAGCGCGCTGGCCCCCAGCTGGTCGCGTCAGGGCGATCGGATCGCGTTCGGGCTGGGCCAGTTCTTTCAGACCATCAAGGGACCCGCTCAGGCCGATATCGCGGTGATCGACGCCCAGGGCGGCGGCCTGAAGCTGCTCACGAAAGGGACGGGGAACTTCGGTTTCCCGGACTGGTCCGGCGACGGCCGCCACCTCGTCTATCGCCAGGCTGGGGCCGCCAACGCGCTGGACGTCGTCGAGGTGGATACCGGGAACTCCCACGTTCTCGTGGCCGGCCCGGCGCACTACAATTTTCCCACCTGGTCGCCCACCGACGATGTCATCGCCTTCACCGCCGACATCGATGGCGACTACGAGATCTATTCGATCCGCGCCGACGGCTCGCAGTTGAAGCGCCTGACCCGTTCGCCCGGCAACGACGCCCACAACGCCTGGTCGCCCGACGGTAAATGGATCGCCTTCGCCAGCGCGCGCGGTGGTTTCAAGGACGAGGCCCTGCTTCACCCGGCCAACCCGCAGCCCTATGGCGAGATCTACGTCATGCGGGCCGATGGCTCGGAGGCGCACGCCCTCACCGACGAGCCCTTCGAGAAGGGTACGCCGACCTGGGCGCCGACGAGAAGGACCGCCGGACGCCGGTAGCGGCCAGGAGCCCAGACTGGGTCTAGGTCGCCGCTCCAAGAAACCGCGCCCGCACCTTCGGCCACAGCATGTTGACCGCCAGGCCCGTCAACACCAGCGCCGCGGCCAGCAGCTTCCAGCCCGGCAGGCTCTCGTGCAGCAGGATGGCCGAAGCGCCCATGCCGAACACCGGCACCAGCAGGGCCATCGGCGTCACGGTCGCGGCCGGGTGGCGGGCCAGCAGCCAGCCCCAGGCGGCATAGCCGAACATGGTGTTGCCCACCGCCTGCCAGGCCACGGCGGCCCAGGTCAGGGCGTCGGCATGGCGCACGCCCGCGACCATGGCCGGCCAGCCCTCCAGCCACAGCGACATCGCAAACAGCGGCGGGATCGAGAACAGGCTGGCCCAGACCACATAGGCCAGCATGTTCACCGTCCCGGCCTGGCGGGCGACGATGTTGCCGCCGGCCCAGCTGGCGGCGGCCAGCAGGATCAGCAGCACGCCCAGCGGCGTCGCCGCCCCGCCGCCGTGGGCGGCGATCAGCACGATGCCCGAGGCGGCCAGCAGCAGGGCGACGATCTGGAAGCCGCGCACCTTCTCGCCGCTGATCTTCATGGCCATGCCGATGGTGAAGAACACCTGGGTCTGCACCACCAGCGAGGCCAGGCCCGGCGAGATGTGGCCCTTCATGGCCACGAACAGCAGTCCGAACTGCCCCGCCCCGATCAGCACGCCATAGGCCGCCAGGTTGGTCCACGGAACCTTCGGCCGCTTGACCAGGAACACCATCGGCAGCAGCACCAGGGTGAAGCGCAGGGTGGCGAACAGCAGCGGCGGCAGGTGGTCCAGCGCCACCCGGATGACCACGAAATTGGCGCCCCACACCGCCACCACGGCCAGCGCCAGCAGGAAGTGGCGCAGGGGCAGGGGAGCGTCGGTCATGGCGAAGGATCCACGGAAGCTAGACTGCCCCGGACTTGAACCCTGTTTCAGTCCGCCGCAAGGCCAAGGCCGCGCGACAGGGCCGAAATGGCCGTCATCCGCAGCTTTTCCGGGTCGATCGACGGCGACAGCTTGCCCGACAGCTGCAGCATCAGGCTGCCGTGCAGGATGGTCCAGAACAGGTGGCCGATCAGCTCGGCGTCGCCGCTCATCTGGCCGGCGGCGATCATCGCCTCGACATGGGCGGTCATGGTCCGACGGGCCCGGACGACCGCGGCCGTCAGTTCGGGATAGGCCTTCTCGGTCGGCTGGGTCAGGTCGAACATCAGCCGGTAGGCCTGGGGCTGGCCCAGGGCGAAGGCGACATAGGCCTGGCCGGCGTGGCGCGAGCGGGCGACCGGGTCGCCGGGCGCGGCCAGGGCCGCCTCGATGGCCTCGGCGAACCGGGTGAAGGCGGCGGCGCGCACGGCGGCGAGGATGGCGTCCTTGTCGGCGAAGTAGCGGTAGGGGGTCATCGGGCTGACCCCCAGGGCCTGGGCCAGCTGGCGCATGGTCACGGCGTCCGGCCCGTGCTCGGCGAACAGCCCCTCGGCCGCGGCGCACAGCCGGCGGCGGAAGTCTTCGACATCGGTGGAGGAGAGAACGCGGGGCAGGTGGGCGAATCCCGGTTGACGGCAATCTTCTCTTACAGCATAAATTTACAACGTAAATCAAACGAAGCCATTGGGCTCGAAACGTGGCCATTAGGCCACGAAACGTGGGAGGTCCGTCATGGACGGCGAGGTTCGCATCAATCCCTATCTGGCCGGCAATTTCGCGCCGGTGCGCAGCGAGGACGATTTCGAGCTCAAGGTCGAAGGCGTCCTGCCGCCGGGCCTGTCGGGCGTACTCTACCGCAACGGCCCCAACCCGCAGTTCGAGCCGCGCGACGGCAACTACCATTGGTTCGTCGGCGACGGCATGATCCACGCCTTCACGGTGGGCGAGGGCAAGCTGAGCTATCGCAACCGCTGGGTCCGCACGCCCAAGTGGGAAGCCGAGCACGCCGCCGGCCACGCCCTGTGGGGCAGCTGGGGCAACCCGATGACCACCGACCCGTCGGTGCTGGGCAAGGTCGACAGCGCGGTGGCCAACACCAACATCGTCCACCACGCCGGCCGGCTGATGGCCCTGGTGGAGTCCGCCGCGCCCTTCGCCATCAGCGAACACGGCCTGGACCCGCGCGGCTTCGTCGACTTCGGCGGCAAGGTCACCGCCCATCCCAAGACCGATCCGCTGACCGGCGAGATGGTGTTCTTCGCCTATGCCGACGATCCCATGCCGCTGTCCAACAAGGTCAGCTGGGGCGTGATCGACGCGGATGGCAAGCTGGTCAAGCGCGAGACCTTCGAGGCGCCCTACTGTTCGATGATCCACGACTTCGCGGTGACCCGCGAGCATGTGCTGATCCCGGTCCTGCCCCTGACCGGCAGCCTGCCGCGGGCGATGAGCGGCGGCCCGGTGTTCGCCTGGGAGCCCGACAAACAGGGCCAGGTGGCGGTGATGCGCCGCGACGAGGGCGTGGCCGGCCTGCGCTGGTTCGACGCCCCGCCCGGCTACGTCTTCCATGTGATGAACGCTTTCGAGCGGGACGGGGCGGTGGTCGCCGACGTCATGCGCTACGCTTCGGCCCCCTTGTTCCCGCGCGCCGACGGCGCGCGGGGTGAGAACGCGGCGGCCTATCTGGTGCGCTGGACCTTCGACCTGGCGGCCGGAACCGTGACCGAGACGCCGCTCGACGACCTGGCCGGCGAGTTCCCGCGCTTCGACGAGCGCCTGGCCGGGCTGCCCTACCGCCATGGCTGGTTCGTCGGCCAGACGGTCAAGCCGGGCGACTTCCGGGCCAATGTCCTGGCCCATATCGACCTGGAGACCGGCGCCCGCGCGACCTTCGTCCTGCCGGAGGGCGACGCGATCTCCGAGGCCGTCTTCACCCCCGCGTCTCCCGACGCGCCGGAGGGCGAGGGCTGGCTGACGGCGGTGATCTATCGCGGCGCCGAGGACATCAGCGAATTCGCGGTGTTCGACGCCCAGGACGTCGCGGCCGGGCCGGTGGCCTCGGCGCGACTGCCTCGGCGGGTGCCGTTCGGGTTCCATGGCAACTGGGTGAACGGATAAGAATTCAAACGAACGTTTGACGTCTTGTTGCGAAACGCGGTTAGCTTGGCGCGGCGCTAGAGGAGCAACGACCATGGCCAGCTGGGATCTGTTGATCGACAAGAGCGACCTGCGGCGGGCCAGCATCGCGCCCGCCGTCCTTTCGGACCTCGGCGAAGGCCAGGCGCGGCTGGCGATCGAACGTTTCGCCCTGACCGCCAACAACATCACCTACGCGGTGTTCGGACAGGCCATGCGCTACTGGGACTTCTTCCCGGCGGTCGAGGGGCAAGGCCGGGTCCCGGTCTGGGGCTACGCGACGGTCGAGGCCTCGAACCATCCCGACCTGGCTGTCGGCCAGCGCTTCTACGGCTACTATCCGATGTCGACCCACCTGACGGTGACGCCGCGCAAGACGCGCGGCGGCTTCGCCGACGTCGCGCCGCACCGGGTCGATCTGCCGCCGGTCTACAACCAGTACCAGCTGGCCGAGCCCGCGCGGCTGGACGACCATCAGGCGCTGCTGCGGCCGCTGTTCATCACCGGCTTCCTGATCGAGGACTTTCTCGATGAGAACGACCTGTTCGGGGCCCGCTCGGTGCTGCTGACCAGCGCCTCGTCGAAGACCGCGATCAGCCTGGCCTTCCAGCTCAAGCAGCGCGGCAAGGCGCGGGTGGTCGGCCTGACCTCGCCGCGCAACGCCGCCTTCGTCGAGGCCTTGGGCTATTACGATCAGGTCGTGACCTATGACGCCGTTCCCACGGCGCCGATCGAGAAACCGGTGGTGGTCGTCGATTTCGCCGGCGACGCGCCGCTGCTGCGCGCCGTGCATGAACGGTTCGGCGACGCCCTGGCCTATTCCTGCCTGGTCGGCGGCACCCATTGGGAGGCCGAGCGCGGCGGTGGCGACCTGCCGGGCCCCAAGCCGATCTTCTTCTTCGCCCCCGACCGCATCCGCAAGCGCGCCGCCGACTGGGGGCCGGGCGGACTGGACGAACGCCACGACGCGGCCTGGGCGCCGTTCGTCGCCGACGCGCCGAGGTGGATGACGGTCGCGCACGGCGTCGGGGCATCGGCCATCGCCGAGGTCTACCAGGCGGTTCTGGAAGGCCGGGCCGGGCCGGAAGAGGGGCATATCCTGACGCCGTGACCCTCTCCCAATGGGAGAGGGAGGGGCCCGCCGCGCAGCGGTGGGAGGGTGAGGGGTTTAGACGTCAGACGGCGTGCAGGCAGGGCGCTGGGAGAAAACGGTGAGGGCGTCACCCCTCACCCTCCCAAGCTTTGCTTGGGCCCCTCCCTCTCCCCTCCGGGAGAGGGTCTCTACACGCCACTGTTCAACCGCTACTTCGCCAGATCCGCCGGCGTCGTCGGCTGCGAGATCACCGCTTCCATCCTTGCCCACCGCGCGTCCTGCGACGGCCCGGCCCGTTCGACATGGGCGCGGACCATGTCCTGGCCCAGGCCGTAATTGATGACGTAGCTGCGGTAGGTGTCGACGAACCTCATCCGCTGCTCGGCGCGGGCCTGGGTCATCAGGCCGTACTTGCGCTGCAGGGCCACGGCCTGGGCGCGGTCGACGCGGCCGGCCAGGTAGTCGTCGGCGATGGTGTATTCGGCCCCGGCCAGCTGGGCCTTGGCGGTGTTGAAGGCGTCGTAGGCGTCGGCGGTCGCTGGATCCAGCCCGGCCAGCGGGTAGAGCTTCTCGCGCTCGAACTTCAACTTCTCGGCCCCGGGGAAGGCCAGGCCGATGCCGTAATTGGCGCTGCCCTCGGCGATCAGCGACTGCGGCGAGAACAGCGGATAGACGCTGAACTCCACCCAGCCCTTGTCCTTGGTCAGCTTCTCTTCCAGCAGGGCGTTGAGCACGTGGTGGCCGGGATAGCCCTCGTGGCAGCCCAGGTCCAAGGCGCGGCTGATATAGACCGGCAGGCTGGTGTTGATCTGGATCAGGCTGTGGGCCTGGCCCTTGTACCAGTTGTAGCCGCTCCACGGCTTGTCGGTGACGAACTCCATGTCGAAGCGCTCGCCCTTGGGCAGGGCGATGTGGGCCTGCGTGGCGGCCTTGCAGGCGGCGATGGCGGCGCGCATCACCGGCTCCAGCTTGTCGGCCGGGATCACGTATCGGGCCTGGAAGGCGTCGACCCGGGCGGCCAGGTCGCCGTCGCCCGGCAGCAGGGTCTCGATGCGAGCCAGGACGGGATCGTAGCTGGCCAGGGGCTGCAGCGCCGGTCGCACGCCGAACAGGCCCTCGGCCTCGTCCTGGAAGCTGAACTTCTGGCCTGACAGCATGGCCAGCCGGGTCTGGGCGGCTTTCAGCTGGCCGGCCAGGAAGGCCTTGCGGCGGACCTGGTCCGGCGGCAACGCCAGGTCGTCCACGCCGGCCACGGCGGCGGCCAGGCGGTCGGCCTCGGCGCGCAGGGCGGGCACGTCGCGTGGCGCGGCCTTGGCGGCCTTGGCCAGGGCCTCGGGGCCGTAATAGGCGTCGACATAGCCCGGCTCGCGCTCCCCGGCCTCCAGGGTCAGGCGCACGAAGTCCTTGGCGATGACGTTCAGCTTGCCGGCTTCAGGCAGCTGGGAGCCTTCGGGCGCGGCGAGGGCCGGGGCGGCGAGCAGGGCGACGGCGGCGGCCAGGCCGGCCAGGCGGAGGGTCATCGGGGGCGCCTCGGATCAATGAGCCGCGCACGCTGCCTTGAGCGGAGGCCGGCGGCAAGTGATCTGATTTTCGCTGTCATCCCGGACGAGCGCGCAGCGCGAAGATCCGGGACCGACGCGTGAACGCCGCGCTTCCGGCGGTCCCGGATAACGGCTGCGCCGTTTCCGGGATGACAGTCGTTTTTGGGCCGCTACCCCCGCGCCGCGACCGCCAGCCCCGGGAAGTCGCTGAACAGCCCGTCCACCCCGGCCGCGTACAGCGCCTTGAACACCGCGCCGACCTCGCCCGGCTGGGCCAGGTAGTCGGCGGCCGTGGCGTCGCCCCGGCGGAGGGCGGTCGGCAGGAAGTAGTTCTCGGCCCGCACCGTCCAGGGGTGGACGACCAGGCCGGCGGCATGGGCGTCCTTCACCAGCGACGTGGTCGGCAGCAGGTTGTCGGCGCCCTGCGGGACGATCTGGGTCTTTTCCGGACCCAGGCCGTCGGCGTAGAGCGCCAGGTCCTTCAGGCCGGCGGCGCTGCAGATCTGCGCATAGGTCACGCCCGGCAGGTCGGCCGGGCCGCCCTCGCCGGCGGTCAGCTGCACCAGCCGGGCCTTGGTCTTGCCGCGCAGGGTCTTCAGCGGCGTGACCTCGAAGCACTGGACGAAGACCGGGGCGGCGGCCGAATCCAGGCCATGGGCCTTCAGGCGGGCGACCAGGCGGTCCTCCAGGGACAGGCCGATCGAGGCGAAGTAGCTGGGATGCTTCATCTCGGGATAGACGCCGATCGTCCGGCCCGAGCGCTGGCCGCCCGCCTTGGCGATGGCCACCACCTCGTCGAAGGTCAGCAGCTGGGCCTGGCCGTCGTACTTCGTGTTGGCCGGACGCAGCTTCGGCAGGCGTTCGCGGGCCCGCAGAGTCTTGATCTCGGCCAGGGTGAAGTCTTCCGTGAACCAGCCGGTCAGGCTCTGGCCGTCGATGGTCTTGGTGGCCTTGCGGTCGGCGAATTCCGGACGGGACGCCACGTCGGTGGTGCCGCCGATCTCGTTCTCGTGCCGGACGATCAGGTGACCGTCCTTGGTCGGCACCAGGTCGGGCTCGATGAAGTCGCAGCCCTGGTCGATGGCCAGGTCGTAGGCCAGGGCGGTGTGTTCGGGACGCAGGCCCGAGGCTCCCCGGTGGGCGATGACGATCGGCTTCCGGGAAGCAGCGGCGAAGCTCATGGCGGGCAGCAGGGTCCCGGCCAGGGCGGCGGTGGTCAAGGCGCGTCGGGTCAGCAGGGTCATGGCCGCCATCTAGCGCGCCGATGTGACGGTTTGACCAGCGTCCCCGTGCTCCAGCGGGCCCGCGCGCGGAAGGCGTCTTGTCGAGCCCTAGCCCCTGGACGAGCGTTCCATGATGGCGCGAAGGCCCTGGGCCTTCTGCGGCAGGTCCGAGGCCAGGCGCGAGGCCATCTCGCGCACCCCGACCGCATAGGCCTCGCCGCCGTCGGCGATCTCCTGGGCTCGCCGGGCCAGGCTTTCCAGATCGCGCTCCATGGCCTCGATCTGTTCGCGGGCCAACGTCCGGGCCTCGTGTTGCAGGCGCTGGACGCGCTGGCTGATGGTCTCTGGATCGCGGCTGAGATTATAGACCTCGGCCGTTCCGGCGCCCGTGTCGGGCGCTACGGTCAGATGTGGCCCACTCATGGTCCTGGTGGCTCCTGTGGCGACGTTCGACGGGCGCTGGCCCTCGGGAATAGAAGGCGCCCAAAAGCTCGGATGTTCCCGGAGTTTTCGCGTCCGCCGAACGATCGGTGAAGCCCTGTGGCGCGGAGGTCACGGAAAGCTACCCGATATGGGGTAGGTCCCCTGAAGTCGTTCCCCCATATGGACTATGGGCGCCCCGCGGACGTCCTCCGCCGCGAAGGCCTATCGCGCCGCCTGGGTCTTCGTCGCCGACTCGCAGGGCCCCTGATAGGTGCTGACCGCCCGCATGTGCATGGTCTGTTTGCGCCCGAAGGCCGACAGGGTCAGGGCCAGGTCGGTGGTGGCGGTGGTGGTGAAATCGCCGCTGACCGCGCCGGCCAGGTCGTACTTGATCCCGTCCTTCTCGCAGACCTGGTCCAGGTGGAAACCGTCGGCGGTGCGGGTCAGGATGGGCTGGCCGCAGGGCGTGGCCTTGCGGGCCGCCTCGGCGCCGGGGTCGTAGCCTTCGCCGACGCACTGGACGGAGCTTTCCTCGCCGGCCGGGGTCTTGGCGACGGTCTTCCATGAGCCCGGTTTCAGGGTGCGGGGACCGCCGGCCGCGGCGGCGGCGTCCGCCGGACCGGCCGGAGCCTCTGAAGCCGGCGGCGCGCTGGCGCGGTCGTCGGCGCGGGAGCAGGCCGCCAGGCCGACTACGGCCGCGAGGGCCAGGATCGCGGCCGGGCGGAGGAGACGAAGAGGCATCGGTAAACTCCGTCGGCGGATGACGCTTACATAAGACCCAATACCCCGCGATCGTTGCGTGGTTAAGGGCTTCGTGACGTCAGCCCGGATAGACCGCCATGGCCGGCGCGTGGCCGGCGGCCGGCGGGACCGGCGCGGCGGCCGGAGCTTGCTGCGCCGGCGCGGGGCGCTGGAATCTCAGGCTGCGACCCTGGAACTGGGCGCCGGTCTCCATGGCCAGCTGCTCGTGGGTGATGTCGCCGTCGACCACGGCCGTGCCGTAGAGGCGCACCTGCTTGGCCGAGACCGCGCCGGTCACCCGGCCGTGGATCTCGATGACCTGGGCGTGGATCGCGCCCTCGACCCGGGCGTTGGGGCCCAGCACCAGCTTGCCGACCCGGACCTCGCCCTGCAGCACGCAGTCCAGGTGCAGCTCGCCGTCGCCGGCCACGTCGCCCTTGATGGCCACGCCCTGGGCGATGATCGAGGCCGGCTTGGGGCGCGGCGGCGGCGCGGGGGCGACCGAGGCCGGCGCGGGCGCCATCTGGGCCAGCGGCGTGAAGGCCGGGGCGGGGACGGTGTCTTTCTTCTTGGCGAACATGGCGGCGGCCTCGTGTCGAAATGGTGCGTTGTCGGTGAAGCTTAGCAAGAAGGGGGCCGTGGAGGCGGGTCCTCCCCCACAGGGGGAGGACTCGTGGCATGAAGGGTCCCCAATCCCGCGAGTCCTCTCATGGCCGAAACTCTCGAACAGCTGATCGACCGCCTGCGCCAGGTGGAAGCCGAGGTCGAGGCCGCCTTCGCCGCGCGGGCAGCCACCCACGCCGTGGAGCACGAGGTCGACCGCGACCCGGCCGGCCAGCCCTGTTTCAAGGCCGACGCCCTGCGCCGCCAGAAGGCCCACCGCAAGGGCCTGGGATTGACCCGCGTGCCGTGGCCCACCCTGGTGACCATGCCGCTGATCTACGGCATGGCCCTGCCGTTGATGATCCTCGACCTCAGCGTCAGCCTGTACCAGCTGGGCTGCTTCACCGCCTGGCGCATCCAGCGGGTGCGAAGAGCCGACTACGTTGTCATCGACCGCCACCGGCTGGGCTATCTGAACCTGGTCCAGAAGCTCAACTGCGTGTTCTGCGGCTACGGCAACGGGGTGATCGCCTACGCCCGCGAGATCACCGCCCGCACCGAGCAGTACTGGTGCCCGATCAAGCACGCCCTCAAGGTCAAGGGCAGCCACGAGCGCTACGCCGACTTCCAGGCCTATGGCGACGCCGAGGGCTATGTGAAGAGCTCGGGCGCCTATCGCGAACGGCTGAAGCGGGGGGAGTAGGGCGGCGGCGGGCCTCGAAGGACGCACCGCGCCCCCTCTTCCCTTCCCGGAAAAACCCGGCGACAGTCCGGCCGCCGAAACCAGCGAGGGAACGCCGCCATGTGTGACGATGACATCCATCCGGGGCTGATCGTCGACCCCACCCTCTCGCGCCGCGGCTTCGGCCTGATGGCCGCCGCCGTCGTCGGCGTGGCCGGTGGCGCCGCCCACGCGGCCGCCGCCGTGGTCGAGACCGACGTCGACATCAAGACCCCCGACGGGACCGCCGACGCCGCCCTCTACCATCCGCAGGGCAAGGGCCCCTGGCCGGCCGTGCTGATCTGGCCCGACGTCGTCAGCCTGCGCCCGGCCTTCCGCGAGATGGGCCGCCGCCTGGCCTCGGCCGGCTACGTGGTGCTGGTCCCCAACCTCTATTACCGCGGCAAGCGGGCCCCGGTGGTCGATAGCGGCTTCAACTACGCCGTGCCCGAGGACCGCGCCAAGCTGACCGCCCTGCGCGCCACCGTCACCCCCGAGGGCACGGTCCGCGACGCCGTCGCCTACCTCGCCTTCCTAGACGCCCAGCCCCAGACCGACCGCAAGAAGAAGGCCGGCGTCCAGGGCTATTGCATGGGCGGCCCGCTGGCCGTCCGCACCGCCGCCGCCGTCCCCGGCCGCATCGCCGCCGTCGCCAGCTTCCACGGCGGCGGCCTGGTCACCGACCAGCCCGACAGCCCGCACCTGCTGCTGCCCAAGACCAAGGCCGAATACCTGATCTGCGTCGCCGACAACGACGACCAGAAGGACCCGGCCGGCAAGGACAAGCTCAAGGCCGCCCTCGACGCCGCCCATCGCCCCGCCAAGGTCGAGGTCTATACGGGCGCCGCCCATGGTTGGACCGTCAAGGGCAACGAGGTCTACAACGAGGCCGCCGCCGAGAAGGCCTGGGCCGAGCTGCTGGCGCTGTACAGGCGGGCGCTGGTTTAGGGAGCGGCGCTTTCATCTCACGACGAGACGACCGCCGGTCTGGGCACGAGGTCTCGTTGGAGTTGCTGAAGCCCAGTGTCGATAAGCTTCAAGGCTTCGGCGTAGGATTGGGCGGCGGCATTGAAGGCCTCCCTATCCTTGGGAACGCGAAGGCGGACGTTTCGCAGCTTCTCGGGCTTTATGCGATTGTGCGAGGCCGAGGTGCCGGAGGCCATGCTCTCAAGCTGTTGCTGAGCATGCGGATCCCGGAGGAGGAGGCAAAGCCCCGAAGCCGTGAAACCGCTCTTCGCTCTTAGGATCTCGAACTCGGTCGATACGATTGTCGGTGCTCCAAGGTCCGGTACGATCGCGATGCGCGGAATGCGTGGATTGATTTTCGAGATAACCACCTCACCCGCCTCCGCGGGTGTGCCTGGCGTGATCGGCTGGTAGTTTTTGATGGACGGGTAGTCCCACACGCCCTCGCTGACGGCATGCAGAATGCTGATGTAGCGGCTGCCTTCCATATAGCGTTGGGTTTTCCGAGCGCTGCCGACGAAGTCCGCGGCGTCACTCAGGGTGACATAGTCGAAAGCCTCATCCTCATCTTGGGTCGAGAGCGAGAATTGCTTCACGTCCCAGTCAGCGAGCCTGGAAAAGTCTATCGTTCCCGCCACCATGAGCGGGGCCGTGGAAAGAGTTCGGACCGCCCCGCGCGAGCTTATCGACGTTGCGGTCTCCAGGGCGGCGGTAAGTTGGTTGGCGCCCTCGACCTTTTTGAAGGCGGCTCCTTTGCGGCGGATAACCTCGAAGCCCAGGTCATCGATGTCCGCGCCAATAAAGTTTGACGAGTTGGTCTGTGTTTTCCTTAGCACCAGGATGGCGGTCTTGGTTCGCGTGCCGGCCTGGGCGAAGGTGACGGGCGGCAGATGATAGATCCCCAAGACTTCGCACTTCTGGCTCAGATACTGGCGCGTCAACGCCGCCACGCCGGCGCCGCCGATGACGCCATCGGGCACGACCACCAGAAGGAGCCCGCCATCCTTGAGCAGCGTCATGTAGCGCTCGATGAACAGGAATTCGGAATCAATCGGCTTTCTGATGTTGCGGGTCGAGGCGAAGAACGGCAGCGAGGCCTTGCTATGCTGAGCCAGCCAGGCGGTCTCGAACCGTGCGCCGAATGGAGGATTGGTGAGGATCAGGTCCACGGTTCCGTCGTATTTCGAGATCCATGCGCCATCCTCGAGCGAGTTGCCCAAGCCCAGGTGAAGGTTGTCGATGCCCGCGCACTTCGCGCTCATGTGCGCGATCCGGAGCATGCGCCGAACCTTGTCCTGGCCGATGAGCAGAGGCCTCGCCCCATCGCGCGCCAGGCGGCTCTTTTCGAACTCGGTTAGAAATGAAGCGACCCCGCAAGACGGGTCGGCGACAATCAGGGGCGTCGCGGAAGCGGGGCGTTGTTCGACGTAATGGTTCGCGAGTTCGACCATGAAGTTTGTGACTTCAGGGGGGGTCATGTACTGCGCGTCTTCGGTGTTGCTGCGGAAGTTCTCGCGGACGAAATGACCGAAGGCTTCGTTCAGCAGGTCGTAACCGAAGGACGCGGGGTCGGAGGCGCTGGCGGCGATCTCGCGCGACGCGTCGAGATAGAGTTTGAAGAGCGCCTCCCGTTCCTCGGCGATGCGCAGGTGGCTGTTGGGTTCGAAAATCGAACCCCCGGCGTCCAGGTGAAATTCGGGACGGTTCTTAATGGTCTCGAAGGCGTCACGCGCGGCGTCACGCGTTTCGATGTCGCCAATCAGGCCGTTGTTCGCGCACAGGACGAGGGCGGTGAGTTTGACGAGTTCGTCGAGTTTGGCGTTGGAATCTTCGATCGCCCCGAACGTGTGGAACTGTTCCCGGGCCTCTGCTAGCGCTTTGAAGAAGCGCGCTTGATTTGCGGCTTGCTCGGCCTCTAAAAACACACGCACGCTCCATGGTAACGATTGAGCGCCATTCTGATAGACATCGAAATGGGCGTCAATGGAGCGTGGACCGCTTTTGGGTGGCGAGATTCGATATCCACATGTCCGACCCTCTTGTCCGAATCGGGAATGAAATTCGCCAGCTTAGGTTGGAGCGAGGCCTGTCTCAGGAGGCTATGGCCGAACTGGCGTCGCTCAGTCGCGCCTACTATGGCCGGATCGAACGGGGCGATACGGATTTTTCACTGAGTACTTTGATGAAATTGGGCGCGGCGCTTGGGATGGCGACTTCCGATATTCTAAAAAGGGTCGGGATTTAGTGGATAAAATATCTGAGGCGCTTTATCTTTTAAGCCGTCATAGAGAGTCATTTTTCGAAATCCGTGACATTGCTGAGAAATATTCTCACCCTGTTCCTATGGATACCAGGGCGTGGTCTCAGATACTTGTCAGTATTCTCACGGATGTGCCCGGCCTTGGCAGAAAAAAGGGAGCCGATCTTGCGGATGGATCGGACGTAAAGGCGGCCAATACCTGGGAATCCATCGATAAGGTGCGGTTCAATGGTGTTCTGAAGGCGGGAACCCAGGCCGCGGTATCGGGTTCGATGGCCTCATTGGACAAGATGCCTCATCTCTTTTTCGTCTTGTGGGACCAACCGGCTGACCGCGAAGCGCATAGATGCCGGGTTTGGGCGGTCAGAACGCGGCATGATGTGCACTTCAGAGAAATGAGTAAGAAGTGGTTTGAGAAGAATAAGGCGGGAGAGGTTGGTGACAATTTTCAACTTCATCCGCCGCTTGGAAAAGACAGCAATCGATTCGCGAACAGATGTGGAAATCTTCTTTATCCATTGCTGTTTTGTGCGGAGAAGGTGATGGGCGAAAAATCATACAAGCTCGTCAAATATGATGAAGACGTGCTGAAAAACGGCGCGTGTCAGCCGGATTAGTCGAATCTGAACGTCGGACCTCGAAGCGGCGCACCTGTTCCGTAGTCGGTCGGGCAGGGTTGTTGACACGCACATGTGCGTGTCTCCGTTCAGACAACTCCCCCAGAGGGAAGCGGCGCTACAACCGCGCCTTCCGGAACGCCTCGGCCTGCTCCGCCCGCAACTCCTTGCGCACCCGGGCTGGCATCGACTTGTCGACCGCCTCGCCGGCCCCGGTCAGGGCCTCGTTGGCGAATTCCAGGTCCATCAGCTTCATGCGCTTGATCTCGTCGCGCAGGCGGGCGGCGGTCTCGAATTCGAGGTTGGAGGCGGCCTCGCGCATCCGGGCCTCGAGGTCCTTGAGGGCCGACTTGAAGTTGTCGCCGGTGAACGGCTTGTCGGCGCCCTCGCCCAGCCCGCCGATCGGCACCGTCACCCGGTCGCCGCGCTCGTAGGGCGAGTTCATGATGTCCTTGATGTCGCGGCGGACGCTCTCGGGGGTGATGCCGTGTTCGAGGTTGTAGGCGTGCTGCTTCTCGCGGCGGCGCTCGGTCTCGCCCATCGCCCGCTCCATCGAGCCGGTGATGCGGTCGGCATAGAGGATGACCTTGCCGTCGAGGTTGCGCGCTGCCCGGCCTATCGTCTGGATCAGGCTGGTCTCCGAGCGCAGGAAGCCTTCCTTGTCGGCGTCGAGGATGGCCACCAGGCCGCATTCGGGGATGTCGAGGCCCTCGCGCAGCAGGTTGATGCCGACCAGCACGTCGAACTTGCCCAGCCGCAGGTCGCGGATGATCTCGATGCGCTCCATGGTGTCGACGTCGGAGTGCATGTAGCGCACGCCGATGCCCTGCTCGTTCATGTACTCGGTCAGGTCCTCGGCCATCTTCTTGGTCAGGACGGTGACCAGGGTGCGGTAGCCCTTGGCCGAGGTCTGGCGGATCTCGTCGATGACGTCGTCGACCTGCGAGGCGCCGTCCTTGCTGACCGGGCGGACCTCGACCGGCGGGTCGATCAGGCCGGTGGGGCGGATCACCTGCTCGGCGAACACGCCGCCGGAGCGCTCCAACTCCCACTTGGCCGGGGTGGCGCTGACATGCACCGACTGCGGCCGCATGGCGTCCCACTCCTCGAACTTGAGCGGGCGGTTGTCCAGGGCGCTGGGCAGGCGGAAGCCGTACTCGGCCAGGGTCCATTTGCGGCTGCGGTCACCCTTGTACATGGCGCCGATCTGCGGGACCGTCTGGTGGCTCTCGTCGGTGAACAGCAGAGCATTGTCGGGGATGTATTCGAAGAAGGTCGGCGGCGGCTCGCCGGCCTTGCGGCCCGAGAGGTAGCGGCTGTAGTTCTCGATGCCCGCGCAGGAGCCGGTGGTCTCGATCATTTCCAGGTCGAAGGTGGTGCGCTGCTCCAGGCGCTGAGCCTCCAGCAGCTTGCCGTTGGCCACCAGCCAGTCGAGGCGTTCCTTCAGTTCCTGCCGTATACTGATGATCGCCTGGCGCAGGGTCGGGCGCGGCGTCACGTGGTGGCTGTTGGCATAGACCTTGATCGACGGCAGGTCGCCGGTCTTCTTGCCGGTCAGCGGATCGAATTCGGCGATGCTCTCGACCTCGTCGCCGAACAGGCTGACGCGCCAGGCGCGGTCCTCGTAGTGGGCGGGGAAGATCTCGATGGTGTCGCCGCGGCGGCGGAACGTGCCGCGCTCGAAGGCGGCGTCGTTGCGCTTGTACTGCTGGGCGACCAGGTCGGCCATCATCTGCTTTTCGTTGATGACCTGGCCGACCTCGAGGCTGAAGGTCATGGCCGTGTAGGTCTCGACCGAGCCGATGCCGTAGATGCACGAGACCGAGGCCACCACGATGACGTCGTCGCGCTCGAGGATCGCCCGCGTCGCCGAGTGGCGCATGCGGTCGATCTGCTCGTTGATCGACGAGTCCTTCTCGATATAGGTGTCGGTGCGCGGGACGTAGGCCTCGGGCTGGTAGTAGTCGTAATAGCTGACGAAATACTCGACCGCGTTGTCGGGGAAGAAGCTCTTGAACTCGCTGTAGAGCTGGGCGGCCAGGGTCTTGTTCGGGGCCAGGATCAGGGCCGGGCGCTGGGTGGCCTCGATGACCTTGGCCATGGTGAAGGTCTTGCCCGAGCCGGTGACGCCCAGCAGCACCTGGTCGTTTTCCTTGCCGTCCAGCCCGGCCACCAACTCGGCGATGGCGGTCGGCTGGTCGCCGGCCGGTTCATAGTCGCTGACCAGCTTGAAGCGGCGGCCGCCCTCGGACTTCTCCGGGCGCGCGGGACGGTGTGGCTGCCACAGCGCCGGCGTGGGGACGCCTTCCATCTCCAGGGCGGTGGCATGGATGAAGGGCGCGGAGACGTCGGAAACGCCGCCCAGGTTTTCCGGGGGGGGGGCGATCGTGGGGGAGCGGGCCATGTCCCCGAAGGTAAGGGCTGGCGGGCCCGGCGGCTAGAGGGGGTGCTGACAGCCGGTGTCAGCAGACTGGCGGCAGGTGGCGGGAGGCTGACTCGATCGCCACAGGATTTTCCCAAAGATCAACTTGCGGTCGCGGTTACGGTGAAGCTAGATTAGATGTGTAATTTATATTCGGGGGTTGTCTTGCGTAATCGGGTCCTGGTGTCGGCCGCCGTCCTGTTGATGGCGAGCGTGGTGACGGCTTGCGGCGGTGGCGGCGGTGGTGGCGGCGGACCGGTAGGCGGCGTGGTCACACCGCCGGTTCCGCCCGTGACGCCGACCCCGCCCGCGCCGGTCCCCGCCAACGGCCTGCCGGCCTCCGACTGCGCGGCCAAGCCCTCGGGCCTCGCCTGCGGCAGCCGCACCAACGCCGCGCTGAACGGGGCCTACTACAAGCGTCAGGCCCGGCCTGGTTTCCCCGGCGGCGTGCTCACCGAGACCTCGCTCGGACTCG
Source organism: Caulobacter sp. Root655 (assembly GCF_001427665.1). Classification (GTDB taxonomy): domain Bacteria; phylum Pseudomonadota; class Alphaproteobacteria; order Caulobacterales; family Caulobacteraceae; genus Caulobacter. The sequence goes on from NZ_LMHC01000001.1 coordinate 717,644, forward strand.
TGGCGCCTTTGATGCTGGCGTTCTCGTCGGGGGCGGCGGCAACGGCTGGCGACGAGACGATCGACATCGGCTCCGCCCTGACCAGCGCCACCAAGACCCACTTCGATGGACCGTTGGTTGGTGGTTCGGACGCGCTGGGCGGCTTTGGCCTGCGCGACCTGGGCGGCGGCCAGAGCCTGAAGGTGTTCAACCTCAACCAGGGTTCGGCCAACACACTGGACTATGTGCTTCTGTTCCGCTTCGACGGCGTCTACGAGCCGACCAACGCTTCCACGGGGGTCAAGGAGTCGTACAAGGAGTTGGTCTACGGCGCCTATGGCGACTTCAGCGCGCCATTGACGCCTGGCGTCTATTACGGCGTGGCCAGCTACGCCGGTCAGACGCGCGGGGTGGTCAACACTGGCGGCGCCGAACTGCAGACCCGCAGCGCCCTGAACATCGCCTTCAACCTGGAGACCGGGACCCTGTCCGGCCGCACCAGCGACTATCAGGTGCTGGCCGCCAACGGTGTGGTCGGCGCCCCGGCCTCGCCGCTCGACTTCGTGTTCCGCGCCGAGATGCCGGGCTGGCGGGGGGCGACGGCTCGCGCCTATTTCCAGACCCGGGCGGAAGGCGCGCCGGGCGGCGACCAGAGCCTGCGCGGCCAGGTGGCCGGAGGCTTCTTCGGTCCGGCCGGCGGCCAGCCGGAGGAGATCGGCCTGACCTATTCGCTGGAGAACAGCACGATCAGCACCTATGGCGTCGGCGGCGCCAATCTGGTCGGCGCCCTGTCGAGCACGCCGCTCGGCGGGCCCGATTGCGCGGCGACGCCGGGGCAGATCGCCTGCGCCACGACCGCCGCGACCTTGTCCGGTCCGTCCGCGTCAACCCTGGCCACCACCGGCGGGACCGTGACGCGCCGCCTCGACGCGACCGCCGCGGATATCTCAGTCGTCTACGACCCACAAGGCGCGGGCGCGGCGGATGATCAGTATACCGTGCGCTATGGCCCGAGCGGTTACCAACGCACCTTCCAGAACTTCTCGAAGACCGATGACGGCCTGGGGGGTTACCGCCGCTCGGTGCAGTTCGCCGGCGGGCTGGGCGAAGCCCTCTATCTGATCGACATCGACAACGTCTTCGCGGCCAGCCTCGACTACGTCCAGATGGTGTCTTTCGAGCGCGATGTCAGCGGCGGCGGTGTTCAACTGGCCTTCCTGACGGTCGGCGCCCAGACTTCGGCCGCCGCCATGCCCAAGACCGGTACGGGACGGTTTGAGGGGGCGACGCGCGGCTCCCTGTCGATGGGCGGCGGGCAATTCTACACGACGGCCAGCGACATCGAGATGACCGCCAACTTCGCCACGGGCGCGATCAATGGCGCGACCTTCAATTTCCGGACCCGCAATCTGAGTGGCGCGCTCAACACCCTGGGCAACAATCCCAATTTCACGTTCAGCGGCTCGATCGCCTCGGGAGCCTCGACCTTCAGCGGCACGGCCACGGCGCCGAACCTGATCAATGGCCCCGCGGTCAGCGGAACCGTCCAGGGGGCGTTCTTCGGTCCCGGCGCCGAGGAGGCGGGCTTGGTCTACGATCTGGCCAACCCGACGGGCGGGATCTTCATGCAGGGCGGAGCCGTGCTGGGACGCAAACCTTGAGGCTCACGGCCAGGGCGGCGCTCGCCGCCCTGGCCGTCGCGATCCTCGACCTTGGCGGTTTCGGCTTCGCCGAGGCGCGCCAGGCCGTCGGCGACCAGGCCGTGACCCTGGCCGGCGACCAGGCCTTCGCGACGGCGCTGCAACTGTTCATCCGGGCCGGTGACCATCGCCAGGCGCTCGACCTGATCGACACACGCCCCGACCTCGCCGACCGGGCCGATGTCGTGCGCCTGCGGGCCCAGCTGATGGTGCTGACCGGTCGCGAGCCCGAGGCCCTGGCCCTGCTGGAAGGGCACCTGACCCGCGACGCGACCGACGCCCTGGCCCGCTTCCAGGTCGCCGAACTGCACTTCGCCGCCGGGCGCGACGTCTCGGCCGCCCTGGCCTATCGCCTGTCCCTGGCCGGCTCCCTGGATCCGGGCCGGGCCCGTATCGCCAATCTTCGCCTGGAGCAGATCCAGCAGCGCCGGCGCTGGCGCTTCTGGGCGGGGGCGTCGGTCGCCCCCGACAGCAACGTCAACGGCGCGACCAACGCCTCGCGGATCGAGCTGTTCGGCCTGCCGTTCGAGCTGGACGACAAGGCCCGCCGCCGTAGCGGCGTCACGGTCTCGGCCCAGGGCGGGGTGGAACGGCGCTTTCGGCTGGATGGGCGGAGGGCGGTGCGCGCGGCCCTGGTCGGGGCGGTGACCGACGCTCCCGGCGGCGACTTCGACGACGCTTTCCTGTCGTTGCGGGCCGGGCCCGAATGGACGCTGTCGCCGCGCGCCCAGGTCACTCTGCAGGCGGCGGTCAACGGCCGCTGGTACGGCGGCGCGTTGCTGGAGACCAGCCAGGGCCTGAGGGTTGAGGGCGAGCTGTCGACCCGCGACAACATCCGCTGGGTGGGCGCGGCGCGCATTGACGCGGTCGACGCGCGGCTCAACGATGGTCGCGACGGGGAACTCTACGGGCTGGAACTGGCGCGGACCCGATATCTGGGGCCGACCTCGCTGTGGCGGGCCAGCGGTTCGCTGGCGGCGCGCGAGGCTCGGTCGTCGACCGAGGCCTATGACCAGCTCCAGCTGGCGGCGGGGCGTCTGTATCCCTTGCCGTTCGCCACCCTGGCCTATGTCGAGCCCTATGTGATGCATCGACGGTTCGACGGCCTGGCGCTGGCGTTCGGAAAGCGGCGGATCGACAGCGAGTATGGCGTGGTCGCCCGGCTTTCCAAGCGCGACTGGACGCTGAAGGGGGCTTTCCCGTTCGTGGCGCTATCGATGGCTCGCAACGACTCGACGATCGTCCTCAACAGCTTCACCCGGCGTCGGATCGAGGTCGGCTTGACGCGCGAATTCTAGCCGAGGGGGGCGGCCGCGATCACCACCCGTCGCGCCGAGGTGATCGGCACGGGCGGGTCGAGGATCTGGCCCTTCATCACCGGGTTGATCGCCACGCCGGGCGTCGGCAGGGCCAGGATCTTCTTGACGACGTCCATGCCCTCGATCACCTGGCCGAAGGCGGCGAAGCCGAGGTTGTCGCCCCCCTGAGCGTTATTGGGCGCGGCCGGGTTGGCGTCGAGATAGGGCGCGTCGCCGATGCAGATGAAGAAGTCCGAGGTGGCGGTGCCGGGCGCGGTGCGGGCGATCGACACCGTGCCGTCCAGGTGCTTGAGGCCGGTCTGGGTGGTGGGCTCATGGGCGACGGGGGGCAGGGCCCCGACGTTCTGCAGCCCGCCCTGGATCAGGCCGTACTCCACCGCGCCGGGCGCACGCGAGGCGCGGAAGAAGGTCGCCTTGTCATAGAGCTTGCGGTCGACATAGCGCAGGAAGTTGGCGGTGGTCAGCGGGGCCTGGGCGACGGCCAGTTCGATGACGATGCGGCCCTGCGGGGTTTCCAGGGCGACCCGGACGGGCGGCTTGCCCGCGGGTTTCGGGGCGGGCTGGGGCGTAGCTTGCGGCGTGGGGGCCGGGGCGACCTGGGCGGCGGCCGGGAAGGCGGCCAGCAGACTGGCGCCGATCAGCAGGGCGCGGCGGGCGAGGAGGCGATGGGTCATGGCGCGAGACTAATGCGGGGGGAGGGGGAAGCAAGGTCCTGCCCCACGGGGGGAGGATTATCGCATAGGGATTCCCTGCCAAAAAAGTCTGTCATCCCGGACGAGCGCGCAGCGCGAAGATCCGGGACCGGGGCGTGAACGCCGACGCTTCCGGCGGTCCCGGATCTTCGCTTCGCTACGTCCGGGATGACAAGGCTTTTGCGTATGCGATTGCCTTGCTCTTGCGAGGAGGGTTTTCCCTGGGTTTAGCCCTCTACGCCGCGCCTCGCGCCGCCACCAGCCGCGCCACCATCCGTCCGGTGCTGTCGGCGATCTGGCGGTCCTGCCGGCGTTCGCCGTCGATCTCGGCCTTCAGTTCGAGCTGGACCGCCGTCCAGCGCTCGGCGCCAGGCCAGGTCAAGCCCTCGCCGTCCACGGTCCCGAAATGCTCGATGCCGTCCCAGATCCGCTGGTACATGATCGTCTCCCGAGTGAAGCTTTCAGCTTTCCACCTTTGCGAGCGGATGGCTATGCAGTCTGAGCCAAAAATCCGCTCATCCCGCGAATGTTCCCGCGTGACGCGCCAGGGCCCTGCTCAGCGCTCCTCGAACGTCCCGCCACGCCCGGCCCCGTCCCGGAACCGCCCCGCCCCCGCCCGGGCTTCCTTGCGCAGCGGCTCCACCCCGCCGCGCGCCTCGCCCAGCAGGGCCTCGTCCAGCGTGAAGTCCCATTGGGCGAAGGCCGAGGCGCGGTCGGCGCGCAGGCAGATCTGCGGGAAGGCGGCGACCTGGGCGGCCAGCTCGCGCGCCGCCGCCAGGGCTTGGCCCGCCTCGACCACCCGGTCGGCCAGGCCCCAGGCCAGGGCCTCGGCCGCCTCGACCGCCCGGCCGGTCAGGATCATGTCCAGCGCCCGGCCCTGGCCGACGATGCGCGGCAGCCGCACCGTGCCGCCGTCGATCAGCGGCACGCCCCAGCGCCGGCAGAACACCCCGAACACCGCGCTCGAAGAGGCCACTCGCAGGTCGCACCACAGGGCCAGTTCCAGCCCGCCGGCCACCGCGTGGCCCTCGACGGCGGCGATCACCGGCTTGGACAGCAGGCGCCGCGTCGGCCCCATCGGGCCCTCGGCCTCGGGGTCGTAGCGCTCGCCCCCGCCCGAGGCGGCGACGGCCAGGTCGAAGCCGGCGCAGAACGTCCCGCCCGCGCCGGTCAGGATGGCCACGGCGGCGGTCTCGTCGGCCTCGAAGGCGTCGAAGGCGGCGTTCAGTTGCAGCGCCGTGGCCGGGTCGACGGCGTTGCGCTTATCCGGGCGGTTGATGGTGACGGTCCAGACCGGACCGTCGGTGGTGACTTCGGTCATTTTAAACTCTCCCGCGCTCTGGGATTGGGGACAGGCACATGTGCCCGTCCCCGTCCCGGCTCACCAGCTATCCACCCGCACCGCCCAGGGCCGCGCCGTCCCCGCCGCCGCGTCCAGTCCGCCGACGATCCACCGCCGGGTGTCGGCCGGGTCGATCACCGCGTCGATCTCCAGGGCGCTGGCCATGCTGGTCGCCTTGCCCGCCGCATAGAGCCGCCCCACCAGCTGGTCGTACAGCGCCTTCTGCTTCATGGGATTGGTCTCGGCTTCCAGCTCCTTGCGGTAGCCCAGCCGCACGGCCCCTTCCAGGCCCATGCCGCCGAACTCGCCGGTCGGCCAGGCGGCGATGAACAAGGGGCTGTGGAAACTGCCGCCGGCCATCGCCTGAGCGCCTAGGCCATAGCCCTTGCGGGTCACCACGGTCAGCAGCGGCGTGCGCAACTTGGCCCCGGCGATGAACTGCCGGCTGACCCGGCGCACCGCCCCGGCGTCCTCGCTCTCGGGACCGACCATGAAGCCGGGGGTGTCGCATAGGGAGAGCACCGGCAGGCCGAAGGCGTCGCACAGCTGCAGGAACCGCGCGGCCTTCTCGGCCCCGTCGCCGTCGATCGCCCCGCCCAGCCAGCGCGGGTCGTTGGCGATCAAGCCCATCGGCCGCCCCTCGACGCGCACCAGGCCGGTGACCATGCCGGGCGCGAAGCCGCCGCGCAGCTCCAGGAATGTCCCGCTGTCGACCAGGCCCGCGACCAGGGCGCGGACGTCGTAGACCCGCAGCCGATTCTCCGGCACCGCCCGCCGCAGCAGCCGCTGGTCGGAGCAGGCCCAGTCCTTCACCGATCCCTGGAAATAGGACAGCGCCTGCTTGGCCAGCCGGGTGGCGTGGGCCTCGTCGTCGGCCAGCAGGTCGATGACGCCGTTGGCCCACTGGTGGGCCGCCGGGCCGATCTGTTCGGGCTTGAACACCCCCAGCCCGCCGCCCTCGATCATCGCCGGGCCGCCCATGCCGAGGTTGGAGTCCCGGGTGGCGACGATGATCTCCGACAGGCCGGCGATGGCGGCGTTGCCGGCGAAGCAGCGGCCGGCGACGATGGCGATCTTGGGGACCAGGCCCGACAGGGCGGCCAGGCTGCGGAAGGTCGGCACGTCCAGCCCGGCCACCGCCGTGGTGTCGGTGTCGCCCGGCCGGCCGCCGCCGCCCTCGGCGAACCACACCACCGGCAGGCGCTGGTCGGCGACGATGGCCAGCAGGCGGTCGCTCTTGCGGTGGTTCATCGCCCCCTGGGTGCCGGCCAGCACGGTGAAGTCGTAGGCCAGGGCCGCGACCCGGGCCTTGTCGGCCGGAAACAGCGCGCCGTTGACACTACCGATCCCGGTGATCAGGCCGTCGGCCGGCGTGGCGGCGATCAGGTCCTCGGTCGAGCGCCGGCGCTTCTGGGCGGCGATGGCCAGGGCCCCGTATTCCAGGAAACTGCCGGGGTCGACCAGGTCGTCGATGTTCTCGCGCGCCGTGCGGTGGCCGGTCTTGCGGCGCTTGGCGACCGCTTCTGGCCGGGCTTCGTCGAGGGTGAAGCGGTGGCGGGCGACGACCTCGGCGTGGTCTTGGCGGATAGCGTCGGGATCGAGGGCCTCGGTCGCCAGGACCGCGCCGGCCTCGACCTCGGCGGGCTCCAGATAGAGCAGGGGCTGACCGGCCTGGACCGCGTCGCCGGTCGCCACGGCGATGCGCACGACCCGGCCGCCGGTTTCGGCGTGGACCAGGTGCTCCATCTTCATGGCCTCCAGAACCGCCACCGCCTGGCCGGGCCGGACGAGGTCGCCGACCGCCACCTCGATCACCCCGACCAGGGCCTGGAGCGGGGCGACGACCGCGCCGTCCTCGGCGGCGAAGATGGGCTCGGCGGCGAAGACGGGCTCGGCGGTGGTCTTCGCCGGGGCCAGGGCCGCGGCGGCCGCGAGCAGCCGTCCGGCCTCGCGGTCGATGAACTCGGTGGTCGCCGTGCCGTCCACGGTCGCCGGCTCGGCCAGCAGGGCGCGCAGCAGCGGGATCGTGGTGTCGACGCCGTCGATGCGGAATTCGGCCAGCGCCCGCGCCGTGCGGACCGCCGCCTCGGCGGCGGTTCGGCCGCGGCCAATGAGTTTGGCCAGCAGGCTGTCATAGGCCCCGGTGACCGCCAGCCCCGCCGCGCCGCAGCCGTCGACCCGCACGCCCGGACCGCCCGGCGGTTCATAGGCGGTGATCGTCCCCGTCGAGGGCCGGGGCGCGCCGTCGGCGGCCAGGGTCTCCAGATTGACCCGCCCCTGGATCGCATAGCCCTGGGCGCGCGGGGTGGTCATCAGCCCGACGTCGGCCAGGCTGGCCCCGCCGGCCAGTTCGAACTGGGCGCGGACCAGGTCGACGCCGGTCACCTCCTCGGTGACCGTGTGTTCGACCTGCAGGCGGGCGTTGACCTCGATGAAGGCGTGGTCGCCGTCCGGCCCGACCAGGAACTCCACCGTCGCCAGGGTGCGGTAGCCGGCGGTCAGGCGCGTGGCGGCGTCGAACAGGGCGGCGCGGACGGCGTCCGGCAGGTTGGGGGCGGGGGCGATCTCGACCAGCTTCTGGCGGCGGCGTTGCAGGGAGCAGTCGCGGTCGCCCACCGCCACGACGTGGGCCCCGTCGCCGGCGATCTGCACCTCGATGTGGCGGGCGTGCTCCATCAGCCGCTCGGCATAGAGCGTCCCGTCGCCGAACGCCGCCTGGGCTTCGCGGGCGCAGGTCGCGAAGGCGGCCTCGACCGCGTCGGCCGAGCGGACCGGCCGCATGCCGCGCCCGCCGCCGCCGGCCGCCGCCTTCAGCATCATCGGCCCGTGGCGCGCGAAGAAGCCCAGGGCGCCGGCCAGGTCCAGGGCGCCGGTCCCCTCTAGCAGCGGGACCTCGCGCGCCTCGGCCAAGGCCCGGGCGGCGGCCTTGTCGCCGAAGGTCTCCAGGTGTTCGGGCGAGGGGCCGACGAAGGTGATCCCAGCCGCCGCGCAGGCCCGGGCCAGGGCGGCGTTCTCCGCCAGGAAGCCGTAGCCGGGATGCAGGGCGTCGCAGCCGAAACCTTGCGCGGCGGCCACCACGGCGGCGAGGTCGAGATAGGCCTTGGGGCCCGCGCCGGGCAGGGCGACCGCCGCGTCGGCGGCCTGGACGTGCGGCGCGCCGGCCTCGTCGGTCGCATGGACCGCCACGCTGGCGATCCCCAGCTCGGCCGCCGCCCGGGCGATGCGGATGGCGATCTCGCCGCGGTTGGCGATCAGGACGCGCGTGATGGGCATGGGCACTCCCGGCGGCTTCATACGGCCGTTTGACGCACCATGACGGGCTCCGCTTGACTCTCCAAGCCCGGAAGATCAGAACAAAAGTGGAACATTGGAGTGTGAAGACATGGCCGGGGCGACCACCGCCCTTCCGGCTTTGAGAGCCCAGATCGCCGCCATGCAGGCGGGGACTCGGACTCCATCCGGCGTCCTGCCGTTCGGCGACCCGCGCATCGACGGCTGCTTCCCGGCCGGCGGCCTGCAACGCGGCGGCTGGCACGAGGTGGGCGGCGCGGGGCTGGAGGACGAGACCAGCGCGGCCCCGGCGGCTTTCTCCGCCTTGCTGCTGCGGCCGCTGGCCTTGAGCGGCGCGGTGGTCTGGGTGATGCGGCGCGACGACCTGCACGTCCCGGGCTTGGCGGGCCTGGGCTTTGCGGCCGGACGGCTGATCCTGGTCAAGGCCCGCGACGAGGCTGAGGTGCTGGCGGTGCTGGAAGACGCCCTGGCCACGGTGGGCGTGGTCGCGGCGGTGGGCGAGGCGCAGACCCTTGACCTCAAGGCCGGTCGCCGCCTGCAACTGGCTTGCGAGCGGCGCGGGGCGACGGGGATTTTGCTGCGCCGGCGGCCCTATGGCGGTCCGGTGGGCAAGGCGCGGGAGGTTTCGGGTTCGGCCGCCCATACCCGCTGGCGTATCGCCGCCGCGCCCAGCCAGCCGCCGCCGGGCGAGCCGGGCTTGGGCCCGCCGCGCTGGCGGGCGGAACTCGAACGCTGCCGGGGCGGACGCTCCGGCGCCTGGATCCTGGAGCAATCGGAGGCCGAGCATGGCCCGCATCCTTTCCGTCTGGTGTCGCAATTGGCCGATCACGACGTGGTTGAGGAGGAGTTCGAGCTCCGACAGGTCGGGTGACGCCAGGTCCTCCCCCTCTGGGGGAGGCGATCGCGTAGCGATCGGTGGGGGGAGTCTTGGGAAGGTTGATCCTGCCACTCGCCAGAAGCCTAATCCCCCCCCCTCCGTCGGCTTCGCCGACACCTCCCCCACAGGGGGAGGACCTGTTCCGATCGCCCTGATCGCTTCCGAGGCCGGAACCCGCCGCCTGGCCGCCGTCGACGACGCGGCCGCCGCCTTCGGCCTGCACGTCGGCCAGAAGGCCGCCGACGCCGCGGCCCTGTGCCCGGACCTGCTGACCGCCGACCACGACCCCGACGGCGACCGCGCCGCCCTGGAGGTGCTCGGCGACTGGTGCGTGCGGTTCTCGCCGGCCGTGGCCCTCGACGGGCTGGACGGCCTGTTCCTCGACATCGAAGGCGTCGCCCACCTATGGGGCGGCGAGGGCGCGATGCTCGACGACCTGCTGGCCCGGCTGGCCCGGTGGGGCGCGCCGGCCCGGGGAGCGATCGCCGACACCCCCGGCGCGGCCTGGGCCCTGGCCCGCTTCGCGCCCGACCGCACGATCGCGCCCCCCGGCGGCCAAGCGCCGCTGCTGGCGGCCTTGCCGGTGGCGGCCCTGCGGCTGGACGACGCCGCCCAGGCTCAGCTGCCGCGCCTGGGCCTGTTCCATGTCGGCCAGCTGCTGGCCCTGCCGCGCGGCCAGCTGACCCGACGGTTCGGGGCCGGGACGGTGCTGCGCATCGACCAGGCCCTGGGGGCCTCGCGGGAAGCCCTGGCCTTCCGCCGGCCGGTCACCCCGTGGTTCGACCGCCTGGCCTTCGCCGAGCCGATCAGCGTGCTGGACGACCTGGGCCGGGCGGCCGGCGACATCACGACCCTGCTGTGCGCCCGACTGGAGGCCGAGGGGCAGGGGGCGCGGCGGTTCGAGCTGGTGTTCCATCGCCTGGACGGCCGCGACTATCCGGTGCGGATCGGCCTGTCGCGCCCCGGCCGCGACGCCGCCCGCATCACCCGCCTGCTGAAGCCCAAGCTGGAGACCGTCGACCCCGGCTTCGGGATCGAGGTCGTCACCCTGTGGGCCGACGACGTCGAGCCGCTGTCGGTGGCCCAAAGAAGCCTGGGAGAGCGTAGCCTGGAGACCGGCGGCGGGGTCAGCCTGGAGGAGGGGCTGGCGCCGCTGGTCGACCGGCTGGTCAACCGCCTGGGCGAGGACCGGGTCTGGCGGGCCGACCCTTATGAGAGCCACGTGCCCGAACGCTCGGTGGTCCGCCGGCCGCCCCTGGCTCCGGCGGTCGAGGCGAGCTGGGACCCCGAACGGCCCCGCCCGACCCGGCTGTTCCGTCGTCCCGAACCGATCACCGTGCTGGCCCAGCTGCCCGACGAGCCGCCGGCCCACTTCACCTGGCGCGGCCAGCGCCACCGGGTGCGCCGGGCCGAGGGGCCCGAGCGCATCGGCCAGGAGTGGTGGCGCAAGGCCTTCGACGGCGTCGGGCCGGGCAAGATCCGCGACTATTACCGGGTGGAGGACGAGGCGGGGGGACGGTTCTGGATCTATCGGCAAGGGCTGTATGGCGGGGATGACGCCCCGAAATGGTGGTTGCATGGCCTGTTTGGCTAAGATCCTCCCCCTGTGGGAGAGGCGATCGCGCAGCGATCGGTGGGGGGAGTTCGCGGACAGGGCTGATGTCTCCCCCCTCCGTCGGCTTCGCCGACACCTCCCCCACAGGGGGAGGACTTCCCGATGATGACCCACGCCTACGCCGAACTGCAAACCACCACCAACTTCTCCTTCCTGCGCGGCGCGTCCCAGGCCTGGGAACTGATGGAGACCGCGCAGGGCCTGGGCCTGGCCGCCGTCGGGGTGGCCGACCGCAACACCCTGGCCGGGGTGGTGCGGGCCTGGACGGCGGCCAAAAAGCTGAAGGTCCGGGCCCTGACCGGCTGCCGGCTGGACTTCGCCGACGGCACGCCCAGCCTGCTGTGCTACCCGTCCGACCGCGAGGCCTTCGCGCGCCTGACCCGCCTGCTGACCGTCGGCCAGCGGCGGGCCAAGAAGGGCGAGTGCCACCTGTTCTGGAAGGACTTCCTGGAGCACGCCGACGGCCAGCTGGCCCTGGTCGCGCCGCCGGCGCGGCTGGACGCGGCCTTCGAGGCCGACCTGGCCCGGATGGCCGGCGAACTGCGCGGCCGGATCTGGCTGGCCGCCAGCCGACCCTACGCCGCCCAGGACCTCAAGCGGCTGGCGCGGCTGGCCGAGCTGGCCCAGGGGGCCGGCGCGCCGATGGTCGCCACCAACGACGTGCTCTATCACGGCCCCGAGCGGCGGCCGCTGCAGGACGTGCTGACCTGCATCCGCGAGGGCTGCACGATCGCCGAGGCCGGCTTCAGGCTGGAGGCCAACGCCGAGCGCCACCTGAAGACCCCGGCCGAGATGGCCCGGCTGTTCGAGCGCTGGCCTGACGCCGTCGAGCGCACGGTCGAGATCGTCGAGCGCATCGGTTTCGACCTCGGCGACCTGAAGGAGGAATATCCCGACGAGCCCGTGCCGCCCGGCAAGACGGCCATGCAACACCTGACCGACCTGACCTGGGAAGGCGCGGTCCGGCGCTATCCGGCCGGCACGCCCGCCAAGGTCGCTGATCAATTGCGCGAGGAGCTGCGGCTGATCGCCAAGATGGACTACCCCAACTACTTCATCACCGTGCACGACATCGTCCGCGAGGCCCGGGAGATGGGCATCCTGTGCCAGGGGCGGGGTTCGGCGGCCAATTCCTCGGTCTGTTTCTGCCTGGGGGTGACGGCGATCGACCCCACCGAGCACCGGCTGCTGTTCACCCGCTTCATTTCCGAGAACCGCGGCGAGCCGCCGGACATCGACGTCGACTTCGAGCACGAGCGGCGCGAGGAGGTGATGCAATATGTCTACAAGCGCTATGGCCGCGAGTACGCCGCCATCTGCGGCACGGTGATCCATTACCGGCCGCGCAGCGCCATCCGCGACGTCGGCAAGGCCCTGGGCCTGACCGAAGACGTCACCGCCATCCTGGCCAACACCGTCTGGGGCAGCTGGGGCGACGGCCCGTCCGACGAGCACATTCGGCAGACCGGACTGGACCCGGCCAATCCGCAGATCGCCCGGGCCGTGGCCCTGGCGACCGAGCTGCTGCAGTTCCCGCGCCACCTGTCGCAGCACGTCGGCGGCTTCGTGCTGACCAAGCGGCGGCTGGACGAGACCGTGCCGATCGGCAACGCGGCGATGAAGGACCGCACCTTCATCGAGTGGGACAAGGACGACATCGACAGTCTGGGCCTGATGAAGGTCGACGTGCTGGCCCTGGGCATGCTGACGGCGATCCAGCGCGGGTTCGGCATGCTGCGCGCCGACCACGGTGTGCCGATCATCGACCTGGCCGACGTGCCCACCGAGGTGAAGGGCGTCTACGACATGTTGTCGAAGGCCGACAGCGTGGGCGTGTTCCAGGTCGAGAGCCGGGCCCAGATGTCGATGCTGCCGAGGCTGCGGCCCAACAGGTTCTACGACCTGGTCATCGAGGTGGCGATCGTCCGGCCCGGCCCGATCCAGGGCGACATGGTCCATCCCTACCTGCGGCGGCGCAACAAGCAGGAGCCGGTGGAGTGGCCCGCGCCGTCGCCGGAGCATGGCCCGCCCGACGAGCTGTTCGGCATCCTGGGCAACACCTACGGCGTGCCGCTGTTCCAGGAACAGGCCATGAGCCTGGCCATCGAGGCCGCCAAGTTCACGCCCGACGAAGCCGATGGCCTGCGCAAGGCCATGGCCACCTTCAAGCACGACGGCGACCCGGGCCAGTACCGCGACAAGTTCGTCGAGGGCATGGTGGCGCGCGGCTATGATCGCGACTTCGCCACCCGCTGCTTCAAGCAGATCGAGGGCTTCGGCTCCTACGGCTTTCCGGAAAGCCACGCGGCCAGCTTCGCCAAGCTGGTCTATGTCTCGGCCTGGATGAAGTGGGCCTGGCCGGACGTGTTCTGCGCGGCCCTGATCAACTCCCAGCCGATGGGCTTCTATCAGCCGGCCCAGCTGGTGCGCGACGCGCGCGAGCACGGGGTCGAGGTGCGGGCTCCGGACGTGCTGAGGAGCGATTGGGATTGTACGCTGGAGGGCGGGGGGTTCCCCTCCCCCTGGAGGGGGGAGGGGGAAGTTGTCCGCTCCGACAAGCTCTTCAACCCCGACACCCGCCCGCACTGGAAGGCCGTTCGCCTGGGCCTGTGTCAGATCAAGGGGCTGAAGAAGGAGGCCGACGGCGAGGTCATCATGGCCGCCCGCGCCGCCGGGGCCCGCGCGCCGGCCGACTTCGCCCGGGCCGGGGTCTCGCAGCGGGCCCTGGAGCTGCTGGCCGAGGCCGACGCCTTCGCCTCCGCCGGCCTGTCGCGCCGCGACGGCCTGTGGGCGGTCAAGGGGCTGAAGGGCGAGGTCAAGATCGACGCCCAGGCCCCGCTGCTGGCCGGCCTGCCGTTGTTCGAGGACGCCGTGGTCCTGCCGGCCATGGGCCTGCCCCAGCAGGTGGCCGAGGACTACCGCACCACCAGCCTGTCGCTGAAGGCCCACCCCTGCGGCTTCTTCCGGCCAATGCTGAGCGAGCTGGGCGCGGTCCCGGCCGAGCGGCTGGCGGGGATCAGGAATGGCCGCCGGGTGTCGGTCGGCGGGCTGGTGCTGATCCGCCAGCGGCCGGGCACCGCCAAGGGCGTGGTGTTCCTGACCCTGGAGGACGAGACCGGCGTGGCCAACGCGGTGGTCTGGAAGGACTGTTTCGACGCCCACCGCCGCACGGTGATGAGCGCCTCGTTCCTGGTCGTCCACGGCAAGGTCCAGGCCGCCGACGGGGTGATCCACGTGGTCGCCGAGGGCTTCACCGACCTGTCGGCGCAGCTGGCGCGAATGAAGGAAGCTCCCGACGCGCCGGCCCCGACGTTGCGCCACAAGGTGTCGGGACGGCTGCAGCGGAGCCGGGACTTCCACTGACCTCCGCCGTCATCTCCCGACTTGTTCGGGGGACCCAAGCCGAGCCGGCTATCGCCTATAGCCTATTATCGCTGTCATCCCGGACGAGCGCGTAGCGCGAAGATCCGGGACCGACGCCAGAGCGCAGGCGCTTGTGGCGGTCCCGGGTCTGCGCTTCGCTACGCCCGGGATGACAAGATTAGATGCGACTGCCCCGAACAAGGCGTTGGCGCCCTTGGCGAAAATCGCCCCCTAGACCAGCATCCCCGCGCCGCGCACCACCACCAGGCGGCCGGCGTTGAAGAACGGCAGCGACAGGGTGACGGCGATCAGCACCTCGAAGGCCAGGCTGCCCAGGTTGAGGCGGCCGCTGGCCTTGTCGATCAGCAGCGAGGCGGTCCGGCCCAGCGCCGCGCCCAGCCAGGCCATGGCCAGGGCGAAGGCCATGGCCGCCCCGACGCTGGACTGGTAGCCCAGGAACAGGGCCGCCGTGGCGTGTGACAGGATCAGCAGGCCGCCGAACGCCCGGCTCTGGGCCAGGGCGCCGGCGTCGGGAAGGTTCGGGGAAGCGTCGCCGCCGGCCAGGCCCGACGCCGAGCCCGGCCGGGCCAGGGCCATCCCGCCCAGCACGCCGCCGATCACGCAGGCGACCACCGCCAGGACGAGCGAAAGACCGTAGCTCGACATCATCTCTCCATGCCCATCAGGCGGGCGCGTGGCAGACCGCTTCGACGTTGCGGCCGTCCGGGTCGAGCACGAAGGCTCCGTAGTAGTTGGGGTGATAGTGAGGCCGAACGCCGGGCGGGCCGTTGTCGGTCCCGCCGGCCGCCAGGGCCGCGGCGTAAAAGGCGTCGACGGCGGCGCGGGTCTTGGCGACGAAGGCGATGTGCATGGGGCCGACCCGTTCGGCGCCGCCGGCGATCCAGAAGCTGGGCTTGCCGGCCTGGACGTCGCGGCCGTCGGCGGCCGGGCCGTAGCCCATATAGGTGACGCTTCCGCTTTCCTCGGCGCTGACCCGGTAGACGACCGCGATCCCCAACGGGGCGAAGGCGGCGTCGTAGAAGGCCTGGCAGGCGTCGATGTCGCGGACGGTCAGGCTGACATGGTCGATCATCAGCGCACCTTGACCTGGAACACCACTTTGCGGTCGTCCGGCTTGTCGGGCTCCCACGGGCGCTTGAGGGTGAACGACAGATCGGTCTTGCCGCTCCCCGCCGCGTGGTAGCTGTAGAGCGTCGTCACCGGCGCGCCGGGCATCTTGGCGTCGGTCACCCGACTGGAGCCGCCGGTCAGGATCCAGGCCGGGGCCTCGCGGTCCAGCCGCCACGCATAGCCGGTGCCGGCGTTCAGCGGCAGGGCGATCTCCAGCCCCTGGCCGCGGGTCAGTTCGATCGGACCGGCGTCGGCGTCGGTGACCGTCCGGGCCGGCGGCGGGGCGCCGGGCGTGGCGCAGGCGCTCAGCATGAGCAGGCCGGCCGAGGCCAGGGCGACGATGGCGAAGGGGCGGAGCGTCTTCATGGCGTCTTCTTTGATCCCTATCCTGACGGTCGGTTCGGGCGGGCGTGATTTCACCCACAGCAAATCGGCAGGCGTCGTCCTTGACTCCCCCAACCCTCGGTCCTAACTCCTGCCCGGCGCTGGCACTCGGCGGGAGCGACTGCTAACAGCAACGCTCCCCCTGCCGGCGAACCGTAATTCTAACCGTCCCGACGGAGAAGACCCCAATGAAGTTTCGTCCTCTTGGCGACCGCGTCCTCGTGAAGCGTGTCGAAGAAGAAACCAAAACCAAGGGCGGGATCATCATCCCCGACACCGCCAAGGAAAAGCCGCAGGAAGGCGAAGTCGTCGCCGTCGGCCCCGGCGCCCGCAACGACAAGGGCGACGTCGTCGCTCTGGACCTGAAGGCCGGCGACAAGATCCTGTTCGGCAAGTGGTCGGGCAGCGAAGTGAAGGTCGACGGTGAAGACCTGCTGATCATGAAGGAAAGCGACGTCCTGGGCGTGATCGAGGCCTAACCGTCTCTCCCCGTTCGACCCGCTTCCATATCCAGTTTCTCTTTTAGAAGGGCTCATACACATGGCCGCTAAAGACGTTTATTTCTCCTCGGACGCGCGCGACAAGATGCTGCGCGGCGTCAACATCCTCGCCAACGCGGTGAAGGTGACCCTGGGCCCCAAGGGCCGCAACGTCGTGATCGAAAAGTCCTTCGGCGCCCCGCGCTCGACCAAGGACGGCGTCTCGGTCGCCAAGGAAATCGAACTGGCTGACCGCTTCGAGAACCTCGGCGCGCAGATGATCCGCGAAGTCGCTTCGAAGACCAACGACAAGGCCGGCGACGGCACCACCACCGCCACCGTCCTGGCCCAGGCCATCGTGCAGGAAGGCCTCAAATCGGTCGCCGCCGGCATGAACCCGATGGACCTGAAGCGCGGCATCGACAAGGCCGTCCACGTCGTCGTCGACTCCATCAAGGCGTCGTCGAAGAAGGTCACCACCAACACCGAGATCGCCCAGGTCGGCACCATCTCAGCCAACGGTGACAAGGACGTCGGCGAAATGATCGCCAAGGCCATGGACAAGGTCGGCAACGAAGGCGTCATCACCGTCGAAGAAGCCAAGACCGCCGAGACCGAACTCGACGTCGTCGAAGGCATGCAGTTCGACCGCGGCTACCTGTCGCCGTACTTCATCACCAACGCCGACAAGATGGAAGTTCAGCTCGAAGAGCCGCTCATCCTGCTGTTCGAAAAGAAGCTCTCGTCGCTGCAGCCGCTGCTGCCGGTGCTGGAAGCCGTCGTCCAGTCGGGCCGTCCGCTGGTGATCATCGCCGAGGACGTCGAGGGCGAAGCCCTGGCCACCCTGGTGGTCAACAAGCTGCGCGGCGGTCTCCGCGTCGCCGCCGTCAAGGCTCCGGGCTTCGGCGATCGCCGCAAGGCCATGCTGGAAGACATCGCCATCCTGACCGGCGCTCAAGTCATCAGCGAAGACCTCGGCATCAAGCTCGAGAACGTGTCGCTCGACATGCTGGGCAAGGCCAAGAAGGTCACGATCACCAAGGACGACACCACCATCGTCGACGGCGTCGGTGAGAAGGAAGCCATCGAGGCCCGCATCTCGCAGATCAAGAAGCAAATCGAAGACACCACCAGCGACTACGACAAGGAAAAGCTGCAAGAGCGTCTGGCCAAGCTGGCCGGCGGCGTTGCCGTCATCCGCGTCGGCGGCTCGACCGAAGTCGAAGTGAAGGAAAAGAAGGACCGCGTCGACGACGCCCTCAACGCGACCCGCGCGGCCGTGGAAGAAGGCATCGTCCCCGGCGGCGGCGTGGCGCTGCTGAAGGCCTCCAAGGCCCTGGCCACCCTGGTCGGCGAAAATGACGACCAGACCGCCGGCATCGCGATCGTCCGTCGCGCCCTGCAGGCCCCGATCCGTCAGATCGCCGAAAACGCCGGCGTCGAAGGCTCGATCGTGGTCGGCAAGGTGCTCGAGAACGACTCGCCCACCTTCGGCTTCAACGCCCAGACCGAGCAGTATGTCGACCTGATCGCCGACGGCGTCATCGACCCCGCCAAGGTGGTCCGCACCGCTCTGCAGGACGCCGCCTCGGTGGCCGGCCTGCTGATCACCACCGAAGCCGCGATCGTCGAAGCCCCCAAGAAGGGCGGCGGCGCTGGCGGCCCTCCCGGCGGCGGCATGGGCGGCATGGGCGACATGGACTTCTAAGGAAGTCTGCGTCAGCTCAGCTGATTGCTACAGAGGGGCGGGACCGAAAGGTCCCGCCCTTTTTCTTGGGCATCTACCCCCAGTTGGGGATAACCGATCACGGTCGCGTTAACACTTGCAGCTTTTTTATGGCCACGCTCGTTGCAGACTCCGTTGGACGCAAAAGGCGTTCCCGGAGGGCTGGGCATGGCGCGACACGAGATTCAGGGTTACCGGGGCCGGCGTCCGCCGCGCCCGGTGTTCATCATCCTGGGGCTTGGCCTGTGGCTGGCCCTGGGCCTGATCAGCCAGGCGGCGTTCCAGTGGCTGGGCTGAGGCCTCGGCGCGTGACCGGGTGACGGCGCGTCGAAACCTGCTACATGGCGACCATGTTCCGCCAGCGCCCCGACTCCGATCTGCTCGTCGAAGGCTGGGTGGTCGGGGTGATGGTCGAGATCGTCGGCGAACGGCTGCCGGTCCGCCACTACTTCGCCGTCGGCCGGCCCGACCGCGCCCAGGCCGAATGGGCGGCCGTCGACCTGGCCATGCAGACCGGCCCGGTCGCCTCCAGCCCGTCCGGCGGCCGCGAGCCCGTCGAGGCCCTGCGGGAACTGGTCGCCTACCGGATGCGCGAGCTGGGCCTGAAGATCGGGGAGTCGCGGGCGCTGGGCGACAAGTTCCCGCGGCGGTGGTTGCCGAGCTAAGGCCTTCCTTTCACCCATTCACGGCTGTCATCCCGGCCTCGGGCCGCGTGAGCGGTCCGCCTAACGGCGGACTTGGCGCGCAGCGCGAAGATCCGGGACCGGCGTGTGAACGCCTGCGCTTCCGACGGTCCTGGATAACGGCTTCGCCGTTTCCGGGATGACAGTGAAATTTGGAACGGAAGAGGTGGCTTCCCTTCCACGCCCCCACACGTCATCCTCCCGCGAAACAAGCGTTCGGACGTAGGGGGCAAGATGTCACGCAAGCTGTGGGCCGCGTTGGGCCTGGTCATGAGTCTGGGCTTGAGCGCGAGCGCCTGCGCGCAGCCGGCCCCCGCCCCAAACCCCACGGGGCCGCCGACACCGAACGACTATACGAAGGACGAGAACTGGCTGTGCCGCCCCGGCCGCCAGGACGCCTGCGCCCAGGACCAGACCGCCACGGTGATCCAGGCCGACGGCAAGGCCAGCGTCGAGACCTTCAAGGCCGACCCTAACGCGCCGATCGACTGCTTCTATGTCTATCCCACCGTGTCCAGCGACCCGGGCGGCAACAGCGACATGACCCCCGACCTGCCGGAAAAGGCCGTCGCCGACCAGCAGTTCGCCCGTTTCGGCCAGGTCTGCAAGCTGTACGCCCCCAGCTACCGCCAGGTGACCATCGCCGCCCTGCGCAAGGTGATGATGGGCCAGGCCTCGCCCGGCGACGGCGCCCTGGCCTATGCCGACGTGCTGGCCGCCTGGAAGGATTACCTGGCCCGCGACAACCACGGCCGCGGCGTGGTGCTGATCGGCCACTCGCAGGGCTCGCGCGTCCTGCTTGACCTGGTCGCCAAGGAGATCGACGGCAAGCCGGTCCAGAAACAGATCGTCTCGGCCCTGATCCTGGGCATGAACACCCCCGTCGACCCGGCCAAGGACGCCTACGGCTCGCTGCCCCTGTGCCGCAAGGCCGGCCAGATCGGCTGCGTGATCTCCTACGTCTCGTTCCGCGCCGACGTTCCGCCCCCGGCCACCAGCCGGTTCGGCAAGGTCGATCAGCCGGGCCTGCGGGCCGCCTGCGTCAACCCGGCGGCCCTGGCCGGCGGCTCGGCGACGGTGCATTCCTATTTCAGCGACCGCACGATCATGGGCACGGCGATGCGCCCGGCCACGGTCTGGGCCAAGGACGTGGAGGTGGCGACGCCCTATGTGGAACTGCCGGGCCTGGTCTCCGCCGAATGCGTCAGCAACGGCGCCTTCGACTACCTGGCCGTGACCGTGCACCCCGACAAGGCCGACCCCCGCGCCGACAACATTCCCGGCGACCTGCTGGTGATGGGCGTGCCGTTGAAGGAATGGGGCCTGCACCTGGTGGACGTCAACCTGACCATGGGCGACCTGGTCAGTGTGGTGGGGACGCAGTCGAAGGCTTATGCGGCGGCCAAATAGGCGGCGGACCGCCATGCGTCCTTCGAGGCTCGGCTTCGCCTCGCACCTCAGGATGAGGAGCATCTGACTTCCTCATCCTGAGGCGCCCGCGCAGCGGGCCTCGAAGGACGCACTGAGTTCGCTACTTCGTCACGCTCTTGAACACCGTCACCCCCAGCACCAGCACGATCACGAAGCCGATCAGGAACAGGAAGAACAGGAGCTTGGCGATCCCCGCCGCCGCGCCGGCGATGCCGGTGAAGCCCAGGGCGCCGGCGATCACGGCGACGATCGCCAGGATGATGGCCCACTTCAACATGATGTGTTTCCTCGCGCGTTTGCCCGCTCGTCGCGGGTCTTCGCGAAGGCAAACGTCGCCCCGTCCCGCGACGTTCCTTGTTTTCGTCGTCGCGTCTGGGTAACCCATTCCCCATGGCCTCCAAGCCCGAAAGCCCGACCGAACCCTTCAAGCGCGCCCTGGCCCACGCGGCGCGCTCGCTCGCCGAGACGCCCGACCTCGAGGTGGTGTTCTCCGGCGAGGGTCCCAGCCTGGTCGGCAACCGGGCGGTGCTGCCGCACCCGCCGCGCGACCTGAACCCCAAGGAAGCCAGCCGCATCCGGGGCCTGGCCGACCAGATGGCCCTGCGCCTGGCCCACCACGACGCGGTCTCCCACGCCCGGGCCCGCCCCAGCTCGCCCGACGGCCAGGCGGCCTTCGAGGCCATCGAGCAGGCGCGGCTGGAAGCCATCGGTTCGAACGCCCTGGGCGGCGTCCGCCTTAACCTGACCGCCGCCCTGGAGGCCCGTCTCGAAAAGCAGGGCCTGACCCGCAACATCGCCACCGACCGCCAGTCGGCCCCGATGGCCGAGATCTTGTCGCTGATGGTCCGCGAGCGCCTGACTGGCGACACGCCGCCCGAGGGCGTCAAGGCGCTGGTCGACATCCTGCGCGCCGACATCGAGGCCCGGGCCGGCAAGGACCTCGACCGCCTGGCCGCCGCCATCGACAACCAGGCCGCCTTCGCCCGCGTCACCCGCGAGATCCTGCGCGACCTCGACCTGGGCGAGGAGATGTCCGAGGCCACCGAGCAGTCGGACGAGGACACCGGCGACGAGGACCAGAACACCGAGGCCTCCGAGGACGACCAGGGCGAAGGCGAGGGCGAGCAGGCCGACGGCGCCTCGCCCGAGGAGACCGAGAGCTCCGACCGCGAGTCCGAGGCCGGCGACGAGGAGATGGTCCAGTCCGAGGAGCAGGGCGAGGCCGAGGACACCGAAGAGGCCCCGGAGATGGGCGACGGCGCCAAGCCCGCCCGTCCCGACACCGGCCTGGGCGGGGCCTTCGAGCCGGCCTACAAGGTGTTCACCACCGCCTATGACGAGGTGGTGCCGGCCGAGGAGCTGTGCGACGCCGACGAGCTGACCCGGCTGCGGGCCTATCTGGACCAGCAGCTGGCGGCGTTCTCCAGCGTGGTCTCGCGCCTGGCCAACAAGCTGCAGCGCCGGCTGCTGGCTCAGCAGAACCGCGCCTGGACCTTCGACCTGGAGGAGGGGATGCTCGACGTCGCCCGCCTCACCCGGGTGATCATCGACCCCACCGCCCCGCTGTCGTTCAAGCAGGAGGAGGACGTCGAGTTCCGCGACACCGTCGTCACCCTGCTGATCGACAATTCCGGCTCGATGCGCGGCCGGCCGATCATGGTGGCCGCCGTCTGCGCCGACATCCTGGCCCGCACCCTGGAGCGCTGCGCGGTCAAGGTCGAGGTGCTGGGTTTCACCACCCGCGCCTGGAAGGGCGGCAGCGCTCGCGACGAGTGGATCAAGGCCGGCAAGCCGCCCGCGCCGGGCCGCCTCAACGACCTGCGCCACATCATCTACAAGAGCGCCGACGCCCCGTGGCGGCGAGCCCGCAAGAACCTGGGCCTGATGATGCGCGAGGGGCTGCTGAAGGAAAACATCGATGGCGAGGCCCTGATGTGGGCCCACCAGCGGCTGATCGGCCGGTCCGAAGCTCGCCGCATTCTAATGGTGATCTCCGATGGCGCGCCGGTGGACGACTCCACCCTCAGCGTCAATTCGGGCCACTATCTGGAGCGCCACTTGCGTCAGGTCATCGCCGAGATCGAGACCCGCAGCCCGGTCGAGCTGATCGCCGTCGGCATCGGCCACGACGTGACGCGCTACTACCGCCGCGCCGTGACCATCGTCGATGTCGAGCAACTGGGCGGCGCCCTGGTCGACCAGCTGGCCGACCTGTTCGACGAAGAACCCAAGGCGGTGAAGCGGGCGCGGGGCCTGCTGGCCGCGCCGCCGACCGTGCAGCCTTCCGCGCCGAAAGCCGCCCGCAAGGTTCCGGCGTGATCGGAGGCCTGCGGTCTCTGCTGGTCCTGGGCCTGGCGACGGCGGTGCTGGGCCAGTGCGCCAAGGCCCCGCCCCAGCCGGCAGTGCTGCCGGTCGCGCCGGTCAAGGTCGGGCCCGAGATCGGCCTGACCACCACGCCCGTGCCGTTGAGCTCGGCCAATCCGCCACCGCCATCCTTGGCTGGGGGCGCCATCGGCCGTTTCGTCTATGCCGGCGGAATCGCCATCACCAGCGCCGACACCAGCCGCCTGCACGGCCTGTCGGACCTGAGGATCGGCGGCGACGGGGCCCTGATCGCGGTCAGCGACGACGGCGACCTGTTCGAGGCCCGGCTGAAGCTGGACGAGGCCGGCCGTCTGGTCGGCCTGACCGACGGCAAGCTGCAACCGCTGAAGGGCCTGGACGGCCAGCCGCTGCAGGGCAAGGAGCAGGGCGACGCCGAGGGGCTGGCGATCCTGCCCAGCGGCGACCGCCTGGTCAGCTTCGAGCGCGACCACCGCATCTGGCTCTACCCGAAACTGGCCGACGGAACGTTCGGCAATCCGCGCGCCGTCAACAAGCCGGCCACCACCTTCCCCGAGAACGAGGGCATGGAGGCCTTGACCGCCTATCCGATGGCCGGTTCCGACGCCTATCTGGTGGGCGGCGAGGAGGGCGAGGTCTGGCTGTGCAAGCTGTCGGCGCCGTGCGTCAGCCTGGCCCCGCAGTCGCCGCCCGACTTCAGCTGGGGCCTGACCGGTTTCGCCGCCTTCGACGGCCAGGCGATCGCCGCCCTCTACCGGGCCTTCGACCCGATCCGCGGCTGGCGCGGCCAGGTGCGGTTCGTGGTCGATCCCCGCGCCCCCGCCGCCAGGCAGGCGGTGGCCGCGACCCTGAACCTCGATGGCGCGACCACCCGCGACAATTTCGAAGGGATCGCCCTGGTCAAGTCGCCGACCGGGGCTACGCGAATCTATCTGCTGACCGACGACAACGACACCAAGTTGGAGCGCACCCTGCTGATGGCTTTCGACTGGACCCCGCCGCCGCCCGCGCCGCCGGCGGCGGTGACGAAGCCGGTGCGCAGGCGGTAGTCCTGACGTCCCTCCCCGCAAGGGGGAGGGAAGATCACCTTCTCTGGGAAAACTAGTTTCCTTTGAAACTCAACATCCTAGTTGAAATGACAGCGTTGTCATGTTACCGGTACATTCGACGATTGAGCGGGCGAGATCCCAACGGCCGTCAGAGGAACGCGTCGGGAGGTGGTTGAACCCCAACCCCCTTCGGATTTGAAATCATGAAATCGATGTTTGTCCTGGCCGCCACGGCCATGGTTCTTACCACCGCCTCGTCGGCCTTCGCCGCCGAGCAGCACGTCCCGGTCCGCGGCCGCACTGTCGCCGCCATCCACGCCGACATCGTGGCCGCCGCCACGTCGGTCTGCCACGAGGAACTGGCCGGCTATGACAAGGACGCGATGTCCTATTGCATCCGCGACCTCACCCGCGACGCGGTCCGTAGGGTCGGCAGCGCCAACCTCGCCGCTTACGACAAGGCCGCCTTTCGGCCCAGCGGCCTGCTGAAGGCCAGCCTGTAGTATCGCTTCCGGGTTCGGCCCCGCGCGGCTTGTGTCGCGGGGCCGGGCTCTTCCGCGCTGTTGCCTGTCAACGAACATCTTGCGTGCGCTGCAATATAATCGTTGATAAGTAACGGGCGGCAAGCTACACGTCGAAGGACGGCGGCAGAGCGGGCGAGATCCCGGACCAGTCGCCTAGGGGGGAACGCGTCGGGATCGGGTTGGAAATCACCCGCTATCCTGGAATCCGTCCCATGATCCGCTCGATCGTCCTGGCCGCCTCGGCCATCGCCCTGTTCGCCGCCGCTCCGGCCGGCGCCGCCGAAATCCGCATCAAGACCGCTGGCAAGGCCCCGGCCGAACTGCGCGCCGAAATCGTCAAGGCCGCCTCGAGCGTCTGCTGGCAGAACGTGCGCGGCGAGTCGCTGGCCACCTACCTGTACCCGTCGTGCGTCCGCGCCTCGGTCAACGACGCGGTCAGCAAGCTGAACAACCCGGAACTGGTCGCCTACAACGCCGCCACCCCGGTCGTCTATTCGCGCTAAGGCCTGTTAGAGGGGGCGGCGTACCGGCCCTCTCCGGCCTGATCGTCGAATGCAGGAAGCCCTCTCCGGAAACGGGGAGGGCTTTTTCGTGGGTGGCGGCACATCTGATGTGTTCAGGATTGGGGCGCGAGCGGCCGCTGTTGATTCTCGCGCCCTCCCACTTGAGGAGAAGGTTGGCTCGGAGGCCAGCGGGCAGACAAAATGCGAACTCTGATAGGTGCTAGTCCTTCCAGAGCTCCAGGTCCTCGGGGACCGTCAGGCGGCGCGTGCTGGTCTGGCGTCCCTCGCCGCCTTCATCGTCCTCGTAGGACGTCACGGTCTCCACCAGGTCCAGCGCCTTGCGCTTGTCGTCATAGCGGCCGTCCAGGCGCACGGCATATCCTGTCGGGCAGGGGTTGGCGCGACGCAGGGTGCGGCTGCAGGCGGTGAAACGCGTCGCCCCGCCCTCGGCCGGATAGATGATGCGCGGCCCTCTCAGAACCGTGACGGCGACGAACGCGCTATAGGCCCCCGCCTCGCCTTGCACATGGGTGTTGTAGGCGTCGCCCTGCAGCTTCATCGTATAGGGGCCGCAGCGGACGTAGCGCACCAGCGGGCCTTGCACGTCCATCTGGTTGGTCCAGCCGGGCAGGGCTTGCATCAGCGTATCGGCCTTGACCACGGTCCGCTCCGGATAGGTCCGGTCCAGGGACGCCGGATCGGCTCCGACACGCACGGAGAAGCGGAAGGCCCGGGGATCGCACAGGATCACCAGGCTCTCCGCCTCGTCGGCCCCCTGCGGGGTGACATGGGCGTCGTAGGCGGGCGCGGCCTGGAGGGCCATCAGGGCGAGGGCGAGCGTGAGCATGCTCTAGATTAGGCGCCGACCGGGAAGCTCGACAAGAGGGCGAGTCACGGGCCTCGGCTCGCGTCCAGACGTGAAAAAACCCGCGAGGCGAACCTCGCGGGCTTTTTTCGTTCAGCCGTGAGGCCGAAAAGTCCTAGGCGGCGACGGCGGTCGCGGCGGCCTTGGCCTTGGCCTTGACCTGAGCCTTGATCTTCAGGGCGCGCGGCGACAGCTGCTCGTCCTTGGCGCCCAGCAGGAACACGTCCAGGCCACCGCGGAAGTCCAGGGTGCGCAGGGCGGCGTTGCTGATCCGCAGCTTGAAGGTCTGACCCAGCGAGTCGGACTGCAGGGTGGCGGGCGACAGGGCCGGCAGGAACCGGCGCTTGGTCTTGATGTTCGAGTGGCTCACATTGTGGCCGACCATCGGACCGATCCCGGTGAGTTCGCAACGGCGCGACATGGCGGATACCTTGGCTGGGCGAAGCCGACGGCTCCGCAAACATAAATTCGGGCACGCGAGGGACGGACCGCCGCGCGAGAGCGGGCGATATAGGCGAAGGGGGCTTGCCGAGTCAAGCCGCCCCGACGGATCCGGGAGCCTGGGCGTCGCCTAAACATCGCCTTCAAGCCGGGTTCATCTGCCCCCTATATAGAGACGGCCTTGAAGGAGACCGACCGCATGCGTTTGCTCGCCCGTGTTCTGACCGCTGGCGCCCTGACCGCCGCGAGCCTCGCCGTGGCCGGAGCCGCCAGTTCCGTGGCGACCGCCAAGCCGACCCAGGCCGAAACCATCCTGACCGGCCAATGGGAATACAACACCCGCTTCGGGCCGATCCCCATCGGCAGCGACCAGCACTGCATCAAGCAGGTCGACGTCGACAACTTCAACCGGGGCATCTGCCTCAAGCGCTACACCTGCGACTACGACACCCGGGTGGTGCAGGACGGCAAGATCGCCCTGAAGGGCACCTGGACCGACAAGAAGGGCCGGGTGGCCCCGGTGACCGCCAAGGGCTCCTACA
Organism: Caulobacter sp. Root655; assembly: GCF_001427665.1. GTDB lineage: Bacteria > Pseudomonadota > Alphaproteobacteria > Caulobacterales > Caulobacteraceae > Caulobacter. Next base: position 743,923 of record NZ_LMHC01000001.1, read on the forward strand.
CGCCCGAGAGCTTCCGGCTGAACGTCAACGGCAAGACCGTCAACGGCATCCCGATGGTCGCCACGCTGGAAGCCAAGCGGATCAGCGCCACCTGCACGGCGGGGTAGGCGGCGGACCATCCATCACCGCTGTCATCCTTGGACGTGCGGCGCTGACCGACTAAGCTCGCCCTTTACGGGTGGGAGGGGTGGATGCGCCTTGGAACTTTTGGGATCGTCGGCTTGGTGCTGGCCGTCGCGGGCTGCGATGTGGTGGAAACCTCCGGCGCCAAGAAGGCTGTCGGCGAACTCTTGAAGGACCCACGATCAGCGCAGTACGAGGACGTTCGCAAATTCGGCGACTACGTCTGCGGTCGGGTGAACGCGAAGAACAGCTATGGGGCCTACAACGGCTTCAGGAAATTCTACGTCTACCTCGACACCGCTCACCTCGAACCCGAGGAGCCAGGCGTCAAGCTGGATCAGCCCGGCATTGGCATCTCCGATATCGAGGCTTGGAATGCCCACATCAAGTTCCGTGTGGACTACCTGACGTTCTGTCCGTCGGCTCGATAGTGGAGCTCAAGAGGGCGACAGCCATTTGTGGTTAATGCGAATTAAGCTACCATCGCTAGTAGGGAACAAATCCCGAATCTGGCGAAGTCGCTGATTCGGTCATGATTCGTTTCGCTCGTGTTCGACGAACGGTGAAGTTGCGTTAACCCGTTACCCGTTCCGGCGCCGCCAGGGCCTTGGCCACCAGTTCGGTGTCCATGTATTCGGTCAGCGAGACGATCTTGTCGCCCGCCACCCGGCACACCCAGCAGTAGTGGTTGTCGTAGCGCCGGCCGGCCTTGGTGGTGACCTTGCCCCGGCATTCGACCACTACCGTGTCGCCCTCGGCGATGATCGCGTCGGCGACGTTGAGGTACTGGTCGGCGAACTGGGCGAACAGCGGGGTCAGCAGGTCGCGGCGGATGGCCGTCTTGCCGACATAGGCGCCCGACCAGGCGTTCGTCCCCGTCAGGGTCCAGACGGTGGTCTCGTCCAGGGCGTCGAGGAACGGGCGGGCGTCGCCGCGCGCCAGGCCGTCGAAGATCCGTTGCATCAGAAGCTTGTTGTCGTGCGCGATCATGGCGGCTGTCTCCGTGGGGTGGAGCCTCATCTTCCGCCGACGATGATCATTCATCCAATCGATGCTGATGATGGTCTATATTCGTAAAATGAACCTCGCCGGCCTGGACCTCAACCTGCTGGTCGCCCTGGACGCCCTGCTGGCCGAGGCCAGCGTCGGGCGCGCCGCGCTGAGGCTGAACCTGTCGCAGCCGGCGGTCAGCCACGCCCTGCGCCGGTTGCGCGAGGCGACCGGCGATCCGCTGCTGGTGCGGATCGGGCCGCGCATGGAGCTGACGCCCAGGGCCCTGGCCCTGCGCGCGCCCCTGGCCCAGGCGCTGGACCAGGTGCGCGGCCTGTTCGTGGCCGAGGGCTTCGACCCGGCGACCAGCACGCGCGGCTTCCGGCTGATGATGCCCGACCTCGTGGTCGACCTGATGATGCCGACGGTGCTGCAACAGGTCGCCGTCGCGGCGCCCGGCGTGCGGCTGGACGTCATCCCCTGGCGCGGTCCGGCGGTGATGACCCCCGACTTCGCCCGCACGGTCGACCTGGTCGTCGCCTGGACCGGCGAGGCCTATCCTGGCTTCCACCGCCAGTCGCTCTACACCGACCGCGACGCCCTGGCCGTGCGGCGCGGCCATCCGGACGCCGGGCGGCTGTCGGACCTGGCGGTGTTCAACGCCGCGCGCCACGTGGCGGTGGTCGGGGCGGGCGAGCGCGACGACGCCATCGAGCCGTTCCTGCGCCAGGCCGGGATCGAGCGCCGCATCGCCTTGGCGGTGCCCAGCTACCTCCAGGCCCTGCGGATGACCGCCCGCACCGACCTGGTGGCCTTCGTGCCCCGCCGGCTGATCGTCGCCCTGGCGGGGCCGCTGGACCTGGTGACCGTGGAGCCGCCGATCGATCCAGGCGAGGACCGGCAGTACCTGTTCCACCCGGTCCTGGCCCAGTTCGACCCGGGCGCGGCGTGGCTGCGGGAGTTGGTGCTGAAGGTGGGGCGGGGGCTTTGAACTTCTCGCCTTTCCCTCCCCTTTATGGGGAGGGGGGACCAGCGAAGCTGGTGGGTGGGGCTTCGCCGCCCCATCGACTCATCAAACCCCACCCGACCCACAAGGGGCCACCCTCCCCACAAGGGGGAGGGAGAGTCATCGGCGCGCCGGCGCCACCGAGAAATCCATGTCGAACAGGGTCGGGATCGCGCTGGTCTTCGCCCGCTCGATGGTCAGCATCCGCGCCTTGGTCTCCACCCCGCCGGGCGCCGAGAAGCCGCCGGGCTTGCCGTCGGCCCCAAGCACCCGGTGGCAGGGCACGATGATCGGCCAGGGGTTCTCGCCCAGCGCCTTGCCGATGGCCCGGGCCGCGCCGGGCTCGCCCATGGCCTTGGCGATCTGGCCGTAGGTCGAGGTCTCGCCCGGCGGGATGGCGCGGGCGATCTCGTAGACCCGGCGGTTGAAGGGGGCGACGATGCTGAAGTCGAGGGCGATGTCCGTCAGGTCGTCGCGGCCGCCGGCCAGCAGGTCGTTGATCCGTTCGATGGCCCGTTGGACGGACGGCGGCGGCGCTGCTTCGGCGGCGTCCGGATAGCGGCGGCGCAGCCGTGCCCAGGCGGCGCCGGGCGCGGCCTCTGGAAGTTGAGCGCCGACCAGGCCTTGCGGGCCCCAGGCCAGGCCGCACAGCCCGATTGGCGTTTCGAAGAGCGCGAACCCTTGTTCCATCCCTTAAACATAGCATCGCTGTTGCGGAGTTCGAGCGGCGCCCTACGATTTCCGTTTCTTGCTGTCGGGAGATCGCCTTGCGCCGCACCCTCGCCCTTGCCGCCCTGTTCGCCGCCACCAGCCTGGCCCAGGCGACCGCCGGCGACATCCTGATCCACGGCGGTCCGATCCACACCGGCGTCGCCGCCGCGCCCGCCGCCCAGGCGGTGCTGATCCGCGACGACCGCGTCCTGTTCGTCGGCGACTTGGCGGCGGCCCGGGCCAAGGCCGCCAAGGACGCCCGCGACATCGACCTGAAGGGCGCGGCCGCCTTTCCCGGCTTCGTCGACGCCCACGCCCACCTGACCGGGATCGGCCTGCGCGAACTGACCCTCAACCTCGACAAGGCCGCCTCGGTGGAAGACATGGTCGCGGCGGTGAAGGCCTATGCCGTCGCCCATCCCGATGGCCCGATCTACGGTCGCGGCTGGATCGAGACCCACTGGCCCGAGAAGCGCTTCCCGAACCGCGCCGATCTCGACCGCGCCGCGCCCGGCCGCGTCGTGGTGCTGGAGCGCGCCGACGGTCACGCCGTGGTGGCCAGCAGCGCCGCCCTGGCCAAGGCCGGCGTCACCCAGGACACCGCCGCCCCGGCCGGCGGCCAGATTCTCAAGGGCGACGACGGCCAGCCCACCGGCATGCTGGTCGACCACGCCCAGTCGCTGGTGGCCGGAGTCATCCCGCCGCCGTCCGAGGCGATCAAGCGCCAGGCCCTGGAGAAGGCCGGCGCCCTCTACGCCTCGCGCGGCTGGACCGGTCTGGGCAATATGAGCGTCGAGGCGCCGGACCTGGCGATCCTGCGGTCCCTGGCGGCGGAGAAGAAGTTCAGCCTGCGGGTCGACAACTACATGGACCCCAGCGGCGCGGCCGAGGTGCTGGCCAAGGGGCCACAGGCCGACCCCACCGGCCTGATCCGGGTGCGGGGGATCAAGCTCTACATGGACGGCGCCCTGGGCTCGCGCGGCGCGGCGCTGCTGGAGCCTTACAGCGACGCCGAGGGCCTGGGCCTGCAACTGACCCCGCACGACAGGGGGCTGGAGCTGATGAAGGCGGCCAGGGCGGTGAAGGCCCAGGTGGCCATGCACGCCATCGGCGATCGCGGCAACCGCATGGTGCTGGACTGGTTCGGCGAAGCGCTGGGCGGCGACACCAAGGCTCGCTGGCGCATAGAGCACGCGCAGATCGTCGCCGACCAGGACCTGCCGCGTTTCGCGAAGATGGGCGTCGTCGCCTCGATGCAGCCCAGCCACGCCATCGGCGACCTCTATTTCGTCCCCGCCCGCCTGGGCAAGGACCGCCTGCACGAGGGCTATCGCTGGAAGGACATGCTGGACAGCGGCGCGGTGGTGGCCGCCGGTTCGGACGCCCCGGTCGAGGTCGGCGACCCCCGCATCGAGTTCTACGCCGCCGTCTATCGCCATGGCCTGGACGGCTTCGCCAACGCCGACTGGCATCTGGAAGAGGCCGTCAGCCGCGACCAGGCCTTGCGGATGCTGACCTGGGCCCCGGCCTACGCCGCCTTCGCCGAGCAGGATCGCGGCACGCTGGAGGTGGGCAAGAAGGCCGACGTGACGGTGTTCAGCAAGGACCTGATGACGGTCGAGCCGGCGCAGATCCTGAAGGCCGAAACCGTGCTGACGGTGGTGGACGGCAAGGTGGTGTTCGAGGCAAAAGGGCGATAATAGCTTAACCTAGGATTTCAGTGGGGACACATGCTCGGAATTCTTGTTGCCGCGACGATCGTCGGCCAGTCGAGCGGCGAAGCGTCGATTTCCGCTTCGGCGCCTTGCGATCCGGCGGTTCGGGCGGCGGCGGTCGACAAAATCGAGGACGAGGCTTTCGCGGCTTTGAAGGCCGCCAATGAAGCGGTCGCCGAGGCCGCGCGGCGTGGGGCGGTCGCCACGGCCGGTGACGCCGAATGGGCGGCCTACAAGGCCCTGCGTGGCAAGGCCGAGCGGCTGCGGCTGCAAAATCTGACGGCGGCCCAAGCTTGTATGGCCCCTCCCGGCCAAGCAGTCCTGGCTCAAGGCGGGCCGATCGTGGCGGCGGCCCCCGTCTCGGCCGTCCTTGCTTCGCCCCGCGCCGCTCCGCGGTTTGAGAACACGCTGGCGGTGAGCGTCGGCAAGTTCGATGGGCCGAATATCAGCCGGATCGGGACGACGATCCGCGGGGGGTTCCTGCCCGGCGCCTACGCCACGCCGCCTACCGGTGTGGGTTTCGCACAGGGTGGTTCCATCAAGGCGTCTGGCCCCGCGCCCTTGACGCACTTCAGTGGCTCAAGCCGGGGCTTTGAGTTTTCCACGCGCTTCGCACCGGACGGCGTCGGCGCGCCGGGATGGCGCTGGACCGGCGGTGTGGGTCAGGAGACGACCACTTTCAAGAGCGCGTTCAGCACGCCAACGAGCGCGATCGAGCTGACCGGCGCGCCACGAGCCTGTCCCGCGGACGATGGGGCCGGCGTCTGCGTCTATCTTCCACCCTCCAGCCTCATAACCCCTGCGCGACAGGTCTGGTACACGCTGAATCCTACCTGGCTGACCGGGATTGTCAGCGACGATCTTCGTCAGCGTTCGAACAAGGTCTCAGCCCATGCTGGGCTGGCGCGCGCCTTCGCCTGGCGCGCCCCGATCGGCGATGTCCTGCTGACGCCGGGCCTGCGCGTGGAGGCTCAGTGGCGTTCGCTGAAGGAAGAAGAACAGATCAAGGGCATTGTGGCTGCCACTTGCTGCATGGTGTTCACCACCCCGATGGACGGGCACGTGCGTCGGGACGCCAGTGGCCCGGGCTTCGCCGTCGGCCTGACCTTCGATGCGGAGGGTGCGATCGGCGACCTGCCTCTGACCTGGTCGTTCGTCTCGGCCTATGGCGCGCAAACCGTCGATCTCGGGGTCAACAGCAAGACATCGGGCGAGCTCTCGATCGGGCAGCAGGTAACACGGGTGCGGCGGAGCACGGGTGTGGGTGTCGTCGGGATCGGCCTTGCCTATGATTTCGACGACAACACGTCGCTGGCTTTCCGGCTTTTGCGTCGTCGTGACACCCAGGTGTTCGGCGCCTTCAACGATCGGGCCGTTCTCATACGACCCGTCGAGTCGACGCTCTTGACCAGCAGTTTGAAGTTCCGGTTCTAGAGGATCTGGAAGCCAGCATCGCACGCTGACGTGCGCGATGCTGGCCTCTGGTGCTGACGGTGGTGGACGGCACGAGATGTTCGAGCATCCTTGATCGACCTTCCTGGACCCGGACCCTGCCATGACCCACGCCCCCGACCGCCGCGTCGCGCCGGCCCTGGGTCCCGGACAGCCTCTGCGAGGCTTCCGGGATGACAACCGTTATCGAGGGCTTTGACGCCCCTTAGGAACAGGGCGTTCGGCCCTGGGCTTCGGCGGCCGCGTCGAGGTGGAGCCAGGCGGCCTGGGTGGCGAGCCTGTAGTCCTCGTTCCACGGCGGGCCGAGCGCCGCGCCCATGGCCTTCAGCCGCGCCTCCAGCGTCGCGCCGTCGATCCGCAGCGTCTTGCCCAGCAGGCCCGGCAGGTGGCGCTCGACCACCCGGCGGACCTCCAGTCCCAGCCCGCCGCACGCCGAGGCGACGACCTCGCGATAGAACTCGCCCTCGGCGGCGTGGATGCGGGCATGGACCCGCAGGATCTCCTCCAGGCCTTGCGGAAGCTTCGTAGCCCCGGTCGGGGCGACGGCGAGGCGGACCTCGACGCCGTCGCACCCCAGGTCGGCGATGAGGTCGCCGATCTCACGCGCCGCATTGGCTTGCGTCGCCGCGCGAACCGCGTCGATCAGGGCGTGAGCCTTGGCCGGCTCCAGCGCGGCCTGGTGATAGACGAAGCGTTCCCGGCCGGCGGCGAAGACGACCCGCCGCCGCGCGACGACCCGTGGCGCATCGGACGGTCCCGCGAGCGCGACGACCGCGGTCCAATAGGTGTGGGGCCGAAACCCCAGGACGGCCGTGGATGGCCTGTCGTCCATCGCGTCCTCCGCCAGGACCACGGTACGCCCGGGTTCCTCAAAAGTCCTCCCCCCGTGGGGGAGGTGTCGGCGAAGCCGACGGAGGGGGGAGTTCAGATAGGGCGATCCTGCGTCCGGTTCATTTCACGGGCTCCCCCCACCGGCCTTCGGCCGCCTCCCCCACGGGGGGAGGAACTAGGAGCACGCCCGCCGCTTGCCACGCCCCGATTCCCATCCCACCTTAGATTCATGAGCGACCGTTCCACCGGACTGGCCCCCTCCAAGCTCACGGCGGTTCTCGGCCCCACCAACACCGGCAAGACCCATCTGGCCGTCGAGCGGATGCTGGGTCACGCCTCGGGGATGATCGGCCTGCCGCTGCGCCTGCTGGCCCGCGAGATCTACGATCGCATCGTCAAGCTGCGCGGCAAGGCGTCGGTGGCCCTGATCACCGGCGAGGAGAAGATCGTCCCGCCGCGCGCCGCCTATTTCGTCTGCACCGTCGAGGCCATGCCCCTGACCCGCGAGGTCGAGTTCTTGGCCGTCGACGAGATCCAGCTGTGCGCCGACCCCGAGCGCGGCCACATCTTCACCCACCGGCTGCTGCACGCCCGGGGCCGGTTCGAGACCATGCTGCTGGGGGCCGGGACCATGGCCCCGCTGATCCGCCGGCTGTTGCCCGACGCCGAGATCGTCACCCGCGAGCGGTTCTCCAATCTCACCTATTCGGGGTCGAAGAAGCTGACCCGCCTGCCGCGCCGCACCGCCGTGGTCGCCTTCTCGACGGACGCCGTCTACGCCATCGCCGAACTGATCCGCCGCCAGCGGGGCGGGGCGGCGGTGGTGATGGGCTCGCTGAGCCCCCGTACCCGCAACGCCCAGGTCGCGCTCTACCAGAGCGGCGAGGTCGACTTCCTGGTGGCCACCGACGCCATCGGCATGGGCCTGAACATGGACGTCGACCATGTGGCCTTCGCCGGCCTGCGCAAGTTCGACGGCAAGCGCACCCGCTGGCTCTATCCGCAGGAGGTGGCCCAGATCGCCGGTCGGGCCGGGCGCCACACCCGCGACGGCACCTTCGGGGTGACCGGCGACTGCGAGGAGATGGACGAGGACCTGGTCGAGAGCGTGGTCAATCACCAGTTCGAACCGGTGATGGGCGCGGAGTGGCGCAACGCCCGGCTCGACTTCGGCAACCTGACCAGCCTGCTGCGCTCCCTGGCCGAGCCGCCGAACCGCGCCGGCCTGAAGCTGTCGGCCGAGGCCCTGGACGAACGCACCCTGCGCAAGCTGGCCCAGCAGGAGGACGTGGTCGCCCGCTGCAAGGCCGACCGCTCGGCCCTGATCCGGCTGTGGGACGTCTGCCAGACGCCGGACTTCCGCAAGACCACCGACGACGACCACCAGCGCATGGTCCGCACCCTGTTCGACGACCTGACCACCGGTCGTCAGCGCCTGCCGGAGGACTGGATCGCCGGCCAGTTCAAGGCCCTGGACCGCACCGACGGCGAGATCGACAGCCTGGCGGCCCGACTGTCGGGCGTCCGGACGCTGAGCTACATCGCCAACCGCGGCGACTGGCTGGCCAGCCCCGCCCTCTGGCAGGGCGCGACGCGGCAGCTGGAGGACCGGCTGTCGGACACCCTGCACGAGAAGCTGATGGCCCGGTTCATCGACCGGCGCACCAGCGTGCTGATGCGTTCGCTGGGCGACCGCGAGACCATGCTGGCCGGGGTCGGGGCCGACGGGGCGGTGACCGTCGAGGGCCACGTGGTCGGCCGGCTGACCGGCGTGACCTTCGTCCCGGAAAAGGGCGCCAGCGCGCTCGAGGAAAAGGCTCTGCGCAACACCGCCCAGCGGGCCGTGACCCCCGAAATCGCCCGGCGGCTGGGCAAGCTGGCCAGCGAGCCCGACACCGCCTTCACCCTGACCCCCGACGGCGCGGTGCTGTGGAACGGCGAGGCGGCCGGGGCGGTGCGGCCCTTTTCTGGAGGAGGGGGCGGCGACCCGATGCATCCCCGCGCCCGGCTGCTGGGCGAGCTGGGCGACGCCTCGGCGCGTGAGCGGGCCGAGCGGCGGCTGGACGCCTTTCTCGCGGGCGAGGTCGACCGCAAGCTGCCCGGCCTGCGCAGGCTGGAACGGGCCCTGTCCGGCGGCGCGCTGAAGGGCCTGCCGCGCGGCCTGGCCCACCGGCTGCTGGAGGCCGGCGGCGTGCTCGACAAGCGCAGCCTCGACACCGACCTGAAGGCCATGAGCCAGGCCGAGCGGCGGACCCTGAAGGCCCTGGGCGTGCGGATCGGGGCCTTCAGCCTGTTCCTGCCGTCGGTCTTGCGCGATGAGGCGACGGCCTGCGTCCGCGCCCTGACCCCCGGCGGCTGGCGCGGCCAGTCCGAGCGGCTGGCCCTGGCCCCCGACCCCGCGCCCGACGCCCGGGCCCTGGCCGCCAACGGCCTGCGGTTGGTCGGCAGATACGTGGCGCCGGTCGAGATGCTGGAGCGGCTCGACACCCTGCTGCGCGAGGGCCAGAAGCCCGGCGGGGTGGTGCTGACCGACGCGGCGCGCGACGCCCTGGGCTGGACCGCGGCCGAGGCGGCGGCGGTGCTGCGGGCCCTGGACTACACCCCGGCCATCCGTCCCAAGGAGGGCGACCCGATCGTCTGGAAGCGGCGCGGGGCGGCCAAGCCGGAGCCCCGGATCATGGCCCGCCCGGACTCGCCGTTCGCCGCCCTGGCCCAGCTCACCGAGCCGCCGCCGAGGCGCAAGCGGCCCAAGCGCGGCAAGGCCGACGCCGTGAAGGCCGTCTCGTGACCGACGAAGGCCATTGCCGCGCCGACGTCTGGCTGTGGCGCGCCCGGTTCTTCAAGACCCGCTCGCTGGCCGGCCGCTTCGTCGACGAAGGCCGCATCCGCCTGACGCGGGCCGGGGCCGAGAGCCGGGTCGACAAGCCGTCGCGCGGGCTGAGGACCGGCGACGTGCTGATGTTCGCGATCGGCGGGCGGCTGATCAACGTCCGGGTCATGAGATTTGGGGCGCGGCGCGGGCCGGCGTCGGAAGCGCGGGAATTGTACGAGGTGGTGGAGGGGTAGGGCGCGCCCGGCCGCCCGTCAGGCGATCGGGGCGATCATCGGCATCGACTTCAGCTTCGGGACCAGGGTCTCGGGCGCGGCGACACGCTCCATCTTCACGGTGTTCTGGGTCATGCCCATGGACAGCAGGATACGGAACGCGACGACCTCGCCGGGGGCGGTCGTGAAGTCCTCGCTCGCGGCCTTGCTCTGGGCGGCGGCCAGGCCGCCGAAGCTGGCCGAGGCCTTGTGAGGGCCGGGCGGGATCGACAGGGCGGTGAAGCGCGGACTTTTCAGCTGGGCGAAGACGCGATCGTCGACGGCGACGTTCAGGCCGGCCGCCTTGCCGACGAAGCCCTCGCGCAGGACGATCAGCAGGGCCTGGCCCGGCTCGGGGCGCAGGGTCAGGGCGGCGGCCTTGTCGGAGGCCGTCGCGGCCTTGGCGAGCTTTGTCCCGACCAGGTTGGCCATCACATAGGCGACGATGGTCCCGAAGATCATCGGCGGCAGCCAGGTCGACAGGCTGGGCGGCTGTCCGGCGGCCGCGGCCAGGCTGTTCAGGCCGAAGGCGAGCAGCAGGGCGACGACAAGGCCCGTGACGATGGCCGGAATATATTTGGTCATGATGTCCCCGAACTGAGGCGGCCCCGACGGGCGTCTGCAATCTAGGGTGAAGGTCGCCGCGGCGTAAAGGACCTGGAATGGTGACGCTTTCGGTTTCGAGGCCTTGGTGTTGGGCGAGGAGCATATTCAATTGAATCTTGTCCCTCCCCGCAGGGGGGAGGGAAGGGGCTTAGACCCCAAACCCCCGCAAATATCCCGGCACCATCCCCGCTGGCATCGGCCGCGAGAAGTGATACCCCTGGATCTGGTCGCAGCCGTAGCCGGCCAGGGCGTCCAGCTGGGCCTGGTCCTCGACGCCTTCGGCGACCACCTTCATGCCCATGCTGGAGCCCAGGGTGATCACCGCCTTGACGATGGCGGCGTCCTCGATGTTCTGGACGAAGGACTTGTCGATCTTCAGCCGGTCGATCGGGAACTGGCGCAGGTTGGCCAGGGACGCGTAGCCGGTGCCAAAATCGTCCAGGGCGATCATCACCCCGGCCTTGTGCAACTGGCGGACGGTGTCGCTGACCATCTCCGAGCCCCAGCCCATATAGACGTTCTCGGTGACCTCGATGGTCAGGCGGTCGCACGGCACGTTCCAGCGGGCCAGGCGCGCCTGTACCTCCTCGGCCAGATGGCCGCTGCGAAACTGGGCGGCCGAGATGTTGACCGCCACCCGGCCGAATTCGACCCCGGCGTCCATCCAGTCGCGCATCTGCTTGAGCGCGCTCTCGAAGGCCAGGTCGCCCAGCTTCAGCGACAGGTCCTGGTCCTCGAAGGCGGCCATGAAGCGGTCGGGGGTCAGGATGCCCTGTTCGGGGTGGTCCCAGCGCATCAGGGCCTCGAAGCCGCTGACGCTGTTGGAGGCGATGTCGACCACCGGCTGGTAGTAGAGCACGAACTCCTTGGCGGTGATCGCCGCGCGCACGTCGCGCAACAGCTCGATCCGCTGCTCCAGGGCCGAGCGCATCGAGGGGTCGAACACCACGCTGCGGTTGCGGCCCTCGTCCTTGGCCCGGTAGAGCGCGATGTCGGCGTTCTTGATCATGTGGCTGGGGTCGGCGTCGAGATCGCCGTGCAGGGCCGCCCCGATGCTGGCGCTGACCGAGAAGCTGCGGCCGCCGTGCTCGATCGGCCGGCGCAGCAGGTCCTGCAGGGCGTTGACCGGCCGCATCATGTCGGCCTCGGAATGCAGGCCGCGCAGGATCACCGCGAACTCGTCGCCGCCCAGCCGCGCCACGGTGTCGCCCGAGCGGAAGGCGGTGTGCAGCATCTCGGCCAGCCGCTTGAGCAGGGCGTCGCCGGCGTCGTGGCCCAGGGTGTCGTTGATGTCCTTGAAGTGGTCGACGTCGATCATGATCAGGCCGAACAGCTCGCCCATGATCTCCGAGGCGTCGACCGCCTCCTGGAACTTGCGATTGAAATAGGCCCGGTTCGGCAGGCCGGTCAGCGGGTCCTTGAAGGCCAGGTTCTCGACCGCCTCGGTCTGGCGGCGACGGTCGGTGATGTCCTTGAACAGGTTGACCAGGCGTTCTGGCTTGCCGTCGGCCCCGAGGAACTTCTTGCCCACGGAGCGCACCCAGGTCTCGACCCCGTCGTCGCGATTGAGCCGGAACTCGAACACCTGGGCCTCGCCGTCCTTACGGTTGCGGACCAGCTCGGCCATCCTCTCGCGATCGTCGGGGTGGACGATCTCCAGCGGATCGTCCTTGAACATGCACCACTTCTCCAGCTCGGGAGAGGTGTTGGAGCAATAGATCTCGCCGGTCCGCAGGTCGTATTCGCGGACCATCAGGTCGTCGAGCTCCAGCGCCATCTTCAGGCGCTGCTGGTCGCGCTCGGCCTTCAGGGCGGTCTCGGCGAAGCCACTGACGTCGCGGGCGGTGACGATCACCGCCAGGGTCCGGCCCAGTTCCCCCTCTTCCCCGGGGGCGCGGGTGGCGGCGAACTCGGTGCGCCAGATGCGCGGCGTGGCGCCGGCGACGCCGACCGAGCGGTAGCGCGAGAACGCCTCGCCGAACGTCACGCAGCGCTCCAGCCTGTCGATGTCCTCGGGGTTGACCAGGGCGCGGCGGAAGTCGTCGCCGATCTCGATGTCGGGGATCACGCCATGGGCGGCCCAGTCGGGGCTGACGGCGGTCAGCCGGAAGGCGCTGTCGACCAGCGCCGCGGCGAACGGCGCATGGCGCACGAACGTCTCGAAGGCGTCCATCATCAGGTGCGGGGGAAGAGGGGGCCGCATTGGGTCGGCATGTCCGATCGGGGTCGAGACCTGGGTGCGCACGGCCGCTCTCATCCTGTGTCGGGTTCCCGACTTCTTGTTTATTTTCCTCGGCTTGGTTGTGACCTAGCTTCGATAAGAATTGGTAACGTAACAGCGGTCTCCGACGATCCATCGCACGCGTCTTGCCAGGCAAAATGATATGCTGAGGCCCGCTGTGAGAATTCCTCGCCCCGCGCGCAGCCATGCCGCATTGACAAGCGGGCCCATGGCTTCGAAAACGCGGCCTCCGCGCTTAAGTCGAAAACTGCCGAGCCCTCGATGACCTACATCGTTACCGACGCCTGCATCAAATGTAAGTTCATGGACTGCGTCGAGGTGTGCCCGGTCGACTGCTTCTACGAGGGCGAGAACTTTCTGGCCATCAATCCGGACGAGTGCATCGACTGCGGCGTCTGCGAACCCGAGTGCCCGATCGACGCCATCAAGCCCGACACCGAGGACGAGCCGGACGGCAAGTGGCTGCGGATCAACTCCGAATTCGCCAAGATCTGGCCCAACATCACGGTCAAGGGCGTGCCCCCGGCGGACCGCGAAGAGTTCGAGCGCGAGACCGGCAAATTCGAGAAATATTTCAGCGAAAAGCCGGGAAAAGGCTCCTGATCGCTCCGATATCGCGTTGACTCGGGCGGCTAAACAGGCCGCAAGCCTTTCATCAAGCTGAATTTTATGATATTGTCGTTTTCGACGTAACGGTCGCGATTGCTCGCGCCTGCCCGTCATGTGGACGATGTCAGCCGTTAATCCGGCGCGCCCGATCGAAGGCGAAGGGTGACTTAACAGCTATTTCCAAATCCGAACGGTCTTGGCCCCGCACCTCTTTCGCGGTCGGGTCCCTATCGCCGTTTGGACACCCTTTGGAAGCCTGAGTGGAATGGTGTTTTGGGCCCCGGCCCGAACTTATTGAGGACGAACGAATGAGCAAGAGCGGTCTGGAATTCTCGGTCGGCGATCACGTCGTTTATCCCGCGCATGGCGTGGGCAGCATCCAGGGTGTCGAGACCCAGGAAGTGGCCGGGATGTCGCTCGAGGTCTACATCATCACCTTCGACCACGAAAAGATGACCCTTCGCGTTCCGACCAAGAAGGCCAAGACGGCCGGCCTGCGTCCGCTGGCCGAGGGCAATGTGGTGAGCCAGGCCCTGACCACCCTGAAGGGCCGGGCCCGCGTCAAGCGCACCATGTGGTCGCGTCGGGCCCAGGAATACGAAGCCAAGATCAATTCGGGCGACCTGATCTCGATCGCCGAAGTGGTGCGTGACCTGCACCGGGCCGAAAACCAGCCGGAACAGTCCTATTCGGAGCGCCAGCTGTACGAATCGGCCCTGGATCGCATGGCCCGCGAAGTGGCCGCGATCGAGCGCATCGACCGCGAAGCCGCCATCGGCATCCTGACCAAGTCTCTGGTCAAGACCCAGGCGGCCGCGGCCTAAGCCCCTATCGGCTGAGCTACACGAAACGCCCCCGGACCCCGGTCCGGGGGCGTTTTCGTTTTGGCCGTCATGGTCCTATTGGGTCCTGGATGGCGCCGCGCCCAGAACGGACAGCAAGGCCTTCTCCAAGGCGTAGGGCGTATAGGGCTTGGCCAGGGCGGGCACGCCGGCGAAGTCCGGCGAGATTCCCGCCAGCGCATAGCCGGTGGAAAACACGAAGGGCACGCCGCCGGCCGCGAGCCGCTCGGCGACCGGATAGACCTTCTCCCCGCCCAGATTGATGTCGAGGATCGCCGCATCGAGTCCGCCGGCCGTGCTGTCGACCAGCGCCAGACCCCGCGACAGGGTGGCGGCGACGTCGACCACCACGCAGCCGAGATCGGTCAGCATCGCTTCGATCATCATCGCCACGATCGCCTCGTCCTCGACGAGGAGCAGCCGAACGCCGGTCAAGGAAGCTGTCATCGCGTTCACGTCACCAGACTCAGCTTGGCCGAAAGCGGCAGGCGAAGATGGCACCACAGGCCCTCCGGCCGGAAGATCAATCGGGCCTCGCCGTCCATTTCCCGCGCCAGGGCCTGTTCGATCAATCGTGAGCCGAAGCCCCGCCGCGACGGGGTCGCCACCTTCGGTCCCCCGGACTCGCGCCAGTCGATGGTGATGGTTCCAGCGTCGGCGTCGGCTGTCCATTCGACGTCCACGCGGCCGCCCGGCGTCGACAGCGCGCCGTACTTGATCGCATTGGTCGCCAGTTCATGAAACGCCATGTTGAGGGTGACGGCGGCGTTGGGGCCCAATCGAACCGCCGGCCCCGACAGAGCGACCCGCGCGCCCGAGCCGTGGGGCGCGTGAACCTTCAAGGTGCGATCGACGACATCGGCCAGGGCCGCGCCCTGCCAGGACGCCTCGGTCAACAGCTCGTGGGCCCGGCCCAGCGCCTGTATGCGCTCCATGAAGGCGGTGTTGAAGGCCGAGGGATCCTCGGCGTGCCGCAGTGTCTGCATGGCGATGGATTGGACACTGGCCAGGGTGTTCTTCGCGCGGTGATCGACTTCGTCGAGAAGCAACTGCTGACGCTGTTCGGCGGTCTTGCGGGCGGTGATGTCGAGGGAGATGCCGGCCAGCCGCACGGGCTGTCCATCTTCGAACGCCGCCCGGCCGCGCGCGAGAATCCAGCCGATCCGGCCGTCCGGCCTGAGCGTGCGATATTCGATCTCGAAATCCTCTCCCATGGAGATCGTCCGATCGATCGCCGCCTGACGCCGTTCGCGATCGTCAGGGTGAACCCGCGCGACGACGTCTTCCAGGCGCTCGAACGGATCGTTCGGGCCGAGCCCGAAGATCGCGCGGGCATGGGCCGAGGACGAAAACATCTCGGACGCGATATCGAACTCCCAGCTCCCGAGGCGCCCGGCGTCGAGCGCGAATTCCAGCTGCTGCTGGGTCTGGCGCAGGGCGGCCTTGCCTTGCTCCACGGCCAGTCGCGCGCCCAGGTCCTGCTCCCGCTTGGCCGCTTCACGCCGCTGTCGCGCCAATTTGACGGCGCCGTCCACCCGGGCGCGCAGCTCACGGGCGCCGAACGGCTTGACGAGATAGTCGTCGGCCCCGGCCGCCAAGCCCTCGACCCGCGCCTCCTCGCCGGCCCGGGCCGACAGCAGGATGATCAGCAGGCCCTCCTGGGCGGGATCGGCGCGCAGGGCGGCCAGCAGGCCGAACCCGTCGAGCTCGGGCATCATCACGTCGCTCAGCACCAGATCGGGCGGCGGCCCCCGCTGGACGGCGGCCAGCGCCGCCCGGCCGTTCGCCACGGCCTCGACCTGGTAGCCGCCGTCCTCCAGCAACCGCTTCACATAGCCCCGCATGTCGGCGTTGTCGTCGGCCAGCACCACCCGCGGCCGTCCGTCGATCGGGGCTATCGCCTCATTGGCGTCACGCCCCTGGTCGGCGTCCGGCAACCAGCGCAAGGCCTCGGCGACATAGACGTTGGCCTGCACGGCGGTGGAAGCCGGGGCGCCCTCGGCCGACAGGCGTTCCCGCGGCAGGTGGGCCGTCCCCAGCGGGATCGTCACCTGGAACGTCGAGCCTTCGCCCAGACGGCTGCGCACCGCCACCGCGCCGCCATGCAGCTTGACCAGCTCATCGACCAGGGCCAGGCCGATGCCGGTGCCCTCGTGGGTGCGGCCCTTCTGTCCCTCGATCCGATGGAAGCGCTCGAAGACCCGTGGCAGTTCGGCTTCGGCGATGCCCACGCCCGTATCGCTGACCGTGAGCTCGACCGCCCCCATGACGCCGCGCAAGGCCACGGTGATCTGTCCCTCGAGCGTGAACTTGAAGGCGTTGGAGATCAGGTTGAGGACCACCTTCTCCCACATGTCCCGATCGACATGGACCCGTTCCGCCAGCGGCTCGCAGTCGACGACCAGCCGCAGGCCGGCCTGCTCGCAGGCGGAGCGGAAGTTGCTGGCCAACTCGGCGGTGAGCGCGCCGAGATCGGTCGGCTCGAAACGACCCTGGATTCGGCCCGCCTCGACGCGGGAAAAGTCGAGCAGGGAATTGACCAGCTTCAACAGCCGCCGTGCGTTGCGACGGGCGACGTCGAGCCGCTCGCGCTGGGCCGGCGGCAGGCTGGCGGCGTCGTCCAGGGCGTCCTCGATCGGTCCCAGCATCAGAGTCAGCGGCGTGCGGAATTCATGACTGACATTGGAAAAGAACGCTGTCTTGGCCTGGTCTAGGGCGGCGAGCATTTCGGCGCGGCGGCGCTCTTCCTCATAGGTTCTGGCGTTGGCCAGGCCGGCGGCGACAGTGGCCGCCACCAGGCCAAGGAAGCCACGATAGGCTTCGTCGAGCGGCAGGCGCGGGCTGGCGCCGACGACCAGCAACGCCGCCGGCGAGGCGGATCCCGGAATCTCGATCGAAAACGCGAACGCGATGTTGGGGGGTTCTTCGTAGGGTCCGCAAGCTCCGCCCGACAAGCGTCCGGCCACGTCGTCGACCTGGATCGGCTCGCGGCCGCTGAGGCGATCGAGCGGCCATGGCGTGTTGGCGTCCAGCGGCAGAAGCAGCGGCGCCCCTGACGTTCCGGGCTCGAGTCCGACATGCCCGGCAAGCCGATACAGATCGTCGGCGGGCGCCGGTGCGTAGAGCAGGGCGAACGGCAGATCGAGCTGGGCGTCGGCGAAGGCTTCCATCGTGCTTGCGTACGCGGCGGACAGGGTTCGAGCCTCGGCCAATTTGACGTTGAGGTCGCGCAGCAGTCGCGTGCGGCGTTCGGCCAGCATGCTGGCTGTTGTCTCGGTGACGGGATGGAACAGGCCGCCGATGCCGCCGCTCTCGTCGCGGATGGGGCTTAGCGAGAAGGTGAAGAAGGTCTCCTCCAGATACCCGTTGCGGAACAGGAACATCCGCTGGTTCTCGAGGAATGACGTGTCACCGGCCAAGGCCTGTTCGAAGGGGGCGCCGATGGCTGGCCAAGCGGACGCCCAGGTCTTGGTATAGGGCTCGCCCAGCGCCCGGGGATGGGCCGCGCCGCACACCACCCGATAGCCGTCGTTGTAGATCTGGTTGTGCTCCGGGCCCCAGATGATGTTGATCGGGAAGTTCGACGCCAGGCACAGGCTGACCGTCGTGCGCAGGCTTTGCGGCCAGGTCTCGATGGGCCCAAGGGGAGTGTGCGACCAGTCGTTGGCGGCGATCAGCGCCGCCATTTCGCCGCCGCCGGACAGGAAGTCGGACTTCCTGAACGCCGGAACGTCGATCCGCTTGTTCATGACGGCAAGCCCTTGACTCGTTGGGTCGTCAAAAACCAATGCTCGTGGCGGGAGCCTGACCCTGGAAGTCTACGCAGAGTTGAGAGTAGGCCGCAATGGCGGGCATGGCGGTGGTCAGGCGCCCGGCGCCGTCCCCGGGCGCAGATAGGGCAGGGCGTGGGGGACGTAGTCGGGCTTGCCCAGCGGCACGCCGTTGTGGCGCAGGATGTCGTAGGCGGTCACCAAGTGGAAATAGAACTGGGCCAGGGACCAGTCGCGCAGGAACTGCAGGCCGTTCATGTCGAAGATCAGGCCGTTGGCCATCTTCAGCTCGATCATCCGGTCCTCGGCGCCGGCGAAGGCCGCCTCGGGCGTGGCCTCCAGGTCGGCGATCGTCTCGGCGATGACGGCCTTCAGCCCTTCGACCGTGGTCTCGTCCCCGGGCATGACCCGCGGCGCCTGGCCGGTCAGCCGGGCCACCGCGTCGCTGGCCTGGAAGCAGGTGAACTTCACCTGGGCGGCCAGCGGGAACATGTCGGGCGCCAGGCGCGACTGCGGCAGCACCGAAGGCTCGAAGCCCTTGGCGCGGGCCAACTCGGCGCCCTTGTCCAACTGGGCCGACAGGGCCCGCAGCATCTGGGTGAAGGTCGGAATCGCCAGGGTGTGGAGGTTCATCGCGGGGCCTCTTGAGAACATGGGTTCATCCCTAGCCCAGGCCGGTCGGCCGCGACAACGCCCCTGCTGACAGCAGGCTGTCAGCAGGGGCGCGCTAGACACGCCGCGTCGCCCCACCGAACGGAGTTTTTCCATGACCCTCAAGGCCCGCTGCCACTGCGGCGCGACCCAGTTCGAAGTCACCCAGGCTCCGGAGTGGGTGTCGGACTGCAACTGCTCGTTCTGCTCGAAGCGGGGCGCCCTGTGGGCCTATTACACGCCCGACCAGTTCAAGCTGACGACGGCCCGCGACCGGGTCTCGACCTATCAGTGGGGCGGCTATTTCGGGACGCACCACCACTGCGGGGTCTGCGGCTGCGGCACTTATTCGCAGTTTCCCAGCTTCGAGAACGGCGTCGTCAACCACGACGCCCCCCGCATCAGCCTGAACGCCCGCCTGTTCGAGGATTTCGACCTGGACGCCGTGCCGGTGCGCAAGACCGACGGGCGAAGCTACTGACCCTTAGCCGGGGCGCGCTTGGCGAGACGGCCCTCTTGTCTTGTGGCGCGCGAGGTTCAAAGGTGCGGTGTTGCCCAGGAACCCGTCTTGTCCGCCTTCCTTCGCCTTTTCCAGACCGATCCCGGCCCGCGTCTCGAGGGCGACAAGGTGTTCCTGCGCCTGCCCAGGCTGCATGACTACAAGGCATGGTCGGAGCTGCGCACCCAGTCGGCGCCGTTCCTGCGGCCCTGGGAGCCGACCTGGCCGGAGGACGACCTGACGCGGACCGCCTTTCGCGCCCGGCTGGGCGCCTACGCCCGCGAACTGGAGACCGGCGAGGCCTTTCCGTTCTTCATGTTCCGCCGCGACGACGGGGCGCTGATCGGCGGCGTTCGGCTGTTCCACATCCGCCGCGGCGTCGCCCAGAGCGCGGTCATGGGTTACTGGATCGGCCAGCCCCACGCCCGGCGCGGCTACATGCGCGACGGGGTCAAGGCGACCATCGCCTTCGCGTTCGGCGAGCTGGCGCTCCATCGGCTGGAGGCGGCCTGCATGCCGGAAAACGGCCCGTCGGCGGCGCTTTTGCTGGAATCCGGCTTTGTCGAGGAGGGATATGCGCCCGCTTATCTGAAAATTAACGGCGAATGGCGAGATCATCGTCTGTTCGGGATGGTCGCGCCGGCTTAGTGCGGACCCGGACGTTGCGCCCTTGGGCGTGGGATCAGGGCATGTCGTTCAAGATCAGTCAGCGCCGCGTTTGGGACGCCACGGCCACGCTGGAGGCGCTGGGCGCCGCCGAGGTGGCGTTGTGGCTCTGGGAGCCCGAACTCGACCGGCTGCGAGTCAACGGCGCGGCGCGCGCCCTGGGCATGGGGCCGCTGGCCCCCGATTGCTCCTCCGCCGCCTTCCGCGCCCTGACCCTGCCCCAGGACCGCGCCCAGGCCGAAGACATCCTCAAGGTCCGCGAGCCGGGCAGCGAGATCGTCGCCCGTTTGCGCCTGCGCGGCGCGGGCACCTGCATCTGGCGCGGCGTCTGGCTGGAGGACGGCGTGCGCGCCGCCGGCGTCGCGGTGCCCGAGACCAAGTTCGCCGCCTCCGAGCGCGACACCCTGACCGGCCTGCTCGACCGCAAGAGCTTCATCGCCCAGGCCCGCGAGCGGCTGGCGCGTCCCGGCGTCCACGAGCTGGTGGTCGCCGACGTCGACCGCCTGCGCCGCCTGAACGAGGCCCTGGGCCACGAGCGCGCCGACCTGGTGCTGGCCGCCTTGGGCTCGCGTCTGGCCGCCGCCTTCCCGTCCGAGGCCCTGCTGGGCCGGATCGGCGAGGACGAGTTCGCGGTGCTGTGCGACCCCACCGGCTTCGAGCCGGCCGAACTGCTGCGCTCGTCGCTGGAGCAGCCCCTGCGGGTGGCCGGCTTCGACATCCATCCCACCCTGTCGATCGGCGCCGTGGCGGCCGAAGGCGGCGAGGACGCCCCCGAGGCGGCCGAGCTGCTGCGCCGCGCCGAGCTGGCCGTCGAGGCCGCCGGGGCCGGCGGACGCGGCGGGGCCGCCGCCTACGGCCGCTCGATGGAGACCGACGGCCTGTCGCGCCTGGCCCTGGAGGCCGACCTGCGCGGCGCCATCGGCCGCGGCGAGATCACCCCCTATTTCCAGCCCGTGGTGCGCCTGTCGAGCGGCGCCCTGTCGGGCTTCGAGGCCCTGGCCCGCTGGATCCATCCGCGTCGTGGCATGCTGCCGCCCGACGAGTTCCTGCCGCTGGTCGAGGAAATGGGCCTGATGAGCGAGCTGGGCGAGCACATGATGCGCACCTCGGCCCGCCAACTGGCGGCCTGGCGCGACAGCCACCCGGCGGTCGGGGCCCTGACCGTCAGCGTCAACCTGTCGACCGGCGAGATCGACCGTCCGGGCCTGGTGCAGGACGTCGCCCAGGTGCTGCGCGAGAACGGCCTGCCGCGCGGCGCGCTGAAGCTGGAAGTCACCGAGAGCGACATCATGCGCGACCCCGAGCGGGCCGCGGTGATCCTCAAGACCCTGCGCGACGCCGGGGCCGGTCTGGCGCTGGACGACTTCGGCACCGGCTTCTCGTCGCTGTCCTACCTGACCCGCCTGCCGTTCGACACGCTGAAGATCGACCGCTATTTCGTGCGGACCATGGGCGCCAACGCCGGCTCGGCCAAGATCGTCCGCTCGGTGGTCAAGCTGGGCCAGGACCTGGACCTGGAAGTGGTCGCCGAGGGCGTCGAAAACGCCGAAATGGCCCGGGCCCTGCAGTCATTGGGCTGCGACTACGGCCAGGGCTTCGGCTACGCGCCGGCCCTGTCGCCGCAGGAGGCCGAAGTTTATCTCAATGAGGCCTATGTGGATGGCGCGGCGCCGGTGAAGGCGCGGGGCTAGGGCGCACTTGCCCCCACCTGACCGCTTCGCGGTCTGTCCGCCCCCATAGGGGGCGTAGTTCGCGCGTCTAGACTCTTCCCCCTATGGGAGAGGAGGGCCGAAGGCCCGGAGGGGGCAAGTTCCTCACGACCCTGACGCCTCAACACCGCCGCCGCCGCCCGCAACCGACGTGTCCGTTCCTGATAGGCCGCCAGCAGGTCCTCGGGCGAAGACCGGGCCGCCGCCTCCCGCGCCAGCATCCACCGGGCCTGCGACCGTCCCAGGGCGGCCTGCGACGCGCCCGCCGCCAGCACCGCCTCGTAGGCGTCCGAGACCTGCTGGTCGGCGGCGGCCAGCACCGGATCGACGCAGACCATCTGAGTGGCCATGCCCGGCGCCTCGCGGCAGGCGGCGGCCTGCTGGGTCGCCGTGCGAGGGTCGGCCAGGGGCGCGGCGGCCACCGGCGCGTCGAGGGCGGTGGGCAGCGCGGCCCAGGTCTCGGGATGGGTGGCGATGGCGGTCGACGGGGTCAGGACGATCCGCAAGCGCGGCGCGGACGGGGTGGGCGGATCGGGTTCGAAGCGTTCCAGCGGGCGAACGGCCGGAACGGCGGGCGGCGCGCCGCCGGCCTCGCTCAGCATCAGTTGCGCGCCGAACAGCCCCAGCAGGGTGGCGATCGACAGGGCGAGGATCGGAGGCGGGCGCCGTGCGAGCGACGACACCGGACGCCACTGGGCCCAGTGTTCCTCGTCAGGCGACGTCGTGCGCAGGTAGGTCATGAGCAAGGCCCAAGGTCACCTGCTCGAGCGAACAGCCGACCTAAACCCAGCCTGGGAATGAAAAGCCCGTATCCTGGGGAATGCAAGCGTTGCTTGAGTGTTTGGTGGAACGCGAAGGCTGGCGACTGGACGCGCTTCCGCGGCGGCGGATCGCGACGAACGTCGACGACCCGCGCCGCGGCGCGGCGGCCTGCTCTAGTGGGCGGCCGCCGAGGCCGGGACCTGCGCGACCACCGGTTCGCGGGCCAGGCCGGCGATGCCGCCCAGCTGCATCGAGTCCAGCGCGGTGCTGGGCACGATGACGAAGGTCGAGTTCTGCTTCAGCCCTTCGTAGAGCATGTTCATCGCTCGCAGGTGCAGGGCGGTGGGATTGCCCGCATAGCCGCGGGCCGCCTCCTGGAAGCTTTCGGCCACCTGGCGTTCGGAATCGCCCAGGATGATCCGGGCCTGGCGCTCGCGCTCGGCCTGGGCCTGCATGGACATCGCGTTCTCCAGGGCCTCGGGGATCAGGACGTCCTTGAGCTCCACCGAGATGACCTCGACGCCCCAGGGCTCGGTGCGTTCGTCGATGATCCTGCGCAGTTCCTTGCCGATCTTTTCGCGGCCCTCCAGCATCGCTGCCAGCACGGTCTTGCCGATGACGTCGCGCAGGGCGGTCTGGGACGCCCAGGCGATGGCGCTATGGTAGTCCTCGACATCCAGGGCCGCCCGCTGCGGATCGACCACCCGCCAGAACAGCGCCGCGTCCACGTCGACGGGCACGGTGTCCTTGGTGAGGGTCTTTTCGGCCTTGAAGGTGGAGGTGATCACCCGGACGTCGATCCAGTAGGGGATGACGTCGACGATCGGGATGATCCAGAACAGGCCCGGGCCGTTGAGGGCGCGAAACCGTCCGAGGCGCAGGACGATCGCCCGTTCCCACTGGCTGGCGACCTTGATCGCCGCCGCCAGCAAGGTCGCCGCGACGACGAACATGGCCATCAGGGCGCCCGCCGTCGTGGCGTCGTCGCGGAACGGCCAGGATACCGCCGCGCCGAGGCCGGCGACGAGGAAGAAGAGGGTGAGGGGAATAGCACTGGGCTGGCGCATGGGCCTGCTCCCGTGATGGATGCGGAGGCCCCGGCGCGGCGCGCCGCGACTTGCATCACCCCATTAAACGCCCATCCAAAGCGAAGGTTGCGGCGTGGTGGGGCGCGCTAGGCTCGCCCCGACTGGGCCGACAGGTGGTCGGCCGTGATCCCGATCTTGGCCAGGGCGCGGGTCCACTTGTTCTCGTAATCGTCGCCGAACAGCAGGGTCTCATCGGCCTCGCAGATCAGCCAGACATTGTCGCGCAGTTCCTGCTCCAGCTGCCCGGGACCCCAGCCGGAATAGCCCAGGGCCAGGATCGCGTGGCGCGGCCGCCGCAGCCGGCTGCCCAGGGCGTCCAGCACGTCGCGGGTGACGGTCAGGGCCAGGCCGTCGGCCACCGGCACGGTGGAGTCCGGCGAGACGAAATCGTCGGTGTGCAGGACGAAGCCCCGCTCGCGCTCGACGGGCCCGCCCAGCATCACCAGGTCGCTCAGGGCGCCGGCGTCGGGATGGACGCCCAGATTGTTGAGCAGCTCGAACAGGGTCAGCCCCTCGACCGGGCGGTTGACCGCCAGGCCCATGGCCTGCTCGGCGTCGTGGGCGCACAGATAGAGCACCGCGCGCTCGAAACGGGGATCCTCGATACCGGGCATGGCCACCAGCATCTGTCCGGCAAGAAACGCGGGCTCGGATTTCACGCCAGGATCAGTATGGGTCGGGTCCATAAGGAGAGGATCAGGCCGGAAGGCGCCGGTTTCAAGTCCAACCTTTCCTTGGCGATCGGCCTTCGGGGCTTTATCTCCGATCCGCTCCCTCAACGAACAGGAATCCCGCACATGGCGATCAAGGTTGGCGACACCCTTCCCTCGGCGACTTTCATGACCTTCACGGCCGAAGGCCCCGCGCCGCTGACCAGCGACGAGCTGTTCAAGGGCAAGACCGTGGCCCTGTTCGCCGTGCCCGGCGCCTTCACCCCGACCTGCTCGGCCAAGCACCTGCCGGGCTTCAAGGAGAAGTCGGCGGAGTTGAAAGCCAAGGGCGTGGATGCGATCGCCTGCGTCTCGGTCAACGACGTCTTCGTGATGAAGGCCTGGGCCGCCGACCAGGGCATCACCGACGAGGTCCTGCTGCTGGCCGACGGCAACGGCGCCTTCACCCAGGCCCTGGGTCTGGAGTTCGACGGCAGCAAGTTCGGCATGGGCCTGCGCTCGCAGCGCTACTCGCTGATCGCCAAGGACGGCGTGGTCGAGACGCTGAACGTCGAAGAGGGCGGTGAATTCAAGGTGTCGTCGGCGGACTACATGCTGGGCCAGCTGTAGCTCAGCAAACCCCCTCAGTCGCTCCGCGACAGCTCCCCCAGAGGGGAGCATCTATCCGGTGTAAATCCTCCCCCTTTGGGGGAGGTGGCCCGGAGAGCCGGAGGGGGCTCACGCCCCCAGCGCCTCCGCCGTCACCGAAGCCAGATCCTCCGCCCCCGCCGTCACCGCCGCGGCCTGGCCCGGAACCCCGGCCAGCACGTTCTGCGCGTAGATCCGCGCCAGAGCGACCTTCACGGCCTTCCATTCAGCGTCGCCGCCTTCCATGGCCGACACCGCCAGCGCCCCCTTGGCCAGCATCCAGCCGCCGACCACGTCGCCCAGCAGCTTGAGATAGGCCGTGGCCCCCGACAGCGCGTCCGGCATGGCCCGGGCCCGGCGCTCGATCAGCCAGGCGGTGGCCCCGCTGGCGGCGTCCAGGGCGGTCTTCAGCCGCGAGGCCACCAGCTCCAGGGCCGGATCGCCGGCCGCCTCGATCGCCTCGACGGTGTCGCGCATGTCGTCCATCAGGTCGCCGATCGCCTGGCCTTCGCCCAGCATCAGCTTGCGGCCGACCAGGTCGATGGCCTGGATGCCGTTGGCGCCTTCGTAGATCGGGTTGATGCGGGCGTCGCGATAGTGCTGGGCCGCGCCCGTCTCCTCGATGAAGCCCATGCCGCCGTGGACCTGCACGCCCATCGAGGCGACCTCGACGCCCATGTCGGTGGACCAGGCCTTGGCGATCGGGGTCAGCAGCTCCTCGCGCAGCTTGGCGGCGGCGCGTTCGACTTCGGTGGCCCCGTGGCGCGACAGGTCGGCGGCCACGGCGGTCGACAGGCAGATCCCTCGCGCCGCCTCGATCCGGGCCTTCATCAGCATCAGGGTCTTGCGGATGTCGGGATGGTCGAACAGCCGGGCCGGATAGGCGCCCGTCCAGGCCGAACGGCCCTGGGCGCGCTCCAGCGAGAAGGCCAGGGCCTGCTGGTAGGCGCGCTCGGCGATGGCCACGCCCTGCGTCCCGACCTGCAGGCGGGCGGCGTTCATCATCGTGAACATGTGGGCCAGGCCCTTGCCCAGCTCGCCGACCAGCTCGGCCTTGGCGCCTTCGTACAGCATCACGCAGGTGGGCGAGCCGTGGATGCCCAGCTTGTGTTCCAGGCTGCCGACGCGCAGGGCGTTGGCCCCGCCCAGCTTGCCGTCGGCGTCGACCAGCACCTTGGGGGCCAGGAACAGCGAGATCCCCTTGACGCCCGGAGGGGCGTCGGGCGTGCGGGCCAGCACCAGGTGGCAGACGTTGTCGGCGACGTCGTGGTCGCCCCAGGTGATGAAGATCTTCTGGCCGTTTAGCGTGTAGCCGCCCGCGCCGTCCGGCGTGGCCATCGTCGTCAAGGCCGCCAGGTCCGAACCAGCCTGGGGCTCGGTCAGGTTCATGGTCCCGGTCCATTCGCCCGACACCAGCCGGGGCAGGTAGTTGGCCTTCTGGCTGTCGGAGCCATGGTGGGCCAGGGCCTCGATGGCCCCCAGGGTCAGCATCGGGCACAGGCCGAACGCCATGTTGGCGGCGTGGACCATCTCGAAGACCGCGATCTCCAGGGTCTTGGGCAGGCCTTGGCCGCCGTGCTCGGGATCGGCGGCCAGGCTGTTCCAGCCGGCCTGCGCGAAGGCCTTGTAGGCGGCGGCGAAACCCGGCGAGGTGCGGACCACGCCATTTTCCAGCTTGGCGGGCGTCAAGTCGCCCGCGCGATTGATCGGGGCCAGCACCTCGCCGGCGAACACGCCGGCCGCTTCCAGCACCGCGTCGACCGTGTCGGCGTCGGCCTCCGGAAAGGCGGCGGCCAGGTTGTCGAAGCCGGCCACATGGCGCAGGGTGAAGGCCAGGTCGCGGACAGGCGCGCGGTAGGACATGGTCGTTTCCGATCTCGACTCTTGAGCTTGTGGCCCTCGTTTAGAGACATGCGGCCGGCGTGCAAAGTGAGGGTGATCACGGCTTCGTGAAGCCCGCCCCCTTCTTCTACACGCCAAGCTTCTTAAGTCGGAGGTTCAGCAACCGCAGCTGTAACAATTTGGAGACCTTCATGAACCGCCGTTTCGCCCCCTCGCTCTTCAGGGGCGCCCTCCTGGCCGGCGCACTTCTGTCCGCGTCCGTCGCCATCCCGGCCGTGGCCTCCGCCCAGGTCGCGACCGATCCGGCCCAGGCTCCGGCCGGCAACTGGACGCTCGACAAGCGCCATGCCAGCCTGACCATGAAGGTCAAGCACTTCGGCACCTCCAACTACACCTTCCGCTTCGCCCAGGGCGCCATCGACGGGTCCTACGCCTATGATCCGGCCAAGCCGCTGGACACCAAGGTGTCGATCACCATCGACGCCACGGCCGTCGACACCGGCCTGCCGGACTTCAACAAGGAAATCGGCACGGATCCGAAATTCTTCAACGGCGCGCAGTTCCCGAAGATCACCTTCGTCTCGACCAAGGTCGAGCCGGGCAAGCTGACCGGCGACCTGACCTTCCGCGGCGTGACCAAGCCCGTCACCCTGGACGTCAAGTACAACGGCTTCGCCAAGACCCCGTTCGGCTCGCAGATCATGGGCTTCTCGGCGACCGGAAAGATCAAGCGTTCGGACTTCGGCTTCACCCACCTGGCGCCGATGGTCGGCGACGACGTCGATCTGGCGATCGAAGCCGAGTTCAATCCCAAGAAGTAAGATCTGGCCGAAGACGTAAGCTTAGAGACGAGGACGGCCATGACCGCCGAGACGACCCACGAGACCGCCTCGGCGGCGGCCGCTCCGAATCCGCGCCCAGATGCGCGCAAGCGTTACACGACGGTGGCGATCATCCTGCACTGGCTGATCGCCGCCGCCATTCTCTTCCAGGTCATCCTGGGCTGGCGGATGGGCGATGAGCCCAAGGGCCCGGCCACCTACGCCATCTTCCAGCTGCACAAGTCGATCGGCATCACCATCCTGCTGCTCAGCCTGGCGCGGCTGGCCTGGCGGCTGTTCAACAAGCCGCCGCCGCATCCGGTGGGGCAGCCGCGCTGGGAGACGATCGCCTCGCAAGTCGTCCATGTTGCGTTCTACGTGATCATGATCGGCCTGCCGGTCACGGGCTGGATCATGGTCTCGGCCAGCAAGCTGAACATCCCGACCCTGCTGTACGGGACGGTCCCCTGGCCTCACCTGCCGTTGCTGCCCGAACTGGCCACGGAGCCCAAGCACCTCTGGTACAAGGCCGGCGAGATCAGCCACGGCCTTCTGGTCAAGACGACCTATCTGCTGCTGGCCCTGCACCTGGGCGCGGTGGCCAAGCACCAGATCCTCGACCGCGACGAGGTGCTGGGCCACATGGCGCCGGGCGCCAGGCCGGGCTGGAAGGAGCCGCGGGCCTGGCTCGCCGCCGCCGGCCTGATCGCCGTGATCGCCGCCGGCTATCTCTACAAGCCGGCCGTCAAGCGCCCGGCCGCGCTCGCCGCCCCGACCGAGATCGCCGACGTCCAGGCCCCGGCGGCGCCGGCCGCGCCCACGGTCGCGGCGCCCGCCCCGACCACGCCGGCCGCCGAAGCCGCGCCCGCCGCCCCGCCCGAGCCGGACGCGGCTCTGAAGAATCCGGTCGCCTGGAGCGTGGCCAAGAGCTCGACCCTGGGCTTCACCGCCAGCTGGGCCGGCGACGCCATCAACGGTCAGTTCAAGCGCTGGACCGCCGACATCCTGTTCTCGCCCGACGCCCTGGACCGCTCGAAGCTGACCGTCAGCATCGACATGGGCTCGGCCGCCACCGGCGACGACCAGCGTGACAGCAGCCTGCCCAGCGACGACTTCTTCGCGGTCGCCGCCCATCCCAAGGCCACCTTCACCGCCAGCAAGTTCCGCAAGACCGGCGAGGGCCGGTTCGTCGCCGACGGGACGCTGGACCTGCGCGGCGTCAAGAAGCCGGTCAGCCTGCCCTTCACCTTGAAGATCGACGGCGACACGGCCACGGCGCGCGGTGTAACCACCCTGGACCGGACCGCGTTCGGGGTTGGACAGGGTGAATGGGCGTCTACGGATCAGATCGGTGGCAAGGTGAAGGTCAGCTTCGCCATCACGGCCAAGAAGAAGTAGCGGCCGCCGCGCGGGCCCTCCGCGCCGGCGGTCTGGTGCTGTTGCCGACCGAGACGGTCTACGGCCTGGGCGCCGACGCCTCGAACCCGACCGCCGTGGCGGCGATCTTCGAGGCCAAGGGCCGGCCGCGCTTCAACCCGCTGATCGCCCACGTCGCCAGCCTCGAGGCGGCGGCGAAGATCGCCGTGCTCGACGACCGCGCCCTGGCCCTGGCCGCCGCCTTCTGGCCCGGCCCCCTGACCCTGGTGGCGCCGATCAGCGACCCGGCCGCCGTCTGCGACCTGGCCCGGGCGGGCCTGGACACCGTGGCCATCCGCGTGCCGGGCCATCCGCTATCGCGGGCCGTGCTGGCGGCGTTCGGTGGCCCGGTGGTCGCGCCCTCGGCCAACCGCTCGGGCCGGCCCAGCCCGACTACCTTCGAGGACGCCTTCGCCGAGACCGGCGACAAGGCCGCCGCCGCCTTGGACGGCGGCCCCTGCGTGGTGGGCCTGGAATCCACCGTCGTCGCCGTGCTCGACGGCCCGCCGCGCCTGCTGCGCCCCGGCGCCGTGACCCGCGCCCAGCTGGAGGCGGTGGTCGGCCCCCTGGCCGAGGCCCTGGACGACGCCAAGCGCTCGCCGGGTCGGCTGGCCCTGCACTACGCGCCCGACGCGCCGGTGCGGATCGACGCCCAGGCTCCGGCGGCGGGTGAAGCGTTTCTGGCCTTCGGCGCGTGGCCGGCGGGGGAGGGGGTGTTCAACCTCAGTCCCTCGGGCGATCTTGCCGAGGCGGCGGCCAACCTGTTCTCGTTCCTCCGCGCCGCCGACCGCACGCGGCCGTCGGCCATCGCCGTGGCGACCATCCCGGACGAAGGCCTGGGCGAAGCGATCAACGACCGCCTGCGCCGCTCGGCCGGGTTCATAGGATAAGGCCGATGAAATTCCGCATCATGTACCTCGAGGACAAGTCCAAGGGGCTGAACGGCCCGGCGCGGATCGGGCGTGTCAGGCTCTCCAAGACCGGAGAGACGCTCTACTACGCGGGCCGCACGTTCGAGGCCCTGCGAAACTCGGGCCTGAAGGCCAATTTCACCGACGTCGAAACGGCGCAGCCCTTCTGGATCGCCAAGGCGCGCAAGGACGGCGGCGACCGGCTCTACAAGGGCGCGGGCGATCCGCCGGTGATCGACGACGACGTGCGCGAAGAATACTGGCGCGACATTCGGGGCGTGCCCGATCCGGCGTTGGGCTAGTCGAGGGCGGAGCGGATGTCGGTCAGCGGAAAATCGTCGCCCTTGTAGAGCAGTGGCGCGTCCAGTTGCTTGGCCAGGGCGTAGGCGAAGCAGTCGGCGAGGTTCAATTTCGCGGGATGGTAGCGACGGCCGTAGACGAGGTAGGCGCCGAGCGCCGCGGCGGCGAGGTTCTCATCGGGCATGACCTTGGCGCCCAGCCGCTTTAGCCAATCATCGAGATCTTCCTGGGTCGCCAGCCGTCCCCGACCGATCAGGATCAGACCGGTCTCGACATAGTTCACCGCCGAGATGCAGGAGGGATTGCGCTCCAGAATATCGAGAAAGCGCTCAGCCTCCGGCTCGTCGTCGCCAATGGCGACCAGCGCCGAAGCATCAACGGCGATCACCGATCGTCATCCACATCCGTGACGCCAGGAATTTCCCAGAGCGCGTCAAAATCGGCTTTAGTGACGTTGAGCTTGACCTTGTCCAGCCCGGCCTTGCGGCGAAATTCCGCTGTCGCCGCCCGCATGCTTTCCAAGGTCCGCCGTGGCGGTTCGGGTTGTTCCCGCGCCAGCGCCTCGCGCGCCAAGGCGTCGATGACGCCAGTAATCGTCTGGCCCCGCAACGCGGCGATCTCGCGCACGGCCTTCTCGGTCTCGGGGTTCTTGATGAAGATGCCCATCGCGGCCTCCGGTATATACCGCAGTATATACTATTCGCCGCGCCCTCGGAAGCGTATCCTCCGCCCCCATGACCAAGCCCGTTCCCGCAGACGTCGTTTCCCGCCTCAAGGCCGTGCTCGGCGAGGGCGGGTGGAGCCAGGACCCCGACCGCCTGGCGCCCAAGCTCAAGGAGTGGCGCGGCCGCTGGAGCGGTCAGACGCCGCTGCTGGCCCTGCCGCGCTCGACGGCCCAGGTTTCGGCGGTGGTCGGGATCTGCGCCGCCGAAGGCGTGGCGATCACCCCCCAGGGCGGCAACACCGGCCTGGTCGCCGGCCAGATCCCCCAGGGCGAGGTCCTCTTGTCCACCGAAAAGCTGACTGTAGTACGGGATATCGACGCCTTCGACGACGTCATGGTGCTGGAGGCCGGCGTCACCCTGGCCGCCGCTCATGAGGCGGCGCTGTCGGTGGGGCGGCGCTTTCCGCTCAGCCTGGCGTCCGAGGGCTCCTGCACCATCGGCGGCCTGGCCTCGACCAACGCCGGCGGCACGGCGGTGCTGCGCTATGGGACCATGCGCGACCAGATCCTGGGGATCGAGGCGGTGCTGCCCAATGGCGAGGTCTGGAACGGCCTCAAGCGGCTGCGCAAGGACAATACCGGCTACGACCTCAAGCACCTGCTGATCGGGGCCGAGGGGACGCTGGGGGTGATCACCGCCGCCAGCCTCAAGCTCTATCCGCTGCTGGCCTCGCGCTGCGTGGCGATCGCCGCCGTCGCCACGCCGCATGACGCCATCGCCCTGCTGGCCAAGGCCAAGGACGAGACCGGCGGGGCGGTCGAGGCCTTCGAGCTGATGAGCCGGCTGGGCGTGGCCTTCGCCCTGAAGAACATCCCCGGCCTGCGCGAGCCGCTGGAGGCCGTCCACCCCTGGTACGTGCTGGTCGAGACCGCCTCGGGCGAGCCCGGCGCGGCCGAGGCGGCGATGGAGCGGCTGCTGTCCGGCGCGCTGGAGACCGGCCTGATCCAGGACGCCGCCGTTGCTCAATCCGACACCCAGGCCCACGCCTTCTGGGCGGTGCGCGAGAACCAGTCCGGCGGCCAGAAGCCCGAGGGCGCGGCCTGGAAGCACGACGTCTCGGTGCCGGTCTCCAAGGTCGCCGCCTTCATCGACCAGGCCACGGCGGCGATGGAGAAGTTCTCGCCCGGCGTCCGCGTCGTGGCTTTCGGCCATGTCGGTGACGGCAATGTCCATTACGACGTGCTGCGGGCTGACGGCGCGTCCGACGATCCGCACGACGCCCTGCGCGATGAGGGCGCCCGGATCGTCCACGACATCGTCGCGGCCATGGACGGCTCGATCAGCGCCGAGCACGGCCTGGGGGCGATGAAGTCGGTCGAGGCCCTGCGCTACAAGAGCCCGGTCGAGGTCGCGGCCCTGCGCGCGGTGCGCGCCGCCCTCGACCCCCAGCGGATCATGAACCCGCGCGTACTGTTCTGACCCTTCTGACCGCCAGGCAGACGCCGATGGCGATCAGAGCCCCGACCGGAACCGTCGCCTTGTAGAAGCCGGCCGCCGAGCCGGGACCCAGCACGTTGATCGCCGCGGGGACGAAGCCCCACAGGCCGTCGCTCTTGCGCATCCAGAACGCCCCGACCCCGACGAAGCACAGCACGGCCCACAGCACGCGATATTTCAGCGCCCGGGTGCGGATCACCAGGAACAGGCCGGTGATCATCACCAGCGGCCAGGCGAGGGCGGCGAGAAGGCCGAGGGTCTGCGGCATGGTCAGAGCGCCGCGTCGGGAGTGGGGGCGGCTTTGGGCCTTGCCCAGACGCCTGTCAGGATCAGGATCGCGCCCAGGGGTAGGATGAAACTGAGGGTCCACGGATCGAACCGCGAGAAGCCTTTCGCCGCCCCGGCCCCGATCAGTGAAACGTTCACCAACTGCCAGGCGAAGACGCCGTTGAACCAGTTCATCTGCACGCTGCCGACGCCAAACAGCGAGGCGATCACCCACAGCCATTTGCGCTTGAGGCCCTTGGTGCGGATCACCTTGACCAGCGCGGCCAGCATCAGGGCGAGGCTGGCGACCATCGCCGCCAGGAAGGCGTACTGGGCGGGCGATTTGCCGACCAGGCTGAACTTCAAGGTTTCGAGTTCCTGGCTGGTCGCCACGCGAACATTGAGACCGATCAAGGTCCAGGTCTTGGCGCCCTCCGGGCGTTTCAATGATATCTGCGACAGGACGACCTTGCCCGGATAATCGTACTCGTGGCTAAGGAACGCGGTCTTGCCCTGGCCCAGCATGGTCACGTAGTTCCAGCCCACGGCCTTGCCCAGCGACGGTTCGCCCGGCGGGATGTAGGTCTTGATCTTGGCTATATCCGCCGCGCCTTGCGGCGTGCGCAGGTCCGAAGAGAGCCGGGCCTGGAAGGCGGACGAGTTGGTCCGGAGTTCGGTATAGGCCGCCCGCGCCACGGCGTCGGTTTCAGGGTCCAACGCGGGGGCCTTGCAACTCGTCAGCGCGACGGCCAGCGCGCACCCCATCAGAACCCGCGCCATACGCAGGGCGTTCGCAAACTTGATCATCTCATCCCCCAACCGATAGCGGGCAACATCGCGGCGAGCACGACCATTGTCCAGCGCCGCACTAGCCGTCGCCGCCAGGAGGCTCTATCTCCCCGGCCATGCTGATGGTCATCTCCCCCGCCAAGTCGCTGGACTTCACCGCCCCCGACCAGGTGCTGCCGCTCACCACGCCCGAGCTGAAGCCCCAGATCGCCGAGCTGGCCAAGCTGACGCGCAAGCTGACGGCCGCCGACCTGCGCCGGCTGATGCACATCTCCGAGAAGCTGGCCGAGCTGAACCACGGCCGCTTTCAGGCCTTCGACGCCCAGGTCGAAGAGGGCCTGCAGGCGGTCATCGCCTTCAATGGCGACGTCTATGCCGGCCTGGCGGCGCGCGAGCTGGACCGCCCGGCCCTCGACTGGGCCCAGGACCACCTGCGCATCCTGTCGGGCCTGTACGGCGTGCTGCGGCCGCTGGACGCCCTGCAGGCCTATCGCCTGGAGATGGGCACGCGGCTGAAGACCAAGCGCGGCAAGAACCTCTACGACTTCTGGGGCGAGACCATCGCCAAGACCCTGAACGCCGCGGCCAAGGACCATGCCGACCCCACCCTGGTGAACCTGGCCAGCCAGGAATATTTCGGAGCCGTCGACGCCAAGGCCCTGAAGCTGCCCACGGTCACCTGCCACTTCAAGGAAGAGAAGGGCAACGCCCTGCGGGTGCTGGGCTTCTTCGCCAAGAAGGCCCGCGGCCGCATGGCCCGCTACGCCATCGACAACCGCATCGACAAGGCGGCCGACCTCAAGGGCTTCGACCTGGACGGCTACCGGTTCCGCGCCGACCTCTCGACCCCCGCCGACTGGGTTTTCGCTCGCCCTTAGCCCTGAATTCATCTACCGATGAATTTATAAGCGCTCGCCCATCGCAAGGGCGAGCTATATGCTGCGCTGCAGCATAATGGGAAGCCGTAGCATTTTCGAGCGAAGTGGACACCGGTTCGCGTGAAGAAAATGCGTCAAAACAAAGAGCTAGCAGGGAACGTCGATGGCCGTGGATTTCGGTTTGCAGGGCCAGGTCGCGATCGTGACCGGGTCGACCAGCGGCATCGGCCACGCCATGGCCGACGCCCTGGCCGCCCAGGGCGTCAACATCGTCCTCAACGGCCTGGGCGAGATGACCGCCATCGAGAAGACCCGCGCCACCATGGCTGAAAGGCACGGCGTCGAGGTGCTCTACAACGGCGCCGACATGACCAAGCCCGGCCAGATCGACGACATGATCCGGGCCGCCAAGGCCGAGTTCGGCGAGCTGGACATCCTGGTCAACAACGCCGGCGTCCAGCACGTGGCCCCGATCGAGGACTTCCCGGCCGACCAGTGGGACCTGATCATCGCCATCAACCTGTCGTCGGCCTTCCATGCCATCAAGGCGGCGGTGCCGATCATGAAAGCGCAGGGGCGCGGGCGGATCGTCAACATCGCCTCGGCCCATGGCCTGGTCGCCTCGCCGTTCAAGTCGGCCTACGTGGCCGCCAAGCACGGGATCCTGGGCCTGACCAAGACCGTCGCCCTGGAAACCGCCACCTTCGGGATCACCTGCAACGCCATCTGCCCGGGCTTCGTGAAGACTCCGCTGGTCGAGGCCCAGATCACCGACCAGGCCAAGGCCCGCGGGATCTCCGAGGAGGCGGTGATGCGCGACGTCATCCTGGCCGCCCAGCCGACCAAGCAATTCGTCACCTTCGATCAGCTGAACGGCCTTCTGCTCTATCTGGTCTCCGACGCCGGGGCCTCGGCCAACGGCGCGGCCTTCTCCATCGACGGCGGCTGGGTGGCGCAATAGCGTTTGGCTTCCTGGGCGACCTATAAAACGCCGTCTCCCCGGCGAAGGCCGGGGCCCAGGTGAAACCCACGAGCCGCTCAGGCTGAATCTGGATCCCGACCTTCGTCGGGAAAACGGGAGTGGGGAGGAAGCGTACCGACTGTCGCAAGCACGGAGCCCGCCCCATGCCGATCGGTCTGTTCAAGGGAAAGCCCAAGGGACCCAAGCCCATCGCCTTGGCCCTGCAGGGCGGCGGTTCGCACGGGGCCTTCGAGTGGGGCGTGCTCGACCGCCTGCTCGAGGAAGAGGACCTGGAAATCCTGGCGGTGACCGCCGCCTCGGCCGGGGCGATGAACGCCGTCTGCCTGGCCCAGGGCCTGCTCGACGGCGGCCGCGACGGGGCCAAGGCCCGGCTGGAGCGGTTCTGGAAGCAGGTCAACCGCAACGGCGGCCGCAACGTGTTCGGCGACAGCGGCGTCTGGACCAACGCCTTCGCCGGCAAGGCCGACTGGATCAAGAACACCCCCGGCTGGCGGATGGCCGAGACCTTGGCCCTGTCGATGAGCCCCTACGAGTTCAATCCGCTCAACCTCAACCCGCTGCACGACGCGCTGGAGGGCGAGATCGATTTCGCGGCCCTGCGCGAGCGCTCGCCGATCAAGCTGTTCATCTCCGCCACCGCCGTGCGCACCAGCAAGGCCAAGGTGTTCCGCGAGACCGAGCTGACCGCCCGCCACATCATGGCCAGCGCCTGCCTGCCCCAGGTGTTCCAGGCGGTGGAGATCGACGGCGAGCCCTACTGGGACGGCGGCTTTCTCGCCAACCCGCCGCTGTGGCCGCTGTTCCACGACGACACCCCCGACGACATCCTGCTGGTCAGCCTCAACCCGTTCGTCCGCGAGGAGACGCCCAAGTCGCCGGGCGAGATCATGGACCGGCTCAACGAGATCACCTTCAACGCCGCCCTGGCGGCCGAGTTGCGGGCCATCGGCTTCGTGCAGAAGCTGCTCGACGAGGGCCTGCTGAAGGACACCGCGCGGGGCCGCTATCGCAAGATGCTGATGCACGCCATCACCGCCGACAAGGCCCTGGCCGACCTGTCGCTGGGCAGCAAGTTCGACACCGAATGGAGCTTCCTGACCGACCTGCGCGAACGCGGCCGCAAGGCGGCGGACGAGTGGCTGGGCCACTGCCTGACCCAGGTCGGGGTCAGTTCCAGCCTGGACCTCAAGGCGGGGTTTCCGTGATCAACGACCGGGGACAGGCGCATGCGCCTGTCCCCGGTCGCTTGACGCGG
Source organism: Caulobacter sp. Root655 (assembly GCF_001427665.1). Classification (GTDB taxonomy): domain Bacteria; phylum Pseudomonadota; class Alphaproteobacteria; order Caulobacterales; family Caulobacteraceae; genus Caulobacter. The sequence goes on from NZ_LMHC01000001.1 coordinate 780,200, forward strand.
CCCGAACCAGGCGTATCTGACCCCCATGGTTTCCGCTTCCACCGCCGTCGCCCCCGCCGCTTCCGAATTCCCCGTTCCCACGGTGGGGGTCATCTGTCTGCGCGGCGACCAGGTGCTGCTGATCAAGCGCGGCAATCCTCCGCGCCAGGGCCAGTGGAGCCTGCCCGGCGGCCGCCTGGAATGGGGCGAGACCACGCTGGTCGCCGCCCTGCGCGAACTGGTCGAGGAGACCGGGGTGCGAGCCGAGCTGCTGGGTCTGGTCGACGTGGTCGACGGCCTGTTCACCTCGCGCACCACCGGCGAGACGACGCGGCACTATCTGATGATCGACTACGCCGCGCGCTGGCTGTCGGGCGAACCGGTGGCCGGCGACGACGCGGCCGAGGCGCGGTTCGTGTCGCTGGCCGAGGCGCTGGAAATGGTGGAGTGGGACGTGACGCGGGCGGTGATCGCGGAGACGTTTAGGCGGTTTGGTGTTGCACAACCTATGCTATAGTATCGGCGATTTTGTGGGGGAAGCGCTATGAACTGGCTGGCGAAACTGTTTGGTGGCATCTCCGGTCGAGAGCCAGAGGCAAAGCCGAGCGCGGTTCAACAAAAGGCGCCCTCTCAAAATGTGCGTAAGCTCAGGGTGGTTGGCAAGGGTGGCTATCCCCGCGATGCCGTTGGCGAAAGCAACTATCAGGAAGCACTCTCGCGAGTTTGCGGTGGCCACAACCGTCACGGCCATGAGTTGACGACGACAGGTGTTCTTATGCCAGAGCCGACTAATCCATATGATCCCAACGCCATCATGGTGACGATCGGAGGAGAGCGAGTCGGATACCTCGCGCGAGATGAAGCGAAGCGTTATGGTGATGCCTTGGTCGCCGCTGGCTTTGGTGGTCAAAGCGCGACGGTGGATGTGAAGGTCGTGGGTGGTTGGCGGACCAATCAACATGACGAAGGGCATTTCGGCGTGAAGCTCGCACTCCCCTGGCCGGTAAAGTTCGAGCACTGATCCTCGGTCGCCGAGGGCGTCTGGCCAAAACGTGTCATTGACGGAGGTCGAGATCGCATCCGACGGACGGGCGTTTGACGGAAACCTTCAACTTCTCAGCCGTCATCCCGGGCCTTGCGCCGGCGCGCCACGATCGGGGACAGGCACATGTGCCTGTCCCCGCCCGGGCCTGTCTCTTCAGCTCTTCCGGAAGAACGCGTGAATCCGCTCGGCCAGCGGCTGGCTGACCCCGTCGACCTTCATCAGGTCCTCGATCCCGGCCCGTGACACGCCCTTGGCCGAGCCGAACGCGTGCAGCAGGGCCTTCTTGCGGCCCGGACCGACGCCCTCGATCTCGTCGAGCGGGTTCTTCTTCAGGTCCATCGACCGCCGCGTGCGGTGGGCGCCGATCGCGAAGCGGTGGGCCTCGTCGCGCAGGCGCTGGAGGTAGTAGAGCACCGGCGACTTGGGCTCGAGCATGAACGGGACCTTGTCGGGCATGAAGAACCGCTCCAGGCCGGCGTCGCGGTCCGGGCCCTTGGCCACGCCGACCACGGCGATGTCGTCGACACCCAGGTCGGCCATCACCTCCAGCGCCGCGTCCAGCTGGCCCTTGCCGCCGTCGACCAGCACCAGGTCGGGACGGGCCCCGCTGTCGCCGCCTTCCTCCTCCTTGACCAGGCGGGCGAAGCGGCGCTTCAGCACCTCCTTCATCATGCCATAGTCGTCGCCGGGAGTGAGCTCGGTGCTCTTGATGTTGAACTTGCGGTACTGGCTCTTCATGAAGCCGTCCGGCCCGGCCACGATCATGCCGCCGACCGCGTTGGTCCCCTGGATGTGGCTGTTGTCGTAGACCTCGATCCGCTCGGGCGGGGCGTCCAGGCCGAACGCCTCGCCGACCCCGGTCAGCAGCTTGGTCTGGGCGCTGCCCTCGGCCATTTTTCGTCCCAGCGCTTCGCGCGCATTGGTGAGCGCATGGCCCACCAGGTCGGCCTTCTCGCCGCGCTTGGGGGTGCTGATCTCGACCTTGCGGCCGCTCTTCAGGGCGAAGGCCTCGGCCAGAAGTTCGTGGTCGGCCGGCTGCAGGTTGGTCAGGATCAGGCGCGGGATCGGCTTGTCGTCGTAGAACTGGCCCAGGAAGGCGGTCAGGATCCGCTGCTCCTCGGTGGCCGTGTCGTCCTCGTCCTCGGCGTTGCCGGTCACGCGCGGGAAATAGGCGCGGTTGCCCCAGTTCTGGCCGGCCCGGAAGAAGAACACCTGTACGCAGGCCTGGCCGCCCTCGACGTGCAGGGCGACGACGTCGGCCTCCTCGACGGTCTCGGGGTTGATCTGGCTTTCCTGGGCCACGGCGGCCAGGGCGCGGATGCGGTCGCGCAGGCGCGCGGCGCGCTCGAACTCCAGGTCCTCGGCGGCGGCCTCCATCTCGGCCGCCATCTTGGCCATCACCGCGCGGGACTTGCCGCGCAGGAAGTCTTCCGCCTGGTCGACCAGGGCCTGGTAGTCGTCCTTGCCCACCAGGCCGGTGCAGGGCGCGGCGCAGCGCTTGATCTGGTGCAGCATGCAGGGCCGCGAGCGGGTCTCGTAGACGCTGTCGCTGCACGAGCGCAGCAGGAAGGCCTTCTGCAGGGTGTTGAGCGTGCTGTTCACCGCCCCGGCGCTGGCGAACGGCCCGAAATAGTCGCCCTTGATGGTGTGGGCCCCGCGGTGCTTGCGCAGTTGCGGGGCGTCGTGGTCGCGGCGAATGACGATCTCGGGGAAGCTCTTGTCGTCGCGCAGCAGCACGTTGAAGCGCGGCTTGAGCTGCTTGATCAGGTTGATCTCGAGCAGCAGGGCGTCGGCTTCGGTGCGGGTGGTGACGAACACCATCGACCGCGTGGCGTCGACCATGTGGGCGATGCGGTTGGTGTGGAAGCGGCCCTGGGCGTACTGCACCACCCGCTTCTTCAGGCTCTTGGCCTTGCCGACATAGAGGACCTCGTCGTCCTCGCCGATCATCCGGTAGACGCCGGGCGCGTCGGGCAGGCGCGAGACCTCGTCCTTGATCAGGGCGGCGCCTTTCAGGGCGTTTTCGGCAGGGGCAGGGGCGGTGTCTTGGTCCACGGTGGACATATAGGCGAGTCTGCGGCGGTCAGCGATCTTCGAGGCTGTGGTGAACGGTCGCGATCAGCACGCGCGTCGCTTCGACCCGGTAACGAATGACGTAACCGTTGGCGCCGAACGGGACAAATAGCTCCCTGCCTTTACTTCGCAGCGCCTGCACGCCGCGTTCGGGAAATTCGGAAAGCGACATCATCGCTTCGAAGATCAGCGGACCGACACGCGCCGCGGCATGGACGTCCTTGTCGATCAGCCAATTTTCCAAGCGTCGCACGTCGGCATAGGCGCGTGGTGTAACAACGACGGGTTTCATCGCGGCGGCGACGGACCGTCCGATGTACCCCAGCCGCGCATCCAAGACTCGAGTTCTTCTAGTGGAATGCCATCATCGTTCGCGATCGTTGCGTCGCAGATCGCATCGACCTCTTGCCAAATCGCAGCGTCTTCCTCGAGCAGCCGCAGAGCAAAATCCTCTACGCTTTGGCCCACGGCCTCGGCGCGCGCCTTCAGGCGCTCAGCGAGCGCCTCGTCGATCTTCAGGGTGATTTCGCCGTCGGCCATACCCGATCATCCTCCCGACGCCGTTTGTCGTCAACGCGGCGGGGCTGTATGGAGCGCCCCATGACCCTGCGCCCGCTCTTCGTCACCCACCTCTATGAAGGCAGCCTCGCCGCCGACAAGGGGTTCCCGGCCTTCAACGCCCAGCTGGAGGACGCCTGCCGGGCGATCGCCGCCGAAGATCGGGCCGGACGGGCCTGGGCCAAGGAGAAGGGCTACAACGGCTACACCTCCTACGCCTCGCTCGACGACCTGCCGCGGCGCGACAGCCTGTTCGCCGACCTGAAGAAGAAGCTCGACAAGCACGCGGTCGCCTTCGCCAGAGACCTGAACCTGGAGCTGGCCGGCGGGCGGCTGGTGATGGACAGCCTGTGGATCAACATCCTCAAGCCGGGCGGCGCGCACAGCGGCCACATCCATCCGCACAGCGTGCTGTCGGGCACGGTCTATGTCGCCGTCCCGCCGGGCGCCTCGGCCCTGAAGCTGGAGGATCCGCGCCTGCCGCTGATGATGGCCGCCCCAACCCGCCAGACCGACGCGCCGGAGGATCGCCAGACCTTCGTCTACGTCCAGCCCCAGCCGGGCGCGGTGCTGATGTGGGAAAGCTGGCTGCGCCACGAGGTGCCGGCCAACGCGGCCAGGCAGGAGCGGATCAGCATCAGCTTCAACTACGCCTGGAAGTAACATCTTCTCTGTCATCCCGGCCTCGGGGCGCGCAAGCGGCCCGCCTGACGACGGGCTGGCGCGCAGCGCGAAGATCCGGGACCGACGCCTGAGCGCATGTGCTTCCGGCGATCCCGGATCGGCGGCCCTGCGGGTCTTGTCCGGGATGACAGCTTTGGTGGGTTTTGAACCCTCTCCCACCGCTCCGGGTTACTTCTGGATGACAGGAGAGTTTCCATGTCCCACGCCCAGACCCCCAACCACTCCGGCGCGGCGATCACGCTGCAGAAGGTTCACCCGTTCGGCGAGGCCAGCCTGGTGCTGACCACCACGGCGGCCAGTCCCGGCGGCCGGCTGGCCGACCGCCACAGCGCCTATCACGACAACCTCTCGCCGCCGCTGGTCTGGACCCCGGTGGCGGACGCGGCCGCCTACGCGATCATCGTCGAGGACCCCGACGCCCCGCGCGACCGGCCGTTCATCCACTGGCTGATCTGGAACATCCCCGGCGAGGCCACCAGCCTGCCCGAGGGGCTGCCGCAGGGGGCCAGCCTGGGCCTGGTCGGCGGCGCGACCCAGGGGCGCAACGACAGCGGCGCGGTCGGTTATTTCGGGCCGCGTCCGCCGGTCGGCCACGGCGTGCACCACTATCACTTCCAGATCTTCGCTCTGGCCGAGCGGTTGCCATTCGGGCCGGAGACTCAGCTTTCGGATCTGGTCAACGCGCTGAAGGGCGACTCCCTGGCCTCCGCCGACCTGATCGTCACCTACGAGGCGGCGGGCGCGTAGTCGGGTTCGGCCTCGTCTCCGCCCTCGGGCGTGGCGGGGCGCGAGCGCCAGTGACGGTCCAGGCTCCAGGCGGCGATGGCCAGCCACAGCAGGCCCAGGAACGCATGGCCGCGCTGCCAGAGGCCGACGTCGGAGCCCGTGCGCACGTTCCACACGCCGGTCAGCAGGGCCAGCACCAGCAGCAGGCCGAAGAACCAGCCCAGCGAGAAGTGCGCCAGGCGGCGATGCTGGGGCTTGCCCCACAGCGCCCAGGCGGTGAACAGCGGCGCGAACTGGATGGCCAGGCCCACGCCGCAGGCGCGGTGCATGGGGTCGGGCCAGTGGAACAGGCCGGCGAACAGCGCCCCCAGGCCGGTCATCGCCACCCACAGGCCGGCGAAGGCCGAGACCCGCCGCCGGCCGCCGGCCTCCTCCAGCGCCTGGGCGAACCCGGCCCCGGCCGCCATGCCGGCCAGGCCGGCCAGCACCATGCCGACATTGAAGATCAGGGGGTTGGGGGCGGCCGGTCCGCCGAGCTCGCTGATGAACTGGGCGCCGGCGTTGAATCCTGGAAACAGCCGCTGGGCCAGCCAGACGTCGGCCACCATGACCACGGGCGCGATCAGGCCGATCCTCAGCAGGCTGCCAACGCTCAACACTCGTCCCGTCTCCGGATGTTCCACGGGTACAGATCGCGCCGGGCGGGGGCGGGGTCAAGGTGGATGACGACATCCGACGGGGACAGGCACATGTGCCTGTCCCCAACCGCGAACGCCCCTACTTCCTCCCGAACAGGTTCCCGAAGAAGTCGCCCTTGTTCCAGCGCGGCCGGGCCGGCGCGTCGGCCAGTTCGCGGGCGATCTCGTAGTTGACCAGGGCGAAGCGGGCCGCGGCCTGGTAGTTGATCGGCTGGCTCAGGTCGTCGCTCGGCTTATGGTAGTGGGTGGCCAGGAAGTCCTTGAAACCCTTCTCGCCGCCGTTCTTGAAGCCGGTCATCAGGAACACCGACGGCACGCCCTGCTCGACGAAGCGGTAGTGGTCGGAGCGGGTGAACAGGCCTTCCTCCGGCAGCGGATCGGGCGACAGCGAGACGCCCACCCGGCCGGCGGCGCGGGCCACGGCCGGACCGATCGACGAGCGGTCGGCCCCGAACGCCACCACGTCCTGGAAGTCGTACAGCAGGATCGGCATGTCCAGATTGACGTCGGCGACCAGGTTGGCCTTCGGCACGGTCGGGTTGTGGGCGAAATATTCCGAGCCGATCAGGCCCTTCTCCTCGGCCGTCACCGCCAGCAGCAGGATCGAGCGCTTGGGCTTGGTCCGGGCCTCCTTGAAGCCGCGCGCCACCTCCAGCAGGGTGGCGACGCCGGAGGCGTTGTCCAGCGCGCCGTTGTTGATCTTGTCGGCGTCCTTGCCGTGGGTGGTGATCCCCAGGTGGTCGAGGTGGGCGCTGAGCACGACGACCTGGGCCTTGAGCGCCGGGTCCGAACCCTCGATCAGCCCGGCCACATTGCTGCTCTGGCGCTTCTCGATCTCGGTCTTCAACTGGATGGTCGCCTGGGTCGGCAGGGCGAAGCCCCTGACCAGGCCGTCAGGCGTCTCGGCGGTCGCCAGCACGGTCTCCAGGGCGACCGGCGCGCCGGTGAACAGCTTGGCCGCGCCCTTCAGGCTGAGGGTGACCAGGCTGGGGGCGTCGCCGCCGCGCACATAGGGGACGTCCTGGGCGTCGCGCCAGTTCATCCGCCATTCCTGGTAGCCGGCCACGCCGCGCGCGAACGGGCGGCGCTTCTCCGAACTGGTGGTCGGCATGGTCAGCACGCCGACCGCGCCGTGCTTGGCCGCCTCGGCCCGCTTCACCCCGGCATTGCCGTAGTGGGCGCGTTCCTCGGTCTGGAAGCCGCTCGGCGCGCCGCTGAGGAACACGACGATCTTGCCCTTCACGTCGAGGCCCGCATAGTCGTCGCGGCCGCGTTCGGGGGCGACGACGCCGTAGCCGACGAAGACCAGCGGCGCGGTCAGCAGGACCTCGGTCTTGCTGGGTTGGGCGGCGGGCAGATAGTCCTCGCCGAAGGCCAGGGCGCCCGACTTGCCGTTGGCTCCGGTATAGGAAACCCCGCCCTCCGAGGCCGAGCGCGAGGCCGTCAGCGGCACCTGCTGCAGGTAGGAGCCGTTGTCGCCGGCCGGCTTGACGCCCAGCTGGGCGTATTGCGAGGCCACGTAGTTGGCGGCGATGTCGTAGCCGCGGGTCCCGGCCTCGCGGCCTTCCATCAGGTCGTCGGCCAGGAAGGTCATGTGCGCCTTGATGGCGGCGGGCGAGGGCGTGAAGGCGGCGGCGACGGCGAGTTTGGGCTTGGCCTTGGACGCGGTCTGGGCGGCGAAAACGGGTTGAACGGTCAGCAGCAGGGCGGCGCCGGCGAGGGCGGCGCGACGGGAGAACGGCATCAAGGCAGGCTCCTAAAGCATTTTCGAGCGAAGTGACTTCCGGTTCGCGTGAAGAAAATGCGCCAAAACATAAGCTCGAGGGCGGGGACGAGCCCGCGAAGGCGCGAACCTTGGCCAGACGAAGGCCCGTTGTCGAGATTAGGCGACCTGAACGTTTTGTAATCTTCGAGGAAAAACAACGGGGAAGATCGGCGCGCCGCCCCGGGCGACCTGGTTTCTGCGTTAACCGCTTACCTTCACCGTCTTTGGTGAAGGCCGCTTAACCGTTCGGTAGGAAATTGCCCAGGCAAAGCCGGATGACCGGCGTCCGACCCAGGAGACGGCCGTGCAGGTCCTCGCTACCGCCGCCGCCGGCATGTTCGCCGCCGCCGACCGTCTCAGCGCCAGCGCCCAGCGCACCGCCGCCTGGGGCGCGGAACAGGCCCAAGCTGAATCCAAGATCGACCTGGCCCACGAGGCCGTCGAGCAGATCTCGGCCAAGACCGACTTCAAGGCCAACGCCGAAGTCGCCAAGACCGCCGACGAGATGACGGGCGCCCTCCTGGACATGAAGGTCTAGGAAACGGCTCCTTCCACGTCGGCCACGAGCCGGTCCAAGCCCATCCCGCATTCCCCCCTGCGCGGGCTTGGACCTGCCGCCCCCTGGTAGACCCGGTTCTATCGGGGGGCGGCGCCTTTGGATTGAAACATCCGCCCTAGCGAGCCTTCCACCCCTTGGCCCTGGCCTGGGTCTCGCCGGCCGCGTCGAGCGGTTGTCCCACGATCATCGCATCCACCGCCGCCAGCACCGCCGCTGGGGTTTCCGCGCCCGCGGTGCGGTAGGCCGTCTTCGTCGTCGGGGCGGCCGAGCTGATCACGCGCAGGCGCCAGGCCGAGGGCTCGCGGCAGGCCACGCCGGCGACCGGCGTCTGGCCCGAGGCCTGGAACGTCCGGCAATAGAGGCCGGCCTGGTCCTTGAACGACAAGCCGATGCGGATGGGCCCGGCGCCCTGGCCGGAGCCCTGCTTGTTGAGGGCCTGGGCCAGCGGTCCGGTGGCGATGGGCGGCGCGTCCTGGGCGCCGCTCAGCACCGGCAGGGCGGGGATCGCGACCCGACCGACGAACAGGCCCATCACCAGGCAGGCGGCCATGGCGATCCAGGGCGGCAGGCCTCGGCGGGTTCCGTCGGCGGCCGTGGCGGCCTTGGGCTCGCGCGGCTTGGCCTTGGCCTTGGTCTTGTCCTTGGCGCCTGGAAAGGCGATCACCTCGGCGGGACGAGGCGCGGGCTTGGCCGCCTCGCCGCCGGTCACCGCGGCGGTCAGCCGCTGGGGCGGCCGCTCCAGGGCGCCGGCGTGGGCGCCCGACAGCAGGCGGCGCAGGGCGCGCTGGGTCTCGATCCGCAGGGCCAACTGGGGGTCGTTTTCCATGGCCGCCGCGATGCGGGCCATGGCTTCGGGCGGCAGCTCGCCGTCGACAAACGCGAAGACCTCTTCGTCCGGGACGGTCATGGCAGGACTCCTTGGTCGGTCAACACAGTCTGCAGCGTGGCGCGTCCGCGCGCCAGGCGGCTGGTCAGCGTGCCCATTGGCACTTCCAGGCTATCGGCGGCCTCCTGATAGGATAGACCCTCGATGAGCACCAAGGCGACAGCGATGCGCTGGTCCTCGGGCAGGGCGTCCAGGGCGCGCTCCACCGCCGAGGCGCCCAGCCGGGCCTCCAGCGACGGCGCGCCTGGATCGGCCGCCAGCGCGCCGTGCTCGGGCGGGGCCAGCACGCGGCCCTGCCGCTTGCGGGTCCGCGTCTCGTCGATCCAGGCGTTGCGCATGATCCGAAACATCCAACTGTCCAACCGCGTGCCGGGACGCCATTGGTCGGGGCGCGCCAGGGCGCGTTCGACGGTCAACTGCGTCAGGTCGTCGGCGTCGGCCGGCTCCCACGCCAGGACCCGCGCCATCCGGCGCAGGCGAGGCAGCAGGGTCAGCATCTCTGTCTGGAAGAAATCCAAGTTCGCCTTCGTCACCTGTGGAAGAAACGATCCGTCGTCGCCGTTTAGTCCCTGAACGGTGAACTTATTCCACGCCCGCCGCGATCGGGCCATGGTGAGCGCCCGTTGTGCGAAGGAGGCAGACCCCTGATGACGTTCCGTTGGCCCCGCCTCGGCCCCGCCGCCGCGATGCTGTCGAGCCTGCTGGTGCTGGCGGCGGCCACGCCGGCCTTCGCCCAGCTGTTGCCGTCGCCGGGCTCGGTGCTGGGCGGCCTGCCCTTGCCCGATCCCCGGCAGGACCCGCTGGCGCGCGCCGTGGGCCAGACGGCGGAGCAACTGGAGCAACTGACGCCGCGCGCCCTGGTCGCCGCGCGGCTCGACCGCCTGAGCGACCTGGTCCGGCGCAACCCGAAGGCGCTGGAACTGGACGACCTGGGCCAGCCCGTGGTCCGCGCCGAGGTGCTGGCGATCTCGCCCAGCCAGCAGGCGCTGGCGACGGTCCAGGCGGCCGGGTTCTCGGTGGCGCGCCGCAGCCGGTCCGACGACCTGGGGCTGGAGCTGGTCACCCTGACGCCGCCCAAGGGCATGAGCGCCAAGGCGGCGGTGCGGCGGCTGCGCGAACTGGACCCGACCGGCGACTACGACTTCAACCATCTCTATGCGGACGCGGGCGGCGGCGGGTCCCCAGGGCTTGGCGCGATCGCGGCGGGCGGCGAGGCGGCGCGGGTGGGGCTGCTGGACGGCGGCGTCGACGTCGCCCAGCCGGCCTTCGCGGGGGTGAAGATCCAGTCGCGCGGCTTCGGCCCGGGCGGCGTGCGTCCCAGCGCCCACGGCACGGCGGTCGCCTCGGTGCTGGCGGCCGGCGGCGTGGGCCAGATTCTGGCCGCCGACGTCTATGGCCGGGGCCCGACGGGCGGCTCGGCCGAGGCGATCGTCTCGGCCCTGGCCTGGATGGCCCAGGCCAGGGTCGCGGTGGTCAATGTCAGCCTGGTGGGACCGGCCAACGGCCCCCTGGGCGCGGCGGTCAGGGCGCTGGTGGCCAGGGGCTGCTTGATCGTCGCGGCGGTGGGCAATGACGGGCCGGCGGCCCCGGCCCTGTATCCGGCCTCCTATCCGGGGGTGATCGCCGTGACCGGGGTGGACCGTCGCCGGCGACTGCTGCCCGAGGCCGGCCGCGCCGCCCATGTCGACTTCGCCGCCTATGGCGCGGAGGTGAAGGTCGCCGCGCCGGGCGGGCGGACGGCGACCGTGCGGGGCACCTCCTACGCCGCGCCGGTGGTGGCCGCGCGCCTGGCGCGGATGATCGACGTCGCCGATCCGCAGGAAGCGAAACGGGCGGTCGGCCGGCTGGGAGAAGCGGCGATCGACCTGGGCGCGCCAGGCCCCGATCCGCTGTATGGGCGCGGCCTGGTGGAGGCGGCGGGAAAATAAATTCGCGTGGTCGGGAAGAAAGCGCGCGGACGGGTCGTTGGACAGGTCAGGAGGCGGACGAAGCGCCGCTCCGCGGATTTCGCAACGCTCTTCCAGGAGACACACCATGCGCAAGACCTCGTTCTTCATGACCGCCACCGCCGCCGCCATGCTGTTGGCCGCGCCGATGGCTCACGCCCAGATCCTCGGTGGAGGCGGCGGCCTCGGCGGGGGTGGCGGGTTGACGGGCGGCCTGGGCGGCGGTCTGGGCGGCCTCACCGGCGGCATGGGCGGCCAGATGGGCGGCTCCCTGACCGGCGCCGGTCAGCTGGGGGCGCCCGACCTCGGGGGCGTGACCTCGCGGGCGACCGACGCCACCAGCCGGGTTCGGGAGCGGGCGACCGACACCACCGGTCGCGTCCGCGACACCGCCGGCCGCGCCGCGCGGCGGGCTCGTGACGCCGGCGGCTCCGCCCAGGGCCTGGCCCAGGGCGCGGCGAGCGGCGTCAACGGTTCGGCCGCGGGGTCGGCCACCGGTTCGGCCATGGGGTCGGGCTCGGCCTCGACGGCCGGTTCGTCCCTGACCGGCGCCTTGTCGGGCGGTGGTTCGGGCGGCGGCCAGGTCGCGGCCCCAGACGCCAGCGGCCTGACCTCGGGGGTCGGTAGCGTCGCCGGCAAGGCCGCCAGCAGCGGCCGTACCGCCATCGGCTCGGCCCGCGACCGGGCGACCTCGGCCGCCGGGCGCGGGACCGGCGTGGCCCGCAACGCCATCGGCTCGGCCCGCGACACCGCCGGCTCGGCCAGCGCCGGCGGTTCGGGCGACGCCGACGCGACCGGCGGCCTGACCAGCGACGGCCTGACCGGCTCGGCCAACGGCTCGGGTTCGAGCAGCGCCTCCAGCGATCGCGGCTCGACCAGCAACGGCGGCTCGCTGGGCCTCAGCGGCTCGGCCTCGCGTAGCGGAGCCAGCGCCTCGGCCTCGGGGACGGGCTCGGCCGACGCCAAGGTCGGCAACTAGGTTCAAGCCCCCGGGAACGGAAAAGGCGGCGTCGCGAGGCGCCGCCTTTTTCATCCCCGGCATCATCGGCGATCGGCGGTCCGCCAAGCGGGGCTGTTTTAGGGAGGCGGCATGATAGTCTCGTTCGCCGGACGGGGGTCCGGATCTCGAGGGGAACGACCAGATGACGATTCGCAAGCCTATCGCCCTGCCAGCCTTGATCACCGCCGCCTTGGCCCTGTCGGCGTCCGCCGCCTGGGCCCAGCGACCGCTTCCAATCCGCATCACGCCGGTGGCGCCCGCGCCGGCGGCTCAGCCCGCGACCAATCCACAGCTGCAGATGCCCAAAGGCCCGATCTTCAGCGCCGCCGACCCGCTGGAACTGCTCAAGCAGGTCAATATCCTGCGCGGACAGGTCGCGGCGCTGCAGCAGCAGACGGCGACTCTGCAGGGCCAGGCCGGAACCCAGGCCAAGATGATCGACAGCCTGAAGAACGGGCTGGCGACCGTTTCGCTGAAGGGGATCACCAACACCAACGACCTGGTGGCCGTGACCGGCGGCCTGGCCAGCCTGCAGGGCGAGTTGGCGAACGTGAAGGGGGAACTGGGGAACGTGAAGAGCGAGGCGGCGACCCTGAAGTCGAACTTCGACTCCCATGGGCACTATCACAAGTTTGCCCACATCCTTAACGACCAGCAGAAGATCGACGCCATGCTGACTTCGGGACCATCGGTCTATTGCAAGTCGTCTAAGGACGGCAAAAGCTGGTCCTGCGACCAGCCGCAATAGAAGTCCCGGAGCGCCGGGTGTCGGCTTGGCGGCGCTTTCAGCGGGCCTGGCGGCTCGGCCTCGAGGGAGGGGCACGGTCGGGGGCAGGATCGGCGACCAGGGTCCATCGCATGCCCTCCTTGGAGAGGCGGCCTCGCAGGGCCGCCTCTTTTCTGGGCGCGGCTGGAGCCCGAACGACGGCAATCCCACGACCTTGCCGCCCTTCAACATTGACACATTGTTGCAAGTAATTATTAGGCGCATCTTCCGTTCGTCGAAGGATCCGCCTGTGTCTTTAGCCACCCGTCGCCTGCTGCTGGCCTGCGCGTTCGCGCCGATGCTCGCGCCCCTGCCCGCCTGGGCGGACAACACCGACACGACCGTGTCGGAGCTGACAGTGGCCGGCCGCAAGGGCGACTACAATCCAGGCAAGGCGACGACGGCGACCAAGATCGACGCCCCGCTGCGCGACATCCCCCAGACCATCGACGTGGTCGGCCTGAAGGTCATGCAGGACCAGCGCGCGCTGTCGCTGCAGGATGTGCTGAAGAACGTGCCGGGCGTCGGCTTCTCCCACGGCGACGGCCAGCGTGACCAGGTGTCGATCCGGGGCTTCACGGCGATCGCCGACCAGTTCATCGACGGCGTGCGCGACGATGCGCTGTACTTCCGCGACCTGTCGAACATCGAGCGGGTGGAGGTGGTCAAGGGGCCGGCCTCGGTGCTCTACGGCCGCGGTTCTTCCGGCGGGCTGATCAATCGCGTCACGCGCAAGCCGGGCGTGGACATCGCCTCGGTCACGGCCAGTTTCGGGGCCTGGGACGACGGACGGATCGAGTTCGACCTGGGCAAGGCGCTGCCCGGCGCGGCGTTGCGCGTGACCGGCGCCGTCGAGCGGGCCGACAGCTATCGCGATCCCCAGTTCCTCAAGCGTGAAGCCGTCGCTCCGTCCGCCACGGTGGCGCTGGGCGACGACACCTCGCTGCTGCTCCAGGCCGACTATCTGCGCGACAAGCGCGTCACCGACTTCGGCGTGCCGGCCTATCGCGGCCGGCCGGTGGACGTGGACGCCGGGGCCTATTACGGGGCGGCCAACGCCCGTGACGTCGACACCAGCCAAAGCAAGGTGGCCTCGGGCACGGCGACCCTGTTCCACCAGTTCGGCGAGGGCCTGAAGTTCCGCAACGCCTTCCGCTACTACAATTACAGCCTGTCGCGCTTCAACACCCTGCCGGGCTCGGTCGACGAGACGGCCCAGACCGTGACCCTCAACCGTTCGAACGTCGAGCGCGACGAGCACGGCTGGTTCAACCAGGCCGAACTGACCCAGGACCTGGCCCTGGGCGCTACGGGCCACCAACTGCTCTACGGCGTCGAGGTCGGCCGTCAGGTCAAGGACGCCCTGACCTATTCCCGCAACGGCGTGGCGACGGTGTCGCTGTTCAACCCGGTGCTGCCGATCCTGGCCCGCGCGGTTCCCGGCGCCCCGACCGCCGACAACCGCACGATCTTCAAGACCGTCGGCGTCTACGCACAGGACCTGGTGTCGCTGGGCGAACACTGGAAGGCCCTGGTTGGCGTTCGCTACGACCGCTTCGAGCAGGCGACCGACCAGCGCCTGCCGGGCCTGGCCGACCTGTCACGGATCGACAAGAACTGGAGTCCGCGGCTGGGCCTGGTCTGGCAGCCGACGAAGACCCAGTCCTACTACGCCTCCTGGAGCCGCTCGTTCCAGCCGTCGGGCGAAACCTTCGCCCTGGCCGCCAGCAACGCCGACATCGCCCCGGAAGAAACCAGCAACCACGAGGTCGGGGGGAAGTTCGACTTCCTGGACGGCCGCGCCAGCGCGACGGTCTCGGTCTTCCGGCTCGAGCGCACCGGCATCAAGGCCACCGATCCGGCGACCTTGAGGATCATCCCGATCGGCGTGCAGCGCACGGACGGGGTGGAACTGACCGGAAACCTCGACCTTTCCGACGGCTGGCGGGCGATCGCCGGCTACGCCTATCTCGACGCCAAGGTCACAGACTCGATCGCCCGCGACGCTGGTCAGCCGATCGAGGGCAAGCGCGCCACCATCACGCCCAAGCACAGCGCCAACCTCTGGCTGACCCGGGATGTCGGCGGGCGCTACGGCTTTGGGGCGGGCGCAAACTATGTCGGCGACCGCTTCGCCAACCCGGGCAACACGGTCACCCTGCCGGCCTACGCCACGGTCGACGCCATGGTCTGGAAGCGGTTTGGCCCGCTGGTCGCGCAGTTCAATGTCAGCAACCTCTTCGACGAGGGCTATTTCGTCTCCGGCCACGGCACGAGCCCCAACCTCAACCTGCCCGGCGCGCCCCGCTCGGCGATGGTGACGCTGCGCTACGCGCTGCGGTAGGGCCGATTTCGCGACCTAGAGCGCGATGATTCACGGCGGAATCGCCATTTTTGATCCATTTCCCCGGCGAAGGCCGGGGCCCAGGTTCAGCCGTCGTATTGGACGATGACCCCAAACGCTCCGCCCCATGATCTGGGCCCCGGCCTTCGCCGGGGAAACGGAATGGGGGGTGGGCGGTTCAGTTCAAAATCATCACGCCCTAAGCAACTAACGCCCACGAAAAAGGGCCCGGTGTTTCCACCGGGCCCTTCTGATCGTCGTCGGTGAACGCGACGCGGCTCAGCTGTCGAGGAAGCTGCGCAGCTTGCGGCTCCGCGACGGGTGCTTGAGCTTGCGCAGCGCCTTGGCCTCGATCTGCCGGATGCGTTCGCGGGTGACCGAGAACTGCTGGCCGACCTCTTCCAGGGTGTGGTCGGTGTTCATGCCGATGCCGAAGCGCATGCGCAGCACGCGCTCCTCCCGCGGGGTCAGCGAGGCCAGCACGCGGGTGGTGGTTTCCCGCAGGTTGGACTGGATGGCCGCGTCGATCGGCAGGATGGCGTTCTTGTCCTCGATGAAGTCGCCCAGGTGGCTGTCTTCCTCGTCGCCGATCGGCGTTTCGAGGCTGATCGGTTCCTTGGCGATCTTCAGGACCTTGCGCACCTTCTCCAGCGGCATGGCCAGCTTTTCCGACAGCTCCTCCGGGGTCGGCTCGCGGCCGATCTCGTGCAGCATCTGGCGGCTGGTGCGGACGATCTTGTTGATCGTCTCGATCATGTGCACCGGGATGCGGATGGTCCGCGCCTGGTCGGCGATCGAGCGGGTGATCGCCTGGCGAATCCACCAGGTGGCGTAGGTCGAGAACTTGTAGCCGCGACGATATTCGAACTTATCGACGGCCTTCATCAGGCCGATATTGCCTTCCTGGATCAGGTCCAGGAACTGCAGGCCGCGGTTGGTGTACTTCTTGGCGATGGAGATCACGAGGCGCAGGTTGGCCTCGACCATTTCCTTCTTGGCCTGGCGGGCCTCGCGTTCGCCCTTCTGCACGGTCTGGACGATGCGACGGTAGTCATCGATCGGCACGCCGGTCTCGGTGGCCAGGGCGGCGATTTCCTGGCGGATGTCGCCGACCGAATTGACGTCGTTCTCGACGAACTTGGTCCAGCGCACGCCCATGGCCTTGACCTGGTCGATCCAGTTCGGGTTCAGCTCCGAACCGAAATAGGCCTTGAGGAACTCGCTGCGGCTGATGCCATAGCTGTCGGCCAGGCGCAGCAGGCGGCCTTCCAGGCCGATCAGGCGCTTGTTGATCGCGTACAGCTGCTCGACCAGCGCCTCGATGCGGGCGTTGTTCAGCTTCAGCGTCTTCAGGTGCTGGATGATGGTCTGCGACAGGCCCTCATAGGCCTTGCGGTCGGCGTCGCTGAGGTCGGCGCCCTTCAGGCGGCTGCCGACCAGCTTGTCCTGCAGCTTGCGGAAGGTCTCGAACTCGCTGGCGATCGCGTCGAGGATGGCCATCACGCCTTCGCGCAGTTCGCCTTCCATGGCGCTGACCGTCGGGCCCGCGCCGTCGTCGAAATCGTCGTCGTCGTCGCCTTCGCCCTCGGCCTTGGGGGCGTCGGGGTCGGCCTCGACCGGTTCGGCCTGCTCGGCCTCCTCGGCGGCGATCGCGGCGGCGACGCCGTTGATCGCGGTGTAGGTGCCTTCCAGGTCGATCACTTCGCGCAGCAGGATGCGGCCGGTGCCCAGTTCCTCGCGCCAGACCATGATCGCTTCGAAGGTCAGGGCGCTTTCGCACAGGCCGCGGATCATGGTGTCGCGGCCGGCCTCGATGCGCTTGGCGATGGCGATTTCGCCCTCGCGCGACAGCAGCTCGACGCTGCCCATCTCGCGCAGGTACATGCGCACCGGATCGTCGGTGCGGTCATAGGCCGCGGGCTTGTCGCTGGTGATGACCTGCTGGTTGTCCTCGCGGGCGACGACTTCGCCGCCTTCCGAGGTTTCAGCGTCTTCTTCGGCCTCGACCACGTTGACGCCCATCTCGCTCAGCATGGCGAGGGTGTCTTCGATGGCTTCGGACGTCACTTCTTCCGACGGCAGGACCTTGTTCAGCTCGTCCATCGTGACGTAGCCGCGCGCCTTGGCCTGTTTGATGAACTTCTTTACACCGGCATCGGTCAGGTCGAGCAGGGGGCCGTCGCCGCCACCGGTTTCGGGCGGTTCAGCTCCGTCAGTCGTCGTCGTGCTCATTCAGGTCTCCGAAACGACGCGGCGCCCGGATCGAGGCGCGCGCCGAGAAATGTGTACGTGAAAGGCCGCTTTACGCATCGCGCCCTGTCGTCCGTTCCAGTCATCCAGCGAACCGCTGAAAAAATTCTCAAGGGAAACGCGCGACACACGTCGAAGAGCCATGGGCTAACGCTCCGCGAGCTGGGCTCTGTGCGGAGGCGCGGGCTTCGAGCGCGGTCGGCGTCGCCTCTCGCGAGGTTTCCGCAGCCACTGGGACCTGACGGCGGCGAGGGTGACATCCTGTTTCAAGGAGGGCGCGCGCATCAAAATGGCGGCCCGAGCGATGTCAATCAGCAGCGTGGCAAATCCTTGAGTCGCCAGATGGCGTTGCATGACGCCGGAGTCAAGATGGGAACGCTCCCCAATTCCGCTCATCCCGGCGAAAGCCGGGACCCAAGCGGATATTTGGAGTTGGCTAAGCGAGCAATTTACGAAATCGCGACCGTGGTCGCCGCCGCTTCCCAGAACTCCAACCCGCTGATCTGCCGCTCCAGCACCCCGATCCGGGTGCGCAGGTCGCGTGTCGCCGTCAGCGTGCCGGCGGTCACCGGTTCGCGGCGCAGGGACGCCAGGGCGCGTTCGCTGTCGCCAATCTCGACCAGGGCCTCGTAGCAGGCCGACCACAGGGCCTTGGCGCGCTGGGGGTCCATCTTCGGGTCGAGGAACGGGGCCGTGATCGCGTGGGCCACCCGCTCGACCTCGGCGACCTGGCCGCCCAGGCCCTTGCGGTCGAGGATGGCGCGGAACGGGGTGTCGTCGCTGATCTCGTCGGACAGGGCGTCGAACAGCTCCGTCGCCAACGGGGCCAGGCGCGGGTCGCCGAAGCCGATCCGCTCGATGGCCTCGTCATAGGGCCGGGCCCAGGCCGGATGGTCCAGCGCGGCGATGGCCACGGCGGCGTGGAAGGGCTTGAGGCGGCCACCGATCTCGGCGCGGGCGATGCCACGGATGCCGGGATCGGGCGGGCCGCGATCCTTGCCACCCTTCCACTGGCCGCGGGGCACGAACGGCCGGCCGCCGCCGTCGCCCCAGGAACCATTGGGGCCATTGGAGCCCCCACCGCCATAGGCGGGCTTCGGAAAGAGCGCGTCGAGCTTGGCGTAGAGGTCGTCGCGATAGGCGGCGGCCAGGTCCTTGTCGGCGATGGTCCCGGCGGCGGCGCGCAGGCGCTGCTTGAAGCCGGCCTTGCGCTCGGGGGTGTCCAGCGGCTCCAGGTCGCGCTCGCGCGAGAACAGCGCCTCGACGAACGGCGTGGTCGCCGACATCTGGCTCTTCAGCGCCGCCGCGCCCTGTTCGCGCAGCACGTCGTCGGGGTCCTTGCCGCCGGTCACCATCGAGAAGCGGAACGAGCGGCCGGGCTTGAGCAGGGGCAGGGCGCGGTCGATGGCCCGGCTGGCGGCCCGCTGGCCGGCCTTGTCGCCGTCGAAGCTGAGGGTCGGCTCGGGATGCAGGCGCCACAGCACCTCCATCTGTTCCTCGGTCATCGCCGTGCCCATGGGCGCCACGGCCGGCAGGCCGGCCCGCTGGCAGGCGATGACGTCCATATAGCCCTCGACCACCATCAAGGGCGTCTGTTCGGTGGGCGCGGCGGCCTGGGCGGCGTGCAGCAGCTTGCGCGCCTCGTACAGGCCGTACAGCAGCCGACCCTTGTGGAAGAGGGTGGTCTCGGGCCCGTTCAGATACTTGGCGCGGGCGGCGGGATCCATGGCCCGGCCGCCGAACGACACCACCCGGCCCCGGGTGTCGGTAATCGGGAAGATGATCCGGTCGCGGAACCGGTCATAGGGCGCGCCGCCGTCCTCGGGCGCGATCAGCAGGCCGGCCTCGACCAGTTCGGCCGGCAGGGCGCCCTTGGCGATCAGGTAATCCTTCAGCGCCGTGCGGCTGTTGGGCGAGAAGCCCAGGCGGAAGCGGCCCCACTGGTCTTCGGGCAGGGCGCGGCGGGCCAGGTAGTCGCGGGCCGTCTGGCCGACCGGGCGGCGCAGCTCGCTCTCGAACCAGCCGGCGGCCAGCTCCATCCAGTCGGAGAGGCCGGCGCGCTTCTTGTCTTCCTGGGCCGCGCGGGCGTCGGGCTCGGGCAGGGCCATGCCGGCCTCGGCCGCCAGCCGCTCCACCGCCTCGGTGAAGGTCAGGCGCTCGGTCTCCTGCAGGAAACTGATGATGTCGCCATGCTTGCCGCTGGAGAAGCAATGGTAGAAGCCCTTGTCGTCATTGACGAAGAACGACGGGCTCTTCTCCTTGGTGAACGGCGACAGCCCCGCATATTCGCGCCCCTGCCGCCGCAGCTTCACCGATTTCCCGATCACGTCGGAAGGGCGAAGGCGGGTCTTCAGCTCGTCAAGGAAATGGTCGTCGAAACGCATGGCGGCGATGGCGGAACTTCAGAGCGTAAACCAGACACCATGGCGGTACGTCAGGATCGGCGGTAGGCCGCCAGAAAAGGCGTCACCGGGGCTGGCCGAGGCGTCCCCAGCTTGCCCACAGCTTTGCGAGGCAAGTTGGGGATGATCTCTTCAACTTGGAAGTATGGGGCGATTCCCGAGGATGCCGCAGACGCAAGGCGGCCCATTGGGAAACTAGGCCCGCAGTTCCAGTTTCGGCGCCCGTCGCGGCATGTCACACCCCTCGGCCACCACCCGCAGCAGCTCGGCCGGCTGGATCGGCTTGGACTGCACGCCGTCGAAGCCCAGGGTCAGCAGGCGTTCGGCCTCGCCCGACATGCCGTCGGCGGTCAGGGCGATGACCGGGATGTCGGCGGGGCCGCCCTGGCCGGCGCGGATGCGGGCCAGGGCCTCGATACCGTCCATGGTCGGCATGTGGACGTCCATCAGGACGAGGTCGAAATGGTCGGCGGTCAGCCGCTCCAGGCCCTGAAGGCCGTCGTCGGCCATGACCACCTCGGCGCCGACCGCCTCCAGCAGGGCGCGGGCCACGGTCTGGTTCACCCGGTTGTCGTCGACCACCAGGATCCGGCGGCCTTCCAGCCCGGCGGCGCGTGGCAGGGGCAGGGGCGCCACTGGTGCGGTCGCCGTCGCCAGGGGCAGGCTGACCGTGAAGGTCGAGCCGGCGTCGGGGCGGCTGGTCACCGAGATCCGGCCGCCCATCAGGGTCACCAGATGGTGGCAGATAGACAGGCCCAGGCCCGAGCCGCCGAACCGGCGGGTGGTCGAGACCTCGCCCTGGGAAAAGGGCTGGAACAGCCGGGTCTGGTGCTCGGCCGACATGCCGATGCCGGTGTCCGAGACCACGATCTCGACGCCGCCGCCCAGGCCGGGGCCGATGGCGACGCGGACGCCGCCGTCCAGGGTGAACTTCACGGCGTTGGAGAGCAGGTTGAGCAGGATCTGGCGCACCCGCATCGGGTCGCCGGCCAGCCAGGCGGGGGTGTCGGGGGCGATCTCCAGGACCAGCGCCACGTCCTTGGCCCGGGCCGTTTCGATCCACAGGTTGTGAAGCTGCCGGCCCAGTTCGGCGACGTCGAAGCTGACGATCTCCAGCTCCAGCTTGCCGGCCTCGATCTTCGACAGGTCGAGAATGTCGTTGAGAATGGCCATCAGGCCGTCGCCGGACTGGACGATGGTGTCCAGGTAGTCGGTCTGGCGGCGATCCAGGCGGGTGGAGGCCAGGGCGTGGGCCATGCCCATCACCCCGTTCATCGGCGTGCGCAACTCGTGGCTCATCATCGCCAGGAAGGCGGACTTGGCGCGGTTGGCGGCCTGGGCCTCGACCTGGGCCCGTTCCAGGGCGTGGGCGTTGGCCCGCATCAGCTTGGCGGCGTTGGCCAGATAGGCGCCCAGCCCGACCAGGGCGGTGATCGCGAAGGCCAGCTCCCAGCCGCGAAAGCCGCCGAACACGATCGGCGCGAGGATCAGGGCGGCGACCGGAAAGGGCGCCAGGGCGGTGAAGGCCGCACGGCTGAGGACGGCGTATTTCAGCGCCTCCAGCAGCAGGCCGAACAGGATGATCAGCGCCGCGAACTTCATGGCCGGCGAGCCGTGGATCCAGGTGAGGGCGGCCATCACCGACCACGCGCCGCTGAACGCCGCGACGGTGCTCAGGCGGGTCAAGGCCGAGGCGTACTGGCCCTTGCCGTGGCCGTAGCGCATCTGGTTGAACTGCAGCCAGGCCTCGAGCCCGACATTGACCGCCAGCCAGGCGCCGGCCGCCTTCCAGCCGAAATTGGCCAACAGCAGTCCGTCGATCATCAGGCTGATGGCGACGCGCACGGTCCGGCTGCGATGCCCCATCATCAGGAGCGCGCCTTCCAGCCCGTCGTCGAGAAACTCGCTCAGCCGCACCGGCCGCTCCATCGTCACGCTACGTCGTCGATGCGACAACCTGACGTAACAGTGTTCAAGAAGCGTTTAGGTTATCAGGCGCGGCCTGCATCTTCTTGGCGGTGTAGTTCGTTATCTCTCATGACGATCTTGATGCGTCCGGGCCGGGCGAAGTCATGGAGAAGACCGATGCCGGAAACTAGATGGAACGATCGCGAAGGGCGGTTCGAGGTCGATCGCGACCGCGATTTCGACGAGGGGCGCGATCATGATGACGAGGCGGCGCGTCGGGAGCGCCAGGCGCGCGCCGCCGCGCCGCCGCGCCGGCGGGGCGGCGAGTTCCTGCGCGCCCAGGCCCAGGGGGGCGACATCGGCTATGGCCGGGTGGTCTCCGGCGCGGGCTACGGACCGGGATCCGGCAGCTTCCACGCGCCGGGCGACTACGGAATGGTGGGCGGCGTCCACTTCGGCGGCGGCGCCAACCGCTATGTCGACTATGGCCGGTCGCACGAACGCCCCGACGACGCCGCCCGCGACTTCGGCGCGGGGTCGCACGACCTGCATGGTGGTCACCACCATCACGGCGAGGGTCGCACCTGGCTCGACAGGGCGCGTGACGAGGTCGTGTCGTGGGTGGGCGAACACGGCCCCCATCATCCGCATCCGCGCCACGCGGGCGCCCTCGAAGGCGAACACCGCGGACATGGTCCCAAGAACTACCGCCGCTCGGACGCGCGCGTCCTTGAAGACGTCAGCGACCGCCTGAGCGACGACAGCTGGCTGGACGCCCGGACGATCGAGGTGGCGGTCGAGAACGGCGAGGTCACCCTGAACGGCCTGGTCGGCTCGCGCGACGACAAGCGCCAGGCCGAGATGCTGATCGAGTCGGTCTCGGGCGTCGGCCACGTGCAGAACAATCTCCGCGTCGCCCAGCCGGAAGCCGATCCCGGGACGGGCGCCGGCCGGCCGGGCGGCACGGGCATGGGCGGGTTGGTTTAGGGTTCGGACTCCGTTGGAGCCCACCCAACTGTTGTCATCCCGGCCGTAGGACCGCGCAGCGGGCCGAAGCGCCGGGACCCAGGGCAACCGCGATGCGCCGGCCCCTGGGCCCCTGGGTCCCGGCTCTCCGCTTCGCTGCGGCCGGGATGACAACCGTTATTGAGGGCTTTGACGTCACTCAGGAATTCAAGCGTTCAATTGAGCCCGAACCCTAGGCGGCCGACGCCTCAATCAAACACGATCACCGAGCGCGCCAGCTCGCCGCGCTTCAGTTCGTCGAACGCCGAGTTGACGTCCTCCAGCTTGATGCGGCGCGAGATCAGTTCGTCCAGCTTCAGCTTGCCGGCCATGTAGGCGTCGACCAGGCGGGGCATGTCGACCGGGAAGCGGTTGGAGCCCATGTAGCTGCCCTGGATCTTCTTCTCGCCCAGGAAGTCGGGGCCGTGCAGCTCGATCATCGTGCCGACCGGGATCATGCCGATGATGTTGGCCGTGCCGCCCCGGCGCAGCATCCGGAACGACTGTTCGGCGGTGACCTTCAGGCCGATGGCCTCGAAGCTGTGGTGCACGCCGCCGCCGGTCAGTTCCTGGACCTGCTTGACCGGGTCTCCGGCTCCCGCGTCGATGACGTCGGTGGCCCCGAACGTCTTGGCCAGCTCGAGCTTGCCCGGGATGCGGTCGATGGCGATGATCCGGCCGGCCCCGGCCATGACCGCGCCGTTGATGGTGGCCAGGCCGACGCCGCCGCAGCCGATCACCGCCACGGTCTCGCCGGGCCGCACGCCGGAGGTGTGGATCACCGCCCCGACCCCGGTCATCACCGAGCAGCCGATCAGGGCGGCGCGGTCGAAGGGCATGTCGCGGCGGATGGCGACGCAGGCGTGCTCATGCACCAGCATCTGCTCGGCGAAGGACGACAGGTTGAGGAACTGCGCCATGCGCGTGTCGCCGGCCCCGGACAGGTCCTCGCGGAACAGCCGGGGCTCCTCGCCCTTGGCGCGCTTGGTCTCGGGACTGATGCAGAGGTTCATGTGGCCCGTCAGGCAGACCTCGCAGTGGCCGCAATAGGCCGACAGGCAGGTGATGACGTGGTCGCCGACCTTGACGGTGCGCACTTCCGAGCCGACCGCCTCGACGATCCCGGCGCTCTCGTGGCCCAGCACGGCGGGCAGGGGATGGGGGTAGGAGCCTTCGACGAAGTGCAGGTCGGAATGGCAGACGCCGGCGGCCTTGGTGCGGATCAGCACCTCGCGCGGGCCCGGCTTGCCGATCGAGACGGTCTCGATGGTGAGCGGCTTGCCCACTTCGCGCAGAACGGCGGCCTTCATCGGCGATCTCCCTTGTTGTTGCGGGAGACCCTAGCGGGAGGGGCAGGGCGGAAGGAAGGGGCTATTGAAACATTTGTTCGCCTGCCGCTCCGCTGTCATCCCGGACAAGCGAAGCGCAGATCCGGGACCGCCGGAAGCGCCTGCGTTCACGCCCCGGTCCCGGATCTTCGCGCTGCGCGCTCGTCCGGGATGACAACGTAAGACGAGGGAAAAGAACGGCCTAAGCCGCCAGCGCCACCTTGCGGTCGGGCAGGATGGCCTCGACGGCCAGCAGCACGACCATGGTCGTCTCGGTGGTGATCACCGCCGCGACCAGGGGCGAGGCCTCCTCGCCGAGCGGCGGCGGCGGGCTGATGGCGCTGGCCGGGACGATGAAGCTGTCGCAGACCGCGTCGACCAGCAGGCCGGCGACGTCGTCATGGTGTTCGACCACGATGATCACCTGGCGGGCGCTGTCCTGGGCCACGCCCTTGCCCAGGCGTTCGGACAGGTCGATGACCGGCATGACCTGGCCGCGCAGGTTGATGACGCCGCGCACATAGGGCGGCGCGTCGGGCAGCGGGGTGGCGGGGGTGACGCCGCGGATCTCGCGGACCGCGCCCACGGGCACGCAATAGGTCTGGGTCCCGACCTCGAACGACAGGATCTGCAGATCCTCGCCGGCCGCGTAAGCCACGTTCCTGGACATCGCCGATCGCCTTCAAGCCTTCGGACCGCCCATTCTGGGCGCCGTCGTCGACTTCAGCTACGCGCGGAAAGGTGAATAAATCGGACGCTATTCCAGAGATTCAGGGGTCGTGCGGGCGGCGGCGGCCAACCTGACGGCCCCGTTCAGCCTGCGTTCAGCCGCCGAGGCGGAGGATGAGCCCAAGATGGAGGCGACGTGGTGACACGGCGCTCCTGGAAGGACACAGCGTCATGAACCGCACTCTGAAGACCAATATCGGCCGTGTCGCCGCCGGCCTCGCCGCCCTGGCCATGGTCGCCGGCTCGACCGCCGCCTCGGCCCAATCCTACCGCCACGGCGGCGGCTACTACGGCGGCCGTCACCATCACGGCGGCCGTGGCGACGCCGCCCTGGCCGCCGGGGTGATCGGCCTGGCCCTCGGCGCGGCCATCGCCAGCGGCAGCAACGACCGCCACTACCGGCGCGGCTACGACTACGGCTACGCCCCGCCGCCTCCGCCCCCCCGCTATTACGGCGGCTACGGTTACGGCCCGCGCTACGGCTATGGCTACGGCCGGGTCCGCGACTGCTGGACCACCCGCGACTACGACGAGTGGAGCGGCTCGGTCTACGAGCGGACCGTCTGCCGCTAGATCACGGCCGGACACGCAAACGCCCCGGGCTCGCGCCCGGGGCGTTTTTGTTTGGGGTTTTCAGAACCAGATG
This sequence comes from Caulobacter sp. Root655, assembly GCF_001427665.1. Lineage (GTDB taxonomy): Bacteria > Pseudomonadota > Alphaproteobacteria > Caulobacterales > Caulobacteraceae > Caulobacter. Next base: position 805,497 of record NZ_LMHC01000001.1, read on the forward strand.
TGGATCAACAGAATCCGTTTCCCCGGCGAAGGCCGGGGCCCAGATTTAGCCTGAACATCAGCCAGGTCTTCACGACACCCCGCCCTATGACCTGGGCCCCGACCTTCGTCGGGGAAACGGGGTCGAGATGGGCATGGCTCAGTCCCCTACGCCGCGCGCAGGCGTTCCAGCACCAGCGGGTGGAGTTCCTGGTTGCAGGCCAGGATCGAGACGCCGTCGGCCGGGTTGCCGTGCTCTTCGATCGACGAGACCTTGCCGCCGCTTTCGGCCACCATCAGCACGCCGGCCGCCACGTCCCAGGGCTTGAGGTTGCGTTCCCAGTAGCCGTCGAAGCGGCCGGCCGCGACCCAGGCCAGGTCCAGGGCCGCCGAGCCGAAGCGGCGCACGCCGGCCACCTTCTGGCTGACCTGGTGCAGTTCCTTCAGGAACTGGCCGTGGCCGGGCTTGCCCAGGAACGGCACGCCGGTGGCCAGCACGCTCTCGTCCAGGTGACGGCGGGCGGCGACGCGCAGGCGCTTCTCGGCGCCCAGATAGGCGCCCTTGCCCTTTTCGACCCAGAACAGGTCGTTGGTGATCGGGTTGTAGGTGACGCCGGCGACGATCTCGCCCTCGCGCTGCAGGGCGATGTTGACCGCGAAGTGCGGAATGCCGTGCAGGAAGTTGGTTGTGCCGTCCAGCGGGTCGACGATCCAGGTGTGGGTCTTGTCGGTGCCCTCGATCATGCCGCGCTCCTCGCCCAGGAAGCCGTAGCCGGGGCGGGCCTTTTCGAGGATCTCGAAGATCACCTGCTCGGCCTTCTGGTCGGCGGCGGTGACGAAGTCGGCGGGGCCCTTCTTGGAGACCTGCAGCTCGGTGACCTCGCCGAAGTCGCGGGCCAGGCCGCGCGCGGCCTTGCGGGCGGCGTCGATCATCACGTTCAGGAGGGCGGAAGCGGTGGCCAAGGCGGGTGTCCTTCAAGAGTCCCCCTGCGCGGCGTCGCTTCCCTTTTCAGAGGGGCACGACGGCGGGGGATATGCATGCGGGCAGATAGAAAGATCGGGAAAGTGGGCGCGATACCTAGACGCGGAGGCGGCTGAAAGCAAGGCAGCGGCGATTTTGTCGCCGGTCAGGCGTCCGGGGCGCGGGGACGGCGAAGGACGTGCCGCGTCACCCAAAACAACACGCCCAGCACCACGAGAGCAACGCCCATCCAGATGAGGCGGCCAATCCAAGTGGCGATTGGGCCCAAGGGCGCTGAGGCGGAGGTAGCCGTTTCCGATATTAACCCGACCTTCAGCCCAAACGCCGGGGTCAACGGAATCTTGAGCAGCCACGCAGCAATCGACAGGCAGGCCAAGAATGCCAGGGCCGCTAGTTTCCATCGCATGCGCACGTACCTGAATCCTCTGTCGCCCGTCAGCCCGAGGCGGTCAGCCTGACGGGATTTTTGCGGACGGGCAACGGCCGGTGATTTTCTCTGCGCATGTCACATTCGATCGGGCCATCTCGTCATGTCCTCGAAATCCTGGAGCGAAGACGATGCGTTGGGCGAAATGGATCCTGCCGGCTTTGCTGGCCCTGAACGGCGTGGTGATGATGCTGGCCCCGACCTGGTGGTACCCGCGCGTGCCGGGGGTGATCGAGACCGGGGCGCTGAACACCCATTTCGTGCGCGACATCGGGGCTGCGTTCATCGCCTGCGCCCTGGCCATGGGCTGGGCGGTTCGGGATCCGGTCCGGGGCCTGGGCGCGGCCGTCGCGGCGGCGGCGTTCCTCACCCTGCACGCGACGATCCACCTGATCACCCCGTTCTGCGGGCCCAAGCCGTGGCCGCTGCTGGCCCGCGACTTTCCGGCCGTCTTCCTGCCGGCCATCATCAGCCTGCTGGTGGTATGGTCCTGCGTTCGACGCCAGAAGGTGAAGGCATGACCGCTCAGGACACGATCTTCGAGGCACGGCGCGGGGCGATGACCGGCCTGGCCTATCGCATGCTCGGCTCGCGGGCCGACGCCGAGGACGTGGTGCAGGACGCCTGGATCCGCTGGCGCGGGGTGGAGACGGACGCGGTGACCAACCCGGCCGGCTTCCTCAACCGCGTCGTCACCCGCCTGTGCCTGGACCGGCTGAAGTCGGCGCGGGCCCGGCGCGAGGTCTATGTCGGCGAGTGGCTGCCCGAGCCGGTGGTCGACGAGGATCACCAGGACCTGGGCGAGGACCTGTCGGTGGCCTTCCTGCTGGCCCTGGAGCGCCTGACCCCGCTGGAGCGCGCCGCCTTCCTGCTGCACGACGTGTTCGACGCGCCGTTCGCCGACGTCGCCCGCACCCTGGGCCGCACCGAGGCGGCCTGTCGCCAGTTGGCGGCCCGGGCCCGCGAACACATCAAGGCCGGCAAGGCCCGCTATCGCCCCAGCGCCGAGGAGGAGCAGCGCCTGACCAGCGCCTTCCTGGCCGCGGCCCTGGGCGGCGACGAGAGCGTGCTGCGCGGCATCCTGGCCCAGGACGTGGTCATGCACGCCGACGGCGGCGGCGTCGTCAGCGCCAACCTCAACCCGGTGTTCGGCCTCGAGAAGGCCGTGCGCCTGCTGCTGGGCATCAAGAAGAAATGGCCCAACCCCGACGGCACGGTGGCCCGCCTGGCGCGGATCAACGGCGCGCCGGGCCTGGTGCTGTCGTGCGACGGCGTGGTGTTCCAGACCATGGGCCTGGAGATCGTCGAGGGCCGCATCGCGGCGGTCTACACGATGCGCAACCCGGACAAGCTGGCGCGGCTGAACAGCTGAGGCGCCGTGCGTCCTTCGAGGCTCGCCCGCGGCTCGCACCTCAGGATGAGGAATTCAGCAACAACGCTCCTCATCCTGAGGCGCCCGCGCGAGCGGGCCTCGAAGGACGCACGGCGTCACCGCCCCCTAAGGCAGCGCCACCTTCGGCAAGGTCTCCCGGGTCTCGCACGCCACCCGGCCCGCGCCGCCGGTCGCGCCCTTGATGTCGTCGATCTTCTCGCCGTTGCGCCAGCCCTTCTCCAGGGCCTGGTCGCCGGTGAAGTCCATGCCCAGGTCGATCCATTTGTCGGTCGCGCAGTCCAGGGCGAAGATCATGATCGGGCCCTTGCCGGCCGGCCAGCCCTTGTAGGGGCCGTTGGGGCGGCCCTCGGCGATGCGCACGACCACCAGGCCGGACGCCTGGTCCACCCGCATGAAATCCGCGTCGTAGAAGGTCTTCGCCTCGCCGGGGGAGGCTTTCCAGGTTTCGGCCCGGCCGGTGGCCGCCGTCGCCGCCGTCATGCCCAGGACCGTTACGCCAAGCAAACACAGTACGAGCCGCATCATGGCCGCTCCTCCCGTATTTTATCGTTGGGAAGAGGCTACGCCCGTCAAGCTTGAGCGGCAAGGACGCAACGCGTTTCAGCCCGCCCGCGCCGCCAGTCCCTCGGCGATCGCCGCGTTCAGCGCCGCCACGCCGGCGGCCGGGCCGCCCGGATGCTTCCAGACCCCGGCCGAGACGGCCAGGAAGTCAGCCCCGGCGGCGGCCAGGCCGGCGGCGTTGTCGGCGTCGATGCCGCCGATCGCCACGCAGGGAACCTCCATGGTCTCCTGCCAGATGGTCAGGATCTCCGGTTCGGCGGTGGTCGGGGCGTCCTTGGTGGTGGTCGGGAAGAAGGCCCCGAAGGCCACGTAGTCGGCCCCGGCCTCGGCGGCCTCCATGGCCAGGTGGCGGCTGTCGTGGCAGGTGACGCCGATCACCGCGTCCGGGCCCATCAGCTTGCGGGCCTCCTTGTAGGCCATGTCGCCCTGGCCGATGTGCACGCCGTCGCAACCCAGCCTGGCGGCCAGGTCGGGCCGGTCGTTGAGGATCACCGCCACCTCGTGGGCCCGGGCGATCGGGGCCAGGACCGCGACGGCGGCGGCGATGGCGTCGTCGGGGAGGTCCTTCAGGCGGATCTGCAGCGCGGAGACGTCGCCGGCCCCCAGGGCCGCGGCCAGGTCGCGCCCGAAGGCGTCCAGGTCGGCCAGGGTCGGCGGGGTGATCAGATAGAGGCGGCAGTCGGTCATGGGCCGGGATTACGCCGATTTGGGCGCGCAACCAATCCTCCCCCTGTGGGGGAGGCGGCCGAAGGCCGGCGGGGGGAGGCGTGGGATCGTCGATCCGGAATGGGGTCGCCGGCCGATCACGCCCCCCCTCCGTCGGCTGCGCCGACACCTCCCCCACGGGGGGAGGCCTAGTTCCATTTGTCGCACTGCGAGTCAGTTGCAAACCCCTCACGCCTCCGCTACATGAGAATGACAATCATTCGGCGGGAAGTGCTGCCTTGTACGTCTGCAACTGTAACGGCATCCGCGAGCGCGAAGTGCGCGCCGCCATCGACGCTGGGGCCACCCGCCCGGCCGAGGTGTTCCGTCACAAGGGTTGCCAAGCCCAGTGCGCCAAGTGCGTCTGCGAAATGCGCCAGATGATCCAGGACAGCCAGCAGGCCCTGGCCTACGCGGCCGAATAACTTCATTCCGCTCTTTCCAGCGTTCGCCGGGATGAGCGGATTTCGGAGTAATTTCAGCGACCGCGAAGCAGTCTCACGCTTTTCCGTGAGGCTGAGAAACACTTGCAGACATAGCGGTTGAAGCCCCTGCGACAATAGATCACGGTCGCCCGCAGTCTTGAGCCCAACGGGCGCAAGACTGCTGTTCTTTGTGGGCGCGCGATGGGCGCCGAAACCGGCAACCACTTTCGGCTATCGCGCGCCGAATCTTACTTGAGGAGGCCGCCATGCAAGGCGATCCCGGCATCATCCGGCTCTTGAACGCGGTGCTCACCAATGAGCTGACGGCGGTGAACCAGTACTTCCTGCACGCGCGGATGTACGACAACTGGGGCTTCAAGCGCCTGGGCAAGATCACCTACGACGAGTCGATCGGCGAGATGAAGCACGCCGACAAGCTGATCAACCGCATCCTGTTCCTCGAAGGCCTGCCCAACCTGCAGGACCTGCACAAGCTGAAGATCGGCGAGACCGTGCCCGAGTGCCTGGCCTCGGATCTGTCGGTCGAGGTCGGCGGCCGCGAGACCCTGATCCCCGGCATTATCCAGTGCGAACAGGTCCGCGACTATGTCAGCCGCGAGCTGCTGCGCGAGATCCTCAGCGACACCGAGGAGCACATCGATTTCCTGGAGATGCAGCTGGGCCTGGTGAAAGCGCTGGGCGAGCAGAACTACCTGCAGAGCGCGGTGGGGGAACTGCCGGCTTAGGGGCCGGGAAGTCCTCCCCCTGTGGGGGAGGCGGCCGAAGGCCGGTGGGGGGAGTTGTAGGATCTCGGTCGCGAACCCACCGATCGGTCCGATCACTCCCCCCACCGTCGGCTTCGCCGACACCTCCCCCACAGGGGGAGGATTTAGTTTTTCCGCACCATGAACACCCGCGCGCCCTCGTCCAACCCCCGCGCCAGGTGCTCCTCGCGGATCGCCCGCATCCCCGGCGTCAGCGCCGCGTCGGCCACGTCGACGAACCCCAGCCAGCGGTAGTAGGGCGCGTTCCACGGCACGTCCCTGAACGTCGACAGCGACAGGCCCTTCAACCCCGCCGCCCGGGCCCGGCCCGAGACCACGTCCAGCAGGGCGGCGCCGATCCGCTGGCCCTCGTGCGTCGGCAGCACGTCGATCTGCTCGACATAGGCGTGGTCCTCCACGGTCCTGAACATCACGAACCCCACCAGGTCGTCGCCGTCCAGGGCCACGATCAGGCCGCCGGTCTCGATCCGCGCGGCCAGCACCGCCGCCGGGCTGGGCTCGTCGGCGGCCAGGGCGTCCATGAGGCCGACGAAGCGTTGGGCCGAGGCCCGTTCGAGGGCGCGGATCGTCTCGATCTCATCGGACCGGGCGGCGCGGAAGGCGACCATGGGAACTCCACGAAAGCGCGCCCGCCGCTGGGAACCAAGCTCCAGCTAGGCGGGTTACAGGCATGTTTAGCGAGGAGTTCCGTCATGCACATCCCGAACGGCAAGATCCACGGGAGGCGGGCGCTCGCCGGCCGCGAGTCGTTCGAGATCGACACCAAGGCCGACACCCCCGCCACGGCCGGCGCCCAACTGGCCCTCGGCCTGGCCCTGGCCGGCGGGGCGATCCTGGTCTCGACGCTGCTAGGCCGCCGCCATGAACGGATGATCGACGACGAGGAATACGCGGTCGGCTACGCCGAGATGCACGAGCCGGTCGCCCATCAGCCCAAGGCGCTGACCAGTCTGCTCCTGCCGCCGCTGTTCATCGCCATGACCCTGTCGGGGCTGCGCATCTGGAACGCGCCGTCCAGCCCCACCCGAACCCGGGCTCTCGCCCTCTGGAGCCTGGTGCAGGGCTTCAACGCCCTGTGGTTGGCCCTCGGCGCCAAGCGCGTCGGGGGCCAGCTGGGCGCCGCGACCGCCTCGCTGGCGGCGTCCGGGGCCTACGCCCTGCAGGCCCGCAAGCTGGTGGCCCCGGCCTCGGGCTTCTCCAGCCCCTATCTCGGCTGGCTGGGCTTCGCCAACGCCCTGACCGAGGAGCTGTGGAAGCGGCCGCGCGTCACGGTTCACTGAATTTGGTTCATTGACCGTTCAGGTGGTCAAGCTTTAGCTCCCCCAACAACCTCTGGGGGAGTTTTCGCATGCGTCCGTTCCTGTTGATCCCGGTCCTGGCCGGCGGCCTGCTGCTGGCCAGCTGCGCGACCATGAGCCAGGAGGCCTGCCTGCAAGGCGACTGGGCCGGCGTCGGCTTCAAGGACGGCGAGGCGGGGCGCCCGCAAAGCCGCCTGGACGAGCACGCCAAGGCCTGTTCCAAGGCCGGGGTCGTGCCCGACGCCAGGCCTTATTTCGCGGCCCGCGACCAGGGGCTGAAGCTCTATTGCACCCCGCAGCGGGGGTTCCAGGAAGGCCGGCTGGGCAACGCATACGCCGGGGTCTGCCCCGAGCGCGTCGCGGGCCGCTTCCTGGCGGCCTATGCCGACGGCCAGCTGGTCCACGCGGCGGTCTCGCGCCTGAGCCAGGCGGAGTCCGACCGCGACAGCGCCGACAACCGCGCCGAGAAGCGGGACCGCGAGGCCAGCGGAGTCGAGGACGAGCTGAAGAACCCGGCGCTCAACGCCGAACAGAAGCACGAGCTGCGCGACCGCCTGAACCGCCTGCGCAGCGAACGCCGCGCCGCCGTCGAGGACGGCCGCCGCGCCGACTGGGCCAAGCGCGACGCCGAACGCGAGGTCGACGACCTGGAGCACCGCTTCCGGCCGACCTACGGCGGGTGGTGAGATTTTTAGAACCCTCTCCCGGAGGGGAGAGGGAGGGGCCCGCCGCGCAGCGGTGGGAGGGTGAGGGGTGACGCCGTCAAAAGCAAAACCCCGGCTACTTCGCTTGCCTCGTCCAACAGCAAAGCCAAGCTCGCTGGCATGGACCCGATCCCCAACGCTCGCCGTCTCCGACGCGGCCAAACCCTTGCCGAGGAGAAGCTCTGGGCCGTCGTTCGCGGTCGCCGCCTCGATGGCTTCAAGTTCCGCCGCCAAGTCCCGATCGACCGCTACTTCGCCGACTTCGTCTGCCGAGACGCCCACCTGATCGTCGAACTCGATGGCCCGACATGAGGATCGCGCCGAGCATGACGCGGCGCGGACTGAAGTGCTGGAGCGTTGCGGCTACCGGGTCCTGCGCTTCGACAACGAGGTCGTGCTGGCCGATCCCGGTGGCGTGGCCGAGGCCATTGGCGCGGCGCTCCGGCTAAGGGCGTGACCCCTCACCCTCCCACGCTTCGCGCGGGTCCCTCCCTCTCCCCTCCGGGAGAGGGTCAAAATAGGCTCACTTCACCCCGATCGCCCGATCCAGGCTCCACTTGCCCCCGCCCTTGGCGATCAGCACCAACAGGATCGCAGCCCAGGACAGGTGGGTGTTCCAGGCGTCGGGATAGACGAACACCTCGATCACCAGGGTCATGCCCAGGAACGCCAGGGCGGAGAGCCGGGTGAACAGGCCCAGCACCAGCAGGATCGAGAACAGGTGCTCGCTGTAGGTCGCCAGGTGGGCCGCCAGGTCCGAGGGGATCAGCGGCAGGGCGTATTCCTCGGCGAACAGCGAATAGGTCCCATCGGTGATGTGCAGGACCCCGTCCACCTTGGTGCGGCCCGACAGGAAGAACACCGAGGCGATCCCCAGGCGGGCGACCAGCAGCACCAGGTCGTCGGGCAGGGCCTTGCGCGCGATCCCGGCCAACTGGGCGAAAGGACGGGTCAGCGGGCTGGACGGCGCGAGGACGCTTGTGGTCATGACGGGTCTCCGAGGATCAGGTCGATGAACACGCCGTCGGCGATCAGGGCGGCGAACAGGGCGGCGAGGTCGGCGGCCGGATCGGCGAGGGCGGCGGCGGTGATCGCCTCGCCCAGGCTCGCGCCGTCGCGGGCGGCGGCGAGGAAGGCGTGGCCGGCGGCGTCGAGCAGGCGGCAGGCGACGGTGTCGGCGGGGCGGACGATCAGCACGCCCTGCGGGTCTTGCGTCCACTCCAGGCCGTCGGGGTTCGGTTCGCGCGCGCCCAGCCACAGGCCGGGCAGGCCGCTGTCGAACCAGGCGAAGGCCAGGCTGGGGTGCAGGGTCACGCGGGCACTCGCCAGGGCTTCGGGATCGATGGCGAAGGCCTCGGCGGTCAAGGCCCGCGCGTCCCATGCGAACAGGGCGATGGTCCACAGGCGATCCAGGCCCGCCACGGCCGGCAGGTAGGGGAGGTCGTCGGCCGGTGGGAAACCCGCCAGCCAGTCGGGGAAGGCCGCGCCATAGGCCAGCAGGGCGGCGCTGGCCGGCGGATGCTCGCGCGCGAACAGGGCGGCGGCGGCCTCGAACCACTCGGCGCCGACCAGGCTGGCGACGGTGGGGAAGTTGGCGGCCAGGGCGTCGACGCAGCCCTTGGCGATGGTGTTGCGATAGACGGCCAGGCCGGTCTCGCCGGCTTCCGGGCTGGGCAGCCAGGCGGCGATGGGGGCGGGGGTTCGCTCGGCCAGGGCGGCGGCGAAGGCGTCCTGAAAGGTTCCCAACTCACTCACGGTCGTCATCCCCCGACTTGTTCGGGGGACCCAAGCGGGGTCGGCTTGGACTGGGGACAGGCGCATGCGCCCGTCCCCGTCAGCATCCCATGCGCCCGATCCCGCTCGGCCATCAGCACCTCGAAGGCCGGGATGTCGTCGTCGCGCTCGATCAGGGTCGGACGCGGGCCGATCCGCTGGATCAGGCGGTGGTAGAGCGCCCAGACCGGTTCGGCCACCGGCGCGCCGTGGGTGTCGATCAGCAGGGCCGAGCCGCTTCGCGCCTCATTGGCATCGACGCCGTGGCCGGCCAGGTGGATCTCGCCGATCGCCTCGGTCGGCAGGGCGTCGAGATAGGCTTCCGCCGCGTAGCCCAGGTTGCTGGCGCTGATGAAGACGTTGTTGACGTCGACCAGCAGGCCGCAGCCGGCGCGGCGGGTCAGTTCGACGAGGAAGTCGGTCTCGTCGAGGTCGTGGCCGGTCAGCGGCAGGTACAGCGACGGGTTCTCGACCAGGATGGCCCGGCCCAGGGCGTCCTGGGTCCGGCCGATGTTGGCGGCGATGCGGTTCAGGGCGGCGCGGGTGCGGGGAAAGGGCAGCAGGTCGGGCTGGTGGACGCCGCGATGGGTGCTCCAGGCCAGGTGCTCGGAGACCACGAAGGGCTCGAACCGGTCGACCAGGGTCTTCAGGGCCGCCAGATGGGCGGGGTCGGGATCGGCGTCGGCGGCCAGCGACAGGCCCACCCCGTGCAGCGACAGCGGCCGCTTCTCGCGAATGGCGGTCAGCCAGCGCAGACGCGGCCCGCCGGCGGCCATGTAGTTCTCGGGATGGACCTCGAACCACAGCCCGTCGGCCGTGGCGGCGAACGCCTCGGCGTAATGCTGCGATTTCAGGCCGAGGCCGGCGGTGGGGGGCATGGGGGTGTCTTCAGCAACAGAAGTTGTCATCCCGGGCGAAGCGCAGCGTAGACCCGGGACCCAGGGGCGAGCGGCAAGGCGGCGCGGCCGCCCCTGGGTCCCGGACAGCGCTACGCGCTTCCGGGATGACAACGTGAGAGCGAGGTTCGGCCTAAGCCTTCGGGGTCAGCGAGCCCGTGCCGTTCGGGGTCTTGAGGGTGACGCAGGTACCCTTGGCGACCTTCTTCCAGGCGTCGCCCTGGTAGTCGACCTTCGAGGTGCCCGCGCAGCTGGTGCCGGCTCCGGCCTTGCAGTCGTTCTGGCCGGCCTTGGCGACGCCGTAGCATTTTTCGGTCTCGGCCTTGGCGGGCTTCATGTCGTCGCGGGCCATGGCGGCGCCGGCGCTCAGGGCGAACACGGCGGCGAGGGCGAGGGCGGGAGCGTTCACGTTGCGGCTCATGGGGACGTTTCCTTCGTCTGTGGCTTGACCGGCCCGGCGCCGGTCGTCGGCCCGTTCTGCGTGGTCATCAGCAGGTACGGACGCGGCGAAACGAAGGTTACATCGCCCGGCGAACAAAATTCTCGGGCCGTTTCGCGGGCCGCCATTTCCGCCTCGGGCGACGCCGTGTAACCATCCGGCCGTCTCGCGCGAACAAGGGGGAGGCGTGACGGAAACCGAAGCCCGCCTCAAGGCGCTGATGCTGCTGGGCCTGGACGGCGACGCTCCGGCCTATCGGTTGTTGCTGTCGCTGCTGGGCGGCCGTCTGCGCGCCTATTTCGAGCGCCGCATGCGCGACGCCCCCGGCGACGTGGAGGACCTGGTGCAGGAGACCCTGATGGCGGTGCATACGCGGCGCGCGACCTATGATCGCGCCCAGCCGTTCACCCCCTGGGCCTTCGCCCTGGCGCGCTACAAGCTGATCGACCACTGGCGCCGTCGCAAGGTCCGCGTGACCGTGCCGATCGACGACTATGTGGAGGTGCTGGCCGCCTACGCCCCCGAGCCCGGCTCGGCCATGGACCTGGAGCGCGCCCTGGACACCCTGCCCCAACGCCAGCGCGACCTGGTGCGCGGCGTCAAGATCGAAGGCCTCAGCCTGGCCCAGGCCGGCGCGCGGGCCGGCGTCTCGGAAGGCGCGGCCAAGGTCGCCCTGCATCGGGCCCTGAAGGCCCTCGGCGAAAGGATGCGTGGTCGTGCGGACGGATGATCTGATCGACCGACTGGCGACCGACCCGCGCCCCATCCCCGGGGGCGCGGTGCAGCGCCGCTTCCTCGGCGTCGCCGTGGCCGGGGCCCTGGCGGCCCTGGTGCTGGTGCTGACCTGGCTGCACGCCCGCCACGACCTGGCCGAGGCGATGACCGGCCGGATGTTCTGGATGAAGGCCACCTACACCGCGCTGCTGGCCCTGGCCGGCTTCTGGGCGCTGGAGCGCCTGGCCCGGCCGAACGGCGCGCCTCGGCGGGCCCTGATCTTCGGGGCGGCGGTGTTGGTGGTGTTCGTCGTCGCCGGCCTGACCCAGGGCCTGCTCAGCACGTCCGAGCAGCGGATGGTCATGCTGCGCGGCCATTCGTGGTCGGTCTGCGCCGCCAATATCCTGGCCTTGTCGCTGCCGGGCCTGGCGGCGACGCTGCTGGTGCTGCGCCGCATGGCCCCGACCCGCCCGGTCCTGACCGGCTTCGCGGCCGGGGCCTTCGCCGGCGGGGTGGCGGCCACGATCTACGGCCTGCACTGCGCCGAGAGCACCATGGTGTTCGTGGGGGTCTGGTACACGCTCGGCGTGCTGGGCGTCGGGGCGCTGGGGGCGGTGGTGGGAAGGTGGGCGCTGCGGTGGTGACTGGATTGGGGACAGGCGCAAGCGCCTGTCCCCAGCCAAGCTTAGTCCTTGGCCCGTTCCTGGTACGAACCGTCTTCCGTCAGGATAATCACCCGGGTGCCGGCGGCGATGTAAGGCGGCACCATGGTGCGCACGCCGTTGCTGAGGATCGCCGGCTTGTACGACGACGACGCCGTCTGGCCCTTCACCGAGGGTTCGGTCTCGACGATTTCCAGGGTCACGGTGCGCGGCAGTTCCAGCGCGATCGGCAGGTCGTTATGGGTCGACAGCTGCACGACCATGCCTTCCTGCAGATAGGCGCCCAGGTCGCCGATCACCTCGGGGGTGGCCACCAGCTGGTCGTAGCTTTCCGGGTTCATGAAGTGGTAGCCCTCGCCGTCCTGGTACAGGAAGGTGTGGTCGCGCTGGTCGACGAAGGCGCGCTCGACCGTCTCGGTCGTGCGGTAGCGTTCCGACACCTTCACGCCGTCCGAGATGCGGCGCATGTTCAGCTGGGTGACGGGCGTGCCCTTGCCCGGGTGGATGTTTTCGACGTTGAGGACCACGTAGAGCTTGCCGTCCATATCGACGACGAAACCCTTCCGGAGCGAGCTGGCGGCGACTTTCACGTATTCTGTCCTTGGTCCCGCGGCGGCCCGGGGCCGCGCGATTTGCGTTGGATATCGCCCTCCTATAGCGATCCGCACCAAGATAACCACCCCCGTCCCAGGGACTTTCCCGTGCAAGCAGCCTCTCCGTCGCCCTGGTGGCGACCCGAAAGCCACGCCGACCGGCGGCCGTTCCTGCTGGCCCGCAACCGGATCAAGGCCGCGTTCCGGACCTGGTTCGAGGGGCAGGACTTCCTGGAGGTCGAGACCGCCGCCCTGCAGGTCTCGCCCGGCAACGAGGCCCACCTGCACGCCTTCGCCACCCAGGCGCTGACGATCTCGGGCGAGGCCGCGCCGCTCTATCTGCACACCTCGCCGGAATTCTCCTGCAAGAAGCTGCTGGCGGCGGGCGAGCGACGGATCTTCGATTTCGGCAAGGTCTGGCGCAACCGCGAGCGCGGGGCGCTGCACCATCCGGAGTTCACCATGCTGGAATGGTACCGGGTCGACGCGCCCTACCAGACCCTGATGGACGACTGCGCGGCGCTGCTGGCCCTGGCGGCCGAGACGGCGGGAACCCGCGAGTTCCGCTTCCGGGGCCGCTCGTGCGATCCGTTCGCGCTGCCTGAGCGAGTGACGGTGACAGAGGGATTCGAACGGTACGCGGGCGTGGACCTGATGGCCTCGATCGCGGCGGACGGTTCGGTGGACCGTGACGTCCTGGCCGCCGCCGCGAAGGTCGCCGGCATCCGCGTCGCCGACGACGATACCTGGGCCGACGTATTCAGCCGGGTGATCGTCGAGAAGGTCGAGCCGAACCTCGGCATTGGTCGGGCGGTGATCCTCTGCGAATATCCGGTCGCCGAGGCGGCCCTGGCGCGGCCCAAGCCCGGCGATCCGCGCGTCGCCGAACGGTTCGAGCTCTATGCCTGCGGGGTCGAGCTGGCCAACGCCTTTGGCGAACTCACCGACGCCGGCGAGCAGCGCCGCCGCTTCGAGGCCGAGATGGACGAGAAGGCGCGGGTCCATGGCGAACGCTACCCGCTGGACGAGGACTTCCTGGCGGCGCTGGAGATCATGCCCAACGCCTCGGGCTCGGCGCTGGGCTTCGACCGGCTGGTGATGCTGGCGGCGGGGGCCAGCCGGGTGGACCAGGTGATGTGGACGCCGGTGGCCGAGACGCCCGATGTCGGCTAGCTAGGGTCCGCGAGTGGGGGAGTAGGCATGACGCGGCGAGGTGTTCTGGGATCGGTCATGGCCTTGTTCGGGGCACGGGCGCCCGCACGGGCGGCCGAGCCGAACGACTTTCCACCCGTGCCCAAATGGCGACCCAGCTTTGGTCAGCCGCTGGACCAGATCGTGGAACGGCTGCGTTACTACACCGACCAGAAGCGTGACTTCGCGGTGTTCGCCAACGGTACCTGCGCCGTATTGGAACCGGGGCTGGACGATTCAGCAGCCAAGGCAGCGGCGCTCGAGATCATACTGAAGGTTTTCAACGCTCATCCGGACCTGACGCCGATGCGCATGGACGATGGCAACATGTTGGTCCGCTACAGCCAGCCGGAGCTGGTCAGCGTAGTGCTGACCGAGATCGTGCGGGCGCATCAGGACGAAATCGAGCGGCGCCATCAGGATGGGCTGGCGCGCGCCGAGGTGCTGTTCACCCCTCTCGGCCAAAACGTTTTCGACGAGACGGGCAAGGCGGCGCTTTATGGTCGGGCCCTGATGTTTATGGACGCTCAAGCGCCCCAGGTTGTCCGGATCGAGCGCCGATCGGTCTAGACACGCCCCCGCACCAGCCAGCAGGCGGCGGTAAACCGCGCCACGCCGTCGGCCAAGAAGGGCTCGAAGCCCCGCTGCACGGCGGCGATCACCGCGCGGCGGCGATCCGCCTCCAGGCCCGGCAGCACCAGGCTCACCGGCCCCATGCGGGTCAGGTAGGTTTCCAGGTCGTCCGCCGACAGCGCGCAGGCGACGTCAAGCGGCTGGAGGGTCACGTCCCGCCACCCGGCCGCCGACAGCACCCCGCCGACGTGGTCGGGATTGGCGAAGGCGAACTGGCCGGGCGCGTTCGGGGCGCGCGGCGGCTGTTCGGGCAGCAGCGGGGCGGCCGCCCGTTCCGCCGTGGTCATGAACGGGTTCTCCTCGATCCCACGCCAGACGATGCAGGCCAGGCCCGCGTCTGGATGCGCGGCGCGCCGCAGGTTGGCGAAGGCCGCGACCGGGTCGTCGAAGAACATCACCCCGAACCGCGAGATCACCATGTCGAACGTCGCGGGCTGGAAATCGCGCCGTTGAGCGTCGGCGACGACGAAGTCGGTGTTCGGGACGCCCATGTCGGCCGCGCGCCGTCGCGCCAGTTCGATCAGCGGCGCGGACAGATCGACCCCTGTGCAGCGGCTTTCCCGGCCGAGGCCTCGCGCCACGGCGAAGGTCGTCGCGCCGGCGCCGCAGCCCACGTCGAGCACCTCGCGCGCGCCCTCTTGCCGGGCTGCGTCGAGCAGCGTCCGTTCGAAAGGTTCGAACAGGCGATCGAGCATCGCGTTCTGCTCGACCCAGTTCTGGCCGGCCTGGCCGTTCCAAAGCTCGGCCTGGGCCTGGTTGGCCTCGATTTTCGACTGCGTCACACGATCCTCCTTGCTTTCAACGTGGGCTACGGACGAGGCTACGACTTCAAGCCGACTTGAGGTCAATGGTGAAACTTCTCGACATCGCGGAGGTGGCGCACAGTACCGGAATGGCCGCCTCCCGGCTGCGTTTCTACGAAGAAAAGGGTTTGATCGGTTCGATCGGCCGACGGGGGCTGAAGCGGCTCTTCGAGGCTAGTGTGCTCGAGCGCCTGTCGCTGATCGCCCTGGCCCAGACGGCGGGGTTCTCGCTCGACGAGATCGCCGGCATGTTCGACCAGACGGGGCGGCCGCGCCTGGACCGCGTCCAGCTCTCGGCCAAGGCCGACGACCTGGACCAGACGATCCGCCGCCTGGGCGCGCTACGCGATGGCCTGCGCCACGCCGCCGCCTGTCCCGCGCCCAGCCACATGGAGTGCCCGACCTTCCGGAGACTGCTGAAGGGCGCGGTCGAAAGCCGGCGCCGGAGGTGGGTCGAGGATCTCGGCTAGGCCGCCGCATTGCTCCGGGCGTCCTAATCCGCCATATCCCGCGCCTCATGACCGTCGCCCGCACCCTCCGCAGCGCCACCGCCCTGGCCCAGGCCGGCCTGATCGCTCCCGAGCGGCTGCCGGCCCTGGAGCGAGTGGCGGCGCGCTATGCGGTGGCGATCACCCCGGAGATGGCCGAACTGATCGACCCGGCCAACGCCGACGACCCGATCGCCCGCCAGTTCCTGCCGCACGAGGCCGAACTGACCCAGACCGCCGCCGAGACCGGCGATCCGATCGGTGACCTGACCCACAGCCCGGTCGAGGGCGTGGTCCACCGCTATCCCGACCGCGTGCTGCTCAAGCCCACCCACACCTGCGCGGTCTATTGCCGGTTCTGCTTCCGCCGCGAGATGGTCGGGCCCGAGGGGCTGGCCAACCTGAGCCCGGCTCAGCTGGACGCCGCCTTCGCCTATGTCGCCTCGCATCCCGAGATCTGGGAGGTGATCGTCACCGGCGGCGACCCGCTGGTGCTGTCGCCGCGCCGGCTGCGCGATATCGCCGAGCGCCTGGCGGCCATCGACCACGTCAAGGTCGTGCGCTTCCACACCCGCGTGCCGGTTGTCGATCCGGGCGCGGTGACCGGCGAGATGGTCGCGGCGCTGAAGGTCCCGGGCAAGGCGGTCTATGTCGCCCTGCACGCCAACCACGCCCGCGAACTGACCCCGGCGGCCCGGACGGCCTGCGCGCGGATCATCGACGCCGGGATTCCGATGCTCAGCCAGACGGTGCTGCTGCGCGGCGTCAACGACGATCCCGACACGCTGGGCGGCCTGATGCGTGCCTTCGTCGAGACCCGCATCCGTCCCTACTATCTGCACCATGGCGACCATGCGCCCGGTACCGGCCACCTGCGAACCACGGTGGACGAAGGCCGGGCCCTGATGCGCGCCATCCGCGGCCGGTTCTCGGGCCTGTGCCAGCCGACCTACGTGCTCGACATCCCCGACGGCCACGGCAAGGTGCCGATCGGTCCGGACTACCTGGCGACGGCCGGCGAGGTCGAGGACCCCAACGGCGGGGCCCACGCCTATCCGCCGGCGGGCGCCAACTAGATCAACCTCGCCGCGTCTTTCGTCGAGGTTGTATTAAGCTTTGCTTTTCGCATTGCGATCTCTAGTTTCCGGATTTGGGGCGAGCCGACCGATGACGACCAGCGCGATGCGTGTCGATCCGCGTCGCGCCCGCGGTGAAGCGTCGGGGGATTCATGACAACGATCGTGGGCGGCACGGGCAATGACGTGCTGGTCGGAACCAATGAGGCCACGCTGGTGGCGCTGTTGGCGTTGCCGGGGATCGGCTTCAACGAGATGAATCCGCAATGGTCGCCCGACGGCACGAAGCTCTATTTCCAGACCGGCGCCATCGGCCTGATCCCTGAAGACCCGAACTACGGCACCGATGTCTACGTGCTGGATATGGTGACGGGCGTCCTGAGCCTCGCCACCACGGGCGTGAGCGCGAACTACAGCGTCGACCAGGGCAGCAGCAGCCCGTCCCTTTCGGCCGACGGCTCCAAACTGCTGTTCCTGAGCGCGGACGACAATGGCGGCCCGATTCATGGCGCGGTCGGACCGCTCTACATCAAGGACCTTGTCGCGGGCACGGTGACCGCCATCGATCTCGGCGCGTACACCAACTCCTCGGACTTCACGGTGGAAGACGCCAGGTTCTCGCCGGACGGCTCCAGGATCATCTTCACGGCGTCGGATATTTCCCGCCACCAGACGGTCCACATCAAGGACCTGGTCACGGGCGAGGTCACGCTGGTGGCGGACGGGGCCTTCACGGCGTCGTTCTCGCCTGATGGCGCCAAGGTTGTCTTCGCCAGCTGGTCCGACTTCGGTTCGGGCTATAACGGCCACGCCCAGATCTACATCCAGGACCTGGACACCGGCGTTATCACCCAGGTTTCGACCAGCGCGGCGGGAAGCACGGGCGACAGGGAGACCCGCAACCCGGTGTTCTCGCCGGACGGCACGAAGCTGCTGTTCGAAAGCGACGCCGGCAACCTGGTCGCGGGCGACACCAACGGGCGCTCGGACATCTTCCTGAAGGACCTGGTCACCGGCGAGGTGACGCGCGTCTCGACCAGCGCCACGGGTGCGCAGGCCAACGGCTACTATACTTCGGAAGCGACGTTCTCGTCGGACGGGACCAAGGTGATGTTCCGCACGAACTCAACCAACCTGGTCGTCGACGATCCCAGTCAAGTGGCCGACTACTTCATCAAGGACCTTGCCAGCGGCGCGATTACGAGGGTGACGGGCCAAGCGGTGAACGGCGTCGGCGGTGGCGGGGCCTCCTGGGCCATCCTTTCGCCCAACGATACGCATCTGGCCTTCATGACCCTCTCGCCGACCTGGATCGACACGATCTACCTCAAGGGTCTAAACGGCGGTCAAGACCTGATCACCGGCGGCGAAGGCCACGACCGGATTGAGGGTCTCAGCGGCGACGACGACCTCTGGGGCGAGGACGGCAACGACGTCCTCCTGGGCGACGACAACCTCTTCTCCACCCCGGACGGTAACGACACGCTGCATGGCGGCGACGGCAACGACGCCCTGATCGGCGGACGTGGGAACGACATCCTCGATGGCGGGGCGGGGGATGACATCCTGCTGACCAGCATGGCGGCGGGAGCGTTGAGCCCGACTGGCGTGGCGTCGACGGGCCCCTACGCCAATATCGACGGCGGCGACGATCAGTTGGACGGCGGAACCGGAAACGACCTGGCCATCATCCTCTACAACGACCGCACCGCGTCGCTCGTCTTCGACAACAGCAACGCCGCCGCGGTGAACACCATCTGGGTCGGTGGCGTGGCGAGCGGCTCGGTGACCAATGTCGAGCGGTTCAATCTCCACGCCGGCCAGGGCGCCGATACGATCACCCTGGGGGTCGGCAACGACGTCCTGTGGGGGTTGGGCGGCGCGGACGTGCTCGACGGTGGGGCGGGGGCGGACCTCGCCGTCTATGACGATAAGACCCAGTCGGTGACGGTGACCCTGGACGGTGCGAACAACGCGACCGTCTTCGTGGGCGGCGTCGCCGAGGACACGCTGCGCAACGTCGAAGGTGTGGTGGGCGGCCTGGGGGCGGACCGCCTGACCGGCGACGGCCTGGCCAATGTCTTGAGCGGCGCGGAGGGCGACGACGTCCTGGCCGGGCGCGGCGGCGGGGACCTGATCAACGGCGAGGAAGGCGTGGACACCGCCGTCTACGACGAAAAGACCCTGTCGGTGGCGGTGACCCTGAACGGCGCGAACAACGTGACCTTGTTCGTCGGCGGCGTCGCCGAGGACACCCTGCGCAATGTCGAGAACGTCGTCGGCGGCCAAGCGGCCGACGGCCTGACCGGCGATGGCCAGAACAACATCCTCGACGGCGGGGCCGGCGCGGACGTGCTGAGCGGGGCGGCGGGCGCGGACATCCTGATCGGCGGGACCGGCGACGACCTGCTGGACGGCGGCGCGGACATCGACACCGCGTCCTACGCCTCGGCGGGCGCCGGCGTGACGGTGAACCTGGGCCTGTCGGGCGCCCAGAACACAGGCGAGGGCCTGGACACCCTGACCTCGGTCGAGGTGGTCGAGGGTTCGGCCTGGGATGACGCCTTGACCGGCGACAACGCCGAGAACGGCCTGATCGGCGGCGAGGGCCAGGACTGGCTACAGAGCCTGAACGGCGCGGACGTGCTGTCGGGCGGCGACGGCCACGACAGCGTCTGGGGCGGGGCCGGCGACGACGTGCTCGACGGCGGCATGGGTGACGACACGATCGACGGCGACGCCGGGATCGACACGGCGTCCTATGTCACCGCCCTGTCCGGGGTCACCGTCGATCTGAGGATCATCGAGGACCAGAACACCCGCGGCGCCGGGACCGACACCCTGGTCTCGATCGAGAACCTGGTCGGGTCGGCCTTCGACGACATCCTGACCGGGACCCTGGGCGCCAATCGCATCGACGGCGGCGACGGCGACGACGTGATCCTGGGACGGGGTGGCGACGTGTTCTCGCTCGAGGGGCTTGGCGACGTGTTCTCCGGCGGCGCTGGCGCGGACACCTTCGTCTTTACCTACCGGAATGGGCCGCGGGACCGGATCACCGACTTCGTCGATTCGACGATGACGGGCGCGGGCGGGCCCCACGACGTGATCGACCTGTCGGCCATAGACTCCAACACCCTGCTGGCGGGAGACCAGGGGTTCCATCTGAACGGCCAGACCGGCCACGCCGGCGACGTGCTGATCTATTACGACGCCGCGATGAACAGGACGAGGATCCATTGTTACATCAACGACGACGCGGGGGCGGACGTCACGATCGAACTGGACGGCTATCACGTGGGCATGACCGCCACCGACTTCATCTTCTAGAGCGTGTTTGCTTCAGATTGAATCGTGCTTCTCAAATCTCCGTTTCCCCGACGAAGGTCGGGGCCCAGGTGAAACCCACGAGCCGCTCAGGATGAATCTGGGTCCCGGCCTTCGCCGGGAAAACGGCGTTTGGGGCGGGCGCTTCAATGTAAGCCAAACGCGCTCTAGCCGAAGACTCCGCGCCGAACGGCGAGGCGCGCCCATCCGCCCGTGGAAAAACCGGGGTTCGCGGGCTCACTTCTCCGCCGAGCGCTGCACGATCGCGCCGGCGAAATCGATGACGCACATGGCTCCATAGGCCCCGTGCGGGCCGCAGGCGACGCCCGCCGACCGGTAGCCCTGGGTGAAGATGTTGCGGCGGTGGCCCCGACCCGCGACCCCGCTGTCGACGATCAACTGGCGGACGATGGCGCGCGGTTCGTCATAGCCGTAGGAGATGTTCTCGGCCGAAATCCCCGCCCAGACCCCGTGGTTGCGAAGGCGTTGACCCAGCGACCCCGCCGCCCCGTGGCCGACACCGCCGCGACGCGCCTGGGTCGCGGCATGTTCGCGCGCCGCCGCCGCGATACGGGTGTCGCGCGCCAGCGGCGCCAGCGCCGGTTGCCGCTCGAGGAAGTCGATGGCCTCGTCGACGGCGTCGGGATCCTCGTTGGTGAAGCCGGAATAGTCGTCGGAGCCCGACGAACGCATCTGATGACGCAGTTCGCGGGCATATTCGGCGGGATGGGCCCTAGCGTAGTTGAGCTCGCTGAGCACCGCGTCGTCGAGGCCGCCGGCGAACGCCGCCGGCGCGGAAACAAGCGTCGCCACGAGGACGGCGGCGCGAAGGAAGAAAGCTGGCACTGGAAACTCTCGGATGTCTCTTGCGCCCCCGGAGGTGATCTAGCTTGGGAATCGTGACCGTGCGACCCCGCTGTTTGTCGCGGGGCGGATTGACCAATGAAAAGGCCTCCCAGGTCGCCCTGGGAGGCCTCGTCATTTCAGCGAAAGCCGTTAGCCTTTAGGCCGCCGCCGCCTTCTTGGCCGCGCCGAACTTGGCGTGCAGTTCGCCGGCGGTGTAGCGCTTGGCCATGGTCGCGGTGGACAGCGCCTTGACCTTGTCGGCGTGGCCGGCCGAGCCGAACTCGACGAACCGGGCCTGGCAGACCTTGCGCATGGCTTCCTTGGCGGGCTTGAGATAGGCGCGCGGGTCGAACTCGTGCGGGTGCTCGGCCAGGATCTTGCGGATCGCGCCGGTGATGGCCAGGCGGTTGTCGGTGTCGACATTGACCTTGCGCACGCCGTGCTTGATGCCGCGCTGGATCTCCTCGATCGGCACGCCCCAGGTCTGGGGAATGGCGCCGCCGTACTGGTTGATGATGTCCTGCAGGTCCTGGGGGACCGAGCTGGAGCCGTGCATCACCAGGTGGGTGTTGGGCAGGCGCTGGTGGATCTCCTCGATCACGTGCATGGCCAGGACGTCGCCGTCCGGCTTGCGCGTGAACTTGTAGGCCCCGTGGCTGGTGCCCATGGCGATAGCCAGGGCGTCGACGCCGGTCCGCTGCACGAAATCGACCGCTTGGTCGGGGTCGGTCAGCAGTTCGTCGTGGCTGAGCACGCCCTCGAAGCCGTGGCCGTCCTCGGCCTCGCCCATGCCGCTCTCAAGCGACCCCAGCACGCCAAGCTCGCCCTCGACCGACACGCCGCAGGCGTGGGCCATCTCGACCACCTTGCGGGTGACCTCGACATTGTATTCGTAGGTGGCGGGGGTCTTGGCGTCCTCCATCAGCGAGCCGTCCATCATCACCGAGGTGAAGCCGTACTGGATCGCCGTGGCGCAGGTGGCCGGGCCGTTGCCGTGGTCCTGGTGCATGCACACCGGGATGTCGGGATAGATCTCGGCCAGGGCGTCGATCATCCGGGCCAGCATGATGTCGTTGGCGTAGTTCCGCGCCCCGCGCGAGGCCTGGATGATGACCGGGGAGTTGACGGCTTCCGCCGCCTCCATGATCGCCAGGCCCTGTTCCATGTTGTTGATGTTGAAGGCGGGCAGCGCATAGTCATGCTCCGCCGCATGATCCAGCAACTGTCTTAGCGTGATCCTCGCCACGTGATGGTTCTCCTGCAAGCGTGAAGTGTTGGGGTGGTTTCTTGTTCTTGGGGCTTTGACGCTTTTGCGTTCTTTGCCCGGGTCATCAAAATCCGCTCATCCCGGCGACCGCCGGGACCCAGGTGAAACCCCACGGACCGCTCCAGATGAATCTGGGTCCCGGCATTGGCCGGGATGAGCGGAACGTGGGAGCCTGGAAGTTGGTTTCCTCCTAAACCTCGAGGGCCGCGACGCCTGGAAGCGTCTTGCCCTCCATCCATTCCAGGAACGCGCCACCGGCGGTCG
Source organism: Caulobacter sp. Root655 (assembly GCF_001427665.1). Taxonomy (GTDB): domain Bacteria; phylum Pseudomonadota; class Alphaproteobacteria; order Caulobacterales; family Caulobacteraceae; genus Caulobacter. Next base: position 827,727 of record NZ_LMHC01000001.1, read on the forward strand.
AGACGAACGTGAAGTCCGCCGAGACACCGGCATGGTTCAGGGCCGCCACGGTATCACCACCGCCCGCGACCGCGACGATCTTACCCGCTTTCGCGAGTTTGGCGGCGTGTTTTGCCGCCGAAACGGTCGCTTCGTCGAAAGGTGGCACCTCAAAGACACCCAGAGGGCCGTTCCAGATCAGGGTGTTGCTGGCGTCCATGGCCTCGATCAGGCGCTGGGCGCTTTTGGGGCCGGCGTCGAGGATCAGGTCGTCGGCCTGGACGTCGGCCAGGTCGCGGGTCTGCGCGTCGACGCCCGGGGCGACCTTCTTGGCCGTCACCACGTCGATCGGCAGCAGTAGTTCGCAACCCGACTTCTCCGCCGTGGCGATGATCTGGCGGGCGGTGTCGGCCAGGTCCTTCTCGCAGAGGCTGCCGCCGACGTCGTGGCCCTGGGCGAACAGGAAGGTGTTGGCCATGCCGCCGCCGATCGCCAGGCGGTCCAGCTTGGCGACCAGGTTGTTGAGCAGGTCCAGCTTGGTCGAGACCTTGGAGCCGCCGACGATGCCCAGCACGGGCTTCTTGGGGTTGCCCAGGGCGGCGTCCAGGGCGTCGAGTTCGCGCTGCATGGCCAGACCCGGATAGGACGGCAGGGCGCGGGCCAGGGCTTCGGTCGAGGCGTGGGCGCGGTGGGCGGCGCTGAAGGCGTCATTGACATAGAGGTCGCCGTTGGCGGCCAGGGCGGCGGCGAAGTCGGCGTCGTTGTTCTCTTCGCCGGCGTGGAAGCGGACGTTCTCCAGCAGCGCCACGCCGCCGTCCTCCAGGCCGTCGATCACCGCCTTGGCGGCCGGCCCGACGCAGTCGGCGGCGAAGGCCACCGGCTGTTCCAGCAGCTTGGCCAGCGGTTCGGCGACGAAAGCCAGGCTCATCTCCGGCACGACCTTGCCCTTGGGCCGGTCGAAGTGGGCCAGCAGGATGACCTTGGCGCCTTTCAGTGACAGGTAGTGGATGGTCGGCAGGGCGGCGCGCAGCCGGGTGTCGTCGGTAATCTTGCCGCCGTCGACGGGCACGTTGAAGTCCACCCGGACCAGGGCGCGCTTGCCGGCGAGATCGGCGGTGTCGAGGGTGCGGAAGGGCATGGGTCTGATCTCGGTCTGCGGGCGAAAGGTTCGGGCTAGCGGCTAGCCCAGGCGAAGAGGCCAAGCAACGCCAGAGCGAGCGTCACATGGGCCAGGCTGTGGGTTCTTCGTCGCAGCGCGACGAAGACGGTGCGCCCCAGCAGGATGAGCCAGGCGCCGGCCAGGGCCAGCAACATGATCCCGACCGTCAGGCTCCAGATCGTCGGTGCGGCGTCGGTCGGCCGAAGGCAAACTTCACATCCCTGCTCGTGGGCGATGAAGGCGACGATCTTGAATAGCCCCTGGCCGCCCGCCCAGCCAGCCGGCCAGGCAGCGAGAGCAAGCACCAGAGGCGCTAGCCAGGACTTTGGGGGTGTTTGGGTCAGGGTGTCGGTCATCAAGAAAAACCCCCGTCCTTGGGAGGACGGGGGCTCTGACTTTTTACAGGAACTTCGCCATCACCAGGGCCGTGTCGGCCATGCGGGTCGCGAAGCCCCATTCGTTGTCGTACCAGCTGAGCACGCGGACCAGTTTGCCCTCGATGACCTGGGTCTGGGGCAGGGCGGCCGTCGAGCTGGCGGCGATGTGGTTGAGGTCGCTCGAGACCAGCGGCTCGGTGGTGGTGAACAGCACGCCGTTCATCTCGCCGTCGGCGGCGGCCTTCAGGGCGTTGTTGACTTCCTCGACCGTGGTGTCGCGCGACGGCACGACCTTCAGGTCGATGACCGAGACGTTCGGGGTCGGCACGCGGATCGAGCTGCCGTCCAGCTTGCCCTTCAGGGCCGGCAGCACCAGGCCCAGGGCCTTGGCGGCGCCGGTCGAGGTGGGGATCATGGAGAGGGCCGCGGCGCGGGCGCGGTAGAGGTCCTTGTGCATGGTGTCCAGCGTCGGCTGGTCGCCGGTGTAGCTGTGGATCGTGGTCATGTAGCCACGCTCGATGCCGACCAGGTCGTTCAGCACCTTGGCCACCGGGGCCAGGGCGTTGGTGGTGCACGAGCCGTTGGAGACGACGATGTCCTCGGCGGTCAGGGTCTCGTGGTTGACCTTGTAGACGATGGTCTTGTCGGCGCCGTCGGCCGGGGCCGAGACCAGCACGCGCTTGGCGCCGGCCATCAGGTGCAGGGCGGCCTTGTCGCGGGCGGTGAAGATGCCCGTGCATTCGAACGCGATGTCGACGTTCAGCTCGCGGTGCGGCAGCTCTTCGGGGTTACGGATCGCCGTGACCTTGATCTTGCCCATGCCGACGTCGATCCAGTCCTCGCCGGACGTGACCGTGCCCGGGAAGCGGCCGTGGACGCTGTCGTAGCGCAGCAGGTGGGCGTTGGTCTCGACCGGGCCCAGGTCGTTGATGGCGACGACCTCGATGTCGCGGCGCGCGTGCTCGGCGATGGAACGCAGGACGAGACGTCCGATCCGGCCGAAGCCGTTGATGGCGACGCGAAGAGCCATGAGGTCTTTCTCCTAACGAGCGTCCGGCCGAGGCGACCGGCGTTACCTTGATTTTGCAGCGCGTTTTGCGGTGCGGGGCGGGGAAGTCAACCCCAAGAAACCTTCGCCGGGCCTCACATCCGATGACCTATTGTTATGAACGCTGTTTCATCGCCCAATTGTCGCCATCGCGGGTGGCGAAGCGGACGGTGATCTATATGTTGCGCCGCATGACAGGACGATGCCGATGACCCCGGGCGAAGGTAACGCCCTCGAACTCGCCGCGCGCCGCCTGGAGCGCGCCGTGGCCCAGTTGGAGCAGAAGCTGGCCGCCGAACGCGCGGCGCGGCCCGTCGAGGCGCCGGCCACCGCCGCGCCCGTCGGCCTGTTCGACGCCGAGGCCGACGCCAAGGCCCAGAAGCTGGCCGCCGACCTCGACGCCGCCCGCGCCCGCGAGAAGGCGCTGGAGGAGGCCGGCGAGCAGGCCTCCGAAGCCCTGGGCCGCGCCATCGCCGAGATCCGCGCCGCCCTGGGCGACGAGACCCTGATCACCGAAGGCGTCCATGACGACGAGGAAGAGGGGGACGACGAGGAAGAGGGGTTCGAGGACGACCTGGTCGACGACGACGAAACCGCCGACCAGAGCGAAGACCTGTTCGGCGAGCACCTCGACCGTCCGGAAAGGGAGGGCTGAGCCATGGCGCAACTGACCATCCAGGTGAACGGCCGCCCCTACACCGTCGGCTGCGAGGACGGGCAGGAAGCCCATCTGCTGGAAATCGCCCGCCTGTTCGACCGCCAGGTGCGCCAGGTCAGCCAGGACGTCGGCCAACTGGGCGAGACCCGGCTGTTCCTGATGGGCGCTCTGCTGCTGGCCGACGAGCTGTCGGACCTCAAGCTGCGCCTGGCCCACGCCCAGTCCGAACTGGCCCGCCTGCAGACCGAGCAGACCCGCGTCGAGATCCGGGCCATAAAGGCCCTGGACGCGGCGTCCGAGAAGATCGAGGCGCTGGCACAGGGGTAGTGTCCCGCTCGCTCGGCGGGCGCCGTCCGTCAACGGGCGGGCGGTGAGAGAATCTCGAATACAGGCGCCAGCAGGTAGTCGCCCAAGAAAAGTATGGCGAACAGTCCGATGGTGACGACGAGGCCCAGCGCCTTCCAGATCGGTGCGCCGTCGTCGGTCGGTTCGTCCTTCACCTCGACCAGTCGGGACAGAAGGATCGCCGCCATCAGGGTGAGCCAGATCGGCAACAAGGTCTGCTGGGCCCAGAAGGCCTGGTCCGGGGTGATGTAGAACACGCCTCTGACGGCCTTCTCGTAGATCACTTGCCCGGTTGCGGGATTGGGTGAAGCGGGGCTGCTGAAGCGCAGCCAGTCGGCGTAGGCGAAAGCGACGAACCAGCTCGTCACGCTCAGGAAGGCGACCGAGGTGAGAAAGTGGCGCAGCGCGCGTTTGACTTCGATCCTCACGGTGCGTTCCTGGCGTTCATGAGACGGCCGGCGATGTGGCCATAAAGTTCGAACAGGTCGTCTCGCGCCTCGGGCGCGAAGATGACCTCGCGGATCACCCTAGCCCTGCTTGAGGCGGTCGGCGTGATGGGCGCGGATGGAGTCGAACACCGCCTTGGCGGCGAGTCCACGATCAGGATCGGCCTGCATCGCGTCGTAGATAGGCGCGACATCCTCTCGGAGCCACCGCTCGACGGCGGCGTCCCTCTCTTGAAGGGCGCGAACGCCGGCGCGCACGACCTCGCTGGCCGAGGCGTAGCTGCCGGACGCCACCAACCGGTCGATGTAGCTCGACTGTTCGGCGGGCAGACTGACGGTGCGCTTGCTGACGACGGGCATGAGAGGCCTCCGTGCCCAATTTAGCATGCGGTGTGACACCTGCATACCATCTAGCCCCTGCGACGAATGCGCGAGGCCCTATCGCTCTCCCCCGTGACGCCCTATATTGCTCGGTGGCGGGTCAGCTGTGGCCCTCGTCGAAGATTTCTATTCCCAGGGACCTTAATCTCTCTATCGGGATCTGTTCCCTCCCGTGGCCGTGGCTGCGGGAACACGGAGCCCACCTGTAACAAACAGGTTCGAGCGGATTGAAACGTCTTCACGGTTCTTCACGGCGCCGCCACCTTATCTCCCACCTTGCGATATCGGCTTGTCATCCCGGGTCTTCGCTTCGCCGCGCGCGCGATGACGGCTAAATGACGCTCATGACCATCGCCGACCCCGTCGCCGCCAAGGCCGCCCTTCGGATGTTCGTGCGCGACCGCCGCAAGCAGCTGGCCCTGGAACATCCCGACGCCGGCCGGCGGGTGGTGGAGGTGGCGCGCGCGCCGCTGAGCGCCCGCTTCCCCCACCCGGTGGGCCAAGTGGCGGCGCTCTATCTCGGGCGGGGCTCGGAGATCGACACCCATCCGCTCACGGACTGGCTGGTCGGGCAGGGCTGGACCCTGGCCCTGCCCAGCGTCGAAGGTGATGACGGCCACATGGTGTTTCGCCGCTGGGCGCCCGGCCAGCCGCTGGCCCGCGACGAGATCGGCCTGAGCGCGCCCGACCTGTCCAGCCCCGCCGTGGAACCGGACCTGGTGGTCGTGCCGCTGCTGGCCTTCGATCGCGAGGGCCGGCGGCTGGGCCAGGGCGGCGGCTATTACGACCGGGCGCTGGAGGCCTTGCGGAGCCGGCGCGCGGTGTTCGCCCTGGGCCTGGCCTATGCCGGCCAGGAGACCCACGGCCTGCCCGTCGAGGACCATGATCAACGATTGGACGCCATTCTGACGGAAAGCGAGTATATCGCCGTCCAAAAGGACTGATCTCCCATGCGCTTTGCCTTCTTCGGGGATGTCGTCGGCAAGTCGGGCCGCGACGGCCTGGCCGACCATCTGCCCGCCCTGCGTCGCCAGCTCGGGCTCGAGTTCGTGATCATCAACGCCGAGAACGCCGCCGCCGGTTTCGGGATCACCGAGAACACCGCCCGCGAGTTGTTCGAGGCCGGGGCCGACTGCCTGACCCTGGGCAACCACAGCTGGGACCAGCGCGAGGCCCTGACCTACATCGTCCGCGAGCCGCGGCTGATCCGCCCCGCCAACTACCCGATCCTGTCGGACGCGCCGGGCAAGGGCAGCCACCTGTTCCAGACGCAGGCCGGCCGGACGATCATGGTCATCAACCTGCTGGGCCGGGTGCACATGGACGCCATGGACGACCCGTTCGCCGCCGCCGACCGCGAGCTGGACAAGGCCCCGCTGGGCCAGGTGGCCGACGCGGTGGTGGTCGACATGCACTGCGAGGCCACCTCCGAGAAGATGGCCATGGGCCACTATTGCGACGGCCGCGCCTCGCTGGTGGTGGGCACCCACACCCACGTGCCGACCGCCGACGCCCAGATCCTGCCCGGCGGCACCGCCTACCAGACCGACGCCGGGGCCTGCGCCGACTATGACAGCGTGATCGGCAACCAGAAGGAAGAGCCCCTGCGGCGCTTCACCACCAAGATCAGCGGCGGCCGCTACACCCCGGCCAGCGGCCCGGCCACGGTCTGCGGCGTGTTCGTCGAGACCGACGACCGCACGGGCCTGGCGGTCCGCGTCGAGCCGATCCGGGTGGGCGGGCGGCTGAAGGAGACGGTGCCGACGGTCTGAAACCCTCTCCCGGAGGGGAGAGGGAGGGACCCGCCGCGCAGCGGTGGGAGGGTGAGGGGTGACGCCGCCGAAAAGCGAAACCCCGGTTACTTCGCTTGCATCGTTCCTGGTTTGATCCGGTCATCGCACGATGAACCCGATCCCCAACGCCCGTCGTCTGCGCCGCCACCAAACCCTGGCCGAAGAAAAGCTCTGGGCCATCGTTCGCGGCCGCCGTCTTGATGACTTCAAATTCCGCCGCCAAGTCCCGATCGACCGCTACTTCGCCGACTTCGTCTGCCCTGACGCCCACCTGATCGTCGAGCTGGACGGCCCGATGCATGAGGATCGCGCCGAGCATGACGCCACACGGACAGAGGTGCTCGAGCGTTGCGGCTACCGCGTGCTGCGCTTCGATAACGAGGTCGTGCTGGCCGATCCCGGTGGCGTGGCCGAGGTGATCGGCGCGGCGCTCCGGCTGAGGGCGTGACCCCTCACCCTCCCATGCTGCGCATGGGCCCCTCCCTCTCCCCTCCGGGAGAGGGTTTCAAGCGCGCGGCTCCGCTTGCGCCCGTCACGCCTTCGGTTTCAAGTTCGCACCGCGACCTCAACCCCGAAGGAGCACTCCCATGACCGACGCCATCTACACCGCGCACGCCCACGCCGTCGGCGGCCGACAAGGCACGGCCAAGACCGACGATGGTCACCTCGACGTCAAGCTGGGCTACCCCAAGTCGATGGGCGGCAACGGCGAGGGGACCAATCCCGAGCAGCTGTTCGCGGCCGGCTACGCGGCCTGTTTCCTGGGCGCGCTGGGCCTGGTGGCCCGCAATCAGGGCGTCAAGCTGGGCGAGCACAGCCTCGACAGCGAGGTGGACCTGATCAAGGACGACGTCAGCTTCCACGTCGGCGCCCGCCTGACCCTCAACGCCCCGGACCTCGACCGCGAGACGGCGGAGAAGCTGCTGATCGCCGCCCACCAGGTGTGCCCCTATTCCCGGGCCACGCGGGGCAATATCGAGGTGGTGCTGAAGGTGGCGTGACCAAGGTCCTCCCCCGTGGGGGAGGTGTCGGCGAAGCCGACGGTGGGGGGAGGGATGGGCGGTCGACCGCATGCACGACCGATCATCCCTAAAGCTCCCCCCACCGGCCTTCGGCCGCCTCCCCCACGGGGGGAGGACCGCTTCCGCGCAAGCCGGGTGACAAAACCCCGCTCCAGACGGTAGAAGCGCGCCCTACCTTTCCATTTCCAGATCAGAGAAGAGCCTCCGAATGGCCGGCCACTCGAAATTCAAGAACATCATGCACCGCAAGGGCCGCGCCGACGCCGCGCGCTCCAAGCTGTTCTCCAAGCTGTCGCGGGAAATCACCGTGGCGGCCAAGGGCGGCCTGCCCGACCCCAACATGAACCCGCGCCTGCGCCTGGCCGTCAACAACGCCAAGGCCGAAAGCCTGCCCAAGGACGTCATCGACCGGGCGATCAAGAAGTCGCAGATGGGCGACGCGGCCAATTATGACGAGATCCGCTACGAAGGCGTCGCGGCCGGCGGCGTCGGCATCATCGTCGAGGTGCTGACCGACAACCGCAACCGCGCCGCCGCCAATGTCCGCTCCTACTTCACCAAGCTGGGCGGCAACATGGGCGCCACCAACTCGGTGGCCTTCAACTATGACCGCGTCGGCCAGGTCAGCTATCCGGCCAAGGCGGCCAGCGAAGACGACATGATGGAAGCCGCCATCGAGGCCGGCGCCGACGACGTGGTCTCCGACATGGACGAAGAGGGCGAAGGCCACATCGTCTACACCGCCTTCGAGAGCCTCAACGAGGTGTCGGCCGCCCTGGAAGCCAGGTTCGGCCCGGCCGCCAACACCAAGATCGCCTGGCGCCCGAAGATGCAGGTTCCGGTCACCGGCGAGGCCGTGGCCACCCTGATGAAACTGCTCGACGCTCTCAACGACGACGACGACGTGCAGGCGGTCTATTCGAACGAAGAGATCAGCGACGAGGACGTCGCGAAGCTGGGGTGATCTCCGATTTCAAATACAGAAAGGCTGTCATCCCGGACGAGCGCGCAGCGCGAAGATCCGGGACCGATGCGTGAACGCCGGCGCTTCCGGCGGTCCCGGGTCCGCGCCGCGCTCCGCCCGGGATGACAGCCGTCTGGGGGCGGACGGCCGGAGAGGGATCGCGGCCGGCCTTCGCCCGTTACCTCCACCATGGACGCGCCCCTGCAACTCATCCTCCCCGTCCTCGGCCGCCCTGGTGGCCGGCGGCGCCATCGGGTTCGAGCGGGAGTATCGGGCCCGGCCGGCCGGCCTGCGCACTCACATGCTGGTCGCCCTGGCCTCGGCGCTGCTGATGCTGGGCGCCGTCCACCAGATCCATTGGCTGGAAGGCGCGCCGCAGGCGGTGGTGCGCATCGACCCGGTCCGTATGGCCCACGGCATCCTGACCGGGGTCGGCTTTCTGTGCGGCGGGGTGATCTTTCAGCAGGGCGCCTCGGTGCACGGCCTGACCACGGCCGCTTCGTTGTGGACGACCTCGGCGATCGGCACGCTGTTCGGGGTCGGCCTCTACGAACTGGCGATCGGCGGCACGGTGCTGTCGCTGTTGATCCTGACCCTCGCCCGCTGGCTGGATCTCCATATGCCGCAGAGGAACTTCGCCGAGATCACCGTGCGGTCGCGCCGCGACGTGGTGATCGACGAGCCGGAGCTCCGGCTGCTGCTGGACACCTTCGGCCTGGAGGGCAAACGGTTGAACCAGCGCCTGGTCGAGGGGGGAGCGGTGTTCGAACTGGCCGGACCGTTCTCGTGCCGGGGCGACTTGAACCTGGAAGCCCTGGCGGAGGCCCTGCGGGCCGACCGCCGGGTGGTGGAGTTCGACATCCTGCCGCGCAAGGACTGAGGGCTGTCCGCGCTTCACGCCATCTTCTCCCCGTCACGCCAAGCGCCTACAATCCCCCCATGCCGTTGCGCCTGCATATCGACACCGACTGTGGCGTGGACGACGCCCTGGCCCTGGCCATGCTGGCGCGTTCGCCGGACGCGGTGGAGATCGCGTCGGTCTCGGCGGTGTTCGGCAACACCTATGTCGACCAGGCCGCCGCCAACGCCCGGGGCGTGCTGCGGCTGGCCGGCTGCGGGGCCGAGGTCTATATCGGGGCCGGCGCGGGCCTGGCCCGGCGGCGGGTCGAACGGATGCGGCCGGCCCACGGCGTCGACGGCCTGAACGGCGCCGGCTTCTCGCAGCGCTGGAAGCTGCCGGAACTGGATCACGGCCACGGCGTCAGCCTGCTGGCCTATTGCGCGCGCCGCAAGCTGACCGGCCTGTTCCTGGGGCCGTTGACCAACCTCGCCCAGGGCCTGCTGGAGGACCCCGGCGCCTTCCGCGGTTGGCGGCCGACGGTGATGGCCGGGGCCTTCGCGGTGAAGGGCATGGCGGCCGGCGGGGCCGATTTCAACAGCTGGAGCGACGCCGAGGCCCTGGCCCGGGTGCTGGGGGCCGGGGTCATGCCGCGCCTGGTGCCGCTGGACGTCACCTCGCGGGTGACCCTGACGCTCGAGGCCATGGCGGCCGGGGCGACCGCCTGCGGCACGCCGCTGTCGGCGCGGCTGAACCGGGCGATCGGCCCCTATGCGGCCTTCCACCGCCAGGCCTGGGGGATCGAGGGTTGCCACCCGCACGACGTGGTGGCCGCCGTCAGCCTGATCGCGCCGGAGCTCTACACGTTCGAGCCCGCCCGCCTGCGGGTCAATATCGACGGCGCGGCGATGGGCCGGCTGCAGCGGGTGGACGGCGAGCCCAACGCCGAGGTCTGCGTCGCCGTGCAGGCGCCGGCCGTCGAGGCCCTGATCCTGGAACGGCTGTTCTGCGCCGCCGAGGTCGCCCGCCGTCAGGCCTGAAGGCGCGGCGGGTTTAAGACTTCGTTAGGCAAGTCACGTCTTCTGCTGGAACGCGCGGTCCTCTTTTCCTGCGGCGGAAAAGGGACGATGGTGCGAGAACACATGATGAACGCGAATCGCATCCCGATCCGAATCCTGGGGCTGGACCCCGGCCTGCGACGCACCGGCTGGGGCGTGGTCACGGTCGAGGGCTCGCGCATGAGCCACGTCGCCCACGGGGTGATCGTCCCCGACGAGAAGGCCGACTTCGCCTCGCGGCTGCTGCATCTGTTCGAGGGCATCTGCGCGGTGATCGAGCAGCATCGCCCGGACGAAGCGGCGGTCGAGGAGGTGTTCCTCAACACCAACGCCCAATCGACCCTGAAGCTGGGCCACGCTCGCGCCGCCGCCCTGATCTCCCCGGCCCGCGCCGGGCTGCTGGTGGCCGAATATTCCACCCGCCTGGTCAAGAAGGCGGTGGTCGGCACCGGGGCGGCCGACAAGGCCCAGATCGGCTTCATGATCGCCCGCCTGCTGCCGACGGCCGGCAAGACCACGGCCGACTGCGCCGACGCCCTGGCCGTGGCCATCACCCACGCCAACCTGCGCATCGCCAACCGGAGGGTCGCATGATCGCCAAGTCATGATTGGAAGATTGCGCGGCGCCGTCGCCGAGGTCGGCGAGGAAGAGGCGCTGATCGACGTCATGGGCGTGGGCTACGTCGTGCGCTGCGGGTCACGGACCCTGCAACGCCTGCCCGCGCTCGGCGAAGAGGCGCTGCTGCACATCGAGAGCCAGTGGAGCGAGAGCGCCGGCCTGCGGCTCTACGGGTTCGGTTCGCGGGAGGACCGCCGGGCGTTCGTGCTGCTGCAGGCGATCCAGGGCGTCGGGCCCAAGGCCGCCATGGCGGTGCTCGACGTGCTGTCGCCGGCCGAGCTGGCCAGCGCGGTGGCGCGCGAGGACAAGGCCGCCGTTGGCCGGGCCTCGGGCGTCGGACCGAAGCTGGCGCTGCGGATCGTCACCGAACTGAAGGACAAGCCGATCACCGACGGGCCGGTGCTGATGACCGCGCCGGGCGCCGCGCCGTCCGCGCCCGCCAAGCCGGCCCCGACCGGCGACGCCGTGGCGGCGCTGATGGGCCTGGGCGTGGCCGAGGTCAACGCCCGCCGCGTGGTCGAGGCGGCGGCGGCCAAGCTGGGCGAGGAGGCGACGGTTCAGGCGCTGATCAAGGCGGGATTGCAGGAGCTGGGGCGGTGAGCGTTCGTCACACTCCCCCCACCGGCCCTTCGGGCCACCTCCCCCACAGGGGGAGGCTTTGCGTCCCTAAGGCCTCCCCCTGTGGGGGAGGTGTCGGCGTAGCCGACGGAGGGGGGATATGACCCGCATCATCTCCGGCGAAGCCCAGCCCCACGAGGCCATCCCCGGCGCCAGCGATCGCGCCCTGCGGCCCCAGACCCTGGCCGAGTTCGTCGGCCAGGAGCAGGCCAAGGCCAACCTGCGGATCTTCATCGAGGCCGCCAAGGGCCGGGGCGAGGCCCTGGACCATGTGCTGCTGTTCGGCCCGCCGGGCCTGGGCAAGACCACCCTGGCCCAGATCGTCGCTCGCGAACTGGGCGTGAACTTCCGCGCCACCTCCGGCCCGGTGCTCAACAAGGCCGGCGACCTGGCGGCGATCCTGACCAACCTGGAAGCCAACGACGTCCTGTTCATCGACGAGATCCACCGCCTGCCCTCGACCGTGGAGGAGATCCTCTATCCGGCCATGGAGGACCATGTGCTGGACCTGGTGATCGGCGAGGGGCCCTCGGCCCGCTCGATCCGCATCGACCTGGCCCCCTTCACCCTGGTGGCGGCCACGACCCGGGCCGGCATGCTGGCCACGCCGCTGCGCGACCGGTTCGGCATCCCGATCCGGCTGGAGTTCTACACCCCCAAGGAGCTGCAGCTGGTGCTGCTGGGCGCGGCCCGCAAGATGGGCGCGCCGCTGGCCGAGGACGGCGCCGCCGAGATCGCCGCCCGGGCCCGCGGCACCCCCCGCGTTGCCGGCCGCCTGCTGCGCCGGGTGCGCGACTTCGCCTCGGCCGACGGCGCATCGGTGATCGACCGCAAGGCGGCGGGCATGGCCCTGGCGAGACTTGAAGTGGACGAGCTGGGATTGGACTCCCTCGACCGCCGCTACCTGCGCGCCCTGATCGAGAACTACGGCGGCGGCCCGGCCGGGGTCGAGACCCTGGCCTACGCCATCGCCGAGGCCCGCGACGCCGTCGAGGACGTCATCGAGCCGTACCTGATGCAGCAGGGCTTCATCCAGCGCACCCCGCGCGGTCGGATGGCCTGCGGCAAGGCGTATCTGCACCTGGGCCTGCAGGAGCCGGCGTCGGCGCCGAAGGTGGTGCAGGCCGGGTTGTTCGGCGAAGACTGAACCTTCTCCCGGAGGGGAGAAGGAGGGGCCCGCGCCGACAGGTGTGGGAGGATGAGGGGGTTACGCCGTCAACCGGCGTGCCGGCACGCCGTCGGCGGTCCCTAAACCCTCACCCTCCCAACGCTTCGCGGTCGGGCCCCTCCCTCTCCCGCTGGGAGAGGGTTACAAGGGGCGCATGAGCGAGATTCCCCAGCCTTCATCAGGCGTCTTCGACGGCCGCGAGCACCAGCTGCCCGTGCGCATCTATTACGAGGACACCGACTTTTCCGGCATCGTCTACCACGCCAACTACCTGCGCTATTTCGAGCGGGGGCGGAGCGACTTCTTCCGGATGGTCGGCATCTCGCACACCGAGCTGGCGGCGGTCGACACGGCTTTCGCCCTCACCCGCATGGAGATCGACTTCAAGCGGGCGGCGCGGGTCGACGACGCCCTGCTGGTGCGCACCACCTATGACCGGGTGAAGGGCGCGCGCCTGCACGTCAGCCAGAAGATCACCCGCGGCGACGAACTGATCGCCGTGGCGGTGGTCGAGGCGATCTGCATCACCCTGGACGGCCGGCCGCGCAAGCCGACGGCGGAGATGGTGGCGCGGCTGGCGCCGTGGTTCGAGGTTTAGGCCTCCATCCCCCCACGTGCAAAAAACCCACTCGCCCGCCTATCGTCATAGTTTCACCATTGCCCCGCTTCATGCCAGTAAGGCGCAACGGAACCAGAGCAGGCGCGCTATCACCTGCTCTTACGAATTTGACGCCCCAACGGAGCAGGACCCCGCATGGACGCCGCCGCAGGCCCCCAGAGCTTTTCCTTCATTTCGCTGTTCCTTCAGGCCGATTGGGTGGTCAAGGCGGTGATGATCGGCCTGATCGTGGCCTCGCTGGGCTCGTGGGCGGTGATCATCGACAAGCTGTTCCGGTTCGGCGCGGCCAACCGGGCCGCCGACCGATTCGAGGATCAGGTCGGCTCGGGCCAGGGGCTGGAGGAGGTCGCCGCCCAAGCCGGGAACAATCCGCGCGACCCGCTGCCGCGCATGCTGCAGGCCGCCCTCAAGGAATGGCGCGAGACCAAGGCCAAGGGCGTGCTGGGCGAGGGGCAGGCCGCCTTCCTGATCCAGCGCATCGACCGCGTGCTCGACACCCTGATCGCCCGCGAGAGCAGCAAGGCCGAGGACGGCCTGGGCAGCCTGGCCATCGTCGCCACCGCCTCGCCGTTCATCGGTCTGTTCGGCACGGTCTGGGGCATCATGCACGCCTTCCAGAACATCGCCCTGTCGAAGAACACCTCGCTGGCCGTCGTGGCCCCGTCGATCGCCGAGGCGCTGTTCGCCACCGCCATCGGCCTGATCGCCGCCATCCCGGCCTATATCGCCTACAACAAGTTCTCGACCGACGCGGGCAAGTACGCCGGCCGGCTGGAGAACTTCGCCGACGACCTGTCGACGGCCATCCAGCGTCGCCTGAGCGAGCGGGTCTGACCCCATGGCGATGTCCGCGAATGACGCCTTCGCCACCGGCGGCCGACGCGGCCGCCGCCGGCGCGGCCGCCGGGGCAGGGGCGCCCTGTCCGAGATCAACGTCACCCCGCTGGTCGACGTGATGCTGGTGCTGCTGATCATCTTCATGATCAGCGCCCCGCTGCTGACCGCCGGCGTGCCGCTGGAACTGCCCAAGACCGAGGCCGCCGCCCTGCAGAACCAGCAGGAGCCGGTGACCGTGTCGATCAAGGCCGACGGCGCGGTGTTCGTCGGCGAGACCCCCGTGCCGTTCGCCGACCTGGCCCCGCGCCTGACGGCGATCACCGGCGACGGCTACGACAAGCCGATCTTCGTGCGCGCCGACGGCAAGGCGAACTACGCCACCGTCGCCCAGGTGATGGCGGCGCTGTCCAACGCCGGCTTCAGCAAGATCAACCTGCTGACCGACACCGGCGGCCCGTCGTCCGGCGCGACGGCCAAGCCGGAGGGCGGTTCGGACGCGGGCGCCCTGCGTCCGGCGCAGTGAATGGGTGGTTCGCTGATGCGTGACCTCCTTTTGTTTACGGAAGCCAACGGTTTCCCCTCCCCCTTGATGGGGGAGGGGTCAGGGGTGGGGGTGACCACGGCGGCGGGGTTCGCCACGGCCGTGCTTCATCCTGAACCGCTGTCACCCCCATCCCCGGCCCTTCCCCCATCGAGGGGGAAGGGAGCAGTCAGCGGGGCGGCCGCGTGAGCTACCGCGAGAACAAGACCAAACTGTCCCCCGCGCTGATCGGCTCGATCAGCCTGCACGCGCTGGTGGTCGCCGCGATCCTGATCGGGCCGTGGAAGGCGTCCAAGCCGGTGGTCATCGGCGAGAGCGTGCCGGTGACCATCGTCACCGAGGGCCCCACCAACGTGCGTCCGGCCCTGGAGGCGCCCGAGGACCAGACGGCCCAGACCGAGGAGCCGACGCCCGAGGCCGACCCGCAGCCGCCGGCTCCGGTCCCCGCGCCCACGCCGACCCCCGCTCCGGCCCCGCCCAAGACCGCCCCGACCCCGACGCCCACGCCCAAGCCGCCGACCCCGAAACCGCCGACCCCCAAGCCGGCCAAGCCCGAGCCCGACTTCTTCGCCTCGCTGGAAAAGACCCTGGCCAAGACGCCCAAGGCGGCCGGCAAGCCGGTGGCCAACGCCGCCCGGGGACCGACCCGTCCGGAGACCGCCACCCAGGCCCGTCCGGGCGCGGGGGCGATGACCGGCCTGCAGGCCGCGGCGATCAACGGCATGAAGGACGAGATCCAGCGGCGCTGGAACCCCAATTGCGAGGTCGAGGGCGGCGCCGCGGTGCAGGTCAAGGTCGGCTTCAAGCTGACCACGGCCGGTCGCATCATCGGCCAGGTGACGGCCGGCGACTCCGAGAAGTCATCCGACCCTGTGGTCCGGGCCGCCGCCGAGCGCGCCATCCGCGCGGTCTATCAATCGGCGCCCTTCGAAGGGCTGCCGCCGGACTATTATGGCCAGCAACTCAATTTGAACTTCAAGGCGCGCGACGCTTGCGCGGCGCGATAGGGAGGACCCGATGAACCTGAAGCCCCTTCTTGCGGCGATGTCCGCCGTGCTGGCCATGACCTGCGCCGCCATCGTCCCGACCGTGGCGCGGGCGCAGATCGAGGTCGACATCGACAAGGGCGCGGTCAAGCCGCTGCCGGTCGCCATCCCGGCCTTTTCGGGGACCGGCGGACGCGGCGCGGACATCTCGCAGGTCATCAGCGGCAACCTCGAGCGCTCGGGCCTGTTCCAGCCGCTCAACGTGGCCAATGTCGCCGACAAGCTGACCGACGTGAACGTCCAACCCCGCTTCCCCGACTGGCAGGCGACCGGGGCCCAGGCCCTGATCAACGGCCAGGTGACGGTGGGCGCCGACGGCGTGCTGCGGGTCGACTTCCGCCTGTGGGACACCTTCAGCCAGCAGCAGCTGCTGGGCCTGCAGTTCACCTCGACCGCCGAGAACTGGCGGCGGGTGGCCCACAAGATCAGCGACGCGGTCTATGAGCGCCTGACCGGCGAGAAGGGCTATTTCGACACCCGCGTGGCCTTCGTCGCCGAGAGCGGCTCGAAGATGGCCCGGGTCAAGAAGCTGGCGATCATGGACCAGGACGGGGCCAATCCCAGCTACATCACCGACGGCTCGTACATCGTCATGACGCCCCGGTTCTCGGCCACCAGCCAGGAAATCACCTACATGGCGCTGCGGCCCACGGGCTCCAGCATCTACCTGCTGAACCTGCAGACCGGCCGCACCGAGACGGTGGGCAAGTTCCCCGGCATGGTGTTCGCCCCGCGCTTCTCGCCGGACGGCACCAAGGTGGCGTTCTCGGTCGAGAAGGGCGGCAACAGCGACATCTACGTGCTGGACCTGCGCAGCCGCGCCTCGACCCGCATCACCACCGATCCGGCCATCGACACCTCGCCGTCGTTCTCGCCGGACGGGTCGAAGATCGTCTTCAACTCCGACCGCGGCGGCCAGGCCCAGCTCTATGTGATGAACGCCGACGGCAGCGGCGTGCGGCGCATCTCCTACGGCGGCGGTCGCTACACCACGCCGGTGTGGAGCCCGCGCGGCGACTTCGTGGCCTTCACCAAGCAGACCGGCGGCCAGTTCCACATCGGCGTCATGCGCCCCGACGGCGGCGACGAGCGTTTGCTGACCACCAGCTACCTGGACGAGGGCCCGACCTGGGCCCCCAACGGCCGGGTGCTGATGTTCTCGCGCGAAGGCTCCAGCGGCGGTTCGCGGCTGTGGACGGTGGACGTCACCGGCCGGATTCTGCGCGCCGCCGCCTATCAGGGCGCGGCTTCCGACCCGGCGTGGTCGCCGCTGCTGGACTGATCGATGTGACTTCGCGGCAACCTTCGCCATAACCACGCGTTGCCGCCTTGTTGTTCATCCGACGTTCACGCGCCGGGTGAAACGAGGTGGTGGTGCGACAATCTGACGCCATTGTGAGGTCCAGGGTACGTTTTCGCACAGCGTCACAAAGGCTTGGCGCGTAAGAAGTATGAACCTTGGCCGTGGACTTGAGGAGAAACAGGATGAGCTTCGAAACCAACCGCGTCGTTAGACTGGCGCTGATCGGTCTGGCGGCCGCCTCGCTCGCCGCCTGCGCCTCGCGGCCGAAGCCCGCGGGTCCGATGGCTCCGACCCCGCCGTCGCAACCCACGGCTCCGGCCGAGACCCAGCCCTCCATGCCGCCGTCGCCGGTGGACCAGGGTCCGCTGCCGGGCACGGTGCAGGACTTCGTCATCAACATCGGTGAGCGGGTCTATTTCGACACCGACCAGTACGACATCCGCAGCGACGCCCAGCCGACCCTGACCGCCCAGGCCCAGTGGCTGAACCGCTATCCGGCCGTGCGCGTGCGCATCGAAGGCAATGCCGACGAACGCGGCACTCGCGAATACAACCTGGCGCTCGGCGCCCGCCGCGCCAACGCCGTCCGCGAATTCCTGGTCGGCCAGGGCGTCTCGGGTTCGCGCATCGAGACCCTGTCCTACGGCAAGGAACGCCCGATCGACCCCGGCACGACCGAAGACGCCTGGGCCAAGAACCGCAACGCCCGCACCGCCATCACCGACGGCGCGCGGTAATCCATAGGGCTCCCTTCCCCCTCGATGGGGGAAGGGCGTTCTATCCTGTCATCCCGGACAAGCGCGTAGCGCGCCGATCCGGGACCGCCGGAAGCTCGGCGCTCACGCGTCGGTCCCGGATCTTCACGCTTCGCGCCAGCCCGTCGTCAGACGGGCCGCTCGCGCGGCCCGAGGCCGGGATGACAATGTTTTTGAAGCGAGCTCTTTAGTGGCCGCACTTTTGTCCGCAACCGGGGCATAATCGCCGACATGAAGCTGAAAGCCGCGCTGTTCGCCTCCGTCCTGACCCTGGCCCCCCTTGTCTTGGCCACCGCCCTGCCGGCGTTCGCCCAGACCCCGCTGCCCGATCCGCTGGACGATCGCTCCGCCAAGCGGCTGGAGCGCATGGAAAAGGTGGTGCGCGAGTTGCGGTCCATCGTCTTCCAGGGGCGCGACACCGGCAAGCCAGTGGTCGTGCAGACGGCCGAGACCGACGCTCAGATCGCGGCGATGTCCGACAAGCTGGGCGACCTGGAACAAACCCTGACCCGGTTGAACGGTCAGAACGAGACCCTGACCCACGACCTGGACCAGGCGCGCCGGGCTGACGAGGCGCAGAAAACCCGCGCCGACGCGCTCGACCAGCGCCTGGCCGCCCTGGAAAAGCGGATCGCCGACCAGGAGGCCGCGGCGGCCGCCGCCGTGCCGGCTCCGCCCCCGCCGCCTTCAGCCTCGGCCGATCCGGCCCAGGCCTTCAAGCAGGCCCGCCAACTGCTGCTGGACGGTGACTACGGCGCGGCCGAACAGGCCTTCTCCGGCTATGTGGACGCCTATCCCGACAGCGCCAAGACCCCGGAGGCCCGCTACTGGCTGGGCGAGACCCAGTTCGTGCGCGAGGCCTATGGCGACGCGGCCGGCTCCTATCTGGGCGCGGTGCGTGGCTGGCCGCAGACCAGCTGGGCGCCCGACGCCGTGCTGAAGCTGTCGCGGTCGCTGGTGGCGCTGAAGAAGCCCGCCGACGCCTGCAAGACCCTGGACGAACTGGCCCGCCGCTACCCCAAGGCCCCCTCGGCGGTGACGGCCAAGGCCGCGACCACGCGGGCCCAGGCCAAGTGCGCGGCCTAGGGTTTCAGCCTCTTTGATCCCGCTCATCCCGGCGAAAGCCGGGACCCAAGCTGAGTGTGTGGTTTCGTTCGGAGGCCGGTCGGCCAGGGTCGCTTGGGTCCCGGCCTTCGCCGGGATGAGCGGAGGAGGGGAGGTCATCGTGCAACATCCCTTCCCCACCTTCACCGCCACCCTCGACCGCCGCCTGCGCGCCGACGGCGCCGCGCCTCTGGCCGTCGGCTTCTCCGGTGGCGGCGACAGCCTGGCCCTGTTGATCCTGACCCTGGACTGGGCGCGCGCCCACGGCCGTCCGGTGGTCAGCCTGACCGTCGACCACCAGATCAACCCGGCCAGCGCCGCCTGGACCGCCGCCGCCGTGGCCAAGGCCCAGGCGCTGGGCGCCACCACCCGCGCCCTGTCCTGGTCCGGCGCCAAGCCCGCCACCGGCCTGCCGGCCGCCGCCCGCGCGGCCCGCCACGCCCTGCTGGCCGACGCCGCCCGGGCGGCCGGGGCCAGCGTCCTGCTGCTGGGCCACACCGCCGACGACCTGGCCGAGGCCGCCGCCATGCGGGCCGAGGGCTCGACGGTCTCCGACCCGCGCGACTGGGCCCCATCGCCGGCCTGGCCGCAGGGGCGGGGGGTGTTCCTGCTGCGGCCGCTGCTGGACGTGGGGCGGCGGACGCTGCGCGACTGGCTGACGGCGCGGGGCGAGGCGTGGCTGGACGACCCGGCCAACGACGACCTGAAGTACGCCCGGGCGCGGGCGCGGCGGGCTCAGGCTTCCCCTCCCCCTGTGGGGGAGGTGTCGCCACAGGCGACGGAGGGGGGCGTGGTTCCACCTCGGCAGGCTCCCCCCACCGGTCCTCTGGACCGCCTCCCCCATGGGGGGAGGGATTATCTCGTTCTCCCTCGCGCCGCTCCAGCCGCCCATGTCGCCGCCGCCTGCCTGTGCGCCGCCGGCACGTCGCAGCCGCCGCGTGGCGAGCGGCTGCGACGCCTGGTCGATCGCCTTCGCGCCGGGGAGACCTTCACCGCCACCCTGGCCGGGGCGCGGATCGAGGCGAGCGGCGACGGCGTGCGGTTCTTCCGCGAACCCGGCGAGGCCCGGCGTCAAGGTCCTCCCCCCGTGGGGGAGGTGTCGGCGCAGCCGACGGAGGGGGGAGGGACCCTAATTCCCCTCGCCCTGCCGGTCGGCGAAACTGTCGTCTGGGACGGCCGCTATGAGATCACCGCCACCGTCCCCGGCCTGACCGTGCGCCCATTGCAAGGCCTGGCCGCCCGCCTGCCGGCCGCCCAGCGCCGGGCGCTGAAGGACCTGCCGGCCGCCGCCCGGTCCGCCTTGCCGGCGATCGTCGATCCCGCCGGGACGGTCGGTTGCCCGATCCTTGCAGGGGTTTTCGCGACGCGCGTGCGTTGTCTTGTCCTGGATCGTTTCGAAGCGGCCGTCGGCCGTGTCGATCAAGAAGCCGCGACATGATATCCCGCGCGTGGCGAAACCGGCCGGGCCGTCCTATCTTGGAAGGTCAGAGATTATCGTTGGGAAGACAACGCGTATGAATTTCAAGACCCTGGGCATCTGGGCTGTGATCGTTCTGGTGCTGGTCACGGCCTATGGCGTGGTCAGCCAGGGCGGAAAGCCCGGCGCCGCCGGCGAGGTCAGCTACTCGCAGTTCCTCAAGAACATCGACAACGGCGACGTCAAGAAGGCCGACATCAGCGGCGACGTGGTCAAGGTCGAGCCGCGCTCGGGCAAGCCTTACGCGGTCAATGTCCCTGGCAACGCCGAGGACATGGTCAAGCGCCTCGAGGCGCACAATTCCGAGATCGTCTACCAGCGCGGCGGCGTCAGCCTGCTGAGCATCCTGTTCCAGATGCTGCCGATCCTGCTGCTGATCGGCGTGTGGATCTTCTTCATGCGCCAGATGCAGGGCGGCACCAAGGGCGCCATGGGCTTCGGCAAGTCCAAGGCCCGGCTGCTGACCGAGAACAAGAACCGCGTGATGTTCGACGATGTCGCCGGCGTCGACGAGGCCAAGGAAGAGCTGCAGGAAGTGGTCGAGTTCCTCAAGGACCCGGCCAAGTTCCAGCGCCTGGGCGGCAAGATCCCCAAGGGCGCCCTGCTGATCGGTCCTCCCGGCACCGGCAAGACCCTGATCGCCCGCGCCGTGGCGGGTGAGGCCGGCGTGCCGTTCTTCACCATCTCCGGTTCGGACTTCGTCGAGATGTTCGTCGGCGTCGGCGCCAGCCGCGTGCGCGACATGTTCGAGCAGGCCAAGAAGAACGCCCCCTGCATCATCTTCATCGACGAGATCGACGCCGTCGGCCGCCATCGCGGCGCCGGCCTGGGCGGCGGCAACGACGAGCGCGAGCAGACCCTCAACCAGCTGCTGGTCGAGATGGACGGCTTCGAGGCCAACGAAGGCATCATCCTGATCGCCGCCACCAACCGCCCCGACGTGCTGGACCCGGCCCTGCTGCGTCCGGGCCGCTTCGACCGCCAGGTGGTGGTGCCCAATCCCGACGTCATGGGCCGCGAGAAGATCATCCGCGTGCACATGAAGAACGTGCCGCTGGCCGCCGATGTCGACGTCAAGACCCTGGCCCGCGGCACCCCCGGCTTCTCGGGCGCCGACCTGGCCAACCTGGTCAACGAGGCGGCCCTGACCGCGGCGCGCAAGAACCGCCGCATGGTCACCATGCACGACTTCGAATACGCCAAGGACAAGGTGATGATGGGCGCCGAGCGTCGCTCGATGGCCATGAGCGAGGACGAGAAGAAGCTGACGGCCTATCACGAGGGCGGCCACGCCCTGGTGGCCCTCAACGTCCCCGTCGCCGACCCGGTCCACAAGGCCACCATCGTGCCGCGCGGCCGGGCCCTGGGCATGGTCATGCAGCTTCCCGAGGGCGACCGCTACTCGATGAGCTTCGACATGATGACCTCGCGCCTGGCGATCATGATGGCCGGCCGGGTGGCCGAGGAGCTGATCTTCGGCAAGGAGAAGATCACCTCGGGCGCCTCCAGCGACATCAGCGCCGCCACCAACCTGGCCCGCAACATGGTCACCCGCTGGGGCTTCTCCGACAAGCTGGGCACCGTGGCCTATGGCGACAACCAGGAAGAGGTGTTCCTGGGCCACTCGGTGGCCCGCACCCAGAACGTCTCGCCCGAGACCATGATCACGATCGACGCCGAGGTTCGCCGCCTGGTCAAGACCGGCGAGGACGAGGCCCGTCGCATCCTGACCGAACAGCTCGAGAGCCTGCACGCGGTGGCCAAGGCCCTGCTGGAGTTCGAGACCCTCAGCGGCGACGAGATCATCGGCGTGATGAAGGGCGTCCAGCCCGTCCGGGTCGAGGACGACCTGATCAAGCCGACCGGGCCGGTGGCCTCGGTGCCGGTCTCGCCCACGAGCGCCACGGCCTAGGTTTTTAAGCCTTCGACGACGTTGAAGCCGGGTCCCTTGGGCCCGGCTTTTTCGTTGGGGACATCCCGCAACCTTGGCTTGGCGCGGGCGCGGGCCGGAGCTAGACCTGTCGCCTCAACCAGAGGGAGCTACCCGCATGAAGACCATCGTCGCTGGCTTGAGCCTGGCCGCCGCCCTGATGTTCGCCGCCAGCGCTTCCGCCGCTGAGATCCATGCCGACGGCATGACCGGCGCCGAAGTCGCCAAGTGGCTGCAGGACGCCGGCTACAAGGCCGAACTGACCAAGGACGACGGCGGCGATCCGATGATCAACAGCGCCGCCAACGGCGCGTCGTTCAAGATCTATTTCTACGACTGCGACAAGGCCCAGCTGCGCTGCAAGGCGCTGCAGTTCTCGGCCGGCTTCGACCTGAAGACGCCGCTGACGCTCGAGAAGATCAACGAGTGGAACCGCAAGAACCGCTACCTCAAGGCCTATCTCGACGACGACAAGGACCCCTACGTCCAGTACGACGTCAACGTGAACGCCGGCCGCACCGTTGCGGGCCTGGACGACGACTTCGGGGTCTGGACCGGCATGCTGGACGACTTCACGACGTTCATCGACTGGTAAGGCGGGAAACCCCCTCCGACCCTTCGGGCCACCTCCCCCAGAGGGGGAGGATCTGGTCGTGCTGGATGCTCCCCCTTTTGGGGGAGCTGTCGCGGAGCGACCGAGGGGGGTAGAACGCCGCATGTCTTCGACCCACCCTCTTCCCCGCGTCATGGGCGTCGTCAACGTCACGCCCGACAGCTTCTCGGACGGCGGCCGGTTCCTCGGGCTCGGCGCGGCCCTGGCCCAGGCGCGGCGGCTGATCGCCGACGGGGCCGACATCCTCGACATCGGCGGCGAGAGCACTCGGCCGGGCGCCGTGCCGGTTCCGGCCGCCGAGGAGATCGCCCGGGTGGTCCCGCTGATCGCGGCGATTCGGGCCGAGAGCGAGGTGACGATCTCGATCGACACCATGAAGCCCGCCGTGGCCCGGGCCGCCGTCGCCGCCGGGGCCAGCCTGTGGAACGACGTCGCCGCCCTGCGCTTCGCGCCCGACGCTCCGGAAGTCGCCGCCGAGCTGGGCTGCGAGGTCGTGCTGATGCACATGCTGGGCCAGCCGGGGACCATGCAGGACGATCCGCGCTACGACGACGTGGTCGCCGAGGTCGAGGCCTTCCTGCTGGCCCGAGCCTTCACCGCCATGGCCGCCGGCGTCGACCGCGAGAAGATCTGGTTGGATCCCGGCATCGGCTTCGGCAAGACCCCGGCCCACAACCTGGCCCTGCTGGCCGCCCTGCCGCGCTTCGTCGCCCTGGGCTACCCCGTGCTGCTGGGGGCCAGCAGGAAGCGCTTCATCGCGGCGCTAGACCCGCTGGGGGCCGAGCCCGACGCCCGGCTGGGTGGCTCCCTGGCGGCGCATCTGCACGGCGCGGCGGCGGGCGTGGCGGCGCTGCGGGTCCACGACGTGCGGGAGACGGCCCAGGCGCTGGCGGTGTGGGGGGCAATCGAGGGCGGTGTTTGAGGCCGGTTTTGACCCAAGTCGGACGTTCGAACGGTCAGCTTCTGAAATCCGAAACCATCTCGTCCCTCCCCCCTCAGGGGAGGGTGGCCCGCGTAGCGGGTCGGGTGGGGGTCCGGTGCAGAGAGTTCAGCGCGGCGGTGAAGCCCCACCCACCAGCTTCGCTGGTCCCCCCTCCCCATAAAGGGGAGGGAAGAACGATCGACCGACAACCACCCTTCTTGGGACCTTCAGAAGGTCTGCTTGGCGCAAGCCAGCATCCGTAGCGGTCTTTTTCGCGCGAACCCTTTGCCACCGATTTCCCAAAGCGTTGTCATCCCGGAAGCCTCGCAGAGGCTGTCCGGGACCTAGGGGACTGGGCCAATGCGGTGCGGCCGCCCCTGGGTCCCGGCTCTACGCTTCGCTTCGGCCGGGATGACAACGATGGGGGTAATTGAGGAGCTTCACGCTCCCACCAACCCATCCCGCTCCGGCAGCGTCTCCGGCGTCCGCACGTCCCAGGCCAGGCCCAGCCACTCCAGCAGGCGGATGAACGCGAAGCCGAAATCCGCCTGACCCGGATACAGGCCCAGCTTCGCCGAGCCTGGCCAGGCATGGTGGTTGTTGTGCCAGGCCTCGCCCATGGTCGGAATCGCCGCCCACGGCACGTCATGGGCCTGGATCCCCGAGGCCTCGACCAACCAGCGTTGCGGACCGGTGCGATGGGCCAGGCGGCCGACGAACCAGTGGCCGGTCACCGACACGCAGACCCGCGCGCAGACGCCCCACAGCAGCCATGACCAGCCGCCGAGCGCGAACAGCACGATAGCCACGGGAAGCTGTTGCAGCATCCAGGTCCGCTCCAGGAACCGGTAGAACCGGTCACTGGCGATGCGCGGCGGGATTTCGACCCGTGGCGGCGAGGCCAGCACCAGCCGGCCGTGCAGGTTCCAGGCATAGTCGGTCCAGAAGCCCGCGCGATTGGACAGGTAGGGATGACAGTCGGGCTGCCTCTGGCCCCAGTCGCGCAGGTCGTGACCCTCGATCATCGCCAGCGGCCCGCTCATCCCGACCAGCGTGCCGGCGTACATCATCAAGTGGTCCAGCCAGAGCGGGCTCTGGAAGCTGCCGTGGATCAGCCGGCGGTGGAAGCCGACCGAATGGCCGACCAGCAGGGTGGCGCCGGTCAGGGCCACGAACACCAAGAGGCCGCTCCAACTGAAGAAGAACGGCGCGGCCAGGGCCCCGGCCAGCATCACGCCCTGCCAGATCGAGGTCAGCGGCGCCCAGACCACGCGACCGGCGACGGCATCGTCGGCGGGCGAAGGGACGATGGAATGGACGGCGTAGGGGGCGTCGTGGGCCGGGTGATCGGTCATGCCGCCGCGCCTTCCATCTCCAGCCGCCGCGCCAGCCGCGCGATGTCGCCGCGTGTCGACAGCCACATCAGGACTTCGGTGCTCAGGGTGATCGCCGCGTCGAACAACCGGCCGAACGGGGCGGGGCGGTCGCCGCGCATCTTCACCGCGTGCTCCAGGTGCTCCATCTCGTCGGCGCTCACCGACTCGATCAGCGCGGTCAGCTCGGCGTCGTGGCGGCGCACGAAGGCCAACTGGATGCTCAGGTGGCGGTGGACGCCGCGCTCGACCACCTCGGTGCAGAGATAGACCGCCCGCGCGCCGAACAACGCCGTCGACAGGCCCATCAGCAGCGCGCCGGCGGTCCAGATCCACGGCAGGCGGCAGACCTTGGCGGCGCGGGCCGGCATCAGCGCCCGGAAGCGGCGGGCGTGGTCGGCCTCGTGGTCGCGGGTCCATTCCAGGAACGGCACGACCTCGGGGCAACGCCAGCGAGCCACCGCCAATTGAGCCCGGTACAGCGCCACCCCGCCGCGCTCGCCGGCGTCGTTGACCCGCAGGATGCGGCGGATGATCTGGGCGGGAGCTGCGTCGGCGGTCGGGCTCATCGCGCGCCGCCTTGCCGGCCATAGGCGACCCTGGCCACGACCCAGCCCACCGCCGCGCCGGCCGCCGCGAACATCGCGGCCTGGGTCAACAGCAACAAGTTCATGTCGCCATGGCCATGACCCAGGGTCAGGACCATCGTCGGCCCCACCGCGGCCATCGGCGCCACGATCCCGCCGACCGCGGCGGCCAGTCGCGTGGGGCGGGCGTTCAACTTGCGCAGCAGACACCAGATCGGTCCGCCGATCACCACTAGGCCCGCCAACCAGGTGACGACGGCGAAGGGTAGGGCCACGGCCGCGAACGCCAGACCCGTCATCGGGTCGTACTGGACGAGGGCCATGGCGAGCACCATGCCGCTCACCAAGACCCCGCCGCACAGCGCGCCCAGCAACAACCCGGCGATGACGCGGCCGGGGTTCGTCGAAGGGCGAGCGGACCCGGACGGGAAGGGTGTCGTCGTCGCGTGGCTCATCATCGCCTCCGGTATCTAGTAAGCTATTCCTTAAATACCTCCTTACCTATTTGCAAGCGCTTAGCGAACAGCTTAAATACCGTCACATGCAACGCGTATTCGAAGCCCTCTCATCCACGGTCCGCCGGAAGATCCTGGCCTATCTGGCCCATGCCGAGCTGACGGCGGGGGACATCGCCTCGCGATTCGAGATCTCCAAGCCGGCGGTGTCGCAGCACCTGTCGATCCTCGAGGCGGCCGGCCTGGTGCGCAGCGAGAAACGCGGCCAGTTCGTGCACTACAGCCTGGTGCGCGACAGCCTGGTCAACACGCTGAACGACTTCGTCCAGGAGGTCTGCCCGGTCTCCAAACCGCTGAAGGGCGAGAGCGCCAAGCTGAAGGCCGGGCGGGAGGAGTAGAGAGTCCTCCCCCGGTGGGGGAGGTGTCGGCGCAGCCGACGGAGGGGGGAGTCATAGGCCGATGGCCGCAACCCCGATCGAACGCCCGACAACTCCCCCCTCCGGCCTGCGGCCACCTCCCCCAAAGGGGGAGGGCCCTTGGAGCCCCTACCCCACGCCCCGACTCACCGCTAGAACAGCTCCCGTGACCCAAGCTCCTCATCTAGGCCGCGTGCTCGTCCTCGCCGGATCGGATTCCGGCGGCGGGGCGGGGATCCAGGCCGACATCAAGACCATCACCGCCCTGGGCGGCTACGCGGCCACGGCGATCACCGCCGTCACCGTGCAGAACACCCTGGGCGTCACCGGCGTCCATCCGATCCCGCTGGACATCGTCGAGGCCCAGGCCCGCGCCGTGCTGGACGACATCGGGGCCGACGCCCTGAAGACCGGCATGCTGGGCGACGCGGCCATGGTCGAGCTCGTTTCCCGCATACTCGACAGCGCCAAGGGTATCCCCGCCGTCATCGATCCGGTGATGGTCGCCAAGGGCGGGGCGTCGCTGCTGGCCGAGCAGGCGGTCGGCGCTCTGCGGACCCTGCTGATCCCCCGCGCCGCCCTGCTGACTCCCAACGCCCCGGAGGCCGCCGTCCTGACCGGGCTGAGCGTCGAGACCACCGACGACCTGCGCCGGGCCGGAGAGGCGCTGCTGGAACTGGGCGCCCAGGCGCTGCTGATGAAGGGCGGTCATATAGCGGGCGACCGGGTCGTCGACCTGCTGATCACCCGCCACGGCGAGACCGCCTTCGAGGGCGAACGCATCGACACCCGCCACACCCACGGCACCGGCTGCACCCTGGCCAGCGCCTGCGCCACGGGCCTGGCCCAGGGGCTGACCCTGACCGAGTCGGTGGCCCGGGCCTGGAACTACGTCCACGAGGCCATGCTGCGTGCTCCCGGGTTCGGAGCGGGGCATGGGCCGCTGGACCATGGCTGGGTGGTGCGGCGGTGAAGGCCTTGAGGCAAGCGCTTGGACGCATGTGCCTGTTGCCTGTCGTTGGGCTGATCTCCGCATGCGGCTTGGTGGAAACCAACGTGACCACGATCAAGGTCGACACCGACGTCGTAGGGGATCAGCCGGAGAACTTGGCCAAGCCTCTTCAACTCGCCACGAAGCTGACGCATGGAGAGACGCTCGTCTGCGAATTCACCCCGAGCGAGCCGCCGTTTCCGTTGATGGAGCCGCTGGGGCGAACCTCTCGCGACGCAGTACGTCTCAGGCAGCGCTGCCCCAACCTGCCGGCCGACATGCCCTTTGCTCTGTTGATGACCGAGAACTCCTACTATGTCGGTCTGAAGGACTGCCGGCCGACGGTGATCTACAAGGTCAAGGGGCGTACGGGCGAGTACCTGCAGGTGTTGCCACAGGGCGAATGCGCTACGCCCGATAAATTCATTCTCCAGCCTTGCCCAGATCGGCAAGGCGATCCGTCCGCAAGATGTGTGTAGGCGCCGATGAGTGATTTAGAAGCCCGCCTCGTCGAGATCGTGCGCCACGTCCCCACCACCATGCAGGTGCTGCGGACGATCCACGACCTCGGCCTGCCCGACGCGATGGTGTTCTCCGGCGCGGTCTATCAGCCGGTGTGGAACCACCTGACCGGCCGCGCCCCGGACTACGGGATCAAGGACTACGACGTCGCCTATCACGACGATTCCGACACCTCCTACGAGGCCGAGGACGTGGTGATCCGGCGGGTGGCGGCGGCGTTCGAGGAGCCGCTGCGCGGCCTGGTCGAGGTCCGCAACCAGGCCCGGGTCCACCTGTGGTTCGAGCGGAAGTTCGGGGCCGACGAGCCCTATCCGCCGCTGCTGTCCAGCGCCGACGCCCTGAAGCGCTTCGTGGCCACCGCCTTCTGCGTGGGCGTGCGGCTGGAGGCCGACGACAGTCTCGGCGTCTGGGCGCCGTTCGGCCTGGAGGACCTGTTCTCCCTGCGCCTGCGGCCCAACCCCTTGCGGGTGAAGGGCGCGGGCGGCTGGGAACGGACCACGGGCTCGGCCAAGGCGCGATGGCCGGAGATCACGATCGAGGGGTAGCGTGGGTTGGGGGCAGGCGCATGCGCCTGTCCCCGGTCGGCGCACGAAACATTGTCACCGAAACAATGTTGGCTTTGATCTAGAGACGGCTCGACCCTACCACTGCGGAAGATCAATCTTCGAAAGACCCCGCCATGCGCCAGTGGACCGTCGACGCCTTCGCTTCCGGCCCGTTCAAGGGCAATCCGGCCTGCGTGGTCGAGCCGCTGGACGCCTGGCCCGCGCCGGCCTGGATGCAGGCCCTGGCCGCCGAGAACAACCAGGCCGAAACCGCCTTCCTGCTGAAGACCGCCGACCCGGCGCGGTTCGGCCTGCGCTGGTTCACGCCGACGGTGGAGGCGCCGATCTGCGGCCACGCCACCCTGGCCTCGGCCCACGTGCTGTTCGCCGAACTGGCCCTGGACGCGCCGCTGATCACCTTCGACACCCTGGCGGGCGAGCTGACCGTGCGTCGGGACGGCGAGGGGCTGGAGATGGACTTCCCGGCCGATCCGCCGCGCCGGATTCCGGTCCCCCAGGGCCTGGCCGAGGCCCTGGGCGTCGATCCGGTCGAGATGTGGGCGGGGATCTATCTGGTGGCGGTCCTGAAGGACGAGGCGACGGTGCGGGGCCTGAAGCCCGACCAGGCCGCGCTGGTGGGCATCGGGGGCGAGGCGACCGGCGGGCCGGGACAGACCGTGGTCGTGGCCCTGGCCGACCCCGGCCGGCCCTATGAGGTGGTCAGCCGCTTCTTCGCCCCGGGCTGCGGCATCCCCGAGGACCCGACCACCGGCTCGGCCCACTGCATCCTGGCCCCGCTGTTCTCCGAACGCCTGGGCCGGGCGACGCTGCGCTACCACCAGGCCTATCCGGGCCGGGGCGGCGACCTGGAATGCGAAGACCGCGGCGCGCGCGTTCTGTTGCGCGGCCGCGGCTTCACGATGGTCGAGAGCCGGCTGAGGGGCGCGCCGGCTCTCGGTTAGCGCCGAGGGCTAGTAACGGTCGCGGCCGTAGCCGTAACCGTAGTCGCGGTCATGGCGCTCGTAGCGGATCTGGGCGCTGATGCGGTCGAAGCGACGATCCAGGTCGGCGCGCTCCCAGCGGGTCAGGCCGTCACGGCCGTAGCGGTATTGCAGACGGGCGGTTTCGCGCAGGTCGCCCTTCAGGCGCCAGGCTTCCCGGCGGTCCAGGCTGCCGTTGCGGATGCCCATGTCGATGCGCTGGTCGAGGCGGGCGACGCGGTCGCCGCCTTGGTTCCAGCCGCCGCGGTCGTCGTGGCCCCGGTCATAGGACTGGGCCATGGCGGCGGCGGGGAGGGCGGTGGCGGCGACGGCCGAGACCGCGGCGATCGAAAGCAGAATCTTTTTCATCGGTACGGTTCCTCTTGAACGGGTCCGCCATCCGGTTGGATGACGTTGACCTCAAGAGACCACACCGCGTCTGAAGCGGTTCTGAGCCGCTCGTTATGTGGCGTTCAGGTAGCTGAACCCGCCCAAACATCCGCTCATCCCGGCGAATGCCGGGACCCAGATGGCATGACGTGGGGCTGACGCCAGAGGCGCGGGGCCTGTCCCATCATCCTTGGTGCTTTGGGATCTGGGTCCCGGCATTCGCCGGGATGAGCGGTGTTATCAGGCCGCCGCCACCTTGGAGCCGTTCTTGCGCGAGGCGGCCACGGCGGTTTCGATGGCGTCGTAGAGCTTGGTCACCTCGATCGGCTTGGCGACGTGGCCATCCATGCCGGCGGCCATGTAGCCCTCGACCTGGTGGACCAGGGCGTTGGCGGTGACCGCCACGATCGGGATGCGCTTGCGGCCCTCGCTGATCTCCAGGCCGCGGATGGTGCGGGCGGCCTCGACGCCGTCCATCACCGGCATGTGGATGTCCATCAGCACGATGTCGAAGCCGCCGCGTTTCCACGCGTCGACGCAGGCCGCGCCGTCGGCCACCAGCTCGACCTCGGCGCCCAGCGGGGCCAGGACGGCGGCGATGACCTTCTGGTTGGTGGGATTGTCGTCGGCGGCCAGCACCCGCAGGCGGCGCTCGGACTCGACCGGCGGCGGGGCGGGTTCGACCGCGATGGGGGCGACGGCCTCGCCGCGCGGCATGGCGACCACGACGGTGAAGGTCGAGCCCTGGCCTTCGCGGCTCTGGACGTGCACGCCGCCGCCCATCAGCGTGGCCAGTTCGTTGCAGATCGACAGGCCCAGGCCCGAGCCGCCGAACCGGCGCGTGGTCGAGCTGTCGGCCTGGACGAACTTGTCGAACAACCGCGGCAGGGTCTCGGCGTCGATGCCGATGCCGGTGTCGACCACGTCGATGCGCAGGCCCCGCCCGTCGTCGGCCGAGGCGAACCGCACCGAGACAGAGCCCTCCAGCGTGAACTTCAGGGCGTTGGAGACCAGGTTGCCGAGGATCTGGCGCAGGCGGTCGGCGTCGCCGCGCCAGGCGCCCAGGGCTTCGGGGGCGACGAAGACGCCGAATTCCAGGCCCTTCTGGCGGGCCTGGGTGGCGTAGGATTCGCGGACCGACAGGGCCAGGCTGGCCAGGTCGAAGTCGCGCTCGACCAGGTCCAGGCGTCCGGCCTCGATCTTGGACAGGTCCAGCACGTCGTTGAGCACCGACAGCAGCAGGGCGCCGGATTCGCGGATCACCGACAGGCGTTCGCGCTGGACGGCGTTCAACTCGCCCATGGCCATCACCTCGGTCATGGCCAGCACGCCGTTCAGGGGCGTGCGGATCTCGTGGCTCATATTGGCCAGGAAGTGCGATTTCAGGACGTTGGCGGCGTTGGCGTCGTCGCGGGCCTTGACCAGTTCGGCCATGGCGCCGCGCAGGTCGTGGTCGTTGATCTCCAGCCGCGAGACCAGGTGGTTGAAGCTGTCGGTCAGGCTGTGGAAGACGTCGTCGTCGGCGGCCTGCACGATGGGCTTGAAGCGGCCGTCGGCGGCGACCTCGCGCATGGCCTGGGACAGGCGCTCCATCGGCTTGGTCATGCGGCGGGCCAGGCCGTTGGCCAGCAGGATCGCCAGGCCTGCCGATCCGAAGAACAGGGTGCCGGTCAGGGCCAGGTCGCGGGCCAGGATGTCCACCAGGCTGGGGCGCTTGGCCATCAGCGCCAGGGCGCCGACCTGACGCGAGCCCAGCATGATCGGCCGGGTGAGGGTTTCGACGTTCGCGCCCGCGCCGGAGCCGATCTGGGCCGTGACCTGACCCTGCATGTCGGTCAGACGCACGGCGACGACGTTCGGGGCCTTGGCCACCGCTTCCAGGGCGCGGTAGGCGCCGACGGTATTGTGGTCGGCCATGGGCGCGGCGGCGCCGGCCGCCACCATCTGGGCCAGGATCTCGTGGCTGGCCTTGGATTCCTGTCGGGCGACGCTCCACTGCTGGAGCATGAAGCACAGACACGCCGCCAATAGCGCGGCCACGGTCGTGGTCAGGGCGACAACCGCGATTCGCGCCTGCAAAGGCGCATGGGTCGCGACTTCGGAGTTGCGGCTGTCGTCGATCATTTCCCGTCCTAGGAGAATCCCAGGGTTTAGCTTGACCCAATCTTCCTAACGCTTCGCTTCCAAGACACGACGAAGGTGCGACAAAACAACGTTAGGGGGCATTTCTGTTTGCATAATTTTTAACTTTCCGTTTACCTCGCTTCTTAGGCTTTCATTAAGGAGACGGGGCATGGAAAAGGTTTTTGTTGTTAAGCGCGCGGCCGCCAAGCTGCACGCAACCGAAGCCGCGATCGATGCGGCCATGGTTCAAGCCGCTGAAATGATGGCGGAACTGGTCCAGACCCGTAAGGATCTGAACCTGTCGGCGACGGTCGGCGCCGGCGCCACCGCCAAGGTCGTCGCCGCGGTCGCCGCTCTGTCGGAAGCCCGTACGGCCATGGTCGACGCGCACGCCGTGATGGACGAAGTCCGCCTGCGCCTCGGTGTCCGCACCAAGATGATGGGCTGGGAATTCAAGATGGAAGCGGCTCCGGTGGCCGACGACCGTCTGGCCGAAGCCAGCTAAGCAATATTGCAAGAGTTTAATCCCTAGAGTCTCCAATTCACGTTAGAGACTCTAGGGATGCATGTTCAGCTAGCGCCGTTCTTTGGATGGGCCGCCACTCTTGTGGTGTGCGGTCTGGCGTGGACCAGAGGCTCCCCCGCGGAGCGCTGGGGCAGCGTCATCGTCCTGATCGGCTCTATCGTGTCCATACCGATCCAGTTTCTGCTGCCGGAACCTAGCCAGGCCGTCGTCTCTCTGCTTTGCGAGGGGCTGTACGGCCTTAGCTTCCTGATGCTGGCCCTGCGCTATGCCAGTCCCTGGCTGGGCGGCGCGATGTTGCTGCAGGCGATCCAGTTCAGCCTGCACGCCTATTACATCGTCGGCGACCTGCCGCACGACCAGACCTACCGCATCGTCAACAATCTGAACTCCGCCGGGGTGCTGATCTGCATCCTGTTCGGCATCTTCGCGTCCTGGCGCCGCCAGGCCCGCGTCCAGGCCAAGCTCCGCGCCGCAAAATAATTGCCGGGCGCGGACGATTCGTTCGTTCCGCGGCAAAATCTCTCCTTGCCTTCATCGCGAAAACACTGTTTCTCGCCGGCGGGCCACGCCCCCCCAACGGGGCGCTGTCCATCTGTAAGGATGGGAGACATCGCTATGACCACCCCCCTCGCCAAGCCGGCGATCCGCCCGGCTCGTCCCGAGTTCTCTTCCGGCCCCTGCGCCAAACGGCCCGGCTGGACCCCCGAAAATCTCAGAAACGCCGTGCTGGGCCGGTCGCACCGCTCCAAGCTGGGCAAGGGCCGCCTGAAGGCCGCCATCGACCAGACGCGCGAAGTGCTGGAGGTCCCCGAGGACTTCCTGATCGGCATCGTCGCCGGCTCCGACACCGGCGCCGTCGAGATGGCGATGTGGTCGATGCTGGGCGCCCGCCCGGTGCAGGTCATGGCCTTCGAATCCTTCGGCAAGGACTGGGTCACCGACGTGACCAAGCAGCTGAAGCTGCCCAATGTCGAGGTGCTCGACGCGCCCTATGGCCAGCTGCCGGACACCGCCAAGGTCGATCCGGCCAAGGACCTGGTCTTCACCTGGAACGGCACCACCTCGGGCGTCCGCGTCCCGAACGCCGACTTCATCAGCGCCGACCGCGAAGGCATCGTCATCTGCGACGCCACCAGCGCCGCCTTCGCCCAGGAGCTGGACTGGACCAAGCTGGATGTCGTGACCTTCTCCTGGCAGAAAGCCTTGGGCGGCGAGGGCGCGCACGGCGTGCTGATCCTGTCGCCGCGCGCCGTGGCGCGACTGGAGAGCTACACCCCGGCCTGGCCGATGCCGAAGCTGTTCCGGATGACGAAAGGCGGCAAGATCGCCGCCGACATCTTCGAAGGCGCGACCATCAACACGCCGTCGATGCTGTGTGTCGAAGACGCCCTGGACGCCCTGAAGTGGGCCGCCTCGATCGGCGGGCTGGAAGCCATGCAGGGCCGCGCCGACCAGAACCTGGCGGTGCTGGCCGACTGGGTGGCCAAGACCCCGTGGGTCGATTTCCTGGCGGCCACGCCGGACATCCGCTCCAACACCTCGGTGTGCCTCAAGGTGGTCGATCCGACAATCGCCGCCCTGCCGGAAGACGCCCAGGCCGACTTCGCCAAGAAGCTGGCCAGCCTGCTCGAGAAGGAGGGCGCCGCCCTCGACATCGGCGGCTACCGCGACGCCCCGGCCGGCCTGCGCATCTGGTGCGGCGCCACGGTGGAGGCCTCGGACGTCGAGGCCCTGACGCCCTGGCTCGACTGGGCGTTCGCGACCGTCTGCGCCGAACTGGCCGCCGCTTAAAGCCTTAGAACTCCCCCCTCCGTCGGCTTCGCCGACACCTCCCCCACAGGGGGAGGACTTCGCTTCCAAGCCCTCCCCCTGTGGGGGAGGCGGCGCGAAGCGCCGGAGGGGGGAGTGTTCTCAACATTCTCCGCAAGGAACACCTCCATGACCGCTCCCCGCGTCCTCATCGCCGACAGCCTGTCCCCCGCCGCCGTCGCCATCTTCACCGCCCGCGGCGTCCAGGCCGACGTCAAGACCGGCCTCTCCAAGGCCGAACTGCTGGAAATCATCGGCGACTATGACGGCCTGGCCGTCCGTTCGGCCACCAAGGCCGACCCCGAGGTGATCGCCGCCGCCAAGAAGCTGAAGGTCATCGGCCGGGCCGGCATCGGCGTCGACAACGTCAACATCCCGGCCGCCACCGCCGCCGGCATCGTGGTGATGAACACCCCGTTCGGCAACTCGATCACCACCGCCGAGCACGCCATCGCCATGATGTTCGCCCTGGCCCGCCAACTGCCCGCCGCCGACGTCTCCACCCAGGCCGGCAAGTGGGAGAAGAACCGCTTCATGGGCGTGGAGCTGTACGCCAAGACCCTGGGCCTGATCGGGGCCGGCAACATCGGCGGCATCGTCGCCGACCGGGCGCTGGGCCTGAAGATGAAGGTCGTGGCCTACGACCCCTTCCTGTCGCCGGAACGCGCCATCGAGATCGGCGTCGAGAAGGTCGAGCTGGACGAGCTGCTGGCCCGCGCCGACGTCATCACCCTGCACACCCCGCTGACCGACAAGACCCGCAACATCCTGTCGGCGGACGCCCTGAAGAAGACCAAGAAGGGCGTGCTGATCGTCAATTGCGCCCGCGGCGGCCTGGTCGACGAGGTCGCCCTGCGCGAACTGCTCGACAGCGGCCATGTCGGCGGCGCCGGCTTCGACGTCTTCACCGAGGAGCCGGCCAAGGCCAACCCGCTGTTCGGTTCGGACAAGGTCGTGGCCACCCCGCACCTGGGCGCCAGCACCAACGAAGCCCAGGAGAACGTCGCCCTGCAAGTCGCCGAGCAGATGAGCGACTACCTGCTGACCGGCGCGGTGACCAACGCCCTCAACAGCCCGTCGATCAGCGCCGAGGAAGCCCCCAAGCTGAAGCCGTTCGTGGCCCTGGCCGAGAAGATCGGCGCCCTGGCCGGCCAGATGGTCGACTTCGGCATCCTGGCCATCGACATCGCCTACGAGGGCGAGGTGTCCAACCTCAACGTCAAGCCGATGACCTCGGCCGCCCTGGCCGGAATCCTCAAGCCGATGCTGGCCGAGATCAACATGGTCTCCGCGCCGGCCGTGGCCAAGGAACGCGGCATCACCGTCTCCGAGAGCCGCCAGGAGGTCAGCCCCACCTATGACAGCCTGATGCGCATCACCATCACCACCGAGAAGGGCAAGCGCGCCTTCGCCGGCACGGTGATCGCCGGCGCGCCGCGCATGGTCGAGGTCAAGGGCATGGAGCTGGACGCGGGCTTCTCGCCGGCCATGCTCTACATCAACAACCTCGACAAGCCGGGCTTCATCGGCGCCCTGGGCATGCTGCTGGGCGAGGCGGGCGTCAACATCGCCACCTTCAACCTGGGCCGGCTTTCCGCCGACGAGGACGCCATCGCCCTGGTCGGCGTCGACCAGGCCCCGGACGAGGTCCTGCTGGGCAAGATCCAGGCCCTGCCGCACGTCAAGGAAGCCCGCGCCCTGACGTTCTAGGACCCGGATCCTTCTCGGTCGGGGACAGGCGCATGCGCCTGTCCCCAGCCAAGTCCGCATTCGCAGATTCCGTGCAGAGACGAAGCGGAAGTCGAGCAGGCCTCGGAACGCCGTTCCCAAGCCGCGCCGCAGCGGCTAGTCGGGACCGTCACCCTCAGGAGTCCGCATGCCGCCTCGCGTCCGCCGCAAGATCAATCGCCTGGTCTTCGCCGTCTTCGTGGCCGCTTCGGCCTTCGCCCTGTGGCGGGCCCTTGTTCCGGGCGACGACAGCGTCGGCCTGATCCCCTGGGACAAGGCCAAGCACTTCATCGTCTTCTACGTGCTGGCGACCCTGGCCAGCCTGGCTCTGCCGCGCAGCCGCCTGTGGCGCATCGGCCTGGTGGTGCTGGCCTTCGGCGGCCTGATCGAGATTTTGCAGGGCCTGCCGATCATCGGCCGCGACGCCTCGTGGTTCGACCTGCTGGCCGACGCCTGCGGCATCTGCGCGGCGTTCGGGCCGATGGTGCTGACACAGTGGCGGGAGCGGTAGGCGGACCCTAGGCCGCCGCTTCGGCTTCGTCGTCCTCGCCGCCGAGCAGGGCGCTGAGCACCACGGCCAGGCGCTCGGGCTTGATCGGCTTTTCGACCACGTCCTGCATTCCGGCGGCGATATAGGTCTGGACGTCGGCCGGATCGGCGTTGGCGGTCAGGGCGACGATCGGCGCCGAGCCGGCGCGGCCGGGCAGTTCGCGGATGGCGCGGGTGGCGGTGATTCCGTCCATGCGCGGCATCTTGATGTCCATCAGGATCAGGTCGAACCGCCCCGAACGGGCCGCCTCGACCGCCTCGATCCCGTCG
The DNA here is from genome assembly GCF_001427665.1 of Caulobacter sp. Root655. GTDB lineage: Bacteria > Pseudomonadota > Alphaproteobacteria > Caulobacterales > Caulobacteraceae > Caulobacter. Next base: position 864,612 of record NZ_LMHC01000001.1, read on the forward strand.
ACCACCTGTTCGGAGGTGCAGTCGAACATCTCGCACAGGGCCTCGGCGACCATGCGGTTGGTGGCGTTGTCGTCGACGATCAGGATGTGGGCCGAGCGGGCGTCCAGGGTCGGGGCCGCGTGACGGTCGTCGGCCAGGCTGGCGGTCGGGGCCACCAGCGAGAATTGCAGGGTCAGGCCGGCGCCCAGATTGGCCTCGGCCTTCAGCGGGCCGCCCATGGCGCGGGTCAGGCTGTGGGCCAGGGCCATGCCGACGCCCAGGGCCAGTTCGCTGCGGTCCTCGATGCGCGCCGCGCCCAGCGGGTCGAACACCCGGGCCAGGCGGTCCCGCGGCGAGCCGCCGGTGTTGTCGCGCACGCGGCCTTCCAGCCGCAGCCCGCCCTCGACGCCGCGGGCCTTGAGGCTGGCCTCGATGACGCCGCGGCCGCTGGACAGGGCGCTGTCGATCAGGGCGTCGAACACCTGCAGCACCCGGTTGGCGTCGATCAGGGCCGTGGCCTCGGGGTCGCCGTCATAGGAGAACAGCAGGGTCGAGCCGCCCTCGGCGGCGCGGGCGCTCCAGCGCGCCTCGACGGCGTCGCTGAGGTCGCGCAGCAGGGACGGGGCCAGGTCGAGCACCAGGTCGCCCACGGCGGCGCGGCGCAGGTCCATGGCGCGGCCGAGCACGGCGCTCATGTCGCGGCTGGTCTCGCCGATGGCGCGGACATAAGCGCTGGCGTCGGGCGTCAGGCGCGACTGCTCCAGCCGTTCGGTGAAGGCCAGCACGCCTTCCAGGTGGTGGCCGATGTCGGTGGCCATGCGCTCGACCAGGGCCATGGCCTCGCCGGCTTCGCGCTGCTTGCGGCGGTGCGAGCTCAGCAGCGAGGTCAGGCCGCCGACTCCGACATAGTCCCCGGCCTCGTCCACGGCGATGAAGGCGCTGCGGAACACCGGGATGGCGCTCTGCGAGATGCGTTCGACCAAGGCGTCGGGGTCGAGGTCCAGGGCGACGACGCGCGGCCCCAGGTCCATCACCTCGACGATCGAGCGCGGGCCCAGGGTGTCGGCGGCGACGGCCATCTGGCCCAGCATCACGTCGCGATAGACCAGGCCCACGGGCTTGCCCTTCTCGACCACGGCCAGCGCGGCGATGTGCGGTTCGGCGAGGAAGATCGCCCGGACGTCGGCGCATGGCGTCGTCGGGTCGATCGGGGCTCGGCGGTCGATAAGGCGGGCGAGCGTGTCCATGCGGCCGTTCGGGCAGGCGTCCATTGGGATCCTACCTTGGCCTGATTGGCGTTGCGGAGTCGTAAATGGCCAAACGACTTTCCCTTTTCCGGGTGGGACGAAAGGTCGCGCACGCGAAGAGGGCGGCGGATCGCTCCGCCGCCCTCCCTGGTGGTGTCCAGACTGGGGACAGGCGCATGCGCCTGTCCCCAATCGAGTTGACCTAGAACGACTTGGTCAGGCTGACGCCGTAGAGGCGCGGTTCCAGCGTGATCAGGTTGGTGAACAGGCCCGAGCTGTCGTCGGTGGTGTAGGCGTCGGTGATCGGCGTCTTGTTGCTCAGGTTCTTGACGTAGGCGTCGATCTGCAGACCCCAGTCGGGCTTTTCGACCTTCAGGGTGATGTTGGCGTTGTTCCACGATTTCAGTTGGTCATAGGCGGTGTTGTAGACCCGCGTGTACTGCTTGCTCTGGCGGTAATAGTCGCCGCGCAGGGTGGCCGACCAGCCGTCGGCGAAGTCCCAGGTGTATTGGGCGCCGACCGAGGTGGTCCAATGCGGCGAGTTGGGCAGTTCGTTGCCGCCCAGATTCGCCGCCGTGCCCTCGATCGAATAGCCCGGGCCGTAGTTGAACAGGCCCGTGGCGTTGGCCAGGAAGGCCGCCGTGCCGGCCGGCAGGCCCGCGCCGCCCGCCGCGGCGGGGGTTTGCAGGAAGGCCTGGTAGACCGCCGCGCCGCCGCAGGCGAACGGGATGGTGGCCCCCGCGCCAGCCGCGATGATCGTCGCCACCCCGGCGGTGGTCAGCACGCAGTTGGAGCCGACCGCGACGTTGGGCAGGCTGGGGCCCGCCTTGACCACGGTGTAGAGCGGGTTGCTCTGCGTGCGGTTCATGGTGTCGATGGACGAGACGCCGCTGGCGATCTTGGTGTGCAGATAGCCGACGTTGGCGTTGAGCTTCAGGTTGTGGACCGGCGACCAGACCGACTCCAGTTCCAGGCCGTAGACCGTGGCGTTGACGTTCTCGTTGACCGAGGTGCGGTTGACGATCTTGGAGATCTGGTAGCCCTGATAGTCATAGTAGAAGCCGGTGGCGTTCAGCATCACGCTGCCGCCCATCAGGGTGTTCTTCGATCCCAGCTCGAAGGCGTTGACGAATTCCGGGTCGAACTGCGGCTTGACGCTGGCCGAGCCGGCCGCCGCGGGCGGGTTGGAGCCGCCGCCCTTGTAGCCCTTGGAATAGAAGGCGTAGAGCAGGTTGTCGTCGGTCAGCTTGTAGTCGAAGCCGAAGCGGCCGGTCAGTTCGTCGAAGACCGACTTTTCTTCCGGCGTCGTCGTGCTCTGCTTCAGGCCGATGCCTGGCGACAGCAGGACGGTGTCGTAGACCTGCAGGCGCTTGTCGTCGTGGGTGCGGCGCAGGCCCAGGGTGAACTTCAGTTTCTCGTTGGCCTGCCAGTACAGCTCGCCGAAGATGGCGTTCGACTTCAGGTGATAGGGCGAGCGGTTGTCATAATAGTTGTGGCCGCTGCCGTCCGGGGTGGCGTTCGGGTCGATGCCGATACAGCTGGTCGGCAGGGTCACCGGGTTGCAGTTGGGATTGCCGGTCCGCTGGAAGTTCAGGGCCAGGGCCGACAGGGTCAGCGAGTTGCCGATCACGTAGTAGTCGGTGGTGGTCTTGTAGTCGAAATAGATGCCGCCGATGTTGAAGTTCAGCGGACCGTCGAAGGCCGACTGCAGGCGGAACTCCTGGCTGAACTGCTTGGAGTTGCCCGACGACACGTCGAGCGTCGTGAACTTGTTGGTCGTGCCGACCTGCGGGTCGGTGAAGAAGCCGCCGGGGGTCAGGCCCGTGCTGTTGAACGGCACGGTCGAGACGTTCCGATTGTAGTCCAGCTTCGTATAGACCTTGCCCTTGCTGTACGAGGTCATGGCCGTGAAGGTCAGGTTCTCGGTCAGGTCGTAGGCCAGGTTGAACTGGTAGATGTCCGACTTCGACTGGTAGATCGGGTCGAACAGCGACTCGATTTCGCGCAGGTTGCGGCTGGTGGTGTCGCCGGCGTTGGCGTCGCCGCTGGTGAAGCCGAAGATGTTGCCCAGTTCGCCGGTCAGGGTGCCCGAGGTGTTGACCGTGCCGTAGGCGCTGTCGCCGTACAGCGAGGCGGACAGGCAGCCCTGGGACAGGAAGCGCCGCGCCACGCCGCTGGGTACGCCGCCGACCGTGGCCGGGCCGAGGTCCTTGGTGCAGAGCTGCTTGCCGACGCGGGAGCGGCTGTCGTCCTCGTCGAAGTGCTCCCACATGAAGTTGGTGCGCAGCGACTCGATCGGGTTGAACATCACCGACACGCGGGTCGAATAGAGCTCGCGGTCGTCGACCTTGTGGCTGTTGAAGGTGTTGGTGGCGAAGCCGTCGCGCTTCAGGTAGTTGCCCGCCACCCGGACGGCCAGCTTGTCGCCGAAGATCGGCATGTTGATCATGCCGCGCAGCTTCTGGGTGCCGTAGTTGCCGACCTCGGCGCGGATGTTGGCCTCGAACTCGTCGGTCGGCTTGGCGGTGATGATGTTGACCACGCCGCCGGTGGCGTTGCGGCCGTACAGCGTGCCTTGCGGGCCGCGCAGCACTTCGACGCGCTCCACGTCGAAGAACTCGGCGTCGAACAGGTTGCCCGACTGCAGGGGCGCGTTGTTCTCATGGACGCCGACGCCGCCATCGGTCGAGACGCCGACGGCCTTGTTGCCGATGCCGCGGATCGCGAAGTTGAAGCTGTTGGTGAAGTTGCCCTTGGCGAAGCTGACGTTCGGGATGGCCTGCATCAGGTTGGGGCCGCCGTCGATCTTCTGCGCTTCCAGGGTGTCCTGGCTGAAGGCGGAGACCGCGATCGGCACGTCCTGAAGGGCTTCCTCCTTCTTCTGAGCGGTGACGACCAGTTCCTCGAGCACGTTGCCCCCGCCTTGTGGGGCGGTCTGGGCGAAGGCTGGGGCGGCGACGGCTGCGAGCACGGCCGCCGAAGCGCCCATGGCCAGCAGGCTCCGCATACGCAGAGATTGCGACATTCTATTCCCTCCCTGGACGTCGCGGCTCCTTATGACGGATCCTGCGGACGTCGCGTTGTTTCCTCGGCGCCATACTTTTGTGCACCACGCGGGGTGTACGGCAAACCCTTCGCAGCATAAACGGATTGCATACTTGGTAACTTGGCCTGTCAACCGGCCTTGGCGTAAGTAATCATCGATAGGTTACGCCTTTTCACTTTACCTAAGGTCACATTCACCTGAGGCGGGTAAGTTTTCGGAGAAATTAGAAAAGAGGGTTCGGCGCCTGACGTTGCGTCAAGCGTGGATCCGGGCCCCGATCCCGTGCGTGGACTAGGCTCACGCGCCATCCATACTGTCCTATTCGCGCTGAAGGTACAGTCCAAATATCGGCGTTCGAAACGATTGTTTCACACGTGATGAGCCGGGGACACACACACTCATGGCGGGACCTGCGCGAGCCCGGCCGGGGCCTTGCCGTGAGCGCGTGTGTCGCCATCGGCGTCCCCCACGTGCCAATCCCGGCGGCCTCGTGTAGAGAGGGGCCATGTCCACCTTCCAAGTTTCCGCGGCTTCCGGCGCTTCGCCTGGAGCGCGCCCCGACGCCGCCCTGGTGCTGTTCTCCGGCGGCCAGGACAGCAGCGTCTGCCTGGCCTGGGCCCTGGAGCGCTACGCCCGGGTCGAGACCGTCGGCTTCGACTACGGCCAGCGCCATGTCATCGAGATGCAGGCCCGGGTCGCCGTGCGCCACCAGATGGCCGAGCGCTTCCCGCACTGGGCCGACCGGCTGGGCGAGGATCACGTGCTGGACCTCAAGGGTTTCGGCGCGGTGGCCCAGTCGGCCCTGACCGCCGACGTCGCCATCGAGATGACCGAGCGCGGCCTGCCCTCGACCTTCGTGCCCGGCCGCAACCTGGTGTTCCTGATCTACGCCGCCGCCCTGGCCGATCGCCGGGGCCTGGGGGCTCTGGTCGGTGGCATGTGCGAGACCGACTTCTCGGGCTATCCCGACTGCCGCCGCGACACCCTGGACGCCATGCAGAGCGCCCTGAACCTGGGCATGGACCGCGACTTCGTCATCGAGACCCCGCTGATGAAGCTGACGAAAGCGCAGACCTGGGCTCTGGCCAAACAGCTGGGCGGCGAGGACCTGGTCGACCTGATCGTGGTCGAGAGCCACACCTGCTACCAGGGCGAACGCGGCGAACTGCACGCCTGGGGGCATGGGTGCGGGGAATGCCCCGCGTGCGAGCTGCGCCAGCGGGGGTATGAGGAATGGGACGCAAGCGGGCGTCTTGAACTCGCATGATCGTGCCTCATTTTTCCGTTTTCCCGGCGAAGGCCGGGACCCAGATTCATCCTGGGTGTCTCGTGGGTTTCACCTGGGCCCCGACCTTCGTCGGGGAAACGGGTTTGGGTTGGCTTGAGGTCGGCGCCGTTCGATGACCTACTCCGTCAAGGAAATCTTCCTCACCCTGCAGGGCGAGGGCGGGCAGGCTGGTAAGGCGGCGGTGTTCTGCCGGTTCGCCGGCTGCAACCTGTGGACCGGCCGTGAGCAGGATCGCGCCAAGGCCGTCTGCACGTTCTGCGACACCGACTTCGTGGGCACGGACGGCGAGGGCGGCGGCAAGTTCGCCACGGCCGACCTGCTGGCCGAGGCGGTGGAAGCCGCCTGGACCGGTGGCCTCGACGACCGCCTGGTGGTCTGCACCGGCGGCGAGCCGCTGCTGCAGCTGGACGCCGCCGCCATCGACGCCCTGCACGCCCGCGGCTTCATGATCGCGGTCGAGAGCAACGGCACGCTCGAAGCGCCCGAAGGAATCGACTGGGTCTGCGTCAGCCCCAAGGCCGACGCCCCCGTCGTCCAGACACGGGGGCAGGAGCTGAAGCTGGTCTACCCGCAGGACAAGGCCCTGCCGGAACGCTTCGCGACCCTGGATTTCGAGCGTTTCTACCTGCAGCCGATGGACGGGCCGGACCGCGAGCGCAACACGCAATTGGCCGTCGCCTATTGCCTTTCGCACCCACAATGGCGTTTAAGCGTCCAGACGCACAAATATCTCGGCCTGCCCTGACGGATAAGGCGCTCGACCTGGTGACAGGGTCGAGCCGCTAGAGCCTCCCAGGCCTTGTCAAAAGAAGTACCTGATGAAGCCCGTCTTCGAGATCACGAAGGCCGCGCATTTCGACGCGGCGCATTACATCGAGCAAGGTCCCGCCGACCATCGCTACCGCAAGCTGCACGGCCACTCGTTCAAGGTCGAGGCCAGCGTGCGCGGGACCATGCAGGTCGCCGGCTGGGTCGCCGACCTCGACGGCCTGGACGCGGCGCTGAAGGCGGTGGCCGCCGAGCTGGACCACGGCCTGCTCAACGACCGCCCCGGCCTGGAGAGCCCCACCCTGGAGCGCCTCTGCCTCTATTTCGCCGACCGCCTGACGCCCCGGTTTCCGGGCCTGTCGCGCGTGGTGATCTCGCGCCCGACGATCGGCGAGAGCTGCGCGCTGGTGCTGTAGTTCACCCTCTCCCTATGGGAGAGGGTTTTCACGCGCGGTCTCGTGCCCTATCCCTACCGTCCATGACGCCGGGGAAAGCCGCGAATGCTCTTCATGCTGATCTGCTACAACAACGAGGCCCAGGTCATGGGCTGGACCCAGGAAGAGGACGACGCCGTCATGGGCCGGCTCTCGGTCGTCCATGACAAGCTGATCGCCGAGGGCAAGCTGGGCCCGTCCGGCCGGCTGCAGGCCACCGGCAGCGCCAAGACCCTGGTGAAGTCCGATCCGCCCTTCGTGCACGACGGCCCCTATGCCGAGACCAAGGAGCAGTTCCTGGGCTTCTACGTGATCGACGTCGCCGACATGGACGACGCCCTCGATGTCGCCCGCCAGCTGGGCAAGGCCAATCCCGGCGGCGCCTACGAGGTGCGGCCGATGCGGCTGTACGCGCCGGGCGAGGCGGTGGGGTAGGCTTGGCGTTGAAGGCTGGGCGTTGAAGGCTGGGCGGGTCTGGAGCCGTCACGGCAGGCGCGGGGCGATCATTTCGCGGCCGTTCTGGTGCAGGGTCAGGCTGGTCGCCTTGCCGTCGGGGCCGACCTCGAAATGGGCTTGGGCGTCGACCACCTTCCAGAAGAAGTCGGTCGGGTTTTCGGCGAAGATCTCGAATATCGGCTGACCGGTCAGCTGGGCCATCAGCCGCTTGTCCTGCCGGGTGACGGTGACCAGCATCGCCGGCGTCAGCTGGTACTGACCGACATAGCGGTCGAGGATCTCGGTCGCGACCGGAACCGTCTGGCGGGGCGGGGCGGACTTGGAGACGGGCGCGCCGGTCAGGACGTACATGCCGATGTCGTCGCCGCCGACGTCGTTGGAGGTGTTCATCAGGACCACGACGCCCACGCCCCGCGCCTTGTCGAAGCCCACGAAACTGCGGAAACCGCCGGTGCCGCCATTGTGCCAGACGATCTCGCCAGCGGGGTCTCCGGACGCTCCAGGCCCGGGCGAGATGTGCCAGCCCAGTGCGACCTTCAGGTTTCCGCCCGCCGGGCGGCGTGGGACCAACTGGTCGGCCATGGCTCCCTTCAGCGGCGTGTCGACATAGCCCAACTCCGCCGCCAGGAAGGCCAGCAGGTCGTTGGCGGTGGAGTGCAAGGCACCCGCCCCGGCCAGGGCGTCGAGATCCCAATAAGGCGTCGGCGACAGGCCGCTGTCATGGCCCACGGCCAGGCGGGCCTTCTGGGCCGGGGTCAGGGTGATCGTCGTGTCCTTCAGGCCCAGAGGCCCGGTGATCCGCGCCTGGACCAGGTCGGCGTAGGACGTTCTCGCCCGCCGCGCCAGAAGTTGGCCCAGCAGGCCCACGCCGAGGTTGGAATAGCCATAGGTCGTACCGATGTCGCTGTTCAGGGGCGCGGTGGGCAGGAAGGCGTAGAGTTTGGCGTCGTCATAGTCGGCGTAGGGATTGCTCGGATCCCTGGGCGTGAAGTTGCCCGGTATCCGGGGCAGGCCGGAGGTGTGGGTGGCCAGGTCGATCAGCGTGATCTGGCGGCCGCCGCGCTGGGGCAGGCTGACACCCGGCGGCAGGTACTTGGCGGCCGGGTCGTCGAGCGCCACCGCGCCGCGCCGAACCATGTCGGCCAGCAGCAGCGACGTGAAGACCTTGGTCACCGAGCCGATCTCGAACTCGGTGTCGCCATCCAGCGGCCGGGTATCGCCGGCGCCGCGCGCGCCGGTCACGATGATGTGGCGGCCCTTGGCGTCGATCACCCCCACCACCACGCCGATCGTGCGCCGCTCGGTCTCGACCCGGGTCTTGAGAATGGCCGCGATCTCGGCCTCGCTAGGCGGGGCAGCCGCCGCCGCCGGCGCCGCGTTCCCCGTCGCCGCCGTCATGGTGAGCATAATTGCGGCGAGCCCGCCCAGGACCCGTTTCGTCAGGCCGTTCTCGAACATGATCGATCACCCACCGCTGTATGGCGGCGCCATCTGACGTTGTGCGAGGCGTCAGCGCAAGATGAGTCGATAAGCGGAAGGCGTCTTGCGGCGGCCCGAGCCTAGTCGCGCCGCTGCTTCTTCCATTCCTTGAATTCGCGCTTTTCGCGGTCCTCCTTGCTCTCGCCCGGGACGACCGCCTTGCCGGTGGCGACCACCACCTTGGCGCCCGTGCCGACCACGGCTCCGGCCGCCCCGACCACGGCGCCGCCGGCCGCGACGGCCAGGCAGCCCTGGGCGCCGAGCGCGACGGCCAGCAGGGATAGGGCGAGGGTGACGCGGCGGACGGTCATGGCGGGTACTCACGGGAAAACCAGGGATCGCCTTCTAGCCCGGCGCGGCGCCAGGGTCGCCGCGTCCGATGGCCGCTATGTGTCCGCCGATCAGTACGATGCTTCCGCGACCCCCGGATCACCGCAGCGCCGCCAGGGACCGGTGAAGCCCGGGTCCTGCCGCCGGCGGCGGTCGGGGCCGAAATAGGTCTCGCAGCGGATGTAGGGGCGGGGGTGCTCGACGATCAGGTTGATGCGGTGGATCACGCCGCGCGCCGTCACCGGCTTGGCCAGGAACTCGTTGACCCCGACGTCGCGGGCCTCGGCCACCCGGCGCTGGGTGGAATGGCCGGTGATCATGATCACCGGGGCGAACGGGGCGGGGCTGTCGGGCGAATTGCGCAGCAGGTTGACGAAGTCGATGCCGTCCAGCGGCCCCATGGTCAGGTCGGTCATGATGATGTCGATCGGCGTCTCGCGCAGCAGATGCAGGGCTTCGGCCCCGTCGAGGGCCTCGAAGACGTGGCGCACGCCCAGCGCCCGCAGGATCTCGGTCAGCAGCATGCGCATGTGCTGATTGTCGTCGATCAGCAGAATCTTGAGCAGATCGAAGCGCACGCGTCCTCGGTTCGTCGGTCAGGATCGCGCGGGGGCGCAACCGGGAAGGGAAGGCGCTCCGCGAGGCCGCCCGACCGGCGAGACATTACGGGGGCGTAATGATCGGTCAACCGGAAATCGGCCGGAAAACTGAGTGTTTTCAGGCGTCAGGCCGAGCGCGGCCGAGGCTGGCGGGCTCGCGCGGGACGCGGTCCCGATCGTGCGCCGGCAGGAGGGTTCGGCGAGTCTGGCAGCGATCTGGCCGCTCAACTCAAGACTATAGTTAACGACAGCGACGGTTGATTACCGTTTGTCAACGAAAAACTCAGGAACGAGTCGCGCGGCGAAGAGTTGAGGGCGTGAAGGAGTTTCAAGTCACATGGCGTCCCGCGATGATCTCATTAAACGAGAGGCCCTGGAGCTCTGGAGCCAGATGCATGACGAGCCCGCGCCGGAGGTCAGTGGCGGTGAGTTGCTTCAACTCATCTGCCGTGACCTCGATCTCTTCGCCTACGACCGCGTCCAGTCGCCGTTCCTGCGCCCGACCCTGATCATGCGCCCCGAGGAATGGCCGGAGGCGCGCAAGGGGTAGGACTCTTTAAACCCGCCCCTCGCCGCCCGGCGTGAACGCCCCGCCGCCGGTCTGGGCCCGGTGCCGCAGGAACGCGTCGGCCAGCACGCAAGCCGTCATCGCCTCGACCACCGGCACGCCGCGGATGCCCACGCACGGATCGTGGCGGCCCTTGGTGCGCAGGTCGACCTCCTCGCCGGCCTCGTTGAGGCTCTGGCGCAAGGTCAGGATCGAGGAGGTCGGCTTGAACGCCACCCGGGCCGTCACCGGCTGGCCGGTCGACAGGCCGCCCAGCACGCCCCCGGCATGGTTGGACAGGAACACCGGCCCGTCATCGCCCATCCGCATCTCGTCGGCGTTCTCCTCGCCCGACAGCGCTGCCGAGGCGAAGCCCTCGCCGATCTCGACGCCCTTGGCGGCGTTGATCGACATCAGGGCGGCGGCCAGTTCGGCGTCGAGCTTGCCGTACAGCGGAGCGCCCCAGCCGGCCGGCACGCCCGTGGCTTCCACCTCGACGACGGCGCCGGTCGACGAGCCGGCCTTGCGCACGGTCTCCAGGTGCTCTTCCCACACCGGGATGATGCCGGCGTCGGGCGACCAGTAGGGGTTCTGTTCGATCTGGTTCCAGTCCCAGCGCGCGCGGTCGATCCTGTGCGGGCCGATCTGCACCAGGGCGGCGCGCACCGTGACGCCGGGGATCACCAGGCGGGCGATCGCGCCGGCCGCCACCCGGGCGGCGGTTTCGCGGGCCGAGCTGCGGCCGCCGCCGCGATAGTCGCGGACGCCGTACTTGGCGAAATAGGGGTAGTCGGCGTGGCCGGGCCGGAAGGCCTGGGCGATCTCGCCATAGTCCTTGGAGCGCTGGTCGGTGTTGTCGATCATCAGCGAGATCGGCGTGCCGGTGGTGCGCTGGCCGTCGCTGCGCGCGTCCTCGAACACCCCCGACAGGATCTTCACCGCGTCGGCCTCCTGGCGCTGGGTGACGAACTTGCCGTTCCCGGGCCGGCGCTTGTCGAGGAAGCCCTGGATCAGCTCGGCGGTCAGGGCGATGCCCGGCGGCACGCCGTCGACCACGCAGCCCAGGGCCGGGCCGTGGCTTTCGCCCCAGGTGGTGACGCGGAACAGGTGGCCGAAGGTGTTGTGCGACATGCGGGGGCTTGTAGAGGAAAGCGGGGCGAGCGGCAAAGGTGAGGGGCCAGTAAAAGCCCTCTCCCTCCGGGAGAGGGCGATATGATCGCAACCGAGGCGTGGTTTGCCTCAATATCGGGCACACTTCCGATGTTCGTCCTATCTGGCCCACCAAATCGCGCGACCTATTGTCCGACCCCCATGCCGCGAACCTGACACTGGTGTCATCCTCGCCCGTCTGGCGAGTGATTCGGGTTTTCCGCGTCCCGCCGCCCGGTTTCGGGGGAAACCACCCATGGCCAACGACGACGCCAGCCTCCGTCCAGAACGCATCCTGGAGCTGTCCGAGCGCCTCAGCGCCGTGGCCGGCGAGAAGATCGGCGAGATCGCCTATGTCAACCGCTCGGCCAAGATGCTGGCCATCAACGCCCTGATCGTCGCCGCCCGGGCCGGCGAGGCCGGGCGCGGCTTCGCGATCGTGGCCGAGGAGTTCAAGACCATCTCCACCCAGATCGACGTGGTGGCCGCCGCCCTGGAAAGCCAGGTGCGGGCCGATCTCGACGAACTGACCAAGATCGGCGGGGCGATCCTTGGCCACCTGCGCGGCCAGCGCCTGGCCGACCTGGCGCTCAACGCCATCGAGATCATCGACCGCAACCTCTATGAGCGCACCTGCGACGTGCGCTGGTGGGCCACCGACAGCGCCGTGGTCGACTGCGTCGCCGCCCCGAGCCGCGAGGCCGTGGCCTATGCCAGCCAGCGGCTGAAGGTGATCCTCGACGCCTACACCGTCTATCTGGACCTGTGGATCTGCGACCCGTCCGGGCGGGTGATCGCCAGCGGCCGGCCGGACCGTTATCCGGGCGCGAAGACCGCCTCGGTGGCCGACGCCGCCTGGTTCCAGCAGGCCCTGCGCACCAGGTCGGGCGACGAGTTCACCGTCTGCGACATCGAGCGGGTCAAGGCCCTGAACGACGCCCCGGTCGCCACCTACGCCACGGCCATCCGGGCCGGCGGCCAGGCCAATGGCAAGGTTCTGGGCGTGCTGGGCGTCCATTTCGACTGGAAGCCCCAGGCCCAGGCGGTGGTCGACGGCGTGCGGCTGACCGAGGAGGAGAAGGCCCGTTCGCGGGTGCTGCTGCTCGACCAGAACCACCGGGTGCTGGCCGCCTCCGACGGCCAGGGCGTGCTGGAGGAGACCTTCAAGCTCGACACCACCGGCGGCGCCATGGGCAGCTACGCCGACGGCGCCCGCACGGTCGGCTACGCCCTGACGCCCGGCTACGAAACCTATGCCGGCATGGGCTGGTACGGCTGCCTGGTGCAGACGGCCGAGGAGGGGGCGGCATCCTCGAACCCTCTCCTTTTGGGAGAGGGAGGGGCCCGCCGCGCAGCGGTGGGAGGGTGAGGAGTTAAGGCGCCCGACGTCTCACCCCGCCAACGCCGTCCAGAACCGGAAGCTCTCATACCCCGCGCCGATGTCCGGCCCGGCGACGCCGAACATGTGGGCCAGCAGGAAGGCCGCGCCGAAGAACAGGCGCGACACCGGCGGCACGAAGAAGATCGCCAGGAACAGGCCGATGAACACCAGGTTGCCCAGGCGCACCGCCTTCTGCTGGATGTCCGGCGGCAGGTAGGGGCGGATCACCCCGAAGCCATCCAGGCCCGGCAGGGGCAGCAGGTTGAGGATCAGCGCCCAGGCCTGCAGCAGGGCCAGGAAGGCGGCCGCGTGGGTCAGGGCGCTGTCCCGGGCGCCGAACGTCCGGTCGGCGGCCAGGCCGATCGCCAGGCAGGCCAGCACCAGCAGCGTGCCCAGCGGTCCGGCCAGCGAGGCCAGGGCCCGGCCCCGGCGGCTGCGCATCAGGTCGTCGCGCAGATAGACCGCCCCGCCCGGAAAGCCGATGCCGCCCATGGCCAGGGCCAGCAGCGGCAGGACCAGGCTGGTCGACAGGTCGGTGTATTTCAGCGGGTCGAGGGTCAGGTAGCCCTTCTCGGCGATCGTGTGGTCGCCGGCCTTGTGGGCCACGAAGGCGTGGCAGAACTCGTGGATCGCCACGCTGAGGATCCATCCGACCACCACGAAGGCGAAGGTCAGCACGCCGGGCGGATCGGGCAGCCGGGCCAGGGCGATGGCCAGGCCGGCGAAGATCGCCGCCAGGATCACGGCGTTGGCGCTGATCGGGGCGGGCTTGGTCGAGCGGGCGTTGGTGAGGGTCATCCCTCCTTATACCCTCTCCCATGGGGAGAGGGAGGGCCCAAGCAAAGCTTGGGAGGGTGAGGGGGTTAGACGTCCGACGGCGTAGGCGTTCAGTCGACCCCGCTCAACACCGTCCGGATCGTCTCCACCACTCGGTCCACCTGCGGCTTCTCGATGATCAGCGGCGGCGACAGGGCGATGATGTCGCCCGTCACCCGCGTCAGCAGCCCCTGGTCGAAGGCGGTCTCGAACGCCGCCATGGCCCGGGCGGTCGGCGCGCCCGGGCGGGGCTCCAGCTCGATGCCGGCGATCAGGCCGAAGTCGCGGATGTCGATGACGTGGCGGGCGTCGCGCAGGGAATGCACGGCCTGTCGCCAATAGGGCTCCATCTCCAGCGCGCGCTGGAAGAGGCCCTCCTCCTGGTAGACCTCCAGTGTCGCCATCCCGGCCGCGCAGGCCAGGGGGTGGGCCGAATAGGTGTAGCCGTGGAACAGCTCGATGGCCGCGTCGGCGCCGTCCATCATCGCCTGGTAGATCGTGTCGGAGGCGGCCACCGCCCCGGCCGGCACGGCGGCGTTGGTCAGGCCCTTGGCCATGCAGATCATGTCCGGCGTCACCCCGAACCGCTCGGCCGCGAAGGCCGCGCCGACCCGGCCAAAGCCGGTGATCACCTCGTCGAAGATCAGCAGGATGTCGTGCTTGTCGCAGATCGCCCGCAGGCGTTGCAGGTAGCCCTCGGGCGGCACCAGCACGCCGGTTGACCCCGCGACGGGCTCGACGATCACGGCGGCGATGTTGCTGGCGTCATGCAGGGCGACGATGGCCTCCAGGGCGTCGGCCAGCTGCGCCCCGTTCTTGGGCTGGCCCTGGCTGAACAGGTTGCCGGCCACGCCGTGGGTGTGGGGCAGGTGGTCGACGCCGGTCAGCAGGGAGCCGAAATACCTGCGGTTGGTCGGGATGCCGCCCACCGAGATGCCGCCGAACCCGACCCCGTGATAGGCGCGCTCGCGGCCGATCAGCCGGGTCTTGGTCCCCTTGCCGCGGGCCCGGTGATAGGCGAGCGCGATCTTCAGGGCGGTGTCGACCGACTCCGAACCGGAGTTGGTGAAGAAGATGCGGTCCAGGCCCGGCGGGGTGATCTGGGCGACGCGGCTGGCGAAGGCGAAGGCCGCGGGGTGACCCATGTTGAAGGTCGGGGCGAAGTCCATCTCGCCGGCCTGGCGGCGGATGGCCTCGACGATCTTCGGACGATTGTGTCCGGCGTTGACGCACCACAGGCCCGAGGTGGCGTCGAGAATCTCGCGGCCGTCCGGCGTGCGGTACCACATGCCCTCGGCGTGGCTGAGCATCCGCGGATTGGCCTTGAAGCGCCGGTTGGGCGTGAACGGCATCCAGAAGGCGTCGAGGTCGTTGGCGCGGGTTTCTGGCATGAGCGTTTTCCGATGCTGGCGCCTTGCGAGGAGTCTTGCATTGTGATCGCAATTGCAGGCCTCCTGGCAACCCCTCACCTCCGCTCATCCCGGCGAAGGCCGGGACCCAAGCCGAGTCTCCGGGCGGAGCGCCGAGGGACGGCCAGGCTGAACGTCATCCCGAGCGTCAGCTTGGGTCCCGGCTTTCGCCGGGATGAGCGGGTTTAAAAAGGAAGGGGGAGGGGGAGATGTCCGAACCGAAACCTCCCAAGTCCTCGCAAAGGCGCCCCCTGGCCGACAATCCAGCCGTCCACGACCAGGTCTACGAGGCCATCCGCCAGGCCCTGATCACCGGTCGCATCGCCCCCGGCGTCGGGGTGTCCTTGCGCAGCCTGGCCGCCGAGCTCGGGGTTTCGCCGATGCCGGTGCGCGACGCCGTGCGGCGGCTGGTGGCCGAGCGGGCCCTGGCGATCAACCCCGCCAACAAGCGGCTCTCGGTCCCGTCGCTGACCGCCGCGCGGCTGGAGCAACTGTCCCAGGCGCGGCTGTGGATTGAGCCCGAGCTGGCGGCCCGCGCCGCGCCGCGCGCCGACGCCGCCCTGATCAAGCTTCTGCAGTCCATCGACGAGGAGGTCGACGCCGCCCTGACCCTCGGCGACGTCGACCGCTACATGACCGCCAACCACCGCTTCCACTTCGCGATCTACGAACAGGCCGAGGCCGACGTGCTGCTGTCGATGGCCGGCGGGCTGTGGCTGCAGATCGGGCCGTTCATGCGGGTGGTGTTCGGCCGGGTCGGGGCCGACGGCCTGGTCGCCGACCGCCACGCCGAGGCTCTGGAGGCGCTGAAGGCCGGCGACGCCGAGGGCGCGCGAAGGGCGATCGCGGCGGACCTGAGCGAGGGCATGGACAAGATGCGGGCGGCGGTGGAGGCGGGGGGGTGAAGGGCGCGGCAAGACTGGGGACAGCAAGACTGGGGACAGCAAGACTGGGGACAGCAAGACTGGGGACAGCAAGACTGGGGACAGGCACATGTGCCTGTCCCCGATCGCGTCGGCGGCGCCCATCGTTTGGGCGCGGCGCGCATCGCGTCCTCCCCCGCCTTGACAGCCGCCCCTCCGGCGCGAACTGTGATCACAGTTTCATGAAAGACGCTCCGTGACCGTGCTTTCCCCCATCGACGCGTTGAAGACCCTCGCCCTCCCCGGGCGGGCGGTGATCGACGGCGCGCTGGTCGAGGCGGCCTCGGGGGCGACCTTCCACAACGTCTCGCCGCGCGACGGCCAGGTGATCAACCAGGTCGCCGCCTGCGAGGCCGCCGACGTCGAGCGCGCCGTGGCCAGCGCCCGCGCCGCCTTCGAGGACGGCCGCTGGCGTGACCAGGGTCCGCGCGACAAGAAGCGGGTGCTGTTCAAGCTGGCCGAACTGATGGAGCGCGACGCCGAACCGCTGGCGCTGCTGGAATCCCTCGACACCGGCAAGCCGATCCGCGACGCCCGGGCGGTGGACGTCCCCCTGGCGATCAACACCGCCCGCTGGTACGCCGAGGCGCTGGACAAGGTCTATGGCGAGGTCGGCGCCTCGCCCGTCGATCGGCTGTCCTACGCCGTGCACGAGCCGCTGGGGGTGATCGGGGCCATCGTGCCGTGGAACTTCCCGCTGCACATGGCGATGTGGAAGGTCGCCCCGGCCCTGGCCATGGGCAACAGCGTCGTCCTCAAGCCCGCCGAGCAGTCGCCCCTGACCGCCCTGAAGCTGGGCGAACTGGCGCTGGAGGCCGGCCTGCCGCCGGGCGTGCTGAACGTCGTGCCCGGCTTCGGCGGCGTGACCGGCCAGGCCCTGGCCCTGTCGATGGACGTCGACATGATCGCCTTCACCGGCTCGGGGCCCACCGGCCGACGGCTGACGGAATATTCGGCCCGCAGCAATCTCAAGCGGGTGTCGCTGGAGCTGGGCGGCAAGTCGCCGCAGATCGTCTTCGCCGATTGCCCCGACCTGGAGGCCGCCGCCCAGGCCGCCGCCTGGGGGGTGTTCTATAACCAGGGCGAGGTCTGCACCGCGGCTTCTCGTTTGCTTGTCGAGGATTCGATCAAGGACGACTTCCTCAACCGGGTGATCGCCGTGGCCAGGACCATGATCCCCGGCGACCCGCTGGACCCGGCGACGGTGTTCGGGGCGATGGTCAGCGAGCGGCAGATGAACACCGCGCTGGACTACATCGCCACCGCCCAGAGCCAGGGCAACCGCCTGCTGATGGGCGGCCGGCGAGCGCGCCAGGACAGCGGCGGCTTCTATGTCGAGCCGACCATCTTCGACCGGCTGGAGCCCGACGACACCCTGGTCCGCGAGGAGGTGTTCGGCCCGGTGCTGGGAGTGCAGACCTTCACCTCGGACGACCAGGCCATCCATCTGGCCAACGACACCGTCTACGGCCTGGCCGCCGGCCTGTGGACGTCCGACATAAACCGGGCGCTCAAGGGCGCGCGGAGTCTGAAGGCGGGCCTGGTGTGGATCAACGGTTGGGACGCCTGCGACATCACCATGCCGTTCGGCGGCTTCAAGCAGTCGGGTTTCGGTCGCGACCGCAGCCTTCACGCGTTGCACAAGTATGCCGACCTGAAGTCGGTGTCCGTGACGCTGAGGTGACCGTCCCATGACCTACAAGACCCTGGAGCTCGTCGAAACCGCCGCCCTCATCGATGGCCTCTGGATCGAGGCCGACGTGACCTTCGCGGTGACCAACCCGGCCGACGGTTCGGTGATCGCCCAGGTCGCCGACCTGGGCGCGTCGGAGACCAAGGTCGCCATCGAGGCCGCTCATCGCGCCTTCCCGGCCTGGGCCGCGCGCACCGTCAAGGACCGCGGGGCGATCCTGCGCAAGTGGTCCGACCTGATGCTGCTCCACGCCGAGGCCCTGGCCCGGCTGATGACCGCCGAGCAGGGCAAGCCGCTGGCGGAGTCCCGGGGCGAGGTGGCCTATGGCGCGGCGTTCATCGACTGGTTCGCCGAGGAGGCCAAGCGGTCCTACGGCCACACCATCCCGACCCCGATGCCGGGCAAGCGCCTGGTGTCGATCAAGCAGCCGGTCGGGGTCTGCGCGGCCATCGCGCCGTGGAACTTCCCGATCGCCATGATCACCCGCAAGGTCGGCCCGGCCCTGGCGGCCGGCTGCACCGTGGTGGTCAAGCCGGCGGCCGAGACCCCGCTTTGCGCCCTGGCCATCGCCCGGCTGGCGGTGGAGGCGGGCGTGCCGGCCGGGGTGCTCAACATCGTCACCGGCAAGGACAGCGGGGCCATCGGCAAGGCGCTGTGCGACGACGCGCGGGTGCGCAAACTGTCGTTCACCGGCTCGACCCCGGTGGGCAAGCTGCTCTACGCCCAGTGCGCCGGCACCATGAAGAAGCTGTCGCTGGAACTGGGCGGCAACGCGCCGTTCATCGTCTTCGACGACGCCGACCTCGAGGCCGCCGTCGATGGGGCGATCGCCAGCAAGTACCGCAACACCGGCCAGACCTGCGTCTGCGCCAACCGGCTGATCGTCCAGGCGGGGATTCACGACGCCTTCGCCGCGCGGCTGACGCAGAAGGTCGCGGCGATGAAGGTCGGGCCGGGCACGGGCGAGGGCGTGACCATCGGCCCGCTGATCAACGCCAAGGCCATGCGCAAGGTCGGAGACCTGGTCAGCGAAGCCGTCCTGTCCGGCGCCGAGGCGCTGACGGGCGGCGGGCCCGATCCCCTGGACGAAGAGCGGTTCTACACGCCGACGGTCCTGGTGGGCGTGACGCCGGACATGCGCATCTTCCAGGAAGAAATCTTCGGCCCGGTCGCCGCGATCGTCCGGTTCGAGACCGAGGCCGACGCCATCGAACTGGCCAACGCCACGCCGTTCGGCCTGGCCTCCTACTTCTACAGCCGCGACGTCGGCCGCTGCTGGCGGGTGGCCGAGGCGATCGAGGCCGGCATGGTCGGCATCAACGAAGGCATCATCTCCACCGAGGTGGCGCCGTTCGGCGGGGTCAAGGATTCGGGTCTGGGGCGCGAGGGCGCGTCCGAGGGCTTGGATGAGTATCTGGAGACCAAGTACCTCTGCTTCGGCGGGGTGGGGGGATGAGGGTCACGATCGTTGATCTCGACCCGAGCGTTCTCCCTTCCCCCTGGAGGGGGGAAGGGCCGGGGATGGGGGTGGGAGACTGTCCACCCCAAAAGCCCTGGTCGTTCGAGCACTATCGGCTGACCCAGCGTAGCGGATCCGGCGCCACCCCCATCCCTGACCCTTCCCCCCTCCAGGGGGAAGGGAACAAGCCCGGGGCATCCGCGCCATGATCCCCAAACCCGCCACATCCCCCACCCTAGCGGACCTGATCCAGGCCGAAGCCGCGCGCTTCACCGCCGAGCATCCGCGCTCGGTCGCCATGTCGCGCCAGTCGGCCGAGGTCTGGCGCGGCGGGGCGCCGATGCATTGGATGACCGACTGGGCCAGCCCGTGCCCGATCTTCGCGGCCCAGGGCGTCGGGGCTCAGATCACCGACGTCGACGGGGTGCTGTACGACGACTTCTGCCTGGCCGACACGCCGGCGATGTTCGGCCATGGCGAGAGCGCGGTGGCGCGGGCCATCGCCGACCAGGCCCAGCGCGGCACGGGCTTCATGCTGCCCACCGCCTCGGCGGTGATCGTCGGCCGGCTGCTGGCGCAGCGGTTCGGCCTGCCGCTGTGGCAGGCGGCGACCACGGCCAGCGACGCCAACCGCGCCGCCATCCGCTGGGCGCGGGCGGTCACGGGGCGTCCGGTGATCCTGGTGTTCGACGGCGGCTATCACGGCATGGTCGACGACGCCTTCGTGGTGTTGAAGGACGGCCAGCCGGTGATGAAGCCGGGCCTGCTGGGCCAGGTCCACGACCTGACCGCCACCACCCGGGTCGTGCCGTTCAACGACCTGGCCGCCCTCGAAGCCGCCCTGGCCCCCGGCGATGTCGCCTGTGTGCTGGCCGAGCCGGTGATGACCAATTGCGGGATGATCCTGCCCGAGCCCGGCTTCCACGACGCCCTGCGCGCCCTGACCCTCGCGGCCGGGACGCTGCTGGTCATCGACGAGACCCACACCATCTCCACCGGCCCCGGCGGCTACACCCGGGCCCACGGCCTGGAGCCGGACATCTTCGTGATCGGCAAGGCCATCGCCGGCGGCGTGCCGGCCGCCGTCTGGGGCGTGACGGCGCGGCTGTCCGAACGCATGGACGAGGCGGCCGCCAAGGTCGGGCCGGGACAGTCGGGGATCGGCACCACCCTGTCGGGCGCCGCCCTGGCCCTGGCCGCCATGCGCGCCATGCTGTCGGAGGTGATGACCGACGCGGCCTATGAGCGGATGCTGGCCGGAGCCGAGCGGCTGGTCGCCGGCCTGCGCGCCGTCATCGCCAAGCGGGGCCTGGCCTGGTCGGTGGTCCATGTTGGGGCGCGCGTCGAGCTGATCCTGGCCGACCCGCCGCCGAAAAACGCCGCCGCGATGCGCGAGGCGCTGGACCCCGACCTGCTGTCCGCGCTTCATCTGTGGCTGATCAACCGTGGGGTGCTGATCGCGCCCTTCCACACCATGATGCTGGTGTCGCCGGTGACTCAGGACGCGGCGGTGGACCGACTGGTCGCCGCCGTGGATGGGTTCGCCGGGGCGCTGGAGGGGTTAGAGGCATGAGTTTTCACCTAAATCCGATCATCCCCGCGAAGGCGGGGACCCAAGCCGAGGTTGGCGTTTCGCTCCGGATGTTTGCCGCCGCCTCAGCTTGGGTCCCCGCCTTCGCGGGGATGATCGGAGAAGAGGGCCGGCACCCATGACGCTCCCTTCGGTCGCCGATCCCCAGGAGTGCCGTGACTTCCTCGCCGCCAACCCCGGCGTCAAATATGTCGAGGTGTTCTTCACCTCCATGACCGGCGTGCCGCGCGGCAAGCGGCTG
Source organism: Caulobacter sp. Root655 (assembly GCF_001427665.1). GTDB lineage: Bacteria > Pseudomonadota > Alphaproteobacteria > Caulobacterales > Caulobacteraceae > Caulobacter. The sequence continues at coordinate 885,447 of NZ_LMHC01000001.1, forward strand.
CGGATTCATGAGCTGCCGGCGATCTACGACTACGGCCGCTTCCTGCCCGGCTCGATCCTGGTGGTCGACACCCTGGGGGCCGACTGCGAGGAGACCGGCCTGGTCTGGGAGGACGGCGACGCCGACCGCCGCGCCCGGCCCGTGCCCGGGACCCTGACCCTGGCCCCGTGGCTGGGCCCGGACATGTGCCAGGTGATGCTGTCGCTGTACGAGCTGGACGGGACGCCCAACGACCTGGACCCCCGCCACGTGCTCAAGCGCGTGCTGGACCGCTTCGCCGCCGACGGCCTGACGCCGGTCGCGGCCTGCGAGCTGGAATACTATCTGGTCGACACCGAGCGCGGCCCGAACGGTCAGCTGCAGCCGCCGAAGTCGGCCCTGACCGGCCGGCGGCCGCAGGGCATCGAGGTCTATGGCCTGCCCGAGCTGGAGGCCATCGCCCCGTTCCTGCGCGAGCTGTGGGACACCTGCGACGTGCTGGGCGTGCCGCTGGAGGGGGCGATCTCGGAGTTCGCCCCCAGCCAGGTCGAGCTGACCCTCAAGCACAAGCCCGACGCCCTGGCCTGCGCCGACGACGCTCTGCTCTACAAGCGCGCCGCCAAGGGCGTGGCCCTGCGCCACGGCTGCGAGGCCACCTTCATGGCCAAGCCCTGGGCCGACAAGGCCGGCAACGGCTTCCACGTGCATATGAGCTTCAACGACGCGGCCGGGAACAACCTGTGCGCCAGCGACGATCCGGAGGGCTCGGACCTGCTGCGCCACGCGATCGGCGGCATGAAGACGCTGATGGCCGAGTGCATGGCCATCCTGGCGCCCAACGCCAACAGCTATCGCCGCTTCAAGGCCAACAGCTACGCCCCCGTCGCCCCGACCTGGGGCGTCAACAACCGCACGGTCAGTCTGCGCGTGCCGGCCGGCCCGCCGCCGACCCGGCATGTCGAGCATCGGGTGGCCGGGGCTGACGGCAACCCGTACCTGGTGCTGGCCGTGCTGCTGGCCTGCGCCCACCACGGCATCACCAACCGGATCGACCCGGGCCCGGGGGTGGTCGGCGACGGCTACGCGGCCGCCGCCAAGGAGAAGATCCGCCTGCCGACCGACTGGTACGCGGCCGTCAACCTGTTCGAAGGCTGCGAGGTGCTGCGCGACTATCTGGGCGACCGGTTCGTGGAGATGTTCGTCTCGGTGAAACGCACCGAACAGGCGCGCTTCGCCGAGGTGGTCACGCAGCTGGATTATGACTGGTATCTGCGCAACGCCTGAGGGTTGCCAGATGAATAGGGAGCTTGAGTTGCAAGCGTGATCTCCCTTCCCCCTTGATGGGGGAAGGGCCGGGGATGGGGTGAAGGAGGTTCCGGATGTGGCGCGGCCGAGGTCGCCGCCATCGCCGTGGTCACCCCCACCCCCGACCCCTCTCCCATCGAGGGGGAGGGGAGTTCTGATTTATCCGCCATCGGACGAATTCAAGGGGAGACACCAGGGCCATGAGCACCAACCGCATTCCTTCCGGGCGAGTTTTGGGCACTCGCCGCTCACTGCTGACGGCCATGGGCGCCGCGGCCATCGGCATCAGCTTCACCGCCTGCGGCGAGAAGCCCAAGGCTCCGGCCGGCGGCGCCGAGGAGCCCAAGCTGAACTTCTACAACTGGGACACCTATATCGGCGAGACGACGCTGGGCGACTTCAAGAAGGCCTCGGGCGTCGACGTCAATATGAGCCTGTTCGCCACCAACGACGAACTGTTCGCCAAGCTGAAGGCGGGCAATGCCGGCTATGACGTGATCGTGCCGTCCAACGAGTTCGTCACCCGCATGGGCCAGGCGGGCATGCTGGAGGCGCTGGACCATTCCAAGATCCCCAACGTCAAGAACGTCGACCCCACCTTCCTCAACCCGGACTACGATCCGGGCCGCAGGTTCTCGATGCCCTACACTTGGCTGGTGCTGGGCATCGGCTACCGCAAGAGCAAGGTGAAGGGCGTGCCCGACAGCTGGAAGTGGCTGTTCGACAGCGACCAGTACAAGGGCCGCATCGCCCTGCTGTCGGAAAGCGCCGACCTGATCCGCCTGGCCGCCAAGTACAAGGGCCACAGCGTCAACAACATCCCGCCCGAGCTGGTCAAAGAGATCGAGCAGATGCTGATCAAGCAGAAGCCCTATGTGAAGGCGTTCCACGACGACAACGGCCAGGACATGCTGGTGGCCGGCGATGTCGACCTGGTGCTGGAATACAACGGCGACATCGCCCAGGTGATGAAGGACGATCCGGACCTCGGCTTCGTGGTCCCCAAGGAAGGGTCGCTGATCAATTCCGACACCCTGTGCATCCCCAAGGGCGCGCCGCGTCCGGACAACGCCCACAAGTTCATCAACTATCTGCTGGACGCCCAGGCCGGGGCCGAGATCTCCAAGACCATCCTCTACCCGACCCCCAACGCGGCGGCCAAGGCGCTGATGCCGGCGTCCTATCGCGACAACCCGGTGATCTTCCCGGCCGCCGACATCATGAGCAAGTGCGAGTACGGAGCGTTCGAGGGGGCCGAGAAGGCCAGCCTGTACGAGGAAGTGATCACCCGGGTCCGGGCGGCTTAGGGGGCTTTGGGTCCTCCCCCTTTGGGGGAGGCGATCGCGTAGCGATCGGTGGGGGGAGTTTTGGGATCGCCGATCCGGGGTGTGGTCGCGATCCAGATACTCCCCCCTCCGTCGGCTTCGCCGACACCTCCCCCACAGGGGGAGGCTTTAGAGGAAAGGGACCCGTCGATGGAGCAGAGCTGGAAACAGGCCAAGGGCGTCTTCGCCGCGGCGCTGGGCGCGCCGCTGGTGTGGCTGGTGCTGTTCTTCCTCGTGCCGCTGGCCATCGTCTGGGCCTACAGCTTCGGCCACAACGAGGGCCTGACCCAGATCGCCATCACCGGCACGTTCAAGAACTACGCGCGGGCGATCGAGCCGCTGTACCTGAAGATCTTCCTGAAGTCGGCCGGGGTGGCGGCCCTGACCACCGGCCTGTGCCTGGTGATCGGCTTCCCCGTGGCCCTGGCCATCACCTTCGCCTCGCAGAAGGCCAAGGCCTGGCTGCTGCTGCTGATCATGCTGCCGTTCTGGACCAACCTGCTGATCCGCACCTACGCGCTGATCGCCGTGCTGCGCAACGAGGGCTACATCAACAAGGGCCTGGAGTGGCTGTGGAACCTGGCCGACAAGGTCACGCCCCTGGCTCCGTTCCAGCCGCTGGAGATGATGCACACCAATTTCGCGGTGATCGTCGGCCTGGTCTATGTCCACCTGCCGTTCATGGTGCTGCCGCTGTATTCGGCGCTGGACCGGCTGGACAAGTCGCTGCTGGAGGCCAGCCTCGACCTGGGAGCCGGGCACATGCGCACCCTGTTCAAGGTGGTCGTGCCCCTGGCCCTGCCGGGCATCGCCTCGGGCGTGCTGATCACCTTCATTCCGGCGCTGGGCGCCTATCTGACCCCCGACCTGCTGGGCGGCCCCGACAGCCAGATGATCGCCAACGTCATCGAGCGCCAGTTCAAGCGCGCCAACGACTGGCCGTTCGGCGCGGCCCTGTCGTTCCTGCTGATGTACCTGACCTTCGTGGCGATCGCGGTGCAGGCGGTGGTGGGACGGAAGAAGGGGGTGCGGGCGTGAGCGTTCGCGCACTCAAAGCCTCCCCCCGTGGGGGAGGTGTCGGCGCAGCCGACGGAGGGGGGAGCGATCGGCCGATGACCGCCACCTGGATCCTCGACCCTAAAACTCCCCCCACCGGCCTTCGGCCACCTCCCCCACGGGGGGAGGCCTTCCAATGACCCGCAAATCCCCGCCCGGCCCCCTCGAATACCTCCGCCGCTGGCAGATGCAGGCCTGGCTGGCGGCCGTGGGGATCTTCCTCTACGCGCCGCTGATCGCCCTGATGGCCTTCAGCTTCAACGACAGCCGGCGCAACATCGTCTGGAAGGGCTTCACTCTCAAATATTACGAGAAGGCCCTGAACAACGACGGGCTGATCGAGGCCTTCGCCAATTCCCTGACCATCGCCGCCCTGTGCACCGTGCTCAGCGTCGTGCTCGGGGCCATGGTCGCCCTGGCCCTGTGGCGCTTCCGGTTCCCAGGCAAGACGGCGCTGGACGGGGCCCTGGCCCTGCCGATCGTGGTGCCCGAGATCTGCATGGGCGTGGCCATGCTGGTGTTCTTCGCCAAGGTGCTGCCCTGGCCGGTGGGCCTGCCCTGGCCGTTGAACCTGGGGGCCATCACCATCGCCCACGTGTCGTTCTCGTTCCCGTTCGTGGCGGTGGTGGTGCGGGCCCGCATGGCCAGCTTCAACCGCGAGATGGAGGAGGCGGCCCGCGACCTGGGGGCCGGCGAGTGGCGCACGATCAAGGACGTGATCCTGCCGCACATGGCGCCGTCGCTGGTGGCGGGCGCCCTGCTGGCCTTCACCCTGAGCCTCGACGACTTCGTCATCACCTTCTTCACCGCGGGACCCGATACCGTGACCTTCCCGGTCAAGGTCTATTCGATGGTGCGGTTCTCGGTGACGCCGGAGGTCAACGCCGCCTCGACCATCCTGATCGTGCTGACGGTGCTCCTGACGGCGGTGGCGCTGAAGCTGCAGGGCGACCCGGCCGGCGTGGCCGGCGGGCATGGGGGGGAGAAGGCATGAGCCTTTCCTTTCAACCGCTCATCCCCGCGAAGGCGGGGACCCAAGCTGGACTGGCCGGTTCGCTCGCTCTCGCAACGACAAACACCGCTTGGGTCCCCGCTTTCGCGGGGATGAGCGGAGATTCTGGAATCCGCCAGTGACCCAACCCATCATCACCTTCGAGAACGTCACCAAGCGCTTCGGCAAGATGGTGGCCGTCGACAACGTCTCCCTCACCATCCAGGAGGGCGAGTTCTTTTCGCTGCTGGGCCCGTCGGGCTGCGGCAAGACCACCCTGCTGCGGATGCTGGCCGGGTTCGAGACCCCTACCGAGGGCCGCATCCTGATCGACGGCCAGGATGTCAGCCTGGTGCCGCCCAACAAGCGGCCGGTCAACATGGTGTTCCAGTCCTACGCCGTGTTCCCGCACATGAGCGTGGCCGACAATGTCGCCTACGGCCTGAGGGTCGACCGCGTCTCGCGGGCCGAGTGCGACCGCCGGGTCGAGGAGGCGCTGGACCTCGTCCAGCTGACCGGCCTGGGCGGCCGCAAGCCAGACCAGCTGTCGGGCGGCCAGCGGCAACGTGTTGCGCTGGCGCGAGCTCTTGTAAAACGGCCCCGCGTGCTGCTGCTCGACGAGCCGCTGTCGGCCCTGGACGCCAAGCTGCGCGACCAGATGCGCACCGAGCTTTCCACCCTGCAGGAGAAGGTCGGCATCACCTTCATCATGGTCACCCACGACCAGGACGAGGCCCTGGCCCTGGCGTCGCGCTGCGCGGTGATGAACCGCGGCCTGCTGCAGCAGGTGGCCGGGCCCAGCGACCTCTACGAGTTCCCCAACAGCCGGTTCGTGGCCGACTTCATCGGCAGCGTGAACCTGTTCGAGGGCGTGCTGGCCGTCGACGAGCCCAGCCACGCGGTGGTCAAGTCGCCGGACGTCGACTGCGACATCTTCCTCGACCACGGGGTCACCGGCGCGCGCGGCGGCACGGTCTGGGCGGCCCTGCGGCCCGAGAAGATCGAGCTGCACAAGCGCTCCGAGGGCTCGCCGCCGCCCAACATGGGCGACGCGCCGATGGGCACGAACGCCGTGGCCGGAGTGATCAAGCTGGAAGCTTATCTGGGCAGCGAAAGCGTCTACGACGTCGAGATCAAGGGTGGCCGGAGGGTGAAGGTCACGCGCTCGAACCTGACCCGCTGGGACCAGGAGGACTTCAAGCTGGGCGAGGCGGTGTGGCTGGGCTGGCACGCCTGCTCGCCGGCGGTGCTGTTGTCGTGATGACGGCGGCTCACCCACTCGCCCCCACCTGGCGGCTGCGCCGCCTTCGCACTCCAAGGTCCTCCCCCTGTGGGGGAGGTGTCGCCCGAAGGGCGACGGAGGGGGGAGTGATGGGCAACTGGCCGGGTCTACGATCTTCGATCCGACAACTCCCCCCTCCGATCGCTACGCGATCGCCTCCCCCACAGGGGGAGGGACTGCGGTCCGCGGGGGCAAGTAGGCCATGACCCGCCCCGTCGCCGGCATCATCTGCTGCACCCGCACTGTCGGGATCGAACCGGCCCAGGCGGTGATGAACCGCTATGTCGCCAACGCCATGCGCTATGCCGACGCCGCGGCCCTGCTGGTCCCGTCGATGCCGGAGCTGATGAAGGCCTCCGAGGTCGCCTCCCGCCTCGACGGCCTGATGCTGACCGGCAGCCCCTCCAACCTCGACCCCGCCCTCTACGGCCAGGACGTCCCCGACGCCCCAGGCCCGTTCGACGCGGCGCGCGACACCATGACCAGCGACCTGATCAAGGCGATGCTCGATCAGGGCAAGCCGGTGTTCGGCGTCTGCCGGGGCTTCCAGGAGATCAACGTGGCGTTCGGCGGCACCCTGCGCCGCGACATGGGTCAGGGAGGAGGGGCGGCCAGCGGCGACCTGATCGCCCACCACGCGGCCGACGACGTCGATTTCAACGGCATGTTCGACCACCTGCACGAGGTCGAGCTGACCTCCGGCGGCGTGCTGGCCACGGCGTTCGACACGCGGGCCGCCACCGTCAATTCCGTGCACTACCAGGGCGTCGACCGGCTGGGCGACGGCCTGACCGTCGAGGCCCGCGCGCCCGACGGCGTGGTCGAGGCGGTGTCGGCGACGGTGGGCGGCGCCCCGGTTCTGGCCGTCCAGTGGCACCCCGAATGGCGCACCGACCTCAACCCCCAGAGCCAGGTGTTCTTCCAGCTGTTCGGGAAGGCGTTGCGGGGGGAACCCCTGATTGCTCCCCTCCCCCTGGAGGGGGGAGGGGCCGGGGGTGGGGGTGGCGCCGCCGGCGGAACCCGCCACGTCTCAGCGCCACCCTGAACCGTTTCCACCCCCATCCCCAACCCTTCCCCCCTCCAGGGGGAAGGGAGCGCGCAGCGGTTCGACCTGCTGCCTGACAATAAGAACAAGACCCAGGAGTACCCCCCGATGACCGTCCCGATCCGCAACCACGACATCGCCGAGCTCAAGCGCCTGGATCTGGCCCACCACCTGCCGGCCCAGAGCGACTACAAGCTGCAGCAGGAACTGGGCGGCAGCCGGATCATCACCCGGGCCGATGGCGTCTACATCCACGACGGCGAGGGCCACCAGATCCTCGACGGCATGGCCGGGCTGTGGTGCGTCAATGTCGGCTACGGTCGCGAGGAGCTGGCCAAGGCGGCCTACGACCAGATGCTGGAGCTGCCCTACTACAACACCTTCTTCAAGACGGCCTCGCCGCCGCCGATCCAGTTGGCGGCCAAGATCGCCGAGAAGATGGGCGGCCATCTGACCCACGTGTTCTACAATTCGTCGGGCTCGGAGGCCAATGACACGGTCTTCCGCCTGGCTCGGCACTACTGGAAGCTGAAGGGCCAGCCGCAGCGCAAGGTCTTCATCAGCCGCTGGAACGCCTATCACGGCTCGACCGTGGCCGGGGTGTCGCTGGGCGGCATGAAGCCCATGCACGCGCAGGGCGACCTGCCGATCGCCGGCGTCGAGCACGTCATGCAGCCCTACGCGTTCGGCGACGGCTTCGGTGAGGACCCGGCCGCCTTCCGCGATCGCGCGGTCCAGGCCATCGAGGACAAGATCCTCGAGGTCGGCCCCGAGAACGTCGCCGCCTTCATCGGCGAGCCGGTGCAGGGGGCGGGCGGGGTGATCATCCCGCCGGATGGCTACTGGCCGGCGGTCGAGGCGGTGTGCCGCAAGTACGGCATCCTGCTGGTCTGCGACGAGGTGATCTGCGGCTTCGGACGCCTCGGCCAGTGGTTCGGCCACCAGCACTACGGGATCAAGCCCGACATGATCGCCATGGCCAAGGGCCTGTCGTCCGGCTACCTGCCGATCAGCGCCGTCGGCGTGGCCGATTTCATCGTCGCCGAGATGCGCGAGAAGGGCGGCGACTTCATCCACGGCTTCACCTATTCGGGCCACCCGACGGCGGCGGCCGTGGCGCTGGCCAATATCGAGATCATCGAGCGCGAGGGCCTGGTCGAGCGCACCCGCGACGACACCGGCCCCTACCTGACCAAGGCCCTGGCGACGCTGAACGACCACCCGCTGGTCGGCGAGACGCGGTCGCTGGGCCTGATCGGCGCCGTCGAGATCGTCCGCGAGAAGGGGACCAACCACCGCTTCCTCGACAAGGAGGGCGAGGCCGGGCCGGTCGTCCGCGACCTGTGCATCGCCAACGGTCTGATGGTCCGCGCCATCCGCGACAGCATTGTCTGCTGCCCGCCGCTGATCATCACCCACGGGCAGATCGACGAGCTGGTGGGGATTATCAGGAAGTCGCTGGACGAGGCGGAGCCGGTGCTGCGGGCGTTGAAGTGATGCCCCCATCAACACCAGTATGGGCGACCTTAGTGGCTCTGCTTGGGCTGACTGCGTGTGATCGCGCCAGTGTGCCGATCCCAAATGGTAGCGAGGCCCCAATCCCGGCCGCGGCCGCTTTGGCGTGCCATTTTAGAGCCGCCCATGTTGGCTCGTTGGAGCCAAGTTATGCGCGCATAAAGGCGAGCGACGAACTGGAGCTGACGTTTGCGTCGCTCAACAAGGATGCTCAGACGGCTCAAATGATTGGCAATGGTGGCGCTGCCGATGTGACCTATTGGGCGGCGGGGAGCCAACTCCAGTTCATCGAGCACACCCTCTCAGGGAACCTCACCATGACGTCCGTGTTCGCCCCGCCCGCCCAAGGCCGTCCGCTACCAGCTGTTCACTCTCGGCACATTTGGGTCGGTCCCAACAGCGTCGTGGTTTCGCAATACGTGGGAACCTGTGATGCCAGGAACTGAAGTAAAAGGGCACGCAGGGGATGACAGGCGGTGCGGTTATTCACCGCGCACGTGGTTTCGCAGGGCTTCGAAATATTCGGGACCGACCGGATCGGAGGGGGGCGAAGTCGCGCCCTCGACCAAGACGTTTCGCAGGCGCAGCCGTGCGGCCGCTTGGTCCGGTGTTCCCAGCGTCTTGAGCCATTCGCGGACAAGGGCATGGGGAACGAGGCGCCCCTCGGCGACGTCAGCGTCGGCCAACCGCTCGTTCTCGTCGATGGGATCGTTGTCGTCCTCGGCCATGCCTAAGGATGCCAGAAACACCTCCTGACGCCCACCCACCTCCGTCATCCCCCGCTTCATGCGGGGGACCCAAGCTGAGCTGGCCGGCGTCGCTTGGGTTCCCCGAACAAGTCGAGGGATGACGATCGTTTTGTCGTCGAGACCGGCCAGGATAGACTTCGAAAAGCGCGAGGAGCGCCCCATGAAGTACAAAGAAAAGAAATCCAAGCCCGCCCCCAAGACCACGCGTGGGGTGGCCTCCCTCGACGACGCCAAGGACTGGTTCAGCCGCCAGAACATCGAGGAGATCGAGTGCGTCGTGCCCGACCTGGCTGGCGTGGCGCGCGGCAAGATCATGCCGGTGCGCAAGTTCCTGGGCACGCCGTCGATGAACCTGCCGCTGGCGGTGTTCTACCAGACCATCACCGGCGACTTCCCCGAGTTCGAGGGCGCGGTGAACGCCGTGCAGTCCGACACCGACATCTTCCTGACCCCGGACCTGGCGACCCTGGCCGTGGTGCCCTGGGCCCAGGACCCGACCGCCCAGGTGATCCACGACGCCTTCCACCCCGACGGCCGGCCGGTCGAGGAGAGCCCGCGCCAGGTGCTGCGGCGGGTGGTGGCGCTGTTCCGCGAGAAGGGCTGGGAGCCGATCGTCGCCCCGGAGATCGAGTTCTACCTGGTCGAGAAGAACACCGATCCCGACTATCCGCTGAAGCCGCCGATCGGCCGTTCCGGGCGACCGGAAACCGGCCGCCAGGGCTACTCGATCGCGGCGGTCAACGAGTTCGACGCCCTGTTCGAGGACATGTACGAATATTCCGAGCGCCAGGGCCTGGAGATCGACACCCTGATCCACGAGAGCGGCGTGGCCCAGATGGAGATCAACCTGCGCCACGGGGCGCCGCTGGAGCTGGCCGACCAGGTGTTCATGTTCAAGCGCACCATCCGCGAGGTGGCGCTGGAGCACGAGATCTACGCCACCTTCATGGCCAAGCCGATGGCGGCCGAGCCCGGCAGCGCCATGCACATCCACCAGTCGATCCTGAACACCGACGGCGAGAACCTGTTCTCCGATCCCAAGTCGGGCGACGCCACCCCGATGTTCTACGCCTTCATCGCCGGGCAGCAGCGCTACCTGCCGGCGATCATGGCCATACTGGCGCCCTATGTGAACTCCTACCGCCGGATCGCCCGGGACTCGGGCGCGCCGGTCAACACCCAGTGGGGCTACGACAACCGCACCTGCGGTCTGCGGGTGCCGCCGTCCGACCCCGCCAACCGGCGGCTGGAGAACCGCATTCCCTCGTCGGACGCCAACCCCTACCTGGCCATCGCCGCGGTGCTGGCGGCCGGCTACCTCGGCATGGTCCATAACCTGACCCCCACCGCCCCGGTCGACACCGACGCCAACAACCGGGGCATCGAGCTGCCGCGCAGCCTGCTGGAGTCGGTGGCCCTGTTCGAGGCCGCCACGCCGCTGGTCGAACTGCTGGGGGCGACGTTCTGCAACGCCTACGCCACGGTGAAACAGGCCGAGTACGAGACCTTCATGCGGACCATCAGCCCGTGGGAGCGGGAGTTCTTGTTGCTGAATGTCTAGCGCTCACCTTCTCCCAGAGGGAGAAGGAGGGGCCCGCGCCGTCAGGCGTGGGAGGATGAGGGGTTACGCCGTAGGCCGTCGTGCCGGCACGACGTCGAACTCACCACCCCCTCACCCTCCCACCGCTTCGCGGCGGGCCCCTCCCTCTCCCCATGGGAGAGGGTCGTGAATAGCGGCCACCCCTCCACCTCCTGGTACGCCGCCACGGCCACGCCCTTCCCGCAACTCCCAGCGCTGACCACCAATGTCCGCGCCGACGTCTGCGTCATCGGCGCCGGCTATACCGGTCTGGGCGCGGCGCTCGAGCTGGCGACGCGCGGCGTGTCGGTGACGGTGCTGGAGGCCGCCCAGGTCGGGTCCGGCGGGTCGGGGCGCAACGGCGGCCAGGTGCATGTCGGCCAGCGCAACGACCAGGCCTGGCTGGAGAAGACCGTCGGCCGCGACGACGCCCTGGCCCTGTGGCGGATGAGCCAGCAAGCCCGCGCCCACCTGCTGGGCCTGATCGCCACCCACGAGATCGCCTGTGACTTCACCCCCGGCATGATCCACGCCCGCCATCGCCGGGGCGGCGAAGGCGAGGACGCCGCCCATATCGCGTTCATGGCCAGCCGCTACGGCTACGACCAGTTGGCGCTGATCGACGAGGACGCCCTGGCCGACGAACTGGGGACAAGCGTCTATCACGGCGGCACGGTCGATCACGGCGGCGGCCACCTGCATCCGCTGAACCTGGCCCTGGGCCTGGCGCGGGCGGCGATGGCCGCCGGGGCGGCGGTCCACGAGCGCAGCCGGGCCACGGCCTGGCGGCGCGAGGGCGGCTCGATCGTCGTGGAAACCGCGCCCAATGGAGGAAAAGGCGGCCGGGTGATCTGCGACCAGCTGATCCTGACCGGCGACGGCTATCTTGATGACCTGACCGGATCGGTGGCCCGCGCCCGGGTGATGCCGATCAACAACTTCATCCTCGCCACGGAGCCGCTTGCCGAGTCGTTGGGGGGCGAACGGGCCGACAGCATCATCCGCTCCAACGCCGCCGTCGCCGACACCCGCTTCGTGATCAACTATTTCCGCAAGAGCCCGGACGGCCGGCTGATCTTCGGCGGTGGGGAGAACTACAGCCCCGGCTTCCCGCGCGACCTGAAAGGCTTCGTGCGGCGGCACATGCTGAAGGTCTATCCGGACCTGGCGGATGTGAAGGTGAGCCACGCCTGGGGCGGGACCCTGGGCATCACCGTCCACCGCGCGCCGTTCGTTCGCGAGCTGGCCCCGGGGGTGCGGATCGCCGCCGGCTATTCGGGCCAGGGGGTGATGCTGGCGCCCTATTTCGGCAAGCTGCTGGCCGACGCGGCGCTGGGGGACGGCGAGGGCGTGGCGCTGCTGTCGCGCCTGCCGACCCCGCCATTCCCGGGCGGGCGTTTGCTGCGCTGGCCGCTGACGGTGGCGGGGCTGAGCTGGTACGCGCTGAGGGACCGGATCTAGGGCGGCTTGTTTATAGGTCCTCCCCCAGAGGGGGAGGATCTGCCAATTGACATCCCTTCCGGACCGCCATCCGATACCGCCCATGCAGTCCCAGACCACCGAGCCCTCCGGCAGCCTCGCCACCGCGCTCGCCCACGCCCAGCGCCTGTTGGCCGCCGATCCGCGACTGGCCGCCGAGCAGGCGCGGGCGATCCTGGAGGCCGTGCCGCGCCATGCCGGGGCGACCCTGATGCTGGCCACGGCGTTGCGGCTGTCGGACGAGCTGGAGCCGGCGCTGGCGGTGGTCGATCCGCTGGCCCGCGCCCTGGTCAACGCGCCGGAGGTCCAGCTGGAGCACGGCCTGATCCTGGCGCGCGTCGGCCGGACCCAGGCCGCCATCGCCGCCTTCAAGCGCGCCGTGGCCCTGGCGCCCGCCCTGGCCGAGGCCTGGCGCGGCCTGGCCGAGGGTCTGGACCTGGTCGGCGACGAGGCCGGCGCCCAGGCGGCCCAGGCCCGGCGCATCCAGGCCGGGGTGCACGACCCGGCCCTGATGACCGCGGCCTCGGCCCTGGTCGACGACAGGCTGGGCGTGGCCGAGCAGGTCCTGCGCGACTATCTGGCGGCCCGGCCCACCGAGCCGGCGGCGATCCGCATGCTGGCCGAGGTCGCCGCCCGGCTGGGCCGCCACGACGACGCCGAGGCCCTGCTGGTCCGCTGCCTGGAACTGGCCCCCGGCTTCACCGCCGCGCGCCACAACCTGGCCACCGTGCTCTACCGCCAGGGGCGTTCGGAGGACGCCCTGGTCCATCTGGACCAGCTGCTGGCCGGCGAGCCGCGCAACCCCGCCTACGCCAACCTCAAGGCCGCCGCCCTGGCGCGGATCGGCGAGTACGCCCAGGCCATCGGCCTCTATGAGGACGTGCTGGCCCGCTACCCGCAGCAGCCCAAGGGCTGGATGAGCTATGGCCACGCCCTGAAGACCGTCGGCCGCTCGGCCGACTGCGTGACCGCCTACCGCAAGGCCGTCGACCAGGCCCCGGCCCTGGGCGAGGCCTGGTGGAGCCTGGCCAACATGAAGACCTACCGCTTCGCCGACGCCGACCTGGCGGCGATGGAGGGGCAGCTGGCGCGGGAGGACCTGGCGGCGGACGACCGGTTCCACCTGCACTACGCCCTGGGCAAGGCCCACGAGGACGCCGCGCGCTACGCCGAGTCCTTCGCCCACTACGACCGCGGCGCGGCCCTGCGGCGGGCCCAGATCGCCTACGACCCCGAGACCATCAGCCGGCACCTGGCGCGCAGCAGGGCCGCGCTGACGGCCGAGCTGTTCGCGGCGCGGGCCGGCCAGGGCTGCCCGGCGCCCGACCCGATCTTCATCCTGGGCCTGCCGCGTTCGGGCTCCACCCTGATCGAGCAGATCCTGGCCAGCCATTCGGCGGTCGAGGGCACGATGGAACTGCCCGACATCACCTCGATGGCCCGGCGGCTGAGCGGCGCGCGGACGACCAAGGACCCTTCGGCCTATCCCGAGATCCTGGCGACCCTGAGTTCGGAGGATCTCAAGGCGCTAGGCGAAGAGTTCCTGGAGCGCACCCGGGTGCAGCGCAAGACCGGCCGGCCGTTCTTCATCGACAAGATGCCCAACAACTTCGCCCATATCGGGCTGATCGCCCTGGCCCTGCCCAACGCCAAGATCATCGACGCCCGCCGCCATCCGCTGGGCTGCTGCTTCTCGGGCTTCAAGCAGCACTTCGCCCGCGGCCAGAACTTCAGCTACGGCCTGGCCGACATCGGCCGCTACTACGCCGACTACGTGGCGCTGATGGCCCATTTCGACGCCGTGCTGCCGGGAAGGGTGCACCGGGTGATCTACGAATCGATGGTCGAGGACCCGGAGCGCGAAATCCGCGCCCTGCTGGACTATTGCGGCCTGCCGTTCGAGGAGTCCTGCCTGAACTTCCACCAGAACGACCGCGCCGTCCGCACCGCGAGTTCAGAGCAGGTCCGCCAGCCGATCTTCAAGGACGCCGTCGAGCATTGGCAGCACTACGAGCCGTGGCTGGGCCCGCTGAAGACCGCCCTCGGGCCGGTCCTGTCAGCCTATCCCGCCGCGCCCGAATTTTGATCACTTGATCCGGGCTCTGCTATTTCTGCAACACTCGACGCAATTGACACGACTTTGAGTTTTGCGCCTTGCCGGGCGCCGGGACGCAGAAGAGCATCGTTCTCCTAAACGCGACGCGGGGAGCGAATATGGCGTTGAACAAGCCCAACAATCGGCGTGGTCTGTGGACCACGGCCCTACTGGCGTCATCCATGCTCACGGGAGTGGCGGCGCAGGCCCAGCAGGCCGCGCCCAGCGGCGCGGTCGCGCTGGAAGAGGTGGTCGTCACCGCCCAGAAGCGGTCGGAAAACCTGCAGGACGTGCCCGTCAGCATCCAGGCCCTGGGCGAGGCCAAGCTGGAGCAGCTGCAGGTCAGCAACTTCACCGACTATGTGAAGTACCTGCCCAGCGTGTCGTTCCAGACCACCTCGCCGGGCTTCTCGAACGTCTATTTCCGCGGCGTGGCCAGCGGCGGCGACGGCAACCACTCTGGCTCGCTGCCCAGCGTCGGCGTCTATCTGGACGAACAGCCGGTCACCACCATCCAGGGCGCGCTGGACATCCATATCTACGACATCGCCCGGGTCGAGGCGCTGTCGGGACCGCAGGGCACGCTGTACGGCGCCAGCTCCCAGGCCGGCACCCTGCGCATCATCACCAACAAGCCCAGCACGGCGGGCTTCGCGGCCGGCTACGACCTGGAGGCCAACACCATCGCCCACGGCGACGCGGGCTATGTGGTCGAGGGCTTCGTCAACCAGCCGGTCAACGACAAGGTCGCGGTGCGCCTGGTCGGTTGGGCCGAGCACCAGGGCGGCTATATCGACAACGTCGCCGCCTCGCGCACCTACCCGACCTCGGGCGTGACCATCACCAACGCCGACCGGGTCAAGAAGGACTATAACGACGTCGACCTCTATGGCGGCCGCGCCGCCGTGCGGGTCGAGCTGGGCGACAACTGGGTCGCCACCCCCACCATCATGGGCCAGATCGAGAAGGTCGGCGGCCTCTTCGCCGAGGACCGCACCCTGGGGGCCCTGAAGGTCGGCCACTACTATCCGGAAACCTCCGACGACCGCTGGTGGCAGGCGGCGCTGACCCTGGAAGGCAAGATCAGCAACCTCGACGTCACCTATGCCGGCTCGTATCTCGACCGCGACGTCGACACCCGCCAGGACTACACCGACTACTCGTTCTTCTACGACACCCTGACCACCTACGGCGCCTATTGGACCGACGACGCCGGCAATCCGGTCAATCCGTCGCAATACATCATCGGCAACGACGCCTATACGAAGGTCAGCCACGAAGTCCGTGTCTCGACCCCGCAGGAGAACCGCTTCCGGGTGGTCGGCGGCCTGTTCTACCAGCGCCAGACCCACGGCATCACCCAGAACTACCGCATCGACGCCATCGGCGATTCGATCTCGGTGCCGGGCTATCCGGGCACGATCTGGCTGACCAAGCAGAAGCGCATCGACCGCGACAGCGCCGTGTTCGGCGAGGCGGCCTTCGACATCACCGACAAGCTGACGGTGACCGGCGGCATCCGCTTCTTCAAGTCGGACAACAGCCTGAAGGGCTTCTACGGCTACGGGCTCGGCTACAGCTCGGGCACCGGCGAGGGCGCGTGCTTCAAGCCCTCCGAGATCGAAGGCTCGCCATGCACGAACCTCGACAAGCGGGTCAAGGAGAACGGCAACACCAAGAAGATCAACCTCACCTACAAGATCGATCCCGACAAGCTGGTCTATGTCACCTATTCGGAAGGCTTCCGGCCGGGCGGCATCAACCGCCGGGGCACGCTGCCGCCCTACCAGTCCGACGTCCTGAAGAACTACGAGTTCGGCTGGAAGACCACCTGGGCCGACAACCGCTTGCGGTGGAACGGCGCGGTGTTCCTGGAGAAGTGGAACGACTTCCAGTTCTCGATCGTCGGGGCCAACGGCCTGACCGAGATCAAGAACGCCGTCTCCGCCGAGATCAAGGGGGCCGAGACCGACTTCAGCTTCGCGGTGACGCACGGCCTGACCCTGAACGGCGCGGCCACCTATGTCGACGCCAAGCTCAAGGGCGGCTACTGCGGCAAGGTCGACCCCGCCACCGGCAATCCGATCACCAACTGCCCGGTCGACCTGGACCTCTATCCCGAGCGGGCGCCGGACGGCCAGCGCCTGCCGGTGACGCCGAAGTTCAAGGCCACGCTGAACGCGCGCTACGAGTTCGACCTGGCCGGCTACGACGCCTTCGTGCAGGGCGGCATCGTCGGCCAGACCGACTCCTGGGCCGACCTGCGCACCTTCGCCCGCGAGGTCCTGGGCAAGCAGGCCGGCTACATCACCACCGACCTGTCGGCGGGTCTGAGCAAGGACAGCTGGACGGTCTCGGCCTATGTCGTGAACCTCAACGACAGCCGCGCCGCCCTGACGCGGACCACCGAATGCGTGGAGTCCGTCTGCGGAGGCGAGGTCTATTCGGTGCCGCTGCAACCCCGGACGGTGGGGGTGAAGTTCGGGCAGAAGTTCTAGGGGGACGAGCCTCTGTCGGGGACAGGCGCCTGCGCCTGTCCCCGTTTCCATGATCCGCTCATCCCGGCATTCGCCGGGATGAGTGGTGTTTAGAGGCATGGACGAACCTCTGTTCCCGTGAAAGCGTAGCCGCATGACAGAGACCCCCCAGAAGGTCCCGCTTCCCAAGATCACGGTCCCCAAAGCTTTAGGCTTCTGGATGTGCACGGCCCTGGTGGTCGGCAACATGATCGGCTCGGGGGTGTTCATGCTGCCCGCGTCCCTGGCCCCCTACGGCTGGAACGCGGTGTTCGGCTGGCTGGTGACCATCGCCGGCGGTGTGTGCCTGGCCTTCGTGTTCGCGGGCCTGGCCCGGGCCTTTCCCAAGGCCGGCGGGCCCTATGCCTATACGCAGGAGGCCTTCGGGCCGCTGGTCGGGTTCATGGTGGCGTGGAGCTACTGGATCTCGCTGTGGGTCGGCAACGCCGCCATCGCCACCGGGGCGGTCAGCTACCTGTCGGTGCTGGTCCCGGCCATCGCCAAGGTCCCGGGCCTGCACCTGGCCGTCACCCTGGGGGCGGTGTGGATCATGGTCGCCATCAACATCGCCGGCGCGCGCCTGGCCGGCGGGGTGCAGGTGGTGACCACGGTGCTCAAGCTGCTGCCGCTGATCGCGGTGGCCGGCCTGGCCTTCTGGGTGATCGGCCATGACCACGGCGCCAGCCTGACCCCGTTCCACGCCGCCGACATCCATCCGGGCGGGATCACGGCGGCCGCCACCCTGACCCTGTGGGCGCTGCTGGGCCTGGAATCGGCCACCGTGCCGGCCGGCAAGGTCGTCGACCCGGTCCGCACCATCCCCCGCGCCACCCTGGTGGGGACGATCTTCACCGGCCTGATCTACCTGCTGGTCTGCTCGGCGGTGGTGCTGCTGATGCCGACCGACAGCCTGAAGGCGTCCAACGCCCCGCTGGCCGATTTTGTCGGTCTCCACTGGGGCGGCAACGCCGGCAAGGTGCTGGCCCTGTTCGCGGCGATCAGCGCCTTCGGGGCCCTGAACGGCTGGGTGCTGCTGCAGGGCGAGATGCCCTACGCCATGGCCAAGGGCGGGGTGTTCCCGGCCTTCCTGGGCAAGGAGACCTCGCGTGGCACGCCGGCGCGGGCCCACCTGGTCTCGGCCGGCTTCCTGACCGCGATCGTGCTGATGAACTACGCCAAGTCGATGGCCGACCTCTTCACCTTCATCGCCCTGGTGGCCACCACCGCCTCGCTGTTCGCCTACCTGGCCTGCGCCCTGGCGGCGCTGAAGCTGCAGGCCACCCGGCGCATCGCCCCGACCCTGGCCCTGACCGTCATCGCCATCGCGGCGGGGCTCTACGCGGTCTGGACCCTGGTCGGGGCCGGCGGCCAGGCGGTGCTGCTGGGCGTGGGGCTGCTGGCGATCGGGGTCCCGTTCTACTGGCTGACGCGGCGGCGGGTTCCAGCGGCCAGCGAATGACTTTTAAATCCACTCATCCCGGCATTCGCCGGGATGAGTGGTTTGGAGAGAGATCGCGCATGACCCTCCGCACCGCCCTGATCGCCGCCGCCCTGATCGCCGCCGCCCTCCTGGCCACGGCCCTGACGCTCGCGCCGCTCGCCGCGCATGCCGCCCCCCTCTACGTCCGCGCCGGCAAGCTGGTCGACACCCTGGCCGGCAAGGTGCTCACCGACCAGCTCATCACCATAGACGGCGACCGCGTCGTCTCGGTCGTCCCGTGGAAGACCGCCCCCACCGACGGCAAGCTGATCGATTGGTCGCGCCGCATGGTGCTGCCCGGCCTGATCGACATGCATACCCACCTGGCCGACCAGGAGCAGACCGAGAACATCGCCGAGCCGCTGCTGACCACCGCCGCCGAGCAGGCCTATATCGGCGCCGCCCACGCCCGGATCACCCTGATGGCCGGCTTCACCAGCGTGCGCGACGTCGGAACCTGGCGGGCCTTCAGCGACGTGGCCCTGCGCGACGCCATCGACGCCGGCCTGGTGCCCGGACCGCGGATGTCGGTGGCCGGCGCCTACATCACCATCCCCGGCGGCGGCGGCGAGATCACCGGCATCGCCGGCGATGTGAAGATTCCCGATGAGATGCGGGTCGGCGTGGTCGAGGACGAGGCCGACGCCCACAGAAAGGCTCGAAGCATCCTGGCCCACCACGCCGACTTCCTCAAACTGATCGCCACCGGGGCGGTGCTGACGGTCGGCACCAAGCCGGGCCAGCAGGAGCTGACCGAGGGCGAGATGCGCGCCGCCGTCGAGGAGGCCGCCCGGCGCGGGACCTACGCCACCGCCCACGCCCACGGGGCCGAGGGCATGAAGTCGGCGATGCGGGCCGGGGTCCGCTCGATCGAGCACGGCTCGCTGATGGATGACGAGGCCATCGCCATGATGAAGGCCAAGGGCGTGTTCCTGGTCGCCGACATCTATGACGGCGACTGGATCGACGCCTACGGCAAGGCCCACGCCTGGCCCGCCGAGACCCTGCGCAAGAACTACGAGACCACGGAGGCCCAGCGCGACGGCTTCCGCAAGGCGGTCAAGGCCGGGGTCAAGATCGCCTACGGCACCGACGCCGGGGTCTATCCCCACGGGCTGAACGGCCGCCAGCTGCCCTACATGGTCCGGTACGGCATGACCCCGATGCAGGCCATCCAGTCGGCGACCACCGTGGCGGCCGAGCTGATGCGCAAGACAGACGTCGGGGCGGTGGCCCCGGGGCGCTACGCCGACATGATCGCCGTGGACGGCGACGCGATCGCCGACATCTCGCTGCTGGAGCACGTGGGATCGGTGATGAAGGGCGGGGTGGTGGTGAAGGAGTAGGGACGCGCTTCTTGAACCTTCTCCCGGAGGGGAGAAGGAGGGGCCCGCGCCGATAGGCGTGGGAGGATGAGGGGTTACGCCCTATCGGCCCATTCCCTGCCGGCGCGCCGTCAGGCGGCTAAACCCCTCACCCTCCCATTGCTACGCAATGGGTCCCTCCCTTTCCCTCTGGGAGAGGGGTTTCCAGGGTCGGGGTCGAGTCGCCCCGCCTCCACCCCTTAAAGCTGAGCTTAACCTTTGAAGCGCAGCCTCACGCCATGATCACCAGCCTCCTCACCGCAACCGGTCGCATGGTCGTGTGGTTCGGCGGGATCCTTCCCCTCGGCGATCGCCTGCTCGACTCGCGTTTCCGCGACGACGAGGGCGAGCACCTGATGTGGGGCCTGGGCTTCTATGTCAGCCTGATCCTCGGCGCGGTGTCGTTGTTCGCCTGGCGGCATTAACGGGTAAAACGACGCGGCGAAGCTTTCGCGCGCCATAAAGTTGCCCGCTGATTCACCATTGGTCCTCTTGGCCCGGCCCCTGCAGTGTGCAATGCAACATGATGTTGCCGTGCAGCATTGAAACAGCTGTCATGTCGGCCCTGTAAGAACGACGCTTAGCCAGTCCGAGGAGTTTACCCATGGCCTACGAACACAACTATTTCGTACGACCCGTCTCCGGCGTTTGGCACGTCACCTGGAACGACGCCCCCGAGCTGATCGGCTCCTACCCCTGCCAGCCGGAAGCCGCCGCCGTGGCCGAGCTGCTGGCCAGGCACATGCACACCCAGGGCAAGACCGCCAAGGTCCACATCTCCGAGCCCGAAGCCCGCCGCGCCACCTGGGGCCGCAGCATCGTCAACGCCGCCCAGGCCGCCGCCTGATCACGTCGGGCGCGGCCGGTCGCGGTCGAGCCTGAGGTAGACACTGTCGCACCACTGGTCGCCGACCGTCCAGGTCCGCGTCGCCCGTCCCGTCTCCCGGAAGCCCACGCGCTTCAGGAGCGCCAGGCAGGCGGCGTTGCCTGGATCGACGTCGGCGGTCAGGTGGTCCGCCCGTTCCCGGAAGGCGTGGGCGACGAAGGCCGATAGCGCTTCACGTCCGAGTCCCTGGCCCCAGGTGTCGCGCGACAGCAGGAAGCCGATTTCCGACGCCTGCCAGAGCCCCAGCTTGCCGATGACCCGGCCGTCCAGTTCGACGATGTAGTCGTCGCCGGTCGATGCGGGCAGGTCGATCATCGCGGCCAGCCAGCACCGGGTGGTTTCGAGGTCCGCATGCGGCGGGGTCGACCAGTATCGCATGGTCTCGGGATCGGAGAAGATCGCGTGGAGGGGCGCAAGGTCGCTTTCGCGGGCCTTGCGCAGCAGCAGCCTGTCGGTCCGGATCTGGGTCACTGTCGGCGCGCTCCTAGAGCATTTTCGAGCGAAGTGGATACCGGTTCGCGTGAAGAAAATGCGTTAAAACAAATACCTAGAGCCCCGGCCTGATGAAATCAGGTCGGGGCTCTAGGTTGGTGACGCCAGATACCCCGCCAGCAGCCGTTCGGCCACGGCCCCCGCCTCGGCGGGCGTGAACACCGTGTCGTCCAGGCACAGCTCCAGCCACAATCCATCCACCACCGCCGTCAGGCCGATGGCGGCCAATCTCGCGTCGACGCGCGGGTCGCAGGCGGTCAGCAGCTCCTCGAGCCGGGCGCGATAGCCGGCATAGGTCGCGCGGTGGATGGCGGCGATGGCCGGGTCGACCTTCACCAGGCTCCAGAAGGCCAACCAGGTGGCCAGCAATCGCGGATCCAGCACCGGCGGGGCGAAGCTGGCGACCAGATAGGCCGACAGGCGCCGGCGCGGATCGTCGCCCGCCGCCGCGACCGCCGCTTCCAGGGCCGCGTCGATCAGCGCGCCGGTCGCCGCGTAAGCCTCGGCGACCAGGGCGTCCACCCCGTCGAAATAGTGCCGCAGCAGTCCGGCGCTGACCCCCGCCTCGGCGCAGATCGTCCGCACCGAGGCCCCGGCCACGCCCTTGGCGGCCAGCACCCGGCCGGCGGCGTCGATCAGGGCGGTGCGGCGGACGTCGGCGGTCTCGCGGGTGAAGGGGGCGCGGGTCACAGTTCCCGCCCATGAGCGCCAACAGGACCTGTCATCCCGGACAAGCGAAGCGCAGATCCGGGACCGCCGGAAGCGCCGGCGCTCATGCGTCGGTCCCGGATCTTCGCGCTGCGCGCTCGTCCGGGATGACAGCACAATAAGGTCGTCATCCCCCGCTTTATGCGGGGGACCCAAGCGGCGCCTGACGCCAAAGCCGATCCCGCTTGGGTCCCCCGAACAAGTCGGGGGATGACGGATGTTTGTGAAGTGATCCTCACCACCCCTCCGGCGGCCGGTGCAACCGCGCCTGCGGGATCAGGGCCCGCAGCTTGCGGCCGAAGCTGCGCAGGGACACCTCCGTCTCCGCCAGAGGCCCCGCCGTGAAGCTGCGCGACGCCATGCCCTGCTGCACCCGGGCCACCAGCTGCGTGTCCTCGGCGTTGACCTGGCGGTTGATGCGCCAGTTCAGGTAGCGCGCCGCCCTCATCTCGCGCCGCGCGTCGGGCAGGGCGTAGGCGATCTCGCGGATCATCGTCTGGGTGGGCGAGACCGGGATGAACTGCATGAAGTCGACCTGGTCAGGATAGATGTCGAAGGCCTGGTTGGGCCAGAGCTTGAAATAGGTCCACAGCCGCTTGCGCTCGGCCGGCAGGTGTTCCACGTCGGGCAGGACGTGCTGGTACATCCGCTCGGACGGGTTGCGCGACGGCTCCTCGATCAGCTCGCCCCACATCTTGTCGACCCAGGGCGCGGCCTCGACGCCGTAGCCGCGCCCGAACAGCCGGGTCAGGCCGGGATGGGCGACGGGAATGTGCAGGCCGTCGGAATAGTTGTCGCTGATGTTCTTCCAGTTGACGTCGCGCGGCCGCAGGGTGACGCGGCCGAACGGGACCATGTCCTCGAAGCGGTAGGGCGCCAGCTCGTGGTCGTAGGGGGCCATCATCTGCGCCACCGACGGGCCCTCACCCTCGAGGCGCACGAAGACGAAGCCGCGATAGACCTCGGTCTGGACGGGGGGCAGGCCCTGCTTGTCCATCTCCAGGGCGGGATAGGTCTCGCGGTGCGGCACGCCGATCAGCCGGCCGTCCAGGTCGTAGGTCCAGGCGTGGTAGGGGCAGACCACGCGGCCACAGTGACCGCTGGGGCCGTCCAGCAGCCGCGCGGCGCGGTGCCGGCAGACATTGGCGAAGGCTTTGACCTCGCCGCTCTTGCCGCGCACGACGAAGGTGCTCTCGCCCAGGAAGTCGAAGGTGTGGAAGTCGCCGGATTTCGGGATGTCGTTGAGGTGGCAGACGATCTGCCAGGACGGGCGCAGGACCTTGTCCTGCTCCTCGCGGAAGAAGCGTTCGTTGGCGTAGAGCCAGCCGGGCAGGCCCCAGTCGGCGTCGGGATCGTGGTTGGCGGCGTCGGGGTTGTGGTTGGGGAGGATGTTCATATCCATCTTCAGCCCTCGTTGAATCCGCTCATCCCGGCGAATGCCGGGACCCAGATCCCATAGCGGTGTGGCTGATGGGAAAGGCTCAGCGTTATTGGCGTCAGCCTCAAAGCCATTCCATCTGGGTCCCGGCATTCGCCGGGATGAGCGGAGAATTTTTGCATCACCGCCCCGCCAAGCTCAGCTTCACCGCCGTCGCGAAATCCCGGTCGCGCAAGATCTCCCGCGCCGCGTTCCGTCCAGGATTCCCAGACACCCCGCCGCTCGGATGGCACCCGGCTCCGCACATGTAGAGCCCCTTGATCGGCGCCCGGTGGCTGGCGTGGCCCAGCACCGGCCGCGCCGCCCACAGCTGATCCAGCGACATGTGGCCGTGCATGATGTCGCCATTGGTCAGGCCGAACTTCCGCTCCAGGTCGAGCGGCGACAGGATCATCCGGCCCAGGACGGAAGCCTTGAAGTTCGGCGCCCAGGCATTGACCGTGTCGATGATCAGGTCGGCGGCGGCCTCGCGCTCCTCGTCCCAGGTGCGGCCTTCGCCCAGGTCCCAGGCGAACTGCTGGCAGAACAGGCTGGCCACGTGCTGGCCGGGCGGGGCCAGGGTGGAGTCCAGGGTCGAGGGGATCAGGATCTCGACGATCGGCTTGCGGCTGATCCCGAACGCCTTGGCGTCGCGATAGGCCTCGTCCATGTAGTCCAGGGTCGGCGACAGCACGATGCCGCACTGGTGGTGCTCGGCGCTCTCCTTGCCCGGCAGGCAGGTGAAGTCGGGCAGTTCCGACAGGGCCACGTTCATCCGGAAGGTGCCCGAGCCGTTCTTGTAGCCCTTGATGGCTTTCTTGAACGGGGCGGGCAGGGCCGAGGGCGCGACCAGCTTGCCGTACAGCAGCGACGGGTTGAGGTTGGACGAGACGATCGGGGCCCGGAACTGGCGGCCGTCGACCAGTTGCACGCCCACCGCCGTCTTGCCTTTCGGGCCGTCCTCGACATGCACCGCCTCGACGGGCGCCTTGAGCAGGATCTCGACGCCCTTGGCCTGGCAGGCCCGGGCCATGGCCTGGGTGATCGCCCCCATGCCGCCGATCGCGTGGCCCCAGGCGCCCTTCTTGCCGTTCACCTCGCCGAAGGTGTGGTGCAGCAGCACATAGGCCGAGCCGGGCGTATCGGGGCTGGCGAAGTTGCCGACCACGGCGTCGAAGCCGAAGCTGGCCTTGACCGCGTCGCTCTCGAACCAGCCGTCGAGGAAGTCGCGGGCGCTCTTGGTGAACAGGTCCAGCAGGTCGCGCTTGCGTTCCAGGCTCAGGCCCGCCAGCCGCGAGCCTTGGCGCAGGCCCCGCAGCAGGCCGGGCAGGCCGTCGGTCAGGTTGGGCGGGGTCTCGCCGGCCAGGTCGCGCAGCACGTCGCCGATCTCGTCGAGCATGTCGTAATAGACGGGGAGGGCGGCGGCGTCCTTTTCGGAGAACTTGCGAAACTCGGCTTGCGTGCGCTCCAGCCCGCCGCCGAGTTTCATGTAGGTCGTATCGTCGATCGGCAGGAAGTTGGAGATCGGCCGCTCGACGATCTTCAGCCCGTGGCCGTGCAGGTCCATGTCGGCGATGACCTTGGGCGACAGCAGGCTGACCGTGTAGCTGGCCACCGAGTTGCGGAAGCCGGGGTGGAACTCCTCGGTCACCGCCGCCCCGCCGACCACCTCGCGGGCCTCGCAGACCGTGACCTTGAGGCCCGCGCTGGCCAGGTAGAAGGCGCAGACCAGGCCGTTATGGCCCCCGCCGATGATGATGGCGTCGCGGTGCTGGACGGTGGGCATGGCGGTGGTCTCCCCGGGTATCCGGAGAGGTTGCTATACGAGTGTAAAATAGACAAGGGATAAGCCGCGCCAGGTCCTCCCCCTGTGGGGGAGGTGTCGGCGAAGCCGACGGTGGGGGGAGTGATCCGGTCTCGACCGCATCCCGGATCGACGACCCTAAAACGCCCCCCACCGATCACTTCGCGATCGCCTCCCCCACAGGGGGAGGACTTGCCATCAGGCCGGGTTCTTCACGCTCGGCCGGTCCTGCAACCGCGCGTTCCAGGCGATCAGCGCCGTACAGTCCTCGGGCACGGCCAACTGGGCGTAGCCGGCGAACACCAGGCCCTCCAGCACCGTGATGTCGGCCATCGAGAACGCCTCGCCGGCCACATAGGGTTGGCCCCGCAGCACCCTGTCGAAATAGCGCATGCCGGCGATCGCCTTGTCGCCCTGTTGGCGGCCCCATTCCTCGCGGCCGGCCCAGTCGGGGTTCTTATAGGCCTGCAGCACGGGACCCAGGCCCGGAGTGGCGTGGTGGAAATAGCCGCCGATCGCATCGATCAGCTCGGACTCGGCGCGCTTCTGCATCATGTGGATGACGCCCTTCTCGCGCGGTGTCCTGCCGGTCAGGATCGGATCGCCGTCGAGGTTGTCGAGATATTCGGTGATGGCCGTGCATTCGGAAATATGGAGGCCGTCGTCGAGCTCCAGCACCGGCACCGTCCCGGTCGGATTGATCGCCAGGAAGGTGTCCTGCTTGTGCTCGGCGCCGGGCAAATCAACCTTCACGAAGGTGACTTGGCCGGCCAGGCCCTTCTCGGCCAGGGCGATGCGGATGCGCAGCGGATTGGGGAAGCCGGGGATGTCATGGATTTTCATGGGTAAGGCTTTCTGAGTTGTCTACCTATCGATAGGTAGATGGCGCAATAGGGTCCTTTCACTTGGCGGAGTCAACGCCTATCTACCGATAGATAACTGGAGCGACGACGTGAGCACGACCGACACGCGGGAAACCATCATGGGCGTGGCCAAGGCCATGGTGCAGGCCCGGGGCTACAACGCCCTGAGCTTTCGCGAGATCGCCAAGGACGTCGGCATCAAGAGCGCCAGCATCCACTATTACTTCCCGACCAAGGGCGACCTGGGGGCGGCGCTGGCCAAGCGCTATACCGATGACGCGGTCGGCTATCTCGAGAGTCTGCTGGCGGTCGACCTGGATCTGGAGACCCGCTTTCAGCGCTATGTCGCCATCTTCCGCGCCGCCCTGCTGAACGATAATCGCATGTGCCTGTACGGGATCATGGCCGCCGAATACGGCGACCTGCCACCGGAGGTCCGCGCCGCGGTCGATGGTTTCAGCGAGGCCAATGTCCGCTGGCTGGTGCAGGTGCTGGCGTTGCGTAGTCCTGGCGCCGACGAGGCCCGGCGCCGTCGGGACGCCCTGGCGGTCTTCGCGGCCATAGAGGGCGCGCAACTGGTGGCGCGCGGGCGAGGCGACATCGCGGTGTTCGACCAGACCGTGGACGCCTACCGGGCGGCGGGGTTGCTGCCTTAGGGACCGCCTACCCGTTCAGTCCATGCGCCCCTCGATCACCTCGGTGCGGGAGAACACCTCTTCCTGGCCGTCCTGCAGCAACTCCTCGAAGTCGTCGCGGTCGCGCTCGGCCTGGGCCAGCACCAGGCGCAGGGCGTCGACCTCGGTGTCGGCCTCGACCACGGCGCTGCGCAGCGGCGCCTCGGGCGGGGCGTCGCCCAGTCGGACATCGATGCGCCAGCGGGTGGTCATGCGACTTCTCCGGGTTCGGGGCGTTTGGTTCGCTCCTGGGGTAACGCACCATTGCACCCCGCGGCGTTTCTGGCGAGTTTGGCGAAAGCTTGAGTTGGGGAGATTCCATGGCGGACGGTGAGCGGCAGGGTCCCCCCGGGCAGGGCGTGGGTCGGCGAGCGGTCCTGGCCGGCGCCGGGGGCCTGGCGGGTCTGGCGCTGTCGGGGAGGGCCACGGCCAGGGCGGCCTCGTCGCGGGTCGAATCCCTGATCGCCCAGATGACCATGGACGAAAAGGCCGGCCAGCTGTCGTGCTATTCCGACATGATCCGCCCGCCGATCGGCGACATCAACCCGCTGGTCAACGCCCGCAACACCCAGCAGATCCTGGCCGACACCCGGGCCGGCCGGATCGGCACGCTGATGAACGGCGTCGGCGTCGAGGGCGCGCTGCTGGCCCAGACCGCCGCCGTCGAGCATTCGCGGCTGGGTATTCCCCTGCTGTTCGCCGCCGATGTGATTCACGGCTTCAAGACCATCTTCCCGATCCCCCTGGCCGAGTCCGCCAGCTTCGATCCCGTCCTGGCCGAACGCACCGCGCGGGCCGCCGCGGTCGAGGCCTCGGCCCACGGCCTGCACTGGACCTTCGCGCCGATGGTCGACGTGGCCCGCGACCAGCGCTGGGGCCGGGGCGCCGAAGGCTCGGGCGAGGACGTGTTCCTGGGCGAGGTGATGGCTCAGGCCCGGGTGCGCGGCTTCCAGGGGCGCGACCTGACCGCCAACGACAGCCTGCTGTCGACCGCCAAGCACTTCGCCGCCTATGGCGCGGTGATGGCGGGGCTGGACTACAACACCGTCGAGCTGTCGGAAGAGACCCTGCGCGAGGTGCACCTGCCGCCGTTCAAGGCCGCTTTCGACGCCGGCTGCCTGTCGGTGATGTCGGCCTTCAACGACATCAATGGCATACCGTCCACCGGCAACCGGCGCCTGCTGACCGACATCCTGCGCGGCGAGTGGAACTTCAAGGGCGTGGTGATCTCCGACTACACCGCCGACCAGGAGCTGGTGGCGCACGGCTTCGCCGTCGACGACCGCGACGCCGCGCGCCTGGCGATCCTGGCCGGCGTCGACATCAGCATGCAGAGCGGGCTCTACAGCCGCTATCTGCCGGGCCTGGTGGCGTCGGGCCTGGTGCCGATGGCGGCGGTCGACAACGCCGTGCGCCGGGTGCTGAGCCTGAAGGAGACCCTGGGCCTGTTCGACCGGCCGTTCCGCTCGATCGACCCCAAGGCCCAGGCCGCCCAGACGGCGACCCCGGCGGCCCGGGCCCTGTCCCGCGAGGCGGGCGGCAGGTCGATCGTGCTGCTGCGCAACGACGGCGCCCTGCTGCCCCTGCCGGCCAAGGGCAAGCGCATCGCCCTGATCGGCCCCTTCGCCGAGGACCGCGACAACATCCTGGGGCCGTGGGCGTTCTTCGGCGACAAGGCCCTGGGCGTCGACCTGGCGACCGGAATCCGCGAGGCGATGGCCGACCCGTCGCAACTGATCGTCGCCAGGGGCTGCGACGTCGAGACCCTCATCCCTGGCGGCTACGACAAGGCCGTGGCCGCCGCCAGGGCCGCCGACGTCGTGCTGCTGGCGGTGGGCGAAGGCCAGAACATGTCCGGCGAGGCCCAGTCGCGCACCGAGATCGGCCTGCCGCGCGTGCAGCAGCAATTGGCCGAACTGGTCGCCGCCGCCGGCAAGCCGACGGTGGTGCTGCTGCGCCACGGCCGGGCCCTGGTGCTGGAGGGCGCGGTCAAGGCCGCTCCCGCCATCCTGGCCACCTGGTTCCTGGGCACCGAGACCGGCCACGCGGTGGCCGACGTGGTGTTCGGCAAGGTCAATCCTTCCGCCCGCCTGCCGGTCAGCTTCCCACACGAGAGCGGCCAGGAGCCCTTCGCCTACAACCATCGCACCACCGGCCGTCCCGCGCCCCAGGCCGACGACAGCCAGGAGTACAAGGCCCGCTGGCGCACGACCCGCAACGAGGCGCTCTATCCGTTCGGCCACGGCCTGGGCTACGCGCCGTTCGCGCTCAGCGACATCAAGCTGTCGACCACGCGCCTGGCCTGGACGGGCAAGCTGGTCGTCACCGCCCAGGTGGCCAACACCGGCCAGCTCGCGGGTGAACATGTGGTCCAGCTCTATGTCCGCGACCGCGTGGCCAGCCGCACCCGGCCGGTCCGCGAGCTCAAGCGCTTCGTCCGCGTGGCGCTGCGGCCCGGCGAGAAGCGCGAGGTGCGCTTCAGCCTCGAGCGCAGCGCGCTGATGTTCGTCGGCGACAACGACCGGTGGATCGCCGAGCCGGGAATGTTCGATCTGTGGGTGGCCAACAACGCGGTGGACGGGCTGGCGGCGAGCTTCGAACTGCTGGGGGCTTAGGGGAGAATCCCTCTCTCTWWGAGAGAGGGAGGGGCCCGCCGCCGAAAGGCGGTGGGAGGGTGAGAGGTTTCACCCTTGCCAGAAAATCCCCATTCGTTTTCGCCGATTGGCCCGATGAGTTGATCGACGGGCTAGACGTCTCCGCAGTGGCGACCTGTCGGTCCCCAACGCCCGTCTTGTTCTGAAAGACTGTAACCTCTCACCCTCCCACCGCTTCGCGGCGGGCCCCTCCCTCTCTCTWAGAGAGAGGGAATCCAATGGCGTTTGACATCCAGGCCGTGGCCAAGCATTTATCCTACAAATAGCATTTCCCAGAGTCGCGAGGCCCCATGACCGCCGCCACACCCATCCGCGTGGCCCTGATCGGCCTGGGCAAGATCGCTCGCGACCAGCACCTGCCGGCCATGGCCGCCGATCCGCGCTTCGACCTGGTCGCCGTGGTCAGCCGCCACGCCGAGCAGCCGGGGCTGCCGAACTTCCATAGCCTGGACGACCTGCTGGCCAGCGGCCTGGCCTTCGACGCCGTCGCCCTGTGCACCCCGCCCCAGGTGCGCCACGGCCTGGCGCGCCGGGCCCTGGAGGCCGGCAAGCACGTGATGCTGGAAAAGCCGCCCGGCGCGACCCTGAGCGAGGTCGAGGACCTGCGCCAGGTCGCCCAGGCCCACGGCGTCACCCTGCAGACCACCTGGCACTCGCGCCACGCCCCCGCCGTGGCGCCAGCCCGCGACTGGCTGGCCGGCAAGACCATCACGGCCGCCCGCATCCTCTGGAAGGAGGACGTCCGCGTCTGGCATCCGGGGCAGGACTGGATCTGGGAGCCGGGCGGCCTGGGGGTGTTCGACCCCGGAATCAACGCCCTGTCGATCGCCACGGCCGTGCTGCCGCGTCCGTTCTTCCTGACCAGCGCCACCCTGCACGTGCCGGAGAACCGGCAGTCGCCGATCGCCGCCGACCTGGCCTTCGTCGACACGGCGGGGGTGGCGATCTCCGCGACGTTCGACTTCCTGCAGACCGGTCCGCAGAGCTGGGACATCGAGGTCGACACCGACGGCGGGCTCTTGCGCCTGTCGCACGGCGGCTCCCGGTTGTGGATCGACGGCGCCTTGGTCCACGAGCAGCCCGAGGCCGAGTATCCGGGGCTTTACGCCCGGTTCGCCGAACTGATCGCGCGGGGCGAGTCGGATGTCGACGTCACGCCGCTGCGCCACGTGGCCGACGCCTTCCTGCTGGGGCGGAGGGTCGTGGCTCCGGCCTTCGTGGAATAGAGTCCCGAGGCGGACGCCTGGACGTGACGTGGTTCTTGCATAGTTGGCGGCCTCAACGTTAGGTACCGTCCGAGGGCGTGATGCGGACGTTCGGCCAATATGCCGAGGGGAGATTGCGGGCGCTCTGGGGGAGAGACGCGTGAAGTTCCTGGACGCTCCGTTGCCGCCGCCGCTGGCCGCCGCCTTGCGCGCCTGCAAGCCGCACTTCATGGCCGTCGCGGCGTTCAGCGCGATGATCAACGTGCTGCTGCTGGCCCCGACCATCTACATGATGCAGGTCTATGACCGGGTGGTGCCGACCGAAGGCCGCCTGACCCTGCTGTACCTGACCCTGATCGTGGCCTTCGCCCTGGGCACCCAGACGGCGCTGGAGTCGGTGCGCTCGCGGCTGCTGACCCTGGCGGGCCTGCGCCTCGACCGGCTGCTGGCCGGCGGCATCCTCCAGAAGCTGATGAGCGCCATGGCGCCGGGGTCGTCGTCGCAGGGCATGCGCGAGTTCGACATCATCCGCCAGGCGCTGTCCGGGCCGGTGGCCACGGCCGCTTTCGACATTCCCTGGACGCCGATCTACGTGCTGGTGGCGTTCATGATCCACCCGGCCCTGGGCGTGCTGACCGTCGCCGGCGGCGTGGTGCTGGTGACCCTGGCGATCCTCAACGAACGCGCCACGCGGTCGCGCAACCGGGAAGCCTTCATCGCCCAGGCCCAGGCCTACGCCTCGCAGGAGGCGGCCGCGGCCAACGCCGAGGTCGTGCGCGCCCTGGGCATGCGCGGCGCCCTGCGCGAGCGGCAGCTGGCCGATCGCCGCACGGGTCTGGACCTGTCGGCCAAGGCCCAGTTCACCGGCGGCGGCTATGCGGCGGCCACCCGGTTCACGCGGATGTTCCTGCAGTCGGCGGCCCTGGGCCTGGGCGCCTGGCTGGCGGTCGAGAAGCAGATCTCGGCCGGGGCGATCATCGCCGCCTCGGTGCTGCTCAGCCGCGCCCTGCAGCCGATCGAACAGGTGGTCGGCGCCTGGACGGTGGTCGGCCAGGCGCGCGGCGCGCTCAACAACCTGATCAAGCTGTTCCCGAACAAGGGCCTGGAAGTCTCCGGCACCCAGCTGCCGGTTCCCACCGGGGCCCTGGCCCTGGAGCAGGTGTCGGTGCGCGCGCCGGGCGAGGGGCCGGTATTGCTGCGCGGGGTGTCCCTGCGCCTGTCCCCGGGCGAGGTGCTCGGGGTCATCGGCCCCAGCGGCGCGGGCAAGACCACCCTGGCGCGGCTGGCGGCCGGCGCGATCACGCCCGACGCCGGCACGGTGCGCCTGGACGGCGCCAACCTGACCGACTGGGACGGCGACCGCCTGGGCCGCCACATCGGCTATGTGCCGCAGGACTCGGCGCTGATCGCCGGCTCGATCAAGGACAACATCTCGCGCTTCGCGGTCTGGGCGGGCGAGGGAGCGGGGAACGGCGTCGCGGCGATCGACGCCGCCGTCGTGGTCGCCGCCCAGGCGGCCGGCGTCCACGAACTGATCCTGCGCCTGCCCAGCGGCTACGACACCGTGCTGGGGGCGGGCGGGCGAGGCCTTTCGGCGGGGCAGGCCCAGCGCGTGGCCCTGGCCCGGGCGCTGTACGGCGCCCCGTCGCTGCTGGTCCTCGACGAGCCCAACTCGGCTCTCGACGCGGACGGCGAACTGGCCCTGAACCAGGCGATCCTGGCGGCCAAGTCCCGCAGTGCGGCGGTGATGATCGTCGCCCACCGCACGGGCATCCTCAACATCGCCGACCGCCTGCTGGTGCTGCGCGAAGGCCAGGTCGAGCGGATCGGCCCCCGCGCCGAGGTCGTCGCCCAGATGGCGGCCGCCGCGAAGAACCCGCCCCGTCCCAACGGTAACCCCAACCCCACCTCCACTTCCACCGCCGTCGCCCTGCAGGCCGCCAAGCCATGACCGCCATTCCCCCGACCTCAGCGGCCAACCCGATGGCGGTCCCGCCGCGCCTGTCCGACGACCCCGTCCGGATGATCCGCATCGGCGGCGTGGTGGCCGGCGTGTTCTTCGTCGGCTTCCTCGGCTGGGCGGCGTTCGCGCCGCTCGACGCCGGGGCCTACGCCCACGGGGTGATCGCGGTGGCGGGCAACCGCCAGGCCGTCCAGAACCGCGAAGGCGGCGTGGTCACCGGCATCCGGGTCAAGGAAGGCCAGGCCGTCGTCAAGGGCCAGGTCCTGCTGGAGCTTTCGGCCTCCGAGCTGCGGGCCAGCGAGCGCGGCATGACCGGCGAGATGCTGACCCTGTTGGCCCAGCGCGCCCGGCTGATCGCCGAGCGCGACCGGCAGGGCGGCTTCTCGGCCCCGCCGGAATTCGCCAGCCTGCTGCCCGAGGACCAGCCTCTGGCCGCCGACGCCCTGCGGCTGCAGCGCTTGCAGTTCCAGGCCCGTCGCAACGCCCTCGACACCCAGCGCGGCGTGCTCAACCAGCGCGTCCTGCAACTGGGCCAGCAGACCAGCGGGGCCGAGCGCCAGCTGGACGCCAACCGCCAGCAGCAGCGGCTGATCGAGGAGGAACTGGCCGGGGTCCAGGAACTGGCTTCCAAGGGCTATGCGCCCAAGACCCGGGTCCTGGCCCTGCAGCGCAGCGCCGCGTCCCTGACCGGCGAGGACGGCGCCTATCGCGCCCAGATAGCCCGCTCCAACGAGGCGGTCGGCGAGACCCGGCTGCAGACCCTGTCGCTGGAGCGCGAGCGCATGGAGGAGGTCGCCGGCCAGCTTCGCGACGTCCAGGTGCGCCTCGACGACCTGCAGCCCAAGGTGCTGGCCGCCCGCGAGCAACTGGCCCGCGCCACCGTCCGCGCCCCGGAGGGCGGCAAGGTGGTGGGCCTCAACGTCTTCACGGTGGGCGGCGTGGTCTCGCCGGGCCAGACCCTGATGGAGATCGTGCCGCAGGACCGCCGGCTGGTGATCCAGGCCAAGGTCTCGCCCAACGACGCCGACGACCTGCGACCCGGCCAGAAGACCCAGATCCGCTTCACCTCGCTGCACGAGCGCGACCTGCCGCTGCTGAACGGCACCCTGACCGAACTGTCGGCCGACAGCTTCACCGACGAGAAGACCGGGGCGCAGTATTTCCGCGCCGAGGTCGCCGCCCCGCCGTCGGAACTGGACAAGATCCGCCAGCTTCGAGGCGTCCAGTCGGGCCTGCAGGCCGGGTTGCCGGTCGAGGTGCTGATCCCGCTGCGCAAGCGCTCGGCCCTGGCCTACCTGCTCGAGCCTCTGACCCAGACCTTCTGGCGCACGGGTCGCGAGCACTAGGCGCTTCGGATGCGTCGTGAGCGGATGAAATCAGGACAATAAAAAAGGCGGGCCTCCCCCAAGGCCCGCCTTCAGTTTGTCCCCCCGCGGGGTTTGGGCGACGCTGGACGCGCCGCCAGTCGCTGGCTTGCGCGGCTGCGCCGTTCTCCGAGCTGATGGCGTGTGCGGCCGTCACGTCGGGGCGTGGGTTTCCCCTGGGCGTTCGCGGTCGAAGACCGGTGTTCACTCAGCAAGGCCGACACCTGTAAGGCTTTGAGCGTCATAACCGTTACATCCGGGTTCCATTTTCTTGATCGGGCGTCTCAAAGAAAAACCATCCTCTCGCGCCCTGCGACGAACGCCCGCATTGGGCGAGGCTGGTAAATGCATGATCGTGCCTTGGGGGAGGCCACATGAGTGAAACCGAGACGCCGCGAGGAGGTTCACGCCAGTCCTTGGCGCGAACGAATTTCAGCACACGGCACGTTCCGCCGGACGAGCGGCACGACCTTTATCGCCGCGAAGTCCTGACGGCGCTGGACGCGTGCGATCCCGAGCCGGGCTTTTCGGCCGACATCACGTCCCTGCGCCTGGGCCCCCACGCCTTCTACGTGACCGAAACCGGCGGCCAGGCCATGTTCCGGACGCCGGAGATGATCGCCGCCGACGGCCATGACGCCTACATCGTCCAGTTCAACATCGCCGGGTCGCACACCGGCGATTTCGACGGCGTGCCCTTCGCGGCCGGACCCGGCGAGGTCGGGATCTGCGACCTGTCGCGGCCGATGCAGCTGCGAAGCACGGCCGTGAAGGTGCTCACCACCTTTCTGCCGCGCGCCCAGGTCAGGGCGGTGGTTCCGGACATCGAACTGCACGGCATGGTGCTGGACGGCAACCGCGCCGGCCTGTTGATCGAGCACCTGACCTCGGTGACCCGCTGGTTTCCGCAACTGATCCCCGAGACCCTGCCGGGCATCACCCGCGCCACCATCGAGCTGCTGGGCGCCTGCCTGGCCATGGAGGCCGGACGGGCCGATTTCGGCGTGCGCGAGTCGCCCGTGCTGTTGCGGGCGCGCGGCTATGTCGAGCACAACCTGCTGGAGCCCAGTCTCAACCCGGCCAAGATCAGCGAGGCGCTGGGCGTGTCGCGCTCCACCCTCTACCGATTGTTCGAGCCGCTGGGCGGGGTCACCGGCTACATCTGGGAGCGCCGCCTGCACCTGGCCCGCGCCGCCCTGCTGGACCCCAAGCGGGCCCGGCGGATCAGCGAGATCGCCTTCCAATGCGGCTTCAGCAGCGAGGCCCATTTCAGCCGCAGCTTCCGCAAGGCCTTCAACATCCGGCCCAGCGACCTGCGCTCGCTGCAGCCCAGCCTCGCCGACGAGCCCGACAGCCCGTTCTCCAAATGGACCGAGGCGGCGAGGAGCGCCTGAGGCCTGCACGGGACGTCCCCTTTGCTATCGCTGTCCTAAATTCGGTTGTCATCCCGGAAGCCTCGCAGAGGCTGTCCGGGACCCAGGGGCCGGCGCGATGCGGTGGCCCTGGGTCCCGGCTCTTCGCTGCGCTACGGCCGGGATGACAACAGCGGGGTGGGCTCCAAGGCCAGGATCCCGAGCCCTGCACGAAACCTGCACATGAAACCGGCCTGACGGGCGCCGGAGCGGCGGGTTGGTCTCGACGCCCGGCGGGCATTCCAGGGTCTCCCGATCCGGAGCCCGCCATGCCCCCTTTCCGCCGTCCCCGCGACCTGTCCTTCGCGATCAAGGCGAGCGCCGCCGTGGCCCTGGTCGTGGCCGCCGACCTGCTGTTCTACGGCCACCCGTTCGGCGCGACGGTCGGGGTCTTCGCCCTGCTGCTGACCCTGGCGGCGACCCTGCTGCATCCCGCCGCCCGTCGCGATCCCAAGGCCCTTTTCGCC
This sequence comes from Caulobacter sp. Root655, assembly GCF_001427665.1. GTDB lineage: Bacteria > Pseudomonadota > Alphaproteobacteria > Caulobacterales > Caulobacteraceae > Caulobacter. Next base: position 921,116 of record NZ_LMHC01000001.1, read on the forward strand.
CTGGCCGCCGCCGCCGTCCTGGCGCTGGTCCAGGTCGAGGCGCCCAGCCTGCTGGCCTCGCTGCTGTTCTGGGCCCTGCTCAGCCTGGCGGTGCTGGCGCCGCGCGCCCAGGGTTTCGACGACGCCTGGCGGTGGTCGCAGCGCCTGCTGGCCCAGGCGGCGGTCGGCCTGGTCGGCCCGTGGCTCGACCTGCGCCGGGCCCGCCGCGCCGGCCGGACCGGACCGCGCGGACGCTGGAACCAGGTCGTGCCGCTGCTGGCCCTGCCGGTGCTGGGCGGGGCGGTGTTCCTGGCGCTGTTCGCCGCGGCCAATCCGGTGATCGCCAACGCCCTGGCGGCCCTGCGCCTGCCCGCGCTTGGTTCGGACTTCGGCTGGCGGGTGATGTTCTGGCTGACGGTGCTGGTCCTGGTCTGGGGGGTGCTGCGGCCGCGCCGCCGCCGCATTCTGCCGGTCGGCAAGGCCAGGCGCGGCGTCGTGCTCGCCGGCGTGCCCGTGGCCTCGGTGGTGCTGTCGCTGATCGTCTTCAACGCCCTGTTCGCCCTGCAGAACGGCCTGGACGCCGTCATCCTGTGGGGCGGGGCCGGGCCGCCGGCCGGCCTGACCCTGGCCGAATACGCCCATCGCGGCGCCTATCCCCTGATCGCCACGGCGCTGCTGGCCGGGCTGTTCGTGCTGGTGTTCCTGGCCCCCAGCTCGCCGACCGCCAAGGTTCCGTCGGTCCGGGTCCTGGTGGTGGCGTGGGTGGCGCAGAACCTGTTCCTGGTGGCCTCCAGCATCCTGCGCACCCTGGACTATGTGCAGGCCTATTCCCTGACCCGCCTGCGGATCGCCGCCCTGGTCTGGATGGGGCTGGTCGCCCTGGGCCTGGTGCTGGTCTGCTGGCGGATGCTGCGCGGCAAGAGCGGGGCCTGGCTGATCAATACCAACGCCGCCGCGGCCCTGATCGTGCTGGTCGGCGCTTGCGTGGTCGACCTGGGCGCGGTGGCGGCGGCCTGGAACGTCCGCCATGCCCGCGAGGTCGGCGGCCAGGGACCGAGGTTGGACGTCTGCTACCTCAACCGGCTGGGCGCGTCGGCGGCGGTTTCGCTGGTGCGGCTGGAGCGCGGTCCGTTGCCCGAGGGGCTGGACGACCGCGTCGCCGCCGTGCGCGAGGAGGCGGTTCAAGCCCTGCGGGACCGGCAGGCGGCCTGGCGCGGCTGGAGCTGGCGCGGGGCGCGGCGGCTGGCCCGGGTCGACGCGCTTCAGGCCGGGCGGCCGGCGGCCGTCAGCGCCTGGGCCCCGGACGGCCGCGAGTGCGACGGCGCGCCGCTGCACATGTCCGAAGGCGCCACCATGCCGGAACCGCCGGCGCCCGAGCCTGTCGGGCTCGCCACCTCTCCCCCGTTGACCCCATCCCCGTTGACCCCATCCCCGTTGACCCAGGGCGCGGAGCACTGAACATGGGCCGCATGCAGCGCACGATCCTGATCGTCGACGACGACCCCCACATCCGCCAGCTCCTGGTCTTCGCCCTGGCCAAGGCCGGGCTGGAGACCCGCGAGGCGGCCGACGGCGAGGCGGCCCTGGCGGCGGTGGCCGAGCGTGCGCCCGACCTGGTGGTGCTGGACATCAACATGCCGCGCCTGGACGGGCTGGAGGTCTGCCGCCGGCTGCGGGCCCAGGGCGACCTGCCGATCCTGTTCCTGTCCTCGCGCGACGACGAGATCGACCGGGTGCTGGGCATCGAGCTGGGGGCCGACGACTATGTGGTCAAGCCGTTCAGCCCGCGCGAGGTGGTGGCCCGCGTCCAGGCCATCCTGCGGCGCACAGGCGCCAAGGCGGGCGAGGTGACCGGGCTCGACGGCACGATCAGCCGGGGCCGGCTGAGCCTCGACCCCGAGGCCTGGAGCGCCCGGTGGTCGGGGGCCGAGGTGTCGCTGACGGTCACCGAGTTCACCATCCTGCGGACCCTGGCGACGACCCCGACCAAGGTGTTCAGCCGCGACGCCATCATCGACCGCCTGCGCGGTCCGGGCTTCGCGGTCACCGACCGCACCATCGACAGCCACGTGCGCAACCTGCGGGGCAAGTTCGCCGGGGTCGGCGGCCACGACGTCATCGAGACCCGGGCCGGGATCGGTTACCGCCTGGGGGCCTGCGTCGGCGCGCAGGCGTGAGCGAGCAGTTACGCGGCTGGGTGCGGACCTGGTGGCCGCCGCTGCGGCTGCGGGTCATCCTGCTGACCGTGCTGCTGTTCGCCGCCGCCATGCCGGCCATCGGGGCGGTGTTCCTGCGCACCTACGAGAACACCCTGGTGCGCCAGACCGAGGCCGAGCTGACCTCGCAGGGCGCGGCCCTGGCGGCGGCGGCCGGGGCGCTGTGGCCGGGCGCCGTGCGCGACTCCACGCCCGCCGACCCCGACGCCCGCGACGACCCCGGCTATTACCGCCCCGAGAGCACCAGCATCGACCTGCGCACCACGCCGGTGCTGCCCGAGCGTCCGGACGCCGCGCCCGCTCCGCCCGCCGACCCCCAGGCCGTGGCCGCCGCCGACCTCCTGGAGCCGATCCTCGACCAGACCAGCCGCAGCACCCTGGCCTCGATCCTGATCGTCGACCGCCACGGCGTGGTGGTGCGCGGCCTGGGCCAGGGCGGCGGGCTCTCGGCCCTGCCGGAGATCCAGGCGGCGCTGGCGGGCCATTCACGCACCGTGATGCGCCGCAACGGGGCCTATCATCCGCGCTATTCGTTCGAGTGGCTTAGCCGAGCCTCGTCCCTGCGCCTGCACCACGCTCGGCCGGTGCGGGTCAACGGCCAGGTGGTCGGGGCGCTGCTGCTGTCGCGCTCGCCGCGGGCGCTGTTCCGGGGGGTCTACCAGGACCGGGGCAAGCTGCTGGCCGGCGGGGCGGCGACGATCCTGCTGCTGGTGCTGCTGTCGGGCCTGGTGTCGCGCGGCGTGACCCGGCCGATCGAGGCGCTGAGCGCGGCGTCGCGCGGGGTGGCGACCGGGCAGGGCGAGGTGCCGGAAACCCCGGCCACCGCCGCCATCGAGATCCGCGACCTCTACCAGGACTTCCGGGTGATGGCCGACGCCATCGCCGTGCGCTCGCGCTACCTGCGCGACTTCGCCGCCGCCGTCAGCCACGAGTTCAAGACCCCGCTGGCCGGCATCACCGGGGCGGTCGAGCTGCTGGACGACCATTTCGACACCATGAGCCCGGAGGAGCGCCACAGGTTCCTGGGTAACATCTCGGCCGACAGCGCCCGGCTGTCGCAGCTGGTCGGGCGGTTGATGGACATGGCCCGGGCCGACATGGCCATGCCGCAGGCCGGGGTGGCGTGCGACGTCGGCTCGCCGGCCCGGCGGGTGGCCGACGCCCAAGGGCGCGACATCGCCGTCGTCCTCGACCTTGCCGCCGACCTGCCGCTGGTGGCCGCCCCCGAGGCGACGGTGGAGACGGTGCTGACCACGCTGGTGGAGAACAGCCGCCAGGCCGGGGCGCGGACGGTGACGATCCGGGCGGAGGCGGTGGGCGAGGCGGTGGTGCTGCGGGTCAGCGACGACGGCCCGGGGGTTCCGCCGGCCGACCGCGACCGCCTGTTCGAGCCGTTCTTCACCAGCCGCCGCGAGGCCGGCGGCACCGGGCTGGGGCTGTCGATCGCGCGGTCGCTGCTGGCGGCCAGCCAGGGGCGGATCGGGCTGGTGGAGGGCGAGGCGGGGGCGGTGTTCGAGGTGAGGTTGCCGAGGGGGTGAGGTTTGGAGGTGTGGTTTGGGAGGCTGGGCGGATGGGTGGTTTCGACCCTGAGCGGACGTTCGAACGGTCAGCTTTCGAAATCCGAAACCCTCTCGTCCCTCCCCCCTGCGGGGAGGGTGGCCCGCGTAGCGGGTCGGGTGGGGGTCCGGTGCAGGGCCGTTCGGGAGGGAAAGGCGATCCGTCCGAAACCCACCCATCGCGGCCGTTCGGACCGTCGGCTCGTTGAACACCCATCCGCCCCGGATGGGGCGTTTCCGGTGATGGCCGACGCCCCCTCCGTCACGATGCGTATTCGCATCGCGCCACCTCCCCCGCGATGCGGGTGAGGAGAAGAGACGGAGGGCCCGTGGCCAAAAATGATCGCCGGCTGTCGGATGTTGTCGACCTGGACCGTCCTTGGGTCAGGACCGCCATGAGGAGGACGCCGTGAGAGACCTGATCTTGAAGATGGCCATATCGGTCGACGGCTTCGTGAGTGACCTGGATGGCCGGAACACATGGATGTTCGGCGCCGATCAGGAGGCGAAGGCCTGGGGCGTGGAGTTTATCTGGAACGCCAGCCTGCACATCATGGGCAGCCGCAGCTTCTCCGCCATGGCCCCCTACTGGCAGACCTCCACCGACCCGTTCGCGGCGCCGATGAACCAGATCCCCAAGGCCGTCTTCTCGCGACAGGGGCCGGCGATCCTGAGCAACGTCGACACGATGGCGGCGCTGCAACCCGGCGCCGGGAGTTGGGCGGAGGCCCATGTGGCCAGCGGTGAGCTGGCGGAGGAAATCGCCAAGCTGAAAGCCCAGGAGGGCAAGCCGATCATCGCCCACGGCGGCGTCAGCTTCGCCCGCGCGCTCGTCGCCCAGGGACTGGTCGACCAGTTCGCCCTGATCGTGGCCCCCGTGGCGCTGGGCGAGGGTCTGCCGCTGTTCTCCGAACTCGCCGCGCCGCTGCGTCTCGAGCTGACGAGCTCGAAGGCCTTTCCGGGAGGCGCGGTGGCGCAGATCTATCGGGCGGCGTGAGCCCGGCGTCGAAGGCCTATCACAACCTTCCGCGCCGGCCGCCCTTGAGCTTGTCCAGCGCGCGGCGGGCGGGTTCGGCCTGGGCGGCCACGGGGGCGGCCGGGCCGAGTGAGTCCATCAGCATCGCGCTCACATTGGCCACGCCCTGGGTGGCGGCCAGGCCGGCGGCGGCGACGTCGGTCAGGGTGGGGCCGGCGGGCTTGGCGCGGTCGCGGGGCGTGATCAGGGCCACCTTGCGGGCCATGGCGGCCAGATCGCCGATGGCCTTGGCCTTGTCGCGGGCCTGGCGGAGGACGGCGGGGTCGGTGCTGGCCTCGATGGACTTCCAGGCGGCGTCGAGGGCGGCCATCAGCGCGAGCTGGAAGTTCAGGCACCAGGTGGGGATGTCGGTCTGGGTCATGCCGCTAGTGTGCGGCTGTCCTGGAGAGGGAGGACCGGAAACGTGCGTTTTTGTGTAAGGGCTTGATTGGGATGGGGTTTGTTTCGGCGGGAGCGGGGATGGAGCGGCGCCCTGTGGATAACTTTTTGGCGGAACGACCCGCACAGACGGTCGTCATCCCCCGCTTCATGCGGGGGACCCAAGCTGAGGTGCAGAACGGCAGACGGCCAGCTCGGCTTGGGTCCCCCGAACAAGTCGGGGGATGACGACGATTTATGGGCGGCCTCAGCTGCTCCACCCCCCGCCCAGCGCCTTGTAGATCGCCACGACGTTGGTGTTCACGCCCGTCTCCGCGACCGTGAGCGAGTCTTCGGCGGCGAGAAGCGTCCGTTCGGCGTCGAGCAGCACCAGGAAGTCGATGCCGCCTTCCTTGTACTGGATCCGCGCCAGCTCGGCCGCGCGGCGCGAGGCGGCGGCCTGGCTGGTCAGGCTGACCAGCTGGGCCTGTTGCTGGCGGTAGCCGACCAGGGCGTTCTCCAGGTCCTCGAGCGCCGCCAGCACGGTCTGGTCGTAGACCGCCAGGCTGGCGTCGTTGCGGGCCTGCGCCGCCTTCAGCCGCTGGTGGGCGCCGCCCAGGTCGAGGGCCGGCCAAGAGACCGAGGGGGCCACCGACCAGGCCTGGCTGGCGCTGTTGCCGAAGCCCGAGGCGCTGCCCGACAGGAAGCCGATGAAGCCCGTTACCCGGACCCGTGGGAACAGGTCGGCCGTGGCCACCCCGACCTTGGCGGTCTGGGCCGCCAGCCGGCGCTCGGCCGCCTGGACGTCGGGACGCCGGCGCAGCAGGTCGGCGGCGTCGCCGATCGGCAGGGCGGCGATCAGCGGCGTGACTTCGGCGTTCTGCACCACCAGGGTGGCGTCCAGGGTTCCCGGACGCTGGCCGACCAGCACGCACAGCCGGTAATTGGCGCGCTTCTCGGCGGTGATCAGGGCCGGGATCACGGCCTCGGTGGCGTTGAGGCGGGCCTGGGCGCTGGCGACGTCGATGGGGTTACCCGCCCCGGCGTCGTAGCGCACCTTGGTCAGGCGCAGGGTCTCGCGCTGGGTCTCCAGGTTGCGGTTGGCCACGGCCAGCCGGGCCTGGGCGCCGCGCAGCTCCAGATAGTTCCGCGCCACCTCGGCGGCGATGGTCACCTGGGCGTCGCGCAGGTCGGCCCGGGCGGCGCCGGCCTCGGCCCGCGCCGACTCCACGCCCCGGCGGACGCGGCCGAACAGGTCGATCTCCCAGCCGGCGTCGAAGCCGCCCGTATAGGTCTCGCTCTCGACGCGCTGGCCGCCGGAGCCCGGCTGCTGCTGGTCGCTCTTCTGGTAGCCGCCGCCGGCGGTCACCCGCGGCAGCTGGTCGAGGCGGGCGTCCTTGAACAGGGCGCGGGCCTCGTCCACCCGGGCGACGGCGACCTTGATGTCGAAATTGCCGGCCAGGGCCTGGGTCACCAAACCATTGAGCACCGGATCGTTGAACGCCTTCCACCAGTCCGCTTCCGGATTGGCGGTCGAGAACGACTCGGCCGGGGCGTTCTGCAGGACCACCGGCGCGGTGACCGGGGTCTTGTAGTCGGGGCCCACGGCGCAGGCCGACAGCAGGATCATGCTGGCGAACAGCGACAGTTGGGCGGCGAGTTTCATGCCGCCGCGTTTCCCTTTCGCGTCGTCCCCCGACTTGTTCGGGGGATCCAAGCGGCGCTGCAAGACGAAGCTGTGGCCGGCTCGGCTTGGGTCCCCCGCATAAAGCGGGGGATGACGACGTTGAGGAGCGGGAGAGAGAGTAAGAGCTTGAGACATCAGTGCGCCTCCACGGCGTCGGTCGTCGATTTGGAAGCCGCCTTCAGCGCCGCCTTGCGGGCGGTGGTGCGGCGGATGACGAAGTAGAAGATCGGGGTCAGGATCAGGCCGAAGACCGTCACCCCCAGCATGCCGGAGAACACCGCCACGCCCATGGCCCGGCGCATCTCCGCGCCCGCCCCGTGGGAGACGACCAGCGGCCACACGCCCATGATGAAGGCGATCGAGGTCATCAGGATCGGCCGCAGGCGCAGGCGGCAGGCTTCCAGCACCGCGTGCAGCGGCGTGTCGCCATGCTCCTCCCGCTCCTTGGCGAACTCGACGATCAGGATGGCGTTCTTACACGCCAGCCCCACCAGCACGATCAGCCCGATCTGGGTGAAGATGTTGTTGTCGCCATGGGTCAGCAGCACGCCGGCCAGGGCCGACAGCAGGGTCATCGGCACGATCAGGATGACCACCAGCGGCAGGGTCCAGCTTTCGTACTGGGCGACCAGCACCAGGAAGGCCAGCAGCACGCAGAGCGGGAAGATGTAGATCGCCGTGTTGCCCGCCAGGATCTGCTGGTAGGTCAGCTCGGTCCACTCGTAGCCCATGCCGTTGGGCAGCTCCTTCTTGGCCAGGTCCTCCAGCGCCTTCTGGGCCTGGCCCGTCGAGTAGCCGGGGGCCGGGCCGCCGTTGATCTCGGCCGTGAGCACGCCGTTATAGTGGCTCTCGCGGTCGGGGCCGGTGGCTTCCTTGAAGCTGACGAAGGCGCCCAGAGGGATCATCTGGCCGTCGCCGTTGCGGGTCTGCAGGCGCAGCATCTGTTCCGGTTGCAGGCGGAATTTCTGGTCGGCCTGGACGTTGACCTCGTAGGTGCGGCCAAAGCGGTTGAAGTCGTTGACGTACAGCGAGCCCAGATAGACCTGCAGGGTCTCGAAGAGGTCGGTCAGCGACACGCCCGAGGCGCGGGCCTTTTCGCGGTCGATGTTGGCCTCGATCTTCGGCACGCTGACCTGGTAGGTCGAGAACACCCCGACCAGGGCCGGATCCTTGCGCGCCTTGTCGATCAGGTTCTGGGTCTGCCGGTTCAGCTCGTCCGGACCCAGGCCCGCCTTGTCGACGATCTGCATGCGGAAGCCGCCGATCGTGCCCAGGCCCTGCACCGAAGGCGGCGGGAACACCGCGATCTGGGCGTCGGGGATGGCGCCGAACTTGGCGTTCAGCTGGCCGACGATGGCGTTGGCCGACAGGTCGTGGCCCTTGCGGTCCTTGAACTCGTCCAGCGAATAGAACACCGCGCCGGAGTTGGGGCTGTTGATGAAGCCGTTGGCCGACAGGCCGGGGAAGGCGATCGAGTGCTTGATGCCCGGCACCTTCATGGCGATGTCGCCCATCTGGCGGATGACGGCCTCGGTGCGGTCCAGCGAAGCGGCATCGGGCAGTTGCACGACGGCGACCACATAGGCCTTGTCCTGCTGTGGCACGAAGCCGCCCGGGGTCTTGGCGAAGGCGCCGATCGTCAGCAGCAGCAGCAGGCCGTAGACCACCAGGCCCGCCGTCGTCTTGCCCAGGGTCTTGCCGACGCCGCGCACATAGCCGTTCGAGGCCTTGGCGAAGAAGCGGTTGAACGGGTTGAACAACCAGCCCAGGGCGGCGTCGATCATCTTCTGGAAGCGGTCCTTGGGGGCGTCGTGGCTCTTGAGGAGCACGGCGGCCAGGGCCGGCGACAGGGTCAGGGAGTTGAAGGCCGAGATCACCGTCGAAATGGCGATGGTCAGGGCGAACTGGCGGTAGAACTGGCCCGACAGGCCGCTGATGAAGGCGGTGGGAATGAACACCGCGCACAGCACCAGGGCGGTGGAGATGATCGGCCCCGTGACCTCGCTCATCGCCTTGCGGGTGGCCTCCGCCGGTTCGAGCCCGTCGGTGATGTTGCGCTCGACGTTCTCGACCACGACGATGGCGTCGTCGACGACGATGCCGATGGCCAGCACCAGTCCGAACAGCGTCAGGGCGTTGAGGCCGAAGCCCAGCATCAGCAGCACCGCGAAGGTGCCGATCAGCGAGACGGGCACGGCGATCAGCGGAATGATCGAGGCGCGCCAGCCCTGCAGGAAGATCACCACCACGATGACGACCAGGATGATCGCCTCGATCAGGGTGTGGATGACCGAGTCGATGGATTCCTGAACGAAGGCGGTGGTGTCGTAGACGATTTCGTAGTCGACGCCCTCGGGGAACTCCTTCTTGAGCTCCTTCATCGTCTTCTTGATGTCGGCGGCCATGGCCAGGGCGTTGGAGCCTGGGCGCTGGAAGATCGGCAGGGCCACCGCCGACTTGTTGTCGAGCAAGGACCGCAGGGCGTAGTTGTTGGCGCCCATCTCCACGCGGGCCACGTCGCCCAGGTGGGTGATCTCGCCGTTGGCGCCCGAGCGGATGATGACGTCGCGGAACTGCTCCTCGTCGGTCAGGCGGCCGGGGGCGTTGACCGACAGCTGGAACTCGGCGCCGCCCGGGGTGGGGGGCGCGCCCAGCTGGCCGGCGGCCACCTGGACGTTCTGTTCGCGCAGGGCCTTGACCACGTCGCCGGCGGTCATGCTCAGCGCCGCCAGTTTTTCAGGGTCCAGCCAGATCCGCATGGAATAGGCGCCGGCCCCGAAGATCTGCACGTCGCCCACGCCGTCGACGCGCTTGAGGCGGTCGCGGACGTTCAGCTGCGCGTAGTTGCTGAGGTACAGCATGTCGTAGCGGTTGTTGGGCGAGATCATGTGCACGACCAGGGTCAGGTCGGGCGAGGCCTTGTCGGTGGTCACGCCGATGCGCTGCACCTCCTGGGGCAGTTTCGGCAGGGCCTGGGCGACGCGGTTCTGGACCTGCACCTGGGCCTTGTCGAGATCGGTCCCGAGGGCGAAGGTGACGGTCAGGATCATCGCCCCGTCGGAAGCCGACTGCGACGACTGGTAGATCATGCCCTCGACGCCGTTGATCGCCTGCTCCAGCGGGGCGGCGACGGTCTGGCCGATGACGGCGGGGTTGGCGCCGGGATAGGCGGCGCGCACCACCACGGTGGGGGGCACCACTTCGGGATATTCCGAGATCGGCAGGCGCGGCAGAGCCACCATCCCGGCGATGAAGATGATGATCGAGAGCACAGCCGCGAAGCGCGGCTTGTTCACGAAGAACTTTGAGAAATTCATGGGCGGCGTCCGGGGAGGAGGCAAGGAGGGGGCGTCGGCTGGCCTGCGGCCAGCTTTCGAAGGCAACTCTCGCTCCGCTCATCCCGGCGAATGCCGGGACCCAGATGGAAGGGCGGTGTGGCTGACGCCAAGAGCGCCGAGCTGTTCCAACCCACCCCGTCGCTTTGGGATCTGGGTCCCGGCATTCGCCGGGATGAGCGGATTAAAAGGTTAGTTCTGGCCGACGCTGTTGATCATCGCGACGCGCTGGGGCGCGGCCTCGAACTGGCTGAAGTCGGCCGATACATCGGTCTTGATGACCACCGGATTGACGGTGTCGCCCGGCTTGACCTTCTGCAGGCCGCCGACGATCACCCGGTCGCCGGGCTTGAGGCCGGTGCGGATGATGCGCAGGTTGCCGGCCAGCGGGCCGATCTCGACCGGACGGTATTCGGCCTTGTTGTTGGCGCCGACCACCACCACGAAGCGCTTGCCCAGGTCGGTGGCCACGGCGCGGTCGGGGGCCAGGGCCACCGTCCGCGACTGGTCGCTGACCAGGCGGATGCGGGCGAACAGGCCCGGGGTAAAGCGGCCGTCCTGGTTGTCGAAGATCGCCCGGCCATTGATGGTGCCGCTCTTGGCGTCCATGGCGTTGTCGATGAACTTCAGGTGGCCGACGTGCGGATAGCCGTCCTCGGTCATCAGGCCCAGATAGACCGGGCTCGACTTGCCGCGCTCGGCCGAGGCGTACTTCAGGAAGGTCTGCTCGTCGGCGTTGAAGGTGGCGTAGATCGGGGTGTCGGAGACCACGGTGGTCAGCAGGTCGGCCGGGGTCACCAGATTGCCGCGAGTGATCACCGCCTTGGAGACCCGGCCGTCGATCGGCGAGACCACGCGGGTCCATTCCAGGTTCAGGCGGGCGGTCTGGTAGGCGGCGTTGGCGGCGCCGAGATTGGCCTGGGCGGCCTTTTCTTCAGCGGAAAGCCGGTCGAACTCGCTCTGGGCCAGGGCGTTCTGCTCGATCAGCCGGCGGCCGCGCTCGCGGTTGACGACGGCCAGGTTCAGCTGGGCCTTGGCGCGGTCCACCTCGGCCAACGCGCGGTTGGCTTCGGCCTGGTAGGGGCGCGGGTCGATCTGGAACAGCACCTGGCCCTTGTGGACCCGGGCGCCTTCCTCGAAGCGCGCGCCGTCGATGTAACCGCCGACCCGGGGGCGGATGTCGACGGTGTCGACGGCTTCGAGGCGGCCGGTGAAGTCGTCCCACTGGCGCAGGTTCTTGAAGGCCACGTCGGTGATGGTGACCTGGGCGGGCGGCGGGGCGACCTCCTGCTTGGCCTGGGCGCTGCAGGCGGCCAGCACGGCGGCGGCGGCGAGCATGGCGAAGGATTTGACGGCGGAAGAGGCGAGGGCGGGATGCTTGCGCATGGGGGGACCTGAAATCGGGCGTTGGGGAGGGGGAGGAGCAGGGACGGTCAGAGGGTCACTCGAGGACAGGGCGCTTCATCGAGCGGGTCGAACGGCGACGACGGGGTTCGGCGGCCTGGTCGATCCAGGCTTTCGCGGTGGTCAGCCACACGACCTTGGCGGGGCTGGCGGCGGGACGGGCGGGGTCTTGGCTCGCGCTCGGGGGCATGGCTCGCGCTCCGTTCTGGGTTAAGGATGAAATGTCGCAGTTGCTGTTGCTTGACGTGGCGTCCATCTGTGACGATGTAGACGGATGATACGATACCGTTCGGTATCATCTACGCGGTGAGAGATACTGACCGGTAACTCTCACGTCAAGGTAAGGCGCTGTAAAAATGGCTGAGAGAAATTCTGGCGGGGGCAAGATGGACGAAATGGAGGCGCCCGTTTGCGCCCCGTTGTCCAAACGTCCGGCCCGCGACCGGATCTTCGAAACGGCCCGCGAGCTGTTCTATCAGCACGGCATCCGCGCGGTGGGCGTGGAGGCGATCGCCCACGAGGCCGACGCCACCAAGATGACCCTCTACCGCAACTTCCCGTCGAAGGACGAACTGGTCGCCGAGGTGCTGCGCGAGCAGGAACGCGACTATTGGATCTGGTGGGACGAGGTCACCGGCTGCACCTGCGGCGACCCGCGGGTCCAGTTGGAAGCGATCTTCGACGCCTTCGAGACCAAGGCCTGCAACGCCGACGTCCACGGCTGTCCGCTGTCCAACGCCGCGATCGAGCTGCACGAGGTGGATCACCCGGCCCAGAAGGTGTCGGTGGCCTACAAGCAGCAGCTCCACGCGCGGCTGGTCGATTTGTGCAAGCGGGCCGGCGCGGTGGACGATGACCTGGCCGACGGCTTGATGCTGCTGATGGAGGGCTCCTACACGGCCCGGGTCACCCTGGGGCCGCTGGGACCGGTGCGCGCCGTGGCGCGGGCTGGGCGGGCGCTGATCAAGGCGCATCTGAACGGGTAGACGCGCCGCGCGGATCATCCATCCCCCGATGGATCCGCACGGCGCGCGCCGGCGGCGCTAAAGGGGAGGGAAAAGCGCCGCCTTCAAAAACCTATCAAACAGATAGGAATTAAGTCGAGGCAGTTTTTCTGGCCTCGCCGCCAGATCATCCGACGTCCCGAGAAACTGAAAACGGCTTGAGGAGTTCTGGCTCGCATCAGTTGCGTTCGAGTCATACGGATGTCGTCAAGTTGTGAAAATGCGAGCCTATAAGATGTGTCGATGCTGCCGCCTCGTGGGGCGAATGCCGGCCTGACCTCGATCTCGGGGCCCGGTCCAGCCGCCCGAAGACTCGCTCGTTCACGCCCCCAGGATGAGGGGCGCCCCAAGTCGTTCTGCGTAAGGAGCTCCCCATGGCTCTGTTGATTTCCGTCGCTCCCGCCGAGCAAGGCTGGTCGGTGCGTTCCGAGGCCCTTGAGGCCGATCTCACCTTCGAACGCGGCGGCCGCGCCGAGGCCGCCGCCCGCGATCTCGCCAGCCGCCTGGCCGCCTCGGGGCGCAGCGCCGAGGTGCGGGTCTTCCTGCGCGACGGCGCCGAGGCCGGACGCTTCCTGCATCCGGCGCGGGCCTGGGCGAGCTAGCCGTTCTTAGTTCACTTCAAAAGTTGTCATCCCGGAAGCGCGTAGCGCTGTCCGGGACCCAGGGCCGGCGCAACGTGGTGACCCTGGGTCCCGGCTCTTCGCTACGCTACGGCCGGGATGACAACTTTTTGGGGATCGAGGGGGAGGGGGCTACAGCCACCCGTTCTTCTTGAACCGCACGTACAGATACCCGCAGACCGCCGCGATCGTCACGAGCACCGCGGGATAGCCCAGCGTCCACCGCAACTCCGGCATGTGCTCGAAGTTCATGCCGTAAATGCCGGCGATCGCCGTCGGCACCGCCAGGATGGCGGCCCAGGCGGCCAGCTTGCGGGTAATCGCGCTCTGGCGCTGCTGTTCGAGCAGGGAGGCGGCTTCGAACACCGAGGTGATGACCTCGCGAAGGGCGCCGACCATGGCCTCGATGCGCTGCACGTGGTCGAGCACGTCGCGGAAATAGGGGCGCACGTCGTTGTCCAGGCAGGGCGCTTCCAGATGCTCCAGCCGACCGCAGACCTCGGCCATGGGCGAAAGCACGCGCTTGAAGCGGATCAGGTCGCGGCGCAGGTGGAACAATCGCTTGACCTCGCCGTGGCTGAGGAAGGTGTTGAGCGTGCGATGCTCGATGTCGAGCACCTCGTCCTCCAGCGCCCGGATGATCGGCAGGTAGCCATCGACCACGAAGTCGAGCACGGCGTGCAGCACATAGTCCGAGCCCTTGGCCAGCAGGGCGGGCGAGGACTCCAGCTGCTCGCGAAGTTCGGTATGGGCTCGAGCCGAGCCGTGGCGGACGGTGATCACGTGGCCGGCCCCGACGAAGATCGCCGTCTCGCCATAGGCGATCTGCTCATCGACCAGCTGGGCCGTGCGGGCGACCACGAACAGTTCCTGGCCATAGACCTCGACCTTGGGGATCTGGTGCGCGTTCAGCGCGTCCTCGACCGCCAGGGGGTGCAGCTTGAAACGGATCCGAAGCTGGTCCATCTCGGCGGCGGTGGGTTCGAACAGGCCGATCCACACGAACTCGCCGGGCTCGGTGACCAGGGCGTCGGGGTCGTCCAGCGTCACCTCGCGGGCCCGGACGCCGTCTCGATAGATGTAGGCCGCGACGACGCTCATGCGCAGATGCTGTCCCTGGGGCGCCGATGCGCGGCGCCGGAGGCTTCTTAAACGCCAAGGTCTCGGCTTCTGTCGAGTTCGGATATCGCCCCGGCCGTCGCGGCGAGCCGGAACCATTGAGCGGCGCGACGGGAGCGATGCGCCCTTCGGGGCGAAGCCGGCGCCTAGATCCCGCTCAGCAGCCCGTCGATGTGCGCGTCCTGGGTCGTTTCGCGGCGAGCGTCGAGATAGGCCGTCACCCGGTCCAGCATCTGCTCGGCCTGGCTGAGGCCGCCCAGGGCCCAGTCGATCTCGCTGACCGTGCGATGGTCGCCGTGCAGGCGTTCGCGGGACGAGGTCAGGGCCTTGGCGGCGACCGCGTGCAGGGCGGTCATGTCGCGGCAAGCCTCGGCGGCCATCCAGCCGACGGCGGCCATCCGCCGGGCCCGGCGCAGCGCCGCCTCGGCGTCGCGTTGGCGATCCTCGGCCTCGCGCAGCACGGCTTGAGCGCGAGTCAGCTGCCGCGCGCCGCTCTCGGCGATCTGTCGCCGCTGGCGCCGCTCGCCGTCACAGGCCGCCTTCATGTCGCGCAAGGCCTGGGCCCATTGGTCCTCCGCCTGCGGGGTGCGCGCCGCGCCCAACAGATCGCGCTTCCCGAAGACCGCCAGCCCCTTCCAGTTTCGTCGAACCATAAAGTCCTCCATGACCCCCAATCCGGCATTATCGTTTCCTGAAAGTCCACTTCGGCGCTATGCGGCAAGTGCCAGATTGAATATCTCGGCAAAGTCTTTTGTGTATTTATGGATAATGAGTCATTAACTATATCTAAGTTCGGCCACAATTAGCTTGGCTGTTGTCCACTTTAAACATTTTTATCAATTGATGCTTTATTCTGACTTCACCTTACTTACTTTCGAAAATGGATGTGGCATCTTTTGGGGGCGAATCAGGCGCGACAATGGGCGCGATGTCAGTAGGAGACTCGGCCAGCCGGCCGGCGATGAGATGGTTTTTCACGGGAAGAGTCCCATAGGCGCCGCGGGCTTGGTGAGCGCCGAGCCGCGGTCGCGGCGTGCGGGCGACTGGGAAAAGCCGCCCGCCGACGTCGAAGGTCCGTCGGTCCGTCCAATGTTCGACGCCCTGGATGAGGCGCGCTCGTTCGGCGCGCCGGCCCCATCGGTCGCGCGGGGCCAGGTGATCCTGCGCGAGACCCAGGGGCCGCACGAGGCCTGGGCCCATGCCTCTGGACGCGATCTGGCCATCACCCAGCTGTCCCCCGGGGCCTGCCCGGGTCATCTGCTGAGGGTCAACCTGGACGACATGGGTTTCGACGCCGGCGGTTTCGACGGCGATCTGCGGGTGCGTGGGACCCTGGCGGGCAAGGCTTTCAGCATTGTCTCGGTCCTGGAGCGGGACGGCGCGCTCAATCAGTGGGGCCACAAGGTCGATGAGGGCGATATCCTGACCATTCCGCCGGGCGGCGAGCTGGACGGCCGTTTCCAGGGGCGGACCGCCTATGCCGTCGTCACCGCGCCGTGGGGGCTGGTCATGCAGAGGGCCGAGGCGTTCGAATGGCTGGCCGATCCGGGCTTCTGGACCGAGGCCGCCGTCTATTCGCCGCCGCCGCCGGCCCGCGCCGCCTGCCGACGCGTGCTGCGGGACTGCGCGACCCTCATGCGGACCATGGGCGACGGCGTGCCGGCCAGCGCCATCGACATTCTGCGCCAGGACCTTCTGGACGGCGTGCTGAGCGCCGTGGCCGAGGCCAGGGAGCCGGCCGCGCGCCGCCAAGGCGTGCTCAACGCCGCCCGCATCGTCCGCGGCGCCGAGGACTTCATCGAGGGCGGCGACACGCGCCAGGCGGTTCAGATCGAAGACGTCTGCCGGGCCCTGAACATCTCGCGCCGCACGCTCTATCGCGCCTTCCACGACCTGCTCGACGTCAGCCCCAAGGCCTATCTGCGGCTGAAGAACATGTCGGCGGCCCGGGCCCGGTTGCTGGACGCGGCCAACCGCCCGACCACCGTGACCCAGGTGGCCCTGGACCACGGCTTCTGGGAGCTGGGCCGTTTCGCCGGCGCCTATCGGACGATGTTTGGCGAGTCGCCGTCGGAGACCCTGCGCGCCCACGGCGGCCTTAGGCGTTGACAGGGACAGCCGACGCCGTCGAGTCTGGCGGTAGCGCGCGGGGGCGCTCCGAAACGAGGTTGCGTCCATGGGGTCACGGTTCACGCGCGCGGATGGCGTGACCCGGGGCGTGACCCGGCTGGACGGCGGCTAGGTCGCCGGACATGCGCCACCGACCGACAGCCCTGGTTCTGTACAATTGGCGCGGCCAATGGCCGATGCGGCGCTGGGAGCGCCAGCGGATCTTCGCCTGGAAGGCGCATTTTCCCGGCCGGATCGTGTTCTTCAACATTGGCTTTTCTTTCGATCCGGCCTGGATCACCGCCCTGGATCCCGATCTGGTGCTGATCGACGCCACCGCCCTGGCGGCCCGCTACGCGGCCAAGGGATCTGACGCGCTGGAGCGGGCGGTCGCCGCCGCGCCCGCCCGGGCCCGCCGGGTCGCTGCGCCGCTCGACGAGTTCCTCAGCCTGCGGCGCCTGCGCGATTTCCTGGTCGAGGCCCGCATAGACCTGCTGCTGACCGCGCTCGACCCGGCGCTGTGGGACAGCTTCTACCCGGTCGCGGACCGGCCCTACGCCATCCGCCGCATGCTGACGGCCTATGTCGACGAACCGCTGATCCGCGTGGCGCGGCGCGTCTCGCCCGATCTGGCGCGACGGTCGATCGCGGTCAGCTATCGGGCCTGGGAGACACCGGCCTGGCTGGGCGAGATGGGGATGCTGAAGCGCGACGTGGGCCTGAGGGCGGCGGCCTGGGCGCGCGCCGGCGGCCATCGCGCCGACGTGGCGGTGGACGGCGAGGGACGGCTGGCGGGCGACGCCTGGATCCGCCTGCTGGGCGCCAGCCGCGCGGTCGTCGGGGTCGAGGGCGGCTCATCGGTGATCGATCCGGCCGGCGACCTGGCCCTGGTCGAGGTCGCGCCCTTGAGCGGCGCGGGCTGGACGCCGCCGCCTTCGGTGATCGTCGCGACGGGATCGGCCGAGGTGCGCGCCCTGTCGCCACGCCACCTGGAGGCGGCCGTCACGCGGACCTTCCAGGTGTTGGTCGAGGGCGACTATAGCGGCGTGCTCGAGGCGGGGGCTCACTACCAGCCGGTCAAGCGCGACCTGTCCGACATCGAGGCGGCGCTGGATCGCAGCCGCGACCTGGCCTACGCCCAGGCCATGGTCGACCGGAGCTATCAGGAGATCGTCGCGTCCGGCCGCTACAGCTGGCGAACCGCGGTGCGCGAGATCGCCGCCCAGGTGCTGGCGTGAGCGGCCCACCACGGCGTCTGCTGCTGGCCCTGCGCCTGCGCGAATGGGCCGGCTGGGCGGCGGTCGTCGTCGAGGCGCATTGGCGCGCGGCGCCGTCGCCGGTGCGGGCTGTCCTGCGCGGCGCGGCGCGGCTCGGGCCGATCCGGCGGTGGATCCGGCTCGACTAGCGAATGATGCGGCGCACCAGGCCGTGCAGCCGGAGCCGCCGCAGCAGTTTGCCCGCCAACCGCCGTAGGCGGCTGGGTCGCGGCAGGGCGTGGGGATTGTCGATCAGGAGCAGCGGAAAGGCCTCGCGGAAGTCGTCGCCGACGCAGTCGTCCAGGGCGGCCGGCGATCGCCGCGCGGCCAGGTCGGTGATCAGGCCATCGAAGCGATCGATCATCGTCGCATAGCTGTAGGCGGGGTTGAGGGCGACCTCGGCATAGGCGTTGGCGATGATCTCGGCGACACGGTCGACGTCGCGCAGGGCGTCCACCACCTGCGCCATGTTGCCGTGGTCCTTGTCGAGCGGGATGTAGTGCCGCCAGGGCTGGATGACGTCCGAATAGCGACCGGGATAGGCGATCACCAGGGTGCGCAGGGCGATGGCCTCGAACACCCGGGGCGAAATCTGGGCGATGTCGATCTCGTCCTCGCGGCCGGCGAAGAACCGGTCGCGAAGGGTCTCGTAGGACGCCTCGCGGGACAGGCCGGGGATCGGGTGGCGCCGCTCGACCAGGGCGGCGAAGCTTTCGCTGCGGGCGGCGACCGCGCCGTCGAAGTCGAAGACGCTGGCCCCGCTCTCGACGGCCAGCACCGCCCGGCAGCGGCGGATGAAGTTCAGCCAGTCGCCGCCGTACAGCCGGCTGCTTTCCGACCACGCGATGTCGGTCGAGAGCCCGAAACGCTTGGCGTCGCGCTTGAACAGCTTGCCGATGCGGATCTTCTCGCGGCCCTGTTCGCCGTGCCAGGCCGGATAGGTTCGCCCGCGGTAGCCGACCATGATGGGCCGGGCCGCCAGCGGGCCCGGCGGGTAGTCCAGCAACTTGTGGGGCACGTAGCCGGTCAGCACCTGCTGCGTTCGAAGCTGGCCGCCGCGCACCCGTCCATAGACCCGGGCCGCCTCGACCGGATCCAGGCAGGTGAAGACCAGGTCCACACCGCAGGCCTCCAGGGCGTCCAGCGTGGCGTTCACGAAGCGGTATTCGTCCTGGATGAACACCGCCTTGGCGCCCTTGAAGTCGGCCAGCGCCCGGCGTGAGCGCGGAGCGACGTAGGACTCCAGGGCCAGGGCCAGGGAATAGTGGATGACCACGGCGTCGAAATTGGCCAGGTCCAGGTCGGCGAAGATCTCGCCGACCTTGGACAGCACGTGGACGTCGTGCCGGGAGTAGCGCGCGAAGGCGTTGATGTGGTCGCAGACGGTGGCGGCGTTGGCCGGGTCGTAGTTGCAGGCCAGCAGGACCCGCAACGGCCGGTCCTTCCGGCGCGGCGCCTTGGCGCGAAGCCGGCCGGGCTTGGCCACGTCGTGGGATGGGAGCGGCGGCCGCGTTTCGTGGGTGTCCTTCATGCGTTCGCTCCGGTCGCGGCGCGCGGCGTGACGACGTCGGCGGCCAGGAACCGGGCGATCGCCTGGACGATCCGCTCGGCCGCGTCACCGGTTCCGTAGTCGTCGATCTCACGCCGGGGGCGATAGTCGGCCACGGTCCAGAGACGGTTCCACCCCGCGTCCACCGTCTCGCTCCATTCGGTGTCGTCGCGCAGTGTCACACAGGGCTTGCGATGAAAATAGGCCTCCTTCTGCAGGCCGCCGGAGTCGGTGAACACCGCCGCGCAGTCGGCCAGCAGGCGCTGCATGTCGAGCGGTCCGAGGGGCTCGACCACCGTCAGCCCGGCCAGGTCGACGCCGAAGCGGGCGGCCGCGTCGCGAGTGCGCGGATGCAAGGGCAGGACGATCGGCGTCTGGTCGAGGCGGGCCCGCAGATAGCCGACGGCCGCCGCCAGGCTGGCCGGGCTCCGCGTCGTGGCCGCCCGGTGCAAGGTGGCCACGGCATAGGCGCCCGGCGTCAGGCCCAGACGCCGGAGCACGTTTTCGCCCGTGGCGGGCATGGCGGCCATGGCCAGCACGGCGTCCTGCATCACGTCGCCGACATGCGAGACGCCCTCGACCAGTCCCTCGCGCGCCAGGTTGGCGACGGCGGCCTTGGTCGGCGCGAACAGCAGCCGGCTGAGGTGGTCGACGACCACGCGGTTGGTCTCTTCGGGCATGGCGCGATCGAAGACCCGCAACCCCGCCTCGACATGGGCCACCGGCACGCCGGCCTTGGCGGCGGCCAGGGCCCCGGCCAGGGTGGAATTGGTGTCGCCGTAGACGATCACCAGGTCGGGTCGGACCCGGCCGATCACCCCGTCGAGGGCGGCCAGCATGCGGCCGGTCATCTCGCCGTGCGAGCCGCCGTGGATTCCCAGGTTCTCGGCCGGTTCCGGCAGGCCCAGGGCCTGGAAGAAGTTCTCCGACATCGCCGCGTCGTGATGCTGGCCGGTATGGACCATCACCTCGGTCAGGCCGGGCGCGACGGCGATGGCGCGGCTGACCGGCATGGCCTTGACGAACTGCGGCCGGGCGCCGACCACGGTCAGCAGGCGGGCTGTCACGCCGGCGTCCCCGGCGCGGTTTGGACCTGGGCCAGCCGGGCCCGCACCCGGGCGACGACGCGGTCCAGGCCTTCGTCCAGCGACACCCGGGGCGTAACACCCAGCAGGTCGCGCATGCGGTCCAGGCTGGGCTGCTTGGCGGCCGTCATCCGGGCCGGCAGGTCGCGCACGGTGATCAGGGCGGGCGCGGCGTCCAGCCGGGCGCGCAGTCCTTCGGCCAGGGCCTCGATCGGGGTGATGTCGGGATGGCCGATATTGACCACAGCGTGGTCCGGGACCTCGGCGGCCGCCTCGATGGCCCGCACGGCGTCGGAGATGTGCAGCCAGCCTCGGGCGCCGCCGCGATGCACCTCGATCGGCCGGCCGCGCGCCAGGTCGTGGGCGAAGCGGATCATCGCCGAGCGGTGGTCGCCGAAGTCCTCGTTCTCGTCATAGATCATGAACGGCCGCAGGGTGACGGCGCGCAGGCCGTGCTGGGCGACCTCGTAGTCGACCAACTTCTCTCCCAGTAATTTGGTCAGGCCGTAGCGGTTGTTGGGCTTGGGAACCGTCGTCGCCTCGTCCATCGGCCCGTCGGTGGGGCCATAGACCTCGGAGGTCGAGAAATAGACCAGCTTGGCGTCGGCGGCCTGGGCCAGCAGCACCACGTTGTTCAGCCCGCCCAGATTGGTGGCGACCGCCAGGCTGGAGGCCTGCTCGCAGGTCACCCGGCTGACCACGGCGGCCAGGGCGAAGATCACGTCGGGTTTCCAGCGCAGGGTCGGCATCAGGTCGGCCGGCTGGTTGATGTCGACCTGCAGGTAGTCCTTGCGCCAGCCGGGCTTGATGTCGGCGCACAGCACCTCCCAGCCGCCGGCCCGCAGATGGGCCGCCAGGGGCTTGCCGATATTGCCTTCCGATCCGATGACCAGGGCCCGTTTCATCCTACGCTCACTGACTGTTCTTCATTGGAGGGCTCGTCGTCGCCGAAGCCCGAAAGGTTGATCACCCGGCGCAGGCCTTCCGGCCGCTCGGCGTAGCGGTCGCCGGTGCGCGGGCAGACCAGGTCCTCGCCCAGCACTTCGCCGGCGTGGCTGACCCAGCCGATCCGGCGGGCCGGAACGCCAGCCATCAGCGCCAAGGCGGGGACGTCATGGGTGACCACGGCCCCGGCCGCGACCAGGCACCAGGCGCCCAGCGTGTGGCCGCAGACGATGGTGGCGTTGGCCCCGATGGTCGCTCCGCGCCGCACGCGGGTGAGCTTGAACTCGGCCTTGCGGTCGATCTCGGCGCGCGGCGTGGCGACATTGGTGAACACGCAGCTGGGGCCGCAGAACACCCCGTCCTCCAGCACCACCCCGGCATAGAGGCTGACATTGTTCTGGACCTTGCAGCGGTCGCCGATCACCACGCCGGGGCCGACGGCGACGTTCTGGCCGATCACGCAGTCGGCGCCGATCCTCGCCCCCGCCGCCACGTGGCTGAAGCGCCAGACGCGCGTGCCCGCGCCGAGCACGGCGCCGGGCTCGACCTCGGCCGAGGGGTGGGCCCAGGCCGGCTTCGGGTTCGGGTGGGGCGGGGCGCTCATCTCAGGCCTTGACGATCTTGCCGCGTAGCGCCGGGTCGACCTCGGCGGTGGCGTTGCGGGTGTCGATCACCAGCGGCGTCTCGCGCGCCAGGCGCTCGTAGTCGAGGTGGTCGTGGTCGGTGACGATGATGGCGCAATCGAAGGCGGCCAGGGCGTCGCCGGCGATGTCGACCGAGGTCATCAGGGTGTCGCCGACCGTCAGTTCGGGGGCCAGCGAGTCGTGGTAGCTGACCCTGGCGCCGTGGCTGCGCAGGATCTCGATGATGTCGCGGGCCGGGGTCTCGCGGGTGTCGTCGATGTTGCGCTTGTAGGCGACCCCGACCACCAGGATGTGCGCGCCGACCGGCGAGCGACCGCGTTCGGCCAGGGCTTGCAGGGTCTTGTCGATCACCCGCCTGGGCATGGCCTGGGAAATCTCGCCGGCCAGTTCGACCATCCGCAGGCAAGCGCCCTCGGCCTTGGCGCGCCAGGCCAGATAGAAGGGGTCCACCGGAATGCAATGGCCGCCGACCCCGGGGCCGGGGAAGAACGGCATGTAGCCGAACGGCTTGGTCTGGGCCGCCTGGATCACTTCCCAGACGTCGATCCCCAGCGCGTCGAAAGTGACCTTCAACTCGTTGACCAGGGCGATGTTGACGAACCGGAAGACGTTCTCGGTCAGCTTGACCGCCTCGGCGGTGCGGGTGTCGCCGACCGGAACGGTGGTGGTGATGGCGTCGTAGAGCGCGCAGGCCACGCGGCGCTCGGCCTCGCTGTCGGCCCCGACGATCTTGGGAATCGAGGCGGTGGTGAAGGCGCGGTTACCGGGGTCTTCGCGCTCCGGCGAATAGGCCAGGGCGAAGTCGTGGCCGGCGCGCAGGCCGCTGCGCTCCAGGATCGGCTTGAGCACGTCGGCCGTGGCGCCGGGAAAGGTGGTCGACTCCAGCACCACCAGTTGGCCGGGACGCAGCGTGCGGGCCAGGGTCTCGGCGGCCTCGACCACGTGGCCCAGATCGGGCGCGCGGTGCGAGGTGATCGGGGTCGGCACGCAGATCAGGATGGCGTCGGCGCGGGACAGGACCTCCGGATTGGCGGTGACCTTGAAGCCCCGGCTTCGCATCGCCGCCACGCGTTCGTCGGCGAAGTGGGCGAGATAGGACATGCCGTCGCCGAGGGCCGCCAGCCGGTCGGCGTCGAGGTCGAAGCCCAGCACGGGAAACCCGACCGAGGCGAAGGCCTCGGACAGCGGCAGGCCGACATAGCCCAGGCCGATGATGCCGACCACGGCTTCGCGCTGTTGGATCCTGCGGATCAATGTCTGAAAGTTCGGCGGCGTCGAAATGTCGCCGCTTGGTGGAAATGTAGGAACATGAACGTTCATCGACCGAGCCGCCCTGCGTGGTGTTGGGGGTTGACCCGCCAATCTCTAACGGGAACCTACGCTGAACAATGACTTAGGCAAAGCTGGTTTCTCTGGAATAGATCTGACTGGGCGGATCAAACATCTTGCGAGAATGGAGAACTATTGCAGATCATGGGTCGGAATGGGCAATGTTCGAACCGTGTTATGTGAGGTGAAGCAAGACTAGCGGGCCCGCTCGGTGGCCTCCAAAAGTTTGGGCGACGATGTGGTCAGTAGAGACCCCGCCCGTTCCAGCACGCGTTGCACGCGAAGCGCTTCATCGATACCCGTCAGGGGGGCGTTTCGGGACTGGCAACATTCGAGGAAGTGGCGGATTTCTCGGGTCAGTGGCGAGTCGGCGGCCAGTTCCAGGAAGCGCGGATCGCCGCCGACGGCGACGGGGCCGGCCGGCGTCATCGTCGCGGCCTGGTCGCGCCGCCACAGCTTCTCGGGCCAGGGGCGGACGTCGTCGAACACCAGGGCGCCGGTCTCGCCCACCACCACCAGCTTCTGCTCCTTGTACGGACTGAGCCAGCTGGCGGCGAGGTGGGCGTGGACGCCGGACGGGAACCAGAGATCGGCGTGCGCCTCGTCGACGACCCCCGGGGTGACGAAGGCCCGGCCCGCCGCCTCCACCCGGTCGGGCGCCTCGCCGGCTACCGCCAGGGTCATCGAGACGTCGTGGGGCGACAGGCTGAGGAAGGCGTCCTCATGGACGCGGATCCGCCCCAGGTTCAGCCGCGAGGCGGTGACGTAGCGCACCGCGCCGATATCGCCGCGCCGGACGTGGGCCAGCAGGGTCTCGAACGCCGGGTGGTAGCGCAGCAGGTGGCCGATCATGAACACCCGGTCCGAGCGGCGCACGTGGTCGGCCAGGGCCTCGGCCTCGGCGAGGTCGAAGGCCAGGGGCTTTTCGACGAAGACGTCCTTGCCGTGGTCCAGGGCCCGGCGACAGATTTCGGCGTGGGTCGGGGCCGGGGTGGCGACGATCACGGCGCCCAGGCCGGTGTCCTCCAGCGCCTGGGCCAGGGGCAGGGCGGGAACGCCCCAGGCCGTGGCCTGACGCCCGGCGGCGGCCGCGTCGGCGTCGACCACGGCGCCCAGCACGCCAAGTTCGGCGCAGGTCCGGGCGAGGTTCACGCCCCAGGCCCCGCAGCCGACGACGGCGACGCGCATCAGGCCGGCTTCGCGGAGGCCGGGAGCCAGCGCATCGACAGATGGGTTTCGTCCTCGACCATCGCCTCGAAGCCCAGGCGCAGATAGAGCCGATGGGCCGCGAGGTTGTCGCGGGCCACGTGCAGGGTCAGAGGCAGGGCGGCCTCGGCGGCCTCGGCCATCAGTTGTCGCAGGATGGCGGTTCCCAGACCCTGGCCGCGCCGGTCCGGCGTCACGGCGATGTCGACCAGATGGACCGCGCCCCGGCCGCGATCGACCGCCAGCCGCCCGGCCGGCGTGTCGTCGACCGTGATGATCTCCAGGCGGGCGTCGGGATAGTCGGCCCGGTAGCCCTGGGTCTGGGCCCGGAACTGCTGGGTCATGATCATCGCCAGCATGTCGGGCGGCAGGGCGACCTGATCCCAGCCCGGCCCGCGCGAGGCGCGGAACAGGGCGAAGCGGAAGGCCTCGTCGGTGGGAACCTCGGGGCGCAGCGCGATGACGCCGAGCGGCGAGGCGAGGACGGCGGTGTTGGCGTTCGAGCTCATCGGCGAAAACTCATCGGGACGCGTGGTTCGAGGGGCGAAGCGGGTCGGCCTTCCCGTTCCGGTGGAGAAGCCGCCATACTGACGTACCCGTGATTCGCCAGCGACGGAATTCATGACCCTCGAACTCACCGCCGACCTCTTCGACGGCCATGTCGGCCAGACCTTCCGTGTCGGGGGCGTCGACCTGACGCTGGTGCTGACGGCGGTGGAGCGCCGCGCGATGCAGGCCTGGGAGGCCGAGATCACGTCCCGTCCGCCGTTCACCCTGATGTTCCGCGGCCCGGCGGACGCCATCCTGCCGGAGGGCCTGCGGACGCTCGAGGCGGAAGGCGGACCGGCCTACGACCTCTACATCATCCCGACCCACACGCCGTCGACGGCGCACCAGAACTACCAGGCCGTCTTCAACTGACGGCCGGGGATGGTCGTTTCGAACCGAAGCGACCATCCCCAGGGCCTGGCTAGTTGCGTGAGGGGAAGGCGCCCTGCAGCGCGATGCAGACTTCCAGCACCAGGAACGGCTGGCGGTTCTCGTGCGGCTGGCTGCCGCCGGTGTTGGTCACCGAGGCGGGATGCAGCGTCGTCGCGTTGGTCGGGGCCGTGGCGTACATGTTGTAGGTGAACGGCGACCCTGAGGCCGGGGCGCCCGTCGTCTGACCAAAGCTCATGTTGGCGACCGGCGTACCGACATTGGCGGTGGCGGCCGTCGTGCCGTCGCCGCGCATCATGTGGAAGTGGCTCGGCATCTCGCTCAGGATCAGGGTGTGGCTGGCCTGTCCGCTGGCCTGGCCCAGGTCGAAGCCGGCGCCCATGTGCAACGGAATGCGGCCCTGCAGGTTGGGCAGGGCGAAGGTCGTCTGCCCGTTGCCGCCATAGGTGGTGCCAAGCAGAGAGAAGAGGGCCTGGTTCTGGTTGATCGGCAGGAACTGGCCGTTGCACAGCGCCCAGCCTTGTGGCGCGAAATTGAAGGACATGATCCTCAACTCGCCCATGAACGGCGTACCCATGGTTCGACTCCTTTTATCGTGGCGCGCGCTGTCGAGCGCGGCGGCGTGGGTTGCGCGAGGCTGGCGGCTAGTTGCGGGCCGGGAAGATGCCCTGCATCGCGATGCAGTAGTTCAGGACCAGCGACGGCATGCAGTTGTTGTGCGGCATGTTGCTGCCCGCGAGGCCCGAGGCCTGCAGGGCCATCTCGCCGGCGGGCGCGGCGCTGCTGTAGAACTTGCCCTGGGTTTCGCCCGTGACGATGTTGCCCTTGGCGCTCTTGGCCAGCTGGTTGGCGGGGCCGGCGTCGGGCAGGGTGCCCGCGGTGCTGGACACCACCGGCGTGTGGCCGTGCGATGGCATTTCCGATTGCAGCACGGTGACGTTCGTCTCGCCGCTGACCTGGCCCAGGTCATAGACCGACAGGCCCGGGCCGGGCTGGTTGCGGCCGACGTGCAACGGCACTGAGCCCTGCAGATTGGGCAGGGCGAAGGTCGTCTGCCCGTTGCCCCCATAGGTGGTGCCGAGCAGCGAGAACAGGGCGGTGTTCTGCGAGATCGGCAGGATCTGGCCGTTGCAGAAGGCCCAGCCGGTGGGCGGGAAGTTGAAGCCGAACATGCGAATTTCGGCGACGAATGGTGCGGACATATTCCGGTCTCCGGGTCGTCAGGAGGGGGCGAGCGCGATCGCGCGTCGCGCCATCACTGATGGGGAAAGATGCCAAACAGCGAGATGATGAAGTTCAGCCCCAGGTACGGCTGCATGTTGTCGTGCGGCTGGCTGCCGCCGGCTGGCATGAAGGTCGCCGGGTTGAGCGCCACCTGGGTGGTCCCGGTGTACGGTATGTAGGCGAACACCTGGGTGGTGCCCGCGGGGCCCTGGCTGGACAGGTAGCTGCCGACGGGGGTGGCGGTCGTGCCGGCCGCGCCGCTGACGAGCAGGGTGTGGTTGTGCAACGGCATCTGGTTGGTGTTCAGGGTGACGGTTTCGACCCCGGACCTCTCGCCCTGGATATAGGTGACGCCGTCGGCGCCCGTGCCCATGTGCATCGGCACGCGGCCGCGCAGGTCGGGCATGGCGAAGGTCTCCTGGCCGTCGCCGCCATAGGTGGTGCCGATCAGCTGGAACAACACTTCGTTCTCGGCGATGGACATGAGCTGGCCATCGCAGAACGCCCATCCGGCGGGAGGAAAGTTGCCCCCGAATATCCGGATTTCACCGACATAAGGCTGACTCATCTTGCGGCTCCCGCTCCCGTGTAATGGCCATGCAATCTAGGGGCATCGTCGTGACCAGGTAAACCCCAGGTCGCGCGTCCACTTCTTAACGTTGTTTAAGAGTTACCGCCCCCAGCCCGCGATTGAGTCTTCGTAGCCGACTATCCTGGGACGCACAACAGAAAGGAGAACGCGGTTCGTCGAGCGTGGATGTCTCTACTTGTGCGCGCCCGGTCTCCTCGTTAAGGTTGCGTTTACGGGAGCGCTAGAGCCAGGGGGGAGTCCGATGCGTAAACCATGCGCTTGCACGCACGATTCTTCCTCCTGGCTTGGGGCGTCGGCTGACGACGCCGGTCGTCTCGCATTTCCTCCACATCACGCCAGGGGCACGCCGCGCGGCGTCGCCGGCGTTCGTCGGTCGGGGTTTTTCCTCGCCGGGGCAAAGGACTGACCCATGTCGATCGTGCTCACCAACAACGACAATGAAACCGATGCCGGCGCCCTCGAACTGGACGGCGCGTCGGCCGTCACCTCGGCCGAAATCGGCGGTACGACGTACGTCTTCGTGGCGGGCGGGTTGGACGACGGGATCAGCGTCTTCAGCCTGGCCCTCAACGGTACTCTGACGAACGTCGCCAACATCACCGACTCCGGTTCCCTGAACCTGCTGGGCGTCAGCGGCCTGACCACGGTGGTCGTCAACGGCAACACCTACCTGGTCGTGGCCGGGGCTGCGGACGACGGCGTCAGCCTGTTACGGGTGGGAGCCAACGGCGTCCCGACCTTGGTTTCCAGTGTCGCCGACAGCGGGACCTTGCACCTGGACGGCGTGTCACGGGTGGCCTCCGCGACGGTGGGCGGCAACGCCTATCTGTTCACGGCCGGAACCAATGACGACGGCATCAGTGTCTTCCGCGTGCGCGGAGATGGCTCCCTGGCTGCGGTGACCGACCTCGACGACACCGGCACATTCGAACTCGACGGGGTGAAGGGCCTGACCACGGCGGTCATCGGCGGCAACACCTTCCTGTTCGCGGCCGGTAGTGTCGATGACGGCGTCAGCGTCTTCCAGGTCTCCGCCGCCGGCCTCCTGACCCACACCAGTTCGATCACCGACGCCGGCGCCCTCGAACTGGACGGCGCCAGCGACGTGGCGACCGCCACGGTGGGCGGTACGACCTATCTGTTCGTCGGAGGTTCCGTCGACAACGGCGTCAGCGTCTTCTCGGTCAGCAGCGGCGGCGCCCTGACCAGCGTCGACAATGTCACCGACACCGCCAGCCTGCGCCTGACCGGGGCCCAGGGCCTGTCGGTGTCGGTGCTGGGCGCGACCACCTACCTGACGGTGGGCGGCACGGAGAACGGCGTCAGCATCTTCAAGGTCGAGACCGACGGAAGCCTGACCTTCGTCGACAACAAGGACGACGCCGGTTCCCTGGAACTGGGCGGCGCGACCACGACCACCACCGCCACCGTGGGCGGGACGACCTATACGGTCGCGGCCGGGGCCACGGACGACGGCCTCAGCGTCCTGGGCACGCAACCGACGGGCCAGGTCTGGTACCTGACCCAGGGCGGCACGACCGACGCGCGCCTGGTCTATGTCAACAGCGACGGGCTCAACCACACCACGGTGTTCGACAACAACCCGACCACGGACCTGGGCACCGGCTTCCCCGAAGACGTGGTGCTCGACACCGCCGCGGGCCTTTTCTACGTGCTGTCGGGCGGCGGCGACGGGTCCAACAGCCGCATCCTGGTGGGGCATATCGGCAGCGCCACGCCGCCGACGGCCGTCGAGACCTTCAACGCGACCGACGATCTCGTCTACGCGATGCACATCGATAACATCAGCGAGAAGTTGTACGTCAGCTACATCGATGTGGGCGCGGGCTTCGGCAACGGCACCCAGGGTATCAAGGTCTACGATTACAATACAACGACCGGTGCGCTGAGCAACGAGCAGTTCCTGGTCACCCAGACGACGGCGGGGATCACGCAGAGCGGCACCGGCACGGGGATCTTCATCCCGCGCGACTTCGACATCGACGCCACGCGAGGCTTCCTCTACTTCACCAACGTCTCGCTGGGCTCCAGCGTCGAGACCAACATGGTCTGGCGGCTCGACCTCAACAACATCACCGCCGCCGCGGTCAAGCTGGCACCGCAGGCCCAGTTCCCGCTCGATGGCGATGGCACGGACTTCACCACGGCGAACGGCATCATCACCGACGTCGAGATCGACGTCAGTTCCAACCGCGCCTACTTCCTCACCCACGCCGAGGACACCTTCGACCCGGCGGCCGAGAACGCCCTCTGGATGGTGGCCAGCGCCTCGACCACCAACGGTTCGGGCAACGCCGTCCAGGTGGCCGTGGTGGGCGTCACCGCCGCCGACTTCTATCCGGGCGACATGACGCTCGATGAGGTCAACAACATCCTCTACATCGAGAGCGAGAACGTCACCGACGGCAACGCCTCCAGCGACGACGACGTCATCTGGGTGTTCCAGCTCGACGCCGCCGGCACGACCGCGACCCTGATCAACACCATCACGCCCGGCTTCGGCGCGACCGCCAACATCGGCGGCATGCAGTTCAACGTGCTGCCGACCCTGAGCGGCCTGAGCGGCACGGCCACCCAGGTGGTCGAGCAGGCCGCCGTCGGCTCCGCCCCGGCGCTGCTGACCGTCGCCCCGACCATCACCGACGTCGAGAGCGACCACCTGGCCGGCGCCACGGTGCAGATCACCGGCGGCAAGTTCTCGTCGAACGAATCCAGCACCGCCGACGATCACCTGGGCTATGGCGCGGGGGGCGCGATCTCCGGCACGATCGGCGGCACCAACATCACGCTCAGCTGGAACGCCGCGACCGAGACCCTGACCCTGACGGGCTACGACACCCTCGCCAACTACCAGACGGCGCTGGCGCAGATCCGTTACTGGACCACGGGCGACAACCCGACCAATTACGGGATCAACACCACCCGCACCATCACCTGGACGGTCAGCGACGGCTCGCCCGACGTGCCCGGCGGCGCCCAGAACAGCGGCACGACGACGGTCACCCTGTCGGCCGTCAACGACGCGCCGGTCAACGGTACGGTCAGCAGCGCCACGGGTAACGAAGACACCAACATCGCCGTCACCGGCCTGCAGATCGGCGACGTCGACGCCAATCCGGGCATCACCGACGTCGCCGTCAGCCTGGCGGTGACCAAGGGCGTGCTGACCTTGCTGACCAACGTCGCCGGCGGCCTGACCAGCGGCGACATCGTCGGCAACGGCACCGCGTCCATCACGCTGACCGCCACGCTGAACCAGATCAACGCCACCCTGGCGGCGACCAACGGCCTGCTGTTCACGGGCACGACCAATGTCAACGGCACGGCCACCCTGACCGTGGTCGTCAACGACGGCGGCAACACCGGTTCGGGCGGGGCGCTGTCGGACACCGACAACTACACCGTCACCATCACCGCGGTGAACGACGCGCCGGTGGTCAGCGGCGACGGCACGGAAACCCTGGCCGCGACCAACGAAGATGTCGCCAACGCCGGCCTGACCAACACGGTCTCGGCCCTGTTCAGCGGCCAGTACGACGACAGCGCCGACCAGGTGACGGGCGGTTCGTCGGCCAACGCCTTCGCCGGCGTGGCCGTGGTCGCCAACGGCTCGTCGGCCGGAACCGGGCAGTGGCAGTATTATAACGGCTCCAGCTGGGTGAACGTCGGCGCGGCCTCGACGGCGGCGGCGGTGACCCTCGCCGCCAGCGCCCCGCTGCGCTTCCTGCCGGCCACCGACTTCAACGGCCCGGCTCCGACCCTGACCGTCAAGCTGGTGGACGCTTCCGGCGGCGCCCTGACCAACGGCGCGGTGGTCAACGTCACCACCAGCGGCGGCTCCACGCCTTACAGCGCCGGCACGGTGGTGCTCGACCATTCGGTCACCGCGATCAACGACGCCCCGGTCACCACTGGCGGCGCGGCGGTTACCCTGACCACGATCGGCGAGGATTCCGCGCCGGGCGCCGGCCAGACGGTCTCGTCGCTGTTCACCAGCCACTTCTCCGACGCCAAGGACCAGGTCTCGGGCGGCAGCACCGCCGACGCCCTGACCGGGATCGCCGTGACGGCCAACACCGCGACCGCCGCCCAGGGCGTGTACGAGTATTCCGACGACGGCGGTGGTTCGTGGCAGGCGCTGCCGGCCGTCTCGACCGCCGCCGCCTTCGTCCTCGACGCCAGCACCCTGGTGCGGTTCGTGCCGGCCGCCGACTATTCCGGCACGCCGCCGGCCCTGACCGTCTACATGATCGAGGACTCGTCGGGCGCGGTGACCACCGGCGCGATCGCCGACCTGACCACCACCGGCGGCTCGACCCCGTACGGCACGGCCATGACGCTGAGCATCACGGTCACTCCGACCAACGACGCGCCCGTGGTCAGCGGCTCGGCCACCCTGACGGCCGTCGCCGAAGACACCGCCGCCCCGGCCGGCCAGACCGTTTCGACCCTGTTCGGCTCGCACTTCAGCGATCCCGATGTCGGCGACACCCTGGCCGGCGTGGCCATCACCGACAACGCCGTCACGACCCAAGGCATCTGGCAGTACTTCAACGGCGCCTGGATCACGATCGGCTCGCCGAGCGAGTCCGCGGCCCTGGTGCTGGCGGCCGGCACGCTGGTCCGCTTCCTGCCGACGGCCAACTTCAACGGCGCCGTGCCGGCCCTGACCGCCTACCTGATCGACAGTTCGGGTGGCGCGGTGACCACCGGCGCGCTCCTGGACGTCAGCGTCAACGGCGGCCAGACCCGGTTCAGCGACGCCAGCATCGACCTGACCACCAGCATCACGGCGGTCAACGACACGCCCGTGGTCCCGGCCTCGGCCACCACGGTCGGCGCCACCGAACAGACGGCGGCGACCTTGCTGGGTTCGCTGACGGTCTCCGACATCGACCTTGGCGCCCTGAACGGCGGCCTGGGCGATTTCGACGGCGCGGTCTTCACGGTCCAGCGCGCCTCGGCCAACGCCGTCGACACCTTCTTCTTCGCCTCGGGCGGACTGTTCACGGTCAGCGGCGCCAACCTGCAGGTCGGGGGGCTGACCTTC
Organism: Caulobacter sp. Root655; assembly: GCF_001427665.1. Lineage (GTDB taxonomy): Bacteria > Pseudomonadota > Alphaproteobacteria > Caulobacterales > Caulobacteraceae > Caulobacter. The sequence goes on from NZ_LMHC01000001.1 coordinate 953,378, forward strand.
GCCACCTTCAGCAGCGTCGCCGGCGTGCTGACCATCGCCTTCGACAGCTCGGCCGCCACGGCGACCACGGCGCTGGTCAACGACCTCATCAACCACATCACCTACACCAACCTCAGCGACGCGCCGCCCGCCAGCGTGACGCTGAACTACAGCCTGAACGACGGCGCGCCCGCCTCGGGCCAGGGCGCGGGCGGAGCCGCCTCGGCCGGTGGTTCGGTGCTGGTCAACATCACCGGCGTCAACGACGCCCACACGGGCGGCGCGGCCGTCACCGGCACGGCGGCCGAGGACCAGGTCCTGACCGCGGTCTCGACCCTGGCCGACGTCGACGGCATCGGCACGCTGCACTACCAGTGGCAGCACGACGTCGGCGGCGGCTACGTCAATGTCGGCGCCGACCAGTCGACCTACACCCTGGGCGACGGCGACATCGGCGGCGTGGTTCACGTGGTGATCTACTACACCGACGCCGGCGGCACGGTGGAATCGGCGACCAGCGCGCCGACCGTGGCGATCGCCGCCACCAACGACGCCCCGACGGGTGGGGTGTCGGTCACCGGCACGGCGACCGAGAACCAGATCCTGACCGCCGACACCGCGACCCTGGCCGACTCCGATGGCCTGGGCACGCTGCACTATGACTGGCAGCGCAACGTGGGCTCGGGCTTCGCCAGCATCGGCGCGGCCGACCAGGCGACCTACACCCTGGGCGACGACGACGTCGGCGGCACGGTGCGGGTGGTGGTCAGCTACACCGACGGCCAGGGCTTCGCCAATTCGGTGACCAGCGCCGCCAGCGCCGCCATCGCCGGGGTCAACGACCCGCACACCGGCGGGGTGTCGATCACCGGCACGCCGACCGAGGATCAGGTGCTGACCGCCGTCTCGACCCTGGCCGACGTCGATGGCATCGGCACGCTGCACTACCAGTGGCAGCACAACGTCGGCTCGGGTTACGTCAACATCGTCGGGGCCGCCGACCAGGCGACCTACACCCTGGGCGACGGCGACGTCGGCGGCGTGGTCCGGGTGGTGGTCAGCTACACCGACGACCAGGGCTTCTCCGAGAGCGCGACCAGCGCCGGCACGGCCTCGATCACCAACGTCAACGACGCCCCGACCGGCGGGGTGTCGCTCACCGGCACGGCGACCGAGAACCAGATCCTGACCGCCAACACCGCGGCCCTGGCCGACATCGATGGCCTGGGCACGCTGCACTACCAGTGGCAGCACAACGTCGGCTCGGGTTACGTCAACATCGTCGGAGCCCTCGACCAGGCGACCTACACCCTGGGTGACGCCGACGTCGGCGGCCTGGTCCGGGTGGTGGTCAGCTACACCGACCAGCAGGGCACGGCCGAGGCGGTGACCTCCGCCGGCTCCGCCGCCATCGCCGGCGTCAACGACCCCCACACCGGCGGGGTGTCGATCACCGGCACGCCGACCGAGGACCAGGTGTTGACCGCCAACACCTCGACCCTGGCCGACGTCGATGGCGTGGGCGCGCTGCACTACCAGTGGCAGCACAACGTCGGCTCGGGCTTCGTCAACATCGTCGGGGCCGCCGACCAGTCCACCTACACCCTGGGCGACGGCGACGTCGGCGGCGTGGTCCGGGTGGTGGTCAGCTACACCGACGACCAGGGCTTCGCCGAGAGCGCGACCAGCCCCGGCACCGCCTCGATCTCCAATGTCAACGACGCCCCGACCGGTGGGGTGGCCATCACCGGCACGCCGACCGAGAACCAGGTGCTGACCGCCGACACCTCGACCCTGGCCGACATCGATGGCCTGGGCACGCTGCACTACCAGTGGCAGCGCGACACCGGCTCGGGCTACGTCAACATCGTCGGAGCCCTCGACCAGGCGACCTACACCCTGGGCGACGCCGACGTCGGCGGCGTGGTCCGCGTGGTCGTCAGCTACACCGACCAGCAGGGCACGGCCGAGGCGGTGACCTCCGCCGGCTCCGCCGCCATCGCCGGCGTCAACGACCCGCACACCGGCGGGGTGTCGATCACCGGCACGCCGACCGAGAACCAGGTGCTGACCGCCGTCTCGACCCTGGCCGATCCCGATGGCCTGGGCACGCTGCACTACCAGTGGCAGCGCGACGTCGGTTCGGGCTTCGCCAACGTCGTCGGGGCCGCCGACCAGGCGACCTACACGCTGGGCGACGCCGATGTCGGCGGCGTGGTCCGGGTGGTGGTCAGCTACACCGACGGCCAGGGCTTCTCCGAGAGCGCGACCAGCGCCAGCTCCGCCGCGATCGCCAACGTCAACGACGTCCCGACCGGCACGGTGACCATCACCGGCACGGTCGCCGAGAACGAAGTGCTGACCGCCAACGTCTCGGCCCTGGCCGACGCCGACGGTCTTGGGACCCTGCACTACCAGTGGCAGCGCGACAGCGGTTCGGGCTTCGTCAATGTCGGGGTCGACCAGGCGACCTACACCCTGGACGATCCGGACGTCGGCGCCGTGATCCGCGTGGTGGTCAGCTACGTCGACCAGCAGGGCACGGCGGAAGCCAAGACCAGCACCGCGACCGTTCCGGTGGCCAACGGCAACGACCCCCACACCGGCGGGGTGTCGATCACCGGCACGGCGACCGAGGACCAGGTGCTGACCGCGGTCTCGACCCTGGCCGATCTGGATGGCCTGGGCACGCTGCACTACCAGTGGCAGCGCGACACCGGCTCGGGCTTCGCCAACATCGCCGGGGCCCTCGACCAGGCGACCTACACCCTGGGCGACGCCGATGTCGGCGCCACCGTTCGGGTGGTGGTCAGCTATACCGACGGCGGCGGGTTCGCCGAGTCGGCGACCAGCGGCGCCACCGCCGCGGTGGCCAATATCAACGACCTTCCGACCGGCGCGGTGACCATCACCGGGACTCTGGCCGAGGACCAGGTGCTGACCGCCAACGTCTCGACCCTGGCCGACGCCGACGGGCTGGGTCCGTTGCACTACCAGTGGCAGCGCAACACCGGCTCGGGCTTCGTCAATGTCGGGACCGACCAGGCGACCTACACCCTGGGCGACACCGACGTCAGCGCCACCTTCCGGGTGGTGGTCAGCTACACCGACCTGCACGCCACGCCGGAAAGCAAGACCAGCGCCGTCACCGCGCCGGTCGCCAACGTCAATGACGCGCCGATCGGCGTGAACGACGCCACCTCGGTGATCCAGCGTCTGTCCACCAGCGGCTCGGTGCGGACCAACGACACCGACATCGACAACACCAACGCCAGCCTGGTGGTGACCAACGTCGCCTTCAACTTCACCCACGTGAACCAGGCGGTGGTGGCCGGCGGCACGGTGGTGAACGGCGGCTTCGGCCAGCTGACGATCAATCCGGACGGCTCTTACACCTATGTCGCCAACCAGGAAGGCCTGATCATCGGCCAGGTGGTGACCGACAAGTTCGACTACACGGTCCGCGACCCGGGCGGCCTCACCTCGACGGCGCAGTTGACGGTGACCGTCACCGGCTCGGCGACCGGCGACGCCAACGCCAACATCATCATCAGCGACGGCCTGGGCCACACCCTGACGGGACGTGGCGGGGCCGACACCCTGATCGGCAACGGCGGCGCAGACATCTTCGCCTATGAGGCCATCGGCGACAGCACCCTGGCGGCCTACGACACCATCACCGACTTCGCCCACGGCGTGGACAGCCTGCGCCTGACGCCGTTGATGACCGCTTCGACCAAGCTGACCCTGGCCACCGACGGAACCAACCAGTTCCTCTATATCGACCAGAATGGCGACGGGGCTTCCGAAGGCGTGATCCTGGCCCTGGGCCAGGGCCTGCAGGTGAGCGACATCGTCACCGGCGTCGCCAACCAGGGCTTCACGATCCTCGGTTCGAGCGGCGCGGACACCCTCACGGGCGGAAGCGGCGACGACGTCATCGCCGGCAACGGGGGCGTCGACACCATCCGCGGCGGCGGCGGAGCCGACTTCCTGTACGGCGGCGCCGGGGCGGACACCTTCGTCTACGGCGCGGGCGACTCCACTCTCCTGCATTGGGACGTCATCGCCGACTTCGCGTCCGGCCAGGACAAGATCGACGTCTCGGCGGCGGACGGCGGCAATGTCGTCATCGCCCGCTTCGGCGCGACCAGCTTCGTCTATTTCGGCGGCGTGGGGACCGGCTTCAGCGCGGTCCAGGTCTATGGCGACATCCAGGCCGCCGACCTGATCGTCAGCGGCGCCGTCACTGGCGTGACCATGTTCGGCAGCTTCGGGAACGAGACGCTGCGCGGCGGGGCGGGCAAGGACGTCCTGGTCGGCGGACTGGGGCAGACCACCCTGATCGGCGGCGACGGCGCCGACATCCTCTATGGCGGGGCGGGGACCGACACCTTCCTCTACCAGTCGATCTCGCACTCGAACTTCACCGCCTACGACCTGATCATCGGCTTCACCTCCGGCACGGACAAGATCGACATCTCGGCGATCGACGGCGGCAAGATCACGCTCGCCCGCTACGAGGGCGTCACTTTCATCTATTCGGCTCCGGACTCGGGCGGCAACTTCCAGTCGGCCATCGCGGTGCAGGGCACGACGCTGAAGGGCACGGACCTGATCATCAGCGGCGGCGCCAACCAGGCCTTCACCCTGGTCGGCGACGGAGCCAGCCACAACGTCGCCGACGTGCTGGTGGGGGCCGGCGGCAACGACATTCTCTACGGGCTGGACGGCGCCGACACCCTGACGGGCGGCGGCGGGGCGGATTTCCTGGTCGGCGGAACCGGCGCGGACACCTTCGTGTTCCTCGCCGTCACGGACAGCAGCCCGATCGCTTCGGACCTGGTGTACGACTTCACCAGCGCCCAGGGCGACCGCGTCAACCTGAGCGGCATCGACGCCAAGACCGGCGGCGGGGACGACGCCTTCACCGTGGTGACGACGTTCAGCAACGTCTCCGGCCAATTGATCATCGGGGCCGCCGACGGCTCGGGCTACCATCACCTGTCGGGCGACGTGAACGGCGACGGCGTGGCGGACTTCGTCATCGCCCTGCAAGTGATCGGCACGCTCACCGCGACGGACCTCATTCTCTAGAGTGCTTTCGAGCGAAGTGGATACCGGTTCGCGTGAAGAAAACGCGCCAAAACAAAAGACTAGAGCGCCCGGCCTGATGCAATCAGGTCGGGAAACGCTCTAGGGGGACGCTACGCGCTCAATCAAGGATATTGCTTTGATGCTGGCGCAACCTAAGCTGTTGAACGGTCGGGCCGAGTCGCCCGGCTGCTCAACAGGCGCCCGCCGTCAGAAGCGCCGGTCAGATCGGAGGACGCCGTGACCCGCACCCTCAGCGCCAGCGCCCAGGCGCCGCGCGATCCGTCGTTCAAGCGGCTCGACGGCCAGGCCCTGCGGGCCATCGCCCAGGCGGCGGTCGACGTCGAGCTGTTCACGATCCCGCTCTACATGACCAGCCTCTACTCGATCCAGGGCATGCACGCGATCACCGGGCAGGGGAACGACTTCTACCAGGGTCGGCTGTGGCCGGGCTCCAAGACCTCGGCCAGTCCCAAGACCGCCAACGACCAGGCGTTCAACCTGGTCTTCTCGGTGTTCATCCAGGAGATGCTGCACCTGCAGATGGCCGCCAACATGGCCACGGTGGTGGGCGTCAGTCCCAGCTTCACCGCCACGGCCCTGCAGGACGACCGTCACGGCTGGACCTGCTATGGCCCGAGCAACAGCGTCATTCCCAACATCATCGACCTGAGGGACACCGTCGCCCACGAGGACGTGCCGGTGAACGTCGGGCCGCTGTCGGAAACGCTGGTGCGGTTGTTCCTGGCCATCGAGCAGCCGGAGATCGACGCCAAGGCCAACATCAAGCCCGGCAAGGAAAATGACTATTTCCCCACGGTCCCGTTCGCGACCTGGAAGCCCGGCCAGCCCCTGCCGATGTTCGGCACCATCGGCTGGATGTACCAGTGCTACTACGACTATCTGAGCCTGACCTATACCGACGGCTCCACCCTGTGGGACGCGGTGTTCAAGTCCTCGGCCGTGCAGAACGACCTGTTCAACAGCTTCTCCTCGCCCGGCCACCCGATGCGCGAGTTCATGGGCTTCGAGACCACCATCGCCACGACGGACAAGGCCATCGCCTACGAGCAGATGATCGCGATGATGGACGCCATCACCGACCAGGGCGAGGGCAGCGAGATCGTCCGACGCCCGGCCCTGCTGAAGGCGGTCAAGCCGAAGTACCAGCCGTCCGACACCGCCCTGCGGGCCGACTATCCCAGCTATGACGACACCGGCGCCCAGATCCGCTCGGCCGACGCCGTGGCCCGCTACGACAACGACGGCCTGGATCACTACGAGCGCTTTCAGAAGGTTCGCGACCTGCTGCCCCAGGTGGTCACCTGGCCGCAATGGCTGGCCAAGTCCGGCGGCTGGACCGCCGATCAGCTGGTGGGCCCGGGCTACGACCCGGCCAATCCCCTGAAGCTGCCGACCCCGGACGAGCTGGCCACGGCGCTCAACGCCTTGAACGATCCGGCGGCGCGGGCCGACAGCCACAAGCTGCTGAGCCAGGCGGTGATCGGCGCCATCGCCGGGGTGACCAAGGTGCTGGACGACTACTGGACGCCGCCGGCCACCGGCCCGGTGCTGTTCCCGTTCCCGTCGATGGCCGGCTCCGGCGACCGCATGTCGATCGCCTGGGCGGTGCTGGGCCTGACCCCCGACCTGTCGATCGGCCTGGGCGAGCCGACCTCCGGCAAGCTCTACCACTCCTGCCAGGGCCTGGACTTCGACCGGACCGGCGACAACAGCTGCGCCGCGGTGGAGATCTTCCACACCTGCCGGGGCTCCAACCTCTGCCACGCCCAGGGCGGCTGCGGCTTCGTGCAGCCAGTCGGTGGCGGCGGCAACTGCGGCTCGGCGGTGGTGGTGCGGACCGTCGCCGCCGTCACCGACGACCAGTCGTCTCCCGGGGTGGCGGCTGGCTGCGGCCTGCCGCCCCAGAAGCTGTACTCGGCCCCCAGCGACAACAAGTGCGGCGGGTTTGGCGGCTGCGCCGTGCCGATCTCGGCCTCGCAGGTCTTCCCGGGCGGCGGCCAGATGCAGCTGTTCGACTATGTGCAGGACGACAAGGGCAAGGACGGCTGGATGTCCGTGCCGTTCGGCGAGCCGATGTTCTACGACCGCGGCGAGAAGGTGCACGACGTGGCCTACCGCGCCTACCAGGCGGTGATGGCGCACCGGGGCAAGCCGATTCCGGCCGGTCCGCCGGCCGCGGACAACCTGCGCCTCGTCTTCCCGCCGTCCACCTGATGGACGAACCCCGTTTCGGATTGCCGAACCTGGGCGACGGGGTGGGGCTGCGCGAGCCGCACTTCCCGCACCTGATGGCCACCGCGCCCGCCGACTGGGGCGTGGACTGGTTCGAGATCATCAGCGAGAACTTCCTCGACCACGCCGGCTACGCCGCCCACGTGCTCGAGGTGGTGGCCGCCCATCGCCCGGTGGTGATGCACGGGGTGTCGCTGTCGATCGGCGGCGCCGACCCGCTGGACCTGGCCTATCTCGACAAGCTGGCGGCCCTGGCCGACCGGGTGAAGCCGGCCTGGATTTCCGACCACCTGTGCTGGACCGGGGTGGCGGGGCTCAACACCCACGACCTGCTGCCGCTGCCCCTGACCGAGGCGACCCTGGCCCATGTGGTCGACCGGGTGAAGGCCGTGCAGGACCGCCTGGGCCGGCCGCTGATCCTGGAGAACCCCAGCAGCTACCTCGAATTCCGCTCGTCCCAGATGCCCGAATGGGAGTTCCTGGCCCGGATGGCGCAGGCCGCCGACTGCGGCCTGCTGCTGGACGTCAACAACGTGCATGTCAGCGCTTTCAACCACGGCTTCGACCCGGAGACCTATGTCGAGGCCATCCCCGCCGAGCGGATCGTCCAGACGCACCTGGCCGGACCCAGCGACTTCGGCACGCACCTGATGGACACCCACGACGCCCCGGTGCCCGACGCGGTCTGGCCGCTGTATGCCCGGGTCCAGGCCCGGACCGGCGGGGTCTCGACCCTGCTGGAATGGGACGCCGACATCCCGGCCTGGCCCGACCTGCTGGCCGAGCTGGCCAAGGCCAGAGCCGTGCGGGAAGGCTGGCGACCGGCGGCGCCGTCGCCGACCGCCGCGCGCGCCCATGGCTGAGCCCGACCTGCCGGTCCTGCAGCGCTGGATGCAGGGGGCGATCCTGGGCCGGGTGGCGCCGCCGGGCCTGGACGACCTGATCGTCGGCGACGACCGGCTGTCGGCGACCCAGCGCCTGACCCTCTACGCCCGCGGCTATCGGGCCCGGCTGGCGGAGTGCCTTTCCGCCGAATTCCCCTGCCTCAAGGCCCTGGCCGGCGAGCAGGTGTTCCAGCTGTTCGCGGCCAGCTACATCGAGAGCCAGCCGCCCGGCGATCCCAGCCTCTATGCGCTGGGCGCGGGCTTCGCCGACTTCCTGGAGGCCACGCGGCCGCCGGGTGACCAGGGCCCCGGCGCTCTTTCGGCCCTGCCGGCCGACCTGGCCCGGCTGGACCGGGCGCGGGCCGAGGTCCAGCGGGCGGCCGGGGTGGAGCGCCGTCCCGGACCGCCGCCGGCCGTCGACCTGCTGCTGACGCCCGGCGCCCGGCTGCGGCGGCCAGACAGCGTGCGCCTGCTGAACCTGGGCTTCGACCCGGCCCCGCTGCTGGCCGCCGTCGATCGCGGCGGCCCGATCGATCCGCCCGAACCTTGTCCGACTCCGGTCGCCGTGGCCCGCAGCCGCTACCGGGTCGCGGTCCACAGGCTGACGCCGTGGCGCTTCGCCTGGCTGGAGGCGCTGGGCGAGGCCGGAGACGACGTCCACGTCGCCGCCGCCCGGGCGGCGCGGGCCACTGGGCGCGAGACCGGCGCAATGATCGCCGACCTGGCGCTGTGGCTGCCGCTGGCGGCGGAGCACGGGCTGGTGGACGGGGTGTGAAATTGAGAAACCCTCTCCCAGAGGGAGGCCCGCCGCGATAGCGGTGGGAGGGTGAGGGGTTTAGACGTCAACCGCCCATCCCCACCGCCCTGCCCAGATCTGAAACAGCGTAACGCCTCACCCTCCCACGCCTGCGGCGCGGGCCCCTCCCTCTCCTTACAGGAGAGGGTTTAGGTGGCTCGTCCTTAGTCGAACACCACCGTCTTGGCGCCGTTGATCAGCACCCGGTGCTCGACGTGCCAGGTCACCGCCCGGGCCAGCACCGTGCACTCCACGTCGCGGCCGAACTCCACCAGGTCGTCGGGCGTGTGGCTGTGATCGACCCGATGGACGCCCTGCTCGATGATCGGGCCCTCGTCCAGGTCGGTGGTCACGTAGTGGGCCGTGGCCCCGATGATCTTCACGCCGCGCTCGAAGGCCTGGTGATAGGGCTTGGCGCCCTTGAAGCTGGGCAGGAACGAGTGGTGGATGTTGATGCACCGCCCCGACAGCCGCGCGCACAGGGCCGGCGACAGGATCTGCATGTAGCGGGCCAGCACCACCAGGTCGACGTCCAGGTCGTCGACCAGCTTGAGGAAGTCGGCCTCCTGCGCGGCCTTGTTGTCGCGCGTGGTCGGCAGGTGGAAGAACGGGATGCCGCTCCATTCGGTGAACGAGCGCATGTCCTCGTGGTTGGACATCACCCCGACGATCTCGACCGGCAGCAGGCCGGCGCGCCAGCGGTGCAGCAGGTCGAACAGGCAGTGGCCGAACTTGGAGACGGCGATCAGCACCTTGGGCTTCACGGCCGCGTCGTGCAGCGACCAGGTCATCGAGAACCGCTTGGCGATCAGCTCGAAGCCCTGGCGCAGGTCGTTGATCGGCGGCATGTCGCCGTCCGGTCGGAACACCGTGCGCATGTAGAACTGGTCGGCCTGGCCGTCGTTGAAGTGGCTGCTCTCGACGATCGAGGCGTCGTTGTCGGCCAGGAAGCCGGACACGGCCGCCACCACGCCCTTACGGTCGGGGCATTGCAGGATCAGGATGTAGCGGTCGGCGGCGGCGGGCGGGCTCATGACCTGGGTCGTAGTCGACCTTGGTCGCCGACCGCAAGTCCCATGCGACCTTCCCTCCCCCCTGCGGGGAGGGTGGCGGCGAAGCCGACGGGTGGGGGCCGGTGCAGGGAGTCATTGCGGCGGCTCCCCCACCCGACCCCTTCGGGGCCMCCCTCCCCGCAAGGGGGAGGGAAAGCGCGTTTGGGCTAGAACCTCACCGCCAGCGAGACGCTGTAGTTGCGGTCGGGCTGGGTGTAGGCGTCCTTGACGGTCGAGCTGTCGGCCAGGCCGCGCACGTCGCTCCACCAGGCATAGGTCTGGCCGGTGATGTTGAAGACGCCGCCGCGCAGGGTGACGCTGTCGGTCAGGTTCCAGTAGGCGGTCAGGTCGAAGACCGTGAACGCCTTGGGCATCCAGCAATAGTCCGACGAGGTGGTCGCCGCGCCGGTCGCCGCGCACTTCACGCCGGCGCGGCTGGCCGACTCGCGGGCCGAGTGGACGGCGCTGAGCTGGCCGCCGAACCGGCCGGCCGGGTCGCGGTAGCCGAGGCCGGCGACCAGCTTGACCGGATCGATAGAGGTCAGCGGCGTCTTCTTGCCGTCGGTTTCCGAATGGCCGCGGGCGTAGGACGCCGCGCCTTGCAGGGTGAAGCCCGCGCCCAGCTCGACGGCGGCCCGTGCCTCGGCCCCGGTGATCTCGGCCTTGGCCAGGTTGATGTACTGGTAGACCGCCGGGTCGGTGGGGGTGAAGGTCCCGCGCACCTGCACCTGCTCGATGAAGTCGTCGTACTTGCCGGTGAAGCCGGTGACGCTGGCGTTCCACCGGGCGCGGTTCAGGCGAACGCCCAGCTCGAAGGTCTCGCTGGTTTCGGGCTTCAGGTCGGGGTTGGAGATCGACATGTAGTTGGACGCCAGGTTGGCGAAGCCGTTGTTGACCTGCGACGGGGAGGGGGCCTTGAAGCCGGCGGCGGCGTTGGCGAAGACCGTCACCAGGTCGGTCGCCTTCCACACCACGCCCAGCTTCGGCGACAGGTGGGAGTCGCTCTGGCTGGCCGGGACATTGGCGGTGAACAGGGCGTCCCGCTTGGGCTCCAGCTTGTAGTAGTCGTAGCGAAGGGCCGGATAGAAGGTCACCGGGCCGATGGCGATCTCGTCCTGCGCATAGGCCCCGGCCAGGGTGTAGTCGGTGGTCGGGAAGGCCCGGGTGGGGAACACCTCGCCGGCCGGCGGGACCGTGCCGTCGCGGATACCCTCCTGGCGGGTGATCGAGGCGTCGCCGCCCCAGACGATCTTGTGGGTGACGCCACCGAAGGCCGCTTCGCTCTTCAGCTCCAGGGCCGCCCCGAACACCTCGTTGTCGAAGCTGGCGTCGCGGGTGCGGTCGACGGCGGTGTTGCGGTCTTCGGCCGAATACTGCCGGGTGGTGCTGTTCTGGTAATAGAGCGTGGTGGTCGCCGAGCGGATCAGGCCCTGGCCGCCGGTGAAGCGGTGGTCGAGGGTGACGCGGTCGCGCTTCATCCGGTCGAAGGCGGTCAGGCCCAGCACGCTGGTGGCGACCAGCGGCGGTTTGGCGATGGCGCTCAGCACCGTCCAGTCGACGTCGCGGTCGAGGTGGTCGTAGGTCAGGCGGAAGCGGTTCTGGTCGCTGAGATTATAGACCACCCGGGCCAGGACGGCGTTGGAGCTGTTGTCCTCGGGGTTGGCGGTGGTGCGGTCGGTATTGGCCGAGTCGTTGGTCCCTGCCGTCTTCTGGCCCTCGCCGTCGCGGCGGGTATAGGCGACCAGGCCTTCCCAGCGGCCCTGCCGGCCGGCGGCGACCAGGCTTTCGGTCCAGCTCTCGTCGGCCGAGGCGTAGCCGGCCCGGGCCCGCAGGCTGAAGGCCTTGCCCGCCTTCAGCAGATCAGACGGGTCCTTGGTGAAGAAGTTGATCGAACCGGCCAGGCCGTCGCTGCCGTACAGGGCCGAGGCCGGGCCGCGCACGATCTCGACCGACTTCAGCAGGTCCAGGTCGACATAGTCGCCGCGCCCCATGTTCTGGGCCCCGAAGGCGTAGCCGTCCGGCACGCGCACGCCGTCCACCAGGATCAGCACGCGGTTGCCCTCCAGGCCGCGGATGTTGAAGCCGGCATTGCCGTCGCGGCCGGTCGAGGCGCCGGCGGCGGTGAAGCGGGCGGGCGCGCTGCGCACCGAGACGCCGGGCTCGAACCGCACCAGGTCCTTGATGTCCTTGACCAGCCCGTCCTCGATCTCCTCGCTGGAGATGACGCTGGCCGTCACCGGGGCGTCCTGCAGCTTCTTCTCCGAGCGGGTGGCGGTGACGGTCACCTTGTCGAGCTCGGCGACGGCGTCGGCCGAGGTTTCAGCCGCGAAAACGGCCTGGGCGCAGAGCAGGGCGGTGGCCGAAGCGGCGGCGAAACAGACGAGTTTGGAACGAGACATTCTGGGGCCCCCAAACGCCGGCGTGAACGAGCGCCGGCATAAATGCGAACCATTCGCATCTTTCGGCGTCGAGCTACGGCCATCTCCCGCCTCGGTCAAGCTAAATGCAATTGATTCTCAGAATCATGAGCAATACACAGTGTGGCGACGCTTTCGCACCGACTCCTGGAGACCGCCATGCGCCGCTCGATCCTTGCCGCCACCTTGCTGGCCGGCGTGACCCTCGCCGGGGCGGCCACCGCCCACTCGCCCTACCTGCTGCCCAGCGCCTTCGACGTCACCGACCGCAAGCTGGTGACCGTGCAGGGTTCGTTCACCGAAAGCTTCTTCAGCCCCGAGGTGGTGATGAAGTCCGACGCCTGGGCGGTGGTCGGTCCCGACGGCGTGCGTCGGCCGCTGACGGCGACCAACCTGCGCGAACTGGCCCTGGTCGAGGTCCCGACCGAGACGGCCGGCACCTATCGCGTCACCACCGGCCAACGCACCGGCCGCACCGCCAAGGCCGTGCTGGTCAAGGGCGAGTGGGAGTTCCTCGAGGACCCGACCAAGGCGCCGGCCGGGACGACCCCGGTGGACATGCAGAGCCTGACCCTGGCCGATGTCTATGTGACCCGCGGCGCGCCCAATGCCGCGGCCCTGGCGCCCATTGGCAAAGGTCTCGAATTCGTGGCCGTCACCCATCCCAGCAGCATCTTCACCGGCCAGGACGCCAGGTTCGTGGTGTTGTTCGACGGCAAGCCGGTGAAGGGCCAGGCCGTCACCCTGCACGCCGGCGACGACCGCTACGCCGAGACCAAGGCCCCGCCGGTCAATCTGGTCAGCGACGACCAGGGCCGCTTCACGGTCAAGGTCGAGCGCTCGGGCGTCTACCAGATCCAGGCCCGCTATCGGGTCGCGCCCCAAACCACCGGGGCGGCCACCAACGCGACCGGCCACAGCTACACCTACGCCCTGACCTTCGAATCCCTGCGCTAAGGACCCGTCCCATGAACATCAAGATCGCCCTCCTGGCCGCCGCCACGCTCTGTGTCGCCGCCCCCGCCTTCGCCGCCTCCCACGCCCGCGACACCTTCATCAAGGAGCAGGACACCGGCGGCGACGGCTCGGTCAGCAAGGAAGAGTTCAAGGCCGGCCGCGAAAAGCAGTTCGCCGGCATCGACGCCGACAGGAACGGCGCCCTGTCGCACGACGAATATGTCGGCGAGTTCACCGCCCGCCTGACCAAGCGCCTGGCCGCCTCGACCGACACGGCCGAGAAGAAGGAAGAGGAGCGCCAGCGCCAGACGCGTCAGGCCGAGGTGCGGTTCGGCGTGCTCGACACCGACAAGAGCGGCGGCATCACCCCGGCCGAGTTCGAATACTCCGGCTGGCGGATGTTCGTGACCCACGACACCAACAAGGACGGCGCGGTGTCGGCGGCGGATCCGGTGACGGAAGAGCAGGACTAGCTACCCCAAAACACCGCTCATCCCGGCGAACGCCGGGACCCAGATGGAATGGCTTTGAGGCTGACGCCAAGGACTCTGAGCCCTTCCAATCATCCACACCGCTATGGGATCTGGGTCCCGGCGTTCGCCGGGATGAGCGGGTTTATTGGGCAACTTAAGGGTTGCTTATCTGATCCTGCGGAGTCACAAACAGGCAACCAGGAGGTTGCCATCATGTCCGATCGCATCGAAAAGACCATCGACCTGCGCGCGCCCATCGAGCGCGTCTGGCGCGCCATCACCGACTTCAACGAATTTGGCCAATGGTTCCGCGTCAAGCTGGACGGGCCGTTCGTCGCCGGCCAGCCGTCGACCGGCCACATCACCTATCCCGGCTACGAGCACCTGGCCTGGCAGGCCCAGGTGGTGACCATGGACCATCCGAGACTGTTCTCGTTCACCTGGCATCCCTACGGTGTCGATCCCGACATCGACTATTCCAAGGAGGAACCGACCCTGGTCGAGTTCAAGCTCGAGCCGATCGCCACCGGCACGCGCCTGGTCGTGGTCGAGTCCGGCTTCGACAAGGTGCCCGCCTATCGCCGCGAGGAAGCCTTCCGGATGAACGACGGGGGCTGGGCCGAGCAGATCAAGAACATCCAGGCCCATGTTGAATCCTGACGTCGGCAAATCTGGCGCGGGGTGGGCCGACCCCGCGCCGATCTTCGCGGCCCTGGGCGACCGCACGCGCCTGTCGCTGCTGATGAAACTCAGCGACGGCGATGCGCGGTCGATCGCCAAACTGTCGACCGACACCCTGCTGACCCGCCAGGCCATCACCAAGCACCTGCGCGTGCTGGAAGGCGCCGGCCTGGTGGCCAGCCTGCGGGTCGGCCGCGAAAGCCGCTTCGCCGCCCGCCGCGAGACGATCGACGAAGCGCGCGCCTATCTCGACCGGGTGTCGGGCCACTGGGACGACGCCCTGGCGCGCCTGAAGACCTTCGTGGAGCCGGCGGGCTAGGCCGGCTTGCCCGCCGCCAGGGCCAGGCGCACCGCCTCGGGCGTGATCGGGATGTGGCGCAGACGGACGCCGACGGCGTTGAAGATGGCGTTGGCGATGGCCGGAGCGACCACTGTCGTGGCCGGCTCGCCCAGGCCGACCGGGACCTGCGTGCTGTCGACGAACTGGATGTCGAGCTCCGGCGTGTCGGCGATGCGCAGCGGCGTGTAGGTGTCGAGGTTGACGTCCTTGACCTGGCCGTTCTCGAACGCCGTGCCCTCGTGCAGGGCCATGCTCAGGCCCCACAGCGCGGCGCCCTCGGTCTGGGCCCGGGCCCCGTCGGGGTCGACGATCGTGCCGGCGTCGGTCATCATCGTCAGCTTCTGGACCGTGACCACGCCGGTGGCGCGGTCGACGTGGACGCGGGCGGCGCAGGCCACCCAGGTGGGCATGTCGCGCTCCTGGCCGAAGCTGGTGGCCAGGCCCAGGCCGGTGTCCTTGGGCAGGGATTGGCCCCAGCCGGCGGCCTGGGCGGCGCGGCGCACGACCTCGGCCTGGCGCTTGGCCCCGCCGACGGTGCTGGCGTCGCTACCGGCGTTGGCGCCCGCGCCGGTCAGCAGCTTCAGGCGCAGGGCCACCGGGTCGGTCTTCAGGTGGTGGGCGGCCTCGTCGATGAAGCTTTCCAGCGCCCAGTTGGTCCAGCCCGGACCGACCGAGCGCAGCCAGCCGGGCCGGAACGTGCTGTTGGCCAGGTCGTTGTTGATCGCCCGGACCTTGTGGGCCCCGACCTCGTACCAGTGGTCGGCGCCGGAGATGGCGAAGGGGTCGTAGGCCACGCCGTTCTTGCCCTTGGGCATCAGGGCCGGGGCGTTGGCCAGGGTCGGCCAGCCGGCGGCGGCGTGGTGCTCCATGGCGGTGATCGCGCCGGCCCCGTCGAAGGCCATGCGCAGGGTCTGGACCGAGGGCGAGCGGACGGAGTCGAAGCGGACGTCGTCCTCGCGGGTCAGCACCATCTTCACCGGCTTGCCCAGGGCCTTGGCCGCCAGGGCGGCGGGCACGGCGTAGTCGCCGTTCAACCGGCGACCGAAACCGCCGCCCAGCATGTAGGTGCGCATGACGATGCCGGTCTCGGCCCGGCCCAGGGCCTTGGCCAGGGTCGGCAGGATCAGGCTCTGCCACTGGTTGCCGGTGTGAATCTCCATCACCCCGTCCTTCTCGAAGGCCAGGGCGTTCAGCGGCTCGAGCTGGAAATGCAGGACGGTGGCGGCGGTGTAGGTCTGTTCCAGCACCGACTTGGCGGCCTTGAAGGCCGGGGCCGGGTCAGCGGTCTTGGTGTCGAGCAGGGCGCCGCCGTCGGCCTTGGCGATCAGGGCGGCGGCATGGTCCTGCAGACCCTTTTCCGAGACGTCCGCGCCCGGGCCGGCGGCCCATTTGACCTTGACCAGGTCGGCGGCGCGAATGGCGGCGGGATAGCTTTCGGCGATCACCATCACCCAGCCGGGCACGGTGTCGGACGGGTCGTCCAGCGTCAGGCAGCGCAGGTAGCCCTTGACCTTCCTGGCCGCGCCGTCGTCGACCGACAGCACCTTCGACCCCTGGCGGGTGGGCGGCAGCTTGGGCCGCGCGAACACCATGCCCGGGACCTTGGCGTCGATGCCGTAGATCGCCGTGCCATTGGTCTTGGCGGCGATGTCCAGGGCCTTGCCCGGCTTGCCGATCAGCTTGCGGTCGGCCGCCGGCTTGATCGGCAGCTTGGCCAGCTCCTCGGGCGTGAACTGGCGGGCGACGCCGCCGCGCTTGACGATGTCGCCATACGAGATCGACCGGCCGCCGACATGCACCATGCCGTCCCGGGCCGCGCCGCCGGCCGGCGACACGTTCAGCAGCTTGGCCCCGGCCTCGACCAGGGCGATCCGTCCAGCCGCGCCGGCCTGGCTGAAGATCGGGAAGGTCTGCCACACCGACCAACTGCCGCCGGTGACCATCAGGCCCCATTTGGGATCGGTGTCGACGTGGACGATGCGCACCTTGTCCCAGGCGACCTCCAGCTCGTCGGCCAGGATACGGGCCAGGGCGGCGCCGATGTGCTGGCCCATCTCGGCGCGTATGATGTTGACCGTGACGATCCCGTCGCCGTCGATGGCGAACCACAGGGTCGGCTCGAACTGGGGGCCGGTCTTGGCCATGGGCGCGCCGCCGGGCGCGGCGGGGTCCATCGCCGCCTCGACCAGGGCCGAGAAGCCGAAGGCCAGGCCCGCGCCGGTCGAGGCGACCAGGAAATTACGACGCGACAGGAAGCTTCCCTGTTCGCCCTTGGGCGGCAGCCGGCTCACGACTTGCCTCCCGACGTGCTGAGCGCTTGGCCGCCCATCGCCGCGGCCGCCTGCTTGATGGCCGCCCGGATGCGGACATAGGTCATGCAGCGGCAGAGGTTGCCGCTCATCGTCGCGTCGATGTCCTGGTCGGTGGGGGCGGGGAAGTCCTTGAGCATCGCCGCCGCCTGCATGATCTGGCCCGACTGGCAGTAGCCGCACTGCGGCGTCTGCAGGTCCAGCCAGGCCTGCTGCACCGGATGCTGGCCGGCCGGGTCCAGGCCCTCGATCGTCGTCACCTCGGCCCCGTCGACCGCGCCGAGCGGGGTGATGCAGGACCGTGTCGCCCGGCCGCCGACATGGACCGTGCAGGCCCCGCACATCCCGATGCCGCACCCGAACTTGGTGCCGGTCAGGCCGATGTCGTCGCGGATCACCCACAGCAGGGGCGTATCCTCGTCGGCGTCGATGGAGACCGCGCGACCGTTGATCGTGAACTGGGTCATGGCTGGGTCACTTTCCCTGCGCGCGGATCGCCGCGACCTTCTTTTCCAGGTTCGGCCAGGCGGGCTTGTCGGTGCGGGTGGCGCGCAGATAGGTCGCCAGCCGCGCGATGTCGGCGTCGCTGAGGCGGTCGAAGGCGGGCATCACCACGCCCGGCGCGCCCTCCCTGGCCCCGACGCCATGCAGCACGACGCGGACCAGGTTGGTCGGGTCGTCGAGGTTGACCGCGCTGTTCAGGGCCAGGTCCGGCCGCAGCGGGGCGGGCTGGCCGGCTCCGTTATAGTGGCAGGACGCACAGGCGGCGGTGTAGAGCCGGGCGGACGGGTCGGTCTGCGGCCCGACGTTCAGGCGATCGGCCGCCGCCGCCCGTTGCAGGGCCGGGGCGAGGCTGGCGGCCCGGCCGGCCGCGCCGTCGGTGTCGGCGAAATAGACCGCCAGGGCCCGGATGTCGGCGTCCGGCAGCTTGGCCAGGCCGTCATGGACCACCGGCGCCATCGGGCCGGCGGCGACACCGTGATAGTGGCTGACGCCGGTGCGCAGATAGGCCACCAGCTCGGCCCGGTCCCACGGGGCCGGCGAGGGGTTGGCGGCGGTCAGGGCCGGAGCGATCCAGTTGTCGATCGCCGCCCCGGCGAAGGCCTTGTCGCGCTTCTCGGCCCCCAGGGCGCCGCGCGGCGTGTGGCACGCGCCGCAGTGGCTGACGCCCTGGGCCAGATAGGCCCCGCGGTTCCACTCGGCGCTCCTGGCCGCGTCCGGCTCGAAGCGGCCCGGCCGGAAATACAGCAGCTTCCAGCCGGCCTGCAGCGCCCGGATGTTGAGCGGGAAGGCAATGCCGTTGCGCCTGTCGGGGGCGACGACCGCCGGCCGGGTCATCATATAGGCGTAGAGGGCCGAGACGTCGGCGTCGGTCAGCTTGGTGAAGTGGTCATAGGGGAAGGCCGGCAGCAGGTGCGAACCGTCGCGGGCCACGCCCTGGTGCATCGCCCGCCGGAACGCGGCCTCCGACCAGGTCCCGATGCCGGTCTTGGCGTCGGGGGTGATGTTGGTCGAGTAGATCGTCCCGAAGCCGGTCTGCATCGGATAGCCGCCGGCGAACGGCTGGCCGCCCTTGGCGGTGTGGCAGGTCGAGCAGTAGCCGGCCCCGGCCAGGACCTCGCCGCGCGCCACCAGCGCCGGCGAGAAGCCGGAGGCGGCCGGTGGGGTGATCTTTCCGATGGAGGGGCGCCAGGCGAAGGCGGCGAAACCGACCATCGCCACGACCACCGCCGCGAGCAATCCGACGAGGAGACGTTTCAACACGGCGCCACTCCCGGCGGTCCCGCGTGACGGCTGGCGCGTCAGCAACAGGGCCAGATGCTCATGAGCTTGAGATCAAAACCGGGGTGGCGCAAGGCTGGCGGGCGACTTGCGAGTCGATAGCGTCTGGGGTGGCCGGGCGCGTTCTGTCGCCTTCGGCGAGCGCCCTGCGTCCTTCGAGGCTTCGCTACGCTACGCACCTCAGGATGAGGAGTGTTGTTGCTGAATTCCTCATCCTGAGGCGCCCTCCAGAGGAGGGCCTCGAAGGACGTACCGCGCTTCCCGATCTCAACGGTCCGGACCTGTTCTAGGCCTTGATGGCCAGGACGCGGACGCCGCGCGCCCGGCCCTCGGGGTCGGTCCACTGGAAGGTCTCGCCGGCGGTCATGCCGACCAGGGCGGCGCCCACCGGGGAGAGCACCGAGATGCGGTTGTCGTCGATGCTGGCGTCGCGCGGCAGGCTGAGGCGGACCTTGCGGGTCTGGCCGTTGGACAGGTCCTGGTAGTCGATGGTCGAGCCGATGCGGGCGAACGGGCGCGGCGCCTCGCCGGGCTCGACGATCAGGGCGCGGGCCATCTCCTGCGCCAGCACGCGGCCGCCCGGCGCGCGGCCGGCGGTGGCGTCGGCCAGGTTGGAGAGGATCTCGAAATCGGCCTCGGTCACATAGATCGTGGGGCGGGCCTGGGGGGTAAGGGTTTGAGTGGAAACGGTCGTCATGTTGGCTTTCTAGGTTTGGCTTGAGCCTGGACCGGGGCTTCTTCTGGAAGGCGGGTCCGTGAAGGCTCGATAAGGCGCGCGCCCTGTGGCGCGAGCATTTCGTCCGATCTGGGGCTCTCGAGGAAAGAACACGGCGCTTTTCGTCAGGATCAAGCGCGGCGTGAGCCGGAGCCGACCGTCTAGCGGTCGATCCTGGAAAGACGAGCCATGTGGAGTTTCAATGTCGCCCCGAGTTCTGGTTTGCGCATGGCGCGAACTCGGGGGTCAGAGGCCTTTGATCAGGCGTCCGGCGCGGTTCAGTCCATTCGAAAAGATCATGAACTGGCGCATGGTGACTGTAAGATGGGGGCTGGGGCCGCCAATGTCAAATCGGGGCGCCGCGGCGAGGCCGGCAAGCGGCTCCATGCGGCGGCGAGGTGATCGGCGGCTCAATCCCTGGGGGCGAGATCGCGAGGGTTGAGTTTCCGGCTTCTAACGACCTGGCTTCCGGTCTAGCGTCGGAAGCCAAGAGGCGGGGTTGGGGGCATGGCCGTGAGAAAGATTTCCACCCTTTTGGCGCTTGTCGCCGCGTGCTGGCTGTCGGCGTGTAGCGGCGACGTGCGCTCGACCAAGCTGACGCCGGAATTGCTTGAAGACCAGGCCAAGCTGCAGCGCGTCGTCAACCGCCTGGAGCCTCAGGAACGTAAGCTCTTCGCGCACTATCTGATGAACCGGACGGTGATGGCCAGCCCGCTGGGCGCCATGGGCTCGACCTTGGTGACATCGGAAGGAAAGGACCCCGCGACGGTCGGCGAGGCGATCGAGGTGGTCCGCCGGGCGGACGACCTCAGCGCAAGGCGTGACGTGTTGATCAAGGAGCGGGACGCCAAGGAAGCCGTCCTCGACGCCAAGCGAAAGAAGCTGAACGATGTCGCCGAGGCGGCGGGATGGGCGTCCAAGGAGGTCGACGCCGCGAACGCGGTCATCGACGAGATCAAGGCGATGCGCCAGGATTACGACGCCCGCATCGCCGCGATCAAATAGCGCCGGAGGGAAGTTGGGGCGGATGGAGCGGTGGCGGTGAGAGAGGGATTCGAACCCTCGTTAGGCTTTCACCTAAACACGCTTTCCAAGCGTGCGCCATCAACCACTCGGCCACCTCACCATGCGCACCAGATGTAGAAGGCGGTTGAAGCCCCCGACGCAGGAAGGGGCGCAATATACTCAGGAAGGTTGCGGGCACAAGCCGCCTTGCGGGATGAAACGTGGCCGCCGGCGACTTATATTGACCGGTGGGTTGCTCATCGAGGCCAGGCCATGCCGCTGACCAGGAAAACCCTGGACCTGCCGACCGTCGACACCGCCCTGCCGGGGCGCGCGGCCGCGATCCCGACGGCCCGGACCCACTTCGTCAACGGCCATCCTCTGAAGGGGCCCTATCCCGACGGGACGGAGATCGCGGTGTTCGCCATGGGCTGTTTCTGGGGCGTGGAGCGGATCTTCTGGAAGATCCCGGGCGTCCATGTCACCGCCGCCGGCTACGCGGCGGGGATCACGCCCAACCCCACCTATCAGGAGGTCCGCACCGGCCGCACCGGCCACGCCGAGGTGGTGCAGGTGGTGTTCGATCCGCGGTCCGTCAGCTACGAGACCCTGCTCAAGGCCTTCTGGGAAAACCATGATCCCACCCAGGGCCCGCGCCAGGGCGGCGACGTCGGCGCGCAATATCGTTCGGGACTCTACGTGACTTCCGACTCGCAGGCCGCGGCGGCGGTGGCCAGCAAGGAGGCCTATCAGCAGGCCCTCGACGCCCAGGGCCTGGGCGACATCACTACCGAGATCGGCGCGGCCGGACCGTTCTATTTCGCCGAGGCCTATCACCAGCAATACCTGGCCAAGAATTCCGAGGGCTATTGCGGCGTCGGCGGAACCGGTGTGGATTGCCCAATCGGCGTAGCCGTCGAGGCTTGACGATTGGAGCGCCGCTTGTCCCTCGAACGATTCATTGAAAAGTGGACGCACGAAGACTATCCGCCGGAGAAGGTCTCCGGGCCCGGCCTGGAGGCCGTCGAGGCGCGGTTCGGCTTTGTCTTGCCCGGGGACTACCGACAGGCGGTCCTGGCGCACGGCCTACCCCGGCCGACCATCGCGCTGCTCGACGGCATCCTGGCGGCCGACCTGGATTTCCCCGACGTGTCGGACTTCCTCGCGCCCGAGGAGATCGTCCGGCTCACGGACGATTGGCGGGGCGGCGGCATGCCGGACCACCTCGTCACCTTCGCCCACGATTGCGGGGGCAACCTGTTCTGTTTCGACGCCGGGCCCGGCGCGGATCACGCGACCGTGTGGTTCTGGGACCATGACGACGGTAGCGTGACCGTCGCCGCCGACAGCTTCGCGACCTGGATCGAGCGGTTCTGTTCGGTCGAACCCGCGGGAGACGACTTCGAGCCATGACCCCCGAAGCCTTCGACGCCGCCGCCATGGCCCTGCCGGGCGCGACCATGACCATCCAGTGGGGCGACGACCACGTCTACAAGGTGGGCGGCAAGATGTTCGCCGTGATGGGCGGGGCGGTCGGTCGCAACGGCTTTTCGCTGAAGGCCTCGGACGTGGCGTTCGAGGTGCTGAGCGAGACCGGCCGGGCCACGCCGGCCCCCTATCTGGCGCGGGCCAAGTGGCTGCATTTCGACGACATGGCCTCCCAGGACGACGCCGAGGTCGCCGACTGGCTGAAGACCGCCCACGGCCTGATCGCCGCCAAGCTGACCCGGAAGGCGCGGGCGGAGCTGGGGCTCTAAACCGCTTCCTCGTCCTTGGGCAGGTGCGGGCCGGTGATCACCGGCTGGCGCTCGAGGATCTCGCGGATCTTGCGCACGGCGGTCGAGGCGGCGCTGCGGCGCTGGCGCCAGAGCAGCAAGGCCATGGCCCCGCCGGTGGCCACGCCGAAGGGGATCGGGCCCAGCACCCAGGCCGCCGCCGCCAGGGCGAAGTAGTAACCCCGCACCCCGGCGTTGAAGGCCGAGAGGGCCGGGTTGAGGATGCCGCCGGCGGCCTCGGCATAGTCTTCCAGCACCGCGCGCGGCGCCCACATCGGCGTCGCCCCGATGGCGGCCAGGCAATAGTTCATCTGCCGGATCGCCCAGATGAAGTCGAGCAGGCCCCGGGCCAGGGCGATCAGCACCAGGCCCAGCTTGATCTGGAACAGCTGCGACGAGGCCGGCGCCAGGCCGGCGATGTCTTCAATGCTCTTCCAGGCGCTGTCGCCGCCGAACAGCACCCCGGCCGCGGCGGCGATCAGGATCAGGTTGGATGAGGCGAAGAACGAGGCGGAGTTGATGGCGTGGCCCAGAAGCTGGCCGTCCAGCAGGGCGACCTCGCGCACCGCCATCTCGGCCATCCACCGCCGGCGGATCACCGTCATGTCGGTGTTGATGACGTTGCGCGCGTGACCCAGCCGCTTCAGCAGCGGTTCGTAGAACAGCCAGCAGAAGATGAAGAACGTCAGGACGACGATGTCGAGGATCGGCAGGGGCAGGGACGGAAGGTGCATGGGGCGAGCTTAGGTCTGGAACGAGAGTCGGTGAAAGGGGTGTGTGACCGGTATCAGTCCTCGAGGATCAGGCTGTGCTTGCCGGTGTCGCGTAGCAGCAGCGCCACGACCAGGCCGACGGCCATGATCGCCGACACATAGAGGTAGAAGCCGCTTTCCATCCCCTCGCGCTTGAACCACAGGGCGACATATTCGGCCGTGCCGCCGAACGCGGCGTTGCCGATGGCGTAGGGCAGGGCGACGCCCAGGGCGCGCACATGGGTGGGGAACAGCTCGGCCTTCACCACGGCGCTGATCGAGGTGTAGCCCGACTGCACGACCAGGGCGGCGAAGATCAGGCCGAAGGCGATCAGCGGGCTGGCGGCCTTGGCGGTCAGGGTGAACACCGGCCAGGCGATCAGGGCGCCCACCCCGAAGGCGAAGACCAGCATGGTCTTGCGCCCCAGCTTGTCCGACAGCCAGCCGAACAGCGGCTGGATCAACATGAAGCCGGCCAGGGTGGCCAGGTTGATCGCCCCCGCCGTCGCCTTGGAGAAGCCGGCGGTGTTGGTCAGGAACTTCAGCATGTAGGTGGTGTAGGCGTAGAAGGCCAAGGAGCCGGCGGCGGTCAGGCCGATGATCGCCAGGGTCTGCTTGGGATGGCGCGAGACCAGCGGCGCGGCCAGGGCCACATAGGTCAGGAGCAGCAGCACCACCGACGCGCCCTGGGCCGCGCCGGCGAAGCTCCAGGCGGTGAAGCCGACGATCATCGCCGCCACGGTGAGCAGCAGCAGGCCGCCGACGCTGGCCACCTGCCGGGTGCTGATCGGGTCGTGCCGGGTGACGTTCTGGTGCGAGACGCTCTCTTCGATGCCGGTGCGGATCCAGAACACCACCACGGCCAGGGCCGCGCCGACGAAGAACGGGATGCGCCAGCCCCAGTCGGCCAGCTGCTGTTTGTCCAGGGTGTTTTGCAGGATCACCAGCACCAGGGCCGCCACCAGCTGGCCCATGATCAGGGTCACGTACTGGAAGCTGGACCAGAAGCCGCGGCGCTGCTTGCCGGCCATCTCGCTCATGTAGGTGGCGCTGGCCCCGTATTCGCCGCCCACCGACAGGCCCTGCAGCAGGCGGGCCAGCAGCAGGATCACCGGGGCGGCGTCACCGATGGTGGCGTGGCCGGGGCACAGGGCGATGACCAGCGAGCCGGCGCACATCAGCCCGACCGCCAGGGTCAGGCCGGCCTTGCGGCCCTTGCGGTCGGCATAGAGCCCCATCAGCCAGGCGCCGACCGGGCGGGCCCCGAAGCCGACGGCGAAGATGGCGGCGGTCTGCATCAGCTGGGCGGTCTGGTCGCCCTTGGGGAAGAAGACCTTGGCGAAATAGATCGAGAAGGCGGCGTAGGCGAACCAGTCGTACCATTCGACCAGGTTGCCGGCCGAGCCGCCGAGGATGGCCCGGGTGCGCCGCCAGGGGCTCATGGGAGCGAGAGCCGCCGGCATGGTGGTGTCGGTCATGTTGCCCCCGCGACTCTGATCTTGCCGCGACCTTAGGCGAACATCGATCGCCAAGGAATGGGGCGAGGCGACGAGAGCGGGAACGTGCGCGTGGTCGGGGACACACGCATGCGTGTGTCCCCAGGGGTGTCGCTAGATCCTGCCCAGCAGCACCAGGATGATCAGGATGATCAGAATCAGGCCCAGGCCGCCGCTGGGATAGTAGCCCCACGAGCGGCTGTGGCCCCAGGCCGGCAGGGCGCCGACCAGGGCCAGGATCAGGATGATGATGAGGATCGTGCCAAGCATGTCCACGTCTCCTTTCCGTCCGGACACTTCGCGCGCCCGAGTTCGGAAAAGGGAAATGCGAGGGGCGCGGCCAAGGTTCCGGCCGCGCTCAGGCCCCGATCGTCAGCCGAACCTGTAGCCGCAGAGCTTGTTGCCATCCAGGTCGCGGAAATAGGCGAAATAGACGCCCGGCATCCGCTCGCCCGGCGCGCCCTCGCACGTCGCGCCCAGCTCCAGGGCCTTGGCGTGGAAGGCCGCGACCTCCTCGACGCTGTCGAAGCTGAAGCCGCCCATCGACCCGTTGCCGATACAGGCCGGGTTGCCATCATACGGCCCCAGCACGCCGAACAGCCCCGTGCCCTTGCCGCGATAGAGCCGGCCGCCCGAGGCGTGCTCGTGCACCGACGCCATGCCGATCGAGCCGAGCAGCGCGTCGTAGAAGGCCTTGGCCTCTTCGAGCCTGTTGGACCCCACCGTGAAATAACCGACCTTGGCCATGCGCCGTCCTCCCGTGCGTTGTTTTGCCGAACGCTATCACGTCGGGGAGGGGAGGCAACGCCGAGCCGCCGGACACGCCGCGAAGGCGGGGCGCGCGCTCCCCGCTTTCGCCACGGGCCCGTCGGCTATTTCGCGTCGTCGGAGGGCGGCGCGGGCGCCTTTGGCTTGGCATAGATTTTATGCGCGGCGACAGCTAACGTGAAATACAGGCTCGCCGCGATGACGTGATGAAAAGGACAATCGAAGAGCGCGTTGATCCCGAGGACTGCGTGGACGCAGCAGTAAGTCCGAACAAGTAGATTGTGCATTTGAACCTCCACCTTGCACGGGGAGCTTCTTCGAAGAGGGGGCAATCTAAACCCGTCTGAGGAGGACAGATCCCGGACAACAATCGGACAACGGAACGTGCGGGACGTCAGCGAACACGCCAAAGCCGTGCGGTATGAGCGCCTGATCGAGGTCATGGAAGGGCTCGATTGGCCCGTGGCGCGAGAGCCCTTCGCCATGGCTCAGAAATTGGCCGTGGACCGCCTCCATCGACTGCCGGAGACCGTCCCGGCCTATCGAGGCCTGGAGACGATCGTCGGGTGGCGACCGGACACGATCAGGACAAGCCTTCAGCGCGGGCGGCTGTTTCGCGAGATGCTGGAGCTGCTGTGCGAGATTTTCGCGGCGCGTGACACGCGGCCCGATTTCACGGCCGCACAGAAAAAGGAAGCGTACTTTCAGTTCGTGATGAACGCCGTTCCCTTGGACTGGGACCGGCCCGTCGAAGTTTTTACCCCGAATCCAAGGTCGATCTTTCCGTTCAACGACGCGACAGCGACCCCGATCGGCGAGGCTGACGGGGACCTCTTCTTCAATGCCGTGCGTCAGGGCATGGGGGCGCCCGCGAAGGACTGGGACATCCCCAGGTTTGGATATGGCGATACGCTCCGGTCGCGGTTGTCGAAGACGCCCGCCGACCTCGCGCCCTGGCACGTCCACTACATCGGAGGGCGGTCCGGCAGCGGCAAGACGGTGCTGCTCGATCGGATCGCCTTCGACGCGCGTGAAAACGGCCTCTCGGTATTCACATGTGGGACGGCCCATGTGGATCCGCATACGTTTTTCGAAAGGCTGAACGGCGCGCTGGCGACGGCGGCCAGCCGGGTCGTCGTTCTGTTCGACGACGCTCACAGGCTTGAAGCCCGCGGAGTCAGCCTGGCTGAACTGGCCGGCATGCGGCCACCGGTATCCGGGCAGCAGGTGACGTTGGTCCTTGCCGCGAACTGGCAGACGCAGGCCCACGCTCTGCCCTTGCATCTCGCTCCCGAGGAGCGGGCGCGAAGCCTCGACACGCTGTCCAACCTCACCGACGGTGAAATCCAGGCCTTCGTCAGCAAGATCTGCTGGGCGGAGCGAACCGGCGTCATTCGATCCGTCCAATGCATGGTGCCGGAAAGCGAGCGGGCCGGTCTGCTGACCGATAGCCGTGAGCGCCTGATCCTGCTGGCGCTGCTGAAGCTGCGCTACGCGCGGAATGTCCGCGAGGCGCTCGGGGAGGAATTCCTCGCGATCGGAGACGGCAAGGCCAAGGAATTCTATGCGCAGATCGCGGTCATGGACGCCTTGGGATGCCCCCTGCCGCGCGTCGCGCTGAGCGCGTTGCTTCCTGACGCGCCGCAGGCGGCCAGCCTGCTTCGAACCATGACCTGGCTCGAAGGGGATCGCATCCACCTGCGGCATCCGCTGCTGGTCATCCCGACCATCGATGTCGTGTGCCCGGACGTTGACGCGCGACCGGACCTCCTGTGCGCCATCCTGTTGAGCTTGAATCGCGGTGGCCGCGCCGAACGAATGGTGTTGCTTGAATATTTCACCAGGGAGCGGATATCTCAGGCAATATTTCGATTCTTTAAGTATCGTAAAGATTTGATCAAATCCTATATGGATGTCCTGTTCGACAATATGGAGGAGTTCATTCAGTCGGAGCTTGGTGCGCAGTTGTACTGTCACCTGGGGATCATCGAGAAAGACATTCTCCTGAAATTCGAGGAGGCGGCCTATTGCTTCGAAGACGCGCTGAAGGTCGACGAAAACAACGTCTACGCGGCCAAGCAACTCGCGTGGGCCCTGCTCAAGGCCGGGTGGGAGAGGGAGGCCGAGGCGCAGGCGCGTCGCGCCGTGCAGCAGCACCCCGAGGAGCGCGAGCTCGTGTCGGATTGCGCGTTCATCATGTCCTGGTGCACGTCCGAGGGGTTCGAGGAGGCCACGCGGCTCTATCGGGACCTCATGGCGCTGTATCCGGACGACGAGGGGCTTCGCCGGCGCTGGACGAGACATGCCGAGGCCGCAGCCGTCGCGCAGGCGTCGAAAGGGGCGTTCAGCGACTATCAGTACCAGGAAATGCGGGCGCCGGCGTTCATCTGGCGCGTGCGGCGTCACGCGATGAAGCAGTACAAGCGCGCGTTGTTCGGCAGCCTGGCGGGCGCCCTGCGGGAGGCCGACGTCAGCGTCGGCCTTCTCGAAGAAGCCTCCCTCGTCAAGATGGAGGGTTCGGATGGCGCCTTGCGGGGTCTGCTCGAGGCGAACCTCGGAAGGCGCCTCTACGAGCGCTGGTATCACGACCAGGAGCCCATCGACCTGGCGGAGATAGAGCGCCACTTTCGGGAAGGCGTCCGGCTCGCGCCCCAGGAGCCGTTCGCACACCTTTGGCTAGGCACCTTCCTGAAGGAGGCGCGCGACGACTACCCGGGCGCGAAGGCGGCCTACGAGGCGGCGCGGGCGGCGGCGAAGGGGTTCCGCATACCGGACGTGGTCGAGCATCCGATGATCCTGAACAATCTGGCGCTGCTGCACATGGACGCCGTCTACACCCAGCGGGAATCGCCAGCCGTCGGCCTGGCCCAGGCCAGGGCGCTTCTGGTGGCGTCCATCGCGCGCATGGATGAAAGCAAGTCTCGCTTCCGCTGGCCGATCGACACGCTGGCGCGGCTGGAAGGCATGGAGCGGGAGTTTGGCGTCGCCGTCGGCTCGGCCGAGGCCTAGCCGCTCGGGCAGTCCTCGGCCTTGCGCAGGCCGATGGCCCACAGGGCGCCGATCACCGCGCCCTTGACGCGGGGCAGCAGCACCAGGGTCAGGCCGGCCAGCGGCAGGACGGTCAGCGGCACCACCAGGGCCGGCGACATCTTCCAGATGAACGGGAACAGCAGCAGCGGGGCCACGAACAGGTGGCCGACGATCAGGATGGTGAAATAGGCCGGGCCGTCGTCGGCCGGATAGCGCGCCAGGTCATGGCCGCAGACTTCGCAATCCAGGTCGACCTTCAGATAGCGCGTGTACAGCCGGCCCTCGCCGCAGTTGGGGCAGCGGTGACGGACGCCGCGCTTCATGCCGGTCAGGACGGCGCCGGTCTTGGCGCGGTCGGGTTGGGCTTGAGGGGAGGGCTGCTCGTTCATTGGCGTGCATATGCTCCCCTGGAGGGCTCGGCGAAAGAGGGCGCACGGTCGCATGCGCCGTTTTGAATCAGGTTTCGTAGAGAAGAAGGCGCGAATGTCTAAGCATTCATCCGCAAGGCGAGCGAGTAGATCAGACGAATTTGGCCGGAATTAACCACAGGCGTTTCGCCGACTTGTGGGTAACTGACGGTCAAGGTTGAGGAATTGGCCGGCCGAGGCCGCCATGGGCGGACCCAGCTTAACTATAGCGAGGTTCGCGGACTCCGATCGACCGGAGTCCGCAACCCTTGGTCCTGCGACTATTTGGCGTCGCTGGCGGTGTTGCTGACGGCGCGGCCGGCGGCCGACACGTCGCGGCCGACGCCTTCGATGGTGTTGCAGGCCGAAACCAGCAGGGCGGCCGCGGCCGCGGTGAGGATCAGAATCTTGCGCATGGGGAGCTCATAGCTAGAGAAACGGCGGCGGACCTTAACCTCGTCGAGCTTGACCTTTCAAGCGACGACGCCTGCGGTTTCCCGCCAAAATCCGGCCGCTTCAAGGCCGTGGCGCGGCGCGCTGGGATAGAAACGCCGACGGCGCCTCATACCAAGTCGGTTGTCATCCCGGACAAGCGCGCAGCGCGCCGATCCGGGACCGGCGCGTGAACGCCGGCGCTTGCGGCGGTCCCGGATAACGGCTTCGCCGTTTCCGGGATGACAACGGGAGGGGGAAGCGGTGCAATTCGCGTCCTACCGCTTCCCTGGCCGGTAGTCCTCGTGCACATGCCCCTTCAGTTGCGCCTCGGTGAACAGCACCGGCTTGGTGCGCATCGTCGCGAACAGCGGGGTCTGGTCGGCATGGTGCGGCGAGGCCGCGTCCAGGGTGGCCGAGCCGAACTGGTGGATGCTGTCGGAACGCACCACGCCGTGTTTGTCCCAGTCGACGAACATGATGAAGGTGTCGCCGGCGTCGGCGGTCAGGGTTCCGTCCTTCTGGGGGACGCCCCAGACCGAGCGGTAGGTGTCGGCCGCGCCGTCGATCGGCAGGTCGACCTGGCCGCGCCGGATGCGGTTCACCTGGCCCCATTCCGGATCCAGCCGTCCGAAGCCCTTCTTCAGCGTGACGATCGCCGCCTTCAGGGTGTCGAGCGGGGCGGGGACCGGGTCGCCGTTGTTCTGGGCCACCAGGATCGGCTGGAGCATCAGCGAGGCCAGGGCCGCGGCGCGGTTGTGGACGTCGGTGCGGCGGTCCCAGCCGCGCAGGATGGCCTGGGCGGCCTTGAGATCGGCGTCGCCGCCCGGGTCGAGCGCCGTCACCTGCCTGACCATGGCCACCTCGGCCGACCGTTCGCTGTACGTGATGTCGAACTTGTAGCGACGGAACGCCGGATCGGTGACCGCGCGGTCGGCGCCGACCAGTTCCTGGACGCGCAGGGCGCGGTTGGTGACGTTGGTCTGCAGGCCCTGGCTGGCCGGGAAGTCGGCGGGCTTGAGGTTGTCGGCCGGATCGCTGGCCAGGAACGGGCTGTTGTTGGAGTTGTAGACATAGCCGGACCTGGGGTTCCACAGCTGTGGGATGGCCGAGGCCGGCCTGTAGCCCTGCCAGATCAGGTCGCCGCGGTCGCCCGGCAGGACGCCGCTCCAGTCCACGTTCATGGCGACGCCCTCGCGCCGGTTGGGGTACTGGCCGTTGTGGACGAAGCCGATGTTCCCGGCCCCGTCGGCATAGATGTAGTTCAGGCTGGGCAGGGCGTGGACGGCGATGCCCGCCCGCCACTCGGCCAGGGTCCGGGCCTTGTTCAGCCGCCAATACTGCAACGGCTGGCGGTATTCGCCCATGCCGGCGTAGCGCAGGGCATAGAGGCCATGCTTGGTCTCCAGCACCGGGCCGTGGACGCTGCGCAGGGCTGGCTTGGTCACCGGGATGACGATGGGGCCCCAGAGCTTCACCCGCATCTTCACGTCATGCCGCTGGAAGTCGCGCCACCGCCCGTCCAGCCGATACTGGTTCTTGTTCTTCGGGTTGATCACCAGGCGATAGGCGTCGAACAGGTCGGGCTTGGAGACCGTGTTGGCCCAGCCCAGGTGTTCGTTGTGGCCGTGCAGCATGAACGGCGCGCCGGGGAAGAAGCCGCCGGCCACGTGCCAGCCCTCGCCGCTCTCGACCACGGCCTCGTACCAGGCGACCGGGCCGGTATAGGGCTGGTGCGAATTGACCAGCAGGTGGGTGACGCCGTCGGCGGTGCGCGACGGGGCGACGGCCAGGCCGTTCGAGCCCTTGGGCGGCTCCTTCTGGGCCTCTTCCGGCGCGTTCAGGTGCTTGAGCTCGCCGTCCAGGCCGTAGAAGAACGGCTGCTTGAACACGAAGCCGGCCAGCACGTCCTTGCCGGTCAACGGCAGCAGGCCGGGCGTCACGGCCTTGGGATGCTGGGCGGCGTAGAGGTTGACCCCGTCGGCATAGGCCTCGAGCAGGGCCCGCAGGTCGGCCGGCAGCCTGGGATAGCCGGCCTCGACCGTCGGCCAGACGTCCAGCAGGCCGACCAGATAGTCGGTGACCGCCGCCTTGGGCCCCGCCGTGCGGGCCAGGGTCCCGCGGGTGGCCAGCACCACGCTCTGGATGGTGGCGAAGTCGTCCTCGGCCTGGGCGTAGGCCAGGCCGAAGGCGGCGTCGGCGTCGCGGACCCCCAGGATGTGCGGCACGCCCCATTCGTCGCGGCGGACGCGCACGTCATAGGCCTCGGCCCGGGCGATCAGCGCCTCGGTGTCGGGTTTCGGCGGTTGGGTGGCGAGGTCCAGCCCGACCAGGCCCAGGACGGCGACGACCGCCAGACAGGCGACGGCCAGCAGGCCTCGCAAGATCCATCGCATGACGTTTCGCCCCGTACCGCTGTTTTGCGACGATGATGGGCGCGGATCGCCTCCAGCGATAGCCGGACCTTAGGGAAGGCGGCGCGCGCCCGCGGCCGCGTGATGCCCCTCGCGCCCGATCAGGGCTTGGCGGTCGCCAGGCGGGGCGCTTCCTCGACCGGCATGTCGATGTCGCCCAGCCCCGCGGCCTTGATGGCGTCGCGCAGCTTGGTGACGGGGTCGCCGGCCAGGGTGGTGAAGGACAGCTCGCTCGGCTCGGCGCGGTTCTCGGCCAGGTTGGCGAAGCCGCCCGCCGTCGCCCCGGCGCTGGGAGCCTTATTCAGCGACACCGCATAGGTCTTGCCCGGCAGGGTCCGGCACAACAGCACGAAGGTCTTGGCGTCGCTCAGCAGGCGCGGGGTCTTCAGGCACTCCGGCGCCTCGCCGCCGGCCCCAGGGCCGTAGGAGAAGTCGCGGGGCGTCATCTGTTGGTCGAACACCACCTTGAGCACCAGCACCCCGGGGGCGACCGCCTCGCCGGCGGCGGGCCAGGTGGCCGTCACCTTGGGCTTCTGGGTCGGCGGCATGACGGTGACCGGCGAGACGGGCGTCGGCTCCTCACGCGGCTTGGCCGTCTGGGCCAGGCCGGGGCCGGCGACCAGGGTCAGGGCGAGGAGGGGCAGGGCGAGGAGGGGAGCGCGCATGAGCGTCACCGTGCCGCCAAAGCGCGGCGTTCTCAAGGCCGGCGTGGGGGCGCCATGGGGGCCTCTACCGCGTCAACCAGGGCTTGCTCTTGCTGCTCGACGCGGCGGCCGCGGCCTGTTCGCGCTGGAACTTGCCGCCGCGCGGCGGCTTCGGCTTGGCGGCCAGGGCGGCCTTCTTCAGGCGCAGGGCGCGCTGGATCGGGGTCTCGCCGGGAACTTCGGGGGGATCTTCAGGCTGGTCGGTCATCCGCGCCTTCTAGCACGGTCGGCGAGGACGCGCCTCCCTCGCGCGCGCCTTCTCCGGCGACAGGTCCGACGCCGGACCATCTGGCGCCGACTCTCCGCCTGGGGCATCGTCGCCGCGTGGGCGATTTGGCGATCAACGGACGAACCTGGAACGAGGCCGAGCAAGACCTGGTGGTCGGCGACTATTTCGTCATGCTCGACAAGGCGATGACCGGCCGGCCCTACGATCCGGACAACCATCAGCGGGCCCTGCGCTTCGTCACCAACCGATCGGGCGGGGCGATCACCTTCCTGCAGGGCGAGATCTCGGCGATCCTGTCGCTGATCGGCCTGCCCACCCTCAAGGATCATCCACCGCGCCGCGACTTCGGCGACAGCCTGGTCGACGCCGTCGACCGTCACCTGTCGATGCGCCCGGCCGTGCTCAAGGACCTGGCCCAGCCGCCCGCCCTGCTCGGCCGCACGGCCGCGCCCGTCCTGGCCGAAGGCGCGCCGCCCCGCCCCGCGCCGACCCCGCCCGGTGACCGCGCCCAACGGCTGATCGCCCGGTTCGACCCCGCCGAGCGCGACCTCGAGGCCCGGATGCTGACCCGGATCGGTGTCGCCGCCGCCCTGGCCTACGAGCAGACCCGCCTGGCCGAGCGCGGCCGCCCCGACCTCGCCGCCGAAATCCGCCTGGCCCTGCCGCCGGTCGACGAGGGCTGCGACCTCCTCAGCTTCAGCCGCACCGGCGCCCCGCGCCGCATCGCCGTCAAGACCACCACCGGCGGCCCGGCCACGCCCTTCCGCCTGACCCCGGCCGAGGAAGCCCTGAGCCGCGACCAGCCTGGCGCCTTCGTGGTTTACCGGATCTACGACGTGGCCCGGGAGGCGCGGGTGTTCCGGGTGCGAGGGGCGGGGGAGGCGGCCGAGGGGTAGGGTCCCCTTTTTTACTGTCATCCTCGGACTTGTTCCGAGGACCCCTGTGTCAGCTGCGCCATCGGTTCGAAGGGGCCACGAACCTCGCCGCACTCCCCTCCACGTTCTTCGCGGTTGAAGCAGAGGTCCTCGGAACAAGTCCGAGGATGACGGGCGCTGGGGGCGAGAGCCGTCTCTGGCTTCTCAATGTTCGCTAAAGGTGACACGCTTGAAGCGTGGCGGATCAGAACCTCATCGGTAAGCCTTGGGGCGAGACGGAACTCGACCTCATCGTCGCTGACCATTTCGCTATGCTTGCCGCACAGTTGGAGAACCGCCGCTTCGTCAAGGCGCATCATCGTGCGGCCTTGATGCAGCATGTCGACCGAACCAATCGATCGGTCGAGTTCAAGCATATGAACATCTCGGCGGTGCTGACCGAACTCGGGCACCCTACGATCCAGGGCTATAAGGCTAAACATCACTATCAGGACGCCTTGGTCGATGCCGTGGCGAGATACTTGGCCGTCAATCCGCAGACTCTGGACCTAACTGCGTTAGCTCCTGTCATCGACGGTTTTTCAGAACCGCCAACTCTGTTTGAGACGCCTCCACCGCCTATTAGCATCAAGTCCAAGTCGCGCTCTGCGCCGCTGCAGCGGCTGGTTCGCAAGTTCGACCCCGTTGCACGGGACTTTCGCAACCGCGCTTTGGGCAAGGCCGGAGAAGAGGCGGTCTTCTTTGCTGAGCAGCAGCGTCTACGGGACGCTGATCGGGTCGATCTCGCCCGCAAGGTCCGCTGGACCGCTCAGGAGGACGGCGACGGCGCAGGCTACGACATTGCTTCCTTTGATCCCTCGGGCTCTGAGCGTTTGATCGAAGTCAAGACGACCAACGGCGCTCAGACCACGCCGTTCTTCCTGACGCGCAACGAGGAGGCGCTGTCGCGTGAACGGCCCGCCGAGTTTCGTCTCTATCGCCTCTATGATTTCGCAAGGGCGCCCAGGCTTTTCATGCTGACGCCTCCCCTAGGGGAGCACGTGGTACTGGAGACGGAGACTTGGCGCGCAGGGTTCGGATAACTGTCTGCGTTACGGCACGTTTTCCCGCGCCCAGGGCCCGAACGCCGGCCGTTGTCTCAGCCGTGCGTAATAGGCCTCGACCGCCGGCAAGCTCACCCGATCCATCGGCGTCTTCAGCCAGCGGTGGACCGACAGGCCCAGCACCACGTCGGCCAGGGTGAAGTCGTGACCGGCCGCGTGGGCGCCGGTCGCCTGAAGTTGCCCCTCCAGGATCGCCATCGCCGCGTTCCAGGCTTCGACGCTGGCGGCGATCCGCGTGGCGTCGTCATGGCCCGGCATGCCGCGCGCCAGGGCGTTGAAGGCGTAGGTCCAGGTGGTGTTGAGGTCGGTGGCCTGCCAGTCCATCCACTGCTCGACCCCGGCGCGGGGCCGGGGCTCGACGGGCAGCAGCAGGCCGTGGCCGTAGCGGGCGGCCAGGTAGCGGCAGATGGTGTTGGACTCGTAGAGCGCGCCCTGCTCGTCGATCAGCACCGGCACCAGGCCGTTGGGGTTGAGGGCCAGGAACTCGGGGCTGCGGGTCGAGGCGAAGCCCATGCCCCAGTCCTCGCGCTCATAGGCCAGGCCCAGTTCGTCGCAGGTCCAGAGGACCTTGCGGACGTTGAGGGACGAGGTGCGGCCGAGGATCTTGAGCATCAGACGGGCTCCAGTAGGGGCGTAGCAGTACGCCGCGCGGAGCCCAGCCTAAGCGTGGTGGCTTCGAACAACGCGTCGGCGGCCGAGCGCGCTTGGTCCGTCACCGGCCGTCGTTCGAGACCGTCCAGCGCGGCTGCCTTCTCCAATTCCTCTCGGACGAACGCGAGGATTGATGCGGGCATGAGGCCAACGCCCATTTCGCGACTGACGGCCTTTTGCGCCATGAGGTCGTCGATCAGGTCGCGAACTTCCTGCGAAAGATCGCCTTGGCTAACGAGGGTCGGAAAATGCATCGGTGGCAGGGTGCGGTCTGGATGCAGCCTCAGCCAGCGGAGTGCGGCCGTAGGGCGAAGAGCATAGAAGATCTTCTTGAGCGCGACGTTCTGCGGTTCGGCCAGGTGTCGGGCTACCTGCCGCTGTCCCAGGTGAAGATAGTGCGAAGCTAGGCGGGCGCGATCGGTGAACCGTTCAGCGAAGGCCAGAAGATCGTCTCGAAAAACGGGGTCAGCAGAATAGACGATCGGCGATTGCAGCCACTCGATGACCACGGCGTTGCCCTTCAGCGCCAGTCTAAGCGCCTTGGACAAGTCCCAGCCATTGACGTCAAGCTCGTCAGAAATAGGCCGCTCGATCACGTCGCGGCGCGGCCAGATGGTCAGATGGTGTCGGGCCGGGCGCACGTAGATGAAGCGGCAATCGTAGTCGCTGTCCGGTGACGGAAAGCCCCAGGCGCGACTGCCGCTCTCGATGGCGAGCGGAATGTCCACGCCTTCTTCCTGGCGAATGGCCGCCAGCATCGCGTCCACCCCGGCCACCGCCGCAGGCGACAGGTCGTCGGGGATGGCGCGAAAGACCTCCATCAATCCCCGTCCATCTTCAGCGCCGCGATGAAGGCTTCCTGCGGGATCTCGACCTTGCCGAACTGGCGCATGCGCTTCTTGCCGGCCTTCTGCTTGTCGAGCAGCTTGCGCTTGCGACTGGCGTCGCCGCCGTAGCACTTGGCGGTGACGTCCTTGCGCAGGGCCCGCACGGTCTCGCGGGCGATGATCCGGCCGCCGATCGCCGCCTGGATGGGGATGACGAACATGTGCTGCGGGATGAGCTCCTTCATCTTCTCGCACATGCCGCGGCCCCGGCTCTCGGCGCGGTCGCGGTGGACCAGCATCGAGAGGGCGTCGACGGGCTCGGCGTTGACCAGGATCGACATCTTGACCAGGTCGCCGGCCTTGTAGTCCTCGATCTGGTAGTCGAACGAGGCATAGCCCTTGGAAATGGATTTCAGGCGGTCGTAGAAGTCGAACACCACCTCGTTGAGCGGCAGCTCATAGACCAGCATGGCGCGGTTGCCGACATAGCTGAGCTCGCGCTGCACGCCGCGGCGGTCCTGGCACAGCTTGATGACGCCGCCGAGATATTCGTCCGGGGTGAAGATCGTCGCCTTGATCCACGGCTCGAGGATGGCCTCGATATGCATCGGGTCGGGCATGTCGGCCGGGTTGTGGAGCTCGATCTCCGTCCCGTCGCGCATCTGGATCTTGTAGACCACCGAGGGGGCGGTGGCGATCAGGTCGAGGTCGAACTCGCGGGAGAGGCGCTCCTGGATGATTTCCAGGTGCAGCAACCCCAGGAACCCGCAGCGGAAGCCGAAGCCGAGGGCCGCTGAGCTCTCCATCTCGTAGGTGAAGCTGCCGTCGTTGAGGCGCAGCTTGCCGACCGCGGCGCGCAGGTCCTCGAAGTCGGCGGCGTCGACCGGGAACAGGCCGCAGAACACCACCGGCTGGACGTCCTTGAAGCCGGGCAGGGCCTTTTCGGTGGGCTTCTTCTCGTCGGTGATGGTGTCGCCGACGGCGGCGTCGGCCACTTCCTTGATCTGGGCGGTGATGAAGCCGATCTCGCCGGGGCCGAGGCTCTCGACAGGGGTGTTCTTGGGCTTGAAGACGCCGACCCGGTCGATCAGGTGGGTCGAGCCGTGCTGCATCATCTTGATCTTCTGGCCGGCCTTCAAGCGGCCGTCGATCACGCGGACCAGCACCACGACGCCGAGATAGGCGTCGTACCAGGCGTCGACCAGCAGGGCCTTGAGCGGGGCGTTCTCGTCGCCCTTGGGGGCGGGCAGGCGAGTGACGATGGCTTCCAGCACCTCGTGGATGCCGACGCCGGACTTGGCGCTGGCCAGCACGGCGTCGCTGGCGTCCAGGCCGATCAGATCCTCGATCTGGGCGCGCACGCGCTCGGGCTCGGCGGCCGGCAGGTCGATCTTGTTGAGGACCGGGACGATCTCGTGGTTGTTGTCGATGGCCGAATAGACGTTGGCCAGGGTCTGGGCTTCCACGCCCTGGCTGGCGTCGACGACCAGGATCGAGCCCTCGCACGCGGCCAGGCTGCGGCTGACCTCATAGGCGAAGTCGACGTGGCCGGGGGTGTCCATCAGGTTGAGGACATAGGTCTGACCGTCGTCGGCCTTGTAGTCCAGACGCACGGTCTGGGCCTTGATGGTGATCCCGCGTTCCTTCTCGATGTCCATGTTGTCCAGGACCTGGGCGGTCATCTCACGCGCGGTGAGGCCGCCGGTCTCCTGGATCAGGCGGTCGGACAGGGTGGACTTGCCGTGGTCGATGTGGGCCACGATGGAGAAGTTGCGGATCAGGTGCAGGGGCGTCGAGCTCATGGCGCTGCGTCTAGCATATTTGCGACGTTTCGCGAGGGTAGTTCCTCCCCCTGTGGGGGAGGTGGCGGCGCAGCCGACGGAGGGGGGAGTGATCCGCAGCCCGATGCCTTCCCCCCACCGGCGCTTCGCGCCACCTCCCCCATGGGGGGAGGAATTGTCCATGCTTAACCACGCATTAAGCTACAGGCCGCAAACCCGACTCAAAGGCTTGCGACTGTGACGCCTGTCGGAATCACGAGAGTTACCCATGGACCGCCGCAAGTTGATCCTTTCGGGCATCGCCACCGCTGGCCTCGGCGGCTGCGCCAGCACCGCGCAGACCCGGCCCCCGGGCGATCCGGGCACGGGCGCCGCGCCGGCCTACGACACCGGCGCGGCGGCGACCTATTCGGCCGACGAGATCATCCGCAGCGGCTCCGACTTCCTGGGCGTGGCGGCCGAGACGGTCGGCGGGGCGGTCGAGCGGGTGTTCCGCGACAACGGCCAGCCCACCGGCTACATCGCCGGCGAGGAGGGCTCGGGCGCCTTCGTCGCGGGCCTGCGCTATGGCCGGGGCCTGCTCTACATGAAGGGCCGACCGACCCTGGAAGTGTTCTGGCAGGGGCCGTCGGTGGGCTGGGACTGGGGCGGCAACGCCAGCCGGGTCTTCACCCTGTGCTATAACCTGCAATATCCCGACGCCATCTTCCGCCGCTTCCCGGGCGTCGAGGGCACGGCCTATCTGGTCGGCGGCCTGGGCGTGAACTACCAGCGCGCCGACACCATCACCCTGGCGCCGATCCGGGCCGGCGTCGGCCTGCGCCTGGGCGCCAACGCCGGCTACCTGGCCTATAGCCGGCAGCGGAACATTCTTCCGTTCTAGGCGGGTCCTCCCCCTCTGGGGGAGGCGGCCGAAGGCCGGTGGGGGGAGTTTGGGCAGGTTGGTCACGCGGGCCGCCGAGATCGTATCGCTCCCCCCTCCGTCGGCTTCGCCGACACCTCCCCCAGAGGGGGAGGAAGGCTCAGTCCACCCGTTCGAGCTCCGTCCGATACCGTTTCCAGTTCTCCACATAGTGCAGCGCCGAGGCCCGCAGCACGATCGCGTGCTGCTCGCCGATCTCGCGCACCACCTTGCCCGGCGCGCCCATGACCATGGAATTGTCCGGGATCTCCTTGCCCTCGGTGATCAGCGCCCCGGCCCCGATCAGGCAGTTCTTCCCGATCTTCGCCCCATTGAGCACGATCGCGCCAATGCCGATCAGCGAGCCGTCGCCGATCGTGCAGCCATGCAGCATCACCATGTGGCCGATCGTCACATTGGCCCCGATGGTCAGTGGGCTGCCCACGTCGGTATGCAGTACTGAGCCGTCCTGAACATTGCTGTTCTCGCCGATATCGATCGGATCGTTGTCGCCGCGAACTATTGCGCCCCACCAGATGCTCGAATTCTTGCGCATGATGACGTTTCCCATCACGGCGGCATTGGGTGCGATCCAATATTCGCCTTCCGGAGGAAGCGAGGGACCTAAGGCGCCCAAGGAATAGACAGTCATCCGTACACCCCGTGTTCTAAAAGCAGGCAAGGCCTTAACGGCTCATAAACCATGTCGCACCCATTGTATTTGTGCGATTCGAGGGGGAACACTCTCTTATCGGGATTGATTCTTTCCTCGTGTCCCGCCGCGCCCGATCTCCGGTCGCGGCCTCCCGATGACGGAGACCATGGGTGTCGGTTTTGGGGTTTCGGCGTCTTGTTTCGCTCAGAGGGGCTGCTCCCTCCGGAGCCATCTCCGAACCGCCGGGCCGTTCACGCGCCTCCGTCTCATCTCCTCCCACCTGCTCCAAGGACGACGCCATCCGGCCTCGTCCTTTTTTCATGCCTGAATGGAGGCTTTCATGACCAAGCGAGCTCTCAAGCGGATGGTGCGCGAAGGCGCGAATGACGCCGGCCGTTACGACGACGACGCCAAGGTGCGTCGCCTGCCGGTGGAGCATCGCAGCGCCTGGTCGCCGTTGAGCGGCCCAGGGCATGAGGAACGGGACCAGAGCTATCTCAAAACGATCAAACCCAAATCGCCAGGCCAGGCGAGCCTCATGGAGGCGATCGACGACAAGAACCTGATCATGGCCCTAGGTCCGGCCGGCACCGGCAAGACCTACATCGCCATCGCCAAGGCCGTGGAGGCCCTGGAGGCCGGCAAGGTCGGCCGCATCGTCCTGTCGCGCCCCGCCGTCGAGGCCGGCGAGTCGCTGGGCTACCTGCCGGGCGACATGGAAGAGAAGCTGGCCCCCTATCTGCGGCCGCTCTACGACGCCATGAGCGACCGGCTGTCGGTCAAGCGGATGCGGGCCCTGATGGCCGAGGGGGCGATCGAGATCGCGCCGGTCGGCTTCATGCGCGGGCGCACGCTGAACAACGCCTTCGTGGTCATCGACGAGGCCCAGAACTGCACCTACATGCAGCTGAAGATGCTGCTGACCCGGCTGGGCTGGAACTCGACCATGGTGGTGACCGGCGACCCGAACCAGTCCGATCTGTTGCCTGGCAT
Organism: Caulobacter sp. Root655; assembly: GCF_001427665.1. Lineage (GTDB taxonomy): Bacteria > Pseudomonadota > Alphaproteobacteria > Caulobacterales > Caulobacteraceae > Caulobacter. The sequence goes on from NZ_LMHC01000001.1 coordinate 993,911, forward strand.
CTCAGGCCTGGGCGACGTGGCGGAGAAGTTCGAGGCGATCGACAACATCGCGGTGGTCCGCCTCGCCGATCGCGACATCGTCCGCCATCCGCTGGTCGCGGAGATGCTGGGCGTGCTCTGAAACCCGGACGCCGTAGACGGCGCCCGATGACCGATCAGGAGCGGGCCCGGTCAGACCGGGCCCGCTCTTTTCCTTTCTGGGCTTGGGCTTTGGCGAGAATTGCGTTGCGCGCGAGACCCGGAAGGATCATGCTTCCAGAGGTTGAACCCGTGGGCTCAGTGTGTGTCGCGGGCGGCCGAATGGATCGGATCTTTCAAACCAGGGGACACCGAATGTCGTTGATCAGAACCGCCGCGATCACCGTGGCCATCCTCGCCGCCGCTTCGCCGGCCTTGGCGGACCAATTCGTCGTGCCGCAGTCCGGCGCCGGCGCGATGAGCCCGCTCGATATGATGGGTCGCCAGCTGACCGCGATCGCCGGCGCGAAGGCGACCAGGGTGCAATGGAAGCGCGCCGTGAAGGCCGCCGACATGATCAATTCCAACCGCTGCAAGGACGCCTATCTGTACGCCGTCAGCGAAAGCGACGATCGGCTGGCCAAGCGGGTCTACGAGGTCTGCACCACCATCTCTCGGTCCTAGCCTTGAGGTCATAAACGACCGCAAAACCGCGAAATGCGGAACAAGACTTGAGTTCAGGGCGGTCGGACGTGCAAGGTCCGACCGCCTTAACTGTTTCGGGACCCCTGCATGTCGTCCGACGCCGCCGCGACTCCTCGTTCGGAGTTCACTACCCGAGGGGTCCTGCTCGGGATCGCCATCACCGTCATCTTCACGATGGCCCAGGTCTATCTGGGCCTGAAGGTCGGCCTGACCTTCGCCACCTCGATCCCGGCCGCCGTCATCTCGATGGCGCTGCTGCGGATGTTCCGGACCGGCACCATCCAGGAAAACAACATCGTCCAGACGATCGCCTCGGCGGCCGGGACGCTGTCGTCGGTGATCTTCGTCCTGCCGGGCCTGCTGATGATCGGCTGGTGGAGCAAGGTGCCGTTCCTGGCCACCTTCGGCGCCTGCCTGGTCGGCGGCATCCTGGGCGTCATGTACACCATCCCCCTGCGTCGGGCCCTGGTGACCAATTCCGACCTGCCCTATCCGGAAGGCGTCGCCGCCGCCGAGGTGCTGAAGGTCGGCACCGGTTCGCGAGCCGGCGCGGCCGAGGGCCAGGCGGGCCTGGTCGCCGTGGTGCTGGGCACCGTCGCCTCGGCCCTGTTCGCCGCCCTGGCCGCCGCCAAGATCTTCGCCGCCGAGGTCGCGGGCTACTTCAAGGCCGGGGCCGGCGCGACCGGCCTGGGCGCGTCCAGCTCGCTGGCCCTGATGGGCGCGGGCCATCTGATGGGCATCACGGTCGGCGTGGCGATGTTCGCGGGCCTGGCCATCGCCTGGGGCGTGCTGGTGCCGGTGATGACCAGCCTGCATCCGATGCCTGACGTCTCGGTGGCCAAGCACGCCCTGACCGTCTGGAAGACCGAGGTGCGCTTCATGGGGGCCGGCGTCATCGGCGCCGCCGCCATCTGGACCCTGGGCAAGCTGGCCGTGCCGATCTGGTCGGGCTTGGTGTCGGCCTTCGAAGCCAACAAGGCCCGCAAGGTCGATGGCGCGGTGATCCCGCGCACTGAACAGGACATCCCGATCAACGTCGTCGGCCTGGTGTCGTTGCTCCTGCTGGCTCCAGCGGGCTGGTTCCTGGCCCACTTCCTGACCGGCGGCCCGATCACCAGTCTGGCCGCGCCGCTGGTGGCCATCGGCATCGGCTATGTGCTGGTCGCCGGCCTGCTGGCCGCCGCCGTCTGCGGCTATATGGCCGGCCTGATCGGCTCGTCCAACAGCCCGGTCTCGGGCATCGCCATCCTGACCGTTCTGGGCGCCTCGCTGATGGTCGGCGTGGTCGGCCGCGGCGTGATCGGTCCCGACATCGCCAAGGCCCTGGTCGCCTACGCCCTCTATGTCACCACCATGGTGCTGGCCGTGGCCGTCGTGGCCAACGACAACCTGCAGGACCTGAAGACCGGCCAACTGGTCGACGCCACGCCGTGGAAGCAGCAGGTGGCCCTGGTGATCGGCGTCGTCGCCGGCGCCATCGTCATCCCCTTCGTGCTGGAGCTGCTGAACCAGTCGAACGGTTTCTCGGGCGCGGCCAATCTCAACACCGTGGCCGGCGCGACGCCGCTGGACGCTCCGCAGGCGACCCTGATCTCGACCCTGGCCAAGGGGGTGATCGCCCACGACCTGAACTGGACCCTGCTGGGCTACGGCGCCCTGATCGGCCTGGGCCTGGTGCTGGTCGACATCGTCCTGCGCAGGAGCAGCAAGGGGCGTTTCAGCCTGCCGCCGCTGGGCGTGGGCCTGGCCATCTACCTGCCCAGCGCGGTGACCGCGCCGGTCGTGGTCGGGGCCCTGGCCGGCTGGATCTACGACAAGGTCGTCGCCAAGGACCGCATGGCCGAGCCGGCCAAGCGCCTGGGCGTGCTGGTCGCCTCGGGCTTCATCGTCGGCGAAAGCCTGTTCAACGTGGCCCTGGCCGTGCTGATCGTCGCCACCCAGAAGGCTTCCCCCCTGGAGGTTCCGTTCGCGCCGCCCGAGCACGTGGGCATGATCTTCGCCCTGATCGCCGCCGTGGTGGTGGTGGTCGGGCTGTATGGCTGGGCGCGCAAGTCGGCCAACAAGATCCAGGCCTGATCGGGTTGGCTTGATCGAACAAGGGACCCGGAGGGCGAGCGCCTTCCGGGTCCTTTTTTTGTTTCGGGTCATCCCTTGATCCGCTCATCCCGGCGTTCGCCGGGATGAGCGGAGTTTAGAGGGGCGCCAGCACCGTCAACACCTGCTCGCACCGGAACCGGAACCCCAGCGCCTCATAGAGTCCGATCGCGCCGGCATTGTCGGCGTAGCTGTGCAGGAACGGAGTCTCGCCGCGCGCCCGGATGGCGCCGGCGACATGCAGCATCAGCCGCGCCGCGTAGCCCCGGCCCCGGAAGTCCGGATGGGCGCAGACGCCGCTGACCTCGGTGAAGCCGTCGGGGCGCAGGCGCTCGCCGGCCATGGCCGCCAGCCGTCCATCGACCTTGACGCCGACGAAGTCGCCCAGCTCGTGGGTGCGGCGGAAGAACGGGCCCGGCTTGGTCAGGGTGGCCAGGGCCAGCATGTCCGGCGCGTCAGCCTGGGTCAGGGGCTGGATCGCGAAGGTGACCGAGGCGGGGGCGGCCAGATCCTCGGCGACCATCTGCCAGCACAGCGCGCTGGACACGACCCGGGTCCCCGGAACGGGCGGCGGGTCGAACCGCTCGACCAGGCCGACGTCGCCGCCGTGGGCGCGCACCAGCTCGCCCAGCGCGGCCAGGCTTTCGGGCGATTGATCTTCCGTCCCGGCGAACAGGCCGAAGTCGGGGTCCATGCGCCGCGCGCCGCCGCCGACCACGGCGAGGTGGGATTGACGGCCGATCAGCGCCGACCAGGCGGGGCGATCAAGGGGGTGTGAGGTCATGCCGTATTCTCGGCCCGACAATAGACTTCGATCAACGCCTTGATCGCCCCGACCACGGCCAGGGCCGGCTTGTCGTCGTCCTCGAACATCTGGCTGGAGGTGAAGACGCCTTCGATCAGCAGCATCATCGCATCGCCCAGCGCCCTGGGATCGGACGCGCCCATCTGCTCGGCCTTGGCCCGCAGCCGGTCCCGCAGCTCCAGCTTGTGGGCCTGCGACACCGCCCGGCCGACATGGTCGCGGTCCGGATACTCGACCACGGCGTTGGACAGCGCGCAGCCGCGATAGTCGGCCCCGCCCGACCGCACCGCCAGGCCCTCGAAATAGCCGACCATCTGGGCTTTCGGGTCACCCGGAAACGCCGCCTCGGCCGCCTCGAAGCGATCCCAGAAGCCCAGCTCGACCTCGCGCAGCACGGCGGCCACCAGGTCGTCCTTGGACTTGAAGCTGCGATAGAGGCTGGGCTTGGTCACCCCGGCCTTGGTGACGATCTCGTCCACCCCGACCGCCCGGATGCCCTCGCGGTAGAACAGCTCGCGGGCGGTGTCGAAGATGCGCTCGGCGGCGCGCGGCCCCGGGCCGTAGGGCCGGTGGTGTTCGGGGATGTCTTGCGACGTTTCTGGGACAAGTTTCGTCATGGCGCTTGACGATGTTACTTACCGGTACGTATAGGCGACAGCAACCCCCGTACCGATCGGTGACATCGCATGCAGATCCTCCGTCGCACCCTCGGTTCCCGCTACGCCTTCGTCGTGGCCGGCGTCACGTTCCTGGCGCTGTTGTCGGCCGCTGGCCTCAGGGCGGCGCCGGGCGTGCTGATCCTGCCGCTGGAAAAGGCCTTCCACTGGGATCGCGGCACGATCTCGACAGCGGCCGGCATCGGCATCTTCCTCTACGGCTTGACCGGGCCGTTCGCGGCGGCGCTGATGCAGTCGTTCGGCGTGCGGCGCACGGTCAGCCTGGCCCTGGTGCTGATGGCGGTGTCGACGGCGCTTTCGGCCTTCATGACCCAAAGCTGGCAGTACGTGGCCACCTGGGGCGTGATGGCCGGGTTCGGCAGCGGCGCGGTGGCCATGGTGCTGGGGGCGACGATCGTCAATCGCTGGTTCGTCGAGCGGCGTGGCCTGATGCTGGGCCTGCTGACAGCGGCCACGGCCACCGGTTCGCTGATCTTCCTGCCGGCCATGGCCTGGATCGCCGACCAGGGTGGCTGGCGGCCGGTGGTGCTGACCGTCGCCGCCGTCGCCGCGATCATGGCTCCGATCTGCTGGCTGCTGATCCCCGAGAGCCCCGACGCCATCGGCCAGCGACCCTACGGCGCGCCCGACGACTGGGTCGCCCCGCCCAAGGGCTCGGCCTCCAACGCCCTGGTCGGCGCGTTCGGCGCCCTGGCGCGGGCCAGCAAGACCCGCACCTTCTGGCTGCTGTTCGGCGGCTTCTTCATCTGCGGCCTGACCACCAACGGCCTGATCGGCGTGCACATGATCGCCTTCTGCGGCGACCGGGGCATGCCCGAGGTGCGGGCCGCCGGCCTGCTGGCGCTGATGGGGCTGTTCGACCTGTTCGGGACCACGGCCTCGGGCTGGCTGACCGATCGCTACGACCCGCGCAAGCTGCTGTTCATGTACTACGCCCTGCGCGGGCTCTCGCTGATCTACCTGCCGTTCTCGGATTTCTCGATCATGAGCCTGTCGGTGTTCGCGGTGTTCTACGGCCTGGACTGGATCGCCACCGTGCCGCCGACCGTGCGGCTGGCGACGGAGGCGTTCGGCGACCGCGACGGACCGATCGTCTTCGGCTGGATCGGAGCCGGCCACCAGTTGGGCGCCGCGACGGCGGCGATCGGCGCGGGCGTGATCCGCGCCCAGTCGGGGCAATATATGGAGGCCTTCATCATCGCCGGCCTCGCGGGCCTGCTGGCGGCGGGCGCGTCGCTGATGGTGCGGCGGACTTTGGTTGTGAGCGCGGCGTGACTTGCCCCCTACGGGTCGCTTCGCGACCGTCTTCCCCCAGAGGGGGAAGAGCGCTCCGCCCCCTGTGGGGGCGGACAGACCGCGAAGCGGTCAGGTGGGGGCAAGTCGGAAGCCGAACTAGCCTTCCAAATCTTCCGCCAGGATCGCCATCTCGAACATGAACGAGCCGTCCTCGTCCTCGTCCTGGAAGATGACGCCGATGAATTCGCCCTTCACCTCGACCTCGGCGGAATCCTTCTGCTTGGGACGGGCCTTGAGGACGATGTGGGGGTTGCCGAAGGTGCGCTTCAGATGGCCTTCGAGCTTGGCGATGGTGGCGGCGTCCATGACGGGCTCCTGGTCTCGGTGGGGCGCCGGGGCGCTGTGTGTCGGCGGAAACTAGATCGCCAACCGCGAAAGTGTAAGGGGTTTTGCGCCTTTGGCCGGTCCCGCCTGTTGAGAACCGGGCGGTGGCGGGGTCGCCGCGCCCTGGGCCAGCAGCCAGTCGCGGAACCGGCGGGCGGCCTTGGTGGCCTTGCTCTTGGGCGTCAGGGCGCAGATCAGGGCCCGTCCGGGGATCAGACCCAGCGGGGCCACCAGCCGCCCGGCGGCCAGGTCGCCCTCGACGAAGGCCCACGGGCCCATGGCCACGCCGAGGCCGGCGGCGGCCGCTTCCAGCATGTAGAAATAGTGGTCGAACTCGCGGTTCACCTGGGCTGGCGGCAGGGTCAGGCCCGCGGCGGCCTCCCACTCGGCCCAGCTTTCGATGAAGGTTCGGGTGTGGAGGCGGGGCAGGCGGGCCAGGGCCTCCAGGTCGCCGGCCTTGGCGGCGAGGGCCGGCGACACCACCGGTCCGACATGGTGCTTGAGGAACGGCGTGACCTCGGCGTCGGGCGAGGGCGGAGCGTCGGGCAGGCGCATGCGGATGGCCAGGTCGATCCCGTCGGCGCGGAAATCGAACGGGCCGTTGGACTCCACGATCCGCACCGGGATGTCGGGATGGGCGGCCACGAAGTCCGGCAGGCGCGGGATCAGCCACTTCATCGCGAAGGTCGGCAGGCACGAGACCACCAGCGCGCGGTCGGCGGCGGCGACGGGGCGGGGAATGGCGGCGTCGATCTGGTCGAAGGCCAGGGTCAGGGCCTGGGCCAGGGTCACGCCCGCCTCGGTCAGCACCAGCCGGGTGCGCGGTCCTTCGGTCAGCGGCGCGCCCAGGTGCTCTTCCAGCTGGCGGATCTGGCGGCTGATGGCCCCATGGGTGACGCACAGCTCGTCGGCCGCCAGGGTCATCCGCCCGCGCCGGCCGAACGCCTCGAAGGCGCGCAGGGCGTTGAGCGGCGGAAGCGAGCGGGCGGCCATGTGACGAAACCTCACAGATGAGCGCTGATAAGTCGTTATCCGGACGGACGCAACCGGCGGATAACCGGGTCATGAGCAAGCCCGCCCCCCACAGCGTCACCCTCGCCCAATGGCTGGCCGTGCTGGCGGTGTGGGGGCTGGCGGCCTACGGCGCGCTGGCCGGCAAGCCGGTAGAGGCGCGGCGGGATCAGGTCAGCCTGATCGCCTGCCGGTAGGTCCGGCATGGTGGCGACAAGCAAACGCATCGCCGCCTGCGCCTGCTCTCAGCTGCAACTCCTGTGCATGGGCCAGCCCCGGCGCGTTTCCATGTGCCACTGCGTGGACTGCCAGCGCCGGACGGGCAGCGTCTTCAGCATCGCGGTGTTCTACGATCGCGGTGCGGTGACCGTGTCGAAAGGCGCGGCGCGGACCTTCACCCGCGACTCCGCGAGCGGTTTCCCGGTGACGTTCCATTTCTGTGGCACATGCGGCTCGAACGTCTTCTGGGAGCCCGCTCGGATGCCGCACCTGATCGGGGTGGCGATCGGGGCCTTTGGCGACCCCGGTTTTCCCCAGCCGGAACAGTCGGTCTGGACCAAGGACAAGCACGCTTGGCTGACCCTGCCCGATGGCATGCCCGCCTTCGAGGTCAACCCGCCGCCACGGGCTTGAAGCGAACGTTAGAGCGTTCGTCTCTTGGCTTGAATCCCCACATCCGCTCATCCCGGCGAATGCCGGGACCCAGATGGAATGGCTTTGAGACTGACGCCAGGGGCGCTGAACCCCTCCAGTCATCCACACCGCTACAGGATCTGGGTCCCGGCGTTCGCCGGGATGAGCGGAGTTTGGGGCGGGAGCAGACCAACTCAGCCGGCGAATGCTAGGGACCGGTTTTCCTCCGCTCACCCCGGCATTCGCCGGGATGAGCGGATCAAGGGGATTATTTCTCCGGCTTGACGATCATCGTCCACGACTTGTCGTCGCCCAGGAACTCCTGGGCCGCCTTCTGTACGTCGGCGACCGACACCCGTTGCAGGCCGGCGATCACCGAACGGGTGGAGTCCAGCAGGCGCGGGTCGGTCTGGGCGCCCGACAGGGTTCCCAGCCAGTACTCGTTGGTCTCGCGGGCCTTTTCGATCTGGTCGATGCGCGGCTTCTTGGCCCGGTCCAGCTCGTCGGCGGTGACCGGCTTGTCGCGCAGGTCGGCGGCGATCTGGCGGATGCTGGCGACGATGCCGTCCATCTTGGCGGGCGGAGCCTCGACGCTGACCGCCAGATAGCCCCAGTGGTCGAAGGTGACGCTGGCGGTGGCCGAGGCCGAGGGCGAATAGGTGGCTCCCTGCTTCTCGCGAAGTTCGTCGGTCAGCCGCAGCTGCATCACCTGGGCCAGGATCTGGGTGTTGCGGGCCCGCTGCAGGTTGGCGAACAGGTCGTCGGTCCGCCAGGCCATGAACAGCTGGCCCTGGTCGGCGCGGCCCTTATGGAAGCGCACCACCGGCGTGGCCGAGGGGGCGGGGAAAGGGGCCTTGTTCGCGCCGGCCGGGGCGGGGGTGTCGGTGCGGGTCGGCAGGGCGCCGAAGGTCTCGGCCACGGCGGCGATCGCCTTGTCGACCGTGATGTCGCCGACTATCACCACCTCGATGTCGTCGGTGGCCAGGGGCTTGTCGATCGCGGCCTTCAGTTGGTCGATCGCGGCGCCGGCGATCTGCTGACGGGTGGGGAAGGTCCAGCGGCCGTCGCCGCCGTGCAGCAGCCCGCCCAGGTCGCGGCCCATCACGCCGCTGCTGGTGGTCTCCATCTGGTCGTGGATCGTGCTGTAATAGGTCTTGATGCGGGTGAAGGCCTCGGGCCGCCAGCCGCCCTCGGTGGCGTAGGCCGCCAGCACCTGCAGCTCGGTGGACAGGTCTTCGGGGCGGGTGCGGCCCGACAGGCTGAAGGCGTCGTCCTCGACCCCCAGGCCGGCGTTCCACACCTTGCCGTTCAGCACCCGCTCCATGTCCTGGGCGCTGATCTGCTTGAGGCCGCCCTCGATATAGGCAGAGCCGGCCCACAGCGGGCTCTGGACGTCGGTCGGCAGGTCCAGCAGGCCGTGGCCGACGCGGGCCTTCACCAGAATCTGGTCGTCGCGGAACTTGGTCGGCTTGACGGTCAGGCGCACGCCGTTGGCGAAGCGCACGAAGACGGTGTCCAGGTCGGTGATGTCGCGCTGCTCGGCGACCGCGCCGATCGCGCCGAAGCTGGCATAGGGCCAGGTGGTGATCCCCGGCGCGGCGGGGGCGGCGACTGGGGTCTTGCCGGAGGCGACATAGGCGTCGGCCACCGTCTTTTCGGCCCCCTCGATGGCGACCCCTTCAATTGGGGTGGGCGTCGGGACGGTGATCAGCGGGCCGCTGCCGGCGAACTGCGCCTTGAGCACGGCCGACACGGTGTCGGCGGTCAGGCCCTTAACGGCTTCGTCGAACACCACCAGGTTCTGGGACGGGCTGGTGACGACCTCCTTGTCGCCCAGCGAGCCGACGATGGCGCCGGCCAGGGCGGTGGTGCGCTGGGTGGCTTCGCCCGCCGCCGCGGCCACGAAGCCTGAACGCATGGCGGCGATCTCGCGGTCCAGCTCGTCCTGGCGCACGCCGTACTGGGCGACGCGGCGCTGTTCCTGGTCGAGGGCGGTCATCGCCTCCTTCCAGCGTCCGGGCTGGGCGGTGGCGGCCAGGGTGGTGATCTGGGCGGCGTGCTCCTGGTCGTTCTGCATGGCCACGCCGACGATGAACGGCGGGTCGTCCGAGCGGGTCAGCACCTGCAGCCGGCGGTTCAGCACCGAAAAGCCCAGGGCCTTGACCAGTTCGGCCTTGTCCTTGGCGCGGGTTTCCAGCTCCAGGTCCGGCGGGGTCACCCACGACATCTGCACCGACAGCTGGGCGCCGGGCTCGACCAGCACCTTGGCGGTCAGGCCACGCTTGGCGACGGCGCCGAGCGCCGGCTTGACTCCGGCCGGACCCTGGCCCTTCCAGTCACCGAACCGGGCCTTGATCTTGGCTTCCATGGCGTCGACGTCGAAGTCGCCCACGGCGACGACCACGGCGTTCTCGGGCCGGTACCAGGCTTCGTAGAAGTCGCGGATGCGCTGGGCCGGGGCGGTCTTGAGAATCTCGGCCTGGCCGATCGGCAGGCGTTCCGGCGGCCGCTGGCCGGCCAGCTGGAAGGCGAAGGTGTTGACGAACACCCGGTAGCCGGGCGTGTCGCGGCTGCGCTCCTCCGACAGCACCACGCCGCGCTCGCGATCGACGGCGTCGGGGGCGATGGTCAGCTCGCCGGCCGCCTCGCGCAGCAGCATCAGCGAGTTGTCGACGGTGTCGTCGTCGGTCTTGGGCAGGTCCAGCTGGTAGGCGGTCTCGCTGAAGCCAGTCGAGGCGTTGGTGTCGGCGCCGAAGGCCAGGCCGTGGCGCTCGAGGATCTTGGTCATCTCGCCTTCCGGCACGTTCTTGCTGCCGTTGAACGCCATGTGCTCAAGGAAGTGGGCCAGGCCCTGCTGCTCGTCGGTCTCCATCAGCGAACCGGCGTCGAACCACAGGCGCAGGGCGGCCTGGCCGGGCGGGGTGGCGTTCTTCTGGATGGCGTAGCGCATGCCGTTGGGCAGCACCCCGAACCGCACCCGCGGATCGGGCGTCACGTCGGACACCGCCTGGGGCCACTGGCCGGGCTTGACCGCATCGATCGTCGGGCCGGCGGGCGCGGCCGGGGCGGGCGCCGCCGTCGCGGTCGGGCGGGCCTGGTCCGGCTTGATTTTCGAGATCGTTCCGCAGGCGGAAAGGCTAAGCCCGGCGGAGAGAACAAGCGCCAGGCGCGAAACGCGGATCATGGATGACCTTGGGGGTGATCGATATCGGTCCGCCACCTTGGCCGTGCGACGTGACGCAAGCAAGGCGCCGCCGGGGCGGTCCTGCCTCATTGGCGGTGACGGGCGTGGGCGGCTCGGTAGCCGAGGGTTGGCGCCGTCCGAGCAGTTCCCAACGTATGTGTCTCAATGGAGGGAAAGTATCGCCGGTGGCGGGGCCGTGGAGTGGCCGAAAGGGGTGTGTGTGTGCTTCTGGCTGCACACGACCGTTTGCGGACGCTCCTGTACCCCTCTCTCTTAGAGAGAGGGAGGGGCCCGCCGCGAAGCGGTGGGAGGGTGAGAGGTTACACCCTCTCCGACCGGAGCACCGCCAGGATGTCGTCCGCTGTCCCGCCCGGGTCGGCCAGGACCCGCTCGTTGCGGAACCTCACCACGCTGTATCCGAACAACTCCAGGATCTCGGTGCGACGACTGTCATGGACCTCGCGACCGTCATGGGTCGGGCCATCCAGTTCCACGATCACCTTGGCCGCCTCGCAGACGAAATCGGCGAAGTAGCGGTCGATCGCCACCTGCCGCAGGAACTTGAACCCGCCCAGGCGGCGATTGCGCACGAGGGTCCAGAGCATCTTCTCGGCCAGGGTCTGGTTCCGGCGCGGACGACGGGCGTTGGCGGTCTTGTCCATGGCCAGAGCCTGGCCCGGGAGACTTGGGAATCGAGATTTTCCGGCAGCGGTGAAACCTCTCACCCTCCCACCGCCTGCGGCGGCGGGCCCCTCCCTCTCTCAAAGAGAGAGGGGTTTCGAGGGGGATCGAGCGGTAACTATCCCCGCCAGAGCCGACGAAAACCCAAACGATCTCAACGCCCTGAAAAATAATCAGCGTCACCAACGCGCCAGCACTTGCACCCCGCCCATACTGGACCCCGTCTCCGTCGCGGAGGAGGGCGCTTGGTACCGACCCGAAGCGGCGATGGAGATGGAACCGAGCGGGGCCGCCTGGGCCTGGCGATCGGACCGCGGCGGNGTCTCCGTCGCGGAGGAGGGCGCTTGGTACCGACCCGAAGCGGCGATGGAGATGGAACCGAGCGGGGCCGCCTGGGCCTGGCGATCGGACCGCGGCGGGTGGCGGAGCTCAGAAGGCTCCAAGGCTTGTCGGGGACGATGGCGGGACAGGCGGGTCGACGGGGCCGGGAGGTTCAAACCGGCCTGTTCCAGGATCTGTCGGAGTCGCTGACGGCCCCTTCCGGGCGACTTTGATCCTGCCCGTCCGAGGGGGAACAGTCGCCGTCCCTCGAGAACAACGGTTTCGCGGAGCGGTCGGTCCACGCCGAAACGCAAACACAACACTCACGGTCTCCGGGCTTGGCCCGGCCGCTCCGCGCCTCCTCAACCAACTCGCAGCGAAAGCCCGAGGTCGATGGATCGTATCCGCCGCCTAATGCCCCGAGTTCGTCACCGAGAAGCTGGCGTTGTTGCCGGTCGCCGTGGCCACCCCGACGATCGAGCGGCCACCGCCGCCCATGGTGATGGTCGAGCGGGCGCTGACGTCGACATTGTTGGACTGGCTGTTGGTGGCGTTCATCGTGCCGCTGCACTGGTTGCAGACATAGCCGGTGACCGCGTTGCCGATCGCCGTGGCCGAGGCCCCGGCGTCGTAGCCGTTATTGCCCTCGAAGCTGGCGATCACCTCGACGCCGCCGCCGTCATTGACCTGGACGTTGTCGAGCACCAGGCCCGGGCCGTAGTTGCCCGCCATCACCGAGTTGCCGACCCCATAGGCCGTGGCCTGGGCGGAGCCGAACTCGTAGGAGGTCTCCTGCGCCTGGGCCCGCACATAGGCGGTGTTGTACTGGTGCGAGGCCACGTCCAGCAGCGGGCCCGTATTGGCGGCGTTGAGGTTGTTGCCCGAGGCGGTGGCCGCCGTGACGGTGGTGTTGCTGTTGCCATAGGCGGTGAACTGGGTGGCGGTGACATTGGCCGCGCCGTTGTTCTGGTCGGTGATCACCCGGGCGGCCGACTGGTTGGCGCCGTTCAGGTCGATGTTGTTGCCGGCCGCGGTGCCCGCCACCACGGCGGTCCCGGCGACATACTGGATGATCGCCCCGCCGTCGGCGGCGACGTCGGCCTGGTTGTTCTGGCTGACCCGCGCGCCCATCGAGCCGTTGTTGAGGGTCAGACCCTGGCTGTTGCCGGCCGCCAGGCTGCTTTCGACGACGTCGCCGGCCTGGGCGGTCTCGCCCTCGATCTGGCTGCGGGCGGTGACCGCGCCGGTGTTGGTCTGGACCATGAAGCCGGTCAGCGTGCCGGCGGCCGCCGTGGCCGTGCCGCTGTTGCCGACCGCCGTCGAGGTGACGGTGGCGACGCCCATCGAGTCGCTGACATTGACCACGCCGTGGGCCAGGACGCCGCCCCGGTTGTCCTGGTTGGAGGTCAGGCCGCCGTCGGCGCCGTAGACGGTCATGCCGAACGTGTTGCCGCCCGCCGTGGTGGGGGCGGAGACGTCCTCGGCGGTGACGACGTTGAGCGTCTGCTCGGCATTGATGTCGCCGAGGTTCAGCTGGTCGTTCGAACCCTGGCTGGGAACGGTCTGGCTAGTAGCGACCCCGGCCAGCATCACGCACATTGGGATCGCTGCGATCATTCCAGCGAGACGGGTCTTCGCGGGTTTGCGCATTGTTGGTTCCCAGGTTGTTGTAGGCGGGGACGAAGGCCCCGGTCGCCCCGACCGTATTGGCGGCGTAGGGGTCGTACTGCAGGCAGCTTTGCGGGCCGGGCATGCCGTAGAGGTTGGCGCTCATCTCGATCGCCGCCCGCTCGATCAGCGAGCGCACGGCCAGTTGCATGGGCTCCAGGGCCCCGCGGCCGGCGGAAATGTCAAAGATGTTGCCGTTGAGGAAGTCGAACACCCCGGCGCTGATCTCGCGGCCGACCACCTGCTTCTGGTAGGAGATCACGTCGACCACCTCCAGCGTGCGGGTGTTGATCAGCCGCAGGTCCAGGGCGATGTTCATGATGAACACCCGGCGGCGGAAATTGCCCTTCAGCCCGTCGGTGTCCTTGTCGCCGACATAGGCGTCAACGCCCGCCGAGCGGATGTTGTAGTTCAGCTCGGTGATGCCGCCGGCCACGTAGAAGTCCGAGCCGGGCACCTGGCCCGCCAGGATCTTGCGATACTCGGCCGGCACGTCGGCCCCGGGCTTGGGGTTGTCGGAGATCAGCTTGTTGTTGGCGTATTTCAGCTCGTACTCCGACACCGAGGTGTCGAAGCGCTCGACCATCGGCATGCCGGCCTTGGCGAAGGCGGTCATGGCCAGCAGCGAGGCGCCTTGCGTCACCTTGCGGCCCGAGCCGTCGGACTCTTCCTTGCCGGTATAGTCGGCGATGCGGCCGATGGCGACGCGCGGGGCCACGACGCGGTTGGTGCGCGCGTACTGGGCCAGGCAGACCAGGCCCGCCGTATAGGGCGTGGGGTTGGCGGTGACCGGCGCCGAGCCGATCGGCGTGGCGTAGTTGCCGTTGCCCATCGGGGTCGGCACGCTTCCGCAGGCGCTCAGCGCCAGGCAGGCGCTCGCCAGCAGGAGGGAGAGGCGCTTAGCGGCCATTGCCCGAGCTTCCGTTGTTGACGTTGGTTCCGGCGCTAACGTTGCCGTTGTTGGTCTGGGTGGAATTGACGATCACCGTGTTGTTGTTGCCCTGGGTGATGACCGTCAGGTTGTTGCCGATCGCGGTGGAGCCGCCATAGCTGCCGTAACCGCCGACCCCGGAGTAGCTGTCCAGCGAGCCCGACGAATGGCTGGAGGAGTAGACGCTCTGGTCGGCGCCGGTCAGCATCACGCCGTCGACGATCACCCGGTTGCCGTTGGCGTCGCGGGTCGAATACTGGACGACGTGGTTTTCCGAGCCGGCGACGCGGCCGTAGCCGGCGTTGAACCCGGCGGAATTGGTTTCCATCGACTGGGCCTGGGCGACGCCGGTGGCGGACAGGGTCAGAATGGCCGAGCAAAGGGCCAGCGACAGGTCGCCACCCGGCAGTTTCTTCTTCTGATTGACCATCTCAACCCCCGCGAACGCCGACACGAGAGGGTTAAGCAACCCTCGTGCCAAAATCGGACAGCGTTCGGTGTAACCCCAAAGGTCTCGCGATTTGGTTAAGGTGAATCGCCGTGTGGTGACCTGGGGTCGAACCGCGACACTAATGCAGCCCATTGATCCGGGACGCGCTTTGCGAGACCCTCGTCAAAACGAATTTGTCAGGGAGGATTAGGCTTTGCTGGTTTCTCAGATCCTGAAAGACAAAGGTGATCTCGTGTTCACCGCCTCGCCGAACGAGACGGTGGGCGCGGCGGCGGCCCTGCTGCATACCCGCAAGGTGGGCGCGATGGTCGTGCTCGAGGATGACGAGACGATCGCCGGCATCCTTTCGGAACGCGACATCGTGCGGGTGATCGCCGAGGAAGGGGCCGCGGCCCTGACCAAGCCGATCTCGGCCTGCATGACCCGCGACGTGGTCTTCGCCCAGCCCGAAGAGACGGTCGACGCCCTGCTCGAACGGATGACTGATCGGCGGATTCGCCACCTGCCCGTCTGCAAGGGCAAGCGCCTGGCCGGCATCATCTCGATCGGCGACTTGGTGAAGTACAAGATCCGCGAGACTCAGGCCGAGGCCGACGGCCTCAAGGCCTATATCGCGGCGGGCTGACCGGCCGTCGTGGGTGGGGCCGGGAAGGCCCCGCGCCACACTCTATATATAGGGCGCGCTATATGGAGTGCGTCAGCGCCCTGACTCGCCCAGCAGTTCGGCGCCCGAACCGTTGACCGCGTCGGCCAGGCTGTAGCCCTCCAGAACCGCGGCGGTGGCGTCGCGGGCTCGCAGCAGGGCTTCGCGCAGCGCGCAGGTCGCCAGGTCGCGGCAGTCCTCGCAGCGCCGGAAGGCCGTGCGGCTGACGCAGGGGGTCAGGGCCAGCGGCCCATCGACCAGGCGGATGATCTCCGCGAAGCTGATCTCCCGGGCGTCCCGTCCCAGCAGGTAGCCGCCGAACTTGCCGCGCCGGCTGGCCACCAGGCCCTGGCGGGCCAATGCAAGAAGAATGGCCTCCAGGAATTTGCGGGGCGCGTCGGCCCGCACGGCCAGTTCGCCGGCCGTGACCTGGCCGCTCTCGCGGGCCAGTTCGATCATGGCGCGCAGGGCGTAACGGGCTTTCTGGGACAGCATGGGTGCGGGGCCTCTCTATATATATAAAGGTCTATGGAGGCAGGGGAGGGGATGGCGCAAGCGGCCCGTGAGCGGCGCGCTCCTGGATCCATGCACAGATCCGCGCACAGGATAAGGCCAGCGTACGATTGATCCGATCGCTTTTGCGGTTGCGACTCTCCGGGGCGCTGGCTAAACACCGCCCTCGCTTCGGGGCCAACGCCCGCCGGACGG
>NZ_LMHC01000002.1 GCF_001427665.1 Caulobacter sp. Root655
ATCCTCAACGCCACCAAGAACCCGTTCTACCGCGACCTGCACGAGCTGGTGAACACCGCCCTGCGCATCTCGATCCGCTTCACCAACCGCATCAAGGGCCACACCGCCTCGATCCCCTCGCACGAGGACGTGGCCGACGCGATCCTGGCCCGCGACGCCGCGGCCGCCCAGGCCGCCATGCAGGTCATCATCGTCGACGTGCTGGAACTGATCCGCGCGGCCGACCTCGAACCAAGGCCAAGCCCATGAGCCGCAAGATCGCCAACCTCCGCTGGTGGATGATCGGCCTGGTGATGCTGGGCGCGGTGCTGAACTACCTGACCCGCAGCACCCTGGGCGTCGCCGCGCCGACCGTGCTGGCCGACCTGCACATCGGTCCCAAGGAATATTCCTGGATCACCGGCGTCTTCCAGCTGGGGGTCATGCTGCAGCCGCTGTGCGGCTACGTGCTGGACTCCATCGGCCTGAAGTACGGCTTCGCGCTGTTCGCCACGGCGTGGTCGCTGATCACCATGGCCCACGGCCTGGCCAACAGCTGGCCGGCCCTGATGGGGCTGCGTGGCCTGCTGGGCCTGGCCGAGGGCAGCGCCCATCCGGCGGGCATGAAGGCGGTGTCGACCTGGTTTCCCGCCAGGGAGCGCGGCCTGGCGGGCGGAGTCTACAACATCGGCGCGTCGATGGGCTCGGTGCTGGCGCCGCCGCTCGTGGCCTGGGCCATCATCGCCTACAACTGGCGGGCCGCCTTCGTGGTCGCCGGCGGGCTGGGCCTTCTCTGGGTGGCGCTATGGCTGGCCTGTTACCAGTCGCCCGAGCGGCACAAGGCGCTGTCCGACGCCGAGCGCCAGCACATCGTCGCCGGCCAGGAGGCGCACCTGGAGGGGGCAGGGGGCAAGCCCTCGATCCTCAAGCTGCTGGCCCGCCGCGACTTCTGGGGCATCGCCCTGCCGCGCTTCCTGGCCGATCCGACCTGGGGGACGCTGGCCTTCTGGGTGCCGCTGTACCTGACCACGGTGCGCCACTTCGACCTGGCCCAGATCGCGCTCTTCGCCTGGCTGCCGTTCGTCGCCGCCGACCTGGGCTGCCTGTTCGGGCCGGTGGTGGTGCTGTTCCTGCAGAAGCGCGGCGTCAGCCTGATCAACGCCCGGCGCTGGGCCTTCACCCTGGGGGCGGTGATGATGACCGGCATGATGTTCGTCGGCGGCGTCCAGAGCCCCTATGTCGCCATCGCCCTGCTGTGCCTGGGCGGCTTCGCGCACCAGACCCTGTCGGTGACGGTGATCACCATGTCGTCGGACCTGTTCCGCCGCGGCGAGGTGGCTACGGTGGCCGGCATGGCCGGGCTGTTTGGCAATCTGGGGGTGCTGATCTTCTCGCTGCTGATCGGCGGCCTGGTGGCCACCGTCGGCTACAGCCCGTTCTTCGTGGCCCTTGGCGTGCTCGACCTGTTGGGCGCGGTGCTGCTGTGGACCCTGGTCCGCGATCCGGCCAGGTCACCCCACGCACCTGTCGCGCCCCTTCCTGCGGTTTAGTTCGTCATGACCTCAATGATCCAGAACCCCATCCTGCGCGGCTTCAATCCCGACCCGTCGATCATTCGCGTCGGCGAGGACTATTACGTGGCCACCTCGACCTTCGAGTGGTTCCCGGGCGTCCAGATCCATCACTCGCGCGACCTGGTGAACTGGCGGCTGCTGACCCGGCCCCTGACCCGGGCCAGCCAGTTGAACATGCTGGGCGCGCCCGACAGCTGCGGCGTCTGGGCCCCGTGCCTGACCCATGCCGACGGCCGGTTCTGGCTGATCTATACCGACGTCAAGCGCTATGGCCGCACCACGGTGGGCGGGGCCTCGGGCGCGTCCTTGCGCGACTTCCACAACTACCTAGTCACCGCCGACAGTATCGAGGGGCCGTGGTCGGACCCGGTGTTCCTCAACAGCAGCGGCTTCGACCCGTCGCTGTTCCATGACGACGACGGCCGCAAGTGGCTGCTCAACATGCTGTGGGACCACCGGCCCGGCCGCAACCGCTTCGCCGGCATCGTCGCCCAGCAATACGACCCCGCCGCCGGTTCGCTGGTCGGCGAACGCCAGATGATCTTCACCGGCACGCCCCTGGGCCTGACCGAGGCCCCGCACCTCTACAAGCGCGACGGCTGGTACCATCTGATCACCGCCGAGGGCGGCACCGGCTGGGGGCACGCGGTGACCATGGCGCGGTCGCGGACGCTCGAAGGACCCTACGAACTCCATCCCGACGGCCCCGTGCTGACCGCCCGCGACCGGCCGCATGCGCCGCTGCAGCGGGCCGGTCACGCCGACCTGGTCGAGACGCCCGACGGCCAGACCTGGATGGCCTATCTCTGCGGCCGGCCCTTGCCCAACCGGGGACGCTGCGTGCTGGGGCGAGAGACGGCGATCCAGCCGATGACCTGGGGCGACGACGGCTGGCTACGCACCCGCGACGGCTCCGGCGACCCGGAGCTGACCCCGCCGGGGCCGGACCTGCCCGCCGCGCCCTGGCCCATGCCGCCCGCCTGGACCGACTTCGACGGTCCGGACCTGCCGATCGACTTCCAGTGGCTGCGCTCGCCGTTCCCGCAGGAGCTGTTCAGCCTGACCGCGCGCCCCGGCTGGCTGCGGCTGTTCGGCCGCGAGACCATGGGCAGCCAGTATCGCCAGGCCCTGGTGGCCCGCCGCCAGCAAGCCCACTGCTACAGCGCCCGCACCGTCGTCGACTTCGCGCCCCAGCACTTCCAGCAGGCGGCGGGGCTGGTCTGCTATTACGGGGCCAACAAGTTCCACTACCTGTTCGTGTCGCGCGACGAGGTCCATGGCCGCCATCTGCAGGTGATGTCGGCCCTGCCCGACAGCCCCCAGGCCGACGCCTTCACCGCGCCGGTCGCCTTGCCGGACGCGGGCCTGGTCCACCTGCGCGTCGAGGTCGATTTCGAGCGGCTGCGCTTCGCCTGGAGCCTGGACGGCGAGGCCTGGTCCTGGCTGCCGGAGGTGTTCGACGCCAGCATCCTGTCCGACGAGGCCACGGCGCCCGGCGCGCCCAACTTCACCGGCGCCTTCGTCGGCATGGCGTGCCAGGACCTGTCGGGGACGGCGCGGCCGGCCGACTTCGACGGCTTCGGCTATGTCGAGCGCGGCTATGCGGCGCGGCCGGAGGTCGAGGAACGTGGGTGGTAGCGGCGCGCCCGCCGCGTCCAGTGACGAACAGGATGGACACGGGCCGCCGCCCTGGTGGAAAGTTACCGGTAACTGATATTCGCCCAGCGTACCGGGACCGCACAGATGACGACGATGCGTTTCGCCTGGTTCGCCGGCCTGGTGGTCTTGCTGATGGCCGGGATCCTGTCGCCGACCAGGGGCCATGCGGCCATTGACGGGCGCCAACAGGCTTCGCTGAACGAGGATTGGCGGTTCCAGAAGGGCGACTCGGCGGATGCGCCCGTCGCGGCCTTCGACCCCAAGGACTGGCTGAAGGTCACCCTGCCGCACACCTTCAACGGCGCGGACGGCGCCGATGGCGGCGGCTATTATCGGGGCCCCGGCTGGTATCGGCGCGCGTTCTTCACCGCCGACGGCGCGACCCCCAGTCGCTACTTCCTGCAGTTCGACGGCGCGGCCCTGGTCGCCGATGTCTATCTGAACGGCCAGAGGGTCGGCCGTCACGAGGGCGGCTACGCGGCGTTCCGGTTCGACGTCACCGCATGGGTCCGGCCGGGCCGCAACGTCTTGGCGGTGCGGGTCGACAACAGCGCCAGCCCGAGCATCGCGCCGCTGGGCGGCGATTTCACGATCTTCGGCGGGCTCTATCGCGGCGTCAGCCTCATCCGCACGCCGCTGCTCCACGTCGACGCGCTCGACGATGGCGGACCCGGCGTCTATGCGACCACCGTCTCGATGACGTCGGGGCGCGCCACGGTGCGGGTGACCACCCGGGTGCGCAACGACGCGTCGGCGGCCCGGCGGACGCGGGTCACCACCCGCATCCTCGACGCCGAGGGCGGGCTGGTGGCCCAGGCGTCCTCGGTGACGCCGCTGGCCGCCGGTGCGACGACGCCGGTCGAGCAGACCCTGGCGATCGACAGGCCCCGGGCCTGGAACGGCCGCAAGGATCCCTACCTCTACGCGGTGGTGGCGACGGTGTCCGGCGTCGAGGGCGGCGAGACCGACGCCGTGCGCGTCCCGCTCGGCCTGCGCACCACCCGCATCGACCCGGACAAGGGGTTCTTCCTGAACGGCGAGCACCTGGCGGTGCACGGGGTGAACCTGCACCTGGACCGTCCGGGCGTCGGCCTGGCGGTGTCGGACGACGACGTCGCCGAGGATTTCCGCCTGATGGAGGCCATGGGCGTGACCGGCCTGCGGCTGGTGCATTTCCAGCATCCCGCCAAGGCCTATGACCTGGCCGATCGCGCCGGCCTGGTCGTCTGGACCGAGATCCCGTTCAACAGCAAGGTCGGATACGAGCCCGAGTTCCTCGCCAATCTCGAGCAGCAGTTGCGGGAGCTCATCCGCCAGACCTACAACCATCCATCGGTGGTTGTCTGGGGCCTGGGCAACGAGGTCTACGCCGCCGACGAGGCCACCAACCAGGCGCTGGCGGCGTTGCAGGCGCTGGCCAGGGCCGAGGATCCCTCCCGGCCGACCGTCTACGCCCACTGCTGCGCCTCGGACACCGACCGGCTGACCACCCACACCGACGTCATCGGCTACAACCGCTACTACGGCTGGTATCCGGACAAGGGCGAGACGATCGGGACCTGGGCCGACGGCGTGCATCGCGAGACGCCGGGGCGGGCGATGGCGGTCAGCGAATACGGAGCCGGCGCCAGCATTCTTCACCAGCAGGATCCGGCGCGGCGGCCGGAGACCACGGCCGGTTTCCACCCGGAGCACTACCAGGCGCTCTATCACGAGAAGAACTGGCGCGACCTGCGCGATCGGCCCTTCATCTGGGCCAGCTTCGTCTGGGTCGGGTTCGACTTCGCCTCGGACGGCCGCAATGAAGGCGATCGGCCGGGCGTCAACGACAAGGGCCTGGTCAGCCACGACCGTCGCACGCCCAAGGACGCCTACTACTGGTACCAGGCCAACTGGACGACCGAGCCGATGGTCTACATCACCCATCGCCGGCAGGGGCCGCGCGTCGTGCCGCGCGCCGACGTCAAGGTCTACAGCAACCGCCCGGAGGCTACCCTGACGGTGAACGGCGTCGTGGTCGGGACCTCGCCGGTCCAGGACCATATCGCCGTCTGGCCGGACGTGGCCTTGCGGCCTGGCGTCAACCGCATCGCCGTCCAGGCCGGCGCGGGGGCCGAGGCGCGCTCGGACGCGGTCGAGTGGGTCTATGACCCCAACGTCCTGAACATCGCCGAGCCGGAGCCGGCGGCCGGGAAGTGAGCGCGCGGCGCGTTGGCGCCCGCCGATCGCTTCTGGACTTCTTCCCGAAACTTTGGTCCCTCCTCGACCTTCCATTCGGGGCGGGGGCCCATTTGCAATGTCCGACTCGGCGATCGACGGGGCGATCTTCAAGCCCAAGCCTCCGGGGCCGTTGCGGCTGGAGGTCGGGGCGATGGGCGACATCGCCTTCTCGGCGGTGGTCCGAAAGGTCGCCCAGCACCCGCCGTTCCTCGGCTATTCGCTGGGGCTGATGGTCGACGTGCTGATGGGCCAGCTGATCCATGGCGCGAACCTGATGGCCATCCGCGACGGCCGGCTGGTGGCCTATGGCGGCTGGTTGCGGGTGGGACACCAGCAGGCGGAGGCGTGGCGGCGCGGCGAGATCCCGATCCCGGCGCCCGATTGGGCCAAGGGCGACGCGGTGATCCTGTCGGTCTTCATCGCCGACAACCCGGCCGACCTGCCGGCCCTGATCCGTGGCATCTCGCACGTCTGCGCCGACCTGCCGGTCTATCGCATGCGCGCCTTCCTCGATGGCCGTCCCGACAAAAAACGCCCGCCTATCCTGGGCCGCCGGCAAGGTGTCCTCGGTGGATCCTGAGGTCGTCGCCCAACGGGGCCTCGACGGCCTGGCGACCCAGCTCTACAGGATCGCGGCCGGCGACATTCCGGCTGGCGCGTTTCCGATCCGGCTGGTCCAGAATCCGGAGGCGGCCCGGGCGGTCCTGATGGATCATGCGGCCTTCCCGAAGAACTACGACTTCCTGTCGGCCTTCGCCGAGGGACGGTTCACGGCCAACGGCGAGGACTGGGCGGCGCGGGTCCGCCTCACCCAGCCCAGCTACGCCCGCAACATGGTCCGTTTCGACGACACGGCGGTCGAGCACATCTACCGCACGCATTTGCGCGCCCACGCCGCGGATCGCGGGGGGGAGGGGCGGGATGGACTCTATGGCGCCTTCGTCGGCGCCGCGCTCGAGGTGGTGTCCGGTGTCTTCGGCCTGGCCCGGCCGATCGCCTGGGACCAGGACTGGCTGATCAGGGTGCGGCGCTTGCTGGTGCTAAGGCAGTGGATCGCCTTCGCGGGCGCCCAGGCGGCGGCCTTCGACGACGTCGAGCGCCGTCTGGCGGCGCTCCGCCGGGAGATCCTCGACCTCTGGGCCGCCGATGCGGACCTGCAAGCCGTGCTGGCCAGCCTGGCGCTTCGGGGGCGTGACATCCCGGGGTTCGACGCGGGCGAGGAGCTGATCCAGAACATCATCGCCTCCAGCGAAACCACGGCCTCCAGCCTGATGTGGGCGGCGCATGTCCTGGCCGGGCGGCCGGCGCTGGCGGTCGCGATCCACGATCACCGGAACGACGGCGGCCGGGGCCTGGAGGCGTTCATCGCCGAGCTGCTGCGCCTGTTCCCGCCGGTGCCGTTCGTCACCCGCTTCAGCCGCGACAGCCGGACGATCGGCGGCGAGACCTTCGCGGCCGGCGAACCGCTGGCGATCTCGTTCGTCGGCCTGCATTGCGATCCGAGACGCTGGGACCGGCCGTTCGATTTCGACCCGGCGCGTCCCGAATGGGCGGCCGCTTCGCCGCCCGCCGGCTACTTCCCGTTCTCGACGGGCGCGCGGGTCTGCGGCGGCATGAAGATCGCCAAGATCGAGCTGCGCGCCGGTTTGCGGGCCTTGGTTGGTGGCTTCGACATCCACCCGGGGCTCGGCGCCAACTCCGTGACCTACGGCCTGTCGCTGCGGCCAGGAAACTCGCCAAGGCTTGACCTAGCGTAACCTGCGTCAAGTCGCCCCACCGTTCGTGCGGAAGGGGCGCCGCGTTGACGCGGGAGCCCAGGTCTGCGTTTGTCGAACGCTGTTAATCCAGAGTTGTCGATGATTGAGTCTCCACCCTCTGGGCGTCCGAAGCGGGGCGCCTGCCCCGATCCCGGTGTGAGCACCGCGCGTATACGCGCAACATCTCCGCCCGTGGCTTAAGCACAAAGATCCGGGGGGATGACGGTGCTCACTTTCAACAAACAAGACCGCTTGGGCGGAACCCGCGTCGCGTCCGCCGCGCCGTTGGGCCTGCTGGCGTTGACTCACTTCCTGATGACGGCCGACCGCAACCTGCCGGCCCTGGTCCTGCCGATCCTCAAGCAGCAGTTCGCGCTGAGCGATACGGCGCTGGGCTTTCTGCAAGGCCCAGCCTTCGTGCTGTTCTTCGTCGTCGCGACCCTGGCCTTCGGCCGGGTCGTGGACCGCGCGCCGCATCTGAAGCTGCTGGCGATCAGCATTGTCCTGTGGACCCTGGCGAGCATCGGCTTCGGCCTTGCCACCAGCTGGCAACAGCTGGTGGTCTGCCGGCTGATGCTGGGCCTATTCCAGGCGGCCGTGGCGCCCGCCGCCCTGTCGGTGATCGTCGCCAGGACGCCCGTCGAGCGGGTCGGGCGGGCCATTTCGGTGTTCACCACCGGCTCGGCCGTGGGCCGCGGCGGGGCCATGCTGCTGGGCGGCGCCTTGCTGGCTTTGATCGCCTCGCCCTTCATGCGCGGGACGCTTCCCGGATTCGAAACCTGGCGGGTGCTGTTCTTCCTCAGCACCTTGCCCAACCTCCTGGTCGCCGTGGCGTTGCTGCTGACCGATCGCCGAGGTCGGGCGCCGGCCCCCCCGCCGCGCTCGCCCTCGCTGCTGCCCGCCCTGGGTTGGCTGCGCGCCTGGCCGCTGGCCTTCGCCGCCCACCTGACCGCCGCCGGTAGCGTGATCGTGCTGATCCAGGCAGTGAGCGCCTGGATGCCGACCCTGCTGCAACGTGAGTTGGGACTGTCGTCGGCGCGGAGCGGTATCGTCAGTGGACTGATCGTCGTCCTTGGCGCGCCGTTGGGACATCGATTGGGAGGGGCGCTGGTGGACGTCTGCCGGCGAACGGGCCGTTCGCCCAGCCTGGTGGTCGTCGTCACCCTGGCGTTGGGCGTCGTGGGCGCCGCCCTGCTGTGCCTGGCGCCGTCCATGATCACCATGAGTCTGGGCCTGTTCATGCTGACGGTGTTCGGCGGCGCGGCGGCCGTGGCGTTCCTGGTGATGTTCCAGCGGATGTCGCCCGACGCCCACGGCGTTTCCAACGCGATCTTCTTCGCGGTCACCACCCTGATGGGGCTTGGCCTGGGCCCGCCGGTGATCGGCCTGCTCAGTGATCGGGTGTTCGGCCCTGGTGAACTGGGCAAGGCCCTGCTCAGCACGACCGCCGTGGCCGCCGCCGTCGCCGCGTCATTGGCCTGGGGCAGCCGCAAGGCCTGGGCGCGCGTCGTGCGGGCCGCGGAGACCCGCGGGGTCGACGCGTAATGGCCGAGCAGTTCATGCGGTTCACGTCCGAGACCGATCCGGCCCAGGACTTCGAGCTCTATCGCGACCTCTACTCTTCCGGCGCCGACGTCACCGGCCTGGACGGAGATTTCTTCGCCGAGGTCACGGGCTGGCGGCTGGCCGGCATCCTGCTGTTCGACCGTCGGCTGGCTGGGGTGGGGCATGAACGCTCCACCGAGCGGGTGCGCCGCGACCAGTTCGACCACTTCACGGTCCAGCTGGTCGCCGACGGTCTGTACGAGGTCGACAGCGGAAACGACTTCGGATGGATCGAGCCCGGCCGGATCGTCCTGCTCGACATGACCCGGCCGATGCGCAACCGCGCCACGGCGGCGCGGGTCATCACCGCCAGCGTGTCGCGCGAGGTGTTGCAGGCGGCGCTGGGCTCGACGGCCGGCCTGCATGGACGGGTCATCGACCAGGACAAGGCCCTGCTGCTGGCCGACTACATGAAGTCGTTGGCGGTTCGCGCGCCGGAGATCGGCGAGGCCGATCTGCCGGCTGTGTCCCGCGCCTTCATCGACCTCCTGACCGTGGCGGCGGGCAGTGTCGAGCTGGGGCGCGGCGCCGACCTTCGGCGGCTGGAGTTCGCGCGTCGCGAGTCGGTCAAGCGCTTCATCGAAACCAACCTGAACACCGAACTCACCGCCGAGATCATCGGTGAGGCGACCGGTGTCTCGCGCGCGACCCTGTATCGCATCTTCCAGGCCGAGGGCGGGGTAGGGGGCGTCATCCAGGCCCGCCGTCTGGTCCGCCTGCGGGCCGCGCTCGGCGATCCGTCGGACGCGCGCTCGCTGGCCGACATCGCCCACGCCTGCGGGTTCAAGTCGGAAAGCCATATGAGCCGCCTGTTTCGCGCGGCGTTCGCGGCCAGCCCGGGCGAGTACCGGCGGCAGCTTCGACAGGCCACGACCATTGGCGAGCGGGCCGAAATCTCACGTCAGCGATGGGACGCGTTGCTGAACGAGATCAGCTGATTAGCTGACGTTAGGGCAACTGTCTTTTAGCGCGCCGGCTTGGTTCCGCGATGTCTCAAGGGTGAGACGCGGGAGCATGGCGAACGCTGTTCGATTGTCTTCTAAGGCCAAGCTTTCCGACGCGCGCGCCGGGATTCGCCGTTCTCAGGAGCTTTCGCCGCATGTCCCGTCGTCGCCATCTCGAACAAGGGTCGTTGTTCGCCCTCTCGCTGCTGCCCCTGATGATGGCGGCTTCGGCCGCCGCGGCCCAGGCGTTGCCGAGCGGCGGGAACGTCGCCTCGGGATCGGCGACGATCGGCTATACCGGCCCCGGCGCGATGACCATCAGCCAGACCAGCGACAAAGCGATCATCAACTGGTCGGACTTCTCGATCGCCCAGAACAACTCGGTGTCGTTCAACAACGGCGCGGGCGCGACGCTGAACCGGGTGACCGGAGCCAACGTCTCCAACCTGGACGGCATGCTGAACGCGACCGGCAGCGTCTATCTGATCAACCCCAACGGCGTGATCATCGGCGCCAACGGCACGGTCAATGTCGGCGGCCGCTTCGTGGCCTCGGCGCTCAATGTCAGCGACGCCAACTTCCTGGCCGGCGGCGCGATGACCTTCGAAGGACCCGGCGCGGGCCTGGTGGTCAACTACGGCCAGATCGGCGCCTTGGGCGGCGACGTCGCCCTGATCGCCACCACGGTCCGGAACGAGGGTTCGATCACCGCCGACCAAGGCACGGTCGGTCTGACGGCCGGCCGCAAGGTGCTGATGCGCGACGCCAAGGCCAATGACGGCAAGTTCGTCGTCGAGGTCGGCGGGGCCGACACCTCCGTCACCAACGCCGGCGCCATCGCCGCGGCGGAGATCGAATTGCGGGCCAACGGCGGCAACATCTACGCCCTGGCCGGCAATGTCGGCGACCTGGTCTCGGCCACCAGCATCACCGAGAACAGCACGGACGGCCGGGTGTTCCTGACCGCCGGCGCCGGAAACGTCGAGTCCAGCGGCGTGATCGAGGCCAGCGCCTCGGTCCAGATGTCGGGCGCCCAGGTCGCCATCGCCGGCTCGCAGGTCTCGGCCAATGACTGGCGGATCGACGCGGACGGGTTCAACATCGGCGACGCCGAGGCGACCGCCCTCAATGGCGCCATGGCCGGCCGCACCAACGTCACCATCACGACCCACGTCGGCGACATCGTCGTTGACGCCGACGACGCCCTCAACGCCGGCGGGCACAAGCTGACGCTGAGCGCGTTCCGCGATGTGGTCATCAACAGCGACCTGGACGCCAACGGCGACGGCGTTATCGACCTGCGCGCCGACAACACCGGCACGGGAACCGGCGTCGTCGCCTTTGGCGACAACGCCTACCTGCTGAACGGCACGGTCAATATCTTCACCAACAGCGCCGACTACGCCGACTACGTCACGATCAACAGCGGCTACCAGAACCACAACGACGACGACGCGACCATCACCACCTACCTGCTGGTCAACAACTACGCCGACCTGCAACGACTGAACGGCGACACCGATGGCGAAGCGACCGGCAACTACGCCCTGGGCCGCGACGTCGACGCCTCGGCCTCGGCCGACGGCCTGTTCGCCAACGCCGCCCTGTACGGCGCCTTCGACGGCCTGGGCCACACGATCTCGAACCTGCGCGTCGAGCGTGGCGACAACGCCGGCCTGTTCAGCATGATCGACGGCGGCGCGGTGCGCGACCTCAACCTGACCGGTTCGGTCGCGGGCGGAGAGTACGCCGGAGCCTTGGCCGGCGGCGCGGAGGGCGCCAGCATCACCAATGTCACCTCGTCCATGACCGTCACCAATGATGGTGACGGTGGGACCGGCGGCTTGCTGGGCTACGCCAACAGAACGACGATCGAGGACAGCGCGTCCAGCGGATCGGTCACCGGCGGCGACTTCACCGGCGGCTTGGTGGGCTCAACCTACCGTGCCACCATCGTCCGTGGCGAGGCGACGGGCGACGTGACGGGCCGGCAATACACGGGCGGCCTGATCGGCTTGACTGCCAGCACCAATGTCTCCTACGGGACGGCGAGCGGTGCGGTGCAGGGAGCCGAGAAGGTCGGCGGCCTGATCGGCGGCGCCTTCGACAGCGACGTCTCCTACGGGACGGCGAGCGGCGCGGTGAGCGGCGCCGAAAAGGTCGGCGGCCTGGTCGGCTTGAGTGTCGGTTCCAATATCAACAACAGCGTCGCGAGCGGCGCGGTCGTGGGCGGCGGGCAAGTCGGCGGGTTGGTCGGCTACGGCGAGGCGGGTCAGATCACCGACGCTTCGGCGACCGGCGGCGTCACGGGCACGGATGACAATACCGGCGGCCTGGTGGGACAGGGCAATGGCGTCGTGCTGACGAGAGTCTCGGCGACCGGCTTGGTGGCGGGCCAGAACAACACCGGCGGCCTGGTCGGCAGGATGTATGGCAACGCGACCCTTAACGAGGGCCGGGCCAGCGGCAATGTCACAGGGCTGAACAACACCGGCGGCCTGGTGGGCGAGGCTCAGGGCTCGACGCTGAATACGGTTTCGGCGAGCGGTGACGTCACCGGCACGGATCGCGTCGGCGGTCTGGTCGGCCAATCGAGCAACAGCACGCTCTCCTATGCCAAGGCGAGCGGCGACGTCAGCGGCGCCGGCTATGGCACCGGCGGGCTGGTCGGTGACTTGACCACGGGAAGCATCGACTACGGTTCGGCGAGCGGCGACGTCACCGGTCGGATCGACGGCGTGGACGAAGACGGCGCACCCCTGGTCGAAAAGGTCGGCGGCCTGGTGGGCACGGCCATCTACACCCAGATCACCAACAGCCACGCCACCGGCGCAGTCGGCGGCGCGGGCCTCTATTTCGGCGGCCTGGTGGGCGACATCTACGGCTCGACCCTCACCAATGTCTGGGCCAGCGGCGACGTCTCCGGCCATCATCAGGTCGGCGGTTTGGTCGGCGCGGCCGGCAATACCGACCTCACCGACAGCTACGCCACCGGCGCTGTCACCGGCGGTTTCAACACCAACGCCGACTACTACCTGGCGCAGTACAACGCGATAGACGACAACCAGTCCGCGACCGGCGGCCTGATCGGCTATACCCGTGGCGGCGTGAACGTGTTGACCTCCTACACGAAGGGCGCCGTGACGGGCGACTTCAACACCGGCGGCCTGATCGGCCTCTCCGGCCACGGCACCAACGTGGAATCCAGCTGGGCCAGCGGCGACGTCACCGGCATTGACCGTGTCGGCGGCCTGATCGGCGCGATGAACAGCGCCGACTCCAACAGCAGCGACATCGTCTACAAGTCCTACGCCACGGGCAAGGTCACCGGCGGGCAAGCGGTCGGCGGCCTGGTCGGCTATATCCAGGGCTCGAGCTACTACGACGACGAAGAGGACGAGTATTACCTGTCGTCGTTCGGGATCAGCGATAGCTACGCCACCGGCGCGGTGACGGGCGCCGAAAAGGTCGGCGGCGTGATCGGCCAGGTCATGTCGGGTCTCGTCGAGGTCAGCTACGTCTATTCGACGGGCTCGGTGACGGCGACCGGGTCGCGGGGCTGGGCCGGCGGCCTGATCGGTTCCATGGACACCGGCATCCAGATCCATGACGGCTACGCCACCGGCGCGGTGTCGGGCGGTGTCGCCGGCGGCCTGTTCGGCCACTACACGGGCAGCGTGGTCTCCAACCTCTACTGGGACACGGACTCCAGCGGCGTGACCGTCGCCCGAGGCGACGACCAGGCCAATACGGACGGCGTCACCGGCCTGACCCGCGCCCAGGCCTTCGACGCGGACAGCTACAACTTCACCGACAACGGCAAGTGGGCGTTCGTCGCCGGCCTGCGTCCGTTGCTGGAGAGCGAATATTCGACGACGATCAACAACGTCCACCAGCTGCAGCTGATGGCCCTGAATTCCGAGGTCAGCTACGTGCTGGGCGCTGACTTCTCGGCCGCCGAGACCAACGCGGGCGGCAGCAGCGTGTTCGGGGCCGGCGGCTTCTCGAGCATCGGCCACTTCTATGGTCAACTGGACGGCGCGGGCCACCAGATTTCCGGCCTGACGATCAACAGCGCCGCCGCTGATATCGGCTTGTTCGGCGTGATCCAGGAAGGGGCGCTCGTTCACGATTTCGCCCTGGTCGGCGGATCGATGACCGGCGCCGCCGGCAGCCGGGTCGGCGCGATCGCCGGTAGGAACTACGGCGACGTCCGCGACGTCCGCAGTTCCGCGACGGTGAGTGGCGACCTGGTCACGGGTGGCTCCTATGCTGGCGGGCTCGTGGGTTACAACGGTGGAAACATCCTGGGTTCGGCCTTCCGCGGCTCGGTCTCCGGCTACACCGTGGGCGGCGTCGCCGGCTTCAACGCCGGCAGCATCAGCGACAGCTATTCCGCCGGGGCCGCGCAGGGCACGCACAAGGTCGGCGGTATCGTCGGCGAAAACTCGGGCGGCTCCATCACCACGGTCCTCAACACCAGCACGGTGACCGGCGACAACAAGGTCGGGGCGCTGGTCGGCTACGCCGACGGCGGTTCGCTCCACAACGGCCGCTGGAGCACCACGGTCAATGCGGACCTGACCGCCATGGGCCGCGACTCCAGCTTCAGCAGCCAAGACGGAAACATCGGCTACAGCACCGCGGACCTGCAGGACGAAACCAAGTTCGACGAGGTCTACAGCGGCTTCAGCACCGACATCTGGGTCACCGGGTCGGGGGCCGGCGCCTCCAGCGACAACCTGGCCCACTTCGCCGAACTCTATGTCGCCGACAACGTGCTGCTCATCGATGCACGCACCACCACGACCTACGGCGATCACATCAACCCGGCGATCAATAGCCACGCATCGCTGCGCAGCGGCGACATCCTGACCGACGCCACCATCACCAACGTCTTCGGTGATCGCACCAACGCCGGGACCTACGCCTTCGACATCGCGGGCGGCACGGTCACCCGGGCCGGCGGCGGCGCCTATCGCGTCGTCAAGCTGAACACCCTGACCGTCAACAAGCGGATGATCGACGTCGGCCTGGTCGGCTCGGCGGTCAAGAACTACGACACCACCAGCACCGCGACCCTGACCAACGGCAACTACAGCCTGAGCGGCGTGCTCGATGGCGACGTGGTGGGCGTGAATGGCCCGGCCACCGGCGTCTATCAGCAAAACCCGGAGCCCTCCGAGCGGGTTCGCCCGACCGACGTCTCGAGCAGCAATGAAGGCGCCAGCGCCTATTCCGTCACCGTCGACGGCATAGCGCTGAGCGGCGCCGACGCGGCCAATTACGTGCTGTCCGACACCAGCGCGACGGGCCAGATCGGCTACATCAACCGCGCCGTGGTGACCGCCACCGTCACCGGTTCCAAGACCTATGACGGCGCGGCCGGGCTGACGGGCGACCAGTACGCCGGCGCCCTGCAAGGCCTGGTCGGCGGCGAGGTCCTGTCGCCGACGATCGGCGACCTGGCCTTCGCCGACGCCAACGCGGGCGTCGGCAAGGCCCTCACGGGCAGCGTCGAGGTCGATCTCGCGGACGGCGTCGGCGCCAACTACGCGGTGTCGTCCTTCACGGCGACGGGCCTCGGCGAGATCGGTCGCAAGACGATCAACGCCAGCCTGACGGGCTCGACGACCAAGACCTACGACGGCGCGACCGGCGCGCTGCTGAACGCCAGCAACTTCGCGCTGGACGGCCTGGTCGGCGAGGACGTGGTGAGCGTCTCCGGCGCGGCCAACTACGCCGACAAGAACGTCGGCGTGGGCAAGACCGTGACCGCGGGCGACCTGACCCTGTCGGGCGCGGCCAACGGCAACTACGTCCTGGCCTCCGCGACCGCCTCGGGCGCCATCGGCCAGATCGACGCCAAGACCCTGACGGCGGGTTTCACCGGCACGGTGACCAAGACCTATGACGGCACGACGGGCGCGACCGTCGCCGATCACCTGGCCCTGTCGGGCCTGGTGGCCGGCGACACGGTCANACGCCGGCACGGGCAAGACGGTGACGGCCAGCGGCGTCAGCCTCGGCGGCGCCGACGCCGGCAACTACGTCCTGGCTTCGACCACGGCCTCGGCCGCGGTCGGCCAGATCGACGCCAAGACCATCTCGGCGGGCCTGACCGGCACGGTGACCAAGACCTATGACGGCACGACGGGCGCGACCGTCGCCGATCACCTGGCCCTGTCGGGCCTGGTGGCCGGCGACACGGTCAGCGTCGCCTCGACCAGCGCGGCCTATGCCGACAAGAACGCCGGCACGGGCAAGACGGTGACGGCCAGCGGCGTCAGCCTCGGCGGCGCCGACGCCGGCAACTACGTCCTGGCTTCGACCACGGCCTCGGCCGCGGTCGGCCAGATCGACGCCAAGACCATCTCGGCGGGCCTGACCGGCACGGTGACCAAGACCTATGACGGCACGACGGGCNGACCAGCGCGGCCTATGCCGACAAGAACGCCGGCACGGGCAAGACGGTGACGGCCAGCGGCGTCAGCCTCGGCGGCGCCGACGCCGGCAACTACGTCCTGGCCTCGACCACGGCCTCGGCCGCGGTCGGCCAGATCGGCGCCAAGACCCTCACGGCGGGCCTGACGGGCGCGGTGACCAAGACCTATGACGGCACGACGGCCGCCACCCTCGGCAACACTCTGGGCCTCTCGGGTCTGGTGGCCGGCGACACGGTCAGCGTCGCCTCGACCAGCGCGGCCTATGCCGACAAGAACGCCGGCACGGGCAAGACGGTGACGGCCAGCGGCGTCAGCCTCGGCGGCGCCGACGCCGGCAACTACGTCCTGGCNGACCAGCGCGGCCTATGCCGACAAGAACGCCGGCACGGGCAAGACGGTGACGGCCAGCGGCGTCAGCCTCGGCGGCGCCGACGCCGGCAACTACGTCCTGGCCTCGACCTCGGCCTCGGCCGCGATCGGCCAGATCGACGCCAAGACCCTGACGGCGGGCCTGACGGGCACGGTGGTCAAGACCTACGACGGCACGACGGCCGCCACGCTCGGCGACACTCTGGGCCTCTCGGGCCTGGTGGCCGGCGACACGGTCAGCGTCGGTTCGACCAGCGCGGCCTATGCCGACAAGAACGCCGGCACGGGCAAGACGGTGACGGCCAGCGGCGTCAGCCTCGGCGGCGCCGACGCCGGCAACTACGTCCTGGTATGCCGACAAGAACGCCGGCACGGGCAAGACGGTGACGGCCAGCGGCGTCAGCCTCGGCGGCGCCGACGCCGGCAACTACGTCCTGGCTTCGACCACGGCCTCGGCCGCGATCGGCCAGATCGACGCCAAGACCCTGACGGCGGGCCTGACGGGCGCGGTGACCAAGACCTATGACGGCACGACGGCCGCCACCTTGGGCGCGGGCAACTACGGCTTGACCGGCCTGATCGCCGGCGACGTCGTGACGGCGAGCTCGACTGGCGCGGCCTATGCCGACAAGAACGCCGGGACGGGCAAGACCGTGACCGCCAGCGGCGTTAGCCTCGGCGGCGCCGGTTCGGGCAACTATGTCCTGGCCTCGACCAGCGCGACCGGCCAGATCGGCCAGATCAGCCAACTGGCCCTGGCGATCACCGCCAACGACCAGACCAAGAACCGCAACGACGTCGACCCGAAACTGACCTACGTGGCCGGAACGCTGATCGCGGGCGACAGCCTGACGGGCGACCTGACGCGCGACGTCGGCGAGACGGTCGGGACCTACGGCATCACCAAGGGCACGCTGAGCGCCGGCGGCAACTACGCCATCGCCTTCAAGCCCGCGGTGTTCACGATCCTGCTGGGTATCCCCCCGGTCGAGAACGTGCTTATCCCGTACATCCCCGCCGAAGGCGGCGGAGCGGCCGGCAGCGGCCCGGAGGTCGGGACCCAGGACCCGGTCGACGGCGGCGCTGGCTTCCAGCTGGCCCAGGACGAACAGTCGTCGCAACAGGAGCAGCAGGACGGCGGGACCGACAGCGCCTGCTCGACCAACGACACCTGCCCCCCCGCTCCGTATTCGCAGGGCGGTTCCACGTCCGGCGCCATCCACTTCCAAGGTTTCAATTTCTGATGAGCACGCTGAACAAGGCCCGCACCGCCACCTTCGGGCTGGCGGCGCTGCTCGGCGCGACCTGCGCCGTGACCGCCACCACCGCGGCCCACGCCCAGGCCGTCGAACGCAACCTGCCGCCCGCGGTGGGCGCCGACGTCCTGAAGCTGGGCCCCAACGCCGTCGCTTCGCAGGAAGACGCCACGCCGATCGGCCCCGCGCTCAGCGGCGTCGTGCTGCTGGGGCCGTCCAGCCCGCTGGTCAGCGGTCCGGTCTCCGGCGTTGACGCCAGCGCCGTGGCGCGGCTGAACACCCCGCAAGGCCAGGCCCTGCTGAAGCCCTTCCTGGGCCAGAAGCTGTCCAAGAAGCTGATCGCCGAGATCGAGGCGGCCATCGCCGGCTACTATCGCGGCGAAGGCTATCCGTTCGTCGCCCTGCAGACGCCGGAGCAGGAGATCACTTCGGGCGTGGTGCAGTTCCGCGTCATCGAGTTTTCCCTGGGCCAGGTGAAGGTCGAGGGCGGCGAGCGCACCCGTGCGGACTATGTCACCGGCCGGGTCCGCGCCGTGCCGGGCCAGCCGATCAACGGCGACGACCTGGCGCAGGACCTGGACTGGCTGAACCGCAACCCCTTCCGCCGCGCGGACGCTGTCTTCACGCCCGGCCAGCGCCTGGGCGACAGCGACCTGAAGCTTCAGGTTCGCGAAAGCCGCCCGTGGCGGGTCTATGGCGGCTACGCCAATTCGGGCACGCCCTCGACCGGCCGTGACCGCTACTTCGTCGGCGCCAGCGCCCTGCTGGGCCAGGACACGGTGCTGTCCTACCAGTTCACCGGCGGCAGCGACGGCCTGACCAGCGATCCGAAATACGCCAGCCACGCGGCCCGCCTGTTCGTGCCGATCGCCCCGCGTCAGGCCATTGAGGCGACCCTAAGCGTGGTCGAGAGCAACGCCGCCGTCGCCGCCTTCGACATCAAGCAGAAGACGGCCGAGTTCACCGTCGGCTACGTCACGGCCCTGTCGAACTTCTCGAACCTGCCCGGCGACCTGTCGGCCGGCGTCGAGCTCAAGCACCAGAAGCGCGACATCTTCTTCGGCGCGACCTCGGTGCTGTCGCAGCCGATCGACGTCTATCAACTCTATGCGGGCTGGAGCGACGCGGGCGCTGACCGCTTCGGCCGCTATGACGTCGATATCACCCTTCACGCCAGCCCCGGCGGTCTCGGCGACGGCAACACCGCCACGGCGTTCAAGACCTATTCCAGCGGCCGGGTGACCAAGGCCGACTACGTCTATCTGCAGGGCGCCTACGACCGGGTCACCCGCCTGGGCGGCGTGGGCGGCGGCGTCAGCCTGATCACCCAGGTGATCGCGCAGGTCTCGTCCGACGCCCTGCCCGAGAGCGAGCGGATCGGCCTGGGCGGCTCCAGCCTGGTGCGCGGCTACAGCCTCGACGACGGCGCCTATGATCGCGGCCTCGTCCTGCGCAACGAACTGCGCGCCGCGGTGTTCAACCATGCCTTCGGCCCGGTGACGGTCGCGCCCTTCGCCTTCCTCGACGCCGGCTACGGCAAGGACAAGGCCTCGGGCGCCGAGTCCAAGCCGGTGTCGACCGGCCTGGGCCTGGACGTGCGCGTCGCCAACAGCTTCAGCGTTTCGGCCACCGCCGGCTACGCCATGAAGAGCGCGCCCAGCACGGACGCTGGGGACTGGCGCGCCGATGTTCGCCTGACGGCGACCTTCTGATCCTTCCCGTCTGGGCTAGGCCTTCGACGGCTTGGCCCAGACGAGGTAGCGCAACGGGCCGTGGGTCTTGGCGTCCAGCGGCCAGCAGGTCGCCAGGGCCAGGTTCCGACCCGGGGCGTGGGGATCTATGCCCGAGGCGTCCCAGCGAACCACCCAGGCGCCGACCACCTCGAAGCGGGCCTCGCGGCCGTCGATGCGGGTGATCTCGATGGCGTCGCCGGTCTTCACCTGGCCTAGCAGGGCGAAATGGGTGTCGCGATGGGCGGCGTAGACGGCCGTGCCGGGATCGCCGGCGGCGGGGGTGCCGTCGACATGGCCGGGCCCGAAGGCCAGGGCCTGACCGCTGGCTCCGGCCAGGACGATCACGCTCTTGCCCTGGCGGGGGAAGGCGATCCTGGCCACCGGCCAGGTGTCGGCCCAGGGCCAGGGCTTGACCGGCTGGCCGGTGCGCACCGACTGGGCGAAGGCCCGCTCCAGCAACACCTGGGCGACCCCGGCCTTGGCGTGGATCCACAGGCCCTGGCCGCAGAGCGCCAGCCCGACGGCCATGACCAGCCCGGCCGGGAGGAGGAACGGGAGCCGCCGCATGGCGACCCCCGCGATCTTGCCGATCAGGCTCACGCCGCCTTCCTCCGGCCCGCCAGGAACCAGCCGCCGGCCCCCAGACCCAGACCCAGCCCCATCAGGGAGAGACCGAGCACGATCATCAGCGGCGCGTTGGTGGCGGTCTGGGGCAGGTCAAGCTCGGCGACTTGCTGGCCCGCTTCCGCGTCGACCTTGTCCGCCCCGTGCCTGGCGCCGCCGAACAGCAGGTCGAAGTCCCAGCCGGCCGGCAGGTTCAGCGGCAGGTCGGCGCGGACCAGCGGTTCGTCGACCGGCCGTGACGGGGTCTTGTCGACCGCCACCAGGCTGGTCTGGCTGGTCACCAGCTGGTGGTCCAGGCCCAGGGCCAGCACGCGGGCGTCGGCTTCCTCCTCACTGATCTGCACCAGGCTGCGGGCGACCTCGGCGTCGGTGATCTTGCGACGGGCCCACAGCTTGGAGATCCCCTTGCCCGGCTCGGCGTCCTTCAGCGAGACACGGGTCTCCCAGGGCTTGCCGTCGATCATGCCGCTGATCTTCAGCACGCCCTTCATCGCGCCGAGCCTGGCGGCCACGGTCACCGGCTCGCCGCGATAGAGGTCGGGCAGGACGGCCGGGGCCAGGTCGGAGGTGGTCCCCTCGAAGCTGGCGACCAGGTTGGTGGCCACCGGGCTCTCCAGCTTGTCGAACAGTCGACGCATGGCGTCCTCGACGCCGTCGGTCGAGCCGATATGGGTGAAGGTTCCCCGGCCCAGTTCGGCGGCGCGGCTCATCAGGAAGGTGTTGGGAGCCGAGCCGATGCCGACCATGAACACCCGCGAGCGGCCGCGTCCGGCGCTGATCGCGTCGAACAGACCCTGTTCGTTGCCGATCGCGCCGTCGGTCAGGAACACCACCTGGCGGACCCGGCCGGCGTCGGCGGCGCGGGCGTCCTTCAGGGCGGCGGTCATGGCCGGGATCATCTCGGTGCCGCCGCTGGCGTCGAGGCCGGCGACGAACTTCTGGGCCTTGGCCACGTGGGCGGCGTCGGCCTCGACGGTGTCGGGGAACAGCACGGTCAGGGTGTCGTCGAAGCGTACGACGTTGAAGCGGTCGCCGGCCTTCAGGTGGGCCAGGCCGTAGGCGAGGCTGGCCTTGGCCTGGCGCATCGACTCCCCGCCCATCGAGCCGGAATTGTCGATCACGAAGACGATGTCGCGGGGCGTCGGCGGGCCGGGACGGGTCGAGATCGGCGGGGTCACCTGGGCCAGGACATAGTCGCCGCCGGCCACCTTCTCGTGGAACAGGCCGACGCTGGGGGCCTTCAGCGGCATGGGGCGCCAGGTCAGGACGAAGTCGCGGTCGGCCGGCGTCTTGCCCAGGGCCAGGGTGACGACCTTGCCGCCGCGTTCGCCCCGCACGTCGACAGCGTGGGTAGCGCTGGTCACGCCAGCCAGGGGGAAACCGGCGCGCAGGTGGACGGTGATGGTCACCGGATTGACGGCGGCGTGGACGCGCGGATCGACGAGCGGGGCGTTGGCTTCCGGCGTCGGCGCCTGGCCGGCCGGGCTGTAGCGCGGCGCGACCACCAGCGGGACCCGCAGGGAATATTCGCCGGTCGAAACCGCGACTGGGGCCTGGTATTCGATCTGCACCAGCACTGTCTCGCCGGGACCGACATTGGCGACCGCGTTGGTGAACATGTTGGGGCGGTTCTGCTCGACCAGGCTGGCCTTCTTGCCTTGGGCCTTGGCGGCGTCATAGATCGCCTGGGCCTCGGCCTTCTTCTTGATCTCGCCGACGATCACCTTGTTGCCGACCACCATCTTCAGGGTGTCGACCCCGCCGTCGTCGGGCAGGGGATAGACGTAGACGGCCTCCACCCAGTGGTTGGTGGTGTTGCGGAAGGCCTGGGTGACGCGGGTGCGCACCGTCAGGCCGCTGACGGTCATGTCGATGTCGGTCCCCAGCCGCACCGCCTGGATTACCTGGTCGCCGCCCCCCTTCTTGGCGTCATGGGCGCGCATCATCAGGGCGCCTGAGGTCACGTCACCGGGCTCGGCGGCGAAGCTCTCGCGGCAGAATACCAGAGCGGCCAGCAGGGCCAGCACCAGCATCAATCCGGCCGCGCCGCGCTGCAGGGCGAGGGCGGCCAGGGTGGCGACGCGGGGCCGGGTCGGGCCGCGCGGCGCGCCGACGTCAGGAA
This sequence comes from Caulobacter sp. Root655, assembly GCF_001427665.1. Lineage (GTDB taxonomy): Bacteria > Pseudomonadota > Alphaproteobacteria > Caulobacterales > Caulobacteraceae > Caulobacter. The sequence continues at coordinate 22,289 of NZ_LMHC01000002.1, forward strand.
CGGACATGGAAGATCTCCTCATCTCGAAAGCGAGAGATCTCTCTTGTCTTCACACCGGGCGCCGGCCGCGAGCCTCACGATTTGCATTCTTCGTGCGGAGTCCGTGCAGGACCTCCGGCGAAGACCTTGCAGGCGCCCAGGCCGTGCCGCAGTGTGCGGAAATGTGCGGATTCGTATGGACTCCCGAATGACCCCGACGCCGGAAGCCGACCTCTCGACCGAGCAGAGCCAGGCCATCGCCGCCCGGGTGCGCGAGGAGCTGGCCCGGCGGCGGATCTCGCGCCAGCACCTGGCCGACCAGGCCAGGATCAGCATTTCGACGCTGGAAAAGGCCCTGGCCGGACGCCGGCCCTTCACCCTGGCCACCACCATCCGGCTGGAGGAAGCGCTGGGCGCGCCGCTGTGGACCCCGGTCCGCGCCGCCCCGGCCGCGCTCGCGGGCCTCGCGCCCGAGGCGCTGGGCGCCTATTCGCGGGCGGCCGTAGCCTGGCTGGAGGGCGAGTACCTGACCCTGCGTCCGTCGTTCGAGGACCCCGCCGCCGTCTACGCCTACCGCACCGAGATCGCCTGGGACGAGGCCTCGTCCAGCCTGGCCTTCCGCGAGGCCGCGCGGCAGGACGCCGAGTTCACCCAGAAGGGGATGGTGTCGCTGTCCAACCAGTCGGGCCACACCTATCTGATCACCAACGAGCAAGGGCAGTTCCGACTGATCATCCTGGGCCGGCCGGTGATCGGCGGCGAGATGTACGGCATGCTGACCACCTTGCAGGCCGGCCACGGCAGCCACCTGACCCCCGCCGCCGCCCCGGTCGCCTTGATCCCGCTGCGCCGCGTGGCCGAGCCCACGTTCGGGCGGATCGCCGCCGGCGGCGCGCACTACGACGACTACCGCGCCACCCTGGCGCGGGTCACCGACAAGGGTTTCGCGCGGTTCTTCGCGGGGTAGGGGGAGGGCGTCAGTTGAACCGGGGCTTCTTCAGCAGCGTGTTCCTGTCCACGGACCGGATCTCGACGTCGAAGACGTCCTGCTCGCGCTGGATGCGCAGCGGGATGGTCACGCCCGCCGGTCCTTCTTGCCACAGCCGGGTGTAGAAGGTCGCCAGATCGGAAACGGCCGCGCCCGTCACGGCGAGGATCACGTCGCCGGCCCGAAGTTCGGCGCGGGCCGCCGGTCCGCCGGGCGTGACGCCGACCACGACGACATGGGCTTCCAACTCTTGCGTGAACACGCCGAGCCAGGGACGCGGCGGGTGCGGCGCCTTTCCGCGCGCCAGGTCGTCCAGGATCGGCGGCAGGAGTTCGGCGGGCACGAACATGTTGATGGGCTGCCGGACCCCGCCCTGGGCCTGGCGTTCCAGGCTCAGGGAGCCGAGCCCCACCAGCTCTCCCGTTGGGCTGATCAGAGCCGCGCCACTCCAGTGCGGGTGAGCCGGTTCGGTGATGAGCGCGTCGTCCAGCAGATATTCCCAATAGCCCGCGAACGGCATGCGGGCGAGCAGCTGGCCCGCCGCCGCGTGCGAACGTCCGCCGGCCCCGGCGATGATGACCGGGCTGCCGGCCGTCAGGCCGCGCGACGTGCCCAGGGGCAGGACAGGAAGGTCGAGCGGCTCCAGCGCCTGGACCAGCCCCAGGCCGGTCTGCGCGTCCGTGCCGAGCACGTGGGCGGAGACGCGGCGGCCGTCGTTAAGCGTGAGGGTGACGTCCCCGGCTTCGGTGACCAGATAGGCCATGGTCAGCACCAGGCCGTTAGGGCCGATGACGACGCCGTTGCCCAGGCGCTCGGTGCCGAGGATCGAGGCCGTGAACGCGTCGGCGGGAACACGCGCCTCCAGAGCGACGACCGAGGAGAGCGCACGGTTCAGGTCGAACGCATAGGCGTCGGCGGACGGGCGCAGCCGAGCTTCGACCTCATGACCCTCGAACGGTGAATTCAAGCCAATCTCCTGTAGGAGAGTTAAATCTGGGGCTTGCCGCCCCGCGAACAAGAGGTCACGGACAACTCCGGTCAGGCGTTGGCGCGCCCGCGGTGACCTCGAACCCCAGGTGCGGTGGCGCTACAGCTTGACGGTTCGTCCTTCGCGTGCGGACCTGTAGATGGCCTCGACGATCCTCATGTCGCGCAGACCCTCCTCGCCGGAGACGATCGGCTCGGCGCCGCTACGCACGCTCAGCGCCATGTGGTCGAGCTGGCCGGCGAACTGGGTGCGACCCGGTCCGGGCGGCGGGGTGGGCGCCTCCTGTTCGCGGCCGTCCTTGCCGGTCCACATCCGGTTGCCGCCGTAGCGGGTCGCCGGCTCCAGCTCGATCCGCCCTTGGTCGCCCATCAGCAGGATGCGGTTCTGGTTGGCGCTATACATCGACATGCAGCCGGCGATCGCCCCGGAGGGGAAGTCCAGCGTCCATTCGATCATGTCCTCGACCTCGTGGAAGCGCGGGTCCGCGCGGTCGGTGGACTCCCGCGCGGTGACCGCGATGGGCTCCTCGCCGGTCATGTAGCGCGCCGCCTGGAGACTATAGACGCCCATGTCCATCAGCGAACCGCCGCCCGACAGGGCCTTCTTCAGGCGCCATTTGGACGGATCGCGCTGCACGAACCCATGCTCGGAGCGGACGTAGCGGATCTTGCCCGCGGCCCCGGCCCGCGCCAGTCGCATGGCTTCCAGATTGTATGGCTCGAAATGACAGCGATAGCCGATCATCAGCTTGCGCCCGGCCGCCTTGCACGCGGCGATCATCGCCTCGCATTCGGCCACCGAGACCGCCATCGGCTTCTCGCACATCACGTGCTTGCCGGCCTTGGCCGCGCGGATCGTGTACTCGGCGTGCATGGAATTGGGCAGGATGACATAGACGACGTCGACGTCGGGATTGTCGCGGATCTGGTCGAAGGTCTCGTAGGAATAGATCGAGCGCTCCGGCACCCCGTAGCGCGCGGCCGTGGCCAGGGCCTTGGCGCGGTCGCCGCTGACCAGCGCCGTGACGCGGCTGTGCTCGCAGTTGGCGAACTGCGGCAGGATGGTGTTGAGGCCGTAGGAGCCCAGGCCGACGATGGCGTAGCCGATCTTGCGGTCGCCCGCCGCCCGGGCGATCCCGCCGGCCTGGGCGGTGAGCAGCGCGGCGGCGGCCAGGAGGAGATCGCGGCGTCCGAGTTCCATGGTCGTTGGCTCCAGCGGGATGAAGGAAGAAAGGCGCTGGCGGCCTCGGAGTTGCGTCGCCGCGGCCGCTCGCGCGGAGTATCGAGCGACTTTTCGTCCGCGCCTACCACGACCATGGTCTCAGGCGTCGGCGCGACGGGCTGGCGTCCGGGTCGCGCTGTGTGAGCACCTCCTTGGCGGCTCGAGCATTCGCCTGCTCAGTTGGCTCAAACCTAAAACGCCGCTCATCCCGACGAAAGTCGGGATGAGCGGATATGTGGGTCGATCCAGCTACGCCGCCGAGACCCGCGCCTGGATCAGCTTGATGGCCTCGTGCGACGACAGGGCCGCGCCCTCCTGCCAGGCGTTGATGTAGCTCATGTGCTCGCCGGCGAAGTAGAAGGGGCCGTCGGGCTTGCACAGTTCGGCATAGTCGGTGGCGCGCTGCTCCTCTTTCCAGCCCACCGCCACGCCCTCGTTGTAGGGCGTCTGCATCCACGAGACGGTGAAGGGCTTGGCCAGTTCCTGGCCCTTTCCGGGATGGAACTTCTCGATCACCTGGCGCGACAGGGCGAAGCGGTCCTCGAACGACATCCCCGCGTATTTGGGCGGGCTGTCGGGGCCGGAGAAGCCGATCGAATAGGCCCCGACCAGGATGCCGGTCTTCTCGCCGATGCCGCCGCTGGGATACCAGACCAGCTCGTTGGCCTGGTCGGTCCAGCCCAGCCCGCCGTACTGGAAGTCGTCCTGTTCCCAGAACCGCCGGGTCTCCCAGGCCACCTTGGTGCCGTGATGGTACTCGGCCGCCGCGATCGCCTGCTTCACGCGCGGCGAGAAGTCGGACGGGATCTTCGACAGGACGGGCAGGGGGATGGTGCAGATGCAGAAGTCAGCGTCCAGGGCGTGCTCGCCGGCCGCGTCGGCATAGACGATCCTCACGCCCTTCCTGGTCTTGCGCAGCTGCTTGACCACGGTCTCGAACTTCACCGCCGGCTTGACCTGCTCGTAGAGCGCGTAGGAAATCCGGTCCATGCCGCCGACCGGCTGCAGCATGGTGGCCTGCATGTCGATGATCTCCTCGAAGATCAGGCTGGCGCCCCAGAACCGCGACGTCATCATGTCGGCCATGTGCAACGGGGGGCCACCCTTGGGCGGATGGTCGTAGCCGCCCGGCGAGGCGGTGAAGCCGGCGCGGGTCGAGCCGGCATAGACGTTGCCCTTGCCCAGGTCGCCATAGGCCGAGAGGTAGCCCAGCAGCTTCTGCTTATCGACGCCGGTCAGCTCCTGGTCCAGCGCCCCCTTGTCGACGGCCTTGGCCAGCAGTTCGGTGAAGGCCCCGCGGGTGTCGTTGACCGCGCGGCCCTCGGTGACCACCTGGCCGGCGAAGTCAAGCTTGGCCGAACGGTTGGCGTTGACCATCACCTCCAGCGGCACGCCCAGCTCCTGGCAGTAGCCAAGGATGGCGTGGTGCCATTGCGGGATGCGGGCGGGGCCGGCGTTGAAGTAGGCGTGCTTGCCCTCGGCCCAGTCGACTACCTGGTCGGGCCGGCCGGTCTGGATGATCTTCGAGCCTGACCGCACAGACCAGGCGCGGCCGCCCGGACGGTCGCGGGCTTCGAGCACGGTCACGGCGTAGCCGGCCTTGCGCAGTTCGTAGGCGGCCACCAGGCCGGCGATCCCTCCGCCGAGGACGGCCACCGACTTGCCCGCACCGCTGCCCGCCGGCAGCTTCGGCGCGCCCGCATAGGCGCGCGGCGCGGCCAACAGGCCCAGCCCCATCATGGTGGCGTAGAGCGCGCTGTAGCCGCCGGCCGAGCCGACCGCCGTCAGGAAATTGCGTCGCGAAATGCCCATCGTCGTCCCCAAGCGATCTTGAATGGAAGGAAAGCTAGACCTGAACGCCCATGCCCGGCGCGAAACCACAGGCTCCGTCGCAGCAGGAAGCGCGAGCGTGCGCCAGAAAGGCCGGATCGTGCCACCAGTATTCGGACGGCGCCTCGCAAACGAACCGGCGGCGGTCGTCCAAGGCCGCGTGGGCGGCCTGGCCCGCGAAGGGCGCGATCAGTTCGGCGATGGTGTGGACCTGGCCGTGCTTGATCACCTTGGCGACCTTGGCGGCGTCCTCGATGTGAACCAGGGGATCGCCATCGACCACCACCAGGTCGGCATAGGCGCCCGGCGCGATGACCCCGACCGGCTCGTCCAGATACTCGCCCGAGGCGCTGGTGGCGGTGACCAGGGCCTCGTACGGCGTCATGCCGTAGCGGACCATGGCTCGCAGGTTCATGTGCAGGCTGACGGCGTTGAAATCGATCGGCGAGTCGGTGCCGGTGACGATGCGGCCGCCGGCCCGCACGGTGCGCGCCACCTCGGCGACATTGCGCTGCAGCGAGGCCAGGATCGTGGTGCGGTCCATGCCGGCCATCTGCTTGGCCCGTTCCTGCAGCCGGGCATATTCCCACGGCGGATAGAGCGTCCGGATGCGCGGGTCGTCGACCAGCGAGCGGTCGTCGGCCAGCAGGGCGGTCGAGGTGAACAGGGTCGGGGTGCGGGCCGCGCGGCTGGCCAGGAAGGCGGCGGTGACGTCCTGATAGGTCACGCCCAGGGCGCTGACCGTGCGCGAATAGCCGGTGCGGCTGGTCGCTCCCAGGTGCTCCATGCCGTCCATGCCCAGGCCCAGAGCCGGATAGTGGTAGTGCGAGGTCAGGGGCAGGCCCTTGGCGTGCGCCCAGGCCACCACCTCCTTCTGGCGCTCGCCCGACAGCCGGACATAGGTCTTGATCAGGTCGTAGGACAGGGCTTCGACCCGCTTCATCTCCAGCGCCATCTGGCCCGGCTCGGTGACCGGCCGCATGAAGTTGTAGAAGATCCGCGAGCCGTCGATGGCCTCGCCGGTGGCGTAGTAGCGCGGGCCCACGCGGGCCCCGGACTCGATGGCCTCCTGGTCCTCGACGGTGTGATAGGCCGGGCCGCCGGGCGAACGGGTGGTGGTCACCCCCAGCGACAGCCACAGTCGGCCCTCCCGGTCGCCATAGCCATAGCCCTGCATCTGGCGATGGGTGTGCATGTCGATCAGGCCTGGCATGACCGTCGAGTTGGCGGCGTCGACGACCTGGGCGTCGGGCGCCGTGAAGCTGCCGCGTTTGCCGACACCGACAATGCGTCCACCGTCGATCAGCACGTCGGCGTCCGGGCGCGTCTCGGGCGACTTGCCGTCCCACAGGCGGCCGGCCTGGACCAGCAGCTTCCCCTTGGGCCGGACATTGGCCCAGGTCAGGCCATGAGGCACGGTCCGGGGCGCGCCGCCGTCGGCCGGGATCAGCTTCAGTTCGCCGGCCGACAGATAGAGCAGAGCCTTGGAATCGCCGCTCCAGCTGACCGCGTCGGTGACCTCGTCATTGAGGGCGCGGGGCGGCCCGGTCAGCTTGCCGGCCGCGTCGACGGGGGCGACGTGCAGGCGGCTGGCGAACACGAAGGCCAGGCGGCTTCCGTCCGGCGACCAGGCCGGGCCGTCGTCGCCGCGCGTGCCCAGCGAGCGGTCCGGCAGGATCGGCGCATAGGTCCCCTTGCCGGTCTCGACGTCGACGGTGAGGATCTCGCTCAGCCCCTCGCGGAACCGGGCCGAATAGGGCTTGAAGGCGGCATAGGCGATGGTCTTGTCGCCCGGACCCCAACTGGGCTTGCCCGGCTCCCAGATGTCGGCGTAGAGCCGCCGGGTCTCGCCGGTCGCCGCGTCGGCGACGAACAGCCCGCCGTTCTGGCCGAGGAACGCGATCGACTTGCCATCGCGCGACCAGGCGCCCGACACCGCCGCGCCGTCGAACCGGGTCAGCTGCCGGCTCTCGCCGGTGGCCATGTCGCGCAGCCAGATATCCAGGCTGCCGCCCTTGTCGGTCGAATAGGCCAGGGTCTTGCCGTCGGGCGACCAGGTTGGATCGACCTTGGAGAACCGGTCCTGGGTCAGAGCCTGGGCGCGGCCGCCGATCGGCAGCAGATAGAGGTCGTTGAGGGCCCGGAACACGATCTGCTTGCCGTCCGGCGACAGGGCGGGGCTGCCGATCCCGACCACGGGGCGGGCCTTGGCCGACAGGAAGTCGCGGCTCTTCTTCTCGTAGCGGGGCCGGATCACCGGCACGGTGACGGTGAACGCGATCGTCTGGACCGCGCCCGAGGTCGGGCTGCGCCGCTTGATCTTGCCGTCGGCGGTGTAGACGAACTCACCCGAAGGCAGCCAGGACACCCGGAACGGAAACACGTCCTCGCCCCGCACCACCGCGCCGGCCGCGTTTCGCAGCTCGGCCTTGCCGTCCTCGATCGCCGTGTAGATCACGTCGCCGCCGTCCGGGGTGAAGGCCGGGCTGGCCACCGAGGCGGCGTTGAAGCGGTCGGTCGAGGCCTTGACCTTGCCGACCGTGCGGCGCGCGCCGGCGGCGTCCTGGACGTCGATCCGCGTCTTGTCGACCGTGAAGGCGATGCTTTGGCCATCGGGCGACCACGACGGCTCGAACTCGTCGCCCGGCCCGCTGCTGAACGGGGTGATCGCGCCGCTGGCCAGGTCGAGGACGTGGACGCCGTAGCGGCCGCCGCGATCGGACGAGAAGGCGATCTTGCGGCCGTCGGGAGAATAGCGCGGCTCGCGGCAGTCGAAGGCGCCGCGGGTCAGCTGCTTGAGGCCGGCGCCGTCGGCCCCGATGGTCCAGACATGGAAATTGCCGTCGCGATAGGACTGGAAGATCAGGCTCTTGCCGTCAGGCGACCAGTCGGGCTGGGCGATCTCGAAGATGTCGTCGGTCAGGCGCCGGGCCGGACCGCCGGCCACGGGCATCAGCCACAGCATGGCGTAGACGTCGAAGGCCAGCGTCGCGCCGTCGGGCGAGACCCTGGCGCAGATGTTGGTGCCTTCGGTCGCCGTGGCGAACCGGGTGTCGTTGACGGGCGCGGTGTCGGCGGCCTCGGCCAGGGGAGGCGCCAGGGCGACGACGCCGGTGGCGGCGATCGCCCCGCCGCCCAGCGAGAACAGCCGACGACGGCTGACGCCGCTCGAGGAATCCTTGGTCATCACTTCAACCCACGAGAAAAGGGCCGGCCCGGTTTGCAGCCCGGGCCGGCGAACAACAGCCTAGAAGCGCGCGGCGACCCGGGCGTAGTAGAACCCGCCGCTGATCCCGTAGGGGGAGTACTGGTTGTAGTAGGCGAAGGCGGGCGTGCCGCGGTTGGAAGCCCGAACGCTGTCGGGATAGGCGTCCAGCAGGTTGTTGGCCCCAACGCTGAGCGTGATGTTGTCGGTGGCCGCGTAGCTGAGATCCAGGTCGACGATCAGCTTGGGGCTGACAGTCTCGTCCGCCGGTAGAATGGCGGGGTTGGTCGGCTTGGTGACCCGCTGGATGACTTCGCCGTAGCGGGTCAAGCGCAGGTTGGTGTCGAACTTGCCCAGGGTCCAGTCGGCGCCGAGGATGTACTTGTCCTTGGGCGTGCCGACCGTCAGGTCGCCGATCTTTACCCGGTCGATATAGACGATCCCGGCGGCGGCCAGGGCCGGCGGCGGCGAGACGATGCGGTCGAACTTGCTCTTGTTGTGGTTGGCCGAGAAGGTCCAGCGCACCGAGCCGAAGTCGCCGAAATCGGTCCGGTAGTCGGCGACGAAATCGACCCCGCGCGTCGAGGTGTCGGCGAAGTTGCCGTAGTAGAAGGCCGCCTGCTGGGGATTGAGGTTCTGGCTGGCCAGGGCCGCGCTGACCGCCGCGTTCGGACCCAGCGTGCCGCTCTGCAGGATGCGGTTGTCGATCTTGATCTCGTAGACGTCGAGCGTGACGTTCAGGCGCGGCAAGGGGCGGGCGACCAGGCCGACCGAATAGTTGGTCGACTTCTCGGCCTCCAGCGGCTTGGCGCCCAGGGCGATGGCGGCCGGGTTGTCCGGCGGCAGCAGTTGCACCGGATAGAGCTGGGTGGTGGTGGCCGGCGGCACGATGACGCCGATGGTGCTGGACGAGGCGTAGTGCTGCTGCTGCAGCGACGGGGCCCGGAACCCGGTGCTGGCCGTGCCGCGCACCGCCAGCCAGGGCGTGACCGCGTAGCGGCTGGAGAGCTTGAAGGTCTTGGCGTTTCCGAAGTCCGAATAGTGCTCGAACCGCCCGGCCAGGGCGACTTCCCACTTGTCGGTCAGGCTCTGCTCGACGTTGAGATAGGCGCTGGTGTTGTTGCGCGTGAAGGTCCCGGCCGAGAACGGCGGGAAGCCGGTCACCCCCTGCGAGCCGCCCGCGAACACCACCCCGGCCTGCGGGCCGCCGACGGGCGCGACATAGCCGCCGTTGATGTAGGAGGCCGGTTCGCCCGCCTCGATCTGGAACCGGTCGTCGCGATATTCCAGGCCGGCGGCCAGGAACAGCGGCTTGGCGAACCACCCGGTGGCCAACTCGCGGGTGACGTCGAAATTGGTGGTCCACTCCTGGAACTTCAGCGTGCCGATATAGAAGCGGGTCGGGCTGGCCGGGCCCATCGAGGCGTTGAGCGAGTTCTCGTAATAGCCGACGTCGTCGCGGCTGAAGGTCGAGCTGAGGTCCCAGTCGAAGCCGAACAGTTCCGTGCCCTTGGCGCCCACCGCCACCTGGAAGTCGCGGTCCTTGAGGAACAGGCGCGGCGTGTAGCCGTCCGGAGTCACGGCGGTGATGTTGTTGACCACGTTGGGGTTGCGGAAGGTCAGCCAGGCGGCGGTGTTGCGGCTGGCGAAGGTGCCGAACGAATAGAGCTCGATGTCGTCGGTGATCGGCGTCCCGGCGCTGTAGCCCAGCGAGAACAGCTGCACGGCCGGCGAGCCGGGGTGGCTGGTGTGGCGGTTGGCCGTCGCCTCGCGCGGATCGGGCGTCGCGCCGGGCGTCGCCACCTTGACCGGCTGACCAGACGCATTGAGCGGGAAGTACAGCTGGGTGGTGTTGATGGTCTTGTCGCCGCGGTCGGTCAGGTCGTTGATCCGCACGTCGCCGGTCAGGTTCAGGTAGCCGGCCTCGCCCAGCTTCATGCCGAAATTGCCGGAGATCTGGCCGGTTTCGCCGTCGCCCTCGGCGGTCTTGCCGTACAGCGCCGACATCGAGCCGCCCTCGGGGCTCTTCTTGAGGATGATATTGATCACCCCGGCCAGGGCGTCGGAGCCGTACTGCGCCGACGCGCCGTCACGCAGCACCTCGATGCGCTCGATCGAGGCCGAGGGAATCAGGTCCAGGTCGGGCGGCGACTGGCCGTTCTGGGTGGCGCCGTTGACGAACAGGATGGCGGTGTTGTGCCGGCGCTTGCCGTTGACCAGCACCAGGGTCTGGTCGGCGCTGAGGCCGCGCAGCGACACCGTCTTGATCGCGAAGCTGGCCCCGGCCCCACTGTTGGAGGTGTTGGCCGAGGGCACCAGGGTGGAGATCAGGTCGCGGGTCGACTGCTTGCCGCTCTTGGTCAGTTCGGCGGCCGAGATCACGTCGATCGGCGCCATGCTCTCGGTCACCGTGCGCGAGGTCGAGCGCGTGCCGGTGACGATCACCTCCTCGATGATGCTGGGGGCTTCGGGCTCCGGCGCGGGTTCCGGGGCCGCGGCCGCGACCGGCGCGTCGCCCCCGCCGGAGGACCAGCGCGCCTTGACCAGACCGGTGCGGGGCGGGGCCAGGATGATGGTCTTGCCGTCGTTGGACACCACGACCAGGCCGGTTCCGGCCAGCAGTTGGTCCAGGGCGTCGGGCACCGATAGCGCGCCTCGCACCGTCGCGGTGCGCTTGCCCTGTACGGCGTCGGCGTGGATCAGGATCTGCACCCCGGCCTGGCGGGCGAACTGTGGGATGCCGGTGGCCGCCGGCTGGGAGTCGATCCGGAACGGCATGGCTTGGGCGAAAGCCACCCCGGCGCTCAAGGCCCATATGGCCGCCGCCGCGCACAGCTTCCGCTTCACGGAACGGTTCGTCCACTCGATCATCGACAATCCCCCATCGATCCGAGGGCCGCCAAGCGCGGCCTTCTGATAGGACGAGGGGCGCCGGTCGGTTTTCCGGGGAAAGATCGGATGATTGTTCCGCCTACGGCCCGAGACGCCCGCTTTTGCGCCATCCGGGGAACCCGGCGCCCTTTTCGCGTGCGTGGCGTCGGATGAGGTCGGGATCGATATGCCACTGGCGCGCACGAGCGCGTCCGTCGAGTTCTTCATCGTCATTCCCCAGGGTTTATCCCGTGGGAAGGTTCAGTCTTATTGAGCACGTCTCAATGTATATAAAATGTCTCTGAAGTAAGATTTGCTCATATCGTCGAACGAAATAAGTATTATGCTCTTCGCTCACTATGGGTGGTCGAATTCGATCTCACGATAATCGATCGCGACTGAGGCGGATGACGTGCTCGTCCTCCTCGATCTTGGCGCCGATGGTGGCCGCGACGGCCGCGGCGAAGCTTTCGGGCTCATTGGTCCGGAACAGGCCGACGAAGCGTTCCTGGGCCAGTCGCGGGTCGTCGATGACGATCTGGCGGCTGTTGTAGCGGTTGAACTGGCTGGCCGCGTCGCCGAGGCTCTCGCCGTCGAGGGCGATCTCGCCGTTGCGCCAGGCCAGGCTGCGTTCGATTTCCGCGGGGGACTTGGCCATGACCGGCGTGGCCGTGCTGGCCAGCACCACGCCGTTGCCGGCCGCCACGCGCCGACGCGGCCCGTCCTGTCCTTCGATCCAGGTCTCGACCACGCCCTCGGTGACCATGACGTCGACGCCGTCGTCGCCGCGTCGCACCGAGAAGGCCGTGCCGACCGCGCGCACCCGTACGCGACCGGCCGAGACCACGAACGGGCGCTCGGCGTCCTTGGCGACCTGGAACCAGGCCTCGCCGCGACGCAGGGTGATCTGGCGGGTCCGGGCCTTCAGGGCCACGTCGAGGGCGGTCCTGGTGTTGATCGCCACCAGCGAACCGTCGGCCAGGGGCACCCGCCGGATTTCGCCCAGCCGGGTGTCGAGGCGTTGCGACCGCGTGGCCCAGAACGTCGCGCCGCCGACCAGGGCGGCGGCGCACGCCCCGCCCGCGCCCGCGAACAACGCCCGGCGGCTGGGGCGCTCGGCCGCGTCGAGGGCGGCAGTCTCGTCAGCCCCGGCCAGGGCCCGCCCGCGATCCAGGAAGCTGATGGCGGCCTGGGCGCGCAGGAACGCGCCGGCGCGACGCGGATCGCCGGCCAGCCAGGCTTGCAGGCGGGGATCCCGCTCCGCCTCCAGACCGCGCCCATCGATGCGAGCGGCCCAATCGGCCGCCTCGTCATCGATCTCTTTTGCGGACTGGAACGCGGTCATGACCCTTGTCGGCTGATGGATGATCTTGCGCGGACGTCTCCGATAAGGCGCGCAGTATTAAACGCAAGCCCCGCATCGCCTGGGCCTCGACGACATTCTCGGTCACGCCCAGGCGCGTCGCCACCTCGCGCTGCGAGAGGCCGTGGATCCGGCGCAGGGTGAAGATCTGGCGACAACGCTCGGGCAATCCTTCGATCAGGGCCTGGACCCGGCGCAGTTCGCGTCGTCCGGCGACGACACGTTCGGGCGAGGGCTCATCATCTACGACGTTCAGCGCGTCGATTTCCGTGACGCAGTCGATGCGAACGATGCGCGCGCGGCGAATCCGCTCGATGGCGATGTTGCGCGCGGTCCGGAAGAAGTAGGCCCTGCCGCTGGCGATATGGGACACCGTCTCCAGGGCGGCCAGCCGGCAATAGGTCTCCTGCACGATGTCGTCGACGTCTGCGGCGAGACTGCCTGTCCGCCGCAGCCAGGCGCGCACGTCGGCTTCGTGCGGCAGGATCTGGCTGCCGACGAAGGCGACGATTTCAGCGCGGCTCTGCTTCACCTGGACCTCGATCCCGACCAGCCGTTGCGGCGAGGGGACCATGTGGCGGCCTCGTGGCCGGAATCAACGCGACCCTGGCGGAGGACGCTGGGATTTGCGTCGTCCTGCACGCACGGAGGCGCCCGCCGGCCGTTTTGCCCGATTCAGGCTTCGCCGGTCGGGACGGTCGGCCAGGCGCGCTGGGCGGGGCGCAGGCGTTCGTAGGCGCGCGACAGCCTCAGCACGCCCAGGTCGTCGAACCGGCGGCCGACGATCTGCAGGCCGATCGGCAGGCCCTGCGCGGTGTAGCCGCAATTGATCGAGGCCGCCGGTTGTTCGGTCATGTTGAACGGCACGGTAAAGCCGATGTGTTCGAACGGCCGGGCGGGGTCGTTGGTCGGGGAGGGCAGTTCCGCCGCGAAGGCCGGCATCGGCGCGGTCGGCGACAGCACGAAGTCGTAGGGCTGGAAAGCCTTGGCTCCCGCTTCACGGATCCTCTGGATCTGGTTGAAGCCTCGATAGACCGACACCCCGTCAGCGCCCTCGGCGGCGCGCGCCCAGGTCTCGATATAGGGCAGCACCAAAGCGGCCTTCTCTGGCGGCAGGTCGCGCAGGTCGCTCCAGGACCGCGTGCGCCAGAACAGGTCCAGGCCGTCGAGCATCTCGCGGGTCAGGAACGGCGCGAACGGCTCGACGACGGCGCCGGCGGCCTCCAGCAGCGTCGCCGCCGCGACGACGGCCGCGACCACCTCCGGCTCGGCGGGCAGGCCGGCCCCGGCCTCGAGCATCAGGCCGATGCGCAGGCCGGCGAGGTCGATGTCCAGGTCCATCCAGTCGAGGTCGACGGGCGGCAGGCTCATGTGGTCGCGCCAGTCGGGGGCGGACAGCACGCTCATCATCAGGGCGGAGTCGGCGACGGTGCGGGTCATCGGTCCGGCGACGCGGCCGATATAGGGCGGGTCGATGGGGATGCGGCCGTTGCTGGGCTTGAGGCCGTAGATCCCGCACCAGCCGGCGGGCAGGCGGATCGAGCCGCCGATGTCGGTGCCCAGGTGCAACGGGCCATAGCCGGCGGCGGCGGCCGTCCCGGCCCCGGCGCTCGACCCGCCGGGCGTCTTGCTGACGTCCCAGGGGTTGCGCGACAGCTTGTGGAAGCTCGATAGGCCCGACGACAGCATGCCGAAGTCGGGCGAGGTGGTCTTGCCGAGGATCACCGCCCCGGCCTCGCGCAGACGGGCGGCGGGCGGCGCGTCGGCCGGTTCGGGGCGCAGCTCGGTCGCCGCCGAACCCAGCGGCTTGGCCACGCCGCGGGTGGCGATCAGCTCCTTGATGGTCACCGGCACGCCGTCGAGCGGGCCGGCTGGTTCGCCGCGCGCCCACCGCGCTTCCGAGGCCCGCGCCTCGGCCATCGCGCCTTTGGGGTCCAGCGCCCAGGTGGCGTTGAGCACCGGCTCCAGGGTCTCGATCCGCGCCAGCACGGCGCCGACCACGTCCACCGGCGAGGCGGTCTTGTCGCGGTACAGCGTCAGCAGGTCGACGGCGGTCAGATCCGCGAGTTCGGACATGGGGACTCCGGTAAGCAGGACTCGAACGACGCGAGCCTACAGAACGCCGGGCCATCGCGAAGACGGTTTTGCGCGTAAGCAGTGCGCGGGTCGGTTAAAAGTCGTGGTTCGTCGAGTCTGTAAGGAACGCCCGCCTTGTATCGTCCCGGTCCCCGCAACCTGATCACCGACGTTCCGGGCCTGGACGTGGGCAACGCCACGGACGAGGCCCTGCGCAGCGGCGTCACGGTGCTGCTGTGCCCGGGTGGCTGGAGCGCCGGCGTCGACGTGCGCGGCGGTGGTCCCGGGGTGCGCGAGAGCGAGACCCTGGCGCCGGAGAACGGCTACGCCAAGGCCCACGCCGTGGTGTTGTCGGGCGGTTCGGTATTCGGCCTGGGCGCCGCCGACGGCGTGGTGGCGGCGCTTTCGCGGGCGGGGGAGGGTTTCAGCGTCCGACCGGGCGCGCCGACCGTGCCGATCGTGCCGGGCGCCGTGCTCTATGACCTGGCCAACGGCGGCGACAAGGCGTGGGGCGTGGACCCTCCCTATCGGCGCCTGGGCGTTGAAGCGGCCGGCGCGGCGGGCCAGGACTTCGCCCTGGGCTCGGTGGGGGCCGGGCGGGGCGCGATGGCGGGCCTGGTCAAGGGCGGGCTCGGCTCGGCCTCGCTGGACCTGGGCGACGGCCTGGTGGTCGGGGCCCTGGCGGCGGTCAATCCGGTCGGCTCGGTCTATATGCCCGACGGCGAGACGTTCTGGGCCTGGCCGTTCGAGATCGACGGCGAATTCGGCGGCCGCACGCCCAGCGGTCCGGCCGGGGCGGTCGAGCCGATGCCCGACGCCTCGCGCCTGGCCGGCCAGGGCCGGCTGACGCCGGGCGCCAACACCACCCTGGCCGTGGTCGCGGTCAACGCCGCCCTGACCGCCGCCGAGTGCAAGCGCGTGGCGATGATGGCCCAGGACGGCCTGTCCCGCGCCGTGCGCCCCGCCCACACGCCCTTCGACGGCGACGTGGTGTTCGCGGTGGCCTCGGGCGAGATCGACCTGGGCCAGGACGAGCGCCTGCGCCGCATCGCGCGCATCGGCTCGGCGGCCGGCGACTGCCTGGCCCGGGCCATAGCGCGCGGGGTCTATCTGGCCGCGGGTTAGCCCCGCGCCGCCAGGGCCCGGTCGAGGTCCGGCGTCGCGGCGATCAGTTGCGCCGTGTACGGATGCTGGGGATTGGCGAAGACCTCGGCCGTCGGGCCTTCCTCGATGATCCGGCCGGCCTTCATCACCAGCACCCGGTCGGTCAGGCCGCGCACCACGCCCATGTCGTGCGAGACGAACAGATAGGCCAGGCCCAGTTCGTCCGACAGCCCGGCCAGCAGGTCCAGCACTTCGGCGCGCACGGTGACGTCGAGGGCCGAGACGGCCTCGTCCAGGGCGATGACCGAGGGCTCGACGATGAGGGCGCGGGCGATGGCGATGCGCTGGCGCTGGCCGCCCGAGAACTGGTGGGGATGACGGTCGGCGGCCTGGGCCGGCAGGCCGACCTTGGCCAGCGCCGCCTCGACCTTGCGGCGGCGGTCGGCGGGCGAGGGCCTGTCGTTCAGCAGGTGCAGGGGCTCGGCGACCAGCCGTTCCACGGTCCAGCGCGGGTCGAAGCTGCCGTGGGGGTCCTGGAACACCACCTGGATGTGGCGGCGCAGGGCCCGGGGCGAGGCGGGCGAGAACGGCTGGCCCGACAGCCGGACCTGTCCGCCCTGCGGCGTCTCCAGCGCCAGCAGTGTGCGCAGCAGGGTGGACTTGCCGCATCCGGACTCGCCGACCAGGCCGACGATCTCGCCGGGCCGGATCGCCAGGCTGACCTCGGACACCGCGCGGAACGGGATGGTCGCGCGGAGGAAGCGGCGCGGCCCAGGATAGTCCCGGACGACATTTTCGGCCTCCAGCACGGGCTGGGCCGAGGACGCGGGGTGGCCCCGCCGGACGGGAACGCGCGTCGCGTCGGCGGCCAGGGCGCGAGTGTAGGGATGCTTCAGTTCCGAGAACAGCGCGCTGGTCTCGCCGGTCTCGACGATCCGGCCATCCTTCATCACCGCCACATGGTCGGCGAGCCCGGCCACCACGGCCAGGTCATGGCTGACCAGGATCAGCGCCGCGCCGTCCTCCCGCACCAGGCGGCGCAGCAACTCCAGGATCTGGGCCTGGGTGGTGACGTCCAGGGCGGTGGTCGGCTCGTCGGCGATGATCAGCCGGGGCGAGAGCACGATGGCGATGGCGATGGCCACGCGCTGGCGCTGGCCGCCCGACAGTTCGTGCGGATAGCGGCCCAGCGGGAAGCGCTCGGCGGGCAGGCCGACCCGCTCCAGTGCCTGTCGCGCGATCTCCAGGGCTTTGGCCCGCGAGCCGCCCTGGTGAAGCCGCACGACCTCGGCCACCTGGTCGCCAATGGTCATCACCGGATTGAGGGCCGTCATCGGCTCCTGGAACACCATGCCGATCCTGGCGCCGCGCACGCCGCAAAGCTCGGTTTCGGACAGGCGCGTCAGGTCCTGGTCGTCGAAACGGATCGCGCCGGTCGTCTGAGCGCCCTGCGGCGACAATCCCAGGATCGACAGGGCGGTCATCGACTTGCCCGAGCCGGACTCGCCGACCACGCCCAGCACCTGGCCGGGCTCCAGCGACAGCGACAGGCCGTTCAGGATCGGCGTTGCGCCGATCGTCACTCGCAGGTTCTCGATCTCCAGCAGGGCCATCTCAGCGCTCCTCGTCCAGGCGCGGGTCGAGCCGGTCGCGCAGGCCGTCGCCCAGCAGGTTCAGGCCCAGCACGGTGACGACGATGGCCAGGCCCGGGAAGATCGCCTGCAGGGGCGCGACGCCGATCAGGGTCTGGGCGTCGGCCAGCATCTTGCCCCAGCTGGCGGCCGGCGGCTGCACGCCCAGGCCGACATAGGACAGCCCCGCCTCGGCGATGATCCCCAACGAGAACTGCAGGGTGGCCTGGACGATCAGGATGCTGAACAGGCCCGGCAGGATGTGTTCGAACGAGATCCGCGCCGTCCCCTTGCCCGCCGTCCGCGCCGCCAGCACGTAGTCGCGGGTCCACAGCGACAGGGCCGAGCCGCGGGTCAGGCGGGCGAAGACGGGGATATTGAACACCCCGATGGCGATCACCGCATTGATCGCGCCCGGGCCAAGCACGGCGGTGAGCAGGATCGCCAGGATCAGCGACGGGAAGGCGAAAACCACGTCGTTGCTCCGCATCACCAACTCGTCGATCCAGCCGCGCCGCGCCGCCGCCAGCAGGCCCGCGGGCACGCCGACCCCGGCGCCCAACAGCACCGCCACCAGCGACACGGCCAGGGCGTTGCGCGCCCCGACCAGGATCATCGACAGGGTGTCGCGGCCGAAGTGGTCGGCGCCGAACCAATGGCCGGCCGACGGTCCTCGCAGGCGATGGGCGATGTCGAAGGTCGCGACGTCGTAGGGCGTCCAGGCCAGAGAGCCCAGGGCAGCGACCACGAAGACCGCGCTGATCGCGGCCCCCACGGCCAGGCTGGCGGAATGGCGAGGGGCGCTCATGACCCGCGCTTCCCGCGAAGCCGAGGATCGACCAGCACATAGGCCACGTCGATCAGGAAGGTGGTCGCCACCACGGCGAAGACCAGCAGCATGACCACGCCCTGGACGACGATCAGGTCGCGCTGGGTGATGGCTTGCAGCACCAGGCGTCCCAGCCCCGGCAGGAAGAAGACGTTCTCGATGATCACGCTCCCGGCCAACAGATAGGGGAACTGCAGGCCCAGGATGGTCAGCAGCGGGATCAGGGCGTTGGGCAGGCCGTGCCGCCACAGGGCCTGGCCGCGCGACAGCCCCTTGGCGCGGGCGGTGCGCATGTAGTCCTCGCCCAGGGTGTCGATCAGGGCCGAGCGGGTGACCCGGGCGATGATCGCCGCCTGGGGCACGGCCAGGGCCAGGGAGGGCAGGGTCAGGGCCTTGAGCGCCGGCCACAGCCCGGCGTCCCAGCCCGGAAAGCCGCCGGCCGTGAACCAGCGCAGGCCGGTCGAGAAGGCCATGACCAGCAGGACGGCGAACCAGAAGTTGGGGATGGCGACGCCCACCTGGGTCAGGCCCATCACCACAGTGTCGGCCGGTCCGCCGCGTCGCGCCGCCGCCAGGGCCCCGATCGGCGCGCCGATGGCCACCGACAGCACCATGGCCGCCGCCGCCAGGGGCAGGGAGACGGCCAGGCGCTCGGCGACCAGCCCCGCCACCGGCGTCTGGTAGGTGTAGCTGAGGCCGAAATCGCCATGCAGCATGCCCAGCAGCCAGGCGAGGTAGCGCTGCGGTACGGCGCCCTCCAGGCCCATCTGGTGGCGCAGATTGGCCACCGCTTCGGGATTGGCGTTGAGGCCCAGCATGTAGGCGGCCGGGTCGCCGGGCACGACCTGGATGATGGCGAACACCACCACGCTGGCCGCCAGCAGGGTCAGGGCCATCGACCCGGCCCGGCCGCCCAGATAGGCCGCCCCGAACCGGGCCAGCAGCGCCACGAAGCCGGCGGCGACCGCCAGGATGGCGACGACGCCGAGGATGGCGCCGCTTCCGCCGGATTTGACGACCTCGGCGGGGCCGACCGCGCCGTCCGGCGTGTCGAAATAGGCGGTGTGCAGGTCCACCGTCAGGGTCGGCGAATTGACCCAGAAGTCCTTCAGCCGCGCGTCGAACACGCCCAGGCGGGGGAACTGGAACAGGAAGCCGTTGACCGCGTCGCCGGCGATCCTGCGCTGGATCTGGCCGAGGATCGCCGCGCGCTGGGCCTCGTCGGTGGTGGCCTTCAGCGCCGTCATCAGGGCGTGGAACTCGGCGTTTTGGTAGCCGAAATAGTAGTCGGGCCGGTCGTAGATGTCGTAGTCCATCGGCTCGGCGTGGCTGACCACGGTCAGGTTGAAGGCGTGACGGCCGAACACCTGGTCCAGCCACTGGGCCCATTCCAGGTTCTCGATCTTCACCTTGATACCGACGGCCGCCAGTTGCGAGGCGGCGATCTCGCCGCTGCGGCGGGCGTAGTTGGGCGGCGGCAGCTTCATCGTCAGGGAAAAGCCGTTCGGATAGCCGGCCTGGGCCAGCAGCGCCTTGGCCCTGGCGACGTCGTGGGGGTAGAGGCCGGTCAGGTCGACATAGGCGGCGTTCTGCGGCGGGAAGTGGCTGCCGATCGGCGTGCCGTAGCCGTACATCGCCCCGTCGATGATCGCCCGCCGGTCCAGGGCATGCTGGATGGCCTGGCGCACCCGCACGTCGGCCAGCGGGCCGTTGCGGTTGTTGATCGCCAGGATCACCTCGCCCTCGCTGGAGGCCGAGATCACTTTCAGCGTTGGATCCTTGCGCAACTGGGCCAGGTTCTCGGGCGCGGGATAGTCGGCGAAGGCGTCGACGTCGTGGCCACGGATCGCCGCGAAGGCCGCCGCCGGATCGGCGATGAACTTGAACACCACCTGCCGCAGCCGCGCCGGCTTGCCCCAGTAGGCGTCGTTGCGGACCAGGGTCACCGCGTCGCCGCGCCGCCAGCCGGAGAACCTGAACGGCCCGGTGCCGACTGGCGCGGTGGCCAGCGAACTCGCCGATTTGGGCGAGACCATCACCGCGTCGCCCCAGGCCAGCACGTAGATCAGGTTGCTGTCGGCCCGCGCCAGATGCAGGCGCACGGTGCGCGGATCGACGACCTCGACCTGGCTGATGACGCTCAGCGCCTGTTTCTGGACATTGGTCGAGCCGGGCGCCAGGGCGCGCTCCAGGCTGAACTTGACGATGCCCGCATCGAACGGCGTGCCGTCCTGGAAACGCACGCCGCCCCGCAGGTGGAAGGTGTAGGTCAGGCCGTCGGACGCGATCTCCCAGTACGTCGCCAGCAGCGGCTTGACCGCGCCCGCCGCATCCAGCCGCACCAGGCCCTCGAAGATGTTGGCGTAGACCACCTCGTCGGTGGCGACGGCCGCGCCGGAGGTCGGGTCGAGGTTCGGCGGCTCCAGCTGCAGGGCCAGGGTCAGGCTGTCCTTGGCCAGGGCCGGGCTGGCCGCGCCCGCCAGGAGCAGGGCCAGGGCGGCGAGGAGCGCGCCGACGAAGGTGGGAAGCCTCACGCCAGGGCCGCCAGTCGCCGCGCCACGCGGGCATGGGCCTTGGCCGCTTCGTCCGGCAGACCCAGGCGGTCATAGACCTGCGCCAGCGCTCGGTTGACCGGCACGCCGTCGGGATCGAAGCCGCGCCGCAGCTCCAGCGCCTGCTGGGCCTCGGACAGCCGGCCGGAGCGGATGACCGCGTCAAGGGCGATCTGCTCGAAGAAATCGCGCTGGGCATGGCTGCCGCCGACCTCGATCAACCGGGGCAGGACGATGCGCAGGCCGCGCACGGCGGCTTCGAAGTCGCCGCGTGCATAGGCGACCAGGCCCTCGGCGGCGGGCAGGGCGGCGTCGCGCCAGGCTTCGCGCGTGAAGTCCGGCGCCTCGACGGCCATCCGGCGGACGGCCTCCAGCAAGGGTTGGGCCTCGGCCCGGCCGGCCCGCGCCAGGCCGTAGAGGTATTGCAGGGTCAGGAACGGCTGGACCACGTCCTCGCCGCGCTTGGCCAGGTGCTCGGCGACGTCAGTCCAGCGATCGCCGACCTCGACGCCCGCCAGTTCAAGACGGGCCAGTAGCGATACAGCGCCGACCTGGTCTTGGGAGTAGTCCTTCTCCTGCGTCCAGCAGTGCTGGTCGTAGGCGTCCAACGCATCGTCGAACCGGCCCTGGCTCAGGTGGAACAGGGCCAGATGCCACCACAGATGGGTGTCCATGAACGAGTTGAGGCCCGTCCAGGTGTCGCGCACGCCTTCGAGGAAGGCCGCGCCCTCGTCGATGCGGCCCTGGGTGAGCATCACATGGGCCAGGGCGTGTTGGGCCCAGGGCTCCTTACGCTTCAACTCAAGCGCCCGTCGGGCGGAGGCCTCGGCCTCGTCCAGCAGGTGGCACTGCTCGTAGGCGAAGGCCAGCATGCCGTGCCAGTAGGCGACGTCGGCGTTGGCTTCGGCGACCGAGGCAGCGGCGCGCAGCATGGCGGGGAAGTCGCCGCGATTGAAGTCGTGGTACTGGCGCAGCTTGAGGATCAGCAGGTCGCGCGGCCAGGCGGCCAGGACCTGGTCGGCGATCTCCAGCGCCTGGGGGATGTTGTCCTCGGCCCAGGCGGTCGCGAAGTCGACGACGGCCTGCTCGCGCGGATGGGCGCGGACCCGCGCGGCCCGGGCCCTGGCGAGATAGGGCGCGGCGCGGCCGGGACCTTCGGGCGATTCCAACAGCAGCCACAGCACGCCGGCATAGGCGTTGAGCAGGGCGCTCTCCGGATCGGCCCCGGCCGCCGCCAGCACGTTCGCCGCCCGGGTCTCGTAGGCCAGGAAGCCGTCGACGAAGTCGTTCACCGCCGCCAGCGCGGCGTCGGTGGTGACGGAGACGGGATTACCCAGGAAGTCGACGCGCATGGGGGTACTCTAGAGAATGCTCTGGGGCTCACCACCCCGTTCCGCTCATCCCGGCGAATGCCGGGATGAGCGGTTAAATTCAGGTCTTGGCGTGCGCCGCCAAGAACGCCGCCACGTCGTCGGCCGAGCGTTGCGGGATCTCGACCTGCGGCAGGTGGCCGACCTTGGGATAGACGATCAACTGCGCGCCGGGGATGGCCTCGGCGAACTTGTGGGCGCTGGCCACTTCGATCAGCGGATCGACCTCGCCCCACAGCACCAGGGTCGGGACCTTGATGGTCGAGAGGGCTTCCTTGGTCGCCTGGCTGTGCTTGCCCGGCTGGATCGACATCAGGATGGCGCGGTGGCCCGGCGCGCGCTGCAGTTCGGCCCAGCGGTCGATGAAGGCGTCGGTGATCACGGCCGGATCGCCGACCTCGCCGCGCAGGCCCGTGCGGATCAGCGGCTTGTTGTCGATCGAGCGCAGGAAGGCCCGGCCCCAGGAATATTTCAGCAGCTTGAAAGCCAGCGGCGGCTTCTTCAGCGTCTGCGCCGGCCAGCCGGCGGCGTCGGCCAGGACCAGGGCGTCCAGGCGGTCGGGATAGCGCACCGCCGTCTGCCAGGCGACGCCGCCGCCCATCGAGTTGCCGGCGATGGCGAACCTGGGCAGGGCCAGCTTGGTGGCCAGGGCGTCGATCAGGTCGGCGAAGCCGTCGGCGGTGGCGACATAGCCGGCCGGGGCGCGGGTCAGGCCATGGCCCGGCAGGTCGACGGTGATGATCCGGTAGCGGTCGCCCAGCCGCGCGACCCAGCCCTCCCAGGAGAAGTGCGAGTCGCCGAAGCCGTGGACCAGCACCAGCACCGGCCCGTCGGCCTTTCCCTCGTCCTTGTAGTGCAGGCGCACGCCGCCGGGCAGGTCGGCATAGTGCGAGGCGGGCGTGGCGTACTTGGCCTCGAGCGTCTCGTAGGGAATGTCGGGTCCGCGCAACAACAGCCAGCCGACGAAGCCGGCCAGCACCACCGCGGCCGCCAGGCCGCCCAGGATCAGCAACAGGGTCTTGATCATCGCGAAGGTCCCGAAGGCGGCGTGCAATGTGAGGGAAGGCGCTCCGGGCGGCCACGCGACCGTCCGGAGGTCTGGTCGAGATTAGAACGCGTAGCTGGCCCGCACGCCATAGGTCGCGGGGCGGCCGGCCGCCCCGACCTTGGCCGAGGTCAGGAAGTAGTTGCGGGTCACGTCATACTTCTCGTTGAAGATGTTGCGGCCCCACAGGCCCAGGCTCCAGGGGCCGTCCTTGGGCTGGATCGTCAGGTTGGCGTTGGCCAGCCAATAGGACGCCACGGTGTACTCCGCGCCGAGGAACGACGGCGCCTTGTCACGATAGGCGTAGTCGGTGGCCGCCTGGACGTCGAAGTCGCCCACCGCCCAGGTGTAGCTGACCGTACCGCCATAGCTGATGCGCGGGAAGTCCAGCGCCACGCCCGACTTGTCGATGGTCTGGCCCGTCCAGAGACCTGTGACCGGGTTCTTGACCACCGAGCTGGCGTCCACGTCGTCGAAGGTCTTGTACGAGCCCTTCTTGTAGCTGGCCGTCTGGGTGATCTGCAGGCCGTGGAACGGAGTCCACTGCAACTCCAGTTCGCCGCCGTAGATCTCGGACTTCGGCGCGTTGGTGATCCGGCCGATGGCGCCGTTGGCGGGATTGATGACCACGCCCAGCACCTGCTGGTTGCGGTAATCGTAGTAGAAGACCGAGCCGTTCAGGCGCAGGTTGCGGGCCAGGTCACCCTTGAAGCCGGCCTCGTAGGCCCAGAGGACCTCGGGCTTGAAGGCGTTGATCTGGTCGGACTGGGGCGAGTTGTAGACGGTGAAACCGCCCGACTTCACGCCGCGACTGACATTGGCGTAGAGCAGGACGTTGTCGTCGGCCTGGAATTCGACCCCGGCCTTGCCCGACAGTTCGTTGAGCGAGGTGTGGCGGTCGCCGTTATTGAACAGCGGCGCGCCGCCGATCTTGGTGGCGAAGTTCTCCAGGTCGCGTTCTTCGTGCTCGTAGCGCAGGCCCAGGATCGTCTTCAGGCGCGGGGTGAGGCTGTATTCGGCCTGGCCAAAGCCGCTGATCGACTCGACCTTCTGGCGATAGGACGTGTTGGTGATGAAGCCCAGGCTTTGGCTGAAGTCGGTCAGGAACGACTCGTCCAGCGTCTGGTGGCTGTAATAGGCGCCGGCGACCCAGCTCAGCGGTCCCGCGCCCTTGGAGGCCAGGCGCACCTCCTGCGAATAGACGTCGACGTCGCTGCCCCAGAAGGTGTCGGATTCCGAGGTCGGCTTGGCGTCCCAGTCGTTCAGTTCGCGGCGCTTGAGCTTCTCGTACGAACTGATGCTGGTCAGCTTGGCGAAGCCCAGGTCGACATTGGCGGTGATCGAGCCGCCGCCCGACTCGTTGTCGCGCTGCGGCTTGGCGCCGGGCGACACGCCCGCCAGGGCGGCGAAGGTCGAGGAGACGCCCCAGCCGGTGGCGTTGTACTGGGTGTCGCCGACCTGGCCGGGAACGTTGAGCAGGTAGAGGCCCTGACCGTCGGACTTGTCGCGGCCGTAGTGGGCGTTCAGCAGCACGTCGACCTTGTCGCTCGCGGTCCAGTCCAGTTGGCCACGGACGGCCGAGCGGTCGGCGTCGCCGAGCTTCTGGCCGGTGATGCGGTTCTTCTGCCAGGCGCCCCCCTGTTCGGTCACGGCCGACAGGCGGCCCTTCAGGGTGTCGCTGATCGGGCCGGAGACGAAGCCCTCGACCTTGGCGCTGTCGAAGCGGCCGTACTCGGCGGTGATTCCGGCCGACAGCCGGTCGGTGGGGCGGTTGGTGATGAAGTTGATCGCGCCGCCGGTGGTGTTGCGGCCGTAGAGCGTGCCTTGCGGGCCGCGCAGCACTTCCACCCGGTCGATGTCGTAGAGCACGCCTTGCGTCGCCGCCGGCACCGGATAGGCGACCTCGTCGACATAAACGCCGACGGTGGGGGTGTTGTTGGTGGCGTAGTCGTCGAAGCCGACGCCGCGCAGGCGGAACTGCGGCTGGCCGCCGCCGAAGGCCGGGACGACCTCCAGGCTGGGGGTCTGGTACTGCAGTTGGTTGACGTTGGTCACGCCGCGCGCCGAGAGCTGCTCGCCCGATAGCACCGACAAAGCCACGCCGACGTCCTGGGCCGACTGTTCGCGGCGTTGGGCGGTGACGATCACCTGCTCCAGCTCGCTGTTGTCGGTCGCCTGGGCGTAGGCCCCGGCCGCGAAGGCCGCGCCGATGGCGCCGGCCGCGGTTCCGATGAGAAGGCGCTTGATCACTGAACTATCCCCTGTGACGGCGTCGCACGGTCCTGGGCCCCATTGGAGCCAAGGGCGAGACGCCGATTTCAATTCGTCGCGGCGCAACACCTATCTTTTCAGTAGGGATTGAAAACCGAGTTTTTCTGTCGCCTCGGCCAAGCTTCTCTATCGGCGCTCGCCGCATGCAAACACCAGTCAGGCAAGGCTTTGCACGCGAGAATTGCGCTCCCGCCCGGGGCGTCGGCCCCGGCGCCCAACCGGACGGCGCCGCTGGACGACATCGCGCCGGCCTCGCCATGGATTCTGTGTCGCCTGACGCGGCCGTTTGCCAAACACGGCAAATCACGGTGGACAGGGGAAGGTTGGGGAGAGCGACGAGATGACCGCGGGCGGGAAGAGATATATCGGCTTGGCGACGTGGGCCGGCGTCCTGCTGCTGTCGGGCGGCGGCCAGGTCCTGGCCGCCGCCAAGCCCGGGGTCACGCCCGAGGCGCGGACCGCGGCCTATTTCGACGGCGTCGTCCACGACCGCGCCCAGCTGCGGCTGTTCCTGCAGGCCATGCCCAAGGGCGGCGACCTGCACAACCACCTGTGGGGCGCGCCCTATGCCGAGGATTTCCTGGCCTGGGCGGGCGAGGACGGTCTTTGCGTCACCACGCCGCGTCCGACGATCGCGGGCGCCCCGTGCGACGGTCTCGGCAAGGTCCCGGCCAAGGGCCTGGCCCAGCGCGATCCGGCGCTCTACGCCCAGGCCATCGACGCCCTGTCGATGCGCAACTACACACCCGGCGCGGAAGGCGCGGAGGCGTCCGGCCATGACCAGTTCTTCTCGACCTTCGGCCGGTTCGGCGCGGCGGCCGTCGACAACATCGGCCCGATGCTGGCGGTGACCCGCGAGCTCGCCGCCATCGACCACGTCGGCTATGTCGAGAGCCAGGCCAACCCCAACGTGCTCCACGACTTCGGCGCGCAGGCCCAGGCCACGGCCTGGAACGGTGACTTCGCCGGAACCCTGGCGGCTCTCGCGCCGAAGATGCCCGAAGCGATCGCCACGGCCCGTCGCGAGATGGACGTGGCCGAGGCCGAAGCCGCTCGCCGGCTGGACTGCGCCCGCGCGGCGGCCAAGGACGGTCCCTGCCAGGTCGAGATCCGCTACCAGGCCTTCGTCGAGCGGGCCCAGCCGCCCAGCTTCGTCTTCGCCCAGATGGCCCTGGCCTTCGCCCTGGTCGAGGCCGATCCGCGCTTCGTCGGGGTCAATATCGTCAACCCCGAGGACCACCCGACCTCGCTCGCCGACTACTCGCTGCACATGCGGATGTTCCAGTTCCTGGCCGCCCGCCATCCGACCGTGCACCGGGCGCTGCATGCCGGCGAGCTGGCGCCGGGCCTGACCCCGCCGCGCGACCTGACGTTCCACATCCGCGAGGCGGTCGAGATCGCCGGCGCCCAGCGCATCGGCCACGGGGTGGACATCGCCCACGAGACCGGGGCCCAGGCCCTGCTGGCCCGCATGGCCCGCGATCGCGTGGCCGTCGAGATCAACCTGACCAGCAACGACGGCATCCTGGGGGTCAAGGGCGCCGACCATCCCCTGGCGCTCTATCGCCGGGCCGGGGTGCCGGTGGTGCTGTCGACCGATGACGAGGGCGTGTCGCGCGGCGACATGACCCAGGAATATCTGTGGGCCGCCACCGAGCAGGGACTGCGCTACAAGGACCTGAAGGCCATGGCCCGCGACAGCCTGGAATACGCGTTCCTGCCCGGCGCCAGCCTGCGGACCTCGGCCTGCGCCCGACGCGATCCCGCGACGTCCACGCCCGACGCGGCCTGCGACAAGGTCCTGGCCGCCAGCCCCAAGGCCAGCGCTCAGTGGCGACTGGAGCGGGCGTTCACGGCCTTCGAACGGGCGCCGCGCCTGCCGTGACCGGCGCTAGCGATGGATGATCAACGCCCCCCACCGCCCCCAACCGCCCGTTATCCTCGGACTTGTTCTACGGCTGTCCGGTTCGTGGGCCTGATGGGGTCGCGTTGAAATGGTTTGGAGCCTGACGCAGCTATGGCCGGCCCCCATCCTATCCGGCGCTATTGAAACTTCAGCAGAAGCAGGCTTAATCGACAAGCGACAACTGGGGGTGGCTATGAAAAATTCTGCACCTTATGCGCGGGGTGTGTCTTTACGGAAGAGTGGTGCTGGCTTGCCAAGCGGTAACCTGGTGGGAGCCATCGCTGCAGCGTGCTGCGCAGCGCTTCTTTCCGTGCCGACATCCTCGCGAGCGCAACAGAGCTCTAGTGATATTCGTGTGTATGCGGCACCGTCCGACATCCCTTGCGACGTGGCGCGTGAGTATATGGCGAAGTTGAAAGGGACCGAAGATCCAGCGGAAATCGACATCTATACAATGAGGGATCGTCAGTGCCTGACAAAAGTCTACAATCAGGCGAACCCTTCTGATCCCGTTGTAGTAGTTGCGAGTTATGATCCTGGAGAGAAGAAGGTTCTCTTTAATACAATCAAGGCCAAGCAAGCTTCGGACGTTGCAGTGGGTTGCAAAATTGTGGTCGCGGTCTCCACCGCGAATGCATTTAGCGACGACCCGCTTACCGGTGCCCTCGCGGGCGCAGCGGGAAAATACAGCTGCGACGCTTATCTACAGGCTGCGCTTACATCAGACCCCCTTTTGATTTTGCTCCCGACCTTGATACCTTCGATTGAGCTTACGAAAGATGTGTGGCGGGAAACTAGGGATTTTAGCGCCAAGGTGACTAACGCTACCGGAGGTAACGTGCCCGGCACCAACATACCAATTTATCTCATCTCTCCGAGCGCCGCAGTTGCCATGGCGGCAGGGAAGCCCGTTGAGCGAGCGGTTCAAGACGTTGGAGATACGGCGGCAAAAGCCGCAAGAGATGCGGCCAATGCTGCAGAAAAGGCAGCAAATGATGCGAAGCGGGAAGCTGAGCGCGCCGCAAGAAATGTGGCAAGATGTGTTAGCCGGCCATGGAATTGCTAGGGTGCGTCAAGGTAGAACCTCAAGATTGCAGCCAATATATTGGAGTCGAAAGCGGTCAGGTGGGGCAAAGTACTAAAGTAACGCCTCGCTGTGCAGCGTATGATCAACCCAAAGCGGACCTTTCAGAAGGTCCAACAAAGGTCGTGAACGGATTCTGCACCAGCCAGATGAGCAGACCTCGACCCTAGATCGCGACGCACAGTTGATGTCGCCTCGGGAAAGGGCGCGGCCGAGGATGACGATGGGGGGAGGCGCAGGGCATCAAATGAGAATTCACAGCTAGTCGGCGCGGTCTTCAGAGCGGACGCAGGTAGATCGGGTTGCCGATCAGCATCAGGCGTCCCTTGTCGTCGCGCAGGTTCAGGCGCACCCAGCTGGCCGTCTTGCCGGCGGGAAGGCGGAAGGTCCCGTCCGGTCCGATCGGTGGGTTCACGACCACGCCGTCCCGCACGATCTGCAGTTCCTTGAGGTCGCCGCCGACCAGGGTGGCGGTGAAGGCGACGGTTTCCCCGGCCTTGACGCGCAGCACGCCGCCCATCACCGCCTGGTCCTTGGCGGACTTGGCGGCCAGGTCCAGCAGGCGATCGCCTGACGCGTCGAGGTCGATGAACACCCGTCCGGCGCGCAGGCCCGCGAGGATGGCCGGTGTCGAGAGCGCGTCGGCATGGACCACGGTGGTCGGCCGGCCGACCGAGCCCGCCACGTCCGGAGCCAGGCCGGCGTCGTGATTGTCGCTGCCGCCGACGGCGGTGATGCGGTGGCCGGCGTTGAGCTGCTTCTCCCAGAAGGGCACGCCCGACAGGGGCCCTTCGGCGCCGTGCTGGGCGCGTTCGGAGCCGCCATTGGCGACCTCGATGGCCTGGACCTCGTCATAGTCCGTACCCGGAGCGGTCCAGCCGCAGCCCATGCAGACCTCGCCCGACGGCGAACTTGGGTGGTTGATCGAGAACAATCCGCCGGCCGCCGCGACGGCCTCCTGCAAGGCCTTGATGTTCGGCACGGTGGGCTCGCCCAGGCGGAAGTCGATGAAGCCGGTGGAGCCGAAGACGTTGGCATGGCCCTGGAAGGTGGTGACCTCGCGCCCGGGGATCAGCAACAGCTTGTCGAAGGCCGGCTGCAGCTCGGCCATCGCCTCGTAGTGGCTGGTAGTGTTGTGGTCGGTGATGGCGATGAAATCCAGGCCCCGGGCGCCGGCGGCGGTGACGGTGCGGTAGACCGGGCACGGCGCGCGCACGCCGGCCTGGGTCAGGCAGGAACCGTCGCTGTGGGCGGTGTGCATGTGCAGGTCGCCGCGATACCAGCCGGGCGCGGCCTTGAGCGGCGCGGCGGGCAAGCCCTTGGCCCCGTCATCGCGGTCGAAGAAGATCCGGGCCTCATAGGACGCGCTTGAGGCGGGCCGGGCGTTGGGCACGCCCAGCAGCAGGGTCCAGCGGCCGGCGGGCAGGGGTCCGGGCAGATAGCTGGGCGTGGCGTCCTCGGCCGCCAGGGTGAAGCCTTGCTTGTTGCCGCCGCTCCAGCCGCGGAAGCGCACGGGGTCCATCAGGCCCAGGTCGACGACGGTCTTCTGGTCGCGGGCGTAGTCGAAGGCCACGGTCAGCCGGGTCACGCCCGGCGGCACGTCGAAGGCGACCGGCTTGTAGGTCTGGTTGTCGGCGCCGACGATCTGTCCGGCCAGGACCAGGTCGGGCTTGCGGTCCTGGGCCCAGGCGGGCGTGGACAGAAACAGGAGGATCAGCGCCAGCCACCGGACCATGTTCGGCTCCCAGAAAAAACGGGCGATCGGCGCGAAGCCGACCGCCCAGTCGAGGGGAAGGGAATGGAAAACTAGAAGCGGTACATCAGCGCCGCGCGGAACGAGCGGCCGAACTCCGGCCGGCCGATGCCGTACAGGGCCCCGGCCTCGCCGCTGATGATCTGGCCGGCGCGCGGATTGCCCTCGGTCAGGCCCAGCTCGTCGAACAGGTTGTTGCCGTAGGCGTAGACCGTCAGCCCGTCGGCGATCTCGTAGCGGACCGTGGCGTTGACCAGGGTGTAGGCCGGCAGCTTCGAGGTGTTGGCGGCGTCCGAGAAGCGGTCGTCATAGCGCTCGACGCTGGCCTCCAGCCGCAGCTTGCTGTCCAGCAGGTTGACCCCGGGCGTCAGGCGGAACGAGGTCTTGGGCACGCGGACCAACTGGTTGCCGGTGAAGTCGCGCGTGCGGCTGGCCGTGACAGCCGGCGGCTTGACCTGGCAGGTCGGGTCGGTCGCCGCGACCGTGCAGGCTTCCTCGAACTTGTAGTCGCCAAATTCGGGGTTCTGGAAGGTGGCGCTGAAGCGCAGGTCGAACCACGAGGTCGGCCGCACCGTGCCTTCCAATTCCAGGCCCAGGGTCTTGGTGTCGGTAATGCTGGTCTGGTTGACGTAGAGGCCCGTGGCCGAATTGAACACCAGGCTGCCGAAGCCGAGGTTGTCATAGGTGGTCTGGAAGGCCGTGGCGTAGAGCTCGATCTTCGGCGTCACCCATTTGAAGCCCAGTTCGCTGAGGTCCATGGTCTGGACCCGGCCCGTGGCGTTGGTGGCGTTGGTGATGTAGTCGCCCAGCGACGGCAGGCGGAAGGCCGAGGTGAAGCGGCCGAACATGCCCATCTGGCTGGTGATCTTGTAGTCGACGCCGAGGGTCCAGCCAGCATGGTCGAACTTGCGGTCCAGGCGGTCGTAGACGCCGGTTCCCGAAAGCACGGCGTCGTCGGCCGGGGTCGGCGACTGGCCCAGGTTCTTGCTCGCGCTGCGCTCGCTGCGGCCCTCGAACTCGATCTTCTCCCAGCGCACGCCGGCGTCGATGCGCAGCTTGGGGGTGAGGCTCCACTCGTCGGTCAGGTAGAGGGCGACGGTGTTGGATTTGCCGTCGCCGTTGGCGAACTCGGCGCCATACTTGCTGATGCCGTTCTCGGTGAAGCTGTAGATCGGCTTGCCGGTGGCGTCGACGGCCACCAGGTCGAGGCGCCGGGCGTTGTCGCGCACGTCCAGCAGGGTGTTGGCCGAATAGCGATTGAAGGCCTCTTCCACGTGGGCGGTGTAGACGCCGAAGGCCACGTCGTGGGTCTGGTCGCCGAACTCGAACTTGTGCAGGACGCGGGCGTCGTTGATCAGCTCGTCCAGCGGCACGGAGACGTAGCGCAGGGAACCGTCGAGCACGAGGCCGTTGCCGTTCTGGCCGGCGCCGGCGGTCTGGAAGATTTGGTCCGGGGTGGTGCTGTAGCGCAGTTGCAATCCGACCGCGCCAGGGATGACCTGGCCGAGGCTGGTGGCTTTGTTGAGCTTCAGCAGATCGGCCTGAACCTGATCCATCCGCGCCGTCCCCAACAGGGGAGTGTTGGGGAACAGGCCGATGCGCTTGGACTCCGAGGTCCGATACCGCAGCGTGTCCTGGAAATGCCAGCCGTCGAACGGCTCGTACTTGAAGATCGCCGTGGCCTGGGTCAGTTCGACCTCGGTGCCACGCGTCAGGTCCCAGTCGAAGGGCCCCGTCGGGCCGCGCAGTGTCAGGTGGGCGGTCTCTTGACCGGCCAGGGTGCCGGTCAGCGGGTCGAAACCAGGCGCGGCGCTGGGCTCGCCGGCGGCGTTGAACTTCAGCGGCACGCCGGCGAACAGGATGACGTTGTCGTCCAGGTGCTTGAGGTTGAACTCGATGCTGCCGCGCTCGAACTCGCGACCGGCCTCGACGCGCCACTGATAGCCCTTGTTGGCCGTGTAGCCCGGGTCGCGGATGCCGTCGTCCTCGCGCCAGAAGCCGCCGACCGAGGCGTGCCAGTCCTTGCCGATCGGGCCGCCGTAGAACAGGTCGACGCGCTTGAGGCCGTAGTCGCTGACCTGCAGCTTGGCCAGGCCCTCGGGCGTGTCGCCGCCCTTGCGGGTGATGAAGTTGACCGTGCCGCCCGGGGCATAGGAGGCGAAGATCGACGAGGGACCGCCGCGCACCACTTCGATGCGGTCGATCGTCTCGTCCAGGCGGAACGACTGGTCGGCGTTCAGGTAGCCCAGGCCGCCGTCGTGCTGGATCGGCGCGCCGTCCTCCTGCAGGGCGATGGCCGAGAAGCCTTCCTGCGGGATGCCGCGGGCCCGGATGTTGGCGCTGGCCTCGCCGCCCGAGGCCTCGACCCAGAAGCCGGGCACGGCCTTCAGCGCATCGGCCACGCCCATCGGCGAGCGCATGCGCAGCGACTCTTCGTTCATGGTGGTGACGGCGTAGCTGGTGGCCAGGCGGGTGCGGGCGTCGGAGCCGGCGCGCGAGGTGACGATGATCTCACCGACCAGGTCGGCGTCCTGGCGGGCCAAAGGGCCGGCGCTCTTTTCGCGTAGGGTGATGACCTGGGCGGTAGCCGAGGCGATCTCCAGGTCGCCGCCGTCGATCAGCCGGCGCAGGGCCTCTTCGCGACCGAAGGCGCCCTTCAGGCCCGCCGTGCGGTGGCGGGCGGCGACGTCGTAGGGGAACATCAGCTGGACGCCGGCCTGGCGCGAAAAGGCGTTGAGGGCCGAGGCGGTGTCGCCGGCCGGAATGTCGAATTCGACGCGCGCGGCCGCCTGAGCCTGGGCCACGACCGGAACGACGGAAACCAGGGCCGTGGTGGCCAGCAACACGCCCGCGCCGATGCGCAGGCCCCAGGTCTTGATCATCGCAATAGCCCCCATTCGTTGATCGCCGTGATCGGCGTCTCGAACGGCAAGACGGGGGAGGCGGGGAAAACCCCTATCGAGATTTAAGAAGAATTCGCGACGATCCGTCGTCGATGATCCGTAGACCGAAGGTCGTGCGCAGGGCGTCCAGGAAGCTGTCGGGGTCGCCGGTCAGGAACCGTCCGCCCAGCCGCAGGCGGCCGGCGCGGTCGTCGCCGATCACCAGCTTGCGGGTCAGGTAGCGGTTATATTCCTCGACGGCGGCCGACAGGGCCTGGCCCTCGAAGACGATCTCGCCGCGTCGCCAGGCCTGGACGCTCTGGACCTGCGCTTCCGGCGTATCGACCACGTCGATGCGCCGGGCGGTGATTTCCAATACGCGGCGCGCATCGGCGGGGCCGATCACCTGGGCCTCCGCGCGGCTGGACGCGGTCTCGACCGCCGCCTGGCCGGCCAGGACGATCAGGTCCAGGCCCGCCGGGCGCAGACGGGCGTTGAACTGGCCGGCGGCCAGCCGCGCCAGGCCTTGTGCGGTGAACAGTTCGAAGGGCCGCAGGTGGTCCTGGGCGATCGTCAGCGCCGCCTCGCCTCGCGCCAGCCACAGCCGCCGCCGCGCGCGGTCGAACCGCCAGAACACCTCGGTGTCGGTGTTGAGCTCGACCGAACTGCCGTCCGGCAGGGCCAGGGTCCGCCGCTCGCCCACGCCGGTGACGACGCGGTCGCGCAGCAGGACGTCGCGCCCCAACCAGGCCCCGCCCGCCAGGCTGGCGGCCAGGGCCGCGCCGCCGCCGGTCAGCCAGGTCCGGCGGTTGATCTTCGGGCGGGGCTTGTCCTCGGCGTCGCGCAGGGCGTCCAGGCGCGTCCAGGCGTGGGCCACCTCGGCGAAGGCCGCGGCGCGGCGCGGATCGGCGTCGCGCCAGGCGTTCAGGTCCTGCTCGGTGGCGCGGCCGGCGTCGAGGCGCGCCAGCCATTGGGAAGCCTGGGCGATCAGTTGCTCTCTGTCTTGATCGCCCGGTCGCGCCATGAACTCGATCGTTTCTCGATACTGCGGCCATCGCCCGCGGCCAGGGCCTTGGTCAAGAGCCGCAGCCCCTTGGCCAGATGCTTCTCGACTGTAGAGACGGACAAGTTCAACCTAACCGCTATCTGTCCTGGCGAAAGGCCGTGCATTTTTCGCAAGGTCAGCACTTTTCGGCACTGGACAGGCAGGCGTTCCAGCGCCGCCAGCACCAGGTCCAGCTCCTGGCGGGCGCTGGTCACCGCATAGGCGTCCGGCGCGGGGTCGGGCAGGGCGTCCATCTCCAGCACCCCGATCTGGCGGATGGCCACCACCTTGGCGCGGCGGAAGCGCTCGAAGGCCAGGTTGCGGATGATGGTCAGCACGAACCGCTCCGGGGTCTCCAGGCGTCGCCACTCGGCCACGCCCAGCACCTTGGCGTAGGCCTCCTGCACCAGGTCCTCGGCGTCGGCCTCGTCGCCGGTCAGCTTGCGGGCATAGGCCCGGTAGTTGGCCGCGTAGGGCAGCACGCGGGCGCCGAACCAGCGGTCGATATCACGTAGCCAGGCCATGGGAGGGCGTCTCGCGTTCACCGCGTCTTCGGGGTCATCGAACGCTGCACTAGCGGCGTCACGTGTCAGTTTGCTGACAGCCAGGCGGTCCGCCCAGGCCTCGGCGGCGGTTCTGGCCGTTCGTATGACCATCGCTGATTTGGTCTATTCGTTTGAAAGATATAGATTTCTCTGAAATCCGCCGAAGAAATACTGCTTCACGCCCGTCGCCGGTTCTTGAGCATGGTGCCGCTGGTCGCGGCTGCCCCAGCCGCTTGTCGAGCCTGCCAGGCGAGGAGAGGCCATGAGCGCCACCACCACCAGCGTTCGCGAAGACGCCAAGCTGGGCGTCGTCCACATCAATCCGACCATCGGGTCCGAGGTCACCGGCCTCGACCTGAGCCAGCCGCTGAGCCGCGCCCAGCGCGACGCCCTCAAGGCCTTGCTGCTCCAGCGCAAGGTGCTGTTCTTCCGCGATCAGGACATCACCCGCGACCAGCAACTGGCCTTCGCCGCCAATTTCGGCGAGGTCTACGCCCACCCAACCGGCGGCGTGGACACCCACCGCGCGGTGCAGCCGATCTCGGCCGAGGCGCTGAAGAAATACGACATCCGCGAGAACCACTGGCACACCGACACCAGCTGGCGGATCAACCCGTCGTTCGGCGCGGTGCTGAAGGCGGTCCATATTCCCGAGGTCGGCGGCGACACGATCTGGGCCGATGGCGGGGCGATCTATCGCGGCCTGCCCGAGGACCTGCGGGCGGCGGTCGACGACCTCCACGTCATCCATGACTACCAGGACGCCCTGACCCGGTCGGGCGAGCGCTATCCGCTGGTCGCCCACCGGGCGATCCGCACCCATCCGGAAACCGGCGAGGACATCTTCTGGATCAATTTCAGCCTCAAGCCCCGGTTCGTCGACCTGGCGCCGGAGGAGAG
The DNA here is from genome assembly GCF_001427665.1 of Caulobacter sp. Root655. Classification (GTDB taxonomy): domain Bacteria; phylum Pseudomonadota; class Alphaproteobacteria; order Caulobacterales; family Caulobacteraceae; genus Caulobacter. Next base: position 57,727 of record NZ_LMHC01000002.1, read on the forward strand.
CAAGGCGCTGCTGGCCCGGCTCTATGACGAGGTGAAGAAGCCGGAGCACCACGCGCGCTTCCGCTGGCGGCCCAATTCGGTGGCCCTGTGGGACAACCGGGCCGGCCTGCACTACGCGGTCCGCGACTACGGCGATTTTCCACGGGTGATGGAGCGCGTGCTGATCGGCGGCGAGGACATCCCGTATCGAGACCGCCGCGCCTGACGCGACGCGGCCAGACTGGCGCGCCCGCGCGGCGTCCTGGAGACGGACCGGCGGGCGCGTTTTTTCTCACGACCAGACCGAAAGACGCGGCGGCGAGCGCTTCCGCGCGGGGGATCAATTTGACTATCGCCTACGCTTCCAAGACCCCTCGACCGTGGCTTCACCTGGCCTTGCGGGGCGGCCTGTTGGCCTGTGTTTCGACCTTCGCCCTCTCGGCCGCCGCCGCCGAGGTTCCCATGATCGACGCCCCGTCGGCGGCGGCCGACGCCGTCGAGGGCTCGACCGCCCTGGAGGCCGTGATCGTCACCGGCGTGCGCGGCGCCCGGCGCACCGTCGCCGACAGTCCCGCGCCGGTGGACGTGATCTCGGGCGAGCAGCTCCTGGCCACCGGCAAGGTCGGGCTCAAGGAGGTGCTCAACACCCTGATCCCCTCGTTCAACCTGCCGGGCATCAACGGCGGCGGCACCTCGTGGACGGTGCGGGCCATCACCATGCGCGGCCTGAACGGCGACCAGGCGCTGTTCCTGGTCAACGGCAAGCGACGCCACGGCACGGCGCTGATCAACAACCTGGCGCGGGTGGGGCGCGGCGGCTCGCCGGTCGACCTGGACCTGATCCCGGCCTCGGCCATCGAGCGCATCGAGGTGCTGCGCGACGGCGCCTCGGCCCAGTACGGCTCCGACGCCATCGCCGGCGTCATCAATATCATCCTCAAGAAGGACGCTGAAGGCGGGTCGTTCAGCTACACCGGCGGCCAGAACTATCTGGGCGACGGCGACACCCGCAGCGCCACCCTGAACTACGGCCTGCCGCTGGGCGACGCCGGCGGCTTCGTCCAGCTGGCCCTGAACTGGAAGAACAACGAGGCCGCCTCGCGCTCGGTCCCGTCGCGGGCCCAGTACATCTTCCAGCCCACGGTGACGACGGCGGGCGGGGTGACCACCGTCACCCCCGATCCGCGCGACGCCACCGCCGACCGCTACTACTGGGGCCAGAGCTATGGTCCGGGCGAGGAAGACATCCTGGCCGCCTCCTACAACGCCGAGCTGCCCTGGCGCGACCTGACCCTCTATTCGACCGGCACGCTCAGCCATCGCAGCGCCAAGAAGAACACCGGCAGCTTCCTGCCCAACCTGGCGCCGGTGGCCGGCGTCACGCCGGGGCGGCCGCTGAACCGAAATTCGTTGCCGGAGGTTTATCCTTACGGCTTCAACGCCTTGCGGCGGATCTTCGAGACCGATTTCCAGACCAGCCTCGGCGCGCGCGGCCAGGCGCGCGGCTGGGACTGGGACGTCTCGACCACCCTGGCCCAGGACCATGCCCAGCTGGACGGCCAGAACACCATCAACGCCACGCTCGGCCCGGCCAGCCCGACCTATTTCCACCTGTCGACCCACCAATTCCAGCAGTGGACCAACAACCTCGACGTCACCCGCGAATTCGTCGGCGTGCTGCCCAACCCCGTCCAGTTGTCGTGGGGACTGGAGCACCGCTACGAGCGCTTCAAGGTCGAGGCGGGCGACGAGGCCTCGTACATCGTCGGCGACTACGTGATCCCGGCCGGCCAGCCGTTCGCCGGCCTGCGGCCCAATCCGGGCCTGGCGTCATACGCCGGGACCGCGCCCGACGACGCCGGCTCGGCCAACCGCAACAGCTACGCGGCCTATGTCGATGTCGGGACCGACCTGACCGACACCTGGTACGTCGGGCTGGCGGGGCGGCACGAGCGCTACACCGGCGATGTCGGCAGCACCACCAGCGGCAAGCTGACCACCCGCTGGGAGTTCCTGCCCGGCTACGCGGTGCGGGCCACGGTCAGCAACGGCTTCCGCGCCCCGTCGCTGGGCCAGGCAGTGTTCGCCAGTTCGACGATCTCCGGCAGCCTGTGCGCGGCGGCGCCCAACAACGTCTTCCGCGGCGTGGCCTGCACGCCCGGCGAGTACCTGACCTTCCCGACCAAGGTGCTTCGGCCCGGCTCGCCCGAGGCCGCCGCCTTGGGGGCGACGCCGCTGAAGCCCGAGACCTCGACCAACTACAGCTTCGGGATCACCGCCGAGCCGACTAGCCGCCTGCGGGTGACGCTGGACGCCTACCAGATCGACATCGACGACCGCATCGTCGACACCAGCAACCTCGACCTCAGCGCCGCCCAGCTGGCCTCGCAGCCGGCCCTGGCGCCGTTGCTGAGCCGGTTCCCGCAGGGCCTGACCGCCACCTACTATACCAACGCCGTCTCGACCCGGACGACGGGCGTGGACCTGGTCGGCGAGTACAGCCTGGACCTGGGCGACTGGGGACGGGTCAACCTCAACGCCGCCTACGCGTTCAACAAGACCAAGATCACCAAGCGGCAGGCCACGCCGGCCGTGCTGCTGGCGGTCAATCCCAACCTGGTGCTGTTCGACCGCCAGAAGGTCGCCGACCTGACGGTGGGCACGCCGCGCGAAAAGGTCGTGCTGGGGGCGCTGTGGAACCGCGAGGCCCTGACCGCCAGCCTGCGCGCCACCCGATACGGCCGCTACACCGAGGCCGGGACCTCGGCCAATCTGGACCGCGCCTACAGCGCCAAGTGGGTGGCCGACCTCGACGTCTCCTATGACGTTCGGGAGTCCACCACGGTGGCGATCGGGGCCAACAACCTGTTCGACCAGCATCCGGACAAGATCGGCGTCATAAACCCCGACACCGGCATGAACCAGTTCGGCCTGTTCTCACCCTTCGGCATCACCGGCGGCTATTATTACGCCCGCCTGACCCAACGCTTTTGAGGGAGGGCGCCATGCATCGACGCAGCCTCGCCGCCGCCATCGCCGCCCTGGCCGCGGCCTTCACCCTGAGCGGATGCGGCGGCGCCCAGGACGGTCCAGCCGGCCAAACCGTCCTCAAGGTCGGCAGCCAGAGGGGCGGGACCAAGGCGATCCTGGTCGCCTCCGGCGCGCTCGAGGGCGCGCCCTACAAGATCGAATGGAGCGAGTTCCCGGCCGCCCAGCCGCTGCTCGAGGCCGTCGGGGCGGGGGCGGTGGACCTGGGCGAGGCCGGCGACGCGCCGTTCCTGTTCGCCTATGCCGGCGGCGCGAAGATCAAGGCCGTACAGGCCGGCAAGAGCGGCGGGTCCTCGACGGCGCTGCTGGTCCGCAAGGGCTCGCCGATCCACGCCGTCGCCGACCTGCGCGGCAAGAAGGTCGCCACGGGGCGCGGTTCGATCGGCCACTACCTGCTGCTGCGCCTGCTGGAGGAGGCGGGGCTGAAGCCCGGCGACGTGCAGATCGTCTTCCTCAGCCCCGGTGACGCCAAGGCCGCCTTCACCAGCGGCGCGATCGACGCCTGGGTGACCTGGGGCTCCTATGTCGCCCTGGCTCGGCTGCATGACGACGCCACGATCCTGGCCGACGGCGACGGCCGGCTCGGCGGCTACGGTTTCGAGGCGGCCAGCGAGGCGGCGATCGCCGGCAAGCGGCCGCAGGTCGAGGACTTCCTGCGCCGCCTGGCCAAGGCCCGGCGCTGGGCGGGCGAGCATCCCCAGGAATTCGCGGCGGCGCTGTCCAAGGAAACCGGGCTGCAGTCCGACGTCGCCCTCTACACCGTCCAGCACTACCGCATCGCGCCGGCGGTGATCGACGACCAGGCGGTGGCCGAGGCGCGGGCGGTGCTCGACCGGTTCCGGACCGCCGGAGCGGTGACCTCGACGCGCGACCCGGCCGGAGCCTTCGACCGGTCGTTCAACGCTGCGGTGGCGCCGTGAGCGCCAAAACCCTTCAAACCGAGGAGAACGTCCGATGAGCCAAGAGAGCCTGACCAGACTGCTCGCCGATCTTCACGCCGCGCGTCTGCGCACCTGGGACCCCGCCGCCCTGCAGGTCAACATCGACCAGCGCGCGACCCTGGTCGAGACCGCCGACCCCGAGGCCTGGGTCAAGGCGGGCGACACGGTCGAACCCTTCGTGCTCAAGGACGTCGAGGGGGGCGACCTGACCCTGAAGGGCCTGACCGCCAACGGGCCGGCGGTGCTGGTGTTCTTCCGCTTCGCCGGCTGCCCGGCCTGCAACATCGCGCTGCCCTATTACGAGCGCGCCCTGCAGCCGACCCTGAGGGCCCTGGGCGTGCCGCTGGTCGCGGTCAGCCCGCAGGTTCCCGAGCGGCTGGGCGAGATCCGCACCCGGCATGACCTGTCGTTCAAGGTGGCGTCCGACCCCGACAACACCCTGGGGCGGCGGTTTGGCGTCCTCTACACCGCCGACGAGGCCAGCCAGGCCGCCCAGCGCGCCAAGGGCGCCTTCATCGGCGACACCACGGGCACGGGAACCTGGGAGCTGCCGCAGCCGACCGTGGTGGTGATCGGCCGCGACCATGTGGTGCGGTTCGCCGACGTCAGTCCGGACTGGCTGGTGCGCACGGAAGCCGAACCGGTGATCGCGGCGGTGCGGGCCCTGGCCGCCGTCCCGGCCTAGGGGCGGGGCAAGGGGGGCGGAGGCGGTCCTCCGTCCGCCGCTGGTCACCGGATCGCGGTCTTGACGGCGGCGGTCAACAGCGGCGTTGTGATCCGCGACGACCGCTGAGCCCGCCCTGTCGATTCCCGCCGGCGTCTCGGTTCTCGTGACCCAGAGAGTCCCATGACGCTTTCGAAGATCCGCGCGGTTTCCCTTTCCGTCCTGGCGGTCGCCGCGTTGCTGGCCGGTCCGGCCTCGGCGGCCGAGGGCCGGTGGTCGCTGGCCATCCACGGCGGGGCCGGGGTGATCAAGCGGGGCGACCTGACGCCCGAGAAGGAGGCGGCCTATCGCACCGGCCTCCACGCGGCGATGGCCGCCGGGGCCAAGGTGCTGAAGGCCGGCGGCTCCAGCCTCGACGCCGTCGAGGCCACCGTGCGGGTGCTGGAAGACAATCCGCTGTTCAACGCCGGCAAGGGCGCGGTGTTCACCGCCGAGGGCAAGAACGAGCTCGACGCCTCGATCATGGACGGCAAGACCCTGAAGGCCGGGGCCGTGGCCGGGGTCACCCGCACCAAGAACCCGATCAGCCTGGCCCGCGCGGTGATGGAGCAGTCGCCGCACGTGCTGCTGGCCCGCGACGGCGCCGACCAGTTCTCCAAGGAGAAGGGCCTCGAACAGGTCGATCCCAGCTATTTCCGCACCGAGGAACGCTGGAAGCAACTGGAGACCTGGCGCAAGAATCACCAGGCCGCGCTCGATCCCACCCACCTGTTCGGCACGGTCGGGGCCGTGGCCCTGGACCAGGCCGGACACGTCGCCGCCGCCACCTCGACGGGCGGCATGACCGGCAAGCGCTGGGGGCGGATCGGCGATTCCCCCATCATCGGGGCCGGCACCTATGCCCGCGACGGGGTCTGCGCGGTCTCGGCGACGGGTTCGGGGGAGTATTTCATCCGCGAGAGCGCCGCTCGCCAGGTCTGCGACCGGATCGCCTGGAAGGGGCAGGGCGTCCAGCAGGCCGGCGACGACACCATCAAGTCGATCGGCGCGATCGGCGGCGACGGCGGCCTGATCGCCATGGACGGCCAGGGCCGCGCGGCTTTCAGCATGAACGACCTGGGCATGTATCGCGGCGCGGTGTCTTCGGCCCATCCGGTGGCCAAGACGGCGATCTTCGCGGACGAACCGTCGCCGCGATAGGGGCGCTGACCGCCGCCTCGGCCCCGCTCGTCATCAAGATCCCGCGATAGGCGCCAATATTTCAGGCGCCGCTGCCCACGCCGTGGGCTTATCGGTTAAGCTGGCCCGTGAACGGTGTTGAAACCTCCCGTCGCCGGGCCAAGGGACCTACGCCAACGCCATGCGCGTGCTTGTCATCGATCCGGATCCCGCGAGAGCCGCCCTGGTCGCTGAAGGTCTGGCCGGGGTGGACCCCTTGCAGGTCCGCCAGGCCACCACCTTCGATGAACGCGAGGTGCTGGAGTTCGCGCCCGACGTGGTGGTGATCGCCTCCGACAGCCCCGACCGCGACATCCTCGAAAGCCTTCGCGAGTCCTCGGTGAGCAATCCGCGCCCGGTGGTGATGTTCGTCGACCGCTCTGAGCCGGGCCTGGCCGAGCAGGCGGTCCGGGCCGGGGTGGCGGCCTACATCGTCGACGGCCTGTCGCCCGCCCGGGTGCGGCCGATCCTCGACGTCGCCATGAGCCGCTTCGCCCTGACGCAACAGCTGCGCGGCGACCTGGCCAAGGCCAAGGCCGACCTGGAATCGCGCAAGACGGTCGAGCGGGCCAAGGGCCTGCTGATGAAGGAGCGCGGACTGGACGAGGACGGCGCCTATCGGCTGCTGCGCAAGCTGGCCATGGACAAGGGACGACCGATCGGCGCGGTGGCCGCCGACCTGCTGGCCTTCGCCAACATCCTGAAGGGCGACGCCTCGTGAGCGGACTGGCCGACCTGACGCTGGGCTTCATCCCCCTGACCGACTGCGCGCCCCTGGTGGTCGCCAAGTCGCTGGGATTCTTCGCCGAGGAGGGGCTGGAGGTGACGCTCAGCCGCGAAGCCTCCTGGGCGACGATCCGCGACAAGGTGGCGGTCGGGGCGCTGGACGGGGCCCATATGCTGGCGCCCATGGCCCTGGCGGCCGGACTGGGCGACGACGGCGTCGTCGCCGCGCCGATGCTCGCACCCCTGGCCCTGAACCTGAACGGCAGCGCCATCACCGTTTCGACGGCCCTGGCCGACGCCCTGCGGGCGGTCGATCCCGAGGGCATGGCGGCGGATACGGTCACCGCGCGGCCGCTGGCCCGGCTGATCGAGGCGCGGCGAGGCCAGGGCGCCCCGCCGCTGATCTTCGCCGTGGTCTTCCCCTATTCGATGCACAGCTACGCCCTGCGCTACTGGCTGGCGCAAGCGGGCGTCGATCCCGACCACGACGTCCGGCTGGTGGTGACGCCGCCGCCGCGCGTGGTCGCTCATCTGCAGTCCGGCGGGATCGACGGCTTCTGTGTCGGCGCGCCCTGGAACGCCGTGGCCGTCAGCGAGGGGGTCGGCGAGATTCTGATCAAGGCGTCGACCTTCTGGCCCGGCGGGCCGGACAAGGTGTTCGGCGTCACCGAGGCCTGGGCGGCGCGACGTCCCGACGACCTGCGGGCGGCCCTGCGCGCCCTGATCCGCGCCTCGGCCTGGGCCGACGAGCCGGGCAACCACGCCGAGCTCGTGGCGCTGCTGTCGCGACCCGACCATGTCGGCGCCGAACCCGAAGTGCTGGCCCGCGCCCTGAAGCAGGAGATCGTCTTCCATCGCGACGCCGCCGGCCTGCCGCGCCGGGAGCACGCCCTGTGGTTCCTGTCGCAGATGGTCCGCTGGGGACAGGTCGGTCCCGACCTGGACCTCGAGGCCGTCGCCGACCAGGTCTATCGCCCCGACCTGTTCCGCGAGGCGGCCCTGTCGGTGGGGCCGGTGGTCGAGCCGGCCATGGTGTTCGCCGACGCTCCGCCGCCGCCGCCCGCGGCGCTGTTCGACGGCGCGCCGTTCGATCCCGCCGATTCCCGGGGCTATGCGGCGGGGTTCGCGATCGGGCGGGTGCAGGGCTAGCGCGCGATTTTTCGTGCCTGAATCGCCGCCCCCTTCTTCCGTTTCCCCGGCGAAGGCCGGGGCCCAGGTGAAACCCACGAGCCGTACTGGATGAATCTGGGTCCCGGCCTTCGCCGGGAAGCCGGAGGTGGGTGGCGCGCATCGACAACAAGCAAACACGCTCTGGGCGCGAGCGACCTGAAGCCACCGAAGGATCCGCGATCTGCTCATCCTTCAGGCAGAGGCGCTGCCTATCTGCTGAGCAATCGCGCGATGCGCGCCCATCGACACCGCATTGCAGCATGGCGCGTGACACCGCCGATCTTCCAGCTCTTCACTGACATCAGGCCTTCGGACAACGGCGTTCGTGGCTGCCAGAGACGACCGCTCGGATGCGGTCACCCGCCGGACGCTGACCCGTCCCCTCTCGCAGACACGCAACACCGAGGGCTTTCATGCTTTCTCGCGATTTCCTCAAGGCCGGCCACGCGCCGACGCTGTTCGCCGCGTTCCTGTATTTCGACCTCAGCTTCATGGTCTGGGTGATCCTGGGCCCGCTGGGCGTGGCCATCGCCAAGGACTTCCACCTCGACCCCGCCCAGAAGGGCCTGATGGTCGCCATCCCCGTGCTGGCCGGGGCGCTGCTGCGCCTGGTCAACGGCGTGCTGGTCGACCGGATCGGCCCCAAGAAGACGGGGATGATCAACCAGATGATCGTGCTGACCGGCCTGGTGCTGGCCTGGGCGGTGGGCATCCACAACTATCACCAGGTGCTGGCCCTGGGCCTGGTGCTCGGCGTGGCCGGCGCCTCGTTCGCCGTCGCCCTGCCGCTGGCCTCGCGCTGGTACCCGCAGGAGCATCAGGGCCTGGCCCTGGGCATCGCCGGGGCCGGCAACTCCGGCACCGCCCTGGCGGCGCTGTTCGCTCCCATGCTGGCCAAGGCCTTCGGCTGGCAGAACGTCATCGGCCTGGCGGCCATCCCGCTGGCCGTCGCCTTCGTCGTCTACATGCTGCTGGCCAAGGACGCGCCCGAGCAGCCCGCGCCCAAGACCTTGCCCGAGTACATGGAAGTGCTGAAGGTTCCCGACGCCTGGTGGCTGATGCTGCTCTATGCGGTGACCTTCGGCGGCTTCGTCGGCCTGGCCTCGTCCCTGACCATCTATTTCAACTCCGAATATGGCCTGGACCCGGTGGTCGCCGGCTTCTTCACCGCCGCCTGCGTGTTCGCCGGCTCGTTCATCCGGCCGGTGGGCGGGGCCCTGGCCGACCGGTTCGGCGGGGTGCGGACCCTGAGCTTCGTCTACGCCCTGGCCGCCGCCGGCCTGGCCCTGGCCAGCTTCCAGATGCCCTCGGCCTGGCTGGCCCTGGCGGTGCTGCTGTTCTCGATGCTGGCCCTGGGGGCCGGCAACGGAGCGGTGTTCCAACTGGCGCCGCAGCGGTTCCGCAAGGAGATCGGGGTGATGACCGGCCTGATCGGCATGACCGGCGGGATCGGCGGCTTCTACCTGGCCTCGACCCTGGGCATGGCCAAGAAGCTGACCGGCTCCTACCAGATCGGCTTCCTCGGCTTCGCGGCCCTGGCGGTGTTCGCGCTGTTCGCCCTGCACGGCCTGAAGGCCCGCTGGCGCTCGGTCTGGCCGACCCTGCACGCCGACGCCCGTCCGATCCGCGTCTAGTCCCGACGACCAGGAACATGACCATGAGCAAAGCCCAAGTCCGGGAAAGACTCGTCGTGATCGGCAACGGCATGGCCGGCTGCCGGGCGGTCGAGGAGGTCCTCAAGCGCGACCCCGACCGCTACGACATCGCCATCTTCGGGGCCGAGCCGAGGGTCAACTACAACCGCATCATGCTGTCGCCGGTGCTGGCCGGCGAGAAGACCTTCGCCGACATCGTCATCAACGACGAGGCCTGGTACGCCGACAACGCCATCACCCTGTACGCCGGGCGGGCGGTCACGGGTGTCGACCTGGAAGGCCGCAAGGTGGTCGCCGAGGGCGGGCTCGAGGTCGCCTACGACAAGCTGATCCTGGCCACTGGCTCGGACCCGTTCCGCCTGCCGCTGCCGGGCATCGACCTCGCGGGCGTGGTCACCTTCCGCGACCTGGACGACGTCGAGGCCATGGTCGCCGCCTCGGGCAAGCCCGGAGCGAAGGCCGTGGTGATCGGCGGCGGCCTGCTGGGCCTGGAAGCCGCCTACGGCCTGGCCCGGCGGGGCATGGCCGCCACCGTCGTTCACCTGATGGACGTGCTGATGGAGCGCCAGCTGGACGAAAGCGCCGGCTTCCTGCTGCGCGAGGCCCTGGCCGAGCGCGGCGTCGAGACGGTGATGGGCGCCCATTCCGAGGAGATCGTCGGCGTGGACGGCCAGGTCACCGGCCTCAAGCTCAAGGACGGCCGCGTCCTGCCGTGCGACCTGCTGGTCATGGCCGTGGGCATCAAGCCCAACGCCGGCCTGGCCAAGGCCGCCGGCCTCAACGTCAATCGCGGCGTGGTCGTCGACGACGCCATGCGCACCTCCGACCCGGCGGTGTTCGCGGTCGGCGAATGCGCGGAGCACCGCGGCAACTGCTACGGCCTGGTCGCGCCCATCTGGGACATGTGCCGGTCGCTGGCCCAGTCGATGACCGACGGGGAGGGCGCCTATGAGGGCTCCGTCCTCTCGACCCGCCTGAAGGTCTCCGGCGTCGACGTGTTCTCGGCCGGCAAGTTCGCCGGTGGCGAGGGCTGCGAGGACATCGTGTTCCGCGACGCCGGGCGCGGCGTCTACAAGCGGGTGGTGATCGAGGACGGCAAGCTCGTCGGTTCCGTCCTGTTCGGCGACGCCACCGACGGCAACTGGTACTTCGACCTGATGCGGGCCGGGACCCAGGTCTCCGACATCCGCGACACCCTGATCTTCGGCCAGGCCATCACGGAGGGTTTGTCCGGCCTGGACCCTAACGCCGCCGTTGCGGCCATGCCCGACACGCAGGAAATCTGCGGCTGCAACGGTGTCTGCAAGGGTTCGATCGTTTCGGCCATCACCACCCAGGGTCTGACGACACTGGATGACGTGAAGGCGGTCACCAAGGCCTCGGCCTCGTGCGGCTCGTGCACGCCGCTGGTCGAGCAGGTGCTGAAGCTGACCCTGGGCGACGACTTCAAGGCCCAGGTCGGCCCCAAGCCGATGTGCAAGTGCACGCATCACCCGCACTCGGCGGTGCGCGAGGCCATTCTCGACATGGACCTGAAGTCCATGCCGGCGGTGATGCAGGCCATGGAATGGACTACGCCCGACGGCTGCTCGTCCTGCCGTCCGGCCTTGAACTACTACCTGCTGTGCGCCTGGCCGGCCGAGTACCGCGACGACAAGCAGTCGCGCTATATCAACGAGCGGGTCCACGCCAACATCCAGAAGGACGGCACCTATTCCGTCGTGCCGCGCATGTGGGGCGGGATGACGACGCCCGACGAACTGCGGGCCATCGCCGACGTCGCCGACAAGTTCGCCATTCCCGCGGTCAAGGTCACCGGCGGCCAGCGCATCGACCTGCTGGGCGTCAAGAAGGACGACCTGCCGGCCGTCTGGGCCGACCTCAACGCCGCCGGCATGGTCAGCGGCCACGCCTACGCCAAGGGGCTGCGCACGGTGAAGACCTGCGTCGGCAGCGACTGGTGCCGGTTCGGCACTCAGGACTCCACCGGCCTGGGCATCCGCCTGGAGAAGTTCCTCTGGGGGTCGTGGGCCCCGGCCAAGGTCAAGCTGGCGGTGTCGGGCTGTCCGCGCAACTGCGCCGAGGCCACCTGCAAGGACTTCGGCGTGGTCTGCGTCGACAGCGGCTACGAAATCCACATCGGCGGCGCGGCCGGCCTGCACATCCAGGGCACCAAGGTGCTGACCCATGTCGCTTCCGAGGACGAGACCGTCTGGGTGATCGCCGCGGCTATGCAGCTGTATCGCGAGGAGGGCTGGTACCTGGAGCGCGTCTACAAGTGGATGGCCCGCGTCGGTCTGGAGAGCATCCAGGCCAAGGTCACCGATCCTGAAACGCGCAAGGCGCTCTACGACCGCTTCGTGTTCTCGCAGCGCTTCGCCCGCATCGACCCCTGGGCCGAGCGCGTGGCCGGTCGGCACAACGAGGAATTCACCCCCATGAGCCGCCGGATGGAGTTCGCCCCCGCATGAACGCGCCCGTGAAGTCCCCAATCTGGATCGACGTCGGCGCCGTGACCGACATCCCCCGCCGCGGGGCGCGTCGCGTCACCAGCCCGCGCGGCGACATCGCCATCTTCCGCACCGGCGACGGTGAGGTGTTCGCCCTGATGGACGCCTGTCCGCACAAGGGCGGGCCGCTCAGCCAGGGCATCGTCCACGGTCGCGCGGTGGCCTGTCCGCTGCACAACTGGTCGATCGACCTGGCCTCCGGCGAGCCCATGGGCGCCGACAAGGGCAAGGGCTGCACGCCGGTCGTGCCGCTGGAGGTGCGCGACGGCCGCCTGCTGCTGAGCCTGGCGACGGCGGTGGTCTGATGGCCGACGGCGGCGGCGCGATCACGGTCAAGACCGCCTGTCCCTATTGCGGGGTCGGCTGCGGCGTGACCGGGGCCGTCGCCAGCCAAGGGAGCGAGGGCCGGGCGCTGTCGGTGACGGGCGATCCGGCCCATCCCGCCAACCTGGGCCGGCTGTGCTCGAAGGGCACGGCCCTGGGGGCGACGGTGGGGCTGCAGGGCCGGCTGCTGGAGCCGACCATCGGCGGCAAGCCCGCCAGCTGGACCGAGGCCACCGCCCTGGTCGCCAAGCGCTTCCGCGACACCATCGCCAAGCACGGCCCCGACAGCGTCGCCTTCTACGTCTCCGGCCAGCTGCTGACCGAGGACTACTACGTCGCCAACAAGCTGATGAAGGGCTTCATCGGCTCGGGCAATATCGACACCAACAGCCGGCTCTGCATGGCCTCGGCCGTCGCCGCCCACAAGCAGGCGTTCGGGGCCGACCTGGTGCCCGGCTGCTACGAAGACCTCGACCTGGCCGATCTGGTGGTGTTCAGCGGCCACAACGCCGCCTGGACCCATCCGGTGCTGTTCCGGCGCATGGAGGCCGCCAGGGCGCGCGGCCAGAAGCACGTGGTCATCGACCCGCGCCGCACGGATACCGCCGAGGGCGCCGACCTGCACCTGGCCATCGCCCCGCAGAGCGACGTGCGGTTGTGGAACGGCCTGCTGGCCGACCTGATCCGCCGCGGCGCCATCGACCGCGACTACATCGCCGCCCACGTCAACGGCTTCGCCGAGATCGAGGCGGCTCTCGCCGAGCTGGACCAGTCGCCGGCCGCCGTGGCCGCCGACTGCGGCGTGGCGCTGGATGATTTGCTGAGTTTCTACAACCTCTTCGCCGATAACCCTAAGACCGTCAGCCTGTTCTCGATGGGGGCCAACCAGTCGGCCCAGGGCACGGCCAAGGGACTGTCGATCCTCAATGTCCACCTGGCCACCGGGCGGATCGGCAAGCCGGGGGCCTGTCCGTTCTCGATCACCGGCCAGCCCAACGCCATGGGCGGGCGCGAGACCGGCGGCATGGCCAACACCCTGGCCGGCCACATGGACTTCGCCCCGGCCGACCGCGACCGCGTCGCCCGGTTCTGGGGTGCGCCCGACACCGCCCGCGCCCCGGGCCTGAAGGCCGTCGAGATGTTCGAGGCGGTTCACGCGGGCAAGATCAAGGCGATCTGGGTGATGGCCACCAACCCGGCCGTCAGCCTGCCCGACGCCAGCCGGGTGCGCGAGGCGCTGGAGCGCTGCCCGTTCGTGGTGGTTTCGGACTGCGTCGACACCGACACCACGGCCTTCGCCGACGTCAAGCTGCCCGCCCTGGCCTGGGGCGAGAAGGATGGCACGGTGACCAACTCCGAGCGCCGGATTTCGCGTCAGCGGGCGTTGTTTCCCGCCCCGGGCCAGGCCCGGGCCGACTGGCGGATCGTCGCCGACGTGGCCAAGGCCATGGGGTTCGACGGTTTCGGCTGGGCCAGCCAGGCCAGCGTGTTTCGCGAGTGGGCGCGGCTGACGGCCTATGAAAACCAGGATCGCGTTCTAAACCTCTCGGGTCTTTCCGCTATCACGCCAGAGGCTTACGCGGGACTTCTGCCGGTCCAGTGGCCTGTCACGACGGACGGGCAGGGGACGCCGCGCCTGTTCACCAATGGCCGCTTCCAGACCCCCGACGGCCGCGCCCGCATGATCCCGACCCGGCCGCGCGGGCCGGCCGACGCCGTCGACGCGGCCTATCCTCTGTCGCTCAACACCGGTCGCATCCGCGACCAGTGGCACACCATGACCCGCACCGGCCTGGCCCCCGACCTCTGCCGCCACGCGCCCGAGCCGTTCGTCGAGATCCACCCCGCCGACGCCGAGGCCGCCGGCCTGAAGGACGGCGCCCTGACCCGGGTGATCACCGTGCGAGGCGAGGCCGTGGCCGTGGCCAAGGTCACCGACCGCCAGCGGCTGGGCGGGGTTTTCATGCCCATGCACTGGACTGACGCCTTCGCGCCGTCCGGCCGTTCCAATCCGCTGATCGCGCCCAATCTCGACCCGGTGTCCGGCCAGCCGGAGTTCAAGCACACCCCGGCCCGGATCCGCGCCTATCGCGAGACCTGGAAGGGGTTCCTCCTGACGCCCGACGCCAGGGGCGCGCCCGTCGGCCAGGACCTGGTCTGGCGGCGCATCCCGCAGGACGCCTGCCAGCTGCATGAGTTCGCCGGTCGCGGCGATGAGGCCCAGCGCGAGGCGGTGCGGAAGCTCCTCACCAAAGGCCTGATCGGCGAGGTCGTGGCTTATGACGACGCCGCCACCGGCGCGCGGCGCGAGGCCTGGGTCCGCGACGGCCGGCTGGTCGCCGTGCTGTTCATGACCACCACCGGTCGCCTGCCGCCGCGCGACTGGCTGGCCGAACTGTTCGCCCTGCCGGCGCTGGACGCCGTGGCCCGTTCCTCGTTGCTGTTCGGCCGCGCGCCGGGCGCGCCTGTCGACAAGGGCCCGCTGGTCTGCGCCTGCCTGAAGGTCGGGGCCAGGGCCGTGCAGGCCGCCATCGTCGCCGGGGCCGCCAGCCCCGACGCGGTCGGCGCGGTCACCGGAGCCGGAACCAACTGCGGGTCCTGCCGCCCCGAGATCGCCCGGATGATCGCCGCGTCGCCGGCTGCTTCGCCCGCCAAGGAGACCGCCCATGTCGTCGCATGATCCCAAGGCCGGCCACGTTCTGCTGGTCGGCGCCGGCCCAGGTCCCGTCGACCTGATGACCGTGCGCGCGGTGCGCGCCGTCGAGAGCGCCCAGGCCCTGCTGTACGACGCCCTGATCTCCGACGAGGCGATCGCCCTGGCCCCGCCCGGCTGCGTGCGCATCCAGACCGGCAAGCGGGCCGGCAAGCCCAGCATGCACCAGGACGAGATCAACCGCCTGATGCTGCGCCTGGCCCGCAAGGGCCTGCGCGTCGTGCGGTTGAAGGGCGGCGATCCGTCGATCTTTGGCCGGGTCGGCGAGGAGGCGGGCTTCCTGCAAGACCACGGCGTGCCGATCGAGGTGGTGCCCGGCGTCACCGCCGCCTGCGCCGCCGCCGCCCAGTTCGGTTTCCCCCTGACCCATCGCGGCGAGGCCCGCCGGGTGGTGTTCACCACCGCCCGCCTGGAGGCCGGCGCCCTGGCCGGCGACTGGAGCGCCGCGTCCGACCCCGAGGCGACCATGGCCGTCTATATGGGCGGCGAGGTCGCCGCGGCCCTGAGCGAGCGGATGATCGCCGCCGGCCGTTCGCCCGACACCCCGGCCGTGGCGATCGAACAGGCCGGCGGAGCCGAGGCCCGACTCTATCGCGGCACCCTGGCGACCCTGGCCGACCAACTGGCGGAGACGCGCGGCGGTCCCGTGCTGATCGTCATCGGCGAGGTCGCCGCCCAGGCGGGCGACGCGCGGGCTCTGACCGAGGAGGACGGCGCGCGGGTCCTGAGGGCGTGACGACCTGACCGTCCACGGCGAGTCCCTCGCGTGGCCGCCGTTCTGCGCAATTTGTCCGCTCATTGCAGCGATCGGCGGCGATGCGAACCCGCATCACGGCTGACATCGTCATTTTTGTTGCAAAATCTCGATCCGGACGCGAACTTTCTCCGCAAGCGAATTTTACAGGACGGAGATATCCATGCGCACCTCGATGTGCAGCGCCTTGGCGGTAGCGTCGTTGATCGCGGCCATTTCGGGTTCGGCCTGGGCGCAGGAAGCGGCGCCCGCCGCCCCCGCCGCCCCCGCCGCGCCCGGTTCCGTGGCGGCCGCGAAGGCGCCGCTCAACCTTGATACGCCGATCGCGGTCATCGCCGCCGACCCCAGGGGCAGGGCCGTCCTGGACAAGGACCTGCCGGGGCTGACGATCCACCCCATGTTCGAGTCGTTCAAGAACGACTCCCTCAAGCAGTTCCAGCCCAAGACCGGCGGCGCTATCAGCGACGACAACCTGGCGGTGACGGCGAAGGATCTGGCGGCTCTGGATATGCCCCAAGGCCGCTAGTCGGTCAGCGCGCCTCCAAGGCCAGCAGCGCGAACAGCGCGCCTTCGGTGTCGGACAGCCGCCATCCGCGATGGACGAACACCGCCCCGCGCCGGAAATCCTCGGCCACACGGCGGCGCAGGGCCGGAAGAACCTCTGGACCGCGTCCGTTCGGGAACAGCCGCGTGGTCAGGACGGCGGCGGTGGTCGGTGGCCGGGCCGCCAGCCAGGCCTGGCCGATCCGCGCGGCGGCGGCCATGTCCAGGTCCGCGAACAGCGTCGGCTTGAGGTCGGCGGAGCTCGCCCGCGCGAGGGCGGGCAGGGCGGCTCCAGCGGTCGCGGCGACCAGGGCGGCCAGCAGGTCGCGGCGGGCGAGGGCGGTCATCGACGGGCTCCGAACTCTTGCTTCAGGTGGTCGGCCAGGCGCATGACCAGGGCCAGGATCGTCAGGGTGGGGTTGGCGATGCCGGAAGTCGGGAACACCGAACTGCCGGCGACGTAGAGGTTGCCCGCCTCGTGGACCCGCCCGTCGGAGTCGACCACGCCCTGGCGAGGGTCGGCGTGCATCCGTGTCGTGCCCATGTGGTGGCGCGAGGCGCTGGAGATTTCCAACAACATCTGACGCTTGATCGGCCAACAGAGCCGGCCCTGGCCGGCGGCGCCCAGGGCGTCGCCGACGCCGGCCGCCGAGCGCTCCAGGCTGTCCCAGTCGGTCTTGGAATAGGCCCAGTCCAGGCGGATGCGCGGCATGCCCAGGGCGTCCTTGGCGGCGGCGTCGAGGGTCACGCGGCTGTCGGGATTGGGGAAATGCTCGGACATCGCGAAGAAGCCCAGAAGTTGGCCTCCGCCCGCGCCCTGGCCATCGATCCTGGCGGCGACCTTGCCGATCGTCTTGGTCTCGGTCTTGGCCTGTGTTCCGGCGCCGGTCTCCTCGCCGGCATAGAAGGTCGCGGTGAAGTTGCCGGTCCCCATCCGCTTCTGGGCTGGCGCGCCGCTGGCCAGCACGCAGTGGGAGCCGCGGCGGGGCCCAAGGTAGAGGTCCATCGGCGCGTCGCGCGAGATGTGGATGGCCGTGCCCTCCGTCTCGGCGTCGGTGTCGGCCGCGTAGGTGACGTGGCCCTGGAAGAACCGCCCGACCAGGTCGTGGCGGTTGCCGATCCCCGCCGCGCGGACGTCGTTGGAGGCCAGCAGCAGGCGGACGTTCTCGATGCCGCCGACCGCCAGGACATAGGTCTTGCCGCTGGCCGTGTGGCGCTTGCCGTCCAGGCAGGCCACCTCCAGCCCCGCGACCTGGTCGCCGGCCGGGTTCAGGGCAATCCGCACGACGTTGGCGTGCAGGTAGACGGTGATGTTGGCCGCGTCGGCGAAGTCGGTGCGGAAGCGGTCGAACGCCGCCTTGTCCGAGCCGCCGGAATAGCGGGTGAAGTGGCGTGGAGCCGGGAAGAAGCCGTCTTCGGGGGCCAGGTCCAGCGGCCTGCGCGCCGGGTCCTGGAGCATCTTGTCGTCGCGGCCGAAGCGCGGGATCTCCAGCAGGTCGCAGGCCCGGTCGTAGAACGGCTGTATCTGCTCGCGGGTGACCGGCCAGCCGCTGTGCGGCGCCCAGGCGCGGGCCGCGAAGTCGGCCGGGTCGAGCGGCGCGCACTTGCCGCCCCAGACCATGCCCGAGCCACCCAGCACCCGGGCCCGCGACTGGCCTGGATAGTCGTTGAACGGCTTGTCCGGGTTGTCGGGCGCGTGGACCACGGCCGAGCCGGCGTAGAGGGCCTGGTTGTCGGCGTCGATGTCGCGGCCGCCGCTCTCCAGGATGGCGACCTTGAGCGGGCCGCCGGCCAGTTCCTTGGCCAGGGTGATGCCGGCCATGCCGCCGCCGATGATCACCAGGTCGGCCACAATCGCGCTGGCGTCGGGCAAGGTTCGGGCGTCGATGAAAGCCATCGTGTTTCCTGTCGGGTTTTGAAGGGGTTAGGGCGTGGGCTTAAGCCCGCGCGCCCTTGGCCTTGAGGTAGTCGACGACGGCGCGGTGGCCGTGCTTGACGGCTTCGCCGAGCGGCGAGCGGGTCTCGCCGCGATTGGCGGGAACCGCGCGGTTCACGTCCGCGCCCTTGTCGACCAGGTAGGCGACGGTCGCCAGGTCGCCGGACTGGGCGGCGTTGATCAGCGGGGTTTCGTCGCCGGGCACGAAGGACTCGACCGAGGCTCCGTGCTCGACCAGGGTCCTGACGATGTCGAGACGGCCGCCGGCCGAGGCGGCGATCAGGGGATCGCCTTCGCCGCGCAGGGCTTGGCGGGCATCGGCGCCCTTGGCCAGCAGCAGGTCGACCAGTTCGACTCGACCCGAGCGGGCCGCCTCGATCAGCGGGGTGCCGTCGCCCGGCGCGGCGCGGTTCACATCGGCGCCCTTTTCGACCAGATAGCTGACGGTGGCCAGGTCGCCCGAGCGGACGGCGTTGATCAGCGGGGTTCCGTCGCCAGGCACATAGGTTTCGAGCCTGGCGCCGTGCTCGACCAGGGTCTTGGCGATGTCCAGGCGACCCTCGGCGGCGGCGGCGATCAGGGGGGCGCCGTCGCCGCGCATGGCCAGGCTGGGGTCGGCGCCGCTGTCCAGCAGCAAGGCGACCAGATCGGTCCGGCCCGCGCGGGTCGCCTCGATCAGGGGCGTCCCGTCGCCGGCGGCCTTGAAGTCGACGTCGGCGCCCTTGGCGATCAGGTCCTTGGCCCTGGAGGCGTCGCCGTCGCGAACCGCCTGGAACAGCGGGCTGGCGAAGGCCTGGACCCGGTCGTGGACCGAGGCGCGGCGGGCTTCGTGAACCACCCGGGCCGGCTGCGAGGCCCAGACGGCGAAGCCGGCGCCCAGGACGACGGCGGCGACGGCGCAGCCGCCGACGAGGCGATGGCCGCGGCCTTGGCGGTGCTGTTTCAGCATGACGAACCTCTCCTTGAGCTGCTTGTTGGCCGAGGCTGGCCAATGGCAGCCGAGCGGCGGCGCGTGGGGCGCCAGTTGGGTCTTGAGCATCGCCTCGCCATAGGCCAGGCGGGCGACCGGGAAGCGGGTCAGCACCGCCGCGTCGCAGGCGATCTCCTGATCGATGCACAGGCGACCGGCGCCGAAGTGGACCAGCGGGTTGAACCAGAACAGGCACTGGACCGCGGTCGTCAGGGCGTTGATCTGGGCGTCGCCGACCGACAGGTGATTGCGCTCGTGCGCC
This sequence comes from Caulobacter sp. Root655, assembly GCF_001427665.1. Lineage (GTDB taxonomy): Bacteria > Pseudomonadota > Alphaproteobacteria > Caulobacterales > Caulobacteraceae > Caulobacter. The sequence goes on from NZ_LMHC01000002.1 coordinate 77,140, forward strand.
AGGATCAGGGCCTGCTCCTCGAGCGTGAAGCGCGCCGCGAAGTCGGCGGGCAGCACGACCTTTGGGAGCAGGGCGCCGATCACCGCCGGGCCGACGCCGGCGTGCTCGGCGTGGAACAGGTCGGCGTCGCCGCGCAGGCGTCCCAGCGACTTAACGAACCGGCGCTGGCGCTCGGCCTGGACGCCGATCGCCAGCAGGGCGACCAGGCCCCAGACGGCGACCAGCGCGTCATGAAGGCGCGGGGGCCCGACGCGGTCTCGCATGGCGGGACTGGAGACGGTCGCGGCGGGCTCGGACGGGGCGAGCGCCGTCCGCGTCGAGGCGGCCGGGGGCGGCGCGACGGGCGCCGGTATCGTCACGGTTCGCGCCGGGAGCAGGACGGCCAGGGCGGCGAGCGGCGCGACCAGCCAGAGGCCGTAGGCGGTCCGAGCCCCGAACAGGCTCCGCACCGGCCGGCGCAGGACCAGAACCAGGAGGATGGCCGCGCCCAGGGCCAGATTGGCGCGGACCAGCAGGGTCAGCAGGTCAGCGGCCATCGTCGTGCGCCTCCAGGATGCGGCGCAGTTCGGCGATGTCGGCGTCGCTCAGCCGCTCACGCTGCGAGAAGTGGCTGACCAGCGGCGCCAGACGGCCGTCGAACAGCCGGTCCAGCAGGCCCTGGCTCTCGGCGTGGACATAGTCGCCCTGGGCCACCAGCGGTCGGTAGAGGAAGCGCCGGCCGTCGCGCTCGGCGGCGATGGCGTCCTTCTTGAGCAGCCGGTTCAGCAGCGCCTTGACCGTGCCCTCCGCCCAGGCCTGCTCGTTGGCCAGGGCGGTGGTGATCTCCTCGGCGGTCAGCGGGCTTTTCGCCCACAGCGCCTTCATGATCTGGCTTTCGGCCGTACTGATCCGCATGGGAACGCTCCGTGTTCCCTCTAACGATTACCAACGTAATCGCTGCGGTCAATCAGCGATTATGTTTGTAAACGATATGTAATGCGGATGGCGCGGAGACCTAGGTCTTGGTGCCGCGCTCGGCCTTCGGATCGACGGGCGGCCGCGGGCGATCGCCGCCGGTGGAGCGCGGGTCGTTGAGGCCCTTGGGCGCGGAAGGGCGCGTACCCGGATAGGTCTTCATGCGTGGAGGTCCTGATCGGCCGAAGGGAAGCGGGCCGTGGTCCTGACGCGAGCCAGGGCGGGCTGGAGCATCGGCCGGGGCGACAGGAGTTTCCAGGCGAACGGAAGGGCGAGCGCGACCAGGGCGCACGCCGCCGACAGCTCGAAGAGCCAGTCCATGGGGTGATGTCTCGAAGGACGACCGCGCCGGAACCGATCAACCGCCTCGCGGCGGCTCGCTCTCGACGGCCGAGTTCCACCTATAGCAACGCGCGAGGCGTCTTGTCAGGTTCGAACTGGCGATCAGCCGGCGACCATCTCGGCCAGGGCCAGCACGGTCGTCCAGTTCCGGCCGGTGATCCGCGTGCCCAGGGTCTTCTCGACCAGGCTGTTGGTCAGTTTCGAACCGCCGACGCCGTCGGGATAGATGGCGTAGAGCTGGCGGCTCTCGGCCCGCACCTGTTCCGTGCCGCGGATCGCCGCGCGCAGGGCGCCGATGGCCTTCTTGTCCGGGGTGTCCTTGAGGAACAGGGTCACCAGCCAGCCGGGATCGGCCGCCGCGAACTCCGGGAACGGGTTGGCGGCGACCAGCGCCTGCCAGGCCTGGGCGGTGCGGACATAGACGTCGGTGCGCAGGGCGAAGCGGGCCATCAGCTCGGTCTCCAGCTGGGCCTGAAGTTCGGCGCCGGTGCGCCCGTCGCTGTTGAACACCAGGTCGCCGACCTTGGGGCCCATGCGCGCGTCGGTGTGGCCCAGGTCGGTCAGTAGGCCGGTCAGCTCCTCGGCGGCGATCAGGCGGCCGCCGGCGGCGTTGACGCCGCGCAGCAGGGCGATGTGGAGGGACATGGTCGGGCCTTTCGAACGAGGCGGCTGTTTAGACCTTCAACGCGCCGTCGTCGCGGAGGGATTTGGGGTGGTCGCGTTTCGCACACACCGCCCAACAGCCATTCCCGTTCCCGAGTGACGGACACAGCGCTACCGACACCGTCCGTCACCGCGCCGGCAGCGGACATGATGACTGTCTGTTCGGGTGGGTGGCGCACGTTGGCCGGCATGGCCTGGAACTCCTCTCTCATGGAGAGAGGGAGGGGCCCGCCGCGGAGCGGTGGGAGGGTGAGAGGTTTCACCCTTGGCCGGAAAATCTCGATTCCTTCCGTTGCGTGGTCTTTGAGGCGCTCTCAAACTGTCGCCATGGATGCGACCGCTACTTCGCGGACTTCGTCCGCGAGGCAGGCAAGCTCATCGTCGAACTGGATGGCGCCGCCCATGAAGGGCGCGAGGACTACGACGAGAACCGCACGCGGACGCTGGAGCTGTTCGGATACGCCGTGCTGAGGTTTCCCAACGAACGGGTCCTGGCCGATTCCGGCGGAACCGTCGCCGACATCCTGGCCGCGCTTCGATCGGGCAGGTTGTAACCTCTCACCCTCCCACCGCCTGCGGCGGCGGGCCCCTCCCTCTCTCTATGAGAGAGGGGAATTTAAGGTCCGCTCGGGGGTCAAAATTCGCCATGGGCTTGCGGTCGGCAAGCGGACCTTCAGGTCACCCCTTCAGCGCCACAAACCCCCGCTCCAGGTCGGCCTTCAGGTCGGCGACGCTCTCGAGGCCGACATGCAGGCGCAGCAGCGGGCCTTCCAGTTTCACGGGAACCGAGCGGTTCTTCAGCTGCGGATCGCAGTGGATGGCCAGGCTCTCGTAGCCGCCCCAGGAGAAGCCCAGGCCGAACAGTTCCAGCGCGTCGAGGAAGGCGTGGACGGCCTTTTCGGGCGCGGGCTTCAGCACCACGCCGAACAGGCCGCACGCCCCGGTGAAGTCGCGCTTCCACAGGGCGTGGCCGGGGTCGTCCTCCAGGGCCGGATGCAGGACGCGGGCGACCTCCGGGCGGTCTTGCAGCCAGCGGGCGATCTCCAGGCCGGCGGCCTGGTGGGCGGGCAGGCGGGTGGCCAGGGTGCGCAGGCCGCGCAGCACGGTGTAGGCGTCGTCGGGCGACACCGACCAGCCGATGTCCCACATCGCGTCGCCCAACTGGTTGCCGATGACGTTGTCGGCGGTGGCGGCGCTGCCCATGAACACGTCCGAATGGCCGCCGACATATTTGGTCAGGGCCTGGACGCTGATGGTCACTCCGTGGGCCAGCGGCTTGAAATAGAAGCTGGCCGCCCAGGTGTTGTCGATCAGAGTCAGGACGCCGCGCGCGTTGGCGGCGGCGGCCAGGGCCGGGATGTCCTGCATCTCGAAGGTCAGGGAGCCGGGGGCTTCCAGCAGGATCAGCCGGGTGCGCGGCGTGCACAGGGCCATCACCCCTTCGGGCGACAGGGCCGGGTCGTAGTAGCTGGTCCTTACGCCGAAGCGGGTCAGCACCCGGTCGCAGAACCGGCGGGTGGGCTTGTAGGCGCTGTCGACCACCAGGATTTCGTCGCCGGCCTTCAGCAGGGCCAGCATGACGCCGGTGATGGCGGCCAGCCCCGAGGGGTAGAGCGTGACGTCCGGCGAGCCCTCCAGCTCGGCCAGGGCCAGCTGCAGGTTGGCCGGCGAGGACAGGCCGGTGATGCCGTAGGTCAGCTGACTTTCATCATACAACGAGGCGGCGTTGGGCAGCAGCACCGTCGAACCGCGCTGGATCGGCGGATTGACCGTGCGGGCCAGCGTGCCGCCACCCTTGGGCGGGGCCCCCTTGCGGATCAGGCGGGTTTCTTCATCCAGGGGCATGGCGGACTCGGGGCGGCTGCGACACCTGGAGGTGTACGGCGGGCGCGCGAGCCGGTTCAAGGCCGGAAATCCTGTCCAGGCTTGGAGAGGCGCTGGCGGGGGCAGGGCTGGGGACACGCACATGTGCGTGTCCCCGACTAAGCCCCCGTCTCCAGGCGCGCGGCGCGGGCTTGGGCGGCCTTGGCCAGGATGCGGGTGGCGTCGGCGATCAGCGCCCGGCGGCGCGTCTGCTCGGCCTCGTGCGCGGTCGCCGCCGTCGCGACGTCGGCGTCGCAATGCGGGCAGGTCACCTCATGCGGCCAGATGTATTGCTGGCAGGACCGGCAGGGCTTGAGGCTGGGGGGCAGGGCGCCGCCGGCCGCCGAGCGCTCGCGCCGCGCCACGTGCACCGCCGCCGGATCGCGGACCGGCAGGGGCGTGACCTCGGCCCCGGGGATCGCTTCGGTGATCAGGGCGAATTCGCCGACGGCGAAGCTTTCCTGCGGCGCCTCGCGAATCTTGACCACCCGCTCGCGCAGGCCGTGCTTGGCCAAGTCGAGCACCCGGTGGTGGCAGTAAGGGTTGTTGCCCCGCTTGCCCAGCAGCGACTCCGAGGTCCAGGTGCAGCCGGCCCGGCAGACGTCGGCGTAGTAGCAGGTGCGGCAATAGCCCCACAGCTCCTCGACGTCGCGCAGGCGGCCGAAGCTCATCTTCTCGCTGTGGCGCCAGATGTCGCCGACGCTCATCTCGCGCACATTGCCGGCCGCGTAGAGCGAGGTCGCCAGGGAGGGGCAGCCCTTGATCGTGCCGTCGGCCTCGATGCCGATGCCGGTCTGGCCGGCCGAGCAGCCGTTCCAGTGGTCGGCGTCGTCGCCGAAGCCGCGCCAGATGTGCTCGTAGGGGCCGAAATAGCCGACATTGTTGCCGACCACCATCAGCAGGCCCCGGGCCTCGCCCTCGCGATAGAGCCTGGCCAGCAGGGGCATGACCTCGATCAGCTTGTAGGGCTGCAGCAGCAGTTCGGGATTGTCGACCGCGTTGCCCATGGCGACGGTCAGCTGGATCTGCCAGTGGGTGGCGCCGGCCTCGATGATGCGGTCCATCAGCTCGGGCAGGTGCTCGGCGGTCTCTGCCCCGATCTGGGTGTTGACCGAGACGGCCATGCCCCGGGCCTTGGCGCGCTTGAGGGCGTCGATCGCCTGGTCGTAGGAGCCGGGCACGCCGCGCACCCGGTCGTGCAGCTCGGGCAGGCCGTCGATCGACACGCCCACCCCTTGCAGCCCGGCCTCGGCCGCCTCGTCCAGGCGCTTGTCGGTCAGGTTGCGGGCCCCGGTCTGGATGGCGGTGCGGATGCCGTGGTCGCGGCTGCGGCGGATCAGCTCGATCCAGTCCTTGCGCAGATAGGCCTCGCCGCCGATCAGGGTCAGCTCCCGCGTGCCCAGCGCCGCCAGGTGGTCGACCAGCTCCAGCGCCTCGGCGGTGTTCAGCTCGTCGCTGCGCGGCCGGCCGGCGCGCGAGCCGCAGTGCTGGCACTTGAGATTGCAGGCCAGGGTGACTTCCCAGACCACGTGCACCGGCACCAGTTCGGTATAGTCGCTGTCGACCCGGTAGCGGACGGGCTTGCCGACCAGGCCCTGGGGCAGGCTGGCGGGCAGGCCGGCGGGCGCCGAAGCGTCGGCTGGAGCGTACGAGATCGTGTCCGTCATCACGTTCGGTCCTTGATCGGCCTGGAAGACGCGCCCGCCGACGCCGGACGCCGGCGGGCGCGGGGGAGATCAGCGCTTGGCGCCGCCTTCGAGCTTGGCGATCTCGACCTTGAGCGCCGTCAGCAGGGTGGGGACGTCGCCGTACTCGGCCAGATGCGCCTCGGCCTGGGCCTGGAGGCGCTGGAGTTCGGCCAGGTCGCCCTTGGCGATGCCGTCGGTGATGGCCTGTCCGTAGAGGATGATGATGGCCATGGTCTTGGCCTCCGTCTGAGGTGGGTGGGATGGCGGCGTCGCGGATCAGCCGCGGCGTTCGAGCTTGGCGATCTCGACCTTCAGCAGGGCGAGCAGAGTGGGGATGTCGCCATATTCGGCCACATGGGCCTCGGCCGCGGCCTGGGCCTCCTTCAGCCGGGCCAGTTCGCCGGACGCGATCGCGTCGGTGACCGCGACGCCATAGGGTTTGATGCTCATGAGCGGTTTCCTCGCTTGGCCCCTTTTCGGAGCCCTGTGTTGGGGCGGTCTCGTGTCGGCCGGGGCCGGGCGTCAGGTCAGCTTGGCGATCTCGACCTTCAGCAGGGAGAGCAGGGTGGAGATGTCGCCGTGCTCGCGCACGTGCTCTTCGGCCAGGGTCTGCAGCTTGCGCAACTGGTCCAGGTCACCGCCGGACACGGCCTGGGTGATGGCGGCGGCATAAAGGGGGATCGGCGTCATGGGGACCTCCTGAGGACATGGGGGCATGGAGCAAGGGGCCGCGTTCCGGGGGAGCGCGTCCAAACAGGGTGAGGGTCTCGAACGGACTTGGAGGCGGAGCCTGCGGCGCACGGGCTTGGGACAGGCGACGCGAGCCGCCATCGACGCGCGAGCGCCTTGGATCCGTTTCTCGTCCTGCCGTTTCTCGTTCTGGATGTCACGCGGGCACAGTCGACGGCCGATCACGCCGTCGAGGCGGACGAAGATCGCGATCCTTCGCCCAAGCCGGAGGGTCGTGGAAAGGCGGCTTTATGTCAACCGATGAGTGTGTAAACGACTTGTGATAGCATAGCGATTGCTCCTGTCACGCGAACCGGGAACCGCCCATGACCCTGGCGAACATCGAAGCGCCCGTCGATCCGGCCGCCGCGCGGCGGCTGATCCTCGCCCTGGACGCCGCCCCTATGCCGATCGACGACCCCGCGCTGGACGCGGCCCTGGGCCTGCGGATCGCGGAGGTGGAAGGGCGGCTCAACACCCTGGCGCTGCTGGACCGCTACGGGGTCCAGCGTTTCGACCAGGGCGACCTGTCCTATGCGGTGGTGCGGTCGTTCTACCGAGCGATCGGCCCGGAGCTGCGCCGCCGGCCCGCGCCCCGGCTGCTGGACCTGGGCAGCGGCTATGGCCGGTTCGGCTTCTATGGCGCCCTGCGTCACGACCTGATGGTCCACGGCCTGGAGCTGGTCGCCGAGCGCGCCGCCGAAGCCGCCCGCGCCGCCGAGGCCCTGGGACTGATGGGCCTGTCGTTCGAGACCGGCGACATGCTGGCGGTCGCGTGGCGGCCGGCCGAGGTCTACTGCATGATGAATTCGGTGCTGCCCGACCTGCTGCCGCCGGTGCTGGCCAGGCTGGAGGCGGAGGCGCGCGAGCGGCGGATCGTGGTCGCCTCGGTTTCGACCAGCAACCGCGCCTTCGCGGCGGCGGGCTGGCTGCGCGAGATCCCGACCACGGTCGAGGGCCCGGCGGCGCGCGAGCTGCGCCTCTGGGAGTCGACCTAGAGGGGCGCGGCCTCGCCCGTCGCCACCGGCACGTCCTCGCGGCCGCCCCATTCGGTCCACGAGCCGTCATAGACCGCCGCCCGCGGCTTGCCGAGCCGGGCCAGGGCCAGCGACACGACGGCGGCGGTGATGCCAGAGCCGCAGGTGGTGGCGATCGGCCTGGCGATGTCGACGCCGGCCGCCTCGAACACGCCGGTCAGTTTGGCGGCCGGCAGCATCGTGCCGTCCGGCGCCAGCAGCGCCGACAGCGGGACGTTGCGCGAGCCGGGGATGTGGCCGCCGCGCAGACCGGCGCGGGGTTCGGGGTCCTTGCCCGTGAAGCGGCCGGCGGCGCGGGCGTCGATCACCTGCTCGCGGCCCCGATCTCCAGGAGATTTGTCCAGGTTGCGCTTCATCTGGTCGATGGAGCGGACGATGTCGGCCTGGAAACGGGGCGTGAAGTGGCGCTCCTGGGCGACGACGACGCCATCCTCGACCGGGCGGCCCTCGGCGATCCACTTGGGCAGGCCGCCGTCCAGCACCACCACGTCCTCGTGGCCCATGGCCCGGAACTCCCACCAGACGCGGGCGGCGGGCAGGATGCCGCTGCTGTCGTAGACGACGATCCGCGCGCCGTCGCCCAGGCCCAGCTTGCGGACCCGCGAGGCGAACTTGATCGGCGAGGGCAGCATGTGCGGCAGGTCGGAGGTCTCGTCCGCGATCTCGTCGATATCGAAGAACACCGCGCCGGGAATGTGGACCAGGTCGTACTCGGCCTTCGGATCGCGCTGGGCGGCCGGCATGTGCCAGGAACCGTCGACGATCCGCACGTCCGGCGCGTCGAGATGCTCCTGCAGCCAGGCGGTCGAGACGAGCGGATCCATATGGGTCTTGGCGGTCATGGATTGGCCTTTCGGGGTCTGACTCGCCCCTTGCGGGTTCTCAGGATCACGTGATCGGCGGCGGGGGGCAAGCGGAGAGCTACATCCACGGCGGCGTCGGCAGGCCCTTTTCCGCCAGGAAGGCCGGGTTGAACAGCTTGCTCTGGTAGCGCGAGCCGTGGTCGCAGAGGATGGTCACGATGGTGTGGCCGGGACCCATGGCCCTGGCCATGTGGATGGCGCCGGCGACGTTGATCCCCGACGAGCCGCCCAGGCACAGGCCCTCGTGCTCGACCAGGTCGAAGACCTGTTCCAGCATCTCCTCGTCGCTGATCCGGAACGGGTGGTCGATCGCCAGGCCTTCGAGGTTGGCGGTGATCCGGCCCTGGCCGATGCCCTCGCTGATCGAGGTTCCCTCGGCCTTCAGCTCGCCGTCGGCGTACCAGCTGTAGAGCGAGGCGCCGTGCGGGTCGGCCAGACCGATCTTGACCTCCGGCTTGCGGGCCCGCAGGGCGGCGGCGACGCCGGCCAGGGTGCCGCCCGAACCGATGGCGCAGATGAAGCCGTCCACCTTGCCGTCGGTCTGTTCGAAGATCTCCGGGCCGGTGGTCTCGAAATGGGCCTGGCGGTTGGCGACATTGTCGAACTGGTTGGCCCAGACCACGCCGTTGGGCTCGGTCGCCGCCAGTTCCTCGGCCAGGCGGCCGGAATAGCGGACATAGTTGTCGGGGTTGGAATAGGGGACGGCGTCCACCTCGACCAGCTCCGCGCCCAGCAGGCGGATGGCGTCCTTCTTCTCCTGGCTCTGGGTGCGCGGGATGACGATGGTGGTCTTGTAGCCCAGGGCCGAGGCGACCATGGCCAGGCCGATGCCGGTGTTGCCGGCCGTGCCCTCGACGATCCGACCGCCGGGCTTGAGCAAGCCTCGCGCCTCGGCGTCGCGGATGATGCCCAGGGCGGCGCGGTCCTTGACCGACTGGCCGGGGTTCATGAACTCGGCCTTGCCGAGAATCTCACAGCCGGTCGCCGCGCTGGCGCGGTTGAGGCGGATCAGCGGCGTGTCGCCGATGGCGTCTAGGACACTGGTCTTTACCGTCATTCCATCATTCCGGCCGCGCGGGAGGTGGGCCTCGTAGATCGTGATGCGCACCCCGCAAGCAAGGCCAGTTTTCCTGAAGACGCCGTCGCCGGTTTCAGGAAGGTTCAATCCACCCGCTGGGTGATGATGACATTGAGCAGCGCCAGTTGGTCGTTCACGGTGGTCGCCGCGCACCAGGCGCCGTGCAGGCCGTCGACCTCGACCAGGACGTTCCCAATGGCGTCGATCATGATGCCTTCGGCGACGTCGGACGACACCTCGCCCAGCAGCTGTTCGTCCTGCAGTTCGCGGCACCAGGCGGCGACGGCGTCCTGCGCCGTGTCGGCGTCGAACTGGGTGATGTAGGTGCCGCCGTGGAAATCGAGGACCAGGGTGTAGAGGTTCATTGGGGGCCGACCTCTGATGTGCTTCGCGACGATGTAAGCACACCAGAGGTTGGGGCGCGCGGCTCAAGTTTCCAGGGTCGGCCAAGTTTCCAGGGTCGGCTTTGGCCTAGATGCGCGAGAGGCCCAGCTGGATCACGTTGGTGCGCTCGGTGCGGAAACCGGCTTCGCAGTAGCTGAGATAGAACCGCCACAGCCGGCGGAAGCGCTCGTCGAAGCCCTGGCTCCTGATCTCGTCCCAGGCGTCCTCGAAGCGCCTGGCCCATTCGACCAGGGTGTCGGCGTAGTTCTGGCCAAAGCGGCTGACCCCGGTCCAGGCCAGGCCGGCGGCGGCGGTTTCCTGTCGCAGCCGCGCCTCGCTGGGCAGCATGCCACCCGGGAACACGTAGCGCTGGATGAAGTCGGTGTGGCTGCGGTACTTGGCGAACAGCTCGTCGCGGATGGTGATGATCTGCAGGCCGGCGCGGCCGCCGGGCGACAGCACCTCGCGGATCTTGCCGAAATAGGTCGGCCAGTATTCCTCGCCGACCGCCTCGAACATCTCGATCGAGGCCACGCTGTCGAACTGGCCCTGGACGTCGCGATAGTCGATCAGCCGGATGTCGGCCCGGTCGGCCAGGCCTTGGTCGAACAGCCGCCGCCTGGCGAAGTCGTGCTGGGCCTGGGAGATGGTGACGCCGGTGACCTTGGCGCCCATCTCCTTGGCCGCGAACTCGGCGAAGCCGCCCCAGCCGCAGCCGATCTCCAGCACATGCTGGCCGGGTCGCAGGTCGATCGCCCGGGCCAGGGCCGCGTACTTGGCGTGCTGGGCCTCGCCCAGCGGCTGGTCGGGCGTTTCGTACAGGGCCGAGGAATAGGTCATGCTGGGGTCGAGCCAGCGCGAATAGAAGGCGTTGCCCAGGTCGTAATGGGCGTGGATGTTCTTCCTGGAGCCCACTCGATCGTTTCGATGGAAGAGGTGGTAGAGGCTGTTGACCGCCCGCATCAGCGGATTGCCGCTGACCAGGGCCGTCAGCCTGTCGAAGTTGCGCGAGAAGGCCTCCAGCACCGCCGACAGGTCGGGGGTGTCCCATTCGCCGGCCATGTAGCCCTCGGCGAAGCCGATGCCGCCCGAGGCCAGGGCCCGGCGGATGAACCGGTAGTCGTGGATCTGGATCACCGCGTCCGGTCCCGGGGTCTTGCCGTCGATGCGCAGCGGCCTGCCCGACGGCAGGACGAAGGTCAGGGTTCCCACCGCCCAGTTCTCGACGGCCACGCGCAGGGCGGTGCGGAAGGCGGCGGGAGCGTGACGAAGTTCGGGGTCACGCCAGGTCGCAGGCAGGATATCGGTCATCGACGGTCCCATCCCTTACTGAGGACGAAAGTAAGAACTCACCAAACCGATGTGTAAATGGGGAGGTCCATCCGGCCGCGCGAGAGCTCCAGTCTCCCGCGAGGCCGCGGACGCGCCACCACCGGTTCAGGATAGATACGCGCGGCGGTGGCGCTTGGTTGCGGTGAAGCTGTTCGAGGCTCGATGATCAAGGCGTCGATGAAGACGGGGACGCGAGATTTGCCCCCCGGACCGCCTGTGGCATAAGCCTCCCATGTCCAGACGCGTCATCCTCGTCACCGGCGGCGCCGGTTTCATCGGCTCCAACATCGTCGCCAAGCTGTGCGAGGACCCCGCGTTCGACCTGGTGGTCTGCGACTGGCTGGGCGCGGCGGCCGACAACAAGTGGCGCAACCTCTCCAAGTCGCCGATCGCCGACTTCGTGGCCCCCGAGGCCTTGTTCGACTGGCTGGCCGTGCGCGGCGAGGACGTCGAGCTGGTGATCCACATGGGCGCGGTGTCGTCGACCACCGAGCCCGACGCCGACAAGATCATCCACGCCAACTTCACCCTGTCGCGCGACCTGTGGCGGTGGTGCGCGGCCCATCAGCGGCGGCTGGTCTACGCCTCGTCGGCGGCCACCTATGGCGACGGCGACCAGGGCTTCGAGGGGCTGGACGACATCGACAGCCTCAAGGCCCTGCGGCCGCTGAACGCCTACGGCTGGTCCAAGGCGCTGTTCGACCTCTACGCCGCGCGCGAGGCCGAGCGCGGCAATCATCCGGCCCAGTGGGTGGGGCTGAAGTTCTTCAACGTCTATGGTCCCAACGAAGCCCACAAGGGCGACATGAAGTCGGTGGTCTGCCAGATCTGGCCCAAGGTGGCGGCCGGCGAGGGCGTGCGGCTGTTCAAGTCTCACAACCCCGACTACGAGGACGGCGGCCAGCTGCGCGATTTCGTCTATGTGCGCGACGTGGCCGACGTGGTGGCCTGGCTGGCCAAGAGCCCGCACGTCAACGGCGTCTACAACCTGGGCTCGGGCAAGGCCCGCTCGTTCCAGGCCCTGGCCGAGGCCACCTTCCGCGCCGTCGGCCGCGAGCCCGACATCGACTATTTCGACATGCCCGAGGTGCTGCGCGGCAAGTACCAGTACTTCACCGAGGCCAGGATGGATCGCCTGCGGGCCGCCGGCTACAACGCGCCGATGACCGCGCTGGAAGACGGCGTCGAGGACTATGTGGCGGGGTTTTTGAATACGGACGATCCGTACCGGTGACTGCCCTGCGTCCTTCGAGGCCCGCTGCGCGGGCGCCTCAGGATGAGGAATTCAGTACAGTCTTCCTCATCCTGAGGTGCGAGGCGAAGCCGAGCCTCGAAGGACGCACGACTGACGCCACGTCACACTTGCCGACCCCTTCCGCGGGCGTAAGCTGACCGCCGATAACTCGCCGGGACAGGCGCAGATCGGGAGTGGAACATGGTCGGCATCGCCGCCTGGGGCGCCTATGCGCCGCGCCTTCGCCTCAGCCGCGAGGCGGTGACGAAGGCCAACGCCTGGGTGGCGCCGAACCTGCGCGCCAAGGTCAAGGGCGAGCGCGCCATGGCCAATTGGGACGAGGACGCCCTGACCATGGCGGTCGAGGCCGCCCGCGACGCCCTGGGTCCCGGCGACGACCGCACCGCCGTCGACGCCCTCTACTTCGCCTCGACCACGGCGCCGTTCACCGACCGCCTGAACGCCGGGATCGTCGCCGCCGCCTTGACCCTGGAGAAGGCCGTCGCGTCGGCCGATGTCACGGGCTCGCAGCGCTGCGGCCTGACAGCCCTGGGCCAGGCCCTGGCGGCGGTGCAAGGCGGGGCGGCTAAACGGGCCCTGGTGGCGACCGGCGAGCACCGCCGGGCTCGAGCGGCGTCCAGCCAGGAGCTGGACAACGGCGACGGCGCGGCGGCCTTCGTGGTCACGGCCGAAGCCGGCGCGGCGCAGTTCCTGGGCCGGGGCAGCATCACCGACGACTTCGTCGACCACTTCCGGGGCGCGGATAGCGAGTTCGACTACGCATGGGAAGAGCGCTGGATCCGCGACGAGGGCATCGTCAAGCTGGTCCCGCCGGCCATTCGCCAGGCGCTTGAAGTTGCCGGCCTAACATCTTCTGACGTCACGCATTTCTGCTTTCCATCGACCTTCGCCGGCATGGCCGCCAGCCTGGCCAAGACGGTGGGGATCGCGCCTGAGGCGGTGCGCGACAACCTGGCCCTGACCTTGGGCGAGGCCGGCTGCGCCCACGGTCCGCTGATGCTGGCCCACATCCTTGAGCAGGCCAGGCCCGGCGAGGTGATCCTGGTCGCCCAGTTCGGCCAGGGCGCCGAGGCCCTGGTGTTCCGGGCGGGCGACGACATCGCAAGCCGCCGCCCGGCACGCGGCGTCACGGGTGCGCTGTCCGATCGAAGAGTCGAGGACAACTATCTGAAATTTCTGACCTTCAATGGCCTGATCGAATGGGAAAAGGGCATGCGGGCCGAGAAGGACAACAAGACGGCCCTGACCACCCTCTACCGCAACCAGGACATGATCCTGGGCCTGGTCGGCGGCCGCTGCCGCGAGACCGGCGTCGTGCAGTTCCCGCGGACCCGCATCTCGGTGGCTCCCAACAATCCAGGCGTCGACACCCAGGAGCCGTACCGCTTCGCCGAGCGTCGCGCCTCGGTCCTCAGCTACTCGGCCGACTACCTGACCTTCTCGATGAGCCCGCCCAACCACTACGGCATGATCGTCTTCGAGGGCGGCGGGCGGATCATGATGGACATCACCGACGTCGAGATCGGCGAGGTCGACAGCGGCCTGCCAGTCAGGATGGTGTTCCGCGTCAAGGACGTCGACGAGAAGCGCGGCTTCGTCCGCTACTTCTGGAAGGCCGCGCCGGACCGCGCGGCGGCGACGGCCAAATCCGCCTTGGCGGCGGAATAGGGAGCACGACCATGGCCAAGGGCATCCGCGACAAGGTCGCCATCCTGGGGATGGGTTGCAGCAAGTTCGGCGAGCGCTGGGACGCCGGGCCCGACGACCTGATGGTCGAGGCCTATGTCGAGGCCATGGCCGACGCCGGGATCGAGCCCAGCCAGCTGGACGCGGCCTGGTTCTCGACCCACGTCGACGAACTGGGCACGGGCAAGGGCGGCACGCCGCTGTCGATCGCCCTGCGCCTGCCCAACATCGCCGTCACCCGGGTGGAGAACTTCTGCGCCTCGGGCTCGGAGGCGTTCCGGGGGGCGGTCTACGCCGTGGCGGCCGGGGCGGCCGACATCGCCATCGCCGTGGGCGTCGAGAAGCTGAAGGACACCGGCTATGGCGGCCTGCCGGTCGGGGCGCCGGGCACGCTGGCCCCGCAGATCATCCCCAACGGTTCGGCCCCCGGCAACTTCGCCCAGCTGGCCAGCGCCTACCGCGCCAAGCACGGCGTGTCGCGCGAGGACCTCAAGCGGGCCATCGCCCACGTTTCCGTCAAAAGCCACGCCAACGGGGTCAAGAACCCCAAGGCCCACCTGCGCAAGGCCGTCACCGAGGCGCAGGTTCTGAACGCCCCGATGATCGCCGAGCCGCTCGGCCTGTTCGACTGCTGCGGCGTGTCGGATGGGGCCGCGGCGGCGATCGTCACCACGCCGGAGATCGCCTGGGCGATGGGCAAGAAGAACCTGACCATGGTCAAGGCCCTGCAGCTGTCGGTCTCCAACGGCTACGAGAGCCAGTACAACGGCTGGGACGGCAGCCACTTCCACACCGCCCGGATCGCGGCCGGCAAGGCTTATCGGGAGGCCGGCATCGAGCGGCCGCGCGAGCAGATCTCGATGATGGAGGTGCATGACTGCTTCTCGATCACCGAGCTGGTGACCATGGAGGACCTGTTCATCTCGCCGGAAGGCCAGGGTTGGCGCGACGTGCTGGACGGCTTCTACGACGCCGACGGCGGCCTGCCGTGCCAGATCGACGGCGGGCTGAAGTGCTTCGGCCATCCGATCGGGGCGTCGGGCCTGCGCATGCTCTACGAGATGTACCTGCAGCTGCAGGGTCGGGCCGGCGAGCGGCAGCTTCGCGACCCGGTGTTCGGCATGACCCACAATCTGGGCGGCGCGCCGGCCAGCAATGTCTGCTCGGTGGCGATCATCGGCCAGGAAGGCGCGTAAGGCCGGTCAGTCCCTCGCGCGACCCCTGGAGTTCGTGGTAACGCAGCGCCCATGAGCGAGCGCTTCAAGGGTTTCAAACGCTGGATCTTCGCGGGGGCCGTGCTGCTCCTGGCGATGGTCCTGTCGGCGGCGTTCTACTGGCGCTACGACATCCTGCGCACCACCCTGGACCCCAAGGTGCCGTTCCAGACCTACGAGCCGCCGCCGGCCCCGGACTACGCCAAGCCGGCCGCCTGGGCGCTGCGGCCCGGCGCGGGGCTCAAGGGACCGGCCGACGTGTTCTTCGTCCATCCCACCAGCTTTGACGGTGGCCGCGACTGGAACGCGCCCTACGACCAGCCCAAGGCGTCGCGCGACCTGGCCCGCGTGATGCTGCCCAACTACGCCGCGCCGTTCGCGCGGGTGGGACGGATCTTCGCGCCGCACTACCGCCAGGCCAGCCTCTACACCTTCCTGACCCTGCGCGACGACGCCCGCGACGCCCGGCGCTTCGCCTATGACGACGTTCGCCAGGCCTTCCGCTACTACCTCAAGCACGACAACAACGGCCGGCCGATCATCCTGGTCGGGGTCGAGCAGGGCGGCATACTGGCGGCCCGACTGCTGGGCGAGGAGATCGCGCGCGACGCGGCCCTGCGCGGCCGCCTGGCCGGGGTCTATCTGATCGAGACCGTGGTTCCCGCCGATGAGTACGGCCCCGAGGCGCCCGTGCCGGCCTGCGCGAGGCGTGACCAGGCCGGCTGCGTGGCGGCCTGGGCCTCGATGATGGACGGCGACTTCCATGAGGCCCAGGAATTGGCCAACCGTTCCCTGGTCTGGAACGGCGGCGGCGAACTGGTCACCCTGGACGGTCGCACGCCGCTCTGCGTCAATCCGCTGCTGGGCGCCCAGAACGAGATCCGCGCCCCGGCCCGGATGAACCTGGGCGCGGCCAACGCCACCGGCCTGGAGTGGGGGTCGCGACCGGCCCTGCTCAAGCGCCAGGTCTGGGCCCAGTGCGAGAACGGCCTGCTGCACACCGGCCGCCCGAAATCGACCTCGCTGCGGGATTCCGGGTCCTGGACCGACCGTCGCAAGGTGGACGGCTTCAACCTGTTCTGGGCCGACATCGAGGCCGACGCCCAGGCCCGGGTGGCGGCGCTGAGGGCGCGGGCGGCGGCAGGTTCCACATCTCCGTTGTCATCCCGGCCGTAGCGAAGCGAAGGGCCGGGACCCAGAGCAACTGCGGTGCGCCGGCCCCTGGGTCCCGGATAGCCTCTGCGAGGCTTCCGGGATGACAACGTTGGGGCTAGGCGGGCGACGCCCCCAGCGCCGCCAACCCCGAATAGCTCGGCTGGTCGATGGCGATCTGGTCGGTCACGCTGGCCTTCAGATGGGCCAGCACCGCCGGATCGAGCGGCGACAGGCGACCGTCGCACAGACGAGCGCAAAGTTCAGTGTTGAGGTCGTCGAAGTCGCCCTCCAGGCCCAACAGCCCGCGCAGGCGCGCGACGGCCTCCGCCTCGGCCGCTGGACCCAGGGCCGCCTCCCGCTCCAGCGTCGCGCGGGCGTTGTCGGCCACCCGCGCCAGGAACGCCGTCCGGGCGTCCCCGGCCGGCGCGTCGTCGAACGCCGACAGGGCCTCGGCCAGTTCGCCGGCCGTCGGATGCGTGATCATCACGACCGCTCCATCAGCAGCACCAGGTCGATCTCGGCCTCGCTGGCCCGGCGGCCGATCATCGCCCGCTCGATCGAGCGGTCGGCGCCCGAGGCGAAGCTGGCGTACATCATCAGGCACATGACGCCCCATTTCAACGACCCCAGGGCCTGCCAGAACAGCAGCCGCTCCAGCGTCACCGGCGCGCCGCCGGCCGCCGCGTGGCCGTCCAGCAGGTCCTGGTAGCCGCCGAAGCCACCGACCGGCTGGCGCCATTGCCCGAATCGCCAGGAATTGACGCAGATCCAGCCCAGGTCCTCGGCCGGGTCGCCCAGGTGGGCCAGCTCCCAGTCCAGCACGCCGACCAGGCCCCCGTGGGGTCCCGAGGCGGGCGAGATCATCAGGTTGCCGTTGCGAAAGTCGCCGTGGACCAGCACCGGCCGCTCCAGCGGCGGCGCGCGGCGCTCCAGCCAGCGGAAGGCGGCTTCGAAGACCGGTCGCCGGGCGCCCAGGTCGCGATAGACCGCCTCGTAGCGCGCCAGTTCGCTGGCCGCGTCGGAGGTGGCCAGCGGCGGCAGGCCGTCCAGCGGCGTGGCGTGGATCGCCGCCAGCACCTGGCCGCAGCGCCGGGCCAGTCCGGGACGGACGCCGGCGAAGGCCTCGTCGCGGACGATGCGCTTGCCCAGGGTCTCGCCCTCCAGGCGGCCCATGACATAGGCCTCGCCCAGGCCGTCGCCCGGCGCGCAGAGGTGGATGACCCGGGGCACGGGTGCGCCGCTGGCGGCGACGGCGGCGAGCAGGGCGGCCTCGGTGGCCAGGGGCAGGGCGTTGTCGCCGGTCCGCGCCGAGGGCGGACGGCGACGCAGGATCAGCGGTGTCCCGTCATCGAGGTCGAAGGCCCAGGTCTCCAGGCTGGCGCCGCCCGACAGCCGGCGGGCCTCGGTCGCCGTCGTCGCGCCGGGCGACAGGCGCGGGGCCAGGGCGGAAAGGGCGGCCGGGACATCCATGGTCGCCAGCCTCCCTTGCCTCACCCGGCGTCATGCAAGGGCGAAGCCGACTTCCAGTCGAACAGCTCCTGCAGGGTCCGCACCGCCTGGCCGCGCGGCGAGGTCAGGTCCGGGTCGCGGGCCAGGATCAGCCGGGCGTCGTCGGCGGCCACGGCGATCAGGTCGCGGTGGGCCACGGGGTCGGCCAGCCTGTAGGCCGGGAAACCGCTCTGCTTGAGGCCCAGCGGATCGCCGCCGCCGCGCAGCTCCAGGTCCTTCTCGGCGATCTCGAAGCCGTCGTCGCTGCGGCGCAGGATGTCCAGCCGCTGCTGGGCGGTCTCCGACAGCGGCGGGTCGTAGAGCAGCACGCAGGAGCTCTCGCGCGCCCCGCGACCCACCCGGCCGCGCAGCTGGTGAAGCTGGGCCAGGCCGAAGCGGTCGGCGTGCTCGATGACCATGATGCTGGCGTTGGGCACGTTGACCCCGACCTCGACCACGGTGGTGGCGACCAGCACGCTGACCTCGCCGTCGACGAAGGCCTGCATGACCGCGTCCTTCTCCGAGGCCGGCATCTGGCCGTGGACCAGGCCGACGCTGGGGCCGATGGCTTCGCGCAAGGAGGCGGCGCGACGTTCGGCGTCGCGCAGGTCGATCTTGTCGGACTCGGCGACCAGCGGGCAGATCCAGAACGCCTGGGCCCCGCCCTGGGCGGCGGCCTTCAGCCGGGCGATGATCTCGGGGATGCGCGGGGTCGGCGCGGCGCGGGTGGCGACCGGCGTGCGGCCCGGCGGCTTCTCGTCGATGCGCGAGACGTCCAGGTCACCGAACACCGTCAGCTCCAGGGTGCGAGGGATCGGGGTGGCCGACATCGCCAGCAGATGCGCGCCTTCGCCCTTGTCTTGGAGCCGCTTGCGCTCGTTGACGCCGAAGCGGTGCTGCTCGTCGATGATCGTCAGGCCCAGGGCCTTGAAGGCCACGTCGTCCTGGAACAGGGCGTGGGTGCCCACGGCCACGGCGGCCGAGCCGTCGGCCAGGGCCCCCAGCTTGGTGGCGCGGGGACTACCCTTGTCGCGGCCGGTCAGCAGGATCACGGCCAGGCCCTGGGCCTCCAGCGCCGGAGCCAGGGTCTCGTAATGCTGGCGGGCCAGGATCTCGGTCGGGGCCATCATGACCGACTGCAGGCCGCTGGACGCCGCGTCGGCCATGGCCAGCATGGCCACCACCGTCTTGCCCGAGCCGACATCGCCCTGCAGCAGCCGGCCCATCCGCTCGCCGCTGGCCATGTCGCCGCGCACCTCGGACAGGGCGCGGATCTGGGCGCCGGTCAGGCGGAAGGGCAGGGCCTTCTCGGCGGCGTCCGATAAGGCGCCGGCCTGGATGCGCGGCGCGGGGTGGGCGCGCTTGGTCGCCTTGCGCTGGGCCAGGGCCAACTGGTGGGCCAGTAGTTCGTCATAGGCCAGGCGGCGGCGGGCGACCGACATCGGCGACAGGTCGATCTCGGCCTGGGGATTGTGCAGCAGCGCCAGGGCCTCGCGCCAGGCCGGAAAGGCCTCGCGGGCCATCCACGCCGGGTCCTGCCATTCGGTCAGTGGGGCGGCCCGTTCCAGGGCCTCCAGGGCGAACTTACGGAAGGTGCGCGACGGCAGGCCCGCCGTGGCGGGGTAGACCGGCTCGATCAGCGGGATGTCGCCGGCCTTGTCGGCGTCGAGCAGGTAGTCGGGGTGGGCGACCTGGATCTCGCTGCCGAACCGCTCGACCTTGCCGCTGGCCGCCCGGCGCGCCCCGACCGGATGCTGGCGCTCCAGGTGCGGGCCGTGGCCCTTGAACCAGGTCAGGGTGACGAAGCCGTGCTCGTCCCAGGCGCGGATACGCCAGGGCTGACCCGGCCGTTGCGGCGGCAGGTGGGCGTCGATGGTGACGATGAAGGTCTGGACCTGGCCATCGACGGCGCGGTCCGAGGTGGTAGCGGTGCGCCGGATCAGGCCGGTGGGCGGCGTGAACAGCACGTCGCGGACGATCGGCCCGGCCAGCCGCTCGACCAGCGGAGCAACGCGCGGCCCCACGCCCTTGAGCGTGGAGACCGGCGTGAACAGCGGAAAGAGAATCTCGGGGCGCATGGGGCTTCACCATAGCGAAGCGTGCGTCGGATGTGGACGTAGCCGATGCGCGGAAAGCGAAAGGCGGCTACTCGCCCCGGTTCATCACCGGTTTGAGCGCCGTCAGGATGTCCTGCAGTTCGTCCGAACGCGACGCGCCCGAGACGTTCAGCCGAGTGTAGAGGTACTCGGCCTTGTGTTTCTGCGCGGCCTCGGGGAAGCGATTGCCGGCCCCATGCAGGTTGTTGGCTTCGCCCGCATAGACAACGGTCCCCCCCACATCGAGGAAGACGAAATTGCCAGCGATCGTCGTCCGAGGATCACGATCCTCGGCGAGCTTGTAACGGTAGACGGCGCCCGATGCGCCTTGCAGATCGATATAGGGTTTCACAGGACCTCGCCTCACAGCACACGGCGTCGGCGGCGAGGTGGTGGGGGGCGCCGGAGGCCAAATTATGACCTTAGGCCGCTCACCTTGCTGAGGAATCGCCGCGTGCGTTCTTCCTTAGGCGAACCAAGCAGGTCTCCGGAAGGGCCTTGCTCAATTATAACGCCGTCATCCATGAAGATCGTACGCCCCGCGACGTCGCGTGCGAAGTCCATTTGATGGGTGACGATGACCATCGTGCGCCGCTCGGCGGCCAGGTCGCGGATCACCGTCAGCACCTCGCCGACCAGCTCCGGATCGAGGGCCGAGGTCGGTTCGTCGAACAGGATGACCTCGGGGTCCATGGCCAGGGCGCGGGCGATGGCGCAGCGCTGCTGCTGGCCGCCGGACAGCTCGCGCGGATAGGCGTCGATGCGGTGGGCCAGGCCGACCTTGGTCAGCATGGCCCGGGCCTTTTCGAGCGCGGCGGCCGGATTCTGGCCCCGCACGGTGATCAGGCCCTCGGCGACGTTGCGCAGGGCGGTCATGTGCGGAAAGAGGTTGAAGCTCTGGAACACGAAGCCGACCCGGCCCTGTAGGGCCCGGGCCAGGGGCGGCTTGCCGACGGCCCCAGCCGAGGATGTGACGCCGGCCACGGTCAAGGTCCCGCCGTCGACGACCTCCAGCCCGGCCAGGCAGCGCAACAGGGTGCTCTTGCCCGAGCCGCTGGGACCGATGACGGCCACCACCTCGCCGGGGTCGACGGTGAGGTCGACGCCGTTCAGCACGGCCTGGTCGCCGAAGCGCTTGACGAGGCCCTGGGCCGAGATCGCGCTCCCCATACCCTGGCTCATCGGCCTTGCTCCGCCTGGCGTTCAAGCCGGTGCTGGCCCAGGGCCAGCAGGCTGGAGAGGATCCAGTAGAGGGCGGCGGCCGCCAGGTACATGGCGAAGATCTCGTAGGTGCGGGCGGTGATCAGCTGGGCCTGGCGGAACAGTTCGGGCACCTGGATGGTGGCGGCCAGGGAGGTGTCCTTGACCAGGCTGATGAAGCTGTTGGACAGCGGGGCGACGGCGGTGCGGGCGGCCTGGGGCAGGATCACCCGGCGCAGGGCCTGGCCGCGGCTCATGCCCAGCACGCTGGCGGCCTCCCACTGGCCCTTGTCGACGGCGGCGATGGCGCTGCGCAGGATTTCGCCGGCATAGGCTCCGATGTTCAGGGAAAAGCCGATCCCGGCCGCCAGCAGCGGCGGCAGCTCGACGCCCAGCTGCGGCAGGCCGTAATAGATCAGGAACAGCTGCACCAGCAGCGGCGTGCCCCGGATCGCCGAGACGTAGACGGCGGCGGGCCAGCGTAGCAGCGGGCTGCGCGACAGCCGCATCAGGGCCAGGCCGAAGCCGATGACCAGCCCCAGGCCCATGCCGATCACGCTGAGCAGCACGGTATAGCCCGCGCCTTTCAGCAGCAGGGGGGCGGATTGGGCGATGAGGTCGAGGGCGGCGGGCATGTCAGCTCGAACCCACAACGGTTGTCATCCCGGACAAGCGAAGCGCAGATCCGGGACCGCCGGAAGCGCTGGCGTTCACGCGTCGGTCCCGGATCTTCGCGCTGCGCGCTCGTCCGGGATGACAAACGTTTTTGCGGTGACTCACCGCGTCACGTCCGCGCCGAACCACTTCATCGAGATCGCCGTCAGCCGGCCGTCGGCGCGCAGGGCGTCGATGGCCTGGTCGACGGCCACCTTCAGAGCCGGATCGCGCAGCATGGCCACGCCCATGCCCTGAGCGGCGAACGGCGGGCCGGAAGCGACGTAGTCGGGCGAGGTCTTGACGAAGTCGGCGGCCACCAGCCGGTCGTTGAGCACGGCGTCGATGCGGCCGGCCTTGAGGTCCTGGTACTTGGTCGGGTCGTCGTCATAGGTGCGGACGATGGCGGTCGGCACGTTGGCCCGCAGCCAGCTCTCGTAGTTGGTGCCCAGGCCGACGCCGACCTTCTTGCCGGCCAGGTCGGCCGGCGTGGCGATACCGGTTCGGCCCTTGCGGACGATGATCTGGATGCCCGACACCGTGTAGGGCTTGGAGAAGTCGTACTTGGCGGCCCGTTCTGGGGTGATGGTGATCTGGTTGATCACCACGTCGATTCGCTTGGATTCCAGCGCGCCCAGCAGGCCGGCGAAGGGCGAGGGCCGAAAGTCCGGCTTGAGCTTCATCTGGTCCGCCAGGGCCTTGGCGAAGTCGACTTCGAACCCGGCCAGCTGGCCGTCCTTGTCCTGGAAGTTGAACGGCGGGTAGGTGCCCTCCAGGCCGATCCGCAAGGTCTTGCTGGCCTCGACGCGCTTCAGGCCGGTCTCGCCGTCGGCGCCGGGCTTGCCGCCGCAACCGGCCAGGACCAGGCCGCTGGCGCTCAGGCCAAGACCCAGGAGGAAGTCACGACGGGCGGGGAATCGCATGCGGGCCTCGGAAAGCGGATTTCGTGACGTATTTCTATACAGCCCGCGCGCCGCCGCCAGTGGCAAGCGTCGCCGTCGGCCTTGGGGCGACCCAACCTGACCGCGAATTAACCTGACGCGACCGCCGGGCTCTGGCCATCTGCGGCGCAATCATCTGTTCGGGGGAAGTCGTCCATGGCCCAAGCGTTCGATCCCGCCGCCGCGACGGCGGCCTATCTGGCGCAATTGCCGCCGGAGGCCCACGCCAAGGCCACGGCCTATACCCAAGGCGGCCACTGGCTGCTGCTGTGGGGTTTCCTGGTGGCGGTGGTGGTCTCGTGGCTGATCGTGCGCAGCGGCGTGCTGGTGGGCCTGCGGCGCGGGCTGGAGAAGCGGCGGCCCCGGCCGGTGCTGGTCAGCCTGGTGGTCGGGATCGTCTACCTGCTGGTCGACGGCGTGCTGAGCCTGCCGTGGTCGGCCTACAGCGGCTGGTGGCGGCAGAAGCAGTATGGCCTGACCAGCCAGGCCTTCACCGGCTGGCTGGGCGAAAGCGCCATCAACCTGGCGATCATGTCCGTGCTCTTCGGTCTGTTCTTCGTCGCGCTCTACGCCCTGATCCGCAGGGCGCCGCGCACCTGGTGGCTGTGGAGCGGCGCGCTGACGGCGGGCTTCATCGCCCTGATGATGATCATCGCCCCGATCTATATCGAGCCGATCTTCAACAAGTACACGCCGGCCCCGGCCGGTCCGGTGCGCGACACCGTGGTCGCCATGGCCAAGGCCAACGGCATCCCGGCCGACAAGATCTTCGTCTATAACGGCTCCAAGCAGTCCAACGCCTACACCGCCAACGTCTCGGGCCTGTTCGGCACGGCGCGGGTGGCGATGAGCGACACCATGTTCAAGCAGGGGGCGGACATCGCCGAGGTGCGTGGCGTGGTCGGCCATGAGATGGGCCACTACGCCCACCACCACGTCATCTGGATCGCCGGCGCGATGAGCCTGCTGGCGATGCTGGCCTTCTTCCTGGTCGATCGCCTGTTCAACCTGGTCTCCCGCCTGCTGGGGGCCGAGCAGGTCAAGGGCCTGGCTGATCCGGCCGGCCTGCCCGTGCTGAGCGTGATCCTGGCGGTGCTGGCGCTGCTGGGCACGCCGCTGACCAACAGCCTGATCCGCATCGCCGAGACCGACGCCGACCGCTACAGCCTGGAGCACGAGAACGAACCCGACGGCCTGGCCAAGGCCCTGGTCAAGACCATCGAGTACCGCGCCGCCACGCCGGGCGTCGTCGAGGAGGTGCTGTTCTACGACCACCCGTCGGTGGGCCGCCGGATCCGCGACGCCATGGACTGGAAGGCGGCGCATCTGGCGCCTGCCAAGCCGGGGGCCTGATCCGGGACCCCGAAGCGACACCCCGTTCAGCCCGGAACGCACGAGGTGTTCCGGGCGCGCCCTCGTGGAGATGAACCTTGAAGACCCTGGCCCCGTTGTTCGCCCTGCTGGCGCTCGCCGCCCTGACGCCTTCGGCCGCGCTGGCCCAGACCGCTTCTCCCCAGGCTTCGGTGTCGCGGGCCGCGTCGCCCGAAACCGTCGCCACGCTGGAGAAGCTCAACAGCGAGTGGCTGACAGCCTACAAGACGCACGACGGCGCGGCGCTGGACCGCATTCTCGCCGACGATTTCGAGGCGATCTATCCGGGCGGACGTATCCTCGGGAAGGCGGACCTGCTCAAGACCGCCACCGATCCGTCGCGCACCGTCGCGAGCATCACCTGGGAAGATCTGAAGGTCATGGTCTTCGGAGAGGTCGCCGTGGTCAGGGCGCGCAGCCGGGTGAACGGCAAGAACGCCGAGGGCGACTTCTCGAGCGTCAACGACTACGCCGACGTGTACGTCAAGCGCGCGGGCGCCTGGCGCGCCGTCTCGGCCCACGTCGTCCGCGTCGAGTAGGTCGGCTTGCGGAAGCCCAGGTTTCTCGGTGCGGTGAAGCCGCCGTGCGTCCTTCGAGGCTTCGCTACGCTACGCACCTCAGGATGAGGAAAGCAGCACATAGCTCCTCATCCTGAGGCGCCCTCCAACGGAGGGCCTCGAAGGACGCACCGCGCTTGCCGATCTCAACTGCCTACGGAAGCCTACCGCTTCCTGACGAACACCGTGCCCGCCGAATAGCCCGCCCCGAAGCTGCAGATCAGCCCCGTCTCGCCCGCCGCGAAGTCGTCATTGGCGCTGTGGAACGCGATGATCGAGCCGGCCGAGCTGGTGTTGGCGTAGGTGTCGAGGATGATGACGTTCTCGCCGGGCTGGGGGTCGCGGCCCAGCACCTTGCGACCGATCATCTCGTTCATGTTGATGTTGGCTTGATGCAGCCACAGGCGCTTCAGGCCCGTGGGATCGACGCCGATGTCGGCGGCGTGCTCGGCGATCATCTGGCTGACCATCGGCACCACCTCGCGGAACACCTTGCGGCCCTCCTGCACGAACAGCTTGTCGCGCGCGCTGATCCCCTCGGGGGCGGTGCGGTTGAGGAAGCCGAAATTGTTGCGGATGTTGTTGGAGAACTCGGTCTTCAGACGGGTGCCCAGGACCTCCCAGCCGCCGGTCGCCTGGCTTTCCTCTTCCAGGATCACCGCGGTGGCCACGTCGCCGAAGATGAAATGGCTGTCGCGGTCGGTGAAGTTCAGGTGACCCGAGCAGATCTCGGGATTGACCATCAGCACGGCCTTGGCGCTGCCGGTGGCGATGAAGTCGGCGGCGGTCTTGATGCCGAAGGTGGCCGACGAGCAGGCGACGTTCATGTCGAAGGCGAAGCCCTCGATGCCCAGGGCCTGTTGCACCTCGATGGCCATGGCCGGATAGGCGCGCTGCATGTTCGAGGCGGCGCAGATCACCGCGCCGATCTCGCTGACCGGCTTGCCCCAGCGTTCGATCGCCTGCCTGGCCGCCTCGACCGCCATCTCGGCCAGGATCGAGATCTGCTCGTTGGGGCGCTCGGGCAGGATCGGCCGCATGACCTGCGGATCGACGATCCCGGTCTTGTTCATCACGTAGCGGGCCTTGATGCCCGAGGCCTTCTCGATGAATTCGGGCGAGGAGGGGGCCAGGGCCGTGACCTCGCCGGCGGCGATGGCCTCGGCGTTGGCGGCGTTGAAGCGCTCGACATAGGTGTTGAAGGCTTCGACCAGTTCGGTGTTCGAAACGCTGAACGGCGGGGTGAAGAGCCCCGTGGCGACGATGACGGCTTTATGCAAGGCGGCGGTCCCGGTGACGCTGGCGCGCCCCTCCCACTGAAAGGTGGCGGGCGCGTCTCTGATTTTGTTCCGGCCGGATCAATAGCACGCCTGACGCCCCCGTCACCTTCGCGGCGCGGCTTTGGGGTCACGCCGCCGGTTTTTTGCCCCTCGAAGGGAACGATTTGGCCTCGCCACAATCGCCTCGCGGATGTCCGAGACGACACGCAATGGCCGCAAAGCCGTCCGTCCCGGTCCTATCGAGGCCGCATCCCTGGCCTAGCTAGAGGGGGCTGAGGGTGCACGCGTACCAAGGAGTAAAACAATGAAAACTCTCATGTCGGCGGCTCTGGCCGCCCTGTCGGTCGCCGCCGTTCCCGCCCTGTCCCACGCTCAAGAGGTCTATGGCACGCTAGGCTATGCCGGTTCCCGTGCCGACGGCGCCGACACCGGCGCCGTGCAAGGTCGCCTGGGCGCCAAGCTCACCCCGCACTTCGGCGTCGAAGGCGAACTGAGCGGCGGGGTCACGGACGACAACATCGACACGAACGGCGTGCGGTCCAGCATCGAGCAGACCCATTCCGCCGCCGCCTACGGCGTGGGCTTCCTGCCGGTCACGCCCAACATCGACCTGATCGGCCGCGTTGGCTACGGCAACACCCAGTTCAAGCAGAAGCTGGCCGGAGTGGAAGGCAAGTTCGACGCCGACAGCGTCAATTACGGCGTCGGCGCCCAGTACAAGGTCGACGACAAGAACGGCGTTCGCGTCGACTACACACGCCAGCAGTTCCGTGACAACGACGCGGCCGACGCCAACGTGGTGTCGGTGGGCTACGCGCGGAAGTTCTAGAGCGTTTCCCGACCTGATTGCATCAGGCCAGGGCTCTAGGTTTTTGTTTGGCGCATTTTCTTCACGCGAACCGGAAGCCACTTCGCTCGAAAATGCTCTAGGGGCCTGGCCTGAAACGAAAGACGCGCGCCTCCCCACGGAGGCGCGCGTCGTCGTGTCGATGGCCCGCGGGCCGATCAGGCCGTGATCAGCTGAAGACTTCCGCGGTGTCGCCGCCGCCCAATGGCGACTTCGGATCGGCGCCGAACCTGTTGGGACCCGTCGTACCCGGCAGCAGGTAGAAGACGATCAGCGTGATCCAGCCGATCAACGGGATCAGGACAATCAGGATCCACCAGGCCGAGCGGTCGGTGTCGTGCAGCCGGCGGAAGCCGACGGCCAGGCTGGGAACCAGAACGGCCAGAGAGAACAGCAGGTTGACGATCCCCAGCGCATCCATGCGTCCGCTTTCGAGGCTCTCCATGCCACCGGTCGCCACGCGCAGGATGCCGATGACCACGCCGACGCCGAAGCAGAACAGCGAGAACAGCCAGTATTCCGACCGGCGCGCGCGGCCCTGGAAGTCGGCGAATTTCTTGAACGGTTGGAACATCAACGACATCGAAAACTCCTGAAATACCCCCGCTCCCTGGCGGTGATGCAACCTTGGGCACGAAAATGGCCGGCGTAAACACCCAAGGTGTGGACCCGGGGAGCGCAGGGTGACCCCACGTCGCCCTTGACGCCCAACCCTCGCCGCCCGACTCTTGGAAAAACGCGAGGAAGGCGTCGGCTTTGGACAAGGCGCTGCTCATTCAATTGGTTGGCTCGGCCACGGCCGTGGCCCTGCTCGTGGGCCTGGCGGCCTGGGCCAGGATCGCGCGCCCGACGCCGCCGCTCGACGGCCAGGCCGCCCGCACCCTGCTGGCCGACGAATTTCCCGACGATCCCGTCGACGCCCTGTGGACCGCCGCCGACGGGACGGGGGCGGTGGCCCGGTCGGGCGACCTGGCCCTGGTGCTGTGGCGCAAGGGCGACGGCTACGTGGCCCGCGCCGTCCCCTGGGCCCAGGCCCGGGCGGCCACGGTCGAGGGCGGCCGGCTGAAGCTTAGGCTGGCCGACGCCTCGCCCCGCCTTTCCGTGTCCGACGGCGCCGCCTGGCCGCCCCCCGAATTGGCGCCGAACGAGTTGGCCGCATGAAGACCTTCGATCCCGTCCAGATGGCGATCCCGTTCTTCGTCGTCGCCGTCATCCTCGAGGTGCTGCTGGCCCGTCTGGGCAAGGCCAAGGCCCATTACGAGGCCAAGGACACCGCCACCTCGCTGGTCATGGGCCTGGGCAGCACGATCGCCGGCCTGCTGACCGCCGGCCTGACCTTCGCCGCCGCCCTGTGGGTCTATCAGCACCGGCTGTTCACGATCCCGATGACCGCGGTCTGGGCCTGGGCCGTACTCTTCTTCGCCGAGGACCTGACCTATTATTGGTTCCACCGCGTCAGCCACGAGCGGCGGTTCTGGTGGGCCAGCCACGTCAACCACCACACCTCGACCCACTACAACCTGTCGACCGCCCTGCGGCAGACCTGGACGGGCGGCGTGGCCGGAACCTGGCTGCTGTGGCTGCCGCTGTCGTTCCTGGGCTTCCCGCCGGCCATGGTGGCGATCCAGAAGGGCGTCAGCCTCGTCTACCAGTTCTGGATCCACACCGAGGCGATCAAGAAGATGCCGCGCTGGTTCGAGGCGGTGTTCAACACCCCTTCGCACCACCGAGTGCACCACGCCCGCAACGCCCGCTATCTCGACGCCAACTACGCCGGCATCCTGATCATCTGGGACCGGATGTTCGGCACCTTCATCCCGGAGACCGATGCGGAGCGCTGCCGCTACGGGACGGTGAAGAACCTGGGGAGCTTCAACCTGCTGACCAACGTCTTCCACGAGTGGATCGGCATCGCCAGGGACCTGGCGGGCTCGCGCTCGCCGCGCGAGGTCCTGGGCTATGTGTTCGGGCCGCCGGGCTGGAGCCCGGATGGGTCGCGCGACACCTCGGACACGCTGAAGGCCAAGTGGCGGGCGCGGATGGAGTCGCCGCCGCGACCCGTCGGACCATCCCGTGCCGAAGGGCAGGACGATCCGACGGTCCGAAGCGACGCGGACGTCAGCCCGGTCGCCTGATCAGTCGATCTTGACGAAGGGCGTGCCGCCGCTGGTGACCTTGGGCATCACGCCGTCCCACTTCTCGATGGCCAGCTGCTGCAGGATCTGCGGGTTGGCCCGGATCGCCTCGCCCTTGATGCGGATCGACTCGGCCTCGCCGCGCGCCTTGGCGATCGCGGCGTTGGCCAGGGCGATCTCCTTGGCTTCCAGGGCCTTGGCGGCCAGCGCCTCCTGCTCCAGCTGTGTCTTGTTCTGCATCTGCTGGATGATGGCGTCCGGATAGCGGATCGAGCCGATCCAATCCATTTGCGAGACCGTGACGCCGTGCTTGGCCCACTTGCTGGAGACGCGGGTGAAGGCCTTCTGCATCACCGTCTGCCGCCCGCCGCTGTACAGTGTCTCGACCCCGACCTTCTCGGCCTCGGCGGCGACGGCCGAGCGCACGTCGTTACGAATCGGCCCGTCCAGCAGTTGATCGAACGACAGGCGATAGGTCTGGTAGAGGCTGGGGGCCGACACCGGATTGACCTGCAGCGTCACCGATACGTCGGCCGTCATCGGCAGGCCGGTGTTGTCGGAGAAGGTGATCTCCTCGTTCTCGTTGCCGCGCTCGTCCTTCTCGCGGGTGTAGCTGTAGGTGCGCTGGATCACCGGATACTGGACGATGCGCTCGCCGATGCCCCGGAAGTACCAGCGGGCGGGCAGGGGCTCGGGCACGACGCCGGCCCCCGATCCGAGCGTCTTGATCTTCACGCCGGCGTTGCCCGGCTCGACGGTCGTGCTGTGCGAGGCGAGGCTGCACGAACCGACCAGCAGGACCAGCACGCTGACCGCGCCGACGCCGATCGCGCGGCCGGTGTTCTTGAGCTTCGACCGCGCCTTGGCGGCCTTGGATTGGAATTCGTCGGTCATTCCCCGGTGTCCCCGTTGTTCGATTTTTGAGTCTTGGCGATGTCCTTGAGCAGGACGGACGCCAGCTTGCCCAGGCCGACGATCCCGAGCGCGAAGGCGATCGGCGCGGCGATCAGGCCGATGTCGGTGGCCGAGCCCCAGAGCGGGCCCACGACGACGCGCAGCAGGACGACGACCAGCGAGAGCCAGCCGACCAGATAGGCTGTGGCCTTGGCGTAGATCACGGCGGGCTCCTTGGGCGAGGTCGTCGGGCGTTCGCCCGATGGTAGACCGACAAGCTTCACGGCGCCACGGTCCGAGGCGGCGGAGATTCTTCCTTCCTCCTTGTGGGGAGGGCGCTCGCATATGCAAAAGCTTGTCATCCCGGACGGAGCGAAGCGAAGATCCGGGACCGCCGGAAACGCTGAGTTCACGCGTCGGTCCCGGATCTTCGCGCTGCGCGCTCGTCCGGGATGACAGGCTTTTTTCGCAGGAAATCCATAGGCGATAGCCCTCCCCATGAAGGGGAGGGAAAAGGATTTTATCTCCCCACCGCTCCCAGCGCATTTCCTCAACGATTACAGCGCCAAAAATCCCCTTATCCTCCCCCTCTCACGCCGCTTCATAATCTACCCACTTCGAGGCGATGGGGAGGGCGCTAGGCCTGCGACCTTCGCGGCCTCGGGGTGCGGTCGAGCGGGCGCGCTCGTCGGCGGCGGCTCCGCGAGGAGTCGTGACTTCGTCCATCTGGTGCTGGCCGAGCGCGGAACACGGATACGGCGTTGGATGAGGGCCGGGGAGACGACAGGCATGGGGAGACCCATGCGTTCCGGGACCGGGCTTCGTGGGCCCGGCCCGCCCGTCGGGGGCTAAGACTGGCGAGGCGTCAACAACGCCGACCGCTGGGCGCTCCTGGAAAACGGTCGCGCGGAGCGTCGGTCTGAGTCGAAACGGTATCTTCTTCAATAGCTTCCGGGCCCAGCCCGGCGCTCCGCAGCCCTCCCTAACTTCAGCGGCCCGCCGCGTGAGGCGGCCAGGCCGCGCCCACGATTGGGGACAGGCCCATGGGCCTGTCCCCGTCCGCGCCCATGCTCTGTCCAAGGAGACCCATCATGCCCCGTTCCCGAACCCACGCCCGTATCCGCGCGGCCAGGCTGGCGTCCGGCGAGATCCAGCCCGATCCCGAGCGCACTCCCGCGCGCATCGGCCATTGGTATCGCGAGGTCTGGAAGCGGATCGGCTACTTTCAGGACCGTGATCGAGGGCGGTCGGAATGGACGAGCCGCCGCGAGAGAAACTTGGCGATCCGGGTCGCGATCGCCAGGTGGCTGGCAGCCAGCTTGGCCGAGGAAAACGCGCCGGGCCAAGGCGATCGGTGATCCCCGCCGCCGGCGGCGACGCCTACTCCCGCAGCAGCGGCAGGCTCAGCCCCGTGGCCGGCCGCGCCGCCAGGATTTCGCGGCGGAAGCGGAACAGTTCGGCCGGGCGGCCGCCGGTGTCGGCGTCCTGGCGGCCCAGGCCCTCGACCAGGTCCTCGCGCTCGACCACGCGGCGGAAGTTCTGCTTGTGCAGCGGCACGCCGGCGATGGCCTCGACGGTGCGCTGCAGGGCCGAAAGGGTGAACTCGGCCGGCATCAGCTCGAACACCACCGGCCGGTACTTGATCTTGCCGCGCAGCCGCGACAGGCCGGTGGCCAGGATGCGGCGGTGGTCGGAGATCATCGGCTCGCCCAGGGCGGCGGACAAGGCGGCCGGCTCGGCCGGGTCATGGCCCTCGGCGCGGGCCCGGTCGCGGGCGGCCTCGGGGGCCAGGCCGGCCTCGTAGAGCAGCTCGTAGCGCTCCAGCACCCGTTCCTCGTTCCACGGCGCGCCGTCCAGGGCGAAGGCCAGGCGGGCGCGCGACCACTGGCCGGCGTCGTCGCCGGCCCAGCGGCGCAAGGCTGGGGCGATGGCGTGGTCGAGCAGGGCCGGGCGGCCATGACGCCAGTCCTCCCAGGGGAAGAACGCCGACCACGGGGCCCAGGCGGTGTCGGGGGCCTGGGTTTCGACGGCCGTGGGGGTCAGGCCCAGATAGCCGACCGAGACCACCCGCGCCGCGCCAGCCCCCATCTCGGCCCGGGGCGCGTCGCGGCCCTCGTCGCCGAAGGTGTAGAGCTGCTCGACATAGCCCAGCTGGAACCGGGTCTGCTCGGTGACGAAGGCCCGCAGGCCCAGTTCGAAGGTGCGGTGGGCCTGCGGGTCGAACAGGCCGAACGGCAGGCCGGGCAGGGGGCTGGCGACATCGGTGACCGCGTCGTGGGGGCGGACCGTCAGGACCACGGCCTCGCCGTCGCGGATGGCCACGACCACGGC
The DNA here is from genome assembly GCF_001427665.1 of Caulobacter sp. Root655. Lineage (GTDB taxonomy): Bacteria > Pseudomonadota > Alphaproteobacteria > Caulobacterales > Caulobacteraceae > Caulobacter. Next base: position 109,177 of record NZ_LMHC01000002.1, read on the forward strand.
CGACAGTCCGATGACGACCGGGCTGTTCATTCGGTCTCGAACGCTTCGCTCGGCGCGGATTCGAAGCCCGCCGCCTTGGACAGCACGTGAAAGCGCTGCACGTAGCGCGCCTGGGCCTCGAATGGCGGCAGGGGCGTGATCTTCAGGTCGTAGCCATTGGGCGGCGCGCCGAAGATAGCCAGGGACTCGGCGTGGTCGAAGCCGGCCAGCTGGGTGGCCTCGAAGAAGGCGCAGGCCCGGTCGGCCGACTTGATCAGCTTCTTGACCGGGGCGGGAACCTTCACCGGCAGGCCGAAGCGGATGTGGATGGCGTCCTCCAGCCGGGCCTCGAAGTCCTTGTAGCTGACCCCCAGGGCCGCCTTGAACGGGCTGATCATGTCGCCGATCACGTATTCGCTGGCGTCGTGCAGCAGGGCCGCCAGCCGCCATTTCGGTTCGAGGTCGGGCTTGATGTGGGCGGCGATCTCCTCGACCACCACGCTGTGCTGGGCCACCGAAAAGCCGTGCTCGCCGATGGTCTGGCCGTTCCAGCGCGCCACCCGGGCCAGGCCGTGGGCGATGTCCTCGATCTCGATGTCCATGGGCGAGGGGTCCAGCAGGTCCAGCCTGCGTCCCGACAGCATCCGCTGCCACGCCCTCGGTGGGCTTTTATGCAGCCCTTTGGCCACGAGATCGTTCCTTACAGTGAAGGTGGCCGCAGACGTGTTCGGCCGCCCTAGGTTTGACTGACCCATTGGTTGACAAAGATCAATGCGGAGCCGGTCGTCAGCTGTGGAAATGCTTGGATCAAGGAGATCGATCATGAGCTGGGCGAGAATCATGGCGCCGCTGGCCGGCGTGGCCGCCGACCGGGGCTTGCTGGCCTCGGCCAGGATCCTGGCCGAGGGTTTCGACGCGGAACTGGCCTGTGTCCACGCGCCCGCCGACATGGCCGACCTGATGCCCTGGATGGGCGAGGGCTTCATGGGCGGCGTGCAGGTCACGGCCCTGGAAAGCCTCAAGGAAGCCGCGGTCGAGGGCCGTCACTCGGTGGAAAAGCTGGTGGCTGAACTCGGCTACGCCCGGGCCAAGGCCGTCAGCCTGGATTCGCCGGTCTGGGCCGGTTTGGCCATGGAAGGCCGGCTGTCGGACGTCGTCGTCTTCGACAGCGCCGCGGCGCGCGGCAAGGGGCCATTGGCGGAGTGCTTCCAGCAGATGATCGCCGACGAACAGCGGCCCGTCGTGGTGGCCCGGCCCGGCCTGAAGGTCGGCGGGACCGTGCTGGTCGCCTGGGACGGCGGCAAGGAGGCCAGCCGGGCCCTGCGCACCGCCCTGCCGCTGCTGGAGAAGGCCTCGAGCGTGGTGGTGGCCGGCGCGCCGGACGCTTCGTCGCGCAGTTTCGACCTCGATCGCCTGGTCCAGTTCCTGGCGGCGCGCGGCGTCACCGCCACGGCGCGGGTGCTGACCGGTTCGGGCGACGCGGCCGGCCTGTTGCTGGGCGCGGCTCGCGAGGTGGGCGCCGACATGCTGGTGGCCGGGGCCTTCGGCCATCCGCGCCTGCAGGAGTTCATCTTCGGCGGCACCACGCGCAGCCTGCTGAACAGCGACGGCCCGTCGCTGTTCCTGTCGCACTAAGCGCCTGTTTTCAGAGAAGAAGGAGGACGTTCAATGTCCCTGTCGCGTATCGTCATGCGTCTGGCCCGCAATCCCGGCACCGAGTTCGCGGGGGGCGACGACCACCGGGGTTACGCCCTGACCGCGCCGCTGACCGAGGACGGGCTGCTGGACGCCGCCGCCTACGCCAAGGCCAAGGGCGAGTGCGTCGTGCGCCGTTTCGCCCCTGACGAAGCCGCCGCCGACGGCCGCCTGGCCCGCAAGGGCGAGCGCTGGTTCTTCGACTATGACGAGGGCGAGGACATCGACGACGAGCCGGTGCATCGCCTGGGCGAGCATCGGTTCGCGCTGGGCGAATATGTCACCGTCACCGACGAGGACGGTCGGCCCCTGACCTACAAGGTGATGGAGGTGACGCCGGTCTGAGGGGGCAAGTCGGCCTCACCCCCCGACGTTGTGTCTCACCAGCGTCTTCATGTCCTCGAAGATGTCGTGGTCGCTGCCGTCGCGGCCCTTGGCCTTGACGACCGCCACGGCCAGCGGGCCGCCCTTGGGGCCGCGGGCCTCGTAGCCGACCACGCGGTAGCCGCTGGTCGCCTTGTCGCTGGCCAGGATCAGGGTGGCGCGCACGCCGTCGCCGCGCTTGCGCTGGCGAATCTGGGCGCCGTCGTCGTTGGCGTGGATGTCGATATCGCCTTCGTCGTCGGTGCTGGACTTGACGCTGACCGTCGACTTGCCGGCGCTGGCGCGTTCGCTGACCCGTCTTTCGCTGTCGCCGTCGCGGATCGTGACGTTCTTGGAGACCTTGACCTCGGCCGAGCCGTCGTTGGCGTTGATCGTCAGCCCGCCGATCTGAATGTCGGCGCCCTTGTCGTGGGCGTCGATCTTGACGCCGGGCAGGCTGATCCTGGCGCTCTCGCCGCGCGGCTTGCCGCCGGGCGAGGCCGGGGGCGGCGGGGGCGCGGTCACGGCCGGCATCAGGGCCTTCAGGTCGGTCTCGATCGGCGCCAGGGCGGCCTCGGCGTCACCGCCGTTCAGGGTCACCAGGCGCAGGGCCACCTCGGCGTTCTGGCCCTCGTAGAGGCAGCTCTGGCCGTCGGCGGCGACGCTGACGCGCCGCAGTTCGCCCTGCTTGTCGGGGCAGTCGAGCTTGCTGATCGCCCGCAGCGGCTCATGCTTGCCCGGTCGCGTCGGCCGATCGTGGCGGACATCGACCCTGGGCGAGCAGGCGCCCAGAGCCACGAGGCTCGCGGCCGCGGCGAGCAGCGTCAGGTGTCGCATGAGATGTCCTCCCGTTCGGCGGGAAACTGGTCCTGCGACGACGGAAGGTCCAATGAAATCGCGGTAAGGCCGTGATCCCCCGAGGTCTATTGCCCCGGCCGCGCGCCGGAGCCCTCGCGACGGGCCAGGAAGGCCAGGCGCTCGAACAGGTGGACGTCCTGCTCGTTCTTCAGCAGGGCCCCGTGCAGCGGCGGGATCAGCTTGGTCGGATCCTTCTCGCGCAGTGTGGTTTCGTCGATGTCCTCGACCAGCAGCAGCTTCAGCCAGTCCAGAAGCTCGGACGTGGAGGGCTTCTTCTTCAGGCCCGGCACCTTGCGCATGTCGTAGAAGATCCGCAGGGCCTCGGCGACCAGCTTCTGCTTGATGCCCGGGAAGTGGACGTCGACGATGGCCTGCATCGTCGCCTCCTCGGGGAAGCGGATGTAGTGGAAGAAGCAGCGACGCAGGAAGGCGTCCGGCAGTTCCTTCTCGTTGTTGGAGGTGATGATGATGATCGGGCGCACCTTGGCGGCGATCGTCTCGTTGGTCTCGTAGACGTAGAACTCGTTGCGATCCAGTTCCTGCAGCAGGTCGTTGGGGAACTCGATGTCGGCTTTGTCGATCTCGTCGATCAGCAGCACGGGGCGCACGGGGGCCTCGAAGGCCTCCCAGAGCTTGCCCTTCTTGATGTAGTTCTTGACGTCCTTGACCCGCTCGTCGCCCAGCTGGCTGTCGCGCAGACGGGTGACGGCGTCGTATTCGTAGAGGCCTTGCTGGGCCTTGGTGGTCGATTTGATGTGCCAGGTCAGCAGCGGCGCGCCCATCGCCTTGGCCACCTCGTAGGCCAGCACGGTCTTACCGGTGCCAGGCTCGCCCTTGATCAGCAGGGGCCGTTCCAACGCCACGGCGGCGTTGACGGCGACCTTCAGGTCATCGGTGGCGACGTAGTCGGCGGTGCCTTCAAAGCGCGCGTTCATGCAAGTTTCCTGACGGCGTCTCGAAAGAGGACGCCTCGAACAGTTGTTCAAATCACAGGTAACCTACAGACCAACGGTCGCCGGGATCAAGCCGGCTTGTCGGTTTCCGTCGGCGGCGCGCGATGGCGGCGGGCGGCGGACGGCGGATCGCTGGCCGGGAAGCTGTCCTCCAGGCCTTCCTCGAGCTGTTCCTCGAGATCCTCGCGGGGCGCTTCGACTTCGGTTTCAGGCTTGGGATCGGACATCGGAGACCTCCTCGCGGCGAGGACTATCTAGGCATCGGGACCGGCCAGGTTCAATGGACATCGCCCGCCGCCGCCTTCCCGACGGATGGCGTCGATAAGCGCGCGGAGCGCTGGAGCCATCCGCCGCTGGGCTGGATAACAGAGATAGTAGCCAGGAAAGCGCGCCGACCAGGCCTCGAGCACAGGAACGAGTCGGCCTTCGGAAATGTGCCCATTGATCAGATGCTCGCTGGCGAAGGCTATGCCGAGCCCGTCTACCGCCGCCTGTACTCCGAACGCCTTCTCATTCGAGACGACCGGCCCTTCCACGGCGACCTCGAACCACTTGCCGTTCTCCATGAACTCCCATTTGTAGCGGGCCTTTTGCCCCGGCCATCGCCAGCCGATGCAGTTGTGGGTGAGCAGGTCTCGCGGGTGGGCTGGCGCTCCGCGCCGGGCGAGATACTCCGGTGACGCGACCGCGGTCTGACGCAAGTTGGGACCGAGTCTCACCGCGATGAGGTCTTTATCGATGACCTCGCCGATCCGAATGGCAACGTCATATCCCTCAGCCACGATGTCCACGACGGTATCGTCCAGCGTGACGTCGAGCACCACCAGCGGATAGGCGTTGTTGAAGGCCCGCAACATGGGCGTGAGGTAAAGCTCCGCGGCTGTGCGGAAGCAGTGCATCCGCACGGTCCCGGCAGGATGGGCCCGACCCTCACGCGTTTCGCTCAAGGCCTCCCCGAGCTGCTCGACGGCCGGTTTCACGCGCTCGAGAAGCTTGGCGCCCGCTTCGGTCAGGGAAACGCTGCGCGTGGTCCGATTTAGCAGGTTGACGCCTACGCGCTCCTCAAGCCCGCGGACCATCTGGCTCAGCGCCGAAGACGACACGCCGAGCTTCTCGGCGGCGCGACTGAAATTGAGCGAGCCGGCGACAGCCACGAACGCACGGAGCTGATTGAAGTCGCTAGCAGACGGCAGGGGAGCGTCCATGGTCGCCTTGGATTAGGAAGATCAACTTCAAACGCTGATTAGCGCGCGCCGGTTAAACACTGCCGCTCAACGTTCTAAAGGACAGCGGTTCTAGACTGTAACGGAGCCGACATGACCACGCTCGACACCCAATCGAAAGGCATAGGCGGGTTGGCCGACTTGGCCCAAACCTACTTCGACGCGGCATATGACATGGACGCCGACAAGTTCGCAGCCATCTTCCACGAGGCGAGCACCGTCACGCGCATGGGCGAAAATGACTCCGTGGTCGTTACCCCCATCGCCGCCTGGCTCGACACCGTTCGGGCGATGAAAGCGCCCCGACAAGCCGGCGTCGAGCGGCAAGACCGAATTATCTCCATCAATCTCGCCCGCAACATGGCGCTTCTTCAGCTCCGTCTTCGGATCCCGCCCCGTGAGGTTACGGACCTGCTGTCATGCTTCTTCATCAACGGACGCTGGCGGATCATCCAGAAGGTGTTCGAGGCTGAGCCCCTTGGTTGATCGATCGTCCTTGACGGGACTGGAAGCACACATCACGCGGCTGGCGCCGAGCCAGAAGTCGCTGCTCTCACCTAAGAGACGCATTCAGGCCTCGAAGTCCGCCGGCCGGTCCGCGTCATCGGCGATGGCGTCGTCCTCGTCCTCGGAAATGACGTCCAGCGGCTCGCGCTCGACATCCAGGCCTTCGTCGTCGCGCTCGGCTTCCAGCTCGTCGTCGATCTCGGCGAAATCCTCGTCGTCGAGGTCATCGAGGTCTTCCTCATCCTCGTCGCTGTCGCCCTCGGCCTGGGTGACATCGAGAACGTCCTCGATGTTGTCGAAATTGGCGATGTCCTCGCCATCGTCGGTGAGGTTGGTTTCATCCAGGACCTCGGCGGTGTCCTGGGCGTCGGGGTCTGTGTCGGTGGGCATGACGGGGCTCCTGGGCCTGCGAAGGCCCGCGCGCCTTCGCCGCCCGGATTCAATCCATCGCCCGTGGCGATGTTCCGTGACGTTCAGGCGAAAGGAAGGGCGTAGCCCTTGGCCAGCAGGCGCTGGGCCATCTCGTCCCGTCGGGCCGGCCAGTCCGTCGCCAGCAGCCCCAGCCCGACCACGTCGGCCGGCGCGCCGTCCTTGATCACGTGGTGGCGGAACAGCGCCTCGCGTTGGAAGCCGTAGCGTTCGTGCAGTTTCCAGACGGCCTCGTTGGTCAGCAGCACCTCGCACCAGAGTTTGCCGAAGCCCAGGGTTTTGAAGACGTATTCGATGACCCAGAACTCGATGTACGAGCCGACGCCCAGACCCCGCACCGAGGGGCTGGCCAGGTAGTAGGCCCAGGCGCAGCGGCGATTGTGCGGGTCGATGTCGGCCAGGTTGGCCAGGCCCACCGGCTCGCCGTCGACCTCGATCACCCAGTAGCGGCGGCGCGTGTCGCCGGCCATGCCGCCGAACCAGCGATCGTGCTCGGCCTGGCCGATCTGGTGGTCGGAATACATGAAGGCCGCGACCTCGGGGCTGTTACGCCAGTCGCGCAGCCTCCGGCGGTCGTTCTCGGTCACGTCGCGAAGCACCACGGTGTGCGAAGCGGTCATACGCGGCGGTCTCCCCCAAGATCGGCCAGGTCCGGCCGGCCGCGCACGAAGGCGCGCACGTCGTCGGACGTGAAGGCCGGATTCGCGGTGTACAGCCCAGCATACACCGCCCGCACGAAGTCCAGGTCGTCGGGGCGGTCCACCGTCCAGCGCACGTCGCCTTCGTCGGCCGCCTGCTCCAGACCCTGGATCCTGAACCGCTCCGGATGCCGGTAAAGGAATGGGGTGACGTGCTCGTGGTCGTAGGGATCGGACGTCTCGGCGGCGGCCACCTTCAGCGCCACGGCCTCGAAGACCTCGACGTCCAGGCCCTTGGGATAGCTGCGGCGGGCCGGGGTGTTGGAGGTGTAGTCGGCGCCCGAGCGCAGGTGCAACGCCAGGGTCTGGTCGATCAACGCCGGGTCGGCCAGTGGGCAGTCGGCGGTCAGCCGCACCACCGTACGGGTCGGGCCAAAGGTCTGGATCGCGCCCATGAACCGGCTCAGGACGTCGTCCAGCGAGCCCCGGAACACTGGGACGCCCGCCGCATCCAGGACGTCGGCGAGGGGATCGTCGCTGACCTGGTCGGACGTGGCGACGACGATCCGCCGCAGGTGCGTCGAGCGCCGCAGCCGTTCGATCTGCCGCAGGATCATCGGCGCGCCCGCCAGGTCGGCCAGGACCTTGCCGGGAAGCCGCGTCGACGACATGCGGGCCTGGAGGATGGCGAGCGGCAAGGGCGGTCCTCGGTCTGAGCGGCTAGGCGGGGTATCGGGCCTTCAGCGCCTCGCCGACTTCCTGCATCGTCGGATCCCAGTCCTTGTAGTCCGGCGTGATGAAGCAGCGGGTCTGCGGGTACCAGGGATAGGTCTGGGCGCCGAGCCGAGTCCAGGACGAAGCGCCCGTCAGCATCCAGATCGGCGCGCCGCAGGCGCCGCCCAGGTTGGTGGTGGCGTTCGAGAAGCCGACGATCAGGTCCATGGCGCAGCACAGGGCGGCGACGTCGTCGAGGTCCTGCTTCAGGTCGATGCCCGGCGGCTGCCAGATGTCGACGCCGAACTCTTCCCGGGCCAGGGCGATTTCCTCGGCGCAGTCGCCGTACTGCAGATTGACGAAGCTCAGTCCCGGCGTCTCGAACACCGGCCGCCACAGCCTGAAGGGCGAGAACTGCCGGGCGCGTTCGCCGTTCAGCTTCAGGCTCTTCCACAACAGGCCGACCTTCGGGCCCTTGGGGGCGTTCTCCAGCTCTCGCCGCCAATGCTCGACGCGGGCAGGATCGGCGATCAGGAAGTTCGGACGGTCCGGGAACGACGCGACGCTGGGGCGGAAGGTCTCCAGCAGCGTGCCCATCGGGGTCCACAGGTCGATCGCGCTCCAGTCCTCGATCTCCGGCGCGCCGCGATAGACCCGGCCCTCGTAGGAGACGGTGCGGTGGGCGGTGACGCTGGCCTGGGGGAAGGAGCGCTGGAACAGCGGGACCAGGCGGCGCTCGACGGCGATCGACAGCTTGCCCGCGGGGCCCAGGGCCTCGATGACGTCGGGCAGCATGTTGGCGAACATCACCTCGTCGCCCAGCCCCTGTTCGGCGCAGATCATCAGGGACTTGCCGGCCATGTCCATGCCCGGCTCCCAGCGCGCGCCCTCGATGGTGAAGCGCGGCGCCTCGACCAGATCCTTGGAGAAACGGCCCTCATAGACCTTCCAGCCTTCCTCCACCCGGCCCAGGGCCAGCAGGATGGTGGCGCGGCCAAACTGCATGGTGGCCAGGTCCTCGGCCGACTCGGCCACGGCGATGGCCGATTCGCAGTCGGCCAGGGCGCCCTCGACATCGCCCAGGTCGATCTTGGCGTAGGCGCGGTTGTGGTAGGCCTTGCCGAACTGCGGAGCCAGCCGCAGTGTCTCGTCGAAGAAGGTCACGCCGGTCTGGCCGTCGCCCAAGCTGCACATCACCGTGCCCAGGGTGTTCCACAGCAGCGGCTGCTCGGGATTGGCCTGGATGGCTGGGCGCAGGACGTCGATGGCCTCGTCGCAGCGGTTCAGCTCGCGCAGGGCGCAGGCCAGGTTGTTGATCCCCTCCAGGTCGTCGGGGCGTTCCCGCAGATAGTGGATGAAGAACTTGGCGGCGATTTCCGGCATGTCCATGCGGAAGGCCAGCCGCCCCAGGTCGCCGGCTACCGCCCCGTGGCGCGGCAGTAGCGTCAGGGCCGCCTCGTAGCAACGCATCGAACCGGCGAAGTCGCCGGTCTTTTCGCGGGCGATGCCCAGCACGTGCCAGGCCACGCCCAGCCGGTCGTCGCGCTCCAGCGCCTTGAGCGCCAGCTTCTCGCCCTTGGCGAAGTCGCGATTCTGCATGGCGTGGATCGACTGGGCCAGCAGCTTGGCGGTTTTTTCGTTGTGGACCTCGGTGGTTTCGCGGTTCAGGCGCGCCAAGGCGTCGACCGAGGCCGCGTCGCCGACGGCGGCGGCCTTGAACCCCAGATTGACGGCCTGGGCCACCGCTTCCTGGGCCATCGCCAGGGCGCTGGTCGAGATCTGGGCGTCGCGACTGCGTGACATGATTGAGGCCTTGGCGATTGGAGAGAGTCATCCTCTGGGTCAGTATGCTTAATTGTGTCCTAAGCTGCGTCTCACGGTCGCAGGTCTGGCAAGGGGACGTTAACCGCCTCCGCCTAGTTTCTGGCCGAGCCGTCATGTCGACGGGGTGGGGCGACACAGCAATGCAAGAGGGAGCGGCCCTGTGCCATTGAAGCTGTCGCTGAAACCCGGCGAGAAATTCGTGCTGAACGGGGCGGTGGTCCAGAACGGCGACCGTCGCGGCGTTCTGGTGTTGCAGAATAAGGCCTCGGTGCTGCGTGAAAAAGACATCATGCAGCTCGACGAAGTGACCACGCCGGCGCGCCACATCTATTTCCCGGTCATGATGATGTACCTGGACGAGGCGGCCGCCGAGCGTCAGTACGAAGAGTTCGCGACCCGTCTGACCGAGTTCATGGGGGTCGTCCGCAATCCGGTCGTGCTGAGCGACTGCATCGCGATTTCGAAGCATGTCATGGCGCGCGAATACTACCGGGCGCTGATGCTGAGCCGTAAGTTAATCGAATACGAAGATGAGAGGTTGGGGCATGTCTCTTCGGGCGTACCAGCAGACGGCGACGCGGACTGAAAACCCGCGTGAGATGGAGTACCGTCTGTTCGGTCAGGTGACGCGCGCCTTGATGGTGGCGTCGGAGGCTCCGACGGACGATATCGCGACGAGAATCGATGCGCTCGACTGGAACCGGCGTGTCTGGTCGGCGCTGGCGACCGACTGTTCGCTGCCCGAAAACACGCTGCCTATGCAGCTTCGGGCCAGCATCATCTCGCTCAGCCTGTGGGTCGGCCGTCACTCCAGCGCGATCATGCGCAAGGAGGAGGACTTCGAGCCCCTCATCGAGATCAACCGCATGATCATGCAGGGCCTGGCCGGTCGCGCCGACGCGGCCTAGCCAGAGCGTTTCCGAGCGAAGCGGATACCGGTTCGCGTGAAGAAAACATGCCAAAACAAAAGCTAGAGCGCCCGGCCTGATGTCATCAGGTCGGGAAACGCTCTAGGCGGGGAGGGCGGTCTCCGCCTCCCGTCAAAACCTCTCCGGTAAAACCTGCCGCCCGGCGAATTCTGCATTCGCCGGGCGGTTTCGCGTTCGGAGCTTGGCCGAAAAATACTCATTAAAATCAGTATATTAACTTTATTTCGAAGCGGGCGCCGAGTGGCCCGCCGCTTGCGATGGGTTCCGTGGGCAAAACGCCCGACCGGCAAAACGCCGGGGCACTCCTCCCAAAATGGCGAGCAACCACCATGATGAACTCGATCAACACCAATGCCGGCGCGATGATCGCGCTGCAAAACCTGAACGCAACCAACTCGGAGCTCCAAACCACTCAGCAACGCATCAACACCGGCAAGAAGATCGGCAACGCCAAGGACAACGGCGCGATCTGGTCGATGGCCAAGATGCAAAGCGCGACGTCGAGCTCGTTGAACGCCGTGAAGGACTCGCTCCAGCGCGGACAATCGACGATCGACGTGGGCCTTGCCGCTGGCGACACCATCACCGATCTGCTCGGCAAGATGAAGGAAAAGGCCCTGGCCGCTTCCGACACCTCGCTGAACACCGCTTCGTTCAATGCCCTGGTTTCCGATTTCACCTCGCTGCGCGACCAGATCACCAAGGCTGTCACCAACGCCAAGTTCAACGGCGTCAGCCTCGTGGACGGCACCACTTCCAAGTTGCAGTTCCTCAGCAACTCGGATGGCGTCGCCTACACGGTGAGCGCGAAGACCCTGTCGCTCGTCGGCCTGGGTCTGACCGCCGGTTCGACCTTCGCGAACGCCGCCGCCGCCAAGACCATGATCACCACCATGACCACGGCGATGACGACGGCGACGAACAAGTTGGCGAACCTGGGCACCAGCTCGACCGGCCTGGACATGCACTTGACCTTCGTGGGCAAGCTGCAGGACAGCCTGGACGCCGGCGTGGGCAACCTTGTTGACGCTGACCTGGCCAAGGAAAGCGCCAAGCTGCAATCGCTGCAGACCAAGCAGCAGCTGGGTGTGCAAGCTCTGTCGATCGCGAACCAGACGCCTCAGTCGATCCTTTCACTGTTCAAGTGATCGGGCGCTAGGCTCAAGGAAGCGATCAAAGCCGGACGGCCCACGGGCCGTCCGGCATTTCTTTTTTTTGGCCTGGGCTCGTCGAGGTTCTCCGATCCCGTCCTGAAGTTGCCCGGCAAAATCTGCCCATACGGCCAAATGCTCGGCAGTATTTGCCGGCCCGTGACGTGGTAAACAGTTCTATAACGTATTTATTTCAAGGGTTTGGCGATTTTTGCCTACTGGGCATCTTTGGCCCGGTCATTGCTTCCTGGTTCCTCGAGCAAAATGCTCCCGGCAGTCAAAATGACGTCGGATCCCTTGAATAGGAACCTGCCGAAATGGCTCTGAATAGCATCAACACGAACTCGGGCGCGATGATCGCCCTGCAGAACCTGAACGCCACGAACTCGGAACTTCAGGTCACGCAACAACGCATCAACACCGGTAAGAAGGTCGGCAACGCCAAGGACAACGGCGCGATCTGGGCGATGGCCAAGAACCAGTCGACCACCGCCAACTCCCTGAACGCCGTCAAGGACTCGCTNAAGAAGGTCGGCAACGCCAAGGACAACGGCGCGATCTGGGCGATGGCCAAGAACCAGTCGACCACCGCCAACTCCCTGAACGCCGTCAAGGACTCGCTGCAACGCGGTCAATCGACGATCGACGTGGCCCTGGCCGCCGGCGACACCGTCACCGACCTGCTGGGCAAGATGAAGGAAAAGGCCCTGGCCGCTTCCGACACCTCGCTGAACACCGCTTCGTTCAACGCCCTGAAGTCCGACTTCAACAGCCTGCGCGACCAGATCACCAAGGCCGTCACCAACGCCAAGTTCAACGGCGTCTCGATCGCTGACGGTTCGACCACCAAGCTGGCCTTCCTGGCCAATTCGGACACGGCTCCCCCACCCGACCCCTTCCGGGNTTCGTTCAACGCCCTGAAGTCCGACTTCAACAGCCTGCGCGACCAGATCACCAAGGCCGTCACCAACGCCAAGTTCAACGGCGTCTCGATCGCTGACGGTTCGACCACCAAGCTGGCCTTCCTGGCCAATTCGGACGGTTCGCAGTTCACCGTGTCCTCCAAGACCATTTCGCTGGCCGGCCTGAACATGACCGCCACGACGACCTTCACGGACGCCACGACCGCCAAGGCCATGATCGACACGGTCAGCAAGGCCCTGGGCACCGCGACCAACAAGCTGGCCTCGCTGGGCACCAGCTCGACCGGCCTGGACACCCACCTGACCTTCGTCGGCAAGCTGCAAGACAGCCTCGACGCNACAGCTCGGCCGCCCGGCTGTCGACACGGTCAGCAAGGCCCTGGGCACCGCGACCAACAAGCTGGCCTCGCTGGGCACCAGCTCGACCGGCCTGGACACCCACCTGACCTTCGTCGGCAAGCTGCAAGACAGCCTCGACGCCGGCGTGGGCAACCTGGTCGACGCCGACCTGGCCAAGGAAAGCGCCAAGCTGCAGTCGCTGCAAACCAAGCAGCAGCTGGGCATCCAGGCGCTCTCCATCGCCAACCAGTCGTCTTCGTCGATCCTCAGCCTGTTCCGNCAAGGAAAGCGCCAAGCTGCAGTCGCTGCAAACCAAGCAGCAGCTGGGCATCCAGGCGCTCTCCATCGCCAACCAGTCGTCTTCGTCGATCCTCAGCCTGTTCCGATAGGAACGAAGAAGGAGGCGGGCCCTCGGGTCCGCCTCCGCCTTTCCTTCGGGCATTGGCCGGAGGGGAGGGTCCACTAGAGGCGCGGCCGTGACCCGGCCGCGAGAGGAGTTATGGAAAACAGAGTTGCGTTGACGCCCGTCACGACCGAACCGTCCGCGCCCGCCTCGAATGCTCCATCCACCGCCCCGGGTTTCTCCGCGGGCGGCGCCGCCGTTTCTGCGCCCAAGGAAAAGCCGCCCGTGGCCGATGGGCCGCAGCCCGGCGACCTGCGCCTGGTGATCGAGCAGGACGCCACGACCGGCACCTACGTCTACAAGACGGTGGACCGGCGGACCGGCGACATCCTGCAGCAGTTCCCGCGTGAGGACGTTCTGCGGTTCATGCAGGCGGAGCACTACGGTCCGGGTGAGGTCTTCGACGGCCTGACCTGAAGGCCGCCCCGCGAGGCCAGCCATGCCGCGACCCGACGTCGCAGGCAAAACATGGTTTACGCGCGTTAACCATATTCTTACTCCCCGAGCCGCAGTCTCACGGTCGACCTGCTCGGCCGCCGAATCGCGTTCCGAGCCCCATTGGCAAGAAACGCCGTTCGGAGACTGTGATGACGCTCAGCGTGAACACCAATCAGCCTGCGCTGATCGCCCTGCAGAATCTGAACAAGACCAACGACGAGATGGCCGGCGTCCAGAGCCGCATCAACACCGGTCTGGCGATCTCCAGCGCCAAGGATAACGCGGCCGTCTGGTCGATCGCCCAGGACCAGCGCGCCGACCGGTCGGCCCTGTCGGCCGTGAAGATGAGCCTGGACCGCGCGACCTCGATCACCGACGTGGCCCTGGCGGCCGGGGAGTCGGTCTCGGACCTGCTGACCCAGATGCGCGAGAAGGTGGTCGCGGCCAAGGACACCTCGCTGTCGACCTCGTCGCGCAAGGCCCTGAACGCCGACTTCCAGGGCCTGCTCAAGAACATGACCCAGGTCATCAACAGCGCCACCTTCGACGGCGCCAACATCCTGAACGGCAGCCAGCCGGCCAACATCACCTTCCTGGCCGACGCCAACGCCGCCACCTCGATCACCCTGAGCCTGCAGAACCTGTCGCTGGGCGGCACGATCAACACCCTGACGGCGACCGACAACATCAGCACCATGACCCAGGCGTCCGCGGTGCTGACGCGCCTGGACGCCTCGCTGAGCGCGGTGAACCAGGCCGTGGGCTCGATCGGCTCGCAGGCCAAGCAGATCGAGGCCCACAACACCTTCATCGCCAAGCTGAACGATGTGCTGGAAAGCGGCGTGGGCAACCTCGTCGACGCCGACATGGCCAAGGAGAGCGCCCGCCTCCAGGCCCTGCAGGTCAAGCAACAGCTCGGCGCCCAGGCGCTGTCGATCGCCAACCAGGCGCCGCAGATCATCCTGTCGCTGTTCAACGGCGGCAGCTAGGCCTGACGCTCGGGGAATAGTAGACTTCCCGTGGCGGTGTTTGGGGAAAACGACTCGGCATGATCGACCTTCGCGATCTTACGGATGAGGACGAGGCGGTCCTGTTCAAGTGGCGGGGCGAGCCCGAGGTCGATCGCTGGATGTCCGATGCGGCCTTTCCCAGCCACGAGGCGCACGCCGCCTGGTTCCAGGCCCTGCGCACCGATCCCGACATGCGGGGCTGGATGATCGTCCGGTCCGGCGAGCCTTCCGGCCTCCTGACGCTCACGGGGCTGCTCAGCCATCACCGCAGGGCGGCCTGGAACTGGTTCCTCGGTTCGGCCGAAGCGCGGGGCAGGGGAGTCGGGCGGGCCGCCCAGGTGCTGGGCCTGGACCGCGCCTTCGGTGAGCTGGGCCTGCACAAGGTGTTCGCCGAGGTCATGGCCGACAACGACGCGGCCCTGAAGGCCCAGGCCGCCTCGGGTTTCCGGCGCGAAGGCTATCTGCGCGGCCACGTGTTGAAGAACGGCGTGCCGCGCGACGTGGTCCTGCTGGGCATACTGGCCGAGGAGTGGCGCGAGCTGGGCGGGGCCGTCCGGCGCTCCCTGACCGACGCCCACCTGATCGCCGCCTAGGGCCTTTGGCCGAGGCTAAGGCTCTAGATCAAACATTGGAGCGTGGCAGGCGCTGAAACCGCTCACACTTTCGGCCGCCGCGCTCCTGATTCATACGTCTTAACGAAACGTCAGCGTTCATCGCCCACAGTCGAATCGAGGGGCGTAGTGCGTCCCGTTGGGACACGCTGTGATCACTTTCGATTCCAGTCTTTTGCTCGGCTACTACCAGGCCAAGTCCGCTGGCCAGGCCGCGGGGGCGACGGCGTCGTCCAGCAGCATGTCCTCGTCACTGTCGTCTTCGACCAAGAAGACCGTGCCCAACGCGCCCTGGACCGCGGTGACCACTGAGCCCAGCGACATGGTCAAGGGCGCGCTCAACGGCCGCAAGTTCGTCGACGAGGGCGCGGCCGTGAACGCCGCCCCGACGATCAGCGGCGACTACAAGAAGCTGTTCGCCACCTACCAGGCGCTCAACACCCTCTCGGCGATCGCCAACCGGTCCAGCGAGAAGAACGTCACCGACAGCGAAATCAAGCGGCTGCAGGCGGTGTTCAGTAAGGGGCTGAACGAGGTCAACAGCTACATCCAGAACCTCAGCACCGACGGCATGCGCGTCACGACCGGCGCGGTCATGACCAGCGACAAGTCCAGTGTCGGCGTGCCCAAGAACAACTACGGCTACGTCACCGGCAAACTCTACAGCGGCAAGGTCGACGACGTGGTGCCCACCTTCGCGGGCGCCGTCAGCTTCACCATGGCGGTCAAGAAGTTCGGCGTCTCGACCAACCTGACCATGGACCTGTCGGAGATGGGGGCCACGCCGCGGACGATGGCCAACGTGGTCAGCTTCTTCAACAGCAAGCTCGACGCGGCCGGCTTCGACACCACTTTCGCCGTCGAGCGCACGGTCGGCCAGGAGCGGACCACCACGGTCAACGGCCAGACCGTCAAGCTGCCGGCCACCGGCGACGACTTCGCCCTGCGCATCCGCGGCGACTCGACCGAGGCCCTGACCTTCACCGCGCCGGCCCCCAAGCCCGCGGTCTACATCACCACCGCCGCTGGCAATCCCGATCCGGACAAGAAGCCCGAAACCGAAGACGCCAAGATCGAGAACACCCTGGTCAAGTACGGCCCCGGCACGGCCGGCCAGCCGGGGACCAAGATCTTCTCCGACACGCTGGAAGGCACCGTCGCCAACGTTCACAAGACGATGACCGGTCCGGACGGCTCGCTCTACGTGCTGGCCGACGTCGACGGGGCGGCCAGCAGCCAGACGATCAAGGGCGAACAGGACGTCGCCCTGCTGAAATACGACTCGGCCGGCAAGCTGCTTTATGCCCGCACCCTGGGAGCCGCCGACACCGCCACAGGCTACAACATGGCCATCTCCGCCGACGGCCAGGTGGCGATCGCCGGTTCGGTGTCGGGCCAGTTGTCGGGCGCGACCAACGGCCCGATCAACTCCGACTCGGCCGGTACGGTCACCGACAGCTTCGTCACGCTCTACGACGCCAAGGGCGACGAGACCTGGACGGTGCGCCGCGGCGGCATGCTGGAGGACGAGGCCACGGCCGTGGCCTTCGGCCAGGACGGCGTGGTCTATGTCGGCGGGCGCACCAAGTCGGACATGCCGGGCTCGGCCACCGGCGCCACGGCCGGCGGCTACGACAGCTACCTGACCGGCTTCGCCACCGACATCGCCGGCACGCCCAAGGCGCTGTTCACGACCCATTTCGGCAGCGCCGAGAACGACACCGTCGCCGGCATCGTCGTCAACGGCTCGCAGGTGGTGGTGGCCAGCAAGGAAGGCAGCGAGGCCATGCTTCGCAGCTTCAACGTCGCCACCACCGTGGTCACCGAGAACCGCACGGCGTTGAACGACAAGGAAGTCTGGGTCACGGCCCCGGTGACCTACACCAAGGCGGCCACCCTCACCACGGGCGCGACTCGCGACCTGGGCTCGTTGAAGGGCGGCAACATCGCCGGCCTGACGATCGACAACGGGCAACTCTACGTCGGCGGTTCGACCACCAACGGCGCCCTGACCGTCAACAACAAGACCGCGGTGGCGTCCGGCGGCTCGGACGGCTTCGCCGCCCGCGTCTCGCTGGACCTGACCAGCACCGCCCAGGACGCCCTGGCCTATTACGGCGGCACGGGCGACGACACCGTCACCGGCATGGCCGTCTCCAACGGCCAGGTCTGGCTGGTGGGTTCGGCCGGCAAGGACCTGGCGGGCCAGGCCACGGTCGGCGACAAGGACGGCTATGTCGCCCAGATGGACGTGGCCACGGGCGCGGTCTCCTGGCAGCAGCGCCTGACGGGCAAGGACGGCTACGCCACCCCGACCTCGATCGCGGTTGACGCCTCCGGCGCCAGCAGCCTGGACGTCTTCGGCCTGCCGCGCGGCACGATGGACTTCACTCAGTCGCAGAAGATCGTGTCGGCGACCTCGGCGCGGGCCGGCGACACCTTCCAGATCCGCACCCGGGCCCGCGGCACGCTGACCACGATCAAGATCGACGCCAACGACACGCTCGAAACCCTCGGCGACAAGATCCGCAAGGCTTCCGGCTTCGCCGCCAAGGTGGAATATTCCAGCTCGGGCAACAGCCGCAGCCTGCGGATCAGTCCTTCCCAGACCACCTCGACGATCGAGATCCTGGCGGGCAAGGGTGGCACGGACGTGCTCGAGGCCCTGGGCCTCAAGCCCGGCATCGTGCGCAACACCAAGATCGACGACGGCAAGACCGTCTCGGCGGATGGCAAGGGGCCGATCTACGGCCTGTCGCTGGACACCGGCCTGGACCTCACCGACGACACCGGCCGCAAGCTGGCCACGGCCGCCATGACCAAGGCCATCGCGGCGGTGCGCCTGGCCTATCGCGAGATGGCCGACGCCGCCAACGGCGTCGTGCCGGCCGATACGTCGACCGGCTCCGGCAAGACCGGCGGCACGGTCCCCACCTATCTGACCAACCAGATCGCCAACTACCAGGCCGCCCTGAACCGCCTGACCGGCGGCTAATCGGCGGAGCCGCGCCACCGAGTTGCGCCTTGCGTCTTCCCATGGACTTGAAAGCGTCATCGACGCGTCGTAGCCAGGGATCATGGAACTTCTCAAAGATCGACGCGTGTTGCTGGGCGGCGGCGCCGCCCTGGCCCTGATCGCGGGCCTCGGCATCGCCCTGGCCCTGATGCACGGCGGCAAGTCGCCCACCGAGGCGCCGCCGGCTTCGCGCGGCGGGCTGGTGGTCGAGACCGGGCGCGCCGACGACACCAAGCTCGATCCGGCCCGTCCGCTGCGTTGCTTCGTCGGCGGCCAGTTCGTCGGCGAGACCACCCTGGCCGAATGCGCCAAGAAGAACGGCGTGGCGACCGGGGCGCTCGACGTCGGCGTCGACGAGACCGGGGCCCTGGCGGCCGCCGACCAGGCCGGCCTGGTGCTGACCCCGCTGCCGCCGCCCGCCGAGACCGTCGCGGTCGCCGCGCCCGCCGCGACCACGACCGCGCCGACCCCGGCCGCCGCCTCCACGCCCCTGGCGGTCTGCTGGCGCTACGCCGGTGGCGAATGGCGCAAGCAACCAGGCGAGATCACCCTGAACGCCTGTGTCCAGCAGCTCTACAGCGGCAAGTGCGAGCGTCCCGGCGGCGCGACCTACGGCCGTTGGGGCGACGAGACCCTGCGCCGGGTCCCGGGCCGGGTGGAGTCGTCGTCCGACAACCGCACTTTCCATTCGATCATCGAACAGGGGCCAGACTGCTCCATCCCGTCGGTTTAGAGAGATCGTAAGACCATGCGCCCGTTTTCCATCGTCGCCGTCTCCCTTCTCGCCGCCGCCACGGCCCTGACCGGTTGCGTCAAGCAGACCAAGGCCCCCTTCGAGAGCGGCGTCTGCATGCACGTCGTCGAGCAGAAGGACGGCACGCTGAAATACAATCCGGTCGCCCGCAATGTCCCGGGCATGGAGCAGTGCGCCGCCGAACTGGAGGGCATGCGGATCCGCTTCATCCGCATGGGCAGCCCCATCCGCGAACTGACCGGCGCCTATCAGGGCAAGTTCATCTTCGTGCAGAAGGACGGCATCTATCTGGGCGACACCTACGAGGGTGCCCGGTTCATGTCGCTGGTCCGCACCGGCGACGGCCGCCTGGCCGTGCCCGGGGCCATGCCCGCGCAATAGGCGTGGCTTTCGGCGGTGGATAACCCGGGCGTTCCACAGGAACGTTAGTGGAACAAAGCTTGATTTCGCTTTTAAGAACCCGTTAACGTCCGCGTCAGATTCCGGCGCGATGGGTCGCCGGGCGTGAACAGGAAATTCCGCCTATGGCAGGCAGCGTCAACAAGGTCATCCTGGTGGGCAACCTCGGGGCCGATCCCGAAATCCGCACCCTCAGCTCGGGCGACCGCGTCGCCAACCTGCGTCTGGCCACCTCGGAAACCTGGCGCGACCGCACCTCGGGCGAGCGCAAGGAAAAGACCGAATGGCACCGCGTGGTGATCTTCAACGACAACCTCGTGAAGGTCGCCGAGAGCTATCTGCGCAAGGGCTCGACGGTCTATATCGAAGGCGCGATCCAGACGCGCAAGTGGGCCGACCAGAGCGGCGTGGAAAAGTACTCCACCGAGATCGTGCTGCAGAAATTCCGCGGCGAACTGACCATGCTGGGCGGTCGCGGCGACGGCGCCGGCGCTTCGGCGGGCGGTGGCGACCAGGGCTATGACAGCGGCTACGGCGGCGGTTCGAGCGGCGCCGCCGCGCCGCGCAGCCAGCCCAGCGGCCCGCGCGAAAGCTTCTCGGCCGACCTGGACGACGAGATCCCGTTCTAGGTCCCGGCCTGAACGCATCGAGACGATGAGCGGCCAGTTCCTGTCGGAACTGGCCGCTTTTTCTTGGCGTTAGCCCACCAATTCGCGAACCCGGGGGATGACCCGTTCGCCATAGAGCGCGATGCAGCGCATCAGCTTGTCGTGGGGCAGGGACCCGGCGCTGTACTTCATCTGGAAACGCTGGACGCCCAGAGCTTGGACCGTGGTGGCGATCTTGTGGGCCACCGTCTCGGGCGAGCCGACATAGAGCGAGCCGTGGTCGGCCTCGGCCTCGAACTCGGCGCGGCCCATCGGCGGCCAGCCCCGCTCGGCCCCGATCCGGTCGCGCATGCGCTTGTAGTCGGGCCACAGCTCCTCGCGAGCCTGCTCGTCGGTGTCAGCCACATAGCCGGGCGAATGGACACCGATGGGGCGCGCCGGCCGGCCCAGTTCGCCGAACGCCCGATGATAGAGATCGACATAGGGCGCGAACCGCTTGGGATCGCCGCCGATGATCGCCAGCATCAGCGGCAGGTCGTAGCGGGCGGCGCGAACCACCGATTCCGGACTGCCGCCCACGCCGATCCAGGTCTTCAGCGGCGCGGATTCGGTTTGGGGAAAGACCGCCTGGTCGACGAGCGGCGGACGAAACGCCCCGCGCCAGGTCACCGACGGCTGGCGGATCAGCGCCGCGAACAGGTCGAGCTTTTCCTCGAACAGTTGGTCGTACTGCGACAGCTCGAAGCCGAACAGCGGGAAGGATTCAGTGAACGATCCGCGCCCGAGGATCACCTCGGCCCGGCCGTTCGAGACCGCGTCCAGGGTCGAAAAGCGCTGGAAGACGCGGATGGGGTCGTCGGAACTGAGCACCGTCACCGCCGAGCCCAGCTTGATCCGGCTTGTCTGGCCGGCGATCGCCGCCAGCACGATCTCGGGCGACGAGACCGCGAAATCGACGCGGTGATGTTCGCCGACCCCGAAGAAGTCCACGCCCAACTGGTCGGCCAGCACCGCCTCGGCGACGACGTCGCGGATGACCCGCGCCTGCGGCAGCGGCGCGCCGTCCGGTCCGGTCGTCACGTCGCCAAAGGTGTCCAGGCCAAGTTCCAGCGTCTGCGTCATCGGATCTCCATGGAATCTCGCGCCACGAACTGGTCGCGGCGCCTCGAGGAAGGTTGAATGTTCGACACAGATGGTGTTGCAGTTCGGCGCGACAATGGCTGGCGTTCCGGCGCATCGCGGTTTGCTTTAAGGGACGAAAGCTAAGGGCGAACGCCTATTCGGACGTTCGCGGATTGAATTTCGCCGGCGACGGGCCCAAGTCGGAGGCCGTGACGACGAAGTTGAGGCGTGAGGACAGCGTGGGCTCGACCACCGCGAAAGACGAGGTCGGTCTGGTCCGCCAGGCTCACGCCCTGACGGCGGACCTGACCACGCCCAGCCGGGCGTTCTACTGGGCGGACCTGATCCTGACCGCGGCCGCCGCCTGGGGCGGCTTGGCGCTGTCCGCCACGACGCGCAGCCTGCCCGTGGGCCTCGTCGCCGGCCTGGTCAGCCTGCTGGCCCTCTATCGCGGCCTGAGCTTCATCCACGAGATCAGCCACCTGCGCCCCAGGGATGTGCCGGGCTTCCGGCTGGGCTGGAACCTGCTGGTCGGCGTGCCGCTGATGACACCGTCGATGATGTACGAGGGCGTACACAACCTGCACCACGCCAAGGACCGCTTCGGCACCCCTCGCGACCCCGAATACCTGCCGCTGGGCCGTTTCTCGCAAGCCAAGCTGGCCGGCTTCGCCCTGATCTCGCTGCTGGCCCCGCTGGGGGTGATCCTGCGCTCGGGGGTTCTGATCCCGCTGTCCTTCATGCTCCCGGCCGTGCGCCGCATGGTCAAGACCAAGCTGTCGGCGCTGGTGATCAATCCCGATTTCGTGCGCGAGGACAACGACAAGACCCGTCCCGACTGGCTGGCCCAGGAGGTCGGCTGCTGGCTGTGGTGCTGGGGCGTCGCGGCGCTGACCGTGGCGGGCGTCGTGCCGCTCCGCGTGGTGGCGACCTGGTTCGCGGTGTTTTCGCTGGCCACCTTCGTCAACCAATTGCGCACCCTGGTTGCCCATTACTGGCAGAACGACGGCGAACGGATGAGCTTCGAAGCGCAGTTCCTCGACTCGGTCAACGTGCCGCCGCCGGCCCTGCTGCCGTTCCTGTGGGCCCCGGTCGGGCTGCGCTACCACGCCCTGCATCACTTGCTGCCGCGCCTGCCGTACCACAACCTCGGCAAGGCCCACCGGCGGCTGTCGCGAGAGCTGGCGGCCGCCTCGTCCTATCACCGCGTCGAGGAAGCCGGGCTGACGCCGGCTCTGATCAAGCTGTTCCGGCGCGTGAAGTCGAACCGCGTTCCAGCCGAGGTTCGAGCCGCGCGTGTTCCCTGAAACATGAAAATGGCCGGACCCCGGGGTCCGGCCATTCGATCTCCGAGCGCGCTTCGGTCAGGCGGGTTTGACGTCCGCCGGCGCCGATTCCAGCAACCGCGCGCGATAGGTCTCGAATGCCGTGGGAAAGCGACGCCGTTCGAGTGTCTGGGAATCCTGCGGGGGCGTCCAGGAGACGAGACCCCACGACTCGCACTCGTCGAAGGCCGCGTAGTAGCAAGCCCACCAGTCGTCGCTGAAACGCGTATGGAGCGGGTCGCAAACTGAAAGCCCGTACTCCACGCAGGGCGGAGGATAGGCGTAGGCCTTGGGCGCGTTGAAAGCGGAAAGAGAGACGGCCGCGGCGATGGCGAGGCCGAAATTCAAGACCTTGAAGCGGGTGGCGGTCATGGAACCCTCCTGGTTTGCGGAAGGATCACGAGACCCATCAGGATTGCATTGTGTCAATATACAACCTTTGGGAATCGCTCTTCCTTTGGCTCCATGCCCGCTAAGTGGCCCGCGAAGAGCCTTCGGCCATCAGGTGGCGCACGATCCGCTCACACAGCCGGTGCGTCTCCAAGGCGTCCAGCGCCGACAGCCGCCGGCCGTCGCGCACCGCGTTCAGGAACGTCCCGCACAGGTCCTCGAACCCGCGCTGACGGCCGACCGGGGTCCAGTCGCCGCGACGGGTCAGATGGTCCTGTGCGCCCTGATCGACCACCTGGGACAGGTCGACGATCCGCCGCTTGGCGCCGCCGCCCGAGACCTCCAGCGTCTCCTCGTCCGAGCCGCTGGCCCGGTTCATGATCCCCAGGGCGTCGCGGCCGCCGCCCGACAGCTGCAGCACCACGTGCTCCAGCTGACCGCCGGCAATCCGGCCGCGCACGCCGACCTGGTCCGCGCCCGGGGCCAGGAACCGCAGGGTGTCGACCACGTGGATGAAGTCGTCGAACACCACCCGGCGCGGCTCGTCGGCCTGGTCGGCGCGGTTCTTCTGCATCACCGTCAGCGGCGCGCCCAGGGCGGCGGCGTCGCGGTAGGCTGGAGCGTGGCGGCGGTTGAAGCCGACCATCAGCGACACGCCGCGGGTCTCGGCCAGGTCGACCAAGACCTCGCTCCCGTCGCCGGTGTCGGCCAGGGGCTTGTCGACCAGGGTCGGCACGCCGGCCTCCAGCAACTGACGGACGAGGGCCGGATGGGCCGCCGTGGCCGCGTGGACCAAGGCGCCGTCCAGGCCCTCGGCGAGGGCGGCGTCCAGCGTGGCGTGCAGTCGCTCGACCCGCCAGGCCGCGCCCCATCGCGCCAGGGTGTCGGCGTTGCGGGTGACGAACACCAATTCCACGTCAGGGCGCGGACCCAGGACGGGCAGGTAGGCCTTTTGGGCGATGTCGCCCAGGCCGATCATGGCGATGCGCAAGGTCATGGCTTTCCGACCGTGGCCAGCAGGTGGTCGGCGAGGCCGGCGGCGTCCCAGGCCTCGGCCCGGGGGGCGGTGAATAGGGGAGTCCCCTCAAGGAACGGCGTCAGGGCCTGGGCGGTCTGGACCAGGTCGGGCGCGTCGAGGCTCTCGCTCATCACCACCCCGGCCACCTGGGCCTTGGCGGCGCGCAGGGCGACCAGGGCGGTCAGGACGTGGCTGATCGTGCCGAGGTGCGAGCCGGCGACCAACAGCACCGGCGCGCCGAGCCTGGCGATCATGTCGAGGTTGGTGGCGGTGTCGGTCAACGGCGACATCACCCCGCCGGCTCCCTCGACCAGCAGCAGGCCGTCGCGAATCTCGGCGGCGCGGGCCATGGCGTCGATGACCATGTCGTCCAGGCTCAGGGTCTGGCCTTCGAGGCGCGCGGCGATGTTGGGCGACAAGGGTGCGCGGTAACGGCGCGGGGCGATGCGGAACACGCCGCCGGGATCGCCCAGGGCGGCCGCCAGCCGGGCCGGGTCGCTGCCGGCGGCGTCGGTCGGGTCGAAGCCGCTGACAACCGGCTTGAAGGCGTCCACGGTCGCGCCTCGGGCCTTCAGGGCGCGGATCAGTGCGCAGGTGACATAGGTCTTGCCGATGTCGGTGCCGGTGCCGGTGACGAAGAGGGCGGGCATCAGCGGGGCTTCACATAGGGGCGCACCAGGGCCGCCAAGCGGGCGATCTCGGCGTCGGGGTGCTCGGCGCTGAAGGCGATGCGCAAGCGGGCCGCGCCGTCCGGCACGGTGGGCGGGCGGATGGCGACCACCAGGAAGCCCTCGGCCTCTAGGGCCTTGGAAGCGTCGAGCGCGGCCTGGGCCTCGCCGATGATCACCGGGACGATCGGGCTGGTCGCGCGCGGCAGGCCGACGGCCTTGGTGAAGGCCTGGGCCTTGGCCAGGGGCAGGGCGGTGAGGGCGGGCTCGGCCTCGATGATGTCGAGCGCCGCGAGGGCGGCGGCGGCGGCGGCCGGCGGCAGGCCGGTGGTGTAGACCAGGGTGCGGGCTCGGGTCTTGATCAGGTCGACCACGGCCCGCGAGCCGCAGAGATAGCCGCCGTACGAGCCCAGGGCCTTGGACAGGGTGCCCATCTGGAACGGGATCTGGGCGTCGGGGAACAGGGCGGCCGAGCCGCGGCCGTCGGCCAGCACCCCGACCCCGTGGGCGTCGTCCGACAGCAGCCAGGCGTCGTTGGCCTCGCAGACCGCCGACAGCCAGTCCAGGGGCGCGATGTCGCCGTCCATCGAGAACACCCCGTCGGTGGCGACCAGGGCGTGGCGGGCGCTGGCGCGGTGCTCGGCCAGCAGGGCGGCCAGGTGGTCGGTGTCGTTGTGGGCGAAGGGGATGATCCGCGCGCCCGACAGCTGGGCGCCGGCCCAGATGCAGGCGTGGGCCAGTTCATCGACCAGCACGATGTCGCCCTTGCCGGCGAAGGTGGGGATGACGCCTGCATTAGCCAGGTAGCCCGAGCCGAACACCACGCAGGCCTGCGTGCCCTTGAGCCGCGCCAGCCGCGTTTCGAGCTCGGAGAGCAAGGGATGGTCGCCGGTCACCAGCCGCGAGGCGCCGGCCCCTGCGCCGTGGTCTTCGATCGCCGTCACGGCGGCGGCCTTGACCTTCGGATGATGCGCCAGGCCCAGGTAATCGTTGCAGGAGAACGACAGCAGTCTGCGCTCGTCGCGCTCGACGAACCCGCCGGCCAGGCGCCGGGTGGGTTTCAGCCGGCGCAGCAGGCTGGCGGCTTCCAGGCGGTCCAGCTTGTCGCCGGCATAGGTGTCGAGACTGTGCATGGGACTTCCGTTTGCGACGCGACGCCGGAGGGCATAGGCAGTGCGCCCCCGCCGTGCAACGAAGGATCGCGCCATGACCCAGGAAAGCCTCGACTGGTTGACGGCAGGCGCGCCCCACGTCTGGCGACCCTACTGCCAGATGAAGACCGCCCGGCCGCCGCTGCCGGTGGTGGCCACGCGCGGCTCGCGGCTGGTGCTCGACGACGGGCGCGAGCTGGTCGATGGCTTGGCCTCGTGGTGGACGGCCTGCCACGGCTACAACCACCCGCACATCGCCGCCGCCGTCCGCGACCAGCTTGAACGCATGCCGCACGTGATGTTCGGCGGCCTGGCCCACGAACCGGCCTATCGCCTGGCCCGGCGCCTGGCCAAACTGCTGCCGGGCGACCTGAACCACGCCTTCTTCGCCGAGTCGGGCTCGGTGTCGGTCGAGATCGCCATGAAGATGGCGCTGCAGTTCCACATCAACCAAGGCCACGCTGGCCGCACGCGGTTCCTGTCGTTCCGGGGCGGCTATCACGGCGACACCCTGGCGACGATGACGGTGTGCGACCCGGAGGAGGGCATGCACAGCCTGTTCTCCGGTGTGATGCCCAGCCAGGTGATCGCCGACCTGCCGGTCGACGCGGTCTCGGAGGCGGCGCTGGACGCCTTGCTGGCCGAGCGGGGCGGGGAGATCGCCGCCATCCTGACGGAGCCGCTGGTTCAGGGGGCGGGCGGCATGCTGTTCCACGACCCGGAGGTGCTGCGCCGTCTGCGCCGCCTGGCCGACAAGCACGGCGTGCTGCTGATCTTCGACGAGATCTTCACCGGCTTTGGCCGCACGGGCGACCTCTTCGCCATGCAGGCGGCGGGGGTCGAGCCGGACATCGTCACGCTCTCGAAGGCCCTGACCGGCGGGACCCTGCCGCTGTCGGTGGCGGTGGCATCGACCCGGGTGTTCGAGGCCTTCTGGTCCGACGACGCAGGCGCGGCGCTGATGCATGGCCCCACCTACATGGGTAACGCCCTGGCCTGCGCCGCCGCCAACGCCTCGCTGGACCTGTTCGAGGATGGCGCCTGGCGGGCCGAGGTGGCGCGGGTGTCGGCGGCGCTCGCCGAAGGGCTGGAACCCTGCCGGACCGCGCCGGGCGTGGTCGACGTGCGGGTGCTGGGGGCGATCGGGGTGGTCGAGTTCGACGGGCCGGTGGCCGTGGGCGCGCTGTGCGACGCCTTCGCCGCCGAGGGAGCCTGGATCCGGCCGATGGGCAAGGTCGTCTATCTGACCCCGGCCTTCATGACGCCGGACGCCGACCTGGCGATCCTGACGGCGGCGATCCGCAAGGTGGTCGGCGCGGGCGGGGGCGCCAATGCACTTGAAGCGCCGGGCGGGGTCTGATCCAAGCGGGGCCATGTCTTCCAACTCGCCCCTGACTGGTCTCGAGCGCCTGGCCATCCTGGCCATCATCCTGGTCTGGGGCCTGAACAACGCCGCCGCCAAGGTAGCCACGGCCGAGCTGCCGCCGATGATGGTCGGGGCGCTGCGGTTCGGCCTGGCCCTGGCCTTTCTGTTCCCGTTCATCAAGCCGCCGTTTCCGTCGTCCAAGCGGCTGCTGGTCATTTGTCTGCTGTCGGGACCCATCCACTTCGGCCTGATCTATGTGGCGTTCGGCATGGCCAAGTCGCTGAGCCCGCTGGTGGTCGCCACCCAGCTGTGGATCCCGTTCACGGCGCTGTTCGCCTGGCGGATGCTTGGCGAGACCATGAGGCCCCTGGCGGTCGGCGGCCTGGTCGTCGCCTTCGCCGGCGTGGCCTGGATGAGCCTGGACCCGCATGGGGCGGCCGACTTGCCGGCCATCATCCTGGGCGTCGTCGCCAGCGCCTGCTGGGCGGTGGCCACGGTGCTGGTGCGCCAGACGCCGGGGGTGAAGCCGCTGAAGGTCCAGGCCCTGACCGCCCTGGTCGCCACGCCTGTACTGCTGGCCATGTCGTTCGGTTTCGAGCCGAACGTGGCTGAGCGGGTGAAGACGGCGGCGCCGATCGCCTGGGCCTGCGTGGCCTTCGCCGGCGTCGTCTCGACCATCGGGGCCAGCGCCCTGCTGTTCTGGCTGGTCCAGCGCCGCGAGGCGGGGCGGGTGACGCCGTACTTCCTGCTGACGCCGCTGGTGTCGTGCACCATCGGCGTGGTGTTCATGGGCGACACCCTGTCGCCGCAGTTGGTGATCGGGGCCGCCGCGACCATGGCCGGGGTGGCGCTGGTGGCTCTGACGGCCAAGAAGGCCGTGCCGGTGGCGACCTGACCTTTTCCCCCCCCCCTTGTGGGGAGGGGGGACCAGCGAAGCTGGTGGGTGGGGCCTCGCCGCCCCCTTGAGTCATCAAACCCCACTCGACCCCTTCGGGGCCACCCTCCCCGCAAGGGGGAGGGAAGAGTTTCCAGCCTACTTCACCACCCCGCACGCCACCCGCGCGCCGGCCCCGCCGATCGGCTGGGTCTTGTAGTCGTCGGGGCTGGCGTGGATGACGATCGACGAGCCGTCGGCGTCGAGCAGGGCCGGGCGGCCGCCGGCCCCGTTCAGCGACACCAGGGGCGAGAACAGCTCGGCCGTGGCCGAGCCGTCGGCGGCCGCGAACAGGTTGGGCAGGTCGCCGTTGTCGTTGCCGTCCGGGTTCAGCAGGCCGTGGACCACGGTGGCGGTCGTGTGGACGTGGGCGCCGGCCGACTTGAAGTCGGGCGCGCCGCAGTCGCCCTTCTCGTGGAAGTGCAGGCCGTGCCAGCCCGGCGTCAGGCCCTTGGCCTCCAGGCGCAGCAGCACCCCGTGCGGGGCCTCGGTCAGGGTCGCCGTCCCGATGGTCTTGCCGTCGGCGCCCTTCAGTTCGGCGGTCGCCGAGGTGGCGGCGGCGGAGGCGTTGGTGGCCAGCAGCAAGCCGACGCTCAGGGCAAGGATGGAAATGCGCATGGGGGACTCCGACGTCGAGTTGGGGGCGAAAGGGAGGCGAAGGTGGCGTCGCCTCTAAGCGAATGCTAACAGTTTCCTACGGTTCCGTGTTCGATTCTGACGGCGAAAAATCCCCTTGAGCGATGATCAAAACACCATCCCCGGCGCACCGGCTTCGCCGGCGCCTCGCGGGGACGTAACCCCCATCAATATCGAGGACGAGCTGCGCCGCTCATACCTCGACTATGCGATGAGCGTGATCGTCAGCCGTGCGCTGCCCGACGCGCGCGACGGCCTCAAGCCGGTCCACCGCCGGGTGCTGTTTTCGATGCACGAGCAGGGCCAGACGCCCGAGCGCTCGTATGTGAAGTCGGCCCGCGTGGTCGGCGACGTGATGGGCAAGTACCACCCGCACGGCGACGCCTCGATCTACTTCACCCTGGTGCGGATGACCCAGTCGTTCTCGATGGGCCTGGTGCTCATCGACGGCCAGGGCAACTTCGGCTCGGTCGACGGCGATATGCCCGCCGCCATGCGCTACACCGAGTGCCGCATGGCCCCGCCGGCCATGTCGCTGCTGGCCGACCTCGACAAGGACACGGTCGACTTCCAGGACAACTACGACGGCAAGGAGCAGGAACCCGTCGTCCTGCCGTCGCGGATCCCCAACCTGCTGGTCAACGGCGCGGGCGGCATCGCCGTCGGCATGGCCACCAACATCCCGCCCCATAACCTGGGCGAGATCATCGACGCCTGCCTGCTGATCATCGACGATCCGACCGTCACCACTGACCAGTTGCTCGATCTGGTGCCCGGTCCCGACTTCCCGACCGGCGGCGAGATCATCGGCCGAGCCGGCCCGCGCCAGGCGCTGCTGACCGGGCGCGGCTCGGTGATCATGCGCGGCCTGGCCACCGTCGAGGAAATCCGCGCCGGCCGCGAAGCGATCATCATCACGGCGATCCCCTATCAGGTGAACAAGGCCAATCTGGTCGAGTACATCGCCGAGATGGTGCGCGACAAACGCATCGAGGGCGTCTCCGACATCCGCGACGAGTCCAACCGCGACGGCATGCGCATCGTGGTCGAGCTGAAGCGCGACGCCTCGGGCGAGGTGATCCTCAACCAGCTCTATCGCTTCACGGCGCTGCAAAGCTCGTTCGGCGTCAACATGCTGGCCCTCAACCGCGGCCGCCCCTCGCAGATGGGCCTGCGCGAACTGATCGAGATCTTCGTGCAGTTCCGCGAAGAGGTCGTGGTGCGGCGGACCAAGTTCGAACTGGGCAAGGCGCGCGATCGCGGCCACGTCCTGGTCGGCCTGACCATCGCCGTCGCCAATATCGACGAGTTCATCCACATCATCCGCTCGTCCAAGGACCCGACCGAGGCCCGCGAGCGGCTGGTGGCCAAGGCCTGGCCGACCGGCGACATGCTGCCGCTGGTCGAGCTGATCGCCGACCCGCGCACCGTGCAGGAAGCCGGCGGCCTGATCCGCCTGAGCGACGAGCAGGCCCGCGCCATCCTGGCCCTGACCCTGTCGCGCCTGACCGGCCTGGGCCGTGACGAGATCGGCAACGAGGCCGCCACCCTGGCCGAGGCCATCAAGGGCTTCCTGGACCTGCTGTCGGACCGCGCCAACATCATGGCCGTGGTCCGCGAGGAGCTGGTCGAGGTGCGCGACAAGTTCGCCATTCCGCGCCGCTGCCAGATCGTCGACGGCGACGCCGACGTGGAGGACGAGGACCTGATCGTCCGTGAGGACATGGTCATCACCGTCACGCTCGGCGGCTACGTGAAACGCACGCCGCTGGCCGCCTATCGCACCCAGCATCGCGGCGGCAAGGGCAAGTCGGGCATGGCCACCAAGACCGAGGACGCGGTCACCCGCGTGTTCTCGGCCTCGACCCACTCGCCGCTGCTGTTCTTCACCTCGGGCGGCAAGGTCTACAAGATGAAGGTCTGGCGCCTGCCGCAGGGCGTCGCCAACAGCCGTGGCAAGGCGTTCGTCAACCTGCTGCCGATCGAGCCGGGCGAGACCATCACCTCGATCCTGACCCTGCCCGAGGACGAGGCCACCTGGGACGGCCTGGACGTGATGTTCGCCACCCGCTCGGGCAGCGTGCGCCGCAACAAGCTGTCGGACTTCGTCGACGTCCGCCGCAACGGCAAGATCGCCATGAAGCTGGACCCCGAAGTGATGGAGGGGGGCGACGGGATCATCGGCGTCGCGGTCTGCGACAGCGGCAAGGACATCCTGCTCAACACCGCCGCCGGCCGCTGCATCCGCTTCTCGACCGACGAGGTGCGGGTGTTCGCCAGCCGCGACTCCACCGGCGTGCGCGGCGTGCGCCTGGCGCAGGGCGACAGCGTCATCTCGATGACCGTGCTGCGCGCCGTCGACGCCACCCCGGCCGAACGCGCCGCCTACCTCAAGCACAGCCGCGCCATGGCGCGCGCCGCGGGCGAGGAGGGCGACGACACCCCGGCCGCCGTCGAGGACAGCGAGGAAGACGTCGGCGAGGCCAGCCTGACCCCCGAACGCATCGCCGAACTGGGCGCGGCCGAGGAGATCATCCTCACCGTCTCCAGCGAAGGCTTCGGCAAGCGCACCAGCGCCTACGACTATCGCCGCACCGGGCGTGGCGGCCAGGGCCTGACGGCTCAGGATCTGTCCAAGCGCGGCGGCAAGCTGGTCGGCTCGTTCCCGGTCGACGACACCGACCAGGTATTGCTGGTCACCGACGCCGGCCAACTGATCCGCGTCAAGGTTTCGCAAATTCGTGTTGCGGCGCGGAATACTCAGGGCGTAACGATCTTCCGCACGGCGAAGGACGAGCATGTCGTCAGCGTCGAGCGTCTCGCCGAAACCGGCGACGACGACAATTCGGGCGACGCAAACGAGGCGGACGAGACCTCGTAAGACGCTCCAGAGGCAGGGGCCAATGGGCCGCGGGCCAAAAGGGTAGGGGAAAGCATGCGGATTGGGCTCTATCCGGGAACGTTCGACCCGGTCACCAATGGTCACCTCGACATCATCGGTCGGGCGGTCAAGCTGGTCGACAAGCTGGTGATCGGGGTGGCGGTGAACATCGGCAAGGGGCCGCTGTTCACTCTGGAGGAACGGGTCGCCACGCTGAAGCACGAGACGGCGCACCTGACCAAGATCGCCCAGATCGAGGTCCGGCCCTTCGATACGCTGCTGATGTACTTCGCCCGCGAGGTCGGGGCCCAGATGATCGTGCGTGGCCTGCGGGCCGTGGCCGACTTCGAATACGAATTCCAGATGACGGCCATGAACCAGCAGCTCGACCGCGAGATCGAGACGGTGTTCCTGATGGCCGACCCGCGCCACCAGGCCATCGCCTCGCGCCTGGTCAAGGAGATCGCGGCCCTGGGCGGCGACGTCCACAAGTTCGTGCCGCCGGGGGTGGCGGATCAACTGCTGGCGAAGCTGAAGAAGTAGGCGGCGGGCGAAGTTCGCCGGCTTTCAGGCTCGCCGTGGATTTCTGCTTTCGACCCTGAGCGGACTTCGGATCGTCTGCTCGGACAGCCCGCATCCGCCCCGGATGCGGCCAGCCCTAAAGCCTTGGTAGATGGAACTCAGGCAGTCAAGGTTTCAAGGCGCGCCTGCCGCTGCGGGCGCAGGCGGGAAGGGGACGGCCTTCTTGAACC
Source organism: Caulobacter sp. Root655 (assembly GCF_001427665.1). Classification (GTDB taxonomy): domain Bacteria; phylum Pseudomonadota; class Alphaproteobacteria; order Caulobacterales; family Caulobacteraceae; genus Caulobacter. Next base: position 141,184 of record NZ_LMHC01000002.1, read on the forward strand.
CTCTCTCATGGAGAGAGGGAGGGGCCCGCCGCGAAGCGGTGGGAGGGTGAGAGGTTACACCCTCGCCGAACGAAGCACCGCCAGGATGTCGTCCGCCGTTCCACCGGGATCGGCAAGGACCCGCTCGTTGCGGAACCTCAGAACGATGTAGCCGAACAACTCCAGGATCTCGGTGCGACGACTGTCGTAATCCTCGCGGCCGTCATGGGTCGGGCCGTCCAGTTCCACGATCACCTTGGCCGCCTCGCAAACGAAATCGGCGAAGTAGCGGTCGATCGCGACCTGCCGCAGGAACTTGAACCCGCCCAGGCGGCGATTGCGGACGAGGGTCCAGAGCGTTTTCTCGGCCAGGTTTGGTTCTGGCGCAGGCGACGGGCGTTGGCGGTCTTGTCCATCACGGGAACATGAATTCAGGCCTTCAGGGCGCTCAACCGAAGAAATGAGAATTTCCCGGTCCACGGTGAAACCTCTCACCCTCCCACCGCCTCTGGCGGCGGGCCCCTCCCTCTCTCAAAGAGAGAGGGGTTTCGCGCGCGCACCTCCGACCAGGGGGACAGGCGGCGCTCTATCCCCGCCGGCGCCGCCAAGAACCCCAACCCTTTCAACGTTCTGAAAAATAATCAGCGTCACCATCGCTGGCGTATCCACAACCACCCCCATACTGATCGCTGTCTCCGTCGCGGAGGAGGGCGCTTGGTACCGACCCGAAGCGGCGATGGAGATGGAACCGAGCGGGGCCGCCAGACTGGGCGCGCGGGTCGGATCAGGTCGAGGGTCTCAGAAGGATCCCAGGCTTGAGACGGACGAGCGTCGGATCTGGCGGGTCGACGGGGTCGGGAGGTTCAAACCGGCCTGTTCCAGGATCTGTCGGAGTCGCCGACGGCCCCTTCCGGGCGACTTTGATCCTGCCCGTCCGTCCACGCCGAAACGCAAACACAATACTCACGGTCTCCGGGCCTGGCCCGGCCGCTCCGCGCCTCCTCACATTCTCAGCGGGTTTCCGCGTGAGGCGGCGAAGCCGTGCGCCGGAAACTCGCCGGAATCGTCGGCTCTAAAGCGCTGCTACTTGTCGTCCGCGTCGCGGCGTTCTACGCCGTCAGACCAGTTCTCTCGGGGATATCCATGAAGCTCGCGTCCATCGCCGCCGTCCTGGCGCTTTCCGCGGCCTCCGCCGCCAGCGCCCAAGCGGCTTCAGACTGGCGGGCGCCCAATCCCGACAACGTGCTGGTGGTCGAGACCAACAAGGGCCGGATCATCGTCGAACTGGTTCCCGAAGTCGCTCCGGCCCACGTCGAGCGGGTGCGGGATTTGGCCAAGGCCCACTTCTACGACGGCCAGACCTTCTTCCGGGTCATCGACAGCTTCATGGCCCAGACCGGCGACCCGCAGAACAACGGCCAGGGCGGCTCGGACAAGCCGGACCTGAAGGCCGAGTTCCTGTTCCGCCGCGGCGCCGGCTACGCGCCGCAAGGCAAGATCGGGGCGACCGAGATCGGCTTCGTCGGGCCGCTGCCGGTCTACAGCCAGAACAGCGCCCTGGCGGCGATGACCGCCGACGGCAAGGTGGCGGCCTGGGGCGCCTTCTGCCCCGGCGTGCTGGGCATGGCCCGGGCCACCAATCCCGACAGCGCCAACAGCCAGTTCTTCTTCATGCGCCAGCACTACCCGTCGCTGGAGAAGACCTACACCGCCTTCGGTCGCGCCCTGACCGGCCTGGAGACCATCCGGGCCATCAAGGCCGGCGAACCGGTCGTCGCGCCCCAGGACACGATGACCACCGTGCGCCTGCTGTCCGACATCCCGGCCGCCCAGCGCCCGAGCATCCAGGTGATGAACACCGCCAGCCCGGCCTTCACCGCCCTGGTCGACAAGCGCCGCGCCGAGATGGGCGGAGCCTTCAGCGTCTGCGACGTGACCGTTCCGGTGCAGGTGAAATGATCCGCGCCGCGATCGCCGCTCTGGTCGTCGTCCTCGCCGCCGGCGCCGCCCAGGCCGCGCCCGGGCCGTCGGCCCCCAAGCCCTCGGCCCCCAAATCTTCGGATTGGCGCACGCCGGCCCCGGAGGACGTGATGGTGATCGACACCAACAAGGGCCGGGTGATCGTCGAGCTGATCCCGGAGGTCGCGCCCGGCCACGTGGCGCGCCTCCAGGAACTGACCCGCGAGGGCGTCTATGACGGCCGCACCTTCTTCCGGGTCATCGACCGCTTCATGGCCCAGACCGGCGACCCGGACAACACCGGGGAGGGCGGCACGAAGAAGCCCAACCTCAAGGCCGAGTTCACCTTCCGCCGCGACGCCGCGACGCCCTTCGTCGCCGTGGCCGCCCCGGCCGGCACGGAGGTGGGGCTGCTGAAATCCCTGCCGGTCGTCAGCCAGGCCTGGACCTGGGCCGAGGTCACCTCCGACAAGAAGGTCGCCGCCTGGGGGACCTATTGCCCCGGCGTGATCGGCATGGCCCGCGACGAGGACAACAACTCGGCCAACAGCCAGTTCTTCCTGATGCGTCAGCCCTATCCGTCGCTCGACAAGCGCTACACGGCCTTCGGGCGGGTGCTGTCGGGCCTGGACGTCGTCCGCGCCATCAAGACCGGCGAGCCCGTGGCCGCCCCCCAGGACGTCATGCAAGAGGTTCGCCTGCTGTCCGACATCCCGGCCGCCGCGCGTCCCCAGGTCCGCGTCGTCGACACCGCGAGCCCTTGGTTCAAGGCCGAGGTCGCCGCCAAGCGGGCCGCCAGGGGCGCCGACTTCTCGGTCTGCGACATCGATCTGCCGGCTGAAGTTAAGTAACTGGGCGTGCGATCGTTCGCAGGCGGGTTTCCTCCGTACCCGAAAGCAAGCTAGAAGCCCTGCGACTCCTCAACTCCGAAGGGATGACCATGTCGGCCGACCTCGAAAACACCCTGATCCTGACGCTCGAAGGCGGTCCGGTCACCATCACGCTTCGCCCCGACCTAGCGCCCGGCCATGTCGAGCGCATCAAGGAACTGGTCCGCGAGGGCTTCTATGACGGCGTGGTGTTCCACCGCGTGATCCCGGGCTTCATGGCCCAGGGCGGCGACCCGACCGGCACCGGCCGCGGCGGTTCGGCCAAGCCGGACATCAAGGCCGAGTTCTCGAAGGAGCCGCACGTGCGCGGCGTCTGCTCGATGGCCCGCACCCCCGATCCGAACTCGGCCAACAGCCAGTTCTTCATCGTCTTCGACGACGCCACCTTCCTCGACAACCAGTACACCGTCTGGGGCCAGGTGACCGACGGCATGGACCTGGTCGACGCCCTGCCGGCCGGCGAACCGCCCCGCGCCCCGGGCAAGATCGTCAGCGCCAAGATCGCCGCCGACGCGTAAGACCAAAGACCAGAAGGGCCCCGGGAAACCGGGGCCTTTTTCTTGGTCGCTTTCCGCGTCGCCTCAGCGTGTCAGCGTCACCACCACCGGACGGTGGTCGGAACCCAGCACCGGGCCACGCTCGACCTTCACCGTCTTCCAGGCCTTGCCGGCATAGACGTGGTCAATTGGCAGGATCGGGAAGGGCGCGCTGGCCAGGCGTGAAAAGGCGCCGCTGGGCCAACTGGCCAGGGCCCGCGTCCGGCGCTCCAGCCCCAGGGCCTTGTCCTGGCGGCGCAGGCTGAACGACCAGGGCGTCGAGTTGAAGTCGCCAGCGACGATCGTGGTGTCCTTCGGGAACGACGCGATCTTCTGGGCGAGCAGCCGGCTCTGCGCCTGCTGCACGCCGGCCGGGACGGGCCAGGCGAAGTGCGTGGCCACCACGGTGAAGTCGCCGGCCGGATGGCGCAGCGTCGCCCAGGCCCCGGCCAGGCCCCGGCCGTCCTGGTAGAAGCCGCGCCGCCGGACCATGGGCCACCGGCTGAGAATCCAGGTGTCGCAGGTGCGCAGGCCGTCGCAGGACACCTTGTACGGATAGGTCTTGCCCAGGCGCTTCTGGATGCGCCAGGAGTCGGGGCCGGCGCTCTCCTCGAGCATCAGCACGTCGGCGTTCTGGGCCTGGATCCATCGAAGGGTCGCTTCCGGATCGTCGTTCTCGGCCCAGACGTTGAACTGGACCAGCTTCAGCGTGGTCCCCTCCGCCTTGGCCGGCTTGCGCATCGCGGCCGCCAGTTCCGGAGCCATCAGTCCGCCGGTGACGGCCACCGTCACCAGCGCCAGCGCCAGCACCACTCGGCGCTCCTCGCCGCGCGTCACGATCGCGCCCAGGATCGCCGCGGCCAGGCCAAGGCACAGCCACACCGGCGTCAGGTGGGTGAGCGCGTCGAGCCTGTCGCTGAACGCGCCGCCCAGGCAGGCCAGGGCGAGCAGGGCGCCGATCAAGGCCAGCATGAGCGCGGTGCCGCGCACGAGGAGGTCGGCAAGGTGCAGGATCAGGCGCATGGCGGGCCCCTTAGCATGCTCGGGCGCGGGTCGCTCGCCTCCAGAGCGTTTCCCGACCTGATTGCATCAGGCCGGGGCTCTAGATTTTTGTCTTGGCGCATTTTCTTCACGCGAACCGGGAGCCACTTCGCTCGAAAATGCTCTACTCGCCGCCGAAATACTTGAAGGTGATATTGCGAAATTGCCGGCCGCCGACCTGCAGGCCGCCCTTGAGGACGGGCTGGGGCTCGCCGGGTCCGGCGGCCTTGGCGGCCTTCAGCGCGTCCAGATCGAAGGCGCCGGAGAAGGTCACTTCCCCGACCTGGGGATCGACCCCGTGGAAGCTGACCTCGCGCCCGTCGACCCGGTAGGCGGTGGGCATCACCCGCAGCGAGACCGTGTGATAGGTCTGGCCCAGCTCGTTCTCGGCCTTCGGACTGGTGACGTCCTCGAACTCGATGAAGATCGGCGCGTAGGTGGCGGGACGCTTGCCGGACTCCCAGTCGGCGAAGTCGCTGGCCTGGCCGATGTTGAGGGAGGTCAGTTTCAGGTTCCCGGCCTGGACGACGGCGTCGGTGAAATAATAGCCGAGGCTGTCCAGCCCTGGGTCATGGGCGAAGGTCACCGGGGCGGGCGCCGCAGCCGGGGTCGCCGACGCGGCCGGCGAGATTTCCGCCCGCTTGGTCTCGGTGGAGGGCTTGCAGGCGGCCAGCAGCAGGCAGGCGGTCAGGACCGACAGGCGGCGACAGGTGACGATCATGGTTCCCCCCGGAATATACGTCGAGCCGCAGGATGGCGGCTTGGGCCGGGGTTTGTCCATCAAAGCTTGGCCCCGAGCTTTGGACGGCGCGACGCCTCAGCGCTTGACCTCGCCGCCCCGTCGTGGCCTTGAAGCCGCCCCATGCGCCTGTCCGACTTCGATTTCCACCTGCCCGACGAGGCGATCGCCCTGCGGCCGGCCGAGCCGCGGGATTCCGCGCGCCTGCTCGTCGTTAGGCCCCATGGCGAAATGGGCGAGGGCCTGGCCGATCACGTTGTCCGCGAGCTGCCCGACTTCCTGCGTCCCGGCGACGCCCTGGTGTTCAACGACACGCGGGTGATCCCGGCCCGGTTGATGGGCCTGCGGGCCGGCCGCGACACCGGCGGCGGCGACGGCTCGCCGGTGGCGGTCGAAGCGACCCTGCATCGCCGCGTGGCCCCGGACCGCTGGAACGCCTTCATGCGGCCCGGCAAGCGCCTGAAGGTCGGCGACCGCATCGCCTTCGGCCACGACAGTGATCGCGCCTGCCAGGCCGGCATGCTGGACGCCACCGTGGCCGCCAAGCACGAGGGCGGTGAGATCGAGCTGGCCTTCGACTTCGCCGGCGTCGACCTCGACCTGGCCGTCGCCGCGCACGGCGAGATGCCGCTGCCGCCCTATATCGCCGCCAAGCGGGCCGAGGACGACCGCGACCGGGCCGACTACCAGACCGTCTACGCCCGCGAGGACGGCTCGGTGGCCGCCCCGACCGCCGGCCTGCACTTCACCCCCGACCTGCTGCAGCGCCTGAAGGCCAAGGGCGTGTCGCTGCACTTCGTCACCCTGCATGTCGGGGCCGGCACCTTCCTGCCGGTCAAGACCGACGTGGTCGCCGAGCACCGCATGCACGCCGAGTTCGGCGAGGTGCCGGCCGGGGTGGCCGAGGCCCTGAACGCCACGCGCGCGGCCGGCGGCCGCATCGTCTGCGTCGGCACCACCTCGCTACGGCTGCTAGAGAGCGCCACGGGCGAGGACGGCGTCGTGCGGCCGTTCGCCGACGAGACGGCGATCTTCATCACCCCCGGTTACCGCTTCCGCGCCGCCGACGTGCTGATGACCAACTTCCATCTGCCCAAGTCGACCCTGTTCATGCTGGTCAGCGCCTTCGCCGGCCAGGCGACCATGAAGGCGGCCTATGAGCATGCGATCGCCACCGGCTATCGCTTCTATTCCTATGGCGACGGCAGCCTGCTGTTCCGCGCCGATCTAGAGCAAGCCTGATGGTCGCCTTTCCCTTCGAGATCTCCGCTGTCGACGGCGCGGCCCGCACCGGGGTGCTGAAGACCCCGCGCGGCGACATCCGCACCCCGGCCTTCATGCCGGTGGGCACGGCGGCGACGGTCAAGGCGATGACCGTCGACCAGGTCAAGGACACCGGCGCCGACATCATCCTGGGCAACACCTACCACCTGATGCTGCGGCCGACGGCCGAGCGCGTGAAGCGCCTGGGCGGTCTTCACAAGTTCATGCGCTGGGACAAGCCGATCCTCACCGACAGCGGCGGCTTCCAGGTGATGAGTCTGTCGGGGATCAGCAAGGTCACCGAAGAAGCCGTCACCTTCGCCAGCCACATCGACGGCTCCAAGCACGTGCTGAGCCCCGAACGGTCGATGGAGATCCAGGCCGACCTGCTGGGCAGCGACATCGTCATGCAACTGGACGAGTGCGTCGCCTGGCCGGCCGAGGAGGCGAGGGCGCGGCAGGGCATGGAGCTGTCAGCCCGCTGGGGGCTGCGCTCCAAGACGGCGTTCGGCACGCGCGACACCCAGGCCCTGTTCGGCATCCAGCAGGGCTCGACCTTCCGGAACCTGCGTCAGGAGTCGTCCGAACGTTTGCAGGAGATCGGCTTCGACGGCTACGCCCTGGGCGGGCTTGCGGTGGGCGAGGGCCATGAGGCGATGTGCGAGGTGCTGGACTACGCGCCGGCCATGCTGCCCGCCGACCGGCCGCGCTACCTGATGGGGGTCGGCAAGCCGATCGACCTGGTCGAGGCGGTCTATCGCGGCGTCGACATGTTCGACTGCGTGCTGCCCACCCGCTCGGGCCGCCACGGCCAGGCCTGGACCTGGGACGGGGCGATTAACATCAAGAACGCCCGCTACGCCGACGACGAGGACCCTCTGGACCCCACCAGCGACTGCTCGGCCAGTCGCGACTATTCCAAGGCCTATCTGCGCCACCTGTTCAAGGCCGAGGAGATCCTGGGCCAGGTGCTGCTGTCGTGGCACAACATCGCCTTCTTCCAGGCCCTGACGGCGGCCATGCGCGCCGCCATCGCCGAAGGCCGGTTCGAGGCGTTCCGCCGGGACTTCGCGGCGCGTCAGCGGGGCGGGTAGGGGCGTAGCCATACCTCGTGGCTGGCTGAAGCGCCTCATCGATCACGCGGAGAGCAGCGTCTCCGAAGGCCTGCCATGGGTGGTTAGCGCACGTTAGCCGGCACGACCTGGAACCCCTTGTATCTGGATCATGGCGCTTCAGCGCCATGATCCAGATACAAGGGGAATTTAAGGTCCGCTCAGGGTCGATTCCTCCCATTGGCTCCCTCGCCAAAGCCAGACGTTTCCGAGAGCGATTAACCCCGGCCGACCTTGAATTGAAGCCGGCGCAACCCGCCGTCCGTCGGTCCGCTCCAACATCGAGCGAGCCCGCTACCAGATCTTGTAGAACGGCTTCTTTTTCTTGGCGGGCGGCGGCGCGGGTTGGGTCGGTGGAGCGGCGACCGGCGTCGCGTCGGCCGCGGCGGGCTGGACCACGGGGGCTTCGTCGGCCTGGACGACGGGCGCGTCCTCGGCCGGCTTGTCGGACTGCCAGGGAAAGCGCTTTTCGACGACCGGCGCGGCCGGCTTGGCCAGGTGCTGGGGCGTGGCCGGCGGGTCGCAGCCGCGGGCCTCGCCCAGGCCCTTGAGATAGGCGCGGCGGATCGCGCCCGAGGCCATGGCGCTCTGCACCAGCTTGTCGTGCTTCTCGGCGCCGCTGAGCTTGCGCACCCAGCCGCGCATCGGGATCAGGTCCTGGGCGGCGTTGGCCATGGCGCCGAACGCGGACGAGGCGGCCATGCGCTTGCCGCGGTCCATCAGGTCTTCGTTTTCCTCGGGCGGCCGCCGGTCCACGTCCTCGCCCAGGGCGAGGTCCAGCGGCGCGACCATGGAGATCAGAGTGTCGCAATTGGTCTTCTTGGGGGGCCGGGCGTAGGGGTCGGCCATGGCCTCCAGCAGCACCGGCGGGATCTTGGTGCGCAGCAGGTTCATGTCGCGCAACGGCGCGGCGGCCGCGCCGCTGATGCCTTCCTTGTTGGCGTCCGACGTCGTCTGGATCTTCTGCGGCGGCGGTTCGCCCTTGCTGGCGCAGGCGGCCAGGACGGGGAGAACCAAGGCGATCGGCAGCAGTCTACGCATGGGGCGACCCTAACGCGGACAAGGCGCGCTCGTCATCTCCCACAATGCGCGAAAGCGCGCTTGCGGCTCAGGCGGGCCCCGACTATGTTCCGCGCCGCTTCCACCGGCCTCCCGCCGTGTCGATGCGGGCCGGTAGCTCAGTGGTAGAGCATTCGACTTTTAATCGAATGGTCGTGGGTTCGACCCCCACCCGGCCTACCAAAACTCCTTTGAATTGATTGCGTAAATCACCGCTTCGGCGGGCGCCGGACGGTGATCCGCCCGGTCGCGGCCCGCCCCGTCGCCGGCGCCGGGGGCAGCGGTCAGGATCGGGCGCGCATGCCTCGCCGCGAATCGGCTTCACCGCGCGAGCCGCGAGACCCGCGCTCCGTGAGCGGAGGGACACGGTTCCTGGCGACACCGAAAGTTGAATCGCGTAGCAGTAGCGCGGGGCAGTCGGGAGCAAGGCGTTTGGCGTCGGGAGTGGGGGTCGATCAGGGCGCGCCGACTCTGCGTCCAGAGGGTGTGTCGGACGGTTTCGCGCGCGCCCACGAGGCCTTGCTGCGCAACAAGACTCTGCAGTTCGAACCCACCGTCCAGACGCCGCCGCACGTGCCCGATTGGCTGCTGGCGATCGGCAAGGTGCTGGGGGCCGCCGCACCCTACCTGGTCTATGTGTTCTGGGGCTTCCTGATCCTCGGGGCGGCGGTGATCCTGTACTTCCTGGCCCGCGAGGTGATCGCCACGCGCTGGCCGTCGATGCGGCCGGGCAAGGGGCCCGCCCTGGGCGCCGAGGATTGGCGGCCCAGCGTCGCCAAGGCCCGGACCCTGCTGGAAGACGCCGACCGCCTGGCCGCCGCCGGCCGCTTCGCCGAGGCCGTCCACCTGATCCTGTTCCGCAGCATCGAGGACATCGAGGGCAAGCGTCCGGACCTGATCCGACCGGCCCTGACCAGCCGCGACATCGCCGGCCTGGAGGGCGTGCCCCAGACGGTGCGCCGAACCTTCAGCCAGATCGCCCGCGTGGTCGAACGCAGCTTCTTCGGCGGTCGCGCCGTCGGGGCCGAGGAGTTCGCCGCCTGCCGACAGGCCTATGAGGGCTTCGCCTTCGCGGAGGCCTGGCGATGAGCCAGATCGCGGCCGCGTCGCCCGAGGCCCCCCACCCTGAAGCAAAGGCGGGGGACGGCGTGCTGTTCTCGCCCAAGGTCGTGCTGGGCATGATCCTGGCCGGGGTCTTCGCCTTCTCGGCCTTCGTGGTGCTGTCGACCTACGCGCCGGACCTGCAGTCGGGCGACAACGGCCAGGCCCACGCCCTGTCGCGGTCGGCGATCGGCTACGGCGGTGCGGTCCAGCTGTTGCGGGCCCAGGGCGAGCCGGTGGTGCTCAGCCGCCGCAATCTGAGCGGCGAGGAGCCGGCCCTGATCATCTTCACGCCAGACGCCGGCCTGTCGCGCGACGCCTATATGAAGGCCGTGCTCTCGGCGCGGACCCTGGTGGTGCTGCCCAAGTGGGAAGGCGGCCTGGATCCGCGCCGGCCGGGCTGGGTCAGCGACCTGAAGCTGATCGAGCCTCCGGGCCAGGCGAAGACGCTCAAGACGGTCGGCCTTCCCAAGGCCCAGATCGCCATTCGCGAGGGCGTCGCCGCTGCCCGACTGACCGGCGCCGCCGGGAGCCCGGCGGAAGGGCTGGCGTTCGACACCGGTCCGATCAAGAACCTGCGAAGCCTGTCGGGGCCCGACCTGACGCCGGTCCTGACCGACGCCGAGGGCCGGATCATCCTGGCCCGGCGGATGCCGACCGACACCTATTTCCTCGCCGATCCCGACCTGCTCAACACCATGGGCCTGAAGGACATCCGCACGGCCCGCGCCGGGGTGGGGATCATCGATCTGCTGCGCGGCGAGCGTCAGCGCCACGGGGTGATCGCCTTCGACGTGACGCTCAACGGCTTCTCCCGTTCGCGCAGCATGCTGAAGCTGGCCTTCGAGCCGCCGTTCGTCGGCGCGACCCTGTGCCTGGTGGCCGCCGCCCTGCTGATGGGCCTGCACGCCGCCGCCCGGTTCCGCGCCGTCCGCCGCGGCGAGCGGGCCCTGGCCCTGGGCAAGGCGGCGCTGATTGACAATTCCGCCGGCCTGATCCGCATGGCCAAGCGCGAGCCGGCCATGGCTCCGCGCTACGCCGAGCTGCAGCGCGCGGCCGCGATCCGCGCCCTGGGCATCGCGACCGTGGGAGGCTCGCGCCTGACCGGCCAGGCCCTCACCGACTTTCTGGACCGCCAGGGCGCGCGCTTCGGCGCGGCCGACAGCGCGTCCCACCTGGACGCCGAGACGAAGGCGGTCCGTTCCTTGAGCGACCTGATGAAGGTCGTCGCCAAATGGTATCAGTGGAGATTGGAGATGACCCGTGAACGTCGCTGAGGTGCAGGCGCTCGCCGGCAGGATCCGAGCCGAGACGGCCAAGGCCGTGGTGGGCCAGAACGACACCATCGACCTGATGCTGACGGCCCTGTTCGCCGGCGGCCACGTGCTGCTGGAAGGCGCGCCCGGCACGGCCAAGACCTTCCTGGCCCAATGCTTCGCCCAGGCGGTGAATCTGGCGTTCGGCCGCATCCAGTTCACCCCCGACCTGATGCCGGGCGACATCCTGGGCGCCAACCTGTTCAACTTCCAGACCAGCACCTTCACCCTGGTCAAGGGACCGATCTTCTGCGAACTGCTGCTGGCCGACGAGATCAACCGCACGCCGCCCAAGACCCAGGCGGCGCTGCTGGAGGCCATGCAGGAGCGCAACGTCACCCTGGACGGCGAGCGCCACGCGCTCAGTGATCGCTTCATGGTGGTGGCCACCCAGAACCCGCTGGAGCAGCAGGGCACCTATCCGCTGCCCGAGGCCCAACTGGACCGCTTCCTGTTCAAGCATGTGCTGGCCTATCCCAGCCTGGCCGAAGAGACGGCGATCGTCGCCACCCACGGCAGCCGCACCGGCCAGCCGTCGCCGGAAGGCTTCGGAGTCGGCGCGGCCGGCGACAGCGCCACCATCGCCGACGCGGTGGCGGCGGTGGCCACCGTGCGGCTGACCGACGAGATCGTCCGCTACATCGTCGGCGTGGTGCGGGCCACGCGCGACACCGGCGAGCTGTCGGGCGGGGCCTCGCCGCGCTGCGCGGCCATGCTGGCGGTCGCCGCCCGGGCCCGCGCAGCGCTGGAGGGGCGCGACTACGTGATCCCCGACGACGTCAAGGCCCTGGCCCTGCCGGCCCTGCGCCACCGGGTCATCCTGTCGCCGGCCGCCGAGATCGAGGGCCGCAAGGTCGATGACGTGGTGCGCGGCCTGGTCGACCAGGTCGAGGCGCCGCGATGAGCGTCAGGGGTTAGGGCCAGGCCTTGCGGATCTATCCCACCGCCAGAGCGATCCTGCTGATGGTCCTGGGCGCGCCCCTGGCCCTGGGGCTGGCGCTGGTCTCGGCGCGGCTGTGGCTGCTGGGGCCGGCCTGGATGGCGATGGTCGCCGCCCTGTTATTCGTCGACGCCTTGCTGGCGCCGGGCCGGCGCAAGATGCAGCTGACCCTGACCGCGCCGGGCTCGCTGGCCAGCGGCAAGACCCAGCCGGCCCTGTTCCACGCCGTGTTCCCGCGCGGCGTCGCGCCGGCCTCGGTGGAGTTCGCCATCGACCTCGACGACCGGCTGGAGGCCTCGCCGGCCCACGGCCGGGCGCGGGTTCATGAGCGCCAGGCCGGCCTGCCCTTCGTCCTGACGGCGACCCGACGCGGGGAGGGGATCGTCCACCGGGTCTCGGCCCGCTGGCGCGGTCCGCTGGGGCTGATGTGGAAGCAGCGCGACGACCGGCTCGAACGCGTCATCCCCGTCACCCTCGACATCGCCGGGGTCAAGGAAGAGGCCCTGCGCCTGTTCTCCCGCGACGCCTCGATCGGCCACCGCCTGCAACTGGACCTGGGGGGCGGCAGCGAGTTCCACGCCCTGACCGACTTCCGGCCCGGCATGAACCGTCGGGCCATCGACTGGAAGCAATCGGCCCGGCACGGGGCGCTGCTGGCCAAGGAGTTTCACGTCGAGCGCAACCACCACATCGTCGCTGCCCTCGACACCGGCCGGCTGATGAGCCAGCCGCTGCTGGGTCGACCGCGCCTGGACCATGCCCTCAACGCCACCCTGCTGCTGGCCTATGTGGGCCTGAAGATGGGCGACAAGGTCGGGCTGTTCGGCTTCGACGCCCGGCCCAATGTGAGCAGCGGCGTGACCTCCGGCCCCAACGCCTTTCCCGCCCTGCAGCGCCTGGCCTCGGCGATCGACTATTCGACCGAGGAGACCAACTACACCCTGGGCCTGACCCAGTTGTCGGGCCAGCTGTCGCGCCGTTCGCTGATCATCGTGTTCACCGACATCGCAGACTCCACCAGCGCCGAACTGATGCTGGAGAACGTCAGCCGGCTGCTGCGCCAGCACCTGGTGCTGTTCGTGATGATGCGCGACGAGGAGCTGGAGGTCATCGAGCGCAAGGCGCCCGAGACCGCCGACGACGTCTCGCGCGCCGTGGTGGCCGCCTCGCTGATGCGCGAGCGCGACCTGGTGGTCGGCCGCCTGCGCCGCATGGGCGTCGAGATCGTCGAGGCCGCCGCCGACCAGGTCGGGCCGGCCCTGCTGGCGAGCTATCTGGACCTCAAGCGCCGGGACCTGCTGTGATGGCCGAGCTGCACCTCAAGAGCTACCGCTTCCGGGCCGAGCGCGAGGACGACTGGCGTCGGCTGGAGACGCTGCTGGCCAAGGTCGGCAAGGGTTCGGCCAAGGCGCTGAGCGACGAGGAGCTGCTGGCCATGCCGGTGCTCTACCGCCAGGCCCTGTCGTCGCTGTCGGTGGCTCGCGCCACCTCGCTGGACCAGAACCTGGTCGACTATCTGGAGAGCCTCAGCACCCGGGCCTATTTCTTCGTCTACGGCACGCGCTCCAGCCTGGTCGAGCGGCTCGGCGGCTTCTTCGCCCAAGAGTGGCCGGCGGCGGCCAAGGCCCTGTGGCGCGAGACCCTGTTCAGCTTCCTGCTGACCCTGGCCGGGGTGGCGGCCGCCTATTTCCTCACCCTTCACGACCCCGACTGGTTCAGCGCCTTCGTGCCCGAGGGGCTGGCCGGCGGGCGTGGTCCCTCGGCTTCGGCCGAGGCCATGCGCGCGACGCTGTACCACAAGGGCGGCGACCATTCGGGCCTGTCGGTGTTCGCCGCCTTCCTGTTCACCCACAATTCCGGGGTGGCGATCTTCGCCTTCGCCCTGGGGTTCGCCTTCTGCCTGCCGACCGCGATGCTGATGGCCTACAACGGCTGCATGCTGGGCGCCTTCCTGGCCGCGTTCGGCATGAAGGGCCTGGGGTTCGAGGCCGGCGGCTGGTTGGCCATCCATGGCGTCACCGAGATCGGCGCGGTGATCCTGGCCGGAGCGGCGGGCCTGCGCATCGGCTGGACCCTGGCCTTTCCTGGCGACCTCTCCCGCCCGGCGGCCATGGCCCAGGCCGGACGCCAGTCGGCGACCCTGATGGCCGGGGTGGTGGTCATGCTGTTCTGCGCCGGCATCCTGGAAGGCGTCGGGCGGCAGGTGATCCAGAACGACTTCGCGCGCTACGGCATCGCCCTGGTCACCCTGGTTCTGTGGCCGGCCTATCTCTACCTGCCGCGCCGCGCCAAGGCCGTCCCATGAAGCCCTGGGCCAGGAAGGCCAAGGCCGCGGCGGCGGTCCAGCCCGGCGGACCGCCGCCCGGCGACGCGCCGCGCGATCGTTCGCTGGTGACGCCGGAAGGCGTCGACCTGCGGCTGCGTCTGGGCGACGGCGGCGAGCGGGCGACCGCCCTGATGATCGACCTGGCGATCATGCTGGGCGTGTTGATCGCCTTCACCCTGCTGACCTTGCTGGCGTTCGTCGGGTCGCAGGGCAAGGGCGGCGAGGTGATCGCCACGGTCTGGATGTTGGTGTTCTTCGTGCTGAGGAACCTCTACTTCATCCTGTTCGAGCTGACTCCCGGGGCCGCGACGCCGGGCAAGCGGGCCATGGGCCTGCGGGTGGCGGCGCGCAACGGCGGGCGGCTGACCGCCGACGCCATCTTCGCCCGCAACGCCATGCGCGAGATCGAGCTCTACCTGCCGATGGGCTTCCTGATCGTCAACGGCGGCCAGGTCGGGGCCTGGATCAGCCTGGCGGGCCTGGCCTGGTGCGGGGTGTTCCTGCTGTTCCCGCTGTTCAACCGCGACCGCCTGCGGGTCGGCGACCTGGTGGCCGGCACCTGGGTGGTCAAGGCGCCCACCCGCAAGCTGGTCCCCGACCTCGTGCAATCGTCGCGCCCGTCGCACGGCCGCTTCGCCTTCACCCAGGCCCATCTCGACGCCTACGGGGTCAAGGAACTGCACGTGCTCGAGGATGTGCTGCGCCGCTACGAGACCAAGACCGTCGCCCTGGTCGCCGCCCGTATCCGCCTGAAGATCGGCTGGAAGGCCTCGCCCGACGAGTCGGACGGCGACTTCCTCGCCGCCTATTACGCGGGCCTGCGCGGCCGGTTGGAATCGCGGCTGCTGCTGGGCAAGCGGCGCAAGGACAAGCACGACAAGACGTAGCTAGGCGAAGAGTGCCGCTACTCGAACACCGCCGCCAGGGCCTCGGCGCCGACGCCTTCGCGGCTGGCGCGCAGTTCGTAATAGAGCGCGGCCAGGCCGCTGGCGCTGACCATGGCGATCAGGGTGACGGTGATCGGTGAGGTGATCAGGGTGCTGCGCTGGAAGACGTCGAGGAAGGCGGTGGCG
The DNA here is from genome assembly GCF_001427665.1 of Caulobacter sp. Root655. Taxonomy (GTDB): domain Bacteria; phylum Pseudomonadota; class Alphaproteobacteria; order Caulobacterales; family Caulobacteraceae; genus Caulobacter. The sequence continues at coordinate 156,518 of NZ_LMHC01000002.1, forward strand.
TCGTCGCCCGACGTGTTGAGCGGCCCGTGCAGGGCGCCGGCGACCGCCAGGCCCAGACCCAGCACCATCGCCTGAACGATCCAGACGAGAACCATATAGATCAGGAACAGGCCGAAGATCGGCCAGCGGCGGCCGCGGGTCAGGTCGCGGCTGCGGGAAAAGGCCTCCAGGACGCCGGTGTTCTCGGCGACCTTGACGGGGATGGCCACCGACCAGACCACGGCCAGGATGATCCCGGGCACGACCAGCAGCAGGAAGCCGATCATCAGGCCCAGCCAGGTGAGGATGCCTAGCAGCAGCAGGGGGCCGCAATGGCGCAGGCCGGCCCCGAGCGTTTCGCCCAGGCTGGCGCGCCGTCCCTTGAGGTCGGCGATCGTGGCGTGGACGATCGCGGCCTGCAGGACGAGGCCGCCGAGCAACACCAACAGGAAGCCGCCGAACCACAGGACCAGGGTCTGCGGCGCGAAGGAGGGGGTGACGCCGGTGATCTTGAGCTGCGCCCAGGTGAACAGCAGGTTGGGCAGGCCGCCGAGGATCACCGCCAGCAGCAGGAAGACGACGAAGTTGCGGCCGATGGCGCCGAAGGTCCGGTTGATCACCCGGCCGATCTCGAAGGGCCGCGAGCCCGTGGCCGTGTCGGTCATGTCGTCTTTCCCCAAACGCTACCGTGGTGTTCAACCATGCCGGGAAGGGGGTGTCCATGATCAAGGCCTTGTCACCCGTTACGCGTTTCTCCCTCTCCCTTTGAGAGGGTGGCGGCCTTCGGGCACCCTCTCAAAGGGAGAGGGAGGGGCCCAAGCGAAGCTTGGGAGGGTGAGGGGTTGCTGAGTTGGACGGCGTGCCGGCAGGGCGTTGGGGATGGGCGGTTGACGGCGTCACCCCTCACCCTCCCACCGCTGCGCGGCGGGCCCCTCCCTCTCCCCTCCGGGAGAGGGCGCAAGAAGGGGCCAACTTCGCGCGCTGTTTGCGCCTAACCCACTGAAATCCCTCAACCCGCACCCCGCCTGTCCTCCCCTCCAAAACCCGCCGTATGCTTGATCTCACCTCGTCGCGGGGAAAGGGCGCATGGCCAGCGACCGATGCGGCGGCGGGGGGCGATCGAGCGGAGAGCGCTCGTCGGCGGCGGTCAGCCATGACCGCGACCCGCATGCCACCTATGGGGAGCCGCCCATGGACGACAGGAACGGCGGAGCATGACGGGGCTGGCGAGGGCGACAGGCGTGCGGGGGATACGGCGTTGCAGGACCCGTCCGTCGGGGGCGCTTCTGGTAAGGCCTTAAGAGGGCCACCCGCCGGGAGGTTCCTGGAAAACGATGGCGCGGAGCGGTTGGGCTTCGTCGAAACGGTTACTACTCACACACTCCGGACGGTGTCCGGCGCTCCGCGACCCTTTCCGATAGCTCAGCGGGTGAACCGCGTGAGGCGGCGAAGCCGTGTGTCTTCAAGGTCCTCCCCCCGTGGGGGAGGCGATCGCGCAGCGATCGGTGGGGAGAGTATTTGGAAGGTGAACACAGCCCGGATCGACAAACCCCAAAACTCCCCCCACCGGCCTTCGGCCGCCTCCCCCACAGGGGGAGGACCTCGCATCAGGTCCCGGTCGGCTCTGACTTGGCCAGGCCCAGGGACAACACGGCCGAGAACGCGGCCAGCAGGCCCAGCACGGCCAGGAACAGGACCTCGGCCCAGGCGGGGGCCATGACGGTGGCGGAGGGGGGAACGGTGCTGTTGGCGTAGCCGACGGCGGCGCCCAGGCCGGTGAAGGCGGCGGCTGCGAGCGCCAGCAAGGGGGCGCCGGCGACGAAGGAGGCCACCAGGCGACGGGTGCGATCGCGCAGCAGCGGCGCGGCGATGATCGCGGCGACCAGCAGCACGGCGATCGCCTGTACGGGCAGGGCGGCGTTGAAGAAGACGTCCCCCACGCTCAGGCGCGGCGTTGATCCTGCCGCCGCCAGGGCGGGCGAGGCGGCGAGGAGGGGAAAACTGGCCGCCAAGCCGGCGGCCACGAGGATCGGGCGGTTGATGCGCATCACTTGCTCCTTCGGATTACGGATGTAATTCGAATTGGAGATTACAAGTGTAATTCGATCTGTCAACGACCATCCGGTCGCCCGACCTCGCGGCCGGGCGACGCGCGCCGACTAGCGGGCGGTGGGCGTGACGTCGAGCGAGGCCTGTGACGACTGCAGTTGGGCCACGGCGCCGGCGACGGCGTCGCGGTGGCAGGAGGAGCCGGCGATGGCGCGCTTCACGCCCAGGGCGCTCTGGGGATAGGCGCCGCAGACTTCCAGGGCGGCGGCGTCGATGCGCTTCATCATCCGGTGGGCGTCGCGCGGATTGGCGAGGTCCAGCTTGGCCTTGGACACGGCGATGCTGACGGTTTCCGAGGGGGCGGCGCTGGCGAACGTGGCGCCGGCCAGGAGCAGGAGGGCGGCGGTCGAGGCGACGAGGATCTTCATGGGTCACTTCCCTGACTTTGGCGACGTCTTGGGGCGCCGCTCGGCTTTGGCTCCGGTCGGGATCCACGCGGATCGGGTCCGGATTTCGTAATCTCATCCTTGCATCTGCTCAAAAATCGCCCTGGAAAAGCAAAATCGGTCGACAAATCGGTCAAAAATGCAGCGAACGTGAAAATATGAACCGAGAAAGTCGAATTCATTTGGGGGCTTAGCTGCGCTTGAGAGGCGCAAATGTGAAATGTTAGATTCTTCAATAGGACCGCTCCCGAAAGCCGCCGCGCCATCAGGAGGCGTCTTGGCGCGGGTTCGGGTGAGGGCGAATGCGTCGACTCGAGGGGAGGAGTCCTGGTCCTCGGCCAGATCGCGGCACGACCTCGCGGCGTATCCGCGAGGCCCTCGGCGACCTGGGGGCAGCCCGCCTAGACGTCCAGGTCGTCGGCCGCGAACTCGGCGTTTTCCTGGATGAAGCGGAAACGCAGCTCGGGCTTGCGGCCCATCAGGGTCTCGACCAGGGCCTCGACCGCCTCTTCGGAGCGCGGCAGGGTGATCTTGGCCAGGGTGCGCACCGCCGGGTCCATGGTGGTTTCCTTGAGCTGGGCGGCCATCATCTCGCCCAGGCCCTTGAAGCGGCCGATCTCGGGCTTCTTGCCCTTGAACATCGTGGCCAGCAGCTCGTCCTTGTGGGCGTCGTCGCGGGCATAGGCGCTCTTGCCGCCGTGGCTGAGACGGTAGAGCGGCGGCAGGGCCAGGAACAGGTGCCCGCCGCGGATCAGCTCGGGCATGGTCCGGTAGAAGAAGGTGATCAGTAGGCTGGCGATGTGGGCGCCGTCGACGTCGGCGTCGGTCATGATGATGATCCGCTCGTAGCGCAGATCCTCTTCGCGGTACCGGTTGCCGCCCTGGGCCCCCAGGGCCAGCATCAGGTCCGACAGCTCCTTGTTGGCGCTGAACTTCTCGCCGGTCGCCGAGGCGACGTTGAGGATCTTGCCGCGCAGGGGCAGGATCGCCTGGTTCTTGCGGTTGCGGGCCTGCTTGGCCGAGCCGCCGGCGCTGTCGCCTTCGACGATGAACAGCTCGGCGCCGTCGACCGCCCCGGCGGCGCAGTCGGCCAGCTTGCCGGGCAGGCGCAGCTTGCGGGTCGCCGAGGCGCGCTGGACTTCCTTGTCCTTGCGGCGCTTGAGGCGTTCCTCGGCCCGGTCGATGACGAATTCCAGCAGGGCCTGGGCGGCCTTGGGCGAACCGGTCAGCCAGTGGTCGAACGGGTCGCGCAGTGCGTTTTCGACAAAGCGCTGGGCCTCGGACGACGACAGCTTTTCCTTGGTCTGGCCCTGGAATTCGGGATTCTTGATGAACACCGAGATCAGGGCCCCGGCCTGGGCGATGACGTCGTCGGCGGTGATGATCGCCGCGCGCTTCTCGTTCTTCAGCTCGGCGTAAGCCTTAAGACCTCTGGTCAGGGCGGCGCGCAGGCCGCTCTCGTGGGTGCCGCCTTCGGGGGTGGGCACGGTGTTGCAGTAGGACTGCATGAAGCCGTCGTGCTCGCCGAAGCCGCGCGGCGTCCAGGCGATCGCCCACTCGACGGCGCCGGCCTCGCCCTGGCGCTCGATGCGGCCCGAGAAGCTCTCGGGCGTCACCAGTTCCAGGCCCTTGGTGCGCTCGGCCAGGAAGTCGGCCAGGCCGTTGGGGAAGTGGAAGACGGCCTCAGCCGGGGTCTGGTCCTGAATCCGCGAGGGGTCGCAGGACCATTTGATCTGCACGCCGCGGAACAGATAGGCCTTGGAGCGGGCCATGCGGTACAGGCGCGCCGGCTTGAAGGCCACGCCCTCGCCGAAGATCTGTTCGTCGGGGATGAAGCGCACGGCGGTGCCGCGCTTCTTGGACGGGCCGATCTTCTCGACCGGGCCCAGCGGCTTGCCGCGCGAGAACACCTGCAGGTGCTCGAAGCCGTCGCGCCAGACGGTGACCTCGACCCGTTCGGACAGGGCGTTGACCACCGAGGCGCCGACGCCGTGCAGGCCGCCGGAGGTCTCGTAGGCCTTGCCGCTGAACTTACCGCCCGCGTGCAGGACGGTCATGATCACCTCCAGCGCCGACTTGCCCGGATGCTTGGGGTGGGGGTCCACGGGCATGCCGCGGCCGTCGTCCTTGACCGACAGGTAGCCGTCGGCGTCGAGCTTGACCTCGATGGTCTTGGCGAAGCCGGCCACGGCCTCGTCCATCGAGTTGTCCAGCACTTCGGCGAACAGGTGGTGCAGGGCCCGCTCGTCGGTGCCGCCGATGTACATGCCTGGCCGCTTGCGCACGGGCTCCAGGCCTTCCAGCACCTCGATGTCGCTGGCGGTGTAGCCGCCGGATGAGGGCGCGGAGGCGGGTTCCGGCGCGGCCTTGGCGCTGGCCGCCCCCGGGGGCGGCGGGGCGGCGGGGCGCGGGGCAGGCTCGCGATGCGGTTCGCGGGCCGGCACGGGCGACGCGGGCACGGGAGCCAGGGCGTCGTCGCCGAACAGCGAGAAGGAAGCGTTGGGATCGTCTTTGGAGGACATTACGGGAACATGCGTCGATTCGGCGGGAGCGCCCCGTATGGGCCGCCCGGGGCGCGAAGAAAAGGGGTGGAAAGCTCAGCCGCCGGGCGATTTGCCGGCGCGGGCCGGGACATGCCAGGATGACCCTCTCAAGCCGAACCCAAACGCGCGGAGTCCTTCGATGATCTGGCGTCCCCTCACGGTCCTCCTGGCCGCGTTGACCCTGCTCGGCTGCACCGCCGCCGCGCCCTCGGGGCCGTCTTCGCCGCCGCCGGCCTCGCACCGCGCGCCGGTCGCCGAGGGCGGCATGTGCGGCGGCTTCGCCGGCTTCCAGTGCGCCGAGGGGCTGAGCTGCCAGATGGCGGCCGGCCAGTGCCACACGGTGGCCGACGCGGCCGGCGTCTGCCGCAAGCCGCCACAGGTCTGCACGATGATCTACGCCCCGGTCTGCGGCTGCGACGGCAAGACCTATCCCAGCGCCTGCAACGCCGCGTCCAAGGGCGTCAGCGTCGCGACGGAAGGCGAGTGCAAGGCGTAGGGCAGGCGACTGCTGACATCCTGGGGACAGTCCTCGCCGAGGATGGAGGCCGGAGAACCCATGACTCAACGATATTCGACGGATGGAACGGTCCGGCGGGCCGTGCTGGCGGGCGGCATGGCGCTCGCCATCGCGCCGCTCGACGCCCAGGCCCTGACTCAGGAAAGCAGACCCATGTACGGACTGATCGGACAGATGAAGGCCATTGCCGGCAAGCGGGACGAGCTCGTCGCCATTCTGACCGAAAGCACCGGAGGCATGCCCGGCTGCCTCAGCTACATCGTCGCCAACGACGCCACCGACGCCGACGCCCTATGGATCACCGAGGTCTGGACCGACAAGGACAGCCATGCCGCCTCGCTGAAGTTGCCGGCCGTGCAGGCGGCGATCGCCAAGGCCCGCCCGATCATCGCCGGCTTCGGGCATCGGTTCGAGACCGTGCCGGTGGGCGGGGTCGGGCTGAGCTAAGAATCGGTGAGCGCCTAGCTGACCGTTAATAGGTCCGAGAAAGGTGGAAGGTTGCCAGAAGCGGGTTCTGACTCACCCTTGACCTGAGCCGCGCACAGGAAAAGCCCGAAGTTGGTGACGAAGGTTTGAGGCGGCCTCGGCAAGCGCGGGACCGACAGGCAGGTTGAAGCCGTGCTCAGTCCAGTCATCACCTTTTTTGGCCCACGGGGGCGCAGACTCCAACGCAAAGCTGACACGTAAGGTCTGCGGATCGATGAGATCGAATTGGAGGTTTGGCTCAGTAAACCCGCAATATGGCTTCTCTGCCTTTCCCCGCACGCAAGCGTCGAGCCAATCGGCCAAGCGTCTGGCCTCAAAGGCAGTTAGGCAGGGGTCCCTGAAGCGCCATTCACGCCCCGCGAGTCGAACTGCCCCATCGACAATGAGCCAATTGGAATCCCATTCGTCGTCGATGATTTTGGGGAATTGGTAGTCGACAATCATCAGCCGCACCGATGAGTCGTCACCAGTTAGTATCATTGGGTGCACGCGATTTCTCTCATCCCCACGAGCCCGTGCCGCGCCGACGAGCGCTATGCCTATACCAAACGTCGCAGCCCTACGATCAAGCTTCATACTGCTATAGATGCCCGGGTTCGCCTTTTTGCCAAAGGTCCGACTTGGGTGGTGGGCTCAACTGGTGAACGCAACACGCTAACTTTTCTTCGGAGAGGGAGCGTGGGTGATGAAGCAGCGGCGTCGTATCTACTATTCGGCGGCTCAGCGGGCTGAAATCTGGGATCGCTGGAAGGCCCCCTGCAGAGACCTTCGCCGAGTGTGTTGCGGCGATCAGTTGAGCCCACCGTCGAAAGCGGTAAATGGCGCCCCTAGAGCGCAGCCCTTCGAGCTCCCACCGAGCCCCGAACGCCAGCCACCACCAGACGAGCAACAAAGAAAAAGGCCCGCGGATCGCTCCGCGGGCCTCGTTCGTCGTCCTAAGCCGTGAAGCTTAGCACTTGTAATACATGTCGAATTCGACCGGGTGCGGGTGCAGGGTCAGGCGCATGACTTCTTCCATCTTCAGCTCGATGTAGCTGTCGATGAAGTCGTCATCCATGACGCCGCCGGCCTTCAGGAAGGCGCGGTCCTTGTCGAGGTTTTCCAGGGCTTCACGGAGCGAACCGCAGACTTCCGGGATCTTCTTCTGCTCGCGGGGCGGCAGGTCGTACAGGTTCTTGTCGGCGGCCGCGCCCGGATCGATCTTGTTGGCGATGCCGTCCAGGCCGGCCATCAACAGGGCCACGAAGGTCAGGTACGGGTTGCCCATCGGGTCGGGGAAGCGGGCTTCGATGCGCTTGGCCTTCGGCGAGTCGACGTGCGGGATGCGGATCGAGGCCGAGCGGTTGCGCGAGGAGTAGGCCAGTTTCACCGGGGCTTCGTAGCCTGGCACCAGGCGCTTGTACGAGTTGGTCGTCGAGTTCGAGAACGCGTTGATCGCCTTGGCGTGCTTGATGATGCCGCCGATGTACCACAGGCACATGTCCGACAGGCCGGCGTACTTGTCGCCGGCGAACAGCGGCTTGCCGTCCTGCCAGATCGACTGGTGCACGTGCATGCCCGAGCCGTTGTCGCCGAACATCGGCTTGGCCATGAAGGTGGCGCTCTTGCCATAGGCGTGGGCCACGTTGTGGATCACGTACTTGTAGAGCTGCATGCGGTCGGCCATCACGACCATGGTGTCGAACTTCAGGCCCAGTTCGTGCTGGGCGGGCGCCACTTCGTGGTGGTGCTTTTCCGGCTTCATGCCCAGTTCGCCCATGACGGCCAGCATTTCGCCGCGCAGGTCCTGGGCGCTATCGACCGGATTGACCGGGAAGTAGCCGCCCTTGGGGCCCGGGCGGTGGCCCATGTTGCCTTCCGGATATTCCTTGGCCGAGTTGCCCGGCAGTTCGACGGAGTCGAACGAGTAGCTGGTGTTGTTCGAGGCCACGCTCCAGCGCACGTCGTCGAAGATGAAGAACTCGGCTTCCGGGCCGAAGAACACGGTGTCGCCGACGCCCGAGGCCTTGACGTAGTTCAGGGCGGCCTTGGCGATCGAGCGCGGGTCGCGGTTGTAGGGGGTGCCGGTGTCGGGGTTCACCACGTCGCAGAACAGCGCCAGGGTGGTCTGCTGGTAGAACGGGTCGATGATGGCGGTCGACAGGTCCGGACGCAGCTTCATGTCCGACTCGTTGATGGCCTTCCAGCCCGAGATCGACGAGCCGTCGAACATGGTGCCGTCATTGAGGAAGTCGTCGTCGACCAGGTCGATGTCGAAGGTGACGTGCTGCAGTTTGCCGCGAACGTCCGTGAAGCGGACGTCGACGTACTTCACGTCCTTTTCCTTGATCAGGTCCAGGATTTGCTTGGCGGTGCTCATAGTTATCCCCTTTGAGCGTTAAGCGGTTACAGCCCGGGCCTAGACGGCGGCGGGGCCGGTTTCTCCGGTGCGGATGCGGACGACTTCCGTGATCTCCGACACGAAAATCTTGCCGTCGCCGATGCGGCCCGTGCGGGCGGCGGCGGTGATGGCTTCGAGGGCGGGCTCGAGCTGGCTGTCTTCGACGACGACTTCGACTTTGATCTTGGGGAGAAAGTCGACGACATATTCGGCGCCGCGATAGAGTTCGGTATGGCCCTTCTGGCGGCCGTAGCCCTTGGCTTCCAGCACGGTCATGCCCTGCACGCCCATTTCCTGGAGCGCCTCTTTGACCTCATCGAGCTTGAACGGCTTGATGATGGCTTCGATCTTTTTCATCAGACTTCTTTCACGCCCAAACGGCGCGAGCGCCGCTGACAGAGCGGCACGGAGCACGCCGACCCGCCGGCCCACAAGCGCGCCGGCGCCGTTTATCGCGCCACATGCGTCGCGTTTTGTTTGTTGCTTATAAATTGATCACTCAACGCCCGAAACGTCATCAGTGCGCGTTTGGCTGGCCAAACCGCCTTGCGGGGGGCGATTGGGCGCCTAGGATCGCGGAAACGATCGTTTCGACAGGGGTGAACATGCCGGAAGCCGCGCCGCCGTGGATCGGATCGCATCTGGGCCCGTCCGGCCGAATGGCGAAAAATACGCCGTCGATTCGAAAACTGCTGAAGATTGTGGCGAATGACTCGCTTGCGGAGGCGGCCAAGTCAGGGTTGGTTCTTGCGCATCCCGGCCTCCCAATGGCGGGCGGCGCCCATGACCGCGCTCGAAGCGTCACGGCAAAACCCGGCGCGGGCGTACGGGCGGGAATATCTTTCGGACCGGGACAGGTTCAATGAGCCGCATCCATATGATCCGCCATGGCCGACCGGCCTCGACCTGGGGCGACGCGGACCTGGATCCGGGCCTGGACGCCGTTGGCGCCGAGCAGGCGAGGGCGGTGACCGAGGCCCTGCTGGCCTTGCCGGTTCCCGAGCGACCGACCCGGGTGGTCAGTTCGCCGCTGCGGCGCTGCCGCGAAACGGCCCAGCCGCTGGCCGACGCGCTGGGCGTGGCGCTCGAGATCGACGCGCGGGTGGGCGAGATTCCCACGCCGGCCGCCCTGGCCCCCGACGATCGCCCGGCCTGGCTACGACAGGCTTTCGAGGGCCGGTGGAGCGATATTCGGGGCGATCTGGATTATGGCGCCTGGACCCGCGACGTGGCCCAGGGCGTGGCGTCGCATCCCGGGGCGGCGGTGTTCAGCCATTTCGTGGCGCTGAACGCGGCGGTGTCGGTGGCGACCGGCGGCCAGCAGGTGGCCGCGTTCCGGCCGGACCATGTTTCGGTGACGGTGTTCGATCTGGTCGATAGCGGCTTGATCCTCGTGGAGAAAGGACGTGAAGCTTCGACCCAGGTTCTTTAGGCCGCCATGGTCTTGGGGTTGGGAGTCGTCGTGCCGCGCGAAATCATGACCGTCGCCGAGATGTCCGCGGCGGATCGCGCCGCCGTCGATAGCGGCACGCCGATCACGACCTTGATGGAGCGCGCCGGCCAAGCCGTGGCGGACGTCATCCGTGATCGGTACACGCGGCGTCCAACGGTGGTCTGGTGCGGTCCGGGCGACAACGGCGGCGACGGCTACGTCATCGCGCGGCGCCTGCGCCGGCACGGTTGGCCGGTTCGGGTCGAGGCGCTCGGCCCGCCCGCCAGTCCGGCGGCCCGCTGGGCGGCGTTGCGCTGGAAGGGCGAGACGGGACCCCTGGTGTCCGAGCCGGGCTCGGCGGCGCTCTACGTGGATTGCCTGTTCGGGGCGGGCCTGTCGCGTCCGCTAGACGGCGAGGCCGAGCGCCTGGCGCGCGTCATGGCCGGCGAGGCGGGGATCGTCGCCGTCGACACCCCCAGCGGCGTGCTTGGCGATACGGGCCGCCCCTTGGGCGACTGGGCGCTGAAGGCGGAACTGACCGTGACCTTCCATCGTCGCAAGCTCGCCCATGTCCTGGCCGACGGCCGGGCGGCCTGCGGCGCGGTAGTGGTGGCCGATATCGGCCTGGCGACGACGGGGCAGGGCGCGCTGTTCGAGAACGACCCGAGCCTGTGGCGCGCGCGCTTCCCCTGGCCGGCCTTCGACGCCCACAAGCATGCGCGCGGACGGCTGATGGTGGTCAGCGGCGAGGCCTCAAGCACCGGCGCGGCGCGGTTGGCGGCGCGGGCGGGGCTGCGGATCGGGGCTGGCGTCGTGACCGTGTTGTCGCCGCCGAACGCCCTGGCCATCAACGCCGCCCATCTGGAGGCCGTCATGCTGGCGCCCTTCGACAGCGAGGTCGATCTGCAGGCGCGCGCCGAAAAGGCCGACGCCGTGGTCGTCGGGCCGGCGGCCGGCGTCGGCGAGGCGACGATGCGTCACCTGTTCGCCCTGGCGCGGACCGGCGCGGCCCTGGTGGTCGACGCCGACGCCCTGACCAGTTTCGCCCAGGACCCGGAGGCCCTGTTCTCGGCCCTGGACCGGGACGACGTTCTGACCCCGCATCCGGGGGAGTTCGAACGAATCTTTCCGGGTCTGCTGGCGGCGTCGCCCGAGCGCGTCACCGCGGCCCGGGAAGCGGCGCGGCGAGCAGGGACGGTCGTGCTGTTGAAGGGACCAGACACTGTGGTCGCCGCGCCGGACGGTCGCGCGGCCGTCAGTCTGAACGGAACGCCCTGGCTGGCCACGGCCGGATCAGGCGACGTGCTGGCCGGTTTCATCGCCGGCCTGATCGCCCAGGGCATGGAGAGTTTCGAGGCCGCCTGCGCCGGGGCGTGGATTCATGCGGAAGCCGGCGCGGCGCATGGGCCGGGTCTGATCGCCGAGGACCTTCCAGGCCTGGCGCCGGCGGTGCTGGCCCGGCTCCACGCGGCGCGCGGTATCTAGCTGTCGAGACGGACCAGGATCACCTGGGCGGGGACGCCCTCGTCGAACAGGGCGTCGCTGATCGCCAGCGCGGCTTGGAACGTGCGTTCCTCGACGGTGTCGGTGAACAGCACCCTGTCTCCCCGCCTTACCGTCCAGCCATTTTCGCCTTCGATGACTTCGATGGTTTCCATAGGTCGCGCTCGCTCCCGGATGAAAGGCCAAACTCGTCCGTGACGAAATTAGTTCCGTGCGGTTGCGCGCAATTTTTGCGGAGTGAGGGAAGGGAGAAACACCGGCCCGGACGTCAGTCGGGGGGCATGGCCCGGGCCGGTGTAGGTCCGAGGCGTTTTTCAACAGCGTCGGACATCATCATAACCGGCGGCCGGGCTGGTGGTTCCGATGTTCGGAGAATATTTCGCGAGACCCTCCCCGAGCCTGTTTCAGGCGGCTTTTCGAAGCGTTTCGGAAGGCGCGGGCGGGGCGGCGGGAGGCGCCGTGAACGGCTCTCGACTTGCAAACCCCGCCGGGCATGTCTAACCCGCCTTTGCGCACGGCGCGGATGTGGCGAAACTGGTAGACGCACTAGATTTAGGTTCTAGCGCCGAGAGGCGTGGAGGTTCGAGTCCTCTCATCCGCACCAGCTTATCGGGCCTTTGGCCCGATGGGCGCACCACTTTGTCGGGCCTTTGGCCCAAGGGCGCACCAATGCCCTTGGACGGTCGCCAAACGCGTGACATAAGGGCGCTCTTTCGCCGCCCCGGTGACGTGGGCGGCTTTGATGTTTTGACCCCTGGGGCGGACGACGGGCGCGGGCGCCCAGAGAGCCGAGAAGCTAAGAATGTCGATGCAGATCGTTGAAAAGTCGGGCGAAGGCCTCAGCCGCGTTTATGGCGTGACGGTGCCCGCGAGTGAACTCGCCACGCGTCTCGAGGCTCGGATCGCCGAGGTCGCGCCCCAGATGAACGTCAAGGGCTTCCGCCCTGGCAAGGTGCCGACCGCGCACGTTCGCCGTCTCTACGGCAAGGCCCTGATGGGCGAAGTCATCGAGGCGACGCTGAACGAAGGCGCCCAGAAGGTGCTGGACGACAACAAGCTGCGCCCCGCGGGCCAGCCCGACCTGAAGCCCTCGTCCGACATGGACAAGGTGCTGGCCGGCGGCGAGGACCTGGCGTTCGACTTGGCCGTCGAGGTCATGCCGGAATTCGAGCCGATCGACCCGACGTCGATCGAGCTGACCAAGCCGGTCTACAAGGTTTCGGACGCCGAGACCGACGAGGCCCTGGCCGACCTGGCCAAGCAAGCCCGCACCTATGAGCCGCGCAAGGGCAAGTCCTTGAAGGCCAAGGACGGCGACCAACTGCTGATCGACTTCGTCGGCACCATAGACGGCGTCGCCTTCGACGGCGGCACCGCCAACGACGCCGAGCTGACGCTGGGTTCGAACCAGTTCATCCCGGGCTTCGAAGCTCAACTGGTCGGCGCCAAGCCGGAAGACGTCGTGACGGTGAAGGTCAGCTTCCCGGACGATTATCAAGCCGCCAACCTGGCCGGCAAGGCCGCCGAGTTCGCCACCACCGTCAAGGAAGTGCGCGCGCCGGTCGACGCCGAGCCGGACGACGAACTGGCCAAGCGCCTGGGTCTGTCGGACCTGCAGGCCCTGAAGGACCTGCTGAAGTCGAACCTGGAAGGCCGTTACAGCAACTCGTCGCGCTTCAAGCTGAAGCGCGCCCTGCTGGACATCCTCGACACCAAGCACGACTTCCCGCTGCCGCCGCGCATGGTCGACGCCGAGTTCGACGGCATCTGGCAACAGGTCCAGGCCGACAAGACCCAGGGGGGCCTGCCGCCCGAGGATGAAGGCAAGACCGAAGACCAGCTGAAGGACGAGTACCGCAAGATCGCCGAGCGCCGCGTGCGCCTGGGCCTGGTGCTCGCCGAGATCGGCCGCAAGAACGACGTGGCCGTGACCGAGCAGGAACTGGCCGACGCCATGATGCGCGAAGCCCGCCAATACGGCGCGCAAGCCCAGCAGGTGTTCGACATGTACCGCCAGCGCGCCGACCTGCAGGCCGCCCTGCGCGCCCCGATCTACGAGGACAAGGTCGTCGACCTGATCTTCGGCAAGGCCAAGATCGAGGAAAAGGAAGTCTCCAAGGAAGAGCTGATGGAAGAAGACGATCTTCCGGAAGGCTACGGCGGCTAAGGCTTCCGTTCTCCGACACGAAGAGGGCGCGGTCCGCGAGGGTCGCGCCCTTTTTCATGCGCCAAGCTTCGGCCCGGCTCCTTGCAACCTGTTAAGCGCCACGCGATATGCGATGGCGACGGCGCGCGGGGGCTGATTCGCGTTCGCGCCGCCCAGACACAATGAAAAGGGCGATCCCTATGTACGATCCGGTAGCAACGGCGATGAACCTCGTGCCGATGGTGGTCGAACAGACCAGCCGCGGCGAGCGGGCGTTCGACATCTTCTCCCGCCTGTTGAAAGAGCGGATCATCTTCCTGACCGGCCCCGTCGAAGACGGGATGGCCAGCCTGATCTGCGCCCAGCTGCTCTTCCTGGAGTCCGAGAACCCCAAGAAGGAAATCGCCATGTACATCAACTCGCCGGGCGGCGTGGTGACGTCGGGCCTGGCGATCTACGACACCATGCAATACATCAAGAGCCCGGTCTCGACGGTGTGCATGGGCATGGCCGCCTCGATGGGCAGCCTGCTGCTGCAAGCCGGCGCGCCGGGCCAGCGCATCGCGCTGCCGAACGCCCGGATCATGGTCCACCAGCCGTCGGGCGGCTTCCGCGGCCAGGCCTCGGACATCGAGCGCCACGCCGAGGACATCATCAAGACCAAGCGCCGCTTGAACGAGATCTACGTCAAGCACACCGGTCGCACCTATGAGGAAGTCGAAAAGACCCTCGACCGCGACCACTTCATGAGCGCCGAGGAAGCCAAGGCCTGGGGTCTGATCGACCACATCAACGAAAGCCGCGACGACGCGGACGCCAAGGCGTAAGCGCCTTCTCGTTCTTGAGATCCTGGAAAAGCCGTCGACCGCGAGGTCGGCGGCTTTTTATTTGGGATAACTTTGGTTTGTATTCAGGTCCCGCCGCATGCTGAAGTGCGGAGGTAGGGGGAGTCCAGGCCATGGTCATCAAGTTCAGCCGCCTCGTGGCGTTGGGCGTCTCGAGCGCGGCCCTGGCGTTCGCCGCCACGGCTCACGCGCAATGCGATCCGTCCGTGTGCGCCAATCCGGCGGCCTACCAGAACCTGCCGACCACGCTCGCGCCTCGGACCTTTTCGACGCTGAAGGCCGCCAAGGCCTATTGCCGGTCCGAGCCGATCGTCTGGCGGGCGACCGCCGGCGGGGAGGTCTACACGGCGAAAGCCAAGGGCTTCGGCAAGATCAGGCCGGGCTTCTACATGTGCAGGTCACATGCCGAGATCGTGGCGCGCGTGAATGCAAAGACGGCCGCCAAGCCACGCTAGCTCAGCCCGGCTTGCCCCTGAAAATCCGGTAGCCCTTCTCGTGGGCGATCGCCAACATCTCGCGGTCGCCGGAGGTGTCGCCATAGGCGGCGGCCAGCGACATATCGTCGCCGAACTGCTCGCGCAGGCGGATGACCTTTTCGGGACCCCGGCAATTGGGGCCGAGCAGGGAACCGTTGATCCTGTCGTTGAGGTCCAGCGCCAGGCGCGAGCCGATCAGCAGATCGGCGCCCAGGCCGCGGGCGAACGGGGCCACGATGACGTCGGGCGAAGCGGTGACGATCACCAGTCTGGCGCCCTTGGCCCGCCAGCGTCGCCAGACGGCCAGGGCGTCGGGGCGGAACAGGCGAGGGGCCTGCGACTGGGCGAAGGCGCGGGCTTCGCGCTCCAATTGCTCCAGGCTGACGCCGCGCAGGAACTCGCGCACGGCGGCGGCCTTGATCTTGCCGCGGTTGCGGTCGAACACGTAGGCCACGGCGGCCGGGAACAGGCGGATCATGCCCAGGGCGTGGCGCGCCGGGCTGACACGCCACTTCAGGAAGGCCGTGAAGCTGTCGCGAACCGTCAGGGTGCCGTCGAAATCGAAGGCCACCAGAGGCGGCCCCTCGTGCAGGTCGCCGGTCATGCCCGTGGAGGCCGTCAGCCCCTGGGCCATCAGTGAACGTCTCGCCATTCGTCTCCGCGCACGCGCGCCCCGCAAACCTGACGGCCTTGCACCACGATTCCGCCAGCGCCGCCTAAGATCATCACCATTCGCGACGCACTCTTCATCAGGCGTTCGCCGATCCGTAAGGGGAGCGAACCGGTCCCCGCTTGCGTTGACGTCGTGGAACGCCATCTTAGGGAAGAATTCCATGAAACCGCACACACCATCCACGAACTTGGGGGCTGTAAAACGGCTCCAAGGCTTGTGCCGTGCGTCCGGATCGGGGAATGTCAAGGATTAGACAACTCCCAGCGGATATCCTGCTGCCTCGGTGGCGGGATAGGCGCTAAGGAGTCGGTGGTTTCGGCTTCGGCCCAGACCGCCCTAGCGTGAGAAGCGACCATGACGAAAGCCGCGAGCGGCGACACCAAGAGCACCCTCTACTGTTCTTTCTGCGGAAAGAGCCAGCATGAGGTGCGTAAGCTCATCGCCGGCCCGACGGTGTTCATCTGCGATGAATGCGTCGAACTCTGCATGGATATCATCCGTGAAGAGCACAAGATCGCCTTCGTGAAGTCCAAGGATGGCGTGCCCACGCCACGCGAGATCTGCGAAGTCCTGGACGATTACGTGATTGGACAAAATCACGCCAAGAAGGTGCTCGCGGTCGCGGTGCACAATCACTACAAGCGCCTGAACCACGCGTCGAAGAACAACGACGTCGAGCTGGCCAAATCCAACATCCTGCTGGTCGGTCCGACCGGCACCGGCAAGACGCTTCTGGCCCAGACCCTGGCCCGAATCATCGACGTACCGTTCACGATGGCCGACGCCACCACCCTGACCGAAGCCGGTTATGTGGGCGAAGACGTCGAGAACATCGTGCTCAAGCTGCTGCAGGCCGCCGACTACAACGTCGAACGGGCGCAGCGCGGCATCGTCTACATCGACGAAATCGACAAGATCAGCCGCAAGTCCGACAACCCGTCGATCACCCGCGACGTGTCGGGCGAGGGCGTGCAGCAGGCCCTGCTGAAGATCATGGAAGGCACCGTCGCCTCCGTGCCGCCGCAGGGCGGACGCAAGCATCCCCAGCAGGAGTTCCTGCAGGTCGATACGACCAACATCCTGTTCATCTGCGGCGGGGCCTTCGCGGGCCTGGAGCGCATCATCTCGGCGCGCGGCCAGGGCAAGTCGATCGGCTTCGGCGCCAAGGTGGCCGATCCGGAAGAGCGTCGCACGGGCGAGATCCTGCGCGGCGTCGAGCCTGACGACCTGCAGCGCTTCGGCCTGATCCCGGAATTCATCGGCCGTCTGCCGGTAATCGCCACCCTGGAAGACCTCGACGAGGCCGCCCTGGTGAAGATCCTGACCGAGCCGAAGAACGCCTTCGTCAAGCAGTACCAGCGCCTGTTCGAGATGGAGAACATCGGCCTGACCTTCACCGAGGACGCGCTACACGGCGTGGCCAAGAAGGCCATCCTGCGCAAGACCGGCGCTCGCGGCCTGCGCTCGATCATGGAAGGCATCCTGCTGGAGACCATGTTCGAGCTGCCAAACTATGAGGGCGTCGAGGAAGTGGTGGTCAACGCCGAGGTCGTCGAAGGCCGGGCCCAACCGCTGCTGATCTATGCCGAGAAGAAGGGCGGAGCGGCTTCGGCCTGATCCCCCCTTAAGCTTCGGCAGGCTTCGGCTTCGAAAATCTGGCGCGTCCGGCCTGGCCGGGCGCGCCTTTTTCGTCACACGGGGCGCCCGATCGTCGCCGCGAGCCGGACGAGACCGGCGATCCTCGCGATCGCGCCGGCAAGCCCTCGCGCGTCGCGCCGGGGCGCCCGCAAGAATATTGCATGGCTCAGCCTGGCCGGGGCACGTGCGCACCAGCGTCACCGCTCGTGCGCGACTTGTCGCCGCTAGGAGGCGAGTGCGCTTGAACCGTGTTGCAAAAGGTCCACATAAATAACGAACATCCGCTCAGTCCCGGGCGGACGGGTCGTACGACTCAGGCGCATCGTCTGGGGGACGGCGGTCCGCGTGGCTGAACGCGAGATCAACGCGACGGCCAGGAGTAAAAGGCATCATGTCTGAGATTCGTACGCTTCCTGTGTTGCCCCTGCGGGATATCGTTGTGTTCCCGCACATGGTCGTCCCGCTCTTCGTGGGGCGTGACAAGTCGGTGCGCGCCCTTGAAGAGGTGATGCGCGGCGGCAAGGAGATCCTTCTCGTCACCCAGAAGAACTCGGCCGACGATGATCCGGCGCCGGGCGACATCTATGACGTCGGCGTGCTGGCCACCGTGCTGCAGCTGCTGAAACTGCCCGACGGCACCGTGAAGGTGCTGGTCGAGGGCAAGGGCCGCGCCGCCGTCGCGCGCTTCACCGACCAGGAGGCCTATTACGAGGCCCAGGTCGGCGAGGTGAACGAAGATCACGGTGTCGGCCCCGAGGCCGAGGCGCTGTCGCGCGCCGTGGTCGAGCAGTTCGAGAACTACGTCAAGCTGAACAAGAAGGTGCCGCCGGAAGCCCTGGCCTCGATCCCGCAGATCGCGGAACCGGGCAAGCTGGCCGACAGCATCGCCGCCCACCTGTCGGTGAAGATTGGCGACAAGCAGCACCTGCTGGAAATCTTCGACGTCGTGAAGCGCCTGGAGAAGGTCTTCGCCCTGATGGAGGGCGAGATCTCGGTGCTGCAGGTCGAGAAGAAGATCCGCTCGCGCGTCAAGCGCCAGATGGAGAAGACCCAGCGCGAATATTACCTGAACGAGCAGATGAAGGCGATCCAGCGCGAACTGGGCGACCCCGACGACCAGCGCGACGAACTGATCGAGCTCGAGAAGCGCATCAAGAAGACCAAGCTTTCCAAGGAAGCCCGCACCAAGGCCGAGGGCGAGCTGAAGAAGCTGCGCAACATGAGCCCGATGTCGGCCGAGAGCACCGTGGTCCGGAACTATCTGGACTGGATGCTGTCGATCCCGTGGGGCAAGGCCAAGACCAAGAAGATCGACCTGATCGAGGCCGAGGCGGTGCTCGAAGAGGACCACTACGGCCTGGAGAAGGTCAAGGAGCGCATCCTCGAGTACCTGGCCGTCCAGGCCCGCACCAACTCGCTGAAGGGCCCGATCCTGTGCCTTGTCGGCCCTCCGGGCGTCGGCAAGACCTCGCTGGGCCGTTCGCTGGCCAAGGCGACCGGGCGCGAGTTCGCCCGCATCTCGCTGGGCGGCGTGCGCGACGAGGCCGAGATCCGCGGTCACCGCCGCACCTATATCGGCTCGATGCCCGGCAAGATCATCCAGACGATGAAGAAGGCCAAGACCACCAACGCCTTCGTCCTGCTGGACGAGATCGACAAGATGGGCAGCGACTATCGCGGCGACCCGTCCTCGGCCCTGCTCGAGGTGCTGGACCCGGCTCAGAACTCGACCTTCGGCGACCACTATCTGGAAGTCGACTACGACCTGAGCCAGGTGATGTTCGTCACCACGGCCAACAGCCTCAACATGCCCCAGCCGCTGCTGGACCGCATGGAGATCATCCGCATCCCCGGCTACACCGAGGATGAGAAGCTGGAGATCGCCAAGCGTCACGTGCTGCCCAAGCTGATGAAGGACCATGGGCTGAAGACCACCGAGTTCGTGGTGCCGGAAAAGGCCATTCGCGACCTGATCCGCTACTACACCCGGGAAGCCGGCGTGCGGTCGCTGGAGCGGGAGCTGAGCGCCCTGGCGCGCAAGACCGTCCGTGACCTGGCGCGCGAGAAGGTCGTCTCGATCACCATCGACGACGAACGCCTGGCCAAGTACGCCGGCGTGCAGAAGTACCGCTACGGCGAGACCGACGAGGTCGACCAGGTCGGCATCGTCACCGGTCTGGCCTGGACGGAGTTTGGTGGCGAGATCCTGACCATCGAAGCCGTGAAGATGCCGGGCAAGGGCCGCATGACGGTCACCGGCAACCTCAAGGACGTGATGAAGGAGTCGATCTCGGCGGCCCAGTCCTACGTCCGCTCGCGGGCCGTGCACTTCGGCATCAAGCCGCCGATCTTCGAGAAGACCGACGTCCACATCCATGTGCCGGACGGCGCGACCCCCAAGGACGGCCCGTCGGCCGGTGTCGCCATGGGCCTGGCCATGGTCTCGGTGCTGACCGGCATCCCGATCCGCAAGGACATCGCCATGACCGGCGAGATCACCCTGCGTGGCCGGGTCACGGCCATCGGCGGCCTCAAGGAGAAGCTGCTGGCCGCCCTGCGCTCCGGCGTGAAGACCGTTCTGATCCCTCAGGAGAACGAGAAGGATCTGGTCGACGTGCCGCAGAGCGTGAAGGACGGCCTGGAGATCATCCCGGTCTCGACGGTCGACGAAGTGCTGAAACACGCCCTTGTCGGCCCGCTCACGCCAGTGGAATGGCGGGAAGAGGATGAGCCGATTGCTGCAACTGCGAAGGTTGATGACAGCGACAGTGACGCTGTTCTGACCCATTGATAGTAACTTATTGTTGATAACTTGGGCGGCGCGGAGATTTTCCGCGCCGCCTTCGTTTGACGGGCCGTCCGAAGCCCGCATACTCCTGCCGGAGCGAAGCGGTGTCAGCTGTAGCCAGCGCCGCCGCTTTCATGCTGGGAGAAGAACATGACCACAAAAGCCGAACTCGTCACGGCGATCGCCGAAAAGGCGGGCATCAACAAGAACCAGGCTAAGGACGCTCTCGAAGCTTTCATCGACGCGGTCACCACTTCGCTGAAGTCGGGCGAGGATGTGCGTCTCGTCGGTTTCGGCACCTTCAAGGCCGTCGCGCGCGCCGCGGGCACCGCGCGAAACCCGCGTACCGGCGAAACCGTGAACCGCCCGGCCTCGAAAACGGCCCGGTTCCAGGTCGGTGAAGGTCTGAAGACCACCCTGAACGGCTAGTCCAGTATCCAAGTTTCGGGGGCGGGGCGCCGCGAGGCGGCCCGCCCTTTTCTATGCGGAACGATGCGTCTCCCACCGCGGCGTTCCAAAGGGCGGTTAGCTCAGCGGTAGAGCGTCTCGTTTACACCGAGAGGGTCGGGGGTTCGATCCCCTCACCGCCCACCATATGGCGTAAGGATTTCCGAGGATCGGGGCTCTTCTGCTCCCGGGATCACTCCCGAGAAACCACCTTAAGAGCCGGCGCGGGGCCGGCGGCCCAGCCTTGGTGGAAATTTTGGTAGCGGGCCGGCTGCCAGTGAAAGACCAGCGGGGCTAGAGCTTCCACTGTCAACCTTCAGCGCCCCCTGGCTTCGGCCGCCGGGGGCTGTTTCGTTTTCTGAGTTGCCCGAATCCGCAATGCGCAGCCCTTCTACAACGTGGCTGGAGAGGCGGGCGATATGGAGCAGTCGAAGCTTCCCAAGATCAGGATGGCCGTGAGGCGTTTGCTTGCAGGCAGACGGGAGCAGCATGATGTGGTCGAAGTCTGCAGGTGGTTGCGCGAACAGGTAGGGCGCGGGGAGTATGTTGTTCTCGAGGTAGCCAATTTTCTTGCCCACTCTGCCGATCGGGACAAAGGTCCAACGTTTGAAGCGGTGAGAGATTTCTACGCGATGACCGACGGGCTCGATCGGTCGCGTGGTGATCGTCCGGACGGCGCGCGTCTCGATCTGCCATCTCTTGAGCGCTGGGTGTACGCAACCCTACGAACTCTTTCAGCTGAGAATCTGAAGGCGGAGCTAGGGGTAGCCCGACCGGCCGCGCTTGAAATGCTCAAGGTGGCGCTGAGCAATCTCGACGGCGCCCATCCGGATGGGCCTATGTATGGCCCAAACTCGACAGCGGACGACATGCGTGTCCTCGGTTGCGGCACCGGTTTCGTCAACGCCCGCTACTCCCTTGAGCAGCCGAAGATCGCGACCGCCTTTGAACGTAGCCTCAAGGCTGAGGGATTGCTCTTGGCCGGGGAGGAGGGTGACTGGGCCAACGCTGCCGCCTTCCTGTGCCTTCATCTTGTCTCTGAGATGCACCTTTGTGAGGTCGTGGTGCACGACAGGGTGCCCGTACAACTCCGCGTCGTTATCCCAGAAGCGGGCGGCGACGATTTTTTGAGCGTGTGGGCCGTGATCTATCCTGACGGGAAGAGGACCTCATTTCAGGTGTTCAAAACGACCCTAAAGGCTGCCGACTGGTGCGCGCCTGAACTCCTGCTTCTATTCCGCGCGCAGCGCATCTCGCCGCCAGGTCCGGGCTTCTTTGTTGAACGGCGAGAATCAATCCCGCCGGTGACTATCAGGAACGGGGTTCTTGATCTCGCCGTCATCTTTTGAGCCGCCCTTAGTCTGGCAACCGCAGGGTCAGGCCTATCCTCCGAGCGCCCGCGCCAGGCCGAGGACGGCGCCGGCGAAGGCCGCGGCCGAGAGGATCAGCAGGCCGGTGGCCGCGACCGCCGCGCCCTTGGGCAGCAGCAGGAAAAAGGCCAGACCCGCCAGGAATCCGGCGAGGATGATCAGGCAGAGGCTGCCCACGAAATAGACCGGCCTGCGAACGATCATTCGACTCATACCCCCACGCACGCGTAACACGCCGCCAGATCCTGCCTTCGCCATGCGCAGGAAAACGTTCAGTGGCTTACGGCAATTATTCTGGCGCTCCCATCGAGGTTACAAAGTTTTACAATCTCGTATGAGGTTAATATCAGGGGGTTATTCTTGAATATCGGCTGCCATGGGTCTCTCAAAATCTTGCCGATGCTTGATCGAAAAATGAAACGCGTGGCATAGGTCCTCAAGGTTAATGGCCAGAAGCCGAGAGCCGTGAGGGGCGAAGGATATGTCCAGCATCGAGATCAGGGCCACCCGGGACGGATGGCGGGTCTGCTACGGCGAAGAGCTGGTTTCGATGGCCCGCGAAGAGGCCATCGCGTTCCAAGCGGCGCTCGACTATTGCAGCAAGCTGTTCCTGCGCGGCGTCCGCGCCCAGGTGACCCTCGACAGGTCGGCCATTCGCGGTTGAACACCTGTCCGCCCCGACCGGCGCGGTGGACATCCGGCTCGGCGGCCCGCACTGATCGGCCATGCCGACTCCCCACGACGCCGTCACCGTCACGCGCCTGATCTGGACCGACCACGTCCTCGACGAGGTCGAGACGCCGCACGGTCGATTGCGGATCACCCTGGGCCTGGGTTCGGGCCTGACCCGGCGCGCTGGCGATCCGGCGGGCGTCGTATGGGCGATCGGCGATCGCGGGCCCAATATCAAGGTCGGTCCGGCGGTCGATGACCACGGCCTGACCCACCTGGCCGCGCTGCGCGGCCTGGACGGCGCCAAGATCATGCCGCGCCCGGGGATCGGGCCGATGCTGGCCCAGCTTCGGGTCGAGGGCGACGTCGTCACCTGCCTTCAGATCCTGCCCCTGCGCGACGCGACTGGTGCGACCTTCAACGGCCTGCCGATCCCCGGCGGCGACGCGGCCATGGAGCCGACCTTCGACATCTCCGGCGCCGCTCTGGGCGACCATCTGGCCGGCGCCGACACCGAAGCGGTCGCGGCCCTGGCCGATGGGACTTTTCGGGTCGCCGACGAATACGGACCTTCGATCCTCAAGGTGGGACCCGACGGCGCGGTGCTGGAGCGCTGGGTCCCCGCCGGGCAGGAAACCGCCCTGGTCGGCGCGGCCTATGCGGTGATCGGCGTCTTGCCGGCCCAGGCCGCGCGGCGACAGCTGAACCGCGGCTTCGAGGCCCTGGCCCTGTCGCCGGATGAGCGAAGGCTGCACGTGATCCTGCAAAGCCCGCTCGCGGCCCAGGATGAGGATGCGGACGAGAGCGACGCCGACGCGGTCGGCCACGCCAGGCTGTGGACGCTCAACGCCGAAACCGGCGCGCCGATCGCCGAACACCTCTATCCCTTCGATCCGCCCGAGAGCTTTCGGCGCGACCTGGAAGCTGGGCCGGTCGGGCCCGAGGACCTGAAGATTTCCGAAGCGGTGTCGATCGGTGACAACCAGCTTCTGGTCCTGGAGCGCATTTCGCGAACCTCGAAGCTCTATCGCGTCGCCCTCACCGAGCGCTTGCTGACCAAGACCCTGGTGCTGTCGACCGACGACTGGCCGCGGATCGATGCCGATCTCGAAGGCGTCACGCTGCTGTCCGACCGCGACCTGCTGTTGTGCAACGACAACGACTTCGGGATCGAGGGGCGCGAAACCGTGTTTTTCAGGGTCACGTTCCCGGAGCCCCTGGGAGACATGACGTCGGCTGCTGACGGCAGGGCGTCAGGAGGCTAGGCAGGGCTGGAGTGTCGGAGAAGCGCATGAGCGTTGCGGGGGCGGTTTCGGAGGCGCGGGTTCTGGACCGCCGTGCGCTCAACAGGGCGCTGCTGGACCGGCAGTATCTGTTGGCGCGCGCCGAGCTGTCCGTGCCGCAAGCGCTCGATCGCCTGATCGCCCTGCAGGCCCAGTCGCCCAAGGCGCCGTATTTCGCATTGTGGGCTCGGCTGAAGGCCTTCCAGCCCGAAGACCTGTCCGCCGGGCTCGAGGACCTGAGCCTGGCGCGTGGGACGTTGATGCGCGGCACGCTGCATGTCGCCGCCGCGCGCGACTTCGCGGCGATCCGGCCGCTGATCCAGCGCGGGCTCGACCGGTTCCTGACCGAGGGTAGCGTCCACGGACGGGCGCTGGCCGGCCTGGATCGCGAGGCGATCGTCCAGGCCGCCTATGATCTGCTGCACGAACAGCCCCGCACGACGGCCGAGTTGAGAGCGGAGCTGGCGTCGCTATGGCCGGGGCGCGATCCTCAGGCGCTGGCCATGGTGGCCCGCATCATGCTGCCGATGCTGCAACTGCCGCCGCGCGGCCTGTGGGCGCGTGGCGGGCAGCCGATGCTGGCGGCGATGGCGGATCGGCTCGCGCCGCCCAAGGGCGAGGGCCTGACGCTCGACGACCTGGTGCGCCGCTACCTGGCGGCGTTCGGACCGGCCAGCGTGGCCGACGCCCAGACCTGGCTGGGGCTCAGCCGGCTGGCTCCGGTGTTCGACGCACTGCGCCCGACGTTGCTGACCTTCCGCGACACGGGCGGCGTGGAGCTTTTCGACCTGCCCGAGGCGTCCAGGCCCTCGGGCGACGTCGCCGCGCCCGTCCGGCTGCTGGGCGAGTTCGACAACATGCTGCTGGCCCATGAGGACCGCGGCCGGATCATGCGGCCGGAACACAAGCGCTGGATGTTCACCGAAAACGGCATCCTGCGCGCCGCGGTGCTGATCGACGGCTTCGTGGCCGGCCGCTGGCGCATCGAGGACGGCAAGGCGGAGTCCGTCCTGCGTGTGGAGTTGTTCGACAAACCCGCGAAGGCCGCCGCCGAGGCCCTGGGCGCGGAAGGCGAGGCCTTGCTGGTCTTCGCGGCCAAGCACGACCGGCGCGACATTCGCATCGAGACCCTGGACGGGACCTAGGGCCGTTCGGCCAGCGCTTCGAGCGCGACGGCCGCGCCGCGCGTCGCCTCGTCCGCGCGGATCGCCGCGCCCAGGTCTTCGGCGGCGGCCTTGAAGGCCGGTTCGTCCAGCAGGCGGCGCACCGCGGCGGCGATCGCCCCGGAGCCGGCGTCGGCGGGCAGGGTCAGGCCGGCGCCGCGATGGGCGACGCGGGCGGCGTTGTCGTTCTGGTCGCGCCCCATCGGCAGGCAGAGCAGGGGGACGCCCGCCAGAAGCGGCCTCAGGGTCGAGCCGTGGCCCGCGTGGGTGATGAACAGGGCGGCGTCCTTCAGCAACTCGCCATGCGGCGCGCTGCGGACGACGGCGACGTGGGGCGGCGCTTCGAACTCGGCCGGGTCGATGGTCGGTCCGGTGGTCACCACGCCACGCACCGGCAATTGGCCGAGGGCGGCGATGATGGCGCGCAGGGCCGGCTCCTGGGCCTGGTAGAGACTGGAGAATGACACCACCACCAGGGGCGTGTCGCCGGGCGGCGGCGCGAAGGCCTCGACCCACGCCGGGTCGGCCAGATAGGGGCCGACATGGGCGAAGGGCGCGGGCAGGGGATGGGGCGCGAAGTCGAAGGCCTGGCTGGTGGCCAGCAGGATCGCCCTGGCGATGTCCAACTGCGCGAAGACGTCGTCCAGCGGCGGCAGGGCCAGCGCGGCGCGGGCGGCGTTGAGGTCGGGCAGGCCGGCCTGGAAGAAGCCGCGGCTCATCTGGCCGACCATGGTGTGCATGGCCCGCTCCTCGTCGTTGGCCGCCGGGAGCATGCCGGCCCCGAACGGCGGCGCGCCGGGCATGGTCGGCAGCGACCAGACGTTGGCGGCCAGCAGGGCCAGCGGCAGGCCGCGCGCTTCGGCCGCCATCATCGGACCCAGCAACAGTTCCTGCGTTACGACCACGTCGGGCGCGAAGGCATCGATCGCCGCGAGGGTGTCCTGGGCGTAGGCGAGCGCGGGGCCGGTCATCACCCGGTCCAGCAGGCGATGGATCACCGCCAGCGGATTGTCGGCCTCGTGGTCCTTCAGCCGGTCGTCGTCGCGAGTCTTGCCGGTCTGGAAGGGCGCGGTCGTCCAGGCGCAGAACGGCACGTCCAGCGCCTCGGCGTCCGGCCCGTTGCAAGGGTCGCTCAGCACCAGCACCGCGTGGCCGCGCGCCGCCAGGTCGCGGGCGACCAGCAGCATCGGCTGCACATGGCCGCCGCCTTCCCAGGTGGTGAAGAGATACCGCGCCATGGAGCCTCCCGATGGGGTCGAGCCGCCTGCCTAACCCGTCACGGGTTGTCGTTGCTAGTGGCGATCAGGGTGATAACGTCCCAGCGCCGACGCACCGGAGGAAGACCATGTCCGAGGTTCGGGACATCAACCGTTCGACCGAGCGTCCTCATGCCGGCCTCGGGGGAGGCCTGCCCTTGCTGGCCGTCCTGCTGATGGTGCTCGGCGGGGTCTGGGCCTTCACCCACATCGATCTGTCGGGCGCCGCTATCGGCGTGACCCTGATCTTGTTGATCGTCTTGACCACCGCGGGCTTCTATTCGCTGCAACCGAACGAGGGCATGGTCATCACCCTGTTCGGCTCCTATGTCGGCACCGACCGGACGACGGGTCTGCGCTGGGTGCTGTTCTGGTATGGCCGCCGGAAGATCAGCCTGAGGGTGCGCAATGTCACCAGCGAGATGCTGAAGGTGAACGACAAGCGCGGAAACCCCATCGAGATCGCCGCCAACATCGTCTGGAGGGTCGGCGATTCCGCCCAGGCGCTGTTCGACGTCGATGACTATGTCGCCTTCGTTCACATCCAGATCGAGACCGCCTTGCGCGAGGTAACGCGCCACTACGCCTACGACCACGCCGAGGAGGGCGAACCGACCCTGCGGGCCGACGCCGAGGTGGTGGGCGAGCGGCTACGGGCCGATCTGCAGGCGCGCACGGTCGTGGCGGGCGTCTGTATCGATGAAGCCCACCTGATGCACCTGGCCTATGCCCCCGAGATCGCCGGCGCGATGCTCAGACGACAGCAGGCCGAGGCGGTCCTGGCCGCGCGGCGCACGATCGTCGCCGGCGCCGTCAGCATGGTCGAGAACGCGCTGCAGCAACTGGGTGATCGCGGCGTGGTGACCCTGAACGAGGAGCGCAAGGCGGCGATGGTGGCCAATCTTCTGGTGGTGCTGTGCGCGGATCGCGAGGCCCAGCCCGTGGTCAACGCCGGCATGCATCACAGTTGATCCCTTGCGCCACAGGGAACCTTGGTCATCTTGGGCGGTGCGATCGCTGGACAGCGGTTCAGCTTCGGAGGAACCTCTGTCCGGTGAGTGCCTTAAGGCTTTGCGACCGTTCCGACGGTCGCGGGCGACAAGCGAGGTTCCGGCGTGATGGATATGAGGTTTGATCCGCTCTCGGCGTTTAACGAGGCTGAACAACCCCTGTTCAAGGCTGTCCGGCCAGGCGGAAAGCCGGTCAGGCTGGTCGATACGACCATGCTCTACGCCCCCCGCAGCGGCGGTGTTCGGCGCTATCTGAACTGCAAGCGCGCCTGGATCGCGGCGAATCGACCGCAGGTCCGCCACACCCTGGTGGTGCCCGGCCCGCGCGACGCCCATGACGGCCACGGTCGCGTTTCGATCTATGCCGCGCCGCTGCCGTTCGGCGACGGCTACCGCTGGCCGGTGGTCAAGGGCGCCTGGATGGAGCGGTTGATTCGTCAGCGGCCGGACATCATCGAGGCCGGCGACCCGTACACCCCCGGCCTGGCCGCCCTGAAGGCCGGCGACGCCCTGGGCGTGCCGGTCGTCGGTTTCTGCCACACCGACCTCGGCGCCCTGGCGGCCCTGCACATCGGCGAATGGGCCGAGAAGCCCGTGCAGAAGCGTTGGGCGGCGATCTACAGCCAGTTCGACCAGGCCGTGGCGCCCAGCCAGTTCATCGCCGGTCGGCTGATCGACGCCGGGGTCAAGACCGCCATCGGCCTGCCGCTGGGCGTCGACACCGAGATCTTCCACCCAGGGCGCGGCGACCGCGAGGCGCTGCGCCGCAAGCTGGGCCTGACCAGCCGCCACCGCATCCTGGTGTTCGCCGGCCGTCCGGCCAGGGAGAAGAAGCTCGACGTGTTGGTCGAGGCGGTCGAGCGCCTGGGCGATCCCTATGTGCTGCTGTTCGTCGGCGCGGGGGCCGGGGCGCCGTCCAGCGATCGGGTGATCTGCATGGACTATCAGCGCGACCCGCAGAGCCTGGCCGCCGTGCTGGCCAGCTGCGACGCCTTCGTCCACGCCAACGACAACGAGCCGTTCGGCCTGATCGTGCTGGAGGCCATGGCCTGCGGCCTGCCGGTGATCGGAGTCGACGCCGGCGGCGTGGCCGAGTCGGTGGACGAGACGGTCGGGGCCCTGGCCAGGGCGTCGGAGGCCCAGGCCTTCGCCGAGGCCGTGGAGTCGGTGTTCGCCCGCGACCTGCCGACCCTGGGCCTGGCCGCTCGCCTGCGAGCCGAGCAAAGGCACGGCTGGGACCCGGTGTTCCGCAAGCTTTCGGCGATCTATGGCGGCCTGACCGGCTGCGCCGCCTTCGCCGATTCGACCGAGCCGGTTATGGCGACGCAGTAGGGGGCAGAGCATTTTCGAGCGAAGTGGACGCCGGTTCGCGTGAAGAAAATGCGTAAAGACAAAAGCCCCTAAGCGGCGGCCTGGGTCAGTTCGCCCCGCACCTCGGCAAGAATCTCGTAGGAACGCACCCGCGCCGTGTGGTCGTGGATCTGCGAGGCGGCCATCAGTTCATCGGCGCCCGTGGTGTCCAGCACCGACTGGATCTTGGCGCGCACCGTCTCGGGCCCGCCGATCGCCGAATAGCGGAAGGTGTGGTCGAGGCCCGCGAGCTCGGAGGCCGAGGCGATGGCGCGGATGTCGTCGACCGGGGCCGGCAGCAGGCCGGGCTGGCCGCGCCGCAGGGCGAGGAATTGCTGTTGCGACGAGGTGGACAGCCGGCGTGCTTCCTCGTCGCCGTCGGCGGCGCAAACCCCGATACAGACCAGGACATAGGGCTGGGCCAGGGCTTCCGACGGTTTGAAGGTCCGGCGATAGACGGCGATCGCCTCCATCAGCTGGTCCGGGGCGAAGTGGGCCGCGAAGGCGAAGGGCAGGCCCAGCGCCGCCGCCAACTGGGCGCTGTAGGTGCTGGAGCCGAGCAGCCACAGCGGCACGTCCTGACCCTCGCCGGGAACCGCCTGCACGGCCTGTCCCGGCTGGGCCGGCTTGAACCAGGCCTGCAGCTCGACCACGTCCTGGGCGAACGAATCGACCGCGCCCATGTAGCGGCGCAGGGCCCGCATGGTGGCCTGGTCGGTGCCGGGCGCGCGGCCCAGGCCCAGGTCGATGCGGCCGGGATGGAGGGCGGCCAGGGTGCCGAACGCCTCGGCGACCATCAACGGCGCGTGGTTGGGCAGCATGACGCCGCCCGATCCGACCCGAATCGTCTTCGTGCCGGCGGCCACGTGGCCGATGACCACGGCGGTGGCCGCGCTGGCGATGCCCGGCATGTTGTGATGCTCGGCCAGCCAATAGCGGTGATAGCCGAGCCGTTCGGCGTGACGCGCCAGGTCCAGGCTGTTGTGGAGCGCCTGGCCGACGGCGATTCCCTGTGGAACCGGGGCGAGGTCGAGGACGGAGAAGGGCAGGGGATGAGCATGCGACATGCACGCTACATCGTAGCGCCGGGACCGAACCTCAAGGCGCGGATCGTACTAGCCGAGACCTCGCGATCCGCGCACTAATCGGTTTCGACGCCAGGCGGGCGGCGAACGGAGGCGAGGATGACGCTGAAATGCACCCATCTGGACAGCATCGCGGTCGTTGAACCCAAGACCGCCGGCTGCGAGGAATGCCTGCAATCGGGCGATCGGTGGCTGCATCTGCGGCTTTGCCGGACCTGCGGCCACGTCGGCTGCTGCGACCAGTCGAAAAACAAGCACGCCACCAAGCATTTCAAGGCCACCGCCCACCCGATCATCGAGGGCTACGACCCGCCGGAGGGCTGGGGCTGGTGCTATGTCGACGAGGAGTTCTTCGAATTCGACGCGCCGACCCCGCATCCCGGGCCGATCCCGCGCTTCTATTGAGGCGCGGCGAATCGATCGGGGAGGCCGCTTGGAGATCGTGATGCGAGGGGAAAGTGGCGCGAATGACGGGACTTGAACCCGCGACCTCCGGCGTGACAGGCCGGCGCTCTAACCAACTGAGCTACATCCGCGTCGGGCGCGAACAAATGTCCGGCGCGGTCGTTCTATATTAGGCCTAAGATGGGCAGCGACCAACTTCAGGGAAGGTGGCGCGAATGACGGGACTTGAACCCGCGACCTCCGGCGTGACAGGCCGGCGCTCTAACCAACTGAGCTACATCCGCATCAGGCTCCGCCGAAGCGAAGTGCGACCCGCCGTGCGGCGAGGGGCGTCTGATATGTCGCGCCGATGAACGTGTCAACGGCCATGTCGTGGAAGCTGTGGGCGAATGCTAGTTGCGATCGTTTCTCAATGTGTCGCAGGCGTTTGAAGCGCCGATGACACTGAGCTACAACCCGCTCGATTCAAGCCAAGGGCTGTCATGAACGCCTTCCTCCTCCAGTATCTGCCGATCGTGATCTTCCTCGGGATCGCGGCGGTGTTGGGCATCGCCTTTATCCTCGCGGCCGCGGTGCTCGCACCCAAGGCGCCGGACCCTGAAAAGCTGTCCGCCTACGAATGCGGCTTCAACGCGTTCGACGACGCGCGCATGAAGTTCGACGTCCGGTTCTACCTGGTCTCGATCCTGTTCATCATCTTCGACCTGGAAGTGGCCTTCCTGTTCCCGTGGGCGGTCGCGCTGATGAAGCTGCCCCACGACGTGGCGGCCTTCGCCTTCTGGTCGATGATGACCTTCCTGGGCGTTCTGACCGTCGGCTTTATCTACGAATGGAAGAAGGGCGCCCTCGAATGGGAGTGATCGTTCCCGCCAACAGCTCGCCGCTGTCCGCAACGACTGGCGTTCCCGCCGGCTCCGCCGGCCGGTCGACGGTCGAGGGCTATGACCCCAAGCGGCACGACCCGTATTTCGACGGTCTGTCTGGCCAACTGGCCGACAAGGGCTTCGTCACGGCGGCCGCCGACGACCTGATCACCTGGGCCCGCACCGGCAGCCTGATGTGGATGACCTTCGGCCTGGCCTGCTGCGCAGTCGAGATGATGCACTCGGCCATGCCGCGCTATGACCTGGAGCGCTACGGTTTCGCGCCTCGCGCCAGCCCCCGTCAGTCGGACGTGATGATCGTCGCCGGCACCCTGACCAACAAGATGGCTCCGGCCCTGCGCAAGGTCTACGACCAGATGCCGGAGCCCCGCTACGTCATCTCGATGGGCAGCTGCGCCAACGGCGGCGGTTACTACTATTACAGCTACAGCGTCGTGCGCGGCTGCGACCGCGTGGTGCCGGTGGACATCTACATCCCCGGCTGCCCGCCCACCGCCGAGGCGCTGGTCTATGGCGTGCTGCAACTGCAGAAGAAGATCCGTCGCACGGGGACGATCGAGCGATGACCGACGTTGTTTCCGCTGAAGTGACGCTTTCGCCGCTCGAGGTCCTGGGCCGGACCATCGTCGCCAACTCGGCCGGCGCGATCACCGCCTATTCCGTGGCGTTCGGCGAGTTGAACCTGCTGGGGCCGTCGAACCGCGTCATCCAGGCTCTCGAGTTCCTGCGCGACCATCCCGATTGCCGGTTCCACCAGCTGGTGGACTTGTGCGGCGTCGACTATCCGGAGCGCGAGCGCCGGTTCGACGTCGTCTACCACCTGCTGTCGCTGATCAAGAACCATCGGGTGCGCCTGAAGGTGCAGACCGACGAGGACACCGCCGTGCCCAGCGTCACGCCGGTGTTCCCGGTCGCCGACTGGTTCGAGCGCGAGGCGTTCGACATGTACGGGATCTTCTTCGAGGGCCATCCGGACCTGCGCCGCATCCTCACCGACTATGGCTTCCACGGCCATCCGCTGCGGAAGGACTTCCCGATGACGGGCTATGTCGAGGTCCGTTACGACGACGAACTCAAGCGCGTCGTCTACGAACCCGTGAAGATCACCGAGTTCCGCGCCTTCGACTTCCTGTCTCCGTGGGAGGGCGCCAAGTACGCCCTGCCGGGCGACGAGAAGGGCGAGAAGCGGGCAGGGGACGCGTAAGAGTCATGACTGGTTCCAATTCCCCCGCCGCCGCGACCGACTTCTTCCACGACGCGCCGTCGTCGCCGATCGTGCCGGAGACCCCGGTCCGCAAGTTCAACATCAACTTTGGTCCGCAGCACCCAGCCGCGCACGGCGTGCTGCGGCTGGTGCTGGAGCTGGACGGTGAGATCGTCGAGCGCGTCGATCCGCACATCGGCCTGCTGCATCGCGGCACCGAGAAACTGATGGAGGCCCGTACCTACCTCCAGAACATCCCGTATTTCGACCGCCTCGACTACGTAGCGCCGATGAACCAGGAACATGCGTTCTGCCTGGCCATCGAGAAGCTGCTGGGCGTGGACGTGCCGCGGCGCGGCAGTCTGATCCGCGTGCTGTTCTGCGAGATCGGCCGGGTGCTGAACCACCTGCTGAACGTGACGACCCAGGCCATGGACGTCGGCGCTCTGACGCCGCCGCTCTGGGGCTTCGAGGAGCGCGAGAAGCTGATGGTGTTCTACGAGCGCGCCTGCGGCGCTCGCCTGCACGCCAACTATTTCCGGCCGGGCGGCGTCCACCAGGACCTGACCCCGTCGCTGATCGACGACATCGAGGCATGGGCCAAGGCCTTCCCGAAGATCTGCGACGACATCGAGGGCCTGATCACCGACAACCGCATCTTCAAGCAGCGCAACGTCGACATCGGCGTGGTGACCAAGGAAGACGCGCTGGCCTGGGGCTTCTCCGGCGTGATGGTGCGCGGTTCGGGCATCGCCTGGGACCTGCGCCGCAACCAGCCCTACGAGTGCTACAACGAGTTCGAGTTCGACATCCCGCTGGGCAAGAACGGCGACTGCTACGACCGTTATCTATGCCGCATGCAGGAAATGCGCGAGTCGACGCGGATCATCCTGCAAGCCATTGAAAAGCTGCGGGTCACGCCGGGTCCGGTGATGACGCAGGACAACAAGGTCAGCCCGCCGCGCCGCGCCGAGATGAAGCGGTCGATGGAAGCCCTGATCCACCACTTCAAGCTCTACACCGAAGGCTTCCGCACCCCGGAGGGCGAGGTCTACGCCGCCGTCGAGGCGCCCAAGGGCGAGTTCGGCGTGTTCGTGGTCAGCAACGGCACCAACAAGCCGTACCGCTGCAAGATCAAGGCGCCGGGCTTCTCGCACCTGGCGGCGATGGACTGGATGAACCGTGGCCACCAGCTGGCCGACGTCTCCGCCATCCTGGGTTCGCTCGACATCGTGTTCGGCGAGGTCGACCGGTGAGTCTGGAAGCGATCGCCCAGGCGCAGCTCGACGCCTACAACGCCCAGGACCTGGACGCCCACTGCGCCCACTTCACCGACGACGTCGTGGTCGCCGGCCTGAACGGCGAGGTGTCGCGCACCGGCATCGCCGCCTATCGCGCCTGGTACGAGGCCGCGTTCGCGCAGTGCCCCGGCAACAAGGCCAAGCTTCTCAACCGTATCGTGGTGGGCGCGAACGTGATCGATCACGAGCACGTCGACCGCGGCAACGGCGATCCGACCTTCGAGGTCGCCGCCATCTACACCTTCAGGGGCGACAAGATCGCCCGCGTGGATTTCGCACGATGAGCGTACGCCGTCTCGCCAAGGACCAGCCCGCCAGCTTCGCCTTCTCGAAGGACAGCCAGGCCAAGGCCGAATGGTGGAAAGCCAAGTATCCCGCCGAGCGCAAGCAGTCGGCGGTGATCCCGATGCTGTGGCTGGCCCAGAAGCAGGAAGGCTGGGTGTCCGAACCCGCCATCCAGGAGATCGCCAAGCAGCTGCAGATGCCGGTCATCCGGGTGCTGGAGGTCGCGACCTTCTACGTGATGTTCCAACTGCAGCCGGTCGGCAAGGTGGCCTTCGTCCAGCTGTGCGGCACCACGCCGTGCCAGCTGCGCGGCGCGCTCGACCTGAAGGCCGTGTTGAAGGCCAAGATCGGGCAAGCCAACGACGTCTCGGCCGACGGCAAGTTCAGCTGGGAAGAGGTCGAGTGCCTGGGCGCCTGCTGCAACGCGCCGATGGCCGCCATCAACGACTACTACTACGAGGATCTGACGCCGGAGAGCCTGGCCCAGATTCTCGACGACTTCGCCGCCGGCAAGTCGCCCAAGCCGGGCAGCTACGACGGCCGCAAGGCCTCTGAGCCCAAGGGCGCGATCAAGACGCTGACGGACCCCAAGCTGTACGACGGCTCGCTGGCCAAGAAGATCAAGATCCCGAACCTGCCCGAGAAGCCCAAGAAAGCTCCGAAGAAAGAGCCGACCGCCTGATGTCCAACGACGCCGCCCTGATCCAGAAGAAGCGCCTGACGACGATGTTCGCCATCGACGCCGTGTGCTTCGTGCTGGCCGGCGTGGCGATCATCGGTCACGTGGCCTTCAAGCAGGGCTGGCTGATGCCGGTGTTCCTGGTGGCGATCGCCGTGGGACTGGGCGCCCAGATCTGGTTCATCCTAGGCTGGATGAAGGCTGCGAAGGCGGAAGAGGAGGGCAAGACGTCGTGAGCGATGATCCCGTTCTCCTCGCCAAGCGCGTGGCCTATGTCCAGACCGTTCGCGGCCTCTACCGCGTCGAACGGCTCACCGGCCTGGCGGCCTGCCTAGTCGGCGCCCTGGTGCTGATCTGGGGCCGCATGGCCCCCGCGGCGCCCGCCTGGGCCGTCCCCGTGGGCCTTGTGACGATTGCGGCCGGCTGGCTGCTTTTCGCCTATGTCATCCTTCGTCGGACGCGCTATGTGCGCGCCCATCCATTCGATCCGCAAAGCTGAGTCATGGTCGGTATCCTCGAAGACAAGGACCGCATCTTCACCAACCTCTACGGTCTCCACGATTGGGGCCTGGAGGGTGCGAAGAAGCGCGGCTGCTGGAATGGCACCAAGGACATCCTGGACGCCGGGCGCGACTGGATCATCGACAACATGAAGAACTCCGGCCTGCGCGGCCGGGGCGGGGCGGGCTTCGGCACCGGCCTGAAGTGGTCGTTCATGCCCAAGGAAGTGAAGGACGGCCGTCCGCACTACCTGGTCGTCAACGCCGACGAGTCCGAGCCGGGCACCTGCAAGGACCGGGAGATCATGCGGCATGATCCCCACCTGCTGATCGAAGGCTGCCTGATCGCTTCGCGCGCCATGCTGGCCAATGCCTGCTACATCTACATCCGCGGCGAATATGTTCGCGAGCGCGAGGTGCTGGAAGCCGCCATCAAGCAGGCCTACGACGCCAAGCTGATCGGCAAGAACAACGTCCATGGCTGGGACTTCGACCTCTACGTCCACCACGGGGCCGGCGCCTATATCTGCGGCGAAGAGACGGCCCTGCTGGAAAGCCTGGAAGGCAAGAAGGGCCAGCCGCGCCTGAAGCCGCCGTTCCCAGCCGGCGCGGGCCTCTACGGCATGCCGACCACGGTCAACAACGTCGAGAGCATCGCCGTCGCCGGTACGGTCTTGCGTCGCGGCGCGGCCTGGTTCACCGGCTTTGGCCGTCCCAACAACGCCGGCACCAAGCTGTTCTGCGTCTCGGGCCACGTGAACCTGCCCTGCAACGTCGAAGAGGTCATGAGCATCCCGTTCCGCCAGCTGATCGAGGATCACTGCGGCGGCGTCCGGGGCGGCTGGGGCAACCTTAAGGCCGTGATCCCGGGCGGCGCCTCGGTGCCGATGATTCCGGCCGAGCAGTGCGAAGACCTGCCGATGGACTTCGACGCCCTGCGCGCCCTGAAGTCGGGCCTGGGCACCGCCGCCGTCATGGTCATGGACAAGGACACCGATCTGGTCCGCGCCATTGCCCGCCTCAGCTACTTCTACAAGCACGAGAGCTGCGGCCAGTGCACGCCGTGCCGCGAAGGCACCGGCTGGATGTGGCGGGTCATGGAGCGCATGGCCACCGGCGAGGCCGATCCGAAGGAAATCGACACCCTGCTGGACGTCACGACCCAGGTCGAAGGTCACACCATCTGCGCCCTCGGGGATGCGGCCGCCTGGCCGATCCAGGGCCTGTTCCGTCACTTCCGCCACGAGGTGGAAGACCGGATCGCATCCTATCGTAGCGGTCGCCTGCACGTGCAGGGCGCCAGCCTGATCGCGGCGGAGTAAACGATTATGGCAATCGCCAAGGTCAACGGCGTCGAGGTCGAGTTCGAGCCCGGCATGACGGTTCTGCAGGTGGCGGAACTGGCCGGGGAAGAGATCCCGCGCTTCTGCTACCACGAGCGCCTGAGCATCGCCGGCAACTGCCGGATGTGCCTGGTCGAGGTGAAGCCCGGTCCGCCGAAGCCGCAGGCGTCGTGCGCCCTGCCGGCCGCCGAGGGCCAGGAGATCTTCACCAAGACCCCGATGGTCAAGAAGGCCCGCGAAGGGGTGATGGAGTTCCTGCTCATCAACCACCCGCTGGATTGCCCGATCTGCGACCAGGGCGGCGAGTGCGACCTGCAGGACCAGGCCATGGGCTACGGTCGCGACGACAGCCGCTACGAAGAAAACAAGCGCGCGGTCGAAGAGAAGGCCATGGGCCCGCTCATCAAGACCGTGATGACCCGTTGCATCCAGTGCACCCGCTGCGTGCGCTTCAT
The DNA here is from genome assembly GCF_001427665.1 of Caulobacter sp. Root655. Classification (GTDB taxonomy): domain Bacteria; phylum Pseudomonadota; class Alphaproteobacteria; order Caulobacterales; family Caulobacteraceae; genus Caulobacter. The sequence goes on from NZ_LMHC01000002.1 coordinate 193,111, forward strand.
CACCGAGGTCGCCGGCTCGCCGGAGATCGGCCTGATCTCGCGCGGCGAAGACGTTGAAATCACGACCTATCTGGGCGCGGCGGTGACGTCGGAGCTCAGCGCCAACGTCATCGACCTGTGCCCGGTCGGCGCCCTGACCTCCAAGCCCTACGCCTTCGAGGCGCGGCCCTGGGAGCTGAAGAAGACCGAGAGCATCGACGTCATGGACGCCCTCGGCTCGGCCATCCGCGTCGACGCCCGCGGCTCCGCGGTGCTGCGCGTGCTGCCGCGCGTCAACGAGGACGTCAACGAGGAGTGGATCAGCGACAAGACCCGCTACGCCGTCGACGGCCTGCAGCGTCAGCGTCTTGACCGCCCCTACGTTCGCGTCGGCGGCCGGCTGGCGCCCGCGACCTGGGCCGAGGCCTTCGCCGCCGTGGCCGCCAGGATCAAGGCCGCCAAGCCGGAGCGCATCGGCGTCATCGCCGGCGACCTGCAGGACGCCGAAAGCCTGAAGGCGACCAAGGACCTGTTCACCGCCCTGGGCGTCAAGAACCTCGACGCCCGCCAGGACGGCACGGTTCTGGGTGCCGGCCCGCGCGAGAGCTGGCTGTTCAACTCGACCATCGCCGGCATCGAGAACGCCGACGTCGTGCTGCTGGTCGGGACCAACCCGCGCCTCGAGGCGCCGGTGCTCAACACCCGCCTGCGCAAGCAGTGGCTGGCCGGCAAGGTCCGCATCGGCGTGATCGGCGAGCAGGGCGACCTGACCTACGACTACGACTACCTCGGCGCCGGTTCCAAGACCCTGTCGGGCCTGGTCAAGAGCAAGTCCGACTTCGTGACGGCGCTGAAGAACGCCCAGCGTCCGGCGATCATCGTCGGGCAGGGCGCGCTGACCCGCGCCGACGGCGCCGCCGTGCTGAAGGCCGCCGCCGCCGTGGCCAAGACGTTCAATGTCGTGCGTGAAGGCTGGAACGGCTGGAACGTGCTGCACACCGCCGCCGCCCGCGTGGCCGGCCTGGACCTCGGTTTCACGCCGGGCGAGGGCGGTCTCACGGCCGGCGAGATGCTGAAGCCGGGCGCGCTGGACGTGCTGTTCCTGCTGGGCGCCGACGAGTGCGAGACCGCCGCCTCCGACGCCTTCAAGATCTATCTGGGCACGCACGGCGACGCCGGCGCCCACAAGGCCGACGTCATCCTGCCGGGCGCGGCCTATACCGAGAAGAACGGCCTCTATGTGAACACCGAAGGCCGCGTCCAGATGGGCGAGCGGGCGGTGTTCCCGAAGGGCGAGGCCAAGGAAGACTGGTCGATCCTGCGGGCCCTGTCCGAGATCCTCGGCCACAAGCTGCCGTATGACAGCCTGGACCAGCTGCGCGCCAAGCTGTTCGCCGAGCACCCGACCTTCGGCCAGATCGACTTCGCGCCGGGCTCGGTCCCGACCGTGTTCGACCTGTCGGGCCTGGGCGCCGCCGGCGAGCTGGCCGACACGCCGTTCGAAAGCACCGTGAAGGCCTTCCACCTGACCAATCCCATCGCGCGCGCCAGCGTGACCATGGCCGAATGCGCGGCCGTGGTTTCCGGCGCCGCCAAGATCGCGGCGGAGTAGACCGTGGCCAACATGTCTCCGCTTCTCTGGTTCGGCATCACGCTTGGGCAGATCGCCCTGGTGATGATCTGGATCCTGCTCAGCCTGGCCTTCCTGCTGCTGGCCGACCGCAAGATCTGGGCCGGTGTCCAGATGCGCAAGGGCCCCAACGTGGTGGGTCCGTTCGGCCTGCTGCAGTCGTTCGCCGACTTCCTGAAGTTCGTGCTGAAGGAAATCGTCATCCCGTCGGGCGCCGACAAGGTGGTGTTCATCCTGGCCCCGCTGCTCAGCTTCGTGCTGGCCTTCGTCGGCTGGGCCGTGGTGCCGCTGGCCCCGGGCTGGGTGGTGGCCAACCTCAATGTCGGCATCCTCTACCTGCTGGCGATGAGCTCGCTGGGCGTCTACGGCATCATCATGGGCGGCTGGGCTTCGAACTCGAAGTACCCGTTCCTGGGCGCGCTGCGCTCGGCGGCGCAGATGGTGTCGTACGAGGTTTCGATCGGCCTGATCATCATCACGGTGATCCTGCTGGCCGGCACCATGAACCTGACCTCGATCGTCGAGCAGCAGTCCGGCTGGATCTGGAACTGGAACGTGTTCGGCGGCGGGCTGAAGAACCTGATCCTGGCCCCGGTGATGATCATCGCCATGGGCATGTTCTACATCTCGGCCCTGGCCGAGACCAACCGCCCGCCCTTCGACCTTCCCGAAGCCGAATCCGAACTCGTGGCCGGCTATCAGGTCGAGTACAGCTCGACCCCGTACCTGCTGTTCATGATCGGCGAATATTCGAACATCGTGCTGATGTGCGCGATGATCAGCGTGCTGTTTTTCGGCGGCTGGAATCCCGGCTTCCCGACACCGTTCCTGGACGGCCTGCCGCCGACGGCGGTCAGCATCTTCGGGTTCCTGGTGTTCTTCGCCAAGACCATCTTCTGGTTCTTCATGTTCGCCATGGCCAAGGCCATCGTGCCTCGCTACCGCTACGACCAGCTGATGCGGCTGGGCTGGAAGGTCTTCCTGCCGATGTCGCTGGTGCTGGTGGCGCTGGTCGCCGGCTGGCGCGTGTTCGGGATCCAGGCGTGATCGGCAAACCGCTCATCCTGGCCCTCGTCGGCCTGGCGTTTGCCGCGGCGGGCTGCGCGACCGACGGCGTGGCCCCGGCCAAGACGTCCTATTCGCTGGGGCGCGGCGTGGCCAGCTATGACCAATTGCGCCGCGACAGCGAGCGGTGCGCCGCCGACGGCGGCAAGATTGAATCCAAGCAGGACGGGGGCGACCCCGCCCAGCTTTCGAACTACACCTGCGTCATCTCGAAGGGCGCGAAATGACGCGGGCGGCGTCGCTGGCTGGAATGGTCCTGGTGACCGCTCTGTCCGGCTGCGCCGCATGGGAACATCCGCGCGGGGTAAGGCCGCCGCCGGTGGGTTCCCTGGACGCACAGGTCGAAGCGCGCCAGAAGGCCGACGCCAAGACCAAGGAATGCATTACCCGGCAGGCGATACGCCGGGGACAGATCGAAGCGGGCAGGGACGCGCGTCCTTTTCCCAAGGAAAAGTGTTAGGAGAGCCTGGTGTTCCAGCGCATCACTCAAGCGGTCAAAGGCGTGGCGCTGCTCGACTTCGCGGGCGCATTCGGCCTGGCCATGAAGTACATGATCGCCCCGAAGAAGACGGTGATCTATCCGAACGAGCGTGGCCCGCAGTCGCCCCGTTTCCGCGGCGAGCACGCCCTGCGTCGCTATCCGTCGGGCGAAGAGCGCTGCATCGCCTGCAAGCTGTGCGAAGCCATCTGTCCGGCCCAGGCCATCACCATCGAGGCCGAACCGCGCGAGGACGGCAGCCGCCGCACGACCCGCTACGACATCGACATGGTCAAGTGCATCTATTGCGGCCTGTGCCAGGAGGCCTGCCCGGTGGACGCCATCGTCGAGGGGCCGAACATCGAGTACGCCGTCGAGACGCGCGAAGAACTCTACTACGACAAGGAAAAGCTGCTCGACAACGGCGACCGTTGGGAGCGGCTGATCGCGAAGAATCTGGAGTTGGACGCGCCCTACCGCTAAAGGACGGGGCGCGATTCCGAGGGTAGACGGCGAGCCATCCGGCTCGTCTGTGTTTTACGGTTTTCAAGGGAGCACCTGGGCCAATGGCCTTGCAGGCGATAGCTTTCTATTTGCTGGCGGTAGCGACTGTGGTGGCGGGTCTTCTCGTCGTCTCGGCGCGCAACCCCGTGCACTCGGTGCTCTTCCTGATCACCGCCTTCTTCTCGGCCGCCGGCCTCTTCGTCCTGCTGGGCGCGGAGTTCCTGGCGATGCTGCTGATCGTCGTCTATGTGGGCGCGGTCGCGGTGCTGTTCCTGTTCGTCGTGATGATGCTCGACGTGGACTTCGCCGAGCTGCGACAGGGCTTCGCCCAGTACCTGCCGATCGGCGGGCTGGTGGCGGGCTTCCTGACGCTGGAGATGATCTTCGTCGCCGCGACGGTGGCCACCAACGGCGCAGCGGGCAAGAACGCCGTCCCGATGGCCTCGGCGCCGGGCGTGCCCAATACCGAGATGATCGGCCGGGTGCTGTACACCGACTACATCTTCTTCTTCCAACTGGCGGGCCTGGTGCTGCTGGTGGCCATGATCGGCGCCATCGTCCTGACCCTGCGCCACAAGCCGGGCGTCAAGCGCCAGGACATCGGCAAGCAGATCGCCCGTACGCCAAAGACCGGGATGGAACTCGTGCAGATCAAGCCGGGCGAGGGGATCAGCGAATGATCGGCCTGTCTCACTATCTCGTCGTCGCCGCCATCCTGTTCACGATCGGCGTCTTCGGCATCTTCGTGAACCGCAAGAACATCATCGTCATCCTGATGTCGATCGAGCTGATCCTGCTGGCGGTGAACATCAACCTGGTGGCCTTCTCGGTCTATCTGCACGACGTGGTTGGGCAGATCTTCGCCATGTTCGTGCTGACCGTCGCCGCGGCCGAAGCCGCCGTCGGCCTGGCCATCCTGGTGACGTTCTTCCGTAACCGCGGCGACATCGCCGTCGACGACGCCAGCGTGATGAAGGGCTGATCGCAGTGCAGACTCTCGTCACCATCATCGTCTTCGCGCCGCTGCTCGCCGCGATCGTGGCCGGCCTGTTCGGCCGTCGCATCGGCGACATCGCCTCGCAGGCCATCACCACGGGCGGCCTGATCCTGGCCTGCGTCCTGTCGTGGTACGTCTTCAGCCAATGGACCTGGGGTCACCTGGAGGCCTTCACGGTCGACCTGCTGCCTTTCATCCACGTCGGAAACTTCGTCTCCAACTGGTCGATCCGCATCGACGCCCTGTCGGCGGTGATGCTGATCGTGGTCACGACGGTCTCGGCCCTCGTCCACGTCTACAGCTGGGGCTACATGGCGCACGACCCGGACAAGCCGCGGTTCTTCGCCTACCTGTCGCTGTTCACCTTCGCCATGCTGGCCCTGGTCACCGCCGCCGACTTCATGCAGCTGTTCTTCGGCTGGGAAGGGGTGGGCCTGGCCTCGTACCTGCTGATCGGCTTCTGGTTCAAGAAGCCGACCGCCAGCGCCGCCGCCATCAAGGCCTTCGTCGTCAACCGGGTGGGGGACTTCGGTTTCGCCCTGGGCATCATGACCACCTTCTGGGCGTTCGGTTCGATCCAGTTCGCCGAGATCTTCCCGCAGATCGCCGCAGGCGCCGCGCGCACCTGGGAATTCGCCGGCCACACCTTCCCGCTGGTCGACATCGCCTGCTTCCTGCTGTTCATCGGCGCGATGGGCAAGTCGGCGCAGTTCTTCCTGCACACCTGGCTTCCGGACGCCATGGAAGGCCCGACCCCGGTCTCGGCCTTGATCCACGCGGCGACCATGGTCACCGCCGGCGTCTACATGCTGTGCCTGCTGTCGCCGATGTTCGAATACGCGCCCGTCGCCAAGAACATCGTCGCGGTGATCGGCGCGGTCACCGCCCTGTTCGCCGCCACGGTCGGCCTGACCCAGAACGACATCAAACGGGTCATCGCCTATTCGACCTGTTCGCAACTGGGCTACATGTTCTTCGCGGCCGGGGTCGGCGCCTACCAGGCGGCGATGTTCCACCTGTTCACCCATGCCTTCTTCAAGGCGCTGCTGTTCCTGGGCGCCGGCTCGGTGATCAACGGCATGCACCACGAGCAGGACATGCGGAAGTACGGGGCCCTGGCCAAGCTGCTGCCGGTGACCTTCATCGCCATGACCGTCGGCACCATCGCCATCACTGGTCTCGGCTTCCCGCCGCTGCACCTGGGCTTCGCCGGCTTCTATTCGAAGGACACCATCATCGAGGCGGCCTTCGCCGCCGGCGGTCACAACGGCGTGGCGATGTTCGCCTGGGCGATCGGCGTGCTGGTGGCCGGCCTGACCTCGTTCTACTCCTGGCGCGTGGCCTTCTTCACCTTCAACGGCCAGGCCCGTTGGGGCCACGACGATCACGCCCATGACGCGCACGGTCACGATGACCACGCCTCGTCGGCCCAGATCGAGACCCACGACGAGCCGCTCCCGAACGGGGACGACCATGGTCATGACCACACGCCGCATGAGAGCCCCTGGGTGATGCTGGTTCCGCTGATCCTGCTGTCGATCGGCGCGGTGTTCGCCGGCTTCTTCTTCGTCGACTACTTCGTCGGCCATCACGAGGCGGAGTTCTGGCGCGGGGCGATCTTCAACGCCCCGACCAACCACGTGCTGCACGAGGCCCACGAAGTGGACGAATGGGTGAAGTGGAGCCCGCTGGTCGCCTCGATCCTCGGCCTGGCCATCGCCGCCTGGGTCTACCTGGTGAAGGGCAATGAACGGCTGGGCGCCAAGCTCGCGGCCCGCAACGGCCCGCTCTACGTGTTCTTCTACAACAAGTGGTTCTTCGACGAGCTGTACCAAGCCACCTTCGTGCGCCTGGCCAAGTTCCTCGGCGACCTGTTCTGGAAGGGTGGCGACCAGAAGCTGATCGATGGCCTCGGACCGGACGGCGTCAGCGCCGTCAGCTACGAGGTCGGTCGGCGGACCGGCAAGCTGCAGAGCGGCTACGTCTATCACTACGCCTTCGTCATGCTGCTCGGCGTCGCCGGCCTGCTGACGTTCGCCCTCTATGCATTCCGTTGAGGACGGATCGATGACCGGCCTGCTTAGCCTCACTACCTTCGCCCCGCTCGTCGGCGTGGCCGTCCTCCTGGCGGTTCGCGCCGCCTCGGGCGACAACGCCAAGACCGACGCCCTGGCCAGATGGATCGCCCTAGCGACCACCCTGGTCACCTTCGCCCTGTCGATCCTGCTGGTCGTACAGTTCGACGCCAAGAACCCCGGCTTCCAGTTCGTGGAAGACGTGGCCTGGTTCGCCGGCCTGCACTACCGCATGGGCGTCGACGGCATTTCGATCCTGTTCGTGCTGCTGACGGCGTTCCTGCTGCCGCTCTGCATCATCGCCGGCTGGAAATCGATCGATAAGCGGATCGTCGAGTACCTGATCTGCTTCCTGGTCCTCGAGACCCTGGTGATCGGCGTGTTCTGCGCCCTGGACCTGATCCTGTTCTACCTCTTCTTCGAGGGCGGCCTGGTTCCGATGTTCCTGATCATCGGCATCTGGGGCGGCAAGCGGCGGGTCTACGCGGCCTACAAGTTCTTCCTCTACACCCTGCTCGGCTCGGTGCTGATGCTGGCGGCCATCCTGTCGATGATCGCCATCGCCCACACCTCGTCGATCCCGGTGCTGATGACCTACAAGTTCGCCCCGTGGCTGCAGACCTGGCTGTGGTTGGCCTTCTTCGCCAGCTTCGCGGTCAAGATGCCGATGTGGCCGGTCCACACCTGGCTGCCCGACGCCCACGTCGAGGCCCCGACGGCCGGTTCGGTGATCCTGGCGGGCATCCTGCTGAAGATGGGCGGCTACGGCTTCCTGCGCTTCAGCCTGCCGATGTTCCCCAACGCCTCGGAGGTGTTCCAGCCGCTGGTGTTCACGATGTCGGCGATCGCCATCGTCTACACCTCGCTGGTCGCCTTCCGTCAGACCGACATCAAGAAGCTGATCGCCTATTCGTCGGTCGCCCACATGGGCTTCGTGACCATGGGCATCTTCTCGGGCAACGCCCAGGGCGAGCAGGGCGCGATCTTCCAGATGCTGAGCCACGGGGTGATCTCCGGCGCGCTCTTCCTCTGCGTCGGCGTGGTCTATGACCGCATGCACACTCGCGAGATCGCCTTCTACGGCGGCCTGACCAACCGCATGCCGTGGTACGCGGCGGTGTTCATGCTGTTCACCATGGGCAATGTCGGCCTGCCGGGCACCTCGGGCTTCGTCGGTGAGATCCTGACCATGACGGGCACGTATCAGGCCTCGACCTGGACGGCGATCGTGGCCACCACCGGCGTCATCCTGTCGGCGGTCTACGCCCTGAACCTCTATCGTCGCGTGATGTTCGGCGAGATCGTCAATCCGGACCTCAAGACGATCACCGACCTCGACAAGCGCGAGATCCTGATCTTCGCCCCGCTGATCATCGCCACCCTGGTGCTCGGCGTTTATCCCAATCTCGTATTGAACCTGACCGCGTCGTCCGTCGACGGGCTCGTCGGCGCCTGGCGCGCCGCCGTGGGCGGGTGAGGGACACCATGACGTTCGCCGCCAACTTCTCCCTCGTTCTTCCCGAAGTGATCCTCGGGGCCTCGGCCCTGGTGTTGCTGGTCTGGGGCGCGTTCCACGGCAAGGTCACCCCGCTGTTCACCGGCGCGGCCGTCCTGGCCCTGCTGGGCGCGGCCGTGGCCGCCGTGGCCGGGCCGCACGGCCACGCCTTCAACGGCGTCTACGCCGCCGACGCCGCCGCCACCTACGCCAAGGTCGCCATCTACCTGTTCAGCGCCATCGCCATCGTGCTGGGCGATCGCTGGCTGGCCGTCCGCGGCGACCAGAAATTCGAATATGCCGTGCTGGTCGTCCTGGCCGCCCTGGGCATGGGCGTCACCGCCTCGGCCGGCGACCTGATCAGCCTCTATATCGGCGTCGAGCTGCAGTCGCTGGCGCTCTACGTGCTGGCCGCCTTCCGCCGCGACGACGCCAAGTCGTCGGAGGCTGGCCTGAAGTACTTCGTGCTCGGCGCCCTGTCGTCGGGCCTTCTGCTGTATGGCGCCTCGCTGATCTACGGCTTCGCCGGCTCGACCCGCTTCGCCGACATCGCCGCCGTCGCCCACGGGACGCACGGCATGGGCCTGCTGTTTGGCCTGGTGTTCCTGATCTGCGGCCTGGCGTTCAAGGTCTCGGCCGCGCCGTTCCACATGTGGACGCCGGACGTCTATGAAGGCGCCCCGACCCCGGTCGTCGGCTTCTTCGCCGCCGCGCCGAAGCTGGCCGCCATGATGATGCTGGCCCGCGTGCTGGGCGACGCCTTCCCGGACTCGGTGGCCCAATGGCGCCAGATCCTGATCATCACCGCCCTGGCCTCGGTGTTCGTCGGCGCCTTCGCCGGCCTGGCCCAGAGCAACCTCAAGCGCCTGTGGGCCTACAGCTCGATCGCCAATGTCGGCTACGCCCTGCTGGGCGTGGCGACCGGCGGCGAGACCGGCCTGAGTTCGATGCTGCTGTTCATGACCCTCTACATGGTCGACGTCACCGGCTTCTTCGCCTGCCTCCAGGCCCTGTCGCGTGACGGCAAGCCCATGGAGACCATCGAGGACATGGCCGGCCTGGTGAAGGAACGTCCGGGCATCGCCCTGGCCATGACCGCGTTCTCGCTGTCGGCCCTGGGCCTGCCGCCGTTCTCGGGCTTCTGGGCCAAGTTCTACGTGTTCGGGGCCGCCATGGGCTCGGGCGATGTGCTGCTGCAATGGGCGGCGGTGCTGGGCCTGGTCGGCAGCGTGGTCGCGGCCTTCTACTATCTGCGCCTGATCAAGACGATGTGGTTCGACGCTCCGGCCAGCCCGGTGGACAAGCCGCAACCGACCGCCCGGGCGATCGGCTTCGCCGCGGCGCTGTTCTCGTTCCCGGTCGTGCTGATCGCGCTGATCTGGCTCGACCCCGCCGCCAGGGCCGCCGCGGCGGCCTTTGGCCACGCGTGACGTGACGGGCGCTGTTTCGCCCGCGCCCGTCGTCGTTCTGGACGAGATCGACTCGACCAACGCCGAGGCCCGTCGCCGCGCGGAAGCGGGGGAGGCGGGCCCGGTCTGGATCGTGGGCCTGCGCCAGACGGCCGGTCGCGGCCGACGGGGCCGCGCCTGGGAAACCGGCGAGGGCAACCTCGCCGCCACCCTGCTGTTCTCGACCGACAAGCCGCCCGCCGAGGCCGCCCAGGTGTCGTTCGTCGCCGCCCTGGCGGTGGCCGACCTGCTGGCCGCCTACGTCCCGGCCAGCCTGATCAGCCTCAAATGGCCCAACGACCCGCTGCTGGGCGGGCTGAAGGTCAGCGGCATCCTCGTGGAATCCGGCGCGCGGCCGAACGGCGGGCTGTGGATCGCGGTCGGCGTCGGGGTCAACCTGGCCCGCAAGCCGATCGACAGCGAACGCCCCGCCACCGCCATCCCGACCTACAGGGCCGCTCCGCCGCCGTCGCCCGTCGAGGCGATCGAGGTCCTGGCCGCCGCCTTCGCGCGCTGGAACGACGTCTGGCTGCGCTTGGGTTTCCCGGCCATCGCCGACGCCTGGACCGCGCGGGCCCACGGCCTGGGCGAGCCCTGCGTCGCCCGCCTGGGGACCGAAACCCTGGACGGGATCGCGGAAGGACTGGACGGCGACGGCGCTCTGCGTCTTCGTCTGGCCGATGGTCAATTGCGCCGGATCACCGCCGGCGACGTCTTTTTCGGAGGGGCCTCCTGATGCTGCTGGCCATCGAACAGGGCAACACCAACACCATGTTCGCCATCCATGATGGCAACGAGTGGATCGCCCAGTGGCGCGCCGCCACCGAGAGCACGCGCACGGCCGACGAATACGTGGTCTGGCTGTCGCAACTGCTGTCGATGCAGGGTCTGGGCTTCCGGGCCATCGACGCCTGCATCATCTCCAGCGTCGTGCCGCAGTCGATCTTCAACCTGCGCAACCTGTCGCGCCGCTATTTCAACGTCGAACCGCTGGTGATCGGCGAGAACGCCGAACTGGGCGTCGACGTGCGGATCGACAAGCCGTCCGAGGCCGGGGCCGACCGCCTGGTCAACGCCGTCGGCGCCCACATGGTCTATCCGGGCCCGCTGATCGTCATCGACAGCGGGACGGCCACAACCTTCGACATCGTCGGCGCCGACGGCGCCTTCGAGGGCGGGATCATCGCTCCCGGCATCAACCTGTCCATGCAAGCCCTGCACGAGGCGGCCGCCAAGCTGCCGCGCATCGCCATCCAGCGCCCGGCCAAGAACCGCATCGTCGGCACGGACACTGTCAGCGCCATGCAATCGGGCGTATTCTGGGGCTATATTTCATTGATCGAGGGCCTGGTGGCCCGGATCAAGGCCGAGCGGGCCGAACCCATGACCGTGGTCGCCACCGGCGGCGTCGCCTCGCTGTTCGAGGGCGCCACCGACAGCATCGACCACTTCGATTCAGATCTGACCATTCGCGGTCTCCTCGAAATTCATCGCCGTAACACCCATTTAGAGACCTAATGACCAAATATACCGACAAGCCTTCCCCCAAAGACGAACTCGTTTTCCTGCCCCTGGGCGGCTCGAACGAGATCGGCATGAACTTCAACCTGTACGGCTACGGTCCGGCGAACGATCGCAAGTGGATCGTCGTCGACCTGGGCGTGACCTTCGGCGACCAGACCACGCCGGGCGTCGAGATCATCCTGCCCGACCCCGAATTCATCGAGGCCTACGCCAAGGATATCATCGGCATCGTCCTGACCCACGCCCACGAAGACCACCTGGGCGCCGTGCACTGGCTGTGGCCGCGCCTCAAGGCGCCGGTCTACGCCACGCCGTTCACCGCCTTCCTGCTGCGCGAGAAGCTGCGCGACGCCGGCCTGCTGGGCGAGGTGCCGATCACCGAGATCCCGCTGGGCGGCAGCTTCGACCTGGGTCCGTTCCACCTGGAAATGATCACCCTGACGCACTCGATCCCCGAGCCGAACGGCGTGGCGATCAAGACTCCGCTGGGCACGATCCTGCATACCGGCGACTGGAAGATCGACCCTGATCCCCAACTGGGCGGCCCCACCGACATCGAGGCCATTAAGCGCCTCGGCGACGAGGGCGTCCTGGCCATGGTCTGCGACAGCACCAACGTGTTCGTCGATGGCGTGGCGGGCTCCGAGGCCGAGGTCCGCGTGGCGATGAACCGGCTGATCAAGAGCCTGACCGGCAAGATCGCCGTGGCCTGCTTCGCCTCGAACGTGGCCCGCATGGACACCGTGATCCGCGCCGCCCAGGCCGCCGGCCGCAAGGTCTGCCTGGCCGGCCGCTCGATGCACCGCATGGCCGCCGCCGCCCGCCACGTCGGCCTGCTGGAGGGCCTGGAGCCCTTCATCACCGACGACCAGGCCAAGTACCTGCCCGAGAACGAGGTGCTGTTTCTCTGCACCGGCAGCCAGGGCGAGGCGCGCGCCGCCCTGGCCCGCATCGCCGAGGGCACCCACCCGCACGTCAAGCTGTCGCAGGGCGACCACGTGGTCTTCTCCTCGCGGGTCATCCCGGGCAACGAGATCCCGATCCGCAACCTGCAGAACAAGCTGGCCGACCGCGGCGTGCGCCTGCACACCGAACGCGACACTCCCGGCATCCACGTCAGTGGCCACCCGTGCCGCGACGAGCTCAAGCAGATGTACCAGTGGGCCCGGCCGACCATCGCCGTGCCGACCCATGGCGAGCGCCGCCATCTGATCGAGCACGCCGCTTTCGCCAAGGACCTGCAGGTCCCGCACGCCGTCAGCCCGCGCAACGGCGACATGGTGCGCCTGGCTCCCGGCCATCCGGCGATCATCGACGAGGTGCCCTCGGGCCGCCTCTATGTCGACGGCGGCGTGGTGACGCCCGAGAACGGCGAGGCCCTGCGCGAGCGGCGTCACGCGGCGTTCAACGGCATGCTGGCCGTGTCGGTGGTGCTGGACGGCAAGAGCCGCATCGTCTCGGGTCCGCAGGTTCGCGGCCTGGGCCTGGCCGGCGACGCCGAATATCCGCTGGACGACGCGCTCGACGACCTGGCGGAAGAGGCCGAAACCGCCTTCAAGCGCATGAAGGACGACCAGCGCGAGATCGACGAGGCCATCGAGAGCGCCATCTCGCGGGCCGTCAAGAAGGCCGCCTTCCGCATCTGGGAACGCAAGCCCGTGGTCGAGACCACGGTGCTGCGGATCTAGCCGCGCGATGAGCGAGCAGCAGCAGCCGCCTGTCTCCGAAGCCCCACGGCGCGAGACGCTGTGGGGCAGGGGGCCTGCGATGCTGTGGTTCGAAGCCTGGCCGGTCCTGGTGATGACCGCCGTGATCTGGCTGGTGTGCTTTGGCCAGATGATCGGAGAGGCCAGGGGCTACGGCGACGCCATCCTGACGCTTGGAGCCCTCTGGAAGCCTGGGGTGTTCCAGGGTCTGTGGTGGACGCCCCTGACCCACATGTTCCTGCATGCGAGTTGGCAACAACCCGGTGGCTGGCTGCACATCGTGATGAACAGCGGGGCGCTGGTCGCCCTTGGCCCCGCGATCGCCCAGAGATTGGGCCGCGACTGGATGGGCGGGTTGCTCTTCCTGGTGTTCTTTGTCGTCTGCGGCCTAGCTGGGGCGGGCACGTTTCTCCTGTTCGCGCCTGATCAGATCCCGGCGGTCGGGGCCTCGGGCGCGATCTTCGGGCTGTGGGGCGCTGTGGCCCGCCTGAGTGGACCGGGCGAGCTCAAGCTGGCGCCGACCTTCTCAGGCACGGTGATGCGGCAGGTCGTCTCGGCGGTGATCTCGAACCTCCTGGTGGTCGGCCTGGGCGCGGCCTACGGCCTGGCCTCGGGCGTCGGGATCATCGGCATCGCCTGGCAAGCCCATCTCGGCGGCTTCGTCGCCGGCCTGTTGCTGGTCCAGGTCATGCCGGTGCGCTTCCACTGGCTGCGGGGCCTGCCCAAGGGGGCGCGCCCGTTCTGACACGGTGGCCCGGCGCCTCGGAAACGCCTCGCCGGGGGTCCATGAAGTCGTCTATACCCTCGAAAAACAAGACAGGGTCGCGCGGTCCCAATCGGACGGCGCTTCCCAGGCGCAGGACCTGAGAACGCATGATCGGCAAGCTCAACCACGTCGGCGTCGCGACGCCCTCCATCGACGACTCGCTGAAGATGTACCGCGACCTGCTGGGCGCGACCTCGCATACCGAGAAATGGGCCATGCCTGAACAGGGCGTCTGGGTGTGCTTCGTCAACCTGCCCAACAGCCAGATCGAGCTGATCGAGCCTTATGGCGAAAAGTCGCCGATCCACGGCTTCCTGGCCAAGAACCCCAAGGGCGGCCAGCACCACATCTGTTTCGAGGTCGAGAACATCTACGAAGCCCGCGACAGCCTGGTCGCCAAGGGCGCCACGGTCCTGGGCGAGCCACGGATCGGCGCCCATGGTACGCTGATCATCTTCGTTCACCCCAAGGACATGGGCGGCATGCTGGTCGAGCTCATGGAAACGCCTGAGGAATCCCACTGATGGGACCGATCACCTGCATCGCCGTCTACCTGACCATCTGGTGGACCACGCTGTTCGCCGTGCTGCCGCTGGGCAACCGGACGTTCCACGAGATGGGAATCACGCCGCCGCCTGGCGCGGATCCCGGCGCGCCGGTCAATCCGAACCTGAAGCGCAAGTTCTTCACCACCACCTGGGTCTCGGCCCTGGTGATGGCGGGGCTGCTGCTGGTGATCCATTTCAAGCTGATCACCCTGCCGGCCCTGCCGGCCACCTATTGATCGTACTGCCAAGAACCAAGGGGCGGCGCCCAAGCCTTGGGCGGCGCGCGTCGAATTTACCGTCATTCGCCCAATCCCTGGGCGAACTTCGCCAAGTGGTCAGGCCAGACGCAATCTGGCGCCCCGAACAGTGGTTCGCGGCCTAGGCTCAGACTCACGAGGTCGGCTTTTCGACCTTGCTCTGTGGCGTCTTCCCCGACGATGACTTGATAGGCCGCGCGTGAACCGCGCGGCCTTCTTTTCGTTCCTGAAGGCGCTCTTCGTGTTGGCGCGTTTTCTTCGCGCGAACCGGGCGCCACTTCGCTCGAAAACGCTTGGTAGCCATCTTTTCGCCGCGCGCGTTGCCAAGCTGACGCCCAAGCGGCTATCTCAACGCCTCGAATTCCCCGGAGACGTCCGTTCCATGCGCCTGTCGCGCTATTTCCTGCCCGTACTCAAGGAAGCCCCTTCCGACGCCCAGATCGTCTCGCACCAGCTGATGCTGCGGGCCGGCATGATCCGCCAGGAGGCGGCGGGCATCTATGCCTGGCTGCCGCTGGGCCTGCGGGTGCTCAACAAGGTCGAGCAGATCGTCCGCGAGGAGATGGATCGGGCGGGGGCCATCGAGCTGTTGATGCCGACCCTGCAACTGGCCGACCTGTGGCGCGAGTCGGGCCGCTACGACGCCTACGGCCCCGAAATGCTGCGCATCGTCGACCGTCACGAACGCGAGCTGCTGTACGGCCCCACCAACGAGGAGATGATCACCGAGATCTTCCGCGGCTCGGTGAAGAGCTACAAGGATCTGCCCAAGAACCTCTACCATGTGCAGTGGAAGTTCCGCGACGAGCGCCGCCCGCGCTTCGGCGTGATGCGCGGCCGCGAGTTCCTGATGAAGGACGCCTACAGCTTCGACCTCGACGCCGAAGGCGCGCGCAAGTCGTACAACCGCATGTTCGTGGCCTACCTGAACCTGTTCTCCCGCATGGGCCTGAAGGCGGTGCCGATGCGCGCCGACACCGGCCCGATCGGCGGCGACCTGAGCCACGAGTTCATCGTCCTGGCGGATACCGGCGAGAGCGAAGTGTTCTGCCACAAGGACCTGGTCGAGATGGGCGCCCCCGGCCCCGACGTCGACTGGTACGGCGACCTGCAGCCGCTGGTCGACCAGCGCACGGCGCTGTACGCGGCCACCGAGGAAATGCACGACGCCGAGGCCTTCGCCAAGCTGCCCGAGGGCGACCGCCTGTCGGCGCGCGGCATCGAGGTCGGTCACATCTTCTCGTTCGGGACCAAGTATTCCGAGCCGATGAAGGCCCTGGTGGCCGGTCCGGACGGCAAGGACACCCCGGTGCAGATGGGCAGCTACGGCGTCGGCGTCTCGCGCCTGCTGGGCGCGATCATCGAGGCCAGCCATGACGAGGCCGGGATCATCTGGCCGGAGTCGGTGGCTCCGTTCGACGTTGGGATCATCTCCCTGCGGGTCGGCGACGCCGCCTGCGACGAAGCGTGCGAGCAGGCCTACAAGACCCTGACGGCGGCCGGCAAGGCGGTGCTCTACGACGACACCGACGCCCGCGGCGGCGGCAAGTTCGCCTCGATGGACCTGATCGGCGTGCCCTGGCAGATGATCGTCGGCCCCAAGGGGATCGCCGACGGCGTGGTCGAGATCAAGAACCGCAAGACCGGCGAGCGCCACACCGCGCCGCTGGCCGAGGTGATCGCCCAGCTTTCGAGCAAGGCCGCCTGATGGCCCTCGGCGCGGCCGGCCCGTTCGGAACCTGGGAGCGCACCGTCGCCTGGCGGTACCTGCGCAACAAGCGCAAGAACGGCGGCGTGGCGCTGATCGCCATCATCTCGTTCGCGGCGGTGATGCTGGCGGTCTTCGCCCTGATCACCGTGATGAGCGTGATGAACGGCTTCCGGGCCGAACTGCTCGGCCGGCTGCTGGGCTTCAACGGCCACGTCTACGCTCAGGGGCCGTTGCTCAACGGTCCTGACCGCGACGGCGTCATCACCCGCATCAGGGCCGTGCCCGGGGTGACCCAGGCCGCGCCGATGGTCGAGGCCCAGGCCATGGTCATCGGCCCCAGCCAGGTGTCGGGCGCGATCGTGCGCGGCGTCACCCCGGCCGACCTGCGCGGCATGAAGATGATCGCCAGCAACATCAAGCGCGGCTCGTTGGCCGGGTTCGGCGAGGGCGAATACGGTGGCGACATCGTGCTGATCGGCGACCGCATGGCCCGCAATCTCGGCCTGTCGGTCGGCGACGCCATCACCCTGATCTCGCCCTCGGGCCCGGCCACGGCGTTTGGCGCCTCGACGCGCGAGAAGGACTACACGGTCGGCGGGATCTTCAGCGTCGGCATGAGCCAGTTCGACGAGAGCTTCGTCTACATGGCGCTGCCCCAGGCCCAGCTGTTCTTCGGCCGCGACACCTCGATCGACTATGTGGAGATCAAGGTCACCGACCCGGACAAGGCCAGGGACATCAAGGCCTCGATCGAGCAGGCCAGCGGCCCGGGCGCCTTCGTCCAGGATTGGATGGACAAGAACGCCAGCTATTTCAACGCCCTGCAGATCGAACGCAAGGTGATGCGGCTGATCCTGTTCATCGTCGTCGCCATCGCCACCCTCAATATCATCTCGGCCCTGGTCATGCTGGTGAAGAACAAGGGCCGCGACATCGCCATCCTGCGGACCATCGGCGCCAGTCAGGCCGCCATCCTGCGGATCTTCATGATGGCCGGCGCCTCGATCGGGCTGGCCGGCACCCTGGCCGGCCTGCTGCTGGGCGTCCTGTTCTGCGCCAACATCACCGCCATCCAGAACTTCGTCGAATGGGTCTCTGGAACGGCGGTGTTCAGCGCCGACATCTATTTCCTGGCCCACATCCCGGCCAAGATCGATTGGAGCGAAGTCGGCGTCATCGTCGGCATATCCACGGCTCTGAGCGTCCTCGCCACCCTGCTGCCGGCCATTAGCGCCTCGCGCATCGATCCGGTCGAGGCCCTGCGTTATGAATAGTCCCGCATCCAGTCCCATCCTGGCCCTGCGCGGCGTGGAGCGCACCTATGTCACCGAGGCGGGCTCGCTCAGCGTGCTGCGCGGCGTGGATCTGGACGTCTATCCCGGCGAGGTGGTCGGGCTGATCGGTCCGTCGGGCTCGGGCAAGTCGTCCCTGCTGCACGCCGCCGGCCTGCTGGAGCGGCCCAACGCCGGTCTGATCGCCCTGGACGGCCGCGACTGCTCCAAGCTGTCGGAACGCCAGCGCACCCAGGTCCGGTTGACCACCGTGGGCTTCATCTATCAGTTCCATCACCTGCTGCCCGAGTTCAGCGCGATGGACAACGTCGCCATGCCGGCGATGATCGCCGGCAAGAGCAAGGCCGAAGCGCGGGCCGCCGCGACCGAGATGCTGAACCAGCTGGGCCTGGCCGAGCGGCTCAACCACCAGCCGGGCCAGATGTCGGGCGGCGAACAGCAGCGGGTGGCCATCGCCCGGGCCCTGGCCAACAAGCCCAAGCTGCTGCTGGCCGACGAGCCGACCGGCAACCTCGACCCGGCCAATTCGGCGGGGGTGTTCCAGGCGCTCTACGAGCAGGCCCGCCAACGCGGCGTGGCGGCGCTGATCGCCACCCACAACATGGAACTGGCCCGCTATATGGACCGGGTCTTCGCCCTGAAGGACGGGCATCTGGTGGCGCAGACGTTTTAGCGCCTACAGCAGGGCGTCGCGCAACGCGTTGTAGAAGCCCTGCTGGTCGATCCGCTTGATGATCCGGGCGTTGGGCGGACGGCGGCGCAGGGCCGGGTCGGCGACCTCGATGTCGGGCAGGATATGATTGGAGACGCTGAGGTAGCCGCGCGTCAGCTCGCCCACCGTCTCGACATCGACCACGGCCATCTCCGACTCCAGGATCAGGCGCTCGTCCAGGGCGACGGCGCAGGTCAGGGCGTCGGGATGCAGGCTGCCGTCCAGGGCTTGCGTCTCCTGGGCGAACGCTAGGGAGGCGCGGTTGACCTTCGTGAAGAACGCCGCGCGCGGCGTGCCCAGGGCGTCCAGCGCCGCCAGCTGCTCAAGGCTCAGCAGGCCGTCGCGCAGGGTTTCCGTCCAGGTGACGATGCTCATCGCGAAACCAGCGTTGATGACGATCTTGGCGGCCTCCGGATCGACATAGAGATTGTATTCGGCCGCCGACGTCACATTGCCGACCCCGTTGTCCGTGCCGCCCATGATCCACAGGTGTTTGACGGCCCGGGCGATGCGCGGCTCGCGCAGGTAGGCCAGGGCGATATTCGTCAGCGCGGCCTGGGCGATCAGGGTGATCTCGCCGGGGGCCTCCATCACCCGCCGCACGATCTCGTCGGCGGCGTGGCCGGGGGAGGGGCGCTGGGCGGCGCGCGGGATGTCGCTGTCGCTCATGCCGTCGGCCCCGAACACATAGGCCGCGTCGAGGGGCTCGCGGGTGAACGGCCGCTGGGCGCCCAGATAGACCGGGACGCCGGACCTTTCGCACATCTCCAGCGTGACCAGCGCGTTCTCCGCGTGCTGCTCGAACCCGACATTGCCGTGGGCGATGGTGATGGCGTCCACGGTGACGCCTGGGCGGCGCAGGGCGAGCATCAGGGAGAACACGTCGTCCCCGGCGGTGTCGGTGTCGATGATCAGGCGCATGGGGCGATCTGAGCCGATCCGCGTCTCAAATCCACCGGAAATGCGGGCGGCGAGCGATCATCGCCGAGGCCGCGACAAAAAAGCGCGCAATCGAACAAGGGTCTCTTGCACAGGAGAACAAAAGTGGAATATAGAACAAACAAGCAACGACCGCAGGAGGGTTCCCATGGTCCGTATCGCGCGTGAGTCTTTGGCGCTTGTATCTGTCGCCAGCTTCGTCTGGATGATGTGCCAGGTCGCCCAGATGGTGGCCTGAGTCGTAGAACGAGGTGCGGTGATGTCGGGCAACGAAGGTCAGGGATTTGTCCACCTTCGCGTGCGCTCGGCCTATTCTCTGCTCGAAGGCGCCATCAAGGCCGACAAGATCCCCGGCCTGGCCGCGGCGGCCGGCATGCCGGCGGCGGGACTGGTCGACCGCAACAACCTGTTCGGCGCGCTGGAATATTCCGTCTACTCCAAGGACTACGGGGTCCAGCCGATCATTGGCTGCGCCCTGGCGGTCTCGGGCATCGGCGCCGGCCCGACCGAGCGCTGGGCGCGGACGCCGACCATCACCCTGCTGGTCCAGAACGAGCGGGGCTATCTCAACCTCTCCGAACTGTCGTCGATCGCTTATCTGGAAAGCGGCGAGATGTCCGAGCCCGTGGTCCCGTGGGCCAAGGTGGTCGAGCACGCCGAGGGGCTGATCCTGCTGTCGGGCGGAACCGACGGTCCGGTCGACGCCCTGTTCGCCTCGGGCAAGACCGGCGAGGGCGAAGCCGCCCTGGTCGAGATGCAGCGGGTGTTCGGCGACCGGTTCTATGTCGAACTGCAGCGCCATGGCCTGCCGCGCCAGGCCGCCGCCGAGCCGGGTCTGGTGCACTGGGCCTATGAGAACGACGCGCCGCTGGTCGCCACCAACGACGTCTATTACGCCAAGCCCGCGATGTACGACGCGCACGACGCGCTGCTCTGCATCTCCGACGGCGCCTTCGTCGGCCAGGACGAGCGCCGGCGGGTGACGCCCGAGCACTGGTTCAAGTCGGCCGACGACATGCGCAAGCTGTTCGCCGACCTGCCGGAAGCCTGCGACAACACCCTGGATATCGCCCGCCGCTGCGCCTTCATGGTGCAGAAGCGCGATCCGATCCTGCCCAGCTTCCCGACCGGCGACGGCCGCAGCGAGCCCGAGGAACTGAGCCACCAGGCCCGCGAAGGCCTGAAGAAGCGCCTCGAGGGCCTGACCCTGGCCGTCGAGGAACAGGTCTATTGGGACCGGCTCGAGTTCGAGCTGAACGTCATCATCAAGATGGGCTTCCCCGGCTATTTCCTGATCGTGTCGGACTTCATCAAATGGGCCAAGGAGCACGGCATTCCCGTGGGGCCGGGCCGGGGTTCGGGCGCCGGTTCGCTGGTCGCCTGGGTGCTGACCATCACCGACCTCGACCCGCTGCGCTTCGGCCTGCTGTTCGAGCGCTTCCTCAATCCCGAACGGGTCTCCATGCCCGACTTCGACATCGACTTCTGCCAGGAGCGGCGGGAAGAGGTGATCGTCTACGTGCAGGAAAAGTACGGCCGCGACCGCGTGGCCCAGATCATCACTTTCGGTAGCTTGCAGGCCCGCGCCGTGCTGCGCGACGTCGGGCGGGTGATGCAACTGCCGCTGGGCCTGGTCGACCGGCTCTGCAAGATGGTGCCCAACAACCCGGCCGCGCCGGTGACCCTGGCCCAGGCCATCGAGATCGAGCCGCGCCTCAAGCAGGCCCGTGACGAGGACGGCAACGTCAAGGCCTGCCTGGACGTCGCCCTGCAGCTGGAAGGCCTGTTCCGCAACGCCTCGACCCACGCCGCAGGCGTGGTGATCGGCGACCGGCCCCTGACCCAGCTGACCCCGCTCTACAAGGATCCGCGCTCGGACCTGCCGGCCACCCAGTTCAACATGAAATGGGTCGAGAGCGCCGGCCTGGTGAAGTTCGACTTCCTGGGCCTCAAGACCCTGACCGTCCTCGACCGGGCGGTGAAGCACCTGCGCAAGCGCGGCGAGGAGGTTGACCTCTCGCGGCTGCCGTTCGACGACGCAAAGACCTACGAACTGCTGGCCTCGGGCCAGACGGTCGGCGTGTTCCAGCTGGAAAGCCAGGGCATGCGCGACACCCTGCGCAAGATGCGCTGCGGCTCGATCGAGGAGATCACCGCGCTGATCTCGCTGTACCGACCGGGGCCGATGGACAACATCGACACCTTCGTCGACTGCAAGTTCGGCCGCAAACCCGTCGACAACCTCCATCCGTCCCTCGAGCCGGTGCTCAAGGAGACCTATGGGGTCATCGTCTACCAGGAACAGGTGATGCAGATCGCCCAGATCCTGGCGGGCTACAGCCTGGGCGAAGCCGACCTTCTGCGCCGGGCCATGGGCAAGAAGAAGAAGGAGGAAATGGATCTCCAGAAGATCCGTTTCGTCGCCGGGGCCAAGGACAAGAGCGTCCCGGAAGAGCAGTCGGGCTCGATCTTCGAACTGGTGGCCAAGTTCGCCGGCTATGGCTTCAACAAGTCGCACGCCGCCGCCTACGCCCTGATCGCCTACCAGACCGCATGGCTGAAGGCCAATACGCCGGTCGAGTTCCTGGCCGCCTCGATGAGCCTGGACCTGTCGAACACCGACAAGCTGGCGGTCTTCCACCAGGACGCCCGGCGGTTCGACATCACCGTGCGACCGCCGGACGTGAACCGGTCGGGCGCGGATTTCGAGGTCGAGAACGGCGAGGTGCTGTACGCCCTCGGCGCCGTGCGCAATGTCGGCTTGGAAGCCATGAAGCACCTGGTCGCCATCCGCGAGGAGGGCGGGCCGTTCCGCGACATCTTCGACTTCGTCGAGCGGGTCGACCCCAAACTGGTCAACAAGCGGGCCATCGAGAACCTGGCCCGGGCCGGGGCCTTCGACTCCTTCCACAAGAACCGCGCCCAGATCTTCGCCTCGGCCGACGTGCTGATCGCCCACGGCCAGAGCATCGCCGCCGACCGCCAGGGCGGCCAGCACGCCCTGTTCGGCGGCGACCCGGCCGCCGGGCGGCCGCGCCTGAAGAAGACCGAGCCGTGGAGCCAGGTCGACCTGCTCGACGAGGAACTGGCCGCGGTCGGCTTCTACCTGACCGGCCACCCGCTGGACGACCTGGTCGGGGTGCTGCGCCGCCGGCGCACCGCCATGCTGACCGAGGTCATCCCGCGCGCCGAGGCCGGCATGGAGGCCTTCCGGATGTGCGGCGTGGTGCGCCGTCGCCAGGAGCGGGCCTCGCAGAGCGGCGAGCGTTTCGCCTTCGTGTCGCTGTCCGACCCCAGCGGCGAATACGAGGTGTTGTTCCCGCCCGAGGCGCTGCGCAAGTGCCGCGAGGTGCTGGAACCGGGCAAGGCGGTGTCGATCAAGGTCCGCGCCAAGGCCCGCGACGGCGAGGTGCGGTTCTTCGGCGACGACGCCGAGCCGATCGAGAAGGCCATCGAGAACATGGTGGCGGGCTTGCGCATGCACCTGTCGCCCTCGGCCACCGAGATCGACGCCCTGCGCAAGCGGCTGGAGCCCGCCGCTTCGCCGCGCGGCGGCGAGATCAGCCTGATCGCCGCCCTGGGCGGCGGCCGCGAGATCGAGATGAAGCTGCCCGGTCGCTACACCCTCGACGCCGCCCTACGAGGCGCCCTGAAGACCGCGCCGGGGGTGGCGCTGCTGGAGGACGTTTAGGGCGGCCGGTTGGAAAGTGGAGACCGGTTTTTCCGCCGAGCGATGCGAAGATAAAAACCTGGAGCCAGTCGGGTGCTTTCAAAAGTGCGGCGGGCTCTGGGGCGGCGGCTCAACCTCGCGAGCCTACGGAGGCCGTCCATGCGCGGAGTCAATTGATCCCATGATCTCACCCGCGGACCGTCTCAACGAGATCGCCACGCTGCGCATCGAGCTGCTCGACACCGACCCGCTGATCTGGCGTCAGGTCGATGTCCCGACCTCGATCACGCTGAAGGTTCTGCATGATGTCGTCCAGGCCGCCATGGACTGGCGCGATCAGCATCTGTGGGCGCTGGGTTTGGACGGACGGCTCTACGGCGAGGCGGTCCCCGGCGACAGCGAGGATGGCCCCTCCATCATCAGAGCCGACAAGGCGCGCCTGCGCGACGTTCTCAAGTCCGCCGGCACGGTCATGGATTACACCTATGACTTCGGCGACGATTGGCGACATCGGCTCACCTTCAGCGATATCCGCCCTGGCGACCCGGAGGCGGAATATCCGCGCTATCTCGCCGGCGAGCGATGCGCCCCGCCAGAAGATTGCGGCGGCCTCCCGGGCTTCTACGGCGCCCTGGAAGTCCTGGCCGATCCGGCGCATCCGGACCGCGCCGACGTCGCCGACTTGTTCGAAGGGTACGACCCCGACCGCATCGACGAACTTGTTCTGGAGATCGCCCTCAGCCGTATCGCGCGCCGCCGCAACGCCGCCAAGGCGACTTGGGGAAATGTCGATGCCGAACAATGACCGGGCGCTCCGGAAGGACGTATGATCGATGGCGCGCGCATCGGTCTGGAGGCGCGTCGCGCCCAGGCGCTGGTGATGAACCGGCGTTCGCAGGAGGAGATGGATCATGGCCAGACATAACGGCGGATGCCAGTGCGGGCAGGTGCGCTACACGGTCGAGATCGAGCTCGACAATCTGATCACCTGCAATTGCTCGCGCTGCGGCAAGCTGGGCTCGGTCCTGGCCTTCGCGCCGGCCAGCGCCTTCGAACTGCAGCAGGGCGAAGACGCCCTGACCGAATACCGCTTCAACACCCACAAGATCTCGCACCTGTTCTGCCAGACCTGCGGCATCGAGTCGTTCGGCCGGGGCGTCGGGCCGGGTGGGGCCGAGATGGCGGCGATCAATGTCCGCTGCCTGGACGACGTGGATGTCTTCGCGCTCAAGCCGCACCCGTTCGACGGCAAGTCGCGCTAGGAGCTCCAGGCCGGCCCCATTCGTCATCCCCCGACTTGTTCGGGGGACTCAAGTGGAATCTGACGCGATATCCAGCGTCGCCTGGGTCGCCCGCATAAAGCGGGGATGACGAGATCTTTGAGTTGAAGACGCGCTCGCAGACCTGGGCCGACGAACTGTCCACGGCGGTTAGAGCATTTTCGAGCGAAATGGACACCGGTTCGCGTGAAGAAAATGCGCAAAAACAAAAGACTAGAGCGCCCGGCCTGATGCAATCAGGTCGGGAAACGCTCTAGCGCCGCTTTACCAGATCGGGGCCAGGCCGTGAGGCAGGCCCGCCCGGCTGAGCCGCCGCTGGGCCGCCAGGCCGCCCTTGACGATCACCGGCCGGTCGGCGCCCCGCAGCAGGGGCAGGTCATCGAGGCTGTCGGTATAGGCATAGGCCCAGCGCGCGCCATGCCCAGCCTCGGCCAGGGCCTGGCACTTGTGCTGGTTGCGGCAGTGGACGTCGGCGATCCAGCCGCCGGCCCCGCGCTTCAACGAGGTGCCGAGCACGACGATCGGCCGACCCAGCGGCGTCACCAGCGCCTGGGCCAGCACGGCGGGCGCCGCCGTGACGATCACCACCCGGTCGCCGGCGTCCAGATGGGCGTCGAGCGCCGCCAGGCCCAGTTCACGCCAGCGCAAGGGCAGGGCGCCGGCCTGGAAGCGGTCGGCGAAGTCGGCGCAGGAGGCGCGCAAGCCCGGTTCGTCCAGGCCAACGGTGGCGATCCATAGCAGGATCGAGGCGCCGGCCCGGCGGGTGAGGGGGATCAGCACCATCGGCACGGCGAGGGGGACGACGCACAAGGTGGCGATCGCGCGCGGAAGAGAGCGGCGGACGCGCTCCCACAGCCACAGCGCCGTGGAGTCGCTGTCGAGCAGCGTGCCGTCGAGATCGAAGACCGCGAGCATGGTCTGGCCTGTCAGCCGCGACCCAGGGGTCGGGCCGCCGCCATCAAGCCGTGGTTTGATGTCAGAATGACGTACGGATCGTGGCGAACTGTGGATGGAATCCATCCGGGCCGCTTTTGCCGTTCAAGCGTCGACGAAGGCCTGACGATGGCGCGCGACATAGGTCGGCCAGCGCCAAGCCAGTGATCACCCGAAGCGGACCATCTCAACTTCCGAAAAGGAGTGGATGTCGGGCGTTGGGGCGCTTCGGCTCGCCGGGTTAGTCGGCGCAACCCCGGCCGCGAGTCGCGATGTACTGGGCGAGAGGCGGCATGCCAGCTTTCGTTCGCCATGCGTCAGCGGCGCCTCTGTCTTCCAGGGGAGCCGGCGTCCACACACCCGGGGCCGTGCAATCGCCCATGACGCCAAAGCGGCCGGGACGCCCCCTGTAGTGAGCCGTCTGGTCGTAAAGCATGGCGAAATTCTCGCCCCTCGTTTCGCCGGACCGCCAGAGCGGCTCAAGCATGGCGAGCACCTCCTGCTGGAACGCCAGGTCGTGGCGGGCGTGCTGGACGATCACCCATGCGGCGCGATCCGCGTCGGCGCCGTAGGTCGAGATCCTGTACCAGCCGTGATCCCGGAGATCGGCTTTCAACCAATCGGCGTTGGCGACATTCATGGGGCACCATTCACCCGCAATGGTCGCGTCCACATAGGCGAGCGCGGCGTCGTCCAGGCCCTTCTCCCACGTGGTATGAACGCCCGGCCCGAAGAACGATCTTAAGATGATGCTGTCGATGCCGGAAAACTGGTCCTCGGCCATCCGCCGATAGAGTTCAGCCAACCGCGCGTTGGGTTCGGCTTTGGCTCGGGCTATCATTTTGCTGACGAGGCCATACGGCGCGGACACCTGCGCGCCGCCAAGATAGAGCGTCCGCAGCTGCCGCGGTTGAGCCAGGGCTGCCTCGGCCGCCGCCTGTGACCTGGCGTAGGCTTGCGGATCGTGGGTCCGTCGGACCAGCTCCAGCTGTGCCGACGCGGCTATCTCGGCTGGGCTTGCACAGGGGCCGGCAGTCACGGCCTTCTGAAACCGACCGTTCTGAAGCCGGCCAACCGCGGCGTCCACTTCAGCGGCGAACGCGGCCTCGCCCATTGTCCGCTTAAGCTCGAAGGCCTGCTCGACAGGGATCGGGCCGCTCTCCAGCTTGATGGGCTGCGACGCGAGCAGTGTCGCCATCAGGGCAATGAGGATCATGGTTGCGCCGGCACTCCCAAGGCTCGTTTGTCACGCCATGATCGTCATTTGTGGCTAGCGCCCACTAACAGATCACCCCGATGCGTCGCCCGCGAACACGGCCGTCGGAGCAATGGAGCCTCGCCCGTCGAGCGGGTCAAGGGCGTGGACAGGCGCCTAAGGGCTTGCTTTTTGGTCCGTTCGCGCCTATTTGCGCGGCCATTCCACACGTGGACGTGCGGCGACGCCGGGGAGACATCCCGTCGTTACCGTTCCGGTCCCGGTCCGAATCGTCGGAGCGGGGGTGTCCACGGAGGTTCAACCGGAAGAAGGAGACCTATCATGGCGCTTCCCGAATTCTCCATGCGTCAGCTCTTGGAAGCTGGCGCCCACTTCGGCCACCAGACGCACCGCTGGAACCCGAAGATGGACCGCTACATCTTTGGTTCGCGTTCGAACATCCACATCATCGACCTGTCGCAGTCGATCCCGCTCCTGCACCAGGCCCTGGTGAAGGTGCGTGAAGTGGCCGCCGCCGGTGGCCGCGTGCTGTTCGTCGGCACCAAGCGTCAAGCTTCGGACCCGGTCGCCACGGCCGCCAAGCGCTGCGCCCAGTACTATGTCAATCACCGCTGGCTCGGCGGCACCCTGACCAACTGGCGCACCGTCTCGGGCTCGATCGCGCGTCTGCGCGAACTCGAAGGCGTTCTGGGCGGCGACGGCTCGGGCCGTTCCAAGAAGGAACTGCTGCAGCTGACCCGCGAACGCGACAAGCTGGAACTGTCGCTGGGCGGCATCAAGGACATGGGCGGCATCCCCGACATCATGTTCGTGATCGACACCAACAAGGAAGCGATCGCGATCCTCGAGGCCCGCAAGCTGAACATCCCGGTCGTCGCCATCCTCGACACCAACTGCGATCCGGACGGCATCACCTATCCGATCCCGGGTAACGACGACGCCGCCCGCGCCCTGCAGCTGTACTGCGACCTGATCGCCGACGCCGTGCTCGACGGCCTGGCCGCCGGCCAAGCCTCGTCGGGCGTCGACCTGGGCGCCTCGGTCGCTCCGATCGAACCGACCCTGGCTCGCGAACTGACCCCGGAGCCGGTGGCTGAAGCCGCCGCCGCCCCGGTCGCCGCCGCCGAAGTCGCCGAGCAGGAAGCGGCGTTTGAAGCCGCCGCTGCTCCCGAAGCGGCTCCGGCCGTCGAAGCCGCTCCGGAAGCCGCTCAAGAAGCGACCGCCGAAGCGATCGAAGCCGTCGCCGACGAGCCGGCCGCGAGCTGATTTTCCAGCCGCCGCTTCCCGACCTAGGTGGGGAAGCGGCTGTTGTGACCCTGACATGCGACCGGGCTATCAAGCCCGGTCGTAGTTTTGTTTCACGCGTTTCCCCAGGCGAGCCGGTTTCGGCCGTGGTTGGAAACGCTCCGATATTCAATGGAGGAACTCATGGCTGAAGTGACCGCTGCGCTGGTGAAAGAACTGCGCGAAAAGTCGGGCGTCGGCATGATGGACTGCAAGAAGGCCCTCGTCGAAAACGCCGGTGACATCGACGCGTCCATCGACTGGCTGCGCGCCAAGGGCCTGTCCAAGGCCGCCAAGAAGGCCGACCGCATCGCCGCCGAAGGCCTGGTGGGCATCGCCGTGCGCAACGACGGCGCGGGCATGACCGCCGCCGCCGTCGAAGTGAACGCCGAGACCGACTTCCTGGGTCGCAACGAGCTGTTCCAGAACGCCGTCCGCAAGATCGCGGCCGTCGGCCTGGACGTCGAAGGCGTGGAGGCCATCAACGCGGCCAAGACCGCCGACGGCGACGTCGTGTCGGACGTGCTGACCAACCTGATCGCCACCATCGGCGAGAACATGGTCCTGCGCCGCTCGGCCCGCTTCACCGTCGCCAAGGGCGCGGTGTCGTCCTACATCCACAACGCCACCGCCCCGGACCTGGGCCGGATCGGCGTGCTGGTGGCCATCGAAGGCGAAGGCGACCAGGCCAAGATCCTGGAGCTGGGCCGCAAGATCGCCATGCACGTGGCCGCGACCGCCCCGCTGTCGCTGTCGCCGGACGACCTGGACCAGGCCGCGATCGAAAAGGAACGCCAGATCTTCACCGAGCAGGCCCTGGAATCGGGCAAGCCCCCGGCCGTGGTCGAGAAGATGGTCGAAGGCCGGATCCGCAAGTTCCTGGAAGAAGTCGTGCTGCTGAAGCAGGCCTTCGTCATGAACCCGGACCAGACCGTCGAGCAACTGGTTGCCGAGACCGGCAAGGAACTGGGCTCGCCCCTCACCGTGAAAGGCTTCGTTCGCCTGGCCCTGGGTGAAGGCGTCGAAAAAGGTCCGGAAGGCGATTTCGCCGCCGAAGTCGCCGCCATGACCGGCGGCCAAGCCTAAGTCCTGTTCGCCGCCCTGGCTTAAAACGGGGCGGCGAGGCAGGTCGCCTATGAGGGCGCGGCGCGTTTCAACGCGCGCCGCGCCCTTTTTGCGCGCGGGTCGCGTCAATGCACGCGATCTCACCGGTTTTCGACCGGAAAACCGATCCCACTTTTCCGGAACGCGCACTATGTTGCGTCCCGACGACTCAAGAAGAGCCTGCCGCATGTCCGAACCCACGCACAAACCGTACCGCCGCGTGCTCCTGAAGGTGTCGGGCGAGGTGTTGATGGGCGACACGCCTTACGGCATCGACACCAAGACCGTGGAGTCGGTGGCCGAGGACATCCGCGAGATCGTTCAGTCCGGCGTCGAGCTGTGCCTGGTGATCGGCGGCGGCAACATCTTCCGCGGCATGGCCGGGGCGGCCAAGGGCATGGAACGCTCCAGCGCCGACTACATGGGCATGCTGGCCACGGTGATGAACGCCCTGGCCATGCAGGACGCCCTGGAGCGCATCGGCGTCTCCACCCGCGTGCAGTCGGCCATCCCGATGGCCACGGTCTGCGAGCCCTACATCCGCCGTCGCGCCCAGCGGCACCTGGAGAAGGGCAGGGTGGTGATCTTCGCCGCCGGCACCGGCAACCCGTTCTTCACCACCGACACCGCCGCGGCCCTGCGCGCCGCCGAGATGCAATGCGACGCCCTGTTCAAGGGCACCAGCGTCGACGGCGTCTACACCGCCGATCCCAAGAAGGATCCGGCCGCCAAGCGTTACGACAAGCTCAGCTACATGGACGTCCTGGCCCAGGACCTGCGGGTCATGGACGCCTCGGCCGTGGCCCTGATGCGCGACAACAACATTCCGATCGTGGTCTTCTCGATCAAGGGACGTGGCAACCTGCTCAACGTTCTGCGAGGCGGCGGTGTCCACACCGTCGTGTCCACCGACCGCGCCGCTTAAATTACCAGCGAAGAGAGCCCAAGCCATGGCCACCGCCGAAAAGCCCGTTCTGCCCCGCTACAAGGACCGCATGGACAAGGCCGTCCTGTCCCTGAAGGAAGACTTCGCCGGCCTGCGCACCGGCCGCGCCTCGTCGGGCCTGCTCGACCAGATCGTGGTCAACGCCTATGGCTCGATGGTGCAGCTCAACACCGTGGCCTCGATCAGCGTGCCCGAGCCGCGCCAGATCAACGTCAACATCTGGGACAAGGGTGTCGTCTCGGCCGTCGAGAAGGCGATCCGCAACTCGGACCTGGGCCTGAACCCGGTCGTCGAGGGCAACAACCTGCGCATCCCGATCCCGCCGCTGACCGAAGAGCGCCGCAAGGATCTGGTGAAGATCGCCGGCAAGTACGCCGAGGCCCAGAAGGTCGCCGTCCGCAACATCCGCCGTGACGCCAACGACGACCTGAAGAAGGCGGAGAAGGCCAGCGTCATCAGCGAGGACGAGCTGAAGAAGATGGAAACCGAGGTCCAGAAGATGACCGACGCGGCCATCAAGCAGGTCGACGAGGCCTTGAAAACCAAAGAACAAGAGATCATGCAGGTTTAAGCATCGACCCGTTTCTAGGGGGCGATGAGGGAAGGCTGAAGCGCATGGCGCCGACGACCGGCCTGCAGAACGTGTCGACGCGCGCCGGGGGCGCCCCGTCGGCCCGGTCTCTGCATGTGGCCATTATCATGGACGGCAACGGCCGTTGGGCGAAGCGGCGCAACCTGCCGCGCGTCCTGGGCCATCGCGCCGGCGTCAACGCGCTGAAGCGCACCGTCGAGGGCGCCGCCGCCCTGGGCGTGGGCGTGCTGACGGTGTTCGGCTTCTCGACCGAGAACTGGAGACGTCCGCCGCAGGAAGTCTCCGAACTGATGGGCCTGCTGAAGGCCTATCTGGAATCCGACCTCGACCGCCTGACCCGCGAGGGCGTGCGCGTGCGCATCATCGGCCGCCGCACGGGCCTGGCCCCCGACGTGCTGGACGTCATCGAGCGCGCCGAGCGCCGCACCGCCCAGAACGACGCCTTCCTGCTGCAGGTGGCCTTCAACTATGGCGGCCGGGCCGACATCGTCGACGCCGCCCGCGCCTTCGCCGAAGCGGTCGAGCGGGGCGAGGCCCGGGCCGCCGATCTGGACGAGGCGATGTTCGAGCAGCGGTTGTCCACCGCCGATGCTCCGGCCCCGGACCTGATCGTCCGCACCAGCGGCGAACAGCGAATCTCGAATTTCCTGCTTTGGGAATGCGCCTACGCCGAACTCGTGTATCAGGACGTTCTGTGGCCGGACTATGGGCCCGAACACCTGGCCGCCGCGCTGACGGAATATCGAAGCCGCGACCGTCGCTATGGAGGCATTGCCGTCGATGACGTCGCCGTCGCCGGCTAAGCGTTTCAACTGGGGTAACCTGCGGATCCGTGTCGCCTCGGCCACGGTGCTGGTGCCGACCGTCGTGGCCGCCGTCTGGTTCGGGGACGTCTGGTTCCTGGCCCTGATCCTGGTCGGCGTGGCCCTGCTGGCTCGCGAATGGGCCGAGATGAGCGCCAAGCGCTCGGCGCTGGGCGTGGCCCTGGCCATCGGCGCCGCCGTGGCGATCTCGGTGATCGTCGCCTTCCGTGGCCACTACTACATCACCTGGCCGGTCGTGATCGTCGGCGCCGTGGCCGCCGCCCTGATGGCGCGGGGCGCGCTCGAGCGCCGGGCCGACGCGGCCTATGGCGTGATCTACATCGCCCCGGCCGTGATCGCGATGATCTGGCTGCGCCGGATGGACGCCGGCCTGACCTGGACCCTGCTGCTGTTCACGGTCACCTGGTTCGCCGACATCTTCGCCTTCGTGGTCGGCAGCATCCTGAAGGGGCCCAAGCTGTGGCCGCGCTATTCGCCCAACAAGACCTGGTCGGGCTTCTTCGGCGGGCTGGTCGCCGCCTCGTTGGGCGCGATCGGCATCGTGGCCCTGTCGTTCGCCCTGCCGGCCCTGCCGGACCTGCATCTGGCTTGGCCCGTCGCGGCCGCCGTCGGCCTGCTGGGCGGTTTGGCCACCATGATGGGCGACCTCTGGGAGTCGATTCTCAAGCGCCGGTTCGGCGTGAAGGATTCCGGTGACCTGATTCCCGGCCACGGCGGTATGCTGGACCGGGTCGACGGCCTGATGTTCGCGGCGATCGTCGTCGCCGGGGCGCGGCTGCTCGACCAGTGGGGATGGTTGCCTTGATCCACACCCGCGAGGTTATGGCCCGCAAGGTCGTGGTGCTGGGGTCGACGGGCTCGATCGGCGTGTCGACCCTGGACCTCTTCGAACAGGCCGACGTGGCCGTCGAGATCCTGGCCCTGACGGCTGGGCGCAACGTCGCCAAGCTGGCCGAACAGGCTCTGCGCTGGCGGCCCCGGGTGGCGGTCATCGACGACGAGACCTGTCTGCCGGAGCTGCGTCAGCGCCTGGCGGGCTCGGGAATCGAAGCCCGGGCCGGCGCGGCGGCGGTGACCGAAGCCGCGGCTATGGGCGCCGACTGGGTGATGTCGGCCATCGTCGGCGCGGCGGGCCTGGCGCCCACCCTGGCGGCCGCCCGCACCGGCGCGGTCATCGCCCTGGCCAACAAGGAAAGCCTGGTCTGCGCCGGGCCGGCCCTGCTGCGCATCGCCCGCGAGGCCGGCGGCTCGGTGATTCCCGTCGATTCCGAGCATTCGGCGATCTTCCAGGTGCTGCAGCGCGATTGTATCGATCGGGTATCGCGCCTGATCCTGACGGCCTCCGGCGGCCCGTTCCGCACCTGGGACAAGGCCGCCATGGCCCTGGCCACACCCGAACAGGCGGTCGCCCATCCCAATTGGTCGATGGGCGCCAAGATTTCGGTCGATTCCGCGACGATGATGAACAAGGGCCTCGAGATGATCGAGGCTTCGTACCTGTTCGACACCCCGCAAGAGCGCATCGACGTCGTGATTCACCCGCAGTCCGTGATCCACAGCCTGGTCGAATATACCGACGGCTCGACCCTGGCCCAGATGGGGCCACCGGACATGCGCAGCCCGATCTCCTGCGCCTTCTCCTGGCCCCAGCGCCTGTCGTGGCCCGCCCAGCGCCTGGACCTGGCCGCCTATGGCCAGCTGACCTTCGAAGAACCGGACCTGGACCGCTTCCCGTCGATCGCCATCGCCCGCGAGGCCCTGCGCCTGGGCGGCGGCGCGCCGGCGGCGATGAACGCCGCCAACGAGGTGGCCGTCGCGGCCTTCCTTGACCGCCAGATCGGCTTTCTGGATATTGCCGGCGCGGTGGCGGGGACACTTGAACGCATGAACGGGCTGGGAAACCTCGCCGACAACGACGCCGACGCGCTCGACAGCGCGATGATGACCGACGCCAGCGCCCGCCGCATTGCGGCCGAGGTTGTCGGCCAAGTTCGCCGTCCAAACTGAAGACGAGAAGAAATCCGACATGCTCGGCTTCATGCAATCCGCCGCGACCTACCTGATCGCCTTCCCGCTGGTGATCCTGCTGGTCGTGACCGTGCACGAGCTCGGCCACTTCTGGGCGGCCAAGGCCTGCGGCGTGGCGATCGACCGATTCTCCATCGGCTTCGGCAAGCCGATCGCCAAATGGCGCGACAAGGCCGGCGTGCAATGGCAGCTGGGCTGGCTGCCGCTGGGCGGCTATGTGCGCTTCTCGGGCGACGAGAACGTCGCCAGCGTGCCCGACCAGGACGACCTGAAGTCCCTGCGCGCGCAGATCGAGCACATCGAGGGCAAGGACGCCGTCGCCCGCTACTTCCATTTCAAGCCGCTGTGGCAGCGCGCCTTCGTGGTGGTCGCCGGACCGGCGGCCAACTTCATCCTGGCGATCGTGCTGTTCGCCGTGTTGGCGGGCTCGTTTGGCGAAACCATGCGCCGGCCGATCGTCAGCGGCCTGGTCGCCGGCAGCCCGGCCGCGGCGGCGGGCTTTCGCCAGGGCGACGTGATCCTGTCGGCCAACGGCCGCAAGCTGAAGAACTTCGAAGACCTGGATCGCTACGTGATGCTGCGAAGCGACGTGCCGATCCATTTCGAGGTGCGTCGTGGCGGTGAAGACCTCAACATCGACGCAACCCCGGTCCTGAAGGACATCTCCGACGGTCTGGGCAACAGCCAGAAGGGCGGCGTCCTGGGCTTTGGCCTTCCGGCGGTCGTCGGAAACGTCATGCCGGGCTCGGCGGCCGATCGCGCCGGCTTCAAGCCGGGGGATGTCATCACGACCGCCGACGAGACGGCGATCGGCAGCTTCGAAGACCTCACCGCCTACGTCAAACATCGTGGCGCGCAGTCCATCCGGTTCAACGTCTACCGCGACAAGCAGTATGTCCCGCTCGAGGCGACGCCCGCGATGGGCGACGCGATGGGCGCTCAGGGCAAGATGGAGCGGCGATTGCTGCTCGGCGTGGGGCCGGCCCTGCCCAGCACCTATGTGGCGAAGGTGCGCTACAACCCGGTCCAGGCCCTCGGCGTCGGCGTGACCCGCACCTGGGACGTCCTGGACACCACCGTCTACTATCTGGGCCGCATGATCCGCGGCCAGGTCTCGGCCGACCAGATCGGCGGGCCGCTGGGCATCGCCAAGACCTCGGGTCAGGTCGCCCAGGCCGGCGCCGCCAATGGCGGTACGAGCCTGCCCATGATGCTGCTGGGCGCGGGCGTCGCCCTGCTCAGCCTGGCCGCGTTCCTCTCCGTCAGTGTCGGCTTCATGAATCTTCTCCCCATCCCGGTTCTGGACGGCGGGCACCTGCTGTTCTACGCCTACGAAGCGGTCGCCCAGCGGCCGTTGGGGGCGCGGCTGCAAGCCGCCGGTTACAGGGTTGGTCTTGCGCTGTTGCTGGGTTTCATGTTGTTCGCGACCTGGAATGATCTGCAGCGCTTGAGCGTGTTTAAATTCTTCGGCGGTCTGTTCTCTTGAGCGGCCGCCTTCCGTCCATGATTGGTCCCATGAACAAAATTCGCGCCCATAGCGCCGCGTTCGCCACCGGCGTTGCGCTCCTTCTCGGTTCCACGGCGCTGACCGCGCCGCAGGCCGCCTTCGCCCAGGCCCAGACGGGCGTGGTCCAGCGCATCGTGGTGCAGGGCAACGAACGGATCGAGCAAGGGACCGTGCTGTCCTACCTGCCGATCCAGCCCGGCGAGACGGTCGATCCGGCCCGTCTCGACCTGGCGCTGAAGACCCTGGCCCGCACCGACCTGTTCGCCGACGTCAAGATTGAATTGGTGGGCGGCGACCTGATCGTCAAGGTCGTCGAGAACCCGATCATCAACCAGGTGGTCTTCGAGGGGAACTCGGCGCTCAAGGAAGACAAGCTGAAGGACGAGGTGCAGATCCGTCCGCGCGGCATCTTCACGCGCTCGAAGGTCCAGGCCGACGTTCAGCGGATCATCGAACTCTACCGCCGCTCGGGCCGCATCTCGGCGACCGTGACCCCCAAGGTGGTCGAACTGCCGCAAAAGCGCGTCGACCTGGTGTTCGAGATCAACGAAGGCCCCAAGAGCGGCGTGCTCGGCGTCAACTTCCTGGGCAACAGCGAATATTCGGACAACGACCTGCGCGACGTGATCGTGACCAAGGAGTCGCACTGGTACAAGTTCCTGACCAGCAACGACAACTACGACCCCGACCGGATCGAGTACGACCGCGAACAGCTGCGCAAGCACTACCGCAACCGCGGCTTCTTCGACTTCCGCGTCGTGGCCTCGGTCGCCGAACTGGCCACCGACAAGAACGGCTTCGCGGTCACCTACACGATCGACGAGGGCCCCAAGTACAAGTTCGGCAAGGTCACCGTCGAAACCGAGCTGAAGAAGCTGGACGGCAACCTGCTGGCCCAGATCCTGCCGATCCGCACCGGCCAGCTCTATGAAGACGAACGCATCGAGCAGGCCACCGACGCCCTGACCTTCGCGGCCGGCGCGGCGGGCTTCGCCTTCGTGGACGTCCGCCCGCGCTACGTGCCCAACCGCGAGACCAACACCGTCGACGTGGTGTTCTCGGTCCGTGAAGGCCCGCGCGTCTATGTCGATCGCATCGACATCGTCGGCAACACCCGCACGCTCGACTACGTGCTGCGCCGGGAACTGGAAGTCGCCGAGGGCGACGCCTACAACCGCGTGCTGGTCGATCGCTCGAAGAACCGGATCCGCAGCCTTGGGTTCTTCAAGGACGTCAATATCGAGGAAATCCCCGGCGCCCAGCCCGACCGCACCGCCTTGCGGGTCAAGGTCGAGGAGCAGCCGACGGGCGAACTGTCGTTCAGCGCCGGCTACAGCTCGGTGGACAAGCTGGTGCTCGACGTCGGCATCACCGAGCGCAACTTCCGCGGCCGGGGCCAGAACCTGCGGGCCCGGGTCTCGGTCGGCTCGCTGCGCCAGCAGATCGACTTCGGCTTCACCGAGCCGCGTTTCCTGGGCCGCGACCTGCGCGCCGGTCTGGACCTCTATTCGTACCGTTACGACCTGAGCGACTACGCGGCCTACGACACCAAATCGACCGGCGGCACGCTGCGGCTCGGCTTCCCGCTGACACAGAACGCCTCGATGAGCCTGCGCTACCAGCTCCGCCAGGACGAGGTCAGCGTCGACAACAGCCTGTGCGTCAACGGCTCGGTTTCGGACATCCTCTGCCTGCAGCGCGGTTCGTACATGACCTCGCTGATCGGCTACGGCCTGCGCCTGGACAAGCGCAACGACCCGATCCAGCCGACGCGCGGCTGGTTCGCCGACCTGAACCAGGACCTGGCGGGCTTCGGCGGCGACGTGAAGTACCTGAAGACCGAGGCCGACGCGGGTTGGTACTGGGGCTTCAACAAGGACTTCATCTTCAGCGCCACCGGTTCGGCGGGCTATATCGAAGGTTGGGGCGGCGACGACATCCGCATCAACGACCGCTTCTACAAGGGCGGCACCTCGTTCCGGGGCTTCGAGATCGCCGGTATCGGCCCGCGCGACACCACCAACAGCCAGACCAACTCGCTGGGCGCCAAGCTCTACGCCATCGGCACGGTGGAGCTGACCATCCCGACCTTCCTGCCCGACCAGTACGGCATCAAGGCCGCGGTGTTCAGCGACTTCGGCACCGCCGGCCAGCTGGACGACGTCGATCGTCTGGGCGCCGACGGCCAGCCCAACCTGGCGATCAAGGATGGTCTTGGTCTCCGGGCCTCGGCGGGGTTGAGTATCGACTGGAAATCGCCCATGGGTCCGATCCGGTTCGATTTCAGCCGCATTCTCGCTAAAGAAAACTACGACAGAACCGAAACCTTCCGGTTCTCCACCTCCACAAGGTTTTAATGAGCATGACCTCCAAGTTCTTCGCCGCGACCGCTTCGGGTCTCACGGCGCTTGCCATGGCGTCGAGCGCCTTCGCTCAGGCCGCCGCTCCCGCCGCGCCCGCGGCCCCCGCCGTCACGCACGGCGCGCCGATCGCCGGCGTCTGCATCTTCTCGAGCCAGCGCGCCGTCGCGACCTCGCAGGTCGGCAAGGCGGTCGACGCCCGCCTGAAGACCATCATCTCGCAGGTCAACGCCGAGCTGACGACCGAGCGCACCGCGCTCGACACCGAAGCCAAGGCCCTGGACGCCAAGAAGGGAACCCTGGACCAGAGCACCCTGGAACAGCAGGCTTCGGCCCTGCAGGTGCGCGCCAACGCCTGGCAGCGTAAAGGCCAGCTGCGCCAGCGCGAAGTCGAGGCCACCGAGCAGAAGCAACTGGCTCGCGTCTATCAGGAACTGGACCCGGCCATCCGCCAGGCCTACCAGGCCAAGACCTGCTCGATTCTGATCGAACGGGAATCGGTTCTGCTGGGCAACCCGGCCATGGACATCACCGACTCCGTGGTGGCCGCGGTCGACGCCCGCATCAAGACCCTGACCTTCGATCGCGAACGTCTGGACCAAGCGGCTCCGGGGGCTCAAGCTCTCCAGCCGACCAAGAAGTAAGCGAGTCGGCCTGGGCGTGACGCCCGGGCCGCTCCCGAGAGGACCCATGCCGGACCCACGCTTTTTCGAAGACCTGGGCCCGGCGAGCCTCGCGGAACTGGCCAGCCTGAGCGGCGCTCGGCTGGCCGACCCCGCCGTCGGCGACCATCATGCCTCGCATGTCGCGCCGCTCGAAGGGGCCGGCGCCGGCGCCGTCACCTTCCTGTCCGACCCCAAGCGCCTGCCTGACCTGGCGGGCCTGCGGGGCGGCGCCTGCTTTCTCAAGCCCGAACACGCGGCGAACGCGCCCGCCGGCTGCGCGCTGCTGCTGACCAGCCACCCGCAAGCCGCGTGGGCGGCGGCCGCCCAGCGCCTGCACGCGCCCCGGCGGCATGAGGGCGCGCAGCACGTCCATCCCGACGCCGAACTGGAAGAGGGCGTCATCCTGTCTCCCGGCGTCGTGGTCGGGCAGAGGGCCAGGATCGGTCGCGGGACCTATCTGGGCCCAGGCGTGGTCATCGGGCCGGGCGTCGCCATTGGCCGCGACTGCCGGATCGGCGCCAATGCGGTGATCGGCTTCGCCTTGATCGGTGACCGGGTCGCGATCCATGCCGGCGCGGTGATCGGCGAGGCGGGATTCGGCGCGGCCGGCGGGCCGACCGGCGTCGTGGACCTGCCGCAGCTGGGCCGTGTCATCCTGCAGGACGGCGTGACGATCGGGGCCAACAGCTGCGTCGATCGCGGCGCCTTCGGCGATACGACGATCGGCGAGAACAGCAAGATCGACAATCTCGTCCATGTCGCCCACAACGTCCGGCTCGGTCGCAACTGCGTCGCCGCCGCCCATACGGGCATATCCGGCAGCACGGTGGTGGGCGATGGCGTCGCGTTCGGCGGCAAGGCCGGCGTGGCGGACCATCTGACGATCGGAGCGGGCGCCAGCATCGGCGCCGCCGCCTCGGTCTTCAAGGACGTTCCGGCCGGCGAAACATGGACTGGGTTTCCGGCGCGACCGCTCAAGCGGTGGCTCCGAGAGACCGCGTGGCTGTCGCGCAAGGCGGGCAGCCGGGAACCAAGGGGCTAGAATGAGCCAATCCAAAGTCGAAGAGCCCCACGCTAAGGAGGTTCTGGCTAACATCGACATCGCCGAGATCCTGAACAGGATCCCGCATCGCTATCCGTTCCTGCTGGTCGACCGGGCCGAGGCCTATCGGCCGCACCAGTCGATCGTCGGCATCAAGTGCGTGACGATCAACGAGCCGTTCTTCCAGGGCCATTTCCCGGGCAATCCGGTGATGCCCGGCGTGCTGATCATCGAGGCCCTGGCCCAGACCGGGGCGATACTGATGAGCAAGTCGCTCGAGGTCGCCACCGAGGGCAAGACCATCTTTTTCATGTCGGTCGACAACGCCCGCTTCCGCACGCCCGTGCGGCCCGGCGACGTGATCCGCATGGAGGTCGAGGTGACTCGCGCCCGCTCAAGCATCTTC
The DNA here is from genome assembly GCF_001427665.1 of Caulobacter sp. Root655. Classification (GTDB taxonomy): domain Bacteria; phylum Pseudomonadota; class Alphaproteobacteria; order Caulobacterales; family Caulobacteraceae; genus Caulobacter. The sequence goes on from NZ_LMHC01000002.1 coordinate 232,094, forward strand.
AAGTTCAAGGGCGTGGCCAAGGTCGGCGACAAGGTGGCCGCCGAGGCCGAGTTCGCGGCCATGGTGGTGGAGACGCCGACCAAATGACCCAAATCCACCCGAGCGCCATCGTCTCCCCCGAAGCGGAGCTGGGCCAGGACGTCGAGATCGGCCCGTTCTGCACCGTGGGCCCCAAGGTCCAGCTGGGCGACGGCGTCCGCCTGGTTTCGCACGTCGTGGTCGACGGCGCGACGGCGATCGGGGCCGGCACCCAGGTCTATCCGTTCGCCTTCCTGGGCGGCGCGCCCCAGCACCTGGCCCACAAGGGCGAGGACACCCGCCTGGTGATCGGCGAGCGCAACACCATCCGCGAACACGTCACCATGCACACCGGCACGGTGGGCGGCGGCGGGGTGACGACGGTGGGCTCGGACAGCCTCTACATGGTCGGCGCCCACGTGGCCCACGACTGCGTGATCGGCGACCGGGTGACCTTCGCCAACAACGCCACCCTGGGCGGTCACGTGGTGATCGGCGACTTCGTGTTCATGGGCGGGCTTTCGGCCGTCCACCAGTTCACCCGCATCGGCCGCTATTCGTTCGTCGGCGGCGGCGGCGTGGTGACCAAGGACATCATCCCCTACGGCTCGGTGTGGGGCAACCACGCCCACCTCGAGGGCCTGAACCTGGTGGGCCTGAAGCGCCGCGGTTTCACACGCGAGGCGATCAACGCCCTGCGGGCCGCCTACCGCCTGCTGTTCGCCGACGAGGGCACCTTCCAGGAGCGCCTGGACGACGTGGTCGAGGCCCATGCCGGCACGCCGGAGGTGATGGAGATCGTCGACTTCATCCGCGCCGAGGCCAACCGGCCCCTGTGCCTTCCCGAGCGCGAGGTCTAGGGGACCATGCGCAAGCTTGGTCTGATCGCCGGCGGGGGGTCCCTGCCGCTGGAACTGGCGGCCCATTGCGAGGCTGCCAACCGTCCGTTCGCGGTGATGCGTCTGCGCGCCTTCGCCGACCCGGCCCTGGCCCGCTATCCGGGCGTCGAGGTCGGGCTGGGCGAGTTCGGCAAGGTGTTCAAGGCGCTGCGGGCCGAGGGCTGCGAAGCCGTGTGCTTCGCCGGGGTCGTCGATCGTCCAGATTTCACGGCCATCAAGCCCGACCTGCGCGGCCTGACCGTGATCCCGGGCCTGATCAACGCCGCGCGCAAGGGCGACGACGCCCTGCTGCGCCGGCTGCTGGCCGAGTTCGAGAAGGAAGGTTTCGCCGTCGAGGGCGCCCACGAGGTGCGCGGCGAGATGACCCTGCCACGTGGCGCCCTGGGGCGCCATTCGCCCACGGAGGGCCATGTCGCAGACATGGACCGCGCCCTGACAGTGGCCCGGGCGATCGGCGCGCTGGACGTCGGCCAGGGCGCCGTGGTCTGCGACGGCCTGGTCCTGGCCGTCGAGGCCCAGGAGGGCACCGACGGCATGCTGCGCCGGGTGGCCGAGTTGCCCCAGGCGATCCGCGGCAACGCCGAGCGTCCGCGCGGCGTGCTGGCCAAGGCGCCCAAGCCGATCCAGCATACCAAGGTCGACCTGCCGACCATCGGCGTGGCCACCCTGCAGCGCGCGGCCCGGGCCGGCCTGGCCGGCGTGGTCGGCGAGGCGGGGCGGCTGCTGATCGTCGACCGCGAGCAGGTCATCGCCTGCGCCGACGATCTGGGCCTGTTCGTGTACGGGGTCGAACCGCGGGTCGAGACGTGACCCCCGAAAGCCGGCCCCTGACGGTGATGCTGGTGGCCGCCGAGGCCTCCGGCGACGCTCTCGGGGCCGGCCTGGCCCGAGCCCTGCGCGCCCGACTGGGGCCCGACCAGGTCCGCTTCGTCGGGATCGGCGGCGCCAAGATGGCGCTGGAGGGCGTCGAGAGCCCCTTCGACATCGCCCAGCTGTCGATCCTGGGCATCGTGGAGAGCCTGAAGGCCTATCCCCGGGCCATGGCCCGCCTGAAGGACACCCTGGCCCTGGCGGCCCGGGAAAAGCCCGATGTGGCCGTGCTGATCGACTCCTGGGGCTTCAACATCCGCCTGGCCAAGGCGCTGCGAAAGCAGGACCCCGGCCTGCCGCTGGTCAAGTACGTCGCGCCCCAGGTCTGGGCCTATCGGGCCGGCCGCGCCAAGGACCTGGCCGGGGCGGTGGACCTGCTGCTGTCGATCCAGCCGATGGATCGGCCGTACTTCGACGCCGCGGGCCTTCCCAGCGTGTTCGTCGGCAACTCGGCCCTGGCCCATGATTTCAGCCGCGCCGACCCGGCCCGGCTGCGGGCCGCGATCGGCGCTGGCGAGAGCGACCCGATCCTGCTGGTCCTGCCCGGCAGCCGCCCCTCGGAGATCGAGCGGGTCATGCCGCCGTTCGAGGACGCCGTGCGCCGCTTGAAGGCCGAACGTCCGAACCTGCATGTCGTGGCGCCCGCCGCCTCGACCGTGGCCGACCTGGTCAAGGCCCGGGTCGCGGCCTGGCCGTTCCGCGCTCATGTCATCGAGGACGACGCCGCGAAGGACGACGCCATGACGGCCGGCACGGTCGCCCTGGCCTGTAGCGGCACGGTGACCACCGAACTGGCCCTGGCCGGCTGCCCCATGGTCGTCGGCTATCGCACCGGCGCGGTGACCTACTGGCTGCTGAAGCGACTGTTCAAACCGCACTGGGTGACGCTGTTCAACATCGCTGCCGACGACACCGTCGCGCCGGAGCTGTTGCAGGACGCCTGCACGGGAGAGGCGCTGGCCGCCGAGGTCGCGCGACGTCTGGACGATCCGCGGCTTCGCGCCCGGCAGGCCGCCGCCCAGACCGCCGCCCTGATCCGCATGGGCCGGGGCATGCCCGACCCATCCGAGGCGGCCGCGTCAGCCCTGCTGGACTTCCTCCGGGGGCGTGGACGCGCGGTCTAGACCGGCCGTCATCTGCCGGTCGGCGACACGCGTCAGGGCCCGGTCCACGGCCAAGAACAGCGTCGCCACGTCGATCGGCTTGGCGACATGGTCGTCGAAACCCTCGGCGAGCAGGTTTTGCACCTGATGGCTCATGGCGTTGGCCGTCAGGGCGATGATCGGCGTCCGGGCTCGCCCCTCGGCGGCCTCGCGGCGACGGATCTCCTGGGTGGCGGCGATGCCGTCCATCAGCGGCATGTGAACGTCCATCAGCACCAGGTCCCAGTCGCCGTCGCGCCAGGCGCCCACCGCCTGGGCGCCGTTGGCGACCATCACCGGCTCGATCCCGGCCTGGCCGAGAATGGCCCGCAGCACCAGCTGGTTGACGTGGTTGTCCTCGGCGGCCAGCACCCGCGGCGGCGAGGATCGGGGCGTGGCGGGAGCGTCGAGCGGGGTCCTGGCCGGGGCGACGAGGGCGGCGCTCAGTCGGTCGGCCGGCAGGAAGACGGTGAAGGTCGAGCCGTGGTCGACCGCGCTGGCGACGTCGATCGCGCCGCCCATCAGGCCGCACAGCTCCCGGCAGATCGCCAGGCCCAGGCCAGTGCCGCCGTGTCGTCGGGTGCTGGAAGCGTCCAGCTGGCTGAACTTGCCGAACAGCCGGTCCAGATTGTCCGGCGCGACGCCGACCCCGGTGTCCGACACCGCGATCTCCAGCACGCCGTCGTTCAGCCGGGCCGAGAGATCGACGCCGCCCTGGGGCGTGAACTTCACCGCGTTGGACAGCAGGTTGCCGATCACCTGCCGCAGCCGCAGCGGATCGCCGTGATGGAGGCCGCGCGCCTCGGGGGCGATGGTCAGGGTGTAGCGAAGACCCTTTTCGACCGCGGGCGCCGAGAAGGCGTGGTGGCAGCCGACCAGCAGTTCGGGCAGGTCGAAGGCGACGGTCTCGATCTCCAGCCGACCGGCCTCGATCTTCGACAGGTCGAGCACATCGTTGAGGACCGCGGTCAGGCCTTCGCCGGACTTGCGGACGATCTTCAGGCGTTCGCGCTGGACCTCGCTTAGCGGGTCGGCCTCCATCACCTGCAACATGCCCAGCACGCCGTTCAGGGGCGTGCGGATCTCGTGGCTCATGGTGGCCAGGAAGGTGGTCTTGGCGGTGTTGGCGGCGGCGGCCTCGGCCTCCTTGTCGCGAGCGACGGCCAGGGCGTTCATCAGTCGCTGCTGCGAGGCGGCGCGGTGCAGGGCGGCGACCAGCACATAGGCCAGGAAGGAGGCGGCGGCGACGAAGGCCACCAGGGACTGGCCCAGTGTCTCCCCGCCCTGGGGACGCAGCAGGGCGGCGGCGGCGGCCAGCAGCACGGCGAGCAAGGAAGCGGCCCCGATCCGGCGCGAGATCGGAAACTCGGCGGTGCTGCTCAGCGCCACGGCCCCCAGCATGGCCGCGCCGGCCACGGCGGCCGCCCGGGCGCCGTCAACGACCATGGCGAACGGCAGCAGGCAATAGGCGCCGGTATAGACGAAGGTCACGCCGGCGATCAGCCACTCTTGGGCCCGGCTGGGCGCGGGCGTGCGATCGACCCAGCGGCCGAGCGCCAGGTTGAGACCGATGAACACGCAGACCGCGACCAGCCAGCCGATGATCAGGCGAGTGTCCAGCCACACCGCCGAGCCGGCCGCGGCGACCAGCGACATCGGCAGGATCGTCAGGAGATCACGGCGCCGATGGGCCGTGATGCCGGTCCAGGCCTGGGATGGGTCGCGGATCGTCAAGCTGAACTCCGGAAGACCCCGGCAATGTCGGCCTCGGGCGTTAAGCAAGCCTTTAAGATCCGCTTCATGGCTCTCCATTAGGTTGGAATCACTGGCGAACTTCTCGTCGCCAGGTCTGGAGCCCTTGCGTGCCGATCTTTTCGATCGCCCCTCTGACGCCCCTGACGCCGAACACTCCGGTGAACCGGGGCGAGTCGAGCGCCGATGCGCTCGCGCGGGCCGCGATCGTCCAGACCGTCGAGACCCTGGGCGCGATGATCGGCCAGTCCCATTCCGAGGTCGCCAATCCCGCCGTCAAGGACGGGGTGGGGGAGGGCGAGCTGGACCGCGCCAAGGCCGCCGAGGCCGCTCGCGCCGCCGCCCATCCCGCCACCTTGCCCGACACCCCGGCCCGCGCGGTCGCCGCCGCCGCCAGCCGCGCCGCCGGCCGTCAGGCCGGCCTGGCGCCGCTGATGGCCGACATGGCCCAGGCCGCCGCCGAGCCCGGCGTGCCCCGATCCGTCAAGGCGGCGATCGACCAGGTCCTGGCCCTGCGCGCTCGGATGGACGGCCAGATCAGCGGTCCGGAAGTTCGCCAGGCCCTGCAGCGTTCGGGCCTGTTCCTCGAGGCCCGACTGGCCGCCGCCACGCCGGCCGACGGCGTCTCCCGCCAGCCGACCGGCACCCTGACCGCCCCGCCGAAGGTCGTCCCCACGCCGACGCCCAACAGCGACATGAAGGCCGCCCTGCTGGTGTTCCGCGAGGTGGTGAAGACCTGGATGGACACCGCGCCGCCTACCTCGGCCCAGGCCGGCGGCCTCGCGACGCCCCCAGCGACGTCTTCGACGCCGAATCCGGCCGCGTCGGCGGCGGCGTTTTCGGCCCTGCTCGCCGATCGCGGCACGCCCCAGGCGCTGACCGCCGCTCCCGCCGTTCCGATGCTCGATCCAGGCGAGGAGGCGCTGCCTGCCAAGCCCGTGCCGGCTGAAGAGGCGCCTCAAGGCCTCCAAAAGCCGGCGGCCGCCTGGTCGGCCGCCTGGAACGCGTCACGCGCCGGGCGTCCGCCGTCATCGCCACCCCAGCCGGCGCCGCTGCCGGCCTTCGGGGCGATCGTCGCCGACGACTTCCCGCCCTTGCCGCTGGCCGCCCGCGCGCCCACGGCCGCCGCCCTGGCCTATGGCGGGCCCGAGGTCGCGGCCGGCGCGCCGTCGAACACCCCGCCGCCTTATGCCGGCGCTCCGACCCACGCCCAGGCCGCCGCCCAGCCGGGCCTGCCGCCCGGTTCGGACCCCCGCGCCATCGGCCATCGCCTGTTGGCCGAGACCGGCGCGGCCCTGGCCCGTACCGAACTGTTGCAGATCGCTTCGCTGCCCGAGGCGCCGGCCGCTGGCCGGCCCGTCGAGGAACAGGGCGCGCGCTGGGTGTTCGACATGCCGTTCCTGACGCCCCAGGGGCCCGCCGTGGCCCAGTTCGAGATCAGCCGCGACGGCGGCGGCGCGGGGGGGGAGGGTGGCCGCCAGATGGGCCGCACCTGGCGCGCCCGCTTCTCGCTGGACGTCGAGCCCATGGGCCCGGTCCACGCCCAGGTGGCCCTGACCGGCGACCGGGCCCGCGTCTCGCTGTGGGCCGAGCGTCCCGCCAGCATGGCCCGCCTGCGCGGCGGCCAGGATCGCCTGGACGCCGCCCTGCGCGAGGCCGCCCTGGAGCCCGAGGTCGCCTTCCACGCCGGCCAGCCGCGTAGCGCCGCCGCCGCGCCCGGCCAGTTCCTGGATCAAGCCACATGACGGGGGCCATTTCCCGCGCGACGCCACGCATCGCCGTGGCCCTGCAATACGAGGAGCCGAACGCCCCGCGCGTGGTGGCCACCGGTCGCGGCTGGGTCGGCGACAAGATCGTCGAGACGGCCCGCGAACACGGCGTGCCGATCGAGGAGAACCCGGCCCTGGCCCAGGCCCTGTCGACCATCGAGCTCGACGAGGAGATTCCCGAGGCCCTCTACCGGGCCGTGGCCGAGATCCTGGGCTTCATCCTGCGCACGGCGGAGACGCGGTAGGGTTCCAACCCACACATCCGCTCATCCCGGCGAATGCCCTAGCCGCGCCGGGTCGACTGCGCGAGCGCCAGGTCCGACCAGCGCCACCGACCCGTTCCCAAGGCCAGCCGAACAGACCTGGGACCATCGTTCAGGGAAATCAGGACGAGGCCGTGCACGGGGTCGGCGCGGCACGGCTCGGGCGCGAAGGCGACCTCCATGGCGATGGCCTGCCGGATGCCGGCCAGGCCCTTGCCCTCCTCGCCGGAGTTTCGCATCCAGTCGCCATCCCAGACCATGATCGCCTTGCCGGCCGCCACGGCGTCGGGGTGGGCGCGAGCGATGGCGGACTGGATCCTCGGATTCTTCCGAAGCCCGTCCTGGATCAATCGCACCATGTTGCAGCCGCCGCCTTCGCCGCCGGCGCCGCCGCCTCCCGCTCCGGAGCCTGCGGTTCTCGCGCCGGCCAGTTCCGCCTCACCCAATCCGAAAACCGGCGCGGGTGTGGGAATTTCGCTGGCGGGCAGGGGCTCGACGTCGGGCGGCGGTGGCCTGCGGGTCGGCTTGAGACGGGAACGGGGCGGAGACTTGGCCGGCGAAGGCGGCGCGGCGGCGGGGGCCTTGGCCTTGGGCGCTTGAACCTTGGGCGGCGGCGGCGGCGGAGGAGGAGGAGGCGGTGGCGGCGCGACGAGCGCCACCACGATGGGCTCGACGTCCGGGACCATGGGCGGCTCCACCCGCGCGGACAGCAGGGCGAGCAGGAGCGCGGCATGGGCTCCGACGCTCACCGCCCCGGCCAGCCAGCTCCCGCGCTTGCCCAGAGCGCGGCGAACCGGCGCCTGACGATCCCGTTGGGGGTCCTGTGCTCGCCTGTTCATCGCACTCCAGAAACTGTTTTACGCTTGGTCACGACCTCTTCAGATCATTCGCCCGCGTCAGCATCGTGGCGCCAAGGTTGGAAAAAGCGAAGCGCCGCGAGCCGCTTCATAGGGTCGCGCCCAGCAAAAAGGCCCCGCTTTCGCGAGGCCTTTTCCCGTTCGGCGGTCGGAGAAGCGCTTAGCCGCGCTTGTCGACCGGCACGTAGTCGCGTTGCGTCGCGCCGGTATAGAGCTGGCGCGGGCGGCCGATCTTGCGCGAGGGATCCTCGAACATTTCCTTCCACTGGCTGATCCAGCCGACGGTGCGGGCCAGGGCGAACAGCACGGTGAACATCTCCTTCGGGAAGCCCATCGCGCGCAGGGTGATGCCCGAGTAGAAGTCGATGTTCGGATAGAGCTTGCGGTCGATGAAGTAGGGATCGCTGAGCGCGACCTTCTCCAACTCCATGGCCACGTGCAGCAGCGGGTCGTTGATGCCCAGTTGCTCCAGCACTTCGTAGCAAGTCTTCTGCATGACCGTGGCCCGGGGGTCGAAGTTCTTGTACACCCGATGGCCGAAGCCCATCAGCTTGTACTTCTTGTCCTTCACGCCTTGGACGAATGCGGGAATGTTCTCGACCGTGCCGATCTCTTCCAGCATCTCCAGGGCTTCCTGGTTGGCGCCGCCGTGCGACGGGCCCCAGAGACAGGCGATGCCGGCGGCGATGCAGGCGAACGGGTGCGCGCCCGACGAGCCGGCCAGGCGGACGGTCGAGGTCGAGGCGTTCTGCTCGTGGTCGGCGTGCAGGATGAAGATGCGGTCCATGGCGCGGGTCAGGACGGGGTTGGGAACCCAGTCCTCGGCCGGCACCGAGAAGCACATGCGCAGGAAGTTTTCCGAGTAGCTGAGCTCGTTGCGCGGCGTCACGAACGGACGGCCCTGCGAGTACTGGAAGGCGCGCGCGGCGATGGTCGGCATCTTGGCGATCAGGCGGTGGGCGCTGATCTCGCGTTGCTTGGGATCATCGACGTTCAGGCTGTCGGCGTAGAAGGCCGACAGGGCGCCGACCGCGCCGGTCATCACGGCCATCGGGTGGGCGTCGCGGCGGAAGCCCTGGAAGAAGGTGTCGAACTGGGCGTGCAGCATCGTGTGGTAGGTGATGTTGCGTTCGAACTTGGTGAATTCGTCGGCCGACGGCAGCTCGCCGTTCAGCAGCAGATGGCAGACCTCGAGGAACGAGGACTCCTCAGCCAGTTGACCGATCGGATAGCCGCGGTGCAGCAAAATGCCGGCGTCGCCGTCGATAAAGGTGATCTTGCTCTCGCACGACGCGGTCGAGGTGAAGCCGGGATCGAAGGTGAAGTGGTCGGAATCGCCGTAGAACTTCCGCACGTCGACGACGTCCGGGCCCGTGCTGCCCTTGAGGATCGGCAGGTCGTAGCTCTTGTCGCCGATCGTCAGCGTGGCTTTGTCGGTCATGCGAGAGACCCCTTCAATAATGGAACGATCAGTCCAGTTTTTGATTTCGCGGTTGCGTTATAGCGCCTCATGCGCGCGGCGACAGGGCGTCGTCAAGTCGCCCCAGAGACTCGTCGCGGCCAAGCGCGGCCATGATCTTGTTCAGGTCGGGCGCCTGGGCCCCGCCGGTGAGGATCCCACGCAGCGACGGACCGAACTTGCCAAAGCCCACGCTCTCGGATTCGGCGAAGGATTTCAACAGCGTCTCCAGTTCCGACACGCCCCAGGCCGGCGCCGCGGCCAATTGGGCGCGCAGCCGCGTCAGCCGTTCCACCGTCTCCTCATTGAGCTGCTTGAGGGTTTTTTCTTCGAGCGCCAGCGGACGCACCTTGAGGGCGAACGCGCAGTGTTCGGCCAACTCCAGGATGGTTTTGGCGCCCTCCTTGACCTGCGGAACGGTGGCCAGAAGGCGCGCGGCGGCGTCTTGCGGCAGGGGCGCGCCCTGGGCGTTCAGCGCTTTCAGCGTCAGATCGGCCAGGCGGCCGTCTTCGGCCACGCGCAGGTGCTGGCTGTTGATGAAGTTCAGCTTGGCCCAGTCCAGGCGGGCGGGGGCCTTGACCACGTCCTTGACGTCGAACCAGGCGATGGCCTGTTCGTCGCTGAACACCTCGTCGTCGCCATGGCCCCAACCCAGGCGGGCCAGGTAGTTGCGCAGGCCTTCGGGCAGGTAGCCCATGTCGGCGAACTCGCCGACCGCTTGCGCGCCATGACGCTTGCTCAGCTTGGCGCCGTCGGGGCCGTGGATCAGCGGGATGTGGCCGAAGGCCGGCAGGGTCCAGCCCATCGCCTGATAGATCAGGGTCTGGCGGGCGGCGTTGTTGAGGTGGTCGTCGCCGCGGATCACGTGAGTGACGCCCATGTCGTGGTCGTCCACCACCACGGCCAGGTTGTAGGTCGGGGCGCCGCCCTCTTGACCTTGGGGAGCCCGCAGCAGGACCAGGTCGTCCAGATCGGTGTTGTTGAAGGTCACCGGACCCTTGACCAGGTCGTCGACCAGGGTCGTGCCGTCCAGCGGGCCCTTGAAGCGGATGACGTGGGGCAGGGTCGGGTCGTTGGGCGGCGGGGCGTCGCGCCACGGCGAGCGCAGGGCCGGCCCGCCGGCCCGGGCGGCCTCGCGGGCCAGGGCCAGTTCCTCGACGGTCATCCAGCAGCGATAGGCATGGCCGGTGTCGAGCAGTTGCTGGACGGCCTCGCGATGGCGGTCGGCCTGCTTGTGCTGGAAGACGACCGCGTCGTCGGATTTCATGCCCAGCCAGTCGAGGCCTTCGAAGATGGCGGCGACGGCCGGCTGCGTCGAACGCTCGCGATCGGTGTCCTCGACGCGAACAAGGAACTTTCCACCCGTATGGCGTGCATATAACCAGTTGAACAGCGCCGTGCGCGCGCCGCCGATGTGCAGGAAGCCGGTCGGCGACGGGGCGAAGCGGGTGACGACACCAGAGGTGGTCGTGGCGGGGGAATTGGTCATCGGGATCGAGGCTGACGCATTGGAGGCCACGGATGTGGCGAGGACCGCGACATCGGGCAAGTCCTTGGGGGGCAAGACCGGCGGCGGCTGGGCGGCGCGTCTTAGCACGCGTCTTCGCGCCCGTCCTAGTCCGGCGAAGGTCGCCGCCGCGCTGATCGCCGAGATCGACCGCAATCGCGAGCGCTGGATGCTGTGGTCGCCGGTGGCGTTCGGGTTGGGCGCGGCCGGCTATCTGGAGCTCAGGGCCGAGCCGTCCTGGGCGCTGCTGGTCGGGTTGACGGCCGGCCTTGCGATGCTGGCCGCCCTGGTGGGACGGCGCTCGGCCCATGGGATGTCGGTGCTGCTGGTGTTGGTGACCTTCCTGGCGGCGGGGGCCTTGGCCGGCAAGGTTCGCACGACCCTGGTCGCCGCGCCGATCCTGGACCGCGACCGCTCGGTGATGAGCGTCGAGGGCTTCGTGGTCGACGTGGTCAGTCCAGGCGCGGGCGGACCCCGGCTGCTGATCGCGCCGGTCAGCATCAGCGGCCTGGCCCCTCAGGACACGCCCAAGCGGGTGCGGGTGACGGTCGAGGCCGACGGCATCCCGTCGCCCGGCCAGGCGGTGCGGCTGCGGGCCATGCTGGGGCCGCCGCCGCCGCCCGCCGCGCCGGGCGCCTACGATTTCGCCCGCGACGCCTGGTTCCGGGGCGTGGGCGGGGTCGGCTTCGCGATCGGCCAGTCAAGGCCCATCGATCTGGACGCAGCCCCGGCTCGCCTGCGCCTGGCCATGGCGGTCAATGCCTTCCGCTGGCGGCTGGCCAGCCGGATCGTCGCGCGGATGGGCCCCGAGCGGGGCGGGATCGCCGCGGCCATGGTCACCGGCCACGAGGCCTGGATCACCAAGGAACAGACCGAGGCCATGCGGGCCTCGGGCCTGGCCCATATCCTGTCGATTTCGGGCCTGCACATGGCCATCGTCGGCGGCTTCTGTTTCGGCCTGGCGCGGCTGGCCATCGCCGCCTGGCCGTGGGCGGCGCTGCGGATTCCGGGCAAGAAGATCGCCGCCCTGGTCGGGCTGGCGGCGGTCGGGACCTATCTGGTGATCTCCGGTGCGCCGCCGCCGGCCCTGCGCGCGGCGATCACCGCCACGGTGGCCTTCGCCGCCATCCTGTTTGACCGCCAGGCTATCAGCCTGCACGGCTTGGCGATCGCCGCCCTGGTCATCCTGCTGGTCCAGCCCGAATCCGCCGGCGCGCCCGGCTTTCAGATGTCGTTCGCGGCGACGGCGGCCCTGGTCGCCCTGGCCGAGGCCTGGCCCCGTCCGGTGCGGGAGATCTCGGTCCCCTGGCCGATCCGGGTCTTTCAAGGCGGCCTGAGCTGGCTGGCGGTCAGCGTCGGGGCCAGTCTGGTCGCCGGCCTGGCGACCGGACCGTTCGCCATGCAGCACTTCAACCGGGTGGCGGTGTGGGGCCTGCCGGCCAACCTGGCGGTCGCGCCGCTGTCGTCATTCGTGATCATGCCGTTCCTGGCCTTGGGCGCGGCCCTGGAGGGTCTGGGGCTGGGCGGGCCGTTCCTGACCGTGGCCGGCTGGGGCATCGCGGGCATGATGTGGATCGCCGACGGCTTCGCCAGCGCCGGCGGGGCCCAGCGGGTGGTGGCCAGCGGCCCGCCCTTCACCCTGGCCCTGGCCTTCGTCGGCCTGATGCTGCTGTGCCTGTGGCGCGGTCGCCTGCGCTGGATCGGCGCGCCCCTGGCCCTGGCGGTGGCGCTGTGGCCCCGACCACCGGCTCCGGACGTCTGGATCGCCCCGGACGGGACCACGGCGGCGGTGCGCCGGGGCGACCAGGCCCTGTTGCTGCGTCCCGACGCCCGGCGGTTCGGGGCCGAGCTGTGGAGCCGCCGGCGCGGCTTGGCGATCGCCCCGACGGCGGTCGCCGACCCGAACCCCGACACGGGCTATATCTGCGACCGGCGGTCCTGCCGGCCGACCGCCGCCGCCCCGGTGGCCCTGGCCCTGTCCTGGAGCCGCGCGGCGCCGGACGGCGAAACCCTGGCGGCGATGTGCGCCGGGGCGGAGATCGTCGTGCTGCGCGGCGCCGCGGCGGTCAAACCCGCCGCCTGCCGTGACCGCATCGTGCTCGACGCGACCGATTTCGCGGCGGGCGGCGCCGCCGAACTCTATCGCCGCGACGGCGAATGGTGGATCGTCCGGGCCCAGCCTCTGCGGGGCGTCAGGCCCTGGACGGGCGCGGGTTAGGCATGGTGATTGACAGTGGGATCGCCAGTTTGGTTCCGTTTCCCCGGCGAAGGCCGGGGTCCAGATCATAGGGCGGAGTATTTCGGATCATCTTCCGATGCGACGGCTGAACCTGGGCCCCGGCCTTCGCCGGGGAAACGGAGCGAGGGGGGCGGCTCAATTCAAAACCATCAGTCTAGGAACCACCGATGCTCAAGGTCTGGGGCCGTCGCAGTTCGTTCAACGTTCAGAAGGTGCTGTGGCTGATCGGCGAACTGGACCTGCCTCACCAGCACATCCCGGCGGGCGGCGATTTCGGCGGGCTGGACGATCCAGGGTTCCGGGCCCTGAACCCGCACGGCCTGGTCCCCGTCCTCCAGGACGGCGAGACCGCGGTGTGGGAGTCGCACGCCATCCTGCGCTATCTGGCGGCGACCTACGGCGCGGCGCGGTTCTGGCCCGCCGACGCCGCGGCGCGCGCGCCCATCGACGGGTGGATGGATTGGTCGCAGACGACGTTGCAGCCGGCGTTCCTGAGCGGCGTGTTCTGGGGCTGGTACCGAACGCCCGAGGCCCTGCGCGACTTGCCCGCGATCGCCAGGGCGCTGGAGCGCACGCATCGCTGCCTGGCCCGGGTCGAGGCGCGGCTGGCCGAGGGGGCGTTCATGACGGGGGAGGGCATGACGGGGCAGGGACTGTCCCTGGCCGACATCCCGATCGGGAGCTGCCTCTATCGCTATTTCGAGCTGGAGATCGCGCGTCCGTCGATGCCGTGCCTGGAGGCCTGGTACGCGCGGCTCCGCGAACGCCCGGCCTATCGCGAGCACGTCATGGTCCCGTTCGGAGAGCTCAAGGGACGCCTGGATTTCTGAAACGGGCAAATCCGTCGAACGCGTTGGGGATGGCCGCGTTAGGAAGCTCTGGGGCGCTGGGACGGAGGTCGCCATGGAACGGCGAGGCGGATGCGCCTGCGGAGCGGTGAGATATGTCGTCGAGGGCGGGCCGCTGCGGGTGGGCCTGTGCCACTGCATGACCTGCCGCAAGCGCCACGGCGCGCCCTGCAACGCCTTCGCGGCCTTCCGGGCCGGCAAGGTGCGGGTCGAGGGTCAGACGCTGGACTGGATGAGTTCCGAACATGGCCGCTATCACGGCTGCGCGGTCTGCGGCTCGCCGCTGTTCTGGACGGCGGAAGGCGACGACGAGATCGAGCTGCACCTGGGCGGTCTCGACGAAACCGGTCAGTTCTCGCCGCAGTACGAGATCTGGGTGAAGCGCCGCGAGCCATGGATGATGCCGTTGGCGGTGCCGCAGTATGTGGAGAACCGGCCGGCGGGGCTGGCGTCCTGAACACAAAAACCCCGCTCATCCCGGCGAAAGCCGGGACCCAAGCGGGGTTTGCCGTACTGATCAGCGCGAGCCCTCAAGCTCGGCTTGGGTCCCGGCTTTCGCCGGGATGAGCGGTGAGGCGGAGCCTAGTGATACCGCCGGATCAGCCCCACCAGCTTGCCCTGCACCTCGACCTGGTCGGGACCAAAGATTCGGGTCTCGTACTTGGGGTTGGCGGCCTCCAGGGCGATCGAGCCGCCCTTCTTGCGCAGGCGCTTGAGGGTGGCTTCCTCGCCGACCAGGGCGACGACGATCTCGCCCGAATTGGCGGTGTCGCCCTTCCTGATGATCACATAGTCGCCGTCGAGGATGCCGGCCTCGATCATCGAGTCGCCCTGCACCTCGAGCACATAGTGCTCGCCGGCGCCGAGCATGGATTCCGGCACTGGCAGGCGCTCGCGCTCGTGCTGGATGGCGTCGATCGGGGTGCCGGCGGCGATGCGGCCGAGAATCGGCAGTTCGCGGCTGTTGTCGGCGGCCATCTGGGCCGGGGCGGGGGCGGACGGCGCCTGGCCGCCGCCTTCGACGATCTGTGGCCGGAAGGCGCCGCGTCCCTTGGGCGGGGACGCCGTGGTGGCCTGCTGCGGTAGCTTGACCACCTCCAGCGCCCGAGCCCGGTGGGCCAGGCGACGGATGAAGCCGCGCTCTTCCAGGGCGGTGATCAAGCGGTGGATGCCCGACTTGGAGGCCAGGTCGAGCGCCTCCTTCATCTCGTCGAAGGAGGGGGAGACGCCGCTCTCCTTGATCCGCTCGTGGATGAACATCAGCAGCTCGTGCTGCTTGCGCGTGAGCATGTCCGGCCTCGTCAGTCGTCGCGGAACAAACCGCAAACCTCTGTGAATGTTCTCTAGGTGTTCTGCGTCAATGTCAAGTTGACGAAACGATCATAGTTCGCTGTAGCTAGAAGCCTTCGACAGCGTGAGGAGCGCTCCGCCACATGGCCAATACATGGCTTCTGACGGTCGGTTGGCCGCGCGCCTTCTGGATCAGCTACGCGGCGTTCTTCCTGTTCGAGACCTGGGTCTGGCTGCGGGATCGGCGGGTCGCTAGTGGTCAGGACGCCGACCGGGGGAGCCTGCGCGCGATGGTGCTGGGGATCGGGGTGGGGCTCTTCGTCGCCTTCTATGTGTCACATGCGTTTGATTTCGCTCGTATAACCCAGTGGAAGGCCGAGGCGCGCGCCGCGGCCTTGATTCTGATCTGGGGCGGCCTGGCCTTGCGCCTGTGGGCCATCCTGACCCTGGGCTCCTTCTTCCGGCGCACCGTGCACCTGCAGGACGGCCATCGGATGATCACCACGGGGCCGTACCAGATCGTGCGCAATCCGGCCTATCTCGGGAGCCTGCTCACTCTGATGGGCGTCGGGTTGGCCCTGGGCAGCGGACTGTCGGTGCTCGCCCTGGCCGTGGCCGGCCTGATCGCATTCGGCTGGCGAATCCGGGTCGAGGACGCGGCCCTGACCCAGCGATTCGGCCAGGAGCACATCGATTACCGCAAGCAGAAGGCGGCGCTGATTCCGTTCGTTTGGTAGCTAGCCCAGCAGCGCCCGCGTCGCCGCCGCCACATCGGCCTGGCGCATCAGGCTTTCGCCGACCAGCATGGCCTTGGCGCCGGCCGCCTCCATCCGCGCGGCGTCGGCGCTAGCGAACAGACCGCTCTCGGTGACCAGCAGGGCGTCCCTGGGCGCCTGGACGGCCAGGCGCTCGGTGACCGCCAGGTCGACCACGAAGCTCTTGAGGTCACGGTTGTTGATCCCGACCAGGATGGAGCCCAGCGCGCCGGCCCGGGCCATCTCGGCCTCGTCATGGACCTCGACCAGGGCGTCCATGGAGAGGCGGGCGGCCTCGGCCATCAGCTCGGCGGCCAGGACGTCGTCGACCATCGCCAGGATCACCAGGATGGCGTCGGCCCCCAGGGCGCGGCTCTCGGCGACCTGCCAGGGGTCGACCAGGAAGTCCTTGCGGATGCAGGGCAGGGCGACGGCGGCGCGGGCGTCGATCAGATAGCCGTCGGCGCCCTGGAAGCTGGGGCCGTCGGTCAGCACCGACAGGCAGGTCGCGCCGCCGGCTTCGTAGGCCCGGGCCAGGGCCGGCGGGTCGAAATCGGCGCGGATCAGGCCCTTGGACGGCGAGGCCTTCTTGATCTCGGCGATCAGGGCCAGCTTGCCCGGCGCATGGGCGGCCTCCAGCGCGGAACGGAAGCCGCGCGGGCTGTTGGCGGCCTTGGCGGCGGCGTCGACCTGGGCGAAGGACCGGCGACGCTTCCGGTCGGCGACCTCCTCGCGCTTGTAGGCGGCGATCTTGGCGAGGATGTCGGTCATGTGGGGAGGGTTTCGCTGTTGGTGGCGGCGACCAGACCGGCCAGGGCGGCCTTGGCCCGGCCGTCGTCGAGCACCGCGCCGGCCAGTTCGACGCCCTCGCGCAGGGTCTCGACCCTGTCGGCCACCAGGAAGGCGGCGGCGGCGTTGAGCATGACGATGTCGCGATAGGGACCGGTCTGGCCGTCCAGCAGGGCGGTCAGGGCGGCGGCGTTGTAAGCGGGCTCGCCACCGGTGATGTCGGCCAGGGCGGCGCGCGGCAGGCCGACGGCCTCGGGGGTGATGGTGAACAGGCGCACCGACCCGTCGCGCCATTCGGCGACCTCGGTCTCGCCGGTGGTGGTCAGCTCGTCCAGGCCCGAGCCGTGCACCGACCAGGCGCGCTCGGCCCCCAGGGCGCCCAGGGCCTTGGCCACGGGTTCGACGAAGCGGTGGGCCGAGACGCCGACGACCTGGCGCCGGGCGCCGGCCGGATTGGTCAGCGGACCCAGCAGGTTGAAGATCGTGCGGAAGCCCAGCTGCTGGCGGATCGGCGAGACGTGCTTCATCGCCCCGTGGTGCGACTGGGCGAACAGGAAGCAGATGCCGGCGTCGTCCAGCGCCTGGCGCTGCTGGGCCAGGGAGGCGTCGATATTGACCCCCAGGGCGGCCAGCACGTCGGCGGTGCCGGACTTGCTGGTGATCGCCCGGTTGCCGTGCTTGGCGACCTTCAGGCCGCCGCCGGCCGCCACGAAGCCCACGGCGGTCGAGATGTTGAGGGTGTGCAGGCCGTCGCCGCCGGTGCCGCAGACGTCGATGACGTCGTAGGGATGGTCCAGGTGGATGGCGGCGCGGCGCATGGCGCGGGCGCAGGCGGTGATCTCGCCGACCGTCTCGCCGCGCAGGCGCATGGCGGTGACCGCCGCGGCCACCTGGGCGGGCGTCGGCTCGCCGCGCAGGCAGGCGGCGAAGAACAGCTCGGCGTCGTCCTCGTCCAGGGTCTGGCCGTCGGCCAGCTTGGCGAGCAGGGGCTTGAAGGCGTCCGACACGGCTAGACCCAGATCGCCGCGTCGCGCTTGACCTTGGCCAGGTCCAGGAAGTTGGCCAGCAGCTGGTGGCCGCCCTCGGTGGCGATCGATTCGGGGTGGAACTGCACGCCGTAGACCGGTCGCGTCCGGTGCTGCACGCCCATGATCTCGCCGTCCTCGGTCCAGGCGGTGATCTCCAGCTCGGCGGGCAGGGTGGCCCGGTCGACCGCCAGGCTGTGGTAGCGGGTGGCGATGAACGGGTTGGGCAGGCCCTTGAAGATGCCCTGGTCGTTGTGGAAGATCTTGCTGGTCTTGCCGTGCATCACCGACTTGGCGCGGATCACGTCGCCGCCATAGGCCTGGCCGATCGCCTGGTGGCCCAGGCAGACGCCGAGGATGGCCAGGTCGTCGGCCGCGCCGCGCAGCAGCGGCAGGCAGATGCCGGCCTGGTCGGGGGCCTTGGGACCGGGCGACAGCAACACCGCCTGCGGGTGAAGGCCCAGGGCCTCCTGCACGGTCAGGTCGTCGTTGCGATGAACGACGGTCTCGGCCCCCAGCTCGTTCAGATAGTGGACGAGGTTGTAGGTGAAGCTGTCGTAGTTATCGATGACCAGGATCATGACGCCGCCTTTTCCTGGCCCAGCTTTTAGTGACAACCGTATCGCAAGCCAAGCTGCGCAATGGGGTTGTCTCGAACCTTGAAAAGCCCGCGAAAGCCGAACGTCGGTCGTTGTCTCGTGGAGGCGCCAGTCTAGATGCCGTCGGTCGCCAGGAGGAAGACCGTTTCCGTGTCGCCCTGCACAGAGCAGGCGCCGGTTCCGACGATCTTTACGGTTCGATGCTGGGCGTATGCGGTGAGCAGGATGGACAGCATGGCGTGTCCCGCGCCGGTCGACGCATCGAACGCCCATCGTTTTGGCACGTCTGCTCCCTGACAGGAGGGCGCGCCGGATCTGTCGCCGTCCTGGTAGAACATGACGACGCCGCCCGCCTGAAGAAACGCCGTCACATAGCCGTAGTTGGTCGTCGATGCGCCCGCGTTCGTCCCGATGAACAGAAGCGGCAACGCCATAAGAAATCGCTTCATTGTGGTCCCCCAATTTTCCCGACGCTGACCGTGCACCATGAGAATCGCCGTCGCGGACGCCGACGCATCTTTCCTTAGGCGGGGAAGGAGCGCCACCGTCACCGAGGCTGTCACCGCTATTTCGCGGACCGTTGTGGAGATCAAGGATTTAGGTGCGACATCTGTGATGTCGCGCGGCCCGTCATGGCCGTGCATGCTGGCGGCCATGGACGTTGCTGATTCCGCTCTCGACACCGCCGCCGTGGCCTATGCCCGGGCCCTGCTGCGCCGGCCCGCGCGCCGGCAGAGGATGGGGCCGGTGCTGGCCGCCGCGGCCTTCGCGGCGCTCAGCGCCATC
Organism: Caulobacter sp. Root655; assembly: GCF_001427665.1. GTDB lineage: Bacteria > Pseudomonadota > Alphaproteobacteria > Caulobacterales > Caulobacteraceae > Caulobacter. The sequence goes on from NZ_LMHC01000002.1 coordinate 250,961, forward strand.
ACCTTCGCCACCGTGATGGTGATGGCCCCGCCGGCGGTCACCCAGCATCTGCCGGCCGACCGCCTGGGCGGTTAGGCGAAGCGCCAGGCTTCCTCGGCGGCGCGCTTGAGGGCGCGGGACTTGTGCAGGGTCTCGTCGTACTCGGCGTCCGGATCGCTGTCGGCGACGATCCCGCCGCCGGCCTGGACGTACATCATGCCGTCCTTGACCAGCGCCGTGCGCAGCACGATGCAGGTGTCCACCGAGCCGTCGGCGCCGATATAGCCGACCGCGCCGGCGTAGCCGATGCCGCGCTTTTCGATCTCCAGTTCGTCGATGATCTCCATCGCCCGCACCTTGGGCGCGCCGGACAGGGTGCCGGCGGGCAGGGCGGCCATCAGCACGTCGACCGGGTCCACGCCCTCGGGGGCGTCGCCCTCGACGTTGGAGACGATGTGCATCACGTGGCTGTAGCGTTCGATCTTGAAGCTGTCGGTGACGCGGACGTTGGCGTGCCTGCCTTTGGTCGCCGGATCGTTGCTGCCGGCGTGCTTGAGCATGGCGACGCGACCGACGTCGTTGCGGCCCAGGTCCAGCAGCATCAGGTGCTCGGACCGCTCCTTGGGATCGGCCAGCAGTTCCTTCTCCAGCGCCAGGTCCTCTTCCGGCGTCGCGCCGCGCGGACGGGTGCCGGCGATCGGGCGGATGGTGATCTTGCCGTCGCGCAGGCGCACCAGGATCTCGGGGGACGAGCCGACCAGCTCGAAGCCGTCGAGGTCGAGGAAATACAGGAACGGCGACGGATTGGTTCGCCGCAGCGAGCGGTAGAGGGCGAAGGCGTCCAGTTCGAATGGCGCGCGGAACCGATGGCTGGGCACCACCTGGAAGATGTCGCCGGCCCGGATGTAGTCCTTGGCTTTCTCGACGATCTCCGCGTAGTCGGCGCGGCTGACCGGGGTGGTGAAGTCCATCGGGCCGTGGCTGGGACGCGGGGCGTCGTGGGCCAGGGGACGGCGCAGGTCAGCCATCACCGTCTCGATCCGCGCGCGGGCGGCGGCGTAGGCGTCCTGGGCCGAGACACCGGCGGCGGGGCGCGCCGTGGTGACCAGGATGATCTCCTGGGCGATGGCGTCGAACACCGCCACGATCGACGGCCGGGTCATGATCCCGTCCGGAAGACCCAGGCTGTCGGGATTGACGTCGGGCAGGCGCTCGGCCAGCCGGACCATGTCGTAGCCCAGGGCTCCGAACACGCCGGCCGACGGCGGCGGCAGGCCGGCCGGCAGCGTGATGCGCGAGGCGGCGATCAGGTCGCGCAGGCTGTCGAGGGCGCCGCCGGCCTGCGGCGTGAACCGGCCGGCGGCGATGTCGTCGCCCTGGGCGATCTCGGCCTGGTCGCCGCGGCAGCGCCAGACCAGGTCGGGCTTCATGGCGACGATCGAATAGCGGCCGCGCCAGGTCCCGCCCTCGACGCTTTCGAACAGGAAGGCGTAGGGCCGGCCGTGACCGATCTTCAGATAGGCCGAGACCGGCGTCTCCAGGTCGTCGATCAGCCGGGTCCAGACCACCTGCGGGCGGCCAGACTCATAGGCGGCGGTAAAGGCCTCGAGGCTGGGCTCCAGGCTCATTGAGCCTTTTCCTTGGCCTTGGGCTTGCCGCCGTCCTTGGGCAGGAGGGTGGTGTCGACGCCGATCGCCTGGCGGGCCAGGTCGAGATTGACCTTGGTCTTCAGCTGGGCCTTGGCGGCGTCCTGGGCGGCCAGGCTGACGTCGCGCAGCAGGCCTTGCGAGGTCTGGCCGCGCATCGCCTCGGTGATCCGGGCCATCTGCGGCGCGGCGCCGGGGCGGACGGCCTCGACCTTGGCGACCAGGAAGCCGCCCTGCGGGGCGCGGGCGGTGAAGGGCTCGCCCGGCTTGGCGCCGAAGGTGGCGACCAGCAGGTCGCGGCCCAGGCCCTGGAACTGACGGGCGTTCTCGCGGGTGATGTTGGGCACGCGCTGGACGTTGGAGCCGGCGGCGGCGGCGACGGCCTCCATCGACTCGCCCTTCTTGACCCGGGCGCCCAGCTCGTCGGCCTTGGCCTTCATGCGCTCGAGCAGCTTGGTGATCATCCACTGCTGGGTCAGCTGCGGCTTGATCTCGGCCAGGGGCGGCAGGGCCTTGGGAATGACCTTCTCGACGCGGACGGCGTAGTACTCGCCCTTGCCGGCCTCGATCAGCTCGCTCTCGCCGCCGGACGACAGTTCGAAGGCGGTCTTCAGCACCTCGGGCGTCAGGCCCGGAACCGGCTGGCCGCTCTCGTCGACGCCCTGGGCGGCGATCGGCGCGGTGGTCAGCACCAGGGCGCCGGCCTTGGCGGCGGCGTCCAGCAGGTTGGCGCCGCCGTCGTGGGCGTCCTGGTAGGTCTGGGTCTGCTCATAGGCCTTGGCCTGGGCGGCCTGGACCTTCAACTCGGCCTCGATGGCGGGGCGCTGCGACTCCAGGGTCGGGACGGTGGGCGGGTTGATCTTGACCAGCTTGACCACCGAGACGCCGAGGTCGCCGGCGATCGGCGGGCTGACCTGGCCCTCGGCCAGGGCGAACACCGCCGCGGCCACCTTGGCGTCGGGCAGGGCCGACTTCGGCTTGGAGTCGATCATCACCGGCTGCTTGCCGTAGGCGCTGGCGACGACGGCGGGCTGGTCGCCCTTGGCCAGGCGCTGGGCGATCACCGCGGCGGCCTTGGCGTCGGGGGCGAAGACCTGGACGTAGGAGCGGGTCTCGGCCACGCCCAGGGTGTCCTTGCGGAAGTTGAAGGTCTTGACGACGTCGGCCTCGTTGACGGTCGCCGACGGCTCCAGGGCCTTGGCGCTGAAGCGGGCCACCGATAGCACCCGGGTCTCGGGGCGGGTCAGCTGCTCGGCGTGTTCCTTCATGAAGGCCTGGAGCTGGGCGTCGGTCGGCGGGGCGGGCTTCTCGACGATCGAGGGGTTGATCGCGAAGGCCGCCAGGTCGCGGGCCTCCAGGCCATAGGCCGCTTGCAGGGCGGAGTAGATGCGCGGCGCGCGGAGACCGCCCGCGACGGCCGCCAGCATCTGGGTCTGGGCGATGTCGTCGCGCAGCGTGGCTTCGTACCGCGCCGGATTCAGCTGGTTCTCGGCCAGCAGCGCCGCGTACATCTTGGGGTCGAACTTGCCGGTGATCGGGTCGAACGGGCGCTGGCCCGGGGGCAGGGCGGCCAGTTGCTCGCGCAGGATGTCGCCGACCAGCTTGTCGGACGGGCGGATACCCATCTGATGGATCAGCTCGGCCATCGATTCCTGCAGCGCCAGTTGCTGCAGCATCTGGCGGTCCAGGCCGGCCTCGACGGCCAGGTCGGGGGTGATGGTCTGGCCCTGCGCCTGCTGCTGCTTGCGATAACCCTCGAACCGCGTCTTGAAGTCCTCCGGCGGCACGTTGCGCGACCCGGCCGCGATCACCCACTTGCCGGGCGGATGGCGGAACACGTCGCTGATGCCGAACACCGCGAAGCTGACGATGAGCAGACCAAACAGGACCACCGCGAACGGGGATTTGGCGAAGGAGCGGAAGCCGGCGAGCATGACTGGGAGAAACCTTCCTCAAGAACCGCGCGACGTCCACCCAAGGCGACGGAACGGACGCGAGTTGCGGGTATAGTAGAGCCGTGGGGGCGCGGGCAAGCGGCGCGGACCGGCGCAAGCGGTCTTGACTTCCCGGGCGGCCGGGGTCCCAAACCGGGGACATGACCCTTTCCTTGACCACGCCCCGGCCGCTGATCGCCGGAAATTGGAAGATGTTCGGCCTCGAAACCTCGCTGGACGAAGCCCGCGCCGTGGCCGCCGCCGTGGCGTCCAAGCCCCCCGCCGCCCGGGTGGCGCTGTGTCCGCCGGCCACCCTGCTGCACCGGATGTCCGAGGCGATGGCCGGCGAAGGCGTGCTGGTCGGCGGCCAGGACTGCCATCAAAGCCCTTCCGGCGCCCATACCGGCGATGTCTCGGCGACCATGCTGGCCGACGCCGGGGCCAGGCTGGTGATTCTCGGCCACTCCGAGCGCCGCGCCGCCCACGGCGAAAGCGACGCCCTGGTGTCGGCCAAGGTCGAGGCCGCCCTGGCCGCCGGCCTGGAACCGATCGTCTGCTGCGGCGAGACCCTGGCCCAGCGCGACGCCGGCCAGGCCCAGGCGGTGGTCACCGGCATGGCGCGCGCCTCGCTGCCCGCCTCGCTGGCCGGCCAAGATTTCGCCGTGGCCTATGAGCCGGTCTGGGCCATCGGCACGGGCCGCACGCCCACCGTGGCCGACATCGCCGCCATCCACGCCGCCCTGCGCGCCGTGCTGATCGAACGGTTCGGCCAGCACGGGGCCACCGTGCCGATCCTCTACGGCGGCTCGGTCAAGCCCGACAACGCCCGCGAGATCCTGGCGACGCCGGAAGTCGGCGGCGCCCTGGTCGGCGGGGCGTCGCTGAAGGCGGCGGACTTCCTGGCGATCATCGACGCGGCGTAGTTAGGAAGAAACAGCAAGAGAAACGGTTCTCCCTCCCCCTTGCGGGGAGGGTGGCCCGCGTAGCGGGTCGGATGGGGAATCGGTGCAGGGCGTCATTGCGGCGGTGAAGCCCCACCCACCAGCTTCGCTGGTCCCCCCTCCCCACAAGGGGGAGGGAAGAACGGTTGTCCGACTTCCACCCTTCTCGGACGTTGAAAGCATCCGCCTGACGGGGATGAGCGCGCCTGTATCCCCGCCCGCGCCGGAAGGAACTCCAGCCTTTCCAACGCCCTGCAAGAAAATCAGCGTCACACTGACCGCCGCGCTCAAACCCGCTGCACAATAGAGCTGTCTCCATCACGAGGAGGGCTCTTGGTACCGGCCCAAGCAGGCGATGGGGATGGAACCGAGCGGGGCCGCGCAGGGCCGCGCGCGAGGCAGGTGTGGGTCTGTTCGTGGATAGATCCGGGACCCACCGAAACCTCGCCGGGATCGACATCATTGGCCACGCCGCCGAAGTCGACCCNCTGATCGCCACCCGCGCCGCTGCACAATAGAGCTGTCTCCATCACGAGGAGGGCTCTTGGTACCGGCCCAAGCAGGCGATGGGGATGGAACCGAGCGGGGCCGCGCAGGGCCGCGCGCGAGGCAGGTGTGGGTCTGTTCGTGGATAGATCCGGGACCCACCGAAACCTCGCCGGGACTTGCGCGGGTCGACGGGGCTGGGAGTTCAAACCGGCCTGTTCCAGGATCAGTCGGAGTCGCCGACGGCCCCTTCCGGGCGGCTTTGATCCTGCCCGTCCGAGGGGAAACGTCGATCGGGATGAAACAAGCCCTCA
>NZ_LMHC01000003.1:0-132432 GCF_001427665.1 Caulobacter sp. Root655
CAGGAACCCATCGGGCTCCTCGACCACAGAGGCCAAAAACTGTCACCCATCCAACCGGGCTAAATCGTCACCTCTCTATCCGCTGGACAGGGGCCCGCGCGAAGCGTGGGAGGGTGAGGGGTTACACCCTGTCCAATTTTGACTCAGTCCCGATTTGGTGAGGGAGACCGTGCGATCCGTCGGGCGTCGTCACCCCTCACCCTCCCACCGCTAACGCGGTGGGCCCCTCCCTCTCCCCTCCGGGAGAGGGTTTTCCGCAGGCGCTCATGCCATGACCAGAAACAGAAAAGGCCGGCCCGCGAACGCGGGACCGGCCTTTCGTCGCCCTTACGGCGAGAAGCGTGAAACGCCTACTTCTTGGCGGTGAAGCCGGCGAACTTCGCGTTGAAGCGCGAAACGCGGCCGCCGCGGTCCAGCATCTGGCCGTTGCCGCCGGTCCACGCCGGGTGGACGCGCGGATCGACGTCCAGCGCCAGCGTCGCGCCTTCTTTCCCGTAGGTCGAACGGGTCTGATAGTTCGTCCCGTCGGTCAGGGTGACGGTGATGAAGTGATAGTCGGGGTGAATGTCTTGTTTCATCGGGCGATCCAACCGACTTGAGGCGGCGTGAATGTGGGCGGGGGCCATCCTTGCGGGTGGCTCTCGGAGACGCGCGGCTATAAAGAAAGCGCGCGAATTTGGCAAGGGACAGTTGATGAGTGACGTGAACGCGGGCGACATTTCGGCCGAAGGCAGGCCGAGCGCGGGCGCGGAGCTGGTGCAGAATCTGGCCGAAGCGGCCAATCGTCGTCCCCGTCGCAAGGACATCCGGCCGCTGGCCCATCTGCTGCCGTTCGTGCGCCGCCACGTCGGCGACGCCCTGGCCGCCGCCTTCTTCCTGCTGTTCTCGACCGGGGCCACCCTGGGCCTGACGGGCGCGTTCAAGGCGGTGATCGACAAGGGCTTCACCAAGGGTTCGGACCAAGCGATCAACGGCGCTTTCATCGGCCTGGGCGCGGTGGCCCTGCTGCTGGCCGTGGCCACGGCCCTGAGGTTCTTCTTCGTCACCCGCCTGGGCGAGCGCGTGGTCGCCGACCTGCGCCGGGCGCTCTATGCGCACACCCTGAAGCTGGATCCGGCCTTTTTCCTCAAGACCCGCACCGGCGAGGTGCTGTCGCGGATGACGACCGACATCACCATCATCGAGCAATTGGTGGGAACCAGCGTCTCGGTCGCCCTGCGCAACACCCTGAGCCTGATCGGCGGGCTGGGCTACATGGCCTTCGTCAGTCCGAAATTGGCGGGCTTCATCGTGCTGATGGTGCCGGTGATCCTGGCGCCGATCTTCCTGCTGGGTCGCAATGTCCGCAAGCTGTCGGTCAGCGCCCAGGACAAGTTCGCCGACGCGGTCGGCTATGCCGGCGAGAGCCTGGACGCCCTGGACACCGTCCAGGCCTTCGGGCGCGAGGGCGCGGCCGACGCCCGGTTCGGCGGCGCCGTCGAGACGGCCTACAAGGCCTCGGTCAAGCGCATCAACGCCCGGGCCGCGATGACCGCCGTGGTCATGGCCCTGGCGTTCGGCGGCGTCACCCTGCTGCTGTGGGTCGGCGCGCACCTGGTGCTGTCGGGCGAGATGACGCCGGGCACCCTGGCCCAGTTCGCCCTGCTGGCGATCTTCTCCGCCGGCTCGGTCGGGGCCCTGGGCGAGGTCTGGGGCGACGTGCAGAAGGCGGCGGGCGCCATGGAGCGGATCTCCGAGCTGCTCAATTCCGACCCGGCCATCGCCGCGCCGGAAAGGCCCCAGGTCCTGCCGGTTCCGGCCCGGGGGGCGATCGCCTTCGAGAACGTCACCTTCGCCTATCCGGGGCGTCCGGATCTGCCGGCCCTGCGCGGCTTTGACCTGGCCGTCAGGCCCGGCGAGACCGTGGCCCTGGTCGGCCCCTCGGGGGCGGGCAAGAGCACCGTCCTGCGCCTGCTGCTGCGCTTCTACGACCCGCAGGTCGGGACGATCCGCCTGGACGGCGTCGATCTGCGCGAGGCCGACCCGGCCGACGTGCGGGCCCGCATGGCCCTGGTGGCCCAGGACTCGCCGCTGTTCTCCGGCTCGGCGCTGGACAACATCCGCTTCGGCCGCGAGGACGCGACGGAGGCGCAGGCGAGGATCGCCGCCGCCGCCGCCCAGGCCACCGGCTTCCTGGAGGCCCTGCCGCAGGGCTTCGACACCCCGGTCGGCGAGCGCGCCAAGACCCTGTCGGGCGGCCAGCGCCAGCGCCTGGCCATCGCCCGGGCCCTGGTCCGCCAGGCCCCGATCCTGCTGCTCGACGAAGCCACCAGCGCCCTGGACGCCGAGAACGAGCGCCTGGTGCAGAAGGCCCTGCACGACGCGATGTCGGGTCGGACGACGCTGGTGATCGCGCATCGGCTGGCGACGGTGCTCAAGGCCGACCGCATCGTGGTCATGGAGGATGGCCGGGTGGTCGAGCAGGGCACCCACGCGGAGCTGTCGGCCCAGGGCGGGCTCTACGCGAAGCTGGCGCGGCTGCAGTTCGGGGTCGAGGCGGCTTAGTATCTTGCCTTCCCCTCCCCTGTACGGGGAGGGTGGCGGCGAAGCCGACGGGTGGGGTCGCCGCCGCACTGAGCTCTCTGCACCGATCCCCCACCCGACCCCTTCGGGGCCACCCTCCCCACAAGGGGGAGGGAAGGGCGTTTGGGGCGGGCGCGCTTCCCAAGCGTCGCCATTGACCCCCTCGCTGCAACCAACGATGGTTCTCGACTGCATAAAGGGGCGCTTCGTGGCCGACTATCTTCGCGTGATCAATCCGACCACCCCGCTGGACAACGTCGCCGACGCCACGACGGCCGCGCGGGCCGGGGCGCTCGGCGCGTTTCTGCTCGCCGCCTCGGGCGCGATAGGCGGGCTGATCGTGATCTTCACCGCCGAGAGCTACGCCGCCAAGCTGCGCCACGTCGCCGAGGCCATGTACGGCCAAGGTTCCGAGATCGCGCGGGCGAGCGCGGTGATGATGACGCCCGCCCTGGTCTATATGTCCGCCGCCATGAGCCTGCTGTTCGCCCTGGGCATCGCGGTGCTCGGCGTGGTGCAATGGCGCAAGCTGACCAGGCTCATTCCGCTGATCCTCGGGCTGCTCACCCTCTACGGCCTGCTGATGCTCGGCCTGGGGAAGATCAACGGCAATCCGACAGTGGCCGATATGCAGATCCCGCTGTGGCGGGAAGTGTTGTCGGTGGTGGTGAACCTCGTGGCGATCGCGCTGTTCTACGCCGGTTTCCGGGGTGGGAACTGGCTGAGCAAGCAGGCCAAGGCCGACCGGGCGGGCTGATCAAGGCGCCGGCGCCGGAGGCGCGGCGGCCGTCTCCTCCCGGCGGATCACGTCGACATGCTCGAGCTGCAGCTTCAGCGCCGCGATGGCCGGGTGGCCGGGCATGCCCTGGGCCTGGGCCCAATCGACGATCACCGCCAGGGCCTCGCCGATCCGGCCCAGCTGGCGGCCGTAGCTGCCGACCTCGTCCAGGATCCGCGCCTCGACGCCGGGCGCGCCCGACTTGCCCAGGTTGACGGTGAACAGGCTGACATTGCCCATGGTCCAGGACCAGGGGTTGATGGTCTGGGACAGCTGGCTGGGGGCCAGGGCGAGTTGGAAGTCGGGCATGGCGGTCGCTCCGTTGATGTGCGGACCATCAACCTTGGCGAGCGTCTTGGCTTGGGACACTTTTATGACGGAGCCAGGAATCGGCGGTGCGCCCAAGCTTTGAGCGCTTTCCCTCCCCCTTGCGGGGAGGGTGGCCCCGAAGGGGTCGGGTGGGGCTTGCTGACTCAAAAGGCCCTGCACCGGACCCCCACCCGTCGGCTTCGCCGCCACCCTCCCCGCAAGGAGGAGGGAAGGGGTCTCACCCCCTAAGCCGCCTCGCGTCCCTCCACCGCCTCCAGGTCGACGCCCAGCCGCGCCAGCAGCTCCTGCCGTCCCAGGGCGGTCAACCGCACAGCCCGGCTCGCCTTGTCGGCGTCGATCCAGGCCAGGTCCGCCATCCGCGACAGCAGGGCCACGCCCAGCGGGCCGGCCAGGTGGTGGCGGCGTTCGGTCCAGTCCAGGCACTGGCGGGCCGCGCCGCGCTTGGAGCGCAGGCTGGCGAGATCCAGGCCCAGGTCCTCGAACCAGGCGCGGCCCGACGCCGTGACGGCGTAGAGCTTGTCGTCGGCCGGGACGATCAGGCCGCGGTCCACCAGGCCGTCGGCCACCGCGATCCCCAGCCGTCCGGCCAGATGGCCGTAGCAGCAGCGGCCGTCGCGCAGGGCGCGGGCCTTGGGCGAGCGGGGCTGTTCCAGCGAGCGGACCGGGGCGGCCAGCACGGCCAGGGCCTCCAGGGCGTGGGCGACCTCGGCGTTGGCCAGGCGGTAGTAGCGGTGGCGGCCCTCGCGTTCGACCGTCACCAGGCCGCCATCGACCAGCCGCGCCAGGTGGTTGCTGGCGGCCTGGGCGGTCAGCCCGGCGGCCCAGGCCAGGGCGCCGGCGGGGTGGGCGCGGCCGTCCATCAGCAGCTGCAGCATGGCCGCCCGGCCGGGGTCGCCGATCAGGGCGGCGGGGGAGGCGATGTTGGGTTCCATGGCTTTGACCCGGCTTTCAAAAATTCCGTTTCCCCCGGCGAAGACCGGGGCCCAGGTGAAACCCACGAGCAGCTCCTGGTGAATCTGGATCCCGGCCTTCGCCGGGAAGACGGACGATGGCTAGGCGACAAGATAGGGCGTGCTGAGCGACGATGCTTCAGCCTTCGATGTAACATCCTCGGCCGCCTCGGGCGAAGATCGCCCCATGACCACGTCCCGAATCGCCAACCTTCCGCTGATCCTTGTCGCCGCCAGTTTCGGCTTCACCATCGTCCAGCTGGACGTCACCATCGTCAACGTGGCCCTCGACGCCATCGGCCGCGAGTTCAACGCCCCGACGGCCAGCCTGCAATGGGTGGTCGACGCCTACACCCTGCTGCTGGCGGCGCTGCTGCTGTCGGCCGGGGCGCTGGGAGACCGCTTCGGGCCGCGCAGGGCCTTCCTGGCGGGGCTGGTCCTGTTCGCGGTCTCCTCGGCCGCCTGCGGCCTGGCCCAGAGCGCCGCGGGGCTGATCCTGGGGCGGGCGGTGCAGGGGGCGGCCGCGGCGCTGCTGGTGCCGCCGTCCCTGGCCCTGATCACCCACGCGGCGGCCGGCGACGACAAGGCGCGGGCCTGGGCGGTCGGCTGGTGGACGGCGGCCGGCGGGGTGTCGATCGCCGCCGGACCGGTGATCGGCGGCCTGCTGATCGGCGCGCTCGGCTGGCGCTGGGTGTTCCTGGTCAACCTGCCGCTCTGCCTGATCGGCGCGGCCCTGACGTTGGCGTTCGTGCCCGAGGTTCCGCCGCGCGAGAAGCGGCCGCTGGACCTGCCCGGCCAGGCCCTGGCCTTCGTGGCCCTGGCCGGCCTGGTCGGGGCGGTGATCGAGGGCGGCCATCGCGGCTGGAGCGACCCGCTGGTCCTGACGGTGCTGCTGGGCGGGGTGCTGGCCACGGCGGCCTTCCTGGCGGTCGAGGCGCGCAGCCGGCATCCGGCCGTGCCGCTCGAGGTGTTCCGCAACCGGATGGTCTGGTCGGCGATGGTGATCGGGGTGTCGGTGAACTTCACCTATTACGGGGTGATCTTCGTGCTCGGCCTCTTCCTGCAGCGTTCGGCCGGCTATGACGTGGTCCAGGCGGGCCTGGCCTTCCTGCCGCTGACGGCGACCTTCATCGTCTCCAACCTGCTGAGCGGCCGTCTCGCCCACCGCTTCGGCTCGGCGCGGACCATGGCCGGCGGGGTGCTGGTGGCGGCGGCCGGCTACGCCCTGACCAGCCGATTGAGCGCCGACAGTTCCTACTGGATGATGGTCCCCGGCTTCCTGCTGATCCCGGCCGGCATGGGCACGGCGGTGCCGGCCATGACCAGCGCCCTGCTGGCCAGCGTCGACCGCCATTGGTCGGGCACGGCCTCGGGCGTGCTCAACGCTTGCCGTCAAGCGGGCGGGGCGATCGGGGTGGCGCTGATGGGCGCGCTGGCGGCCGGCGGGCCCGAGGCGATCGCGGCGGGGCTGCGGACGTCGGGGATGGTGGCTGCGGTGGTGCTGCTGGGCGCGGCCTGGGTGGCGGGGCGCAGCGAGGGGGCTTCCCCCAGAGCCAACTAGAACCGCTCATCCCGGCGAATGCCGGGACCCAGATGGAATGGCTCAGAGGTGCGCTCCATGAGCGGGGCGTGCTTCCAATCAGCCTCACGGCCTTGGGATCTGGGTCCCGGCATTCGCCGGGATGAGCGGATCAAAAACGGATGAAAACGCCCGCCATGGTCTCCCATGGCGGGCGTCCTCCAATGTGGCCGAAACCCTAGGCCTTGAAGAAGGCCAGCAGGTCCTTGTTGATGATCTCGGCGTGGGTGGTGGCCATGCCGTGGGGCAGACCCGGATAGACCTTCAGCTGGCCCTTCCGCAGCAGCTTGACCGCCAGCAGCGCGGAGTCGGCGATCGGCACGATCTGGTCGTCGTCGCCATGCATGACCAGCACCGGCACGTCGATGGCCTTCAGGTCGGGCGTGAAGTCGGTTTCCGAGAAGGCGGTGATGCAGTCGTAATGGGCCTTGGCGCCGCCCATCATCCCCTGGCGCCACCAGTTGTCGATCAGGCCCTGGCTGACCTTGGCGCCCGGACGGTTGAAGCCGAAGAACGGGCCGGCCGGCACGTCGCGGAAGAACTGGGCGCGGTTGGCGGCCAGGGCCGTGCGGAAGCCGTCGAACACCTCGATCGGCAGGCCGCCGGGATTGGCGGGGGTCTTCAGCATGATCGGCGGCACGGCCCCGATCAGCACGGCCTTGGAAACCCGGCCGGGCTCGGCGCGGGCCACATAGCGGGCGACCTCGCCGCCGCCGGTCGAGTGGCCGACGTGGATGGCGTTCTTCAGGTCCAGATGGGCGGCCAGGGCGATGACGTCGGCGGCGTAGGTGTCCATCTCGTTGCCGGTGTCGGTCTGGGTCGAACGGCCGTGACCGCGGCGGTCATGGGCGATGACACGATAGCCCTGGGCCAGGAAGAACAGCATCTGGGCGTCCCAGTCGTCGGCGCTCAGCGGCCAGCCGTGATGGAAGACGACGGGCTGGGCGGTCTTGGGGCCCCAGTCCTTGTAGAAGATCTGGACGCCGTCCCGGGTGGTGAAGAAGCCGCTGCCGGTGGTGGACTTGGCGTCAGTCTTCGACACGGCAGCGGCCTGGGCGGCGGCGAAGGGCAGGGCGGCCGCTGCGGCGGCGAGGCCCAGGCTGGCGGTCATCACGCCGCGACGCGAGGCTTGGGTGTTCGGCTGGCTCATCTGACGTCCCTTTGATTGATATTGCGATATTTGTTATCGCGATATCAATATGGCTAAGGCGTCTTTGGCGCCCTGTCCAGCAGAATCTTTATCGTGATATCATTTTTCGTGGTATGAAATGAACGAGGGCGTTTCGCCCACGAGGACCGCCGCCGTGCCTATCCCGCTGGACAACCAGATCTGCTTCACGCTGTACGCCACCAGCATGGCCATCACCCGCACCTACAAGCCGATGCTGGACGCGATGGGGATCACCTATCCGCAGTACCTGGTGCTCAGCGTGCTGGGCGAGGCCAAGGACGAGAACGGCGGCGCGACCGTCGGCGCGATCGCCCACCGGCTGGCGCTGGAGTCGAGCACGATCACCCCGCTGGTGAAGCGCCTGGAGCAGGCCGGCCTGGTCGTCCGCCAGCGCAGCACGGTGGACGAGCGCCAGGTTCAGGTCAGCCTCACCGAGGCGGGGCGCGCGTTGTTGGACCAGTGCGACTGCCTGGGCGAGACCCTGGTCGCCAAATCGGCCATGACCCTGGAGCAGCTGGACGCGCTCAACCGGCAGGTCCAGGCGCTGCGCGCGGCTTTGACGGCCTAAAGGTTCTTCTCCCTCCCCCTTGTGGGGAGGGGGGACCAGCGAAGCTGGTGGGTGGGGCAGCGCCGCCCCGCTGAGTCATCAAACCCCACCCGACCCCTTCGGGGCCACCCTCCCCACTGTTTGGACCGGAGACATCCGTGACAGGTGTGCAGAGACCCCTGTGAACGGCATCTCCGACCTCCCTTGCGAGATCGGAAAAGTGTCACGGATGTCTCCGCACACCTGTCACGGATGTCTCCGGTCCAAACACCCACGAGGGGGAGGGACAGGTAAACAGACGAAAACGCCCGCCCTGGTCTCCCGGGGCGGGCGTTTCGATCTTCAGACGCTCGGGGCTTAAACCAGCGCCCCGTGGCAGTGCTTGAACTTCTTGCCCGAGCCGCAGGGGCAGGCGCCGTTGCGGGCGGTGTTTTCCCAGCCTTCGGGCAGGACCGAGACCGGCAGGGCTTCGCGCTGTTCCGGCGACAGGCCCTCGGGCAGGGCGCCGGCCACGGCGATGTTCTCGCCGGTCAGCGGGTCGAGGTGGACCTCGACCAGGCCCTCGGGCGTGTGCAGCGGCTCGGGCTCGGCATAGGCGATCTCGACCGTCATCAGCCAGCGGGTGGTGTTGGTGCGCAGGTCGCCCAGCAGCTTCTCGAACAGCGAGAAGGCCTCGGTCTTGTACTCGTTGAGCGGGTCGCGCTGGCCGTAGCCGCGCAGGCCGATGACGTTGCGCAGGTGGTCCAGGTGCATCAGGTGCTCGCGCCACTGCAGATCGATCATCTGCAGCAGGAAGCTCTTTTCCACCGAGCGCATCTGCTCGGGGGTGATGATCACCTCGCGCTCGGCGGCGTGGGCGTCGGCGGCCTTGCTGATGCGCTCGCGCATCTCCTCGTCGCCGATGCCTTCCTCGCCGGCCCATTCCTTCAGCGGCAGGGTCAAGCCGAGGATCGCCTGGACGCGCTCGTCCAGGCCCTCGATGTCCCACTGCTCGGCATAGGCCTTGGGCGGCATGTAGCGGGCCACGAAGTCGTCGACGACGTCGTGGCGCATCTCGGTGATGATTTCCGAGAGGTCGGTCGCCTCCATGAACTCCTGGCGCTGCTCGAACACGGCCTTGCGCTGGTCGTTGACGACGTCGTCGTACTTCAGGAGGTTCTTGCGGATCTCGTAGTTGCGCTGCTCGACGCGCTTCTGGGCGGTGGCGATGGCGTTGTTCAGCCACTTGTGGGTGATCGCCTCGCCTTCCTGGACGCCGAAGGTGCGCATGATCGCGTCCAGGCGCTCGCCGGCGAAGATGCGCAGCAGGTCGTCCTCGCACGAGAGGAAGAACTTCGAACGGCCCGGGTCGCCCTGACGGCCGGTGCGGCCGCGCAGCTGGTTGTCGATGCGGCGGCTTTCGTGGCGCTCGGTGCCCAGCACGAACAGGCCGCCGGCGGCCAGCGCCTGGGCCTTGGCGGCGCCGATCTCGGTTTCCAGCTCGGCGCGCTGGGCCAGCTCGTCCTCGTGGGTCGGGGTGATCCCCAGGCCCTTCTGCTGCTGGCGCCAGTTGGCCAGGCGCATGTCCATGTTGCCGCCCAGCTGGATGTCGGTGCCGCGGCCGGCCATGTTGGTGGCGATGGTCACCGCCCCGGGCACGCCGGCGTCGGCGACGATGCCGGCTTCCTGTTCGTGGAAGCGGGCGTTCAGCACCTGGTGCGGGATGCCCTTGCCGGTCTTGTAGACGAAGTCGAAGGCCTCTTCGCCGATCTTGGCCAGTTCCTTGTCGTCCTTGCCGGCGTGCGCGGCCTTGGGCGCGCGCGACATCTCGACCTTGTAGTCGTAGGTCGACAGCAGCTTGGACAGCTCCTCGGACTTCTCGATCGACACCGTGCCGACCAGGATCGGCTGGCCGTGGGCGTGGCAGTGGGCGATCTGCTTGAGGATCGAGTCGTTCTTCTCGCGCTCGGTGCGATAGACCTCGTCGTCGTCGTCGAGGCGCAGGACCGGGCGGTTGGTCGGGATTTCGCTGACGCCCATCTTGTAGATGTCGTCGAACTCCTGGGCCTCGGTCGCGGCCGTGCCGGTCATGCCGGCCAGCTTCTTGTAGAGGCGGAAATAGTTCTGGATGGTCACCGAGGCCAGGGTCTGGTTCTCGGGCTGGATGTCGGCGCCTTCCTTGGCCTCGATGGCCTGGTGCAGGCCTTCCGACAGGCGGCGGCCGGTCATCATGCGGCCGGTGAACTCGTCGATCAGGATCACCTCGGCGTCCTTGACGATGTAGTCCTTGTCGAGCGTGTAGAGCACGTTGGCGCGCAGGGCCTGGTTGACGTGGTGCACGACCGAGATGTTGGCGGCGTCGTAGAGGCCGGCGCTGTCCTCGGCCAGGTGGCCGCCCGCCATCAGGATCTCTTCGATGCGCTCCTGGCCGTCCTCGGTGAGGATGACCTGCTTCTGCTTCTCGTCGTGATCGTAGTTGGTCTTGTCCTTGATGAGTTCCTTCACCAGGACGTCGATGGTCTTGTAGAACTCGCTGCGGTCCTCGGTCGGGCCCGAGATGATCAGCGGCGTGCGGGCCTCGTCGATCAGGATCGAGTCCACCTCGTCGACGATGACGTAGTGGTGGCCGCGCTGGACCATTTCCTCGACGCTGTAGACCAGGTTGTCGCGCAGGTAGTCGAAGCCGAATTCGTTGTTGGTGCCGTAGGTGATGTCGCTGCGGTAGGCGCGCTGGCGCTCGCCCTGGCTCAGGCCGTTGACGATCACCCCGTAGGACAGGCCCAGGAAGTTGTGGATCTGGCCCATCCACTCGGCGTCGCGCTTGGCCAGGTAGTCGTTGACGGTGATGACGTGGACGCCCTTGCCCTCGAGCGCGTTGAGGTAGGTGGGCAGGGTGGCCACCAGGGTCTTGCCTTCGCCGGTCCGCATCTCGGAGATGCCGCCGTTGTGCAGGACCATGCCACCGACCATCTGGACGTCGAAGTGGCGCATGCCCAGCGTGCGCTTGCTGGCCTCGCGCACCACGGCGAAGGCCTCGGGCATCAGGTCTTCCAGGCTTTCGCCCTTGGCCAGGCGGGCCTTGAACTCGTCGGTCTTGGCCTTCAGGGCCTCGTCCGACAGCGCCGCGTATTCCGGCTCCAGCGCGTTGATCTTGGCCACGCGCGTGGACATCATCTTGACCTTGCGGTCGTTGGAAGAGCCGAAGAGCTTTTTGGCGAAGCCGAGCATGAATAGGGAATCCGGAGTGTGTCTGTGAGGCCGGCGCTAAGGCTTGAGGGCCTTCACTACGGTAAATTCGAGGCGTCGAAGCTGGCCTAGACCCGCTTCTTGCATGCGCGCGGAGACTTAAGCACCGGCCCTGCGGGTGTCAACGCGAGGCGGGCTGACGTGAGCTCTGTAACGGCGCGATTGGCGTGAAAGTTGGCGCTTGAGGCGTCGTTATCCGCCGCTTCCGGTTCCGCGCCCGAAACCCCTCTCTCTTGGAGAGAGGGAGGGGCCCATGGCGAAGCCATGGGAGGGTGAGAGGTTACACTCTCACCGAATGACGCGCGGCTGTTCGGCGGATATCTGGATAGGACTCCGAATCCTTGGCGGCGGAACGCGTTGGGGTTTTCCGGCAGACGGTGAAACCTCTCACCCTCCCACCGCTTCGCGGTGGGCCCCTCCCTCTCTCAAAGAGAGAGGGGTTTCGGGTCCGTGCGCGAGCAAGATCGCCGTGAACTCCGACGAGATCGCGAAGCTGTTTCCTCTTGGCGGTAAACCGCGCTAGAGCGCTGGACGGGATTTAGCCGGAGATCGGCCACAGATGAATATTGGTAAGCCTCGCGCGTATGGCCTGGCGGCCGTCCTGGTCCTCAGCCTGCTGGTCGCCGCCTGCGGCCGCAACAAGGCCGACGAGCGTCCGCCCGAGCCCGGCGACACCGCCGTGGCCAAGGTCGACGGCCACACCGTCTGGGCGTCCGACGTCAAGCGCGAGGCCGTGGCCCAGGGGCTGATCAGCGAGGGCGAGCCGCTGGACATCGGCTCGGACCTGTTCCGCCAGCGCCTGGACGAGGTGGTCGACCAGAAGCTGCTGGCCGCCGAGGCCCTGAAGCAGAAGCTGGACAAGGACCCCGTCGCCCAACGCCGCCTGGCCGCCGCCCGCGAGCGCATCCTGGGCGACATGCTGGTCGAGAGCGTGGTCGAGAAGGCGGTCAACGAGAACGCCATCCGCGGCCTCTATGCCGAGCAGCAGAAGCTGTCCAAGCGCTCCGAAGAGATCCGCGCCCGCCAGATCCTGGTCGGCAGCCAGGCCGACGCCGAGGCGATCAAGAAGCTGCTGTCGACCGGCGCCTCGTTCGACGCCCTGGCCATGGAGCGCTCGACCGACCCGGCCACCCGTTTCAACGGCGGCGACCTGGGCTATTTCACCGTCGACGTCATGCCGGCCGCCTACGCCGTGGCCCTCAAGGACGCCCAGAAGGGCGCCCTGGTCGGCCCGTTCCAGACCGAGGGCGGCTGGGCCGTGCTGCGCGTCGAGGACAAGCGCCTGGAGGAGCCGATCACCCTGGAGGCCGCCCGGCCGCAGATCGTCCGCTTCCTGACCTATGACCAGGTCCGCGACCTGCTGGAGAAGCTGCGCGGCGGCTCCAAGATCGAGATGCTGACCGGCAAGCCGCAGGACGTGCCCGGCGCGCCACAGGAACCGGCCTCCGCGCCGCCTGGCTCAAGTGGGGCCGGCGGCGGCGACCCGCCCTCCGACCTCCCGCCTTCTGACTTGGGGGCCGCGCCCCCGGCGTCGGCGCCCCAAGCTCCGGCTCCAGCTCCAGCTCCAACACCGGCCAAGAAATGACGAAGCCTCCCGCCCCGAAGAAAGCGACCAAGGCCGCCCCGAAAGCCGCTCCCGCCAAGGCTTCGGCCGCGCCGTCTCCGACCCCCGCCGAGATCGTCGGCCAGGTCGGGGCCAGCGTCGGCCACACCCTGGAGCGGGCGTTCGATCCGCTGAACGCCGCCCTGAAGCGCGCCGGCCTGCGCCGCGCCGAGAAGGCCGCCGGCCAGTTCTCGCCCGCCACCGCGTCGAAGGAGGCGGTCCAGGCCGCCAAGGCCAGTTCGCCGGCCCCGGGCAAGCCGGGCCTGGCGGTCTCGCCCCTGGCCGTGCCGTTCCCGACCATCCCGCCGATCGCCGGGGTCGAGATCGCCACCGGTCGGGCCGGCTTCTACAAGCACGACCGCGAGGACCTGCTGCTGATGCGCTTCGCCGAGGGCACCAGCTGCGCCGGCGTGTTCACGCGGCACGGGGTCGGCTCGGCTCCGGTCGACTGGTGCAAGCGCCAGCTGGCCGCCAGCAAGGGCGAGGACGTCCGCGCCCTGGTGGTCAACGCCGGCTGCGCCAACAGCTTCACCGGCAAGCCGGGGGCCGACGCCGTGCGCCGGGTGGCCACCGCCGTGGGCAAGCGCTTCGACTGCCGCCAGCGCGACGTGATGATGGCCTCGACCGGGGTGATCGGCGTCATCCTCGACGACAGCAAGATCATCTCCAACCTGCGCGAGGTGGAGACCCGCTTCACGGCCGACGCCTGGGCCGGCGCGGCGGCGGCGATCATGACCACCGACACCTTCCCGAAGGGGGCCTACGCCACCGCCCTGATCGACGGGCACGAGGTGCGGATCGCCGGCATCACCAAGGGCTCGGGCATGATCGCGCCCGACATGGCCACCATGCTGGCCTTCGTGGCCACCGACGCGGCCATCGCGCCCGCGGCCTTGCAGACCCTGGTCTCGCTCTACACCCGCACCACCTTCAACTGCGTGACGGTGGACGGCGACCGCTCGACCAACGACACCCTGCTGCTGTTCGCCACCGGCCAGTCGTCGGCCCCGAAGGTCCACCGGGCGGGCGATCGCCGCCTGGCCGATTTCCGCGAAAAGCTGGAGGCCGTGCTGCTGGACCTGGCCCTGCAACTGGTCCGCGACGGCGAGGGGGCCAGCAAGTTCGTCAAGATCACCGTCAACGGGGCCGAAAGCCCGCTGTCGGCCCGCAAGATCGCCCGCACCATCGCCGAGAGCCCGCTGGTCAAGACCGCCTTCGCCGGCGAGGACGCCAACTGGGGCCGCATCGTCATGGCCGTCGGCCGGGCCGACGAGCCGGTCAACCGCGAGAAGATGAGCGTCCGGTTCGGCGACCTCTACGCGGCCCGCGACGGCCTGGTCTCGGCCGAATACGACGAGGCGGCGATGAGCAAATACGTCAAGCGCGCCGAGTTCGAGGTCTCCGTGGACGTCGGGGTCGGCAAGGGCTCGGCCACGGTGTGGACCTGCGACCTGACCAAGCAGTATGTGGCGATCAACGGGGATTACCGGTCTTAGACCAGTAGTCGCCGCGCGGTCTCTACTTCTTCCGTTTCCCCGGCGAAGGCCGGGGCCCAGGTGAAACCCACGAGCCGCCCTGGATGAATCTGGATCCCGGCCTTCGCCGGGAAGACGGGTTGAAAGGGTGCGGTAGGAGGATGGTCGCCATGACCGATGACCCCGTTCCCGTCGGCCTGCACGAGATCGCCGCCGTCTGCCGCGAGCACGGCTATGTCGTCGCCGAGATCGATCGCGGCCTGGAGGTTTCCGGGGCCGAGGAGGGCGGGGCTTTCTACCTGTTCCCCGAGGGCGACTGGCTGCAGGTCCGGTGCCAGGTGCTCGACGCCGAGGACCTGGACCAGGCCCGCAGCCTGGACGCCCTGTTCGAGACCGTGGCCCGCGCCCAGTTCCGGCTGATCGGCTGCCGTTTCGGCTTCGACGCCTTCACCGGCCTGTGGCTGGTCGAGGACCTCTATCCCGGCTTCGAGGCCGACCGCCTGCCGGCCGTGCTGGAGCAACTGGCCTTCGTCTGGTCGTCGCTGGAAGGCGTGCTCGACGCCGCGCTGAAGGGGACCGTCCCCAACGACGACACCCTGGACGCGGCCTTCGACCTGGTGTCGGCGGAGCGGCCGAACTGAGGTCTGCTTGCTGGATCGATGCGATGGGTCGTGTTCGACCCTAGTCGGACGTTCCTGATCCCTCTCTCCTAGAGAGAGGGAGGGGCCCGCCGCGAAGCGGTGGGAGGGTGAGAGGTTACACCCTGTCCGACCGGAGCACCGCCAGGATGTCGTCCGNCGCCGCGAAGCGGTGGGAGGGTGAGAGGTTACACCCTGTCCGACCGGAGCACCGCCAGGATGTCGTCCGCTGTTCCACCCGGATCGGCCAGGACCTGCTCGTTGCGGAACCTCACCACGATGTATCCAAATAACTCCAGGATCTCGGTGCGACGACGGTCATAGGCCTCGCGACCATCGTGGGTCGGGCCGTCCAGTTCCACGATCACCTTGGCCGCCTCGCAGACGAAATCGGCGAAATAGCGGTCGATCGCCACCTGCCGCAGGAACTTGAACCCGCCCAGGCGGCGATTGCGCACCACCAGGGTCCAGAGCGTCTTCTCGGCCAGGGTCTGGTTGCGGCGCAGACGACGGGCGTTGGCGGTCTTGTCCATGGCCAGAGCCTGGCCGCGAGACTTGGGTCGATCAACGAAAGGAATCGAGATTTTCCGGCAGCGGTGAAACCTCTCACCCTCCCACCGCCTGCGGCGGCGGGCCCCTCCCTCTCTCAAAGAGAGAGGGGTTCCGCGCGCACGGCCTTCATCAGAAGCGGGCGCTTCAGACGTCTACCTTCCACCCTTCTCGGGCTTTCGGAATGTCCGCTTGGCGGAAGTCCGCATCCGTCGCGCCCGCGGACTATCCCCAGCTCGCCCCCGCCACCTGCTTGACCGAGACGTTCAGCCGGTTCCAGACGTTGATCGAGGCGATCGACAGCACCAGCGACGCCAGCTGCGCCTCGTCATAATGCTCGGCCGCCTCGTTCCAGATGTCGTCCGGCACCGGGTCGGCGCGGTCGCTGAGGCGGGTGACGGCCTCGGTCAGGGCCAGGGCGGCGCGCTCGGCCGGCGTGAAATAGGGGGTGTCGCGCCAGGCGCCGACCGCGAACAGCCGCTCGTCGGTCTCGCCGGCCTTGCGGGCCAGCTTGGGGTGCATGTCGACGCAGACGCCGCAGCCGTTGATCTGGCTGGCGCGCAGGTGCATCAGCTCCAGGGTGCGCACCGAGACGCCGGCCGCCTTGGTCGCCGCGTCCAGGGCTTGCAGGGCCTTCAGGGCGTCGGGCAGAACGAGGGCGGGGTTGGTCATTCTGGCTTGCTGCATGGCTTTGTTTTCCTCTGCTGGTCACATCGGCCGTTCTTCGACCGTCACCCCTCTGACGGACCGCGACGAGGGAGTGTGACGGTGAGCGAGCAAAATTCTTTGGCCGGCCAGTTCGAGGCCAACCGCGCCCACCTGCGGCGGGTGGCTTACCGGATGCTGGGCTCGCACGGCGAGGCCGACGACGCGGTGCAGGAGGCCTGGCTGCGGCTCAGCCGGTCCGACGCCGCCGTCGTGGCCAACCTGGGCGGCTGGCTGACCACCGTGGTCTCTCGCGTCTGCCTGGACATGCTGCGCTCGCGCCGGTCGCGACGGGAGGACGCCCTGGGCCCTCAGGTCCCCGAGCCGGCCGTGGACGAGGATGACGCCGACTTCCCGGGGCGCGAGATGCTGCTGGCCGACTCGATCGGCCTGGCGATGACCGTGGTGCTGGAGGCCCTGCCGCCGGCCGAACGGGTGGCCTTCGTGCTGCATGACCTGTTCGACCTGCCGTTCGAGGAGATCGCCGTCATCGTCGGCCGCACGCCCGGCGCGGCCCGGCAGCTGGCCAGCCGGGCCCGTCGCCGGGTGCGCGGCGCGACCACCTCGGCGCAAACCGATCAGGTCCGCCAGCGGCAGGTGGTCGACGCCTTCCTGGCCGCCTCGCGGGGCGGCGACCTCTCCGCCCTGCTGGCGGTGCTCGATCCCGACGTGGTGTTCCGCTCCGACGCCCAGGCGGTGCGGGTCGGCGGGGCGGAGGAACTGCGCGGCGCCGACGCCGTGGCCGCCACCTTCGTCGGCCGCGCCCAGGCGGCGCGCCCGGCCCTGGTCGACGGCGCCCTGGCCCTGGCGGTGGAGCGCGACGGGCGGCTGTTCGTGGTCCTGCGGCTGGCGGTGGCCGACGGCCGGATCACCAGCATCGAGGCGGTGGCGGACCATGAGCGGTTGGCGGGGATGACGGTGGTGATGCTGTAGGGGGGGCGAGCGCCCAGTCCTCCCCCTGTGGGGGAGGTGTCGGCGAAGCCGACGGTGGGGGGAGTTTTACGACCTCGGCCATATGCAGGATCGATCGACCCCAAAACTCCCCCCACCGGCCTTCGGCCGCCTCCCCCACAGGGGGAGGACTTGCACCTTGAACCCCGTCCCCAATCCAGTTCACATGCCCCCGAACGCCAACCCTCGGGAACCCGCCTTTGACCGAAGCCCTGATCGTCCGAGGCCTCGACAAGACCTTCACCAAGCCGGCGGTCATGGACCTGGACCTGACGGTCCACGCCGGCGAGCTCTACGCCCTGCTGGGGCCCAACGGGGCGGGCAAGACCACCACCCTGCGGATGGTGGCCGGCCTGACCAAGCCCGACAAGGGCGAGATCAGCATCTTCGGGGTCGACGCCCGGACCGACTCCGCCGCCGCCAAGGCTCTGACCGCCTGGGCGCCCGACGAGGCGATGATCTACGACAAGCTGACGCCGCTGGAATATCTGGAGTTCGTCGCCGGCCTGTGGAACGTCGAGCCCAAGGTCGCCAAGGCCCGGGCCGAGGGCCTGCTGTCTAAGCTGGGCCTGGCGTCCGAGGCGCGCCGGCGGTGCGAGGGCTTCTCGCGCGGCATGAAGCAGAAGGTCGCCCTGGCCGGGGCGCTGGTCCACGATCCCAAGCTGCTGATCCTCGACGAGCCGCTGACCGGCCTGGACGCCGCCGCCGCCCGGCTGGTCAAGGACATGCTGCAGGACCGCGTGCGGGCCGGCGGCGCGGTGATCCTGACCACCCACATCCTGGAGGTGGCCGAGCGCATGGCCGACCGCATCGGCATCATCGCCGGTGGCCGGCTGCTGGCCGAGGGCACACTGGACGCGCTGCGCACCCAGACACGCAAGGAGGGGGCGGGAGAAGGCAAGGGCGACTCCACGCTCGAGGACGTCTTCCTGCAACTGACCGCGACGCCCGAAGAGGCCGCCGCGTGACCCTGACGGCGCCGGGCTCGGTCCTCTGGCTGCTGGCCCACGAGACGCGGCTCTACTGGCGCAACTTCCGGGCCGGCCGGGCCGGCAGGAGCGCGCGCGGCCTGATCAGCCTGGCGGTGATCGGGGCGCTGCTGGTGACGGGCGGGGTGTTCATCGCCCTGGGCCTGCACGGCCGGCAGGCGCCGATCAATCCGCTGTCGGTCAGCCTGGCCGCCCTGTTCACCGCCGTGATCTTCACCCTGATGCTGTCCCAGACCCTCAGCGCCTCCAGCGAGGCGCTGTACGAGCGGGGCGACCTGGACCTGCTGTTCTCCTCGCCGATCGGCCCGGCCAAGGTGCTGTTCGTGCGGGCCCTGGGCGTGGCGGGCGGGGTGGTCACCCTCTTCCTGCTGGCCGCCATACCGCTGCTGCTGCCGACGGTGATCTGGGGACATCCGGGCTGGATCGGGGTGTTCGGGGTGCTGGGCGCCCTGGCGCTGTCCTCGACCGCCGTCGGCCTGCTGCTGGCCATGGGGCTGTTCGCGCTGATCGGCCCGCGCCGCACCCGCACCGTCGCCCAGGTGATGGCGGCCCTGGTCGGGGCGGCGTTCTTCCTGATCAGCCAGGCGCGGACCATCCTGGGCGAGCAGACCAGCCGCAGCCTGTTCGCCGACATCACCCGCCAGGCTCAGGAGGGCCGGCTGAAGCCGCCGCCGATCGCCAGCCTGCCGCTGCGGGCCATGCTGGGCGAGCCCCTGCCGCTGGTGGCCCTGCTGGCCGGGGCGATGGTGCTGTTCGCCCTGTCCGCCGCCATCCTGGGTCGGCGGTTCTCCGACGCCGCGGCCGCCACCCAGGGCAAGACCGACGCCAAGCCTCAAAGGGGCGGCCTGGTCTCGGCCCGGGCCTTCGCCGCCGGCGCCTTCCTGGCCACCCTGCGCAAGGAACTGCTGCTGATCAGTCGCGATTCGGCCCTGCTGTCGCAGGTGCTGCTGCGGGTGCTGTACCTGATCCCCACCGCCCTGGTGCTCAGCCGCAACGCCGCCAACGGCACGGCCGCGGCCCTGGCCGGCGGGGCGGGGGTCGTAGCCTTCCTGGCTGGCCAGGTGGCTGGCAGCCTGGCCTGGATCACCCTCTCGGCCGAGGAGGCGCCCGACCTGCTGGCCGTGTCGCCGGCCGGGATCGCCACCGTGCGCCGCGCCAAGCTGGTCGCCGCCCTGATCCCGGTCGGGCTGTTCCTGGCCTTGCCGATCGCGGTGCTGGCCTGGTTCGCGCCGGTCGCCGCCGTCTGGACGACGCTGGGCGCCTTCCTCGCCGCCTGGAGCAGCGGCCTGATCAATGTCTGGCACCAGCGGCCGGGCAAGCGGTCGGAGTTCAAGCGTCGCGGCGGCGCGTCATGGATGGCAACTCTCGCCGAAATGGTGGTCTCGGCCCTGCTGGCCGGGGCCACCGGCGTCGCCGTGGCGGGCTTCGCGCAATGGGCGCTGATCCCGCTGTTCCTGGCCGGCGCGGCCCTGCTGAGCCTGCGGCGCAGCGACGCCCAGATCGCCCGGAACCTCCGAACGCGGTAAAAAACCAATTAGGCATTTCTCGCATAGCGCGGGATTTTGTCCCCTGTAGATTGAAAAAATCAGCAGAGGATTGGTTCGCCGCGCATGACCGCCGTGCCGCACAGGGTTCGCTCGCAGGAGCGCCAGGAGTCCAAGGCCCTGGTCGTAGCGATCAGCGCGCTGCAACTGGGCCTGGTCGTGCTGGTGTGGCTGCTGGCCATCGTCCCCGCCGCCCTGCTGGCCCTGGGCGCCTTGCTGTTCAAGAGCCTGCGCGGCGCGTTCCGCGTCGCCGCGCCCAGGTCCACGCTCCAATAGAGCCATCATGCCGGCCCGTGTCCGGAACCCCTCCACCCGCCGCGAGGGCGGGGTGTTGACGCCAGAACGTCCCGAGATCGCCGTGAAGTCCGGCGCGGACCTCGCCGCGCCCGGCTTCGTCAAGCTGGCCAACCCTGGATCGTCAAGCGGCAAAAACGAAAGCCTAGGTCGATCTGTCGCACCTAAGTGACGTATTTTTATGAGGTTTTCTTAATTTGAAACGTTGATGGTCGCCCGAAATACCGTGGGAAGACTGCGATGTTCAACGTCTTGCTTTGCATTTCGACCGGACACGATTGGCGACTGGTGGTGATCGCCGCACTGGTCTGCCTGCCGGCGACCCTGGCGACGTTTTTCCTGTACGCCAAGACGCCGGCGTTCCCGACGTCCAGACGCTGGGCCTGGCTGGCCGTGGCCGGGGCGGTCGCCGGCTCCGGCGCCTGGACCACCCACTTCGTCGCCATGCTGGCCTTCAAGACCGGGCTCCCCGTCGGCTATGCGCCGCTGGCGACGATCGGGTCGTTGTTCGTCGTCGTCGTCGGCACGACCTTGGGCTTCGCCGTGGCTTCGGCCGCGGCCACCGGCGCGCGGCGCGCCCTGAACGCCGTCGCCGGCGGTCTCGTCGTCGGCCTGAGCATCGCCCTCATGCACTATGCGGGCATGGCCGGTTACCGGACGGCGGGCATGGTGCAATGGAACAGCCATTACGTCGTCGCCTCGGTGGTGGTGGGCGCCTTGCTGGCGGGCGCGGCGCTTTTCGTCGGCCGGCCCGGGGGCGGGCTGAAGCGGCAGGCGGCGGCCGGGGGGCTGCTCAGCCTGGCGATCATCGGCATGCATTTCACGGGGATGACCGCCGTGACGATCATCCCCGACTCCGGGATCGTCGTGTCCGCCGCCCTGATGTCCGACCCCATGGTCGCCGCGGTCGCCGCCGCGGTCGCGGCGCTGACCCTGATCGTGGTGATCAGCGGCGCGGCCTTCGACGTGGCCAGCCGCGGCAGCCTTCGACGTCTGCGCGAGGCGCTGGACGTCATGCCCGAAGGCCTTGCCTTCTACGACGCCTCGGACCGGCTGGTGACCTGGAACGCGCGATACGCCGACCTTTTCCAGACCGGCGAGGCGACGCTGGCCGTCGGCATGCCGTTCGCCGATCTGCTGGCGCTGAACATCGCCCACGGCGTCTACCCCGAGGCCGTCGGGCGGGAGGCCGAATGGATGGCCGAGCGCCAGGCCGCCCGCTGGAGCGCGGCGCTCAGCCTGACCCAGAAGACGGCCGGCGGACGTTGGCTGAGGGTCACCGAACGCCGCACCGCCGACGGCGGAACGGTCTCGGTCTGCGTGGACATCACCGACCTGAAAGTCACCGAAGCGGCCATGGGCCAGGCGCGCGACAAGGCCGAGGAACTGGCCCGCCAGGCCGAGGTCGCCGAGACCGTGGCCGGCCTTGGCCACTGGCGCCTGGACGTCCGCACCCATCGGGTGACGTGGTCGGCCCAGATGTATCACATCTACGGTTTGGCGGTGAACGCGGTGCTGGACGCCGACGCGATCATGGCCATGACCCACCCCGACGACGCCGCCATCACCGCGCGGATCCGGCGGCAACTGGCCACCGACGACGTCAGCGAAACCGCGGTCACCCGGATCGTGCGCCCCAACGGCGAGATCCGGTTCCTGGCGGGGCGGGTCTGTCTCGAACGCGCGCCGGGCGGCGAAGCCGTGGCCGTCATCGGCACCGTCGTGGACGTCACCGACCAGAAGGCCGCCGAGGCCGCCGTCGCCGAAAGCGAAGGGCGTTTCCGTCGTCTGGCGGTCAATGCGCCGGACATGATCGCCGAAAGCCGGCTCGACGGCGTGCTCACCTATGTGTCGCCGGCCAGCCTGGCCATCACCGGGTTCACGCCGGAGGAGCTGGTCGGCCGGAGCTTCCTGTCGCTGATGGACCCCGAGGACGGCAAGAAGGTTCTGGAGATGTGCCAGACGGTCTTCGCCTCGAAAGGCAAGATCGCGGCCTGGCCGGTGGAATTCCGCGCCCGGCACAAGTCCGGCGCCGAGCTCTGGCTGGAATGCAAGCCGACCTTGTCCGCCGATCCGGTCACCGGCCGCTTCCTGGGCCTCAACGACATCATCCGCGACATCACGCCCCGCAAGGCGCTGGAGACCCAGCTGCGCCAGGCCCGGGCCGAGGCCGAGGCCGCCGCCACGGTGAAGGGTGAGTTCCTGGCCAATATGAGCCACGAACTGCGCACGCCGCTGACCAGTATCGTCGGCTTCACCAGCCTGGCGGCCGAGCAGCCCGACCTGACCGACCTGACCCGGACCTATGTCGCACGGGTCGCCGACGCCAGCCGCGCGCTTCTGTGCACCGTCAACGACATCCTCGACTTCTCCACGCTCGAGGCCGGCCAGGTCCATATCCAGCCCCAACCGGTGTCGCTGGCCATGCTGAGCCGCGAAACGCTGGACCTGTTCTCGCCGCAAGCCGGAGCCAAGGACCTGGGCCTCGTCCTGGACAGTGGCCCCAGGGACGACGACCTGGTCGTCAGCGTCGATCCCGACCGGGTCCGCCAGATCCTGCTCAACCTGGTCGGCAACGCCGTGAAGTTCACCGCGTCCGGCAGCGTCACCCTGCGGACGCGGTACGACCACGCCGCCCAGGTGCTCAGGGTCGATGTCATCGATACCGGAGGGGGTGTTTCCCACGACAAGCGGGACTGTCTCTTCAAGCGCTTCTCGCAGGTCGACGGGTCGTTGACGCGCGCCCAGGGCGGCACCGGTCTGGGGCTGGCGATCTGCAAGGGCCTGGTCGAGGCCATGGGCGGAGAGATCGGGATCGAAAGCCGCGAGGGCGAAGGCAGTCGGTTCTGGTTCGAGATCCCCGCGCCGACGGCCCGCCTGGCCAAGGCCGACGAGGCGCTCTCGACCCACCGGCCGTTGGGCCTGGCCGGTGTTCGCGTCCTGGTCGTCGACGACCATCCCGCCAACCGGGAACTGGCGCGACTGTTCCTGGCCGGCGTGGGCGCCGAGATCTCGGAAGCCACGGACGGCGAGGAGGCCGTGCAGCGGGCCGCCGAGCAGCCCTTCGACGTCGTGCTGATGGACGTGCGCATGCCCAGGCTGGATGGGCCTGGCGCCCTGCGCCGGATACGCGCGTCGCGGGGCCGCAACAGCGCGACGCCGATCCTGGCGTTCACGGCGGACGCGGATCAGGACTCCGTCCGGCGATTGCTCGCCATGGGATTCCAGGGCGTCGTGACCAAGCCGGTCGATCTTGGCGTCTTGATCAGCGGCGTGGCCCAGGCGACGGCGTCGGCGCAGGATCGGGTTCCGGCGCTCGCCCACGTCGGGTCCGGCGGTGACCTCGAAGGGTAGCCGGAAGGACGGGTCAGTTCTCCAGCCCCGCCTCGATCCGGCAGACCACGCCGTCCGGCTGGAAGTCGATATGCGCCTCGCCCGCCAGTTCCGAGGCCAAGCCCCGTTCGATCAGCCGCGAGCCGAAGCCTCGGCGGGTGGGCGGCGAGACCGGCGGGCCGCCGGTCTCGACCCAGGCCAGGGCCAGGCGCGGGGGGGCGGTCTCGACCGCCACGCTCCAGTCGATCCGCACCCGGCCGGTCGGGATCGACAGCGCCCCGTATTTCACCGCGTTGGTGGCCAGTTCGTGCAGGGCCATGGACAGCGACAGAGCCATGCGCGGCGTCAGCCGTACGGCCGGGCCGGTCAGGATGAAGCGCCCCGGCGCCCCGTGCAGCGCTTGCAACTGACCCAGAACGTCGGACAGCTCGGCGCCTTCCCAGTTCTCGCGGGTCAGCAGGTCGTGGGCCTCGGCCAGGGCGATGATCCGCGCCGTGAAGGCCTCCTGGGCCTGGGGCAGGGATCGAGCGGCGTGGAAGGTCTGGGCGGCGATCGCCTGGATCGTGGCCAGGGTGTTCTTCACCCGGTGGTTCAATTCGTTGACCAGCAGCCGCAGGTGCAACTCGGCCTTCTTGCGCTCGGTGATGTCGACCGTGGCCCCGACCACGCGGATGCATTGCCCGGCCTCGTCGAAGACGCCCTTGCCCTTGGCGGAGATCCAGCGCTCGACGGCGTCGTCGCGACCGATCGTGCGATACTCGACATCGATGCGTTCGCGGACCCCCGGCTCCATCGCGCGCCGCAGGACCGTCCGCACCGCCTCGCGATCTTCGGGATGCATCTGGGCATAGAAATCCTCGACCCTGGCGGGTGACCCGGGCGCCATGCCGAACATCTCGTAGCCACGCTCGGAGGCGACGAGTTCGCCGGTGCGCGGGGTGTAGTCCCAGGTGCCGACATTGGCCGTGTCGACGGCCAGGGCCATGGTCGCTTCCTGCAGCAGCACGCGGGCGGCGGCGGCCTTGCGCTCGGTGACGTCGGAGACGACGCCGACGAAGCGCACGCAACGGCCGTTCGCGAAGAAGGCCCGGCCGAAGGTCTCCATCCAGCGCAGCGCGCCGTCGCCATGGCGCAGGATGCGGTATTCGCGGTTGATCGCGCCGTCGCTGGCCGGATCCATGGCCGCCCGGACGGCGTCCATCAAGGCGGGCAGGTCGTCGGGGTGGACCAGCCGCTCGAAGGCGTCGAGCGGGTTCTCGATCGAGCCCTGGGGCAGGCCGTAGAGTTCGCGGCAGCGCTTGTCCCAGTAGCGTTCGCCGGTCAGGGGGTTGTGATCCCAGCGGCCCATGCCCGCGGCGTCGACGGCGATGCGCAGGTCGGCCTCGGTGGCCTCCAGAGCGGCCTCCATCCGCTTGCGCTCGGTGATGTCGACCATCACGCCGCGATGGCGCACGGCCCAGCCCTTGGCGTCGCGATAGATCTGGCCGCGCGCCTGCACCCACTTCACCGAGCCGTCGGCCTGGACCAGCCGGTAGTCCTCGAGGAAATCCGACGTGGTCTTCAGCGCCGCGCGGCCCGAGGCCTGTATGCGAGCGTAGTCGTCGGGATGCACCGCCGCCGAGACCTCGGCGAAGGGCACGCCCTGGGCGGCGCGCTCCGGCGAGATGTTGTGGAAGGTGGCGTAGCGGGCGTCGGCATAGAGCTTGTCGGCGGCGATGTCCCAGTCCCAGGTTCCCACGCCGCTGGCCGCTTCCAGGGCCAGTTGGTAGCGCTCCTCGCTGGCCCGCAGATCCTGCTCGGCCCGTACCCGCCGCGTGGTGTCGGACAGGGCGATCAGCACCCCGCCCACCCCGCTGGGCGCGGCGGGGTCCGGCAACGGGCTGAGGCGGATGGTGAAATAGCCCTCGGTCACGGCCCCGCCGGGGTGCACCGTCGGCAGGAACAGGTCCTCGATGACCGTGCCCCCGCTCTGGCCGGCCAGCACCGCCCGTTCCGGGGCCTCGGAATCGACCGCCGACGAGGGCGGGGCTTCGGCGAAGGTCTTGCCCAGGGCCCAGGGGTGACGCTCGCCCAGCATCGGCGCGTAGGCGTCGTTGTAGATCAGCACCAGGTCCTGACCCCAGCGCAAGGCGGTGGGGAAGGTGCTGGCGACGATCATGTCGACCGCGAACCTCAGGCTGGGCGACCAGGTCTTCCGCGCGCCCAGCGGCGTCGTCGCCCAGTCGAACGCCCTTATCCGCGCATCCATGTCGAGGCGTGGCGGCTCCTGGATGGCGTGTCCTCGATCACGGGTATCCATCATGCCCGTGTTCCTTCCCGACCGTACTCGACCAGCAGGCGCAGCAGACCCCAAGCCGAGCGGGGTTTCAAGCCGCGCGGAGGTCGCACGGGAGCCTCGCCCAAAGAAAACGGCCGTTTCCACCCCTCAAGGTAGAAACGGCCGCGCTCTGATTGAGAGGGTGTCGAAAATGCTTAGTCGATCGGGTTCCAGCGCTGGTCGGCGGCGCCGTTGGCCCGCTTGGGACCGCGGAACTCGCCACCGGCCGCCGGCTTGGTCTGCGCCTGGCCTTGACCCCCGCCGTTGCGACCACGGTTCTGGCCGCCGGGCTTGGCCTGGCCATTGCCGCCGCCGCCATTGGCGCCGGCGCCGCCGGGACGGCCGCCACGGTTGCGCTGCTTGCGCAGCTCGGCCGGGACGTTGTTGCGCGGGTCGGCGCGGCGCGGATCGACGTACTTCTCCGGCGGAGCCAGCTTGTCGGCCACGGCCGCGGCGGCCGCCAGGGTCTTGTCGTTGCGACGGTCGAAGGTCGGGATCGTCTGGCGGGTGGCCTTCTGGATGTCGCGCAGCAGGTTGCGTTCGTCATCGGCGCAGAAGCTGATGGCGACGCCTTCCTTGCCCTTGCGGGCGGTGCGGCCGATCCGGTGGACGTAGGATTCCGGCACGTTGGGCAGTTCGAAGTTGAACACGTGGCTGACGTCGTTGACGTCGATGCCGCGCGCCGCGATGTCGGTGGCGATCAGCGCCTTGACCTGGCCGGCCTTGAAGGCGGCCAGGGCGCGCTCGCGCTGGCCCTGGGTCTTGTCGCCGTGGATGGCCGCGGCCTCGATGCCGCTGGCGACCAGATACTTGGCCACCCGGTCGGCGCCGCGCTTGGTGCGGGTGAAGACGATCGAGCGCTCGACGCTCTTGTCGGCCAGCAGTTCGGCCAGCAGCGGACGCTTGCGCTGGGCTTCGATGAAGATCAGCGACTGGTCGATGCGCTCGACCGTGGTGGCCGAGGGGGTGATCGCCACCTGGGCCGGGTTCTTCAGCAGTTCGCCGGCCAGCTTGCCGATCTCCGACGGCATGGTGGCCGAGAAGAACAGGTTCTGGCGTTCCTTGGGCAACTGGCTGGCGATCTTGCGGATCGGCACCACGAAGCCCAGGTCCAGCATCTGGTCGGCTTCGTCGAGCACGAAGATCTCGACGCCGTTCAGGTGGGCGGACTTTTCGCCCAGGTGGTCCATCAGGCGGCCCGGGGTGGCCACGACCACGTCGACGCCGGCCGCCAGGGCCTTCATCTGCGGGCCGTACTTCACGCCGCCGAAGATGGTGGCGACGGTCAGGCCCATGTGCTTGCCGTAGTCGCGGAAGCTTTCGGCGATTTGCGTCGCCAGTTCGCGGGTCGGGGAGAGGACCAGGCAGCGGAAGCCGCGACGCGGGGCCGGCTTCTTGTCCTCGGCCAGGCGATGCAGGATCGGCAGGGCGAAGGCGGCGGTCTTGCCGGTGCCGGTCTGGGCGATGCCCAGCAGGTCGCGGCCGCTCATGACCAGCGGGATGGCTTGCGCCTGGATCGGGGTGGGCGTGGTGTAGCCCTTGTCGGTCAGCGCCTTCAGCAGCGGTTTGGCGAGGGCGAGATCGGTGAATTGAGTCAAGTTATGTGTCTCTCGTGCAGCCGCGCAGCGGCGCATGCGATCCTCGCACGGCTCGCCTGGCGGCGGGTCGGTGGGGAGCGCCCCGCGTGACACGGGCGGTCTGATGAGAAGCGTTCAGGGTGCTCGACAGGCTGGACCAGACAGGTCCCTCACGCGGCTGGAGCACCGATAGCGCCAGACGGCGCAGGCCCTAGATCGTTTATTGCAGGTGCGAAGTCAAGGGCGGGCCCAAGAACGGCAAGGATTTGCGGCGTTTCAAACCCTCTCCCATGGGGAGAGGGTTTCACGACGGCTTGCCAAGCGCCGCGACGCGTTGGACTAAGGCTCTCATGACCCAGCCCCTCCACAAGCCCACCGTCCTCGTCGCCGCCGCCGCCCTGATCGACGTCGACGGGCGGGTGCTGATCTGCCAGCGGCCGCAGGGCAAGTCGCTGGCCGGGCTGTGGGAGTTTCCCGGCGGCAAGGTCGAGCCGGGCGAGACCCCCGAGCAGTGCCTGATCCGCGAGCTCGACGAGGAACTGGGGATCAAGGTGGCCCAGGCCTGCCTGGCGCCGTTCGTCTTCGCCTCGCACACCTACGAGTCGTTCCACCTGCTGATGCCGCTCTACCTGCTGCGGCGCTGGGAAGGCTTCGTGACCGCTCGGGAGCACGAGGCGCTGAAGTGGGTGAAGCCCGACCAACTGGCGGACTACCCGATGCCGCCGGCCGACCTGCCGCTGATCGCCTGGCTGCGGGATCTGTTGTGAGGGGCTGATCCCACATTTCCGCTCATCCCGGCATTCGCCGGGATGAGCGGAGTTTTAGCGGCCCCCCGCCTTGTCCCCCGCGGGTCGCTCCACCGTGCCCAGAGCGTCCGCCAGCCGCATCTTGGCCGAGCCCGGCCGCAGCGGCTTTTGCTGGCTTTCGTGCGGCGCCCAGCCCGTCACGGTGACGATCTCGAAGGTGGCGGGCACGCGGCCGTCGGGCTCGGCGAAGCGCTCCTGGTAGAGTTCCATGGCCCGGAACAGCACCTTGCGGCTCAAGGGCTTGCGCGATCGGTCGATCAGCACGCTGGTCTCGCCCATGGCCCGCAGGTCCTTGAGCAGGGCCAGCGGATGGGCGTAGCGCACCTTGACCCGGTCGACGTCGGCGACGGGCAGGGCGAAACCGGCCCGCTGCAGCAGGCCGGCCGCGTCGATGGCGTCGGCGAAGGGGGAAACGCGCAGCGACGCGCCGCCGCTGACCTCGTCCTCGGCGGCCAGCAGGGCCTGGCGCAGCTCGGTCAGGGTGGCCCCGCCGAACAGCGCGCCGACGAACAGGCCGTCCGGGCGCAGGGCGCGGCGGATCTGGATCAGGGCCCCGACCAGGTCGTTGGTCCAGTGCAAGGCCAGGGTCGAGACCGCCAGGTCGATCGTGGCGTCGCCGAACGGCAGGCGCTCCTCGTCGGCGACCAGGCGAAGGCCATCCCCATCTCCTCGCGGGAGGCCGGCCAGCATCCGTTCCGAAAGGTCGGTCTGGATCAGCAGCCCGACCTTTTCGCGAGCGTCGCTGAGCGCCAGGGCCCGGGCGAAGGCCCCGTCGCGCGCGCCGAGGTCGACGGCGACCGGAAACTCCCGCAGGATCGCCTCCAGCCGCATCACCGCGTCCTCCGCCGCCCGCGCCTTCAGAAAGCCGGCGGCCGGGAAGCCGGGGGCGGCGCGGTCGAGACGGGCGCGCAGCAGGGCGCGGTCGAAGAGCAGGGGCGAGTGGGTCATGCAGGCGCAAGATGGGGCTTCTCGCGCGGCATGGAAACCTTTTGCGAAACCTCATCCTCGCCTGACGGCGTTCGCCCAGGGGCTGCTGGACCTGGTCCTGCCGCCGCGCGCCTTCGACGGGGCCGCCGCCCTGACCGCCGGACTGTCGGCCCAGGCCTGGAACCGCATCACCTTCCTGGACGGCCCGGTCTGCGACGGCTGCGGCGCGGCCTTCGCCTATGACGCCGGCGAGGTCCGCTGCGCCTTGTGTCAGACCAGAACCCGCGCCTTCGCCCGCGCCCGGGCCGCCTGCCTCTATGACGAGCATTCGCGCGACCTGATCCTCAAGCTCAAGCACGCCGACCGCACCGACCTGTCGGGCCTGTTCGCCCGCTGGCTGTCGCGGGCGGCGAGCGACCTGCTGGACGAGGCCCAGGCGGTGGTTCCCGTGCCGATGCACCCGGCGCGCCTGTTCAAGCGCCGCTACAACCAGGCCGCCGAGATCGCCCGGCCGCTGTGCGCGATGACTGGCCGCCCCTACCTGGCCGACGTCCTGGTGCGCCGGCGCGACACCGACAGCCAGGGCGGCAAGTCGGCCACGGGCCGCCGCCGCAACGTCGCCGCCGCCTTCGCCGTCCCCGAGGCGCGCCGCCACCAGGTGGCCGGCCGCAAGGTGCTGCTGATCGACGACGTCCTGACCACCGGCGCCACCGCCGAGGGCTGCGCCCGGGCCCTGCTGGCGGCCGGCGCGGCCCAGGTGACCCTGGCGGTGGTCGCGCGCGTTTCAGAAATGCAGGCGCGTCCTATATGAGGACGGAAACGATTCCTGTTACGGATCCACCATGGCCAAGGTCACCATCTACACCCGCCCGTTCTGCGGCTACTGCGCCCGCGCCCTGAAGCTGCTCAACGACAAGGGCGCCGACTTCACCGAGGTCGAGGCCGGCATGGATCCCAAGCTGCGCAAGGAGATGATGGACCGCTCGGGCCGCACCACCTTCCCGCAGATCTTCGTCGGCGAGCAGCATATCGGCGGCTGCGACGACATGTTCGCGCTGGAGCGCGAGGGCAAGCTGGACGCCCTGCTGGCCGCATGACGAGCGCTGCCCCCTTGCGCGTCGGCCTGGTCCAGACCCGCACGCCCGCGACCCACGCCGCGGCGCTGGCCCACGTGGCTCCGCTGGTCCGCGAGGCGGCGGCGCTGGGCGCCCGGTTCATCCTGACGCCCGAGGGGACCAACGTCCTGCAGAAGGACCGCGAGCGGCTGCTGCCGACCCTGGCGCCGCTGGAAGAAGACTCGGTGGTCCTGGGCCTACGCGACCTGGCCCGCGAGCTTTCCGTCTGGATCGACGTCGGTTCGGCCCTGGTCCAGCGCCAGGACGGCAAGGCGGCGAACAGGCAGGCGGTGATCGACCCGACCGGGGCGATCGTCGCGACCTACGACAAGCTGCACATGTTCGACGTCGACCTGCCCACCGGTGAAACGGCGCGGGAATCGGCGACCTACGAGCCCGGCCAGCGGGCCACGGTGGTGGAGACGCCGCTGGGCATGTTCGGCCTGACCATCTGCTACGACATGCGGTTTCCGGCCCTCTACCGGGCCCTGGCGCTGGGCGGGGCGAAGATCCTCACCGTCCCCGCCGCCTTCACCCGGCCGACCGGCGAGGCGCACTGGGACATCCTGCTGCGAGCCCGGGCCATCGAGACCGGCTCGTTCGTGCTGGCCGCCGCCCAGGGCGGTTTCCACGAGGACGGCCGCGGCACCTGGGGCCGGTCGATGGTGGTCGGGCCGTGGGGCGAGGTGCTTGGAAAGCTTGACCACGACGAGCCGGGCGTGTTGATCGCCGATCTCGATCTCGCGGCCGCCGACCGGGCCCGGGCGGCCATCCCGGCCTTGAAGAACGCCCGTGCATTCACGGGTCCCTGACCCCATCTAAGAGACATGATCAAGTACGCGCTCAGCTGCGATCACGACCATGCGTTCGAAGGGTGGTTCGGCTCGTCGTCGGACTATGACGACCAGGCCGCGCGCGGGCTGGTGGACTGTCCGGTCTGCGGCTCCAAGGCCGTGCGCAAGCAGATCATGTCGCCGTCGGTGGTGGGGACCAAGGCCCGGAAGGCCGCGCCCGAGCCGAGCGCCCAGATGCGCGAGATGATGAACACCGCCCTGGGCGAGATGCGCCGGCAGGTCGAGGATAATTTCGACTATGTCGGCGACCGCTTCGCCAAGGAGGCGCGCGACATCCACGACGGCAAGTCCGAGGATCGCGGCATCTACGGCGAGGCCTCGCCCACCGAGGTCAAGGCGCTGGTCGAGGACGGCATCCGCATCGCGCCCCTGCCGCCGGCCGCGCCGAAGAAGAGCGAAGTGAACTAGGGTTTTCCTGAACCCAGAACACCGCTCATCCCGGCGAAAGCCGGGACCCAAGCTGATTGTCCAGACAAGGCTCTGAGCCAGCAACCGCATGCACCGCTTGGGTCCCGGCTTTCGCCGGGATGAGCGGACGTGTGGGGACACGAAAAAGGGGACGGTTGCCCGTCCCCTTGTCCGTTCGCGGCCGTGGAGCCGCCTAGTAGTAGCGGTACTCGTAGTGGCAGTTGTTCTTCTTGGAATTGTGCTTGGCGATCTGGTTGCCGGCGACCGCGCCGACCACGCCGCCGAGCACGGCGCCTTCGGTCTTGTTGCCCTTGCCGGCGACGACGGCGCCGAGCGTGCCGCCGGTCAGGCCGCCGACCACGGTGCCCTTGTTACGGGCGCTCTTGGTGCTCTTGCACACCCACACCTTGTGACGGGTCTGAGCTTCGGCGGCGGTGACGGCGATCGTGGACGCCGTGAAGCCGAGAGCGACGACGACGGCGAGAGTTTTCAACTGGGCGCGCATGGCGTCCTCCGTTTCTGGTGTTTGTCCTCGAACTCAAGAACGCTCAAGCTTCTCTTGGGTTCGCTTTTATCCGCGGCCCATTGTCGGAAATTCGACCTGAACGGGAGATGAAACGGCGACGCCGTCGCCGTTCACCCCGCCGCCCGTTCAGCCTTCAACGCGATAGCGGCCTTCGGAGTCCGGGCAGACGCGCACGTAGCGGGTCTCGACCCGGCCGTTGTAGTCGGTGTCGGCCGGGGCCAGGCGGCAGCGCCGGCTGTAGTTGTCGTAGACGGCGCCGGAGCTGGCGCGATAGCGGTCGCTTTCGCGATAGGCGACGGTTTCGTCATAGTTCCAGTACTGGCCCCGGGTGTCGCAGCGGCCCCTGGCCGAGGCGTTGCCGATGCTGGCGCCGACGCCGGCCCCGACCAGGGCCCCCAGCACCGTACCCTCGGGCTTGGCGTTGCGGGCGGCGAGGTTCGAACCGGCCACGGCCCCGATCAGGGCGCCGATCACCCCGCCGGCCGTGGCGTTCTTCCGGGCGTCGACACGGCAGGGCATGTTGTACGAGGCATTGTCGCCGTAGGCGCCGGCATAGGGCGCGCCGTAGCGCGTCGCGTATTCCGGATAGCGCCGGTCATAGGTCCCGGAGCCATAACGCCGGTCGTAGTCGGCGCGAGCCCGCTCGTATTCGGCCCGGTCGCGATCGTACTGGGCGCGCTGGCTCTGATAATCGCCGTTGTCGCCATAGAGGCGGCCGTCGGCGCTGAACCGGGTGGCGTAGTCCGGATAGCGCCGGTCATAGGTCCCGACGCCGTAGCGGCGGTCGTAGTCGCGGCGGGCCTCCTCATAGGCCAGGCGGTCGCGTTCGTAGGTCTGCTGTTCGCTGTAGTAGGAGCCGCCGCCGTAGGTGGGGCTGTAATAACGCGTCGCGTACTCCGGATAGCGGCGGTCATAGGCCCCCGAGCCGTAGCGGCGGTCATAGCGGGCGCGGGCGCGCTCATAGCGGGCGCGTTCCTCCATGTAGGCCCTCTGTTGAGCCCGATAGTCGGCCGAGCGCTCGTCATAGGCGGCGCGCTGGTCTCCATAGGTCTGCAGGCGTTGCTGATAGGCCGCGTCGGCCGATTGGGCGAACGCAGGCGCGGTCACGCTCAGGGCGACGGCCGAGGCCATCAACCACGCGGTTGTTCTGGAAGTCATGGAAGGTCTCCGTTCCAACGAACGGATCGACGTCGGGCCCCCGAAAACGACGAGCCGTCAATCCTGAAGTGTCCCTGAGTATTAAAAGCCCAGCGACGGCTCAGGTTCCGGATCAGTCCTTGGTCACGGTCATCATGTAGTTGACGCCGACGTCGGTCGAGCGGCTCCAGCGGCCGGTCATCGGGTTGTAGGCCACGCCGAACGGGCCGTGCACGGCCACCGGCTGGCCGGCCAGGAAGGCGCGCAGCTCCTCGGGTTTCAGGAACTGCTTCCAGTCGTGGGTGCCGGGCGGCACCCAGCGCAGCACGTATTCGGCCCCGATCTTGGCCAGGGCCAGGGCCTTGAGCGTGCGGTTGAGGGTGGCGACGATCAGCAGGCCGCCGGGGGCGAGCAAGCGCGAGCAAGTCCGAAGGAATTCTCCGGGGTCGGCGACGTGCTCGATGACCTCCATGGTCAGCACCAGGTCGAACGGACCGGCGCCCTCGGCCAGCAGCTGTTCGGCGGTGGCGGGACGGTAGCCGATCTCCAGCCCCTGGCCGGCGGCGTGGGCGGCGGCGGTCTTGATGTTGTTCTCCGAGGCGTCGATGGCGGTGACCTCGAAGCCCAGTCGGGCCATCGGCTCGCTGAGCAACCCGCCGCCGCAGCCGACGTCCAGCAGGGACAAGCCCTCGAACGGGCTGCGCGCGTTGCCGTCGCGGTCGAACCGCGCCAGGGCCTGTTCGCGGATGAACGCCAGCCGGCAGGGGTTGAACACGTGCAGCGGCGCGAACTTGCCGTGCGGATCCCACCACTCGGCGGCGATGGCCGAGAACCGCGCCACGTCGGCGGGGTCGATGCTCCAGGAGGGGGGGGCGGGGGTCTGAGTCATGGTCAGCGTATCAGCACGACTTCGACCCCGAGGTCCAGATCGACCCCGGCTCATCGTGACCGCGACGGTCCCAACTGCGCGACGATCCGGCTCCGCAATGGCGCGAACTCGGGTGGCAGGCGGTCCAGCAGGAAGCGTTCGAGGCTGAACGAGGGGTCGTCGAACACCGCGTGCGGGGCGCGGACATGGCCCTTGTAGATCCGGCGCGTTCCGGACCGGTCGGCGCAGACGAAACCCCGATAGCCGAGGGCCGGCGGGTCGGGCGCGGCGGACGCGGCGGACGCGGGCGACAACCGGCCTTGCAGTTTCAGGAATTCCCGGTGGTTGCGCTCGTCGAGCCGCCAGCGTGGGTTGGGCCTGCCGCTGAACACGTCGAGCTCGACGAGCATGGGGAACCGTTCAGTTGATGACGACGGATTTGCCAGCGTAGAAATAGCCGCAGAAATCCGTGTAGCCGCCTCGATTGCAGGTCTCTGGATTCGTGATCAGCACGTTGCTGTTGTCAACGTTTCGCGCCGCCGTCTGCCCGGGCTTGTGTCCCCAGAATCCGCCCCGCTGGTGGCGATACCAGTGGTAGTCCCAGCCCGGATCGATCACCAGCGCCATCAGGCGCCGCGGCCATTCGCTCTGGGGCAGGCAGTCGCAACGTTTTTTCAGGCCGTCGGCCATGGCGGCGACCGTGACGGTGTTGCAGGCCATGGTGTTGGTCATGGCGCCGTGCGCGCGGCCGGGCTGGGCGAAGGTGTTGGTGCGCCAGTTGCGGGCGTAGTTGTAGCAGTTGTTGTAGGGCTGGGTCGCCGCGTTGTTCCAGAAGCTCGGATTGTACTGGCTGACCTCGTACTGGCACTGGTCGCATTTGGTGTCGGGGATCGTGGTCCGCAGCGGGCTCGAGGGCGGCGGCGGCGGCGGCGGACCGGGCCGGGGCGGGTCCTTGAAGAAGCGGTCCAGGCGTTCCAGGGCCAGGTCGCGCAGCTTCTTGTCCAGCGGCGTGATCTGGTGCTCCAGCAGCTTGACCTCCGAGCGCGACGGCATGCTCTCGATGAACAGCCGCGCCAGGGCGTGGGCGGCCGCCGGGTCGCCAGCCGCCGTCGAGCCCAGGGAAAACTTCTTGGGCACGCCGCGGCGGACCGGTTCGTCGTCGGCGAACAGCTCGAGCTTCACCTCGCGGTAGCCCAGGCCGTTGAAGCCCGCGCCTGGCTTGGCCACGGCCTTCGGGCGCTCGGCCACCTGGCCCAGCAGCCTGTTGGCGACCGCGGTGTCGGTGATGAGCCAGACCGGGTTGGGCCGGCCCGAAAACAGGTCGATTTCAATGCGTAGCAACGTCCGTCCTCCTCGTTGGTGGTGACCCCCCACGCAGGTAAGCGACATCGACTGGCGTGAATTTCACACGCTATGAGAGTGTAGCGCCAGAAATGCACGCAATGCAATTGTGACGGGTGGAACGGGGTTGGCGCCACTCCCGGCTGCGTCATGACGGGACCGGGCGCGAAAAAGACGCCGCCGCGACATTGCCGTTGCGCCTTCGCGCCGCTAGAAGACCGCGGCTTGCGCGTCCGGCGACGTTCCGCCGTGCGCGGCGCAAGAATTGACCTTAGGTTTCGAGGGGTAGGGCGTGTCACGTCTGGTGATGAAGTTCGGCGGCACCTCGGTGGCCGACCTGGAGCGCATCCGCCGGGTGGCGCGTCTGGTCGCCGCCGAGCTGGCGACCGGCAAGCGGATCGCGGTGGTGGTCTCGGCGATGTCGGGCAAGACCAACGAGCTGGTGGCCTGGACCGACGGCTGCGGCCGGGCGGCCGAAGGCCTGCCGGAGTCGGACGACGAGTACGACGCCATCGTCGCGTCCGGTGAACAGGTGACGGCCGGCTTGCTGGCCATGACCCTGCGCAACATGGGGATCAACGCCCGCTCGTTCCTGGGCTGGCAGGTGCCGATTCTCACCGACGAGGCCCACGGCCGCGCCCGGATCGAGGACATCCCGCCCGACAACCTCAACGCCGTGCTCGACGCCGGCCAGGTGGCTGTGATCGCCGGCTTCCAGGGCGTGACCGCCGGCGGCCGCATCACCACCCTGGGCCGGGGCGGCTCGGACACCAGCGCCGTGGCCATCGCCGCGGCCCTGAAGGCGGCCTGCGACATCTATACCGACGTCGACGGCGTCTACACCACAGACCCGCGGATCGAGAGCAAGGCCCGCCGCCTGGCCAAGATCTCCTACGAAGAAATGCTGGAAATGGCCTCGCTGGGGGCCAAGGTGTTGCAGACCCGTTCGGTCGAGATGGCCATGGCCCATCGCGTGCCGGTGCGGGTGCTGTCGAGTTTCGTCGAACCCGGGGAAGCTCCCGGCCAAGGTACGATCGTCTGCGACGAGGAAGAAATCATGGAAAAGCGCATCGTCTCGGGCGTCGCCTATAGCCGCGACGAGGCCAAGATCACCCTGCTGGGCCTGCCCGATCATCCGGGCGTGTCGTCGCAGATCTTCGGCCGGCTGGCCGACGCCAACGTCAATGTCGACATGATCGTGCAGTCGCGCGCCCGCAGCGCCGACACCGCCAACATGGAGTTCACGGTCGGCAAGCGCGACGCCGTCCGCGCCGTCGAGATCGTCCGCAAGGCCCAGGCCGAGATCGGCTTCGAGGACGTGGCGGTCAACGAGGACGTGGCCAAGGTGTCGGTGATCGGCGTGGGCATGCGTTCGCATGCCGGCGTCGCCCAGTCGATGTTCCAGGCCCTGGCCGAGAAGAACATCAACATCCAGGTGATCTCGACCTCGGAGATCAAGATCAGCGTGCTGATCGACGCGGCCTATACCGAACTGGCCGTGCGGGCGCTGCACGCGGCTTACGGGCTGGATCAGCTGTAGGCTGAAACGCCCTGCGTCCTTCGAGGCTCGCCCGCGGCTCGCACCTCAGGATGAGGTATTTTGTGATGCCGGTCGGTTTGAGAATCTCCTCATCCTGAGGCGCCCGCGCAGCGGGCCTCGAAGGACGCACGGCGTTAGCTAAATGTCGCCTTCTGACGGTATGAGCCTGTAAACGTCACCCCCAAGGAGTTCCCATGTCGGTGTTCAGGTTCGACCCCGAGCGCAAGTCCGTCACCTTCGAGGGCGATGCGGGCCTGGACCTGCTGTACGACCTGTTGCTGCGCGCCAAGTTCGGCGACGGCTACGAGAAGCCGTTGCTGGTCAGCCCGTGGCTGGCGGCCCTGCTCAAGCAACTGGACCAGTTCCTGCCCGACGACGGCCAGTGGTTCCCCGAGCAGCCCGGCCGGCCGATCTTCGACGAGGACGACCTGCTGGCCATGGGCGACGCTGTGATCGAGGAAGGCCACACCGTCGGCTGGTGGACCATGACCGAGCCCGAGAAGCGCGCCTATTTGCGCGACACCATCGCCGCCCCACATCCTTTGACGGACGCCGAGGTCGAGTTCATCGAGGCCGACATCGACGCGGCGGTCGAGCAGGCTCGGCAACTGGTCGAGTCGATCAGCGCGCCGTTGGCCCTGCCGGGGCACGGCTAGCCCCCGCTCGTCATCGCCGCATTAAGCGGGGGATGAGCGGTCACGCTTGCGTGCCCCTAGCCTTCGTCAAGCCTCCCGAGCCAAGCTCCCAGCCATGACCCACCAGCAACGCCTCCTGATCGGCCTGACCTGTGGCCTCGTCGCGGGGGCGTTCTGGGGCGGGGTGTTCCTGGCGCCGGAGTTGCTGGCCGCCTTCACGCCGCTGCAGATGACCGCCGGACGCTACGTCTGCTACGGCCTGGCCTCGGCGGCCCTGCTGGTCCCCAGCGCCCGAACGGTGCTGGCCAAGCTGACCCTCGTCGACTGGCGCGACCTGGCCGGGCTCAGCCTGCTGGGCAACATCGTCTATTACGTCTGCCTGGCGGTGTCGGTGCAGATCGCCGGGGTCGCGCCGGCCTCGCTGATCATCGGTCTCTTGCCGGTGACCATCACCCTGGTCGGGGCCAAGCGTGGCGAGGGCGTGGCCCTGCGCAAGCTGGCCGCGCCGTTGCTGCTGGTCGCCGCCGGCGTGCTCTGCATCAATATCGCCGCCTTCCAGACCGCCACCGGCGTCAGCGTGGCGCGGCTGTCGCTGGGCCTGCTGGCGGCGGCCGGGGCGCTGGCGGTGTGGACGGTCTATGCGGTGTGGAACGCCCGGCGGCTGGCGGCGACGCCACGCTTCACCGGCCACGAATGGTCGCTGCTGACCGGGGTGGTCACCGGCCTGCTGTCGCTGCTGCTGATCATCCCGGCCTTCGCTCTGCCCGGCGCATCGCACCCGCAGGCCGCCTGGATGCTGTTCTGGGGCGTCAGCCTGGCCGTCGCCCTGGGGGCCTCGGTGATCGGCAACGGCCTGTGGAACACCGCCAGCCGTCTGCTGCCGCTCAGCCTGTCGGGCCAGTTGATCGTCTTCGAGACCCTGTTCGCCCTGCTGTACGGCTTCCTGCACGAGGGCCGATGGCCCCTGCCGCTGGAGACCGCCGCCATCGTCCTGATGCTGGCCGGGGTGCTGTGGTCGGTGCACCTGCATCGGCCGGCGGCGGAAGGGCATCCGGCGGAGTAGGGCTCACTGCGTCCTTCGAGGCCCGCTGCGCGGGCGCCTCAGGATGAGGGGCTTTGTTGCTCTGACTTCCTCATCCTGAGGTGCGAGGCGTAGCCGAGCCTCGAAGGACGCACGGCGTCCCGCCGAACATGACCGCAACCTGAACATCACCGTTCAGACCGGGTTCAACGCCGATTTGCGAAAAGGGTCCCAACAGCGCCGCACCGGACTTCTTCCGATCTGGCGACGCTTCGAAAAGGAAGCAGTGCCATGAAGACCCTCGGTAAGTTCACGAAGATCGCCGTCGCCGCGGCCG
The DNA here is from genome assembly GCF_001427665.1 of Caulobacter sp. Root655. Classification (GTDB taxonomy): domain Bacteria; phylum Pseudomonadota; class Alphaproteobacteria; order Caulobacterales; family Caulobacteraceae; genus Caulobacter. The sequence continues at coordinate 38,633 of NZ_LMHC01000003.1, forward strand.
TGACCGGCGCCCTCGTCCTGCCCGCCTCGGCCGCCTTCGCCGGTGACCGCAACAACAAGACCGAGCGCGCCATCCTCGGCGCCCTGATCGGCGGCATCGCCGGCGCGGCCCTGTCGGACGGCGACAAGGGCGGCATCGCCATCGGCGCCGTCGCCGGCGCCGCCCTCGGCGCCTCGACCGGCCACGGCGACCGTTACGACCGTCGCTATTCCAGCGGCTATCGCGACACCCGCTACGGCGCCGGCTACGGGTCGAGCTACAACAGCGGCTACGGCCACAACAACGGCTATGGCCAGTACGGCAACGGCAACGGCTACGGCCAGTCGGGTTACGGCCAATCGGGCTACGACCACCGCTACGAAGGTCGCCGTGACCGCGACGACCGCGGCGACCGCTACAACACCGGCTACCGCTACGACGGTAACGGCTATGGCAATGGTTACTACGGCCAGCGCCGCTAACGGCTGATCCCCGCGAGCGATCCGGCGCCGTCCCTCCCGAGGGGCGGCGCCTTTTCGTGCGCCATCGGCGATTTGACCGCGAGCGAACGCTGTGCGGCGCGCGAAATCTGCTATAGCCCGCTCGGAGCGATCCGGCTTCTTAACCCCTGGCGCGTCCAGTCAGGCTAAGCCGCGTCGAGCAAGGGAGTGCGCGCGAAAACATGGCGGCGTCCGGGATCGCTGTTCGGGGACCACGCAGCCTGCTTCGGCAGATTCGCGAGGCCATGGCCGGTGGCGGGCCCGCCCAGGCCAAGCTCGACATGGTGGTGCGCACCATCGCCATCTCGATGGTCGCCGAGGTCTGCTCGATCTATCTGCGCCGCGCCTCCGGCGATCTCGAACTGTTCGCCACCGAGGGCCTGTCGCGCGACGCCGTCCACGTCACGCGCATGAAGCCCGGCGAGGGCCTGGTCGGCGAGACCATGCGCCTGGGCCGGCCGCTGAACCTGTCGGACGCCGCCAGCCATCCGGCCTTCTCCTACCGCCCGGAAACCGGCGAAGACCCTTACCACGCCTTCCTGGCCGTGCCCCTGCTGCGCGGCGGCCGCTCGATCGGCGTGCTGGTCGTCCAGAACCGCACCGAGCGGGTCTATGGCGAGGAAGAGGTCGAGGATCTGCAGATCATCGCCATGGTCCTGGCCGAGATGGTCAGCGCCGGTGAACTGCTGGGTCTGACCGAGCTCAAGGACGTCGAGATCGCGCCCCACAAGCCGGAACGGCTGAAGGGCGCGCGCTTCGCCGAGGGGCTGGCCTATGGCGTGGCCGTGCTGCACGAGCAGCCGGTGGCCCCCGAGCAGCTGCTGTCCGACGACGCCGCGGCCGAGGAAGCCAAGCTCAAGGCGGCGATCGAGGCCCTGCAGACCCAGATCGACGAGATGCTGGACGGCCAGCATGGCCTGGTCGGCGCCTCCTACGAGGTGCTCGAGACCTACCGGATGTTCGCCCACGACCGAGGCTGGAACCGGTCGCTGCAGGAGGCCGTGCGTTCAGGGCTCACGGCGGAGGCCGCGGTCGAACGCGTGCGGTCCGAGCATCGCGCCCGCCTGGGCCAGGCCCGCGACCCCTATCTGCGCGAGCGCCTGCACGATCTGGAAGACCTCAACGACCGGCTGCTGCGCCACCTGTCGGGCGACGTCCATGCCGTGCGCGTCTTGCCTGACGACGCCATCCTGATCGCCCGCAACCTGGGCCCCGCCGACCTGCTGGAATACGACCGCACCAAGCTGAAGGGCATCCTGCTCGAGGAAGGCTCGGCCGCCAGCCACGCCGGCATCGTCGCCCGGGCCCTGGACATCCCCTGTGTCGGCCGCCTGGCCGGCCTGCGCGACCGCGTCAACGAGGGCGACCCGGTGGTGGTCGACGCCGAGACCGCCGAGGCCTGGCTGCGGCCGCGTGCCGACGTCATCAAGGCGCTGCGGGCCCGGATGGAGGTCCGCGCCCAGCGCAAGGCCGAGTTCGCCCGGCTGCGCGACACGCCGGCCATCACCAAGGACGGCGACAAGGTCACCTTGCTGATGAACGCCGGCCTGGCCGTCGACCTGGACATCCTGGGCGAGACCGGGGCCGAGGGCATCGGCCTGTTCCGCACCGAGTTCCAGTTCATGGTCGCCGAGGAAATGCCCCGGCTGGAGGCCCAGACCAGCCTCTACGAGAAGGTGCTCGACGCCGCCCAGGGCATGCCGGTCACGTTCCGCACCCTCGACCTCGGCGGCGACAAGCTGCTGCCGTACATGGAGCTGGAGCGCGAGGACAATCCGGCCCTGGGCTGGCGCGCCATCCGCATGGGCCTGGACCGGCCGGCCCTGCTGCGCATGCAGATCCGCGCCCTGATCAAGGCCGCCAAGGGCCGCGAGCTGCGGATCATGTTCCCGCTGGTGGCCAATGTGGACGAGTTCCGCGCCGCCCGCGCCTTCGTCGACCAGGAAGTGGCCTGGGCCCTGAAGCGCGGCCGGCCCGAACCGGCCCGGCTGGACGTCGGGGCGATGATCGAGGCGCCGTCGCTGCTGTGGCATCTGGACGCACTGCTGCCGATGACCGACTTCGTCTCGGTCGGCACCAACGACCTGATGCAGTACCTGTTCGCCGCCGATCGCGGCAACCCTAGAGTGTCGGACCGCTATGACCCGCTGTCGCCGGCCGCCCTGCGGGCCCTGAAGACCATCCAGCAGGCCTGCGCCGACACTGGCACCCCGGTCTCGGTGTGCGGCGAGATGGCGGGGCGCCCGCTGGAGGCTTTCGCCTTGCTGGCCTTGGGTTTCGACCGTTTGTCCATGCCGCCGGCCGGCATCGGGCCGGTCAAGCAAATGGTGCTGTCCTGCGATCGCGAGGCGGCTCGCCGCAATGTTGAGGCCCTGCTGAAGACCTCGGCCGGATCGCTCCGCGGTGAGATCGAAACCTTGGCGCGCAAGCTTTACGTGGCGGTCTGACGGCGCGGGTTCTTAACCAAGCTCAGCTTTATAGTGTATTGAATCCCGCCACTTACTTTGATATCGACCATAAAGTGTTAACAAATCCCGGGTACATCCGGTGGGGCATGGTCGTCGGGTTCTCTTTCTGAGAGAATGGGGCGACGCGAATTTGAGGTCACATGGCAGCCATGCCGCTGGATACTGGCAGGGTTTCGCACTTGCACCTGGTCGCCGACAGCGATCCGGAAGGCCCATCGATGGCGACGTTCCAGCCTTCGGTCGACCATGGCGTCGACATCGGCGCGGCCCTGCGCGCCGCCCGTGAGTTCCGCGGCCTGACCCTGCAGGACGTGGCCGACGCCACCCGCATCCGCCAGGGCTATATCGAGGCGCTGGAGGCCCTGCGCCTCGAAGAGCTGCCCTCGCGCCCCTTCACCATCGGTTACGTCAAGTCCTACGCCAAGCTGCTGGGCCTGGACGGCGACGCCGCCGTCGACCGCTTCAAGCTGGATGCGCCCGACGACAGCGAGCCGCTGCGCGCCCCCGTCGGCGTGCGCCACGAGCGCGATCCGCGCCTGGGCCTGATCCTGGCCCTGGGCGTGCTGGTCGTGGCCGCCATCGTGCTGTGGAATGTGGCCCAGCGCGCCATCGCCAAGGACACCCCGCCCGCCCAGGTCGCCCAGTCGCACGCCATCGCCGTGGCCGCCGCGGCGCCGCGCGCTCCGGCCGGTGGCGGCGGAGGAGACGGCGGCTCGGTGTCGCTGGGCGCGCCGCTGCCGGCCCCGGTGGAATCCACCACGCCGGAACCCTACAAGACCCCCGGCCTCGACGACGCCGCCGCCAATGGCGGTTCGGCCGACGCCGTGACCGCCGCCTCCAAGGCCCGCGCCGTGACGGCCGCCGCCGCCGCTCCCGCCGATCCGAGCCAGCTGGTCGGCCTGGGCTCGGCCTTCCGGGCCAAGGGCGCGGTGTACGGCGCGGCTCAGGCCGACGCGTCCGGCCTGATCCTGCAGGCCCGCAAGCCGGCCTCGCTGACCGTGCACGGCGCGGACGGCTCGATCTACTTCACGCGCTGGATGTCGGCCGGCGAGGCGTTCCGCGCCCCGCGCAACGGCGGGCTGATCGCCGAGGTCTCCGACCCGACCGCCTTCGACGTCTATAACGGCGGCGCCCTGACCAGCCGGATGACCGCGCCGACCGCGGCGCTGAGCAAGCTGGGCGGCTAGTCGGGCGGCAAGACATTTCCGCGACGCCCTTGGGTTCCGCCCGCAAAAGCCTTAGGTTCTGACCCATGGCCGCTGACCACACCCACCTTCGTCCGTGGCGCTCGATCGAGCGTCGCAAGTCGCGCAAGATCCGTGTCGGCAATGTCGAGGTGGGCGGCGACGCGCCGATCACCGTCCAGTCGATGACCAACACCCTGACCAGCGACGCCGCCGCGACGCTGGAGCAGATCCGCCAGCTGGAAGAGGCCGGCGCCGACATCGTCCGGGTCTCGTGCCCCGACACCGACTCGACGGCGGCCTTCAAGACCATCGCCCGCGAGTCGCGGGTGCCGCTCGTGGCCGACATCCATTTCCACTACAAGCGCGGCATCGAGGCGGCCCAGGCCGGCGCCGCCTGCCTGCGGATCAATCCGGGCAATATCGGCAGCGCCGACCGGGTCCGCGACGTGATCCAGGCGGCCCGCGACCACGGCTGCTCGATGCGGATCGGCGTCAACGCCGGCTCGCTGGAGCGCGAGCTGCTGGAAAAGTACGGCGAGCCGTGCCCCGACGCCATGGTCGAGAGCGCCCTGAACCACGCCCGCATCCTGCAGGACCACGATTTCCACGAGTTCAAGATCAGCGTGAAGGCGTCGGACCCGTTCATGACGGTGGCCGCCTATCACCAGCTGTCCGAGCGCATCGACTGCCCGCTGCACCTGGGCGTCACCGAGGCGGGCGCCCTGCGCACCGGCACGGTCAAGTCGTCGATCGGCATCGGCTCGATGCTGTGGGCCGGCATCGGCGACACCATCCGGGTGTCGCTGGCCGCCGATCCGGTGGAAGAGATCAAGGTCGGCTTCGACATCCTGAAGTCGCTGGGCCTGCGCCACCGCGGCGTCAACATCATCGCCTGCCCGTCCTGCGCCCGGCAGGGCTTCAACGTCATCAAGACGGTGGAGGCCCTGGAGGCGCGGCTGGCCCACATCTCCCAGCCGATGTCGCTGTCGATCATCGGCTGCGTGGTCAACGGCCCCGGCGAGGCGCTGATGACCGACCTGGGCTTCACCGGCGGCGGCGCGGGGTCGGGCATGGTCTACATGGCCGGCAAGCCCGACCACAAGCAGTCCAACGACGGCATGATCGACCACATCGTCGAGCTGGTCGAACAACGCGCGGCCCAGCTGAAGGCGGCCGAGGACGCCGAGGCGATCGCGGCGGAGTAGTTCCTCTCCCTCTGGGGGAGATGGCCCAGAGGGCCGGAGGGGGCAGTGCGGCCTATGCCGTTGAGACCTCCTCAGTCGCTTCGCGACAGCTCCCCTAACGGGCAGGGCTATCGCATATGGATTTTCCGCGAAAAGAGCTGTCATCCCGGACAAGCAAAGCGCAGATCCGGGACCGCCGGAAGCTCTGAGTTCACGCGTCGGTCCCGGATCTTCGCGCTGCGCGCTCGTCCGGGATGACAACCGTTTTTGGCCATATGCGATTGCCCTGCCTCCAAGGGGGAGCATCTCACTATCCCAGCGACGTCTCGATCGGCACCCCGCCCTTGATCGCCAGGGTCACCGGTGTGCGCTCGGCCACGTCGGCCAGCCGCGCGCGCTGCGCCTCGTCCAGCGGCCCCGTCGGGACCAGCACGCGCTCGATCCGGGGCGGGGTCTCGCCGCCGTGATAGTGCAGCCTCACCTCCAGCGCCTCCAGCGGCCAGGCCTTGCGCTCGGCGTACATCTTCAGAGTGATCGCCGTGCAGGCCCCCAGGGCCGACAGCAGCAGGTCGAACGGGGCGGGCCCGGCGTCCGCGCCGCCCAGCCGTTCGGGCTCGTCGGACGTCAGGGCATGGCGGCCGGTGGCGATCGTCGTCGCATAGCGGGTTGCGCCGATGCGGGCGGTGGCGACAGCCATGGGAGCTCCTTGATGGGGTCTGGGAACAGGATCGCGGGACGGCGGTCGGCCGCCGTCCCGGACCTTTAATGGGCGATCTTGCCGAAATCGCCCTTGTTGAAGTCGGTGATCGCCTGGCGGATCTCGTCTTCGCTGGTCATCACGAACGGGCCGTAGCCGACGATCGGCTCGTCGATCGGCTCGCCGCTGAGGATCAGCAGCTTGACGTCGCTGTTGGCCTCGATCTCGATCCGGCCGGCTTCGCGGTCGAACACCACCATCTGGGCGTCGCGCACCACCTCCTGGCCGTTGATCAGCGCTGTCCCCTTCAGGACGATCGCCGCCAGGGTGCGGCCTTCGGCGATGTCGAAGCCCGCCGTGTGGCCCGCGTTCAGGCGGACGTCCCAGACGTCGATCGGCGTGAAGGTCCGCGCCGGGCCGTGGCGGCCGTCATAATCGCCGGCGATCACCCGCAGCTTGCCCGCGCCGTCCGGCAGGTCGACGGCGGGGATTTCCGCGTCGAGCAGGGTCTGGTAGCCGGCCGGAGCCATCTTGTCCCGTGAGGGCAGGTTGACCCACAGCTGCACCATCTCGAAGGCCCCGCCCGTGCGGCCGAAGGCTTCGGAGTGGTATTCCTCGTGCAGTATGCCCGAGGCGGCGGTCATCCACTGCACGTCGCCGGGGCCGATCTTGCCGCCGCCGCCGCTGGAGTCGCGGTGCTCGACTTCGCCCTCGTAGACGATGGTCACGGTCTCGAAGCCGCGATGCGGGTGCTGGCCGACGCCGCGCCGACGGGTGGTCGGCTCGAAGGTCGTCGGGCCCCCGTAGTCGAGCAGCAGGAACGGGCTGAGCTGTTGGCCAAGGCCGTCGTAGGAGAACAGTGAGCGGACCGGAAAGCCGTCGCCGACCCAGTGCTGGCCGGGGGCGCTGTGGACGCCGAGTATCTTCTTCATCGGGACCTCCTTTCGACCGGCCCGAGGCCGGTCTGTTGAGGACCAAGGTGGGGGCGCGGCGGGGTTTTCGGTAGGGCGGGGCCATCTCCGCTCATCCCGGCGAACGCCGGGACCCAGATGGAATAGCGCAGGGCCTGACGCCATGAGCGCCGAGGCCGTCCAGTCATCCACACCGCTTCGGGATCTGGGTCCCGGCATTCGCCGGGATGAGCGGAGTTTTGAGGGTCGAACCACGTGACTCGCGACCCCCTAGATCACCGCCCGCGATCGCTCGTCCGCCCCGGTCAGCGCCGTCGCCACCACCCGCAGGCCGCGCTCGAGTTGCGCCCGGTCGGTCGCCGCGCCCAGGCAAATCCGCACCCCGCTCTCCAGGCCCTGGGCGACGATCGGCGCGCCGGGCGGGGTGAGCTCGACGCCGCCGCGCAGGGCGCGGCCGGCCAGGCGCTCGGCGTCCAGCTCGGCCATCGGCAGCCAGACGTGCGGGCTGAAGGCCGAGGCCGGGGTCTCGATGGCCGCGCCGAGGATCGCGCGGGCCAGGCCGAGGCGCAGGCCCATTTCGTCACGGATCTCACCGGCGATCACCTCGGCCGTGCCGTCCTCGATCCACTGGGTGGCGATCAGCGCGCCGAAGTTGGGCGGGGCGTAGAACTGGGCGCGCACGGCATGGACGACGCGTTCGAACAGGTCGCCCAGCGGGGCCAGCAGGAAGCCGACCCGCAGGCCGGGCGACAGGGACTTGGAGACGCCGGACACGTGGATCGTCCGCTCGGGCGCCAGTTCGACCAGCGCGGGCAGGGGATCGCCGCCGAAGATCGAATAGATGCCGTCCTCGATGATCCACAAGTCGCGCCGGCGGGCCACGGCCACGATGTCGGCGCGGCGGGCGGCGCCCATGATCCGGCCGGTGGGATTTTGCAGGGTGGGCAGCACGAACACCGCCTTGGCCCCCTTCGCCGCCGCCCGGTCGAGGGCGTCGGGCAGCAGGCCCTCGCCGTCCATGGCCACGCCGGTCAGCCGATAGCCGGCATGGTCGGCCAGTACCCGGGCGCCGGGAAAGGTGGCGGCTTCGCACAGCACCTCGTCGCCCGGCCGGCACAGGGCGGCCAGGGCCAGGCTCAGGGCCTGCTGGGCCCCGGCGCAGCAGATCAGCTGGCGCCAGTCGGCGTTCTCGACGCCGGCGGTGCGCGACAGCCAGGTCGCGAAGGCCCGGCGGTGGGTCTCCAGCCCGGTCGAGGGGGCGTAGGCCAGATTGTCCAGCAGGTCGGGACGGCGCTGCAGCCGGGCCAGGGTCTGGACGATCCGGGTCCCGCCCGGGCTGACGGGGGCGATGTTCTGGCTGAGATTGATCGGGCCGGGATCCTCGGTCGCCGACCGAGGCGCTGATCCGGGACTCCGCACGAAGCTGCCGCGCCCGACATGGGCCTGCACCAGCCCGGCCTTCTCGGCCTCGACATAGGCGCGGGTGACGGTGCCCAGGCCCAGGCCAAGGCGGTGGGCCAGGTCGCGCTGCGGCGGCAGGCGGTCGCCGTCGGTCAGGGCGCCGGCGGCGATGTCGGCGCGCAGGGCGTCCAGCAGCCGCTCATAGAGCGGCGTGTCGCCGGGCGGCAGGGTCGGGGTCCATGCGGCCATGGGGTCTCCAAGAATTGTCACTGGAACAATATAGGTTTTGACTCATGATGCAATTGGCAAGATGACCATGACATCCATCCCCGATGTCTTGGGAGCATCCGTCATGACCGTCCAACTGCTGCTCGCCTTCGTCCTGTTCGCCTTCGCCACCGCCGGCACGCCGGGCCCCAACAACATGATGCTGCTGGCCTCGGGCGCGAATTTCGGCTTCCGGGCGACGATCCTGCACATCCTGGGCATCAGCGTCGGCCTGGGCGTGATGGTGGCGGCCATGGGGCTGGGGCTGGGCGGGGTGTTCAAGGCCTGGCCGGTGCTGCACGACGTGCTGCGCTGGGTCGGCGGGGCCTATCTGCTGTGGCTGGCCTGGAAGATCGCCACCGCCAAGGGCATCAGCGACAAGGACGCCGCCGCCAGGCCGATGACCTTCCTGGGCGCGGCCGCCTTCCAGTGGGTCAATCCCAAGGCCTGGGCCATGGCCCTGACGGCGGTCACCACCTACACGCCGGAGGGCTCGGCCCTGGCGGTGTTCATCGTGGCGGGGACCTTCATGCTGGTCGGCGCGCCGTGCAGCGCCGCCTGGGCCGGGTTCGGCCAGGGCATGCGGCGGTTCCTCGACCGGCCGCCGGTGCTGCGGGCCTTCAACCTGACCATGGCGGCCCTGCTGGTCGCCTCGCTCTATCCGCTGGTGGTGGAGACGGGCCCGAAGAAGGTCGAGGCCCCGCGCCAGCTGGCCGTCCAGGACATGCCGCCGCCGCCGCGCATCGGCTCGCACGGCTAGGCGCCGTGGATAGTAGGCGCTGAAGGTTGTTTTCGGCGAGGGCCGTGCGTCCTTCGAGGCTTCGCTTCGCTACGCACCTCAGGATGAGGAGCATTGTTGCTGACGACCTCATCCTGAGGCGCCCTCCAGAGGAGGGCCTCGAAGGACGCACGGCGCTTGCCCTAAACGCTGGATTACCGAACCTTAAGTGGCCGGACGGCGGCGCTTGGGGTCTGGTGTCGCGGTCCAAGCCCTTCGGAGTCGCCATGTCCCTCGCCGTTCGCGCCGCCGTCTGCGCCTTGCTCCTCTTGGCGGGGAGCGCGGCCGCGGCCCAGGCCGCCGTCACCCCCGTGCCGGTCGGCCAGCCCCTGGCCCGCTTCGACAAGCTCCAGCCCGGCGTCCATCGCTACCTGCGCTACCGCCAGGTCGGCGACACCGTCACCGCCGTCGACGTCTGGACCCGCGAGGTCCGCTTCGACACCCAGGACGGCCAGCGCCGGCTGCACATCGTCCAGCACTGGGACGGGGCGGGCGCCGCGACGTCCAACCGCCAACTGGACAGCTGGTTCGAGGTCGGCACGTTCCGGCCCCTGACCCATGAGCGCCGCTCGCAGAAGGACGGGGTGTCGAAGATCGAGGGCTTCGCCTTCCGGCCCGACCGGATCGTCGGCCTGAAGGATCTCCCGGACAACGCGGCCAAGGACTACGACGTCGCCTCGCCCCAGCCGAGCTTCAATTTCGAGACCGACATGGAGTTCCTCCAGGCCCTGCCGCTGGCGGCGGGCTACGAGGCCAGCATCGTCTTCCACCATCCGGGCGGCGGCCCGCCGGCCCCCTACGTCTTCAAGGTCGCGGGCTCGGAGACGCTGAGCCTGCCCGGCGGCGGCAAGATCGATTGCTGGGTGGTGACCGCCGACTACAACCACCCCGAGGCCCCGGTGAGCCGCTTCTGGTTCGCCAAGGCCAGCCAGGTGCTGATCAAGCAGGTCTCGCCGCTGCCCGACGGGTCGGGGGTGATGGGCAAGACGCTGCTGTATTGATCTTTTGATCCGCTCGTCCCGGCGAATGCCCATGGGCGGTAAGTTTGGAACATCGGGCCTTGGGCCTGGCTTGATTTTCCTCATCCTGAGGTGCTCGCCGCTCGCGGCGGGCCTCGAAGGACGCACGGATCTGCCGCGCCCTGCGTCCTTCGAGGCCCGCTATGCGGGCGCCTCAGGATGAGGACCTCCGTAACTTACCGCCCATGGGCATTCGCCGGGATGGGCGGAGGTTGGAGGGTCTTGCTTGAGCCTGTGGAACAGGCGCAGATCAGGGCCAAACCCCGAGGGCCCACCCCATGCGCTTTCCGCTCGTCCTGGCCGTCGTGGCCGCCCTCGCCGGGACCCCCGCCTTGGCCCAGGACCTCAAGGTCACCGTGGCCGGCCGCGACTCGATCGTCCTGACCCCCGCCGACCTCAAGGCCCTGCCGCGCGCCAAGGCGACCTTCCAGGCCAAGGGCCACGCGGTGACCTTCGAGGGCGCCGTGCTGAACGCCGCCCTGCTGAAGGCCGGGGTGGTGTCGGGCGACCGGCTGATGGGCCGCTACCTGAATCAGGTGGTGATCGCCAAGGCCGCCGACGGCTTCACCAGCATCCTGTCCCTGGCCGAGACCGACCCGTTCTACCGCGCCAATCCGGTGATCATCGCCGACACCAAGGACGGCCAGCCGCTGGACGCCAAGGAAGGCCCCTACCGCCTGGTGGTCGACGGCGACCTGCACCCCTCGCGCTCGCCGCGCCAGGTGGTGTCGATCGAGGTCAAGCCGGCGTTCTGACCGCGAACTCGACGGGAACGACGGCGAGGGGTACAGAGACCGCCCGATCTCTCCAGACCATGTGACGTTCCCCTTGCGACTGCCCCAGGCCCGCCTCGACCAAGTTCTCGACCGCTTCCGTGAGGTCGAGGCCCGTATGGGCGCCGCCACGGACGGCGCCGAGATCGTCAAGCTCTCCAAGGAGCACGCCGAGATCCGTCCGGTGGCCGAGGCCGTCGAGGCCCTGGCCAAGCTGGCCGCCGAGCGCGCCGGCCTGGAGGAGATGGCCGGCGACCCGGACATGGCCGCCATGGTCGCCGACGAGATGCAGGCGCTGGACGAGAAGCTGCCGGTCATGGAGCGCGAACTGGCCCTGATGCTGGCCCCGCGCGACAAGGACGAGAACGCCTCGGCCATCCTCGAAGTGCGGGCCGGCACGGGCGGCGACGAGGCGGCCCTGTTCGCCGGCGACCTGTTCCGCATGTACCAGCGCTACGCGTCGCTGCAGGGCTGGAAGGTCGAGGTCGACAGCGTCTCCGAGGGCGAGATGGGCGGCTTCAAGGAAATCATCGCCTCGGTGACCGGCGACGGGGTGTTCGGCCGCTGGAAGTTCGAGAGCGGCGTGCACCGCGTGCAGCGCGTGCCGGCCACCGAAGCCCAGGGCCGCATCCACACCTCGGCCGCCACCGTCGCGGTGCTGCCCGAGGCCGAGGACGTCGAGATCGAGATCAACGACAGCGACCTGCGCATCGACACCTACCGCTCGTCGGGGGCCGGCGGCCAGCACGTCAACAAGACCGACTCCGCCGTGCGCATCACCCACCTGCCCACCGGCGTGGTGGTGACCAGTTCGGAAAAGTCCCAGCACCAGAACCGCGCCCGGGCGATGAAGAACCTCAAGGCCCGGCTCTACGACATGCAGCGCGAGGCGCTGGACACCGCCCGCTCCGACGCCCGCAAGAGCCAGGTCGGCAGCGGCGACCGGTCGGAACGCATCCGCACCTACAACTTCCCCCAGGGCCGGGTCACCGACCACCGCATCAACCTGACTCTCTACAACCTGGCCCGGGTGATCGAGGGCGACGCCCTGGACGACATCATCAAGCCGCTGATCGCCGAGGACCAGGCGGCGCGGCTGGCGAGTTTGGAAGAGGGGTACTAGGGAGGCCGGAAACCCTCTCCCGTAGGGAGAGAATCCCCCTGCGGGGGAGATGTCGGCGAAGCCGACGGAGGGGAGAACCGGCGTATTCCGAATCCGCAAACGGGCTCCGACGCGATCGCTCTACCCCCGGCGGCGCGCGTCCGGCTATGGTCGCCCAGTCGAGTCGGAGACCCCATGACGCCTGCCCAGTTCATCAAAAAATGGAGCGACAGCAGCCTGCGAGAACGGCAGGGCGCGCAGGAGCATTTCATCGACCTGTGCCGGATGCTGGGCCAACCGACCCCCGCCGAGGACGATCCGCACGGCGACCACTATTGCTTCGAGCGCGGGGCCGAAAAGACTGGCGGCGGCGATGGCTGGGCCGATGTCTGGCGCAAGGGCTGTTTCGGCTGGGAGTACAAGGGCAAGCACAAGAACCTCGACGCGGCCCTGCGCCAACTGACGACCTATGCCCAGGCCCTGGAGAACCCGCCCTATCTGGTGGTCTGCGACATGGAGCGGATCATCGTCCACACCAGCTGGACCAACACCATCAGCCGCAAGATCGTCTTCACGCTGGACGACCTGCACGAGCCGGAAAAGCTGGCCGTGTTGCGGCTGGTCTTCGAAGGCTCCGACAGCCTCAAGCCCAAGATCAGCCCCCAGGAACTGACCGCCACGGTCGCCCAGCGGTTCGGCGACCTGGGGCGGCGGCTGCAGGAGCGCGGCCATCACCCACGCGATGTGGCCCACTTCCTCAATCGCCTGGTCTTCTGCATGTTCGCGGAAGACGCCAAGCTGCTGCCTGAAGGCCTGTTCACCCGCATGACCCGGTCGATGCAGGGCCGCCCTCCGGCCGAGGCGGGGCCGCAATTCGACGCCCTGTTCGCCATGATGCGCACGGGCGGCCTGTTCGGGGCGGACATCATCCGCTGGTTCAATGGCGGTCTGTTCGACGACAAGCCCGCCCTGCCGCTGGAGCGGCCCGACATCAAGCTGATCTGCGACACCGCCGACCTGCATGATTGGTCGCAGTTGGACCCCTCGGTGTTTGGCAACATGTTCGAGGAGGCGCTGAAGGCCACGCGCGAGCGGGCGGCCCTGGGCGCCCACTACACCGACCGCGAGAAGATCCTCAAGATCATCGATCCGGTGATCACCTGGCCCTTGACCGCCGAATGGGAGGCGGCGCTGGTCGAGATCCGGGGCGCCATGGACGCCCGCGCCGCGACCGAGGTCGAACGCAAGGCGGTGTTGGAAGCGGCCGCCGACGCCATGAAGGCCGATCCAGACAAGGCCAAGGCCGGCGAGGCCGCTCGCCGCAAGGCCCTGACCGCCATCGCCAAGCGGGCCGACGCGGCCCTGGGCCTGGCCAAGGACCGACTGGAGGCCTTCCTGAGCCGCCTGGCCGCCTATCGCGTGCTCGACCCGGCCTGCGGCAGCGGCAACTTCCTCTATGTGGCCCTGCACGCCCTGAAGGATATCGAGCGCCGGGCCCTGGTCGACGCCGAGCGCCTGGGCATCGAGGTGCCCGCGCCCCGCGTCGGCCTGGCCTGCGTGCGCGGCCTCGAGATCGAGGACTACGCGGCCGAGTTGGCGCGGGTGACGCTGTGGATCGGCGACCTGCAATGGAACGCCAGGAACAACTATACCGGCCTGGCCGAACCGATCCTGTCGTCACTGGACCAGATCGAGTGCCGCGACGCGCTGCTGAACGCGGACGGGAGCGAGGCGGTATGGCCGGAGGCGGACGCGATCGTCGGCAACCCGCCATTCCTGGGCGGCAAGCGGCTGCGCGACAGCCTGGGCGACGCCTATGTGGAGCGGCTGTTCGCGGCCTATCGCGGCAAGGTGCCGGCCGAGGCGGACTTCGTCGCCTACTGGGTGGAGAAGGCTTGGCGGGCGGTTGGAGATCCTTGGGACGGCTATCAGTTTGGCGGCGGCAAGCGGGCTGGCCTAGTGACGACCAATTCCATTAGGGGCGGCGCTAATCGACGCGTTCTTGCGCCCATCGCCGAAGTGTTCGCGCTTCGCGAAGTCTGGCCTGATGAGCCGTGGGTTTTGAATGGCGCGGACGTCCGGGTTTCAATGTTCGGCTTCGGTTGGGGATTCCCCGAGCAGCGGATCAATGGACAAGGCGTTGATCAGATTAACGCAGACCTATCCGGCTCCTCGACTGACCTCACCAAGTCGGCGCGGCTAAAGGAAAATGCCAGCACAGCTTTCATGGGCGATACCAAGGGCGGTTCATTCGATATTCCCGGTGACCTCGCCCGCGAGTGGTTGCGGTTGCCGCTCAACCCGAATGGCCGATCCAATAGCGAGGTCTTGAAGCCCTGGCGCAACGCTATGGATGTGACGCGTCGCACGGCCGATAAATGGATCATCGATTTCGGATGGACCATGGGGGAGGGCGAAGCTGCCCTCTATGAAACGCCCTTCCGACATGCCCTCATTTTCGTAAAACCCGAGCGCGATCGAAATAATCGCGAAACGTACCGCATCAATTGGTGGCGTCATGTCGAGGCGCGTCAGGGAATGTGGCGCAAGCTTAATGGCTTGAAACGGTATATCGCGACACCTCGGGTCGCGAAGCATCGAACTTTTAGCTGGCTCGAAACTCCGACAGTACCAGACAGTCGCATTTTCATATTCGCGTCTGATGGCGACGTATTGTTTGGCCTGCTTCATTCAAAACAGCACGAGCTTTGGTCGCTGCGGACAGCGTCTTGGCATGGTGTCGGAAACGATCCCACCTACAATACCGAGTCATGCTTCGAGACCTTCCCCTTCCCCGAAGGTCTGACGCCCAACATCCCCGCCGCCGACTATGCCGCCGACCCGCGCGCCATCGCCATCGGCGATGCGGCGGCCGAATTGAACCGGCTGCGTGAGGCCTGGCTCAATCCGGCCGATCTGGTGCGGACCGAGCCCGAGGTCGTGCCCGGCTATCCCGACCGCGTGCTGCCGGTCAGTCCGGAGGCGGCGCTTGAGTTGAAGAAGCGCACCCTGACCAACCTCTACAACCAGCGCCCGCAATGGCTGGCCATGGCTCACCAGCGCCTCGACGCCGCCGTGGCGGCCGCCTATGGCTGGCCCAACGGCCTGTCGGACGACGAGGTGCTGGAGCGCTTGTTCGCGCTCAATCAGGAACGGGCGGCGGCGGGGCGTTAGTCTCCGTTTGGTTTCTCATCCGCCCCAGCGGATGCGGCCACGCCTTAAAGCCTTGGTGGATCGGAGCTCTGGCGTCTGGCCGTGTCAAGGACGACGCGTCGCGTCGCCGCGACGCGGCCGCCGGAGGCGGTCCTTGACACGGCCAGACGCCAGAGCAGGCTCGCCATCAAGGTTTTAAGGCGCGGCCTCGCCGTGGCGGCGGTGGTTTGGCTGTCGAGGCGCCAAGGCCATCGCGCAGGAGGTCTGATTTGGAAACCCGGCCTTTCGATCCGGCGGAATATCTCGACAGCGAGGAAGCGATCGCCGCCTATCTGGCCGACGCGCGGGCCGGCGGAAGCGCTGAACTGTCCGAGGCCACGGTCGTCGTCGCCCGGGCGCGGGCGATTATGCGAAAGCGACGACTCAGCGCAAGTTCTCCTTCTGTTCGACAGGAGGCTGTGATGGCCAAGAACACGGGTAACGATTTCCGGCGCGGCGCGGTCACCGGCCGCACGCAGTTCCAACAGCCCAATGGCGACTGGCAAAAGCGCGACGAGCGCTCGGGCCAGTTCATGGAACGCAAATCCAGCGAAGGCCCCTTCAAGGGCGTCGCCAAGGAACCTGACGGTCGCGACACCAAGAACAGCTGAGCCCCCCTAAACCCCCTTCTCGAGCACCACGAACTCCAGCGCCTGCCGCGGCTTGCCGAACCGCTCGCCCACCGGGAACGGCTGGGTCTCGCCGGTCAGCGCGTAGCCCCGCCGCTGGTACCAGGCGATCAGGGTGTCGCGCAGGTGGACCACGGTCATGCGGACGCGCTGGGCGCCCAGCCCGGCCGCGTGGGCCTCGGCGTGGGCCAGCAGGGCGGCGCCCAGCCGGCGGTCCTGCAGGTCGGGCCGGATGGTCAGCATGCCCAGGTACCAGGCGTCGTCCCCTGGGGTGTCGGCGTCCGGCTCCAGCCAGACGCAGCCCAGCAGCGGGCCGTCCGCCGCGTCGCGCAGGGTCAGCAGGACGGCGTCGGGCGCGGCCGCCAGGTCCTGGGTCAGGCTCTCCAGGTCGATGCGCTGGCCGTCGATATAGCCGGCCTCGGTGGTCCAGCCGGCCTGGGCGCCTTGGCCGCGATAGGCGGAATTGACCAGGGCGACGACGGCGGGGAATTCGGGTTCGGTGGCGGGGGCGAAGATCATGGGGGAGACTTAGAGCATTCCGCGCGCGACAGAACCCTCCTTGATCCGCTCATCCCGGCCAGAGAGTGTTGCACTTCGTTTGTGAACTCAGGGGACCCAGATGGAAGGGCGGTGGGCCTGGCGCCATGAGCTCCGAGCCCTTTCCAATCATCCACACCGCCAAGGGATCTGGGTCCCGACTTTCGTCGGGATGAGCGGTGTTTTATAGGTTTGAAGGCGGCGGATCACCCGAGCGCCGCCCCCGCGCCTGGCTCCAGTAGCGTCCCGACACCCGCTTCACCGTGCCCGCCTCGCGGCGGATCACCTCCCAGGGATGGAAGGCCAGGCCCACGGTGTCGGCCATGGCCGCGCCGCGCTGACCCATCGGCATTTCCGGGCCGGTGGTGGAGTCGATGGCGGTCTGGTGCTCGATCTCGGCGTTCAGCTCGGCGCCGACCAGCACGGTCATGATCGAGAACCACATCCAGACCATGAAGGCGATCACCGCCCCCAGCGGCCCGTAAGTGGCGTCGTAATGGGCCAGGGTGTTGACGTAGAGCGAGAAGCCCAGCGACCCCAGCAGCCAGGCGGCGGCCCCGAGCACCGCGCCCCAGATCACCCAGCGCCAGCGCGGCCGGGCCCGGCAAGGGGCGAAGCGGTAGAGCATGGCGAAGGCGAAGGCCGTCACCGCCAGCACGGTCAGCCAGCGCAGCGGCCCCCAGATCCCGGCGATCGCCCCCAGGCCCAGGGCCTTGAAGGCGATCGGCGCGGCGATCAGCACGCCGGCCAGGATCGCCGCATAGACCAGGGCGCTGAAGGTGAAGACGTAGGTCAGGGCGGTCTTGGCGACGAAGTGGCGCTTCTCGTCCTCGTCATAGGCGATGTTCAACCCGTCGAAGAGCGCCTTCATGCTGGCGTTGGCGCTCCACACCGACAGCAGCAAGCTGATGGCGAAGGCCGCGCCCAGCTTGGTCTGTTCCTGGCTGGCCAGGCGCAGCATCTGCTCGCCGACGATCTGCACGACGCTGGCGGGGAAGACGTTGGACATCTCCTGAAGTTGCTTCTCGACCGCTCCGACGTCGGCGAACAGGCCGTACAGCGAGACGAAGGCGCCGATCGCCGGGAAGATCGCCAGCAGGGTGTAGAAGGTCACGCCGCCGGCCACGGCGGGCAGGCGATCGACGCTGACCTCGCGGCCGGTGCGCCAGAGGATGTCGCGCCAGCCGCGCCACGGGATGAAGTGCGGATGGCGGGCGGCGCGGCCGCGCTTGGGCTCGGCCTCGTCGAACTCGTGCGGCGGCATCGCCCGGTCCTCGCTCAGGCCGGGCGGATGCTCGATCGGGGTCTCGTGCGAGACCGGCGCGCGCCGGGGGAAGGCGAAGGGCGCCAGGGCCAGCAGCACGATCCAGGGCGCCAGGTGATAGGGCCGCGAGGCGATCCACGACCGTATGGGACGTCGTGGCGTATTGTCGGTCATGCGCGGTCTCCCGCATGGGAAATCCCGCAGCGGCGCCCTGGTTCCTAGAGGAGAATGGTCTTGGACTGAACCTCCCGCCCCAAAATTCCGTTTCCCCGGCGAAGGCCGGGGCCCAGATCGTAGGGCGGTGTGTTTCGGATAATCGTCCAATACGACGGCTGAACCTGGGCCCCGGCCTTCGCCGGGGAAACGGATCAAAACGGCGCTTCAGCTGTCAGTCGTTACGCTCGAGAAGGGCAAGTTGTTCGCCGCCGAGCCTTGCTTTGGCCTGCGTCCTCGCCGACCTTGCGGGCATGCAATCCCAGGTCACCGCCCTCTATCGCCACCCCGTGAAGGGGTTCACGCCCGAGCGGCTGGACCAGGTCCAGCTGAGCGCCGGGGCCTGTTTCCCCTGCGACCGGCTCTACGCCGTCGAGGACGGGCCCAGCGGCTTCGATCCGGACGCGCCGGCCCATATCTCGAAGATGAAGTTCACGGTGCTGGCCAAGATCCCGCGGGTCGCCAAGGCCCGCACCGCCTATGACGAGGCGACCGGCGTGCTGACCGCCGCGGCCGAGGGGCAGCCCGATTTCGCCGGCGACCTGCGTGGCGCGGCCGGCCGGCGCGGCTTCGAGGCCTGGCTGGCCGGCCTGCTGGGCGACGAGGCGTCGGGCCCGCTGCGCGTGGTCGAGGGGCCGGGCGACTACCGGTTCATGGACAGCCGGTCGGGCTATGTTTCAATCGTCAACCTGGCCAGCGTCCGCGACCTGGCGGCCAGGCTGGGCCGTCCCGTCGATCCTCTGCGCTTCCGCGCCAACCTTTATGTCGAGGGCTGGCCCGCCTGGGTCGAGAACGACTGGACCGGGCGGGCGATGCGGGTGGGCCAGGCCCGGGCCGAGGTGCTGAAACCCATCGTCCGCTGCGCCGCCACCCACGTCGACCCGGTGACCGCCGAGCGCGACATCGAAGTGGTCAAGGCGCTGTTCGAGCACTACGGCCACATGCTCTGCGGCATCTACCTGAACGTGGAAGAGGGCGGGGCGGTGCGCGAGGGGGACGGGGTGGCGGTGGTTTAGGTCGGTGGCAGGCGGCTCGTGGCGTCCATGTTCTGGTGAAGGATGCGGACGATCTCCACCAGGCCGCCTTCCAACCGATAAAAGATGACGTGCGATCCGACCGGGCGTTTTCGAAAGGAGGCGTCCGGCCCGTCAAGCGCTCGCCCGATATCGGGACGTTCGGCGATCAGAACGATCGCGGCCTGCAGGTCACGAAGATAGCTGGCGGTTCGCCGCGCGCCCCACTGGCCTCGCGAATAGTCCCAGATGTCGTCGAGGTCTCGCCGAGCTTCATGGGCGAGCCTGTAGGGCCTCACTCCGATACGCCTTCGCCTTGCAGCTTCTCCTCGATGAAGGCGTCGAAGTCGAAGTCGTCGATGAAGCCGCTTTCCACGCCCTTGTTCAGCGCCGCCCTCAGCGCCGCCATCCGCGCCTCATGATTTTCCAGCAGCCGCAGGCCCGCCCGCACGACCTCGCTGGCCGAGCCGTAGCGCCCGTCTGCCATTTGCGCTTCAATGAAGGTCTGGAAGTGCTCGCTGAGAACGATCGAGGTATTCTTGCTCATCGGATCCTCCGATCCCGACGATACCAAAAACTGGTACCACACTCAATCTCGCCCCGACGGCGATGACGCGCTATGGGAGCGTTCATGACCCTGACCCTCGTCAAAGCCTGGACCGCCGCCAAGGAACGTCTGAAGGACGTCCAGATCGACCAGCCGGCGATCGACGCCCGCCTGTTGCTGGAAGTGGCCGCCGACGTCACCCGCACCGACATCATCGCCGACCCCTACCGGGTGCTGACCGACGCGCAGATGGCGACCCTGGAAAACTTCCTCGAGCGCCGCGCCGCGCGCGAGCCGGTCAGCCACATCATCGGCCGCAAGGGGTTCTGGAAGATCCTGCTGCAGGTCAACAAGAACGTCCTGACCCCGCGCCCCGAGACCGAGGTCATCGTCGACGAGGTGCTCAAGGCCTTCCCGGAGGCCATGAGCTTCAACATGCTCGACCTGGGCGTCGGCTCGGGCACGATCCTGCTGGCGGTGCTGGCCGAGCGGCCGGCCGCCAAGGGGCTGGGGATCGACGTCTCGGAAGAGGCCCTGGCCGTGGCCCGCGAGAACGCCGCCAACCTCGGCCTCGACAGTCGCGCGGCCCTGCTGCGCGGCGACTGGACCGCCGGCCTGGGCGACGACAGCTTCGACCTGGTGGTCTCCAACCCGCCCTATATCGCCACCCACGTGATCGAGACCCTGGAGCCGGAGGTGCGCGACCACGAGCCGCGCCTGGCCCTGGACGGCGGCCCCGACGGCCTGGACGCCTACCGCCTGCTGGCCGGCGAGATCCTGCGGGTGCTCAAGCCCGGCGCGATGTTCGCGGTCGAGATCGGCTACGACCAGTCCCAGGACGTCGAGGCGCTGTTCCGCGAAGCGGGCGCCCACGACGTGCGCACCGTCAAGGATCTGTCCGTGAACGACCGTGTTGTCACGGGGGTGAAAAATCCCTTGGAAACCCCGGCGTGAGGCGGTAGACGAATAGGGCCTCCTTCCAAATCGCCGGGTGAAGGGAACAGCGGTCATCCTCGATGATCGCGAGACTCCCCCGGCAGGCGCGAACGGCCGATCGGCTGATCGCCGCGCCCGAACCGGACGAAGGCTCTACGGAAACCAGCGTCTCAAGAACATCCAAGGCAGAACCGCAGGGTTCCACCCCGCTCAAGAGGCCAAACAGCCGGACGCGACAGTGATCGCCGCCGGACAGGTTCAGAAGAGAACATGAGAGATTTCAAGGGCATGAAGCGCCAGCGCGGCCGCAACAATCGCGGCGGCACGGGTAGCGGCGGCAAGCCTCAGCAGCACAACGCCAACCGGGCTTTCGATTCGAACGGTCCCGACGGCGTGAAGGTGCGCGGCGCGGCCCAGGGCGTTTACGAAAAGTACCAGCAACTGGCCCGCGACGCGACGTCGTCCGGCGACCGGGTCCTGGCCGAGAACTACCTGCAGCACGCCGAGCACTATTTCCGGGTCCTGCGCGCCATCCAGCCGAATCGGCCGGTCAGCGACATCATCGGCAAGGACGCCTATTCGGCCTACGAGATCGATTTCGAGGCCGAGCCGGAAGAGCAGCCCGAGGCTCCCGAAGTGGCCCAGGCCGAGACCCAGGGCGACGGCGACAACGCCGACGGCCAGAACGGCGAAGGCCGTCGCGACCGCTTCGAGAACCGCCAGCGCGACGACCGTCCTCGGGACGACAACCGTCCGCGCGAGGATCGCCAGCGCGACGACCGTCCCCGCGACAACAACCAGAACCGCGACCGTTTCGAAGGTCAGGGCCAGGGCGGCCAAGGCCAGCAGGGCCAAGGCCAGGGTCAGGGCCGCCGCGACCGTTGGCGCGACCGCGACGACCGTCCCCGTGACGACAACCGCCCGCGCGACGACCGCCCGCGCGAAGATCGGCCTCGTGACGACCGTCCGCGTGACGACCGCCCGAGAGACGACCGTCCCCGTGACGACCGTCCGCGCGAAGACCGTTTCCGTGACGAGCGCCCCCGCGAGGACCGCGTTCGCGAGGACCGTCCGGCGGTCGCCGCCGAGGCCGTCGAGTCCGCGCCGGTTGGGGCCGCGCCGGCCGAGGCCCCCCGCCGCGAGCGTCCGCGCCGCGAGCGCGCCCCCCGCGACCGTGATCCGCTGGCGGTGATCGAACCGCAGGCCACGCCGCTGACCGAATCCGCCGGCCAGGGCTCGCCCCTGTTGCGCGGCCAGGACGGCGACGTCAGCCACGCCCCGGCCTTCCTGGGCCGCAAGTCGCCGCGCGCCGAAGCCGCCCCCGACACCGGCCCGGTGTCCACTTCGTCGGTCTTGGCCGCCGAGGCCGAGGCCGCTCCCGCCAAGCCCAAGCGTCGCCGCGCCCCGCGCAGCTTCGAAGGCAATCCGGCTCCGGAGTCGGAAGAGGTCTAGGCTTCTTCTTCGGGTCCCCTATCCGTTGTCATCCCGGAAGCGCGTAGCGCTGTCCGGACCCAGGGGCGGTGCGCACGGCCCCTGGGTCCCGGCTCTTCGCTTCGCTACGGCCGGGATGACAACGGATTTGGGCCTACCTGAGCGCCGCCCCATTGCGCTCGACGCCGAACCCCGCCTAGCCTCGCCCCCTTACATCCCGGGGGCGACCATGCGCGGCAGATCCAAGACCATCCTGATGACGGCGGCGGCGATGTCCGCCCTGGCCCTGACCGGCGCCGCCCGCGCGCAAGGCGCGCCCCTGGCCGCTGATGAGACCGCCTTCCGCGGCCTCTACAAGGAGCTGGTCGAGATCAACACCACCGCTTCGGCCGGCAGTTGCACGGCGGCGGCGCAGGCCATGGGCGCGCGGCTGAAGGCGGCGGGGCTTCCCGAGGCCGACGTGCGCGTGCTGGCCCCGGCCGAGCATCCCAAGGCCGGCGCCCTGGTCGCCACCCTGCGCGGCAAGGACCCCAAGGCCGGCGCCATCCTGCTGATGGCCCACATCGACGTGGTCGAGGCCAAGCGCGAGGACTGGGTCCGCGATCCCTTCAAGCTGGTCGAGGAAGACGGCTATTTCTACGCGCGCGGAGCCAGCGACGACAAAGCCATGGCGGCGATCTTCACCGACAGCCTGGTGCGTTACAAGCAAGAGGGCTTTCAGCCCAAGCGTGACATCAAGCTGGCCCTGACCTGCGGCGAGGAGGGCGGCCAGTTCAACAGCGTGCCCTGGCTGCTGGAGAAACATCCCGAGACCATGAAGGCGACCTTCGCCCTCAACGAGGGCGACGACAGCCGCCTGGACGACAAGGGCCAGCCCAAGCTGCTGTCCATCCAGGTCGGCGAGAAGGTCTACATGGACTATGACCTGGAGGTGACCAATCCGGGCGGCCACTCCTCGCGGCCGACCAAGGACAACGCCATCTACCACCTGGCCAACGGCCTGGGGCGGCTGGGCGCCTACGACTTCCCGATCGCCCTGAACGACGCCACCAAGTCCTATTTCGAACAGAACGCCAGGATCGAGCCCGGCGCCGAGGTGGCCGGGGCGATGGCGGCCCTGGTCAAGAACCCTTCCGACGCCGCGGCCGCCGCCATCCTGGCCCGGGATCCCGCCCGCAACAGCATGATGCGCACCACCTGCGTGGCGACCATGGCCGAGGCCGGCCACGCGCCCAACGCCCTGCCGCAGCGCGCCAAGGCCAACGTCAATTGCCGCATCCTGCCGGGCAACGACCCCAAGGCCGTCCGCGATCAGCTGGAGCAGATCGTCGCCGACCCGGCCATCAAGATCACCCTGGCCGCCGAGCCCGACCCGGTCAGCCCGCCGCCGCCCCTGACGCCGCAGATCATGGGCCCGGCCACCAAGGTCGCGGCGAAGATCTGGCCGGGCGTGCCGTTCATCCCCGCCATGCTGACCGGCGCCACCGACGGCCGCTTCACCAATGCCGCCGGCACCGTGACCTACGGCCTGTCGGGCCTGATGGCCGGGCCGGACGGCGACAACATCCACGGCCTGAACGAGCGCATCCAGGTCAAGGCGCTGATGAACGGCCGGCGGTTCCTGTACGAGGTGGTCAAGCTGTACGCCGACGGGAAGTAGGGGGCGACGCGGGCCCCTATCGGAAAAGACAAGTCCATAGGCGCGTTGCAACTATAGGGGTATGGTCGAGTTTCGCAGGGGCGAAGTCGGCCATGACTGAACTGAAGGAAAAGAAACGCCGCGCCAAGATCGTCTCCCGAGCGCCGGGAGGAGTCGAAGCGCGGTACCGGGCTATCGTCGACACCGCGGTCGACGCGATCGTGGTGATCGACGAGATGGGGCAGGTCGAGGCCTTCAACCCCGCGGCCGAGCGGCTGTTCGGCCATCTGGCCGAGGAGGTGGTCGGTTGCAATATCCGCATGCTGATGCCCGAGCCCTACCACGGCGAGCACGACGGCTACCTGGACCGCTACCGCCAGACCGGCGAGCGCCGGATCATCGGCATCGGCCGCGAGGTCTCGGGCCTGAGGCGCGACGGCTCGACCTTTCCGCTGGAGCTGTCGATCGCCGAATGGCGGGAGGACGGCAAGCGCTTCTTCACCGGAGTGATGCGCGACATCACCGAGCGGCGGCGCGCCGAGGAACTGCAGCGCCTGCTCGTCAACGAGCTCAATCATCGCGTCAAGAACACCCTGGCCACCGTGCAGTCGGTCGCGGGCCAGACGCTGCGCAACGCCACGGACCTGGAGGGCGCGCGCGACTCGCTGACCACGCGGTTGCTGGCCTTGGCGCGGGCGCATGACATCCTGACGCTCGAGAGCTGGGACGGCGCCGAGCTGCGCGACGTGGTCGCTTCGCTGATCTCGTCCCACGGCGACGCGGAGCGGTTCGCGGTCGAGGGGCCCGCGTTCCGTCTGGCGCCCAAGGTGGCCTTGTCGCTTTCCCTGGCCCTGCATGAGCTGATGACCAACGCCACCAAGTACGGCGCGCTGTCCAACGAGGCGGGACGCGTGGCCCTGAGTTGGGCGCGGGTGAACGACACCGACATTGAACGGCTGGATCTGCGGTGGGAGGAAATCGATGGCCCTAGGGTCGCCACGCCAAGTCGCCAGGGTTTCGGTAGCCGCCTCATCACGGGAGGGCTGGCGCGGGAATTGGGCGGTGAGGTCCGGCTCGAATATCCCGAGACCGGAGTTGTCTGCACGATCAGTTCAGCGATCTCCAAGCCTGGAGAGCCCTCCCGCTTCATCCGAGGTTCCGCCTGAGCCGCTTCGGGTCCTGATCGTCGAGGACGAGCTGTTCGTCGCCATGCTGGTCGAGGACATGCTGGGCGATCTGGGCTGCGCCATCGCCGGATTCGCAACGTCGGCGGTCGAGGCCGAGAGCATCGCCCGGACCGCGCTGATCGATTTCGCGCTGCTGGACGTCAATCTCGACGGTGAGACGTCGTTCGCCGCCGCCGACGTCCTGCGCCATCGCGACATCCCCTTCGCCTTCGTCACCGGCTATGGCGAGCAGGGCGTGCGCGGCGACCTGCGCAATGCGCCCATCCTGTCGAAACCCATAGATCCGCGACATCTGGCCCGGGTGATCAACGCCGTCGGCCGGGACTGAGGTCAGGCGGCCCGGCTTGCCGCCCCATCCGGCCGCCCGATGGACAATCGGGTCTCCGATGCTTCACTGTAGCGGGCCAAGGTCATCCGCCTCGCCGGAGTTTCGATTTGCGTCCCGTTTTTCCGATCCTCGCGGCCTTGGCCCTGGGCGCGTGCGCCTACAATCCCGACCTGGGTCGCCAGCAGATGGCCATCGTCAACGACGCCGGCCTGTCCAAGGCCGGCGAGCAGGCCTGGAACCAGGCGCTGCGGACCCGCAAGGTCAGCAAGGATCCGGCGATGAACGCCCGGGTGCGCGCCGTGGGCCAGAAGGTGATCGCCGCCACCAACCTGTGGGACCGGCCCTGGGACTACGCGGTGTTCGAGGACACCGCCCCCAACGCCTTCGTGCTGCCCGGCGGCCATGTCGGGGTCACCTCGGGCCTGCTGAAGATCGTCGACAACGACGACCAGTTGGCCGCGGTGATCGGCCACGAGGCCGGCCACGTCGTCGCCCGCCACGCCGCCGAGCGGCAGTCGCAGACCGTCGCCTCCAGCCTGGTGCTTGGCGTGCTGGGCGCGGCGGCCGGCTCCAGCGACACGGCGCGGGCGATCTCCGACTATGGCGGGGCGGGGGCCAAGTACGGCTTCCTGCTGCCGTTCTCGCGCAAGCAGGAGCTGGAGGCCGACCGGCTGGGCGTCGACTACATGCGGCGAGCCGGCTACCGGCCGCGCGAGGCGGTGGTGCTGTGGCGGCACATGCAGGCCCAGGGCGGCTCCAGCACCCCGCAGTTCGCCTCGACCCACCCGTCGGACTCCACGCGGATCGTGGCGCTGGAAACCTATATCGCGACGCGCGGCTGGTGAGCCTTGTGTGGCGTATCGGCCACACCTACATCCCTGCCCAGGAACGTTCGTGCTTGATCAAGGCGAACGGGCCACATCCGCCTTTGGAGGGGATCCCGCATGAAAATTGACCTCTATTCCGACCGCGCCAAGCAGGCCGTGCAATCGGCTCAGAGCCTGGCGCTCGCTCGCGGCCACCAGCAGCTCGGTCCCGAACACCTGCTGAAAGTCCTGCTCGAGGAGAAGGACGGCCTCAGCCGCGCCCTGATCCAGAGCGCCGGCGGCCGGCCCGACGCCGCCGACGCGGCGACCGACGCCCTGCTGGCCAAGACCCCGCGCGTCGACGGGGCCGGCGGCCAGCTCTACATGAAGCCCGACACGGCTCGCGTCTTCGACGCGGCCGAGACTGGGGCGAAGAAGGCCGGCGACGCCTTCGTCACCACCGAGCGCCTGCTGATCGCCATCGCCAAGGAAGGCGGCGACGCGGCCAAGATCCTGAAGGACGCCGGCGTCTCGGCCCAGGCCCTGGAAACCGCCGCCGCCGCCGTCCGCAAGGGCCGCACCGCCGACAGCGCCAGCGCCGAGGAGGGCTATGACGCCCTCAAGCGCTACGCCCGCGACCTGACCCAGGCGGCCCGCGACGGCAAGATCGACCCGGTGATCGGCCGCGACGAGGAAATCCGCCGCACCATCCAGGTGCTGTCGCGACGCACCAAGAACAACCCGGTGCTGATCGGCGAGCCCGGCGTGGGCAAGACGGCGATCGTCGAGGGCCTGGCCCAGCGCATCGTCGAAGGCGACGTGCCCGAGAGCCTGAAGGACAAGAAGCTGCTGTCGCTGGACATGGGCAGCCTGATCGCCGGCGCGAAGTACCGCGGCGAGTTCGAGGAGCGGCTGAAGGCCGTGCTGGGCGAGGTCACGGCCGCCGAGGGCTCGATCATCCTGTTCATCGACGAGATGCACACCCTGGTCGGGGCCGGCAAGAGCGAGGGGGCGATGGACGCCTCCAACCTGCTCAAGCCCGCCCTGGCGCGGGGCGAGCTGCACTGCGTGGGCGCCACCACGCTGGACGAGTACCGCAAGCACGTCGAGAAGGACGCCGCCCTGGCCCGCCGCTTCCAGCCGGTGTTCGTCAGCGAGCCGACGGTGGAGGACACCGTCTCGATCCTGCGCGGCCTGAAGGAGAAGTACGAGGTGCACCACGGGGTGCGCATCTCGGATTCGGCCATCGTCGCCGCCGCCACGCTCAGCAACCGCTACATCGCCGACCGCTTCCTGCCCGACAAGGCCATCGACCTGATCGACGAGGCCGCCAGCCGGGTGCGGATGGCGATCGACTCCAAGCCGGAAGAGCTCGACGAGATCGACCGCCGCCTGGTGCAGCTGAAGATCGAGCGCGAGGCGCTGAGCAAGGAGACCGACGCGGCCTCCCGCCAGCGGCTGGAGAAGCTGGAAGACGAGATCGACGACCTGCAGGCCCAGTCCGACGCGATGACCGCCCGTTGGAAGGCCGAGAAGGACAAGGTCGGCGGCGCCGCCCAGGCCCGCGAGGCCCTGGACCGCCTGCGCGCCGACCTGGCCGCCGCCCAGCGGGCCGGCGACTTCGCCCGGGCCGGCCAGATCCAGTACGGCGAGATCCCGGCCCTGGAGCGCCGCCTGGCCGAAGCCGAGGCCGGCGAGAACGGCGGCGGCGCGGCCCAGAAGTCGCTGACCCCGGAAGTGGTCGACGCCGAGCAGATCGCCGCCGTGGTCAGCCGCTGGACCGGTGTGCCGGTCGAGAAGATGCTGGAAGGCGAGCGCGAGAAGCTGCTGCTGATGGAGGACGCCCTGCGCGGTCGCGTGGTCGGCCAGGACGAGGCGCTGGAGGCGGTGTCCGACGCGGTGCGCCGCGCGCGGGCCGGCCTGCACGACCCGTCCAAGCCGATCGGCAGCTTCCTGTTCCTGGGCCCGACGGGCGTGGGCAAGACCGAGCTGACCAAGGCCCTGGCCGAGTTCATGTTCGCCGACGAGCACGCCATCACCCGGATGGACATGAGCGAGTACATGGAGAAGCACTCGGTCAGCCGGATGATCGGCGCGCCCCCCGGCTATGTCGGCTACGACGAGGGCGGGGCGTTGACCGAGGCGGTGCGCCGGCGTCCCTATCAGGTGCTGCTGTTCGACGAGATCGAGAAGGCCCACCCGGACGTCTTCAACGTGCTGCTGCAAGTGCTGGATGACGGCCGCCTCACGGATGGGCAGGGCCGGACGGTCGATTTCAGGAACACCCTGATCATCATGACCTCGAACCTTGGCTCCGAATATCTGGCCAACCAGGACGACGGGGAAGATGTGGAGGCCGTGCGGCCGCTGGTGATGAACACGGTGCGCGGCCACTTCCGCCCCGAGTTCCTCAACCGTATCGACGAGATCATCCTGTTCAAGCGTCTCAGCCGCGCCAACATGGGCGACATCGTCCGCATCCAGCTGAAGCGGGTCGACAAGATGCTGGCCGAGCGCCGCATGACCCTGGCGCTCGACGCGCCGGCCCTGCAGTGGCTGGCCGACAAGGGCTATGACCCGGTCTATGGCGCGCGCCCGCTCAAGCGCGTGATCCAGAAGGACCTGATCGACCCGATCGCCAGGAAGCTGCTGGCCGGCGAGCTGGAGGACGGCGGGGTGATCTCGGTCGGGGCCGGCGACGGCGGTCTGGCGATCGGCAAGGCGACCCTTCAGTAGGGCGACGGGGCCGGCGAATCCGCAATGGGCGCGTCGTCAGGCGCGCCCATTTGGGATTGCATCGGTGGTAGTTTCGCGTAACTTCGAATTACTATTCACACCAAATATTGCAAATATTTCTCGGGAACCGTTGAACCATTTCCGCGTACGCGCGCGTTATTTTAAAGCGGCGCGAAGGCGGTTCCCGGTAGGGCTAAGTTCGTCAAGAACAGGCCCAGAATTCGCCTTTTTCGAATGTCGGTTTCAATTGCTGAAGCGCCGCTGCTTGTCCTGGAACGGTCAAGCTTGGTGTCTCTATGAAGAAACTGATGGAAGGGTGTCTTATGATCAGTGGCAAATATAAGATGTTGGCAGTGACCGCTCTGATCGCGAGTGGCCTGTCTCTCAGCGCTTGCGCGACCAAGGGCTTCGTCAAGGAACAGGTCGGCGTGGTCAACACGCGGGTCGACAGCACCGATACCAAGCTGGCCGAAGTCGACCGCACCAGCCAGGATGCGCTCAAGCGCGCCACCGACGCTGGCAAGTTGGCCGAGGGCAAGTTCCTCTATTCGGTGGTGTTGAGCGACGACAGCGTCAAGTTCCCGCTCAACAAGCACGAACTTTCGCCGGAAGCCCAACAGCGCCTGGCCGAGTTCGCCGGCAAGCTGAAGGAAGACAACAAGAACGTCTATCTGGAGGTCCAGGGCTTCACCGACGCTACCGGTGACACCACCTACAACGAAGAGTTGGGCGGCGCCCGGGCCGAGGCGGTGCGCAAGTTCCTGGCCAAGCAGGGCGTGCCCCTGAACCGGATCGCGACCATCTCGTATGGCGAGGATGATCCGGTGGCCCCGAACGACACGCCGGACGGTCGGGCTCAGAACCGCCGGGTGGTGATCCAGGTCCTGGCCTAGGTCAGACCTGGACTCCAAACGACGTCATCCCCCGCATGAAGCGGGGGATGACGATTTTTTGGTTGTGGCCGGAGCTCAGCCCTTGATGGCCGGGCTCAGCAGGTCTTCCAGGCCGATGCGGCGGTACATCTCGGTGCGCACCCGGTCGGCGACGCCGTTGACGACCTCGGCGCCGTCCTGCGAGGGGTCGATGTGGACCCGGAAGGGGCGCTTGCCGAACGGGGCGTCCACCACCGCGACCATGGCCCTGGCGACGTCGGCGACGTCGGCGTCGGCCGGTTCGAGCGCGGCCAGGCCGCCCAGCGCCTGCTCGGCGACGCCGGCATAGGGGCCGGTCTCGTATTCGGCGGCTCGGGCGGCGTCGGCCGGCTTGCCGGAGTGGGCGAAGTGGTTGGTGCCCTTGGTGAAGGCCCCGGGCACGATGATCGAGGTCTCGATCCCCCAGCGGGACAGCTCGGTCGAATAGCTCACCGCCAGGCTGTCCATCGCCGCCTTGGCCGCGAAATAGGGGCTCAGGTACGGAGGCGTGCCGCCACGCGTCGAGCTGCTCGACACCCAGATCACCAGGCCCTTGCCCTGTTTGCGCAGCCGCGGCAGCGCGGCGCGGTTCACCCTTTGGGTGGAGAGCACGTTGATGTCGTAGAGCTGGGCGAACTGTTCGGCGGTGAAGGCCTCGGCCGGACCAAAGCTCATGTGGCCGGCGTTGTGGACGACAATGTCGAGGCGGCCGTTGTCGGCGATGATCCGGGCGATGCCGGCCTCGACCGAGGCGTCGCTGGCGACGTCCAGCTCGACGGTGCGCAGGTCGACGCCGTTCTCCTTGGCGTAGGCGGCGACTTCGGCGACCTGCGGCGCGTTGCGGCCTTCGGTTTCGCGCATCGAGGCGTAGACGGTGTGGCCGGCATGGGCCAGGGCCTTGGCGCTGAGCAGGCCAAAGCCGCTGGAGGCGCCGGTGATGACGATGACTTGCTTTTCAGCTTGGGTGGTCATGACGATGTTCCTTTGAAGGGGTGCGTTCGAAGGTCGGGCGGGGGCCGGGATCAGATGATCCCGCCGTTGGCGCGCAGGGTCTGGCCGTTGATCCAGGCGCCGTCCGGGCCGACCAGGAAGGCGACGACGGCGGCGATGTCCTCGGGCTGGCCCAGGCGTTCCAGCGGGGCCAGCTTGGCCAGGCGGTCGATGACCTCCCGCGGCTTGCCGTCGAGGAACAGCTTTGTCGCCGTAGGCCCGGGGGCGATCGAATTGACCGTGATGGCCCGGCCGCGCAGTTCCTTGGTCAGGATGCTGGTCATGGCTTCGACGGCGGCCTTGGTGGCGGCGTAGACGCCGTAGCCAGGCTGCAGCAGGCCGGTGACGCTGGACGAGAAGTTGACGATCCGGCCGCCGTCCCGCAGCCGCCTGGCGGCTTCGCGCAGGGTGTTGAACGTGCCCTTCAGGTTGACGTTGATCTGGCGGTCGAACAGGGCGTCGTCGCTGTCGGCGATCGGGGCCAGCATCATGATCCCGGCGTTGTTGATCAGCACGTCCACGCCGCCGAAGGCCGTTTCGGCCGCGTCGAACATCTTGCGGACCGCTTCGGCGTCGCCGATGTCGGCCTGGTGGGCCAGGGCCTTGCCGCCGGCCGCCTCGATCTCGCGGACCAGGGCCTGCGCCGGTTCGACCTTGCCGGCGTAGTTGACGATGACGGTGAAGCCGTCCTTCGCCAGGCGTTGCGAAACCGCCGCGCCGATGCCGCCCGAGGCGCCGGTCACGATCGCTACCTTGTTGGACTGGTTGGTCATCTCGTCTCTCCAGGCCGACCCCGTGTCGGCGGTGATGACAAGATGCTCCTTGGCGATGAGCGGATAATCAGCGAAGATACGATAACATTATTCAGGTATTCGAATAATAGGAGGGCGCCCTTGGACCGCTTCGACGCCATGCGGCTGTTCGTCCGGATCGTGGAGCGCCGCAGCTTCAGCCAGGCGGCGCTGGACCTCAACCTGCCGGCCTCGACCGCCACCGAGGGGGTCAAGCAGCTGGAGGGGCGGCTGGGCGCGCGGCTGCTGCAGCGGACCACGCGCCATGTCAGCCCCACCCTGGACGGCGAGGCCTTCTATCGCCGCTGCCTGGCGATCCTGGCCGAGCTGGAGGACGCCGAGGCCGAATTCGGCAACGCCAAGCCGCGCGGCCTGCTGCGGGTGGACGTGCACGGCACGCTGGCGCGCCACTTCCTGCTGCCGGGTCTGCCGGCCTTCCTGGAGCGCTATCCCGACCTGAAGCTGCACCTGGGCGAGGGCGACCGGCTGGTTGACCTGGTGCGCGAGGGCGTCGACTGCGTGCTGCGGGTCGGCGACCTGAAGGACAGCGCCATGATCGCCCGCCGGGTCGGGATGCTGGACGAGGCCACCTGCGCCAGTCCGGCCTATCTGGCGAAGCACGGCGTCCCGGCCACGCCCGACGACCTGGCCAAGGAGGGGGCTGGCCACGAGATGATCGGCTTCGTCTCCTCGGCGACGGGCGAGTTCTTCCCGCTGGAGTTCATGGTCGACGGCGCCCCGCGCCACGTCACCTTGCCGGCCACCCTGTCGGTGGTCGGGGCCGAGACCAATGTCGTCGCCGCCCGCCTGGGCCTGGGGATCATCCAGGTCCCGCGCTACCACGTGGCGGCCGACCTGGCGGCGGGGACCCTGGTCGAGATCCTGGCCGGTTACCCGCCCAGCCAGACGCCGGTGTCGCTGCTGTATCCGCACAGCCGCCAGATCCCGCCGCGGGTGCGGGTGTTCATGGAGTGGTTGACGCGGGAGTTCGCGGCGCGCTCCTAAAACCCTCTCCCATAGGGAGAGGGAGGGGCCCGCGCCGAAGGCGTGGGAGGGTGAGGGGTTTAGACGTCCGACGGCGTGCCGGCAGGGCGTCGTGAGAAAACGGTGAGGGCGTCACCCCTCACCCTCCCAAGCTTCGCTTGGGCCCCTCCCTCTCCCCTCCGGGAGAGGGCGCTTAGGCCGGCTGCGCCGCCTTCGCCGCCGCGATCAGCGCGTCGTCGATCTCGGAGGCCCGCTTGGCCGCCGGGCGCTGGCTGATGCCGGCCCAGTAGGCCTCGAAGGCCGGGCGCTTCTCGATCGTGCCGAACATCATGCCCCAGCCGATCTGCGAGCCCACATAGACGTCGGCGGCCGAGAACTTGTCGCCCGCCAGGTACTGTTTGCCGGTCACCGCCTGCTCCAGGGCGTTGAGCACGTCCTCGATGCAGCCGTAGCCGGCCGACATCCGTCGCTCGGGCGGGACCTCGAAGCCCATGGACTTGTTGGTCACCGCCGCCTCGATCGGCCCGCAGGCGAACATCAGCCAGCGATAATAGACGCCGCGCTGCGGGTCGCTGGTGGCCGGCGCCAGGCCCGCCTCGGGGAAGGCGTCGGCCAGATAGGCGCAGATCGCCGCGCCCTCGGTGACCGCCACCCCGCGGTGGGTGATGGCCGGCACCTTGCCCATCGGATTGACCGCCAGATAGTCGGGCGCCTTCATCGTCGAAGCGTAGTCCAGCGTCACGGTGCGGTAGGGGACGCCGACCTCCTCCAGCATCCAACGGACGATCCGGCCGCGTGACATCGGGTTGGTGTAGAAGACGAGTTCGTCGCTCATGGCGGGCTCCCTGGAGCATCGTGCGGAAAAGTGGAGGCCGGTTTTCCGCGAAAACGATGCGAAAACCAAAGACCCAGAGCCAGTCGGGCGATTCCTATATCGCCCGACTGGCTCTGGAATTGGGCGCGATCCTAGCGCGCGCGACGGCGGGCGCAACCTTCGGCGACCGATGTTCTTCGATCAGGCCAGCGGTTCCAGGGCCCGGGCGGGCGACGCGGCCATGGCGCTGTTGAGGGCGCTGATTAGGCCGGCGGCGGTCATCGGCTTGGACACCGCGCCGTCGAAGATGTCGCCGGGGCCTTCGGGACGGGCGTCGGCCGAGAAGGCGATGATCGGCGTGCGGGCGTTGGGGCCGCCCTCGGCGCGGATGCGCAGGGCGGCCTGGGCGCCGTCCAGGCGGGGCATGCGCAGGTCCATCAGAATGGCGTCGAACGGCCGGGCCGTCGCGGCGGCCACGCCCTCCTCGCCGTCCGCGGCCTCGGCCACCTCGGCCCCCACGGCGGTCAGGATGGCGTTGACCAGCTCGCGGTTGGCCGGATTGTCGTCGACGATCAGCACGCGGCAGGCGGGCGGCAACAGCGGCAGGGCCACCGGCTCGGCGGGCGAGGCCGACGCATGTGCCGCCGAGCGGGCCAGGATGTCGAAGCTGAACTCGGCGCCCTGGCCGGCCAGGCTGGCCACCCCGATCTCGCCGCCCATCGCCTCGACCAGGCCCTTGCAGATGGCCAGGCCCAGGCCGGTGCCGCCATGCTTGCGGGTCAGGCCGGCGTCGACCTGCGAGAAACGCCGGAACAGCAGGTCGATGTCGTCCGGCGCGACGCCCGGGCCGGTGTCGGCGACCGACAGGCGCAGGCGTTCGCCGGCGACGTCATAGGCCGCCCGCACGGTGATCGACCCGGCCTCGGTGAACTTCACGGCGTTGCCGATCAGGTTCAGCAGCACCTGGCGCAGGCGTCCGCCGTCGATCAGCAGGTCGGCCGGCAGGGTCTCCAGGCCCTCGGCGCGCAGCGCCACGCTCCTGGCCTCGGTGTCGAGCGAGAACAGCTCCAGCGCCTCGCCGATCAGCTGGGCCGGCGCCGTCGGCTCCAGGTTCAGCTCCAGCTGCCCGGCCTCCAGCTTGGAGAAGTCGAGGATGTCGTTGATCGTGGTCAGCAGCGCCCTGCCGCCGCTCAGCACCCGGGCGATGAACCGGCGGGCGTCGGGCGACAGGTCGGGCTCGTCGTCGACCAGCCGGGCGAAGCCCAGCACCGAGGTCAGGGGCGTGCGCAGTTCGTGGCTCATATTGGCCAGGAACTCGCCCTTCACCGCGGCGGCGGCCTCGGCCTCGTTGCGCGCCTCGCGCAGCTGGCGCTCCATGGCCTTGTGGTCGGTGATGTCGCGGACGATGTCGGTGATGCCGGTGACCCGGCCGTTCAGCGGGTCACGCTGCAGGGCTGGACGGGACTCCAGCCAGATCACCACGCCGTCCTTGCGCAGGGCGCGGTACTCGACCCGGCTGGGGCCGCTGCGACGCCTGGCCATCAGTTCGGCCACCTCGTCGATGACCATGGCGCGCACGGCCTCGCGGTCGTCGGGATGCACGGTCAGCATGCCCTCACGGCCGACCAGTTCTTCGGGCATGTAGCCGAGCACCGCCAGGCAGGCGGGCGAGACGTACTGGATGATCCCCCGCATGTTGCTGTGGATGATCATGTCCTGGGCGTTCTCGGCCAGCTGGCGGAAGCGGGCCTCGCTGCGGGCCACGGCGGCGTTGGCCTGCGTCATGCTCTGCAGCATGTAGCGGCGGTGCCGCTGGATCGAGGCGACCGGCAGGCTGATGAAGATCGCCACCGCCAGGAACAGCTGCAGGACGATGGCCTGGTCCTGCGAACCGTTCGGCATCAGGGTGATCGGACCCTTGCCGGCCATGGTGAAGATCACCGCGACGATCGCCACCAGGGTCGCGCTCAGGGCCGCGCCCAGCACCTCCAGCCGCCAGGCGACCAGCAGCATCACCGGCGGGATGACGAACAGCAGCGGATAGCGGGTCTGCGAGAAGATCCCGACGGTGACCGCCAGAAGCACGACCAGGGAGGCGACGCCGCTGATCGACAGCGGCCGCTCGCGCAGGTAGCCGCGCGCTCGCACCAGGGCCAGCAGGCAGGGGGTAATGGTCATCAGGCCCAGGATGTCGCCCAGCGACCAGACGCCGATATTGGTCAGCAATTGGCCGCCGCGCATGGCCGTGTGGATGGTGGCGGCCAGCACGCCGGTGGCGATCGGGGCGGCCAGCCCGCAGATCAGGGCGAAGGCGATCATGTCGCGGGCCCGACCCAGGTCGACCTCTTCCCCGACGACCCGCCGCATGCTCCAGGCGCAGATGAAGATCTGGGCGATGTTGCAGCTGACCAGCACCAGATTGACCGGCACGAGGTCGCCGACATGGGCCCCGGCCGCCAGGCCGCCGGCCAGGCATCCCAGCAGCAGGGCGGGCCAGCGACGGCCCTTGGTCGACAGCAGGCAGGCCACGCCGAAGCCGTTGGACAGCCAGATCGGGGCCACCTGGCCGTAGTCGCGGGGAAACTCGACGCACAGATAGGCCAGCAGGGCGTAGCCCACCGTCGCGACCAGGGCATAGGTCGCCGTCTTCAGAATGTCGCCGCCCGACCAGGCGGGCGCGGAAGTCGTCGTGTGTGCCATCCACCCTGCCTTCGGGGCCGCCCGCCCGCCCGCAAGCTGAAGCTCGAGCTAGGACGTTCGCCCCGACACCACTAGGGCGAACGCCTTAAAGAACAGTGGCTTGGTGCGCGGCTCATCGCCGCGTGCGCCGTGCGTCCTTCGAGGCCCTCCCTTGAAGGGCGCCTCAGGATGAGGAACGTTGTGCTGAATTCCTCATCCTGAGGTGCGGAGCGTAGCGAAGCCTCGAAGGACGCAGGGCGCTCGCCGCCTAAGCTCCGAAGCCGCCCGCCACCACGATCCGCGCGACCTCGGCGATGACGGCGTCGCGCCCGGCCGAGTCGACCTTGGCCTGGGTCAGGTAGGCGGTGATCAGGATCGGCGCGCGGCCCGGCGGCCAGATCACGGCGATGTCGTTGGTGGTGTGCTCGCCGTCGCTGCCGGTCTTGTCGCCCACGCGCCAGCCCGTCGGCAGGCCGGCCCGCAGGCGGGCTCCGCCGGTCTGGTTGGCGACCAGCCACGCGACCAGCTGGGCGCGCGAGGCCGGCGACAGGGCCGCGCCCAGGGTCAGGGCCCGCAGGCTGCCCAGCATGGCGGTCGGCGTGGTGGTGTCGCGCGGGTCGCCAGGGCGGGCTTCGTTGAGTTCGGGCTCGCGGCGGTCCAGCCGGGTGGCCGGGTCGCCCAGGCCGCGCAGGAAGGCGGTCAGGGCCGGCGGGCCGCCGAAGCCGTCGAGCAACAGGTTGGCGGCGGCGTTGTCGCTGAGGGTGACGGTCGCCGCGCAGAGCGCGCCGATCGTCATGCCGTCGCCGACATGCCGCTCGGTGGCCGGCGAATGGGCGACCAGCGCTTGCTTGCCGTAGCGCAGGCGGCGATCCAGCCGCTCCTTGCCCTGGTCGACGCGGGCCAGGACCAGGCCGGCGACCAGGGCCTTGAAGGTGCTGCACATGGCGAAGCGCTGGTCGCCGCGATGGGCGAAGGTCGCGCCGGTCTGGGTGTCCAGCGCCGCCACGCCCAGACGGCCGCCGCTGCGCGCCTCCAGGGCGATGATACTCCGGCTCATGCCACTGGTCAGGCGAACGCTCTGGGCAGCGAGGCCGGCGCGCGGCGCGCCGAGCACGGGAAGGGCGGCGAAGGCGGTGATCAAAAGTCGTCTATCGAGCATGCGGGTCTCCAATGATCGGCAGAATGCGCGAACGGTGACCGCGTGATCAAACGATGATACTTCGCCGCTGACCCTAGGAAAATTTGGGTATTGGACATGAGCCGCGCGCAACTTCCGCTGAACGCCCTGCGAGCCTTCGAGGCCTCGGCCCGGCATCTGAGCTTCACCCGCGCGGCGATCGAGTTGTGCGTCACCCAGGCCGCCGTCAGCCACCAGGTCAAGGGGCTGGAGCAGCGCCTGGGGGCGAGCCTGTTCCGCCGCCTGCCGCGCGGCCTGGCCCTGACCGACGAGGGCCTGGCCCTGCTGCCGGTGCTGCGCGACAGCTTCGAGCGGATGGGCGAGGTGCTGGAGCGGTTCTCGGGCGGCCGGGTGATGGAGGTGCTCAGCGTCGGGGTGGTCGGCACCTTCGCCGTCGGCTGGCTGCTGCCGCGCCTGCCGGCCTTCCGCGAAGCCCATCCGTTCGTCGACCTGCGGCTGTTCACCAACAACAACCGCATCGACATCGCCGGCGAGGGGCTGGACTGCGCCGTGCGGTTCGGCGATGGGGCGTGGCACGGCACCGAGGCGGTCGCCCTGTTCGCCGCCCCGATGACGCCGCTGTGCGCCCCGGCGATGGCCGATCGGCTGAGGGAGCCCGGGGCCCTGAGTTCGGAGGTGCTGCTGCGCAGCTACCGCGCCGACGACTGGCCCGACTGGTTCGCCGCCGCCGGCCTGGCCCCGCCGCCGATCAGGGGGCCGGTGTTCGACAGCTCGTGGGTGATGGTCGAGGCGGCGATGCAGGGCGTCGGCGTGGCCCTGGCCCCCTCGATGATGTTCGCCCGCGACCTGGAGCAGGGCCGGCTGGTTCGACCGTTCCCGCTGGAGGTGTCGGCGGGGCGGTACTGGCTGACCTGGCTGAAGTCGCGCGCGCCGACGGCGGCTCTGGTGGCGTTCCGGGACTGGATGGAGGTGCAAGCCCTCTCCCRCSGGGAGAGGGTGTCTTCTACGCGATCAGCTCCGGATCGTTCCGCTTCAGCCAGGCCGCCGCATAGCCGCACAGCGGCACGATCTTCATGCCCTCGGCGCGGGCGGTCTCGGCGACCCTGGCCATCAGGCGGCCGGCCGCGCCCGTGCCGCGCAGGGCGGGGGCGGCCTCGACGTGGGGGATCACCAGGGTCTGGCCGCTGCGCTGGTAGTCGGCGAAGGCGATCAGGCCGTCGACCTCCAGTTCGTAGCGGCTGTGGGCGGGGTTGTGGCTGAAGGCGTCGGTCATGGTTCCGATATGGGCTGGACGCGCCGCCGCGCCAAGGCTCACAACTGGCGATTGGGGGCTAACGCGCGAGGGAGGTGGGCGATGCGGGCTTTGAGTGGAATTCTGGCCGCGGGGGTCCTGGCGGCCCTGGCCGGCTGCGGCGAGAAGCCGGCGACGAAGACCGAGGCCGGGGGCGCGGCCAAGCCGGCGGCGTCCGCCCCGTCGCCGCTGACCGCGGCGGGCTGGCCCAAGCGCAAGCCGGGCCTGTGGACCCAGACCGTGGAGATCAAGGATCGGGACTTCAGCCCCAGCTTCCGGTTCTGTATCGACGCGGCGACCGACGCCAAGCTGGGGCTCGATTCCCAGGGCATGGACACCCGGTGCGCGAAGGGCCAGATGACCCGCACGGCCGACGGCGGCTGGACGGTGACCTCGGCCTGCGACATGGGCCCGGCCGGCAAGGCTCAGAGCACGGTCCGCGTATCGGGCGATTTCAACAGCCGCTACCTGATGGAGATCGACAGCGTCACGACGGGCGCGACCCAGGCGGCGATGAACGGCCAGCACAGGATGACGATAACCGCCGAGTGGTCCGGCGCCTGCCCGGCGGACTGGGCCGCCGGCGACGTCGAGATGCCGGGCGGCCGAAGGATGAACCTGCTGACGAAGGCGGTTTCGGGGGGCGGGTAGGGGGCGACACCCTTTCAAGCTCCCCAATGGTTGTCATCCCGGAAGCCTCGCAGAGGCTGTCCGGGACCCAGGTGACTGGGCTAATGCGGTGCAGCCGCCCCTGGGTCCCGGACAAGCGCTACGCGCTTTCCGGGATGACAACGGTGGGGGTGTTGGAAGCGAACCCTAAACCAGCTCCACCGCCATCGCCGTGGCCTCGCCGCCGCCAATGCACAGGGAGGCCAGGCCCTTCTTGCCGCCCCGGGCCTGCAGGGCCGAGATCAGGGTGCAGAGGATGCGCGCGCCCGAGGCGCCGATCGGGTGGCCCAGGGCGCAGGCCCCGCCGTTGACGTTGAGCTTGTCCGGATCGATGCCCAGCTCCTGCTGGGCGATCATCGCGACCACGGCGAAGGCCTCGTTGACCTCGAACAGGTCGACGTCGGCGACGCTCCAACCGGCCTTGGCCAGGGCCTTCTTCATGGCCGGCACGGGAGCGGTGGTGAACAGACCCGG
Source organism: Caulobacter sp. Root655 (assembly GCF_001427665.1). GTDB lineage: Bacteria > Pseudomonadota > Alphaproteobacteria > Caulobacterales > Caulobacteraceae > Caulobacter. Next base: position 78,098 of record NZ_LMHC01000003.1, read on the forward strand.
CTCGTGGGCGTGGGCGGCGTGGCTGACCACGCGGGCGACGATCGGCAGGCCCAGGCGCCTGGCGACGCTCTCGCGGGTCATGACCAGGGCGGCGGCCCCGTCGCTGATCGAGCTGGAATTGGCCGCCGTGATGCCGCCGTCGCGGCTGAAGGCCGGGCGCAGGGTGGGGATCTTGGCGGCGTCGGCCTTCAGCGGCTGCTCGTCCTGACTGATCGTCTCGACGCCCTTGCGGGTGGTGATGGTCACCGGGGTGATCTCGGCGGCGAAGGCCCCCGACGTCACCGCCTTCTGGGCCTTGGCCAGGCCGGCGATGGCGTAGGCGTCCATGGCGTCGCGGCCGAACTGGTAGGTGGCGGCGCTGTCTTCGGCGAAGGCCCCCATCAGCTTGCCGGGGGTGTAGGCGTCCTCCAGCCCGTCCAGGTACATGGAGTCCCACATCTGGTCGTGGCCGATGCGCGCGCCCGAGCGGTGCTTGGTCAGCAGGTAGGGGGCGTTGGTCATGCTCTCCATGCCGCCGGCCACGATGACGTCGGCGCTACCGGCCGCCAGGGCGTCATGGGCCATGATCGCCGCCTGCATGCCGCTGCCGCACATCTTGTTGACCGTGGTGGCCTCGACCGACAGCGGCAGGCCGGCGCCGACCGCCGCCTGGCGGGCCGGGGCCTGGCCCAGGCCGGCGGGCAGGACGCAGCCCATGAAGATCTGCTCGACCAGTTCGCCCGAGACCCCGGCCCGCTCGATCGCCGCCCTCACCGCCGTCGCGCCCAGTTCGGTCGCCTTGGCTCCGGCCAGCGCGCCCTGGAAACCGCCCATCGGCGTGCGGGCGAACGAGACGATGACGACAGGATCAGCGGGGGTGGACATGGATAGGCTCCAACCTGGGAAATTCGTGGCGGAATAAACCCCCTCCGGCGCGTCGGGCGCAAGGGCGCCGCGCAAAAAGCGCTGGCGGTGGGACGCGGATTTCCCGACCGCCAGCCACAGAAATTGGCGAGTAGCCAATTTCTGCTTCAAAAGTTGGAGCGCGATAACCGCCGAAACCGGCTTCCACTTTCGGCTATCGCGCTCCCAGTGCGCAACCGAGAGAGTCAATTGCTTTAGGAAACTTACGCCGTTCGTCTGCAAAAGCAACCCTTGCATTCCCTCGCGGAAGGCTTCACCTTCCGCCCATGGGACGCACCGCCGACTACACCAATGAACGCTGCGCCATCGCCGCCACCCTCGAGGTGGTCGGGGATCCCTGGACCCTGCTGATCCTGCGCGACGCCTTCCAGGGCGTGAAGCGGTTCGAGCAGTGGCAGGAACGCCTGGGCGTGGCCCGCAACGTCCTGGCCGCGCGGCTGAAAAGCCTGGTCGGCCACGGCGTGCTGGAGCCGAAGCGCTATTCCGAGCGGCCGCCGCGCCGGGAATATGTGCTGACCGCCAAGGGCCGGGCGCTGTCGCCGGTGCTGCTGACCATGGCCGAATGGGGCGACCAGCACGTCTACGGCCTGGGCAAGGGGCCTGTGCACTTCGTCCACAAGACCTGCGGCTGCGACTTTCACCCCAAGCTGGCCTGCGAGGCCTGCGGCGAGATCGTCGACGGCCGCGACCTGACCCGGGTGGTCCATGACCAGCCGTCCCTGACGGTCGGCGAGGCGCTGGAAGCCTCGATCGCCATCGCCGCCGAGTGAGCTACCGTTTCCATGTCCATCGCGCCCTGCCGGCCTTCCGGCTGGTGACGGCGGACGGGGCGGGGTTTCCGAGCGGCGCGGCGGAGGCCGACTGGCGCTTCACCCGGACCCGCGAGCGGGTCGACACCAATCCCGACGTGGCGCGGCTGGTCGACGAGGCCGGCTACTGCCTGTTCAAGATCGGCATGAGCTTCGACGAGATCGGCTGAGGGACGGCCGTGAACCTTCCGCTGGCTCGGCTTGGGTCCCGACTTTCGTCGGGATGAGCGGAGAGGGTGGATGCTTCGATGAGAAGCAAACACGCTTTAGCCCAGGACGAGCGCCAGGCCGCTGATCAGGGTCGCCCACAGCGCGAGGCTGGCGAGCACGACGCTCAGCTTGCTCCGCGAAAGGTGGCGTTCGTTTTGCCGTGACGCGTGGATGTAGGCGATGTTTTGCATGGTCTTCAGCTCGAATTGACAGATGTGCCAAAATTACTCAGGGTGGCGTACAGTCGTATACGCACTCCATGCCACAAAAGTTTCGTATGTCACTCGCCTTGTCAGCGAAAAATCGCGATTCAATGAGATTAATTTCGATTTTTGACGGGCGCGTCAGTATATTTTGACGCATTTGTCAAATATAGACTTATTCAGGCAGGTCTTGCCGATTTATTGAGCTGGAAAATGGCAAGGCGGCTCACGCTCACCCCGCGAACCAAGGTCGCGACCAAGGGCGCGGACTAGGTCGACAGGGATTCGCGGCGTGGCTCACGCCCATCTGCTTGGAGCCTGTTTGCTTCATCACAGAGGGCAAAAGAAAAGGGCCGGCTCCTTTCGGAGCCGGCCCTTTCCGTAGGTTCGCTCGGTTCAAACTAGAACTTGAAGCGGATGCCCGCCTTGAACGTCCGGCCGACCAGGCCGGCATAGTGGAAGGTGGTCAGGTAGTTCGGCGCGCTGGCATAGGCGCCCGGCGCGACCGGGGCGTTGGCGTTGAACACGTTGCCGACGTTGACATAGGCCGTGACCTCGTCCGTCACGTCCATCGAGCCGTTCAGGTCGACATTGACGAACTTCTTGATGTAGCAGAACCGGTCGCCGATCACCTTGTCGCCGGTCGCATATTGGTTGAACGCGACACAGTCGGTGTTCGCCCGTTGGTCGGCGGCGACCGACTTGATCTTTCCGACATAGTAGGCGGTGGCCGACAGGCTATAGCGGCCGAATTCGACCGTATTCTGCCAGTTGCCCTTCCAGTCCGGCGTGCCGTTGCCCGACGACAGCTGGTACGGGCCCAGCGTGCCGGCGTACTTCTGCACGCCGCTGGCGGTGTGCAGGTCGTACTGCAGCACGTGGGTGACTTCGATGCGGCTGGTGAACTTGCCGTCGAAGGGCAGGTTGGCGCGGGCCGTCGCCGAGAAGTCGATGCCCGAGGTCTTGGAGTAGTCGGCGTTCACGAACGGCGCGTTGATGATCAGCACGCGGGGCAGGGCGGTCGGGAACAGCGGGTCGATGGCGTCGGTCAGGTTGCACGAATAGCCCGGGCCGATGGCGGCGACGGCCGCGCAAGCGGACGTCACGTCGGCGCCGGTGTAGTAGGCGTTGCGCGCGTCGCCGAGGCGAGGACCGGCCACGATCAGGTCCGACTTCTTCACGTTGTAGTAGTCAACGGTCATGCTGAGCCACGGGGTCGGCTCGGCGATCACGCCCAGGGTGAAGCTGCGCGACTTCTCGGGCTTCAGGTCCGGGTTGCCGACATAGCCGCCGCCCAGCGAGTAGGCTTGGGCGTACGGGTTGGTGTTTCTGGTCGGCGCGCCCGTAAGGCCGCCGTGCGCCAGCTGGAACGAAGGCGGCGGGGTGAAGGTCGAGAAGCCGGCGTACTGGCTGCGCGCGCCCGATTCCGCGAAGGTCGGGGCCCGGAAGCCCTTCGAGAAGGTGCCGCGGAAGGCCAGTTGGCGGAGCGGCGTGTATTTCGCGCCGATCTTCGGCGAGAAGTGGCTGAAGCCTTCCGAATAGTGGTCGTAGCGGCCCGAGGCGTTGATCTCGAGGTTTTCCAGGACCGGGGCGAGCAGTTCGAAATAGCCGGCCGAGACCGTGTGCTCGCCGAACGCCGACGAGGTGGTCAGCGAGTAGGTGTCCAGCTTGGCGTTCTGGTTGTTGTTGACCAGCTTTTCCTTACGGACCTGACCGCCGACGGCCAGCTGCATGTCGCCGCCCGGCAGGGCCCACAGCGTCTTGGTGATCGACGCGTCGAGCGACAGCATCGTCGAATGCGACGGCGTGGTCACGGTCGGCGAGATGGAGTTGCGGACGGCGGCGGTGTTGTTGCCCGGGTTCACGAAGTCGTAGCTGCCGGTGTTGATCGCCTTCAGCAGGTTGGCGATGTTCAGGAAGCCGTATTGCTCGATCTTCAGCTCGTCCTTGGCGCCGACGGCTTCGACGCGCCAGTTCCAGTCGCCGCCGAAGTCGCCCTTCAGGCCGGCGGTGCCGCGGAACACTTCGTTGGTGCGATCGCTGCCGGCCGGCAGGTCGCCGAACAGGTAGTAGATACGGGCGGCGTTGTTGGCCGGATCGAGGCCGCCGGCGGCGGTGGCGTAGGGGTTGTTCGGGTTCAGGCGACGATCGGTGGCGGTGTTGCAGTTGGCGCCCGCCGAGCAGATCCAGACCGGCAGCACGATGCCCGGATTGGTCGAGGCCAGGGCCGGCGAACCGCCGAACGGCTGGGTGTTGCGCAGGGCGCGGGGCTGGTTCTTGATGCTGACGAAGTCACGCGAATAGCTGCCGGTGACGTAGCCCTCGACATTTTCGGCGAACTTGAAGCTCAGGCGACCATTGACCGCGTAACGCTCCTGCTTCGGCGCGATCTGGTTGTAGAGATCGACCAGGTCGTACTTGCAGCCGGTGCCGCGGGCGCCGCCCGTGGTGACGGTGTAGGTGCCGTTCAGGCAGGTGCCCAGGCCCAGGGCGGTGTAGTCGCTGTAGGCCGTGGAGCCGGTGCCGATGGTGAACGGCGACAGGCCGCCCGACAGCGGGTTGTTCAGGTCGCTCTGGGTGGTGCGCACGACGACTGCCGTGGGGGTCGCGGTGGTCAGGCTGCTGTCGGCGGTGTTGTTGTCCAGGCCGCCGATCGGGCGCAGGTCCTGGGTGTTGTAGGGGAAGCCGCGGCTGTGGTTGGTGACGCGGCCGTCCTTCTGGTATTCGCCGTTGACGTAGAGGTTCCAGCCCTTTTCGGCGTAGTCGCCGATGCCGAACGTCAGGTCGCCGCGGGTGTGGCGCGCGTCGCGTTCCTGGCTTTGGCCGAACTCGGCGCTGCCGGCGATGCCGGTGAACTGCTTCTTCAGGATCAGGTTGACGACGCCGCCGATGGCGTCGGCGCCGTAGGTCGACGAGGCGCCGTCCTTCAGCACTTCGACGCGGTCGATCAGGCTGAAGGGAATGCTGTTGAGGTCGACATAGGCGTTGTGGCCGTCGTCGTTGATCGGGAAGTTGGCCGAGCGGAGGCCGTCGACCAGGACCAGGGTCGAGGAGACGCCGAGGCCGCGCAGCGAGACGGCCGAGCCGCCGGCGCTGAAGCCGCTCTGGAAGCCGGTGCCGATCGAACCGGCGCCGTCGGCCGAGATCGAACGGATCGCGTCCGTGGCCGTGGTGATGCCGGCGCGCTGCAGGGTTTCCGAGGTCAGCACGGTGACGGGCGAAGGCGTTTCGGTGTCGGTACGGCGGAACAGCGAACCGGTGACGACGATTTCTTCGACCGCGGTCTCGTCCGGCGCGGCGGCCGGAGCGGCGGTCTGAGCCATGGCCTGGCTGGCGCCAAACAGGGCCACGGCCGCACCGCAGATCATCGTGGAGGCCAACAGGCGCTCCCGCACAGTGATAGTCTTCAAGGTCAAAATCCCCCAGTAGTCCCGGTGAGCCACACGGGACGACATCCATGGTCTCGGACGCTCAGATCTTTGAGCCCGATTGCCGCGGAGCTAGGGGAACAATCGACCTGCGGTCAATGAACATTGCGACATTGCAACTAAACGGCGCCAACATGTCGCATAACGGCCACATATTGTGGAGAAGACCCCTTGATCATTACAAAAGAGCAATAATCGACCGCTGGCTTATTGATCATCGATGACTTTGAAGGGGTTTTTACAATCCCACGTTAAGCGCAACCTTCCGTAGGGGCGTTTTGGTTGTGAGGTGAGGCGCTTCGGGGCGCCTAGAGCGCGTTTGCCTCACATTGAATCGCGTCCCTCTTTCCCCGTTTCCCCGGCGAAGGCCGGGGCCCAGGTGAAACCCACGAGCCGCTCTGGATGAATCTGGGTCCCGGCCTTCGCCGGGAAAACGGAAGTGGGAGCGGGACGCGTCCACCCAAGGCAAACGCGCTCTAGACGACCGCCCGCTGAGTCGCGACGATGAAGCCGCCGCCCAGCACGCGCTCGGGGTCGGCCGGGTCGTAGAGCACGCAGGCCTGGCCGGGCGCGACGCCCTCTTCCAGGATGTCGAACATCAGGTGCGGTTCGTCTCCCAAGGGACCTGGGACCAGGGCCAGGCGGCCCGGGACGGGTTCGCGGGTCGAGCGCACGCGGGCCAGCACCGGCGCGCCGCCGGCGGCGGCGGCTTCCAGGCTGTCCTCGCCGCCCAGCCAGTTGCCCTCTTTCAAGGACAGGCCCTGGGTCAGCAGGGCCTCGCGCGGGCCGACGATCACCTGGCGCTTGTCGGCGTCGATGCGGACCACGAACAAGGGGTCGCCGACCGCGATGTTCAGGCCCCGGCGCTGGCCGATGGTGTAGCGGGTGACGCCCTCGTGGCGGCCCAGTACCCGGCCGTCCATGTGCACCAGGTCGCCGGGCACGGCGCCCTGCGGCCGGATCCTGTCGATCACCGTGGTGTACTTGCCCTCGGGCACGAAGCAGATGTCCTGGCTGTCGGGCTTGTCGGCGATCGACAGGCCAAGCTCGGCCGCCACCCGGCGCACCTCGCTCTTTGGCAGGCCGCCCAGGGGGAAGCGCAGGAAGTCCAACTGCTCGGGCGTGGTGGCGAACAGGAAGTAGCTCTGGTCCTTGGACGGGTCGGCGGCTCTGCGCAGTTGGGGGCGATTGGCCCCCGCAGCGAAGCTGCGCTGCACGTAGTGGCCGGTGGCCATGGCCTCGGCGCCCAGGTCGCGGGCTACGTCCAGCAGGTCGCGGAACTTGACGGTCTGGTTGCAGCGCACGCAGGGGATCGGCGTCTCGCCGCGCAGATAGGCGTCGGCGAACTCCTCGATCACCTGCTCCTTGAAGCGGCTTTCGTAGTCGAGGACGTAGTGCGGAATGCCGATCCGCTCGGCCGCCATGCGGGCGTCCATGATGTCCTGGCCGGCGCAGCAGGCGCCCTTGCGCGAGATCGCCGCGCCGTGGTCGTAGAGCTGCAGGGTGACGCCCACCACGTCGTAGCCGGCCTTGTGCAGCAGGGCGGCGGTGACGGTGGAGTCGACCCCGCCCGACATCGCCGCGACGATCCGCGTGCCGACCGGCAGGCCGACGGCCTCGCGCGCGGCGAGCACCGCGCGGTCCGTGAGGGCGTGATCGAGGAGGGAGATGTCGGCGTCCATCGCGGCCATATAGCGACTTATCGGCGGTTTTGCGAGGTTGGGGCCATATGCGCTTTCCCTCCCCCTTGCGGGGAGGGTGGCCCCGAAGGGGTCGGGTGGGGCTTGCTGACTCAAGGCGCCCTGCACCGGCCCCCACCCGTCGGCTTTGCCGCCACCCTCCCCGCAAGGGGGAGGGACGATCCCGTGGGAAGGGGAGGGCCTCTACTTCAGCACGTTCAGCAGCGACGAGTTCTGCAGGCTGGCGAACACCTGGGCCGAGGCCTGGACCGCCAGCTTGGCCGACTCCAGGCGAGTGATGGCTTCGGCCATGTCGACGTCGGTGATGCCGCCGACCATGGTGCTCAGGGTGTCGGCCTGGTCCTTCAGGTCGGTTTGGGCGGTGTCGAAGCGCTTCTGGTTGAGGCCGTTCTTGGCCTGCTCGGTGACCAGGCCGGTCTTGACCGCGTCGAAGGTCGGCAGCAGGCCGGTGAGGAAGGTCGTCTGGGCCTGGGTCAGCTTGCCGGTGAACGGGCCGTTGGCGTCGACATAGGCCTGGACCTGCTTGAAGGCGTTGTAGGCGCCGGTGCCCAGCTTGTCGGCCAGCATGCCGGTATCGACCGAGGTGGTGTCGTCGATGCGGTTGCTGGTGACGTACTGGTCGTTCTGGAACAGCGAAGCGGTGGTGGCGGCGGCGGTCAGGCTGGCCATCGAGGTGGCGGTGGTCGGCAGGGTGTCGGACTTGGCCCCGGCGAACACATAGCGGCCGTTGGACTTGGCGTTCAGCCCCTGCAGCACGTCGCCGAACGCGCCGCCCAGCGCCTGCATCATGGTCTCGGCGCTGCCGGCGGCCACGGCGTTGGCGATCGCCTCACGGGCGGTCTGGACGGCGTCGGAGACCTGGCCGATGGCCACGTCCTGCACGTCCAGGCGGTTGGAGACCAGGGTGGTCTGGTCCAGGAAGCCGGCGACCTTGGCCTGGGAGGCTCGCATGGCCGTCAGGACCTCGGCGTTCTTGGCGTAGCCCTTCAGGTCGGTGGCGTTCTTCTGGCTGGAGACCTGTTCGCCAGCGGTGTTCTGCAGCACCTGGGCGCGCATCAGGTTGCTGGTCATCACGCCGAAATTGCCGGAGGTGGAGACGCGGGTCATGGCTTAACCTCAAACGATGTTGGTGAGGACATCGAACATGTCCTTCGTCGCCTGGATCAGGCGGGCGGAGGCGTTGAACGCCTGCTGGAAGGTGGTCAGGTTGACCAGTTCCTCGTCGAGGTTGACGCCTTCCTGCGACTGGCGCTGGGCGTTGACCTCGGTCTGGACCGACTCGGCGGCTTCCTTGCGGCTGGTGGCGGCGGCGGCCTTGCGGGCGATCGAGCCGCTGAAGTCGGCGCCGTAGTTGAGGACGCTCTTGCTGGCCCCGGCGACGTCGCCGGCGGCCGAGAAGCTGGTGGTGACGTCGCCGGCCTTGGCCAGGGCCAGGGCCCCGCGACCGTCGCCGACCGCCAGGGCCGCCGTGCCGGCCGCCGCGGCCAGGTTCAGCTTGGCGAAGGGCAGTTTCGAGGGATCGGCGGCCATGGCCGGATCCACCTTGAACAAGCCGGCGCGGGTGCTGCGCTCGCTCAGGCCCACGCCGAACAGCTGGCTGAGCGAGGGGCCGGAAACGCCGCGCTGGGTGGTGTCGGCCACCACCGACAGGCTGACGGGCGAGGCGCTGTTGGAGGTGAAGGACAGCTCGCCCTTCGGCCCCAGGGCGAAAGAGCCGAACAGGCCGACGCCGTTGTTGCGCGAGTTCAGCGCGTCGATCGTCTCCTGCATCGTGCCCGTGCCGGCGGGAATGGTCACCTGCACGTCGCGGATGCGGGTGCCGTCGGCGTCGGTCAGGCGCAGGGTCAGGGTCTGGCCGGGCGTGAAGCCGCTGGGGTCGGCGGCGGTCATGCCGGTCTCGTAGGGCGAATAGCCGTCCGAGCGGATCACGTCGTTGAGGCCGAAGAACTGGCTGAAGCCCTTGCCGGCCTTGGTCGAGGGCGTGGTGGCGTCGTCGACGATGGCGATGCCGTTGGTCGCGACGGCGGTGTTCAGGCTCAGCGCGCCGTTGGCGAAGTTGGCGGTGGCCGTGCCGCCCAGGGCGGTGTTCAGCTGGGCGGTGAAGTTGGCGTTGGTGAAGGCCGGGCCGGGCAGGCCGTCGACGGTCATGGTCCCGGCGGTGAAGTCGATGTCGACGCGCTTCTGGATCACGCCGGCGGCGTTGGTGATGGCGATGGTGGTCTTGCCGGTGAAGTTCTTGAACGCCGTGGCGGCGTCCAGGCCGGTGTCCTTGCCGTTCATCACGGCCGGGGCCGGCACCGCGCTGGAGGCGTTGGAGGCGCGGTTCATCTCCTCGGCCGCGCGGGTCACGAACTCGCCCAGCTGGTCCGACAGATAGGGCAATTCCTTGTTGCGCAGCTCCAGCAGGCCCTGGAGCTCGCCGTTGGCCACGTAGAGCGGCATGACCTCGCCGCCGCTGTTGGCGGTGGTGACGGTCAGGTAGCCGTTGGCCGGACCCGACTGCACATAGGTCAGGGTCGCCGCGCCGGTGCCGGCCAGGCTGACGCCCTCGGCCGAGCGGACGGTGACGCCGCCGTTGGCGCGGTCGCTGACCTGCACGTTCATATAGGTGGACAACTCGTCGATCAGGCCGCTCTGGATGTTCTCCGAGCCGGTGCCGTCGGCGCCCGTCATCTTGGCGCGGGTGATGTCGGCGTTCAGGTCGTCGATCTGCTTGAGCAGGACATTGACCCGGTCGACGTCGGCCGAGAGGCGGTTGTCGGTGTCCTTGATCTGGCCCGACAGCGACGAGGTGATGCGCTTGCTCTCGCCGAGGAAGTCCTGGAGCTTGGTGGTGGCCGAGCTGCGCAGCAGGGTGGAGGAGGGATCGTCCACCGCCAGCGAAAAGGCCGCGTAGACGTCGTTCAGCGTCGAGAAGTAGTTGGTCTTGGCGCTGGGGTCGCCGAACAGCTTCTGGGCGTTGTCCATCGCGGTGGCGATGGCGTTGGCCTTGCCGGCGCTGGAGGCGCCGTTCAGGCTGGCGGCGGCCATGAACTTGTCGGTGGCCCGCTTGATGGCGTCGATATTGACGCCCACCCCCATGCCGTTCGACACGAGGTTGGACTGCGCCATCGTCTTGCGGACGTAGCCGGGGGTGTTGATGTTGGCGATGTTGTCGGAAACGACGCGCAGGCCCGTCTGGGCCGCCATCATGCCCGAGGTCGCGACGTTGAGGATGGTGTTCAGCGACATCTGCTATTCTCCAGCCCGCTCGGCAAAGCAGGAACGGCACGGCGCGGCCTTGCCCGGCGAAAACTGCCGGGCGTGGCGGGGGTTGCCCCCTTCGGTAATGTGCAAGCCATTGAATTTCATGGCGTTTGGTTCCTGGCGTCGAGCAAGCGACAGGACCCTATGCGCAAGGAGGGCGCCAACTGGGGGTGGGGCGCGACGACGCGGCAACAGGGGCTGCTTTTACCGCGTTTGGCTCGGCAAAAAGCGCCGTGGTCGGCCTATCCGAAGTCGTAAATTCTTCTTTAATATCAACAAAAACAATGGCTTAATAGCTATTCGCGAGTTGGCCCGGCGGTTGCTGTGAGAAGGGCGGATCAAGGCGTTCCTCTTCGGGCCGCCATCCGCCGTGGACTTTCTCGCCGCATGACCGCGATCGCCGCCCCCGCTTCCGCCGCTCCGTCGACCCCGGCTCCCGCCGCGGGTTTCGACAAGGACGCGGCCGAAGGGTTCGGCGCGCTGCTGGCCCAGGCCGGAAGCGCGACCGCCGCCAACGACAAGACCTCCACGCGGGACGCCCGGGCCCAGGACAGCCGGGCCGCGACGGCCAAGGCCGCCGATCGGGCTTCCGACGCCAAGGCCGCCGATCGCGCCTCGGACGTGAAGGCCGACAAGGCGACCGACAAGGCCGACAAGATCAAGACGGCCTCCGCCAAGGACGCCGACGGCGAGGTCCAGGACAGCAAGGACCCCGCCGCTGACGCGGCCCCTGTTAAAGAAGTCGTCGCCGCCGACGCGACCGCCGGCCAGACCGACGCCGCGACCCTGGCCGCCGCCGCCCTGATCGCCGCCATGCAGGCCCCGACGGTCGAGACGCCCCAGCCGGTGGCCGACGCCGCCGCGCCGCAAGCCGTCCCGGCCGCCGCCGTGGCGACCGACGCCGCCGCCTTCGCCCCGGTCGCGCCGGAAGCCGAGACCGCCACGCCCGCCGCCGCCGCGCCGGTCCTGGACCTGCCGCAGGCGCCGACCGCCCCGGCCGCCGACCTCGCCGCCGCCGCGGCAGCCGCCGCCAACACCAAGAAGACCGACGCTCCGGTCGCCAAGGCCGAGACCGCCGCCGCGCCAGCCGCGACGCCGGCCGCCGCCCCGACCCTCGACGCCGTCAATGTGGCCCTGGCCGCCGCCGCGCCGGCCACCGACACGGCCGAACCGCCCGTTGCCGCCCAGACTGCCGCCGCGCAGACCGCCGCCGTCCAGGTCGTCGCGCCCGAAGTGGCGTCGGTGACCGGCAAGGTGGTCAAGCCCGCCGAACAGAAGACCACTGCCACCGCCGCCGCCGCCGTCGCGGCCAATGTCGCCGACGCCGCCGCCGAGCCGGTCGCCGCCGACGCCGTGCAGTCGGCCCATGCCGCCACCACCGGCGAGGGCAGGGCGGAAGGCCAGGGCGACGGCAGCGGCTCGCAAGGCGCCCAGACGGCCCAGGCCGCGCCGGTCGCCGCCGACGCCTCCACCACCACCTTCGTCGCGCCTGGCACGACCGCCGCCCCGGCCCCGATCGTCGCGGCCAACCTCCCGGTCAAGGCCGCGCCCGAGACGGTCGCCCACCTGACCACCGAGATCGCCAGCAAGGCCCAGGTCGGCAAGACCAGCCGCTTCGACGTCGTCCTGCAGCCGGAAGGCCTGGGTCGCGTCGACGTGCGCATCGAGATCGCCAAGGACGGCAAGCTGACCGCCGCCCTGAACTTCGACAACCCGCAGGCCGCCGCCGACCTGCGCGGCAAGTCGGGCGAACTGCGCCAGGCCCTGGCCGACGCCGGCTTCAACGTCGCCGACAACGCCCTGAGCTTCGACAGCTCGCGGCAGAACGGCGGCCAGAACCCGAACGCTTTCTTCAACTTCCAGGGCGGCGAACACGGCCGCCAGGCCTTCAACGGCCGAGCCTTCCAGTCGGCCCTGGCCGAAGACGCCCCCGTCCTTTCCCCGTCCGCCCTGTTGCCCGGCCTGCGTGTGGCCGAGCGCAGCGGCGTCGACGTGAAGATCTAGGAGATCACGACATGGCATCCGCGGTTACCGGCACGTCGATCCTCGACAAGATCAACAATTCGCGAAACTCGTTGGCCACCAACGAGCAGACCTTCCTGAAGCTGCTGACCACCCAGCTGAAGAACCAGGATCCGCTGGCGCCCACCGACACGGCCCAGATGACCAGCCAGATCACCCAGATGACCGGCGTCGAGCAGCAACTGGTCACCAACGACCTGCTGGCCGCCCTGGTCGGGATGAACGACGGCGGCGGCATCAGCCAAGGCGTCAACCTGATGGGCAAGCAGGTGACCGCCGAGACCGACAAGTCGGTGCTGAAGAACGGCGAGGCCAGCTGGAGCTACACCCAGAGCCGCTCGGCCACCGCCGTGAAGATCGAGGTCGTCGACAAGTTCGGCAAGACCATCGCCTCGATCCTGCCCGATGACATGGCCGGCGGCGACCACACCTTCAAGTGGGACGGCAAGAGCACCCCCGAGGGCGTCAAGCAGCCGGACGGCGGCGAGTACACCATCAAGGTGAGCGCCACCGACGCGGCCGGGACCAAGCTCACCACCACGGCCAAGGGCCGGATCGAGGGCGTCGTCACCAAGGTCACCAACGAAAGCGGCGTCAACATGGTCTGGATCGGCGACACCAAGGTGCCGCTCGACTCGGTCATCGGCGTCACCAACGCACCCGCCACGACCACCTGAGCCACACGCCATGAACGGGCGTCAGAATGACGCCGTCGCGGTCCCCGCCCCAACCGGCTTCCGGACCCAAACGCAAACCGCGCTGAACCCCTCAACCCCTTTGAACTTCATCGCAGGATCACAGTCATGAGCATCAACAGCGCCATGCTCTCGGGCGTCTCGGGCCTGATTTCGAATTCGTCGGCCCTGGCCGCGATCTCCGACAACATCGCCAACGTCAACACCGTCGGCTACAAGCGCAGCTCGGCCAACTTCTCGACCCTGGTCACCGCCCAGAGCAAGAACGCCACCTACAGCGCCGGCGGCGTCTCGGCCAAGACCCACCAGTTCATCAGCCAGCAGGGCCTGACCCAGTCGACCAGCTCGAACCTCGACCTGTCGATCGCCGGCTCGGGCTTCTTCGTCGGCACCGAGAAGCCGGAAGGCCTGACCGCCACCGACACCCGCTCGTTCACCCGCGCCGGGTCGTTCCAGCTGGACAACCTGGGCTACCTGAAGAACGACGCCGGCCTCTATCTGCAGGGCTGGCTGGCCGATCCGGTGACCGGCATGATCACCCCCGACCCGTCGGACCTGACCCAGCTGTCGTCGATCAACGTCGGCACCGTGGGCGGCACGGCCGAGAAGACCACCCGGATTGGCGTCAACGCCAACCTGCGTTCGGAACAGCCGGTCTCGGCGGCGGCCAACGCCCTGGTCAGCAAGACCGCCATCGTCGACAGCACCACCGCGACCAACAACTACTCGATCTACTACAGCCCGACCGGCACGGGTAACCAGTACAACGTCGAGATCCGCAAGGCCGGCGTGGCCGTCAGCACCGGCACGGCGACCTTCGATCCGACCACCGGCGCCCTGCTGTCGACCACCCTGCCGGGCACGCCGCCCAACCTCAATGTCGGCGGCGGCGCCACGGTCACCCAGACCCAGCTCGGCCTCAACACCAAGGCCGACGCCATCGCCAGCGGCGCCTACGACCCGACCACCCGCTCGATGTCGGACTACGCCAAGGACAACACCACGGGCGTCAAGCCGGACTTCGAGATCCAGATCCCGGTCTCGGACTCCAAGGGCGGCCAGCGCACGGTGACCCTGTCGCTGCTGAAGGGCCCGGGCCCCAACGAATGGTTCGCCGAACTGCGCGCCAAGCCGGGCGACCTGGACAACAACGCCAACGGCCAGATCGCCACCGGCAAGGTGACCTTCACCACCGACGGCAAGCTGGCCTCGGTCGGCAACCTGTTCGGCGGCGTCACCCCGACCTCGATCAGCATCGGCGCGTCCGACCCGCTGGCGACCGGCACGGCCCCGCGCTGGGCCGACGGCCTGGGCATCGACTCGCAGACCCTGCAAGTCGACCTGGCCAACGCGGCCGGCGGCCTGACCCAGTACAACAGCCAGTCGGTGGTCCAGTCGGTCAACACCAACGGCACGGCCTTCGGCAACCTCACCAACATCGAGGTCGACGACCAGGGCTATGTCTCGGCGATCTTCGACAACGGTGTGACCCGCCGCATCGCCCAGGTGGCGGTGGCGACCTTCTCGAACCCCAACGGGCTCAAGGGCATCAACGGAAACGCTTATCGGGTCACCAACGAAAGCGGCACCTTCAGCCTGAAGACTCCAGGCGGCGGCGGCGCGGGTTCGATTGCTCCGTCCACGCTGGAAGCTTCGACCGTCGACCTGTCGACTGAGTTCACCGGCCTGATCACGACGCAGAGAGCCTACTCGGCTTCTTCGAAAATCATCACTACAGCCGATCAGATGCTAGAAGAACTTCTGAGCATTAAGCGGTAATTACAGGTCTTAACCGACCTTAATTGCCCTGTGTCACATTGATACATCACGGGAGTGGAAAGAAAGTCCATGTTTCAGCCTTTCTTTACTATTGGAATTAAGCGCCTGTTATTTCCCGGCGCCTATATTGCTCTCCAACAGTGATGGTTGTGGGAAAGGCGTAAAGCCATGTTGCAGCAGCAGCGCACGAACAGCCGGGGTGAGAAGTACGTGATCGGTCCGACCGGCGCGCCTCTAACTCTCTCCGACTTGCCGCCTCCGGAAACCCAGCGTTGGGTGATCCGGCGCAAGGCCGAGGTGGTCGCCGCAGTCCGCGGTGGTCTGCTCTCGCTCGACGAGGCGTGCGATCGATACAAGTTGACCAACGAGGAGTTCCTCGCCTGGCAACAATCGATCGACCGGCACGGTCTGGCGGGTCTTCGAACCACGCGGCTCCAGCAGTACCGCTAGTCGCGGGACTGAAAAGTCATGGCGCGCGGGGGCTTACCTTCCCGCCGGGCCTCTACGAGACAGATCAGCGGCCGCGTCCCCCTGGGGCGCGGCCGCGACCTTTTGGCGCTTCCGAAAGTCCTTGGCGGCGCCGGATGTAAACGACCCGTTTACCTTGCACTGGGTAAATCCTGCCTAGCGACGGCGTGCTCCGGCGCGCGGCGGCTGGCGTCCCCTCGGGGCGTCGTTCAGGGGTAGGGCGTAGGTTGGACAAGTTCCTCAGCGCGATTCAGAGGTTTGGGGTCGGCCGTCTGGCCGCCCTGATCGGCGTCGCCGCCGGCGCGATCGCCGTGATCGCCGCCGTGGTGCTGATGATGGGCAAGCAGCCCAACGAGCTGCTGCTGTCCAACGTCGACCCCAAGGAATCGGCCGCGGCCACCGCGGCGCTCGACGCCGCCGGCATCAAGTACGAGACCAAGGGCGACGGCGCGACCATCCTGGTCCCCCGCGACAAGGTCAACACGGCCCGCCAGCTGATCTTCACCAAGGGCCTGGTGACCTCCGGGTCGGTCGGTTACGAGATCTTCGACACCGGCAGCGCCCTGGGCCAGACCGACTTCGTCCAGCAGCTGAACCGCCAGCGCGCCCTGCAGGGCGAGCTGGAGCGCACGATCACCGGCTGGGACGGCGTCAAGGCCGCCCGCGTCCACCTGGTCCTGCCCAAGCGCCAGCTCTTTGAAGAAGACGCCGAGAAGCCGACCGCCGCCGTCAGCATCAGCATGGGCCGCGAGCCCTCGGCCGACATCGTCCGCGCCATCCAGAACCTGGTGGCCGGCTCGGTGGCCGGCATGAAGCCCGACGCCGTCAACGTCATGGACCAGCACGGCAAGACCCTGTCGGCCGGCAGCGACGGCAGCCTGGCCGGCAAGATCGCCCAGGACGCCAAGAGCGAGTCCGAGGCCCGCATCGCCAAGACCGTCAAGGACATGATCGACGGCGTGCTGGGCCCCGGCAAGGCCCGCGTCAACGTCACCGCCGACCTCGACCTGAACCGCGTCACCACCCAGGAACGCAACTTCAACCCGGACGGCCAGGTCATCCGCTCGGAAAGCACCAACGAGAACAACGCCAGCGAGACCAAGGACGGCGACACCGGCGGCGTCACCTCGACCCAGAACATCCCCGGCGGCGCGCCCAACGGCTTCCAGCCCCTGGGCTCCAAGTCGGGCAGCAACGAGAGCGTCACCAACTACGAGATCTCGGAAAGCACCAAGACCACGGTCCAGGAGCCGGGCACGATCCGCAAGGTCGCCGTGGCGGTGGCCGTCGACGGCGTCGTCGCCCCGCCCGGCAAGGACGGCAAGCCGGGCGCCTACACCCCGCGCAGCGCCGAGGAGATGGCGCAGCTGGAGCAGCTGGTGAAGACCGCGGTCGGTTTCGACCAGGCCCGCGGCGACCAGGTCTCGGTGGTCAATGTCCGCTTCCCGCAACCCGAGGAGCAGGGCCTGGGCAAGACCGGCCTGATGGCCGCCCTCGACAAGAACGACATCATGCGTTTCGCCGAGCTGGGCGTGCTGGCGATCGTCGCCCTGCTGGTCCTGCTGTTCGCGGTGCGCCCGTTCCTCAAGAGCCTGATGAGCCCGCCGCCCACCCCGCTGGGCCTGGCCCTGAACGCCCCGCAGGTGACCCGCATGGTCACCCTGTCGGACGGCTCGGTCCAGGAGGTCATCGTCGACCAGATGGGCGAGCCCATGGCCCTGGCCGGTCCCGACATGGACCAGCGCATCGACATCGCCAAGATCGAGGGCCAGGTGAAGGCTTCGTCGATCAAGCGCGTGTCCGAGTTCGTGGACCGTCACCCCGAGGAATCGGTGGCGATCCTGCGCTCCTGGCTGCACGAGTCTGAGTGATGGCGATGAAAAGCTCCGTCACCGACGTCAAGCGCCTGGCCGGTCCCGAGAAGGCCGCGATCGTGCTGCTCGCCCTGGGCGAGGAGCACACCGCGATCTGGGAGGCCCTGGACGACGAGGAAATCAAGGAAGTCTCGCAGGCCATGGCCGGCCTCGGTTCGATCTCGGCCTCGGTCGTGGAAGAGCTGCTGGTCGAGTTCGTCTCGGGCATGAGCTCGACCGGCGCGATCATGGGCTCCTACGAGCAGACCCAGCGTCTGCTGTCGGCCTTCATGCCGCCGGAGAAGGTCGACCAGCTGATGGAGGAGATCCGCGGTCCGGCGGGTCGCACCATGTGGGACAAGCTGGGCAACGTGAACGAGGCGGTGCTCGCCAACTACCTGAAGAACGAATACCCGCAGACCGTCGCGGTGGTGCTGTCGAAGGTGAAGAGCGACCACGCCGCCCGGGTGCTGGCCTCCCTGCCGGAAGACTTCGCCCTGGAATGCGTCACCCGCATGCTGCGGATGGAGCCGGTGCAGCGCGAGATCCTCGACAAGATCGAGCAGACCCTGCGCACCGAATTCATGTCGAACCTGGCGCGCACCTCCAAGCGCGACAGCCACGAGATGATGGCCGAGATCTTCAACAACTTCGACCGCCAGACCGAGGCCCGGTTCATCGCGGCCCTGGAAGAGCGCAACCGCGAGGCCGCCGAGCGCATCCGCGCCCTGATGTTCGTGTTCGAGGACCTCAGCAAGCTCGACCCGGGCGGCGTCCAGACCCTGCTGCGCGCCACCGGCAAGGAACAGCTGGCCCTGGCCCTGAAGGGCGCCTCGGACAAGCTGCGCGAGATGTTCTTCTCCAACATGTCGGAGCGCGCTTCGAAGATCATGCGCGAGGACATGGAGAGCATGGGCCCGGTGCGCCTGAAGGACGTCGACCAGGCCCAGGTCGCCATGGTCCAGGTCGCCAAGGACCTGGCCGCCAAGGGCGAGATCATGCTGGCCGGGGCCGGCGCTGAAGACGAACTCATTTACTAGGGGGATGGCGCAATGACCGACATCGCCCACAAGCGCTTCACCTTCGACACCGTGTTCGACGACCACGGCGGCATGAGCGCGCCGCCGCGGGTGAAGAAGAGCTTCACCGTGGAGGAGCTGGAGCTGGCCAAGGCCGAGGCCTACGCGGCCGGCGAGCAGTCGGCCGTGGCCGAGGCCGAGCGCGAGGCCGTCCTGGCCTTGAACCAGGTCGGCCAGGCCATCCACAGCGCCTTCTCCACCCTGGCCGCCGTGGCCCACGAGCACCGCGAAGGCTCGGCGATGCTGGCCCTGGCCTGCGGCCGCGCGATCGCCGACGCGGCCCTGGACCAGTTCCCCGAGGCCCCGACCCAGGCGGCCCTGGTGGCCCTGGCCCGCGAGGTCGAGGCCAGCCCGAAACTGACCGTGCGGGTCGCCGCCCACCTGGTCGAGCGCACTCAGGCCGCCCTGGAGCAGACCGCCCAGGCCATCGGCTTCCCCGGCCAGATCCTGGCCCGCCCCGACGCCATGCCGGCCGCCGCCTTCCTCCTCGACTGGGGCGACGGGCGCGCGGCCTTCAATCCCGACGACGCGGCCGCCCGCGTCACCAAGGCCCTGGAAGCCGCGATCGCGGCCGAGGGGCTCCACGCCGAACCACTTCTTCCTAGCGAAGGCTGACCCCGATGTCCGATGACAACCTCACCCTGGACGAGTTCGGCGGCTCGATGCTGGCCTCCGAGATGCCCGTCGAGATGTCCGACAAGATCGCCTCGGACCTGGCCCCGGTCTTCGACGTTCCGGTCAACATCTCGGCCGTGCTGGGCCGGGCCCACATGTCGGTGGCGCAGCTGCTGCAGCTGTCGGCCGGCAGCATCCTCGAGCTGGACCGCAAGGTCGGCGAGGCGATCGACATCTATGTGAACAACCGCCTGGTGGCGCGCGGCGAGGTGGTCGTCGTCGACGAGCGCCTGGGCGTGACCATGACGGAAATCATCAAGGACGGCGACGCCGCCGGCTAACCGCCGCCCAAATGGCGCTCCTGAGCGTCGAGTGAAGCTTAAACAGTCGAACTACCGGGGCACGAAGGCCCCAACGGAGAGAAAACGATGCGCCTCCTGGTCGTCGGAAAACTGAACGGACAGCTCTCGGTCGCCGTGAAGATGGCGATGAACACCGGGGCCAAGGTCTCGCACGTCGAGACCATCGAGGCGGCGACGCACGCCTTGCGGGCCGGGCAGGGGGCCGACCTGCTGATGGTCGACTACGCGCTCGACATCGCGGGCCTGATCGCCGCCAACGAGTCCGAGCGCATCCGGGTGCCGGTGGTGGCCTGCGGCGTCGACGCCGACCCGATGCGGGCCGCCGCGGCGATCAAGGCCGGGGCCAAGGAATTCATCCCGCTGCCGCCGGACGCCGAGCTGATCGCCGCCGTGCTGGCCGCCGTCACCGACGACAACCGCCCGATGATCGTCCGCGATCCGGCCATGGGCGACGTCATGCGCCTGGCCGACCAGGTGGCGGCCTCGGAGGCCTCGATCCTGATCACCGGCGAAAGCGGTTCGGGCAAGGAGGTGATGGCCCGTTACGTCCACGCCAAGTCGCGTCGGGCCAAGCAGCCGTTCATCTCGGTCAACTGCGCCGCCATCCCCGAGAACCTGCTGGAAAGCGAGCTGTTCGGCCACGAGAAGGGCGCCTTCACCGGCGCCGTGGCCCGCCGCATCGGCAAGTTCGAGGAAGCCAACGGCGGCACCCTGCTGCTGGACGAAATCAGCGAGATGGACGCCCGCCTGCAGGCCAAGCTGCTGCGCGCCATCCAGGAGCGCGAGATCGACCGGGTCGGCGGCTCCAAGCCGGTCAAGGTCGACATCCGCATCCTGGCCACCTCCAACCGCGACCTGGCCGCGGCGGTGAAGGACGGCACGTTCCGCGAGGACCTGCTCTACCGCCTGAACGTCGTGAACCTGCGCCTGCCGCCGCTGCGCGACCGTCCGGGCGACGTCGTCACCCTGTGCGAGCACTTCGTGAAGAAGTACTCGGCCGCCAACGGCGTCGCCGAAAAGCCGATCTCGGCCGAGGCCAAGCGCCGGCTGATCGCCCACCGCTGGCCGGGCAACGTCCGCGAGCTGGAAAACGCCATGCACCGCGCGGTGCTGCTGTCGCCGGGCGCGGAGATCGAGGAATTCGCCATCCGCCTGCCCGACGGCCAGCCCCTGGCCCCGGCGCCGGACACCGCGGTCGCCCGCGGCGCCCAGATGGCGGCCGACGCCATCTCGCGCACCTTCGTCGGCTCGACGGTGGCCGAGGTCGAGCAGACCCTGATCATCGACACCCTGGAGCACTGCATGGGCAACCGCACCCACGCCGCCAACATCCTGGGCATCTCGATCCGCACCCTGCGCAACAAGCTGAAGGAATATTCCGAAGCCGGCGTCGCCGTGCCCGCCCCGCAAGGCGGCGTGACGAACGCGGCGTGACCCGTGATGGGGCCGCGACCATCGGTCCGGCGCCCGACATGGCTAATTTCCATTAAGCACGTGGTGGTCCCGCGCAAATCGCTTCATGCGCGAAGGGGCCTCCACCGGATCCAGGGTTCGCATGACTGACGCCGCCGTCCCCAAGGCCGCCTCGTCCCTCCCCAGCGCCAGTTCGCTGTGGGCCGGGATACTGCGCGGCGAAATGGGCCTGGCGGTCGGCGTGGTCGGCATCATCGTCCTGCTGATCATCCCGGTCCCGCCGATGCTGCTGGACCTGCTGCTGGCCATCTCGCTGACCGGCTCGGTGCTGATCCTGATGACGGCGGTGCTGATCAAGAAGCCGCTGGAATTCACCTCGTTCCCGACCGTCCTGCTGGTCGCCACCCTTTATCGTCTGGGCCTGAACGTGGCCTCGACGCGCCTGATCCTCGGCCATGGCCAGGAAGGCTCGCACGGGGCCGGCGCCGTCATCGCCGCGTTCGGCAACCTGATGATGCAGGGCAATTTCGTCATCGGGGTGATCGTCTTCATCATCCTGGTGGTGGTGAACTTCATGGTCGTCACCAAGGGTTCGGGCCGGATCGCCGAAGTCGCCGCCCGCTTCACCCTGGACGCCATGCCCGGCAAGCAGATGGCCATCGACGCCGACCTGTCCACCGGCCTGATCGACCAGGACACCGCCAAGCAGCGCCGCAAGGACCTGGAGCAGGAATCGACCTTCTTCGGGGCCATGGACGGGGCGTCCAAGTTCGTGAAGGGCGACGCCGTCGCCGGCCTGATCATCACCGCCATCAACATCGTCGGCGGCATCCTGATCGGCGTCGTCCAGCACAAGATGCCGCTCGGCGAGGCTTCGGCCAGCTACACCCTGATGACCATCGGCGACGGCCTGGTCAGCCAGATCCCGGCCCTGATCATCTCGATCGCCGCCGGCCTGGTGGTGTCCAAGGCCGGGGTCGAGGGCAGCGCCAACGCGGCCCTGACCACCCAGCTGGCCATGAACCCGGTCGCCCTGGGCATGGTCTCGGCCTCGTCCGGCGTCATCGCCCTGATCCCCGGCATGCCGATCGTGCCCTTTGCCGCGCTTGCCGTGGGCTCGGGATACCTGGCCTATCGCCGCGCCCTGAAGGCCAGGGAGCCCAAGCCGCTGGACGCCGCCGCCCTGGCCGCCCTGGCCGAGGCCTCGGCCGAGCCGGAGGAGGAGCCGATCAGCGCCTCCCTGGCCATCGACGACGTCAAGATCGAGCTGGGCTACGGCCTGCTGACCCTGATCAACGACCTGGACGGCCGCAAGCTGACCGACCAGATCCGCGCCCTGCGCAAGACCCTGGCCACCGAGTTCGGCTTCGTCATGCCGCCGGTCCGCATCCTCGACAACATGCGCCTGGCCAACCAGGGCTACGCGATCCGCATCAAGGAGATGGAAGCCGGGGCCGGCGAGGTCCGCCTGGGCTGCCTGATGGCCATGGACCCGCGCGGCGGCCAGGTGGAGCTGCCCGGTGAGCACGTGCGCGAACCGGCCTTCGGCCTGCCCGCCACCTGGGTGGAGGAGGCCCTGCGCGAGGAAGCCACGTTCCGCGGCTACACCATCGTCGATCCGGCCACCGTGCTGACCACGCACCTGACCGAGATCCTCAAGGAGAACATGGCCGACCTGCTCTCCTACGCCGAGGTGCAGAAGCTGCTGAAGGACCTGCCCGAGGGCCAGAAGAAGCTGGTCGACGACCTGATCCCCTCGGTGGTCAGCGCCACCACCGTCCAGCGCGTGCTGCAGGCCCTGCTCAAGGAGCGCGTCTCGATCCGCGACCTGCCGCAGATCCTGGAAGGCGTCGGCGAGGCCGCGCCGCACACCGCCTCGGTGGTGCAGCTGGTCGAGCAGGTCCGGGCCCGCCTGGGTCGCCAGCTGTGCTGGTCCAATCGCGGCGAGGACGGCGCCCTGCCGATCATCACCCTGTCGGCCGAATGGGAGCAGGCCTTCGCCGAGGCCCTGGTCGGTCCGGGCGAGGACAAGCAGCTGGCCCTGGCTCCCTCGCGCCTGCAGGACTTCATCCGCGGCGTGCGCGACGCCTTCGAGAACGCCGCCCTGCAGGGCGATTCCGCCGTGCTGCTGACCAGCCCGGGCGTGCGGCCCTATGTGCGCTCGATCATCGAGCGCTTCCGCGGCCAGACCGTGGTGATGAGCCAGAACGAGATCCACCCCCGGGCCCGCCTGCGCACGGTGGGCATGGTCTAGGGCGGATCGACATTCGGGGGTGATCTCCCAATTCGCCGTCATTCCCGCCCAAGATCATGGGGATGCCGTTGCCGGCAGACCCTCGCCCTAAGCGGCTCAGGGCGCGATCATTCCTTGAGGTAAAGCCACTGCATGCCTTGCATCAGGCCGATCGGGAAGGTGGTCTCGTGGAAGCCGTCGTCGACGACCGTGGTCCTGATCCGCAGCCCGGGATAATTGCGGCCCTTCAAGACGGCCGCCAGCCGCGCCTGGTCGGCGACCATGTCGTTATCGCAGCCGGCGCATCCGCCAGAACCTGGATGTTCGCGTGACCCCGTCGCCAGATAGATCCTGGCCGGCAGGTCCTTGTGATTGGCCGCATAGGACGCCTCGGCCTTCAGGATCTCCCTCTGATCAAACCAGATCGAAGGACTGGTCAGGATGTAGTTGGCGAAAAGTTGCGGCTCGTGGAACGCTACCCACAACCCAAAGAGACCGCCGTAGGATTGCCCCGCCAGGGTCCGATTGGCGCGATCAATGCGGTAGCGCGCCTCCACCAGAGGCATCGCCTCCTGCTTCAGAAAAGCGAAATAGGCTTCGCCGCCGCCGGTGACCCCATTGATCTCGGGATCGCGCCACGGCGTGAGGTCGCGCCGGCGGCTATTGGCGGGAGCATCGCCGCCAGCCCAGGAAAAGCCAACGATGATGAATTCGTGGAAGCGTTCCTGGCTGAACGGCACGCGGGAAAGGCCCGACGCGACCTGGAAGGTGTATGGCCCGTCGGTGAGATAGAGGACCGGATACCGACGGCCCGCGTTTTCCGGCTTGTCGTACCCAGGCGGCGTCTTGACGTAGATCTCGTAGCCTCGCCCCACGGCCTTCGAATGAATTGGGATCACCGCGCTGTTTTCGATCACGAAACCAGCCTTCGTGGTCGGCTCGCTCATGGGTGTCGCGCCGGTAGGTCCCTCGGCATGATTCGACGGTTGCGGATCGGCGCACGCGCTCAAGGCGATGGCGACCGCGAAGACCGGCCACGGCTTGGGAAATCGCATGAGCTGCTCCACTGCAAAGCCACGGACAGGTACAGTCTCTTGGACCAGAAGCCAGATGTCCGAGAGGTTCTATCCCCAGATGTTTCCTCGGCGCCGTCAGGCTCCGATCGGAAGGACGACGAGCCCGCCAAAGAGGCGCGGCAATGGTTTGGGGAGTCCGCTCGGGGCGCTCCGCGACGGCGCTGTATCGTGCGGGCAGGCCCAACCTGAAGCATTCATGAACATCGACTAAAGCTCCGCTTCAGCTCACGACCCCAAGTTGGCCTTGTGGCGCTGGAGATGTGGCATGGCGTGGAATCGGCGGCAGGGATTGATCGGTCTGACGGGCTTGGCCGTGCTTGGCGCCCGAGCAGCCCACGCCCAGGGTTCGGGGGCTCTTGTCGGCGTCTGGTCAGGGGCGGCGGTCGAAGACGGCCAGATGTCGCGTTTCCGGCTACAGGTGCTCGCCGACGGCCATGCGACGCTAGTCTTGGTCGACAGTGGCGAACTGCCCTTGGGTGCGACCGAGGTGTCGCTGCGGGCGCCGGACATTCATTTGGCCTGGCCCGAATACGGACTGCGTCTTGACGGCCGCCTGGATGGGGCTGACGCCATTGAGGCCGTGCTTGATCAAGGCGGCCTCAAGCACCCCGTGCGCTTCACGCGCGGCGACCGTTATCCTCGCAAGGTTCTCGCTCCACCGGCGGCGCGGCCGATGAGTCCGGCCGCGCTGGATGACCTGCTGCGCTTTTCCGAGGCGCCGGCGATGGGGGTGGCGTGGGCGCGTCCCGGTGGGGGACGGAGTGTGCTCGTCGAGGGTCTGCGTTCGGCCGACGCCGTGATCGCGGTGGGGCCCGGCGACAAGTGGCGAATAGGGTCCTGCGGCAAGTCGATGAACGCCTTGCTGATCGCCCATCTGGTCGAAGCCGGATCGCTGGCCTGGACGACGACCGTGGGCCAGATGCTGGGCAAGGCGGTTTCGGACATGCGGCCGGCTTATCGCGACATCAATCTCCTGCACTTGCTTTCGCATCACGCGGGCTTGCCGCGTGACCCACCCATCGGAGAGCTGGTGAAATTCTCGCCAGAAGCGCAGGCCGATCCGCGTCCCGAGCGGTTGCGGTATGCGCGGATGGTGTTGGCCATGGAGCCGGTCGCCGCCCCCGGCGCCAAGATGCAGTACAGCAATGCCGGTCACATCGTGGCCGCCGCGATGGCCGAGGCGGCGACCGGAACGCCTTGGGAGGTGCTGATGGCGCGGCGCGTCTTCCAACCCCTGGGTTTGAAAAGCGCGGGTTTCGGCTTGCCCACGCGTCTTGGAAGGCTTGATCAGCCATCGGGCCACCAATTGGGCGTCGATGGCCGTCTTCATCCGCCTTCGACGCTCAAGCAGGCCAATGTTCCCGCCGTCATGATGCCGGCCGGCGGAACGCACTTCAGCCTCGGCGATCTATTGACCTATCTGGAAGCGACGCGTGATCGGCCAGCCCAGGTGCTGTCGGCGATCAATTGGGCGACATTGCAGACACCTCCCTTCGGCGACGGCATGGCGCTCGGCTGGGGCGTCACCGCCGAAGGTGGCCTGACCCATGATGGCGGCGATGGCTTGTGGCTGGCCAGGTTGTCGGTCGATCGCCCCTCGGGTCTGGTGACCGCGATCGCCTTCAACGGCGTCACGCCAGCGATCGGGATGGCGATGGAGCAGACCCAGGCGGCGCTACGGCTGGCAAGCTGAAGCCGTGTCGCTCCGGTGCGGGATGGGAACGTACGCAACCCACCCCGCACAGGCGATTGGAAGGTCCGTTGTCGACGCCGGCGACGGACATGGTCTTCGCCGGCCAGGCCCTGAGCGGAAGCGTCGGTTAAGTTGAAAAAGGCTCCAACGTCTCGTCGTCTCGCCGCGAGACGGCAAGCTAGAGTTATTGAAAAACTTGGCCGTAGATTATCCCCGTTTCAATCTTCACCTTATCGGGTTGATGCAGGGGATAAGCTGCGCTTTACGGCAGCTTCGCCGTATTTCGCCCCGAAATGGTCACGAACTGTTGCCGAATATTTCGGAACCGTGGCTGATAGGTCGCGTTGATTGGCCAAGGCGGGGGCCCCTTCACGACGGAGCGCAACACATGAAGACCAAGATCGCTTACCTCGCCGCCGCCGCGACCCTTTCGCTGGCCGGCGTCGCTTTCGCCCAGACCACCGGTTCGACCGGAGCCCCGGACCCCGCCGCCACCACGCCGTCGGGTCAGACCATGCCGTCCGCCCAGACCACCCCGTCTGGCACGACTTCGGCCACGCCCGCGTCGCCGTCGACCGGCATGCCGGCTTCTCCGGCCACCCCGGCCAGCCCCGCCACCGGCGCGGCCCCGTCCACCGGGACCACCGGCACGGCGGCCGACGCCGACGCCGCGGGGACCCCCTCCTCGGCCAATGTCGCCCTGGACCTCAAGGTCGGCTCGGAAGTGAAGGATCCCTCCGGCGCCGTGGTCGGCACGATCGCCGGGACCTCGGCCGGGGCCGACGGTTCGACCAACGTGGTCGTGACCAGCGGCGACAAGAAGTTCGCCCTGCCCAAGGCCAGCTTCAGCCTCGGCGCCGACGGCGCCCTGGCGACCACCGCCACCAAGGCCCAGATCGACGCCACCCTGGCCGGCGCCAAGCCGCAATAATCACCAGACCACGTCGGAACGACCAGAAGCCCGCTCGGCATTGCCGAGCGGGCTTCGCGCTGCTAGCGATGGGGCCAGTACCCGGCGGAGCTCCCGCTGACATGAGGAGTGTCGGATGGCTTCGGCCAACAAATCCAAGCCGCGCGGCTCGAGTGGCCTGTTCTGGGACCTGCTGACGTTCGATCGGCTGGTCACGGGGCCGGTGATTCACCTGATCTACTGGTCCGGCCTGGGCGTCGTCGCCCTGTTCGCCTTTTCCGTGGTCGGCGCGGCCGTCGGCCTGGCGCTGAAGGAGCCCGGCCTGCAATCGCTGCTGCTGGCCTTGCCCGTGCTGGTGGCCGGCCTGCTGGTTTCCGCGGCCATGGTGCTGCTGTGGCGGGCGTTCTGCGAGTTCTACGTCGCCATCTTCCGCATCAGCGAGGATCTGCGCGCCCTGCGCCAGGCCAGCGACGCCGACCATGCGGTGGCGGCCGTGACGCGTCCCCCAGCTCAGGCCCCAGCTCAGGCCCCGGTTCAAAAGCCGACCGCCTGAGGCCTTTCGCCGGCGATCGGCGACCTGCGACCGAATGGCACAGCTTGCGGATAATGCGCCTTTATCCTTGAGGGGGCGGGCGTTTGTCGGCGTCTATGCGGCAGGAGACACGTCGCGTCTCCCGCCGGAGACGTCCCTTGGCCGCCGATCAAGAACCCCATCTCGTCGATATCCACGTCGGCGCCCGCATGCGGATGCGGCGCAAGGCGATGGGCCTGAGCCAGACCCAACTGGCCGAGAGCGTGGGCATCACCTTCCAGCAACTCCAGAAGTATGAACGCGGCGCCAACCGTGTCAGCGCCTCCAAGCTCTACGGCATGGCGGTGACCCTGCAGACCTCGGTGGCCTGGTTCTTCGACGGCCTGTCGCCCGACCTCGGCGGCCTGGCCGACCCGACTGACGAGCGGCGCACGCGGGCGTTGCAGCGTTTCATGCTGTCGAGCGAGGGCATCGAGCTGGCGATCCTGTTCCCGCAGGTCCCCGAGAAACAGCGCCGGCAGGTCCTGGCCCTGGCCCGGACGCTGAGCGACATCGGCGGCGAGGACGACGAGGAGGGGTGAGGGCGCGCCAGCCGAAGGATCGATCGGCAACGGCGACTTCGCCCGGCGTCGCGGCGCGGGTAAGGATCGAGCGCTTAATCTTTGGTTGTGGATTGGTTAATTATCAATGTATGGTTAAGTTCCACGGATCACCGGGAACGAAGCGCCATGACAGTCTTGCGATTGGGAGTGCTTACGCCGGCCATCCTTGGCCTGGCTCTATTCGCTAGTCCGCCCGTCAACGCCCAGCCTCGAGCGACGAGGCCGGCGGTCGTCCGGCCGATCGTGCGGCCGCTGCCGGTCAGGCGGCAGGTGGCGTCCGACGATGTTCCCGCGGCGCTGTCGCAAAGGGCGCGCGACCTGACCGAGCGGGCGGCCGCGCCCCGGCGGCTGCTGGAAGGCCGGACGATCTACATCACCACGGAAAAGCTGCGGGTGAAGGCCGACAACGGCGAGGAGGGACGCCCGCTCTACCAGGTGACCCACTACCGCTACGTCGACGACACCGCCATCGTCAGCGTGGTCGATCTCGAACGCGGCGCGGTGTTGAACCAGCGCGAAGTCCCGCACCTGCCGGTCATGCTCACCGCCGAGGAACTGGCCCAGGCTCGGGAACTGGCCCTGGCCCAGCCGCCGGTGCGCGAGGCGCTGGCCCGCTATCCGAACGTCACGGTCGAGCCCCTGCTCGTCCGGGTCGGCAATGACCGCGACCCCTGGTTCGGACACCGCGTCGTGCGCCTGCTGTTCCGGGTCGACCGGGACTACCTCACCCGTCCGATCGTCTATGTCGACCTGACCACCCGCCGGGTGCAGATCGGCGAGGAGGCTCACCAACATGACTGAGACCAACGCCCCGGCGCGCCGGATCAAGGCCGCGCTGTCGAGCCTGCTCGCCCCGCTGGCGGTGGCCGGTCTGCTGGCCGGCGGGGCGCTGCTCGCCCCCCGGTCGGCGCTCGCCCAGCCCTGTCCGACGTTCACCGCCACGCCCGGCCTGCCGGCCGACACCGTGGAGCAGCAGTTTCCGGCGAGTGGCCCGATGCGCACCGCCTGGCGGGTGCGCTTCGCCCACGCCACCGGCAAGGGGCTGTACGTCACGGGGGCCTGGTTCAAGAAGTCGCCCAACGCGCCCTGGATGCGGGTGCTGTGGGACGCCCGCCTGGCCGACATCTTCGTGCCCTACCACCCGGGCACGCCGCGCTACTACGACCTGACCAATTTCAACTTCCCGCTGGTGCCCGCCACCGCCCAGGACGCCGGCCCGTGCGGCAAGATCATCGACGGCAAGGTGATCCACGAGGTGGCCTCGACCGGCGTGCTGTGGAAGGACGACCAGGCCGTCGCCTACGGCCAGGAACTGGCCCTGTGGGCCACCCTGGACTCGGCCAACTACAACTACATCATGCGCTATGGCTTCCGCGACGACGGCACCATCGCCCTGCGCCTGGGCGCCACGTCGCGCAACCTGCCGGGCCACGAATATATGGGCCACATGCACAACGGCCTGTGGCGCATCGACATGGACCTGAACGGCGCGCCGGCCGATTCCGCCTTCGAATACTCCCACGTCGAGAACACCGGCAGCGTCGTGGCCACCGACGGTGTGGCGCCCTTCAACGGCGGCAAGGAGGGCGGCATAGACGTCAACCCCTTGAAGTTCACGGAGGTGCACGTTCGCGACGCCTCCACCAACGCCGCGGGCAAACCGATCAGCTACGAGTTCCGCCCTGTCCGGTTCGGCGCGCCCCGCCACGAGGAGCCGTTCGCCCACCACGACTTCTGGGTGACCCGCTATCACGGCTCCGAGCTGCTCTACGATCTCCCCGCCCTGGCCAACGGCGAGTCGGTGACCAATGGCGACCTCGTCGTCTGGCACATCAGCCCGCTGCACCACGACCCGCGCGACGAGGACGGCCATTTCGAGGGGCCGTTGTGGAAGGGCGTGGCGCTGTTGATGTGGGGCGGCGTCGACATCCGGCCGCGCAACCTCTTCGACGGAACGCCGATGTTCCCGTAGGGGGGGCTAGCTGACCCAGGCGCCGCGAGCGTTTGTTCAACTCAAAAACTCCGTCATCCCCCGCTTCATGCGGGGGACCCAAGCGGCGCCGGACATGGCGTCAGACCCAGCTTGGGTCCCCCGAACAAGTCGGGGGATGACGAATGGAGGTGGGCGCTCGAAAACGCTCTACCCCCGGAACGCCTCGACCAGCGCCGCCGCGCCGGCCTTGGGGCGGCCGGCGTCGTCGAACGGGGCCGGGGCGTCGGCGGCGTTTTCCTTCTTCAGCCAGGAGTCCTGGTCGCGCAGGCCCCACAGGGTGAAGGCGAAGCGCTGGCTGGCCGGCAGGTCCATGAGCGCCTCGGCGGCCTCGGCATAGACGGCGGCCTGGCGGCGCCGCAGCTCGTCGCGGGACAGGAGCTTGTTCTGCGACCGGGTCAGGGAGACGTCGAGCTCCGAGACGTGGACGGGCAGGCCCAGGCTGGCCAGCTCGCGGATCGACCGGCCGATCTCGCCCGGCGCGATGTCGGCCGCCACGTGCATCTGGGTGCCCAGGCCGGTCAGCGGCGCGCCCGAGGCCAGCAGCCGCTCGGCCAGCTTCAGGAAGGTGGCCCGTTTCCTGGGGTAGTATTCGAGATTGTAGTCGTTGAGCAGCAGGGCCGCGTGCGGGTCGGCCTCGCGGGCCGTGCGATAGGCCAGGGCGATGTGCTCGAAGGCCCCCAGGCGTTGCGACCACAGGCTGTCGCGCCAGCCGTCGCCGTCCTCGGCCACCGCCTCGTTGACCACGTCCCAGCCGACCACCTGGCCGCGATAGCGCCCGGCCACGGCCAGGATGTAGTTGCGATAGGCGTCGACGAAGCTGATCCGGCCCTCGTCCAGCCTGGCGAAGGCGTCGGGGGCCTGGGCGTACCAGACCAGGGTGTGGCCCAGCAGGGCCATGCCGTGGGCGCGGGCGAAGGCGGCGATGCGGTCGGGGGCGTCGAAGCGGAAGGAGCCGTCCGGCTGGACGACATATTCCATCTTCATCTCCCACTCGGGGGTCAGCTGGCTGACCTCGCGGGTCAGCAGGGCCGACAGGGCGGGATCGCCCAGATGCAGGGCCTGGACGCAGGCTCCGACCCGGACCGGGGCGACGGCCTTGAGCGGCGGCAGGTCGGCGGGAACCGGCTGGCCCTGGGCCTTGGGACCGCAGGCGGCGACGGCGAGGGCTCCGGCCACGACCGTCCTTCGGCTGAATTTCGAACCCATCCCACGCTCGTCATCCCCCGCTTTATGCGGGGGACCCAAGCTGGGTTGGCCGACATGGCTTGGGTCCCCCGAACAAGTCGGGGGATGACGATCTGAATAGATCGAGAGCGGAGGCCTACCGCCCACCGGCCGCCGCCCGGCGCAGGCCCAGCTCGTCCAGGGCGGCGATCTCCAGCTTGCCGACCAGCTTGGCCCGGGCGACCTTGGCGGCCTCGGCGACGTGCTCGTACTTCTTGAGGCTCTCGAAGGCCATGGCCAGGGCGTCGCGGGCCCCGGCCTCCTCGATCAGGGTCTGGTCGATCTCCAGCAGGGCCTGGTCGCGGCGGATCTTGGAGCCCTGGCGAAAGCCGATCATGTACCAGCCGGCCTGGACGTCGCCCTGGGCCTGGAGGGCCTCGGCCTCGGACTCGGCGTCCAGCATGGCCACCTTCATCTCGGCGGCCTGGCGGCGGTCGACGATCTCGGCCAAGCGCTTCTGCAGCGTCTCGACCTCGTGGTTCGAGATGCGGATCAGCGAGGCGGCCCAGTTGCTGGCCATCAGGCGGCGTCACTCTGCAGGATGTGGGCGAGGTAGCCGAAGCTGTCGTCGAGGCTGGTGGCCTCGTCCTTGTCCTGGCCCAGGAAGGCTTCGACGGCGGGGTTCAGGCGGATGGCGCGGTCGATCACCGGGTCGGCCCCGGCGCGATAGGCGCCGATGCGGATCAGCTCTTCCATGTTGGCGTAGGCGGCCATGGTCTGGCGGGCCATCTTGACGACCTCGCGCTCTTCCATCGTCTGGCAGCCGGGCATGGTCCGGCTGATGGACTTGAGGACGTTGATCGCCGGGAAGCGGCCGCGCTCGGCGATGGCCCGCTCCATGACGATGTGGCCGTCCAGGATGCCCCGGGTGGCGTCGGCGATCGGCTCGTTGTGGTCGTCGCCGTCGACCAGCACCGTGAACAGGGCGGTGATCGGCCCGGCCGTGGTGCCATCGGCGCGGATCGGCCCGGGACCGGCCCGCTCCAGCAGCTTGGGCAGTTCGGTGAAGACGGTGGGGGTGTAGCCCTTGGTGGTCGGCGGCTCGCCGGCGGCCAGGCCGATCTCGCGCTGGGCCATGGCGAAGCGGGTCACCGAGTCCATCAGGCAAAGCACTTCTTGATCCTGGTCGCGCAGGTATTCGCAGATCGCCAGGGTCATGTAGGCGGCCTGGCGGCGGGTCAGGGCCGGCTCGTCCGAGGTGGCGACCACGACGATGGCGCGCTTGAGGCCCTCCTCGCCGAGGGTCTCCTCGATGAATTCGCGGACCTCGCGGCCCCGCTCGCCGATCAGGCCGACGACGACGGCGTCGCAGGTGGCTTCTTTCGCGAGCATCGACAGCAGCACCGACTTGCCGACCCCCGAGCCTGCGAAGATGCCCAGGCGCTGGCCCCGGCAGGTGGTGGTGAAGACGTTCATCGATCGCACGCCCAGGTCCAGGCGCTCGCCCACCCGGCCACGGGCATGGGCCGGCGGCGGGGGGGCCTTCAGCGGGTAGGGGACCTCGCCCTGCGGCAGCGGCCCCAGGCCGTCGATCGGCTCGCCGAAGGCGTTGATGATCCGGCCCAGCCAGGCCTTGGTCGGGCGCACGGTGGCGCCCTCGGGCATGATGCGGATCTCGGCCCCGGGGGCGACGCCTTCGACCGGGCCGAACGGCATCAGCAGGGCGCGGGTTTCGCGGAAGCCGACCACCTCGGCCGGCAAGACCGGCAGGCCCAACCGGTCGATCTCGACCCGCGCGCCGATCGCCAGGCGCGTCAGCCCGCCGCGGGCCTCGATCAGGAGGCCGTTCACGGCGGCGACGCGACCGGAAATGGTCAGCGGGTCGATACGTTCGACGGCGGCGATCAGGCTGCGCAAGCAGAGTACCCCAGCAACTCAACGCCAAGCTTTGGGCCCTCGGCGTTAATGGGCAGTGAAGTAGACCGACATGGTTAATTGGCTGTTGAGGTTTGCGGTTAAGCGAGGGGGCTGCGTCCTTGTGTCCTGGGCCACTACCCTCCGCTCATCCCGGCGAAAGTCGGGATGAGCGGATCGCGGCTATGGCTTGTTGCTTCTCGTTGAAACGCAGCTCTCCCACCGCCGTTTTCCCGGCGAAGGCCGGGACCCAGATTCATCCAGAGCGGCTCGTGGGCTTCACCTGGGCCCCGGCCTTCGCCGGGGAAACGGAGAGGGCGACGACGATTCAGAAACGAAAAACCGCATTCTTAAGGCGCCAGCTCCCGGGTGAAGAACCCCACCACCTTGGCGTCGAAATCGCGGTGGAACGCCGCCCGGTCGAACCCCGGCGCGCTGGAGCAGATGAAGGCCGCCGACACCTGGTTGGCGTCGTTGCACGGGGTGAGGAAGTCGAAGTGCCCGGCCTTGGCCACCAGGTGGTAATCGGGGGCCTTGGGCAGGTGGGCGCGCACCGCCGTGGCGTAGTCCGGATCGGGCAGGATCTTGTCGTCGGCGGCTCGCCACAGCTGGAGGGGCAGGGTCACCCGGCTGACGTCCAGGGTGTAGCCCATGGCCGGGGCGGCGGAGACCACGGCCCTGATGCGGGCGTCGTGGACCCAGGTCGCGCTCAGGGCGTCGGCGGGCGGCGGACGATCCTTGGTCAGCTTGCAGTCGAAATAGTCCGGGTGCGCCTGGCAGTGGGGCGCGACCTTGGTCAGGTCGGGGGTGGCCCCGGCCGCCACCAGCACGGTGAAGCCGCCGGACGAGAAGCCGAAGGCCCCGACCCGGTCCGGATCGATGGCGGCCTTCATCGGCGCGGCGGTCAGCATGTAGTCGATCAGCAGCGACAGCTGGCGCGGCCGGTTGGCCATGTCGGTGGCCCGGCTCTGGTCCTGGTAGTTGTCGCCGACATGGGTCAGGGCGGCGACCACGAAACCGGCCTGGGCCAGGGCCTGGGCGGTGTCGGCATGGCCGCCGAAGAAGCCGCCGTTGCCGTGCGACATGACGACCAGCGGCAGGTGGTCGCCGACCAGCGGCGCGCCCCGGGCCACGGTCTGCGCCCCGATGCCCAGGGTCATAGGCGCGGCCGGGGCGTCGGTCGGGTACCAGACGCCGACGGTGATCGGCGGGCCTCGCGGGTCGGGGACCTGGACCACGGTGAAGCCGGCGTTCGCGGCCAGGGCCGGCGACGCCAGGGCCAGGGCCGCCAGCGGGGCCAGGAGAAGAGAGCGGATCGACATGGACGTCCTCTGCGGGTGAAACACCGGCAAGGGATGAGGCGGCGCGCGGCGCGGCGCCACGCCGTCTTCGCGAACGGGCGAACGGGTTCGCGAACCGGCGAACCCGCGTTATAGCAAAGCCATGACCGCCACGGCCGAACCGCTGCTGGGAACCGCCCGTGAATGGGCCATCGATCTGGCCGTCGGCGCGGCGATCGGCGTGTTCATGGCGCTGGTCGGGCCGTATGGCAGCTACTTCAACGGACCGCTGCCGCCGCGCATCTTCCACTTCGTCGCCTGTTTCTGGGTGGGAACCCTGATCTTCGGCGTGCTGCAGCGCTTGGCCGTCACCTGGGCGACCCGCGTGGGGGTCCCGGTGTGGCTGGCCGTGGGCGCGGCCTTGCTGGTGGGATGTGTTCCGCTGGCGGCCTTCGTCGGCTGGCTGGCCACCACCCTGTGGCCGTTCCTGCACGGCAAGATCACGCCGCTGGAGTGGTACGGCCAGTGCCTGGTGCTGTCCGGCCCGGTCCTGACCTTCGTGATCCTCCGCCGCAAGCTGGCGGCGCATGCTTCGCCGTCGCGGGTCCCTGTCGTTCGCCCGCCCGTCCCGGCGCCCCCCGCCGCGCCCGGCGACGTGCTGTGCCTGCGGATGGAGGACCACTATGTGCGCGTCCACACCCAGGCCGGCTCGCGGCTGGTGGAGGGCCCGTTCGAGCGGGTGATCGCCGGCCTGGGCGGCGTCGAGGGCATGCGGGTGCACCGCTCGTGGTGGGTGGCCCGCGCGGCGGTGGTCGGGGTGGTCGCCGACGGCCGCAACCTGCGCCTGGCGCTGCGCGGCGACCTGTCGGCCCCGGTGTCGCGGGCCTCGGTCGCGAGGCTGCGGGAGGCCGGGTGGCTGGGGGCGGAGGATTAGTCCCAGTACGTAGTGCAGGCTGCCTTCGGCGGGCGCTTTGCGTCCTTCGAGGCTTCGCTACGCTCCGCACCTCAGGATGAGGAATTCAGCACAACGCTCCTCATCCTGAGGCGCCCTCCAGGGGAGGGCCTCGAAGGACGCACGGCGCTTCCCATCTCAACTCTCGACGAACGCTCCGGGATGACCTGATGTGTGCGGGTGAACGCATCCGCGACCGGACGTCGCGCCATCCCCAGGACCCCGTCCGAGCTCCGTCTCGCGGTGGGCCCGGAAAGGCCCCAGAACGCTCGCGACAGAACGCCGCAATCTCGCCTTACAGATGAACGCGGCGGCCGGAAAAGTCGCCTTCGGCGCGTTAACACATCCCTTTACAGGCCCCGGTTTTAACCCATTCGGGCCCAAAGGAATCGTCTTGACGAACCATCCACAGGCCCCTGCGACCAATGCGACAAACGAGTCGCTGAGCGCTTGCACCCGATTCGCAAATCAGATTAACCATTTCCTCAGCGAGATCATTCACCATTAACCTGTCTTAAATTAACTGTCCGGCAGAGTGTCAGGACGGGTTTCACCGGCGGATTCCGCCTAGCTGTCGAATAATGCCGCCTAAGGGCGGGGAGGGCTGCATGCGCGTACTGTTGATCGAGGATGACAGCGCCACCGCGCAGACCATCGAGCTGATGCTGAAGTCTGAAGGCTTCAACGTCTACACGACGGATCTCGGCGAAGAGGGCGTGGATCTGGGCAAGATCTATGACTACGACCTGATCCTGCTCGACCTGAATCTGCCCGACATGAGCGGCATCGACGTCCTGCGCACCCTGCGGGTGGGCAAGGTCAACACGCCGATCATGATCCTGTCGGGCTCGTCGGAGATCGACACGAAGGTCAAGACCTTCTCGGGCGGCGCCGACGACTACATGACCAAGCCGTTCCACAAGGACGAGATGATCGCCCGCATCCACGCGGTGGTCCGTCGTTCGAAGGGCCACGCCCAGTCGGTCATCAAGACCGGCGACATCGTGGTCAACCTGGACGCCAAGACGGTGGAAGTGAACGGCAACCGCGTTCACCTGACCGGCAAGGAATACCAGATGCTGGAGCTGCTCTCCCTGCGCAAGGGCACGACCCTGACCAAGGAGATGTTCCTCAACCACCTGTACGGCGGCATGGACGAGCCGGAACTGAAGATCATCGACGTCTTCATTTGCAAGCTGCGCAAGAAGCTGGCGGCCTCGGCCCAGGGCAAGCACCACATCGAAACCGTCTGGGGCCGCGGCTACGTGCTGCGCGACCCGAACGAGCAGGTCGCCGCGGCGTAATCGCCAGCGGGCCAGACCTTCCGAAAGTTGAGCGCCCGCCTCCCTGGAGGCGGGCGTTTTCTTTAGGTAGGACAACGGATTAACCATGTCCGTGACAAATCGACCGAAGCACCGAATAGTCCTTGCCCTGAGGCGGAGTCATCCGCCATTTTCCGGCGCGAGATTTGCTGGGGGGCATCCCAGCCCGTGTCATTGTGAACGCACGCGGCATCGCTACCGAACGGGGGCTTGATGCAGGAATTCGATCCGAGACGGCCGACCTTGCGCCTCGCGCCGCGCATCTTCACGGCCGTCGCCGGTCTGGCCGCCCTGGGCCTGGGGTGGAAGCTGACGGCTCCCGACACGCCGGTCCCGGTGGTCCGCGCGCCGCTGGACGCCGTGGCCATGGCCGCCCTGCAACACGCCGCCTTCGCCGGCGCAGAGGCCCAGCCGGGCTTCGACCGTCCGCAATCGATCCCCGTCAAGGTGCGCCCGGGCGAGACCCTGGAAAGCGCCGTGCTGCGGGCCGGCGTCGCTCCCAACGACGCCCGCCAGGTGGTCGCCACGCTGCAGGGGGCCATCGACACCGTCAACATCAAGGCCGGCATGGCCTTCGAGGCCGCCGTCGCCGAGCGTCGCGCCGGCCGGGGTGGTCCCGCCCGGCTGATCGGCCTGTCGATGCGCACCGGCCCGTCCTCGACCCTGACCGTCTCGCGCACCTTCGACGGCGCGATGAAGCTGCGGGAGCTGGAGGAGAAGGTCACCGACGAGACCAAGGTGGCCTGCGGCCAGATGAACGGCTCGTTCTACGAGAGCGTGGCCAATGTCGGCGGCACCCCGGCGGTGATCAGCCAGGCGGCGCAGCTGTTCTCGCACCGGATCGACTTCTCGCGCGACATCCACGAGGGCGACCGGTTCTGCCTGGTGTTCGACCGCAAGGTCACCGAGAGCGGCCGCACGGTCGAGGTCGGCGACCTGGAATACGCCGAGGTCAAGGGCCAGAAGTTCTACGCCTTCGATCGCGACGGGCCTGACGGCAAGCCGCAGTTCTTCGACGAGCTGGGCAAGAACATCAAGGGCTTCCTGCTGCGCACGCCGGTCGACGGGGCTCGCATCACCTCGACCTTCGGCATGCGCAGGCACCCGGTGCTGGGGTACACGCGCGGCCACAAGGGCGTCGACTTCGGAGCCGGCGCCGGCACGCCGATCCTGGCGGCCGGCGACGGCGTGGTGCTGGAGGCCCGCCGCTGGAGCGGCTACGGCAACTGGCTGCGCATCCGCCATTCGGGCCAGTGGGATACCGGCTACGCCCACATCTCGCGCTACGCCAAGGGCATCCGCCCCGGGGTCCACGTGCGCCAGGGCCAGGTGGTGGCCTATGTCGGCTCCACCGGCCTGTCGACCGGCCCGCACCTGCACTACGAGGTCTGGCTCAACGGCCAGCGCGTCAACCCGATCGGCGCCAAGGTGCCCCAGGGCACGATCCTGGCCGGTGGCGAACTGAGCCGCTTCAAGGCCCAGCGGGCGCATATCGACACCCTGCTGGCCCAGGCCGGCGGCGAGGCGGCCGATCCCTCGGCCCCGAAGGTGGCGCTGGCCAGCCTGGACCGGAGCAAGGGGCCGCAACTGCGGTAGACAGGGGCTTTTCCTCCCCTCTATGGGGAGGGACATTCGAGATTGGCGACGGCGCCCCCATGACCTTCCTCACCACCCTCCGTCGCGAGTGGCTGGCCCAGCCGCGCGCGGACCTGCTGTCGGGCACGGTCGTTGCCCTGGCCCTGATCCCCGAGGCCCTGGCCTTCTCGTTCATCGCCGGCGTGGACCCGGCGGTGGGGCTCTACGCCTCGTTCGTGATCGCCATGACCATCGCCTTCGTCGGCGGGCGGCCGGCGATGATCTCGGCGGCCACCGGCGCGATGTCGCTGCTGATGGGCGGACTGGTGCGCGACCACGGCATCGAGTTCCTGTTCGCCGCCAGCCTGCTGACCGGGGTGATCCAGGTCGTGATCGGCGTGCTGCGCCTGGGCCGCTACGTGAAGTTCGTCTCGCGCTCGGTGATGAGCGGCTTCGTCAATTCGCTGGGTATCCTGGTGTTCCTGGCGCAGATGCCGCGACTGGTCGGCGCCAACTGGCAGACCTTCGCCATGGTCGCCGCCGGCCTGGCGATCATCTATCTGTTCCCGCGCCTGACCAAGGCCGTGCCCTCGTCGCTGGTGGCGATCCTCGCGCTCAGCGCCGTCGCCGTGGCCTTCAAGGTCGACGTCCGCACCGTCGGCGACATGGGCCAGCTGCCGACCGTCCTGCCGACCTTCCACCTGCCCGCCGTGCCCCTGACCTGGGAGACCCTGCGGATCATCGGACCGGTGTCGCTGACCCTGGCCTTCGTCGGCCTGCTGGAATCCCTGCTGACCGCCAACCTGCTGGACGACCTGACCGACACGCCGTCCGACAAGGATCGCGAGACGCGGGGGCAGGGGATCGCCAACATCGTCTCGCCGCTGCTGGGCGGCATGGCGGGCTGCGCGATGATCGGCCAGTCGATCATCAATGTGAAGTCCGGCGGCCGCGGCCGGCTGTCGACCTTCTGGGCGGGACTGTTCCTGCTGATCCTGATCCTGCTGCTGCGCGATTGGGTGGCCAGGATTCCGATGGCCGCCCTGGTGGCGGTGATGATCATGGTGTCGTTCACCACCTTCGACTGGAACTCGGTGCTGAAGCTGCGCTCGACGCCGATCCAGTCCTCGGTCGTCACCCTGGCCACCACCGCCACCGTCCTGGTCACCCACAACCTGGCCAAGGGCGTCGTGCTGGGGGTGCTGCTCAGCCTGCTGTTCTTCGCCCGCAAGGTGGGCAAGATGGTCTCGGTCGACGCGCTGCCCGGCGACGACGAGGACTTGCGGCGCTACGCCGTGCGCGGCCAGCTGTTCTTCGTCTCGGCCGAGCTGTTCGTGGCCAGCTTCGAATTCCACGGCCATCCCCGCCGCGTCGAGATCGACATGAGCGGGGCGCAGCTGTGGGACCTGACGGCCGTGGCGGCGGTGGATAAGGTGGTGTTCCGCTATCGCCGCCAGGGCGCGGAGGTGGTGGTGACGGGGATGAACGCGGCCGCCGCCTCGCTGGTCGATCGCGTCGGCCGGCACGACAAGACCCACCTGCCGGAGGGGGCGGGGCACTGACGGGCGGCCCAACCTATGCCGTCTGCGCGATCGCAGTTCCCGCTCTAGTTCTCACGGCTGTCATCCCGGACGAGCGCGCAGCGCGAAGATCGGGGACCGACGCGTGAACTCGGCGCTTCCGGCGGTCCCGGATCGGCGGCCCTGCGGGCCTTGTCCGGGATGACAGCGGTGGGGAACCCCGGTTCAGCCCTTGTGTCCCGTTCTCCCGACGATCGCTTGAGCTTGACCATCGCGCCCGCCCGCCGCATCCCAGGGACGATGAAAGCCTTCCCCGCCCTGAAACCCGACTCCGACGAGATGCTGCACCTCGACGCCCTACGCATCGTCGGGGCGCTGATGATCGTGGTCTTCCACTTCAACCGCTTCATCAACCTGGATGGGCGCTGGCAGCTGGCCGACGACATGGTCAAGGGCTTCAGCCTGATCGTCGACCTGTTCTTCCTGATCTCCGGCTACGTGATGGCGGCGATCTATGCCGGCCGGCTGAACAGCTGGAGCCGGTACGGAACCTTCCTGAAGAAGCGGGTGGCGCGGCTGGGGCCGCTGCATTGGGCGACGATGCTGGTGTTCGTCGCGGTCTGGGCCGCCGGCCAGGCCGGCTGGATCGCCGACCGCGACCCCAAGCGCTACGACCTGGCCTGCATCGTCCCCAACATCGTCTTCATCCACGCCTGGCATGTCTGCCACGCCCAGACCTGGAACTTCGCCAGCTGGGCGATCAGCGCCGAGATGGGCATGTACCTGGCCCTGCCGCTGCTGTTCTGGATCACCGCGCGGGGGCGGATCCTCACCGCCGTGGCGGCGTTCGGCAGCCTGGCGGTCCTGTTGATGAACCCCGACGGCGACATGCCCTTCCACCAGTGGACCTGGAACTTCGGGGTGCTGCGCGCCGTGCCGGGCTTCCTGATCGGCATGCTGGCGTTCCAGCTGCGGCCGTGGCTGGCCAGGCTGCCCGGCGCGCGGTTCTGGATGTGGGGACTGCTGGCCCTGTTCCTGGCCCTGTCGACGATCCGCCTGGACCGCACCCTGCTGCTGCTGGTGGTCTATGCCCTGGGCATGGCGGCGGTGGCCGCCGACGCCGCCGGGAC
Source organism: Caulobacter sp. Root655 (assembly GCF_001427665.1). Classification (GTDB taxonomy): domain Bacteria; phylum Pseudomonadota; class Alphaproteobacteria; order Caulobacterales; family Caulobacteraceae; genus Caulobacter. The sequence continues at coordinate 118,779 of NZ_LMHC01000003.1, forward strand.
CCAGGGCGGGGTCAGCCGCCGCCTGGCGCCCTGGGCCCAACTGAGCTTCAGCCTGTACCTGCTGCACCCGATCGTCCTGAAGATGGGCCTGGCCTGGGTGGGGCTGGGGATGTGGAACCTGAACGGCGACGCCATGCGGGCCTGGGTGCTGTTCTGGGTCCTGGCCCTGATCCCGATCGCCTACCTGTCGCTGGTGCTGTTCGAGCGGCCGGCGCGGGACTGGATCGGTGGGCTTGGCCAAAAGAACACCCTCTCCCAGCGGGAGAGGGAGGGGCCCGCCGCGTAGCGGTGGGAGGGTGAGGGATCACGCCCTCACTGTTTTCTCTGGGCGCTCTGCCGGCACGCCGTCGAACGTCCTACCCCCTCACCCTCCCAAGCTTCGCTTGGGCCCCTCCCTCTCCCTCTGGGAGAGGGTTTATCGCAGCGTACCCACCCACCCCGGCAGTTCGCCGATCGACCCCAGCTCCACATAGCGCCCGTGCTCCTTCGGGGCCGTCGCGGCCTCGTGGGCCCAGACCAGCGGGTAGGGGATCAGCGCCGCCCAGGCGCCGGCCTCCAGGGCCGGGATGATGTCGGACTTCACCGAATTGCCGGCCATGACCGCCTGCTCGGGGCCCGTGCCATGGCGGGCGAACACCCGGCGGTAGGTGTCGGCGTCCTTCTCCGAGACGATCTCGACGGCGGCGAACAGGTCGCCCAGGCCCGAGGCCGCCAGCTTCTGTTCCTGGTGCAGCAGGTCGCCCTTGGTGACCAGCACCAGGCGGTAGCGCTCCGACAGCTGGGCCAGGGCCTTCTCGACGCCGGGCAGCGGCTCGACCGGCTCGCTGAGCATCTCGCGGCCGGCGGCCAGGATCTGGCGGATCACGCCGGTGCTGACCTGGCTGTCGGTCAGGTCCATCGCCGTCTCGATCATCGACAGGGTGAAGCCCTTGGCCCCGTAGCCGTAGAGCCGCAGGTTGCGCTTCTCGGTCTCGGCCAACTGGGCGTCGATGGCCGCCTGGTCGCCATAGGGCGCCAGCAGCTCGACGAACCGCTTGTGGGTCAGGCGGAACAGGGTCTCGTTGTGCCAGAGGGTGTCGTCGGCGTCGACGCCGACGGTGGTGACGGGCATGGCGGGCTCTCCGGATCGGAGCCGGGTGATACGACGCCAAGTGGGGGGCGCCAATATCATGTTCTTCCCTCCCCCTTGTGGGGAGGGTGGCCCCGAAGGGGTCGGGTGGGGGATCGGCGCCCGGCGCCTGGAGTCAGCAAGCCCCACCCGTCGGCTTCGCCGCCACCCTCCCCATAAAGGGGAGGGACGGGGCCATCTACGGCCGCGCGGCCCAGGACGGCGGCGCTTCCCGCGCCGCGGGCGGCGGCCGCGCGCTGGCGCAGGCCGGGTGGGCCTTGTGGACGCGCCTCAGCGAGGCGGGGAAGCGGTGCAGAGCCGCGGCCGGGCGGATCGGCCGGGCCGACAGGTCGCCGCCGCAGTTGGGGCAGACGCCGGAGAATCGGGTCTCCACGCAGTCGGCGCAGAATGTGCATTCGAAGGTGCAGATCCGGGCCTGGTCGCTGTCGGGCGGCAGGTCGCGGTCGCAGCATTCGCAATTGGGGCGCAGTTCGAGCATGGGCCGTCCTCCCCTGTTCTTCGTGCAGTCTTCTGGATTAACCGGGCCACCATAAGGGCCCGAGGCCATCCGGCGCGAGGGGGCAAGTTCAGCGATCACGGGAATGTGGCGAGCGGCCCGTCCCGCCGTGATCGAAGGGCTTGACCCCCCCGTCATACCCCCCTAGACACGCCGCCGTTTGCGCGGCGGGATGGGGTTATCTCCAGCCCGCCTTTTTGCGACAATGACCGGCCCGTTCTGGCCACGCGTTCTGGAGGCGCTTCCGAGATGTCCAATGACCTTCTCCCCGGCGTCACCGGCGTTCTGGCCCTGGCCGACGGCACGATCCTGCAAGGCGTCGGTTGCGGCGCGGTCGGCGACGCGGTCGGCGAGGTGTGCTTCAACACCGCCATGACCGGCTACCAGGAGATCCTTACCGATCCCTCCTACATGGCCCAGGTCGTCGCCTTCACCTTTCCGCACGTCGGCAATGTCGGGACCAATGTCGAGGACCTGGAACAGATGGCCGGCGGGGCCGAGACGGCCGCCCGCGGGGCGATCTTCCGCGAGGTCCCCACCGCCCAGGCCAACTGGCGGGCCGACAGCGACTTCGACGGCTGGATGAAGCGCCGCAACGTCATCGGCCTGGCCGGCGTCGACACCCGCGCCCTGACCCGCAAGATCCGCGAGACCGGCATGCCGCACGGCGTCATCGCCCACTCGCCGACCGGGGAATTCGACCTGCCCGCCCTGGTCGCCAAGGCCAAGGCCTGGTCGGGCCTGGAAGGCCTGGACCTGGCCAAGGACGCCTCGACCACCCAGACCTTCACCTGGGACGAGGGCCTGTGGTCGTGGCCGGAAGGCTACGCCAAGCTGGGCGCGCCCAAGTACGAGGTCGTGGTCCTCGACTACGGCGTCAAGCGCAACATCCTGCGGGCCCTGGCCCATGTCGGGGCCCGGGCCACCGTGGTGCCGGCCGACACCTCGGCCGAGGTCATCCTGGCCCGCAACCCCGACGGCGTGCTGCTGTCCAACGGCCCGGGCGACCCGGCCGCGACCGGCGCCTACGCGGTGCCCGAGATCCAGAAGCTGGTGGCCAGCGGCAAGCCGGTGTTCGGCATCTGCCTGGGGCACCAGATGCTGGCCCTGGCGGTGGGCGCCAAGACCGTGAAGATGGAACAGGGACACCATGGGGCCAACCACCCCGTGAAGGACCTGACGACCGGCAAGGTCGAGATCGTCTCGATGAACCACGGCTTCACGGTGGACAGCGCGTCCTTGCCCGAAGCGGTGACCGAGACCCACGTCTCGCTGTTCGACGGCACCAACGCCGGCATCGCGGTGACCGGCAAGCCGGTGTTCAGCGTCCAGCACCACCCGGAAGCCTCGCCCGGACCGACCGACAGCCTCTATCTGTTCGAGCGGTTCGCCGGCCTGATGGACGCGGCGAAGTAGGCGTCCGGCGGGCTCCTTGCGTCCTTCGAGGCTTCGCTACGCTACGCACCTCAGGATGAGGAAAGCACAGAGTTCCTCATCCTGAGGCGCCCTCCAACGGAGGGCCTCGAAGGACGCATGGCGGCTCCCGATCTCAACTGTCCATACGTCTCCGCGTGCATCTCCGGTGTCCGAACGCTGTTCGTTGACTCGATATAACAGCGCTTATACATATCTCGCGCATGACGCCGCCCACACCCACGCTCGGCACGCTTCTGCGCCACCTGATCGAGCTGCTCGACGGCGCGGTGGAGCAGGCCTACCGCGCTTCGGGCCTCGACTACCGCCCGCGCTACACGCCGGTGGTCAAGGCGCTGATGGCCCTGGGGCCGGTCTCGATCCGGGTCATCTCGCGCCAGGCCGGCATCAGCCATTCGGCCGCCAGCCAGACCGTCTCGCAGATGGCCAAGGCCGACCTGGTGTTCCTGTCGCCGGGCGAGGACGGGCGCGAGCGCATCGTCGCCCTGACCCCTCGCGCCCAGGCCATGCTGCCCGCCGTCACCCGGCAGTGGCGGGCGGTGAACGCCGCCGCCGCCGGCCTCGACGCAGAACTCTCCGCGCCGCTCTCGGCCCTGCTGGTCGAGACGATCGCCGCGCTCGAACGCCAGGCCTTCAGCGACCGCATCGCCCAGGCCGCCGGCCGGCTTTCCGACGATCCGCAGGTCCCCCTGGAGGCTCCATGAATCCCCGTTTTCTTCTCCTGGCCTCGGCCGCCCTGGTCCTGATCGCGCCGGCCGCGCCCGTCCTGGCCCGGCAGGTGGCGACCGGCGCGGAACAGGCGGCGCCCGACGTCCTGTCCAGGACCGACCGCGACGCGGCCCTGACGGCGATCGCGGCCGCGGTGCGCGCGTCCTACGTCTTTCCGGAGAAGGACGCGGCGATCGTCGCGCGACTGGAAAAGGCGCGCCAGGACGGCCGCTACGACATGGAGGACGCGGGGGTCTTCGCCGAGCGGGTCACCGAGGATCTGCGGGCCGCCAGCGGCGATCGCCACATGTACATGCTCTACAACCCGGCCCAGTATGCGGCGGCCACCAGCGCCAGCCCGGCGGACGGCGCCGCGATGAGCCAGAGCGGGGCGGCGGCCTTCGAGCGTCGCGCCGCCGTCCGCGACCACCATGGGCTGGTCGCGCAGGAGATCCTGCCCGGCAATATCCGCTACCTGAAGGTCGCCGGCTTCGAGTGGATCCAGGACGAGACCGGAGCGGTCTACGACAGCGCCCTGCGCTTCCTGAAGGACGGCGACGCGGTGATCATCGACGTGCGCGGCAATCCCGGCGGCACGCACCAGGCGGTGCGCTACCTGGTCAGCCATTTCATGGATCCGGACGTTCTGGAGCTGACCTTCCTGGAAGGCGGGCAGGCCCCCAAGCAGTCGTGGACCCTGGACCACCTGCCGGCCGGCCGACTGAAGGGCAAGCCGCTCTATGTGCTGATCGACGGCAACACCGGCTCGGCCGCCGAGGCCTTCGCCTACGACGTCCAGCAGTTCAAGCTGGGCGAGCTGGTCGGGGCCAAGACGGCGGGCGCGGCCAACAACAACAAGTTCGTGCCCGTCGCGCCGGGCTTCATGCTCAGCGTCTCCTTCGGCCGTCCCGTCCACGCGGTCAGCCAGGCCAACTGGGACGGAACCGGCGTCGCGCCGACGATCGAAGTCGCGTCCGCCCGGGCCCTGGAAACCGCCCAGTCCCTGGCCCTGACGCGCCTGGCGGCGGCGCCCGGCGCGTCGCCGGAAGCGCTGGCCGAATACGCCTGGGCCCGCATCACCGTCGACGCGGCGTTGAAGCCGGTCTCGATCCCGCCCAGCCGGCTGAAGGCCTGGGCGGGACCTTATGGCGAGGTCACGATCAGCTTGCGTGACGGCAAGCTGTGGATGGCGCGGGCCGAACGGCCGCTGCGGAGCCTGACGCCCCTGACCGCCGACGGCCTGTTCGCCGTCGACGGCTCGGACAGGCTGCGCGCCCGCTTCACCGACACCGGGATGGAAACCCTGTGGCGGGGCGATCCCGACGCCCGGGTCTATCCGCGGGGGACGGCGGCGCCGAAGGGCTAGCTTCACAAAACGACGACCAGACTGTCACGGGGCCATCACGCTCCCCGCCGGGGCGCGTGGTAGCCTTTTGGCGTTCGCGTGACCCGGTTTCCCCTCTGCAAGCGAGGAATCCCATGACCTCTTATGAACGCATCGGCGGCGAAGCCGTCGCCCAGGCCGCCCTCGACGACTTCTTCCAACGCGCTCAGCAGGACGACCTGCTGGCCCACCTGATCGGCGCCGTGATCACCCCCGGGGCGCGGGCCTTCGTGGCGGCCGCCCTCGACCTCGACAACCACGACGAGGCCATGCTGGCGCCGGCCTTGGCCTGGTTGGCCGAGGAAGGGCTCGAGGACGACGACCTGGACCACATGGTCGGCCACCTGGCGCTGGCGCTCGAGGCGCGCGGCCTCGACGACGAACTGGTCGCCGAGATCGCCGACCACGCCGAGGCCCTGCGCGACGCGGCGCTGGGGGTGTGGCCGGAAGACGAGGACGAAGACGAAGTCGCCGCCTGACTGGAAAGACCTCCCCCTGTGGGGGAGGTGTCGGCGCAGCCGACGGAGGGGGGAGGTTTAGGTAGGCCGCGCGCAGGCTCGACCTTCGCAGACTCCCCCCACCGGTCGCTGCGCGACCGCCTCCCCCACAGGGGGAGGAATTTTACGTCCCGAACTGCGTGAACGGCACCTTGTTGAACAGCTCGCGCTCGGCCCCGCGCGGGTCGTCCTCCATTCGCGAGGTGTTGTCGAACACCATCGTCTGGCGCTTGGGCAGGCCATAGGGCTCCCACTTCGGCAGCGACGGCGTGTTGGGGTTTCCCGTCCGGGCGAAGGCGATGAAGGCGTCGGCCAGGCGCTGGTGCATCGCCACCGCCTCCGGTCCCGAGCCGGTGATCACCCCCGGCGCGTCGAAATTGCCGAACACCAGCTGCATGTCCAGCGTATGGGGCGCGCCCCAGATCCCGCCGTCCTTGGGCGAGCGCCAGTCCAGCTGGTAGGCGAAGGCCGGGGCCCCGGCCCTGGCCCGCTCCTCGTCCTGAATGATCGCCGCCTTCCACGAGCGGCCGGCGGTCGAGGCGGCGAAATAGACGTCGGCCGGGGTGTAGGCCGGATAGATCCGGCGATAGGCCGCCACCACCGTGGCCGGGTCGATGTCGATGCGGGCGTTGAACTGGGCCGGCAGCTTGTCGACCACCTGCTCCCAGGTCAGGTCCATCAGGCTCTTGTCGTAGCCGACGAAGCCGCGCGTCTCGTCATGGGTGTTGCCGCACATCATCGGCACGTCCAGGCTTTGCGGCGCGGCGTCGGGGAAGAACGGATGGCGGGTCAGCGAGCGCTCGTCCAGCACCGGGCCCATATAGACCCCGCCCGAGCCGGCGATCGGGTCGACGGCCTTCAGACCCGCCAGGAACTGCTCGGCGGGCAGGGCGCGCAGGGCGGCCAGGTCCTTGATCCCCAGCTTGTCGATGAAGCCCTTGGCGCGCTTGGTGGCGTTGAACGGGCCGGCGGCGGTGACCTGCTGGCCGCTCATGGTGGCGGCGCGGTGGAACAGGCCCTTGGCGGCCGGCATGGCCATCAGGGTGGCGATCTTGGCCCCGCCGCCCGACTGTCCGAACAGCATGACCTTGCCGGGGTCGCCGCCGAACGCGGCGATGTTGTCGCGCACCCATTGCAGGGCCAGCACCAGGTCCAGCTGGCCGACATTGCCGCTGTCGGCGACGCTGGGGTCGTCGAACAGTCGCGACAGATAGAGGTAGCCGAAGGCGTTGAGCCGGTGGTTGACCGTCACCACCACCACGTCGCCGCGCCGGGCCAGCTTGGTTCCGTCGTACCAGGGGCTGGCCCCCGAGCCGGTGTTGTAGGCGCCGCCGTGGATGTAGAACATCACCGGCCGCTTCTTGCCGCCCCCTTTGTTGTCGAGGGCCGCCGGGGTCCAGACATTGAGGAACAGGCAGTCCTCGCTCAGGGTCTCGCCGTCCTCGCCCTTGCCTTGAGGGCAGGCCGCGCCATAGGCCAGGGCGTCCTGGACGCCGGTCCACGGCTGGGGCGGCCGGGGCGGCATGAAGCGCAGCGGCCCGGTATCGGCCCCGTAGCGCAGGCCCTTGAAGACGCTGACCCCGCCCGTGCCGGCGCCGCGCACCTTGCCGGCCGTGGTGGTCACGACAGGACCAGGCCTGGCGGCCAGGACGGGGCTCGAGGCCAGCGCCAGGGCCGCGCCCGCGCCGACGATCAGGCCGCGTCGGCCGACATTGGAATGGTCCATGAGCTTCCTCCGGCGCGGTTGGGCTCGCGCTCGGCGAAATCGCTACCACGGATCATGACACCGGTAACATCCACTTTTTTGGCTCACCGAGACCCTCTCCCAGAGGGAGAGGGAGGGGCCCAAGCGAAGCTTGGGAGGGTGAGGGGTTTAGGCGTCAGACGGCGTGCCGGCAGGGCGCTCATAGAAAAACGGTGAGGGCGTCACCCCTCACCCTCCCACCGCTACGCGGCGGGCCCCTCCCTCTCCCCTCCGGGAGAGGGTTCTAAATCTCTACAGCGCCGCCACCGCCTTCGCATGCGCCCGCACCACGGCCAACGTCGTGGCGTCGGTGTCGAACACCCCGAACAGCCCCTGTTCCTCCTGCGGCGGATCGCCGACATAGGCGCGGTCGCCCATCTTGAACCAGGCGTCGGGGTGGTGGGCGCGGCCCTCGCCGTTCCAGGCCCAGAAGTTGGTTCCGGCGACCGGGCCGCCGGCCTTCATGTCGGCCAGGGCCAGGTCGAAGACCGTGCCGTAGAAGCGGTCCTTGAACGTGGCCGGCGCGCCCGGCGCGAAGGCGCGGCCGTCGCGGATCAGGCCGAACTCCTCGATCACCAGCGGCTTGTTCAGCCCCTTGGCCAGGGCGATGTGGCGGCTGATGTAGTCGCGGCACCGGGCCTCGCCGGCCGCGTAGGTCCCCGGCTGGTCCTTGAAGTCGATCCAGCCCCAGTTGTTGGGCCAGACGTGCAGGGTCAGGTAGTCGATGCTGGCCGGCTTGTGGGCCTCCACCACACAGGCCTCGCGTTGAAGGCAGCCCATGTCGCCCTCGCTGCCGGTGCTGACCAGGTGGCGCGGGTCGAGCCCCTTGATGAAGGCCGAGGTCTCGGCGATCCAGCGGTAGTAGGTCGGCAGGTTGGCGACGCCGAACGCTTCGCTGCCGCCGGGCCGGGGCTCGTTGGCCAGTTGCCAGGCCATGATCGTCGGGTCGTCGCGATAGGGCTTGCCGGTGACGCTGCTGGTGCGGCCGACCAGGGCGCGGACATAGTGCTGGAACAGGGCCTGCGCCTTGGCGTCGCCGTAGAAGCGGGCCGAATAGTCGGCGAACTGCGGCCAGGGGTGGGCCGGGTCGCCCTGCTGGAACCACTCGCCGTTGCCGGTCCAGCGCAGATAGGCCGGCATGCCGCCCGACCAGTCCCAGAAGTTGTTGAGATAGATCACCGCCTTCATGCCGCGCCGGCCCATCTCGGCCAGCAGCACGTCCAGGCCCTTCAGCAGGTTCTGGTCGTAGTCCTCGCCCGGGCCCCGGAAGGTCGGGTCCATCGCCACCTTGGCCGGCGAGCGTTCGCCCGCGCCCAGCACGCGCAGGTTGGTGACGCCCAGGGCTTTCAGCCGGTCCAGCTCGCGCCCCAGCCGGGCCCGGTCGCCCTCCGGCCCCGGCGAGCCCAGCCAGGCCCCGTACCAGAGGTTGGCGCCGACGAAGCGGTAGGGCTTGCCGTCCAGGCTGAGGCGGCCGTCCTTGACTGTAACGAAGGGGGTGGAAGCCTGCGCGCCGTACGCGCCGCCGGCGCCGGGCGCGGCCATGGCGGCGGCTCCGGCCATCATCAGGCGACGTCTCGACAGCATGTTTGCCTCCCTTGTTTTCATGCAACCTAGCGGAAGGCCGCGGCGCGGGGGAGGGGATTAAGTAAATTCGATTTTGGAATCCCAGCGCCGCTCCCGAAAAAAGGACAACGTGGTCATGTCGGAAAGCCCGCTGGTGGCGCGTCCTCGGGACAGAACAGACGCGCGCGAGATCATCGCCACGCGCTGTGTCACGTTGGATCGCGCCATGCACGCGCCGGGAGGTCACCCATGAAGCCCACCATCACCGCCTTCAAGCAGTCGCCCGATCGCGGCAGGGGCCTGGCGCGCGACATGCGCGTTCGCTGGGCGCTCGAGGAAGTGAGCCTGCCCTACGACGTCCAACTGCTGACGTTCCCCGAAATGAAGGCGCCGGCTCACCTCGCGCGCCATCCCTTCGGTCAGATCCCCACCTACGAGGAGGGCGACTTGGTCCTGTTCGAGACCGGCGGCATCGTGCTGCACATCGCGCAAAGCCATCCGGGCCTGCTGCCGGACGACGCCAACGGCCGGGCGCGGGCGATCACCTGGATGTTCGCAGCGCTCAGCACGGTGGAGCAGTCGATCGTCGAGCTGCAGTGGGTCATGTTCACCGAGCGCGACAAGAGCTGGTACGAGGAGCGCCTGGCCATGGTCCACGACCGCATCCGCGCGCGGCTGGCCGAGCTCTCCCAGCGGCTCGGCGACGCCGACTGGCTGGACGGGGCGTTCAGCGCCGGCGACCTGATGATGGCCTCGGTGCTGCTGAGGGTGAGGGGCTCGGGCCTGCTGGACGAATATCCCAACCTCGCCGCCTATGTCGCCCGGGCCGAAGCGCGCCCCGCCTACCAGCGCGCCTTCGCCGAACAGCTGGCGGTCTTCCACGCGGCGTCGGGCGGGTAGGGGCGGCGCCCGTATTCAGTGGTGGGCGGACGATCCCGAAAATTTCAGAGACCTAAAACCGTTGTCATCCCGGAAGCCTCGCGGAGGCTGTCCGGGACCCAGGGGCCGGCGCAGTGCGGCGGTCCTGGGTCCCGGCCTTCCGCTTCGCTACAGCCGGGATGACAACGTTTTAGGGACAGACTTCAGCGGCTCTCCAGTCCTACAGGTTCAGCAGCGCCGGGTCGCCGCCCTGCGCCGTGATGTTGACGCTCAGCGCCCGCTCGACCGCGTAGCGCAGCAGGGCGTGGGGGCCGCCGGCCTTGGGGCCGGTGCCCGACAGGCCCTCGCCGCCGAAGGGCTGGACGCCGACCACGGCGCCGGTCATCGAGCGGTTGACGTAACAGTTGCCGGCCGGGACCAGGCGCTGGACATCGGCCGCGAAGCTTTCGATCCGCGAGTGGACGCCCAGGGTCAGGCCATAGCGGCGGGCCGCCAGGGCCTGCGCCACCGGCTCCAGGTCCTCGGGACGGTAGCGCACGACGTGCAGCACCGGGCCGAACACCTCGCGCTCCAGGAAGTCGGCGGCCGGGATCTCGGCCAGGACGGGGGCGAAGAACGTCCCGGCCTCGGGGGCCTTCAACTGGTGCAGGACCTTGGCCTCGCGGTTCAGGCGCACCAGGTGCTTGTCGAGCGCGTCCCTGGCCTCGGCGTCGATCACCGGGCCGACGTCGGTGACGGCCAGGGCCGGGTCGCCGATCACCAGGGCGTCCATCGCCCCCTTCAGACCGTCGATCACGCCGTCGGCGGTGTCTTGCGGCAGGAACAGCAGGCGCAGGGCCGAGCAGCGCTGGCCGGCGCTGCCAAAAGCGGACAGGATGACGTCGTCGATCACCTGCTCGCGCTGGGCGGTGGTGTCGACGAACATGCCGTTCAGGCCGCCGGTTTCGGCGATGAACGGAACGATCGGGCCTTGCCTTTGGGCGAGCGTCTGGTTGATCCGCCAGGCGGTGTCGGTGCCGCCGGTGAAGGCCACGCCGTCCAGGCCCTCGTGGGCGGTCAGGGCCGCCCCGACCGTCTCGCCGCGTCCCGGCAGCAGGGCCAGGAGGCGGTGGTCCAGGCCGGCGGCGTGATACAGCTTGATGGCCTCGAAGGCGATCAGCGGGGTCTGCTCGGCCGGCTTAGCCAGCACGGCGTTGCCGGCCGCCAGGGCGGCGGCGATCTGGCCGGTGAAGATGGCCAGCGGGAAGTTCCACGGGCTGATGCAGACGAACACCCCGCGCCCGGCCAGGCGCAGGCTGTTGGTCTCGCCCACCGGGCCGGTCAGGACCTCGCCGGCCAGGCCGAACTGCTCTTCGGCGAGCTTGGCGTAGTAGCGGCAGAAGTCGACGGCCTCGCGCACCTCGGCCACCGCGTCGGGCAGGGTCTTGCCGGCCTCGCGCGACAGGATGGCGCACAGGCGCTCGAGATTGGCTTCCAGGGCGTCGCCCATGGCGCGCAAGACGCCGGCGCGCACGGGGCCGCCGGCCTGGTCCCAGGCCGGCTGGGCGGCGCGGGCCAACTTGAAGGCCTGGTCGATCTGCGGCAACTGGGCCTCGGAGACCACGCCCACCACGCGGGCGTTGTCGGTCGGGCTTTGCACCGGCATCGGCGGCGCGCCCGCCGTCAGCTTGCCGCCGATCAGCGGACCGGCCGACAGGGTCAGCTTGTCCAGTTCGGCGACATGGGCGGCCAGGCGGTCGCGCGCGGCCTTGACGGACAGGTCGACGCCGGCGCTGTTGCGGCGACGCGGACCGTAGATGTCGGTCGGGACCGGGATCTTGGCGTGACGGTCGGGATGGGCCTCGACCGCGGTGACCGGGTCGACCACCACCTTCTCGACCGGCACCCGCTCGTCCAGCAGGGCGTGGACGAACGAGGTGTTGGCGCCATTCTCCAGCAGGCGGCGGACCAGGTAGGGCAGCAGGTCCTCGTGGCCGCCCACCGGGGCGTAGGCTCGCAGGGTGATGCCGTCATAGAGGTCGTCGGCGGCCTTGTAGAGCGCCTCGCCCATGCCGTGCAGGCGCTGGTGCTCGATTCGGACGCCGGCGTTCTTGGCCATGCGGACCACGGCGGCCAGGGTGTGGGCGTTGTGGGTGGCGAACTGGGCGTAGAGGTGCGGCGCGGCGGCGACCAGGGCCTTGGCGCAGACCAGGTACGACAGGTCGGTGGCGGGCTTGGTGGTGTAGACCGGATAGTCCGGACGACCGGCCACCTGGGCGCGCTTCACTTCGCTGTCCCAATAGGCGCCCTTCACGAGGCGGACCATCAGGCGGCGGCCGGTTTCCTTGGAGAGGGCCGTCAGCCGGGCGATCACCTCGGGGCAGCGCTTCTGGTAGGCCTGGACGGCCAGGCCCAGGCCGGTCCATTCGCCGAGGCCGGGCTCGCGGCACAGCCGGTCCAGCAGCTTCAGCGACAGCGCGAGCCTGTCCGCCTCTTCGGCGTCGATGGTGAAGTTGATGTCGTGCTTGGCCGCGATCAGGGCCAGGCGCAGGACGCGCGGATAGAGCTCGTTCCAGACCCGGGCTTCCTGCGTCGCCTCATAGCGCGGCGTCAGGGCCGACAGCTTGACCGATACGCCGTGGCCGGCTTCGGGGCCGGCCTTGTTCGACAGCTTGCCGACGGTCTGAATCGCGTCGGCATAGGCCTTCTCGTAGCGCTCGGCGTCGGCGGCGGTGCGGGCGCCTTCGCCCAGCATGTCGAAGCTGCAGATGTCGCCGTCATTGGCGGCGCGCTTGATGGCCGCCTCGATCGTGCGGCCCAGCACGAACTGCTCGCCCATGATGCGGATGGCCTGGCCGACGGCGGCGCGGATCACCGGCTCGCCCAGGCGGCCGGCGATCTTCTTGATGAAGGCCGGCAGGTCCTTCTGGGCCTGGTCGTCCGGCTCGACGATCTTGCCGGTCAGCATCAGGCCCCAGGTCGAGGCGTTGACGAACAGGCTGTCGGAGCCGCCCAGGTGGCTGGCCCAGTCGGCCGAGCCGATCTTCTCGGCGATCAGCTTGTCCCTCGTGTCGTCGTCGGGGGTGCGCAGCAGGGCCTCGGCCAGGCACATCAGGGCCAGGCCCTCGCGGGTGCCCAGGCTGAACTCCTGCAGGAAGCTTTCGACCACCCCCTGCTTGCGGACGCTGCGGCGGGCGCCGCGCACCAGGGCCTCGGCCTCGGCGCGCACGGCGGCGCGGTCTTCCGAACTCAGGGGCTGGGCGGCCAGCAGGTCGGCGATCACCGCCGCCTCGTCACGATACTTGCCGTCGTCCAGGGAGTCCCAATCGGTCATGGTCGCCTCGCTATTGGTATATCGTCGCTATATCGCCGCCTTGTTCGAAGGTGCTTCGTTTGTTTTGGGATCGGGCAGTACGATCTTCGGCAAAACCGCCGAGGGACGCTATTGGCTCCAAGGGTCGCGGCCCATGGGCGTCAAGTATAAGAACAAACACGCCGCCTCCGTCATCCCGGGCCTTGTGCCCGGGACCCCTTTGTCCGCCGCAAGGACAGAGGGGTGGCGCGCCGGTGCTGTCAGCTTAACCGGAGCTCCGGTGGCGGGGTTATTGCCGGTCGGGTCGGTCTTTGTTCAGCGGATCATTGTTGACGTACGCATACCAGTTCAGGCCTGCGCCATAGCCGATGGGATCAGTCTGTAGAAACCGTCCCAGGGTCGGAGAATAGACCCGGGCCTTGTAGTGATACAAGCCCAGCTCGGGGATCCAGGTCTGGCCGGTGTACTGGAACCGGCCGACATTGCCGGCGTCGGGCAGGCCGTATTCGTCATACTTGTTCAGCGTCT
>NZ_LMHC01000003.1:132491-132880 GCF_001427665.1 Caulobacter sp. Root655
CCGGCTTTGCCGGTCAAGCGGTTGTCCAGGTCGTAGACAAAGGTCGACGCGCCATCGCCCGTCAGGTTGCCGCGATTGTCGCCGTAGGCCAACGTCGCGTCGCCGGCCGTCAGGTACTGGTTGCGGCCGTTGACCGTGTAGCCCTTGGTCGTCTGAACACCGGCCCATTCGTAGAGRCTGTTGCCGGCGGCGCGAGACTTGACCTGGCCGGCGGCGTTGTAGGTGAAGTTGTAGGTCTGGTCCTGGGCCGCGCCGGTCAGGTCCAGGGACAGGGTCTGCAGGCGGCTGGCGGCGTCATAGGCGTAATAGGTGTTGGCCCCATTGCCGCGCCAGACCGCCGTGCGCCGGCCCAGATTGTCGTAGCCGTACTGCGCCAGTTGCACCTGATC
>NZ_LMHC01000004.1 GCF_001427665.1 Caulobacter sp. Root655
CAAGGAAAGCGCCAAGCTGCAGTCGCTGCACAAGGAAAGCGCCAAGCTGCAGTCGCTGCAAACCAAGCAGCAGCTGGGCATCCAGGCGCTCTCCATCGCCAACCAGTCGTCTTCGTCGATCCTCAGCCTGTTCCGTTAAGCCTGAGCGTACCGAGTAAGCGTCAGAGGGGCGGGTCTTCGGACCTGCCCCTTTTCTATTGGGGCCCGCTCTTTTTTCTATTGAGGATTGGTCCCCGGCAGCGCCTTGCCCATTCGCACCAGCGGCACCTCGACCCCGCGCGAGGTCGAGGCCGAGAACCGCTCGATCTGCTGGTAGCCGCAAGCCCGGTAGAGCGGCTCGCCGGCCAGGGTCGCGGCCATCTCGCAACGCGTGAAGCCCTCCCCCGCCGCCGCCGCCTCGCAGGCGTCGAGGATCAACCGCCCAACGCCCTTCCGGACATGGTCGGGGTGAGTGTACATCGCCCGCACCCTGGCCGCGTCGCGGGCCGGGTCCAGCAGGGCCGCGTCGCGACCCGCCGAGTGGTCGCCGCCGAACAGCGTCGCCCGCCGGCTCCAGCCGCCGCAGCCGGCCAGAGTCCCGTCATGCTCGACCACGAAATAGGTGCCGTCGGCGACAAGCTGGCTGTCCAGTCCCATGATCTCGAACGAGGCGGCCACCTCGTCCGGCGGCAGGAACGGTGTCAGGAGTTCGCCGATCGCGGCGTTCATCAGCTCACGCAGGGCGGGCAGGTCCTCGGGCGAGGCGAGACGCAGATTCAGACTCAAGGTGACGGCTCCTCTGACGGTTCCGCGAACTTGGCGACCCGGCCCGGCCGCGCCAACCCGTCGCGACCGGTCGAAACGACGCTTTTCCGCGCCGCACGAAATAAATCACATGACAACGTTGTCACGTTTGCTAGGTTCGGCTATAGAGGTCTCAGCCCTTCTGGGCGTTTCCTCCTATGCGACTTTGGCCGTCTTCTGCTCTCCTGCGAAGGCGGCCTTTCTTTTGGGCGTTGGACTTTTTGTTTTGCGCATTTTCTTCACGCGAACCGGTATCCACTTCGCTCGAAAATGCTCTAGCCGCGCCGGCCGATCCTCGCCAGGGCCCCGACCGCGCCCGCCGCGAACAGGCCGCTGCGCCAGGCGCTCTCGCGGTCCGGCGCCAGACCGCTGGCGGCGATCCGGGCGTCGAAATCCATCACCTGCCAGGTCCATTCGTCGTTGCCGGCGAGGATGACCACGGCGTAGTCGCGCACCTGGATCTGGTCGTAAGGCATGGGTCGGGCTCCTGTTCTGTCGAGACAGAGTAGGCGCGCCGCTTCACGCGTTCGTGGCCCGGGTTTCCACGCACGGCCGAAGCGGCGTGGAGTTTTCGTGCAGGCCAGCGCCTGCTTCCAATCAGGGCGAAACGTCATCCAGGCCGTGTACAACCTTGACGATGGCCGCGGCCATACTCAAGCTTTGCCCACCTAGACGGGGGAGTGCGGATGACGAAGATTCTGAGCGGGCTGGCGATCGCGATCCTGATGATGTCGACGGCCGGCGTCGCGCGCGCCTCCACCACGGACTGGGGCTATATCAGCTACGTGGCCCCGGTCCACGGCGGGTATGTCTATTTCCAGGTCACGGGCGGCAACGGCCGAACCGCGCTGCCGAGTTGCGCCGCCGCCAATCAGCCGAACCGATGGGTCCTGGACCTCACCAACCCGCTGGACCAGGGCATGCTGGCGGTGCTGCTTTCGGCCTACGCCATGCGCAAGCCGATCATCGTCTACGGCACGGGGACCTGCAACAGCTGGGACCCCACCGAGTTGGTCAACTACTTCCACACCGGGAGCGAGTGACGGAGGCGGTCAGGTCGTGACGATCCGCCCGTCCTCGACCGTCACCGGCCACGGCGACAGCCGCGCCCCGACGCAGGGTCCGCCGACGCAGACGCCGGTCTCCGGCTCGAACAGCGCCCCGTGCCAGGAGCAGGCGATCAGCCCGCCGTCCTCGGTCAGGTAGCGGTCCAGCACCTGGGCCAGCGGCAGGCCGGCGTGCGGGCAGCGGTCGACATAGCCGAACGCCGCGCCGCCGCGCCGCACGACAAAGCCGTGGAAACGCTTGTCGCCGATCTGCAGGACATAGTTTCGGGCGCCGGGGTCGGCGATCTGGTCGAGCGGGCCCAGCTTGACGCCGGCGGGCGTCGTCCAGACACGGCCCAGAGCGACCTCCCCCGGCGCGTCGCTCATCAGGAGGCGGCCACCGTCTGTTCGATGGCGCCGAAGATCGTGTGACTCCTGGCGTCGCGCATCTCGATGCGGACGGTGTCGCCGGCCTTCAGGAACGGGGTCTTGGGGTGGCCGGTCTGCAGGGTCTCGACGGTGCGGACCTCGGCCAGGCACGAATAGCCCAGGCCGCCCTCGGCCACCGGCTTGCCCGGGCCGCCGTCGGCGCCGCGGTTGCTCACCGTGCCCGAGCCGACGATCGTGCCGGCCGCCAGGGCGCGGGTCTTGGCGGCGTGAGCCACCAGGGTCCCGAAATCGAAGGTCATGTCGGCGCCGGCGTCGGCCCGGCCGAACGCCTTGCCGTTCAGCTCGACCAGCAGCGCGCCCGACAGCTTGCCGCCCTTCCAGGCGTCGCCCAGGGCGTCCACCGAGACGGCGACCGGCGAGAAGGCGCTGGCCGGCTTGGACTGCACGAAGCCGAAGCCCTTGGCCAGCTCGGCCGGGATCAGGGCGCGCAGGGAAACGTCGTTGACCAGCATCACCAGGCGGATCGCCGCCAGGGCCTCGTCGCGGGTCGCGCCCAGCGGCACGTCGCCGGTGACCACCGCCACCTCGCCTTCCAGGTCGCCGCCCCAGGCGGCGTCGGCCAGCGGGATGGCGTCGCGCGGCCCCAGGAACCCGTCGGAGGCGCCCTGGTACATCAGCGGGTCGGTCCAGAAGCTCTCGGGCATCTCGGCCCCACGGGCCTGCCGCACCAGCTGCACATGGTTCACATAGGCCGAGCCGTCGACCCACTGGTAGGCGCGCGGCAGCGGACTGGCGGCCTCGTGCTCGTGGAACCGTTCGCGCGGCACGCCGGCGTGTTCGAGGCTTTCGGCGAGGGCCCGCAGCATCGGCTCGCAGCGCTCCCAATCGTCGAGAGCGGCTTGCAGGGTGGGGGCGATCGTTCCGGCATCGGTGAACCAGGCCAGGTCGTTGGAGACCACCACCAGCCGGCCGTCGCGGCCGCCCTTCAGAGACGCGAGCTTCATGGGCGCTTCCTCTTTGTTGTCGTTGACCTAAGGCAGACTGGTTTCCTAAGGCAGCTTGGCCTTGGGAAAGCCCGTCCAGCACGCGTCATAGTCGGCCTGAAGTTCAGAAGTCTCCAGCGCGAACTTCGTCGGGCGGATCACCCAGCGGCTCTCGAACATGAAGGCCAGCGTATTGTCGATCTTGTGCGGCTTCAGTTGCGCCTCCGTCGCGCCCTTGTGGCTGGCGACGTCGGGGCCGTGATCGCTCATGGCGTTGTGCAGGCTGGCTCCTCCGGGCGAGAAGCCGCCGGCCTTGGCGTCATAGGCGCCGGTGACCAGCCCCATGAACTCGCTCATCACATTGCGATGGAACCACGGCGGCCGGAAGGTGTGCTCGGCCACCATCCAGCGCGGCGGGAAGATCACGAAGTCGACATTCGCCGTGCCGGGGATCTCGCTGGGCGCGGTCAGGACGGTGAAGATCGACGGGTCGGGGTGGTCGAAGCTGACCGTGTTGATGGTGTTGAACCGGGCCAGGTCGTACTTGTAGGGCGCGAGGTTGCCGTGCCAGGCGACGACGTCCAGCGGGCTGTGGTCCCAGGTCCCGGCCCACAGCCCGCCCTGGAACTTCTGGATCACCTGCGTCGGGGCGTCGACGTCCTCGAAGGCGGCGACGGGGGTCAGGAAATCGCGGCTGTTGGCCAGGCCGTTCGAGCCGATCGGCCCCAGTTCCGGCAGGCGGAAGGCCTGGCCGTAGTTTTCGCAGACATAGCCGCGCACCGGGCCGGAAACCTCGACCCGGAACCGCACGCCGCGCGGGATCACCGCGACCTCGCCGGGAGCCACGTCGATCAGGCCCAGCTCGGTGACCAGACGCAAGCTCCCCTGCTGCGGCACGATAAGCAGCTCGCCGTCGGCGTTCTGGAACACCCGGCCGGTCATCGAGCGGTTGGCCAGGTACAGGTGCGTGGCCATGCCCTGCTGGGTCGCGACGTCGCCGTTGCCGGCCAGGGTCACCAGGCCGTCGACGAAGTCGGTGGGTTCGGCGGGAAGCCCCAGTGGGTCCCAGCGCAGTCGGTTGGGGGTCGGGGCGGCGGCGTCGAACGGGCCGCTCTTCAGGCGCTCCTGGGCATAGGGCGCATAGGGGCCGTGGCCGGCGCTGGGCCGCAGGCGGTAGAGCCAGGACCGGCGGTTCTCGTGGCGCGGCGCGGTGAAGGCCGTGCCCGACAGCTGCTCGGCATAGAGCCCGAACGGCGGCGTCTGCGGCGAGTTCTGGCCGACCGGCAGGGCGCCGGGCACGGCCTCGGTGGCGAGGTGGTTGCCGAAGCCGGATTGGTAGTGGAGGTCCATCAGCGTTTCCGTGACCCTCTGGCCATCATTGTCGTTGTCATCCCGGAAGCCTCGCAGAGGCTGTCCGGGACCCAGGGGCCGGCGCAATGCGGTGGCCCCTGGGTCCCGGCTCTACGCTACGCTTCGGCCGGGATGACAAGGAAGGGGAATTCAGAAGAAGCCTATGCCTCGACCGTGATCACGCCGCGGCGGATCTGGTCCAGCTCGATGCTCTCGAACAGGGCCTGGAAGTTGCCGTTGCCGAAGCCTTCATTGCCCTTGCGCTGGATGACCTCGAAGAAGATCGGCCCGAACAGGTTCTCGGTGAAGATCTGCAGCAGCAGGCCTTCCTCGCCGACATTGCCGTCCAGCAGGATGCGGTTCTTGCGCAGCCGCTCGACGTCCTCGCCGTGGCCCGGCACGCGCTTGTCGATCAGCTCGTAATAGGTCTCGATGGTGTCCTGCAGCTTGACGCCGCGAGCTCGCAGCCGCTCGACCGTGTCGTAGATGTCGGGCGTGGTCAGGGCCAGGTGCTGGATGCCCTCGCCGTTGTACTGGCGGATGAACTCCTCGATCTGGCTCTGGTCGTCCTGGCTCTCGTTGAGCGGGATGCGGATGGCCTTGTCGGGGGCGATCATCGCCTGGCTGAACAGGCCGGTGGCCTGGCCCTTGATGTCGAAATACTTCTGCTCCTCGAAGCCGAAGACGTCGCGGTAGAAGGTCGACCATGTGCGCATCTGGCCGCGCTTGACGTTGTGGGTCAGGTGGTCGAGCAGGTCGAGGCCGACATTGTTGGCCGCTTCGGCTTCCGCCGCGCCGGGCACGGGCGTCCAGCTGTCGTAGATCGAGCCTTCGCCGGCCACGAGGTACAGCATCGAGCCGCCGATGCCTTCCAGCACCTTGGCGCCCTCGCCCAGCACGGTCTTGGAGGCGTCGGCCGCCACCGCCCCGCGCTTCAGGGCTTCGGCGAGCGCCTGGTCGACGTCCTCGACCCGGAAGGCCATGCCGTTGGCCGACGGGCCGTGGGCGGCGCGGAACTCGGCGACCTGGCCGGTCTGTTCCTCGTTGACCAACAGGTTGATGCGGCCCTGCTTGTAGCGAGTCACGGCCTTGGTCGGGTGGGTGCTGGCGGCCACGAAGCCCAGTTGCTCGAACAGGGCCTTCATGGCGGCCGGATCGGGGCTGGTGAACTCGACGAACTCGAAGCCGTGGAGGCCGAGGGGGTTTTGCGCGTTGATGGTCATGGCGGGCTCCGAAGTCAGAGAGCGAGAGCGGCGGGCAAGGCGGCGATCAGGCGGTCGTTGTCGGCGGGGCGGCCGATGGTGATCCGCACCCAGCCGCCGGGCACCGGCGTGGGGCGCACGATAAGCCCTTCCGACAACAAACGCGTGGCCGTGGCTTCGGCGCCGGCCGGGCTGCGCAGGAAGACGAAATTGGCGGCGCTGTTGGTGCGCGGGGCGCCCATGGCGTCCAGCACCGCCTCGACCCGGCCGCGTTCGGCGATGGTCAGCGCGACAGTGCGCTCCAGATGCTCCTGGTCGTCCCAGGCGGCCAGGGCAGCGGCCTGGCTGATGGCGGTGACGTTGAACGGCGGGCGGATGCGGTCCAGGTAGCCGACCATCGCGACCGACGAGCAGATGCCGTAGCCCACCCGCATGCCGGCCAGGCCATAGGCCTTGGAGAAGGTGCGGCCCGACACCCAGGTCCCGCCCCAGGCCTTCAGCAGGGCCAGGGTGTCGAAGGCCTGGTGATATTCGCGGTAAGCCTCGTCGACGAACACCACGGTCGAGCGCGGGGTGACGGCCAGGATCTCGCCGATGTCGACGCCGGACAGGGCGTTGCCGGTCGGGTTGTTGGGCGTGCACAGCACCAGCAGCTTGGGGCCCTTGGCCGCCTCGACCTTGAAGGCCTCGACGTCGAGGTCGAAATTGGCCAGTCGCGGCACGTCGATGAACACGGCCTCGGCGCAGCGGCCGAAGATTTCGTAGGCCGGGAAGGTCGGCGAGCTCAGCAGGATGCTGTCGCCCGGATGCAGCACGGCGCGGAACAGGTAGTCGATCAGGGCTTCCGAACCCGGGGTCATGACAATGCGGCCCGCATCGATCTTCAGCCGCGCGCCGATCGCGGCGCGCAGGGTCTCGCAATAGGGGTCGGGATAGATTTCCGGGCTGGCCAGGGCGGCCTGGACGGCGTCGGCGACCCTGGGGCTGCAGCCCAGCAGATTCTCGTTGCTGGCCAGCTTGGACAGGTCGGTGCGCCCCGCCAGGCGACCGGCCTCGGCCAGGGTCATGCCGGCCTTGTAGGCGCTGACGCCTTCCAGGGCCGGACGCACGGGCGAAACGACGGCCGGCGACAGGGACTTTTGATCGACAACAAGCATGCGCCAACGCTCCGCGAACCAGGGACGCGGCAGGATAGGACGTTCGTGGCGACGGTGTGTGGCGATGATGACCGTTGTCGACCCACAAACGGTCATATTATGCTAAAACGTGCCGCAAGTTCGGGCTTTGATGTCGACAAATCAAGTTGTCATCCCGGAAGCCTCGCAGAGGCTGTCCGGGACCCAGGGGCGGTGCGCACGGCCCCTGGGTCCCGGGTCTTCGCTTCGCTACGCCCGGGATGACAACGAAGGGGATTCGCGCCCGGTTACAGTTGGGGACATGCGGAACCGCTCAGGAAAGACGGTCGCGAAAGTCCGTGTAGTCGAACTGTCGGACCAGCCTCAGGGCGTCGGTCTGGCTGTTCCATAGCGCGATGGCCGGCAGCGG
The DNA here is from genome assembly GCF_001427665.1 of Caulobacter sp. Root655. Classification (GTDB taxonomy): domain Bacteria; phylum Pseudomonadota; class Alphaproteobacteria; order Caulobacterales; family Caulobacteraceae; genus Caulobacter. The sequence goes on from NZ_LMHC01000004.1 coordinate 7,300, forward strand.
CACGCCGTTGAAGGTGTTGGTCTTGACCATCGAATAGTGGGCCTGATCCAGGAAGGCGATGCGCTGGCCCGGGACCGGCCGGGCCTGGAAGATGTAGTCGCCGATGATGTCTCCTGCCAGGCAGGAGGGGCCGCCGATCCTGACCACGACGCCCGCTTCGCCCTCGTCCAGCATCGCCGGCCGGTAGGGCGCCTCGATGACGTCGGGCATGTGGCATGTCGCCGAGATGTCGGTGATCGCGACGGCCACCGAATTGTCGAAGGTGTCGAGGATCTCGCCGACCAGGATGCCCGCGTCCAGGGCGATCGCCTCGCCGGGTTCGAGATAGACCTCAAGGCCGTGGCGCTTGGAAACCTGGGCCAGGAAGGCGATCAGGTCCTCGCGTTGATAGTCGGCCCGGGTGATGTGATGGCCGCCGCCGAGATTGAGCCATTTCACCTGGGCCAGCATCCCCTCGAGCTTCGGTTCGAGCGATGCCCAGATCCGCTGAAGCGGCTCGAAACCCTGCTCGCACAGGGCGTGGATGTGCAAACCGTCGACCCCATCCAGATGCTCCGGACGCAGTTGGGACACCGGATAGCCCAGCCGCGAACCCATCTGGCACGGGTCGTACTTGGCCACCTCGGCCTCGCTGTGCTCGGGATTCAGGCGCAGCCCGATCTCGAACGTTTCGCCCTGGTCGCGCGCCGCCGCGATCACCTCGGCGAACCGGGCGATCTGGTCGGGTGAATTGAAGATCACCGTGTCGGACAGCCGCAGAATCTCGGGCAGGTCTTCGCGCCGGTAGGCGGGCGAATAGGTCGTCAGCTCGCCGCGATAGTGCTCGCGCGCCAGCCGCGCCTCCCACAGTCCGGACGCGCAGACGCCGTCGAGATACTCGCCGACCAGGTCGGCCAGCGACCACATCGAGAAGGCCTTGAGCGCCAGCAGGACCTTGGCGCCCGCCCGGTCGCCCACGTCCTTGAGGATGGCCAGATTGCGCCGCACCGCGGCCTCATCGACCACGAAACAGGGCGAGGGCACGCGGTTCAGGTCAAATCGTGCGAATGCGCCGGGGCCGGCCGCCTTGGTTTCCATGTCCTGAGCCGATCAGAAGGCGAGCGGGGCCGCCAGGTCGCGGACCTGCCAGGGCAGCCCGTGCCGGTTCAGCATGTCCATGAACGGATCGGGATTCAGCTGCTCCATGTTGAAGACGCCCGCGCCCTTCCATTGGCCGGTCAGCATCAGGGCCGCGCCGATCATCGCCGGGACGCCCGTCGTGTAGCTGACAGCCTGGTTGCCGGTCTCGGCGTAGGCTTCCTCGTGATCGCAGACGTTGTTGACGTAGACCGTCTTGGCCTGACCGTCCTTCTCGCCGGTGGCGATGGTGCCGATATTGGTCTTGCCCTTGGTGATGGGGCCCAGCGAGGACGGCTCGGGCAGCAGGGCCTTGAGGAACTGGATCGGGATGATCTCCTGGCCCTGGAACATCACCGGGTCGATCCGCGTCAGGCCGACGTTCTGCAGCACGTCCAGGTGCTTGAGGTAGGAGTCGCCGAACGTCATCCAGAAGCGGATGCGCTTGATCTCCGGATAGAACTTGGCCAGGGACTCAAGTTCCTCGTGGTACATCAGGTACATGTTCTTCGGGCCGACCTGGTCGAAGTCGAAGACCTGCTTGTGCGACAGCGCCGGCCCCTCGATCCATTGACCGTTTTCCCAGTGCCGCGAGGGCGCGGTCACTTCGCGGATGTTGATTTCCGGATTGAAGTTGGTGGCGAACGGCAGGCCGGTGTCGCCGCCGTTGCAGTCCAGGATGTCGAGCGTGTCGATCCGGTCCAGCAGGTGCTTCTTGGTATAGGTGGCGAACACCGAGGTCACGCCCGGGTCGAAGCCGCTGCCCAGCAGGGCCATCAGCCCGGCGGCCTTGAAGCGGTCCTGATAGGCCCACTGCCAGCTGTATTCGAACTTGGCCTCCTCGCGCGTCTCGTAGTTGGCGGTGTCGAGATAGTTCACGCCGGCCGCCAGGCAGGCGTCCATGATGGCCAGGTCCTGGTAGGGCAACGCCAGATTGACCACGACCCCGGGCTTCACGGCCCGGATCAGCGCCGTGGTCGCGCCCACATCGTCGGCGTCCAGCTGCGCCGTATCAATGGTCGCGCCGGTGCGCTGTTTCACGGACTCCGCGATGGCGTCGCACTTGGACTTGCGGCGACTCGCCAGCGTGATGTGCGAGAAAACGTCGCTGTTCATCGCCATCTTGTGGACCGCGACCGAACCGACGCCGCCCGCGCCGATAACCAGAACCCTGCTCATTTGGGCTTCTCCTAACGCCTGACAGCCTCGTGCAGCATAGCCGCCTTCACGAGGGGCGGGGGTCTTATCACGAGGACCACAGGTTCGCTAACCGCCCTTGATGAACGTTCCAATCGTCTGGCCCGCTCCGCCCCCTATTCCAGGTAATCCAGCGGCAGGGCCGTGGCGTCCTTGATGGTCTCCAGCACGAAGCTGGACCGGATGTCCTTGACCGCCGGCATCTTCAGCAGCCGCTTCATGGTGAATTCGGCATAGGCGTCGAGATTGGGGGCCACCACCCGCAGCAGGTAGTCGTAGCCGCCGGTCATGGCGTGACAGCCGACCACCAGGGGCTCGCGCAGCACCGCCTCCTTGAAGCCCTCGGCGGCGGTCTCGCTGTGGCGGTCGACCTGCACCTCGACATAGGCAAGCAGGTCCAGCCTGGCCTTGCGGCGGTCCAGCAGCGCCACATAGCCGCTGATCAACCCCGAGGCCTCCAGCTGCTTGACCCGCCGCAGGCACGGGCTGGGCGACAGCCCCACCCGTTCGGCCAGTTCGACATTGGTGACCCCGCTGTCCTGTTGCAGAATCTCGAGGATCTTTCGATCGGCGCGAGTGAGCTTCATAATGACCGTTTTTCCGGATCGCCTGGCAGGATGTGACGAGACTAGCGAGATTGCGCGACCGGGGACACAGGCTTGAGGCCCCCCATCCGTCGCCCGCCTCAAGCTGGAGCCATAGTCCGTTCCTGGGCGTTGAGACCGAGAGGCCCGATCGCCTCGACGACACCAAGCGCCAAACCGAGCCTTGGACACCGCCGGGCCGACCAACGTCCCGCCACCCACGGAGAAAACCCCATGCGCCTTGCTCTGATGATCACCGCTTCGCTTGCCGGCCTGTCGCTGATGGCCTGCTCGCCGAAGACCGAGGAACACGCCAAGACCGCCGCCGACCAGGCCGCCACCGCGACCGCCTCGGCCGCCCAGGACACCGCCGCCAACGTCAACGCGGCCGCCGACAAGACCGCCGAGGCGACGGACAAGGCGATGGACAAGACAGGCGCCGCCGCCGACCAGGCCGCCGAAAAGACGACCGCGGCCGCTGACAAGGCCGTCGACAGCGCCACCGACGCCGCGGGCGTCGCCAAGCGAAAGGCCGACGCCGCCGCCGACGCGGCCGCCAAGGCCCACTAGCGGCTGGGGACAGGCGCATGCGCCTGTCCCCGAAGCACGAATTGCCGCGCCACAATCCAGAGACGAAATGGGTTCTGAGAATCGATCGCCTACACAGCTAAGCTTCAGATCGACGATCGACCGGCAAACTCGAAGCTCGACGTCGAGATCTGGAGAACACGATGAAACGCATATCGACCTTCGCGGCGGTCCTGGCCTTCACCCTGGGCTTCGCCGCGACGGCCAACGCCACCGGTACAGTCGGCTGGGCGAAAATCACCGAGATCAGCGGCGGCTGGACCGTTCCCATGTTCTCCGTGCAGGTTTCCGCTCCGATGGAAAATCCCGATGGGTGCCCGTCGGCGGGAATCTATATCGTCACACCCGATGCGCAGTCGCACGACATGTTCACGTCGATGCTGCTGACCGCCTACGCCCGCGGCGATCAGGTGATGCTCACGTTGAGCGGTTGCTCCACTTGGCCTGTCATCATCGGCATCCGGGTCCGGCCGGCCTCCTGAGCGGACGGAGCGTGACCAGGATCAAAGCAAAACGCCCGGGGCTCTCACCCCGGGCGTCTCGTTTACGCTTACTGGTACGCCACTAAACTTATCGGAACTTTCAGTTGGCCAGCCGGCGCAGGAAGGACGGGATCTCCAGATCCTCGCCCTCGTCGGCCTGCGGCTGGTCCAGCGGTTGCAGGGCCGGACGGGCCGAGCCCGTCGCCGGACGCTGCTGCTGGGCGGCCGGTTGCTCGTAGCGCTGCTGACGGCCACCGCCGAACAGGCTCATCCAGCCGCCCGACTTCTGGGCGCGGCGGTCTTCGTAGGTTTCGCTGTACAGCGGCTCGTCCTCGGCTTCGGCGACCATCGGGTCGACGATGCGGGTGACGCGCGGGGCCGGCGCGACATAGGGCTCGGGCGCGGCTTCCATCACCGGCTCTTCGAAGCGAAGGTCTTCCTGCGCGGCGGCGGTCGGGGCGGGCTCTTCATAGGCCGGTTCCGGCGCGTAGGACGCGGTCTGGACGGGACGCTCAATCGGGCGCGGCTCGTAGCGCATGCCCGGACGGCCGGCTTCGGCGGTGATCGGGGCCGGCTGGGCCTGCGGGGCCGGGCGGGCGGTCTCGACCACCAGCGGCTGGGCCGTGGTGTTGCGCGACACCGACTTGGGCTCGATCTGGGCGATGGAGGCGCCGTCCATGCCGGTGGCGACCACCGACACGCGGATCACGCCGTCCAGCGACGGATCGAAGGCGGCGCCGAAGATGATGTTGGCTTCCGGGTCGACCTGATCCGAGATCGCGTTAGCCGCTTCATCGACTTCAAGAAGCGTCATGTCCATGCCGCCGGTCACGTTGACCAGCACGGCCTTGGCGCCCTTCAGCGAGACTTCGTCCAGCAGCGGGTTGGCGATGGCGTTCTGGGCGGCCATCAGGGCGCGGTCTTCGCCGGTGCCCTCGCCGGTGCCCATCATCGCCTTGCCCATTTCGGTCATGACCGTGCGGACGTCGGCGAAGTCGAGATTGATCAGGCCCGGCAGGACCATCAGGTCGGTGATCGAGCGGACGCCCGAGTGCAGCACCTGGTCGGCCATGCCGAAGGCTTCGGCGAAGGTCGTGCGCTCGTTGGCGACGCGGAACAGGTTCTGGTTGGGGATGACGATCAGGGTGTCGACATAGCGCTGCAGTTCACCGATGCCGGCGTCGGCCAGACGCATGCGGTGACGGCCTTCGAAGTGGAAGGGCTTGGTGACCACGCCGACGGTCAGGATGCCGCGTTCGCGAGCGCACTTGGCGATGATCGGGGCCGCGCCGGTGCCGGTGCCGCCGCCCATGCCGGCGGTGATGAACACCATGTGCGCGCCGTCGAGGTGCTCGCCGATTTCCGGGAAGCTCTCCTCGGCGGCGCTCATGCCGACTTCGGGGTGAGCGCCGGCGCCCAGACCCTGGGTCACTTGCACGCCGAGCTGGATGCGACGGTCGGTCTTGGCGAACTGGAGTTGCTGCGCGTCGGTGTTGGCCACCACGAACTCAACACCCTCGAGGCCAGCCTCGATCATGTTGTTGACAGCATTGCCGCCTGCGCCACCGACGCCGAACACCACGATACGTGGCTTCAGTTCAGTGGTACGCGGCGCGGAAAGAGAAATAGCCATGGGACCCTCGCGTCCTAAACGCCGAATTCGTCAACTACCGAGCAGACACCGCCGGGAGTCATCTCGACGATCGGGTTAACAGAACAACCACCAACCTTAATCGGTGGTTAACTGCATAAGCTGAGTCGGCCCTCGGTCGACCCCCGCAGAGGGGAAAAAATCCAGTTATCCCAAGGAATCGCAGGGTTTCCTCGACTTCCCGAACCTAGCCGAAGAGGCTGTGCGACGGAACGCCGCTGACCGAAAAAGCCGTCCGAAACCCTGTTTTCGCAGGGCCCGAAACTACACTGTTAGGTGTTTCCGACACTTAGATCCTTAAGGCTTATGCTTAAATTCTGTTAACACTTGACCGCAATTCTTGCCCTTTGCCGGCAAGACGAGAAAATTCGCGCGGTCACAGAAATTTACAGTCGGGTCCAGATCGGCGCGACTCAGCCGAGCTTGATGGAGGGTGCGGGTCATCAAAATCGTTGTCATCTCGGACAAGCGCGGAGCGCGCAGATCCGGGACCGACGCCTGAGCTCAGCGCTTCCGGCGGTCCCGGATCTGCGCCCGGCTGTCGCCAGGCTCGTCCGGGATGACAACCGTCTTTGAATCCAAAAACCTACAGATTGTCGCGCAGCCAGGCGGCGGCCTTGGCGACCGGGCTGGCGTTGGGGTCCATCGGACGCTTGCGGATCGCGGCGCCGGCCAGGGCCTTGGGCGAGACCACCTCGCGCGGACCGAAGGCCGAGCGGTGCAGCACGCCGGCGGCGGCGCAGAACGCCGGACCCGACGCGGCGTCGGCCAGGTGCGGCACCCGGCGCGGACGGCCCAGGCGGACGGGACGGTCGAACACCCGCACCGCGACTTCGCGCACCCCGGCCAGCTGGCTGGCGCCGCCGGTCAGGACGATGCCGGCGCCCGGCTCGACCGGCGCGCCCGAGGCCTTGAGGCGCTCGCGCAGCAGTTCCAGCGTCTCCTCGACGCGCGGCTGGATGATGCCCTTGAGCAGGCTGCGGGGTGCGATGACCGGACCGGCGCCCGGATCGTCGCCGCGCGGCGGGGCCTCGATCATCTCGCGGTCCTCGTTGGCCGAGGCGATGGCGCTGCCGTGCAGGGTCTTGATGCGTTCGGCGCCGGCGACCGAGGTCTGCAAGCCGCGGGCGATGTCCTGCGTCACGTGCCCGCCGCCGACGGCCAGGCTGTCGACGTGGCACAGGGCGCCCTGGTTGAACACCGCCACCGAGGTCGAGCCGCCGCCCATGTCGATGCAGACGGCGCCCAGGTCCATCTCGTCCTCTTCCAGGGCCGCCAGGGCCGAGGCGAAGGGCGCGGCGACCACGCCCTCGAACGACAGGTGGGCCCGCTCGACGCAGTGGGCCAGGGTGTGGAAGACGTTCTCGTTGATCGAGACGACCAGCAGCTCCAGACCCAGGGCGCGGCCGAACATGGCGCGCGGATCGCGCACGCCCTTCTGGCCGTCCACCGACCAGGCGATCGGCAGCAGGTGGATCGGCTTGCGGCCGGGAATGCGGACCTGGGCCAGCGCCGAAGCGATGGCGCGCGACAGGTCGCCGTCGGCGATCGGCCGGGCGCCCAGCGACACCTGGGTGGTGACGCGATGGCTGGCCAGCTGGCCGCCGGCCGTGCAGATCGAAACGCCCTGGACGTTGACGCCGGCCACGGTCTCGGCCCGCTCGACGGCCTGGGCGATGGCCTGGGCGGCCTCGTCCAGATTGACGATCGCCCCGCCGCGCACGCCGCGCGACTGCACATAGCCGACGCCGGAGGTGGTCAGGGTGCGGTTGTCGCGGTGGATGCCGTCCGGCTTCATGATGAAGCAGGTCACCTTGGACGCGCCGAGGTCGACGGCCGCGACCGCCGGCTGACGCACCAGCGTCGCCTTCAGGCCTTCGCGGGCCTGTTTCCGGTCATCCAGTCGCGACATCGTTAGAGACACCTCACGCCCATGGTTCATCTTCAGGCCCCGCCGGCCACGGGCTGCCCGGGCAGCACCGTGTCACGAGGCCTCACGGCCACCATCTCGGGATCGCGCAGGTCGATACGCGCGAAGCCGAGATCGAGGATTCGTTGTCGTTGATCGAGTTGATCCAATTGAATCAGCGCGGACTCTTCGTCAATGGCCGGCAGCTGGATCAGCGAACCATCTTTCAAACGCAGGTCCCAGCGGCGGTCGTCGACGCGCACCAGGGCCTCCAGACGGTCCCGCAGCCGGGGCCGCGCATTGACGGCCGGCAGGATGGCGCCGGCGGCCTGGTCGGCCCCCTGCCCCACCACCAGCGGCAGTTGCGGGAAGCGGGCGGCGTCGGCCTCGCGGATGATGCGCCCCTCGCCGTCGATTACCCGCATCGCGCCGGAATGCTGCCAGACGGCCAGGGCCGGGCGCTCCTCGATGGTGATCGAGACGGTGTCGGGCAGCAGGCGCACGACCTTGGCGGTCTTGACCCAGCCCACGCTCTCGACGCGGGCCCGCAGGTCCTCGAGGTCCATGCCCAGGGTGGGCTGGTCCTGGTAGAGCGCCGTGGCGTTCATGATGTCGGCCTTGGCCATCGGCGAAGCGCCTTCGATGTGCACGGCCTTGAGCTTGAAGCCCAGGTCGGCGAACTGGCCGTCGACGCCGCGCCCGAAGGCCGCGCCCAGCCGTTCCATCCGATGGCCGGTGGCCAGGGTGGCGACCAGGGCGATCAGCAGGGCCGCGCCGGCCACGCCGAGGGCCAACCGCGGCGACACGCCCACACCGCCACGCGCGGCGTGCAGCTTCCCCGTCGGCGGCGCGGAGTTGCGCGCGGCCGACCGGCCCTTGTTCGGACTTGCGGGCGCTTCGGCCCGGGGGCGCGTAGGCTTACGCGATCCCCCCCGCATCACCGCGGGCATAAGCGTCCTCCACGATCCAAAACACTAAACGATCAAACGAGACCCCGACGTGGTCCGCCTGCTCGGGAACGAGCGAAGTGGGTGTCATGCCAGGCTGCGTATTGACCTCTAGAAGGACCAGAAGGTCGTTAATTCCGTCATAACGGAAGTCACATCGGGTCACACCTTGGCAACCAAGAGCTGCATGGCCAAGCTCCGCCATATGCATCGCCCGGTCCCTTACTGCGTTCGGGATTGGCGCTGGAATAACGTGGGTCGATCCACCTTGCGAATACTTGGCGGCGTAGTCGTAGAAACCTGTGGACGGACGGATTTCAGTGACCGCCAGGGCCCTCGGACCCGTTGCCTGGCCTAGGACAGCGACCGCCAGCTCCAACCCGGGGATGTAGGGCTCGACCATCACCCTTTCCCCGAAAGTCCAGTCCGGCGCGGCCAGTTCGCGCGGCGGCGCGTTGGCGCCTTCGCGCACGACGAACACCCCGACCGACGATCCCTCGGCGTTGGGTTTCACCACATAGGGCGGCTGCATCACATGGTCGCGGGCGACCTCGTGGCGGTCGAACAGGCCGCCGCCGGGCACGGTGACGCCGGCGGCCGCCAGCACGGCCTTGGCCCGGGCCTTGTCCATCGCCAGGGCCGAGGCCAGGACGCCCGAATGGGTGTAGCGCAGGCCCAGGACTTCCAGCACCCCCTGCACCCGGCCGTCCTCGCCCCAGCGCCCGTGCAGGGCGTTGAAGACGAGGTCAGGGGCCAGGGTGGTGAGAGCCTGGGCGAGGTCGCGGCCGGGGTCGACGGGGGTCACCCGGGCGCCGAGGCGCTGGAGGGCGGCAATATAGGCCGCGCCCGTGGCCAGGCTGACCTCGCGCTCGGCGGAGGGGCCGCCCAGCAGGACGGCGATGTGATGGTTGGCGAGGGGGCGAGGATCGGCTGGGGTCATGGACCGCAGCGATATCGGTGCGACGTGGAGGCGTGAGGGAGAAGGGGTCGGCTTTTCGTGAACCCTCTCCCGGAGGGGAGAGGGAGGGGCCCGCCGCGCAGCGGTGGGAGGGTGAGGGGTCACGCCCTCACCCTGTTTTCTCACGAACGCCCTGCCGGCACGCCGTCGGACGTCCAAACCCCTCACCCTCCCAAGCTTCGCTTGGCCCCCCCCCCTCTCCCTCCGGGAGAGGGTCTTTAGTGGGCCGCCTTCGGCGCCCCCGCCGACAACACCCGGAAGTCGATGTCGCTGTCGGCCACCAGGTAGAGGAAGCTGGCCCAGGCCGCGACGTTCTGGGCCAGTTCGTCCGGACGCACCTTGTTGAGGGTGTCGTCCATGGTGTGGTGGTAGTCGAAGTAGCGGCTGGCGTCCTGGTTCAGGGCGACCACCGGCACGCCCGCCCCCTCCAGGCCCTCGATGTCGGAGCCGGCATGGGCGGGCGGGGCCTTGTCGAGATAGATCTTCAGCGGGGCCAGCACCCGCACGGCGGTCTTCATCGCCGGGTGGTCGGCCGCGCCGGCCGGGATCTGCAGGCTGTAGACGCGGTCGGCGCCGGTGTCGCTCTCGCCGGCCAGGACGATCTTCGGCAGTTCGTCCTGGTGGGCGGCCAGATAGGCCTCCGACGAGCCGCCGCTTTCCTCCGAGCCCCACATCACCACGCGGATGGTGCGCTTGGGATGCTTGGGCAGGTCGCCGATCAGCTTGGCCGCGGCCGTGGTGATGGCCACGCCCGTGGCGTCGTCCAGGGCCCCAGTGCCGACGTCCCAGCTGTCCAGGTGGCCGCCGATGACGATCACCTCGTCGGGCTTTTCGGAGCCCTTGATCTCGCCCGAGATGTTCCAGGCCACGGCCTTGGGATCGCTGGTCGAGGCCAGCTTCAGCTTGATGCGCAGCGGGCCCTTGGCGGCCAGGCGTTCCAGCTGCTCGGCCTCGGGCACGCCCAGGGCGGCCGAGGGGATGCTGACGACGCCGTCGCCGAAGGCGGTGACGCCGGTGTGGGGCACGGTCGAGTCCGAGGTCGAGACCGAACGGATCAACAGGCCGACCGCGCCGCGCTTGGCGGCCTCGACCGGACCGGCGCGGCGCGAAATGCCGGCGACGCCATAGCCGGCGCCGTCCTGGGCGCGGACCATCGGCTGGGTGATGACGACGATCTTGCCCTTCACGGCGCTTTCCGGCGCGGCAATCAGCTCATTGTAGGTGCGAAACAGCGCCACCTCGGCCTCGATCCCCTCGGGCGGGGTCGGGACGGTGCGGCCCAGGCCGACGATGTCCAGCTTCAGCGGATAGGGGGCGGTCAGCTGCGCCGACTCCGCGCCGCGCGTCCAGGACGGCTTGGCGAATTCCTCGACCTTGACGTTGGTGAAGCCCAGCGCCTTGAACTTGGCGACGCTCCAGTCCTTGGCGCGGGCCATGGCCGGCGAGCCGACGATGCGCGGGCCGATGGTGGTGGTCAGGTCCTCGGTCACGTCCCAGGCGGTGCGGTCCAGTAGGGCCTTGTCGCGCAACGCCTCGGCGGTGCGGGCGTCCTGGGCGTGGGCGGCGCTGGTCAGAAGGGCGGAAACGGCGGCGGCGGTGAGCAGGCTGCGGAACAGGCGCATGAAATCTCCCTCGTTTGAGGGTTTCATAGCACCGCTCCGCGCCCGGAATAGGCAACAACCGGATGAACTATCCGTAACCTTTGCTCCTCCCCCTGTGGGGGAGGTGTCGGCGCAGCCGACGGAGGGGGGAGTGGTCGGAAAGCAGGCAAGACCCGGATCGACCGTCGAAACACTCCCCCCGCCGATCGCTTCGCGATCGCCTCCCCCACAGGGGGAGGGCTTGAAAGCTAGGCCCGCCCGATCCGCTTGATCTCCCAGTCCAGCCGCACGCCGGTCTTGGCCAGCACGTCGGCGCGGACGGTGTCGCCCAGCCCCTCCAGGTCGGCGGCCGTGGCCTCGCCGGTGTTGATCAGGAAGTTGCTGTGCAGGGGCGAGAACATCGCTCCGCCAAACGGCTTGCCGCGCCAGCCGGCTTCATCGACCAGCTTCCAGGACGAATGGCCGGGCGGGTTCTTGAAGGTCGAGCCGCCGGTCTTCTCGCGGATCGGCTGGGTGGTCTCGCGGCGCGCGGTGATCTCGGACATCCGGGCCTTGATGGTGGCCGGGTCGTCGGGCAGGCCTTCGAAGGTCGCGTCGAGCACAATCAGGCCGGCGTCCTGCAGGGCGCTGTGGCGATAGGTGAAATGAAGGTCGTCGGTGGCCAGTTCGCGGACCTCGCCCCGGCGGTCCATGACCCGCGCCGAGACCAGCACATTGGCCGTCTCCGAGCCGTAGCATCCCGCGTTCATGATCGTCGCGCCGCCGATGGTGCCGGGGATGCCGGCATAGAACTCCAGCCCGGCGATCCCGGCCTCGGCCGCCTTGCGGGCCAGGAAAGCGTCGGGCACGGCGCTGCCGGCCTTTATGCGGCTGTCGCCCAGGGGCTCGACGGCGTTGAAGCCCTTGCCCAGCCGGATCACCACGCCGTCGACGCCGCCGTCACGGACCAGGAGGTTGGAGCCGACGCCGATGGCCAGCACGGGCGCGGCCGGGTCCAGGGCCTTGAGGAAATCGGCCAGGTCCTGCTCGTCGGCCGGCAGGAACACCACGTCGGCCGGCCCGCCGACCCGGAACCAGGTGAACGGCGCCAGGGCCTCGTCGGCGAGCAGCTTGCCGCGGACGGCGGGGAGGTTTTGCTTCCAGCTCATTGCGCGCCAGCCCCACCCGTCGGCTTCGCCGCCACCCTCCCCATAAAGGGGAGGGAAAGAGAAAACGCGTCTTCCCTCCCCTTTACGGGGAGGGTGGCCGAAGCGAAGCGGAGGTCGGGTGGGGTCACCGCTCCGCTCACTTCGCCAGCGCTTCCAACTGCCCCGGCAGCGCATAGGCCCAGGCGGTGATATCGCCCGCCCCGAGCAGCACCACCAGGTCGCCCGAATGGGCCTCCTCGGCGATCAGGGCCGGCAGGGCGGCGGGGCTTTCCAGCGGCAGGGCGCGGCGGTGGCCGAACTTCTTGAGGCCCTCGACCAGGTGGTCGCGGTCGACGCCCTCGATGGGGCTTTCGCCGGCCGTGTAGACGTCGGCGACGATCACCGTGTCGGCGTCGTTGAAGCACGAGCTGAACTCGGTCATCAGGTCGCGCAGGCGGGTGAAGCGGTGCGGCTGGACCACGGCGATCACCTTGCCCAGCGTGACCGCGCGGGCGGCCTTCAGCACGGCGGCGATCTCGACGGGATGGTGGCCGTAGTCGTCGACGACGCGGATTCCGCCCGCCACGCCCGTGGTGGTGAAGCGGCGCTTGACCCCGCCGAACCCGGCCAGGCCGGCCCGGATCGCCTCGGCGTCGACGCCCAGTTCGCGGGCCACGGCGACGGCGGCGGTGGCGTTGAGCACGTTGTGGTGCCCGGCCATCGGCATCTTCAGCCCGTCATAACGGACCGGGTCGCCGGCCAGGGGCGAGACGACGATGTCGAAGGTCGAACCGTCCGGCCCCATCTCGATATTGGAGACCCGCACCTCGGCCTGCGGATTGACGCCGTAGGTCACCAGCCGGCGGTTCTCGATCCGGGCGGTCAGGGCCTGGACTTCCGGGTGGTCGGTGCAGACGGCGGCGAAGCCGTAGAACGGGATGTTCTCGATGAAGTCCTGGAAGCCCTTCTTGACCGCGTCGAAGGTGCCCCAATGGTCCAGGTGCTCGGCGTCGATATTGGTGACGATGGCCACGGTGGACTTCAGCTTCAGGAAGCTGCCGTCGCTCTCATCGGCCTCGACCACGATCCAGTCACCCTCGCCGACCTTGGCGTTGGTGCCGTAGGCGTTGATGATCCCGCCATTGACCACCGTCGGGTCCAGCGCGCCGGCGTCCAGCAGGGCGGCGACCATCGAGGTGGTGGTGGTCTTGCCATGGGTGCCGCCCACGGCCACTGAAAACTGCAATCTCATCAGCTCGGCCAACATCTCGGCCCGTCTGACCAGCGGCAAGCGCTTGTCGCGGCCGGCGGCCATCTCGGGATTGTCGGCCTTGACCGCCGTCGAATAGACGATGGCCGAGGCGCCTTCGACATGGGCCGCGTCGTGGCCGATGAAGATCCGCGCCCCCAGCTTCTCGAGGCGTTCGGTATTGGCGCTGGCCTTGGCGTCGCTGCCCTGCACGGTATAGCCGATGCGCAGCATGATCTCGGCGATGCCGGACATGCCGATGCCGCCGATGCCGATGAAGTGCACGGGGCCGAGTTCGAAGGGTACGGGGCGTCGACGCTGGATCATCTGGCTCGATTAGACGATTTGGCGGCGGGGTGGAACGGGATGTTTGGTGCAGGAACCGTGGATATTGGCGGTCAGTGCGTGAAATCCTCGTCCTTCGACAAGCTCAGGATGAGGATTTCAATGCGCGGCCGTGGAAACCCCAAGCCGATCAATAGACCTCATCCTGAGCCTGTCGAAGGACGAGGTCTGCCCCTCGGCCTGTCGGCCGCCGTTCTGGCCCTGGCCCTCGCCTCGCCCGCCCAGGCGCAGGCCCCGCTCGAACTACGGCTGGCCGATGTCGGCCGCTTCGCCGCCTTCGTCGACATGGGCGGGATCGCCTGGACCGACCGCACCGCGCGGCTTCGCGTGCTGCAGGTGACCGAGGACGGCTTCACCGCCGGCGCGGAGGCGTTCTGGGGCGGCTGGCGCTACGAAGTCCTCGACTGCGACGCCCGCACCATCGCCCACGCCGGCTTTTCCAGCGTCCGGGGCGGCGGCCGGGAGGGCCCGATCAGCGGTGACCAGCGACCGGCGGCGGCGATCCCGGCAGGTGGGGCGGACGACGCGGTGGCCAAGGTGGTCTGCGACGGGTGGAAGCCGTTCGCCACCGTTTCCGTCGCGCAGAGCGTCGAAGAGGCGGTCAGGATCGGCCGGCCGCTGATCGCCACGGGGGCAGAACCGTAGCCGCGAAAATACAATCTCCGGAGAACCTTGACGAGTATGCAATCTTAAGATTGCCTCCTTTCAGGCTCGCCATCCAGGCGAGCATCAGGAGCGTTCGATGACTTCTCCCACGATCAAGTCGAAGACCTTCGCGATCGCCGCCGCGGCCTTCGCCCTCGCCTCCACCCTGGTCGCCGTCCCGGCCGCCCAGGCCAAGCCGACCCTCTGCATCCAATACGGCTGGATCATGTGCGACCCGCAGTTCACGCGCGGCACGCCCGAGTGGCAGGCCTGTTTCGGCTACTATTCCGAGGAAGCCTGCCCCTATGCCGACGGCGCCGCCAAGGCCGGCCCGCTCGACAACGGCCCCGGCCTGGATGCGCGCCTGCGCCAGATTTCCAAGGCGTCCTGACCGGCAGCGGACGGCGCCTGGCGCGCCGTCCGCTCCACCAGGTCGGCCAGCCTCTCCGTCGCGTTCGGCTTGGCCACTGCGCTACTCGAGCAGCGACTTGAGTTTTCGAAGCCCGGCCTGGCTCTGCCGCCGGACAACGCCCCGCACCAACGCACCGATCAGAAAGCGGCCCATGGCCGACTGATTTCGGCTGAAGAACTTCAAGCTCAATACGGTTTCATGCGCCGATTTCGCGGTCAGCCTCATCTCCATCCGGGGATGAAGCGGCGTCAGCGTCCCCTCCGTCATGAACTGATCGGGCGTTCGGCTTTCGACGACCTTGATGTCGAAAACCCGGTGGCGTCCCGACGGCAATCGAAGGGTCTCCTGGTAGACCTTTCCGACCGTTCCTTGCGGCAAGCCATCCACGGAGGTGACCGCCATGGCGCCCGGATACCAGAGACTGTAATTTTCGTGATTGGAAAGGAACGCGAACACGTTCGAGATGGGATTGGCGATCGACACGGTTTCGTCGGCCAGGATGATATTCGGCTTGCTGCTCATTGGACAATATTTACACTTATGATGCTTTTTGTAAATCTCAACCGATGATCCCCTCCACGCCCACGGTCGAGGCTCTGCTCGACGGCGCGATGCAGCAGTTCACGCGGCATGGATTCGCCAAGACATCGATGTCGGACATCGCCAAGGCGTCCGGCGTTTCGCGCACCTCGCTGTACAATGCCTTCCCGACGAAGGACGACGTGTTCCGCGCCTTGAGCGCTCGGATAAACCAGCACGTCCATGCCGCCGTGGTTTCCGCGTTCGGCAGGCCGGGCGCCTGGGACGAGCGCATGCTCGGCATCATCAACGCCCGCGTGAGTTGGGTCTATGAGCTACTGCATGCGTCCGAATACGGACGCGAGCTGATCAACGAAAAGAACAGGATCTGCGGCGGCGACGTGCTGGCCGCGAATGACCGCTTTGAAACGGTCATCGCCAATCTGCTCACCGAGAACCTGACCGGGCCCTTGGACGGCGCAGCGCTGGCGCGCGTCTTGATACAGTCCGTGAATGGTATTCTTGAGAAGGCGGAGACGAAGGCTGGCGCGGAACAGGGCATCGCCCTGTTGGTCGGCGTATTTTGCTCGGGCGTGACGAAAGGCTGACTCCGGCGTCGCCTCGGTTGCGCAGCTTCCAAGCGCTTCTCTATAGTGGTGCTTCGCCGCGAGGGCTTGCGGCTCGGAGGGGCTATGAAACGGCTAGCGATCGTTGTCGCGTGCATGCTCGTCGCATCATGTGGCTCACCTGAGCAGAACTTCATTTGGGCCGCTAAAGACGCCGCGAAGGCGCAGCTTAAGGATCCTCCCAGCGCTCGCTTTCCCATCGAGCCATATGTTGTGCGAACTCGGGGAACCGGCGAAAGCGCGAAGTACGATCAGGTTGCAGCCTGCGGGATCATCGACGGCAAAAATGGGTTCGGCGGCTATAGCGGCGGAACGCGCTTCGTAGCATGGACATTCGTTGAACCCGGTGCGGAACCGGACAGGTCGGTTGTTGTGAACTTCGACGATTCTCCGCGCTCATCGTCTAGCGACGGCCCGAGCCCTTATGATGAATTCATCTGGAACAAATACTGCGTCGACGCCGCCCATCCTGCCGCGACGCGATAGCCTCCATCCGATCCGAGGCCTCTTAGTCGCATAGCTTGAGAGCTACCGCGCCGTCCGCTCCACCAGGTCCGCCAGCTTCTCCGCCGCGTCCGGGGTCGCCACCGACCGGGTGCCGACCGCCATGCGGGCCAGCCGCTCCGGGTCCTTGAGCAGGGCGTTCAGCGCCCCGGCCATGGCGTCGACGGTCAGTTCGTCTTCCAGGCACACCGCCGCGCCGCCCGCCTCTTCGAGCAGGCGGGCGTTGAAGCGCTGGTGGTCGTCGGCGGCGATCTTCAGCGGCACCAGGATCGACGGGCGGCCGGCCACGGCCAGCTCGCAGCAGGTCGAGGCGCCGGCCCGGCCGACCACCAGGTGGGCCTGGCGCAGGCGGCCGGCCATGTCGCGGAAGAACGGCGCGACCTCGCAGTCGACCATGGCGTTGCGATAGATCTTGCGGGCGGCCTCCATCGACTCGGCCCGCGACTGCTGCTGCACCTTCAGCCGGCCGCGCATCTCCTCGGGCAGCTTGGCGATGGCTTCCGGCACCAGTTCCGACAGCAGGCGCGCGCCCTGGCTGCCGCCGGTGACCAGCACCCGCAGCTGCACCTCGGGCGGCAGGTAGGGCACGTCGAAGAGCTCGCGGATCTCGGGCCGCACCGGGCTGCCGACCACGTGGGCGCGGGCCTTCACCGACGGCTTGGCCAGGTTCAGGGTCGGGAAGGCGCAGGCCACTTCGGTGACATGCGGGGCCAGGAAGCGGTTCACTCGCCCCAGCACGGCGTTCTGTTCGTGGATCACCGTCGGCCGGCGCTCGGTCAGGGCGGCGATCAGGGCGGGAAGCGCGGGATAGCCGCCGAAGCCGACCACCACCGCCGGGTCCAGGCGCTTGAAGGCGGCCTTGGCCTGCATCACGCCCTGGGCGACGGCGAAGGCGGCCTTGATCATGCCGATCGGGTCGCCGGCCTTGGCCGTGGCGGCCGACAGGGCCAGACGCTCTTCGGCCGGGAACTTGTCGGCGAACAGCGCGCCGCGCTCGTCGGTGGCCAGCACCACGCGCCAGCCTCGGGCCTTGAGGGTCTCCGACAGCGCCTGGGCGGGAAACAGGTGTCCGCCGGTGCCCCCGGCGGCGACGACGACTAGCTTGCTCATGAGAGGCGGGCTCCAGAACGCGAGCGGATGATGGGCAAGATCGGCCTCCTTGGGAGAGCCCTCAGGCCCCCGCCTGGTCGAACTCTCCGGCCCCGCCATAGGCCCCTGGACGCTTGCGCGTCAACGCCAGGGCCATGCCGAGGGTCAGTCCCATGGCCAGCATCGACGAGCCGCCATAGCTGATGAACGGCAGGGTCATGCCCTTGGTCGGGATCATGTTGAGGTTGACGGCGACATTGATGAAGGCCTGCTGGCCGACCAGCACGAACAGGCCGGCCGCCGCCACCTGCTCGAAGGTGTCGGTCAGCTTCATGGCCTTGTAGAGGCCGCGCACCACGATGAAGGCGAAGATGCCGACCAGGGCCAGGGAGAACACCAGGCCGTATTCCTCGGCGGCCACCGAATAGATGAAGTCGGTGTGCAGGTCGGGCACGTGGCGCTTCATGACCCCCTCACCCGGGCCGCGCCCGAACAGGCCGCCGGCGTGGATGGCCTCGGCGGCGCGGGTGATCTGGTGGGTGTCGGCCTGGTCGGGGCTGAGGAACTTCTGCACCCGGGCATGGACGTGGTCGAACAGGAAATAGGTCGACATCAGCCCGCCCATGGCCACCGCGCCCAGCCCCATGATCCACGAGATCGGCACCCCGGCCATCCAGAAGGCGGCCCCGAAGGCGATGGTGATCAGCACGGTCTGGCCGACGTCGGGCTGGACCAGCAGCAGACCCACGGCGATGCCGTAGAGCACGAAGGCGATCGACACGCCCGGCACGCCCTCGCCCTTCTGGCCCTCGGAGAACATCCACGAGACCAGCACGATCAGGGCCGGCTTCATGAACTCCGACGGTTGGAAGGTGAAGCCGCCGATCAGCAGCCAGCGGGCGGCGCCCTTGGCGCTGTGGCCGATGAACGGCAGGGCCGCCATCACCCCGATGGCCATGACATAGATGAAGAACGCCGAGCGGCGGATGCCCTTGGGGCTCAACATCGACACCGACAGCACGATCATCGCCGCGCCCAGCCCGAACACGCATTGGCGCACGGCGAAGTGGAACTGGTCGTCCAGGCCGATCCGCGCCGCCGCCGCCGGGCTGGAGGCGAACGACAGCAGCATGCCCAGCGTGACCAGGATCGCCGTGGCTCCAAGGAGCCAGTGGTCGGTCGTCCACCACCAGACGCCAAGCCGCGATCGGTCGGTGCGGGCGAAGGCGTGGGTCGTCTGGAAGTTCATGCTCGGAGGGTCGGAGTTTAGGGTTAAGCGAGTGTTGCGGTGGAGGTTGGCGAGGGTGTGGCGAATGGACTCTAAAGTTCCCAAACGGTCGGGATCAGATGGGGACACACACTCCCCGCTGAGCGCGCATCCAGCCTTCCCAACGCTTTGCGGGGAGTGTGTGTCCCCGCCTCACCCGTTGAGTCCTCAGGCCCGCTTGGCCGCCGAGGCCGGCTTGCCCAGACCGTTGACCGCCGCGCGGAACGCCTCGCCCCGCTGCTCGAAGTCGGCGAACTGGTCGAACGAGGCGCAGGCCGGCGACAGCAGGACGATGGCGTCCTCGCCGCTGGCGGCCGCGTCGGCATAGGCGGCGGCGACGGCGGTCTCGATGTCGCCGCACTGGCGCACCGGGGCCTTGCCCTCCAGGGTCTGGCCGAAGGCCTCGGCGGCCTCGCCGATCAGATAGGCCCCGGCGACGCGCGGGAACAGGTCGGTCAGGTCGTCGATGCCGCCGGCCTTGGCCACGCCGCCGGCGATCCAGTAGAATTTCGGATAGCTGCTCATCGCCTGGCGGGCGGCGTCGGCGTTGGTGGCCTTGCTGTCGTTGACGAAGCGCACCTTGCCCAGCTTGCCGACCGTTTCCATGCGATGGGCCAGGCCCGGGAAGCTCATCAAGCCATCGACCGCCTGGTGCGGCGGGATGCCGAGCGCGCGGGCGGCGGCGTAGGCGGCGGCGGCGTTCTGCCAGTTGTGGCGACCCGGCAGGCTTCTGGCGCGAAGCAGGTCGGCCATCTCGGTGACCCGCTCGCCGGTGGCGTCGTACAGCACGCCCTGCAGGGCGTAGACGCCCCGCCCCATGGCCTTGCCGGCGCTGATCGGCCAGATGGTGCGGCGGTTGGCGGCGGTGATCTCGGTGCAGATCTGCTGGCACCAGGGATCGTCCACCCCGATGATCGCGGTGTCGCCCTTGCCCTGGTTCTGGAAGATCCGGCGCTTGGCGGCGATGTAGCCGTCCATGCCGCCATGACGGTCCAGGTGGTCGGGCGAGATGTTGAGCAGCACCACGGCGTCGGGCTTCAGGCTCGAGGTCAGGTCCAGCTGGTAGGACGACAGCTCCAGCACGTAGACCGCGCCGCCGTGCATGTCGTCCAGGCCCAGCACCCCCGTGCCGATATTGCCGCCGACCCGGGTGTCACGGCCGGCCTGCTGGAACAGGTGGCCGATCAGCGCGGTGGTGGTCGACTTGCCGTTGGTGCCGGTGATGGCGATGATCTTGGGCTTCTTGTGGTCCGGCGCGGCGTTGACCGTGCGGGCGAACAGCTCGATGTCGCCCAGGATCTCGACCCCGGCCGCCTTGGCCTTGCCCACCGTCCAGTGCGGCTTGGGATGGGTCAGCGGCACGCCCGGCGACAGCATCAGGGCGGCGTAGTCGCTCCAGTCGCTGGTCGTCAGGTCGACGACGTTCAGCCCCTCGGCCACGGCGGCCTGGCGGCTCTCGGGCTTCTCGTCCCACAGCGCCACCTTGGCCCCGCCGGCGATCAAGGCGCGAGCCGCCGTCAGCCCCGTCCGGCCCAGGCCGAACACGGCGACAGTCTTGCCCTCGAAACCGCGGACCGGGATCATGGCGCGCCCCTTCCTATCTCAGTTTCAGCGTGGCGAGGCCGACGAAGCTGAGCATCATCGCCACGATCCAGAAGCGGATCACGACGGTGGACTCGGCCCAGCCAAGCTTCTCGAAATGGTGGTGGATCGGCGCCATCAGGAAGATGCGCTTGCCGGTCTTCTTGAAGTAGGCGACCTGGATCATCACGCTCAGCGCCTCGGCCACGAACAGGCCGCCGACGATGCCCAGCACCAGTTCGTGCTTGGCGCAGACGGCGATCGAGCCCAGCGCGCCGCCCAGGGCCAGCGAGCCGGTGTCGCCCATGAAGATCTTGGC
Organism: Caulobacter sp. Root655; assembly: GCF_001427665.1. Classification (GTDB taxonomy): domain Bacteria; phylum Pseudomonadota; class Alphaproteobacteria; order Caulobacterales; family Caulobacteraceae; genus Caulobacter. The sequence goes on from NZ_LMHC01000004.1 coordinate 28,016, forward strand.
CGGCGGGGCGTTGTACCAGAGGAAGCCCATGCCGCCGCCGATGATCGCGCCGCAGACCACGGCCAGCTCGCCGACCCCGGGCACGAAGTGCAGGTTCAGATAGTCGGCGAACTTGTAGTTGCCGACCAGGTAGGTGATCAGGCCGAAGGTCGATGCGGCGATCATCACCGGCACGATGGCCAGGCCGTCCAGGCCATCGGTCAGGTTCACGGCGTTGGAGAAGCCGGCGATCGTTACGGCGGCGAAGGCCACGTAGAACCAGCCCATATTGATCACCAGGTTCTTGAAGAACGGGAAGACCATCGAGGTCTCCAGGCCCGTCGTCATCGACTCCTTGGGCGCGAACAGGATCAGCACCACGGCGGCGACGATCGAGACCACGAACTGGGCGATCAGCTTCTGGCCGCTGGAAAGCCCCGCCGTGGTCTGCTTGGTGACCTTGGCGTAGTCGTCCATGAAGCCCAGCACGCCGAACGAACCGGTGATCAGCAGCACCACCCAGACGTGGACGTTCTTGAGGTCGGCCCACAGCAGCGAGCCGACGAACAGGCCGGCCAGGATCATGAAGCCGCCCATGGTCGGGGTGCCCGACTTCTCCAGCACGTGGCGTTCGATGCCGTCGGTGCGGATCGGCTGGCCCTTGCCCTGCCGGGCCTTCATCCAGCGGATGAAGCGCGAGCCCATGGCGACGGCCACCACATAGGCGGTCAGCATCGACATGCCGGTGCGGAAGGTCAGGTACTTGAGCAGGTTGAGCACCGGCACGTGCTCATGCCCGCCGCGCGACAGCCACTCATAGAGAAAATACAGCATCAGACCTGTTCCTCGAGGTCGAGCGCGCCCAGGGCGGCCGCGACCACCCCCGCTTTCGATCCGTTCGAACCCTTCACCATCACCACGTCGCCCGTCCGCATCGCCGAGACGACCAGAGGCGCGAGCTCGGCGGCGGTTTCGGCGTACGCGCCCCGCCGAGTCGGCGATAGCGCATCCCATAAAGATTTCATTAACGGTCCGGCGCAGAACACCAGATCGATGTCGGCGGCGGCGATCGGGGTGGCCAGATCGCTGTGGAAGCGGGCGCTTTTGGGGCCCAGCTCCAGCATGTCGGTCAGCACCACGATGCGCCGGCCGGCCACGTCGCGGGCCCCCAGGGTGGCCAGGGCGGCCTGCATCGACACCGGGTTGGCGTTGTAGCTCTCGTCGACCAGGGTGAAGGTCCCGCCGGGCACGCGGACCACGCGCTCGGCCCCCCGGCCCTCGATCGGCTCGAACGCGGCCAGGGCGGCCAGGGCGGTGTCGCGATCGACGTCCAGGGCCTCCAGCATCAGCAGCACGCACAGGCTGTTGAGGCCCCAGTGGACGCCACTCTGCAGGATCGGGAAGCTCAGGGTCTCGCCGCGCAGCACTGCGGTGACCGTCGCGCCCTGGGCGCTGGCGGCGAAGCCGGTCAGCTGGGCGGTCAGCCCCTCGCCCGTCCCGAAGCTCCAGACCCGCGCGCCGGCCTTCTCGGCCTCCGCTTTCAGCAGCGGGAACCAGGGGTTGTCGGCGTTCAGCACGGCGACGCCGGCCGGCTCCAGACCCGCGAAGATCTCGGCCTTGGCGCGGGCGACGCCCTCCTCGCCGTCGGCGAAGTTCTCCAGATGCACCGGGCCGACCGTGGTGATGGCGACGGCGTGCGGACGGATGAACTCCGACAGCGGGGTGATCTCGTCGGCATGGTTCATGCCGACCTCGAACACCGCGCGCTGGGTGTCGCGCGGCATGCGGGCCAAGGTCAGGGGCACGCCGATATGGTTGTTGTACGACTTGACCGAGGCGTGGGCCTTGCCGGCCCGGCGCAGACCGGCCTCGACGGCGCGGGTGACGCTGGTCTTGCCGACCGAGCCGGTGACCGCGCCGCGCCGGACCTGCGGCGCGCGCTCGCGGGCGGCGACGCCCAGGCGCTCCAGGCCCCGGAAGGTGTCCTCGACCAGCACCGCCGGCGTGGCGACCGGCTTGGAGACCAGGGCCCCGGCCGCGCCCTTGTCGGTGATCTGGACGATGAATTCATGGCCGTCGCGCGCGCCGGTCAAGGCCACGAACAGGTCGCCGGGCTCGAGGCTGCGGCTGTCGATCGACACGCCGGTCGCTTCGAAGTCGCCGACCACCTGGCCATGGGTGGCGGCGGCGATCTCGTCAGCGGTCCAGAGGGGTTCAGACATGGGCGCCCTCCAAAGCCAGGGCGGTTTCGGTCACGTCGTCGAACGGATGGTTGACGCCGGCCACCAGCTGGCCCTGCTCGTGGCCCTTGCCGGCCACCACCAGCACGTCGCCCTCGGACAGCAGCGCCGCGCCGGCCCGGATGGCCTCGCGGCGGTCGCCGATCTCGCGGGCCCCGGGAGCGGCGTCGAGGATGGCGGCGCGGATCAAGGCGGGCTCTTCCGAGCGCGGATTGTCGTCGGTGACGATGGCGACGTCAGCCAGGCGGGCGGCGATCTCGCCCATCAAGGGTCTCTTGCCGCGGTCGCGGTCGCCGCCGGCCCCGAACACCACGATCAGCTTGCCGCGCGTGTGCGGACGCAGGGCGGCCAGCACGGTCTCCAGCCCGTCCGGCGTGTGGGCGTAGTCGACATAGGCCTCGCCGCCGCGCGCGCCGGTCCCGACCCGCTGCAGCCGGCCGGCAGCGCCTTCGAGGTGAGCCAGGGCGGCGATGACGGCGTCCAGGTCCTCGCCGGTCGCCAGGCACAGGCCCGCCGCGACCAGCACGTTGGAGGCCTGGAAATCGCCAGCCAGCGGCAGCAGCACGTCGAACTCACGATCCTGGGCGGCGATCTTCAGGCGTTGGCCCTCCGGAACCGGGGTGCGCGACACCAGCCTGAGCCCCTGCCCCTGCCCGCCGACCGACAGGATGGTCTGGCCCGAGGTGACGGCGGCCGAGGCGAAGGCCGGGAAGGCGTCGCTATCGGCGTTGAGCACGGCGGTGCGGGCGCGCGGCAGCAGGGTCTCGAACAGCCGCAGCTTGGCCGCCCGGTAGCAGCCCATGGTGCCGTGATAGTCCAGGTGGTCCTGGGTGAAGTTGGTGAAGCCGGCGGCGGCCAGGCGCACGCCGTCCAGGCGGCGCTGGTCGATCCCGTGCGACGAGGCCTCGACCGCCAGGTGGGTGACGCCCTCGGCGGCCAGGCGGGCCATCATCTCGGCGACGTCGGCGGCGTCCGGCGTGGTCAGGCCCGGCGGGGTGATCTGCTGGTCGGGGACGCCGGGCGCGCTGACCACGACGCCCAGGGTGCCCATGCTGGCGGCCTTGCGGCCCAGCCGGGCGTAGATCTGGCGGCAGAAGCCGGCGACCGAGGTCTTGCCGTTGGTGCCGGTCACCGCCACGCAGGTTTCCGGCTGAGCGCCCCAGAAGTTGGCGGCGGCCAGGGCGTAGGCGCGGCGCAGGTCGCCGGCATGCGCGGCCGGGACCGGCAGGTCGCGCACGTCGTCCGGGGCCAGGATGGCGGCGGCGCCCGAGGCGATCGCCCCGGCGATGAAGCTGCGGCCGTCGGCCTTGCTGCCCGGCAAGGCCGCGAACAGGAACCCTTCGGCGACCTTGCGACTATCGGCGGTGACCCCGGTGATGACGGGATCGACCTCGAACGGCCGGTTCAGGATCTGCGAAAGGGTCTTGCTCAAAGTCCCGCCTCCGGTGCGGCTTTCGGCTGCTGGGCGGCCACGGTGAAGATGTCGGCCTGGCGCCGTACGCCCAGGAACGGGGCGATGCGGTCGATGACCTTGCCAGCGGCCGGCGCGGCCACCCAGCCGCCGGTCGAGAAGCCGGCGGTGCGGGCGTTGCCCTTGGGCTCGTCCAGCAGCACCAGCACGAAATAGCGGTCGGCCTCGAGGGGGCCCTCGGTCGGGAACACGGCGGCGAAGGACGAGACCTGGCGCTGGTGGTTGTAGGCCCGGATCGCCGGGTCGTACTTCTCGCCGGTGCCGGTCTTGCCGCCCACCGACAGGCCCGGGATGTTGGCCGACTTGCCGCTACCGCCGGTGACGTTGGCGCGCATGATCTGCAGCATCTGCTGCGAGGTCTCCTCCGAGACGGCGCGCGGGCCTTCGGGGCGCACGCCGGGCGCCATCTTGAGGATGGTCATCGGCTGTAGCGTGCCGCCGTTCAGCAGCGCGCCCATCGCCTGGGCCAGGGCCAGGGGCGAGACGTTGATGCCGTGGCCGAACGAGGTGGAGGCCACCGCGTCGTCGTCCCACTTGCGCGGGGTCAGCGGCCGGGCCGATTCCAGCAGTTCCACCTTGGCCGGCCTGGTCAGGCCCAGGGCGGTGAAGTAGCGGCTCAGCCGCTCGCCGCCGATCCGCTCGGCCAGCATGGCGGTGCCGATGTTGGACGAGTGCTGGAACACCTCGACCAGGGTCAGGATCTTCCGCGCCGCGTGGAAGTCGTGGATCGTCCGGTAGCCCAGCTTGAAGGGCTCGCGGGCGTCGAAGGTGGAGGCCGGCGTGGCCACCCCGCTGTCCAGGCCGATGGCCACGGTGAAGGCCTTGAACGTCGAGCCCATCTCGTAGACCGAGGCGGCGGCGTGGTTGACCCGGGCGGCGTCGCCGGCCTGGCCCGCCAGGTTGGCGTCGTAGTCGGGATAGCTGGTCATGCCGAGGATCTCCCCGGTATGGACGTTGGTCACCAGGCCCACGGCGCCCTTAGCCTGGAACTCGACGGCGGCCTTGCGGACCTCGTCCTCCAGGGCGGCCTGGACACGCAGGTCGATCGACAGCGGCGTCGCGCCGTCCGGCCCCTTGGCGGCGGCGGCGCGCACCGGCTTGTCCAGCGCCCGCTCGGCCCCGGCCAGACCCTTGCCGCCCTTGTCGACGAAGCCGATGAAGTGGGCGGCGCTGGAGCCCAGCGGATAGACCCGGCGGGCCTGCTCCTCGAACTGCACGCCCGGCAGGCCCAGGTCGAAGATCGCGTCCTTCTCGGCCGGGGTCATGCCGCCGACCACGAAGCTGCGGCGCGGCGCCGACACGGCTTCGTTGACGCGCTTGGCCGGCACGGCGGGCAGGGCCTTGGCCAGGGCCAGGCGGGTGGCCTTGGCGTCCCACACTTCCTTGGGATCGACATAGAGGGCGTAGTGGGTCAGGTCGACGGCCAGCAGCTGGCCGTTGCGGTCGACCAGGTCGCCGCGCGCGCCCTCGGTCGAGGCCAGGTAGCCGTTGCCCCCGACCTTGGAGAACACCGCCGCCCAGGTCGCGCCCAGGGCCAGAACGCAGAACGCCAGCCCGAAGATGGCCATCACGAAGAAGATGCGGATGCGGGTGTCGTCCTCGGGCCGCGCGGCGGCGCGCGAGCGCTCGAAGGCGTGCTCCAGCCGCCAGACCCGTTCGATCAGCCAGCGCCAGGCCGCGGGCGCGCCGCCGGGGGCGAGGTTGGCCAGGCTCATCGCTGAACCTCCCCGGAAGGCGGCTGGGGCGCGGGATAGTCGTCGGGCGTCGCCTCGGGCGCTTCGGCGGCGGCCGCGGCGCCGGCGGCGGCGGCCTCGGGCGGGGCCGGAGCGTGGGCGACCGGCGCGCGGCGCGCCACGTCGATCAGCGCATCCTCGGTGGTCTCGTGCTCGGGCTTGATCGGCGCCAGCTGCAAGCTGGTGGCCAGTTGCTCGATGCGGCGCGGCTGCTCCAGATAGGCCACCTCGGCCTTGAGCAGGCGAACACGGACCTTCTCGTCGACGATCTGCTGCTCGACCGAAGCGATCTGCGCGCGCTCGCGGCCGGCGAAGGTCTTGGCCAGATAGACGCCCATCACCAGCGCGATCAGCAGGCTCAGGCACACCAGCTCCACCACCCGGAAGCCCCGCACGCGGCGCTCGAAGATGTTCGAGAGGCTCATGCGCCGCTCCACACGGGAGCTTGCGTCCGCATCGCGGCGCGAAGCTTCGACGAGCGAGCCCGGGGATTGACCGCCAGTTCGGCGTCGCCGGGCGCGATGGCCTTGGACGAGATCAGCTGGAAGCTGGCCGGCGCACCCTGGGCGACCGGCGGCGCGTGGCGCGAACCGCCCGGCGTGCGGCCGGCCCGCTCGGCCAGGAAATTCTTGACGATGCGGTCTTCCAGCGAATGGAAGGTGACCACCGCCAGGCGGCCGCCAGGCTTGAGCACCCGCTCGGCGGCGACCAGGCCGGCTTCCAGCTCTTCCAGTTCCGCGTTGACCGCGATCCGCAGCCCCTGGAACGAGCGGGTGGCCGGATGGACCTTGGCGCCCTTGCGGCCGCCCAGGGCCCGCTCGATCACCGAGGCCAGGTCCAGCGTCCGCGTGAAATGCCGCTCCTCGCGACGCTTGACGATGAAGCTGGCGATGCGGCGCGAGGCGTGCTCCTCGCCGTAGACATAGAGGATGCGGGCCAGCTCGGTGTGGTCCAGGTGGTTGACCAGGTCGGCGGCGGTCGGACCGTCGTCGCCCATGCGCATGTCCAGCGGACCGTCGCGCATGAAGGAAAAGCCGCGCTCAGCCTCGTCGAGCTGCATGGAAGACACGCCAAGATCCAGGGTCACGCCGTCGACCGACGCGTCTTCCAGATACGCGGTGATTTGCGAGAAACGGTCCTGAATCAGGCGAAAGCGACCATCAGTCGCGGCGAACTCAGTGGCGAACCGCGCGACGCTGGGATCGCGGTCGAAAGCGATGACCGAAGCGCCGGTCTCCAGGATGGCGCGGGTGTAGCCGCCGGCCCCAAAGGTGCCGTCGACGACCCTGTCGCCCGGCCCGACCGACAGGGCGTCGACCACCTCGTCGAGCAGGACGGAAACGTGTGGCGCGGGGGCGGAAACCTCGGTCATGCCGCGCCGCCGATCCGCGCGGTGCGCTGCTGGGCGCGCATCGCCGCCAGGCCGTCGCGGGCCAGTTCGCGCTGGGCGGCGCGGTGGGCCTGGAAGGCCTCGCGCGACCAGATCTGGAACCGCTCGCCCAGGCCAACCACCGCCACCCAGTCGGTCAGGCCGAACATCTCGCACAGGGTGTCGGGCAAGGTGATGCGGCCGGCGGTGTCGAACGACAGCCGCGCCATGCCGCCCAGGACGCTGGTCTCCAGGGCCGAGCGCAGCGGGTCGCCGAACGGCAGCTCCTCGATCACGCCCTGATAGCGGTCGAACAGGCCCTTGCCGCCCGCCTCCAGACAGTCGGCCTCGATCGAGGGAAAGCAGAAGATGCCGTCGAACGGACCCGAGAGCGCGGCGCGGAAGTCCTGCGGCACGACGATGCGCCGCTTGCTGTCCAGCTGCTTCTCGAACGTCGAGAGAAACACCCCACTACCCCTGCTTGAGCCCGTCGCCGGACGCTCCGCCAGGACCGCCCTGGCGCAATTGGGTTAACATGGGATTGACTGGGAAACAATGACACCGAATGCCGTTTCGCCGCGAAAACAAAGGTGTCCGGGAGTCCCTTCACAGAGCATCGAAGCTTATCAACAGAACATACACGGAACCTGTTAAGACTTGTGGCGCGATGGACTCGGCGCGCACCCTTGCGGGCTCACAGGTTGAATGAAGTGTGATGGACCAGACGGTCTATAAGCCGGGTTCTGTCTAGGCCCGTCCCTCCCGAAGGAAGAAAGGGCCCGAGACGACCATTCCTCTGGACCGTCCATCGCTGGACGGTTCTCGCGACCTACCCGGACCCTCTCAGCCAGTGACGGCCTATCCGACGCGAGGCCGGCGCGGGGTCCCTATTCGGTCTTGCTCCAGGCGGGGCTTGCCATGCCGTCCCTGTTGCCAGGTCCGCGGTGGGCTCTTACCCCACCCTTTCACCCTTCCCGCCCCGAAGGGAGGAGGTTTGCTTTCTGTGGCGCTATCCCTGGGATCGCTCCCGGCGGGCGTTACCCGCCGCCTTGTCACCGTGGAGCCCGGACTTTCCTCGACCTTCTTGCGAAGACCGCGGCCGCCCGACCATCTGGTCCGGGACGGTGTTTGACGGGTCCGGGACGGCGGGTCAACAGATAGTCGCCCGCGAGATCCCTCTCTCTWTGAGAGAGGGAGGGGCCCGCCGCCGCAGGCGGTGGGAGGGTGAGAGGTTTCACCGTTGGCCGGAGAACCCTAGGTTTTAGTTGCGCATCGAGACTTGGAACCGAAAGGGCCATGACGACCGCAGCGCCTTGTCTGAGAGGTTGTAACCTCTCACCCTCCCACCGCTTCGCGGCGGGCCCCTCCCTCTCTCTWTGAGAGAGGGAAACTACCCCGCATCAGCCCCGCGATCGGATGATCCCCCAGCGCCTTGACCACCCCGGCGCGATCCGCCTCGCCCTTGTTCTGCGACAGCTTGAACGTCCCCTCCAGCCGGTCGACGACCAGGCGGGCGCCGATGATGGCGCGGGTCATGGTCTCGAAGCGGCCGGGGCTCATCTTGGCGCGGGTCCAGGGCGGCTTGGGCAGAAGCCGCGCCTCCTCCTGGGCCGAAAGGTCGTCGAGCACGGCCACCAGTTCGTCGTCGTTCAGCGGCGCGACCGAGCCCTCGGCCTCGACCGACAGGTAGTTCCAGGTCGGCACCTGGTCGGCGGCCTCGTACCAGTCGGGGCTAACATAGGCGTCCGGGCCGGTCGCCAGCACCACCGCCCGAAAGCCCTGGACGATGTGCGGCGACAGCACGTTGCCGCGCGACAGGTGGAAGTCGAGCGCCACCTCGCCGTCGCCCAACTCGCGGACCACCACCGGCGCCTGGGCCACGAACGGCCGGCCGCGCACGGCGGCGGCGACCGTCACGAACGGATGCTCGCGCAGGAAGGTCAGCAAGGTCTCGCGGTCGTCGACATGGAACGGCTTGGCCGGATGCATCAGGCGGCAGCCCGCAGCAGCGCCACCAGCCGGGCCCGGGTCTCGCCGTCGGCGACGCCGTCGAAGCGGACCTGCAGCCAGTGGCGCTGGAAGGCGGCGACCACGGTCGAGGTCCATTCGTCGTACTTGCCCGACGGCGGACAGTTGTAGCCCAGGCGGGTCAGGCCGGCCTGCAGGGCGAACACCCCCGTGCCCTCCTCCCCTTCGCCCAGCGGCGCGCCGGGCGAGGGCGGCGGCTCGACCCACAGGCCGTGGCCGGCCTGCGCCAGGCGCTTCCACGGGAACAGTTCGCCCGGGTCGATCTTGCGACCGGGGGCGATGTCGGAATGACCCAGGATACGGTCGTCGTCGATGGTCCAGCGCGAACGGACGTCGGCCAGCAGGTTGATCACGCTGGCGATCTGGGCGTCGGGGAACGGGCGGTAGCCGAACTCGTGGCCGGGATTGACGATCTCGATGCCGATCGAGGCCGAGTTGATGTCCTTGACGCCTTTCCAGAAGGCGGCCCCGGCGTGCCAGGCGCGGCGCTCCTCGGGCACCAGGCGATAGACCGCGCCGTCCTCGTCGACCATGTAGTGGGCCGAGACCTTGGCTTCCGGGTCGCGCATCCGCGCCAGCGCCGATTCGCCGCTCTCCATGCCGGTATAGTGCAGGACCACGCAGTCGGGGACGCTCTTGCGGGCGTCGAAGTTCGGCGACGGAGCGTCGATGAGCGTCATTGAGAACGGTTCCTCGTCAGCATCAGCAGCGGCATGACCTGGTTCTTGCGCAGGGCGATGATCAGAACCCCCACCAGCGCCAGGATCGTGCCGATTCCCATGCGGATGTCGAAGTGATCGTGCGTGATCAGCACGCCCAGGCCAATGGTCATCAGCGGGGTCATCAGGGTCAGCGGCGCGATCAGGTTGGCCTCGTGGCGCTGGATCAGGCCGTAATAGGCCGTGTGGGCCAGGACCGAGACGATCAGGGCCGAGAACGTCACCGCCGCCACGAACGGCCAACCGGCCTGGGCGGCGGCCGCGACGCCGCCCGGCTCGAAGGTCCAGCTCAAGGCCGCCAGCGGCGCGACGGCGGTGAATCCGACCCAGGCCTGGAACTGCAGGGGTTTCACGCCTTCGATCTGCTTCATCATCACCGCGCCCAGCGAGCCGGTGAAGGCCGAGCCGACGATGAACCACAGGCCGGGCGACAGCTGCAGGCCGTGCGGGTTCCACATCACCACCACCGCCCCGGCCAGGGTCAGGGCGATGCCCAGACCGCGCTTCCAGCGGACCTTCTCGCCCAGCATCAGCATCGACAGCAGGGTGGTGAACGGCACGCCCAGCTGGATGACCACCGCCGAAGCCGACGGCGAGGCGGTCTTGAAGCCCATGAACAGCAGGGCGAAGTTGCCCACGCCCATCAGCAGGCCGACCACGACGATCCGCCAGGCCGGGCGCGGGGCCGGCAGCAGCCAGGGCAGGGTCACGGCGGCGACGATGGCGAAGCGCACCGCCGCGTAGAACAGCGGCGGCACGCCCCAGTGGGCGACCACGATCTTGGAGATGATGTTGTTGCTGGCCCAGACCAGACAGATCAGGGTCAGCAATCCGAAGTCGCGAAAGGACATGGAAAGACCGCATACGCGGCGCGGGCCAAGGCGCCAATCAAAACCCCACGGGAAAATCGAAGGGTCGGTACGCCGTCGCGGTTGACCGAACGGCGAAATGGTCGCCTGATACATGAACGATGATCAGATAAAGACGTCCGGACGCGCCGGACCAGGCATCGGGGAGCGGAGCGAGCGCATGGCGGTGGAGCATTTCGACGTCCTGATCGTGGGGGCGGGCCTGTCCGGCGTCGGGGCCGGCTACCACCTGCAGACCCATTGCCCGGACAAGACCTACGCGATCCTCGAAGGCCGCGACGCGATCGGCGGCACCTGGGACCTGTTCCGCTATCCCGGCATCCGTTCCGACAGCGACATGTACACCCTGGGCTATTCGTTCCGGCCCTGGCGCGAGGCCAAGGCCATCGCCGACGGCCCGTCGATCCTCCACTACGTCCGCGAAACGGCCAAGGACCACGGCGTCGACCGCAAGATCCGTTTCGGCCACAGGGTCAAGCAAGCTTCCTGGTCGTCGGAGACCGCGACCTGGACGGTCGAGGCCGAGCACGACGGCAAGGTCGTGGCCCTGACCTGCGACTTCCTGCTGATGTGCAGCGGCTATTACGACTACGCCGCCGGCTATACCCCCGACTTCGCCGGCGTCGAGACGTTCGGCGGCCGTGTGGTCCATCCGCAGCACTGGCCCGAGGACCTCGACTACGCCGGCAAGACGGTGGTGGTGATCGGCAGCGGGGCCACGGCCGTCACCCTGGCGCCCGAGATGGCCAAGACCGCAGCCCACGTCACCATGCTGCAGCGCTCGCCGACCTATGTGGTCTCGCGGCCGGCCGAGGACGCCCTGGCCAACTGGCTGCGGGCCAAGCTGCCGATCATGCTGGCCTACGGCATAACGCGCTGGAAGAACGTGCTGATGCAGATGATGTTCTTCAACATCGCCCGCAAGAAACCGGCCAAGACCAAGGAAAAGCTGATCGCCCTGGTCCGCGACCAACTGGGTCCTGACTACGACGTCGGCACGCACTTCACGCCCAGCTACAATCCCTGGGACCAGCGGCTGTGCCTGGTGCCGGACGCCGACCTGTTCGCGTCGATCAAGGCCGGAACCTCGTCGGTGGTCACCGACCATATCGACCGCTTCACCCCGACCGGCATCGCCCTGAAGTCGGGCAGGACGCTGGACGCCGACATCGTGGTCACCGCCACCGGCCTGGTGATGCAGCTGGCCGGCGGCATGAAGGTGGTGGTCGACGGCAAGCCGGCCGACCTGTCGCAGAGCCTCAGCTACAAGGGCATGATGTTCAGCGACGTGCCCAACTTCGCCTCGACCTTCGGCTACACCAACGCCTCCTGGACCCTGAAGGCCGACCTGACGGCGGAATATGTCTGCCGGCTGATCAACCACATGGACCGCACCGGCACGGACCAGTGCACCCCGCGCGTCACCGACCCCGACATGCCGGTCGAGCCGTGGCTGGACTTCAGCTCCGGCTACGTCCAGCGCGGCCTCGGCAAGTTCCCCAAGCAAGGCGCCCGCAAGCCGTGGAAGGCCTACCAGAACTACGCCCTGGACCTGTTCACCCTGCGACTGGGCAAGGTGGACGACGGGACGATGGTGTTCTCCAAGGCGAAGGCGGCGGAGAAGGTGAAGGTCGCGGCGTGAGCTGAGACGAAGTCCTCCCCCGTGGGGGAGGCGATCGCGCAGCGATCGGTGGGGGAGCTTTAGGGTCGTTCGATCCTGGTTTTGGCCGTCAACCGATCACTCCCCCCACCGTCGGCTTCGCCGACACCTCCCCCACAGGGGGAGGACTTGAGGTCTCCCGAACCCGCGATCGAGCCTGAAGCCTTGCCGCCCGGTCGGTGCTAGAACGGGCTATCCACTCTGAAAGACCTCCCCCTTGATCGAACAATACGGCTGGTCCGACCTGCTGGGCCAAGCCTTCGAGCCGCACGCGCGGGCCGGCCGGACCCCCGGACGCATCGTCGTCCAGCAGCGCGGCGCCTACCTGGTGGCCAGCGACGACGGTGAGTTGCGCGCCAAGCCTTCCGGCCGCCTGCTGCACCAGGCCCGGGAAGCGGGCCATCCGGCGGTCGGCGACTGGGTGGCGCTCACCGTCAACCGCGCCGAGGCCACCGCGACCATCCACGCCGTCCTGCCCCGCCGCACCGCCTTCGTGCGCCGAGCGGCCGACAGCCTGCAGACGCCGCAGGTGGTCGCCGCCAATATCGACGTCGCCTTCGTCGTCACCTCGATGAACGCCGACCTCAATCCGCGCCGGATCGAGCGCTATCTAGCGGCCGCCTGGCAGAGCGGGGCGCGGCCGGTGGTGGTGCTGACCAAGGCCGACCTCTGCGCCGAGCCGCGGGCTCAGGCCGCGGAGATCGCCGCCGTGGCGGCCGGCTGCCCGGTGCTGGTGGTCTCCGCCCGGCAGGGCCTGGGGATGGATCTCCTGCTGGCCCAGGTCGCGCCCGGCGAGACCTGCGTGCTGATCGGCTCGTCCGGCGTCGGCAAGTCCACCCTGGTCAACGCCCTGTCCGGCGCCGAGCGGATGGCGACCCAGGAGATCCGCGAGGCCGACGCCCGCGGGCGCCACACCACCAGCCACCGCGAGCTGGTCCCGCTGCCCGGCGGCGGGCTGATCCTCGATACCCCCGGCATGCGCGAGCTGGGCCTGATCGACGCCGACGACGGCCTGGGCGTGGTGTTCGACGACATCGAACGCCTGGCGCGGGATTGCCGGTTCAACGACTGCGGCCACGCCAACGAACCCGGCTGCGCCGTGCGCGGGGCGCTGGAGAGCGGCGACCTCGACGCCGGACGCTGGGAGCATTTCCAGAAACTGGGCCGCGAAGTGGCGGCCGTGGACCGCAAGGAAGACCGGGCGGCCAAGGACGCCGAGCGCCGCCGCCTGATCGCCCTCCAGAAGGCCCACCGGTCGAGCAAGAAGATCCGGCGAGACGACTGACGGCGGGAGATTGCCCTGAAGCGAACAGCGCGCGGCGCTTCGCCTGACCGGCGCCCCTCGCCCTTGCCAAGACGACGCGGGTCCGACAGCTTGACCGCGCTGGCCTCTGGGCGGGCCGGGCGGAGGGAACGTGGCGACGGTCCAGGACGAAGACCCCTACTTCACCCGGCGCGAAAACCTCGACGTCTCGCGGCTTCTCAGCTTCGCCCAACCCGGCCAGGCCCCTTCGACGGCCGCCCACTTCCGGCGCGACCGGCCCGACCTGGGGATCACCGCGCCCAATCTCCGGGACGACGCCCTGATGGCGGTGGTCAACCTGCGCGCCCGCGAGGGCAGCGAACTGTGGTGCGACGAGCGCCACATCGCCGCGACGCCGGTGGGGATCGGCGACCTGAGGATGTTCGACCAGCGGCGCAGCTGGGTGTCCAATCTCCAATTGCCGTTCGAGACGATCAATTTCTTCATCCCGCTCAGCGCCTTCGACAGTCTGGCCGACGAGTTGCGCGCCCCGCGCCTCGACGACGACGCGCCGTTCGCCCGGGGCGCGCCGGTCCATGACGAGGTCATGCTGCACCTGGCGCGCTCCCTGGGCCCCGCCTTCGACAACCCCCGGGAGCTGAGCGCGCTCTATGCCGAGCACGTGTTCGCCGCCATCCGCCTGCGCCTGGCCTGCGCTCATGCCGGCCTGACGCCCGGCGTCGACCGGCAGCGCGGCGCCCTGGCGACCTGGCAGGTGGCGCGGGCCAAGGCCATGCTGCTCGACGACCTGCAGCGCAACCTCAGCCTGACAGACCTGGCCGCCGGCTGCGGCCTGTCGGCCAGCTATTTCGCCCGCGGGTTCAAGCGCGCGACCGGTCTGCCGCCGCATCGCTGGCTGCTGGCCCAGCGGGTCAAGCGGGCCCGATCGTTGCTGGAAACCACCACCCTCAGCCTGGTCGAGGTCGCCCTGGACTGCGGCTTCGCCGACCAGAGCCACCTGACGCGGGTGTTCTCCCAGAGCCTGGGCGTCGCCCCCGGCGCCTGGCGACGGTTGCGACGGCACTGAGCGCGGGCTGGGGTGCGGGCCTGCCCTACCCGCCGTATTGCCGAGCGGCCGCGGCGATCGACGGGCCCGCCGTGGCGAGGTCCTGCGGATTCATGATCGGCCGGAACGAGAGCTTGGCGTTGAACGCCAGGAACCACGGCTCCGCGACCGCGGGAATCTGCGATGAATCGGTCATGTCGAACACGATGGCCCCCGCCCTTTGACCCTCGTCGTCGCCGAAGAAATAGGCCGCTTCCGGCTTGAGGTCGGCGAGTATTCGCTCGATCGTGGCTCCCAGGGTTCCCGCCTTGGCCGCCGCGTTTCCGGTTTCCACAGGGATCGACACTCTCAGAAGCATGCGCATCTGGGCTTCCTTTCTTGTCCAAATCACGGAATTGGCTCGGTTCGTGACGGACAGAGAACGCCTCGGCTTGCCGATGATCAATCGACGTTTATGCGTAACGATCGGCGTTAGTAGAGTCGGATTACGAAATACATGGAGCTATCGGGACACTCAATTGAACGCTTGAACTCCTGAGTGGAGTCAAAGCCCACAGTAACAGTTGTGATCCCGGAAGCCTCGCAGAGGCTGTCCGGGACCCAGGGGCCGGCGCATCGCGGTTGCCCTGGGTCCCGGCTCTTCGCTCCGCTACGGCCGGGATGACAACAGAAGGTGGGCTCCAATGGAGTCCGAACTCTAGTCGGCGAAGCGCAGGACCACGTTCGAACCCGGCCATTCGTCGGCGCGCGCGGGATCAAGGCCTGGCGCGACGGGAGTCCAGGCCTGCTTGCCCAAGGCGCCCAGGTCGTCATAGCGGCCCAGCAGGGTGAACCGGTCGAAGGCGAAGGGCAGCCCCTCGGCGCCCAACGGCGCGTTGGCGCTGGCGACATGGAAGTGCAGGTGCGGTCCGGTCGTGTCGCCGGAGAAACCCAGGTCGCCGATCACCTGGCCGCGACGCACGTGGTCGCCGGGCCGGACCTTAACGCTGCCGGGCTTCAGATGTTCATAGAAGACGACCTGGCCGCCGGGAAGCGCCAGAGCCACATAGTTGCCGGTCGCGTCCCCGAAGCGATGCTTGGGGTTGCGGGAGATGACCGGACTTTCCGTCATGTCGTCACGAGTCGCGGCGACCACCGCGTCGGCCACCGCCAGGACCGCGTCGCCATGGCCCAGAGCGTCGGCGGCGCGGTCCGGGTCGCCCCGCGTGGTCCGTCCCCGGGGGTCGACGCGAACGAAGTCGACCGCGAACCGGCCTGGAATGCGCGCGCCGCCGTCGACCGTGTAGACGACGCGGCGATGGCCGCGCGCCCAGGACGGGTTATGCACCGCGACCCAGGGGCCGCCCGCCAGCGGCGGACCCAGCACGACTGGCGGCCGGGGATCGATCGGAACGCGCGGGCCGACGACCACGAAGGTCGCCCCATCGGTCGTCGCATAGGTGATCTCGTGGACCAGCCCTCGAGGAGGGTCGCCCGACGCCAGGTCCAGCTCGATGAAGACGATCGCGCGACGCCCCGACGCGACGGTCGTGGCGTCGCCCGCCACGGCCGGAACCGCCGCCAGCCGTTGCGCCAGCGCCTCGCCCGCGAACACGGCCAGCGTCGCGCCGGTGTCCGCGTCGGCGATCCGGACCCGGCGGACCACGAGGGGATCGGACGTGAAATTGGTCAGGTGGACTTCGTGGACCAGCCGCCGCCGTCCCTCGACCACCGTCGGCGCGGGGGCCAGCGGCACGGCGATCTCGAACGACTCACGCGGAGCGCCGAGGCCGGCGGCCGGCTGGGCCATGGCCGGGGGCGGCGACCAGGGCCAGGAGCGCCCCAAGCCAGGCCGAGAGGCGCGGGATGCGGCGTTCCACGTGGACTACGCGTCCTCGTCGTCGAAACCGGCGTCGTCATCCTCCGGCGCCGGCTTGGCGACCGCCGCCCCGCCCTTGCGCCGCACGAAGCGCAGCGCCGTGTGGGTCTTGGAGAAGGCGCAGACCTTGGTGTCGACCAGGCCTTGTTCGCGGGCGGCGGCCAGGATCTGGGTGTCCTTCAGCGGCGCGCCCTTGCCCTTCTGGGCGACGATCCAGATCGCGCCCTTGGGAGCCAGGCCGCCGGCCAGGTCTTCCAGCTGGTCGAAATCAGCCAGGTCTTCCACGCCCAGGAACACCAGGTCGACGTCCTCATAGGCCTCGATCGGCGGAGCCCGCTCGGATAGCTCGGCCAGGAACTCCGGATCGTCCAGCCCCTCGACCACCACCGTCTGGCCGGCCTTGACGCCCAGCTTGTCCAGGCGGCCGGGCGGGTTCTGGATGGCGTGCAGCCACTTTTCAGCCTCCCCCGGCTCCAGGGTGAAGCGCGTGCCGTCGGTCAGCACCAGGTCGGGGCCCTCGACCCGCAGGTCGCGCAGGGCATGGCCCTGGAAGATGCCGCGCACCGCCCCGCGGAAGATCAGCTTGGGTGGTTCCCACAACAGCTTGCCGTCGCTCTCGCCGTCGGAGAGCTGGCCCCAGACGCTCTTGGCTTCCTTGCCCATCAGACGCCCCGCCCCCTACAAGCCACGAAAGTTGGGTTGGCGCTTCTCGAGGATGGCGTCGACGCCTTCCATGTGGTCCTCGGTGTGGTGGGCGATGGCCTGGGCCGCCGCGCTCATCTCCATCAGGGTGTCGTAGCTGGCGGTCTGGCCGTGCTTGAGCAGGCTCTTGGCCATGCGCAGGGCGTGCGGCGGTTGCTGGGCGATGCGGGTAGCGAGGGCCATGGCCTCGTCCATCAGGGTCTCGGCCGGCACGGCCTTGCTGATCAAGCCCCAAGCCTCGGCCTTGGCCGCGTCGATGACGTCGCCGGTGAACAGCAGCTCGGCCGCCCGGCTCATGCCGATGGTGCGCGGCATCAACCAGGCCCCGCCGTCGCCAGGAATCAGGCCCAGCTTGAGGAAAGTCACCCCGAACTTGGCGGTGTCGGCGGCGATGCGGATGTCGGTCATGCAGGCCACGTCGCAGCCCAGGCCGATGGCCGCGCCGTTGACCGCCGCGATCGACGGGACCTCCAGGCCGTAGATGGCCCGCACGATGCGGTGGATGTTCTTGCGATAGCCGTCGCGCACCGCCACGCCGTTGCCGCCGAACGCCCCCTCGCGCGCCTTCATCGCCTTGACGTCGCCGCCGGCCGAGAAGGCCCGGCCAGCCCCGGTCAGGATCACGCAGCGGATCTCCTGGTCGTCGTTGATCGCCTCGCAGGCCGCCGCCACCTGGTCGCCGTCGCCCGGCGCGCCCAGAGCGTTCATCGCCTCGGGACGGTTGAGGGTGAGAATGGCGACATGGCCGCGCTTTTCGGTAAGGATCAGGGACATGGGTGGGCGCTCCTGCTTATTTTTGCGCCCTGCATAGCGCAATTTCCCCCAGGGGACGCAAGACTCCGCGAAACTCACGCAAGCACCGCCAGTCAGAGCACGATGTTCGCCGAACAATAAGGTAAAGGGGCGAAATATCCTCAGAGCAGCGAAGTGTTCGACTGTTTTGACAACGATGTCACCAATCAACACCCCCCACGGCGCCGCTTGCGAACAAGACGCAACAGCGCGGCTGCGACATTTTAGACAAGCTGGACCATAAAAAGCGTTAGCGTGAAAAGGAATCATAGGCTTCTACTAGCGTCAGGGACGAATTACAGAAGCGGCGGCGTTCAGTGCACATGTCCCAACGACATGCTTTGATTATCGAGGATGAAATCCTCATCGCGATGGAAGTCGAAGCTTTGCTCGCTGAGCAAGGTTTCGATAGCTTCGACATCGCGGAAAGCCCTCAGGAAGCGCTTGATTGCGCCCTGAGAAGGCCGCCGGACTTGATCACCGCCGACTACCGCATCATCGGCGGCACCGGCGTCGAGGCGGTGACCGCCATCCTGGCCCGACTGGGACCGATTCCGGTGGTCTATGTGACGGGCAACGCCGATCAGCTGGGCGCCCGCACCCGCGCCGTCGTCGACAAGCCGATCTCGCCCCACCGCCTGGCCGAGGCCTGCGCCGCGGCCCAGGGCGCCGCCGCCTGAAGCATTTTCAAGCGAAGTGGACACCGGTTCGCGTGAAGAAAATGCGTTAAAACAAAGAGCTAGGTCTTCGCAAGACCGCGAGACCCGTTATGCTGCCCCTCTCTCAAGGGGCCCACCCATGACCGTCATCGACAGCCTCGAAGCGCTCGAGGCCCTCTACGCCCCCGCGCCGGTCGCGGCCTCGACCGTCAAGGTGACCGACCACATCACCCCGCATTATCGCGCCCTGATCGAGGCCTCGCCGTTCCTGGCCCTGGCCACTGTCGGACCGGAAGGCCTGGACTGCAGCCCGCGCGGCGACCAGCCGGGCTTCGTCCGCATCGAGGGCGACAGGACGCTGATCCTGCCCGACCGGCGCGGCAACAACCGCATCGACAGCCTGCGCAACGTGGTCCGCGACCCGCGCGTGGCGCTGATGTTCCTGATCCCCGGCTCGGGCACGACGTTCCGGGTCAACGGCCGGGCGGCGATCAGCGCCGATCCCGACCTGCTGGCCAGCTTCGCGGTCGACGGCAAGGCGCCGCGCACCTGCCTGGTGGTCACCGTGGTCGAGGCCTATTTCCAGTGCGCCCGCGCCATTGTCCGCTCGGGCCTGTGGAAGGCCGAAGCCCAGGTCGACCCCCGCGCCCTGCCCTCGCCCGGCGCCATGCTGGCGACGATGAGCCAGGATACGGTCGGCGGGGCGGAATACGACCGCGCCTGGCCGGAACGGGCGGCGGCGAGCTTGTGGTGAAGCCGGAGGGCGCGTCGAGCTACGCGCGGTCCATCGACTGACTATTCGCCGGGGAGTTCAAGCATGAGTGTTTCGCGCCGCGCCAAGTTCATATCGGCGTTCATTCTACCGAGCGTCTTGATGGGAACGACGCTGGATGGCGAAGCCTTGGCTCAGGAGGGAAAGCCGCGCGAGATCGTCAGCACCATCAGTGGCGGGTATTTCGACGACTATCTAATGCTGGCGGTCGACGAGAAGGCAAAGACCCTCTCGGGCTACTACAACGACGGAAAATGCAAGTTCATCTTCCGGGACGCGCTGTCCCCCACCCAACTGGACCAGCGTAGCGAACTTGGCGAGGCCTATGTCGTGGATTCGTGGGATCCCGCCCATCCCGACCGTCACTTCACCACCAAGATCTATTCGAAGACGCCAAACGGCTATCGCAACCAGCTGACGCTGGAACCTGGCTCCAGGGACGAAAACCGCCCGAAAGCTTGCCGCGATCGCATCTCGCTCGACCGCTCAAGCTGGGTGAGCGAGTCCTTCTTCGATGTGGGCGTGGTGCGAAAGCGCGGCGCGCGGGTTTTCACGATCGCGCATGCTGGCGAAAAACCAACGCCCGCGCCGCGTGAAAACCGACTTCCGCCTCCAGGCGTGGGCGTCTGGATAGAGAGGACCTATTCCGCGGCGTTCTCGCCCGAGGGTTTTGTCCATCTCGCCTGGTACGACCCGCCCGGAACCCCTCGCGGCGGCTATGTCCGCCAAAAGGATCTCTACGCGCCGCGACCTCTTCCCTGACACCCGGGCGAGGGAGGCCGCCCAAAACGAAAGCGGCCCCGCCCAGGAGGGCGAAGCCGCTTGAAACACATTCAGTCGAGGCCCTCGAAAAGACCTCAGTCGTCGCGGTGAACCCGCTCCCGACGTTCGTGGCGTTCCTGGGCTTCCAGGCTGAGCGTCGCGGTGGGCCGCGCGTCCAGTCTCGCCAAACCGATGGGTTCGCCGGTTTCCTCGCAGTAGCCGTAGGAACCGTCCTCGACCCGACGCAACGCCTGGTCGATCTTGGAGATAAGCTTTCTCTGACGGTCCCGGGTGCGAAGTTCCAGCGCCCGATCAGTTTCCGACGACGCGCGATCGGCGAGGTCGGCATGGTTTTCAGTTTCTTTCTGGAGATGGGTGACCGTCTCGCGAGATTCGCGGAGGATCTCCTCTTTCCAGACCAGCAGCTTCTTCTTGAAATATTCAAGCTGCCGTTCGTTCATGAAAGGCTCGTCGTCCGTCGGACGATACGAGTCTGATGCCTTAAGAACAGTGGCCGTTTGCATTAACGCCTCACGCCCCGATGAACTCCGCCCAGGTCAGGCGGGGTGCTTATACCAAAACGATAGCTTCGTTCAATGAACCTCATGTGAGCGGCGCATTCAGCGTGGTGTACGGACGCACCCTGCCTGGGGATATCCCTGAGAACCGCACGGGAGGTGTGGGGTTCCATGGCCGCGCTCATCCCTGCCGGGCCGCTTCGAGTTTCGCGGCCTCGACGGCGGCGCGGGTCTCGATTTCGTTGAGGATGGCTTCGAGCGCCGGATCGTCGGTCGCCTCGCGATGCTCGCGCACGGCGGTCTTCAGCTTCGAGAGCGTGCCGGTGGAAACCTCGCCGTCAAGCACGGCGATCTTCAGGGAGTCCAGCAGGTCCAGCAGCCCCCCGGCTCGCTTCACCGCCCGGCGCTTGCGCTCCATCGGGTCGAGGTTGGCCTGCAGGGCCAGCAGGGCGTCCAACGACCCGACCCCGGCCACGCCGCCGGCCTGGACGACGCCCGAAGCCGCGCTCGCGCCCCCGACCGTGGGAAGGGCGAACCCCGAACCGCCGCCAGTCGGCTTAGCCCGCGATGCGCCAACCGCGCCCGCGCCCCCCGTGCTGGAAACCTTCATGACGACCGCCGCTCCAAACCCGCGAGAACAGGGACTTGATTCCCCTCGTTAACCACATCTTGCGGGTCGCCGCTTGCGGTATGGTTAATGCCGGGCAGAAACTGCCGGACACGATTGTCGCAGGCAGAAAATCACCGCCTTTTGACTGATTTTATTGAGCTTTTTCGTGGCCCGCTTCTGGCATGGAGCAGGACGGGGATACGACCCCGCCGCAGGATCGCCATGTCTCGTTCATTCTTCGCATCCGTTCTGGGCCTTGCCCTCGCCGCCATGACCCTGGTGGCGAGCCCCGCCGACGCCAAGTCGCGGATCAAGGACATCGTCGCCTTCGAAGGCGTGCGCGACAACCAGTTGATCGGCTACGGCATCGTCGTCGGCCTCAACGGCTCAGGCGATTCCTTGCGCAACGCGCCGATGACCAAGCAGAGCCTGGAGGCGATGCTGGAACGCCAGGGCGTCAACGTCCGCGACGGCAACCTCAACACCAAGAACACCGCCGCCGTCATGGTCACCGCCAACCTGCCGCCGTTCTCGGCGGCCGGGGCGCGCATGGACGTCACGGTCGCCACCCTGGGCGACGCCAAGAGCCTGCTGGGCGGCACCCTGCTGGTCACCGCCCTGCAGGGCGCGGACGGCCAGACCTACGCCGTGGCGCAAGGCTCGGTGCAGACCGGCGCCGTCTCGGCCGGCGGGGCCTCGGGCAGCTCGGTCACGAAGGGTGTTCCGACCGCTGGTCGGATCGCCGCCGGCGGCATCATCGAAAAGGAGACCGGCTTCCAGATGGTGAGCATGGACGTCCTGCGCATGACCCTGCGCAATCCGGACTTCACCACCTCGCGCCGCATCGCCGACGCCATCAACCAGAAATTCGTCAACTGCGCCCAGGCCCAGAACCCGACCATCGTCGCGGTCCGCCCGCCGGCCGGCATGGACATGATCAGCTTCGTCACAGCCATCGAGAACCTGGAGGTCGAGCCCGACTCGCCGGCCAAGGTGATCATCGACGAAGTGGCCGGCGTCATCGTCATGGGCGATGACGTCCGCATCAGCCAGGTGGCGATCGCCCAGGGCAACCTGACCATCTCGGTCCAGGAGAGCCCGGCCGTCAGCCAGCCCGCCCCGTTCAGCCAGGGCCGCACCGCCATCGTCCCGCAGTCGACCGTCAGCGTCGAGGAGGAGAAGGGCCGCAAGCTGCTGACCCTGGGCGGCGGCGCCTCGCTCAAGAGCCTGGTCGGCGGCCTCAACGCCCTGGGCGTCACGCCGCGCGACATGATCTCGATCCTGCAGGCCATCAAGGCCTCGGGCGCCCTGCAAGCCGAAATCGAGGTGATGTGATGGGCTCCTTCGCTCCCATAGCGGCCACCCCGTTGGTCGACACCGCCACGCCCAACACGGCGACCTCGACCGCCGAGCTGCTGCGCCGCGGCAAGATCAAGGAAACCGCCCAGAAGTTCGAGGCCTCGTTCCTGTCGGTGATGCTGCAGTCGATGTCGGCCGGGGTGAAGACCCCCGAGCTGGGCGGCGGCGGCGAGGGCGAGGACATGTTCAAGTCGCTGCTGAACGAAGAGATGGCCAAGCAGGTCGCCAAGTCCGGCGGCATCGGCCTGGCCGCCACGGTCCAGCGCGAGATGCTGAAGATGCAAGGTTTGAAGGAGTAGCCCATGGCCCTCAACGCCCTAGACGCCGACGACCGCGTCGAGCAGCTGATCATCCTGACCGAGCGACTGACCGACCTGATCGCCCGGCAATCCTCCGCCTTCGAGGCCCGCCGTCCGCACGAGGCGGCGCAGTATGTCGACGAGGTCGCCAAGCTGGCCAACCTCTATCGCCACGAGTCGACGCGGGTCCGCGCCAATGTCGCCCTGGTGTCCGGCGCCGCCCTGGCCGTCCGCCAGCGCCTGATTCGCGCCACCGAGGCCTTCGACGCCGTCCTGGCCCGCCAGGGCCGCGCGGTCACCGCCGCCAAGACCGTCACCGAGGGCCTGGTCCGCGCCATCGCCCAGGAAGTCGCCGAACAACGCCCGCAGGCCGTCGGCTACGGCCCCGGCGCCCACGGCGCGGCCTATCGCGCCAGCGGCACGGCGATCACGCTGAACCAGCGGGCTTAGGCCGGGCCAGGCCGGTCAGGCCGTCCGCGATCACCTCAAAGACGAAGTCGGAATCCGCGAAAGCGAAGCCCACGAGGCGCTGCGGTATGGTCGTGTCCATGTCAGGCGATCCGAGTGAAAGCCTCTTCGGGCGAGATGATCAGGCTGTCCTCGAAGTCGAGGAACACGTCCATCAGCTCCGAGGGCGAGATCAGCCGCGCCTTGCCCGCCGGGAAGCGGTAGCGCCAAAAGCTGATGATGTGCTGAACACCGCCCAAGCACTCGCCGAGTTCGGTGAACATGCCAGGCGCGGTGAGCAGGAAGTCACGAAAGCCCTGGGGTTTGCCGCCCTCCGTCAGACCCAGATAGGCCTTGTTATAGACATCCAGCAGGGTTTGGACCCGCGAGATGGCCTGACCGACCGCGGTGCGGATGCGCTGGCGCGCCTCGGGCAGATACTGGGTGGCCTCCGTGTCGCGGGGCCCGCGTGGCGAGATGCTGGAGATCTCCAGCGCCACCTCGGTGATCGCCTCCCTTAGCTCCTCAAGTTGCCATTTGTAGTAAAGAAAGCCGCGCCAGGCGAAGACCCCGTCGAGATACTCCTTGTCACTGAGCTTAAGGGTGGCCTTCAAAGGTTCGAAGCCGTCCTCGGGCCTGTTGGACAAGAGCTTCTCCACCAGACGGCCGGCGCCCTCGGAGGAACTTGCCGTGCCTTCCTTGGACGACAGCGTGACCAAGCTGATGATCTGCGCTCGCACGAAGTCGAACATCCGCTGGATATCGGCCTCGGAGATCCCGAAATAGATCCGGGCCGGCTCGACCTCGTGACGTCGCAGTTGTTCGCGCAGCAGGAATGGGTCGAGGGACGGCAGGGAATCGATGAGGTCGAGGACGATGCGGTCCCGGGTTCCCGGCCTCAGGTTGTCGCCGAACGCGGCCTGCATTACCGCCTCGAAATCGCGCTGGCCGACAAAGGCGTAGTGGGCGCCGGCCCTCAGGTCCTCATTGTCGATGGGGATCAGGATCTTGGTGGCGGTGGGCTTGGGGGTGACGAACAAGCCGTATTCATGCGGCCGCAGCCGGTGCTTCAAGATGATGCTGCGATCCAGCAGCCGATGGGCGAAGAAAGGCGCCGCGATGAGGGCTGGATCCAGCCGGTGCTTGCTGTGGACCGCCGAGAGGTTGAGGACCCGCGCGGTAGAGGCGGACTGCGCCAACGCGGTGAGCTTGCGCACCGACCGATCATTTTCCATCGTGCCACGCGCCTCCAGCCACTTGCGCGAACGATGGCGTCCACACGGCGCCTGGTCTTACGAGCAAGACCAGGGACATGGCGGCCACGAAAAAATTGCCGGCCAGACCCGCCTCGGTAACGAGCGCGCTGTAGGATCTCAAGACGTTCAGCCTTCGCGCTTCTAGATTGCACATGCAGGTTCTCTTCCAATGTCCGCGCAGTTTAGAGCGAAGACGGCGCGACAGCGTTAAAGGCCCATGTGGCGGAACGGCGCAGGTCCGCTAAACGCCGCTCGGCGGTCGCCCGGGCCAAGGCGCGCGCCGACGCATTGGCGACCGAGCTTGAGAAAACACCCGTTGCGTTGAGGGACACACACTCATTTCCCTCCACGCGCCTGCCCGCTGCAAGGTCGATGCGGAAATGGGTGTGTGTCCCCCTCACGGGGCATTACGCCGCCGCTGTCTTCGCCTTCTTCCGCCGCCTCAGGCTCCCCGTCGGATTGCCCCAGAACGTCACCACCGTCAGCGTCCCCAGCAGGGTCAGCGTCACCCCCGAAACCGTCATCACCAACCGATACGGCAGACCGCCCACCTTGGCCGCGTGCAGCGGGTAGTCGAGATTGGCGATCCGCGAACCCAGCGGCAGGGTCTGGGCGTCGCGCGTGGCGACCAGGCGGCCGTCGGCGGGGTCGAACCAGGCCTGGGTGCGGCCGTTGGGCAGCCATTCGGCCTGTTGGCGCAGGCGCACGCCGATCAATCCGCCCGGCTTGGCCGGCAGGGAAATCACCCGCACCTCGGCGCCGGGATAGCGGGCCTGGGCCGCGCCGATCACGGCGGCCCAGTCCAGGTCCCTGGCCAGCTTGCCGCCCTTGACCTTCGGCGGCGCGGACGCGGCCTTCATCACCGCCGGCGGGGTGAACGGCGCGCGCAGGATGTCGGAGAACCATTTGAGGTTCATGGTCGCGCCGGTGGTCAGCGACAGGATCAGCAGCGGCGCGACCAGGGCGCCGAGGTCGCGATGGTGGTGGACGATCGCCGCCCGCTTGGCCATGCGCGGCCAGAGCCGGACGTGGAACATCCGCCGCGTCGGCCACCACAGCCACAGGCCGGTGCCCACGAAGCCCAGCCCCGCCAGCCCGGCGACGCCGCCGAAGACCTCGCCGGTGTCGCCGTTGAACAGGTGGTGATGCAGGTCGAACAGCCAGACCTCGGGCCGTGTCCAATTCGAGGTCCAGGCCTGGACGATCGCGCCGCTCTGGTCAGCATAGGCGGCGTGCTCGCCCTTGTAGGCCAGCTTATGCAGGCCCAGGCGCTGGGTGGCCAGGACGATCGAACGCGGCCGATCCGGCCCGGCGAAAATCCGCGCCGCGGCCGCCGCCAGGGTCGCGGTGTCCTGGACCTGGGCGTCGGCCGCGTGCGGCACGGTGGCGCGCAGATAGGCGTCCTCGTGCAGCAGCAGCGTGCCGGTCAGGCCCAGCACGGCCAGCAGCAGGCCAATCAGCCCGCCCGTCCAGCGGTGGATGAGCCGCAGGGTCTTCATCAGAAGCGGGTGTCCCAGCCCAGGGTGGCCGTCCGCCCGCGCCCGGCGAAGACCTTGCTGTCCAGCGGTAGGGTCGTGTCGGAATTGTAGCTGAGATATTGCTTGTCGAGCAGGTTCTGCACGCCCAGCGACAAGGCCCCCACTGGCAGTTCGTAGCGCACGAAGGCGTCCGCCACCGTGTAGCCGCTGAAGTCGTCCTTCACCGTGCTGCCCTGCATGTCGCGCTTCAGATAGGACTGCGCCTGCAGGCGCGCGCCGAACTTGCCGCGCTGGAAGTCGGCCGCCAGGTTCAGGCGGTCGGGCGAGATGTTGGCGCCGTCCAGGTTCTTGTCGACCTTGCCGTCGTCGTTGGTGTCGGTCTTGCCGCGCAGGCGGGCGTAGCCGGTCGACAGCACCAGGCCCTCGACGGGCGTGCGGGCTTTCAGGTTGAGCTCCAACCCCTCGATCTCGACCCGCTGGCGCAGGACGTCGAACGTGCCGCCCGGGTTGGTGACCAGGAACTGGCCCAGCTTCGACGCCGACCAGAAATAGGTGGCGCTGGCCTCGAACGGCCCGCGCTTCAGCTCGGCGCCCAGTTCGCGGTTGTTGGAGACGATCGGGCTGATGTCCAGATAGCTGTCGATGTCGACGCCGACCGTTTTGATCGCGCGCAGGATCCGACCGACGTCGGGCACGGTGTAGCCCTCGGCGTAGCTGGCGTAGAGACGCACGCCGCCCACCGGCTCGACCACGACGCCGCCGTTGACCAGGGTGGCCTTGAACTCGGGCGAGCCGCCGGCGACCTTGGTCGAGTTGGAGGACGCCAGGGTCGTGAAGTCGTTCACCTTCAGGGTGACGTTCTCGAAACGGACGCCGCCGTTCAGCCGCACCTTGCCGTCGAGGAGCTTCAGGTTGCCCTGGGCGAAGGGCGCCAGGCTCTCGAACGTGGTCGGCGGCACCCAGACGCGGTTGGTCTGGACCAGCAGTTGCGCGGTGCGGTCGGTCATGCCGTCGAGGCCCAGTGTGGCGGTCAGGTCCTCGAACCCCGGGACGGCGCGTTCGTAGCTGATCCGCGCGCCCAGCTTGCGCGAACGGTTGGAGGACTGGTCGAACAGCGTGCCCTTCGGCGCGATCGACACGTCCTGGAACGTCGCGCTCATGTCGCCGCCGAAGGTGTCGCGCGTGCGGTTGAAGAAGGCTTGGGCGATCAGGTTGCCGCCGGCCAGGTCGGTGTTGGTCAGCGAGGCCGACAGGGTCTCGACGCGGTTGGCCGCCGGCTTGCCCTGCGGCGCGCCGCGCACGCTGGTGGCCGGCAGCCTGGTGGCGCGGGCGCCGTTGACGACGACGTAGTCGCCGTCGCCCTTCAGCTCGAAGCGGTTGGCCACCAGGTCAACCCGCGTGGTCTCGCCCAACTGCCAGCCGAAGCGGCCGAAGAACGACAGGGCCTTGGAATCCTGGACGTCGCCCTGGGTGGTGTCGATGCCGACCCGGTGGCCGTCGCCGTCATAGAACGCCCCGCGCGCCTCGTAGGCCGCGCCCACCGTGGCGTCGAACGCCCCGCCGCGCCAGCCGACCAGCCCGGCCAGCTTGCCGCCGACGCTGTCGCCGAGGTCGTGGCCGACGGTGGCCTGGACCAGGGTGCGGCCGCTGACCCCGTCCTGCTTGGGCGGGCCGACCGTCACCTGGTTGACCACGCCACCCGTGGCGCCGATGCCCTGCAAGGCGTTGGAGCCGTAGATCAACTCCACCCGGTCGATGAAGAACGGGTCGATCGTGTAGCCGTCGCGCGAGCCGTCGCGGATCGGGGTCGATTGCGGGATGCCGTTGATGGCGAACAGCGGCGAGCGCCCGCGCAGGCTCTCGCCCGCCCCCGACAGCTTCTGGCGGGTGGGCGAGAAGGACGGCGACAGGCTGGAGACCGCGTCGATCACCGAGCCGCTGATGGCCACCTGCTGCGACAGGCTCTGGGAGTCGATGACGTCGACGGTCAGCGGCAGGGCGCTGGCCGGCAGGATGGTGCGGGCGGCGGTGACGACCACCTGGTCCACGTCGGCCGGCGAGGCCTGATCCTCGGCCCAAGCGGTGTCGCCGGCGGTGGCGACGGTGAGCGCGATCAGGCTAAGGCCCGCCAGGGCCGAGACGCGGCGGCGAGCGCTCGTGGAAGAGGTCTGCATGGTGTTGATCGACGCCCGACTATGCTGAAGTTCAGTGAACGCCGTATAGCTGTTATTGCGAGTGAGTAGCAATAAACCAGGACGCGTAAGGACTTGGACTCACACGCCGACACGCCGCTCCACCCCCACCGCGTCGAGGAAGTCCTCGTCGTGGCTGGCGATCAGCAGGGCGCCGTCATAGCCGGCCAGGGCCGCCTCGACCGCTTGGATGGAGTCGAGGTCCAGATGGTTGGTCGGCTCGTCGAGGATCAGCAGTTGCGGCGGGGCGGCCGACATCAGCACGCAGGCCAGGGCGGCGCGCAGGCGTTCGCCGCCACTGAGGGTCGCCACCACTTGGTGAGCCGCGACGTTGCGGAACAGGAACCGGGCCAGGGCGGCGTGGGCCTCGTTCTGGCCGGCGGCCGGGTTGAGGCGGCGGAAGTTCTCCAGGATGGTCTGGTCCTCGTCCAGCACCGCCGCCCGCTGGTCCAGCAGGGCGGCCGGGACGCCACGCGTCACGACGCCCGCCGTCGGCTCCAGCATGCCGGCCGCCAGCCTGATCAGGGTCGACTTGCCCGCCCCGTTGCCCCCAACCAGCCCCACCCGTTCCGGTCCGGTCAGCCGCAAGCACAGACCCGACAGCACCGTCGGCCCGTCCGGATAGGCGAAGCCGACGCCGTCGAAATCCAGCACCGTCCGCCCGGCTGGCAGACCACACGACGGAAGGTCGAAGGCCAGGCGACGCAGATGCTCGACCCGAGCGTCAGCGGCTTCGCGCAGCGCGGCGGTGTCCTGGGCGGCGCGGTCGGCCAGGCGGCCTTCGCGCGCGCCGCTCAGTTCGGCCCGCTGAGCCTGGGCGCCAAGAAAGATCTTCGGCTCCATGCCCTTGGCGGCCTGGCGGCGACCAGCCCCGTCGCGGCGAGCCTTGCGTTCGCGGGCGATCTGGGCGTCGCGGGCCGCCCGCCGCACCTCGCGCTCGGCGCTTTCCAGGTCATGCTCGGCGGCGGCGACCTCCTGGGCCTTGCGCGCGACATAGAGGTCGTAGCCGCCGCCATGGCTGGCCGCGCCCAGGCTGGACAGCTCGACGATGCGGTCCATGCCGCGCAGCAGGGCCCGGTCGTGGCTGACCACCACCGCCCCGGAGCGCCAGCGCCGCAGCACGTCGGCCAGCAGGCTGCGGGCGGCGGCGTCGAGGTTGTTGGTCGGCTCGTCCAGCAGGATGACGTCGGGGGCGGCCACCAGCAGCCCGGCCAGGGCCGCGCGGGTCAC
The DNA here is from genome assembly GCF_001427665.1 of Caulobacter sp. Root655. Classification (GTDB taxonomy): domain Bacteria; phylum Pseudomonadota; class Alphaproteobacteria; order Caulobacterales; family Caulobacteraceae; genus Caulobacter. The sequence continues at coordinate 57,327 of NZ_LMHC01000004.1, forward strand.
CTGGCCGCCGCTGAGCGCGGCGGCCGGGCACGAGGCGTCCCAGCGCGACAGGCCCACCTCGGCCAGGGCGACGGCGGCGCGGCCAGGCAGGGTCCAGTCGGCCTCGGCGAGGTCGTCGGCCAAGGTCTCGGGAGTCCCCTCCTCCGCCTCGATGCGGCACAGGCGGTCCCAGGCGGGGCCGACGCCCAGCAGGTCGGCCAGGCGCGCGCCCGGCGGCGGGGCGTGGATCTGCGGCAGCACGCCGACCACGCCGGCCCGGGCGATCGTCCCCGAAGCGGGGAGCAGAGTCCCGGCGATCAGGCCCAGCAGCGTGGACTTGCCCACGCCATTGCGGCCGACGAGGCCGATGCGCTCGGCCCCGATCGTCAGGTTCAGATTGTCGAAGAGGGCGCGGCCGTCAGGCGTGGCGGCGCTTACGGAATCCAGAGTGATGAAGGCGGGCATGACAAACCACGGTCAGAAGGGCGGGAAGGGCGAAACGGTCGTCCATCACACTGATCATGGCTGCCTCCATCGGTTGTATCCGGGAGGGGTCTTCTAATCCATCGCCCCCGGATCGGCAAGCTCGACCGGCCGCCGCAAGGATCGGCTGCCGCAAGGATCGGGTGTCGCTGGATCGCGGCCGGCGTCACACTGGACATAGTAAAGGAGCCCTCCCATGGCCTTCACCGTCTCCAGCCTGCCGATCGAACCCTTCGCGCCGCTGTTCGCGCTCGACGACGCCGCCCTGGCGCAACGCGGCGCGATGCGCGTCGTCGCCGACGCCCGGTTCGCCTTCCCCTGCCGCGTCACCCTGGACGACGCCGAGCCAGGCGAGCGGCTGATCCTGCTGAACTACGAACACCAGAGCGCCGACACCCCGTTCCGCTCGGCCCACGCCATCTATGTGCGCGAGACCGCCACCGAGACGACGGCGACCACGGACGCCTTGCCGCCTGCCCTGCGCCGCCGCCTGCTGTCGCTACGCGGCTTCGACGCGGCCGGCATGCTGCGCGACGCCGACGTGGTCGAGGGCGCGGTCGCCGAACCGGTGATCGAACGAATGCTGACCGATCCCGCCATTGCCTACCTGCACGCCCACTACGCCAAGCCCGGCTGCTACGCGGCGCGGATCGACAGGGCCGACTAGAAGCTCTGGCTGCTCAGGGCGATGATGGTCTGGAAGGCCCAGACCGTGCAGCCGATGCAGATCATCAGGGTCACGAAGTCGGCGAAGCCGGTGCGCGGCTTGGCGACCTTGCCGGCCTTGCCCTTGGGGGCGACCACCGCGGGGGCCTTCGCCCCGTTCGCCTTCGCTGCCGCCGCCTTGGCCACGCCCGTCGCCCTCGCTGGACCGCGCCCGACGCGCCGCCCGAGCGCCCGTTAGACACCCCAGGTGCTGAAGGCCACGCTTCCAAAGGCGGTTAAACGGGAATGAACGCTGTAACCTTCCGCACGGCGGCGCGAACTCCTGTTCAAGGATCATTGGAGAACGACACATGGCGCGGACCACGATGCGAGGCATGGCCTGGGCCGCCCTGGCCCTGGGCGCGGCGATGACGGCCGGGGCCGGCGCCTGGGCGCTGGCCGCGCCGCCGGGCCGTCCCGTGGTGCTCGAGCTGTTCCAGAGCCAGGGCTGCTCGTCCTGCCCCCCGGCCAACGCCAACCTCAACGCCATCGCCGACCGGCCCGACGTTCTGGCCCTGAGCTTCGGGGTCACCTACTGGGACCAGCTGGGTTGGAAAGATACCTTCGCCACGCCGGCCTATACCGACCGCCAGCGCGCCTACGCCCGAGGCCTGGCGGCCCAGCTGGGCACGCCGCAGATGGTGGTCGAGGGCCGCGAGGATCTGATCGGGACCAACGCCCGCGAACTGGACGCCGCCTTGCGCCGCGCCCGCCCGGCCATGGACGCGACAGTGACCCTGGCCGCCGGCCGCGTCGAGATCGGGGCCGGCCGGGCCCCGAAGGGCGGGGCCGACGTCTGGCTGGTGCGCTATGACCCGCGTGTCCGCCAGGTCGCCATCCAGCGCGGCGAGAACAACGGCAAGACCCTGCCCCACCGCGACGTCGTCCGTGAACTGATCCGCCTGGGCGGCTGGAACGGCGCGCCGGTCAGGTTCGCCCCGCCGCCATCGACCGAACCGGCGCTGCGGACGGCGGTGCTGGTCCAGGGCAAGGACGGTGGTCCGATCCTGGCGGCGGCGCGGCTCTGACGCGCGCGTCCTGCTGACACCTACTGTCAGCAGCCTCCACGCCTCGCGCGCCGAGACATTTGTTCGCATCTTGTTCTTGTGTTAATTGCCGTTCCGGACCCTACATATAGCCGTTGCGCCGCGCCCTCCCCGCGGCCCCCAAATCTCGCTCACGCGTTCCGGAAACCATGGCTGAACAACTGAACTTCATCCGCGTGCGCGGCGCGCGGGAGCACAACCTCAAGAACGTCAACGTCGACATTCCCCGGGGCGAGCTCGTGGTGCTGACCGGCCTGTCGGGCTCGGGCAAGAGCTCGCTGGCGTTCGACACCATCTACGCCGAAGGCCAGCGCCGCTATGTCGAGTCGTTGTCGGCCTATGCCCGCCAGTTCCTGGAACTGATGAGCAAGCCGGACGTCGACCTGATCGAGGGCCTGTCGCCAGCCATCTCGATCGAACAGAAGACCACCTCGCGCAACCCACGCTCGACGGTCGGCACGGTCACCGAGATCCACGACTACATGCGCCTGCTGTGGGCGCGGGTCGGGATCCCCTATTCGCCCGCGACCGGCCTGCCGATCGAGAGCCAGACCGTCAGCCAGATGGTCGACAAGATCACTGTCCTGCCCGAGGGCACGCGCCTGTACCTGCTGGCCCCGGTCGTTCGCGACCGCAAGGGCGAGTACCGCAAGGAGATCGCCGAGTGGCAGAAGGCCGGTTTCCAGCGGCTGAAGATCGACGGCGAATTCTACCCGATCGAGGACGCCCCGGTCCTCGACAAGAAGTTCAAGCACGACATCGACGTGGTCGTGGACCGCATCGTCACCAAGCCCGGCCTGGAGCAGCGCCTGGCCGACTCGATGGAGCAGGCCCTGCGCCTGGCCGACGGCCTGGCCGTGGCCGAATGGGCCAATGTCGAGGAAGGCGAGAAGGAGCCGCGCCGGCTGCTGTTCTCCGAGCGCTTCGCCTGCCCGGTCAGCGGTTTCACCATCGCCGAGATCGAGCCGCGGCTGTTCTCGTTCAACAACCCGGCGGGCGCCTGCCCCACCTGCGACGGCCTGGGCGCCAAGCTCGCCTTCGACGCCGACCTGATCGTGCCCGACAAGGACAAGAGCCTGCACAAGGGCGCGGTGGCCCCGTGGTCACGCGGCCCCTCGCCGCTCTACACCCAGACCCTGCAGGCCCTGGCCCGCCACTACGGCTTCTCGATGGACGAGCCCTGGCACAAGCTGCCCGACAACGCCCGCCAGGTGGTGCTGCAAGGCTCCAAGGGCGAGAAGATCAAGTTCGTCTATGACGACAACGCCCGCAAGTACGAGGTCGCCAAGCCCTTCGAAGGCGTGCTGCCCAACCTCGAGCGCCGCTGGCGCGAAACCGACTCCAGCTGGGTCCGCGAAGAGCTGGGCCGCTACCAGTCCGACACCCCCTGCGAGGTCTGCCACGGCAAGCGCCTGAAGCCCGAGGCCCTGGCGGTGAAGATCGCCGGCATGGACATCGCCCAGGTGTCGATGCTGGCCATCCGTCCGGCCAAGGACTGGTTCGCCGGCCTCGAAGGCCAGCTGTCCGACAAGAACATGGAAATCGCCCGGCGGATCCTGAAGGAGATCAACGACCGCCTGCGGTTCCTGGTCGACGTCGGCCTGGACTATCTGAACCTGTCGCGCGGCTCGGGCACCCTGTCGGGCGGCGAGAGCCAGCGCATCCGCCTGGCCAGCCAGATCGGCTCGGGCCTGACCGGCGTGCTCTACGTGCTGGACGAGCCGTCGATCGGACTGCACCAGCGCGACAACACCCGGCTGCTGCAGTCGTTGCAGGGCCTGCGCGACCTGGGCAATTCGGTGCTGGTGGTCGAGCACGACGAGGAGGCCATCCTCACCGCCGACTATGTGATCGACATGGGTCCCGCGGCGGGCGTGCACGGCGGCGAGATCGTCGCCGAGGGCAAGCCGGCCGACATCATGGCCAACCCCAACAGCATCACCGGCCAGTACCTGACCGGCGTGCGCGAGATCGCCGTGCCGGAAGACCGCCGGCCGATCAACAAGAAGAAGATGCTGCGGGTCATCGGGGCCACCGGCAACAACCTGAAGGGCGTGACGGGCGAGATCCCGGTCGGCACCTTCACCTGCATCACCGGCGTCAGCGGCGGCGGCAAGTCGACCTTCACGATCGAGACCCTGTACAAGGCCGCCGCCCGCCGCCTGAACAACGCCAGCGACGCCCCGGCCTCGCACGAGCGGATCGAGGGGCTGGAGAACTTCGACAAGGTCATCGACATCGACCAGAGCCCGATCGGCCGCACCCCGCGCTCGAACCCGGCCACCTATACCGGCGCCTTCGGCCCGATCCGCGACTGGTTCGCCCAGCTGCCGGAGAGCAAGGTCCGCGGCTACGGCCCCGGCCGCTTCAGCTTCAACGTCAAGGGCGGCCGCTGCGAGGCCTGCCAGGGCGACGGGCTGATCAAGATCGAGATGCACTTCCTGCCCGACGTCTACGTCACCTGCGACGTCTGCAAGGGCAAGCGCTACAACCGCGAGACCCTCGACATCCTGTTCAAGGGCAAGACCATCGCCGACGTGCTGGACATGACGGTGGAAGAGGCCGCCGACTTCTTCAAGGCCGTGCCGCCGATCCGCGACAAGATGGAGACGCTCAAGCGCGTGGGCCTCAGCTACATCAAGGTCGGCCAGCAGGCGACGACCCTGTCGGGCGGCGAGGCCCAGCGGGTCAAGCTGTCCAAGGAGCTCAGCAAGCGCGCCACCGGCCGCACGCTGTACATCCTCGACGAGCCCACGACGGGCCTGCATTTCGAGGACACCAAGAAGCTGCTGGAGGTGCTGCACGAGCTGGTCGACCAGGGCAACACGGTGGTGGTCATCGAGCATAACCTCGATGTGGTGAAGACCGCCGACTGGCTGCTGGACTTCGGCCCCGAAGGCGGCGACGGCGGCGGCGAGATCGTCGCCGTGGGCTCGCCCCAGGACGTGGCCAAGGTCGAGACCAGTTGGACCGGGCGCTACCTCAAGGACGTGCTGGCCCGCCACGAAGAGCGGCGGTTGGACCGCGTGGCGGCGCTGAAGGCGGCCAAGCGGGCCTAGTCGAAGACGGCGGCCTGGTCGTCCGGCGCGTCGCCCCACAGCGCGCGATAGATGACCGCCGCCGGAGCGTGGAATACGGCGGCGGTCGCCGCGCCGAGCCACGCGCTGCCCGCCGTGAAAGCCAGTTGCCAGGGCTGGAATAACGCCGAGACGGAAGTCCCGTCGGTGAGCAGGCGCACCGAGAAATCTCCGCCCATCACATGGGCGAGAGCGGCGTAAAGCGTTTGCCAGACCATGTAGATTGCCAGCACGGCGGCCAGGACAGGCAGGTACACCCCGACGATCTTCCAGGCGCGCCCGCGCGTCAGGCGCCAGGTCGCCGCGATGCTCCAGCGACCTTCGGCCAGCGCCATGGGCGCGGCCACGGAAAGGCGCGCGATCAGGACGAAGCAACTGATCAAAGCGGCGGCGAAGGCGACGACCGCGACGAGCCCGGTGGCAAAATCGTTCTGCTTGGCTAATCCCATCGACGCCACGGCGACCGGCAGGGCGGAGATCATGAACGGAATGATCACCAACAGACCCAGGACCAGCCAGACCAGAGCCAATCGGATCTCGTCGGACCCGAGCCGCATGCGACCGCGCGCCTCGCTCTCGGGCTGCAACACGACGCGATAGACGGCGGCCGAGAAGATCGCCATCACCCCGACAGCGACCACGCCTCGGGCCATGCCCAGTATCGGGACGATCCAGCCCGGCGCCCGGCTCGCACCCCGGATGATCTCGGTATTGACGGCGATCAGTTGGTCGGTGAGGCCGAAGACCAATCCAACAGCGCCCCAGAGCAACCAGGCGCGCGGCTCTCGGCGCAGCACGCCGAAGCCCGCGAAGGTGGCTTGCGACCAGGAGAAGTCGGTGTTCATGGCCCCGCCCCGTTGGTCGTCAGGCGAAGGTGTCGGTGACGTTCTTGCCGCGCAGCTGGGCGTAGATGGTCGGGGCCGGGGCGAAGACGATCAGCATGATCAGCACCGACAGCAGACCCGAGAACAGCGTCCGCACCATGCCGGCCGGGGTGAAGAAGGCCGCCAGCGAGGTCATGTCGGGATTGAGGGCCTCGCTCATCGCCGAGATGCCGCCGCCCAGGCCCGCGCCGACCACGACGATGATCACCATCAGCAGGGCATAGACCACCATCGCCAGGACCAGCGCCACGAAATAGGCCCCGAACAGCGGCCAGAAGCGGCCCTTGGTCAGAGCCCACGAGCCGCGGATGTCGACCTTGCCGGTGTCGAAGGTCAGGGCGCCGGCGAACGACAGGCGCACGGCCAGGACCAGCATCAGCGCCACCATGGCCATGCCCGTCAGCACGCCGAGCGCCACGCCCAGGCCGGCGCCGCCGATCGCCGCGACAATGCCGCCGATCAGCACGGAGATGATCACCGCGCCGAAATAGGCGGCGACCAGGATCAGGTTGACCAGCACCAGCACGGCGGCCTGGCGCAGCTCGTCGGCGCCCAGGCGCAGATAGGCTCCGGCGCTGTCGTGCGGGCGCAGCACCAGGCGGTTCACCCCGGCCAGCAGCACCGAATAGATCGCCAGGCTGTAGACCGCCGAGAACAGGAACAGCGGGCCCATGCCCTCCATCGCCTTCAGGGTGGCCTGCGGATCGCTGCTGGGTTCGCTGCTCAGCTCCATCATCGCCGCCAGTTGCGGACCGGCCAGCTTGATGGTGACGACGCTGACGATCAACGAGGCGACGGTCATCAGCACCGCCCAAACGCCCACCGTCTTCAGATGCTCGCGCACCAGGCGGAAGCCCGACAGCGCCGCGTCGGTGGCCGAAAACTGTTCCATGGCGCGCGCCCCTGCTGCCTTCGTCAATTCCGACACGCCTAACAAGGTTCCGGGCGTCGCGACAGCCCCCAATGATAGGCTGTCCCTCCCCCTTGTGGGGAGGGTGGCGGCGAAGCCGACGGGTGGGGGCCGGTGCAGGGCGCCTCGAGTCAGCAAGCCCCACCCGACCCCTTCGGGGCCACCCTCCCCATGGAGGGGAGGGAAGGGTTCTCTCCTAGACCGCCGGCGCCAGCTCGCTGGCGTGCAGGTCGTAATAGGCCCGGGCCGGGGCGGCGGTCAGGATCACCATCTGGATGGTGAAGAAGAACGGCGCCAGCAGCAGGTTGGCCAGGCCCGTCAGGGCCAGCATGACCAGGTTGGTCACCCCGCCCGACAGGCTCAGGATCGTGCCCGCGACGATGGTCTGGGCCAGGCCGACCAGGAAGGTGATGACGAAGGCCACGGCGTACATGCCCAGCAGATGCCAGAAATGGCGGTCGGTCAGGGCCCAGGTCCGGCGCAGGTCCAGCTTGCCCTCGGCGAAGGTGGTGATCGACAGCAGCGACAGGCGAATGCCGAACCAGATCGACAGGCCGGCCACGGCGATGGCGCCCAGCACCTCGACCCAGCGATTGGTCTGCACCGCGCCCAGATTGATCAGCCCGGCCCCGATCAGCACCAGCACGGCGCTGGGCAGGGCGGTGACGACCAGGGTCACGACCCAGCCGACCAGGGCGACGACGAACTGTCGCGCTTCTTCCTGGCCGACCCGCATATAGGCCAGGCGGTGGTCCTCGGGCCGCACCACCGCCCGCATGATCGCCACGGTGATCACCGACTGCAGGGCCACGGCCAAGGCGATCAGCGGCAACAGCGTGCCCTGGCGGCGGGCGACGATGCCGACCAGCTCGCCCAGGTCGTTGGTCCGCGACAGCAGGGCCAGGTCGGCCCGCACCGAGCCGCCGAACGCGAAGGCGACCACCAGGCCCAGGACCACCAGCATCGCGAAATAGCAGGCCGCCCAGGCCAGCAGGACCAGCGGCTTGCGACGCGTCATGCGGACGCCTTCGAGAGCGGCTTCGACGGGCGAGAAGGTGGTCATGGCTTGGCGGTTCCAGGGGTCGCGACCGGTTGGACCTGGTGTCGATAGACGTCGACCAGCGCCGCGGTCCAGACCGGGATGAGGTAGAAGAACAGCAGTCCCACGCTGACCAGCTGGGCCAGGTGCGCGGTGCGCGACAGGCCGATCAGCACGCGGGCATAGCCCAGCCCGACGGCCAGGATGATCGCCGGCGCGATCAGCACCAGCCCCGCCACGAACAGGGTCAGGGTCGCGCCGCGGGTCAGGGCGAAGGCGCTGAGCACCTGGATCCGGCCATGGTCGACCGTCGCGGCTGGGGCCAGGGCCAGGCGCAGGCCGACCCAGGCCAGCAGCGCCAGCGAGGCCAGGGGCACGAGGCCGGCCAGGATCGCGCCCGGTCCCGACAGGGCGGCGCGCCAGGCTTCGGCCGAGGTGGCGTCGAAGCCGGGCGAGGTCGAGCGGGCCACGCCCAGGGCGACGCCGCCGATGACCACGAACAGCACCGCCATCACCACCGTCATCACCACGGTGATCAGCAGTTGCACGGCCAGCAGCCGCCACTCCTCGCGGCCCCAGCGCAGGCCGTTCCAGCCGCGCGGACCGTCGAAGGCGGCGCGGTAGAGGGCGCCATAGGCCAGGGTCGCGGCGGCCAGCTCGACCACCAGGCCCAGGAAGGCGACTTCGGGCGGCAGGGCGCGAGGCAGCAGGCTGAGCACGGCGCCGGCCGCCAGCGCGGCCCCGCAGGTCCGCATCCCTGGCGCCCAGCCGGCCAGTCCGGCGCGAACGGTGCGCCCGATCGCCGCCGATCCTTCGCTCATGTAGCCCCTCTCCCGTCCGCGATCCGCGCGAACCCCGCTCAATCGCGGAGTCTAAGCGGTTCGCCCCCGGCTTGGCGACGAGTCGCGGTGGCTGTCACGCTGAATTTCGCCGGGCGTGGCCCTGGCGCCGCGCCGCGTCAGGCCGCTTCGGCTTGGGCCGAGGCGCGCAGGTCGCGATAGGCCGTGGCCCAGGGCGCGAAGATCAGGGCCATGGCCGGGCCCGCCAGCAAGGAGCCCACCACCGCGACCCCGGCCGCGAACGGCCACAGGGCCCGCATCCAGGCCTGGGGCGGCTGGTTGGCCAGCCCCTGGAACATCGGGATCAGCTGGCTGCCGAACGCCAGGAACCCGACGCCGGCCACGCCATAGACCACGGTCTCCAGGGCGATCACGATCAGGCCCAGCAGCAACACCATGCCCAGCAGCGGCCAGGCCTGGCCGCGCGTCAGCGGCCACGCCTCGAACAGCAGGAACTTGCGCTCGGAAAAGCTCATCGGGCCGGCCATCGACAGGCGCAGCATCGCCCAGACCACCGCGCCGGTCGCGACCAGGCCCGCCAGGACGGCGACCAGGATGCACGACGCGACGCCGGCCTCGGGGCTGGCCATGGCGCCGAACACGTAGGCCAGGCCGGCGAGGATCCCGACCGCCAGCATCGCCACGAGGCAGACGAGGTAGGCCAGCACGCCGATGACCAGGAACACCAGGGCCAGCCACAGCTCCTGCGCCCCCAGCCGCAGGAAGGCGAAACCCTTCTGGTCGGGCTCCAGCACGATGCGGAACACCGCCGCGGCGAGCACCGCCTTCATCAGGGTTCCGCCCAGCCAGTAGACCAGGTTGAGCAGCATCATCTTGCTCTGCATCTGCATGATCCGCGACATCATCTCCGGATCGGGGTCGTGCGTGCCCGGACTGGACGCCGCCGTCTTGAAGATGGCCACGAAGTCGGGAACCACCGCCCAGAACATGCCCACATAGGGCAAGACCACGACCAGCAGGATCAGCACCCCCCAGGTCAGCACCGCCACGGGCTCGCGCCCGATGACCCCGAACCCCGACGTCGCCGCGCCGCTCACCGAAAATCGCGCCATCTCTTCCCCCGTCGCTCACGAACGTCAGACGAGCACTCGCCGACATTTCCCGTCAGCCTACACGCAGGTTTCGCCGAGCGACAGGCGGGGGTAAGAGGACGGCCATGAGCACTTCCCCTTCTTCCCTCGCCCCTGTCCCCAATCCCATTCACGTCATCGGCGGCGGCCTGGCCGGGTCCGAGGCCGCCTGGCAGATCGCCCAGGCCGGCGTTCCGGTCGTCCTGCACGAGATGCGGCGCGACCTGCCCGCCCCGTCCTCAAGCAGCGAAGCGGTAGGACAAACAAAAATCCGCACAGATGCGCACCAGACCGACGGCCTGGCCGAGATGGTCTGCTCCAACTCGTTCCGTTCCGACGACTGGCAGTTCAACGCCGTGGGCCTGCTGCACGCCGAGATGCGGGCTTGCGACTCGCTGATCATGTCGGCCGCCGACCAGCACCAGGTGCCGGCCGGCGGGGCCCTGGCCGTCGATCGCGACGGCTTCTCGGCCGAGGTCACCCGCCGCATCGAGGCCCACCCGCTGATCACCATCGCCCGCGAGGAGGTCGCCGGCTTGCCGCCAGCCGACTGGGACAGCGTGGTCGTCGCCACCGGGCCCCTGACCTCGCCCGCCCTGGCCGACGCCATCCTGGAGCTCAGCGGCGAGGGCCAGCTCAGCTTCTTCGACGCCATCGCCCCGATCATCCACGTCGAGTCGATCGACATGGGCATCGCCTGGCGCCAGTCGCGCTACGACAAGGAAGGCCCCGGCGGCGACGCGGCCGCCTATATCAACTGCCCGATGAACAAGCAGGAGTACGAGGCCTTCATCGACGCCCTGCTCGAAGGCCCCAAGGCCGAGTTCAAGGACTGGGAGCATGTGCCCTATTTCGACGGCTGCCTGCCGATCGAGGTGATGGCCGAGCGCGGCCGCGAAACCCTGCGCCACGGGCCGATGAAGCCGGTGGGCCTGACCAATCCGCGCGACCCGCTGGTCAAGGCCCACGCCATCGTCCAGCTGCGCCAGGACAACGCCCTGGCCACGCTGTGGAACATGGTCGGCTTCCAGACCAAGCTGAAGCACGGCGCCCAGGCCGAGGTGTTCCGGATGATTCCGGGCCTGGCCAACGCCCAGTTCGCCCGGCTGGGCGGCCTGCATCGCAACACCTTCATCAACAGCCCGCGCCTGCTGGACCGGTCCTTGCGGATGAAGGTCGCGCCGCGCCTGCGCTTCGCCGGCCAGATGACCGGGGTCGAGGGCTATGTCGAAAGCGCCGCCACCGGCCTGCTGGCCGGCCGCTTCGCCGCCGCCGAACGGCTGGGCAGGACGCTGGCCGCCCCGCCGCCGACCACCGCCCTGGGCGCGCTGGTCGACCACGTCACCGGCGGCCACATCGAGGGCGAGGCCGAGACCGGCAAGAGCAGCTTCCAGCCGATGAACATCAATTACGGCCTGCTGCCGCCGATGGAGACCCCCAAGGTCGGCGACGACGGCGTCAAGATCCCGCTCAAGGAACGCGGCCGCGCCAAGAAGCGGCTGATGAGCATCCGGGCGCTGGCCGATCTGGACACGTGGCTGGCCGGCTGACCTCTGCCGGCCCTATTTGGTCCAACGCTTGAGCAGCGGGTTTTTCCAGCCGGAGGTCTGGCCGGCATAGATGCTGACGCGATCGATGTTGGCGGTCACGAAGCACTGCTTGTCCGAAAGCAGGTTCTTGTTGTCGCCGGTGATGTTCTTGGCCAGGAGCATGCCGCGGAATCGGCCGCAGATCAGCGGGCCGCCGTCGGTCAGCGTTGTGATGTCGCCCTCGATGACCATGATCATGCCGCTGACCGCCTGCTTGACCCCGACCGGATCCATATGGATCCGCGAGATCATCAACGGCTTGAAGCCCGAAGGCAGGCCGACCTCGCCCGACCGCGGATAGGGCGTGGCCAAGCCGTAGCTGACGCCCGCCGACCGGCTGCCGGCTTCAACCAGGATGTCGGTGGGTATAGCGCCCCTACTCGTGAACGTGCTCGGAACCTTGCGTTCCTCGACGTGAAAGTAGGTCGTCTGCAGATCGGGAACCTTTGAGAGGCCCTGCTCGTCGAACTGGTCGTAGTTCTGCGCCGAGATCTGGCCCAGGCCGACGGAGATTTCCAATTCCTGCTTGCGACGATCGTAGCGCCAGCGCGCCGGGCTCTTGTAGGTGCGCAGGTTCTGGGCGTCACCGTAGATCACCGGCAAGGTGATCCTGAACCGACGCCCGGCCAAGGCCTCGCCATGGTTGTCCGGGGTCGTCCCCGCGGCGCTGATCGCGGTGGTCAGGCCGTCGTTGTCCAGGGTCTGCGGCGTCGCGCCGGCGAGAAGCAGGGACATCGCAAGTGCGGAAAGGGACATTCGACATTCCTCGCTTTACCGAAGGTTGTGCCCCTCGACCGTGCCCGTCAAGGGGTTCGACGCGCCATGGCGGGGCTTGCCGGCGATGCTGACGCTGGGGTCGGAACGGAGCCGCCAAAACGACCATGGTCGCGGAGCCCGCGCGTGTGTCCCCGCCCGAGGACGAAGGCCTCTCGCTCCACCTAAGTAAGTAGTTTATGACTTAGCTTCAGGCGCCGGCCGCGAGGTCTGGCGCTTGTCGAGGCATCGGCGCGTCGATCGTCGCGCGCCGGACCGATCATCGCGGCCTTGGCTGCCAACAGGTGATAGTCACAATGCCACGGCTGGGGCCGCGCGCAAAACGGGAGCCGAACGGGGTGGCGGAAGCCTTCGAAATGGGAGCCAGGGCCAAGGCCCGCTGCGACCTGATGGGCGTCCCGCCCTATAGCGAGGCCGAAGGCATGCTGGTGCGCCGGTTCCTGACCTCGGCTCACAGGGAAGCGCTCGACACCCTGGCCTTCTGGATGCAGCAGGCCGGCATGAGCGCCCGCCGCGACCACGCCGGCAATCTGGTCGGCCGCTACGAGGGTACGAGCCCGGGCGCTCCGGCCCTGCTGATCGGCTCGCATATCGACAGCGTCCGCAACGGCGGTCGCTATGACGGGGCGCTGGGCGTCATGCTGGGGATCGACGTGGTCGAGGCCCTGGCCCGCGCCGGCCGCCGCCTGCCGTTCGCCGTCGAGGTGATCGCGTTCGGCGACGAGGAGGGCTCGCGCTTCCCCGCCTCGATGGCCTGCAGCCGCGCCGTGGCCGGGACTGTCGATCCGATGGTCATGGAGATGGCGGACGGCGACGGCGTTTCACTGGCGCAGGCCTTCGCCGCCTTCGGCCTGGATCCCACCCGCCTGGAGGAAGCCGCGCGCAAACCCGGCGAGGTGTTCGCCTTCCTCGAAGCCCACATCGAACAGGGGCCCGTGCTGGAGGCCGAGGGCCTGGCCCTGGGCGTGGTCACCGCCATCGCCGCCCAGAAGCGGCTGATGGTCAGGTTCACGGGGATGGCCGGGCATGCCGGAACCACGCCGATGACCCTGCGCAAGGACCCCGGCCCCGCCGCCGCCGAGGCGATCCTGGCCCTGGAGCGGATCTGCTCGGGCGGAGAGGACGGTCTCGTGGGCACGGTCGGCCGGATCACCGCCTTGCCCGGCGCCTTCAACGTCATTCCCGGGGCGGTGGAATACTCCATGGACATCCGCGCCGAGGTCGCCGCCACCCGCGACGACGCCGCCCTGGCCGTGACCGCCCAGATCGAGGCCATCGCCGCCCGGCGCGGTCTGGAGGTTTCCGTCACCCTGATGCAGGACCTGGCCGCCAGTCCCTGCGATCCCGGCCTGACCGCGTTGCTGGAAGAGGCCGTCGCCGCCACCGGTCAGGCGCCCCGCCGCCTGCCCAGCGGGGCCGGCCACGACGCCATGGTCATCGCCGACCTCTGCCCCACCGCCATGCTGTTCATCCGCTGCGAGGGTGGGATCAGCCACAACCCGCGCGAAGCGGTGACGGAAGGCGACTGCGCGGTCGCGGCCCGAGCGATGTTGAACTTCGTCGAGGGCCTTTCGGCGCGATTTTCCCTGTCATCCCGGACGAGCACGCAGCGCGAAGATCCGGGACCGGCGCGTGAACGCGGCGCTTCCGGCGGTCCCGGCTCTACGCTTCGCTCCGGCCGGGATGACAAGCTTTGAGTGACAAGATGACCCAGACCTTCGGCGAACTCGACCACCCCGCCCGCCTGCTGATGGGCCCTGGGCCGATCAACGTGCATCCGCGCGTGCTGCGGGCGATGTCTGTGCAGCTTCTCGGCCAGTTCGATCCGGAATTCACCGGCTACATGAACGAGACCATGGCCCTGTACCGCCAGGTGTTCCAGACGACTAACCCGCAGACCTTCCTGATCGACGGCACCTCGCGGGCGGCGATCGAGGCGGCTCTGGTCTCTGTGCTGACGCCGGGCGACGACGTGGTGGTGGTGAACGCCGGGCGGTTCGGCCTGCTGCTGGCCGAGATCGCCGAGCGCTGCGACGCCAAGGTCACCATGGTCGAAGGCGAATGGGGCACGGTCGTGGATCCGCAGGCCGTCGAGGACGCGGTCAAGCGCGTGCGGCCGCGCCTGGTGGCCTGCGTGCACGGCGACACCTCGACCACCATGGCCCAGCCGCTGGAAGCGATCGGCGAGATCTGCCGCCGTTACGACACCCTGCTCTATGTCGACGCCACCGCCACGATCGGCGGCATGAGCGTGCCGGTCGACGCCTGGCAAGCCGACATCGTCACGGGCGGGCTGCAGAAATGCCTGGGCGGTCCGTCCGGCTCGGGCCCAATCACCATTTCCGACCGCGCCGCCGACCACATCTTCGGCCGCCGTCACGTCGAGCGCGGGCTGGCGACGCCGGGCCTGGCCGGCGCCGGCCGCCGCATCGCCTCCAACTATTTCGACCTGGCGATGATCATGGACTACTGGTCCGACAAGCGCCTGAACCACCACACCGAGGCCGCCTCGATGCTCTACGCCGCGCGGGAGTGCGCCCGGGTGGTGCTGGAGGAAGGGCTGGAGGCCCGCTTCGCCCGCCACGCCCAGGCCGGGGCGGCGGTGGTGGCCGGGGTCGAGGCGATGGGTCTGACCGTCTATGGCGACAAGGCCCACAAGATGACCAACGTCACCGCCGTGGTGATCCCGCCCGGCGTCGACGGCGACCGGGTGCGGGCGCGGATGCGCACCGACTTCGAGATCGAGATCGGCACGGCCTTCGGCCCGCTGGCCGGCAAGGTCTGGCGGATCGGGGCGATGGGGGTCAACGCGCGCAAGCACGCGTTGCTGACCACCTTGGCGGCGCTGGAGGCGGTGCTGCGCGGCGAAGGGTACGGGTTCACGGCCGGGGCCGGAGTGGACGCGGCGCTGGGGGTGTTTTCGTGATCCTCCCCCCTCAGTCGCTCCGCGACAGCTCCCCCAGAGGGGGAGCACTTAAGAAGGTCCTCCCCCTCTGGGGGAGGCGGCCCGAAGGGCCGGTGGGGGGAGTGGCATGACCTATCCAAGAGACCTCGTCGGTTACGGCGAAAACCCGCCCCATGCCGCCTGGCCGAACGGCGCCCGCGTCGCCGTGCAGTTCGTCGTCAACTACGAGGAAGGCGCCGAGCGCTCGATCCTGCATGGCGATCCCCAGGCCGAGCACTTCCTGTCGGAAATGGTCGGCGCCCAGCCGGTCCCCGACATGCGGCACATGTCGATGGAGAGCCTCTACGAATACGGCTCCCGCGCCGGCTTCTGGCGCATCCGGCGATTGTTCGAGGAGTTCGGCTATCCGGTCACCGTGTTCGCCGTCGCCCAGGCCCTGGAGCGCAATCCGGACGTGGTGGCGGCGATGCAGAACTACGGTTGGGAGATCGCCAGCCACGGCTATCGCTGGATCGACTACCAGCATTTCCCCGAGGACCTGGAACGCGAGCACATCGCCAAGGCCATCGAGATCCACACCCGCCTGACCGGCGAGCGGCCGCTGGGCTGGTACCAGGGCCGCACCAGCCCCAACACCGCCCGGCTGGTCGCCGAGGAAGGCGGTTTCGCCTACGACGCCGACAGCTACGCCGACGACCTGCCCTATTGGGACGACCAGCACGGCAAGCCGCAGTTGGTCGTGCCCTACACGCTGGACGCCAACGACATGCGCTTCGCCGCGCCCCAGGGCTTCAACAGCGGCGACCAGTTCTTCGCCTATCTGCGCGACGCCTTCGACGCCCTGTATCTGGAGGGCGAGACGGCGCCGAAGATGATGAGCGTCGGCCTGCACTGCCGGATCGTCGGCAAGCCCGGCCGGATCATGGCCCTGCGCCGCTTCCTCGAACACGTCGCCAGCCACGACAAGGTCTGGGTCGCGCGGCGCATCGAGATCGCGAACCACTGGCGCAAGATCCATCCGTATCAAGGAGCAAAGGCATGAGCGCCCCGCCCCTCACCCTGGCCGACCTGAACCGGATGAACCGCACGGGGTTCGCCACCACCCTGGGCTTCGCCTTCGAGCTGTCGCCGTGGGTGGTCCAGCGGGCCTACGACGCCGCGCCGTTCGCCAGCGTCGAGGCCCTGCACGCGGCGATGATGGCCGTGCTGGACGCCGCGCCGGAAGCCGAGCGGCTGGCCCTGATCCGCGCCCACCCCGAACTGGCCGGCAAGGCGGCGATCGCCAAGACCCTGACCGCCGAGAGCAACGCCGAACAGGCCAGCGCCGGGCTCGACAAGCTGACGGCGGAAGAGTTCGAGCGCTTCCACGCCCTGAACGCCGCCTATCGGACGCGTTTCGATTTCCCGTTCATCATCGCCGTGCGGCTGAACGACAAGACCTCGATCCTGGCCGCCATGCAGGCGCGCCTGGCCAACGACCGGGCCGCCGAGATCGCCGAGGCGATCCAGCAGATCGGCCTGATCAGCAAGCTTCGACTCCAAGACGCGGTGACGGGATGAGCCAACTCAAAAGCGCGTCATCCCCCGCTTTATGCGGGGGACCCAAGCGGCGCTTCAGAACGACATTGGCCGGCTCGGCTTGGGTCCCCCGAACAAGTCGGGGGATGACGACCGTTGTGGAGATGCTGGCCGGGGGAGCCAACTAGTTGGAATACGACCTGACAACCTGGCTGAACCTGTCGCTGCGCTGGCTGCACGTGATCGCCGGCGTCGCCTGGATCGGCGCCTCGTTCTATTTCGTCTGGCTGGACAACAACCTGCGCGCGCCCGAACCACCGAAGGACGGCGTCAAGGGCGAGCTGTGGGCGGTGCACGGCGGCGGCTTCTACCATTCGCAGAAGTACATGACCGCCCCGGCCCACATGCCCGACCACCTGCACTGGTTCAAGTGGGAGGCCTACACCACCTGGCTCAGCGGCTTCGCCCTGCTGATCGTGCTCTATTACGTGGGCGCGCCGGTCTATCTGATCGACGCCGGCAAGCACGCCTTCAGCCAGGCCGGGGCCATCGCCACGGGCCTGGCCTTCATCCTCGGCGGCCTGCTGGTTTACGAGGCCCTGTGCCGCTCGCCGCTGGGCCAGCGGCCGCGCGCCTTCGGCGTCATCTGGTTCCTCTGCCTGACCGGCGCGACCTGGGCCCTCACCCATCTGTTCAGCGACCGCGGGGCCTTCATCCACGTCGGCGCGATCATCGGCACGGCCATGGTCGGCAACGTGTTCCTGGTGATCATCCCCAACCAGCGCAAGATCGTCGCCGACATGCTGGCCGGCCGACCTGTCGACCCGCGCCTGGGGGCGATGGGCAAGCAGCGCTCGGTGCACAACAACTACATGACCCTGCCGGTCATCTTCATCATGATCAGCAACCACTATCCGGTGGTGACCGGCCATCCGCTGGCCTGGCTGCTGCTGGCGATGATCAGCGCCGGCGGGGTGTCGATCCGCCACTTCTTCAACCTGCGCCACCACGGGATCATCCGGCACGAGTTCCTGTTCATCGGGGCGATGCTGGTGTTCGGCGTCAGCATCGTCGCCAGCCACAAGCCCAAGGCGGTCGAGGCTGCCACCGCCGTGCCGTTCGCCGTCGCCAACGGCATCGTCCAGAAGCACTGCGTCGCGTGCCACGCCGCCGTTCCCACCCACAAGGGCTTCACCGCCCCGCCGAACGGCGCGGCTTTCGACACCCCGGCGGGCCTGGCCCGCTACGCGCCGCGCATTCGCGAGCGGGCGGTCGACAGCGCCAGCATGCCTCTTGGCAACGAGACCCACATGACCGATGAGGAACGCGCCCAGCTGGGCGCCTGGATCAAGGCGGGAGCCAAAACGCAGTGACCACCGTGGTAGAGACGCCATCCGCCCCCGTGACGGACGACGCCGCGCCGGCGCCCCGCAAACGCAACGCCGAACGGACCCGCAAGGCGATCCTGACCGCGGCGCTGAAGGAGTTCTCGGCGGCGGGCTACGCTGGGGCGCGCATCGAGCGGATCGTCAAGGCCGCCAAATGCAACATCCGCATGCTCTACCACTATTTCGGCGACAAGAAGGGCCTGTACCTGGCGGTGCTGGAAGCCGCCTACGAGGACCTGCGCGGTCGCGAGGCCGAGCTGAAGATCGACTTCGACAAGCCCCTGGAAGGCTTCTTCGCCCTGCAGCGCTTCACCTTCGACTATTTCGAGAAGAACCCGCGCATCGACGGCCTGCTGCGCAACGAAAACCTGCTGCAGGGCAAGTTCGTCGCCCAGTCGCGCAAGGTCACCGAGACGGCGTTTCCCCTGCGGCGCACGATCGAGCGGCTGATCGACAGCGGCCAGAAGCAGGGGATCTTCCGGGAAGAACTCGACCCGGTGCAGATCTACGTGACCATCGCGGCGATGAGCCGGTTCCACCTGGCCAACGGCTATTCGCTGTCGGTGACGCTGGACACCGACATGAGCAAGGCCGAGTGGCGGCGCGAACGGCTGACCCACGCGCTGGAGCTGCTGGAGGGGTATCTGACGGCGGGGCGCTGAATCCGGCGCATCGAGGATAGCTCGAACGTTCGACTCATGCTCGACAAGGTTGAACTGGCGGCGGGCGCGACATCCGGTCGAGGTCCACGGAGCGCCAGTCTTGTTGGGGGATCCATGACCATCGCATCACGCACCCTGGCGGCGACCGCCGCGCTCTTGTTCCTGGCGCTGGCCGCACCCGCCCAGGCCAGTTCGTCCCTGGGCGTCCACGTCACGAACGTCGCCCCGAACAACGCCGGCTCACTGGTGTTCTATGTCGACGCCCCGCGCACCGGCCTTCCCGCTTGCGCGGCCGGCGGCAGCGCCCAGGCCTGGACGGTCAACACCAACACCGTCGCGGGCCAGGTCTTGGCCTCGGCGCTCTTCACGGCCCTGTCGACCGGCCTGCTGGTCGATGTCGGCGGCACGAGCGCCTGCGACGTGTTCCCGAACGCGGAGTCGGCCGGCTACATCGCCGTGCGCAAACCCTGATCGATCGACCCGCCCTGAAGCGCACGCCTCACGGATCGCCATCACTTCACCCACACGGGAAAGCCATGACGCCCCTCTCGAGACTCGACCTCGCCGCACTCTGCGCCCTGCCCCTGCTGTTGGCCGGTCCCGTCCAGGCCAGCAACGCCATCAATGTTCACGTCAACAACGTCGCGCCGGACAAAGACGGCAAGGTCGTCGTCATCCTCGACACCGCGCGCACCGGCCAGCCGGCCTGCGCGCTGTCGAACTTGACCTACTCGATCAACGTGACCACGGCGGGCGGCCAGGCGATGCTGTCGGCGATCTATACGGCGATCGCCGCGGACCTCGCGGTCGACCTCGTCGGCGCCAACACCTGCACCGAGTACGGCAACACCGAGTCGATCGGTTACGTGTCGCTGCGTCGCCGCGGCACGTAGGGTCTAGAACAGAACCCCCTTCTCCAGCATCCCGTGCACCCCCTTCTCGCCATTCACCGTCTGGGTCACCCGGAAGTCCACGGCCAGCGAGCAGAACTGATAGGCCTGCACCCGGGTCAGCGCGGACCGCGCGACGATGAAGTCGATCATCCCGCGCAGCGCCTGTTTCATCGCCAGGTCCAGATCCTCGTTGAAGCCCAGGGTGATGAAATGGGTCGGCGTCTCGGCCCGCGGCCAGGCGGCCACCCCGATGTCGGCGGCCTTGTGCAGCACGAAGGTGAAGGTCCCGGTCAGGCCCATCTCCAGGGCGTTGACGCAGACCTCGCCGTCGCCCTGGCGGCCGTGGCCGTCGCCGACCGAGAAGTTGGCGCCCGCGACCCAGACCGGCAGGAACAGGCTCGAACCCGCCGTCAGCTCCTTGCAGTCCATGTTGCCGCCGTGCTCGCGCGGTTCGCGGCTGGACAGCCGGCCGTAGCGCGGCGGCGGGGCGACCCCGGCCGTGCCGAAGAACGGCCGCAGCGGCAGGGTCGGGCCCCAGCTCGGCTTGCAGGTTCCCGCCGCGCCGTCGACGGCGATGTGGCTGACATAGCGGTCGGGGAAATCCTCCGGCAGGGTCCCGGCCAGCGGCCGGACGGCGCAGTAGCCCCAGTCGTTGTTGGGCTCGATCGCCTCGATCCGCACCTCCAGGGTGTCGCCCGGCTCGGCGCCTCGGATCGCCACCGGACCGGTCAGGATGTGGGGGCCCATCCGCTCCAGCCTGGCGTCGTGGATCGCCTGCAAGGCGGGCGGAACGGTCAGGCCCAGTTCCGGCGGCGGCATCACCTCGGGGCCGCCCGAGACGCAGTCGACCACCACCGTGTCGCCCGGATCGACGGTCAGTACCGGATCGAAGGCGGCGTCGAAGATCCCGAAGCGGACGGTTTCCGGGGACGAGGCCAGGTGGTGGCGCATGAAGTAAGCCTTCTATTACAAGCGCCCAGTTGGCCCCCGCCGGCCGCTCCGCCCTAGCCTCGACCGCCGCCAGGTCGCGCCAAGCCGCCCGGCGCCCAACGGGCAGGCGCCGACGCGGGGAAGATGGCGCGGCGCTGGGCGTCGAGACCCTCCAGGCCCGTCCCGCCCTAGCGGCGGCCGGATATCCCGGTTATGAAGAAATTTCTTACTTGTGGAGCTTGCCCCGCATGGCGGTCGATCCTGCGCTCTCGGCGTTTCTCGCCCTTCCCGACGACGCGGTCGCGGCCTATGCCGACGCCCGCGCCGAGGGGCTGGGCCTGCCGCTGCCGCAAGCCTGCCGCCCTGGGGTGATCGACAACCTGACCCTGCTGCGCCGCCAGGCCGAGACCTTCGTCGCCGCCCTGCCCGCGTCGGCGGCGGATGAGATCGAGGCGTTCGCGCCATGAGCTTCCGCTCCGCCGCCGCCATCGCCGCCGATGTCCGCGACGGCGCGACCACCGCTCGGGCCGAAACCGAGGCCGCCCTGGCGCGGATCGCCGCCGCCAACGGCGCCCTCAACGCCTTCACCGCCGTGTTCGCTGGCCGCGCCCTGGCCCAGGCCGACGCCATCGACGCCGACCTCGCCGCCGGTCGCGCGGTCGGTCCGCTGGCCGGCGCGCCGTTCGCGGTCAAGAACCTGTTCGACGTCGCGGGCGTGACCACGCTGGCCGGCTCGAAGATTCGCCGGGACGCGTCTCCCGCCGCCCGGGACGCCACCGCCATCCAGCGCCTGACCGCCGCCGGCGCCGTGCTGGTCGGGGCGCTGAACATGGACGAGTTCGCCTACGGCTTCGTCACCGAGAACGCCCACGATGGCCCGACCCGCAATCCGCACGACCTGACCCGCATCGCCGGCGGCTCGTCGGGCGGCTCGGCCGCGGCGGTGGCCGCCGGCCTCGTGCCCCTGACCCTGGGCTCGGACACCAACGGCTCGATCCGCATCCCGGCCAGCCTGTGCGGGGTGTTCGGGTTGAAGCCCACCCTGGGCCGGCTGTCGCGCCAGGGCGCCTTTCCCTTTGTCGAGAGCCTGGACCACATCGGACCGTTCGCACGGTCGGTGGCGGACCTGACCCTCGCCTACGACCTGATGCAGGGACCGGATCCTCTGGATCCGCTCTGCCGTCGGCCCGCCGAACCGGCCGCCCCTCGCCTGCAAGCCATCGCCGACGCGCCCCTTCGCGTCGGCATGCTGGGCGGCTGGTTCGCGCAGGGCGCCTTTCCCGAAGTGCTCGAGGCGCTGGAGATCATCGCCGACGCCCTGCAGGCCCGGCGTGGCGTCGAGCTGCCCGGCGCCGAGCAGGCCCGCGCCGCCGCCTTCTGCCTGACCGCCGCCGAGGGCGGCGAGTTGCACCTGGAAGACCTCAAGGCCCGGGCGCTGGACTACGACCCGGCCGTGCGCGATCGCCTGCTGGCCGGCGCCCTGCTGCCGCACGGCGTGGCCGAGGCCGCCCGCCGCTATCGCCCGATCTTCCGCGACGCGGCGGCCAAGGTGTTCGAGGATTTCGACATCCTGCTGGCCCCGGCCTCGGTGTGCCCCGCGCCGGGCGTCGGCCAGGCGACCATGGAGATGGGCGGCCAGGAGGTTTCGGTGCGCAAGAACCTCGGCGCCTACACCCAGCCGATCAGCTATATCGGCCTGCCCGTCGTGACCGTGCCGCTCAACCGTCCGGGCAAGCTGCCCATCGGCGTGCAGGTCATCGCCCCGGCCTGGCGCGAGGACCTGGCCCTGGCCGCGGCCCTGCGGCTGGAGCAGGCCGGCGTCGTCGCGGCCCATCGCCCTCCGGAGCGGCCATGATCATCGACGACCTCTCCGTGCTGGCCGAGGTGACCGCCATGGTCGACGCCTACGAGACGGCGCTGATGGCCAACGACGTCGAGGCCCTGGACGGCTTCTTCCGCGACGCGCCGCAGACCGTCCGCTACGGCGTGGCCGAGAATCTCTACGGCTTCGAGGCGATCGCCGCCTTTCGAATCGGCCGGAGCGGCGGCTCTCCTCCGCGTTCACGCCTCAGGACTGAAATCACCACGTTTGGGCGAGATTTCGCGATCGCCAATGTCGAATTCCTGCGTGAAGGGGCAAAACGACCCGGCCGCCAGAGCCAGACCTGGGTTCGCACCGAAATCGGCTGGAAAATCGTCTCGGCCCATGTCTCGCTTCTTCAGGAAGGCGTTGACCAACGCCTTGCCCCGTAAGCGAAAGATCGTCAGCCAAATGACGATAAGTAAGAAATCTCTGACTTATGATCTGCTTTTGGGCGCCGTGGCGACCGCGTGGTCAAATAGTGACATCTCGTGGCAAAACTTCATCAAACCAAGGCCGAGACGTCATCAAAGCTTTGGATTCGTCTCGATCATTGTGCATTGCACCCTCAGGTGTCGGGCCGCCGACACATGAAGGGGATATGACATGACCACCTCCGCCAAGCTGCGCGTACGCCTCCGCACCGGCGGCGCTCTCGCCGCCCTGGTCCTCGCCGCCGGCCTCGCCGCGCCGGCCTTCGCCCAGGAAACCGCCGTCACGCTCGACGACGTGATCGTCACCGCCCAGAAGCGGTCGGAAAACATCCAGGAAGTGCCGGTCTCGGTCGCCGCCGTCTCCGGCGAGAAGCTGGACGCCCTGTTCGCCGGCGGCGAGGACGTGCTGGCCCTGTCGAGCCGCGTCCCCGGCCTGTACATCGAATCCTCCAACGGCCGCGCCGCCCCGCGCTTCTACATCCGCGGCCTGGGCAACGCCGACTTCGACCTGGCCGCCTCGCAGCCGGTCTCGGTGATCATGGACGACGTGGTGATGGAAAACGTCGTGCTGAAGAGCACGCCGGTGTTCGACGTCGACCAGGTTGAAGTGCTGCGCGGCCCGCAGGGCACGCTGTTTGGCCGCAACACCACCGCCGGCATCGTCAAGTTCGACAGCGTCAAGCCGAGCCAGAGCTTCAAGGCCAACGGCACGGTGACCTACGGCTCCTACGGCTCGTGGACGGCCGAGGGCGGCGTCGGCGGCCCGCTGGTCGAAGGCAAGCTGGCCGGTCGCATCTCGATCCTGGGCCAACACCGCGACGACTATATCGACAACACCTTCACCAAGGTGAAGGACGCCATGGGCGGCTACGACGAGTACGCCATCCGCGGCCAATTGCTGTGGACCCCGACCGAAGAGCTGAGCGTCCTGCTGAACGCCCACAACCGCACCCTGGACGGCACCGCCGCGATCTTCCGCGCCAATATCCTCACCAAGGGCAGCAACAAGATCAACGGCGCCTTCGACCGTGACTCGGTCTTCTACAACGGCGGCGGCAGCAACCCGCAGAAGTACGACGGCAACGGCGAGTCGATTAAGATCGACTACGACTTCGGCGGCGTGACCCTGACCTCGATCAGCGCCTACGAGACCACCAACGGCTACAGCCGCGGCGACATCGACGGCGGCGTGGCCGGCATCGGCCCCGGCTTCATCCCGTTCGACTCCGACACCCGGGACGGCATCGACGACCTGGACCAGTACACCCAGGAAATCCGCCTGGCCTCGGACGCCGACGGTCCCTTCACCTGGCAGGTCGGCGGCTATTACTTCCACTCCGACTTCCTGGTGACCACCGACGCCGGTTTCAACAAGGCGACGCTGAACCACAAGAACACCGCCTGGGCCGCCTTCGGCCAAGCCACCTACCAGGTCACCCCGCAACTGAAGCTCACCGGCGGCCTGCGCTACACCGACGACGACAAGACCATGACCGTGGTCGGCTCGACCGCGCCGAAGGTGGCGGTGTCGGACAGCAAGGTCTCGTGGGACCTGTCGGCCTTCTACGCCGTGACCGACGACTTCAGCCTCTACGCCCGCACCGCTCGCGGCTTCCGTGGCCCGACCATCCAGGGCCGCGACATCGTGTTCTTCGCCCCGGCCTCGGTGGCCCAGTCGGAAACCATCCAATCGTACGAAGTGGGCTTCAAGAGCGAACTGCTCGACCGTCGCGTCCGCCTGAACGGCGCGGCCTTCGCCTTTGAGGAAAAGGACCCGCAGTTCAGCGCCATCGGCGGCGCCGGCAACAACACGCTGCTGGTCAACGCCGACAAGGGCGAGGCCTACGGCGTCGAGTTCGACGGCGAGTTCAAGGTCACCCAGAACCTGCTGCTGACCGCCGGCTACAGCTACAACCACACCAAGATCAAGGACAAGAACCTGGCCGTGGCGGTCTGCGCCCAGTGCACCGTGACCGACCCGCTGAACGCGGCGGGCCGGGCGCTGGTCAACGGCAACCCGTTCCCGAACGCGCCGAAGTACGTGCTGAACTTCACGGCCCGCTACGCCTACCCGATCGGCGACGGCGAACTGTTCGCCTACACCGACTGGTTCAAGCAGGGCTACACCAACCTGTTCCTCTACGAGAGCAAGGAGTTCAACTCGAAGGGCGCCTTCGAAGGCGGTCTGAAGCTCGGCTACGCCAAGCAGGACGGCGCCTACGAGGTGGCCCTGTTCGCCCGCAACATCACCAACGAGGTGAACCTGCGCGGCGGCATCGACTTCAACAACCTGACCGGTTTCGTCAACGAGCCTCGGATCGTCGGCATCTCGATCAGCGCCAAGCGGTAATCTGAAAGACCTCCGCCTGGCCTCGCGGCCGGGCGGATCCCCGAAGGATTGCCATCGTCCCGCCATGCTCCCGGTTCGCGCCGGGAGCATGGTTCGTTTGAGGGGTTCCCCCTCCGCCCAACGATGAGATAAGTCCCTCGGATGACGACCCCGACCAAGATCATCTTCGACACCGACCCCGGCATCGACGACGCCATGGCCCTGCTGTTCATCCAGGCCAGCCCGGCGATCGACCTGCTGGCGGTGACCACGGTGTTCGGCAACGCCGACATCGACACCACCACCCGCAACGCGCTCTATCTGAAGGACCGCTTCGGCCTGACGGCCCCGGTCTACAAGGGGACCGACAAGCCGCTGACCCGGCCGCGCAACCCCTCCCCCACCTTCGTGCATGGCGAGAACGGCCTGGGCGACGTCGAGCTGACGGGCCTGGTGGCCGCCGAGCCCGAGGCCAAGCCGGCCTATCAGGCGATCATCGACCTGGCCCGCGCCAATCCCGGCGAGGTCACCCTGGTGGCGGTCGGTCCGCTGACCAACCTGGCCCTGGCGCTGCAAGCCGACCCCGAGGTCGCAACCCTGCTGAAGGCCGTGGTGATCATGGGCGGTGCCTTCGCCGTGGCCGGCAAACCTGGCAACGTCACCCCGGTGGCCGAGGCCAATATCTGGAACGACCCGGAAGCCGCCGACCTGGTGTTCACCGCCCCTTGGTTCGTCACCGCCGTCAGCCTGGACGTCACCACCCAGGTGGTGATGAGCCCGGCCTATATGGAAGAGCTGGAAGCCACGGCCGGGCCGGCGGGCGCGTTCCTCAACGCCATCTCCAAGCCCTATGCGCGGTTCTACGGCGGCCGCGACGGCATCGTCGGCTGCTGCGTGCATGACGCCGCGGCGGTGGCGTTCGTGATCGACCCGTCGCTGTTCGACGTGCGTCGCGGCTCGATCCGGGTGGTCACCAACGGGATCGCCCTGGGCCAGACCTGCCAGATGGTCGAGGGCGAGCTGTTCGGGCCGTCGGCCTGGGACGGTCAGCCGGTGCAGGCGATTACCGTGGGGGTGAAGGCCGAAGGGTTGCTGAGGCTGTATCGCGAGACGATGAGGGCCTGAGGCTCGAAAGTCCTCCCCCCGTGGGGGAGGCGATCGCGAAGCGATCGGTGGGGGGAGTTTTAGGACGATAGATCCCGCAGGCGGCGACCTGCCGAACACTCCCCCCCTCCGTCGGCTACGCCGACACCTCCCCCACAGGGGGAGGATTTACTTCATCACCCCCGCCTATACCGCTCCACCCCAGCCACATAGGTCCGCTCGACCACCCGGTCGTCGCCCAGCACCGTCAGCGCGAACAGCCGATCCTCCAGCGACCGCGCCGCCGGCATCCGCCGGGCCAACAGCGGCGTCGCCGCCAGGTCCAGCACCAGGAAGTCGGCGATCTTGCCGGTCTCCAGGCTGCCGATCTCGCCCTCCAGCCCCAGGGCCCGCGCCCCGCCCAGCGTCGCCAGGTAGAAGGCGTGGAACGGGTCCAGCGCCTCGCCGCGCAGCTGGCCCACCTTGTAGGCCTCGCCCAGGGTGTGCAGCACCGAGAAGGTGGTGCCGGCCCCCACGTCCGTGCCGATCCCGACCTTCACCCCGTGGGCGCAGGCGGTCTCCAGCGGGAACAGCCCCGAGCCGAGGAACAGGTTCGAGGTCGGGCAGAAGGCCACGGCCGAGCCGGCGTTGGCCAGGCGCTGGAACGCCTCGCCCTGGAGGTGGACGCAGTGGGCGAAGACCGAACGCTCGCCGACCAGGCCGAAGCGGTCATAGACGTCGAGATAGTCCCCGGCCGCCGGGAACAGCTTGGCGGTGTCGACGATCTCGCGGATGTTCTCCGACAGGTGGGTCTGCATCCACACGGTGGGATTGGCGGCCAGCACCTCGCCGGCCATGGCCAGCTGGGCGTCGCTGCAGCTGATCGCGAAGCGCGGGGTGACGGCGTAGCCCAGCCGGCCCTTGCCGTGCCAGTCGGCGATCAGGTCCAGCATGTCGCGGCGGCTGCTTTCGACCGTGTCGGTCAAGCCGGGTGGGGCGTTGCGGTCCATCAGCGACTTGCCGGCGATCAGCCGCATGTCGCGCTTCAGGGCCGCCACGAACAGCGCCTCCACCGAGGCCTTGTGCACCGAGCCGAACACCAGGGCGCTGGTGGTGCCGTTGCGCAGCAGTTCCTCGACGAAGAACTCGGCGGTGTCCTCGGCATGGCCGGGGTCGGCGAAGGCGGCTTCGGCCGGGAAGGTGTGGCGCTCCAGCCAGTCCAGCAGTTGCTCGCCATGGGCGGCGATGACGTCGACCTGTGGGAAGTGAATGTGGGTGTCGACGAAGCCGGGGACGATCAGCTTGCCGGACAGGTCCTCCACCGGGGTGTCGCCCAGCTCGTCGGCCAGCTTGGCGTAATCGCCGCAGGCGACCACGCGGCCGTCCTCGACCAGCAGCAGGCCGTCCTCGTGGAAGGCATGCGCCTCCCCGTCTATGGTGCTCGGGTCGTCCTCCAGGTGGAAGATCGACGCCCTATAGGCTTGCAAGTTCGAGGTCCTTTGTGCGTTCGCGGCGGGCGTCTTCGGCCCGCATCAGCAGGTCGGCGGCCACCGACACGGCGATGACCTCCGGGGCCTTGTTCTTCAGAATCGGCAGACCGATGGGACAGGTCAGACGTTGCAGAACGATGTCGGCGAAACCGTCCCGGCGAAGTCGCCCCAGGAACCGGGCCTTCTTGGTGTCCGACCCGATCAGGCCCAGATAGCCGAACGCCCCGCCGGCCAGGGCGGCCGAGGTCAGGGCGTAGTCCAGGTTGTGGTCGTGGGTGAGGATCAGGATGAAGGCGTCCGACCCGGCGCCCATGGCGGCGGCGGCCAGCTCGGCCGGCGAGCCGACGGCGACGCCGGGGATGTCCGCCGTCTCCGGACGGGTGTCGAACCACGACAGCCGGAACGGCAGCGGCTCCAGGGCCCGGGCCACGGCCTGGCCGACGTGACCAGCCCCGAACAGCAGCACCGGCGGGCGCGGCGCGTCGGTGCGCTCGACCAGCTCGTGGCCTTGGCCGGGGCGGTCGCCGCGCGCGGTGGCCGGCGCGCCGTCCAGCGTGACGCCGGTCGCCTCGGGCTGGGAAGCGGTCACCGCCCGGACGGTCTTGCGCAGCATGCCCGGCGAAAAGCGGGTGCGCAGCTCGAACGGCTGGTCGGCGTCCAGGCGCCGGGCGGCGTCGGTCAGCCAGTCGAGGCTGGCGGCCTCGACCCGCTCGATCAACAGCCGGACGCGACCGCCGCAGCATTGGGCCAGCAGCGGGCCCAGCGGATAGTCCTGCACGGCGAACGGCTGGTGGGCCGCCAGCATCTTTCGCGCCTGGTCGGCGACCTGGTGTTCGAGATTGCCGCCGCCGATGGTGCCGGCCTGGCCCTCGGCCCAGACCACCATCTTGGTCCCGGCGTCACGCGGAGCCGAGCCCTCGGTGGCGACAATGGTGACCAGGGCGGCGGGCTGGCCGAGGGCCAGGCGGGCGAGAGATTGGCGAGCCCAGTTCGCGGTCATAGACCCTCTCCCAGAGGGAGAGGGAGGGGCCCAAGCGAAGCTTGGGAGGGTGAGGGGTTTAGACGTCGAACGGCGTGCCGGCAGGGCGCTCGTGTGAAACCGGTGAGAGCGTAATCCCTCACCCTCCCAACTGCTACGCAGTCGGGCCCCTCCCTCTCCCGGTGGGAGAGGGTCAACATTCGCCAGCCCTCTTCTTCACATCCTCGACCGCCATCAAAATCCGCTCCGGCGTCGCCGGCGCGTCCAGGTCGGGGAACACCTTGTGGTCGGCCACGGACGCCACCGCCCGGCTCACCGCCGACAGCACCGACAGCGCCAGCATCAGCGGCGGCTCGCCCACGGCCTTCGAGCGGTGCACCGTCTCCTCGACATTGCGGCCCGCGTCCCACAGCGCCAGGTTCAGCACCGCCGGCCGGTCGCCGCAGGTCGGGATCTTGTAGGTCGAGGGGGCGTGGGTCAGCAGGCGGCCATCGCTGCTAAACACCAGTTCCTCGGTGGTCAGCCAGCCCATGCCCTGGACGAAGCCGCCCTCGATCTGACCCAGGTCGATGGCCGGGTTCAGCGAGCGGCCGGCGTCGTGCAGGATGTCGGCCCGGGTGACCTTCATCTCGCCGGTCAGGGTGTCGATCAGCACCTCGCTGCAGGCCGCGCCATAGGCGAAATAATAGAACGGCCGGCCGGTGTGAGTGGCGCGGTCGTAGTGGATCTTCGGCGTGGCGTAGTAGCCGGTGGCCGACAGCGACACCCGGCCCAGATGGGCCTGGCGGCACAGCACGTCGAACGGAACCAACTCGGCCCCGGCCCGCAGGCCCTGCGGCGTGAACGCGACGTCGGCCTCGGCGCAGCCCCACTTGCGGGCCGCGAATTCGACCAGCCGGGCTTTGAGCGTGTTGGCCGCGTTCAGGGCCGCCATGCCGTTCAGGTCGGCCCCCGACGAGGCGGCGGTGGCCGAGGTGTTGGGCACCTTGTCGGTTACGGTGGAGGTGAGCTTGATCCGCGCCATGTCGACCTTGAAGGCCTCGGCGACGATCTGGGCGACCTTGACGAACAGCCCCTGCCCCATCTCCGTCCCGCCGTGGTTCAGCAGGATCGAGCCGTCAGCATAGAGGTGGATCAGCGCCCCGGCCTGGTTCAGGTGGGTGGTGGTGAACGAGATGCCGAACTTCACCGGCGTCAGGGCCAGGCCCTTCTTCAGGACCGGGCTCGTCGCGTTGAAGGCGTCGATCGCGCGTTGCCGGGCCTCGTAGTCGCAGGACGCCGCCAGTTCCGAAAGCAGCTGCGGCGCGACATTGTCCTCGACCGTCTGGTGGTAGGGCGTCAGGTTGCGCCCTTCGCCGCCATAGAGGTTGCGTTGGCGCACCAGCAGCGGGTCCAGCCCCGTGGCCTGGGCGACGACGTCCATCACCCGCTCGATCGCCGCCATGCCCTGCGGTCCGCCAAAGCCCCGGAAGGCGGTGTTCGACACCGTGTGGGTGCGGAAGCGGTGTGACAGGATCTCGACGGCCGGCAGGAAGTAGCAGTTGTCGGCGTGGAACATCGCCCGGTCGTTGATGGCCATCGACAGGTCGGTGGTCGAACCGCAGCGCGAGGCCAGCTCCAGGGCCAGGCCCGTCAGCCTTCCAGTGTCGTCGAAGCCGACGTCGTAGGCGCATTCGAAGTCATGCCGTTTGCCGGTCATGACCATGTCCTCGTCGCGGTCGGGACGGGCCTTGGCGGCGCGGCCGGTCTTCACCGCCACCAGGGCGGCGGCGGCGGCGAACAGCGAGGCCTGGGTCTCCTTGCCGCCGAACCCGCCGCCCATCCGCCGCACCTCGACGGTGACGCTGGTGTGTGGCACGGCCAGCACCTTGGCGATCAGATGCTGCACCTCGCTGGGGTGCTGGGTGGACGACCAGACATGGACGTCGCCGCCCTCGCCCGGCGTCGCCAGGGCCACCTGGCCCTCGAGGTAGAAATGGTCCTGGCCGCCGATCGCCAGCGTGCCTTGCAACCGCCGGGGCGAAGCCGCCAGGGCGACGGCCGCGTCGCCGCGCGCCATGCGCTGGGCGGCCTCGATGGTCAGGTCGGCGGCGCGGGCCTGGGCGATGGTGATGGCGGCCGGCAGGTCCTCGTAGACCACCACGGCCTTGGCGGCGGCGGCGCGGGCGGCGGCGATCGAGGTGGCGGCCACGGCGAACAGGCTCTGGCCGACACAGACCACCACGCCGTCGGCGAACAGCTTGTCGTCGTGGATCACCGGGCTGACGTCGTTCTCGCCGGGGATGTCCCGGGCGCTCAGCACGATGACGACGCCCGGCGCGGCGCGCACGGCCGACAGGTCCATCGATACGATCCTGGCATGGGCCTTGGTGCTCATGCCAAGATGGACGTGGAGCATCCCGACCGGCTCGGGCAGGTCGTCGACATAGATCGCCGAACCGGTGACGTGGCGCAGGGCGCTGTCATGCGGCAGGGCGGCGTGGACGCCCTGGAAGACGACGGGCTCGACGCCAAGGGTGTTTTGCGAGGAGGCGGAGTCAGCCATGGGCGGCGGCCTCCGGCACGCGAGTCGCCAGGTCGGGTCGGGCGGACTCGATGTACGCCTTGCGCAGCATGTTCCCCGCCGCCAGGGCACGATAGGCCGCCGAGGCGCGGGCGTCGGTCAGGGGCGTGAAATCGCCGGCCAGGGCCGCGACGGCGGCGTTCACCGTCGTCGGGTTCCAGATCTGGCCGACCAGCGCGGCCTCGCAGGCCGCCGCCCGCTTGGGCGTGGCGGCCATGCCGCCGAAGGCGATGCGGGCCGAGGTCACGACCTCGTCCTTCACCTGGATATTGAACGCCCCGCACACCGCCGAGATGTCCTGGTCGAAACGCTTGGACAGCTTGAACACCTTGAACATCGCTCCGCCGAGCTCCAGTGGCACAAGCACGGCCTCGACGAACTCGCCGGGCGCGCGGTCCTGTTTGCCGTAGGCGATGAAGAAGTCCTCCAGCGGCAGGGTGCGCTGGGTCTCGCCCCGGCGCAGCACCAGCCGGGTGCCCAGCGCGATCAGGGCCGGCGGCATGTCGCCGATCGGCGAGCCGTTGGCGATATTGCCGCCGATCGTGCCGCTGTTGCGCACCTGGGTGGACCCCAGGCGCCGCATCATCTCGCCGAGGTCGGGATAGAGCGCGCCCAGCGTCTCCAGGGCGTCGACATAACGCACGCCGGCCCCGATCCGCAGCCAGCCGTCCTGACGGGTCATGGCCTTCAGCTCGGCCACCTGGCCAATGTCGATCAGGGTCTCCAGCGGCTTGCGCAGCTTGGTGACCCACAGGCCGATGTCGGTGGCCCCGGCTACGATCACGGCGTCCGGACGGGCGGCATAGGTTTGCGCCAGCTCGGCCAGGCTCTGCGGCGTGAACCAGCGGCGGGTCATCCCGGCGATGGCGTCGGCGTGCTCCAGATCCAGCATGACCTCTCGCCGCAGGCCGACCAGCTGGTCGGCCACCTCCGGCGCCGCCTCGGCCGGGATCGCTTCGGCCGCCGCGATGATCGGGCCATAGCCCGTGCAGCGGCACAGGTTCCCGGCCAGCACCTCGTTGATCGGTGCGTCGGTTCCCTTGGCCGCCACCGCCCGCCCATACAGCGACATGACGATGCCCGGCGTGCAGAAGCCGCATTGCGAGCCGTGGTGCTCGACCATCGCCGCCTGCACCGGATGCGGCGCCGCGCCCGCCACCCCCTCGACCGTGATCACCGCCTTGCCGTCCAGCATCGGCACGAACTGGATGCAGCTGTTCACCGCCCGCCAGGCTGTACCACCCTGCCCATCCAGTTCGCCGACCAGCACCGTGCACGAGCCGCAATCACCCTCGGCGCAGCCTTCCTTGGTCCCGGTCCGCCGCAGGTCGCCGCGCAGGTGCTCCAGCAGCGTGCGGGTGGGATCGACGCCCCGAGCCTCAACCACCTCGCCGTTCAGCAGGAACCGCACCGCCTCATGTGGTTTGGGGCCCATCTCAGCTGCCCCGATAGGTGGAATAGCCGAACGGCGAGACCAGCAGCGGCACGTGATGATGCTGGGCCGGGTCGGCGACCGAGAAATCGATGACCACCACGTCCAGGAACGGCGGATCGCTGACCGCCGCGCCGCTGCCCCGGAAATAGTCGGCGACCGCGAATTCCAACCGATAGCCGCCGACCGCCAGGTCCGCGCCCTCGACCAGCCGCGCCCGGCCGTCGGCGTCGGTGCGAGTCTCCGACAACAGGCTGACCACGCCGGCGCGGTGGGCGGAAACCCGCACAGCGACATTGGCCGCCGGGCGGCCGGCCGCCGTGTCGAGGATATGGGTGGTCAGGCCGCTCATGCGCTCGTCGTTCCTTGCTCGGCGTTTCCGCAACGCCAGTCTAAACCCTTGGCCCCGCGAGCGATGCTGAAACCGCCTCGTCCGCAAGTCCAGCCTGTCGCGGCCGCGACGGGCGCCAGAGCCGCAACCGCCTTGCATGGCGGCGTTCGGCGCCCGCCACTTGGGCGTTATATAAGTCTTTTATTACTTATTGAGCCATCGCCGATCGCTTCCACGGACGGCGATCCCGAAAAAAGGGCCGAAAGACGCGGCGTAAGGTTGGAAATGCCGGGCCAACACCGGTAGCTAGACCCTGACGGACCGCACCAAGACGATCCGCCCCGCTCCACCTGCGCAGTCACCGAGGAACCGACCGATGGACGAGGATTTCCGTAAAGCCGCCCTGGACTATCACCGTCTGCCGCGGCCCGGAAAACTGGAGATCATGGCCACCAAGCGCATGGCCACCCAGCGCGACCTGGGCCTGGCCTACTCTCCGGGGGTCGCCGCCCCCTGCGAGGCCATCGCCGCCAACCCCGACCTGGCCCGCGACTACACCGCGCGCGGCAACCTGGTGGCGGTGATCTCCAACGGCACCGCCGTGCTGGGCCTTGGCAATATCGGCCCGCTGGCCAGCAAGCCGGTGATGGAGGGCAAGGCCGTCCTGTTCAAGAAGTTCGCAGGCATCGACGTCTTCGACCTCGAGGTCGACGCCGAGGATCCCGACAAGTTCATCGAGGTGGTCGCGGCCCTGGAGCCGACCTTCGGCGGCATCAATCTGGAGGACATCAAGGCCCCGGAATGCTTCGTCATCGAGCGCAAGCTGCGCGAGCGGATGAACATTCCCGTCTTCCACGACGACCAGCACGGCACCGCCATCGTCTGCGCCGCCGCCGTCCGCAACGCCCTGGTCGTGCAGGGCAAGACCCTGAAGGACGTCAAGCTGGTGACCTCGGGCGCCGGCGCCGCCGCCCTGGCCTGCGTCGACCTGCTGGTCTCGATGGGCCTGCCGGTCGAGAACGTCACACTGACCGACATCAAGGGCGTGGTCCATGCCGGGCGCGAGCCTGACATGCTCGACAACATGGCCCGCTATGCCCGCCACACCGACGCCCGGACCTTGTCCGAGGTGTTGGCCGGCGCCGACATCTTCCTGGGCCTGTCGGCCCCGCGCGTGTTCAAGGCCGAATGGCTGCCGCTGCTGGCGCCCAATCCGCTGATCCTGGCCATGGCCAATCCCGAGCCGGAGATCCTGCCCGAACTGGTGGCCGCCGCCCGCCCCGACGCCATCATGGCCACCGGCCGCAGCGACTATCCCAACCAGGTCAACAACGTCCTGTGCTTCCCCTTCATCTTCCGGGGCGCGCTGGACGTCGGCGCCTCGGAGATCAACGAGGCCATGAAGGTGGCGGCCGTCGAGGCCATCGCCGAACTGGCCCGGGCCGAGGCCTCCGAAGTGGTGGCCAGCGCCTATGGCGGCGTCGCCCCGATGTTCGGCCCGCAATACATCATCCCCAAGCCCTTCGACCCGCGGCTGATCCTGCAGATCGCCCCGGCCGTGGCCCGGGCGGCCATGGACAGCGGCGTCGCCACCCGGCCGATCGCCGACTTCGACGCCTATCGCCAGGAGCTGGAGCTGTTCGTCTACCGCTCGGGCCAGTTGATGCGGCCGGTGTTCGAGCGAGCCCGCAAGGCGCCGGTGCGCGTGGCCTATGCCGAGGGCGAGGACGAGCGCGTGCTGCGCGCCGTCCAGACCGTGCTCGACGAAGGCCTGGCCAAGCCGGTGCTGATCGGTCGTCGCGACGTCATCACCGCCAAGGTCGCCGAGATGGGCCTGCGCCTCGACCTCGGCAGTCGCACCGAGATCCTCGACCCGTCGTCCGACACCGAGCTGTTCGCGCCCCTGGTCGAACGCTATCAGGGCCTGGTCAGCCGCCGGGGCGTTCCCCCCCTGGCCGCCGAGCGCCGGGTGACCACGCGCCGCACGGTGTCGGCCTCGATGCTGCTGCAGGCCGGCCTGGTCGACGCCGCCCTGGTGGGCGGAACCGGCGACTGGTGGCAGCACATGACCTATGTGCTGCCGATCATCCCCAAGCGCGAAAAGGTCGGCCGGGTCTACGCCCTGTCGGCGCTGATCCTGGACAACGGCACGCTGTTCTTCTGCGACACCCACGTCAATGTCGACCCGACCGCCGAACAGGTGGCCGAGATGACCCTGCTGGCCGCCGAATCCGTGCGCCGCTTCGGCCTGACGCCCAAGGCCGCCCTGCTGTCGCACTCCAGCTTCGGGGCCAGCAATTCGCCGACCGCCCGCAAGATGCGCGACGCCCTGGCCATCGTCCGTGAGCGCGCGCCCGAGCTCGAGGTCGACGGCGAGATGCACGCCGACGCCGCCCTGTCCCAGGCCCTGCGCGACCGCCTGGTCCATGACAGCGCGTTGAAGGGCTCGGCCAACCTGCTGGTCATGCCCACCCTCGACGCCGCCAATATCGCCCTGACCCTGCTCAGCGCCGCCACCGAAGGCCTGCTGGTCGGGCCGGTGCTGCTGGGCATGAGCCGGCCGCTGCACGTGCTGACGCCCAGCGTCACGGCGCGCGGCATCGTCAACATGACCGCCCTGGCGGTGAACCAGGCGGCGGCCGAGCGCGAGCACCAGCTGATCTGACGTCCAGGGCCGTCGTCCCCCGGCTTGTCCGGGGGACCCAAGCCGAGGCGGGGCCTTTTCGGGCGCGGGGGGATTGAGCAAGATGGTGGCCGCCCGGATGGGAGGCCACCATGAATGAGTCCGAAATCGACACCGCGCGCGTGGATGAGGCGGTTCTCGCCCTGATGTACCTGACCTTGCACGACGCCGACGAGCCGAGCGGAACGGCAAGGTCCTGGAAGACCTTCGATTGGCAAACGCTTGATCGACTTCACGCGCAGGAGCTGATCGAGGATCCTGTTGGTAAGGCCAATCCGTATTCCTGACCGCAGAAGGGGTTCGCAGGTCGCGGGCGCTGTTCGAGCAGTTGTTTGCTCAGCGATAGCCGTCAATCCGGCTGCTATCGCGAACACGAAAAAGGCCCCGCAGGAACCCCTCCCCCGTCTCAGCGACGGAAGAAAGGTCCCAGCAGGGCCTGATTCATGGGACCGAAGACCGGCCCGACGCTCCGCGCCCGGCCGAATTCCGATCCTTAGAGGATGCGCAGGTTGCCGGCCGAGGTCTTGCCCGAGCGGCGGTCCTGTTCCAGTTCGTAACCGACTTGCTGGCCTTCGTTCAGGCCACGCAGGCCGGCGCGTTCGACGGCCGAGATGTGCACGAAGATGTCGCCGCCGCCGTTGTCGGGCTGGATGAAACCAAAGCCCTTGGTGCTGTTGAACCACTTCACCACGCCGGTGCCGGCTTCGCCCGCGCCGCCGCCGCCACCGCCACCGCCGTAGCCGCCGCCCCGGGGAGCGTCGTAACCGCCGCGCGGCGAGTCGAAGCCGCGCGCGGCCGGCCGGCGCGGCGCCGACGGGGCCGCGCCCTGGCCGGTGACGCGCAGATTGCCGGCCGAGGTCTTGCCCGAACGGCGATCCTCTTCCATTTCGTAGGCGACCAGGTCGCCTTCGTTCAGGCCCGACAGGCCCGAGCGTTCAACCGCGGCGATGTGGACGAACACGTCCTGGCCGCCGTCCTCGGGCTGAATGAAACCGAAGCCCTTGGCCGGGTTGAACCACTTAACGACACCGTTCGCCATCTTATCCTCAAAACCTTATTCGGCGGGCCAGTTGCCGACCCGCGTCCTTCCATCCTGCTCTCATGACGCAAAACTTCGGAACGCGCTACGGGGTTTGATCGCAGAATCTCGGGAGGAAGGCGGTCTGCGCGATAAATTTTCGCGTGACACGGGTTCGCGGCGGCGTAAACGCCACCGGAAGTGGCACAAGGGCCACACATCGAAGCCTGGTTTTGGGAAGCCCGATTTTGGGAAGCTAGGCTTTAAGGAGCTTTGGGTGCGGGGACAGGATTTGAACCTGTGACCTTCAGGTTATGAGCCTGACGAGCTACCGGGCTGCTCCACCCCGCGGCAGGGTATTGTGATCGAGGGA
>NZ_LMHC01000005.1 GCF_001427665.1 Caulobacter sp. Root655
GCGCTCTCGCCACGGCATCGCACAGCCCTCCAACCTATCAGGCGAGAACTGTTACCCATCTATCCGGGCTGGTCTGTCACCTCTCTATCCGGGCTGAACACCCTCCCTCTCCCCTCCGGGAGAGGGTGAATTAAGCCGCCCCGAACGCCGCGCTCAAGCGGTCGAACTGGGCCTGCACCGGCCGGGGGGCCTCCTCGGTGGCCGCCTCGACGTACATCCGCTTGTCCAGGTGCCGAACCCGCTCGTACAGCCGCTCGGAGCGTTGCAGCAGGTTGACCAGGCCGAACGGCAGGTCCTCGATGGCGGCGGCCTCGCCGCCTTCGACGCCCAGGCGGTAGTTCTCGGCGCAGGCGGCCTCGGCGGCCATCTCGCCTTCCTTCACCGCGCGCTGCACCAGCAGCCACGAGGCCACCTGCATCAGCCGGGTGGTCAGGCGCATGCTTTCGCTGGCGTAGGCCAGGGCCGCGTTGCGCGAGAGGATCTTGCTGTCGTGACGGCCGGCCCCGTCCAGATAGGCGGCGGTCTCCTCGACCAGGGTCATGCCTTCATCGAAGGTGCGGTCGAAAAGTTCCGAACGGGCGAAGTCCTGGATCACTCCCGTGCGCCAGGGGGCCGTGGACGCGTTCAACTCGGTCATAACCACTCAATGCCCCTTCGAAAGGCCGCGAGACCGTCTCGCCAGACAGGGGGACTGCAACCCCCGTGCCAGACGCAAGCGTCCCGTTTCGCGACCGCCCCCTCAAGTCCGACCGAAGGGTCGAATGTCCGAGTCAGGCGGCCCGAGACTCCGCCTGTAGCGTAAACCGATCGTTAGTCCAGACGACCAAACAGCGCATTGGCCGCGTCGCGCCCGGCCTTCTTCTTCGACAGCTGGGCGCGGGTGCGGGCGACTTCCGCCTCCAGCGCCTCGATGCGCTCTTCCAGTTCGGCGACCCCGTAGGTGTCCAGGTCCTCGTGCGTGGCGGCGTTGAGCGCGTCACCCTTGAAGGCGCGCGGCTCGACCGGTTCTTCCAGCATCGGATCGGTCTCCCTTTGCTCGACCCCTTTTCGATCCGCCATCTGACGCCTACCAAGGGCCCGACGCAAGCCTCACGGGACGTTCCGCCATGCCTGAGACCATGACCGCCATCGCCATCGAAGGCGGCAAGGGCCCCGCCGAGGCCCTGTTTCCGGAGACCGTGGCGCGCCCCGAGCCGGGCCCCGGCCAGATCCTGATCCGGGTGCGGGCGGCCGGCGTCAACCGTCCCGACCTGTTGCAGCGCCTGGGCTACTACCCGCCGCCGCCCGGCGCGCCGACCACCCTGGGCCTGGAAGTTTCCGGCGAGGTGGTGGTCGGATCGGGGCGCTGGAAGGAAGGCGACAAGGTCTGCGCCCTGCTGGGCGGCGGCGGCTACGCCCAGTACGCCGTGGTCGACGCCCGCCACGCCCTGCCCGTTCCGGAAGGTTTCGACTTCACCCACGCCGCCGCCCTGCCCGAGACGGTGTTCACCGTCTTCGCCAATGTGTTCGAACATGGGGCGCTGAAGCTTGGCGAGACCCTTTTGATTCATGGTGGGACGTCCGGTATCGGGACAACGGCGATCGCCATGGCCAAGGCGGCCGGCGCGCGGGTGATCGCCACCGGGCGCGGCGCCGACAAGAAGGCCCAGGCCCTGGCCCTGGGCGCCGACATCGCCGTCGACGCCAAGACCGAGGACTTCGCGCAGATCGCCAAGGCGGCCGGCGGGGTCGACGTGGTGCTCGACATGGTCGGGGCCAGCTATTTCGACAAGAACCTCGACGCCCTGAAGGTCGGCGGCCGCATCGTCTATATCGCCGCCCTGGCCGGGCCGATCCTGGACGTGCCGATCATGACGCTGATGCAGAAGCGCGCCGTGCTGACCGGCTCGACCCTGCGCCCACGCTCGGCCGACGAGAAGGCCCGGCTGGCCGGCGAGATCGAGCGGATCGTCTGGCCCTGGATCGCGGCGGGCCGGCTCAAGCCGGTGATCGACGCCACCTTCCCGCTGGAAGAGGCCGCCAAAGCCCACGCGCACCTGGAGGCGGGCGAGCACGTGGGCAAGGTGGTGCTGGTGGCGTGACCGGGACATCCAGCATCGGCAAGCCCGCCCCCAAATCCCTGCCCGGTCCGCGAAACGGCGAGCCGGCGCCGTGGTTCGTCGCGCGCTCGACCTCCAACCCCAGGTTCAGCTTCCACACGACCGCCGGGCGCTACGTCGCGCTCTGCTTCGTCGGGTCCGCCGGGCATCCGCTGTCCCAGGCCGCCTTGGCGCGGGTTGGGGCGCGGCGGGCGCTGTTCGACGACCTGAAGGCCTCCTTCTTTGGCGTCAGCATCGATCCGGCCGACGAGGCCCTGAACCGGGTCAGCGAAAGCCTGCCCGGCCTGCGCTGGTTCTGGGACCACGACCTGGCGATCAGTCGGCTATATGGCGCGGCGCCGGAAACCCCGCCTGGGGACAGCGTGAACTACCGCCCCTTCTGGCTGGTGCTGGACCCCCAGCTGCGCTGCGTGTTCAACGCGCCGATCACCGCCACCGACGCGGTGCTCGACTTCATCGCCGCCGCGCCCGCTCCCGCCGGCCACGCCGGGGTCGACCTGCACGCCCCGGTGCTGATCTTGCCCAGGGTGTTCGAACCCGAGTTGTGTCGCCAGCTGATCGAGCTCCACCAGACCGAGGGCGGCCAGGTCTCGGGCTTCATGCGCGACATCGACGGCAAGACGCGGCTGATCCTCGATCCGACCCACAAGCAGCGCAGCGACCACGACTTGACCGACCCGGCCCTGCGCCAGGCCACAGCCGCTCGCATCAGTAGCCGGCTGGTTCCCGAGGTCGCCAAGGCCTTCCAGTTCACGGCCACGCGGATGGAGCGCTATCTGGTCGGTTGCTACGATGCCGCCGACGGCGGCCACTTCCGGCCCCACCGC
Organism: Caulobacter sp. Root655; assembly: GCF_001427665.1. Classification (GTDB taxonomy): domain Bacteria; phylum Pseudomonadota; class Alphaproteobacteria; order Caulobacterales; family Caulobacteraceae; genus Caulobacter. Next base: position 2,927 of record NZ_LMHC01000005.1, read on the forward strand.
GACAACACCACCGCCGGCACGGCCCACCGCCGGTTCGCGGTGACCATCAACCTCAACGCCGAGGACTACGAGGGCGGCGACCTGTCGTTCCCGGAATTCGGCCCCCGCCGCTATCGCGCCCCGACCGGCGGAGCCGTGGTGTTTTCCTGCTCGCTGCTGCACATGGTGGACCCGATCACCGCCGGTCGCCGCTACGCCTTCCTGCCGTTCCTCTACGACGAGGCGGCGGCCCGCGGACGCGAAGCGCGCAACGCCGAACTGGACGAGACCCTGACGCCCTACGCCTCGGGCGCGCCTGGATGAACGCGACGGGCCGTCGGGACCAAAGCCCGGCGCTTCCGTGCCGCATCGACTGTTCCGGCCGCACCCATGACGCCGGGAAGGAAGCGTTCTGTCCGGAGGCGGTGAAGCGAAGGTCTTGGCGATCTAGAACATTTCGATCCCCGTTCCCTTTCGCGCGGAACCGCATTATAGCTCCACGCTGAACACCCCGCCCGGCCGCAAGGTCGGGCGCCGTCATTTCTGGAGGACCGCATGTCCGACATCCTGATGCCCAAGGCGACGGCCGTCTGGCTCGTGGAAAACACGTCGCTGACCTTTGAACAGATCGCCGACTTCTGCGGTCTGCACCCGCTGGAAGTCAGCGGCATCGCCGACGGCGAGGTCGCGCGCGACATTCGCGGCGCCGATCCGATGGGCAATGGCCAGCTGACCCGCGAAGAACTGGACAAGGCCCAGGCCAACGACCAGTACCGCATGAAGGCCCAGGTCAGCCGCCACGCCGAGCTGCTGAAGCCGCAGAAGAAGGCCCCGCGCTACACCCCGGTGTCGCGCCGCCAGGACCGCCCGGACGCCATCGCCTGGTTCCTGCGCCACCACCCCGAGGTGACCGACGCGCAGATCTCCAAGCTGCTGGGCACCACCAAGTCGACCATCGAGCAGGTGCGCCACCGCACCCACTGGAACGCGGCCAACATCAAGCCGGTCGACCCCGTGACCCTGGGCCTGGTCGGCCAGCTGGAGCTGGACGCCCTGGTCAAGAAGGCCGCCGAGAAGAAGGCCAAGGACGACCTCAAGAAGGGCATCCTGCCCGAGGACCCGACCCTGCGCCCGGCCGCCGAGACCGGCGCCCTGCCCGACGACCACGACGAGGAAGAGGCCGCGATCCGCAAGGGCCGCATCGAGCCCAAGGCCGAGGACGTGTTCGGCAAGTCGACCTACGTGGCCGACGACGAGGACGACGAGGACTGATCACCGCCGCCGCGGTGCGTCCTTCGAGGCTCGGCTACGCCTCGCACCTCAGGATGAGGACGTCAGTACAAAGCTCCTCATCCTGAGGCGCCCGCCCATTCCTTTTGCTTAGAGGGGGCGGGCCTCGAAGGACGCAGGGCATTCTCGCTGACAGCAAAAAGCCCCATCCCGTTTCACGGGGTGGGCTTTTTCGTTGCGGCGCCCGCCGACGCCAAGCGTTGCCGTGGACGAAAAGCCATGCAACCTAAACGTCGACGAGGCCGCTCTCGACCGCGTCGGTCGCGCGCGCCGCCCGCGCGTCAGGAGGTTCCGATGGCCCGATCCCCGACGATCACGATCTTCAGCACCAACCCGCTCGGCATCCAGGTTTCCGTGAACAGGGGCCCGCAGTTTTCGGTGTCCGGCGCGTCCGCTCCAAACTGGAGCCCGGGAGCCTCGGTGTCCGGCGGTCCGACCTGGAGCAACGACCGCCCCGCCCCGAACGTTCTCGCGCCTGGCGCCAACTACCTGGTGGTCACTACGTCCGGCCGCGCCGAGCCGGCCGACCTGACCATGACGCTGCCGAGGAGCTTCCAATGGAATTCCATGCAGATCTACATCTTCCTCGACAACTACGGTAACGTGAGCTGGGTCGCCCTCAACGACGGCCAGTGCATCACCGGCGGACTTTCGTGGGGCGCGGACTGAAGAGATGTCCGCGACAGCGAAAGGCCCACCCCGCTCGCGCGAGGTGGGCCTTTCTGTTTTCGGCCTCCTCAGTTGGTCACCGCCCTTTCGAGGTCACGGTGACGCAGAGGCGGCTAGTGAAGTCGCGCCCTGAGGCCTTCGATCTCCTCCTTGAGCCTGAGCTTCTGCCGCTTCAGCTCCTTGAGCCGGGTCGTGTCGCTGACCGGTCGACTGGTCTCCTCCTGAATCGTGCGGTCGAGGTTCTCGTGACGGGACCCAAGCTCGCGGATACGGGATTCGATGGCCATGGCTGTCGGCTCCTTGCTGTTGGAAATCAAAGACAACACCCGCTGCGCCGCGCTGTCAGATCACATATGATTGCACTCAGCCGCGCTTGACGCGGTCCCGCTTGTTCCCGTGACGGACGAATATTCACCATGTCGGACTCCCAGGCCGCGCCGGACAAGCCCCGCTTAGTCGTTGGAATTTCAGGGGCTTCCGGGGTCGTCTATGGCCTGCGGGCCCTGGACGCCTGCCGCGAAATGGGGGTCGAGAGCCACCTGGTATTATCCAAGTCGGCGGCCCTGACCCTGGCGCAGGAAACCGGACTCGGCGTCGCCGAGGTCAATCTGAAGGCGGACATTGTGCATCGCGTGGGCGACGTGGGCGCCGCGATCGCGTCAGGGTCGTATCGGACGCTCGGCATGATCGTCGCGCCCTGCTCGGTGCGGACCATGAGCGAGGTCGCCACCGGCGTGACGTCGTCGCTGCTGACCCGCGCCGCCGACGTCACCCTGAAGGAGCGCCGGCCGCTGGTGCTGATGGTGCGCGAGACCCCGCTGCACCTGGGCCACCTGCGCACCCTGACCAAGCTGGCCGAGATGGGCGCGGTGATCGCCCCGCCGCTTCCGGCGTTCTACGCCAAGCCGGCGACCATCGCCGAGATGGTCGACCAGTCGGTGGGCCGAGCGCTCGACCTGTTCGGCCTGTCCTGGCGACCGGTCCGGCGCTGGGGCGAGGATCTGACCACAATCACCGGCGACGCTTGAAGGGTTGATGCGAATGCGACTTTGGCAATGGGCCCTGGAGGTCTATGCGCGCGCCCCGGTCGCGGCGGCGTGCCTGTCGCTGCAGGATGCGCACGGCCAGAACGTGCCCTACCTGCTGTGGGCCGCCTGGCGGGCCAGTGAAGGCCGCCCCGCCGATCCCACGGCCGCCGCCAGGCTGGTCAAGCGCTGGGACGCCGAGGTCGGCGCGCCCCTGCGCGGCGTGCGCCGGGCGATCAAGCCGCCATGGCCGGGCATCCTCGACGGGGCCCGCGAGGATTTCCGCGAAACGGTCAAGGCCGCCGAACTGGCTGGCGAGAAGGTGCTGATGGAAAGCCTGGAAGCCATCAGCGGCGAGCCGGGCCCGGCGCTGGACGTGTTCGACACCCTGCGGGAGGCCGCCCGGGCGTCCGGCGACCCGCCGCGCGAAACCGCCCTGCGCGCCCTGGCCGACGCCCTGGGCGGCGCCCTGGGCGGCGCGGCCTCATGACGGCCTTTACCGGCTGTCAGGCTTTGCTATCTATCACCGCCCTGAAGCCCGGCCCCTCTGCCCCGCAACCGAAGGAGCGTTCATGAACGACGACGACGCTTCCGACGACAGCGACATCGCCCTGGAGCGACGCCTCGCCACCCTGCGCGAGGAACACCAGGACCTGAACGACGCGGTCACCGCCCTGGAAGAACGCCCGCAGCCCGACATGCTGCGGATCGCCCGCCTCAAGCGCCGCAAGCTGGCCCTGAAGGACGAGATCGTGCGGCTGGAAGACCAGCTGATGCCGGACATCATCGCCTAGGGACGACCTGCTGGTTGGATCAATCCATCCGAGCTCAAAAATACCGTCATCCCCCGACTTGTTCGGGGGACCCAAGCCGAGGCGGCCGATCCCGCTTGGGTCCCCCGCATAAAGCGGGGGATGACGAGGTGGAAAGTGAAGAGTCCGCTCAGCCGCCTTCCACCGCCACAGTCGCCTCGTGCCCCACCGGGAAGTTCAGCGAGTTGGCGACGAAGCACTTGGCGTTGGCCTCGTGGTGCAGCGCCATCGCCTTGGCCGGGTCGGAGCCCGCCGCGATGGTCACCCGAGGCCGCAGCGTGGCGCTCTCGAAGCGGCCGCCGCCGGTCTCGTCCTCGACCATCACCGCCACGGCTTCGTCACGATAGGCGGTGACCACCACCCCGTTCACGGCGCACAGGTGCAGGTACCACAGTTGGTGGCAGGCGCTGATCGAGGCCAGCAGCAGTTCCTCGGGGTTCCAGCGGGCCGGGTCGCCCCGGAAGCTGGGGTCGGACGAGCCCAGGATCACCGGCTTGCCCGGCGCGGCGACCTCGTGGGCCCGCTCATAGCCGCGATAGCCGGCCGTGCCCGCGCCGGTGTTTCCCGTCCAGGTCAGGGTCGTGGCGTAGCGGTGCGACTTGGACATGGGCGAGCCTTCCAGCGTGAGCGGGTGCGTTGGGGACACACACTCATGGCACGGCTCATGACGATCGGCCAAGGCGGCGGGGTGAGTGTGTGTCCCCGTCCGATCCGCCGCGCCTAAGCCTCTTTGCGCACCCGCTTCTTCAGGAACATCGCCGCGTCGGCCTCGGCCAGGGCGGCTTCCGGGTCGGCGCCCGGCTCGATCTCGCGCACGCCGTAGGAGACCTTCAGCGGCACCGACCATTCACCGACCTGCACCGGCATGTCGCGCACGGCGGCGGCCAGGGTCTCGGCCTTGGAGGCGGCGGTCGCCTGGTCGGCCTGGACCAGCAGCACCGCGAACTCGTCGCCGCCGATCCGGCCCACCACGTCGCTCTCGCGGACATGGGCCAGCAGGCGCTGGGCCACGGCCTTCAGGGCCTCGTCGCCGGCGGCGTGGCCGAAGCGGTCGTTGACGGCCTTGAAGCCGTCGAGGTCGAAGAACACCAGGCTGGCGGGCGAGCCGTAGCGCTGGGCGAAGGCGGCGACCCGCTTGATCTCGCGCAGGAAGGCCCGGCGGTTCAGCACCGGGGCCAGCACGTCCATGTCGGCTAACCCTTGCGCCTCGTTGAGCTTGAACTTCAGCCGCCCGACCTCGGTCCGCAGGTCGTCGATCTCGACCATCAGGGTCTTGAGCGCGCCCTGCACCTGCGGGGTCAGGTCGTCTTCCGACAGCCCCAGGAACCCGGCCTTGTCGGCGGCGACCACGGCGCGGGCCACCGCCGGGCCCGCGGCCTCGGTCAGCGCCCGGCGACGGATCGCCGAGAAGGATTCGGTACGGGCGCTCGTGATCTTCATGGCGGGGCGGGGAATCACTTGTTGCACAGCTTGGCGCAAATCTGCGTTCTTCCATTAACCATGGCAATGCCGGGGCAACGTGTCCCAGCGTCGCACTGACGCACCGGTCTCCCTCGGCCCATACGCAGCCTTGGCGAGAACGGGCTTTGGGGCGGGGGACGCAGCGGCTATAAGCCGCCCGATTCAAGGGCCTACGGGCTCGCCGCGGCCTCCAAGGCCGTTCAGGGAAATCGTCGCCGATGCCCACGACCACGCCACCCGTCGCTATCATCATGGGCAGCCGCTCGGACTGGCCGACGATGAAGAAGGCGGCCGACGCGCTCGACGCCCTGGGCGTGGCCTACGACGCCAAGGTGGTTTCCGCCCATCGCACGCCTGCGCGCCTGGTGGCGTTTTCCACCGGGGCGCAGGACGCCGGCTACAAGGTGATCATCGCCGGGGCCGGCGGCGCGGCGCATTTGCCGGGCATGGTGGCCTCGATGACCATCCTGCCGGTGCTGGGCGTGCCGGTGCAGTCCAAGGCCCTGAACGGCCTGGATTCCCTGCTCTCCATCGTCCAGATGCCAGGCGGCGTGCCGGTGGCCACCCTGGCGATCGGCGAGGCGGGCGCCAGGAACGCCGGCCTGCTGGCGGCGCAGATCCTGGCCCTGTCGGATGCGGCCCTGGGCCAGCGCCTGCAGGCGTTTCGCGACGCCCAGACCGAAGACGTCGTCGAAAGCGTGGAAGACCAATGAGCGCCCCCCTCCAACCCGGCTCGACCCTCGGCATCCTCGGCGGCGGCCAGTTGGGCCGCATGCTGGCCCTGGCCGGCGCCCGCCTGGGCTTCGACGTGGTGATCCTGGACCCCGAGGAGAACAGCCCGGCCGGCCGCGTCGCCGCCCGCCAGATCGTCGCCCCCTATGACGACCGCTGGGCGCTGAAACGCCTGGCCGAGGCCTGCGACGTGGTCACCTACGAGTTCGAGAACGTCCCGGCCGACACCGTCGCCGAGCTGACCGCCCTGGGCGTGCTGGTCGCGCCGGGCTCCAAGGCCCTGGCCGCCGCCCAGGACCGGGCGGTGGAAAAGACCTTCCTGGCCGAGATCGGCGTGCCCACCGTGGCCTTCGCCGCCATCGAGACCGCCGACGACCTGGCCGCCGCCGTGGCCAGGATCGGCGCCCCGTCGCTGCTGAAGACCCGCCGCGAGGGCTATGACGGCAAGGGCCAGGCCTGGGTGCAACGCCCCAGCGACGCCGCCGCCGCCTTCGACAAGATCGGCCGCAAGCCGGCCATCCTCGAGGCTCCCGCCGACTTCGTGCGCGAGCTGTCGGTGATCGCCGCCCGCGGCCGCGACGGCGAGATCGCCTGCTACCCGCTGGCCGACAACCACCACGAGGGCGGCGTCCTGCGCCGCACCGTGGCCCCGGCCAAGGTGTCGGAGGCGACCCGCGACCAGGCCGAGACCATCGTCATCCGGATCCTGTCGGCCCTGGACTATGTCGGCGTCATCGGCGTGGAGCTGTTCGAGCTGGCCGACGGCAAACTGCTGGTCAACGAGTTCGCTCCCCGGGTGCACAACACCGGCCACTGGACTCAGGACGGCTGCGAGGTCGACCAGTTCGAGCAGCACATCCGCGCCGTCGCCGGCTGGCCCCTGGGCCCCACCGCCGCCCGCGCCCATGTCGAGATGACCAACCTGCTGGGCCCCGAGATCGAGGCCTGGGCCAAGCTGGCCGCCGAACCCGAGACCCGCCTCCACCTCTACGGCAAGGGCGAGGCCCGGCCGGGACGCAAGATGGGGCATGTGAACAGGTTGCGAGGGCTGAAGGATTAGGGGCGGCGGCCTCTACGCACTGCTCCCCCTCCCCAAACCTTCACGCCACAGCGATGATCTCCAGCTCCACCAGCCAATCCTCCGCCAGGGTCTGGACGATGATCGCCGTCGTCGGGATGCGCCGCTCGCCCAGGGCCTTCACCCGCGCCGCGCCGTTGGCCTCGACATAGGCGACGTCGCGCAGGTAGCTGGTCAGGCGCACGATGTTGTCGAAGGTCATGTCGGCGCTGGCCAGGATGGTCGCCAGGTTGCCCCACACCAGCTCCAGTTGCCGCTCCAGCGTCGCGCCCGCCACGCCTCCCGCGTCCAGCCCCATGGTGCCGGCCACGAACAGCATCCGCCCGGGGTTTCGCACCTCCATCGCGTGGACGTAGTCGGGCGTGGCGGCGTAGATTCCGGTGGTCGGATTGTGCGTCACGGTCTTCATGCGTTGCCTCCCGGGCTTTCCCTGTCCAAGCTTAGCGGAGAGCAGGAGTTTCGCGCATGGCCGAACAGGCGACCATCGGACTGATCGGCGGCATGAGCTGGGAAAGTTCGGCCCAGTACTACCGGCTGATCAACGAAGGCGTCCGCGACCAGGTCGGCGGCGTGGCCTCGGCCCGCACCCTGATGTGGTCGTTCGACTTCGCCCGGATCGAGGCCCTGCAGCACGCCGGCGACTGGGACGCCCTGGCCGGCGAGATGGCGGAGGCCGCCAAGGCCCTGGAGCGCGGTGGAGCCGATTTCCTGGTGCTGTGCACCAACACCATGCACCGCTGCGCCCAGGCCATCGAGAACGCCGTGGCGGTCCCCCTGCTGCACATCGCCGACCCGACCGCCGGGGCGATCCAGGCGGCGGGGCTTTCCAGGGTCGGCCTGCTGGGCACGGCCTTCACCATGGAGCAGGACTTCTATCGCGGACGGCTGGAAGAGCGGTTCGGGCTGGAGGTGCTGATCCCGGAGCCGCAGGACCGCGCGGCGGTGCACGGGATCATCTATCGCGAACTGGTGACCGGCCAGGTGCTGGACGCCTCCCGCGACGTCTATCGGGCGGTGATCCAGCGGCTGGTGGCGCGCGGGGCCCAGGGGGTGATCCTGGGCTGCACGGAGATCATGCTGCTGATCGGCCAGGAAGACAGCCCCGTGCCGATCTTCGACACGACGACGCTGCATGCCATGGCGGCGGTCGAGCGGGCGTTGGGGTTGAGGATTTAAAGCCTCCCCCTGTGGGGGAGGCGATCGCGAAGCGATCGGTGGGGGGAGTTTTAGAGTCGAAGATCGTAGATCCGGCGATCTGCCGATCACTCCCCCCTCCGTCGGCTGCGCCGACACCTCCCCCACAGGGGGAGGCCTGAAAACCTACGACCGCCCGTACCGCATCCGCGCCAGCGCCCCGGCCACCTCGGCCATCAGGTTCATCGGCTTGATCCCCGCCTTCCACTTCTCGAAGGTCATGACGTTGTCGATCCGCCCATCAAGATGCCGCAGCGCCGACTCGCGGCCGGACGCCATGTCGACCGCCAGGGTCGAGACCAGGATCCCCGACAGGATCGCCCGCTTGGAATAGTGATTCTCGTCGGTCGCCGTATCGCCCGCCCAGCGCCACAGGACGTCCGCGCTCTCCCAGACCAGGGTCAGGGCCAGCGGCATATGGGTCGGAAAGGTCAGGAAGGCGGCCAGCTTGCGCAGGGCCTCGGCGTCGCCCGCGGCGGCGTCCAGGCGGGCGACAACGCCCCGGCGAATCTTGTCGCGGATCTTCAAGGACGCCGGGTCCAGGGCGCCCAAGGAGGCCAGGGCGACCCTGTCGTGACGGCGCGACAGCAGGGCCGCCAGGTCGCGCGGCCCTTGCGGCAACAGGAGTTGCGCCTCGCCGGCATTGAGGCCGGCGGCCACGGCGGCGGCCCGAGCCATGCCGGCGTTCCAGCCCAGGCGCGGGGCCAGGCGCAGGGCCTCGTCCAGCACGCGTTGCTCGGTCGTCTCTGCCCAGTCAGCGGTATCGGTCATGAATCCGAGTCTATACGGGAGTTTAGGTCGCGTCGCGATGGACAGAGGCCGATCGCTCTGCTATCAGCCGCCCCTCGTTTCCCGGAAGCCCCCCTTCCGGGTTTATCAGGTTTTGTTCGCCCGCCCGGCCCCTGAGAGGGACTCGGGACATTGGTCGGGCCGTCGAATGGAGAGAGACCCCTGGTCCAGATTTTCGTCCGCGACAACAACGTCGATCAGGCCCTCAAGGCTCTGAAGAAGAAGATGCAACGCGAAGGCTCGTTCCGCGAAATGAAGCGGCACGTGCACTATGAGAAGCCGTCGGAAAAGCGCGCCCGTCAAAAGGCCGAAGCTGTCCGTCGCGCCCGCAAGCTGGCGCGCAAGCGCGCCCAGCGCGAAGGCCTGATCCCGATGCCGAAGAAGCCGGTCGGCGCTCGGTAGGGATCTGTTCGCGGGCCAAGGCCCACGGACCTGAAATGCTGAAACCCGCGTGGGGCGACCCACGCGGGTTTTGCTTTGCGCCAACCCTCCCCCTCTGGGGGAGGCGATCGCGTCGCGATCGGTGGGGGGAGTTTTGGGGTCGTGGGTCCGAGTTGCGGCGGTCTGCCGATCACGCCCCCCTCCGTCGGCTACGCCGACACCTCCCCCACAAGGGGAGGAATTTAAGCGCCCTTCCCCGCCCCCGCCACGAACGCCACCGCCTTGACGATATGCCCGGCGAACCCCTCGCCCAGCAGCCGTGTGTGCGACGCCCCTTCCACGTGATCCACATAGCCGTGCTTCGACGCCGTGGCCGGCGCGGATTGGATGGCTTTCCAGGCTTCGCGGCCCTTCAACGGCCCGGCGGTGACCACCGCCACGGGCCAGGCGGGGTCGTAGGCCGGCACGGCGGCGGCCTGGGCGGCCGCCTCGGGCCACAGGACCACCTCCTGGGCGGCCGTGCGGTTGTGGCGGCCATTGGCGAAGGCCCAGCGCTTCTCGGCCTTGGCGGCCGGCGGCAGGCCGATCTTGTCGCCCATCGGCGTATGGGCCAGCGGCTTGAACAGGCCGATCGAGGCTCCGCGCGCCGCCCATTTCGAAGCGGTGGCGAAGGCTTCGATGAAGCGGGCCATGGCCGAGTTCGAGGCTTCCGGCGTGGCGGCGTCGACCAGCACCAGGCCGGCCACCTGGCCCGGATTGCGTCCGGCGTATTCCCGCAGGCGCAGGCCGGCCATCGAGTGTCCGACCAGGATGAAGGGGCCCTTCTCGCCCGAGGCCGCGACCAGCTTCTCGAAGTCGCCGACCACCGCCAGGCCGTCGCGCGGCGCGGGCCCTGGCGGCGAAAAGCCCATGCCGGCCCGGTCATAGGCACAGGAGCGCCAGCCGGCGGCGGTCAGGGCCTGCTGCGTCGCGCCCCAGTCGGCGGCGAAGCCGAAGGCCCCGGCCTCCAGCCAGACCACTGGCCGGTCGCCGGCGGGGCCTTCGCAGACCAGGCGCAGCGTCCGCCCCTCGCCGATGTCGACCATCGTCCCGCGCGGAACGGGATGGCTAGCCGCCGACATCACGCCGCCCACGGCGACGAACGAGACGAAGAAGAGAGCGAATCCGGCAACGGCGCGTCCGACGAACTTGAGCATGGCCCCAGTCTAGCCGAGCCTTCGTGTCCGTCGAGTGACGCGCCTGTAATGCGGGCGCGGGAAACGCCGCGCGCTTACTTCCCGTTCAAAGGCCTCGCCTCCACCGCCGTTTTCCCGGCGAAGGCCGGGACCCAGATTCATCTGGAGCGGCTCGTGGGTTTCACCTGGGCCCCGACCTTCGTCGGGGAAACGGGAAAAACAGGACCGCGATCAACAGCGAAAAATCGCGGCTACCCGTCGACGACCATGATCCGGGCGCGCACGCGGCCGCCCTTGACCCGGGTGACCTGTCCGCCGACTTCCGAAGCGCCCTGGGCGGCCATCTTGGCCTTCACGCCCTCCGGCCATTTGGACACCTGGGCCAGGCGCACGGTGCGCGGCACGCGGGCCGCGGCCTTCAGCGGCAGGTCGGCCTTCTCGGCGAAGGTCTTGCCCATGAACAGCGCCGGGTTCAGCGGCTTGCCGGCCTTGTTGCGCAGTTCGAAGTGCAGGTGCGAGCCGGTCGAGCGGCCGCTGTCGCCGACATAGGCCACGGTCGTCCCGCGCTTGACGAAAGTCCCGCGCTTCAGGCCCGCGTCGCGCCCCAGATGGGCGTAGAAGGTGTGGAAGCCGTCCTTGTGGGCCACTTCCACGAACCGGCCGTAGGTGGCGCTGACGCCGCTGCGCAGAACGATGCCGTCGGTGGCCACGTGGACCGGCGCGCCGGCCGGCGCGGCGATGTCGACGCCCTCGTGCAGGCGGCCGTTCTCTTCCCACGGCATCTGGCGCAGTCCGAACGGCGAATTGACCACCCGGCCGGGCAGCGGGGCGTCGAACACGAAGGCGGGCGGCGGCGGCGGGGGCGCGGGTGTCGGGGCGGGCGCGACCACCGGGGCCGGGGCGGGCTTTTCGAGCCCGGCGTTCATCGCGCCCACGGCCGAGACGGCGTTGGCCACGCCCCATACGACGATCGCGCCGCCGACGACGGCGAACGCGGCGAGCGAATAGGGAGACGACGTTGCGGCCAGGACTCGTGACGCCAAGAGTGATCCTCACAGACGGTCGGTCGACCTTCGAGACCGCGCCTAAGCGCGTCCCCATCCCACGGACGACCTTTCGGGATGATGAAGGCGGGCTCTATGCAGGGCTGATGCGGCGAAAAGGCGGCGAAACTTAACCATTGGTTAAGCATGACCATCGTCAGCAAGCGGACAGCTTCCGCCAACATTACCGAACGTTCAGAACATTACTTTCAGTACACTACTTTAATTGCACGTCATGAAGGAGACGTAACGAGTATTCGGAGAAACACGAGAGTACACCTTTGGACATGGGGCGCAGGGAAGCGCCAGACGCAACCAAGCAAACCAAGGGACAACTCAAATGAACAAGTTCTTCACCAGCCTGACCGCCGTCGCCACCCTGACCCTGGCCGCCGTGCCGGCCCTGGGCCTGGTCCAGACCGCCCACGCCGCCGAGCCCACCGCCCGCATCTCGCTGGTCGGCCTGAACCTGGCCAACCCCGCCCACGCCGCCGAGTTCTCGGCCCAGGTCAACGCCGCCGCCGAACAGGTCTGCGGCGACATGGCCCGCACCAACCCGTCGGGCGACTTCACCATGGCCGGCTGCAAGGTCGCGGTCCGCAAGCAAGCCGCCTCGCAACTGTCCGACAGCCAGCGCCAAAGCCTGCACCTGGCCGCCCGCGCCACCCCGGTCTCGGTCGCCGCCCGCTGAGCGACCGCATGACGCGCCAAAAGCAAAAGACCCCGGACGGGATCGTCCGGGGTCTTTTCTTTGCGCAAAGCGCCACCACAAAGACAATGTAACTTAACTATTTGTGAAGCATAACCATGGACGATCGATACTTAAAGTTCTCCATGTCATCCATGATACTCAACATTATATTTCCTAAATTCTTCTTCATGAATGAAATGTGACAAGCATTACATACGATACAAGAGTACACCCTTTGGCGCTGGGAAAAACAAGCGCCAGATAGAGGGACAACTCCAATGCGCGAGTTCATCGTCAGCCTGACCGCCGTCTCCGCCCTAGCCCTGACCGCCGTTCCGACCCCGGGCCCGGCCCAGACCCCCGCCGCATCGACCGCTCGCATCTCGTTCGTCGGCCTGAACCTGGCGTCCCCCGCCGACGCCGCCAAGTTCGCCGCCCGCATCGACGCGGTCGCCGAAGGCGTCTGCCACGACAGGGCGCGCGGTAATCCGAGCGGCGTGTTCACCATGGCCGGCTGCAAGGTCGCCGTCCGCCAGCAAGCCATGTCGCAACTGTCCAGGGATCAGCGCCAAAGCCTGCGGATGGCGTCGCGCGCCAACGCCCTCGCGCTCGCCAGCCGCTGAGACCCGTACGACCTCCACGCCTCGTCAAAAGCAAAGCTCCGGACGGGATCCCGTCCGGGGTTTCCGCTCTTCGAAAACAACCATTGAGAACATATGAAGAACATGCAAGTGTGAGACACACTTCGTCGAGGCGCCCATGGACACGCCATGCCCACGATTTCCTGGTTCTATGGCATCTCGATCCGGATGTTCGTGCATGATCATCCGCCGCCCCACTTCCACGCCTATTACGAATCCAGCGCCGCCGTGATCCTGATCGAGACCGGCCAGATCACGGTCGGACGCCTGCCGCCGCGCGTCGCCCGTTTTGTCGAACGGTGGCGGCGGGAGTATATTGAACAGCTCAGGGAAACCTGGGACCGCGCGGCAAGCGGCGAGACGGGCTCGCTGGGCCGCATCCCCGGTCTGGATGGTCAGTCATGAGAGAAGTCGTCCACGTCCGCCGCTTCGAGAAGCTGGGCGCCTACCGCCTGAAGCTGCAGTTCACCGACGGCCTGGCCGGCGAATGGGACTTTTCGACCCTTGCCAGCGATCCGCGCCCGGTCACTGCGCCTTTTCGCGACCCGGCCTATTTCGACAAGGTGTTCCTGGATTTCGGCGCCCTGACCTGGCCGAACGGCTTCGACTGGAGCCCCGAGGCCCTGCACGCCGACATGGCGGCGGCCGGCGTCTTGAAGTTCGAAACGGCAGCGGCGTAATGCGCAGCCTCGCCTATGCATCTTAAAGTCCGCTCGATCGAGGACGTGGATCGCTACCTTGAGCTAGTTAGGGCCTCTGCGGCCCGCGCGCAGCAATGGGTGGCCAATCACTCAGGTGACCCGCTGGATTTACTGCGACACATGAAGTTTGAGCAAATTGGCTTTCACCCCGTGGAAGACCGCTCTCTCAACATCATCGAACAGATCAATCAAACATGGACGTTTGTCGTTGCGCTACTGGCGACCCGGCAATTGCTACAACTTCCCCCCGAAGCAGAAGGCTTCAAGGTCGCTCCGGGCGCCCATATGGCGCTGGAGCTCGACATCATGAGCGAAGTCGAGGGTCTGGTCGGCGCTGAGACGTTTGCGGCCGTAGACCCTACGAATAACCGAAAACTGTTCAACGATAGGGAGAAGCTGAAAAGCCGAGCCGAAATACATCGATACGTATTTTTCGCTTCCCCCCTTTATCCAGGAACACACCGACTGCCCCGACTGGAGCGGCACGGCGTTGAGGTCTGGAGCGTCGATCTCGCGAGCTGACTACAGCCCCTTGACGATCCCCTCGACCATCTTCTTGGCGTCGCCGAACAGCATCATGGTGTTGTCGCGGAAGAACAGCTCGTTCTCGACCCCGGCATAGCCCGAGGCCATGCCGCGCTTGATGAAGAGGACCGTGCGGGCCTTTTCGACGTCGAGGATCGGCATGCCGTAGATGGCGCTGGTCGGGTCGGTCTTGGCGGCCGGGTTGGTGACGTCGTTGGCGCCGATCACGAAGGCCACGTCGGCGGTCGAGAACTCGCTGTTGATGTCCTCCAGCTCGAACACCTCGTCATAGGGGACGTTGGCTTCGGCCAGCAGCACGTTCATGTGGCCGGGCATGCGGCCGGCGACGGGGTGGATGGCGTACTTCACCTCGACGCCCTCCTCCTTCAGCTGGTCGGCCATTTCGCGCAGGGCGTGCTGGGCCTGGCTCACCGCCATGCCGTAGCCGGGGACGATGATCACCTTGCTGGCGTTCTTCATGATGAAGGCCGCGTCTTCGGCGCTGCCCTGCTTGACCGGACGGGTCTCGGTCTTGCCGCCCGGGCCGGCCACGGCGTCGGCGGCCCCGAAGCCGCCGAGGATCACCGAGACGAACGAGCGGTTCATCGCCTTGCACATGATGTAGGACAGGATCGCGCCGGACGAGCCCACCAGGGCCCCGGTGATGATCAGGGTGGTGTTCTCCAGCGTGAAGCCCAGGGCCGCCGCCGCCCAGCCCGAATAGCTGTTGAGCATCGACACCACGACCGGCATGTCGGCCCCGCCGATCGGGATGATCAGGGTGACGCCGATGATCAGGGCCAGGGCGAAGATCCCCCAGAACGCCCAGATCGCCGCGCCGCCGCTGGCCACCAGCACCACCACCAGGGCGACGATGGCCAGGGCGATGACGATGTTCAGCAGATGGCGGGCCGGCAGCAGGATCGGCGCGCCGCCCATGTTGCCGTTCAGCTTGGCGAAGGCGATGACCGAGCCGGTGAAGGTCACGGCGCCGATCGCCAGGCCCAGCGACAGCTCGATCAGACTGTTGAGGTGCACGTGGCCGTCGGCCCCGAGGATGCCGTAGGCGGCCGGGGTGTAGATCGCCGCCACCGCCACCAGGCAGGCGGCCATGCCGACCAGGCTGTGGAAGGCCGCCACCAGCTGCGGCATCGAGGTCATCGCCACCTTGCGGGCGATCACCGCCCCCACCGTGCCGCCGACCGCGACCCCGCCAAGGATCAGCCCGATGGTCACCGGGTCCAGCGCGCCCTGTTTCCACAGGGTGGCCAGGGTGGTCAGCACGGCGATGCCCATGCCGATCATGCCGTTGCGGTTGCCCGCCTGGCTGGTCACCGGGCTGGACAGCCCGCGCAGCGCCAGGATGAACAGCACCCCGGAGACGATGTAGAGGATGGCGGCGAGATTGGCGTTCATTCGGAAGTCCCCATTTCCGGGAGAGTCTTTGAGTTGGCCTTGCGGCCGCGCAGGTAGGCCCAGAACATCACCGCCGCACAGGCGAGGACGATCCAGTCGAAGAAGTCGTCGGGTTTGTGGATCAGCTTGAAAGCTTCGAACGCGCCAAGGCCCAGCCAAAGGACCGGTTCGAGCGGACGGAAGATCCGAAGCACGATCCAGTCTCTGGTGCGTCGCGACGGAAAACGGTCCGACACGCTGAGTGCCATCAGCAGGGCCACGGCGAGGAATGGCCAGCCGAGAGCGAACACCTGGAAAAGGTCCGACCCAGTCATCGCGGGCCTCCCTTCATCGCGGGCGCGGCGTTGACGCCGAACCGTGGCGGATGGCCTGAAGGCAGGCCGGAGAGGTCGTAGCGCGGCGGTTCGTAGTGGTTGGCCGCCGTATAGGGCGCGGCGAAGCGGGACTGGCCGTCGGAACCGGCCAACTCGTCCTCGCGCACGAAGAAGGCGTTGGCGCCGGAGAGGTTGCAGCCGACCAGGGCGTAGCCCTTGGCCCGGCCCAGGGCCTGCAGGCTGGCCAGGCTGGCGCTGTGATAGTTGCCGCCATCCCAGACCCGGTCGGCCTTGTACTCGGCGACAAAGGCGACGGGCGGCGGATAGGCGGCGTTGTATTCGATGATCACGACGCGCGGCCGCACGGCGGTGATGGCGTCCCAGATCCAGTAGTCGTTGCCGTCGATGTCGATCGACAGCAGGTCGACGCTGGCCGGCTTGGCGGCGGTCCCGCCGGCCCACGGGCCCAGCAGGCCGTCGATGTTTTCGGCGGTGACGAAGGCCTTCCGGGCGGTCAGCCGGCCCTGCCCCACGGCCACGGCCTGGTGACCCTTGGCGGCGGCGACGTACTTGTCCGAGCCGTCCAGCCACAGGCCGCTCCAGCCGGCCATCAGCAGCAGGGCGGTGTTGCACTCCACCCCGGCCTGGACACCGAACTCGATGAACCGCCGGTCGCCCTCGCCGATGCGGTTGAAGATCTCCAGAACGATGCCGTCCTCGTCGTTCTGGCTGTAGGTCTTGCGGCCATGGGCGATCAGCCGCCCGGGCTCGCGGGCCCGCGGCGATCCGCGCAGCTCGTCCCACCATCGCTCCAGCGCGATGCGGTTGGCGACCTTGCTCTGCTGGAGAACACGTTTCCCTGCCCCGAACATCGCTATGCTCCGGCCCCCAGGATGTGATGGAACGCCGTCATCGAGACGCCCCCTTGGGGATGATCAGGCGCCGCATGCCCACCTCGCCGCCCAGATAGGTCTCGAACTTCACGTCCTCGGCCGAGAGTTTGGTGATGCGCACCGCCTCGCCGACCGGTTCGGCGCGCAGGCGAAGGCCCATGATCACGCAAACGCCGTCGTTCTTGGGCCTACACGGATGTTCGGCCTCGAGAACCTGATCCTCGATCTTGAAAAGAAAGACCGGCGCACCGTCTCGATAGCCCTTGAACAGCACGGCGACAGGCACGGCCTCGCCCGCGCTCCACTCCGCCGGCGCGTAGCGATAGCGACCGCCGCAGCCGGACAGGTCCGCGACCAGCGCCACCAGGAAGTGCGAGCGGATGCCGCGTGTGTCGCCGATGTAGCAAGCGTCGAACGCGCCATCGCCGTCGATGTCGCGCACGCATTGAGCGGTGCGCAGACCCTTGTAGGGAAGGGGCGGACAATAGACCATGCCGCCAGCCAGCCGATAGCCGAACAGCAGCTCGCCGGCCGGCAGGGCCTTCCCGGACGGCCGGATTCGCTTGGGCAGAGGATCGACCAGCCGCGCCCCGGCGGCCGGGCGAGCGGACTGGGTCCAGGCCACCTCGCCGGGATTGACCGTGATCGGAGCGTCCAGGCTCGTCAGCGCACCGACGATCAGCATCACCGCGCCCTGTTCGGCGCGCGGGTACATCTGCGCGGGCTGCGCCGACGAAATCGCCGGCGTCAGCAGCGCGAGCGCCCAAGCCAGGATCGCGGCCGCTGGCCTCACTTCTTCTCTTTCTTCTTGTACATGGCCAGCATCCGGTTGGTGACCAGGAAGCCGCCGAAGATGTTGACGGCGGCGAAGGCGGCGGCGATCGCGCCGGCCCCCTTGGAGATCCAGGTCGAGGCGGCGACCGTGCCGCCGGCCAGGTCGGCGTGGGCCCCGTGGGCGGCGGCGGCCAACAGGGCGCCGACGATGATCACCGACGAGATGGCGTTGGTCACGGCCATCAGCGGGGTGTGCAGGGCGGGCGTCACGCTCCAGACGACGTAGTAGCCGACGAAGATGGCGAGCACGAAGATCGCCAGGCGGAACACGGTGGGGTCGACGGCTTCCATGATCAACGGCTCCGATCGGAAGGGAAAAGCTGCAGCAGGCGACGCAGGGTCAGAACCACGACCCAAATCGCCACCGCGATGAGAAAGATTTTGGCGAAGCCGGGCGCGTTCGGCGGCAAGATGTGGAACGTCCAGAACAGGCCCGCGAGGAAAGGCAGGTTCGCGAGCAGCCGCCCGATCCCCGCCAACCGCTCGTCTCCGCCGGCGATGAAGGCGGCCCAAGCGAAGACACCCATGCCAAGAGTCGCTGGAACCACCATCCAGGGCGACGCCCCGTCTCGCAGTTGCAGGACCATGAGCACGCCGGCGCCAACGACCACGACAGACGCGCCCAGGCCAAGCATCAGCCGCGAGGCGAGCGATGATCGCGCCTCGTAATAGGCCCGAAAGGGCTTTTGGCTGCGGGTCCCGGCCATTGAATTATCCGGCCAAGCTCGGATGCACCACGGCCCCGCCCTGGGTGACCAGGGCCGCCTTGAGGATCTCGTCCTCGAAGTCGGGGGCGAAGGCGCCTTCCTTGTTCAGGAACAGGGTCGACAGGGCCAGCAGGTTGCGGGCGTAGAGGGCCGAGGCGTCGGTGGCGATGCGCCCGGGCAGGTTGGGGATGCCCAGGATCTTGACGCCATTGGCGGTGACCGCGGTCTCGCCCAGCTTGGCGCCGACCACGTTGCCGCCCTGCTCGATGGCCAGGTCGACCAGGATCGAGCCCGGCTTCATCGAGGCCACCTGCTCGGCCGAGACCAGCTTGGGGGCCGGGCGGCCGGGGATCAGGGCCGTGGTGATGACGATGTCCTGCTTGGCGATGTGCGCGGAGACCAGTTCGGCCTGCTTGGCCTGGTATTCCTTGGACATTTCCTTGGCGTAGCCGCCGGCGGTCTGGGCGTTCTTGAACTCCTCGTCCTCGACGGCGAGGAACTTGGCGCCCAGGCTCTCGACCTGTTCCTTGGTGGCGGGACGCACGTCGGTGGCGGTGACCACCGCGCCCAGGCGGCGGGCCGTGGCGATGGCCTGCAGGCCGGCGACGCCGACCCCCATGACGAACACCTTGGCCGCGGCGATCGTGCCGGCGGCGGTCATCATCATCGGCAGGGCCTTGCCATAGGCCTCGGCCGCCTCGATCACGGCGCGGTAGCCGGCGAGGTTGGCCTGGGACGACAGCATGTCCATCACCTGGGCCCGGGTGATGCGCGGGATGAATTCCATGGCCAGGCCGCTGGCGCCGGCCTTGGCCAGGGCGTTCAGCGTGTCCTTGTCCTGGTGCGGATTGAGCGCCGCCGCGACGATCGCGCCCTTTTTCAAGGCGGCGATCTCGGCGGCCTCGGGGGCGCGGACCTTGAACAGGACGTCGGCGTCCTTCAGGGCTTCCTTCGCCGTCTTGGCCAGCTTGGCCCCGGCCGCCGCGTAGTCGGCGTCGGCATACGAAGCAGCCGTCCCCGCTCCGGCCTCGACCACGACCGAGAAGCCGGCCGCGGCCAGCTTCTTCACGGTCTCGGGCGTGGCCGCGACCCGGGTTTCACCACCGCGGGTCTCTTTCGTGACGGCGATAACGGCCATCGGCATACCCCTCCCAAGAGCGCTGCTTACTCAGACAAGCTTGCGCGTCTCTCTAGGGGATGTTCTTGCCCGATGTCGAGCCTTACGCCCGCGTCAGCTGCAAAAAAATACCGATGTCCACCGGTGTCAGTGGGCGGAGGCGGGCTTTTCTTTCAGGAACAGCACGCCCAGCGCGGCCAGCACGATTCCCGGAACCAGGCCGCCGATGAAACCGGCGGGGGTGCAGAACCACAGCGTGATGGTCAGCAGCAGGCTGGCGATGGCCAGCGAGCCCCACTTGGTGAACTTGCCGAAACCCTCGAAGGTCGCGGCTTGCTCGTGGATGTCCATTTCACCGCGTTGGTAATCGCCGGCCATGTGTCTGTCCTGGGTAAACAAAAAAACGCCACGCCGCTTACAACGTGCGAGGCTTCGGCTCAAGCGGCCGGGATGTCGCGGTTGGCCCAGGCCTCCTCGATGAACCGCGTTCGAACAGCGTCCAGCGCCTGTTCGACCGAAATATCGGCGATTCGCCCCTCCCCGCCGTCCAGCCGGCTCAGCCAGCGCGAATAGGCCGGGACCGGGCTGGTGCCCATCAGGCCGATGGCCGGCCGGCCCACCGAGGCGGCGAGGTTCAAGGGCCCCGAGTCGTTGCCCAGGAAGCCGGCCGACAGGGCGATCAGCGCCGCCGCCTGGTCCAGCGGCAGGTCGCAGGCCAGGACGTCGCGGGCCAAAACGCCAGGGGTGGGCGCGGGCTGGGCGGCGACCGTCGCCTTGACCCGCGGCGCGTCGTTGGGGCCGCCCAGCCAGAACACCGTGGGAAACAGGTCGGCCAGGCCTTGCGAGACGGCGGCGAAGCGCTCGGCGGGCCAGGTGCGGGCCGGCTCGCTGGCCCCGACGCCCAGCACCAGCCACGGCCCGGGGCGGTCGCCGTACCGGGCCTTCACTGCGGCGACGGCCTTGGGGTCGAGCTTCAGGTCGGGCTCGCGGCTGGTCACCTCCAGGCCGTGCAGCGCCTCGAACGCCGCCAGCTTCTCCAGCCGGTGGGCCGGGCGCATGGCCTTGGGCAGGAACGGCCCGCGCAGCCACTGCTCCTGGCTCTTGTGACCCAGGCCGAAACCCCGCCGCTCGGGCACGCCGGCCAGCCAGGCTGCCTGGGCGGGACGGCCGATCTTCTCCAGAATCCACACCGCGCGCGGTTTCACCTCGCGGCAGATCCGCCAAAAATCGATGACCTCCGTCGCCCCCTTCAGCGTCCCGGAGAAGTGGCGGGCATAGACCACGCGGCTGATCGACGGCTCGACGGCCAGCACCTCGGCGGCGCGGCTGGACGGCCGGGCGGCCAGCACCACCTGGCCCTCCGGCGCCTGGGCGGCGATGGCCCGGAAGGTCGGCAGGTGCCACATCAGGTCGCCGATCCCGCGATCGGGGGCGTAGACGAGGACGGGGCCGGGGGGCGAGGCGGTGACCATGGGGACGGGATTAGCGGGCGGTCGGGGGGTTGTCATCCCGCTCCCTCCTTTCAGCCGTCATTCCGGGCCTTGTGCCCGGAACCCCTGGTTCAGCCGACGGGCCGTTGGAAATCCCTCTCTCTTTGAGAGAGGGAGGGGCCCGCCGCCGCAGGCGGTGGGAGGGTGAGAGGTTTCACCGCCTGCCGGCAAATCCGGAACGTCGAGCACCAAAAAGGGGAGCCGAACTTCCACCATCAAAGCAGCCGCCCACACACACGCTGTCTTCGTCGGAACCTAGTTCTGAAAGACTGTAACCTCTCACCCTCCCACCGCTCCGCGGCGGGCCCCTCCCTCTCTCAAAGAGAGAGGGAAAATCCCTACCCCCACCCCGCCAACACCCCCCGCAGCCCAGCCACGAAGGCCAGGGGCTGGTCCACCATCACGTGGTGATCGGCGTCGGGTATGGCCACGCGCAGCGTCGTGTCGGGCATCTGGTCGAACATGTAGTCCAGCGTCTCGGCGTGCATCAGGGCCGAGCGCTCGCCCCACATCAGCGCCACCGGGCTGGCGATGCGGCCCAGCAGGTCGCCGAGGTCCGGCATCGAGAACCGCTGCCAGATGGCCGGGTCGAACTTCCAGGTCCAGCCGCCCTCGACTTCCTTCAGCGAGCCCCGGGCGATGTGGTCGGCGATGTAGAGGTTCTCGCAGCCCTGCGGCGGGGCCAGCCTGAAGCGAGCCAGCGCCTCTTCAAGCGAAGCGTAGACGCGGTTGGCGGCGTCGGGGCGCGGCGGCGGACCGCGCCAGCGCTTTTCCGGCGGCTGGATGCTGCTGTCGACCATGACGATGCCGCGCAGCCGGTCGGCGTGCTCCACGCCGCAATAGAGAGTGGGAAAGCCGCCGAACGAGTGGCCGACCAGGATCGGCTTGACGCCGCCGGCTTCCAGCTGGGCGGCCTCGACGGCGGCGAAGATCTCGGCCGCGAACGATTGGGCCGAATAGGCCGGTCGCCAGTCCGAGCCGCCCATGCCGGCCCACGAGATCGCCGCTACCCGCCAGTCTTCCGCGAAGAACGGCGCGATGAAGCTCCACCAGTCGGCGTGGGCCCCGTTACCGTGCAGGAACAGCAGGCCGGGCTTGCCGACCTCGCCCCAGGTCAGCAGCTCGATCTCCGCGCCGTCGACCGGGATGCGCGAGCGTTCGGGGGCCGCGGCCAGGGCGGCGTCGAACCAGGCGGGGGCCGGCGGCTTCTCGCCATGGAACGGGGCCAGCAGGGAGACGGGAGTGGGACGGTCGTCGGCCATGGCTCAGCCCCCCTGGCTTTCTGGGCCCTTGAAGGCGATCTCGCCCGGGCGCGGAGCGCGGGGCGACAGGCCCTTGAACACGCCGGTGCCGGTCATCAGCGTGCGCTCGCCCACCCAGATGCGACCGCGCACGGTGAACACCAGGTCCTGCTCGGAGATCAGCTCGCCCCGCCCCTCGACGAAGTCGCCCAGTTGGGCGCCCGACAGGAAGTCGCAGTTCAGCCGCACCGTCACCCAGCTGTAGGACTTGGCCAGCGAGATGATCCGCCCCCAGGCCATGTCGGCGAAGCTCATCAGCATGCCGCCGTGGCAATTGCCCAGGCCGTTGGTGTGGTGCTCCTCGACCCGGAACCCCAGGACCGCCTCGCCCGGCCCCTGGCGCTGCTCGTACAGCGGCCCGATCTGGCGGCCGAAGCCGCGGGACCAGTTGAGTTGCGAATAGCCGTCGGGAATGGCGGCGGCCTGGGCGTCGGTGAGATCGTCGGACATGGGGAAAGTCTAACAAGCGTTTGAGAGGTGGCAAGGGCCACGCTAGGGAAGCCGCGCGCGCCCGTCACCTCCCTCCCCTCGGGCCTCCCCTCAGGCGCTCAGGCGCACGCCCGACCACCGATCCACCGCGCCGATCAACTCGACCGCCGAAATCGGCTTGCCGATGTGACCGTTCATGCCCGCATGGGCCGTGGCGTCGATGTGTTCGGGCAGGACATCGGCGCTGAGGGCGATGATCGGCGTGTCGCGGTTGTCGACGGTCAGCTCCCGAATCGCCCGGGCCGAGGCGAAGCCGTCGATGCCGGGCATCTGCAGGTCCATCAGGATCAGGTCGAACGCCTGGTCGGACGCCAGCCGCAGGGCCTCGACGCCGCCGCGCGCCTCGACGACCTGATGTCCCACCGCCTGCAGCATGGCGCGGACCAGCTCGCGGTTCACCTCCAGGTCGTCGACCACCAGGATCCGCGCGGCGCCGCCGGTCCGTCGCTTCCGGGCCCCCAGATCGACGACAGGCGCCAGATCGGCCCGGGCGGCGGCGATCTCGAAACGGAAGATCGAGCCTCCGCCGTCGGCCGGGATCATCCCGATGGTTCCGTCCATCAACTCGACCAGGCCCTTGCAGATCGACAGGCCCAGGCCCGTGCCGCCATAGCGACGGCTGATCGAGCCGTCGACCTGGGAGAAGCGCTGGAACAACCGCTCGCGCTTGTCGGCCGGCACGCCGCCGCCCGTGTCGGACACCGCGACCTCCAGCCGTCCGGGGGCACGGTGGGCCACGCTGACCCGTACCTCGCCGGCGTCGGTGAACTTGATGGCGTTGCTGACCAGGTTGACCACGATCTGGCGCAGGCGGTCGGCGTCGGCGTTCACGGCGGCGGGCGTGCCGGGCGCGACCTCGAGGGACAGGACCAGGCCCTTCTCGCGCGCCTGCTCGGCGAACATGGCCGCCAAATCCTCGAACAGGGGCTCCACGGCGAACGGCCGCGGATCGAGGGCGACGTGGCCGGCCTCCAACTTGGAGAAGTCGAGGATGTCGTTGACCACCGCCAGCAGGGTGTGACCGGCGGCGTTGACACGACGGACGTAGGCGCCGGCCTGCGGCGGCAGGCCGTCCAGCTCGCCCAGCAGGTTGGAAAAGCCGTTGATGGCCGTCAGGGGTGTGCGGATCTCGTGGCTCATGTTGGCCAGGAACTCGGCCTTGGCCTCGGCGGCGGCCTCGGCGCGAAGCTTGGCGTCCAGCAGCGCTTCCTCGCGCGACCTCGCCTCCGTCACGTCCATGACCGCGCCGAACACCGTCGCCACCTTGCCGCCCGCCCCCAGTTCGGCGGCGCCATGGCAGATCACGTGGCGCACCGAGCCGTCGGCGCGGGTCAGGCGCCCGGCCAGCTCGAAGGGACGACCGTCGATCGCCGTCGCCCGAAGACGCGCGGCCAGGGCCTCGCGCTCGGCCGGATCGTAGAAAGCCATCTGCTCATCCAGGCTTGGTATCGGCCCGGCCGGATCCAGGTCGTAGATTCGATAGACCCCCTCCGACCAGGTGGTCACGCCGCTGGCCACGTCCACGCGCCAGTGACCGACGCCGGCCATGGTCTCGGCCATCAGGGTGATGCGGTGAGCCTCACGGATCTTGCGAGCGTCGGCCTCCGAGCGGGCCGAGGCCTCGGCCAGGTCCTCGCGGGCGCGGGTCAGGTCGGCCTGGACCGAGCGGAAGGCGCGGAACACCAGATAGGTCGTGGCCAGCACGGTCACGATCCGCCAGGGCTCGTGGCGCTGCATCAGGAACAGGCAGCCCAACAGCTGGATCAACGCCATCGAGACCAGCATCGGCGTGAGATTGGTGAACAGCCGCCGGGGCCGGGCGTAGTCGCTGGCCAGGATCTCGAACATCACCACGCCGTACAGCGTCACGCCGAAGGTCTGGGCCGCTCCGGTCTCGGCGAAGGTGATGTAGAAGCCCGCCACCGCGTAGCCGGCGCTCTGCAGCCAGGCGAACAGGTTGCGGCCGGCGACCGGCCGGCCTTCCCGCGAGAGGTCGTGGTGCTCGGCGACGGCCAGCATCGCCATCGTCGCCATCCAGGCGAACGGCAGCGGCCAGAACAGGTAAGGCAGGGTGGCGGCGAAGACGACGCCCGAGAACACCAGACGCGCGGCCAGGCCTCGCGGCTGACGGGACGAGACCAGCAGCACGTCGCGGGTCGCTCGAAGGCCTCGACGCCAAGCCGACGAGGCCTCCCGGCCCGTCGAAATCACTGTCGCCATTGGAACGCCCTCGCTTCCGTCCGGCAATATCTACACGCCGAGCCTTGAACGAAAGATTGAGCGGCGTTCATCGAGCGCGTTTCACGGAAGACTTCGGCGAGGCCTCAGGCCACCCCCGCCGCCGCCAGCACCGCCGCCTGCCGCTGGGCCAGCCCGTCCTCCGAGAAGCCCTCCAGCGACTTTTCGAACAGGGCCCGCCAGTTGTGCCGCGCCCCCAGGTGCAGGAAGGCCGCGCCCAGGCCGATGGCGGCGCGGTCCATGAACACGAACTCGCGGGGAATGGTGATCGGCCCCTTCTCCTTCAGGGCCTTGCGCACCTTGAAGGCCTCGCGGCGGCCGTATTCGCCGGGCGGCACGTCGTCGGCGACGGTGCGCACCCGGTCGTCGAGCAGCGGGCCATAGATGAACCGGGCCCAGACGTTGAGCACGTCGACCAGGTCGTCGTTGAGATTGGCGAAGCCCCAGCTGCGATAGGCCTCGACCTGCTCGGCGCGGTCGTCGTTCAGCAGGCCGCGATAGAGCCGCACCACCCCGGCCACGAAGTGGGGCGGGAAGATGCGGATGCAGCCGAAGTCCAGCAGGTTGAGGTGGGCCGCGCCGTCGCCGCCCTCCGGTCCGCCGAAGGTGTAGTTGCCCAGGTGGGGGTCGCCGTGGATGATCCCCAGCTTGGTCATCGGGCTCCACCAGGCCTCGAACAGCAGGGCGGCGATGCGGTCGCGGGTGTCCTGCGGCGCGTCCTTGAAGGTCAGCAGGCCACGGCCTTCCAGCCAGGTCATGCTCAGCAGCCGCTTGGTCGACAGCGACGGCACGGGCTGCGGCACCTGGATGTCGGCCCGGCCCGAGAAGAAGCCGCCGTACAGCGCCATCAGCCGGGCCTCGCGCTCGTAGTCGAGTTCCTCGCGCAGCCGGTCGCCGATCTCGACGATCATCTCGCTGGGGTCGATCGAGCCGTCCATGCGCTTGAACAGGCCGATCAGGCCGCGCAGCTGGCCCAGGTCGCTTTCGACCGCGCTCTGCATGTCCGGATATTGCAGCTTCACCGCCAGGGCCCGGCCGTCGGGGGCGACCGCGCGGTGCACCTGGCCCAGGGAGGCGGCGGCGGCGGCCTCGTGCTCGAAGCTCTGGAAGCGGCCCTGCCATTCGGGACCCAGCTCGGCGGCCATCCGCCGACGGACGAACGGCCAGCCCATGGCCGGGGCGTTGGTCTGCAGCTCGGCCAGTTCGGCGGCGAATTCCGGCGGCAGCAGGTCGGGCACCGTGGCGAACATCTGAGCCGCCTTCATCAGCGGGCCCTTCAGCCCGCCCAGCGCCGCCCTCAGGGCCTTGGCGTTGCGGGCGTCGGCCCCGCCGCCGGCGAACAGGCTGTTGGCCCCGTAGCTGACCGCGGCGCCCGACAGCCCCGCCCCGACCTTGGCGAAGCGGGTCAGCCGGCCGGAGAGGCGGTCGCGTTCAGGGTCTTTGGCGGGGTCCTTGGAGGGCGCGTCGTCGGCCATCGCCTATCCGAACTGCCGGGAGTCGTAGAAGAACCGCTCACGGACGATCCGATCGCCGCCCCACACCTGGTGGGTCAGCTCCTCGAACTTCAGGGTCACGCCGTCCTTGTTGGTCATCAGGAAGATCCACTGGATCACCACGTTGTCGCCGTCGTGCAGCACCAGGACCGCCGGCTGGGTGTCCATCTTCGACAGCCGCGCCAGGGCCGCCGCCTCGTGCTCGACCAGCACGTCGCGGCCGACGCGCGGCGGGGCGTTGTTCTCCTGCATCGAGGCGTCCTTGGCGTAGAACCGCTCGATCGCCTCGACGTGCTCGTTGCGTTCGACGGTGGCGATGAACTCCGCCAGGCGTTCCTTGGTGGGCATCGCGTCGTCTCCGTCAGACCAGGGCTTCGAATTCGTCGACCAGCCGTTCCAGCTGCGCGCAGCCGGCGGCCCAGAAGGCCTTGTCGCGCGGGTTCAACCCAAACGGGGCCAGGGCCTCGACATAGGTGCGGGCGCCACCCGCCGCCAGCAGGTCCTCGTAGAGCGGCGCGAAGCCGATCGGGTCCTCGCGGCGCTTCTCCATCAGGCCGCGCACCAACAGATCGCCGAACGCGTAGGCGTAGACATAGAACGGCGCATGCACGAAGTGGCTGACATAGGCCCAATAGTGCTCGTAGCCGGGGTTGAGGGTCACGGCCGGCCCCAGGCTCTCGCCCATCACCTCCAGCCACAGCTGGCCGATCTGGTCTGGAGCCAACTCGCCCGCCTCGCGGGCCAAGTGAAAACGCCGCTCGAAGCGGTGGAAGGCGATCTGGCGGACCACCGTGTTGAGCCCGTCCTCGATCTTGCCGGCCAGCAGCCCCTTGCGGTCGGCGGGCGTCGCCTCGGCCAGCAGGCGGTCGAACACCAGGCCCTCGCCGAAGATCGAGGCGGTCTCGGCCAGGGTCAGGGGAGTGTCGGCCAGCAGGGTGCCCAGCGGCGCGCACAGGGTCTGGTGCACCGCGTGGCCCAGCTCGTGGGCCAGGGTCAGCACGTCGCGCCGCTCGCCCATGTAGTTCATGAACACATAGGGATGCCGCTCGGCGGTGACCGGGTGCGAATAGGCCCCGGATTGCTTGCCCGCCCGGGGACGGGCGTCGATCCACGGCTGGGCGAAGAAGGTCCGGGCGGTGTCGGCGAACTTCGGGGCCAGGGCCTGGTAGCTCTCCAGCACGATCTCCCGCGCCTCATCCCAGCCATAGGCCTTCGGCGTGGCGGCGGTCAGCGGCGCGTTGCGGTCCCAGTAGTCGAGGGTCTCGCGGCCCATGACCTTGGCCTTCAGCGCGTAGTAGCGGTGCGACAGGCGCGGATAGGCCTCGACCACGGCGGCTTCCAGCGCGTCGACCGCGTCGGCGTCGACCTCGTTGGCCAGATGGCGCGACTGGGCGGGACCGTCGAAATGGCGCCAGCGGTCTTCGACCTGCTTTTCGAAGGCCAGGGTGTTCATCACCAGCCCCTGGGTCGAGGCGCGTTCCTCCAGCGCCTGGGCCAGGCCGTCGGCGGCCGCCTGGCGACGCTGGCCGTCGGGGTCGGACAGGCGGTTGAGGGCCTCGGGCAGGGTCAGGCTTTCCTGGCCGACCCTGGCCGTGAGTTTAGCCAGAGTCTCGTCATACAGCCGCACCCAGTTGGCCACGGCCGGGCCGCGATCGACGATGTAGCGCTCCAGGTCGGGCGTCAGTTCGTGCGGCCGCGACAGGCGCAGGCGGCGCAGCCACGGCGTCCAGCGAGCGCTCGCCGGAAAAGCCTTGAGCGCCGCCTCCAGCTCGCCGTCCTCCAGCTGGTTCAGCTCCAACGAGAAGAACAGGCTCTCGGCGGCGATCGCCGACGAGCGGGCCCGCAGGTCCGCCTCGAACTTGGCCCAGGCCGGGTCGTCGCGGGCGGTCGAGGCGGCCAGGCCCGCATAGGCCCCCACGCCCCACAGGCCGTTGGTCGCCCGCTCGTACAGCCGCACGCCGCGATCCAGCAGCACGCCCAGCCGCTGAGGCTCGCTCCGGGCTTGCAGGAACAGGCCCTCCAGGCTGGCCAGTTCGTCGTTGGCGGCCTTGGCGGCGGCCAGGTCGATCTCGATCTTCGGATCGTCGCGACCGGCATAGAGGTCGGCGAGGTTCCACTCGGGCAGGGCGTCGGTCTTGAAGGGGGCGTTCATGGCCGTAGGGATATGGCGTGCGGGGGGTCCGACGCAATCGCTGCCGGAGCCTTTCCCTCAGCGCGCCCGCCGTTCGGCCCGATCCATGGCCCAGGCGACCGCCACGATCAGCAGGTAGACCGCCAAGGCCGACGCCCCCATCGACACCGGTCCGCCGCCGGACGGGGTCAGCATGGCGGCGATCTGCACGCCCAGCAGCAGGGCCACGAACAGCGGGGCCGACCAGCCGGCCCGCCCCTGCAGGCCGCGCCGCCAGCCCCAGGCCGCCGCGCCCATGGCCAGCAGCCCCATCTCCAGCGCCTGTTCGGGCACGGGATGGTTCCACCAGCCCAGCCCCACCTTGGGGCCGCCGAACCACAGTTCCAGGTCGGGCCGGTGGACCAGGAAATCCAGCCCCCAGTGCGACAGCACGACCAGCCCGACCATCGTTCCGGCCCGGCGTGGCAGCTTCAGCAGCCAGGTCGCCAGGAGCCCCGCCGCCACCGCCCACAGCACGGCGGCCGGCAAGCTGTGGGTGTAGGGCATGTGCTCAAGCACCAGGGCGCTGCCCGGCAGGCTGGCGTCGAAGCTCAGCCGCTCGGCCCCGGTCATGACCAGAACACTCCAGCCGACATCGACCAGCTGGCAGCCCAGCACATAGGTCCACAGCGGCGCCTTGGGCTGCGCGGCCTTGGCGGCCAGGGCCGCCGCGTAGTGTCCGACGAACATGGTCGCTTCCCCCAAAGCCGCGTTCTTCGCGCCAGGCTAAGGCCGGCGGACCATTACCGCGAATTAAAATGCGCGCCCGGCCTGCCCCGCATAACCTTGCTCCGCCAACCAGGGGAGTTCGATGACCAGGGCCGCCGCCGCTATCGCCGTGATTCTGACCCTGGCGGCCGCGCCCCCGGCCATGGCCGAGAACAAGCCGCTGGGCCCGTTCGCCACCGCGATCCGCAGCGTCTTCGTCTTCAACAGCTGCACCACCCGGCTGAAGGAGAAGTTCAAGATCGGTCCGCTGAACGGCCTGGAGGTCACCCACATGGACTCCGCCGGCGCCAAGCCCGACGGGGCGATGGACGTGACGTTCGAGGCCACCACCACCGAGAAGAAGACCGATCGCAAGACCCACTTCGTCGGCGTCTGCCACGTGGGCCGCGAGGGCGAGACCCGCGTCGACGCCAGGATCGTCAGCCAGGGCGTCAGCGGCGTGGTCCGTCGGAGCCCGGCGAAGGCAGGTTAGGGCGCTATCGACGGCAGACCTTGCGGGCTGTCTTCGGCGAGCGCCTTGCGTCCTTCGAGGCTTCGCTACGCTACGCACCTCAGGATGAGGAAGACAGCACAGAACTCCTCATCCTGAGGCGCCCTCCAACGGAGGGCCTCGAAGGACGCACAGCGCTTGCTCCCGCCCGCGGCTCTTAGCCCGCCCCCTCCCCCGGATCGTAACCCCTCGTTAAGCGCGTGCGTTAATCCCTGACTCACGTCTCCGAAACTCGGTCTTTACCCGGGCCCTGTATCACTCTGAACCAACAAGAGCCCTGTCCCATGTCGGACGCGGCCGGTTCAGTGGGTGTCTGAAATGACCAAGACGGTTCTCGTCGTCGACGACGATCCGACTCAACGTCGCTTGATCCAGGCCGTGCTCGAGCGCGACGGCTTCGCGGTCTCGCACGCCGAGAACGGCGACGCGGCCATGGCCCACCTGGCCAGCGGCGCGCCCGTCGACGTGGTGCTGCTGGACCTGATCATGCCGGGCATGACGGGCCACGAGACCCTGCAGGAGATGCGCGCGCGCGGCTTCGTCCAGCCGGTGATCGTCCTCACGGCGAGCGGCGGCGTCGACACCGTGGTCAGGGCCATGCAGGCCGGGGCCACCGACTTCTTCATCAAGCCGGCCAGCCCCGAGCGGATCACCGTCTCGATCCGCAACGCCCTGTCGATGACCTCGCTGAAGGGCGAGGTCGAGCGCCTGACCAAGCGGGCCGGCAACCGCACCACCTTCGCCGACCTGATCGGGACCTCGCCGGCCATGAGCATGGTCAAGCGCATGGGCGAGCGGGCCGCCAAGTCGTCGATCCCCATCCTGATCACCGGCGAGAGCGGGGTCGGCAAGGAACTGATCGCCCGCGCCGTGCACGGCGCCTCCGAGCGGGCCGGCAAGCCGTTCGTGGCCGTCAACTGCGGCGCCATCCCGGAAAACCTGGTCGAGTCGATCCTGTTCGGCCACGAGAAGGGATCCTTCACCGGCGCCACCGACAAGCATCTGGGCAAGTTCAAGGAGGCCGACGGCGGCACCCTGTTCCTCGACGAGGTCGGCGAGCTGCCGCTGGACATGCAGGTCAAGCTGCTGCGCGCCCTGCAAGAGGGCGAGATCGACCCGATCGGCTCCAAGCGCTCGCAGAAGGTCGACGTGCGCATCGTCTCGGCCACCAACCGCGACGTGGCCCACGCCGTCGAGCAGGGCCGGTTCCGCGAGGACCTCTATTACCGCCTGAACGTCTTCCCGATCGAGGCCCCGGCCCTGCGTGAACGCCGCGAGGACATCCCGGCCCTGACCGAGGCCTTCATCCGCCGCTTCAACGTCGAAGAGGGCAAGCGGGTGGTCGGCGCCGCGCCCGAGACCCTGGCCTTCCTCAACGGCTTCGACTGGCCCGGCAACGTGCGCCAGCTGGAGAACGCGGTCTATCGCGCCATCATCCTGGCCGACGCCCCCTATCTGCAGCCCTACGACTTCCCGGCCATCTCGGGCGTCGTCGCGCCGCTTCCGGAAGCCGCCACGCCCGCCGCGTCGCGGCCCGACCTGCCGGCCGTGCTGCAGGCCGCCCACGCCGCCATGGCCCGGGTCCCGGCCGACTCGCCGGTGCGCATCCTCGACGACCGCGGCCACCTGCGGACCCTGGAGGAGATCGAGCGCGACCTGATCCAGCACGCCATCGAGGTCTATGCCGGCCACATGAGCGAGGTCGCCCGCCGCCTGGGCATCGGCCGCTCGACGCTCTACCGCAAGGTCCGCGAGCAGGGCATCGACGTGGATATGAGGGAAGCGTCGTAGCTGTATTGTCATCCCGGACAAGCGCGTAGCGCGCAGATCCGGGACCGCCACAAGCGCGGCGCTCAGGCGTCGGTCCCGGGTCTGCGCTTCGCTACGCCCGGGATGACAACGGTGGCGGGACCGCCCCCTACCCCATCCGCCCGATCAGCGCCGCCAGCCGCGCCACTCCATCCTCGATCTCCCGCTCCGTGGGCAGGGAGTAGCTGAGGCGGATGGCGTTGGCGGCGGGGATCTCGGCGAAGAAGGGCTCGCCGGGCACGAAGGCGACACGCTCCTCGGCCAGGGCCCGTTCCAGCATGACCCTGCCGTCCAGGCCCTCCGGCAGCCGGATCCAGACGAACATCCCGCCCTGAGGCTGGGACCAGGTCACGCCCGGCGGCATGTGGCGCTCCAGCGCCGTCAGGATCGTCCGAGCCTTGGCGCCATAGGCGCCGCGCAGGACGCCCAGGTGCTGTTCGTAGCCCTCCGACACCGCCCGGTGGGCGACCATCTGGTTGATGGTGGAGACGTGCAGGTCGCTGCCCTGCTTCAGCAGCACCAACTTCTCGATCACCGCGCGCGGCCCGCAGACCCAGCCGACGCGCAGGGCCGGCGAGACGGTCTTGGACAGGGTGCCGCAAAACAGGGTCCGCGCGGCCTCGATCGAGCCGCAGCGGGCGATGTCGAGGGCCAGCAGCGACGGCAGGGCCTCGCCCTCGAACCGCAGGTCGCGATAGGCGGCGTCCTCGATCAGGGTCATGTCCAGGCGCCCGGCCAGGTCCAGCAGGGCCTCGCGCTCGGCCAGGGTCAGGCTCTGGCCGGTGGGGTTGGCGAAGTCGGGGACGAAATAGCCCAGGGCGCGGGGCGAACGACCGGCCATCAGAGCTTCGGCGTCGAGGCCGTTCGCCAGCGCCCCCTCGGGCAGGTCCAGATAGGCCGGCTCATAGGCGCTGAAGGCCTGCAGCGCCCCCAGATAGGTGGGCCGGGCCACCATCACCGTGTCGCCGCGGCTGAGGAACAGCTTGCCGATCAGGTCGAGCGCCTGCTGCGAGCCGGCGGTGACCAGGATATTGTGCTCGTCGCAGTCGACGCCGGCCAGCGCCATGCGCTCGGCGATCCAACGGCGCAGGGGCAGATAGCCCTCGCTCACCGAATATTGCAGGGCCTGGCGGGCCAGGTCCCGGTCGGCGAGGATCGCGTCGTAGCCGGCCTGGATCCGGTCGGCCGGGAACAGGCCAGGATCGGGGATGCCGCCCGCGAAGGACAGGATGTCGGGCTGATCCAGCAGCTTCAGCAGCTCGCGGATCTCGTTGGCGCGGACGCGGGACATGCGGTCGCTGAAGCGCTGCGCCCAGTCGGGGGTGGTGTGGGTCATGAGTAAGGTCGTCCGGAGGGTTCGCCGACGGCCGCAGCCGTCCATGGGCCGCGCGGGCGCGGCGTCTCGCTGATCAGGTCAGGAGCGTCATACGGTGCAGGTCGGGCCCTGGGTCCGCCGCAGCCAGAAGCGGCGCGGACCGCTTTCGGTCATGCTCATGCCCAAGCCTTAGCGCGCCTGGCGGCCGGAGGGAACCTCAGTTCTCGTCCTCGGCGCTGGCCTCGACCTTCGGCGCCTTGCGCCCGAACCCCCGCCCGCGGTTCATCGGCTTGCGCTCGCCCCCCTTGCCCTTGCCTTGGGCCTTGGCGGCGATTTCCTTGAGCTTGATGGTCTGGTTGACCGACATCGCCTGGCCCGCGCCGCCCTTTTCGGGGTCGCCGAACGCCCGGCCGTAGGTCTCGATGCGCTGGGCGACCGAGCCCAGGAACTCGCCCTCCCAGTCGGACAGCTCGATCCCCGCCTTGTCGGCGGTGCGCCGCGCGCGCTTCAGCGCGTTGAGGGCGGCCTTGCGGGCCTGGGCTCGAGGGTCGGG
Source organism: Caulobacter sp. Root655 (assembly GCF_001427665.1). Classification (GTDB taxonomy): domain Bacteria; phylum Pseudomonadota; class Alphaproteobacteria; order Caulobacterales; family Caulobacteraceae; genus Caulobacter. The sequence continues at coordinate 36,471 of NZ_LMHC01000005.1, forward strand.
CGGCTTCTTGGCGCGCATGGGCGGAGACTAGCGGGCGTCGGCGGCGGGACGCACGGGGAAAAATATCTAACTCGCACCCTCTCCCTGAGGGAGAGGGTGGGGCCCACGCTGAAGGCGTGGGAGGGTGAGGGGTTACGCTGGTCCAGATCCGGGCAGGGCGTGGGGGATGGGCGGTTGAGGTCTTAACCCCTCACCCTCCCACCGCTGCGCGGCGGGCCCCTCCCTCTCCCTCTGGGAGAGGGTTACAGCGATAACCCCTCCGACTCAGATCGCGCCGACGGCCGACAGGTACAGGTCGAGGATCGCGTCCTCTTCCTGGCGCTTGGCGCGGTCCTGCTTGAGGATGCGGACCACCTTGCGCAGGATCTTGACGTCGAAGCCGTTGCCCTTGGCTTCGTTGTAGACTTCCTTGATCTGCTCGGAGATCTCGGCCTTCTCGACCTCGAGGCGCTCGATGCGCTCGATGATGCTCTTCAGCTGGCCTTGAGCGGTGGAGTTCAGGACGTCTGAATGGGCGGCGTCATCAGCCATGGCGGATCATCTCGCAATAAGTCGGAGGGCGGAAAGGCCGGGAACCTAGTGGCAACGCGGCCAAAGGGAAAGCGCCTTCAGTCACCCTTCGCGGGGTTGCCTCCGCGCCACGCCGCGACCTCCGCCAGATAGGCCAGGTCGAGATCCCCCTCGCCTTCCGACAGCACCTGCTGGAGCCCGCGCTCGGCGAGATCGGCCAGCGGCAGGGTCAGGCCCTTCTCGGCCGCCGCGTCCCTGGCCAGGCGCACGTCCTTCAAGGCCAGCGCCGCCGTGAAGCCGGCGGGGGAATAGGTCCGCTCCATGATCATCGCGCCGTAGATCTTGTAGACGGGGGCGGCGAACAGCGTGCCGGTCAGCATGTCCAGCAGGTCGCCGGCCGGCACGCCGTGGGCCTGGCCCAGGGCCGCCGCCTCGCCCATGGCCTCGACCGCCGCGACGATCATCAGGTTGCCCGCCAGCTTGACGGCGTTGGCGCGGACCGGGTCGTCGCCCATCGGCCACAGCTTGCCGGCCAGCGCCTCCAGGACCGGTGCCGCCGCGGCCACCGCGTCGGGCGCGCCGGCCACGACGATGTTGAGACCGCCGGCCCGGGCCACCGGCGGACGGCCGAACACCGGCGCGGCCACATAGCCCAGCCCCAGCTCGGCATGGTGCGCGGCCAGCTCGCGGGCCAGGGCGGTGGAGACCGTCGCCAGATTGACATGGACCAGGCCCGGCCGGGCGTTGGCCAGGGCCCCGCCGGCCAGCAGCACGTCGCGAACCGCCTGGTCGTGGGCCAGCATCGACAGGGCGACGTCGCCGGCCAGGGCGTCCTCGACGTTCGCGGCGGCCTTGGCGCCCAGGGCGACCAGTTCGGCCACCGGCGCCCCCGAGCGGTTCCACACCGTCACAGCGTGACCCTTGTCCAGCAGGTTGGCGACCATCGCCTTGCCCATGGCCCCCAGGCCGATGAAACCGATGTCCATGGGGTGTCTCCTGGAACCCTTCTCCCCTTGCGGGAGAAGGTGTCGGCGCAGCCGACGGATGAGGGGTCGCAAGGCGCCAAACGCCCCGCGTGACCGTTCAACTGGTCGCGGCGGATCGGTTCTTCAACCCCTCATCCGGCGCTTCGCGCCACCTTCTCCCGCAAGGGGAGAAGGAAGGTTAGAGCAGGCCGTGCCGCTCGACGGCGGGCCGCAGCGCCGCCGGGTCGGTGAAGTGGTGGGTGTGGAAGCCCATCGCGGCCGCCGCGGCGATGTTGGCGGCGCTGTCGTCGACGAACAGCAGGTCGCCGGCCGCCAAGCCGGTGCGGGCCAGCACGATCTCGAAAATGCGCGGATCGGGCTTGATCACCCGCTCCTCGGCCGAGACCACCGTGTCGCGGAAATGGCGGAAGGCGGGGCTCATGGCCTTCACCCCGGGCCAGGTCTCGCTGGACATGTTGGTCAGGCCGAACTGCGGCACGCCGCGCGCCGCCAGGTCCTCGATCACCGATTCGGTCTCGGCGACGGTTCCGGAGAACATCTCTGGCCAGCGGTCCCACCAGGCGGCGATATGCTCGGCATGATCAGGGTGCTCGGCGCTCAGGGCGGCGATGTTGTCGGCGAAGGTCACGCCGCGATCGGTGGCCGCGTGCCAGTCCAGGGTCCCGACATGCGAAAGGAACCGGTCGAGATCGGCCGGTTCCTTGAAGATCTTCGCGTAGAGCGTGCGTGGGTCCCAGCGCACGATGACGTTGCCGACGTCCCAGAGCAGAGCCCTGGGCGCGCCAGACGGCGTCATTAGCCTTGCTTGGCTTTGAAGCGCGGGTCGGTCTTGTTGATGATGTAGACCACGCCCTTGCGGCGGACCAGCTTGCAATCGCGGTGACGCGACTTCAGCGACTTCAGCGAGCTACGAACCTTCATGACCGTCTCTATACTCAGCGGAGAGGTTCGCGACCGCCAAGTGACGGGAGGAACTTCCGGGGTGTTTCGGAGGGCAGGCGTATAAGCAGGACAGGGGGCGGAGTCAATGCGGCGCTCGCGTCAACGCCAAGTCCTATGGGCAAAACGCGCTATCTTCGCCGTGGACCGCAACCTTAACCGCTCTGTCGCCCTTGTGATTGCAGCCTTCATGCGGATGCCGGTAGCCTGCCACCATGGATAGACGCGTTTTCCTCGTTCTGCTGCTCGCCGGCTGCGCCGACACCTCGGCCAACGCCCCGTTCACGGCGTCGCCGGCTCCGGCCGCGCCGCCGCCCGGTCCCGCGCCCGCCCCGGCCCCGCCGGTCGCGCCCCCGCCACCGGCCGCCGCCTCGGCGCTCAGCTTCGACGCCTGGCTGGCCGCCTTCAAGCCGAAGGCCGTGGCCGCCGGCCTGACCCCGCAACTGCTGGACCGCGAGCTGGACGGCCTGACGCCCGACCCCAAGGTGGTGTCGCTGGACGGCCGGCAGCCGGAATTCTCCAAGCCGGTCGGCGACTACATCAAGGGCGTGATCAGCGACGACCGCGTGGCCGTGGGCCGCGCCAAGCGCCAGGAACTGACCTTCCTGCCCAATATCGAGAGCCGCTACGGCGTGCCGCGCGACATCCTGCTGGCCGTCTGGGCGATGGAATCGGCGTTCGGCAAGATCCAGGGCAATTTCGACGTCGTGCGCTCGATGGCCAGCCTGGCCGCCGACGGCCGCCGGCGCAATTGGGCCGAGGGCGAGCTGATCGCCGCCCTGAAGATCATCGCCTCGGGCGAGGACACCCGCGCCCAGCTCAGGGGCTCGTGGGCGGGGGCCATGGGCCAGACCCAGTTCCTGCCGTCCAACTACCTGTCGACCGCCGTCGACTGGGACGGCGACGGCCGCCGCGACATCTGGGGCAGCGACGCCGACAGCCTGGCCTCGGCCGCCAACCTGCTGGCCAAGGGCGGCTGGAAGCGCGGGGCGGGCTGGGCCGAAGAAGTGATCCTGCCGGCCGGTTTCGACTACAGCCTGGCCGAGGGCCCGCGCGAGGTTCCGTCGTGGTGGGAGGCCAAGGGCGTCAAGCGGGCCGACGGCCTGCCGTGGACCGCCGCCGACGCCGCCTCGCCGGCCGGCCTGATCCTGCCAGCCGGCGCCAAGGGCCCGGCCTTCCTGGCCCTGCCCAACCATTTCGCCATCCGCACCTACAACAACTCGACCTCCTACGCCCTGGGGATCGGGCTGCTGGCCGACCAGTTCGGCGGCGGCGGGCCGCTGGTCGCCGCCTGGCCGATCGAGGCCCCGCTGTCGCTGGCCGACCGCATGGCGGCCCAGATCGCCCTGGGCCGCCTGGGCTTCGCCCCTGGCCCGGCCGACGGCGTGGTCGGGGCCGGCACCCGCAAGGCCCTGCGCGCCTGGCAACAGAGCCGCCAGCTGCCGGCCGACGGCTACCTGTCGTCCGACATGGTGGCGCGCCTGAAGGCCCAGGCGGGGATCAGCTAGGGCTCTTGCTCGACTGACGCCCTGGTTTCCCACGGTTGTCATCCCGGAAGCGCGTAGCGCTGTCCGGGACCCAGGGCAGGCGCAATGCCGTGGCCCCTGGGTCCCGGGTCTTCAGCCCGCTACGCGGTCCTACGCCCGGGATGACAACGAAAGGGGACGTGAAGTCGAACCTAGCGGACGGTGATGTCCACCGCGATCCGGCGGACCGCGCCGTCGGGGCTGGAGCCCTGCAGCACCATCCGGTCATGGCCGGTATAGCCCGAGGCGGCGGTGTAGAAGGCCTGGTGGCCCGGCACCTTGCGGTTGTTGCAGGCCGAGCGCGGGTTGGCCGGCGGGAAGGCCGCGAAATAGGGCTCGTCCTTGACCACCGCCGCGCCGTGGGCTGGCGGCTCCAGGATGGTCAGGGTGGCGCCCGGCGTGTGGACCGAGCAGTCGGGATCGATGGCGGTGTTGGCCCAGACCCGAATCGGCGCGCTGCCGACGACGGCCTTGGCGATGCTCAGCTTCTGATAGCCGGACGCCGACGAGACCGGACTGACCGTCACCTGATATCGGCTCGGCTGGGCGGACACGCCCGCCGCGACGGCCAGGCCCGCCACGCAGGCCAGGATGAACAGCTTGGAACCCACGGTCGATCTCCCTGAAGCGATGCGTCCGGAAGTCAGCGCTCGGTTTTTTTCACGATTATTGCAGGCCTGAAGCCGCCGCGCGTTCGGGATCGGGGACGTCGGCCGGCGCCGAGGCCGACCTGTAGAGGCCACGGCCGGATAGCAGACATTCCGACGGCCCGAGAAGGATGGTTTCTCGACGTACGCCTGGCGCTCATTCGCATTCTCGTCCGCCGTACTCGCGGTCGTCACAGCTTGTGAGACGCTTCTCGAACGGATTCCAAACGGCATTGGCGAGGGCGGCCAGCGTGAGGATCAGCGCCAGGCCACACGCAACCGCCAAGCCGTAGACCGGGCCTCCAAAGGCATCGCTCGCCACGCCCATCGCCAGCGGCGCGATCACGGCGCTGACACAGGTGAAGAAGAGAATGACGCCGGCGACCGCGCCGTGTTCGGCCTTGGGAAAACCGCTGATGCCCTTGGAGTTGAGGGTCGGATAGACCACCGACATGAACAGGCCCGACAGCGGCAGCAGGACGGCCGCCGTGGCCTGTCCGCCGACCAGGGCGCCGGCGAAGCAGACCAGGATCGCCGCGGCGCAGATCGCCAGCACCAGTGACCATTTCAGGCGCACCAGCATCCAGGCGCCCAGGAACCGGCCGCCAGCCCGCAGCACAAAGAAGATCGGCAGGGCGAACGCCACCAGCGATACGCCCAGGCCGCGATAGCCGGCCAGGAGGGTTGGCATCCACACATAGATCGCTGTCTCGACGCCGACATAGAGCATGGCCGCCGCACTGAAGACCAAGGCGTGCGGATCGCGCGCCACGCGCAGGATGCTGGCCAGGTTGACCGGCTCGCGCTGGCCTTGCGGCGCGGGATAGCGGATCAGCAGCGCGGTCACCGTCAGGCCCACGCAGAGGACGCCGGCGATCACATAGAGCCATTTCCACGAGGTCCCGGCCGCCAGCAGCGCCGCGACGATCGCCGGCCCGATGATGGCGCCCACGCCGAAGAAGCCTTCGACGGTGTTCATGGTGGCGGTGTGGTCGCGGGTCGAGCGGGAGATATCGCCGATCAGGGCCAGGGCGCCGGTCTTGAAGACGCCGATGGCGACACCCGACACGAACAGCAGGACGACGAAGACGGCGAACCGCTCCGCGACGGCGAAGACCAGGGCCGCGGCCGCGAAGCCGACAAGACCCAGGATGATCGTCGCCTTGCGGCCGACGCGGTCGGCCAGGAACCCCAGGCAGAGACCCGACAGGGCGATGCCGCCCATGGTCGCGTAGTGAAAGGCGCCGGCGGCGGTCAGGTCCAGGCCGAAGGTCTTGATGATCTGCGGGATGATCACCCCCACCGCGTCGGTGGTCATGGCGAACATCATGAACATCAGGAACGTCATCAGCTTGATCAGCCCGATGTTCGTCGTTCGCGCGCCCAAGGATTTCTGGGTCATGTCGGCCTCCCCGCTTCGGACTCTGCGTCCCGATTGTGACCTCACCCGCACGCTGCGCGCGCGGCCGTCGTCATGGTGTCACCAACCAGACGAGTTCGTAGGGGCCCAGTTCGATCGACACGCCTTCCCGGTTCTGGCCAGTGAGCACGTCGCGCGCCGCGGCCGAGAATGGCGCGGGCAAGGTCGCCAAGACCGGAGCCTCCGCCAGGTTGCCCAGGCACAGCAGGTTCTGAGCGCCCTCGGTTCGCTCAAAGGCCAGGATCGCCGGCGAGCCCAGATCGACCGGTCGGGCCGGGCCGGCGACGCCTTGGGCGGCCAGCGCCCTGGCCCGCGCGCCAAAGTGGCGAAAACGGGCGAAGAGTTCGGCTTCCAGCGTTTCGGCCTGGTTGCGACGTCCGGCCGCCGACCAGTCCATCGCCGGGCGATGCAGCCAGCGTCCGTCGGCCGCGCGCAGCGGATCGTCCGCATAGGCCTCGTCGTTGGGCAGGCCGAGCTCGTCGCCCATATAGATCAGCGGCCAGCCGTCCAGGGCGTGGACGATCCCATAGAGCAGCGTCAGCCGGCGCGCGCCCGCCGAATGCGGCCCCTCGCCCGGTTCCAGGCCGGCCAGGGCGGCGGCCATGCCATTGGTCGACGGCACACCGCCCGGCGCCGTCTGGAAGGCGCGTCCGTGTGAGAACCCGCCGCCCTGACCATAGAAGGCCGACCAACGGGCCAGGTCTTCCGGCGAGGCATAGGCCGCCAGGGCGTTCCAGATGAGGTCGTCGTGGCAGCGGACGTAGTTGAGCCAGGCCGCCCGCCGCGGCTTGCCGGCCGAGGCCGCCAGGCAGCGGTTGAAGACGCCGGCGTCCGCGTCGGCCAGGGCTCCCCACAGCGCGGTCATCACCGCGTTGTTGTAGGCCAGGTCGCAGCCGCGCCCGTCGCGACCGAAGAACGGAAGGACGTCGTCCAGGCTTTCGATCGCCTCGGCGACCAGCACCACCGAAGGCGCGATGATGGCCAGGGCTTCATGCCAGGCCTCGACGATGGCATAGGCCTGGGGCTGATTGCGACTGGTCGTTCCGGCCGCCTTCCAGAGGTAGGGCGCGCTATCGAGGCGAAAGCCCTGCACGCCCTTGGACGCCAGGAAGACCAGGACCGCCAGCATTTCGGCGAACACCGCCGGATTGGCGTAGTTGAGGTCCCATTGGAACGGATAGAAGGTCGTCCAGACATGGCCGCCCATGTCCGGGTCATACGTGAAGCTGCCCGGCGCGGTGTCGGGAAAGACGTCGATCAAGTGCCGCTCGCGGTCGGCCGCGGCCTCTGCGTCCAGGGTGATGTAGTATTCGCGATAGGCCGGATCGCCGGCTCTGGCGGCCTGGGCCCACGCATGCTCGCGGGCGGTGTGGTTGCAGACCACGTCCAGGATCAAACCCATGTCCCGGGCCCGAAGATCAGCGGCCAGGGCTTCCAGGTCATCCATGTCGCCAAGGCGCGGATCGATCTGGCGGTAGTCGGCCACGGCGAAGCCGCCGTCGCTGTCGCCTGGGCGGGGCTTGAGCAGCGGCAAGGGGTGCAGCCAGTGGACGCCCAGGTCGTCGAGGTAATCGAGACGCTCACGGACGCCCGGCAGGTCGCCGGCGAAGCGGTCGACATAGAAGGTGTAGGCGCCCTGGCCCGGTAGGTTCAACCAGTCCTGGGACGCTTCACGTTGCACGTCGAGGGCGCGCAACGCTGGCGGACGCGCGATCGCCGCCGCCCAGACCTTCTCTTTCAGCGCCGCGATGAAGGTCGCCCAACGCGGATCCTCGCCATAGACCTCGGCCAACCGCGCCTCCAGCCTGGGCCAACCGGCCAGGAAGCGACGCTCGACGTCTTTCTCATGCGGCGCCGTCGCGGGCGGGACGGACGGGCTCGGGGACGTCATCGAAGGTTTCTATCCAGCTAAAAGATCCCCGAGCGCTCGCGCGCCGGGGCAGCGGGGAGGTCTGGACATGGCGCGGGCCATGTCGCTGGATATCGCAATAACAAAGGATTGCAAGAACAAATGCAATCGTTCGCATTGCGAAAAAATGACCTATTTGATGTCGCCAAGAGGCTCGCCAAGTCCGCCTCGGGCCAGAGGGCGAAGAGGCGCGGGGCAATTGCCCGCAAGCGTCCGACGCAAGTCGAACTCTAGGTCAGCCCAGGCCCCATCGAGCTGACGCCCAGTCCTAAGCGGAATCGCGACGGACAAGCACGGGGTTCATCTGGACCGAAGCGGCGTCCTCGCCGGCGATGCGGGCGAACAGGGCGTCGACCATCGCCTTGGCGCCGGTGGCGACGTCCTGCCGGATCGTGGTGAGGCGCGGCACCGTCTGGGCGGCGAGTGGTATGTCGTCATAGCCGATCACCCGGATGCGATCGGGAACGACGACGCCGCGGTCGGCGAGCACGCGAAGCGCTGTCATGGCGATCACGTCGGACGCCGCGAAGACGCCATCGATCGCATCGCCAACCTCGGCGATATGGGCGGAAATCTCCTGCTCCATGACATCGGACGCCAGATGGACGTCGAACTGCCGTGGCGCGGCTAGACCCTCTGCCTGCAAGGCGGCGCATAGGCCAGCATAGCGCTGGCCTATTTCCGGCGTTCGAACCTCGCCAAGGAAGGCGATGCGGCGGGCGCCGCCGGCCACCAGGCATTGGCCGGCCATTTGACCGCCGGCGAAGTTGTCCGTGCCAACCGAGCAGTGTCTCTGCTCGGGCCAATGGCTGCCCCAGGCCACCAGGGGCCGGTAATGGGCCGCCACGCGTTCGATGGCCTCGAACTGGTCCGACTGGCCGATCAGCAGCACGCCGTCCAGCATGCCCGAGCCGATGATGGCTTCCAGCCAGTCGTCGGTGTCGGGAATGACGCGCGACAGCATGATGTCGTAGCCGTTCTCGGTCAGGGCGTCGGCCAGATAGCCCAGCATCGTCATGAAGAACGGATCCGACAGATGCTGACGCTTCTCGTGACCCAGCGGCACGACGATGCCGACCACGCCGGTGCGTTGCGTTCGAAGCCGCTTGGCCATCTGGTTTGGGCGAAAGCCATGCTCCTGGGCCAGCGCCTGGATGCGAGCCTTGGTGTCGGTCTTGACCAAGGGGCTATCGGCCAGGGCGCGCGAGACGGTCGCCGTGTTCACCCCGGCGATCTTGGCCAAGTCAGCAAGAGTGCGGATGCGAGCTGACTTTTCCAGAGACCTTCCCCTTTTTCCCATCGACGCCGACATCCACAAGCGTGTCGCGACCGACGCATGCGCGACCGTCCAGCGCCCGATGGGCCATGGACCTGTACGGCAATCCGATTCACCCGCCTAGCCTAGGGGGTTTTCGGTCCAGGGCGCGGTCGCAACCGATGTTGCCTTTTGTGCAAACGATTGCAATATAGCTTTAAAAAAGGGGAGCCCGGGAATGGATCGAGTAAGGCGTCTGGTGATCCTGGGTGGCGGCACGGCCGGCTGGATGGCGGCGACCGCGCTGGCCAAGACCTTCGGACCCCAGTTGAAGATCGAGCTTCTCGAATCCGAGGCGATCGGCACGGTCGGCGTCGGCGAGGCGACAATCCCGACGATCCAGTGGTTCAACGACCTGATTGGCCTGGACGAAGCCGAGTTCGTCCGCGCCACCAAGGCGACTTACAAGCTGGGGATCGAGTTCGTCGACTGGGCCCGTCCCGGAAGTCGCTATTTCCATCCGTTCGGACGCTACGGCGTCGATCTAGGGCCGGTTCCGTTTCACCAGCGTTGGCTCAAAGCCCGCGCCGACGGGCTCGAAAGCCCGCTCTCGGCCTTCTCGCTGACGACGCAGCTGGCGGCCGCCAATCGGTTCGCCAAGCCGGTGAGCGAGGCGCGATCGATCCTGTCGACGCTGGGCTACGCCTATCAATTCGATGCGACGCTCTATGCGAAGTATCTGCGCGGCCTCTCCGAAGCCGAGGGCGTCACGCGGCACGAAGGCAAGCTGGAGGCGGTCGAGCGGGCGCCCGACACGGGCTTTGTCACCGCGCTGACCACCGATCGCGGCGAGCGGATCGAAGGCGAGCTCTTCCTCGACTGTTCGGGCTTTCGCGCCCTGCTGATCGACGGGGTGATGGGCGCCAAGTTCGAGGATTGGTCGCACTGGCTGCCCTGCGACCGGGCCGTCGCCGTACCCTGCGCCCGCGTGGCCGAAACGACGCCCTATACGCGCGCCACCCTGCGCACCGCCGGCTGGCAATGGCGTATTCCGCTGCAGCATCGCACCGGCAACGGCTATGTCTATGCCAGCGCCTTCATCTCCGACGACGAGGCCGCGGCGACGCTGTTGGGCGGCCTGGACGGCGCGGCGCTCGACGAGCCGCGATTCCTGCGCTTCAAAGCCGGCTTCCGGCGTGAGACCTGGCAAAAGAACGTCGTGGCCATCGGCCTGTCGGCGGGCTTTCTCGAGCCGCTGGAGTCGACCAGCATCCATCTGATCCAGAGCGGCATCGCCAAGCTGATCACCCTCTTTCCGGATCGCGATTGCGACCCCGGCCTGGCGCGGCGGTTCAACACGCTGTTCGGACGCGACATGGACGGCATCAAGGACTTCCTGATCCTGCACTACCATGCGACCGAGGGGCACGAGGCTCCGCTGTGGCGGCATACGCGCCACATGCCCTTGCCTGACAGCTTGGCCGACAAGGAAGAGCAGTATCGGCGCGCCGGACGACTGATGCTGACGTCGGACGAGCTGTTCCGCGAAGCCAGCTGGCTCGCCGTGCTCGAAGGCCAAGGCGTGCGCGCCGAGGGCTATAGTCCGCTGGCCGATACGCTGGACCAGGCCCTCAATCTTCAGCAGCTCGAACAGATCGAGGCGGTGATCGCGCGGGCGACGCCGACCCTGCCGAGGCACGACGACGCCATCTCCGCGCTGATCGGCGAGCCGGCGTCCGTCCTGGCGTAGGCGCGCGCCGCACCATCGTCAGCCGGCTTGTTCTCTGACCCACGACAGCGCGAGGGTGTCGTGCGCCCGGGGCCGGGTGGTACCGACGGGCCTATCGGGGGCAATGGCTCCATTCCGGCGCGGTTCCCGAGCCGATGACGGGGCGACTCGCCTTGACCGAGGTCTTCGCCGCGGGAAGCCCCGGTTGGAGAGCCCGCGGAGGCTGCACCGCCAGATAGACCGTGCTCCACAATTGCGCGGCGTTGGACTCGTCGACATCGGCCTTGCCGGCGCCGAACGGCACGACCTCGTAGCGGCCGTTTCGGAAGGCCCAGGACCAGAGTTCGGAGCTCTGGACCGCACGGGTCGAGCGGATCGCGCGCCAAAGCTCGGTCTGAGCCGCGACGAGCTTTGCGCGCACCGGCGCGGGCAGATCGCATCGGGCCAGCTGTCGTTCCAGGCCGGCGGCGAGCAGCGCTTGCTGCCAGGACCAGACCACGGCGCCGTGATAGGCGGCCGGGGTGAAACGGGCCCGCGCCTCGCGATCGGCGAACGCGGCGTTGGCGACGACCAGGCCGGCGTCGGTCATCAGCCCCGCCGGAAAAGGACGCATGGTCGCGGTGACATAGGTGTCGAGATCCGCCGCCGACGGGTGACCGAACAGCAGCGCGAAACCCTCGTCGGAATTGACGATCGGCACGGGCTTGCCCGAGGCCTCCAGCGACAGGGCGTGGAACACGAGGGGCTGCCGGTCCAGGGCCTTCAGGGCGGGGGCCGAGGGAACGCCGAGGCTGTCGGCATAGGCGCGGATCGACGCCGCCGCCTCGGCGGCCGGCAACTCGACCCGGAACAGCGACGGCGCCTTGGCGCGCCAGACCTGCGCCATACGCCCGGCGTCGGCGAACAACACGCGATCCTCGGCCGAAAGATAGGGGTCCAGCAGACCGGCGCGGAACAGGCGATCGGCCGCCTCGATCGCCGCCGGGACCAGGGCGGCGTTGACGTTGTAGGGATAGATCCCCCGGCCAAGCCCCTCGTTGCTGTCACGCCATTCGCCGGTCATCCGGCCGGGCTTGATCGCGATCAGCGTTCCTGCGGAGGGGGCGTCGGCGAAACCACGGCCCTGGTTCAGCACGAAACGCAGATTATTCACCAGCATCGCGCCCGTCGGCGAACGGACTCCAGGCTGGCTCTCGCTCGTCAGGGGCTGGGCCAGCCAGGTCCGCGCCCGCGCCGTTCCGGGCCCTTGCAGGTAGTCGGCCGCGACGACGCCGAGCATATAGTCGTCGTCGACCATGCCGTAGTCGAGCTCCGCCGCGTCGCCGCTATGTCCGGCCTTGCGGTTCTGGACGACGGCGAACTCGCCGATGCCCTCTTCATGCGCGACCTCGCCGCCGGGCGACAGCCGCGCCATTACCGAGTTGAGGCCCGCCTCGACGGCCGCCGGCTGTAGGACCGGCATCAGCAGCCGCACCGACATCAGGGTGTCGCGGCCGAAATAGGTGTTGAAACGCCAGGAGCCGGCCAGGAACTTCTCGCGATAGCTCAGGAAGGCCAGCGCATTACGCGCCGCCGGATCCGCCGCCGCGTCGGCGTTGAGCAGCTGCGCGACCGGCAGCGGCGTCAGCGGCGCGTCGCCGCTCAGCGCGGTGATTTCCAGCGCGATCCGTCCATCGGGACCGGCGACGATGGCGCCTTGGTCGATGCGGCCGGCGATGACGCGGATCGTCAGCTCATAGCCTGCCGCGCCATCCAGGCGCGCCCGGCGATAGGTGATGGTGTCGCCGTCTATCTTGGGTTCGACCGCGACCTCGGCGGGAAAGCGGCCGACGGCCTGATAGTCCCGCAGGTAACGGACGCTGGAGAGAACCGCCTGTTTTGCGACGAGCCTTGGCGCGTCGATGCTGGCCCTGACGATCACGCCATTGAGCGGGCCACGGCGGATCGGCTGGAGCGCCCGTTCGAGACGCCAGGCAGCGGGCCGCGCCGTGGGCTCGAACCATAGGCCCACGCCGCTGTTGCCGGCGGGGAAGGCGACCAGAATGCGCGGATCGACGCCGTTGCGCAGCAGCAGATGGGCCGCGACCGTGTTTTCGCGGACGAAGGCGTTGAGGTTCTGTCCCTCGGTCAGTTGGTAGGCCAGGTCCGGTGTGGCCAAGGCCTGGCCCGAGGCCGTCAGCGAGAGCAGGACGCCGGCGGCGGCCCAACGAAAATCCTTGAACATCCCGACTCTCCAACTGCGCGAAAAAGGCGGCGGACGCTTGGCGCGTCCGCCGCCTTGCTCTTAGGCCTGCATCCTAGAAGCGGAGCGTGAGCGAACCGCCATAGGTCCTTCCGACGATGCCGCGAGCGTAGAAATAGCCCGAGGCCGCGTTCTGGGTCTGGCCTTGGCGCGGATTGCCCTCGGTCAGGCCGACGACGTCGAAGATGTTGTCGACGTTGAAGTTGAGCTGGAGATTGTCCTTCAGGTCCAAGGTGACACCGGCGCTGGTCACGCCATAGGACGGCAGAGCCACGCCATTGCCCGAGTCCGCATAGATCTTGCCGACATATTTGTAGCGGGCATAGACCTCGCCCAAGCCGTTGGGCAGCTTGAAGCTCGGGGTGATGGTGAACAGCCGCGACGGCGTGCGCTCCGGGCGATTGCCGTCATAGGTCGGCTGCGGCACGCCGTTCAGGCTCAGGTTGTTGAGCGTCGGATCCTGGATCACGCCGGAGAGATTGACCGAGAACCAGTCCGTGGGCCGCACGAGGGCGTCGACTTCCACCCCGGTGGTCTTGAGGTCGGCGAGGAAGCTTGTCTGTTTCGTGGGATCAGACGGGTCGATGAAGTTGTAGAACTGATTGTCGAAATTGGTCTTGAACACCGTCGCCGAGGCGTTGAGGAGGCGGCCGTATTCGAAGCGCACCCCCGCCTCGTAGAGTTCGATCTTGGTGATCGGATCGGTGTTGTTGGTCTGGAAGCCGTTGGCGTAGCGGCCGTAGAGCGACAGATGCGGCGTGATCAGGTAGCTGGCGCCGATCGTCCAGGCGACCTTGTCTTGCGTCCGGCGGGTGACGGTATAGGCGCCGTCGAAGGTCGAGCCGACCGTGCGCACGACGCCGACCACGCCGGGCTGCACCGGCTGGTTGACCGCCGCGGTGTTGCCGTCGAGGAACTTGGCCTTGTCGTTTTCCCAGCGCACGCCGCCGTCGATGTGGATCTTGTCGCCGATGGCCAGTTCATCGTTGGCGTAGAGCGACAGCGACTGGTCGGTGCGCTGGCGCATGCCCTGGCCCCAGTTGCCATACGACACCAGCCCGTTGTCGCTCAGCGTGCCGATGACCTGGTTGTTCGCGTCGAGCGAGACGATGTCGTAGATGTCGCTGTTGGTGCGGACATCGTTGACCACCGACGCGACCGCCGACTGGTTCTGGTTGCGGCGCACGTCATAGTACTGGATGCCGGTGGTCAGAGAGTTGGTGAACGAACCGCTCGTGTACTCCCAGCGCGTGCCGATGTTGGCGCCGAAGTCGTGGCCCGACTGATAGTCGTGGTTCAGCGTCGTCTGCTGGAGGAAGCCGTTGCCGTTCAAGGCGTTCAGGGTCGCGGTGTCGTTCGCTCCGGTGACCACGCCCGTGCGCAGGTTCTTGATGCCGAAGCGCACCGTGGCCGGATAGGCGGCGGTCCCCGCGGTCAGCAGGTCGTTGATCGGCGAACTCGTACCCGGCGTCAGATAGGTCACCGCGTTGGCCAGGCCCGCATTGCCGGTGCCCGAACCGGGGAACAGGCCGTTGAAGTCGTCCTTCAGGTCCAGATAACGGGCCCGGGCGAACACCTCGACGCTGTCGCTCAGCGGCTTTTCGAAATCGACGCGCAGTTGCTTGGTCTTGACCCGCACGCCTTCGCTGAGCCGGAAATCGCGGAAACCGTCGCTTTCGACGAAGGTCGACACCGGCACGGAAATGCGGGTGAAGGCGTCGCCGCCGACGTTGCCGAACTGGGTGTCCAGGCCCGGGATGCTGCTGGCCTTGCCATTGTTGTAAGCGTAGGGCTGGTCGGCATAGTAGGCGGCCTGCATGTCGCCGACCTTGCCGGTCACGCGCAGGAAGCCGCCCTCGTCGAAGCGATATTCCAGCATCGCCTTCACGCGATAGCCTTCATAGTCGAAGGTGTTCTTGCGCACCCCGGGGCTGCTCTGGACATAGCCGCCGACGTTGAAGGCCAGGTTCTTGGCGATCGGCGCCGAATAGTAGAAGTCGCCGCGCTTGAGGCCGTAATTGTAGCCCGTGGCCCGCAACATCCCTTCGGGCTTGTCGAAATTGGGCTTGCGCGAGAGGAAGTTGATCGTGGCGCCCGCGCCGTTGACGGTCAGGATGCCCGAGGTGCCGCCCTTGACCGCTTCCATCCGGTCGATCGTGATGTCTTCGGAAAAGAAGAAGTCCGCGCCGCCACCCTGGTAGATGACCGGAAGGCCGTCCTCCTGCAGCTGGATGAAGCGCTGGCCGCCGCCCTGCAGGCCGCGCACCGAATAGTTGTTGGACAGCTCGCCGGCCGTGCCTTCGACGAAGATGCCGGGCACCATCTCGAGCAGATCGGCGGTCGAGCGCGGGGCCTTGCGTTCGATATCGGCGCGCGTGGCCAAGGTGATGTCGGCCGAGGCGGTGATCAGCGGGCGATTGCGCGAGGTCATGCCGGTGACGACGATTTCGCTGACGGTTTGATCGGCGGTGTCGGCGGGCGGTGTCGACGCCGTCTGGGCCCAGACGGGAGCCGCGAAGCAGCTGCAACCGGCGAGCAACAGGGCGCGAAGAGCGTGGCGTTTATGCATGAATCCTCCCCAAGGAAATTCGGTCCCCACTTGGAACTGCAGGTGTGCCGTTTAGGCGATGTAGAACGATTGCAATTTCGATGCAATCGTTTGTTTTTGCAATCGAGTCAGAACCGTCGTTGGCCCACGATCACGGATAATCGCCAACAGCCTTGAAGGTTGCCTGGCGAAGCCGCTGTAGACGGGCGCGCCATCCCCGGCGATCTCGAGGATGTCTGCCTACGTGCAGAACTTCGGGCGTCAGTCGCGCGATATGGACAGCCCCGCGAGAAGCGGAGCGTAAGCGGCGAGCCTGCGGGATATGAACTCGGTGAAGAGCCGCACACGCTTGGTCTTGCGTGTCTCCCCCTGAGTGAGAAGCCAAACCGGTCCATACAAGTGTAGGTCGCTGCCCGGCACTCTCTCTAACAGGGGATCGGCGTCGCCGACGAAGCACGGCAGCGTCGTGATGCCGATACCTTGCCGCACGGCGACGATCTGCGCCTCGCCGTCCGTGGTCCTGAATGGGACCCCCGTGGTGCGAACCTCACTCTCGCGGGCCCAGTCCGGGACGCCATGACCACTTACGGCGATCCATCTGGGATCCGGCGGGCCCGCGCGCCACTCAGCGAGGCGGTCGCCGGAGATGTAGAAGCCGCCGAACACCTCCGGCCCCTTCAGGCCGTGAAGATTGAGCGGCAGGGCTTTGCGGTCGTAGACGACGCGGATCGCCACGTCGGCCTCTCGATTGGTCAGATTCGCCAACTCGCCAGACGACAAGATTTCCAACTCGATGCCCGGATGCAGGCGCACGAAATCGGCGAAGTCCGGCATGAGCAGGTGTGTCGCCAGGGGCGGCGGCAGCGTCACCCGCAGCAGCCCGCGCACGCTCTGGTCGCGCCCGAAGACGCGCGTCTCCAGCTGGTGCGACGAGGCTTCCATCTGGTTGGCGAGCTCGAGGGCCTCCTCGCCCGCCGCCGTCAGGCGGTAGCCCGAAGGCAGCTTTTCGAACATCCGCGCCCCGAGGTGTTCCTCGAGCTGGGCGATGCGTCGCAGCACCGTCGAGTGGTTCACCCCGAGGCGCTCGGCGGCGGCCCGCAGCGAGCCCGCGCGCGCGACGGCCAGAAAATAGCGAACGTCATCCCAGTCGATCATGGTGCATTCCCGCGCCGCGCGGTGCGGCTTCCAAGGCTCGCGGCGAACATATCGAACACCAGCACGGGCGGTCATCATAGCCCATGCTGAACAGCGTGGCCCAGTTTCCGAACGGCGGACACCGATCATCGCGGCTGGCGTCAGTCATTCAGCCGGATCGATTTCGCACCACCGATGTGCGCGCTTCCGCACTCAACGCCTGGCACGGGCGGACCCACTTCCAGGGCCTCGGGGATCTCCCCGAACGGCCAAAGACGGAGTTTGAGGAAGTCATGGGAAAGCTTGAAGGCAAGGTTGCCGTCGTCACGGGCGGCTCGAGCGGCATGGCGCTGGCGAGCGCCAAGCGGTTCGTTGAAGAAGGCGCTTATGTCTTCATCACGGGGCGGAGACAGGAGGCGCTGGACGAGGCCGTCAAACTGATCGGCCGCAACGTGACCGGCGTGCGCGGCGACGTGTCCAATCTCGACGACCTCGACCGCCTGTTCGACACGGTCAAGCGGGAAAAGGGCAAGATCGACGTCCTGTACGCCAGCGCCGGCACGGGCGAAGCCGCCCTGCTGGGCGAGATTACCGAGCAGCACTTCGATGCGGCCTTCAACCTGAATGCGCGCGGCACGCTGTTCACGGTCCAGAAGGCGCTGCCGCTGTTCAACGACGGCGGATCCATCTTCATGACCGGGTCGGTTGCTTCGATCAAAGGTTTCCCTGGCTACAGCGTCTACGCGGCGAGCAAGGCGACGCTGCACGCCTTCGCACGCGGGTGGCTCAACGAACTGAAGGGCAGGAACATCCGCGTGAACGTGCTGCACCCGGGGCCGATCGCCACGCCGATGCAGGACCAGGTTCTCACCGCGGAAGCCAAGCAGATGTTCGAATCCCTGATTCCGCGGGGAAAGATGGGTCGTCCCGAGGAAATCGCGGCGGTCGCGCTGTTTCTCGCCTCGGACGATTCGAGCTTCGTGAACGGGGTGGAGTTGTCCGTCGACGGCGGCTTCTCGGCCATCTGAAGTCGCGCGCCGGATCGCGGGAATGGCGGAACGACTTCCGCGCTGAACGGTCGAACGTTCACGCGGAAGTCGCCACGCGACGAACCGGACAACCCAGTGCCGTTGAGGGCCGGGAATCAATATCAACACGGATCGGAGAAGCACTATGAGCTACGCGATTGTGGGATTCGGCAAGATTGGCCAGGCGCTGGCCCACGCCTTTGCCCGTAGAAACATCGAGGTGACCGTCGCGAGCCGCCATCCGCCCGAGGCGTTGGCGCCGCAGGCTCGGGCGATCGGACCCACGGTCGTCGCCAAGTCGTTGCGGGATGCGGTCGAGGCCGACACGATTATCCTGGCGGTCCCGTTCTGGGAGCATCGCGAGGTCGCCAAGGCCCTGCCCAGCTGGGAAGGCAAGACGGTCATCGACGCCACGAACACGTTTGGCGTTTCCCCTGAAGAGCTGGACGGCCTCCCGTCCTCCGCCTTCGTCGCGAAGGCCTTCACCGGCGCCAAGCTCGTCAAGGGGTTCAATCACCTGGGCGCGGCCACCCTGGCCACCGATCCGGTCGTCGAGGGCGGCCACCGGGTCGTCTTCCTGTCGAGCGACGACGAGGACGCGATCGCTCCCGTGGCGGCCTTGGCCAAACACCTCGGGTTCGCACCCGTCGAGCTGGGAAAGCTCAACGAGGGTGGCGCGCTGGTGCACGCCCGCGGCCGCGCTTGGGGCCCGCTGATCTTCCAGGACCTGTTCAGGAAAGAGCTGTAACGAATTTACGGTCCACTGTCAGAGGCGCTGCTTGCCCGGGCCCGACCATGAGAGCCCGGGAGGGCCAGGTCATAATCCGAGGTCGGAAGCGGCGAGGGCTTCGACGTCCCCCCCCCTGGCGGCGCCTAGTGCGGACCGCTGGCGTCGATCGAGCTGGCGTCCACCACCTGGGCCTCGTCGCGGGCCCCGCGCGGCTCCACGCCGTCGCCGACCTTGCGCATGACCGGGTCGAGCAGGGCGTAGGCGACCAGGGCGCCCAGCACCGCGACGTTCATCAGGTAGGGCGTCGGATGGGCCCACTTGTAGAGCGCCACGCCCAGCACCGGGGCGATGATCACCGAGGCGCCGTTGATGGCGCTGATCGCCCCGGCCACCGCCCCCTGTTCCTCGTGCCCGACCGATAGCGAGGCGCCGGCCGTGAAGCCCGGACGGGCGAAGCCGTAGCCCAGGCTGCACAGGGCGAAGGCCACGACCAGGGTGTGGTAGTCGGGCGAGAAGGCGACGATCAGGTTGCCCAGGGCGGCGCAGCCCGCGCCCAGCCACAGCAGTTGCCGGGGCTTGAGCCGCAGCATGCGGATCAGGCCCCACTGGGCCAGCAGGCTGGCCACCGCGCCGGCCATCATCGCCACGCCGGCGAAGGCGGCGGCCTTGGCCGGCGAGATCGCCAGCTTGTCGATGACCATGAAGCCCAGGGTCTGCTGGTTGACCGTCTGGGCCGAGGCCAGCAGGAAGCCGTAGACGATGAAGGGCATGATCCGCCGGTCGTTCCAGCGCACCCGGGCCCGGGGCCTGTCGCGCGCGCCCACCTCGCGGTCGGGGATCTCCTCGGGCCGTTCGGGCAGGCCGCGCACCACCAGCACCAGCACGATCATCGCGATGGCGGCGAAGGCGAACATCGGCCCCGACAGGGTCAGCAGCGGAAAGACCAGGAACGGCGCGACGGCCGGACCCAGGATCGTGCCCAGCCCGCTGGCCGAGGCCATGGTGGCCAGGGCGTTGGTGCGCTCGGCCGGCGCGGTGCGGTCGGCGACATAGGCCTGGGCCGCCGGATTGGAGGCCGAGCCCACCAGGCCGAAGATCGCCCGCGACAGGGCCGCCCCGGCGAACACCGCCAGCGGGACCATCAGCCCCTTCAGCCCCATGAAGATGAAGAAGCCGAAGCCCAGCATCGAGACGGCGAACCCGGCCATGCCCAGCACCACCATCGGCTTGCGCCCATGCTTGTCGGACATCCGGGCCCAGACCGGCGACATCACCCCCCACAGCAGGGCCGACAGCGAGAAGATCGAGCTGATCAGCACGTCGTTGATGCCGACCTCGCGGGCGATGGCCGGCAGCACGGTCTGCAGGGCGGTGTTGCCGGCGGCGCTGCTCAGCAGCACGGCGAACAGGATGGCGAAGGCCCGGCCCTTGGTGCGATCGGACAGAACAACGTCCGGGCTGGCTGCGGTCATGCTTCCCCTCCACGCGATGCGGACGGAGGAAGCGCGCCGGTTGCCCCGGTCTGGCGCCATCGGCCGACATCAAACACTTGTTAGGCGGGTGCGGCGAAAGGCGCAACACGCCCCGGCCCCCGCCGCGCCCCTTGCTCACCTTGGATTAAGCATTAACGGCGATGATCCCGGCTGAAGTTACCCGGGGCCTCCTTCGTCATGTTCCAGATCATCGGCATCGTCCTGCTGTTTGGCCTTGTGTTCGGCAGCTTCGTCATCTCCGGCGGCAAAATGGACGTGATCACTCACGCCGCCCCGCACGAGCTGATGTGCATCCTGGGGGCGGGCATCGCCTCGTTCCTGATCTCGAACTCGATGACGGTGATCAAGGCCACCGGCGCCGGCATGGGCAAGATCTTCGCCGGTCCCAAGTGGAAGACCAGCGACTACCGCGACCTGCTCAGCCTGCTGTTCCTGCTGACCAAGACCATGAAGTCCAAGGGCGTCATCGCCCTGGAAAGCCACATCGAGCGGCCGGGCGAGAGCACGATCTTCCAGCGCTACCCCAGGATCACCAAGGACCATTTCGCCGTCGACTTCATCTGCGACACCCTGCGGATGATGACCATGAACCTGGAGGATCCCCACCAGGTCGAGGACGCGATGGAGAAGCAGCTCGAAAAGCACCACCACGAGGGCCTGGCCCCGGCCCACGCCCTGCAAAGCCTGGCCGACGCCCTACCGGCCCTTGGCATCGTCGCCGCCGTGCTGGGGGTCATCAAGACCATGGGCTCGATCACCGAGCCACCGGCCGTGCTGGGCGCGATGATCGGCGGCGCGCTGGTCGGCACCTTCCTTGGCGTGTTCCTGGCCTATGGCATCGTCGGCCCGTTCGCCACGCGCCTGACGGCCGTCGTCGACGAGGAGGGCTCGTTCTACAAGATCATCCAGTCGGTCCTGGTCGCCCACCTGCACGGCAACGCCGCCCAGATCAGCGTCGAGATCGGCCGCGGCAACGTCCCGACCCCGGCCCAACCCAGCTTCCTGGAGCTGGAAGAGGCCCTGCAGCAGATCCCCGCCGAGACCTGATACCAAGGTCCTATTAGGCGATCACGGAATGATCACGGATCCGTGAACAAATGTCTTGCCCACGTCTTCGAACTGATGTTCTGTGAGCTGGTGACGCGCCGCCAAGGTCGCGTCAGCGAACATAACAGACGTAAGGGAAGCCCATGTCCACCAAGGTTCTCCGCTCCATCCTGATCGCCGGCATGGCCGTCTCGGCCCTGTCGCTCGCCGCCTGCGGCAAGAAGGCCGAAACGGCCGCCGACGCCTCGGCCCAGAAGGCCCAGGAAGCCGCCGCCTCGGCCAGCACCGCCACCGACGCCGCCGCGACCGCCGCCGGCGCCGCCGCCGACGCCAACAAGGCCGCCGCTGACGCCGCCGCCGCTCCGGCCGCCGGCGCCGCCGACGCCACCACCGCCGCCGAAGCCCCGGCCACGCCCCCCCCGGCTGAAAAGAAGGAAGCCGCTCCGGCCCACTAAGGCCTGAACGGCTCCGCGACGCCTCATCGAGGTTTTCGCGTCCAGAACGTCGAAGGGCCGTCCGCGAGGGCGGCCCTTCTTCTATAAGACCGCCATGAGCGACCCCACCCCTCCCCTCGGCTCCCCCCTGGTCTGGCGCGACGACGGCATGCCCCAGTCGGCGCTGTACGGCGACGTCTACTTCTCCAGCGCCGACGGCCTGGCCGAGACGCGGGCGGTGTTCCTGGCCGGCTGCGACCTGCCCGCCGCCTGGGCCGGGCGCGACCACTTCACGGTCGGCGAGCTGGGCTTCGGCACGGGCCTGAACATCGCCGCCCTGCTGGACCTGTGGCGGCGCGAGCGTCCCGAAGGCGGCCGACTGCATGTCTTCTCGATCGAGGGCCACCCGATCACCCGCGACGAGGCGGCCCGGGCCCTGGCGGTCTGGCCCGAACTGGGCGAGGCGGCCGGCGTCCTGCTCGACCACTGGCCGGGCCGGGCGCGCGGCTTCCACCGCATCGACCTGCCGGGCTTCGACGCGACCCTCGACCTGGCGGTGATGGACGTCGAGCCGGCCCTGGCCGCCTGGGAGGGCGCGGCCGACGCCTGGTTCCTCGACGGCTTCTCCCCGGCCCTCAACCCGGCCATGTGGCGCGAGGAGATCCTGGCCGCCGTCGCCGCGCGCTCGGCCCCTGGGGCCCGGGCCGCCACCTTCACCGTCGCCGGCGCGGTGCGACGCGGCCTGGCCGCCGCCGGCTTCCAGGTCGACAGGCGCCCGGGCTTCGGCCGCAAGAAGCAGCGCCTGGAGGCCCGCATGCCAAATAGGCCTGACACCGAGCCGGCCGCCGCGCCGCGCCCGCGCCGTCTGGCGGTGGTCGGCGGCGGGATCGCCGGCGCCGCCATGGCCCGCGCGGCCCGCGCCCAGGGCCTGGAGGTCACGGTGTTCGACGACGGCCTGGCGCCGGCCTCGGGCAATCCCGCCGCCCTGGTCACCCCAGCCCTGGACGCCGGCGGCGGCCCGCGCGCCGCCCTGCCCGCCCAGGCCTTCGCCCGCGCCGTGACGTTGTACGCGGCCCTGCCCGAGGCGGTGATCGCCCGTGGGGTGTTGAAACTGGCCACGACCCCGCGCGATCGGCCACGCCACGCCGCCGTGGCCGGGCAGGACCTGTTCGAGCCCGGCTCCATGCGCCTGCTGGACGCCGAGACGGCGACGCCGCGGCTGGGCGAACCCGCGCCGGACGCCCTGCTCATGGCCGACGCCCTGGTCGTCGAGCCGTCCCGGGTGCTCGAAGCCTGGCGGGGCGAAGCCGTCGCCGTCCAGGTCGCCCGCATCGCCCACGACGGTGCGGTCTGGCGGCTGTTCGACGCGCAGGACGGCTGCCTGGCGCAGGTCGACGCCATGGTGCTGGCCGGCGGAGCCGGTCAGGCCCGGCTGTGGCCGCGAGCGCCCTTGCGGCCGGTGCGGGGTCAGACCAGTTGGACCGACCACCCCTGCCCCGCCCCCGCAGCCTTCGGCGGCTACGTCGCGCCCACCCGCGACGGCCTGCTGTTTGGCGCCACTCACGACCGCGACGCCGTCGAGACCGATGTCCGACCGGCCGACCACGCCCGCAATCTCGAGGCCCTGGCCAAGGGGCTGCCGGCGCTGGCCGCCAGGCTGGCGGACGCCCCACTGGAGGGCCGCGCGGCCCTGCGCGCCGCCACCGCCGACCACCTGCCGCTGGCCGGCGCCGTGCCCGACGCCCCGCCCGGCCTGTTCGTGCTGGGCGGCCTGGGCGGACGGGGCTTTTGCCTGGCGCCGCTGCTGGCCGAGCATCTGGCCGCGCGGATTCTGGACCTGCCCTCGCCCCTACCCCGCGACCTGTCGGCCCTGGTCGAACCGGCGCGGTTTTCGTCGCGCGATCAACCCTGAGCGCTATGGTTTCCGGGATCGGGGACATTGGGAGAATGCGATGAACCGCATCCGCACCGTCGTCTGCGCGACAACCGCGTCTGCTGCCCAACCCGTCGCGTCCCTGATCCGCCCGCGGCCAGGGTCACGCGCATAGAAAAAGGGCCCGGCGTCGCCGCCGGGCCCTCAACCTTGTTCGCGATCTAGATCTTAGAAGTTGATCGAGATCGTGGAACGGCGGTTCAGCGGTTCCTTCACGCCATCGCCCGTGGCGACGGCCGGTTCGCTTTCGCCCTTCCAGTCCACGGCCAGGGTGGTGGCCGCGACGCCGGCTCCGACCAGACCGTCGGCGACGGCCTTGGCGCGACGCTCCGACAGACGGGCGTTGTACTTCGGCGAACCCGAGGTGTCGGTGTGGCCGACAACCACGATCTTCGTGGCGTTGCCGCCCTTGGCGTAGTTCGCGGCTTCCGAAACCACCGACTGGGCTTCCGGCGTCAGCACGTACTGATCGAACGGGAAGTAGACCACGAACTCACGCGCCTCGTAGGCGGCAACCGGAGGCGGCGGCGGCGGGGGCGGCGGTTCCGGCGGGGGCGGCGGCGGCGGCGGCGGGGGCGGCGGGGGCGGCGGGGGCGGCGGCGAGCCGAAGGTGTAGCGGACGCCGAGCGTCAGCGAGGTGTCCTTGTACTTGCCTTCGAAGGTGCCGACGTCGGTCACGGCGCCGAAGTGGCCGGGGCCGCCGGTGTTGGCGGTGACCGAACCCCATTGCAGGTCGTCGGTCTGCAGATAGCGGCCGGTCAGGTCCAGCGACCAGTTCGGGGCGAAGTCCCAGGCGATGCCGAGCAGGCCCTGCCAGGCCAGGGCCTGGTCGACGTCGTCGAAGCTGGTGTTCTGGAACTGGGCGGCGCCGGTGGGAACGCCGCTCAACTGGCCATAGACCTTGTTGTGGACCCACGCCGTACCGACGCCGGCGCCGATGAACGGACGCCATTGGGAGTCGGGCAGGAAGTCATAGATGACGTTGGCCATCAGGGTGGTGGCCTTCAGCTCGCCGTCCGGCTCGCCGCACTTGGGGGCGGCGACGGTGCGCTCGACGCCGGCGGTGCAGAGACCCTGCGGCTGCGGACGGCCGGCCGAACCGCGAACGCCGCTGATGTCGCCGCTGCGATAGCCGTACTCGCCTTCGACCCGCCAGTTGGGGGTGAAGCGATAGCCGATACGGCCGAAGGCGGCCCAATCGTCATCGGCCGAGAACGTCCATTTGTAAGGTTGGCCGTCCGTGGCGTTGACAGACGAGGTGCCCTTGACGCCGTCGGTCGTATGGTACCCGACGTCGCCGGCGACGTACCATCCGCTCAACGCGCTTTGGGCGGAGGCGCCCGACGCGGCGCAAAGCGCCAACGTCGCAACACCAGCCAGCAACCGGATTTTCATGATGTGAACCCTCTACGTGAATGTCTTGAGGTCGGGTGTAGGAGCGACCTCACGACGACAACGCGCTAAAAGTGAATTCGGGTGTGGCCGATCAGCCACAGGCATCGCTATTTACGTCGAGATCGTGACTTGAGCGATGGAACTCGCCTCCAGATCGCCTTCCCAAGGCCCCGCTTTCAGTCCCCATAACGCTCCTCGCGCCAGGGATCGCCGCGATTGTGGTAGCCACGCACCTCCCAGAAGCCGGGCTGGTCCTGGGCGCGAAACTCGATCGCCTTCAGCCACTTGGCGCTCTTCCAGAAGTAAAGGTGCGGCACGACCAGGCGCACCGGCCCGCCGTGCTCGGCCGTCAGGGGGCGGCCCTCCCAGCCGTGGGCGACCAGGGCGTCCGGATGGGCGAAGTCGTCCAGCGCGAGGTTGGTCGTGTAGCCGTCCGAGGCGTGCAGCACCACGAACCGCGCCTCGTCGCGTGGCCGCACCGCCGCCAGCAGGTCGCCGGTGGCCACGCCCCGCCAAGGGTTGTCGTAGCGCGACCATGTGGTGACGCAGTGAATGTCGGAAACCGGCTCGCTCTGCGGCTGGGCCAGCAGGGCCTGGAAGTCCCAGACCGCCGGCCGCTCGACCAGGCCCTCGATCCGCAGCTTCCAGTCCTCGCGCGGGATGTCGGGCTTGAGACCCAGGTCGAGCACCGGCCAGTTTCGCGTCTCCTTCTGGCCGGGCGGCAGGCGTTGGGCGCCGGGCCTGGCGGTCCGGCCGGTCAGGAACTTGCCCTCGTGCGCCCACGCCTCCTTGTTGCGGGTGAGCTTGGTGGGCTTTTCGGGGGGATGGTCCTCGTCGCTCATGGCGGGCTCCGGAAGGCGGCCTGGCCAGGGTGACGCAAGATCGCGCCGCCGCCTTGCACGATTTCGCCCCGCCGAGGCGGCAAGGCAAGGAACTAGGCGCGGAGCTTCAACACCGCGCGCGCGACGTCGATGAAGGCGCGAAGCTTGGGCGCCTGGGCTGCTCGGCGAGGGAAATACAGGAACAGGCCCGGCTCCTCGATCGCCGTGTCGGCCAGCACCCAGCGCAGCCGCTTCTCGCGGATGTCCTCGCGCACCAGCGGCTCGAACACATAGGCCAGCCCCACCCCGGCCAGGGCCAGGTCGCGGGCGTAGAGCGGGTCGGTGACCCGGGCGCTGCCGCGCACCTTCACCGCCGTGTCGACGCCGTTCTCCTGGACCTCCCAGGCATAGTCGCCGCCAGTCGAGATCAGCCGGAAGCCGATGCAGTTGTGGTCGGCCAGGTCGGCGATCGTCCCTGGCTCGCCCCGCGCCTGGATATAGCCGGGCGCGGCGACCATGATCGCCTTGAACGGCGGGGTCAGCCGCACGGCCGTCATGTCCTGGGCGATCATCTCGCCCAGCCGCACGCCGGCGTCGAAGCCGCCGGCCACGATGTCGACCAGGCCGTCGTCGGACGTCACCTCGATGACCAGGTCCGGATGGCGCCAGGCCATCTCGGCGATGACCGCCGTCAGCGCCATGCGCTGGGCGATGCGCGGCGCGTTCAGGCGCAGCACGCCGGTGATCCGCCCCTTGGCCGCGCGCAGCCGCTCGACCGCCTCGCCGATCTCGGTCAGGGCGGGACCCACCGTGGCGACGAACCCTGCCCCGGCCTCGGTCAGGGCGACACTGCGGGTGGTGCGGGCGAAGAGCGGCAGGCCCAGGCGCTCTTCCACCGTCTTGACCGCGTGGCTGACGGCCGAAGGGCTCATGCCCAGTTCGGCGGCCGCCGCCCCAAAGCCGCCGCGGCGGGCGACGGCCAGAACCACTGGGAAATGGGCGATCAGCTCTCGGTCCATTCATGCACAATATCGAATGACCAATGCGATTTGAACCGCCTTATCGCCGGATCGATCGACTGCGATCTTCGCCTGGCGTTCAAACGGAACGCCTCGCCGACAGGAGCCCGCCATGACCGACATCCCCCTCCCCAAGACCTGGTTCATCACCGGCGCCGCATCGGGCTTTGGCCGCGCCTTCGCCGAACACGCCCTGTCGCTGGGCGACAACGTGGTGGCCACGGCTCGCGCGCCCGCCAGGCTGCGGGCGCTGGTCGCCCTGGCGCCGGAGCGAGTGCTGGCCGCCAAGCTCGACGTCGACCAGCCCGGCGACGCCCAGGCCGCCGTCGCCGCGGCGGTCGCTCGGTTCGGCCGGATCGACATCCTGATCAACAACGCCGGCTACGGCGTGGTCGGGGCGCTGGAGGAGACCCCGGACGCAGAGCTGCGGGCGATCATGGACACCAACTTCTTCGGAGCCATGGCCGTGATCCGGGCCGCCCTGCCCGTGCTGCGGGCCCAGCGCGCGGGCGCGATCGTCAACGTCTCCAGCCTGGGCGGCCAGATGTCGTTCGCCGGCTTCTCGGCCTATTCGGCCAGCAAGTTCGCCCTGGAAGGCGCCTCCGAGGCCCTGGCCCAGGAGGTCGCGCCGTTCGGGATCAAGGTGCTGATCGTCGAGCCCGGCCAGTTCCGCACCGACCTGGCCGGGGCCGGCATGCGCCACATGCCGATCCTGGACGCCTATCAGGACACCGTCGGCCCCACCCGCGCCTTCGCCCACGACATGCACGGAACCCAGGCCGGCGATCCGCGCAAGGCGGCGGCCGCCATCGTCCAGGCGCTGGAGGCGGACAAGACGCCGCTTCGGCTGCAGCTGGGGGCCGACGCGGTCGAGGCAGTGCGCGGTCACGCCCAGACGCTGCTGGCCGATCTGGCGGCATGGGAGGACGTGGGGGCGGCGACCGCGCACGACCCGGCGTGATCACCGCCGGGAGCCATGGACACGCCACCGGCGCGGCCATACGGTCGGCGAAATCCAGATTCCCGACCTATCGAGAGAGACGAACTTGGTTGACGTGACCGCGGTTCCGGCCGCCAGCGGCTTCGCGTTCGGCCCGTTCCGCCTGCTGACCGCCCAGCGGGCCCTGCTGCGCGACGGCCGGCCGGTTCGCCTGGGCGGACGGGCCTTCGACATCCTGACCCTTCTGGTTGAGCGGGCCGGCCAACTGGTCTCCCGGCAGGACCTGGCCCTCCGCGCCTGGCCCGACACCCACGTCATCGACGGGACCTTGACCGTGCACGTCGCGGCCCTGCGGCGGGCGCTGGACGACGGCCTGGCGGGGACTCGCTACATCGTCAACACGCCGGGGCAAGGCTACGCCCTCGTCGCGCCCGTTACCGTCATCGAGGGCCCGGCCTCGCCCGCCCGTTCCGTCGCCGCCGGGTCCGGGCCGGGGCTCGGGGCCAACAACCTGCCGTCCCAGACCCCCCGCCTGGTCGGACGCGACACACTGGTCGGCGACCTGCGGCGGCGGCTCGACAAGCGAAGGCTGCTGACCCTGATCGGCCCCGGCGGTATCGGCAAGACCGCCCTGGCCCTGGCCATGGCCATGGCCGAGGACCTGACGGACGCCTATGCCGACGGCGTCTGGCTGGTCGAGCTGGGGGCGATCATCGATCCGCGCCTGGCGCCGACCGTGCTGGCCCAGGCCCTGCGCCTGGCCATGCCCGCCGACGATCCCCTGCCCGGCCTGGTCAACGCCTTGCGCGACAAGCAGATGCTGCTGGTGCTCGACAACTGCGAGCACGTGATCGAGCAGGTCGCCTTCATCGCCACGAGCTTGCTGGAGAACGCGCCCGGCGTGCGGATCCTGGCCACCAGCCGCGAACCGCTGCGGATCGAGGGCGAACAGGCCTATCGCGTCCCGTCGCTGGAAAGCCCGGCGGACTCACCGCGACTCGCCGCCGCCCAGGCCCTGGCCTTTCCGGCGGTCCAGCTGTTCGCCGAACGGGCCGCCTCGGCCATGGCCGGCTTTGTCCTGACCGACGCCGACGCGCCCAGCGCCGCGCGCATCGGCCGCGTGCTGGATGGCCTGCCGCTGGCGATCGAGCTGGCGGCGGCCGGCGTCGAACGGTTCGGGGTCCAGGACCTGGCGGCCAGGTTGGACGCCCGGCTGGAGCCCGCGGTCGCCGACCGTCGCGCGGCGCCGGCCCGCCACCGCACCCTGGGCGCGACCCTGGACTGGAGCTACCAGCTGCTCAGCGCGCCCGAACAGAGCCTGTTTCGGCGGCTGTCGGTGTTCATGGGCGGCTTCACCCTGGAATCGGCCACCGCCGTCGCCGCCGAAACGCCCGAGGACACGGCGACGGTCGCCGACCTGATGACCGGCCTGATGCTGAAGTCGCTGGTCACCCCGCACTTCGCCAACGGCGAGCTGCGCCTGCGCCTGCTGGAGACCACCCGGGCCTTCGCCCTGCGAAAGCTGGCCGAACACGGCGAGATCCAGGCCGCCAGCCGCCGGCAGGCGGTCTACTGCCGGGACCTGGTGGACAGCGCGGCGAAGGCGGCCGATGGCGCGTTCCTGGCCGTGGTCGCCGCCGAGATCGACAATATCCGCGCCGCCCTGGCCTGGGCGTTCGGGCCCGGCGGCGACGAAGAGGTCGCCACCGCCCTGGCGGCGGGCTCGGCGCCGATCCTGCTGCACATGTACCTGCTGCCCGAGTGTCACCACTGGATGGCCAAGGCCGTCGACGCCTTGAGCGACGCCGACCGCGGCACCCGCCGCGAGATGGTGCTGCAATGCGCCCTGGGCCTGGCGTTGATGTACACCCAGAGCACCAGCGACCGCGCCCAGCAGGCCCTGACCCGGGCCTGCGCCCTGGCCGAGGCGTTCGACGAACGGGGCTGGCAACTTCAGGCCCTGCTCGCCCTGGCGGCCATCCGCCACCGCTTCGAGGACTTCGACGAGGCCCTGGCCCTGGCCAAGCGCGCCGTATCCGTGGCGACCCTGACCGGCGACGGCCTGGCGCTCGGACGGGCCCAGGCGGTGCTGAGCAGCGCCCTGATGCTGCTGGCCCGCTATGACGAGGCCGTCGCGGCCGGCCGGGAGGCGCATCAGAAGATCGACGCCGTCCGCCAGGCCCACATCATCCGCGAAGGCACGATCCACGCGATCTACGCCCAGGTGACCGTGGCGGCCGGGCTTTGGGCCCAGGGCCGGCTCGCCTCGTCGGCGCGGACCACGCGGGCCTTGACCGCCGAGGCCGAGGCCGGCGGCGATCCGGTGTCCCTGTGCCTGGCCCTGACCTGGTGCCGATGCCCCCTGGCGCTGCGGCTGGATGACCTGGACGCCGCCGAGCGGCTGATCGCCCAACTCCAGGCCCTGGCCGAGAAGAGCGGCCTGAGGGCCTATCTGGCCTGCGCCGTCGCTTTGGAAGGCCAGCTAGCGGTCCAGCGCGGCGACCTGGCGCGCGGCGAGGCGCGGCTGCGCGCCGGCCTGGCGGCGCTGGACGAAGCCCGCAACGCCATGTTCGCCACGCCGCACCGGATCGACCTGGCCCAGCTGCTGATCGACCAGGGCCGCGCGGACGAGGCCCTGGCGGTCGTCGCCGAGGCGGCGGCTCGGGCGGAGACACACGGCGGCTGGTGCGCGACGGAGCTGCTGCGCGTCCAGGGCGAGATCGCGCTGTCGAAGGGCGACGCCGGCCTGGCCGAAGCCGCCCTGAACCGCGCCGTGGCGCGGGCCCGCCACGAGGGGGCGCTGACCTGGGAACTGCGCGCCGCCATCAGCCTGGGCCAGTTGCGCGCCGCCCGGGGCGAGACCCGCCAGGCGCACGACCTGCTGGGCGAGGTCCATGCCCGCTTCACGGAAGGCTTCGACGCCCCCGACCTGCGACGCGCCCAGGCGCTGTTGGCGTCGTGGGGCACGGCCTGAAAGCCGCCGCCAGGAAGCCTTGGATCAAAGGCCGCCACGGGCGCTGACGGGGACGATTTCCTGTCCCGGCCCTGGCCAGGTCGGGCGTCCCCTCCAGACACACCAGGCAGCTCAGATGATCGTCAGCGACGGCGAGCTGTTGAGGGCGCCGGTGACGGTGCAGGCGCCGGGCGAGCCCGGGATCGTGACGCCGACGAAGTCAATCTTGCCCGGCGAACCGTTGATCCAGCCGGTATTCACGTTGCCGCTGCAGGATCCGACCATCGTCTTGAGGCCGATGCCCTGGAGCGTGACCGAAGTCGTGGTGTTCGGATGCAGGTACCAAGGAAGTCCGGTGGGCGCGACCAGCGCGCCACATTGCCAGCTTCCGCTGAACGAGGCTTGGGTAATCACGACCATGCTACCGCCGCCAGGCACGTAACCCGTCAGCGTGACGGCGCAGGTGACGATCGATCCAGGTTGCTGAATGGTCAGGTTGCCGGTGAACGTGACGCTGCTGAGCGGATTGGGGGTGAACGTCGCGGCCGAGGCGGGAGCGGCCAAGCCAGCGGCGGCCAGGACGGCGGCGGACAGAATAGAGGCGCTCTTGAGCATGACGCCTTCCTCCCACTTGCAACCCTTCGTTGGATCGCAACCAGAATGACAACCGCAAGGGTTGAGAGTCAATGATATTTACATCAATGTAGAATGTAGATCGGAAGCAGCAGGGTTGCACCCGCTCGGGTCTGCTCGTCCAAGCCGCCAGGCGGATGATCGAAGCTGCCTGAAATGGTTGGCGCCGAGGGGCGGTGGCGGTGGCGGCTCCAGAGAGCCCGCTAATGTTCTCTCTTCGGGAAGCCAAGGATTCAGCGCCCGCGGCGCCGGAGAAGCCGCCGTTTCAGGTCGATACGGGGGGCGCGCGCGCAAGAACCAGCGGCCGGCGCCAAGGTTCAAGCTCTTGATCGACTTGGGAAGAGGAATGGTGGACGCGACAGGGATTGAACCTGTGACCCCCTCGATGTCAACGAGGTGCTCTCCCGCTGAGCTACGCGTCCGCCAAAGCGGCCCTGAAGCGCTTTGAAAAGCGTCCGGGGCGGGAAGGTGTGGGGGTATAGCGGCGGCTTTCGGATGACGCAAGCCGCGCCATAAAATTTTACGCGGCCATCATCTTTTCGACTTCGGAGACGAGGTCGCGCAGGTGCACGGGCTTGGACAGGACCTTGGCCCCGGCGGGCGCGCGGTCCTGGGCGGACAGGGCCACGGCGGCGAAGCCGGTGATGAACATGATGCGCAGGGAAGGGTCGCGGGCGGCGGCCTGGCGGGCCACCTCGATGCCGTCCATGCCGGGCATGACGATGTCGGTCAGCAGCAGGTCCCAGGCGGTGTCCAGGTGCTGGACGGCCTCTTCGCCGTCGGCGCAGGCGGTGACCTCGAATCCGGCCCGCTCCAGCGCGCGCGCCAGGAAGCCGCGGAGGGAGTCATCGTCTTCGGCGAGGAGGATGCGGGCCATGCGGTCAGTTTCCAGGCGATCGTCGGGGTTTGAAAGCTCGTTTCTAGAGAAGGACGGTAAATCGCGGATGAACCCGGGCCCTCCTGTCCACAGCAAAAGCTTGGCTGTCGGCATTTACCCTTATAGCGCGGTTCCGTTGCCGTTTGACCCTGGACCGCGCGACCGCGACAATAAGCCCATGAACGCTTGGGAGCCGATCGCTTCGGATACGCCGGCGGCGGCGGGGCAAGGTTTCGCGCCGGCCTTCGAGGTTCTGCGCGCCGCCCCGGAGGACCAGCCGCCGCCCACGCCGCTGGTGTTCGCCTCGCCCCATTCGGGCCGGCTCTATCCGCCGGAGATGATGGCCGCCGCGCGCCTGGGGACCCAGGACCTGCGCGGCTCGGAGGACGCTTTCGTCGACGACCTGATCGGCGGCGCGCCCGCCCTGGGGATCGCGGTGATCCGGGCCCGGCTGGCGCGGGCCTATATCGACCTCAACCGCGACGCCTGGGAGCTGGATCCGGCGATGTTCGAGGACGACCTGCCCGAGTTCGCCCGCGCCCGCACGGCCCGGGTGGCGGCGGGCCTGGGGGCGATCGCCCGGGTGGCCGGCGAGGGCCGCCCGATCTACGCCCGCAAGCTGACCTTCGCCGAGGCCAAGACCCGGATCGAGACCGCCCACCAGCCCTATCACGACGCCCTGGACCGGCTGCTGGCCCAGGCCCGCAAGGCCCACGGCCTGGCGATCCTGGTCGACTGGCACTCGATGCCGGCGGCGGCGGCGCGCGGCCATCGGGCCAAGGGCGGCGGGCCGTGCGACATCGTGCTGGGCGACCGGTTCGGCGCCGCCTGCGGGCCCCAACTGACCGGGCTGATGGAAAAGACCCTGGAGGGGCTGGGCTACCGCGTGGCCCGCAACGCCCCCTATGCCGGCGGCTACACCACCGAGCACTACGGCCGCCCGACCCGGCGCACCCACGCCATCCAGGTCGAGATCAACCGCGCGCTCTATATGAACGAGACAACCCGCGAGCCGACCGAAGGCCTGGCGCGGCTGAAGGCGGATATCGAGTCGGTGACCCGGCAACTGGCGGAAACGAATTGGAACGAGGTGCTCTGAGCCTCCCCGCTCCAGGCTCGTCTCATCCGTCACCCGCGCTCCACGCTGGAGTGAGCTGACCTGGCGACGCTCGCACCGCATCCGCAAACCGCGGCGTTGCCGGTCAGAAGTCAGCCGCGAGTTCGATTTGATCGAAGAGCGCGAAAGCTGGCAAGGCCGTGCAGGCGCTCGACGCCGCCGGCCAACTGAAATTCACCAATGTATTGGTAGATCTGGCGGTCAGCAGCATGGAATAGGCGCGGTTCTTCGCCTCGGATGACCAGCTTGCGGGAATTTGACACCAAGCCGTGCACGTCTTGTTGGTCGTAAAGTATATGTACTCTCCGGAAACTATTACCTTTCCGACCTTCTCTCCGTAGCAAAATTCCGCCCTGGCGGGCTGGCTGAACGACAAGCCAATCATAGATGAGACGACTGCCACAGCAATTTTCGCCTTGATATTACACATCTGTTTATTTCCCCACCAATTCCGCAATTTATCTCTAGCATTTTCAAACACCGACATAACCTATAGTAGAGATCCAGACAACAGCAGGCGATGGGTTCCTCGCTGCCAAAACCGATTGCTACAGGAAGCCGCGATAAGACTCGCTGCCGGGCCGCGCTGTCGAATCCGAGTTCTCGAGAGCGAACAATCGCCTCCGCCCGTGGCGCCAAACGCGCGGTCGATACCGGCCAGAGAAAAGGCGCGCGGCCGGAGGCGCCCAACGCTCCCTGAGCTCAGGCCAAAAAAAAGCCCGGCTCGAAAGCCGGGCAGTTCATTAGGGAGGAAACGCCCAGGAAGGGCAGAGGCGGCAGCGCCGCCTCACAGGTCGTTTATAGGGTGCGGTGCGAAACGCATCAAGCAAAATCTTCGACAGCGTTGTCGGTTTTTCTCTCGCGCCCCTCAGAAACCCTTTGTGGCACAAGGGTCGGCGAACATCACCCCCAAAGCTTGGCTATTTTTTGCACTATGCTGCGCTGCACAATTAGTTGCCAAAGAAACGACCTCCGTGCGCAACTTCCCAAAACACCCTGAAATTAAGGGGTTTCGGGCTGACACCGGTTTCCGTCTGAATCTGATATGCAGGGGTGGGGTGGATAAACGTCGCGCAGTCGCGTAAAAGCCGCGCGCCTGACGCTCACTGCGTCAAACTCCTTGTTCTTCCCCGAAAGTTCGCCTTCTCCATGTCCATGCGAAACATCGCCATCATCGCGCACGTCGATCATGGCAAGACCACGCTCGTCGATCAGCTCCTGGCCCAGTCCGGCGTCTTCCGAGCCAACGAGGCCACGACCGAACGCGCCATGGACTCCAACGACCAGGAGCGCGAGCGCGGCATCACCATCCTGGCCAAGTGCACCAGCGTGCTGTGGCACGGCGAAGCGGGCGAAACCCGCATCAATATCATCGACACCCCCGGCCACGCCGACTTCGGCGGCGAGGTCGAACGCATCCTGGGCATGGTGGACGGCTGCGTCCTGCTGGTCGACGCCGAGGAAGGCGTCATGCCGCAGACCAAGTTCGTGCTGACCAAGGCGCTGAAGATGGGCCTGCGCCCGATCCTCTGCATCAACAAGGTCGACCGCGCCCACGCCGATCCGGACAAGGTTCACAACGCCGCGTTCGACCTGTTCGCCGCCATCGGCGCCACGGACGAGCAGCTGGACTTCCCGCACATCTACGCCTCGGGCCGCGCCGGCTGGGCGACGATGGACCTGAACGTCCCCAACGATAACCTGGCCCCGCTGTTCGACCTGATCGTCCGCCACGTGCCGGAACCCAAGCAGATCGCGAAGAAGGACGCGCCGTTCCAGATCCTGAACGTGCTGGTCGAAGCCGACCCGTTCCTGGGCCGCCTGCTGACCGGCCGCATCGAGAGCGGCAAGGCCGTTCCTGGCATGGCCATTCACGCCCTGGATCGTGACGGCAAGGAAATCGAACGCGGCCGCATCACCAAGGTGCTGGCCTTCCGCGGCCTGAAGCGCTCGCCGGTCGACGAAGGCGCCGAGGCGGGCGACATCGTCGCCATCGCCGGCATGTCCAAGGCGACCGTGGCCGACACCCTGTGCGCCCTGGACGTCACCGAGGCCCTGCCCGCCCAGCCGATCGATCCGCCGACCATCTCGATGACCGTCTCGGTCAACGACAGCCCGCTGGCCGGCAAGGAAGGCGACAAGGTCCAAAGCCGCGTGATCCGCGACCGCCTGCTGAGGGAAGCCGAATCGAACGTGGCCATCAAGGTCACCGAGTCGACCGAAGGCGACGCTTATGAGGTGGCCGGCCGCGGCGAACTGCAGCTGGGCGTCCTGATCGAGAACATGCGTCGCGAAGGCTTCGAGGTGTCGATCAGCCGTCCGCGCGTGGTGTACCAGACCGACCCGGAAACCGGCAAACGCCTGGAGCCGATGGAAGACGTCATGATCGACGTCGACGACGAGTTCTCGGGCATCGTCATCGAGAAGCTGTCGGCCCGTAAGGCCGAACTGAAGGACATGGGCCCGTCGGGCGCCGGCAAGACCCGCATCTCGCTGGTCGCCCCGTCGCGTTCGCTGATCGGCTATCAGGGCGAGTTCCTGACCGACACCCGCGGTTCGGGCGTGCTGAACCGCGTGTTCAGCCACTACGAGCCCTACAAGGGCGCCCTCGACCAACAGCGCAAGGGCGTGTTGATCAGCAACTCCGACGGTGAAACGGCGGCCTTCGCGCTGTGGAACCTGGAAGATCGCGGCGTCATGTTCGTCGGGGCCGGCGAGAAGACCTACCTGGGCATGATCATCGGCGAAAACGCCCGGGGTGACGACATGGACGTCAACCCGATGAAGGCCAAGCAGCTGAACAACATCCGCGCCTCGGGCAAGGATGAGGCCATCCGCCTGACCCCGCCGCGCCGCATGACCCTCGAACAGGCCATCGCCTACATCGAGGAAGACGAGCTGGTGGAAGTGACGCCCAAGAACATCCGCCTGCGCAAGCAGGTGCTGAACCCGTCGTTCCGCAAGCGTCGCGTCAAGGAAGAATAGGCTTCACGCCCTTCCGGACAACAAATGGGCCGCCGTCCTCCGGGACGGCGGCCTTTTTCGTCATGGGCGAAGCGTCAGGCGCGCTTCTTGAACAGCCCCAGCAGGAACAGCAGCAGGACCGCGCCGATCGTCGAGACGATGATGCTGCCGACCCAGCCCATGAAGTGAATGTTGAACATGCTGGCCAGGAAGGCGCCGATCAGGGCTCCCACCAAGCCGACGACCAGATTGGTCAGCAGGCCGTGATTGCGGCCCATGATCTTCTCGGCCAGCCAGCCGGCGAAGATGCCGATGATGATCGCGCCGATAAAGCCCACACCGTTCATGTCGTTGTCTCCCTAACAGCCAAGTTTCGACCAGAATGCGCGAAGGACCGCGATGGTTGCGAGTCAATTCGCCGTATCGACCCGCGCCACCACGCTCATCCCCGGCCGCAGGCGGGCCACGTCGTCCTGGTTCGGATCCAGGACAATGCGGGTGGGCAGGCGCTGGACCACCTTGGTGAAGTTGCCGGTGGCGTTGTCGGGCTTGATCACCGCGAACTCAGAACCGGTGGCCGGGCCCAGCCGCTCAACGCGGCCGCGCAGCTTCAGCCCGCCCAGGGCGTCGACCTCGACCACCGCCGGCTGGCCGACGCGGATCTTCGCCGTCTGGGTCTCCTTGAAGTTGGCCGTCACCCAGGTCTGGCGTGGCACGACGCCCATCAGCTGGGTCCCGACGGCGACATACTGGCCAAGCTTGACCCCCACCTCGCCGACGGCGCCGTCCTCGGGGGCGCGGATGGTGGTGTTGGCCACATCGATGCGGGCCAGCTCCACCGCCGCCTGGGCGCTGGCCAGCGAAGCCTGCAGCGACTCGCGATTGACCTTGGTGGTGACCAGGGCCTGGCGGGCGATGTCGATATTGGCCTCGCTCTGGGCGACGCCGGCCGTGGCCTGGCGCAGGGCGACGGCCAGCACGTCGCGCTGGCTGGCGGCCAGCCAACCCTTGGCCAGCAGCGGCTCGGCCCGGCGCAGGTCGACCTGGGCCTTGGCCAGGGCCGCCCGGCCGCTCTCGGCCTGGGCCTGGGCCAGGCGGATCTGGGCGGCGTTGGAGGTCTGGGCCTGGAGATTGGCGTCCAGCGCCGCCTGGGCCGACTGCACGGCCGCCTGCGCCTGGGCCAGCTTCTGGCGGAAGATGCGGTCGTCGATCTGGACCAGCACCTGGTCCTTGGCCACCGGCTGGAAGTCCTTGACCGCCACCGCCACCACATAGCCGTCGACCTTGGGGGCCAGCAGGGTGACGTAGCCGCGCACATAGGCGTTCTCGGTGCTCTGGACCGTGCCGGTGAACGGCGGCAGGCGCCAAGCGTAGAGCACCAGCAGCACCCCGCCGAGCCCGGCGACCACCACCGGGATCGCCGCGCGCGACCACAGGCGCTTGGGCGCCGGTGGGGGCGCCGGTGGGGGCGGCGGCGCCGTTGGAGCCTGGGGCGCGGCTTGGGGGTCGGACATCAGGCGGCCTCCGCGGGCGTCGGCGTCCGGGCCTCGCGCCGCTGGCGCAGCTCGGCGCGGACGCGCAGCAACAACAGGTAGAAGAACACCATCAGGGCCAGCACGGCCACCGTGGCGAACACGTCGTCATAGGCCAGCACCGTGGCCTCGCGCGTCGCCTGCTGGGCCAGCAGGGCCGCGCCCTCCCCGGTCCGCAGGGCGGGGTCGGTCAGCACGCCGGCATAGCCGCCCGACAACTGCTTCAGCCGCAGGGCGACCTGCGGGTCGGTCAGGGTCAGGTGGTCGGTGATGGCGGCCGAATGGACCCGCTCGCGCACGGTCATCAGGGTGCCCAGGAACGCCGAGCCGCCCAGCGCCCCCAGGGTCTGGCCGGTCGAGAACAGCACGATGAAGCTGACGATGTATTCCTGGCCCATCTTCATGGCGCGCGGAAAGCCGGCCAGCAGGGCGGCGGGCAGGAACAGCGCCCCGGCGAAGGCCATCATCCCCTGGCTGAGATACATCTGCTCGGGCCGGGTCAGGCTGGTCGACCGGCTGTCCAGCCAGGCGGCGAAGGCCACCATCAGCAGGGCGACCAGGGCCGGGGTGCTGACGTGCAGCGGGTTGATGGTCAGGGCGACGATGATCATCCCGGCCAGGGTGGCGGCCAGCATCACCCACGACAGCCCGGCCATCTGGTCGTTGTTCATGCCCAGGACCTGCAGCAGGCCGAACGCCCCGACGCCCTGCTCCGACAGCACGATGCGGAACAGCAGGATGATCACCAGCAGGCGCAGCAGATCGGCGCTGGTCAGCCAGCGCAGGTGGATCAACGGCTTTTCGCGATGCAGCTCGACCAGGGCCGTGGCGACCAGCAGCACGACGGCCGCGGCCAGGCACCAGCCCAGCCACGGCGAATCGAACCACCAGACGTAGCGCCCCTGGCCCAGCACCACGCACAGCAGGGCGATGCCCGGCGCGAACAGGGCGAAGGTCAGGAAATCGCGCCATTGGAACATCGACATGCGCGGAACGGGCGTCAGGCGCAGCAGGTTGACCGCCGCGATGCAGATGACGCTCAGCCCGATCTCGGCCAGGTACAGCCCATGCCATTGGCCGGTGTCGAGCAGGTTGGAGGACACCAGCCGCGACAGCGGCAGGGCCAGCTGCGCCCAGCCGATGCCCAGGGCCAGGCCCATCACCCGCCGCTCGGGCGGCACGGCCTCGACCATGTAGAGCAGGGTCAGGGTCGACAGGGCGGTGGCCGCCACGCCCGCCGCCGCCCGCACGGCGATGGCCGAGCGCAGGTCATTGGTCAGCAGGTGGGCCAGGCCGATGACGATGAACAGGCCAAGCCCGATGTCGGCGAACAGCCTCAGCCCGTACTGGAAGCGGAACTTGACGGCCAGCAGGGCGATGGTGGCGTTGGTGGCGGTATAGGCGATCGACAGCCAGGCGGACTCGCTGGTGTAGGCGCCGAGCGAACCCTGGATCCAGGGCAGGTTGTTGTTGACCAGATTGGCCCCCAGCCCCTGGGTCAGCCCCAGCAGCAGCGACACCGCGCCGTAGGAGAGCCCGTGCGCCCAGGTCCAGGGCGGCGGCGGGGGCGGGGCTGGAGCGGCGGCGTCGGTCACCTAGGGTGAAGCTCCACCATGGGCGATTGGTTCCCTCTATGCGTTTTCCCTCCCCCTTGCGGGGAGGGTGGCCCCGAAGGGGTCGGGTGGGGGAGCCGCCGCATTGGCTCCCTGCACCGGCCCCCACCCGTCGGCTGCGCCGCCACCCTCCCCACGAGGGGGAGGGACGATCGTTGGGACGGCCTAAGTATCACCAGACCCTCCCCCTCACACAACCTGTGCTAGGCAAGGCCCGAGGAGACCCCGCGCCATGGTTCACCCCGTCTATGCCGACCTGCCCACCACCATCTTCGAGGAGATGAGCGGCCTGGCCCGCCAGACCGGGGCGATCAATCTGGGCCAGGGCTTTCCGGACGACCCGGGGCCCATCGCCCTGCGCCGCAAGGCCGGCGAGGCGCTGCTGACCGGCACGAACCAGTACCCGCCGATGCGCGGCCTGCCGGCCCTGCGCCAGGCGGTGGCCGGCCATTACGGCCGCACCCAGGACCTGGACCTCGACTGGGAGACCGAGGTCACCGTCACCTCCGGCGCGACCGAGGCCCTGGCGGCGGCGTTCCTGAGCCTGATCTCGCCCGGCGACGAGGTGGTGCTGTTCCAGCCGCTGTACGACGCCTATCTGCCGATGGTGAAGCGGGCCGGCGGCGTTCCGAAACTGGTGCGCCTGACCCCGCCCCACTGGCGGTTCGACCAGGCGATGCTGGAGGCGGCGTTCAGCGATCGGACGCGGCTGGTGGTGCTCAACACCCCGCTCAATCCGGCCGGCGTGGTCACCCCGGACGAGGACCTGGCCCTGCTCGCCGAGTTCTGCGTCCGCCACGACGTGATCGCCGTCTGCGACGAGGTCTGGGAGGCCGTGGTGTTCGATGGTCGCCGGCACCGGCCGCTGATCGGCTATCCGGGCATGCGCGAGCGGACGGTGA
This sequence comes from Caulobacter sp. Root655, assembly GCF_001427665.1. GTDB lineage: Bacteria > Pseudomonadota > Alphaproteobacteria > Caulobacterales > Caulobacteraceae > Caulobacter. Next base: position 76,747 of record NZ_LMHC01000005.1, read on the forward strand.
AGATCGGCTCGGCCGGAAAGATGTTCGGCATGACGGGGTGGAAAGTCGGCTTCCTGTGCGCCGCCCCCGCCCTGACCAAGGCTCTGGCCGGCGCCCACCAGTTCCTGACCTTCACCACCCCGCCCAACCTGCAGGAGGCGGTGGCCTTCGGTTTGAGCGAGCCCGGCGACTGGTTCGAGGCCATGCCCGCCGGCCTGCAGCGCTCGCGCGACCGGCTGGAGACGGGGCTGACGGCGGCCGGCTTCCAGGTGCTCGACAGCGGCGGGACCTATTTCCTCAATATCGACCTGGCCGCCTCGGGCGTAACCGAAGACGACCGGACCTTCAGCCTGCGGGCGGTGCGCGACCACGGCGTGGCCAGCATCCCGGTCTCGGCCTTCTACGCCCAGGACCCGGTGCGCAACATCCTGCGCCTGTGTTTCGCCAAGGCCGACGACACGCTGGACGAGGCGGTGCGGCGGCTAGCGGCGGCGCGGGGGTAGGCGGGCGGCTGGGATAGGTCCTCCCCCTTTGGGGGAGGCGATCGCGCAGCGATCGGTGGGGGGAGGTTTAGGGTCGGTCGATCCGGCGGGCGGTCGAAATCGTATCACTCCCCCCACCGTCGGCTTCGCCGACACCTCCCCCACAGGGGGAGGAGTTGGGAAGGCCCTTAAGCCAGCGTCCGATCCGACCCGACCCGGGTCACCGCCTCGCCGCCTTTCGCCAGCACCTGGACCATCACCGACAGCAGGTCGCGCAGGTCGATCGGCTTGGCGACGTGGGCGTCCATCCCGGCCTGCAGGCAGGTGTCGATCTGGGTGCGCATGACGTCGGCGGTCAGGGCGATGACCGGCAGGCCGGCCCAGCGCGGATCGCGTCGCAGCCGGCGCGTGGCCTCCAGCCCGTCCATCACCGGCATGTTGACGTCCATCAGCACCAGGTCGAAGGCCTCGGCCTCCAGCGCGTCCAGGGCCTGGTGGCCGTTCTCGACCTCGACCAGGTCGCAGTTGAACGGGGCCAGGAACAGCTTGATGACCCGACGGTTGACCGGGTGGTCGTCCACCACCAGCACCCGGCGGCCGTGCAGGGGCGAGAGGCCCTCGTCGTCCAGCGCCCCGCCGAAGCCGACGATGGCCGGGTCGGCGCCTTCGACCGACGCGGCGTCGACCAGGAAGCCGAGGGTGAAGGTCGAACCCCGGCCCTCATGGCTGTCGACCAGGATCTCGCCGCCCATCAGCTGCGCCAGGCGGCGGGTGATGTTCAGGCCCAGCCCCGTGCCGCCGAAGGTGCGGGTGGTCGAGGCGTCGGCCTGGGTGAAGGCGCCGAACAGCCGAGGCAGGGTCGTGGCGCTCATGCCGATGCCGGTGTCGGACACCACCAGCCGCGCGCCCAGCCGCCCGGAGGCGGGATCGGGCGTGCAGGTCAGGGTGACCTCGACCCGGCCGACGACGGTGAACTTCAGGGCGTTGGACAGCAGGTTGGCCAGGCACTGGCGCACCCGCACGGCGTCGAACAGCAGGGTCGGCGGCGGCGCGCCCATCACGGTGAAGGTCAGGTCGACGCCCTTCTCGCGGGCCGTGGGCTGGTAGCCGCCGACCAGCCGGGCGCAGACCCCGACCAGGTCGCCGGCGGTCGGAGCGATCTCCAGCTTGCCGGCCTCGATCTTCGACAGGTCGAGGATGTCGTTGAGCAGCACCAGCAGGGTGTCGCCGCTGTCGATCATCAGCTCGACCTGTTCGCGCTGGCGCGGTTCCAGCGCCTCGCCGCGCAGGGCCTGGGCCATGCCCAGCATGCCGTTCAGCGGCGTGCGCAGCTCGTGGCTCATCACCGCCAGGAAGGCCGACTTGGCCTCGTTGGCCGCCTCGGCCCGACCGCGGGCGTCCTTCAGCCGCACCGAGGCCCGGCGCAGGTAGACGCCCCAGGCCACGCCGCCCACCACCAGGACCGCCAGCAGCATGGCGATGATGATCGAGGCGTGGGCCAGGCGGCGGTTGAGCTCCACCTCGGCGGTCAGGCGGCGGCTCTCGTCGCGCTTGGAGCGCAGCTCGGTCTCCAGGGCCGAAGCCATCTGGGCGCCGTTGCGGGCCTGGGCCGCCTGGCTGGCTTCGTGGTCCTCCGTCCGCCAGCGGTCGAGCAGGCGGAAGGCCTCGTCGCCATGGCCGTCGGCCAGGGCGATATAGGCGCTGAGCAGCAGCTCGGCCTGCGGGTCGGCTTCCAGGGTCTCGGCCGGAATGGCGCGCAGCACGGCCAGGTCGGCCTTGGCGCCGGCGGCGTCGCCCAGCTCGGCCCGGGCCTGGCCGCGCAGCCGCAGGCTCATCCCCGTCAGGCGGTTGGTCGGATGGTTGAGCGGCTCCCCACCCTCCGCCAGGCAGTCGAGAACCTTGGCCGGCGCGTGCCGCTCGCGGGCGATCCGCGCGCACAGATAGCGATCCCAGGTCAGCAGGTCCGGATCGCGGGCCGCCTGGGTCATGTGGTGGTGCACGCTGGCGAAGTGCTCGGCGGCCTTCAGCTCGCCCACCTCGGCGGCGGTGTAGGCGATATCGTAGATCCGCTCGAGCTTGCGCATGTAGAAGGCGTTGCCCTCGTCCAAGCGAGCGGCCTGGGTCATGTGGTCCAGCGCGCCTTCCTTATCGCCGATGTAGGACAGGGTGTAGGAATGCACCTGGTGGGCCTCGGCCAGCAGGGGCCGGGCGATCGCGCCCTTGCGCTCCATCTGCAGCATGACCTCGGCGGCCAGGCGCGAGGCGTCGGCCCAGCGGCCCGAACGGCCCAGGGTGCGCACCCGCTCGACCGCCGCCATCATCCGGACATTGGGCCCCGACCGGTCGAGGAAGCGCGACCAGTCGGCGTCGGTGAAGGTGCGGAAACCGCCCGACTCGTGGCGATAGGCGGTGTCCAGCATGTCGACCAGGGCCAGCAGTTCGCGGTCGTTCTCGGTCCGCGCCAGTTGGCGCACGTGGCGGGCCCAGTTGTCGAACTGCGGCTGGATCTGGTTGCTCTTGTAGGCATAGAGCACGGCCCACAGGCCAAAGAGGCGCTTCTCGCCGGTCTGCCGCAGCGCCCGGCGCCCGGCCCGCTCGATGTCCTCGTTCTCCCGGGCCGGGGGGCGGGTGTCGTGCAGGCTGATCTCGCGATACAGGGCGTCCAGCTTGGCCGACTGCGGCGTCGCGGACGCGACTCCGCCAATCCCGGCCAACAAGGTTGCGATCGCCGCGAGGAACAGTACGAAGCGCCGCAAGCCACGGTTTCCTGATGAACCGCGCCACGGTACGGAAAAGGGCCTGTATTTGAAGTTAAGATCGGCTTCGCGCGACGTTCGGTCGCGAGATGGCGACGGGCGGGGAAAATAAACCCCTAAATTGTCGCCCCGCCATCTACAACCAAAGCCTGTCCGGTCATGAAGGTTCCGGCCTTCGAGGCCAGGTAGACCGCCGCCCCGGCGATCTCGTCGGGCTCGCCGATGCGGCGCAGCGGCACGCCGACGGTCGAGCGTTCCAGGGTCTTGGGGTCGTCCCACAGGGCCTTGGCGAAGTCGGTCTTGATCAGGCCCGGCGCGATGCAGTTGACCCGCACGTTGTCGGGGCCGAACTCGTGGGCCAGGTTGCGGGCCAGCTGGAAGTCGGCGGCCTTGCTGATGTTGTAGGCCCCGATGATGGCGTTGCCGCGCAGGCCGCCGATCGAGCTGATGATGATCACCGAGCCGTCCTTCCGCTCGCGCATCTCCGGGGCGACCATCGAGATCAGCCAGTGATTGCTGATGATGTTGTTGTCGAGGATCTTGCGGAACTGGTCGTCGGCGATGCCGGCAAGCGGGCCGTAATAGGGATTGCTGGCGGCGTTGCAGACGCAGATGTCGATCTTGCCGAACGCCTTGCGGGTCTCGTCGACCAGGCGCTGCAGGTCTTCCTTGGCGGCGATGTTGGCGGGCACGGCGATGGCCGTCCCGGCCCCGTGCTTTTCGTTGAGCGCGGCCGCCACCTCGTCGCACGGCCCCGCCTTGCGCGACGAGATCACCACCTTGGCGCCGTGCTCGGCCATGCGCTGGGCGATGGCCTTGCCGATGCCGCGCGAGCTGCCGGTGATGATCGCCACCTTGCCGGTGAGGTCGAAGAGGGTCATGGCCACGCTCCCTAAAACGTTTGTTTGAATTTCCTGCACAGTGGTGTCGCCGGGAGCGCCCGTCAAGCCGGGAACGATCAAGCCGGGAACGGCCGAGCACAGGCGCGGCAGCGCTCTGCGACCTATTGCTGCACCACGCTAGCCCACGCCGAAATGTCATGTACTGTTAAATATAGAGGGGGCCTTGATATCCACATCCACCGCGCTTGCGCGACAATGGTTAATGAAGACCATGATGAGGACTTTAGAGAAATTCCCTTCACTTAATCGCCTGCAACATGTTGGCGTTCTTGTCTGCGCGGGCTTTCTCGCCCTCGAGGCCGGCATCGAATTCGAGGTATTCGAGAGAACATTCGGCCGCGGCCTTGAAAGCTGGCGGATCGACGCGGCGGCCTCGTTCCTGGCGGCCGTCGCCCTCGCCGCATTCGCGATCCTCAAGGCGCTGGAACTGCGCGCCGAGTCCGACAGGCGGCTGGAGGCCGAGCGCCGTCTCGCCCAGCTGGAGACCCAGGACCCGCTGACCGGCCTGGCCAACCGCAACCGGATGCTCGACGTCCTGGGCCAGGCCTTGCAGGCGCGCAAGACCGGCGACGAGGTCACCGGCCTGGTGCTGATCGATCTGAAACGGTTCAAGCCGATCAACGACGCCCATGGCCGCCCGGTCGGCGACAGGTTGCTGCGGATGGTCGCCGACCGCCTTCAGTCGGTCGCCCGCGACGGCGAGACGGTCGCGCGACTGGGCGGCGACGAATTCGCCATCGTGCTGCCCCGCCTCGCCAACCCCCAGGCCGCCAGACATCCCGCCCAGCGGCTGGTCCGGGCCCTGGAAGCGCCGTTCGAGGTCGACGATCTGGCGCTCAGGATCGGAGGGGCCGCGGTCGGCGTGGCGACCAGCGCGGACACCGAGCTCCGTCCCGGCGTGTTCGTCCACCACGTCGACGCCGCCCTGCACCGCGCCAAGGGCGGGTTGCGGGCTTAGGGTTCGGGCTCCATTGACGCTCCCCCGTTGTTGTCATCCCGGCTGTAGCGAAGCGAAAGGCCGGGACCCAGGAGCCACCGCACCGCGCCGGCCCCTGGGTCCCGGACAGCCTCTACGAGGCTTCCGGGATGACAACCTGAGTTAGGCCGCCCCTTGCCTAGCGCGGCCTGAGGGCGTTCCATCGCCGGTGTCCCGTCCGTAGTCGGACGGGCGCTGTGGCGTTGCGTCCATCAGACCCCGCCGCGAAGGCGCGGCGGAGCACCCACCAGAGAGGTAGCCACCATGCTGCGTTCCCTAGCCGCCAGCGCCCTCGCGCTGGCGCTCGCGACGTCCATCGTCGCGGGCCCCGCCGCCCATGCCCAGAGCGCTGAACGGGTCTATGACCAGGGCTCGGTCTGGCAGATCAGCTATATCGAGACCAAGCCGGGCATGTTCGACGACTACATGAAATACCTGTCCACCAGTTGGCGCACCATTCAGGAAGAGCAGAAGAAGAAGGGCGACGTGCTCAGCTACAAGGTCCTGGCGGTCGACAGCCCGCGCGACCACGAGCCCGACGTCATCCTGATGGTGGAATACAAGAACATGGCGGTGTTCGACCAGCCGCTGGCCGAGGGCGAGGCCATGACCGCCAAGGTGTTCGGCTCGTTGCCCAAGAGCAACCAGGCCGCCATTTCACGGGAATCGATCCGGACCCTGCGTGGCGGGTTCGGGGCGCGCGAGATGTTCTTCATGAAGTAGCGTCCGGCGGACCGAGGCGGGTGCTCCTCGGTCTGCTGCGGGACCATTTAGCGACGCCGACCAAAACTCTCGGGCAAAAATTCTCGGGCGATGTCGGATCGCCAATCTGCCAGACGTCCTCAGGGTACGAAATCAAACCCTTGGAGAAGACGCCATGGCCACCGCCACCCAAACCGTCAAAACCGCCCAGACCAACGACCGCGACCTGGCCCTGGTCCGCGTCATCGACGCCCCGGCCGAGAAGCTGTTCCGCGCCTGGACCGATCCCGAGCTGCTCAAGCAGTGGTTCGCGCCCCTGCCCTACACCACCCCCGTCGCCGAGCTGGACGTGCGTCCGGGCGGCGCGACCATGATCGTCATGCGCGGTCCCGACGGCGTCGACATGCCCAACGGCGGCGTCTTCCTGGAGGTGGTGAAGAACGAGAAGCTGGTCTTCACCGACGCCTACACCAAGGCCTGGGAGCCGTCGGAAAAGCCGTTCATGACCGTGACCGTCACCTTCGAGGCCATGGCCGACGGCAAGACGCTCTACACCGCCCACGTCCGCCACTGGACGGTCGCCGACCGCGAGGCTCACGAGCAGATGGGCTTCCACGAAGGCTGGGGGATCTGCGCCGACCAGTTGGCGGCGCTGGTGGCGCGGATCTAGGCCCTGGAACGGAGACAGGCGCCTGCGCCTGTCTCCATCGGTTCACCGCCCCCTCACGCGCACTTGTTCCAGCCATGCATGTCCAGGTGGAAGTGGTCGCGATGCTCGGCGTTGTAGTCAGGGCTGAGGGTGGTGATGAACACCCGGCAGGCCCCGTCGCGCACCCGGCGCAGGAACTGGCCCTTGGGGCCGGGGTCGTTCCAGTCGCGGGCCACGTAGACCGTCTGGCCGTCGGCGAGCCTGAAGCCCGCCAGGTCGATGGCGTCGGCGCTGGCGTGCTCGCTGACCGGCCCGGCCGTCTTTCCGTACATCCGGCGACAGGAATAGGTGCCGTAGTGTTCCAGCGCCACGACGCCCTGGCCCAGCACCTCGTAGGCGGCCGGCTGCACCACCTGGCGCTCCCAGATCGACAGCGCCAGCGCCTCCTTGCAGACCATCGGCGCGTCGGTCGGCGCCAGGGCCGCCATGCCGCCGTCGATCTTCAGGGCGTCGCGCACGGTGCAGAAGCCGCCGTCGGTCTTGTCGGGCGCCTCCTCGTAGCTGAGCCCCGCCTTGCGCAGGATGGCCCGGCAGGTCGCCGGGTCCTTGCCGGCCCGGGCCGCCTTGATCCGCGTGGCCATGCCGACCGGGTCGACGACGCTCAGCGACTTCCACGGCAGGTGCTGGCGGCCGATGCCGCGCTCGGCCACCAGCGCCATGATCAGCACCAGGATCCACAGCAGCACGAGCCCCGTCAGCCCGGCCAAACGGTTCTGGCGGCGCGTGCGATGCTCGACGCGCGGATGGCGCGGGACGCGATAGGCCATGGGGGGGAGAGCGCTCGAATGGTTAACGCTCAAGCCTTGCCTTAGGGGCCGCGCTTTAACAACCCTCTCCCAGCGGGAGAGGGAGGGGTCCGCCGCGTAGCGGTGGGAGGGTGAGGGGTTACACCCTCGCCGATTTCCCACACGCCCTGCCGGCACGCCGTCCGACGTCTAAGCCCCTCACCCTCCCAAGCTTCGCCTGGGCCCCTCCCTCTCCCTTTGGGAGAGGGTTCAAGACTCTTGGCTCCCCCGTCGGAAACGGGCATCTACCGCCTCCCCGGAGACGCTCATGACTTCCCCAAACAGCTGGCGCGCCCTGCTGAACGCCGAACTGGCCCCGCGCTTCGCCCTGCTGTGCCTGGGGATCTGGCTGAACGCGGCCGACACCCTGGTGACCGTGACGATCATGCCCAGCGTGGCGCGCGAGATCGGCGGCTACCAGTATTTCGGCTGGTCGGTGGCCGCCTTCCTGCTGGGTTCGATCCTGGCGGGAGCCTGCGCCGGCAAGCTGTCGATCCGTTTCGGCCTGCGCAACGCCACCGCCCTGGCCGGGGTGTTCTACGTCCTCGGCTGCGCCATGGGCGCGCTGGCGCCGGAGTTCCTGACCTTCGTGGCCGGCCGCCTGGTCCAGGGCCTAGGCGCGGGGGCGATCGTCTCGCTGTGCTACGTGGCCATCACCGCCCTGTTCCCCGAACGGCTGTGGCCGCGCGTCTACGGCGCGGTGGCCGGGGTGTGGGGCGCGGCGACCCTGCTGGGTCCGTTGTGCGGCGGGCTGTTCGCCCAGGCCGGCTTCTGGCGCGGGGCCTTCTGGCTGTTCGTGGTCCAGGGCGTGATCTTCGTCGGCGCGGTGCTGGTCATGGTGCCCGCCGCGCCGAGAGCGCTCGAAGGCGGCCGCATCCCGCGCCGGCAGCTGGCCCTGCTGACGGTCGGCGTCTCGCTGATCGCGGCGGCCGGCGTCATCGGGGGCCAACTGGTCCCGGCGCTCTGCGCGGCGCTGGGCGTGGTGGCCATGGCCGCCATGCTGCTGGTCAACGGCCGCTCGGACAACCGCTTGCTGCCCAAGGCGGCGGGCGACCTGACCACCGCCACGGGCCTGGGCCTGCTGGTGATCTTCGCCTGCGAGGCCGCCGCCATCGGCTTCACCGTCTATGGCCCGGCCTTCATCCAGGCCCTGCACGGCGCCAGCCCCCTGCTCAGCGGCTATGTGATCGGCGGCGTGGCGGCCGGCTGGACGGCCTGCTCGTTCGCGGTCGCCGGCCTGGGGCCCGGGCGCGAGGGCCTGGCCATCCGCCTGGGCGCGGCCGTCATCGTCGTGGGCGTGGCCTGGGGCGCGTTCGAGATGGCCCACGGGTCTCTGGTCGGGGTGGCCCTGTCGATGATCACCCTGGGCGCCGGGTTCGGAATCTGCTGGGCGTTCCTGGCCAAGCGGGTGATCGGCGCCGCCCCCACCGACGAACAGGCCCTGGCCTCGGCCGCCGTGCCCACCACCCAGCTGATCGGCGGCGCGGCCGGCTCGGCGGCGGCCGGCGCCCTGGCCAACCTCCTCGGCTTCGCCCACGGCGTCGACGCCACGGTCGGCCACGCCCACGGCTTCTGGCTGTTCGCGGCGTTCACGCCGCTGGCGCTGGCGGGGCTGGCGGCGGCCTGGCGGCTGGGGCGGGATTAGGTTGCGCTGTCCATGGCGACGATCCGCTCGACAGCCGTCGCCAGCGGATCGAGCTCCACCACCACGATCGACCACAGGATGGAGAAGCTGAGATCGTCGTAGCCGTGGGCGATGCGATGGCGAAGATTGATCGCATCCCGCCAGTCGGCCTCCGGCGCCAGCGCCCGCACTTCAGGTGAAATCTTCGAAGCGTTCTCGCCGATGGCCAGCAGGTTCATGGCGACCGCGTCGCAAGTCCGAGGGTCAGCCAGGAAAACCGCCTGATCCATGTCCCGCGTATAGAGCCGGATACGCCCTATCGCCTGGAGTATCCGCGACAGATAGAGGCTGTCGGCCGGATCACGCAAAGACGGCCTCGCCTAGCACCCTCTGCTGGATCAGGTCGTGCAGGCCGTCTGGCGTCACCAGATCGACCGGTCGGCCGAACAGCGCCGCCAGGTCCCGCTCCAGCCGAAAGAAGCCGAACCCCGGAAGCGTGGCCGGCAGGAACTCCACCAGTACGTCCACGTCGCTGTCGGGCCCCGCCTCGCCCCGCGCCGTCGAGCCGAACACGCCGACCCGCTGGACGCCGTAGCGGTCCAACAGCGGCTTGGCCGCGCGCAGTTTGGCGAGGGCTTCGTCGAGGGTCATGAGGGGAGTGTAGCACGGAAGCGGAACGCCAGCATCGATATGGGGCGCGCGTTCGCCCTCAAATCCTGAAAGCCCGACAGCCGCACCACATCGCCATGCGGAATGGGTGTGTGTCCCTCTTTCTGCGCTTCGCGCGGGCCCCGCTTGCGGAGCCGAACAGACGGCGCCCCGTGCCACGGTGTCAATTCAGCGCACTGTCACCGTAGTCCACACCGTCATCCAAGACGCTCGATCGAGCTGGCTTCTATTGTCGTGGGAGTGCTTGGAGTTTCCAAGCTTTACGAAGTCGTCGCGCCGCTACTTGGGAAGTTCTAGATCAAGGTCCTGCCGTTGCGGCCCTTCATCTCCTGGGCCCGGCGGCGGAACTCGGCCGCGACAGCGTGCGCCAAGACCGGACCGCCATCGTAGGCATTGGGATTGGCGATCGCGCCTCGGGCCAAGCGCTCGAGATCCTCAGGGGTGTTGCCCGTCCCATATTCGCCGAGGATCTCGCTGACCTCCTTGGCGACTCGGCCGGGGTGAGAATTGGGGATGTCAGCCATGTCGGGCCTGGCGAAAGTCTAGCTCGGGGGATGAGGGCGGGAAGCGCTCTAGACCTGCACGGCTGCAATTGTGCACAACTGCAAGATTGCGGAATTCCACAACGGCCTCCGCCGAGCCCCGGAGGGAGACGTCTCATCCCAAGACCATGCCGGTGATCTTGACGACGGAGGAGGGGCTTGATGTTTGGCTGCAGGTTCCGTGGTCAGAGGCGAGGGGTCTGCGGCTCCCGCTGAAGGACGGGACGCTGACGGTCGCCGCGCGGAGCGAACGCCAGGGGGTGTCGCCAGTGATGAGCCTTTCTATAGTGAGGCTTTGCTTCATGATCATCTGGCGTAGATCCATAAAAGGACTTCTACGGGGGCGGATATGGAAGTAGATAAAACACGGAGTGTATTTACTAAATGCTTTGAAATTGTAAACAGATTGTCCGAAATGGAGCAAAAGTTACAACAATACCACACTCCTAATAAGTATTTGAAATCATTGGAAGATGGATCCAGGCCCCTTTTATCCATCATGGGGACTTCACGGACATTCATTGAAGCTGATTGGTTTGAAATAAGCAACGCTTTATCAAATCTTCAAGGCGCAACAATATCTATTCGTACTTCATTGTCGGATGTTATGTCCGGATCCGCCTATGCGGAAATTCTGGAGCTTACCGGAGATGTGATTTATTCAATCAGCGAGGCGTTGGCTGACATTCCTTGGTTAGACGAGCAGAACGATATTGGCGGTATGGTCGCGACGCCGGGTCAGCTTCCCGCACCAACCCAATTTGCACTACGCAATGGAAGGTTGGTCGTCGCGCAGCCTAGCAATCAAATCGAACCCGAGAGAATCGGCGCTGCGGAAGTCGCTCTCAAGCAGTTGCTGCGCCAAGCCAAACGTCTCGCCGAAGATATTGACAATTCGAATCTCGAGCTGCGGTTCAGGGCCGAGTTCAACGAGTTCGCCCAGCTGCTGGGGGAAGGCGGAAATCCGGTCGCAATTGGCCTGGCGGCGTTGAGCCAAAAGGCGGTCTGTGAAGCGTACCAAGCTGAAATCCCTGATATCCTTGGCACCCAGATAACGGCCCTTCTCATCGGGGTCGGCATGTACGTCGCACAAGATCGCCAGTGGCAGGCGTTTTCCGAACAGGCGGCGCTCGCCGAGTTCACGCCTCAGGTCGCCAGGGATGCGATCGCGACTGCGGATGCCGTTGAAGCAGCGCTGAAGCAGTACCCCGAACTGGCGGATCCAGAGGTGCCCGCCACGATCAAGCTGATTAGGGAGTGGATCCACGATCCGAGAGGGGCATCAAATCGCCTGGTCCTTGGCCTTGTCCGAACCCTAGAGAATTTGGCCACGGCGGCGTGGGAGCAGTTCACGTCCTTGTTGGGGGCCGTAGCCGCTTCGGCTCGAAAGCAGGTGGCGTTTGTCGGCGGTGCCATAGCGGCTGCTGCGGTCCTTCACGCTGCGGCTGGCCTGTTCCACGTTCCGATGCCTGAGCTGGGCTGGATGAAGATGATCCCGAAAGCCATCGAGGCTGGCCTGAGCAAGATTGGTGACTAGGGCCGGGAGCGGCCTTCTCACGCGAAATGTGACTTTTTACATGTTCATTGACAGATTAAATGCACTGTCACCGTAATCGGGCGCGTGAATGCCGCGCTTGCGGCGGTCCCGGATCGGCGGCCCTCCGGGCCTTGTCCGGGATGACAGGATCTACGCCTCCGCCTCCACCGCCGCCTCCACCAGCCGCACCACATCCCCCATGATCTCGGTGATCTTGAAGTCCTTGGGGGTGTAGATCCGCGCCACGCCCATCTGCTTGAGGATCAGGGCGTCGCCGTCGGGGATGATGCCGCCGACCACCACGGGGATGTGGTCCAGGCCCTCGGCGCGCATCACGCGGATCACTTCCTGCACCAGGTCCAGGTGCGAACCCGACAGGATCGACAGGCCCACCACGTGGGCGCGGCCCTCCTTGGCGCGGCGGACGATCTCCTCGGGGGTCGAGCGGATGCCGTCATAGATCACTTCCATGCCGACCGCGCGGGCCCGGGTGGCGATCTGTTCGGCGCCGTTGGAGTGGCCGTCCAGGCCTGGCTTGCCGACCAGGTAGGTCAGGGTGCGGCCGAGCACCTCGGACACCCGCTCGACCTCGCGCTTGACCGCCTCGACGTCCTCGGCCTCGCCGGTCGAGACCACCACGGCGACGCCGGTCGGGCCGCGATACTCGCCGAACACCTCGCGCAGGGCCCCGGCCCACTCGCCGGTGGTGATCCCGGCCCTGGCGGCGATAATCGAGGGTTCCATGATATTCCGGCCATCGGCGGCAGCGGCCTTCAGGTCGGCCAGGGCGGCCTCGGCGGCGACCGGGTCGCGGGCCGTCCGCCAGGCCTTCAAGCGCTCGACGACGCCGGCCTCCAGGCGCGGATCGACGGTCTCGATGCTGCTTTCGCCGGCCGACAACGGCGAGTCCTCGGTGTCGGTCCAGCGGTTGACGCCGACCACGGTCATGTCGCCGGTCTCGACCGAGCGCACCCGCCGGGCGTTGGAGCCGACCAGTTCGCCCTTCATGTAATCGATGGCGTTCTGGGCGCCGCCCATGTCGTCGATCAGCGCCAGCTGGGCCAGCGCCCCGGCCGACAGCTCGGCGACCTTGGCCTCGACCACGTGGCTGCCGTCGAACAGGTCCTCGTATTCCAGCAGGTCGGTCTCGTAGGCCAAGACCTGTTGCAGCCGCAGCGACCATTGCTGGTCGAAGGGGCGCGGCAGGCCCAGGGCTTCGTTCCAGGCCGGCAGCTGCAAGGCCCGGCAGCGGGCGTCCTTGCTGAGCGTGACGGCCAGGGCCTCGATGAGAATGCGGTAGACGTTGTTCTCGGGCTGCTGCTCGGTCAGGCCCAGGCTGTTGACCTGCACGCCATAGCGGAACCGCCGGGCCTTCTTGTCCTGGACGCCGTAGCGCTCCAGCAGGATCTGGTCCCACAGCCGGGTGAACGACCGCATCTTGCACAGCTCGGTGACGAACCGCACGCCGGCATTGACGAAGAAGCTGATCCGCGAGGCGACGATCTCGAAGTCTTCCTCGGGCACCTGGCCGCCGGCCTTGACGGTGTCGAGCACGCTGATGGCGGTGGCCAGGGCGAAGGCCAGCTCCTGCTCCGGCGTCGCCCCGGCCTCCTGCAGGTGGTAGCTGCAGACGTTCATCGGGTTCCATTTCGGAACCTCGCGGTAGCACCAGGCGATCATGTCGCCGATCAGCCGCAGGCTCGGGCCCGGCGGAAAGATGTAGGTGCCGCGGCTCAGATATTCCTTGATCAGGTCGTTCTGGGTGGTGCCCTGCAAGAGCTTGCGGTCGGCCCCCTGCTCGTCGCCCAGCGCCACGTACATCGCCAGCAGCCAGGCAGCCGGGGCGTTGATGGTCATCGAGGTGTTGGACTGCTCCAGCGGGATCTGGTCGAACAGCTGGCGCATGTCGCCCAGGTGGCTGATCGGCACCCCGACCTTGCCGACCTCGCCGCGCGCCAGGATGTGGTCGGCGTCGTAGCCGGTCTGGGTGGGCAGGTCGAAGGCGACGGAGAGGCCGGTCTGGCCCTTGGCCAGGTTGGCCCGATACAGCGCGTTGGACTTCTCGGCCGTGGAGTGACCCGCATAGGTGCGGAAAATCCAGGGCGCGTCAGGCGCGTGCTGGAACGGCTTGGTCGTCATCCTGCGCTTCCCGTTTATCGTTCTTAATTACCAACGATCATGAACCGGGTTTTGCTGCGACGCAATATCGCAAGAGCGAAGAGCGCGACCCAGGATCCATGGACCGTTGGCCGATAGGACCGGCGGAACCGCCGTGCGTCCTTCGAGGCCCTCCTACGGAGGGCGCCTCAGGATGAGGAACTCAGCAACAGAGCGCCTCATCCTGAGGTGCGAGCCGCAGGCGAGCCTCGAAGGACGCACGGCGAACGCTATCGTCTACAGGACCGAGTTCAGAACGGCCTGCGCCCGGTCACCACCTCGAACCACAGCCGAAAATCGCCGGCCAGGCTGTAGAACGGATATTTGAAGGTGGCCGGGCGGTTCTTCTCGAACACGAAATGCCCCACCCAGGCGAAACCGTAGCCGACCAGCGGCGCGGCGACGAAGAACCGCCAGTCGACCAGGAACCCGGCGACCAGGGCGGCGATCACCAGGCTGGTTCCCACCACGTGCAGCCGCCGGCTGACCCGATTGACGTGTTCGGTCAGGTAGAACGGATAGAAGGCGGCGAAGGTGCGATAGCGCCCCGTCTCGTCTGGAATGTGGTCTCGCGCGCTCATGCGGCGATGTTCCGCCCGACGGGGCGTTGTGGCAAGTGCGACAACACAACCTAAGCGTGGCCACAGGCCGTTCGGCCTATCGCGTCGCGCGGAGAACCGGCCGTCTAATGCCATCCAGCCAACCACGGGGGATGGAACCATGATCCACATCGTCACGTCCGAGAACCGTCATCTCTACGGCCCCCAGCTGTGGGCCATGCACGAACAGCGGCGCGAGCAGTGCGTCGAGAAGAACGGCTGGGTCGACCTGGTCGTGCTCGATGGCGGCGAGGTCGACGACTACGACGACCTGCGCGCCATCTACCTGTTGGGCTTCGACGACGACATGCGGCTGGAGGTCGGCCTGCGCCTGCATCCCACCGACGAGCGCTGCATGCTGGCCGACAAGTATCCGCAGCTGATCGCCCCCGGGGAATCGCCCAAGAAGGGCCCCGACGTCTGGGAGGCCACCCGGCTGTTCACGACCGAGGCCTATCGCGCCAAGAAGGGTCCGGGCCGCGGCGCCCGGGTGTTCGAGGCCTGGGCGGCGGCCATGGAGCTGGCCCTGGTCAACGGCGTCGAGCGCTTCGTCGGCATGATCGACATGCAGCTCTATCCCGGCATCATGAACTCGCCGATCGACACACGCCTGGTCGGCCTGCCCCGTCCCTACGCGTTCGGGGTGGTGGCCGGCTCGGAGATCGCCCTGTCGCAGGCCCTGCTGGAACGGGTGCGCGAGGCCCTGGGGATCGAGGGGCCGGTCGGCTACCACGTCGATGAGCTGGACCTGCGGGCGTTCGGCAACCTGACCGCCGTGCAGCACCAGGTGATCCGCGCCCAGATCCCGCAGTTCCATCCGGGCTCGCCCCGCGACGAAGCCCTGGCGGCCGAGACCCTGTACCGACTCAACGACGTTGCGATCCAGGCGCGCCGCATCTGGGCGGATCGCGACGCCCACGCCCGGCAACCGCTCAACGCCTAGATCGGCGAGTGAATTGAAACAATCCGGTCTAGATTTCGCCGCGATCACGAGGTGTAGGTCCGCGTGTTAGCGCAAGCACGAGGTTAACGAGCTAAACCTCAGCGACCTAACGCCGCGCTTTGCCGTGCCGCCGTTCCATCAACGTGCCGGACATGTCATTGTGACAAAACAACCGTTGGAGGCGAAAATTGAGCGAAGAAACCGAAGGCCGGCGCCCAAACCCTGTCGATCTTCATGTCGGCGGCCGCGTCCGGATGCGTCGCAAACTGTTGGGCGTTAGCCAAGAACAGCTGGCTGACTCGCTGGGCCTGACCTTCCAGCAGGTGCAGAAGTACGAGCGCGGCGCCAACCGCGTGAGCGCCTCCAAGCTGTATGAAATCGCCCGTACCCTGCAGGTGCCGGTGTCGTTCTTCTTCGACGGCCTGGCCGACCCGATGGACGGCTCGGAAAACGACGAAGTCGGCCAGCACGCCGAACGCGTCGTGCAGGAATTCCTGACCACGCCCGAGGGCCTGGAACTGGCTGAAGTCTTCCCGAAGATCGGCCGTGGCCGCGTGCGCCGCCAGGTGCTCGACCTCGTCCGCGCCATGGCTGAAGAAGCCACCCGGAACGAGACCGCCGCCTAACCAGGCGATGACCGACCGTCCGTTCGGGCCCCGGCGTTCTCGCCGGGGCCCGATGGCGTTTTGGGGGCTACGCCAACGGCCTTGAAGGCCGACATTGGCCGCTACAATTCCCTGCCTTTCAAAATGATTCCGTCATTCCGGGCCTTGTGCCCGGAATCCCTCTCTCCGCCGCGAGGGCCGGAGGGGCGGCGCGCCAGCGCGCCGCTTGCGCCTCACGTGCGGGCTGAACCAGGGGTTCCGGGCACAAGGCCCGGAATGACGGTGTGAAAGGGGAAAGCGCGTGTCGATCTCGCGCCCTAGCTGGCCGAAACCTTGCCCTGGCTGGCCTGCCACATGCGCTTGGCCGTCTGCAGCGAGGCCGGGGCCAGGCCGCGCAGGTCGTGGCCGCCGACGATCTTCAGGCCGAATTCGCGATCCTTCTGCCAGACCACCTTCACGTCGTAGGCGAAGCCGCTGACCAGATCGACCACCTGAACCGTGCCGGGCGGCGTGGCGCTCGACAGCATCTGGACGCGCAACCCCGTCGCGGACTGATCGCGGATCACGCAATCCCACGCGAAGACGCCGCACAGCACCTTGCCGGCATGTTGCATCGCGGCGCGGGGACCGGCGCGCCGGTCTTGAGCCCCGCCAGAACCAAACTTGGACATGTCGGTAACAACGCGCATCGGCGTTAATCGGCGGTGCAGCCGAAAGGTTTATTTGCCGCTGACCATGTCCCGGAGGCGGATTCCAGTCCTGAAACCCTCTCCCGGAGGGGAGAGGGAGGGTGTTCAGCCCGGATAGAGAGGTGACAGACCAGCCCGGATAGATGGGTAACAGTTCTCGCCTGATAG
>NZ_LMHC01000006.1 GCF_001427665.1 Caulobacter sp. Root655
CCCTTGGCGTGCTCGGCGTCCAGGAACTGGTTGCAACCCCAGCCGACCAGGATCCCCAGGACCATGGACGCGATGATCAGATAGGCGAAACGTTTGTTCATGAAGGCTTTCGGAAGCTCACTGGAACGGGATCACCCTTGCCCGTTTCCCCGGCGAAGGCCGGGGCCCAGATCGTAGGGCTGGGTTTTTCGGATCGCCGCCGACCACCTCGGCTGAACCTGGACCCCGGCCTTCGCCGGGGAAACGGGGATAGGACGGTTGGCCAAACTCAAGACGCGATCAAAGCCTTCAGGCGGCCTTGGCCAGGGTCGAGCACACCCGCTCGTAGCGCATCTGGATGCGCTGCCAGGTGCTGAGCTTGATCGGCTCGCCCTTGCGCAGCTTGCCCCAGGTGGTTTCGCTGATGCCGTAGACGCTGAACAGATGCTCGCGCGTGATGGCGGGCAGAGCACCCTTCAGCATCTCGAAACGCTCCTGGGGAACGGTAATGGCCTCCGCCATGAAGGGTCTCCGCGGTGTGGAAGGGTGAGGCGCGGCCGGCGCCAAAACCGGGGGGAACCGGCGCCAGCCGCTAACGATCGATCGGGGGGACGGATCGATCGCTATTCGTGGCCGCCGGCGGCGGGCTTGCGATAGTCCAGGGCCGGCGGGCGGTCGCCCAGCATGGCCTTGTAGGCGAAGTCCGGACCCCGGCGCTGGTCGAGTTCGGCCTTGGCCTTCTTGACGATGTCGGGGTTGGAGAACAGGTCGGCGCCGGTCAGGGCCAGGGTCTTGGCGGCGTTGACCGCGCCCTTGACGCCGATCGACGAGCCGGCCGCCGCCACGTTCTGCCAGCTGTGGCCGGCCGAACCCGGCACGAAGGTCGCGGTGCCCAGGCCGACGGTCGGGGTCACCCAGCTGATGTCCGAGACGTCGGTCGAGCCGCCGCCGCCTTCCATCTCGACCTTGTAGGGCACGACGGTCTTGACGGTGTCGATCGACGGCGCGCCCGGCAGGGATTCCTGCATCTTCCTGGCGAAGGCGATCTCCTCCGGCGTCCAGGTGACGCCGCCGACCTTGCGCAGGTTGGCGTCCATCACCTTGCCCAGGGTGTCGTTGGGCAGCAGGGCGTAGACCCCGCCGGTGATCTCGCTGTCCATCGTCGTGCCCGTCGCCAGGGCCGCGCCCTGAGCGGCCTTCTCGACCCGCGCCCAGACGTCCTTGACCACCGCCGGATCGGGGTGGCGGACGTAGTAATAGACCTCGGCGAAGTCGGGGACGACGTTGGGCGCCGTGCCGCCGGCGGTGATCACGTAGTGGATGCGGGTCTTGTCGGGCGTGTGCTCGCGCAGGAAGTTGGTGGCCACGTCCATGACCTCGACGCCGTCCAGGGCCGAACGGCCCTTCTCGGGCGCGCCGGCGGCGTGGGCCGAGACGCCGTGGAAGCGGAACTTGCCGCTGATATTGGCCATCGACACGCCCTGGACGGCGGTGTTGGCGTTGTTGGGGTGCCAGTGCAGGGTGACGTCGACGTCCTTGAACAGGCCCGAACGCACCAGATAGACCTTGCCCGAACCGCCCTCCTCGGCCGGCGAGCCATAGACGCGCAGCTCGCCCTTGATGTTGTTCTTGACCATCCATTCCTTCAGCGCGACGGCCGCGCCGACCGAGGCGGCGCCGAACAGGTTGTGGCCGCAGCCGTGGCCGGCGACCTGGCCGGGGATCCCGGTCTTCACCGGATCGTGGGTCTGGGCCAGGCCCGGCAGGGCGTCGAACTCGGCGAGGATGGCGATCACCGGGCCGGCGCCATTCTTGTAGCTGGCGACGAAGGCGGTCGGCATGCCGGCCACGCCGGCCTGGACCTCGAAACCCGCCGCCTTCAGCTGGTCCTGCAGCAGGGCCGAGCTCTTGGTCTCCTGGTAGCCGACCTCGGCGAAGCCCCAGATCTTCAGGGCGGCGTCCGAGATCTGGGGCGCGTCGGCGTCGACGGCCTTGAGGATCTGGGCGCGGTCGGCCTCGGTGATCGGCTTGGCGCCGGCCTGGGTCGCGAAGACGCCGGTCGCCATGGCGGCGGACAGCAGGGCGAGCTTCAAGGTCGAAAGCTTCATTATGGACGTTTCCCCAGGTAAGCGAATGACGGTGCCGATCGGGCGACTGTCCAATGAGACGTAAGACGCGGCCCGCCCCTCATCGCGGCGGCGTCAAAAAATTCCCTGTAATAATGTAACGCTTTCGGTTTTTGACGGTGAGGAAGATTCCCCCGCCGACGTCTTGAGTTCGAGGACCGCCGTGGGGGTGGATCCGAGGGGTTTCACCGACCATGCGCAGACCGCTTCTGGCGACCGCCGCCATCTTCCTTGCCCTACAGGCCGCGGGGCCCGTCCTCGCCCAGGCTCCCGCCGCCCCGACCTCGGCGGCCCAGGCGCCGGTCGCCGTCAACGCCGCCATCGCCACGCCCAAGCAGGCCTGGGGCCACGAGGCCGGCGAGGACTATTTCCTGGCCAACTACACCCAGCTGGTCAGCTATTGGAAAACCCTGGCGGGCCAGTCGAACCGCCTGAAGATGATCGCCATCGGCCAGACCGAGGAAGGCCGCACCCAGTACATGATGGCCGTCTCCAGTCCGGAGAACCTGGCCAGGCTGGACCACTATCGCGGCATCGCCGGCAAGCTGGCCCTGGCCAAGGGCGTCGACGAGGCCCAGGCCCGGGCCCTGGCCCAGGAAGGCAAGGCCATCGTCTGGATCGACGGCGGCCTGCACGCCAACGAGATCGTCCCGCCCCAGCACCTGGCCCAGATCACCTACGAGCTGGCCAGCCACGACGACGCCGAGACCAAGCGCTTCCTGGACGACGCCATCATCCTGATCGGCCAGGCCAATCCGGACGGCATGGAGTACGTCTCCGACTGGTACATGCGCATCCCCGAGCCGACCAAGCGCGAGGCCAACTGGGACAGCCTGCCGCGCCTGTACAACAAGTATGTCGGCCACGACGACAACCGCGACTTCTACATGATGAGCCAGAAGGAGACCGAGAACCTCAGCCGGGTGTTCTTCCGCGAATGGTTCCCGCAGATCATCTACAACCAGCACCAGCCCAACAGCCCCGGCACGGTGGTGTTCGTCCCGCCGTTCCGCGACCCGTTCAACTACAATTACGACCCGCTGATCATGAGCCAGCTCAGCGAGGTCGGCGCCGCCATGCACAGCCGGCTGATCTCCGAGGGCAAGGCCGGCAGCGCCATGCGCAGCGAGGCCTCCTACTCGACCTGGACCAACGGCATCGAGCGGACAGTCACCTATTTCCACAACGCCGTGGGCCTGCTGACCGAGATCATCGGCCACCCGACGCCGATGAAGCTGGGCATGGTTCCCGACCGCCAGCTGCCGCACAACGACCTGCCCTACCCGGTCGCGCCCCAGACCTGGCATCTGAAGTCGTCGATCGACTACAGCCTGACCCTGGACCGCGCGGTGATCGACTACGCCGTGCGCAACCGCGAGCGCCTGCTGTTCAACGCCTGGCGCATGGGCCAGGACTCCATCGCCAAGGGCCAGGCCGACAGCTGGACGATCACCCCCAAGCGCATCGAGGCGCTGAAGGCGGCGGCGGGCGCCCAAGAGAAGGTCGACGCCTGGTCCTACGGCGCCAAGGGCGTCGATCCCGCGCTGTACGACACCGTGCTGCACGACCCGGCCCATCGCGACGCCCGGGGCTACGTGATCCCCGCCGACCAGGCCGACCTGCCCACGGCGGTCAATTTCCTCAACGCGCTGATCAAGAGCGGTGTCCAGGTGCAGCGCGCCACCGCCGTCTTCAGCATCGGCGGCAAGACCTATCCGGCCGGCTCGTTCGTGGTGAAGACCGACCAGGCCTATCGCCCGCACGTGCTGGACATGTTCGAACCCCAGGACCACCCGCACGACCTGGAATATCCCGGCGGCCCGCCCAAGCCGCCCTATGACGCCACCGGCTACACCCTGGCCATGCAGATGGGCGTCGGCTTCGACCGCGTGGTCGAGGGCTTCGACGGGCCGTTCGAGACCGCGCCCGACGTCATCACGGTCCCGCCTGGTCAGATCGTCGGCCATGCCGGGGCCGGCTGGCTGATCAGCCACGCGCCCAACAACGCCTTCATCCTGACCAACCGCCTGGTCAAGGCCGGCGCGCCGGTGTTCTGGCTCAAGGCCCCGACCACCGCCCAGGGCCAAACGTTCGCGGAAGGGACCCTGTGGATCCCGGCCTCGGCCAAGGCCGACGGCGTCGTCAGGCAGGCCGTCAAGGAGCTGGGGCTGAGCGCCTACGGCGTCGACGCCAAGCCGGCCGGCGCGACGATCAAGCTGAAGCCCACCCGCGTCGGACTGGTCGACCTCTATGGCGGCCTGATGCCCAGCGGCTGGACCCGCTGGCTGTTCGAGAAATACGAGATGCCCTACACGGTCGTGCGCCCGCAGCGGCTGGACGCGGGCAAGCTGGCCAAGGACTACGACGTCATCCTGTTCCCGGACGGCGCCTATACCGCTCCGGTCGCGGGCACGCGGTTCGCCTTCAAGACCAAGCAGCCGGAGCCGGCCGAGATTCCCGCCGAATTCCGCTCCTGGCTGGGGACCATTACCCCGGACAAGACCCTGCCGCAGATCGACCGGTTCGTGCGCGACGGCGGGGCGGTGATCGCCGTGGGCAGCTCCAGCGCCATGGGCTCGCTGCTGGGCCTGCCGGTGCGCAACGTGCTGGTCGACGACAAGGACGGCAAGCCGACCGCGCCCTCGACCAAGGACTTCTACATCCCCGGCTCGATCCTGCGGGCCCAGGTCGACCCGACCCAGCCCCTGGCCTACGGCATGGCCAGTGGGGTGGACGTCTATTACGACAACAACCCCGCCTTCGCGGCGACCGATAGCGAAGGCCTCAAGCGCGTGGCCTGGTTCAGCGGCGACCTGCTGCGCAGCGGCTGGGCGCTGGGCGAGAAGCGGCTGGACGGGACCGCCGGCGTCATCGACGCCAAGCTGGGCAAGGGCCGGGTGATGCTGATGGGGCCGGTGGTCACCCAGCGCGCCCAGACGGCGGGCACGTTCAAGCTGCTGTTCAACGGGCTGTACTACGGGCCGGCGGTGTCGGGGCGGTAAAACCGATATCGGTTGTCATCCCGGACGGCCGAAGGCCGATCCGGGATGACAACGCTTTGCGGTCGAATGAAAAAAGGCGGGCGTCTCGCGACACCCGTTCGGCTTTTGCCGCGATCAGCAAAACGCCCGCCCCATCGGGGGCGGGCGTCCCGTCTAGCTCAAGACGCTAGATCAGCAGCACGGGCCGCCGTTGCAGCAAGCCGCGCCCAGGGCGCAGCAGGCTTGGACGGCCTTGGTCACGGCGTCCGGGGCGGCGGCGTAAGCGGCCGTGGCGGAAGCCAGCAGCATGAGGGCTGCGGTCGAGAAGATGCGTTTCATGGTGATTTTCCGATTTCAGATTGATGGATTTCGTCTGAACTCGATTTCACCGCGGCGGCGGAAGCTCCGGCGCCGGAGCGCGGCCAAGAGGCAGCAAGGCGACCATCGGCGCGATCGGCGCGGAGCCGATCTCGACGGGTCCGACAAATTGCGCTTCGGGCGCGACGATGACCTGGCACGCAACAACACAGGCCTGGGGACAGAGCGCCTTGCGCCCTTGATCATGGCACGGCATGTCGGCGCAGCAGTCGCCCTTCGGCATCGCGGCGGCGGCGGCGGCGGCGGGCAGTGTCGGCGCGACAAACAGCAGAATGGCGCCAAGAAGCATTAGCCCCCGCGCCAGCCAGCTCGATCTCGTCATCCGAAGCTTCATGACGCAATTCCTAGCGCCGATCCGAAACTTGGGGAAGGCGCTTCCGCACTGACGTATCCGGCGCGCGAAATCGGAATCCTGAGCACGATACGGCTCAGGCCCGAGGCCCGATCAGTTCGATCTGCGTCGCGTCCACCTGGCCGACATCCGCTAGGCCGTAGCTGCGCAGCGCCGCCACGAAGGCGTCGACCTGGCCGGTCTTGAACACGCCGCTGACCGGGGTGGCGGCGACCTTGGAGTCGGAGACGCGTAGCTTGCGCACCGAGAAGCGGTTCATCTCGGCGACGACCGCCGACAGGGGCTCGCCGTCGAACACCAAGCGGCCCTGCAGCCAGCTGGATTCCTTGGCCGTATCGACGCTGGCGATATTCCAGTCGGCGGCGTCGGCGGCGACGAACCGCGAGCCCGCCGACATCTCGACCATGCGGTCGCCGCGCGGCGACGGACCGGCGATCCGCACGCGGCCCTCGACCAGGGTCACCGACAGCTTTCCGGCGTCCATCCGCACGTCGAAGGCGGTGCCGACGGCGGTGACCAGCTTGTCACCGACCGCGACCACGAAGGGCCGGGCGGCGTCCTTGGCCACCTTGAAAAAGGCCTGGCCGCGAACCAGCGTCAGGCGGCGCTCGCGATCCCAGGGGTTCACCTTGACCGCGGAGTCGGTGCTCAGGGTCACCACCGAGCCGTCGGCCAGATGGAAGGTCGCCAGCTCGCCGACGGCGGTGGTGAAGGTTGGTTCGGCCGAAGCTCCCCCGCCCAGGCTTCCGGCCTTGGTCAGCAGGTCTCGGCCCAGGATCGCGCCGGTCCCGACCACCGCGACCACCCCGGCGGCGACGGCGAGCAGGCCGCGACGGTTCAGGCGGCGCGGAGCGTCGATACTGGCGCCGAGCGCATCGGCGCGCAGGGCGTCGAGGGCAGGGTTGGACTCCAGCAGGCTCAGGTCGCTCCAGACGCGCCGGCAACGGTCCCAGGCCTCGGCGTTGCGAGGGTCGGCGGCCAGCCAGCGCTCGAAGGCCCGGCGCTCTTCCACCAGGACGGCGTCGCCCTGCAGGCGCGCGAACCAGGTCGCCGCGGCGCTATCCGGGTCGTCGTGTGTCTCGTTGACCGGCGTGGTCGGCGTCATTCTGGTCCCGCAGACGTGCGTTCAGGTGACGCAACGCCTTCATCACATGTTTCTCGACAGCGCTGACGGAGACGCCCAGGCGCTGGGCGACGAGCTTGTAGCTCATCTCCTCGAAGCGCACGAGGACGAAAACCCGCCGGGTCCGCTCTGGCAGCTCGTTCAGGGCCGCCAAGGCTCGCGCCATTTGTTCTCGAGCCTGTAAGACGCGCTCGGGAGACATTTCATCAACGGGGTGATGAATTTCTTGAAATTCGCAATGGGCGGACCGGCAGCGGGTGCGGTCGGCGCGGCCCCGATCGATCAGCACATTGGCGGCGACTTCGAAGAGGTAGCCCTCGACATTGTTCACCACCGCCTCGGGCTGGCGTTTGTGGATGCGGAGCAAAACCTCCTGCACGAGGTCCTCGACATCGTTCATCGGAGCCCGGCGCGAGAAGAACGCCCGCAACGCCGGCGTGAAGCGGGCGCCCATTTCCACCAGCGCCTGGCCGCCTCCTGAGGGCGTCGCCGCCCTACCGATACGCATCATTACCCGCCCCGACTTTTTGTGACGGCGAGGTGAACGGGCGCTCGCCTCCATGTCAAGCGGGACCGCCGCCTGGGAACCGAGCACACGCTACCTTGAGTGCGTTGCCTAATGGGTGTGCAAGAGGCGATCTTAGGAGGCGGTGGCGAACCATGATCGGTGGCCTTCGGGTGGATTGGGGCATAGTCCCCACCCCCGAGGCGCGCGTTCGCGGCCGGTCGGGGAGGTCGAGAGTCGCTGTGTCGGGGTCAAGCAGGTCGGGGGCGTCCTTGAGGCGCGGCGCCTTCGCGGCCGTGCTCTGCGCGGCCAGCGGCCTGGCCCTGGCGGTATCGACGCCGCGGCCCGCCGAGGCCGCGAGCTCCACGACGACCCTGCGCTTCGACCTTGCCGCCCAACCGCTCGGCCAGGCGCTCAATCAGCTGGCGCTGCGGAGCAACCGCGAGATCCTGTTCTCGCCCAACCTGACCGCCGGGCGGCGCAGCCCGGTCCTGAGGGGGGTCTTCACCCCCGAGGAGGCCCTGTCGCGCCTGCTGGCCGGATCGGGCCTGACCGTCCGGTTGGAGGGGCGCAGCTTCCTGGTCCAGGCGACGCGGCCCGTCGCCCCGCCGCCCGCGCGGCCCACGCCCGCCCCGGCGCCCGCGCCGTCCCCCGACATCGACACGCCGCTGGATTCCGTGGTGGTGACGGCGCTCAAGCG
The DNA here is from genome assembly GCF_001427665.1 of Caulobacter sp. Root655. Lineage (GTDB taxonomy): Bacteria > Pseudomonadota > Alphaproteobacteria > Caulobacterales > Caulobacteraceae > Caulobacter. The sequence continues at coordinate 8,145 of NZ_LMHC01000006.1, forward strand.
CAGCACCGAGATGCAGAAGACCCCGGTCAGCATGACCGTGCTGACCGGCGAGCAGCTGTCGCGGCTGGGCATGGTCGACCTGGAGCGCGCCGCCCCGCTGCTGCCGGGCCTGAAGCTGATCTCCACCCCCTTCGGCCGCCGGCTGGTGCTGCGTGGCGTCTACGGGGCCGGCGAGGCGACCACGGGCCTCTATTACGACGAGACCCCGATGACCGGCCCGGTCGGGACCACGGCCGACCCGGGCCAGATGACGCCGGAGCTGGCCCTGATCGACGTCGACCGGATCGAACTGCTGCGGGGCCCGCAAGGCACGCTGTACGGCGCGGGGTCGATGGGCGGGGCGCTGCGGGTGCTGTTCAAGCGCCCGGACCTGACGCAAACCGGCGGCTTCGTCAGCGTCAACGCCGCCAGCGTCGCGCACGGCGAACAGGTCGGCGGGTTCACCGCGGCGTTCAATGGCGTGATCGCGCCCGACGTGCTGGCCGCCCGCCTGACGGTCTACGACCAGAGGACGCCGGGCGCGATCGACAACGTCCGACTGGGTCTGTCCGACGTCGACTCCACGCGGATCAAGGGCGCGCGCCTGGGCGTGCGGTGGGAGCCGACGCCACGGTTGTCACTGCTGCTGACCGGCACCGTCCAGGACAGCCATCGCGACGACATTTCGGCCTGGCACGACATAGCGGGCCCCTGGCGCACGCGCCACGCCGCCCGCGCGCCGTTCGACGGCAAGATCGCCCTGGCCAACACCACGCTGCACTGGAAGGGCGACGCCGTCGACGTCACGGCCACCTCGTCCTGGTATCGCTGGAAGCTGATCCGGCGCTCCGACTACAGCGGCGTGCTGCTGGGCGAGCGCGACAATCCGGCGGGATGCGCGCGCTACTACGCGCTCGGCGGCCTCTGCGACAGCGGCCAGATGCAGGGCTACACCGCCTATGTCGACAGCCTCTATCCCGCGATCCTCCGCCAGCCGACCAACCTGACCTCGTCAATCCAGGAGGTCCGCGCCGCGTCGGCGGGCGAAGGCCCGATCAGCTGGACAGTCGGCGCCTATCACGAGGTCCGGGACGACCTGATCGACAGCCAGGTGCCGCACGTCGATCCGCTGACGGGCGCGGTGGGCGACCCGGTGATCCTGATCGGCCGGCGCAGCATCGACAACCACATCCGCCAGGAGGCGGCGTTCGGCGAGGTCTCCTATGACCCCGCACCGCAGACGCGGCTGACCCTGGGCGCCCGGTGGTTCGAATACGCCAAGCGCGACCGGGGCGAGGTGCAGATCCCCAACGTGGTGTCGGGCACCTGGGCCGACTATCGGATCGACGCCCGTACCCGGGAACAGGGCTGGAGCCTGAAGGCTCTGGCCAGTCAGCAGATCACCCCGGACATCCTGGGCTACGTCCAGGTGTCCCAGGGCTTCCGCCCCGGCGGTGTCAATGTGGTGCCCGGCCTGGCCGACACCCTGGCCCCCTACCGCTCGGACCGCCTGACCAATTACGAAGCCGGGCTGAAGAGCCAGTTCGCCGACCGCCGCTTCACGGCCAATGTCGCCGTCTACCAGATCGACTGGCGCGACATGCAGTACAGCGCCCAGACCCAGAACCGCGCCTTCTCGTTCCTGACCAATATCGGCGCCAGCCGCATCCGCGGGTTCGAGGCCGAGTTCACCGCCCGCCAGCTGTGGGGCTGGAACGCCGCCGCCAGCGCCACCTTCACCGACGCGCGCCTGACCGCCGACCAGGTCACCAACACCGCCATCGGCCTGGGCCTGAGGGGCGACCGCCTGCCGGTGGTTCCCAAGTTCGCGGGCGCCGCGTCGCTGGAGCGCCAATGGCCGTTGACGGCCGCGCTCGACGGCCGCTTCCGGATCGACGCGGCCTATACCGGGACGTCGCGCTCGGCGTTCAACCGGGGCAACGCCGACTACCTGAAGATGGGCGGCTACGCGACGTTCGGCCTGAGCTTCGGCGTCAAGCAGGACGACTGGCGGGCCGACCTGGCGATCGACAACCTGCTGGACCGGGCCGGCCGCGCCTCGGCCCAGCGCAACACCTCCGGCCCGATCGACTATTTCGGCATCGCGCCCCGCACGCTGCGGCTGACGCTGGAGCGCGGGTTCTAGCCGGCGCCGAACCTCGTCAGGCGATGCGGTTTACATCCGCCGCGTTCGCCCCTAGAAGCCGCGCCATGTCCGTCGTCATGACCAAAGTCATTACCCGCAAAACGACCCGCCTCGGCGGGGCGTGTGCGGGTGTGCGCGAGGTCTGACGCGCACCACCCGGACAGAAGCCCCGCCGATGCGCGGGGCCGCTCTATTCCAGACCGGCACAATCCCGCGCCTCCGCACTCTCAGGAGACGTAAGACATGCCCCCGGCATTTTCCCCTTCCAACCCGCCCCGCGTGGGCATCGTCGGCGCGACCGGCCTTGTCGGCGAGATGATGCGCACCTTGCTGGCCGAGCGGAACTTCCCGCTCCGGTCCCTGCGCCTGTTCGCCTCGGCGCGATCGGCCGGGACGCGGCTGAGGTGGGGCGACGACGACATCGTCGTGGAGGACGCCGACACCGCCGACTACGCCGGTCTCGACCTGGTCTTCTTCTCAGCGGGCGGCGCGGCCTCGCTGCAGCTGGCGCCGAAGGTCGCCGAGGCCGGGGCGATCGTCATCGACAACTCCTCGGCCTGGCGCGAGGACCCGGACGTGCCGCTGGTGGTCGCCGAGGTCAATCCGCACGCCCTGGCCTCGATCCCCAAGGGCATCGTCGCCAATCCCAACTGCACCACGATGGCGGCCATGCCGGCGCTGAAGCCGCTGCACGCGGCCGCCGGCCTGAAGCGGCTGGTGGTCAGCACCTACCAGGCGGTGTCGGGCGGCGGGACGGCGGGGATCCGCGAACTGGAGGCCCAGGTCCGCGCGGCCGCCGACGGCGGCGCCGCCCTGGCCCGCGCCGGCGACGCGGTGGCCTTTCCGCCGCCGGAAAAGTGGGCCGTTCCCATTGCCTTCAACGTCGTGCCGCTGAACTACAAGGTCGGCGAGGACGGCTACACCGAAGAGGAAAACAAGCTGCGCGACGAGAGCCGCAAGATCCTGGAAATTCCGGGACTGCCGGTGTCGGGCACCTGCGTGCGCGTGCCGGTCTATTCCGGCCATTCGCTCTCCATCAACGCCGAGTTCGAGCGGGAAATCTCGGTCGCCACCGCGCTGGAGCTGCTGGGCCGGGCGCCGGGCGTGGAGCTGGCCGAGGTTCCCAACCCGCTGGACGCCACGGGGAGAGATCCGGTGTTCGTGGGTCGCGTGCGCCCGGACCCGACGGTGAAGCACGGCCTGGCGCTGTTCGTGACCGGTGACAACCTCCGCAAGGGCGCCGCCCTCAACGCGGTGCAGATCGCCGAGGTGCTGCTCCACCAGCAGGCATGACGGCTGACGGGGGGTGTGCGGTGATCCGCCGGACACTCCCCATCCCTCCGCATCCACCCATTTTTTCGCGCGCCGGTGAGGACCCCCCTCCCCCCTACGTCTGAACCTACAGGCCGTCGCCGAACGGTCGAGACGAGGGGATAATCATGAGACTGCAGTTTCGAGGCCTGAAGGCCCTGGCCCTGGGCGCGACCGCCCTGACCGCCCTGGGCGCGAGCCCCGCCTTCGCCCAGGACGCGACCCCACAGCCGGCCGACACCACCACGTTCGAGGAAGTGGTCGTCACCGCGCTGAAGCGTTCGACCACCATCCAGACCACGCCCATCAGCATCAGCGCGGTCACCGAGAAATCGCTGCAAGGCCTGGGAGCGTCGGGCATCCAGGACTATTTCCGCACGGTTCCGAACCTGCAGGTCGAAGGCAACTCGCCGACCAACCGTCGCCTGACCCTGCGCGGCGTGCGCAGCGCCGGCGAGGCCACGGTCGGCCTCTACTACGATGAAATCCCGCTGACCGGCCCGGCCGGCACCACCGCCGACGCCAGCTCGACCAGCGCCGACGTCAACCTGTTCGACGTCGAGCGCGTCGAGGTCCTGCGCGGCCCGCAAGGCACGCTATACGGCTCCGGCTCGATGGGCGGCACGCTGCGGGTGATCCTCAACAAGCCCAACAGCAGCCAGTATTCCGGCGCGGTCGAGGCCGGCGGCACGATCACCAAGGACGGCGGCCCCGGCTATTCGGTCAAGGGCATGGTCAACGTGCCGCTGATCGAGGACAAGCTGGCCGCCCGCCTGGTGCTGTATAAGGCCGAGCAGGACGGCTATGTCGACGACGTCCTGTTGAACAAGAAGGACATCAACGGCCAGCACTCGTCCGGCGGCCGCCTGATGCTGGGCTTCACCCCGACCGAAGACCTGACGATCAATGCCTCGGGCCTGTTCCAGAAGACCACCCTGGACGGCCAGAACAGCTGGTACCCGGCCCTCGGCGCCAAGGACTATTCGACCAACGCCCGCACGATCGCCCCGACCGACGACAACCTGCGCGTCTACAACGTCACCGCCAAGTGGGACCTGGGCTTCGTCACGGTCACCGGGACCTCGTCCTACTACAAGTGGACCCTGCTGCGGAATTCCGACTACAGCCCCACCTTGTCGGCCAACCGCGCCAACGCCACCTCGTGCCGCAACTACATCGCCGGCGCTCCGCCCGCGGCGGGGGCTCCGGCCAATCCCGCCTGCACCCCGGCCCAGATGACGCAGTACACCGCCTATGCCGACAGCCGCACCCCCGGGGCGCTCTACCAGCCGATGGGCCTGACCTCGTGGAACCACGAGCTGCGGATGAACGGCTCGCTGTTCGACGACAAGATCGACTGGACCGCGGGCGTCTACTACGAGGACCGTTCGGACTACATCGAGAGCCAGGTCGCCAAGGCCGACGCCACGACCGGCGCGATCAATCCCAGCGACCTGACCGCCTGGCGCCATGTCGGCACCGACACCAAGCAGACGGCCTTCTTCGGCGAGATCACCTACAAGCCGGTCGAGAAGCTGAGCCTGACCGGCGGCATCCGCCGCTTCAACTACGACAAGACCGTCTCGGGCCAGGTGCTGATCAGCAACTTCATCACCCAGTCCTATGTCGGTCCGGCCGCCCAGGTCGACGCCAGCGCCGACGGCTGGGTCAGCAAGCTCAATGTCAGCTACCAGTTCACGCCGGACGTCATGGTCTACGGCCTGGCCGCCAAGGGCTTCCGCCCCGGCGGCGCCAACAACATTCCAGGCCTGTCGACCGCCCTGCTGGCCTACCAGCCCGACAGCCTGTGGAACTACGAGGCCGGCGTGAAGAGCCAGTGGTTCGATCGTCGCCTGACCCTGAACGCCGCCGCGTACCAGATCGACTGGAGCAACATGCAGATCTCGGCGACCAGCGCCAACGGAGCCTTCAGCTACCTGACCAACGCCGGCACGGCGCGGATCAAGGGCTTCGAGCTGGAAGCCATCGCCAGACCCATGCGCGGCCTGACCCTGAACGCCACGGCCGCCTTCGTCGACGCCAAGCTGACCGAGGACCAGGCCAATTCGACCATCCTGATCACCGGCTCGACCGGCCTGCGCGGCGACACCTTCCCGAACGTCGCCGACTTCAGCGGTTCGGCCTCGGTCGAATATAGCTGGCCGCTGATGGGCGACATCAACGGCCTGGTGCGCGCCGACTACGCCTATGTCGGCGAGTCCGCCTCGCAGTTCCGCCCGACCTACGTCTATTACGAAAAGCAGGGCGACTACGGCTACGCCAACCTGCGCGGCGGCGTCGAGGGCCCGGACTGGGGCGCCTATCTGTTCATCAACAACGTCGGCAATGAAGTCGGCCTGATGAGCGTGACCTCGGCGCTCAACAACAAGCAGCAGGCGGTCAGCATCAACCCGCGCACCGCCGGCTTCTCGATCCGCAAGCGCTTCTAGCCCGCTCTAGACCCGCGCATGGGAACGGCCCCGAAGCGATGCTTCGGGGCCGTTTTCCGTTTGAAGCCAGATGGCGCTCGGTGCGTCCTTCGAGGCTTCGCCTTCGGCTCGCACCTCAGGATGAGGAGCGCTGTTGCTGAAATCCTCATCCTGAGGCGCCCTCCATGGGAGGGCCTCGAAGGACGCACGGCCCGTCACCATCGCCTATCGTCCGCGGAACCTATGGAACCCTCTCCAAAAACGCCGTCAGCGCCTGCCGCGCGGCCGGTTCGGTCAGCAGCGGGGCATGGCCGACGCGCGGCACCTCGGCGACCATCATGCCCGGCGCCATACGCCGCATGCCGGCGACGGTCCGGGCCGACAGCAGGTCCGAGAGCGCGCCGCGCAGCAGCAGCGTCGGGCGACCGCGCGCCAGCCGGATGAACAGCAGCCAGGCCAGCAGCGACCGCCGCTTGGGCGGCCTGGCCTTCAGCGGCACGGCGATCGACAGGTCGTAGTCGAGGGCCGGCCGACCGGCTTCGTCCTCGCGGAACCATTGCCGCGCGAAGACCCGCCAGTCCTCCGGACCGAAGTCCGGAAACGCCACGCCGCTGGTGGCCGCCAGGTAGTCGGCGGCGGCGGCCCAGTCGGCGGCCTCGAACGGCTTGCCGGCATAGGCGGCGATCCGCTCCAGGCCCTCCCGCGCGATCTCGGGCCCGACGTCGTTGAGCACCGCCCCGGCCACGGCGCGCGGCCGCATCGAGGCCAGCAGCAGGGTGATCAGACCGCCCATCGAGGTGCCCACGAACACCGCCCGGCCGATCCCCAGCCCATCCATCAAGGCCAGCACGTCGCGGGCATAGACCAGCGGCTGGTAGCGCATCGGGTCCGGCGACGGATCGGACCGCCCCCGTCCCCGCACGTCGAGGACCAGCACCCGCCGCCCCTGCCCGGCGATCCACGGCGCGACGTCCGCGAAGTCCTTGGAGTTGCGGGTCAGGCCGTGGAGGCAGATCACCGGCAGGCGGGCGGGGCCGGCGGCGGCCGGATAGTCCCGCGCGTAGAGCGACAGGCCATCGGCCGAACGCCAGCGTCTTTCGACAAACCCGGCCATGCCTAGAAGCGACGCTCGATCGCCACCTTGAACGTCCGGGGCGGGCCGTAGAAGCCGATCACCGACTGGGCGAACTGGTTGGACGGGAAGTTGTAGCCGCCCGTCCGATAGCGCTCGTTGGTCAGGTTGCGGCCATGGGCGCCGATCCGCCAGCCGGCGTCGGCCGAGGTCCAGACCACGCTCAGGTCGGCCAGGGTGAAGCCTTTCTGGTCGATGCTCGGGATCGGCGTCTCGAACAGGTGGACGCTGGAGCGGTAGGACAGCGCCGGCAGGATGGCCAACTGGCCGCCGGCCAGGTCGGTCCGCCAGTTGAGCGTGGCGCTGGCGTTGTACTTCGGGGTGTTCTGGAAGCGCCGCGTGCTGGCGACGTCGATGGTCTTGCCGGTGGCCAGGTCGAACACCGGGAACTTCTCGAACTTGGCGTCGATATAGCCGAAGGTCAGGTCCAGGCTGATGTCCTTGCTGAACACCGCGCCGGCCTCGACCTCGGCGCCGCGGATCCGCGAGCTGCCGACATTGTCGACGAAGCTGACCACGCCGGGCGGCGGGGTCAGCTTGGGCACCTGGGTCGTGACCTGCTGGCCCTTGTAGTCGGTGTTGAAGATGGCGGCGTTGGCGCGCAGGCGGCGGTCGAGGAAGTCGCCCTTCAGGCCGATCTCGTAGGAATTGACGATCTCGGAATCGTAGCCGTTCTTGGTGCCCGGCGTGGCGGTGGCGTCGCCGCGCATGTCGAAGCCGCCCGACTTGAAGCCCCGGCCATAGGCCGCATAGACGTTGACGTCGTCGTTCAGCTCATAGCTGACGCTGAGCCTTGGCGTGAACTCCTCGAAGGTCTTGCGGTTGGCGTAGTTGGTGAGGATCTGCGGCACGTTGAACGGGAACGGCAACGGCGTGACGTAGGGTTTGACCAGTGGGCTGCCGAGGGTTCCCAGATAGTTGGCCTTGAACACTGTCCCGGCCTTCTCGTCGCGGGTCCAGCGCGCGCCCAGCGACACCTTCAGGCGATCGCTGAGGTCGTAGTTGAGGTCGCCGAACACCGCGTAGCTTTCGGTGTCGACCGAGCCGGTGGTCAGCTGGGTCAGGGCGGTGGCGGCCGAGGGAGTGGGCACGAGCACGGCTTCGGGGGCGAGCCCCCGGCCCAGGATGGTGTCGAACGCGCCGCTGGCCCGGGCGTCCATGAAATAGACCCCCACCACGCCCTGCAGGCGGTCGGCCTCGATCTGGGCCTGGAACTCCTGGCTGAACTGGCGGTCCTTGTAGATCTTGCCGTTGCCGCCGATGTCGAGGAACGGCTGGGCCAGGCCGTCGAAATCGATGCCCTTGCCGCTGGAGGCGCCTTCCCGCCAGGCGGTGATCGACTTGAGGGTGACGACGTCGCTGACCGACCATTCGCCGGTCAGCGACGCGCCCTGGGTCATCACCTTGTTGTCGTCGCCGATCCCCGCGAGGGTGTCGTAGACGCCGGGCAGAACGGCGGTGTTGGTGTTGGGCTCGCGCACCTCGCGGTGGCCGTGGTTGGCGTTGGAACGGTCCTCGGTCCGGTCGAGGGCCAAGCGGACGAACAGCTTGTCCGACGGCGTCAGCTCGACCGAGATCCGGCCCGCCAGCACGTCCTTGTTGTTGGTTTCCGCGCCGGTGGTGAAGTTCTTGCCGTAGCCGTCGCGATTGTACCAGGCCAGGGCGCCGCCGATCGCCAACCCGTCCGCCACCGGCAGGACGACCGAGCCGACCAGGTTGCGCTCGTTATAGTTCCCCAGCTCGGCGCGCAGCTTGCCACTGTAGTCGTCGCCCAGCCGCTTGGTCACGTACTTGACCGCGCCGCCGATGGTGTTGCGGCCATACAGCGTGCCCTGCGGGCCGCGCAGCACCTCGATGCGCTCGATGTCGAAGATGTCCAGCACCGCGCCCTGCGGACGGGCCAGGTAGACGTCGTCGACATAGAGGCCGACGCCGGGCTCAAAACCCCACAGCGGGTCCTGCTGGCCGATGCCCCGGATGAAGGCGGTGAGGGTCGAGTTGGTGCCGCGCGACACCTGGAGGGTCAGGTTGGGGGTCGAGCGTTGCAGGGCGGTGATGTCGGGCGCGCCGCGCACGTCCAGCTTTTCGGCGCTGAAGGCGGTCACCGAGATCGGCACGTCCTGCAGGCTCTCTTCGCGCCGTCGGGCGGTGACCACGACGTCTTCCACCTGGGTCACGGCCGTGTCGGTCGCGGCGACCTGGCTGTCCTGGGCCTGGGCGACGCCGCCCATCGCGCACAGCGCCGTCCCCGCGAGCAGGGCCCGCCGCATCATCGAACGATTGATCATCTTCGCCTCCCCAATGGCCGGACGTTATCTCATCCTGACTCGTATGAATTATGAATAGGCGGCAACCCTCATTCCCGTCAATCATTGAAAGGCGGGAATTCGCACGACCTATAAAATGCGTACCGATGTGGATGTATCGTGAGGACGTTGACGCTGCGGGCGCGAGGCCCTACCCATCGATCGTGGCAAAGTCCGATGAGAGGGCGTCGATCGACGCCGCCGCGCCCGCGCCGAAGGCCAGGCCGCTCCGCCCGCGCAAGGGCGCCAAGCCCGGCCCCAAGCGGCGGCTTGGCGAGGAGGCGTGGTTCGAGGCCGCCCTCGAACTGCTGACCGAAGGCGGCATCCAGGAGGTGCGCGTCGACGCCCTGGCCCAGAGGCTGGGGGTGACCAAGGGCATGTTCTATGTCCGCTTCGAGTCGCGCGACGCCTTTCTCGACGGCATGCTCGACCATTGGCGCCGGCGCTCCACGATCACGCGGGTGGCCGAACTCGGCGCGGTGGACGAACCGCCGGCCGACCGCCTGCTGCGGATCTTCGCGCTGTCGCGCACCGAGCGCGCCCAGACCGGGGCCTGGATCGAGACCGCCCTGCGCGTCTGGGCCCAGCGCGACCCGCGGCCGGCCCGGGTGCTGGCGGAGATCGACCAGCTGCGGCTGATGTATGTCGAGCAGGTGCTGGTCGCCAACGGCGTGCCGCGCCCCGAGGCGACCGCGCGCGGCTTCGTGATCTATTCCTATCTGATCTGCGACACCATGCTGCCGGGCGACCGCGACGGCCTGCGCGAGCTTTGCCGAAGCTTCCTGGCGAGTGGGACCTAGGGTTCGGACGCCAGCGCCTAGTGTCCGCGCTCAATTAAACGCCTGAACTCCCAAGCGTTATCAAATCCCCTCCGGTTGTCATCCCGGCCGCAGCGAAGCGGAGAGCCGGGACCCAGGGGCCAAGCGCGGTGCGGTTGCCCTGGGTCCCGGCTCTGCGGTCCGCTACGCGGCCCTACGGCCGGGATGACAACAAAAGAGGTGGGTTCCGATGGAATCCGTCCCCGTCAGGGCGCGAAGCGCACCGGCAGGAAGGCCTCGACGCCGGTGGGCGCGAAGACGAGCCTGGGCTTGCCGCCCAGGTCCGCGGCCAGGCCGCCGTCCAGGAGGCGGGAGCCGAAGCCCTTGCGGCTGGGCGTCTGGACGGCCGGACCGTCGGTCTCCTTCCATCGCACGACACCCTGCGCGCCGTCGACCGGCTCCCAGGCGATCGTGATCTTCCCGGCGGGCGTCGAAAGCGCGCCGTACTTCACCGCGTTGGTGCCCAGTTCGTGGATGGCCAGCGCCAGGGCCAGGGCCGCGCTGGGCCCGACGCGCAGGCCGGGTCCCCGAATTTCGATCCGTTCCTGGTCCCGATCGTCGGTGAACGGACGCATGCCCTGGCGGATGATGTCGTCGATGGCCGCACCCTCCCAGCTCTCGCGGGTCAGGATGTCGTGGGCGGCCGACATCGCCAGCAGGCGGTCCACCAGCCGTTCGCGCACGTGCGCCGGCGTCTCGTCGGCCCGCAGCGTCTGCCGGGCGATCGACTGGACCGACGAAAGCGTGTTCTTCACACGGTGGTTGAGTTCGTTGATCAGCAGGCGCTGCCGCAGCTCCGCGGCCTTGATGTCGGTCAGGTCCATGGCCATGCCGATATAGCCGAGGAACTGACCGTCCCCGCCGATCCGGGGCCTGGCGCTGGCCAGCATCCATCGGTAGGCGCCGCTGTCGTTGCGAAACCGCGCCTCGAACCTGTAGGGCTGCAGCCCCGCCCTCGCCGTCACCCTCTGCGCCAGGACGCCCGGGATGTCCTCGGGGTGGATGAGGTCGATCCAGACGTCGCCGAGCAAGGCCTCGCGCTCCAGGCCGGCGAATTCAGCGAAGGCCTGGTTGGCGAAATCTATGCCGCCGACGGCGGACGTCATCCAGACGGGCGCCGGCGCCGCGTCGGCCATGGCCCGGAAGCGGGCTTCGCTTTCGCGCAGCTGCTCCTCGGCGCCCCTCCGCTCGGTGACGTCGGTGTGGACGCCGATCCACTCGCGGATCGCCCCGTCGTCCTCGAGCGCCGGCACGGCCCGGACCATGAAAATCCGCCAGACGCCGTCGTGACGACGCACGCGATGCTCGAAGATGAAGGGCCGCCGCTCGCGCACCGCCGCGTCCCAGGCCTGGACGGTGGGTTCGGCGTCGTCGGGGTGAACGGCCTTGGACCAGCCGTACCCTTGATACTCGGCCTGGGTCTGGCCGGTCAGAGCGGCCCATCCCGGCTGTTCGCCAACCATCTCGCCGGCGGCGTTGTTGGTCCACAGCACGCCTTGGACGGCGTCGATCGCCGCCCGGAACCGGGCCTCGCTCACCGCCAGCCTGGCGATCGCCTCGCGGCGTTCGGAGATATCGCGAATGAAGCCCAGGAAGATCTGGGAGGGCGGCTCGCCATAGGCCGTGATCGAAAGCTCGATCGGGAACTCCGACTGATCCCGCCGCACGGCGCTGAGCTCGAGGACGCGACCCAGAACCGCCCCCTCGCCCGTCGCCAGGAAGCGCGTCAGGCCGCGCTTGTGCGCCTCGCGCAGTTGGGGCGGCACGATGGTGTCGCCCAGCTTCCGACCCAGCACGTCCTCGCGCCGCCATCCGAAGATCCGTTCGGCGCGGACGTTCCAATCGACGATGGCCCCGCTGGCGTCCATCACCACGACGGCGTCGATCGCCGTGTTCAAGATCGGCTGAAGCGCGACAAGGTCGAACAAGGCGACTCCAACCCGTTACATGGCGAACCAGTGCTACATGACGTCGTCGCGACTGTGAACGGGTCGCCGACTAGCGCGGGGCGATCCGAAATGGGTCCGCCCCGGACCGAGTGGCCACTGCGCGACGTTGTCGCAAGGCGCTCCAGGTTTATCCGCCGTTAAGCCCGTTCTCACCTAACTCCGAGGATAGGCCGGAGATCACAGTCCATGAGCATCCACACGCAGGCGGAAGACACGCTGCAGGCCAGCGTCGCCACGACTTTCGGCGTGCTCGCCTGGGAAATGGAGCTGGCCGGTGCGCGCTGTATCTTCCTGGATTCCATCATCGGCGAGATGATGAAGAGCGTCCCGGAAGACAAGCGCGAGGCCCTGGTCGAGGGCATGCACACCGTCGACCTGCTGAGCCAGCAGTTGACCAGCCTGTCGGCCTTCGCCCGACGGATGAGCGGCACGATCGCGGACGACGTCTCGGCTTCGGTCGGCCATGCCCTGGGCGACATCACGCTGGGCGCCCTCGCCGACCGCATGTGCTCGGCCCTCGGCGGCGAGGAGCGCGGCGTCAACGATCGCGAGGAGGCGGGCGACCTTGACCTGTTCTGAGCGCTCACCCCTCCAGCCAAGGGGGCCCTGGTCATGATTCAGGACGCACGAGGCCTGAAGGTCGTCGTCGGCGACAGCGACCGGACCGTTCTGGAACTGCTGCAAATCCGGCTGGACCTGGCCGGCTACCACACCTGCGTCGCGCGCACCGGGACGGCGGTCCTGGACACCCTGAAGAATGTTCGCCCCGGCGTCATGATCATCGACCTGGGCCTGGCCGACACCAACGGGTTCGAGGTGCTGGAAGCGCTGAACCGACGGGGGGAGAAGCCGCACTACCCGATCCTGGTCATCGGCCGCAAGCTGAGCCCGGAAGACATCCAGCGCGCCGTCAAGCTCGGGGCCCGCGACTGCATGATCAAGCCGTTCAGCGGCGCCGACGTCCTGGAACGGGTGGCGCGCCTGCTGCGCCCACCGGCGCCACGCCCCGCGACGGCGGCGGGCGCTTCGTCGGTGTTCGTCTAGGGCGCGTTTGCCGTCCGTCGAAGCGCCCCATTTCACACCTCCGTTTTCCCGGCGAAGGCCGGGACCCAGATTCATCCAGAGCGGCTCGTGGGTTTCACCTGGGCCCCGGCCTTCGCCGGGGAAACGGGAGTAGGGTTGGCGATTACCCCTGTTCCAGGGGGTCCGCCCCCCTACCGACCCAGGGCGTAACCGAACGGGTAGAGCGGCTTGTCGCTGTCGTGCGGCTTGTCGGAGGCCTGCGCCTTGACCGCCGCCATCGAGGACGGCAGCTCGAACGGCAGCCGCCCCTCGGCCTTCGCCCCGCCCGCCAGGACGTTGAGCAGCACGGCGTCGCTGACCCCGAAATCGCCGATCAGCACGCTGGCGTGATCCTTGACGTTGGTCAGTATGGCCGGCCGGTCCAGGAAGACCACGACGATGGTCGGGACCTTGGCGCTGGCCTGCAGGATCGCCTGATAGTCGGGGTCGGTGTCCTTGAAGTCGAGGTCGCCCTCATGCTGCATCAGGCCGAACAGGTGGCCGGGATGCAGCAGCTGGTGTGGCGCGCCGGTGCGGATGATGGCCAGGTCGGCCTTCTCCGGGGCATCCACCACCACCAGGCCCCGCGCGGTCGCCACGCCGGCGTCGAGGCCGCGCAGATAGACCTTCCGGCCCGCCGTCATTGGCAGGATGCCGTCCCTGCGCTCGAGCATCACCAGGGACCGGGCCTGGGCTGCGTCGCCCTCGGCCTGGAAGGCCTTGGAGCCGACGATCCGCCCGGCGGCCTCGGGATCGACATAGGGGTTCTCGAACAGGCCCAGCTCGAACTTCTGGACCAGGATCCGCCGCACCGACTGGTCGAGGCGCGCCTCCTTGGCCTGGCCCGACTTGACGATCTCGACCAGCCGCTCGGCGTGCTCGGTGCCGCCGAACTGGTCGACGCCGGCGTCCAGGGCCTTGGCGAAGCGCTGGGTCTCGGTCAGGTCGTCCACGCCCCAGGGCATGCCGATCACCGGCGGCTGGCCGGGCTTCCAGTCCCCCCGGCAGGCGGCCGGGCAGTCGTTGGTGATCGCCCAGTCGGAGACGATCACGCCGTCGAAGCCGTATTGGCCGCGCAGCAGATCGGTCAGCAGGTACTTGTTGAACCCAGCCCCGACCTGCTCCACCGGCTTGCCGTCCAGGGTCAGGTCCTGGAGGATCGAATAGGTCGGCATCATGCCGGCCGCCTTGGCCGCGAAGGCGCCTTCGAACGGCTTGACGTGATAGGCGAAGTTGCCGGTCGGGAAGCTGGCGTAGCGGCCATAGGGGTTGTGGCTGTCCCAGCCTTCCTTGGCCGCGCCGTAGCCGACCCAGTGCTTGACCACGGCGATGACGCTGTCCTGGGTGAGGCCGCCCTCGCCCGCCTGGAAGCCGGCCACATAGGCTCGCACCATGCGCGAGGCGAGGTCGGCGTCCTCGCCGAAGGTGCCGGTGATCCGCGACCAGCGCGGCTCGGTGGCCAGGTCGGCCTGCGGCGACAGGGCCATGTGGATGCCGGTCGCGCGATACTCCTGGCGGGCGACCTCGCCGAACCGGCGCATCAGGGCCTGGTCGCCGATCGCCGCGAAGCCCAGGCTCTCGGGCCACTTGGAAAAGCCGCCCGCGGCGACCCCGGCCCCGGCCGTGTGCTGGAAGTGGTTGCGCGGGTCGGTGCTGATGGTCAGCGGCACGCCCAGCCGGGTCTGCTCGGCCACGGCCTGCAACCGGTTGTTCTGCGTGGCGATGCCGTCGCCCGAACCGCTCAAGCGGGTGATGAAGCTGGTCACCCGCTTGTCGTTGATCAGCTTGGCGGCGCCGTCGATGTCGTAGGTCTGGCCCGACCCGAAGGGGTTCTTCGGCGCCGGCGCGGTGCCGTGCATCATCGTCCCGGCCTTCTCCTCCAGCGTCATGCGGCCGACCAGGTCGGCGGCCCGGGCCTGGGGCGTCAGTCGCCAGTCCTCGTAGGGCTGCAGCTTGCCGTCGCGGTCGAGGTCCTTGAAGGTCAGCCCGTCGACCCGGATCAGGGGCGCGGAACGGACCCCCAGCTTCGGCTGTTCCGCCGCCCAGGCCGGAGCCGCCGTGATCAACGCCAGCGCCACGGCGACGCTCCAAGCCTGTCGTCCCATGCGGACCTCACTCATGTCTGATCTTCTTCTCGTTCCGCTCGAGGCGAACGGCGGGATGGTCAGGCGGCCCCCGGCGTTGGGGACCGCCTGGTCTCGGGTTAGAACTTGGCCGAAAGCTGCACGCCGTAGAGGCGGGGCGGCGCATAGACGCCGGAGCCCCCGAGGCGGTTGGCGTTCTGGGCGTCCGGGGCGGCCTGGACCAGCACCGCCTCGTCCTCGAGGTTGCGGCCGTAGGCCATCAGGCTCCAGGCCCCGCCGGGCGCCTCGTAGGTCACCATCAGGTCGGTCTTGGTGTAGGAATCCTGTCGGGTGACCGCGAAGTTGCGGTAGTCGAGGTTCTTGGCGCTTTCGTAGTGGGTCTGGATCCGCACGCTCAGCTGGCCGTCATTGGAAAAGCGCCAGCTGTGCTGGTAGCCCAGGTTGAAGGTCCATTCCGGCGACTTGGCCAGGGTCAGGCCCGAATAGTCAGCCCGCCCCGGCGAGAACGAGTCGCCCGTCGCCAGCACGAAATCGTCGTATCGGGCATGCAGATAGGACAGCGAGCCGTCGAGGCGGTCGTTCTCGGTGATCAGCAACAGTCCTTCGACTTCCCCACCGTAGAGCGTCGCCTTGGGAGCGTTGACCGTCACGGTCGAGGCCTGGCCGGCGACCACGCCGATCGCGCTCACCTGGAAGTCCTTGTAATCATAGTAGAAGGCCGACAGGTTCAGTTGAGCGCGGTTGTCGAGGAAGCGGTTCTTGACGCCCATCTCGTAGGCGGTCAGGCGTTCGGGGTCGTACTTGTTGTTGGCCGGCGGCAGGCCGTCGCCATAGCCGCCCGCCTTGTAGCCGGTGGCGGTCGAGGCATAGAGCAGCGAGGTCGGCGTCAGGTCGAACTCGACTCCCACCTTGTAGTCCTCGGACTTCCAGGTGAAGTCGGCCAGGTTGGCGTAGAGCAGGCATCCTGACGGCGAGCCGGCGACTGGCCCGGTGATCCCGCCCGGCCGGGTGCAGACCCCGCTGGGGTCCAGTCCGATGTAGGTTCCGCCGGCCCGGCCCTTGTGGTCGCGGGTGTAGCGCAGGCCGACCGTGCCGCGCAGCCGGTCGCTGAAGCTGTAGGTCCCCTGGGCGAAGGCGGCCTTGGAGTCGGCGTAGGTGTCGGGCTGGACGAAGGCCACCGCCGGATAGAAGTTGGCGTAGACGTCGTTCTTCTCGTCGAAATAATAGAGCCCGCCGACCCACTTGAACGCGCCGACAGCGTTGCCCAGGCGCAGTTCGTGCGTCTGCTGGCGCTCGTCGGAGTCGAAATAGGTCGTGTTGCAGCCGAGCGGGATCGTCGGCTCGCAGCGGTTCGACGGCCGGGTCGTGCCGAACGTATAGTTGCGCTGGGCGCCCGCGAGCGTGTGGACGATATCCTTGCGGACCGATCCCAGATAGGTCAGCACCCCGAACGGCAGCTTCCAGTCGGCCTGGGCGGCGAAGCCGTAGTTCTTCTGGAGGCTGTGGCCCTTGACGGAGATCGCGGAGGCATAGGGGTCGCCGCCAGCCGAGTACTGACCCAGTGGCGTGGACGCCGAACCGTTGCGGTCGTTGCGGAAATAGTCGCCGCTCAGCAGCAGCGTGAAGTTGTCGGTCGGCTCGAACAGCACGTGCAGGCGCATGGCCAGCGCGTCCTCGTCGTTGTAGTCATTGGCCGGCGCGTTGTCGGTGTAGCCGTCGCGCTTGGAGATCTGGAAGGCCCCGCGCGCCTTCACCTTGTCCGAGATCGGCACGTTCAGCGCCCCGCTGGCGCGGACCAGCGAGAAGTTGCCCAACTCGACCTCGGCCGTCGCTTCGCGCGCGTCGGTCGGCTTCTTGGTGATGACGTTCAGGCTGCCGGCCGTGGCGTTGCGGCCGTACAGCGTGCCCTGCGGTCCACGCAGCACCTCAACGCGGTCCAGGTCGAAGAACAGGCCGGCCGCCGAGCGCGGGCGGGCCATGTAGACCCCGTCGACATTGAAGGCCACCGCCGGGTCGCCGACCTCGGTGTTGTTGGTGCTGCCGATGCCGCGCACCGAGATCTCCACTGATCCTCCGACCGTGCCGATCTGGATACCCGGCGTCACCGTGGTCAGGTCGGTCGCCGTGCGCACGCCCTGCCTCTGGAGCTGGTCGGCCGACAATGCGGTGATGGCCAGCGCCGTGCGCTGGGCGGTCTGCTCGCGCCGTTCGGCGGTGACCACGACTTCCTCGATCTCGATCGAAGAGCCGGTCGCCCCGGCCGGAGCCGAGGGCGTCGATTGCGCCTGGGCCAGGCCCGCGAAAATCAAAACCGAGACAGCCGCGCTCGCGGCCAGAATTGCCCGTGTCGACATCGTTTCCTCCCCTGCGTGGCCGAGTCGCGCCCGGCCATCTGCTTTGTTCTTGGGTCCGCCCGGCGTATCGCGCCGGGTCGGCCTCTCAAGGGAAAACGAATACGATAACGTTGTCAATTCGAATATGACAACGTTATCGGTCCCTAGAAGCTCTGGTTGTGCGAACCTATTGTCACTAGACCTCGAAGGCGCGCCCGCGGGAGTTTGGCTTGAACCGTTCACCGACGATCAAAGACGTCGCCAGCAAGGCGCAGGTCTCCTTCAAGACGGTGTCGCGGGTGCTGAACGGCGAACCGCATGTCCGCGAATCGGTCCGCGATCGGGTCCTGACCGCCGCCAACGCCCTGGGCTACCGCCCCAACATCGCCGCCCGCGGCCTGACCGGCGCGCCGTCGCGGCTGATCGGCCTGCTCTACGACACCGCCAACTACGGCTTCGTCACCGAGGCGGAGATCGGCGCCCTGCTCCGCTGCCGCGAGGCCGGCTATCACCTCGCCATCGAGCCGGTGGACGCGCGGGACGACGTCGGCCAGCAGATCGAGCACATCCTCTCGAGCCTGCGGCTGGACGGCCTGATCCTGACCCCGCCGCTCTCCGACGATCCCACCGTGATCGCCACGCTGGAGCGGCTCAAGGTGCGCCATGTGCGGGTCGCGCCCCACGCCGATCGCGACCGCTCGCCCTGCGTCTTCATCGACGACGCCGAGGCCGCTTTCGCGCTCACCGGCTATCTGCTGGCGCTGGGCCACGCGGCGATCGGCTTCGTCGAGGGGCCGCCGGGACACGCCGCCGCCGGTCCGCGCCTGGCGGGCTTCCGGCGGGCGATGGACGAGGCCGGCCTCGACCCCTCGCCGGACCATGTCGTCCCGGGCGATTTCACCTTCGAGTCCGGCATTCTGGCCGGTCGCCGGCTGCTGACGCGCGACGACCGCCCCACCGCGATCTTCGCCGCCAACGACAGGATGGCGCTGGGCGTCACGGCCGCGGCGCGGGAACTGGGCCTAGGCATCCCGGACGCGGTCTCGGTGGCCGGTTTCGACGACACCTGGGCGGCGCGGAGGAGTTGGCTGCCGCTGACCACGGTCCGCCAACCGATCGAGGAGATGTGCGCGACCGCCACCGACATGCTGATCGCCGCCACCGCGGGCGAAACGCCGGAGCCCGCGGCTCGCGGCTTCGATTTCCAGGTCATGCCCCGCGAGTCGACGGCGCCGCCCAAGGGCGCCTAGGACCTCGGCGGTTTGTTATCGAAGCGAGCCAATCCAACCCCGCTTTCCCGGCGAAGGCCGGGACCCAGATTCATCTGGAACGGCTCGTGGGTTTCACCTGGGCCCCGGCCTTCGCCGGGGAGACGGAGATAGGTCAATGATTCGAAGCCCGACCTAAAGCCTAGGACCTCGGCGCCCCGATGGTGTCGCGGAGCATCAGGTCGAAATCCAGCCGCCGGTGTTCGACGCGCCGGGTTCCGGCCTCGGCCTGGGCGATGACCAGCTCGGCGGCCGCCCCCGCCATGGCGAAGACGGGCTGGCGCACCGTGGTCAAGGCTGGCCATGCCAGCCGCGAGAGCTCGCTGTCGTCGAAGCCGGCGACCGAGAGATCTCCGGGCACGGACAGGCCCAGCCGGTAGGCCACGGCCATGACGGCCAGCGCGATCTCGTCGTTGAACGCGAAGATGGCGCTGGGCCGATCCGGGCTGGTCAGCAAGGCCACGACCTCGGTCTCGTCGCCGTCGAAGACGCCCTCGCCGTCGCGCACCAGCCGGGTGTCGACCGCCAGCCCGCGCTCCTGGAGCGCGCGGCGATAGCCTTCCAGCCGCCAGACGGAGGCGGCGTGGTCGAGCGGTCCGGTGAAGAAGCCTATCCGCCGGTGACCAAGGTCAAGCAGCGCCGCCGTCATCCTTCGAGCGGCCTCGGCGTCGTCCATCGAGATCGACGACGCCCGCTCAGGCTCGGTCAGCGGCGCCATCCGGACATAGGGGGTTTCCGACCGGTCCAGCACGTCCAGCACCGCCTGGTCGTCGGTGATCGGCGGCAGCAGCAGGAAGCCGTCCGGCCGCAGCGAGGCCACCGCGCCCGCCACCCCGCCGGCCGTGGCGTCCGCGCCCGTTTCATAGGGCAGCACCACCAGATGGTAGCCCTTGGCGCGACAGGACTCGATCGCGCCGTGCTGGAACTCCGCCACATAGGCCGGGATCATCTCCGGGATCACCAGGCAGATCAGGAACGACCGCGAACCCGGAAGGCCGCGCGCGAAGGTGTTGCGCCGGAAGTCGAGCGCCTCGATGGCGTCCTGCACCTTGGCGCGGGCCTGGGCGCTGACGTGGCGCTCGCCGTTCAGCACCCGCGACACCGTCATCACCGACAGGCCGGCTCGGGCGGCCACGTCCTTGATCGTCGTCGTCACGCGCGAACGTCCTCCTCCCGCCGGCCAGGCGGGCGCGGCGGTTCTCGGACGCAGATATAGCGCGGATTCGAAAAAGGAAGCGGCCTCGTCCCGGAAGGTACGAGGCCGCGCCCTCCTAGGGCTTGGCGCTATCGGCCACCTGCTGTGTCAGGTCCAGCCGCGCCTTCCACGGATCGGCCTTGGCCGAGACCCCGTCATTGGCGAAGTCGAGGATCTGGTCGCCGGCCGCGTCGTAGACCGGCCAGGTCGGCAAGCCGGCCCCGTTCGGGTCGCCGGTCTTGGCGAAGGCGACCCAGTAGCTGTTGGTCAGCCGCGCCATCTGGGCGTCGGCCGGCGTCAGGGCCGCGCCGTACTTGGCCTTGACCGTGTCGAACACGTACGGGATTTCGGTGGCGTGCGGCGCGCCCGGCCATTCCTTGCGCATGGACTCGGCCACATAGGAGAAGCGGAAGGCGTAGACCGGCCGCTTGTCCGCCGCCCAGGCCCTGGCCATGAACCGCGCCGGCTCGACCATCATCCTGTCGCTGGCGGTCAGGGTTCCGATCGCCCGCAGGTCGCCGGTCCCCTTGGGGTCATAGGCGGCCTGCGCCGCCGCTCGCCGCTCGGGCCCGAACGGGGCGTAGACCTCGTCCAGGCTGCGGGCGAAGGAGAAGCCGATGTCCATGCTGTTGGCGCCGACCATCAGCGGCACATTGGCCCCGCCGCCGGCCCGGTAGATCGTCGCGGGCTCATCGACCACGATCTGGCCGTCGGTCATCGGCCCGGCATAGGTCGGATTGCCGAACATGCTCATCATGTTCAGGCCGTCGACCACCTTGTCGGCGGGCAAGGCGCGCAGGGCCGCCAAGGCCGCGGCGTCTTCGCCCGAGACCCCGGCCTTCTGGGCGAAGGCCAGCCCGACCTCCTCGCCGGACGCCGGTCCGCCCGGGGCCTGGCCACTGACCTTGCGACCCGGCGTTATGGAGCCGCGCCCGCCGCCGGACTCGATGATCGCCTTGTGGAACAGGCCCTTGGCGGCCGGCGAGGTCAGCAGGGTGTGGATGGAGAAGCCGCCGGCCGACTCGCCGACGATCGTGACGTTGGCCGGGTCGCCCCCAAAGGCGGCGATGTTGCGCTGCACCCATTTCAGGGCCGCGATCTGATCCATGAACCCGTAGTTGCCCAGCGGCCCCTTGGGGTTCTCCTTGGTCAGGGCCGGGTGGGCGAAGAAGCCGAAGCGGCCGACCCGGTAGTTGAAGCTGACAAAGACCACGCCCTGCTTGGCGAACTGGTCGCCGGCATAGACCTCCGGAGAGGACCCGCCGTTGACGAAGCCGCCGCCATAGATCCAGACCATCACCGGCCGCTTGGCCGCGGCCGGCGCCGTCGGGCGCCAGACGTTCATCACCAGGCAGTCCTCGGCCGGCTCCGTGCCCAGCGGCGCGGCGTCGCTGGGGAACGGCTTCTGGGCGCAGTCATGACCGTACTGGGTCGCCGCGCGCACGCCGCTCCAGGCCGCGGCCGGAGCCGGGGCCCGCCAGCGCAGGTCGCCGACCGGCGGCGCGGCGAAGGGCACGCCCTTGAACGCCTCGACCCCGTCCTTGACCACACCCTGCAGCCGCCCGCTGTCGATCTTGACCACGCCCGCCGGCGCGTCGGCCGCCCGGGCCGGCGCGCCGGCCAAGCCCATGGCCAGGGCCGCGACCAGGACGCTGGTCCGGCCGATTGCTGACTTGCCCGTCATTGATTTCCTCCCAGCGGCCTGACGCCGCATTTTGTTATGGTTTCTCATGGCTTCGGCAAGGTCGCGGCGATGCGCGCCGTGGTCGAACGCCCGGTAGCGCGCGACATTGAGCGCACACTGATAACGTTGTCAATTCGACTCGACGTGGGTGGCTCGGCGCGTTGGAGCTGTCGTTGCGGAACCTGAAGATCGCTTGAAGGCCGTGGACAGTAGGCGTTCCAGCCTGTTTTCGGCCAGCGCTGTGCGTCCTTCGAGGCTTCGCTACGCTACGCACCTCAGGATGAGGAAAGCAGGCAAAACGCTCCTCATCCTGAGGCGCGAGCCGAAGGCGAAGCCTCGAAGGACGCACAGCGCTGGCCGAAAACAACCTTCAACGCCTACTGTCCACGGAACCTAAGGGATGCGTCGCGGCCCACCGGTGGTAGGCTTCGGCGACCTTCAAGGGCGCGGTGTTGAACCAGGCATAGCCGTTGCGGCGTTCCAGGCTCAGGTCGTTGACGTCGTCATGGACCGACCTGTCGCGATCGCCATAGACCGGCTTGCCGCTGGCGATGTCGTAGTAGCGGGCCCACAGCGGACCCGCCCCGGGCTGGGCGACGAGGCGACGTCCCAGGACCGGATCGACCGGTGTCCAGGCGACGTCGCGGAGGGCCGCGCCGGACAGCCATTGGTCGCCGCCCCGGATCGCGGCGGCGACCCCGGGAGACGGGTCGGGCAGGCTCATCAGATAGATCAGGATGTCCGCGCTTTCGGCGGTGGCCAGCGCACCCGGCTCGAAGTTGCGGGCCCCGACCGGCCCCAGGGTCAGGGCGTCGTGCTGCTGGGACCAGATCGTCCGACGGCCGTCGACGACCACCTGGGTCGCCAGGATACAGGCCACGGCGCGATCCTTCGCGGCGGCGGCCCGCGCCCGGAGTTCAGCCGGAACGAAGGCGTAGTCGCCCTGCCCGGCCGCGACCGTCTCCAGGAGCCTGACGGCCGCGACCATCGCGCCGTCGTTATAGGTCACGGCGTCATGGTAGCCGCCCTGTAGGGGCCAGACCTGCGGCCAGCCGCCGTTGGGGTACTGGGCCTCCAGCAGGTATTCGACGCCGCGCAGCAGGCTGGCGCGATAGGCCTTGCCGTCGGTCTCGGAGGCCTGGCCGGCGACGCGGGCCAGGAACCGCAGTTCGGTCACCGTCGCGTCGTTGTCCAGCGTGCCGACATAGCCCTCGCCGTGGGACACATAGGCTTGGCCAGGTTGGCGGAGCGCGCCGGCCCGGGACTGGTTCTTGCCCCAGCCGCCGGCCGGGGTCTGGAAGCTGACGATCACGTCGGCGACGTGGCGGGCCTCGGTCGTCCCGTACCAGGCCGCCTCGCGATCCAGCGGCATGGACTTGGCTCCACCGCTCTCGATGGGCGGCGACGGCGCGGGTTTGCCGCCGCGTTCGGCGACCAGCGCATCCTCGTCGGCCTTCATCCGCGAAAGAGACCGCTTGAGGTAGTCCCGCCAGGCGCCTTGCGCGGGCGCGGGCAGCGTGGCGATCCGCTCGGCGGTCAGCGGCTGGGCGGGCACGACCTCGCCCACCACGCCCGCCCGGGCGGTCGCGTGAACGGCCAGGGATAGGGCGACGGCCAGGACCGCGCGGCGCGCCAGGGATACGGTCATCGCGGTCATGCCTTTCTCAGCACGCCGTCGCGCGCCGTCAGCCGAACGCGCTGGCCCGCCTTCAGGTCCAGGTCGATCGCGCCGCCGGCATAGCGGACATGGTGGCGGCCGTCGGCGGCGGCGGTGAGCACCGCCGACTCCAGCCGGCCCCGCGCCCAGACCACGTCGACCCCGACCGCCCCCCGGGCCCGCAGGCCGGTCAGCCGTCCGGTCGGCCAGGCCGAGGGCAAGGCGGGCAGCAGCAGGATCTCGTCGTTGCGGCTCTGCAGGATCATCTCGGTCATTCCCGAGGTCCCGCCGAAATTGCCGTCGATCTGGAACGGCGGATGAGCGTCGAACATGTTGGGATAGGTGCGCTCGGGACCCAGCAGCAGGCCGAGAATGCCGTGCGCGTGATCCCCCTCCCCCAGCCGCGCCCACAGGTTCAGCCGCCAGGCGATGGCCCAGCCGGTCGACAGGTCGCCCCGGATCTCGAGGGACCTGCGCGCCGCCGCCGCCAGGGCGGGCGTCTTGTCGACGGCGATCTGGTCGCTGGGGAACAGGCCGTACAGGTGCGAGACGTGCCGGTGGTGGATCTCCTTGGCGTCGGCGTCCCAGTCGTCCTGCCATTCCTGAAGTTGGCCGTCCTTGCCGATCTTGTAGGGCGCCAGCCGGTCGCGGGCGACGGTCAGCAGAGCGGCCAGGGTCGCATCGGTCCCAAGGATCGCGGCGGCGGCGATGCAGTTGGAGAACAGGTCGCGGAGGATGGCCTGGTCCATGGTCGGTCCGGCGGCCAGCGACCCGCCGTGGCCGTGGTCGTTCTCCGGCGAGCTCGACGGACTGGTGACCACCTTTCCGGTCCTGGGGTCGCGCACCAAGGTGTCAAGGAAGAACAGCGCCGCGCCCTTCATCAGGGGATAGACGTCGGCCAGATAGGCCCGGTCGCGACTGTAGTCGTAATGGTCCCACAGGTGCTTGCAGAGCCAGGCCCCGCCCGTGGGCCAGACGCCGGCCTTGACGTTGTCGATCGGGGCGGTGGCGCGCCACAGGTCGGTGTTGTGATGGGTGACCCAGCCGCGCGCGCCGTACATCGCCTGGGCCGTGCGGGCCCCGGTGACCGACAGGTCGCGAACCATCTCGACCAGGGGCGCGACGCACTCGGCCAGGCCGGTCGGCTCGGCCGGCCAGTAGTTCATCTCGGTGTTGATGTTGATGGTGTACTTGCCGCCCCAGGGCGGCGAGGTCTTGTCGTTCCACAGGCCCTGCAGGTTGGCCGGCTGGCCGCCCGGCCGCGAGCAGGCGATCAGCAGGTAGCGGCCGTACTGGTAGTAGAGGGCGGCCAGGGCCGGATCGTCGGTGGTCGGCGAGGCCTTGATCCGTTCGTCGGTCGGCTTGAGCGCGGCCGAGGTCGTCCCGAAGTCGACGGCGACGCGGCGGAACAGCTTGCGGTGATCGGCCTGGTGGCGAGCCAGCAGGTCTCGCCAAGGCTTGGCCGACGCCGCCGCGACCACCGCGCGGTTGTCCGCGGCCGGATCGCCGCCGACATCGTCGAACCGGCGATAGCTGGTGGCCGAGGCGATCAGCAGCAACACCTCGTCGGCGCCGCGCACGGCCAGGCCCGCGCCGTCGGCCACGACCGTCCCGCCCTTGTTGAGCACCCGCACTCGGCACTCGAACTTCAGCGCCGCCTCGACGCCGTTCTGGGCCTCGTTGGTCCCGACCAGAACCAGGGTGTCGGCGCCCTCGACGCTGGCCGTCGGCGCGGACTTCAGCGGGCTGGCGAACGACAGGTCCAGCGACAGGGCCTTGGCCCGGTCGGCGATCAGGCGCACGGCGATCACCCGGTCCGGCGCGCTGGCGATCACCTGGCGGGTGAAGCGCGTTCCGCCGGCCGAGAACCGGGTCGTGGCGATCGCCCCGTCCAGGTCGAGGTCGCGCTCGTAGTCGGCCGCCGTCTCCGGCAGGCCCGGGAAGGCCAGGCGCAGGTCGCCGATCGTCTGGTAGGACATCTGGCGCCGGGGCGTGGCCAGGAAGCGGGCGTCGGCGACCTCGGCGGCCTTGGCGTAGTCGCCGGCCGCGATCAGGCCGCGGATTTCCGGCAGGGCGGCCCGGGCCAGCGGATTGACCGGGTCATAGGGTCCGCCGGCCCACAGGGTGTCGTCGTTGAGCTGCAAGCGTTCCTGGGCGACGCCGCCGAACACCATCGCGCCGCTGCGTCCCGTCCCGACCGGCAGGGCCTCGACCCACGCCTTGGCCGGCTGGCGATACCACAGCCGGTGAAGCGACGCGGCCGGCGCGGCGACGCCCGTCCGCGAGGTCCCCAGGGCGGTCGCGCCGGCGGTCAGGGCTCCGAGCGTGGTTCTACGCGTCACGGTCATGTTCGAGGCCTCTCCGGCTAGAGCATTTTCAAGCGAAGTGGACTCCGGTTCGCGTGAAGAAAATGCGCCAAAACAGAAACCTGTAGCCCCGGCCTGGTGCAATCAGGTCGGGGCTACAGGTCAGGGGATCAGGTAGCGTCGCAGGGTTGGCGCAGCCTTGGCCAGGTCATTGGCGACCAGCACCGAGAAATAGTCCGCACCCGCCTCGCCCAGGTGCGTGTAGTCGAACGCCAGCTTGGCCTGGCCCATGGGCTCGACGGCGGCGTTGTTCTGGGGTTGGGCGGGCGCCGAGGTTCCGGTCGGGGCCGGGGCCGGGACCGGGTTGGCGGCGATCGTCGTCCCCGTCCGGGCGGCAGCCAGGACCTCGGGCGACGGCGGCCGCTGGGCGAACCGCGTGGCCTCGGCGGCCCCCATCGCCTGCACGGCCGCGAAGCTGTCGGCGTGCAGATCGACCAGCGGCGCGCCGGTCTCGGCGGCGACCTCGCGCACGGCCAGGGCCCAGGGGCCCAGGTCGTCGATCAGCTTGCCGTCCTTGAACTGGCGACGGGTCAGGGGCGTGACCAGCACCGGCTTGCCGCCGGCCGCCCTCACCTCCTCGACATAGCGCTTCATGTTGGCCGGGAACTCGGTGGCCAGGTCGGTCGAGCGGCCCGGCTTGCCCGGCTGGTCGTTGTGGCCGAACTGGATCAGCACATAGGTGTCCATGAACCCGCCCGAGCCGATCTCGCGCAGCGCCAGGGCCCAGGAGCCCTCGGCCCGGTAGTTGCCGCTGCTGCGGCCGCCGCGCGCCAGGTTGATGCAGGCGGCGAACGAGGTGACGTGCTTGCCGCAGAAGCTGGGTCCCCAGCCGCCCTGCACGGCGGTGGTCGAGTCGCCAACCAGCACGATCTTCACCGCCTTGAAGGTCGGCGGTTCGGCGGGAGCCTGGGCGGCGGCCGGGGTCGCCAGAAGCGCGGCGGCGAGGAGCAGGGCTTTGAACTTCATGTTCGGCGATCTCCAATCATCACAAAAAAGCCGCTGTCATCCCGGGCGAAGCGAAGCGAAGACCCGGGACCGACGCGTGAACGCACACGCTTCCGGCGGTCCCGGATCGGCGCGCTGCGCGCTTGTCCGGGATGACAGCCGAGGGAATGGAGGCAAGCCGCTACGCCAGCGCCCGATACTTGAAGTTCCGGAACCGCGCCGAGCCCTTGCCCGCCGCGTAGAGCCCCGGTTTCAGCATCAGGAAGCCGCCGCGCACATTGTGGTGGTAGCCCGAGACCTCCATGCCCCGGTCGAAGCGCTTCCAGGTCTGGCCGCCGTCCCCGCTGGTGTGGAAGCTGACGATGTGGCGGTTGTTGCGCAGCCGCATCAGCATCTTCGCCCCATGCGGATTGGCCGGCCGGCCGCGTTCGATGCCGTACTGGTGGGTGACGAAGTTCTTGGCGTCGAAGCCCAGGCCGCAATAGAGCTGGCGGTCGTAGAACAGGATCAGGCCGGCCCGGGTGTCGGGGTCGATGTCGATCTCGCACTCGATCTCATAGGCCTGGTCGCCGGCCACGAAGATCAGCGGCGCGCCGGTCGACGGCGCCTCGCCCGCGCCCTTCAGGGTCAGCAGGCCGCCGGCCCGCGACATCCGCGCCTGCTCGCCCGGCTTTGGGTCGAAGAAGTTCCACTGCACGCCGTACTTGTCGGTCGAGAAGTCGTCCGACAACGCCATGCCGTGCGGCCCAGCCTTGCCGCCCTTGGGTTTGGGCAACGGCTTCGACAAGTCGCCGCCGCCGACCTCGAACCAGCCGTCCTTGGTCCAGGTCACCGGGGCCAGCAGGGTCTGGCGGCCCAGGGTGTAGAAGCCGTTCTCGTAGCCGTGATAGACGGTCCACCAGTCGCCCGCCGGGCCCTCGACCAGGGTGGCGTGGCCGCGCGACCACCACTTCTCGGAATTGTTCGTCGTACGCACGACCGGGTTCTTCGGGTCGTCCTCCCACGGCCCGGCCAGCGACTTGGATCGCGCGACGATGACCATGTGGCCGGTCGGCGGGCCGGCCGTGCCGCCCACCGCGGTGACCAGGTAGTACCAGTCGCCGCGCTTCATCACCTTGGGCCCCTCGGGCGAGAAGCCCTCGACGTCCCAGTCCTCCGGATAATGCCACGGGTCGTAGACGTGCTCGGGCTTGCCGACCGTCGACAGGCCGTCGGGGGCCAGCTGGATGCGGTCGCCGCCCGACAGGAACAGCCAGCGCACGCCGTGCTCGTCGACCATGTGGCCGGGGTCGATGTAGCGGGGCAGCTTCAGGTCGATCGGCTCGGACCACGGGCCCTCGATCCTGTCGGCCCAGATCACGTAGCTGGTGTTGTTGTCGGGGTACTTGGCCGGGATGTAGATGTAGTAGCGGCCCTTGTGCTTGCAGATCTCGGGCGCCCAGACCGAACCGATGTTGGTCTTCAGCGAGGCCACGACCGGGGTCCAGTTGACCAGGTCGGTCGAGCGCCAGATCACCAGGCCCGGATAGGCGTCGAACGACGAGTGGGTCATGTAGTAGACTTCGCCGTCCTTGAGGATCGACGGGTCGGGGCGGTCGCCGGCCAGGACCGGATTGAGGAACGTCCCATCGCCCAGGTCGGCCTTGCGCTGGCCCTCGATCCCCTTGGCCCATTCGGAGCCGCCCGCGTCGGGCGCGGCCGGCGATGCGGCCAGGCCGGTCGCCCCCGAAGAGGACGAGGTCGCCGCAGCGGCGACGGCGGCGCCGGTGAACAGCGACCCCAGGGCCAATCGACGAGTGGGATGGGGCATCGGGAACTCCAGAACTATTGACGCGAAAGCAACTATGGACGCTCGAAAAGAGATGGGCGACGCCAGGGGACAAATCCCGACGCCGCCCGAGTGCTCCCGGGGGAGGGGCTAGAAGACCATCCGCATGCCGACGAAGACCTGCCGGCCGGTGGAGCCGTACTGGGTGACCACCGGGTCTTCGGCGTAGCCGAAGCGGTTGGTGGTCTGGTTGGTCAGGTTCAGGGCCTCGACGTTCAGCGACACGTTCTTGGTGAACTTGTAGGAGGCCGAGAAGTCGACATTGGTCGTCGCCTTGCTGCCGACGAAGTCGTTGACCAGCGGCGAGTCGCAGAAGCCCGGATCGCAGGTGCCCGAGGCGATCGGATAGGTCGTGTAGTACTTGGCGCGATAGGCGGTGGAGACCCGCGCCGACCATTTGCCGGTGTCGTAATAGACCGTGAAGTTGAAGGCGTCCGGCGAGGCGCCGGTGAACGGACCCGGGGCCACGATCAGGGCCCGGGCCGGCGTGGTGACGACGCCGGCGGCGTTCTTCACGGCGGGCGCGCCCGGATCGATGATGTATTTCAGCTCGGATTCCAGGTGGGTGTAGTTGGCCTGAACGCCCAGCTTGTCGAGGAACCACGGCAGGAAGGTCAGGTTCTGCTGGTAGCTGAGCTCGACGCCGCGGATGTAGCCGCCGGGCGCGTCGCGGAACTGGCGGATGTTGAACGCATTGTTGGCGTCGATATAGGCCAGCGAATTGACGTTGGTCTGCGACGCCCGCAGCTCGGCGATGGCCGCGGAGTCGAGGATCGAGGTCAGCGGCCCCGCGCCGATGACGGTCTGCGGGAAGCTGCTGATGTCCTTGTCGAACACCGCCACCGAGAACAGGGCGCCCTGGGTGAAGTACCACTCGAAGCTCAGGTCGTAATTGATCGCCCGGAACGGCGCCAGCTTGGGGTTGCCCAGGGTGATCCCACCGCCGTCGCTGACGCCGGCGGTGGTCGGCACCGAGAAGGCGGTGATCGACGGGGCCAGGTTGCCCAGCAGGGGCCGCGCCATGACCTTGGCCGCGCCGAAGCGGACCATCATGGTGTCGGAGACCTCATAGGCCAGGTTCAGGGCCGGCAGGATGTCGTGGTACTTGTTGGTCGCCGACACCGCCCGCGAAGTGTTGGTCAAGCCGTTGGCCTCGACCTCGGTCTGGGCGTAGCGGATGCCGAAGTTGCCGCGCAGGGTGCGGTCGAAGACCTCGGCGTTGCCGTCGAACTGCACGTAGGCGCCGGTGTCGGTCTCGTCGACCGAATAGGTTTCCGAGGCGTTGGTCTGGTACGAGGTGCGCCAGTCGCCCCACTTGTTGATGCAGTTGCAGTCGAAGTCGAGCAGGTCCAGGAACTTCTGGTTGTCCGGCGCGATGAAGCTGGTTGGCGTGCCGGTGGGGACGTCCAGCCCCTTGCCCCAGCTGATGATACGGCTGGTCGCCGCGACCGAGCTGTTGGCCTCCTTGAGGCTGGGATTGATCGTTTCGGTCCCGGTGCGGCGGTACTGGGTGGTCTCGAAGCTGTACTTGCGCTGGTTGAAGCCGACCTTGACCGTCAGGTTGTCGTCGGCCTCGTAGGACAGGTCGAACTTGCCGCCTTCGTAGTGGTTGTCGGCCACCCGCTTGAAGACCCGCACGGCCGAATAGCCTTTGACGAAGTCCCAGTTGGCCGGATTGGCGGTGTCGAAGCCGAAGTTCAGCAACGGCATCTCGCCATCGCCGCGCGCGTCGTAGATCAGGTAGTCGTTGCCGGCCACGCCCTTGCCGGAGTCCAGGCGGTTGTACTCCGTCAGCAGTCCGGTGCTCTTGTTGACCGAACGCGACCGGCCATAGAGGGCGACCACCTTCAGGCGATCGCTGAACTCGTGCTCGATGTTGATCGAGCCCTGCTGGAAGAAGGTCGTGTAGGTCTGCTGGTCGTCGGCCGAGCGGACGTCGATATTGCCCAGCTTCAGATAGTCGGCGTTCTGGCCACCGGGGCTGAGGGCGGCGTCGATCAGATAGGTGCTGTTGCGGCCGATCAGGGCGTTGCGGTAGCTCATGCCCAGCGGGTCGTAGCCGGGCTGGCCGGGGGCGATGTAACCCACCGAGCTCGGGCTGTTGTAATAGTCGTAGGGCTCGAGGTTGTTGGGGTTGAAGCTGGCGACCGTGCCCGCGACCGGGGTGGTTCCGTTCAGCGACTGCCCGCAGTCGATGCCGCCCAGGATCGGCGTGGCGTCGCGCTGCACGCAGGTGTCGTAGAAGCCGCGGCGCGTGGCCGGGGTCGTGGCCGCCGTGGCGGTCTGATAGCCGACCGCGGCGCCGCGACGGTTGAGGCCGACAGTGCTGATCTGGAAGTTCTGCGAGTCGTTGTAGAAGCGCGAATAGACGCCGTCGACGCTGACCGTCGTGCGGTCGGTCGGCCGCCATTGCAGCGAGGCGTTCATGCCCAGGCGGTCCTGCTCCAGCTGCTGCTGGTTGAGGGTGGCCAGGGCCGGGATGCGGATCAGCGAACCGGGGGCGGTGGTGGTGGTGACGTTGGTGAACGCGCCGGTCGGATTGCCGTTGGCGTCCAGCACCGGGGTGCGGACGGTGGTCAGGGTCTGGCCGATCGGGTTGTTGATCAGGGCGTAGGCTGCGGGGTTGGAGCCGATCATCGCCGCGCAGGCGCCCAGGTTGGTGACGTTCAGGCCGGGGACCAGGCCGTTGACCCCGCCGGTGACGCCGTTGCAGACGGTGCCTATCGGCGCCGCGAAGCCCATGCGGTTCAGGGTCGAGACCGAAGGGTTGGCCGCGCTCGCGGTCGGGTTCGGCGTCGTGTTGAACGGCGACTGCCGGTAGGTGTAGTCCGAAACGCCGGGGTTGCGCAGATAGCTGTCGGTGGTCTGCTTGCGCTTGTTGTAGGCCAGCGAGAACAGGGCCCCGAACTGGCCCCAGTTGGTGTCCCAGCGGTCCGAGACCAGGGCCGCCACGCGCGGGCTGTGATGGCCGCCGTTCTCGTAATAGGCGTCTTGCAGCGACAGGGCCAGGCGACGGCCCTTGAAGTTGAGGGGCCGGCCGGTGATCAGGTCGACGGTGGCGCCCAGCGAGCCCTCGTCGGTCTCGGCCGACTGGGTCTTGCGCACCTGCAGAGAGCTGAACAGCTCCGAGGCGAAGACGCTGAAATCGAAGCCGCGGCTGCGGTTGGGGCTGGTGCCCGAGTCGTTGGAGCCGGCGGTCGACAGCGCCTCCAGGCCGTTCAGCCGCACGCGGGTGAAGTCGCTGCCCAGGCCGCGCACGGTGATGGTGCGACCTTCGCCGTTGTCGCGGTCGATCGAGACGCCCGGCAGGCGCTGCAGCGACTCGGCCAGGTTGGCGTCGGGAAAGTCGGCGATGTCCTCGGCGTTGATGGCGTCGATCATCACGTTGGAGCGCCGCTTGAGGTTCAGGGCGCTTTCCAGCGCGGCGCGGTAGCCGGTGACCACCACCTCCTCGACGGCGGCGGCGTCGTTCGGGGCCGGCGTGGTGGTCTGGGCCTGGGTCGCGTTGGCTGAAAGGGCCAGGGTTCCGGCCGCCGCCAGGGCGATCCAGGAGGCCTGGCGCAGCAACGCGCAGGCGTGCGAAATCTTCCTCTGAGTCATGTCTTTTCCTCCCCATTTGTCTCGGTTGGCGGTTCGAAGGCCGCCATTGGCCCGGCGTTATGTCACCGGTGTCATCACCATAAACACGTCGTTACGTGAACGAAAAGAAGAAAGTTAGCGGTATCAGTTTTGCGCCATCCAAAGGACGCATTCGCGTGGCCATCACCGGACGTTCCCGCCTTGTGAGCAAGGCGATCGCGAGACCCGGCGGCCTCGACCCATGCGGGAAGACGTCCCCTCTTCCGCCGACCGTCGCGAAATGCTCCACAGGTCCTGACGGCGAATTCCGGATTCGCGGCAACGCTTCGAGCCCGAGCGAGTTCTAGGCCCATGATCAAGACGGTGACCGCCGGCCTGCTGGCCCAGACCCTGGCGATGACGATGGCGATGACGATGACGGGGCCGCTCGCGGCGATGGCGCGCGAGGACGAGGACTTCGATCCCGCCACCGTCGACCTGGCCAAGCTGGTCGAATGCCAGACCTACGACGTGCCCAGCTACAACGGCTTCGCCTTCTGGCTGGCCGGCGAGGACGGCGCGGCCGCCCGCGCGCATCTGGGCCTGACCGAGGTGAAGTCGGCCAACTTCCTGCTCAAGGAATACCGCCTGGCCGCGCCGATCACGGTGTTCGGCCGCACGACCCGCCGCGTCGCCTTCAACAGTTCCGGTCCGCTGGCCATTCTCGACGAGGCCGACCCGCATCCCCTGGCCAAGCAGCTGGAGATCGTCCCGGCGATCGACGTGCCGGGCAAGTTCCTCGGCGACCGGCTGATCGCCGAGACCACCGAGAAGGTCGGCGACAGCACTTTCGCCACGCGGATCACCCTGAACGTCTCGACCGTCACCTCGCACCCCGGCCAGGTCCTGGCCGGCTGCAGCTACCGTCTCGAAGTGGAATAGGCCGATGCCCCGCCAACGCCTCACGATCCCGCTGCTGTCGCTGGCCCTGTTGACGGTCGCCGCGGCGGCCCACGCCCAGGACTTCTACATCGGCACGGTCAAGATCGAGGGCGACCAGGTCGTGCTGACCCGCTGCGACCTGGTCGAGAACCGCTACGTGCTCAAGGACGGCGCGCCGGAAGAGCCCGTGGCCGCCCTGGCGGCGCGCCTGGCGACCCTGAAGGCGCCCGTCTATGCCGAGGTGATCGGCGAATACGAGGAGGACGGCGACGGCAACGCCCTGCGGGTCATCGACATCCAGAAGGTCCAGGCCGGCAAGAGCTGCCATCTGCTCGACGTGCCCCCCGCGCCTGGAGGTGGCGAGATTCTGGTCGAGCCTCCTCCGGCGCCCTCGCCGCCAAACGCCGACACGTTCAGCGAGCGGAGGTATGCGGTGCTCGGCGCGGCGCTGGTTCCGCCGCGCGACTACGCCAAGGGCCCCCAGCGTCCCGACCCGGCCGACTACGACGCGAACACCTCGGGGATCATCTACGACGTGGCCTTCGCGGGCCTCGCCGACGGCCAGGTGCGGTTCGAGGTGCGCGGCTATTCGGGCGACGACTACGTCAATCCGGCCAGCGGCCAGACCCTGGATTTTCCGGAGGCGCTGAAGGTCGTCAACGTCCGCGACCTGGCCATCCAGATCGACGAGATCACGCCCGACATG
Source organism: Caulobacter sp. Root655 (assembly GCF_001427665.1). Classification (GTDB taxonomy): domain Bacteria; phylum Pseudomonadota; class Alphaproteobacteria; order Caulobacterales; family Caulobacteraceae; genus Caulobacter. Next base: position 41,843 of record NZ_LMHC01000006.1, read on the forward strand.
ATCACCTACCGCGTCAAGATCGAGCCCGAGGAACCCACCGCGCTTCCGTCCTGCCCGCCGGACGGCTGCCAGCCGGAGCCCGACGACCCGAACGCCCCGCCCCGCTGATCACGGCGGGAGCTGAGCCCTAGGAACCACGCGCCCCGGGGATCGGTTCAGAAGGGCAGACATGGAGAAAACCGATGTCCAAGGCTCCGCCCATTCCCCCCGAACAACGCGCCTTCAAGGGCCAGAAGCCCGAGATCGCCGGCCGCGGCGGCCATGACGATCTGCAGTCGCCCGATCCGGGCAACGCCGACGTCAACCTGTCCGAGCAGGGTCGTCACGGCAACCTGGCCCAGAACACCAGCCGCTCCGGCAACGTGCAGGATCGCTGACCATGCCTGACAAGAACCCCGCCGCCGACCGCTGGGGCGGTCCCGGCGCCAGCCACGAGAACGCCAAGCAGGCGCGCCCCGACCGCACGGTCAAGGACGCCGACGACGCCGATCGCTACAGCCGCCACAGCAAGGTCTCCGGCGGCGGGGGCGAGACCGACGTCCACCACGCCCACGACCCCGACCGCAAGGACGACTTCCAGGCGAGCGACGCCGAGAAGAAGAAGCACTAAGGCCGCGACGGCCGCCGACAGCCTTCGATTGCAATAGTCAAGCTCCCCCGGGATGATCCGGCTTTCAGCCGCTCTCCCGAGGATATCATGTTCAAAGCACTCGCCGTCATCCTGGCCCTACCAATCCTGCTGGCCTCGACCCAAGCCAACGCCCTGGCCAGGACCGGCAAGATCACTGGCCTATTCCTGTCGTCGCCCGGCAACCTGCCGTTCCGGATCTCGCTCGACAACGCGCCCACCGAATGCGCGGCCGGAATCCTCTACGTGGACACCACGCATCCCAACTATCAGGCCTATGTCTCCGCCCTGATGCTGGCCTATTCCCAGGGCAAGCAGGTCACGATCTATTACGCCCCGGCCCAGGCGGTCCCCAACGCGCCCCTGCCCGCCTGCGCGATCCAGGAATTCGGCGTTTTCTAACTGGGCGCGCGGAGGCTTCGCCGAAAGGTTCGGCGAGGCCTTCGACGTCAAGCCGCCTGGCAGACCTGGGGCGCGAACTCCGGATAGTAGCCGGCCATCATCCGCTCGGCATAGGCCACCAGGTTGGGGAAGCTTTCCGCCCGGCGACGGATCGGCGAGTCGAAGAACGGTGTCAGGATCTGGGCCAGCATGGCGAAGACGATGGCGTCGACGCTGGTGGGCCGGTGGCCCATCATGAACGACTTGTTCCCCAGCATCTCCGACAGGGCGGTCAGTGACCAGGCGGCCAGCTCGACGATCTCGTCGGGCGAATGGCGGCCGATGCCGACGGCCTTCAGGTTGGCCTGCACGGCGTCGAGCAGGCCGTCGATCGCTTCGGCGCGCGCTTCGCCGGGCATGCCATCGAACCAGCGCGCCGGTCCCTTGGCGAAGTTGCCGTCGTCGAAGAACCGGAAGTGGCAGCTGGCCCAGCCCAGGTGGTTCTCGACCATCCGCTCGATCGCCCAGGCCTGGGCGCGCTGGGCCTTGCTCAGGCCGGCGTCCAGGTCGACGCCGTAGCTGCGCTCGATATAGGCCCGGATGAAGGTGGAGTCGGCCATCCTGACCCCGTCGTCGTCGATCCACGGAAGCTGACCCTTGGGCGAGGTTTCGGGATGGGCGGGAACCTTCTGGTACCAGAGGCCCGCCATCTTCAGGTGGATCTCGGTCTTGGTGACATAGGGGCTGCCCTCGGGAAGGCCGTAGGCGGGGCCGGCGGCGTAGAGCGTGATCATCGTGGTCTCCCCTGGTGTGTTGCGACAATCGGACGCTACCGCCATGCTGCTGCCAGCATGCTGTCAGCATCGGTCGATCAGAGTGGCCCCATGAGACGCGCCGAACGCCTTTTCCAGATCATCCAGATCCTCCGCCGCAACCGCGCGCCGGTCACCGCCGACGCCATGGCGGCCGAGCTGGAGACCTCCAAACGCAGCGTTTATCGCGACATCGCCGCCTTGATCGGTCAGAGGGCGCCCATCCGCGGCGAGGCGGGCGTCGGCTATGTGCTGGAGGCCGGATACGACATGCCGCCCCTGATGCTGACACCCGACGAAATCGAAGCCGCCGTGCTGGGGGCCCAGTGGGTCGCCGGGCGCGGAGACCCGGTGCTGGCCACCGCCGCCCGCGACCTGATCGCCAAGATCGCCTCGGCCGTGCCCGACGAGCTGCGGCCGTTCGTGCTGACGCCCGCGACCGGCGCGTCGCCCGCCTGGAACCCGCTCCCCGACGGCATCGACATCGCCCAGACCCGGGCCTGGATCCATGCCGGCCGCAAGATCCGCCTCGACTATCGCGACGAGAAGGGCGCGGTCAGCCAGCGGGTGATCTGGCCGGTGACGGTCGGCTATCGCGACACCGTCCGCCTGCTGGTCGGCTGGTGCGAGCTGCGCAACGACTTCCGCAACTTCCGCACCGACCGGATCGAGGGCGCCGAGTTCCTCGACGAGAAGCACGGCCAGCGGCCGGGGGTGCTGCGGTCACGCTGGATGAAGGCGCTGGAGGAGGAGCGCAAGCGCTGGGCGGAGAAGGACTGCGCGCCGTAGGCGCTGTGGACAGTTGGGCGTTTGGCGCCGTGCGGCCGCCCTCGTCCTTCGACAAGCTCAGGATGAGGGCGACTTGTAGGGCGGTTCAGTAGAATTCCTCATCCTGAGCTTGTCGAAGGACGAGGAATTCAGCCCAAGATCGTCAACTGCCCACAGAACCTAGCCCTCGACGGCTGGCATCCCAAGCCTTGCGCAGCCGCTACTAGTGCGGTGCTCGACGCACACGGCGTGGTTTCAGCAAGACGTCGTCGGAGAAAATGATTGGCGAAGCCCAAACTTGTCGACGGGTTTCCTCACTCCAACCATTCTCCTTGGTTCTAATAGCGCGCCCCAGGCGTCGATCGACGAAAGCCCGATGGTGTTCATTGGCTCCCACCACGATCGCTTCAGCTTGGTTGACCGTGGCGTCATTGAAGGCTCGCTCAAGTTTATGGGGGGCCTTTGCAAACGCGTCCCGTACCTCAAGGTCGTTGACTGCCAAAAACAATGTCCTCGGACCAACCGGGACGATGACGAAGCCATCTCTGTTGCCGACACCGTTTGAGGTCATCACCGGGTCGTCACTAGTCAGTAGTCCGTGCTTGGGCTGCTCTAGTGTGATGAAGTTCCAATGCATGCGCGTAAGATGGTCACCAATCCAGGCGCTATCGATCATCGATCGAATGAGTTGGGCTTCGGTCTCATCGCAGATCGCCTTGCCGGTGGTCTCACGGTACTCGCGGTAGGTCGAAGGATCGTCCGGTCCACGAATGGCGTCGTAATTCCGCTCAAGATCGCTCCAAGTCGTTTCGTCGTTCTCGCGCACCTTGGTCCGGATGAACTCGATTTGGCGAGGATGGCGATAGAGCAAGGAAAGGACGAATCGAGACCAACCTTGCTGCAACTTTAGATTTGGCGGGCGGGCGCCGTGGGCCGCAATGTAGGCCAGAGCGTTGGCGGCCTGGGTATCGATTGGCGTCATGAACCCAGTTTCCATCTCCTGGCGCGCGACCGGGTCTGCGCGGCTAGGGATAGTGTAAAGGTCTTTTTGAAAGCCCACCCCAGCAGGATGCAGCCATCTGACGTCAACGATCCCGTGCGGGCGGCGATAAACGCAAACCTTACCCTCTCCGTTGGTTGCCCAGCGCTTAAGGTAAAATTCCGGAAGGTAGTGATGCTTGCGTGGCTCGGACATGGCAGCTCGCTATGAGCGGTGAAGCATAGTCTGGGGAAGCGTCGGCTATCCTAAACGAGAATCTCGAGATTATGCCGGTATCGGCACCGTCGTTCTTCACTCAAATCCCGTGCCGCTTGGCGAAGGTCTCGAACAGGCCCGGCCAGGCCGCGACCGGCTTGCCGGCGATGCCGCGCAGGCCGAACCCGTGGCCGCCTTCCTCGAAGACGTGCATCTCGGCCGGAACCGCCTTGGCCTTCAGGGCGGTGAACATCATCAGGCTGTTGGCCACCGGCACGGTCTTGTCGTCGGCGGCGTGCAGCAGGAACACCGGCGGGACGCGATCGGTGACGCCCTGGTCGGGCGAATAGAGCGCGATCTGCACCGGCGTCGGCGTCGCGCCGAGAAGTTGCGCGCGCGAACCGGCGTGGGCCGGCCCCTCGACCATCGAGATCACTGGATAGATCAGGGCCGAGAGGTCCGGCCTGGCCGACAGGGCGTCGGCGGCGTCGACGCTCTCATAGACCTTGGCGTCGAAGCGGGTGGTCAGGCTGGCGGCCAGGTGCCCGCCGGCCGAAAAGCCCATGATCGCCACGCGGGCCGGGTCGAACCCCATCGCCGCCGCCCTGGAGCGCACCAGGCGCAGAGCGCGCTGGGCGTCCTGCAGCGGCGCGTCGGGCCCCGCGCCCCAGCCGTCACCGGGCATGCGGTAGAGGAGGACGAAGCAGGTATAGCCGCGATCGGCCAGCCAGCGGGCGGTTTCAAAGCCTTCCTTGTCGATCACCACCCGTTGGTAGCCGCCGCCGGGCGCCAGCACCACCGCCGCGCCGTTCGGCCTGGCCGGACGGAACACGGTCAGGGTCGGCTTGCGGGTGTGGGTCACGGCGCGGTCGCGCAGGCCCTTGGCGTCGCCGCGCTCGGTGACGGTCTCGACCACGGTGACGCCGGCCGCGCCGGGCGGGTCGCCGGGCCACAGGGGCAGGACTTCGGTGGGGTCCATCGGCGTCTCCTTGGCTTGGGTCGCGGTGGCCAGGATCGACGCCACCAAGCCGCCGGTCAGGCTGGCCAGGGTTCCCCGACGGTTCAACATGCGACCTCCCAAAGCGACTTTTGGCGACCGTAGGGTGGGGGTTCGGTCGCGGCAAGTCACCGGTGTCATCACATGCCGCTGGCTAGGAGCTCTCACGGTCGTCATCCCCCGACTTGTTCGGGGGACCCAAGCCGAGCCTGACGCCATGTTTGATGCCGCTTGGGTCCCCCGCATAAAGCGGGGGATGACGAAGCTTGTTGAATTGAAGACGCTCTCGAAGCTCCGAGCTGACTAGCTGTCCGTAGGATCCATAGCCTCCGCGAACCGCAGGTGATGCAGCACGATGCCGCTGGTGGTGGCGACGTTCAGCGAATCGAAGCCGCCGGCCATCGGGATGCCGATGGTCCGCACCCGCGCCATCACCGCCGCCGACAGACCCGGGCCCTCGGCGCCCAGCAGCACGGCCGAGCGGGCCGGCGGGGTCAGCCGGGCCAAGGTCTCGTCCGCCGCTGGGCTGAGGGCCAAGCCCTGGAAGCCGTGCCGCTCCAGCAAGGTGACAACGTCCTCGCCCGGCGCCAACCAGGCGGTCGGCACGCTAAGGGTCGCGCCGCTCGAGACACGGATAGCCTTGCGGTAGAACGGATCGCAGCAATCGCCGTCGAGGATCACCCCGTCGACGCCGAAGGCCGCCGCGTTGCGGAAGATGCCGCCCAGATTGTCGTGGTTGGCGATGCCCATCAGCACCAGCACCACCGCCGTCCGGCCGGCGCGGGCCAGCAGGGCGTCGGCGGCGAGCGGCTCCGGCTTGGCGCCCACCGCCAGCACGCCGCGATGCAGGTGGAAGCCGGCGATGGCGTCCAGCACCGCCTGGCCGACGACATAGACCGGCGCGTCCTCCGGCAGGCCGGCGAACAGGTCGGCCAGCTTGTCGGCCCGCTTGCCGTCGATCAGCAGCGAGGCCACCCGCTGGGGCGCGTCGCGGACGAAGGCCCGGAGCACCGTCTCGCCCTCGGCGATGAACAGGCCCTGGCGGCCGACCAGGTCGCGCTCCTTGATGTCGCGATAGGCGGCGACGCGGGGGTCGTTCGGGTCGTCGATGGGGATCAGGTCGGCCACGGGGCCCTCGGCGTCAAAGCATTTTCAAGCGAAGTGGATTCCGGTTCGCGTGAAGAAAATGCGTCGAACCAAAAAACCTCGCTACCGCACGCCCCGTATCGGAAGGATCGCCAGTCCGCCAGCCGCCGCCAGCCCGGCCGCCACCAGATAGAGGGCGTGGTAGTTGACGTGGGCCGGTCCCAGGAACCACAGGGCCAGCATCGGCGCCAGGGCCTGGGGCAGGGTGTTGGCCAGGTTGATGACCCCCAGGTCCTTGCCGGCGTCCTTCTGCGAGGGCAGCACCTGGCTGACCAGGGCGATGTCGACGGCGTAGTAGCACCCTGCCCCGCAGCCGAAGATCAGGAAGCCCAGCACCACGATCGGCCAGCCCGGCGTCAGCGAGAAGGTGATCATCGCCGCCGCCAGGGTCAGGGCCGCGCCAGCCGCGAACAGCTTGCGGCGGCGCAGGCGGTCGGAAAGCATGCCGCCGACCATGCCGCAGGTGACGTTGGCGATGGTGGCGACCGTGGTCAGCAGGGCCAGGCCCTGCTCGGCCCGCTGGCCGGGGAACAGCTGCGTATAGTGCAGCGCGTCCTGCAGGTAGTAGAGCATGTAGCCCTGGGTCAGGGTGATCGCGACCAGCACCATGAACCGGCTGACCCAGGCCAGGGCGAAGTCCGGATGCTTCAGCGGATCGATCCACAGCTCGGCCAGGAAGCCGCGCCAGCGCAGCGGCGGCCGTTCGCCGGCCGGCAGCGGCGGGTCGTTCAGGCTGAAGGCGAACGGCGCGATGGCCACCAGCAGCACCAGGGCGATCGTCAGGTAGCGCGCGCCTTCGCCGACCAGCAGGCCGCCGACCAGCACCGCCCCGGCCATCGCCCCGATCGGATGGCCCAGGCTGAGGAAGGCCGCCACCCTGCCCTTCTGGGCGTCGGGCACCCGGTCGGGCAGCACCGCCAGCAGGGCCGAGAACAGCATGTTGAAGGCCAGCTGGAAGCAGACCACGCCGGCCATCAGCTCCAGCGTGCTGTCGGCGGCCATGATCATCAGATAGGACGCGACCGTGCCCAGGGCCCCGGCGACTATCCACGGGCGGCGACGGCCGAAGCGCGAGGTGGTCCGGTCGCTGATCGCCCCGGCCAGCAGGTTGGCCAGGCTGGCGACGACCGAGCCCCAGATCGCGACCTGGCTGAGCACCACGGCCTTGTTCACCGAATCGATGCTCGCGGCCTTGAGCGGCAGCAGCACCTGGAACAGGGGCATGAAACTGACATAGGCGCCGATCTGGGCGACCGTGAAGGCGGCGATGAAGCCGGCCTTCACCGGTCGTGTCGGTCTCGCCCTGTCGATCGTTTCGACCCCCACCGCCGTCATCACGCCTCCCCGCATCATGCGGTCTGCCGCCGCGATTGGCGCGACACTGACCTCGCGCGCGGGGCGACACAAGCCAAGACCGACACACCGTCCCCTCGGGCCCCGCCTGGCGGCGCACTTTTTTAAATCGCGAACGTCGCCTTGAGCGGCGAACTTGCACTAGGTTGGCTCCATGGAGATGAGTCCAAGCAAACCTGACCTGGCGGGCCCATGGCGTCGGTGACGATCTACGACGTGGCGGCGCGCGCCGGGGTGTCGATCAAGACCGTCTCCCGGGTCATGAACAACGAGCCCAACGTGCGGCCGCAGATGCGCGAGCGGGTGCTCGAATCCGCCGGCGTGCTGGGCTACGCCCCCAACCTGTCGGCCCGCAGCCTGGCCGGGTCGCGCTCGTTCGTGATCGCCGTGTTCGCCGACGCCCCCCTGACCCTCGACCACTGGCGCAGCGAGCGTGGTTCGGACTACCTGCAGCGCATCCAGCTGGGCGCGACCCTGGAATGCCGGGGCGCCGGCTATCACCTGCTGGTCGAGCTGATCGACCACGACGGCCCCAAGGTGCGCCAGGAGATCGCCGCCCTGCTGAGCGCGTTGAAGCCCGACGGCGTCATCCTCACCCCGCCCAGCTGCGACAACGACATGGTGCTGGAACTGCTGGACAAGGCCGGCACGCCCTACGTGCGCCTGGGCCCCGAGAAGCCGGAAGGCCCGGGTCCGCGCGTGCACATGGACGATGTCGCCGCCGCCCGCGAAATGACCGAACACCTGGCCGACCTTGGCCACAGGCGGATCGGCTTCATCACCGGCGACAAGCGCTACGGCGCCAGCCAGGCGCGGCGCGAGGGCTATGTCGCCGCCATGAAGGCGCGCGGCCTGAAGATGGACAAGGCGTGGATCCGCCAGGGCGACTTCACCTTCGAGTCCGGCCACGAGGCGGCCGCGGCCCTGCTGGCCCTGCCCGACCGCCCGACGGCGATCTTCGCCAGCTCCGACGAAATGGCCCTGGGCGCCCTGGCGGCGGCGGCCGAGGCCGACCTCGGCGTGCCGGGCGACGTGTCGGTGGCGGGCTTCGACGACAGCCCGGTCTCACGCCTCAGCCGGCCGCCGCTGACCACGGTGCGCCAGCCGCTGGTCGAGATGTCGACCCTGGCGACGCGGATGCTGATCAACGGCGTGGCCCGCCATAGCGCCGCCGAGGCCACGCCGCCGCGCGACGAGCTGCTGCCGTTCACGCTGATCCACCGGGCGTCCACGGCGGCCCCGGGAAAGGGATAGGGCTTTCGGCCTCGGTCCCGCCGAAGGGTTTAGGCTCTGTGGACAGTTGAGCGGTTTGGTCCAGGAAGCGCCGTGCGTCCTTCGAGGCCCTCCGTTGGAGGGCGCCTCAGGATGAGGAATTCAGCAACCAGCGCTTACTGTCCACAGCTCCTAGCGCTTGAACTCGCCGCAGGTCTTCGAACCCGCCGTCCCCGGCAGGGCGTGAAACTCGATGAACATACCCAGGTCGTCGCGGGTGGGGGCCAGGAAGGCGTCTCCCCACACGCCCTTGTAGCCGGCGAGCACTTGCTCGTATCCGCGCTCGACCCGCCGCTTCGCCGCGTCGACGTCCGCGACGCCGATGCTGACGCCGAGCACCTGGGGCCCTCCTTCGCGCAGCGCATCGGCGGCGATCCCCTGGCCGTCGGGCTCCAGCGCCAGGACGCCGTTCGGGCCGACCGGTATGCAGTAGCCGCGCGCCGAGATTTGCGGGATTCGAACGGGTAGCGCGCCGGTGAAACCCAACCGCTCGAGCTGCTTGCGATCCGCGTCGGCGTCGGATGACAGCAGCCAGAACGCCGACAGCGTCCGCGCGCCGTTGGGGTGCTGGCGCGCTGTCCGGTCGTCCGCGACGCTGGCTGGATCGGTCTTGTCGGGCGCGTAGTCGATGAAGAACAGGGTGCTGGAAAGCGGCGGTCGTTCGAAGGCGAAGAGGCGCCAGCGTGGCGGCTTGGTCGGGCCGCCGCCGTCGGGATCGTTGGCCGAGGCGGTGAAGACCGGCGTCACCGCCAGCCCCTTGCCCTTCAGCAGGGCGTGAACCTGGTCGAGCGCCGAGGACCGCACCCCGACGGAGCGCGCGCCCGGGCCGCCCTTCAGCGAGGCCTGGTCGGCGAGCATGCCGGGATCCATGTCCGGATTGGGCCGGGTGACGCCCAGGAGCTCGATATAGCCGCGGTCGGCCAGGCGGACATAGCGATTGGCCACCCCGCCAGGAGCGCGGCCCGGCCGGACCTGGAAGCCAAGCTTGACCGCCATGATCGCGCTGACCTGATCGATGTCGCGCCCCCACAGCAAGACATGATCCAGTTGGCTCGCCGGCTCGGGAGACGGCGTCGCGGGCATGGCGGGCGCGGCGACGCCCAGGGTCAGGATCAGCGCCGATAGCAGGACGAATGGCCGCACGTTTCTTCAACCCCGTTGAATCCCCCGGCGAGGGATGTCGCGGGCGTCGGGCGCAGTCTTCTACGGCCCCGGTCGCTTGGCCATGACCCCGGAGGTCATGAATCCGCACAAGCTCGAGGCCTCCCGCGCGGCCCGTCAGGCCGTCCCGGACCTCGCGAGCCTGGCGCACACCTCGGCGGTGTGGTCGTCGGCCGGAAAGGCGCACTCGATCCGCAACTCATCGAGCGTCACGTCGCGGGGCGTGGAGAAGGTGGTGATCGTTTCGAAGAAGCGCAGCTCGCCCTCGTCGCTCTTGAACACCAGGGTGAGCACGGGGGATGGCTCGACCTCGACGTCGCGGAAGCGCCAGCGGGCCGGCACGCCGGGATATCGCAGCACCTCGTTCAGGAGGTTCTGGGCCGTCTGGTTGCCGGGAGCGGCGGCGAGTTCCTCGTGAAGGTGGCGGATGAACTTCTCCGCCACCTCCGGCCAGTTGACGATGACCGACCGGAAGTCGTCCGGATCGAACACTTGGCGAAGCAGGTTGGTGTGGGGGCTCTCGCGCCCCTTCATCAGCAGCCGGTTGACCCGGACCGCCGCGTCATTGGCCATCAGCACGTCGAAGTGGCGATTGATCACGAAGGCCGGATAGGGCTCCTGGTGCTTGATGATCAGCTCGATGGCCTGGCGCATCCGCTCCAGGGCCGGCGTGACGAGCGTGTTCTCCGAATATCTGGGAACATAGCCCGCGGCGAGCAGCAGCGCGTTGCGCTCGCGAAGCGGCATGCCCAGCGCGTTGGCGAGGCGCGAGATCGTCTCCCGGCTCGCCTGGGACTTGCCCGTCTCGATGCAGCTGAGATGCCGGGTCGACAGGTCGGCCTCCAGCGCCAGGTCCATCTGGCTCAGGCGTCGTACGGCCCGCCATTCGCGCAGCAACACGCCGATCGGCGGACGTGTCTCGCGGGCTCGCGCCGCGTCCGAAGATCTCATGTCGATCACCGCTCCTGGAGGTCAGCGTATCAATGACCTTACTCGGGTTCTGGCATCCATGACCCGCGAGGTCATATCCACATGATCCGCCGCGTCGTTGAAGATGGAAACGGCTTGACCGACCCTCGGCGCAAATCCGTTGCGTCGCGAGGAGCCCATGAACAGACGTGAACTCTTGATCCAGGGCGCGGCCGGCGGCGCGGCGATCCTTTCGGCGGCGCCGGTCATGGCGCGGGCCGCCGTCCAACCCGAATGGACGCCGGCCCAGTTCCACGCGGCCCGGCGGTTCGCCGATCTCGAGGTCGGCCGGGTGGCCTATGTCGAGCGCGGGACGGGACCGGCCGCGATCTTTCTCCACGGCTATCCGCTCAACGGCTTCCAATGGCGGGGCCCGATCGCGCGGCTCGCCGGCCATCGCCGCTGCATCGCCGTCGATCTGCTGGGCCTCGGCTACAGCGACCTCCCCGCCGGCGCCGACCTGTCGCCGATCGCCCAGGGCGCCATGGTCGTGGCCTTGATGGACAAGCTCGGCATTCCGCACGCCGACATCATCTCGAACGACAGCGCCACGGGCGTCGCCCAGTTGATCGCCGCGACCCATCCCGAACGGGTGCGGACACTGCTGCTCACCAACGGCGACGTGGGCGCCAACAGCCCTCCCGAGGCCTTCCTGGGGGCCATCGACCTGGCGAAGAAGGACGAGCTGGACGATTTCTTCGAACGACACCTGACGGACAACGGCTTCGCGCGGTCCGACCAGGGCATCGGTCGCGGCTATGCGCATCCGGACAGGATCCTCACGCACGAGGTGCTCGAGACCTATCTCCGGCCGCTGGTCAGCTCCGACAAGCGGCGGCGGCAAGGCCAGGGATACGCGATCGCCATGCTGCCCAATCCGCTTCCCGCCGCCGAGCAAGGCCTGCGGGCCTTCGCCAAGCCGGTGCGCATGGTCTGGGGCAGGAACAACGAACTGTTCCCGGACTCGGGGGCGCTATGGCTCGACCAGACCTTCCCGAAATCCCAGGGCGTCCGGTTCGTCGAGGACGTGAAGCTGTTCTTCCCCGAGGAGCAGCCGGAACTGATCGCCGAGGAAGCGCGCAAGCTCTGGCGCGTCTGACGCCCGCCAGTCCGTCCAGGGTATCAGCGCCCCGGGCGGGCAAAGGCCGCGACGCGGGCCCGCGCCTGATGGACCGGGTTGTCGTTCGGCGCGGGGGCGTAACTCACGGCCGATCCGGTGCGGAAGCCGCCCACATGGTTGGACAGGTCGGCGGCCTCGGCGCGCAGGGCGTGGGTGGCCTCGGTCGACTGCTGGACCATCGCGCTGTTGCGCTGGGTCACCTGGTCCAACTGGTTGACCGCCACATTGACCTGGCCGAGCGCGGAGGCCTGCTCGTTGGCGGAGGCGGCGATCTCGTCGACCAGGATGTCGATGGCGCCGACCTTCTCGACGATGCCGCGCAGAGCCTCGCTGGTCTGGCCGACCAGGTCGACGCCCTCGCCCACCTGACGGCTGGAATCGGCGATCAGGGTCTTGATCTCCTTGGCCGCGTCCGCCGAACGCTGGGCCAGGGCCCGCACCTCCTGCGCCACGACGGCGAAGCCGCGACCCGCGTCGCCCGCTCGCGCGGCCTCGACGCCGGCGTTCAGGGCCAGCAGGTTGGTCTGGAAGGCGATCTCGTCGATCACGCCGAGGATCTGCGAGACCTTGGCCGACGAGGTCTCGATCTGGGTCATGGCCTGAGCCGCGCGGGTCACCACCGCGCCGGAAGCTTGCGCGTCGGCGGCGGCTTCGCTGACCCGGGCCGAGACCTGCTTGGCGCTCTGGGCGGTGCGGTCGACGGTGGCGGTCAGTTGCTCGACGGCGGCGGCGGTCTGTTCCAGGGTCGCGGCCTGCTGCTCGGTGCGCTGGGCGATGTCGTCGGCGGCGTGGGCGATGTCGTCGGCCCCGGCCCGGATGCCGGCGGTCGCCCGGGTCACGGCGTCCATGGTCCGGTCGAGCGAAGCGGCGGCATTGTCGAAGTCGTTCTTCAGGCTGGCGAACTCCGGCGACAGCGCGCCCTCGACGCGGACGGACAGGTCGCCGGCCGCCAGGCGCGATAGGGCCGCGCCCAGCGCGGCGATCGCCGCCGTCTGCTGGCGGTCGGCCGCTTGGCGGTCGGCCTCGAGACGGTCGCGCTCTTCCAGCAGGACCGAGAAATAGGCCGACACGGAAAGGTCCATGTCGAGGAACACGGCCTTGGTCAGGGCCACGACCTGGTCGGCGCCCTCGGTGTCGCCCCGCCCGCCGCCGAACAGTCCGCCCTTGGGACGCTTGGCCAGCACGGCGCGGATCAGACCCTCGATGACCAGGGCGTAGCCGCCGATCGACCAGCGCGGCTCAAGGCCGGCGCGGGCGTTGGACTGGCCGATGCGCTCGACCGCTTGCAGGTAGTCGACGCCCTGGTCGCCTGACAACATCCGCTTCCAGTGCGAGACCTGGCGCGCCTGGGCGCTTTCCCCGCGCCCGCCCTTGAACAGGTCGCGGGTCTCGGCGAAACCGCGAAGCTGCTCGTAGAAGCCGTCCAGCGCCGAAGGGATCGCCTCGTCCAGCACCGGCTTGGCCGCCTGCAACGCCGCCCGCGACCGGTGATCGAACCGCATGAAGCTGAGGCGTTGGTCGAGCTGATGGTTGACGCTCATGCGACAGGCCCCGAGTCACTGTTTTTCTTACGGCGATAGGCGTGACGGGAATTCATTAACCAAGATTGAAGCGGGGCCGTTTGGTGGGGGGGCGTCGGCCTTTATGTTTCCCTCTCTCTGAGAGAGAGGGAGGGGTTCCGCGCGTGCGTCGTCTGACAAGTCCGCCTTCAGGCCCGAATAAGTTCTACGCTGTCCAGAGATACCGCCAGGTCTCGGAAATCGCCTGGCCGCCCCGGACCAGCCGCAGCGACAGCTCGGCCTGCGAGGCCGTCGGCTTCAGGCCGAAGGCGGCCCGGGCCGAGGCCTCGCCCGGATAGGGCGACAGGTCGCTCCAGACCACCGTCCCGCCGTCGGCCTTGACCTCCAGCGCCACGCCGTCCAGCCCCTCGGCCAGCGCCCCGCCCTGCAGATCGACGGTGAACAACCGCAGGCCCGCCTGGTTATCGGCCCCGGTCCGGGTGCGGAACACCCGGGCGTCCGGACTAGCGAAGCGTTCCTGGCCCCAGTGCAGGCGATAGCGCAGGTCGACCCGCGACCCCGCCGTCCACGGCGCCTCCGGACGCCAGAAGATGGCGATGTTGTCGTCGGTCTCCTTGGTCGTCGCCAGTTCGGCCAGGTGCACCGCGCCCTTGCCCCAGGCGTCCAGCGGCTCGACCCACAGGCTGGGCCGCAGGTCGTAGCGGGCCTGCAGGTCGCCGAAGTCTTCCAGGTTGCGGGCCCGCTGCACCAGGCCGAAGCCCTTGGGGTTCTCGTCGGGGAAGTTGCTGAGCCGGTGGGCCTTGGGGTTCTGCAACGGCCGCCACAGGTGCTCGCCCTGCCCTGTCCAGATCGCCAGGCCGTCGCTGTCATGCACGGCGGTGCGGAAGTCGTCGACCGGCGGGGAATCGGCGACGTTGAACAGGAACATGCTGCTCATCGCCGCGACTCCGGCCTTGGCGATGGTCGCCCGGGGGAAGACCGCGGCCGCGACGTCGAACACCACGTCCTCGCCCGGACGGATCGTGAAGCTGTAGGCCCCCGCGCAGCTGGGGCTGTTCATCAGGGCGTGGACGACCACCGCGTCGCCGTCGATGGCCCCGCTATTGTTTTGGGGACGTTCCAGCCAGAAGCTGGTGAAGTCCGGGAACTCCTCGTTCGGCTCGCCGGCCCCGATGGCCAGGCCGCGCGCCGACAGGCCGTAGCGCTGGCCGCGTCCCAGGCTGCGGAAGTAGCTGGCGCCCTGGAACACCGCGACCTCGTCCAGCTTGTCGGCCTCGTTCAGCGGCCACAGCAGGCGGAAGCCGGAAAAGCCGCTCCAGGCCTTGGCCACGTCGGCGTGCTCGCCGGGGAAGTCGAACATCCCCGGGTCGAAGGCGATCGGCCGGGCCAGGCCCGCCGCGACCTCGTAGAGCGGCAGCGGGCGCGGATAGAGATAGGCCGGCGGGAAGAACTCGGCCCGGAACGACGGCGTCCGGTCCTTCCACAGCGCGTGGTCCGAGCGGAAGCGGATGCGGAAATACTCGTCGTAGGTCAAGCCTGACAGCGACGGCGCCGCCGGCGGCGGGCTGTAGGGCGCGGCGGCCAGGGCGCGGGCGCGATCCTGGAGGATCTCGACGGAAAACGGTTCACTCATCACGTTCTCCACGCCGGCCGGCGCCGTCTGGGCGGCTGCCAGCCTGGGCGCCAGGGCGAGGACCGCCGACAGCGAGAGCTTGCCGAGCGCCGCGCGCCGGTTCACGAAACTCGAAAACATGGGCGCCTTCTAGAACAACCCGACGCCCCGGCGCTACACAACGCAGCTTTGGCGACATCGGTCGGCTCTATTCGCCCAGGAACCGGGCGCCGATGGGGCGGAAGCGTGACGACCGTGCTGGCGCGGCGCCGCGCGCCCGCCTATCACTGGCCCGCGACAAGCCAAGCCTTACGGCGCTTGGGCTTGGTGAGTCCTTTTGCTAGGGTCCGGTCGGCAGTCGGAAAAGAGGGACCTGCAAGGCTTCATGGGCGTTCCGGCTGATTTCACCTTCGAGGACGTCAACGGCCATCGCACCGCCGTGCTCTCGGGGGACTGGACCGCCCGCGGCATGGTCGACGCCGGCGAGCGCCTGATCACGGCCATGGACGGTTCCGACGCCGTCGACCTGGACCTGCGCGAGGTCACCCGCTGCGACACGGCGGGCGCCTACGCGATCATCCGCGCCGCCGACGGCCGGATCACGGCCGGCAAGATCAGGGCGCGCAAGCAGACGCTGCGCCTGCTGAAGCTGGTCGGCGACGCCATCCAGGTCGAACCCGAGATCATCCCGCCCGTGCGGGGCTTCCGGGCCCTGTTGGAGCGCATTGGCCGCGGCGTGTTCGGCCTGGCCGACGACGGCTACAGCACCCTGGCGTTCCTGGGGCATCTGCTGGTGGCCATCGGCCGCTGCATCGCCAAGCCCAGCCGGATCCGCTGGGCGCCGGTGTTCGCGCTGGCCGAACGGGCCGGCCTGGACGCCATCCCGATCGTCGCCACCACCACCTTCTTCATCGGCGCGGTCGTGGCGCTGCTGGGGGCCAACCTGCTGACCGAGTTCGGAGCCCAGGTGTTCTCGGTCGAGCTGATCGGCATCTCGGTGCTGCGCGAGTTCAACATCCTGATCACCGCCATCCTGCTGGCCGGCCGCTCGGCCTCCAGCTTCGCGGCCGAGATCGGCTCGATGAAGATGAACCAGGAAATCGACGCCATGCAGGTCATGGGGGTCGATCCCTACGAGGCCCTGGTCCTGCCGCGCTTCGCCGCCCTGCTGATCACCATCCCGCTGCTGACCTTCGTGGCCACCCTGGCGGGCCTGGCCGGCGGCATCCTGGTGGTGTGGACGGCTCTGGACCTGTCGCCCGGCTTCTTCCTGCAGCGCATGCAGGACTATGTCGGCGTGCAGCACTTCTGGATCGGCCTGTCCAAGGCCCCGGTCATGGCCATGGTCATCGCCGCGATCGGCTGCCGCCAGGGCATGGAGGTCGGCAACGACGTCGAATCCCTGGGCCGCCGGGTGACGGCGGCGGTGGTCCACGCGATCTTCGCGATCATCGCCATCGATGCGGTCTTCGCCCTGATCTACATGGAGCTGGACCTATGACCGCCGGCGACGTCGAGCCTGGCGAGGACGCGGTCTCCACGGCCACCGCGCCGCCGATCCGCATCGAGGGCCTGGTGTCGCGGTTCGGCGAGGCGGTCATCCACGACGGCCTGGACCTGACGGTGAACCGCGGCGAAGTGCTGGGCGTGGTCGGCGGCTCGGGCGCGGGCAAGTCGGTGCTGCTCAACACCATCATCGGCCTGAAGGCCCCCGACGGCGGCTCGGTCAAGCTGTTCGGCCAGGACATGCAGGTCGCCTCGCGCCGGCGTTGGAGCGTGATCGAACGGCGCTGGGGCGTGCTGTTCCAGCAGGGCGCGCTGTTCTCCAACCTGACGGTGCGCGAGAACGTCGCCGCGCCGCTGTTCGAGCACACTCGCCTGCCCAAGCGCGAGATCGAGCAGCTGGCGGACCTGAAGATCGCCCTGTCCGGCCTGCCAGCAAGAGCGGGCGGCCTGAAGCCGGCCGAGCTGTCGGGCGGCATGCGCAAGCGGGCCGGCCTGGCCCGGGCCCTGGCCATGGACCCGGAACTGCTGTTCCTCGACGAACCGACCGCCGGGCTGGACCCGATCAGCGCCGCGGCCTTCGACGAGCTGATCAAGGACCTGTCCGACAGCCTGGACCTGACGGTGTTCATGATCACCCACGACCTGGACACCCTCTACGCCATCACCGACCGCATCGCCGTGATCGCCGACAAGAAGGTCGTGGCCGCCGGGCCCGCGAGCGACCTGGAAAAGTCCGACCACCCCTGGATCAAAGAATACTTCATGGGACCGCGCGGTCGCGCGGCCGCCGGCAAGTCGACGCCCCCCCCGTCGATGCCCCCCACGTCGACGTCGAGGACGCGCTGATGGAAAGAAACGCCAACTACGCCCTGGTGGGCGCGGCGACCCTGATCCTGTTCATGGGGTTGCTGATCTTCGTCGTCTGGCTGGCCAAGCTGAGCTTCAGCCAGGACTACGACCTGTACGACGTGCTGTTCGTCGGCCCGGTGCGTGGCCTGTCGGACGGCGGCGAGGTGCATTTCAACGGCATCAAGGTCGGCGAGGTCACCAAGATCGCGCTGGACAAGAGCGACCCCAACCGGGTCATCGCCCGGGTCCGCGTCACCTCCGACGTGCCGATCAAGACCGACAGCTACGCCACGCTCGAGCCCCAGGGCATCACCGGCGTCAACTATGTGCAGATCACCGCCGGCGCCCCCTCCAAGCCGCTGCTGAAGAGCACCGTCAAGAGCGGCGAGGTCCCGGTGATCCGCAGCCAGCGCAGCGCCCTGTCCGACCTGCTGGAAGGCGGCGGCACGGTGCTGACCCGCACCATCGAGGCCCTGGACCGCATCAACCGCGTGTTGTCGGACGACAACGTCAAGACCTTCAGCGCCGCGGTCAGCGACGTCCAGTCGGTCACCGCCGAACTGCGGGAGCGCAAGGCGATCATCGCCGACACCCAGAAGGCCCTGCAGAGCATCGACGCCACCACGTCGAAGATTGGCGAGCTGTCGGATAGCTCCAAAGGCCTGGTCGACGGCGACGCCAAGCGCACCCTGAAGAACCTGGGCGACGCCGCCGAGGAGCTGAAGGCCACGGCCAAGGACGTCCGGGGCATGGTCGGCAAGCTGGACGGTCCGACCACCGATTTCGCCACCACCGGCCTGCCGCAGTTGTCGGCCGCCGTCGTGACCCTGCAGTCGGCCGCCGAGTCCCTGGACCGGTTGGTCGGCGAGGTCGAGCAGAACCCGCGCGGCCTGGTCAGCAAGACCCCGGCCAAGGAAGTGGAGGTCAAGCCATGAGCATCCCCCCCGTGCGCGTCTCGGGCCCCGCCCTGCGCTCGCTGAGCGTCGCCGCCCCCGCCCTGGCCCTATGCCTGGCCCTGTCCGGCTGCATCAGCCTGTTCCCCAAGGCCGACCCGTCGGGCCTCTACCGGTTCGGCCACGGCTCGCCGCCCGCCGCCGCGTCGACGTCCGAGAAGACCTTCGGGGTGTTCAAGACACCGACCGTGTTCACTCGGGCGGCGATGGGCGACAGGATCCTGACCGTCACCGATGGCGAGGCGGCCTACATCGCCAGCGCCCGCTGGGTGTCGCCGGCCATCGTGCTGTTCGACGAGTCGGTGGCCCGCGCCTTCGAGGCCGAGTCCAACCCGGCCCGCCTGGTCACCCGCGGCGAGACGGCCAAGGCGGCTATGGCCCTGCGCCTGGAGGTCCGCTCGTTCGAGGCCGACTATGTCGACGGCCCCAAGGCCGCGCCCGAGGTGCTGGTCGAGATCCGCGCCGTGATGACCCGCACTGGCGATCGCGCCCTGCTCGGCGACAAGGTCTTCCAAACCCGGGTCAAGGCCTCGAACAACCGGGTCGGCGCCATCGTCCAGGCCTATGACGCGGCCAACACCCAGGTGTTGACCGAGATCATCGCCTGGGTGGGGGAAGCTGGGAGCAAGCTGCCGGCGGAGTAGGTTTGGGTCGCCTTGAAGCCGTGTCTGGCTCTTCTGCTTTGCGCCATGTGCCGACCTTCGCCCGATTCCAGGAATACGACCTTCGGGAGCATTGCCGCGCGGACCTACTAACCCCTTGGCAACGCCGCGCCCATCGGTTTGGCGCGCGCCAGAAGTCCGCACAGGCGCTATGCTCCTGATCAGGTGATGGGGGGCAAGATGGTGGGGCGCAGCGGCAAGAAGTGTTCGTTCCTGGTATCGGCCTCACTGGCCGGCACGATAGCCGCGGGTTGGGCCGCGATCGCGCGCGCCGATGTCGTGACGTCTCCTCCAGATGGCTTCGCGATCGCCGAGCCGCTCGGGGGCCTGTCGCTAAGGCGGGTCTATGGATCACGGCCGGGTCAGACCTGCATCTACGATCGAGCGCCCAAGGGATGTGCGCTCCTGGCGGTTTCAGCAGAGTGGTCGCCGCGGAACTTGCCGATCGCCGTCACCTTGGAGCGCCGCGATACGGGCTTCGCGATCCAGTTTTCGACTTTGTTGCAAAACCCTAAGGGCCTCCCAGCGTGCTACACTCGTCAAGGGCTTGCCGGTAGCGGCGCTTCAAGCGCCGCCCGAGTTTGGGCCAGCTTGCAGTCGCGGTTCGAGACGTGGAGCAAGGAGTGCGACGTCGTCCGCGCCTTGGGCGGCGATCGCGCCCGATCGGATTTCTTATCGACGGGGGCCGATATGAGCCGGGCCTACCAGGTCCTTCGCGCGGCGAGACAGCTTACGCCCTCCGAGGAGGGCGCCGGTCTGGATTCGTTTCTTCCGGACCGGGTCACCCAGCCGTTGCTAGACGCCGTGGTGGTCGCGTGCGGCGGCTCTCCGGGATCCGCTACACTCGGATCGAACGACACGATCGCCTGGCATTTCGACCGGACCGTTCCCTATGGTCCGGACGGTTCGAGGCCCTTTGGCGTCTGCGTCGACGAGCAGATAAAGTACTTCCCGGGTTATCGGCGCCCGGACTAGGCCGCGCAGATCTCGCGGACACAGCCGCGCAGCCAACGGTGCGCCGCATCGCCATCCGTCCGAGGATGCCAGAGCAGGGACACCGTGAACCCAGGCAATGGGACCGGTAGCGGAAACCAGAACATGCCGGCCCGCAGCGCGCGGGTATGACGCTCGGGGACCGTGGCGATAAGGTCGGATCCACGTGCGAGGGCCAGCGCCGCGGCGAAGCCGCCTACCTCGGCGGCGATGTCCCTCACCACTCCGGACGCTGCCAGCCAGTTGTCGATCGGCGGCTTCTCGGAGCCCTGCAGCACGACCTCGACGTGACGCCAGGCGCCATAGCCCGCCGAACTCACCGGACCAGGGCTCAGCGGGTGCCCGAGTCGCGCGACGCCCACATAGCGATCGTCGAACAGCCCCTGGGCTCGGACCTCCGGTCCAATCGTTTGTTCGACGACGCCGGTCTCCAGATCGACGTCGCCATCGCGCAGCGGCGTGCTGTCCTTGTCGAGCTTGGCGATAAAGCGGAGCCGCACGTTCGGGGCCTGTTCGGACACCCGAGACACCAGCTCGGCCCCAAAATTCTCCACGAAGCCCTCGCGCGCGCGAAGGGTGAAGGTGCGGGCCAGGCGGGCTAAATCGAGCCGCTCCACCGGGCGCAGCACCGCCGCGGCCTGGTCAACCAGCTGACCGACGTTCTCGCGCAGCGCCAGCGCTAGAGGCGTCGGCGCCAGGCCGCGGCCGGCCCGGACAAGCAGCTGATCGCCGGTGGTCTCGCGCAGCCGCGCGAGGGTCCGGCTCATCGCCGAAGGGCTGAGCTGCAGGCGCTTGGCCGCGCGCGCGACGCTGCCTTCCGCGAGCAGGACATCCAGGGCCACGAGCAGATTGAGGTCGGGTGTCGACATCGGTCGATGTCTAGCACGACCTCGCTTCTGACATGGCGTCAAACGCACGAATGAATTGCAAATGGTGCGCGTTCCGCCCCATCGAGCTCGCGGCTATCTCTCGGACAGAGCCGAAGGAGACAGCCATGACCAAGACCGCCCTGGAAACATTCATCGACAACGTCCGGTCCGATTGGGGGCCGTTGACCAGCGAAGTCGCCGCCGCGTGCAGCCGTCACTTGGCGGCGCTGCTCCGGGCGCCGGTGACCGAAGCGTGGTTGGCGAACCTGCATGCGAAGCCGCCGCTCAGCACGACGCTGTATCGCGACCCCGACCACGGCTTCATGCTGCTGGCCCACGCCGAGCCAGCCGGTCTCTACCGGCCGCCACACGACCACGGCCTCAGCTGGGTGATCTATGGCGTTCAGCGCGGCCTGAGCGAGATGGGGACCTACGGGCGCTTGGACGGCGCCGACGGGCCGCGCCTGGTCAAGCGTAACGCCACCCTGGTCCAACCTGGTCAGGTGCAGGTCTACCTGCCAGGAGACATCCACGACACGCGCTGCACGAGCGGTCCGGCCCTGCTGTTTCGCTTCACCGAGCGCGACCTGAAGGTCGAGGACGCCGAAGAGCGCAGGATCACGCGTTACGTGGAGCGGAACGGCGTGTGGACGCGGGGCGCGCCATGACCATGCGCCCCGTCCGGGCGATTGCCGCGGTGCTGGCGGCCACGACGCTGGTGGTTCTGGATGCGGCGATCGTCAACCTGGCGCTACCGACGATCGGCCACGCTTTGCGGGTGTCGCCCGCGATGTCGATCCTGGTGGTGACCGCCTACCAACTGGCGCTGGTGATGGCGTTGCTCCCTTGCGCCGCGCTCGGGGAGAGCCTCGGCTTTCGGCGTGTCTTCACGGCGGGCGTGGCGCTTTTCACGGCGGCTTCGGCGCTCTGCGCCGCCGCTCCGTCCCTGCCCTGGCTGGTGACGGCGCGATTTCTTCAGGGGCTCGGCGGCGCGGCGGTGATGGCCCTGGGCGTCGCCCTGCTGCGCCAGGTCGTGCCGCCTCACCGCCTCGGCGCCGCCATCGGCTGGAACGCGCTGACCGTCGCGCTCGCCACGGCGACTGGCCCGTCCTTGGGCGCTGTGATCCTCTCGGCGGCAAGCGGGCCCTGGTTGTTCGCCCTCAATCTGCCGATCGGCGCCGCGGCGCTCTTGGCCAGCCGCGCCCTGCCGCGCTCGCCTGGCTCCTCGCGAGCGCTGGATCCCCTCAGCATCGCCCTCAACGGCGGTGTCTTCGCCGCCTTGGTCGTCGGCGTGGATCTGCTGCCGACCCAGCCGCACCTTTCCCTCGTCCTGTTGCTCGGCGCGGGGGCGGGGCTAGCGATGCTGGTGCGTCGCGAAGCGCCCAAGGCGTTCCCCTTGGTCCCGTTGGACCTGTTGCGCGTGCCCTCCGTCAGCATTTCGGCAGCCGCCTCGGTGTGCCTGTTCACCGGTCAGACCGCGGCCCTGGTGGCGCTTCCCTTCTACCTGCAGCACGGCCTGGGCCTCAGCGCGTTGCAGATGGCGCTTTACATCACGCCCTGGCCGTTGACGGTGGCGATCGCCGCCCCGGTCGCTGGCTACCTGTCCGACCGCGTCTCAACCGCCTGGCTCTGCGCCTTGGGCGGCGGTATCCTCGCCCTGGGCCTTTCGGCGATGGCGATCCAGGCGCGGGGCGCGCCCCAGATCCTGGTTCCCTGCGTCATGCTGTGCGGCCTGGGCTTTGGCCTGTTTCAGGCGCCCAACAACCGCAACATGTTCCTCGGCGCGCCTCCGGAGCGTAGCGGGGCGGCCGGCGGTTTGCAGGGAACGGCCCGCCTGACCGGCCAGACGGCCGGCGCGGTGCTCATGACGGCGCTCTTCACCGCCACCTCCGTCGACCTGGCGCCGAGACTCGGCTTGGGGATCGGGGCCGCGCTGGCGTTGACGGCTGGGGCGGTTAGCACCCTGCGCGCCGGGCGCAGGAGCTTGTCCGCCGCCCGGCCGGCGCCTCGATGATCGTCGCCATCGCGCCAGCAGCGGACAAATGGCGCCACAAGGTGACGCCGCCCTATCCACTCACAAGGCCGACAGCGGCTCCGCCACCGCGCCATACCCGGCGTCCGGCTGGATGCGCAGCGACGGGCCGTCGACCCAGGGCTCGACGGTGACCAGAGGCCGGGCCAGCGCCGTCTCGATCGCCGCGATCGGGCTGGCGCTCTCCGCCAGCAGTTGCAGGTTCATCCGCGTTGGAAAGATGAGTTTGCGCGCGCCCGAGGCCGCCAGGGCCAGGGCCTCGCCCGGGGCGATCCACTCGGCGTCGACCGCTTCGTGGCCGTCGCAGATCGCCAGTTGCGCCAGGGGCGCGTGGGCGACGTAGAACCAGGTGTCGAAGCGCTTGGCCATCAGCGGCGGGGTGATCCAGCGGGCGAAGATGGTCAGGGCCGCCAGGTCCAGCTTCAGGCCCAGGTCACGGACCACGTCGAGGAAGGCCACGCGGTCCTCGGCCACCGCCGCCCGCACGTCGATCGCCGCCTCGCCGACATAAGTCTCGCCGGCCGCGTCGCGGGCCAGCAGCACCCCCGCCTCCTCGTAGGCCTCGCGGATCGCGGCGATGCGCAGGGCGGCGCCGTCCTCGCCGACGCTCTCCCAGCCGGTGGCGTGGTCGCTCCAGGCTGGGTCGTGGTCGCCGGCATGGCTCTTGCCGCCCGGGAACACCAGGGCGCCGGCCGCGAAGTCGATCTGGTGGTGGCGCTTGACCATCAGCACCTCGAAGGGCGAGGCATCCGCCTGGGCGTCCCGCAGCAGCAGAATGGTGGCGGCGGGTCGGATGGGGTCGGTCGGGCGCTCTGACATCGGACGAGCTTGGCGGAGAAGCCGCGCCTTGCCCAGACGTTTTCGAACAGGCGTTTGGTTAGAGCCGGGCAAACATTAACCTGTCATCCCGGACAAGCGCGCAGCGCGCCGATCCGGGACCGACGCGTGAACTCAGCGCTTCCGGCGGTCCCGGATCTTCGCTTCGCTACGTCCGGGATGACAGTTTCAAGGTGGAAAAGACGCTCTACCCCACCGCCGCCTCGACCTGCTCGGTCAGGCGATCGACGCGCTCCAGCAGGTAGTCGGTGTCCTCGCGCGACACCGCCGCCGAAGAGGTCAGGAACCGCTGGATCATGTGCTCCTGGAAGCGTTCGCGGTCGCCGGGGCGGCCGTCATAGTCCAGGGCGTGGAAGGCGTCGACGCCGGCCCGCAGGGCCGGGAACAGGCGCGACGGCAGGCCGGCCCGCTCGCAGATCGCCTTCAGACCCAGATGCCCGGCGTCGTGGATCATCAGCCAGGTGCGGTGATGGGGCACGCCCGCCAGCTCGGCGACGCCCCATTCGAAGAAGGTCATGTGGCCGTGGGCCAGGGCGCGCAGCAGCAGGGACGGCGTCAGGCGCTTGACGCTCGCCAGGTGCGCCGCGAAGCCCTTGGCGTCGGCCGCCCGGCCGGCCTGCTCCACCAGGTCGATGGTCGCCCGCTCCTTGGCCCCGAGGATCAGGTCCAGGGTCCGCTCGGCCGACAGGGCGTGGTGGGTCAGGATGTGGTCGCGCAGCTGGTCGCCGACCATGTCGATCAGGCGCTCGGTCACCGCCAGCGGCAGGGCGGCGCGATAGGCCACCGCGCTCAGCACCGCCTCCGACTTGGAGAACCGGTCCAGCACGCGCTGCAGGGCCATGTCCGAGAAGCGGGCATTGTCGTTGGCGCAGGCGGTGGCGACCACCTCTTCCGACCCCTGGTCGACCAGCAGGGCGGTGATCTTGCTCGACAGCCTGGGACGTTTAGCCACGGCCAGTTGCCGCACCGGACCGCCCAGGCGGACGATCTCGGCCAGATCCTGGTCGCTGAACACCGGCGAGAAGCTGATGATCGGCAGCGACACGCTCTCGACGTCACGGGCCAGGCGGTTGGCGATATCGGGCGGCAGGGTCGGCGAATTGCGCAGGGTCACGGCCATGGCGCGGCGGACCAGTTCGGCGGCGTCGGCGGCCATCACCCGCAGGATGTCGGCGGCCAGGGCCCGCTGGGCCTCGTCCAGCTCGGCGCGGTCGATCGTGCGACACAGCTTGTGGGCGGCCAGCGCCCGCTCGTCGGGCGTCGCGCCCTTCACCAGCATGCGGATGTCGTGGTCGGTCAGGGCGGCGCGGGTGGTGGCCATGGATCTCCCCCCTATGCCTGGGAACAGCTGGGAATCGGATCATCCCTTGTTAGGCTTAACGATTGTTTGCCCGCATTGCGCTGTGGATTAACGATAAGCCGTAACCCCGTGCAAACCGCGACCGCCTAGGGTCCTCGTTCATCACCCGAGGAATCCGATCCTTGTTCGCCGAGCGCCGACCAACCGCCCCCGCAGTCAGCGGCGCCGACGCCCGTCTGGCGCTCGACGCCCAGACGGCGCTGCTGCCCTATGCGCTGGCGGTGTTCGCCGTCAGCCTGCCGATCTATGTCTGGGCCGGGTCGTTCGCCGCCAACGCCGTCTGGCTGGCGGTCAGCTTCGCGGTGTTCGCCATCAACTGGGGCGCCTTCTACGCCGTGGTCGCCTGGCTGCGCACGCCGGAGGCCGAGAACCTGGCTCGCCGCGCGCGGGTGCACGTGCTCTCGGGCCTGCTGTGGGCGGTGGGGGTGATCCAGATGGCGATCTTCGCCGACGGGGCCGGCCCGGCCCGCGACACTCTGCTGCTGCTGTCGGCCGGGGCGGCGGTGGTCTGCATCTTCTTCTCCGCGCCGTGCATGGTCGCCCTGCTGATCACCGCGCCGGTCGCCGCCTGCGGCCCCTTGCTGCTGCTGTTCTCGCGGCCCGACAGCCGCTGGGCCGGCACAATGGCCTGGGGCGCGATCGCCCTGGCGATGGCCCTGTCCCTGGTGCTGAACCGCATGCTGCGCCGCCAGCACGCCCTGGCCCTGGACCATGAGGCCCTGCTGGAGGAGCGTCTCAAGGTGCTGGAGTCCGCCGAGCGCATGGCCCGCTCGAAGTCCGACATCGTCGCCACCCTGAGCCACGAGATCCGCAACGGCCTGACCGGGGTCACCCACGTGCTGGCCGCCGCCGCCGGCAAGGGCGGCCGCGCGGCGCCATCGCGCGAGCAGCTGAACGCCGCCCTGGACGCCGCCCAGGACCTGGTCGCCGTGCTCAACGCCACCCTGGACTCCGAGACCGCCGAGTCCGGCCGCCTGGCGGTCGAGCGCGTCGCCTTCGAGCCGGTGCGCCTGATCCGCGACCTGGTGCTGCTGGACCGGCCGCACGCCATGGCCAAGGGCCTGGAGCTGACCGTCCACGTCGAGGCCGAGCTGGAGCACCGCCAAGCCGGCGCGGCCATGGGCGACCCGCTGCGCACCCGCCAGATCATCGCCAACATCGTCGGCAACGCGGTGAAATACACGGTGCGCGGCCGGATCGAGGTGCGCGTCGAGCGACGCGGCGACCAGATCGCCATCGAGGTGGCCGACACCGGTCCCGGCCTGTCGGGCGAAGAGCTGGAACAGGCCTTCGAGGCCTTCCGCCGCATCGAGCGCACCGGCGCCGGCGTCAACGGGGCGGGCCTGGGCCTGTCGCTGTCGCGCCAGCTGGCCCGGCTGATGGGCGGCGCGCTCGAGGGCTCCAGCGCCGTGGGCGTGGGCAGTTGCTTCACCCTGACCCTGCCTTTCGACGAACTGGCCGTCTGCGTGGTCGAGACCCGGGCCGAGGCCGCCCAGCCGCCCGAGCCGGCCGGCGCGCCGCCGCGCAACCTGCGAATCCTGATCGCCGAGGACGACGCCCTCAACGCCGCCATGCTGCGGGCCATCCTCGAGCAGCTGGGCCACCAGGTGGTCCACGCCCAGAACGGCCGCCGGGCCCTGGATCTGGCGCGGATCTGCGACTTCGACCTGGTGATGCTGGATGGCCGCATGCCGATCCTCGACGGTCCGCAGACCGCCGCCGCCCTGCGCGCCCTGGACAGCGGCAATCGCGACGTGGCGATCATCGCGGTGATCGGCGGCGACGCCGACGAAGCCCGCGAGTGCCTGGACGCCGGCGCCGACACCGTGCTGCGCAAGCCCGTCAGCGTGGCCGCCGTGGCCCGCGCGGTCGCCGACGCCGCGACCCTGGACCGCAAGAGCGTCTCCAGCCAGGCCGCGGTCGCCTGATATCACCGACGGAAAGACTTGTGCCAGGGTTGTACGAAACCGTCGGTAAGGCCAAGCTAGGCTGCGGATCGCGACCCCTCCGGAGACGAAGGGCGCGGCCGGATAGCCGTCACGCTCCTCCCGAGATGTCCTCATGAAAAAGACCCTCGCCCTCGCCTTGTCCGCGCTGGCCCTGTCGTCGGCGCCGGCCGCCTGGGCCGACGCCAATATCGAAGCCTCGCCCGCCGGCTGGCGCCTGCAGAACTACGCGCCCAACACTTTGCTGGTCCATTTCACGGGCTCGCCCTGCCAGTACGGCACCCTGTCATTTCCGGCCAACGCCACCAACGAGGACAGGAACCGGTTCTACGCCCTGGTGCTCAGCGCCGCGACGACCGGCAAGAAGGTCGGCGTCTATTACGAGACGGTCAGCGGCTCCTGCCAGATCACCTCGTTCTACACGCCCTGACCCCCCCGCGACGCAACCTCCCCGTTTGGCTCACGCCGAGACCTCCGCTCAGGACATCTCCATGAAAAAGATCGCGACCATCGCTCTGCTCGCCTCCGCCCTCCTGGCGGCTTCGCCCGCCCTTGCCGACAACTATTTCGAGGCGGTCCCCACCGGCTGGAAAATGCAGAACTATGTGCCCAACAATCTCATCACCTACTACACGGGCACGGCTTGCTACGCAGGTCAGATCTCCTTCGGCCCCAACGCCACGAACGAGGACAAGAACCGGTTCTACTCTCTGGTGCTGACGGCCCAGACCACCGGCAAGAAGATCGGCGTCTTCTACGAGACGGTCAGCGGTTCCTGCCAGATCTCGTCCTTCTTTCCAGTCCTCTAGCCCGGTCCTCCGGCGGCAAGCGACGTCGATCGTCCTTCCAACAAACGTTTGGATCGCCCACACTCGCCGCAACAAAAAAGCGGGAGAACGTCATGCTGCGCGGATTGCGGGTCATCGAACTGGCCACCTACATCGCCGCCCCGGGCGCGGCCGGGATCATGGCCGACTGGGGCGCCGACGTGATCAAGATCGAGTCGCCCGACGGCGACCCCATGCGGCGGTTCTTCGACACCATCGCCTCCGACCAGGACGCCAACCCGATCTTCGAGCTCGACAACCGCGGCAAGCGCTCGGTGGTGCTCGACATCCGATCAAAGGGCGGCGCCGCCGCGGCCAAGGCCCTGGTCAAGGACGCCGACATCTTCCTGACCAATGTCCGCCCGGCCGCCCTGGCGCGGGCGGGGCTGGACTACGAGACGCTGAAGGCGGTCAATCCGCGGCTGATCTATTGCAGCCTCACCGGCTACGGTCTGGAGGGGCCGGACGCCGACAAGCCGGGCATGGACGTGGCGGCCTTCTGGTCGCGAGCCGGGGTGGGCGCGATCACCGCGCCGAAAGGGGCCGAGCCCTTCCCGATTCGCACCGGCATGGGCGACCACGTGACCTCCCTGGCGACGGTGTCCGCCATCCTGGCGGCGGTCCACGAACGGCATCGCACCGGAACCGGGCGGCTGGTCGAGACCTCGCTGCTGCGCACCGGCGTCTATGCGATCGGCTCGGACATGGCCATCCAGCTGCGGTTCGGGAAGCTGGCCTCGACGCGCGGGCGGCGCGAGGCGATCCAGCCCCTGGCCAATTTCTTCAAGACCAGGGACGACCGCTGGATCTGCCTTCTGGCCCGCCAGGGCGCCACCGACTGGCGGCAGATCGCCGTCGCCGCCGGCCGCCCGGACCTGCCCGAGGATCCGCGCTTCGCCACCGCCCGCCTGCGTCGCGAGAACACCGCCGCCCTGGTCGACATCCTCGACGAAGCGTTCGGGGCGATGGACTACGCCCAGGCCAAGGAAGCGCTCGACGCCGGCGACATCACTTGGGCGCCCTGGCAGACGCCGCGCGACCTGGTGGGCGACCCCCAGGCCCAGGCGGCGGGATGCTTCGTGCAGACCCCGGACGGCCACGGCGCCACCTTCCCCGCCCCCGCCGGTCCGGCCCGCTTCCCGGGGTCGGAGGACGGGCCTAGAGGCCCGGCGCCGCGCCTGGGCGAGCACACGGCCGTCGTGCTGACCGAGATCGGCTATTCGGAGGACGAGATCGCGGGGTTGCGGCCGGTGGAGGCGTAGGGATGAGCGGACCGAAATGACCTACCGCCTGGTCTTGTCCCCGGCTTCCGACAGCACGCGCAGCATCTCGGACGAGAACATCGAGTTGGTCATCCGCGAGGCGGACGAGCCGCTGCTGTTCGACGCCAGGCTGAAGCCGCTGTCGACATCCTGCGAGCCGCGCAGGATCAGGTTGACGAGCGCTTCCTGCTGCTGGATGCGCTCCAGCCGGCGGCCGGTGGCGTACTGGATGAAGCCCTGGTCGGCGGCGGGCGTGGCGTTGGCCGAGGCGTCGAGGGCCGTGACGCGCTCGCCGCCGCCGGTCTTGGTCAGGTTGGCGTAGACCTCGCCGACCGTGGCCGCCCGGCCTTCGCGATAGAAGATCGAACGGTTGGCGGCGGCCGCGTCGGGGAACATCGCCGCGGCGCTGGCCCCGGGCGAGGCGTTGACGGCCTCGATCAGTCGGGCCGAGCCCTGGGGCCCCAGGAAGTGGGCGGCGTAGAGCTCGCCGGAGGTCGGCGAGCGCCCTACCCGCCCGCGCAGGTAGGAGGCATGGTCGGAGGCCAGTTCGCCAGCCATCAAGGATGCGGCATGCGGATCGAGCTTCAGGCCCAGCACGGCCTTGCGGGCCTCGTCGCCAACTACCCGGTAGCGGCCGTCCGCGCCCTGTTGGATCAGATCGGCGTAGCGGGCGTAGCCGTACTTGGTCCCATGCTTCTTCAGCGTGGACAGCCAGGTCTGGTCGACGAACTGGAACAGGCCCGAGGCCGAGGAGGTGCCAGCCTTGGCGTTGGGGTTGTAGCCGCTCTCGCGCTTGGCCGTGCCCATCAGGAACGTGAAGTCCACGCCCGTCGCGCTGGACGCGCGCTGGATCGCCGACTCGACGACGCTGCGGATGGAATTGACGGCTGCCATGGCGTCAATGTCTGAACCAGCGTGGTTAATGCGCGCTTAACCATGCCGGCGCGGGGGCCCCGCCGCCCTGCGACAGGGTGTCTCGCTTACGATCGTAATAAATCTACGCTCGTAATATTTACAAACGTAATTCTTCGTGGGACGCTCGGGTGTCGATCCAGAGACATCGACGCTCAAGGAGGTTGCCATGGTCGCCCATCAAGCCACGATCGGTTCCTACATTCCCGGCCTGAACGACGCGCCGCGCGGCAAGCCGTCGAAAGCCATGGTCGCGGCGCTCGTCCTGGTCTCCGCCGCCCATGCGGGACTGTTCGCCTACCTAGCCTACCAGAAGTTCGTGATGCCGCAGCCTGTCATCGAGGACCGGGGCTTCATCCTCGAAGCCCCGCCACTGGAGCCGCCGCCGCCCAAGCCGCAGCAGGAAACGCCCAAGCCGGAGCAGTCCAACCCTATCCGGCCGCATGTGCCCGCTGATCCGCCGCCCCTGGCGACCCCCGACAAGCTGGTCGTGCCGGTCCCGCCGCCGAGCGACGTGGTCGGCTCGGGGCCTCCGAAGTTCACCTTCAATCCGCCCTTCGCCGGTGATCCGCCGGTCGAGCCGACGGTGGCCAAGGTGATCCGCAGCCCCAACTGGCTGAAGAAGCCCGGCGCCTCGGAGTTCAGCCGCTTCTATCCCGAAAGCGCCATGCGCCGGGAGGTTTCGGGCCAGGCCACCCTGGCCTGCACCGTCGCGGCCAACGGCGCCCTGCGCGACTGCGTGGTGGCCGGCGAGACCCCCGCCGAGGAGGGCTTCGGCAACGCCGCCGTCAAGCTGTCGAAGTACTTCAGGATGAGCCCCCAGACCGAAAACGGCCAGCCCGTCGACGGCGCCAGCGTGCGCATCCCGATCAAGTTCAGCGCGGGGTAGCTATCTCGCCCTCTCCCAGAGGGAGAGGGAGGGGCCCACGCCGTCAGGCGTGGGAGGGTGAGGGGTTTAGACGTTGGACGGCGTGCCGGCAGGGCGCTTGGGGATGAGCAGTTGACGGCGTCACCCCTCACCCTCCCACCGCTGCGCGGCGGGCCCCTCCCTCTCCCCTCCGGGAGAGGGCGCAGGAAGGGGCCGACTTTCCAACCAGATCCTCCCCCTCTGGGGGAGGTGGCCCGGAGGGCCGGAGGGGGTCCGCACGGCGCCCCCAGACGGAGAACCCCCTAATAGCTCTTCGGCAGCCCCAGCACCCGCTCAGCGATGAAGTTGAGGATCATCTCCCGGCTGACCGGCGCGATGCGGGCGATCATCGCTTCGCGGAAGTAGCGCTCGACGTCGTATTCCTTGGCGTAGCCCATGCCGCCATGGGCCAGGACCGAGGTTTCGCAGGCGGTGAAGCCGGCCTCGGCGCCCAGGTACTTGGCGGCGTTGGCCTCGGCCCCGCAGTCCTTGCCCAGGTCGTAGAGGGCGGCGGCCTTGAAGGCCATCAGGTTGGCGGCCTCCAGTTCGGCCCACGACCGGGCCAGCGGATGCTGGATCCCCTGGTTCTGGCCGATCGGCCGGCCGAACACCACGCGCTCCTTGGCGTAGGTCACCGCCCTGGACAGGGCCACACGGCCCAGGCCCACGGCCTCGACCGCGAACAGCACCCGCTCGGGGTTGAGGCCATGCAGCAGGTAGGCGAAGCCCTTGCCCTCCTCGCCCACCAGGTCCTCCTGGGGCACGTGCAGGTCCTCGATGAACAGCATGTTACACTCGACCGCCTTGCGCCCCATCTTGGGGATCGGCTTGGCCTCGATCTTCTCGCGGTCGGTGTAGAACAGCGACAGGCCCTGGGTCGGCTTGGCGCACTGGTCCTTGGGCGTGGTGCGGGCGATGATCAGAATCTTGTTGGCCCGCTGGGCCCCGGTCGTCCAGATCTTGCGGCCGTTCAGCACATAGCCGTCATTGGTGCGCTCGGCCCGCGTCTCCAGGCTGGAGGTGTCGAGGCCCGAATTGGGCTCGGTCACCGCGAAGCACATCTTGTCCTCGCCGGAGATCAGCCGCGGCAGGTGCTTCTGGCGCTGTTCGTCCGTGCCGAACTTCACGATCGGCATCGGGCCGAAGATGTTCAGGTGGATGGCCGAAGCGCCGGAGAAGCCCGCGCCGGACTGGGCCACGGTCTGCATCATCACGGCGGCTTCCGTCAGGCCCAGGCCCGCCCCGCCGACGCTCTCGGGCATGGCCACGCCCAGCCAGCCGCCCTCGGCGATGGCGGCGACGAATTCCTCGGGGAAGATTCCGGTCTCGTCGGTGCGGCGCCAGTACTCGTCGTCGAAGCCGGCGCACAACTTGGCGACGCCCTCGCGGATGGCTTCCTGTTCCTCGGTCAACCAGAATCCGGCCATGCGCCCCTGCCCTTGCTGTTGTCGTTGTCGCTCAGGCCTTCGAAAAGCGCCGCGCGTCGAAATGCGCGGCGTCCGGACCCGGGTCGTTGCCTGTCAGATACGCCGCGACCAGAGCGGCCACAAGCGGCGCCAGCAGCCAGCCGTTGCGCCGCGCCCCGACCGCCAGCATCACGCCGGGGGTCGCGCTCCAGCCCACCAGCGGCAGGCCGTCGACGGTGGTCGCCCGTACCCCGACCTGGGTGGTCATCGTCGCCTCGGCCAGCTCGGGCCGCAGGCGGATCGCCGCCCGGCGCAGGCCCTCGGTCGCGACAGGATCGATCGTCAGGTCGTTCCGCCCGACCTCCATGGTCGCGCCGATCGCCGGGTTTCGGCCCGGGCAGACATAGGCCCCCTCGCCCCGGATCACCGGACCGGTCGCCGGGCCGCGGTCGGCCCGCAAGATCTGGCCCTTGATCGGGGTCAGGGCGGCCAGTTCCGGGGCCAGGCCAGGAAGGCGGGCCGCCCCCGTGGCCAGCACCACGGCCTCGAAGGCCGCCAGGTCTCCGACCTCGAAAGCCCGCGCCTCGAACCGCACGCCCAGCGCCAGGGCCGCGTCATGCATCGCCGCCAGGGACGGCCGCGCCTCGAGCCGCCAATCCTCGTCGCTGGTCAAGGCGCCACCCTGCCGTCTCACAGGCGCGCCCACGGCCTCGAAGCGGGTCGCGACGGCCTCCAGCCAGGCCGCGTCGCCCTCGACCCTCAGGCCGCTCCTGAGCAGGGTGATCCCCAACGGCGCGGCGAAGGCCGGCCAGAGGTCGCGCGCCCGCCGCAGCAGGTCCAGGTGCGAGGTCGAGGCGGGGTCGAACACGGCTTCGGCGACCGGGGCCAGCATGCCCGCGGCCACGCCCGAGGCGTTGTCGCCCAGGGGGCGCGGATCGAAAACCGTGACGTCCCGCCCGGCGCGCGCCAGGGCCAGCGCCACGGCCGATCCGATCGCGCCGGCGCCGGCCACCGCCACCCGCGCGCCAAGCCTCGTCTCCATGGGCGGCAAACACCCCTGTCCGCGCGAAAGGTCAACCCCGGCGGGCGATTTTCGGGACAAGGACCTGATGTGTCAGAGACGTGACTAACGCAACCGCATGGGTCTATCCTGTGTTAACCAAGCTGGACCGCACGCCTCGCATCCACGCGCGACCGGGCGATCGCTGGAGGGACCAGAAGCGGATGACTGCAAAACCCCCCGCCGAAGCGGCTCACCCCGTCGACCTCTATGTCGGCGCCCGCCTCCGGATCCGCCGCAAGGTCCTGGGCCTGAGCCAGACGCAGCTGGCCGACGCCCTCGGCATCACCTTCCAGCAGATCCAGAAGTACGAGCGCGGCGCCAACCGCATCAGCGCCTCGAAGCTGTACGAGGCGGCGCGGCTGCTGCAGTCGCCGGTGTCCTACTTCTTCGAAGGCCTGGACGAAACGGCCGGAGGCGACGCCGACGACGGCTTCGCCCAGCGCATGACCCAGTTCGTGGCCACTCCCGAAGGCCTGGAACTGGCCGGCCTGTTTCCCCGCCTGAACGACCGCCGCCTGCGCCGCCGCGTGGTCGATCTGGTCAAGGCCATGGTCGACGACGAGCCGGCCGCGACGGCACGCTAGGCCCACCGCGCCGACGCACGCTTCTTCGACGCCCGCGACGCGCGACGCCGCCTGAACGCTCTGTTTCCCAGACTCAGGGTAGCGGCGCTGTGCCGCACAGGCTGGACCTATCGCAAAGCATCGTTGGCGCGCAGCATCGCTTTCAAGAAAGCGGCGCGCGACCATCCGCGCGCCAGGGGGGAGCGTAGAGTGGAAACGTCGGAGGCCGCTTTGGGCCGCATTCGATACTGGTGGCAGACCCGGCCCATGGCCGGCCTGACCGTGGGTTGGATCGTGATCATCCTGATCGGCTGGCGCGTCTGGGCCGCCGTATCCGGCCACCACGGCTAGGGCATTCGTCGGCCAAGTTGGCTTAACCCCAACACCGCCCATCCCGACGAATGCTCCAGGTCTCGCCCCCCCGCCCGGAAAACGAAAAAGGCCCGGCTTGGCGGCCGGGCCTTTTCGACGTCTGGCGATGGTACCGCCTCTCAGGCTTGAACTGAGGACCTCCGGTTCCACAAACCGGCGCTCTAACCAACTGAGCTAAGGCGGCGCATCGCGAGGGAGTGTCTTTAGTCGGAGGCGTGAGCCGGATCAAGCACCGAAACAGCCCCGTTCACACGAAAACGCCCCGGAGCCGTGAAGCTCCGGGGCGCTCGTGGTCTTGCCGGTCGTCGGACCCCTAGCGGGGGACCTGGAAGACGATCGGGATCGTGATCTGACCACCGTCCACCGGAGCGCCGTCAAGCGTCTTCGGCTTCATGCGGAACAGTTTCGACAGCTTCATCGCCGCGTCGCCAAAACCGTAGTCGCCCGGGTTTTCCGAAACGACAGAGCAGCTTTCCAGCGACCCCCTGGCGGTGACGGTGCACGACAGAGTCGCGCGGCCATTCACTTCCATCCGCTGAGCGCGGTCGGGGTAGTAGCGAGCCATGTCCTCACCGGTAGGCTTGCGGGCCCAATCCGGCTTGGTGATGACCGACGCCCGCGCCGGCGGGTTCGAGGGAACCGGCGGCGTGGCGGAGATCACGGGCGGCGCCGTTTGCTCGACCCGTTCCTTGACAGGCGGGATCGGCAGGGGCGGCGGCGGCGTGATGTCCGGCGGCGGCGCGATCGGCGGCCTCGGCTGCACCACCGCGGGAGGCGGAGGCGGAGCGTTGGTCGGCGGCGGCGGCGGCGGCGGCGGAGGCGGCGGCGGCGGGGGCGGCGGAGGCAGCTCCACGTCCACGGCGTCGTCGTGGTACTCCTTCATCACTGCTTCGAACTTCTGCTTCGCCAGATACGCGAACAAAGCAGCGTGGAAGCCGACGACGACGATCAGCGCGATACCGAAGGCGCCGAGGCCCTTCTTCCGGCGCGGACCTTCTGAGGTGAGCGGGTCGTAGTGGCGATGCTCAGGCGCTTTTTGTTCAGCCATGCATCACCCCTAGCTGTTCTCATCCTTGCCGATCAGAGCCACGCTATAGAAGCCATTGTCCTGGAGGGCGTTCATGACCTCCATGAAAGCTCCGTAGCGCGTCTTTTCGTCGGCGCGGATGAAGATGCGCTCCTTGGTAGGGTCGCGTCTGCCGATGTTCTTCGTCAGGTCTTCACCCATCGTGTCAACCGTGGTCGGAAAGTCTCCAATAAAGACTTCGCCCGATTCCTTGATCGAGATGTAGACCGGTTTCGGCGGATTAGGCGATGCCTTCGCGACCGCCGGCGGCAGGTTCACTTCGACCGACACGGAGGCGAGCGGCGCCGCCACCATGAAGATGATCAGGAGGACCAGCATGACGTCCACGAAGGGCGTGACGTTGATCTCGCTGTTCTGTTCGACGTTAAACCTGTCGCCACCACCGCCTGAGAGTTTGGCGGCCATCGGTCTTAGGCTCCTTTGTCGAGCTGGCGCGAAATGGCGTTCATCAGTTCAGCGACGAAACCTTCCGAGCGCGTGCCGTAACCCGAGATGCGGGTCTGGAAGTAGTTGTAGAAGATAACCGCCGGGATAGCGGCGAACAGACCGATACCGGTGGCGAGCAGCGCTTCGGCGATGCCGGGGGCGACGACGGCCAGGTTGGTCGTGTTGGTGTTCGCGATGCCGATGAACGAGGTCATGATCCCGTAAACCGTACCGAACAGACCGATGAACGGACCGGCCGAACCGACCGAGGCCAGGAACACCATGCCGCCCGACAGACGCTTCACCAGCGAGGCTTGCACCGCGTTGATGGCGTAGGTCGCGCGCGACAGCGTCGAGTCACGGTGCTCGCCGGTGACGGCCAGACCCGCTTGACGCGACAGTTCGACTTCTTGGGCGGCCGCGGCGGCCATGTCGGCCATCGGGTTGCCTTCGAATTCTTCCGACGAACCGATACGGGCGATGTCGGCGATCGAACGGGCGCCGCGGAAGGCTTCCAGGAACTTGTCCGATTGTTTGTTCAGGGCGCCGAACTCGAAGATCTTGGTGATCAGCAGGACCCACGAGAAGATCGAGGCCAGGATCAGGCCGATCATCACGACCTTAACCACCGCGCCAGCGGCGAGGAACATGCCGACCGGGGTCAGCGAGTGCGATTCCTTCTTGGGTTCGGCGGCGGCGGCGTCAGCGGCCGGCGGAGCGGCTTCGGCGGGAGCCGGGGCCGGAGCGGCGGCGTCACCGGCCGGAGCGGCGGCTTCGGTGGTGGCCGGCGCAGGAGCCGCAGCGTCCTGAGCGAAAGCCGGAGCGCTCGCCATCAGCGCCATGGCGCCGACGAGTGCGATGAGGGGGGTCTTCCGTTTAATGTCGAGCATCTGTCGCCAGTTCCTGATTGGTCTAGCACGTTTGGACCGAGGGTCGTCGCGCGAGAGCGTCTCCACCCTAACTTGAATAGCCTGCGTGACGACCGATCTCTCGGTAGCCCCGCGGACCCGCTTCGCTGCGCTCGACCCGTTACGCCCCCCTTGCCGGGCTTGTGCCCCTGAGAAGGATCGTTTCGAAGCGCGTGTGACCGCCGCCCCTATGAGGCAGCGATCTTACCGCAATGTTAGAATTGCGGCAGGGGTCCTTTGGCAACCCCTTTTCGCACCGTCAAGGGGTGAGGGAGGGCATAAATTCACCGTCCCTTTGACGCACGCACTATCGTTGCCGCACCGCACAAAAGGGAAATCAGGATTTGAGGGCGGTTTTTCCCTATCATGGAGAATATCCATGCTGCGCTGCAACAAACTGACAAAACGCCGGTCTTGCAGGCGTGACCACGGCGAGCACCGAGCCAAAGCGCAATCCTGCGGCGAACGTCCCTGGCCGTTCTCGGGCGCTCGCCGGGCGTCGCCTCCCGCCGAAAGCCGGGGAATGGGCCCGTCGGCGCCTTCCGCCAGGCCGAAAATGGCCGCGCCCGGCTGAAATCCGTACCTCGATCGGTCGGAATCGGCGGCCGAGCCTGACGATTCCGGTCTCAGACGGCCGCCGCCGGACCGAAGCTCCACCGCCGGATTCCGGACGCGTCGCCATGGCCATCCGCCCGTCGCGAAGACGCCGGGCGGGCCGGTGGCCGGCGCGCCCAGGCATGACGCCGATGGGCGGCTAAAATTTCACTTCTGCACGGGAGGGGGACGGAAGTGATGAAAGTCGCGGCGCCGGCCCACGAGCCACCCCACGTCACGAGCGATGACTTCGATCGAATGACCAGGCCGCGGATGAGGAGAAGTGGTGCCTGGGGCCGGAATCGAACCAGCGACACGCGGATTTTCAATCCGCTGCTCTACCAACTGAGCTACCCAGGCCCTGAGCCTTGGAGGCGGTCGAAACCGCCCCGGCGCCCGCCTGACGGCGAGGAGCCGCGTCTATAGGTGAGCCGAAAAACGAAGTCCAGTCCCTCGTGGGCGATCGCCGATTATTCCCGCTCGAAGTCTGTGGACGGCGGGTTTTCCTCGTCCTCGTCGGCGCCGGGCACGACGTAGCGGTCCGACAGCCAGCGGTTCAGGTCGACGTCGGCGCAGCGCTTGGAGCAGAACGGCCGGAACTCCGGGATCGCGGGCTTCTTGCAGATCGGGCAGGCGCTCATGACGCGGAGACCTCCAGGCGGTCGTTGGGCCAGTCGGCGACGACCGACAGGGTGAAGCGCCGGCCGATCTTGTCGGCCAGGCCGGCGTCCAGGGCCGCGAAGGCCTCGGCGACGGCCGGGCCGCAGCGTCCGGCCAGCCTGCCGCCGGGGTCGGCCCTGCCCTCGCGCTCGAAGGCCCGGACCAGGCGCAGGGCGCCGGCGCGGGCCGACAGGCCGCCCGTCTCGTCGAGCAGCCGGTCGAGGATCGGCCGGGTCCGGCGCGGCACGATCATCTCGAGCGCCCCGAACTTGCTGATCGGCCCCAGGCCGACGCCGGGATTGTCGATGGCGAAGGCGTTGCGCGCCGCCGTGGTCAGGGCTGGACCGTCGTGGCCCCGGCCGACCAGGTCGAACACCACAAGCCCCGCCAGGCCCTTCAGGCGCAGGACCCGGGCGGCCGTGGTGAAAGCGGCCATGTTGGCGGCGCGGGCCGCCTTCTTGGAGTCGCCGTCGCGGTTTCCGAGGTCGACGTCGACGGCCACCAGGGCCCGGGTCGGTTCGACGGCGATGTCGCCGCCGCCCGGCAGGGCGAAGACGGTCATCAGGGCCTCGGCCTCGGCGGCCTCGACCGCCTCCAGGGCGGCCAGGCCCTGGGTGGGCGAGCCCGACTTCACCCACAGGCGCAGCAGCTCGTCGATGGTCGGGGCGTGGGCTAGGACGCGGGGCTCGCCCTCGGCCTCGCCGATGAAGCGGGCCACGGCCGACTTGTCGCGGCGCGAGGGCGCGCGGATCTCGATCTCGACCAGTTGGCCCTCGACCAGCTTGGGCATGTCGGGGCGCAACGGCAGCAGGATGTCGGCCCCGCCCGGCAGGGCGACGAAGGCCGAGGCGAAGGCGCGCTCGATCTTCTTGACCCGGGCCACGCCGCGCACGCCCTCGGCGTCCAGCGGATCGTCACCGTCCCAGGTGGCGACCAGGCGTTCGGGGCGACCGTCCAGGGTGACCACCCCGACCGTCTCGCCGATGCCCTTGTAGAGATAGGCGCGCCGCTCGCTCATGGTTTCTTCCAGTCGAGACCCTGAAGCAGGTTCATGGTCTCATAGAGGGGCAGGCCGACGACCGAGGTGTAGGAGCCATGCAGGTCGATGATGAAACCGCCCGCCACGCCTTGCACGCCGTAGCCGCCGGCCTTGCCGTTCCATTCGCCGCCGGCCAGGTAGTCGGCCTTCTCGGCGTCGGACAGATGCTTGAACTGCACCCGGGTCTCGACCAGCCGCGAGGCCTCGCGGCCGTCGGGGGCGATCGCCGCGACGCCGGTCAGCACCATGTGGTTGCGGCCCGACAGCAGCTTGAGACAGTAGGCCGCCTGCTCGGGTGTCTCGGCCTTGGGCAGGATGCGGCGACCGACGGCGACGACGGTGTCGGCGGCCAGCACCAGGCAGCCGGGCGAGCGCGGGGCCACCGCCCTCGCCTTCTCGACGGCCAGACGCAAGGCATGGCGCCGCGGGGTCTCGTCCCGCGACGGCGCCTCGTCGATGTCGGCGGGATCGACCCGATCCGGGACGACGCCGACCTGCGCGAGCAGGTCCAGGCGCCGGGGGCTCGCACTGGCCAAAACCAGCGGCGTCCGCTGGACGACCATCGCCAGCCCTACTTGAAGCGGTAGGTGATGCGGCCCTTGGTCAGGTCGTAGGGCGTCATTTCCACGAGCACCTTGTCGCCGGCCAGCACGCGGATGCGGTTCTTGCGCATCTTGCCGGCGGTATGGGCGATGATCTCGTGATCGTTCTCCAGCTTCACGCGGAAGGTCGCGTTGGGCAGCAATTCGCTGACCGTACCGGGAAACTCGAGCAGTTCTTCCTTAGCCATCAGGCCTCTCAAAACGGGTGACGCCATGCCGGTAGAGCCCCCGCGACGATTGAGTCGGGGAGCGGATCGCGGCTGCGAGGCGGGGTGTATAGCGCATTCACCCCCCGAACGTCGATGGCGCGCCGAAACGTTGTCGAATCGCGTTGGCCAGGGCGTCGCGCACCTCACGATAGGCGGTAAGCATGGCGTCGCGGGAACCGATCGCAAGGGTGGGGTCGTGGGTCGGCCAGTACTCGATGTCGGTGGCCCGGTCGCGAGCCAGCTCCACGGCCCGGTGCTGGGCCTCGGGGGTCAGGGAGATGACCACGTCGAAACTGTCGTCCTCCAGCTGGGCGAAGCTCTTGGGGCGATGACCGGCGACGTCCAGGCCCATCTCGTCCATGACCACGGCCACGAACGGATCGACGCCCTCCTCGGCCGGGTCGCCCTTCAGGCCGCACGAATCGACGAAGGCCCGGGCGCCGTAGAAATGCCGGAACAGGGCCTCGGCCATCGGCGAGCGCACGCGGTTGTAGTTGCAGGCGAACAGCACCGCGTCCGGAAGCCCCGACACCCCTAGAGCCTCTCTCTGCCGAACAAGCTCAACCGCTCAGAAGAGAGAGGCTCCAGAGTCTGGGTTCTTGGGCGTGTTCTCATCGTGAAACCGGGGCCACTTTCGCGGAACACGCCCTCAGCCCCGCCAGTGCAGCGCGCAGATCAGGGTGAACAGCCGTCGGGCGGTGTCGAGGTCGGTCTTGACCTTGCCCTCCAGCCGCTCGCGCAGCAGCGACGAACCCTCGTTGTGCAGGCCGCGCCGGCCCATGTCCAAGGCCTCGATCTGCTGCGGCGACGAGTTGCGGATCGCCGAATAGTAGCTGTCGCAGATCATGAAGTAGTCCTTGATCACTCCCCGGAAGGGCGACAGGGACAGCAGGTGCCGGCGCTCCCAGCGCTCGCTTTCAGGGCCCGGCCCGACGATGTCGAAGGCCAGGCGGTTCTCGATCAGCGACAGGCGCAGGTCGTAGGGCCCGCCCGCCGCCTCGGCCGGCTCGAAATAGTTGCCGTCCAGCAGGTCGAAGATCGCCACCTGCCGCTCCTGCTCCTGGTCGCGGGACGCCGCCGCGAGGCTGTCCTCGTCGATGACGATGGACTTCAGGGACTGGCTGGCTTTGACGTCTGACATCGGAGGGAGACTTGCGCCTTACGGCTTCGAAGGCAACCGGCCAGACGGGAGGCGGATCGACGCCGACAGCGCGTGGGCCGGCAGGCCCTCGGCCCTGGCCAGGGCCACGGTGTGGGGGCCGAGGATCCCGAACGACGCCGCGTCGCATTTGACGATCGAGGTGCGCTTGAGGAAGTCGTAGATCGACAGGCCCGACTGGAAGCGCGCCGCGCGGCTGGTCGGCAGCACGTGGTTGGAGCCGGCCACGTAGTCGCCGATCGCCTCGGGCGTCAGCCGGCCCAGGAAGATCGCCCCGGCGTGGCGCACCCGGTCGGCCAGGCGCTCGGGGTCGTCGATCGCGAACTCGACGTGCTCGGGGGCCAGCAGGTCAACCAGGCGCGGGCTATCGTCCAGATGGCACAGGATGATCGCCCCGTGGTCGCGCCACGACTCGGCGGCGTCGACGCCCGTCGGCAGGGTCTTCAGCAGGGCGTCGACGGCGTCCGACACCGCCTGGGCGAAGTCCTCGTCGTCGGTGATCAGGATCGACTGGGCGGCCGGGTCGTGCTCGGCCTGGCTCAGCAGGTCGGCGGCGATCCAGTCGGGATTGTTGTTGGCGTCGGCGACCACCACGATCTCGGACGGGCCGGCCAGGGCGTCGATGCCGACCACGCCGTACAGCCGGCGCTTGGCGGCGGTGACATAGGCGTTGCCCGGGCCGACGATCTTGTCGACCGGCTGGATCGGCCCCGCGCCATAGGCCAGGGCGGCGACGGCCTGGGCCCCGCCGATCCGCCAGATCTCGGTGACCCCGGCCTCCTTGGCGGCGGCCAGCACCGCCGGCTCCAGCTTGCCGGGCGGGGTGACCATGGCGATGCGGTCGACGCCGGCCACCTGGGCGGGCACGGCGTTCATCAGCACGGTCGAGGGATAGGCTGCGCGACCGCCGGGCACATAGACGCCCACGGCCTCCAACGGCGTCCAGCGCCAGCCCAGCTGCACGCCGGCCTCGTCGGTCCACGACTGGTCGGTGGGGCGCTGGCGTTCGTGGAAGGCGCGGATGCGGGCGGCGGCGAAGGCGATGGCCTCGCGGACCTCGGGGGTCGCGGCGGCGGCGCCGGCCTCGATCTCCTCGGCGGTGACGCGGATCGTTTCTTCCGTCAGCTCCACCCCATCGAAGCGGCTGGTGAAGCTGAGCACGGCGGCCAGGCCGTCGGCCCGCACGGCGTCCAGCACGTTGCGCGCGGCCGCATCGACGTTCTCGGGCGCGCCCCGGCGCTCGTCGAGGAAGGCCTTGAAAGCGGCGGGAAAGGCGGGGTCGGCGGAGTTGAAACGACGCATGGGGCCTAGATGCGGGTTTTTGTGTGGGATGCAAGTTTTGATGCACGAGGCCGCCAACCCAAAGCCTCCCCCTGTGGGGGAGGCGATCGCGCAGCGATCGGTGGGGGGGAGTTTTGGGGTTGTCGATCGTAGGACTGGCCATCGGCCTATCACTCCCCCCTCCGTCGGCTTCGCCGACACCTCCCCCACAGGGGGAGGCTTTACGGACACATGACTTCGCCGCCTGACGGGATGTCCCGAAAGGGTGGTTGAGGAGGACGCGGAGCGGCCGGGCCAAGCCCGGATGACCGTGAGTTTGTGTGTGCGTTTCGGCTAGACCTGACCGCTCCGCGAAACCGTTCTTCTCAAGGGACGGCGATTGAGGGCTTGTTTCATCCCGATCGACGTTTCCCCTCGGACGGGCAGGATCAAAGCCGCCCGGAAGGGGCCGTCGGCGACTCCGACTGATCCTGGAACAGGGATTGATCGGGCCCGAGCGGGCGTCGGGGTGCAGGACGCAAGTCCCGGCGAGGTTTCGGTGGGTCCCGGATCTATCCACGAACAGACCCACACCTGCCTCGCGCGCGGCCCTGCGCGGCCCCGCTCGGTTCCATCCCCATCGCCTGCTTGGGCCGGTACCAAGAGCCCTCCCCGTGATGGAGACAGCTCTATTGTGCAGCGGGTTTGAGCGCGGCGGTCAATGTGACGCTGATTTTCTTGCAGGGCGTTGGAAAGGCTGGGGTTCCTTCCGGCGCGGGCGGGGATACAGGCACGCCCGTCCCCGTCAGGCGGATGCTTTCAACGTCCGAGAAGGGTGGAAGTCAGACAACCGTTCTTCCCTCCCCCTTGTGGGGAGGGGGGACCAGCGAAGCTGGTGGGTGGGGCTTCACCGCCGCAAGGACGCCCTGCACCGGACCCCCACCCGACCCGCTACGCGGGCCACCCTCCCCGCAGGGGGGAGGGACGGGATGGTTTTGGGTTTCAGATGCTGACCGTTCGAACCTCCGCAACGGGTCGAAAGCGGAAACCAACGCCCTATTGGAAAGCCGACGCCCTCGCCCCGCCGCCAACCCGCATCGCCGCCCAATAGACCGCCGCCGCCAGTCCCGCCCCGACGAACCACGCATAGTCGTAGAGCCCCGTCCACGGCGCCCCGAGCCCGGCCGCCGCCGGCAGGCCGGCCGCCTTCAGGAACCCCGGCAGGTTCGGCGCCACGCCGATCACGAAGGCCGCCAGCGCCGCCAGGTTCCAGCCCTTGAAATAGGTATAGCGCCCCGTCCGGTCGTACAGCGCCTCGACGTCCAGCCGGGTCCGCCGCAGCGGCCAGTAGTCAGTGATCAGGATCCCGGCCACCGGCCCCAGCAGGGCGCCATAGCCGGTCAGCCAGACGAAGATGTAGCCCTGCGTGCTCTCCAGCAGCTTCCACGGCATGATCAGCACCCCGATGACAGCGGTGATGTAGCCGCCGGTGCGATAGCTGATCCGCTGGGGCCACAGGGCCGAGAAGTCGTAGGCGGGGCCGACCAGGTTGGCGGCGATGTTGCAGGAGACGGTGTCGAGGCTGATGATCAGCAGGCCGACCAGCACCGCGATCCCGCCGATGTCGCCGGCCAGGGCCACCGGGTCCCAGATCGGCTTGCCGAAGATCAGCACCGTGGCCGAGGTGGTGATGACGCTCATGGTCGCCAACAGGGCCATCGGCCCCGGCAAGCCCACGGCCTGGCCGACGATCTGGTCCTTCTGCGACCGGGCGAAGCGCGTGAAGTCGGGGATGTTGAGGGCCAGGGTCGCCCAGTAGCCGGTCATGGCGGTGACGGCGGGGCCGAAGTCGCGCCAGAAGGTCCCGGCCTTGGCGCCGCCGGGGTCGTAGGCCGAGGGTTCGTGCAGGATCGGCCCCAGGCCGCCGGCCTTGCTCAGCGCCCACCAGACCAGCAGGCCACAGACGACGACCTTGACCGGCGCCGTCCAGGTCTCGAGCTTGCGCACCGTCTCCAGGCCCTTGGTGACGAACAGCAACTGGATCGCCCAGAAGGCGGCGAAGGCCAGCAGTTGGCCGACCCCGATGCCCAGCACCGGGACCATCGGCCCGACCAGGCCGCGCCCGACCATCACCCCCAGCAGGGTCAGCAGCGCCCCGCCGCCGATCCAGGTCTGGATGCCGTACCAGCCGCAGGCGACCACCGCCCGGGCCAGGGCCGGGGCCCGCGCCCCGCGCCAGCCGAACGAGGCCCGGGCCAGCACCGCGTAGGGCACGCCCCAGCGCGCCCCGGCGTGGCCGATCAGCAGCATCGGGACCAGCACCACCAGGTTGCCCAGCAGCACCGCCCACACCGCCTGTCCGGCCGACATCCCCTGCTCGATCAGGCCCGCCGCCAGCATGTAGGCCGGCACGGCGATGACCATGCCCAGCCACAGGGCCGCGAAGTGCTGGGCGCGCCAGGTGCGCTGCTCGGGCGTGGTCGGCGCCAGGTCAGGGTTCCAGAGCGTGTTGCCGCCCTGAAGGTCGATTTTCTGATGCATGCCGCCCCCGCGATGTCGTGGGCGGAGCATCGGTCAGGTTGGGGGTGGACGTCACGCTTTAAGTGGGGTGGCGGCGGTCAGCTCCCTAGTGCTGTCATCCCGGACAAGCGCGCAGCGCGCCGATCCGGGACCGGCGCGTGAACGCAAGCGCTTCCGGCGGTCCCGGATCTTCACCCGGCTTCGCCGGGTTCGTCCGGGATGACAACAGTTGGGGTTTGG
Source organism: Caulobacter sp. Root655 (assembly GCF_001427665.1). Classification (GTDB taxonomy): domain Bacteria; phylum Pseudomonadota; class Alphaproteobacteria; order Caulobacterales; family Caulobacteraceae; genus Caulobacter. Next base: position 86,800 of record NZ_LMHC01000006.1, read on the forward strand.
TCGCCCTACCCCATCCCCGCATAGGCCAGGGTCGCCAGCCCCGCCCCGAACAGCAGGAACATCGCCACCAGCCCCACCCGGCCCCACTGGATGCAGGGACCCATGTGCCGCAGCTCGGCGGAGGCCGGCTTGTTGATGTCGCATTTCCTGAAGAACACGGGACGCACGCGCACACGGGTCGCATACATGGCGTCGACCATGGTGAACCTCCCTAACGATGCCCGCCCCTCTGGCGGGGACGTGGGTCGAGGTTAACACGAAACTCGCCTGATAGGCGAACAACGGGCGTGACCATCCGCCTTGCGCGCATCACTCGCGCGGGCCCGGAAGCGGCGGGGATCGCGACGGCACCGGGGTCGACTGGACGATGGAGGTCGTGGTCTGGCCGTAGGCGAGGAACCGGTCGAGGATCTGGTCCATGTTTTCCAGCGCGTCCAGATGGACCTTGAGGATGAAGCAGTCCTCGCCGGTGATGCGGTGGCATTCGGCGACCTGCGGGATCGACTCCGCCAGTTCGATGATCCTGGGAAGCTGCCCGGCCATCGGCCTGACCCGGATGAACGCCGTGATCGGCCACCCCAGCGCCTTGGCCGACAGTTCGAGGCGATAGCCCAGGATGACGCCGGCCTCCTCCAGCCGGGTCAGGCGCTCCTTCACGGCCGGGGCGGACATGCCGATCCGCCGGGCCAGTTCCGAAACGCTGGCGCGGGGATCGCTGTCGAGCAGCCGCAGCAGTTCGACGTTCCTGGCGTCGAGAAGCAGATCATCGAAGTGAAGGTTATTTCGCGCCATGACCTTCAAACTCGTCCTGATAATCCGGGATGGACCTTTGACTCACCATGGACCCAGGCCCGTTGCATTGCAAAGATGATGGCCTTCACGGATCGCGGCGATGCACGGAGCCGACATGACGCTTTCAACCTCCGGATCGACCTTGGCCGCTCGGTCGGCGCAAGTTCCGCCACATCTCTATTTCGTGGCCAGCGCGGTCTTCCACTATCTGGGCCCGGCCTTCGCGGTGCTGCTGTTCGCCCGGGTCGAGCCGCTGGGCGTCGCCTGGCTGCGGATCGCCAGCGCCGCGATCATCTTCGCGGCCTGGCGGCGACCCTGGCGGTTCTTCCGCCAGCTGTCGGCCGCCGACCGCCGTACAGTGGTCGCCCTGGGCGTGGTGCTGGCCCTGATGAACGCCACCTTCTACCTGGCCATCGACCGACTGCCGCTGGCGACGGTGGGAGCGATCGAGTTCCTCGGCCCGATCGGCCTGGCGGCGTTCGGCATGCGGTCCGTCCGCAACGGGCTGGCCCTGGCCATCGCCGTGCTGGGGGTCTGGCTGCTGACCCAGGTCCGCATCGAGGGTGAGCCGATCGGCTACCTGTTCGCCTTCCTCAACTGCGGGCTGTTCATCCTCTACATCGTGCTCGGCCACCGGATCGCGGCGGGCGGCGGCGTGGCGGGGATCGATCGGCTGGGCATGGCGATGCTGATCGCCATGGTCGCGGCCCTGCCGATCGGCCTGCGCGACGCGGCGCCGGCCTTCGCCCACCCGCTGCTGCTGGCGGCGGCGATCGGGGTCGGGATCTCGTCGTCGGTGATCCCCTATGTCTGCGACCAACTGGCCATGGCGCGGTTGCCGCGCGCCACCTTCGCCCTGCTCCTGGCGCTGCTGCCGGCCACGGCGGCGGTGATCGGCGTGGTCGTGCTGCGCCAGGTTCCCACCCTCTGGGAGATGGTCGCCATCGGCCTGGTGGTGCTGGGCGTGGCGATCCATCGTCCCGAGGGGCGGGACGCCTAGCTACTTGACGATCGTATCCACCGTCTGCCGCGTGACCGCGTGATAGAGCGGCCGGGTCTTGGCGTAGACCCGCTTGGCGATCGGCTGGCCCCACGTGCCCTGCTCCATCAGGTCCTTGAATAGCGGCGCGACGAACTTGCGGCGGCCCTGGTCGGTGAGGAAGGCCTCCAGCGACGGCGTGGCCGGGTCGTAGCGGTTGGCGATGGCCAGTTGCAGCCAGACGAAGCGGATCTCGCTGTTGCCTTGGGCCGACAGGCCGAAGGCCTTGTCCAGGGCCGCCAGCCGCTCGGCCGACAACTGGCGCGGCAGGCTGGCGACGAAGCGGGTGCGCTCAGGCGTGCTCCAGGCCGTCCATTTGGCGCTGGGCGCGGGACCGCCCTTGGCGAAGGCCGCGGCCAGGGCGTCCACCGCCGGGAAGGCGGCCGACTGCACGTGGACGGCGTTGCCGGGCAGGCCGGCCTCGTAGACCCATTTGTCGATGCCGATCGCGGCTTCCAGCTTGGGGTCGCCCTTGATCAGGTTGGCGCGCAGGTCGGCGACGAAGCCGGCCGTGGTCTGCGACTGGAAAGCGTGGCGGGCGAAATATGCCTTCAGATAGGCGTCCCAGCGTTCGCGGCCGACGGCCTTTTCGATGGTCCGCAGGAAGGTCGCGCCTTTCTGGTAGGCGATGTCGGTCATGCCGTCGTCGGGGTCGCGGCCGGTCAGGTCGAGATGCAGCTTGGTGTTGGGGCTGGCGGGCCCGCCGGCGTCCTTGATGGCCTCCTGCAGATCGCTCCAGCCCAGGTCGGCCAGCATGTCGGCGCGTTCCTTGCCGTACAGCTTCTCCATGATCCGGTTCTCGAAATAGTCGGTGAAGCCCTCGTTCAGCCAGAAATCCGACCAGGTGGCGTTGTTGACCAGGTTGCCCGACCACGAGTGGGCCAGTTCATGCGCCACCAGGCTGACCAGCGAGCGGTCGCCGGCGATGATGGTCGGGGTGGCGAAGGTCAGGCGCGGGTTCTCCATGCCGCCGAACGGGAACGACGGCGGCAGCACCAGCAGGTCGTAGCGGCCCCAGGCATAGGGCCCGTAGAGGCTCTCAGCCGCCTCGACCATCTTCTCGACGTCGACCAGCTCGTCGGCGGTTTTGTCCAGCACCGAGGGCTCGGTATAGACGCCGGTCCGCGCGCCCAGCGGCTTGAACGCCAGGTCGCCAATGGCGATGGCGATCAGGTAGGAGGCCACCGGCTTGTCCATCCTGAAGCGATAGAGGCTGCCGCCGGCCACGGGCTCGCCATCGGGGGTCAGCATCTCGGCGCTCATCACCGCCTTCAGGCCTTCGGGCGCGACGATGCGGGCCGTCCAGGTCTGGCGAATGCCGGGGCTGTCCTGGGTGGGGATCCAGGTGCGGTTGAGGATCGCCTCGCCCTGGCTGAACAGGTAGGGCGTCTTCTTGCCGGCCGTCTGGGCCGGGGTCAGCCATTGCAGGGCCGCGCCGCCGGGCGCGCTGTCGTAGCTGACGACGATGCGGCGGGCGCCGTTGAGGGTAACGGTCAGCGGCGCGCCGAGGATCGGGTCGGCCTTGCCCAGGGTCCACGGCAGGGCCACGCCCTTGGCGTCGGCAACGCCCTTGATGACCAGGCCCTTGCTGTCGAGCACCACCTCTTTCGCGTCCGGCGCGGCGGCGATGTCGAGGGCGGCCGTGCCGGTCATCTTCTGGCCGGCGAAGTCGGCGGTCAGGTCGAGGTCGACATGGGTGACCCGGGCGACCAGCGGCTGGGCGTAGGAGTGGATGTCGCGCGCCTCGGGCGTCATCAGGATGGCCGGAACCGGGGGCTGGGCGGGCGTCGCCGCCATCACCGCCGTCGCGGCCGCGCCGCACAGGAGGAGCGCCAGCAGGGCGGCGCGGGCGGCGGTCTTGTTCAAGGTCATGGGAGCCGGTTCCGATTGCGGCGGGGCGTCCGCCCGCGCGTGGACTTTGAACCGTCTTAGCTCAGACCCGCCCGGGGTCCAGCCCCAATACCCCCAACGCTGCCGTCTCGAACTCCGTGCGTCCTTCGAGGCCCGCTTCGCGGGCGCCTCAGGATGAGGAGCTTTGTGCTGATTCCTCATCCTGAGGTGCGAGGCGCAGCCGAGCCTCGAAGGACGCACGGCGTGGGCCCGTTCGCGCTCAGAGATAATCCAGCAAACTCGTCCCGCCCGAATTGACGCTGCCGTCCGAATTGAACATCGAGGCCAGCTTTTCCGACAGGTTCTGCATGGCGATCATCTTGTCGTAGAGCGCCGGGGTCCAGCCCGCCGCCTGGCGTTCCTCGTCGCTCATCGAGGCATATTGGGTGATCAGGGTCTTGCCGAACGCCGAGGGGTCGGACGAGCCCTTCGTGCTGATGAAAGCGCCCGAGACGCTGTCGCGGTTGCGGGTGCGGATTTCGGCCGCCGCCTGGGCGACCTCGTGGTCGGAGAACTGGTCGCCCTTGTTCAGCGCCACCGCCGCCAGCGACCGGTCGTCGAACTTGGAAAAGTCGATCTGGCCGTCGTCGGGGCCGGTGGCCATGCCGTCCTTGGTCGCGGCGGCGTACTGCTTGTTCAGCACGCTGCGGACGTCGGAGGCGACCTTCTCGATGTCGCGGGTGCGGGGGTTGGACACCACCCCGCCGGTGTCCTTGAGATAGGCCGCGACCGGGTCGCCCTCGATGCCCTTGGGCTGGACGCCGGGCTTTTCCGTCGCCTGCTTGAGACCCTCGGTCAGGGCGGCCTTGTCCTTGGCCCACTGGCCCATGGCCTTCTCCTCGGGACCGGCGGCCTCGAGGTTGGCGAGCGCGGCCTTGTAGAGCCCGGTGTAGTCGCCGGTCACCCGCATCACCGAGGCCGAGGCGGAGAGGCTGGCGTCGCGGTTGGCCTTCAGCTGCAGGCTGGCGACCACCTGCTCCTCGATCGGGAACTTGCCGCCCTGGTTGCTGGCGATGGCGTAGAGGCCGCGGCGGTCCAGGCCGCTGACGTCGATCGTGGCCTTGCCGTTCTTGAGGGCGCTGGTCGCCTTGGCGTCGGCCAGCAGCTTGTCGAGCGCCGTGCGCGCGGCGCCGACCACCGCGTCGGTGGCGCGGGTGTCGGTCTGGGCCGCCAGCGCCGCCTGGGCCTGGGCCGACAGGGTGACATTGACGCTGGAGCCGCCGGCCTTGGCGGCCGCAGCGCTAGAGGCGTCCGAAGTGGCGGCCGTCGTCGCGGCGTTGGCCGCCGTCCCGGTGGTCGTCAGATAGGGGTTGGCCGCATAGCCGTTGGTAACGCTGCCGACCATGACCACCCCGACGCATCCGTCGCGAGATTACGAATCGCGACCAGCCTGAAACACCGCCACACAAGGCGGCAACAGGGTTAAGAGCGCATTAACCATCATGAGAGCTGGGGACACACACTCGTTCCCGGCGCCTTGCCATGACGTCCACGGCCATGGAGCGAGTGTGTGTCCCCGTCGTCTCGCACCTCAATCCCGGGCGCTGACCTGGGCGATCGGCGTGATGTCGCTGAAGTTGACGATGTCGCCGCTGACCTCGGCGCCGCGCGGGCCGGCCAGAGAGGCCTGCATGGCGGCGGCGTCCTCGAAGGCCAGGTGAACCATGGCCACGAACGGCGCGGGGCCGCCGTCGGGGGCCGACAGCCCCTTGAACACCTGCACGTCCTTCAGGCCCGTGGAGGCGAAAGCCGCCTTCACCAGCGGGATGTGGACGTCGTCGTAATAGGCCTGATCGAACTTTCCGCCGGGGGTCGCGGGATAGAGCACGCTGAAGATGACCATGTCGTCTCGCCGATCCGCGGCTCCGCTTGAGCGCGGGCCGTCCTGACGTTCACTTAAGCACGGGCGGGACGGGGCGCCACCGAGGCGGCCCCGCTACCGCGCCGCCCACAGGTTGCCGGCGGCGGCCTGCAGGTCGCCCGACACGCCGCGACGGGCCAGGGACAGGCCTTCCAGCTCCACCCGGTCGGCGCGCAGGGTGCGGGGGTGGACGCTGTAGCCCAGGTGATAGACGGCGCGGTCGGTCTTGGTGACCCCGTCCTGGATGAACACCGTCAGCACCCCGACCGGCACGCGGCCCGTCCTGGCCTTGCCCGCCGCCTTGCGCAGGCCGTTCTCGATCCAGTCGACCTCCAGGCGCGGATTGCCGGTGGTCTCGACGCTGTCGCCACGGATCTGCGGCGGGAACCAGACGGTCTGGGTCTGGATCACCTGGCCCTCGTTGACCGAGGTCAGGCGCACCCGCTTGCCGTCGTCCTCGCGCGCGCCGGTCATCACGAAGCTGAGCTTCTGGGCGTCGGCCCTGGCCTGGGCCTGGCGCTCGCTGGCGGCGGCGGTGCGGTCGCGGTCCTCGCGGGCTCGCTCGCGGTGCGAATCCCAGAAGCCGAGACCGGCGATCAGCAGGGCGCCGACCCCGACGAACTCGGCCAGGGTCAGCCAACGGACCTGCAGGCGCTTGCGGGACTCTTCGGTCATCGGGGCTCCGCTCGTGGCAAGGTCGGGGACACACACTCACGGCGAAAACCTAGCCGCATTGGCCCAGGCCGTGCAGTGAGTGTGTGTCCCCAGCTGTATCCGAAACGCTTAGTCCGCGTGAGCCGGCTTGCGCGGCGTCGACCACGGCTCCGAGACGTCGGCCAGGACCACGTCCAGGCAATCGACGCTGACCTTCAGGTCGCCGCCGCCGGCGAAGGTCAGCAGCACGCTGCCGCCCGGCGCCTCACCCGCCTCGAAGGCCACCGACAGCAGTTCGACCACCGCCGACTTGGCGTCGCGGCGCAGCTTGCGGGCCTGAACGCCGGTGACGTCGCCCAGTTGCAGAGCCGAGCGCACGCGCTCACCCTTCCTGCCCGCGCCTTCCCACCGGAAGCGGTTGCAGGCCAGGGTCAGGGTGCGCCCCTGGGCGTCCCAGCGAATGTCGCCGATCTTGGCGACGGCGTCCTGCAGGACGGCGGAGATCACCGCCAGGTCTTCGGCCTCATGGGCCAGCAGCTTCAGGGGGGCGGCGTCAGTCATGGTCGATGTCGCTTTCGGGCTCGCCCTTGATGCGGCGCACCTGTGCTCCGCAAGCGCCCAGCTTCTCTTCCAGCCGTTCGAAGCCGCGGTCCAGGTGATAGATGCGGCTGACCGTGGTTTCGCCGCGCGCCACCAGGCCGGCGATCACCAGGCTGACCGAAGCCCGCAGGTCGGTGGCCATCACCTCGGCCCCCTCCAGCCGCTCGACGCCGCGCACGCGGGCCTCGCCGCCCGACACCGAGATGTCGGCGCCCAGGCGCATCAGCTCCGGGGCGTGCATGAAGCGGTTCTCGAAGATGGTCTCGCGGATGTGGCTCTCGCCCTTGGCCGTGGTCATCAGGGCCATGAACTGGGCCTGCAGATCGGTGGCGAAGCCCGGATAGGGTTGGGTTTCCAGATCGACCGCTTCCAGGCGGTGGCCGTTGCGCTTGATGATCACCCCGTCCTCGGTGCGGATCACGCCGGCCCCGGCCTCTTCCAGCTTGACCAGCAGGCTGTCGATCAGCTCGGGACGGGCGCGGGTCAGCTGGACCTCGCCGCCGGCCATGGCCGCGGCCACGGCGTAGGTGCCCATCTCGATCCGGTCGGGGATCACCGAATGGGTGGCGCCGTGCAGCTTGGCGACGCCGGTGATGGTGATGGTCGGGGTCCCCGCCCCGTCCACCTTGGCGCCCATGGCGTTGAGGCAGATCTGCAGGTCCAGCAGCTCGGGCTCGCAGGCGGCGTTGTGGATCCGCGTCACGCCGTCGGCCAGCACGGCGGCCAGCATGGCGTGCTCGGTGGCGCCCACCGAAACGAACGGGAAGGTGATCTCCGCGCCCTTCAGGCCGCGCGGGGCCTGGGCGTAGACATAGCCCTCGTGCAGGTCGATCTTGGCGCCCAGGGCCTCCAGGGCCTGAAGGTGCAGGTCGACCGGGCGGGCGCCGATGGTGCAGCCGCCGGGCAGGGAAACCTTGGCCTGGCCGGTGCGGGCGATCAGCGGGCCCAGCACGTTGAACGAGGCGCGCATCTGGCGCACCAGCTCGTAGGGCGCGAAGCCGCTGGTGATCTCCGGGGCATGCAGCACCGTCTCGGAACCGTCGGGCCCCTCGCGCTCGTCGACATGGGCGCCCAGGCGGGTCAACAGCTTGCCCAGGAACTTGGTGTCGGCCAGGCGTGGCATGTTGGTCAGGCGCAGCGGCTCGGACGTGAGCAGGCTGGCCGCCATCAGCTTGATGGCCGAATTCTTGGCGCCGCTCACCGGGATGATCCCGTTCAGCTGCGCGCCGCCGGTAATGGCGATACGATCCAATGAAAGTCCCTCGTCGCGCGGCTGAAGACGTGGGGGCGCCGCGCGGTCACATGTGAAGGGGCGGTTCTACCGGTTGCAAGGGCCCACGCAAGAGCCTGCACCGAATCCGCACGGTTCGTCCTCAGTCGGATGACGGTTCGGGGGTTTCCGGCTTGGCCGCCGCCGCGGGCGCGGCCTTCCTACGGCGAAGATTGGTCCGCAGCGCCTGGGCCAGCCGCGCTTCGCGGGCCGCTTTCTCCCCGTGGGGCTTGGTGTCCGACTTGGGGTTTTGGCTCATATGTCCACAGGTGAAAGCCGTGCGACGATCGGTCAAGACGATTTTGGCTTTGCCAACCGCGTTTGGTTCGCTATACGCCCCCTCCTCTTCGCCGCGGTAGCTCAGTGGTAGAGCGCATCCTTGGTAAGGCTGAGGTCCTGGGTTCGAGTCCCAGTCGTGGCACCATCGGGACCCAGACCCTGCAAGGGGTTTGGGTCCCGACCACTCCAATCTCCCCATATCCCTACCTCCCTACGCCGAACCTAGGCGCCGACCTTCCCGTGCGCCGCGCGGGCGGCCAGGGCATGGTCGATCACCGCGCGCACCTTGGGCGATAGCTGTCGGGCGGCCGGATAGAGGGCGTAGAGTTCGCGGTCGGCGACCCGCCAATCGCCGAACGTCAGCTCGATCAACTCGGGAAAGCGGCCGGCCAGCCCCTTGGGCAGATAGCCGACGCCCAGGCCTCCCCGCACGGCGAGGGCGCCGAGGGACAGGTCGTCGACCGAAGCGCCCAGCGCACGCGGCGTGAAGGTGAAGGCCTCGCCGCCCGCCTGGGCGAACCGCCAACCGTGGATCGGCGGCGTGACGACGGCGGGCAGGCGGACCAGGCGACGCGGATGGTCCAGATTGGCGGCTTCGGGCCAGCGCTCAAGGAAAGGGCGGCTGGCGAACACGCCATAGGGCGCGGCCCACAGCTTGCGGGCCACGTGACGGCCGTCCGGCAGCGGGGCCAGCTGGAAGGCGACATCGACGCCCTCCTCGATGAGATCCGGGACCCCGTTGGTCAGGCGCAGGTCCATGACGAGGTCGGGATGGGCCGCGGCGAAGTCCAGCAGTTGGGGCGCGAACTCCTCGTTGCACACATGGTAGGGGGCGGTGACCGTCAGGCGCCCTGACAGCCGGGAGTCGCACAGGTCCAGGCCACGCGTGGCCGCCTCGATCTCGTCCATGGCCGCCGCGCAGCGATCGGCGAAGGCGCGGCCGTCGTCGGTGAGGCCGACGGCGCGGGTGGTGCGGCGCAGCAGCTGGGTCTTCAACCGCTCTTCCAGGGCCGCCACCCGGCGGCTGACCGAACTCGTCGGCAGGCCCAGGCTTCGGGCGGCCGCCACGAAACTGCCCTCGCGCGCCACCCGCAGGAAGATCGCCACGTCGTCATAGCCCAGCATGCGATCGCTCCTCGCCCACGCTTCGGGATTCAGATCGGCGCCGGCGCCGCCGAACGCAAGGCGGGCATTATCCCAAACATGGAAAACAGCGCTCCATGAGCGCGGATTGTCCCATCGGCCCATGGACGGCATCTCCCATCGCGCCTCGCAGCCTCCGCGAGGCCCAAGGAGTAGACCCCATGAAAGCGCTTGTTCAGGACCGGATCGGCTCGCCCCTCGACGTCGTGGAACTGCGGGACGTTCCCAAGCCGCGCGCCGGACCTGGCCAGACTCTGGTGCGGATGGTCGTCGCCGGGATCCACCCGGGCGACTTCTTCTTTACCCAGGGCCTCTATCCCGAAGCCAAGCGGCCCCAATTGCCGGGTCAGATCGTCGGCAACCACGGCGTGGGGCGCGTGGTCTCCGGCGATGGCCGCGCCGACCTGGCGCCGGGGACCCTGGTCGCCTTCAGCGCCGGCCGTGTCTGGGCCGAGTACGCGGCGATCGACACGGCGGCGCTGATCCCGCTGCCGGACGACTATCCGATCGACCGCGCCGCCCAGCTGATGCCGGCGATCACCGCGCGCGACCTGCTGACGGCCAGCGGAGTCCAGGCCGGCCAGTGGCTGGCGGTGACGGCGGGCCACTCGCTGGTCTCGAGCCTCTTGATCCAGATGGCGCGTCGACGCGGCGTGCGCGTGCTGGCGGTCGTCCGCCGTCGGATCGTCGGCCGCGACCTGGAGGCGCTGGGCGCCGAAGCCGTGATCGCGCTCTCCGACCTCCAGATCCCGCTGGCCGAGGCCGTGCGTGCGGCCACGGGCGGAGCCGGCCTGAACGGCGTGGCCGACGCCGTCGGCGGCGAGGTCCTGACCCAGTTGCTGGAGGTCCTGGCCTTGCGCGGCCGGGCGGTGATCGTCGGCGCCTATGACCCCCAGCCCTTCAAGGCCTCGGCGCTGAAGGTGCTGATGGACCTGCTGGAGATCCGCTCGTACGTCTATCGCTACTTCTTCGAGCCGCCGGCCGCCGGGGACGGTGACTATCTGAAAAGCGTTCTCGACGAGCTGGCCGACCCCGCCACCGTCGTGCCCATCGCGGGCCGGCACCGCCTGGAAGATTTCCGCCAGGCCCTCGAGGAGACCGCTGCTCGCCCCGAGGCCGGCAAGCGCGTGCTGGTGTTCGACTAACCCGCGGGTCGCCGGCTCGCGCGGACCGCGATGGGGGCCACCGCGGGCGCGGCCGACAGGATCAGGAAGAGCGCAGCGCGTCGCACTAGTGGCCCCTCCGGAAATCCATGTCCTCGAGGGCGATGCCGTTGGTCTCGGGCATCACCTTCCAGACCCACAGGAACTGCAGCAGCATCATCGCGCCGAAGAAGGCGAACACCCATCCGCCGACATGGGCGGCGAAGACCGGGAACGCCCAGGTGATCGCCGCCGCCATCACCCAGTGGGTGGTGCTGCCCAGCGCCTGGCCCTTGCCCCGCACGGCGCTGGGGAAGACCTCGGAGATGAACACCCAGATGACCGCGCCCTGCGAGATGGCGAAGGCGGCGATGAAGCCCAGCAGCCCGGCCAGGACCAGGGCGCCGTTGGGATGAGCGCTCTCCAGTTGCAGGCCCACCAGGATCAGGGCGACGGCGGTGGCCACCGACCCGAAGTAGAGCAGGGGTTTGCGGCCGTAACGGTCGATCAGGAAGAAGGCCAGCAGGGTGAAGATCAGGTTGGTGCCGCCCACCGCGACCGACTGCAGCAGGGCGCTGTCGACGCCGGCCCCGCCCAGTTCGAAGATGCGCGGGGCGTAGTAGAGCAGCGGGTTGATGCCCGACAGCTGGTTGAACATGGCGATGGCGATGGCGCAGGTCACCGGCACCGAATAGGCCGATTGGAAGAGGCTGGGCTTGGCGGCCGCGACGTCGCGCTCGGCGGCGACGCGCATGTGCGCCACCTCGGCGTCGGGGTCGCGGAAGCCGAGCCGGGCCATCACGCCCCTCGCCTCGCCGTCACGTCCGTTGACGACCAGCCAGCGCGGGCTGTCGGGCAACAGGAAGGTGACCACCAGGAACAGGATCGACGGAACCGCCACGATGCCGAACATCCAGCGCCAGGCGGTGTCGGCCGGCGCGAGGCTGGAGATGACGTAGTTGGAGAGGAAGGCCAGCAGGATGCCCAGCACGATGTTGAGCTGGTTCAGCGCCACCAGCCGTCCGCGCACATGGGTGGGCGCGACCTCGGCGATGTAGATCGGGGTGACGACCGAGGCCGCCCCGATCGCCAGCCCGCCCAGGAAGCGGAACGACACCAGGGCGTACCAGTCGAGGGCCAGGCCCGTCCCCAGCGAGGACACGACGTAGCAGATCGCCACGGCCAGCAGCATGGGCTTGCGCCCGAAGCGGTCCGAGGGCCAGCCGGCGACGAGCGAGCCGATCACCGTGCCGATCAGCGCCGAGGCGACCGTGAAGCCCAGCGCCCCCTCGCTCAGGGCGAAGCGGTCCTGCAGCGCCGAGGTCGTGCCGGAGATCACGGCGGTGTCGAAGCCGAAGAGCAGCCCGCCGAGGGCCGCGCCGGCGGCGCTGAGGATCATCGCCAGGGTGACTCCCGATCTCGTGGGTGGCGGGGCCGCGGTCTGTGTCGTCGTCATGGGTCAGGAGACCTTCGCGAGGGTGGAGACGGAGCTCTGTTGCGCGCCGATCGCCCAGTGCATGGGCCATTGGCGCGTGATCGTGCGGTGGGCGATGGCCAGGGCGCCGGTCAGGCCCGCCGAGGCGCCGGCGGTCGGTGCGGCGACGTAAACGCTCATGTCGAGGTCCCGGACGCTGGCGTCGTAGTCGGCCAGCTTGTCGGTCAGGGCGCGGCGGACCTGTTCGTACATGTTGGCCTGCTGCATGACCCCGCCGCCGATGATGATCCGGTCGGGGCGGACGATGTAGGTCAGGGTGGCGCAAAGGCCGGCGATGTAGTCGGCCTCGATGGCCCAGGCGGGATGATGGGCGGGAAGCTCTTCGGCCGGCGCGCCCCATCGGGCCAGCATGGCCGGTCCGCAGGCCAGGCCCTCCAGGCAGTCGCCATGGAACGGGCAAATGCCTTCGAAGGCCTGGTCGCCGACGGCGCGCGGCAGGCGGATATGGCCGGCCTCGGGATGGTTGGCGCCACCGTGCGGCACGCCGCCGATCAGCAGGCCGACCCCGATGCCGGTGCCGATCGTCACATAGCAGAAGGTGTCGAGCCCCCGGCCGCCGCCGAACAACAGCTCGCCCACGGCCGCGCAGTTAACGTCGGTGTCCAGCGCCATCGGAACGTCCAGCCGCCGCCGGAAGTGGCCCAGGAGGTCGATGTCGCTCCAGCCGGCCTTGGGCGTCGAGGTGATCGAACCGTAGTTGGCCGAGGTCTGGCGCAGGGACAGCGGGCCGAAGCTGCCGATCGCCAGGGCCGACAGCGGGCCATGGGCGGTCGCCGCCCGGTCGAAGAAGGCGCTGGCCGCCCCCAGGGTCTCGTCGGGCGTGGTGGTGGGGATGCGCACCTGGTCGAGGATCACGCCATCCTCGTTGGCCACCCCGCACAGGAACTTCGTCCCGCCGGCCTCGACGCCGCCCAACAACATGCGATCTGACATGGTTTCAATACTCGTGGATGGCGGCTTACTGGCCGGTTTGACGGAGGCGCCCGGCCGGGCAGGCGCCGTCGCGCGCCCGGACCGGGAGGCTAGAACCTGTGGGTGAGGCTGGCGAGATGGCCGTGTCCGGCTTGCGCCGGAGGAGCGAACGCGCGCCCCGCGGCCAGGGACACGGACGTGCGGCGGCAAGCTCTGAAGGTCATTGTTTCCTCACGCGATGCGTCTTTCGAGACGCTATTCTTCCCGCCGGTCGGCGGCGTTATCCAATTAAATCTAGTAAAGTGATTTAGTCGAGTCAACGGCGAGGATGAAGCCCGCCTAGTCGTCGGCGCCTTTCAGGAGCGAGCCGAGGTTGGGGGTGTAGCTGGCATAGAGCGGCAGGAGCCCGGCCCCCACCGCCGGAGCGACTTCGCCGATCCGGCCGCGAAGCAGGCTGGGCGTGAAGAAGTCCCGCGGCGCGCTGGCGGCGATCTTCCCTTCGACCAGCTGGCCAAGGGCCTCCAGGGCGGCCTCGTCCAGGGCGCCGCTGAGCACCACCGCGTCGAGGTCCAAGAGGCTGTTGGCGCCGATGGTGACGAAGGCGATGGCCTCGGCGCAGTCCTCGAGCCAGGCCTGGCGGATCGCGGCGTCGTCGCCGGACCCCAGGCGCGCTTCCAGGCTGTAGAGCGACGCCCTGTGGAGCAGGAAGTCCCGGCCTCCGGGCGTCGCAACCGGCATCGAGGCCAGGGCCGCGGCGTTGCCATGGCGGCCCTGGTGGATCTGGCCGCCCAGCACCAGGCCGCCGCCGACGAAGGCGCCGATGTGGAAATAGAGGTAGTTCTCGATCCCCAGGCCGACGCCGCACAGGAGCTCGGCCAGCGCCGCGGCGTTGCCGTCGTTCTCGAAGAACACCGGACAGTCCAGCCCGGACCGGAAGGCCTCCTCGACATCGGCCCTCCCCCAGTCCTTGGCCTGGTCGGCCGAAACGCCGATCTCGTCGCGCCATTCGCCGATGAACCACGGCATGGCGATGCCGACCCCCAGGAACGCCTCGCGCCGCTCCGGCGCCAGGGCGGCCAGCTGGACCCGGGCGAACCGCGCGATCTCGGCGATCACCGCCTCAGGCTGAGGGAACGTCACGTCATGGGTCTGGGTGGCCAGGACCACGCCGTCGAAGTTCAGCAGCACGCAGGTCAGGCGGTTGCGCCCGATCTCGACGCCGATGGTGAAGCCGTTGTCGCCGTTGATCTTGTAGATCGTGGAGGGCTGGCCCATCCCGCCCGTGCGCCGCCCGGCCACGACCAGCAGGCCGTCGGCTTCCAGGCCTTCGACGATGCGGACGGCCGCCTGGGGCGACAGTCCGGTGATCTTGGCCAGGTCGGCCTTGGAGGCGCCGTCCAGTCGGCGGATCGTCGAGAGGACGAGGCGCTCGTTGTAGCGGCGAACGCCGTTGGAATTGCTGCCGCGCGCCATTCGACGGACACCCTCTAGGCCGGTGGGGCCGGCATGATAGCCGCGCGGCTTCGAGTCGCTAGCCGGTCAATCCTGTCGCCCGTCGTCGGGCCCCACGCCCCTCCCCCATTCGACGAAACCTCGCTCACCGGTTCGGTGCGGGTGCGCGACGCGGATGCGGATCGGCGCCGGAAGGCCGGCGGAGTCCGCTAGCTAGCAGGCGATACGGTCGGCCGGCTTGGCCCCGCCGTCGGCCCGCGCTTCGCCCCGATGCCGGTACTGCTCCAGGGAAGCGGCCTTCATCTGGATCGAGAAGCCGGGCGCCCGCGGCGGCATGTAGGCGGCGTCGCGGATGACGCAGGGCTCGACGAAGTGCTCGTGCAGGTGATCGACATATTCGATGACGCGGCCCTCGCGCGTTCCCGAGAAGCACAGGTAGTCGATCATCGACAGGTGCTGAACGTATTCGCACAATCCCACCCCGCCGGCGTGCGGGCAAACCGGCAGGTCATACTTGGCCGCCATCAGCAGCACGGCCAGGACCTCATTGACCCCGCCCAGCCGGCAGGCGTCGATCTGCACCACGTCGATCGCGCCGTTCATGATGAACTGCTTGAACAGAATGCGGTTCTGGCACATCTCGCCGGTCGCGACCTTGACCTCGCCGATGCCGGCGCGGATGCGGGCGTGGCCGTAGACGTCGTCCGGGCTGGTCGGCTCCTCGATGAACCACGGCTTGGCGAAGGCCAGGGCGTTGACCCAGTCGATGGCCTCCTCGACGTCCCACACCTGGTTGGCGTCGATCATCAGGGTGCGGTCGGGGCCCAGCACCTCGCGCGCGATGCTGACGCGGCGGATGTCGTCGGCGCGGTTGGCGCCGACCTTGAGCTTGATGTGGCGGAAGCCGGCGTCGACGGCCTCCTGGGCCAGGCGCCGCAACTTGGCGTCGTCATAGCCCAGCCAGCCGGCCGAAGTGGTGTAGCAGGGGAAGCCCTCGGCCTCGAGGGTCTCGACCCGCCCGGCCTTGCCCTCGGCGCGGGCTTCCAGCAGCGCCAGCGCCTCGGCGGGCTTGATGCAGTCGGTCAGGTAGCGGAAGTCGATGGCGCGGACCAGTTCGGCGGGCGACATGTCGGCCACCAGCCGCCAGACCGGCTTGCCCTCGGCGCGGGCCCACAGGTCCCAGACCGCGTTGACGACCGCGCCGGTCGCCAGGTGCATGGCGCCCTTGTCGGGGCCGATCCAGCGCAACTGGCTGTCGCCGGTCAGGTGGCGCCAGAAGCGAGCCGGGTCCTGCTTCACCCAGTCCAGATCGATCCCGACCACCAGGTGGCGCATGGCCTCGATCGCCGCGATGCAGATCTCGTTGCCGCGACCGATCGTGAAGGTCAGGCCGTGGCCTTCCAGCCCATCCTGATCGGTTTCCAGCACGACATAGGCCGCCGAATAGTCCGGATCGGGATTCATGGCGTCCGAGCCGTCCAACGCCTGGCTGGTGGGGAAACGCACGTCGGCCGTCCGCAGGCCAGTAATTCGAGCCATCAGGACTGGGCCCCTCTCAGGCTGTGGACGCAGGTCAAGGCGGTGATCTCCAAGGGTCGCGTTCGGGGTCGGGGCGCACGCGGAGGACGATGTTTCAACGGTGATTTCGTATGTGGAATATACGTTCGCATTTAAAATGCAGTCAACACCCTAGCGAACGGCGAGCGCGGACCTGGACCGCGACGCCGATCACCCGGCGGCGCGTTTTCGGGGCTGAAATCAAAGACCAACCTCAAAAAAGGTAGCGATAACATCGTCGCGGATTGTTACGACAAATGCAAGCGCATTTGCATTCTACTTTTACCAATGAACCGCCGGTGTTTCATTGCCTCGCGGACACCTGACGCTCGGAGCGCGCCCTAGGAGCCGTGGACGGTAGGCGTTGAAGGTTGGTTTCGGCCGCGCCTTGCGTCCTTCGAGGCTTCGCTACGCTACGCACCTCAGGATGAGGGAGGCAGCACAGACTTCCTCATCCTGAGGCGCCCTCCAAAGGAGGGCCTCGAAGGACGCAGGGCGCTTCAAGACCTCAGCCGCCCACAGCTCTTAGAACTTCGCGCGCACGCCGGCCGTGAACCTGCGGCCGACATTCTCGTAGCCGCGGCTGTAGCCGTAGGCGTTCTGGTCGATCCGGGCGCTGTCGGTCAGGTTCTGGCCGTCGACGGTCAGGCTGATGCTCTTGGTCAGGTCGTAGCTGGCCGAGAAGTCGACCTGCCCGTAGGACTGGCCATAGCTGCCGTCGCCGAAGGTCGAGGTCGTGCTGTTCACGAACTTGCTGCGGAAGTTGTAGGCGAGGCGAGCGCTGAGGCGGCCGTTCTCGTAGTAGCCGACCAGGTTGTAGCTGTATTTCGAAACGCCAGGCAGCGGCAGCGGCGGCCCGCCCTGCACCGTGGAAACGTCGTCGGCGTCGATGTAGGTGAAGTTGGCGATGACCCCGAAGTCGTCGAACGGCCCCGGCAGGAAGGTCAACGGGGCCTGGACACCCAGCTCCGCGCCCTTCAGCTTGCCGCCGGCCCCGTTGTCGGGCTGCGAGATCGTGAAGGTCCGCGGCACGATCGCCCCGGTCTCGGTCAGGGTGACGTTGATGTTCTCGACGCGGCTGGTCGAGACGACGAAATTCTGGACGTCCTTGTAGAACAGCGCGGCGCTGACCAGGCCGCCCTGGCCGAAATAGTATTCCACCGACACGTCCAGCTGCTTGGCCCGGTACGGGTCGACATTGGGGTTGTTGATGGTGATGAAGCTGGTGTTGGCGTTCACCGTCGTCGACGGCGACAAGGTCGACATCGTCGGACGCGACATCACCTTGGCCACGGCGGCGCGCAGCACCAGGTCTTCCCGCAGGTTGTAGCGAAGGTTCAGGCTGGGCAGCCAGTCGTGGTAGGCGCGCTTGATCGACACCGGCGTGACGCTGGGCAGGGTGGTGGTCGAGGAACCCAGCGAGAAGCGAATCTGCGTCAGGTCCGGGGCGTAGCCGGCCGAGTCCTGGTCGGTGTGCACGTAGCGGAGGCCGACATTGCCGGTCAGCCGGTCGTCGCTCGTCGCGAAATCGGCGCGCAGATAAGCCGAGGCCTCCTTCTCGCCCACCGCGTACTCATTGGCCAGGGCGCGGACCGTCGGCGCGACCTTCAGGATGGCGTCGAGCGGCGCCTTGGCGAACAGCAGCGCCGGGTCGGCCGACAGGAAGGTGCTCGGATATTTCACCGGGCCGTCATAGCTGTTGAAGAAGTGGTCGAACGAATAGAGCCGCATCAGGCTGGAGGCGTCGAACGACGGGCCGTCGACCGAGGCGACGACCGGCAGGCCCAGCAGGCCGGCCAATTGCGCGGCGGTGACCTTGATCTGGCTGGTGCCGAATTCCTGCTTGCGATCCGAATAGCGCGCGCCGGCCTTCACGCCCCGCAGGAAGCCCTGGCCGGTGTCGTAGGCCAGGTCGAGCTTGGTGTCCCAGTTGCGGTCGTCGATCGGCCGGCGATAGTCGCCCGACAGCCCGATGCCCTTGAAGTTGGCCGGGTTCAGCGGGTCATAGCCGCGGGTGAAGTTGAACTGCGGGAGGTTCTTCGGGTCCTGGCGGAAGTCGTAGGAGGCGCTGGCGCGCCCCAGCACCGTCGGCACGAAGCTGTCGAACAGCTGCTCGGCCTTCGAATAGGAGCCCTCGCCGTTCACCGTCAGGCGGCCGAAGTCCAGCTTGAAGCCGGTCCCTCCCGATTTGAGCGTGTTGTAGGTGTTGGAGACGGTGTTGGTGTTGCGATAGTCGACACCGTCGGCGTCGAGGTAGATGACCCGGCCGTTGGCGTCGAGCGCGCTGTCGCGGATGCACCCGCCCGGCGCCACGCCCTGCTGGGCGGTCGGGCAGATGATGCTGGTGAACCGCAGGGTGTTGATCGGCTGGCTGAGCTTGGTCTCGTACTTTGAATAGAGGAAGTCGCCATACAGCTCGATGCGGTCGGTCGGTCGCGCCTGGAACCCGCCGATCGCGGTCACGCGCTTCGAATTGCCCAGGATGATCCGGGTGCCGGCCTCGTGGTTGAAGCGCAGGCTGTCGGCGAAATCGCCGTCCCGGTTGTAGTCGAGCTTGGGCGTGCGGGTGTTCTCGACGCCGTTCTCGAAGCCGAAGCCGCGGAAGGTGTCGGACCGGAAGTCGCGGCGCTGGTAGTTGACGCCCAGGCTGACCCCGAACCGGTCGGAAAACAGGTGATTGACCAGCACGGCCACCTGCGGCTCGACCTTTTGCGACTTCTGCTCGTACAGGCCTTCGGCGCTGATCGCGATGCGGTCGCGACCCAGGTCCAGCGGCCGGGCGGTGTTGATGTTGACCGTCGCGGCCAGGCCGCCGCTGAGCTGATCGGCCGAGGGGGTCTTGTAGACCTCGACCGAACTGACGAAGTCGGAGGCCAGGGTGGCGAATTCGAAGCTGCGACCGCCGCTCGGGGTGGTCAGCACGCGGCCGTTGTATAGGGTTTGGGTGAAATCCGGGCTCAGGCCGCGGACGCTGATCCGCGAGCCTTCGCCGTTGGTGCGGGTGATCTGCACGCCGGTGATGCGCTGCAGGGAGTCGGCCAGGTTCTGGTCGGGGAACTTGCCGATGTCCTCGGCCGAAATGACGTCGCTGATCACCGAGGCGGTGCGCTTGATGGTCGCGGCCTTGGCCAGGCTTTGGCGAAAGCCGGTGACGATGACCTCGTCGACCGTGCTGTCGGCGGCGGCGGGCGGCGGCGGGGCTTCGGCGGCTTGAGCATGGGCCAGGCCCGGAAGCAGGGCCATCAAGGCCAGCGCCGAGACCCCTCCGATGAGCGAACTCTTTTCCAACGTCATATCCTCCCCCGTCAGCGCTTGCCGCGCATTTTGCATGTGGATTTTATGTTCGTATTTAAAATACCTGTCAACTCATTGGCGTAAATTCGGGAAGACCAATATGAAATGCAACTTGCACATATAAACTCATATTGCCTATCTAGGGTCGCGGCCTTTGGGGGACCGGCTGAACGGACCCGGTAGCAACGACCCGGGTCGCCCGGCGCGCCGCTCCGCCACGGCCGCCCAAGACCCGTTCGGCGGTCGACGGCTTTCGAAACCGAGGAAAAAGGTCAGATGAAGAACCTTCGCATCGCGGCGCTAGCCCTGCTGGTCGCGCCCACCCTCGCCCTCGCCCAGACGCCGGACCCGACCGCCGACCAGCGCCGAAGCGCAGAGGCCAACGAACCCACCGGGATCGGCGCGCCGGCCGCGCGCGACAGCCAGGCCCTGGCCCGCGCGCGGGACGGATGGTGGACCCAGGCCCAGCAGACCCGCGACCAGCGGCTGCAATGGTTCCGCGACGCCCGCTTCGGCGTCTTCGTGCACTGGGGCCCCTACTCGGTGCTCGGCGGTCAGTGGGAAGGCCGGCCCAATCCAGGCTATTCCGAGCACATCATGCGCGTGGCGCGCATCCCTCGCGAGACCTACAAGAACGAGGTCGCCGCCAAGTTCCGGCCCGACGCCTATGACGCCCGGGCCTGGGTCAAGCTGATGAAACAGGCCGGGGCCGGCTATGTCATCCTGACCGCCAAGCACCATGACGGCTTCGCCCTGTGGCCGTCCGACGCCAGCGACTACAACATCGCCAAGGTGTCGGGCTTCCAGCGCGCCCCCCTGGCCGAACTGGTCGCGGCGGCGCGGGCCGAGGGCCTGAAGGTCGGCTTCTACTATTCGCACGCCTTCGACTGGGAAGACCCCGACGCCCCCGGCAATGACTGGGACTACGCCAATCCCGGCGGCGACAAGAAGCTGCACGGCGTCGACTGGTGGAACAACGACCCGAAGTTCCTGGTCAACACCCAGCGCTATGTCGACCACAAGGTCGTCCCGCAGCTGACCGAGCTGATCACCCGCTACCACCCCGACATCCTGTGGTTCGACACGCCCGGCAAGCTGCCGTTCTTCCAGCAGGCCCAGGTGGTCGAGGCGGTTCGCCGGATCGATCCGAACGTCGTCATCAACGGCCGGGCGGCGCGCACCGCCGAGGCCAATCTCGGCGACTTCCTCGACACTTCCGACCGGCCGGCCGAACTGCGCCCCACGCCGGGCGACTGGGAAGCCATTCCCACGACCAACGAGTCCTACGGCTACAACGCCCTCGACCACAGCCATAAAAGCGTCGCGCACTTCGTGCGGCTGATCGCCAAGGCGGCGGCCAAGGGCGGCAACATCCTGCTCAACATCGGTCCCAAGGGCGACGGGACGATCGACGCGCCCGACGCGGCGATCCTGCAGGGCGTCGGCCGCTGGATGGCCGTCAACGGCGACAGCATCCACGGCTCGACGCGCACGCCGCTGGACCGCCAGGCCTGGGGCGACAGCACGATCAAGGGCGACCAGCTCTATCTGCACGTCTTCGACTGGCCCAAGGGCGGAACCCTGCGGCTGGGCGGCCTGCTGAGCCCGCCCAAGAGCGCCTGGCTGATGGCGAACAAGACGCCGGTGACGTTCCGCCGCGTCGGCGCCGGCGACTACGAGTTCAGCCTGCCCAAACAGGCGCCCGACGCCGCCGACAGCGTCATCGTCGTCAAGACCGACGGTCCGGTGCGGGGAGAGGCCGGACGCCTGATCGAGACCCGCTGGGGCGACAACCAGCTTCTGGCCTTCGACGCCCAGGCTCGCGGCGCGGGCTTCACCTATGGCGACGGCAAGACCGCGCGGTTCTATGTCGACGGGTTGGAACGGGCCGGAAACAGCCTGGCCTGGCCGGTCCGGGCCACGCAGGGCGCCCCGGTCAAGGCCAGCCTGCGCTACAGCACGCCGGGCCCGGTGGGTCCGAACGCCCGCTTCGTCCTGCGCTACGGCGCCGCGACCCTGTCCGCGCCGATCACCGCGACGGCCTCGCCGACGGACCTGCGGCGCCTGGATCTGGGCGCGCTGCCGCTGCGGGCCGGAGACCTGGCCGACCTGACTCTGGCCATCGAAGGCGGCGATGCGCCGGTCCATGTTTTCGATTTGCAACTGGAGCGATGATGAAGGTCCCTTCCGTTCGCCCCCACCCATCGGCTATCCCTTTGTCCATGACACGGGAGAAGCCGGTGGCGGGCGCATTGAGCAAGGCCGGGATCGACGGCGACGACGAGCAGCGCTATCGGGCGCCGGCCCTCGAAAAGGGCCTGGACATCCTGGAGCTGATCTCGCGAGCGTCCGAGCCCATGTCGATCGGGATGATCACCCAGGCGCTGGGCCGCTCGACCGGCGAGCTGTTCCGGATGATCCAGGTGCTGGAATATCGCGGCTTCATCGAACAGAGCGGCGCCGGCTATGTGCCTACGGCGCGCCTGTTCGCGCTGGGCATGGAGCAGGCCCCGGTCAAGTCGATCCTGGAGGTGGCCCTGCCGGTCATGCGCAAGCTGGCCGAGGAGGCCGAACAGAGCTGCCACCTGGCGCTGCGGGCCGACGGCGACATCGTCGTCGCCGCGCGGATGGAGTCGGCCGGGCTGATCGGCTTCTCGGTGCGCATCGGCTATCGCCAGCCCCTGGTGCTGACCGGCTCGGGCACGGTGCTCTACGCGTTCCAGTCGCCGGCCACCCGGGCGCGCTGGGAGGCCGCGTTCGACCCGAACCTGCCGGCTGACAAGCTGGCGGCCTTCCGGGCCCGCGCCGATCGCGTCCAGGCCAACGGCTATGACGAGCATCCCAGCGACGTCGTGCCCGGCATCGTCGACCTGGCCGCGCCGGTCCTGCGCGGCGAGGTCGCGGCCGCCGCCCTGACCATGCCCTTCGTGCGCAAGGTGCCGCTCAATGTCGAGCAGGGCCACGCCCTGCAGATGGTGCGCGAGGCCGCGCGCGAGATCTCGTCCGAACTGGCCTCGAGCGACGTGCGGGTCTGACCGTCGGGTGATGGGCGCCGGCTACCGGCCAGCGCCCTCCGTTCCCTGTCATCCCGGATCTGCGCGCTGCGCGCTTGTCCGGGATGACAGGATTTGTATGCCCTTCGTTCAGCCCGCGACCACCACCTGGTCCTGCTGGCCCAGACCCGCGATGCCCAGCGAGACGCGGTCGCCGACATCGAGCCAGACCTGCGGCTTCTGCCCCAGGCCCACGCCGGGCGGCGTGCCGGTGGTGACCACGTCGCCCGGCTGCAGGCTCATGAACCGGCTCAGATACGAGAGGATGAAGGCCGGCCGGAAGATCATCGTCGACGTCGACCCGTTCTGGTAGCGCTTGCCGTTGACCTCCAGCCACATGTGCAGGTCGTGGAGGTCCGGCAGTTCGTCGGGGGTGACCAGCCAGGGACCCAGAGGCCCGAAGCTGTCGCAGCCCTTGCCCTTGTCCCATTGCGACGACTGCATCTGGAAGGCGCGCTCGGAGACGTCGTTGCAGACGCAGTAGCCGGCGATCGCCCGCGCGGCCTCTTCTTCCGACACATAGGCGCAGTGGGCGCCGACCACGAAGGCCAGCTCGACCTCCCAGTCCAGCTGGGTCGAGCCGCGCGGCTTGAGGATGGGGTCGTTGGGCCCTGACAGGGCGCTGGTCGCCTTCATGAAGACAACCGGCTCGTCCGGGATGGGCAGGCCGGATTCGGCGGCGTGGTCAGCGTAGTTCAGGCCGATGCAGATGAACTTGCCGGGCCTGGCGACGCAGGGACCCAGCCGCGTGTCAGGCGCGACCACCGGCAGGCTGGCCGGGTCCAGCGCCCGCAGGCGGTCCAGGCTCTCGGGCGTCAGCGTGGCTCCGTCAACGTCGGCGATGACGCCGCTCAGGTCGCGGATGACGCCATCGGCGTCGAGCAGTCCGGGCCGCTCACGACCCTCTTCCCCAAAGCGCAGCAGTTTCATCAGAGGTCTCCGAGTTTCGAGGAAGCTACATCACCCAGCCGCCGTCGATGACGTGCGTCTGGCCGGTGGTGAAGGCGGAGACGTCGGAGGCCAGGTAGAGCGCCAGGCCGGCGACCTCCTCGGCCTTGCCGACCCGTCCCATGGGCTGGCGCGCGACGAAGGCGCTCCAGGCGGCGTCGTAGTCGCCGGTCGCGCGCAGGCGTTCGTGCAGCGACGGCGTCTCGACGGTTCCCGGGCAGATGGCGTTGCAGCGCACCCCCTGGGTGACGAAGTCGGCGGCGACGGCCTTGGTCAGGCCGATGACGGCGGCCTTGGTGGCGCAATAGGCGAACCGGTTGGGCACGCCTTTGATCGAACTGGCCACCGACGACATGTTGACGATGCTGCCGCCGCCCTTGGCGATCATCCCCGGCAGGGCGGCGCGGATCGTGCGGTACATCGCCGTGACGTTGAGGTCGTTGGCGAACGCCCACTCGTCGGGCGAGCAGTCGAGGATCGTGCCGGCCGACACCACGCCCGCGCAGTTGAACAGGATGTCGAGTTCGCCAGCCTGGCCGATCACCTCGCGGACCATGGCGTCGTCGCGTACGTCGAGCCGGGCGACGCGGCAGCCGGCCAGGCCGTTCAGGGCGTCGAAATTGACGTCGGTGGCCCAGACGGTCGCCCCCTGGGCCGCGAACAGCTCGGCGGTGGCGCGGCCGATGCCCTGACCAGCGGCGGTGATCAGCGCGGTCTTGCCGGCCAGTTGTCCCAAGGCGGCCGCTTGCGTTCGGTCAGTCATGATCGTGGTCCTTAAGTCCGTAGAGTCGGGCGGCGTTGCCGCCCATGATCGCCGCGCGCCGCGTCTCGTCCAGCGGCGCCAGCAAGCTTGAGGTGATGTCCAGCCACGCCGCGTAGCCGCCGGCCAAGGTCAGCACGGGCCAGTCGCTGCCCCAGACGATCCGCTCCGCGCCGAAGGCGTCGAGCAGCACCGACAGGACCGGACGCAGGACCGAAACGCCCGCGCCGGGCGGGGCCTGCGTCAACAGGCCCGACAGCTTGACGCTGGCGTTCGGCGCGGCGGCGGCGGCGCGGATTCCCGCCTCCCAGGCCCGCAATCCGGCCGGCGTGAAGGTGGGCTTGCCGGCATGGTCCAGGATGATGGTCAGGCGCGGATGGCGCTGGGCCAGTTC
Source organism: Caulobacter sp. Root655 (assembly GCF_001427665.1). Taxonomy (GTDB): domain Bacteria; phylum Pseudomonadota; class Alphaproteobacteria; order Caulobacterales; family Caulobacteraceae; genus Caulobacter. Next base: position 111,335 of record NZ_LMHC01000006.1, read on the forward strand.
GGCGACCACGCCCAGTTGGTCGTCCCGCACCAGGGCGTCGAGCACCAGGCCTTGCCGGGTCATGGCCTCGAGGCCCGGCGCGACGGCGGGTCCCAGGATCCAGGCGGGGTCCTCCAGGTCCTGCAGCATCGGCCGCAGCCCGACCAGGCCCGGCCGCCGCGACAAACCGACGACCCGCGCCGCCGCGTCAGGAGCCGACAGGTCGGTCCAGCCGACCACCCCGGCGATCCACGGATGAGCCTGGGCGGTGGCCAGCAGGAACTCGGTCTCGGCCTCGGTGGGCGCGGCCTGCACCAGGATGGTCGCCCCGACCCCGCCGGCCAGCAGTTGGGGGCGCAGCGCCTCCGGCTCGAAGTCCTGGTGCAGCACGCCCATGGCCGGCGTCAGCCAGCCGTAGTCGCCGCGCGCCAGACGCCAGACGTGATGATGCGCGTCGATGCGCGTCACGCCGGATCGCCCGGCAGCGCCGCCTCGGCATCGACCAGCCCTTCGCTTCGCAGCTCGCGCCAGAGGTCGGCGGGCAGCTTCCGGGCGTACAAGGCGAGCGTCTGGTCGACCCGCGCCACCGAGCCCAGGCCGGGGATGACGCTGACGACGGCGGGATGGGCCAGGGGAAACTGCAAGGCCGCGGCGGTCAGGGGCGCGCCATGCCGGTCGCAGACGGCCTCCAGCCGCCGCACCCGTTCGACGATGTCGTCCGGGGCCTGGCCATAGTCGTAATAGTGCGGGCCGTCGCGCTTGACCCCGCTGGCCAGGATTCCCGAATTGTAGGCGCCGCCGATGACCACCGAAACCCGCCGCGCCAGACAGGCGGGCAGGAAGGTCGTCAGGGCGGTCTGTTCCAGCAGCGTGTAGCGCCCGGCCAGCAGGACGACGTCCAGGTCGACGTGGTCCATCGCCTCCAGGCAGATCTCCCACTCGTTGACGCCCAGCCCGAAGGCGTTGATCGCGCCACTGTCGCGCAGCCGCTCCAGGGCCCGGAAGCCCCCGCCCGTGGTCAGTTGCGCGAAGGTGCGTTCGTGGTCGTCGCCATGGGTCAGGCGACCAATGTCGTGGACATAGAGGATGTCGATCTTCGCCAGCCCCAGACGCTGCAGGCTGTCCTCGTAGGACCGCATGACGCCGTCGTGGCTGTAGTCGTAGACCTGCTCGAACGGCATGGCGGACCGGAAGCCGTGCCGCTCGCCGTCGCCGCTCAGGCTTGGATCCGGCGTCAGCAGGCGGCCGACCTTGGTCGACAGGACCGTGTCCCGGCGGTCGCGCAGCAGGTCGCCCACCCGGCGTTCGCTGAGGCCGTGGCCATAGCGCGGCGCGGTGTCCACATAGGTCATCCCAGCTTCGAGCGCGGCCTCGAGCGTCGCCTTGGCCTCCCCGTCGCCGACCGGCCGATAGAGGTTGCCCAGCGACGCCGCGCCGAACCCCAGTTCGCTGATCGCCAGGCCCGTGCGCGGAATCGTGCGCTTGGGGATCATGCGTCGCGCTCCTGTTCGTCGAGCGCGAAGATGCGGGCCATCGGCGTCCATTTTGGGCCGTCGTCGCGGATCGGCTTCTGGAAGGCGTCCATTTCCTGTTCCCAGGCTTCGACCCGCGCCCGCAACCCGGGATCGGCGGGGCGCGGGAAATCGTCCTCGACCTCGGCGATCATCACCAGGCGGTCCTCGATCCGCCAGATCTCCATCGACCGATAGCCGCGCTGGCGAATGTCGCGGACCACCTCGGACCAGACCGCGCCAGGCGCGTGGCGGGCCTCGTAGGCGGCGATCAGCCCCGCGTCCGCGACCAGGTCCAGGGCGTGGACCAGCCGCCGGCTCACGGGCGCTTCTCGCGAAGGACGAGGATGGCGAAGCCCAGCACCACGGCGAAGCACAGCATCGGAATGGCCATCATGTGGTGGATTCCGCCGATGCGGTCGGAGACCAGCCCCATGGCCGGCGGGATCAGGGCGCCGCCGATGATCGACATGATCAGGAACGACGAGCCGTTCTCGGTTTCCTCGCCCAGGTCCTCGACCCCCAGGGCGAAGATGGTCGGGAACATGATCGACATGAAGAAGCTGGTCAGCCACAGCGCCGCCACCGCGACCTCGCCGCTCAGGGTCGCCGCCGCCCCGCAGAGCACCACATTGGCGACGGCATAGATCGCCAGCAGCCGGGCCGGCGCGACCCGGCGTTGCAGGAAGGCGCCGCTGAACCGGCCAACCATCAGCATGGCCAGGCTGCCCGACAGCAGGAAGGCGACACTTCGTTCACCCAGCTGGGGCGCCTGGCTCTTGGCGAAGTCGATGAAGAAGCTCCAGACCCCGACCTGCGCGCCGACATAGAAGAACTGCGTCACGACGGCCCGAACCAGGCGCTGGTGACGCAGGACCGCCCAGAACGAGCGGACCTCGGTCCGCTCCGCCAAGAGCCGTTCGATGCGCGGGAACCTGGTTCGCGCGATCAGCACCGCCAGCAGACAGACCGCGATCCCGATCGCCACATAGGGCCCCTGGACCGTGGCGGCCTCGCTGGTCCGCCAGGCCGCGCGCTCGGCGGCGGTCATGGCCGACAGGGCGGCGGGGCTGTGCTCGACGCCGGAGAGCACGAAGAGACCACCGATCACCGGCCCCAGGATCGCGCCGACGCCGTAGAAGGACTGGGCCAGGTTCAGGCGGGCCGACGCGGTCTCCTTGGCGCCGAGGATCGAGACATAGGGGTTGGACGCTGTCTCGAGGAAACCCAGGCCGATGGCGATCACGTACAGGGCCGTCAGGAACACGCCGAAGCGCTGGACCTCCGCGGCCGGGTAGAACAGGAACGCACCGGCGGCGTAGCAGCCGAGCCCGAACAGGATCGTGGCCTTGTAGCCGTAGCGCCGGATCAACAGGCCGGCCGGGATCGCCGCGCAGAAGTAGCCGAGATAGAACGCCGTCTGGATCAGGCTCGACTGCGTGCGGGTCAGGTCCAACGCCTTCTGGAACTGGCGGATCAGGACGTCGTTCAGCGCCGCCGCCAGGGCCCATGAAAAGAACAGTGTCGTGACCAGCGCGAACGCGACGGCATAGCGGCGCTCCACGATCGGTGGCGGCGCGGCCGCGACATCGGTCGGCATTGAACAAAACCCTCCTCGATCGGCGCGTCTGACGCGCGCCCTTGTTTTCTGACAAATATGAAATACAGGTTCATATAAGAAATGCAAGCGAACGCAGGGCCGGAAAGCGATGATCGCCACCTCGACCGAGGACTTCAGGCAGGCCGCCAAACGGCGGCTGCCGCGCTTCCTGTTCGACTATATCGACGGCGGGGCCGGCGACGAGAGCACCCTGCGCCGGAACGTGGATGACCTGTCCACCTTGGCGGTTCGACAGCGGGTTCTCAAGGACGTTGGTGGCGTCGATCTGACGACGTCGCTGTTCGGGCAATCCCTGGCGGCGCCCATCGTGCTGGGGCCCGTGGGCCTGAGCGGCATGTACGCCCGGCGCGGCGAGGCCCAGGCCGCCTGCGTCGCCGCCGAACGTGGTTTGCCATTCTGCCTGTCGACCGTTTCGGTTTGCGGGCTGGAAGAAGTGGCGGCCGCCTCGGCCGCGCCGATCTGGTTCCAGCTCTATGTGATCCGCGACCGCGGCTTCATGCGCGACCTGATCGCCCGGGCGAAGCAGGCGGGCGCCAGCGCCATGGTCTTCACGGTCGACATGCCGGTTCCGGGCGCGCGGCGGCGCGACGCCCACAGCGGACTCTCCGGCCCCCACGCGGCGTGGCGCCGCTATCTGCAGGTCGCCGGCAAGCCCGCCTGGGCCTGGGACGTGGGCCTTCACGGTCGCCCTCATCAGCTGGGCAACATCGCGCCGGTCCTGGGCCAGGCCAGCGGCCTCGAGGATTTCATGGGCTGGCTGGGGGCCAATTTCGACCCCACCGTCCAGTGGCGGGACCTGGAATGGATCCGCGAAGCCTGGGACGGCCCGCTGATCATCAAGGGGATCCTCGATCCGGACGACGCCCGCGACGCGGTCCGCCTGGGCGCCGACGGGCTGGTGGTGTCCAACCACGGCGGACGCCAGCTGGACGGCGCCCCGTCCACCGCCCGCGCCCTGCCCAGCATCGCCGAGGCGGTGGGCGACAAGCTGACCGTCCTGGCGGATTCCGGCGTCCGCTCGGGACTGGACGTGGTGCGGATGCTGGCGCTGGGCGCCAAGGGCGTGCTGCTGGGCCGCGCCTGGGTCTATGCGTTGGCGGCCGCCGGCGGCGGGGGCGTTGGCCAGTTGCTCGACATGATGACGGCCGAGATGCGCACCACCCTGGCCCTGGCCGGCGTCACGACCATCGCCGACATCGATCGCGGCCTGCTCGACCTCCGATAAACGAGGCCCCAATAAACGAAGGCCCCAATAAAAAAGGAGCCGGACGACGGGAGTCGTCCGGCCCAGGCGGGGAGGTTTCGACGCGCCGCTAGTTGGCGGGCGTCAGGTAGAGCGCGCGGATCGCGAACAGTTCCTGGCCGGCGGTCTGGGGCCGGATGGCGACGGTGTAGCGGCCGGGCTTGTCGAAGTGCAGGATCCCGACCGGCTGGAACGCCAGGAACACCGGCTTGCGCCGTTCGATCTTGCCGGTCTCGACCACGCCGAAGGCGCGCTTCTGGTCGTTCATCTCGACCACGCCCTCGCGGCCGGCCTGGGCGGCGGTCGCCGAGTACTGCAGGTCGATGTGGTAGTCGCCGGGGCGCTCCACCTGCACGGTCCAGGCGATCGACTTGGCCGGATCGTCCAACCCGACCACGGTGTAGTATTTCCGCGTGTCGTCGACCGACAACTGGGTCTTCACCGCCTCAAGCCCGACGCCTTCGCTCAGGACGGCGTCGGCGACGTCGAGCGGCTGGCGGCCATAGACGGGCGACAGGACCGCGCCCTGGTCGCGTCGCGCGGCGACCGGCTCGCGGGTGTCGACGGCGATCACCAGGTCGTCGCTAGGCGTGGCGTCCTTGGGCAGGGTGATCGCCAGGCCGTCGCCCTGCTTGAAAGGCAGGGCCGCGCCACCGGCCAGCAGCGTCACCTTGGTGACCGCTTCGGTCAGGCCCGGAACGCGGATCACGCCGTCGGCCGGACGATCCAGGACGTGCAGGTAGAGGCGCTTGCCGCGCTGGGTGGCCACGCCCCACGGCGTCTGCGGCAGCGGCGAGCGCGTCGTGCCGTAGATGCTCTCGCCATTGACCTTCAGCCAGTCGCCGACCTTGAGCAGGCGAGACTGCGCGCCCTCGGGGAAGCGGCCCCGGCCGTCGGGACCCATGTTGAGCATGAAGTTGCCGCCGCGGCTGGCCGAGGTGGCCAGCAGCTCGATCAGGGTGTCCGTCGACTTGAAGTCGTTGTCGAAGGCCGAATAGCCCCAACTGCGGTTGTGGGTGAACACCGACTCCCAATCGCCGCCATGCACCAGGCTGGCCGGGGGGACCTCGGAATCGGACGGCGAGCTGTAGTCGCCCAGGCCGTTGCCGATCCGGCTGTTGAGCAGGCAGTCGGGCTGCAGCTTCTTGACCAGCTCACGCAGGCGCTTGGAATATTCGGGCGCCATGGGTCCTGGCGTGTCGAACCAGATTTCGCGCAAGGGTCCGTAGTTGGTCAGCAACTCGGTGACCTGCGGGACGACCTTGGTGTTGAAGTAGGAGTCGAAGTCGGTCTTCTTGGGGTCGAATTCCCAGTCGTTGCCGCCACCGTTCGGCTCGGTCCAGTCCTGGTATTGCGAGTAGTAGAAGCCCAGGCCGACGCCCTCGGCCTTGGCGGCCTCGGCCAGTTCCTTGAGCGGGTCACGGCCGAAGCGCGTGCCATCGACGATGTTGTGCTTCGACGCCGCCGACTTGAACATCGCGAAGCCGTCATGGTGCTTGGCGGTGATCACCACATAGCGAAAGCCCGCGGCCTTGATCGTGCGGATCCAGGCCTTGGCGTCGAAATCGACCGGGTTGAACTCCTCGGCCAGGGCCAGGTATTCGGCGCTGGGGGTCTTGCTGCGCTGCATCAGCCATTCGGACGCGCCGTAGAACCGCTTGCCGCGGATCACGCCGCCGGCCTGGGCGTAGATCCCCCAGTGGATGAACATCGCGTAGCGGTCGTTGTTGAAGCGCGCCAGCGCCTGGGTCGTCGCCGCATCGTGCTGGACGGGCTCATAGACCTGGGCCTTGAAACGCGTCTGCTCCGGAGGCGCGCCGACCGCGTCCTGCGCCTGCACGGAGGTGCTCGTCATCAAAGCCAGAACCAGCGCGCTGACCGTCAATCGTATCATCTAGGACCTCCCCTATGAGCCATTCGTTTCATATGTGGCATGGCATTTCTTATGTGAAAGTCATTGCGCAAATCTCGGCGACGGTCAATCCCGAGTTATCGAGGGGCGCGTGATAGGGAATTGATGGCTTTCGCAGGCCGTCTCGGCATGGCCGAGGGACGCCCAGCGCGGGGGCGCTGGGGCGGGAAAGCCGTGTCGAACAGCAGGCGGGTGGCGCGGCTCAGCCGGCCTTTGGCTTGAAGCGGAAGGCCCCGCGGCCGGGTGGGACGGCATAGACCGCGCAGCCCGCTTCCTTGCGCAGGAACCGCGCGCCGGCCGGGGCGCGGGGCAGCCGCTCGCCGCCGTTCGGCAGCCAGGCCTCGGCCACGCAGGCCCCGGGGATGGCCACCTCCAGCACGGCCAGCCCGTCCGGCTCGCGCCGCCAGTGCGAAGCGGCCAGGCCGCGCGGCGTCAGGATCGTCGCCCCCGCTCGGTCCAGCCCGGTCGGCAGGATGGGCCGCGCCTGGAGGCGGGCATAGCCCGGCGCGGTCGGTCGCAGCCCGGCCAGGCCCTCGTAGAACCAGCTGCTGATCGACGCGAAATAGTGGTGGTTCCACGACCGCGCGCCCAGGCCCCAGCCCTCGGGCATGCTGCGGATGTCGTTCTTCAGCCAGAAGCCCCAGCTGGGTTCGTCGGTGCGAGTCGCCACCCGGTAGGCGACGTCGCCATGGCCATGGTCGCCGAGCAACCGGGGCAGGTAGCGCAGGGCGTAGACCCCGACGTCCAGGCGGTAATTCTTGGCGACCAGATCGGCCGCCAGGCCGTCGACCACCGCCTGGGCCTGGCCGTCGGGGACCAGGCCCAGGGCGACAGGCAGGACGTTCATGGTCTGGGCGTAGACCGCCGGCTTGCCGCCGGTCGCCGGGGCCAGGTAGCGCCGCCCGGCGGCGTCCCAGTAACGGCGGTTGTAGGCCTCGCGCACCTGGGCGGCGAGCGCGGCGTAGCGCGCCGCCTCCTCGGCCTGGCCCAGTTGGCGAGCGCTGGCGGCCGCGCCGGTCAGCATGTGGAAGAAGAACGCGGTCGAGGTGGCGTCGACCGGCCCGGTCGGCCCGGCGGCGGCGTATTCGCCCAGGCCCCGGTCGTAGCGGAAGTCCGGCCCCTTGATGAAGGTCGCGGTGTAGTCGGCCAGGCGGCGGCGCATGGCCTGGGTGCGGGCCTCGATCCGCCGGTCGCCGAACCGCAGGGCCATCTCCTCGGGCAGGATGAAGGCGGCGACGTCCCAGGCCGGGGTCGGGCCCCAGATATAGTTCCAGCCCGGGCTGTTTTCGTAGCCGTAGAACGGCGTCGTGGGTACGATCTCGGGCAACTCGCCGCTGGGGGCCTGGGCGTCGCCGAAGTCGTCCAGCCACTTGGTCCAGGTGCGAGCGACGTCGAAATTGACCGCAGCGGCGGCCGAGGAGGCCTGGGCGTCGCCGGTCCAGCCGTTCTTCTCCAGGGTCGGGGTGTCGGTCTGGGCGGCGTGCAGGTTGTTGAGCAAGCCCTGACGCGCCGCGTCGTGGATCTGATTGAGCAGGGCGTCTCCGCAGTCGAACGTCCCGATCGAGGCGACCGCCGAATGCACCTCGACAGCGGTCACCGTGTCGGGCGCCGGCGGGCCGGCCAGGCCGGTGACCTGGACATAGCGGAAGCCGCCATAGCCGAAGGCCGGCCGCCAGGTCTCGGGACCGGTTCCGGCCAGGGTGTAGCGGAAGGTCAGCAGCTGGGCGTCGATCAGGCCGCTGGCGACCTGGATCGTCCCGTCCTTGCGCGGCTTCTCGGCCAGGACCAGCGAGATCGTCCGCCCGGCCGGGCCGGCGGCGGCCAGCACCGGCTGGCCGGTGATGATCCGGCCGAAATCGAACACCCAGACGCCAGGCGAAACCTCCCGGGTCGCCACCGGCCTGTGGGTGGCCACACCCGTGACGGGTTCATGGATCGCCGCGACCAGGCGGCCGGCTGGAGCCTTGGCGACCCGCGCCGGCTCCCAGGCCGCGTCGTCGAAGGCGGCCGTGCGCCAGCCGCGCGGCTCCAGCCGCGCGTCGTGGCGTTCCCCAGCATAGATCGAGTCGAACAGGGTCGGGCCGTCGGCGCTCTTCCACGAGGGATTGGTGACCAGCACCTGGACCTCGCCATCGGCGCGGACGATCTCCAGCCGGGCCCGCATCGCCGGCTCGGCCGTCCAGGGCGCCTTGTGGAAGTACCATTCGTTGGGTTCGGTCACGCCGTACCAACCGCGTCCCAGTTCGGCGGCCAGGACGTTGCGCCCCTCGCCGATCAGGGCCGTGACGTCGTGGGCCGCGTAGAGCACCCGCTTGTCATAGGCCGTCCAGCCGGTGGCCAGCGGCCCCGCGCCGATCGCCCGGCCGTTCAGGCTGAAATCGGCCCAGCCGCCGGCCGCGACATAGAGCCGGGCCCGCGCCACCAGTCCCGCGACCTCGAACCCACGCCGCAGCAGCGGCGCGGGATGAGCCAGGGGCAGCATGATGTCCTTGCCAGGCACCCCGGCGGCGATGGTCAGGCCGTCGGGCCCGGGGTCGCCGCCGGTGAAGGGATTGTCGCCGCCCTCGAACCGGGTCTCGAAGCCCGGGCGGTCGGGGGCGGTCAGGCCGACGCCATGGATCACCGCCGCGCCGGCCTCCGGCGCCAGGAAGCCGAACGTGCCCTCGGCCTGGGTCGCGTCGTCCAGGGTGTCGATGACGACGCCGTCGAGGCTGACGCTCAGCGTCGCGCCCTTGGCGGTGATCGCCAGTCGCCGGCGCTGGCCGGCCAGGGTCGCGAAGGCGGCCGGCAGCGGCGTGGTCTTCAGCTTGCGCAGCTTGACCTGCGGGCTGGCCCCGCCCGGATACTGCCGGACCTGGACCATCAGCGACGGCGCGCCCTCGACCTCGCCGATCCGCAGGACATAGGCCTCGCCATAGGTCTTGCCCTCGGGCCGGGCCCGCAGCAGCACGTCGAAGAACCGGCCCTTCAGGGTGAAGTCGACGGTCAGGACCTGGTCGGCCCAGCCGCGCGGCGGGGCCAGATTGCGACCGATCCAGGCCGCCTCGCCCCAGTCGGCGGGATCGAGCAGGCCCATCTCGAAGGCGGCGGGCGCGCTCCAGGCCCCTGCCCGGTCGGCGGTGTCCCACAGCCGGACCCGCCAGGCGCGACGCTGGCGCGAGGCCAGGGGCGGACCGGCATAGACCGCCTCGACCGCGTCGGCGCTGGCCACCTTGCCGCTGTCCCAGACCGGCCGGCCAGCCGCGAGCTCGGCCTCCGACCCGGCGACCTGCACCTGATAGGCGCTCTGGCCGACCGCCGGCGGACGCCACATCAGCCGGGGCCTGGGCTCGTCCAGACCGATCGGGCTGGGCGCGTATTCCACACGCGGATCGACGGGGGCTCCCGTCGCGCCGCCGCCGGTTTCCAGCGCCGAGGCCCCGCCCGCCGTCAACCAGCCGGCCAGCGCCGCGCCGCCGCCGAGCGCATCGCGCCGCGTCGCCTTGACCATCGGTCGTCTCCGAAGGTGGGCGCGATCAGTGCGCGCCGGGCGCCGTACCCGTCGCCGATGCGCCCGGCATGGAGCCAGCAGGGCCGGCGGCCGGCGCGGGCACCTTGGCCAGGGCCTCGCCCAGGGCCTTCAGCGCTTCCTCGTCGAGATTGGCCTGCGGGAAGCCGGCCAGTTCGCGCGGGCTCAGCCCCTTGATCAGCTCGGCCGTGGCCGCCTGCTCCTCGGGCGGCGCCTCGGGCTGGCCGGCGGCCTCGCCGCGCTTGCGGAAGAACTCGCTGAGCACCGCCCGGGCGGCCGGGTCGGCGAAGATGTCGGCCATCTTGGTGTCGACCGAATAGTGGGGCGTGGCCGGGGCCGCCTGCCGCGCCTGGGCCATGCCGCCCGCCGACAGGATCGCCACCGACGCCATCAGGGCGATCGTCAATTTCCTCGACATGTCGAACCTTCCATTCAAAGCCAAAAAGAGCGTTTCCAGCGAAGGACGAGCGCCTTCGTTCTTCGTTACGTTATGCAACCGTATAACCAAAGTCGAGCCTCATCAGCGCACCATGATCGCCACCAGCGCGTCGGCATGGGCCTCGATCACCGCGGGGTCCGAAGGGTCCACGCCCCACACCCGCCGGACCTCCGGCGCCAGGGTGTAGAACAGCTGGGCCGCGCCGACGAAGATGTAGACCGAGGCCGGGACCGAGACCTTGGGCAGGATCCCCTCCTTCTGGCACAGCAGCACGAAGGCCTCGGCCGCCTGGCGGGTGTGAACGATGAACTCGTCGGCCGCCCAGCGGAAACGCTCGCTGTCGCGCACGCTTTCCTGGACCATCAGCCGGGCGTGCTCGGGGTGCCGCGCCGAATAGAGCACCACCGCCCGGATCACCGCCTTGGCGAAGTCGCGGTACGAGCCGTAGGCCGGATCGTCCGGAGCCGGCAGCTGCAACTCCTCGGCCTGACGCTTGAACAGGAACGACACCGCCGCCCGCCACAGGGCGTCCTTGCTGTCGAAATGGTACTTGATCAGCGCGTGGTGCACGCCCGCGTGGGCGGCGATCTCGCGCGTCGATGCGCCCTCGAAGCCCTGTTCGGAAAAGATCTCCAAGGCCGACTGGAGAATGCTGGCCTGGGTGGCCGCCTTCTGGCGCGCGCGAATGTTCAAGACGGGATCCCTGGGTCGTGGGCGCCGCAACCCGCGACGCGCGGTGAGACTAACAAGAGACTCGGCGGAAATGAAATTGGTTCACCAAGCGGTGAATCAGGCTCGACATTTCATTATACAGATGCATAACGTAACACAGTCGATACGGACCGCACAGAGTCCGAGGGGAAACGCGAGATGCGCGATCTGAAGCGAAAGCCGTTGGCGCGCGTGTCCTACGCGCCGCTCCTCGCCGTGGCCCTGAGCCTGGCCGCTTGCGGCGCCCAGAGCCAGACCCCGCCGCCCAACACGCCCCTGGTTCCTGTCGAAGCCCGGATCGCCGACGGCGCCCTGCGCGGCTACACGGCCTCGGGCGTCAACACCTTCAAGGGCGTGCCCTACGCCCAGCCGCCGGTCGGAGCCCTGCGCTGGCGTCCGCCGCAGGCCGCCCAGGCCTGGACCGGCGTGCGCGACGCCCAGGCCTTCGGTTCGGACTGCATGCAGAACCGCGCCGGCTGGGACGATAGCCAGTCCACCCTGCCGGTCAGCGAGGATTGCCTGACCCTGAACGTCTGGTCGCCCGACAACGCGGCAAAAGCGCCGGTCATGGTCTGGATCCATGGCGGCGGCTTCGTGATGGGCTCGGGCAGCCAACCGGTGTTCGACGGCGCGGCCCTGGCCCGTCGCGGTGTGGTGGTGGTGACCTTCAACTACCGCCTGGGCCGTTTCGGCTTCTTCGCCCACCCGGCCCTGACCGCCGAGCATCCCAACGAGCCCAAGGCCGACTACGGCCTGATGGACCAGGTCGCGGCCCTGGCCTGGGTGAAGGCCAACATCGCCGCGTTCGGCGGCGATCCGGGCAAGGTGACGATCTTCGGCCAGTCGGCCGGCGGCGGCTCGGTCAACCAGCTGATGCTGATCCCCACGGCGCGCGGCCTGTTCAGGCAGGCCATCGCCCAGTCGGGCGGCGGCCGCGACCTGTGGCCTCTGCTGTCGTCGGACCGCCCCGGCAAGGTCTCCGCCGAGTCGACCGGGACCGCCTTCGCCGCCAAGGCCGGGGTGAAGACCCAGGACGCCGAAGCCTTGCGCGCCCTGCCCGCCGCCAAGGTGCTGGGCAAGCTGGACCTGCTGAACCAGGAGGAGGCCACCTATTCCGGCCCGGTGATCGACGGCAAGCTGGTCACCAGCTCGGCCGCCGAAGGCTTCGCGGCCGGCCACCAGGCCAAGGTCCCGCTCCTGATCGGGGCGGGCAGCGACGAAATGGGCATCATCCCCGGTTTCCTGAAGGGCATGTTCGCCGGCAAGATCGTCGCCCAGCTGGGGATCCCCGAGGACAAGCTGCTGGGCGTCTACGGCTCCAAATCGGCGCTGAACGCCGACCTGCCCAGCGACGCCTCGTTCGTCGAGCCCGCCCGCGCCCTGGCCGGACTGGCGGCCAAGTCCGGCCAACCCGTGTGGCTGTACAGCTTCGGCTATGTCGCCGAGGGCAAGCGCAAGGACTGGAAGGGCGCGCCGCACAGCAGCGACCTGGCCTATGTCTTCGACACCCTGTCGACGCTGAAGGACAAGACCTCGCCGGCCGACCAGACCATGGCCACGCGCTGGGCCGACACCTGGGTCGCCTTCGCCAGGACCGGCGCGCCCGACACCGCCGCCCTGCCCGGCTGGCCCCGCTACGACGCGGCGACCGACCTGCGCATGGCCGTGACCAACGACGGCGCGGCGCCGGGCGCCTCGCCCGACCGCATCCGCGCCCTGGCGACGCTGCGCGACGCCCAGGCCGCCGCCACCAATCAACCATAAAAAACGGAGGGGACGAAAATGTTGAGGTTCAAGACGGGATTGGCGCTGGGCGCCTCCATGGTCGCGCTGATGTCCGGCCAGGCCCTGGCCCAGGACGCCAAACCCGCTGACGAAGCCATGCTGATCACCGAGGTGGTGGTCACCGCGCAGAAGCGCGAGGAAAAGCTGCAGGACGTGCCGATCGCCATCAGCGTGGTCGGCGAACAGGAGCTGATCCGCCGCAACATCGGCAATATCGACCAGTTGAAGCTGGTGGTTCCCAGCTTCGACGCCACCGCGTTCGGCGTCTCGGTGCGCGGCGTGGGCACCTCGACCTTCTCGACCTCGATCGAGCCGACGGTCTCGACCGTGCTGGACGGCGTCGTGCTGGGCCGGCCGGAAATGGCCCTGGGCAGCTTCTACGACGTGGCCCGGGTCGAGATCCTGCGCGGCCCGCAGGGTATGTTGTTCGGCAAGAACGCCTCGGCGGGCCTGGTCAGCATCACCACCAGGTCGCCCAAGCTCGACGCGCTCGAGGCCCTGGCCAATGTCAGTGTCGGCGAGGGCGGCTACACCAAGTCCGACGCCGCCGTGAACCTGCCGCTGGGTGACAAGGCCGCCCTGCGGGTCGCCGGCTTCGTCAACAAGCTGGACGGCGTGCTGAACAACAAGTTCGACGGCCGCCAGTTCAACGGCAATGACGAGTGGGGCGGCCGGGCCAAGCTGCTGTGGCGGCCGACCGACACCATCGACGTGCTGCTGACTGCCGACTACGCCAAGCAGGACCAGTCGGTGACCTGGTCGCCCTACAAGGTGAACCCGGCCGGCGCGCCGAGCTTCGTCTATTTCGGTTGCGGCGTGGTCGCCTCGCCCGACAACACCGACCTGTGCATCGACGGACCGCAGTACAAGCGCCGCGAGAACTACGGCTTCGCGGCCCAGGTCGACTGGAGCCTGCCCGCCGGCCTGACCCTGACCTCGATCACCGCCGTCCGGCGCGACTTCGACGACAGCAACGGCGACTCCGACAGCCTGCCGGTCAACATCCTCAACGACAACATCTCCAACCAGGACCTGCGCCAGGTCAGCCAGGAGGTGCGCATCGCCTCGCCGACCGGCGGCAAGTTCGACTACGTGGCCGGCGTCTACTACTTCCGGCAGAAGACCATCCAGGTCACCGACCAGACGGGCGGTTTCGGCCTGCCGTTCAACCTGAAGGGCAGCAGCACGATCAACAGCCTGGTGGACACCGCCAGCTACGCCGTCTTCGGCCAGGCCCACTACCAGTTGACCGAGCAGCTGAGCCTGATCGGCGGCGCGCGCCTGACGCGCGACGAGGTGTCGCTCGACTTCCATCAGTTCGCCAAGCCGTTCCCCTACATCGCCGTCAACCCGAAGGTCGACTCCTACGACATCGCCCGGGAGACCAACCTCTCCTGGAAGCTCGGCGCCCAGTACCAGTTCGCCGCCAAGACCATGGGCTATGCGACCATCTCGCGCGGCTACAAGGGGCCGGGCTTCAACCAGACGGGGGTCAGCAACGCCACGACCAGCCAGGAGGTCGGTCCCGAGATCCCGACCAGCTACGAGATCGGCGTGAAGACCACTCTGCTGCAGGGCCTGGCGGTGCTGAACGTCGCGGCCTTCGACACCAAGTTCGAGGACTATCAGGCCCAGACCGTCGATTTCACCCTGACGCCGCCGGCCTTCCGCACGATCAACGCCGGCGACCTGAAGACCCGGGGCGTCGAAGCCGACCTGACCGCGATCCTGGCCCCTGGCCTGATGGTGACGGCCGCCGCGGCCTATATCGACGCCAAGTACGGCCAGTTCGCGCCGATCTCCTGCGACCCCGTGGTCACGCCCGTCGGCTGCGTGGTGCTGAACCCGTCACGCCCCCCGCTCACCCCGCCGCTCTACGGCTATGACGCCTCGGGCCAACGCCTGGGCGGGGTGTCCAAGTGGAAGGCCAGCCTGGCGGCGGTGTACGAGCGCCCGATCGGCCATGGCCTGAAGCTGGCCGGCTCGGCCGACTACGGCTGGCGCAGCGCCGCCAACGCCGCGGCGACCAAGGACCCCAACACCCTGATCAAGGCCTACGGCATCCTCGGCTTCACCCTGGGGGTCGGCGACGAGGGCGACCGCTGGAAGCTGGCGATGTGGGGCAAGAACGTCACCGACAAGCGCTTCCCCAGCGCCCTGTTCGGCACGCCGTTCGGCGGGGCCGGCGACTATAGCCAGGTGCTGACCGGCGACGCCTTCCGCCGCTACGGCGTGACCCTGAACCTTCGCTACTGACCGTCCGGAGCGGGAAGACGTCGAGCGATTCCCGCTCTTTAGGACCGGAGGGTTTAGGTCCTCCGGTCTCTTTTTTATCCGTGACTGGACCTGGCGGACCTCAATTCTACCTCCGCTCATCCCGGCGAACGCCGGGACCCAGATCCCATGGCGGCGTGGCTGATTGGAAGGGCTCAGCGCTCTTGGCGTCAGCCTCAAAGCCTTTCCATCTGGGTCCCGGCGTTCGCCGGGATGAGCGGAATTTTAAGTTCAGGCCGTCCTTTCCACCACCACCTCCAGCGCACCCGCCGCACCCGCCCAGACCAGGACGAGTTGCGCCTCGCGGTCGTGGGTCCAGCGGGCGTCCGGCTGTGACAGCCGCACCTGGACGCCGTTCGGGAAGTGCGCGGTCGGCAGATAGATCTCGGTCGGGGCGTCGATGGCGAGGTCGGCCTCCAGCTCCAGGTCGAACCGCCCGCCCGAGAACCGCATCGCGCCGATCACCCCCTGGGTCAGCCGTGCATAGGGCCGGCTGAAGCCCAGCAGGGCCCGCGCGCCGGCGTCGGGGTCGTTGGCCCCCTCATCGACCTGATCGGCCGAATAGATCGACAGGTCCTCCTGGTTCCAGCCGTCTCCCACCCGCAGGTCGTTGCGGTTGCTGGCGGTGTAGTTCCACTGGGTCGAGGACAGCCGCAGCGCGTCCAGCGCATCGTACATCAGGCCCAGCGCCTGGGCGTGGGCGGTCCACGGCGCCTGGCCGCGCTCGCCCCGGTCCCAGGCCTCGAAGGCGTCGCCGCCATTGAGGTCGTAGGGGATGCCGAACTCGCCGATCAGGGTCGGCGCGCCCTGCTCGCCGAACCGCGAGCCCAGCCAGCCCACATAGGCCAGCTGGTTGAAATAGTGGGCGCGCAGGGCGTCCAGATCCTGGGCCGGGTCGAAGCGCTTCTTGCGCAGGATGTTGATGTCGTACCAGTGGCTGGCGTTGACGCTGCGCTCGGGCATCGCCTCGGGGAACATCCGCCCGGTGCCCAGCACGTAGGGGCACAGCTCGGCGAACACCAGCCAGTCGGACCGCACGGCCCGGATCGTCTCGGCCACCCTGGCGAAGAACGGGGCCATGAACTGGTTCTCGTGGTCGATCGGCTGGCCGTCGCGGACCCGGAAGAAATCCTCGTCCAGCACCTGCCCGCCCTCGCCGTCGAACCGCCAGGCGCCGGCCTGTTCGAAGGGGTCGGGGCCGTCGTGCGTCCAGATCGAGACGCCGGCCAGGTTGGCGGACTGTTCGCCGACCGCGTGGAGCACGCCCTTCTCGTCGCTCCAGCCCAGGCGGGTGATCGACACCGTCTGGCCCCGCGCCGCGCGCAGGGCGTCCAGCGGCGTCCAGTACAGGCCCGGCCAGACGTGCATCGGGTCCTCGGGCGTCGCCCGCAGCCGGGGCTGGCTCATCGGCAGGCCCACCCAGCCGAGACCGGGCTCGTTGAAGGTGTCGAAGCCGATGACGTTGTCCAGGTGCGCCACCCGCGCCGCCACGACGGCCATGGCGCCCAGATAGTGGTCCTGCAGGAAGTGCTGGACGTTGCGGCCCTCGACCGTCCAGTCCGGGGTCAGGGTCGCGCCGGCGAAGAAGGCGGTCCAGGCCACGCCATTGGCGGCCAGGCGGTAGTTCGACGCCCAGCTCATCATCGGATAGCGGTCTTCCTGCCGCGCCTCCGGACTGTCGTAGTCGTAGCGGTGCTGCATGACATGGGCCGCGTCGGCGGCGTCGAAGCGGGTGAAGTCCAGGCCCAGGGCCTCGAACACCCAGCCCGGCGCGCCATCGCCGCCACTCATCCGGCTCCAGACGTCCTGGTGGAAGTCCACGAACACCAGCAGCCCATGGGTCCTGGCCTTCTCGATGACGGCGACGAAATAGTCGAGATAGTCCTGGTCATACTGGCCGGGGCCCGCGTGCTCGACCGCCTCCCAGGTGGTCAACAGCCGCAGGGTGTTGAACCCCCAGCGCGCGATGCGCCCCAGATGGACGTCGGCCTCGTCCAGCGGGAACGGCCGGCCGATGAAGCTGACCGTCCGATGGTCGGAGAAGTCGCTGGGCCGGTCGGTGCCGCCGCCTGGCCACGGGACCTTGCAGTCGCCGCCCAGATTGACGCCGCGCAGGATCGCCTGGCGTCCGTGAGGGTCCACGAAAAGGCTTCCCCGAACATCGATCAGCGGCTTTGACATTCCATTCCCTCGGAGGCATTCTCGTTTCGTTATACAACTGGTGAATAAACATGACGGGCCCGCCGGTCCAGTCCTGCCAGGGTGAAACGGGGAAGAAATGTCGGGGATTCAGTTAGACGGGGCGCGGCTCACGACCTTCAAGAAGGTCGCCATCGGGGCCGGGGATTTCGGCTTCAACCTCTATTGGCAGACGGCCGGGCTCTATCTGCTGTTCTTCTACACCGACAGCCTGGGGCTGCCGGCCGCCACGGCCGGCTTCATCTACATGGCCGCCCTGATCTGGGACGCGGCGCTGGACCCGGTCCTGGGTCTGCTGGTCGACCGCACCCGCACCAGCATGGGCCGCTACCGGCCTTATCTCATTCTCGGGGGAGCGCCGCTGGCGCTCGGCTTCATCGCCATGTTCGCCGGGCCCTCGACGGGCACGGCGGCGATCATCTTCGCCGCGGCCACCCACCTGGCGTTCCGCACGCTCTACGCCGTGGTCTCGATCCCCTACGCCGCCCTGTTCGCCCGCATCACCAAGGACAGCACCCAGCGCGGCGACATGGCCGGCATCCGGATGGTGTTCGGCACCCTGGCGGCGATCGCCGTCGCCGCCCTGACCCTGCCGCTGGCCCAGGCCCTGGGCACGCCGGAAGCGCCGCGTCGCGGCTGGCTGATCGTCGGCGCCGTCTATGGCGTGATCGCCGCCTTGTGCCTGCTGGGCGTGGCCTGGGCCGCGCGCGGCCTGGACGTGGCCGACGAGGCCCCGCCGCCGCCCCGCCCGCTGCGCGACGTGGTCCGCAGCCTGGCCGCCAACCGCGCCCTGCACCTGGTGCTCGGCGCCGTTGCCCTGAGCGCCTTCTCCGGCACGATGTTCTCCAAGAACCTGCTCTACTATTTCAAGTACGTGGTCGGCGACGCCGGCATGGGCAGCGCGGCCCTGGGCATCGGCGCCCTGACGGCGGCGATCTGCGTGCCGGCCTTCGCGGTCGTGGTCCGGCTGGTGGGCAAGCGCGCCACCTGGCTGATCGGCGCCGTGCCGGGCATCGCCGGCCTGCTGGTCTGGCACTTCGTCGACGGCATGGGGGTGATCCCGCTGTTCGCCGCCGTGGTGCTGCAGGCCATGGGCCTGGCCTCCTACGTGGTCTGCTTCTGGGGCATGCTGCCCGACACCGTCGAGTACGGCGAATGGCGCAGCGGCGTGCGCACCGAGTCGATGGTCTTCGGCCTGACGGTGCTGGGCCAGAAGGCGGCCCTGGGCCTGGGCGCCGGCTTCCTGGGCGTGGCGCTGTCGCACATCGGCTACACGGCCAACGCCGTCCAGACCCCGGAAACCCTGGCCGGGATCAAGGCCATGATGTTCTGGATCCCGCTGATCGGCGGCCTGGGCTCGGCGGGCCTGATCTTCTTCTACCCGATCAACCGCGCCGCCCACGACAAGATGGTGGCCGAGATCGCCGCGCGCTCGGAACAGACCCCCATCGCCCCGACCAAGATCTCGCTGCAAGAAACGGTGATTCAATGACCTCCGCCTCCCTCCGGGCGGCGCCCCTCGTCGCGTCGTTCGCCCTGGCCGGGGCCGCCGCCCTGGCCACCCAGGCCCAGGCCGCCACCACCTGCGAGGACCTGGCCAACCTAAAAGTGGCCGGCGCGACCATCACCGCCGCGAAGACGATGGTGGTAGGCGATCGCCAGCCGATCGAGACCTTCGGCATCCCGCCCCTGCCGGTCGCCCAGGCCTATTGCCGGGTCAACGCCACCCTGGCCCCGACCGCCGCCTCGTCGATCAAGGTCGAGGTCTGGCTGCCGCTCGAGACCGCCTGGAACGGCAAGTTCATGGCCACCGGCAACGGCGGTTACGGCGGTTCGCTGGGCGGACCGCGCCTGTCGATGCGCCCGGCGCTCAAGGCCGGCTACGCGGTGGCCGGAACCGACATGGGCCACACCGAGGACGGGGCCGGCGGCGAGGCCAACTGGGCGCTGAACCAGCCCGAGAAGATCGTCGACTGGGCCCACCGCGCCAACCACGAGACCGCGCTGTTCGCCAAGGCGATGATCGCCGCCCACTACGGCAAGGGACCGCGCCTGTCCTACTTCTCCGGCTGCTCCGACGGCGGCCGCGAGGCCCTGATGGAGGCCCAGCGCTACCCCAACGACTTCGACGGCATCGTCGCCGGGGCTCCGGCCAATGCCTGGACCCGCCTGATGACCAGCTTCGCCTGGTCGTGGAAGGCTGTGCACGAAGCGCCCGAAAGCCGCATCCCCGACGCCAGCCTGGCCGTCGTCCAGAAGGCCGCCCTGGCCCAATGCGACAAGCTGGACGGCGTCGCCGACGGAGTGATCGAGGACCCACGCCTGTGCAAGTTCGACCCCGCCGTCGTACAGTGCAAGCCGGGCCAGACCGCCGAGTGCCTGACCCCGGCCCAGACGGCCGGCCTGCGCAAGCTGTATGAAGGTCCGCGCGATCCGCGCACCGGCAAGTCGCTGTTCCCCGGCTACCCGGCCGGCGGCGAGGCCGTCCCCAACGCCTGGCCGCTGTGGATCAGCGGCGAGAAGGCCCAGCACCCCTCCTTCGCCCGCTCGTTCTTCGCCAACTTCGTCTATTCGGACCCGAACTGGCAGCTGGCCAAGCTGAACTTCGCGGCCAATGGCGACTTCAAGATCGCCCACGACCGGCTGGGGGCGCTGGTCGCCTCGGACAATCCCGACCTGTCGGCCTTCAAGGCGCGCGGCGGCAAGCTGATCCTGTTCCACGGCTGGTCCGACGCGGCGATCACCCCCTACGCCACGATCCGCTACTACGACGCCGTCCGGAAAACGATGAGCGTCAAGGGCGCCGATAGCTTCTCGCGGCTGTACATGGTTCCGGGCCTGTCGCACTGCTTCGGCGGACCCGGCCCCAACAGCTTCGACATGCTGGCCACGCTGGACGGCTGGGTCGATGGCGGGAAGGCGCCGGACGTGGTCATCGCCAGCAAGACCAACAACGACTATGCCGGCCTGCTCGACATGCCGGCCAAGACCCTGCGCACCCGCCCGCTCTGCGCCTATCCCAAGGTGGCGCGCTGGGACGGCAAGGGCTCGACCGACGAGGCGGCCAGCTTCAGCTGCGCCAAGCCGGGGTGACACGGCCGGGGACAGGCGCATGCGCCTGTCCCCGGCCAAGTCCACCTCGCAAAACCACTAGACTGACCCAAGGGCGCCGGCCGCCAGATCGGTTCAAACAACCGTTCTGGAGGAAAACGCCATGCCGCAAGCCCTGATCATCGACGCCTGCCGCACGCCGCGCGGCATCGGCAAGGTCGGCAAGGGAGCCCTGGCCGACTTCCATCCCCAGCACCTGGCCGCCACGGTGCTGAAGGCCCTGGCCGAGCGCAACGACCTGAACACCGCCCAGGTCGACGACATCATCTGGGGCACCAGCACCCAGCGCGGCAAGCAGGGTGGCGACCTGGGCCGGATGGCGGCGCTGGACGCCGGCTATGACGTGCGGGCCAGCGGCATGACCCTGGACCGGTTCTGCGGCTCGGGCATCACCACCGTGAACCTGGCGGCGGCCTCGATCATGTCGGGCATGGAAGACCTGGTGATCGCCGGCGGGACCGAGATGATGTCCTACACCGCCGCCACGGCCGACCGCACGTCGGTGGGGTTGCTGGACTCCGGCAACCTGCGCCTGCGGGCCCGCCACCCCCAGACCCATCAGGGCGTCTGCGCTGACGCCATCGCCACCCTGGAAGGCATCGACCGCCGGGTGCTGGACGAGTTAGCCCTGCTCAGCCAGCAGCGCGCCGACCACGCCATCCGCCACGGCCACTTCGACCGGGCCCTGGTCCCGGTGCTGCGCGACGACGGCTCGGTGGCGCTGGACCGTGAGGAGTTTCCCCGCCCCGAGACCACGCTCGAAGGCCTGTCGGCGCTGAAGGCCTCGTTCGAGATGATGGCCGGCGTGCCGATCGACGAGGCGGGCACGACCTTGGGCGGGTTGATCAATCAGGTCTATCCGGACCTGAAGATCCAGCACGGGCACCATGCCGGCAACTCGTCGGGCGTGGTCGACGGGGCGGCCGCCGTGCTGCTGGCCTCGCCCGCCTACGCCGCCGCCCATGGACTGAAGCCTCGCGGCCGGGTGGTGGCCATGGCCAATATGGGCGACAGCCCGACCCTGATGCTCAACGCCCCGGTCCCGGCGGCCCGCAAGGTGCTGGCCAAGGCCGGGCTGACGGTGGATGACATCGACCTGTGGGAGATCAATGAGGCCTTCGCCGTGGTGGCCGAGAAGTTCATCCGCGACCTGGGGCTCGACCGCGACAAGGTCAATGTCAACGGCGGAGCCATGGCCCTGGGCCATCCGATCGGCGCGACGGGTTCGATCCTGATCGGCACGATCCTCGACGAACTGGAGCGCCGCGACCTCAAGCGCGGCCTGGTGACGATGTGCGCGGCCGGCGGCATGGCCCCGGCGATCATCGTGGAGCGGGTCTGAGAGCTCTCTATAAACCCGCTCCTCCCGGCGAATGCCGGCGACCCAGATCCCATAGCGGTGTGGCTGATGGGAAAGGCTCGGCGTTATTGGCGTCAGCCTCAAAGCGATTCCATCTGGGTCCCGGCATTCGCCGGGATGAGCGGATTGAAGGGATCTCACCGCCGGTAATACGCCTCCACCAGCGCCCGGTGCGGCGGCAGGTGTTTGAGCGCCTCGGTCGCCGCGCCGGCCACCTTGGCGAAGGCCTGCTGGGCCATCGCGCCATCGGCGTAGCGGCCCTCGACCGGCGCGAAGTCGGTCGCGGCGTTCATGCCGTAGAGGATGTACTGGTAGCTGGCCGGCAGGAAGGTCTCCAGGTCGACCAGGAAGTCGAACCGCGACACCGGCCGGTGCTTCCATTGGGCCATCAGGTCCCGCAGCCCTTGCGGCCACGAGGCCGGATCGGCGTTGTCGCGCCAGTAGGGCTCGTCGCGCTTCGACAGGCAGTAGTGCAGTTTGAGGAACGACACGATCCGCTCGAAGCGGCCGGCCATCAGGCCGTTGAAGGTGCGGGCGGCGCTGTCCATCGCGGCGCGGTCGCGCAGCGGGAGCACCTCGGCGATCATCGTCGCGGCCACCTCGATCAGCATGATGCCGGTGGATTCCAGTGGCTCGAAGAAGCCGGCCGACAGGCCCACCGCCACGCAGTTGCCGATCCACTGGCGCTCGCGATAGCCGGTCTGGAACTTCAGCAGCCGCACCGGCAGGTGGTCGGCCTCGGACCCGACATAGGCGCGCAGCACCGCTTCGGCCCGCGCCTCGTCGGTGTGGCGGCTGGAAAATACGTAGCCGACGCCCCGGCGACCATCCAGGCCGATGTCCCACGTCCAGCCGGCCTCGTGGGCGGTGGCCAGGGTGTAGGGGGCGATCGGGGCGTCCGGCGTCGGATAGGGAACCTGGACGGCCAGGGCGCGGTCGTTGAACAGCACGTCGTCGCAGCGCTTGAACGGCGCGCCCAGGGCCTCACCGATCAGCAGGGCGCGGAAGCCCGAGCAGTCGATGAACAGGTCGCCCTCGATCACGCCCAGTTCGCTGGCCGTGACCGAGGCGATGTCGCCGGTCTCGGCGTCCAGTTGCACCGTCTCGACCTTGCCGGCCAGATGGACGACGCCCAGTTCCTTGGCCACGCCCCGCAGGAAGTCGGCGAAGCGCGCGGCGTCGAAATGGTAGGCGTAGTTCATCGGCCCCTGGAAATCGGGGTCCTCCGGCCGCTTGGGCGCCAGGCCGGCCTCGATGATCCTGCCCTGGGTGGTCACCGCGTCGGCGAAGGCCAGGGGCGCGCCCGCCTGGTGGTCCAGCAGCCAATAGGGCGACAGATCGCGACCCTCTGGCCGGAGCGGCAGGTTGAAGGGGTGAAAGTATTCGGAAGACTTGCCATCCGCCGAACGCCGTTCCCAATCCACGAAACGGACGCCCTGCTTGAAGGTCGCCGAGCTCTCGCGCATGAACCGCGCCTCGCTGACGCCCAGGGTCGCCAGGGTGCCGCGGATGGTGGGGAACGTGCCCTCGCCCACCCCGATGACGCCGATCTCGGGGGACTCGATCAGGGTGATCCGCGCCCCGCCCGGACGGTCGGCGCCCAGCTGCTTGGCCAGGTAGGCGGCCGTCAGCCAGCCGGCCGTTCCGCCGCCGACGATGACGATGCGGTTGCCCGCCATGAGCACGGTTCCTTGGACTTCACCTCCGCGCGCAACAGAAGCGCGGGTCGGCGAAAGGAAAGAAAAAATCCTGGGTGATGGTCAGGGGGAGACCATCACCCAGGGAGCGCAGTCTGGAGGAATGCATGCGCTCAAGGATGGCTGGCGCGACGCGCCGAGGGGCGACACGCCGCGCCTGAAGCGAAACCCGCCGGGAGGAGGATTTCGCTTCAAACTCGAAAAACGGATCCCGCCGGCCCGGACGCTTCCATCCGGGCCGGCGAGGTTTGGACCTCGCCTAGAACTTCGTCCGCAGACGGAAGCCCCAGGTGCGCGGCGGCTGATAGACCGCCGTCCACACCGGCGTGTAGTTCGGGGCGCCGGCCGCGCCGGCCCCGGTCTTGATGTCCTTGTCCTCGAGGTTCTGGACGAAGACCTCGGCCGACCACGGCCCTTCCGACGGCTGGTAGGTCAGGGTCACGTCGGTGCGGGTGTAGCTGCCCTGTTGGTCGGGAGCGCCCTGGTTGAAGTAGGACAGCCAGCTCTTGGTCTCGAAGTGGGTGGCGATCCGCGGGATCACCTTGGCGCCGCTGGTCAGCTCGAAGGTGTGATCGTAGGCAACCGTGCCCGAGAAGTGCGGGGCGTGCGGCAGTTCGTTGCCCTTCAGCTGGATGGCGGCGGTGACGTCGCCGTTGATCCGCTGGTCGGGGGCCAGCAGGTCCAGCATCTTGGTGTCGAGCGCCGTGGCCGAGATCTGCAGGCGGTCGTTGGGCGTCAGATAGGCCGTCAGTTCGGCCTCGACACCGTAGGCGCGGGCGCCCTTGGCGTTCTTGGTCACGACCTGCGAGCGGTTGGTGGTGCCGTCCGGATTGAAGATCGTCTCGACCTGGTTGATCTGGTAGCCCTTGAAGTCCTCGTAATAGGCCGCGAGGTTCAGGGTGGCCCGGCCGTCGAGGAAGCGGATCTTCGAACCGACCTCGTAGTTGGTCAGGGTTTCCGGATTGGCCAGGCGGCCGCCGTCCAGGATGTTGCCCGACTTGAAGCCGGTGCCGACGCTGGCATAGACGAGGACGTCGTCATTGATGTCGGCGTCGGCGCGCGCCAGCCAGGTCAGCTTGTCCCAGCTGCCCTTCACGTCGTTGCTGCTGATGGCGTAGCCCGGGCCGAGCAGGGCGAACAGTTGCTGGGCGGTGGCGCCGCGGTCCTGGCCGAAGATGCCGGCGCTGCAGTGGGCGGCGGTGTCGACCAGCAGGCAGTTGGCGTAACCGTTGAACATCACGTTCCGGCCGCCCTGATCCTGCTTGCTGTCCTCGGTGTAGCGCAGGCCGCCGGTCAGGCGGATGCGGTCGTTGACGTGCCAGACGGCCTGGCCGAACGCGGCCTTGGACTCCACGGTCCGCTTGGCCTGGATGAAGCTGCCGGCCCAGGTCATCGGACCGTCGCGATAGCCGTCACGCTGGTCGATGTCGAAGCGGATCGAGTTGTCTTCGTGGCTGTAGTAGCCGCCGACGATCCAGTCGACGACCTTGTCGCCCGTCGACTTCAGCTGGACTTCCTGGCTCCAGGCGTCGTTGCGCGACCACACGGTATGGTTCTCGCCGAAGCCGCCCTGGGTGAGCGCGCCGTTCTGGGTCACGCCCAGGATGCCGCCATCGGCGTCGCTGTTGGCGCTGCCGCCCACGCGCTGCCAGCCCGTGATGTAGGTCAGGGCCACGTCGTCATTGATGGCGTAGTCCATGGTGCTGCGCACGCCGTACGAGAAGCGGTCGCTCTCGGGGGCGGTGTCGATCAGGGCCGACCACTTCTTCTGGCCGGTGCGCGGGGTCTGGGCCAGGGCGACGACCGGGGCGCCGGTGTCCTGGTAGCCCTCGACATTGACGTTCCAGGTGAACTTGTCGTTCGGCTTCCACAGCGCGCTGAGGCGGGCCGAACGCTGGTCCTGAGCGTAGTATTTCTTGCCCTGGGTGACGAAGGCCGACGGGCTGACGCCGGCGATCTGCGGCGGGCGCTGGAAGTCGACATAGCCGTCGTGACGCTCGGTGATCGCCGCGATGCGGATCGCGAAGGTGTCCGACAGCGGCATGTTGACCGAGGCCCGCGCCCCGAAGCGGTTGTACGAGCCGGCCACGATTTCGGCGCTGCCGTAGGAGTCGCCCAGCGTCGGCTTGGCGGTGCGCAGGCTGACCGCGCCGACCGTGGCGTTACGGCCAAACAACGTGCCTTGCGGACCGCGCGCCACTTCGACCGCGTCCATGTCGTACATCAGCACGGCGGCGCCTTGGGCGCGCGGCGAGTAGATGCCGTCGACATAGATGGCGACTTCCGGGTCGGCCACTTCGGTGAAGGCGGTGTCGTTGCCGATGCCGCGCATGGTGATCAGGATCGCGCCCTGGTCGCCCTGCTGGTTGATCGCCATGCTGGGCACGAACTTGGCCAGGTCGGTGACGTCCTTGACGTGCTGTCGGTCCAGCGCGCCCTGGCTGAAGGCGCTGATGGCGATCGGGGTGTCTTGCAGGTTGGTCTCGCGCTTGGTGGCGGTGACCGTGATCTCTTCGATCAGGCTGCTGTCGGCCGGAGCCGGAGCCGTGGTCTGGGCCTGGACGGCGGTGGCGGCGATCAGGGCCGCCACGACCGACGAACCGGCCAATAGGTTTCTGCGGAACTTCATTCGTCATCCCTCCCTGCGCGCGATCCTTTTTTGGTCGCGACTTGCGTGCTGTGAATAGCTACAGTACGACAACGTTGTCAATCATGCTTGTATTTGGCACTTAGTTGAGACAAGCACCTCACCTGGTGTGAATAGCTTGAGGTAGGCGATCAGAAACAAGAGTTATTTGAGAATACGGCCCGCCAAGGGCAAGATGTACAGGGGAGGAATAAAAATGAACCGACAGCAGATGCACGGCCTGGCCATGGCCTTGATGCTGACCACGGCGCTGCCTGCCGCCGCCGCTCATGCCCAGGCCGCGACCGCGACCTCGGCGAAACCTTGGATGAACACCCGGCTGAACGCCGATCAACGCGCCGACCTGATCGTTGCCCAAATGACGCAGGACGAGAAATTGACCCTGGTGTTCGGCTATTTCGGCTCGAACCAGGAGAAGCCGAAGTTCACGCCGCACGCCGAGGCCCGCATGGGCTCGGCCGGCTACATCCCCGGAATCCCCCGCCTGGGCGTGCCGCCGCAATGGGAAACCGACGCCGGCGTCGGCGTCGCCACCCAGCGCGAGTCGAGCGATCCATACCTGGAGCGCACCTCCCTGCCCGCAGGGATAGCCACCGCCGCCACCTGGAACCCCGAGCTGGCCTTCAAGGGCGGCGCGATGATCGGTTCAGAGGCCCGCGATTCGGGCTTCAACGTGCAGCTGGCCGGCGGCGTGAACCTGGCTCGCGAACCACGCAACGGCCGCAACTTCGAATATGGCGGCGAGGATCCGCTGCTGGCCGGGGTGATGGTCGGGGCGCAGATCCGCGGCATCCAGTCCAACAACATCATCTCGACCATCAAGCACTGGGCCCTGAACGGCCAGGAAACCGGCCGCATGACGGTCAGCTCCAACATCGGCGACGCCGCCGCCCGCCAGTCCGACTTCCTGGCCTTCGAGTTCGCCATCGAGAACGCCAGCCCCGGCGCGGTGATGTGCGCCTACAACCGCATCAATTCGACCTACGCCTGCGAGAACGACTACCTGCTGAACCAGGTCCTGAAGCAGGACTGGGCCTATACGGGCTATGTGATGTCCGACTGGGGCGGCACGCACTCGACCGCCAAGGCCGTCAACGCCGGCCTGGACCAGGAGTCGGCCTACACCTTCGACAAGCAGCCCTTCTTCGGCGCGCCGCTGAAGGCCGCCCTGGCCGACGGTTCGGTGTCGCAGGCGCGGCTGGACGACATGGTCCGCCGCATCACCCGCTCGATGTTCGCCCACGGCCTGTTCGACCACCCGGTCAGCAAGAAGCCGATCGATTTTGCCGCCCACGCCAAAGTCACCCAGGCCGACGCCGAGGAAGCCATCGTCCTGCTGAAGAACGACGGCAATGTCCTGCCGATCACCAAGACCGCCAAGACCATCGCCGTCATCGGTTCGCACGCCGACGTCGGCGTGCTGTCGGGCGGCGGCTCGTCGCAGGTGTTCCCGATCGGCGGCATGGCGGTGAAGGGCCTGGGCCCCAAGGGCTTCCCCGGCCCGATCGTCTACCACCCCAACTCGCCGCTGCGGGCCCTGCAGGCTCGCAACCCCGGCGCCAAGATCATCTACAACGACGGGACCGATCCGGCCGCCGCCGCCAAGGCCGCCGCCGGCGCCGACGTGGCCGTGGTCTTCGCCCATCAGTGGGCGGCCGAATCCCAGGACTATTCCCTGACCCTGGCCGACAACCAGGACGCCCTGATCAACGCGGTCGGCGCGGCCAACCCCAAGACCGTGGTGGTGCTGGAAACCGGCGGTCCGGTGCTGATGCCCTGGCTATCCAAGGTCGGCGCCGTGGTCGAGGCCTGGTTCCCGGGCACCAACGGCGGCGAGGCGATCGCCCGGGTGCTGACCGGCGAGGTCAATCCGTCGGGCCGCCTGCCGATCACCTTCCCGGCCAGCGCCGACCAGTTGCCGCGCCAGACGATCGACTGCGACCCGGCCAAGCCGGAGGACTTCTGCGACGTCGATTACGACATCGAAGGCGCGGCCGTCGGCTACAAGTGGTTCGACCAGAAGGGCCACGTCCCACTGTTCGCCTTCGGCCACGGCCTGTCCTATTCGACCTTCGGCTACAGCGACCTGAAGGCCTCGGCGACCGGCGACACCCTGACCGTCAGCTTCAAGGTCACCAACACCGGCAAGACGGCCGGCAAGGACGTGCCCCAGGTCTATGTCGGTCCCAAGACCGGCGCCGGCTGGGAAGCCCCGCGGCGCCTGGCCAGCTTCAAGAAGATCGACCTGGCCCCGGGCGCGAGCACGACGGTCAGCGTCACGGTCGATCCGCGCCTGCTGGCCACCTTCGACTCCAAGGCCAAGACCTGGAACATCGCCGGCGGGGCCTACGAGGTGTCGCTGGGGGCGTCGTCGCGGGACCTGGGCGCGAAGGCCGACGTGACCTTGGCGGCGGCCACGCTGCCGGTGTCGTACGACGCGAAGTAGGGATTAGGGGCGGGGCGGCGGTGGCCGCTTCGCCTTTTCCACCTCAACGACTGTCATCCCGGACAAGGCCCGCAGGGCCGCCGATCCGGGACCGCCGCAAGCGCTGAGTTCACGCGTCGGTCCCGGATCTTCGCGCTACGCGCCAGCCCGCCGTCAGGCGGGCCGCTTGCGCGCCCCGAGGCCGGGATGACAACCGTTTTGGAGTTACCTCGGCGCCGGCCCCGTCGACGCCCGGACCATCAGCTCGAACGGCAACAGCTGGCTCCCCGCCGTCAGTTTCTCCCCCGAGGCGCTGGCGGTGATCAGCATGTCGGCGGCCTTTTCGGCCATCCGCGCCACCGGCTGGCGCACCGCCGTCAGCGACGGCACGCTGAGCCGCACCCCGATGGAATCGTCATAGCTGAGGATCGACAGCGCCCCCGGCACCGCGATACCCCGCGCCTGGGCGACGCTGACCACGCCCAGGGCCATCTGGTCGTTGGAGGCCATGATCGCCGTCGGCGGCTCGGGCAGGTCGAGCAGGGCGTTGGCCCCCGCCACCCCGGCCTCGAAGGTGAAGTCGCCCTGATAGACCCAGGCCTCGGGCACGGCGATCCCCGCCGCCTCCATCGTCGCCACGAAGGTCTCGACCCGCTGGATCGACGACGAGAACTTGTAGTCGCCGGCGATCATGCCGATCCGCTTGTGGCCCAGGCCCAGCAGGTGCCTGGTCGCCTGGCGGGCGGCGGCCCGGTCGTCCATGTAGACCCGCGGCCCCTGCCCGCGCACCGGGGTGTTGAGCCGCACGAACGGGATGTTTCTCTTCTTCAGCGCCCCCAGCACCACCGGGTTCTCGCAGTTGGGCGGCGTCAGGATCACCCCGTCGGGCTGCAGCGACGACAGCACCGCGGTGATCTGTTTCTCAAGCTGGTCCGACTCGCGGTCGACCAGCTCGAACATCAGGTGATAGCCCGACTGCTCGCAGCGCAGCATGGCGCCGTACAGCATCTGGTCGATCCACTCGTTGCCGCGCTCGCTGCGCCAGTTGTCCAGCGTCAGGCGGCGATCGTTGAAGGCCACCAGCAGATAGGAGCGCGAGCCGGCCATGGTGCGGGCGGCCTTGCTGGGGCTGTAGCCCAGCTTCTCGACGGCGGCGAGCACCCGCTCCTTCAGGTCTGGGGTGACGTTGGGCTCGTTGTTGAGCACTCGCGACACCGTCTTGACCGACACGCGCGCCTTCTCGGCGACATGGATGATCGTGGCCGGCCGCTTCGCCATGCAGAATCCGTCTTCCCCCGTTGCGCGTTCAAATCTAGACCCCGTGCAACACTCTGTCTGCCCCACGCCGTCCTGCTCGTTCCATTCTAACTTGACGGCGATGGGAGCGGTATCATTTAAGAGCCGCATTCGACCGCGCAGCCTGAAGGACCGTGCCCATGACCCTCACCGGTGAACTCCTGATCGACGGCGGCGCGCGCGCCGGAGGCGGCGGCGCGATCACGGCGATCGATCCCAGCACGGGGGGAGCCCTGCCGGTCAGCTTCGGCGGCGCGACGCCGGCCGACCTGGACGAAGCCTGCGCCCTGGCGGCGGCGGCCTTCGGGCCCTACCGCGCCACCTCGCCGGAAGTCCGCGCGGCCTTCCTGGAGACCGTGGCTTCGAAGATCGAGGCGATCGGCGATGAGCTGATCGTCCGGGCCATGGCCGAGACCGGCCTGCCCCGCCCGCGCCTGGAAGGCGAGCGCGGCCGCACGGTCGGCCAGCTGCGGATGTTCGCCGGCGTGCTGCGCGACGGCGGCTGGCTGGAGGCCCGCATCGACCCGGCCCAGCCCGACCGCAAGCCGATGGCCCGTCCCGACCTGCGCCTGCGCAACGTGCCGCTGGGTCCCGTGGCGGTGTTCGGCGCTTCCAACTTCCCGCTGGCCTTCTCGGTGGCCGGCGGCGACACCGCCTCGGCCCTGGCGGCCGGCTGCCCGGTGGTGGTCAAGGCCCACCCGGCCCATCCGGGAACCTCCGAGCTGGTCGGCCGGGCCGTGCAGGAGGCGGTCGCCGCCTGCGGCCTGCCGCCGGGCGTGTTCGCCCTGCTGCACGACGCCGGCATCGCCATCTCGCAAGGCCTGGTCGGCGATCGACGCATCAAGGCCGCCGGCTTCACCGGCTCGCGCCGGGCCGGCCTGGCCCTGCTGGCCGTGGCCCAGGGCCGGCCCGAGCCGATCCCGTTCTACGCCGAGATGAGCAGCATCAACCCGGTGCTGCTGCTGCCCGCCGCCCTCAAGGCCCGCGGCGCGGCCATCGCCCCCGACTTCGTCGCCGCCCTGACCCAAGGCGCCGGCCAGTTCTGCACCAATCCCGGCCTGCTGCTGGCCATCGATGGCCCTGAGCTGGACGCCTTCCTCGCGGCCACCGCCGAAGTGGTGGCCAAGGCGCCCGCCGGCCAGATGCTGACCCCCGGCATCTGCAAGGCCTACACCGGCGGCGTCCACGCCCTGGAGACCACGGACGGCGTGAGCCAGGTCGCCCACGGCCTGGACGGCGGCCACGGCCAGGGCCGGGCGGCGCTGTTCAGCGTCGACGCCGCCACCTTCCTGGCCACCCCGCACCTGCAGGACGAGGTGTTCGGCGCCGCCTCCCTGGTGGTCCGCGCCAAGGACCTGGCCCAACTTCTCGAGGTGCTCGCCGCCCTCGAGGGCCAGCTGACCGTCGCCGTCCACATGGACGAGGCCGACATGGATCTCGCCCGCGCCCTGCTGCCGACCCTGGAACTGAAGGCCGGCCGGGTGCTGGTCAACGGCTTCGGCACCGGCGTCGAGGTTGGCCACGCCATGGTCCATGGCGGCCCGTTCCCCGCCACCTCCGACAGCCGCACCACCTCGGTCGGCTCCCTGGCCATCCACCGCTTCCTGCGGCCGGTCTCCTACCAGAACCTGCCCCAGGCGCTGCTGCCGCCCGAACTGCAAGACGGCAACCCGTTGGGGATCGTCCGCCGGGTCGATGGGACGCTGAAGCTCTAAATAAGCCCGTCATCCCCCGACTTGTTCGGGGGATGACGACGGTCGTGTACGCTCTCGCCTTTATCGTCCGCCCCCAACCGTTCGCCAACGTGATAGACGAAGCGCCGGTTCCGGGAGCGACACGCCAGACATGAACTACCGCCACGCCTTCCACGCCGGCAATTTCGCCGACCTGCAGAAGCACGCGATCCTGATCGCCCTGCTCACCACCCTGACCGCCGACGAGACGCCGCTGTCGGTGATCGACACCCATGCCGGGGCCGGGGCCTACGACCTGGGCGGCGACATGGCCCAGCGTTCGGGCGAGGCCGCGGCGGGGATCGGCAAGCTGCTGGCGGCCGCCAAGGCTGGGGCCGCGCCCGCCGTGTTCGCGCCCCTGGTCGCGGCGGTGAAGGCGCTGAACGGCGGCGGCGAGGGCTCGCTCTATCCCGGCTCGCCGCTGCTGATCGCCCGATCCCTGCGCAAGGCCGACCGCTACGTCGCCTGCGAGCTGCGGCCCGACGACTTCGACAGCCTGCGCCGGTCGCTGGCCCCCTACCCCTTCGCCCAGGCGGTGCGGGACGACGGCTACGCCACGGCCGTCGCCAAGGCGGGCAAGGGCGGCCAGGGCGGGGGAAAGACGTTCGTGCTGATCGACCCGCCGTTCGAGCGCAGCGACGACTACGCCCAGATCGTCGCCACCACCAAGGCCGTGCTGGCCAGGGACAGCCAGGCGGTGATCGCCGCCTGGATGCCGCTGAAGGACCTGGAAACCTTCGACGCCTTCATGCGCGCGATGGAAACCGTCACCAGCGACGCGCTCGCCGCCGAGCTTCGACTGCGGCCGCTCGTGGACCCCATGAAGATGAACGGCTGCGCCATGGTCATGGTCGGGGCGCCCCGGTCCGCCGAGGCGGCGATCGCCGAGGTTACGACCTGGCTGGCCGAAAACGTGGGCGACACCGGCGCCAGGGCGCGGATCTGGCGCGCGTGACCCTCCGCCCATCCGGCCCCTGAAGGCGGACGGATGGGCTTGACCCGGGGTCAACAATTTCGCGCTTGCGAAGCCAAAAACCGTGTTATGCTGCATCGCAACAAAACGGTTGTTGGAGCCCGCGCCATGACCTCGTTCCTGCCTGAAATCCCCAAGATCGACCCCGAAAAGGGTCCGAACCTGCTGGCGGGCGCGGCTTCGCCCCTGTGGCTGGTGTTCGGCGGCGCCGCCATGGCCGGCGCGACCTGGTGGTGGTGGACAGCGCGCTGGCGCGAGGCGGTCAATATCGAGGCCCTGATGGCCCCGACCCTGGCGCTCAAGGCGGAACCCGCCCCGGCGCCCGTGATCGATCCGGTGACCGAGGCCCCGGTCCTGGCCTTCGCACCGGTGGAAGCCGTCGAGGTCGCCGAAACGGTCGAGGCCGTCGCCACCGAGACCATTGAAACCGCCAAGGCGGTGACCGAACCGGTCGTCGAGGCCGTCGTCGAAACCGTCGAGGCGGCCGCCGACGACCTGACCCTGCTGGTCGGCGTCGGCCCCAAGCTGTCGGCTTCGCTGGCCGAGCTGGGCGTCACCCGCTTCGCGCAGATCGCCGCCTGGGGACCCGAGGAACTCGCGGACTTCGACGCCAAGCTCAGTCTCAGGGGCCGCGCCGAGCGGGATGCGTGGGTGGCCCAGGCCAAGCGGCTGACCAACCCCTAA
Source organism: Caulobacter sp. Root655 (assembly GCF_001427665.1). Taxonomy (GTDB): domain Bacteria; phylum Pseudomonadota; class Alphaproteobacteria; order Caulobacterales; family Caulobacteraceae; genus Caulobacter. The sequence goes on from NZ_LMHC01000006.1 coordinate 144,443, forward strand.
ACCATCATCCCCGCCCTCTGCGGGAGACCCCAAATCGAGGCGGCCATACCCTGCGTCCTTCGAGGCGAGCCTGCGGCTAGCACCTCAGGATGAGGTTCGTGGACTGGCTCTGAATTCCTCATCCTGAGGCGCCCGCGCAGCGGGCCTCGAAGGACGCAAGGCGCTACTCCAGCCCAAACGCCGCCAGCAACCGGTCGGCCGCTGCAGAGGCCGGCAGCTCCCCCGCCCGCACCGCCCGCTCGACTTCGGCCGAAATCCCCGCCACGGCCGGCGCGGCCCTGAACGCCTCGGCCAGCCGGTCCTGGACCATCGCCCACATCCAGCGGCTGTCCTGGTCGGCCCGCCGCCGGGCGCGGTCGCCGTTGGCGGTCATGATCTGGCGGTGGCGCCGGATCTGGTCCCACAGCCCGTCGAGCCCCGCGCCCGTCAGGCCCGAGGCGGTCAGCACCGGCGGCGTCCAGTCGGGCGAGGCCGGCGTCAGGATGTGCAAAGCGTTGCGGTAGTCGCGGGCCGAGCGCTCGGCCCTGGCCGGATCGGCGTCGGCCTTGTTGATCACCAGCAGGTCGGCCAGTTCGATCAGGCCCTTCTTGATGCCCTGCAGTTCGTCGCCACCGCCGGGGATCAGCAGGGCCAGGAAGATGTCGACCATCTCCGACACCACGGTCTCGGACTGGCCCACGCCCACCGTCTCGACCAGGATCACGTCGAAGCCGGCCGCCTCGCACAGCAGCATGGCCTCGCGGGTCTTGCGGGCCACGCCGCCCAGCACCCCGCCGGATGGCGACGGGCGGATATAGGCGTTGGGGTCGACGCTAAGCCGCTCCATCCGGGTCTTGTCGCCGAGGATCGAGCCGCCGTGCCGGCCGGACGACGGATCGACCGCCAGCACCGCCACCCGGTGGCCGGCGGCGGTCAGCATCGTGCCGAACGCCTCGATGGTGGTCGACTTGCCGGCCCCCGGCACGCCGGTGATGCCGATCCGCTGCGCCCCACCGGTGCGTGGCATCAGCCGTTCGAGCAGGGCGCGGGCGGCGCGCTGGTGGTCGTGGCGGCGGCTCTCGACCAGGGTAATGGCGCGGGCCAGGGCGGCGCGGTCGCCGGCGACCAGGCGGGTTTCGAGGTCGGCGATGTTCGGCTGGGCGCTCACCCGTCCCGCTTAGAGGACGACGGCCGTCCCGGAAACCGAAACCATCATCATCGAACCGTTGGGGCCGACGGTGTTGTAGTCGAGATCGACGGCCAGGATGGCGTTGGCGCCCAGCTTCTCGGCCTCTTTCACCAGGTTCTTCATGGCGTCCTCGCGGGCCCGGGCCAACACCCGCTCATAGGACTTCGAATGGCCGCCGATGAAGTCGCGGATCGCCGCCATCAGGTCCAGCACCACGTTCGCGCCGAGGATCGACTGGGCGTAGATCGCGCCCTTGTAGTCCTGGACCGGCCGTCCTTCGATGAAGGGGGTGGTCGAGATCAGCATCGATGGATCCTCGTCAGCCGGGTCGGCGCGCCGTCAGCTTAAGCATAAACCGGCCGTTTGCCGAGGGGCTCCCGCCAAGCGCTCGCGTCCGGCGGGAAACTGTACCGTAGCCCTTCCTGCGCGCTCATGGTTAAGGCAGATTGGCGGCTTCTCGCCGCTGGGGGCTGCCGGTGATCTTCGCCAAATCGCATCTGGATCTTCACAACATCCGCAACAACGTCGAGCGGGTGAAGAAGCTGTCCGACAACGTCGTCGGCATCGGACCGCTGGGCATCGGCCTGGATGGCCTGCTGACCTGGATTCCCGGGGCCGGAGAGCTCTACAGCCTGGGGGCCGGCGGGCTGATCATCATCGACGCCGTGCGAGCCCGCGCCGCGCCGATGATCGTCATCCAGATCACCGCCATCATCCTGATCGACACCGTGGCCGGGGCCGTGCCGGGCATCGGCAACGTCGCCGACATGCTGTTCACCGGCCACAAATGGTCGGCCGACATGCTGACCAAGCACATGGACGACACGATCTATTTCGAAGGCACGCGCAAGGACGTGCAGGGCTCGGCCGAGTACCGCGACCTGCTGGGCCGCATCCAGGCCGGCAAGGAAAAGCGCCGGGTGGTGTTTCTCGGTTAGCATCGGCCCGAAAAGTGGGGACCGGTTTTCGGAACGAGCCGATGCATGGTCGGAGACAACCAACACCTCGCCGGAGCGTTGACCCCAGATGACCGACCGCACCGCAGAGCCCTATGTCGTCGATGAAGGGCCCGCCAGCCACCGGCGCAAGGCCCATCACGCCTGGCGTCAGGCCGAAACCGTCAAGCGGCTGTCGGACCGGCTGATCGGCATCGGACCGTTCGGCATCGGGCTGGACGGCGTGCTGGCCTGGGTCCCCGGCGTCGGCCTGGCCTACGGCCTGGGCGCCGGCGGGCTGCTGCTCTACCACGCCGTCAAGGCCAAGGCCTCGGCCGCGACCCTGGCGCGGATGGCCGCCTACCTGGCCGCCGACAACCTGTCCGACACCGTGCCGATGCTGGGCTGGGCCGTCGACACCCTGTTCCCCGGCCACCTGATGGCCGCCAAGGCGCTGCAGAAAGACATCGAAGGCCGCCACGGCCTGCCCGACGACATCGACGCCAAGACGCGGAAGAGGCGGCGGATGAAGGCGGGCAAGCGGTAGGTCAGCGGATCGGCGGCAGATCGGCCAGACACAGCGTCAGCGATGGGAAGGCCAGCGACGCGACCGTGTCGCGCGCCGAATACTGAACGACATCGCGATAGACGCCGCCACTCAGGTCGCGATGGACGGTGATCGTGCTGGTGTTGACGTCCACCACCCAATAGTCGCGCACGCCGTGCTGGGCGTAGAGTTCGGCCTTGATCGACAAATCCTTGGCCACGGTGCTCTGGGCGACCTCGATCACAAGACCAACGTTCGCGCCGTTCACCCCGTCCAGCGGCAGGTTGGCGTCGTAAAGGTAGAGGTCTGGGTCCGGCGCGTAGGTCGGCGCCAGTCGCAGGGTGGAATCGACGATGACGATGGTCTTGCCTTGGGCCTGGGCCATGAAGGCGTAGGCGATCTGCATCTTGGCCCGCGTATGCGGCGCGCCTTCCGAAGCCATCTCGACCAGCCCCCCGTCGATCAACTCCACCTTGGCGCCCTCGTCGAGGATTCCCGCCGCCTGCATGCGCAAGACGTCGTCCAGGGTGAACCTGTGCGGCTGGGAGGTTTCGAGCGCGCGGGCCAGGGCGTTCATGGGGAGAGGCTAGCACGAACCCGCGCGGCTCGGAACGGCCGCTCGCGGAGCAGGAAGGCGGCCCTGCCGACCATAGGCGATCGTCCAGACACCCAGGCCCGTAGCCAGACCGAGCACGGCGCTGAGCGGGAAGACCACCAGGGTGTCGGTCGCGTGCCAGCCGAGCAGTTTGAACGCCACCGCGAAACCCGTGATCGCGCCGATCAGTCCGGCCAGCGCGCGATGGTGCCGCCCGAACTGGTGCAGGCAGGCCCAGACGCAGCAGGCGCTCAGCACGTAGGGCCAGCCCAACACCGCCCCGAACGGCAGGGCGGCGACCGCGCCCGAGGCGGCCGTCGCGGCGCGCGTGGCGTAGGAGGTGGCCTCGTCGGTCCAGATCATCACCTGCGACAGGCCCAGGGCCGGAAAGCCGAAGGCGAAGACGACGGCCAGGACGATGCGGTTGACGCTGGTCTTCTCGCGGGCGGGCGGCGGGAGCATGGGGGCCTCGATGGGATGTGCGTGACATCCTCATCAGGGGTGATGCGCGTGCGGATGGATCGGTGAGCGCCGTGGAAATCCCGTCAAGCCGTGGTGCAGAGAGCTGTCGTCGATCTTCTTCGCCAGAACGCGTTTGCTTCCCTTTGAAGCGCCTTGTCTCTATCGCCGTTTTCCCGGCGAAGGCCGGGACCCAGCTTCATCCGGAACGCCTCGTGGGTTTCACCTGGGCCCCGACCTTCGTCGGGGAATCGGAAGAAGGGATCGCGTTCAACCGCGAAAATCACGCCCTAGATGGCGGATAATGGCTCAATGACCGGTTCGGGCAACATTCGTTGGCGGCCATAGGCGATCCACCAGGCCAGCAGTCCGCAGCAGACCCCCGTGAATGGAAAGGCCAAGCCCGGCCAAGCCCATGCCCGGCTCAGCAAGAGCAGGCCGCCATTCAAGCCCCCGATGGCCGCCGCCATGATCGCGAAATGTAGTCGCAGACGGTGCAGAACAGCCCAGACAAGGAAGGATGGGAAGGTGATGGCCGCCGCGAGCAAAGGCATAACCGTCAGCATCGCCGGGATCATTGGCCTCAGTCCCGCGAGCGTCTCCGCAGGGGTCTTGTCGTAGTCGCTATAGCCGAGCGCCAGCGCGCTCGTGGTCGCCAACGGGTAGGCGACCACGAGCGCGACGTAGATGGCGGCCAAGACCCTCGCCCCCGTCGTTCGTCGTTCACTGCGCGGTCTCATGTGCAGATTACGCCGCCTCGCCCTGCGTATAGCCCAGCTGCTTGTTCAGCTTGTCCAGCAGCTCGATCACCGCCTCGGCGATCACCGTGCCGGGCGGGAAGATCGCCGCGGCGCCGGCCTCGCGCAGGGCGTCGAAGTCCTGGGGCGGGATCACGCCGCCGACCACCATCATGATGTCGGCCCGGCCCTGCCTGGCCAGTTCGGCCTTCAGTTCCGGGGCCAGGGTCAGGTGACCCGCCGCCAGGGACGAGGCCCCGACGATGTGGACGTCGTTCTCGACCGCCTGCTTGGCGGCCTCGGCCGGGGTCTGGAACAGCGGGCCGATATCGACGTCGAAGCCCAGGTCGGCGAAGGCGGTGGCGATCACCTTCTGGCCGCGGTCGTGGCCGTCCTGGCCCATCTTGGCGACCAGGATGCGGGGGCGGCGGCCGTCGGCCTGTTCGAAGGCCTCGACCATGGCTTTCGCCCGAGCGGCGGCGGGGTCGCTGCCGGCTTCCTTCATATAGACCCCCTGGATCGACTGGATGGTGGCGCGGTGGCGGCCGAAGACGTTCTCCATGGCCAGGCTGATCTCGCCGACCGTGGCGTGGGCGCGGGCGGCGTCGACGGCCAGGGCCAACAGGTTCTGCGTCCCGCGCGCCCCGTCCTCCAGCGCCTTCAGCGCGGCGGCGGTCCTGGCCGGATCGCGCTCGGCCTTCAGACGGGCCAGCTTCTCAAGTTGCTGGGTACGGACCGACGAATTGTCGACCTTCAGCATCGGGATGACGTCGGCCACCTCCGGCTTGTAGCGATTGACCCCCACCACGCTCTGGCGATTGGCGTCGATGCGGGCCTGGGTCTTGGCGGCGGCTTCCTCGATGCGCAGCTTGGGGATGCCCTGCTCGATGGCCTTGGCCATGCCGCCGGCCGCCTCGACCTCCTCGATGTGGGCCATGGCCCTGACCGCCAGGTCGTGGGTCAGGCGCTCGACATAGTAGCTGCCGCCCCAGGGGTCGGCGACGCGGGTCGTGCCGCTTTCCATCTGCAGGAACAGCTGGGTGTTGCGGGCGATGCGGGCCGAGAAGTCGGTGGGCAGGGCCAGGGCCTCGTCCAGGGCGTTGGTGTGCAGGCTCTGGGTCTGGCCGTTGACCGCCGCCATGGCCTCGACGCAGGTGCGCGAAACGTTGTTGAACACGTCTTGGGCCGCCAGCGACCAGCCCGAGGTCTGGCTGTGGGTGCGCAAGGATAGCGAGCGCTCGTCCTTGGGCGCGAACTCGCGCTTCATCATCCGGGCCCACAACAGCCGGGCCGCGCGCATCTTGGCGACCTCCATGAAGTAGTTCATGCCGATCGCCCAGAAGAACGACAGGCGTGGGGCGAAGGTGTCGATGTCCATGCCCGCCGCGACGCCGGCCCGGGCGTACTCGACGCCGTCGGCCAGGGTGTAGGCCAGCTCCAGGTCGGCCGAGGCTCCCGCTTCCTGCATGTGGTAGCCGCTGATCGAGATCGAGTTGAACTTCGGCATCTTCTCCGAGGTGAAGGCGAAGATGTCGGAGATGATCCGCATCGAGGGGCCGGGCGGATAGATGTAGGTGTTGCGCACCATGAACTCTTTGAGGATGTCGTTCTGGATCGTGCCCGACAGCTTGTCGGGGCTGACCCCCTGCTCCTCGGCGGCGACGATGTAGAGCGCCAGGATCGGCAGCACCGCGCCGTTCATGGTCATCGACACGCTCATCTTGTCGAGCGGAATGCCGCTGAACAGGGTGCGCATGTCGAGGATGGAGTCGATGGCCACGCCGGCCATGCCGACGTCGCCCTTCACCCGCTCATGGTCGCTGTCATAGCCCCGGTGGGTGGCCAGGTCGAAGGCCACCGACAGGCCCATTTGACCGGCCGCCAGGTTGCGGCGGTAGAAGGCGTTTGAGTCCTCGGCGGTCGAGAAGCCGGCGTACTGCCGCACCGTCCACGGGTTGGTGACGTACATGGTCGGATAGGGGCCGCGCAGATAGGGCGCGACGCCCGGATAGCCGCCGGTGAAGTCCAGACCCGCGATGTCGGCTTCAGAGAACGAGGCCGCGACGTCGACGCCTTCGGGCGTGACCCAGACCGGGCCGTCGGTCGGGGCGTCGACCCCCTCTCCTTCTCCAAGGGGCGTCCCGGCCTCGAAATCGACGTCCGCGAAATTGGGGAACTGGCTCATGCTTGCGCTCCCTCGAAGGCGGCGGCGAAACGGATCGGCGTCAGCGGCGGGCAGCGCGAGTCCGGCCCCGGCAGGCGGACGCTGGGCCCGTCGACCGCGAAGTCGGCGACCACCGGCGTGGCGACCTCGGCCGGCTTGTCCTCGCCGTTGGGGAAGGCGGTGACGCCGAGGATCTTGCGGCTCTTGTCGGCGAACTGGGCTTCCTGGCCGGCGCGGGTTTCGCCGACGATGTCGGCGATCAGGCCGCTTTCCAGCGCCTTGATGATCCCGCCGTCCGCCTCGATGGCCTGGAAGCCGCCCCAAGCGGCGCGGGCCAGCAGGTCGGTCAGGTTGTCGAGGTACCAGGCCCCGCCGGCCGGGTCGGCGACGCGGCCCAGGTGGCTCTCCTCCATCAGCACCAGCTGGGTGTTGCGCGCCTGGCGACGGCCGAAAGCGGTGGGCAGGCCGATGGCGTCGGTGAAGGCCCCCAGCACCACCGCGTCGGCCCCGCCGACCGCGCCGGCGAAGCCTGCAGAGGTCAGGCGCAGCAGGTTGGTCCAGGCGTCGGCCCGGGTCAGCATGCGTTGCGACGAGCGGGCCTCGATGACGGCCGGGACCGAGACGCCGCAGGCCTGGGTGATCCGCGCCCACAGCGCCCGGGCGGCCCTCAGCTTGGCCACGCCGGTGAAATATTCGGCGTCCAGGCTGACGCCCAGGACGATGCGCGAGAAGGCCTCTTCCATCGACAGGCCGGCGCGGACCAGGGCCTTGGCGTAGGTCACGGCGCTGGCGGCCATCGTCGCCAGTTCCTCGGTGTTGGAGCCGCCGGCCTCGTGGGCGGCGCGGCCGGTGGCCAGGAACAGGCTGGCCTTGGCGTAGGTCGTCGCCAGGCGGGCGCCGACCGTGGCGGCCGAGACCAGATGGCTCTCGATCGGGCCGGGGCTGGTCCCAGCCTGGGCGAAGGCGGTCAGCGGGTCCAGGTGGAAGGCCAGCGGCGCGTTGGGCGCGGACTTGGCCAGGGTTCCCAGCCAGTCGGCGGCCTTGGGACCCAGGAAGCCGGCGTCGAGGGCGACGGGGGCGAGGTCCAGCATCACGCCGTTCAGCGCCTGGGCCAGGTCCTGCAGCGAACCCACCGCCACGCCGTTGAGGCCGGACGGGTCGAGGGCCAGCAGCACCGAGGCCGCGCCGCCCTCCAGGTCCTTCATGATCTCGGCGGCCGCCTGGCGCGGATCGGGATGGGCGGCGCGCATGCGCAGGTCCCACGGCCGGTCGGCGTCGCGAGCCCGCAGGTCGCGGACCACGGCCACGCCGTCCTCGATCGTATAGAGCGGCTGGATGGCGATGCCGTCGGGGGTCTGGGTGACCAGGGCGTCGTCGAACGTCTGGCCCTTGAGGGTCTTTTCGACCAAGGCCATCCACTTCGACCGATCCGGGGCGCCAAAATCCTCGGCTAGCGGGGTGGTCGGGTGATTCACGACGTCTCTCTCCTGCACCGCAGCATTTTCTTGTTTTGGCCAGCAGATGCTCCTCTGCCCTAGGGTAGGTCAAGCGCTTGCGCATGTCGCGAACGAGCGTTTAAACTAACGCTGTTTACATGAGCGACCCGGAGCGGCCGCCGAACAGGAGACGACTTCCATGGCCTTGCCGCCGATTCTGCGCGACCGTCTGCGCCTGCCCGTCATCGCGTCTCCGCTGTTCATCATCAGCAATCCGGACCTGGTGATCGCCCAGTGCAAGGCGGGGATCGTCGGTTCGTTCCCAGCCCTCAACGCCCGGCCGATCTCGCAACTGGACGAGTGGCTGGCGCGGATCACCGAGGAGCTGGCGGCCTATGACCGGGCCAATCCGGACGCGCCCTCGGCCCCGTTCGCGGTCAACCAGATCGTCCACAAGACCAACAACCGCCTCGAGGAGGACGTCGCCCTCTGCGTCAAGTACAAGGTCCCGGTGGTGATCACCTCGCTGGGCGCGCGCGAGGACCTCAACGCGGCGGTCCACTCGTACGGCGGCGTCACCCTGCATGACGTGATCAACGACCGCCACGCCCACAAGGCCATCGAGAAGGGCGCCGACGGCCTGATCCCCGTCGCGGCCGGGGCCGGCGGCCATGCCGGCACCCTGTCGCCGTTCGCCCTGGTCCAGGAAATCCGCCAGTGGTTCGACGGGCCGGTGGCGCTGTCGGGCTCGATCGCCTCGGGCCGCTCGATCCTGGCCGCCCAGGCCATGGGCGCGGACCTAGCCTATATCGGCTCGGCCTTCATCGCCACCCAGGAGGCCAACGCCGTCCAGGGCTACAAGGACATGATCGTCGAGAGCCAGGCCGACGACATCCTCTATTCCAACCTGTTCACAGGCGTGCACGGCAACTACCTGCGCCCGTCGGTGGTCAAGGCGGGACTGGACCCGGCCAACCTGCCGGTCAGCGATCCGTCGGCCATGAACTTCGGCTCGGGCGGCAACCAGGACGCCAAGGCCTGGCGCGACATCTGGGGCTGCGGCCAGGGCATCGGCGCGATCGGCGCGGTGCTGTCGGCCGGCGAACTGGTGGCCAAGTTCGCGGAGGAATACGAGGACGCCAAGGCGGAGCTGGCGGCCAAGACCGCGCTGACTTCGGGAAACCGCCTGGCTTTCGCCGCCCAGTAGACGGGGACGCGCAGGGGGATGGACGCGCGTCCGTCCTCCCTGACTCCCGGCGGGCTGACACTGGAGGTCTCGAAACCTTCAGGAGCAAGCCCATGTCCGACGACGCCACGCCTCGCCTGTCACTGCCCTATGTGGCGGCCGGCCAGGCCCAGAAGCACATCACCGTCAACGAGGCCTTCGCCCGGCTGGACGGCCTGGTCCAGCTGGCCGCCGAGAGCCGCGCGGTCGCCGCCCAGCCCGCCTCGCCCGGCGACGGCGCGGTCTGGATCCTGCCGGTCTCGGCGACGGGTTCGGCCTGGGGCGGCAAGCCGGCCAGCCTGATCGCCCGCCACGAGGCCGGCGCCTGGGAATTCCTGACGCCGAACGCCGGCTACATGGCCTGGATCAAGGACGAGGGTCAGGCCCTGGTCTTCGACGGGGCGGTCTGGACGCCGATCGCCTCGACCTTCAAGGCCATCAACGCCGCCAGGTCGGCGTTCGGGGCCAATACGCGCTTCGAGATTCTCGAGCAGGAGGTGACCCTGTCGGGCGCGTCGGTGGCCACGACCGTGGTCATCCCCAACCGGGCCATCGTCCACGGCGTCTCGACCCGCACCAGCGTGGCGGTGACGGGGGCGACGTCCTACAGCTGCGGCGTCGCGGGCGAGGCCGGCAAGTTCGGCGCGTCCCTCGGCGTGGCCAAGAACGCCAGCAATGTCGGGGTGATCGGGCCGACAGCGTTCTACGCCGACACCCCGGTGGTGATCACGGCGGCCGGCGGCGGCTTCACCGGCGGCAAGGTGCGGGTGGCGATCCACATCGAGCGCTTCGACGCGCCGGCGGCGGTGTAAGCGAACGGGGACAGGCGCATGCGCCTGTCCCCAGTCCAGCTTGACCCCTCCCAGCAACCCCGGTACCAACCGCCCACCTTTGGGGAGTAGCCGCCCGCACCGATCAGCGGGGCCTGTCGTCAACACACTTATCCTTCGGGATATGGCGCAGGTGGAGGAAGCCACCAGCTTCCGCGGCGAGACCAATGGCGTCGGTTTCCGTTCCGGGCTGGGCGGGGTCTCCGACGCTATTGGCATGCGCTCGGCCCGGACGGTATCTGATCCATGGAATCCCTGCTCGTCTCGGCCCTGGTCGTGGCCATCGCCGAAATCGGCGACAAGACACAGTTGCTGGCCATCATCCTGGCGACCCGCTTCAAGAAGCCCGTGCCGATCATCCTGGGCATACTGGTCGCCACCCTGGCCAACCACGCCCTGGCCGCCCTAGCGGGTTCTCTGGTCTCCGACCTGTTCGACGGCGCCTGGTTCCGGTGGGCGATCGCCATTTCCTTCATCGCCATGGCCGCCTGGGCCTTGATCCCCGACAAGGTCGACGACGACATGCCCGGCGGCGCGGGCCGCTATGGGGTGTTCCTGACCACCACCATCGCCTTCTTCCTGGTCGAGATGGGCGACAAGACCCAGATCGCCACCGTCGCCCTGGGCGCGCGCTTCCACAACGTGCCGCTGGTCGCGGCCGGCACCACCCTGGGCATGATGGCGGCCAATGCGCCGGCGGTCTATTTCGGCGAGGCGGTCACCAAGGTCGTGCCGCTCAAATACGTCCGCCTCGGCGCGGCGCTGATCTTCCTGGGCCTGGGGATCTGGGCGGCGGTCGAGGCGATGGGGTGAGGCCGGCCGGGGACATGATGGGGACAGGCGCATGGGCCTGTCCCCGCCCGTGCCTGTCGCCACGGCCCTTGATGCCGCCGGCCCCCAGCGCCAAAAGGGTTCCAACGAAGGGGAACCTTGCATGACCGAGCGCGGCTGGGAGTTCTGGATCGACCGCGGCGGCACCTTCACCGACATCGTGGCGCGACGTCCCGACGGGACCCTGACCACCCACAAGCTGCTCTCGGAGAACCCCGAGCAGTACGAGGACGCCGCCGTGGCCGGGGTGCGCGCGCTGCTGGGCGACGAGACCGCCATCGACGCCGTGAAGATGGGCACCACCGTCGCCACCAACGCTCTGCTCGAGCGCCAGGGCGAGCCGACGATCCTGGCGATCACCAAGGGCCACGCCGACGCCCTGCGCATCGGCTACCAGGCCCGGCCCAAGCTGTTCGACCGCAGGATCGTCAAGCCCGAGGCGCTCTACACCCGCGTGGTCGAGATCGACGAGCGGATCAGCGTCGAGGGCGGCGTGCTGCGACCGCTCGACGAAGCCGCCGCCCGCGCGGGCCTGCAGGCGGCCTTCGACGCCGGCTTCCGCGCGGTGGCCATCGTGCTGCTGCACGGCTTCCGGTTCACCGACCACGAGGCCCGCGTCGCCGTGATCGCCCGCGACATCGGCTTCGCCCAGGTGTCGGTCAGCCACGAGGTCAGTCCGCTGATGAAGCTGGTCGGGCGCGGCGACACCACGGTGGTCGACGCCTATCTGTCGCCGATCCTGCGCCGTTACGTCGACAAGGTGGCCGACGCCCTTGAGGCGAAAGAGGGGGGCCGCCAGACCCGGCTGCTGTTCATGCAGTCCAACGGCGGCCTGACCGACGCCCACGCCTTCCGGGGCAAGGACGCCATCCTGTCGGGCCCAGCCGGCGGCGTGGTCGGCATGGCGAAGACGGCGGCCCAGGCCGGCTTCGACCGGGTGATCGGCTTCGACATGGGCGGCACCTCGACCGACGTCTGCCACTTCGCCGGCGAGTACGAGCGAGCCTATGAGACCGTGGTGGCCGGGGTGCGGATGCGCGCGCCGATGATGAACATCCACACCGTGGCGGCAGGCGGAGGCTCGATCTGCACGTTCGACGGCGCCCGGTTCCGGGTCGGACCGGCCTCGGCGGGGGCCAATCCCGGCCCGGCCTGCTACCGGCGCGGCGGGCCGCTGACGGTCACCGACTGCAACGTGATGCTCGGCAAGCTGTCGCCGGACTTCTTCCCGGCGGTGTTCGGGCCCCACGCCAACCAGCCGCTGGACCGCGAGGTGGTGGTTGCCCGCTTCCAAGCCCTGGCCGCCGAAATCGAGGCCGCCACCGGCAAGACCATGACCCCGACCGAGGTCGCCGAGGGCTTCGTCACCATCGCCGTCGAGAACATGGCCAAGGCCGTGCGACAGATCTCGATCCAGCGCGGCTACGACGTCACCCGCTACGTGCTGGCCTGTTTCGGCGGCGCGGGCGGCCAGCACGCCTGCCTGGTGGCCGACGCCCTGGGCATGAGGCGGGTGATGATCCACCCGTTCGCCGGCGTCCTTTCAGCCTACGGCATGGGCCTGGCCGATCTGCGGATCCTGCGCGAGGCGACGGTCGAGCGGCCGCTGGCGCAGGCCGCCGACGACCTGGCGGCCCGCGCCGCCGTCCTGGCGGGAGAGGCCGAGGCGGCGCTGCGCGATCAGAACGTGCCGCTGGTCCGGGTCGAGACCCTCGCCAGCCTGCTGGTCAAATATGCAGGGACCGACACGCCGCTGCGCGTGCCGCTGGGCGATGCGGCGACCGTGCGCGCGGCGTTCGAAACCCTGCACCAACGCCGCTTCGGCTTCGTGTCGCCGAGCACCGCCCTGGTGGTCGAGGCCCTGGCCGTCGAGGCCATCGGCCATGCCGACGCGGGCGCGGAACCGGATTTTGAGTCCGGCGCGTCTTCGAGGGACGCTGCGCCGCTCGCGACCTTGACCGTCCGCATGGCCGGCGCGCAGCACGCCACATCGGTGTACGACCGCCCCGCCCTGCCGATCGGCGCGACGGTCGCCGGCCCAGCCATCATTCGCGAGGCCACCGGCACCACGGTGATCGAGCCCGGCTGGCGGGCCACCGTCGACGCCCATCTCAACCTGGTCCTCGACCGCGTCGCCGCCCTGCCCAAGCGCCAGGCGGCCGGCACGGCGGCCGACCCGGTGATGCTGGAGGTGTTCAACAACCTGTTCATGGCCGTCGCCGAGGAGATGGGGTTCGCCCTGCAGAACACCGCCTATTCGGTCAATATCAAGGAGCGGCTGGACTTCTCCTGCGCCCTGTTCGACCGCGACGGAAACCTGATCGCCAACGCCCCGCACATGCCGGTGCACCTGGGCTCGATGGGCGACAGCGTGCGGGCCATCCGCGAGGCCCGCGACGCCGACGGCCGGGGCATGAGGCCGGGCGACGTCTACATGCTCAACGCCCCCTACAACGGCGGCACCCACCTGCCCGACGTCACGGTGGTCACGCCGGTGTTCGACAAGAGCGACGCCCTGACCTTCTACGTCGCCGCGCGCGGCCACCAGGGCGACATCGGCGGGATCACGCCGGGGTCGATGCCGCCCAACAGCCGCACGGTCGAGGAAGAGGGCGTGCTGATCGAGAACTTCCTGCTGGTCGAGGGCGGGCGGTTCCGGGAGGCCGAAGTTCGGGCCCTGCTGGCTTCGGGCCGCTGGCCGGCCCGCAATCCCGACCAGAACATCGGCGACCTCAAGGCCCAGATCGCCGCCTGCGCGCGCGGGGCCGAGAGCTTGACCGGCCTGGTCGCCGAGTTCGGCCAGGACGTGGTCGAGGCCTATATGGCCCACGTGCAGGACAACGCCGAAGAGGCCGTGCGGCGGGTGCTGGCCACCCTGTCGGACGGCGCGTTCAGCTACGAACTGGACGACGGCAGCGTGGTCAAGGTGGCGATCACCGTCGACCGCGCGGCCCGCACGGCGCGGGTCGATTTCGCCGGCACCAGCGATCAGGTCCCGACCAATTTCAACGCTCCGGCCTCGATCTGCCGGGCGGCGGCGCTCTACGTGTTCCGCACCCTGGTCGATGACGAGATCCCGATGAACGACGGCTGCCTGCGGCCGGTCGAACTGGTGATCCCCGAAGGTTCGATGCTGAAGCCGCGCTATCCGGCCGCCGTGGTGGCCGGCAATGTCGAGACCAGCCAGGTGGTGGTCGACGCCCTTTACGGCGCGCTGGGGGTGATGGCCGCCGCCCAGGGCACGATGAACAACTTCACCTTCGGCGACGACCGGCGGCAATATTACGAGACCATCTGCGGCGGGGCCGGGGCGGGACCGGACTTCGATGGGGCCGACGCGGTCCAGACCCACATGACCAACAGCCGCCTGACCGATCCGGAGGTGCTGGAGGCCCGCTATCCAGTGCTGGTCGAGGCGTTCTCGATCCGGCGCGGGTCCGGTGGGGCCGGCGCGCATCACGGCGGCGACGGGGTGGTGCGCAGGATCGGCTTCCGCGAACCGATGACGGCGACCCTGCTGTCCAACCGCCGGCGGGTGGCGCCGTTCGGGCTGGCCGGCGGCGAGGCCGGTCAGTTGGGCGCGGCGCGGGTCGAGCGGGCCGACGGCTCGGTGCGGACGCTCGGCGCCACGGACGCGGTCGAGGTGGCGGCGGGCGACGCGATCGTCATCGAGACTCCGGGCGGCGGCGGCTACGGGCCAAGCTCGGCAGCCTGACATCTGGGCGCAGAATATTATCGTTTGACAGAAATTATTTTCGGAATGAGTTTGGCGTCACAGGAGGACGCCATGGCCACGGTCGTGAAATTCAGACCCATCGTCGACGCCGCGCCGGACACGGGAGAGACCGCCGCCCAGCGCCGCGTGCGCCTGGGCAGCCGCGGCCTGTCGGTGCTGTTCACGCTCCTGCTGGGCGTGTCGGCGGCGATCCTGGTCACCGCCTTGATCACCATGCTGTTCTACAAGGGCGAACTGGTCAGGATCGGCCCCGACAACTGCTACATCGGCGAGGGCCCGCCCAACTCGGTGGCCTTCGGCTCGCTCCCCCTGCCCCACCGCCTGGTCTACTGCGTCGTCGCGATCGTGCGGGCCACGCCGATCATCATGCTGTTCGCGAGCCTGCGGACGCTGTTTGGCCTCTACGCCAAGGGCCAGGTGTTCTCGCGCGCCGCGGCCGAGAGCTTCGGCCGGATCGGCGGCTGGCTGTGCGCCTACGCCCTGTCGCCCTTCGTCTGCCACCTGGCGCTCAGCGCCACCGGCTACGAGATCGACAAGAATTGGGCCCACATGGCCAGCGTCCAGGCCTTCGTGCTGGGCCTGCTGGTGCTGGTGATCGGCCAGGTGATGCGGGTCGGGCGCGAGATCGAGGAAGACCGGGAGGCGTTCGTCTGATGCCGATCATCCTGCGCCTCGACGTGATGATGGCCCGGCGCAAGGTGCGCTCCAACGTGCTGGCCCGCGCCATCGGCATCACCGAAGCCAACCTCTCCCTGCTCAAATCAGGCAAGGTGAAGGGCATGAAGTTCGACACGCTGGAGGCCCTCTGCGCCTTCCTGCACTGCCAGCCGGGCGACATCCTCGAATACGCGCCCGAGCAGACGCCGGACCAGCTTCCCGACCACGAGCAGGACACGCTCAAGCGCGCCTGACGGCGCTTCTCACTGGAGACATCGATGAAACCGCCTTCAACGCCCGCCCGGGCGATCGCCTTCGGCTGCCTGCTGCTCGGCGCTCCCCTGGCGGCTCAAGCCGCCCCCAGCTTCGCGCCGGTCGAGGGCGGCAAGATCGCCTATGAGACCTGCGGGACGGGACCCAAGACGATCGTGCTGCTGCATGACGGCATCCTCCACTCGGCCGTGTTCGACGGCGTCTGGCCAACCTTGTGCGAGCGCTTCCGGGTCGTGCGCTATGATCGCAGAGGCTACGGCGCGTCGCCCGCCGCGACGGCGCCCTATGCGCCGGCCAAGGACCTTGAGGCGCTGATGAAGACGCTTGGGATCGAGCACGCCACGCTGGTCGGCTCGTCGTCGGGCGCCGGTGTCGCGGTCGACTTCACCCTGGCGCATCCTGAATCAGTCGACAGGCTGGTGCTCGTGGGCCCCTGGGTCAGCGGCTACGACGCCTCCTTCGGCTTCCTCGCGCGGACCCTGAAACTGCTGGTCCTCTTCAAGCTTGGGAACATCGATGGCGCGGTGAAGGACCGCTACATCCTGACCAAACACGCCGACGCCGAACGAGCGCGGGTGGCGGCGTTGCTCCGCGCCTATCCGGGCAATGTCACCGCCGGAACCAAGGAGCAGCCGTTGGCCGTGGCCAAGCCGCGTCTGGGCGAAATCCGCAAGCCGACCCTGATCGTCGTGGGCGAAATCGACATCAAGGATGTGCAGGAACAGGCCAAGGCGCTGGAGACCGCAATTCCCGGCGCCCGGCGCGTGGTCGCGCCAGGCGGTCACCTCCTCTATCTCGAACATCCGAGGGCCTTCGCCGACCTGGTCGCCGGGTTCGTGGACAAGGAGTAGCGACCCGCGTCGCCTAGATCGCAGGCGCCTCCTCGTGCGCCTTCAGCGCCACCTTCAGTTCCTCGACCATCATCTCCCTCAGCACCGGCGGCGAGACGATCTCGATCGCGTCGGCCCAGGTGAACAGGTGCCACGACAGCTCCAGCATGCCGCTGGCCCGGAAAGCGACCAGCACCGAGCCGTCCGCCTCCTGGGTCACGGTCTGGTTGGAGTGGAAGCGCCAGCGCAGGGCGTCGGCGGCGCGGTCGGGACGGATGCGCAGCGCCACGTCGTACATCTCGCCGTGATAGATGCCGAAGCTCTCGTCGGCGAAGGCCTGCAGCGAGAAGTCGGGGGGCGGCGAGGCCGGCTTGTCGAGCACGGCGATGTCGTGGATGCGGTCCAGCCGCCAGGAGCGCGGGCGCGGATTGCTCCCCTCCAGGGCCACCAGATAGTTGCTGCGGCCGAACAGGATGCCCAGGGGGGTGACCTCGCGCACCCGGCCCGGCGTGCCGCCGCCCTGGTAGCGGAACGACACCGCCTGCAGGCTCTTGATCGCCGTGCGGATGGCGGTCAGCACCTGCTCGTCCTCGAACGGGCGCGGGCCGGCGTGGACGGCTATGGTTTCGGCCTGGACCAGGGCCTCGACGTCGGGGGCCACCCGCCGACGGGCCGCGCCGCGCAGGGCCGACAGCAGCTTGCGCTCCAGGGCGTACAGCGCCGAGGACCGCGCCTCGGCCCCGGCGGCGGCGTAGGAATCGGCCGCCGTGCGCAGCGCCGCCAGTTCCTCCGCGGTCGGGGTCTGGAACAGGCTGTCCAGGCCGGACGGGATGCGGAAGCGCTTGGTCGGCGGGTCGTCCATCGCCTCCATCTGCGGGAAGGCGGCCCAGACCGCGTCGCGCATGCGTTCGGCCGTGCGCCGACCCACGTCCATGGCGCGGGCCATCTCGTCCAGGGTCATGCCTTCGGACGATCCGGCCAGCATCCGGGCCAGGTCCAGCAGTCGGGTCGCCTTGTCGTGCCGCATACGCGCTCCATACGTCCGGATTTGACGTATCGCACATGGATAAGGGAGTCATCGAAAAACGCCCCCGAAAAACGCCCCAGGTCCGGAGCCTCGAACATGACCCGTCCCAACCGCGAAAATTGGGCCTCCCAGGATTGGCATACCGCCCCGGTCAGCGCCGCGATGATCTCGGCCGTGCTGGACTTCGCCGACATCCACCGCGACCTGGGCGGCGGGCGCACCCTGTTGCGGCTGAGTCCCGAGCGGGTGCTGCGGGCCGACATCATCCTGCTGCTGGGCCGCGACGCCGGACGGGCCGCCGATATCGGCCTGGTGTGGAACGATCGCGAGGACCAGATCGTCCGGGTGATCGACGACGCGGCCCTGCGCGCCTCCCGGCAGGCGGCCTGGGAAGACGCCTTCGACCTGTTCGACGGCGAGGACCGCGAGGCGCCGCCGCAGCGGTTGTGCGCCTGAAGCGGCGCGGCGGCCCTCGGACAACGCCTGGCGACTAGGGGGTCCTCGGACTCGTTCGTTTTTCATGCACGAGAGTCAGGCGACCCACACGATCTAGTCCCTTCCCCTTTCCACGCCACCAGGGATGGTTTTCGCATCGAGCATCTTGAGTCTAGAGATTCATAGCCGGATCTTGACCGAGAGTTCACCCCTGCCATCGCCAGGAATAGATTCAGCCGACAAAGTCTTAATGCCTAACGGTGCGTTAGCCACATCCTGAAAATAGCCACGACACTTTCACACTATCGCAAGGACGTTCTCGCACAGTGCTCCCGAGCAAAATGCTCCCGGCCGTCAAAATGACGTCGGACACCTTGAATGGGAACCTGCCGAAATGGCTCTGAATAGCATCAACACCAATTCGGGCGCGATGATCGCCCTGCAGAACCTGAACGCCACGAACGCCGAACTGGGCGTCACGCAACAGCGGATCAACACCGGCAAGAAGGTCGGCAACGCCAAGGACAACGGCGCGATCTGGGCGATGGCCAAGAACCAGTCGACCACCGCCAACTCCCTGAACGCCGTCAAGGACTCGCT
>NZ_LMHC01000007.1 GCF_001427665.1 Caulobacter sp. Root655
TCCAGCGGACCATCGTCGGCCAGATGGAGACCGGAGCGGTGCTGGAACCAGCGGTCAAGTACCAGCGCATCGCCCAGACCAAGGGCCTGCCCAGGGATAACCACTAGGACTTGAGACGGGGCGCGCTGGTCAGCGCGCCCGGTTTTGCCTGACTAGTCTAGCCTCGAAGATGGCCGTCCACTGGTCGGAGACCATCTGGAACCGCACGGTGACCTTGCCCCGACCGTTGGTCAGGGCCTGGGGCAGGGGATAGCTTCTAACGTTCAGGGTCGAGGTCCGATCGCCCGCCAGCACCTCGCGCGCCACCTCCTGGCCGTCGACCAGGATCGCGAAGGTCTTCCCCCGCGCCGCACCGTCATAGGTGACCTGCAAGGTCAGCGGACCCGGCGCGGTCGCCATCTGGAACGCGATGAAGCCCTTGTTCAGTATGCGGCTGCGGACGGTCAGATTGCCGCTGTCCTGGGTGCCGGGACTGGCCTTCAGGGCGTGATCGACCTCGGGCTGCTGCTCGCCAAAGCGGATGATATCGGCCGTGCGGTCCTGGATGTCGGCGCGGGCCCTGGCGTCGGCGACCAGAGTCGGTTCGAGCGTCGTCCATTGCGCCTGGGTCAGACGGCGGAAATAGACCGCCGTGCGATTGTGGTGCTGCTCAAAATAGGGACGCAGCACCAAGCCCTGAGGCCGGCCGTGGTCGGCTAGGGCGAACCGCTGTGGCGCGCCGACCGGAACCAATGGCGGGGTGCTCGCCGCATCGACGACCACGGGATCAAAACTGTTCCATGGCTGGTCGGCCGGGCCGAGGTCAGCGGCCAGAACCAGGGGGCCGTTCAGAAAGGCGATCAGGTCTGGATCGTCAGGCATCGCTTCGGTTCGAAGCGACATGGGCAGGGCCAGCGTCAGGCGATCACCGGCGCGCAGGGTGAGCTTGATGTAGCCGCCCTCCGGTGTAGCGGCGCGATCGAGGCCGTTGACCTGCACCGCCGGCTTGGCGCACCAGCCTGGAACCCGCAGCGAAATCGGCGTGGCCGAGCGCGCTTTTGTCACCGTCAGGGTTACTTGGTCGTCGTATGGGAAATCGGTGTCGATCTCGAGCTTCAGGCCCTTCTCGGTCCAGTCCAGGGTGGACGGATAGTAGAGATTGACCAGGACCCGTTCGCCGTCGCGCCAGAAGATGCTGTCGCCCAGCTTGGAATAGTTCTCCATGCCCGTCCCGACGCAGCACCAGAACGAGTCCGTCGGCGTCGAGTGGCCCCGCGCGTAGCCCGAAGCCAGCGGCGAGAAGTAGGTGAACATCCCGGTGTCGGGGTCCTGCTGCGACAGGATATGGTTCAGGTGGGCGCGTTCGTAGACGTCGAAATACCGCGCCTCGCCCGACCAGGCGTAGAGCCGCCGGGTAAGTTTCAGCATGTTGTAGCTGTTGCAGCATTCGCAGGTCTGTTGGCCCAGGCGCGTCGAGAGCTTGCGGGGCGGGCCGAAATGCTCGAACTCCGAATTGCCGCCGATGACGTAGGAGTGGTCGGCGACAACCGTTTCCCAGAAGACCATCGCGGCCTTGGCGGCTCGAGCGTCGCCGCCGGTTTCGTAGAGGCGCGCCTCGCCGATCAGCTTGGGGATCTGGGTGTTGGCGTGCTTGCCGGCCAGGTCGTCGCGGCCCTCGGCCAGCGGACGCACGATGTCCTCGTGCTGAACGCGGCGAGCCAGATCCAGCCAGCGCGGCTGGCCGGTACGGGCGTGGAGTTCGGCGAAGCTCTCGACGATGCCGCCGTGTTCGACGCGCAGCACCGTCTGGACCTGCTGGTCGTCCAGCGCGTCGAACATCCGACCCAGATAGTCAGCCAAGCCGATGGCCACTGTCAGGGCCCCGGGATCGTCGCACAGGACGTGGGCGTCGAGCGTGCCGGCCAACACCTTGTGATAGGTGTAGATCGGCACCCAGCCGCCGTTCAGTCCGCCGGAGGCGTCGATCTTGCCCGCGCGGATTTCCTCATAAACGACCTTGCCGTCGACCGTCTTGCCGTCGCGCTCGACCGTCGTGCCGCCGGCGTAGCCATCGCCGTTCGCGGCCTGGCAGGCGGCCAGCTCCTCGACGATATAGGCCGCGCGCCGCTTGAACTCGGGCTGGCCGGTCTGGGCCCACATCAGCGAGACGGCCGACAGGTAATGACCCAGGCTATGGCCGGCGATGCCGAGGCTCTCCCAGCCGCCGTAGACCGCGCCCTTGGGCGTCAGGCCCGCGCCGGCGCGGAAGTTGTGCAGCAGGCGGTCAGGTTCCAGCGACAGCAGGTAGCGCTGGTTGGTCTCCTGCGCCGTCAGGAAGCGCGATGGCTTCAACCGCACCTGGGAGAGCGGGAAGCTTGTCAGCTTGCCCGCGCTGTCCGTGGCGCGCGCGAGGGTGGGGGCGGGCAGGCCCGCCGCGCCGACCGCGGCGCTAGCCTTCAGAGCCGTTCGACGCGACAGTCCGGTCATGGCGCGCCCTTAGTCGACGTGCTGGTCGGGGAGGGCGTGGGTCGGCTTGGAGCCCCACAGCGCGTAGAACAGCACGTACACCTCGCAGGCCGCTGTCAGCAGGAACGACCGCTGCAGACCGAAGGTGTCGGCCAACCAGCCCTGGACGATGACCAAGGCGCCGCCAGCGATGGCCATGATGAGCAGACCCGAACCTTCCTCGGTCAGCGGCCCCAGGCCCCGGATGCCCAGGGTGAAGATGGTCGGGAACATGATCGAGTGGAAGAAACCAACGGCGATCAGCGACCACATGGCCGCCGGGCCATCGACGAAGGTGGCGATCAGCATCACCGTGAATGCGCCGATCGAGAAGGCGGCCAGGACGTGCTCGGCGGCGAAGCGGCGCATCAGCACGCTGCCCAGGAAGCGGCCGACCATCATGCCGCCCCACAGGATAGCCAGATAGCGCGAGGCCTCCTCGTGGGTGATCGCGGCGATATTCGGTTGCGAGACGAAGTTGATGAACAGATTGGCCACGCCGATCTCGGCGATCAGGTAGATGAAGATCGCCGGCACGCCCCAGACAAGATTGCGGTGCGACCAAAGCGAAAGGCCCTTGCGGGCCTCGCGGGACGCGCGCTGAGTCGCCTGACCGATGGTCGGTAGGCGCACGCGGCCCATGACCACGGCCAACGCCACCAGGGCGATCGCCACGATGACATAGGGCAGGACCACGGACTGAGCGTCGGCGTGGCGCTCCGCGGCGGTCAGGGCGACGCTGGCCTGGGCCGTGCCGCTCTTGGAACGTCCCAGGATCAGGTAGCCGGCGAACAGCGGGGCCAGGGTGGTGCCAAGCGAATTGAACGCCTGCACCAGGTTCAAGCGGGAGGACCCGGTCTCGGGTGGTCCGAGCACCGCGACATAGGGGTTGGCGGCCACCTGGAGCAAGGTGATGCCGCTGGCGATCACGAAGAGCGCCGTCAGGACCAGGGCGTAGGAGGTCAAGATCGCCGCCGGAACCATCATGGCCGCGCCAACCGCCATGCCCAGCAAGCCGACGACGATGGCCTTCTGGTAGCCGATCCGCTCGATCAGCTTGGCCGACGGAAGCGAGGCTACGAAATAGGCGATGAACCAGACCGACTCGATCAGGGTCGTGCGGGTGTAATCCAGCACGAAAACGCTGCGCAGATGCGGCAGCAGCGTGTTGTTGATGACCGTGATGAAGCCCCACATGAAGAACAGGCTGGCCAGCAGGCTCAAGGCCGAGCCGTAACGCTGGTGCGGGGTGTCGGCGGCCACGGTCGGCGCGCTTTGCGGAATGGCGGGCATCGTTTCCTCTTCGTCGAGCGCGGTCGCGCAACTCAGGCGGGCTTGTGCCTGCTCTTAATATTTTGTCCGAGTATATGGTCTCCGTTATTTCGTCAACGCGCGTGGCGCACGCTCAGCAAAGAGCGGGTTTCGGTCAGCAGTTGGGTCCGCGACAAGCTAGGCAGTCCCGAAATAGCGCTTGGCACTTGGTTATTGTAGGACAAAATTAGGCCTGCTACCAAATCACGCCGTGAAGCCTCGCATTGCGATCTGGCGTGCGGCGGGAAGTCCGGGAGCGATCTCCCGCAAAATCAATTGGGGATGAGACCATGGCGAAGGCCAAGACAATCGTGGGCGCGGCAGTCGCGCTTCTGGCAATGGCCGCGAGCGCGCAAGCCGCCGAACTGGCCGCCACAGCGACGCTGAAGGCCGACCAGCCCGGCGCGCCGATTTCCCGCTACGTCTACGGGCAGTTTTCCGAGCACCTGGGCGCGGGCGTCTATGACGGCGTCTGGGTCGGGCCGGACTCGAAGATCCCCAACGTTCGCGGCATCCGTAGCGACGTGGTCGGCGCCCTTAAGGATCTCAAGGTTCCGGTGATCCGCTGGCCCGGCGGCTGCTTCGCCGACGAATATCGTTGGCGCGACGGCGTCGGCGAGCGCGCCAAGCGTCCTTCGCGCAAGAACAACTGGTGGGGCGGCTCGCCCGAGAGCAACGCGTTCGGCACCCACGAATTCATGGACTTCGCCGAGCAGATCGGTGCGGACCCCTACCTCTCGATCAATGTCGGCTCGTCCGATCCGACCGAGATGCGCGAGTGGATCGAGTACATGACATCGCCGGGCGACGACACCCTGGCCCAGGAGCGGCGCGCCAACGGCCGCGACAAGCCGTTCAAGGTGCCGTTCATCGGCATCGGCAACGAAAGCTGGGGCTGTGGCGGCGAGATGACCCCGGAATACTACGCCAATGAGTACCGTCGCTTCTCGGCGTTCTTCCACAAGAACAAGGACAATCCGGCCGTGCGCGTCGGCTCGGGAGCCAACGCCTTCGACACCAATTGGACTGACGTGGTGACCAAGAACGCCGGCCGGTTCATGGACGCGATCTCGTTGCACTACTACACGCTGCCGACCGGCAAGTGGGACAAGAAGGGTGCGGCCACCGGCTTCGACAAGGCCGCCTGGGGCCAAACCTTTGCTCAGACCCTGCGGATGGAGGACCTGCTCACCCAGCACATCGCCGTGCTCGACAAGAACGATCCGGACAAGCGCATCGGTCTCTTCGTCGACGAATGGGGCACCTGGTACGATGTCGAGCCGGGCACCAATCCCGGCCATCTCTATCAGCTCAACACCCTTCGCGACGGCGTGTTGGCGGCGGCGAACTTCAACATCTTCCACCATCACACTGACCGTGTGAAAATGACCAACATCGCCCAGACCATCAACGTTCTGCAGGCGATGATCCTGACCAAGGGCGACCAGATCGTCCTGACGCCGACCTATTACGCGTTCAAGATGTACACGCCGTTCCAGGACGCCACGGCCGTGCCGCTTGAAGTGCAGGCGCCCAAGATCACCATCGGAACCACGACCATCCCGGCGTTCAACGCCTCGGCCGCCAAGGGCAAGGACGGAAAGACCTACATCGGCGTGGCCAACATGTCGCCGGACGACAGCATCAAGCTCAGCGTGTCCCTCGGCGGATTCAAGGCCAAGTCTGTTTCTGGCCAACTGCTGACCGCCGACAAGATGGACGCGTTCAACGCCTTTGGCGCCAAACCCGTCGTCGCTCCGGTTCCCTACAAGGGCGGGCGTCTGGTCGGTGACAAGCTCACTCTCGACATTCCGGCCAAGTCGGTCGTCGTCGTCGCGGTCGAATAGATCGCCTTTGGATATTCTGACGTCTGAGGAAGAGGAAGGAAGTTCGGTCGCCAGCGTCCCGTCTCGATAGGTCTTGTCGAGCCCGGCGTGAACGAACAGGTCCGCCACCCGGACGGTTGGGGGCGGTCTTCAGATGGACTGACCGCCACGCGCCGGAAGTCCTGGTCCTCCAGATAGCCGCCGCCTGCTCAGTGGCGGATCTGGATGGCCACGAGGTTCTCACCCGGCTTCACAAGCCGGGTGAGGCCGACCTTTCTGAGCAGCTTGGAGTGTTGCGAATAGCCGGCCTCGTGGCCATTGATCCAGGCGGGGAGGCCGCGCCGACCTGCAGAATCACGTCCTGGCCGCTCTACCCGGCGGGGATCTCGAAAGTCCGGCGGTAAGAGCCGGCCGGATTGGTCGTGTGGGATCAGCGGCCGGGACCTTGATCGTCTTCCAGGCCGAGGCGTCGCAATTCGGCTTTTCGAAGTCGTCGGGCGTGGCGTCGGACGAAGGCGAGAAGTGAAAAGCCCACTGTCCGTCCAGGAACAGGTAGCGCTCGGACCGGGTCATGTCACCGCTCCAGGGCGGCGCCGGCGGACAGCCTGCCGCGGGCGTTGACCGCCGGGTTTTCCCAGTCGGGATGCGATGGATCGACCTGCACCGGATCGACGCGCGGCGTTTCTTCCGCCTGGGCGGCGAAGCCGATCGCAAGTCAGGCCATGCTCGCCGTTATGCTTCGCTTCATTCGATCCTCCCCTTCATTCAACCCGTGGTTGGCTTGCGCCTGCTTTCCAGGCTCAACGTCAGGCCGAGGCCTTGGCCATCACCGGTTGTGATCCCGTATTTTGGCCAGGCCAATTCGAAATTTCGAAAAAGAATTTCTAGATTGTCTCTGGAAAATAATATACAAAACAAATTGCATATATAAAAAATGACATTGATATCAATGTCTTGGTTGATGATTTAGATGGTGTCGTACGGAGGGGGCTCCCGATGGCATCGATCTAACCGGCCATTCAGGCCGGTTAGTATCGCGAAGAGGTCAGGCCAATAAATCGCCACTTAAGGCGGCGGCCGCAAATGAGGAGGGAACGAATTGCACTCGAAAATCAGCCCAGCGCGCGTCCTGAAGGTCGCGCTCCTGTCGGCCACCTTCATTGGGGGTTTGCCGGCCATCGCCGTGGCGCAGCAAGCCGCCGCGCCCCAGACCGATACGCTCGACGCCGTCGTCGTGACGGGTTTCAAGCAGAGCTACGCCAACGCGGTCCGCGCCAAGAAGACCGCCATCGAAATCACCGATGGGATCTCGTCGGACGGCCTGGGCCGCTTTCCGGACCTGAACGTGGGTGAAGCGCTGCAGCGCATCCCGGGCGTCCAGATCAACCGCGAGGCCGAAGGCCGCGACGCCACCATCAATCTGCGCGGCATGCCGGGTGAGTACGCCCGCACGACGCTGAACGGCCAGTCGTTCGCCTATCCGCCGCTGCTGCGCGACAACCAGGGCACGCCGCTGGGCGCTTTCAACTCCGACATCTTCTCGGCCTTCGTGATCCAGAAGTCGCCGATGGCCAACACCGTGTCGGGCGGCCTCAGCGGCAACGTCGACATGCAGATCGCCCCGGCCCTGTCCCGTAGGGACGGCGGCATCGTGAAGGCGTCGTACGAGTACAACGACCTGGGCGACCTGGGCGCGCCCGCCGCCACCCTCGGCTACAACAAGCACCTGTCGGACAATCTCGCCGTCTTCGGGACCATCGCCTATAAGAAGGAAAAGTTCCGCCGCGATACGGTCCGCCTCAACAGCTACGACTATCTGACGTCGGCGATGACGGGCCTGACGCCGACCCAGTTCAACAGCACCTACGGCCAGTACTTCTCGGCCGCGGCCTGCCCGACCAGCGCGACGTCGTACTGCCGCTCGCTAGGCCAGGCCCTGGGTCTGTCGCAGACGCTGGCCACGCCCTTCATCACCAGCAACACCGGTTCGACCAGCGCCAACGGCATCTGGGCCAACAGCCAGATCCGCCAGTACACCCGCATGAACGTCGGCAAGGTCTGGTCGGGCTCGGCGGGTGTCGAGTGGAAGCCGAACGACAACACCAAGATCGGCCTGATCGGGTTCTCGACCGATCGCGACCTGCCCGACACGACCCAGTATTTCCTGATCAATACCGTCCTGCCGTCGTCCACGGCCGGCGCGGGTACGGTGATCACGCCGACCGGCGCGCCGATCAAGACCAGTGACGGGCGCTATCTGTACGAGAACTACTCGTTCGCCAACATGAACGCGCTCTCCTCGACCCGCCTATACTCGCAGCATCAGAAATCGAAGGGGCTGATCGGCAACATCGACTGGAGCAACGACGACTGGCGCCTCGCCGCCGCCCTGACCCTGTCGTCGGGCTACAACGCGTCGGTCGAGACCGAGGTCGATGTCGCCACCTACACCCGCGCGGGTGGCAATGGCATCTCGGGTTCGCTGACCACCGGCCTCGATGACATCAGCGGCTTCAAGTACACGACCACGCCGACGCCGCAGAACTCGATCACCAACGGCCAGGCCTGGACCTGGGGTGGGCCCGGCGACCCGACATCGTTCTACAACAACGGTTCCAAGGCCAACTCGACCAACCAGATCCAAATCCAGGGCACCGAGAGCTTCGCCAAGAACGACGTGAACACCGCCGCCTTCGATGTCGAGCGCTTCGTCGAGTTCGGACCGGTCAAGAGCCTCCAGGCGGGCGTGCGCCTCGAGCGCGAGAAGTACGTGTCGACCGGCTACCGGGTCTACGCCTACGGCGCCCAGTTGAGCAAAATCACCTCGAGCATGATGGTCACGGCGCCCTTCGTCGATGACTTCATGGGCGGCTCCGCTGGCGACTACAACCGCAACTGGCAGGTGCTGAACATCCACGACTTCCTGGACGCGGTCCGCCCAGTCACGGCCTATCAGGGCGGTGGCCTGTCGAGCCAGGGCTTCAACATCCAGTACGCCGACAGCAGCTACTACGATAAAAACTTCACCAACGAGAACGACGTCAATCAGTTCTACATCCAGGCGAAGTACGACACCGAGATCTTCGGCCACGGCGTGCGCGGCAACTTCGGCGGCCGCTACGAAGACACCAAGAACACCATCACGACCCTGGATCGCATCACCCCGCCGACCGACTCGATCGGCTCGGCCACGGCGTTCAAGACCGACGAATACGTCAACAAGTACCACTACTTCCTGCCATCGGCGATCTTCGTGGCCGACGTCACCGACGACCTGATCCTGCGCGGCGCTTACTACAAGACCTACGTGCGCCCGCACCCGCGCCAGTACTCGCCGTCGACCAAGGTCAGCCCGGCTCCGATCTTCAACAGTAGCCTGAGCTCGGGTTCGACCAGCGTCTATGACGTCTCGGTCGCCATGGGCAACAACAGCCTCAAGCCGTACCTGGCCGAGTCGTTCGACCTGTCGCTGGAGTGGTACAACCGCCCCAACGGCCTGATCTCGCTGGCCTATTTCCACAAGAACATCACGGACCGCATCGCGACGACCACCGACCCGTCGATCATCTGCCCGTCGGACGGCTCGACCTGGGGCTTCGGCGCTCTGTCTTGGGACGGCACCTACTGCAACGCCACCGCGCTGAGCAACGCCACCCGGCAGATCCACGTCAACGCCAGCGGGGCCTACAACCTCGACAAGCCGACCACCGTCGAGGGCGTCGAGTTCAACATCCAGCAGAACCTCGATTTCCTGCCGGGCTTCTGGAAGAACCTCGGCGGCAGCTTCAACTACGCCTACACGACGTCGAAGAGCCCGGCGATCGCCCCGTTCCCCGGCATCTCCAAGCACAACGTCAACGTCATCGGCTACTACGAGACGCCGAAGTACGGCGTGCGCATGGTCTACAACTACCGTTCGGACTATCCGCTGAACGCCAACGGCACCTATACCGGCGCCGCTCGTTCGGTGAAGGCGCGCGGCCAGCTTGACCTGTCGGCGTCCTACAACGTCACCGATCAGCTCACCCTGTCGCTGGACGCCTACAACCTGACGGACTCCAAGCGTTTCGAATACGAGAATGACACCCGGGTGTCGCGTTGGGTCGACTACGACGGTCGCACCTATACCCTGACGGCGCGCGCCACCTTCTGATCTTCACGTCCCCCGTGAAGCCACTTGATAGCCGGTCCATTCGTGGACCGGCTATATTTTCTCCCTTCGAAGGGCGCCGCCCAAACATCGTTCCGACGGCCCTCGTCGGGCACGTAGCCAGAAGGATTTCCATGCCGGGACTTCGCGCGAGACTGTCGCCCCTGCTGGTTCTGACCGCCCTGGCGGCCGGCTCGATCGCTCAGGCCGAGCCCGACCGGTCTCTCTACAAGCTTCCCGCGCTCATTGTCGGCCTCGGCAACGACAACCAAGGCGACACCATTCCCGGGCCTACCCGGCCCAACGGCTCCATTCACCCGTCACCCGAGACCCAGAACCCTAGCAACGCGGGCTACAACGCCGCCGAGCCGATCAGCGGTTTCGCCCAACTCCATTCGCAAGGGTCGGGCGGCGTCACCACTTACGGCACGTTCCTGCTGTCGCCCCAGGTTGGGCAAGCCATCTTCGACGAGACGGCTCATCTGTCGCCCAAGACCGATGAGGTCCTGGCCGCCGACGCCTATTCCGTCCGCCTGTCGCGCTACGACACCCGGGTGGAGGTCACGCCGGCCCACTATTCGGCGATCTATCGGCTGAGTTATCCGAAGACGGATCAGGCGCAACTGGTCTTCGACGTGACGCGCAAGGTCGGCGGGCTGGTCGCCTCGGACCAGGCCGATGTGCGGCTGTTCCCCGCCGACGGCAAGATCGTCGGCCACGTCAAGGCCAAGGGCTACTGGAACCCAGCCCTGATCGACATCTGGTTCGTCGCCAAGTTCAACCAGAAGCCCACCGCCTGGGGCGTCTTCAACAAGCAGGACCGCCAGCCCGGCGCCACCGAGGGCAGGACCGGACCGGACGAGCGCCTGGGCGCCTGGCAGACCTTCAAGATCGCTGATGACAAGCCGCTGCTGGTCAAGATCGCTGTCTCCTTCACCAGCGCGGAAACGGCCGAAGCACTTCTCGATCGGGAGATCCCGGATTGGAACTTCGATCGCGTGCGCCAGGAGACGCAGACCGCCTGGAACGACCGGTTGGGCGAGATCGAGGTCTCGGGTCTGTCGGAGGCGCAGACGCGACGGTTCTACACGGCGCTCTATCACGCCTCGACCCATCCGCGTGACCGCACGCTGGACCAGCCGGCCAAGGATCTCGACCGTCCCAACTGGGACGACCATTACACCCTGTGGGACACCTATCGGACCCTGTTCCCGTTGATGTCGGTGCTGCGGCCCAGCGAATACGCAGCCAATCTCAATTCGCTGATCCACACCTTCGACAAGTTCGGCGCCGCCGACACCGCCATTATCGGCGGCCAGAACTATCATGTCGGCCAGGGTGGGGACGAGGTCGACAATGTGCTGGGCGAGGCGCTGCTGCGCGGCGCCCAGGGCGTGAACTGGAACGACGCCTGGCGCGTGACCCACTTCAACGCTTTCGAGCGTCGCCGCCCGCGTTATCTCGAAAGCGGCTATTTCGGCGTCGGCGACCTCAGTCCGGAGCCGAACAACCAGCGCGCCAAGTCGGGCTCTTCCACCCTGGGTTTCGCGCTCAACGACTATTTCGCCGCTCAGGTCGCCCGGGGAGCGGGCCATCTCGACGAAGCCGACGCTCTGATCAGGCGCTCGCAAAACTGGCGCAAGATCTGGAATCCCGACACCGAGAGCGACGGCTTCAAGGGCTTCCTGATGCCTCGCTATCCCGACGGCCGGTTCCAGGACATCGACCCCAAGCTCGGCTGGGACGGCAAGGTCCACAACAACGTCGGCTACTACGAGGGCACGGCCTGGATCTATTCCTACGGCGTGCTGCACGATCTCCCCGGCCTGATCGAGGCCATGGGCGGCCGCGTGCGCTTCAACGAGCGCCTCAACCACGCCCTCGACGCCGGTTTGATCGACATCACCAACGAACCGTCCTTCGCGACGCCCTGGCTGTTCCACAACCTGGGCCGCGCCGACCTTTCGTCCTACTGGGCGGGCCAGGTGTTCAAGCACTTCACCGACACCGCCTATCCCGGCGACGAGGACGCCGGGGCGATGAGCTCCAACTATGTCTTCAACCGCCTGGGCCTGTTTCCGAAGCTGGGCGGGGACCTCTTCTACCTGCACGGGCCGCGTCACCCTCGCAGCCTGATCCATCTGGAAGGTGGCAAGTCCCTGGAGATCGTCGCCGAGAACGCGGGTCCCGACCGCCCGTACATCGCCGGCGTCAGCCTCAACGGAAAGCCGCTGACCGCGCCCTTCGTTTCGCAGGCGCAACTGCTGTCCGGCGGCCTTTTGAGCTTCACGATGAGCGGCAAGCCGGGCCAGTGGGCCTATGACGGCGCGGTGCTCGGAGCGGAGGCGACCGCGCCGGCCCTGATCGATGGCAAGACCTCCACCGTCTGGACCGCGTCGGCCGGCCAGTCGGCGGTGTTCACCCGTTCGGCGCCGACGTGCCTGAAGGCCTACACGGTGAGCGTGGGCGCGGATCAGGCCGATCCGTCCGCCTGGCGCTTCAGCGGTTTCGACGGCCGGCGCTGGGTGACGCTGGACCAGCGGCGGGGCGAACGCTTCGAGCATCGCCACGCCACCCGGACCTTCGCGCTCGAGGCCAAGGCCTATGTCCGCTATCGCCTGGAACTGACCGCGGGCAAGTCCGTCCAGGTCGCCGAGGTGGAACTGATCGCCGGGACCGGATGCCGATGAGATCTGGAGCCGCGTGATGCGCCTGTCCGTCCGAGCCATCTTGACCGCGCTCGTGCTCCTATCGGCGAGCTCCGCCTGGGCGGCGGCCCCTGGAGAGCGGCTCGAGAAGGTCGTGATCCTCAGCCGACACGGCGTGCGCGCGGCGATGTCCAGCCCGGAGCGGCTCGAGGAGGTTTCCGTCCGATCCTGGCCGCGGTTTTCGGTCCCGCCCGGCCACCTAACGGCGCGCGGCGAGGTCCTGGCGTCGCTGATGGGCGACTATTTCCGTCAGCTCTATGTCGCGGAAGGCCTGCTGGCGCAGGACGATTGCCGCGCGGTCTACTACTGGGCCAACGTCACTCAGCGCACGATCGCCACGGCCAGGGCGGTGTCCCAGACGCTTTCGCCGGGCTGCGCGGTCGCGGTGGGCACGGTGGGCGAGGGGCGGGTGGATCCGATGTTCGAGCCGATCAAGGCGGGCAGGGTCGTCGCCGACGCCAGCCTGGCGCGCGCGGCCGTGGCCGGTCGCGCCGGCGGGGACATCGCCGCCTGGAGCGCCAGCCATCGCGACGCGATCGAGCGCCTGGACGCGCTGCTGATGCAGTGTCCGGCCGGTCCTTGTCCGCCGTCCCCAGGCAAGCGGCGGATCTTCGACGCCAGACCCGGCTTCGCCGAGGGCGAGGACCTTGTCTCACTGTCGGGGCCGGAGGCCTTCGCCTCGGGCGTGACCGAAAGCCTGCTGATGGCCTGGGCCGACGGACAGGACTTCGCTGCGCTGGGTTGGCGGGGTCTCGACGAGGATACGCTGACGCGGATTTTCGCCCTGCATCAGGCGGAATTCGACCTGAGACTGCGGACGCCCTATGTCGCCAGGACCCTGGGCGGTCCCTTGGCGCAAAGGATCCTGGCCACCCTGGAGGCGGGGGCCACGCCGGAACGCGTGGGGCAGGGCGATGCGATCGGACCGCCGGACGCCCGGATCGTCTTCGTGGCGGGCCATGACGGGACGCTGGCGGTGCTGGGCGGCCTGCTGCGGATCGAATGGACCATCGCGGGGTATCAGCCCAACCAGATCGGCCCGGGCGGCGCCCTGGTGTTCGAACGCTGGAGGCGGGCGGACGGCGTTCGCGTGATCCGGGCCCGCTTCACCGGCCAGAGCCTGGGCCAGTTGCGCGAGGCGACGCCCCTGACGCGCGCGACGCCACCTTTGGCCGCGCCGGTGTTTATTCCGGGCTGCAGCCTGGCGACGCCTGAATTCGACTGCCCGCTGGACCGGTTCGAAGCCGTCATGTCGAAAGCTTCGGGACTGTGACCGACGGCTTGGCCGTGCATCATCTCAAGAACAAGATCCGCCACGCGCAGGGAGGCTCGGGCCAATGAGCAAACTCAAGTCGATCTGGCGGAGCGCCCTGGCGCTCGTGCTCTGCCTCGGCGCCGCGCAGGCCGCGCAGGCCGAGGGGCGTCGCGAGACCGAGACGATCTTCACCGACGGTCTCGCGCGGGGCGGCTTCGTGCTGGTCGAGGCGGGACACGCGCCCACGATCGTCGTCGACCCGGCCGACGCCGCCGTCGTGCGCCATGCCGCCGACGACCTGGCGACGGACATCCAGACCGTCACTTCGCAACAGCCGACCGTCTCGTCCGCGCCCGTTGGCAAGACCGTGATCCTGGTCGGCACGCTGGGTCACAGCAAGCTGATCGACCAGATCGTCGCCGCGAAGAAGGTCGACGTCTCGCGCCTGGCCGGCGCCTGGGAAAGCTTCGTGATCGCTTCGGTCGATCGCCCGCTGCCCGGTGTCGACAAGGCCCTGGTGGTGATCGGTAGCGATCGTCGCGGGACCGCCTTCGGGGTCTATGAGGTGGCGCAGGCCATGGGCGTCTCGCCCTGGGCCTGGTGGGCCGACGTCACGCCCCGGCGCCGAGACGCGCTGTTCGTCGGTCCCGGCGTCCACCGCTTCGGTCCGCCGTCGGTCCGCTATCGCGGCGTCTTCGTCAACGACGAGGATTGGGGCCTCTATCCCTGGGCGGCGAAGACTTTCGATCCCGAGCGCGGCGACATCGGTCCCAAGACCTATCGCCGGGTCTTCACCTTGCTGTTGCGCCTGAAGGCCAACACGCTGTGGCCGGCCATGCACCACACGACGGCGCCGTTCAATGCCGACCCGGCCAACGCCAGACTGGCCGAGGAGTACGGCATCGTGATGGGCTCGTCCCACGCCGAGGCCATGCTGCGCAACAATGTCGGCGAGTGGAAGGCCGCGCCCGAGACCTTCAACTACGCCACCAATCCCGAGGGGGTGAAAGCCTACTGGGCCGAGCGCGCCAAGGCCAATGCGGGCTACGAGAGCCTGTGGACGGTCGGCATGCGCGGCATCCACGACACCGGCATGGTCGGTCCCAAGACCATGCCGGAGAAGGTCGCGCTGCTGGACGGGATCATCCGTGACCAGCGCGAGATCCTTGGCAAGACCGTCTCGCCCGATGTCTCGAAGATTCCGCAGATCTTCGTGCCCTACAAGGAGGTGCTGGAGATCTACCGGGCGGGCGTGAAGGTCCCGGACGACGTCACCATCGTCTGGCCCGATGACAATTTCGGCTACATCCGCCAGTTCCCCAGCGCCGAGGAGGCCAAGCGCGCGGGTGGGGCGGGCGTCTACTACCACCTGTCCTATCTGGGCTATCCGCTGGCCTATCTCTGGCTTGGCACGACGCCGCCGGCCCTGGTGCAGGAGGA
The DNA here is from genome assembly GCF_001427665.1 of Caulobacter sp. Root655. Lineage (GTDB taxonomy): Bacteria > Pseudomonadota > Alphaproteobacteria > Caulobacterales > Caulobacteraceae > Caulobacter. The sequence continues at coordinate 15,175 of NZ_LMHC01000007.1, forward strand.
GATGATCCACGCCTGGGACAAGGGCGCGCGCAATGTCTGGATCGCCAATGTCGGCGACATCAAGCCGGCCGAGATCGGCGCGAGCCACTTCCTGGAAATGGCCTGGGATATCGACCGCTGGCGCGGCAAGACCCAGCGCCAGTACCTGGAGGACTGGAGCCGCCGCGCCTTCGGGCCCGCGCTGGCCGGCAAGACCTCGGACCTGTTGGACGCCTACTATCGCCTGAACTTCGAGCGCCGGCCCGAGCATCTGGAGTGGCAGCCTCGCGCCGAGAACCGCCATCTGAGCAGCTACACGCCTGACGAGGTCAACGACCGGCTCCGCGCGTTCCGCAAGCTGGCCGCCGAGACCAAGGCGACGGCTGCGTCCGTCCCTCCGCCGCTTGCCGACGCCTGGTTCGAGCTGGTCGAGTTCCCGATCCGCGTCTCGGCCGCCGCCAACATGCGGTTCTTCGCGGCCGAGCGGTACAACGAGCTGATCGACAATGACCAGGCGATGGCGCGCTCGGCTGGTGGCGCGGCCGTCGACGCCCAGGCCGAGATCACCGCCCTGACCGACCGTTTCAACAACCAGGTCGCCGGCGGCAAGTGGCGCTGGCTGATGCCGGAAGAGCCGGCCGACAGCCAGTGGCGCATCTATCGCGCCCGCTCGATCCCGCTGCCGGGCGCGGGGCTGACGGCCGATCCGGCCAGGTTCCTGGCTGTCGTCGACGGTAACGCCCCCGCCGTCTCGCCGGTGGTGGAGGCCGAGGCCTTCGCCGCCAACGCTGGCTGGCGCCTGGTCGAGGGCGTCGGCCGCGGCCGCGGGGTGATGCTGGCCGACGCGCCTGGCGCCACCCTGACGCTCGCCGTCGACGTCGCGGGTTCCGACGGCCGCCGCGCGCAACTGGGCGTGCTGCCGATCTTCCCCGACGGCCAGGCCCAGGAGATCGAACTGGACGTCAGCATCGACGGCGGAGCGCCCGAGCGAGTCCGCCTGGCGCGCAAGGTCGGCTCGCCGGCCTGGGCCGAGGGCGTGCTGGACAACCTGCTGAAGGCGATGGCCGGGCCGCCGCTCGCGCCGGGCCGACATACGATCACCGTCGTGTCGCGGACGGGCCGCGTCGGCCTGGATCTCGTTCGCCTGATCCTGCCGGAAGAGGTGGCGACGCACGAGAACCACTGAGGCTTGCATCGGCGGAGTTGGCCCGCCCCCAAACTCCGCTCATCCTGGCATTCGCCGGGATGAGCGGAAATGGAGGGCGCAAGCGGGCGCTGACGCAGGCTACCGCCCGTCAGGCGGCGAAACGAAGGTCCTCGCCCAACCCGACGGAGCCGGACCCATCGTCAGGTCCAGCACGCCGCCCTGGGCCAGTTCGGCGTGGGTGATCCAGGCGCGCTCCAGGAGCTTGCCATTCAGGTGCGCGGCCGTGACGTAGCGGTTGGCTTCCGAGGTGGCCAGGGCCTGGATCGTGAAGGTCTTGCCGCCCTCCAGCGCGATGACGCTGCGCGCGAACACCGGCGAGGCGATGTAGTAGTAGGGCTGGCCGGCGTTGGGATAGAGCCCGACGGCGTTCCAGACGTACCAGCTGGACATCGCGCCGGCGTCGTCGTTGCCCGGCAGGCCCGTGCGGCTCAGGCGGTAGTGCTTGGCCATCAGCTGGCGCACGATCTCCGCCGTACGGTCCGGGCGGCCGGCGTGGATGTAGAGATACGGCGCCAGGATGTCGGGCTCGTTGCCCTGCGAGTAGTGGCCGTCGAACAGCTGGTCCAGCCAGGCGACGAAGCCATCGCGCCCGCCGGTCTTGGCCATCAACCCGCTCACGTCCTGGGGCACGTAGGTCGAATACTGCAGGGAATTGCCCTCGTAGAACGGCGCGTCCCACCACGGGCCCGAGCGGTCGGGATATTCGTAGGTGCAGCTGTAGTTCTCGACCCAGTCGCCGTTCGGGTAGCGGGGACGGATGCAGCCCAGGCTGTCATCCCAGAGGTTCTTCCAGTTCGCTGACCGCCCGAGGTAACGTTCGGCGTCAGCGGTCTTGCCCAGGGCCTTGGCCACCACGCCGATGGCGTAGTCGTCATAGGCGTATTCCAATGTGCGCGAGGCCGAACGGGTCTGGGTGAACGGCACGTAGCCCAGCTTCAGGTAGTCCTTCAGGACGCGACCCTGCTGGAACGGCCGGTCGGAGTCGACCTCGCCGTTCTTGCGGATCGCCTCGTAGGCCAGGGCCCGGTCGAAGCCACCCAGGCCCTTGACCATGGCGTCCGCGATCAGGATGTCGCCGTTCGACCCGCCCTGGGTCATGCCGTTGGCCCCGGCGATACGCGAATCCGGCATCCAGCCCGTGTGCTTGTAGGTGTCGATCAAGGAGCGGATCATGTCCCGTTGCCGCTGCGGTTGGATCACGGTCAGCAGCGGATGCAGCGTCCGGAAGGTGTCCCACAGGGTGTAGAAGTCCTCGTAATGGGGCTCGGCGGAACTCCACCAGACATTCTCGCCGCTGACGTCGTGCGGCATGGTGTGGGAGCGATAGAGGGCCGAATAGAAGATGCGCCGCTGCTCGTCCGAGCCGCCCTCGACCCGGATCTTGGCCAGGGCGTCGTTCCACCGTGCCCGCGCGGCCTGACGATAGGCGTCGAAATCCCAGCCGGGCATTTCCTCGGCCAGGTTGGCGCGAGCCTTGTCGGCGCTGATGAAGGACACGGCCAGCTTCATCCCCACCTGGCGATCGGTCGTGGTGTCGAAGGTGAGATAGGCGCCGAGGCGATTGGAGAACTCCTGCTCGGTGTCGTACTCGATCATGAGGCCCTGGCGGTTGGCTGGGCTCCTGACCTGCGCGCCGCCCTCGGAGCGGCCTATGCCAGGCGCGGTCTTGAACCAGCCCTGGCCGGCCTTCCAGGCGCCGAAAGCCTTGGCGGGGCGGTCGACGACCGCATGGAAGTACAGGGTGTAGGGCGCCGGATTCCAGCCGCCCTCGACCGTGACCTCGCCGGCCAGGGTCTGGGCGTCGATCAGCTCGACCTTGGCCAGCCTCACCCGCTGCCCGCGCCCCCGCATGGCGACGACCGAGCCGACGTCGAAGATCAGCTGGCTCTCGGCGGTGGCCGGATAGGTCAGTCGCTGGAAGCCGACGCGACGCGAGGCGGTCAGCTCGACCTTGATTTTCTCGGCGTCGCTGTTGCCCAGGCCCACGCTATAGTAGCCCGGCGAGGCCTGTTCGGCGGTCTTGCTGAAATGCAGGTGGTTGACCCGCAGTGGCCCCACGGCGGGCGTGACCCGGAAGTTGCCGTACTTGCCCGAGCCGCCCGTGCCGCTGACGTGGGTGTAGCTGAAGCCGATGATCGGGCTCTTGGAGTCGTAGCCGTTGGTGTCGGCGTTGGTGGTGTCGGGGCTCAGCGACACGAAGCCGAACGGCACGCCGGCGCCCGGCACGGCGTTGCCGCCGGTGACCCCGCCGCCGTCGACGCCGACGAACGGATCGGCCAGGGTCGCCAGGTCGGGCGCGACGGCCTGGGCCCGCGCCGAGAGCGGAAGCGTGGCCAGGGCGGCGCCGAGAAGAAGGACGCTCATGGAGCGCATCGGCGCGGTTCTCATGGCCGGCGGCTCTCGATCAGGCCTTGTGGGTGCGGGCGTAGTGGTCGAAGGCCACCGCGGCGACGATGATCAGGCCGATCACCACCTGCTGGAAGTACGAGGTCACATGCATGATCACGAGGCCGTTCGACAGCACCCCGATCAGCAAGGCGCCCAGGATGGTGCCGCCGACGCCGCCGGAGCCGCCCGTGAGGCTGGCCCCGCCGATCACCACCGAGGCGATGACGCGCAGCTCGTAGCCCGTGCCGCCCACGGCCTCGGCCGAACCCAGGCGCGCCGACAGCAGGAAGCCCGACAGACCGGCCAGGGCGCCGATCACCGCGTAGACGCTGGTCACGATGAAATCGACGTTGACGCCCGACAGGCGGGCGGCCTCGGCGTTGCCGCCGACCGCATAGACCTGCCGACCGTAGCGGGTGTAGCGCAGCACCAGGTGGCCCACGGCGGCCACCAGGGCGAAGACCACCACTGGAACCGGCACGAACAGGATGTGGCCCGTGCCCCACCAGCGGTAGGCGGCGTCGAAGCCCGAGATCGGGCCGCCGTCGTTCAGGATCAGCGTCGCGCCGCGCCAGACGGTCATGCCGCCCAGGGTGACGATGAAGGCTGGCACATGCAGCCAGGTGACCGCCTTGCCGTGGATGTAGCCGCCGGCCAAGCCGACCAGGCTGGAGAGGGCCAGGGCGATCAGCCAACTGGCTGGCGAGGCGCCGAGCACGGCCGTCACCACATAGGCGGCCGCGAGCGAGGCGAAGGCCAGCAGCGAGCCCACCGCCACGTCGATGCCGCCGATCAGGATCACATAGGTCATGCCGACCGCGATGATCCCGTAGATCGACACCTCGCTAAGAATGTTCAGCGCGTTGCGAACGGTCAGAAAGCGCTCGTTGACGGCGCCGAACACGGCGATCAGCAGCAGCAGGAACAGGATTGTCCGGTGCTTGCGCGCGAAGGCCAGGAGGCTGAAGCGCCGACCAGGCGGCGGAGCGGCCCGCTCGGCGGCCGGATCGGGGGAAAGCGTCGGGGAGGCGGTCATGCGGGACGGTGTTCCATTCCTGACGGCGAAGACCGGCCGGCGCCCGTCGCCATGTAGGCCATCAGACCTTCTTCAGTGGCCGTTTCGGCCTCGAGGTTGGCGACGATCGCGCCTTCGCGGAAGACGATGATGCGATCGCTGACGGCCATGACCTCGGCCAGCTCCGAGGAGATGACGACGATGGCCACGCCCTGGGCGGCCAGGTCGGACAGCACCTGGTGGACCTCGGCCTTGGCGCCGATGTCGATACCGCGGGTGGGCTCGTCGACGATCAGCACGCGCGGGGCGAGGGCCATCGAGCGGCCCAGCAGCACCTTCTGCTGGTTGCCGCCCGACAGCTTGCCGATCGGGGTCTCCTGACTGGCCATCTTGATCCGCAGCTTCTGGCGATAGATCTCGACGAGGTCGCGCTCGGCGCGTTCGTCGACCCACTGGCCCAGGCGGCTCAGGGGCTTGAGGCTGGGCAGGCTGAGATTGTGGCGGATGGAATGGTCCAGGAAACAGCCCTGCTGCTTGCGGTCCTCGGGCACCAGCATGACGCCGGCCCGGATCGCGTCGCGCGGCGACTTCAGCTTCAGCGGCTTGTCGTCCAGCCGGATCTCCCCCGAGGCCAGGGCGTCGGCGCCGAAGATCAGGCGAGCGAGATCCGTGCGGCCGGCCCCGACCAGGCCGGCCAGGCCGACGATCTCGCCGGCGCGCACCTCCAGCGAAATGTCCTTCAGATAGTCAGGCGCGGTCAGGCGAGGGTGGCGGGGCGTCACGGCCTCGACCTTCAGCACGACCGGGCCGGGCGGGCCCGAACGGACGCGGCGGACGAACTCGACGGAGCGACCGACCATCAGCCGGACCATGTCATCGACCTCGACGTCGGCCACATCGCCGCTGGCCACATAGCGGCCATCGCGCATCACTGTGTAGCGGTCGCACATGGCCTTCACTTCGGTCAGGCGGTGCGAGACGTAGATGACACTGACGCCGCGCGCCTTCAGGTCGGCGATGATGGCGTGCAGGCGGTCGACCTCGCGGCTGCTGAGAGCCGCCGTGGGCTCGTCCATGATGATCAGCCGAGCGTTCAGCGTCATCGCCTTGGCGATCTCGACCATCTGCTGCTCGGCCACGGTCAGGCGGCTGACCGGCTCGTCGGGATCGAGCGGCAGGCCCAGTTCGCCCAGCAGAGCCTGGGCGTCGGCGCGCAGTCGCCGCCAGTCGATCAGGCCCAGCCGCTTCGGTTCGCGGCTCAGGTAGATGTTCTCGGCGACGCTGAGCTCGGGGAACAGATTGAATTCCTGGTAGATCGTCGCGATGCCCAGCTGCTGGCGGCGCAGGGGCGTGTCACGCGGATCCAGCGGCTGTCCGTCGAACGTGACCGCCCCTTCGTCGGCCGCATGGGCCGCCGAGAGAATCTTGATCAGGGTTGACTTGCCCGCGCCGTTCTCGCCCAGCAGGGCGTGGATCTCGCCGCGCCCGACCTCGATCCGGACCTGGTCGAGGGCGCGCACGCCGGGAAAGCTCTTGCTGACCTGGCTGACATCCAGAAGAGTCATCGTTTCATCCGCCGCCGAGACTACTTCACCTCGGATATGCGTGAAGCCTCGGCGAGATTGGCGCTGGTGATCAATATCGGGGTGAGGCTGACGGACTTGGGCGCCGCGCCGGTCTTGATCTTGGCCACGGCCTGGCGAAGGGCGGTGCGGATCTGCTGGCCGGGGTTCTGCTCGACCGAAGCCACCATCTCGCCGGCCCTGATCCGGGCCAGGGCCTCGGGAATGGCGTCGAAGCCCAGCACCTTGATCTTGTTCGGACCGAAGCCGGCGGCGCGCACGGCCTCCAGCGCACCCATGGCCATGTCGTCGTTCAGGCACAGGATCACGTCGGGTGGGGTGTCGTGCATCGAGGTCAGCACGTTCTGGGTGACGGTCAGGGCCTGGTCACGCTTGGAGTTGGCGGTCTGCTCGGTGACGATCTTGAACGCCGGGCCGCCGGCCGCGAGGCCCTCGTGGACGCCCTTGACCCGCTCGATCGAGCTGGAGCTGCCGGGGTCGTTGGTGATCACCACGACGCGCGCGCCGGCGGGGTAGGTCTTGACCACCCAATCGGCCATCGCACGGCCGCCGGCCACGTTGTCGGCCCCGACGTGCGGCACGGGCGTCTTCGCGCCGGCGATGTTGCGGTCGACCGAGATCACCGCGACGCCCTGTTCGACCAGTTCGTCGGCGGCGGTGGCCAGGGCCTTGGAGTCGGTCGGGGCGACGATCACCACCTTGGCGCCCTGCACCGCGGCGGCCTCGAGGTCGGCGATCTGCTTGGAGGAGTTGTTCTGGGCGTCCATCACCTGGACCTTCACGCCCAGCTTGGTGGCCTCGTCCTCGAGCTCGCGACGCATGGCCACGAAGAAGGGCTGGGAGAGGTCGTTGAAGCTGACCACGATTTCGGAGGCGTTCTGGCCGCCGCGCGCGCATCCGCCAAGCAAGCCGCCGGCCACCGCCGTCAGCCCAAGTCCCGACACCAGGCCAAGGAAGCGTCGGCGTGATGTCAGGGGGCGGATCATGGCGTTTCCCTACTCTCTAATGGCATGGTTATCGGATGCGGAGCATCGCCTTGGTTGCCTGACACAAGAGTGGAAGATAAATTCCATGTCAAGAATATCGGGGAAAGAACGTTTCATTTTTGCCGTGACGACACCGGCGGGCGAGCAGGCTTTTCGAGAGGCGTCCGCTCGCCTCGCCTGTCACGCCGCGTCCCGGCTCGGAGGCTACAGCCTCACGACCTGGCTCGTCCTGGCCGACTGGCCGGCCGCCTCGGCCAGGGCCAGGGCCTCAACGCCATCGACATAGCCGATCAAGGGGAGGGTTTCGCCACGAACGATCTGCGCGAAATGTTCCATCTCGCGGCGGTAGGCCTCGGCATAGCGGTCGAGGAAGAAGTTCTGGAACGCGTCGCTGGCCACGCCGCCCTTGCCCCAGACCGAGACCGTGCTCTCCATGACGTTGTCGGCGCGGACCAAGCCCTTCGAGCCGAACGCCTCGATGCGCTGGTCGTATCCGTAGCCGCTGCGGCGGCTGTTGCTGATAACGCAGATCTTGCCCGAGGCGGTGCGCAGCAGGATCTTGGCGGTGTCGACGTCGCCGGCCTCGCCGATCGCGGGATCCACCAGGCAGCTGGCGGTGGCGAAGACCTCCGTCACCGGTTCATCCAGCAGCCAGCGGGCCATGTCGAAGTCATGGATGGCCATGTCCTTGAACAGGCCGCCCGACACCTTGACATACGAGACCGGCGGCGGGGCTGGGTCGTGGCTCGTGATGTGAACCGTCTCCAGGGCGCCGACCACGCCGGCGGCCAGGCGCGCCTTCAGGCCCTGGAAGTTGGGGTCGAAGCGACGATTGAAGCCCAGGAACAGCCTGACGCCCCGACCGCCCAACGCCGCGGCGGCCGAGCGGGCGCGGTCCAGGTCTTGGTCGATCGGCTTCTCGCAGAATACGGCCTTGCCCGCCGCCACGGCCTTCAGGCTGTAGTCGAGATGGGTGTCGGTCGAGCTTGCGATGATGACGCCGGCCACGGACGGATCGTTCAATGCGGCGTCGAGGTCGGAGACCTGCGCGCCCGTCTCCGCGGCGAGGTCCTCGGCCGCCGCGGCGACGGGGTCGACGACATGCTTCAGGCGCAGGCCCGGCTGGTTGGCGACGTTCTTGGCGTGGATGCGACCGATGCGGCCCGCGCCCAGGATGGCGATGTCGTGCATGGGAACCTTCGTACTCTCAAGGGATTGAGCGCCGGCGCGGCCATCGCTGCTCTCTCGTCCAGCTCGTGCGGTGGTCGCGATTTCGCCTTCCTGTAGCTTGGAATAAAAATTCCCTCTATAGCTAAAGCGGAATTCCTGATCGTGATCGGAACCGTGGTGTCCGGGCACGGGATGGATACTCTAAATTTGGATCGTCGAGCCCCAGATGACGGAAGAGACCATGGCGGCGAATGCGCCGGCCAGCGCGGACGAACTGAGGGCGGCGATCCTCGATCGTTACGAAACACTCAGCAAGCGCCTGCAGCAGATCGCCCGCTACGCGCTGGATGAGCCCAACGGAATGGCGCTGGAAACCCTGGCGGTGATCTCCGAGCGGTGCGGCGTGCAACCTTCGGCCATCGTCCGTTTCGCCAAAACCTTCGGCTATCCCGGCGCCAGCCAGATGCAACGGCTGTTCCGCGACGGTCTGCTGTCGGCTCACACGGGGCTGGGTTACGGCGAGCGCGTGCGCCACTTCAACGAGGCGGTGGCCAGAAAGCCCAACGGCGGCGGCGCCGAGGTGTTGGCCGAGTTCGTCGAGGGCAATACCCTGGCCTTGGAGAACTTGGCCCAGACCGTCAGCGAAGAGGACATGTCCAAAGCCGTGAAGCTGATCGACGAGGCCGAGACGGTTTATGTCGTCGGTTTCCGCCGCTCGTTCCCGGTGGCCTCGTACTTGGCCTATTCGCTGCAGCAGGTGAACAAACGCACCCTATTCATCGATGGCGTGGCGGGCCTGACCAGGCAACAGGTCCAAACCATCGGGCCGAAGGATCTGCTGATCGCCGTCAGCTACCACCCGTACGCCGAAGAGACGGTTCAAGCCGTCGAGATGGCCGTCGAGCGGAGCGCGAAGGTGCTCTCCATCAGCGACAGCCTGGTCAGCCCGATCGCCAAGCCGGCCAGCCTGGTCCTGCATGTGCGCGAGTCCGAGGTGAGGACCTTCCGCTCGCTGGCCGCCTCGATCTGCTTGGCCCAGGCCCTTGTGATCGGCTTTGCCTTCGAGTCCAACAAGGCAAAAGGGAAGGGCCGCAAGAGCGGTTGAACCCCGCGATTCAGTCCGGACCGAAAATGAAATGCGCGTTGCGAAAATTTCTAATTTGGAATATGCGTTACATAATGCCAGCGGGAAGGCTGGCCCGACAGTAGCGTGGAACCGGCATGGCGCAGGACGCAAAGACCCTTGATCTGATCGCCATCGGCCGCTCCTCGGTCGACCTCTACGGTCAGCAGATCGGCGGTCGGCTGGAGGACATGGGGTCGTTCGCCAAGTACCTGGGCGGCAGCCCGACCAACACCGCCTCGGGCGGGGCCCGCCTGGGCCTGAAGACCGGCCTGCTGACCCGGGTCGGGGCTGACCACATGGGCCGCTTCATCCGCGAGCAGCTGGCTCGCGAGGGCGTCGACGTGGCGGGGGTGCTGACCGACCCCGAGCGGCTGACCGCCCTGGTGATCCTGGGCATCCGCGACCGCGACACCTTTCCGCTGATCTTCTACCGCGAGAATTGCGCCGACATGGCGCTGGAGGAGGGCGACGTCGATCCGGCGTGGCTGGCCTCGGCGGGCGCGGTGCTGATCAACGGCACGCACCTTTCCCAGCCCGGCGTCTACGCCGCCAGCCTGAAGGCCGCCAAGGCGGTCAAGGCGACGGGCGGCCGGGTGGCTTTCGACATCGACTACCGCCCGGTGCTGTGGGGCCTGACCGGCAAGGACGCCGGCGAGAACCGCTTCGTCGAGAACCAGGACGTCACCCGCAAGCTGCAGGAGGTCCTGACCCTTTGCGACCTGATCGTCGGCACCGAGGAGGAGATCCACATCCTGGGCGGCGCGACCGACACCGTCACCGCCCTGCGCGCCATCCGCGAACGCACCGATGCGCTGCTGGTTTGCAAGCGCGGCCCGGACGGTTGCGTCGCCTTCCCGGGCGCGGTGCCCGACGCGCTCGACGAGGGCGTCAGCGCCCGCGGCTTCAAGGTCGAGGTGTTCAACGTGCTGGGGGCGGGGGACGCCTTCATGGCCGGCTTCCTGCGCGGCTGGCTGCGCGGCGAAGCCATCGAGACCAGCTGCGAGTGGGGCAACGCCTGTGGAGCCATCGTCGTGTCGCGCCACGGCTGCGCCCCGGCCATGCCGACCTGGATCGAGCTGGAGCAGTTCCTGGGCGAGCGTGAGCGGCCATTCCGCCTGCGCGAGGACAAGGACCTCGAGCACACCCATTGGGCCACCACGCGCGAGGGCGTGCAGGAGGAACTGACCGTTCTGGCCATGGATCACCGCAGCCAGTTCGAGGACCTGATCGCCGAGACCGGCGCCGACGCCGCCCGCATTCCGCGCTTCAAGACCCTGGCCCTGCGCGCCGTCGAGACGGTGGCCGGCGGTGACCACCGATTTGGCGTGCTGCTGGACGGTCGGTTCGGCTTCGACGCCCTGGCCCAGGCTGCTGACCGGCCCTACTGGATCGGCCGTCCGATCGAGCTGCCCAGGTCGCGGCCGTTGCAGTTCGAGAGCTCGGCCGACGTGGGGACGGAGCTGACCGAATGGCCGCTGAACCACGTGGTCAAGTGCCTGGTCTTCTATCATCCCGACGACGAGGTCGCGCTGCGCGAGCAGCAGGAGCGCCAACTGCTCCGGCTGTTCGACGCCTGCCGCAAGACCCGCCACGAACTGCTGGTCGAGGTGATCCTGCCCCAGGGCATGGATAGCGACAGCCGCACCGTGGCCCGCGCCATCCGTCGCCTCTACGCCGTCGGCGTGCGGCCCGACTGGTGGAAGCTGGAGCCCGTCTCCGACCCCGCCGCCTGGCGCGAGATCGAGATCGCGGTCAACGAGAATGATCCGCTGTGCCGGGGCGTGGTGCTGCTGGGCCTGTCGGCGCCGGAGGCCGAGCTGCTGGCCTCGTTCGAGGTCGCCGCGCCCTTCGCGATCGTCAAGGGCTTCGCCGTGGGGCGCACCATCTTCTACGACGTCGCCCGGGACTGGCTGAGCGACCGCATCGATGACGACGCGGCCGTGACGGCCCTGGCCGGCAAGTTCACCGTGCTGGTCGAGGCCTGGCGCCGGGCCCGCGCTGCTGGAAAGAGGGCCGCGTAATGGCCGCCATCCGTCTCACCGCCGCCCAGGCGACCGTCCGCTGGTTGAGCCAGCAATATGTCGAGACCGCGCGCGGCGAGGTTCCGTATTTCGCCGGGGTCTGGGCGATCTTCGGCCACGGCAATGTCGCCGGCCTGGGCGAGGCCCTGCACGGCGTCCGCGACGTGCTGCCGACCTGGCGCGCCCACAACGAACAGGGCATGGCCCACGCGGCCATCGCCTTCGCCAAACAGTCGCGGCGCGAGCGGGCCATGGTCTGCACCAGCTCGATCGGCCCCGGCGCGACCAACATGGTCACCGCCGCCGCCCTGGCCCACGTCAACCGCCTGCCGGTGCTGTTCCTGCCCGGCGACGTCTATGCCAGCCGACGCCCGGATCCGGTCTTGCAGCAGGTGGAGGACTTCGGCGACGGGACGATCAGCGCCAACGACTGCTTCAGGCCAGTGTCGCGCTATTTCGACCGCATCATGCGGCCCGAGCAAATTCTCGACTGCCTGCCGCGCGCCCTGGCGACCATGCTCGACCCGGCCTCCTGCGGCCCGGCGACCCTGGCCTTCTGCCAGGACGTCCAGGCCGAAGCCTTCGACTATCCGGAAGGCTTCTTCGCCAGGCGGGTCTGGCGTATTCGCGCGCCCCAGCCCGACCCGCGCGAGCTGGATGACCTCGTCGGCCTGATCCGGGCGGCCAAGGCGCCGCTGATCGTGGCCGGAGGCGGGGTGCTCTACGCCCGCGCCGAGGCGGCGCTGGCGGCTCTGGCCAGCGACACCGGCGCGCCGGTCGCCGAGACGCAGGGCGGCAAGGGTTCCCTGGCCTGGGATCACCCGTGCAACCTGGGCAGCGTCGGCGTCACCGGCAGTGCGGCCGCCAACGCCGCCGCCGAGGCCGCCGACCTGATCGTCGGGATCGGCACGCGGCTGCAGGACTTCACCACCGGTTCGCGGGCGCTGTTCGGCGCGCCGGGCCGCAAGCTGGTCCAGGTCAATGTCGCTGTTCACGACGCCCACAAACATGGCGCCGTCAGCGTGGTCGGCGACGCCGGGGCGGTGATCGCGGCCCTGGCCGAGCGCCTGGCCGACTGGAAGGCGCCCGCCGCCTGGGCCGACGAGGCCACTGGCCGCATCGCCGGTTGGAACGCCGCCTTCGACGCCGCCACGGCGCTCGACGACCGGCCCTTGCCGACCGACGCCCAGGTGCTGGGCGCGGTGTCGCGGTCGGCGTCCGATGACGCGGTGGTGGTCTGCGCGGCCGGCGGGCTGCCAGGCGAACTGCACAAGCTTTGGCGCACGAAACAGCCCGGCGGCTATCACGTCGAATACGGTTTCTCGTGCATGGGCTACGAGATCGCCGGCGCCGTGGGCGTCAAGATGGCCGCGCCGGACCGCGAGGTCCATGTGATGGTCGGCGACGGCAGCTACCTGATGCTCAACTCCGAACTGGCCACCTCGGTGATGCTCGGGACCAAGCTGATCGTCACCGTCCTCGACAACCGGGGCTATGGCTGCATCAACCGTCTGCAGGCCGCGACCGGCGGCGCGCCGTTCAACAACCTTCTGGCCGATACGGTCCACCAGACCCTGCCCGACATCGACTTCGCCGCCCATGCCGCCAGCCTCGGCGCGCGGTCGGAGAAGGTCCGAAGCCTCGTGGAACTGGAGGCGGCGCTGCAACGCGCCAAGGCCAGCGACCGGACCTATGTCGTGGTCATCGACACCGACCCGATGTCGACCACGGAAGAGGGCGGCGCCTGGTGGGACGTGGCGGCGCCCGAGGTGTCGGTGCGTCCGACGGTCAACGCGGCGCGGGCCGACTACGAAAACAAAATCAAGCAACAGCGTACGGGAGACTGACGTCATGGCCATCCGTTTCGGCGTGAGTCCCATCGCCTGGATCAACGACGACATGCCCGAGCTGGGCGGCGACACCCCGCTGGAGAGCGTGCTGGCCGATTGCCAGGCCATCGGCTTCGCCGGCGTCGAGCTGGGCGGGGTGTTCCCTCGCGACCCGGCGGTGCTGAAGCCGCTGCTGGCCCGCTACGGCCTCGACCTGGTCGGCGGCTGGCACAGCGGCAACCTGCTGGTCCAGTCGGCCGACGACGAGATCGCGGCGCTGCAGAAGCACCTGGCCCTGCTGAAGGCCATGGGCAGCACCGTCTTCGTCCATGCCGAGACCAGCAACGCCATCCACGGTGACAAGTCCAAGGCCCTGTCGGCCACCCCGCGCCTCGACGCCGAGGGATGGAAGGAATTCGGCGCCCGCCTGACCAGGGTGGCCGACTATATCCAGTCCCAGGGGCTGAAGTTCGCCTACCACCATCACCTGGGCACCGTGGTCGAGCGGCCCGAGGATCTGGAAGCGTTCCTGGCCAATACGGGTTCGTCGGTGGGTCTGACGGTCGACACGGGTCACGCGGCGCTGGGCGGGCTGGATCCCGTGGCGATGATCCGAAGCTATCCGCACCGCATCGCCCACGTGCACTGCAAGGACATTCGCGGCGAGGTCTTCCGCAAGGTGATCTCCGACCAGGGCGGCAGCTTCCTGGACGGCGTGCTGGCCGGCATGTTCACCGTGCCCGGCGACGGCTATCTCGACTATGCGGCGGTGATGCGGGCCCTGGCCGAGATCGGCTATTCGGGCTGGATCATCGTCGAGGCCGAGCAGGACCCGGCCATCGCCAATCCCCGCGAGTACGGCGAGATCGGTCTGGCGACGCTGAAGCGCGAGGCCGCGGCGGCCGGCCTGAAGGCGGCGTGATCATGGGTGTTCACATGACCGGTCCCCAAAGGTTGTCATCCCGGCCGGAGCGCGTAGCGCGGAGAGCCGGGACCCAGGGGCGACCACGAAGCGCCGGCCCCTGGGTCCCGGACAGCCTCTGCGAGGCTTCCGGGATGACAACGACGGGGAGGCCGCGATGAGTCCTCTCCTTGTGCGCCCCCACGCGCCGGATGCCTCGGGCGCCGTGCTCGAGGTCACGCCCCAGAGCGCCGGCTGGACCCACGTCGGCTTCAAGGTCGTCAAGCTGGAGCCCGGCCAGTCGCTGGGCGGCGGCGAGGTCGATCGCGAGACCTGCCTGGTGGTGATGTGCGGCAAGGCCTCGGTCACGGTCGGCGGCCAGGACTTCGGCGCGATCGGCGGCCGGGCCAGTGTGTTCGAGGACGCCGCTCCCGGCGCGGTCTACGCCCCGGCCGGCGCGGCCTTCAGCGTCACGGCGGTCACCGCCGTGGAGCTGGCCCTGTGCTCGGCCCCGGGCAAGCCCGGCCACGAACCTCGCCTGATCGCGGCCGGCGACATGCCCCGGGAGGTGAGGGGGCAGGGGACCAATGTCCGCCACGTCCGCAACATCCTGCCCGAGACCGCTCCGGCCGACGGCCTGCTGGTGGTCGAGGTGATCACCCCCGGCGGCCACTGGTCCAGCTATCCGCCGCACAAGCACGATACGGCGGCCGACGGCGAGGAGACCGCGCTGGAGGAGACCTATTATCACCGCCTGGACCCGCCGCAGGGCTTCGCTTTCCAGCGCGTCTACACCGACGACCGCAGCCTGGACGAGACGGTCTGCGTCCAGGACGGCGACGTGGTGATGGTGCCGCGCGGCTACCACCCGGTCGGGGCCCCGCACGGCTACGACCTCTACTACCTCAACGTCATGGCCGGCCCGCACCGCAAGTGGATCTTCCGCAACGACCCGGCCCACGACTGGATCGCCCGCAAGGCCTAGTCATTTAGATCTTTGTTCTAACGCATTTTCTTCACGCGAACCGGCATCCACCTCGCTCGAAAATGCTCATGAAGGAGCGCGTGATGCGCACTATTCCCCACTTCGTCGGCGGTCGCGCTGTCGAGGGCAGGTCTGGCCGCTTCGGCGACGTCTTCGATCCCAACACCGGCCGGGTGCAGGCCCGCGTGGCCCTGGCTTCGGCCGGCGAGCTCGACGCGGCGATCGCCAACGCCGCCGCCGCCCAACCGGCCTGGGCCGCGACCAATCCCCAGCGCCGGGCGCGGGTGATGTTCGAGTTCGTGCGCCTGCTCAACGCCAACATGGACGAGCTGGCTCACCTGCTGTCGTCCGAGCACGGCAAGGTCATCGCCGACAGCAAGGGCGATATAATGCGCGGCCTGGAGGTGATCGAGTTCGCCTGCGGGATTCCACACTTGCTGAAGGGCGAATACACCCAGGGCGCCGGGCCGGGGATCGACGTCTATTCGATGCGCCAGCCTCTTGGCGTGGTGGCGGGGATCACTCCGTTCAACTTCCCGGCCATGATCCCGATGTGGATGATGGGGCCGGCCATCGCCTGCGGCAACGCCTTCATCCTCAAGCCGTCGGAACGCGACCCGTCGGCGCCCGTGCGCCTGGCCGAACTGATGATCGAGGCCGGCCTGCCGCCGGGAATCCTCAACGTCGTGCACGGCGACAAGGACTGCGTCGAGGCCATACTCGACCACCCGACCGTCAAGGCCGTCAGCTTCGTCGGCTCGTCCGACATCGCCCAATCGGTGTTCTCGCGGGCCGGCGCCAACGGCAAGCGGGTGCAGGCCATGGGCGGGGCCAAGAACCACGGCGTCGTGCTGCCCGACGCCGACCTCGACCAGGCGGTGGCCGACATCGTCGGCGCGGCCTACGGCTCGGCCGGCGAGCGCTGCATGGCCCTGCCGGTGGTCACCCCGGTCGGCGAGAAGACCGCCATCGCCCTGCGCGAGAAGCTGGTCGCGGCGATCGGCGGGCTTCGCGTCGGGATCAGCACCGACAAGGACGCCCACTACGGCCCGGTGGTTAGCGCCGCCCACAAGGCGCGGATCGAAAGCTACATCCAGATGGGCGTCGACGAGGGGGCCGAACTGGTGGTCGATGGCCGGGGGTTCAGCCTGCAGGGCCACGAGGACGGCTTCTTCGTCGGTCCGACCCTGTTCGACCATGTCAAGCCGGGCATGACCTCCTACAAGGATGAGATCTTCGGGCCGGTGTTGCAGATCGTGCGCGCCGAGAGCCTGGAGGAGGGCGTCGCCCTGGCCTCGCGCCACCAGTACGGCAACGGCGTGGCGATCTTCACGCGCAACGGCGACGCCGCCCGCGAGTTCGCCGACCAGGTCGAGGTCGGGATGATCGGAATTAACGTGCCGATCCCGGTGCCGGTCGCCTATCACAGTTTCGGCGGCTGGAAGCGCTCGGGCTTCGGCGATCTCAACCAGTACGGCATGGACGGGGTGCGGTTCTACACCCGCACCAAGACCGTCACCCAGCGCTGGCCCAAGGGCGGGGCGGTGCTGGACCAGAGCTTCGTCATCCCCACCATGCGGTGACGAGCCGGGCGTGCGGCGCCAAGCGCCGTCGCCCGACTGGCGCCTTCAGGCCGCCGAGCGGTCGCCGGATTTCATTCATTTGACGTCCTCACGAGCAGGTTCCGATGTCCTCCAGGCCCTCGCGTCGCCAAACCCTGAAGCAAGCCGTGGCCGCCCTGGCCGCGGCCGCGACGCCATCCTTCGCCGCGGCGACGGCGGACGAGGCGAGGGGAGTCGAGGCGGCCCAAGGCGTGCTGGCGCGCCGGCTCGGGGCGCGGGCGGCGGGCATCGCCCTAACCCTCGTCCCGTCCGCGAGGCCGGCGGGCAAGCCCTGGTACAATGTGCAGGCGCGGGGCGGCAGGGTGATGATCACGGGGGACACGCCGGTGGCCTTGGCCCGCGGCGCCTACGCCTATCTGAAGCAGGCCGGGGCGGCTTCCGTCAGCTGGGAAGGTGACCGCATTGCCCTGCCGGCGCGGTTTCCCGACGCCGACACCGGACCGGTCATCAGTCTCTTCACCCATCGCGCCTACCTCAACACCTGCACCTACGGCTACACCACACCCTGGTGGGGGTGGGACCGCTGGAGCCGCGAGATCGACTGGATGGCGGTTCACGGCGTCGACATGCCGCTGGCCATGGAAGGTCAGGACCATGTCTGGCGCGCGTTGTGGCGCGAGCTTGGTCTGAGCGAGACCGAACTGGCCGACTATTTCTCCGGGCCCGCCTTCACGCCCTGGCAGCGCATGGGCAATATCGAGGCCTACCGCGCGCCTCTGCCCGCGAACTGGATCGACAAGAAGAAGGACCTGCAGGTCCGGATCCTGGGAAGGATGCGGGCGCTGGGCATGACCCCGATCCTGCCGGCCTTCGGCGGCTACGTGCCCAAGGCCTTTGCTCGGAAACACCCGAAGGCCCGTATCTACCGCATGCGGCCATGGGAGGGGTTTCACGAAACCTACTGGCTGGATCCGGCCGACCCGCTGTTCGCGAAGATCGCCGGCCGCTTCCTGGCGCTCTATACCCAGACCTACGGGGCGGGGGCCCACTACCTGGCCGACTCGTTCAACGAGATGCTGCCGCCGATCAGCGCCGACGGCGCGGACGCGCGCGACGCCGCGTATGGCGACGGCGTGGCCAACACGGCGGGGACCAAGACCAAGGTCGAGGTCGACCCCGCCACCAAGGCCCAGCGCCTGGCCGCCTATGGCAAGGCCATCTACGACTCGATCCGGCAAACCCGGCCCGACGCGGTCTGGGTGATGCAGGGCTGGCTGTTCGGCGCGGACTCCCACTTCTGGGAGCCGTCGGCGATCTCGGCCTATCTTAGCCTCGTCCCCGACGACAAACTGATGATCCTCGACATTGGCAACGATCGGTATCCGGACGTCTGGCGCAACGCCAAGGCCTTTGGCGGCAAGCCATGGATCTACGGCTACGTGCATAATTATGGGGGCAGCAACCCGGTCTACGGCGACCTCGACTACTACCGTCGCGACCTGGCGGGCATCGCGGGCAATCCCGACGCCGGCAAGCTGGCGGGCTTCGGGATGTTCCCCGAGGGGCTGCACAACAATTCGATCGTCTACGAGGCCGTCTACGACCTGGCCTGGGGCGCGGGACAGCCGTCGCTGCCGGCCTGGCTCGGGACCTATGCGCGCGCGCGCTACGGCCGGACCACGCCCGAACTCGATGCGGCCATGGCGCTGCTGGTTCAGGCGGCCTATTCGACCCGCTACTGGTCGCCGCGCTGGTGGAAGAGCAAGGCCGGCGCCTATCTGTTCTTCAAGCGGCCGACGGCGACGATCGGCGAGTTCCCGGGTCATCCTGGTGATCGCGCCAAGTTGGACGCGGCTGTCCGCGCGCTAGCCGCCCAGGGGGCCGCCTTCGTTGACCAGCCCTTGTTCGTGCTGGACCTCGTCGACGCGGCCCGACACCTGGCCAGCCTGGAGATCGACGGCCAACTGCAGGCCGCCGTGGCCGCCTATCGCCGGGGCGACCTTGTCGCCGGCGACCGGTCGCGCGGTGAGGTCGAGGCATTGGCCTTGGCGATCGACGCGCTGCTGGGCGTCCAGCCCGAGACCCTGGCGACCTGGATCGACGACGCCAAGGCTTACGGCGATACGCCGGCGGACGCTGCCGCCTATGTCGCCAACGCCAAGGCTCAGGTCACCGTCTGGGGCGGCGAGGGCAATCTCAACGACTATGCGTCCAAGGCCTGGCAGGGGCTCTATCGCGACTTCTACCTGCCGCGCTGGTCGCGGTTCCTCGACGCGCTGAAGGCGGCGGGGGCAGGGGCCTTCGACGAGGCCGCTGTCACTCGCGACGGCGTCGCCTGGGAGCGTGCCTGGGTCGCGGCGGATGTCGTCTATCGCCGCCAGCGACCCGCCGACCCTGTCGGCGGGGTCAAGGTCCTGATCGCGCGCCTGGATCAAGCCCGGGAGAAGAACGGTTGACTACCCCCGCTCCACGTTTCCTGTCCCTGGATGTCTTCCGGGGCCTGACGGTCTGCCTGATGATCGTCGTCAACACGGCGGGGCCAGGCGCCGAGGCCTACGCCCCGATGGTCCATGCCCCTTGGTTTGGGTTCACCGCGGCGGACGCGGTGTTCCCGTCGTTCCTGTTCGCGGTCGGCTGCTCGATGGCCTTCGCCTTCTCGCGGCCGATCCCGACGGGGGATTTCATGTCGAAGGTGCTGCGGCGCGCGGCGCTGATCTTCCTGCTCGGCTTCCTGATGTACTGGTTCCCGTTCGTCCGGAAGCTGGACGGGCACTGGACGCTGATCCCGTTCGCGGACACGCGGGTGATGGGCGTCCTGCAGCGCATCGCCCTTTGCTACGCGCTCGCCGCCTTCGCCGCGCGCTGGCTGTCGCCACGCCTGATCGTCGTCCTGTCGGTCGTGCTGCTGCTGGGCTACTGGGCGATCCTGCTGGCCTTCGGCGATCCGGTCGCTCCATTGTCCAAGCTGGGCAACGCGGGAACCCATTTGGATCTCTGGCTGCTGGGCAAGAATCACCTTTATCGCAAGGACGGCGGCTTCGATCCCGAAGGTCTGTTGGGAACCTTGCCGTCGACGGTCAACGTGCTGGCCGGCTATCTCGCCGCGCGCTTTCTGAAGGAGACGTCCGACGCTCGCCGGGCCACGATCGGCATGGCCCTGACCGGCCTGGCCCTGATCGCCGGCGGTCTTGCCTGGGGGCTGGTCTTTCCGATCGCCAAGAAACTGTGGACCAGCAGCTTCGTCCTGCTGACCGTCGGCCTGGACCTGGTGTTGCTGGCGGCCCTGATCGCGGTGTTGGAAGGCCGCAAGCCCAATGCGGCGATACGCTTCTTCCAGGTGTTCGGCCTCAATCCGCTGGTGATCTACCTGTTCTCCGAGCTCTTCGTGACCGTGTTGGGCATGGTCGAAGTCGCGCCGGGCAGGGGGCTCTACGCGTGGATTGGGGTCCACGTGTTCCAGGCGCTGGCGCCGGGCGCGCTGGGCTCGCTGCTATGCGCGATAGGCTACATGCTGGTCTGCTGGCTGCTGGGCTACGTCATGGATCGCCGCCGCATCGTCGTGAAGCTGTAGAAGGTTCGCACCCATGTCCGACAGGGCGCGCCACTCCGGTACAGCTTCTGGGCCGGATCGCACTCACATTCGAGGGAACAGCCTCGTCGAGACATCCGTTCTGTTCGCGGAGCCGGCGGGAGGTGTCCAAGGGCCGGGCTTCTTGCAAGGGAGGTTCAGATGCGTGTGAGCGACTGCATGACCCGGGGTGTCGAGATCACCAACCCCCAGGAGACGATCCGTGACGCCGCCAGGATGATGGTCGAGTGCGACGCTGGCGCCCTGCCGGTGGGCGAGAACGATCGGCTGGTGGGTGTGATCACCGACCGAGACATCGCCGTCCGCGCCGTGGCGGAGGGCAAAGGTCCCGACGCCAGGGTTGGCGACGTGATGAGCGCCGAGGTGAGATACTGCTTCGAGGACGATGACGTCGACGAGGTGCTGCGCAACATGGGCGAACTCCAGCTGCGGCGGCTGCCGGTTCTCAGCCGTGACAAGCGCCTGGTCGGCATCGTGTCGCTCAGCGATCTGGCGGCGATCCGCGCGGCCGGGCCCGTCGGAGCGGCCTTGGCCGATATCGCCCGCCCCGGCGGCGAACACTCCCAGACTCGGCACTGACGCCGTCGCGGGCTCCCTGACGGTCGTTGTCCCCGCGGGCGGTGACTCCACGCGGGTCGGATTCCCACGATCCGACCCGCCGCGCGACCGTCATCAGTTGTGGGCGGCCCATGCCGCCGCAGGCCAAGGGAACGGGCGTTCGGCCTGGGTGTTTTCGACAGGATGGAAGGCGGCTCCAGGCTGCCTTGAACCTGGCCGCAAGGAGGGCCGAAATGACCTCTGAGCCATCCAAGCACAACCTGATCACCAGCGACCGGGTGAACGGGACCCCGGTGTTCGACCTCACCGGTGAACGCATCGGCCATGTCGATAACCTGTCCGTCGACAAGACGTCCGGCCAGGTGCGGTATGCCCTGCTCTCGTTTGGCGGCTTCCTGGGGATCGGCGAGCGGTTCCATCCGCTGCCCTGGGCCGTGCTGACCTACGATCCTGACCAGGCGGGTTATGTGGTGTCGCTCGACAAGACCCAGCTTCAGGCCGCCCCGTCCTACACCAAGACGGAACTCGAAGCCTTCGGAGCCGGCGATCAGAGTTATCGCGAAAAGCTCCTCGACTATTACGCCCGCTACGGGGCCGCGCCCTACTGGTGAACGCCAGGTCTCGAAGCCCGAACGGATAGCTCGCTTCCGGGCCGCGCACTCCCTCCAAGACCGCCGTTCGAAGGTATCTGGGAGCGAGCGGCGGCGACCGGTTCCCGTGTTCGGAACGGGGACCTTCGCGACGGTTGAGGCGTTTTGCAGCTGGATCGCAGATCAGGAGCCATCCCATGCCCGCCAAATCCGCTGCTCAACAAAAGGCCGCCGGCGCGGCGCTGTCGGCCAAGCGAGGCGAGACGCCAAAGAGCAAGCTCAAAGGCGCCTCGAAATCCATGCTGTCGATGAGCGAAAAGCAGCTCGAGGAGTTCGCCCATACCAAGCGCAAGAACAAGCCCGAGCACGTTTCGAAGGCGCATTAGGTCGGGGTCAGGCGTCTCGGCGGAACCCCCTCGCAGATCTTCATCCCGCTCCGCCCGCCGGACGCCAGTCCTGGCCAGCCATGGTGTTGACCATCCACGGGATGCCGAACCGGTCGGTCAGGCTGCCGTAGCCGGGCGACCAGAAGGTCTCGGCGAAGGCCATGCCGACCTTGCCGCCTTCGGACAGGGCCTCGAAGACACGTTTCGCCTCGGCGGCGTCCTCGGTATGGAACGTGACGTCGAAACCGTTCTTGGGCTTGTCGATGTTCGGGGCGTACTCGGGCGGCATGTCCGCGCCCATCAGGGCCTGGTCGCCGACCTCCAGCCAGCAGTGCATCAGCCAGTCCTTGTACTTGGGATCGACCGGCATGTCGGCCGGGCCTTCACCGAACGGGAAGGCGGCGGTGACCTTTCCGCCCAACACGCGGGCGTAGAAGTCGAAGGCTTCGCGGCATTCGCCCTGGAAGCTCAGGCTGGTGACGATCTTCACGGCGTTTCTCCTTGGTCTCGGTTTTTGAAGGTCGACGATTCAAGCTGGTCAGGGTCGGCGGACCATCGACCAGCGCCGGGCGGCGGCTCGGCGTCGTCGCAAGACCAGATTCAACAGCGCGATGTTCTGGCTGACCAGACCGACGGGCGACAGGACGCGCAGGGCGTCGCCAACCATCTGACCCTCGGCCAGCGCGCCCCGGACACGACCGATCTTGCGGTGCTTGCGGATGTTGGTGACGCGAGGCCAATCGACGACCTCGATGTGCAGGCCGGCCTCGATGATCCGCTGGTTGATGAAGGCCTCACCGCCCCAACGCGGCAGCGCTTCCATGACCGCGATCTGATCTCGAACCAGCCAGGCGGGGATCACGCGCTCGCCGGATACGAAGTCCAGTCCGATCAGCCTATAGAGCGGCAGGCTGTTGCGACGCAGGCTGATGCTGACCTCCGCGCGGCCGGCCACGATCGGGGCGGCGAGTCGGTCGATCTCCTGGCGTCCGAGGCCGGAGAGATCAGCGTCCAGGAACATCAGCAGTTCGCCGGTCGCCGCGGCGACGCCCCGGCTCATCGCATAGGTCTTTCCGCGATTGGCGCCGTAGGTGATCACGCGGACATTGGGGTGGGTCTTCAACAGGGCGTCGACGCCGTCGGTCGAACCGTCGTCGACGACGATCACTTCCTTCAGAGCGGGGTGTCCGTCCACGGCCGAAAGGATGTCCCGCAGCCGATCGCCCTCGTTGTAGACGCAGACGATGCAAGAGATGTTCGCCATGCCCTCGGTCCTGGCCATGTTCGCCAGGACTCAAGCTTTCCGCCGAGCGAAGGTTCCGCGACCGGTCGTGCGCCGCGCCGTCGAAAGAGACGGCGACCTTGGGAATGGCCGGCGAAGCTCCACGAATTGGGATCCTTGAAGTGAGCCTTGAGCCGCGCTGCTGAGTCGGTGGGCGCCCGGACGGCCAGACAGAAATGCTGGTCGCGCCTTGCGGAAATTTGCGCGCCCTGAGCCCGGCGAAGCGCCCGGCGCGCGCCTATCTCTGCGTCAGACGGGCGAGGTCGATCCTCGCCGGCGGCGGGATCCCCGACGCCAACTTCAATTTCCCGGACTAACGGCCGGTCAACGCCCCTTCGCCAGAGCACGACACGTCAACAACCGGGCCGTTGAGCGCCCGAGCACCGGAGACCGCCATGGATGGTTCCACGATCGCCAAACAGGACCAGGGCGTCTCGATCCCGGAGACCCAGGTCGGGTCCAACGCCGGGCCGCCCGCCGCCTGGGCCGCGATCGGGGCCCTGACCCTGGGCGTCTTCGCCCTGGTGACCTCCGAGTTCCTGCCGGCCAGCGTCCTGACGCCGCTGGCGGCCGACCTGGGCGTCAGCGTCGGCGCGGCGGGCCAGGCGGTCACCGCCACCGCCGTCATCGGCGCCATCGCCGCGCCCCTGACGCCGGTGCTGACGGGGCGCTTCGACCGGCGACTGGTGATGTGGAGCCTGATGGCGCTGCTGTGCGCCTCGAACCTGCTGACGGTGTTCGCCGTCAACCTGCCCATGCTGCTGGTCGCGCGGATCCTGTTGGGCGCCAGCCTGGGCGGCTTCTGGTCCATGGCCGCGGCCCTGGCCATGCGGCTCGTGCCGGTCACGGCCCTGCCCAGGGCGATGTCGATCGTCTTCACCGGCGTGTCGGTGGCCACGGTCTCGGCCGCCCCGGTCGGGGCCTATGTCAGCGACACCTTGGGCTGGCGCGCCGCTTTCATCATCGCCGGCGTGGTCGGGGGCCTGGCGTTGCTGGCCCAGGTGCTGACCCTGCCCAGGCTGGCGCCGACGGCGCCGCCGCGACTGCGCGGCCTGTTGCAGGTGGCGCGCCGTCCCAGCGTCGCGGTGGCCCTCATCGGCGTCCTGCTGGTGATCTCCGGCCACTTCGCCGGCTTCACCTATGTTCGTCCCGTGCTCGAGCAGGTGACGCGGCTGGGCGTCGGCGCGATCTCCCTCGTCCTGCTGGCCTTCGGCGTCGCCGGGTTCTTCGGTAATTTCGCGGGGGCTTTCCTGGCGGAACGCGATCCGCGCCTGGCGGTGCTGGGCGGCGCGGGCCTGGTCGCCGCCTCGGCCCTGGCGATCGTGACCCTGGGCGCCTGGCCTCCCGTGGTCGCGATCGCCCTGGCCGTCTGGGGCTTCGCTTTCGCCATGCTGCCGGTCGGCTTCCAGGCCTGGGCGACCTCGGAGGCCTCCGACCAGGCTGAGCTGGCGGGCGGCCTGCTGACCTCGACCTTCCAGGTGGCCATCGCCATGGGGGCGATCTTCGGCGGCGTGCTGGTCGATCACCTGGGCGCGGTCAGCGCCTCGGCCTATGCCGGCCTGGCCGCCGCGTCGGGTGTTGTCCTGGTGCTGGCGGCGCGGCGAGAGCGCCCCGTCGCGACGCCGGTCCCTTGCGAGGCTTGCCCGTAGGGACGGGGGCGGCTCAGACCATGCCCGCCAGGGCGCGTCCCGCCGCCCGGCCCGAGAAGATGCAGCCGCCGAGGAAGGTGCCTTCCAGCGCGTTGTAGCCATGCATCCCGCCACCGCCGAAGCCCGCCGCCTCGCCCGCGGCGAACAGCCCCTCCAGCGCCGCGCCGCTGGACGTCAGCACGCGACCCGAAAGGTCGGTCTGCAGTCCGCCCAGCGACTTGCGGGTGAGGACATGCAGCTTGACCCCGATCAACGGTCCCGCCCTCGGATCGAGAATGCGGTGGGGCGTCGCCGTGCGCGCCAGCCGGTCGCCCAGGGCGCGGCGGCTGTTGTGGATGCCCATGACCTGCAGGTCCTTGGTGAAGGGATTGGCCATCTGGGCGTCGCGGTCCTCGATCTGGCCGCGGATCAGCGCCGCGTCCAGCAAGGGTTGCTCGGTCAGCGCGTTCATCCTCCCGACCAGGGTCTCCAGCGTGTCGGCGACCACGAAGTCGGCGCCATGACGCTTGAAGGCCTCCACCTCGGGCGGCGCGCCCTTGCCCAGGCGTGAGCGCAGCAGGCCCAGCACCCGGCGATTGGTGATGTCGCCGTTCTGCTCGGACCCTGAAAGGGCGAACTCCTTCTCCAGGATCTTCTGGGTGACGATGAACCAGGAGTGGTCGTGCTCGGCCAGGTCCGGCGTGGTGCGGAGGTGGCGCAGGGTCGCGACGGTGTCGTAGCCGGGCAGGGCGGGGAAGGGCAGGCGCCGGCCCAGGGCGTCGAACCACATCGCCGAAGGGCCCGGCAGGATGCGGATGGCGTGGCGGGGCCAGATGGGGCTCCAGTTCCGTACGCCCTCGACGTAGTGCCACATGCGATCGCGGTTCACGAGCCGGGCGCCGGCCGCGCCGGCGATGTCCAGCATCCGCCCGTCGACATAGGCCGGGACGCCGGTGATCATGTTTCGCGGTGGCGCGCCCAGCCGGTCGGGCCAGAAGCGCCGCACCAGGTCGTGGTCGCCGCCGATGCCGCCGGTGGCCAGGACGACCGCCTGGGCCTTCAGGGTGTAGCCGCCGACCACCTCGCGACTGGATGGCGCCCCGCGCCCCGCGTCGTCCGGCGTCAGGATCGCCCCGGCGACCCCCGTGACCCGGCCGCCCTCGACCAGCAGCTCGTCCACCCGGCGCCGATAATGAAAGGTCAGCAGGCCACCGCCGGCGGCCTCCCGAGCGCGCTGGGCGAACGGCTCCGACACGCCGGTGCCCGTGCCCCAGGCGACATGGAAGCGTGGCACGGAGTTGCCGTGGCCGAAGGCCTGGCCGCCGCCGCGTTCGGCCCAGCCGACCATGGGGGTCAGCTTGATCCCGTGGCGGCGCAGCCAGTCGCGCTTCTCACCGGCGGCGAATTCCACATAGGCGCGCGCCCAGCGCACCGCCCATTCATCCTCGGGCAGGGGGCCGTCCAGCCGATCCCACCCGGCGCTGCCCCGCCAGTCCCGCCAGGCCAGGTCGAAGCCGTCGCGCACGCCCAGGCGTCGTTGTTCGGGCGAATTGACCAGGAACAGGCCTCCGAACGACCAGAACGCCTGGCCCCCCAGATTGGCGGCGTTCTCCTGGTCCACCAGGGCGACGCGCTTGCCCGCCTGGATCAGTTCGTTCGTCGCGACCAGTCCCGCCAGTCCGGCTCCGACGACAATCACGTCAGCGTCCATGGTCTCCCCCTCGCAAGGCCCGGTGATAGTGGCTATTTTGACATCTATGTAAATATCTGATCGGCGTGAAAATTCTGGGTGAGCCCCTCTGTTCGGGACCGGGGAGGGTGATTGGCCCGGCCCTTGGGGTGGTTTCCGGCAGGGCGATATCGTGGGCAAGGCGCGCGCGGCGGCTCTCCCTGACGTTGTTTTGTATCGACGCAGGCTATGTATTTACATTTAAGTGAATATTTGGACGAGATTGACGATGTGTTGGCTGTCCGGCCCCGGCCACCAGTCTGAGCCGCACCTCGCGGCCTTCAGCGAATGTTTCCGGCGCTCCGCGCGGCCATGATGCTCCGCCTCGCCCGGTCGGGCGTCGGCGCTTTTCACGGCTTGGCCTCCAACGAGAGGTTGCAACAGCTGGCCCGGCCCATGCATCGTCAGCGGTGCGCTCACCAGCTCGCCATCCTTGACGGTGCTTTGAGCCGTCTGATTGGCGTGGTGTTTCGATCTGCTCACGCCTGGCGGCGCCCAGAGTCTTCGGGCTCCTGGCGCGTCTTGCCTTGAAAGGCCCCCCGGGCTGGAAGCCGTCGGTTTCGACGGGCCGAAGCACCTCATCCACGGACCCTTGTCGATGACCGGTCCGCGCGCCCAGGGGCGGTTCCTGGAGCC
Organism: Caulobacter sp. Root655; assembly: GCF_001427665.1. Taxonomy (GTDB): domain Bacteria; phylum Pseudomonadota; class Alphaproteobacteria; order Caulobacterales; family Caulobacteraceae; genus Caulobacter. Next base: position 42,325 of record NZ_LMHC01000007.1, read on the forward strand.
GCGATGTCGCCAACCAGGACGGCGCGAAACTTCCCCAACGTCACTAAACACCAATGTAAGTAATGTATTGACAGGGTGGTGAATAGATGGATGTTTGGCGACGCAAAGCCGTCGGCGTTTCGCCCTGCCAGACGGACATAGATCAAGGGCGGAGGAAACGTTCATATCGGTCCAGCTGAGGAGTTGGGCCGGGTCTGGGGAGGATTCCGCATGGCTTCATCGGCCTGTGTTCGCGCGCGTCTGGCTGTCACCGCGTCGGTCGTCGCTCTCGCCGTCGGGGCGGGCTCGGCTTGGGCGCAGGAGGTGACGCAACTCGACGACGTCATCGTCACGGCCCAGAAGCGCGAGGAATCGATCCAGGACGTGCCGATCGCCGTGACGGCCCTGTCGTCCGAAAACCTGGACACGCTGAAGATCGAAGGGGGCTCGGAGCTGGTGCGGGCCGTGCCGAACGTGACCTTCTCCAAGGCCAATTTCAGCATGTACAACTTCTCGATCCGCGGGATCGGGACCAAGGCGATCTCGGCCAGCAGCGACCCGGCCGTCGCGGTCAGCTTCAACTCCACGCCGCTGATCCGCAACCGGCTGTTCGAGCAGGAATATCTCGACGTCCAGCGGGTCGAGGTGCTGCGCGGGCCGCAGGGCACCCTGTACGGTCGCAACGCCACCGGCGGGGTGGTCAACATGATCCCCAAGCTGCCGGGTCATGAGTTCGAGGGCGTGATCAAGGGCGAGGTCGGCAACTACGACTCCCGCCGGATGTCGGGCATGATCAACGTGCCGCTCGGCGACACCTTCGCCGTGCGCGCCGCCGGCTCGATGACCAGGCGCGACGGCTTCGACTACAACAGCTTCAACGACACCCACGTGAACGACCGCGATCTGTGGTCCACCCGCCTGTCGGCGGCGTGGGAGCCAAGCAGCCGCTTCCGCAGCAACCTGATCTGGGAGCATTTCGAGGAAGACGACAACCGCTCGCGCACCGGCAAGCAGCTGTGCACCACCGACCCCGGCCCAACGCGGGCGGGCAGCGTCACCATCACCTCGCCGATCATCCGCAACCGGCTGAGCCAGGGCTGCCTGCCGGGCTCGCTGTATAGCGACGCGGCCTATGGCGTGCCCAACGGCGGGGCCTTCGCCCACATCTTCCTGGCGTCCCTGTCCTACGGCCAGAACGCCCAGGGCCGACCGGTCCAGGCCGTGCCCCTGGGCACGGACCCCTATGCGGGCCTGACCCAGTCCCGGAACTTGCGCGAAATCGCGACCAGCTACGATCCGATCTTCCGTGTGAAGAACAACGTGGTGCAGTTCAACATGGAGTTCGACCTCAGCGACAAGCTGAAGCTGGTCTCCCAGACGGCCTATGCCGAGGACGCCTACTACTCCTCGCAAGACTACAACCGGTTCGTTTCCAATCCGATCTTCAGCAACTCCGACGGCCTGTTCGACGTCCTGGGCCGACCGATCGTCGCCCCGACCACGCCGACGCCTGGCGGGTACTACACCGATCCCCAGCTGGGCATGTCCAACCGGATGGTCTCGGCCGACCTGAGCCGGTCCGACAACCGCCAATGGACCCAGGAGTTGCGCCTGCAGTCGGACTTCGATGGGAAGTTCAACTTCAGCCTCGGGGCCAACTATCTCGACTTCAAATCCCAGGACGACTATTTCGTATTCAACAACGTCTTCACGTTCCTGGCTGAATATTACTACAATGTCGCCGTCGGCCTGCCGACCAATCTTGGCCGGCAGACACAGCCCTGCACGCCACAGACGACGAAGGAATGCATCTACGTCGATCCCACGCCGATGAATCAATTGGCCGGTGACGGTCACAACTACTTCCGCAGCAAGAACGTCATCCACACCCGGTCCTGGGCGGTGTTCGGCGAGGGCTACCTGGACCTGTCGCCCGAGTTCCGGCTGACGGCGGGGCTGCGCTACACCGACGACCGCAAGGTCAGCACCCCCTATCCCAGCCAGCTGCTGCTGGGCGCGGATCGCGGCAATCCGGGGCCGTCGTCGGGCGGCTATGTCAGCCGGGACTATCCGGCCCTGCCCGACATCGATCAGCGGTGGGACGCCGTCACCGGCCGACTGGTGCTGGACTGGAAGCCCAAGCTCAGCTTCACCGACGAGACCCTGGTCTACGCCTCCTACTCGCGGGGCTACAAAGGCGGTGGGTCCAATCCGCCGCGCGTCGACATCAATCCGACGGTCATCCAGTATCAGCCTCTGCCCGAGACGTTCGAGCCGGAATACGTCAACGCCTTCGAGATCGGGACCAAGAATTCGCTCTATGGCGGCAAGGTGAGGCTGAACGCCACGGCCTTCTATTACGACTACACCGACTACCAGGTGTCCCAGATCGTCGACCGCATCTCGTTGAACGAGAACTTCGACGCCCGCAGCATGGGGCTGGAACTGGAGACGGTCTTCCGTCCCAACCGCGCCTTCCGGGTGGACGCCAATTTCGGCTATCTGAAGACGCGGATCGGCGACGGCGAAAGCTCCATCGACGTCATGAACCGCACCCAGGGCAATCCCGACTGGATGGTGTTGCGTCCCTGGCTCCAGGTGCCGTCGAACTGCGTCGCCCCGACCAAGTACGTGCAGACCATCCTTTCGCGACCGTTCCCACCGGAGATGACGGTCGTCGCGCTTCAGGCCCTGTGCGGCGGGTCGCTGCGGACGGGGACGTTCAATCCGAACTTCCCGTCGAGCGTGCCCTTCTGGCGCCTGTTCGGCTTCAACTATGACCCGCTGACCGAGGCCCCGAATGGCGGGCGAGGGTTCAAGGCGGACCTGAGCGGCAATGAACTGCCCAATGCGCCGAACTGGACCGCCAACATCGGCGCCCAGTACACCTTCTTCCGGGGCCCATGGAGCCTGACGTTCCGCGGCGACTACTACTATCAGGGCAGCAGCTATGCCCGCGTCTACAACACCGAATACGACCGGTTGAAAGCCTGGGACAACGCCAACCTGTCGGTGACGCTCGAGCGGCCCGACCAGGGCCTGGTCTTCCAGGCCTACGTCAAGAACCTGTTCGACAAGACGCCCATCACCGACACCTTCACCAACAGCGACGACACCGGCCTGACCGCCAACGTCTTCACCCTGGATCCACGTCTCGTGGCGTTCAGCGTGTCCAAGCGCTTCTAGCGCACCGCTCGGCGACTCGCCGCCCCGCATGGCCGGGGCGGCGGCTTTTTTCGCGACGCCCTCCAAGGGCGCCGCGCGATGATGCGTTGTTCATATAAGTCATTGTTTTTTATTGAGAATTTAATTTGACTCCCTCTGCTGTTAGTAGTTGCATCGCTCAGACCTCCAATGAGAGGTTGCAATAGGAGGAAGACGACATGTTGAAGAGCGCTTCTATTCTGTCCGCCGCCGTGTTGGCCGTGGCCGGCCTTTCCGCCCCCGCCTCGGCCTCGGCCGCGACCATCAGCCCCTCCGGCGCTTTCACCCTCACCGGCACGCTGACCCTGCAGCAGTCGACGACCGTCAACTGCAACGTCACGCTGAACGGCACCGTGGCCCCCGGCGGCGCCTCGGCCACCATCACCGGCGGTTCCTTCGCCCCCGGCGACTGGCAATGCGGCTGGCTGATCTCGCCCACCGGCTTCAACTGGACGATCACGCCGAACGGCGGCACTTCGATCACCATCACGGGCATCGGCGCCACCTCGATCCTCGGCAACTGCAGCGGCAACATCACCACCAACTGGACCAACGGTTCGCCGGGCAAGGTCACCTTCGTGGGCGCCTCCATCCCGGGCTCGCCCGGCGCCTGCACCATCAACGGCACCCTCACCAGCTCGCCGTCCCTGACGGTGTCCTGAGCCGCCTGATGGCGCGGTCGAATTTCGACCCTTCCATCCCTGACCTCGCCGGGAGCCTTCGGGCTCCCGGCGTTTCTTGCTTTGAGGGCGCGCCGGCCGCGCTGGCCCTGGTCGGCGTGTCGAAGGCCTATGGGGCCGGCCCCACGCGCGTGCCGGTGCTGCACGACATCTCGCTGAACATCCCGGCCGGCGGTCTTGTCGCCATCGTCGGCCCGTCCGGCTCGGGCAAGAGCACGCTGCTGAACCTGATCGGTCTTCTGGACCAGCCCGACAGCGGCGAGATCCGACTGGACGGACAGCGGGTCGCCTTCCGGTCGGCGGCCGAGGCGGCGCGACTGCGCAACCGCATGATCGGCTTCGTCTTCCAATCCTTCCAGTTGTTGCCGCGCCTGACGGCCTGGGAGAACGTGGCGCTGCCCCTGCTGTATCGAGGCGTGCCGCGCGCCGAACGACGCGTTCGCGCCCTGGCCATGCTGGAGAGCGTCGACCTGGCCGATCGGGTCGACCATCGGCCCTCGGCGCTGTCGGGTGGTCAGTGCCAGCGCGTCGCCCTGGCCCGCGCCCTGATCGGGGAGCCGCGCCTGATCCTCGCCGACGAGCCGACCGGCAGTCTGGACACCGCCACCGGCGCGACCGTCATGGATCTGCTGCGGGACTTGAACCGACGGCTGGGGACGACGATCGTCATGGTCACCCATGACCCGGACCTGGCGGCGCGCTGCAACGCCCTGATCGAGATTCGGGATGGGCGCATCCGGACCCAGCGCGAGGAGGCGACATGACGACCAACGCCGCGCCGACCGCCCTGTTCGTCGAGGCCCTGGACAATCTGAAGGGGCAGGGCCGACGCTCGCTGTTGGCGTTGCTGGGGGTGGTCATCGGCTCGGGCGCCATCGTCGCCCTGCTCAACCTCGGCCACATGGCGCAGCTGGAGACCCTGAAGCGGTTCCGCCAGACGGGGGTGGACATGCTGCAGGTCGTGGCCCAGCCGACCGGCGCCGAACCGGTCGGGCTCGACCTCGGGGCGCTGAAGGCCGCGGCCGCGTCGGAACCCGGGGTCGTGCGGGTCACACCGCTGGCGACGGCGCGGCTCCCGGTTCGGGCCGGCGCCCGTCAGATCGACGCGATGGTCGCGGCCGTGCCGCCCGCGATGGCCGAGGTCGCCGGGTTGCGGGCCGCGACGGGGCGACTGCTGGGACCGATCGACGATTGCGGCGCGGCCGCCCTGGTCGGCGCGCGGCTGGCCAACGACCTGTCCGGACCGGGCGCCGCCCTGGCGCCGGGCGCCTTGATCACGGTCGGCGACTACGGCTTCACGGTCGTGGGCCTGTTGCGGCCCGTGCCGATGGAGGCGCTGAGCCCCGTCGACTACGACCAGGCCGTCGTCATCCCGCTGGCCTGCGCGCGCCGCGTGGCCGGGCCGGACCCGACGGCCGCCCTGATCCGCCTGCGCCTCGAGGCCGATCCCGAGGCCGTCGGACGTCGCCTGACCACGCGGTTGAGCCGTCCCGGCCTGAGCGTCCAGGTTCGCGACGCCCGGGCCATGATCCGGGCCATGAACGCCCAGGCGGCGGTTCATTCCCGCCTCTTGACGGCGATCGGCGCGATCTCCCTTCTGGTCGGCGGGATCGGGGTGATGAATGTCATGCTGATGACGGTGATGGAACGGCGGCGCGAGATCGGCCTGCGCGCCGCGATCGGGGCGACGCCCGGCGACATCCGGTTGATGTTCCTGATCGAGGGCGTGGTTCTGTCGCTCAGCGGCGGCGCCCTGGGGGCGGCGCTGGGCGTGGCGGCGACGGCGATGATCGCCAGGATGTCCGGCTGGACCTTCGACCTGGCCCTCTGGGTGCTGCCGCTGGGGCCGGGCATGGCGGCCGTGGTCGGCCTGATCTTCAGCCTCTATCCCGCGATCACCGCGTCGCGCGTTCATCCGATCGAGGCCTTGCGTGCGGACTAGTCGGGTGGCGTGGGCGAGCTTCTTGGGCATATGCGGCGTGGCGACGGCTTCGGCGGCGGGCGCCCAGTCCCAGGGCGTCGTGGGCGTGCCGTCCTTCAGCGTGTCGCCGGTCGCTGGCGTGCCTTCGCCCTCCGCCACACCGGTCCCGTCCGGCGCCGCGCTGAACCTCGGCCTCGAGGAAGCCGTGGCGCTGGGGTTGCGCCAGAACCGCGCCATCCGTTCGGCCTATCTGCAGCGCGCGGTCGAGCGGTTCGATCTCTTCGTCGCCCAGCGCGCCTTCGTTCCGGTGGGCGGGGTCGCGGCCGAGGTGGTGCGACGTCGCTCCGCGAACGGAACAACCCAGACGGAGGCGGTGGTTACGCCTTCGGCCGGCTGGCGCACGCCGCTGGGAACGACCGCCGCCTTCGTGTGGGACCGGCGCGAGCGGCTGGAGGGCGGCGGGGGCGGGGCCAGGAAAACCTTGTCCCTGAGCCTGCGACAGCCGCTGCTGCGCGGCGCCGGCCTCGACGTCAACATGGCCCCGGTGCGCGTCGCCCGCTTGCAGGAGGAGATCAACCGCCTGCGCCTGAAGGCGACGGTGTCGGACACCGTCACGGCCGTCGTCTTCGCCTATCGCGGCCTGATCCAGGCGCAGGAGCAGGTGCGTCTGGCCGAGTTGTCGCTGGAGCGGACCCGCGCCTTGCTCGAGACCAACCGGGCCCTGATCGACGCCGGCCGAATGGCGGCGGCCGATATCGTGCAGACGGAATCCGGCGTGGCGAACCAGGAGGTGGCGGTGCTGGAGGCCCGTCGTCAGCGGGCTTCCGCCCAGGTGACCCTGCTTCGGCTGCTGGCGCTCGACCCGCGCACCAATGTCATGGCGTCCGACGACATCGCGGCCAGGCATGTCGAGATCGACCTGAATCTGGCGGTCGAACTGGCGCTGGAGGCGCGGGTCGACGTCCTGGCCCAGCGCAAGTCGATCGAGCAGGCGCGGCAAGCCGCCGCCGTGGCGCGCAACAATCGCCTGTGGGACCTGTCGGTGGTCGGCTCCCTGACCCGGCAAGACGGCGACTGGGGGCCGGGCGTGCTGTCGGGGCGCACGGATCGCACGATCGGCCTGACGCTGGGTATTCCGATCGGAGACTATTCCGCCCGCCAGGCCGACCTGGCCGCCTCGACCAGCCTGAAGACCGCCGAACTCTATTACGAGGACCTGGCGGCGGCCGTCGAGGCTCAGATCCAGGACGCCGTCCAGACGGCCGAGAGCACCTGGCGTCAGCTGGAGGCCGCGCGCCGCGCTCGCGACCTGGCCGAGCGGGCCCTGGAGCTGCAGCAGGAAAAGCTGCGGGTGGGGCGCGCCTCCAACTTCGAGGTGCTCTCCTTCCAGTCCGACCTGAGGGCCGCGGACAGTCAGGAACTGTCGGCTCGGATCGCCTACCTCAACGCGCTGACGGCGCTGGACCAGCAAATCGGGAGCACGCTCGAGACATGGCGCATTTCCTTGAACGACTAGGGGCGCGATGGGGACGGCGGCTGCTCTATGCCGGCCTGGCCGTCGTGGTCGGCGGCCTGCTGGTGGTGGGCATGACGCGCGGCCGCGACAAGGCGACCGGCGACGTCGCGGCGGAACAGAGCGCGGTGGCGCGGCGAGGGCCCTTTGTCCTGTCCGCCAATTTCACGGGCCGGATCGCCCCGGGGGCCCGGATCGATGTGACGGCGCCGTTCGACTCCCGCGTGGCCGAGGTCCGCTTCACCTACGGCGACCAGGTCGAGGCGGGGCAGGTGCTGGTCGAGCTTGACCCCGCCGATGTGGGCCGCGGTCGCGCCGAGGCCGAGATCGCCTGGCTGAGGGCCGAGGCGGAGGCGTCGCGATTGGATAACTGGGAGCAGGGGCCGGAGGTGAAGCGCGCCGCGCGCGCGGTCACGACCGCTGATGCCGAACTGGGCGATATCGAGGCCAAGCTGGCGGAGACCAGGGCGCTGCTGGATCGTGGCCTGGTGCCGCGCAGCGAGTACGACACGATCGTGCAGCAGCGGCGCCAGCGACAGACGGCCGCCACGGCGGCGCGCGAGGATCTCGCCGACACCGCGCGGCGAGGACAGGGCGGCGAGCGGCGGATCGCCCTGTTGCAGAGGGGGGTGGCGCGTTCGCAGTACGCGGGCGTCGGGGGAGCGTCCTCGGGCCCCGTCATTCTGGCGCCCCAGGCCGGAGTCGTCGTGCGTCCCGACGACGGGACCGAAGGCGGCGCCAAAGGCGTGCATAGCGGCAGCCGGGTCAGCAAGGGCCAGCTGTTGGGCGTCATCGCCAGCACCTCCGGCCTGGACGTGGTCTTCAAACTGGATGAAGCGGACCTGGCCGCGGTCAAGACCGGGCAGAGGGCGGTGGTGACGGGCCCCGGTTTTGGCGGAAGCCCCCTGATGGGGACAGTGCTCAGCGTGGGGGGCGAAGCGGAGGCGACCTCGGCGGGAGGAAAGGCGACGTTCGAGGCGCGCGTGCGTCTCGATCGCCTGTCCGAAGCGGCCGCGCGCGACGTCCGCATCGGCATGACCGCCAACATCGCCATAGCGACCTACCAGAATCCGGCCGTCGTGACCGTGCCGCCTCAGGCTGTCCAGGGCGCCGCGCCGCAGGCCTATGTGATGGTGCGATCGAAGGCCGGGCGCGGACCGCGGCGCAGGCCGGTCGGGATCGGCCGCGTCGGTCCAGCCGCGGTGGAGATCCTGTCAGGACTGGAGCCCGGCGAGACGGTGGTCTGGGGCGCTCCCGCCGGCGGTTGATCCGAAGCGACGGGACTGTTGGCCGCGTCCGGATCAGAAGGCCAGCTTCACACGCCCGGTGATCGTCCTTGGCGCACCCGGGGTGATCCACACGTTGCTGTACGAGCTTTCGAGATAGTAGGCGTCCAGCAGGTTCTCGGCATCCAGGTGCAGGGAGAGTTCCGGCGTTACGCGATAGCTGAGGTTCAATCGCGCGGTGACGTAGCCGGGCAGGGTGAAGCCCGAGTTGACGTCGTCGCCCTGGCGTCCGCCGACATAGACCAGCCCGCCGCCCACGCCGATCGCGCCGGGACCTTCGCGGGCCGAACGCCAATGCGCGTGGACCGCCGCCGAGTGGCGCGGGATGTTGCTCAAGGCGCTGCCGACCAGGTCCGGCCGCGTGTCCTTGGTGATCTCCGTGTCGGTGAAGGCATAGACCCCCGTCAGGGTCAGCTGGTCTCCGATCTTCAGATTGGCGTCGAACTCCACCCCCTGGCTGCGGGCTTCGCCGACGGCGATGAAGAAGCCGCTGTTGGCCGCGTCGTTGGCCAGGATGTTCTTCTTGTCGATGCGGAAGACCGACAGGGTCCCGGTCAGGTCGCCGTCGCGCAGGGCGTACTTGGCGCCGCCTTCCAGGGCCTCGCCTTCCTCCGGCGCGAAGGCCAGGCCCGCCGCGTCGGCGCCCTGGTTGTAGCGGAACGACTGGCCCCAGCTGACATAGGCCGACAACTGGTCGGACGCCGCCCAGGTCAGGGCGGCGCGCGGCGAGGTCCGGGCGGGGCTCTGATGGCTGGCGGTATGGCTGCGGTAGTTGGTGGTGGTCTGCTGGATCCAGTCATGGCGCAGGCCAAGCAGGACCGTGAAGCGGCCGGCGGTGACGAGGTCCTGGGCATAGACGCTCTGGCCGCGCAGCTCTTCCAGCAGGTCCTGGTTCAGCGTGGCCACCGGCTTGGCCTGGCCATAGACCGGATTAAAGACGTCGATGGCGTAGGGCGCCGCCGCCGTCGGGCTGTAACGCAGGAAGACTCGCCGCTGGTCGTAGGTGAAGGCGTCGCCGCCAACCCGCAACTGATGTTCAAGGCCCACCAACTGGCGCCTGACGCTCAGTTCCGCACGGCCGGAAAAGTCTTGCCAATCATAGTCGTGGACGCGCAACTGGCGGCGAAGCTGGGCGCCGACCAGGCTGGCATTGTGGGTCGACTGACCCTTGAAGAAGCCGTCGCGATACTGGACGCCGCCTTCCAGCGACACGCCCTCGACCAGGTCGAAGGCGGCGGAGACCTGGTGCTGCAGGCTTTGCTGGTGGATCTTCCCGTCATTGGGCTCGCCCAGGAAGCGATCGCGGGGCAGGGCCCTGCCGTCGCCGTTCACCGCGACCAGGCCCCGGTCGTGGACAAAATGAACGTCCATCGCCTCGAACTGATAGAGCAGGCGGGTCTTGTCGGTCGGCGTCCAGGCCAGGGACGGGGCCAGCACCAGGCGGTCGCTGCCCGCGTGGTCGCGGAAACCGTCCGTGGTCTGATAGGCTCCCACCAGCCGCGCCGACACCGTTCCGCTCATCGGCCCGCCCACGTCGCCAACCGCCCGCCAGGTGTCGAAGTCGCCATAGCCCAGCTCCGCCGAGGCGTGGGCGTGGCGCAGGGGCGTCTTGGTGACGATGTTGATCGAGCCGCCGGGCTCGCCCTTGCCCGATAGGGCCGAGGCCGGTCCCTTGAGCACCTGGAAGACCTCGACCGTGGCGACGTCGCGGCGCGGGTTGAAGCCGCGATTGGCGGTGAAGCGGTTGACCAGCAGGTCGGGCCCCTGGTTGATGTCGCCGGAGAAACCCCGGATCGCATAGGCGTCCCAGGCGCCGCCGAAGCTGTTCTGGCGGGCCATGCCGCCGGCCAGGTCGAACAGGTCCGACAGGTTGGCCACGCCCATTTGGTCGATCAGCTGGCGGTCCAGGACCCGCACGCTCTGCGGAAGCCTGAGGGGCGAGACATCCAGGCCGTTGATGCTGGCGTTGGCCCGCCGGGCGGTGACCGTGACGTTCTCCACGACCGTGTCGGCGACCTCGACGTCAACCTCGGCCGCCGCGTTGGTCGAAAGGCCGACCGCCGCGCAACCCGCCATCAACGCGGTGCGAAAATCCATGAACCTCATGCCGTTCCCCGAAACCCGATACGCGGATCGATCCGCGATTGACTCGCAATGTGTATGTTACGTTATAACGTAGTAATTGAGATCGACGTGGGTTCGCAACCGCCTTCACGCCGACATGCGAGGGGATCGGTATCTTGACCACCACATCCGCCATGGCGCTCGAGGCCGTGGGGCTTGAGCAGAACTACGGGACCCAGCGGGTTCTTCGCGGCCTGACTTTTTCCGTGAGGGCGGGGGAGATCTACGCCCTGCTGGGCGGCAACGGCGCGGGCAAGTCGACGACCCTGAACCTGTTTCTGGGACTGGCGCGGCCGACGGCCGGTTCCGCGCGGGTCTGCGACGTCGAGGTCGGGTCGGATCCCGCGGCGGCGCGGGCGCGCATCGCCTACGTGCCCGAGAATGTCGCGCTCTATGAGCACCTGACCGCGCGCGAGAACATCGACTACCTGCTGACCCTGGCCCGGGCCGACACGGCGGGCGCCCTGATCGAGGAGGCGCTCGACGCCGTGGGCCTGGTCCGCGAGGCCTGGGATCGGCGGCTCGGAGGCTACTCCAAGGGCATGCGCCAGAAGGTGGCCATCGCCCTGGCCATCGCCCGCCGCGTGCCGGTCCTGCTGCTCGACGAGCCGACCGCGGGCCTGGACCCTCGGGCCACGGCGGATTTCCACCGCCTGCTGGAGACCGCCCGGATTCGCGGCGTGGCGACCTTGATGGTGACCCACGACCTGCTGGGCGCGGCCGAGGTCGCCGACCGCATCGGCTTCCTGGCCGAGGGCCGCATCGAAGCCGAACTCATCGCCGAGGGGACGGAGCGTTTCGACGTTCGAGCCCTTCACCAGCGCTATCTCCAGGCGGGAGCCGCGGCGTGAGCGGGCGGCCAAGCCTGGTCGGCCGGGTCGCGCGCGAGGAATGGCGGGCCCTGGCGCGCAATCGGGTCGCGGTGGTCGCCGGCTTGATCCTGGCGGTGCTGCTGGCCGGTTCCGCGCTTCTGTGCGTGGAGCAGCGCAACGCCATCGAGGCGTCGCGCGAGCGTCATCAGGCCAGTTCCGACCGCCAGTTCGACCTCCAACCCGACCGGCATCCGCACCGCATGGTCCACTACGGCCAGTTCGTGTTCCGGCCGCTCTCGACCCTGGCCTTCTTTGACCGTGGGGTGGACAGTTTCACCGGCCACACGGTCTTTCTCGAAGGCCACCGCCAGAACAGCGCCAATTTCAGCGAAGCGCGGCAATCCTCGCTGTTGTTGCGCTTCGGCGAGCTGACACCGGCCTTCGTGCTCCAGACGCTGGCGCCGCTGCTGGTGATCTTCCTGGCCTATGGCGCGGTGGCCAGCGAGCGGGAGCGCGGCACGCTGCGCCTGCTGGCCGCCCAGGGGCTGGGGGCGAGCGACATGCTGGCTGGCAAGCTCCTGGCCCATGGCGGGGCGGCCGGCCTGATCCTGGCGCCGGCGGCGCTGGCCCTGCTGATCGCCGCGCTGCTGGGCTGGGCTCCGCCCGGGCCGGCGGTGCTGCTGCTTGTCATCTACGGGCTCTACCTGGCGATCTGGGCGGTGATGGCGGTCCTGGTCTCCTCCCTGGCGCGGCGTTCGCGCGACGCCTTGATCCTGCTGGTGTCGATCTGGATGGTGCTGGTGGTGTTGATCCCGCGCACCCTTCCCGAGGCGGCGGCGCGCTTGCGGACGCAGACGCTGACGCGGATCGAGACCGACATCGCCATCCACGCCGACCTCAACAAGATCGGCGACAGCCACGACCCCGACGACCCCTATTTCTCGGCCTTCAAGGCCAAGATCCTGGCCCAGTACGGCGTCCGGCGCGTCGAGGACCTCCCCGTCCAGTGGGCCGGCCTGGTTGGCATGGAAGGCGAGCGCCTGACCAGCCAGCTCTTCGACCGCTACGCCCGCGAGGCCTTCGCCCGTGAGCAGGCTCAGAACCGCTTCGTGCGCGGCTTTGGGGCCGTCAGCCCGGTGATCGCCCTGCGTCAGGCCTCGATGAGCCTGGCCGGCACGGACATCGAGAGCCATCAGGACTTCCTCGATCAGGTCGAGCGCTACCGCTACGCCTTCGTCCAGTCGCTCAACCGGATGCAGGTCGAGCAGATTCCCAACCAGGGCGCCGGCGAGGATCCGCGCATCGCCGCCGCCAACTGGAAGCGCGTGCCCAGCTTCGCCTACGTCGCGCCGGACGTGCTGCGCCTGGCCGGCGGCCGTATCGCGGCCAACCTCGCTGTTCTGATCGTCTGGCTCGTCGCGCTGCTGGCGCTCTGCGCGCCCGTCGCCCGCCGACTCCGCGAGGACGCCCGATGAACCGCTTTCGATATGAGCTGCGCCTACTGCTGCGGTCGCGAGTCGCCGCCGCCGCGCTGACACTGCTGCTGGTGCTGTCGGCGGTCGCGGTGGGCGCCGGCCTGTCGGCCAGCGCGCGCCAGACCGCGCTGATCGACCGGGTGGCGACGGCCCAGGCGCGCGACTTCGCCGCCGCCACGACCCAGTATGGCAAGCCCGACGGCGAGGCCGGCTACGCGGCCTACTACACCTTTCATCTGACTTCGGATCGTCCCTCCAGCCTGGCCTTCGCCGCCATGGGGCAGCGCGATATCCAGCCCTATGTCCTGCGCGTGCGGCTGCTGGGCCTCCAGGCGCAGCTCTACGAGACGGAGACGGTGAATCCGGAACTGGCGTTGCCGGGGCCGTTCGATTTCGCCTTCGTGCTGATCTACCTCGCGCCGCTGGCCGTCATCGTCCTGATGCACGACCTTGTCTCGGGCGAGCGGGAGGCTGGGCGCCTGCGCCTGCTGAGCGCCTTGCCGGTGACGCCGGGACAGCTGTGGCTGCGCCGAGCCGGCGTGAGGCTGATGCTGGTGCTGCTGGCTCTGCTCGGGCCTTTCCTGGTCGGCGCGCTTGTGGCCAAGGCCCCCATCTGGGGGGTGGCGATCCTGAGTCTGGTCGCCATTCTCTACGTCGCCTTCTGGGCGGGCCTTGGCCTGATGGTCGGCGCCTGGGGCCGTCGGTCCGCCTTCAACGCTGCGACGCTTGTCGGTTGTTGGATCGTCCTGGTCCTGCTGGTCCCGGCCCTGGCCAACGCCGCGTTGTCGCGCGCGATTCCGGTCGGTCGCGGCGTCGACCTGACCCTGGCCCAGCGCGAGGCGGTCCACCACGCCTGGGACGTTCCCCGCGAAGCGGTGATGGCGCCCTTCGTCGCCAAGCATCCGGAGTGGAAGGACAAGGCGCGGGTCGGCGGCGGCTTCCACTGGAAGTGGTACTACGCCATGCACGAGATGGGAGACGACGGCGTGGCCGGTCAGGTCGCCGCCTATCGCGCTAGCCTGGCGGCCCGGCAGGCCTGGACCGAACGCCTGGGCTGGCTGTCGCCGGCCGCCGCCGCCCAGAGCCTGGTCCACCGCGTCGCCGATAGCGACCTGCAGGCCCATCTGGCCTATCAGGACAACGTCACGGCGTTCCACCGTCACCTGCAGGACTTCTACTACCCCTATCTCTTCAGCGAGCGGCCGTTCACGCGGAAGGACTTCGCCAGGGCGCCTGTCTACGCGCCGCGCGGTTCTTCATCGTCGACGCCGGTCGTTCCCCTGCTTGCCCTTCTGGTTCTGTCGCTGAGCGCTTGGGCTGGGGGCGTGGTCGGGGCGCGGCGCACCGTGAGTTGATCCGACAGGTCGTTTCGTGAAAACGGCGTCGGCTGGAGGAAGCCGACGCCGTGACCAAGGCGCAGTACAGGGAAGAGGCGCGCCCTAGAAGTTGTAGCGAAGACCCACGAAATAGGTCCGGCCGCTGTGGGTGTAGACGTTCAGTCGGTTGCTATCGTCGACATACTGGTCGTTGAACTCGTCGGTCAGGTTCACGCCCTCGACGCTCAGCTTGAGGTTCGGGCGGATGTTGAAGCTGGCCTGCATGTCGACGTTCAAGGTCGAGTTGGTGCCGTGAACCGAGTTGCCGTCGTTGCCCGGCACCTGGGTCAGGTAGCCGCCGCGATAGGCGACCGAGCCGCGGACGCTCCAGCGATCGGTCTCGTAATAGAGCGTGGCGTTGGCGGCGTTCTTCGACAGACCGATCAGGGGGGCGGTGACGGTCGTCGCGGTCGCGCCGATGCCTGACTGGTATTGCACCTTCGAGCTGACATAGGTGTAGTTGAGGATGTAGCCGAAATGGCTCCAGGCTCCCGGCAGGAAGGTCAGCGGCTGCTGCCAGTTGATCTCGAAGCCCTTCAGGTTGCCGCCATCGGCATTGACGGGCTGGCTGACGTTGAAGATGTCGGTGGGCAGGGCGCCGGTGCCGGCGATCAGCGAGTCCGGCAGGCCCAGGGTATTGTAGGCCACCTGGGCGGGCAGGGTGGCCACGAAGGTGTCGATCTTCTTGTAGAAGAAGCCGCCCGCCAGCATCGCCCCCTGGGCCGGGTACCATTCCAGCGACAGGTCCAGGTTCTTGGACTGGGTCGGGTTCAGGTCGGGATTGCCCGAGGTGAAGCTGCGGTTGGCTCCCTGGACGTTGACGTCGGCCCCGGGCGACAGCGAACCGATGCCGGGACGGGAGATGGTCTTGGCGGCGCTGATCCGGGCGACGACGGTGTCGGTGAGGTCGGCGGCCAGGTTGAAGGACGGCAGGCTCATATTGTAGTCGCGCCGCACGTTGACCAACCGCACCGCGCCGTTGACCACCGCGTAGCCGCCCGACTCCTGCTGGGTGTTGACCTGGCGCAGGCCGGCGTCGCCGCGGAAGGGCAGGCCGAAGGCGTCGAACTTGAACAACGCCTCGACATAGGCCCCGGCGTCCTTCTCCTCGACCGTGCCGTACTGACCGCGCGCCGAGCTGTTGTTGGTGTTGGTCAGGGCATAGATGCCCGTGTTGCCGTAGATGCCGTAGGCCTTGGCGTAGGCGTCGATGTCGGGCACCAGCCAGGCCGTGGCGTTGCCGGCCGGCAGGTCCAGGTTCTTGCCGAAGCCCGAATAGACCTTGGAGACGGCGGCCAGCTGGGCAGGGGTCAGGGTCTGGGACACGGTCTCGCTGGTCCGGTACTGGCCGTAGCTGTCGTACTCGAACTTGCGGAAGTCGATCCCGGCCTTGATCGTGAGGTTGTTGCTGAATTCGTACTCGCCGTAGAGCTTGGCGGTGGTGAACTGGTTCTCGACGAACTGCGGGCGCAGGCGGACCTCGGAGGTGCCGTTGATGGCGCTCCAGTTGGCTGGATCGGTCGGATCGAAGCCGAGCAGGATGGTCGGCAGGCGATCGCCCCGGAAGTCGTACGAATAGCCCTGGCTGTTGGCCCGGTCGAAGGTGATGATCGTCGAGACCGGCTGGGTGAAGGTCGAGTCCGCATAGCCGGCCAGGCCGCCGACCTTGAACCGGTCGCTGAACCGATGCTCCGCCGAGAGGGTGAACTGCTTGAACTCGGTGTTCAGCTCGTCATAGGCCGACTGGCTGCGCAGATCGACATTGTCGAGCTTGGCGTAGACCAGGTTGTGGTTGGCGTCGACGACACCGTCACGGATGATGGTCTGCGGCTTGCCGGCGCCGTTGCGCGACAGGCCCAGCGCCTGGAGCTGGGCTTCCTTGCGGGTGCCGGCCAGGTAGGAATAGAGCGCGTCCAGCGAGACCGTGGTGTCGTCGGTCGGCTTCCACTGCAGTGAGCCGCTGGCGCCGAAGCGCTTGGATTCGATGTCGTAGCTGACATAGGCCGGGATACGCGGATGGTAGATCGCGCCGGCCGTGCTGGGGTTGTTGATCTGGGCGATCGTGTAGCCGGGCAGGGTGGAGAGCGGGCTGAAGCCGTTTTGCGAACCGCTGTTGGTCCAGCGCGTGATGTTGGCGCCTTCCTCGTGCAGGCGGCGATCCTCGTAGGCCACCGAGACCAGGGCGCCGATCGTGCCGTCGCGCCAGGTGCGGCTGGCCAGGGCCGAGAGGCGGGGGCCGGCCTTCTCGGCCAGATCGTTGTAGCTGGCCTGGGCCGACAGCACGAGCTGGGGCTTGCCGGAGTCGAACGGGCGGGCGGTGCTCAGGTCGACCGTCGCGCCGAGCGAGCCTTCCTCGACATCGGCCGAGGCGGTCTTGCGCACCGCGATGCTGTTGAACAGGTCCGAGGCGAAGATGTTGAAGTCGAAGCCGCGACCGCGGTTCGTGCCGCCGCTGTTGGCGGTGCCGCCGGTGGTGCTGATGGCTTCCATGCCGTTGATGCGGACACGGGTATATTCCGAGCCCAGGCCTCGGACCGAGATCTGCCGACCCTCGCCGTTGATCCGCGAAATCGAGACGCCGGGGATGCGCTGCAGGGATTCGGCCAGGTTCAGGTCGGGGAACTGGGCGATGTCCTCGGCCTTGATGGCGTCGACGACGCCCGAGGCGCTGCGCTTGACGTTGATGGCGCTGGCCAGGCTGGCGCGGAAGCCGGTGACGACCACGGCTTCGACTTCATCGCTCGACGCCGCTCCGGCGGGAGGCGCGGCGTCCTGGGCCTGGGCCTGGGCCTGGGCCGCGCCGAACGCGGCGAAGGCCACCGTCACGGCCAGGCCGGAAGCCCCGCCACGCAGAATGGTTCGCAGACCCGGTGAATTTCGAAACGCCATAATCCCTCCCTTGCCCACGGCTCGCGGGTCGTTTTCTTGTGGAGACCGGTCCGCGCCGATCTCTTGCGGTCTGAAAAGGATAGGGGTGGTAGCGGTCGCGCGGCCAATCCTAATCAGGCATCGACCGATGCCAGATCTGCACCGATGTACGACGAAAACGCCGTTTGTCACCGGTTTCCCAGGCGAAATCCGGACGAGACGCGCGTTTCACGCTCACGGGAATCGTGCGCGACCTGGGCTATCGATGTCCGTGGTGGATCGGTCGATAGGCGATTTGACTTAGACCGCTCGACCCGAGGTCTTTAGCGTCAGGTGCACAGACCCTTCATCGGGGCGGCGCGGCGCGATCGAATCGGGCCGCGACAAGAAGAGCAAAAAGCAGGGGAGAGATGCGATGACCGCGCAGAACGCCAACGGCGACACCAAGAGGACCCGTGTCCGCTGGCTGATCATCCTGCTGCTGTTCATCATCACCACCATCAACTATGCCGACCGCGCCACCTTCTCGATCGCGGGACAGTCGGCCTCCAAGGATCTGGGCCTGGATCCGGTGGCCATGGGCTACATCCTGTCGGCGTTCGCCTGGGCCTATGTGATCGGCCAGATTCCCGGCGGCGCGCTGCTCGACCGGTTCGGCTCCAAGAAGATCTACACCGCCGCCCTGGTGATCTGGTCGTTCTTCACGGCGCTGCAGGGCTTCTCCGGAATCTTCACCGGCCTGACGGCGGCGGTCGCGCTGTTTTCGATGCGCTTCATGGTCGGCCTGGCCGAGGCGCCGTCCTTTCCCGCCAACGCCCGCATCGTCGCCGCCTGGTTTCCGGGCTCGGAACGCGCCACGGCGGCGGCGATCTTCAACTCGGCCCAGTATTTCGCCCTGGTGGCCTTCGCCCCGCTGATGGGCTGGCTGGTGCATCGCTTCAGCTGGCATTCGGTGTTCTTCGTGATGGGCGTCATCGGCCTCGTCGCGGCGGTGATCTTCGTCAAGTTCGTGCACGCGCCCACCGACCATCCGGCGATCAACAAGGCCGAGTTCGACTATATCGAAGCCGGCGGCGGCCTGGTGCGGATGGAGGACAAGGTCGCCAGCAACGGCGCGGCCTTCACCTGGCACAACGTCCGCCAGATCCTGACCAGCCGCATGCTGCTGGGCGTCTATCTGGGCCAGTACTGCATCAACGTCCTGACCTATTTCTTCGTCACCTGGTTTCCGATCTACCTGGTCAAGGAGCGCGGCCTGTCGATCCTGCAGGCGGGGTTCACGGCCGCGGCGCCCGCCCTGTGCGGCTTCGCCGGCGGGCTGCTGGGCGGGATCATCTCGGACCGCCTGCTCAAGAAGACCGGCTCGTTGGACGTGGCCCGCAAGGGACCGCTGCTGATCGGCATGCTGCTGGCCGCGACGATCATCGCCTGCAACTATGTCGAACAGGAATGGCTGGTCATCGTGATCATGGCCGTGGCCTTCTTCGGCAAGGGCCTGGCGTCGCTGGGCTGGGCGGTGGTGGCCGACACCTCGCCCAAGGAGATGGCCGGGGTGACGGGGGCGATCTTCAACACCTTCGGCAACATCGCCGGCATCGTGACCCCGATCGTCATCGGCTACATCGTCAAGGGCACCGGCTCGTTCGACGGCGCGCTGATCTTCGTGGGCGCCCACTGCCTGATCACCATCGCCGCCTATTTCCTGATCGTCGGCAAGATCCAGCGTCTCGTGCTGAAGCCGGCGGCATGAGCGAAGGCGTCCCGATGACCAGCCGCCGCTGCTTCCTGCGCACCGCCTCGGCCCTGTTGCTGGCCGCCGTGGCCTCGCCGGCCTTCCCCTCGAAGACCTGGGCCGCGTTGCCCGTCGCGCTGGAGATCAGAACGTCGATGGCCCCGCCCGAATGGGCGCTGCTGGAGCGCGAACTGCTGTCGGCCAACGCCGTGGCCTGTGAAGCCTTCTACGCCCGCTATTTCGATGCGCGTGGCTTCCTGCTGGCCGTCGAGCGCTGGGGCGCCAACGACGGTCCCGACGACGCCATCGAGAACCTCAACGACTGGCCGACGCTGCACGCCCTGGGGGCCAGCGACCGGCTGCTGGAGCTGTCGAAGCAGGCCTATGAAGGCAATGTCCGCCAGTACACCCTGGCCAGGACCAAGGACGTGCCGTTCGCGCGCGAGGGCATGTACTACAAGGAGTTCCCGGTCATGACCGACTGGCAGCACCTCTCCGAGGGGCTGTCGGTGTTCAACCTGCTGGGTCTGTCCGATCCGGGCGACCCGCGCTACCGCGACCGGGTCAAGCGGTTCTCCGGCTTCTACATGAACGAGGACCCGGGCGCGCCGAACTACGACCCCAAGCACAAGATCATCCGCAGCATGATCACCGGCAGTCGGGGGCCAATGCCGCGCAAGGCCACGCCGCTCGACTGGGCTGGCGACCCCTTCGAGGTCGGCGACTTCTTCATGGAGCACGGCGAGCGCACCTATGAAGAGACGCTGCACCACTACGACGAATATACCGACGTCATCGGCGACGGACCGCTGAACCTGCAGGTCACCAGCCTGGTGCTCAACGCCTATATGCTGGACCACGAGCCCAAGTACCGCGCCTGGCTGCTGGGCTATGTCGACGCCTGGGTCGAACGGGCCCGGGCCAATGGCGGGGTGCTGCCCAGCAATATCGGCCTGGACGGCAAGATCGGCGGGGCGACGGACGGCAAGTGGTGGGGCGGCGTCTATGGCTGGGGCTTCAGCCCGGTGGTTCCCCAGACCGGCAAGCGCGAGGACCGCAACCGGGTGTCGCGCGCCGTCGTCGGCTTCATGAACGCCTATCTGCTGACCGGCGACGACCAGTATCTCGACGTCTGGCGCAAGCAGGCCGACGTCATCAACGCCCAGAGGAAGGTCATCGACGGCAAGGTCTCGACCCCGCGCATGTACGGCGAGGGCGGCTGGTACGGCTATGCGCCCGGCGACTACCGGATCAACGGGCTGGAGATCTGGTACCTGTCGATGAAGGCGTCGGACCGGGCGCGGGCGGCCGAGCATCCGTGGCTGACCTATCTGGACGGCAAGGATCCGGGCTTCCCCGCCAAGGTCCTGCGCGCCGACCTCGAGCGTGTTCGGGCCCGCGCCCAGGCGCAGCGCGACGATCGCTCCACGCCCGACACCCGGCTGGCGGACGCGGCGCTGGACATCAATCCGGCCAGCGTCCAGGCGCTGATCCACCTGATGCAGGGCGGCATCCACATCGCCCGCCCGCCGTGGTCGCCGACCTCGCCGGCCCAGGGCGGGGCGCTGCTCTATGCCCGCCTGCGCTATTTCGACCCCGAGCGTCGCCGGGCCGGCGTGCCCGATGACGTCGCCGCCCTGGTCGAGGCGCTGAGCGACGACGGCGTCGTCGTGACCCTGGTCAACGCCAACCAGGTCGAGGCCCGCACCGTGACCGTGCAGGGCGGCGCCTATGGCGAGCACCAGGTGCTGAGCGTGGCGACCGACGGCGGGGCGCCCGTCGCGATCGACGCCTCGGCGTTCACGGTGCGGCTGGCGGCCGGGGCGGGCGCGCGGCTGGTGCTGAAGATGAAGCGGCACGTGAACGCGCCGACCTTGAACTTTCCGTGGGACCGCAAACTCTGAACCCTCTCCCGGCGGGAGAGGGAGGGGCCCACGCCGAAGGTGTGGGAGGGTGAGGGGTTACACCCTCACCGATTTCACGCGAACGCCCTGCCGGCACGCCGTCCGACGTCTTACCCCCTCACCCTCCCACCGCTGCGCGGCGGGCCCCTCCCTCTCCCCATGGGAGAGGGTCCGTCAGAGCATGGACGCCCTTTGCGCGCAGCAAAATCAATGGCTTGAAGTTTTTCGATCTTTTTGGTCCTCACCCCTTCCGGGCGCCCCGATACTGAGCTCACCCCATCGCACGGGGAGGGACGTCGGCCGGCGACCTGACGGGCGGTGGGGAGTGGTCGAGCGGGAAGGCTTGGCCGCCGCGCCTTTCGGGGCGCCTTCGGTCGGTTCGGAGCAGGTTCGCCTCAGCCGCGACGAAACTCCGGCGCCGGGGGTAGGCGGGCAAGCCAGCAGGTGCGAGGGGGTTACTCGCACGGTCCGGGACCGGGGCTCGCCGCCCTGGCCCGCCCGTCGGGGGCGAATGCAGACCGGCTAAGTGATAAAACCACTGCCTACCGGACGCTCTCGGATAACGGTTCCACGCGAAGCGCTCGTCTTCGTCGAAACGGTACACACACTGCAAAACCTCCGGGCGGAGCCCGGGCGCTTCGCACCCTCCCTGCATCTTCAGCGGCAGTCCGCGTGAAGCCGCGAAGCCGTGTGTCCCAGGTCCTCCCCCTGTGGGGGAGGTGTCGGCGAAGCCGACGGAGGGGGGAGGGATCGGCCGATGGCCAGACTCGCGATCGACGATCCCAACATTCCCCCCACCGATCGCTGCGCGATCGCCTCCCCCACAGGGGGAGGACTGGAAAAGAAGTCCTCGACGGGCAGCCTAGGTTCCTTCCTTCAGGAACGGCGCGACCGAGAACAGCTCGCGCTCCTCCTTGCGCGGGTCGTCGACCATCCTCGAGCTCACATCGAACACCATCGTCGCCCGCTTCGGCGGCTCATACTTCCCCCACGCCGGGATCGCCGCGCAGTTGGGATCGCCCGTCCGGGCGAAGGCCAGGAACGCCTCGCTCATCTGGTTGGCCACCGCGCGCGCCGTCGGGCCCGTGCCGGTCTTCGAGCCCGGCTTGTCGAGATTGTCGAACACCAGGGCGATGTCGAAGCTGTGGAAGGCCCGCAGCTTGCCGCCGTCGATCGGCGAGCCGAAGTCCAGCTGGTACATCCAGGCCGGCGCGCCGATCCTCGCCCGCTGCTCGGCCTGGATCAGGTGACCCGGCCAGGAGCGGCCCGCCGTGGTGGCGGCGAAGAACACCTCGGACGGCGTGTAGTCCGGATAGAGCTGGCGATAGCGGGCGATCACGTGGCGCGGCTCGACGTCCAGCACCAGTTCCGGGGCCAGGCGTTCCGGCAGCTCCTCCCAGGTGATCGTGAAGTTCCTGGGATCGCCGCCGAGGAAGGCGCGGGTCTCGTCGTGGGTGTTGCCGATGATCATCGGGATAGGCCCGCTTTCACGGGGAGCGTCGGGATAGAACGGGTGGCGCGGCAGGACGCCGTGATCCATCACCGACCAGAAGATGATCGAGCCCTTGCGCTCCAGCGGGTCGGGCATTTTCAGGGCGGCGACCAATTGCTCGGCCGGCATCGTGCGCAACGCGTCGGTCTGGTCGGGGCGCAGGCCGAGCCTGGCCATGAAGGCCTTGGCGCGGAGCGTGGCGTGGATCGGGCCCATGGCGGTGACGTGCTGGCCGCTCATGGTGGCGACCCTGTGCATCAGGCCACGGGCCGAGGGCATGGCCATCAGGGTGACGATCTTGCCGCCGCCGCCCGACTGTCCGAAGGCGGTGACATTGCCCGGATCGCCGCCGAACGCGGCGATGTTGTCGCGCACCCATCGCAGGGCCATCACCAGGTCCAGGTTGCCGACATTGCCGCTGTCGGCCAGGTCCGGTCCGCCCAGGCTGGCCAGGTAGCCATAGCCGAACACGTTGAGCCGGTGGTTGACCGTCACCACAACCACGTCGCCGCGCCTGGCCAGGTTCACCCCGTCATAAAGCGGATCGGAGCCCGAGCCGTTGGCGTGGGCCCCGCCGTGCACATAGACCATCACCGGCCGCTTCCCGCCGTCCAGCCCGGGCGTCCAGACATTGAGGAACAGGCAGTCCTCGCTGACGGCCTCCTGGGTCTTGGTCTGCGGGCAGGCCGGGCCATAGGCCAGGGCGTCGGCCACCCCGGTCCACGGCTCGGGCGGCAGGGCGGGCCTGAAGCGGCGCGGCGCGGTGTCGGCGCCGTAGCGCACGCCCTTGAAGACCTTGACGCTCTCGACCTCGACCCCGCGCACCTTGCCATGGACGGTGGTGGCGACGGGCGCCTTGGCGGCGGCCTTCGTCGCGCCGGCCAAGCCGGCCAGGCTGGCGGCGGCGGCTCCAGCCAACACGGCGCGACGGTGGGTGGTCATCGATCGTCTCTCCCCAGGGAGATTACCCATGGGCGGCCAGCGGGCGTTCCTTGATCTGGGCCTTGTCGATCAGCGCCTGCAGTTGGGTCCTCTCGCCGTCGGTCAGGTCGGTGAGGGGCGGGCGGACGGGGCCGGCGTCGCGGCCGATGGCGGTCATGCCGGCCTTGACGATCGAGACGGCGTAGCCCTTGCCGCGAT
>NZ_LMHC01000008.1:0-57327 GCF_001427665.1 Caulobacter sp. Root655
GCGCTCTCGCCACGGCATCGCACAGCCCTCCAACCTATCAGGCGAGAACTGTTACCCATCTATCCGGGCTGGTCTGTCACCTCTCTATCCGGGCTGAACACCCTCCCTCTCCCCTCCGGGAGAGGGTCACTCGCGCGGGCGCTCATGCCGCCACCAAGAAATCCGCCCGTCCCCTCGCCCCGCCTGCTATAGGCCCCCATCTCCTCCCTTTCCCGCCGACAGCAGACCCCACCGATCATGGCTTCCCCGACTCGCGCCCCTGTCCTCGCCCTCAAGGACGTCCGTCTCGCCGACGGCGCCAAGCCGCTGTTCGACGGCGTCGACCTGGCCCTGGAGCCGCGGATCCGCGCCTGCCTGGTCGGCCGCAACGGGGCCGGCAAGTCCACCCTGCTGAAGATCCTGGCCAACCAGGGCGTCGAGCCCGACAGCGGCGAGCGCTCGGCTCAGCCCGGCGCCAAGATCGTCTATGTCAGCCAGGAGCCGGACATCGCCGGCGACACCCTGCTGGACTACTGCACGGCCGGCGGGGCCGAGGACTACGAGGCCCACGCCACCCTGGCCGACTTCGGCCTGGACTACGCCAAGAGCACGCAAGGCCTGTCGGGCGGCGAGCGGCGCCGCGCCGCCCTGGCCCGCGCCTTCGCCGAGCAGCCCGACGTGCTGCTGCTGGACGAGCCGACCAACCATCTGGACATCTTCGCCATCCAGACCCTGGAAGAGGAGCTGGCCGGCTCCAAGTGCGCGGCCCTGATCGTCAGCCACGACCGCGCCTTCCTCAACCGCGTCACCCAGCGCACCTTCTGGCTGGAACACCGCAAGGTGCGCCGCCTGGACAAGGGCTTCGCCGAGTTCGAGATCTGGAGCGAACAGGTGCTGGCCGCCGAGGCCGACGAGGAGCGCCGGCTCAACAAGCAGCTGGAGAAGGAAAACGCCTGGCTGGCCCGCGGCGTCCAGGGCCGCCGGGCCCGCAACGAAGGCCGTCGCCGCGCCCTGATGGACCTGCGCTCGCAGAAGAAGGACCTGCAGTCCGACAAGCGCGGCAGCATGACCATGGCCGTGGAAAGCTCGGGGACCTCCGGCAAGCGGGTGGTCGAGGCCAAGCACGTCACCAAGAAGTTCGGCGAGCGGGTGATCGTCGAGGACTTCTCGACCCGCATCCTGCGCGGCGACCGCGTCGCCCTGGTCGGCCCCAACGGCGCGGGCAAGACCACCCTGGTGCGGATGCTGCTGGGCGAGATCCCGATCGACGCCGGCGACATCAAGCTGGGGACCAATCTCGAGATCTCCTATGTCGACCAGAACCGCATGGCGCTGTCGGAGAAGATGACGCTGTGGGACTTCCTGACCCCTGGCGGCGGCGACTCGATCCTGGTGCGCGGCATCCCCAAGCACGTGGCCGGCTACGCCAAGGAGTTCCTGTTCACCGAGGCCCAACTGCGCCAGCCGGTCACCAGCCTGTCGGGCGGCGAGCGCAACCGCCTGCTGCTGGCCAGGGCCCTGGCCAGCCCGACCAACCTGATGGTGCTGGACGAGCCGACCAACGACCTGGACATGGACACCCTCGACCTGCTCGAGGAGCTGTTGGCTGATTTCGAGGGAACCCTCATCCTGGTCAGCCACGACCGCGACTTCATCGACCGCCTGGCGACCTCGACCATCGCCATGAACGGCCACGGCAAGGTGCTGGAAACCCCGGGCGGCTGGACCGACCTGATCGACCAGAACCCGGACTTCTTCAAAGGCGCCCGCGGCGCGGCCGGCGACTTCGCCACCGGCACGGGCTCCAACAAGGCCGTCCTGACCCCGCCGCCCGCCCCGGCCCCGAAAAAGACCGTCAAGCTGTCCTACAAGGACCAGCGCCGGCTCGAGGAATGCGAGGCCCTGGTGGCCGCCAGCCCCAGGATCATCGCCGACATCGAGGCCAGGCTGGCCGATCCGGGCTTCTACGCCCGCGACCCGAACGGCTTCAACAAGGTCATGAAGGACCTCGACAAGGCCCGGGCCGACCTGGCGACGGCCGAGGAGGACTGGCTGGCGCTGGAGGAAAAGCGCGAGACGATGGTTTCCTAGAACCCTCTCCCTCTGGGAGAGGGTCCAGGCAACGCTAATCGTGCAGCGGCGCCTCTTGCCGTCGCCCCGACTGGTCCGACATCGTGGCGCCGACCGAGGCGGCGATGACCAGGGCGATGGCCAGCCACTGGCGGGCGACCAGGTGTTCGCCCAGCACCAGCAGCCCCACCAGCGCCCCGACCGCCGGCTCCAGGCTCAGCACCACCCCGAAGCTGCGTTTCGAGATGCCGCGCATGGCGACCATCTCCAGCGAATAGGGCAAGGCGCTGGAGACCAGGGCCACCACCAGGCCCAGGCCAATGGCGACGGGGTCGAGCAGCCGGGCCCCGGCCGCGACGATCCCGAACGGGGCGATGATCAGGGCCGCCGTCAGCATGCCCAGGGCCACCGACTGGCCGCCGTGCAGGTGCCCGGTCCGTTGCCCCGCCACGATGTAGAGCGCCCAGAACACCGCCGCCGCCGCCGCGAAGGCCACCCCGACCGGGTCGAGGTCGAGGCTGGAATCGCCCAGCGGCAACAGCAGGGCCAGACCCAGCACGGCCAGGCCGATCCAGGCGAAATGGCTGAGGCGGCGGGCGTGCAGCAGGGCCAGGCTCAGCGGCCCGGTGAACTCGATGGCGATGGCCAGGCCCAGCGGGATCGTGCGGATGGCCATGTAGAAGCACAGGTTCATCGCCCCCATCACCGCGCCATAGAAGACGACGGCCATCAGGTCCTTGCGGTTCAGCGGCGTGCGCCACGGCCGCCAGACCAGGCATAGCACCAGGGCGGAAAAGCCGACCCGATAGGCGCTGGTCCCCTGGGCCCCGACCAGCGGGAACAGCGACTTGGCCAGCGACGTCCCGACGCACAGCGAGACCATCGCCCCCAGCAGGCAGACATAGGGCAGGAAGGCGGCGAACCCAGCGGTCGAATGGGGGGCGGAAGCTCTGGACATCGCCGCAAACTAGCGAAAAGGATGCGACGGGGGGCGGCGATTTCAACCGTTCAAGCAACTGTTTTCGTCACGGAGGATCAATTGGCGACCGAAACCGTCACGCTCGACGCGTTCGACCACCACCTGCTGGAGCTGGTGCGGCGCGACACCCTGCAGCCGGCGCGGATCCTGGCCAAGACGGTGGGCCTGTCGGAGTCGGCGGTGCTGCGCCGGTTGCGGCGCTTGCGCGCCGAGGGGGTGATCGTCGCCGACGTCGCCGTGCTGGACCCCGCCCGCCTGGGCGCGGCGATCACCCTGCATGTGCTGGTGGAGATGGAACGCGAGCGCGCCATGGCCGCCTTCGCCGAAGTCCTGCGCGAGCGGCCCGAGGTGCTGGGAGCCTGGCAGGTGACCGGCCGGACCGACTTCCTGCTGACCCTGGCCGTGCCCTCGATGGAAGCCTATGACGCCTTCATCCGCGATGTGCTGAGCGACGAGCGCCAGGTGCGGACCTTCCAGACCCTGGTCACCCTGCGCGAGGTCGTCCGCTTCGATCCGCGCCGCGCGCCGCTGGCGTTCTGAGGCGAGGCCTCAGAACGCCTCGTCTTCCTCGACGCCCTCTTCCGCCTCGCCGCCCATGGCCGCTTCCAGGCTCTCGATGATGTCGTCCATCTGGGCTGGGGTGATCTC
Source organism: Caulobacter sp. Root655 (assembly GCF_001427665.1). Taxonomy (GTDB): domain Bacteria; phylum Pseudomonadota; class Alphaproteobacteria; order Caulobacterales; family Caulobacteraceae; genus Caulobacter. The sequence continues at coordinate 3,677 of NZ_LMHC01000008.1, forward strand.
GACATAGAGGGCGTCGCCGCCGACCGCCGAAACCAGCAGGCGGTAGCCGTTCTCGGTCTCGTGCAGGCTGAAGGTTTCGAGGGATTGCAGCTTGGCCATGGCGGGGTTCCGGACGTTCGGGAATGGGAAGGCGCGGATATAGGCGCGTCCGGACGGTTTCGCCATGGAGGCTTTGCCGTAGGCGGCCCTACCCTCGCCGCCGATACAGATAGTCCGCCGGCAGGCCCATCCGCTGGCAGGCCTCGACCGCCGGCGTGCCGCGCACCGGCAGGCGGTCGGCGGCCGCCCCGGCCCAGCGGACCAGGCGGCCCTCGATGGGTCCCAGGTCCCAGGCGGCGCCCAGGCCCACCACCGCGCGGACCGCCGGCGGGGTGATCGCCACCGCCGCCCGGATCAGCGCCCCCTGCAGGCCGCGCAGCGGGGCCGGCAGGATCGCCGTCTTCCGCATCAGCGCCAGGAACTCGAAGACGATCTCCGAGCGCTCCAGCCCCGGCAGCATGGCCGCCAGCCGCGCCTCCCATTCCGCCACCGAGGCCGGAGCGCCGGTCGCGCCGTACAGGGCCGCCGCCGGCCCCGCCTCGGCGTAGAACCGGTCGCGGTCGGCGACGCTCAGCGGGGTCGCATAGGCGTGGTAGGCCTCCAGGAAGCCGAAGCTGGCGGTGGCCTGCACCCAGTCCAGCAACGCCGCGTCGTTGGCCCGGTAGGCCGCGCCGGCCGGGGTGTCGCCGGTGACCTTGTCGTGCATCCGCCGCACGCCGGCGATCATCGTCTGGGCCGCCGAGCGCGCGCCATAGACCGTGACCATCGCCGCCAGGCCGGTGCGCTTGAGGCGCGGCAGGGGATCGCTCCGAAAGCTGCTGTGCTCCCAGACGCCGGTCCGCACCCGTGGCTCGGCCAGTTCCAGGATCACCGCCGTCACCCCGCCGACGAACAGCGACACCGGGTTCTTGAACACCCGCCACGACACCGAGTCCGGCGCGGCCAGGGCCGGCTCGCCGGCGGGGACGCGGAAATCGAAGTGGCGGCCGTCCGGTTGGATCAGGCTCTGGACCAGCCCGGCAAGGCGGCCGTCGCCATCCGTCACCTCAGTTCACCCGGCGGGTCATGCCCGCCCAATAGGGGTCGCGCAGTTCGCGGCGCAGGATCTTGCCCGAGGCGTTGCGCGGCAGGGCCGCGACGAAGTCGATGGTCTTGGGGGCCTTGAAGGCGGCGATGCGGGTGCGGGCGAAGGCGATGATGTCGGCCGGGTCGACCGGCGCGCCGGGCTTCAGCGCCACCACCGCCTTGACCGCCTCGCCCCAGGTGTCGTCGGGCACGCCGATCACCGCCACCTCGGCGACGTGCGGATGGCCGTAGACGGCGCTCTCGACCTCGGCCGGATAGATGTTCTCGCCGCCGCTGATGATCATGTCCTTCACCCGGTCATGGATGAACAGGTAGCCGTCGGCGTCGATATAGCCGGCGTCGCCGGTCCGCAGCCAGCCGTCCTCGTCGATCGTGTCGGCCGTCGCCTCCGGCAGCTTCCAGTAGCCGGCCATGTTGGCGGGCGAGCGGATCGCCACCTCGCCGACCTCGCCGGTCGGCAGGCTCTCGCCGTCCGGGCCCAGCACCTTCAGTTCGACGCCGGGCATCGGCAGGCCGGCCGAGCGCATGCGGGCGTTGCCGGCCGGGTCGTGGTCCTGGGGCGGCAGGTAGACCACCGTGCCGGTGGTCTCGGTCATGCCGTACTGCTGGACGAAGCCGCAGCCAAACACCTCGACGCACTCGCGCAGCAGGTCCAGCGGGATCGGCGCGGCCCCGTAGAGGATGTAGGTCAGGCGGCTGTAATCGACCTGGCGGGCGCGCGGCAGGCGCACCACGATCTGCAGGGCGGACGGCACCATGAACATCTTGGAGACCCGGTCGCGTTCGATGAAGTCCAGCACCTTGGCCGGGTCGAACTCGCGAGCCACCACGCCCTTGGCGCCGTTGACCAGCCCGACCACGCCCCAGCCGGTGCCGCCGATATGGGCCACCGGCATGGCCACCAGGCTGACGTCGTCGGGGCCCCAGCGGTTCCAGTCCATGTCGGCCACGGCGGCCAGCCGGCGCGGGGCCAGGATGTTGTTGTGGGTCAGCATCGCGCCCTTCGGCCGGCCGGTGGTGCCGGAGGTGTAGAGTTGGATCGCGATGTCGGCGCTGGTGACCCGGACGTCCGGCGTGACGCACGGCGCGGCGTCGCGCCAGGCGACGAACTCCGGGTGGCCGTACTCGTTGTCCTCCATGGCGATCAGCCTGGGCTGGTCGAGGATCAGTTCGGCCACGTCGCGGACATGGGCGATCAGCTCGGGGCCGACGAACACCATGCGGGCCTCGGCGTCGCCCAGGATGTAGGCGATCTCGCGCGGGGCCAGGCGCCAGCCGATCGGGGCCAGCACCACCCCGGCCTTGGCCGCGCCGAACAGCAGCTCGAAATAGTGGTCGCTGTTCTTGCCGACATAGGCGATGCGGTCGCCCTGGATCAGGCCCTCGGCCAGCAGGGCGTTGGCGACCTGGTCGGTGTGGCGGTCGAAGTCGGCGAAGCTGGTCCGCCGCCCCTCGAACACCAGGGCCGTCGCCTCGGGCCGCGCCGCGTGATGGTAGCGGGCGACGTCGCCCAGGGTCGTCATGCGATCGAAATCGACGGCGGGTCCGGACATGCTGACGCCTCTCCTCGCGCGGGGGTCGAAGCGATCTTGGCGCCGCCTTCGGTTCACGAACCCCAGGATGATGGCCATTTCCGGTGCGCGGCTAGCGGAAAACACGGTTTACGGGCGGATGGGTGCGGGATCTCGGACTCGGTTGCCCCCACGGTTGTCATCCCGGCCGTAGCGAAGCGAAGAGCCGGGACCCAGGGCCACCGCATCGCGCCGGCCCCTGGGTCCCGGACAGCCTCTGCGAGGCTTCCGGGATGACAACTGTAGGAGGGTTTGACGCCAGCCAGGAATTTCAAGGCCCTCCCCGGCCAGGCCGCCGCGACCGCCCCCCGCGACCGCCCTCGCCAAGCGTAACCGCTTGACCCGGCGCGGCGGCCATTCTCTGTTGGCGCGGTCCACGCAAGGGTGAGCGCGTCCGGTTGGCGGAAGACATGGTCCAGACCGCTCCCGCCGCAGAGGCTGGGTCGCCGCCGCCGCGAGCCGCCACCGTGCGACGGCGCCTGCTGCTGATGGCCTTGAGCCTGGTGGTCCCGGCCATGATCTTCATGGCCCTGCTGGCCCGCGCCGAGTTCGGCGAAAGCCGCGCCCGCTATGAACAGCAGCTGGTCGTCACCACCCGCGCCCTGGCCCTGGCCACCGACCGCCAGATCGGCCAGGGGCAGAGCATCCTGCAGACCCTGGCCGTGTCGCCCGCCCTGACCTCCGGCGACATCCCCGCCTTCGAGCGCCAGGCCCGGGCGGCCGTCCAGGGCGGCGACGGCTGGATCGTGCTGCTCGACCGCCGGGGACAGGTGGTCAACACCCGGCTGCCGCCCGGCGCGCCGACGCCGCGCAGCCCCTTGCCGCCCGAGCGTTGGGAGGTGGTGCGTTCGGGCCGCACCACGGTCTCCAACCTCACCCTCGGCGTGGTGGCCGGCCAGCCGATCGTCGCCATCGACATGCCGGTCATCGTCGACGGCGAACTGCACGACCTGGCCTATATCCAGACGCCCAAGGCCTTCGCCTCGCTGTTCGCCGCCCAGAACGTGCCGTCGACCTGGACGGCCAGCATCATCGACCGCGACTTCTCGCTGGTGGCGCGGTCGCGCGACCAGGACCGCTTCCTGGGCCGCAAGGCCAGCACCGACATGCGCGAGGCCATGACCCGGAGCAACGAAGGGGTGGTGCTGAGCCAGACCCTGGACGGCACCCCCACCCTGTCGGCCTTCAGCCGCTCGCCGACCAGCGGCTGGGCGTTCATCGTCGGCGTGCCGCGGGCCGAGCTGAACCGGGCCAACTGGATGTCGGTCGGCCTGCTGACCCTGGCCAGCGTGGTGCTGCTGGCCATCGGCGCGGCCGTGGCCCTGGTGTTCTCGCGCGACATCTCGGTCGCCGTGCGCGGCCTGGCGATCGACGCCCGGGCGGTGGTGGCCGGCGAGGAGATCGCCCCGACGCCCGGCGGCCTGAGCGAGATCGCCGAGGTGCGGGCCGCCCTGCACGACGCCGCCGCCCAGCTGCGGGCCCGCGAGGCCGAGGAGGAGCGGGCCCACCAGCGCCAGCAGCTGATGATCAACGAGCTGAACCACCGGGTGAAGAACACCCTGTCCACCGTGCAGTCCCTGGCTCGCCAGAGCCTGGGACGCCCGACCGACACGCCCGGCCTGCCGGCCTTCAACGAGCGGCTGATGGCCCTGGCCCGGGCCCATGACCTGCTGACCCAGAGCGTCTGGCAGGGCGCCGAGATGCAGGCCATCCTGCGCCAGACGCTGGAGCCCTATATCGACCGGACCGTCCTGGCCGGGCCGCCGATCGCCCTGTCGCCCAACGCCGCCCTGGCCCTGTCGATGGTGTTCCACGAGCTGGCGACCAACGCGCTCAAATACGGGGCCCTGTCGACGTCGGAAGGCACGGTGGCCGTGGTCTGGCACGCCGACCCCACCGCCCTGCACCAGGTCACCCTGCACTGGGAGGAGCGCGGCGGCCCGACCGTCGCCTCGCCCAGCCGCGCGGGCTTCGGCTCGCGCCTGATCGCCGCCAGCCTGAAGTCCGACCTCGGCGGCCAGGCGCGCTTCGACTACCGCCCGTCGGGCCTGGTCTGCGTGCTGACCCTGTCGCTGCCGAGACCGGCGGAGGGGGACACGCCGCCTTGAGTCCGCTCATCCCGGCGAACGCCCGTAGGCGCTAAGTTACAAACGTCCTCATCCTGAGGCGCCCGCGTAGCGGGCCTCGAAGGACGCAGGGCCGGCCAGCTTCGTGCGTCCTTCGAGGCTCGCCGCGTTGCGCCGAGCACCTCAGGATGAGGAAAATCAAGCCAAGCCATAGACCCTCACGCCCAAACTTAGCGCCCATGGGCGTTCGCCGGGATGAGCGGAAACGAGGGCGCCGCTAGTAAGTCGTTTCTGAATTAGCCCAAGACCTAGGCAATTGCGGTTCGGCGACCATCGATCGATTGCGCCCCGCCCCGCGATGGTCTTACCTGCGTCGCTCACCCTTAGGGTCAAGAGCCTATGACGACACCCGACACCCTGATGCTGCCGGCCCGGCCCGAGCCGATCGCCCTGCCGGTCGGCAAGACCGCGGTGATCGTCATCGACATGCAGAACGCCTACGCATCCCCTGGCGGCTATCTCGACCTGGCCGGCTTCGACATCAGCGGCGCGGCGGCGGTGATCGACAAGATCGCCGGCGTGCTGGACGTGGCGCGCGGCGCGGGCATGCCGGTGATCTATTTCCAGAACGGCTGGGACGCCGACTATGTCGAGGCCGGCGGCCCCGGCTCGCCCAACTGGCACAAGTCCAACGCCCTGAAGACCATGCGCGCCCGGCCCGAGTTGCAGGGTAAGCTGCTGGCCCGGGGCGGCTGGGACTACGAACTGGTCGACGCCCTGAAGCCCCAGCCGGGCGACATCCAGCTGCACAAGACCCGCTACAGCGGCTTCTTCAACTCCCAGCTCGACAGCGTGCTGCGCTCGCGCGGGATCCGCCATCTGGTGTTCGTGGGCATCGCCACCAATGTCTGCGTGGAATCGACGCTGCGCGACGGCTTCTTCCTGGAATATTTCGGCACGGTGCTGGAGGACGCCACCCACCAGGCGGGTCCCGACTTCGTGCAGAAGGCGGCGCTCTACAACATCGAGACCTTCTTCGGCTGGGTGTCGACCACGGCGGACTTCAAGGGGGCGGTGGGGCAGCGGGAAGCCGGCGCGTGAGCAGCGCCGTGCGTCCTTCGAGGCTCGGCTGCGCCTCGCACCTCAGGATGAGGACCTTTTGAGCCTTCTGAATTCCTCATCCTGAGGCGCCGCGAAGCGGCCTCGAAGGACGCAGGGCCTCACAACCACGGAGAGTATCCCATGCCCAAGACCGTCATCACCCCGCCCGGGACCGGCGTCCCGATCGCCCCGTTCTCGCCGGGAACCCTGGCCGACGGCGTGGTCTATGTCTCGGGCACCCTGGCCTTCGACAAGGACAACAACGTCGCCCATGTCGGCGACGCCTCGGCCCAGACGCGGCAGGTGCTGGAGACCATCAAGTCCGTCATCGAGACGGCCGGCGGCGCCATGGAGGACGTGACCATGAACCACATCTTCCTCAAGGACTGGGCCGACTACGCCGCCATCAACAAGGTCTATGCCGAGTACTTCCCGGGCGAGAAGCCGGCCCGGTTCTGCATCCAGTGCGGCCTGGTCCGTCCCGACTTCCTGGTCGAGATCGCCACCATCGCCCATATCGGCAAGTAACCGTGCAGAGCGGAACCGTCGACGGCCTGTACTACGAGGTCCATGGCGGGCCAGCCGCCGGTCGCGAGACGGTGGTCCTGTCGGCCGGGCTCGGCGGTTCCGGAGCCTTCTGGACGCCGCAGATGGCGGCGCTGCTGAGCCGCTTCCAGGTGGTGCTCTATGACCATCGCGGCACGGGGCGCGGCGTGCGGACCCTGACCCAGCCGCACACGGTAGCGGCGATGGGCGACGACATCGTCAAGGTCATGGACGCCCTGGGCCTGGACCGCGCCCACGTGGTCGGCCACGCGGCGGGCGGCAACGCCGGCCTGGCCATGGCGCTGGATCATCCAGGCCGCATGGCCAAGCTGGTGGTGGTCAACGGCTGGTCGCGGCCCGATCCGCACATCCAGCGCTGCTTCGACACCCGCCTGGCCCTGCTCAACAACACCGGCATCGCGGCCTATGTCCACGCCCAGCCGCTGTTCCTCTATCCGGCCGACTGGATCAGCGCCAACAACGCGCGCCTCGAGGCCGAGGAGATCCACCATATCCACGGCTTCCCGGATCCGGACGTCATGCGGGCCCGCATCCAGGCCCTGCTGGCCTTCGACATCGACGCCGACCTGCCGCGCATCGCCTGCCCGGTGCTGGTCAGCGCCAGCGCCGACGACATGCTCGTGCCGCTGAGCTGCTCGCGCCGCCTGGCCGAGCGCCTGCCCGACGCCACGCTCGACATCGCCCCCTGGGGCGGCCACGGCTTCACGGTGACGGCGGCGGAGGGGTTCAACGCGACGGTGGTGAGTTTCCTGGTGGGGGCATGAAGCGCTTCCCCAGTTCGAACCATCCCACCGCCGTTTTCCCGGCGAAGGCCGGGATCCAGATTCATCCGGAGCGCCTCATGGGCGTCACCTGGGCCCCGGCCTTCGCCGGGGAAACGGCGGAAGTGGCGCGGTTTCAATGACGAATGATCGCGCTCTGAAAATCATCAAATTTAGTCGGAGGGACTAATTCCATGGAAATCGGCGTCTTCATTCCGATCGGCAACAACGGCTGGCTGATCTCCGAGGCGGCTCCGCAGTACATGCCGAGCTTCGAGCTCAACAAGGAGATCGTCCAGAAGGCCGAGAAATACGGCTTCGACTTCGCCCTCTCGATGATCAAGCTGCGCGGGTTCGGCGGCAAGACCCAGTTCTGGGAGCACAATCTCGAGAGCTTCACCCTGATGGCCGGCCTGGCGGCCGTGACCAGCAAGATCAAGATCTTCGCCACCGCCGCCACCCTGACCATCCCGCCCGCCATCGTCGCCCGCATGGCCTCGACCATCGACTCCATCGCCCCGGGCCGGTTCGGCATCAACCTGGTCACCGGCTGGCAGAAGGCCGAGTACGACCAGATGGGCCTGTGGCCGGGCGAGGGCCACTATACCGACCGCTACAACTACCTGGCCGAATACGCCACCGTGCTGCGCGAGCTGCTCGACACCGGGGTGTCGGACTTCAAGGGCAAGTACTTCCAGATGACCGATTGCCGGGTCAGCCCCCATCCCAAGGAAACCAAGCTGATCTGCGCCGGCTCGTCCAACGAGGGCCTGGCCTTCACCGCCCAGCACGCCGACTACAGCTTCGCCCTGGGCAAGGGCACCAACACCCCCACCGCCTTCGGCGGGGTCAACGACCGCCTGAAGGCCGCCGCCGACAAGACCGGCCGCGACGTCGCCTCCTACATCCTGTTCATGATCATCGCCGACGAGACCGACGAGAAGGCGATGGCCAAGTGGCAGGCCTACCGGGCCGGCGCCGACCAGGAGGCCCTGGCCTGGCTGACCAACCAGGCCGCGCCCAACGCCGCCGCCGGCTCGACCACCAACACCGCCCAGCTGGCGGCGCCGGAATCGGCGGTGAACCTCAATATGGGCACGCTGGTGGGGTCGTATGAAAGCGTGGCCCGGATGCTGGACGAGGTGGCCGCCGTCGAGGGCACGGCCGGCGTGCTGCTGGTGTTCGACGACTTCGTGGCGGGGGTGGAGAACTTCGGGACCAAGATCCAGCCGCTGATGGCGTCGCGGGCCGGGATCTAAAAGCCTCCCCCTGTGGGGGAGGTGTCGGCGCAGCCGACGGTGGGGGGAGTTTTCTGACTCAGCAAGCTCCCCCCACCGATCGCTACGCGATCGCCTCCCCCACAGGGGGAGGACCTGGAAGCCCGATCAATCCGCCGCCAGCATGCCGATCAGCTGCAGCCGGAACACCATCACGCTCCCGGCCGGGATCGGTCCCGCCGCGCGGTCGCCGTAGCCCAGCGCGGCCGGCAGGTAGAGCGTCCACTCGTCGCCGACATGCATCAGCGGCAGGGCCTCCATCCAGCCCGGCACCAGGCCGTCGGCCGGCATGATCGCCGCCTGGCCGCGCGCGAACGAGCTGTCGAACACCGTGCCGTCCAGCAGCTTGCCCTCGTAGTGGACCTTGATGATGTCGCCGACCTTGGGCGACGGCCCGGTCTTGGGGCCGGACTTGACCACCTTGTACTGCAGGCCCGAGGCGGTGGTGACCACGCCCGGCGCCTTGGCGTTCTTGGCCAGGAACGCCTGGCCCTCGGCCAGGGTCTTGGCCGGGTCGACGGCGGCCGACAATTGCGGAGGCGGCCCCCCTGCGGAAGATTGGGCCTCCTGGGCCAGGACGGGGCTCGACACCAGGCAAAGGCCCAGGACCAGACTAGCGATACGGTTCATCGGAGACTCACGCTACCTTGAGTGGAGAAAACAGCCGTCGCTCGGTTAACCTGAAAGCCAAGCCTGAAGCCTAGGTTGTTTTCCATGGAACCTCGGCGGCTTCAAGACCGCCGGTTCGTCGAATGGGAGGAGACCATGGCCGGCTATCCTGGCCCGTCGCTCGACCTGCCCCACTGGTGGCAGCGCCATCCCTGGGTCGGCCTCTATGGCGGGTGGTTGGTGATCGGCGCCCTGGCGCTGGGCGTTTCGCGGTTCTGGATGAGCGAGCACCTGTAGGGGGCGGCAGGCAGTAGGCCTTTGCTTGCGCCGTGCGTCCTTCGAGGCTCGCCTTCGGCTCGCACCTCAGGATGAGGAGTCCCCCGCTGAGTTCCTCATCCTGAGGCGCCCTCCAAGGGAGGGCCTCGAAGGACGCACGGTCGCTGAACCGCCCGACGAACGCCCCCCAAACGAAAGAAGCCGGCGACGTTTCCGCCGCCGGCCCCCTAGGTCGTCTGGCGACGAGGGCTACTTCCGCGCCGCGTAGATGTCGTCCAACCGCGCGGGCGTGCCTTCGATGCGCTCCAGGCGCGGGTAGCGCGCGCCGCCGGTGTAGTCGATCTTCACCGTGCGATAGCGCTCGCCGTCCTTGATCAGCAGCTCGACCGGCGCGGCGCCGGCCTTGGCCGTGGCCTTGACCGCGTCCTTGATCAGGTCGTCGCTGTAGGCCGTGCCGTTGACCGCGACGAGGGTCTCGCCGGCCGTCAGGCCGGCCTTGAAGGCCGGGGTGTCCCAGTTGACCGCCGACAGCACGCCCTCCTTGCCGATCGTGATCCCCAGCGAATAGCTGAGGTTGACGATCTTGCCCTTGGTCTCGGCCGCCTTGAAGAACTCGGTCGGGGTGTCGGTATAGACCAGCTTGTAGCCGCCGCGGGTCAGGCCATCGAGCGGCGCGCGCGCCGACAGGCCCTCGATGCGGGTCTTCAGGAAGCTCGCCCAGTCATACGGCACGACGCCGTTCAGGGTCTGGACCACCGTGTCGAAGTCGTAGGTCAGCACGACGTACGAGCCGTTCTCGACACCGAAGAAGGCCTTGGCGAAGTCGTCCAGCGACTTCTTGCCGCCGGTCTTCTCGCGGATCAGGGTGTCGGCGTCCAGCCAGACCAGCTGGCCTTCCGAATAGTAGTCCTCGCTGCGCTGCCAGCTGGTCCACGAGGCCGGCTTGCGGTTGGCGATGATCGGGTCGTTGGTGGTGTCCAGCACGTTGCGCCAGTTGCGGCCGGCGCGCGTGTCGTAGAGGGCGGCGGTGATGGCCAGGGACTCCAGGCCCTGCTGCTTGGTCTGCAGGCCCGAGCGGGCGGCCAGCACGTTGCCCCAGTACTGGGTCTGGCCCTCGTAGACCCACATCAGGCTGTCGCGCATCGGCTCGTTCAGCGTGGGGGTGTAGAGGTCGGCGCCGCGGCGGAACTTGCCGTTCCACGAGTGGGTGTATTCGTGGGCCAGCAGGTCGCGGCCGACGAAGGTCTTGTCCCAGTCGGTGAAGTACTTGGGCACGACGCCGTTTTCGCTGGAGCGGTGATGCTCCAGGCCGATGCCGCCCATCTTGTCGGTCAGGGCCAGCAGGAAGTCGTAGTGGTCGTAGTGGTGCGCGCCGTACAGCTTGTAGGCCTGTTGCACCAGGTTGCGATGGATCTGCAGCGCCTCGGGCTTGATCTCCAGCAGGTCGGGCTTGTCGGCGACGATGTTCAGGCGGACCGGCACGGAGCCGTTCGGATCCAGGTCCACCTGCTTGTAGTAGCGGCCGGCGAACATCGGCGAGTCGACCAGGGTCTCGAAGGTGGTGGTCTTGAAGGTCGTGCTCTGGCCGCTGGTCGAGGCCTTCTCCAGCGCGGTGCCGAAGCCCCAGCCTTCCGGCAGCTTCACGGTCGGCTCGATCTGGATGCGGCGGGTGTAGTAGCCGGCCGGGTAGAAGCCCAGTTGCAGCCACTGCACGTTCAGCATGTCGTCGGTCACCAGCACGCGGCCGACGTCGGGCTTCACCGGGGTCAGGAACTGGTAGCTGAGCTGGACCTCGGTGGCGCCGGCCGGCACGTCGAAGTGGAAGGCGTGGACGGCGACCGGGTCGCGGGTCCAGGGCAGGCTCGTGCCATTGGCGGTGATCACCAGGCCGGCCAGCTTGTCCAGGTCGTTGCGCGGCGAGTGGCCGCCAGGCACCCACTGCGGATAGAGGATGGTCATCGGGCCGGCCTTGGCGACGGGAATCGTCTCGCGCACCTGGAAGATCTTGCGGTCCAGGTCGGTGGCGTCGACCGACAGCTTCAGCACGCCGGGATAGGCGACGTCCTTGGCGGCTTCGATGGCCGGGGTCGGCGGGGCCTGCATGGGCACGCGGTCTTGGGCGGAGGCCGCGCCGGTCAGGACCCCGAAGCTCAGGGAGAGGGCGACGACGGAGGCGGTAAAGAACAGCGTTTTCAAGAAACGACCCCAATGCGACGTGCGGGCATGCTCCCGCGACGAAAGGAGGGGAACTTCTCCTCTAAAGCCGCGCTTGTCGAGGTCATCCGTCGCGGAGAGTGAGGGTTGATCGCATTTTGAGCGACGGCCTCCGATCCGCCCGTCCGGCACGCTGGGTCGCCCTGCGTCCTTCGAGGCCCGCTGCGCGGGCGCCTCAGGATGAGGAGCTTTGTTGCACTGATTTCCTCATCCTGAGGTGCGAGGCGCAGCCGAGCCTCGAAGGACGCACGGCCTAGGCCGCCGGCCGCATCGAAGACCGCGCTTCCAGCGCCCGCACCGCGCCCAGCAGGCGGGCCGGCGAGATCGGCTTTTCGAGGCGGGCGTCGCCGCGCTCGTCGTCACGCAGCAGGTGCTCGTCGCGGCCCGAGGCCAGCAGCACGGCCGTCCGCCGGCCCCGGCGACGGCGCACGGCCCGGATCAGGTCGCCGCCGTTCATCCGCGGCATCAGGTAATCGGTGATCAGCAGGTCGGGGTCGAAGGCGTCGAGCGCCTCGAGGGCCTGTTGGCCGTCCTGGCAGACCAGCACGTCGAAGCCGGCCTCACGCAGGGTGACCTCGTGAATATGGGCCAGAAGGACGTCATCTTCCGCGACCAAGATCTTCCGCACTGAACGCCCCTGACATGCTTAACAAGCCGTAAATGGACTTAGCCTCCTGGGGCCGAGCCCGTCGCCGTGCGCTATCGTCGCAGGTGACAACCTTACGAAAACCCTTGCTGGGAAGGGAAACTCAGGCGTGCAAAAGCGCCTGGGCCGCGAGCCCTGCTCTTGCAAGTCGTTCTCAAGTGTGGGCATGAAGCTGCGCCCTTGCCTCGCGCCGCCCCGGATTCCGTGAAGACCGCTCCCGACCCGCATCGCCGTTCGTTCTGGCTCAAGCAGCTGCACCAGTGGCACTGGATCAGCGCCGCGCTGAGCCTGGTCGGCATGCTGCTGTTCGCGGTCACCGGCTTCACCCTCAACCACGCCGGCCAGATCGAGGCCAAGCCCCAGGTGGTCAGCCGCAAGGCCACCCTGCCCGCCGACCTGCTGGCCCTGCTGGCCAAGGGCCCGGTCGAGGGCAAGCATCCGCTGCCGATCCGGGTCGAGACCTGGCTGGACCGGACCGTCGACGCCGACATCGCCCGTCGCCAGGGCGAGTGGTCCGACGCCGAGGTCTATGTCGCCCTGGCCCGCCCCGGCGGCGACGCCTGGATCAGCATCGACCGCGAGACCGGGGCCGTCGAGCACGAGAAGACCACGCGCGGCGCGGTCTCCTTGCTCAACGACCTGCACAAGGGCCGCAACGCCGGCAAGGCCTGGGGCTGGTTCATCGACATCTTCGCCGGAGCCTGCGCGATCTTCGCGGTCACCGGCCTGATCCTGCTGCAGTTCCACGCCCGCGCGCGGCCGCTGACCTGGCCGCTGGTGGCCGGCGGGCTGGTGATCCCGCTGCTGCTCGTCATCCTGTTCGTCCACCTGTGAGGCGCCCCGCCATGAAGCGTTCCCTGACCCTGCTGACCTTTGCCGGCGCCGCCGTCGCGAGCTCCGCCACGGCCGCCGACCTCGCCGTCACCGTCGAGGTGCCGCGCCTTACGGTGGCCGAGTACCACAAGCCCTATGTGGCCATCTGGGTGGAGGCCCCCGACGCCTCGGCCGCCGCCACCCTGGCCGTCTGGTACGACGCCGACTCCAAGGAAGACCACGGCACCAAGTGGCTGAAGGACATGCGCCAGTGGTGGCGCAAGGCCGGCCGTTCGATGAGCTTCCCCGCCGACGGGATCAGCGGCGCGACCCGCGCCCCGGGTCCGCAAAAGGCGGTGTTCAGCGGCGCCAAGGGCCCGCTCTCCAAGCTCGCGCCCGGTCAGTACACCCTGGTGGTCGAGGCGGCCCGCGAGGTCGGCGGCCACGAGGCCGTCCGCGTGCCGTTCATCTGGGGCAAGCCCGGCAAGCCCGCCACCGCCAAGGGGACGGCCGAACTGGGCGCCGTCACCGTCGCCGTCAAATAGAGAGAAACGCCATGACCTTCCGCAAGCGCCTTCTCGCCGTCGCCGCCGCCCTTGCCGCGGGCGGCGTCGCCCTGGCCCTGCCGCTCACCGCCAACGCCCACCGCGCCTGGATGGTCCCGTCGTTCACCGTGCTATCGGGCGACGTCTGGGTGACGGTCGACGCGGCGATCTCCAACGAGCTGTTCTATGCCGACCACAATCCGATGCGGCTGGACGGCGTGGTGGTCTATGCGCCGGACGGTTCGGTCGACCGGACGCAGAACGCCCTGACCGGCAAGTACCGCTCGACCTTCGACGTCCAGCTGTCCAAGCCCGGCACCTGGAAGATCGCCTCGGTCTCCAGCAGCGTCACGGCCAGCTGGACGCAGGACGGCCAGGTCAAGCGCTTCCGCGGGTCGGCCGACGACTTCGCCAGGCAGGTCCCGGCCGGCGCCGCCGACCTGAAGACCATCAAGGGTTCGAACCGCAACGAGACCTTCGTCACCCGCGACGCCCCCACCGACACCGTGCTGAAGCCGACCGGCAAGGGCCTGGAGCTGGTCCCCGTGACCCACCCCAACGACCTGGTGGCCGGCGAGGCGGCCAGCTTCAAGTTCCTGCTCGACGGCAAGCCGGCCGCCGACCTGGAGGTGACCCTGGCCCCCGGCAATTCGCGCTACCGCGCCACGCCGGGCGACTTCAAGGTCAAGACCGGCCCCGACGGGTCGTTCAAGGTCACCTTCCCGGAAGCGGGCATGTACTGGCTGAACGCCACCGTTCGCTCGGGCGAAACCGGGCGTGGCCCGGGCGGTCCCGGTGGCGGCATGGGCGGCGGCGGCATGGGCGGCATGCCCGGCATGGGCGCTCCCGGCGGCGCTCCGGCGGCCCCCGTGGCGCTGGCCGGGAACGGCATGAGCGCCAGCTACACCGCCACGCTCGAAGCGCTGCGGCCTTAGCTTTCACACCCGTACCCCACGGTCGTCATCCCCCGACTTGTTCGGGGGACCCAAGCCGAGCTGGCCCAGCCCACCCTGGAGACGCCGCTTGGGTCCCCCGCATAAAGCGGGGGATGACGGATGTGGGTGGATCACCCTCATGACCCGCGTCCTCGTCCCCCAGCTGACCCAGCCCCCCGCCCGCCCGATCGGCGGCGCGGTGCTGACGCTGGCCGGTCAGACCATGGGCACGAGCTGGTCGGTCAAGCTGGTCGCCCCGCCCACCGCCAACGCCGACGCCCTGGCGGCCATGGCCCAGCGGGAGCTGGACGGCGTGGCCTCCCAGATGAGCCCCTGGGAGCCCCTCTCCGACCTCTCCCGCTACAACCGGTCCGCCGCCGGCAGCTGGACCGCCCTGCCCCCGGCCTTCGCCCAGGTGCTGCGCTGCGCCGTCGAGGTCGCCGACCAGACCGACGGGGCCTTCGACCCGACCCTGGGCGCCCTGGTCGACCTGTGGGGCTTTGGCCCTCGCCCGTTCTCCGGCGCTCCGCCCGAGGCGGCCGCCGTCGCCAGGGCCCGCGAAGCGGCCGGTTGGCGTCACCTAGCGCTCGACGGCGACAGCCTGTTTCAGCCCGGCGGCCTGCGGCTGGACCTCAACGGCATCGCCAAGGGCTTCGCGGTCGACCAGGTGGCGGCCGCGCTCGACCGGGCCGGCGCGCGCGCCTACCTCGTCGAGGTGGGCGGCGAATTGCGCGGGACCGGCGCCAAGCCCGACGGCCAGCCCTGGTGGGTCGAGCTGGAGCGGCCGCCCACGGCGAATGACGGGCCGCGCACCGTGGTCGCCCTGCACGGCCTGGCCGTCGCCACCTCGGGCGACTACCGCCGGTTCTTCGAGCACGACGGCCGCCGCTACGCCCACACCCTGGACCCGGCCACCGCCGCCCCCAGCGCCAGCGGCGCGGTCAGCGTCACGGTGCTGCATGAAAGCTGCATGCGAGCCGACGCCTACGCCACCGCCCTGGCGGTGATGCCCCCCGACGCCGCCCTGGCCTTCGCCGCCGAGCACCAGTTGGCCGCCCTGATCCTGGCTGCCAATCCTCGAGCAGGGGGCCCGCGCGGACTGGAGGAGCGGCTGTCGCCGGCCCTGGCGGCGATGCTCGACGCATGAGCCTCTTCGCGATCCTGACGCCCCCCATCTTGTCGCCCGAAGCTCGCCGCCTGTGGATCGCCGGCCTGGTGGCCTGTGTCTATCTGCTGTTCTGCCTGGTCATCGTCCTGCGCGAAGCCCACCGCCGCCGCGCCGTCCGCCGCGCGGCCCTGGCCCTGGCGGCCGGGACCGGCGCGCCGATCCTGGTGGCCCACGCCAGCCAGACCGGCTTCGCCGAGGAGCTGGCCACCGCCACCGCCAGGCTGCTGGGCGACGGCGGCGCGCGGGTCACGCTGAAGAGCCTGGCCGAGGTCACCGCCGACGACCTGGCGCCAACTCTGCAGCAGGGGGCCGGCCGGGCCCTGTTCGTGGTCAGCACCACCGGCGAGGGCGACGCCCCCGACACCGCCCGCCGCTTCATCCGCGACGTGATGAGCGCGACTCCGCGCCTGGACGGCCTGGGCTTCGGCGTCCTGGCCCTGGGCGACAGCGAATATGCCCGGTTCTGCGCCTTCGGCCGGACACTCGACGCCTGGTTCTCCCACCACGGGGCCACGCCACTGTTCGACCGGGTCGAGGTCGACGACGGCGACGACGCCGCCCTGCGCCACTGGCAGGGCCAGGTCGGCCTGCTGGCCGGCGTCACCGACGCCCCCGACTGGACCCGCCCGCGCTACGGCCGCTGGCGGCTGGCGCAGCGGCGGCGGCTGAACCCCGGCAGCCCCGGCGACGCGGCGTTCCACATCCGGCTGGAGCCGCTGGACGGCGCGGCGGCGTGGGCTGCTGGCGACATTCTGGAGGTCGGTCCGCGCAACGATCCGGCCGAGGTCGCCGTGCTGCTGGCGCGCCAGGGCCTGAACCCCGCCGCCCCGGTGGTCGCCGACGAAGCCGCGACCCTGGCCGAGGTGCTGTCCTGGCGACGCCTGCCCCAGGACGGCGCGCCCGCCGCCTCGGCCCAGGCCCTGGTCGACGCCCTGCCGCCCCTGCCGCACCGCGAATATTCGATCGCCTCGCTGCCGGCCGACGGCGGGGTGGAGTTGCTGGTGCGGGCGATGCGGCGGGCCGACGGCCGGCCGGGCCTCGGCTCGGGCTGGCTGACCGCCCACGCCGCGCCGGACGGCGAGATCGCCGCGCGGGTGCGGACCAACCGAAGCTTCCACGGCCCGACCGACGACCGGCCGCTGATCCTGATCGGCAACGGCACCGGCCTGGCCGGCCTGCGGGCCCATCTCAAGGCCCGCGCCGCTGTCGGCCATCATCGCAACTGGCTGCTGTTCGGCGAACGCGCCCAGGCCCACGACTATTTCCACCAGGACGAGATCGAGGCCTGGCGGGCCGACGGCGTGCTGGAGCGCCTGGACCTGGCCTTCTCCCGCGACCAGGCCCGCAAGGTCTATGTCCAGCACCGGCTGATGCAGGCCGCCGACACCCTGCGCGCCTGGGTCGCCGACGGCGCGGCGATCTATGTCTGCGGCTCGCTGGAGGGCATGTCGGGAGACGTGCACGCCGCGCTGGTGTCGGTGCTGGGCGCGCAGGCGGTGGAGCGGCTGGCGGATGAGGGGCGGTATCGGCGGGATGTGTACTAGCGGCTTCGCTCGTCACCCCAAAAGGTCGTCATCCCCCGCTTTATGCGGGGGACCCAAGCGGCGGTTAGGTTGATGCGCGGAACGACGCCGCCAGCTCGGCTTGGGTCCCCCGAACAAGTCGAGGGATGACGGACGTGGTGAGCGCGGTCAGCAGTTCCACGTCTCGTAGAAATCCGCCCACGTCGGGTTCATCGCCTCGATCAGGTTGATCTTCCACCGCCGGGGATAGTGCTTCAGCCGCTTCTCGCGATGGATCGCCAAGGTGATGTCGTCGAACTCTTCATAATAGACCAGCCGGTGGACGCCGTATTTGCGGCAGAACAGGCTGCCCATGCCTTCGCGATGCTCCCAGACGCGGCGCGACAGGTCGCTGGTCACGCCGACGTAGAGCGTGCCGTAGGGTCTGCTGGCGAGGATGTAGACGTGGCCGCCCATGGGCCGATGTTGGCGGGCGGCGTGTTTGGTAATCAAGCAAAGAAATTGGCGTTTCAGCCCCAACCCACGGTCGTCATCCCCCGACTTGTTCGGGGGACCCAAGCGGGGCCGGCCACATCGTCAAACTCAGCTTGGGTCCCCCGCATAAAGCGGGGGATGACGACCTTTGTTGCTAGTGAGAAGCTTTAGGCCCCGCCAGCCGCGCCCGCTCCTCCGGCGTGTTGGCGCCGCGTAGCCGCAACCGCACCGCCTCGTCGCACGGCAGCGCCACCAGCCCGGCCCGCTCGACCAGCCGTCGCAGCGGCCAGCCGGGCTCGGCGTCCGGGGGCAAGGCCTCCAAGGCCACCACCATCGGCACCGGCAGGCCCTCATAGAACGCCCCCGGCTCCGGCGCGGCCAGCAGCGGCGCCAGGTCGTCGGCGGTCACGGTCGGGGCGTCGACCGCCAGGACCAGGGCCCGCGCCAGGCCATGCGCCACAAGAGCTCGCGCCCCGCCCAGCACCCCGGCCACCGGGCCCGCGCCGGGCTCGGGATCCTCGACATGCTCCAGCCCGAAAGCGCGTCCCGCCGTCAGCACCCGCGCCGCGCCGACCGCCGCCGCCAGGGCCGCGACCCGGTCGACCGCCCGCTGGCCGTCCCAGTCGAGCGAGGCCTTGTCGGCCCCCATGCGGCGCGAGGCGCCGCCGGTCAGGATGATCGCGCCGAATGGGGTCATGGCGGCAACCTAGAACGGACCGCCCTCGGACAAAACTCGAAAGGCGCGCCCGGCCTGGCCCGTTGATCGCGCTGTCAGTTGGCACGCCTCGCCAAACACTTGCAGCCACCTTTCAAGTTGCGGCCGAACCGGTCTAGTGTCCGCCGCGATATAGGGACGGGCCCATCGATGAGTGAACGGAACGAGCGGCAACGGCGCCGCACCACCCAGAGCGCCACCATCCGCGACGTCGCCGCCCTGGCGGGCGTGTCGCCGATGACGGTGTCGCGGGTGATCAACCGCGAGACGACGGTCAAGTCCGAGACCAAGGCCCTGGTCGACGCGGCGATCCGCGACCTCAACTACGCCCCCAACCCAGCCGCCCGCAGCCTGGCCGGCTCGGCCCCGGCCCGGATCGGCCTGCTCTACGACAACCCCTCGACCGGCTACCTGTCGGAGTTCCTGGTCGGGGCCCTGGACGAGAGCAGCCGCACGGGCGCGCAGGTGGTGATCGAGAAGTGCGCCGAGCCGGAACTGGCCGGCGCCACCCTGACCCGGCTGCTGAAGACCGGGGTCGATGGGCTGATCCTGCCGCCGCCGCTGTGCGAGTCGCCGCAGGTCCTGGCCGAGGTCCGCGCCGCCGGGGCCGCCGCCGTGGCCGTGGCGCCGGGCATGGTCAGCGCCGACATGGCCACCATCCGCATCGACAACGAGGCGGCCGCCCGAGAACTGACCGAGCACCTGCTGGCCCTGGGCCACAAGCGCTTCGGCTTCATCAAGGGCCACCCCAACCAGACGGTCAGCCAGCAGCGCCTGGACGGCTTCATGACCGCGCTGAAGGCGGCCGGCGTCCCGCAGGAGTCGGTGCGCGTCGAGCAGGGCTATTTCACCTACCGCTCGGGCCTGGAGGCGGCCGAGCGGCTGCTGGCCCTGGACGAGCGCCCCACCGCCATCTTCGCCTGCAACGACGACATGGCCGCCGCGACCGCCGGCGTCGCCCATCGCCTGGGCCTGGACGTGCCGGGCGACCTGTCGATCGTCGGCTTCGACGACACCTCGATCGCCGCCAACATCTGGCCGGCCCTGACCACCGTCCACCAGCCGATCGCCGCCATGGCCCGCGCCGCCGTCGACCTGGTGCTGGAAGAAATCCGCCGCAAGCGCGCCAAGACCGGCGAACCGCGCCAGCTGATGCACCCGCATACGCTGATCGTCCGGGACTCGACGGGACCGGCTCCGGAGGGGTGAGGATCGGATCGAGGGTCTGTCCTAGCGGTGCGTTTCGACCCTAGTCAGACATTCATTCGGCGACCTATTGTTGTGCATGGCGCTGGATAATTACGAAGGCGAGCCGGTCGTCGGTGGCTGGTTCCTATATGGCGGGACCGTTCGCACACGCGTTGAGATCATCGCCCGCGACTATGACGTCTGGCATCGAACCCTGGAGTTGGATGGGATGCTGGAGGCTGACGACGAGCCCGTTCCGGCTGGACCGGATGGTCGCCTCTACTATCTTCACGGCAACTCGCTTCCACACAGAACGCTCGAAGAAGCTAGGGCTTGGATAGACAGCCAGCCCTGGGCGCCTGTGAGTTGGGACGACCGATAACGCCCCTGAGCGGGCTTCGGATCCCTCTCCTTTAGGGAGAGGGAGGGGCCCGCCGCGAAGCGGTGGGAGGGTGAGGGGTTACAGTGTCGACCGGCGTGCCGGCACTCCGTCTTGCTCGGTAACCCCTCACCCCGACCCTCTCCCTATGGGAGAGGGAGGTCCGCTTCCCACCCTTCCCTGCCCCTCAGGACGTCCGATCTTGGCCTCGGCAGCCAGGCGATCGGCATTGGCGCTTCACAGCCGCTCGATCACACCGCCATCCCTTCGAACGACTTGATCACGCCTCCTCGACGATCCCGTCCACCCGGTCCGGATAGAACGCCACGTGGTCCTGGATCGCCGCGACCGACGGATTGGCCGCCTCGTAGGTCCACACCGCGTTGACCGACCGCTCGCCGCCGGACGGCAGGCTGTAGTAGCTGGCCTCGCCCTTGTAGGGGCAATAGCTGGCGTGGTCGGTGCGTTGCAGCAGCGCCATGTCGACGTCCGCGCGCGGGATGTACTGCACGGCTGGATAGCTGGCCTCGCGCAGGGTCAGGGCCTGGCGGCTGTCGGCCACCACCTGGCCGCCGAGCGTGACCACCACCCGCCGGGGGTTGGGCGCGATGGTGATGGGGTGGTCGGGTCCGGGGATCTTGATCGGGCGCTCGGTCATGGGGGTCTCGCTGAAAAGCTGAAACCCGAAGGTGGTCCCTCGCCGGGCGGTTCGCCAGGGCGCGCGGCGAACGAGGAGCCCAACCTCCAGGCCTGGTTCGGCCTCCAACCGCCGCTGAACGGCGAGTTCGGCGGAGCCTAGCCAAGAACGGCATTTATAATATAAAAACGCCGACTTGCGCGCCCCCACATGTTAGCGCTAACAGATGGGCTGGTATGAACGGGCATGGCCATGATCGAGGCCGCCAAGCTCGACGAGGGAGAAGACGCTGTGGGCATTTCGGAGTTCCTTCCCGAGGATTGGCGTGACGCGACCCTGCTGGGCCGCGTCGACTTCGGCGACGGTCCGACCCCGATCCTGGTGCGCGGCGGCCGGATCGAGGACGTCAGCGGGATCGCCCCGACCACCTCCGACCTGATGAACGCCTTCGCCCCCGGCGCGGCGATTCCCCCTGGCGTCGACCTGGGCCCGCTGGAAGCGCTGGACGTGCGCCCCGTCTGGGAGAACCCCGACGGCGCGGCCGCCAAGCTGCTGGCCCCCGTCGACCTGCAGGTGCTGAAGGCGGCCGGCGTCACCTTCGCCGTCTCGACCCTGGAGCGGGTGATCGAGGAGCGGGCGCGCGGCGACGCCGCCGAGGCCCTGAAGATCCGCGGCCAGCTGTCGGCCAGCATGGGCGGCGACCTGCGCAGCGTGAACCCCGGCTCCGACGGCGCCGAGCGCCTGAAGCAAAGCCTGATCACCGACGGCCTGTGGTCGCAATATCTGGAAGTGGCCATCGGCCCCGACGCCGAGATCTTCACCAAGGGCCCCACCCTGTCGTCGATGGGCTGGGGCGACCAGGTGGGTGTGCGCAGCGACAGCCACTGGAACAATCCCGAGCCGGAGGTCGTGCTGTTGTGCGACGGATCGGGCCGGATTCGCGGCGCCTCGCTGGGCAACGACGTCAATCTGCGCGACTTCGAGGGCCGCAGCGCCCTGCTGCTCAGCAAGGCCAAGGACAACAACGCCTCCTGCGCCATCGGCCCGTTCTTCCGGCTGTTCGACGACGGCTTCGGCCTGGACGACGTCCGCTCGGCCGAGGTCACCCTGAAGATCACCGGCCGCGACAATTTCGTGCTCGACGGCCACAGCAACATGAGCCTGATCAGCCGCGACCCGGCCACCCTGGCCGGCCAGGCGTTCGGCAAGCAGCACCAGTATCCCGACGGCTTCGTGCTGTTCCTGGGCACGATGTTCGCCCCGATCCAGGACCGCGACACGGCCGGCCAGGGCTTCACCCACAAGGTCGGCGACCGGGTGCGCGTCGCCACCCCCAAGCTGGGCGTGCTGGAGAACGAGGTCACCACCTGCGACGTGGCCCCGCCCTGGACGTTCGGCGTCTCGGCTCTGATCCGCAACCTGGCCGGCCGCGGCCTGCTGTGACCCGTCTCGACCTGCCCCCTGCCGACGAGGCTCCTCCCGAAGTGAAGCGTATGTCCTCAGCCATCTATCCCAGCCTCCAGGGCAAGCGCGTCGTCATCACCGGCGGCGGCTCCGGCATCGGGGCCGGCATCGTCGCGGGCTTCGCGCGCCAGGGCGCCGAGGTGATCTTCCTCGACGTGGTCGACGCGGACTCCCAAGCGCTGGCCGCCAAGCTGTCGGATTCGCCCATCGCGCCGACCTACATGCGCTGCGACCTGACCGACCTGGACGCGGTGGCCAAGACCTTCGCCGAAATCGGTCCGATCGACGTGCTGGTCAACAACGCCGGCAACGACGACCGCCATGGCCTGGCCGAGATCACCCCGGCCTATTGGGACCAGCGCATGGCGGTGAACCTGCGCCACATGCTGTTCGCCACCCAGGCCGTGGCCCCGGGCATGAAGGCGCGCGGCGGCGGGGCGATCATCAATTTCGGCTCGATTTCCTGGCATCTGGGCCTGCCCGACCTGGTGCTCTACGAGACCGCCAAGGCCGGCATCGAGGGCATGACCCGGGCCCTGGCCCGCGAGCTGGGCCCCGACGACATCCGCGTCACCTGCGTGGTGCCCGGCAACGTCAAGACCAAGCGCCAGGAGAAGTGGTACACGCCCGAGGGCGAGGCGGAGATCGTCAAGGCCCAGGCCCTGAAAGGCCGGCTGGTCCCCGACCACGTCGCCTCGCTGGTGATGTTCCTGGCCTCCGACGACGCGGCCCTGTGCACGGGGCACGAATACTGGATCGACGCCGGCTGGCGTTAGGGGTTGCTCCTTGAAGCTCCCTTTCCCCTGGAGGGGGGAAGGGTTGGGGATGGGGGTGGAAACGGTTCAGGATAGGGCGATGGAATCACAGCTTGCGGCTGGCGACGCCACCCCCATCCCTGCCCTTCCCCCCTCCAGGGGGAAGGGTTCAAAAACGACATCTCGGAGACCTCCATGCCCGAACCCATCTGCGTCTGGGACCTGAAGGCCACCCTCGGCGAGGGCCCGATCTGGATCGCGGCCGAACAGGCCCTGTGGTTCGTGGACATCAAGGGCCACAAGGTCCACCGTTTCCACCCCGAGAGCGGTGAGACCCAGAGCTTCGACGCCCCCGACCAGGTGACGTTCCTGGCGCCGCGCGCCGGCGGCGGATTCGTGGCCGGGCTGAAGAGCGGCCTGCACCACTTCGACCCGGCGACCGGCGCCTTCGCGTTCCTCGCCCAGATCGAGCCGCCCGAGCTCAACAACCGCCCCAACGACGCCACGGTCGACGCCGAGGGCCGCCTGTGGTTCGGCACCATGCACGACGGCGAGGAAACCCCGACGGGCGCGCTCTACCGCCTGGGCGCCGACGGCAAGCCGGTCCAGCAGGACCAGGGCGTCTGCATCACCAACGGCCCCTGCGTCAGCCCGGATGGCAAGACCTTCTACCACACCGACACCCTGGAAAAGGTGATCTGGGCCTACGACCTGGGCGCGGACGGCGAGCTCTCCAACAAGCGCCAATTCTTCCGCGTCGAGATCGACGACGCCTGGCCCGACGGCTCGGTGGTCGACAGCGAGGGCTATGTCTGGGCGGCCCTGTGGGGCGGCCACGGCGCGCTGCGCATCTCGCCGAGCGGCGCGCTGGTCGACCGCGTCACCCTGCCGGCCATCAATGTCACCAAGCCGTGCTTCGGCGGGCCCGACCTGAAGACCCTCTATTTCACCACCGCCCGCAAGGGCCTGAGCGACGAAGCCCTGGCGGCCCATCCGCTGTGCGGCGGCCTGTTCGCCCTGCCCGTCGCCGTCGCCGGCCAGCCCCAATACGAGGTGCGTCTTGACCTCCCACTCTAATCATTCCCCGGGGCGTACCCCCCGCCGCTTCCGCTCGCGCGACTGGTTCGACAATCCCGACCACATCGACATGACCGCCCTCTATCTGGAGCGGTTCATGAACTACGGGATCACGCCGGAAGAGCTGCGCAGCGGCAAGCCGATCATCGGCATCGCCCAGACCGGCAGCGACATCTCGCCCTGCAACCGCATCCACCTGGACCTGGTGACCCGGATCCGCGACGGCATCCGCGACGCCGGCGGCATTCCGATGGAATTCCCGGTCCACCCGATCTTCGAGAACTGCCGGCGGCCGACCGCGGCCCTGGACCGCAACCTGTCGTATCTGGGCCTGGTCGAGACCCTGCACGGCTATCCGATCGACGCCGTGGTCCTGACCACCGGCTGCGACAAGACCACCCCGGCCGGGATCATGGCCGCCACCACGGTCAACATCCCGGCCATCGTGCTGTCGGGCGGGCCGATGCTGGACGGCTGGCACGACGGCGAGTTGGTCGGTTCGGGCACGGTGATCTGGCGCTCGCGGCGCAAGCTGGCGGCGGGCGAGATCACCGAGGCGGAGTTCATTCAGCGCGCTTCGGACAGCGCCCCCTCGGCCGGCCATTGCAACACCATGGGCACGGCCTCGACCATGAACGCCGTGGCCGAGGCGCTGGGCCTGTCGCTGACCGGCTGCGCGGCCATCCCCGCCCCTTACCGCGAGCGCGGCCAGATGGCCTACCGCACCGGCCAGCGGATCGTCGACCTGGCCTATGAGGACATCAAGCCCAAGGACATCCTGACCAAGCAGGCGTTCGAGAACGCCATCGCCCTGGTGGCGGCGGCCGGCGGTTCGACCAACGCCCAGCCGCACATCGTGGCCATGGCCCGCCATGCCGGCCTGGACGTCACCGCCGACGACTGGCGCGCGGCCTACGACATCCCGCTGATCCTCAACATGCAGCCGGCCGGCAAGTATCTGGGCGAGCGCTTCCACCGGGCCGGCGGCGCGCCGGCGGTGCTGTGGGAGCTGCTGCAGGCCGGACGCCTGCACGGCGACGCCATGACCGTCACCGGCAAGACCATGGCCCAGAATCTGGAAGGTCGCGAGACCAAGGACCGCGAGGTGGTGTTCCCCTACGCGGCGCCGATGAGCGAGCGCGCCGGGTTCCTGGTGCTGAAGGGCAACCTGTTCGACTTCGCGATCATGAAGACCAGCGTGATCAGCCAGGAGTTCCGCGACCGCTACCTGTCGGAGCCCGGCAAGGAAGGCGCGTTCGAGGCCCGGGCCGTGGTGTTCGACGGCTCCGGCGACTACCACGCCCGCATCAACGACCCGTCGCTGGGCATCGACGAGCGCACCATCCTGGTGATCCGCGGGGCCGGACCGATCGGCTGGCCCGGCTCGGCCGAGGTGGTCAACATGCAGCCGCCGGACGCCCTGCTGAAGCGCGGCGTCATGAGCCTGCCGACCCTGGGCGACGGCCGCCAGTCGGGCACCGCCGACAGCCCCTCGATCCTCAACGCCTCGCCCGAGAGCGCGGTCGGCGGCGGGCTGTCGTGGCTGCGCACCGGCGACGTGATCCGCATCGACCTCAACACCGGCCGCTGCGACGCCCTGGTCGACGAGGCGACGATCGCCGCGCGCAAGCTGGAGGGCCTGCCTCCCGTGCCGGAGACCATGACCCCCTGGCAGGAACTCTACCGCGCCCACACCGGCCAGTTGGAGACCGGCGGGGTGCTGGAGTTCGCGGTCAAGTACCAGGACCTGGCCAGCAAGCTGCCGCGGCATAACCACTGACGGCGGCCTGAAAGGTCGGGCGCGCACCTTCGTCACGACGACGGTGCGCGCCTCCGGAAACCGACCCGCCGGGCGACGTCCCGCGCCGAGCTCATTGATCGAGCGTCCCCGTCGTCACGACGACCGGATCGGCGGGTTTGGCCCGTGCGGCGGCGAGCGCCACCTCCAACGCCTGTTTCAGCGCTTCCTTTTCCTTGTCCAGAGCCGCCTTTTCCTTGCCCAGGGCTTCGATCTTGCTCTGCGCGTCGTCCCGAGCGACCTGGAACTGAAGCACATCGTCTTTGAGCTTCGCGACCTGAGCCTCCGCGCTGGTGGCCCTATCGGCGGCGCTGCCCGCCATGAACGTCGCCTTGGCGGCTCTCGTCAGCTCGTCATACCGCCCCTTGCTGTCGTCGATATTGCCGCGAATCTTGGCGAAACGGCCGGCGTCCTTTTCCAGCGTGTCGAGCAGGACGGTGAGATTCACATCAAGCCGCTGGTTGATGAACTTGCGCTCGTCGGGGTTGGGCGTCTCGCGCACCCGCCAGGCCAGCGCGCCTAGGGTCACGGGGTCGGACAACACCGGCCACTCGGACGTGTCCACCTTCAATTCCGTGGCGAAGATCTTCAGCGTCGTGGTCATGCCCTGCCCGAGGGACGAGGCGGCGTCCGACACCGACGAGGGCGAGATCGGCGCGGTCTGGCTGTCGATGGCGTCGTTGAGCAGGCCCCTGATCCCGCGGGGCGTGCAGAGCGCCGCGTATTCCTGCACCCAACGGGACGTCGCTCCCCAGTACTCGGAATCTTCGGTTTGCCGCAGGACCGGCTTGCGCTCGCGCATGGTGCTCTGGGCCGTATAGACCAGCCGCTGGATCTTGTCGGCCGAAGGGGCCAGCAGGAGGTAGTTTTCCAGGTTGTCGGTCGACTGGTTGTAGAGCGACTTGCCCGCCGACAGATAGGCCAGTTGCTGGGCCGGCGTCTCGGCCAGGCCGAGCACCATGCTGCCGACATCGGCTATGGCGTTGAACTGGCTGCGGGACCACCGGCTGGTGTCGCCCATCTGGGCCAGGGTGTTGAGATAGGCGTCGCACAGCTTGTCGACCTGCTGGGTGCGGCCCTCGAGATAGTAGTTCGTGGCCTGACGATCGGTCAGGTTGGTGCCCGTCAGGTGTTTGATGACCGTACAGCCGCCTGATCGGCCCGGCGGCTTCTTCGGATCAGGAAAGAGCGTCGAGCAATCGAGAAGATTGTTCGAGGCCAGCACGTATTCCTGTTGATCCAGCTGTTTGCCCAGTTCGACATAGTAGGCGTCATTCCAGATCTGCGGCGCATAGCGCGCGTCGCGGCTGAGCATGAACGACGCATCCTCCTGGGTGATGCATCCCCCCAGAGTCACGGCCGCCATGGCCAAGACGGCCCACCGCCTCGCAAAATATCGCATGAGAATCCCCCGATTCACAGAACACCGTTCCCCGTATTTCGACGCAACCATAAAATGAGTGTGAAATCCATGCTCGCGTTGACCGGCAAGTCGATTCAAGGTTTTCGGCTTCGAAAACGTTGAGGAATGCGCGGTGGGTGGCCACAATGCTTCCCCACGCGGAGATCATTCCCATGCCGGCGAGAGCGGCGGAGAAACAGGACATCGCCCCCCTCGCCCACCTCTGGTGGTCGGGCTGGCAGGACGCCCACGCCGCGATCCTGCCCGAGGAACTGAAGCGGCTGCGCACGCTGGACAGCTTCGCCGAACGCCTGCGCGCCGCCCTCCCCGACCTGCGGGTGATCGGCCCGCCCGGCGCGCCGCTGGCCTTCCACCTGATCAAGGACGACGAGCTCTACCAGTTCTACGTCTCGGGAGAGGCGCGCGGGACCGGCGTGGCGGCGGCGCTGATGGCCGACGCCGAGGCCGCCCTGGCGGCCAAGGGCGTCGAGACCGCCTGGCTGGCCTGCGCGATCGGCAACGCCCGGGCCGCGCGGTTCTACGAGAAGTCGGGCTGGCGGATGGCCCGGGTCGAGACCGTGCCGACGGAGACCTCGGCCGGGCTCTTCCCGCTGGAGGTGTGGCGGTACGAAAAGCGGGTGGCTCCCCTTTGAACCGCCCCACCCGGCGAATGTTTGTCGCCGACGCCGGTTGCGGGCGCGGCGCGACATGACACTATCGCCCCGCGCCGGCCGGTCGGCGGTGCGCCAAGCCACCGCTTGCGTGCTGATACCGGTAACACTAAGGTCGCCGCCAACCAGAGGTCCGACAAGGACCGCCTAGGGATGAAACCGGCCTTCGGGCCCATCGGGGAAAACACCAGTGGCATCAGTCTCCAGCGCCGGCCCGAGCCCCGGCATGAGCGCCGACGGGGCGAAGGTCAACATGGCCTTCATCGCGGGCATCGTCGCCGTCGCCACCATCGGCGGCTTCATGTTCGGCTACGACAGCGGCGTCATCAACGGCACGCAGGAAGGCCTGGAAAGCGCCTTCAACCTCAGCAAGCTCGGCACCGGCCTCAGCGTCGGCGCCATCCTGGTCGGCTGCGCGTTCGGCGCCTTCGGCGCGGCGCGCCTGGCCGACAACATCGGCCGCCGCACGGTCATGATGATCGCCGCCGTGCTGTTCATCATCAGCGCCCTGGGCAGCGGCGCGTCGGACTCCGCGGTCGTCTTCATCGTCTTCCGCCTGATCGGCGGCCTGGGCGTCGGCGCGGCCAGCGTGCTGTGCCCGGTCTATATCTCCGAGGTCACGCCGGCCAACATCCGCGGCCGGCTGTCGTCGGTGCAGCAAATCATGATCATCACCGGCCTGACCGGGGCGTTCGTGGCCAACTACGTCCTGGCCCACACGGCCGGCAGCTCGACCGCCGAGTTCTGGCTGGGCTACCCCGCCTGGCGCTGGATGTTCTGGATGCAGGTCATCCCGGCAGGCGTCTTCCTGCTGGCCCTGATCGCCATCCCGGAAAGCCCGCGCTACCTGGTGGCCAAGGGCAAGGAAGCCCAGGCCGAAGTGGTGCTGGCGCGCCTGTTCGGGGCCGGCGTCGCCCCCCGCAAGGTCGAGGAAATCCGCGACTCGCTGGCCGCCGACCATCACAAGCCGAAGATGAGCGACCTGATCGACAAGACCACCAAGAAGATCCGTCCGATCGTCTGGACCGGCATCGGCCTGGCGGTGTTCCAGCAACTGGTCGGCATCAACATCGTCTTCTACTACGGCGCGGTGCTTTGGCAGTCGGTCGGCTTCTCGGAAGACGACTCGCTGAAGATCAACATCCTGGGCGGGTCGCTGTCGATCCTGGCCTGCCTGGCCACCATCGCCCTGATCGACCGCATCGGCCGCAAGCCGCTGCTGCTGATCGGCTCGGCCGGCATGGCCGTGACCCTGGGTGTCGTGGCCGCCTGCTTCGCGACCGGCAGCATGCAGAACGGCTCGCTGCACCTGTCCGACCAGGCCGGGCTGATCGCCCTGATCTCGGCCAACCTCTATGTGATCTTCTTCAACCTCAGCTGGGGTCCGGTGATGTGGGTCATGCTGGGCGAGATGTTCCCCAACCAGATCCGCGGCTCGGGCCTGGCCGTCGCCGGCTTCGCCCAGTGGGCCGCCAATTTCGGCATCTCGGTCAGCTTCCCGGCCATGGCCGCCGGCCTGGGCCTGCCGATCACCTACGGCTGCTACGGGGCCGCCGCCCTGATCTCGTTCTTCTTCGTCCAGAAGATGGTTCGCGAGACCCGTGGGCAGGAACTGGAAGACATGGTGGGGTAGCAGGAAGCCCCAGAGCGACTTCCCTCCCCCTTGTGGGGAGGGTGGCCCCGAAGGGGTCGGGTGGGGTTTGATGAGTCAGAAGCGGCGGTGAAGCCCCACCCACCAGCTTCGCTGGTCAGGTAAAACGTCCTATTCCGGCTTCGCCGCCGCCTCCGCCGCCGCAGGGGCCGTCGCCAGCGGCGGGCCGCTGAACTCGGCCTCGATCGCCACGTCGACCTCGTCGCTGACGCCCATGGTGGTGCCTGGGGCCGGCACGCCGAAGCCCATGCCGAACTCCGAGCGCTTGAACATCCCGTGGGCCGAGAAGCCGATGCGGGCGTGCGGGTCCATCGGATGGCCGGCATAGCCGCCGTTGAAGGCAGCCTCCAGCGTCACCGGCTTGGTCACCCCGTGCAGGGTGAAGTCGCCGGTGATCTTGGCGGTGTTGGCGCCGGTGACCTCGACCTTGGTCGAGCGGAAGGTGATGGCCGGATACTTGGCGGCGTCCAGCCACTGCGGCCCGGTCAGATCGGTCTTGAAGCCGGCCGGCGGAGCGGGCAGGTCCAGCGAGCGCGGGTCGATGGTGGCCTCGATCGACGAGGCGGCGGGGTTGGCCGGGTCGAACTTCAAGCTGGCGTCGAAGTCGGCGAACCGGGCGGTGTAGTGCGAGAAGCCCAGGTGGTTGACCTTGAACACCAGGCTGGCGTGGGCCTTGTCGAGCTTGTAGTCGCCGGCCGGAACCTGCGGCGTCGCGGGCGCGGCGGGCGCGGCGGCGGGAGCAGGGGCGGCCGGAGCCTCGGCCTTCTTGGCGGCCGGCGGCGAGCAGGCGGCCAGCGCCGACAGGGCCCCGGCCAGCATCAGCGTGGCGGCGTAGGCGGAACGCGGGCGAGAATTCGAACGGGTCATGGCTTCATCCCTGCATCATTGTTGGGCCGATATTGACCAACCGCGCGCCTGAGGTCGAGCCGCGGCCTGGTATCGATGCAGAGGACGTGGGAGCGCGGCGGGTTCCGACACCGACGGGCGATTTTTCTTGAAGGTGGTGCGTGATGATCTTGGACCTAACCGCCCCTATTCCGTTTCCCCGACGAAGGTCGGGGCCCAGGTTCAACCGTCGTATTGGACGATGACCCGAAACACTCCGCTCTACGATCTGGGCCCCGACCTTCGTCGGGGAGACGGACAAGAACGGCGCTTCAACAATGAATCGTCATGGCTCTAGGCCCGGGCATAATTCGAGCAAGACCAATCGCGCAGCGCGAGTTACCCTAGGGGAACGATCCACCCCTTCGGCGGTTTACGAGTCGGCTCCGCCCCCGGGCTTGCGTCTTGGAAACAGCGATTGCGCGAAACGGCCCTAGCCCAGCAATTGCCGGATCGCGCCGTCCAGGACGCGCGCCAGCGCCTCGCGGTCCGTGTCGGGGTGGTTGACCGCCCGCATCACCATGCCGTCGAACAGCATCCCCACCACTTCGCAGCGGGCCTGGAACTCGGCGTCGCTCCATTCGGGCTTGCGGCTGCGGGCCATCATGGTCGCGGCGAAGGTCCGCTCCTGCTCGTCGGCGGCGCGGACGATGGCGGCGACCTTGGGATTGCGGGCGGCCTCGGCCAGCACCTCCAGGACCAGGGCCGCGCGGCCGGGATCGAAGCACTTGTCGACGGCCTCGGGCATCTGCTCGGTGATCGCGTCGAGCAGGGTGCCGGGCCGGCTCTCCATCTCGGCGAACTTCTCGCGCATCTCGGCCAGGTCCTGGGCGACGATGGCGGCGATGATCGCCTCCTTGTTCTCGAAATAGCGGTAGATCTGGCCGACGCTCAGGCCGGCGGCCTTGGCGATGTCGGCCATGCTGGCCCCGTGGAACCCCGCCTGGCGCACGCAGTCGCACGCCGCGTCCAGAATCTGCTGTCGCCGCGATTCCGGCGTCGGCCGGTTCGCCGTGTGAGCCTCATCCACCATCTAAAGCCACGCGTCCCAATTAAATTTCCGTCACGTCAAGCTGGACGGAACCCCCGAGGTTGACTTGCGACACCTCGGCGCCTATGTCCAGCCCGATTGAGAATGAACGTTCATTCTCATGTTGGTTACCACCAGGGCGTCGTCAAGGTTCAAGGCCTGCGACGCCCTGTCGCTCCTGGGGTTATGCATGTCCTTCGACCGTTCTCGCGCCGTCCTCTCGGCAACCGCCCTGGCGGCCATCGCGCTTACCCTGGCGGCCTGCGGCCAAGGCAAGGGCGGCGCCGGCGGCATGGGCCCAGGCGGCCCCACCCCGGTCGGGGTGATCGTCGCCAAGACCGAGTCGGTCACCCTGACCTCGGAACTGAACGGCCGCACCTCGGCCCACCTGGTTTCCGAGGTGCGCCCGCAGGTCAACGGCATCGTCAAGGCCCGCCTGTTCCAGGAAGGCGGCTATGTGCGCGCCGGCCAGGCGCTGTACCAGATCGACCCGGCCACCTATCAGGCCGCCTATAACAGCGCCGCCGCCGGCCTCGCCCAGGCCCAGGCCACCGCGACGGCCGCCCGGCTGAAGGCCGAGCGCTACAAGGGCCTGGTCGAGATCAACGCCGTCAGCAAGCAGGACAACGACGACGCCCAGGCCGCCGCCCTGACCGCCAACGCCAACATCGCCGCCCAGAAGGCCGCCGTCGACAGCGCCCGCATCAACCTGGGCTACACCCGCGTGCTGGCCCCGATCTCGGGCCGGGTCGGCAAGAGCTCGGTGACGCCCGGCGCCCTGGTCACCGCCAGCCAGGCCACCGCCCTGGCCACGGTGCAGGACCTGTCGAAGATCTATGTCGACCTGACCCAGTCCTCGACCGAGATGCTGAAGCTGCAGCGCGACCTGGCCACCGGCCAGCTGGGCCGTTCGGGCTCGGCCCTGGTGACCCTGAAACTGGAAGACGGCTCGACCTACCCCATCCCTGGCCGCCTGGAGTTCTCGGACGTCACGGTCGACCCGACCACTGGCTCGGTCGGCCTGCGCGCCACTTTCGACAACCCGAACGGCGTGCTGCTGCCGGGCATGTACGTCCGCGCCGTGCTCGGCAAGGGCGTCGCCAACAGCGGCATGCTGATCCCGCAAGCGGCCGTCAGCCGCGACCCCAAGGGTAACGCCACCGTCATGGTGGTCGGCGCCAAGGGGGCCGCGGAACCGCGGGTCATCGCCACCAGCCAGACGATCGGCGACAAGTGGCTGGTGACCTCGGGCCTGAAGCCTGGCGACCAGGTCATCGTCGAGGGCCTGCAGAAGGTCCGTCCCGGCGCGCCCGTCAAGGCCGCCGTCATCACCGCTACTGCTCAACGCTAAGGCCGGTCCGCCATGCTTTCCCGCTTCTTCATCGACCGGCCCATCTTCGCGTGGGTCGTCGCCATCGTCATCATGCTGGCGGGGGCCCTGGCCATCCGCACCCTGCCGATCGCCCAGTATCCCGACATCGCCCTGCCCCAGGTCTCGGTCAACGCCATCTATCCCGGCGCCTCGGCCAAGACCGTCGAGGACAGCGTCACCCAGGTCATCGAACAGAAGATGAAGGGCCTGGACGGCCTGGAATACATGTCGTCGACCAGCGACAGCTCGGGTTCAGCCACCACGACCCTGACCTTCAAGGCCGGCACCGACATCGACATCGCCC
Organism: Caulobacter sp. Root655; assembly: GCF_001427665.1. Lineage (GTDB taxonomy): Bacteria > Pseudomonadota > Alphaproteobacteria > Caulobacterales > Caulobacteraceae > Caulobacter. Next base: position 36,676 of record NZ_LMHC01000008.1, read on the forward strand.
AGGTGCAGGTGCAGAACAAGCTGCAGACGGCCACCGCCCTCCTGCCGCAGGAAGTGCAGCAACAGGGCCTGACCGTGGCCAAGTCGGCGCGCAACTTCCTGCTGATCGTCGGCATGTATTCGGAAGACCCGAAGACCACCAACACCGATCTGGCCGACTACATCGCCAGCAACCTGCAAGACCCCCTGGCCCGCGTCGACGGCGTGGGCGAGGTCCAGCTGTTCGGCGCGCAATACGCCATGCGCGTCTGGCTGGATCCGACCAAGCTGGCCAGCTACAGCCTGACCCCCGCCGACGTGATCGCCGCCATCCGGGCCCAGAACGCCCAGGTCTCGGCCGGCCAGCTGGGTGGCGTGCCCAACCTGCCGGGCACCGCCCTGAACGCCACGATCACGGCCCAGTCACGCCTGAGCACCCCGGCCGAGTTCCAGAACATCATCGTCAAGAGCAGCGCCGGCGGCGCCATCGTGCACCTGAGCGACGTCGCCCGCGTCGAACTGGGCGCGGAAAGCTATGGCTTCGGCGCCAAGTACAACGGCAAGCCCGCCGCGGGCCTGGCCATCAGGCTGGCCCCCGGCGCCAACGCGCTGAACACCGCCGACGCCATCAAGGCGCGGATGAGCCAGCTCGAGAAGAACTTCCCGGCCAGCTTCAGATACGTGATCCCCTACGACTCGACCCCGTTCGTGAAGCTGTCGATCGAGGAAGTGGTCAAGACGCTGATCGAGGCCGTGATCCTGGTCTTCATCGTCATGTTCCTGTTCCTGCAGAACTGGCGCGCGACCCTGATCCCGACCATCGCCGTGCCGGTCGTCCTGCTGGGCACCTTCGGGGTGCTGGCGGCCTTCGGCTACTCGATCAACACCCTGACCATGTTCGGCCTGGTGCTGGCCATCGGCCTGCTGGTCGACGACGCCATCGTCGTGGTCGAGAACGTCGAGCGGGTGATTAGCGAGGAAGGGCTGTCGCCCGTCGAGGCCACCCGCAAGTCGATGGACGAGATCACCGGCGCCCTGATCGGCATCGCCCTGGTCCTGGCCGCGGTGTTCGTGCCCATGGCCTTCTTCGGCGGCTCGCAGGGCGTGATCTACCGCCAGTTCTCGATCACCATCGTCTCGGCCATGGCCCTGTCGGTGCTGGTCGCCCTGATCCTGACCCCGGCCCTGTGCGCCACCCTGCTCAGGCCCGTCAGCCGGGGCCATGGCGAGCCTCTCAACACCGCTCACCAGGGTCCGTTGGGCGCGGTGGTGAACCTCTTCAATCGCTTCTTCAACTGGTTCAACCGCAACTTCAACGACGTCAGCGGGCGCTATCAGGGCTCGGTGCGCGGCCTGCTGGGCAAGAGCGGTCGCTGGATGCTGGCCTATGGCGTGGTCATCCTGGTGATGGGCTTCCTGTTCATCCGCCTGCCCAGCGCCTTCCTGCCCGAAGAAGACCAGGGCACGATGTTCACCATCGTCCAGCTGCCGCCCGGCGCGCCGGAAGAACGCACCCAGGCCGTGCTCGACACCGTGCGAAACCACTTCCTGGTCGACGAGAAGGACTCCGTGCAGGCGGTCTTCACCGTCGCCGGCTTCAGCTTCGCCGGCGCCGGCCAGAACGCCGGCCTGGCCTTCATCCGCCTGAAGGACTTCGACGAGCGCAAAGCCGCCGACCGCAAGGCCGCGGCTGTCGCCGGCCGGGCCATGGGCAAGTTCATGCAGATCCGTGACGCCATGGTCTTCGCGGTCGTGCCGCCGGCCGTGCCGGAACTGGGTACGTCCTCGGGCTTCGACTTCCAGCTGCAGGACATCGGCGGCGTCGGTCACGAAGCCCTGGTCGCCGCGCGCAACCAGGTGCTGGGCATGGCCGCCCAGGACCCGACCCTGGCCGGCGTGCGTCCCAACGGCCAGGACGACACCCCGCAGCTGAAGATCGACATCGACCAGGCCAAGGCCGGGGCGATGGGCCTGACCACCGCCGACATCAACGCCGCGCTCAGCGCCGCGTGGGGCGGCTCCTACGTCAACGACTTCATCGACCGCGGCCGGATCAAGAAGGTCTATGTCCAGGCCGACGCGCCCTACCGCATGCGTCCCGAGGACCTGGACACCTGGTACGTCCGCACAGCCGACGGCACGATGGCTCCGTTCAGCTCATTCGCCACCAGCCACTGGATCTACGGCTCGCCGCGTCTCGAACGCTACAACGGCCTGTCGTCGGTCAATATCCAGGGCGCTCCGGCCCCGGGCAAGAGTTCGGGCCAGGCCATGGCCGCCATGGAGAAGATCGCCGCGCAGCTGCCGCCCGGCATCGGCTTCGAATGGACCGGCCTGTCGGCCCAGGAACGCGAGTCCGGCAACCAGGCCCCCGCCCTGTACGCCATCTCGATCCTGGTGGTGTTCCTGCTGCTGGCGGCCCTCTACGAGAGCTGGTCGATCCCGCTGTCGGTGATCATGGTCATCCCGCTGGGCATCGTCGGCGCCCTGCTGGCCACCACCCTGCGCGGTCTCAGCAACGACATCTACTTCCAGGTGGGCATGCTGACGACCATGGGCCTGGCGTCCAAGAACGCCATCCTGATCGTCGAGTTCGCCAAGGACATCTACGAGCGGACGGGAAACCTGGTCGAGGCCACCCTGGAAGCCGTCCGCATCCGTCTGCGGCCGATCATCATGACCTCGCTGGCCTTCGTCTTCGGCGTGCTGCCCCTGGCGATTTCCAACGGGGCTGGATCCGGCAGCCAGCACGCCATCGGCACCGGCGTGATCGGCGGCATGATCTCGGCCACCGTGCTGGCGATCTTCTTCGTCCCGCTGTTCTTCGTGGTGGTCGAACGGATCTTCAAACCCAAGCCGCGTCGCCAGGACGAGGCTCCCGCTATCCCGGCCGAGGGCCACTGAGATGCTACTGCGTAACCTGACCCTCACCCTGCTGGCGGCCACGGCGCTCAGCGCCTGCACCCTGGCCCCGAAGACCGTGCGCCCCGCCCTGGCGGTGGACAACGCCTGGCCCACCGCCCCAAACACCACAGGGGGCGCCAACACCGGGTCGACGGTCTCCGCCGCCGACCTGGGCTGGCGCGAGGTGTTCCAGGACCCGCGCCTGCAAGGCGTGATCGACCTGTCGCTGAACAACAACCGCGACCTGCGGGTGGCGGTTCTGAACATCGAGAAGGCCCGCGCCCAGTACCGCGTCCAGCGCGCGGCGCTCATCCCGGGCGTCGACGCCACCGCGACGGGGACCAAGAGCCGGATCACCGCTGACCAGGCGGCCCTCCAAGGTGGCGATCGCACGACGGAGTCCTACACCGCCGGCGTCGGCGTCACGGCCTATGAGCTGGACATCTTCGGCCGCGTGCGCAGCCTGAAGGACGCCGCCCTGCAGAGCTATCTGTCCACCCGCGAGACCAGCCGCGCGGTGCAGATCAGCCTGATCGCCGAAACCGCCAACGCCTGGCTGAACCTGGCCGCCGACCAGGACCTGCTGGCCCTGTCGCGGGAGACCCTGGAGACCCGCGAGGAGTCGATGGTGCTGATCCGCCGTCGCTTCGAGGCCGGCGCGATCTCGCAGCTGGAAGTGCGCGACGCCGAGACCCTGGTCGAGACCGCTCGTTCCGACGTGGCGACCTACATCGCCCAGGTCGAGCAGGACAAGAACGCCCTGCGGCTGGTGGTCGGGACCAACGTCCCCGTCGACCTGCTGCCGGCCGGCGGACTGGTCACCGCCCAGATCCTGTCCGATCTGCCGGCCGGCCTGCCCTCGGACGTCCTGACCCGTCGTCCCGACGTGCTGGCCGCCGAGCACGGCCTGGCCGGGGCCAACGCCAATATCGGCGCGGCCCGCGCGGCCTTCTTCCCCAGCATCAGCCTGACGGCGGCGACGGGCGTGGCCAGCGGCGAGCTGAGCAACCTGTTCGACAGCGGCAACGGCACGTGGAGCTTCGCGCCGCGCATCAGCCTGCCGATCTTCGCCGGCGGGGCCAATGTCGCCAACCTCGACAGCGCTAAGGCCAGCCGCGACATCGCCGTGGCCACCTACGAGAAGACCGTGCAGACCGCCTTCCGCGAGGTGGCCGACGCCCTGGCCGTGCAGGCCACCATCCAGGACCGCGTCGCCTCGCAGGAGCGGCTGGTCGCCGCCGCCAACGACACGGTCCGCCTGTCGCGGGCCCGCTACGGGGCCGGCATCGACAGCTCGCTCAGCCTGCTGGACTCGCAGCGCACGCTCTACACGTCGCAAAAGGGCCTGATCGGCACGCGCCTGGTGCGGGCCACCAACCTGGCCACCCTCTACAAGGCCCTCGGCGGCGGCGCCCCCGCCGCGCCGGCCAGCTAGATCCCCCGTCCCTAGCGGGGGTCGCTAGCGGCGTCATCCCCCCCGACGCCGCCAAGCCGGAAGGGGCGCATCCCCCCATGCGCCCCTTCCAACCTTTCTTCCCGAACATCAAAGATGGCCGTCATCCCCCGACTTGTTCGGGGGACCCAAGCGGCGCCCGCCAAGCTCGGCTTGGCCTCTCGCACATATCGTTGTCATCCCGGACGAGCGCGCAGCGCGAAGATCCGGGACCGCCGGAAGCGCATGCGTTCACGCGCCGGTCCCGGGTCTTCGCTTCGCTACGCCCGGGATGACAGACCGTGCGCGGGCCGATGCGGTTTGGATCCCCCGAACAAGTCGGGGGATGACGAACGTGGGATGGTTTGGGACCTACCGCACCCGCTTCCACACCGAGATCGGGATCGTGCCGTCCGGCGTCGGCGGCACCTGGTAGCTCAGCTCGTCGCCCTTCAATTCATAGCGCCGCTTCTGCTGCGTCCCCTCCCAGTTGGGATAGGAGGCGCCGTCGATGCGGAAGGTCAGGATGTGGGCGGCCGGATCGGCCTGGACCTCTCCATAATGGGTGCTGGAGCCCAGCACCGCGCTCTCGTACTCGGCCGGGACGCCCTTGCGCTTGTCGCCGGCCGCGAACCGCGCCCGCTCGGCCTTGAAGATCTGCAGGCTGTAGCGACCCTGGCCGTCGATGATCAGCCGGCCCTTGGGGGCCTCGCCATAGCCGTGGGTGCGCGAGCCGTCCGGGTGCAGGTCGTCGGCCGCCACCAGGGTCCAGGTCCCCGCCAGCGACGGCTGCGCCGCGACCGCCACCGTGGCCAGCAGGGCGCCCGCCGCCAGGCTCAGCGTCGCCGCCGCCCAGCGCTTTTGAGTCCGCTTCATTGTCATTCTCCCACTCACTAACTTGTTCAACAGGTTACTTGCCGATCCTCCCCGAAGCACCATAACCTGTCAATCAGGTTAGAGCGGTACGACGACATGACGGTGAAGGCGGAGGTCCGCGACGGCTTCAAGTTTCGCGGCGGGCGGCTGGCTCTGGACCTGCCGGCCACGATGGTCGGCCGCCTGGGCGCGACGCCGCGTGACCTGCTGGCCACGCCCGCCGACCTCGACCGCTGGCTGGTGGCCGCCGGCCTGGTCGAGACGGCGCCGGGCGCCACCGAGGGCAACCTGATCCAGGTCCGGACCCTGCGCGAGGCGCTCTACCGGCTGGCCCTGTCGCGCGCCCAGGGCCGCGCCCTGCCCGACGCCGACCGCGAACTGATCAACGGCTTCGCCGCCCTGCCCGCCGCCCCGCCCTGGCTGGGCGAGGACGGCCGCGCCCGGCTGTTCGGCGACCCGCGCGGCCTGCTGGCCGGCCTGGCCCGCGAAGGGGTGGAACTGCTGGGCGGCGAGCTTTCCGACCGGATCCGCCAGTGCGAGGGTCCGCCCTGCGCGGTGCTGTTCCTCGACACCTCGCGCAAGGGCGACCGCCGCTGGTGCTCGATGGCGGCGTGCGGCAACAAGGCCAAGGCGGCGGGGTTTCGCAAGCGGGAGAAGGGCGGTTAAGGCCGTGCGTCCTTCGAGGCCCGCTGCGCGGGCGCCTCAGGATGAGGAAATCTGTGCAAGTCGCTTTGCTGGGTTCCTCATCCTGAGGTGCGAGGCGTAGCCGAGCCTCGAAGGACGCACAGCTTCAAAGCGGCAGCTGCACCGTGCTCTTCACCTCTTCCAGCACCGCGTAGGTCCGCGTCTCGCGCACCCCCGGCATCTTGACCAGGATATCGCCCAGGAAGCCGCGATAGGCTTCCATGTCGCGCACCCGGGCCTTGATCAGGTAGTCGAAGCCGCCGGCCACCATGTGGCACTCCAGGATCTCGGGCGCGCGGCGCACCGCGGCGGCGAAGTCCTCGAACACCTCGCCGGTCGTGCGGTCCAGCACCACCTCGACGAAGATCAGCAGGGCGCGGTCCACCTTGGCCGGGTCGAGCAGGGCCGCGTAGCCGGTGATGAACCCCCGCTCGCGCAGCCGCCGCACGCGGTCGAAGGTGGCGGCCGGCGACAGGTTGCAGCGCTTGGCCAGTTCGGCGTTGGTGATGCGGCCGTCGGCCTGCAGGACCCGCAAAAGTCGGCGATCAGTGTCATCCAAAATGGACATGGGTTTACCCAGTTTTGCCGAAGATACTTCGGAGAATAACCATCACAAACAAAGCACATTCGCCCATGGCGGCGCTATACCTTCAATCGTCCTAGCCAGTCCGGCCCGCCACCTCCCCCCTCGGCGTTCCTGGACAGCTTGGATTTGCCCCGCGCGAGCGGCGGCGCCGCGACGCGCTTCTCCCCCGTAGAGCGTCGCGCGAGAGCGGAAGGGACACGCGACCTCCCCCCGTATCGTGTCCCTTCCCACCGCTCTCCTTCCCGCCCATTCTGCATCCCCGCCGCACGTCATAGACGCTAAGTTAGGGCGTGGAAGTTCTTGACGGCCAAGTGTTCTGTCTACCCGCGAACTTTCAAATGGTCCCGTCATCCCGGGCCGTGCGGCAACCCAAGCCGACATGTGCTCCAAGTGGCGATCTAAGGGGTCCCGCGTACGTCCTTGTACCCGACGGCACGGCACAATTTCGCCCTGAAGTTCAGTTGCGAATTGGTGTGACCATCTGATCCCCGGGAGAGAATCCGTAAGCTATGGGGGTCATCCCGGTGCTCGCACAGCCCGGCTGCCTGCACGAGCATTTGTCCATTCGGCGAACGCCGCCTTGACGTTTTTTCAAGCTGCACCTTAAGGTTGGGCGGGTAATCCGGGAGTCTGAAGGCGATGCGATTAAGCCAGTGCGATCTCCGCGATTGCAGATTGCCGAGCCTACTGGACAGCAGCGGCTGATGCGGCATGGCCCTTGGCTCAACCCTGACGCGGCGTCTCGGACACGGCGTCGATAGCCAACGTTCCGAGTGAACGCTTGGCCATCCGAAATGCGGTCCGCCTAGGCGGCTCTTGAAACGGCGAATGCGCCACGACCGCAGTTGTTCTGCGAAATATTGGAATTCGGAATGCTGAAAGTTCTGCGTTTGGGCGCGGCGACCCTTGCTGTCGCCCTTGGGGGCTTCGTCGGCCAGGCGCAGTGTGAGCGGCCGACCTCCAAGCTGCTGACCGCCCCGCTGATTTCTCCAGCTCAAGCCTGGCAGTACTATGATGCGGTTCCCGCCGGCTTCGCGAGAACGACAACGCTCGCAGCGCCCTCAACCGTCGCGCCGGAGATCCAGGCCCTGGCGCGGTCGCTTGGGGCGGAACGCGTCTCCGAAGCGGGGCTGGCGCAGATCTCGGCCGTGACCTATGCCCAGAACGTCTCCGACTATGTGCGCAACAACATCGCCACGGAGTTCCGCTTCGGTCTGAGCAAGGGCGCCCGGGGCGCCTTGATCGACCAATCGGGGACGCCGTTCGATCAGGCCGATTTGATGGCGGCGCTTCTGCGTCAGGGCGGCGTGTCACCCGTCTACAAGGTCGGAACAGTGCAGCTCAGCGCTCAGCAGATCGGCGCCTGGATGGGCATGGTCCGGGCGTTCTCGACCGCCTCGGACGGCACGCAGACGGTGTTCGTCAGCGCGCGCGCGCTCTGCCAGTTCCTGGCCGATGGCGCGATCCCCGCCACGTTTTCGGTCGGCAGCGGGACGGTGACGTCCTGTGCGTCGCTGTCGGGAGACTTGTCGGCCGGCGACAGCGTCACGATCGGCCACATCTGGATCGAGGCGGCAGGCCTGGTCTTCGATCCGTCGTTCAAGAAACAGCGCTTCACGTCGGGACTGGACCTGGGCGCCGCCACGGGGTGCGGGGCCAATTGCGGGGCCAACGCCATCGACGCCGCCTTGCGTTCCAGCAGCGGAACGGGCTTCGCGGCGACGGGCTCGTTCGGCGGCAAGCCCTATTTCTCCAACGTCAACGAAACGGCGCTCAACGCCCAGATGACGACCGTCGCGACCAACGTCGAGACCTACATCAAGGCCAACGCGCCGAACGCCACGATCGAACAACTGGTTGGCGGCCACGAGATTGACGTGAAATCGGCCGCGTCGGCGCCCACCGGCTACGCCGCCACCTACAGCTGGTCGGGCCTGATCCCCGACGGCTTCCGGTCGTCGATCACCTTGCCCACCAGGGTCGGATCCCTGCGCCTTTTCGGCGACGAACTGGCCGGTCAGCGCGTGTGGTTCTCCGGTGGCACCTTTGTCGGGGATAGCGGGACATTGGTCGCGAACGTCTGCGACACCTATTGCGACGTGACGATCGGCGTCAGCCATCCCTATGCGACCAACGGCGGCGTCTATGGCGACGAAAGCGTGTTCTTCAACACCAACGGCGCGCCCTACCAAGGCGACAACAACATATCGACTCCAAAGTTCGCCGTGATCATCGCTTGGGGAAACAGCTCCAGCTCGACCGAAAGCCATTTCGCCACGCTTCAGCGGACTCGCCCTGCGGGGCTTCTCGACATCTCCACGATCACCACCGAAATCTGTTCGGCCAATTGCGGTAACGGTTTGCCCACGACCGGTGCGACCGTTTTGAAAGCCCAATCGATGAGCGCCGAACTCGTCGATCGGATCACGAACGTTGAGACGACCCGGCACCACTCGATCGGCGTCGTGGCGCAGGTCTGGAAGATCAACGCCTCCCCCAAGACGCTTGCGCGCATCAGCATCCACTCGACTGTCAGCGCCAATTCGCACAGCGCCGACGCCAGCGAGCGGGCGGCTAGCTTCGAAATCGGAACCCAGGTTTCGGCGATGCTCGAAGGCGGAATCATGCAGTACGCATCCGATTCCATTGAACCGGGCTCCGCGGCCGGGTTCATCGTGACAGCCAATCGAAACGGCCAGAAACTGATCGATGTCGCGCCCGGTGGGCTGACTTCGACATTCCTCTCGGCGCTTTCGGGCTATTCGAGCACTCACAAGAGCCTGCTTCAGGCTCGGGCGGCGGAAGGGTACGGCTTCGTTCTGCCGGAGAACGAAGCCGCGGGCTTGGTCACCGTGGCCAACGGCCAGGTGCCGTTTGGCCTCACTGGGATCTACGCCTACCGGGCCTCCAACGGCGCCTCCAACGGCGACGACGGCGCTCAGGCGCCGTTGATCAGAATAGAGTTGAAGGGTGGGTCGCCCACCTATGGGAGCGACCCCGCCCAGATCGTCCTGCGAGCCGTCAACGATGGTCCAACCAACGCCAAACAGAAGCTCGCGGCGTCGGCCGACCCCGCCACCGGCGCGGTCAGTCTGACGGCGACCGATCTCGTGACCGGTTCTGGCGATTTCCCCAACAGCCTGCCGTTCCAGCGGTTCTACAGCTCGTCCAGCGGCGTCTACGAAATGCAAGCCGACAACTGGTGGGCCTACGAAGGGCCGGACGACGCGTCGCCTCTGCACATGCCCAACGGCTGGACGCATAATTATTCCTACACGGCGCGCCTGGGCGCCAGCCTTGAGGGCGCCATGGGGGAGCAAGGCGGTCTCGGCGCGTCCGCGCTGGTGGCGGCGATCTACAGCCAAGCCAAGATGCAGGCCGCCGATCCGTTCGAACGGCGCGTGACTTCGCTGTTCGCCGCGAAATGGATGAACGACCAGATCAACGGCAACGCGGTGATCATGTCGGAGCCCACCTCTTCGACGGTGTTCGTCCGCTTGCCATCGGGCGGCTATGTCGCGCCGCTAGGATCGCAGTCGCGTGTCGCCGTGACGGGCGCGCGCACCGGGCCGTACCTTGAGGGCGGAAACCTTGTCTACCAATACAGCGCGGTTCGCCTGAGCCGGACCTTTCCCGACGGCAGCGTCATGAGTTTCGAGCCGCAGGAAACCTACAAGTACGGAACGACCTTTTATGCTCGCCGGGTCTTCAGGCCGATGGAATGGGCGTTTCCCGGCGGCATGAAGGTGAAGTTCGCCTATCGCGAGGAGACCTACGAGAGTAACTACAAGGCCTGGGTCCTGGATTCGGTCAGCAACAGCCTGAGCCGCAAAATCACGCTCCTTTCCGGTCCAGTCCAGATTGAGGATACGTTGGTCCATTTCCGCATGTGGCGGGTCAGCGGTGTCAAGGACGAGACGAACCGCGCCGTGTCCTATGGCGTGACGGGATGCCCCGACCATCGCGCCTTCATCTGCGACACGCTGAGCGTCACGGGAACCGACAGCTACATCACCAAGTACGCGTACGCGCCGGATGCGGTCTCGCCCAATCCGACGATGTTGACGCGTCTGCCCTATCGCCTGCGCCGAATCTATCCGCCGTCGGCGCCGACGAGCCCTATCCAGACCGTCGTCTATGACGAAGTGCTTCGCGCGCGTTCGATCATCGACGGCAACCAGCGCACGACGCGCTATTTCCCGGGCGCGGTGGTCGGAACCGAGATCTGGAAACGCGCCGAGGTAATCTTGCCGCGGCAGGACAAGCTCGACGCGACGATGGCGATCTTCGACGAGCGCAACAACGTGATCCTGACACGCAACGCGCTGGGCTACGACGTGGTCAACACCTACGATCCCATGGGGCGTCTGGAGCGCAGCGAGCAGCCCGACCACAACGCCACCGAATACACCTACGACCTGCGCGGCAACGTGGTGAAGACCTGCGTCATTCCTACGGAACGGGCTGGGCTGCACTGCGACGTGACCCAAGGCGACATCGATTCCACCCGAACCTATGTCGAGGCCTCGACGGTCTGGGCGTGCGCCAATCTGGCGAACTGCAACAGGGTCAAGACCGAGATCGATCCGCGCGGCGCCAAGACCGAATACGACTGGGACTCCGACGGCTTCCTCAACTGGGTTCAAGGCCCGCTGATCGGCGCGCGTCAATCGAGAACGGACCTGGACTACAAGACCTATCCGATCGACGGCGACATCAAGTTCCTGTGGCACAAAACCGAACGCGTTGCGGACGGCCAGTCGATCGTCACCCTCTATGACTACAACCCCGCCAAGAAGTACGCGCTCGGGTCGGCGACCGTCGATCCGACTGGGGTCGCGAGCACCACCACCTGCTTCGACTATGACGACCTGGGTCGCCTGACCTCCGTGACCGATCCGCGCGCGGGAGCCTGCCAATGAGAACGTTCACGAGCAGCCCGATCCCGCCGCGTCGTCGGGGTTGGATGTGCCTCGCGGCGGCGGCTGCGGTCGTGCTCGGCCTGTCGGCTCCCGCCGCCCAGGCGGATCAATACTTGTCCCGGCAGACCTTCTATCAGTGGGACAGTTCCAGTCGGCTGAAGATGAAGATCTGGCCGGCCTCCACGGATGGCGGACTTCGGCGCGCCGAACAGTACGCCTATACGGTGGACGGCTGGCTGGACACCGTCGTCATAGGCACGGTCACAAACGAGTCGGGCGCGAATTTCATCGCCCAGGAGACTCGCTCCTTCACCTATGACGCGGTCGGCAACACGGTCCGCGCCACTACCCCGTCCGGCGTGACCCAGTTCAGCTACGACGGCGCCGATCACCTCATTTGCGCCGCGGTGCGCATGACCGCGGCCCTGGCGGCCGACGCTTGCGCTCCGGTGACGACGGGAACGGACAATCCCGACCGGATCACCAAGTCAGTCTACGACGCCGCCGGCCAGGTCACCACCGCGATCCAGGCCCTGGGCTCGGGCATCGAGCGCACCTACGCCAGCTACGGCTACAGTAAGAACGGCAGGCAGACGTCGATCACCGACGCCGTGGGCAACCGCACCGACCTTCGCTACGACGGTTTCGATCGGCTGGCCCGCCAGAGCTTTCCCCAAAAGACCCGGGGCGCCAACGCGGCCAGCACCGACGACTACGAGACGTACGAGTACGACAAGGCCGGCAATCGCACCGCCCTGAACAAGCGCGACGGCTCGCGGATCGAATACACCTACGACGCCGCCAACCAGTTGAAGACCAAGGCCGGCGCCAGGGTGCGGAGCGTCACCTACGACTACGACCTGACCGGCAAGGCCGCCTCGGTGATCTTCACCGGCACGAGCGATGGCGTCTATTACGGCTATGACACGGCCGGGCGGCTCGACAGCGAAACCAGCCAGGGGCCGGTCGGCCAGACAAGCTATAGCCGGAAACTGACCTTCGGGTTCGACGCGGCCGGTAGCCGGACCAGCATCGCATGGCCGGCCGGCGGCGGTTCGGCGACCTATACCTACGATCTCGCCGGCCTCCCCGACAAGGTGAACGACGACGGCTTCGAGCTGGCGGACTACGGCTACGACGCGCTCAGCCGGCGGACCGAGGTCAAGTTCGGCAACGGTACGCGCCAGACCCAGACCTGGGACGGAGCCAGCCGGCCGGACGAACGGGACCTGTTCCTAGCCAACAGCGACCACAACGATCATCGCAAGTTCTACTACAACGCCGCCGACCAGCTCACGTCCGAGACGCACGCCGCGGTCTACGACTACACGGGCTACGCCGCCGCGCTCGGTCCGGTGGCCGACGGCCTCAACCGCGACGCGGCGCTGGCGCTGGTGGCGGGTTACGACGCCAATCAGAACCTGATTTCCGACAAGGGTCACACCTTCACCTATGACGGTGAAAACCGGCTGCTGACGGCTAGTTGGCCGTCGGGCGCGGTCCTGGACTACGATCCGCTGGGCCGCCTGCGCCAGACCACGATCAACGGCACGGTCACCCAGTTCCTGTACGACGGCGATCAACTCGTGGCGGAATATGACGGCGCGGGCAACCTGCTGCGCCGCTATGTGCACGGCGCGGGCGTCGATGATCCGCTCGTCTGGTACGAAGGCGGCGCGCGACGCTGGCTGCACGCCGACCGCCAGGGGTCGATCATCGCCTGGTCGGATGCTTCAGGCATTAGCCAGTCCACCTACACCTACGGCCCCTACGGCGAGCCGGGCGACAACTGGGCGGCCGGCAGCCGCTTCCGCTACACCGGCCAGATCGCCCTGCCGGAGCTGAAGGTCTATCACTACAAGGCCCGGGTCTATGACCCGATGCGGGGGTGGTTTCTGCAGACGGACCCGATTGGGTACGGAGACAACTTGAACCTCTACGCCTATGCGGACGCAGATCCGATCAACAACAGTGATCCGACCGGGCTTCTCACCAAAGAGCAAATCGCCTTTCAGGCTTATCAGAAGGCTCATGAGGGTCAGTACGCTCGGGGGTTCTTCACGATCGTTGGGGCACCTGCCGCGGCCGGTGTGGCGATCGGCGGATGCGTCGTAGCCTGCCCTGCGGGAGCTGCGGCTGTCGGGGGCTGGGCTCTTACTCGAATACCCTTCACATTCCTCAACAGCGCGACCGCCGTTGGTGCGGAGTTCCTTGCTCCCGGCGCAGGGATTGGAGCCGGATATGGTCTTCTCGCGAGCAACGCGAACAAAGGTCCCGCGTTGACTAGACAACTACTTGCTGAAGAAGTTGCTAGCGGGCACGCTATGTATCATGTCAATAGAGGTGAATTCGCAGCATTTGGTGTAACGACAAAATTTCAACTCCAGAATTTTGTTGAAAAATTGCTAGGCAAAAAGGGCCTTGACATTAGATACTCGACCGATGGGGCTAAATTTATTCTCGACTCCACTACAAAGACAGTTGTTACATATGGTCGCGGCGAGGCTACCGCCTTTAGGCCTGATGTAGGTGGGATGGGTTGGGACAAATATCTGAAGACATTGCCGACTAGGAATACCCCGTATTGATGGTCGCCGACAATTTGGAGCGGGTAAGAAATGAACGTTGATATGACTCCGGAGGAGCTCCGTTATATAATAAACTGCGGCCCGGCTTTGTTGCAGCATATACCTGAAGAATCTATTCGAACTTATTGCGGATTCAACAAAGACGAGATTATCGACTTTACGATCCGCATGAGAAAGAAGCTCGACGAGGCCGGATACGACATGTAGCCAACGTGTAAGGATAGTTTTCCCTCGGTGCTGTCAGCTTAGCGCCGCCCTGTCCGGAAGCTCGGGACTGGACACGGTTCGTTGAGGCGGGCAGGAGCGCGCCATGCGAGCTCTGTCGTTCAAGCGTCATCGGTTCCCGGCCGAGGTCATCCAATATGCCGTGTGGCTCTACTTCCGCTTCACCCTGAGCTTCCGTGATGTCGAGGAACTGCTTGCCCAGCGCGGGATCGAGGTCAGCTATGAGACCATCCGGTGCTGGACGATCAAGTTCGGGCCACAGATCGCCAGGAACCTGAAGCGTCGCCGGCCTGCGCCGTCGCCGCGTTGGCATCTTGACGAGATGGTCTGTGCGGTCGGCGGACGTCGGATGTATCTGTGGCGCGCGGTCGATGACGAGGGCGAGGTCTTGGACCTCGTAATGCAGCGCCGGCGCGATACGAACGCCCGCCCTGAAACTGCTCAAGCGCCTGCTGCGAAATCGGCCGGTGGACCCAATCTCGATCACCACCGATGGGCTCAGCTCCTACACCGCCGCGCTGAAGGAATGGAGTTGATCGACCTGCACCGTCCCGGCCGGTTGCGCGAGAACAACCGCGCTGAAAACTCGCACCTGCCGATCCGAAGACGCGAGCGGAAGATGCAAGGATTCAAGTCCCAGGCCTCCGCCCAGAGGTTCCTCACCACCCATGCGGCGATCTACAACACCTTCCACACTCAGCCACACCTGGTCTGCCGTCAGACCCTTCGCCAGTTCCGCGGCGAAGCCATGCGCGTCTGGAGCGAAGCAGTCGCCTGAGGCGGCGACTGCTTGGAGAGGATCGCGCCTGAGCGGGTTAACCTGACAATCCTCGTCGGCGCGTGGACGGGCCGCGTGTCGACCGCTAAGATTGGTCGCTCCTCCGCCAGGGCCAAGGGTCCGATAGCCGTCCTTGATACGCAGATCCGCAGCGCCCCGCCTCAACACCCATCCTCGCCGCGCGGCGGTGATCGCCTCCTTCGGCGGCCATGTCGCGGTCGTGCTGATCGCCGGGATGCTGGCCGCCCATCGATCCGATGTGGGGGTCGCCCCGGCCGCCGTCAGCGTCACCCTGGTCACCCGATCGCAAGCGAGCCAAGCCGCACCGAGCGAGCCGACGCGCCTGGCCGGTTTTCTGGCCAAGTCCGCCCCGGCTGAGACAACGCCCCAATCCTCGTCCCCGCCGCGCCCCCATCCCCGGGAAAGTCTCGACAGCCTGTTCGGGCCTTCGGCGCCGTCCTCCGCGTCAAGGGACGCGACAGACCCGTCGGCATCGACCTCGGCGGCCGCCCATCCGGGCTCCAGCCGAGCCGATCAAGGTCTTGGCCCAGACGAAGGAACGCAGGGCGTCGATCTCTACGCCGCCGCCTCGCTGCCCAGCGTCGGGACCAGGCCCGCCGCGGCGACGGGCGACCTATGGCGAAGGGTGGCGCCTTGCTGGCGTCCGGCCGCGCCACGCCGGGCCACCCTGCTGGTCACCCTCCTGGCCGACGGCGGCCTCACCGGCGTTCCGCAAGCTGTCCGCCGTCGCGACGCCGCCGTCGATTCCCAGACCCTCCTGGCCGAGCGCGCCGCCGTCAGAGCGGTGCAGGCCTGCGCGCCGTATGTCGGGCTGGGCGGAACCCAATGGCGTGTGGAGTTTCCGTAGAGCGTTCGACCGCCCGGGGGCCGCGATTCGAACGCGCGCATCGTGGAGAGGCATAGGCCCGAGTGAACCCGGCTATGGATCGCTGGCTGAACTCGTTGACCTGAATGGCGGTATCTCCGCGGACGTGGCGACATGCTGCCGGCTCGACTAGTCTGTCGCTATGCCCACGGACGACAACGCACCACCGACGACCGTTTATGTCCGCGACGTGCTCGCCGTCGTAGGAGACGTAATGCCGCGCTGGGGTTTTCTTGAGACCGCGATGCTGGACGCCATCGGCGAGAAGAGGATCGGTCCCGGCATTTCCCAGCGCTGGCTAACGACCTTCGACATGGGGCCGGAGATCAAACGCGAGATCAAACAACTGGCACGCGTCCGTCACTTGCTCGCGCATGGACTTTGCGGGGTGGAAGGTCGTGTGGGGTTGAGTGGTGAGCCGGGCGTCCGCTGCCGGCGCGCTAACGGATCGGTGATTGAGATTGCCCTGAATGAGTTGGAAACGTTCGCCCAGCACCTCGACCTTTTGCGGCTCAGCGTCGATCGCCATCACCGAGGGCTCGGCCGCCCGATACGATCGAACGACTAGATCGCCACAGAAGGCTTATGTCGGTTGAGGCAAGCGCCCGACCGCCCGCTCCCCGCCACCAACACACCCTCCCCGACAGCCGTCAGAAACCCCCGAACGGGCTTGGTCTCCCGGCCTCCTTTATCCTGCGCCCAGAGCAACATCGTCCCAGATCGCCAAACAGGCGCACGTCCACCTCGCCGCGCCTGCCGGTGGGCGTGATCACCACCTTGTCGATGAGCGCGCGTAGCGCGCCCGGCTCGATTGGAGGGATCATGCCGGATTTCGCACAGTGCAAAGCCGCGCCTTGGCTCATTTGCGCTCGCCATTTGCGAGCGCGGCGAATTGTGGCGCGCTCGTTGATTGTCTCGCTGACCTCGCTCCCCTAAGGTCAAGCTCGACGGTGTGGGGGCAAGACATGGCTTTTCGAGTATTGGCGCGTATCGTGGCCATCGGAGCGTTGAGCATTGGGGTGTTCGCGCCAGCCGTTTCAACTGCCCAGACCACGACCTATACCTACGACGCCCAGGGCCAGGTTCGCGCCGTCACCCGGCCCAGCCAGACGGTCACCTACGCCTATGACGCCGCGGCCAACCGCACGGCGGTGACGGCGGCCGCTCCGCCGGCCGGCCTGATGGCGGGCGGCGCGTCGATGAGCTCGCTGGCGTCCAGCTCAATGGCGAGCGCATCGCCACCTGAACGTCCGGCCTTCGCGCCTCCGCCGACGCCAACCGACATGGTCAAGCTGTTGTCCGCACCCCAGGCCTTACCGCCTGCGCCGATCTCGCCCCTAACGGGCCAACCCCTGCCGGCCGCCGCGCCGTCCTCCAGTCGCTAGGCCGAGCTCGATGATCGACTTTGCGAT
This sequence comes from Caulobacter sp. Root655, assembly GCF_001427665.1. GTDB lineage: Bacteria > Pseudomonadota > Alphaproteobacteria > Caulobacterales > Caulobacteraceae > Caulobacter. The sequence continues at coordinate 53,947 of NZ_LMHC01000008.1, forward strand.
GGGCGCGGCCCGCGCCGCGCGACGCCTGGCTCTGACCGCGATCTGCCTGGTGGTCTCCATGGCCGCGCCCGCCCTGGCCCAGGACCCGATCCCGCCGCCCCAGCACTCGGCGGTCGACGCCAATGGCGTGGATCTGCTCAGCGGCACGATGAGCGTCACCTCGGGCCTCAACAGCATCGGACCCAACGGGCCCGGCGGGTTGGCGGCGTCCAAGTCGCTGGGCGCGGGTTTCTCGACCTCGTCGATGTTCTCGTACGTGAAGCTGACGGGGAGCTACGAGGTTCAGGAATCCACCCTGGTGGCCTTCATGGGGCGGAGCCAGGTGTTCGACAACACCCCCGACATCGGGCCGGAGTTCAACCAGGGCAACACGCTCGACAAGGACGCCACCCACATCGTCTATACGCTGGCCGACGGGACGGTCGCCCGCTTCAAGCTGGCCCACATCAACTACGACCACCCACTGCCGGTGTACGGCTTGCTGAAAAGCGTCACCTACCCCTCCGGCGAGATCCTGACCTTCACCTATAACACCGACACCATCGCCGCGGGCTGGATGCAGGTGGAAAGCAGCCTCGGCTACGCCTTGGCGGGCGGCGGCGGGATGCATGAGTGGGACGCCGGCGCGGCGGCCAACCTGATCCAGGGCAACTGCTCGGACACGGTGTGCGCGGGCCCGACCTTCGCCTCGCAGGAGGCCCTGGGCAGGTCGCCGTCCAAGTCGGTCAACGGCGCGACGGTGACCATCAACAACCCGGCGGGCGGTTCGAAGACTTACACCCTCGCCAGCTTCAGCGGCGGAACCAGGACCGTGGTCACCTCCGTCACTGACGGGGCCGGGACCTGGACCTACAGCTACATTGAGGAATCAGACCAGACCTTCCATCCCAACGACCACCTGTTGACGACGACCGCCACCGACCCGCTGGGCAACAAGCGCGTGGTCAGGTCACGCCAGAGCAGCCAGAACATCCTCAGCGACAAGGTCGGCATCAAGCCGGACGGGACGGGCGGCCAGACCACCACCTTCCAGTACACCGGCGACTCGACCGTTCTGGGCCTGGGCGCGCTCAATGGGATCACGGCGCCGGAAGGGAACCGCGTCCACTACGTCTATGACGACCAGTTCAACGTCAAAGCCAAATGGAGCCTGCCCAAGGGAGCGCCGGCGGGGGTGGATCCGGAGACCGTCTCCGTCCCCGGCGCGACCGTCATAAGGGCTTCGTACAACCTGGCTCTGTGCGCCAGCCTCAAGGTCTGCAACCGGCCCGACTGGATCCAGGACGCGCGGGGCGCCCAGACCGACTTCACCTACGACCCCACTCACGGCGGGGTGCTGACGGTAACGCAACCCGCGCCGGCCGCGGGCGGTGTGCGGCCGCAGACCCGCTATGCCTACGGCCAGTTCACGGCCCGCTACTACAAGGCCGGCGTCCTGACCGCCGCCCCCTCGGTCTGGCGCCTGACCCAGACCTCGACCTGCGCCACCTTGGCGAGCTGCGCCGGAACCGCCGACGAAACCGTCACGACCTATGCCTACGAGCCCAGCACGGCGGCCAACAACGTGCGGCTGCTGTCGACGACCACCCGGGCCGGCGACAACAGCCTCTCAGCCACGGTCAGCAACACCTACGACGCTCGCGGCGACGTCATCACCGTCGACGGCCCGCTGGTCGGAACGGCGGACACCACCCGGACCTACTACGACGCCTCGCGCTGGGTGACTGGCGTGATCGGGTCTGACCCGGACGGGGCGGGAACGCTGCTCAATCGCGCCACCCGCACCACCTACGCCGCCGACGGCCAAGCCACCTCGGTGGAGAGCGGCACGGCGACCAATCAGTCTGACACCGGCATGTCGACCTTCTCGTCGCTGCGGACGGCCAGCAGCGCTTACGACGCCCAGCGGCGCAAGAGCGCCGACAGCCTAGTGGTGGGCGGTGTCACCCAGGCCCTGACCCAGTATGGCTACGACGCCGCCGGCCGGCCGATCTGCCAGGCCGTGCGGATGAACCCGGCGACGTTCGCTTCCGCGCCCGGCGCATGCGCCCTGGGAACCCAGGGTTCCGACGGTCCTGACCGCATCACCTACAGCGAGTTCGACGCCGCCAACCGGGTCACCAAGGTGACCAGCGGCTATGGAACCAGCGGCGCCTACGCGCCTCGGGTCGAGAAGAAGTACGCCTATCGCCCCAACGGCCCGATCGAGCTGATCACCGACGGGGCCAACAACACCACCTCGCTCAGCTATGACGGCTTCGACCGCCTGACCTACACCCACTATCCGGTCACGAACGTCGGCGCGCAGCAGCCCAACGGGAACGACTACGACCTCTACAGCTACGACGCGGCCGGCAACCGCACCGGCTGGCGTCGCCGCGACGGCTCGCAGATCACCTACACCTTCGACGCCCTCAACCGCATGACCTATCGCGACGGGGCGGGGATCAAGGGCTGGTATTACTACGATAACAACAAYCGTCCGACCTTCACCTATTCAGGCGACGCAGCCGAGCGGGTCATCCGCAACTACTACGACCCCTTCGGCCGCCCCACGGCCACCTATGACTGGCGCGACGGGGCCTGGCGGCGCTCGACCTACGAGTGGCACGACGGGCGGCGCATCGCCCTGCAATGGGCCGACGGCGTCTATGTCAGCTACCAGTACGACCTCGCCAACGAAGTCACGCTGATCTACGAAAACGATCAGGTGCAACTGGCGCAGTACGGYTACGACAATCTGGGCCGGCGCACGGCGGTCTGGCGCRGCAATGGGGCCAACACCTATTACGCCTATGACGCCGCCAGCCGCCTGCAGACCCTGTCCCTGGACCTGGCCGGCGCTGCCCAGGACCAGACCTACAACTTNAATGGGGCCAACACCTATTACGCCTATGACGCCGCCAGCCGCCTGCAGACCCTGTCCCTGGACCTGGCCGGCGCTGCCCAGGACCAGACCTACAACTTCACCTACAACGCCGCCGGCCAGGTCAAGTCTCGCGCCGCCGGCAACAGYCTCTACGAATGGGCCGGTGTTCAGRCGACCAAGGGCTACACGGTCAACGGCCGCAACCAGTACCTGACGGCCGGCGACGCGACGTTGGCCTACGGCGACAATCGCGGCAACCTGACGGGCGAYGGCGCGTCGACCTTTGTCTAYGACCTGGACAACCGCTTGACCGGCAAARCCGGCGGCTCGGCCACGACGCTGAGCTACGATCCGCAAGGGCGACTGGACACCACCGTCGGCGCGGCGACCACGCGGCTRGTCTATTCGGGRCCKGATCTGATCGAAGAGACCGACACCGCCAACGYCACCCTGCGCCGCTATGTGCCTGGGCCCGGAACCGACGAGCCGCTGGTCTGGTACGAGGGGGCGGG
>NZ_LMHC01000008.1:57368-58860 GCF_001427665.1 Caulobacter sp. Root655
CGGTCGTGGCGATCTCCATCGCCGGTGGCTATGCTCAGACGCTGAACAAGTATGACGAATACGGCCTGCCCGACGCCGGCAATGTCGGCCGGTTCCAGTAYACCGGCCAGACCTGGATCCCCGAGCTGGGCYTGTACCATTACAAGGCCCGGGTCTATTCTCCGACCCTGGGGCGGTTTCTCCAAACCGACCCCATCGGGTATGGCGATGGGCTCAACTGGTACGCCTATGTCGGCAACGATCCGCTGAATTATCGGGATCCCACGGGCACCCAGGACGAAGTTTCCCCCATTGTGGTCCCGTGGACTGATAGAAGTCTGGCCCAGCGATTTGCTATGCGCGACGCGATGGCGATGGCGAATCTGCTACGCGATGCGACTAGCAACACTGTCGATGCGATTACTGTTACAGCCAAGAAAGCGAAAAAGGCCGTTTGTAAATCACCTTCAATTGGGGGTGCTGTAGGTGTGGACGCTTATGCAATAGCAGGGGCAAGCTTGGGCGGTGGCGCATCGGTTAACCCGCAGAATGGGCAAATTTCCATTTCATTCGATGTTGGCGTCGGCCTGGGAATTGGCGGCGGCGGTCGTATCTCAGCGGGAAAGGCATTTGGCGTCGGTAAGCCGTCGGGTGAGGCGTTGCCCTGGATTGGCGGCGGCATAAATGTGAATGGAACCGGCGTTGTGGGGCCTGTTGGCGCAACGGGATCTTATCAGTTAATTGGATCAAACAAGGGCGATTGGTCAGCGGGTTACACGGGCGGTGTTGAGGCATCTGCAAATGTAAACATCTCGGGTCATGGTCAGATAAATCTTCCTTCTCTGTACAACATCGGGTGCAAATAGAATGCGGAAGGTATTTTTCTGGATCAGCTATTTTGCTCTTCATCTGACGCCGCTCTATGGTGTCGCCACCATAGTCATGGGCGGGTACCATGTTCCGGCCTGGGTTGCTCTGTCTCCGGTATTCTTGATATTTATACCGTCCGCTGCGTACATAATCCTTCTAAAATGCCCAAAGTGCAAAAACCCTATCTATACGATAGATCATATGAAAGCTTCGCCGGGCGGGCTGGGTAAATTCCCAATCCGCGTCTTTCATCACTGTCCAGAGTGCAAACACGTATTGGACTACCGCTGATAAGCTTCATGACCCTCTCGGCCGGCCTCTTCCCGCGCCCGCCAGGGCGTGTGACAGCTCATGGCCAAGGTCTTTGAAAATCGAATCCGCACACTCTCGTGCGCCGCCAAAACCGCCTCAAGGGCCAAATCGGCGCTCCGGGCAAACCTCGCCCGTGTGAGCCGCCGCAAAGCCAGATGGCGTAAGGGAAAATCGCCCGTTGTGCGGCCGGACCGCGTCGGGGGGATCTGTCTCTCCAAACCGACCCCAGCGGCAATGGGGCCAACACCTATTACGCCTATGACGCCGCCAGCCGCCTGCAGACCCTGTCCCTGGACCTGGCCGGCGCTGCCCAGGACCAGACCTACAACTT
>NZ_LMHC01000009.1 GCF_001427665.1 Caulobacter sp. Root655
CTCGCCACGGCATCGCACAGCCCTCCAACCTATCAGGCGAGAACTGTTACCCATCTATCCGGGCTGGTCTGTCACCTCTCTATCCGGGCTGAACACCCCCCCTCTCCCTCTGGGAGAGGGTGAAGGTAGGGCGCCGCGCCTCCCGCCAGGACCTGGGCGACTCGGGGTCTACGGAATGAGCAACGTCGCCCCGGTCGTCCGCCGGCCCTCCAGCGCCTCATGCGCCGCACGGGCCTGAGCCAACGGGAACGTCTGCCCGACCTCGATCTTCACCGCCCCGGACGCCAGCACAGCGAACAGCGCCGCCGCGCTCTCGTCCAGTTCCTCCGTCGTGGCGATGTAGTCGAACAGCCGGGGCCGGGTCAGGAACAGCGACTTGCCCGATAGTTCCAGCGGCGCGATCGCCGGCGCGGGACCGGAGGCGTTGCCGAAGGTGGCCAGCACGCCGCGTCGACCCAGGCTCTTGAGGCTGGCCTCGAAGGTGTCCTTGCCGACCCCGTCATAGACGACCACCACGCCCTGGCCGCCGGTGATCTCCAGCACGCGGGCCGCGACGTCTTCCTCGCTGTAAAGGATGACATGGTCAGCGCCATGCGCGCGGGCGAGGGCGGCCTTGGCCTCCGAGCCGACCGTGGCGATCACCGTCGCGCCGAGCGCCTTGGCCCATTGCACCAGGATCGACCCCACCCCGCCGGCCGCCGCATGGACCAGCACGGTCTGACCCGGTTCGACCCTGTGGCAGCGTCGGACCAGGAACTCGGCGGTCATGCCTTTCAGCAGGACCGCGGCGGCGGTCTCCAGGCTGACCGAGCCTGGAACCTTCACGGCGCGATCGGCGGGAACGACGGCGGCCTGCGCATAGGCCCCAAGCGTGCCGTTATAGGCGACGCGGTCGCCGACCGCGAAGCGGGTGACGCCGTCGCCGACGGTCTCGACGAGGCCAGCCGCTTCGAGACCCAGCACCACGGGCGTCTTCATCGGGTAGAGGCCGCTACGGTGATAGGTGTCGATGAAGTTCAGACCCACGGCCTGGTGCCGGACCAGGATCTGACCGGCGCCAGGCGTGGGAACGGGAAGGTCGACAGCCTCGAGCACCTCGGGGCCGCCAGTGCGGACAGCTTGTATGGCCAGCATCGGTCAGCCCAGGTTCGACTTGAAGAACGCCAGGCTGCGGGCGTTGGCGCTACCGGCGTCGGCCGCGTCGTAGTGCTCGCCGCCGACCCGGGCGAAGGCGTGGTCGCGACCGGGATAGGTATGGATCGCGATCTGCGGATGATCCTTCAGCGCGCCGAGGATCACCTTCTGTGCCTCCTTCGGCACGAACTGGTCTTCCTCGGCGATGTGCATGAGCAGGGGGCGAGCCAGCTTGTCGGCCTCGCCGACGTGCTTCTCGATGCCGACGCCGTAATAGGCGATCGTCGCGTCGCTGTCGGTGCGGGCCGCGGTCAGGAAGGCCAGCAGGCCGCCGAGACAATAGCCCACGGCGCCGACCTTGCCGTTGACGCCGGGCAGGGCACGGACGACGGCCAGGGTGGCGGCGATGTCGGAGACGCCGGCGTCGACATCGAAGGCGTTATAGAGTTCGAAAGCCTTTTTCCATTCGGCCTCGCTCTGGTCGGTGATGTCGATTCCCGGCTCGATGCGCCAGAACAGGTCGGGGCAGACGGCGACGAAGCCCTGGGCGGCCAGGCTATCGCAGACGTCGCGCATCACCTTGTTGACGCCGAAGATCTCCTGGATGACCACGACCGCCGGGGCGGGGGTCGTCGTGGGGCGCGCCACATAGGCCGAAAAGGCGCCGTCCGGGGTGTCGATCGTGAGGGTCTCGCTCATTGGGGCTCTCCGTATCCGCAAGGCGTCGATGGGACTTTCGACCGAAGCGCTCTAACGTGGTCCGATGCGCCTGACGCATAACAATGTCGTGCCCTGACTGTAGGGAACCAAAGCCATGAAGATGACGATCGAGATCGACTGCACCCCCGTGGAGGCCCGCGCCTTCCTGGGCTTGCCCGACGTGAGCGCCCTCAATGACCACCTGGTCAAGGAGATGCAGAGCCGGATGGACGCCAACATGGCCGCCCTGGCGCCGGAAGAGCTGATGAAGAACTGGATGGCGTTCGGGGCCGGGGCCCAGGATCAGTTCCGCAAGCTGATGACCGCGGCGGCCGGGGCGGCCGTGGGTGGCATGGGTGGCAAGCGCGAATGAACGACACGATCTACGCGCCGGCCACGGGCGCGGGTAGGGCGGCGGTGGCGGTGCTCCGGATATCCGGGCCCCGCGCCAGCGATGCAGTGCGCGCCCTGGCTGGTGACCTGCCCAAGCCGCGGCGCGCGGCCCTGCGTCAGTTGACCCATGACGGCGTGGCCTTGGACGACGCCCTGGTGCTGTGGTTCGAGGGCCCCGCCAGCTACACCGGCGAGGACGCCGCCGAGTTCCACGTGCACGGCGGCCGGGCGGTCGTCGAAGCGGTGCTGGAGGCGCTGGCCGCCGAGGGGCTGCGCCTGGCCGAGCCGGGCGAGTTCACCCGCCGGGCCTTCGAGAACGGCAAGCTGGACTTGACCCAGGCCGAGGGTGTGGCCGACCTGATCGACGCCGAAACCCAGGCCCAACGGCGCCAGGCCCTGGGCCAGCTGGGCGGGGCGCTGAGTGAGCGGTACGAGGCCTGGCGCGGGTTGCTGGTCGAGGCCCTGGCCATGTTGGAAGCCGCTGTGGACTTCCCCGACGAGGCGCTTCCGGAGGACGTCGCGGCGCGAGCCCGCCCCGGCCTGGTGGCCCTGGAGGCCGAGATCGGCGAGGCCTTGGTCGACGCCGCGCGCGGACGGCGGGTGCGCGACGGCTTCCGGGTGGCCCTGGTCGGAGCGCCGAACGCCGGCAAGAGCACATTGCTGAACGGCCTGGCGGAGCGCGACGCGGCGATCGTCACCTCGACCCCGGGCACTACGCGGGACATTATCGAGGTTCCGCTGACCTTGGGGGGCTACAAGGTTCTCCTGGCCGACACGGCGGGTCTCCGGGCGACGGAAGACACCATCGAAGCCGAGGGCGTACGCCGCGCCCAGGCTTGGGCGGCGGGAGCTGATCTTCGTCTCTGGGTGATCGACGCGGCGATGTTTCACGTGAAACAGGACGACGCCTATGGCGTGGTCCGGCCGGGCGACTGGGCGGTGATCAACAAGATCGACCTGGTCGACGACCATCGCCTGGAAGAGCTTCGCATCGCCTTGGTGGGGCAGGGCCTGTCGATCGTCGAACTCGCCGCCCGCAAGCCCGGCGGCGCCGAACTGGCCAGAGCGGCGCTGACGTCGCACGTGATCGAAGCCCTGTCCGGCGCCGAGTTTCCCGCCGCCACCCGCATCCGCCACGCCGAAAGCCTGACGGAGGCGCGTGGCTATCTGCGGCGGGCCCTGTCCGACATGGGGCTGGAAGTCGAGCTCGCCGCCGAGGATGTTCGCCTGGCGGCGCGATCCTTGTCACGCATTACCGGGCGCATCGATCCGGAGGATGTGCTGGATCGCGTGTTTTCGAGCTTCTGCATCGGCAAGTGATGTTCCACGTGAAACATCGGCTTGAACCATCCACAGGCTGATCACAGATGTGTCGGGGCTGTTTCACGTGAAACACCCGAGACCGACTCGCCGTTCGAGTGAGTTCCACGTATAAGGCCCGTACGCCCCCGCCGCGACGGGGGCGTTCGCATTGAGGCGCGCAAGCTTGTCCAATCTCTGGGATGTCATTGTCATCGGCGGCGGTCACGCCGGCTGCGAGGCCGCTTCCGCGTCGGCCCGAGCCGGGGCGCGCACCCTGCTGCTGACCCACAAACGCGAAACCGTCGGCGAGATGTCGTGCAACCCGGCCATCGGCGGCCTGGGCAAGGGCCATCTCGTTCGCGAGATCGACGCCCTCGACGGCCTGATGGGCCGGATGGCCGACAAGGCCGGCATCCAGTATCGCCTGCTGAACCGCTCCAAGGGCCCCGCCGTGCGCGGCCCGCGCTCGCAGATCGACCGCAGGCTCTATCGCGAAGCCATGCAGGCCGAACTGTTCGACCACGTGAACCTCGACGTCATCGCCGCCGCGGCCGAAGACCTGATCGTCGAGGACGGGATCGTCGCCGGCGTCATCGATGGGGAGGGCGCTGTCTACCGGGCGCCCCGCGTCGTGCTGACCACCGGCACCTTCCTGAAAGGCCTGATCCACCAGGGCGAAACCCGCATCCCGGCCGGCCGGGTCGGCGACGCGCCGTCGATCGGCCTGTCGGACCGGCTCTATGCACTGGGCTTCGACATGGGCCGCCTGAAGACCGGCACGCCCGCCCGTCTGGACGGCAAGACCATCGCCTGGGACCGCCTGGAGATGCAGGCCGCCGACGACAATCCCGAGCCGTTCTCGTTCCTGAATTCCACGGTGGACGTGCCGCAAATCCAGTGTGGCATCACCTATACGACCGCCGAAACCCACAAGATCATCGCCGATCGCCTGGGCGAGTCGGCGGTCTACGGCGGTCGCGCCACCGGGATCGGCCCGCGCTATTGCCCGTCGATCGAGGACAAGGTCGTCCGTTTCGCCGACAAGACCAGCCACCAGGTGTTCCTGGAACCGGAAGGCCTGGACGACGACACGGTCTATCCGAACGGTGTCTCGACCTCGGTCTCGGCCGAAACCCAACTGCTGTTCCTGCGCACCATGCCAGGCCTCGAGGCCGTCGAGGTCATCCGGTATGGCTACGCCATCGAGTACGACTACGTCGATCCGCGCGAGCTCTACCCGACCCTGGAGACCAAGCGTCTGCCCGGGCTCTACCTGGCGGGCCAGATCAACGGCACGACCGGTTATGAGGAGGCGGGGGCCCAGGGCCTGGTCGCCGGCCTCAACGCGGCGCTGGCCGGACAGGGCAGGGAGCCCGCGATCTTCGCCCGCGACGAGGCCTATATCGGGGTGATGATCGACGACCTCGTCACCCGGGGCGTCACCGAGCCCTATCGGATGTTCACCAGTCGCGCCGAGTTCCGCCTGGTGCTGCGGGCCGACAACGCCGACCAGCGGCTGACCGATCGCGGCCTTGAGTTTGGTTGCGTCGGCACGGTCCGCGCGGCGGCCTGGGCGGCCAAGAAGGCCGAGCTGGAAACCGTCCGCGCCTTCGCCCGCTCGGTCACCCTGACCCCGGCGGCGGCGGTCAAGGCCGGCTTTAAGGTCAATGCCGACGGCCAGCGTCGGGATGTCCTGGCCATGCTGGCCCTGCCGGGCGTCGACCTCGACGGCCTGACGGCGGTATGGCCGCGGATCGCCAACTGGAGCCCGATGGCCCGCGAGCAGATCGAGATCGAGGCGGCCTATGCCGGCTATCTCGACCGCCAGCGCACCGACGCCGAGGCCTTCCGCAAGGAAGAGGACCTGCGCCTGCCCGGCGACCTCGACTACGACCTGGTCGGCAGCCTGTCGAACGAGGTGCGCGAGAAGCTGGCGCGGGTCAGGCCCCTGACCCTGGGCCAGGCGGCCCGGATCGAGGGCGTGACGCCCGGCGCCCTGACCGCGCTGTTGGCCCATGTGCGACGCGCCCGTGCAGCGGCCTGATCCCATGCAAACAGAACTCGTCATCGAAGCCCTCGACCCCGTCGACGCGGCCGCATTCCAGCGGCTGACGGGCTGCAGCGACGCCCAATTGGCGGACCTGACGCGCTTCCAGGCCCTGCTGGCCGAGTGGAACGCGGTGATGAACCTGGTCGGGCCGGCGTCGCTGCCGAACTTCTGGAACCGCCACGCCTGGGACAGCGCCCAGCTGCTGAAGTTGGCGCCGGACGCCAGGACCTGGGCCGATCTGGGGGCCGGCGCCGGCCTGCCGGGCGTCGTCCTGGCCATCCTCCTGAAGGACACGCCGGGGGCCAAGGTCCACCTGGTCGAGAGCATGGCCAAGCGCTGCAAATTTCTGCGCGCGGTCGTCGACGACCTGAAGCTGCCGGCCGAGATCCACAACGCCCGCGCCGAGGAGCTCGACCTGAAGGTCGACGTCGTCACCGCCCGGGCCTGCGCGCCGATGGTCAGACTGCTGGGTTATGCCCAGCCCTACCTGAAGCGCGGCGCGACCGCCTGGTTCCTGAAGGGACAAGATGTCGCTTCGGAACTGGCCGAAGCCGCCACATATTGGAAATTCGAGTCGACCCTGCGGTCCTCCCTGAGCGACCCGCGAGGCCAGATCGTGCAAGTGAAGGGGCTCAAGAGTGTCCGTAAAGTCTGACCAACCGCTGCGCGTCCTGGCCATCGCCAACCAGAAGGGCGGGGTGGGCAAGACCACGACCGCGATCAATCTGGGCACTGCCCTGGCGGCCTGCGGCGAGCGCGTGCTGCTGATCGACGCCGACCCGCAGGGCAATTGCTCGACGGGCCTGGGCATCACCCGCATGCAGCGCAAGACCACGCTCTACGACGTGCTGATGGGCGAAAAGCCGGTGGTCGACGCCGCGGTCCGGACCGAGCTGCCGGGCCTGGATGTGATCCCCGCCGACGCCGACCTGTCGGGCGTCGAGATCGAGCTGGGCCAGACGGCGCGCCGTTCTTACCGTCTGCGCGACGCCCTGGAGCCGCTGCGCACGAGTGGTGAATACAGCTACGTGCTGATCGACTGCCCGCCGTCGCTGAACGTGCTGACCGTCAACGCCATGACCGCCGCCGACGCGGTGTTCGTGCCACTGCAATGCGAGTTCTTCGCCCTGGAAGGCCTGACCCAACTGATGCGGACCATCGAGCGGGTGCGCGGCAGCCTGAACCCCAAGCTGGAGATCCAGGGCGTGGTGCTGACCATGTACGATCGCCGCAACAGTCTGTCCGACCAGGTGGCCCGGGATGTCCGGCAACACTTCGGCGACAAGGTCTATGACGCGGTCATACCGCGCAACGTTCGGGTGTCCGAGGCGCCGTCGTTCGGTAAGCCCGTACTGCTCTACGACCTGAAATGCGCGGGCAGCCAGGCCTATCTGCGGCTGGCGCGCGAGGTGATCGTGCGCGAGAAGTCGCGGCTGGCCCAGGCGGCATAGGGCCGTCTGAGGATAACCATCCAAGTCATTGTCGAAATTGAGTGTTGAGCGCGTGAGGGAGTCGGTCGTGGTGGGAGAACCGGGGATGTCTGAAGGTCGTCGTGGGCTGGGTCGGGGTCTGTCCGCCCTGCTCGGCGAGGTCGATTCCGCGCCCGCCCAGGCTCCCGGCGACACCGCCGGCGGCTCGCGCGAGGCGCCGATCGAACTGATCCGCCGCAATCCCGATCAGCCCCGCAAGACCTTCCACGAGGAAGACCTGGTAGAACTTTCGGACTCGATCCGCGAGAAGGGCGTCCTGCAGCCGATCCTGGTCAGACCGGCGCCGGGCGCGGCCGGGGAATACCAGATCGTCGCCGGCGAGCGCCGCTGGCGGGCCGCCCAGCGCGCCGGCCTCAAGACCATCCCGATCATCATCCGCGAGCTGGACGATCTGGCGGTGCTGGAGATCGGCATCATCGAAAACGTCCAGCGCGCCGACCTCAACGCCCTGGAAGAGGCGCTGAGCTACAAGGTGCTGATGGACAAGTTCGGTCGTACCCAGGAGGCGATCGCCCAGACCGTCGGCAAGAGCCGCAGCCACATCGCCAACACCCTGCGCCTGCTGGCCCTGCCCGAGGCCGTCCAGACCTACCTGACCTCCGGCGAGCTGACGGCGGGTCATGCCCGCGCCATCGCCTCCGCGCCCGACCCGACTGCCCTGGCCCGTGAGGTCGTCGACAAGGGCCTGTCGGTCCGCGAGGCCGAGGCCCTGGCCCGTCGCACCCCGAACGCCGCCGGCGAGGTTCGCGCCCGTTCGAACGGCGGCCGCCCGCCGCGGACCAAGGACACCGACACCCAGGCCCTCGAGTCCGACCTGTCGTCGGTGCTCGGCCTCGACGTCGAAATCGACCATCGCGGCGACGCCGGCGCCATCACCATCCGCTACGCCAAGCTCGAGCAGCTCGACGACCTCTGCAACCGTCTGACCCGAGGCCTCTGAGGCCTCGGAAAAAGGGTCGTCTGTCGCGCACGGAACGGGGCTTGTCCGCACACCGGGACGCACGATCGGCGAGAAACGACGCGGGGAAGCTCCCATTTTTCGATCAAACCTTTGAATTATAAGGCGAAGTATCGCTTTTCGCCGAGAGTTTGATCGAGGGGTTCCCGGAGTATAATCCACAGGAAAACGCGATCCGCCGCCCCATGGGTTTGACGGTTAGGCCGACTCAGCTTCCGCGATCATCCAGACGCCTGGGGCAGGGGATCGATCCGAAGGCGGTCGCCGCCTGAGTCAGGCGGCGTCGCTCACAGCCCCAGCCGTCGCGCCTTGCCGGCGATCTGCAGGGCCAGCCGCTCAGAGATCAGCTGGTCGGGCGAGCCTGAGGTCTTGCAGGCCTTGTCGGCGGCCAACACCTCGGCCTGCACCAGCAGCAGCTGATCCAGGGTCCAGGCGCGGGCCTGGCGCAGGAATTCGCGCTCGCTCTTCCAGAACACGCCCGAAGCCTTGGCGGCCGCCGCCAGGTCGACGCCGTTCTTGTGCAGGGTCAGGGTGCGGCGCAGGCGGCCCAGATGATAGCCCATGGCCCGCACGGCGGCCGGTCCGCCTTCACCCTCGGCCGCGGCGCGCCTCAGGCCGGCCTGGGCGGGGCCCAGACGGCCGCCGAACGCGTCGACGGCGGCGTCGCCCAGCGAAGCCTCGGGCTCTACGCCCAGGAAGTCGGTCAGGTCGGCCGGGGTGGCGCTGACGCCGCTGCCTGGGCCCAGGAACAGGGCCAGGCGCTCGATCTCGGCGCGGGCCACGCCGCGCTCCTTGGGCAGGCGCGAGACGAACAGGTCCAGCGCCTCGCCGTTCAGGCTGACCTTGTCCTTGGCCAGGGTTTCGCGGGTCAGGCGGGCCAGGTCGCCGGCCTCGTCTTCGTAGCAGGGGATCACGGCGGCGCCGGCGGCCTTCTCGCCGGCCTTGCGCAGGGCCGAGTTGCGATCCAGGGCCCCGGCCTCGACCAGGAACAGCGCCTCGGGGTTCAGCTGGCCCTCGACATGGCGGACCAGGGCTTCGGCGGCCTGCTTGTCGGGTCCGGCCTTCTCGCCGGTCAGGCGCAGGCGCACCAGCCGTCGGCCGCCCATCATCGACAGGGCCGAGAGTTCGTCCTCCAGCTTGCCGGCCTGGGCGTCGAGGTCGCTTTCGGTCAGCTGGGCGGTGTCGAAGGGGTCGTCGGGCCGCTCGAACAGCCGCTTGGCCAGCTGGTCGGCGCGATCACGCACCACCCCGCGATCGCGGCCGTAGATGACCACGGCGCGGATCTCCGGCGTGGGGTCCTTCAGGAAGCGTTCGACGTCCTGGCGTTTCGACAGGATCATGGCCAGCGTACTCGAGCGAAATGGATGTCGGTTCGCGTGAAGAGCGCGCGCGAGAACAGGGTCGGGTCTCTAGGGGGCCTTGCCCGCGAGCCAGGCGGCGAGGTCCAGCTGGATCTTGCGGGCGACCTCGGCCGCCGCGCGCTCCTGGCTGTCCTGCTGGGCCGCGATGGAGGCGTAGGGCTGGTCGGCGGAGTCGTAGGTGACCGCGGCGGCGGCGGAACCGGCCCGCACGGCCTGCCCGGTCTTGGTGTCGAGTAGGCGCCAGTCGGCGGTGAGGTTCAGCTCGTAGCGGTTGGCGACGTTGTCGACCCGAACGCCCCGGGCGTAGCGCTGTTCCTTGACGGTGTAGACCAGCCGATGGGACGGCAGGACATTGACGTCGCGCGCCAGGGCGTCCTCCAGCTTCTCGCGCAACAGATAGCCGGCACGGCCTTCGGGGGCGACCACTTCGATGGCGCCGAGGCCCTTGGTGACCGACTGGGGCCCGTAGAGGGGGGTGAAGCCGCAGGCCGAGAGGAGCAGGGCGAAGCCGGCGATCAGGGCCGTGGGAAACAGTCTGGGGAGCATTGCGCGCTTCATGGATCAGCCGGCCACGATGTTGACGATACGGTCTTTCACCACGATCACCTTGCGAACGGTCAGGCCCTCAAGGTGGGCCAGGACGGCGCGATCCGCCAGAGCGATTTTCTCGACCTCGGCCTCGGCCGTGCCGGCCTTGACCTTGATCTCGCCGCGACGCTTGCCGTTGATCTGGATCGGCAGCACGCGCTCATCGTCGGCCGCCAGCATCGGGTCGGCCTTGGGCCAGGGCGCGTCGACGACCATGCCGCTCTTGCCCAGGCTGGCCCAGGCTTCCTCGGCCAGGTGGGGCGTGAAGGGTGAGATCAGGCGGGCCAGGATTTCCAGCGCCTCGGCGCGGGCGGCCAGGACGCCCTTGGAGGCGCCGCTTCCATCAGCCAGGGCGGCCGGCGCGGCCTTCAGCATGTTGAGGAATTCGTACAGGCGCGCCACGCCGCTGTTGAATCGGAAGCCCTCGATGGAGTCGGTCACGAAGCCGATCAGCCGGTGGGCGCCCTTGCGCAGGGCCAGGGCCGTGGCGTCGGTCTCATCATGGGCGAAGTCGCCGGCCGGCTGGCCGTCGAACTCGTTCCACACCCGGTGGGTGAAGCGCCAGGAGCCCTCGACGCCGCTGTTGGTCCACTGCACGTCGCGCTCGGGCGGGCTGTCGGACATCACGAACAGGCGCGCGGCGTCGACGCCGTAGGCCTCGAAGATGTCCTCGGGGGCGACGACGTTCTTCTTGGATTTCGACATCTTCTCGATGTCGCCGATGGTGATCGGCTCGCCGGTCGCGGCATGGGTCGCGGAGCGCTCGGCGCCTTCGACGGTGATGCGGATGTCGGACGGTTCGACCCACTCGCCGGCCGCGTTCTTGTAGGCCTCGTGGGTGACCATGCCCTGGGTGAACAGGCCGGCGAACGGCTCCTCGACCGACAGCAGGCCCTCGTCCTTCAGGGCGCGGGTGATGAAGCGGGCATAGAGCAGGTGCAGCACCGCGTGCTCGACGCCGCCGATATACTGGTCGACCGCCATCCAGTGGTCGGCCGCGTCCTTGCTGATCGGCTCGGCGGCGGTCGGGTCGGTGAAGCGGGCGAAATACCACGAGCTGTCGACGAAAGTGTCCAGCGTGTCGGTCTCGCGCTCGGCCTTGCCGCCGCAGGCCGGACAGGTGGTGTGGCGCCAGGTCGGATGGCGCAGCAACGGGTTGCCCGGCTTGTCGAAGCTGACGTCGTCGGGCAGCACCACCGGCAGCTGGTCCTCGGGCACACCGACGGGGCCGCAGGCTTCGCAGTGGATGACCGGGATCGGGCAACCCCAATACCGCTGGCGCGATACGCCCCAGTCGCGCAGGCGATAGACCGTGGCGCCCTGGCCCTGGTCCATGGCTTCGATGCGGTTCACGGCTTCGGTCTTGGCGGCCTCGATATCCAGGCCGTCCAGGAACTCTGAATTGAAGATCGCGCCGGGGCCGACATAGGCTTCCTTGCCGATCTCGAACGTCACGGGGTCCTCGCCGGGTGGCAGCACCACCGGCAGGACGGGCAGGGCGTACTTGCGGGCGAAGTCCAGGTCGCGCTGGTCGTGGGCCGGGCAGGCGAAGATCGCGCCCGTGCCGTAGTCCATCAGGATGAAGTTGGCGATCCACACCGGCAGGGTGATCGACGCGTCCAGCGGGTGGACGACGCGCAGGCCAGTGTCGCGGCCCAGCTTTTCGGCCCCCTCGATGTCGGCCTCCGAGGTGCCGCCCTTGCGGCATTCGGCGACGAAGGCGGCCACGGCGGGGTCGGCCGCGGCCAACTGCTCGGCCAGCGGATGCTCGGGGGCGATGCCAACGAAGCTGGCGCCGAACAGGGTGTCGGGGCGGGTGGTGTAGACTTCCAGGCCGTCCTCATGGCCGGCCGGGGCCTTTTCGGCGAACTTGAAGGTGAAGCGCAGGCCCTTGGAGCGGCCGATCCAGTTCTCCTGCATGATCCGGACCTTCTCGGGCCAGCGATCCAGGGTCTTGAGGCCGTCGATCAGGGCGTCGGCATAGTCGGTGATGCGCAGGAACCACTGGGTCAGCTTGCGCTTCTCGACCGTCGCGCCCGAGCGCCAGCCCTTGCCGTCGATCACCTGTTCGTTGGCCAGGACGGTCATGTCGACCGGGTCCCAGTTGACCGAGGCTTCCTTGCGATAGACCAGGCCGCGCTTCAGCAGACGCAGGAACCAGGCCTGCTGCTGGCCGTAATATTCCGGATCGCAGGTGGCGAACTCGCGCGACCAGTCGACCGACAGGCCCAGGGCCTTCAGCTGCTCGCGCATGGCGGCGATGTTGTCGTAGGTCCAGCCCTTGGGATGGACGCCGCGCTCCATGGCGGCGTTCTCGGCCGGCATGCCGAAGGCGTCCCAGCCCATCGGGTGCAGCACGTTGAAGCCCTGGGCGCGCTTGTAGCGGGCCACGACGTCGCCCATGGCGTAGTTGCGCACATGGCCCATGTGGATGCGCCCCGACGGATAGGGGAACATCTCGAGCACGTAGTACTTCGGACGGCCGTCGGGGGTGATCGGCGTCAGGAAGGTGTTGGCGGTCGCCCAGGCGGCGCGCCACTTCGGCTCGGTGTCTTTGGGATTGTAGCGGGCCATGAAACCAGACTGTTCGTGCGGGGGATCACGCCTTTGGAGCGCGTTCCGCGGAAGTCTTAAGCGGTTTCGCGGCCTCGGCGCGCTTCTAAAAGTGCGAACGGGAGCTTTTGTCGCCAGGACAAAAGCTCCCGCGAAGAACTCGGCCGAAAGCCTAGTTCTTGATGTTGGAGAGTCGCAGCTGACGGGCGCGGGTCAGGATGGCGTTCTCGATGTCGGTCGCCGTCTGATCGGTGGCGGCCGTGTCGGTCCAGCTACCGGCGGCGTCCTTGATCTGCTTGAAGATCGTGACGTTCAGGCCGTCGGCCCGCAGGCGGGTGTCGAGGATGTAGACGGTCGCCTTGAAGCGCTCGTCCGGCTTCTCGGGATTGGTGTACCAGTCGGTGACGATCACGCCGCCGTAGGGGTCGGCCGAGGCCAGCGGCATGAAGGCCAGGGTGTCGAGGCTGGCGCGCCACAGGAAGCCGTTGACGCCGATCGAGCCGCTGGACGGCGCGGCCTGCTTGCCGCGGCCGAACTTGAACGGGTTGAAACCCGGCTCGTCGCTTTGGGTGCTGAAGGTTTTGGGAGGACTGCTGCTGCAAGCAGAAGCGCCCACCAGGACCGACAGCGTCAGAACGCCAGCGGCGACGCCGCGCAACACCGACCCACGCTCAAACGCCATAGTACCTCGCTCCAAATGTATCGCCGGCGCGTCGCGCGACCTGGCGCGCCCCCGCAGCCGGAAGCGGTCTATAGCATGGTCGCGCTGCGTCAAAACAGGAATCGCGTGGCAGGACCGCCACAGGCGCCGCTTGAATCGCTCCCTGCGACGCTTAGCCCGACTCAAGTGCGGTTGACCGCGCTGTACTCAGGCCTTTAATCGATTTTCAGGGAGCCCGCTCCTATATGTAGGTTGGCCTATATTAGGTTCGGGTTGGGGATTGGGTTCAGTAGCGATGTTCGCGGCACGGTATTTCATGGCAGGGGCTACGGCGTTGATCCTCTTGGGATCGACCTCGATGGCCTATGCCCAGAGCAAGACGCGTACGGGCGCCGCCGATTTCACCGTGAAGAACGATTTCAGCAATCCCGCCCAGATGATGCCGTTCAACCCGCAGCAAGGCCCGAAGAAGTCCCTGCAGTGGGACAACAAGAAGGGCAAGTGGGGCCTCAAGCTCGACCTTGACCAGCCGGCCAACCGCGAACTCGAAGGACGGGACGTCCAGGCCGGGGCCTATTACAGCGTCACCCCGTCGATCCGGGTCGGCGGCGCCGTGGCGCTGGGCGACAACAACCCCGCCCTGGCCGCCCGCAAGAACGAGATCCAGGAGCCCGCGCCGCGGGTGAAGCTGGAAACCGCGTTCAAGTTCTAGGCGTCCAAGTCTAGGCGTGGAGCGCCTCCACAGCCGCGATCCCGACAATTCCGCTGTCCAGCAGTTGCTCGACCGTGTCCGCTCGCACGCCGCCCAGGGCGTAGACCGGCGTTTCGACCGCTCCGATGATCCTCTTGAGGCCATCCAAGCCCAGTGGCGTCCCCGCCGAGGGGCTGGCGCTGGGAAAGACCGGTGAAACCACCAGCGCGTCGGCGCCCGCCGCCCGGCCCGCCCTGGCGGCGCCGTCGTCATGAGCGGCCACGGTGATCAGCCATTGCGGATGACGGGCCCGGATCGCGGGCAGGTCCGCCGAGAGCCGTTGCGGCAGATGCAGACCATCGGCCTCGACGGCCACCGCCAGGGCTTCGTCCGCCCCGACCAGCAGCAGCAGGCCGCGTCGCCGGGTGATGTCCCGCAATCCACGGCCCCGGGCTTCGGCGTCCGGCGCGCCGAACGCTCGGAACACCACGGCCGCACCCGGCGGCAGGCGCTCGGCGACGCCTTCGGGGTCGGGGGTCCGGTCCGGGTCTGTGAAGAACAGCAGATTGGGCAGGGGTTTTCCGCGCACCAGCCATGGGCGAAGGCGCGCTGCCGTTCTAGACAGGGCGTCCATCTCGTCGATCGCGCCCCCGGCGCCCACGCCTGAAGAATCCATGTCCGACGTCTACGCCTCCATCCAGTCCCGTATCCGGGCCGCCGCCGTCGCATCCGGGCGTCCGGCCGACGCCGTCACCCTGGTTGCGGTGTCCAAGCTGCAGCCCTGGGACCATATCGCTCCCATTCTGGCCGCCGGCCAGCGGGTGTTCGGCGAAAATCGCGTCCAGGAGGCCATGGGTCGCTGGAGCGAGCGCCGTGCGCAGGTCGAGCTGCGACTGATCGGGCCGTTGCAGAGCAACAAGGCGCGCGAGGCGGTGGCGTTCTTCGACGTCATCGAGAGCCTGGACCGCGAGAAGCTGGCCCACGTCCTGGCCGGGGAGGCTCAGGCCCAGGGCAGGACGCCGCGGCTGTTCGTCCAGGTCAACACCGGCGAGGAGCCGCAGAAGGCCGGGGTGGTCCCGGGCCAGGCCGACGCCTTCATCGCCCTGTGCCGGGGCCTGGACCTGCCCGTGGAGGGCCTGATGTGCATTCCGCCGGCCCAGGGCGACCCCGCGCCGCATTTCCGCCTGCTGGGCCAGATCGCGGCCCGCAACGGCCTGGCCAGGCTGTCGATGGGCATGAGCGACGATTTCGAGACCGCCATCGCCTGCGGCGCGACCTCGGTGCGGGTGGGCTCGGCGCTGTTCGGAAGCCGGGGCTAGGCGACGATCTCGACCGCGTCCCCCGGCCTGGCCACCGCCAGCAGAGCCTCGACATCGTCCCGCGCCAGGGCCACGCAGCCCTCGGTGCCGGGATAACCGTCCCGCGCCAGGTGCAGGAAGATCGCCGAGCCCAGGCCGGCGACGGGCGGGTCGTCATTGTGGCCCAGCACCACCACCAGGTCGTAGACAGGGTCGTCGCGCCACAGCCGCTCGGCGCTGGCCGGGTAGGGCAGCTTGACCGGCCGGTTATAGGCGGGGTCGCCCGGAGCGTCGCACCAGCCGTCGTCGGCCGCGATCGGCCTGGCGGGCAGGCTGGTGGCGGGGCCGTCCGGATAGATGTCGGGCCGGTAGAGCACGTGGCGGATGGGCCAGAGGCCTAGCGGGCTCTTGTTGTCGCCCTCGCGCTTGTCGGCGGCGGCGATGACTCCGGCCTTGCCCAGCGCGCAGCGCGCCAGCCGCTCGTCCCACTCGATCTGGCCTTTGGCGTGGGCGCGAAAGATCATCGGCGCGGTGTTCTCTCAAAGCGCGCTTGGCGCCGGGGGCCGCAGCGGTGCATGTTCCGCCTTATGGCGCAACGCAAAACCCTACTGCTGGTCGATGACGACGAGGATCTGCGCGGCGCGCTCGCCGAACAGCTCGCCCTCCACGAGGAGTTCGCGGTCGCCGAGGCTCCCACGGCCGGCGAGGGCGTGCGGATGGCCCGGGAGATCAAGCCGGACTTGGTCCTGCTGGACGTCGACCTGCCCGACATGGACGGCCGCGAGGCCTGCCGGTTGATGCGCAAGAACGGCGTCACCGCCCCGGTGATCATGCTGACGGCGGCGGCCAGCGACAGCGACACCATCCTGGGCCTGGAATCCGGGGCCAACGACTATGTCACCAAGCCCTTCCGCTTCGGGGTGCTGCTGGCCCGCATCCGCGCCCAGCTGCGCAGCTACGAGGCGTCCGAGGACGCCCTGTTCCGCATCGGCCCCTACGAGTTCAGGCCGTCGGCCAAGCTGCTGATCGACGAGAAGCAGAAGAAGGTCCGGCTGACCGAGAAGGAAACCAACATCCTCAAATACCTCTACCGCGCCGGCTCCAAGCCGGTGTCGCGCGAGGAGCTGCTGACCGAGGTCTGGGGCTACAACGCCGGGGTGACGACCCACACGCTCGAGACCCACGTCTATCGCCTGCGCCAGAAGATCGAGCCCGATCCGGCGATGGCCCGGATCCTGATCACCGAGATGGGCGGATATCGGCTGCAGCCTTAAGTATTTGGCGCGTCGTTCTCCCATTCGGCGCGTTCCGGCAGCCAGCAATCGTCGCCGGTGAGATTGGAGCGCATCCACTTGTCGAAGATGTTGAACGAAATCTCGGATGGCGAGAATCTCGAAGCGCCTTTAGCGCTAGCCTCTCTTTCGAGACCCCAGAGCGCTTGATGGAACGACCACATCGCGATCTGTCGCCAGTCATCGTCGACGGAGTATGAATCCTCGTTCGCCTGATAAATTCGGTTCAGGGTGTTCCGTGCGTCAAAAGTGAAAATCGTCTGCGGCCAGAGCGCCTTGGTGCTTTCGAATAAAGCTGTCTTGTCGATAGCCATGAAGTCTAGCTTTTCATCGGGCAGTTAAAGAAAAGGCCCCGATCGCAGCACGATCGAGGCCTTTTTGTTTCAGCCTTCTGGGTGTGATCAGGCGTTGCCGACCGTCGCGCCGTCGGCCTGGGCCTTGCGGGCCGCGTAGACGCCGGCGAAGTCGATCGGGTCGATCAGGAAGGGCGGGAAGCCGCCTTCGGTGGTGACGTCGGCGATCAGGCGACGGGCGAACGGGAACAGGAAGCGCGGGCACTCGATCAGCAGCACCGGCTCCAGGTCGGCTTCCGGCACGCCGCCGATGTGGAACAGGCCGCCGTACATGACCTCGACGTGGAACACCGGCTGGTCGTCGCGGGTGGCGCGGGCCGACAGCTTCAGGTCCACCTCGAACAGGCCGTCGGGACGGCCGCGGGCGTTCATCTCGACACCCATGTCGATGGCCGGCGCGGCGCCGCCGGCGCGCAGGGAATCCGGGGCGTGCGGGCTCTCGAACGAGAAGTCGCGGACGAACTGGGCGATGATGCGGATGCCGGTTTCGGCGGCCGCGCCGTCTTCGAGAGCGGCGGGGGGAGCGGCGTTCGTGTCGGTCATGAGCGATAAATCCGTATTCGGCGTCGAAATTGGCCGCTAGGAGAGAGCGGGGCTGCTAACACGGGGGCGGCTGGCGCGCAACGCCAGGCGCCTGACGCGCGAGCCCTTCTCGCCTATGGATGGGGCCTCGCCTATATAGGCAGGATGTCTCGCCTTGGCGCCTGCCCTGGCTGAACGAGCGGAAACTATCGTGTTTGAATGGATTATCCTCGCGGTTCTGGCCGCGGTCATCCTCTACCAGCTCTACGCCACCCTGGGCCGCCGGGTCGGGCGTCAGCCCGAAGACGCGCCCGCCGCCGTGCCGGCCAACGCGCCGGCGCTCGACGTGAAAGCGCCCGAACTGGCCGTGGACGCCCTGAGCGGCCTGGCCGCCCTGCGCGCTCGCCAGGCCGATTTCGACGTCGGCCACTTCCTGGCCGGCGCCCGCCAGGCCTACGAGATGATCGTCAAGGCCTTCGCGGCGGGAGAGCGCGACACCCTCAAGCCGCTGCTGGCGCCTGACGTCATGGCCAATTTCGAGACGGCCATCGCCGCCCGCGAGGCCGAGGGCCGCACCGAGAAGGCCGAATTCATGGTTCCCCCGCGCACCGACCTGGATTCCATCACCGTCGAAGGCGATGTGGCCAAGGCGGTGGTCCGCATCCTGGCCGAGGTCCGCACCCGTTCGACCAGCGCCGCGGGCGAGGCGGTCGACGATCGCCGCACCGCCGACCTGTGGACCTTCGAGCGCGACCTGAAGAGCCGGAACCCGAACTGGACCCTGGTCCGCGTCGACGTCGCGGAGGCGTGATGCCGCGCCTGGGATTTGTCGCCGCGTTCGCCGTCCTGGCGTTGGCGGCTTGTACGACCACGCCGCTCAGGCCGACAGGGCCCGGACCGGTCACGACCACGCCGGGCGCCTCGACCGCTCTGTCGTTCAACGCATTGGCCGGCTGGTCGCAGGAAGACCATCTCGGCGCGCTGGACGCCTTCCGCCAGGGCTGCGGCGTGGCCAAGGCGCCGGACCTGGCCGCGATCTGCCGCAAGGCCCGCGCCGACCGGGTGACCGACGACGCCGGGGCCCGCCGTTTCCTCGAAGCCAATTTCCGGCCTGAACCCGTCGCCGGCCAGGGCCTGCTGACCGCCTATTTCGCCCCGGAATACGAGGCGCGCATGTCGCGCTCGGCCGAGTTCAGCGCCCCGATGCGCGGCAAGCCGGCCGACCTGGTGACGCTGGACCTCAGCCAGTTCGAACCCGGCCTGGCGGGCAAGAAGGTCACCGGCGAGGTCGAGGGCGGCCAGTTCGTGCCCTATCTCGACCGCGCCGCCATCGAGGCCTCGTCCGTCGATCGGCCGCTGGCCTGGATGCGTCCGGAAGAGCTGTTCTTCCTGCAGATCCAGGGCTCGGGCGTTCTCGTCCTGCCGGACGGCCGCCGGGTGCGCGCCGCCTTCGCCGGGCACAACGGCCGGCCGTTCGTCGGCATCGCCACCGCCATGCGCGATCGCGGCCTGCTGCCCGACAACAACACCTCCGGCGACGCGATCCGCACCTGGCTGGCCGATCACCGCGGTCCCGAGGCCGACGCCATCATGCAATTGAACCCACGCTACGTGTTCTTCCAGACCCTGCCGGACGACGGCAAGCAGGCGGTGGGCGCCGCGGGGATTCCGCTGCCGGCCGGCCGGGCCATCGCCGTCGACCCCAGCAAGCACGCGATGGGCGAACTCTATTGGCTGGACGCCAGCGCGCCGAAGCTGGCCGGGGCTTTCCCGGCCTATCGCCGCCTGGCGGTGGCCCTGGACGTCGGTGGCGCGATCAAGGGCGACGCCCGGGCCGACCTCTACACCGGCACGGGCCCGGCGGCGGGGGCCGAGGCGGGGCGCGTGCGCCACGACCTGCGGCTCTACCGGCTCGTCCCGCAACCCCAGTCCTGAGACCATGAAACGCCCCCCGCGCCAGGACGAGATGCGTCTGTGGGGCATGGTCACCGCCACGGTGCGGGCCAAGCCGACCCAGAAGGCGGTGGGCTGGACCCCCAAGGCGCCGAAAAGCCTGGAGTCGCCGACCACGCTGCAGCCGATGGCTCCGCTGCTGATCGACCCCAAGAGCCTCAAGCCGGCGGGCAAGGCGCGCGCGCCCGGCCCGCTGGAAGGCATCGAGCCCAACCGCAAGCGCAAGATCGCCCGCGAGCATACGCCGCTGGAGGCCCGTCTCGACCTGCACGGTCTGGACCAGGACCGCGCCAGGCCGGTGCTGGAGGCCTTCCTGCGCCGCGCCTGGGAGGACGGCCACCGCGCGGCCCTGGTGATCACCGGCAAGGGCAAGGTGGGGATGGGCGTGCTGCGCTCGCGCACCCCCGAATGGCTGGCCGGGCCGGCCCTGCGCGACATCGTGGCGGGCGTGTCGCCGGCCGATAAGCGCCACGGCGGCGACGGGGCGTTCTACGTGGCGCTCAAGCGGCGGCCGCCGAAGGTCTGAAGCCGCCCCTTCATCGCCCACTCCTCGCCACGATCCCCGCGCCAAGCTTGGCCAGCTTCAGGAGCGGCGCAATGGATATCGAGATCGGGGCCGAGGCCAAGGACAAGAGGTTCAACCGGCGGGTGGCGATCACCGTGGTGGCCCTGTCGATCTTCATGGGCCTGTGCGGGGTGAAGGACGGCAACATCGTCCAGGCCATGCAGCAGGCGCAGTCGAGCGGCGTCGACGCCTGGGACCAATACCAGGCTGCCAGGACCAAGCTGCACATCGACGAGACGGCGCGGGCCCAGACCCGATTCCTGGCCTTGTCGGGCGATGGACGGGCGGCGGCGCCCGAGGCGGCCGAGATCACCCGTCTCGACGCCGAGATCGCCAAGTACCAGGCCGAGGCCCCCGCGCTGAAATCCCGCGCCCAGGGCTTTCAGGCCCAGTACGACGCGCTCAACGTCCACGACGACCAGTTCGACGCCGCCGACGCCCTGAACTCCATCGCGGTGTCGATCGCCGCCGTGGCGGCGCTAGTGGAGATTCCCGCGGCGCTCTGGGCCTCCTGGGCGTTCGGCGCCC
This sequence comes from Caulobacter sp. Root655, assembly GCF_001427665.1. GTDB lineage: Bacteria > Pseudomonadota > Alphaproteobacteria > Caulobacterales > Caulobacteraceae > Caulobacter. The sequence goes on from NZ_LMHC01000009.1 coordinate 20,392, forward strand.
TGGGGGTCGTCATGGGCGTGGCGGGCTTCCTGGGCTGGAGCCTGCACTCGGCGTTTCTGAGCCGGTTGCTGGGTTAGGGATGAGGTCCGGGAACAGGCGCATGCGCCTGTCCCCAACTCAGGAACCGTCCCGCGACGCCTTCTCGGCCAGTCCCGAGGTCCCCTCGCGGGCCGCCAGCTTGTCGGCCACCGCATCGAGCGACACGTCCGAGGCCGCCAGCAGCACCAGCCAGTGGTACAGCAGGTCGGCGCTTTCCGAGGCCAGGGCGTCGGGGCTCTGGGCGACGGCGGCGATCACCGTCTCGATGGCTTCCTCGCCCAGCTTCTTGGCGGCCAGGGCCGGGTCGGCCAGCAGCTTGGCGGTGTAGGAGGTGGCGGGGTCGCCGCCCTTGCGGGCCTCGATCGTCGCCGCCAGGCGCTCCAGGGTATCGAACAGCTTGCTCACGCCTCCCCCTTCAGGTCGTCCAGGCGCACGGGAATGCCGGCGTCAGCCATGGCCCGCTTGGCCTCGCCGATGCTGATCTCGCCGAAGTGGAAGATCGAGGCGGCCAGCACCGCGGCGGCGTGGCCGTCGCGGGCGGCTTCGACCAGGTGCTCGGTCTTGCCGGCCCCGCCCGAGGCGATCACCGGCACGGTCACCGCGCCGGTCACGGCCTTCAGCAGCGGGATGTCGTAGCCGATCTTGGCCCCGTCGCGGTCCATCGAGGTCAGCAGGATCTCGCCGGCCCCCCGCGCCACGCTCTGGGCGGCGTATTCGACCACGTCCAGGCCGGTGTCCTTGCGGCCGCCATAGGTCCAGACGTTCCAGCCCGAGCCGTCGGCGCGGGCCTTGGCGTCGATGGCCACCACCACGCACTGGGCCCCGAAGGCGTCGGCGCCGGCGGCCACCAGGGCGGGGTTTTCCACGGCGGCGGTGTTGATCGACACCTTGTCGGCCCCGGCCAGCAGCAGGCGGCGCATGTCGGCCACCTCGCGCACCCCGCCGCCGACCGACACCGGCATGAAACAGACCTCGGCGGTGCGGGCGATGACGTCGAGCAGCAGTCCCCGGCCCTCGCTGGAGGCGGTGATGTCGAGGAACATCAGCTCGTCGGCCCCGGCCGCGTCATAGGCGCGGGCCTGCTCCACCGGATCGCCGGCGTCGCGCAGGGCCACGAAGTTGACGCCCTTGACCACCCGGCCGTCCTTGACGTCGAGACAGGGAATGATCCGGGTCTTCAGCATCAGGCGGCCGCTATGGTCAGGGCTTCGGCCGGCTTGATCGTGCCGGCATAGAGCGAGCGACCCAGGATGGCGCCGGCGATCTCGACGCCCACGCGGGCCTTCAGCCGCTCGATGTCGGCCACCGAGGCCACGCCGCCCGAGGCGATGACCGGGATCGACACGGCGTCGGCCAGCTCGCCCACGCCCTCGACATTGACGCCGGTCAGGGCGCCGTCGCGGCTGATGTCGGTGACGATCAGGGCCGCGACCCCGACGTCCTCGAAACGTTTGCCCAGGGTGATGGCGTCCAGGTCCGACAGGCCGGTCCAGCCGTCGATCGCCACCTTGCCGTCGCGCACGTCGACGGCCACGGCGATCTGCTCGGGCCAGAGGCGCGCGGCCTTGCGGACCAGGTCAGGGTCGTGGACGGCGACGGTGCCGAGGATCACGCGGGACACGCCCGCCTCGATCCAGGCCTCGACGGCCTCCAGGGTGCGGATGCCGCCGCCCAGCTGCACGGGGATCGAGATCGACTCCAGGATCGACTGCACGGCGGCGATGTTGACCGACTTGCCCTCGATGGCGCCGTTCAGGTCGACCACATGCAGCCACGAGAAGCCGTCCTTGACGAAGCGCTGGGCCTGGTCGGCGGGGGAGGTGTTGAAGACCGTGGCCTTCTCCATGTCGCCGTGCAGCAGACGCACGCACTGGCCGTCCTTCAGGTCGATGGCGGGATAGAGGATCATGGGCGCCATTCCAGGAAGTTGGCGAGCAGGGCGAGCCCCGCGGCTTGGGATTTTTCGGGGTGGAACTGTACGCCGGCCACGTTGCCCTTGGCCACAGCGGCCGTGAAGGCGCCGCCGTGGTCGGTGGTCGCCAGCAGATCGGCCGGATCGGCCGCCGTCAGGGCGAAGGAGTTGGCGAAATACATGTGGGCGCCGCTTTCGACGCCCTTGAACAACGGATGCGCGCGCACCTGCTCGACGGCGTTCCAGCCCATGTGCGGGATGGTCAGGGCCGGATCGGCGGGCGCGAGCTTCTTCACCTCGCCGGCGATCCAGTCGAGGCCGGGGGTGACGCCGAATTCGAGGCCGCGGGTGGCCAGCAGCTGGTGGCCGACGCAGATGCCCAGGAACGGAGCCCCTTTGCCGTGAACGGCTTCGTTCATGGCCTCGTAGACGCCCGAGGCGTCCAGGCCCGCGCGGCACGAGGCGAAGGCCCCGACGCCGGGCAGCACCACGCGGTCGGCGGCGGCCACGCGCTCGGGATCGGCGGTGACAACGATGTCAGCGTCGAGTGCGTGACGGCGGGCCGCCTCGCGCAGGGCCTTTTCGGCCGAGCGCAGGTTGCCCGACCCGTAATCGATCAGGGCGACGGTCTGCATGAAATCAGGTTCCTACAGCACGCCCTTGGTGGAGGGGGCATGGCCGCCGGTCTTGGGGTCGATCTCGACCGCTTGACGCAGCGCCCGGGCCAGGGCCTTGAAGCCGCTCTCGGCGACGTGGTGGGTGTTGTCGCCGTAGAGGGTTTCCAGGTGGACGCACGCCCCGACGTTCATGGCGAACGCGTGGTGGAACTCCTTGAAGAGCTCGGTGTCCATCTCGCCGACCTTGGGCCGCTTGAAGTCGACCTTCCAGATCAGATAGGGCCGGTTGGAGAGGTCGATGGCGCAGCGCGTCAGGGTCTCGTCCATCGGGATATAGGCGTGGCCAAACCGGCGGATGCCCTTGAACCCGTCCAGCGCCTTGTTGATCGCCTGGCCCAGCACGATGCCGGTGTCCTCGACCGTGTGGTGCATGTCGATGTGCAGGTCGCCCTTGGTTTCGACCTTGAGGTCGAAGCCGCCATGGCGCGCGAAGCTCTCCAGCATGTGGTCGTAGAATCCGATGCCGGTGGAGATCGTCGAGGCGCCGGTCCCGTCGAGATCGATCCAGACCCGGATCTGGGTCTCCTTCGTCTCGCGGACCACTTCAGCGGTGCGGGCCATGGTGTCCTTACAGTCCGTTCTGGGCCGCGAGATCCCGCAGGCTGACCTGCGGGCGCGGACCATAGTGCGCGATGACCTCGGCGGCGGCCAGGGAGCCCAACTGTCCGCAGACGGGCAGGGGACGACCCTGGGAGAGGCCGTAGAGGAAACCCGCCGCGTATTGGTCGCCGGCGCCGGTGGTGTCCATGACTTTTTCCACGGGGTAGGCCGAGATTTCGTGCAATGCCCCGTTGGAAGCCACGATCGAGCCGTGTTCGCTGCGGGTCACGGCGGCGATTTCGACCTTGCCGGCCAGGGCCCGGACGGCGGCGTCGAAATCGGTGGTCTGGAACAGGGCGCAGATTTCCGAGGCGTTGGCGAAGACGATGTCGCACTGGGTTTCGATGAAGCCCAGCAGGGCGTCGCGGTGACGCTCGACCACGAAGCTGTCGGACAGGGTGATGGCGATCTTGCGCCCGGCGCCGTGGCTCAGGGCGGCGGCCTTGGCGAAGGCGCGGCGCGCTTCCAGCGGGTCGAACAGATAGCCTTCGAGATAGGCGTACCGGGCGGCCTCGATGACCGCCGGGTCGACGTCGGCGGCGGTCAGCTCGACGCAGGCGCCCAGATAGGTCGACATGGTGCGCTGGGCGTCGGCGGTGACGTTGATCAGGCTCTGGGCCGTCGCCGGGCCTTCCGTCAGGGGCGAGGTGTCGAAGGTGGCGCCGATGGCGCGCATGTCGTGGGTGAACACTCGGCCCAGCTGGTCGTCGGCGACCTTGCCGATGAAGGCGGCCTTGCCGCCGAAGCTGGCGACGCCGGCCACCGTATTGCCGGCCGAACCGCCCGAAGCCTCGATGCCCGAAGCCATCACGTCATAGAGGCTGCTGGCCCGATCGACGTCGATCAGGGCCATCGAGCCCTTCACCAGGCCTTCGCGCTCCAGGAAAGCGTCGTCGCACTGGGCGATGACGTCGACGATGGCGTTACCGATGGCGGCGACGTCGTAGAGAGCGGTCATGAAAGGCTTTTCCGAAAGGGGCGACGCGCGCGAAGTACCGGATCGGGGCGGCCAAGGCAACGCGAGCCTTGCCGGAGCGCCGCGGTCGTTCTACCGCCAACGCCATGACCGACGTTCTCATCCTCACCCCGGCCGCCGACCAGACGCTGTACGCCCACGCTTGGCGGCCGCTGTTCGACCGCCTGGCCGCGCCGTTGCGGGCCCATGGCCTGACGGTCTCGGACCTCGCCTGGGACGCGCCGTTCGACCCCGGTTCGGCCCGGGCGGTGCTGCCGTTGCTGAGCTGGGGCTACCACCTGCGGCCTGCCGCATGGTTCGCGCGGCTCGACGCCCTGGAGGTGGCGGGCGCGCGCCTGGCCAATCCGGTGTCGGTGCTGCGCTGGAACACCACCAAGACCTATCTGGCGCAGCTGGCGGCCAAGGGCGCGCCGGTCGTGCCGACCATCGCCCTGGACCGTCTGACGCTCGAGGACATGGACCGGGCCCGCGACCTTTTCGGCGTCGACGTGCTGGTGGCCAAGCCGCAGATCTCCGGCGGCTCGCAGGACACCGTCAAGCTGCGTCATGCCGACGGCCTGGCGGGCTGCCCGACCGGTCCAGCCCTGATCCAGCCGTTCCTGCCGGCGGTGGGCGAGGAGGGCGAGCTGTCGCTGTTCTATTTCGACGGGCTCTTCAGCCACGCGGTAACCAAGGTGGCGACCGGCGGCGACTTCCGCGTCCAGCCGCAGTTCGGCGGTCAGGTCAGCGGCGTCGCGCCGGAGCCCGAGGCTCTGCATGCGGCCGAAATGGTGCTGAAGGCGGCGGAAACGCCCCTGACCTACGCTCGCGTCGACCTGATCCGCGGGCTGGACGGCACGCCGCAGCTGATGGAGCTGGAGGTCATCGAGCCGGACCTGTTCCTGGGCCACGCGCACGACGCTGGGGCGGCGTTCGCGGCGGCGGTGGTTCGGGCGCTTTAAGTCCTCCCCCTGTGGGGGAGGTGTCGGCGTAGCCGACGGAGGGGGGACTTGGCGGCGGGCAGCCGCAACCGGGCCGACGATCCTGAAACTCCCCCCACCGGTCGCTTCGCGACCGCCTCCCCCACGGGGGGAGGACCTAACCGCCGATAAACAGTTCCCGCGACGGACACAAATCCGAAATCCGGCACACCTCGCACTTCGGCTTCCTCGCCACGCACACATAGCGCCCGTGCAGGATCAGCCAGTGGTGCGCCCGGGTCTTGTAGCGGTCCGGCACGATCCGCATCAGGTCGTCCTCGACCGCGTCGGGGGTCTTGCCGACCGACAGCTTCAGCCGGTGCGCGACCCGGAACACATGGGTGTCGACGGCGATGGCCGGTTCGATGTCCAGCTCGTTGAGCACCACGCTGGCGGTCTTGCGGCCGACGCCGGGCAGGCTTTCCAGCGCCGCGCGGTTCAGCGGGACCTCGCCGCCGTGGCGGTCCATCAGGATATGGGCCGAGGCGATGACGTTCTTGGCCTTGGTGCGGAAGAGGCCGATCGAGGCGATGTGGCGGATCAACCCTTCTTCCCCCAGCTCCAGCATCCTGGCCGGGCTGTCGGCGATCTGGAACAGCGGGCCGGTGGCCTTGTTGACCTGGACGTCGGTGGCCTGGGCCGACAGGGCGACGGCGGTCACCAGGGTATAGGGGTTGGAATAGTTCAGCTCGGTCTTGGGGTGGTCCTCCAGGCTCTCGAAGCGCGAGAACAGCACCTCGACCCGTTCGCGCTCGGCGGGCGAGACGCGCTTGGTGACAGGACGTTTCTTGACGAGCGGTTTGGAAGGCTTGGCCATGGGCGGCGACCATGCCGTGATGCGCCCGTTCCGCCAAGCCGGAGCCTCGCCAAGCGGGTGGGTCGGGACTAAATCAGGATCATGGCCGCGCCGCTGTACATGGACGCCGTGATCAAGCCCAACCGGTCGATGAACCGGCGGGGGCTCTATGTGCTGCTGGGCGTGATGGTCGCCTTCAACCTGATGGTGGCGATCTTCCTGCTGGTGGTGGGCGCGCCGCCGGTGCTGCCGTTCCTGGGGCTGGACGTGCTAGCCATGGGCCTGGCCCTGCGGGCCAACTTCCGGGCCTCGGAGCGGTCCGAGCGCGTGCGGGTCACGGCCGAGGCGGTGACCGTCAGCCGCGAGGACGAGAAGGGCGCGCGCCTGGTCTGGACCTCGCCCACCGCCTTCACCCGGGTGGGGATCGACCAGCCGGGCGAGCACGAGACGCGGGTGCGGCTGATGATGTCGCGCAAGCGCCTGACCCTGGGCCGGGCCCTCAGCCCGCCGGAGCGGATGGATTTCGCCCGGGCGCTGGAACGGGCGATCCTGCGGGCCCGGGCCGAGCGGATCTCCTGAAAAGGCGCAAGAACCGGGCGGACGGAACGGCCCGTCCGCACTATCTTTCTCCCATGGCCCTCGATGTTTCCCCCTCGCAAGCCTTCGCCCACCTGACCGAACGGTCGGCGGACTACGATCGCATGGCCAAGGCCCTGGCCTGGCTGGCCGACCGTTGGCAGGAGCGCCCGTCCCTGGACGAGGCCGCCGAGGCCGTCGGCCTGTCGCCGTTCCACTTCCAGCGGGTGTTCAGCCGCTGGGCCGGGGTCAGCCCCAAGACCTTCATCGCCGCCATCGCCCACGCCGAGGCGCGGCGCTCGCTGGAGGAAGGGGCCAGCGTGCTCGACGCGGCCTATGACGCCGGCCTGTCGGGCCCCTCGCGCCTGCACGACCTGTTCATCGCCCAGGAGGCTGTCACCCCCGGTGAGGTGCGACGGCGGGGCGAGGGCATCAACCTCGCCTGGGGCTGGGCTCCGACCCCCTACGGCAAGGGCCTGTTCGTCATGGCCCCGCGCGGCCTGGCGGGCCTGGCCTTCTCCGACGGCGACGACGACGCGACCTTCGACGACATGCACCAGCGTTTTCCCGCCGCCGACTGGCGTCGCGATGACGCCGCCGCCGCCCGCACGGCGATCCACGCCTTCGCCGGCGGCGACCAGCCTCTGCCGGTGGTTCTGATCGGCTCGCCGTTCAACGTCCAGGTCTGGAAGGCCCTGCTGCGCATCCCGCCGGGCCGGACCAGCACCTATGGCGAGATCGCGGGCTGGGCCGGCAAGCCGCGCGCCTACCAGGCCACCGGCGGGGCGATCGGGGCCAACCCGATCTCGCTGCTGATCCCCTGCCACCGGGCCATCGCCAAGGACGGCCGGCTGACCGGCTACCACTGGGGGCTGGGCCGCAAGGCGGCGATGCTGGGGATGGAGGCGGTGGGGGCGCACCACGGCTGACGCCCGCGAGACCCTCTCCCAGAGGGAGAGGGAGGGGCCCGACTGCGAAGCAGTTGGGAGGGTGTTAGGGACTGTCGACGGCGTGCCGGCACGCCGGTTAGCGGCGTAACCCCTCATCCTCCCACGCTTCGCGCGGGCCCCTCCTTCTCCCTCTGGGAGAAGGTGCTCTATCTACAGAATAAACCGGCTCAAATCCGCGTTGGCCGCCAGGGCCCCGATGCGCATCTGCACATAGGCCGCGTCCACCGTCACCGTCTCGCCGGAGCGGTCGGCCGCGCTGAAGCTGATCTCCTCGACCACCTTTTCCAGGATGGTCTGCAGTCGGCGGGCCCCGATGTTCTCGACCGAGGCGTTGACCGCCACCGCCGCGTCGGCCACGGCGTCGATCGCATCCTCGGTGAACACCAGGGTGACGCCCTCGGTCAGCAACAGGGCCTGGTGCTGGCGGATCAGGTTGGCCTCCGGCTCGGTGAGGATGCGGCGCAGGTCGTCGCGGGTCAGGCCCTTCAGCTCGACGCGGATCGGCAGGCGGCCCTGCAGCTCGGGCAGCAGGTCGCTGGGCTTGGCCACGTGGAAGGCGCCCGAGGCGATGAACAGGATGTGGTCGGTCTTCACCGGCCCGTACTTGGTCGAGACGGTGGTGCCCTCGATCAGCGGCAGCAGGTCGCGCTGCACGCCCTCTCTCGAGACGTCAGCGCCCCCGCGCTGACTGGAAGACGCGACCTTGTCGATTTCGTCGAGGAAGACGATGCCGTGGTTCTCGGCCAGCTCCAGGGCTTCCTGGGTCAGGGCCTCCTGGTCGAGCAGCTTGTCGCTCTCCTCGGCGATCAGCGGGGCCCAGGCGCCGGTGACGGTGGTTTTGTGGGTCTTGCTGCGGCCGCCGCCCAGCGACTTCATCATCTCCGACAGGTTCAGCACCGAGGCGCCCGGCTGGCCGGGGATCTCGAACATTCCGCCGCCGCCGGTGTCGGCCAGCTGCAGCTCCACTTCCTTGTCGTCCAACTCGCCGGCCCGTAGCTTCTTGCGGAAGCTGTCGCGGGCGGCGGTGGCGCCGGGGCCGGTCAGGGCGTCGAGGATGCGCTCCTCGGCCGCCGCCTCGGCCTTGGCCTTGACCCCGGCCCGGCGTTTGTCGCGGACCATGCCCAGGGCGCTCTCGACCAGGTCGCGGACGATCTGGTCGACGTCGCGGCCGACATAGCCGACCTCGGTGAACTTGGTGGCTTCCACCTTGAGGAACGGAGCCTGGGCCAGCTTGGCCAGGCGACGGGCGATCTCGGTCTTGCCGACGCCGGTGGGGCCAATCAGCAGAATGTTCTTGGGCGTGACCTCGTCGCGCAAGTCGGCCGGCACGCGGCGGCGACGCCAGCGGTTGCGCAGGGCGACGGCGACGGCCTTCTTCGCGTCGGTATGGCCGACGATGTAGCGGTCGAGCTCGGAGACGATTTCGCGGGGGGAGAATTCGGTCATGATCTGTGGATCCGCCCTCGTCCTTCGACAAGCTCAGGATGAGGGCTACTGTAAAGGCGGAAGGCTCTGGAAGTCTCCGAAATCCTCACCCTGAGCCTGTCGAAGGGCGGGGATTTCGAGCACCGTCGCTACAGGCTTTCCACCGTCAGATTGCCGTTGGTGTAGACGCAGATCTCGGCGGCGATGGCCATCGAACGTCTGGCGATATCGTCGGCCGTCAGGTCCTGGTCGATCAGCGCCATGGCGGCGGCCAGAGCGTAGTTGCCGCCCGAGCCGATGGCCGCGATCGAGCCGCCGCCGGCGCTTTCGCCCGGTTCCAGCACGTCGCCGACCCCGGTCACGGTGTAGATCGACTCCGCGTCGGCCACCAGCAGCATGGCCTCCAGCCGCCGCAGGTAGCGGTCGGTGCGCCAGTCCTTGGCCAGGTCGACGCAGGCCCGGGCCAGCTGGTCGGGATACTGCTCCAGCTTGGCCTCCAGCCGCTCGATCAGGGTGAAGGCGTCGGCCGTGGCGCCGGCGAAACCGGCGATCACCTTGCCGCCGGCCAGGCGACGCACCTTGCGGGCGTTGCCCTTGACGACGGTCTGGCCCATGGAGACCTGTCCGTCGCCGGCGATCACGGTCTGTCCGTTCTTGCGCACCGCCAGAATGGTCGTGCCGTGCCAGTCTGGAAAACGGGCGGCGGGGAAGGAATTGCTGCTTTGCATGGCTTCGCATGTGGCGAGGCTTGGCGTGGAGATCAAGCGCGATGAGTTTTTCACCGGCCGAGGTCGAACGCTACGCCCGCCATCTGGTGCTGCGCGAGATCGGCGGCCCGGGCCAGCAGAAGCTGAAGGCGGCCCGGGTCCTGGTGGTCGGGGCAGGGGGCCTTGGCGCGCCGGCCGCCCTCTACCTGGCCGCCGCCGGGGTCGGGACCCTGGGCCTGGTCGACGCCGACACGGTGTCGCTGTCCAACCTGCAGCGCCAGGTGCTGTTCGACGAAGCCGACGTCGGCCGGCCCAAGGTCGAGGCGGCGGCCGAACACCTGACCGCCCTCAATCCGCATGTGACCGTCGAGACCCATCCGCTGTGGCTGGACCAGGCCAACGCCCGCGCGGTCATATCGCGGTATGACCTGGTGCTGGACGGCACGGACGACTTCGCCACCCGCTTCGCCGTCAGCGACGCCTGCCTGGCCGAGAGCAAGGTCCTGGTCAGCGGGGCCCTGGGCCGCTGGACCGGCCAGGTCGCGGTGTTCCACGGCCAACCCTGCTACCGCTGCCTGGTGCCGGAAATCCCGCCCGACGCCGAGACCTGCGCCCTGGTCGGCGTGGTCGGGGCCCTGGCCGGGGTGATCGGCTCGATGATGGCCCTGGAGGCGGTGAAGGTGATCACCGGCGCCGGCGACCCCCTGTCGGGCCGCCTGCTGATCTACGACGCCCTGGCCGCCGAGACCCGCACGGTGCGGATCGGGGCGGACCCGGCTTGTCCGAGCTGCGGCGGTTGACGCCCTACAGCATCGACGGGATCACCCTATCCGGCGGCCTATGCCCGTCCATGAAGGTCTTCACGTTGACGATGACCTTTTCGCCCATGTCGATGCGGCCCTCGACCGTGGCCGAGCCCATGTGGGGCAGCAGCACGACATTGGGCAGCTTCAGCAGCTTGGGATTGATGGCCGGCTCGTGCTCGTAGACGTCGAGCCCAGCCCCGGCGATCTCGCCGCGCGCCAGCATGTTGGCCAGGGCGCCCTCGTCGATCACCTCGCCGCGGGCGGTGTTGACGATGATACTCTGCGGCCGCAGCAGCTTCAGCCGGCGGGCCGACAGCAGGTGGTAGGTGGCCGGGGTGTGCGGGCAGTTGACCGAGATGAAGTCCATCCGGGCCAGCATCTGGTCCAGGCTCTCCCAGTAGGTGGCCCCGACCTCCTCGGCGATGCGCGGGCTGACGGGCTTGCGGTTGTGGTAGTGCACCTGCATGCCGAAGGCCTTGGCGCGGCGGGCCACGGCCTGGCCGATGCGGCCCATGCCGATGATGCCCAGGCGCTTGCCCCACAGGCGGCGGCCCAGCATCCAGGTCGGCGACCAGCCGTGGAAGCCGCCGGCCTTGACCACCTCGGCGCCTTCGACCACCCGGCGCGAGGTGGCCATGATCAGGGTCATGGTCAGGTCGGCGGTGTCCTCGGTCAGCACGCCGGGGGTGTTGGTGACGATGATGCCCCGGGCGTTGGCGGTGGCGACGTCGATATTGTCGACCCCGGCCCCGAAATTGGCGATCAGCTTGAGCCGGTCGCCGGATCGCGACAGAAGACGGGAATCGATCCGGTCGGTGATGGTGGGCACCAGGACGTCGCACTGACCCATGGCCTCGGCCAGTTCATCGGCCGTCAAGGGTTTGTCGGTGACGTTGAGTTGCGTGTCGAACAGCTCGCACATCCGCGTCTCCACGGCGTCCGGGAGTTTGCGGGTGACGATGACTTTGAGCTTGCGAGCTGACATGAGCGGTTCGAAAAGCCTTCCCCAATTGGGCGTTCCCAGGCGGGTGTTTGGAATCTGTAGCAAAGGGGCCGGATGCGGCCAAGCAACATGCCGACGAATCGCCAACATCGTTCGCTCGGCCGTCTGGCCCTGATCGCCTTGACGCTCCTGGGGGCGTCGGCCGTCACGGTTGGGATAGCACAGGCCCAGGCTCCCAGGGTCACGCCATCGGGCATGGACGTGCCGCGCTATGTCTCGCTGAAGTATGGCCAGGTGAACGCTCGGGTCGGGCCGGACGAGGAGCACCGGCTGCTGTGGATCTACCAGGCCAAGGGCCTGCCGGTGCAGGTGGTGGCCGAAACCCGGGAGTGGCGGCGGATCTGCGACCCGGAGGGCGGCGTGGCCTGGGTCCACAAGCGCACCACCGACGGTCGCCGCACCGCCATGCGGGTTCAGGCCACGCCCTTGCCGCTGCGCGCCCAGCCCAAGGCCGGCGCGCGGGTCACCGCCTACCTGGCCGGCCGGGCGACCGCCAATCTCGACAAGTGCGAGAAAGGCTGGTGCCGCCTGAAGGTCGGCGGCGAGTCCGGATGGGCCCCGGAAAGCGAGATCTGGGGGGCCTCGCCCCAGGTCCAGTGCAAGGAATAGGCGCTCATCGAGGCCCTCGCGGAGCGCCCGGCGATCACGGGCGTTACCGAAAGTAAGATTGAGGCGCGGCCCGCCGTCGTGCTAGGGCGGGATCATGCAACAAAGTTCCTACACCTTCGACGAGCTGTTGGCCTGCGGCCGGGGCGAGATGTTCGGCCCGGGCAACGCCCAGCTGCCCGTGCCGCCGATGCTGATGTTCGACCGCATCGTCCGCATCGAGTCGGACGGCGGCAAGTACGGCAAGGGCTATGTCGAGGCCGAGTTCGACGTCAATCCCGACCTCTGGTTCTTCGGCTGCCACTTCATCGGCGACCCGGTCATGCCCGGCTGCCTGGGCCTGGACGCCATGTGGCAGCTGGTCGGCTTCTTCCTGGGCTGGTCCGCGGCCCCCGGCCGCGGCCGGGCCCTGGGCGTCGGCGAGGTGAAGTTCACCGGCCAGGTCACGCCGGTGGTCAAGAAAGTCACCTACAAGATCGATCTGAAGCGGGTGATCATCCGCAAGCTGGTCATGGGCATCGCCGACGGCGTGATGGAGGCCGACGGCCTGCCGATCTACGAAGCCAAGGATCTCAAGGTCGGTCTGTTCACCGCGGAACAAATGGCGTCGTGATCCGACTGTAGGGTGGCCGTGTCAGAGCCGGCCCCTTTTGGATCATGGGGAGAAAGAGGAATTTTCATGCGTCGCGTCGTCGTCACCGGATTGGGGATCGTCTCGTCCATCGGCAACAACGCCAATGAGGTGCTCGCCTCACTGCGTGAAGCCAAGTCCGGCGTGGTCACCGCGCCGGAATACGCGGAACTGGGTTTCCGCTGCCAGGTCTATGCTGCGCCGAACATCGAGTGGGAGCCGCTGGTCGACCGTCGCGCCGCGCGTTTCCTGTCGCCGGGCCTGGCTTACGCCCACATCGCCATGGAACAGGCGATCACCGACTCCGGTCTCGGCGAGACCGAGGTTTCGAACGAACGCACCGGCTTGATCGTCGGTTCGGGTGGTCCCTCGACCAGCATCATCGTCCAGGCCGCGGCCACCACCAAGGAAAAAGGCCCCAAGCGCATCGGGCCGTTCGCGGTGCCCAAGGCGATGTGCTCGGGCCCGTCGGCGGTGCTGTCGACCTGGTTCAAGATCCGCGGGATCAACTATTCGATCAGCTCGGCCTGCGCGACCAGCGCCCACTGCATCGGCGCGGGCGCCGAGCAGATCCAGATGGGCAAGCAGGATATCGTGTTCGCCGGCGGCTGCGAGGAGCTGGACTGGACCCTGTCCAACCTGTTCGACGCCATGGGCGCGATGAGCAGCAACTTCAACGACCGCCCGGCCGTGGCCAGCCGCGCCTACGACAAGGACCGCGACGGCTTCGTGATCGCCGGCGGGGCCGGGATCGTGGTGCTCGAGGAGTACGAGCACGCCAAGGCGCGCGGCGCCAGGATCTATGGCGAGGTGGTCGGCTACGCGGCCAATTCCGACGGTTTCGACATGGTCGCGCCGTCGGGCGAGGGCGCGGCGCGCTGCATGAAGATCGCCATGGCGGAAGCCGGCGGCCGGACCATCGACTATCTGAACCCGCACGGCACCTCGACGCCGGTCGGCGACAGCAAGGAGATGGGCGCGGTCCGCGAGGTGTTCGGCGACAAGGCCCCGCTGATCTCCTCGACCAAGTCGCTGACCGGCCACAGCCTGGGCGCGGCCGGGGCGCAGGAGGCGATCTACTCGATCCTGATGCTCGACAACGGCTTCGCCGCCAAGAGCGCCAACATCGAGACCCTCGACCCCGAGTTCGCCGACCTGCCGATCCTGCTCGAGCGCTCGGACAAGCCGCTGACCACCGTGATGTCCAACAGCTTCGGGTTCGGCGGCACCAACGGCACGCTGATCATCAGCAAGGCGGACTAGGCTTTGACGGGCGCGCCGCTGGGGCTGGACCTGGTTCGGCGCGCCGGCCGGTCGCTGTGGTCGCCGCGAACCTCCGACCCGGCGGCCCGGGCGACGATCCGCGCCCTGGGCGCGGGTTTCGACGCCGGACGCCGCGACGCCGCCTCCTTGCTCGAGAAAGCCTGGGCCGAACTGGCCTTCATGGCCGCCCAATCGGGCAATCTCGAACGGCTGCGGGGTCTGACCTCGGACGGCGCCTGGCCCTACGCCGTGATCGGCGACAGTCACGGCCGCCTGCTGGTTCGACGGTCCCGCGACGCCCGCGACCGGTGGCTGGCCCCGCTCTGGTGGCTGGAGAGCGGCGCTTCGGCGCGCGGCCTGGGCCAGGCCGAGGCCCGCTCCGGGGCCGGCGGCCGCGTGCGGGCGGCGGTCCGGCAGGCCCTGGGGCTTTCCGGGGCGCCGATCCTGCTCAAGTTCGGCCAGGTCGACGTCGAGTTCGTCCAGGTGTTCAAGCGCCTGGAGGCGGATCGGCCGGCCTTCGACCCGGCCGTCTTCCGGGCTTTCGCCGACGAAACCATCGGACGCTACGTGGCCTTCCTGGTCGATGCGGTGGTTTCCGCCGATCGCGGCCGCGTACACGTCTGCTCGCTGTTTCCGCCCGCGCTCTCCGACGCGGCCTGGCGAACCGGCTATGTCAACGCCCACCTCGTCGACCTGCACGGACCGGCCGACCGGGAGGGCCTGGCCGGGCGACTGGCCAGGCTGGAGATTCCGGATCTTGCCGCCCGGACGGCGCAGCACGCGGCGTTCAACGCCGCTCTGGCCGGGGCGGTTCAGGCCGAGGGCTTCGCCGTTTGCGACGACTTCACGGCGCTGCTCGGGCCGGGCGGGGTCGTCGACCCGCGTTGGCTGGGTCCGCGGGCGGGGTCCGATCACCACCTGGATTTTCACGCGGTTCGCCCTCAGGTGGTTGACCGGCTTTGGCGACTGCCTGAAGGATCGCCCGGCAATTCGAGATCAGCATGACCCTCAAGACACGCTCCGGCGACCTTCCCCAGACCCCGTGGGTCGAGTCCGACGATCTGGAGGCCCGCCTGGCGCGGAGCGGCGCAAGCGAGCGGGCCAAGACCTTCGCCCGTGACCTGGCGCGCGACGGCCTGGCGATCCTCGACCTGGGCGACGACATGCCCGCCCTGTGCGACGAGATCGCCGCCGAGACCGCTGGCCATTTCGCCCGCCCCGGCGTCACCCGCGTCCACGACGCCTGGCGGCGGTCGCCGGCGATCCGCGCCCTGGCCACCCATCCCGTCCTGCTCGAATGCCTGGCCCTGGCCTATGGCCGCGCGCCGTTCCCGTTCCAGAGCCTGAACTTCATGCGCGGCAGCCAGCAGGACACCCATGCCGACGCCCTGCATTTCCACGCCGAGCCGGCACTGTTCATGTGCGGCGTCTGGCTGGCCCTGGAGGACGTCAAGCCCGGGGCGGGGCCGCTGCGCTACTATCCGGGCAGCCACCGCCTGCCGGTCCTGACCATGCAGGATGCTGGCGCGGTGATGGGCGCGGCCCCGAGCAGGGTCACGTCCGCCAACTACAACGACACCTACGGCCCCGCCATGCAGGCGCGTCTGGCGCAAGGCGGGTTCGAGGCGCGACACGCCTTGCTCAAGAAGGGCCAGATCGCGGTCTGGGCGGCCAACCTCGCCCACGGCGGCTCGCCGATCCTCGACCCCGGATCCACCCGGCAGTCGCTGGTCGTGCACTACTATTTCGAGGACTGCCTCTACTACACGCCGATGCTGTCGACGCCGGAGCGGGCCTATGTGCGGCTGCCGGCCAATATCGCCACCGGCGGCTGGGTGTGGCCGCGGCGCGCGGGACGGCGGGTTCCGGTGTCGCTCAAGCAGCTGGCGGCGACCATCGCCTACGCCGCCCTGCGCCGGACGCCCCGCTTCTGAGCGCCCCTTGATCGGCTCCAAGGAGGGCCGTCGAACGGGCGCGCCGGGCTTGGGGAGAGGGTGGCGAACGCCGAAACCGGCTTCCACTTTGCGCCGTCAGCCTCTAGCTAGCGGGCAAGGATTCCAGGAGAGCCAACCGATGGCCGACGAATACGCATTCCCCAAGGGCGAGCTGATGCGGGGCAAGAAGGGCCTCGTGATGGGCGTGGCCAACCACAATTCCATCGCCTGGGGCATTGCTTCGCAGCTGGCCGCCCAGGGCGCCGAGATGATCTTCACCTACCAGGGCGAAGCGCTGGAGCGCCGCGTGCGGCCGCTGGCCGAGAGCATCGGCGTCACCACCCTGATCCCGGCCGACGTCACCGACGACGCCTCGATGGACGCGGCCTTCGCCGCCATCGAGGAGAAGTTCGGCGCGCTCGACTTCGTCGTCCATTCGGTGGCCTTCGCCAACAAGGACGAGCTGAAGGGTTCGTTCGTCGACAACACCACCCGCGAGGGCTTCCTGCTGGCCATGAACATCTCGGCCTTCAGCTTCGTCGACGTGGCCAAGCGGGCGGCGAAGATCATGCCGAATGGCGGCTCGCTGATCACCATGACCTATCTGGGGTCGGAGCGGACCATCCCGAACTACAACACCATGGGCGTGGCCAAGGCCGCCCTGGAAGCGGCGACCCGCTACATCGCCCGCGACCTGGGCCCCAAGGGCATCCGCTGCAACGCCATCTCGGCCGGCGCCATGCGCACCCTGGCCCTGGCCGGCATCGCCGGCGGCCGCGGGATGATCGCCCAGGGCCGGGCGTTCAGCGCCATGAAGGAAGACACCTCGATGGAAGGCGTCGCCGGCGCGGCGCTGTGGCTGGTCTCCGACCTGGGCCGCTCGACGACGGGCGAGGTCGTCCACGTCGACGCGGGCTTCCACATGATGGGCATGCCGGACGAGGTCGAGGCGTAGCGACGACCAACGCGCGTCATCCCCGAACAGGTCGGGGATGACGCGATTCTTGCTACGGCGCGTAGGCCCGCATGAACCGTTCGGCGGCTTCGCGCGCGAGGCCGTCGAACTCCGCCGGCGTCTTGTCGGACGGCAAGCGAAGCAGGGCCCGCAGCTGGCTGTGGCCCATGACCATGCCCGAGAAGAACTCGGCCGCCTGATCGAAGTTGTCGACCTTCAGGCGGCCGATCCGGGTTTCCATCTCCAGGAACGCGGCCAACTGGCGGCGCGCATGGCGCGGTCCGGCCTCGAACACCTCCTGGGCCACGTCCGGCATCTCGCCCGCGCCCTGGATGATCACCCGCATCACCGAATAGCCCTTGGTGGTGACCACGGTCTCCAGCATCGAGCGGGCATAGGCCTCCAGCGCTTCGCACGGATTGTCGATCGCGCCCGGATCGCGCAGCGGGGCGGTGATCACCGCCACCCGCCGGGCCATCAGGGCCCGCACCAGCTCGGCCTTCGAACCATAGTGGTTGTAGACCGTCTGCTTGGAGACCCCGGCCCGCTTGGCGATGGCTTCCATCGGCGCGCCGAGGCCGCGCTGGCCGATCACCTCGACGGCGGCGTCGAGGATGGCCTCGGTCTTGGCGACGTCGATCTGTCCGGCGACTCTGGGCATCAGTGCGCGTCCGAAGGAGGCGGCGGGGCGTTCTTGGCCGGCCTGGCCAGCAAGGACACCGCCGCGGCGATGAAACAGCCATAGGCCAGCAGGGTGAAGCTGTCGCCGAACGCCAGGACGGTGGCCTGCTGCTGCATCATGCCGCCGATCGCCTTGCGCGCCGCGCCGGCCGGATCGGCCAGGCCCAACTGGGCCATGCGGGCGGCCAGGCCCTGCATCATGCCCTGGACCCGGGCGTCGCCCTGGCCGACTTCCGAAGTCAGGCCCATGTAGTAGAGCGCCGTCTGGTTGGTGATGCTGGTGGCCAGCAAGGCCAGGCCGACGGCCCCGCCGGTGTTGCGCGACAGGTTCACCAGGCCCGAGGCGTTCTTGACCATGTGCTGGGGCAGGGTGCTCATGGTGATCTGCTGGGTGGCGATCATGGCGATCATCACCCCCACGCCGCGACAGGCCTGGACGCCGGCGAACTCCCAGAACCCCCAGTCCTTGGTCACGCCGTGGGCCATGTACATGCCCCAGCCGGCCAGCATGAAGCCGATGAACATCGGGATGCGCGCATCCATCTGGCGCACCAGGCGTCCGGCGATCGGCCCGGTGGCGAACATCGACAGGCCCGAGACCACCATGGTGGTGCCCACTTCCGAGGCCGAATAGTGCCGCACCCGGCCCAGGAACTGCGGCAACAGGAAGGTGCCGCCGAACAGGCTGGCGCCCGACACCGCCGTCATGGCCACGCCGATCGTGAAGTTGCGGTTGGCGAAGGCTTTCAGCTCGACGATCGGGTTGCGATAGGTCAGCGACCGCCAGACGAAGGTGACGCCGGCGACCACCGCGACCACGGTCAGGCCCAGGATGCCGCTGTCCTCGAACCAGCCGTCCTTCGAGCCCTCTTCGAGCACGAACTGCATGCTCATCAGGAAGGTGGCCATCACCGCCAGGCCGAACCAGTCGAAGCCCTTGGCCAGGCTGGGGTCGCCCTTGTCGAACTGGCCCCAGCGGGCGACGCCGAACAGCACGACCAGGCCGGTCGGCACATTGATGAAGAACAGCCAGCGCCAGCTGAGCCACTCGGTCAGGTGGCCGCCCAGGGTCGGGCCGACGGTGGGGGCCAGGGTGACGATCAGGCCCATGATCACGCTGGCCGTCACCCGCCGCTCGGGCGGGAAGGCGGTGAAGGCCACGGCGAACACCGTCGGGATCATCGCCCCGCCGATGAAGCCCTGCAGGGCGCGGGTGATGATCATCATGTCGATCGACGAACTCAGGCCCGTCAGCACGCTCATGACGATGAAGCCCAGGCACGAGGCCAGGTAGACGCGTTGCGTCCCCCACAGCCGGGACAGGTACCCCGACAGCGGGATCATCACGACCTCGGGGATCAGGTAGGCGGTCTGGATCCAGCTGACCTGGTCGGCGCTGGCGCCCACCCCGGCCTGGATCTGCGGCAGCGAGGCCGCGACGATCTGGATGTCGAGGATGGCCATGAACTGGCCGATGACCATGGCTCCGAAGCCAAGGAACAGCTTGGTCCAGTCGATCTCGGGCGCCGGCGCGGCGACCGGCGGCGCGGCGGATTGGGCGGGGAGCGCGGCGTCGGTCATGGCTTCGATCCTCGACCGGACGCCTAGCGCGAGACGCCCTGCTGGGCGAGGCGCGCGGTCGGCTGGCCGGCCTCGGCGAAGGACTGGCCCGAGCGGTCGCGGACATCGACCTTGACGTCCACCGACAGGCCGGGGCGCAGGGCCGCGCCGATCGTCGAGCGGTCGACGACGATCTTCACCGGCAGGCGCTGGGTGATCTTGGTGAAGTTGCCCACCGCGTTCTCGACCGGGATCAGGGCGAACTCCTGGCCGGTGGCCGGGGCGAAGCTGTCCAGCTTGCCGCGGATCACCGACTTGCCGAAGGCGTCGGCATGGATCTCGACCGGCTGGCCGACCCGCAGGCGGCCGACCTGGGTTTCCTTGAAGTTGGCGACGATATAGCCCTCGCCGACCGGCACGATCGACATCAGGGCCACGCCCGGCTGGACCAGCTGACCAGGGCGCACCGAACGGGCGCCCACGACGCCGGCCACCGGGGCGCGGATCACCGTGCGGTCCAGGTCGATACGGGCCTGGTCGACGGCGGCGCGCGCCGCCAGGGCCTGGGCCACGGTCTGGGCGCGGGCCGAGCCCAGGGATTGGGCGGCGCGGCGCTCGGCTTCCAGGGCGGCTTGGGCGCTCTGGACGGCGGCGCGGGCCTGGGTGGCCCCGGCCTGGGTCGTCTGAACCTTCTGGGTCGACACCCAGCCTTGTCCGGCGAGGGTGTTATATCGGTCGAGGTCGGCCTTGGCGCGGCCGGCATCGGCCTCGGCGCTGGCGACGCCCGCCGCGCGCTGGGCGATCATCGCCTGTTCCAGGACGGCCTTGTCGTCGACACCGCGCACCGCGGCTTCCAGGGCCTGGGCGTTGGCGATCGCCTCATCGAGCTTGGCCTGCAGTGTGGCCGGATCGATGCGGGCCACGACCTGGCCGGCCTCGACCCGCTGGTTGTCGGCCACCAGCACCTCGGCGACATAGCCCGACACCTGCGGGCTGACCTGGACGGTGTCGGCCTGGACGAAGGCGTTGTCGGTGGTCTCGTAGCGCTGCTTGTCGACGAACCACAGTCCGCCGCCGATCAGCAGGGCCACGACGGCGATCCCGCCGACGACCATGGGAATGAGCTTCTTGTTCGACGCGGCGGCCATGGTGGAAATCCCGAAACAACCCGATGGATCGAGGCGGCGATATATCGGACGCGCGGCCTCGGCAAGGGATAAATGGACGCGCCCGTCCAAAAATCAAGCGGTCGGGTGAACGGTGATCATCAAGCCCTAGGGCAATCGGTGGCCGCGATTGCTCGCTATAGACGAATCACGACATATTTCCTGGGCGTTCGCGCAACCGCGCGACGGGGGACGCGTATTTCCGGTAGCGGGTGGGTTCACCCGCGCCAAAGGACGCGCCGATGAACGCCGACGACCCGCTCTCGATGCTGCGCCCCGTGTTGTGGCTGGCCGCCGCCGCCTTCGCCGCCGGATTCGGCGGCTATCTGGTGATGGCCTCGGGCGGCCACGGCGGCTGACGCCGCCGCGACTACCTCCGTCATGGGCCTATTTGGCCCCGGTCGAGCCGAAGCCGCCGCCGCCGCGCGCGGTTTCCTCCAGGCTGGCCACCAGGCCCCACGAAGCCTGGGTCACCGGCGCGATCACCAGCTGGGCGATGCGGTCGCCGCGACGGATGGTGAAGTCCTCTTCCCCCAGATTGATCAGGATCACCTTCACCTCGCCGCGATAGTCGCTGTCGATGGTGCCGGGGGTGTTGAGGCAGGTGACGCCGGCCTTGGCGGCCAGGCCCGAGCGCGGCCGCACCTGGGCCTCGAAGCCGGCCGGCACGGCGAAGGCCAGACCCGTGGGGGCCATGGTCCGCGCGCCGGGCTTCAGTACGATCGGCGCGTCCTCCTCGACGGCCGCCCGCAGGTCCATGCCCGCCGCGCCGACGGTCTCGTAGGCGGGCAGGGGCAGGCCGTGGGCGTGGGCCAGTTGGACGACGGGGATGCGCGGGTTGGTCATGAAAGGCTCTCGGCTATGCGTTGGGCGAGGTCGTGGGCCACGGCGTCCTTGGCCGCCCTGTCCCAGCGTTCGGTCTTGTCCTTGGAGATCAGCAGGACGGCGTTCTCGTCGCCGCCCATCACGCCGGGCTCGGTGACGTCGTTGGCGATGATCCAGTCACAGCCCTTGCGCGCCAGCTTGGCGCGGGCGTGGGCCTCGACGTCGTTGGTCTCGGCCGCGAAGCCGATGACCAGTTTCGGCCGCCTCGGCCCGGAGGCCGAAAGCGTCGCCAGGATGTCCGGATTCTCGACGAAGGTCAGGGCCGGCGGGCCGCCCTTGTCCTTCTTCAACTTGGTCCCGAACACCTCGTCGATCCGCCAGTCGGCGACGGCGGCGACGAACACCCCGACGTCGGCGGGCAGGGCGGCCTGGCTGGCGGCCAGCATGTCGCGCGCGGTCTCGACGTCGACGCGGTCGACACCGAAGGGGGTGGGCAGGGCGACCGGGCCGCTGACCAGGGTCACTCGCGCGCCCAGCTTGGCCAGCGCGCCGGCGATGGCGTAGCCCTGCCGGCCGCTGGAGCGGTTGGTGATGCCGCGCACCGGGTCGATCGGCTCGAAGGTCGGGCCGGCGGTGACCAGGGCGTGCTTGCCGAGCAGCGGCCCCCTTTTTGAGGATTGGGCGGCGGGCCCCGCGAGCGCTTCCATGATCGCCTCGAAGATCACCGGCGGCTCGGCCAGGCGGCCGGGGCCGAACTCGCCGCAGGCCATGGCTCCGTCGTCGGGTCCGACGAAACTCACGCCGTCGGCCTTGAGGGTCTCGAGGTTGCGCTGGGTCGCCGGGTGCAGCCACATCCGCACGTTCATGGCCGGAGCCATCAGCACGGGCTTGTCGGTGGCCAGCAAGGTGGTCGAGGCCAGGTCGCCGGCCAGGCCGTGCGCCGCCTTGGCGATCAAGTCGGCGGTCGCCGGCGCCACCACCACCAGGTCGGCCGAGCGCGACAGCTGGATGTGGCCCATCTCGGCTTCGTCGGTCAGCGAGAACAGGTCGCCATAGACCTTGTCCTCGGAGAGCGCCGACAGCGACAGGGCGGTGACGAACTCGGCGCCCGCCTTGGTCAGGATCGGCCGCACGCCGACGCCGGCCTTGCGCAGCAGCCGCACCAGCTCCAGCGCCTTGTAGGCGGCCACGCCGCCGCCGACGATCAGAAGAACCCGCTTGTCGCTCGCTTGGTCGGTCATGGGGTGGTCTCCGGTTCGCGCCTCGCCCCCAGGCGCATAGAGCGACGCGGCGCAAAGCGTAAGCCCCCTTCGGCAAAATCCTTAACGGGGACTCGACAGGCGTTCCGTCTTCGTTCACTAATCGCGCAGGTAGAGCAACAAGCTGGAGATCGATCATGACGGTACGTTTGGCGTCCTGGTTTTCTGTCCTGGCCGCCCCTTTGGCCATCGCGGGCGCGGCCTTGACGGTCGCGGCCTGCGACGGCGGCGCCTCGGCGGTGAAGGCGCCCAAGGCGGGTGACGTGGCTTCGGTCGAGGCGGCGTCCGACCGGGACGCGCCGGCCTTCGAGAGTCGGACGACGCGGAGCGATCCGCGCGACGCGCCCGTGCCCAAGGTCGCGGGCAAGCCGATGTGGGCGGCCAACCGCACCCGCACCGCCGAGGAGAACGCCCAGCGCGGTTTCGAGCGCTACGGGTCCGAGTTCGCCGCCGCCGATGTCGACGACTATGTGCGCAAGGCACACGCCTTCGTCGCCCACCCGCCGTCCGAGGCCGAGACGCTGACCCGGCCCAACGGCGACACCCTGATCTACGACCCCAAGGGCAATGTCTTCGCGGTGGTCACCAAGGCCGGGGCCCCACGCACCATGTTCAAGCCTGACGACGGCGCGACCTACTGGTCGCAGCAGAAGACCCGCGAGACCCGGCGGACGACAGCCTCGCGCGACCGCGGCGCGAACGACAACGGTTAGAACAACGGCTCGCGGCAGGGCAGGGGGGCCTGCCATCCCGGACGACGCCGAGCGTCGGGCCCGGGACCCAGGGGCGGTGCGCAACGCCCCTGGGGCGCAAGCTTTCAGAAAACCCTCTCCCAGCGGGAGAGGGAGGGGCCCGACGCGAAGCGTTGGGAGGGTGAGGGATCACGCCGTTCGCGGTCCCATCCCCCTTCGACATCGCCCTCGGGGGACCCAAGCGGAATCCGACGCCATGTCCAGCGCCGCTTGGGTCACCCGCACAAAGCGGGTGATGACGGAATTTTTGAGCTGAAGATGCGCTCTCAGGCCTGGGTCAGCGAACTGTCCGCGCCCCTAGACCAGCCAGGCGCCCGCCGCGAACGCCAGGCCGGCCACCGCCGCGCCGGCCAGGAACCACAGCAGCGGTCGGCCTGGCCGGGTCTCGACCACGACCGCCGCCGGGGCAGGGGGAGCCTCGGCCAGGCGCGCCAGGGCGCGGATGGCGCGGAGGGCCTCGTCGGCGAAGTCCTTGACCTTGGCGGCGGGAGAAAGCTCGCGGGCGATCCAGCGGCGCACCACCGGGTCGGCGGCGGCCCACAGGTCGTGGGTCGGGTCGATGCGGCGGGCCACGCCCTCGACGGTGACCATGGTCTTCTGCAGCAGGACCAGTTCCGGCCGCAGAGCCATGTCGAACAGCGCGGTGATCTCGAACAGCTGGGCCAGCAGCTTGCCCATCGAGACGTCGCGGGCGTCGCGGCCGAACACCGGCTCGCCCACCGCCCGCAGGGCCTGGGCGAAGGCGTCGCGGTCCTGGTGGGCCGGCACGTAGCCGGCGTCGAAGTGGATGGCGGCGACGCGCGGATAGTCGCGATTGAGGAAGCCGTAGAGGATCTCGGCCAGGTACTTGCGTTCGGCCGGGCCCAGGCGGCCCAGGATGCCGAAGTCCACCGCCGTGATCGAGGCCGGCGCGGCGATGAACAGGTTGCCCTCGTGCAGGTCGGCGTGGAACAGCCCGTGGTCGAGGGCCTGGGCCAGGAAGCCGCGGGTCAGGCCTTCCGCCAAGGCCTTGCGGTCCAGGCCGTCCTGTTCCAGCGCCGCGTCCTCCGACAGCGCCATGCCGGGCGCCCAGCTCAGGGTCAGGAAGCGCTTGCCGACCCCGTCCCAGACCACGTCGGGGGCGCGCATGTGGGGATCGACCTTCATGGCCTCGCCCAGCTCGGCGCAGCCGGCGGCCTCGAAGCGCAGGTCCAGTTCCAGGTCCAGGGCCCGGATCACCACCTCGACGAACTCGCGGGGCCGCAGGCGGCGGGCGGCCGGGACCAGGCGGTCGGCCAGGCCCGCGGCCAGGCGCAGGGCGGCGCTGTCCTGGGCGACCCGCTGCTCGATCCCGGGGCGCAGCACCTTCACGGCCACCTTCGTGCCGTCCACCAGGGTGGCGGGGTGGGCCTGGGCCAGGGAGGCGGCGGCGATCGAGCCTTCGAAACTGGCGTACAGCGTCTCGAGCGGCCGGCCCAGGCCGCGCTCGATCTCGGCGCGGGCCACGTCCAGCGGGAACGGCGCCAGGCGGTCCTTGAGGTGCGACAGGTCGTCGGCGAACTGGGCGCCGAACATGTCGGCCCGGGTCGACAGGAACTGGCCCATCTTGATAGCCGCCGGGCCCTCGCGCTCCAGCACCCGCGCCAGGCGCTCGCCCGGCCGGCCCTGACGGGCCTTGCCGCCGGCGAACAGGCGCAAGGCGCGACCCGCCCAAAGCGCCGAGGGCGGAAGAACCGGCTCCAGCTCGCGCGGGATCAGCGCGTCGGCCCGGACCAGGGCCCAGCTGGCGGCGATCAGGCGCAGGAAAGCGGAGAGGCTCATGCGGCGGTCCGGTCGCGATGGAGATAGGTCAACCCAAACGCCGTCATCCTCCGCTTCATGCGGGGGACCCAAACGGCGTCAGAAGGCGCCCGAGCCGTCTCGGCTTGGGTCCCCCGAACAAGTCGGGGGATGACGGCGATGAGGAGGTCAGTTTGGATGATCGACGTCCTACAGCGCCCAGCCCTGGTGCATCGCCGCCACGCCGCCGGTGAAGTTGGTGATCGTCACCCGCTTGAAGCCGGCGTTCTCCATCATCCCAGCGAAGGTCCGCTGGTCGGGGAAGCGGCGGATGCTCTCGACCAGGTACTGGTAGGCGTCGCGATCCTTGGCCAGCCATTCGCCGAACTGGGGGATCAGCTTGAAGCTATAGGCGTCATAGGCTTTCGCCAGCGCCTCGGTCACCGGCTTGGAGAACTCCAGGCACAGGAACCGGCCGCCGGGCTTCAGCACCCGCCGGGCCTCGCGCAGGGCTGCGTCGATGTCGGTGACGTTGCGGATGCCGAACGAGATCACATAGGCGTCGGCATAGGCGTCGGGCAGCGGCAGGGCTTGGGCGTCGCCGACCGTCCAGGTGATCTCGGGCGCGCCGCCCTTCTCGATCCCGGCGCCGATCATCTCGGCGTTGTAGTCGATGATGTTGATCAGGGCGTCGGGACCGCCACGCCGCGCCTGGGCCGCGCGCGTCATCCTGGCGAAGCGGCGGGCCATGTCGCCGGTGCCGCCGGCGCAGTCGATGATGATCTCGCCCGGCTGCGGGTTGAGGCGCGCGGCGACCGCGTCCTTCCACAGTCGGTGGACGCCGCCGCTCATCACGTCGTTCATCAGGTCGTAGTTCTTGGCGACCCGGTCGAACACCCCGCGCACGAGGCCGGCCTTGGCCGAGGGATCGACGTCCTGGAATCCGAAGGTGGCGGCGGGCTTGGTCATGCGGTCGCTCGAAATCGCTTTAGGTCCCTTGGGCGCGGGGCCCTCAGGCTCTGGCTTGTATCGTCCGGCTCTTATAGCCGCCAGCGCTTCGCCGTCACCGGTTTTGCGTGTCGGCACCCTAGGAACCGCGCGCGGGATGGCCGATATCTGACGCCCAACGCCTGATCCGAGGTTCTCCTTGCCCGAACTGCCTGAAGTCGAGACCGTGCGGCGCGGCCTGGAGCCGGTGCTGAGCGGGGCCCGCCTGAGCCGCGTGCGCGCCAACCGGCCCGACCTGCGCTTCCCCCTGCCCGACGGCTTCGTCCAGCGCTTGATGGGCGCGAAGATCCTGCGGCTGGACCGCCGCGCCAAGTACCTGCTGGCCCCGCTGGATCGCGGCGACACCCTGGTGATGCATCTGGGGATGACCGGCCGCTTCGAGATCGCCGCGCCGGCCGGCGCGATCCGTCCCGGCGACTTCGCCCGGGAGATCACGCCCGACGACAAGCACGCCCACGTGGTCTTCGAGACCGAGGCCGGCGCGGTGGTCACCTATCACGACCCCCGGCGCTTCGGCTTCATGGACCTGATCGCCACCGACCGGCTCGACCGCCACCCCTGGTTCGCCACCATGGGTCCCGAGCCGCTGGGCGAGGGTTTCGACGCCAGGACCCTGGTCAAGGCCTTCAGCGGTCGCAAGCAGGGCCCCAAGACCCTGCTGCTCGATCAGAAGACCGTCGCCGGCCTGGGCAATATCTATGTCTGCGAGGCCCTGCACCGGGCCGGCATCTCGCCGTTCAAGCCGGCCGGCCTGGTCGCCGGCAAGCGGCTGGGGCCGCTGACCCAGGCGATCAAGGACGTGCTGGCCGAGGCGGTCGAGGTCGGCGGCTCGTCGCTGAAGGACTTCGCGGCGGCCGACGGGGCGTTGGGCTATTTCCAGCACCGTTTCCGGGTCTATGACCGCGAGGGCCAGCCCTGCCCCACGCCCGGCTGCAAGGGCGTGGTCGCCCGCGAGGTCCAGGCCGGCCGCTCGACCTTCTTCTGCCCAGTGTGCCAGGTGTGACGGCATGGTGGGGTCCTTTCTTCTATGTCGGGGACAGGCGCATGCGCCTGTCCCCGGCCCATGGCGCTTCGACCTCGGGCTTTCGCGACGAGTTGGGTGAGGAGGCGCGGAGCGGCCGGGCCAAGCCCGGAGACCGTGAGTGTTGTGTTTGCGTTTCGGCGTGGACCGACCGCTCCGCGAAACCGTTGTTCTCGAGGGACGGCGAC
>NZ_LMHC01000010.1 GCF_001427665.1 Caulobacter sp. Root655
AGGCCAAAAACTGTCACCCATCCAAGGCCAAAAACTGTCACCCATCCAACCGGGCTAAATCGTCACCTCTCTATCCGCTGGACAGGGGCCCGCCGCGCAGCGGTGGGAGGGTGAGGGGTCACACCCTCACCGCTTATCCCAAACGCCCTGCCGGCACGCCGTCGGACGTCTAAACCCCTCACCCTCCCAAGCTTCGCTTGGGCCCCTCCCTCTCCCTTTGGGAGAGGGCTTCAGGACTCTTCCTTCCACCCGTTCCGCAGCAGGTCCACCGCCAGCAGGTGCGCGGCCTCCAGCGTCATGTCCTCCAGCTGCTCCAGCAGGTCCAGGCGATGCTGGGGCGACCGGGTGTGGGCGTACAGCGCGCAGATGGCGTGCAGGCGCGCCCGCACCTCCAGCCGCGGCGACGGCGCCTGCAGCAGCGGCGAGGTCTCGGCCAGTTGGGCCGGCGCGTCGCCCTTGCGGCCGAAGGCCCGCTGCGGCGCGTCGAACTCGAGGGATTCCAGGCCCGGCCAGTCGAGGGCGTTCATCGTCTTGCTCCATGCACCTTGGGAAAACTCATGCGACCAACGCCGCCGCGCCGCACCGCAGGCCATTGACCCGCACATCGGCCTCGCCCACGCCCACGCCCAGCAAGTCGGTCAAGGCGATGATCAGGCCGTCCAGCGGGGCCGCCGCCGCCGCCAGCACCGGCTTCAGGGCCGCCAGTATGATGCTGTCGCCCAGGCCCAGGGTCAGGATGCTGTTGAGGAGCACGACGTCGAGATCCAGATTGGTCAGCAGCGAGGCCGTGGCCGCCGCCAGGGCGTCGTTGGTCTTCACCGTCTTGATCGCGCGGGCCTTCACGTCGGCGTCGGTGAAGTTCACGGTCTGCCAGGTCGCCCCGCCGATCGCCACGTCCGACTTGCCGGTCACCGTGAACAGCGGCGCCTTCACCAGGTCGGTCTTGGTCACGGTCAGGGGCTGCTTGAAGTCGTCGAGGCTATCGATGTCGATGTCGCCGATCTTCAGGGAACCAATGCTGGGCTTGACCTCCAGGGCGGTGGTCTTGTGGCCGCAGTCGATGCTCTTCAGCTTGGCCTCTCCGGACGCCAGCTCCACCAGAAGCGGCAAGCGCACCTGGGCCAACCCGCCCAGCAGCCCCGACCCCAGCAGCTTGGTGTCGATGAAGAGCCGCGTCTGGGCGGTGCGCACGATCACCGTCTTGTCCTTGGTGACGGTCATGTAGGGCGCGTTGTTGAGGGGCTCGCCGACCGCCAGCCAGACATCGACGTCGGCCAGACCCGGCACGGTCGCGCCCAGGTCCAGCTTGACCTGCCGGGCGCCCTGGCCGACCTGCAGGAGCGCCTGGGTCAGGTCCATGGCGTTCAGCGCCACCAGCGCGCTCTGACCGCCCGACACATGGTCCTGGCCGCCATAGGGCCCGAGCGAGACCAGGGCGTCCAGGTGGGCCTTCTTGCTGTTGCCGGCCGAGACCGCCAGGGACCGCGTCGCCGCCGCCGCCTGGGTGTCGCCGGCGGTGGTCAGGGCGTCGGCCAGGGCCTGGAGGGCCTGGCCGGTCGTCAGGTCGGCCGTGAGCACCTCGTTATAGGTCGCCGCCTCGAGGTCCAGGCGCGTCTTCACCGCGTCGAGATAGCTGAACAGGGTGACGTCGCTGGCGATCAGGGCGTTGTAGTCCATCACCGACAGATTGACCTGGCTGCCGATCAGGCCGCTCAGCAGGGCGTTGGCCAGTCCGCCCTGCAGGCTGAGCAGGCGCGTGCCGATCGAGAAGCTGGCCAGGTCGGCCCGCGCGGCCGTGGCCTGGCGCTTGATCGGCATGTAGGGGCGGCCCACCAGCGCCGCGCCGAAGAACAGGTCGGCCTGGCCGCTGACCGACACCTTGACGGCGTCGGCGTCGACGCTGGTCAATTGGAAGCGTTGCGCCACCGGCACGGCGGAATCGGCGGCGTAGCGCCCGGTGGTCACTTGCACCTTCAGCGGCGCGCGCCAGCCTTCGCCGTTGGCCTTCACCGTCGCCTCGGCGGCGACCTGGGCGCGGGCGATGTCGTTGGCCGCCGACATCGCCGCCAGGTCGGCGACGCCTTGCAGGCGGCGGGTCTGCAGAAACACCGAGCCGGTATCGACCGCCAGGGCGCACAGGGCGATGAGCATGGTCAGGGAAATGGCGGTGACGACCGAGATCGCGCCGCGCCGGTTCTCGCGGAAGGCGCTGAGGGGCGAGCCACGCATCGCGCCCTCAATAGCCTCCCATCTGGATCGAGGCCTGGCGCGCGATCTGGTCGGACGGCATCGGCGCCACGCCGCGCGCCGCGAAGGCGAAGGAGTCGGCGGCGTTGTAGGAGACCCGCACGGTCAGCCGGCCGTCCTTGTCGATGACCGTGGTCGACACCTTGCTGGGGGTCAGTTGGGCGTAGTCGCCGGCGCCGCTGGTCACCGACGCCTTGGCCAGGCTGGCGCGTTCGGCGACGGTCATGCCGGGGATGGCGGCGCGGGCGGCGTCGTTGGCCAGTTGCTGCACCGAGTGCGACATCCAGAAATAGCCGCCGTAGCCCATGATCCCCATCATGATCAGGATCAGCACCGGCGCCAGGAAGGCGAACTCCACCGCCACGGCGCCAGAATCCTCACCCCGAAATCCGAACCTCGAACCCAGCCTTCTCGCTTGCCTTTGCATCGGTCGATCTCCTGACGCGAAAGTCGCGCCTAGAGATTTCCACGGCCAAGCATGCGAGTCCGTGTATACGTAAAATGCGTAATTTCCGTACTTCACGGCGACTGCGTGCCTCGCCCCCCAGTGGTCGCCCTTCATTGTCGCTCAACTCTCGCGATGGTATTTTCCCCAGGAGGGCGGCGGGTTTGCTGGGGAGCGATCACTGGCAAGTCGGAGAAACCGGATTCTCTGTAGTTTCTGGAGAGGCCATGAAAAATCCCGTCGTCGCCGCGCACGCCACCGCCGGTGAAGTCAGTCGAAATTTCGGCCAATGGCAGGATGTCGCTCTCACTGGGCCGGTGATCATCACCCACCATGGCCGCCCACGCGTCGTGCTGCTGTCGGCCGATCGCTACGCCAGCTGGAGCGACATGCCCGAGGTCGCGGGCGCCGCCGGCGATCGCACCGCCGAGACCAGCCGCGAAGCCATTCTCGAACACCTGGCCGAGGGATTCATCGCCCTGGACCCCACCCTCCACGTCACCTCGGTCAACCCGGTGTTCGAGGCCCTGGCCGGCCGCAGCGCCGGTCAGCTGATCGGCGCCAACTGGAGCGACCTGTTTCCCCTGGCGCCCCAGGCGGTGATCGCCGAACAGATGCGGCGGGTGCTGCGGACGGGCGAGGCGGTCGAGTTCGAGGCCGACTCCACGCTCCAGAGCGGCCGCTGCTACGGGGTCCGCGTCTTCCCCTATCCGGACGGCGTGGCGGCCCTGTTCGTCAACCGCACCGAGGAGCACGACCTGCGCAACCGGCTGCGCTACGCCCAGGCCATGCGGGCGGCGACCGCCGCCCTGCCCCAGCTGGCGGTGGCCCGGCTGAACATCCGCGGCGTGCTGGCCGAGATGGACACCGACTTCCTGCGGCTGACAGGCTTTTCCAGCGCCGAGCTTCTGGACTGCCGGCTGACCGACATCATCCGCCCCACCGACCGTCGCGCCCTGACCCAGGCCCTGGAGAAGGTGCTGCAGGGCGGTCCGGCCGCGCGGGTGGCGACCGCCCTGATGGTCAAGGCCGGCGACGAGCGCCCGGTCGAGCTGTCCCTCGCCCCGATCCTGCGCGAGGGCGCCGCCGACGGCGTGATGGTGCTGATGATGACGGCGGACGAGGCGTAGGGCGCTTGGGCGGTTGAAATCGGGAGCGCCGTGCGTCCTTCAACGCCTACTGTCCGCAGCTCCTAGCTGTAGCGACGCACAATAATGGATGCCTCAACGCGAGATTCATGGCGTTTTTCGACGCGAATTAGCTGACACGGATAGTGTCGGCTAATCCACAGTGTACGAGACGCGAACCACATTGGTCGAGACTGGCGCACGCTATTTGAGATCGACGCACAGTCAATGAGACGCACGCATCGTGCCTGACAAACTTCCGAGATGTGCCCGGTTAGTGCTTTTGAACATACTGTAGCGAACAAACCTTGGGGTCGGCGCTATGGCGCGGCCGTCTCTTTCCCGCCCAGCGCGACCTTTTCCCGCTTTCCGGTTTGCGGGTCCGTGCGGTGAAGGTGAAAGGCCGCGTAGCGCTTCTGAGCTTTGCCAGACGACGCAGTCACGCTAGGACGCTACAGTTGCGAGCAAAGCAGGACGAATACATATGGTAGCGAGTTGGGCGCGAACTCCAGAACAGAACAAGGCGCTCGCGATCAAGCGGGTCCAGGTATTCCTCGACCACGTCAAGACGCTCTCGTTCGGGTTCATCGGAGCGGCCGCATTGACCCCGACCTTCAGGGGTCAGACGATCGGACCAGATGGCTGGCTCGTGATTGTGGTCTGTGGCCTCATTCTGGGCTTGATGGTATTGTTCGCTGATCACGTAAGGTGAGTGTGATGGAATTCAGCGCAATGAACGCGACGATGCTGGGGGTCCTCGGAGCCCTTGGCGCGATCGGCGTCCTCCTCCAGCTCCAGGTCATCAAGGCCGACAAAGCCGTCGCAGCGGACCTGGCCGAGCGTCAGAAGGCGGTTCCCGAGCCAGAGTCAAAGCCACAGCCCACGCGTCGATGGTTCAAAGGCACGATCAGGCACGGCCGCACGGCCGATCTTACAGAGGTTCCAGCCGTCACGCTGGACGTCGAGGGCGGCGGCGGTTTCGCCATCATCGGTGATCAGGTAGTCGCTGTGCCGAAGGCGCTAGAGGGCATCTACAAAGGCCGGCGATTTTTCTGGTCGATCACCGATCCGAACATCTCGCCTGTCAGCGGATCTGTCATCTCGCCCTCCGCTGGCGCAGAGTTCAGCAAGAAGGGTCTGAAGGGCTTCCTGTAAGGGACCTGGTGTTTCCCATCTCTGGTGCCACTCGACCACAGGACTCCACGATAATCGATCGCGAACTTTTCGAGGCCGCTGACATAGCGTCGACCCACTACCTGCTCCTGAAGAGCGACCTTCCCTCGCCTCTGGATATGCGCGCCGCTCTGAAGCGTCTCACAGATCGTACGTCAGTCTCAAATAACCTGCGTCCGTCTCAAGCTATGTGACTTGAGTCTCGTTTATTTTGCGTCGGCAGACACGTACAGTCTCCGCTAATTCGCGTCGAATTACGCCATGAATCTCGCGTCGAACCGTTCACTATTGCGCGCCGCTACACCTAACCCTCGGCCTGGACCTTGAGGCTGGCCAGGCCGGTGTCGAAGTCGGCGCCGATCATCTTGTCCATGTTGAAGAACACGCCCATCAGCTTGTGCATGTAGGGCGCGGGCCCTTCCATCGTCCAGGTGACGCGGGTGGCGTCGCCCTGCGGTTCCAGGGTAAAGACCACCTTGTTGTGGGCGGTGAACGGCTTGGTGAAGTTCAGGTCCAGGGCCACCTTGGACGAGGCCACGGCCTGGGTGATCTTCATGTCGCCCACGCCGGCCTTGCCCTTGCTGTTCCAGCCATAGGTCGCGCCGGCGCCCGCCGCGGGGCTCGAGAAGGTCCGCTCCATGGCCGGATCCAGCTTCTCGTAGGGCGACCACGCACCCCAGCGGTGGAAGTCCTGGATCTGGGCGAAGATCGTCTCCGGCGGGGCCTTGATCACCGTCGAGCGGGTGACGCGGAAGATGTCGGGCCGGGTCGCCGCATAGCCCAGCAGGGCGGCGATCAGCACGACGATGACGATGGCGATGATCTTGATCATCCTTTTGTTCCCTCTGTTGGTCTTGGCGGACGGGACCGGCGACCGGTCCCGTCCAATCTTTCAGCCCTAGGTTTTGCGCATTTTCTTCACGCGAACCGGCATCCACTTCGCTCGAAAATGCTCTAAGCCTTCGGCGTGGTGGCCAGCGACCACGAGAAGCCGAACGGGTCTTTCAACTGGCCGTAGCGGTCGCCCCAGAACATCAGCTGCACGGGCAGGGTGACCTCGGCCCCGGCCGCCACAGCCCGGTCGAACCACTTGTCCACGTCGTCGACCTGCAGGTGCAGGGTGAAGGCGCCGGGCTTTTCCAGCGCGTAGCCGTGGTCGGGATAGGCGTCGCTGAGCATCAGCGAGTTGCCGTTGACGCGCAGGTGGATGTGCATGGTCCGGCCCTGTTCGTCGACCGGATGGCGGAACAGGTCCTGCGCCCCGAAGGCCTTCACATAGAAGTCGGCCGCGGCGGTGGCGTTGCTCGGCGACAGATAGGGCACGATGCCGCCGACCGGCGGCGGGCTGGCGGCGAGGGGTTGGGCGTCGGTCATGGTCGATTCTCCTGTTGGAGCTTGTTGCTGTGAGTAGTGATCGAGCGGGCCCGTTCAGGGCTTCAGGTGGACGGCCGCCTTGAAGCTGCCGTCCATCAGGAAGGGCACGGACTCGTGTTCGTGGACGATCGTCCAGGCGCCGTCGCGCTTGCGCAGGCCCAGGGTGGCGCGGAACCACAGATCGACGACCTCGCCGTCGGTCTTGGTTCCGGTCATGTGGGCCAGGCCGTGGACGAAGGCGACATCGCCGGCCACCGCGACGGCCGGATCGGCCAGGACGTAGCCGATCGGCCCCGTCCAGGTGTCGAACCAGCCCTGCAGCCCCTCGGCGTCCGGACCGGTCGTGCCCAGCGGCGGCGCCAGGGCGTACAGCGTCAGGTCCTCGCCCGTGACGGCGGCGACGCCCGCCGCGTCCTTGGCGCCCAGGGCGGCGGCCCAGGCGTCGACGGCGGCGCGGACAGCGGCTTCTTCGCTCATGGTCGTTTCCTTCTTCCGGCGCCCCGCGGGGCGGCATGCTCGAAGGACGAAGCCGACCCGGGCGATCCGACAGAGGCCGCGAATTATTTTTCGGCCGCCGCCCCGTCCGTCATCAACCGGTCCAGGTGCAGGCGGATGTGCGAAGCCTCGGCGGCGGTGTTGGCCAGGGCGATGGCCTGGTCGAAGGCGGCGCGGGCCTCTTCCCGGCGTCCCAGTTGCAGCAGCAGCCCACCTTTCAGGCCGAAGAAATGGAAATAGCCCGACAGCCGGGGCGCCAGCGGTTCGATCATCGCCAGGGCCGCCTCGGGCCCCGCCACCTTCGACACCGCCACCGCGCGGTTCAGGCTGACCACCGGCGACGGCGCCAGCTGTTCCAGGTCACCGTACAGCAGGTCGATCCGCGCCCAGCTGGTGTCCTGGGCCCGTTCGGCGCGGGCGTGCTCGGCGGCGATCGCCGCCTGCACCAGGTAGGGCCCCGGTCGGCGATGGCGCACCGCCTTGTCGATCAGGGCCAGGCCCTCGGTGATCATCCGGCGGTTCCACAAGCCTCGGTCCTGGTCCTCGAGCAGCACCACCGCCCCCTCGGCGTCGAACCGGGCCGGGGCGCGGGCGTGCTGCAACAGCAGCAGCGCCGTCAGGCCCATGACCTCCGGCTCGCCCTGGAACAGCCGCAGCAGCAACCGCGCCAGCCGGATAGCCTCGTCGCACAGCGAGCCCTTGGCCTGCACGGCCTCGCCGCTGGCCGAATAGCCCTCGTTGAAGATCAGATAGACCATGGCCGCCACCGCGTTCAGCCGCTCGGCCCGCTCGAGCGGGCCAGGCGTGTCGAACGGCACGTCGCCGGCCCCGATCCGGGCCTTGGCCCGGGTGATGCGCTGCTCCATCGCCGCCTCGCTGACCAGGAAGGCGCGGGCGATCTGCCGGACCGACAGGCCCGAAACGATGCGCAGGGCCACGGCCACCTGCTGGGTGGCCGGCAGGTCGGGGTGGCAGCAGATGAACAGCAGCCGCAGCACGTCGTCGCGATAGTGCTCGCCGTCCAGGCGGTCGGCCAGGGCGGCCTCGGCGTCGTCGAGGTCGGAGATCAGCTCTTCCGACGGCAGGGGCGCGGACTTGCTGCGCTTGCGCACCCCGTCCAGCGCCGCGTTGCGGCCGACCAGGATCAGCCAGGCGGTCGGATCGCGCGGCGGGCCGTTCTTGGGCCAGGCCTTCAGGGCCCGCAGGCAAGCGTCCTGGAAGGCCTCCTCGGCGGTGTCCAGGTCGCGGAAATAGCGCAGCAGCGCCGCCACCGCCTGCGGACGGGCCGCGGTCAGGGCCGCGTCGATCCAGGCCCCGTCCATGCCGGCTCCTCCCATGCTCGCCATCTCGCTCATGCGCCGAACCGTTTCATGGCCCCGCCCAGGACGGTGCGGACGGCGACGGGCCGGTACAGGCCGATCGGACGGATTTCATAGGCGCCGGCCCCGGGATTGGCCATCGCCAGTTCGCGCGCGGCGTCGATCGCCTGCTCCAGCCCGTCGCAATCGACGACATAGAAGCCCAGCAATTGCTCCCGGGTCTCGGCGAACGGGCCGTCGATCACCAGCACCTCGCGGCCCTTGCGCAGGGTGACGGC
Organism: Caulobacter sp. Root655; assembly: GCF_001427665.1. Taxonomy (GTDB): domain Bacteria; phylum Pseudomonadota; class Alphaproteobacteria; order Caulobacterales; family Caulobacteraceae; genus Caulobacter. Next base: position 8,459 of record NZ_LMHC01000010.1, read on the forward strand.
GGTGGTGGTCGGCAGCAGGCGGGCCACCGGCCCCAGCCGCCCTGTCACGGCCAGCTTCTGTTCGACGATCGCCAGCCTGCTCATCACCGCAGCATCCTCCGCCGAGGTCCAGGCGCCGACCACGTCCTCGCAACTGTAGCAAAATATGGCGTAAAGCATCGGACCGCGCACCTCTCGTTCCCAGGACGATCAGCGACGCCTCAACCCGACACGCGGCGGTAAAATTCGCGCCGCCTCGCGCCGCCCACGGTGAAGTAGCCATATTTCGAACAGGGCGCTCCCCCATGGTTAACTGGCCTGGAGCGACATCGGGCAAGGGGGATGCTGCTCAGCCGGGAGTCGTTCGTGTTTCAACTTGTCTCTGTTTTCATCATCGTCTTCCTGCTCGCCATGCTGGCCTGGCCGAGCGTGGCGCCGCGCCTCAAAAACCTGCGGCGCAGGCGCAGCCGGCGGCTGCGGCGGTATTTCCAGGACTGATCCCCAGCTGGACGACACGCCGCGCGGCCGTGGTGGCGGGCACGCCCGCGCCGAGGCGCTGCACACCCAGGGCCTCTTCTGACCGACCTGAGGAGGTTCCCGTTCCTGACGGAACGTCAGCGCGCACGAGAATCCGTCGGGACTCTTCGCGGAACAGCGCGTTGGACGATCAGCCTACTTGGCGCCCGCCTCGTCGAGTACTTTTATCTCCGCCAGGATATCGTTCGAGATGTTGAGGCACTGCTGTCCGGTGAGGTTTTCCTTTCCGGCGTCCGCCCGTCCCTTCGCATAGAGTGAACTCCAGAGGCCGGCGATAGCGTATTGATCCTTGATCTGGTCGGGATTGTCGCCGCCCGACATCGATTTGACCATGTTGTCGGCAGTGGCTTTCGGAAAGTACTGCTCACAGACCCCGAAGATGTAGGCCACTTCTCCCAGCAAGCTCATGCGCTTCTGGTAAACTTCAGGACTATCTTCCGCCAATGCTGGTCCCGTCAGGACCAGCAGAGCCGCCACGGCCAGCACTACGCGCATCTCGAAATCCCCCAACCCTGGCGCGAAGGTATGCGTCGGGGTCGGAAAGCTCAAGCTGCCGTTGCGCTTGCCGCATCGGCCGCGAAGGGTCGGGAACGCGGCGTCAATCGTGAAGGGCCATCATGCGTCAAGGCAAGCTGGCGGAGCTGGTGAAGAAACCGCCGACGCCCAGAACACTCGGTTGGGGGCGTTGGTGGCTGGGGGCGGGATCGAACCGCCGACCTGTGGGTTATGAATCCACCGCTCTAACCATCTGAGCTACCCAGCCCGCGCGAAGCGGAGGCGGGCTTATAAGCGCAAAGCGGGGGCGGCTTCAAGCCCGTCCGAGCATCAGATCGAGCACCGCGTCGAGACGCCGCTTCAGGCTCTCCGGACCATAGTCGGCCAGCACCTTGGCGCGGGCCGCGACGCCCAAGGCCACGGCGGTTTGGGGCGCGGCGATCAGGCCCGCCAGGCTGGCGGCCAGGGCGGCGGCGTCGCCCGGCGGGACCAGGCGGCCGTCGACGCCCTCGGCGATCATCTCGACCGGGCCCGGAATGGCGCTGGAGACCACCGGCAGGCCGACGGCCATGGCCTCCAGCAGCACCAGCGGAAAACCCTCCTGGTACGACGGGAAAGCGAAGACGTCGCCGGTGGCCAGGAAGGCCGAGACGTCGCTTCGCCAGCCGACCAGGCGCACGCGATCGCCCAGGCCATGCTCGGCGATCAGCCCCTCCAGCTTGCCGCGCTCGTCGCCCTCGCCGGCGATCTCGGCCTCGAAACCCTGCCCCTGGTCGCGCAGCTGGGCCAGGGCGACGACCAGCACGTCGAAGCCCTTCTTGGGGTGCAGACGGCCGGCGGCGACAATGCGGGGCGCGCAAATCCCGTCCTTGAACGGCGTCGCCAGGACGGCCGGCGGCCTGACGGCGTTGGGCACGAAGTGGACGCGGTCGGCCGGGACGCCACGCTCGATCGCCAGATCGGCCAGGTGCCGGCCGACGCAAATATAGTGGGTGCGGGTGGTCTCGACGTCGAAGGCCGGCTTGTGCACGCAGACCGCCAGCACCGCCTCGGGCGGGGCGACCCTGGCCAGCAGCCGGGCCGGGCGCTGGCCGTGGCTGAGGATCAGGTCGGGGGTCCTGGCCTTGACCAGCCGCCGGGCCGCGCCCAGCGTGACCGGGTCCCAGTCGGTATAGGCCGGCAGGGTCGCCAGGGGCGGAACGCGGCGCGCCTCCTGGGCGGCGACCTTGCCGCCGGTCCGCACCACGCCTGTGGCCGCGCCGCCGCTGGCGGCCGCATAGGCCTCGAGGATCGGCTGGTAGTCGAGGAACACCTGCTCCAGGCCGCCCAGACCCTTGCCCAGCATGGCGTGCAGGATGGCGGTCAAGGCGGACTCCGCGAAACAGGCCAGGGCGTGGCGAGGCCGGACCTTCGTCGGGGCGCCCCTGGAAGTCAACGTCGCACCCCTTCTCCCAGACTGTCATCCCGGGCGTAGCGCAGCGAAGACCCGGGACCGCCGAAAGCGCCGGCGCTCAGGCCCCGGTCCCGGATCGGCGCGCTGCGCGCTTGTCCGGGATGACAACGAAAGTTGGCGCGTTCCAAGGCAGGTAAGGTCTGATGACAACCGGACGTCGCGATGACAACCTAATCACCTGCCCGCCCCCAACTGGACAGTCCCCATGCGTCTTCGCCACCTCACCCTCGTCGCGCTCGCCCTGTCGGCCTGCGGTCCCGCCGGCCAAGTCCAGGCCCTGCCGAACCCGCCGGTCCAGACCGCCGCGCCCAACGCGCCCGACCAGAAGCCCGCCTTCCCGCAGCAGACCCGCGCGCCCGAGGAGAAGCTGGGCGTCGCCTACCAGGTCGAGACCCTGGCCACCGGCCTGAACCATCCCTGGAGCCTGGCCTTCCTGCCCGACGGGTCCAAGCTGGTCACCGAACGGGCTGGCGCCCTGCGGATCCTCGGCGCCGACGGCAAGCTGTCGCCGGCCGTCGCCGGCCTGCCGGCGGTCTATGCCGAGGGCCAGGGCGGCCTGCTGGACGTGGCGCTGGACCCCGACTATGCCAGGAACGGCCTGATCTACTGGACCTATGCCGAGGCCCGCAAGGGCGGCGGCAACGGCACGACGGCGGCGCGTGGCAAGCTGGTCCCGGGCGCCGCGCCCAGCCTGGAGAACGTCCAGGTCATCTGGCGCCAGGCGCCGGCCCTGGACTCGTCCCTGCACTTCGGCGGCCGCCTGGCCTTCGCCCGCGACGGGGCGCTGTTCGTCACCACCGGCGAGCGTTCGATCCTCCCGGGTCGGATGCAGGCCCAGCACCTGGACGCCGCCCTGGGCAAAGTCATCCGTATCCGTCCCGACGGCTCGATCCCCGCCGACAACCCCTATGTCGGCAACCCGCAGGCCAAGCCCGAGATCTGGTCGATGGGCCACCGCAACGTCCAGGGCGCGACGATCAACCCGTGGACCGGCCAGCTGTGGACCGCCGAGCACGGCGCCAAGGGCGGCGACGAGATCAACACCCCCAAGGCCGGCAAGGACTATGGCTGGCCGACCATCACCTATGGCGAGGACTATTCCGGCAAGCCGATCGGCGACGGGATCACCCAGAAGGCCGGCATGGAGCAGCCGGTCTATTACTGGGACCCGGTGATCGCCCCCTCGGGCCTGGCGTTCTACGACGCTGGTCTGTTCCCGGCCTGGAAGGGCAGCCTCTTCGTCGGCGGCCTGAAGGGCTACCTGGTGCGCCTGACGCTGAAGGACGACAAGGTAGTGGGCGAGGAGCGCCTGCTGTCGGAGCTGAACTTCCGGATCCGCGACGTGCGGGTGGGCCCGGACGGGGCGGTGTACGTGGTCACCGACGAGGACGACGGGCGGGTGCTGAGGCTTTCGCCGAAGGGGTAGGGATAAAGTCCTCCCCCTGTGGGGGAGGTGTCGGCGAAGCCGACGGTGGGGGGAGTGATAGGCGGTCGACCGGCGCACAAGTCCACCGCCCCAAGCTCCCCCCACCGGTCGCTACGCGACCGCCTCCCCCACAGGGGGAGGACCTCCTGCCCATCCTACCTCGGCTTGCCCTTCCGCGCCTCCCACAGGCTCGCCGCCAGCGACGGCTTGCCCTTCAGCAGGGTCGCGGCGGCCATGCCCGCCAGGAACGACGCCGTGGGATGGGCCTGCATCAGGCCCATCACCCGCTGCTCCAACGGCGGCTGGCGGACGCGGTCCCTGTGCTGCTTCTGCAGCAGGGCCCAGACCGCGACCACCACGGCCGCCACCGCCGCGACGATGGCGTAGGCCCAGGCCGCGCCGACCCACTGACTGAGAAAAGCGAACACCGCCATCGCCCCGGCCACGGCGGCGATCGCGGCGGCCATGATCAGCCCCGCCCCCGCCATCAACCGCGAAATCAGTTTGTCGATGAAGTCATCGAGCATCGCGCCCTCCTGAAAAGCCAAGATCGCAACGCGCGAAACGAGAGTTGGTGGCAAATGCCGTGCGTCCTTCGAGGCCTGCTGCGCAGGCGCCTCAGGATGAGGGTTTCAGAGCCAACTCACGGTCCTCATCCTGAGGTGCGAGCCGAAGGCGAAGCCTCGAAGGACGCAGGGCCTTACGCCGCCAGCCGCCGCGCGACCTCTTCGCCGATGGCCAGCGAACTGGTCAGGCCGGGGCTCTCGATGCCGAACAGCGCCATCAGCCCTTCCAGGCCGTGGGTGTCGGCGCCGCGCAGCTGGAAGTCGGGCTGCGGTTCGTCCGGGCCGTGCAACTTGGGCCGCACCCCGGCGTAGTCGGGAACCAGTAGGTCTTCCGGCACGGCCGGCCAGAACTTGCGGATATAGGCGGCGAAGGCGGCGGCCTTGGCCGGGTCGACCGAATAGTCGGGGGCCGGGACGTATTCCAGGTCGGGGCCGAACACCGCCTGGCCGCCCAGGTCGTTGCGGTAGTGGGTGCCCAGGGCCCCGTGGATCGGCGGCGGATAGATCAATCGCTGGAACGGGGCCTTGGCCGCCAGCCGGAAATAGACGCCCTTGCCGAAGTGGCCTTGCGGGATCTGGTCCTTCGGAAAGTCCTCGATGCGCGCCGCCACGGCCTGGGCCGACAGGCCCGGCGCGGTGACCAGCAGCCGGCAGGTCAGGGTCGCGGCCTCGGCCCCGCCGATCCGCACGGCAAAGCCGCCGCCGGCAAGGGGACTAGCGCCCTCGAACGGCGTATTGACCACCACCGCCCCGCCGGCCGCCTCGACCTCGCCCTGCAGGGCCAGCATGTAGTCGTGACTGGCGAACACCCCACTCTCCGGCGACAGCAGGGCGGCGTGGGCGTTGAGGCCGGGCTCCAGGGCCCGGGCCTGGGCGCCGGTCAGATGCTCCATGCCCTCGACGTCGTTGGCCAGGGCCTGGTCGAAGATCGTCTCCAGCCGCGCGACCTCGGCCTCGTCGGTGGCCACCACCAGCTTGCCGCACTTCTTGTAGTCGACGTGGTGCTTGTCGAGGAACGCGTAGAGCAGCCGCCGGCCCTCGACGCACAGCCGCGCCTTCAGCGAGCCGGTCGGGTAGTAGAGCCCGCCATGGATCACCTCGGAATTGCGCGACGACACCCCCTGGCCGATATGGCCCTCGGCCTCCAGCACCGCGACGACCAGGCCGCGCTGGGACAGGGCGTAGCCACAGGCCAGGCCCACGGCGCCGGCCCCCACCACGACGGCGTCGAAATCGAAGGCTTGGGTCATTTCAAGGTCGCCGAATGCTCGACCACGCGGATCAAGACCTCGCTGTCGGTCACCTCATAGAAGATGACATAGGCCCCATAGGGAAGCCGACGAAAGCGCGGATGACTACCGACCGCCTGGGCCATGAAGGGAAAGGGAACAAGCTTGTCCAGATCCGTGCGCAAGGCCGACACGAACCGCTCGGCCGCTCGCGGGCTGTCGGCCGCGATATGATCGCGGATGCGGTTCAGGTCCCGCACCGCGCGCGGCGTCACGACAAGCTTTCGGCTCACTCTCCGGCGGCCTCGGCGCGCGCCTTGAGGTCCGTTAGCATCTCCGAGAAGAACGCTTCCGCATCAACACATTCGGCGGGATCGACCACCTCCGCCTCAAGCTCGTCGAGAAGACTCTCGAGCTTTTCCGAACCGCCCACGATCTCGGCGGCGCGACGATAGTTCAACTCGGCCAGCTCGGCGGCGACGGCCTCCTCCAGCGACGAGAATTCGCCACGTTCGACCCGCGCCTGAAGATCGAAGGCGTCTTCGGGCGAAAGGGTCACGGCGACCGGGGCTGGATGGACCGGCTTGTTCATGCCCCGAGCCTATCACGAAGCCTGGGGCGCGCCAGTCTTCACCCCTCCCACTGGCTCCACCACGGAGCGACGACGCCGAAATCCGTTATCGAATATTCTTCGGCAAGCGAGCGCCGTGGATCACGCGCTCGATGAAAACATCCAGGTCGGAGAAGCGGTACAGGATGATGTAGGGCGGAAAAGATAGTCCACGAATACCCGCGCCGTAGATCGGCCGAGCCGGCCCCAGTTCAGGATTGTCGCTCAAGCCCGCCGTTCGCTCGACCAGCGCCTCGACGAACCTGCGCGCGGCACAAGGGCGGTCCTTGGCGATCCAGTCGCCAATGCCGATGAGATCAAGCTTCGCGCGACGCGAAAACCGGATCCGCCTCAATCGCCGCCCTCGCCGTAGCGCTGGCGCAATTCCGCGAACACGACTTCGGCGTCCAGATAGTCGCCATCCTCGATCGTCTTCTCGATCGACAACCGGATCGCCTCGACGTCGTCGGTGACGCCGAACTCCATCCGGTCGGCGAAGGCGCTGGCGGCCACAAAGATCGCTTCGCCCACCGATTCGAACACGCCCTTATCGACCAGCGGCTGGAACCGCGCCGCGAGGGACGGCGGGATGAAGAAGGTGTCAGGCGGGCGAACAGGCTTGTTCATGCCCCGAGCCTATCACGAAGCCCGGGGCGCGCCAGTCTTCACCCCTCCCACTGGCTCCACAGCGTCGCCGCGTCGGCCTTGGCGGTGACCACCGAGGCGTCCTTGACGTGGCCGTAGCCGCGGATGGCCTGCGGGACCGCCGCGATGCGGGCCGCGAGCGGCAGGCGCTCGGGGGTCAGGCCGCCGGCCAGGCGGTCGAGGGTGAGCTCGTAGTCGGCGAGCAGACCGCGCTCCATGCGGCGTTCCTCGGTCTTGCCGAACACGTCGAGCGGCCCGCCGCGCAGGCCCTTCATCCTGGCCATCAGCGGGAAGGCGTAGTCGAGCATCCAGCCACCGAACGCCATCTTGCGCGGATGGCCGTCCTTGTCCTTGGCGCCGATGATCGGCGGGGCCAGCCAGACCTTGGCCTTGCCGCCCTTGAAGGTCCCGGCCAGCTCGGCCGCGAACCGCCCGTCCGTGTACAGACGGGCGACCTCGTATTCGTCCTTGTAGGCCATCAGCTTGTAGAGGTTGACCGCCGCCGCCCGGGTCAGGGCCTCCCCGCCGCCGGCCGCCGCCTCGGCCAGGGCGACCTTTTCGATCCTGGCGGCGTAGCGCCTGGCGTAGGCCTCGTTCTGGTAGGCGACGAGGTCGGCGGTGCGCTTGGCGATCAGCTCGGCCAGCGGCATGGTCTCGGGAGTCGGCACGTCGGCGTCGCGCGGACCGGCCGAGGCCGGGTCGTGGGCGACGCGGCGGCCCAGCTCGAAGGCGGCCAGGTTGGACTCGTAGTCCACCCCGTTCAGCTTGATGGCCCGATAGACCGCGCGGCTGGACAGCGGGATCACCCCGCGCTGCCAGGCGAAGCCGACCATGATCATGTTGGCGAAGATGGCGTCGCCGAACTGGCTCTCGGCCAGGTGCTGGGCCGGGCAGGAATCGAACGACTTGGTCGCGCCCTTGATCCGGCGGGCCATGGCCCCGCTGTCGAAGCGGATGTCACGGCTGGTGACGAAGTCGGCCGTCGGGGCGAAGTCGCTATTGCCGAACGCCGCCGTGCGGTCCTTGGCGTAGAGCGACAGGCCCTCCGGCGAAGCGGCCACCAGCATGTCGCAGGCGATCAGCACGTCGGCGCTGGCGGCGGGCACGCGGCCGCCGACCACCGTCTCCTCGGTCTCGCCGATCTTGACGTGGCTGAACACCGCCCCGCCCTTCTGGGCCAGGCCCGTCATGTCGACCACGCTGCCGGCCCGGCCGTCGACGTGGGCGGCCATGGCCAGGATCGAGGCCACGGTGGTCACGCCGGTGCCGCCGACCCCGGTGAACAGGATCTTCCGCACGCCGTGGAAGTCGTCGAACACCGGCAGCGGCGTCGAGTCCGCCGTCAGGGCCGGGACCTTCTTGGCCTGGGCGCTCTGCGCCCCTTCCAGGGTGATGAACGACGGGCAAAAGCCGTCGACGCAGCTGTAGTCCTGGTTGCAGGTCGACTGGTTGATCTTGCGCTTGCGGCCGAACTCGGTGTTCAGCGGCTCCACCGACACGCAGTTGGACTTGATCGAGCAGTCGCCGCAGCCCTCGCAGACCAGGGGGTTGATGAACACCCGCTTGGTGGCCTTGGCCATCGTGCCGCGCTTGCGGCGACGGCGCTTCTCGGTGGCGCAGGTCTGGTCGTAGAGCAGCACCGTCGTGCCGGGGGTGTCGCGCAGCATCTTCTGCACGCTCATCAGTTCGGCGCGCGGGAAAACCTCGACACCGGGGGCCAGGTCCTTGATGTCGGCGTAGCGTTCCAGCTCGTCGACGACGATCACCGTCCGGGTGACGCCTTCGCTGGCCAACTGGCGGGTGATCTGGGCGGGGGTGAAGCCGCTCTCGGCCCGCTGGCCGCCGGTCATGGCGACGGCGTCGTTGAACAGCAGTTTGTAGGTGATGTTGGCCCCGGCCGCGATCGCCGCCCGGATGGCCAGCGAGCCGGAGTGGTTGTAGGTGCCGTCGCCCAGGTTCTGGAAGACGTGCTTCTCGGTGGTGAACGGCGCCGCGCCCACCCAGGTCAGGCCCTCGCCGCCCATGTGGGTGTTGAGGTCGGTCGAGGGGTCGTTGAAGCTGGCCATGTAGTGACAGCCGATGCCGGCCAGGGCGCGGCTGCCCTCGGGCAGCTTGGTCGAGGTGTTATGCGGACAGCCCGCGCAGAAGAACGGCTTGCGAGCCTGGTCGGCGGCCAGACTGACGGCGGCGACGCCGGCCGCCGAGACGCGGTTCAGATAGGCCTGGGCCCGCTCCATGTGCGGTCCCTCCGGCAGGCGGTCGTAGATCGCCAGGGCGATTTCGGCCACCGACAGCGAGCCCAGCTCCGACAGCAGCGGATGACCGTGCTCGTCCTGCTTGCCGATGATTCGCGGCCGGGCGTGGGCTGGCAGGTCGTAGAGGGCGGCGCGCGCCTGGGGCTCGATCAGCCCGCGCTTGTGCTCGATGACCATCAGGGTCTCGAGGCCGGCGGCGAAGGCCCGCATGCCCAGGGGCTCCAGCGGCCAGGGCATGCCGACCTTGTAGATCGAGACGCCCAGGTCGGCGGCCTCCTCCAGGCTCATGCCCATGGCGGTGAAGGCTTCCAGCACGTCCTTGTAGGCCTGGCCCTGGCAGACGATGCCCAGCCGCGCCTTGCCGACCCGCACCGAGTGGGCGCCCAGCACCACTCGGTCGATGCCGTTGGCGCGGGCGAAGGCCAGGGCGGCGGGCAGCTTGTGGAGACGCAGGCGGCGCTCCTTCTCCATCGGCTGGTCCTTCAGCCGGATGCCCAGGCCGCCGGGGGGCATGGGGAAGTTCTCGGGAATAACGAGCTTGTGGCGGTCCAGCGAGACGTCGATGGTCACGCCTGAGTCCATGGTGTCGGCCAGGGCGATCATGCCGACCCACAGGCCGCTGAAGCGCGACATCGAAATGCCCATCAGGCCGTAGTCCAGCACCTCCTGCACGTCGGCCGGCGACAGCACCGGCATCTCGAAGTCCTGGAAGGCGAACTCCGACTGCGACGGCAGGGTCGAGCTCTTGCAGGCGTGGTCGTCGCCGGCCACCGCCAGCACGCCGCCGGTCGGGAAGCTGCCGGCGAAATTGGCGTGCTTGAAGACGTCGCCGGTGCGGTCGACGCCGGGCGCCTTGCCGTACCACATGCCGAACACGCCATCATGGGTCGCGCCCGGGAACAGGTTGGCCTGCTGACTGCCCCACACGGCGGTGGCGGCCAGGTCCTCGTTGAGGCCTTCCTTGAAGACCACGTCGTGGGCGGTGAGCAGCTTGCTCATGCGCGCCGCCTGCTGGTCCAACCCGCCCAGGGGCGAGCCGCGATAGCCGGACAGGAAGCCGGCGGTGTTGAGTCCGTTGCGGGTGTCGAGACGCTTGCGATCGAGCAGAACGCGGATCAGCGCCTGCACGCCGGTGATGAAGGCGCGGCCATCTTCGAGCAGATATTTGTCGTCAAGCGTGACTTCCGAGTGCCGCATAGCAAAAAAATTCCTCCCGGGTCTTCCTGCCCGCACAGCAATATCTTATAGAAACGGGGAAATTGTTTGCCCAAGGCGTGCCCGGTTCATGGCCGGTTTGCGCACGATCAACGCACTAAACACCCTCTGGGGGAGGAATTCTTGTCCGAACAACTCGACGCCGTGGATGCCAAGATCCTCGATCTCATCCAACACGACGCCGGACTGTCTGTCGCGGAGATCGCGGAGCGGGTCGGGCTGTCTTCCAGCCCGTGCTGGCGACGGATCAAAAGGCTCGAGGACGCGGGCGTCATCCAGCGCCGCGTGACCATCCTGGACCGCGAGAAACTGGGCCTGGGCTTCGAGGTCTATTGCACCGCCAAGCTGTCGCTGCCGACCAAGGAAAACCTCGACACCTTCGAGCAGGCCGTCGGCAAATGGGCCGAGGTGGTGCAATGCGCCACCGTCACCGGCGCCGCCGACTACGAGCTGCGCATCGTCACCCGCGACATGCGCGCCTTCGACGAATTCCTGCGCGACAAACTGCTGTCGCTGGGCCTGGTGTCCAATATCGAGAGCCGGATCGTCATCCGCGGCGTCAAGAATTCCACGGCGGTGCCGCTGGGGCTGGTCAGTCCGTATGTGAGCCCGCTGGGCTGATCTTTCCAAGCCTCCCCCTGTGGAGGAGGCGATCGCGCAGCGATCGGTGGGGGGAGTTTTAGGGTCGAAGATCCGGCTTGGGGCCATCGTCCGATCACTCCCCCCTCCGTCATCCCCGACCAAGTCGGGGACGACACCTCCCCCACAGGGGGAGGATTTTTGTTCTAGAATCCCCCTCTCGCTCCCGCCACAATGCCGGCTCCACCCCACCGGAGCCCTCCCATGATCGACCTCGTCATCGACCAGCGCCGCAAGGACCTCGGCGGGTTCGAGGTGGGCCGCGTGCTGCCGTTCCACAGCCACCGGATGGTGGGGCCCTTCACCTTCTTCGACCACATGGGCCCGGCCAGCTTCGCGCCCGGCTTCCCGCGCAATGTCGACGTGCGGCCCCACCCGCACATCGGCCTGTCGACCCTGACCTACCTGTTCGAGGGCGAGATCACCCACCGCGACAGCCTCGGCTCGGAGATCGACATCCGTCCCGGCGAGGTCAACTGGATGACGGCCGGCAGCGGCATCACCCATTCCGAGCGCTTCGAGACCCTGCGCCGCGACGGCGGCGTGATGCACGGCATCCAGGCCTGGGTGGCCCTGCCGGAAGACAAGGAAGAGATCGACCCGCTGTTTTCGCACCATGGCCGCGACGAACTGCCCAGCTTCGAGGACAAGGGCGGCCTGAAGGCCACGCTGGTGGCCGGCAAGGCGTTCGGCGTCGAGGCCAAGGTGCCGGTGTTCTCGCCGCTGTTCTACGTGCACTGGGAGCTGGCGGCCGGGACCAAGGCCGGGCTGCCTGCCGAATATCCCGAGCGCGCCGCCTATGTCGCCACCGGCAAGGTCGAGGTCGGCGGCCAGACCCTGCACGCCGGCCAGATGGCGGTGTTCGCGCCCGGCGAGACCATCGTCTTCGAGGCCCTGGAGCCCTCGACGGTCATGCTGCTGGGCGGCGAGCCGATCGGCCCGCGCTTCATCGAATGGAACTTCGTCCATTCGTCCAAGGACCGCATCGAGCAGGCCAAGGCCGACTGGCGGGCCGGCCGCATGAAGCTGCCCGACCTCGACCACGACGAGTTCACCCCCCTGCCCGAGCCGCCGCCGCCCCCGCCGCCGATGTCTTGAGGCGAAGAGCGGAGGGGGACAGGCGCATGCGCCTGTCCCCAAGGGGCGCCAAGAGGGCCCGAACTAGGTCAGCCGCTCCGGGCCCAGATCCGCCGTCTCGTAGTGCGCCGACAGCTTCGCGCACGCCCCCAGGAACAGCCCCTCGATAAACGCCATCGTCCGCCCGGTCCTGGCGACGATCTCGGCCAGCGCGTGGCCCCGCCCCGCCGCCATGTCCATCACCGCCACCTCCCGCGCCGACAGGGCCCGCCGCGCGGCGGCCAGGCGGTCCTGAGCGTCCAGGCGCTTGAAGCTGTCGTCCAGGGCCAGGGTCTTGCGGTAGTCGCGGCCGTACATCGCCGCGGCGTTGGCGTCGGCGAAGCTGATCGCCGGGCCGGCGTCTTCGATCGGCGCGGGAAGAGGGTCTTCGGGGGGCACGGGATCTTCTAGCCCAGAAGGCCGTGGATGGGGACAGGCGCATGCGCCTGTCCCCACTTCCAGCTCTTGACCCCGCGCGCTGTCGGACCGATCACATTCCCATGACCGATCTCGCCCTCGAAACCTTCATCCGCGGCCTGCCCAAGGCCGAGCTGCACATGCACATCGAGGGCAGCCTCGAGCCCGAGCTGATGTTCGAGCTGGCCGCCCGCAACGGCGTCGTCCTGCCGTTCAAGACGGTGGACGAAATCCGCGCCGCCTACGATTTCTCCAACCTGCAGGACTTCCTGGACATCTACTACCAGGGCGCGGGCGTGCTGCTCACCGAGGCCGACTTCAAGGACCTGGCCCTGGCCTATTTCCGCCGCCTGGCGGCCGACGGCGGGACCCACGCCGAAATCTTCTTCGACCCCCAGACCCACACCGACCGCGGCGTGGCGTTCGGCACGGTGATCGGCGGGCTGACGGCGGGCATGGAAGAGGCCGAGCGCACGCTGGGCGTCAGCTCCAAGCTGATCCTCTGCTTCCTGCGCCACCTGGACGAGGCCGCCGCCTTCGCCACCCTGGAACAGGCCAAGCCCTATCTCGACAAGATCGCCGGAGTCGGCCTGGACTCCTCCGAGGTCGGCCACCCGCCCGCCAAGTTCGCCCGCGTGCTGCAAGCGGCCCGCGACCTGGGCCTCAAGGTCGTCGCCCACGCCGGCGAGGAGGGCCCGCCGGCCTATGTCTGGGAGGCGGTGGACCTGATCAATGTCGACCGCATCGACCACGGCAACCGGGCGCTGGAGGACGACTGCCTGACCGCGCGGCTGGTGCAGGACGGCACGACGCTGACCGTGTGCCCGCTGTCGAACCTCAAGCTGTGCGGGGTGAGCGACCTCAAGCACCACCCGCTGAAGCGCATGCTGGCCCTGGGCCTGAAGGCGACGGTCAATTCCGACGACCCGGCCTATTTCGGCGGCTACCTGCTGGAGAACTACCTGCAGACGGCGGAAGCGCTGGACCTGACCCGCGACGAACTGGTGACCCTGGCCAAGAACAGCTTCACGGGGTCGTTCCTCGGCGAGGCGGAGAAGGCCAAGCGGGTGGCGGGGATCGACGCGTACGTGGCGGCGGCGAACTGAAACCCTCTCCCAGAGGGAGAGGGAGGGGCCCATGGCGGAGCCATGGGAGGGTGAGGGGTTTAGACGTTCGACGGCGTGCCGGCAGGGAATGGGGCCGATACGGCGTAACCCCTCATCCTCCCACGCTCCGCGCGGGCCCCTCCTTCTCCCTCTGGGAGAAGGTGATTTTTACAGCGCCCTACGCACCGCGTCCGCCAGCTCGTCCAGTTCCGTGATCCCCAGATCGGCATGGAACGGCAGGCTCAGCACTGACTTGGCCAGGCGGTCGGCCACCGGCATCTCGTCGCGGGCCGAGTGTCCCGGCCCCACGGGATTGGTCACGTAGCCCTCGGCGGCCAGCTTTGCGGCGACGGCGGGGGCAGCGCCTTCGGCCAGGCTGACGACCCAGGCGTCGGACACCCAGCTCATCCCCCAGCCCGGCTGGAAGCGGATCGGGGCGCCCAGCAGCAGCATGCGCAGGCGCTGGGCCGCGGTGGCCAGGCGCAGGCGCTGGCCCGACCAGGCCTCGAGCCCCGCCTCGCCGGCGAAGGCGGGCGCATCAAGGCGGGCGATGAAATCGGCGTCCTCGCAGGCCACGAACACGCCGCGTCCGCTGGGCAGGCCGACGACCACGGGAACCGGGGCGTCCATGACCACGTCAAAGCCCTCGCAAGCGTCGACGACGATCGGCAGGCCGGTCTCGGCATGGAAGGCGGCCCAGGCGGCCATGTCGGGCGCGCGGCCAAAGGCGCAGGTGGGGACGATGGCCTCGATCGGCGGCGGGGCCTCGCCCAGGCGCTCGCGCAGGTGAGCCGGATCGAACATCCAGCTGTAGGGGTCGACGTCGACCAGCCAGGGCTTCAACCCTGCGGCGGCGATGCCTTCGAGGGTGGCGGCGCAAGCCAGGGCCGGAACGATGCAGACCCCGCCGCGACGCGCGCCCGAAACGGCCAGGGCGGCGGCCAGGGCGGCGACCCGGGTCGAGACGGCGCGGACGGCGGTGGGACGGTCGAAACGCTCGGCCAGGCGGCTGTCGAGACCCGGCGCCAGGCCTTGTCGCAGCAATTGCTCGACGGCGGCGAAATCCTGCGGGACGCCCCGGGCGACGAGCTTGTCGCGCTTGCGGGCTTCCAACGACGGCGCGGTTCTGGGTTGAGGTTGCATCGGGACGGCGCTTCCGAAGATCCGGCTCTGCACAGGGCATCACCTTATGGTTAAGCAACCGTATCGAGTGACTCGCGGGGCGTGCATGCGGCGCGCCGTCGCGGCATTTTTGGGGCCGGAATCTTCCCGCTAGGCAGAAGCGGCCCAGCCGTCGCGCAATTCACGCTTCAAAACCTTGCCGATATGGCTGCGGGGCAGGGATTCCACCAGTTTCAGGTCGACCAGCCGCTGGGTCTTGCCGAGGCGCGCATTGACCCACGCCCTCAACCCCTCCGCGTCAATTCGCCCGACTCCCTCCATGGCGGGCCTTAACGCCACGAAGGCCACCGGCGATTCGCCCCAGGCGTCGGAGGGCACCCCGACCACGGCGGCCTCGGCGACGTCCTCGTGCTTGACGATCTCGGCCTCCAGGTCGCTGGGATAGATGTTGAAGCCGCCGCTGATGATCATGTCCTTCTTGCGGTCCATCAGCGTCAGGAAGCCGTCCTCGTCGAACCGGCCGACATCGCCGGTGCGGATGAAGTTCCAGCCCTCGGGCGAGACCCAGGTGGCTTCGGCGGTCTTGCCCGGCTGGCCGTGATAGCCGTTCATCATGCCTTCCGAGCGCCCGACGATCTCGCCGATCACCCCGGACCCGACCTGGACGCCGTCCTCGTCGATCAGCCGGATGTCGTGGCCGGGCGCGGGTCGGCCCACCGTGTGCAGCTTGTCCGGGTGCTCGTGGGCCATCAGGATGCAGGTGCCGCCGCCTTCGGTCATGCCGAAATACTCGACCAGCCCACCCGGCCAGCGCTGCAGCACCTGGGCCTTCAGCTCGGCCGCGAACGGGGCGCTGGTGCAGAGCTTCAGGTGGGTGGACGACAGGTCGAAGTCGCCGAAGTCGGGGCGGTCCATCAGCCGGCGGTACTGCACCGGCACCAGCATGGTGTGGGTCATGCGATGGCGCTGGGCCAGCTCAAGATATTTGCCGGCGTCGAACTTCTTCATCAGCACCACCGTGCCGCCGCCCGCCAGGGTGGGGAAGAAGCAGACCAGGGTGGTGTTGGAATAGAGCGGGGTCGACAGCAGGGTGACGGCCTCGCCGCCGTAACCGACCGCGTCGCCGCGGAACACGTGCTTCCAGCGCATGCCGTGCGACTGGACGATGCCCTTGGGCGCGCCGGTCGTGCCGCTGGAATAGATGATGTTGAACGGGGCCTCGGCGGTGATCGTCACCGACGCGGGCGTGGCGCCCTCCGGGGCCAGCCAGGCGTCGAAGGCGTCGCCGAACGCCGCGCCATCCAGGGCGATGTAGCGCACGGCGATCGGCGCGGGCGTCTGGGCCCGCGCCACGCCGGCGTCCATGAAGAACAGCCGCGCGCCGCAGTCGGCGACCATGCCGGCGATGGCCTCGGGCGTCGAGGACGGGGCCAGCGGCGCGACCGCGACGCCGGCCCGCAGGGCGCCGAGAAACAGGGCCGCGTAGGGAATCGACGACAGGGCGCAGACCGCGACGGCCTCGCCCGGCTTGATCCCATCGCGCTGCAGGGCGACGGCGACGCGGTCGGCCAGGGCGTCGAACTGGGCGTAGGTCACGGCCTCGCCGGTTTCCATGATCACGGCGGGATGGTCGGGGTTTTCCCGGGCCCGCAGCCGCAGGATGTCGCCCATCACGCCGTAGTCGGCGGTCATCATGGATTGGATCGAGGTCATGGCGATTTAAGTCCGCATCACAAAAACTGTTGTCATCCCGGAAGCCTCGCAGAGGCTGTCCGGGACCCAGGGGCGGTGCGCACCGCCCCTGGGTCCCGGGTCTTCGCTTCGCTACGCCCGGGATGACAACGGGAGAAGCGGAGATTTCAGATCAAGCGTCCTTGAAGCCCTTGCCCTCGGCCACCAGCCGTTCCAGCAGGGCCGACGGCTTGAAATCGTCGCCGAGCTTGGCCTGGAACTCCTGCATCCTGGCCAGGATCTTGGACAGGCCGACCAGCTCGCCCCAGAACATCGGGCCGCCCGAATAGACTGGCCAGCCGTAGCCGTTGATCCAGACGGTATCGATGTCCGAAGCCCGGATGGCCTTGCCCTCCTCGAGGATCTTGGCCCCCTCGTTGACCATCGGATACAGGCAGCGCTCCAGGATCTCCTGGTCGCTGATCTCGCGGCGCTGGATCTGGCGCTTCTCGGCGAACTCTAGAATGACTTGCTCGACCTCGGCCGAGGGCTTGGCGACCCGGTTCTCGTCGTAGTCGTAGAAGCCCTTGCCGTTCTTCTGGCCGCGCCGGTCCATCTCGCACAGCACTTCGCGGACGGTCGAGGACGAGGTCTTGGCCGGGTCCCAACCGATATCGAGGCCGGCCAGGTCGCTCATCGCGAACGGCCCCATCGGCAGGCCGAAATCGTAGAGCACGCGGTCGACGTCCCAGGGCATGGCCCCTTCGAGGATCAGCTTCTGGGCCTCGCGCTGGCGCTGGGCCAGCATGCGGTTGCCGACGAAGCCATGGCAGTTGCCGACCAGCACCGCGACCTTGCCGATCTTCTTGCCGATCTGCATCGCGGTGGCGATCACCGACTTGTCGGTCTTCTCGCCGCGCACGATCTCCAGCAGGCGCATGACGTTGGCCGGCGAGAAGAAGTGCAGGCCGATCACGCTCTCGGGCCGGCTGGTCGAGGCGGCGATCACGTCGATGTCGAGGTACGAGGTGTTGGAGGCCAGGATCGCGCCGGGCTTGGCGATCGCATCCAGCTTGCCGAACACTTCCTTCTTGATCTCCATCAACTCGAACACCGCCTCGATGATCAGGTCGCAGTCGGCCAGGTCTTCCAGGTGCATCGAGGGCGTCAGCAGCGCCATGCGCTTTTCGACGTCGTCCTGGGTCAGGCGGCCCTTCTTGGCGGTGTTCTCGTAGTTCTTGCGAATCACCCCGACGCCGCGGTCGAGGTTCTCCTGCTTGGCCTCGATGATCGTCACCGGGATGCCGGCGTTGAGGAAGTTCATCGAGATGCCGCCGCCCATGGTGCCGGCCCCGATCACCCCGACCTTCCTGACCGGAATGATGGCGGTGTCGTCCGGCACGTCGGGGATCTTGGCGGCCTGGCGTTCGGCGAAGAACACGTGGCGCTGGGCGGCCGACTGGCTGCCGGTCATCAGCTCCATGAACAGCTTGCGCTCTTGCTTCAACCCCTCGTCGAAGGGCAGGTTCACCGCCGCCTCGATGCACTTGATGTTGTTCTCGGGGGCCAGGAAGCCGCGGAATTTGCGGGCGTTGGCCTTGCGGAATTCGCTGAAGATCTCGGGCTTGCCGCGCGCGGCCTCGACCTTGGCGTTCTGGTCGCGGATGCGGGTCAGCGGCTTGTCCTCGGCCAGCACCACGCGGGCGAAGGCGATGGCCCCGTCGCGCAGGGCGCCTTCCTCGACGATGGAGTCGAACAGGCCCATGGCCAGCGCCGCCTTGGCCGGCACGTGCTGGCCGGTGGTGACCATCTCCAGCGCCTTCTCGACGCCCACGACGCGCGGCAGGCGCTGGGTGCCGCCGGCCCCCGGCAGCAGGCCGATATTGACTTCCGGCAGCCCGGCCTTGGCGGAGGGCACGGCGACGCGGAAGTGGGCGACCAGCGCCACCTCCAGCCCGCCGCCCAGCACCGTGCCGTGGATCGCGGCCACGACGGGCTTGGGCGAGTTCTCGATGGTGTTCTGCACGTCCTGCAGGGACGGGCCGGTCATGGCCTTGCCAAACTCGGTGATGTCGGCGCCGGCGATGAAGGTCTTGCCCTCGCAGATCAGCACGATCGCCTTGACCGCCGGGTCAGCGACCGCCGCCTCGAAGGCGCCTTTCAGCCCCTCGCGCACGGCCGCCGACAGGGCGTTGACCGGCGGCGAGTTGAGCGTGACGACGCCGATGTCGCCTTCGACGGAGAGATCTGTAACGGCGTTAATGGCGGCCATGGCGCTTCCACCCCTGTTCTTGAGTTTGCCCGCTCTTGAGTTTGAACGGTTGTTTGAAGCCAAACCTGCACGACGCGGCGGCGAAGTCCAGAGGGCGAGGGCGGCGCCGGGAATTTAGGCGCCGGCCGTTGACGCCGCCGCGATCATACTAGAAATTCTAAAACTCCAGTTTCAGCTGGAGTTGTCCGGACGGCGGGGGAGCGCCGTTCGGGCGCCGCGTTCGTCAACCCTTTGGCGATCGCGGGCAAGGCTCAGGCTGACCAGGGGCGTACGCGTGAAGTCGAGCCTTCAGGACGTGACTTGCACGCGTCCCACTTTTTCGAAGCCGACGTTCAGGCGGACGCGGCGCGCCGCGATGGCGCGTCGACTAGGTGAAGCGCACTTGGCGCGGGAGCACGCTCCCGCGCCGCTTTCTCTCCGCCGCTACACCCGCACCACGATCTTGCCGAACGGCCCGCGATCCAGGTGGTCAAGCGCCGCGTGCAGATCGGCGAAGGCGTATTCGCGGTCGATCACCGGCTTGAGGCCATGCTGGTCGACGAAGCGGACGAAGTCCTCCAGCGCCCGCCGGTGGCCGACCACGACGCCGCGCACCGACAACTGCTTGAGCAGCAGCGGAAACACCGTGCCCTTCAGTTCGGCCCCGTCCAGCAGGCCGATCACCGAGATCTGGCCGCGCACCGCCGACGCGGTGATCGAGCGGTCGAAATTGGCGCCGCCGGCCAGTTCCAGGATGTGCTCGGCGCCGCGTCCGTCGGTCAGGTCGATCACCGCCTGGGCCCAGTCGGTCTTCAGCCGGTTGACGCCGTGGTCGGCGCCCAGGGCCATGGCGCGGACCAGCTTGTCGTCGTCACCCGAGGTGATGATCGCCCGCGCTCCGGCCGCCTTGGCGATCTGCACCCCGAACAACGCCACTCCGCCGGTGCCCTGGGCCACCACGGTCTGGCCGGGCGCCAGGTGGCCCTCCTCGATCAGGGAGAACCAGGCGGTCAGGCCGGCGACCGGCAGGGTGCTGGCCTCGGCGTCGGTCAGGCTGGTCGGCGACGGCGTCAGCACCTGTTCCGACAGCACGACATATTCCGCCGCCACACCCGGGAACTTGCCGCCCAGGGTGGGGTAGCCGGGTTCGGCCGCCGAGCCGAACGCCGCCCCGTCGATCCAGTGGGGGATGAAGGTCGAGATCACCCGCTCGCCGCCGCTGAACCGCGCGACACCAGGCCCGACCGCCTCGACCGTCCCGGCCAGGTCCGAGACCGGGGTGAACGGGAAGGCCAGGTCCATGCCCATGCCGCTCTCGATCACCATCTTGTCGCGGTAGTTCAGCGACAGCGCCGTGACCTTGACCAGCACCTGGCCGGGGCCTGGCGTCGGGACGGAGACCGCCTCCAGCGCCAGGTGGTCGCGGCCATAGCCGCTCAGGGTCCAACGTTTCATCAACTTGGCCATTGCGCTCTTCCTCGACGCGGGAGCCCGGGGGCTCGGAGGAGGCGCACACTAATGGCCCAATAAATCTACGGTGGCGGCCGTTTGTCCCATCACTGTAGACTACTGAGAACCAATGGAGCGCGACGATGAGCGAACGGTTGAGCGGGGTCGAGGCCTTCGTCGAAGCGGTCGAGGCCGGCGGCTTCGCCCCGGCGGCCGTCCGCCTGGGCCTGTCGCGGTCGGCGGTGGGCAAGACGATCGCCCGGCTGGAGGCCCGGCTGGGCGCGCGCCTGTTCCATCGCACCACCCGCAGCCAGAGCCTGACCGACGACGGCCAGATGTTCTACGAGCGCTGCGTGCGGGCCCTGGCCGAGCTGGAAGCCGCCGAGGCGGCGCTGGAGTCCGGCCGGGCCGAGCCGGCGGGCCGCCTGCGGGTCACCGCGCCGGTGATCTTCGGCCGCCACTGCGTCGCGCCGATCCTGCTGGACCTGCTGCGGCGACACCCGGCGCTGGAGCTGGGCCTGTCGTTCAGCGATCGCCCCGCCGACCTGGTCGAGGACGGCTACGACCTGGCGATCCGCAACGGCGCCCTGCCCGACAACGCCGGGCTGATGGGGCGGCGGGTGTCGGGCCAGCGGATGACGGTCTGCGCCGCCCCGGCCTATCTGGACGCCCAGGGCCGCCCCAAGGCCCTGGCCGACATCGCCGGCCATCGGGCCGTGGTCTACGGTCGCGGCGACCGCGCGCGGCGCTGGCTGTTCCCGACGCCGGGCGGGCCGGACCGCGAGGTCGCCCCCGCCAACCGCGTCCGCTTCGACGACCTGGAGGCGATCACCGACGCGGCCGTGGCCGGCCTGGGCCTGGCCTGGCTGCCCTGCTGGCTGGTGCGCGAGCACGTCGCGGCGGGCCGGCTGGAACAGGTGCTGACCGACCAGCCCGGCCTGGTGTTCGACACTCACCTGCTCTGGCCTCGCGGCCCCCATCTGCCCCTGCGGGTGCGAGCCGCGATCGACGCCCTGGCGGCGGGATTGCCGCCGATGATGCTGGCCTAGGCGAGGCCCGGCGTTTAAGTCGGGGGCGCACGCTCTAGCCCCTCCGGGAGTCCCTCATGTCCGTCGTTCATCTGAAGTCGTGGAATCTCTCGATCGGCGCGGGCCAGCCCCTGGCCGTGATCGCCGGCGTGAATGTGCTGGAGAGCCTGGACCTGGCGCTGAACGTCGGGCGCGAGCTCCAGGCGATCACCACCCAGCTGGGCCTGCCGTTCGTGTTCAAGGCCAGCTTCGACAAGGCCAACCGCTCGTCGATCACCAGCTATCGCGGCCCCGGCCTGAAGGACGGCCTGGCCATACTGGCCGAGATCAAGCGCGTGCTGAACGTGCCGATCGCCACCGACATCCACGAGGTGGAGCAGGCGCGGCCCGTGGCCGCCGTCGCCGAGCTGGTGCAGATCCCCGCCTTTCTGTGCCGCCAGACCGACCTGGTGGTCGCCGCCGCCCGCGCCGCCCAAGCGGCCGGCGGCTGCCTGCACGTCAAGAAGGCCCAGTTCCTGGCCTCGTGGGACTGCAAGAACATCATCAGCAAGGCCCGCGAGGCGGCGCCCGGCGTCGAGATCATCCTGTGCGAGCGCGGGGCCTCGTTCGGCTACAACAACCTGGTGGTCGACATGCTGGGGATCGGCCAGATGCAGGCCCTGGGCGTGCCGGTGTCGATCGACGCCACCCACGCCGTGCAACTGCCCGGGGCCGACCCGCGCACCAACGGCGGCTCGACCGGCGGTCGCCGCGAGGGCGTGCCGATCATCGCCAAGGCCGCCGTCGCGGCGGGCGCCGACGCGGTGTTCCTGGAATTCCACCCCGAGCCCGACAAGGCCCTGTGCGACGGCCCCAGCTGCCTGCCGCTGGACGGGGCGGCGGGCCTGCTGAAGACGCTGAAGGCCCTGCACGGGGCGGTGCGGGCTTAGGGGGCCGTTGACGCTTGCCCCCGCCCCATTCGTCATCCCGAACAAGTCGGGGGATGACGAAACTTTTGAGTTGAAGAAGCGCTCGCTAGCGGCGAACGCCTTGCGTCCTTCGAGGCTTCGCTACGCTTCGCACCTCAGGATGAGGAAAACGGCACAACGCTCCTCATCCTGAGGAGCCCTCCAACGGAGGGCCTCGAAGGACGCACGGCTTCCCGCCTAAGCCGCTGACTCCGTGAACGCCGCATAGACCAGCGTCCGCAGCTCCCTGCGGATCGGATAGGCGCTCGACGGCGTCAGCTGGGTCATGAACACCACCGCCAGGTCCTCGACCGGGTCGATCCAGAAGGCCGTCGAGGCCATGCCGCCCCAGAAATATTCGCCGTGCGAGCCGATGTTCTTGGTCCGCGCCTGGTCCACGGTCATGGCGAAGCCGAGGCCAAAGCCCAGGCCCTCGAACACCGCCTCGCTGAACAGCGACTTGGACAGTTCCGTCAACTCCTTGCCGCCCGGCAGGTGGTTCATGGTCATCAGCTTCAGCGTCTTGGGGCTGACGATCCGCGCCCCGTCCAGCTCGCCGCCGTTCAGCAGCATGCGGCAGAACCGCATGTAGTCGTCGGCGGTCGAGACCAGGCCGCCGCCGCCCGACTTCACCGCCGGATCGGACAGGTAGCGGCTGGTCTCCGGGTCGTCCTGCAGCACCACCTGCCCCTTGGGGTTGAGGGTGTAGCAGGCGGTGAAGCGGCCGCGCTGGCTCTCCGGCACGAAGAAGCCGGTGTCGACCATCTTCAGCGGGTCGAAGATCCGGGTCTTGAGGAATTCGTCGAACGGCCGGCCCGAGATCGCCTGGACCAGGTAGCCCAGCACGTCGGTGGCCACCGAATAGTTCCAGGCCTCGCCGGGCGAGAACTCCAGCGGCACGGTCCCCAGCGCCTCGACGAAGGCCTCCAGCCCGCCCTCGCTGTCCACCCCGTCCAGCTTCAGCTTGCGATAGGCGGCGTCGACGTTGCTGCGCTGCTGGAAGCCATAGGTCAGGCCGGCGGTGTGGCGCAGCAGGTCGATGATCCGCATCGGCTCGGCCACGGGCTTGGTCAGGAAGCCGTTCAGCACCCCGGCCTGGAAGACGCCCAGCTTCTTCCACGACGGGATGTAGCGGTGCACCGGGTCGTCCAGCGAAACCAGCCCCTCCTCGACCAGCATCATGAAGGCGATCGAGGTGATCGGCTTGGTCATCGAATAGATGCGAAACAGGCTGTCGGCCTTCAGCGGCAGGCCGCGCTCGACGTCGGCCGAGCCCAGGACCGTGGCGTGGGCCAACTGGCCGCGCCGCCACACCTGGACCAGGGCGCAGGGCAGCTTTCCGGGCGCGATGTACTTGTCCTGGATGAAGGCGTCGATGCGTTTCAGTCGGTCCGACGACAGACCCACGGCTTCCGGCGTACTCAAGATGGCGTTCCTCCCGCGGCCGTCCAGGAGCGGACGGCGATCATGATCTTGGCGGCGACCGAAGGCGACGCGACACCGCCCCCCGCCGATCAAGCGCATATCAATTGAAAACTAGGGAGCGAGGATCGGCAAGCGTTTGCGCGACCCAGGACGACGCGGCGAGCGAACCAGACCTTCGAACCGCCACGTCTCCGCCCTAGTCCTGCAACATGCCAGCAAGATTCCGCGCTCACGAAAGCGGCGCCGGAACGCGGCCGCGCGCCTTGTCGCGACCGCGAGGCTTCCTAAATTGGACTAACCGGTCCAAAGACCCGCGCGACGACCGGCGATGAGGGGCGAGCACATGGACGACGGCCGGATCGCGAGCCCCGCCACCGAGCGGTACGCGAAGAAGAAAGAGGCGATCCTCGCCGCCGCGACCGCGATCCTCAATCGCCAGGGCGTCAAGGGCATGACCCTGGCCGACGTCGCCGCCAAGGTCGGGCTGATCACCACCAGCGTCACCTACTATTACCGCAAGAAGGACGACCTGGCCGCCGCCTGCTTCATGCGCGGCCTGGAACGTTTCGACGCCCTGGTCACCGAGGCCTCGCGGGCGCCGGACGCCCCCTCCCGGCTGCTGCGCTTCCTGGACCTCTATCTGGACCTGAACCGCCGGGTGCGGCTGGGCGAGGCCGCGCCCCTGACCAGCTTCACCGAGATGCGGGCCCTGAAAGAGCCCCTGCGCGGCTCGGTGCAGGGCGCGTTCAACGACCTGTTCCGCCGGGTGCGCGGCCTGTTCGAGGGCGCCGGCTTCGAGCACCTGGACAAGCGCGAGCGCAACGCCCGCACCCACCTGCTGCTGGAGCAGGTCTTCTGGTCGGGCTCCTGGCTGCGGCGCTACGACACCGACGACTACGGTCGGGTTCGCGACAAGATGTACGACATCCTGATCCACGGCCTGGCCCCGAAGGGCCGGGACGGCGCCGACCGCTGGGCTCCGGTCGCCCTGCCCGACCCGACGCCGGCCGCGCCCGAGAACCAGGAATGGCGCGAGACCTTCCTGGTCGCCGCCACCCGGCTGATCAACCAGCGCGGCTATCGCGGGGCCTCGGTCGAGGAGATCTCGGCCCAGCTGAACGTCACCAAGGGCTCGTTCTACCACCACCACGAGGACAAGGACGCCCTGGTGGTCGAGTGCTTCGAGCGAACCTTCGCCGTCACCCGCAAGGCCCAGGCCGACGCCCGCGCCCTGGCTACGGACGGGGGGGCCGGCGACGGCTGGAACCAGCTGGTCGCGGCGACCGCGGCCCTGGTCGAATACCAGCTGTCGGACCACGGCCCGCTGCTGCGCGCCTCGTCGATGGGGGCCCTGCCGATCGAGATCCGCCACGAGATGTCGCAAGGCTACAACCGCGGCTCGGAGCGCTTCGCGGCGATCATCTCGGACGGCGTGGCCGAGGGCTCGGTGCGCGCGGTCGACCCGATGATCGCCGCCCACATGATCAATTCGATGCTCAACGCCGCCGCCTCGCTGGGCGTGTGGATCCCCGGCGTCGAACGCGGAGAGGCCGCCGGGCTGTTCGCCCGGCCGCTGCTGATGGGGCTGTTCACGAAGTAGCGCGCCCTGCGTCCTTCGAGGCCCGCTGCGCGGGCGCCTCAGGATGAGGAGCGTTGTGCTGGATTCCTCATCCTGAGGTGCGTAGCGAAGCGAAGCCTCGAAGGACGCAATGCGCCCAACGAAAAAGGGCGGCCGAAGCCGCCCTTCCCCGTTCAAACCCGGAGGCTAGAACTTCTTCCGCACCCCCACCTTGTAGGTCCGGCCCAGCGGGTCGCCCGTGAACGGGTCGTAGCCCAGGTCGAGGCGGGCGTAGGACGGCTCCTGGTCGAAGACGTTGGTGATCGCCGCCGTCAGGGTGGTGTCCCACGGCAGGAAGACCCGATAGGCCAGGTCGGTGAGGATCTGGGTGTCGATCTTCTTGCCCGCCGACACCGTCACCGGCGCGCCGGTGGAGTCCTTGTAGGCGCCGGTCAGGAACGGCGCGACGCGCTGGTCCGTATAGCTGTCGATGTAGTGGACCGTGGCGCGCAGGTTATGCGGGCCCATCGTCCATTCGGCGAAGACGTCGCCCTTCCACTGCGGGATCGGCACGGCGATGGTCTGATAGTTCAGCTTGCCCACCGCGTCGAAGGCCGGCGAGACTAGGACCCCTTCGACGGTCTGGGCGCTGACCTTGTACTCCTGGATGTAGGTGGCGTTGGCGCCGATCGAGAGGTCGCCGCCGAGCACGCCCTCGAACCGGTAGTCGGCCGCGAGGTCGAAGCCCGAGTTCCTGATGTCCGGTCCATTGACATAGAAGGTCTTCAGCCGGGCGATCGACGAGATCGTGTTGCAGCTGGTGCTGTAGGTGAAGCGCGCCTGCAGGGCCGCATAGGCGGCGACGCCGCAGTTGTTGGCCCCCGCCGCGCCGTTCGGATAGAGGGCCGCGACCATGCCGGCCACCGGTTCGGCGACGATCGGCTTTTCGAAGTCGAAACGGAAGTAGTCGATGCTGGCCTTGAAGTTGCCCGCCTTGAACAGGGCGCCGGCGTTGTAGGTCTTGGCCTTTTCCGGCTGCAGGGCGGGATTGCCGTAGATGTCGACGGCGCGGAACACCCCCAGGATGCTCTGCAGCGAGGTGATCGACGAGGTCACCAGCTGCGGATCCGGCGGCCCGCGGAAGGTGGAGCCCGCCGAGGCGCGGAACGCCAGCCAGGGAGTGGCCTGCCAGCGGATCGCGGCCTTGGGATTGAAGGTCGAGCCGGTCTGGCCGCCATAGTCCTCGTAGCGCGCGGCCAGTTGCATCTGGATGGCCTCGGTGATCGGCAGGCTCAGCTCGCCGAACCCGGCCATGACCTCGTTCTGCTTGTCGGCCTCGGTGCCGACGCCCAGGAACATGAACGGCCCGTTGCGGACCGAGCCGGTGCAGGTGGTCACGCCGTAGTCCGGCGTGTTGACGCACGGATTGATCGCCGCGTTGCTGATGTCGTTGTAGTCCGACTTGAAGTAGGTGCGGCGGTACTGGGCGCCGGCCGCCCAGGCGATGTCGCCGCCCGGCAGGGTGATGTTGGTCTTGCCGTTCAGCACCGCCTCGCCGACGAACAGCCGCGAGGCCTGCTTGGTCGACAGCTTCTGGAAGAACCAGCGGGTGACTTCCTCGCTGTTGGCCAGAGCCGGGTTGAAGGCCGCGTTGGCCTGGCCGGTCATCACGTTGCCAGGAATGGCGTTGGCGAACGGGTTGTAGAACAGGCAGCCATTGACCCCGGGAACGCCCTGGATGCCGGGGGTGGCCGCGTCGGTGTCGCAACGCGGGCCGCCCAGGCCGCGCAAGGCCAGTTCGAAGCGGTTGACCAGGGTGTCGTAGCCCGTGCGGATCCCGACTTCCTGCGAATAGGTCAGGGCGATGTCCCAACCGATGCCGTTGTCGAACTCGCCCGAGAGGTCGCCCGACACCCGGAAGGCGTCATAGGCCCGCGCGCCGATCGAGGCCCCATAGCCGAAGGCGGGGTTGCCGCCCAGGCCGTAGGGCCGGTTGGCGGCGACGATCGCCCCGCCCAACAGGATGCTCGACGGCACCGTGGTCTGCGCCCCGGTCACCAGGCTGGTGGTGGTGATGGTCGGGTTGGCGGCCATGAAGGCGATCAGGCCGGGGTTGTTGGCCGGCACGTAGTAGCGCCCGGCCAGGGTCGGCGCCGCCGAGGCCTCGGCGGTGGGCACCGCCAGCGCCGCGTAGGACGGCGAGGTATTCCAGTCGGGCACGTCGGTGTGGGAATACAGCACCTCGGCGTGGAACTTGGTCTTGGCCGACAGGTCGGCATTGACCTCGGCATAGGCCTGGATGGCGTCCTGCTTCTCGACCAGGTTGTCGAACGGCGTGTAGTGCCACAGGCAGATGGGCGTTATGCCGCTGAAGCCTGGGGTGCCGCCCAGGGGCGCGCAGGCGGGGTCGCGAAAGCCCGTGGTCGAGGCGGCGGCCGGGACGAAGGTCGAGGGGTTGCCCGCCGCCGACCAGCCGGCTTCAGGATTGGACAGGTACGACTTGTTGGCCCAGTCGCGATCGCCGACGCTGAGCTTGGAGCGGTGTTGCCAGCCGACGCTGGCCAGCAGGTTGGCGTTGTCCCAGACCTTGCCGTAGGTGACGTTCAGGCCGTAGTCGCCCTTCGAGCCGTCGATATAGCGATAGTCGGCGCCGGCCTCGAGGCCGTTGAAGTTCTTCTTGGTGATGAAGTTGACGACGCCGGCGATGGCGTCCGAGCCGTAGGTCGCGGCCGCCCCGTCCTTCAGCACCTCGATCCGGCCGATGGCGGCGGTGGGAAGGATGTTGGTGTCGACGATGCCGGCCCCGGCCGCGGCCAGGGGGTTGATGGCCAGGCGCCGGCCGTTCAGCAGCACCAGGGTGCGTTGCGAGCCGAGGCCGCGCAGGTTGACCGAGCCCGAGCCTTCCGAGCCCTGGGCGCGGCTGTCGAACTGGTTGGTGTCGCCCAGCACGCCGTTCGAGACCGGCAGGGCCTTGAGCAGTTCCACCGTCGAGGGCGAGCCCTGCTTCTGCAGGTCCTCGGCCCCGATCACGTCGACCGGCAGCGACGCGTCCTCGGGCGTGCCGCGGATGAACGAGCCGGTGACGATGATCTCTTCGACCTCGACCGGTCCGTCTCGTGAGGGCTTGGTCTGGGCCAGGGCCCCCGTCGCCATGGTCATGACAAGCGTCAGGGCCGAGGCCCCACGCAGGAACATCGTTCTTCTCATTGGTCTTCCCTCCCGAGCTGCTTTTTTGAATGCAGGCATTTTGGGCTTCGGGGGATCTCAGTCGGCGGCGTGCTCCACGCCGCGCCTGTCGGGCGAGAACATGACGGCCTCCACCGCCACGTCACCCGCAAGACGCGTTTCGAAAATTGAAGATGCGTGTTCGTGGACCGACAACCTTAGGTTCCCCCTAGGCCGGATAACTAAAACGCTTTCACTTACTGCCCGCTACTCCGCACGGACGGGCCACGACTCTCGGAGTCGAACACCTGTTTCGATGATGCGGTATGTTTTGACGGTACGTCAACCTCGCGCCGGTCATTGGCCCGCGACAGGGGGCCTGCTGGCGTCCTGCTGACAGAAACCGGCGCGTCGCGATGCTAGGCGACGACCAGGCAGGCCGGGGGCCGGCGGGGCGACACGAACTCTTCGTGGCGACGATGTCGCAAAGCCGCCTCCTCGTTCGTCGTCCCTAGGAAGCCGGACGGACAACCTCCTTCCGTCGCCTGAAAACCGCGGTGTGGGCCAAGATCGAGGAGCATTCATGAGGGCCGCCGAACCGACCCGCGCGGACGAGACCGGTAACGGCGGAATCATTGCGCAATTGTCATGCTTGATCGACGGCGCGCGGCCTTTCCACCGGGCGTTGCAGCCCCTAAATGAGCGAACGGCGATCCGCCAACTCCCCCGGCGCGATCGTCCGTCCAGGCGCCTCTTGATGAGATCAGTCGTGACCAGAGCGCTCGCGCGCCCTTGGCCCGCTCGCCCCGGCGCCGCCGCGACCGGACCTGGACGTCGCGCGCGAACGGCGCCCAGGCGATCCTCGCCTCCAACATTGCTAAATCAATTGACTATTAATTTGCTTAGCAATATCCGTTCTGGCATGGCGACGGATGATCCCTTTTCAGCATGTCTGGCGACCTACAAGTCGCGGATGACGGGCGACCCGATCGGTCAGCGCCTCAAGGAAATCTCGATCCTGACGCGCGAGATCGGCAAGAAGATCGGCGGGTCCCTGGGGGTGAACGTCACCGACATGGCGGCTCTGGAACAACTTCTGACCAGCGGCCCCCTGACGCCGGGCGAACTGGCCGCTCGCCTCGAGGTGACGACCGCCGCCAGCACCCAGATCGTCGACCGCCTCGAACGGGCGGGACACGTCCGCCGGGAACGCCAGGCCGGCGACCGTCGCAAGGTGTTCGTCGTTCCGACCTATGCTTCGGTGGACAGGGCCTTTCAGCAACTGGCCCCGATGCTGGATGGGCTGGACGGCGTCATCGCCAGTCTGGACCAGGCCGAGCGCCAGGTGATCGAACGGTTCCTGGACCAGGTGATCGACGTCTATCGCAATGTGGCAGGCTTCCCTCCGTCGGCTTCCGAGCCCCTTTGAAATAACGGCGGCCGCCCCCGCGGCCGCAACTTCAGGTGTTTCTTGATGAGTTCAGTCATGACCGGTGAGCGCACGCGCCCTCGGCCCCTCCGATCGGGAGCCGCGCTGGCGGCGCTGGGCCTGGGCGGCCTGGCCCTGACGGCTTGCGTCTCGACGCCGCGCCCCACGCCCGACACCCGCCTGCCGGCCGCCTATGAGGCTCCGGCCGGGACCACCTTGCCCCAGGCCAGCCTGGACCGCTGGTGGACCAGCTTCAACGATCCGCAGCTGACCGCCCTGGTCGAGGCGGCCCTGGAAAAGGCCCCGGACGCCCGCAGCGCCCAGGCCGTGCTGGACGAGGCCCGCGCCGTGCGCAAGGGCCAGGTCCGCCAGCTCTACATCCCCTCGACGCCGCTGACCGGCAGCGGCAGCAAGACGCACACGAAGATCCTGGATCAAAAGTTGCCGGCCGGCGTGTTTCCGTTCACCCAAGGCGGCGATACCGAGAGCTACGCCGCCAATTTCGACGTCAGTTGGGAACTCGACCTGATCGGCCGTCGTCGCGCGGCCCGCCAGGTGGTCGACAACGACCTGGCCGCCGCCCGCTTCGGCTTCGAGGGGGCGCGCGCCGCCCTGGCCGCCAATGTCGCCCAATCCTATTTCGAGGCCCGCGGCCTGGCCGTGCAACTGGACGACGCCCGCGAGACCGTCCGCATCAACGGCGGCCTGCGCGACA
Source organism: Caulobacter sp. Root655 (assembly GCF_001427665.1). GTDB lineage: Bacteria > Pseudomonadota > Alphaproteobacteria > Caulobacterales > Caulobacteraceae > Caulobacter. Next base: position 38,907 of record NZ_LMHC01000010.1, read on the forward strand.
GCGCCGTGAAGAAGGGCGAGGCCGGCCTGGTCGCCACCTCCGAGGGCGACCGCGCCGAGGCCGACATGGCCCAGGCCCAGGCCCAGGTCGCCGACCTGGAAGCCCAGCTGGCCGTCGCCCGGCGCAGCCTGCTGATCCTGGTCGGGCGCGGGATCGACCCGTTGGTCAGCCTGCCGGTCGATGCGGTGCTGGACGCCCCGCCGCCCGTCCCCGCCACCGTACCCGGCGAACTGCTGGCCCGCCGCCCCGACGTGCGCGAGGCCCAGGCCAAGCTGGCCTCGGCGGCCGGCAACCTGAAGATCAACGAACTGGCGCTGTTCCCGACCTTCAACCTGACCCCCGGCGTCGGCCTGTCCAAGAGCATCTCTCCTAGCTTCGGCTTGGCGGGCGGCAAGACGGAAACCACCAGCTCGACCTGGACGCTGGGCGCCAACCTGTCGATCCCGGTGCTGAACATCCCCTCGTTGCTGGCCGACATCGACGCCCAGAACGCCCGCACCCGGCAGGCGGCCATCGCTTACGAGAAGGCTGTGCAGACCGCCTATGGCGAGGCCGAGAACGCCATGGTCCAGCTGAACGCCGACCAGCGCCGCGTGACCCTGCTGACCGCCGGCGAGATCCGGGCCGAGCGGGCCTATGCCGCCGGCCGCAAGGGCTACGCCCTGGGCCTCACCGACCTGACCACCACCCTGCAGGCCGAACAGTCCTGGCGCCTGGCCCGCACCGCCCTGACCGGCGCCAAGACCCAGGCCCTGCTGCGCGCCGTCCAGACCTACAAGGCGCTGGGCGGCGGATGGTCGCCCAATCCTGCCCAAGAGAGCACGGTCCCCACCCAGGTTTCCTCGAAATGAGATCCTCCCCCATGACGACCCGCACTTCGCTCGCCGCCATGCTCCTGATCACCGCGGTCGGCCTGACCGCCTGCGGCGAGAAGAAGGACAAGGCTCCCCCCAAACCCGCATCGGTGGCCCGCACCGTCAGCGTCGGCGGCGTCGAGGCCCGGCCGCTGGGCGGCGGGGTCGAGGCGTCCGGCCTGCTGGTCGCGCGCGAAGAGGCCGCCGTCGGCTCGGAGCTTTCGGGCTACCGCGTCGCCCGGCTCTATGCCGACGAGGGCGACTATGTCCGGGCCGGCCAGCCCCTGGCCCAGCTGGACGACACCCTGCTGCGGGCCCAGGTCGACCAGCAGGCGGCCGTGACCGCCCAGGCCCAGGCCGAGGCCAAGCGCGTCGCCGGCCTCGACGGCCAGGGCGTGCTGTCCCAGGAGCAGATCGAGACCCGCCGCTACACCGCCAAGGCCCAGGAAGCGGCCCTGAAGGAACTACGCACCCGCGTCTCGCGCATGACCATCACCGCCCCGGTCGGCGGCCTGGTCCTGCAGCGCGGCGTGCAGCCGGGCCAGATCGCCGGCGGCGGGACCACCCCGTGGTTCAGCATCGCCCGCGACGGCCTGGTCGAGCTGGAGGCCGAGGTCAACGAAGCCGACCTGGCCGGAATCCGCGCCGGACAGCCGGCCCAGGTCAGCCTGCCCGGCGGCCAGTCGGTGTCGGGCGTCGTCCGCCTGGTCAGCCCCCGGGTCGACAGCGCCAACCGCCTGGGCAAGGTGCGGGTGCGCCTGCCGGTCCGTCAGGACCTGCGGCCCGGCGGCTTCGGCCGCGCCACCTTCGGCGCCTCGGGCTCCAGCGTCGTCGCCGTGCCGGAATCGGCCATCCGCTACGAGGCCGACGGCCTGTCGCTGATGACCGTCGACGGCAACAACCGCGCCCACCAGGTGGCCATCAAGGTCGGCCAGAAGGGCGGCGGCTGGGCGCAACTGATCCAGGGCCCGCCGGCCGGAACCCGCGTGGTGCTGGGCGGAGCCTCGTTCGTGGCCGACGGCGACCTCGTCCGGCCGTCCAACATCCAACAGGCGGCCCGCTGATGGCGACCGAACTCAAAATCTCCGCCTGGGCGATCAAGAACCCGATTCCCGTCGCGGTCCTGTTCATCGCCCTGATCATCGCCGGCGTCGGCTGCTACATGGCCCTGCCGATCAAGCAGTTCCCCAATGTCGAGTTCCCCGCCGTGACCGTAACGGTCACCCAGAGCGGCGCGGCGCCCGGCGAGATGGAGACCCAGGTCACCCGTCCGATCGAGGACGCCGTGGCCAGCATCTCCAACGTCAAGACCATCCGCTCGTCGGTGGTCCAGGGCGCCTCGACCACCACCATCGAGTTCGAGCTCGGCGAGGACCTGCAGAAGGTCACCGACGAGGTCCGCTCCAAGGTCGACCAGACCCGCTCGATCCTGCCGCGCGAGGTCGACGAGCCGATCGTCCAGCGCCTGGAGATCACCAGCGCCCCGATCATCACCTATGCCGTCTCGGCCCCGAACATGAGCCCGACCGAGCTGTCGTGGTTCATCGACGACACCGTCACCCGCGCCCTGCAGGGCGAAAAGGGCGTGGCCCAGGTGGCCCGGGTCGGCGGCGTCGACCGCGAAATCAACGTCATCATCGATCCCGACCGCATGGCCGCGTTCGGCGTCACCGCCCCGCAGCTGAACACGGCCCTGGCCAGCTTCAGCGTCGACGCTCCCGGCGGACGGGCCAAGATCGGCGGCCGCGAGCAGACCTTGCGCGTGCTGGGCGCGGCCACCACGGTCGAGCAACTGCGCAACATCACCATTCCCATCAGCGGCGGCCGCTACGTGAAACTGACCGACGTCGCCCAGGTCGGCCAGGGCGCCGAGGAGCAGCGCGGCTTCGCCCGCCTGGACAGCCGCCCCGTCGTCGCCTTCCAGGTGATGAAGACCCGCGACTCCAGCGACGTCGCCGTCGAGGACCGCGTCAAGGCGGCCGTCGACAAGCTGGAGGCCAAGCAGCCCGGCGTGACGTTCGTGAAGATCTTCTCGACCGTCGACGAGACCCGCGCCAGCTTCACCGCCACCGAGCACACCCTGCTGGAAGGCATGCTGCTGGCGTCGCTGGTGGTGTTCCTGTTCCTGCGCGAGTGGCGGGCCACCCTGATCACCGCCATCGCCATGCCGGTGTCGCTGATCCCCACCTTCGCCTTCATGGCGGTGATGGGCTTCTCGTTGAACGTCGTGACCCTGCTGGCCCTGACCCTGGTCATCGGCATCCTGGTCGACGACGCCGTGGTCGAGATCGAGAACATCGAGAAACGCGTCTCGCGGGGCCAGAGGCCCTTCCAGGCGGCGATGGAGGGGGCGGATTCCATCGGCCTGGCGGTCGTGGCCACCACCTTCACCATCGTGGCGGTGTTCGTGCCGGTGTCCTACATGCCCGGCACGCCCGGCCAGTTCTTCAAGGAGTTCGGCCTGACCGTCGCCGTGGCGGTGCTGTTCTCGCTGGTCGTCGCCCGCCTGCTGACCCCGCTGCTGGCCGCCTATTTCCTCAAGCCGTCCAGGAACCCGCATCCGCGCAAGCCGTTCGAGGGCTTCTATCGCGGCGCCCTGGACTGGGCGCTGGATCACCGGATCCTCAGCTGCATCATCGGCGGCCTGATCTTCGTCGGCTCGATCATGCTGGCCGGCCTGCTGCCGACCGCCTTCCAGCCGGCCGGCAACGCCAACTACTACTATCTGAAGGTCCAGGGCCCGCCCGGCGCGACCACGGCCGACATGGAACGCACGGTCCAGGCCGTGACCAAGATGTTCAAGGCCCGCCCGGAGACCGCCCACGTCTTCGCCCAGGTCGGGTCCAACATCGGCAGCGGCTGGGGCGGCCAGAGCGGGGCCGACATCCGCGACGCCACCATCACCATCGTCCTCAACGCCAAGCGCGACCTGCGGGTGACGCAGATCAAGCAGGTGGTCCGCGCCGGCCTGCGCGACATCCCCGACGCCCGGGTCAACCTGCTGGGCGACTGGGGCACCTCGGACGTCCAGACCATCCTGACCGCCGAGGACGGCCCGCTGCTGGAACGCACCGCCTTGCAGGTGGAACGCGAGATGCGCGGCCTGACGACGGTCGCCGATCCCCGCCCCTCCTCGCCGCCCAGCGGTCCGGAAATCATCATCCGCCCCAAGGCCGACGAGGCCGCCCGCCTGGGCGTCAACGCCGCCGACATCGCCGCCATCGCCCGGGTGGCGACGGTCGGCGACATCGACTCCAACGTCGCCAAGATGACCCAGGGCGAGCGGAGAATCCCGATCCGCGTGCGCCTGCCGGCCGAGACCCGCGCCGACCTCGACGCCCTGGGCGCCCTGCGCATCCCCACGGCCGGCGGCGGCACCACGCGATTGGATAGTGTCGCCGACCTGTCGTTCCAGGCCGGCCCGGCCAAGATCGACCGCTTCGCCCGCAAGCGTCAGCTGACCATCGAGGCCGACCTCAACAACGGCGCCCAGCTGGGTCAGGCGATGGCCGACGTCAACAAGCTGCCGACCATGGCCAAGCTGCCGGCCGGCGTCACCCCGGCCGCGGCCGGCGACCAGGAGGCCTTCGTCGAGCTGTTCACCGGCTTCGCCGTGGCCCTGCTGTCGGCGGTCGGCCTGGTGTTCGGCGTGCTGGTGCTGCTGTTCCGCAGCTTCTTCAAGCCGGTGACCATCCTGTCGGCCCTGCCCCTGGCGATCGGCGGCGCGTTCTTCGCCCTGCTGGTCACCGGCCAGTCGCTGTCGATGCCGTCGCTGATCGGCTTCCTGATGCTGATGGGCCTGGCGGCCAAGAACTCGATCCTGCTGGTCGAGTACGCCATCGAGCAGGAACGGTCGGGCATGAGCCAGCGCGACGCCATCCTCGACGCCTGCCACGAACGGGCCCGGCCGATCGTCATGACCACCCTGGCGATGATGGCCGGCATGATGCCGACCGCCATGGGCATCGGCACCGGTTCGGAGTTCCGCCAGCCGATGGCCGTGGCGGTGATCGGCGGCCTGATCACCTCGACCGTGCTGTCGCTGGTGCTGGTGCCGGTGGTCTACGAGATCGTCGACGACATCGAGCGCTGGCTGACCCCGCATCTGGCCCGCTGGACCACCCCGCGCGAGGCGCCCACGGGGGCCTTGTCGCCGGTGGATCGGCTGTAGGGCGAACGAACGAACGGGGACACACACTGGTATGTGTGTGTCCCCAAGCTTCCGACCTTTACCGCTGCTTGCCGCTGTCGAGCAGCGAGCCCACCGCCGGCGCGCCCGCGGCCTTGGCGCTGATCGGCTCGCACCACGAGAACCGGCCATACGCGGCCTCGGTGCGCCGGCTCGCCAGACCCGCCTCGTAGAGCGCCTGTCCCAGATCCTCGCCGTCCAGCCTGACGACGGCCAGCTCGCGATGGAACTCGTCGAAGCCGTCCGGCGTCTCGATGGCCACGACACGGGCTTCGCGCACCTTGCCCCGGACCCAGTCGGTCACCTGCTTGGCGGCCGCCGCCTCGGCCCAGCAGCGGGCGTCGGGCACGCCCTGCGGCGCATAGGCGTTGGCCAGGCGCACGTGCCGCCCGTCGATCACGAAGGCGTCGGCGCTGAGCACCCGCACGCGGTCGCCCAGGCCGGGTGGCGCGCTGATCGAGGCCGGCGGGTCCGGTGTCCTCTGGCAGGCCGCCAGCGGCACGGTCAGCGACAGGGCTCCCAGCAGGGAGAAGAGGCGATGGCGGTTCACGGGGTCTCTCGCGTTTCCCTTAGGGTAGAGTCGTCTCGCTCCGCCGCCTAGAGCGTTTCCCGACCTGATTGCATCAGGCCGGGCGCTCTAGGTTCTTGTTTTTGCGTATTTTCTTCACGCGAACCGGTGTCCACTTCGCTCGAAAATGCCCTAGCCCGCCGGCGTCACCGCCCCGAACAGCTTGTCGGCGAACAGGTCCAGGGTCTTCTGCGACATCGTGGTGTTGTTGAGGATCACCACGCTCGCGCGGGTGTCGAAGCGGTGGCCCAGCACCGAGCGGAAGCCGGCGGTGTTGCCCGTCTCCCAGCCGGCTGGATAGGGCTTGCCGTCGACCACCAGGGTACGGATCCGGCCGCCCAGGGCGTAGCGGTCGCTGGCCACCTCGACGGTCCGCAGGGCTCTTTGCGAAGCGGGCGACAGGAAGCCGGTGTCGAAGATCAGATGGGCCGCCTTCAGCAGGTCCGACGCCGCGCCGAAATAGCCGCCCGCGGCGGCCATGTAGGGCTGGCGGTCGTTGGGACGTCGGGTCGGCGGCTTAGCGTCGGTATAGCCGACGGCGGTGTTGGGCTCAGCGGTGATCGCGTCGTCGGCCCGGATGCCGTCCAGCCCCAGCGGGCTCAGGGTGATCTCGCGCACGGCCGTCTGGAACGGCAGGCCGGTGACCCTCTCGACGGCGGCCAGCACGATGATCCAGTTGGTGAGGGCGTAATCGAACCGCGTCCCCGGCTCGAACGCCAGGTCGCCCAGGCAGAAGCGCTCCAGGGCCTCCGCCGTGCTCAGCCGCGCCTTGAAGAGGGAGGGATCGGCCTTGATCGCCGTGGTGAAACCGTTGGGCACGCCGCTGCTGTTGGACAGCAACCGCCGCAGGGTGACCTTGGCGCCGGTGTCGGCGCGATAGTCGGGCAGCCAGGTGGTGATCGGCGCGTCCAGCGACAGCTTGCCGGCCTCGACCAGCTTGAGGACGGTGACGGCGGTCAGCCATTTGGACATCGAGGCGATGGCGTAGACGGTGTCGATCGTGGCCGGGCGCGCGGCCTCGATGTCGGCCATGCCGAAGGCCCGGGCATAGGTGGCCTTGCCGGCCTTGCCCAGCATGACCACGCCCTGGAAGGCCTGTTCCTTGACGAAGGCGTCGACGACCGGATTGTCGCCCCCCAGGGGTCTTGCGGCGGCCAGGGCCGTCGTGGGCGCCAGCATCAGGCCGGCCCCGGCCAGGATCAGGTCGCGTCGCTTGAGCATGGGAGGTTCCGACTGGGCCCGCCGGTCGAGGCCATGGCCACGCTAGGCGGCGCGGCCCGGGCGGTCATCTTAAGGTGTCGTAATGGAGGCCCCCTTGCCCCCTCCGACCCTTCGGGCCACCTCCCCCGAAGGGGGAGGAATGCAAAAGGCCCCGGGGTTTCCCCCGGGGCCTTGGCTAGTTCGGTAGAGACTTCAGAAGGTCGAAGACTATTCGACGATCTTGGCCACCACGCCGGCGCCGACCGTGCGGCCGCCTTCGCGGATG
>NZ_LMHC01000011.1 GCF_001427665.1 Caulobacter sp. Root655
TCCAGCGGACCATCGTCGGCCAGATGGAGACCGGAGCGGTGCTGGAACCAGCGGTCAAGTACCAGCGCATCGCCCAGACCAAGGGCCTGCCCAGGGATAACCACTAGTCCAAAGCGGCCCTAAGGCGCCGTTCGTCACATGGACGAGCGGGTGTCCTCGAGCGCCAGGTCGACGAGGGCGCGCATGGCCGCGCTCGCCGCCTCGGGATCGCGGGCGACAATGGCGTCGCACACCCTGGCGTGGTCGGGTACGGGATCGCGGGGCAGGGCCCGCGAGCGCTGCTTGAACTCCGTCGTCCAACTGACCGCGGCGCTGATGCTGGCGCTCAGCGCCATCATCGCGCTGTTGTGGGTGGCCCGCAGCAGCGCATCGTGGAAGGCGCGGTCGGCCGCTCGGCCCGCCTCGGTCGCCAATGTATGACGCCGCATCTTGGCCAGCGCGTCCTTCATCGCCTTGATGTCGTCCTTGTCGCGCCGTTCGGCGGCGAAGCGGGCGGCGGCCGGTTCGACCACGGCGCGCAGTTCGAACAGGTCACGCACGAACGCCAGATCCGGCTCGGCCGAGAACGCCCAGGCCAGGACCGTGGGGTCCAGAATGTTCCAGCGGCTGCGCGGCAGGACGCGCGTTCCGGCCTTGGGCCGGCTCTCGACCAGGCCCTTGGCGGTCAGCACCTGCACGGCCTCGCGATAGGCGCCGCGCGAGACGTCCAGGGCGGCGGCGTTGGCGATTTCGCCGGTCAGCGTTTCCCCCGGGGCGATCTGGCCCGAGACGATCGCCGTGCCGAGATAGTGGGCCACCGCGCCGCGCAGGCGACGGCCCGACCCCTTCGCCGATCGCGGGATCGACGGTTCGTCCGGCGAGGCGGTTGGAGGCGGCGTGGGATTGCTGGGCTGCATGCGTTGCAATAGGCGCAACGCGGCCGTGCTTGGCAAGTTTTGAGCAGCGCATCCATATAGTGGGCGCGCCCCTCAGCGGGAACGTCGCTCTCGGGAAGCGAGGTTCCCGCTGTACGGGGCGATCCGGTTCTGGCCGCTACGGCTCCAGTTGAACGACGACGATGGACTTGGCCGGAATGTCCAGCTCAAGGCCGTCGCGACCCGCCTTCGCGGTGAAGGGCTTGGGCGTCACGACGCCCGGCGCTTGGAAAGTGTTGACCGCATCGACGCGCGAGGCGGTCAGAACCTGACCGTGGGCGCTCGCGGCCTTGGTGCCGGAGACGCTGGCCAGGATCGAGGCGGGGCGAACCGGATCAAGGTTGGTCACCGCCAGCCACAGCTTGCCCTGGGCGTCGCGCGCCGCGATCGCGTCCACGCGCGGCAGCTTGACGTCGCCTTGCGCATAGGTCCCGGCGTCGAAGCTGACAGGGGTGAAGGTCGCGTCCTGGAACGGCAGGTACATCTTGTAGACGTGATAGGTCGGGGTCAGGACCATCTTGTCCTTGTCGGTCAGGATCATCGCCTGCAGGACATTGATCATCTGGGCGATGTTGGTCATCCGCACGCGGTCGGCATGGCGCGCGAAGATGTTGAGGTTCAAGGCCGCGACGATGGCGTCCCGCAGCGAATTCTGCTGGGCGAGGAAGCCGGGATTGGTGTCTTCCAGCGGCGCCAGCCACACGCCCCACTCGTCGACGACCAGCGGCACCTTCTTTTCCGGATCGTACTTGTCCATGATCGCCGCGTGCTTGGCGATCAGGCCGTCCATGCCCAGCGTTTCCTGGACCAGCTTGGCGTAGGCGGCCTCGTCGAAGCCCTGGCTGGCATAGGAGGGCGGCCAGCCGCCGGTGGTGTAGGAGTGCAGGGACAGGCCTTCGATGTTCCAGGCCCAGTCATGGCCCTTCTGAGCCGCCATAACCGCCTCGGTATAGGCCGGGTCGCCCTGGTTGGGGCCGACGGCGATCCGTTGCATCGCCTCCGCGCCCGATTGCTTGGGGTTGTAATTCCGCACGAAGCGGGCGTAGCGCTTCATCTCGTCGGTGTAGGCGTCGGGGGTCATCGCCCCGCCGCAGCTCCAGCTCTCGTTGCCAAGGCCCAGATACTTGACCTTGTAGGGCGCGGGGTGGCCGTTGGCCGCGCGCTCCTGGCCCGCCGTGGTCGCCGGATCGGCGGTCATGTACTCGATCCACTCGGCTGCTTCCTGCACCGAGCCCGAGCCGATGTTCACCGAAACATAGGCCTCGCTGCCGATCTGGTCGACGAAGTCCATGAACTCGTCGGTGCCGAACGTGTTGGGCTCGACCGAGCCGCCCCAGTTGGAATTGATCGTCTTGCGCCGGTTCGCGGTCGGGCCGACGCCATGTCGCCAATGGTACTCGTCGGCGAAGCAGCCGCCCGGCCAGCGGACATTGGGGACCTTGATGGCGCGCAGCGCCTCGACCACGTCCTTGCGGATTCCGCGTGTGTTGGGGATCGACGAGTCCTTGCCCACCCAGACGCCGCCATAGACGCCCGTTCCCAGGTGCTCGGCGAACTGGCCGAAGATGTTGCGGTCGATTCTAGGTCCAGGGGCGCCGGCGTCGATCCGCAACGCGATAGGCGGTCCGGCCTTGCTCTGGGCCTGAACCAAGGTGGGCGCGGCCATCACGACGGCCAGGACGCAAGCAGCCAGCGGACGAGTTGCTCTGATCATCTCTTATCCCCTTGAAAGCCGCCGCGCTTCGAGGGCGGCGTCGGTGGCGATCGCGTCAGCGTCGCCTTCGGTTTACGGTCGCCGAACTGGAGGCTCCGCCGGGCTCGGCGGCGCCCAGGCGTGCATCATCGCCCCACGGCCGCGTCCGGCTGGGCGTCATGGGCGTACACCCCCAGGAGCGCGCCGACGAAGCCTCCCGCGGTCTTGGTCGAAAGGATCGTTCCGTCCTCGCCGGCCTTCAGGATCTTCCATTGGCCGGGCGCCAGCGCGTAGGAAAAATCATAGAGACCGCCGCGGGCGGTGATCTTCAGCCAGATCGGAGCGCCGGCCTTGAGCGTGACAGGCGCGCCGGCGACCTCCGCCCCGCTGGCCGCGTCCTTCGGACCGGCGCGGCGCTCGAGCACGATCTTGTCCTGGCCGTCGGCGCCACGCGTCACGCCCAGGAAGAAGAAGAAGTCGTCGTTCTGCACGGCGACCATGCCGGCCTTGTCGCCGACCTTGCTCGGGGCGAAGCGCATCTGGGTCGAGGCGCTGGCGTTGATATGCTGTTGGCGACGCCCCCAGAATGAGGGCTGAGCCATGCCCCCGATCGTTTCGGCGCGCGCGGTCAGGATCAGCTTCCCACCGTCGAGCCGCCACCAGCGCCGCTGCGGGATCCGCATGGTGACCCAGTTCAGCGGCAAGGCCTTGCCGTTGAACTCCTCGCGAACCGTGAAGGCGCCCGCGGTCGGCGGCGGGGTGGGCTCGGTCGCGGGCAGGGCGGGCTTGGCGTGGAGGTAAGGGATGGTCCTGCCGTTCTCCAGGATGACGGGCCAGCCGTCCTTCCACTCCACCGGCAGCAGGAAGGTCTCGCGGCCGGTGTTGTAGAGATCATCGCCATAGGGCCGCACCGCCAGGAACGTCGCCCACCACTCGCCGTCCGGGGTGTCGACGAGCGTGGCGTGGCCAGCCGAGGTGATCGGCAGCGGACGGTCCTTGGGAAGGCCGCGTTGGGTCAGGATCGGATTGTTCGCGTAAGGAACGTACGGTCCCCAGGCGCTCTTCGAGCGCAGGACCACCTGGCTGTGGCCCTCGGCGGTGCCGCCTTCGGCCGCGACCAGATAATACCAGCCGTCCTTCTTGAGAATGTGGGGCCCCTCGGGCCAGATGGGCTTGGCTGCGGGATTGACGCCCTTGTCGAGCAGCAGTTTGGGTTGGCCGACGGTCTTCTTGGCCTTGACGTCGTAGCCGATCGCCCAGATGGCGCGGTGGCCCTTGTATTCGGGCGGCCCCGGGGGCGCGCCGTTGAAGACAATCAGGGCGCCGCCGTCGTCGTCGAAGAAGAGATACGGATCGATGCCCTCCACGGACGGCAGCCACACCGGATCCGACCAGGGGCCCTTCGGATCCTTCGCGGTGATCAGGAAATTGCCGCTGCAATCGACGCAGGTGTTCAGGATATAGAAGACGCCGTCATGGTGGCTCAGCGTCGGCGCGAAGACCGCACGCGACAGGCCCAGCCGCTTGAAGTCGAGCATGCCGGGGCGATCGATCGCGTTGCCGATCTGGTTCCAATGCACGAGGTCGGTGGAGTGGAAGACCGGAAGCCCGGGGAACCAGGCGAAGGTCGAACTGACGAAATAGAAGTCCTTGCCGACCCGCATGACCGCCGGGTCGGGATAGGTCCCCTTGAGGATCGGGTTGGCGTACTGGGCCGAGGTTGGTTTGAACGCGTCGTCCGACGGGTCGGCGCCCGTGTACTCAAACCATTCGAACGCCGCCTCCGGGGCGACCGTCCGACCATCGATCAGGGGCTGCCGCGCCTCGAGCGGAACGCGGGCCTGGGCGGCGCCGGCGGCCAAGAGGGCAAGGACGACGAGGCTTTGGCGGATCATCTGGCGTAGTCCCCTCCGAGCGCCGCGATTGAGATCGTGGCTGTTCTTATGTCCGGCAAATGACACGACCGATGTGGTCTTGAGCTGGATCGGGGCCATCCTAGTCAGCAAGAATGACAAATGGTAGCGCTAACGTTGGAAAGATGAGCCGTCATATCACGGGGCGATACCGCCTTGCGTCGCTGTCACGTTTCCATAGTTTGTCGGAGTAATAAAGTTCAGAGGGCCGGCGCGAGTAGCCGATCCGCTTAGGCCGCGTCTGTCATTTCCGACCACGCTTCGAGAATCAAATGAACCTGACTCGCCGGTCCACGCTTGCTGCTCTTGGCGCTTCGACGGCTTTGGGCGGCGGCTCCGCTCACGCCGCGAGGCCCAAGACCTCGCCAATGCGCCTTTGGTACCGCCAACCGGCCAAGGAATGGGTCGAGGCGCTGCCGGTCGGCTCGGGCAAGCTGGGCGCGATGGTGTTCGGCGGCGTGGCGGCCGAGCGGCTGCAGCTGAACGAGGACACCCTGTGGGCCGGCGGCCCGTATGACCCGGCCAACCCCGAAGCCTTGGCGGCGCTTGCGGAAATTCGCCGCCTGATCGACGCGGGCGAATACGCCAAGGCCACCGAGCTGGCTGACGCCAAGTTCATGGGCACGCCCAAGCGTCAGATGTCCTACCAGACGATCGGCGACCTGAAGCTCGACTTCCCGGGCCTGGCCGAGGCGGGAAGCGACTATGTCCGCGACCTGAACATCGACGGGGCGATCGCCACGACGACCTTTGCCGCCGGCGGCGTCCGCCATGTCCGCGAGGTGCTTGCCAGCGCGCCGGACGGGGTGATCGCCGTGCGACTGACGGCCAGCGAAAAGGCGGCGATCACCGTGGACCTAAGCTTTGCCAGCCCGCTGAAGTCCAAGCTCGTCACGCGCGTGGAGGATCAGGCGCTGGTGCTTGGCGGCGCCAACGACAGCCAGCAGGGCGTTCCTGCCAATCTGGAGTTCGAATGTCGCGTTCAGGTCCGAACCAAGGGCGGTCAGGTGACAGGGGAGGGCGACAGGCTTTCGGTGACGGGCGCCGACGAGGTGCTGTTGCTGATCGCGGCGGCGACCAGTTACCGCCGTTATGACGACGTGTCGGGCGTCCCTGTCGCGCTCAACAAAGCGACGCTCGCCAAACTGGCCGGCAAGCCTTGGGCGAAGATCCTGGCCGATCACCAGGCCGATCATCGGAGTTTGTTTCGGCGGGTCGGTGTCGACTTCGGCCGCACCCGCGCCGACCTGCTGCCGACCGACGTGCGGATCAAGCGCTCACCGACCACCGACGATCCATCCCTGGCGGCCCTTTACTTCCAGTATGGCCGCTACCTGCTGATCGCCAGTTCGCGCCCGGGCGGACAGCCGGCCAACCTGCAGGGCATCTGGAACGACAAGACCTCAGCCCCATGGGGCAGCAAGTACACGATCAATATCAACACCGAGATGAACTACTGGCCGGCCGAGCCAACCAATCTGCCGGAACTGGTCGAGCCGCTGATCGCGCTGGTGGCGGACCTCGCCGAGACCGGGGCCAGGATGGCCAAGGTCATGTACGGCGCGCGCGGCTGGGTCGCCCACCACAACACCGATCTCTGGCGCGCCACGGCGCCGATCGACGGGGCGACCTACGGCGTTTGGCCCACCGGCGGCGCCTGGCTGTGCAAGCACGTCTACGACCACTACGACTACAATCGCGACACGGCGTATCTCGCCCGCGTCTATCCGCTGATGAAGGGCTCGGCGAGGTTCTTCCTGGACACCCTGGTGGTCGATCCGAAGTTCGGGGTCCTGGTCACCAGCCCGTCGCTCTCGCCCGAGAACGACCACGGTCACGGCTCCTCCCTGGTCGCCGGCCCGACCATGGACCAGGCGATCGTCCGGGACCTGTTCGACAACTGCCTGAAGGCCGAGGTGATCCTCGGCGCCGACGAGGCCGTCGTCGCCGAGCTGAAGACGGCGCGCGACAAGCTGGCGCCCTACAAGATCGGCAAGGGCGGCCAACTACAGGAGTGGCAGGAAGACTGGGACGCGGACGCTGTCGACGTCCACCACCGCCACGTCTCGCATCTCTACGGCCTGTTTCCCTCGGACCAGATCTCGATCGACACGACGCCCAAATTGGCGGCGGCCGCCAAGACGACACTGGTCACGCGCGGCGACCTGTCCACCGGGTGGGCCATCGCCTGGCGGCTGAACCTGTGGTCGCGCCTTGGCGACGGTGACCACGCCCATGAGATCCTGTCGCTGTTGCTCGGGCCCGAGCGGACCTATCCCAACATGTTCGACGCCCACCCGCCGTTCCAGATCGACGGCAATTTCGGCGGGACCTCGGGCATGACGGAGATGGTTCTGCAGAGCCGCAACGACCGCATCTATCTGTTGCCGGCTCTGCCGTCGGCTTGGCCGACCGGGCACATCACGGGACTGCGGGCGCGCGGCGCGGTGGAGGTCAACGTGCGCTGGGCGGGCGGCAAGCTAACCGAGGCGGTGCTGACCGCCAAGGTCGACGGACGCGTCACCGTCGTCCACGGCGGCTCGAGCCTGGACCTTGAACTTCAACGGAGCCGGCCCGCGCGGTTGACCACCGCCCACGGTAGGTTGGTGAGAGTCTGAGCGAGCCATCCGAGCGTGACCGTAGTTCGCCGCGGATGGTTTCGACCGATAGCGGTGTCGAGAGGATTGCGACACCCGCGCGTTTCAGTCGAGGGGCGCCTGGGCCAGGGGAGATCCCGCTCGCCGGGATGGCGAGCTATCGACGGAATTTCGACGGTCATTTGATTTGTTGAAGCAAACGAACGCCGGTCCGGATGCGAAAAATCCGGCCGAAGGGCCGGATTTTTCTCAAAACCAGAGGTGGCTCCGCGGGTAGGATTCGAACCTACGACCAGCCGGTTAACAGCCGGCTGCTCTACCACTGAGCTACCGCGGAACAGGTCGCCTCAGGAAGAGGCCGGGTGATAGCCGCCCCCGTGACTCGGTGCAAGCGCATTCGGACAAAAAAACAGCCCGGCTTTTGGCCGGGCTGTGGAAAGTCAGTGATGGTGGGGTGTCTTCAAGGAAGACCGGCCGAAACTGGTCTTCTATGGTTAATCAGACCTTAATTTCCCCTGCGGCCAAATGGCGCCAATTGTGCGCTCATCGCTTGATCAGGCCCACGGGCAGGGCCTGGGCGGCCACGGCGACATCGGCCTTGGCGGCTGGATCGCGCGACGAGGCGCCCAGGGTGACCGTGTAGTCGCCGGCCGCCACCGACCAGCCGTGGGCCTTGGCGTCCCACACGGCCAGCAGGCGCGGATCGACGGTCAGGCGGACGCTGGTGGTCGCGCCCGGGGCCAGGTCGAGCTTCTTGAAGCCGGCCAGGCGCTGCGGCGCTTCCCAGCCCCCAATGGCTTTGGCGTCCTTGGGCGAAACATAGACCTGCGGCACGGCCTTGCCGGCCCGCGCGCCGGTGTTCTTGACGTCGAAGCTGACGGTGACGACGCCGCCCGCCGTCGTGGCCTTGAGGTTGTCATAGGCGAAGGTCGTGTAGGACAGGCCTTGGCCGAAGGCGAACAGCGGCTGGTGGCCCTTCTTGTCGAACCACTTGTAGCCGACCGCCGCGCCCTCGAGCGTATAGTCGACCTCGAACATGGCGTCGGGCGTCTTGGGATCGCCGTCCAGCACGGGGCGCGGCAGTTGCGCCAGGGACGCGGGGAAGGTGACGGGCAGGCGGCCCGAGGCGTCGACCTCGCCGGTCAGTACGCGGGCGATGGCCTCGCCACCTTCCGAGCCGGGGTACCAGGCCTCGACCACGCCGCCCACCTTGGACAGCCAGGGCATCAGCACCGGGCCGCCGGTCTGCAGCACCACCACGGTCTTGGCGTTGGCCGTGGCGACGGCGTCGATCAGGGCGTCCTGGTCGTGCTCCAGGGTCAGGGGGCTGTCGAACGACTCGCCGTTCCACTGGGTGGCGAACACCAGGACGATGTCGCTGGCGGCCGCCAGCTTGGCCGCGGCGGCCAGGTCCTTGCCGTCGGCATATTGGATATCGGCGCCGGGCAGGCGGGCCTTCAGCGCCTTCAGCGGCGAGGAGGGGAAGTAGATCATCGGGCCGGGCCAGGTGGCCGGGCCTTCGCCCTGCACCGCGCGGCCGCCGATCGGATAGACCTGCGAGGAGCCACCGCCCGACAGCACGCCGACGTCGGCGTGGCCGCCGATGACCGCGATCTTCCTGGCCGTGGCGACGAGCGGCAGCAGCCCCTTGTCGTTCTTCAGGAGAACGATGCCTTCTTCGGCGTCGGCGCGGGTGATCTTGCCGTGGGCCGCGTAGTCGATCGTCGTGATCTTGACCGGCTTCTCGACCACGCCGCTGGCGAACAGGCCGCGCAGGATGCGACGAACCATGTCGTCGAGGCGGGCCTGGGAGACCTCGCCCTTGGCCAGGGCGTCCTTCAGCGGGCCCTGGAAGAAGCTCTGTGTGTCGAAGGCCTGGCCGGCCGATTCCTGGTCGAGGCCGGCGTTGACGGCCTTGGCGCTGGAATGGACCGCGCCCCAGTCGGACATCACGTAGTTCTTGTAGCCCCAGTCCTGCTTGAGGACCTTGTTAAGCAGGAAGTCGTTCTCGCAGGCGTAGTCGCCGTTGATGCGGTTGTAGGCGCACATCACCGAGTGCGGGTCGGAATCCTCGATGGCGAACTGGAAGGCCAGCAGGTCGGAGGTCCGGGCCTCGGCCTCGCCGATCCTGGCGTTGAGCACGAAGCGGCCGTTCTCCTGGCTGTTCAGGGCGTAGTGCTTGATGGTCGAGACGATGGCGTTGGACTGGATGCCCCGGATCTGGGCCCCGACCATCAGCCCGGCCAGCAATGGGTCCTCGCCGCCGTATTCGAAGTTGCGGCCGTTGCGCGGCTCGCGGACCAGGTTCACTCCGCCGGCCAGCATGACGTTGAAGCCCGAGTCGCGGGCCTCCGAACCGATCATCGCGCCGCCTTTGTACGCCAGGTCAGGGTTCCAGGTGGCGGTGGTGGCCATGCCGGAGGGCAGGGCGGTGCGTTCGCGCTTCTTGGGCTCGCCGCCCTGGGTGGCCACGCCAACGCCGGCGTCGGTCTGGAACTGTTCGGGAATGCCCAGGCGCGGAACGCCCTTCACATAGCCGGCCGAGCCGGGCAGGGCCTCGGGAACGCGGGTGTACTTCTGGCCCATGTCGGCGCCGAAATAGCCGAAGATGATGGTCATCTTCTCGTCCTGGGTCATGGCCTTGACCGCCTGGTCGGCGCGCGTGTCGGCGTCGAGCTTGGGGTCCAGCCAGGGGCGGGCGGCCGGGGCCGCGGCGGGCGCCTGGGCCTGGGCGCAGGAGGCCAGGGCGGCGGCGGAAGCGCCGAGCATGAGGGCCAGGGTCAGGCCCCGCCAGGTCTGTCGGTTCATGGTAACCTCCCACAGGATGTGACGCGGACGAAGGCTCGTCGGCGCGGATAGGCGTTGGGTTTAGCCGGCCCTGGCGGGGCCGGTGGATTCGCGGATCACCAGGCTGTGCTTGGTGAGGATCGTCGCCGCCGACTTGCCCAGCGCCTCGTTGGCGTTCCAGGCGCTGAGGGCGGTGATGGCCCGGCGGGTCATCTGGTCGAAGGGCTGGCGGATGGTGGTCAGGGACGGCCAGATCGCCGCGGCGATCGGCGCGTCGTCGAAGCCCACCACCGACAGGTCGTCGGGCAGTTTCAGACCGCGCCGCTGGGCCTCCATGCAGGTGGCGGCGGCCATGTCGTCATTGGCCGCGAAGATGGCGGTGGGCGGGTTTTCCATGTCCAGCAGGGCCTGGGCCCCGACCAGCCCGCCCTTGAAGGTGAAGTCGCCCGGCACGATCAGCGCCGGGGCGGGGCGCGGCTTGCCGGCGGCGGCATAGGCTTCGTTGAAGCCGTTGCGGCGCAGGGTGCTGGCGGCATGGTCCGGATGGCCGGCGATATGGCCGATTCGCTCGTGGCCCAGGCTGAACAGGTGCTCGACCACCTCGCGGGCCGCGGCGCGGTCATCCATGACGATGCTGGGCGAGTGCGAGTCGGGGCTGGTCGGCGAGATCAGCACGCAGCGCACGTCGTGCTCGCGCAGCAACGTCTTGAGCGGGGCGAAATCACATTCCGGCGGCAGCAGCACCATTTCGCGGATGCCGCCGTCGGTCACGAAGGCGCGAATCCGCTCTTGCCAGCCGGCCATGTCGCCCTCGACCAGTTCGGCGGTGAGGTGGCGGCCGTTCTCGAGGCAGGCGACCATCAGGGCGTGATGAATGCGGGTCTGGTAGCCGCCGCTGGGGTCGCCCATCAGGATGCCGACGGCCGGAGCGCCGTGCGAGCGCAGCCCGCGCGCCACGGCGTTGGGGTGATAGTCCAGGGCCAGCATGGCGCCGCGGACCCGCTCACGCGTCTTGGCGGTGACGCTCTCGTGGTCGTTCAGAACGCGCGAGACGGTCTTGGGCGACACCCCCGCCCGCAGCGCCACATCATGGATCGTCGCCATCTACGTCGTCACATCCAGGTCCGAATTGCACCGCGCCGGGCTCGATCGCCCGAACCGCCGCCGCCCCTTGGAACGAAGCCATAGCTCAGCGCGACAACGATGTCATGCATGTGGACAAAGTTTGTCCAAGAAAGACATTTGACGAGACATGATAAGACAAGTTTGGACATTTCCTCGCGGTAGTTCCCGACACCAAAGGGATATTCAGCGCGCCTCTGGACCCGGCCGTGCGCCAGTGGAAGCGCTTGACGCTACGTCACGACCAGATCGCAGCAAGGCGTCGAGATGGTATTCTCGAGAAATTTATATCCACAAAATCAATGCGATGATGAATTTGGTTTCGCTCGAAATGGTCGCCGAACAGCACGCAAACCCTTGCGGCGATGGCTGTAGAGGGCCTGTCGGCTACAAAATGACAACGTTGACATTCTAGTTGACACGAACAGGACATTTACCGATCGTGCGTCACGGCTGGGGAAGGGCGTGAGCCAGCGTGTGCGTCTCGTGACGCAGGGGTCGCCAGAAGAACTTCGCTTGAACGCAAGGGCTCGCCGGGCAGGCCGGGAACCCTTTCAACGGCAGGCGGAGCAGCAGCCCTCACCGAAATCGGCGGGGGTCGAGAACGGCCATAAGAACGTTTGGGGAGCGAAGATCTTGTCCAATCCACGAAACCAGTCCGCGTTGGCGAGGGGGATGACCCTGGCGCTGCTGGCGGGCGCGTCGTCCATGGCGCTGACCACCGGCGCCTGGGCGCAGTCCGCGCCGGACGGACCCTCGCAGGTCGAGGAAGTCGTCGTCACCGGTATCCGCGGCTCGCAGATCCGCTCGGTCGACGTCAAGCGGCGCGAGGCGTCGATCGTCGACGCCATTTCATCGGAAGACATCGGCAAGCTGCCGGACGTCACCATCGTCGATTCGCTGCAACGCATCTCGGGCGTGCAGATCCAGCGTGACGCCGGCGAGGGCAAGACCGTCAACATCCGTGGCCTCAAGCAGGTCATCACCCTGTTGAACGGCGAGCAGTATCTGAGCGCCGGCAACATGGGCGAGGCCCAGCCGAACCTGCTCGACGTGCCGTCGCAACTGATGAACCAGGTGCTGGTCTACAAGTCGACCAACCCGCTCAACGCGCTGTCGGGCATCTCGGGCACCATCGACCTGCGCACGCGGCGTCCGTTCCAGATGGCCGAGGGCTTCACCCTGGCCGCGGGGGCCGAAGGCCAGCGCGGCGAGCGCACCAAGGAAAACGACTACCTGTTCAACGGCGTCGCCAGCTGGCGCAATGACCGCGTCGGCCTGATGGTCTCGGGCGCGGCCAGCAAGTCCAACCTGGGCAACAACTATTCCGGCACGGTCGGGCTGTCGGGCAACAACGACTGGGGCGGCAGCGCGCCGACCAACTTCATCTCGCCCCACGGCTACGAAAGCTTCAACCGGGTGGTCGAGCGCAAGCGCCTGGGCGTCAATGTCGCCTTCGAGGCCGATCTTGGCGAGGGCTTCACCCTGCTGGCCGAGGGCTTCTACGCCAAGCTCGACGAGTACAACCGCGCCGTCGGCATCAACATCTCCAACCGCTGGGACGGCGGCGCCTTCGGCGTCTGGACCCAGCCCACGGTCTCGACCCCGGCCGGGGTCGGCAACTGGCGGGCCGTCGACGAGTACGACATCGACGCCTGGTGGATCAATTCGTTCAGCGTCAACCGCGTCACCAAGTCGGAATCCAAGAACTACAACCTGGAACTGAAGTACGACAACGGCGGCAAGTTCACGAGCGAGGTGCGGGCCATCCGCGCCGACGGCAACAAGCTCAGCATGAACGGCCAGGCCCAGGGCGACCTGAGCAACTGGCAGTACGCGCCGGGCCGCTTCAACCTGTTCCGCAACGCCCAGGACCGCACGCGCGGCCCGTTCTATCCGAGCGCGATCTGCAGCCAGTACCCGACCTCGCAGCGCACCAACGCCGTCGTCGGCAGCGCCGGCGGCTGCTACCTCAATCCCAACCCGGCCGGCTACGGCCAGAACCCGCAGCTGCACTACAACATCGCCGGCAATCACCCGGTGTGGAGCGGCTTCGACACCCCGATCTCCGGCGGCCTGGGCGCGGGCAAGACCCTGCGCGACTACATGGCCAACAAGGACAGCTACGCGATCGGGGCCTTCTCGTCGGAAGGCAATAACGAAGTCGACTCGGACATGAACGTGTTCCGCGCCGACGGCCACTACAAGTTCGACGACAAGTTCCTGGGCTTCATCACCAAGGTCGACGCCGGCGTCCGCCAGAGCGACCGTTCGATCAGCGTCGAGCAGTTCCACCTGTTCTCGTCGTTCTACGGCGGCACGCCGGGCGCGATCCAGAAGAACGGCACGCCGGTTCCGGCCGGCGGCTGCATGGCGCAGTGGAAGGCCATCGACGTGGCGATGGACAACAGCCAGTGCTCGGCGGGCGA
The DNA here is from genome assembly GCF_001427665.1 of Caulobacter sp. Root655. GTDB lineage: Bacteria > Pseudomonadota > Alphaproteobacteria > Caulobacterales > Caulobacteraceae > Caulobacter. The sequence goes on from NZ_LMHC01000011.1 coordinate 13,456, forward strand.
AATGGTGCCCAACCCGATCACCGGCGTCCCGGAGTTCCAGCCCTATACGGTCAACCGTCCGACCAAGCTGTCGACCTACAACAATGTCGTGCTGGTCGACGACCTGGGCGGCATCACCTCGGGCATGCCCAACTTCTGGGCCATCGATCCGCGCGACTTCGACGATGTGAAGTCGTTCCAGGAGAAGGTGTTCGGCGGCGCCGTCCGCGTCCAGGTTCCGGGCCAGACCTACGATGTCGACCTGAAGGAACAAAGCGCCTTCGGCGCGGCGAGCTTCGAGGCCGGCGCCCTGTCGGGCAACTTCGGCCTGCGGGTCATCCAGACCGAACTGCTGGTCAAGCAGAACAACACCGGCGACACCCTGGCCTATGGCGACACCAACGCCGACGTCGGCGACACCGTCAGCCGGCGCAAGTACACCGACTGGCTGCCGTCGCTGAACGCGGTCTACGACGTCAACGATCACCTGAAGCTGCGCTTCGCCTACAGCAAGACGATGCAGCCGCTGGATCTGAGCAACTATGGCGGCGGCCTCAGCATCTTCACCGCCGACTGCGGCGCGGTGAAGCCGGGCGTACGTTGCGTCACCGGCGCCAGCTCCTCGGGCAACCCGAACCTGGATCCCTGGCGGTCGACCAACTTCGACGGCGCGATCGAGTACTACTTCGGCGCCGCCAGCATGCTGAACCTGTCGGCCTTCAAGCTGAAGATCGACAGCTTCGTCACCAACGGCACCACCACCGGCCGGTTCACCAACGGCGACGGTTCGCTCAGCAACCCGGTCAACGTCACCCTGCCGGTTCAGGGCGACGCCGGCTCGGTCAAGGGCCTGGAAGTGGGCGCCAAGATCGCGGTCAGCGACGTGTTCCCCGACGCCGGCTTCTTCTCGAACTTCGGCGTCGACACCAACTACACCTACTCGCCCAGCCACGAGTCGCGGACCGGCCTGGACGGCGCCAAGCTGCCGTTCGTCGACAACTCCAAGCACCAGTACAACCTGGTCGGCTGGTACCAGGACGACAAGCTGCAGGCCCGCGTCGCCTACAACTATCGGACCGCGCGTCTGTCCGAAGTCATGAGCAGCAACATCCCGATCTTCCAGGGATCCACCGGCTATGTGGACGTGAACGTCAGCTACAACGTTCGCGACAACATCACGGTGTACGTCAACGGCTCCAACGTCACGGGCGAGATCGAGGACTACTACGCCCGGTTCGCCAAGGGCTCGACCCAGTACATCAAGCAGAACGAGTTCGAGCCCCGCTACACCCTCGGCATCCGCGCCAAGTGGTAGCGATCTAGCGTCCAACCTCCCTGCGGGCCGCTGTGACCCCCTGTCACAGCGGCTTCTTTTTCTTCCCGGGGCGGATAGCATCAACACCAGGAAGCCGGAGAGCTTCGAGGAAGCGTGACGGGAGCGACGACCATGCAGGAGACCGCGCAGGATCGGCGCATCCGCGACATCGTCATCGTCGGCGGCGGCACGGCGGGCTGGATGGCGGCCGCGAGCCTGCGGCGTCATTTCGCGAGCGCGCCAATCAACATCACCCTGGTCGAGTCCTCCGAGATCGGGACGATCGGGGTGGGCGAGGCGACGATCCCGACCATCCGCCGCTTCTACCAGGCCATGGGCCTGTCCGACATCGACGTGCTGCGGGCCACCGGCGGCACCTGCAAGCTGGGCATCCGCTTCAACGACTGGCTGAAGCCGGGCTCGTCCTTCGTCCATCCATTCGGCCTGTACGGCCAGGACCTGAACGGCGTGGCCTTCCATCACTACTGGATGCGGCTGCGCGCCCTGGGCGAAAAGGTCCCGGTCGGCGACTATTCGCTGGGGGCCAGCCTGGCCGCGGCCGGCAAGTTCACCACCCCGTCGCGCGATCCGCCCTCGTCGCTGTCGGTCTTCGACTGGGCCCTGCATTTCGACGCCAGCCTGTTCGCCAAGCTGATGCGCCAGGTGGCCGAGCAGGGCGGGGTGCGCCGCATCGACGCCAGGATCACCAAGGTCAACCTGCGCGGCGAGGACGGCTTCATCGAGTCCGTCGATCTCGACACCGGCGCGACCGTGACCGGCGACCTGTTCATCGACTGCTCGGGCTTCCGCGGCCTGCTGATCGAGGAGGCCCTGCACACCGGCTACGAGGACTGGAGCCACTGGCTGCTGTGCGACCGGGCGCTGGCGGTGCAGAGCGAGGGGAAAGGCGATCCGCCGCCCTATACCGACGTCACCGCCCGTCCGGCCGGCTGGCAGTGGCGCATCCCGTTACAGCACCGCTACGGCAACGGCTACGTCTATTCCAGCCGCCACACCACCGACGAGGAGGCGAGGGCGGTGCTGGTCGGATCGCTCGACGAGCGCCTGCTGCACGAGCCGCGCCGGATCACCTTCAACCCCGGTCGCCGCCTGAAGGCCTGGAACAAGAACTGCATCGCCCTGGGCCTGGCCTCGGGCTTCCTGGAGCCGCTGGAGAGCACCAGCATCGCCCTGATCGAGACCGGCATCGAGAAGATCAAGCTGCTGTTCCCGAACCGCGATTTCGACCCCTGCGTCGTCGATGAGTTCAACGAGATGTCGCGGCTGGAGTTCGAGCGCGTCCGCGACTTCATCATCCTGCATTACAAGGCCAACCAGCGACCAGGTACGCCAGGGGGCGACCCGACCGGCTTCTGGACCCACTGCCGGGAGATGAGCATCCCCGACACGCTGCAAAAGAAGATCGACCTCTGGAAGGCCCGGGGCCATTTCGTCCGCTACCGCTGGGAGATGTTCTCGCAGCCCAGCTGGCTGGCGATCTATGCCGGCTTCGAGATGCTGCCGGAGAGCTACGATCCCAGCGTCGACGGTTTCGACGCCGGGCAGCTTTCGGGCGCCCTGGCCGAGATGCGCCGCGCGGTGGCCGAGGTGGTGGCGGCGACGCCCGCCCATGGCGACTTTATCGAACAGTACGCGCGGCCTCGGCCCGTGGCCGCCGAGTAAAGCAAAGCAAGATTTTCTGGGAACCGGGAAACCGGAACGTCACATGGCTCACCTGAACAAGATCGTGATCGTCGGCGGCGGCTCGGCAGGCTGGATCTGCGCCGCCATGCTCAGCCACTACTTCCAGAACGGCCCGACGCAGGTCGAGCTGATCGAGTCCGAGGAGATCGGCACGATCGGGGTCGGCGAGTCGACCATCCCGCCGTTCCTGCAGCTGATCCGCACCCTGGGCATCGACGAGCAGGACTTCATCCAGCAGACCCAGGCCGCCTTCAAGCTGGCCATCCGTTTCGAGAACTGGCGCAAGAAGGACGAGGTCTACTATCACCCGTTCGGCCAGATCGGCGGGCCGCTGGAGGTCAACGAGTTCTATCAGTGCTGGCTGCGGGCCAAGCAGAACGGCCATCCCTCGGGCCTGCAGGATTTCGCCCCGGCCACGGTGATGGCCGACACCGGCAAGTTCATGCTGCCGGGCAAGGCGCAGCGCACGATGATCGCCAACGCCAACTACGCCCTGCACATCGACGCCCGGCTGGTGGCCCTGTACCTGCGCAAGTTCGCCGAGGCGCGGAACGTCAAGCGCACCGAGGGCATCGTCACCGACGTCGTTACGCGTCCGGATGGCGGCATCGAAAAGGTGATCATGAAGGACGGCCGCGAGGTGGCCGGCGACTTCTTCATCGACTGTTCGGGCTTCCGCTCGCTGCTGATCGGCAAGACCCTGGGCGAGCCGTTCCGCGACTGGTCGGACGTGCTGCTGTGCGACCGCGCCGTCGCCACCCAGACCGAGAACATCAGCCCGCCCCATCCCTACACCCTGGCCCAGGCCCAGGATTTCGGCTGGCGCTGGCGCATCCCGCTGCAGCACCGGGCCGGCAACGGCTACGTCTATTCCAGCAAGTATCTCAGCGACGACGAGGCCACCGCCACCCTGCTGAGCCAGACCGAGGGCGAAGTGCTGCGCGACCCGTGGGTCGTGCATTTCAAGACCGGCATGCGCGAGCGGCTGTGGGTCAAGAACTGCGTGGCCATCGGCCTGGCCGGCGGCTTCATCGAGCCGCTGGAATCCACCGCCCTGCACCTGATCTACAAGGGCATGGACTATCTGCTGCGGTTCTTCCCGGACATGGACGCCGACCAGACCCTGGCGGCCGAGTACAACCGCCGCATGACGGTCGATTACGAGGAGATCCGCGACTTCGTGGTGCTGCACTACGCCGTCACCCAGCGCGACGACACGCCGTTCTGGCGCGAATACCAGAAGGTCGAGCTGCCGGAGAGCCTTCAGCAGCGGATCGCCCTGTTCAAGGCCGGCGCCGTGCTGCGCGACGGGGTGGACGACATGTTCCGCGCCCCCAGCTGGCAGTCGGTGATGGAGGGCATGGGCATCCGGCCCCAGCGCTACCAGCAACTGGTCGACCGCATTCCGCTCAGCGTGATCAACAACATGCTCGACAAGTCCGCGCCCATGCTGGCCGAGTTCGTCGCGACCCTGCCCAACCACGAGGACTTCCTGCGCGAGCACTGCCCGGCGGAGCCGTTGAAGCGTTCAGCCTGAATACGCCCTGTCATCACCCTTATTGAATCGTCATCCCGGGCCTTGTGCCCGGGATCCCTGGTTCGGCTGACGGTGAAGCGCCTTGGCGCGCTGGCGCGCCACACCCCCGCACCTGCGGCGGATAGAGGGATCCCGGGCACAAGGCCCGGGATGACGGTGGAGGAGGGCGATGGACGTCAGGCTCACGGGCATTCTCGTGACGAACGAATCCGGCTCGAACCCTACGCCAGCGCGCCGTCGGCCGAGGCCAGGGACCGAGGTCGCCTTCCAGTCGTCCAACAGAGGCTCCGCGACAAGGGCGGCGATGGCGGCCGGCGGCGCATCGCGCCATACTGCCCGAGCCCGTCGCGTTCCAGGCGGAGCCCTTGAAACAACTGGCGTTTGCCCACTGATGCTCACGCTTCCCGAAACTCCACGACCCGGCCGTTGGCGACGCCTCACGCAAGGCGAGCGCGACCTGGCCGCGCAGGTGTTCGGCGCCGGCCTCGACGCCGGGCGGGTGCGGCTGCTGGCCATCCCGTTCTGGAACCGCGCCTTCGCGGCCGGCGGCGGGTTGATCGTCTGGCCGGCCCGCGCGATGCGGCCCGACTTCGCGGCGCCGGAGGTGCTGGTGGCCGAGCAGGCGGTGTTCGTCCACGAACTGGTGCATGTCTGGCAGGCGCAGCGCGGCCTGAACCTGCTGCTGGCCAAGTTGCGGGCCGGTGACGGCCTCGCCGCCTATGCCTACGACCTGGACGGCGAAGCCCGGTTCGCCGCCCTGAACCTCGAACAGCAGGCCATGGTGGTCGAGGACGCCTTCAGGCGGCTGCACGGCGCCGCCGCGCCCCATGCAGCCTTGGCCTATGCCGCCGTGCTAGAGGATGCGCTTCCGGACCTGGCGACTCGCCTGGGCGGGCGGTTTGAGGCGTGACGGGAGAACTCCGCTGGCGACGGTGAAGCGTACAGGATCGCGCAAGACCCTGACGACGGCGAACCTGGCCGCCCTGGGCGCCGAGCGGCTGGCCGAACTGCTGATCGACGTCGCCGAGGGCCATGCCCAGATCAAGCGCCGGCTGCGGCTGGAGCTGGCGGGCGAGGTCGGGCCGGGCGACCTGGTCGCCGAACTGGCCAAGCGCATCGATTCCGTCGCCGACAGCCGGGCCCGGGTGCACTGGCGCAAGCACAAGGAGTTCGTGCGCGAACTCGACATGATCCGGGTCCTGATCGCCGGCCGCCTGACCGCCCTGGACCCGGCCCTGGCCCTGCCGCTGATGATCGGCTTCATCGACCTGGCCGAGGGGGTGTTCACCCGCACCCAGGACGCCAAGGGCGAGGTCGAGGCGGTGTTCCAGGCCGCCGTCGCCGACGTGGCCGCCATCGCGCCCCTGGCCAAGTCCGACCCGCGCGTGGTGGCCGACCAGCTGTTCGACCTGTTGCTGAGCGGCCGGGCCGGGCTGTCGACGCGGGTTCTGCGCAACGCCCTGCCGGCCTTGAACGCCCTGGCCATCGCCACCCTGCGGGCCCGGGTCGAGACGGCCATGGCCTCGCAGCGGCGGGTCAGCGCCACGCTGAAGGCGGCGATCCAGGTGCTGGCCGACGCCCAGGGCGACGTCGACGGCTATATCGCTCAGTTCACCGACTCCCAGGCGGTGCTGCCGCCGATCGGGGCCCAGATCGCCCGCCGACTGATGGCGGCGGGCCGGCTGGACGAGGCGTTGGCGGCGCTCGACCGCGCGACGCCCGGCTCGTTCGCGCAACTGGTCGGGACGGTGCTGGGCCGGCCCAGCCCGCCCGGGCCTGGAGCCCTGGACTGGGAAGAGGCCTATATCGACGTGCTGGAGGCGCGCGGGCAGGGCGACCTGGCCCAGGACATGCGCTGGGCCGGCTTCGAGCGCGGCCTGTCGGCGGAGCGGCTGCGCGACTACCTCAAGCGCCTGCCTGATTTCGACGACGTCGAGGCCGAGGACCGCGCCCTGGCCCATGCCGAGGACTTCCACGACCTGCACGCCGCCCTGGATTTCCTGGTCCAGTGGCCCGCCTGGGACCGCGCCGCCCGCCTGACGCTGCGCCGGTCGGGCGAGCTGGACGGCGACCGACCAGAACTGCTGGAGCCCGCCGCCCGGGCGATCGAGGGCCGCCATCCGCTGGCCGCGACCCTGCTGCTGCGGGCGCTGATCCTCGACACGGCCCGCTATGCCCGCACCACCCGCTACAAGGACGCCCAGCGGCAACTGCTGGAGGCCGCCTCCCTGGCCCCGGCCATCGCCGACTGGAGCGGCCATGAGGACGCCGAAGCCTTCGCGGCGCGCGTGGCGGGTTTTCGGCGGTGGTGACGGGCCGCCGTCGCCGCCTGCGTCCTACGGTCGCGCTAGTAAAAAGCCTCGATTGCCTAGAGACGAGCGGCGGACCTATAAGCGGCTTGAAAGTCTAGCCCTTCGAGGGATTCCATGAGCTCCGATTTCGCCGCCGCGCGCCTCAACATGGTCGAAAGCCAGATTCGCACGGCCGACGTCACCGACCTTCCCTTGCAGGACGCCTTGCGCGTCGTGGCGCGCGAGGCCTGTGTGCCGGCCGGCAAGGCCTATCTGGCCTATGCCGACGCCGACGTCGAATACGCCCCCGGCCGCTGGCTGCTGCGCCCGCGCGAGGTGGGCAAGCTGCTGCAGAACCTGCGGCCCCGCGAGGGCGACAAGGCCCTGGCCATCGCCGCGCCCTACGCCGCCGCCGTGCTGGAGAAGATGGGCCTGGCCGTCACCCGCCTCGACGGCGACGACCTGACCGCCGTGCCGGGCGCCAACTACGACCTGATCATCTGCGAGGGCGCCGTGCCGCGCGCTCCGGCCAGCTGGACCAAGGCCCTGGCGGTCGGCGGCCGACTGGGCGTGGTCGAGCGCGACGGGCCGGTGGGGCGGGCCGTGATCTATGTCCATGCCGAGGACGGCGTCGGTCGCCGCGCCGTTTTCGACGCCACGCCGCCGCTGCTGGCGGGCTTCTCCGTTGAACCAGGCTTTGCCTTCTAGTCGCTTCCAGTCCAGAAATATCCGCGCAACGTCTGCGTGAAAAAAGCTTAACTAGCGAGCTCTGGTCTCACGCCTTACAGCCGATCATAAAGGTCGCGGGCGTCGCGTTTGGTGGGTTTCTTGGGGATGAACTTGATGTCGAATAGCCGTCGGGCCGGATTGTTGGCCGCCGCTTGCAGCATGGGCCTGATGATGGGCCTGGTTTCGACCGCCCAGGCCGAGACCCTGACGGACGCCTTGGCCCTGGCCTATCAGACCAATCCGAGCCTGCAAGGGCAGCGCGCCAACCAGCGCGCCACCGACGAAGGCGTGGTGCAGGCCAAGACGGCCTTCCGGCCCACGGTCAACGGTTCGGCCAGCATCAGCGGCACCCATACGAACTACGCCGATCCGGTCGAGACCAGGAACATCCTGGGGCAGGTCACCAGCACGCGCGGCCACGCCGACTCGGCCGGCAGCGGCGCTTCGCTGAGCCTGGGGCAGACGCTCTACGCGGGCGGCCGGTCCTCCGCCAACCTGACGGCCGCCGAGGCCGACGTGCTGGCCGGCCGCGAGGACCTGCGCAGCGTCGAGCAGTCGGTGCTGGGCGGCGTCATCCAGTCCTATGTCGATGTCCGTCGCGACCAGGAGCGCCTGCGCATCGCCCAGGAGAACGTCAACGTCCTGAGCCGCCAGCTGGAGGAATCCAACGCCCGCTTCGAGGTCGGCGAGATCACCCGCACCGACGTGGCCCAGTCGGAAGCCCGCCTGGCCGCCGCCCGCGCCAGCCTGTCGTCGTCCCAGGCCCTGCTGGCCGCCAGCCGCGCCGCCTACGCCGCCGTGGTCGGCCAGAACCCGACCGACCTGGCGCCCGAGCCCTCGCTGAAGGCCCTGCTGCCCACCAGCGTCGAGCAGGCCTTCGACCTGGTCGACCAGAACAACCCGTCGGTTCAATCGGCCCGCTACGCCGAACAGGCCGCCGCCGCGCGGGTCGCCGCGGCCAAGGCCCTCTATCGTCCGACCGTCTCGGCCCGGGCCGGCCTGGGTTGGGACGCCAGCGAGAACAACAGCGCCGGCCGGCAGTATGGCGACTATGACCGCTCGCTCAGCGGATCGATCACCGCCTCGGTGCCGATCTTCACCGGCGGCCTGAACGGGTCGCAGGTCCGTGTCGCCAAGGAACGCGAGAACGCCGCCCGCATCGCCGTCGAGGGCGCCAAGCGCGCCGCCCTGCAGCAGATCTCCACCGCCTGGAACAACCTGCTGGCCTCGCGCGCCAACCTGATCTCCAACGAGGAGCAGGTCCGCGCCACCAAGATCGCCTTCGAGGGCGTGCGCCAGGAGCAGCAGGTCGGCCTGCGCACCACCCTGGACGTGCTCAACGCCCAGCTCGAACTGGCCAACGCCGAGGTGGCCCTGGTCGTCGCCCGTCGCGATGAGTACGTGGCCAGCGCCAGCGTGCTGCAGGCCATGGGCGTGCTGAACGTCGCCAACCTGGCGCCGGACGTCGAGCGCTACGATCCGGTCAAGTCCTACGACAAGGTCAACCACGCGTTCGGCTGGGTGCCATGGGAGCCGGTGCTGCAGGGCGTCGACAAGCTGGGCGCCCCTTCGACCAAGGTCAAAGGCGAGACCGTCGCGACCGCCAGGTAGGGCGAATCGGCGCGGCAACGACGCTTGAGCTTGCTTAAGACGCGCAAGTCTGCACCATCGCTCCGAGCGCTCGGTGGGCGCTCACAGGATTCGTACCCCTTCGAGACGGCCCGCACATGTCCGACCAGAGCTCACAAGAACCGACGATGGAGGAGATCCTCGCCTCCATCCGACGCATCATCTCGGAAGATGACGCGCCCGCGGAGGCCGCGCCGGCTCCCGAGCCGGAAGCCGCGCCCGTCGCCGAGGAGCCCGAGGTCGAGGACGACGTCCTGGAACTGACCGATCCGATCGAGGCGCCCGCGCCGGTGGAATCGATGGGCGACATCGACGTCTATTCGCCGGAGCCCGAACCCGAGCCGGAACCCGCGCCGCCGCCGCCGGTGTTCGAAGCGCCGGCGCAACCGGCCTTTTCGCGCGAGGAAGTCGCCGAGAACCTGGTCGGCGACCACGCCTCGACCCTGGCCGCCAGCGCCTTCGGTAGCCTGAGTTCGGCCCTGCTGATGCCCAAGGACGGGCGCACCCTCGAGGACGTGGTCCGCGAGCTGCTCAAGCCGCTGCTCAAGGAGTGGCTGGACCAGAACCTGCCGCGCATCGTCGAGACCAAGGTGGAAGAAGAAGTCCACCGCATCGCCCGCGGTCGCGGGGTATAGCGGCCTAACCGCCCTGCGTCCTTCGAGGCTGCGCTTCGCTTCGCACCTCAGGATGAGGTCGGTGGATTGCTTCTGAATTCCTCATCCTGAGGCGCCCACGCAGTGGGCCTCGAAGGACGCAGGACAGGGCAATCCGCGAAATCCGAGAAGGCGGTCGCTCCGGCGGCCGCCTTTTTCCGTCCAAATTTCCCCCAGAACCCCAGGCCGCCGGTTTCGCCGGGCGGCCGCAGATGGCATACCCGCAGCGCCATGCTTGAAAAGACCTTCGATCCCAAATCCGTCGAACCGCGCCTGTACGCCGCCTGGGAGGCCTCCGGGGCCTTCAAGCCGAGCCAGGATCCGAACGCCGAGGCGTTCACCATCGTCATCCCGCCGCCGAACGTCACGGGGTCCTTGCACATCGGCCACGCGCTGAACAACACGCTGCAGGACGTGCTGACGCGCTTCCACCGCATGCGCGGCAAGGCGGCCCTGTGGCTGCCGGGCACCGACCACGCCGGCATCGCCACCCAGATGGTGGTCGAGCGCCAGCTGGCCGCCGCCGGCAATGTCGGCCGCCGCGACATGGGCCGCGAGGCCTTCGTCGAGAAGGTCTGGCAATGGAAGGCCGAAAGCGGCGGCGAGATCGTCAACCAGCTGCGCCGCCTGGGCGCCAGTTGCGACTGGTCGCGCGAGCGCTTCACCCTGGACGAGGGCCTGTCGGCCGCCGTCCGCAAGGTGTTCGTCCAGCTTTACAAGCAGAACCTGCTCTATCGCGACAAGCGCCTGGTCAACTGGGACCCGCAGTTCCAGACCGCCATCTCCGACCTCGAGGTCGAACAGCGCGAGACCGACGGCCACTACTGGCACTTCGCCTATCCGCTGGCCGACGGCGTGACCTTCCAATATCCGGTCGCCTTCGATGAGGATGGCAAGGCCACGGCGTTCGAGACCCGCGACTTCATCGTCGTGGCCACCACGCGACCCGAGACGATGCTGGGCGACACCGGCGTGGCCGTCCATCCGTCGGACGAACGCTACAAGGACCTGGTCGGCAAGTTCGTGACCCTGCCGATCGTCGGCCGCCGCATCCCGATCGTCGCCGACGACTATGCCGACCCGACCAAGGGTTCGGGCGCGGTGAAGATCACGCCGGCGCATGACTTCAACGACTTCGGGGTGGGCAAGCGGCACGGCCTGCCTGCGCTCAACATCCTGACGCCCGACGCGCGGCTCAATGACGAGGTTCCGGCCGAGTACCAGGGCCTGGACCGCTTCGCCGCCCGCAAGCTCATCGTCGCCCGCGCCGAGGAAGAGGGCTGGCTGAAGGAGATCGAGAAGACCCGCCACATGGTCCCGCACGGCGACCGCTCCGGCGTGGTCATCGAGCCCTATCTGACCGACCAGTGGTACGTCGACGCCAAGACCCTGGCCCAGCCGGCCTTGAAGGCGGTGGAGGAGGGCGCGACCGTCTTCGAGCCCCGCCACTGGGAAAAGACCTATTTCGAATGGCTGCGCAACATCGAGCCCTGGTGCGTCTCGCGCCAGCTGTGGTGGGGCCACCGCATCCCGGCCTGGTTCGGCCCCGACGGCCACATCTTCGTCGAGGAGACCGAGGAGGAAGCCCTGGCCGCCGCCATCCTGCACTATGGCGATGACGCGCCGATCCTGAGGCGCGACGAGGACGTCCTCGACACCTGGTTCAGCTCGGCCCTGTGGCCGTTCTCGACCCTGGGCTGGCCCGAGAACACCGACGACCTCAAGCGCTTCTACCCGACCTCCACCCTGGTCACCGGCTTCGACATCATCTTCTTCTGGGTGGCCCGGATGATGATGATGGGCATTCACTTCATGGGTGAAGTCCCGTTCAAGCAGGTGTTCATCAACGCTCTCGTCCGTGACGAAAAGGGCGCCAAGATGAGCAAGTCCAAGGGCAATGTGATGGACCCGCTGGTCCTGATCGACGAACTGGGCTGCGACGCGGTGCGCTTCACCATGACGGCGATGTCGGGCCAAGCCCGCGACATCAAGCTGTCCAAGCAACGCATTGAAGGTTATCGCAATTTCGGTACCAAGCTGTGGAACGCCTCGCGCTTCGCCCAGATGAACGAGTGCGTCCGCGTCGAGGGTTTCGATCCCGGCTCGGTCAAGCAGCCGATCAACAAGTGGATCCGCGGCGAGACGGTCAAGACCGCCGCCGAGGTGACGCGCGCCCTGGAGGAGCCGTCGTTCGACGCCGCCGCCACCGCGCTCTACCGCTTCATCTGGAACGTGTTCTGCGACTGGTACCTGGAGCTGGCCAAGCCGATCCTCAACGGCGACGACGCCGCCGCGAAGGCCGAGACTCGGGCTACCGCCGCCTGGGCGCTGGACGTGATCCTCAAGCTGCTGCACCCGGTGATGCCGTTCATCACCGAGGAGCTGTGGGACAAGACCGCCGAGTTCGGCAGCCCCCGCACGGGCATGCTGATCGTCGAGCGCTGGCCCGAGTTGCCGGAAAGCTGGATCGATCCCGAGGCCGAGGCCGAGATCGGCTGGCTGGTCGAGACGGTCGGCGAGATCCGCTCGGTGCGCGCCGAGATGAACGTCCCGCCGGGCGCCAAGCCGCCGCTGACCGTGATCGGCGCCAACCCCGAGACCAAGGCCCGCCTGGCCCGTCACCGCGACCTGCTGCTGACCCTGGCCCGCCTGGACAGCGCCCGCGAGGCCGAGGCGGCCCCGGCCGGCGCGGTGCCGTTCGTGCTCGGCGAGGCGACCGGGGCCCTGGCCATCGCCGAGTTCATCGACCTGACCGCCGAGAAGGCCCGGCTGTCCAAGGAGATCGCCGGCCATCTCGGCGAGATCGACAAGACCGCCAAGAAGCTCGGCAACCCCGACTTCCTGGCCCGGGCCAAGGAAGAGGTCGTCGAGGAAAACCGCGAACGCCTGGCCGACGCCCAGGCCGCGAAGGCCAAGCTGGAAGCGGCTTTGGCGCGGCTCGAGGCGGTGGGGTAGGGCTTAGCGCCCAGATCGGGGACACACACTCACGCCAAGGCTTCGGCCAGCTTGGCAAGGGGCCGCGAGTGAGTGTATGTCCCCGTCGGCGCCTGAGGTGCGCGCTCTCAACGACTAAGATGCACGTCCGATATGGCGGCGTCGCACTTGGCGATTTTCAGTTCCAGCTGCCCGCCGCCATGCGTGACCTCGATGCCTCCGCCCGGAAGCGTCATTGGCGGGCGCCAGCGGAACACGGTCCAGCGCTGGCCTTCGTCCTTGGCTTCGACCGCAGGGTAGGAATCACGATCCGCCTGCGGGAAGAAGTCCTTCTCCACGGCCAGGAATATCGAGCGCGCGGTCTCGGCGCTGGTCACGAGCGGCTTGCCGGGCTCTCCCCATCTCGCCGAACAGGATAGGGCATCCGGAGCGGCCAACGCCGATGTCGCGACGCCAACGAAGGCCACGGCGACGGCGGTCGCGACGGTCGATCTGAGAAGGTTCTTCATGCGGCAAGACTGGCCCGCGACGATGACCGACGCAACGCGCACGGCGTGATCCAACGCCCTTGCCGAGAGGGGCTTCGTCGTGGACGGGGTTTTCACTTTCATTAACCACCGTCATTCCGGGCCTTGTGCCCGGAACCCCTGGTTCAGCCGACGGTGAAGCGCCTTGGCGCGCCGGCGCGCCACACCCCTGCACCTGCGGCGGATAGGGGGGTTCCGGGCACAAGGCCCGGAATGACGGTGGGAGGAGGAGGGAGGGCCTCGCCTCACCGCCTGTAGACCGCGTCCCGCAGCTGCGCCGTGAAGGGTCCGTTCATGCCCTCGAAGGCGGTGTTGGTCATCGCCACCACCGTCAGGCCGCTCTTGGGATCGACGAACCAGCTGTGGCCGTAGACGCCGCCCCAAGCGATCGTGCCGGCCTGCTGCGGGGTGTTGGCGACGGTGGGGTCGTCCAGCACCGCCCAGCCATAGCCGAAGCCCCAGCCGGGGCCCTGGGTCGCCGCCTGCGGGCCGACCTGGTCCTGCATCATCGTCGCGACCGTGGCGGGCTTGAGGATCGGCGCGCCGCCCTGGCGGATCGTCTCCAGGAAGACCAGCACGTCGCCGGCCGTGCCGACCATGCCCGCGCCGCCGGACGGGAAGGCGGTGGGGTCGGTGGCGCGGCTGGGGGCGAAGCGCACGGCGGTTTCTCCCAGCGAGACCTCCTGGTTGTCGGTCATCCGGGTCGGGGCGGGCTGGGCGTTGACATAGGGCGTCGCCAGGCGGGCCGGGTCGCGGGCCACGAAGCCGGCGTCGGCCAGGCCCAGCGGCGTGGTGACGGCCTGGGCGACCACCTGGGGCAGGGTCTGGCCGGTGGCCTTCTCCATCACCCCGCCCAGCACGTCGATGGCCAGGGAATAGCGCCAGGCCGAACCGGGCGCGAAGCTCAGCGGCGCCTTGCACAGGCGGCGCAGGTTCTCGTCCAGCGTGATCCCCGACAGGTCGATGCCGTCCGACACCCCCAGCTGGTGATAGGGGTGCGACGACGGCTCGGCCAGGCCGTAGGTCAGGCCGCTGGTGTGATTCAGAAGTTGCCGCACGGTTATGACCGGTTCGGTCCCGTCGGGCAGTTTGGGCCGGAAATCCGGCAGCCATTTCGTCACCGGATCGTCCAGGCGCAGTTTGCCGTCCTCGACCAGGCGCATGGCGGCCGCCGTGACGAACGGCTTGGTGACCGAGGAGAAGCGGAAGACCGCGTCCTCGCCCATCGGCCGCCCGGCCTCGCGGTCGGCCAGGCCCGCCGCGCGGTGATAGACGACCTTGCCGTCGCGGGCGACCAGCACCACCGTCCCGACCAGGCGGTGTTCGGCGATGGCGCTGTGGATGACCTTGTCGATCCGCGCCGCCAGAACCGGGTCGGGCGCGACGGCGATTCTCACGGGTGGGGCGGGCGGAGCGGACGGGGCGGCCCCGGCGCCGGGAGCCGCCAGGGTCAGGCTGGCGACCGCGACGAGGCTGGTGATCCATGGGCGCATGACAATCCCTCGCTGTGGAGCCCGACATTCGTTGATGTCGAAGTAAGATGATCCCGCGGCTCGGGACAAGCCCGGCGGTCCTGGCGCGGTCGATCCCCGCGCGCCACGGGGATGGACGGGGTTCGCCTCCAGCAAAATCAACGCCCTACGATTTTCTCGTTTTTCTCCGTCCTCACCCCTTCCGGGCGCCCCGATACTGAGCTCACCCCATCGCACGGGGAGGGACGTCGGCCGGCGACCTGACGGGCGGTGGGCAGTGGTCGAG
>NZ_LMHC01000012.1 GCF_001427665.1 Caulobacter sp. Root655
GAAGGGGGAGGAATGCAAAAGGCCCCGGGGTTTCCCCCGGGGCCTTGGCTAGTTCGGTAGAGACTTCAGAAGGTCGAAGACTATTCGACGATCTTGGCCACCACGCCGGCGCCGACCGTGCGGCCGCCTTCGCGGATGGCGAAGCGCAGGCCCTGATCCATGGCGATCGGGGTGATCAGCTCGACGTCCAGCTCGGCGTTGTCGCCCGGCATGATCATTTCCACGCCTTCGCGCAGCTTGATGATCCCGGTCACGTCGGTGGTGCGGAAGTAGAACTGCGGACGGTAGTTGGTGAAGAACGGCGTGTGACGGCCGCCTTCTTCCTTGGTCAGGATATAGGCCTCGGCCACGAACTTGGTGTGCGGGGTGATCGAACCCGGCTTGCACAGCACCTGGCCGCGCTCGACGTCTTCGCGCTTGGTGCCGCGCAGCAGCACGCCGACGTTGTCGCCCGCCTGGCCCTGGTCCAGCAGCTTGCGGAACATCTCGACGCCCGTGCAGGTGGTCTTCTGGACCGGGCGGATGCCGACGATCTCGACTTCTTCACCGACCTTGACGATGCCCTTTTCGATCCGGCCGGTCACCACCGTGCCGCGGCCCGAGATCGAGAACACGTCTTCGACCGGCATCAGGAACGGCAGGTCCAGCGGACGGGCCGGCTGCGGGATGTAGTCGTCGACCGTCTGCATCAGCGCCAGCACCGACTCTTCGCCGATCGTCGGGTTGCCGCCGTCGATCGCCACCTTGGCCGAGCCCTTGGTGATCGGGATGTCGTCGCCCGGGAAGTCATACGACGAAAGCAGCTCGCGCACTTCCATCTCGACCAGCTCGAGCAGTTCTTCGTCGTCGACCAGGTCGACCTTGTTCATGTAGACGACCAGGGCCGGCACGCCGACCTGACGGGCCAGCAGGATGTGCTCGCGGGTCTGCGGCATCGGGCCGTCGGCCGCCGAAACCACCAGGATCGCGCCGTCCATCTGCGCCGCGCCGGTGATCATGTTCTTCACGTAGTCGGCGTGGCCGGGGCAGTCGACGTGCGCGTAGTGACGGTTGGCCGTCTCATATTCCACGTGCGCGGTGTTGATCGTGATGCCGCGGGCCTTTTCTTCCGGCGCCGCGTCGATGTCGGCGTAGTTCATCGCCTTGCCGCCACCCGACTTGGCCAGGGTGATGGTGATCGCCGCCGTCAGCGTCGTCTTGCCATGGTCAACGTGACCAATCNCGTGCGCATAGTGACGGGCGGCCGTCTCATACTCGACGTGCGCCGTGTTGATCGTGATGCCGCGCGCCTTCTCTTCCGGAGCCGCGTCGATGTCGGCGTAGTTCATCGCCTTGCCGCCACCCGACTTGGCCAGGGTGATGGTGATCGCCGCCGTCAGCGTCGTCTTGCCATGGTCAACGTGACCAATCGTGCCGATGTTGCAGTGCGGCTTGTTACGTTCGAACTTTTCCTTGGCCATTTTTCTCTAGCTCCGACCCCAGAGGGGTCTGCGATGGATTGGATTTCTGGGGTGGCTCCGGGCGGATCAGGGGATCCACCCGGACTCTTAAGTCCGCTTTTCCCGAAGGAAAAGCTTAGGCGTACTTCTTGATCACTTCGTCGGCGACGTGTTGCGGCACCGGCTCGTAGTGGTCGTACTGCATGGTGAACTGGGCGCGGCCCTGGCTCATGCCGCGCAGGGTGTTCACGTAGCCGAACATGTTGGCCAGCGGCACGAAGGCGTTCACCACCGTGGCGTTGCCGCGCATGTCTTGGCCCTGGATCATGCCACGACGGGCGTTCAGGTCACCGATGACCGAACCCAGGTACTCTTCCGGGGTCACGACCTCGACGGCCATGATCGGCTCGAGCAGCTTGGGAGCGCCCTTTTCACGCAGTTCCTTGAAGGCGGCGCGCGACGCGATTTCGAACGCCAGCACGCTGGAGTCGACGTCGTGGTACTTGCCGTCGGTCAGGGTCGCCTTGAAGTCGATCAGCGGGAAGCCGGCCAGCAGGCCGTTGTCCTTGACGGACATCAGGCCCTTTTCGACGCCGGGGATGTATTCCTTCGGCACCGCGCCGCCAACGATGTCGTTCTCGAACACGAAGCCCGAACCCGGCTCGCCCGGTTCGAAGGTGATCATGACGCGGGCGAACTGGCCCGTACCACCGGTCTGCTTCTTGTGGGTGTAGTCGATGTCGACCTTGCGGCCCAGGCTTTCGCGATAGGCAACCTGCGGCGCGCCGATGTTGGCTTCGACCTTGTAGGTCCGCTTCAGGATGTCGATCTTGATGTCCAGGTGCAGTTCACCCATGCCCTTCAGGATCGTCTGGCCGCTTTCGAAGTCGGTCGAGACGGTGAAGGACGGATCCTCGGCGGCCAGCTTGGCCAGGGCGACGCCCAGCTTTTCCTGGTCGGCCTTGGACTTGGGTTCCACGGCGATCTCGATGACCGGGGCCGGGAATTCCATGCGCTCCAGGATGACCGGCGACTTCAGGGGATCGCACAGGGTGTCGCCGGTGCGGGTGTCCTTGAGGCCGGCCAGGGCGACGATGTCGCCGGCATAGGCTTCCTTGATGTCTTCGCGGTTGTTGGAGTGCATGAGCAGCATGCGGCCGACGCGCTCGCGCTTGTCGCGCGTGGCGTTCAGCAGGCTCATGCCGGTTTCCAGCTTGCCCGAATAGATCCGGCAGAAGGTCAGCGAACCGACGAAGGGGTCGTCCATGATCTTGAACGCCAGAACCGACAGCGGCTCTTCGTCCGAGGCGTGACGCACGACGTCTTCTTCGGTCTTGAAGTCGATGCCCTTGGTCGGCGGGATGTCCAGCGGCGACGGCAGGTAGTCGACGACGGCGTCCAGAAGCGTCTGCACGCCCTTGTTCTTGAAGGCCGAGCCGCAGAGGATCGGATAGAAGGCGCCGACCAGCACGGCCTTGCGGATGCACTTCTTCAGCACGGCTTCCGAGGGCTCTTCGCCGCCCAGATAGGCTTCCATCGCCTCGTCGTCCATTTCGACGGCGGCTTCGACCAGATAGGCGTGAGCCTCCTGGGCCTTGGCCAGCAGGTCGGCCGGGATTTCCTCGTCACGGAAGTTGGCGCCCAGGGCGTCGTTGTCCCAGATGACGGCCTTCATGCGGACCAGGTCGACCAGGCCGCTCAGCGAGGTTTCCGAACCGATCGGGAACTGGATCGGCACGGCCTTGGCGCCCAGACGGTCGCGGATCGACTCGACCGACTTGTCGAAGTCGGCGCCGATCTTGTCCATCTTGTTGACGAAGACGATGCGCGGAACCTTGTACTTGTCGGCCTGACGCCAGACGGTTTCCGTCTGCGGCTCGACGCCGGCGTTGCCGTCCAGCACCGCGACGGCGCCGTCGAGCACGCGCAGCGAGCGCTCGACTTCAATCGTGAAGTCGACGTGTCCGGGGGTGTCGATGATGTTGAGGCGCTTGTCTTTCCAGAAAGCGGTCGTCGCGGCCGACGTGATGGTGATGCCGCGCTCTTGTTCCTGGTCCATCCAGTCCATGGTCGCGGCGCCGTCGTGGACTTCGCCGATCTTGTGCGACTTACCCGTGTAATACAGGATCCGCTCGGTCGTCGTCGTCTTCCCGGCGTCGATGTGCGCCATGATGCCGAAGTTACGGTAGTCTTCGATTTTATGCTGGCGGGCCATGGTCTAGCTCTGTTGACTGCCTCGCCCGGATGGTTGGGCGGGGACATTTAAACGTGCGGCGCGGGCGGTTTATCTCAAACCGCCCGCGCCTGAAAGAGTGCTGGTAAGAAAGGTTACCAGCGGTAGTGCGAGAACGCCCGGTTGGCTTCAGCCATCTTGTGGGTGTCTTCGCGCTTCTTCACCGCGGTGCCGCGGTTGTTGGAAGCGTCGAGCAGTTCACCGGCCAGCTTTTCGGTCATGGTGTTTTCGCCACGCTTGCGCGCGGCGGTCACCAGCCAGCGGATGGCCAGGGCGCGACGACGGTCCGGACGGACTTCCACGGGCACCTGATAGGTGGCGCCGCCAACGCGACGCGACCGGACTTCGATCGCCGGGGCGACGTTGTCCAGGGCGGAGTGGAAGGTCTCAAGCGGACCTTGGTCCTTGCGCTTGTTTTCCAGGATGTCGAAAGCACCATAGATGATGTTTTCGGCGACGGCTTTTTTGCCCTCGTACATCACGTAGTTCATGAACTTCGTGACAATCAGGTCCCCAAACTTGGGGTCCGGCAGGACTTGGCGTTTCTCGGCGCGACGGCGGCGGGACATACTTCTTTTTCCTTACTTCGGACGCTTGGCGCCGTAGAGCGAACGACGCTGCTTACGATCCTTGACACCTTGGGTGTCGAGGACGCCGCGCAGGATGTGATAGCGGACGCCGGGCAAATCCTTGACGCGGCCGCCGCGGATGAGCACCACCGAGTGCTCCTGCAGGTTGTGACCTTCGCCGGGGATGTAGCAAACGGCTTCGATGCCGGTGGTCAAACGGACCTTGGCGACCTTACGCAGAGCCGAGTTCGGCTTCTTCGGGGTGGTCGTGTAGACGCGCGTGCAAACGCCGCGACGTTGAGGGCAGCCCTTCAGGGCGGGCACCTTGTTCCGGACCGGCTTAGGTTGGCGCGGTTTGCGGATGAGCTGGTTGACGGTAGGCATTCAGTCTCTGCTCTGATGGAAGCGTGTGCCTGTCGGCCGAAGCGCTTCGGGTCCTTGTTGTTTTTCTTCCGGCTTTCTCGGCCCCGGAGGGGGACCTGATAAACACGAAACTCGCCGGGACGCGGGTGGCGTTCCGGCGGGCTATCCGTCGGGTTAGGGACGGGCGCTCATCAGGACGGACAAGGTCCGCCTCGAAAAGAGCGCGGAAACTACTCGCGAACGCTTCCGACGTCAATCGCGGCGTTTGCGTCGGTTAATGGGGCCCTAACGGCCACGCTTTCGCCACTTGGGATGGCAAGCCTGGGACCTGTCCACCCGCGTGAAGAGACCGCCTTGCGCCTGTCAGAGAGACGTCTTCGTCGGCGCGAGCGTGGCGCGGTGCTGGTCGCCGCCGTGGGGCTGCACGCGGCGGTGCTGGCCTTCCTGGCCTGGCCGGTCGCCCTGCGCTTTCCCGACCGGTCCACCGACGAGGGCGCCATCGATGTCACCCTGGAGCGCCCCCGGCGCGCGACCGGCGGGGCTTCGTCGTCGGGACCGGCGAGGTTGAGCCCACGGCCGCGCGCGCCACGACAGGCCCCGACCGCCGAGGCCGTCGCGGTCCTTCCCATCGCCCCCGCCCCAACGGCCTCCGCTTCGGGACCGGCGCCCGGCAAGGCCAACGGCGATCTGGGCGCCGCCCTGCGCCGCGGCGGCGTCGGTTGCGCCAACGCCCGGGCCGTCGGGCTGAACCGCGAGGAGCGCGAACGCTGCGCCGAGAAGCTGGGCGCCCAGGCCCGCGACGCCCCCTTCCTGCCGGCCCCGATCGATCCGGGGAAGCGCGCCTACTACGACGCCGTGGCCCAGGCCTACGACCATGGCGGTCCGATGGTTCCGCTGACGGCGCGGGGCGGCGCCGGGATGTTCGACGCCGACGCCAGCGCCAATTCCGGCCACGGCCCGCGCGTCGGCTGCTCGGTGAAGTTCGGCCCCAACGCACGCAAGGCGCCCAAGGGTCCGCCCAACGCCCTGCGGGCCGGCCCGTGCTTCATCCAGCCGCCCAACGGGTCGCTGACGCCGGAGGCGGACCTGCGCAAACCCTACTAGCGCGCGGTCGCCCTTCCCATCTAGCGTTCAGCGGCCATGGTTTCGCCACTCCTGGTGGAAAGTCTGACCACCCCAGTTCCTGTCGAGTTTGTTCTTGGTCCAGTTCGCGGCGCGCAGAACCCGGTTGAGAAACGGCGCCGTCCTGGCCGGGTCGGTGATGCTGCACGCGGCGATCCTGGCCGCCCTGGCCTGGTCGACGGGCGCGCGCTTTCCGGACCGCTCGAACGACGAGGACGCCATCACGGTGACCCTGGAGCGCAGCGCCGTCCCGCGCCGGGCCGCGCCGACCATCGCCGCCAGTCCGGACCGCGCGGCGTCCGTCTCGCCGTTGAAGCCGCGCGCGCCGCGTCTGGTCGCGCCGTCGTCGGTGACGCCGCTGGGCGTCGCGCCCGTTCCGGCTCCCGGCCCGCCGACCCGGCCGACCGGCATCCATCCCGCCCCCCTGCCCGCCGGACCGCGCGGCGACCTGCGCACCGCCCTGCGCGGCAGCGGCGTCGGCTGCGCCAACGCCCGGGCCGTCGGCCTCAACCGCCGCGAACAGGAACATTGCGACGAGCGGCTGGGAAACATTCCCCCGGGCGCTCCGGTCTATGACGCGCCGATGGACCCGGCCAAGCGCCGCGCCCTCGACCGACAGGCCATCCGCCAGCAGGCCGACCGCGCCTATCGCGACGCGCCAATGGGGATCGGCGTCGACCATCGCAGCCGCGAGGGTCCTGGCACGATGAAGGAGATTCCCTGGGTGCTGGGCGCCGAGCAGGACGGGTTGGGCCGGCAGAGGTCAGGCGCCTCGCAACAGCTCAAGCGCCTGGACGACGCGGACAAGGCCGACGAACGCCGGAAGAAGGCCGCGCGGGAGAGCGAGCAGCGGTAGCCTGTTTGTTCAACCTCGGACCGCCGCCCTCTTTTCCGTTTCCCCGACGAAGGTCGGGGCCCAGGTGAAACCCACGAGCCACCCCGGATGAATCTGGGTCCCGGCCTTCGCCGGGAAAACGGAGGTGGAGGACACCCTTCATGGGAGACAGCCCCCTCAGGCGGCGTTCCAGGCGGCGGTGGCCAGACTCATCGGCGAGTAGTCGCCGAACGCCCAGCGCAGCGGCAGGGCGGCCGGGCGACGCCAGGCGCGCTCGACCCGCAGGCGCCATTGGCGCTGCACGCCCTCGGGCCAGGCCCCGTCGCCCGGCGCGTCCCAATCGATCTCGGCGCGGCCTTGCAGGTGCAGCAGGTCGCCGGTCTCGAAATCGACGAACAGCAAGGCGGCGCGCGGGTCGAGCATCAGGTTGCCCAGGGTGTTGAAGAACCGATTGCCCCGGAAGTCGGGGATGGTCAGCACCTCGCCCGAGACCTTGACGAAGCCGGGCAGGCCGCCGCGGTGCGAGATGTCGACGCCGCCGTTCCGGCCACCCGCGACCGTGGCCACGAACAGGGTGTCGGCGCGGGCGATCTGGGCCAGGGCGTCCGGGGTCGGGAAGGCGATGGCCTCGGCGGGGATCGTGGAGGGGGGGCCCGGCTCCACCGCGCGGGTCTGAATATATTGCGGGCAGTTGCCGAAGCTCTGCAGCACGCGCAGCGTCAGCCCGCCCTCCTCCGCCTCGGTGATCACGCCGTTGACGCGGTTGCGGCGGCGGGTGGCGAAGTCCAGGCCCAGCGCCCCGAACGGCTGGCCGGGGCGGAACAGTTCGCCGCCCGGCTCGCCCTCCCGGGGCCGGGCGGCGACGCTCAGGGTCGTGGGGTCGGGGCTGCGGACGAAACCCGCCTCCCCGGTCAGCACGGTGGCGACCGGCCAGCCGTCCTCGTCCACCGTGGCCAGGAACAGATAGGGCAGCAGGGCGAAGAACTCTCGGTGCTGGTCGGGCATGAACGGCCGGATGCCGCCGCTACCGGGCGATCCCACCCCGGCCCGCGTCTGGGCGGCCAGTTCGCCGGGGTGGAACACACCGTCCATCTCGGCTTCCATCTCAGGCGGCCTTCGGAACGAAGTCGGGCATGGGCTGGAACCAGGGCTGGCTCTCCACCCGCGCCAGCCAGGCGCGCACGGCGGGATAGGGCTCCAGCGCCACGCCGCCGTCCGGGGCGTGGGCCACATAGCTGTAGCAGGCCAGGTCGGCGAGGGTGACGTGGTCGGCGGCCAGGAAGGTCCGGCCCGCCAGGTGGCCGTCCATGAAGGTCAGCACCCGCTCGGAGATGAGCGCCGCGCGGGCCGGGTCGTCGGGAAAGCCGAACAGGCTGATCATCCGGGCGATGGCCGGGCCGTGCATCACTTCGCCGGCGGCGATCGACAGCCAGCGCTGCACGGCGGCGGCCGCCACGGGCTCTTCCGGCAACCAGGGGCCCTCGGGCGCGTAGCGGCGGGCCAGATAGACCAGGATGGCGTTGCTGTCGGCCAGGGTCAGGTCGCCGTCCTGCAGCACCGGGATCTGGCCCAGCGGGTTCAGCGCCCGGAAGGCGGCGGAGGCGCGCACGTCGCCGGGCGCGTCCACGAACCGGTAGGGCAGGCCCAGGGCGTTCAGCATCAGCGCCACCCGGTGGGTGTGACCCGACAGGCCCATGCCATGCAGGACGATTTCGGACTTGGTCATGGGAGATCCCCTTCGATTGCGATGAAGGGATATTGGCTGTTGTGGTTTTCGGAATGAATTTAGCAGATTTGAAAGATATAATTGCGATATCCGGAATAGTCGAAACCCTCCACCTCCGTCTTCCCGGCGAAGGCCGGGACCCAGATTCATCCTGAGCGGCTCGTGGGTTTCACCTGGGCCCCGACCTTCGTCGGGGAGACGGGCGTGGGGTAGGCCGAACGAGGATACACAACCCATGGACCGTCTCGACGAACTGGCCATGCTGGTGGCGGTGATCGACGCCGGGGGACTGGCCGCCGCCGGTCGCAAGCTGCGCAAGTCTCCGGCCGCCATGACCCGGGCCCTGGCGGCGCTGGAGGAACGGATGGGCGCGCGGCTGATCGAGCGCACCACCCGTCGCCTGGCCCCCACGGAGGCCGGCCGCGACCTGGCCGACCGGGCCCGCCGGCTGCTGGCCGACTACGAGATCGCCCTGCGGGCCCCGGCCCCGGACGCCGTGCGCGGGACCTTGCGGGTCACCGGCCCGACGGTGTTCGGCCGCCGCCACCTGACGCCGGTGGTCAGCGACTTCCTGGCCGATCATCCGGGCGTCCGGGCCGACCTGACCCTGCACGACCGCAATCTGGACCTGATCGAGGGCGAGCTGCATGTGGCGCTGCGCATCGGTCCGCTGGCCGATTCCACCCTGCTGGTCCGCAAGCTGGGCGCGGTGCGCCGGCTGGTGGTGGCCTCGCCCGACTACCTGGCCCGGCGCGGCGTGCCGCTGGAGCCGGCCGACCTGGCGGCCCACGACACCATCCTGACCACCGTGATCTCGGCGACGCCGGAATGGCGGTTCGAGGCCCAGGGGCGGGTCCGGGCCGTGCGGCTGGAGCCCCGGCTGCAGATCAACCACGTCGAGGCGGCCCTGTCGGCGATCCGCGCCGGCCGGGGCGTCGGGCGGGCCCTGTCCTACCAGGTGGCCGAGGACCTGGCGGCGGGCCGGCTGGTGCGGCTGCTGCGCGACTTCGAACCGCCGCCCCTGCCGGTGCAACTTCTGACGGCGGGCGGGCGGTTCATGCCGCCGCTGGTGCGGGCGTTCCTGGACTACGCGGCGCCGCGGCTGGAACGGCTGGCGGTGTTGCGGGAGTAATAACGGTTGTCATCCCGAACGAGCGCGCAGCGCGAAGATCCGGGACCGACGCCAGGGCTCGGCGCTTCCGGCGGTCCCGGATAACGGCTTCGCCGTTTCCGGGATGACAGCCGTTATTGAGCTCCCCCTCCGTCGGCTCCGCCGACACCTCCCCCACAGGGGGAGGAACAAAACAAAACGGCCCGGGATCGCTCCCGGGCCGTTCCGTTTCGTTGCCGCGAAAGCCTTAGTTGGCTTCGGCGATGACCGCGGGCAGCGGCTCCATCGCTTCTTCGCGCTGCTGGGCCAGCTGCTCGTCGCGCTTGGCGGCGACGCGCTGCAGGCTGCGCAGGTAGGAACCCGTGCCGGCGGGGATCAGGCGACCCACGATGACGTTTTCCTTCAGGCCTTCCAGGGTGTCGGTCTTGCCGTGCACCGAGGCTTCGGTCAGGACGCGGGTCGTTTCCTGGAACGACGCGGCCGAGATGAAGCTCTTGGTCTGCAAGCTCGCCTTGGTGATGCCGAGCAGCACCGGCTGGGTGGTGGCCGGACGGCCGCCACGGGCGACCGCCTTGTCCTGCTCGATGTAGAACTCCGGCTTGTCCAGGTGGTCGCCCTTGATCAGGCCGGTGTCGCCGGGCTCGAGGATCTCGACCTTTTGCAGCATCTGACGAACGATCGTCTCGATGTGCTTGTCGTTGATCGGCACGCCCTGCAGTCGATAGACCTCCTGGATTTCGTCCACGAGGAAGTTGGCCAGGGCCTCGACGCCCAGGATGCGCAGGATGTCGTGCGGATCCGGGTTGCCGTCGATGATGTACTCGCCGCGCGCGATGAAATCGCCATCGTGCACCGCGATGTGCTTGCCCTTGGGGATCAAGAACTCGACCGGTTCGCCCTGGTTGCCGTCAGCGTCGACTTCCGGGGTGATCTTGATACGGCGCTTGTTCTTGTAATCCTTGCCGAATTCGACACGGCCGTCCATTTCCGCGATGACCGCGCAGTCCTTGGGACGGCGAGCTTCGAAGAGTTCGGCGACGCGCGGCAGACCACCGGTGATGTCCCGGGTCTTGGCGCCTTCGGTGGGGATCCGCGCGATGACCTCGCCCGGCTTCACCGTATCGCCGTCGGCCACCGACAGAATGGCGCCGACCGACATCAGGTAGCGAGCCTCGCCGCCGTTGGCGAGGCGCACATAGGCCCCGCTGTCGTCGAGGACGCCCATGGCCGGACGCAGGTCCGAGGCGCGGGCCGAGGTCCGCCAGTCGGCGATCACGCGTTGCGCGATGCCGGTGGCTTCGTCGGTTTCCTCGCGGACGGAGAAGCCGTCCACCAGGTCCTCGGCGCGGATCTTGCCGGCCACTTCGGTGATGATCGGGGTGGTGTAGGGGTCCCAATCGGCCAGACGCTGGCCACGCTTCACCTTGTCGCCGTCCTTGATCTTCAGGCGGGCGCCGTACGGCGGCTTGTAGTTCTCGCGCTCCTTGCCGTCGACCAGCACGCTCACCGAGGTGTTGCGGCTCATGACGACCAGGAAACCGTCGGCGCCGGTGACGGTGGCGCCTTGGACGCGAACCGTACCGTCGTTGCTGCTTTCGAAGAACGACTGCTCGGCCACCTGGGCGGTGCCGCCGATGTGGAAGGTCCGCATCGTCAGCTGGGTGCCGGGCTCGCCGATGGATTGGGCGGCGATGACGCCGACCGCTTCACCGATGTTGACCGGCGTACCACGGGCCAGGTCGCGGCCGTAGCAGGCGCCGCAGACGCCGACCTTGGCTTCGCAGGTCAGGACCGAACGCACCTTCACCGACTGCACGGCCGCCGCTTCGATGGCGTCGGCCATGTTCTCGGTCAGGTAGGTGTCGGCCGGAACGACGATCTCGCCGGTCGCCGGGTCCTTGATGTCCTCGGCCGAGAAGCGGCCCAGGACGCGCATGCCCAGCGAGACGAGGACGTCGCCGCCCTCGACCACGGCGCGCAGGGTGATGCCCCGCGTGGTGCCGCAGTCTTCCTCGACGATGATGCAGTCCTGCGCCACGTCGACCAGACGACGGGTCAGGTAGCCGGAGTTGGCGGTCTTCAGCGCGGTGTCCGCCAGGCCCTTACGGGCGCCGTGGGTCGAGTTGAAGTACTCCTGAACGGTCAGGCCTTCCTTGAAGTTCGAGACGATCGGGGTCTCGATGATCTCGCCGGAGGGCTTGGCCATCAGGCCGCGCATCCCGCCGAGCTGCTTCATCTGGGCCTGCGAACCACGAGCGCCGGAGTGGGCCATCATGTAGATGGCGTTGATTTCCTTCTCGCGGCCGTTCTCGTCCTTATGCTTGGTCTGCAGCTCGGCCATCATCTCGTCGGCGACGCGATCGGTGGCCTTGGCCCAGGCGTCGACGACCTTGTTGTACTTCTCGCCCTTGGTGATCAGGCCGTCGGCGTACTGTTGCTCGTACTCCTCGGCCAGGGTGCGGGTTTCGGCGACGATCGCCTCTTTCCGCTTCGGGATGATGATGTCGTCCTTGCCGAAGGAGATGCCGGCCTTGGCCGCTTCCTTGAAGCCCAGACCCATGATCTGGTCGGCGAAGATCACCGTCGCCTTCTGGCCGCAGTGGCGGTAGACGACGTCGATCAGGTTGCCGATTTCCTTCTTGGTCAGCGCCTTCTCGATCAGTCGGTGACCGATCGCGGTGTGCTGCGGCAGAAGGGCGGCGATCTTCATCCGGCCCGGGGTGGTGTCGATCACCCGGCGACGGACGACGCCGTCGGCGTCCATTTCCGTGAAGCGCGACTTGATCTTGGCGTGCAGGCTGACGACGCCGGCGTCCATGGCGGCTTCGATCTCGGCGATGTCGCTGAAGATCTTGCCTTCACCCGGTTCGCCTTCGCGGGCCACCGACAGATAGTACAGGCCCAGGACGATGTCCTGCGACGGCACGATGATCGGTCGGCCGTTGGCGGGCGACAGGATGTTGTTGGTCGACATCATCAGGACGCGCGCTTCCAGCTGGGCCTCGAGGCTCAGCGGGACGTGGACGGCCATCTGGTCGCCGTCGAAGTCGGCGTTGAACGCGGCGCAGACCAGCGGGTGAAGCTGGATGGCCTTGCCCTCGATCAGCTTCGGCTCGAACGCCTGGATGCCCAGACGGTGAAGCGTCGGCGCGCGGTTCAGCATCACCGGGTGCTCGCGGATCACCTCTTCGAGGATGTCCCACACCTGGGGCTGCTCGCGCTCGACCATGCGCTTGGACTGCTTGACGGTGCCCGACAGGCCCTTGGCGTCCAGGCGCGCATAGATGAACGGCTTGAACAGCTCCAGAGCCATCTTCTTGGGCAGGCCGCACTCGTGCAGCTTCAGGTCCGGACCCACGACGATGACCGAACGGCCCGAATAGTCGACGCGCTTGCCCAGCAGGTTCTGGCGGAAGCGGCCTTGCTTGCCCTTCAGCATGTCGGCCAGCGACTTCAGCGGACGCTTGTTGGCGCCGGTGATGACGCGACCGCGGCGGCCGTTGTCGAACAACGCATCCACCGATTCTTGCAGCATCCGCTTTTCGTTGCGGATGATGATGTCGGGGGCGCGCAGCTCGATCAGGCGCTTGAGGCGGTTGTTGCGGTTGATGACCCGGCGATAGAGGTCGTTCAGGTCGGAGGTCGCGAAGCGGCCGCCGTCCAGCGGCACCAGTGGGCGCAGTTCCGGCGGGATCACCGGCACGACCGTCAGCACCATCCATTCGGGGCGGTTGCCCGACTCGGAGAAGGCTTCGAGGATCTTCAGGCGCTTGCTGAACTTCTTCTGCTTCATGTCCGACGGGTTGCCGGCCAGCTCTTCGCGCAGGCGTTCGGCTTCCTTGTCGAGGTCGATGGCCTTCAGCAGGTTCTGGACGGCCTCGGCGCCGATTTCGGCGGTGAAGCTGTCGTCGCCGTACTCGTCCTGGGCGCGCATGAAGTCGTCCTCGCTGAGCAGCTGGTGCTGCTTCAGCGGGGTCAGGCCCGGCTCGGTGACGATGTAGTATTCGAAGTACAGGACGCGCTCGATGTCCTTCAGCGGCATGTCGAGCATCATGGCGATACGCGACGGCAGCGACTTCAGGAACCAGATGTGGGCAACCGGCGAGGCCAGCTCGATGTGACCCATGCGCTCGCGACGGACGCGGGCCAGGGTGACTTCAACGCCGCACTTCTCGCAGATGATGCCCTTGTACTTCATGCGCTTGTACTTGCCGCACAGGCATTCGTAGTCCTTGGTCGGGCCAAAGATACGGGCGCAGAACAGGCCGTCACGCTCGGGCTTGAACGTGCGGTAGTTGATGGTTTCCGGCTTCTTGATCTCGCCGAACGACCACGAACGGATCTTTTCCGGCGAGGCCAGCGAGATGCGGATCTGGTCGAAGGTCGGAGCGGCCTGGACCGGATTGAAGATGTTCAGGACTTCCTGGTTCATCTTGGTTCCTTCTGCGGGATTACCCGCGAAAATTCAAAGTTGGAGAGCGGCGATCGAAGGCCCCTCCCCTGCCCCATTCCTTCAAGTGGAAAGAGGGGCAGAGGAGGGAGCGATCGATCAGCTGTTCTCCAGCTCGACGTTCAGGCCGAGCGAGCGCATTTCCTTGACCAGCACGTTGAAGCTTTCCGGGATACCGGCTTCGAACGTGTCGTCGCCACGGACGATCGACTCGTAGACCTTGGTCCGGCCGGCCACGTCGTCGGACTTCACCGTCAGCATTTCCTGCAGGGTGTAGGCCGCGCCGTAGGCTTCCAGAGCCCACACTTCCATTTCCCCGAAGCGCTGACCGCCGAACTGGGCCTTGCCACCCAGCGGCTGTTGCGTGACGAGCGAGTACGGACCGATCGAACGGGCGTGGATCTTGTCGTCGACCAGGTGGTGCAGCTTCAGCATGTAGATGTAGCCGACCGTGACCGGACGCTTGAACTGGTCGCCGGTCTGACCGTCGTACAGGATCGACTGGCCCGACGGATCGAGACCCGCCATGCGCAGGTGGTCCTCGATATCCCCGATGCGGGCGCCGTCGAACACCGGCGTGGCGATCGGAACGCCCTTGCCGAGGTTGCGAGCCAGTTCGACCAGACCCTCCTCGGTGTCCGGCAGTTCCTCGTCCGGGCCGTAGATCTCGGTCAGACGCTCGACCAGGGCCTGCTTCTGGCCACCGGCCTGCCAGTCTTCCAGCAGAGCGGTGATCTGCTTGCCGAGACCGGCGCAGGCCCAACCCAGGTGGGTTTCGAAGATCTGGCCGACGTTCATGCGCGAAGGCACGCCCAGCGGGTTCAGAACCACGTCCACGTGCGTCCCGTCGGCGAGGAACGGCATGTCCTCGATCGGCAGGATGCGCGAGATCACGCCCTTGTTGCCGTGACGGCCGGCCATCTTGTCGCCGGGCTGAAGCTTGCGCTTCACGGCCACGAACACCTTGACCATCTTCATCACGCCCGGGGGCAGTTCGTCGCCGCGCTGCAGCTTGTCGACCTTGTCCTCGAAGCGGCGATCCAGACGCTTGCGGTTCTCGTCGAACAGCTTGCGCAGGCTTTCCAGCTCGCCCATCGCCTTCTCGTCTTCGAGCGCGATCTGCCACCAGAGGCCCGGCTGGACCTCCGACAGGTTGGCGGCGGTGATCTCGCCGCGCGACAGGCCCTTGGGACCCGACAGAGCGACGTTGCCGATCAGCAGTTCGCGCAGGCGACCCGAGATGTTGCGGTTCAGGATCGCGAATTCGTCGTCGCGGTCCTTGCCCAGACGGTCGATTTCCGAGCGCTCGATGGCCAGGGCGCGTTCGTCCTTGTCGACGCCGTGACGGTTGAACACCCGCACGTCGACGATCGTGCCGGCGACGCCCGGGGGCAGACGCAGGCTGGTGTCGCGGACGTCCGAGGCCTTTTCGCCGAAGATGGCGCGCAGGAGCTTTTCTTCCGGCGTCATCGGGCTTTCGCCCTTCGGGGTGACCTTGCCGACGAGAATATCACCGGGCTGCACTTCCGCGCCGATCGCCACGATGCCCGCTTCGTCGAGGTTGCGCAGGGCTTCCTCGCCGACGTTGGGGATGTCGCGGGTGATCTCTTCCGGACCGAGCTTCGTATCGCGGGCCATGACTTCGAATTCCTCGATGTGGATCGAGGTGAAGACGTCGTCGCGGACGATGCGCTCGGAGATCAGGATCGAGTCTTCGAAGTTGTAGCCGTTCCAGGGCATGAACGCGACGAGCGCGTTGCGGCCCAGGGCCAGTTCGCCCAGCTCGGTCGAGGGACCGTCGGCGATGATGTCGCCGGCGCTGATCTTGTCGCCCACCTTCACCAGCGGACGCTGGTTGATGCAGGTCGACTGGTTCGAACGCTGGAACTTGCTCAGACGGTAGATGTCGACGCCCGAACGGGCGGCGTCGGTCTCTTCCGTGGCGCGGACGACGATACGCGTACCGTCGATCTGCTCCACCACGCCGGTGCGCTTGGCGATGACCACGGCGCCCGAGTCACGGGCGACCACGGCTTCCATGCCGGTGCCGACCAGCGGGGCGTCGGACTGCACCAGCGGCACGGCCTGACGCTGCATGTTCGAGCCCATCAGGGCGCGGTTGGCGTCGTCGTTTTCCAGGAAGGGGATCAGGGCCGCGGCCACCGAAACCACCTGACGCGGCGACACGTCCATCAGGTCGACCATCTCCTTTTGCAGGAGCGTGGGTTCGCCGTTGATCCGGCCGGGGACCAGGTCGTCGACGATCTCGCCGTTCAACACCTTGATGTTGGACTGGGCGATGACGTGCTTCGACTCTTCCATGGCCGACATGTAGACGACCTCGTCGAGCGGCTTGCCGTCGGCGACGCGACGGTAGGGGCTCTCGATGAAGCCGTACTTGTTGACCCGGGCGTGGGTGGCCAGCGAGTTGATCAGGCCGATGTTCGGGCCTTCCGGCGTTTCAATCGGGCAGATGCGGCCGTAGTGGGTCGGGTGAACGTCGCGGACTTCGAAGCCGGCGCGCTCGCGGGTCAGACCGCCCGGGCCAAGCGCCGACAGACGGCGCTTGTGGGTGATCTCCGACAGCGGGTTGGTCTGGTCCATGAACTGCGACAGCTGCGAGGAGCCGAAGAATTCACGCACCGAGGCCGCGGCCGGCTTGGCGTTGATCAGGTCATGCGGCATCACGGTGTCGATGTCGACGGACGACATGCGTTCCTTGATGGCGCGTTCCATGCGCAGCAGGCCGACGCGGTACTGGTTTTCCAGCAGTTCGCCGACCGAACGCACCCGGCGGTTGCCGAGGTTGTCGATGTCGTCGATTTCGCCGCGGCCATCGCGCAGGCCGACCAGCAGCTTGAGCACCGCCAGCACGTCTTCCTTGCGCAGGACGCGCATCTCGTCCGAAGCGTCCAGCTCCAGACGCATGTTCATCTTCACGCGGCCGACAGCCGACAGGTCGTAGCGTTCGGCGTCGAAGAACAGCGACTTGAACATCGCCTCGGCGGCTTCCACCGTCGGCGGCTCGCCCGGACGCATCACGCGGTAGATGTCGAACAGCGCGTCCTCGCGGACGGCGTTCTTGTCGACCCGCAGGGTGTTGCGCATGTAGGCGCCGACCGTCACGTGGTCGATGTCCAGCACGTCGATGGTGCTGAAGCCTTGGGCGGCCAGGGCCTCGATCGAGGCCACGTCCAGCTCGTCGCCGGCTTCGGCGTAGATCTCGCCGTTCTCGAAGTTGACGGCGTCGCGGGCCAGGTAGCGGCCGGTCAGGGCCTCGGGAGCCAGCAGCAGGGTCTTCAGGCCGCCGTCGGCCAGCTTCTTGGCCTGGCGAGCGGTGATCTTGATGCCGGCCGGAGCCACTTCTTCGCCGGTGTCGGCGTCGATCAGGGCGAATTCCGGCTTCACGCCGCGCCAGCGCTCGGGCTTGTACGGGGTGGCCCAGCCTTCGGCGCCGGCCGCGGTGCGCTTCTCGAAGGGCACGACGTCGTAGAAGGTGGTCAGGATCTCTTCGCCGTCCATGCCCAGGGCATAGAGGAAGGTGGTGGCCGGCAGCTTGCGGCGACGGTCGATGCGGACATAGACCACGTCCTTGGCGTCGAACTCGAAGTCCAGCCACGAGCCGCGGTAGGGGATCACGCGGGCGGCGAACAGCAGCTTGCCCGAGGCGTGGGTCTTGCCCTTGTCGTGGTCGAAGAACACGCCGGGCGAACGGTGCATCTGCGAGACGATGACCCGCTCGGTGCCGTTGACGATGAAGGTGCCCTTGTCGGTCATGAGCGGGATATCGCCCATGTAGACGTCCTGCTCCTTGATGTCCTTGACGGACCGGGCGCCGGTTTCTTCCTCGGTTTCGAACACGATCAGGCGCAGCTTGACCTTCAGCGGCGCCGCGAAGGTCATGTCGCGCTGGATGCATTCCTCAACGTCGTACTTGGGCTCTTCGAATTCGTACGAGACGTATTCGAGCACCGCGCGCTCGTTGAAGTCCTTGATCGGGAACACCGACTTGAAGACCGCCTCGATGCCCTCGTCCTTGCGCACGCCCGGACGGACTTCGCGCTGGAGGAACTGTTCGTAGGAGGAGCGCTGAACCTCGATCAGGTTCGGCATTTGCACAGCTTCGGGGATGCGGCCGAAAGACTTCCGGATCCGCTTCTTGCCGGTGAAGGATTGCGCCATGTTTTTTCCCTGCGGCGCGGAACTGGAGTCCGCGCGTAAATTCGAATGCCTTAGCGTCCACCCTCGCCGTTCTCCGCTTAGGAGAACGCTGGACGCTGGAATTCCCCTGCCAGGCGACCGGGACCGGAAGCTTGGCGGGCGCCCCTTCGCGCGGATCGGAGGGCGGCTGACCGCGCCTCGGGGCGTAATATGCGGACGCGCGCGTGCGCGCTCCGCCGAATGTCTTCGTGAACGGGCGGATATAGGACAACCAGATGGGGATGGAAAGGGGTTTATCCACAAAAACCCGCGCGAGGCCCGGGAACTGGCCGCGCGGTCGCGAGATAGGGGCCCTCGCCCCCCGCCTAGACCTTGCGAAACACCGCGATCGCCTGGCCGCAGAAGGTCTCGCTGCTGGACCGGTGGGTGACCAGGGTCAGATCCGGCCCTGCCAGTTCGGCCAGTCGCTCCGCCGTGACATAGGCCGACAGCAGGTTGCTGCCCTCGTGGCTGTCGAACCGAACGCCATAGCCCTCGGCGGCCAGCGTGGGCGGCGGCGTCCCGCCGCGCGCGGCGTGGACCAGGTCGTGGAAGGTGATCAGCGCCTGGCCGCCGGGCGTCAGCACCCGGCTCAGGTCGGCCAGCCAGTCGGCGGCGGTGGACTCGCGCAGGTGAGTGATCACCGAGCAGGCGTAGAGGGCCTCGATGCTGGCGTCGGCCACCGGCAAGGGCGCGCCCAGCTCCACCCGGCGCCAGGCGCCCGGCAGATGGCGCCGGCTCCAGGCCAGGAGCCTGGCGTTGATGTCGACGCCGATCAGCCGATCGGCCGCTTCCGGGGGCAGCCAACGCGCCAGCCGGCCGCAGCCGCAACCGATGTCGAGGATGGTCCTGGCCTGGCCGAGGCCCAGGCCGGTCGCGGACAGCAGGGCGTCGAACTCGGCCAGGGTGTTCTGGCCCGAGCTGGCGAAATAGTCGGGGTCGGCGTTCCCCACCACCATGACCCGCAGGATGGCCGGCGGCATCGGCTTGCCGTCCGGGAAGCGCGCGGCGCCGGGATGGGCTCTCGCCGCGCCGATTTCCCACAGGCGGAACCTCAGCCCCTCCAGCCCAAGGGCCCAGATGAGACGGCGGACGAGCGAACGCGGGGAAATCAAGAGGCGGATCCGGGAACGACGCGACTATCCATAGGCCGCCATTTCTCTTCGCACCGCGGGCGCGAAGCGCAAGGCGCTTTCGTCCAGGACCTCATCGTGGTCATAGCGGTCGAAATCGTTCTCCGGCCGGGTGATGTCGCGGTAGCCGCGCCGCATCTTCTCGTCCCACTGGACACGCGACCGCGTGAAATAGTGGTTCAGCTGGCAGACCTCGTAGCCGGGCGGGTCGCGGACGACGCCGTTGTCCGCCCAGTCAACCGGGAGCCCCGACGCCAGCACGTAAGGTCCTTTCGTGCGGAAGGAATGCGGGGTGTGGTAGTGGGCGCCGCGCGGCTTGACGATCGACTTGACCACGCGGTGATCGGACAGGTCGTCCCGCGCCCGCCGGGTGAAGCTTTCGATCACCAGGCCCGGCGGCGGCTGGACGTGGCCAGACGAACCGAACATCGCGAACGGCACGGCGATCGCCGAGGCCGCGGCGTTGGCCTTCAGCAGATCCCTCAAGACGTAGCCCGGCTTGAAGACCAGGAATTCGTCGGAATCCAGGAAGGCGATCCAGTCGAACTCATGGCCGAACAGCCGCAGGCAGACCTCGTAGGCAAAGACCTGGGAGCGCTTGAGCGTCAGCGGCCAGGGCACCAACCGCACGTCCCGGACCTTGCCGGCGGCCCGCACCAGGCGCGGCGTGCCGTCGCGCGACCGGTTGTCGAACACGATCACGGTGTCGAAGCCGATGACGAACTGAAAGGCTATCCATTCCTCGATGCATCGCGCCTCGTCCCGCACATAGAGGCATACCGCCGACTTCATGCTCACCTCGATTGCATCGCACCGCCAAGCCCGATGACGTCCCCACGCCGCCAGGTCAATGGCCGATCGCTCGAACGCGTCGCCCGGCGGAACGACAACGGCCCCGGAGGTTTCCCTCCGGGGCCGCGATCTTGGCGTCGGAACTGACGCCGGCAGGTCGTTCCCACGCCGGAGCGTGGGACGTGAATTACTTCACGGTGACGCTGGCGCCGGCTTCGGTCAGCTTCTTGGCGATCTCTTCAGCGACTTGCTTGGAGACGTTTTCGACGACGTTCTGCGGAGCGCCTTCGACCAGGTCCTTGGCTTCCTTCAGGCCGAGGTCCGGACGGACGCCGCGGACTTCCTTGATCACGTTGATCTTCTTGTCGCCACCGGCGGTCAGAACAACGGTGAACTCGGTTTGCTCTTCGGCGGCTTCGGCCGGAGCAGCGGCGGCGCCGCCAGCGGCGGCGACGGCGACCGGAGCAGCGGCCGAAACGCCCCACTTTTCTTCCAGCATCTTGGACAGATCAGCGGCTTCGAGGACCGACAGGGTGGACAGTTCTTCAACCAGCTTTTCGAGCTTGGACATGTTCATTTTCCTAAAACGAATGAGGGATGTACGCGGAGATGACCGTTACGCGGCGTCTTTGGTCGCATAAGCGTTGAAGACGCGCGCCAGTTGGCCAGCCGGGGCCTGCAGGACGCCGGCGATCTTGGTCGCCGGAGCCTGGATGAGGCCGATAAGCTTGCCACGGATCTGGTCGAGCGACGGCAGCGTGGCGAGAGCCCGCACCGCTTTTTCGTCCAGAACAGTCGTCTGACCCAGGATGCCGCCGACAAGCTTGAGCTTCTCGTTTTCCTTGGCGTACTGGGTGACGATCTTGGCGGCGGAGACCGGGTCCTTGCCGAAGGCGATGGCGACCGGGCCGGTGAACAGGGCGTCGCCCGCTTCACCGATCGAGCCACCGAGGGCCTTCTGGACCAGGGTGTTCTTCACCACCTGGAACGTGGCCTCTTCCTTGCGGAGGCGGCTACGCAGTTCAGTCATTTCCGCAACGGTCATGCCCATGTAGTGGGTCACGACGACAGCGCCGGCGCCTTCGAACACGCCTTTCAGCGATTCGATCGACTCCTGCTTTTGAGCGCGGTCCATTGCGGTCTCCTACTCAATTACAGCGGCCGGACCATTCCGGCAGCCAAATGCCCGACGCATGAGGGATCGCTCCCGCACGCGAGTTGCATCAGCCTGTTCCAAGGAAAGTCAGCCGCGCGTCCCATCCGTGAAGGAGGAAATAGCGTGGTCTTGTCCATCCCTGTCTCCCGACGGCGAGGAAGGGCTCTTCCTCGATTATGGCGTGGTGACCCCACGTCCCGCAGTTCTCAAACAGGATCGCCGCCGGGCGAGCCCAGCGGAGAAGGGGCGGCGTATAGACGGTTTGCAGATGGATTTCAACCGGGGCTTTTCAACGCCCCTCCCTACCAAACATCCGTCATCCCGGGCCTCGTGCCCGGGATCCCTGGTTCAGCTGACACGTGAGGCGCAAGCGGTTCGCTGGCGAACCGCCCCTCCCGCACCTGCGGCGGACGGAGGGGTCCCGGGCACAAGGCCCGGGATGACGAGCATATGAAGCGCGAGGACTAGCCTGCTCCTCACCTTTGTGGATAACAGCAAGGCAGTATCGAGGGGGACTTCACGCATGAAGCGCACGATCACCGCCGGCTTGGCCGCCTTGATGTTTAGTGCTCTGGCCTCCGCTGGCCCCGCCCAGGCCGAGCCACGCTTCGCGCCGATCCCCAAGGCGGTGGTCGCCGACACCGCCCGCGACGCGGCCCATCCGGCCGACCTGGCCGCCTTCACCGTTCCGACCGGCGGCGTCCGCGTCAACGCGGTGATGTACCTGGCCTCCGGCGAAGCGCCCCACCCCACCCTGCTGTTCCTGCACGGCTTCCCGGGCAACGAGACCAATGTCGACATCATGCAGGCCGTGCGCCGGGCCGGCTGGAACGTGATGCGGATCAACTATCGCGGCTCGTGGGGCAGCCCGGGCAAGTTCTCGTTCGCCAACGCCCGCGCCGACGGCGAGGCGGCCGTGGCCTTCCTGCGCGCCCCGGCCAATGTCGCCACGTACCACATCGACCCGACGCGGATCGTGGTGGCCGGCCACAGCATGGGCGGCTTCATGGCCGCCGACGCCTCGTCCGCCGACCCCAAGGTGGCCGGGACCATCCTGGTCGACGCCTGGGACATCGGCGGCGAGAAGGCGAAGATCACCAGCCCGGCCGCGCGCAAGGCCGCCGCCGAGGCCCTGCGCCCGGACACCGTCCCCCTGGCCGGGACCAGCGCCGAACTGCTGATCAAGGAGATCGAGACCAGCGGCTCCAGGCTGAACCTGGAAAGCCTGGTGGCCCGGATCGCCGATCGTCCGCTGCTGCTGGTCGGCGCCGACCATGGCATCGGCGCCGCCAAGCTGGCCCAGGCCGCGCGCCAGGCCGGCGCGCCGGCCCTGACCGAAACCCGCATGGCCACCGACCACAGCTTCTCGGACGCCCGCATCGCCCTGTCGGCCGAGATCCTCCGCTGGCTGGGCCGCTTCGACCCGGCCTCGGCCAAGGTCGGCACGCCGGGGATCCCGCTGAAGGCGGCCTATGACGAGACCAACCCGTTCGCCCGGATCCTGCGCGGCGAGATCGCCGTGCCCAAGGTCTATGAGGACGACCAGGTCCTGGCCTTCATGGACCATGCCCCGGCCGAGCCCGGCCACGTACTGGTGATCTCCAAGACCTCCAAAGCGCGAAACTTGCTGGAGATCGCGCCGCAGGACCTGTCGCGGATCATGGCCGTGGCCGCCCGCGTCGGCCAGGCCCAGGTCGACGGCCTGGGGGTGGAGGGCTTCACGATCGTCCAGAACAACGGCGTCGGCCAAAGCGTGCCGCACCTGCACGTCCACGTCATCCCGCGCGTCGCCGGCAAGCCGCTGATGTTCGTCGAGAACGAGAAGGGCGACCCGAAGGACATCGAGGCGATGGCGGCGAAGATCCGGGCGGCGATGAAATAGGGACGGGCCCCTTTGATCCGCTCATCCCGGCGAACGCCGGGACCCAGATCCCAAAGCGGTGTGGATGATTGGATGGATTCAGCGCTTGTGGCGTCAACCACACCGCCATTCCATCTGGGTCCCGGCGTTCGCCGGGATGAGCGGATTTAAAGAGTCAACCGCTCCATCACCGCCCGCGCCGCCGCCACGCCCGTCGCGAAACAGGCCTGCAGCAGGTAGCCGCCGGTCGGGGCCTCCCAGTCCAGCATCTCGCCGGCCACGAACACCCCGGGCGCCGCCTTCAGCTCCAGCCCGTCCAGCGCCGCGAAGCCCAGGCCGCCGGCCGACGAGATCGCCCGCTCCAGTCCCTGGACGCCGGTCAGCGCGATCGGCGCGGCCTTGATCGCCGCCGCCAGGACGTCGGGCGCGACCGGCAAGGCCACGCCGTGGGCCTCGCGCAGCAGGCCGATCTCGACCGGCGACAGGTGGGCGGCCTTGCGCAGCCAGCTCGACAGCGACTGCCCACCGCGCGGCCGGCTCAGCCTGGCGGTCAGTTGGGCGACGGACAGGTCGGGCCGCAGGTCGACCATCAACCTCGCCGCGCCCCGCGCCTCGACCGCGTCGCGCAACGCCGCCGACAGGGCGTAGACCGCCCCGCCCTCCAGGCCGTAGCCCGCCACCAGGGCGTCGCCGCGCGAGGCCGCGCCCTCGAAGTTCACGGAAATGTTCTTCAGCGGCGCGCCGGCGAAGCGCTCGCGGAACACCGCGCTCCACGCCACGCCAAAGCCGACATTGGCCGGGCGGAACGGCGCCACCGCCGCGCCTCGCGCCGCCAGCAGCGGCGCCCAGGCCCCGTCCGAGCCGAGCCGCGCCCAGCTGGCGCCGCCCAGGGCCAGGATCGTGGCGCGCGGCCGCACGGTCAGCGGCCCCTCGGCCGTGTCGAAGGTCAGGTCGCCCGCCGCGTTCCATCCCATCCAGGCGGTCCGGGTGTTCAGCGCCACCCCCTGCCCCTCCAGCCGCGCGATCCAGGCCCGCAGCAGCGGCGAGGCCTTCAACGCCTTGGGAAACACCCGGCCGCTGGAGCCGACGAAGGTCGCCTGCCCCAGCCCTTCCGCCCAGGCCACGAGATCGGCGGGGGCGAAGGCCTCCAGCATCGGCCGCAACCGCTCGCCCGCCGCGCCGTAGCGTCCGGCGAACTGTTCGAAGTCTTCCGAATGGGTGAGATTCAACCCGCCGCGCCCGGCCATCAGGAACTTGCGCCCCAGGGTCGGCATGCGTTCGTACACCGCCACCGACAGCCCCGCCGCGCTCAGCACCTCGGCCGCCATCAGGCCGGCCGGCCCGCCGCCGATCACGGCGACGTCTGGGGCTTGGAGAGGGGTCACGCGACCTCGATGTCGGTCAAAGGAAAGTCATCGCCCTTGTAGAGCAACGGCACGCCATTCGTTCGCGCGCAGGCATAAGCGAAGCAATCGCCCATGTTGAGGCGAGCGGGATGCACGCCCTTGCCGAAGCGGGCGTGGGCGAGGAGCGCCTGCTCCTGTTCGGCTTCGCCGATCGGCACGAGACGAGCGCCGACGCCTCGCTGATAGCCGGCGACGATCATCTGAACCTTGGCTTGGGATTGAAGCGAAACACGCATGACGGCCCGTACGGTTTCCCAGGTCGCCAGGGCGGACGTCAGAACGAAACCCGCATTGAACACCTTCGCCTCGAACGCATCGACCTCGGGTTCGCTCAGGATGATGGCCGCCCAGGCCGAGGCGTCGACGAACATCAATCGCCGGACAGTTCGTCGAAGAACGCCTTGTCCGCCTTGAGGCCCGTGCGCGGCCAAGACGCGACCTCG
The DNA here is from genome assembly GCF_001427665.1 of Caulobacter sp. Root655. GTDB lineage: Bacteria > Pseudomonadota > Alphaproteobacteria > Caulobacterales > Caulobacteraceae > Caulobacter. Next base: position 24,840 of record NZ_LMHC01000012.1, read on the forward strand.
TCACGAATTGCCTTGAGAGCGGCCAGCTTCTCGGCTCGCGCCTTCTCGCGCGTCGCCAGCGCCTCGGCGGCCGCCAGCTTCACCGCCTCGGTGATGCCGACATGGGCCTTCTCAGCCAGTTCGCGCACTAGCGCGTCGGTTTCGGGGTCACGGATGTGAAAGGCCATGGATAGTCTCCGTCTAGCCAAAACATAACATCGGCTAGCCGCTCCGCCAAACCCGCGCCCCAGACACGAAAACGGGCGCTGGATCGCTCCAGCGCCCGTTCCGTGATCCTGGGTCGAAAAACGCCTTAGGCGTTGATCGAGGCCACGTCGATCTTGAAGCCCGGACCCATCGTCGAGGACAGGCCGATACGCTTCACATAGATGCCCTTGGCGCCGGTCGGCTTGGCCTTGACCAGCGCGTCGACGATGGCCTTGACGTTCAGCAGCAGGGCTTCGTCGGTGAACGAGATCTTGCCGATGCCGGCGTGGACGATGCCCGCCTTCTCGACGCGGAACTCGACGGCGCCGCCCTTGGCGTCCTTCACGGCTTGGCCGACGTTCGGGGTCACGGTGCCGACCTTCGGGTTCGGCATCAGGCCGCGCGGGCCCAGCACCTTACCGAGGCGACCGACCAGGGCCATCATGTCCGGGGTCGCGATGACGCGATCGAAGTCCATGAAGCCGCCGGCGATCTTTTCGTACAGATCTTCCGCGCCGACGTGTTCGGCGCCGGCCGCGGTGGCTTCGGCGGCCTTGGCGTCCTTGGCGAAGACGGCGACGCGGACGTCGCGGCCGGTGCCCGACGGCAGGTTGACGACGCCGCGGACCTGTTGGTCGGCGTGGCGCGGGTCGACGCCGAGGTTGATCGAGATCTCGACCGATTCGTCGAACTTGGCCTTGGCGTTGGCCTTGACCAGGGCGATGGCTTCGGAGACGGCGTGAGCGGACTCACGGTCGCCGGTCCAGGCCTGGATGCGCTTGGGTTGCTTGGCCATGGTCTTAGGCCTCCACGATCTTCAGGCCCATGGCCTTGGCGGAGCCTTCGATGATCTTGGCCGCGGCCTCGAGATCGTTGGCGTTCAGGTCCTTCATCTTCTTTTCGGCGATCTCGCGCAGCTGGGTGCGGGTCACTTCGCCGACGGTCTCGCGACCGGTCAGCTTGGCGCCGGACTTCAGGCCGGTGATCTGCTTCAGATAGTGCGTCGCCGGCGGAGTCTTGGTGACGAAGGTGAACGACTTGTCTTGGTACACGGTGATCACGGTCGGCAGGGGGGTGCCCTTTTCGACGTTCTCGGTGCGCGCGTTGAACTCCTTGCAGAAGCCCATGATGTTGACGCCGCGCTGGCCCAGTGCGGGGCCGATGGGCGGTGAAGGCGTGGCGGAGCCGGCCTTCACCTGGAGCTTGATATAGCCCAGGATCTTCTTAGCCATTGTATCCTCTCAAGAAAGCCGGGTTTAGCGGCCTTCGCTGTGTGGCCGTGGTGCGGGCTGGCGGCCCTCCCACGGATTTGGGTTCGCCGATAACGACGAGCACGCCCCGGGACAGGGTCCTGGGGCGAAGGCGCGGCATGTAGCAGGCGGCGGCGGGTGAGTCCAGCGAACAGCGCGTACCGCCAGCATACCCCTTAGCATCGCATATCGATCTTATCGAACTCGGCGAACACGGACGGGCTCGTCCATGCCTTCGACCTGTAATTGCGGCCCATCCACACCGTCAATCACGATCGCTTCTGGTCGATAGGCATACTGATAGCTGTATTTATATTCAGCTTGCTGCCACACGTGCCCATTTTGGAATTGAAACAGACTTTGACCTTGAAATCCCTTGAAGTCAGACACAATGACGCCCTCATCCAAGGTATCTACTTGTATAATAGGCACACCGGACGGCATACCTTGGACTTGCAACATAAGCTGTTGCCCATTCCAATAAACGGTTGCCCTAGGCCTATAAGCATACACGTAAACGTAGGCGGCGCTCGCTTGCTGAAGCACCAGCCCGTTGTCCAAGCGAAAAATGGCCCCGTAGTCGTAGCCGTTGAAATCGCCCTCTATCCAACTATCAACCTGACGCGACATGATCGCACCACCACAGGAATGTTCATGATTTGATCCAAATATCAGGGTTTTATCGATTCGCCGAATCTATATGTGCGAATGCGGTGACTAGATTTGCTGAAAACTCCCCATGAGCAGTCTTGCAGAGCCGCCTAGGGTAGAGGGGGGGCAATCACAGCTCAAAACGGATCGACATTCGCTCTACGGAAGCAAAAGCCTCATCCTTCGACCAGCTCAGGATGAGGCTTTCTACCGCTCAGGCCTGCACTGTGGTCCTCATTCTAAACTCGTCGAAAGACAAGGACCAAGCACCGCGCTGGATGTCGATAAATCCTAGAACGTCTCGCCGACCATCCGCTCGCTCAGCGCCCACAGCGCCTGGGCTTGGGCGGGATCGAGGGCGTAGGACCGCACGCCAGCGCGGATCTGCGAGGCGTCGTCGACCAGCTCGGCCACGTGGCAGTCCTCGCTATAGCGGCCGGCGACCTCTTCGACCGGCGCCACGACCCCGGCCCAGACGCTGGTGGCCGCGCCCTGCGGAATGGTCTTCCACTCGATGGGCGGCTGGCCGGCGGCGGCGGCCTGGGCGTTCAGCTGGTCGATCCACTGCTGGATGAAGGCCGGGTCCAGGTGCCGGGCCAGTTCGGTCTGGATGCCGCCCGGATGGACCGCTATGGCCCGCACGCCGCGTTCCTCGTGGCGGCGGTCGAACTCGACGGCGAACAGGATGTTGGCGGTCTTGGAGCGGCCATAGGCCTCGAACGGCACGTACTCGGTGGCCTCGAAGTTCGGATCCTCGAGGTTCACGTCCGAGAAGCGATGGCCCGACGAGGCCAGAGACACCACCCGCGAACCCGCCTTCAGCAGGCTGGCGATGCGGTTGATCAGCACGAAATGGCCCAGGTGGTTGGTCCCGAACTGGGTTTCGAAGCCGTCGGCGGTCTTGCCGAACGGCGGGGCCATCACCCCGGCGTTGGCGATGACGATGTCGAAGGTCCGGCCATCGGCGACCAGGGCGTCGGCGCAGGCGCGCACGCTCTTCAGGTTCGCCAGGTCCAGCTCGACCAGCGCCAGCGAACCACCGCTCTTGGCGGCGGCTTCGCGGACGACGGCGGTCGCACCCTCGGCCTTGGCCAGGTCGCGGGCCGCGCCGACGACGTCCGCGCCGTGGGCGGCCAGGACACGGGCGGTCTCCACGCCCAGGCCGGCCGAGACGCCCGTGACCAGGACTCGCTTGCCCGATAGATCGACGCCGGCCAGGACGTCGTCGGTGGTGGATTTGGCGCCGAATTGCTCGCTCATGACTCTCGATTCCCTTTCAGGGTTGTTGTCCGAGCCCCGCCGCGGGTTTAAATGGAGGAAGGCTCCGGATACATATTCGGAGGAGCCCTCCGTTTTTCAAGGCCGATGCCCGAAGATTCCGCACTCAAACCCCGCAAGCCCCGCGCCGACAGCCTGCGAAACCGCGACCTCCTGCTGACCGCGGCCAAGACGGCCTTCACCCAGCTAGGGGCCGAGGCTCCACTGGAAGAGATCGCAAGGCGGGCCGGCGTCGGCATTGGCACGCTCTATCGGCACTTTCCGACGCGGGAGGCCCTGATCGCCGCCGTCTACGCGCGGGAGATCGAGCAACTCGCCGCCTCGGCCGACGCCCTGCTGGTCGAGCGCTCCGCCGGCGAAGCGCTGGAGGTTTGGCTGAACCTGCTGATCGACTACATGGCCACCAAGCGGGTCGTGGCTCCCGCCTTGCGCGCCGATCCCGGCGAAGGCTCGAAACTCTACGCCAGCTCGGGCGCGACCATCCTGCCGACCCTGGAACGCCTTACCGAAGCGGCCCGCGACGCCAACGACATCCGGCCCGACATCGGCTTCGAAGACGTCCTGCGGATGATGAGCGGCATCAGCCAAGGCTACGAGCAGCCCGGCTGGGAGCACAGCGCCCGGCGGCTGCTGGATGTGATGATGACCGGACTGCGAGCGAAGTGAGCCCTTCCGCCCGAGGCTCAGAGCAGCTTCCGGTAAACCAGAAACCCCGACTTCTCGGCCACCTGGTCGTACAGCCGCATCGCCGTCGCGTTGGTCTCGTGCGTCTGCCAATAGACCCGGGGCGCGCCCGCCGTTCGCGCCGCGCCGTACACCCCTTCAATCAGCGCCCGCCCCACGCCATGCCCCCGCGCCTCTGCGATGGTGAACAGGTCCTGCAGGTAGCAGATGGGCGCGATCGCCGTGGTGCTGCGGTGGAACAGGTAGTGGGTCAGGCCCAGCAGCCGGCCGCCGCGCTCGGCGACCAGGGCGTGGACGGGCTCGTGGGCGTCGAAGAACCGGCTCCAGGTCATGACCGTGACCGCCGGATCCAGGGCGGTGTCGCCGGTCCGGCCGTAGAAGGCGTTGTAGCCGTCCCACAGCGGTAGCCACCGGTCGTGGTCGCCCTGGGCGATCGGGCGGATGATGAGGTCGTCGGCCATGAGGGTCAGTCCGCCCACACCGCCGGCCGTCGGTGGGCCCAGGGCTGGGCCGCCTCCAGTTCGAAAGCCAGTTCGAACAGGGTCCGCTCGTCGCCCGCCCGCGCGGCGAACTGCAGGCCGACCGGCAGGCCGTCGTCGGTCCAGTGCAGCGGGACGCTCATGGCCGGGGCGCCGGCGATGTTGTGCAGGGTGGTGTAATTGCTGAAGCGCCCCAGTCGCTCGAACATGGTCCCGAACGGCACATCGCCGGCGATCTGGCCGATCGGTATCGGCGGGGTGGTCAGCACCGGCGACAGGATGACGTCGAAATCGGCGAACCACCGGTCGTAGGCGGCCGCCACGGCGCGCAGGCGCGTCCGGGCGGCGTCCAGAGCGCCCTCCGGGGCGGCGGCCGCCATCTCCGCCATCGCCAGGGTGAAAGGTTCCAGTTGGCGCGCGTCGGGGGGCTGTCCGGTCATCTGGCGGATCAGCCGCGTGACGTCGAAGGCCGCGTTGGTCCACAGCGTCATGAAATCGGCGCCCTGCTCGCGCCCGTCGATCGGCCAGTCGGTCGGTCGCACCGCGTGGCCCAGGCCGGCCAACAGGCGGACCGTCGCATCGACTCCGGTCTGGACCTGGGGATCCGCCGCCCGTCCGTTCAGGCCATGGGGAACGAGCCCCACCCGCAGTCGACGGAGGTTGGCGGTGGTCACCACGCCGACCGGCGCGAAGACCGCGCTCTCGCCCTGACGTTCCGTGGCCGCGAACAGGGTCGCCGAGTCGCGCACGGTGCGCGTCAGGCCGTGCTGCACCGTCACGTCGAAACCGGCGGCCGGCATCTGGTCGCCGACCATCCGGCCGCGCGACGGCTTCAGGCCGAAGAGACCGCAGGCCGAGGCCGGAATGCGGATCGAACCGCCGCCGTCGGCCGCGTCGGCCATGGGCACGGCGCCCGAGGACACGGCCGCCGCGGCGCCGCCGGACGAGCCGCCCGGCGTGCGCTCCGGGTTCCAGGGACTGCGCGTCGGGCCGAAGGCCAGGGGCTCGGTGGTCGGCAGGAAGCCGAACTCGCCCAGGGCCGAGCGTCCGATCAGCACCAGCCCCGCGCGCTCCAGGGCGTCGATCATCGGTCCCTGCGCCCCGGCCGGCGGCAGGGCGGCGCTGAAGCGCGAGCCGTAGCGGGTGGTCGAGCCAACGACGTCGAACATGTCCTTGATCAGATAGGGCACCCCGGCGAACGGCCCGCTCAGCCCGCCCGCCTTGGCCCGGTCGCGCGCCCGCTCGTAGGTTTCGGCGACCAGGAAGTTCAGCTTGGGCTGCAGGACCTCGATCCGGGCGATGGCGGCGTCGATCGCCTCGATCGCCGTCAGGTCGCCACGCCGGATCATGGCCGCCAGTTCGGTGCCGTCGGGAGCCTCGGCCATCGCGCGTCTTCCTCGTCGCGGCGCTCTCTTCCGTATGCGGACCGCCTGCCCGAGAAAACAATAGTAGTGGCTATCGCCCGTCAATCAGCCACGGCGCGGGCGCTGGAAGTCACGACCCCAGCAGCGCCTCCACCTGGCCCAGGCGCTCCTTGCCGAAGAACATCTCGTCGCCGACGAAGAAAGTCGGGATGCCGAACACGCCGCGGGCGACGGCGGCTTCGGTATTGGCCATCAGCTGGGCCTTGACCTCCGGGTCGCCGGTGGCCGCCAGCAGGGCCGCTCCGTCGAGGCCGGCCGCGTCGAGGGCGGCGGTGAACACGGCCGGGTCGTCCAGCTTCAGCCCCTCCTCCCACATGCCGCGCAGCATGGCGTCCAGATAGGGCTCGCCCGCCCCGGCCCGCTGGGCCGCGACCATGCCGCGCATCAGCAGCAGGGTGTTGACGGGAAAATGCGGGTTGAACCGGAAGGCGGTCAGGCCGTGGACCTCGATGAACCGCCGGGTCTCGAGCATCTCGTAGGCCATCTTGCCCTTGATCCCGCCGAACGCGACCATCGGGGCCTGGTTGCCGGTCAGCTTGAAGATTCCGCCCAGCAGGCAGGGCAGCAGGACGACCGTCGCGCCGGTCCGTGCGGCGATGGCCGGCAGCACCTTCCAGGCCAGATAGGCGTTGGGACTGCCGAAATCGAAGATGAACTCAATGATCTTGGGGTTGGGCGTCTTGGAGTTGGTCATGTCGCGCCCTCACCAGGTCTCGGCCCAGGGCCGCAGGTCCAGTTCGTGGGTCCAGGCCGACCGCCCCTGCTCGTGCAGCCAGACGAAGTTCGCGGCGATTTCGTCGGGCTTGAGGATCTCGTCGCGGGCCAGAAGCCCCTCGACGTCGTCGCGGTTGGACCGGGTAAAGACACCGTCGATCGACCCGTCGACCACCACGTGGGCCACGTGCACGCCCTTGGGGCCCAGCTCCCGCGCCAGGCTCTGGGCCACGGCCCGCAGGCCGGCCTTGGCCGAGGCGAAGGCGGCGAAGCCCTCCTTGCCGCGCAGACTGGCGCTGGCCCCGGTGAACAGGATCGAGCCCCGGCCGCGCGGGACCATGGCCTTGGCCGCCTCGCGCCCGGTCAGGAAGCCGGCGAAACAGGCCATCTCCCAGACCTTGCTGAACACCTGGGCCGTGGTCTCGGCGATCCCGAAGCGCACATTGGCCCCGATGTTGAAGACCACCACCTCCAGCGGCCCGACCTCGCGCTCGATGGTCTCGAACAGCGCCACCATGTCGGCCTCCTGGCGGGCGTCGACGCCATAGGCGCGGGCCCGGCCGCCCGCGGCGCGGATCTGCTCGGCCAGGGCCTCCAGTTGATCGAGATGGCGCGGCCGGCGGGTGACGCAGACCTCCAGGCCCTTGGCGGCGAAGGCCCGGGCGATCGCCCCGCCGACGCCGTCGCCCGCGCCGACCACCAGGCAGACGCCCTTGGAATCAGGTTTGGCGGCCATGTCGCGTCTCCTCCGTTTGTTTCGCCCATCGTTCGTATTGAATCTGTACCGAGTCAATGGCAGTCTGACGGCATGGCGATACGAGACGCGACATGAAGTGGGACGCCCTGGCCGACCAGCCGTGCTCGATCGCCCGGTCCCTGGCGGTGATCGGCGATCGCTGGACGCTGATGATCCTGCGCGACTGCTTCCTGGGCGTGCGGCGGTTCGAGACCTTCCAGGCGCGCCTGGGCATCTCGCGCACCATCGTCACCGACCGCCTGCGGGTGCTGGTCGAGGAAGGCGTGCTGCGCCGCGAGGCCTATCAGCACAACCCGCTGCGCCACGAGTACCGGCTGACCGCCAAGGGGATGGAGCTGCATCCGGTGATCCTGGCCATCGCCCGGTTCGGCGACGACCACTATGCCGGCCAGGCGGGGCCGCCCGTGGTGCGCCGCCACAAGGGCTGCGGCTGCGACTTCCAGCCGGTGCAGGTGTGTTCGGAATGCGGCGAGAGCGTCACGGCGCGCGACGTCGAGGCCCGGCCGGGCGTGGGGTTCGAGGGGCTGTGAACTCCACCAACGTTGTCATCCCGGACAAGCGCGCAGCGCGCCGATCCGGGATGACAGCACGCTTTGGCGCCTCAGGCCGCCCGCGCCTTCAGCGCCGCGACCACATCGGCCAGTTGGTCCAGGCCCGACTCCGTGCCTTCCTTGAAGCCCATCGCGGCGTATTCGTCGCGCACCGCCACGGAGTCGAAGGTGGAGACCGACGTCAAGGTCGTCTTGCCGCCGACCTCCTCGAAGGTGATCTCGACCACGAAACGCGGCGAACCAGGCTTCTTGAAGCCGTTGCTGTAGACGATCCGCCGGTCCGGCTCGATCTCGAGATATTCGCCGCCGAACGGCGGGCCCGGCTCGCCGTCGGGGCCGGTCATGGCGAAGTGGTACCGGCCGCCGACCCGGAAATCCATGTCGCAGGTCGTCAGCGGCCAGCCCACCGGACCGAACCACTTCATGACGTGCTCGGGCTTGCTGTGGGCCAGGAACAGGAGGCGGGCCGGGGCGTCGAACTGGCGGGTGATGATGATCTGGCGGGCGGCTTGCGGTTCATTCGTCGTGGGGGGCGTCGTGGGGGGCGTCGTGGGGGGCGTCATGCGAGGTCTCCTCGGCTTGCAGGGTTTTCACATAGGCGTCGAGGCGGTCGTGGCTCTCCGCCCAGAACCGCCGATAGCCGCCGACCCATTGGGCCACGTCCTCCAGGGGCGCGGCCTCCAGGCGCACGGGGCGGAACTGGGCGCTGCGTCCGCGCGACACCAGGCCCGCCCCTTCCAGCACCTTCAGGTGCTTGGAGATGGTGGGCTGGGCCAGGGCGAAGGGCTCGACCAGGTCGTTCACCGTCGCCTCGCCCAGCGACAGCCGCGCCAGGATCGCCCGCCGGGTCGGATCGGCCAGGGCGGCGAAGACGCGGTCGAGTTGCTGGGGCTGAACGGAGGGCATGAACATCGCCTCATGGCTATATTGCCATATAGCTATATTGTAGGCCGCACGTCAACGCCGAGTAGTCGGCTAGTGTCGGGGACAGGCACATGTGCCTGTCCCCATGTCCCAACCGTTCCAGACAGCAAAAACCCCGCGCCGTTGCCGACGCGGGGTTTTCGAAGCTTCGGAAGGAAAGCCGCCCTTAGGCGATCTTCTCGACCTGGCTGTATTCCAGTTCCACCGGGGTGGCGCGGCCGAAGATCGAGACGGTGACGCGCAGGCGGGCCCGCTCTTCGTCGACCTGCTCGACCGAGCCGTTGAAGCTGGCGAACGGACCGTCGGTGACGCGGACGTTCTCGCCGATCTCGAACAGCACGACCGTCTTGGGACGCTCGACGCCTTCCTCGATCGCGCCGACGATGCGCTGGACTTCCTTTTCCGACACCGGCTGCGGCTTGGACGCGCTGCCCAGGAAGCCGGTGACCTTCGGGGTGTTCTTGATCAGGTGGTAGGCTTCGTCCGTCAGATTCATCTTCACCAGCACGTAGCCGGGGAAGAACTTGCGCTCGGCGTTGACCTTGCGGCCACGACGGATCTCGACGACGTCCTCGGTGGGCACCAGGATTTCGGAGAAGCTGTCTTCCAGGCCGTGGCTCTTGGCCTGTTCGCGGATGCTCTCGGCCACCTTCTTCTCGAAGTTCGAGTAGGCGTGGACGATGTACCACTTGTGGTTCGGGTTGGACGCGGTTTCGGTGCTCATGGTGCTTAATTTCCCGCGGCGAACTTGAGGAGCAGGTTTGCGCCCATGCCCAGCAGCCAGTCGGCGAAGGTGAAGAACAGCGCCGTGATCACCACCATGATGAAGACCATCACCGAGGTGATCCAGGTCTCCTTGCGGGTGGTCCAGGTGATCTTGCGGGCTTCGGCGCGCACTTCACGGGCGAACTGCAAAGGATTGATAGGCTTCTTCGGCGCGGCCGGAGCCTTGGCCAGGGCGCTGGACGCCTGACCCGCGGGCGCGAGCGCCGCCGCCGTCTTGGCGGCGCGGCTCTTGATCGCTGACGGGCTCGAACCCGGTTTCCTGGCCATGACTTAAGAGGCTCGCGACTTTCGGTGGGGCAGCCCGAGAAGCCGGGCCGACCGATGACATATAGTGGCAGGAGTGGAGGGACTCGAACCCACGACCCTCGGTTTTGGAGACCGATGCTCTACCAGCTGAGCTACACTCCTGCGGAACCGCGATCCCTTTAGGGGGAATCTTGGCTTTCTGACAATGAACAGCGCGCCGGTAGGCCTTTGCGGCCCGCCAGCGCGTTGGTCTCATCGCCAGAGCCGCGTCGTTTAGCAGGGTCGTTCGAGCCCGGCAAGCGGCCCAATGCTGGGTTGGCGCGGGTTCTACGACCGTTCCGTCCGATGGGCGTGTCCGGGGGCGTGTCCAGCGGACGCTTTACGTAAGGTTCAGGGTCATAAGGTTCAGGCGCGCGAGCGACGGGCCAGGGCTGGACGCCCAGCCACCCCGCCCGGAGGAACCATGCCATGCCGACGCCGCCAGGCCCGACCCAGGGCCGGCCATCCAGCGGCAAGGTTCGCGTCCACGACTCAGCCTCCCCCAAAAAAAGGAGGGCGCCGAGGATAGCTCAGGCTCGCCAAAGACCCGGACCGATCCGGGCTCCAGCGAGCCCTGAGACGGTCAGCCGGCCTTTTCCGGCGTCGCCGCTGGCGCGGTCGTCAGCGCCGCGCACTGGATGTTGAGATAGGACCACTTCACGTCGTCGAGCTGGCGCCCGCACTCGGTGTTCTTGCCGTTGTCCCGGCCTCGCAGCGAAACCGCCACGCCCTTGCTGGGATCGGGGGCCGGCGAAGCTCCGGAGATGTCGTAATAGCCGCCGCCTGGGCCGCGAACCACGATGCACGACGTCGATTCCACCGGTCGAACACAGCCCGAGGCGGTGACCGCCTTGCCTTCCAGAGACACCGACTGGGCCTTTTGAGACGCTGGTCCCGTTTCCTGCCCGCAGGCAGCTACGCTTAACGCTAACAGACTGGCCGCCGCGGCGGCCTTTACGAACCTTACCCGCATACGTTCCTCCGTATCGTTGGCTTCGCGTCCACTGGACAAACGAAGCGATGGGAAGAGTGCGCCCGGTTTCGGGAGGCGGCAATCACAATTTTGACACGGTTCAAAAAACAGGCGCCGCGTTTTTTGACCGTTTTGGGGAAGATTTTCTCAACGCGCTTTCAGACCACGAAAGTTGACATCGGGCCGGCTCTGCTCACATGAGACGAACGTCGCTTCAGGGCCGTGGCGACGCCCTTTGAAATCGCGCGCGCCTGTTCTCTTCTGGGACGGACGCGGCAAGGACTTAAGAAGACGCAAAGCATGACGGCCATAGAGACGACCATCGCGCCCGTGAAGGAAGCCGCTCAGCACACCGAGACCGTGCTGTGGGTCAAGCACTGGACGGACCGCCTGTTCAGCTTCGCCATCACCCGCCCCGCCAGCTTCCGTTTCCGCTCGGGCGAGTTCGTGATGATCGGCTTGCCGCCGCGCGAGGAACTGGGCGAGAAGAAGCCGATCCTCCGCGCCTATTCGATCGGTTCGCCCAGCTTCGCCGAAGAGCTGGAATTCTTCTCGATCAAGGTGCCCGACGGCCCCCTGACCTCGCGCCTGCAACAGATCCAGCCCGGCGATCCGGTGCTGCTGGGCAAGAAGCCGACCGGCACCCTGGTGCTGGACGCCGTGCGCCCGGGCAAGCGCCTGTTCCTGTTCGGCACCGGCACGGGCCTGGCCCCCTGGCTGGCCGTGGCCCGCGACCCCGACGCCTACAGCCGCTTCGAGCGGGTGATCGTCGCCCACGGCGTGCGCGAGGTGCAGGAACTGGCCTATCGCGACCTGTTCACCTCGGAGATCCACGACGACCCGCTGGTCGGCGACGAGGCCAAGGCCCAGCTGGTCTATTATCCCACCGTCACCCGCGAGCCGTTCGAGCGCCAGGGCCGGTTCACCGACCTGATCGAGAGCGGCCAGCTGTTCCGCGACCTCGAGATCGACGGCGTGAAATTCGACCCCGAACACGACCGCGCCATGCTCTGCGGCTCGATGGCGATGATCAAGGACACCGCCGCCCTGCTGGAAGCCCACGGGCTGAAGGAAGGCTCCAACGCCGAACCGGGCGACTTCGTGATCGAGCGGGCGTTCGTGGGGTAGCTTCCGGTCCGCATAGCGCACCCTCGACTTGTCATCCCGGACGAAGCGCAGCGAAGATCCGGGACCGACGCCTGAGCGCATGCGCTTCCGGCGGTCCCGGATAAGCGCTACGCGCTTTCCGGGATGACAAGGTTTGATGGGATGAGCAGCACGTGACGCCACCGCCCCAACTCAAGAACCTCACCGTCGCCGAGGCCCGCGCCCGGATGCTGGCCGACGCCGCGCCGCTCGGCGTCGAGGAGGTCGAACTGGCCAAGAGCGTCGGCCGCGTGCTGGCCGCCCCCGTCGTCGCCGATCGCGACCAGCCGCCGTTCGACGCCTCGGCCATGGACGGCTGGGCCATCCGCCGCGCCGACCTGACGCCCGGGGCCCGCTTCAAGGTCGCCGGCGAAAGCGCGGCTGGCCGCGCCCACGCCCGCCCCGTCGAGGCCGGCCAGGCGGTGCGGATCTTCACCGGCGCCCCCGTGCCGCCCGGCGCCGATCTGGTGGTCATCCAGGAGAACGCCGCGCGCGACGGCGACGTCGTCGGCTTCCAGATCGACCGCGATCCGCCGCCCGGCAACATCCGCCTGGCTGGCGGCGACTTCCGCGTCGGCGACGTCCTGCTGACGGCGGGGACCCGCATCGACGCCTGGACCCTGGCCCTGGCCGCGGCCGCCGGCTGGCCCAACCTGGACGTCGCGCGCCGCCCCCGCGTCGCCATCCTGGCCACCGGCGACGAACTGGTGCCGCCCGGCCATGTCCCGGCGCCCGACCAGATCTTCGAGTCCGGCTCGTTCGCCCTGGCGGCCCTGGTCCGGGCCTGGGGCGGCGAGGCCGTGCGACTGAAGGCCCAGGCCGACGACCTGGCGGCCATCGCCGCCGCCGTGAAGGACGCCCAGGCCGACCTGATCGTCACGGTCGGCGGGGCCTCGGTCGGCGACCACGACCTGGTCAAGCCGGCCCTGGAAACCCTGGGCCTGGCCCTGCGGGTCGAAACCATCGCCGTGCGGCCCGGCAAGCCGACCTGGTTCGGGACCCTGGGAGACGCCTCCTTAAAGGATGGGCGCCGCGTGCTGGGTCTGCCCGGCAACCCGGCCTCGGCCCTGGTCTGCGCCGAGCTGTTCCTGCGCCCCCTGCTGGCCGCCCTGTCCGGCGCCGATCCAGCCCTGCCGATCACCGCCGGCGTCCTGGCCCAGCCCCTGCCCGCCAACGGCCCCCGCGAACACTGGCTGCGCGCCGCCCGTGCGGTCGACGCCCTGGGCCGGGTGATGGTCACCCCCTTCCCCGACCAGGACTCCTCGCTGATCGGCGTGTTCTCGCGCGCCGACTGCCTGGTGGTCCGGCCGGCCGGCGCGGCGGCGGCGGGCGTGGGGGACGTGGTGAGCTTGCTGCCGCTGGCGCGAGCTTAGAGGGAAGGACCATAAGGACGCGGAGGGATGGGTGCGCCTAGTCGGTACCCACCGAGCCGGCCCGGACCTTCGCGCTGATTGCCTGCAAAGAAGAGCCTAGCAACGCCCTTTGGGCCGCCGGTGGCATAACCGTCCCGCGGCCGCCAAGGGTCAAAACCTGTTGGCGGTCCAGCGGCTTGAGTTGGATGCTCCATCGCCACGGAACGCGCGCCATCGCCCCTCAACCGGCGACGGCGCGCGGCGAGCGTGCTAAGTCCACCTCGGACCGCTTCACGGCGGTCGCGGCGGGAGTGCGTCTATGGGTCGAGCGGTCAAAGTCGGGGCGCACATGGCGCTGGCCTTCATGGGCCTGCTCCTGGCCCAACTTCTGAGCGCCGGCGTCGCGCCCTTCGTCCCTTCGGCCCTGCTCCTCGCCGCGTTGTTCGCCGGCTGCGCCCTCGTGGTCGAGATCCTGTTCCAGGTCGAGCGCTCGCCCTGGCGGTTCTTCGCGGCCAGCGATGGTCTGCGCCTGGCGCGGTCGGCCCTGCTGACCACCCTGACCTTCGCCCTGCTGGCCTATCTGGCCGGCGTGCGCCAGCCCGGCGGCCTGCGGACCCTGGCCGCCGCCTTCATGATCCTCACCGCCCTGCTGGCCGGCCTGCGCATCGTCCGTCGCGCCCTGCACGAGAGGATGCTGGTCGATTCTCTGCTGCGGCTGCGCCCCGCGCCCGCCTCGCCGGCCCTGCCGCGTCTGCTGATCGTCGGCGCGGCCAACGAGGCCGAGGCCTTCCTGCGCGCCCCCGCCGCCCTGGGCGAGCGCTACGCCCCGGTCGGGGTGCTGACCCCGCGGGCCCGCGAGACCGGCGACGAGTTGGGCGGGGTCTGCGTGCTGGGCGCGATCGGCGACTTCGACGCCGTCATGACCCAGCTGCGCGACGGCGGCCTGCAGCCGGCCGCCCTGCTGTTCCTCACCGACGGCCCGCTCAGCGCCTTCGGGGCCGAACGCCTGGGTCGGCTGAAGACCGAGGGCGTGCGCCTGCTGCGCCGCCAGGGCCTAGTCGACATGAACGCGGGCGGAGGCGGCGGCTCGCACCTGCGCGAGATCAGCCTGGAAGAACTGCTCAGCCGCGCCCCGGTGCGGCTGGACCCCGAGCCCGTCCGCGCCCTGGTCGCCGGGCGGCGGGTGCTGGTCACCGGGGCCGGCGGCAGCATCGGCTCGGAACTGGCCCGGCAGATCGCCGCCAGCGGCCCGGCCCAGCTGACCCTGCTGGACGCCGCCGAGGCCAACCTCTTCCACATCGATCGCGAGCTGGGCGAGGCCTGGCCGTCGCTGGCCCGCCGCGACGTGCTGTGCGACGTGCGCGACGCCGCCCGCCTGCACCTGGTGTTCGCCGCCGAGAAGCCCGAGATTGTCTTCCACGCCGCCGCCCTCAAGCACGTCACCCTGGTCGAGAACCACCCCTGCGAGGGCGTGCGCACCAACGTTCTGGGCAGCCGCAACGTCGCCGCCGCCGCCAAGGCCTGCGGCGCGGCGCACCTGGTGCTGATCTCCACCGACAAGGCCGTGGCCCCGGCCAGCGTGATGGGCGCGACCAAGCGGGTGGCCGAGGCCGTGGTCCGCCAGTTCGGCGGCGGCGGTTCAACCCGGGTCAACGTCGTGCGGTTCGGCAACGTACTGGGTTCGGCCGGTTCGGTGGTGCCGATCTTCCAGCATCAGATCGCCCGCGGCGGCCCGGTCACCCTGACCGACGCCCAGGTCGAGCGCTATTTCATGACCATCCCCGAGGCCGTACAGCTGGTGCTGCGGGCGGCGGCCCTGTCGGCCGTCGATCCCGAACCGCCGGTCGGGGTGCTGACCCTGGAGATGGGCGAGCCGGTCAAGATCATCGACCTGGCCCGGCGGATGATCGAGCTGCAGGGCCTGGTCCCCGACCGCGACATCGAAATCCGCATCACCGGCCTGCGTCCCGGCGAGAAGCTCACCGAGGCCCTGGTCGACGTCAACGAGACCGCCCGCCCCAAGGCCCCGGGCGTCACCGAGGCCACGCCGCTGCGGCCCCTGGCCCCGATCACGCCCGCCGCCCTGGCCAAGCTGGAAGCCGCCGCCCTGGCCGGCGACGAGTTCGGCGTGCGGCAACAGCTGTTCGCCATGGTCGAAGGCTTGCGGGACGTCGCCCCGCCCAAGCGCCAGCCCGTTGAGACGCGGACCAAAGTCTAGCCTCTCCGTCCCACGCAAAGCTCGCCTATCAGGCGAGCGTGCAACCCAGAATCGCCGCCAAATGCTCTAGCTTCCTCAGGGTCATTCCAGGACGTAGTGGCGTAGGCGAGGATCGGCATGGACGGACAGATCCTGGACGTCACCCGGCTGGACGGGTTCGTTCGCTATACGCGTGGGCTGGTGCTCTCGCGCCTGGGCCTGGTCGCCTGTTTCGTCGGGCTGCTGGCGATCTATACGCCGTTGGGCATGATCCTGTTCGGCGGCGTCGAGTTGGTCCTCTACGCGTCTCTGCTGGGCGCCACCGAGCTGGCGGTCCGCCATCGCGACCCGGTCGTGGCCTTCCGCTGGCTGCGTCGAGCGTCGATCGTTCTGGTCTTTTTGCTGTCGATCAACGCCTGCTGGCTAGCCGTCCAGATCCGCGAGTTCGGCGCGCCGATCGTCAGGGTCGAGGCGGCGCTGCTGGTGATCTGCGTGCTGCTGTTCGCCGCCCTGCGCGTCCACACCAACCGCGTCAGCTACGTCACGGCCATCGGCCCGCCGGTGGTCACCCTGATCTGGTTCGCGCTCGACCGGCCGACGCGGCTGGCCGACAACCACTACGCCATCGCCATGGCGCTGTTCGTGGCCGCGGTGCTGAGCGCCACCTGGCGCCAGCAGAAGACCGACCTGGCCCTGGCCCGGGCCCTGCGCGACCTGGCCCGCAAGAACGTCGCCCTCACCCAGGCCATCGAGGAGGCCCAGGCGGCCAGCCGCGCCAAGTCCGAGCTGCTGGCCGTGGCCAGCCACGAGATCCGCACGCCGCTCAACGCCGTGATGGGCTTCGCCCACGCCCTGCGGCGCGAGACCCTGCTGACCCCCATCCAGGCCGAGCTGGCCCAGGGCGTGCTGGACGGCGGCGGCCAGCTGACCCGGCTGCTGGACACCGTGCTGGACCTGACCCGCCTGGAGGCCGGCAAGGCCCAGCTGCGTCCGGCCCCGGTCGACCTGCGCCAACTGGCGCGCACCGTCGTGCGGGTGTGGAGCGCCCATGCCGAGGCGGTCGGCGTGGTGCTGAGCTTCGAAGACGCCGATCCCGCCCTGTCCTTCGGCCTGCTGGCCGACGAGGCCAAGCTGGAGCAGACCCTGGTCAACCTGGTGTCCAACGCCCTGAAGGCCACGCCGTCGGGCGGCCAGGTCGTCGTGCGGCTGGCCGGCGTCGCCAGGGACCAGGCCCTGGCCGCGCTGATCGAAGTCCGTGACACCGGTTCCCGCGTCCCGCCCGACGATCGCGCCAGGATGTTCGAGGCCTTCGAGCAGACCGAGCGCGGACGCCGGCTGGGCGGCGGCGGCCTGGGCCTGGCGATCTGCGCCGCCAACCTGGCCCTGATGGGCGGCGAGATCGGCGTCGACGACGCCCCCACGGGCGACGCGGGCGGACAGGGAGCGGTGTTCTGGTTCGCTTTCGAGGGGCCGATCCTGGCGTCCCCCGCCGTCGCCCCCTTCCCCGCCGTGGCCGAGCCGCGCGTCGCCGGCCCGATCCGGGTGCTGGCCGCCGAGGACAACCCCGCCAACCGCCGGGTTCTGGCCGCCCTGCTGGCCGCCTCGCCGGTCGAGCTGGTGTTCGCCGAGGACGGGGCCCGGGCCCTGGACGCCTGGCGGGCCGAGGCCTTCGACCTGGTCCTGATGGACGTCAACATGCCGGTGCTGGACGGGCTGGCCGCCCTGGGCGAGATCCGCCGCGCCGAGCCCGCCGGGACCCGCATCCCGGTCTGGATGCTGACGGCCAACGTCTTCGACGACGACGTGGCCCGCTATCGCCGGGCCGGCGCCGACGGCGTGCTGCGCAAGCCGATCGACACCGTGGCGCTGTTCTCGCTGCTGGCGGCGGTGGCGGAGGCGCGGGCCGACGCGGAAGCCGGGGCGACCGTGGTCTCGCCTAGTCGTCAATGACCTGGATCGGGCAGTGCTCGCCGCGCTGGATTCTGGCGACCTGCGTCCACCAACCCTTGTCCAGCGCCGCCATCGCCGCTTCCCGTCCCTCCACGGCCAGCACTCGCCGCGCGACGATCTCGCCGTCCTGAGCCTGCAACATCACCTCCAGCGGCGCGCCCTCGGCGAAGGCCCGCGCCAGGGCTGGGCTTTCGAGCCGCACCTCCTTGTAGAAGCCGTCCGCCGCGAGGACGCCCTTGGCGAGGTCGGGCGCCTTGACCGTCCGAGCCTCATCTTGGTGATGGCCAGGCAGGAAGAAGGCCTCCTGCACCGTGGCCTCGCCCATCCGAGCCACGATCCATAGCGGCTGCCGAGGGGTGGGCGCGGCCCGAACCTGGGCCACGAGATAGGCCGCTCGCGCCACCGCCTCGCCCGGCCTGGGCGGGAAAAAGCCCATCCGCAGAGAGCGAACGCTCTCATCGCGCGGAAAACCATCCGGACGAGGCGTCCACGACAGGACCCCTTTCAAAAGGGTCGGCTCGACGGGCGCGGCGTAGGTTTTTCCCGCGCCGACCCGGCGTTCGTCGCCGCAATCATAGAGGCCGCGGGCCAGGACCGGGAACGGCGCCAAGGCGGTCAGGACGCCGAGCACGGCGAAGGCGTCACGCCACCCCATCGATAACCCCTCCGCGCTCCTTCGCCGATTTTCGAAGGACCGCCCGGTGGAGTGTGTGTCCGCGCGGCACGGCTTGCAAGGCTCGGTTGAGCGCCTCTTCGCCGGCTGGCGCGCGCGCTCACCCGATCCTAGAGCGTTTCCCGACCGGATTGCATCAGGCCAGGGCTCTAGGTTTTTGTTTTGGCGCATTGTCTTCACGCGAACCGGAAGCCACTTCGCTCGAAAATGCTCTAGTCTGCCGGTCGCGAATGGGGAGACATTACGCGCGTGCTGAACACCGCCGAACAGGAAGCCTGGGATTTTCTCAGCAAGGCGCCGCACTATGTCGAGCCCGAACAGGTCGAGGCGCACTTCGGGCGCGCCCTGGCGGCGTTCGGCTATGACCGCTTCTGCGCCACCCTGATCAACGCCGAGCAGCTGGGCCGCGAGCCGCCCACCCTCAGCCGCCGCGACTTCGACGAATGGGACGCCCGCTACTGGGGGGCCCGCCACGTGGTCCACGACCCGTGCATCAAGCTGCTGCAGAAGTCGGGCCGGCCGTTCGCCTGGAGTGACGCCAAGCCGCTGGGCGACAACCGCGCCCGGGCCATGTGGGGCGAGGCCGCCGAATTCGGCATGAACGACGGCTATGTGGTGCGAGTGTTCGGCCCGGCCGGCCACGAGGTGCTGATCCGCATGGCCACGGGGGCCCCCCAGACCGACCCCACGGCCCGGGCCGTGATCGAGAGCCTGGCCACGGTGTTCGGCACCATCATGCTCAAGCACTGGGAACTGCAGGACGACAATCCCGACTATGGGGTGATCTCCGAGCGCCAGGCCCAGTGCCTGTTCTGGGCCAGTCGCGGCAAGACCGACTGGGAGATCGGCGCGATCCTCACCCTGTCGCCCCGCACCGTCCACCACCACATCGAGGCCGCCAAGAAGCGGCTGGGCGTGGTCAAGCGCCAGGAAGCGGTGATGAAGGCGGGCGAACTGGGGCTGCTGGCGAAGATGGGGTGAAGGTTTTCCCCCTTCCCCCTTGATGGGGGAAGGATCAGCTTCTCCTGAACATCGCCGAGCGCTTGGCCATGAACGCCGCCACCGCCTCGCGATGGTCGGCGCTGGCCGTCAAGGCCGGCAGTTCTTCCTCGACATAGGAGCGCCCGTCCACCACTCGCTTGGTCGCCTCCACCGCCAGGGGCGCGCGCGAGGCGATCCATTCGGCCAGGCGGAAGGCTTCCGGCAGCAGATCGGCCGGCGGGTGGACGGCGGTGACGATCCCGTCAGCCAGGGCCCGCTCGGGTCCGAACTGGGCGCCGGTCAGCAGGTGGGCCTTGGCCCGCGCCACGCCGATCAGCCGCGGCAACCGGGTCACCGAGGCCATCAGCCCGATATTGACCCCCGAGGCCGCGAACATCGCCCGGTCGCTGGCCAGGCGGATGTCGCAGGCCAGGGCCAGCTCCAGCCCGCCGCCGAAGCACCAGCCGTCGACGGCGGCGACCACCGGCACGCGCAGGGCCTCGACCCAATCCATCAGCCGGTTGAAGCCCTCGACCGCCTCCAGGGCGTCGGCGGCGTCACGGCCATGGGCCTCGCGCAGGTCGTCGCCGGCGCAGAACACCCCGCCCCGGCCGGTCAGCACGACGGCGCGCGTGTCATCGTCGGTGGCGATCTCGTCGAGAATCCTGACCAGCTCGGCGCGGACCGCCAGGCCCAGGGCGTTGGCTGGCGGCGCGTCCAGCTCGACCAGCAGGATCGAGCCCGTGGGGCGGCTGACGTGGATAAGCGAACTCATGCCGCGACCCTGGCGGATGGGGACGGATTTGAACAGACCTCCGCTTCTTCTCGCCCGCCCCCTCTGTCATCCCGGACAAGCGCGTAGCGCGCCGATCCGGGACCGACGCGTGAACTCAGCGCTTCCGGCGGTCCCGGATCTTCGCTTCGCTACGTCCGGGCAAATTCGTTTCAAATGCAACCATGCTGCGTCGCACAAGATTTCCACTTGCCAGATTTAAACAGTTGTCACAGCTTAGGCGGCCTTCGCGATGGAAAACCTCCAGCGCGAAGCGAAAAATGATGGATCGACGCTGCGAATTGCCCGCGCGGAACGACCCACGGAGCGCAGAGAGCCGTTCGAGCGTTGTGTTGCAGCGCCGAAGAAGACCGGGGAGTGAGTATGACCGCCGCCACGCTGGACAAGACCGCCGTCAAGGACCTGTACGAGATCGGCGAGATCCCGCCGGCCTTCCACGTGCCCAAGACCATGTACGCCTGGAGCATCCGCAAGGAGCGCCACGGCAAGCCGACCCAGGCCATGCAGGTCGAGGTCGTGCCCACCTGGGAGATCGGCGAGGACGAGGTGCTGGTCCTGGTGATGGCCGCCGGGGTCAACTACAACGGCGTCTGGGCCGCCCTGGGCGAACCGGTCAGCGTGCTCGACGTCCACAAGCAGGCCTACCATGTGGCCGGGTCCGACGCGTCCGGCGTCGTCTGGAAGGTCGGCGCCAAGGTCAAGCGCTGGAAGCTCGGCGACGAGGTGGTGATCCACTGCAACCAGGATGACGGCGACGACGAGGAGTGCAACGGCGGCGACCCGATGTTCTCGTCCAGCCAGCGCATCTGGGGCTACGAGACCCCGGACGGCAGCTTCGCCCAGTTCTGCCGGGTGCAGTCGCGCCAGTTGATGCCGCGCCCCAAGCACCTGACCTGGGAAGAGAGCGCCTGCTACACCCTGACCCTGGCCACCGCCTACCGCATGCTGTTCGGCCACAAGCCGCATGAGCTGAAGCCCGGCCAGAACGTGCTGGTCTGGGGCGCCTCGGGCGGCCTGGGCGTGTTCGCCGTGCAGCTGGCCGCCGTGGCCGGGGCCAACGCCATCGGCGTGGTGTCGTCCGAGGACAAGCGCGAGTTCGTGCTGCAGATGGGCGCCAAGGCGGTGCTGAACCGCAACGAGTTCAACTGCTGGGGCCAGCTGCCCACCGTCAACGGCCCCGAGTTCAACGACTACATGAAGGAGAGCCGCAAGTTCGGGAAGGCGCTCTGGCAGATCACGGGAAACAAGGACGTCGACCTGGTGTTCGAACATCCGGGCGAGTCGACCTTCCCGGTCTCGGTGTTCGTCGTCAAACGCGGCGGCATGGTCGCCATCTGCGCTGGCACCAGCGGCTTCAACCTGACCATGGACGCCCGCTTCCTGTGGATGCGCCAGAAGCGCGTGCAGGGGTCGCACTTCGCCAACCTGATGCAGGCCAGCGCCGCCAACCAGCTGGTCATCGACCGCCGCGTCGACCCCTGCCTGTCGGAGGTCTTCCCCTGGGACGACATCCCCGCCGCCCACGAGAAGATGCTGGCCAACCAGCACCTGCCGGGGAACATGGCGGTGCTGGTCTGCGCCCAGCGGCCGGGCCTGCGGACGTTCGAGGAAGTGGTCGAGGTCAGCGAGGGGCTCTAGATGTTGACGGCCGCCGCGCATCGACGCGGCGGCCGCCCGCCTGAAATGCCCTAGGCGACGGCGCTCCAATGGGCGCGGAGCTCCTGGTTGAACGCCGCCCATCGCTCCTCGGGAAAGAAGATCCGCGCGCCGTCAAACTCCACGCGGCGGCGGACGCCGGGAATGGTGTCGGCCAGCCAGACCGACCATTTCACGTCGAAATACACATCGTCGGTTCCCCAGACGATCAGGGTCGGGGCCCGCAACGTCTTCAGCCGATCCTCGACGGCCAGGGTGTGCCGGTTGTCGAAGGCCGCCAGGAAGCGCTGGAAGTCGCGCGTGCGCCGCTCGGTGGCGACCAGCGGCCGAAGATAGGTTTCGATGCTGTCGTCGGTCAGCCGCTCGGGATGCTCATAGGCCGGCCCCAGGGCCTGGGGCGAGCGATAGACCGCCTTGTCGGCCAGCATCGCCGCCAGCGTGTCGCCCAGGCCGCCGGCCGCCGCCATGGCCAGGAACGGCTTGAAAGCCTCGGGCGGCCAGTTGTCGTGCGCGTCGCAGTCGGTGAGCGTCAGGCTGCGCACGCGTTGCGGATGGAGCGCCGCGAAGATCTGGGCGATGCCGCCGCCGCTGTCATTGCCGACGAGATCGACCTGGTCGATGTCCAGGGCGTCGAGGAATTGCGCGATCATTTCGGCGTTGGCCGTCATGGACACGTCCTGGTCGCCGGCGATCTCGGTGCCGCCATGGGCCAGCAGGTCCAGGGCGACGCACCGGCGGATGTCGGACAGGTGCTCCAGCTGATGACGCCACAGATGCCCGTTCAGCAGCACGCCGTGCACGAACAGGGCGACCGGACCCGCGCCCTGCTCGACATAGCTGATGAGGCCCGACGCCGTCTGGACGCTACGCCGGACCGGCGATGAAGATTGCTCCGTCATGGCTCAGCCTCCCGTCTGGGCCACGGCCGAGGCGTGGGCTTCGCCCAGCCTCCGCGCGCAGTCGTCGCAGCAGACCTCCACGATGTCGCCGCCGATCGTCACCTTGATCGCATCGACGTCCAGCTCGCAGTCGCAAGCCGCGCAGGTTTTCCTGATCACAGTACTGTCTCCAACAGCGCCAAGGACCGGCGCGAGGCGACAGGACCATTTCGGGAGAACCGGCCGCTATCAGGATCTTTAGCGACCTGCCGCGCGAGACCCGCCGCCGGCCCACCGCTCAGCGACGGGAGGCCGACCGCCGGAATTCCGAGGGCGAGCGCCCGTAGGTTTCGCGGAACGCGGCGCTGAAATGACTGTGGCTGGAGAAGCCGAGATCCAGGCCCAGCGCCGTCAGGTCGTCATATTGGGGCAAGAGGTCGAGCGCCCGGGCCAGCCGCAACCGCAGCTGATAGCGATAGAGCGGCAGGCCCTCGACCTGCTGGAAGACCTGGGTGAGATAGACCGGCGATCCGCCCACCTCGGCGGCGATATCGGCCAGGGTCCAACGGCGCGCCAGGTCGCCCGACAGCACCAGCTTGACCCGGTCGGCCAGCCGCTGGCGTCCGGCGCTGGCCCCCGCCGCGTGGGTGGTGCGCGGTCCGAGCGCGCGCCGCACCAGCGTCAGAGCCAGGCTCTCGGCTTCCAGCGGTTCGGCGACGCCCTGGCGCAGGCCGTGCCGGAGCAGGGCCACCAGGGCCTGGGCCCGCGGATCAATCCGCAGGCGCTGTTCGCGAAAGGCCAGGGCTCGACCGTCGCGCAGCAGGGCCTTCGGGGCCAGTTCCCGCAGCAAGGGCTCGCTGATGGCCAACGACAGGCAGGCGTCGCCGCCCGACACCGGGTGGCTGATCCGGTAGCCCTCGCCGGCGTTGAAGAACAGCGCCTGGTTCGCCTCGGCGATGGCCTGGTCGCGCCCCAGGTGTCGCGCATAGACGCCGCGATAGGGGAAGACCAGTTCCGTGGCGTCGGCGCACTCCTCGGCGCTCTGATGCCGACAACTGCCCCGGCAACAGACGTCCCGGACCGTGACGGTCGGCGTCTTCAGCAGGGTCTGGACGGCGACTTCAGGCACGGATCTGTTTCGTCCTCGATATCAGGTCGGCGCGAGCCGGAGACCTATCCTACCATGGCGATGGCCGCGATGGCGGAGCGCGCGCCGAAATCCTAGGTCGACGCCGCGCTCGGCCGCGCCACCAACGTCAGCAACCCCGCCGCCACGCCCGCCGCGACCACCACCGGGACCAGCGCTCCGACCACCGCCGCGCCGCCCGCCCCGCCGCCGATCAGGCTGGCCGCCGCCAGCGGTCCCAGGATCGAGCCGACGCGGCTGGCGGCGATGGCCGCGCCGACCCCCGTGCCGCGCACGGCGGCCGGGTAGTACAGCGGGCCCAGGCCGTAGAGGGTGAACTGTCCGCCCATCAGCAGGAAGCCGCCGGCGAAGGCCAGGGCGGCGATCGCCCCGCCGTCGGCCGCCACCGCCAGGGCCACCAGCACCGCCGCCAGCCCGGCGAACCCGGCCAGCAGCGGCCAGCGCGCGCCCAGCCGGTCGACCACCAGCCCGAAGGCCAGGCCGCCGGCCGCCCCGCCCAGGTTGAACAGCGCCGCCACGCCCGACGCCGACGACGGCGGCAGGCCGCGCGCCACCAGCAGGGTCGGCAGCCAGTTGAGCAGCAGGTGCAGGGTCAGGGCCACCAGGGCGTAGCTGACCCACAGGCAGAGCGTCGCGGGCCAGCGTCCCGGTCCGAACAGGGCGCGGGCCGCGTCGCCGGCCTTGGCCTGGCCGCGGTCCGGCCGTCCGACCGGCAGCACCAGGCGCAGCAGCGGCGCGACGACCAGCGGCGCCAGGCCGCCGACCAGGAAGATCGTCCGCCAATCGGCCAGGGCCATGGGCGTGCGCGCCACCAGTCCGGCCAGGGCCCCGCCCAGCGGCATGCCGCAGGCGATCAGCGCCACCATGGTCGCCTTGCGGGCCGGGCTGGCGCGCTCGGAGGCCAGGGCGATCAGCATCGGCATGGCGCCGCCCAGGCCCAGGCCGGTCAGGACCCTTACGATCAGCAGCGAGGTGATGTCGCCGGTCACGGCCGTGGCCAGGGAGAACAGGCCGAACGCCGCCACCGACGCGACCAGCACCGGCCGTCGCCCAATGCGGTCGGCGATCGCCCCGCCCAGGCTGG
The DNA here is from genome assembly GCF_001427665.1 of Caulobacter sp. Root655. Taxonomy (GTDB): domain Bacteria; phylum Pseudomonadota; class Alphaproteobacteria; order Caulobacterales; family Caulobacteraceae; genus Caulobacter. The sequence goes on from NZ_LMHC01000012.1 coordinate 49,639, forward strand.
CCCCGACCATCAGCCCGATCAGGCTGGCGCTGAACGCCCATCCCGCCTGGCCCGGCGTCAAGCCCAGGGCCGGCAGCATGCGCGGCGCCGCCACCCCCATCGACTGGATGTCGAAGCCCTCGATCATCGCCGCCAGCAGGCAGACGACCCAGGCCGGCCAGGTGGGCAGACGCGTCGCGACGCTCGTTTCGGTCATGGCCCGCCCCCGGTGGTTCGCCTGGCTTGCGACTATAGTTCAAGCCCCATGAAAACCGCGAGGCGGCGCATCGTCGGTCAGAACATGCCGTCGGTTTCGCGGCGAACCTTACGCTTGGGCCGCTCCCACATCACGCCCGGATACCCCTTCAAGGGCGCCAGGGCCTCGCCCGCATAGCGCCAATCCGGGGCCTCGTGCAGCGACAGGTGATAGCGCGGTTCCCGGCCGGTGCGCTCGGTGAACAGCGCCCGGGGGATGTTGACCATGGTCGGCGAGCGGGCCCGTTCGTAGAACAGCGGCGTCCCGCATTTCGCGCAGAAGCCGCGCGCCGTCCCCGCCTCGGCGTCCTCGAACCGGGTGATGGCCTCGGCGCCCCGCAGGATCCGGAACCGACTGCGATAGCTGCCGACATAGGTCGCGTAGGCGCAGCCCTGGGCCCGGCGGCTGGCCTCGGAATGGTCGTGCCAGGCCCAGCGGGCCGGAACGTCGATCTCCAGCGCCACCGCGCCGCAGACGCACTGGCCCGTCGCCTGGACGGCGGAGGCCTTGCGTGGCTTGGCGTCGAGACCGGTCTTGGGACGGTTTGCAGCCTTGCGCATGTCGACCTCTCTACCGCCCCATCTCGTCGGCCACCGTCCGTTCCAGGACGTCCTCCAGCGGCGTCGGCTCGGAATAGCCCAGCCGCCGCCGGATCTTGGCGTTGTCGACGAACAGCGGGTAGCTCAGGTCCAGCCCGGCCACCGCCGCCGCCAGCGCCCCGCGCGCCACGTCGGGGTGGGCCAGATGGACCTGGCCAGGCCAGCCCAGGTGCTCGGCGAAGGTCGCGGCCCAGGCCAGGTTGGTCGGGGTGTTGGCCCGGCCGAGGTTGAAGGTTTCGCCGCCCGCGCGGGGATGGACGGCCGCCAGGGCGATCCCCGCCGCCACGTCGTCGACATAGCCGACGGTCGCCCGCCAGGACGCCCAGGGGTGGGGGATCACGAAGCGCGGCCGGCCCTGGACCATCGGCCGGATCGCCCAGGAGAACCGCCGCTGGCGGTCGCCCGGTCCGAACACCATCGGCAGGCGCAGGATGGTCGCCTCCAGCCCACGGGCGGCGCGAGCCGCCTCTTCAAGGGGGATCTTGTCGTAGTCGTCCATCCAGGCCTGCGGGTCGCTGGGCGAGCGCGGCTTGGCCAGGCGGTAGGGGAAGCGCGTTTCGCGCAACGCCGCGTCCTCGGTCAGCCGGTCCCAGACCGGCGTCGGCCGGCCCTTGCGGTGCAGGCCCTCGTAGTTGGCGTAGACGTCGACCGAGCTGGCCATCACATAGCGCGCGATGCGGCCCGACAGGGCGTCCAGCAGCGGCAAGGTGTCGGCCCGGGTATAGGCCAGCAGGTCGATGACCGTGGTCGCCGAGACGTCGCGCACCGCCGCCAGCACCGCGCCCGGGTCGCGCCGATCGAGCACGCACGAGGTCGCGCCGGCCGCGACCTCGCCGATCCCGCGATGGCCGACCGCCGTCTCGACGCCGTCGGCGACCAGCCGCCGGACCAGCGGGGCGCCGATGAAACCTGTTCCGCCCAGGACCAGGACGCTCATGCCGTTCTCAAAACTCCGTCCAATCACGAGCCTCAGCCTATGCGGGAGGCGCGGCCGCAAAGCAAACGAGCGATGTATGGCGCCCCACCCTCATTCTCCAATCGTCATCCCGGGCCTTGTGCCCGGGATCCCGCTATCCGCCGCAAGTGCGGACGTGTGGCGCGCCAGCGCGCCATTTCACGTCACCGTCAGCTGAACCAGGGTCCCGGGCACAAGGCCCGGGATGACGGCTGAAAAGATGGCGTGCATCACTGGACGCCTCGGCCCGCCGCCACGCCGCGAACTTGCCGGTTGGCACGTTCTCCAACTCGTCGCACAGTCGCGCCCAAACAAACGTTCGGGGGAGTGAGATCATGGGCTGGAAGAGCAAGACCGCGCTGACGGCGGTGGGCCTGGTGCTGGCCGTGGCCGGCGTGGTCGCGGTGCGCACCGCGACCTTCAAGGCTCCGGCGGCGGTCGACACCTCGAGCATCCGCCTGGCCTCCGCCCGCCCGGTCGACGTCAACCTGGCCGCCCGGCACCTGGGCGAGGCCGTGCGCTTCCAGACCATCAGCCACCAGGACAAGGCGCAGGACCAGCCGGCCGAGTGGGACAAGCTGCACGCCTGGCTGCAGGCGACCTATCCCGACGCTCACCGGGTGATGAGCCGCGAGGTCGTGGCCGGCCACGCCCTGGTCTACACCTGGAAGGGCAGCGACCCGTCCCTGGCTCCGATCGTGCTGATGGCCCACCAGGACGTGGTGCCGGTGACGCCGGGCAGCGAAGGCTCGTGGACCCATCCGCCGTTCGACGGGGTGATCGCCGACGGCGCGGTCTGGGGTCGCGGCTCGATCGACGACAAGGGCAGCCTGGTCACCCTGTTCGAGGCCCTCGACGGCCTGGCCAAGGTCGGCTTTTCGCCCCGGCGCACGGTGATCCTGGTCAGCGGCCACGACGAGGAGGTGCGCGGCGGCGGGGCCCGGGCGGCGGCGGCGCTGCTGAAGTCGCGCGGCGTCAAGGCCCAGTTCGTGCTCGACGAGGGCATGGTGGTGGTCGAGGACCACCCGGTGACCAAGAGCAAGGTCGCCCTGATCGCCACGGCCGAGAAGGGCTACGCCACCCTGACCGTCACGGCCCCGGCCGTCGGCGGCCACTCGTCGGCCCCGCCGCCCCAGACCGGGGTCGCCACCCTGGCCAAGGCCGTGCTGGCCATCGCCGACAAGCCGTTCCCAATGAAGTTCGACGGCCCCGGCGCCGACATGCTCAAGACCCTGGCCCCCAGCGCCTCGCCGGCCATCAAGATGGCGGCGGCCAACACCTGGCTGTTCTCGCCTCTCCTGGTGAAAGAGACGTCCCGCACACCCGCGGGCGCGGCCATGCTGCACACCACCATCGCCCCGACCATGCTGAAGGGCTCGCCCAAGGAGAACGTCCTGCCGCAGGACGCCACCGCCTGGATCAACTACCGCATCGCGCCGGGCGACAGCTCGGCCGACGTGATGGCCCGGGCCAAGGGCGCGGTCGGCGACCTGCCGGTCAAGCTGGCCTGGGTGAAGGCCCCCGACGAGCCCAGCAAGATCTCCTCGACCACCTCGGAAGGCTGGAAGACACTGGCCGCCCTGGCCGGCGACGAGAGCCGCGCTCCGGTCGCCCCGGCCCTGATGACCGCCGCCAGCGACAGCCGCTACATGGGCCCGATCGCCGACGACATCTACCGCTTCCAGCCGCTGGTCCTGACGGTGGACGCCACCAAGATGATCCACGGCACCGACGAGCACGTCTCGATCGCCAATGTCGAGCGGATGGTGCGGTTCTATCAGCGACTGGTGGAGACCGCGGCGCGGTAGGCCGTTTGAGACCCTCTCCCTCTGGGAGAGGGTTTCCCTTACCGCCACAAACTCTTCACAGGCCGAGACGATCGGTCGCTCTGGACGCCAGCCCCGGGATCAGGCCTAGTACGCCTGGGGGCTAGCTTACCGTGAAATCCTGTCCGGGGACCGCCTAAGGCGGGACGGGTTTCGCGCCTGCAAGCTGCACAACAGAACGATGGACATGGCTGACGACGCGCAACTACTGGCCATGACGCCGGCCTCCAGAGCGGTGAAGTTCGGCGAAGGCTTCGTGCTGGACGCCTGGTACATGGCCTGCCTGTCGCCCGACCTGAAGCCCGGCAAGATGGAAAGCCGTGAGTTCCTGGGCGAGCCGGTGCTGATCGGCCGCACCAAGGCCGGCGCGGTCTATGCCCTGCGCGACGTCTGCCCGCACCGCGCCGCCAACCTGTCGGCCGGCAAGGTTCGCGCCGAGGCCGACGGTCGCGAGACGGTGGAATGCCCCTATCACGGCTGGCGGTTCCACACCGACGGCGCCTGCGCCAAGATCCCGTCCCTGACCGCCGACAACCCGCTCGACATCAGCAAGGTGCGGGTGCGGAAATATCCCCTCGTCGAGAGCCAGGGCCTGGTGTGGATCTGGATGTCGGGCGACCCGCGCTTCGACGGCCAGCCCCCCGCCCCGCCGCCGGTGATCCCGGGCGTGGTCGGCGGCAAGCCCAAGCTGGTCGACCGCCTGGACTACGACATCCATATCGACCACGCGGTGCTGGGCCTGATCGACCCGGCCCACGGGCCCTTCGTGCACCAGCAGTGGTGGTGGCGCACCAGCGCCAGCCAGCACGAGAAATGCAAGGCCTTCGCACCGTCGGAAGCCGGCTTCACCATGACGCGGCACGAGCCGTCGAAGAACTCCAAGGCCTACGCCATCCTCGGCGGCGAGCCGCTGACCGAGATCACCTTCCGCCTGCCGGGCCTGCGCTGGGAGCATGTGAAGGTCGGCGACAAGCAGGTGCTGGCCCTATCAGCCATGACCCCCATCAACGCCGGCAAGACCCGGATGAACCAGATCATCTGGTCCGACCATCCGGCCTTCACCATGCTGTATCCGGTGATCCGCGTGGCGGCCCGGACCTTCCTGCGCCAGGACGGCAAGATCGTCGCCGCCCAGACCCGCGGCCTGCAGGACAACCCGGCCCTGATGTGGGTGGGCGACGCCGACCAGCAGGGCCGCTGGTACCACCAGCTGAAGCGCGAATGGAACGCCGCCCACCGCGAACGCCGCCCCTTCGCCAACCCGATCGAGGCGACGACGCTGCGGTGGCGGACGTAGGGGTTCGGACGCTGACGGGGACACACACTCACGGCGAGGCCTGTGGGTCCCTAGCCAAGACAGAGGGGTGAGTGTGTGTCCCCAATCGTGTCCCCGATCTTCAACCGCCTCGCTCGTTCCCTGACCACCCTACCCACCACCCGTGGCTGGGCGCTGTGCGGACTGATCGCCCTGGCGACCGCCGCGCTGATGGTGGCCATCGGCTTCACCACCGGGCTCTACGCCCTGACGCCGACCGTCCCCGGCCTGCCGCTACGGCTGCTGACCGTGCTGTTCGTACCGGCCCTGGGCGAGGAAATCCCGTTTCGCGGCCTGCTGGTCCCCGGGCCGGAAGCCCGGCGACCGTGGGGCGCGATCGCTCTCTCGACCGTGCTCTATGTCGCCTGGCATCCGCTGGAGGCCCTGACCTTCATGCCGCGCGCCACGATGTTCCTGCGACCGGACTTTCTGGCCTGCACCGCGATCCTCGGCCTGGGCTGCGCCCTGATGCGCTGGCGGACCGGGTCGCTGTGGCCGGCGGTGATCCTGCACGGCGGCTTCGTGGTGGTGTGGCAGACGTGGCTGGGCGGGGTGATCCTCTGAACGGGGCCACCAAGCAAACAGAGGTGTCGCCTATGGATCTCCAGCGAAAATAGCCTGTCATCCCGGACGAGCGCGCAGCGCGAAGATCCGGGACCGACGCGTGAACTCGGCGCTTCCGGCGGTCCCGGATCTTCGCTTCGCTACGTCCGGGATGACAAGTTTTTGCAACAGGGAAGACGCCGCGCCGTCGTCCGGCTAAGCTCCCCGCCATGTCCACTTCCCTCTACGACCTCACCGTGCCGGTGCTGATCCGCGCCCTGCGCAACCTCTCGGCCATCCTGGAAAAGGGCGCCGCCCACGCCAAGGCGCAGGGCATCGACCCCAACGACCTGATCGAGGCCCGGTTGGCCCCCGACATGCTGGCCCTGCCCGGCCAGATCCAGCGGGCCAGCGACAGCGCCAAGGGCTGCGTCGTCCGCCTGGGCGGCATCCCCAACCTGGCCATGGCCGACGACGAGACCACCTTCGAACAACTGCAGGCTCGCATCGCCGCCACCATCGCCTTCCTCGAGGCCGCGCCCCGCGAGGCGATCGACGGCCAGGAAGAGCGCGAGGTGGTGCTGCAGACCCCTGGCGGGAACTTCCCGTTCAACGGCCGGGCCTTCGCCCTGGGCTTCGTGCTGCCCAACGTCTTCTTCCACGTCACCACCGCCTACGCGATCCTGCGCCACAAGGGCGTGCCGCTGGGCAAGTTCGACTATCTCGGAGGGGTCTGAGAGCTAGCCGCCCTACTCCGCCGCGGCCGGCACGGGCTTGGAGCTGGCGGCGACCCGGCTCAGCGGTCGCCAGGCGCCGTAGGTCACGGCGCGCAACAGCCACTCGGCCGGACCCATCTCATAGCGGCGCAGCCAAAGCACGCTGAACACGCTCTGGACGCTCCAGATCAGCACGGCCACGCCCATCAGCTGGGCGAAGCCGAGCTTGCCGAACAGGCCCAGGCCGTAGAACAGGATCGAGGTCATCACCGACTGGCCGATATAGTTGGTCAGGGCCAGACGGCCGACCGCGCCCAGCACCCCGGCCAGGGGGCCGATCAGGCCGTGGCGGAACACCAGGGTCACCAGGCCGACCCAACCCAGGGTCAGCGGCAGCCGACCCAGTTCGTAGACATAGCCGCGCCACGCCATGACGGCCGGGTCGGGCATGTAGCCGGCGCGCCAACTGGCCGCCGCCAGCGTCCCGCGCACCGCCAGCCCGAGGGCGAAACCGCCGACCGCCAGCGTCAGGTAGAAACGGCTCGACCACCGGCCGGTCAGCACCCCGGCCCGGAACAGCGCCATGCCGATCAGCATGAAGCCCAGGGTCTCGAACACGAAGGTCGCCCGGGTCCCCCAGTTGTAGCCCAGCCAGGTCTTGGCGCTCCAGGCCAGCAGGGACGGATAGTGGGTGCGGACCTCGTAGGCCTCGCGCCGGTCCCGCGCCGTCGGCTGGGCCCTGCGCAGCATCTCGGCCCGCGCCGCGATCGCCTTGCCTTCCGCCTCGCTCGGCCGACGCCCTGCCGCCTGGGCCGCGACCGCCGCCTCCGCCGTGCGCAGGCTGGCGGCGCGCTCGGCGCCCTGTCCGCCCATCAGCACGGCCAGGAACACCAGCGCCGCCGCCGCCGCGACCACCAGCACCCGGGTGTCGACCCGCCGGAAGAACAGCAGCGCCAAGCCGCAGATCCCGTAGTTGAACAGAATCTCGCCGGGCCACAGGAACAGGGCGAAATTGGCCACGCCCAGCAGAACCAGGGCGAAGCAGCGGGTCAGGTAGGCCTGAACCGCCGCCGCTTCCTGGACGGGGCCCGGCCGGCTCAGCATGACGATCATCCCCGCCCCGAACAGCAGGGTGAACAGCCCGCGCATCGCGCCGGAGAACACCGTGTCCTGCAGCGTGTAGACGATCCAGTCGAGGCTGGGCGTGGCCGGCACGGGCGGCAGCGGGTGATCGTACAGCATCCCCATGATCGGGATGTTCATCAGCAGGATGCCCAGCACCGCCACGCCGCGCAGCACGTCCAGCACCGCGATGCGGTCCCGCTTGGCGATCGGCGCGAGTGTCACGGTGTCCATGCCGGCCTCCCAGTTGGAAACCGTCATGCAACCTTGGGGTTTCGCCCGCAAGCTTGAATTGCGCGTCGGCGAACGCAACAAGCCCGCCCGCCGTGGGGGCGGACGGGCTTGCCGGTATGCGGCGGACCGCTATGGGGGCGGTCCGCCGAACGCTGGGGAGCATTTTCAAGCGAAGTGGATGCCGGTTCGCGTGAAGAAAATGCGCAAAGACAAGGAGGCCTTAGGCCCGGTAGACGTAGGCGCTGCTGACGTAGCCGACGCCGACGCCGTCGTGGCCGACCAGGATCCACTTGCCGTCGCCGGTGCGGCCCAGGGCCTGGAAGGTCTCGCCCGCCTGGACCGAGCCGACCCGCTCGCCGCGGGTCGAGGCCGAGGCGCGCAGGTTCAGGGTCGAGCGGGCGACATACTTGCCCTTGATCTCGGTCATCGGGGCGGCTTCGACCGAATTGGCCAGGCGGATGCCGTTGCTGGTGTAGGCGCCGCCGGCGTTCTCGGCCGCGCGCTTCTTCTGCATCGAGCAGCCGACATAGGAGCCGGCGCCGGCCCCGGCGACGGCGCCGACGGCGGTGCCCGTGCCGCGGTTGTGCTTGGCCAGCTTGTTGCCGATGACGCCGCCCAGGACGCCGCCGATCACCGCGCCGACTTCCTGCTTGCCGCCGGCCGCGTCGCAGCCGACCACGCCGCCCAGGCGCTGCTCAACGGCGTTGGCGGCCGGGGCGACGGCCATGGTCAGGGCGGTGGCGCTCATGGCCAGGCCCAGGGCGATCTTCTTGGTGATGGTCGTGGTGGTCATGTCTTTGTCCCTTTGAAATGGTCCGGAGCCGTCGGCCCCGTGAGACGCACCATGCCAAGGCGAAGCTGAACGGCGCCGAGCGGCGGGCTGACAGATTTCGTTCATGTTGGATTTTTTTGAGGCGGCCCCTCGCCTGCACACGGAATGTCGCGTTCAGAGACCATGCATCCACAGGCTTGTCGGCATCGGACGCGTATCCGGTGCAGCTAAACGCGGCTTGAGCCGTTCTTGAACAATGGCCAAACCTCCCAAACCCCCACGCACCGGCGCCGGCGCCCTGACCGTCGCCCGCGAAAGCTGTCCCGTCGAATTCGCCGTCCACCTGGTCAATGAGCTGAACGGCCGTCGCGGCGGCAAGGGCGCCGTGACCGGCGACCCCGAAACCATGCGCCTGGCCTTCAAGGCCGGCCGCACCAGGCTGACGCTCGACGACGGCGTCGCCCTGGATGTGATGGTGGTGGCCTACACCGAAGGCAGCGAAACGGCGTACTTCCAGGTGGCCTAAGAGACCCTCTCCCGGAGGGGAGAGGGAGGGGCCCGCCGCGTAGCGGTGGGAGGGTGAGGGGTGACGCCCTCACCGTTTTCCATGAGCGCCCTGCCGGCACGCCGTCAGACGTCCAAACCCCTCACCCTCCCAAGCTCCGCTTGGGCCCCTCCCTCTCCCTTTGGGAGAGGGTTTCCGATCATTCCCCCAGCTTGTACGGCCCGCTCTTCGCCAGCGCGGTCTTCCAGGCCGGGCGCGCGTGCATGCGCTCGATCCAGTCGGCCAGGTTGGGATAGTCGCCCAGCTTGCCGTGGGCCTTGGCGACCTCGGCGACGAAGCTCATCTGGATGTCGGCGCCGGTCAGGCTGTCGCCAACGAAGAACTGGCGACCGACCAGCGCGCCCTCGACATAGGACAGGTGGTTGGCGATCTCGCCCTCGATGCGCGGGGCCAGCGGCGCGCCGGCCTCGCCCAGGCGGCCGACATACATCCGCAGCAGCATCGGCAGCATGGCCGAGCCCTCGGCATAGTGCAGCCATTGCTGGTAGGCGTCGTAGTCCGCCGAGGCCGGATCGGGCGCCAGCCTGCCCTCGGCATGGCGGCGGATGACGTAGTCGGTGATCGCCCCGCTCTCGATGATCGTGGCGTCGCCGTCGGTCAGCACCGGCGACTTGCCCAGCGGATGGACGGCGATCAGCTCGGGCGGGGCCAGGCGGGTCTTGGCGTCGCGCTCGTAGAACTTGATCTCGTAGGGCAGACCCAGCTCCTCGAGCAGCCAGAGAATCCGCTGCGAGCGCGACTCGTTGAGGTGATGGACGACCAGCATGTTTCTTCCCCTATTGGGCCACTTATGTTGCACTGCGGCATTGCTCGCAGATGCGAAAAGCTCCAGAGTAAAAGAAAACAACTGTTTGGCGCACGGGAGCAAGCCATGACCGCGACGGTCGCCCAGGAAACCACTGAAACCCTGATCCTGCCGGGTCTGACCGCGCTGCTGCGCGAGGCGGCCGGCGCGGCCCAGCTGTTCGTGGCCGAGGCCAAGCCCGCCGTGAAGGCGGCGATCACGGGCGGAAGCGGCAAGATCGACCGCAAGCTGGCCGACGACCAGCAGCACCAGGTGCACGGCTACGGCTGGTACGCCGCCTATGCCGAGCTGCTGAACCAGGTCGCCGGCTGGGCCGAACGGCTGGAGGCCGAGGGCCGGTTCGGCGAGATCGAGGCCCTGCTGGCCCAGCTTCTGGTCTCCGAATACTGCGCCCAGATGGTCGGCGGCGTGCCCATGAACCAGGGCGAGATCGTCCGCCCCGCCCACCTGGTCACCGACCGCGCGGTGCTGAACCGGCTCTATTCCAACGGCCTGATGAAGCTGATGGTCGAGGGCGGAACCCAAGCGGTGAAGACCCGCATCGCCCAGCATCTGGCGCGGGCCCGGGGCCGCCCGACCCTGGAGCATACGGGCCTGGACGAAACCTTCGAGATGGTCCGCGACCAGTTCCACGCCTTCGCCGAGGAAAAGGTCACCCCCTTCGCCCACGAATGGCACCTGAAGGACCAGCTTATTCCCATTGAGCTGGTCGAGGAGCTGGGCGCCCTGGGGGTGTTCGGCCTGACCATCCCCGAGGAATACGGCGGCAGCGGCATGGGCAAGACCGCCATGTGCGTGGTGTCGGAGGAGCTGTCGCGGGCCTGGATCGGCGTCGGCTCGCTGGCCACCCGTTCGGAGATCGCCGGCGAGCTGATCCTGACCGGCGGCACCGAGGCGCAGAAGTCGTATTGGCTGCCCAGGATCGCGGACGCCTCGATCCTGCCGACGGCGGTGTTCACCGAGCCCAACACCGGCTCGGACCTGGGGTCCCTGCGCACCCGCGCCACCCTGACCGGCGACCAGTACGTGGTGACGGGGAACAAGACCTGGATCACCCACGCCGCCCGGGCCGACGTCATGACCCTGCTGGTCCGCACCGAGCCCGACACCACCGACTATCGCGGCCTGTCGATGCTGCTGGCCGAGAAGCCGCGCGGCGTCGAAGGCGACGACTTCCCAGCCCAGGGCATGAGCGGCGGCGAGATCGGGGTGATCGGCTATCGCGGTATGAAGGAGTACGAGCTGGGCTTCGACGGCTTCGCCGTGCCGGCCGAAAACCTGCTGGGCGGCGTGCCCGGCCAGGGCTTCAAGCAGCTGATGGCCACCTTCGAGAGCGCCCGCATCCAGACCGCCGCCCGCGCCGTCGGCGTGGCCCAGGCGGCGCTGGAGACCGGCCTCGGCTACGCCCTGGACCGCAAGCAGTTCGGCCAGGCGATCTTCGAGTTCCCCCGTGTCCACAACAAGCTGGCGATGATGGCCGCCGAGATCATGGGCGTGCGCCAGCTGACCTATTTCGCCGCCCGCCAGAAGGACGAGGGCAAGCGCTGCGACCTGGAAGCCGGCATGGCCAAGCTGATCGCCGCCCGCGTCGCCTGGGCCGCCGCCGACAACGCGCTGCAGATCCACGGCGGCAACGGCTTCGCCATGGAATACGTCGCCAGCCGCCTGCTGGCCGACGCCCGGATCCTCAACATCTTCGAGGGGGCCGGGGAGATCCAGGCGCAGGTGATCGCGAGAAGGCTGCTGGAGGAAGGGAACTAGGGTTTCTTCGAACCCTCTCCCTCTGGGAGAGGGTTGCCGCGATGCCATGGCTCGGCTTAGCTGCCGCCCTCGCCATGAACCGGACGCCCCCATGATCGCCACGACCCGCCGCGCCGCGCTGCTGTCGGCCTTCGCCACCGTGGGAGCCGGCGCCCTGGCCGCGACGCCGCGCATCGCGCGGGCGGCCGAGACCGGCAAGGCCGCCGCGGCGATCGACCTCTACGCCCAGCAGGTGATGGCCGCCTTCCCCGACGAGCCGGGCCTGGGGATCTGCGTGGTCGAGGACGGCCAGATCACCCTGGCCAAGGGCTATGGCGTGCGCCGCCTGGGCGGGACCGACAAGGTCACCGACTCCACCCTGTTCGGCGTGGCTTCCAACACCAAGGCCTTCACCGCCGCCGCCCTGGCCATGCTGGTCGAGGCCGGCAAGGTCGAGTGGGACGCGCCGGTCACCCGGTACCTGCCCCAGTTCGAGATGAGCGACCCGGTCGTCACCAGGCTGATGACCGTGCGCGACCTGCTGTGCCACCGCAGCGGCCTGACGCTGGGGGCCGGCGACCTGATGATCTGGCCCAACCCGACCCACAGCCGCGCCGAGATCGTGGCCGGCATGAAGTACCTGCCGATCGGGACCGGTTTCCGCACCGGCTACGCCTATGACAACGTGCTCTACGTGGTGGCCGGCGAGGTGATCGCCGCCGTCACCGGCGCGCCGTGGGAGGTGTTCATCCAGACGCGGATCCTCGATCCGCTGAAGATGACCGACAGCGTCCCCTTGCCCTCGATGATCGGAAACCGGCCTCGCGCCGAGCCGCATGCCCGCATGGGGCCGCCGGTGCGCGGCATGGGACCGCAGACCGTCCTGCCCTTCGACGGCAGCTTCGCCGCCGCCGGGGCGGCCGGCGGCCTCAACGCCACGCCGCGCGACATCGGCAGGTGGATGCAGGTCCAGCTGGGCCTGGGCACGACGCCCGACGGGGTGAAGCTGTGGAGCGAGGCCTCGGCCCGCGAGATGTGGAAGCCCCACACCATCACCGCCTGGTTCGACGGCCCGACGGCCGAAAACCCGGTGCGCCCGACCATGCAGGCCTATGGCCTGGGCTGGTTCGTCCAGGACCATCGCGGCGAACGGCTGCTGTCGCACACCGGCGGCCTGGCCGGCTTCATCTCCTATACCGGCCTGCTGCCCGGCCGGAAGTCGGGGATCATGGTGATGACCAACGCCGAGGAGAACGCCGTCTTCCGGTCCCTGCGCTACGGCGGTCCCGACCGGCTGCAGGGCCGCGCCGACTACGACTGGATCGCCTCGTCCAGGCGCGTCCAGGCCGAGACCGACGCCACGACCATCAAGGACGCCGCCGAAGCCGTCACCCCCAAGGGCGGTGGCGTCAAGCCGACCCTGCCGCTGGCCGCCTATGCCGGAACCTATCGCGACCCCTGGTACGGGACGATCACGGTCTCCGTCGTGAAGGCGGGCCTGAAGATCGCCTTCGACAAGACGCCGGCGCTGCAGGGCGCCCTGGAGACCTTCGACGGCGACACCTTCCGCACCCGCTTCGACGACCGCTCGCAGGAGGACGCCTTCATGATGTTCGCGGTCAAGGACGGTCAGGTGACCGGCGCGACGATGAAGGCCGTCTCGCCGCTGGCGGACTTTTCGTATGACTATCAGGATTTGAAGCTGGCGAAGATTTGAGCCCACGTCGCGCGCCGTGAACCCTCTCCTATAAGGAGAGGGAGGGGCCCGCGCTCGAAGAGCGTGGGAGGGTGAGGAGTTACGCCCTCACCGCTTTCTCGCGGCGCCCTGCCGGCACGCCGTCAGACGTCCAAACCCCTCACCCTCCCAAGCTCCGCCTGGGCCCCTCCCTCTCCCTTTGGGAGAGGGTTCACGGCGCGTCGCTTGCACCACGCATGGCCAGAGTCTCACGACAGGACAGCCATGCCCAATCCTCGCCGCCGGTTCCGCGCCTTCGCCCAGAACGACACGGCCGGTTCGGCGGTCGAGACCGCGCTGATCCTCGCCCTGACAGCGGTGATGGCCTGCACGGTCAAGGCGACGGCGGTCAATGCGTTGATCCGGCCGACCAAGCAGGCTTTCGATTCGCTGATCCGGGCGCTGTCCTAACGCGGCCGCCAGCCCTCGGCGATGAAGGCGATCTGGTTGTCCATGGCGGCTGACAGCGCCGCGGCCTGGGCCCCGCAGGTGGCGGCCAGGCGGTAGTTCCAGGCGTAGCTGGCCTTGAGGACGTCGACGGCCAGTTGCGGGTCGAGGTCGGGGCGCACGTCGCCGCGCCGGACACCGTCCTCCAGCACCTCGCGCAGCATCAGGGTCAGCCGTTCGTTGCGGCCGTAGGGCGTGACGCCGGGGTCGTTGGAAGGGCTGTAGGAGGCGGCGATGTGGGCCAGGAACAGCTTCACCCGCCGGGTCTCGAACTCGTAGTGGATGGCGAAGATCGAGCACAGGCGATCGGCCGTCGAGCCCCGCAGGTAGGGTACCACGCGGTCGAACTCGGCATAGAGATCGCCGAGCCGCCTATCCATCACGTGGCTGAGCACCTCGGCCTTGGAGGCGAAGGTGGTGAAGACGCTGCCGACCGAGACGCCCGCCCGTTCGGCGATCGCCCGGATGGTGGTCTCCTCGTAACCCGTCTCGTTGAACAGGTCGCGCGCGGCCTCGAGGACCTTCTCACGCGTCGCCAGTTTCTGGTCGTCCCGTATGCCCACGCACTGTCCCCCCGGATAGCCTGCGTCGTTATATTTATTCCGAAGGCGGACGCTCCGACTAAGAGCGCCCGCCCCCGGTCGTGCCTCTTAGGCGCGCGCGCCCGCCAGAATGACCTTCAGTTGATCCGAAAGCCGCGACAGCAGTGCTTCAACCGTCCAGGCGTCGAAGATCGCCCGGCGATAGTTGGCGACATACACGTCCCAGATGATCTCGGCGAGCAGCTTCGTGTCGGCGCTGGTCTTCAGTTCGCCGCGCTCGACGCCGCGCAGCAGCACGCCGTTCAGCAGGGTGAAGATGTGCTTCAGGTGGCCGCGGTTGCGGCGCTCGGCGGTTTCCGAGCGGGTCCACGACACGGCGATGCTGGCCTGCAGCAACGGCAACTGCTCGACGTGGAAGCCGTAGGCGACGGCGAACATGCCGATGACGCCTTCTTCGACGCTGGCGCCGTTGACGCCGGCCTGCTTCATCTGGGCGTAGATGACTTCGTAGTCGGCGGTCAGGATCTCGTCGAACAGTTCGCTCTTGTCGGAGAAGCTGGCGAACACCGCGCCCGTCGACATGCCGGCGGCCTGGGCGATGTCGCGGATGGTCGCGCCTTCGTAGCCACGTTCGGTGAACAGGCGACGCGCCGCCGACAGCACGCGCTCACGGGTGCGCTGCTTGGCCAGGGCCCGGCGCGTCAGCTTGACGGGGGCGTCGGTCGGGGACTCGATGTTCAAGGATACAAAGCTCATGCGGCGGCCTCCAGGCGAGCAAGCGCAGCCTCGGCGCGCTTTTCGAATTCGTTGCAGTATTCGTCGACGACGTTCTGAAGGACGTCGGCGTAACGGCGCGCCAGGGCGCGGCCATCCTGCGCGGCGTCGCGCAGGTCGGTGATCAATTGGCGGACTTCCACCATGGCTTCTTCGCGCTCGGACGCGGAGAAGTCGGCTACGGCGCGAGCGCTCTGAGCCATTCTAAGTCTCTCCTGCCTCCCCGCTGGGATGGGGCGCCGACATGACCTGCGGTGAGGAGTTGATCATGTTCAACGAACGCGTACTGGAATTTGAAGGTGGCGCGTTTAACCCCAGCCGCAAGGGGTTGCAACCCGTAAACTGAACTAAAATCGTCGAACGGCGGCGCTTGAGACGCTGTATGGTACCGGTAGCGCTCGGTCACTGCGACAAATGCACTCAACGAACAGACTCGTCGAACGCGATTTCGCGACGGGACGCTCAATCAAGGCTTGATCCGGAGGACCGTGCTCTGGCCAAGCCTGGGGCGAGGGCCTAGTTTGCCGCCATGGACAAACTGTTCGACTTTCTGATCCCCGTCGCGCTGGGCGCGGTGTTGATCACCCTCGGCGTCGGCATCTTCTCCCTGTTCAAGGGTGGGGATTTCGGACGTTCCTATTCCAACAAGCTGATGCGCCTGCGCATCGTGCTGCAGTTCGTCGCGGTGCTGGTTCTGGTCGCCGCCTTCTGGTGGCGCGGCCACTGAGAGCGTCTTCGCGTGAAGACTGGTCACGTGAAGACGGCGGACTGGGTGGACGACCCGCTCCCGGCCAGGTCGTCCACCGCGCTTAAGCCACCAACGCTTACGCTACTCTAGGAGCTCACTGCTCTATGGGACGAGTTGACCAGAGCCGCGCACCCATAGCGATAGGACAACTTGCCCTAGGACATATTGGCCCACCGGACCGTCGAAAGGGGACCCGCCCATGGTCACGCTCAATCGCATCTACACCCGCACCGGCGACCAGGGCCTGACGCGGCTGTCGACCGGCCAGCCGGTCAGCAAGGCGTCCTTGCGGGTCGAGGCCTATGGCGGAGTCGACGAGACCAACGCCTTCATCGGCGTGGCTCGCCAGCACACGGGCGCCGACGCCGAACTCGACGCCCTGCTCGAGCGCATCCAGAACGACCTGTTCGACCTGGGCGCGGACCTCGCCACCCCCGAGCAGAACGGCAAGCCGGACTGGGAGCCGCTGCGGGTGGTCGACAGCCAGGTCGAGCGGCTGGAGCGCGAGATCGACCTGATGAACGCCAGGCTCTCGCCCCTGACCTCGTTCGTACTGCCGGCCGGCTCGCCCGCCTCCGCCGCCCTGCACGTGGCCCGCACGGTGTGCCGCCGGGCCGAGCGCAAGGTGGTGGAACTGATGAGCGTCGAGGGCGAGATCGTCGGCGACGCGGCGCTGAAATACCTCAACCGCCTGTCGGACCTGCTGTTCGTGGCGGCGCGCCGGGCCAATGACGATGGCGCGGCGGACGTGCTGTGGAAGCCGGGGGCGACCAGATAACCCTCTCCCGGCGGAAGAGGGTTTCTTCCTACTTCGCCGCGCGGGCTTCCATCTTCCGGGGATCGGTGTTGATCGGCGGCAGGGTGGTCGAGCGCTTCATCGTCAGCACTTCGAGCGGCATGATCGTCGCGCACTTCATCCACTTGCCGGCCCAGGCGTGGTCGGGGCCCCGGGCCTCGCAGCGCGCCTTCGGCCAGACCCACAGGTAGTGGTAGGTGAAAACACTGGCGGACCCGGCCAGGAACAGACCCAGGAAGACCAGCTGCAGGCGCTTGATGTTGCTCTTCATGCGCGCCTCATAATCGCCCGCCGCCGAGCTGGCCAGAGAGTTCTGCGCCGCCGCCGTGCGCGGCCCGCGGCGGGAAGTCCACCGGCTGGGCCGGTGCTCAGTCGCTGATCACGAAATAGGCGGCGCTTTCGGTGTCCGGGGCGGCCTGATCGCAGGCGCTTGTGCCGACGATTGTCACGGGCTTGTGCGTCGCGAAGGCCGTCAACAGGGTCGAGAGCATCGCCTGGCCACCCGGAGTGGCGACGCTGAAGGCGTAACGGGAGTTGCTCGCGGCGCCGCAGCTTGGGATTTGCGTCCTCGTGCCGGCGTGGGTGAAATAGACCATGCCGTAGTTGGTCGGCGTGATCGACATGACAATGACGGGGGCCGTGTTGGAGGCCTGGGCCGAACCTCCGGCCAGAGCGCCCAAGGCCACGAAAGCAACAAGCCATTTCCGCACGATCTTCTCCAAGGCTAAACCCCGTTCGCGAACACCGATCGCCGGCGCGACACCTCGGGTCAGGGCGGAAAATCATTTCAGCCCTCGGCTGCAGCGTCGCAAAAGCCGTGACGCGACACAATGGCCACGCTTGCCCGGGTCCGCCGATTTCACGTCCCGGCCCGCCCCCACCACGCGTTGCGAAGCGCTCTTAAGTGTGCGGCGCAGCAGACGCGGACCGGGAAGTGTCCTACGATCGTTTGAACGCCCCAGCCGATAACGCATTACGTTTACGTCAGGGGAAACTTGCAAACCTGCGTGGACACGGTAATGGCCTCCGCGCAGGCAGGAAAAACTAGCCAGGAGGCGGCGTAGACCGATGAAGGTTCTGGTCCCGGTTAAACGGGTTATCGATTACAATGTGAAGGTCCGGGTGAAGCCCGATCAGACCGGCGTCGACTTGGCCAACGTCAAAATGTCGATGAATCCCTTCTGCGAGATCGCGGTCGAAGAAGCCGTGCGTCTCAAGGAAAAGGGCGTCGCCACCGAGGTGGTCATCGTCAGCATCGGCCCGCAGCAGGCGCAGGAAACCATCCGCACGGCCCTGGCCATGGGCGGCGACCGCGGCGTGCTGATCGTCACCGACATCGACCCGGAACCGCTGGCCGTGGCCAAGCTCCTGGCCGCCGTGGTCGCCGAGGAACAACCCAACCTCGTGCTGATGGGCAAGCAGGCGATCGACGGCGACAACAACGCCGTCGGCCAGATGCTGTCGGCCCTGCTGGGCTGGCCGCAGGCGACCTACGCCTCGGCCATCGAGGTTTCCGGTTCGACCGCCAAGGTCACCCGCGAAGTCGACGGCGGCCTGCAGACGCTGGACGTCGACCTGCCGGCCGTGGTCACCGCCGACCTGCGCCTCAACGAGCCGCGCTACGCTTCGTTGCCCAACATCATGAAGGCCAAGAAGAAAGAGATCGCGCAGAAGACCGTCGCCGACTACGGCGTCGACGTCGCCCCGCGCCTCAAGGTCCTCAAGGTCGTCGAACCGGCCAAGCGCTCGGCGGGCATCAAGCTCGAGACCGCCGCCGACCTCGTTTCCAAGCTCAAAACCGCGGGGGTGCTGTAATGGCCGTTCTCGTCGTCGCCGATAACGACAACGCGCACCTGCGCGATGGCACCCACAAGACCGTCACCGCCGCCCTGAAGCTGTCGTCCGACGTGGACGTCCTGGTCCTGGGCAAGGGCGCCAAGGCGGTGGCCGACGCCGCCGCCAAGATCACCGGCGTCCGCAAGGTGCTGCTGGCCGAGAGCGACGCCCTGGGTCACGGCGTGGCCGAGGCGGAAGCCGACGCCGTGCTGGCCCTGGCCGGCAATTACGACGCCATCCTGATCCCGGCCACCTCGGGCGGCAAGAACTTCGCCCCCCGGGTCGCCGCCAAGCTGGACGTCGCCCCGATCTCGGAAATCGTCGAGGTCGTTTCGGCCGACACCTTCACGCGGCCGATCTACGCCGGCAACGCCCTGGAAACCGTCCAGACCAGCGACGCCAAGAAGGTGATCACCGTGCGCCCCACCGCCTTCGCGGCGGCGGAAGAAGGCGGCTCCGCTCCCGTAGAAACGGTCTCCGGCGCCGACGCGGGCAAGACCCGCTTCGTCTCCGAGGAAATGGTCAAGTCGGACCGTCCGGAACTGGCCGCGGCCAAGATCGTCGTCTCCGGCGGTCGCGCCATGGGCTCGGCCGAGGAGTTCCAGAAGGTGATCGAGCCCCTGGCCGACAAGCTGGGCGCCGCCGTCGGCGCCTCGCGCGCCGCCGTGGACGCCGGTTATGCCCCCAACGACTACCAGGTCGGCCAGACCGGCAAGGTGGTCGCCCCGGCGCTGTACATCGCCATCGGCATCTCGGGCGCCATCCAGCACCTGGCCGGCATGAAGGACAGCAAGATCATCGTCGCCATCAACAAGGACAGCGACGCTCCGATCTTCCAGATCGCCGACTACGGCCTGGTGGCCGACTACAAGTCCGCCGTGCCCGAACTGATGGACGCCCTGACGGCGGCCGGGAAGTAAGGCTTTCGCGACTTTCCCCATTTTTTGGGGGCGATACAGGAAAGGCCCGGGAGCGATCCCGGGCCTTTTTTCTTTGGCTGCAACATCGCGAACCTTCCACCTGAACGCCAACGAAGACCAAGTCCCAAATTTCGTTGTCATCCCGGCCGTAGCGAAGCGGAGGGCCGGGACCCAGGGCAACCGCAGTGCGTTGGCCCCTGGGTCCCGGACAGCGCTACGCGCTTCCGGGATGACAACCTTTGGGGGCGGGTTCGCATATCCTCACTTCGGACTGTCGAGCGGGATCCCCGCCGCCCAGGCGAAGGCCTCGTCCTTGACCGGCGAACCGGGGTTGTCGGCCGAGGCCATCAGCAGGGAGAGCACGGCGATACCGGCTATGAGCAGAAGTTTCATCACATCACCTGTGAGCATGAAGGGGTGGGCCAGGTCGGCCCGCACCCACAAGATGCCTCCGCACGACAGGCTTTACGAACGATGGTATCTACGCGAACTTGTCAGCGGAGCTAACATCCTATGCGCCTGCCGCCGTTCCTGACCCTGACCGCCCTCGAGGCCGCCGCCCGCCATCGCAGCTACAGCCGCGCGGCCCGCGAACTGCACGTCACCCACGGCGCGGTCAGCCAGCAGATCCGCAAGCTGGAGGACGAACTGGGCGCCAAGCTGTTCCTGCGCCAGGGCAACAGCATGGTCCCCACCGCCACCGGCGCGCGGCTGGCGGGACAGGTGACGATCGCCCTGTCCACCCTGCGGCTGGCCGTCGAGGAGGCCAGCCAGGCGGCGCGCGGGCCGCTGGTGGTGAGCACCGGCGCGGCCTTCGCCAGCCGCTGGCTGGTCACCCGCCTGGCCCGGCTGGCGGCCGACACCGGCGAGCCGGACCTGACCGTGCGGGCCGAGGATCGGGTGTCGGACCTGTCCAGCGACGGCGCCGACGTCGCCCTGCGCTTCGGAATCGGACCATGGCCGGGCATGGAGTCGGTGACCCTGATGACCGAACGCCTGTTCCCGGTCTG
The DNA here is from genome assembly GCF_001427665.1 of Caulobacter sp. Root655. Lineage (GTDB taxonomy): Bacteria > Pseudomonadota > Alphaproteobacteria > Caulobacterales > Caulobacteraceae > Caulobacter. Next base: position 69,874 of record NZ_LMHC01000012.1, read on the forward strand.
CAGCCCGGCCTTCCTGCGCGTGCACGGCATCGCCCACCCGCGCGACCTGATCGACGTTCCGCTGCTGCGCCACACCGGCCTGCCATGGAGCCTGTGGCTGTCGGCCATGGGGGTGGAGGAGACGCCGCTGCACCTGGGCCTGCGTTTCGACGACACCGCCCTGATGCTGGACGCCGCCGCCCAGGGCATGGGCGTGGCCCTGGCCCGCAGCGGCCTGTCGGAGCGCGACCTGCGCGACGGCCGCCTGGTGCGGCCCTTCCCCGGCGAGGTCGCGGTCGAGACCGGCCACCACTTCGTCTGGCGCGCCGACAGCCCCAAGCTGGCGCGGATCCTGCGGCTGCGAGACTGGTTCCTGGAGGAAACCAAGGGTGTTCGGGGCGGCGCGGCGGACTGAGGAACCGTGGTATTTGGACTCTTGGGATGTTGGTTATGGGTGGAAGGTAGACGTCTGAAGCGCCCGCTTCTGATGAAGGCCGGGCGCACGGACCCCCTCTCTCTTTGAGAGAGAGAGGGGTACAGGAGCGTCCGCTCAGGGTCGAAAGCGGAACTTGACCTTTCCGACGAAAATGCAGGCAATGTGGCGTGGGCCGTCAGGAGGACGGCAATGACCTGCGAGGGTTATGTGAAGGCCCACTGGCCGGCTCTACTTCTCCGATGGGCGGTGTTCTCGCTCGCCATTCTGGTTATCGCGTTCTTTAGCAAGCAAGATCCACGCACGCTCTGGCCCATCGCCCTGGTCGCCGGAGGCCTACTCAACATCGCGTGGATCTGGGTCGCCTAGAGGTCCACGACAGGCCGATAGGCGGCCGGAACCGGCGCCGGCGCGGCCCTACCCCTTCCTGAACCCCCGCAGCACATTGGCCTCGGTGCTCAACTGCAACCGTCCATAGTCGATGCGCGGCGTGTCGGAGAACAGCAGGTAGTAGTACTTCATCTGCTCGGACCACCAGTAGCCGGGGCAATTGTCGCCCTGGGTCATCGGCTTGGTGGTGATGTCCTTCAGCGCCGTGTAGCCGAAGGCCGCGCGGCTGGTGGCCTTCATCTGGACGTAGTGGGCGCCGGCCAGCCGGCGATAGCGGTCGTCGCGGCCCTCCAGCCACAGGTTCAGGCAGGCGTCGGGATATTCCGGGCGCAGGCCGGTGTGCTTGCGGCGCGGCTGGCGGGTGGTCACGTCGATGGATTCCGGGATCACGCCGAACGTCGCCTGCAGCTCGCTAAAGGAGGCCAAGTAGTCGTCGCCCTGGGCCTTGCGGCCGACCTGGCCCAGCAGGCCGGCATAGTAGGCGGCCAGCTCGCTCTGGGCCGTGCCGGTCACCGCGCCGGTTTCGAAATCGACCATCGGAAACCACAGCCGCCCGTCATAGCGCTTGGCCTGGTGGGCCAGCTGGGCGTCGACGCACTCGACCGCCCAGCGCTTGCAGTCCTGGTCACCGAACAGCTCCCAGGCGTCCCACAAGTACTCGTAGAAACTGTCGGCATAGACGTCGATGCTTGCGTTGCGGCTGGTGAACTCGCCGGTCGTGGCGTGGATGTTGGCGGCCATCAGGCCGATCTTCGAGCGGCGGTCCAGGGCGTGACGCATGGCCCGCTTGGCCATGTCGAAATAGCGCCGGTCGCCGGTCAGTTGGCTCAGCACCCCGAACTCCGACAGGTAGGTGCCGATCTCGGCCAGGTTGGTCTCCGGGTCGCTGACCGCGCCGGTGCGCAGGTTCACGTAGCGCCAGGGCAGGCCGTGGGGCGAGGCCTCGAACGCCTTGACCAGGCGGTCGGCCAGGTCGCGGGCCTTGGCCAGAAGCACAGGGTCGCCGCAGGCCAGGTGAGCCGACAGCAGGCCGCCGACCAGGCGGATATTGGTCTCGAACACCTGGGCGTTCCCGTCGACGTCGAAATCGAGATGGGTCTTCACCCAATCGACCCCGGCCTGGAACTCGGCGTCCAGGCCCATGATCCACAGGGTGTCGAGCGCCTCGACCAGCGACAGTCCCAGGTCGTGGCCCTCGATGAAGAACGACCGCGACGTGCCGCTGACCGGGTTGATCTCGTCCTTGCCCCAGGCCTTGGCGACATAGCCCCGCCAGGCCCACTGGAATTCGGAACGAACGTCCTGGGCCAGCAGGCTCCAGTTCTCGACGGGCGGCACGGCCGCGGCGGGAGAGGCCAGCGCGGCCGAGGAGACCAGGACGAGGGCGTGGCGGCGGGAGACGAGCGAAGCGGTCATGGGCCGATCTAACCTCGGATCGGGGCGTCCGCCCAGAGGGTCGCGACCCCGTCCGCCCCAGCCCAGCGATAACTCGCCTTTCTGGATAACCACAACCCTTACGATTACATGGCAACGAAGTCACGCGGTTTCCGCTGCGTCGCAGCAAAGCCTTGGCGACGGTGGGGTTGCTCGTGCTAGAAAAGCGGGCATGAAATTGGGTATGGCGCGCAAAGCCTTGCCCCGCCTCGAACAAGGCTAGCCTGAATGACGGATATCAAGACGGTCGGCGTGATCGGCGCCGGCCAGATGGGGTCGGGGATCGCCCATGTGGTCGCCCTGGGCGGCTATGACGTGCGGCTGCATGACATTTCGCGCGAGCGCATCGACGCCGGTCTGGTCCTGATCGAAAAGAACATGGCCCGGCAGGTGCATCGCGGCATCATCGACGAGGCGGCGATGGTCGCCGCCATGGCCCGCATCACCGCCGCCGAGGACCTGGCCCAGATCGGTTCGACCGACCTGGCCATCGAGGCCGCCACCGAGAACGAAGAGACCAAGAAGGCGATCTTCCGGGGCCTGCAGCCGCACCTGGGTCCCAACACCCTGCTGGCGTCGAACACCTCGTCGATCTCGATCACCCGCCTGGCCTCGGCCACGGACCGTCCCGAGCGGTTCATCGGCCTGCACTTCATGAACCCGGTCCCGCTGATGAAGCTGGTCGAGATCATCCGTGGCATCGCCACCGACGTGCCGACCTACGAGCGCGCCGTGGCCTTCGCCAAGTCGCTGGGCAAGATCACCAGCAACGCCGAGGACTTCCCCGCCTTCATCGTCAACCGCGTGCTGGTGCCGATGATCAACGAGGCGATCTACACCCTGTACGAGGGGGTCGGCACGGTCGACGCCATCGACACCGCCATGAAGCTGGGCGCCAACCATCCGATGGGCCCGCTGGAACTGGGCGACTTCATCGGCCTGGACACCGTGCTGTCGATCATGAACGTGCTGCACGAGGGCCTGGCCGACAGCAAGTACCGCCCCTGCCCGCTGCTGGTGAAATATGTCGAGGCCGGCTGGCTGGGCAAGAAGGCCGGCCGCGGCTTCTACGACTACCGCGGCGAGGTTCCGATTCCGACGCGGTAGACCTTCCAGCGTCGCCTCAGAAGCTAAATTAGGCTAAAATCTTAACCATGTTCACGCAGTTCTTCACCGTGAGGTGACCCATGCAGATCGTGACGATTGGCTACGAAGGCGCAACGCCAGAGGCCTTTGATCGCGCCCTCCTACAGGCTGGCGTTCAGATGGTCGTTGACGTTCGGGCGATGGCCATCAGCCGCCGGAAGGGGTTTGCCAAAACGGCCCTGCGTAGCCGTTTGGCCAGTCTTGGGATCGACTATTTGCACCTTAAGGGATTAGGCGATCCCAAACCCGGCCGAGAAGCCGCGCGAGCTGGCGACTTCGTGCTCTTTCAACGTATATTTGGCGCCCACATGCGTACCAGCGAAGCGCTGGCGGATTTGGCCATTCTAAAGGATCTAGTGACACGACAGACTGTCGCCTTGGTGTGTTACGAGGCAAATGCCACAGAATGCCACCGTACGGTTGTGGCGCGTACTGTTGCATCTTCCCATGATTGCGAGATTGTGCACCTCGGGCTTTCTGGGGGCACGCGCATTGAACGACGTCGAGCAGACTATCGTGTTGGTGAAGGCTTGGCCGCAGCCTAGCCAGAAGTACGGCGAGACAGTTTGCTGTGCTGGGGTTACACCTGCCGGAGAATGGCGTCGTCTATTTCCTGTTCGATTCCGACATCTTGTTGGTAGCGCTCAGTTTTCCCGTTGGGACGTCGTCGAATATCGGCCAGCAAGACCTCGTGACGACAACCGAATTGAAAGCCGGCGCGTCGATGAACAGAGCCTCAGACGTGTACGTAAAATGTCGGAACGGGAGCGCGAGGGCTTTTTCGATCCGCTATTTCGCTCCTCGATAGGTGAAGCCGCGAAACGCAACGAAAGCCTCACACTAATACGCCCCCATTCTCTGCGGTTCTTCTGGCGACCGAAGAGCACCCGCGAACTCTCGGACGAGGCCGAAAAACGGCAGAAAGCACTTCGGCAGGGCAGCCTTTTCGATCGCGAGCTGGCGAAGATCGAGCCATGCCCTTACGAGTTGCGCATGGCATTCGACGATGCCGATGGGCCCCACGACATGGCTTGTGGGGATTGGGAAACTGCCGCGACATTCTTCAACTGGCAAAAATTGTACGGGGCCAAGTCGGCTCTTGAGAGGCTTAAAGCTATATACGAGAAAGACTATTTCCAGGCTGGAGTGGCACTAGCGCTTGGCACCGTCAAGAAGAGGCCCAGCCAATGGTTGTTGCTTGGCATCATTAGGCTCAATGAAACGGTTCAACCTCGTTTGTTATGAAGCGCGGCGAGAACTCACCCCTACCCCGCCCCCATCGACACGGCGACGTGGTAGGTGATGAACGAGGCCAGATAGGCCAGGCCGGCCATGTAGAGGAACATCACCGTCGGCCAGGTCCAGCTGTTGGTCTCGCGCTTGACCACGCCCAAGGTCGCCGCGCATTGCGGGGCGAAGACGTACCAGGCCAGGAACGATAGGGCGCTGGCCAGCGACCACTGGTGCGACAGCACCGAGCCGAGGGTGGCGGTCGAGACGTCGGTGTCGCCCACGGCATAGACGGTGCCCAGGGCGGCCACCGCCACCTCGCGCGCCGCGAAGCCCGGGATCAGGGCCACCGTCATCTGCCAGTTGAAGCCGATGGGTTGCATGACGGGCGCGATCAGGTGTCCCAGCCGGCCGGCGAAACTGTAGTCGATGGCCGGCCCCGTCGCGCCCTGCGGCGGATAGGGGAAGGTCGACAGCACCCAGACCAGCACCATCAGCGGCAGGATGATCCGGCCGGCCCGGTTGAGGAAGATGCGGCAGCGGGTCCACAGGTTCATCAGCACGTTGCGCGGCTCGGGCCAGCGATAGGTCGGCAGCTCCATCATGAACGGCTCGACCGTGCCTCGCCAGAAGATGCGCCGGATGACGGTCGACACCACCAGCGCGCTGACGATGCCGGCGGCGAACAGGCCGAACATCACCAGCCCTTGCAGCGACAGCCCGCCCCAGACCGTGGTGCGCGGCACGAAGGCCCCGATGATCAGCGTATAGACCGGGATGCGCGCCGAGCAGGTCATCAGCGGCGCGATCAGGATGGTGGTCAGGCGGTCCTGCTTGTTGTCGATCACCCGGGTCGACATGATCCCGGGGATGGCGCAGGCGAAGCTGGACAGCAGCGGGATGAACGCCCGGCCGTGCAGGCCCGCCACTCCCATCAACTTGTCCAGCAGGAAGGCCGCGCGGGTCATGTAGCCGCTGTCTTCCAGCAGCAGGATGAAGAAGAACAGGATCAGGATCTGCGGCAGGAACACCAGCACGCTGCCGACCCCGGCGATCAGGCCGTCGGCGATGAAGCTGCCCAGCAGCCCGTGCGGCAGGTGAGTGGCCACCAGGCTGCCCAGGGCGGCGAACCCGCCGTCGATGAGGTCCATGATCGGGGCCGCCCAGGTGAACACCGCCTGGAACATGACGAACATCAGGGCCACCAGGATCAGCAGGCCGCCGACCGGGTGGAGCAGCACCGCGTCGACCTTGCCGGTCACGGTGTCGGGCCGCTCGGGCGGGCGGACGCATTCCTTGACGATGCGCTGGGCCTCGCGGTGGGCGGCGCGGATCTCGTTGGCGGTCGGCTCACGCCAGACGTTCTCATGCTCACCGGCATGGCTGAGCGACAGGGCGTCGGCCTTGGCGACCAGTTCCTCCAACCCGCGCTTGCGGGTGGCGACGGTGGTGACGATCGGCGCGTCGATCTCGGCCGACAGCCGCTCCAGGTCGATGCGCAGCCCCTGGCGCTGGGCGATGTCGTACATGTTGAGGGCCAGGACGAACGGCCGGCCGACCTGCTTGAGCTCCAGCACCAGGCGCAGCACCAGCCGCAGGTTGGTGGCGTCGGCCACGCAGATCACCACGTCGGGCGCGGCCTCGCCGGCCAGCCGGCCCAGCACCGCGTCGCGGGTCACCATCTCGTCGGGGCTGCGGGCCCGCAGGGAATAGGTGCCCGGCAGGTCGAGGATGTGCGCGCCCCGGCCGCTGGCCATGGTCAGCACGCCTTCCTTCCGCTCGACGGTGACGCCGGCGTAGTTGGCGACCTTCTGCCGGCTGCCGGTCAGGGCGTTGAACAGGGCGGTCTTGCCCGAATTGGGATTGCCGACCAGCGCCAGGCGCACGGGCCGCGCGGGTGCGGTCCCGGGCGCGGTCCTTGGGGGGGCGGACATCACGGTGTCGGTCACGGACTTAGATCTCTTCGAACTGAACGGTGACGGCCCCGGCTTCGCGGCGACGCAACGCCACGCGCATGTCGTCGACGCGCAGGGCGATCGGGTCGCGGAAGAACAGGCCCTCGTGCAGCACCTCGAACGCCGCGCCCTCGACGAAGCCCATCTCGAGCAGGCGCCGCTCCAGTTCGTCCGGGTCGATGGCCTCGGACCGCCCCGTCTGGCCGCCGACCCGCAGGATCACGCCGCGCTGGCCCTTGCGGGCCACGCTCAGCGGATGCTCCGCCCTCGCCGCGGCGGGGATGTCCGAGATGTCGGGGGCAAGGCTGAGAGCGTCTGACATGGTCGCACCGGAAAAACTTGCGAACGATTATCAGTCTAAGGCCACGCTGTCATGTCACGATTGGGGCGGAGCCCGCGCCAAGGAACCTTCGTCACGTGCCGGAATCCTTCCAGCACACCTAATAATAGCGCCACGCATTGACTCAACCTTTGAGATGTGAGGGAGCTGAGGTCTCTCAGCGGCCAAGCTTCCCATTGCAAGGAGGTGTTCAGTGCGTGTCTGCAGCATCACGATGAAGAACGCCGACGCCAGCGACGCACAAGTCGTCGACGGTCATCTTGGCCACGGCGAATGGCGGACCGACCTCGCGAGCACGACCCGCCGGTTGTTTCCACGGCCTTCAAGCGACCCTCGCATCAAGACGCGGTCGTTTCCTCGGGGCGGCGTGAGGGCCCAAATCCTGGCGTCCACCCGCCGCACCCTGGTCGCCTCGGCCTTCGCCCTGACCGCCGTCACGGGAACGGCGGCGTTCGCCGCCGACCCGCCCGACGCCGGGATCACCGAACCGGAGGTGCTCGCCGCCCAAAAGGCCTGGGGCGACGCCCTGGTGGCCATCTCGCGCGACTACGAGACGGGCGGCATCAATAAGGCCCGGGCGACCGCCAGCGCGGTGCTCGACCAGGCCTATGGCTACAATCTGGGGCCAGTCCTCTTCAAACCGACCCTGACCCGCGCCCCGCAGACCTTCCGCACCACCAAGGAAGGCGCCCTGGCCTACTTCGTCGGCCACGATCGGAACTACCCCCGCGACCGCGGCTTCGCGCTCAAGCACTGGCGCTCGGTGGAGATCAGGAACGTCGGCATCCAGATCGACGGCGATGTCGCCAACACCATGGGCACGGTCATGATGCGCGACAGGCGCGGCAAGACGACCACGGTCGACAAGACCTGGACCTTCAAGAAGGACGACGCCGGCGTGGTCCGCATCGTCCTGCACCACTCCTCGCTGCCCTACACCGGCAGCAAGTAGGGTCCCCGCCCTCATTCCCCTTGGGCGCGAACCTGGGCCCCGGCGGCGACCCGGGCCCAGTTGACTGTCGGCGCCGCCCTCCGCTACCCGACAATCGCCGTCGCGCGTTCACGAAGAGCTGTTTCGTGGTTAAGGCGCGGCGTAATGGCTCACGCGCGTTAATCTGTTCGACTCGCGGCCTCCGCGACTCACATAATCAAGCTGGACGATTCGTGGGAAACCCTATGCGAAGGCTGATGCTGGCGCTGCTGACCGGCGCCTATCTCTGTCTGGCCTTGGTGACCTCCCTGGCGCTGTGGCGCATGGGGGCGGCGCCGGCCGTCGGCCTAGCCGCCTTCATCGGGGCCATGGGCCTGTGCTTCGCCGTCCACGCCGTGATCGCCAACGCGCTGCAGGGCGCGGCCCTGCGCGTCGACATCGAGACCATCCGCGAGGCCCACGGCATCCTGCTCGAGCAGGTCGAGAAGGTCGACGCCCGCATCACCGGCCTGCTGGAGACCGTCGCCGACGACGCCCAGCGCCGCTCGGCCGAACTGACCAGCGAGGTCCACCAGCTGGAAGACCTGGTCGGCCGGATGAGCGACCGCCTCGAGCACCAGCTGACCGACCAGGTCGCCGCCGCCCGCACCGAGACCCGCGGCCGCTCGCCCCAGTCCGCCGCCCTGCTCGAAGTGGTGCAGGACGCCCTGGCCGAGAACCGCGTCGACCTCTACCTGCAGCCGGTCGTCAGCCTGCCGCAGCGCCGCACCGTCTTCTACGAAAGCTTCTCGCGCCTGCGCGACGACACCGGCCGCATCATGATGCCGGCCGAGTACCTGGCCGTGGCCGAGCCCGAGGGCCTGACCGCCGCGATCGACAACCTGCTGCTGTTCCGCTGCGTGCAGATCGTCCGCCGCCTGGCCAAGCAGGACCGCAAGGTCGGGATCTTCTGCAACATCTCGCTGGCCAGCCTGGCCGACGAGGTGTTCTTCGCCCAGTTCCTGGAATTCCTGCAGGTCAACAAGGACCTGTCGGGCGCCCTGATCTTCGAACTGGGCCAGGCCGCCTTCAACGACCGCGGCCCGGTCGAGGCCCGGCACATGGCCCGCCTGGCCAGCCTCGGCTTCCGCTTCAGCCTCGACAAGGTCCACGACCTGGACCTCGACTTCCAGGACCTGGCCCGCGCCGACGTCAAATTCCTGAAGATCGGCGCCCAGTTGCTGCTGGACCAGCTGGAAGAGCAGGACGGCAAGCTGGTCATCGCATCCTTGCCCGACCTCAACGCCGCCGACTTCGCCGGCCTGACCCGCCGCTACGGCATCGAGGTGATCGGCGAGAAGGTCGAGACCGAGCGCCAGGTGGTCGACATCCTCGAACTCGACATCGGCTACGCCCAGGGCCACCTGTTCGGCGAACCCCGCGCCATCCGCGACGCCATCCTGGCCGAGGCCGATCCGCCGCAGGACTTCATGCGTGGGGCGTTGCGGCGCCGGGCCGGGCGGTAGGGAACGAGTCTCCTCTCGATATTTGTCATCCCGGACGAGCGCGAAGCGCGAAGATCCGGGACCGATGCCCAAGCGCCGCGCTTCTGGCGGTCCCGGATAACGGCTGCGCCGTTTCCGGGACGACAGCCGTTGGGGCGCTTTCTCCCCAGCAATTGACGCCCTCGGCGCCTCAACCCTAAGGTTGAGCCCCCAGGAGCGCCCGTCGCCGTGCAAGCCGTCCCACCGCCCGTATCGCCGCCGGCGCTCTTTCGCCCGAACCCGCCGAGCATCGTGCGTGGCGCCAGCGCCAACACCATCGTCGCCCATGGCGACCTGAAGCTGGTGCTCACCAAGGGCCAGCGCGCCGAAACCGCCCTGGCCCGCTACCAGATTTTCATCAAGACGGACGTCGATCGGAAGGTTCAGACCGCCGAGGTCCAGGACCCGCGGGTCGAGACCGCCGACCTCCCGAAGGTCCAGTGCGGCTGGCGGGTCCAGGCCTACCTGCAGCGCAACACCTGCTTCTGGTCGATGAGCGGTCTGTTCAGTTGCACCGACCTGGTGTCGGACGAACTGCCCGACGCCGAGACCGGCGCGGCCGACCTCGACCCCGCCCAGGCCACCGACGCCTGCGGACTGTCGTTCGCCCCGGCTCGCGAGGCCCGAGAACGGCTGGAGGCCAAACTCTCGGCCGGCGCGGAGGCGCGGTTCGAGGACGACTACCGCCTCAAGCTGCGGCCCCTGCTGACGGCGTCCGGCGTGCAGGTCCGCCGCGCGCCGTGAGGGCTTTGCCCGCGCCGCGCCGCGCGCTTGTCCGTGGTGACAGGCATGAGCATTGAGGCGATATATCCGCCCATGCTGATCGAGACCACCGACGCCCATTTCGCGGCCCTGATCGCCGGAAACGCCCCCGAGGGACTGACCGTCGCCGAGGGCGGGGTCGAGGCGCCGGAGGTGCTGGCGATGTTGCGTGGGCTGTCGGCGACGGTCGCCGAGGAATTCACCCCCAACGCCTGGATGATGGTCGAGGACGGCGAGGTGGTGGGCCTCTGCTCGCTGGTCAGGATCCCCTATGTCGGCGGCACGGTGATGATCGGCTACGGCGTCGCCGAGTCCCGTCGCCGGCGCGGGATCGCCCGACGGGCGGTGGCCGACCTGCTGGACTGGGCGCGGGCCGACCACCGGGTGAGCGTCGTCACCGCCGAGACCTCGATCCACAACGCCCCCTCGCAGCGGGTGCTGGAAGCCAACGGCTTCGCGCGGTCCGGCGAGCGGACGGACGAGGAGGACGGCGAGCTGTTCTGCTGGCGGGTCGAGGTCTGAATCCTTCCCCCTTGATGGGGGAAGGTGGCCGCGAAGCGGTCGGATGGGGGTGGACGCGCAGCGTTCATCTGATGTCGGGCAGCGATGCGGCGCCTCGGCAATCACCCCCATCCCCAGCCCTTCCCCCATCAAGGGGGAAGGGGGCGATTCCTAGCGCGCCGCCGCCACTTCGGCCTCGGCCGGGGTCTTGGCGATCTGGGCGGGGCTGCAGGCCGCCAGGTCCGCGGCCTCCAGCGTCACGCCGCGATAGCTGAAGGCCGTGACCGGGCCCAGCTCGCGCGCCAGCCGCTTGCAGCTGCGCAGCGGCGGCAGCGACTTGACCTGCGGCGAGCGGCAGACGTCGGCCTTGCAGCGCCAGACCGCGCCGTCGAACACCACGTGGTCGCGGGTGGTCGGCGCGCTGAGGGTCAGCCAGCCCCCCTCTTGTCTAAGGGCCTGTGGCTTGGTTTCGGACATGGCGGGGCCGCCCATCGCGGCGAGGGCCGCGACGGCGATGATGAGACTACGCATGACTTAGCTCCTGGGGAGAGGTTTGGGGGGTGGGAAGGGACACACATTCACGGCCACGCCTCGCCAACCCGGCTCTGACCGTGGGGTGAGTGTGTGTCCCCGTACGCGAACTAGGCGGCGGCTTTGTAGAGCGTGAACTCCTCGCCCAGGGCCCGGGCGACGGAGGGGCGGGCCTTCAGGCGGCCGTGATAGGCGGTCAGGGCGGGATAGGCCGACAGGTCCACATTCACCGCCCCGGCCCAGGTCAGGATCACCAGCAGATAGGCGTCGGCGACGCTGAACCCGCCTTGCAGGAATTCGCGCCCGGTCAGGTAGGCGTCGAGGTGGGCGAAGCGCTCGGCGACGGCTTCGCGGGCGAAGGCCTTGGCCCCCTCCGGCGCGGTGGACCGCAGCAGGACCCTGAACACCCCGGCGTGCAGTTCCGAACCGATGAAGCTCAGCCAGCTCTGCACGCGCAGGCGCTCGATCCCGTCGGGAGCGATCAGGCCGGCGGCCGGAAAGCGGTCGGCGACATATTGCAGGATCACCGGGTTCTCGGTGATCAGTTCGCCATCGTCGGTGCGCAGCACCGGCACCTGGCCCATCGGGTTGATGGTCAGGAACTCGGTCCCGTCCTCCACCCGGTTGGCCTTGGTGTCGACCTTGTGGAACCTGGCGTCGGCTCCGGCCTCGTAGAGGGCGATGCGGGTGGCCATCGAACAGGCCAGTGGGGAGAAGTAGAGATCCATCGGAGCCTCCGTTTGCATTTTCATACCATTTCGCATAAAAATAGCGGACGCAAGGTTTTTATTCGAAATGGTACAAAAATCAAATCCACCCGAACCGCGACTCCCGCCTGAAGGCGAGGCGCCTCCGGAAGCCAAGCGCAGGGGCAGGCCCCGCGGCTACGATCCGGACGTCGCGGTGCGCCAGGCGACCGCGACCTTCTGGGACCAGGGCTATGCCGGCGCTTCGCTGGACGACCTGAGCGCGGCCACCGGCATGAACCGCCCCAGCCTGTACGGGGCCTTCGGCGACAAGCAGACCCTCTTCCGCATCGCCCTGGATCGCTACATGGACGAGTCGCGGGCGACGATGATCCAGGCCTTCCGGGCCGGCGGCACGCTGCGCGAGGCGCTGGCGCGGGTCTACCAGGCGGCCCTGAGCCGCTATCTTTCGGGCGACGTCGGCGGGCGCGGCTGCTTCCTGGTCAGCGCGGGCCTGGGCCAGGCGGTCGTCGATCCGGTGGTGCGCCAGACGGTCGCCGACGGCCTGCACGAGCTGGACCGCGGCTTCGAGCGCCTGTTCTCGCGGGCCTACGAACACGGCGAACTGCCGCCCGGCACGGACCACGCCGCCCTGGCGCGGGTGGCCGGGGTCATGGTCAACGCCCTGTCGGTGCGCGCCCGGGCCGGCGAAACCCGCCAGCAGCTGGAGGCGACCATCACCGCCACGGTCGACCTGATCTGCGGACCGCGCGTCTCGGAGTGACGGAATCCAGGCGCGCCGACGCGGCGACCTCACCCGGCGTCCGCCCGCCGAGGTTGTAGGGGGGCGGGGCCACTGGGTGATAGGCTACCGCCTCCGAAAACCCGGAGAACCGCCATGTTGAAGACAACGGTTGCGTTCTGTATCGGCCTCGCGTTCGCCTCCGCCGCCCAGGCCCAGGTGAATTCGCAAGACCTGAAATGGGGCCCCGCCCCGGCCATGTTCCCGAAGGGCGCGACGATCGCGGTGCTGTCGGGCGACCCGACCAAGGCGGGCCTGACGACGTTGCGGATGACCATGCCGCCCGGTTACCAGGTCCCGGCCCACCACCATCCGACGACGGAATATGTGACGGTGATCTCCGGCGACCTCCACCTGGGCATGGGCGACAAGCTGGACATGACCAAGGCCGCCGCCCTGGCCGCCGGCGGCTTCGCCGAGGCGTCGGCGGGCATGAACCACTACGCCTGGAGCCAGGACGGCGCGGTTCTGCAGATCCACGCCCAGGGGCCGCTGGAGATCGTCTACGTCAACCCGATGGACGATCCCCGCAAGAAGTGATGGCCCTCGAAGGACGCAGCGGGGCCAGAATGGGGACACGCACATGCGCGTGTCCCCAGCCGTGCTCCCAGCCCTACAGCGTCGCCATGTCGATCACGAAGCGGTAGCGCACGTCGCTCTTGAGCATGCGGGCGTAGGCGTCGTTGATCTGGTCGATGGCGATGGTCTCGATCTCGGCGACGATGCCGTGCTGGCCGCAGAAGTCGAGCATCTCCTGGGTCTCCTTGATCGAGCCGATCATCGAGCCGGCCAGGGTGCGGCGGGCCGGGATCAGGGCGAAGGCGTTGACGGGCACGGGCTGCTCGGGCGCGCCGACCACGACCATCGCGCCGTCGACCTTCAGCAGGTTCAGATAGGCGTTCCAGTCCAGCTCGGCCGAGACCGTGCAGATCAGCAGGTCGAACGTGCCGGCCAGGGTCTCGAAGGTCGCCGCGTCGCTGGTGGCGTAATAGTGGTCGGCGCCCAGCTTCAGCCCGTCCTCCCGCTTGGACAGCGACTGGCTCAGCACCGTGACCTCGGCTCCCATGGCGTGGCCCAGCTTGACGCCCATGTGACCCAGGCCGCCCATGCCCAGGATCGCCACCTTCTTGCCGGGCCCCGCCTTCCAGTGGCGCAGCGGCGAATAGAGGGTGATGCCGGCGCACAGCAGCGGCGCGGCGGCGTCCAGCGGCAGGTTGTCGGGGATCGACAGCACATAGCCTTCCTTGACCACCATGTGGTCGGAATAGCCGCCATAGGTGGGCAGGTCGCTGCCCGGCTGCAGGCCGCTGTAGGTCAGGACCAGGCCGGGCTGGTACTGCTCCAGGTCCAGGTCGCGCTGGGCGCAGGTGGTGCAGCTGTCGACGAAGCAGCCGACCCCGACCCGGTCGCCTTCCTTGAAGCGGGTGACCCCGGAACCCACGGCGGTGACGACGCCGGTGATCTCGTGGCCCGGCACGATCGGATAGAGGCTCTGGCCCCAGCCGTTGTCGACCATGTGGATGTCGGAATGGCAGACGCCGCAGTGCTTGATGGCGATGACGACGTCGTCGGCGTTGGGTTCGCGCCGCTCGAAGGTGAAGGGGGTCAGTTTCTCGGACGCGGCTTGAGCCGCGTAGCCCTTGGCGATGGCCATCGGATAGTCCTCGGATTTGGGGGAACGGCCGGACGGCCAAGACTTGCCATGCGCCGGGCGCCCAGCGTTAAACCGATCCTCCACGTCTGATGCACGATCCTGCCAGAGCCACCCGACGCGGTGCGCGAAGCTGGGGACACACACTCACCCCACCGCGCCTCGCCGTCCTAATGACGACCGTGGGGTGAGTGTGTGTCCCCGTCCCCTGGCCGCCGCGCCTTCGCGCCCCTACATGCGCTACCGTTGACGCACCCGTCTCCGCCCGGTACCGCCCGTCTCCATGACCGACCTGCCCGCTGGACTATCCGCCCTCGCCGACCGCTACGACGTGCTGCTGTGCGACGTGTGGGGGGTGATCCACAACGGCGTCGCGAGTTTCCCGGAGGCCTGCCAGGCCCTGGTCGAATGGCGGGCCCATCATGGTCCGGTGATCCTGATCTCCAACTCGCCGCGCCCGTCGGCCGACGTGGTGGCCCAGCTGGACGCCCTGGGCGTACCGCGCGCGGCGTGGAGCGCCTTCGTCACCTCGGGCGACGCCACCCGGACCCTGCTGGCCCAGCGCGCGCCGGGCCCAGTCTGGACCGTCGGCCCCGACCGCGACGCCGTGCTCTACGAAGGCCTCGGCCTGGCCTTTTCAGGACCCGAGGACGCGGCCTTCATCTCGGTCACGGGCCTCTTCAACGACGAGGCCGAGGGTCCCGAGGACTATCGCGAGCGCCTGGCCACGGCGGCCGAGCGCGGCCTGGCCCTGGTCTGCGCCAATCCCGACCGGGTGGTGCAGCGCGGCGACCGGCTGATCTATTGCGGCGGCGCGCTGGCCGACCTCTATGAAGGTCTGGGCGGCCAGGTGCTGATGGCCGGCAAGCCCTACGCCCCGATCTACGACCTGGCCCTGGCCGAGGCCGAAGCGCTGAAGGGCGGACCGGTCGACCGCTCGCGGGTGCTGTGCATCGGCGACGGGGTGATCACCGACGTCAAGGGCGCCCAGGACCAGGGCCTGGCCTGCCTGTTCATCGCCAAGGGCATCCACGGCGAGGCGGCGCTGGGCCCCGACGGCAAGCTGGATCCGGCCAAGGTCGAGGGCCTGCTGGCCGCTGAAAGCGTCGGCGCGACCCACGCCATGGGCGATCTGGTCTGGTGAAGCCGCCGCTGATCGCTAGATTGGTTGCAACGCACAATAAGAAGAGAGCGCGGGATGCGGGGACTTTATCTTGAGGATCTGAGCGTCGGCCAGTCGGCCGAACTGGTCCGCACCGTCGGCGAGGCCGATATCGTCGCCTTCGCCGCCGTGACCGGCGACAACAATCCCGTCCACCTGGACGCCGACTACGCCGCGACCACCAGCTTCGGCGAGCGCATCGCCCACGGCATGCTGTCGGCCGGCTACATCTCGGCGGTGCTGGGCACCACCCTGCCCGGCCCCGGCGCGATCTACCTGTCCCAGACCCTGAAGTTCAAGCGCCCGGTCAGGATCGGCGACGCGGTCACCGCCCGCGCCACGGTCGCGCAGATCGACGAAGCCAAGGCCCGCGTCACCTTCGCCACCGTCTGCCTGGTCAATGGCAAGCCCGTGGTCGATGGCGAGGCCGTGGTCATGGTCCCGCGCAAGAACGTCTAGAGAGAGCCCGCATGCGCCTGAAGATCGTCCACGGCTGGAAGGACCTGCCCGAAGAGCAGCGGGGCGCGGCCGTGGCCCTGGGCAATTTCGACGGCGTGCATCGCGGCCACCAGCAGGTGATCGCCCAGGCCGCCAAAGCCGCCCTGGCGGCCAAGGTCCCGCTGGGCGTGGTCACCTTCGACCCGCATCCGCGGCGACTGTTCCGGCCCAGCGAACCGGCCTTCAAGCTGATGACCCACGACCAGCAGGCCCGCGCGCTCGAGGCCCTGGGCGTCGACATCCTCTACCTGCTGCCGTTCGACTTCGAGATGGCCAGCTTCGGCGACCGCGAGTTCGTCGAGAAGGTGCTGGTCGGGGGACCCCATGGCGGAGGCTTGGGCGTGAAGCACGTGGCCGTCGGCTTCGACATCTCGTTCGGACGCGGCCGCACCGGGAGCGCCGAACTGATGAAGATCTACGGTCAGCAGGACGACTTCTCGGTCTCGGTGGCCGAGCCGGTGGCCAGCCGCGACGGCGAGAAATTCTCCTCGACCGCCGTGCGCGACGCCCTGCGCGACGGCCATCCCGAGCAGGCCGCCCGCATCCTGGGTCGCCCCTTCGCCATCGAGGGCGTGGTGCGTCGGGGCCAGCAGCTGGGCCGCCAGCTGGGCTTTCCCACCGCCAATGTCGAGGTCGAGGACTATGTGGTGCCGAAGCTCGGCGTCTACGCCACCCGCACCCGCCTGCCCGACGGCCGCCTGGTGCCCGGCGTCGCCAACCTCGGCAACAACCCGACCACCGGCGTGGTCGAGACCCGGCTGGAGACCTGGCTGTTCGACTTCGACGAGGACCTCTACGGCCAGATCATCGAGACCCAGCTGATCGCCTTCCTGCGGCCGGAGCTGAAGTTCGACAGCATCGAGCTGCTGGTCGAGCAGGTGCTGCGCGACGAGGTGGCCGCCCGAGCGATCGTGGCGCCGGGGTTCTAGGGACGTCCTCCCCCCATGGGGGAGGCGATCGCGCAGCGATCGGTGGGGGGAGTTCTAGGGTCGTCGATCCTGGAGTCCGGCCAATGGCCAAACCCTCCCCCCACCGTCGGCTTCGCCGACACCTCCCCCAGAGGGGGAGGACCCGCGACCTCCCTGATCAAGCGCATGGCGCGGGGCCCCGCCAGGGTTTATCCTCACGGCATGGCGACCAACCTGACCAAGGCAGACCACCTCCTTCTGGACCGCTATCTGGATTGCGTGCTCCTGCGCCACGCGGAAGGCGTCTACAATCTCGAGATGGCCAGGGCTGAACTGGCCGAGGCGTTCACCCAGATCACCCGCGACGAGCCGGCGTTCCGCAACCACATGCAGGCCGTGCTGGACGCCCGCGACGACGCCTGAAGGCCCGACCGCCCCCGGGGCCGCCCCCGGGGCCGCCCGTCGACTCGCCAACCCCCGTTCTTCCCGTTAACCTTCACCTTGCGCAGGCGGGGGCCGGGACGTTGAAAGCACGCAAGTACGAACGGTTCGCCCAGGCCCGGCGGCCCCGCTCCACGCGTCTGCGCGAGATCCTGGCCTATCCCGACATCGACGCCGACGGGGCCGCCTTCGTCTTCAGCCCCGCCGAGCCGCCGCGAACCGGCGGCGCGGCGTCCGACGACACCCTGCTCGACGCCTATTCCAACGCCGTGGTCCGCGCCGTCGAGGCGGTGGGGCCCAGCGTGGTGCGCATCCATCCGATGCTGGACGATCCCCGCGTCCAGGGCGTCGGCTCGGGCTTCGCCATCGCGCCCGGCGGGCTGATCCTGACCAACAGCCACGTGGTGCAGGGCGCGGCGCGCTTCGTGGTGATCACCGCCGAGGGTCGCAGCCTGACGGCCCGCTGCGTCGGCGACGACCCCGACACCGACCTGGCCCTGCTGCGCCTCGACCAGAAGGCCGACCTGCCAGTGGCGCGGCTGGGCGATTCCAAGGCCCTGCGGCGCGGCCAGCTGGTCATCGCCATCGGCGCGCCGCTAGGCTTCGAGGCCACGGTCACCACCGGCGTGGTCTCCGCTCTGGGCCGATCCCTGCGCGGCGAACGCGGCCGGCTGATCGAGGACCTGATCCAGACCGACGCCGCCCTCAACCCCGGCAACAGCGGCGGACCGCTGGTCGCCTCGAATGGCGAGGTGGTCGGCATAGCGACGGCGGTGATCGCCGGCTACCAGGGCCTGTGCTTCGCCGTGGCCTCCAACACCGCCAGTTTCGTGATCGCCCAGCTGCTGCGGCACGGCCACGTGCGGCGCGGCTCGATCGGCCTGGTCGCCCAGCAGGCCCCGATCCCGTCGGGCCTGGCCAAGGCCACCGGCGTCACCCAGGGCTATGCGGTGTTCGTGGCCCAGGTCGACGCCGGCGGACCGGCGGCCAAGGCCGGGGTGCGCGAGGGCGACCTGCTGGTCAGCGCGGCCGGCGCGCCCCTGACCGGCCTGGACGACCTGCTGCGGGCCCTGGACCACCACAGCATCGACAAGCCCGCCGCCTTCGTCCTGATCCGCGAGGGCCGGCTGATGACCGTGACCATCACGCCCCGGGCTCGAAGGCGGGGTTAGAGCATCGTGCGGCTTGCTCCAGGCAAAACTGGGTAACCATGGTTTTTCACCGTAGACGCGACCAATTGACGCGCCTACACTTTTTCCGTCAGCGTCGGGGGAACGGGTCTTGCGTCACGACTTCAGGGGGCATCGGATTTGGCGGCGGTCCCTGCGGGCCGTCAAGCGGCTGACGTCGCCCAGACTGGCGCGCCAGTCCCGCGAAGGCCGTTTGCTGATGGTCGCCTGGACCCTGGCCGCCCTGCTCACCCTCGGCGTCGCCCTCGCCCAGAGCCTGCCGATGTTCCTGGCCTCGTTCGCGGCGGTGACCTTCGGCACCTGTACGGCGCTGTGGCTGATGAGCGGCATGGCGCGGCGGTAGCGGCGCGGCTTCAACTTCCACGCAAATTTCGTTGTCATCCCGGAAGCCTCGAAGAGGCTGTCCGGGACCCAGGCGACTGGGCCAACGTGGTGCAGCCGCCCCTGGGTCCCGGACAAGCGCTGCGCGCTTTCCGGGATGACAACCATTGGGGGAACCGGAGCTGACACCGTCCTGCTGAGCTCCGAGCTTCGCATCCCGTTTGCCCCTCCCCTCCGCCTCTGCTATCCCCCGCCCATGCCTTTCGTTCGGAAAACCCCGCGAATTAACCGCCCGGCGTGACGCCGCCGGACGAGATTCCAGCGCGCGCCGGGACGACCACCCGCACTTTTCGAACACTCCAAGCTGGATAGCTCTCCCATGGCCGACGACGCCACGCCCGCTCGCGACTACCGCGAAACCGTCTTCCTCCCCGACACCCCGTTCCCGATGCGTGGCGGTCTGCCCAAGAAGGAGCCCGAGATCCTGGAGGGCTGGGCGGCCCTGTCGGACAAGGGCCTGTACGGCGCCGTTCGTGCAGCCCGCCAAGCCGCAGGAGCGGAGTTGTTCGTGCTGCACGACGGCCCGCCCTACGCCAATGGCGCCATCCACATCGGCCATGCCCTCAACAAGACGCTGAAGGACTTCGTGGTCCGCTCGCGCTTCGCCCTCGGCTACGACGTCGACTACGTGCCCGGCTGGGACTGCCACGGCCTGCCGATCGAGTGGAAGATCGAGGAAGAGTTCCGCGCCAAGGGCCGCCGCAAGGACGAGGTGCCGGCCGCCGAGTTCCGCGAGCGCTGCCGGCAATACGCCGCCGGCTGGATCGAGGCCCAGAAGGTCGAGTTCCAGCGCCTGGGCGTGCTGGGCGACTGGTGGAACCGCTACGCCACCATGGACTTCACGTCCGAGGCCACGATCGTCGCCGAGTTCCACAAGTTCGCCACCAGCGGCCAGCTCTATCGCGGCTCCAAGCCTGTCATGTGGAGCCCGGTCGAGCGCACGGCCCTGGCCGACGCCGAGATCGAGTACCACGACCACACCAGCCCGACGGTGTGGGTGAAGTTCCCGGTCAAGGCCTATGACGAGGACCGCTACGCCCTGTCGGGCGCAGAGGCCGGCGACAACGTCTTCCGCCTGCCGCCCAACGACGCCTCGGTGGTGATCTGGACCACGACGCCCTGGACCCTCCCCGCCAACCGAGCGATCTCGTTCGGGCCCAAGGTCGAGTACGGCCTGTACGAGGTCGAGGAGATGGAGGCCGACCTGGCCTTCGCCCCCTGGGCCGCGCCGGGCGACCGGCTGATCGTCGCCGACAAGCTGGCTGACGACGTCGCCAAGGCCGCGAAGATCGCCAAATGGCGCCGCGCCGAGCCCGTCGATCCGACCGGCCTGATCTGCGCCCACCCGCTGGCCCAGTTCGAACCTGACCCCCAAACAGGCTACGGCTACGACGTCCCCCTCCTCGCCGGCGAGCACGTCACCGACGACGCCGGCGCCGGCTTCGTCCACACCGCGCCGGGCCACGGCGCCGACGACTACCTGGTCTGGCTGAAGAGCGGCCACAGCCTCGACTCGATCCCCGACACCGTCGATCCCGACGGGGCCTATTTCCCGACCGTGCCGCTGTTCGCGGGCCTCAAGATCATCGAGACCGAGGGCAAGAAGGCCGGCAAGTTCGGGCCCGCCAACGGCGCGGTGATGGACAAGCTGATCGAGGCCGGCAACCTGCTGGCCCGCGGCCGGGTCGAGCACAGCTATCCGCACAGCTGGCGCTCCAAGGCCCCGGTGATCTTCCGCAACACCCCGCAGTGGTTCATCCGCATGGATGCGGCCGTCGAAGGCGGCAAGACCCTGCGCGAAACGGCCGTCCAGGCCATCGCCGACACCGCCTTCCACCCCGAGGCCGGCCGCAACCGCATCGGGGCGATGGTCGAGACCCGGCCCGACTGGCTGGTCAGCCGCCAGCGCGCCTGGGGCACGCCGCTGGCGATGTTCGTCGACAAGGAGACCGGCGTCCCGCTGATGGACCCGGACGTCAACGCCCGCATCCTGGCGATCATCCGCGAGGGCGGCAGCGACGCCTGGTTCGAGCGCCCGGACGCCGATTTCCTCGGCAACCATGACCCCGACAAGTTCGAGAAGGTCATCGACATCCTCGACGTCTGGTTCGACAGCGGCTGCACCCACGCCTTCACGCTGGAAGGCCGGACCGACAGCCGCAGCCCGGCCGACCTCTATCTGGAGGGCTCGGACCAGCACCGCGGCTGGTTCCAGTCGTCCCTGCTGGAAAGCTGCGGCACGCGCGGCCACGCGCCCTACAAGGCGGTTCTCACCCACGGGTTCACCCAGGACGAGAACGGCGAGAAGATGTCCAAGTCCAAGGGCAACACCGTCGAGCCGCAGACCATCACCAAGGAGAGCGGGGCCGAGATCCTGCGGCTGTGGGCGGCGATGGTCGACTATTCGGAAGACCAGCGGATCGGCAAGACCATCCTGGCCACCACCACCGACGCCTATCGCAAGCTGCGCAACACCACGCGCTACCTGCTGGGGGCCCTGGCCGGCTTCGACGAGGCCGAGCGGGTGACGAACTACGCCGACTTCCCGCCGCTGGAGAAGTACATCCTGCACCGACTGTGGGAACTGGACGGCCAGGTGAGGGCCGCCTACGAGGCCTTCCGGTTCAGCGACGTGATCCGGCCGCTGATCGACTTCTGCCAGGGCGACCTGTCCAGCCTGTTCTTCGACATCCGCAAGGACAGCCTCTATTGCGACGTCCCGACCGCGCTGCGCCGTCGGGCCTACCGCACGGTGCTGGACTACGTCTTCGAGCGCCTGACGGTGTGGCTGTCGCCCCTGACCAGCTTCACCATGGAAGAGGCGTGGCAGACGCGCTTCCCCGAGGCGGGTTCGAACGTGCTGCGGGTGATCCCGGAGACCCCGGCGGCGTGGCGCAACGACGCCGAGGCCGCGCGCTGGGCCAAGGTCGAGACCGTGACCTCGGTGGTGACCAGCGCCCTGGAGATCGAGCGCCGCGACAAGCGGATCGGATCGGCCCTGGAGGCGGCGCCGGTGGTGCATATCAGCGACGCCGGCCTGCTGGCCGCCTTCGACGGCCTCGACGCCGCCGAGGTGTTCCGCACCAGCGCCGCCACCCTGACCGCCGGCGACGCGCCTGGCGCCTTCGCCCTGGACGAGGTCAAGGGCGTGGCGGCGGAGGTCAAGCTGGCGGAAGGCGCGAAATGCGCCCGTTCGTGGAGGATCCTGCCGGAGGTCGGCAGCGACCCCCGCTATCCGGAGCTGTCCTTGCGCGACGCCGAAGCCGTGGCGTGGTGGGATAGCAAGCACGCGGTTTAAGATCACCCTCTCCCAGAGGGAGAGGGAGGGGCCCGCGCCGCCAGGCGTGGGAGGGTGAGGGGTTAAGGCGCCGGGGAAACCTGGCGAAGGCGTAACCCCTCACCTTCCCACCGCTACGCGGCGGGCCCCTTCCTCTCCCCTCCGGGAGAGGATCCAAGAAAGCGACCTGAATGCCCAAAATCACCCGCCTCGGCTGGATCGCCTACGCCATCGCGATCGCCACCATCGTGCTGGACCAGGTCAGCAAGGCCTGGATCCTGTCGACCCTGGGCGCCGACCCCGGCGCCAGCCAGCCGCTGCTGGGTCCGCTGCACCTGACCATGGTCCATAACCAGGGCATGAGTTTCGGCCTGTTCCGGGGCTCGGAGCTCAGCCGCTGGCTGCTGACGGCCTTCTCGGCCGCCGTCGTGGTCGGCCTGGCGATCTGGGCGCGCAAGACCACGCGCTGGCTGATGGCCGGCGGCCTGGGCCTGATCATCGGCGGGGCGTTCGGCAACAACCTGATCGACCGCATCCGCTACGGCTATGTGGTCGACTTCATCGACGTCACCCGCCTGCACTTCCCGTGGGTGTTCAACGTCGCCGATTCGGGGATCACCGTCGGGGTGGCGCTGCTGCTGCTGGACAGCTTCCTGTCGGAGGAGAAGACTCTCGCCCATCCCGACGGACACGGGCTTTAGATCCGATTCTCCGCGGTCTCTCCTTCCTCCGCCTCCCCGGCGAAGGCCGGGGCCCAGATGAAACCCATGAGCCGCTCAGGCTGAATCTGGATCCCGGCCTTCGCCGGGAAAACGGTAGTGGGGTTGAGGCGTTTCAATATGAAGCCGTTGGCTTTAACGCCCTAACGTGGCCACGTTTCCAAGGAAGATTGGCGCCCGGCCCCGGATGTCGTATCGAGGGCGTCCGAAATTTGGCCTACCCGGGGGCGGGCCGCTGGAGCATGGGTTTCATGAGTTTCTATCGGGTCGCGACCCTGAGCGCACTGGTCGCCGTGGCCGCCACCGGCTTGGCCGGCTGTCAGACGGCCTCCAAGGCCCTGGGCATGAACAAGGTGGTTCCCGACGAGTTCCGCGTCGTCACCAAGGCCCCCCTGGTGGTGCCGCCCGACTACAGCCTGCGCCCGCCGGCGCCCGGTGAGCCGCGCCCGCAGGAACTGCAGCCGGAAAGCGCCGCGCGCCAGGCCCTGATCGGCCAGAGCAACGCCGCCGCCCGCTCGGACGGCGAGAAGCTGCTGGTGTCCAAGGCCGGCGTCGAGAAGGCCGACCCGCTGATCCGCTTCGTTGTCGACGACGAGAACGGCGACCTGGCCCACAAGGACGAGAGCTTCGCCAGCAAGGTGATGTTCTGGAAGAAGGGCGACAAGACCGCCGCCCCCACCGCCTCGGAAACCGGCGCCACTGACGCCGCCCCGGTCGACGCCGCCACCGAAGAGGCCCGCCTCAAGGCCCTGACCGGCAACGGCGCGATCGTCATTACCCGCGACAAGCAAAGCAAGATCAAGCTGCCGGGCCTGTAGGCTTCGACGCTCGCTGAATTCTGGAAAGGCCCGGCGGCGAAAGCTTCCGGGCCTTTTTCTTTAAGTCCTCCCCCTCTGGGGGAGGTGTCGGCGAAGCCGACGGTGGGGGGAGTGATCCGATCTCTCAAAACTCCCCCCACCGATCGCTGCGCGATCGCCTCCCCCACGGGGGGAGGACTCAATCCCCCGGCGTCGACACCTCGAACCCTCGCGCCCGCATCTGGTCCAGCACCCCGTCCCGGGCCACCAGGCCCCGCACGCCATAGACCGCCACCGCATGGCCCGGCGTCTTCATCGCCGCGCTCAGCGCCTCGACCTCGTCCTGGGTTCCGCGCCGCTCCAGCTCGGCCATGCCCGGCAGGCCCAGCAGGCAGCGCTGGAAGTTGCGCGGCCCGCTGATCGCGCCGCGCACGTCGCCCAGCGCCCAGGCCCGGGCGGCGGTCCGCGTCGCGCCGGCTCCGGCGTTGACCTCGTCCAGCACCCCTTCCAGGCACACCAGCCCCGCCTCCGCCGAGTGCCCGCGCACCGCCGTCTTGATCACCGGCATCGCCTTGTAGGTCGCGGCCGGGCGAGCCCTGACCCGATGCTTGCGGGCCAACCGGGCGATGGCGCGCTCCGGTTCGGCCGGCTCCAGCCTGACCGCCTTGCGATAGTCGCCGGCCATCATCACCCCCGCGCCCAGCGGGCTCCACTGGCGATAGGCGTCGGGAGCCTTGCCCAGGGTGGCCCGGGCCCTGACCAGCTTGGGCGCCAGGCTGGCGGCGGCGACGTCGAGCGGCGTGTCGGACTTCAACCGGCCGCGCAGGGCCAGGGCGGCGGGGAGGTCACGGAGCCCGGCCTTGCCCTCCGGCGGCAGGATCACCGCGAAGGCCCCGGTCAGCCGTCGCTCCAGCACCGACTTGTCCCAACCCTGGCCCTCGGGCAAGGCCTGCAGCACGCCCAGCATGTAGATCGTGGTGTCGCCGTCGGAGATCCGCCACCAGGCCGGGCCGGGCAGCTTGGCGCTGACGACCAGCTCATCGACGACGTTGGCCTCGGGGTCGTCGATGACCTGGGCGTGGGCGGGGGCGTGGGTGGCCAGGGCCAGCACGACGACGAGGCCCAATGTCGATCGCCGCATGCCGAATCTCCAACCAAGGCCTGTCATCCCGGACGTAGCGTAGCGAAGATCCGGGACCGGCGCGTGAACGCATGTGCTTCCGGCGGTCCCGGATCTTCGCGCCGCGCGCTCGTCCGGGATGACAATCTTGGACGACCAATCCCTATCTGTGATCCTCAAGAGTCGCCGGAATCGATCTAGGATGACCGGCTCGCCGTCCGCCCCTGAAAGCCCGCCCCGCATGCCGATCCGCCGCCTGCCGCCCGAGACCGTCAACCGCATCGCCGCCGGCGAGGTGGTCGAACGGCCGGCCAGCGCCATCAAGGAGCTGGTCGACAACGCCATCGACGCCGGAGCCACCCGGATCGAGGTCGAGGCCCACGGCGGCGGCCTGACCCGGATCATGGTCGCCGACGACGGCTGCGGCCTGAGCGCCGAGGAACTGCCGGTCGCCATTGAGCGCCACGCGACCTCCAAGCTCTCGCCCGACGCCGAGGGCCTGTGGGACCTGCTGGCCATCCACACCATGGGCTTCCGGGGCGAGGCCCTGCCGTCGATCGGCTCGGTGGCGCGGCTGTCGATCGCCTCGCGGGCCAAGGGCCAGAGCGACGCCTGGTCGATCCTGGTCGAGGGCGGGGCGGTCGGCGACGTCGCCCCCGCCGCCTTCGCCGGCGACCACGGGGCGCGGATCGAGGTCCGCGACCTGTTCTACGCCACCCCCGCTCGGCTGAAGTTCATGAAGTCCGAGCGCGCCGAGGCCCTGGCCATCACCGAGGAGCTCAAGCGCCAGGCCATGGCCAACGAGGGCGTCGGCTTCTCGCTGGACATCGACGGCCGCCGGATCATCCGCCTGCCGCCCGAGCATCCGGGCCCGCAGGGCCGGCTGGCGCGGCTGTCGGCGGTGCTGGGCCGCGACTTCCAGGACAACGCCATCGAGATCGACCAGACCCGCGACGGCGTCCGCCTGACCGGGTTCGCCGGCCTGCCCACCTACAACCGCGGCAACGCCGCCCACCAGTACCTGTTCGTCAACGGCCGGCCCGTACGCGACCGGCTGCTGCAAGGCGCCCTGCGCGCCGCCTATGCCGACTTCCTGGCCCGCGACCGCCACCCGACGGCGGCCCTCTACATCTCGCTCGACACTTCGGAGGTCGACGTCAACGTCCACCCGGCCAAGGCCGAGGTGCGGTTCCGCGACCCGGCCCTGGTGCGCGGCCTGATCGTCGGGGCCCTGCGCCACGCCCTGGCCGGGGCCGGCCACCGGGCCTCGACCACCACGGCGGCGTCGGCGCTGGAGGGCTTCCGGGCGCAGTCGATGATCCCCGGCTATCAACCAGGCCCCTCGCCCGCCGGCTTCTCGGCCTGGCAGGCCGGCGGCTGGACGCGGCCTTCGCCGCAGGTGCTGCCGGGGCTGTCGGACGTCTCGGCCCGGGTCGAGCCTGGCGGCGGCTATGGCGTGGCCGAGGCGGTGCGCGAGGCGGCCTATGGCGACTATGACGCCCCGCCGGCCATTGCCTATCCCGGGATGAGCGAAGGCCCCGCCCCGGTGTTCGACCCCGTCGACTTCCCGCTCGGCGCGGCCCGGGCCCAGGTGCATGAGACCTATATCGTCGCCCAGACCCGCGACGGCGTGGTCATCGTCGACCAGCACGCCGCCCACGAGCGCCTGGTCTACGAGCGGATGAAGACCGAGATGGCGGCCGGCGGCGTCGCCCGCCAGGCCCTGCTGCTGCCCGAGGTGGTCGAGCTGGACCCCGCCGAGGCCGAGCGCGTCGTGGCCCGCGCCGACGAATTGGCGGCCCTGGGCCTGGTGGTCGAGAGCTTCGGCCCCGGCGCCGTGCTGGTGCGCGAGACCCCGGCCCTGCTGGGCAAGGCCGACGCCGCCGGCCTGGTCCGCGACATCGCCGACGACCTGGCCGAGAACGGCCAGGCCCTGGCGCTGAAGGAGCGCCTGGAGGAGGTCTGCTCGACCATGGCCTGCCACGGGAGTGTGAGGGCGGGGCGGCGGCTGAACGGCGCGGAGATGAACGCCCTGCTGCGGGAGATGGAGGCCACGCCGCATTCGGGCCAGTGCAACCACGGGCGGCCGACTTATGTGGAGCTGAAGCTGGCGGATATCGAGAAGCTGTTTGGGAGAAGGTAGGGGGGCGTCGTCATCTTCGACGGCTCTCCCTACCAAACGCCCAAATTGCAGATAGCTCCAAGGACGCCTGCCACGGGATCGTGGCGAAACGTCGTTTTGTCTGGAATGTAGAGACTACAGCGGAGCAGTCGAGCTGATGGACGAGGCCAACGAAAAACTGGAGGCGATCCGCGCTCGATACCAAGCCGTAATGGCACCGCTGTTCTTTCCAGAACGGCCCGCCGAGCCCGACATCATTCAGCTATTTGCATCATTGCTTAGGGTCGTGGGCATGGAAGATGCCGGCTGGGACCCGTACATGGAATCTCGCGCCGTGCTTGAGGACCTTAACCGGCTGATGCAGATTCCGCTGCCGGAGGATCGTTTTGCCGATCGCGAGCTGACGGGGTGGCGCCTCGGCCTTCTGTTTTACACGCATGTGGTGGAGATGTCGGCCCCCTACGAAGTGCTGTTGAATTTGCTGCGCTTTCGCCTGGGTAAGGGCTACAGCCCCAACCCCTACTACGATTTCCTTACCAAGGACGAGCGCAAGCGGGCTGCCAAGAGCGGCCTGTTTCCCAGCAAGAAGATCCAGATTATCGGTCAGTTGGGCGATGAAGCGGGCCTCAACCTCAAGTCCATCTTCTTGGACTTTTACTCCGGACCTTTCCGCAATGCCGTCGCTCATTCTGATTTCATCTTCACGGATGAGGGCTTCCGCTGTCGAAATGACCTCTTCGGAAAATCCTTTAAGCTCTCCTTCGCAGAGGTCGATGTCCTGATCACTCACGCCAAAGCCTTTATCGGCGCCTTCTTCACGCTTGAGCGGGAGGCTCGCCGAGGATGGGGCACCAATGCAGGCCAGGGCCATGCCTACGATGCTGCGTACAAGGGCGTCATGGAGATTCTGGCGGACGACGTCGGGCTCATGAACGGGTTCAAAGTCCATTGGCCCAACGGCAGCGAAAGCACATATCGGCGAACCGAAGCAGGTATCGACATGACCAACTGCATGCTTGATTTGGAAGCCAATACAATCGGCCTCATGGTCGGCCTCTATGCCCGTGATCGCGATCCCTTCAGCCCGTTAGTGGAGCGCGGCGAGGCTCCGGTCTACACACCGCTAGAAAATGGTGAGCCAACCGTCTGGCTGCCTTAGCTTGGGCACCCCGATCACCTCACGACGACGGATAGTACGGAGCGACTATGGAAGCCCTGGACCCCGAGCTGGCCAAAGTAGCAGGGCAGATTGCCGTCGATACCGCCAAGGATGCGCGCGGCGCATTGGGACGGTTGTTTGGCGACGCCATCACTGAGCTTGGCCTAACCCTGGGTGATCGCGCACGGCTATATCGGTTTGAAAACCTTACAAAGATTTTGGAGAAAGCGGAACGCATCGCGAGAGAGCGTGGCTATACGGCTGAGCAGTTGAAGGCTTTGCCGTTCGGTGATGCGCTACGAACTACCGAGGCCGCCTCCATGGAGGAGGATGACGACGTTCGGGATTTATGGGCGCGGCTAATCGCCAATGCGACGGCGCCCGAGAACGGATCGCCTGTTCAAAAGGTCTATATCGATCTTCTGAAATCACTCTCTGGGCCCGAAGTCTTATTGCTTGATCTTCTCTGGCGCTTTCGGTTGGACAGCTTTCGAAACCTTGAGGAATTAGACAGCTACAACAGAGATTCCGAGGCCGCCGCGGAAACTCGTTGGCGTAAAGTGCCTATGCAGAAGCGTCTTGCCTCGATTCAAAATTTGCTGAGACTGCGGTGCATAAGCTTGCGCCCTCGCCCGATCATGGCGGAAAATCTTCTGGCCAAGATGCCCAATGAATTGGTGAAAAATCACTTCAGTGAATGGTCGCTTATAGATGCGAAAAAGTTCGAGCGAGTTCTAGTCCAGATAGCCGAGAATATGGCTATTTCTAGCGGCGCCAAAGAACATATTCCATCGAGCGGAGTTATATTGACACCCATGCACGGCGGCTGGAGCTTTAACAGGCAATTGATGATCAAAGCTCCGGAACTGAATTATATTCTGACGCCAATTGGTCGAGATTTGATGCTGGCTTGCAGTCTTTCAGATGACCAAGGTCGAGCGGATGAGGACCATCGCGACGTATATGAATAATCAAACGTGGCGTGACGATTGTTTGACCAATATAGGACCCATTGTATCATTCAGAATATTATCCGACGATGGATCAAATCTCTTGGGTTCGACGTAGAAGTGTAGACACATTGATACCGAAGCCCCATCCGCCAAGCCGGATGCGGCCACGCCTTAAACCCTTGCAGGATGGGAGCTCTGGCGTCTGGCCGAGTCAAGGACCGCCTCTGGCGGCCGCGTCGCGGCGGCGCGGCGCGCCGTCCTTGACTCGGCCAGACGCCAGAGCAAGCTCGCCAGCAAGGTTTCAAGGCGCGGCGTCGCTCGCCCTTCGTCCTAAGAGCTGTGGACAGTTGAACGGTTTAGGCTGGGAAGCGCCGTGCGTCCTTCGAGGCCCTCCTCTGGAGGGCGCCTCAGGATGAGGAACTCAGCAACAACGCGCCTCATCCTGAGGTGCGTAGCGGAGCGAAGCCTCGAAGGACGCAGAGCGCTCGCCGAAGAACGACCGCCAAAGTCTACTGCTCCCACCCTAGCCCCCCCCGATCAGCCCTCGCCCCGCCGCGCGGCCTCGATCTTGGCCACGTCGATCTTGCCCATCGTCATCATCGCCTCGAACACCCGCTTGGCCACCGCCCTGTCCGGGTCGTTGACCCCCTCGGTCAGCTGACGGGGCGTGATCTGCCAGGAATAGCCCCAGCGGTCCTTGCACCAGCCGCACGCGCTGGCCACGCCGCCGTTGCCGACGATGGCGTCCCAGTAGCGGTCGGTCTCGGCCTGGTCCTGGGTCTCGACCATGAACGAAACGGACTCGTTGGGCTTGAAGCCCGGACCGCCGTTGAGCCCCGTGAAGGGCGCGCCGAGCACGGTGAACTCCACCGTCAGCTCCACCCCTTCCGCGCCGTTGGGGAAGTCGCTGGGCGCCGCCATCGCCGCGCCGACATGGCTGTCGGGGAAGACGCTGGCATAGAATTCCGCCGCCTTGCGCGCCTCGCCATGGTCGAACCACAGGCAGTTGGTGATCTTGCCGGCCATCGTCTCTCTCCCTTGCCTTGTCCGTCTCGAAACGTGTTCCCGTCCCCCCGGTTCACGCCGTGACAGGTTTAAGCCCCGAACGTCCGCTTTCCACGCGTCGCCGCCGGCCCAGCCAGCCGCCGGTTCTTTGACGCTACTCAGGAACTCAAGCGTTCAACTGAGTACGGACCCTAGCGCCGCCCCCGCAGCCACGGCGACAGCCGATCCTGCAGCGGCTGGTCGACATAAGTATGGAACAGCCAGGCCGCGCCCATGGCGATCGGGAACGAGGCCAGCCACATCAGCCACTGCCAGCCGATGCCGATCGGCACCGTCTCGATCAGCTTGTGGACCGCGCTCCAATAGATCACCCCCACCAGGATGTGGGTGATGAACAGGGCGAAGGATAGCTTGGCGCCCTCCTCGATCCAGGCCCGGGGATGCCTGACCGGCAGCCGGCCGGCCCCCAGCACGATGGCGGCGATGGCGATCAGGCAGGGAACGTCGAAGATCAGCTCGTCGGGCAGGGCGTAGCGGTCCAGCGGCTGCATGACGGCCAGCAGCCCGCAGCCGGCGATCAGCAGGGCGCGCGCCGCCTTCTCCGACGGCCAGTTCATCTCCACGGCCCGCGCCAGGCAGACGCCGAGGATGAACAGCGGCAGGGCCCGCACCACCCCGAACCGGAACTGCAGGTCCGACAGGGCGTGGTCGAACACCTGGCGCGCCAGCACCTCGCAGGCCACGAAGGCCAGGGCCCCGATCAGCGGCAGGATCCACGGGTGGCGGACCTTGTCGACCGCCCGCCACAGCCACGGGAACACCGCGTAGCAGACGACCAGGGCCGACAGCGACCAGCTGGGCAGGTTCCAGCCGTCGCTGTTGAAGCCCCAGGCGTGGACCAGCAGGGCCTGGACCGGCAGCTGGTCCCAGGCGAAGCGCGAGGGCTTGTGGGCGTCGGTGCCCAGGGCGTTGAGGGCCAGCACCAACCCGGCCATCATCGCCAGCACGATCAGGTGCCCCGGCCAGACCCGTCCGACCCGCCGCACCCAGAAACGGCCGTGGCTGATCTTGCCGGTCAGGGTCGAGGCCCCATAGGCCCGGCCCAGCACATAGCCCGACAGCATCAGGAAGAAGTCCGTCGCCAGGAAGCCGCGCGAGAACACCTGGCCGAAGCGTTCGATGCGCATCGGCCCCTCGGCCCCGTAGTGGTAGACGACGATCAGCAGCGAGGCGAGCAGCCGCAGCAGGTCCAGCGCCCCGCCGCGCGTGGAGGCCCGCGACACGCGCGCCGCCACCGGCGAGGCCATCGCGGGCGTCGCCTCGCTGGAAGCTTCGGGGGAAGCCTCCGAGGGCGCAACGGGAGGAAGGACGGGTACGTTCACGACGCCCGCCTTAACAAAGCCGGGCGCGCCGGGAAAGCACGCGTCGCGACGCGGGGCGCGACACCACGACGCGGCGGCCCGCCTGTGGCCAAATGGTCGCCCCCGGCGTCGTTGAACGCACGAGGGAAGTTCCTATCTGTAACTTCAACAGTGTCTAATTGGATCGACAACGATGACCGCCCGCCTGCCCGTCCTGTTCCTCGGCCACGGCTCGCCGATGAACGCCATCGACGACAACGCCTGGAGCCAGGCCTGGGCCCGGCTGGGCGCCGAGCTGCCGCGGCCCAGGGCGGTGCTGATGATCAGCGCCCACTGGGAGACCATGGGGGCCAGCGCGGTCAGCGCCGCCGAACACCCCGAGACCATCCACGACTTCGGCGGCTTCCCCCAGGCGCTGTTCGACGTGCGCTACGACGCGCCGGGCGCCCCGGCCCTGGCCTTGCGGGTCGCCGAACTGCTGGCCCCCGACCGCGTGGTCCAGCACCCAACGCGCGGCCTGGACCACGGGGCCTGGGGCGTGCTGCGGCCGATGTATCCGCACGCCGACGTGCCGGTGGTCCAGCTCAGCCTGGATCGCGGTCGCTCCGACCAATGGCATTACGACGCCGGCGCGCGCCTGGCCGCCCTGCGCGACGAGGGCGTGCTGATCGTCGGCAGCGGCGACATCGTCCACAACCTGCGGGCCGTGAACTTCCGCACCGGCGAAATCCCCGACTGGGCCCCGCGCTTCAACGACCAGGCCAAGGCCCTGATCGCCGCCGGCGACCACGGCCCGCTGATCGACTGGCGGAGCCTGGGCCCCGACGCCGAGGCCTCGATCAACAGCGCCGAGCACTATCTGCCGCTGCTCTACGTGCTGGGCGCCCAGCAGCCGGGCGAGCCGGTGTCGTTCTTCACTGATGATCTGTTCGCGGCGATCTCGATGACCAGCGTGCGGATCGGGTAGGCTTTCCAGGGCGTTACCACCACAAAGACCACGCTGACGCTTGCATCGGCCGTCCCGCAGCGCCGATGGTCCGGCGTTGAAATGGAGGGGATTCGCATGACGCGTCGCAGCGCCCTCGTCGCAGCCGTGATCGCCCTGGCCGGAACGGCGAGCGCCCAGCCCTCCCACGCCCAGGCCCCGGGCGCCGACACCCAGGGCGCCAGTACCCAGGGTGCCAATACCCAAGGCGTATGGCGCTCGCGCGGCTATGGCTACATCGTCAGGATCGACGCCGCCGGCCCCAAGCTGTTCCACGCCGTCGACGGCGCCTGCTACGCCGACCCGCGTCCGCAGGCCGATCCCGACGGCATCCTGGCCGTGCGTCGCGCGGTCGGCCCAGGCGCCATCGCCTTTTCGTCGGGCCCGGCCGACACCGCCTACCTGTTCGACCGCCTGCCCGCCCTGCCCAAGGCCTGCCTGGCCAAGACCGACTGGACGCCCCGCCGCGTCGCCGCCGTGACCGCCGAGACCTTCGCGGCCTTCTACCCTTCCTCGCGCGAGCACCACATCGACTGGCCGGCCCGGGCCCGCATCGCCGACAAGGCGGCGGGCAAGGCGACCAGCGACGCGGCGCTGTTCGACGTGCTCGACGGGCTGATGGCGGGGCTCAACGATCCGCATGTCGGCCTGCAGGCCACGCTGGGCGGCGACGAGCGCGAATTCGAGAGTGGCCAGGCCGCCACCCTGATCCGGGTGCGCTCGGAATCCAAGGAGGCCGACCCCGCCGCCTCGGAGAAGGCCTGGCTGCAGGCCTACAAGCGCGGGGTGATGGACGGCGTGCTGAGGGGCCGCGGCCACCAGACGGCAAACAACCGGGTGATCTGGGGTCGGGTGGGCGAGATCGGCTACCTGAACGTCGCCACCATGGGCGGCTTCGACAAGGACGCCGCCCCCGGCGACCCCGCGGCCCTGGACAAGGCCCTGGACGAGGCCCTGACGGCCTTCGAGGGCGCCAAGGCGGTGATCGTCGACGTCAGCAACAATCGCGGCGGCTACGACGACATCAGCCTGCGCATCGCCGGCCGCTTCGCCGACCGCTCGCGCCTGGCCTGGACCAAGGTCGCGGTCGGCGCGCGCGGCGTGGTTCCCCAGGCCTTCCATGTCGAGCCGACGCGCGGGCGCCGCTATCTGGGGCCCGTGTATCTGGTGACCAGCGACGTCACGGTCAGCGCCGGCGAGACCTTCACCCTGGCCATGCGCGCCCTGCCCAACGTGGTGCAGGTGGGCGAGCGCACACGCGGCGCCCTGTCGGACAAGCTGAACAAGCCCCTGCCCAACGGCTGGATGCTGACCCTGCCGGGCGAGATCTATCGCGACCCGCGGGGGACGCGCTTCGAGGCGGTCGGCATCGCCCCCGACGTCCCGCGCGCGGTGTTCGCCGGCGACCTGGCCGAAGGCCATGCCCGGATGATCCACGCCCTGATGGACCAGATCGAGCAGGGCGGCGCGCCGTCGCCGGTCACGCGGAGCTGAAGGCTCCTTACGCAAGAAGGATCGAGAAGCGCCCCGCGTCCTTCGAGGCCCTCCGTTGGAGGGCGCCTCAGGATGAGGAGCTTTGTGCTGATTTCCTCATCCTGAGGTGCGTAGCGAAGCGAAGCCTCGAAGGACGCAGGGCATTCACAGCCTCCAATGGGAACAATCGCGCTCCAGACGGTTTCCCCCCGCATGACCTACCAACTGCACTACTGGCCGACGATCCAGGGGCGCGGCGAGTTCGTGCGCCTGGCCCTGGAAGAGGCCGGCGCGGCCTATGTCGACGTGGCGCGCGGCGACGGCGACGACGGCGGCGAGGAGGCCCTGATGGCCGACATGGCCGCCCAGGACCACCCGCCCTTCGCGCCGCCCTATCTGGTCGACGGCGACCTGGTGATCGGCCAGACGGCCAATATTCTGCTGCACCTGGGTTTGCGCCACGGCCTGGCCCCGAAGGCCGAGGCCGGGCGGCTGTGGGTCAACCAGCTGCAACTGACGATCGCCGACCTGGTGGCCGAGGCCCACGACGTCCACCACCCGGTCGGGATGGGCCTCTATTACGAGGATCAGAAGCCCGAGGCGGCCAGGCGGGCCCGGGAATTCCGCACCCAGAGGATGAAGAAGTTCCTCGGCTGGTTCGAGACCGTGCTGGAGCGGGCTCCGAAAGGAGGCTGGCTGACCGGTGAGGATCTGACCTATGCCGACCTGTCGCTGTTCCAGGCGGTCGAGGGTCTGCGCTACGCTTTCCCCCACGCCATGAAGCGACTGGAGCCCAGGATCGGGCGGGTGATCGCCGTGCGCGATCGGGTGGAGGCGCGGCCCAACATCAAGGCCTATCTCGCCTCGCCGCGCCGCATCCCGTTCAGCACCGAGGGGATCTTCCGGCTCTATCCGGAGCTTGACCCGGTCTAGGGCGGCGAGCCGCCCCTACGACGCCGCGTTGGCGGTGACGCTATCGACCCGCCGCCAGGTCTGCGACTTGCAGAGGATGGACCCGATCAGGCAGCCCTTGGCCTTCATGGTCGTGGCGTTCGGGAAGTCGGCCGTGCCGGTCAGGGTCATGTTGAGGTCCGGCACGAACACCTTGCCCTTCCAGCTGCCGTTCTTCTGCAGCTGGAAATCGCGCAGCAGCTGAAGGCCGACCAGGTTGGGCGTGCCGCCCTTCTTGGCGTCGGCCTGGGCCTCGTCGGTGGCCCAGACGACGTTGCCG
The DNA here is from genome assembly GCF_001427665.1 of Caulobacter sp. Root655. Taxonomy (GTDB): domain Bacteria; phylum Pseudomonadota; class Alphaproteobacteria; order Caulobacterales; family Caulobacteraceae; genus Caulobacter. The sequence goes on from NZ_LMHC01000012.1 coordinate 104,950, forward strand.
CAGGCGCGGCCACCGCCGCAGGGCTTGATCTCGACATGCACGCTGTTCTTGGGATTGCGCCAGACGCCGTAGGTGAAGGGGGCGTCCTGGGCCGAGGCCGGCAGGGCGATCGAAAGGCCGGCCAGGGCCGCCAGAACGACGAGAGCGGTTTTGACTGAACGCATGAGCGCCTCCGAACACCACCATGTTGTGATGCAGGTCAGCGCCCGGATCAAGGCGGGCGGGGCGATTTGGCGCGCCTAGAGCCGCTAACCAGGCTGGAGCAAATCCCAGAATTCCGCTTGTCCCGGCGAATGCCGGGACCCAGATCCCAAGGCGGTGTGGAAGTGAGCCGATGCCTTAGACCCCCGCCAACAGCCTCTCCCCCGCCGCCCGGGCCGCGGCCCAGCGCGCATCCATGCCCCGGCCGTAGATCGCCTGGACCCGCTCCAGAACGGCCGGCGGCGCGGTCTCGGGGCGGCCGGCGTCGAACGGCGGAGCAGGGGCGTATTCGACGGCCAGCTGGATGGCCTGGGCGACGTCGGGACCCGCGATCTCGGCGGCGATGGTCAGGGCGAAGTCGATGCCCGCCGTCACCCCGCCGCCGGTGAACACATTGCCGTCGCGCGCCACCCGGGCCGGGTCGGGGATGGCCCCGAACAGCGCCAGTTGGTCGCGCCAGGCCCAGTGGCAGGCCGCCCGCCGGCCCCGCAGCAGTCCGGCCGCGCCCAGCAGCAGCGACCCGGTGCAGACCGAGGTCACATAGCGCGCCCCCGCCGCCAGCCGGCGCAGTTGGGCCAGATAGGCCTCATCGGCCATCGCCTGGGTGACGCCGAAGCCGCCGGGCACGCACAGCAGGTCGCAATGCTCCAGGTCGGCCAGCCGGGCCACCCGGGCGAAGACCAGGCCCTCGGCTTCGATCTCGCCGCCGGCCTCGCTGGCGATCACCACCTGGGCGCCGGGCAGGCGGCTGAGGATCTGGTGCGGGCCGGTGAAGTCCAGGTGGGTGACATCCGGGAACAGGGCGAAGACGATGTGCAGCGGGGCGGGCTTCTTCGGCGGTGATTGGGTCATGGGGCGGTCTCCGATTGACGCCGCAGCATCGTCCGCCTAGCGTCTGGCGGAAATGACATAATTCCCTCGGAATCCGCCATGACCCGCGAACTCGGCTTCCTGATCTTCCCCGACTTCCAGCTGCTGGACGCCGCCGGACCGATCGCCGCCTTCGAGATCGCCGGACGGCTCGCGCCCGGGGCCTATCGCCTGAACCTGCTGGCCCGCGACCCCGGCCCGGTGGCCAGTTCGTCGGGCGTGGCGATGACCGCGACGGCCTTCGCCGACGCCCCGCCGCTCGACACCCTGATCGTCTCCGGCGGCGAGGGCACGCGCAGCCCGGCGATCTGCGACGCCACCCTGACCTTCGTCCGCGCCGCGTCGGCCACGGCCCGCCGCACCGCCAGCGTCTGTTCGGGGACCTACGTCCTGGCCGCCGCCGGCCTGCTGGACGGCCGCCGGGCCACCACCCACTGGCAGCGGTCGCGGGACTTCCAGAAGCGGTTCCCGGCCGTGCGGCTGGAGCCCGACAAGATCTTCGTCCAGGACGGCGCGCTGTGGAGCTCGGCCGGGATCACGGCCGGCATCGACATGGCCCTGGCGATGATCGGCGCCGACCTCGGCGAAGCCGTCGCCCGCCGCACCGCCCAGCAGCTGGTGGTTTATCACCGCCGCCCCGGCGGCCAGTCGCAGTTCTCGGCCCTGCTGGAGATGCAGGGCGGCCGGTTCGACGACCTGCTGGTCTGGGCGCGCGAGAACCTGGCCCTGCCGCTGACCGTCGACCAGTTGGCGGAGCGGGCCGCCATGAGCCCACGCAACTTCGCCCGGCTGTTCGCCGCCGAGACCGGCGCCACCCCCGCCAAGGCCGTCGAGCGCCTGCGCGTCGAGGCGGCCCGGGCGCTGCTCGACAGCCAGCCGCTGCAGGTCGAGGACGTGGCCCTGGAGACCGGCTTCGGCGATTCCGAACGCATGCGCCGCGCCTTCGTCCGCGCGTTTGGACAGCCACCCCAGGCGCTGCGGCGGGCCGGAAGAACCCTCTCCCATGGGGAGAGGGAGGGGCCCACGCCATAGGCGTGGGAGGGTGAGGGGTTACGCCCTCGCCGTTTTCCTCGAACGCCCTGCCGGCGCGCCGTCGGACGCAGAACCCCCTCACCCTCCCACCGCTGCGCGGCGGGCCCCTCCCTCTCCCCATGGGAGAGGGTTCAGGCTCCGCCGGCCATCTTCGCCACCTGGGCCTTCAGGATATCCAGCGTCTCGGTGTTGCACCGCAGGATCTCGACCATCTCCTGCTCGCGCAGGGCGTCCAGCTTGGCGTGCAGGCGCATGATCTCCAGCTCCGCGCGCAGGTTGACGACATAGTCGTGCTCGGCGTTCAGCCGGTCCTTCGTGGCCTGGCGGTTCTGGCTCATCATGATCACCGGGGCCTGGATCGCCGCCACGGTCGAGAGGATCAGGTTGAGGAAGATGAACGGATAGGGGTCGAACGACAGATGGAACGGCTTGAGGCCGACGTTCAGCACGATCCACAGCGCCAGGCAGGCGCAGAACCCGCCGATGAAGGCCCAGGACCCGCCGATCGCCGCGACCCGGTCGGCCAGCCGGTCCCAGAACGACCGGTCATCGGCCAGCAGGGCCTTGTTGAGTCCGGTGGGGGCCTCGGCGGCGATCAGATCGATGACGCTCTTCTGGACGTCCTTCAGGGCGGCGTAGGGCGTGGCCAGCAGGTCACGGGCCAGTTGGTCGAGGCGATCGTCGGGGGTCATGGGCGCTCGTCGATGAGGGACGGCGAAGGATGCGCCTTCGAGGACGGCGCGCAAGCCGCCGATTGACGCCGTGCACGCCTGAGGCGAGGTTGGCGTCGTCGGCTTGACGACATCGTCAGCGCACTAAGGAGCGATCCCCATGGCCCACAAGTTCCAGATCAAGAAGAACAAGGCGGGCGAGTTCGTCGCCTACTTCGTCTACAACAGCGAGACCATCTTCTGGACCGAGGGCTACACCTCGAAGGCCTCGGCCAAGAACGCCATCGAGTCGATCAAGAAGAACGGCCCGGACGCCGAGATCGACGACCAGACGGACTGAGGCCAATCGAAGGGGGGCATGCGCTTGTGCGTGTCCCCACCTCGACCCCGGCTTGACCTTCCCCGCCTCCCCGGCGTCTGATCGGCGATAACAAACAGAAAAGGGGAGGGACGACATGGACGCCAGCGCCACCAACGCAACGGCAGGGGCCCGCAAGGCCGTTTTCATCACCGGCGCCGCCAGCGGCATCGGCCTAGCCGCCGCCAAGCGCTTCGCCGCCGAGGGCTGGTTCGTCGGGCTTTCCGACATCGACGCGCCGGGGCTGAAGGCGGCGCTCGTCGCCATCGGTCCGGACAACGGCTCGGTTCACCGGCTCGACGTCCGCGACCGCAGCGCCTGGACCGCCGTCCTGGCCGACTTCGCCAAGGTGACCAAGGGCCGGCTGGACCTGCTGCTCAACAACGCCGGCGTCGCCCGCTTCGGGCCGTTCGAGAGCCACGAAGACGCCGACATCGACCTGCAGCTGGACGTCAACATCAAGGGCGTGATCAGCGGGGCCCGCGCCGCCCTGCCCTGGCTGAAGGCCACGCCGGGGTCGCGGCTGGTCAACATCTCGTCCTGCGCGGGCCTGTACGGCTCACCCGGCCTGGCGGTCTATTCGGCCACCAAGTTCGCGGTGCGCGGCCTGTCGGAGGCGCTGGACGTCGAGTTCGCGCCGCAGGGCGTCAGCGTCGCCTGCGTGATGCCGTGGTTCGTGGAGACGCCGATCCTCAACGCCAGCCAGCCGGGCAGCAACGCCAACATGTCCGACGCCCTGAAGGCCGGCGGGCTGCCGGTCTATCCCGTGGAGGACGCCGCCGAGGTGATCTGGCGCGCCGCCCACGGGAAGGACCTGCACTATTTCGTCGGCAAGCGGGCCAAGCAGATGCGCTTCGCCACCAGCCACATGCCCGGCGCGGTTAGGAAGCAGCTCCGGTCGAGGCCGCCGCTGGCGACTTGACGGCGTCGCCCGACGCAGGCGACGAGGCCTTGCTCGGGTGCATGGCCGGGGCCGAGGCCGGTTCGGAGACCGGGCCCACGGGACCGCCCATGCCGCCCGGCGCGGTCGCCTGCGTCGGGGTGTTGGGCATGATCACCAGGGCGCTGGCCAGCTGGAGCGTCTGGACGGGCTTGCCGTCGGCGCTGGTCGCGGCCGGCAGGCTGGCCAGGGTGACGCCGGGCAGCTCGTCCGCCGTCGACGGACGCGGCTGGCGGCTGAAGGCGTCCGGCGCGCCCGAGCGACCGCCGAAGCGGTAGAACACGTGCATGCCGACCTGGGCGACGCGCAGCAGGCGCGGGCCCCAGCCCGGCGAGACGCCGGTGGTGTGGAAGTGGGTCGCGGCCCCGACCTCGCCCATCACCGCGCCGCTCAGGGCGCGCGAGGCGACCTTCTGGGCCCGGTTCCAGGCGCCGGGCTCGCGACCGCGACGCATCGAGCCGTCGCAGGCGAAGCTGAACTGGCAACCGACGTGCTTGTAGGCCCCCTGGAACACCACGCCGCAGATCGACTTGGGGAACGAAGGGTGGCGTACGCGGTTTAATACCACTTGAGCCACGGCCGCCTGGCCGCTCGGGGTCTCGCCGCGGGCCTCGTAATAGACCGCCTCGGAAAGGCACTCGAGTTCACGCGAGCTTTCCAGGGCGTTGGTCAGACGGAACGGCGCGACAGCCGGGTTGAACGGACCGCCGAAGCTGGCGCGCAGCATCAGGGGCTGGCGATCGCCGCCGCTCGCCTGGCGCTGTTCGAGGCGTTCGGCGAGCAGCGCCGACTGCCGGTCGCGCTGGGCGCCGCCGGCGACGGTATAGGGATCGTGACGGCGGGCGATGGCCATCGCTCCGGCGTCCATCCGCGACGCGGCCTGGTACAGCGCCGCGTCGGAGAAATTCCCCTCGGCGCCGTCGGCCAGGCGCGAGACTTGAGCGTGCTGACTCGCGGCTTGGGCCATGCCCCCCACAAGGTAAACGCCGCCAAGCGCCAGACCCGTGGCGGATCCGACCAATACGGCGCCGATCAGCGCGCGCGCGTCTGCGCACGTCTGCGACTTGATATTCAAAACTCGTGTCCTGCGCGGCGAGGGCGGACCGCCCCCCGACAAAAACGCCTTTAGAAACCCGGGAAAAACACTATCGGGCAGCTCTGAAAGCGGAGGCTCGGCCGGTTCACGATGGTGGCCGAAGTCCTACATATAGAGCGCCTTATGACGCAATCATGACCGAGTCGCAAGCGTACGCGGAGTCGCACCATGAATTTAGCCGCCCCGCGCGACAGATCGAATGGTTAATTGTTTGATTCCAAGGCAAAAACGCGACAGTCCCGTAATTCCCCGAAACGGCGAATATTCAACCGCTCGGATAGACTTCCGCCCCGCCGCTCTCAATGGAACCCCGCCTGTCGCACGCCGTTACTCAAGCGACGTCGCAAGGATGTCTCGGAGGACATAGTGTCTGCTATTTGCCGGTTTTCCCTCCCCCTCGCGGCCGCCCTCGCCCTGGCCGCCTGCGGCCACAACATGGAGCAGCGCGCGGCCACCGGCGCGATCGCCGGAGCGGTCGTCGCCGGCCCGGTGGGCGCGGTGGTCGGGGCCGGTGTGGGGGCGGTGGTCAACACCGCCGCCAAGCCGAACTAGGCCGTTCGGGAGGCCGCCGCTTCCGGAGTCCGCCCGCCTCGCAACAGCCGCCAGCCGTCGACGATAAGCTTAATGACGCAGATCGCGGCGGCGACGGCCGTGGCGATCTGAAACGTCTGGTCGAGCACCAGCTGCAGGGCGGCGACGTCCGCCGATCGCGTCCCCGCCGCGCCCTGCGCCGCCACCTCGACCAGACGTCCGGCCGACCACAAAGTCGCGGCCAGCGCCAGCCCGCCCAGGCCGCCGACGATCTCCAGCCCGGCGCGCGCCCGCACCCAGTCGGGCCGGATCATCCTCACGAGGCTGGAGGCGACCTGGACCAGGGCCAGGGCCAGGATCGGCAGATACAGGGTCGACCAGATCGGCGTCGCGCCCAGGAATAGGCCGTTGCGCGCCACGCTCGCCGACCACGGCGCCTCCACCGCGCCCGTCCACCACAGGATGAACAGCAATGTGGCGGCCAGCTCGAACGACGCCTCGAAACGCGACCCGACCTTGCCGCCGCGCCGGTCGAGGCGTGGCAGGTCGGCGACCTTCCAGTCGAGGGTCCGGCCCAGCTGGATCCAGCCGCGCTCGATCGCCGCCCCGACCACCGTCGCCGCCCCGATCATCATCATGGCCGTGGTGAGGAAGCCGGACAGGAAATGCGCCAGGGCCGCGCCGTCTTCGTGGCCGGTGATCACCGCGATGACGATCGGAATGGCGGTGACGACGGCCGTCAGGATCAGCAGGCCCTTCACCGCGAACATGTAGAACGGATAGAGCTCCGGTCCGATCACCGAGCGCGGCGTTCCGAACCGGCCGGCCACGGCGATCGGGTGGCCAAAGGCCCGCAGCACGTCCTCGCGCTCGGCCCTGTCGAGCGGCCGGCCCAGTTCGGCCTCCTTCTCCTCCATCTGGCTCAGCAGCAGGTCGCGCAGCTCGGCGATGATGTCCTGGCGCTGGGCCTTGGGCAGCAGGGCCGCGACGGCGGCCAGATAGCGGTCGAGCAGGTCCATGACGGGGTCCCTTCCTCAGATCAGGTTTTGCAGGGTGTCGTTCATCGCCCGCCACTCGGCGGACAGGCGGGCCAGCACGGCCACGCCGTCGGGCGACAGGCGGTAGAAGCGCTTCTTGCGCTTGTCTTCCTCGCGCCATTCGCTGGTCAGCAGGCCCTGGCCCTCGAGGCGGCGCAGCATCGGGTAGAGCGCCCCTTCGTCGATCTCCAGCCCCACCTCGGCCAGCGCCTGGCGCAGGCTGTAGCCGTAGCGCTCGACCCGCAGGTGCGCGAGCACGGCCAGGATCAGGGTCCCGCGCCGGAGCTCCTGGCGCAGGGTTTCGAAAATGTCGGCGCCTGTTGGCTCGGTGTTTGGGGGCATGGTGTACGTCGCATGGTGTGCGCCACTTGGTGTGTGGCGTACACTGTGTGACACACTGTATATGTCATCGTCAAGCCATGTCGAAGGCGACTACAAGCGTTGCCATGGTGCGGAGGTCATGCTTCTACCTGCGGACGTAGCTTAGCCGGGGGCGTCATGAAGCGTTTCGTATTGGTCGGGGCCTCCGCCCTGGCCCTGTTGTGCGGGGTCGCGACGGCGAACGCCGACACCAAAGCCGTCTCCGACCAGATTTCGCCCTCCCCCACGCACCGCACCCGCGACGCCGAGGCCGCCCTGCTGGAAATCCAGGACGCCCAGCAGAAGCTCGCCAATGGCGATTTCTCCGGCTGCTACGAGGTGCTGAAGCCGGTGATGGCCGGCAAGGGTCTCTCCCAGCTGGAACCCGCCGTGCAGCGCGCCGCCTGGTATATTTTCGGCGTCGCGGCGACGCAGAACAGCACCAAGATGGACGAAGCGCATGACGCCTTCCGGCATTCGTCCGTGCTGGAAGGCGCGGTCGGCCTGGACTGGTACATGCGGCTGATGACGGCCTCGGCGCGCGAGGACAAGGATGACGCCGTCCTCGCCGCGACCACCCTGGCCGAGGACTATCCGGCCACCTTGAGCCAGGTCACGGACACCGGCATGGCCTGGCTGGTCGCCAGCGCCAAGGACGTGCCGCGGGGCGACACCCGACGGTTCGCGTTGCTCGACGCCCTGCTCACCGCCGACTGGAAGCCCAAGAGTCCCTACATCGACTGGAGCATGCAGTGGTCGCAGCACGCCGCCCAGCTGCTGGATCGCGGCGACGCGACGCGCGCCGCCGAGGCCGCCAAGCGCGTGACCATGCCGATCCCGCTGATCGGCATGCGGGCCGACAACCGCTTCGCCCCCGTGCTGAAGTCCTCGCCCGGCCTCTTCGACATCAAGGCCGCCTACGCCCGGCGCATCGAACGGGCCCAGGCGCGGGTCGCCGCCGACCCGACCTCGCTCGAAGCCGCCAACCAGTTGGTCGCCGCCCTGCTGTCGGCCGATCGACCGGCCGAGGGTCTGAAGGTGGTCGACGACGCCCTGGCCAAGGCGCTGCCGGCCGATGGCGCCAAGTCCAGCTACAAGGACGCCGAGAGCGTCAACCTGACGCTCAACCTGCGCGCCGAGATCCTGCTCGCCCTGGGGCGTAGCGACGAAGGCCTGGCTGTTCTGGCCCGCGCCGCGCGGCGGCCGGAGAGGGGCCATCTCAATATCAGCCAGACGCTGAACCTGGCCGGCCAGCAGATGATCACCGGCCACCTGGACGAGGCGGTGGAAACCTTGGCCGAGGTCACCACCTCGGACGCCAGCGCCTACGGCAAGATGGTGCAACAGTCCTTGCGCGCCTGCATCGCCGCGCAGAAGGGCGACAAGGACGGCATGGCGCGCGTGCTGGAGGCGATGCGCAAGACGCAGGACGACGCCCCGCGAATGATGATGAGCGCCCTGGTTTGCGCCGACGACCAGGACGCCGCCGCCCACCTGCTCATCGGCCGGATCGCCGACCCTGACACCCGCCTCGAGGCTCTGAGCGAGGTCCAGGACTATCCCGAGCGGCCGGACCTGACGGCGTTCGAGAAGGTGCTGCGGGCGCGCGGCCTGGCGATCGAGGCCCGGCCCGACGTCCAGGCGGCGATCGCGGCGGTCGGCCAACGGACCGAAAAGCCGCCCTATCCCTATCGAGGGTGGTGAGATGAAACCCCTGTTGTTCGCCCTGGTGCTGGCCGGCCTCGCCGCGACCGGCCCCTTGGCCCTGGCCGAAACCGAAAAACTGCCCCTCGATCTCGACGCCCCCGCCAAGGCGGTCGCCCTGGTCGAGAAGCAGGCCCGCAAGCCCGGCGGGCTCTCCGCCTTCGCGGCCTCCGACCTGCAGGACCTGGTCTACGCCGCCGCGGACGACAAGCCGGGACTGCAGCTCAGGTTGTTGAACCTGCTGGCCCGCGAGAACTTCGCCCCCGCCGACCCGTTCGAGACCTATGACGACATCTGGTACGAGCAGGCGCTGCGGCTCGAGGAAAAGGGCGACCAGGCCGGCGTCCTGACCGCCCTGGGCCGGATGCGCGCCATCAGCGAGCTGTTCTACGCAGGACTGGACCCGCGGTTCGCGCGGACCCGCGCGGCCGATCCGGCGGTGTTCGACATCAAGGCCGCGGCCGAGCGCCGCCTGGCCCAGGCGGAGACGCTGTCGGTCGCCCATCCCGATCGCCTGGTCGGCGCGCGAATCCGCGCCGACGCCCTGGAACAACTGGGACGAGCCGACCAGGCGCTGGCCCTGGTCGACGAGGCTCTGGCCAAGGTCGAGGCCCATCCCGGCGACTATGTCGACAAGGCCGACACCCTCACCAGCCTGCATGTCGAGCGCGCGGTTTCGCTGTGGCTGGTCGGCCGGACCGACGACGCGATCGCCGAGCGGCGGCGGACCATCCCCCTCGCCCGCTCGCAGGAGGGCTATAACGGCTGGGCCGACCTGGCCCTGGTCGGCGACCTGGTGGCGTCGGGCAAGGCCGCCGAGGCGCTGGTCGCGCTCGACTATTTCAACGCCGAGGTAGGCGTCGCCAGCATCGACAACTGGGTGGCCGCCCGGGCGATCTGCGCCAACGCCCAACTGGGACGCCAGGGGGCGGCGCAACGCGAGCTGAGCCGCCTGGCCGGCAAGGACGACCCCAACACCGCGTCGTTGAGCTTCGCCTATCTGTGCCTCGACGATCTCGACAAGGCGGCGCTGACCTACATCGCCCGCTTGGAGAACCCCGACCGCGCGCCGAGGGCGATCGAAGCGCTCTCGCCCCGCATCGCGATCAAGGCCGCCCGACCCGCGATGGAGGCCGAACTTCTGCGGCGGCAAGCGATGGTGGCGGCCCGCTCGGACGTCGCCGCCGCCCTGGCCAAGCGCGGCGGGCCGCAACCCTCGCTCCTGATCCCCGCGGCCGGCGAACCCTATTGATAGGCGCGGTGGGAACGCTCCACCGGCCGGCGCCTTCCTAGTGTCACCCGCCCCGAGGAGACCCGCCATGTTCGGAAACAAGGACGCCCAGGCCACCGTGCCGGTCAAAAGCCTGGCGCTGGCGCGGGCCTCGATGCGGTTCCACGCCATTTCGGTGCGGGCTTGGCTGAGGCGCCGGGCGGCGGGCGACCGGCGGCGTCCAACGGGCGACGCAGGCGGGCTGATCCGCGATTGAAACCTGCAATTGCACTTGCCAAGGCGACTTGCCAAAGGCGAAGCTTGCCGCATCGTTTCGAATCGCGACTGGGGGTTTCCTTGCAACACATCAGCAGGATCGCGGCGGCTGCAGCGTTTTCGCTGGGCATGCTGGCGATGGGTCCGACAGCGCACGCCGCCGCGGAATCGCTGGTCGTGCCGGACGCCTCTGTCCTGCAGTACGGCGTGAGCTACGACGCCAAGGTCTATTTCCGCAACCTGAACCAGGTCGACGCCAGCTGGCTGGGCTGCTGCTACAACTATTGGATCGACGTCTCGACCGACACGGGCCGGGCGCAGTTCTCGGCCTTCCTCACCGCCAAGGCCAGCCACTCGCGGATCGTCTTCTTCATCGCCGACAAGGCCGTCATCAGCCCCTTCATCATGGTCGGCGACTTCTGACTGCTGATCGCGCTCAGCGATCGAACTTCGTCGACAGGATGATCGACGAAGTGGTGCGCTCGACCCCCGGAAGCTGGCCGATGCGATCGATCACCGCGTCCATCTCGGCGACCGTCGCGGTGGCGGCGATGGCGATCATGTCGTAGTCGCCGCTGACCGAGTGCAGCAGCCGCACCTGCGGGATGGCCCGCAGCCCCGCCTCGACGGCGCGGGCCTCCTTGGGGCCGATCTTCAGCATCACGTGGACGCGAACGGCGCCGTGGGCATGGTCGGGCGCCAGGCGCGCGGTGTAGCCGACGATCACCCCGTCGCGTTCCAGCCTTTCGATCCGGCTCTGCACCGTGGTACGCGAACGGCCGACCCGCCGCGCGAGGTCGGCGGTCGAGGCCCGGCCGTTGTCCCGCAGGGCGGCGATCAGCTTCTCGTCTATGGCGTCGATCGTCATTGCGTCGGCTCGAACCTGCGTTTCGCCGAAAGCATGTCGGCAAACCGACGATCAGGCCACTAGGATTCGACGAAACGGCGGCGATGATGTCCGCCCCTGGAGGCGCCGCTCACGTGCTTGACCAAGTCCACACAGAGGCCCTGGCCGCGATCCTCGGGCCCGGCGGCCTGATTCTCGATCCGGCCGACCGCGCCGCCTACGAGACGCCCGCGCGCTACGCCGGCGGCGTGGCGGCGGCCGTGGCGCGACCGACCAGCACGGAACAGGTCTCCCAGGTCGTGGCCTATTGCGTGCGCCATGGCCTGGCCTTCGTGCCACAGGGCGCCAACACCGGCCTGGCCGAGGGCTCGACCCCGGACACCAGCGGGACTCAGTTCGTGCTGTCGCTGGACCGCCTGATCGCGCCGCTGGAGATCGACGCCGCCGACCGCACCGCCACCGTGGGCGCCGGGGTGCGGCTGTCGGCCCTGAACGCGGCGCTGGAGCCGCACGGCCTGTTCCTGCCCATCGACCTGGGCGCCGACCCCAGTCTGGGCGGCATGGCGGCCACCAACACCGGCGGAGCGCGGTTCCTGCGCTACGGCGACATGCGGCGGCACGTCCTGGGCTTGGAGGTTGTGCTGGCCGACGAAGCCGCCACGGTGCTGCAGCTGTCGCACGGCCTGCGCAAGGACAACGCGGCCGTCGCCCTGCGGCAGCTGTTCGTTGGCGGCTGCGGGGCGTTCGGGGTCATCACGGCGGTCACCGTCGAGGTCCACCACCGCCCGCGCCAGACGGCCGCCGCCCTGCTGGTCCCGCGCGACGCCGACGCGGTCCTGCCCCTGCTCCAGGCCTTCGAGGCCGAGGCCGGCGGGGCCCTGACCGCCTTCGAGGGCATGTCGGCCGCCGCCATGCGCCGCGCCATCGACCACGTGCCGTCTCTGAGCAATCCCTTCGCCGGCGGCGTTCCCGACTACGCCGTGCTGGTCGAGCTGACCCGGACCTGGGCGCCGCGCGACGGCGAGGCCTCGCTGGATGAGGTGCTGCAACAGATCGCCGGCGACCTGCTGGAGCGGGACGACAGCCCGCTGGTCGACGCCCTGTTCGGGCCCCTGGAGAAGATGTGGGCCCTGCGCCATTCGCTGTCGGAGGGCCTGCGGGCCAGCGGGCCGGTGGTCGGCTTCGACCTGTCGTTCCGCCGCCGCGACCTGGCCCGCTTCCGCCGCGAGGCCACGGCGATGCTGGAAACGGATTTTACCGACTACGAGCTTTGCGACTTCGGCCACGTGGCCGACGGCGGCATGCACTTCAACCTGGTGCGGCGGGAGCCCGGCGCGCACGACCCCGACCGGCTGGACGCCCTGCGCGAGGCGGTGCTGGTCCTGGCCATCGAGTGTTTCGGGGCCAGCTTCAGCGGCGAGCATGGGCTTGGCCGCGCCGTCCAAGGTCCTTATGACCGGTTCACGCCCCGGCTGATCCAGGACTATTCGGCGGCGGTGGCGGCGGTGTTCGGGACAGGGTCGGCCAGCGTGAGACTGGGGCCGGCGGTGATCAATTGAGATATTCCACTTTACTTCAACCGCTCATCCCGGCGAATGCCGGGACCCAGATGGAATGGCTTTGAGGCTGACGCCAAGAGCGCAGAGCCTATCCAGTCAGCGCCCCAGCTTTGGGATCTGGGTCCCGGCATTCGCCGGGATGAGCGGATCAAAAATAAGATCAAATTCCTCAGGACCACCCCATGACCACCCTGCCCTCCGCCATCCCGCAAGCCCACGCCCTGCTGAGCCGCCTGGGCGTCGACGCCGCTATCCTGGACGGCGGGACCCTGGCCGCCTGCTCGCCGGTGACCGGCGAGGTGCTGGCCCAGTTGGTCGAGGCGACGCCGGAACAGGCCACGGCCGCCATCGACGCCGCCCATGACGCCTACCTCGCCTGGCGCAAGGTTCCCGCCCCGCGGCGCGGTGAGTTGGTGCGGCTGCTCGGCGAGGAACTGCGCGCGGCCAAGGCCGACCTGGCCGACCTGGTCACCCTGGAGGCCGGCAAGGTCGTCTCCGAGGGCCTGGGCGAGGTGCAGGAGATGATCGATATTTGCGACTACGCCGTGGGCCTGTCGCGCCAGCTGTTCGGCCTGACGATAGCGAGCGAACGTCCTGATCACCGAATGATGGAGACCTGGCGCCCGCTGGGCGTGGTGGGCGTGATCTCGGCCTTCAACTTCCCCGTGGCGGTGTGGTCGTGGAACGCGGCCCTGGCCCTGGTCTGCGGCGACGCGGTGGTCTGGAAACCGTCGGAGAAGACCCCGCTGGTGGCCCTGGCCACCCAGGCGCTGTTCGCGCGCGCCGCCGCCCGCTTCGGCCCCGACGCGCCCTCCGGCCTGTCGACCCTGCTGATCGGCGGTCGCGACGTGGGCGAGGCCCTGGTCGACCACCCGAAGGTCCCGCTGGTCTCGGCCACCGGCTCGACGGCCATGGGCCGACAGGTGGGGCCCAAGCTGGCCGCCCGCTTCGCCCGCGCCCTGCTGGAGCTGGGCGGCAACAACGCCGCCATCGTCGCGCCGTCGGCCGACCTGGACCTGACCCTGCGCGGCGTCGCCTTCGCGGCCATGGGCACGGCGGGCCAGCGCTGCACCAGCCTGCGCCGGCTGTTCGTGCACGAGAGCGTCTACGACGCCTTCGTCGGCCGGCTGAAGATCGCCTATCCCAACGTGCCGGTCGGCGATCCGCGCGCCGCCGGGGTGCTGGTCGGCCCGCTGATCGACAAGGCCGCCTACGAGGCCATGCAAAGCGCCCTGACCCACGCCCGCGCGGCCGGCGGCCGGGTGGTCGGCGGCGAACGCGCGCGGGTCGCGGGTCCGGACGCCTACTACGTCGCCCCCGCCCTGGTGGAGATCGACGCCCAGGCGCCGATCGTCAGGCACGAGACCTTCGCCCCCATCCTCTACGTGATGAAGTACGCCGAGCTGGCCGACGCCATCGCCGCCCAGAACGACGTGGCCCAGGGCCTGTCGTCGTCGATCTTCACGCTCGACCTGCGCGAGGCCGAGCTGTTCGTGTCCGGCGAGGGCAGCGACTGCGGCATCGCCAACGTCAATATCGGCCCCTCGGGCGCCGAGATCGGCGGGGCGTTCGGCGGCGAGAAGGAGACCGGCGGCGGCCGCGAGGCGGGCTCCGACAGCTGGAAGACCTATATGCGCCGCGCCACCAACACCGTGAACTACGGGACCACCCTGCCGCTGGCGCAGGGCGTGACCTTCGACGTCTAGGGATCCGCATGCCGTTGCCCCACTACCGTTGTCATCCCGGAAAGCGCGTAGCGCTTGTCCGGGACCCAGGGGCGGCTGCACCGCGCTGGCCCAGTCCCCTGGGTCCCGGACAGCCTCTGCGAGGCTTCCGGGATGACAACTGATCTTAGGTCTCCAAACCTCACCTCTCGCCATCACCGGACCATGCCATGACCCCCCACCTGACCGCCCTCGTCGCTTCGGCTATCGGCCCGCGCGCGGCCGGCGAAATCCTCGACACCCTCGCCATCGACGTGATGTTGTCGGGCGAGACCGGCCAGCGCGTGTCGCGCGCGGTATTCGCCATGGCGGTCAACACCGTGTTGTTCCACGACATCATGGACCGCGTGCCGCTGGGCGCGGCCTATGTCGCCGAGCGCCGGGCCGCCGGCCTGCGGATCCTGTTCGACCACGGCGCCCTGCGCACGATCCGGTTCGGTGAAGGCCGGTTCGGCGAGGGCAAGACCGGCGCCCTGCCGGCCGGCCAGATCGCCTTCGCGCGGATCCTCGAGCCGCTGGGCTACGCGATGGCCGACGTCTATCCGCTGGACCGCCTGAAGATGACCGGCCGGGCCTACGCCCATCTCGACTATCCGGAGGCCATCCCGCAGTTCTTCGTCAGCGAGCTGCACGTCGACCGCTTCTCGCCGGCCTTCCAGGCCGCCGCCCACGCGGTGTTCGACGCCACGCGCGACCTGCTGGGGGCCGAGGCGACCCGCGCCCTGGCCGCCTTCGCCACCGAGGGCGCCGTCGACCTGGAGACGGCGATCGCCGCCCTGCCCCAGGTGGTCGCCGCCTTCGACCGCACCCATCCGACGCCGCGCCTGGCCGACTACAAGACCCTGCTGGCCGAGTCGGCCGAGGCCGCCTGGATCGCCACCGAGGGCCAGTCCTTCAATCACGCCACCGACCGGGTGCCCGACGTCGAGGCGGTGGCCGACGCCCAGAAGGCCCTGGGCCGTCCGGTCAAGGACGCCGTCGAGGTCTCGGCCTCGGGCCGCGTGCGCCAGACGGCGTTCAAGGCTCAGCCGGTCGAGCGGGCGTTCATCACCGACGACGGCGAGGTGATCCTGACCGTCCCGGGCTCGTTCCACGAGTTCATCACCCGCGACCGGTTCGTCGACGAGGCGGGCGTCGAACGGCTGGACCTGCGGTTCGACAGCGCCAACGCCCAGGGCATCTTCAAGATGACCGGAACGGGGTGAGGTCCTCCCTCTCCCCCTACCCCCCCAGCGCCACCTCGACCGCGCTGCGCAGCTGACGATCGGAGATCGGCTTGAACAGCACGCCGGCCGGGTGGTCCATCTGGATGCGGGCGATGGTGGACGGCTCGCGGGAGCCGGTGATGAAGATCACCTTGGAGCCCACGGCATGATGGATGGCCAAGGCGGCGTCGACGCCGTCCTTGTCGCCGCGCAGGCGCACGTCCATCAGGACCAGTTCGGGCTTGTGAAGCTGGGCCAGCGCCACCGCCTCGTCGGCCGTCGCCGCGGTGCCGCAGACCGCCATGTCCAGGTCCTCGACCTGCAGGCACAGGCCCTGGGCGATCAGGAACTCGTCGTCGACCACCAACACCAGGCGCTTGCGCGGACCGTTCATGAGGCTAGCGGCGCGGGCGCCCGGATCTCGCTGCGCGTCCTTCCCCGTTGGCTTTCAACCATGATCGTTCCCCTCAATTGGGCGACGAGGCCTTTGATGATGCTGGAGCCCAACGCGGCCTTGGGCTCCTCCGACGCCGGCCCGCCCTGATTGTAGCCCTTCCCGTTGTCGGCGACGACGAGAACCAGCGCGCCGTCCTCCGCCCGCTCCAGGGTGACGTCGATATCGCCCTGGCCGTCCGGGAAGGCGTGCTTGAGCGAGTTGGTCACCAGTTCGGTCACCAGCAGGCCCAGCGGAATGGCGAAGTCCAGGCCTACGTCCAGCGGGATGGCCTCGACCGACAGGTTGACCGTCCGCCCCGCGCCGCCGTGGACGATGTTGGTCGACAGTTCGCGCAGGAACGGCGCGATGTCGAAGGTCTTGAGGTTTTCCGACTCCATCAACTGATGGTGCACCAGTCCCAGGGCGTAGACCCGGTCGCGCAGTCCCTGCATCGCCCGACGCCCTTCGGGATCGCTCAGTTGGCGGGCCTGCATGACCAACAGGCCGTCGACCATCTGCAGGTTGTTCTTCACGCGGTGATAGACCTCGCGCAGCAGCAGGTCGCGCTGGGCCAGGGCGGCGGTCAGTTCGGCGGTGCGCGCCTGGACCCGGCGCTCCAGCTCGGCGGCCGACGGCAGGGCCGCGGCCTTGGGGATCAACGGCCAGAGGATCACCGCCGTGGCGATCGACAGGATGGCGGTGACGACCTTGATGATCCCCTCGACCCCATAGGCCGGGACCCAGAGGGTGAGGATCGCCAGGAAGTGGGTCGCGCCGCAGGCCAGGATGAAGGCCACGAACAGATAGGCCACCCAGCCGTACTTGATGTCCGGGCGACGCCGGACGAAGGCGGCGATGGCCAGCGGGATCGAGAAATAGGCCAGGCCGATGACCACGTCGGACAGGGCGTGCATCGCCACCAGGCCCGGAGACCAGCTGAGACAGAAGCCGTGCGGCGTCAGCCCGGTGGGGTTGAGCAGCCAATCAAGGAAAGACATGTCCAGACCCCCGACGGTCGACGCGACGACACCTCATCAAGGCAGAAAATTACTCTCCAAGGTAGCGCTTTCGCGGGGAGCGGCGACACGGCGCCAGCCGACCACGCGAGGACCGCGCGGCGCGGACGTTGGGGGAGGACGAACCGACCGTGGAACCGTTGGGGACAGGCGCATGCGCCTGTCCCCGATCGCGCACGCCTAGCCGAACAGCTTGGCCGCGGTCTTGGCGACCAGCTCGCCCTGATGGCGGGCGCCGGCCAGTTCCAGTTCGCTGGGCTGGCGCGAGCCGTCGCTGGCCGCGACGGTGGTGGCGCCGTAGGGCGCGCCGCCGGTGATTTCCTCGACGGTCATCTGGCCCTGGTGGCTGTAGGGCAGGCCGACGATGACCATGCCGAAGTGCAGCAGGTTGGTGATGATCGAGAACAGGGTGGTCTCGTTGCCGCCGTGCTGGGTGGCCGACGAGGTGAACGCCCCGCCCACCTTGCCGTGCAGCGCGCCGCGGGCCCACAGGCCGCCGGCCTGGTCGAGGAAGGCGGCCATCTGCGAGGAGATGCGGCCAAAGCGGGTGCCGGTGCCGACGATGATGGCGTCGTAGTTTTCCAGTTCGGCGATCGTGGCGATCGGGGCGGCCTGGTCGAGCTTGTAGTGGGACTTCCTGGCGATCTCTTCGGACACCAGTTCCGGCACGCGCTTGACGTCGACCGTGGCGCCGGCGGCGCGGGCCCCCTCGGCGACGGCGTTGGCCATCGTCTCGATGTGACCGTAGGCGGAATAGTAGAGAACGAGAACCTTGGGCATCTTGGCTTCCTTGATGGACGTTGGGAATGGGCTGGGGACAGGCGCATGCGCCTGTCCCCATTTCGGTTAGGCGGCGTCGACGAGCACCAGCTCGGCGTCCTCGATAGCCGTCACGCGGATCACGGCTTCGTCTTGAATGGCGGCGCCGTCGCGGGTGTTCAGGGTCACGCCATTGACCTCGACCTTGCCGGCCGAAGGCACCAGATAGCCCTTGCGGTCCGCGCCCAGCGCGTACTCGGTGGTCTCGCCGGCCTTCAGCGTCGCGCCCAGCACCCGGGCGTCTGCCCGGATCGGCAGGGCGTCGTTGTCGGCCGGAAAGCCGCTGGCCAGGGCCACGAACTTGCCGGAGCGGTCGCCCTTGGGGAACGGCTTGGCGCCCCAGGCGGGACCTTCGCCGCGCTTGTTGGGGATGATCCAGATCTGGAAGATGCGGGTCGCGCTGTTTTCCAGATTGTATTCCGAGTGACGGATGCCGGTGCCGGCGCTCATCACCTGGACGTCGCCGGCCTCGGTGCGGCCCTTGTTGCCCATGTTGTCCTGGTGGGTGATCGCGCCCTCGCGGACATAGGTGATGATTTCCATGTCGGCGTGCGGATGCGGCGGGAAGCCGGTTCCGGCGGCGATGGTGTCGTCGTTCCAGACCCGCAGGGCGCCGTGGTGGACGCGCGTGGGATCATGGTAGTCGGCGAACGAGAAGTGGTGCTTGGCGTCGAGCCAACCGTGGTTGGCGCCGCCCAGACTGTCGAAGCTCCTGACATCGATCATGGTCTCAATCTCCTGAGAGAAGGCCGCCTGGCCGTCTCTGTTGAGGAGAAGATGATCCCTTGCGCTTCGATCCGAAATGGAAATGATCGAAACAAACCGTTTCGGATTTCGTGCTAATACTCTCCGCTCATCCCGGCGAACGCCGGGACCCAGATCCCGTGGCGTTGAGGATGATTGGAGTGGCTCCGAGCTTTTGGCGTCAGCCCCACGGCCATGCCATCTGGATCCCGGCATTCGCCGGGAAGAGCGGAGGTTGAGGTAGGGGATGAGGCAATACCCATGAAACTCCCCGATTTCGAGGCCTGGGCGGTGTTCGCCAAGGTGGCCGAGACCGGCTCCTTCGTCGGGGCCGCCACCCAGTTGAACCTGTCGAAGGCCACGGTGTCCAAGGCCGTCACCCGGCTGGAGGTCCGGCTGGGAGCGACGCTGTTCCACCGCACCTCGCGGCGGCTGTCCCTGACCCAGGCCGGCAAGGATTCGCTGCACCGCGCGACGCACATCCTGCATGAGGGCGAGGCGCTGGAGGCCGAGGCCTCGGCCCAGTCGGCCACGCCGCGCGGCCTGGTGCGGGTGGCCGCGCCGATGTCGTTCGGCATCGCCCATCTGGGTCCGGCCCTGCCCGAGTTCTTCGCCCTCTATCCGGAGGTGTCGATCGAGCTGTCGCTGTCGGACCAGCTGGTCGACATCGTCGAGGACGGCTTCGACCTGGCCCTGCGGATCTCGGCCCTGGAGGATTCCAGCCTGCTGGCCCGGCGCCTGTGCCCGGTGCGGCTGATGCTGGTCGGCTCGCCGGCCTATTTCGAGAGGCACGGGCGCCCCGGCCACCCCAAGGACCTCACCGCTCACAGCGGCATGTTCTACACCAACAGCAAGACCAAGGACGTCTGGCGGTTCGAACACGCCGAACACGGACAATATGCCGTCAGCCTGCCCGCCCCGCTGCGGGTCAACAACGCCGACATCCTGCGCCCGTCGTTGCTGGCCGGCCTGGGCCTGGCCATGCAGCCGGACTTCCTGGTGTGGCGGGACGTCAAGGACGGCTTGCTGGAGGAGGTCCTGGGCGACTGGGCGCCGCCGCCGATCGCCCTGCACCTGGTCACCCCGCCCAGCACGATCCGGCCGGCGCGGGTGGAAGTGCTGATCGCGTTTTTGGCCAAGCGGATGGCCAGCGCGCCTTGGTTGGGATGATCGGTTTCAGATGTCCCGTGGATCAGGTTTCCGATCCGTGATCGCCTGGAACACGCCACACAACATGAACGAGATTATGAAAATCACACCTAGGAACGCACTATACTTATAGATCAAACCATCGATTTTACTGAAATAGAACGTCGTTCCTTTCGCCTGAACACCGTACACCCAGCCGCGGGAAGGGTCGGGGTGGATGTCCGATGCGAACCGCATGAGCGCAATGGGGATCGCCAAGGACACCATCCCCAACGTCCCTAGGATCGACATCAATATTCGCAACATCGTCTCATCCGCTGAAACCCGGGTTGGTCACGCCGCGCCCTATTCAAGATAGTATAGCGCCTGCCACTTGCAGACGGCTTGGGCGACGTATGACGCCCGACCCGAGACGATGACGCTAGTCGAGAGCGACGGCCGGCCCTGAGGCCAAAACCCGCTAAGCCATCTCGTGCTTGTCGTTGAGACACTCGCCGATGGCGCGGGCGCAGCCCGGGAGGCCCAGGGCGCCGATGAACGACATGGCCACCGCGCAGACCAGCATCACGGGTTGGAAGAAACGCATGCGATATTCTCCACCGGCCAAATCACCCACGGGGCGCCATCAACCCCAGATAAGGCTGAAGCTTGACGTTTGTTCCTGCCCCACATCGGAAAAGCTCAGCATGCGGCAGATTTGTCTCACCCGTATGTCAGTGGCCTAACGCATAGGCGACACGAGTCGCCTCAAGCCGGGCCAGTTTAGCATAAAGGGTCGACCAGTCGTCGGCCTGGGCGATCGGCGCCCACAGGGCCTCGACCTCGTCGATCAGCATCTCCTCGGGCTCGGGCCGGGCGAAGACCGGGCTGTCCAGCCGCTCGGGGCGATCGGTCTCGAAGGCCGCGAACTGGCGGCGCAAATCAAGGAAGGCGTCCTGGCCGTAGAGTTCGGCGCGCGGACCCGCCAGGGCGCGGGCTTCCGAGGCCCGGCCGCCGAACCAATCGAAGAAGAACGGCTCCCAGCGCAGTTGATCCCCGCCCGCCGCCCCCCCGGCCGCCCCCCCGGCCGCCCCCCCGGCCGCCAAGGCGGTGAACGCCGCCTGGACCAGGGCGATATCGGCCTCGGGCGAGCGGCTCTTCAGGCCCAGCCGGTCGAGCATCGCCGCGCGCAGGGCGTCGCGATAGAGGTCGGAGAAGCCGTTGAGCGCCGCGATCAGTCCGGCGTCGTCGGTGACCAGGGCCAGGCAGCCGGCCAGTTGCTGCAGGTTCCAGAACACCGTCTCGGGCTGGCGGCCGAAGCTGTAGAGCCCCGAATGGTCGAAATAGGCGGCGGTGAAGTTCGGGTCGTTGCGCGGCAGGAACCGCCAGGGGCCGTAGTCGAAGCTCTCGCCGGTGACGACCATGTTGTCGGTGTTGAGCACGCCGTGCACGAAGCCGGCCGCCATCCAGCGGGCGCACAATCGGGCGCTGGCGGCGACCACCTGCTCCAGCAGCGCCTTCGGGCGGTCGGGCTCGTCGGCGACGGACGGGAAATAGGTCTGGACCGCGTGGTCGACCAGCACGGTGATCAGGTCGGGCCGCTCGGCGAAGGCCTGGCGCTGGAAGGTCCCGAACCGGATGTGGCTGTGCGACAGCCGGGTCAGCACCGCCGAACGCGTGGGGCTGGGCTCGTCGCCGCGCTGCAGGTCCTCGCCGGTCTCGACCAGCGAGAAGGCCCGCGAGGTCGGCACGCCCAGGGTCTCCAGCATCGTGGCCGCCAGGATCTCGCGCACCCCGCCCTTCAGGGTCAGCCGCCCGTCGCCGGCCCGCGACCACGGCGTCTGGCCCGAGCCCTTGGTGGCCAGGTCCAGCAGGCGACCGCTTCCAGCCTCGCGCAGCTGGGCGAACAGGAAGCCCCGCCCGTCGCCGAGGTCGGGGTTGTAGCTGCGGAACTGGTGGCCGTGATAGCGCATGGCCAGCGGCCCCGGCTGGTTGTCCGGCAGGGGCTTGAATCTCGCGAAATGGTTGAGCCACTCGGCGTCGCTCAGACCCTCCAGTCCCACGGTGGCGGCGGCGCGGTCGTTGCGGAAGCGCGGGATCGTCTTGGGGAAGTCCGCCGGAAGCACGGGATCGGCGAAGTCGGGCCCCAGGCGCATGAAGACCGGATCGGGGCGATAGGCGGCGGAGATCGGCATTCTCCGGACATGAGCCGCCGCGCTTCTCGACGCAAGCCTGGAGGCGGCTTTCGGGGTCAGCGGAAGATCGGGGATGGTGGGCGACCATTGTCGCATCCGCGCAACAGATGTTCGCGAACCGTTAAGCCATAAGGATTTTCCTTGCCGAGGCCACAGCGCGGCCATAACCCTTACTAGTCAATTCGAACGAACGTTCGGGCTAAGACCAAATCAAAAGGCGGGGGCGTTGCAAGCGCCCGCGTCATAAAACGAACCGAGGTAGGAAATGCGCTTCACCCAGGTGCTTTGCGGCACGGCGTCCGCCGTCGTGCTCGCCGGTCTGACCCCGCTGACGGCCCAGGCCCAGCAGACAGACATCCCCACCGTCGACAGCATCGTCGTCACCGCCCAAAAGCGCGAGCAGAACCTGCAGGACGTGCCGGTTGTGGTGACCGCCGTCGGCGCCAAGCTGCTGCAGGACACCGGCGTCAAGGACATCAAGGATCTGACGATCCTCACCCCCGGCCTGACCGTGACCTCGACCTCGTCGGAAGCCTCGACCACCGCCCGCATCCGCGGCGTCGGCACGGTCGGCGACAACCCCGGCCTGGAAAGCTCGGTCGGCGTCGTGATCGACGGCGTCTACCGTCCGCGTAACGGCGTGTCGTTCGGCGACCTGGGCGACATGGAACGCATCGAGGTCCTGAAGGGCCCGCAAGGCACGCTGTTCGGCAAGAACACCTCGGCCGGCGTCATCAACATCGTCACCAAGGAGCCGGAATTCGGCTTCGGCGGCAGCGCCGAGGCGACGATCGGCAACTACAACGCCCACGGCCTGGCCGCCTCGGTCACCGGCCCGCTGTTCGGCACCGAGACCCTGGCCGCCCGCCTGTACGTCGCCGCCCGCGAGCGCGACGGCTACAACGACGTGGTGACCGGCAAGGGCCCCAGCAAGCGCGACCAGGACGCCGACCAGGGCTTCTACACCGTGCGCGGCCAGTTGCTGTTCGTGCCGGACGACAAAGCCACCTTCAGACTGATCGGCGACTACACCAAGCGTGACGAGAACTGCTGCGGCGCCGTGCAGATCCGCACCGGCCCCACCGCCGGCATCCTGGCCCTGATCAACGGCGGCCCGGTCCTGGCCACCGTCGCCGATCCCTATGCCCGCATCGCCTATTCGAACCGCGGCGCACCGTCGTCGGTCGAGGACAAGGGCGTTTCGCTGCAAGGCGATATCGAAACGCCGATCGGCACGCTGACCTCGATCTCGGCGATCCGCAACTGGCGCACCGACAACGGCCAGGATTCCGACTTCACCACCGCCGACCTCGCCTACCGCAACAAGGACGGCACCAACTACAGCGAGTTCACCACCTACACCCAGGAACTGCGCCTGGCGGGCAAGACCGACAAGCTGGACTGGCTGGTCGGCGCCTTCCTGGCCGACGAGACGCTCGATACCAAAGCCAACTTCCTCTACGGCAACGACTACGAGCAGTATCTGGGCCGGTTGCTGTCGCGCTCGGCCGCCAACCCGGCCGGCGTCGCCAACTTCGTCGCCCTGCTGCTGAACCGAGCGCCCAACACCAGCTTCGTCGGCGGCCAAGGCCTGCGTGACCAGTACAAGCAGCGCGCCACCACCGTCGCCCTGTTCACCAACGACACCTGGCACGTGACCGACGCCTTCGAGATCACGGCCGGCCTGCGCTACAGCGTCGACGACAAGACGCTCAACACCTATCAGAGCACCAGCGACGGCGGCCTCGCCTGCGGCATCGCGCTGACCCCGGCCGGCCAGGCCCGCATCGCCGGCATCGTCGGCGCGGCCAACACCCCGACCATCGTCGGCAACCTGTGCCTGCCCTGGGCCAACCCGCTGTTCAACGGCCGCGGCACCACCCAGAAGCGCTCGGACAAGGAATGGAGCGGCACCATCAAGGCGTCGTACCGCTTCTCGCCGGAAGTGTTCACCTACGCCTCGTTCGCGCGCGGCTACAAGGGCGGCGGCTACAACCTGGACCGCACCCAATCGTCGAACGGCCTGCCCAGCGGCGGCCCGGGCGTGATCCCGATCCTCGACACCTCGTTCCCCGGGGAGTTCGTCGACAGCTACGAAGTCGGCATGAAGAACACCCTCTTCAACCGCTCGGTGCTGTTCAACGTCACGGGCTTCTACCAGAAGTTCAGCGACTTCCAGCTGAACACCTTCCTGGGCACCTCGTTCGCCGTGCGTTCGATCCCGGAAGTGACCTCGCAGGGCGTCGACATCGACTTCCTGTGGTTCACCCCGGTCCGCGGCCTGTCGCTGCAGAGCGGCTTCAGCTACGCCAAGACCGAGTACGGCAAGGACAAGGTCCCCAACGACCCGACCAACGCCCTGCTGCTGCTGCCAGGCAACCGCCTGTCGCTGGCCCCGAAATATTCGGCTTCCGGCTCGCTCACCTATGAGCGCCCGCTCGGCGACAGCCTGAAGGCCCGCTTCAACGTCGGCGCCAAGTACTCGTCCGACTACAATACCGGTTCGGACCTGTTCCCGCCGAAGCAGCAGAAGGCCTACACCCTGGTGAACGCCCGGGTCGGCATCGGCTCGCAGGACGACAAGTGGACCGTCGAACTCTGGGGTCAGAACCTGTTCGACGAGAAGTACACCCAGGTCGGGTTCAACGGCACCCTGCAGGGCACTTCGGGCATCGGCCCGGCCAGCACCGCCTATCTCCCGGCCGGCGACACGATCACCTACAACGCCTTCCTCGGCGCGCCGCGTACCTACGGCATGACCTTGCGTTCGAAGTTCTAGGCCACGACGACGACGGGCGGCGGTTTCGCCACCGCCCGTCTCAACGACCATCGGCAAGGGCGATCCGGGCGACCGGGTCGCCCTTTTCCGTTTCAGCGGCTTTTATCGAATCCCGAACAGCCCCACCCTGCCGTGCGGGGACTGTCCGCGGAGGCGCGACGCATGAAGACCATCAGGCTGCTCGGCGTCTGGATCTGCCTGCTGCTCGGTTTGGCGATCGCCAACCTGGCCCTGCGCACCCCCGCGCCGCTCTCCGCCAACGCCCCCGCCGACCAGTTCTCGGCCGGCCGCGCCATGGCCGACGTCCGCGCCATCGGCCGCAAGCCCCACCCCATCGGCTCGGCCGAGATCGTCCGGGTCCGCGACCACCTGCTGACCCGCATCAGCGGCCTGGGGCTGGAGGTGCTGGTGCGTCCCGGCGAGGGCGTGCGCGACGCCTCCAAGGGGTCGCGCGCCGTGTCGGTCGGCGCGGTGCAGAACATCGTCGCCACCCTGCCCGGAACCGACCGCGACGCGCCGGCCGTGCTGGTGATGAGCCACTACGACACCGTCCACAACTCACCCGGCGCGGCCGACGACTCGGCCGGGGTCGCCGCCGCCCTGGAGATCGCCCGCGCCCTCAAGGCCGGCCCGCCCCCGGCCCGCGACGTGATCTTCCTGTTCACCGACGGCGAGGAACCGGGCCTGCTGGGGGCCGAGGCCTTCTTCGCCCGCGATCCGCTGCGCGAACATGTCGGGGTGGTGGTCAACATGGAGGCGCGCGGCGACGCCGGCCGGGCCGCCATGTTCCAGGCCGGAACCGAAAGCGGCGACCTGATCCGCCTCTATGCCGGGGCCGCCCACCAGCCGACCGCCAACTCGCTGGCCGCCGCCGTCTACCAGCGGATGCCCAACGACACCGACTTCACCCATGCCCTGCGCGCCGGCCTGCCGGGCCTGAACTTCGCCTTCATCGACGACCAGCTGGCCTATCACACGCCCCTGGCCACGCCCGAGCACCTGAACCAGGGCAGCCTGCAGAACCTGGGCGACCAGGCCCTGCCGACCGTCCGCGCCCTGGCCCGTGGCGCGGCCCTGCCGGCCCGGACCCCGGACCTGATCTATTCCGACGTCCTGGCCCTGGGCCTGCTCGCTTATCCAATCAGTGTCGGCTGGGCGATCCTGGCGGTAGCTGGCCTGCTGATCGTCTTCACCGGCTATCGCGCCCTGCGCGGCCGCGCCGTCACGGTGGTGGAGATCCTGCGCGGGATCGCCGGCTTCCTGCTGCTGGCCAGCGCCGCCGCCCTGGCCCTGCACCTGGCCGGACGACTGATCGGCATCGCCGACCAGCAGCGCTACTACGCCGTGCTCGGCCAGTTCAACGCCCTGCTGCCCGGGGCCGGGATCCTGCTGATCGGGGTGTGCCTGAGCGTCCTGGTGCTGCAGGCCCGGGGGACGGGCCGGATCTGGGTGACCGCCATCGCCGCCGTGATGGGCGGGGCCTGCAGCCTGGTCGGCGGCTTCGACCCCATCGGCCTGGGCATGGCCGGCGCGGTGATCGTCCTGGCCTGGCTGAGCCTGGGCAAGGGCGTCGGGGTGTTCGGGGCCTGGCTGGGCGCCCTGCTGGTGGTGCTGGCCCTGGCGATCACGACCCAGGTGCTGCTGCCCGGCGGCTCGGTGATGCTGGCCTGGCCGCTGCTGGCCGCCAGCCTGGTCGCGGCCTTCGTCACCGCCGTGGGCGGCACGCGCGACCGGCGGGTGGCCTGGGCCCTGACCGCGGTGGTCTGCCTGGTCGCCATCCTGGTCGTCGCCCAGTTGGGCGCCTGGGGGGCCTGGACCTTCGCCGGCGTCGGCCTGATCGAGCCGGCCGTGCTGGCGGTGTTCGCCATCCTGGCCGCCCCCGCCCTGCTGCCGCTGGCCTTCGACTTCGCCGCCTATCGCTGGGCCCCGGTCTTCGCCGCCGTCGCCGGCGCGGCGGGCGCGGGCCTGCTGCTCTATGCGGGCGTGGCCGGCGGCGGCCCCGACCGCCCGCGCCTGGCCGAGGCCAGCCACCTGGCCGACCTGTCGACCGGCACGGCCTGGCGCGTCTCGCCCCTGCCGCGCCTGGACCCCTGGTCGAAAGTGGTGCTGTCGGACTCCGACAAGACCCCGGTGCGAAAGGCCTATCCGCCGCTCTACCGCGAGCCGGTGTGGATGGCGCCGACCGCCGTGCTGCCGGTCGATCGGCCGGTGCTGACGATCGACAGGGCCGGCGACCGCCTGCTGATCCGCGCCGTGCCCTCCCTGGGCGCCGAGGTCCTGACCCTGCGCCTGCGCCCCAGCCTGGCCCTGGGCGAGCCGCGCCTGAACGGCCGGCCGATCGCCCTGCCGACCACGGCCGGCCAGTGGTCCAGCCTGTCCTACCACGCCCCCGACCCCAACGGCGTCACCCTCAGCTTCACCGCCGCGCAGGCGGGCAGGGTCGAGGTGGCGGTGATCGAGATCCGCGACGGCTGGCCGCGCGGTGCCTCGGCCATCCCGGCCAAGCCGCCGGAGCTGATGGGCAGCGGCTATTCGGACAAGACGATCGTGCTGGATCGTGGAGCGTTGAGCTGGGCGGCGGACACGCCCGCCCCTGAAACCGACCAGCAATAACACCGCTCATCCCGGCGAATGCCGGGACCCAGATGGAATGGCTCAGACGTGGGTTCTATGAACGCCGCGTCTCTCCAACCCACCACCACGCTTCGAGATCTGGGTCCCGGCATTCGCCGGGATGAGCGGATCAAGAATGATGCGGGGACATGCTCAGATCGCGATCACGCCCTCCGACGGTTCGCTCGCATAGAGCGCCGCCGCCAGCGCCGCGCGGCGTTCCAGCGTCGCGCGCTGGTTCACATAGCCCTTGTCGGTGATCTCGCCGGCGTCGATCGACGGCGGTTCGGTCATGATCGCCACCCGGCCGACCCGGCGCGACGAACCGCCGGCGGCGGCGTTGAAGGCCCCGATCCGCTCGCGCAGGATGAGGCTCAGCTTCTCCAGCGGCGTGCCCGGCCCCGAATCGGCGACCAGGGCCGCCAGGCCGGCCGGCGAGGGCCACAGCATCGCCCCGACGAACGGCTTGTCCTGGCCGGCGATCACCGCATCGTGGACATAGGGGCTGCAGGCGGCCACCAGGTCGGGGCGCAGCACGCCGACGCTGACCCAGGTGCCGCTGTCGAGCTTGAAGTCCTCGGTCACCCGGCCGTCGAACACCAGGCCCCTGGACGGGTCCTCCGGGTCGACGAACCGCGCCGCGTCGCCCAGCTTGTAGAAACCCTCCTCGTCGAAAGCCCCGGCCGTCTTCTCCGGGTCCTTGTGGTAGCCCGACGCCACGGTCGGCCCCTTGACCCGCACCTCGTATTTCGACCCCGAGGGGGCCAGCTTCAGGGCGATGCCCGGCAGCGGCAGGCCAACCAGCCCGACCCGCTCGGTGATCCAGTGGACCACCGTCACGCCCTGCGTCTCGGTGGCCCCGTACATGGTGATCAGCGGCACGCGATGGCCGGTCTGCGCCACCGCCAGGGCCTGCATCCGCGTATAGACGTCGTCCGACAGGGTGGCGCCGCCATAGGCCATGTAGCGCAGGTTCTTGAAGAAGGCCGCGCGCAGCGCCGGGTCGTTCTCCATCGCCCCGGCCAGCATCGAAAAGGCGATCGGGGCCGAGCCGAAGACGATCGGCGAGACCTCGTAGAGGTTCCTGATGGTGGTCTCGAACAGGCCGGGCAGCGGCTTGCCCTCGTCGATCCACAGCGTGCCGCCGTTCCAGATCACGGCGTTGAAGCCGATGTTGCCGGCCGAGATGTGGCTCCACGGCATCCATTCCAGGCTGTCGGGCACGTCGTCGTCGCGCCCATCGTCGCGCAGGCCTTCCTGGCCGGCGATGACGCCCGCCATCATGCCGTGGGTCTGGGGCACGCCCTTGGGCATGCCGGTCGAGCCGGAAGTGAACAGGTACTTGGCGACGGTGGCCGGCGTCAGCGTCTCGCGCTTGGCGGCGACGTCCTTGGGCTCGGTCCCGGCGACCGCGTCGAAGGTATGCGCGCCCTCGCCCGTCCCGTCCGCGGTGACCAGCAGCAGGCCCGGATCAATGGCCTTCAGCGTGGCGATCGCCTTCTCGAACAGGTCGCCGGACTGGGCGAAGACCACGCGCGGCGCGACCTTGTCGAAGCAGTGCTTGAGCTTGCCGTGGTCGGCCGACATCAGGCTGTAGGCCGGGCTGACCGGGGCGGCCGGGACGCCGGCGCCGTACGCGCCCAGGGTCATCAGGGCGTGCTCGATGGAGTTGCCCGACAGGATCATCACACTATGGTCGGCGGTGACGCCCTGATCCAGAAGCCACTGGGCGATCCCCTCGACCGCCCGCTGGGCCTGGCCGTAGGTCACCTGGCGCCAGGGCCCATGGCCGGGTTCGCGCTGCTTGAGGTACGGCCGGTCGGGGTGCGTCGCGGCCCTCTGCGCCAGCAGGTGGCTGATCGTCCGCGGTCCGTCGCCGGGCGGATGGTTGGAGGTGATGACGATGCTGCCGTCGGCTC
Organism: Caulobacter sp. Root655; assembly: GCF_001427665.1. GTDB lineage: Bacteria > Pseudomonadota > Alphaproteobacteria > Caulobacterales > Caulobacteraceae > Caulobacter. The sequence goes on from NZ_LMHC01000012.1 coordinate 134,220, forward strand.
GCCGGTCGACGGTGATGTCCGGTCCCTTCATCGCCAGCGGTTTGAACGGCGCCGTGCTCGGGTCGCGCGCGGTCACAGGGCTGTCGACGCCGTCCATGTCGTTCTCTCCCGGTAGGTTATCGTTTTTGTTCTTGAGGACCGGATCGCGGACGGGGACAGGCGCATGCGCCTGTCCCCGAACCGAAACGTCCTATTCCGCCGCCTGCTTGGCCGCGTAGCCGAGGATGGCCTTGGTCTCGAGGAACTCGCCGAACGCGTGGTCGCCCCATTCGCGGCCGTTGCCGCTCATCTTGTAGCCGCCGAACGGGGCCATCAGGTCGGGTCCGGCGCCGTTGAGGATCACCTGGCCGGCCCGCAGCCTGGAGGCCACGGCCTGCACTTGGCCCGCGTCATTGCCCGAGACATAGGCCGCCAGGCCGTACTCGGTGTCGTTGCCGATCGCGACCGCCTGGTCGACGCCGTCATAGCCGAGGATGGCCAGCACCGGGCCGAAGATCTCTTCCTTGGCGATGGTCATGGTCGGGGTGACATTGGCGAACACGGTCGGCTTGACGTAGTAGCCGACCTCCAGGCCCTCCGGCTTGCCGGGGCCGCCCGAGACCAGGGTCGCGCCCTCGTCGACGCCCTTCTGGATCAGGCCCTGGATCTTGTTCCACTGCACTTCCGACACGACGGGGCCCAGCTTGGAATTGCCGTTCGGGTCGCCCACCGTGTGGGCGTCGGCGGCGGCCTTGGCGATGGCGATCACCTCGTCCATGCGCTTTTGCGGCACCAGCATCCGGGTCGGGGCGTTGCACGACTGGCCCGAGTTCATCATCACCGAGGCCACGCCGCCGCCAACCGCCTTCTGGTAGTCGGCGTCGTCGAGGATGATGTTGGGGCTCTTGCCGCCCAGTTCCTGGTGGACGCGCTTGACGGTCGGGGCGGCGTTCTTGGCCACCTCGATGCCGGCCCGGGTCGAGCCGGTGAACGACACCATGTCGACCTCGGGATGCGAACTCAGCGCGGCGCCGACGGTCGGGCCGTCGCCGTTGACCAGGTTGTAGACGCCGGCCGGCACGCCGGCGGCGGCCAGGATCTCGGTCCAGACCCAGGCCGAGAACGGGGCCACTTCCGAGGGCTTGAGCACCATGGTGCAGCCGGTGGCCAGCGCCGGGGCCACCTTGCAGGCGATCTGGTTGATCGGCCAGTTCCACGGGGTGATGAAGGCGCAGACGCCGATCGGCTCTTTCACCAGCCGCGTCGTGCCGCGATCCTCCTCGAACTTGTAGTCCTTGAGCACCTGCAGAGCGGTCTGCACATGAGCGATCCCCATGGCGGCCTGGGCGCGCTGGGCCAGCCACGACGGGGCGCCCATCTCCTCGGTGATGGCCTTGGCCATGTCCTCGAAGCGCTTCTGGTATTCGGCGATGATCCGCTCGAGCAGGTCGACGCGCTCTTCGCGGCTGGTCCGGGAGAAGGCGGGGAAGGCCTTGCGGGCGGCGCGAACGGCCAGGTCGACGTCCTCGACCGTGCCCAGAGTCACCCGGCCGGCGACGGCCTCGGTGGCCGGGTTGATGACGTCGACGGTCTTGGAGCCCTTGGGTTCGGCCCACTGGCCGTCGATGTAGAACTTCAGGTAGTCGCGCATGTCGTCATCCTCCTGGCTCGGGCCGCTCTCATCTGGGGAGACGGCGGACCTCGTTCAAACATCCATTTTAATGATCGTTGATCACTAGGGAAGGCGTCATCTGACGACTCACCACATCGGATCGATGTCGGCCCCCTGGAACAGCTCGGCGATCCGCCGGCGATTGCCCGGCGTGATGTCGTCCGGCAGGGCGTCCGGGGCGAACCAGCCGACCTCGTGAATCTCGCCCTGGGCGCTGGCCGCACAAGGCTCCCAGGTCTCGACGCGATAGACCAGCACGTGGTCGCCCTTGTGGTGCGGCTCATTGCTATGGATCGAGACCAGGCGGACCGGGCCCGTCACCCGCACGCCGGCCTCCTCCTGCAATTCGCGAAACAGGGCCTGCCGGGCGGTCTCGCGCCGCTCGACCCCGCCGCCGGGCAGGTACCAGCCGTTCATGTAGGTGTGCTGCACCATCAGCACCCGGCCCTCTGCGTCGGTGACGACGCCGCGCACCCCCAGGGTCAGGCCCCGTTTGAGCCGAAAGGCCATGTGGATCAGGGGTCGGAGGGTGGGTTCGATGCGGCGCAGCCAGAGCATGGGCCGACCTTAGCGCGTCCCGCGCGCGTGGCCAGCCTTGCGATCGCGCGCGCGCGCCGCTAAAGCCGCATCATCTTTCAGTCTGACAACGGACCCGCGCCCATGCTCGCGATCGGCATCATCGCCATCTTCCTCGGCGTCAACCTCGCCCTCAACAAGTTCGAATTCGGCCGTTTCGACTAAGTCGATGACGATGCGCGGCGCGGCCCTGGTCACCGGCGCCGGTCGCCGGATCGGCCGCGTCCTGGCCCTGGAGGCCGCGCGGGCCGGTTTCGACGTCGCCGTGCACTACCGCACGGCCAAGCCCGACGCCCAGGCCGTCGCCGACGAGATCGCGGCCCTGGGCCGCCGGGCCGTCATCCTCGACGCCGAACTGACCGACGAGGGCCAGGCCGCCGGCCTGGTCGCGCGCGCCGCCCAGGCCCTGGGCCCCCTCGGACTGCTGGTCAACAGCGCCTCGACCTTCGAGGACGACCGCCTCGCCACCGCCGACCGGGCCAGCTGGGACACTCACCTGGACGCCAACCTGCGGGCTCCGATCGTGCTGGCCCAGGCCTTCGCCGCCGCCCTGCCGTCCGACATTCCCGGCCATATCATCAATATCGTCGACCAGCGGGTGCTGCGCCCCAACCCGCAATTCTTCAGCTACAGCCTGTCGAAAGCCGCGCTGTGGTGGGCCACCCAGACCATGGCCCAGGACCTGGCGCCGCGCGTCCGCGTCAACGCCATCGGCCCCGGACCGGTGCTGGCCTCGGTCCATCAGGCCCCAGGCGAATTCGAGCGCGAGGCGGCCGCCACCCCGCTGCAACGGGCCGTTTCGCTTGAAGAGCTGGCCGCCGCCCTGCGCTACCTCATTGACGCGACCTCGGTCACGGGCCAGATGATCGCGGTCGACGCGGGTCAGCATCTGGGCTGGCGCACGCCAGACATCATCGGTTCCTGAAGGTCTCGCCGTGTCCGTCCAGCCCCTGAAAAACGCTCCGAACGAGGTCTCCGCGCCCATTGGGCCCAGGCCGAACCCCGCCCGGGTGATCGTCACCAAGGTCTTCGTGCGCGGCCTGAAAGTCGAGGCCTGGATCGGCGTCTACGACCACGAACACGGCCGCCAGCAGCCCCTGGTCATCGATGTCGAGCTCGACATCGCCGCCAGCCATTGCGAGCAGCTGGGCGACACCGTCAATTACGAGACCATCCTGCAGGCCGCCCAGGCCATCGCCGCCGAGGGCCATATCGACCTGGTCGAGACCTTCGCCGAGCGCCTGGCCCAGGCGTCGTTCGCCGACAGCCGCGTCACCCGCGCCCGGGTGCGGGTCGAAAAGCCCCTGGCCCTGGCCCCTCACGCCGCCGCGGCCGGGGTGGAAATCACCGCCGTCCGGGGGTGACCGCGCCCCCTACCCTTGGCTTGGCCTACAGCGCCCGCCTCGCCCCGTTCCAGCCCGAGACGGTGTGGACCCTGGAAGGCGCGGAGCTGGTCGAGCGCCGAGGCCCGCGCGAACGACGCTTCCCCTTGAGCGCCCTGACCGCTTTTCGCCTGGCCAAGCCGCGCGAAGGCGGTCGCCGGCGGGTGCTGACCCTGGCGTTCGGCCGCCGCAAGACGATCCTGACCGCCCAGAGCTATGTCGGCCCCGGCCGGTTCGAGGACCGGCTGGCCGGCTTCTCGCTGTTCGCCCGCGCGGTGGCCGGCGCGGGCGCCGACCTGGCTCCCCCTGGCACGAATGGGGGCGCCCGCTTCGAGCTGGCCGGGGTGATGGCGGCGCGCGAGGGCCTGACCTGGGTCATGGGCCTGCTGGCGTTCGGCACGGTGGTGATGCTGCTGCTGGCCTTCACCCCCGGCATGACCGGCATGGCCGTCGAGATCGCCGCGCGCATGGCCTTCGTGCTGATCCTGCTGGCCGCCGTCACCCCGTGGCTGGGACGCGGCGAGGGGCTGGACCCGCACGCGCTGCCGGACGAGCTGCTGCCGCTGATCTAGCTCCTCCCCCGTTTCACGGGGGAGGAAAGCCCACCTAACAGCACCTTCATTTGCGTTCGGGGTCGTTTTTAGCGAGCATCGTTCCATGAACCAGACCGATCCCGCCGTTCCGCCCGCCCTGCAGGACGACAAGACCATGCCGCTGGTGGTCTACGCCCTCTATCTGCTGGGTCTGCTGTCCGTCGGCGCCACCGCCGTGGTCGGGGTGATCCTGGCCTATGTCAGCAAGGCCGCCGCGCCCGAGTGGATGCAGAGCCACTACGTGTTCCAGATCCGCACCTTCTGGCTGTGGCTGCTGTTCACGGTGATCGGCGGGGTGCTGAGCGTCGTCGGGATCGGCTTCGTCATTCTGGCCGCCGTCTGGGTGTGGACGGCGGTGCGCTGCATCCTGGGCCTGTCCTGGCTGCTCAAGGGCCAGGCCTACCCCACGCCCCGCAACTGGATGATCTGACCATGACCGACGTGACCCAGACCCCGGAGCGGGTCGATGAGGACAAGATCCTGCCGATCGTCGTCTACGCCCTCTATCTGCTGGGCTTCACCAACGGCCTGACCTTCCTGATCGGGCTGATCGTCGCCTACGTCAATCGCGACGCCGCCGGGCCGATCAACGCCAGCCACTACACCTTCGCCATCCGCACCTTCTGGCTGTCGATCTGGTGGTTCCTGGGCGGTCTGGCCCTGATCCTGGTCGGACTGGTCCTGGCGGTGCTGCTGATCGGCTTTCCGATGATGATCGCCGGCGGCGTCATCCTCAGCCTGATCAGCGTCTGGTTCGTCGTTCGAACGATCCTGGGCCTGGTCTATCTGCTCAGAGGCGAGGCCTATCCCCGCCCCCTGACCTGGCTGATTTAGAGGCGCCACCACGACCTGGCGCCCGTTACGGCGCAGCTTGCGCGCCGGTCTTCCCCTGGCGGTTGAGACGGCTCGACGCGGCGGCGGCGCTGGGATCACGTGCCGCTCCTTACGAACGCCGTCATGGAGGGGGCGACATGATGGCTCGGCTCGTGGGGATCATCCTGGGGGTGATCCTGGCGACATCGGGGTACGTCATCGCGGGTCTGGGCGTCCTGGGGGGCTGGGCGCAAGACCTCGATCTCGGACCTTTCGAGCCACACCGGCCGTTCGTGGGCTGGGCGGCGGCGATCACGGGGGCTTTGCTGCTCGTCGCCGCCCTGACCCCACGGCCCCTGAGCCCACGGCCAAGGCGCAAGCCGCGCCGCAAGACCGTGGTGGTCGACCTGGGCGAACCGCTGGCGACGCCGGTCGTCGTCGCCGAGGCCGCGCCCGAAGCCGAGCCCGTCATGACGCCAGTCGTCCTGGTCGAACCGGAGCCGACCCCGGTCGCCGTCATGCCGCCGCCGCCCGTCGAGACCTTCGCCGAGCTCCGCGCCAGGCTCATCGAACTCAGCCGCACGCAGACCTGGCCCGAGGCCGCGCGGGTGCTGACCCGCTTGCTGCGCGTGGCCGGTGGCGACCGCGAGAAGGCCCTGGCCCACCGCGACCTGGGCGACTTCGCTCGCGCCCAGGGACGGATGGACGAGGCGGCCGAGGCCTATGAAAGCGCGGTCAGCTACGCCCGCGCCGTCCGCGCCACCCGCCCCTCCACCCTTGGCGACGCCTCCGTCGACGACCTGCTGGCCGGCGCCCTGGCCGGGGTCGGCGACGTGGCCGAGATCGAGGGCCGGCTGAACGAGGCCCTGTCGGCCTTCGAGGAATCCCTGGCCTTGCGCCGCTCGCACGGCGGCCGCGAGGCGGCCGACCCCGGCGCGCGGCGGGCCCTGTCGATCACGCTGGAGCGCCTGGCCGACCTGCGCGAGGACCGCGGGCATCGGATGCGGGCGCTGGACCTGTATCGCGAGAGCTATGACGTGGCGGCGCGACTGGCGGCGGCCGACCCGGCCCGGTTCGGGGCGGACCTGGCCTCGACGCGGGCGCGGCTGGTGGAGCTTGAGGCGAAGGTGGCGGGCTGATTTGAACCCTCTCCCGGAGGGGAGAGGGAGGGGCCCAAGCGAAGCTTGGGAGGGTGAGGGGTGACGCCCTCACCGTTTTCTCCCAGCGCCCTGCCGGCACGCCGGCTGACGCCCAAACCCCTCACCCTCCCACCGCTGCGCGGCGGGCCCCTCCCTCTCCCTTTGGGAGAGGGTTCCGCGCTCTGGACACAAAAAATCCCGGAGAGCCAAGCCCTCCGGGATCATTCAGTTCAGCTGGGGACAGGCGCATGCGCCTGTCCCCGTCAGCCTTACGCTTCCACCAGCTCCCGCCGCACCAGACGGGCATAGTCGTCCATCAGCGACAGCGAGATCGCGCCCGGCTTCTCGGCCACTGGGGTGACCTCGGCGGCGGTGCCGACGATGAAGCACTCGGTGAAGCCGGCCAGCTCTGGCTTCTCGATGTGGCGCTCGACCACCTCGATACCGCGCTCGCGGGCGATCTGGATTACCGTCTGGCGGGTGATGCCGTTCAGGATGCAGTCCGGGAGCGGGGTGTGCAGCACCCCGTCCTTGACGAAGAACACGTTGGCGCCGGTCGCCTCGGCGACATAGCCGCGATAGTCGACCATCATCGCGTCGGCATAGCCTTCCTTCTCGGCGGCGTGCTTGGAGATGGTGCAGATCATGTACAGCCCGGCGGCCTTGGCGGCGGTCGGGATCGTGTTCGGCGCGGGACGGTCGTACTTGGCCCAGGTCAGGCGGATGCCCTTGGCCTTGGTCGCCGGATCGAAATAGCTGGGCCAGTCCCACACGGCGATGGCCACGTGGGTCTTGGTCTGCTGGGCCGAGACGCCGATCATCTCGCTGCCGCGCCAGGCGATCGGCCGCACATAGCAGTCGGTCAGGCCGTTCTTGGCGGCGGTCGCCTTGCACGCCTCATCGATCTGCTCCACCGTGTAGGGGATCTTGAAATCGAGGATTTCGGCCGATTTGAACAGGCGCTCGGTATGCTCGGTCAGCTTGAAGATCTCGCCGCCATACATCCGCTCGCCCTCGAACACCGACGAGGCGTAGTGAAGGCCATGGGTCAATACGTGCACCTTCGCCTCGCGCCAGGCTACGAACTGGCCGTCCAGCCAGATCCATCCATCGCGATCGTCGAAGGGAACGAGAGACATCGGTCCAAGACCTCCTTATTTGGAATCCGGTTCTTAGACGCCCCGCGACGCGGCAGGTCAAATAAAATGGACGCATTCTAATGGCCACGCCTCTTTCCTCGGGCCTTTCGGCGGGGTCCACCGATCCGCGCCTGATTCTCGGCGAGGAGCAGCTGGACGGCGGGCTGGAGTTGCTGCTGCTGGCCGAGGCGGCGCTGTGGGCGGCGGTCGACGCGGCGCTGGAGGCCGAGGGTCCGGGCCTGGGCCGCTCGCACTGGCGCGCCGCCTTCCTGCTGCGCCGCCGGCCCGGCATCGGGGTGCAGGACCTCTCCAAGCTGACCAGCCTGTCGAAACAGGCGGCCAGCAAGACCCTGACCGACCTGCAACGCCTGGGCCTGGCCGAGAAGGCGGCCGGCGACCTCGACGCCCGCCGCCGGCCGACCGCCCTGACCGCCGAGGGCGCGGCCTTCGAGGCCCGGGTGTCGGAACGGCTGCGCGGCCTGCTGGGCCGGGCCTATCGCACCGGCGGGCTGGACGGGGTGGCGGGGAGCCGCCGCATCCTGGCGGCCCTGGCCGGACCACGCCAAGGCGTCGGCCTCAATCGGAGGGACGGACTGTGACCCCCGAAGAACGCGGCGAGCGCCACCTGCTGGTCGTCGACGACGATGACCGCATCCGCTCGCTCCTGAAGGAGTTCCTCAGCCGCGCCGGCTTCCGGGTCAGCGCCGCGGCCGACGCCGCCCATGCCGACCGGCTGACCGGGGCCATGGACTTCGACCTGCTGGTGCTGGACGTCATGATGCCCGGCGAGGACGGCTTCGCCTTCACCCGGCGCCTGCGGGCCAGGGGCGGCGAGGCCGGCAAGACGCCGATCCTGATGCTGACCGCCCGTGACCAGACCGGCGACCGCATCGAGGGGCTGACCCACGGGGCCGACGACTACCTGGCCAAGCCGTTCGAGCCGCGCGAACTGCTGCTGCGCATCGAGGCCATCCTGCGCCGCACCGCGCCCAAGCCGTCCGGGCCCCGCGCCCTGAGCCTGGGCGACTGCGCCTTCGAGCCGGAGCGCGGCGAACTGACCCGCAACGGCGAGCCGATCCGCCTGACCGAGGCCGAGGTCGCCCTGCTGCGCCGCCTGGCCAAGGTCGCCCACGCGCCGGTCGACCGCCTGGAACTGGCCCGCGACACCGTCGACGCCACCGGCCGCGCCGTCGACGTCCAGGTTACCCGCCTGCGCCGCAAGATCGAGCCGGACCCCAAGAACCCGAGGTACCTGCAGACGGTGCGCGGGATCGGCTATCGGTTGGCGCCGGATTGATGGTGTTGGTGGCTGACGACCACGGGTCCTCCCCCTATGGGGAGGTGTCGCCGCAGGCGCCGGAGGGGGGAGCTTGCGCCATCGGCCGGATATTTCCCGGCATCCCACCCCTCCCCCCACCGGCCCTTCGGGCCGCCTCCCCCAGAGGGGGAGGACCTAGATGATCCGCCTGCGCACCCGCCTGTTCATCCCCCGCCAGATCAAGCGCTGGCTGCCGACCTCGCTGTTCGGGCGCTCGCTGCTGATCATCGTCCTGCCGGTGGCGGTAATGCAGATCGCCGTCACCTGGGCGTTCTTCGACGCCCATTGGGAGACCGTCACCAGCCGCCTGTCCGAGGGCCTGGCCGGCGACGTGGCCTGGGCGGTGGAGACCTATAACGACGACCCGTCGCCGGCCGCGCTCGACAAGATGGCGCAGCGGGCCGAGGACTCGATGTCGCTGTCGATCGCCCTGCAGAAGGGCCGCAAACTGCCGACCGGCCAGCGACCGTCGCTCTTCGCCTCCCTGGACCGCTCGCTGCGCATCGCCCTGGACGACCGGCTGGACGCGCCGTTCTGGTTCGACACCACCCGCTATCCCGGCCACGTCGACATCCGCGTGCAGGTCAAGGAAGGCGTGCTGCGGATCATCGCCCCGCGCGACCGGGCCTTCGCCACCCAGGGCCACATCTTCATCCTGTGGATGGTGGTGGCGACCCTGCTGCTGACCGCGGTGGCCATCCTGTTCATCCGCAACCAGGTGCGGGCTATCGAGCGCCTGGCCGACGCCGCCGACGCCTTCGGGCGCGGCATCGACCAGGCCGCCTTCAAGCCGCATGGGGCCCGCGAGGTGCGCATGGCGGCCCAGGCCTTCCTGGCCATGAAGGAGCGCATCCAGCGCCATATCGAGCAGCGCACGGCCCTGCTGGCCTCGGTCAGCCACGACCTGCGCACGCCCCTGACCCGCCTGAAGCTGGAACTGGCCCTGGCCGAGCCCGACGCCCAGGTCCAGGCCATGCAGCGCGACCTCTCCGAGATGGAGCACATGATCGACGAGTACCTGTCGTTCGCCCGGGGCGAAGGCGGCGAGGCGACGCGCGAGGTCATGCTGAGGCCGCTGATCGAGGAGGTCTGCGAGGGGGCGTCCCGGGCCGGGGCGCGCATCGAGCTGGCGATCGGCGACGATCTTTCAGCCATCTTGCGGCCCCAGGCCTTCAAGCGGGCGCTGGCCAACCTGATCGACAACGCCGCCGCCCATGGCGAGACCGTGCGGGTGTCGTCCATGGCCCGGCCGAGCGGCGGGGTGTGGATCTTCGTCGACGACGACGGCCCCGGCATCCCCGACGCGCTCCACGAAGAGGCCTTCCGCCCGTTCAACCGCCTGGACGAGTCGCGCAACCAGAACGAAAAGGGCGTCGGCCTGGGCCTGGCCATCGCCCGCGACATGGCCCGGGGCCTGGGCGGCGACCTGACCCTGGAGCGCTCGCCGATGGGCGGGCTGCGGGCGGTGCTGCGGTTGCCGGGATAGTTTCGGGATGCGATCGGGGACACGCGCATGCGTGTGCCCCCGGCCCCGGCTAGTCGTCGATATAGACGTAGACCGCGCTCTCGGTGTCGGGCGCCACGTCGCAGGTCGCGTTGCCGGCGACGACGATCGGCTTGCCCGTGGCGTTGGCCGACAGGATCAGGGCCAGGAGCGACTGTCCGGCCGGCGTCGTGCTGCTGAACGCCCACCGCCTGGGCATTCCCGTGCTGCAGGCCGGCTGGGCGGTTCGGACGCCCCTCTGCCAGAAGTAGACGGTGCCGTAGATGGTGACCGTGATGTTATACACCGTGCCGGACTGCCCGGTGGAGGCCTGGGCGGCGGAGCCGGTCATCAGCGCGAACGCCAGGGCGGCAGCCGTCATCGAGGTCGAAAGCTTCATCGGCGCCGTTCCCATTGGATTCGAAGAGGGCGGCGAGACCCGCGCCGTGATCGAACCTTAGCCATGGGCACAACCCAAGGTCAACGCGCCGCGCAAGCCTTCAGGGCGAACAGCGCCAGCCTCGCAAACAGGGCACGCTCCTTCACGACGAGGCGCGCCGCCCGATCAACGCCGTGAGATGAACTGGCGCTCCCGCCCCACTTCCTACCGCATCGCCGCCTCGATGAAGCGCGGCCCCGGCGTGCCCATCGCGCGCGCCATGGCCGCGTCGAACGCCTCCGCCGTCTCGACCCGCTCGGCGGGCAGGCCCAGGCCCCCGGCCACCGCGATCCAGTCGATGCGCGGGTCCGACAGGTCCAGCAGCCGCGACGCCGCCGGGCCGGGCTCGCCGCCGCCGGTGCGGCCCATCTCGATGCCGAGGATGCGGTAGGCGTGGTTGGCGAACACCACCACCGTGACGTCCAGCTGCTCGCGGGCGATCGTCCACAGGCCCTGAACCGTGTACATTCCCGCCCCGTCGCCGGTCAGGGCCAGGACCTTGCGGTCGGGACAGGCCACGGCCGCGCCGATCGCCAGCGGTATGCCCTGGCCGATCGCCCCGCCGGTCAGGGACAGCCAGTCATGGCGCCGGGCGCTCTTGGTCTGGGTGAAGATCGGCAGGCCGGCGGTCACCGCGTCGTCCGAGATGACCGCGCCGGCCGGCATGTGGCGGGCGATCGACGCGCCCATCGCCCAGGCGTCCAGCTTTCCGGCGGGGGCCGGCGGCGGGGCGTAGGGCTCGACCGCGCCGGTCGCCGGCGCGCCCAGGGCGTCGGCCAGGGCGTCGAGCGCCGCCGCCGCGCCGGTTCCCCGGTCGCTCAGGGTCAGGGTCGCGCAGCCCTCCGGGACCAGCACGCTGGGCCGGTCGGGATAGGCGAAGAAGGCCACCGGCTCCACCGTGGCGCACAGCACCATCAGGTCGACGCCGTCCAGGTCCTTCAGCGCGGCCTCGCCGAAATAGGGCAGCTTGTCGGGCCGGAAGCGGCCCTCGCCCCGGGCCTGGCGGGCGGTGAAGGTGTCGGTCAGCACGCGGACGCCGGCGGCCGCCAGCCGTCCGGCGGCGGCGATCCCGGCCTCGCCGCAGGCCCCGCCGCCCAGCAGCAGCACGGGCTTGGCGGCGGCCTTGATGGCCCGGGCCGCCGCCGCGACCGCCACCGGGTCCGGGGCGCGCGGGCGGGGCGGTTCGACCACCGGACCGCGAGCATTGGTCAGGTTCCAGGCGCTGTCGGCCGGCAGGATCAGGCAGGCGTTGCCGCCCGGCGCGCCGAAGCTGGCGGCCACCGCCTCGGCGGCCAGCGGCCCCACCGCGTCGGCGCTGTCGGCCGACCCGACCCACAGCGAATTGGGCCTGGCGAGGGCGGCGATGTCGGAATTGAGCGGGGCGTCGTACTGGCGATGGTCGACGGCATGGTCGCCGATCACGTTGACGATCGGGGTGAAGGCGCGCCGGGCGTTGTGCAGGTTGGCCGCGCCGTTGGCGTAGCCGGGGCCCAGGTGCAGCAGGGTGCAGGCCGGCGTCCCGGTCATCCGCCCATAGCCGTCGGCCGCCCCGGTCGCCACCCCCTCGAACAGGCACAGGATCGAGCGCATGCGCGGCTCGCGGTCCAGGGCCGCGACGAACTGCATCTCGCTGGTGCCGGGATTGGCGAAACAGGCGGTGACGCCGTTGTCGGCCAGGGTGGTGATCAGGGCGTCGGCGCCGTTCATGTAATTTTCCAATCGCTACCTACCCGCTCCCCAACGGTTGTCATCCCGGCCGTAGCGAAGCGAAGAGCCGGGACCCAGGGGCAACCGCAATGCGCCGGCCCCTGGGTCCCGGACAGCGCTACGCGCTTCCGGGATGACAACCTATGAGAATACGAGAACATCCTCGTCCGGCGTCTCGGCGAACAACCGCGCCAGCTCCGCCGGTCGCCGGTCGCGCGCCAGGGCCTGGTTGATGTAGCCCTTGTCGGTCAGCTCGCCGCTGGCCGCGTCGGGCGCGCCGTCGAGGATCAGGGCCCGAGCCACCCGGCCGCCGCCCTTGGCCGTGGCGTTCAGCCGTTCGAGCCCCACTTCGATCGCCTTCCGCACCGTCGCCGGGTCACCCAGCAGCAGGCCGGCCTTTGGGTCGAGGAACAGCATCAGGCCCACCCCGTCCCGGCCTTCGCCGCAGACCACCGCGTCGGACACCACGCCGCCAATCGCCGAAACCGCCGCCACCCGCAGCGCCCCGGCCGCGACGAACGTGCCGCTGGCCAGCTTGAAGTTCTCGACCAGTCGGCCGTCGAACACCAGGCCCGCCGAGGGATCGGCCGGGTCGGCCAGTCGCGCCGCGTCGCCCAGCCGATAGAAGCCCTCTTCGTCGAAGGCCTCGGCGGAGGCCTCCGGCATGTCCAGATAGCCCGGCGAGACCTGCGGCCCCTTCACCCGAATCTCGAACTTGTCTCCCCCTCTCTCGCTTGGGGCGGGAACCAGCTTCACGGAGGTCCCCGGGGTCGGCAGGCCGATCATGCCGGAGCGGGCGTTGAGCCAATGGATGTTGCAGGCGGTCGGGCCCGTCTCGGTGGCCCCGTAGCCGGCCGCGAAGGTCACCCGGTGGCCGATGGTGCGCGCCGCCACGGCCTGGACGCGGTCGAGGATGCTCTGGGCCATCGAGGCGCCGCCGTACTGCAGCACCCGCACCCGTTCGAAGAACTTCCGCGCCAGGGCCTCGTCGCGCTCCAGCTCGCCGACCAGCATCCCCCAGCCGGCCGGGACCATGTTGTGGTAGGTCGTCGCCACCTCACGCAGGTTGCGCACCGTCTCGTCGAACTTGCCAGCCAGCGGCTGGCCAGCATCAATGTAAAGACTCCCGCCCCGGTGCAGCACCATGTGCAGGATGGCGTTGGCCCCCAGGCTGTGGCTCCAGGGCGCGGAATTGACCAGCACCGGCGGATCGGGGTCGTCGTAGCAGGCGGCGATCTGGGCGGCGTTGAGGGCGATGTTGGCGTGGGTGCAGATCACCGCCTTGGGCTGGCCGGTCGAACCGGAGGTCAGCAGCAGCTTGGCGGGGTCGGAGGGCCGGCAGACGGCGGCGGCGGGATGCGAGTCCTGGAGGGCCTCGAACCTCACGTCGCCCGGCCGGGCGTTGCGGCTGGCCACCACCGGCAGGCCGGCCAGGAACGGCGCGGCCAGGGCGTCGCCGAACGCCTCGGCGTCGTCGACATAGACCGCGACCGGCTTCAGCCGCTCGACGGCGAAGGCCAGGCGGGTCAGGTCGGCGCCCTTCAGCCCGTACTGCGGCGAGACCGGCGAGATCGCCGCGCCCAGGCTCATGGCCGCATAGCCGATCAGGGCGTGGTCGACGCCGTTGCGGGCCAGGATCAGCAGGCATTGGCCGCGCGCCAGGCCCAGGGCCGAGAGGCCGCCGGCCAGAGCCGAGACCCGCCGCGCCGCCTCGCCATAGGTGACCGTCCGCCAGCCGCCTCCCTCGTTCTCGGGGGAGCGTTCGGCCAGCCAGATCCGATTGGGCGCCTGCGCCGCCCAGCGGGCCAGGGGCGCGGTCACGGTCTGGATGGTGTTGGAATAGGGGGTCGGATTGCGCAGGACCAGGACGTCGCCACGGCCTTCCACCTCCAGCGCGCGGGGCGCGTAGCGGGCGTCGCGAAACGGCGCGTGGGTTTCTGAAGTCCCATCCATGGGGGGAATGTTAACCGGACTTGGGTGGGACGCAATCGCCAGATCCTCCCCCTCTGGGGGAGGTGTCGGCGAAGCCGACGGTGGGGGGAGCAACACGACGTCAGCCCAATCCTGGATCGAAGACCCTAAAACTCCCCCCACCGGCCTTCGGCCGCCTCCCCCACAGGGGGAGGACCGATCACCCCGCCAGCGTCTCCAGGAACCGCACCGGCGCGCCCGTCCCTTCCGCCACGATCTCGTCGTCCCGCATCACCACCGTCCCCCGGACGATGGTCGCCACCGGCCAGGCCTTGGCCTCGAAGCCGTCGAACGGGGTCCAGCCCGAGCGGGTGGCCATCCAGTCGTGGGTGATCACCCGCCTGGCCTTCATGTCGACGATGGTGAAGTCGGCGTCGAAGCCCTCGGCGATGCGACCCTTGTCGGCCAGGCCGAACACTCGGTTCACGCCGTGGCTGGTCAGGTCGACGAAGCGTTCCAGGCTCAGCCTGCCATCCACCACATGCGTCAGCATGATGGGAACCAGCGTCTGGACGCCGGGCATGCCCGAGGGCGAGGCCGGATAGGGCCGGGCCTTTTCCTCGCGGGTGTGGGGGGCGTGGTCGCTGCCCAGCACGTCGGCGATGCCGGTCTCGATGCCGCGCCACACCCCGGCCACGTGTTCGGCCGAGCGGATCGGCGGGTTCATCTGGGCGAAGCCCTTCAGCCGCTCATAGGCCTCGGGCGCGACCAGGGTCAGGTGCTGGGGGGTGACCTCGACGCTGGCCACGTCCTTGTTCTTGGCCAGGAAGTCGATCTCCTGGTGGGTGGTGACGTGCAGCACGTGGATGCGCTTGCCCAGGCGCTTGGCGATGCCCACCAGCCGATGGGTCGACTGCAGGGCGGCCTGGGCGTCGCGGACCTCCGGATGGCTGGTCCAGTCGCCGGGGCGAGCCAGCGAGCGGCGCTCGGCCAGGCGGTATTCGTCCTCGGAATGGAAGGCGGCGCGGCGGTTGACGTGCCGCAGCACGTTCTCGACGCCCTCGTCGTCCTGGACCAGCAGGGTCCCGGTCGAGGCGCCCATGAACACCTTGATGCCGCAGCAGCCGGGCAGGCGCTCCAGCTCGCCCAGGAACGTCGCGTTCTCGTGGGTGCCGCCCACATAGAAGGCGTGGTCGGTGTGCATGCGGCCCTTGGCGCGGGCCAGCTTGTCGGCCAGGGCGTCGGGGTCGGTGGTGGTCGGCTCGGTGTTGGGCATCTCGAACACCGCCACCACCCCGCCCAGGGCCGCGCCGCGCGAGCCGCTCTCCAGGTCTTCCTTCCACTCCAGGCCGGGCTCGCGGAAGTGGACCTGGCTGTCGATGACGCCGGGCAGCACGGTCAGGCCGGTGGCGTCGAACACCTCGCCGGCCGAGGCCTGAGACAGGTCGCCGATGGCGACGATCTTGCCGCCCCGGACGCCGATGTCGGTGAAGCCGCGTCCCGCGTGGTTGACCACCTCGCCGCCGCGCACGATCAGGTCGAAGGTCTGGGTCATGGGGCGGTTCCTGCCGGACACTGGGGGGAGGGTTGGGGGCGGTCTAGGTCCGGGTTGCCTATCAGGCAACCCCCGCGTCAACAAACCTCCGTCATCCCCCGACTTGTTCGGGGGACCCAAGCCACGCCGGCCAAGTCAGCTTGGGTCCCCCGGTTAAAGGGAGAGCGCTATCGCATATGACCAAAAACGGTTGTCATCCCGGACGAGCGCGTAGCGCGAAGATCCGGGACCGACGCGTGAACTCGGCGCTTCCGGCGGTCCCGGATCTGCGCTTCGCTTGTCCGGGATGACAGCTTTCTTCGCAGCGAATCCATATGTGATAGCCCCGCATTAGAGCAGGGATGACGGATTTTAGGGGCGATCCGCCTCGATCGGCGGTTCGGCGGGTTGATGGTCGGCGTCAGGCTCGGCGACATCCTCGACCACCGGATAGAGCTCCGGCGTGGTCGCCGCATCCTCCACCGCCAGCTCGGCGGCGTCTTCCTCGACAGGCTGGGGCTCGACGGCCAGCGCCGCCTGCGCCTCCGCCACAGCTCCCGCCCTCACCTGCGCCAGCAGCTCCTTGGCCGCTCGCACCACCGTCGCCACCGGCAGGTCGCTCATGTGGCGGATGGCCTGCGACAGGTCGGGATCCACCGCCAGGAACTGGTCCAGCGTGCGCGGGCCGCGCACCGCCCGGGTGCGTTCGCCCCACGGCGCGTAGCGGCGCTCGTCGGAGGGGCCGAACAGGCCGATCGTGGGAATGCCGGCGGCGGCGGCGATGTGCATCAGGCCGCTGTCGTTGCCGATGAACAGGTCGGCGCGCTTCAGGGCGGCATAGGCGGTCAGCAGGTCGACCTTGCCCGTCAGGTCCACATAGCGACCGCGGGCCGAGGCCATGCGCAGCTCCTCGACCATCCGGCTGTCGCCCGGCCCGCCCATGATCAGCAACCGGCCGCCGGCCAGCGGCCCCTGCGGACCCAGCATCTGGGCGGCGGTCTGGGCGAAGCGCTCGATCGGCCAGATCTTGCCCACCCAGTTGGAGGCGGGGCCGACGGCCAGGATCGGCCCGTCCGGCTCGCCCCCACCTGCTCGATCTGGGCGCGGGGCCAGCATCTGGTCGGCCAGGGCCTGGACCTCGGGGGTGATGTAGAGGTGCGGACTGGGCGGGTCGCCCTCCAGCTTCAGCACCCGGGCGGCGTCGATCACCTTGTGGACCGGCTCGCCCAGCGCCTTCTTCCAGATCGCCCGCTTCTCGCGGCGCAGGAAGAGGGCGGTGCCGGAACCGCGCAGGTCGACGACCAGGCCCCATTTGCGGTGGCGCACCTGGTTCCACAGCTTGAACCAGTGGCCCTTGCCCTTGCCCTTCTCCATGACGATCACCCGGTCGAGACCGGGCACATGGGCGAACAGGGGCGCGGCCAGGGGGCCGGCGACGATAGTGAAGCGGGCGTTGGGGATCTGGTCGGCCAGGAACCTGATCAGGCCGGACGACAGCACGGCGTCGCCGATACGCGTGGCGGTGATGAAGAGAATCGGGAAGGCCCGCTGTGTCATCGGCGAATGTATAAAGCCTGTGGCGAGTCGGCGCATCCCTCGATAACAGCTCAGCTTTCTATGGATCGAGGGACTGGCGCGACCGCGTCCTTCGCGCCACATGTGCAGGCATGAACCAGACCCAGATCGCCCACCTTCAAAGCCGCGCCGTGATCGCCGTCGGCGGTCCCGACTGGAAGAGCTTCCTGAACGGCCTGCTGACCCAGGAGGTCGAGACGCTGGAACCCGGCGAGCTGCGGTTCTCCGGACTGCTGACCCCGCAGGGCCGCCTGCTCCACGACCTGTTCGTGGCGGGAACGCCGGATGGCGCGCTGCTGGACGTCGCCGCCGAGCATCGCGACGCCATCATGACGCGGCTGACGATGTACAAGCTGCGGGCCAAGGTGGAGCTGGCTTCAAGCGACTTGGCGGTGTTCGCAGCGTTTCCCCTCCCCCTGGAGGGGGGAGGGGTCAGGGGTGGGGGTGGGGGTGGCGCCGTTGGCGGGCTTGAACTCGGCGTCGCCACATCCGAAACCTCTTCCACCCCCATCCCCAGCCCTTCCCCCCTCCAGGGGAAAGGGGGCACACCGTGGATGAGCGATCCTCGCCTGCCCGACCTGGGCTGGCGCGCCTATGGCGGCGACCTGGCCGCCACCGCCTCGGAAGACGCCTACGACGCCCACCGCCTGGCCCTGGGCGTCCCCGGCCCCGCCGACTGGGGAACCGACAAGACCTATCCGATCGAGGCCGATTTCGACCTGCTGAACGGCGTCGACTTCAAGAAGGGCTGCTTCGTCGGCCAGGAGACCACCAGCCGCATGAAGCGGCGTGGCACGATCAAGAACCGCATGCTGCCGATCGCCTTCGACGGCCCGCCCCCGGCCTTCGGCGCCGAGGTGCTGGCCGGGACGTTGCGGGCCGGCGAGGTGCTGTCGGGCCGCGACGGCCGGGCCATGGCGCTGCTGCGCCTGGACCGCATCGAGGGCGCGGACCTGACGGCCGATGGGCGGGCGGTGACGGTGGATTGGCCGGACTGGGTTCCGGCGCCGACGCCGGCTTCCTAGGGTTTCAACCACGGAGCGCGAAAACCTCGTCCTTCGACAAGCTCAGGATGAGGTCGAATTCAAGCTCAACCACTTGGATCGCGCAAGCTGATCGGCGCAAGAATGTTCTTGAAAAGTTCCAAACAACCGGGCCAAGCTCCGCCCATGACCGAGATCCAACGCTGCACCTGGCGCGGCATGAACGGCGACCCGTTCTACGAGGCCTATCACGACACCGAATGGGGCGTGCCGGAGTACGACTCCCGGGCCCTGTGGGAAAAGCTGGTGCTGGACGGTTTCCAGGCCGGGCTGTCGTGGATCACCATCCTGCGCAAACGCGAGGCCTTCCGCGCCGCCTTCGCCAATTTCGACCCCGACAAGGTGGCCCGGTTCGGCGAGGCCGACCGCGCCCGGCTGATGGCCGACGCCGGCATCATCCGTTCGAACGGCAAGATCGACGCGGCGATCTCCGGGGCGAAAATCTACTGCGACATGCGTGATCGCGGCGAGGACCTCGGGGCCCTGCTGTGGGGCATGGTCGGCGGCGCGCCGATCCAGAGCCAGTGGACCGCCGCCACCGGCGTCCCGGCCCAGACGCCCCTGGCCGTCGACATGGCCAAGATGCTGAAGGCCAAGGGCTACAAGTACTGCGGCCCGGTGATCGTCTACGCCTTCATGCAGGCCACGGGGCTGGTGAATGATCACTTCACGACGTGCTTCCGGCATGAGGAATGCCGGGCAATGGCTCGGTAGGGGTATTTCGGCATAGGTATGGTCAGCGATTGCGGGCAGCTCAGGTCTCCGCCTATCGGTGTCATCGAGTTCAATCCTTGAAGGTGCTGAGCTGCTGCCAGACCGCTTCATCAGCAATCTTCTCCACCAAGAAATCCACCCAAATTTTAGAGTAAGTATACGCCTTGTAAGGAACGTGGTAGACGCAGTACTTAATATCCGTCGCCGATGGATTACCCGCGTCACCTTTTGGCCGAACTTTAAACATTTTCCAAGCACGCTGATGCTTGTCTAGGGTAAATTTGCGCCCCGATTTCTCCGAAATGAGCTTCGACACCTCAGATGGTTTCAGTGGATAAATCTCGTCGAGCGGCTTGTATTTAATCAGGACGTTCTGAATTTCCTTTCCTTCAGCGGAATCCGGCTGAACAAACTGAAAATGAGCCTTCGCCTTAGATGCATTGGTGAGGGTGTAAATGACTTTGAACTGGTACTCGAGATCGTCTGCTTCTCCGTCCTTGAGTTTCGCGGCAAGGCTCGCATCTAACGCCGCGATATGCTCGGGAAGATCGAACCCCTGGAGAGTAGAAATCTCTTCCGTGGTTAGCTTGGCAAATTGGAGGGAGAACCCCAGATCGTGGCCAAGTGTGAGCTTTACCCCGAAGAGTTCAGTTATAACCTTCTCAAAATTCAGACATGTTGACTGGAATAACGGAAGCCACTTACTATCAAATGATCCAATCGTTCTATGCTCAACTACGTCCCGAATTTCCTTCAAAGCGACCAAATTTTGCTTACAGCCTTTCGACAGAGGGACGTCTTCTCGCGCAATCATTTGCGACAGAAGAAGACTAAACCCGTCCTTGATGATCGGCACGCCCTTTGAGACGTAGTATTGATGCAGGAGATAGGTCCACGCGACGTTTGCTAACATTGAAAACACCCCGGCTTTGAAGGCAATGCGTGGCGTGTTGAACAACTCGACGGCCAAAATCATGGCCTCGCGCGCGCGGACTAGCCGCTCGTCATCGAATGGGCAAAGACCGGTTACATGGTCGAAGAGCAGCTTTTTCCGCCTGAACGCCTCCACCTGCTGCTTGGACGCAGGGACAATCGTATTGTCGCCTTTGATCGTGGAGATGCGTCCAAAGTTAATCGAAGCGGACCGCCCTGTGTTGATCAGAACCTGGACATCTTGGTTTCGCCAGCCCTCCACGAGTAGGGCTTTAATGACGGACTTCTCGATCGACGTGAGAGTCGTTTTTGAGGGCTTCCTCGCCATGCACTGTAAATAACACGCATATAGTGCTGACAGTAAGGGCCGTGTCGGGGAGTTCGACTATCCGAACTTTTATTGTGGCCGGCGCTCACGTGCGCGACGACCAGCGGAACGCCGAATCCAGAGTGCAAAGCTTGGGATGATGCCCACAGGGAATTGATCAGGCTTCAGGATTCCCACCCTTTGCGAAACGCCCTAAACCGCCCTCATGACCAAGTCCTTCGCCAAAGCCCCCACCGGCCCCGACATGATGCTGGAAGCCGCCTGCGGCCCGGGCCATGTTTGCGGCGTGGACGAGGCCGGCCGGGGTCCGTGGGCCGGGCCGGTCAGCGCCGGGGCGGTGATCCTCGATCCGGCTCGGATCCCCAAGGGGCTCAACGACTCCAAGAAGCTGACCGCCAAGGCCCGCGCGGCCCTGGAGATCGAGATCAAGGCCACCGCCGTCGCCTGGTGCGTCGGCCTGGCCAGCATCGAGGAGATCGAGGAACTCAACGTCCTGCACGCCGCCGGCCTGGCGATGCGGCGGGCGGTGGAGGGGCTGGCGGTCGCGCCGGCCTTCGCCCTGGTGGATGGAAACTACGCCTTCAAGCTGCCCTGCGCGGTCAAGACGGTGATCAAGGGCGACAGCCTGTCGTGCTCGATCGCCGCCGCCTCGATCCTGGCCAAGGAAGCCCGCGACCGGATCATGGTCGAGATGGACGCGGTCTATCCCGGCTACGGCTTCGCCGGCCACAAGGGCTACCACGCCGCCGTCCACGTCGAAGGCCTGCGCCGCCTGGGCCCCTCGCCGATCCATCGGATGGGCTGGGCGCCGGTCAAGCTGGCGCTGGCGGGGGAGCTGGGGGCGAACATGGCGTTCGACGACGAGGTCGAGGCCTAGGGCTCTGGGTCCCGGCTCTTCGGCCCTCTACGCGGTCCTACGGCCGGGATGACAACGGTGGGGTGGGTTCCAATCGTGTCCGCTCCCAACCGCCATCGCCCGCGTCATTATGCCGAGGAAAACGAACGTCCGAGAGCGGCGGGCAGCTTCCGAACCGGCCGATAGCTCAGCCCATAGTCCAGCCGCACCATCCCCCGCTCCAGCGCCTCGACGCGGTTGAGCGCCAAGCCCTTCAGCCCGCTCACCGGCGGCGGAAACAGCCGCGTCCCCTCGCCCAGCAGCAGCGGCGCGACCAGCAGTTCCAGCCGGTCCAGCGCCCCGGCCGCGATCATCGCCGCCAGCAGCGTCGCGCCGCCCACCACCCAGACGTCGCCGTCGTCCAGGTCGCGCAGGCAGCCGATCAGCGCCGGCAGGCCGGCGGTCCAGAACCGCGTCCCGGAATGGAAGCTGGCGCCGCGTCCGGAGGTCACTACCAGGCCGCGCTTGCCGGCATAGGGCCAGCCCATGCCGAAGCTGGGGATCTGGTCGTGGGTGCGCCGGCCCATCACCACCGTGCCGACCTGGTCGATGAAGTGGCGGTAGCCGCCGTCGACCGCCGCATAGGGCGCCAGCCAGTCCATCCCGCCCCCGACGTCGGCCACGTAGCCGTCCAGGCTGGCGGCGATATAGCCTCGGATGACGGCCATGGCGCCCTCGCGTTCCTGCCCCGAAACCATTTCAGAACAATACGAGAACATCAAGGCCGAACCCGCTCCGCCGGCGATTTCTGAGTCCAATCGGACTCATTCCACAGGTTTCGGGCGAGGTTAACAGCCGGGTAACCATGCCCGTTCACCCCCCCGTAACCATCAAGACTCATGATTCCGCTCAGTGTTTTTGACGGGAAGCGGACATGTCCTTCGGGCCTGAAACCATCATCCAGGGCGACTGCATCGAGGCGATGAACGCCCTGCCCGAGAAGTCCGTGGACCTGATCTTCGCCGATCCGCCCTATAATCTGCAGCTGGGCGGCGACCTGCTGCGGCCGGACAATTCCAAGGTCGACGCGGTCGACGACCACTGGGACCAGTTCGAGAGCTTCGCCGTCTACGACAAGTTCACCCGCGAATGGCTGAAGGCCGCCCGCCGGGTGCTGAAGGACGACGGCGCGATCTGGGTGATCGGCAGCTATCACAACATCTTCCGCGTCGGCGTCGCCATCCAGGACCTGGGCTTCTGGATCCTCAACGACGTGATCTGGCGCAAGTCCAATCCGATGCCCAACTTCAAGGGCACCCGCTTCGCCAACGCCCACGAGACCCTGATCTGGGCCTCCAAGAGCCAGGCCGCCAAGCGCTACACCTTCAATTACGACGCCCTGAAGATGGCCAATGACGAGGTGCAGATGCGCTCGGACTGGACCATCCCGCTGTGCACCGGCGAGGAGCGCATCAAGGGCGCCGACGGCCACAAGGCGCACCCGACCCAGAAGCCGGAAGCCCTGCTCTACCGGGTGATCCTGTCGACCACCAAGCCGGGCGACGTGATCCTGGACCCGTTCTTCGGCGTGGGCACCACCGGCGCGGCCGCCAAGCGCCTGGGCCGCCGCTTCGTCGGCATCGAGCGCGAGGCCGACTATATCGAGCACGCCAAGGCCCGCATCGCCAAGGTCGTGCCGATCGCCCCCGCCGACCTGGACGTCATGGGCAGCAAGCGCTCCGAGCCGCGCGTGCCGTTCGGCAATATCGTCGAGGCCGGCCTGCTCAATCCGGGCGACACCCTGTACTGCTCCAAGGGCTCGCACGCCGCCAAGGTGCGGGCCGACGGCTCGATCACCGTGGGCGACCTGTCCGGCTCGATCCACAAGGTCGGCGCCCTGGTGCAGTCGGCCCCGGCCTGCAACGGCTGGACCTACTGGCACTTCAAGACCGACGCGGGTCTGGCCCCGATCGACGTGCTGCGCAGCCAGGTGCGGGCGGGGATGAACTGAAGGTCTCATTTTCCGGCCAGGGTCTTGCGTGAGCGCGCGCAAGACGGCAATGTTCACCTTATGATCCGCATCGGAAAAATCCTGGCCGACAGGGCCGTCGTCAGTCCCGTCGCTCTCCATGACGTGGGGAACGGCGGCGTCTTGCAGGCGATCCGACGTCCGGACGGCAGCAAGGTGGTCGCCCTGAGCCGCGACGCGCACGAGCGAGCCCTGTCCCGGGCCAAGTCCGTGCTGGCAAGAAAATAGGCCCGGCCAGGTGACGGCCGCCGACCACAATCTGGTCTTCGACCAACTGGTTTGCGCCTCCGACGACATCGAAGGGTTCATCGCCTACGGCCTCTACAAGCAGGCCAAGCGCGAATGGCTTCTGGGCCACAAAACCAGGGAGGGGCGCGCGCCGACCACGACCGAGCTGCGGAGCTTTTCCCGCCAGTGGACGCCGACCACGCTGAAGGCCTTTCGCGCGACCGCCGACAGCGCCCTATCCGCCTACGCCCAGAGCATCCTGGAAGACCAGACGCCATCCATCCAGCGCGACGCCCTGGCGCGCGGCAGGCCGTTGTGGAAGGACGTGATGATCGGCGTGGTGTCGGCGCTGACCTACTCCGTCATCCTGGTGATCGCGGCCTTCCTGCTGAAGATCTTCGGCAACGACTTCTTGGACGCGCTGGCTGCGTTCGCACGACGTTAGACCAGCCGATCCCGCCCCGCCCGCGCCGCCTTCAGGAACACGCTCGGCAGGGCCGCCAGCCCTTGCGGGTCGGTCCAGACGAAATCGCCTTCGCCGTTGCTGTCGGCCCGCAGCACCCGCAGGGTCAGCGAGAAGTGGGTGAAGACGTGCTCCACCGTCCCGAAGTCGCGCCAGGCGCCCGGGGCCGGCGCGGCCACGGCGGCCTCGGCGTCGCTCCACCGCGTCGCGCGCCAGTCGCTGGTCGGCAGGCCCAGCATGCCGCCCAGCAGGCCCTTGGGCGGCCGGCGGACCAGGGCGGTCTCGTCACCCCGGATCAGCACATAGGCGACACCGTGGCGGTGCGGGCGGTCGGCCTTCTTCGTCTTGCGCGGATAGGTCTCCGGCGCGCCGGTCTTCAGTCCTTCGCACCAGGTCGAAACCGGGCAGCGGTCGCACAGCGGGGCCTTGGGCCGGCAGGCCGTGGCGCCCAGGTCCATCAGCGCCTGGGCCCAGTCGCCGGGGCGCCCGTGGCCCTTGGCGCCGGTGACCAGCTGGCCGGCCAGGCGCTTGAGCTCCGGCTTGGCGTCCGGCACGGGGGCCTCGACCGCGAACAGCCGGGCCATCACCCGCTCGACATTGCCGTCGACCACATTGGCCGCCCGGTCGAAGGCGATGGCCGCCACGGCGGCGGCGGTGTAGGCGCCGACGCCCGGCAGGGCGCGCAGGCCCTCTTCCGTATCGGGGAACGTCCCGCCGTGGTCGCGGGCCACGGCCCGGGCGCAGGCCAGCAGGTTGCGGGCCCGGGCGTAGTAACCGAGGCCGGCCCAGGCGGCCATCAGCTCGCCGTCCTCCACCGCCGCCAGGCTCGAGACGGTCGGCCAGCGCTGGGTGAAGCTCAGGAAATAGGGCGTGGCGTGCGGCACGGTGGTCTGCTGCAGCATCACCTCCGACAGCCAAACCCTGTAGGGGTCGGACCGCTGTCCGGCCTTGCCGGCCGCCGGTCCGGTGCGCCAAGGCAGGTCCCGCGCCTGGGCGTCGTACCAGGCCAGCAGGGCGGCGCGGAGGGCGGGGATGTCGAGCATGATGCTCGTATGGCAAATCCCGGTGATCAGGGGGAGCCCCTCAGGGTGTCGATCCGCTCTTTCAGTTGTCATCCCGGAAAGCGCGCAGCGCTTGTCCGGGACCCAGGGGCGGCTGCACCGCGCAGGCCCAGTCCCCTGGGTCCCGGACAGCCTCTGCGAGGCTTCCGGGATGACAACGATTTTGGAATGCGATTGGATCAGGCCGTCGCTCCCTTCCTCACCGCACCTCTGCTACCCTCGCCCCATGCGCCGTCCCCTGCCCACCGCGGAAGAAGCCCTCGCGATCCTCAAGCGCCGCCGCACGCGGCCGCAGTTCCGCAGCCCCCCGCCGGCCGGCAAGGCGCTGGCCCCGCTGATCAAGCAGCTGGACGCCAAGTTCGGCCAGGGCCCGGCCCTGTTGCAGACCCGCTGGCGGGAAATCGTCGGCGAGACCTTGGCGCGCCGGACGGAGCCGGTCCGGGTCATCAAGAGCCGCACGCCCGGCGAAGGCGGCACCCTGGAGCTGCGGGTCGACGGCCCGGTGGCCTCGCTGATCCAGCACCAGGCCCCGCAGATCACCGCCCGCCTCGACCTGCTGCTCGGCAAGGGCGCGGTGACCCGGCTGCGCATCGTCCAGGGTCCGGTCAAGGTCCAGGCCGCGCCCGTCGCCCCGCGCGCCCGCCGCAAGCCGCCGCTGGACGCCGCCCAGGAACGCGAACTGGCCGACAGCCTGGGCGCCCAGCCCGAGGGCGGACTGAAGGAAGCCCTGCTGAAGCTGGGACGCGGCGTGCTGCGCGACCCGCGCTAGACGGGCGCCTCTGGATTGACAACCGGGCCGTGGATAGGCTCATGCCAAGGCCTCATCCGCGCCTTTTTCGCGCGGTCAAAGAATCGCGCTTAACTTCACTGTTCACGACCTGAGGAAGATCGACCATGCGTTCGCAGACCCGCCGGCTCCTGACGGCCGTCGCCCTCACCGCCTCCGTGGCCGTCGCGCTCGCGGGCTGCAACAAGGCGGAAACGTCCAGCGCCGACGACATGTCGCTGGGCAACCCCAAGGCCAAGGTCACGGTCGTGGAATACGCCTCGGCCTCGTGCAGCCACTGCGCGCGCTGGAACAACGACGTGTTCCCGGCCTTCAAGGCCAAGTACATCGACACCAACAAGGTCAACTACGTCTATCGCGAGTTCCTGACCCCGCCGGTCCAGGTGGCCGCCGCCTCGTTCCTGCTGGCCCGCTGCGCCGGCAAGGACAAGTACTTCCAGGTCGTCGATTCCGTGTACCGCTCGCAGGAAGAGATGTTCACCACCGGCGACTTCCGCGGCGTGCTGCTGCGTATCGGCCAGTCGGCCGGCATGGACGAGACCCAGTTCAACGCCTGCGTCACCGACGAGAAGAACCTCAAGGCCCTGAACGACCGGGTCGAGAAGTACGCCAAGGACGCCAAGATCACCGGCACCCCGACCTTCGTGGTCAACGGCAAGAAGGTGAACGGCGAGGACGGCGGCGAAGCTTCGATGGCCGCGCTCGACGCCGCGATCGCCGAGGCTGAAAAGAAATGATCCTCGACCGGCGCGCGCTGATCGGAACAGGGCTCTCGGCTTCGGCCTGGGCGGCGGGCGGCATGATGCTGGCCGCCGCGCCCACCGCCGCGCGCGCCGCGCCCCTGCCGGCGGTTCCCGGCGACATGACCCTGGGCTCGCCCAAGGCCAAGGTGCAGGTGGTGGAATACGCCTCGCTGTCCTGCACCCACTGCGCCCACTGGAACAACGACGTCTTCCCGCAGTTGAAGGCCCGCTTCATCGACACGGGCAAGGTCCGCTACGTGTTCCGCGAGTTCCTGACCCAGCCCACCGAGTTCGCCGCCGCCGGCTACCTGCTGGCCCGGCGGGTCGGCGCGGACCGCTACTTCCAGGTCACCGACGCCGTCTTCAAGCAGCAGACGGCGATCTTCGAGAGCGAGGACCTGTGGGGCGGCCTGCTGAAGATCGGCAAGAGCTTTGGCCTGACCGAGGAACAGTTCACCGCCGCCCTGAGCGACAAGGCCGCCCTCGAGGCCCTGAACGCGCGCGTCGCCAAGGCGGCCGAGCGCGACCAGATCGAGTCCACGCCCACCTTCTTCGTCAACGGCCAGCGCCTGGTGGGCGGCCAGCCGATCGAAGCCTTCGCCGCCGCCATCGACAAGGCGGCCGCCAGCAAGCCGGCCCCTGCCAAGCCGGCCAAGGGCTGAGGGGCGGGCGGGCGCCGTGCAATTCCAGCGTCTGCGCCTTTCCGGATTCAAATCCTTCGTCGAACCGACCGAGTTCCGGATCGAGCCCGGCCTGACGGGCGTGGTCGGGCCCAACGGCTGCGGCAAGTCCAACCTGCTGGAAGCCCTGCGCTGGGTGATGGGCGCCAACTCGGCCAAGGCCATGCGGGCCGGCGGCATGGACGACGTGATCTTCGCCGGCAGCGGCAACCGCCCGGCCCGCAATCACGCCGACGTCACCCTGACCATCGACAACACCGACCGCACCGCGCCGGCCCAGTTCAATGACGACCCGGTGCTGGAAGTCGTGCGCCGCATCGACCGGGGCGAGGGCTCGACCTACCGCATCAACGGCCGCGAGGTCCGGGCCCGCGACGTCCAGCTGCTGTTCGCCGACGCCTCGACCGGGGCCAACTCGCCGGCCCTGGTCCGCCAGGGCCAGATCAGCGAGCTGATCGGCGCCAAGCCGCAGAACCGCCGCCGCATCCTGGAGGAGGCGGCCGGGGTCTCGGGCCTGCACACCCGCCGCCACGAGGCCGAGCTGCGGCTGCGGGCCGCCGAAACCAACCTTTCGCGCCTGGAGGACGTGGCCGGCGAGCTGGAGACGGCCCTCAACCGGTTGCGGCGCGAAGCCCGCCAGGCCGAGAAGTACAAGCGGCTGTCGGCCGAGATCCGCGCCGTGCAGGGGGCCGTGCTCTACGCTCGCTGGACCGAGGCCCGCGACACCCTCAACCGCACGCAAAGCGACGCCACCGACGCCGCCCGCGCGGTGGAGGAGACCGCTCGCGCCGCCGCCACGGCCCAGACCGCGATCCTGGCGGCCGAGAACGCCATGCCGCCGCTGCGCGAGGAAGCCTCGATCGCCCAGGCGGTCCTGGGCCAGCTGGCCATCCAGAAGGATCGCGCCGAGCGCGAGGCCCAGGCCGCCGCCGCCGAGTTCGAGCGGCTGTCGGCCGACCTGGCCCGCATCGACGCCGACCGGGCCCGCGAGGCCCAGGGTCTGGAGGACGCCGTCCGCGCCCTGGCCCGCCTGGACGAGGAGCTGATCCAGCTGCGCGGCGAGATCGCCGCCGCCCCGGCCCGGGGCCCGGAACTGGCCACCGCCGCCAAGGCCGCCGAGGACAATCGGGCGAAGGCCGACGCCGAGGTCGAGCAGCTGGCCGCCCGCGCCGCCGCCGAGGAGGCTCGCGCCCGCGCCGCCGCCCAGCGCCTGGCCGAGGCCGAGGGACGCCTGGCCCGCACCGTCCGCGCCCTGGACCAGGCCAAGTCCGAGCGCGCCGCCATCGGTCCCGAGGTCGACCCGGCCGCCGCCGAGGCGAAGCTGCGCTTCGCCAACGCCGAGGCGGGTCTGGCGTCGGCCCGGCAGGCCCTCGAGGAAGCCGAGGCCGTTCGCGTCAAGACCGCCCAGGCCGAGGCCGCCGCCCGCGACCTGGCCCGCAAGGTCGAGGACCAACTGGGCCGCCTGCGCACCGAGGCCCGGGGCCTGGCCCAACTGACCGCGACCCGCGCCAAGAGCGGCTTCTCGCCGGCCCTCGACGCCGTCACGCCCGACAAGGGCTATGGCGCCGCCCTGGCCGCCGCCCTGGGCGACGACCTGGAAGCGGCGCTCGACGCCCGGGCGCCGTCGTTCTGGGCTGGCGGAGAGGCTTCCGCCGTCGCCTGGCCTGAAGGCGCCAGCCCGCTGGCTCCGCTGATCAAGGCCCCGCCGGAGCTGGCCGCCCGCCTGGCGCACGTGGCCGTGGTCGCGCGGGCCGACGGCGATCGCCTGGCCAAGGGCCTGCCGGTCGGGGCCCGCCTGGTCTCCAAGGAAGGCGACCTGTGGCGCTGGGACGGCTTCGTGGCCCGGGCCGACGCCCCCAAGCCGGCCGCCGTGCGGCTGGAGCAGCGCACCCGCCTGGCCGAGGTCGAGGCCGAGATCGACCAGGTCGCGCCGCGCGCCGAGGCTGGGGCCGCCGCCCTCAAGACCGCCGCCGACGCCCTGCGGGTCGCCGAGGAAACCCTTCGCGACAAGCGTCGCGGCCCGCCCGACGCCGAACGCCTGCTGACCGGGGCCCGCGAGGCGGTCGTCCGCTACGAGCGCGAGGCCGCCCAACGCGAGGCCCGCGCCCAGTCGCTGGACGACACCATCGCCCGCTTCGAAGCCGAACGGGTCGAAGCCGAGACGGCCCTGGCCGCCGTCCGCGCCGAGAACGCCGCCGCCGAGGGCGTCGCCGACCTGGCGCCGCAGCTGGCGCAAGCCCGTCAGGCCGCGACCGCCGCCCGCGAGGCCGCCGCCGCCGCCCGTTCGGCCCTGGACCAGGAGACCCGCGAGACCGCCGGCCGCCAGCGCCGCCTGGAAAACCTGGAGCGCGACCGGGGCGACTGGGCCAAGCGCCGCGAGGCCTCGGCCAGGCGCGAGGAAAGCCTCGAAGCCGATCGCGGCAAGGCCGCCGCCGCCCAGGAGGCCGCCCGCGAGGCGCCGGGCGTGCTGGCGGGCAAGCTGGTGATCATCGTCGAGCAGTTCGCCGCCGCCGAGGATCGCCGCGCCAAGGCGTCGGACGCTCTGGAGGCCGCCGAAACCGGCCGCCTGACCGCCGACCGCGCGGCCCGCGCCGCCGAACAGGCCGCGTCCGAGGCCCGCGAGAAGCGCGCCGCCCTGGTCGCCACCCTGGACGCTGTCCGCGAGCGCTTCGCCGAGGTGGCCGGCCACATCCGCGAACAGGCCCGCATGGAGCCCGAGGAACTGGGCCGCCACATCGCCGGCGAGGCCATCGCCGTCCCGAAGGACGCGGCCGGGGTCGAGGCCCACCTGTTCGCTCTCGAGCGAGAGCGGGATGCGATCGGCCCCGTCAACCTGCGCGCCGAGGAGGAGGCCAACGAATACGCCGCCCGGCTGGAGACCATGCGCACCGAGCGGGCCGACCTGTCGGGCGCGGTCGCCAAGCTGCGGGCCGGCATCGAGGAGCTGAACGCCGAGGGCCGCGAGCGGCTGCTGGCCGCCTTCGAGGTGATCAACGGCCACTTCCAGACCCTGTTCCAGGCCCTGTTCGGCGGCGGCCAGGCCGAGCTGCGACTGGTCGAGAACGACGACCCGCTGGAGGCCGGCCTGGAGATCTTCGCCTGCCCGCCCGGCAAGCGCATGGCCAGCATGAGCCTGAT
Organism: Caulobacter sp. Root655; assembly: GCF_001427665.1. Lineage (GTDB taxonomy): Bacteria > Pseudomonadota > Alphaproteobacteria > Caulobacterales > Caulobacteraceae > Caulobacter. The sequence continues at coordinate 164,462 of NZ_LMHC01000012.1, forward strand.
GAGCGGCGGCGAGCAGGCCCTGACCGCCAGCGCCCTGATCTTCGGCGTCTTCCTGGCCAACCCTGCCCCGATCTGCGTGCTGGACGAAGTCGACGCGCCGCTGGATGACGCCAATGTCGACCGCTACTGCAACATGCTGGACGAGATGCGCCGGCGGACCAAGACGCGGTTCATCGCGATTACCCACAATCCGGTGACGATGAGCCGGATGGATCGGTTGTTCGGGGTGACCATGGCCGAGCGGGGGGTGAGTCAGCTGGTCAGCGTGGACTTGTCGACGGCCGAGCAGTTGGTGGCGGCGCAGTAGCGGCGCTCTCTTGAAGCCTCCCCCTGTGGGGGAGGTGTCGGCCATAGGCCGACGGAGGGGGGAGTGAAACGGCCTCGACCACAATCCGGATCAACGATCCTAAAACTCCCCCCACCGATCGCTGCGCGATCGCCTCCCCCACAGGGGGAGGCTCTAGGGCGTAAACAGTCCGACCACCGCATGCCGCAACGGATTCCCCGGATCGCTCAGCAGCTTCACCGCCATGGCGCACGACATCACCACCAGCAGCGGCCGGATCAGCTTGGCCCCGAACCGCATCGCCAGCCTTGAGCCGATCTGCGCCCCAATGAACGCCCCTGCCGCCATCGTCAGGCCGATCGGCCAGACCACCGCGCCCTTCCAGATGAACAGCGACAGGCTGCCCAGGTTCGAGGCGGCGTTGGCCAGCTTGGTGTGAGCGGTGGCCTTCAGCGCGCCGTAGCCCAGCAGGGTGACGATGGCGACCATGTAGAAGGCCCCCGCCCCGGGGCCGAAGATGCCGTCATAGAAGCCGACCAGCGGCGCGACGCAGAAGGCGAAGACCGGCACGGTCAGACGCGGCGAGGCGTCCTCGCCCTTCAGGCCGCGCGTGAAGCCGAAATAGAGGGCGATGACGATCAGCAGGATCGGCACCAGGGCCGCCAGCACGCGCGGCGACAGCAGGCTGGCGCACAGGGCCCCGGCCAGGCCCGCGACCGCGGCGCCGGCCGCGACCGGCAGGGCGGTCTTCCAGTCGATCAGGCCGCGACGGGCGAAGGCGCTGGTGGAGGAGATGGCGCTGACCGCGCCCTGCAGCTTGTTGGTGCCCAGGGCCGCGACGGGGTTCATGCCGGTCAGCAGCAGGGCCGGCACGGTCAGTAGGCCGCCGCCGCCGGCGATGGCGTCGAACGCCCCGGCGATCGCCGCCACGGCGAACATCGTCGCCAGCAGACCGACATCGACATGCATCACTCAAGCCCTCGCATGGTCCGCCCGCAACCAGGCCGGAACCATGCGATCGAGCGAGTTTCGATGATTATTTCTGGCGCGCCTTGCGGGCGGCGTACTTGGCGTCGCGAGCGATCTTCTGCTCGGCGGCCGACAGCGCCTTGCGTTCCTTGCGGTCGGCGCGCTTCTCGGCCAAGGCGGCTTCCTCGCGCGCCAGGATTTCCTGACGGGCGGCTTCCTTGACGGCGGCGCGCTCGGCGCGAACCCGCTCCAGCTCGGCTTCACGTTCGACGTGACGCTGCTCGAAATTGGGGTCCGTGACCGTGGGCTTCGGCTTCATCTTGGCCAGCATGGCCTTCTTGGCTTCAGCAGCGGCGGTGATGCGGTCGGCGAAGCCGGTGTTCTTCAGTTGCGACATGAATCTTCTGGTTGGTGGAAAGTGCGCCCCTAAGACCCCAAAACGCCGGAAAAAGCAATTGATCATCCCGGCGCGAATGGACGCGCCGGGATGATCGCGAGCTCTACTTCTCGATTCGGTAGACCCGATAGCTGTGCGGCGCGACCTGGGCGGCGAAGTCGGTGCGAGCCGGCACGCCCTGGCGGCGCCACGCATCGGCCTTGCCGTCGGCCGCCTTGGCCTCGACCAGCTTGCCGCTGGTCATGTCGCGCAGGCGCACGCCCTCGCCCAGCAACGACAGATCGACCGCCGTGTCGTCGTCACGGAACGACTGCACCACGAAGGTCCCGTTGTCGTAGGCGAACAGGCTGACACGGTCGGGAGCGTCCAGCCGCACCGGGAAGTCGCGCTGCAGGTAGCGCTTGATCTCGGTCGTCACGCCCTGGGGCAGGTTATAGAGGTCGCCGGGGTTCTCCGGCATGGTGATCACGTAGAGCACCCCGCCGCCGTAGCGGTTCATCAGCAGGATCGGAAAGCCCTTGGCGTTGGCCACGCCCCGGATGATCCCCCAGCTGTCGTTGGTGTAGAAGGCCAGTTCCGGGAACAGCACCGGCGGATTGTCGCGCTTGGGGTCGTTCAGGCTCTCGCCATTGCCCGCGCCATAGCCGTTGAGGAAGTCGTGCAGGGCCACCTTGCGGCCGGTGTCGCGCACTTCCAGGATGTCCTCGATGCCCTTGCCCTGCAGGGCGCCGAGCAGGCCCGAGGTGATGAACACCGTCTTGCCGGCCAAGAGGTTGCCCTTGATCCTGTCGACGATCTTCGGGTCCTTGGCCGCCGCCTGGGTCAGCAGGGCGACGTCGGCATTGGTCGGAAAATTGGGCGACAGCTCGATCGGTATGCCGACATTGCCCAGATAGTTGTGCAGGAAGTCCTCGCCCGACGACTGGTAGGGCTTGTAGCTGGCAATGCCGATCGGCTTGCCCAGCAGGCCCAGGTCCTTGTCGATCTTCTCCAGCGAATAGCCGGCGGCGCGGCCCCAGCCGGGACCCGGATCACCGGCCTGGCCCAACGGCTTGTAGGACGCGGCCATCGCCTTCCAGTCGAAGCTGGTGGCCTTGTCCTTCCACGGGCGATCGCCGGGCGCGACCGGCTTGGCCTCGCTCATCGGGTTCCAGTTGAACAAGGTGATCTCCGGCGCCTTGGCCAGCAGGGTGTCCCACAGCTGCTCGGCGTAGCGGTCGACATAGAGGGTCGAGAAGGTGTCGACCCAACCTCCGCCGTTGCCTTTTCCGCCGTTCGAGCCCGTGGGTCGGATGTTGTCGTAGTAGCGGATGATCGAATAGCTCTCGTACTGCTGCAGCAGTTGGTCGGTGACCACCGGATCGCGGGTCTCGGTGCCGGTATAGATGCCGTCGAACATCTGGGACTGCTTTTCCAGGTCGTAGCCCGTGCCCTGGAAGTGCTCGTACCAGTTGGGGTACTTGATGATCATCCGCACCTTGGGATTGACCGCCTTGGCCGGGCCCAGGACCAGGTCCTGGCTGACCTTGCGCATGGTCTCCAGCCGGTACTGGCTCCAGGACCGGTCGCCCTTGGCGGCGATGTCGGCCGGACTTTTCGAGGTGTAGAAGAAGAAGTCGTCGAGGATCACCTCGTCGAAATGCCTGGCCGCCAGCCGCACGGCCTTCTCGCACTCGGCCCGGTCGGCGGGCTTTTCATAGTCGAAGGTGCCGAACTGGCCGCCCTCGCCGCCGGCCGCCAGGGTGATTCCGCCAGCCACCTTGACCCCGCGTTCCTCGAACCAGCCCTTGACCCGGGCGATCTGTTCGTCGCTGGCGAAGTCGTTGCTGCGGTAGACCTCCAGATAGACCTTGTCGAAGTGCAGTTGGCGCGAGGCCCGCTCGAACTCGCGGTCGAAGGTGGCCTTGTCGGCCAGCTCCTTGGCGTCGTTGACGGCGATGTAGATGGCGGCGTGGAAATTCTTGTAGGCCGGGATCGGCTGCGGCTTGACGGGCGGGGCCGCCTGGGCGGCCGGCGCGACAATGGCGCACAGCGCCGCGGCGCCGAGCAGACAGCGGGTAACGCGGATCATGACTGTTCTTCCCTCAATGAACCCCCGCGCCGGCGCGTCGAGGCGACCGGTCATGGTTGCGGTAACATAGGATTAGTCGGACAAATTAGGCGAGGGGTTTTTGGTCCTCCCCCCGCGGGGGAGGCGGCCGAAGGCCGGTGGGGGGAGCTTGGGCAGGTCAGTCCTGCGTGCGGCCGACACCGCCCCCCACCGTCGGCTTCGCCGACACCTCCCCCACAGGGGGAGGACTTGCACCCCATTCCCCCACGGAACCCGCGCGCTCCGAAAGCGGCGCCGTTGCCCCGTCCGCGCCCCGATTCCTTAAGGGTCGCCGCCCAGGGCCAAAAACTGTTATAAAACCGCCACTTGACGTGATCCCGCCCAACCTTGACGCACCGCAGCGCGCCCTATAGGTTCCGCCGCGATCAAGCCGGCCGGAAAACCGCCTCTTTTGGGGCGGCCGCGGGCGTTATCGGACCTGCCGCTTCCCATGCCCAAGGCCGACGAACCGAACGACAAGGCCCTGCGAAGCCTGGACGCTCGGCTCGACGCTTTCGAGGCGAAAAAAGCGGCGGAACAGCCGATACATGCCCAGAACGAGAAATCGTCCCAGGACGGCTATCGTCTTCTGGCGGATTTGATCGGGGGCGTTCTGGTGGGGCTCGGCTTTGGCTGGCTGCTCGACCGTTACGCTGGCACGGGGCCTTGGGGCATGGTCGGCGGTCTGCTGATCGGCATGGGGTTTTCGATCTATCTCGTCGTCCGCAAGGCGACGAAACTGAGCGCGCAGGCGTCGGTCCACTCGAAAGATTCGGGTGGGATCGACGAAGACACGGGAGGCGGGTCTACCGCCCCCAAGCAGAAGAGAGACTAGGGCCTTGGCCACGCCGATCGACCCGATGCACCAGTTCCTGATCAAGAAGATCGTGGAGCTGCCGACCGTGACCGTGCCGGGCCTGGGCGCGCTCGATCTGTCGATCACCAATTCCATCGCCGCCATGCTGCTGGCCGCGACCCTGATCATGGTGTTCTACGGCTTCGCCTCGGCGAAGGCCGCCGTGATCCCGGGCCGCCTGCAGACCGTGGGCGAGCTGCTCTATGGACTGGTCGACGGCCTGACCAGCTCGATCATCGGCCACGACGGCAAGAAGTACCTGCCGTTCGTCTTCACGCTGTTCGCCTTCGTGCTGTTCTGCAACCTGCAGGGCATGCTGTTCGGCTGGACCGGCAACTTCCTGGGCTTCACCGCCACCTCGCAGCTGGCCGTCACCCTGACGCTGGGCATGCTGGTCATCCTGACGGTGATCGCCGTCGGCTTCGCCAAGAACGGCCTGAAGTTCTTCAAGCTGTTCGCCCCGTCGGGCGTGCCGTGGCCGCTGTATTTCCTGCTGGTGCCGATCGAGATCATCTCGTTCCTGATCCGCCCCGTCACCCTGGCCCTTCGTCTGTTCGGCAACATGCTGGGCGGCCACGTGGTGCTGAAGATCTTCGCGACCTTCGTGTCCATCCTCCTGGCCATGGCTCCGGCCTACTGGCTGGTGGGCGTGTTGTCGCTGACCTCCGTCGTCGCCCTGACGGCCCTAGAGTTCATGGTGGCCTTCCTTCAGGCCTTCGTGTTCGCGGTGCTCACCTGCGTCTATCTGAACGACGTCGTGCACCTCGACAGCCACTGATCACCCTTTCTCTTTTCAACCTATCTACCGCTCTCAAGGAGTCTCACAATGGAAGCTGAAGCCGCGAAGTACATCGGCGCTGGTCTGGCGATGCTGGGCATGGTTGGCGCCGGTATCGGCCTGGGCATCATGTTCGGCAACTATTTCCAAGGCGCGCTGCGTAACCCGACCGCCGCCGCTCAAGAACGTCCGATGCTGTTCCTCGGCATGGCGCTGACCGAAGCCCTGGGCATCTTCGCCCTGGTCATCGCCTTCCTGATCCTGTTCTCCTAATAAACCCTAGCTGAGAGGCGTCTTCGCCCATGGCGACGGAACCCCACGGCACGGTCGAGACGACTGAAGCTCCCAAGCACGAAAGCGGCGGCCTTCCGCAGCTGCAATTCGAGCACTGGGGCGGACAGATCGTCTGGCTGCTGCTCATCTTCGCCGTCCTCTTCGCGGTGCTGTCCAAGGTGCTTCTGCCCCGGGTCAGCGGCGCGATCGAGACCCGCGGCGCCAAGATCGCCGGCGACATCGCCGACGCCCGTCGTCTGAAGGACGAAGCCGAGGTCCAGGCCCGCGCGGCCGCGGCCGAGGTGGCCGAGGCGCGCGCCAAGGCCCAGAAGACCGCGGCGGACGCCAAGGCGGTGGCTTCGGCCGCCGCCGCCGAGCGTCAGGCGAAGGAAGAGGTGGCGCTGGCTGAGAAGCTGGCCGCCGCCGAGGCCCGGATCCAGATCGCCCGCGACGAGGCCATGGGCCACGTCCGCGCGGTGGCCTCGGAGACGGCCGGCGCCATCGTCCAGAAGCTGACGGGCAAGGCGGCCACGGCCGCCGAGCTCAAGGCCTCGCTGGCCTAGGGAGAGACGAAGATGGAACATCACGCGCTCTTCGACCTGGCCAACCCCGAACTGTGGGTCCTGGTCGCCCTGGCCCTGTTCATCGGCCTGCTGGTCTGGCTGAAGGTCCTGCCGGGCGCCCTGTTCGGCGCCCTTGACGCCCACGCCGAGAAGATCAAGGCCGAGCTCGACGAGGCTCACCAGCTGCGGGAAGAGGCCCAGGCCCTGCTCGCCGAGGTGAAGGCTCAACGGGACGAGGCCGAACGTCAGGCCGCCGGCATGATCGAGGCGGCCAAGGCCGACGCCGCGCTGATCGCGTCGGAAGCCAAGGCCAAGCTCGAGGAACAGATCACGCGCCGCGCCGAAATGGCCGAACGCAAGATCGCCCAGGCCGAGGCCCAGGCCGCCGCCGACGTCAAGGCCGCGGCCGTCGACCTGGCCGCCCAGGCCGCCGAACAGGTCCTGATCGCCCGCCTCGCGGCCGGCGGTTCGGACGGCCTGGTCGACGCGGCCATCGGCCAGATCGGCACGAAGCTGCAATAGCGGTTTTGCTCCGGCGACAACATCAAGGGCGCGCTCCTCGCGGGGCGCGCCTTTTTTGTTGGTCAAGCCTCCCCCTGTGGGGGAGGCGATCGCGCAGCGATCGGTGGGGGGAGTTTTAGGATCATCGACCCCGGGCGCGGGTGCCTGCCGATCACTCCCCCCTCCGTCGGCTTCGCCGACACCTCCCCCACAGGGGGAGGCTTAGGTGGGACGGGCTCCGCGCTTTAAGCCGGCTGCTTGTTCAGCCACCGCCGCTTCAGATACTTCCGCCCCCGCTTCAGCACCCGCCAGGACGGCTTGCGCAGGAACACCTTCTCGGACCGCAGCAGCTGCTGCCAGGCCACCAGCATGATCTCCGGCTCGCGGCGCATCAGCCGGCGGATCGGGAAGATCAGCTTGGGGTGACGCCGCTGCCAGCGCAGGAACCGGCGCTTGGCCTGGAACGAGTTGCGCAGCACGATCATCAGCCCGACGACCAGCAACGGCAGGCCCAGGTGGCCCGGCAGGGGCGTCAGGACCACACCGGCCAGCAGGATCAGCACGCCCAGCGCCAGCGCCGCCCAGCGGGCCACGCGCCCGGCGGTTTCGCGCAGGACCAGGGCCAGCCGGCGACGGCGGCGGTAGAGCCTTGAGGGCAGTTTGGCGAGCGCCCTGGCGGGCGCGTTCACGAGCCCGGCTTGAAGGATTGGCGCTTGAGCGACTGGCGCTTAAGGGATTGGCGCCAGCGCTTGGCCACGCGCCAGCGGCGCGGCAGCACCAGCTTCTCCATGCGCAGGACCTGTTGCCAGGCCACCGGCATCACCTCGGGCTCGCGGCGCAGCAGGCGGCGCAGCGGGAACAGCAGCTTGGGGTGGGCGTGCTGGAAGCGGACGAACTGCTTGCGGGCCCGGAACGAGTTGCGCAGCACCAGCATCAGGCCGCCCACCGTCAGCGGCACGCCCAGCGGGCCAGGCAGCGGCGCGATCAGGAAGCCCGCCACGACCAGGATCAGGCCGATCGCCACCAGCACGACACGCGAAATCCGCCCGAGAAGCTCGCGGGCGAGTTCGTCGGCGGCGGAGAAGCGCACGGGGGGCATGGCGAGGGCAAGGTTCATGGCGGGAGAAACGGGGTTCCGTGCTCCGTCTGATCCCGGCACGGGCCGGCCTCCTCGGCTCACTACGCCGATATGAGAACGGGGCGACTTTACGTAAAGGCGCCCCGCTCCCCTTTTGTTCGACTGTGGCGTCTATTCCGCAGCGAGTGGCGCGACGGCCACAGGTTTCCACCGCAGACGTGGCTTTCGGGCCGCCAGGGTCTCGTCCAGGCGCTTCAGTGGCGCGTGGTAGGGCGCGCCCTTGAAGCGGTCGACTTCACCGCCTTTCGCCGCGCCGGCCAGAGCCCGCAGCGCGGTGATGAAGCGGTCAAGCTCCTGCTTGCTCTCCGTCTCGGTCGGCTCGATCAGCATCGCGCCGTGCACCACCAGCGGGAAGTACATGGTCATCGGGTGGAAGCCCTCGTCGATCATCGCCTTGGCGAAGTCCAGCGTGGTCACCCCGGTGCCTTCCAGCCAGGCGTCGTCGAACAGGGCCTCGTGCATGCAAGGGCCGTTCGGGAAGGCCGGGCTCATCAGGTCGCTGAGGCGGGCCTTGATGTAGTTGGCGTTCAGCACGGCGTCCTCGGCCACCTGCCGCAGGCCGTCGGCCCCGTGGCTGAGCATGTAGGCGTAGGCGCGCACGAACATGCCCATCTGGCCGTGGAAGGCGCTCATCCGGCCGAAGGCCTGGGCGGCGGGCCCCTCGGCCTCCTCGACCAGCTTGAAGCCGAAGTCGCGACTGACCACCCACGGGGTCGGCGCGAACGGGGCCAGGGCCGCGCTCAGCACCACCGGACCCGCGCCCGGACCACCGCCGCCGTGCGGGGTGGAGAAGGTCTTGTGCAGGTTGATGTGCATGGCGTCGACGCCCAGGTCGCCCGGGCGCACCCGGCCGACGATGGCGTTGAAATTGGCGCCGTCGCAGTAGAAATAGGCCCCCGCCGCGTGGGTCAGCCGGGCGATCTCGACCACGTCGCGCTCGAACAGGCCGCAGGTGTTGGGGTTGGTGACCATGATGGCGGCCACGTGGTCGCCCAGCTTGGACTCCAGGTCGGCCAGGTCGACCCGGCCGTCATCGGTCTGGGCGATCTCGACCACGGTGTAGCCGCAGAAGGCCGCCGTGGCCGGGTTGGTGCCGTGGGCGCTGGTCGGGGCCAGGACGGTCTTGCGGTGGCCGTTACCGGCCGCCTCGTGGGCGGCGCGGATGGCCAGCAGGCCGCACAGCTCGCCGTGGGCGCCGGCCTTGGGGCTGAGCGCCACGGCCGGCATGCCGGTCAGGGTCTTCAGCCAGTGGGCCAGGCGGTCCATCAGCTCGATGGCGCCCTGCACCGTCGACTGCGGCTGCAGCGGGTGGATGTCGGCGAAGCCCGGCAGGCGCGCCACCTTCTCGTTGAGGCGCGGGTTGTGCTTCATCGTGCACGAGCCCAGCGGATACAGCGCCAGGTCGATGGCGTGGTTCTTCTGGCTCAGGCGCACGTAGTGGCGCACCGCCTCGGGCTCCGACAGGCCCGGCAAGCCGATCGGCGCGGTGCGGACCAGGTCGCCCAGGTCGTCAGCCGGAGGGGCGTCCGGCAGGTCGACGCCGGTCTTGTCCCAGCAGTCCAGTTCGAAGATCAGCGCCTCGTCCTGCAGCAGGCCGCGGGCCCCGGTCAGGGTGGGGTGGATATAGTCGTTGACGGCGACTTCGGGACGGGTCGGCCGTCCGACGGTGTTCATGCTCATCGGGCCAGCACCTTGGTCAGGGTCTTCGCGAAGATGGTGATGTCGAGGTCCGGGGTGGTCTCGGTGGCGGCGACCAGCAGGACGTCGTCGAGGCCCGCGCCAGGCTCCAGCCGCGAGAACGGTACGCCGGCGATGACGCCGTTGGCGGCCAGGGTCTCGACCACCTCGGCGGCGTTGACCGGCAGGCGGATCGCGAACTCGTTGAAGAACCTGGGGGTCAGGATCTCGACGCCCGGCACCGCCGCCAGGGCGTCACGCAAGGCCACGGCCTTCTGATGGTTGACCAGGGCCAGCCGGCGCAGGCCCTTCTCGCCCAGCAGGCTCATGTGGATGCTGAAGGCCAGGGCGCACAGGCCGCTGTTGGTGCAGATGTTCGAGGTCGCCTTGTCGCGGCGGATGTGCTGCTCGCGGGTCGACAGGGTCAGGACGAAGCCGCGCTTGCCGTCGGCGTCGACGGTCTCGCCGCACAGCCGGCCCGGGGCCTGGCGAACGTATTTTTCCTTGCAGGCGAACAGGCCGACATAGGGGCCGCCATAGTTCAGGCCGTTGCCGATCGACTGACCCTCGGCCACCACGATGTCGGCGCCCATTTCGCCGGGCGACTTCAGCAGGCCAAAGGACACCGCCTCGGTGGTCACCACGATCAGCAGCGCGCCGGCCGCCTGGGCCGCCTGGGCGATCTTCGTGACGTCGGTGGCGGTGCCGAACACGTTGGGGGTCTGGACCACGACGCAGGCGGTGTCGGCGTCGATGGCGGCGATCACCGCGTCCTCGGCGTCGATGGCGGCCGCCAGGCGCTCGGTGGCGACGCCGGCCGCGTGGGCCAGGGTCTCGACCGTGCCGACATAGTGCGGGTGCACGCCGCCCGACAGCACCGCCTTGCCCCGGCGGGTGACGCGGGTGGCCATCATCACCGCCTCGGCGGTGGCGGTAGAGCCGTCATAGAGCGAGGCGTTGGCCACTTCCATGCCGGTCAGGGCCGCGACCTGGGTCTGGAACTCGAACAGCACCTGCAGCGTGCCCTGGGCGATCTCGGGCTGGTAGGGCGTGTAGCTGGTCAGGAACTCCGACCGCTGGATGATGTGGTCGACCGTGGCCGGCACATGGTGGCGATAGGCCCCCGCCCCCACGAAGAACGGGCCTTCCGAGGCCGAGCGGTTGCGGCGCGACAAGGCCAGCATCTCGCGCTCGACCTCCAGCTCGCCGGCATGCAGCGGCAGGTCGACCACGCCCGCGCGGCGGGCGACGGCGGGCACGTCGACGAACAGCTCGTCGATCGACTCCGCGCCGATGACGCCGAGCATGTCGGCGCGATCCTGGGGTGTGAGGGGGAGGTAGCGCATTGAGATCACCTAGGTCTGTCATCCCGGCCGAACCCCGGCGAAAGCCGGGGGAAGAGCCGGGACCGCCGGAAGCGCATGCGCTCTGGGTCGGTCCCGGATCGGCGCGCTGCGCGCTTGTCCGGGATGACAAGGAAATTACAGGGTCGAGAGGAACGCTTCGTAGGCCGTGCGGTCCATCAGGGCGTCGAGCTCGGCGGGGTTGCTCAGCTTGATCTTGGCGAACCAGCCGCCGGCTTCCGGCACGGCGTTGACGGTCTCGGGGGCGTCCGACAGCTGGCCGTTGGCCTCGACCACCTCGCCCGACACCGGGGCGTAGACATCGGAGGCGGCCTTGACGCTCTCGACCACCGCCAGGCCTTCGCCCTGCTTCACGGTCTTGCCGACTTCGGGAACTTCGACGAACACCACGTCGCCCAGTTGCTCGGCGGCGTAGCCGGTGACGCCCACGGTGGCGATATCACCCTCGACTTCAACCCACTCGTGATCCTTGGTGAACTTCATGGTCTGGCCCTCTTTGGTCTGGATCTAGATCTTGCGCACGTAGCGGGTGGGAACGAACGGCGAGGCCACGACCTCGGCCGCCTGCGGCTTGCCGCGAACGATGACCTTCAACTTCGTTCCGATCACGGCCAGGGCCGGGGGCGCGAAGCCGATGGCGATGGCGCCGCCGTAGCTGGGGCCGAAGCCGCCGCTGGTGACCACGCCGACCACGGCGCCGGTCTCGTCTGCGATCTCCGCGCCCTCACGGGCCGGGGCGCCTTCCAGCACCTTCAGATTGACCCGCACGCGCTTGAGGTCGCCGGCCAGCTCCTTGCCGATGCGGTCGGCGCCCAGATAGTCGCCAGCCTCGCGGCGCGACTTGCCGATGGCGAAGTTCATGCCGGCCTCGATCGGCGAGACGGTCTCGTCCATGTCGTGGCCGTAGAGCGGCAGGCCGGCCTCCAGGCGCAGGCTGTCGCGGGCCCCCAGGCCGATCGGCTTGACGCGTTCATCGGCCAGCAGGGTGTTCCAGATCCGCTCGGCGTCGGTTGCCGGGACCGAGATCTCGTAGCCGTCCTCGCCGGTATAGCCCGAGCGCGAGATGATCGCGTCGACGCCGAATGCGGAGAGCGCGACCGTATCCATGAACACCATGCTGGCGGCTTGCGGCACGTGGGCGGCCAGCACGGCGGCGGCCTCTGGGCCCTGCAACGCCAGCAGCGCGCGGTTCTCCAGGCGCTCGACGGTCGCCTCGCCCGCCAGGACCTTGGCGATGATCGCGTAGTCGTTGTCCTTGCAGGCCCCGTTGACCACCACGAACAGGCCGTCGTCGTCGGGCCGCGCGGTCATCAGATCGTCGATCACCCCGCCTTGCGCGTTCAGCAGCACCGCGTAGCGCTGCTTGCCGGGCTTGAGGCCCTGGTAGTCGGCCGAGACCAGCTTCTCGAAGCTCTTGGCCGGGTTGTCGCCGCGCAAGCGCGCCTGGCCCATGTGCGAGACGTCGAACAGGCCCGCGTGCTCGCGGGTCCACAGGTGCTCCTTCAGCACCCCGTCCTTGTACTGCACCGGCATGGAATAGCCGGCGAACGGGACCATGCGGGCGCCGGCGGCGACGTGCGCGTCGTACAGGGGCGTCTTCTTGAGGTCTTGGTCGGACACGCTTTGGGCTCCAATCGGGGTCGGCGACGCCGCCCGGCTTTCGCCAGGTGGTCTCGCCCCCGCTGTCCCTTTGACCTGAGAGATTTCGGCCGGACTAGTCCGGCCTTGCTCCTTCGGCGGGCATCTCTCCCTTCTTGGGAAATCTGCCTCTTTCCAGCGTTCCTAAACCCGCGCGGTCCTTTTGCCTGAGCGTTTCCGGGGCGGTTGCGCCTTCGGCCTCGGGACCAGAATCCCGATGTCTCCCGCGAGGGTCGAGGCGTGTTTGGGCGAGGGGGCCGCGGGAGTCAACTGCGCGCGTGCGAGGCCGCCCCAGGGTTGCGAACATTCCAAGAACATAGTCAAACTTGAGGTCGCAAATTGCGACCTCAAGGGACGGCCATGACCCTGGCATACTCGCTTGCTGAATCCGCTGCGCCGCTTGAGGTTCGTGACATCCGGGGCCAGTTCGTGGTCCTGGACGCCGACCTAGCCCGACTGTTCCAGGTCGAGACCCGCAGCCTCAATCAACAAGTCCACCGCAACCTCGACAAGTTCGAAAGTTTCGCTTTCCGGCTAACCGGAGAAGAGGTCGCGGCTTTGACATCACAAAATGTGATGTCAAACGAAGGTCGTGGCGGCCGCCGCCATCTGCCCTACGCCTTTACCGAGCACGGCGTGGTCATGGCGGCGACGGTGGTAAAGTCCGAGACCGCTATCGCCGCCTCCCGCTTCATCATCAAGGTGTTCGTCGAGGCGCGCCGCAAGACACTGGTCTCGGACGGCGCGAACCTCCCGTCGCTGATCGATGCTCGAGGACTGTTGCCGCTCGTGAACGAGGCCCGCACCGGGCTGATGGGCAAGCTCAACGGCGCCCTGGGCCGGGTGCTCGACGCCATCGCCGACCCCGAGGCCCAGACCACGGTCCGCGACGAAGCCCACGCCATCGCCGCCGAGGGCCTGCGCAGCATCAAGGAATATCTGAAACGGGCCGGCGTCCAGAACGAGAAGACCCTGGCCGAGGTGCGCAAGCTGTTGGCGGAGGCCGACGCCCTGGAGGCCGAAACGGCCCAGAAGCGCACCGAGAACCAACATCGCCAGCTGGCGCTGCTGGCCAAGCAGCTGCGCCTGGTGCTGGTGGCCCAGCAGTATCTGGAAACCGGCGGGGTCGAAGGCCTGCTGGCGACGCTCAAGGATCTCGAGCGCCCCTAGCGGCCTACATCCGTTCCGGCGCTTCGATGCCCAGCAAGGTCAGGGCCAGTTCCAGCTGCCGCAGCGCGGCCTCGGCCAGGCCCAGGCGCGAGGCCCGAACGGCCGGGTCGTCGGCGCCGAGGATCGGGCAGGCGGCATAGAACCGCGAGAAGGTCTGGGCCAGCTTGTAGGCGTGCTCGGCCACGAAGTTGGGGGCCTTCTTGTCGTAAGCCTCGGCCAGCGCGCCCTCGAAGCCGTCGAGCAGCAGGGTCAGGTCCCGCTCGGCCGGTTCGGCGACGGTGATCGGGCCCGAGACGACGTTCTGCTCGGCGGCCTTGCGCAGGATGCTCTTGATGCGCACCGACTGGTACAGCAGGTACGGCCCGGTCTTGCCCTCGAAGCTGGTGAAGCGGTCGAGGTCGAAGACGTAGGAGGTGCCGCGGAAGTTCTGCAGGTCGGCGAACTTCAGGGCCGCGACCCCGACCTTCTGGGCGATGTCCTCGAACACCTCGGGCGCCAGGTCGGAGCCGAGGCCGGCTTCGCGCAGGCGCTCGCGGGCCTTCTCGCGGGCCATCTCGATCAGGTCGTGCAGCTTGAGCACGCCGCCGGCCCGGGTCTTGAACGGCTTGCCGTCGCTGCCGTTCATGGTGCCGAAGCCGATGTGCTCCAGCGAGCCCGGCTCGGCGTAGCCAGCCAGGTAGGCAGCGCGGAACACCTGCTCGAAGTGGTCGGCCTGGCGCTGGTCGACGCAATAGAGGATCAGGTGCGGATCGAACGACTTGCGGCGGTCCAGGATGGTGGCCAGGTCGGTCGTGCCGTACATGGCCGAACCTTCCGACGACACCACCAGCAGCGGGTCGGGGCTTTCGACCTCGACCACCGAACCGTCGGGCAGCTTCTTCTTCTTGGTCTCGCCGGGGCGGGCCACGCGGACGATGCGAGCGCCCTGGTCGTCGACCAGCAGGCCCTTGACCTCCAGCTGGCGGACCATCGGGGCGATCAGGTCCTGCACGTCGCTCTCGCCCTTCCAGAGGTCGAAATCGACGCCCAGGGCGTGGAACTCGCGCTCCAGAGCCACGCGGCTGATGGTCACGAAGTGGCGCCACAGCAGGCGGTAGCCGAAGCGGCCGTTCTGCAGCTCGGCGGTCGCCTTGCGGGCCCGCTCCTTGAATTCGGGGTCGTCCTTCTGGCGCTGCGAGGCCAGGGGATAGAGGCGGTCGAGGTCTTCCAGGCTGACGCGCGAGGCGAACTCGCCCATCACCGTGGCCTCGTCGGCCTTGGAGAAGTCGCGCGGCGCCTCGACCAGGCGGTCCAGCAGGGCGCGGATGAAGGCGTCCTCGTCCATGATGGCGCTGATCAGCAGGCCCATCTGGAAACCCCAGTCGCCGAAGTGGGCGTCGCCCACCACGTCGTCGCCGCGGAACCGGTACAGGCGCTTGACCGACTCGCCGATGATCGAGGCGCGCAGATGGCCCACGTGCATCGGCTTGGCGACGTTGGGGCCGGCATAGTCGATCAGCACCCGGCGCGGCTGGGCCAGGGGCTCGGCCCCGGCGCGCGGATCGGCGGCGATCTCGCGGGCCCGGGTCGACAGAGCGCCCGAGCTGACGCGCATGTTGATGAAGCCGACGCCGGCGATCTCGACCGAGGCCAGGCGCGGGTCGGTCTTGAGGATGTCGACCACCTGGACGGCGATCTCGCGCGGATTGCGCTTGGCGCTCTTGGCGGCCGCCAGGGCGCCGTTGCACTGGAAATCGGCCAGGTCGGGACGATCGGACGCGGTGACGCGCCCGAAGTCGGGGGACAATCCGGCGGCCTGGAAAGCGGCCGCGGCCGCCTCGCTCAGGGACCGCTTCAAATCAATCATGGTTTGGTCGGGACCTGGGTCTGCTGGCCTTGGGCCTGTTGGGTCTGACCGGCATTGACCCGGAAGCGCTTGCCGTCACGATTGAAGGCGGCCATTTCCGGGGTCACGTCGAAGCCGATCAGCACTTCGAAATTGGAGCCGCTGACCTTTTCGTCGGCGCGCGGGATGGTGATGGTCTTCAGGACTTCGGTGGCGTAGACGCGATCCTGGCCGGAGGCGAAGTTGACCGGCAGGTCGAAATATTCCTTGGCCAGGACGTCCTTGTTGCGCTCGGTCACCGCCACCCAATAGCGATAGATCTTGCGGTTGTCGGTGGCCTGCGGGCCGCGGCCCAGCTCGAACAGCATCTCGACCTGCATCTTGATGGGGTCGTTGCTCTTGTAGGCGCAGCCCGACGACAGGCCCTGGATCTCGCCGGTATAGGCGGTCGAGGCGGCCGATTCCTTGCCGTCCTTGAACTCGATGTAGCGGCTGGCGTCGTACAGCACCTTCACATAGGGGCACGGGCCGGCGTTGCGCAGCTGGGCCAGCGGGGCCTTGGGCTGATTCCACTCGTCGTCGCGCTTCTTCTTCTTGCCGGCCTGGTCGTCGTCGCCGCCGCCGCCCTGGTCCTGGCCGGGCCGACGCTGCTGCGCGTGGACGGTCGTCGCCGTGGCGGCGATCGAGAGGGCCATCAGGGCGCTGAGGGCGACGGAGAGCTTGCGGCGCATGAAACGTCCGGTCCGAAAATGAAGAGCCTGTATGGGAAGTCCCCATCGGCGTCATGGAGCCTGATAAAGGCATATGCGTGACGTCGCAATGTGCAGCGGAGTTCTGGGCCGACGCTGGCGCGAAAGGCGCGGAACCCTTAGGTTCAGCGGCATGAACGCCCATACGCCGATCCCGCCCCTTGGCCGCCCTCCCCTCCGTGTCGTCCTGGCCAGCCCGCGCGGCTTCTGCGCCGGGGTCGACCGGGCGATCCAGATCGTCGAACGGACGATCGAGAAGTTCGGCGCGCCGGTCTATGTCCGCCACGAGATCGTCCACAACCGCCACGTGGTCGACCGTCTCAAGGCGCTGGGCGCGGTGTTCATCGAGGAACTGGACGAGGCCCCGACCGACCGCCCCGTGGTGTTCTCGGCCCACGGCGTGCCCAAGTCGGTGCCGGCCAGCGCCAAGGCCCGCGAGATGGTCTATCTGGACGCCACCTGCCCGCTGGTCTCCAAGGTCCATGTCGAGGCCCAGAAGCATTTCGACGCCGGGCGCGAGATCGTGCTGATCGGCCACGCCGGCCATCCCGAGGTGGTCGGCACCATGGGCCAGCTGCCCGAGGGCACGGTGACCCTGATCGAGGACATCGACGACGCCCGCGCCTGGGTCCCCAAGGACGCCGGCAACGTGGCCTTCCTGACCCAGACCACCCTGTCGGTCGACGACACCGCCGAGATGGTCAACCTGCTGAAGGAACGCTTCCCGGGCATCGCCGCCCCGCACAAGGAAGACATCTGCTACGCCACCACCAATCGCCAGGAGGCGGTGAAGATGCTGGCGGAAGCCTCGGACCTGATCCTGGTGGTCGGCTCGAAGAACTCGTCCAACTCGGTGCGGCTGATGGAGGTCGGCCGGCGGGCCGGCGCCAAGGACGCCCACCTGATCGACGACGCGCGCGGCATCGACTGGTCGTGGTTCTCGGGCGTCGCCAGCGTCGGCGTCACCGCCGGCGCCTCGGCCCCGGAAGACCTGGTGCAGGGCGTCCTCGACGCCATCGCCGGCCGCTACGAAGTGACCGTCGACGAACTGATCGAGGCTCGCGAGACGGTGACCTTCAAGCTGCCGCGACTGCTGACGACGTAACGGCGGCACTTGACCGCCAGCGCCGCCTCCCCCATCCCCGCCCCATGGCCGTCTATACCGACATCACCGACGACGAACTCGCCGCCTTCCTGGGCGACTACGACCTGGGCCAGGCCCTGGCGTTCAAAGGCATCGCCGAGGGGGTGGAAAACTCCAACTTCCTGCTGGAAACCGAAGCCGGGCGCTACATCCTCACGGTCTACGAGCGGCGCGCCAAGCCCGAGGACCTGCCCTATTTCCTCAACCTGCTGACCTGGCTGGCCGATCGCGGCTATCCCAGCGCCAAGCCGATCGCCGACCGTTCGGGCGCGACGCTGAAGACCCTGCGCGGCAAGCCCGCCGCCCTGGTCGAGTTCCTGCCCGGCCTCTCGGCCCGCCGCCCCACCGTCGCCCACTGCCGCGAGGCCGGCGAGGGCCTGGCCTGGCTGCACCTGGCCGGCGAAGGCTATCCCGCCCGCCGCGCCAACGACCTGGGCCAACCGCACTGGGCCCCGCTGTTTTCCAGGCACCGCAAGGACGCCGACGGCCTGAAGCCCGGCCTGGCCGCGACCATCGACAAGGACCTGGCCGAGCTGGCCCTGGCCTGGCCGCGCGGCCTGCCGTCGGGGGTGATCCACGCCGACTATTTCCCCGACAACGTGTTCTTCAAGCCGGACGGCAAGTTCGCCGCCGCCATCGACTTCTACTTCGCCTGCGACGACGCCTTCGCCTACGATATCGCCGTGACCCTGAACGCCTGGTGTTTCGAGGCCGACGGCAGCTTCAACGTCACCGCCGCCCGGGCCCTGATCGCCGGCTACGAGCGCCGGCGGCCGCTGAGCCCGGCCGAGCGCGAGGCCATCCCGATCCTGGCGCGCGGGGCGGCCATGCGTTTCTTCCTGACCCGCCTGGCCGACTGGGGCTCGACCCCGGCCGGGGCCCTGGTCAGGCCGAAGGACCCGCTGGAATACGAGCGCAAGCTGGCCGTCCACCGCGAGGGCCTCAGCCTGTTCGGAGCCGGCGCGTGACCCCCAAGCTGGTGATCTATACCGACGGCGCCTGCCGGGGGAATCCCGGCCCCGGCGGCTGGGGCGCCCTGCTGATGTACGGCGACAAGAAGAAGGAGCTGTGCGGCGGCGACCTGGCGACCACCAACAACCGCATGGAGTTGATGGGCGCCATCCAGGCCCTGGAAGCGCTGAACAAGCCGACCAAGGCCGAGCTGCACACCGACAGCCAGTACGTGATGAAGGGCGTCACCCAGTGGATCCACGGCTGGAAGGCCAAGGGCTGGAAGACCGCCGACAAGAGCCCGGTCAAGAACGTCGACCTGTGGCAGCGCCTGGACGCCGCCCGCGCCAGGCACGACGTCGACTGGCGCTGGGTCAAGGGCCACGCCGGCCATGTCCACAACGAACGCGCCGACGAGCTGGCGCGGCTGGGGATGCTGAAGACGCTGGGCGAGAAGCCCTAGAGCGTTTCCCGACCTGATTGCATCAGGCCGGGCGCTCTAGTCTTTTGTTTTGACGCGTTTTCTTCACGCGAACCGGTATCCACTTCGCTTGAAAACGCACTAGGTTCCCTCGAACAGGTCCCGCCGCTCGGCCAGTCGCCGGTATATCTCGTCCAGGAAGGCCCGGATGCGTCCGGCGGTCGTCAGGTCGGGGTGGGTGAGCACCCACAGCTCCGTCGCCAGCTCGGCGATCGGATCGCCTAGCCGCCGCAGACCGGGATCGAGGTCGCCGAGATAGCAGGGCAGGACGGCGCGCCCCAGGCCCGCGCGCGCCGCCTCGCGCAGGCTGACCAGGCTGTTGCCGCGAAAGGTCGCCCTCGCCGACAGGCCGCGCTCGGCCATCCAGCGACTGAGCTTCAGCGCCGAAAGACTGTCGTCCGGCGCGACCCAGTCGCCCTCGCCCTGGCCGGTGTCGCCGGGCGCGCCATAGACGGCGAAGGCCAGGGCGCAGACCCGGCGGCCGGTCAGGGTCGGCGGCGGATCGAGCGCCGGGCGGATCGCCACGTCGGCCTCGCGCCGCGACAGGTCGGCCATGGCGTTGGAGACCCCGGCCTCGACGACGATCTCGGGATAGGCGCCGCGAAAGGCCGCCAGCATCGGCGGCAGGGGCCCGGCCATCAGGGTGTCGGTGGTGGCCAGCCGGACCGTTCCGGAGGGACGGCCCTCGCGGCCCTCGAGCGTGCGTCCCAGTTGCGTCAGTCGCGCCTCGATCGCTTCGGCCGCCTGGACCAGGGCCTCGCCGGCGGCGGAGGGCGCCAGGCCGGCCGACGTCCGCTCGAACAGCCGCACGCCCAGCCGGGCCTCGAGGCTCCTGAGCCGTCGAAACATCGTGGGATGGCTGACCCCGATCGTCCGCGCCGCGCCGGAGAGCGATCCGGCGCGAGCGATCGCCAGCGCCACCCGCAGGTCGTCCCAATCTGTTTGTTCAAAATTGAAATCAGGCATTGCGATCCTGGCTATGGCGGAGATCGATTCTGAAATCCTTATAGGGCGCTCCGATCCCCGGCAACGGAGCCTCCCGCCATGCCTCGCCTGCTCCATATCGAAGCCTCGCCCCGCGACGCGCGCTCGCGGTCGTCGGCCATCGCCCGCCGGCTGCTGGACCAGGTCCGCGTCGCCGCGCCGGAAATCCGCATCGACGTCCTCGACGTCTGGCGCGAACCCCTGCCCGCGTTCTCGGGCCAGACCCTGGACGCCAAGTACGCGGTGCTGGCCAAGACCGAACACACGCCGGCCCAAGCCGAGGCATGGCGCGCCGTGGTCGCCCTGGTTGAGCGCCTGCGCCAGGCCGACCACCTGCTGATCTCGACGCCGATGTGGAACCTGTCGATCCCCTACCGGCTCAAGCATTATATCGACCTGGTCACCCAGCCGGGCCTGACCTTCGCCTTCTCGCCGGACACCGGCTATCGCGGGCTGCTCGGCGGGGTCGGCGCGACTCTGGTCCAGGCCAGCGCCGGCGACTTCGGTTCGGGCCGCGACCCGCGCCCCGACTTCCAGAAGCCCTATCTGCGCGCCTGGCTGAACTTCATCGGCGTCACCGACATCGCCGAGGTCGCGGTCGAACCCACCGTCGGCGCTCCGGACATCGTCGCCCAGGGCCAGGCGCTGGCCGAGCGCGAGGCCGATCGGCTGGCGTCCAGGCTGCTCGTGACCTTGGGCGAGGTCGCGCGATGACCCCGTCCATGGCCTGGATCGCCCTGGTCGCGGCGGCGGGGCTGGACGTCGTCTGGGCGTTGACGATGAAGCGGGCCGACGGCTTTCGCCACCTCGGCTGGACCCTGGCTTCGCTGGCGGCGCTGGCCGGCCTGGTCCTGCTGCTCGGCCGCAGCCTGCGGGTGCTGCCGGTGGGTACGGCCTATGCGGTCTGGACCGGACTCGGCGCGGCCGGGACCGTCCTGCTGGGCGCGGCGCTGTTTGGCGAAACGCTGACGCTGGCCCGGCTGGCCTGGATCGCCCTGATCGTGCTCGGCGTCATCGGCCTACGCTTCCAGGAGGTCTAGGGCGGATCGACATTCAGGCGTGATCCCCAACCTGTCGTCATTCCCGCCCTTGTGGCGGGAACCCCTGGTTCAGATGACGGTGAAGCGCCTTGGCGCGCTGGCGCGCCACACCCCCCGCCCTTGCGGCGGACAAAGGGGTTCCCGCCACAGGGGCGGGAATGACGGGTATTAAGGGATGGTTCGGAGACCGGTCGAACGGCCCGAAGCGCTGAATGTCGATACCGCCTAATCTCCACCCTCGAACACCGGACGCATGAAGCTGCGCTCGTAGCTGACGATGCAGCGGGTGCGCTCGCCCAGCGCCAGGGCTTCCTGGCATTCCGGGTCGTCCGGGATCCGGGCGCGATACGCCTCGTAGGTGGCCAGGCTGGGGAAGCTGAACAGCGCCAGGGCGATGTTGCTGGCTCCCTCGCTGGGCAGGAAATAGCCGTGATGGACGCCGCCCATGCGGTTGACCAGAGGGATCCACAGCTTCGCATAGGCCTCGAACTCGGCCAGCTTGTAGGGATCGATGACGTAGCGCAGGTAGCAGGTGATCAAGCACGCCTCCGTTCGCGAAGAGCCCTCGCCCGGGCCATGACGGACGGCCCGGGCGAGAGTCCTGTCCATTAGCCGCGCCGGGCGACCGAAGTCACGCGGCGGCGGCCAGCTTGCCCGGCTCGGCGCCCGTCGCGAACGCCAGCCCCTCGTCCTCCCAGCCGGTGATCCCGCCGATCATCAGCTTCACGGGCCGGCCCAGATGGGCCAGCCGCAGCGCGGCCCGGTCGGCGCCGTTGCAGTGCGGGCCGGCGCAATAGACGACGAACAGGGTGTCGGAGGACCACGCCGCCATGCGCTCGGCGGTGATCTCGGCGTGGCGCAGGTGGATCGCCCCGGGCACGTGCCGGCGGGCATAGGCCTCCGGCGTGCCGACGACGTGCAACAGCACGAAATCGACGTCGCCGGCCTTCAACGCGGCGCCGACGTCCGAGCAGTCGGTCTCGACGCTGAGCCGGCGGGCGAAGTGGGCGACGGCGTCCCGCGGCAACGCGGCGGGGATGGCGGAAACAAAGCTCATGGCGGCCTCCTCTGTTGGGCGACAGCAGACTTGCCCCAAGGCGGCGCATCGCGTTAGCTGGCACGATCGCCATAGGCCGTAAAGATCATGCCAAAGCCGCCTGAACGCTCGATCCTCCCCAACCGCCTGCCCCCAAACCGCCTGGTGGTCGCCCTGGCCTATGACGGCCTGTGCACCTTCGAGTTCGGCGTCGCGGTCGAGCTGTTCGGCCTGCCCCGTCCCGAGATGGGGCCGGACTGGTACCGGTTCGCGACGGCGGCGATCGAACCGGGGCCCCTGCGCGGCCTGGGTGGCGTGCAGGTGACGGCCGACGGCGGGCTGGACCTGGTCGAGCAGGCCGGCACGGTCATCGTCCCCGGCTGGCGCGGGGCCGACGCGCCGGTCCCCCAGCCGCTGATCGACGCGCTCCAGGTCGCCCATCGAAGGGGCGCGCGGGTGATGTCGATCTGCTCGGGGGTGTTCGTGCTGGCGGCGGCGGGCCTGCTGGCGGGACGCAAGGCCACCACCCACTGGCGCTATGTCGACATATTGCGCGCCCTCTATCCAGACATCGATGTGCGGCCCGACGTGCTCTATGTCGACGCCGGCGATGTCCTGACCTCGGCCGGCAGCGCGGCGGGCCTGGACCTGGGCCTGCACCTGGTGCGCCGCGACTACGGCCCCGAGGCCGCCAACACCGTCGCCCGCCGGCTGGTGGCGCCGCCGCACCGCGACGGCGGCCAGGCCCAGTTCATCCAGCGCCCCGTGCCGATCGTCCACGAGAGCGCCCGGCTGGGTCCGGCCCTGGAGCGGATGCGCGCCGACCTGGCCGGCGAGCATACGGTCAAGGCCCTGGCGGGCGCCGCCGGCATGAGCCCCCGCACCTTCTTGCGCCGCTTCGAGGCCGCCACCGGCACGACGCCCGCCCGCTGGCTGCTGGCCGAGCGCCTGGCCCGGGTCCGCGACCTGCTGGAGACCAGCCCGGCCGGCGTCGAGCAGATCGCCCAGTCGGTCGGCTTCGGCGCCGCGGCCCTGCGCCACCACTTCCGCAAGTCGTTCGCGACCACGCCCCAGGCCTACCGGGCCCGGTTCGGCGGGTAGGGCAGCGGCCTTTTGGCATGCGCCGTGCGTCCTTCGAGGCTCGGCTTCGCCTCACACCTCAGGATGAGGACGGTTTTCTGAGTTCCTCATCCTGAGGCGCCCTCCATGGGAGGGCCTCGAAGGACGCACGGCGCTTCAGCCGTTCCCAAGCCGTTCAACCGCCCCTGCTTCAGAACAACCTTCACCACCGGACCCATTTCGGCCCCATCCCGGTCGTGCCCTCGCCCAAAAGCCGCGCCAGCCTGTCTGTGACAGTTGGGGGACATTTCAACATACTGGAAACCGAATGCGCTCATTTGTGAAACTCGCCGCCGCCGCCGTCGCGCTCGCCGTCGCCGCGCCCGCCCTCGCCCAGACCACCGCCCCGGCGGATCAGACCACGCCTCCCGCCGCGCCGGCCGAAGGCGCCGCCCCAGCCGCCGGCGCCCCTGCCGCCGCAGCGCCCGTGGCCGCCGGACAACCCGTCAAGGACAGCACCGGCGCCGTGATCGGCGAGGTCGCGGAGGTCAAGCCCGACGCCAGCGGCAAGCCGATGGCGACCATCAAGATGGGCACGGACTCCTTCGCCGTGGCCGTCGCCAACCTGGCCGTCAGCGACGGCGCGACCCTGATCAACGCCACCCAGGCGGAGATCAAGGCGATGCTGAAGAAGTAGGAACCCCGGAGAGGGGGGCGGGCCTGCAACAAGATTGAACGTCTGAAACGATCCGACCGTGAAAAGACCTCAGTCGCGCCGTTGCAAAGCCCCGTTCGACGCCCAATCTCTTCTTCGACGCGGACAACCCGGCTCTCCCCCCCGGCCGGCCCCAGCGTCCTGCAAGTGCAGCGTCCGTGCCTCTCCCCCAGGCACGGGCGCTGTTTGCGTTTGGGGGGATAGAGCCGGTTGCTTCTCGTTGAACCGCACCTCTCCCACCGCCGTCTTCCCGGCGAAGGCCGGGACCCAGATTCATCCTGGGCGGCTCGTGGGCTTCACCTGGGCCCCGGCCTTCGCCGGGGAGGCGGAATAAGGGCGGCGGCTCAGCCCAAGCTCCTCCCCCTCAACCGCCCCGCAGCAGCCGCCACCAGCTTTCGGCCATGGCGTCCAGCAGCGGGTCCAGCGGCATCGAGGCGCGCTGGACGATCACCACGTAGGACAATCGCTCCAGCTGGACCATCTGCATCAGCAGCCGCATCCGCGCGGCCGGCCGCTCGGCGTCGGGGAAGCGGGCCAGGTAGCGGGGCATGCTGTCGATGAACAGGTTGATGAAGCGCAGGTAGTCGTCGGCCAGGTCCGGGTCGGCGACATTGGCCTCGGTGGCGACGGCCAGCAGGTTGCGGCGCTCCTCGGTCTGGTCGGCCATGCCGGCCGCCAGCCAGGCGCGGACCGCGTCCTTCGTCGGATCGACCAGGGCGTCGAGCGCCGCGAAGTTCGCCTGGATGTTGGGGACCAGGCGATCGCCGATGGCGTTGGCCACGTCCTCCTTGTTGCGGAAATGCAGGTAGAAGGTGGCGCGGTTGGCGCCGGCCGCCGCGGCGATCTGCTCGATGGTCACCGCCCGGAAGCCACGCTGGCTGAACAGGTCGACGGCCGCGTCGACCAGGCGCTCGCGCGTCAGCCGCCGCTGCGCCTCGCGCAGGCCGCCTGTTCGTTCCATCGCCGCTCGCGCCAAGGCCTGCTTTCCTCCGGGACACGTCTGGGGGACAGGCGCATGCGCCTGTCCCCGTCCGCGCTCATTGCCATATCCCATGAATCGACGCCAGTAGATTGACACGACATGTGTCGTCTGAACTATTCGAACGAAACCACGCGACGAAGTTCGCGGGTCCATAGGGAAGGCCAGCGAGCCATGCAGCTTGTCAGCGAAACCGCGATCGACGGCCTCGAGGGGCCGGGCGCCCCGACGGTCTTCCCCATCCTCGACATCGACCTGTCGGAGATCCAGCGGTTCACCGGCGGCCAGCCCTATGGCGACTTCGCCCGCATGCGGGCCCAGGCCCCGGTGATGTGGCACCCCGAGCCCTATGGCGGCCCCGGTTTCTGGGCGGTCACCCGCCACGCCGACGTCATGACCGTGAACGGCGATCCGGAGACCTTCTCGTCGCGCAAGGGCGGCATACTGATGGCGCACGGCGACCCGCAGAAGCGCCACGCCCTGCTCTACCGCGCCTCGATGGACGCGATGATCAACCTCGACGGCGCCGAGCACATGCAGCTGCGCCGCGAGCACATGAAATACTTCACCCCTGGCTACCTGCGCGGCGTGGCCGAGGCGGTGAAGGCCGAGGTCACCCGGCTGCTGGACGCGATGGCCCCGCTGGGCCACTGCGACCTGGTCGAGCGGTTCTCGTCGCGCCTGCCGCTGTTCACCCTGTGCGAGATCCTCGGCGTGCCGCCCGAGGACCGCGGCAAGTTCCTGCGCTGGATGCACTATCTGGAGCTGGCCCAGGACCTGGCGCTGAAGCAGCACCTGGCGCCCGTCACCCCGACCCTGGAGCTGATGCAGTTCGTCCAGGACTTCAACACCAACGTCGAGGAGATGTTCGACTACGGCCGGACCATGCTGCACAAGCGCCGGCTGGAGCCCCAGGCCGACCTGATGAGCGCCATCGCCGCCGCCCAGGTCGACGGGACCCTGCTCAGCGACGAATATCTGGACGGCTCGTGGCTGCTGATCGTCTTCGCCGGCAACGACACCACCCGCAACACCTTGTCGGGCGCGATGAAGCTGCTGACCGAATTCCCCGACCAGAAGGCGCGGCTGGTCGCCGATCCGTCGCTGCTGCCGGGCGCGGTCAACGAGTTCGTCCGCATGGTCAGCCCGGTGATCTACATGCGCCGCACCGCCACCCGCGACGCCGAGGTCGCCGGCCAGGCCATCCGGGCGGGCGAGAAGGTGGTGATGTATTACGGGGCCGCCAACCGCGACGAGGCGGTGTTCGACCAGCCCGACCGGCTCGACATCACCCGCCCCAACGCCGACAAGCACATCGCCTTCGGCTACGGCCCGCACGTCTGCATCGGCAAGCGGGTGGCGCAGATCCAGCTGGAGGAGGCCTATCGCCAGATCCTCGGCCGCTTCCCGGACATCCATTGGACCGGCGACATCGACATCGCCCCCAACAACTTCGTCCACGCCATCCGCCGCCTGGACGTCGCCTTCACGCCCGGCGGGACGGTCTGAGATGGCGCTGACCCGGGGCGATGACTATCCGATCCACCAGACGGCCGAGCCCGTGGCCTATGCCGGCACGGACCGCAATTTCTACGACCGCTACTTCTTCAATGGCTACCCAGCGGAAGGCGACGGCGACGCCTTCTTCGCGGCGGCCTTCGGGGTCTATCCGCACCTCAACATCGCCGACGCGGCGTTCTGCTGGATGAAGGACGGTCGGCAGGTCAACCTGCACGCCAGCCGCTGGCTGGAGATGGAGCGGATGGACCTGGCCGTCGGGCCCATCACCATCCAGGTGCTGGAACCGCTGCATCGGCTGAAGATCGCCGTCGAGGCCCCCGAGCAGGGGATCCGCGCCGAGGTCACCTTCGAGGGCCGGTCGTTCCCGATCGAGGAGCCGCGCTTCACCCGGCGGATCGGACCGCGCACCCTGCTGGACTACACCCGCCTGACCCAGAACGGCCGCTATACGGGCTGGATCGAGGTCGACGGCCAGCGCCACGACCTGGACGGCTTCGTCGGCACGCGCGACCGCTCCTGGGGCGTGCGGCCGGTCGGGGCGCGCGACCCGCAGGAGGCCGCGCCGACGGCTCCGCCGCAGTTCTTCTGGCTGTGGAGCCCCTGCGCGTTCGAGGACGGCGACCTGTTCTTCCACACCAATGACGACGAGCATGGCCGGCCCTGGAACCGGCGGGCGGTGTGGGCGCCGCTGGGCTCGGAACGCGACGGGGCCAGCGACTTCGACGCGGCAGCCTACGGCGTCGACTGGCGCCCGGGCACACGGCACGCCACGCGGGCCACGCTCAGCCTCCCCGACGGCGAGGTGACGATCCAGCCCCAGGCCGAATTCTTCATGCTGGGCCTGGGCTACGGCCATCCGGTCTGGGGCCATGGCCTCAACCATGGCCCGCTGAAGGTCGAGCGCGAGGACTTCGTGCTGGCCGACCTCGACCGCGCCATGCCCCACCACCTGCACATCCAGGCCGTGTCGAAGGTGACCTACCGGACCGCCGACGGCCGCGTGCGGGTCGGGCGCGGGGTGTTCGAGCAGCTGGTGCTGGGGCCGCACGCGCCTTCGGGCTTCAAGAGCATCCTGGACCTGGCTTCGTGAGCGGGAGCCTGGCCCAGCGGCTGGAAGCCTATCTCACCGACCTGTGGGGCGCGCCGACCACGGTGGCGAACCTGTCGCGGATCTCCGGCGGAGCCAGCCGCGAGACCTATCGGCTGGACGCCGAAACGGGCGGCGTGACCCACGGCATGATCCTGCGCCGCGACCCGACCGGCAGCCTGATCGACACCGACCGGCGGCTGGAGTTCCTGGCCTATCGCACCGTCCACGGCCATGTCCCCGTGCCCCAGGCCATCGCCCTGGAGCAGGACGGCGGGGCGCTGGAGCGGCCGTTCTTCCTGATGGAGCGGATCGACGGCGGCGTGGTCGCCTCGCCCTTCACCTTCGACCCCTACGGCGCCCACGCCGAGGCGCTGGGCGAGCGATTCTTCACGATCCTGGGCCAGCTGGCGGCGCTGGACCACGAGGGGACGCCGATCCGCGAGGCCGCCGCGCTTCCGGTCGCCGGGGACTGCTGGCGCATCGCCCTGGACCACTGGGCCGGAGTGATCGAGGCCGACGAACAGCATCCGCAGCCGATCGTCCGGGCCGCCATCCGCCATCTGCGCCGCAACCCGCCGCCGCCGGCCCAGCGGGTGGCCCTGGTGCACGGCGACTACCGGACCGGTAATTTCATGCACGACGGGGCGGGCCGGATCCTGGCCGTCCTCGACTGGGAGATGGTCCATCTGGGCGACCCGATCGAGGACCTGGGCTGGGCCTTCGACCCGCTGTGGAACCACTTCGACGAGACCAGGGTCGGCGGGATGATCCCGCAAGAGCGAGCCATCGCGATCTGGGAGGCGGCCAGCGGACTTCGGGTCGATCCAACCGCCCTGGCCTGGTGGTCGCTGTTCAACGCCGTCAAGGGCCAGGCGATCTGGACCTCGGCGGCCAAGGAATATCGCGACGGCGGCTTCACCGATCCGATCCTGGCGATCTCGGGCTGGTACACCGCGCGGCGCCACGACCAGATCCTGGCGGAACGTCTCGCCGACTTGGCCGCGTTTGGGGAGGGCTTCTGATGACCCCCGCCCTACCCGACATCCTGCGCGGCAATTTCCTCAGCCTGGCCGTGCCCGCTCCGCCCGAATCCCAGGGCGAGTTCATGACCGGCCGCATCGGGGTGATCGCCCTGCTGTCGCTGCTGGCCGCCCAGGAGGTCGAGCGCGGCCACCCGGCGCGGGCCTGGGAGAACGACGCCATCGCGGCGGTGCTGGCGGAGGCGGCGGAGGTCTATGGCGCTCAGTACGCCGACGCGGCTGACATCGTCGCCGCCGACCTGTCGCTCGAAACCCTCGACCGCGCCAACGCCGCTCTGCGCCGGGCGCTGATCGCCCTGCACGAGGCGGTGGAGGCCGCCCGCGACCTGCCGCGCCACCGGGCGATCGTGGCGCTGTACGGCGAGATGGCGGAGGCGCGGCGGCTGGATTTGCCACCGCTGCCGGCGCGGTAGGCGATGAGTAACATTTTTCGTCACACACTCGCCCCTACATTGCGCCGCGACGACCCCTCGGCCATACTCAAGCTCTACAACCATGGGGCGGTCATGAAGAACAAGTTTGTCGCTCTGGCGGGGGCGATCGTCGCGATGACGGCCGCCGCGGTTCCCGCTCATGCGTCAGACGCCCAATTGGGCGTCATCAGCCATGTTCTGGGAATGTCGAATGGAGCCGTGCTCTTCAGCACCAATGGTTCAAGAGGACCTCGCCCGGCGTGCTCGGGGGCTGGCCTGGACGCCCGTTACGCGATCAACGCCAGCACTCTGGTCGGCCAGTCGCAGCTCTCGGCCTTCATGACCGCATATACGCTCAAGAAGCGCATCTTCATTCGCGGGACGGGCACCTGTTCGATCTGGCCTGACACCGAAACCGTGGATTATTTCGAGATCGAAGACTGAATATTGGGACGTCATCGTCGCCGCGTTCGGTCTGGGCGTCTCGACGGTCATGGCGTCCGGATCGCAGCGGCGGCGAGGCGCATGAGGCCTGGGAAGTGGATGGCCCCACCGTCGTGGCGCGTGGCGGCCAGGGAGACGCCAACCACAAACTTCCCTCATATCCCTCATGAGCCCTAGCCAAGCCCGCGCTCCCGCCCCATCTGCCCCAGGCGGCACGGTTCCAGGGAGGGACGGCCCGCAGCCCAGGGGCCTCATGCCAATCATATCCGTTTCCGGTCTGACCAAGACCTATGCTTCCGGCCACCAGGCCCTGAAGACCGTCGATCTCGACATCCGCCAGGGCGAGATCTTCGCGCTGCTGGGTCCCAACGGGGCCGGCAAGACCACGCTGATCAGCATCATCTGCGGCATCGTCAATCCCAGCACCGGCACGGTGATGGCCGACGGCCACGACGTGGTGAAGGACTACCGCGCCGCCCGGGCCAAGATCGGGCTGGTGCCGCAGGAACTGAACACCGACGCCTTCGAGACCGTCTGGGCCACCACCCGGTTCAGCCGCGGCCTGTTCGGCAAGCCGCCCAACGACGCCTATATCGAGAAGGTGCTGCGCGACCTGTCCCTGTGGGACAAGAAGGACAGCAAGATCATGGCGCTGTCGGGCGGCATGAAGCGCCGGGTGATGATCGCCAAGGCGCTGAGCCACGAGCCGCGCATCCTGTTCCTCGACGAGCCCACGGCCGGGGTCGACGTCGAGCTGCGGCGCGACATGTGGGAGATGGTCCGGGGCCTGCGCGAGAGCGGCGTCACCATTATCCTGACCACCCACTATATCGAGGAGGCCGAGGAGATGGCCGACCGGATCGGGGTGATCAGCAAGGGCGAGATCATCCTGGTCGAGGACAAGGACGTCCTGATGCGCAAGCTGGGCAAGAAGCAGCTGACCCTGCAACTGCAAAGCCCGCTCGCCGCCATCCCCGCCAAGCTGTCCGACTACGCCCTGGAGCTGGCGGCCGAGGGCCACGAGCTGATCTACACCTTCGACGCCCAGGCCGAGGACACCGGCATCGCCGGCCTGCTGCGGCGGCTGGGCGAACAGGGCGTCGACTTCAAGGACCTGCACACCAGCCAGAGCTCGCTGGAAGAAATCTTCGTCAGCCTGGTGAGGGACGCGAAATGAACCTTCACGCCATCAAATCCATCTACCGCTTCGAGATGGCCCGCTGGTTCCGCACCCTGGCCCAGAGCGTCATCTCGCCGGTGCTGTCGACCTCGCTGTATTTCGTGGTGTTCGGCTCGGCCATCGGCTCGCGGATGCAGTCGATCGACGGGGTCAGCTACGCCGCCTACATCGTGCCGGGCCTGATCATGCTGTCGCTGCTGGGCGAGAGCATCTCCAACGCCTCGTTCGGCATCTACATGCCCAAGTGGGCCGGGACGATCTACGAGCTGCTGTCGGCCCCGGTGTCGTGGGTCGAGACGGTGATCGGCTATGTCGGGGCGGCGGCGACCAAGTCGGTGTGCCTGGGCCTGCTGATCCTGGCCACGGCGCGGATCTTCGTACCCTACGAGATCGCCCACCCGTTCTGGATGCTGGGCTTCCTGGTGCTGACCGCCATCACCTTCAGCCTGTTCGGCTTCGTGATCGGGGTCTGGGCCGACGACTTCCAGAAACTGCAGATCGTGCCGGCCCTGATCGTCACGCCCCTGACCTTCCTGGGCGGCAGCTTCTATTCGATCAGCATGCTGCCGCCGATCTGGCAGAAGATCACCCTGTTCAACCCGGTGGTCTATCTGGTCAGCGGCTTCCGCTGGAGCTTCTACGGGGTGTCGGACCTCAACCCGGTGGTCAGCTTCGCCGCCACCCTGGGCTTCCTGGCGGTGTGCCTGACCGGGGTGTGGTGGATCTTCAAGACGGGGTACCGGCTGAAGACGTAGGGGGTTTTTAGAGACCCTCTCCCGGAGGGGAGAGGGAGGGGCCCGCGTCCCGAAGGGACGTGGGAGGGTGAGGGGTGACGCCCTCACCGTTTTCCATGAGCGCCCTGCCGGCACGCCGGTCGACGTCTAAACCCCTCACCCTCCCAAGCTCCGCTTGGGCCCCTCCCTCTCCCTTTGGGAGAGGGCCTACCGAACCGTCAGCACCGCGCCGTCGATGGCCACGATCATCACCCGCTGGCCCACCGCCGGCGGTGGGCCGTCCTGGACCACCGCGGCCCATTCCTTGCCGTCGGCGAACACCCGGCCCTTGCCGTTCTCGAAGGCCAGAACCTCGCAGTCGCGACCGATCAGCCGCAGGGTGGGGTCGTTGAGGTCGGGCTGGTGTGGCCCTTCGAGCGCCGGCTGCAGGAAGCGCCGCGCCAGGTAGGTGGCGACGATGGTCAGCACCGCGAACAGTCCGACCTCGATCGCCAGGCCCGGGGCCACGACCAGGGTCATCAGCCCGACCACGGCGGCGCTGGCGGCCGGCCACAGCAGCCAGCCGGTGCCGGTGGCCACCTCGGCCGCCAGGAAGATCGCCGCCACCGCCAGCCAGACCCAGAACGGATGGGTCGCGTAGAACAGCATCAGGCCGTCCATGGCGTCAGGCTCCGCGGCCAGGGCTTCTGGGGGGTGTCGGCGGCACGACGGTGCGCGGCCCATCGCCGCCGCCGAGGGTCTTCACCAGCTCGGCGACGCCCGCCACCGTGCCGGTCAGGCCGGCGAAGTCGGCCGGCACGATCACGGTCTTGGCGTTGGGCGACCGGGCCAGCTCGCCGAACGCCTCGACGTATTTCTGGGCGATGAAGTAGTTGATGGCGTTGACGTCGCCCTTGGAGATGGCTTCCGACACGAAGGCGGTGGCCTTGGCTTCCGCCTCGGCCGAGCGCTCGCGGGCCTCGGCGGTGCGGAAGGCGGCTTCCTTGCGGCCCTCGGCCTCGAGGATGGCGGCCTGCTTCTGGCCCTCGGCCCGGGCGATGGCGGCCTGCTTCTCGCCCTCGGCCTCGGTGATCACCGCCCGCCGCTCGCGCTCGGCCTTCATCTGCCGGGCCATGGCGTTGGTGATGTCGGCCGGCGGGGTCAGGTCCTTGATCTCGATGCGCGCCACCTTGACCCCCCAGGGGTTGGTGGCGTGGTCGATGGTGGCCAGCAGGCGGGTGTTGATCAGGTCGCGCTGGCTCAGCACCTCGTCCAGCTCCATCGAGCCGACCACGGTGCGCAGGTTGGTCTGGGTCAGCTGGGTGATGGCGTACATCAGGTTGTCGACCCGGTAGGCGGCCTGCGAGGCCTCCATCACCTGGATGAAGACGATGGCGTCGACCTTCACCGAGACGTTGTCCTTGGTGATCACCTCCTGCTGGGGAACGTCGAGCACCTGCTCCATCATGTTCACCCGCCGGCCGATGGCCTCGACGAAGGGGGTGAGGATGCTGATGCCGGGCTTGAGGGTGCGGGTGTAGCGGCCGAACCGCTCGACGGTGAATTCGCGCCCCTGGGGCACGATCTTGATCACGTTGACCACGAGGAAGATGGCCAGCGCCACCAGGATCAACGGCACGATAAACGACATCACAAAGCGCCCCCCACAACCGATGGAGGCAGACTAGCGCGCCGCTTCGTCGTCCGCCACGGAATCCGGCGTCGCTTGGCCGTCGGGCGCCTGGGTCCGCATCGACCGGGCCAGCTTGGCGGCGATCGCCTGGCCGTGGCGGGCGGCGGCCTGCTCCGCCCGCCGGCTGTCGTCGTCGCACTGCGGGAACTCGCCCTGGCGGGCGGCGAAACCGGTGTTGAACTTGTCGCGCAGCTGGGCGTCGAAGGCCTGGTCGGCCTTTTCCACATCGGTCAGCCGCACCATGCGCGAGCGCCAGTACTGGTCGCCCGCGCCCTGGCAGACCTGCCGCAGGGCGTGGCTCTCGCCGATGGTGAAGGCCAGGTCGAGCAGCTTCTGGCGCTCCACGGGGCCGCGGTCCTGGGCGACGGCGGCGGTCGGGGCTAGCAGGGCGAGCGCGGCGAGAGCGTGAAGCAGCGGGCGGTTCATGGCCGCACTATCCCCATCGACGAGGCTTCTGTCACCGTCCCGCGCGGACTCTTTGTTTTGACGCGTTTTCTTCACGCGAACCGGCATCCACTTCGCTCGAAAGCGCTCTAGGCGAACCCCGTGGCCAAACCAAGACTCCAATAGGCCTTGCGAAGGCCACGGATCGGAGCGACCCTGTGGATAACGCTGGGATAAACGCAAGCGCAGGGAGGTCGACCATGACTGAAGTGCACTATGGGGTCGTCCGCGTCGGGGACACCTGGGCGATCATCGGCGACGCCCTGCGGGTCGGCGCCTACACCACGCGGCGCCAGGCCGAGCACGCGGCGCGCAACCTCGCCGAACAGGCCACGGGCGTGGGCGTTCCGGTCCAGATGCACCTGCAGGACGAGACCGGCGAGCTGCTCAAGCCGACTTTGCTGAGCTGACTCAACCGATCGCGCGAACTTTTTCAATCAAGCACCCAAAGGGTTGTCATCCCGGAAGCGCGTAGCGCTGTCCGGGACCCAGGGGCCGGCGCACTGCGGTGGCTCTGGGTCCCGGCCCTCCGCTTCGCTACGGCCGGGATGACAACGGTTGGAGTAGCTGAACCCTAAGCCGCCTCGACATCCCCGTCGCCGTCGCCGACCAGCAAGCCCCGGAGGGTCTTCACGACCTGGGTGGCCGAGGCCAGGAAGCCCACCACCGAGGCCGCGACCTGGAAGATCGCCCAGACGGCGCCGGCCAGCGGGCTGTCGGTGAACAGCGCCACCAGCGGATAGACCACCTGGCTGACCGCGATGCGGAAGTGGGCGTAGGTGGTGGAATACTCGATCACCACCCCGCCGATCGCCGCCACCACCAGCACCGCCAGGACCGGCGCCCACAGCAGCGGCAGGATCAGCAGCAGGGCCAGGGCGACGATCAGGCTCTTGGTCCCCGGCCCGGCCCGCGACACCGCCGTGGCCCCGACGCCGTACAGCATCGCCCCGCCCAGCAGCACGAAGGCCACGGGCAGCACCAGATCGGCCACGTCGATCAGGTCCAGCCGGGCGACCAGGCTGGTCGCGGCGGCGATGATCAGCACCAGCAGGAAGGCGCCCAGCCACAGGGCGCTGTACTGGCCGAGGCGATGCCGGATGACGGCGCGGTCCCGCATGATGTCGTCTCCCCCGAGAGTCCGCGGCGAGCCTGACCCGGAAGCTCCGCCGCGTCGACCGGAAATCGCACGCTTGCCCCCTCCGGGCCTTCGGCCCTCCGCCCCCATAGGGGAAGAGCCTCGCGCTTGAGGCTCCGCCCCCTAGGGAGCGGACAGGCGGCGAAGCCGCCGGGTGGGGGAAATGGGCGTTCTACCCCCGCAACCCCGCCACCCGGGCGATCGTCGCCTCGGCCTCGGCCATCACCCGCGCCACGATCTCGCCGGCCGGTAGCACCTCGCGGATTCCCCCCGCGCTCTGGCCCATGGCGAAGCAGGACTTGTCGGCGTCCAGCCCCTCGATCTGGCCGGCGATGCCGCCCAGGGCCCCGGCCTGGATGCTGACCATGGCCTGGCCCGGGAAGGGCTGGATGTCGGCCGGGCGGCCCTCCCAGTCGTCGACCCAGGCGTTCTTGCGCACCCGCATCGGTTTGCCGGAATAGGAGCGGGTGCGGACGGTGTCCTCGTCGGCCGCTTCCAGCACCGCCTGGCGATAGAGGTCGCCGGCGTGGGCTTCCGTCGAGGCGATGAACCGGGTGCCCATCCACACGCCCTGGGCCCCCAGGGCCAGGGCCGCCGCCAGGCCGCGACCATCGAAGATGCCCCCTGCGGCGACGACGGGAATATCAACGGCGTCCACCGCCTGGGCAATCAGCGGCAGGGCGCCGACCAGGCCGGTGTGGCCGCCGCCCTCGCCGCCCTGGCAGATCACCGCGTCGCAGCCGGCTTGCTGGGCCTTGACCGCGTGCTTGACCGCGCCACAGACCACCATGACCTTCAGCCCCGCCGTCTTCAGCCGCGCGATGATCGGCAGCGGCACGCCCAGGCCGGCGATGAAGGACGAGGCTCCGCCTTCAATGATCACCTCGACGGCGGCCGTCAGGGCGTCGGGCGTGGCGGCCAGCAGGTCGACGCCGAACGGCTTGTCGGTCAGGGCGCGGACCGCCTCCATCTGCGCGCGGATGAAGTCGGGCGTGGTCCCGGCCATGCCCAACACGCCATAGCCGCCGGCGTTGGAGACGGCGGCGGCCAGCGGCGCGTAGGATACCCCGCCCATACCGGCCAGCAGGATCGGATGCTCGATGCCGAGCAGCGCGCAAAGCGGCGTCTTGAGGGTCATGTGGCGGCCTCCCGTTTTTCAGGAGGATGGGCGCTTGGGAGCCGACGGCAAGCGTGCCGCGAGGTCAGGTCCCTAAAATCCGCTCATCCTGGCGAATGCCGGGACCCAGATTCAGCTTGGGTATTCAGGATTCGTGGAACCGCTCGGGCCTATGACCTGGGTCCCGGCATTCGCCGGGATGAGCGGATCGTGGGAGGATCAGTCCTTACGGAGGACCTCGGGCTGAACCTCGGCTTCCGAAGTCCAGAAACAGGCGGCCATCGACGTCAGGATCATGGCGATCAGGGCCAGCATGCCGCGCGGCGGGGCCAGGCCCATGACATCTTGCGGGGTCATTGTCGTTTCCTCTGGCGACGTCCCGGTCTGGCGCCGGGACTGTCGATAGAAGAAGCTTCTCACCGGCCCAATGGTTCCGCAAGTCCCTTATTTATAAGGAGATTTCATGGACCAGCGCGTCCAGTTTTCGTCAAAAGATCGAATAGGCCCCGTCGATCACGAAGGTGTCGCCCGAATGGTAGCTGGATGCGCCCGAGGTCAGGTAGACGGCGATGCCGCCGAAGTCGGCCGGCTGCCCCCAGCGGCGGGCCGGCACGCGGGGGATGACCTTCTCGGCGAAGGCCGGGTTGTCCTGCGCGCCCTGGGTCATGTCGGTGGCGATCCAGCCCGGCAGGATGGCGTTGGCCCGCACGCCGTAGCGGGCGTGCTCGACGGCCACCGACTTCATCATCGAGATCACCGCCCCCTTGGTGGCGGCGTAGGCCTGGTTGCGGGCCGCGCCCTCGATGGCGGCCAGCGAGGCGATCCCGACCAGCGAGCCGCCCGGGTCGCCGGCCTTGGCCCGCTCGACCATGTGGCGGCAAGCCTCGCGGAAGGTGAAGAACACCCCGTCCAGATTGACCGCCAGGATCTTGCGGTAGGTCTCCGTCGGCATGTCGACGAACGACGGCGCGCCGTAGCCGACCCCGGCGTTGGCGAACACGCTGTCGACCCGGCCCATGGCCGCCACCGCCTCCTCCATGCCCTCGCGGACCTGGTCCTCCCGCGAGACGTCGACCACCTGGGCCTTCACCCGCACGCCGTGCTTGAGCAGCTCGCCCTCGGCGGCCAGGTTGCGCTCGGCGTTGCTGCCCCAGATGACGATGTCGGCCCCGGCCTGGGCCAGGGCGCTGGCCATGCCCAGGCCGATGCCGCGATTGCCGCCGGTGATCAGCGCGACCTTGCCGGTCAGGTCGAAGGGTTGATAGGCCATGGCGTCAGCTCCCGAACGTTTGTTTGAGGGGAGCGGTTGCGGGGCGCGGCGTCAAGGGCCGCCCTCACTCCACCGCGAACTTCAGACCCGCCTTTTCCCGCAGGCGCTCGACCAGTTTCCCCTGCATCGCCGCGCCCGGCGTCCAGATCCCGCCGGCCACCTCGGGCGACTGCTGGATCAGGCACAGGGCCGTCTCGGCGATCATCTTCGAGGTCGAGCCGTAGCCGGGGTCCTTGTCGCCGGCCACCGAGGCCCGCACATGGTGGCCGTCCTGCGTGAGGCCGACGAACAGCACGTCGTAGAAGCCCGCCTCGCGCTCGGCCTTGCTGGGGCCCTCGCCGGGCTTGGGACCGCCCTCGGCGCCCATGCTGGCGTTGGCGGCGGTGATGGCCTTGGCCACCGCCTCGCCCTGCTCGCCGGGGCCGGTCAGCATCATCTCGTCATAGACGAAGCCCTCGCCATAGGGCTGGCCCATCAGCCAGTTGGAGCGGTGGACGTTGCGGGTGTTGATCGCCGCCATCACGAACGGCGCGGTCCAGGCGCCCAGGTCCTCGTCGAAGGCCACGGCCGCGCCATGCGGCTGCTTGGGGCCGGCGAAACCGGGGGTCAGGGAGAAGGGGTTCTTCAGCAGCTCGATCACCGACGGGTCGCGGGCCGCGGCGGCCATGGTCGCCTTGAGGCTGGCCGCCGTGCCGCCCGAGAACGCGCCCTGCATGCGCCGCACGCGGCCCTTCACCCGGGCGACGGGACCGCCAAATCGCCGGATCGCCTCCTGCTGCAGGAACCAGACGCCCAGTTCGAACGGGATGGAGTCGAAGCCGCAGGAGAAGACGATGCGCGCCCCGCTGGCCTTGGCCGTCGCCTCGTGGGCGTCGATCATCTGGCGCATCCAGGCCGGCTCGCCGCACAGGTCGAGATAGTCGGTCCCCGCCTCGGCGCAGGCGGCGACCAGGTCCGAACCGTAGAGCTGGTAGGGGCCGACGGTCGTCAAGACCGCTTTGGTCCGCTGGACCATGGCCCGCAGCGAGGCCGGATCGTCGGCGTCGGCGACGATCAGCGGCATGTCGGCCATGTCGGCGCCCGTTTGGGCGCCGATCTCATCGCGCACGGCGGCCAGCTTGTCGGCGTTGCGACCGGACATCGCCCATTTGGTCTCGGGGTGATGCTTCGCGAAATGCTCGGCCACCAGCCGGCCGGTGAAGCCGCTGGCGCCGTGGACGATGACGTCGAATTCCGCCGACGGGTTCATGAGGTCGCCTCCCGAGGTTTTATCGTTGGACGGGAGAGTGGCGCGAATACGGGGCGACGGCAAACAGGTGTTTGATATTTGCGTGTGGGACCAATCAAAATCGTTGTCATCCCGGAAGCCTCGCAGAGGCTGTCCGGGACCCAGGGGCCGGCGCAATGCGTTGGCCCCTGGGTCCCGGCTCTTCGCTTCGCTACGGCCGGGATGACAACTTAATTAGAGCGCGACCAGCTCCACGGCCGCCTTCGGCTTCAGCGCCCACAGCCCGCCAAAGCTCAGCGCCGCCGCCACGGCCAGATAAACCCCCACCGGCGCCAGGCCGCCGCGCTCGGCCAGGGCCTGGGCGATCATCGGGGCCAGGCCGCCGCCCAGGATGCCACCCAGGTTGAAGGCCGCCGAGGCCCCGGTGTAGCGCACCCGGGCCGGGAACAGATCGGGCAGGAAGGCGCCCAGCGGGCCGTAGACGAAGCCCATGACCAGCAGGCCCAACGCCAGGAACAGCCCGATCAGCGGCAGCGAGCCGGCCCCCATCATCACCGGCAGCAGCACGCCGACGCCGACCGTCATGCCACAGCCGGCCATCAGCACCCGGCGCGGACTGGTGGCGTCCGCCCAGTAGCCGGCGGCCACGATACCCAGGGCCATGAACAGGATGGCGACCAGCTGCACGCTGAGCATGGCCGTGCGGCTATAGCCCAGGGTGGTGACGCCATAGCCCAGCGCGAAGGCGGTCATCAGGTAATAGACGGCGAAGCAGCATATGGCCGCCAGGGTCCCGCACACCGTGGCGCGCCAGTGGTCGCGCAGCAGCTCGCCCAGCGGCACCGCCGGCGGCGGCTCGTGGGCGATGGCGGCGGCGAAGGCCGGGGTCTCGGTCAGCTTGAGCCGCACCCACAGCCCCACCCCGACCAGGGCGGCGCTGCCCAGGAAGGGCAGGCGCCAGCCCCAGGCCATGAACTGCTCTGGCGTCAGGAGGACGCCCAGCGCCAAGAAAAGCCCGTTGGCGGCGATGAAACCGACCGGCGCGCCCAACTGCGGGAACATGCCGAACCGCGCCCGCCAGCCGGGGGGCGCGTTCTCGACCGCCAGCAAGGCCGCCCCGCCCCACTCGCCGCCCAGGCCGAAGCCCTGGCCGAACCGCAGCAGGCACAGCAGGGCCGGGGCCAGCCACCCCGCCATGGCGTAGGTGGGCAGGAAGGCGATGGCCAGGGTCGAGCCGCCCATCAGCAGCAGCGAGGCCACCAGGGTCGACTTGCGGCCGATCCGGTCGCCGAAATGCCCGAACACCGCCGCGCCGATCGGCCGGGCCAGGAAGGCCACGCCCAGGCTGGCGAAGGCGGCCATCTGCTGCAGGCTGGCCGACTTCGACGGGAAGAACAGCGACCCGAACACCAGCGAGGCGGCGGTGGCGTAGATGTAGAAGTCGTAGAACTCCACCGCCGTGCCCACCAGGCTGGCCGTCAGCACGCGGCGGTTGGAATTGCCGCCGGCCGGCTTGGTTGCTTGGTTCATGACGCCCCTCGGGAAACTCGGCCATGGCCTTGGCGTCATGCGGGCCCGCCGTCAACCGGCAGAGAGAAGAACAACCCCGTTCGGCGACTTTTGGCGCCCGGGACAGCGCGACCCATCCGGAATATCGGCGCGAACCGGCATGAGATTGCCCCGACTGATCCAAGCAGCCGGCGGACGTATCCATAATGGCCACTCATGCGTTAGAACCCGCGCCATGAAGAACCTGCCCAACATCCTGACTGGCGCGCGCCTGGTCATCGCCCTGTTCATGTTCGTGGCCCTGGCCGCGGCGGCCGGCGGCGTGCCGTGGCTGAGCGAGCGGCTGACCGCCGACCAGCAGTTCTCGCTGCAACGCTGGGCGTTCTGGGCCTTCGTGGTGGCGGCGATCACCGACTTCTTCGACGGCTGGCTGGCCCGCAAGCTGGACGCGGTCAGCGTCTGGGGGGCGATCCTCGACCCGATCGGCGACAAGATCCTGGTCTGCGGCGGCCTGCTGGGCCTGATGGCCCTGGGTCCCAACCCGCTGGTCATCCTGCCGGCCGGCCTGATCCTGTTCCGCGAATTCGCCGTCAGCGCCCTGCGTGAGGTCGGGGCGGGCAAGGGGATCAAGCTGCCCGTCACCCTGCTGGCCAAGTGGAAGACCACCCTGCAGCTGGTCGCCATCGCCGGCGAGATCGTCCTGGTGTCGTGGAGCGCGTTCGGCCTGCCCAACGACCCGGCGGTGTTCGGCCCGGCCAGCCTGGTCACCCACGGCCTGCTGTGGGTGGCGGCGCTGGTGACCCTGATCACCGGGGCGCAGTACTGGGAAGCGGCGCGCAAGGCGCTGGTTTAAGGCCGTTCCTCCCCCCGTGGGGGAGGCGGCCCGTAAGGGCCGGTGGGGGGAGTTTGCCGAGAGGGCCGATCACGCCCCCCCTCCGTCGCCTTCGGCGACACCTCCCCCACAGGGGGAGGAAGGCCCCCTACTCCGCCGCCAGCAACATCGGCGGCGCGCCATCGTCCTCGATCGCGTCGGGATCGGTCGGGCCGTGCAGCAGCCATTCGGTGTCGGGCGCCGCGACGCCGGCCCGGGTGCGCTCCGCCTGCATCATCAGGGCCAGCCATGTGACCCCGGTCGTCAGAAACACCATGATCGCCTCCGAAGCGCTCCGCCATTAATGAGAATGACTCTCAATAACGGCGGAGGCAAGGCGTCTTTCGATCAGGGGTTCAGGGAGGCTTCAGGCCGCTTCGACGGTGGCGGCCTTGCGCTTGGCGGCGCTGGTGGCCGAGCGCTTCTTGGTCGCCGCTTCCAGGGTGACCTGGCGGCGCTTTGAGGCTTCCAGTTCAAGCACCGGCAGGACCTCGGCGGCGCCGCGCCGCTGGTCCGGGGTGCCGACGATGTCCAGGCGGCGGGCATTGGCGAGGAGCGAGACCAGCTCCTGGTCGTTCAGCAGAGGAATCCGCTCGATCAGGGTCATGGGCTGCTCCTTGGAAATCACAAAACTCCCGCAATAGCGCGAGAGAGTTCATTAACGTTCAAAGCGACGCTTGGGGTCCAAAACTATTTTAGATTCAGCGAGATTCATTCGAGACTCACGGCGATTCACGAATTCACTTGCCGTGCGCGTTTGAGAGGCTCATGGTGGCTTATCGAATTCGCTGCCGTTCGGCCTGCTTTTCCATGCTCTCCTTGTGAGAGCGCCGGACGCGCCCACCGATCCCCAACGAAATTTGATCGTCGCGCGGAACGACTCCGCCGACGAATATTGACTACAAGGACTACGAACTATGGCTACCGGCACCGTGAAATGGTTCAACGGCACCAAGGGCTTCGGCTTCATCCAACCTGACGACGGCGGCGCCGACGTTTTCGTGCACATCTCGGCCGTTGAACGCGCCGGCCTGCGCGGCCTGGATGAAGGTCAGAAGATCACCTACGAACTCGAGCGCGACAACCGCTCGGGCAAGATGTCGGCGGGCCAACTGCAGGCTTAATCGCCTTCAGCCTTCGAGATTTGGAATGGGCCGGCGCTCACGCGCCGGCCCATTTTCTTTGCGCCTCATCTTTGTACGAAACCGCCCGCAAAAAGCCTTCCGCTCGCCCCGCCATGGACGGCCGGCGCCGCGCGGCGTAACACCGAAAAACGTTCAGGCAGCGGTTCCAAAGCCCATGCGTTCCATCCGCCTTCTCGCCCTGCTCTGCCTGACGCTCAGCCTGGCCGCCTGCGGCTCGCTGTCGCGCGACACCTTCCAGGCCAGCGACCTGGCCCTGGCCCCGCCCAACGGCCTGGCGGACCTGCGCTTCAACGCCAGCGACAGCCAAGCGGCCATCCGCTTCGGCGGCCCGGCCCGCAAGCGCGCCCAGGCCCAGAAGAGCTTCGACGTCCTGGCCCTGTCCGGCGGCGGCTCGAACGGGGCCTACGGGGCCGGCGTCCTGGTCGGCTGGAGCCAGCGCGGCGAACGGCCCGAGTTCGACATCGTCACCGGGGTCAGCACCGGAGCCCTCACCGCCCCCTTCGCCTTCCTGGGTCCCACCTGGGACGAGCGCCTGACCGAGGCCTCCACGGGCGCGGCCGCCGGCCGGGTCCTGAAATCACGTGGGCTGGGCGTGCTGTTCCACCCCAGCTTCTACAGCAACGCCGCCCTGCACGCCCTGGTCGACACCTATGTCACCGACGACATGCTGCAGGCCATCGTCGCCGAGCACAAACGCGGCCGCCGCCTGCTGATCGCCACCACCAACCTCGACACCGAGGAGACGGTGATCTGGGACATGGGCGCGATCGCCAGCCGCGGCGGCGAGGAGTCGCGCGAGCTGTTCAAGAACGTGATGGTGGCCTCGGCCAGCATCCCCGGCGTCTTCCCGCCCACCCTGATCGAGATCGGGGGCGAAGGACGCCACCTGTCCGAGATGCACGTCGACGGCGGGGTGACCATCCCGTTCTTCGTGGCCCCGGAATCGCTGCTGCTGTGGACCGCCGACAAGGGCTCGGCCCGGCCCGGCCGGATGTTCGTGATCGTCAACGGCAAGGTCGGCGGCGCCTTCGGCTTCACCAAGGGCGGGGCGGTGTCGATCGTCGGCCGCTCGTGG
This sequence comes from Caulobacter sp. Root655, assembly GCF_001427665.1. GTDB lineage: Bacteria > Pseudomonadota > Alphaproteobacteria > Caulobacterales > Caulobacteraceae > Caulobacter. Next base: position 207,015 of record NZ_LMHC01000012.1, read on the forward strand.
GACACCATGAGCAAGGCCCTGATGCGCACCCACCTGGCCGCCAGCAGCGCCTTTGCCCGCCGCAACGGCGGCCAGCTGTTCTACAGCGCCATCCCCGACACCGCCGATGTCGACGCCTCGGGCCTGGACTTCGCGTCCAACAACCGCAACGCCCTGTTCAAGCTGGGTTACGAACGCGCCATCGCCGGCTGGGCCTGGGCGCTGTCCGACAGCCCGGAGGAGACCCCCGCCGCGCCCCCCGTCGTACCCGCGCCGCCGGCGACCGACGGTCGGTAGCGGAGCCACCGCCCTGCGTCCTTCGAGGCCCTCCCATGGAGGGCGCCTCAGGATGAGGAATTCAGCAACGGCGTCCCTCATCCTGAGGTGCGAACCGCAGGTGAGCCTCGAAGGACGCACGACGGTGGGCCGGCCGTTCCCCTAACCATGCTCTCCGGATCGGGGGTTGCGCCGATCCGACTCCGTCTCTAAACGGGCGGCTTAACCTGCAAGATGGTCGGCAGCGGGCGCGCGGATGTGCGCGACCGTGTCTACGCGCGAGTTTACCATGCCCAAACGCACAGACATTTCCTCGATCCTGATCATCGGCGCGGGTCCGATCGTCATCGGCCAGGCGTGCGAGTTCGACTATTCGGGCGTCCAGGCCTGCAAGGCGCTGCGGGCCGAGGGCTACCGGATCATCCTGGTCAATTCGAACCCGGCCACGATCATGACCGACCCGGACGTGGCCGACGCGACCTATATCGAGCCGATCACCCCGGAGATGGTCGAGAAGATCATCGCCAAGGAACGCCCCGACGCCCTGCTGCCGACCATGGGCGGCCAGACGGCGCTGAACACCGCCCTGGCCCTGGAAGCCAGCGGGGCCCTGGCCAAGTACGGCGTCGAGATGATCGGCGCCAAGGCCGAGGTCATCGACAAGGCCGAGGACCGCCAGAAGTTCCGCGACGCCATGGACAAGCTGGGCCTGGAAAGCCCCAAGTCCAAGGCCGCCCACAACATGGACGAGGCCCGGGTCGGGCTGGAGTTCGTCGGCCTGCCGGCCATCATCCGCCCCAGCTTCACCCTGGCCGGCACCGGCGGCGGCATCGCCTACAATCTCGAGGAATTCGAGGAGATCGTCGCCCGCGGCCTGGACCTGTCGCCGACCACCGAGGTGCTGATCGAGGAGAGCGTGCTGGGCTGGAAGGAGTACGAGATGGAGGTCGTCCGCGACAAGGCGGACAACTGCATCATCGTCTGCTCGATCGAGAACATCGACCCGATGGGCGTCCACACCGGCGACTCGATCACCGTCGCCCCGGCCCTGACCCTGACGGACAAAGAGTACCAGTGGATGCGCGCGGCCTCGATCGCCGTGCTGCGCGAGATCGGCGTCGAGACCGGCGGTTCCAACGTCCAGTTCGCGGTCAACCCCGCCGACGGCCGGATGGTGGTCATCGAGATGAACCCCCGGGTGTCGCGTTCGTCCGCCCTGGCCTCCAAGGCCACCGGCTTCCCGATCGCCAAGGTCGCCGCCCGCCTGGCCGTCGGCTACACGCTGGACGAGCTGATGAACGACATCACCGGCGGCGCGACCCCGGCCTCGTTCGAGCCCTCGATCGACTACGTGGTCACCAAGATCCCGCGCTTCGCCTTCGAGAAATATCCGGGCAGCGAGCCGCTGCTGACCACCGCCATGAAGTCGGTCGGCGAGGTGATGGCCATCGGCCGCACCTTCAAGGAAAGCGTCCAGAAGGCCCTGCGCGGCCTGGAGACCGGCCTCAACGGCTTCGACGAGATCGAGATCCACGGCGCCGACGATCCAGACACCGGCCGGGCCGCCGTGGTCCGCGCCCTGGGCACGCCCACCCCCGACCGCCTGCGGGTCATCGCCCAGGCCTTCCGCCACGGGCTCTCCGTGGAAGAGGTCAACGCCGCCTGCGCCTACGAGCCGTGGTTCCTGCGCCAGATCGCCGAGCTGGTGCGCCAGGAAGGCTGGATCCGGGCCGGCGGCCTGCCGACCGACGCCGCCGCCTTCCGCGCCCTGAAGTCGCAAGGCTTCTCCGACGCCCGCCTGGCCAAGCTGGTCGGGTCCGACGAGAAGACCGTGCGCGCCCAGCGCCAGGCCCTCGACGTGCGCCCGGTCTACAAGCGCATCGACAGCTGCGCCGGCGAGTTCCGCGCCGAGACGCCCTACATGTACTCGACCTACGAGACCGGGGCCCTGGGCCAGGTCCCCGAGTGCGAGAGCGAGCCGACCAACCGCAAGAAGGCGGTCATCCTCGGCGGCGGCCCCAACCGCATCGGCCAGGGCATCGAGTTCGACTATTGCTGCTGCCACGCGGCCTTCGCCCTGGCCGACATCGGCGTCGAGTCGATCATGGTCAACTGCAACCCCGAGACCGTCTCGACCGACTACGACACCTCCGACCGCCTGTATTTCGAGCCGCTGACGGCCGAGGACGTGCTGGAGCTGCTGGCCGTCGAGCAGAGCAACGGCACGCTGGCCGGCGTCATCGTCCAGTTCGGCGGCCAGACGCCGCTGAAGCTGGCCCAAGCCCTGGAAGAGGCCGGCATCCCGATCCTGGGCACCAGCCCCGACGCCATCGACCTGGCCGAGGACCGCGAGCGCTTCCAGCAGCTGCTGAACGGCCTGTCGATCGCCCAGCCCGAGAACGCCATCGCCCGCACCTGGGACGAGGCCCGCGCGGCGGCCGAGGAAATCGGCTTCCCGTTCGTCATGCGCCCGTCCTACGTGCTGGGCGGCCGGGGCATGGAGATCATCCGCGACCACGAGCAGCTGGAGCGCTACATCAGCGACGCCGGCGACATCTCGATCGAGCACCCGATCCTGCTGGACCACTATCTGAGCCGCGCCACCGAGGTGGACGTCGACGCCCTGTGCGACGGGACCGACGTGTTCGTGGCCGGGGTGCTGGAGCACATCGAGGAAGCCGGCGTCCACTCGGGCGACAGCGCCTGCTCGATGCCGCCCTTCTCACTCAGCGCCGAGACGGTGGAGGAGCTGAAGCGCCAGACCGTCAAGATGGCGCTGGCCCTCGACGTCCGTGGCCTGATGAACGTGCAGTTCGCCATCGAGGAGCCGCACTCCGACGCCCCGCGCATCTATGTGCTGGAAGTCAATCCGCGCGCCTCGCGCACCGTGCCGTTCGTGGCCAAGACCATCGGCCAGCCGGTGGCCGCCATCGCCGCCAAGATCATGGCCGGCGAGACCCTGGCCAGCTTCGGCCTGGTCGACAAGCCGTACGACCACATCGCGGTCAAGGAAGCGGTGTTCCCGTTCGCCCGCTTCGCCGGCGTCGACACGGTGCTGGGCCCGGAAATGCGCTCGACCGGCGAGGTCATGGGCCTGGACTGGATCCGCGAGGGCGAAGACAGCCTGGCCCCGGCCTTCGCCCGCGCCTTCGCCAAGAGCCAGCTGGGCGGCGGCGTCACCCTGCCCACCGCCGGGACGGCCTTCGTCTCGGTCAAGGAAAGCGACCGCCCGTGGATCGTCGAGCCGGTGCGTCTGCTGCAGGCGGCGGGCTTCAAGGTGCTGTCCACGGTCGGCACCCGGGGCTACCTGGCCGAGCAGGGCATCGCCGTCGAGCTGGTCAAGAAGGTGCTGGAAGGCCGTCCGCACATCGTCGACGTGATGAAGAACGGCGGCGTGCAGCTGGTGTTTAACACCACCGAGGGCAAGCAGGCCCTGGAAGACAGCTTCGAGATCCGCCGCACGGCGCTGATGATGAAGGTGCCCTACTACACCACCTCGGCCGGCGCCCTGGCCGCGGCCCAGGCGATCTCCTCGGCCCCTGCCGAGACGCTGGAAGTGCGGCCGCTGCAGAGCTACCAGTAAAAGTTATCCACAGGGGTGGACGGCGGTAGCGGCGGGACTCCCTTCCCCCTGGAGGGGGGAAGGGCCGGGGATGGGGGTGAAAGCGGCCCAGGATAGGGCGCGGACTCAGCGAACCCGCCGACGGCGCCACCCCCATCCCCTGCCCTTCCCCCTTCCAGGGGGAAGGATCGCGCCAAGGTTCGGAGGCGCGGGTTGCTCCTCTATCCCCGCTGCTTCCAAAATAAACCCCAGCCTAATCAACCCCTTACATAAAAACGCACGTTTCCCGTCCCCACCTCCCGGCGCGGCCGCAGACTGGCGCCATGACCCAGACCTCCCTCCCCGCCTGGTGCGAGACCCTGCAAACCAAGCTCATGGCCGCCCTCGACGCGGTCTGGGCCACCCTCGAAACCAGCGACGACCCCGCCGCGATCCGCCGAGCCCGCGACAGGGCCAAGGCCATCGGCGACCTGGCCGCCGTGGCGCGGAAGGTGGCGGCGATGACGGGCTCGCCCGGCCGCGCCAAGCCGCCTGTCGCCGCCAGCCTGGCCGGCCCGATCCCCGCCTGGGAAACGCCGGTTCCAGCCCCGCCGTCCTTCGCGGAACCCGTGGCCGCCCAGGTCGAACACGCCCGCCGCGCCCTCGACCGGCTCAAGGGCGGGCGGCGCGGGCGATTGTGACGACCGGCCTCCCGCCTTGGGTTGCGGAAGCTTGAGCGTTCTGGTAGCGCAACCCAAGGGAGTACTGGCCATGTTGCGTATGCGTTCTTTTCTGGTCCTGGCCGTCGCGATGGCCGTTTCGGCCTGCGCCAGTGGCGGCGGTGGCGGTGGCGTTACGCCCCCTCCGCAGCCGCCCGTCGTTCCCGTGCCGCCGAAACCGCCCGCGCCCCCGGCCCAGCCCTACGCCTCCAACTGCGCGACGACGCCGAACGCGCTGACCTGCACGCCCGGGGTCTATGGCCAGGGGATCATCAACACCCAGGGTCTGGAGATCCAGCACGGCCCTGATCGCAACGGCGGGACCAACACCTTCCCGTTCGACTACATGCAGATCGACCGTCGGGGCACGCCGCAGGCGAGCGACGATCGCTACGTGTTCTCCTATTTCGGCGCGAGCGTGAACTACAGGATCTACCAGAGCCTGGAGAGCAAGAACGACGGGCTGGGCCCCGTGCGCACCGGCTCGAACATCGTCCTCGACCAGTTCTCCGGCCTGCCCAGGCCGGGCGACGGCAGCGTGCTGACGCTGTACGACATCACCAATGTCCTGCAGGGCGGCCTGGACTATATCCAGTTGGGCCAGATCTCGCCCACCTTCACCGGCCGGGCCATGGACTTCTTCGTCGTCGGACAACCGCTTGCGGTGTCGATGCCCACCTCCGGTTCGGCGCGCTTTGACGGCGGGACGCGCGGCGCCTATATCAGCGCGTCCGGGACGACCATCTCGACCTCCAGCGACATCACCCTGAACGCCAATTTCGCCACCGGCGCGGTCACCGGGTCGACCTCGAACTTCTACGCGGTCGACGCCAACGGCGCGGCGGTCTTCACGCCGCACGACCTGGGCTTCAATTTCACGGCGACGATCGCCGGCTCGACGTTCGGCGGAACGGCCTCGAGCACGACGATGTCCGGCGCCGTGAAGGGCGGCTTCTACGGCGAGGCCGGCCGCGCGCCCGTTGAGGCGGGGCTGACCTATAGCCTGACCGAAACCGTCGGCGGCGGCACGATGATCGGCGTGGGCGGTCTCAAGAAGAACTAGAGCGTTTTCGAGCGAAGTGGATACCGGTTCGCGTGAAGAAAACGCGCCAAGACAAAAAGCCGAGGCGCCCGGCCTGATGCAATCAGGTCGGGAAGCGCCCCAGTGACTCCGCCCTTCTCGCGAGCGCTGCTCGGGGCGCTCGCCCTCGCCGCCATGGCGGGGCCCGGACCGACCGGATCGGCGCGCGCCCAGATCGCCCCCGCGACCACCCCCGCGACCACCGACGACCAAGCCTTCGCCCAAGCCTTGGCGCGGGCGCTGCGCGACGGCGACCACAGGTTGGCGCTGGCGCTGATCGAGTCGCGTCCAGACATCGCCGCCATGCCGGCGGGCGTGCGCCTGCGCGGCGAATTGATGATCAAGCTCGGGCGGGCCTCGGAGGCCGTCGCCCTGCTGGAAGGCCACCTGACCCAGGACGCCACCGACGCTCTCGCGCGTTTCCAGATGGGCGAACTGCACTTCGCCGCCCACCGCGACCGGTCCGCGATCCTGGCCTATCGGCTGGCCCTGGCCGGAAACCTCGACGCCGCTCGGCGCTCCATTGTGCTGGCTCGACTGGGCGCCATCGAGGACCGACGCGACCTGCGGATCTCGCTGTCAGGCGCGATCGCTCCGGACAGCAACGTCAACGGCGCGACCAGCGCCACGACGATCGACCTGTATGGCCTGCCGTTCTCGCTGTCGGACGACGCCCGACGCCGCGCCGGCGTCTCCGCCACCGTCAGCGCCTCGCTCGAACGTCGGATCAGGATGGCGGGCCCCTACGCCCTGACCGTCGGCGGCTCTGCCGTCGTGCTGGAGGCTTCGGGACGCGCCTTCGACCAGAACCAGATCGCGCTGTTCGCGGGCCCCGAAGTCAAGCTCGCCGAACACGCCAGGCTCGCCCTCCTGGCCACCTACCGCGATATCGACTACGGCGGCGCGGACCTCGAGACCTGGCGCGGCCTGCAATTGACGGGCGAGGCCTACGGCGACCCACAGACCCGGTGGGACGGATCGGCCCATCTGGACCACATCGACAGCCAACGCGCCGCGGCCCTGGAGGGATGGGCCTACGGCGCCCAGTTCAGCCGCACGCGGTTCCTGGGTCCCAGCGCCCTCTGGCGCGCCAGCCTGAACCTCGACGCCCACGCGCTGACCAGTTCTGAAGCCAGCTACCGCGAAGCGCGCCTGGCCGTGGGACGCCTGTTCGCCTTGCCCTTTTCCAGCCTCGGCTACCTTGAACCCTATGGCCACGAAAGGGTATTCGAGGGGCGATCCTCGATCTTCGGCGTGCGCCGCGCCGACCGCGAGGTGGGGGCCAGCCTGCGGATTTCCCGCCGCGACTGGCGCGTGAAGGGCGCCTTTCCCTTCGTGCAGACGACCATCTCTCGGTCGTCCTCCAATGTGGCGCTGGGCCGCTATTCCCGGCAGCGTGTCGAGTTCGGCTTCACGCGCGATTTCTAGGGCGTCAGACGAAGGCGCGTCACTGTTCCGATCGCGGGGAGCCGCCATGACCGCCCATTCCGACACCCCCTACACCGACGCCGAAGTCGCCACCCTGGCCCGCCGCCTGCTGGACCACAGCCTGCCCAAGGCCCAGTGGACCCACGCCGCGCACCTGACCGCCACCCTGCGTCTCGTCCGCATCCGCGACGATGGCCTGGAGCGCGACATGCCGGGCATCATCCGCGCCTACAACGTCGCGGTCGGCGGGGTGAACGACGACCATAACGGCTATCACGAGACCATCACCCAGGCCTACCTGGCCGCCATCCGCGCCTTCGTCGCCACCCTGCCGGCCGGGCTCGGCGACGGCGAGGCCGTGGCCCGCCTGCTGGCCACGCCGATGGGCGACAAGGCCTGGCCGCTGAGCTTCTGGTCGCGCGAGCGGCTGTTCAGCGTCGAGGCCCGGCGCGCGTGGGTGGCGCCCGACCTGGCGCCGCTCGAGGCGGTCTGAGCCATGGTGGTCCAGGTCGCGGCCATCCTTGTGCTGATCAACATCGCGGCCTTCCTGCTGTTCTGGCTGGACAAGGACGCGGCGCGCCGGGGGCTGGGCCGGATTTCCGAGCGCACCCTGCTGCTGGCCGCGGCCCTGGGCGGCGGACTGGGCGCCCTGCTCGCCCAGCAGATCCTGCGCCACAAGACCCGCAAGCAGCCGTTCCGCACCCGGCTGTTCCTGATCGTGCTGGTCGAGCTGATCGCCGGGTGGCTGCTTGTCATTCCCGGCGTCCGCGCCGCGCTGGCGGGGTTGGTGGGGTTCTAAGAGACGGTAGGAAACGCCTTGCGTCCTTCGAGGCCCGCTGCGCGGGCGCCTCAGGATGAGGAGTTCTGTACTCAGTCCCTCATCCTGAGGTGCGTAGCGAAGCGAAGCCTCGAAGGACGCACAGCGTTCGCCGAAGACCGCCTGCAATGTCGACCGTCCACGGCGAAACGGCTCGCCAAGCTTGACGGACGCGCCCGTCACCGTGCCAACCTCGGCGCTTGCCTCGCGGAGCCCGCCATGATCGTCGTCCATCACCTGAACAATTCCCGCTCGCAGCGGGTGCTGTGGCTGCTGGAGGAGCTGGGCGTTCCCTACGAGGTAAAGCGCTACGAGCGGGACGCGGCCACCATGCTGGCCCCGCCCGAGCTGCGGGCCATCCATCCGCTGGGCAAGTCGCCGGTGATCACCGACGGCGACAAGGTCCTGGCCGAGACCGGGGCGATCATCGAATACATCATCGACACCTACGGCCAGGGCCGCCTCATTCCGCCGGCCGGCAGCGCCGAGCGCCTGCGCTACACCTACTGGCTGCACTACGCCGAGGGCTCGGCGATGACGCCGCTGCTGCTGAAGCTGGTGTTCACCGCCCTGCCGGCCCGCGCGCCCGGCCTGTTGCGGGGCCTGGTCAAGGCCGTCGCCGCCAAGGCCCAGGCCGGTTTCGTCGATCCGCAGCTGAAGAGCCACATCGACTATTGGGACGTCGAGCTGTCCAAAACCGAATGGTTCGCCGGCCCGGCGTTCACCGCCGCCGACATCATGATGAGCTTCCCGCTCGAGGCCGGGGCCGCCCGGGCCGGCGCCGCCTCGCGACCAAAGGTCGCGGCCTTCCTGGACCGAATCCACGCCCGGCCGGCCTACCGCAAGGCCCTGGAGCGCGGCGGGCCGTACGACTACGCAACCTAGAGCGTGCCGCGACGAGCCGTTCCACCTGGGTCCCGGCATTGGCCGGGATGGGCGGAAGTGAGGGCCCAAGGTCGGCGACGAACGCCTCGGGAGCCCAAAACGGGGCCATAACGGACAAAACAAGCTTGGCTATACGCCTGCTCGACCGTGGGGCTCTTGCTTATCGCAAACACGCCTCCTATCCTCTCAGCCCCCGGTCGTGCGCGCCAGCGTCCGGGACGTACTTCCTCCCCTAGGGCGAACCGAGCTAAAATCCGCAATGGAAAAAGTGCCGATGACCGCCGGGGGTTACCAAACCCTCGACGAAGAACTGAAGCGTTTGAAGACGATCGAACGGCCGGCGGTGATCGCCGCGATCTCCGAGGCGCGCCAGCATGGCGATTTGTCGGAAAACGCGGAATATCACGCGGCCAAGGAACGCCAGGGCTGGATCGAAGGCCGGATCGCCGAGATCGAGGACAAGATCGCGCGCGCCCAGATCATCGACGTGTCGAAACTGTCGGGCAAGCAGGTGAAGTTCGGCGCGACGGTCAGCGTCGTCGACGAAGACACCGAGGAAGAGGCCCGCTACCAGATCGTCGGCGAACACGAGGCCGACGTGAAGGAAGGCCGCATCTCGCTAAGCTCGCCCCTGTCACGCGCCATGATCGGCAAGGAAGTCGGCGAAGTGGTCGAGGTCAACACGCCCGGCGGCGTGAAGGCCTACGAGATCCTCAAGGTCGAGTGGGTCTAGCTTAGGCCCCATTCCGTGGTCATGACACAACGAACGCCGACCCTGACGCGGGTCGGCGCATCGCTTCGCTATGGCCGGGATCACCGACGTGGTTGAAAACAACAAGCAGGACGCGGCGGCGGAGCCCCAAGCGGCTCGGCCCAAGGCGGTCAAGCCCAAGGCCGCGCGCAAGCCCAGGGCCGGCGCGGCGTCGGCGGTCGAGGCCGCGAGCCCCGCGGCCAAGGCCGCCCCGAAGGCGCCCGCTCCAAAGGCTCCGGCCAAGCCCCGGGCCGCCGCCAAACCGCGCGCACAGCCAAGCGCCGTCGAGGCCGTCGAGGCCGTCCCCGCGCCGGCTCCCGAACCCGAAGTCCCAGCCCCCGAAGTCTCCACCCGGCCGCCGATCACCATCTGGGCGATCTCGGACGGGCGGGCCGGCATCGAGGCCCAGGCCGTGGGCCTGGCCGAGGCCGTCGCCCGGCAGGTCCCGGCCAAGGTCGTCGTCAAGCGCGTGGGCTGGAGCGGCAGGACCGGCCGCCTGCCCTGGTGGGCCAACTGGCTGCCGCGCCGCTGGCTGACGCCCGAAAGCGAAATCCACGCCCCCTGGCCCGACCTGTGGATCGCCGCCGGCCGCGCCACCCTGCCGCTGTCGATCCGCGCCCGGCGCTGGTCGGGCGGCAAGACCTATGTCGTGCAAATCCAGGATCCGCGCGTGCCGGCCAACATGTTCGACCTGGTGATCCCGCCCAAGCACGACCGCTTGTCCGGCGACAACGTCCTGGCGATCACCGGCTCGCCGCACCGGGTCACCAGCCAGCGGCTGGACAGCGAATACGAAAAATTCAAGGACCAGATCGACGCCCTGCCCCACCCGCGCGTGGCCGTGCTGCTGGGCGGCAAGTCCAAGGCCTTCGACCTGTCGGTCGAGCGCGCCGCCCAGATGGCCCACCAGATCCAGCTGCCGCTGGAGCAGGAGGGCGGCAGCCTGCTGATGACCTTCTCGCGCCGCACGCCCGAGCCGGCCCGCGCCCTGCTGACCGCCCGCCTGCGGCATTTGCCGGGCATGATCTGGGATGGCACGGGGGCCAACCCCTATTTCGCCTTCCTGGCGGCCGCCGACTACATCCTGGTCTCCGAGGACTCGACCAACATGGCCACCGAGGCGGCCTCGACGGGCAAGCCGGTGTTCATCCTGAAGATGGACGGCCAGAGCCTGAAGTTCCGTCTCTTCCACCAGGAACTGGAACGCCAGGGCGCCGCGCGCCCCTATGGCGGGGCCTTCCACGGCTGGACCTACGACCCCGTCGACGAGACCGGACGGGCGGCGGCCGAGGTGGTGGCGCGGATGGACGCGCGGGCGGCGGGGACGTCGTAGCGCGGCGGTCATCCCGGGCAAGCACGCAGCGCGCCGATCCGGAACCGACGTCCGGGATGACATCGATTTGGCGGCCCCCCCTAGCCTCGCCCCGCCTCCGCCACTAGCTTGGCCATAAGTTGCTTTCAGGGGTTTTCATGTCTCGTCGCCTCGCGGTCCTGGCCGCCATGCTGTTGTCGTGCGCGTCGTTCGGCGCCCAGGCCGCGCCAGATCCCGTCACGCTGACCGACGCGGACCGCAAGGAATTTCACGAAGCGATGATCTCCAACGTCATGATGCGCGGCCTGATGGAGGCCGATCCGGCGGGCTTCAAGGCGTTCGAGGACGGGCTGCTGAGCGACTTGGCGGCGGGCAAGATCGACCAGAACGGCGCTCGCAAGCGAGGCTACGAGTTCGCCGTGTCGGCGCGCGCCAAGCTGATGAGCGCGGTGAACAAAGCGCCGGACGACGAATACCTGGTCTTCGCCAACGCCCAATTGTCGGCGATGAAGGTGCTCAGCCGCTACAACACCCGCGCCTGCTACGAGTTCGTCGAGAGCGGCGGGATCAGCGACGACACCTCCAGCACCCTCGGCCCGGCGCTGAGCGTCGAGATCGAGAAGATCGGCGTCGCTCAGGTCGCGGCGGCCAGGGCCGGCTCCACCTCGCCGGTCGATCGCCAACCGGCCACCGACAAGGAGGCCGAAGCCGCCCTCCAGAGCTTTACCGATCTTGGCGGCGACCTCTACTGGCTGAAAAGCCTGAACGACAAGACCACCGACACGCTGACGGCCGAACAGCGCTGCGACGGCGCGATCAAGTGGGTCTCGGCGCTCCTGGCCCAGCCCAAGGCCACGGCGGCGCGGCTGCTGACCGACGAATAGGCCGCGTTGCGTCGTCCCGCCGGCCGGGCGATCATGCCGCCCCTTGAGTTGCGGGAAGCGCGTTCTTGATCCTCGCCGTCCTCCAGGCCCGCATGGGCGACGAACGCCTGCCGGGCCGGCCGTCGATGCCGCTGGCTCGGGCGCCGCTGATCGTGCGGCAGATCGAGCGGATGGCGCGGGCCCGGCGCGTGGACGAAATCGTGGTCTCGACCACGACCGATCCGGCCGACGACACGCTGGAGGCCGTGGTCCGGCGCGAGGCGATCGCCGTCCATCGCGGTCCGCCCCAGGACGAACTGGCCCGGCTGGCCGGAGCCCTGGCCGCCTATCCGGCCGACCACGTGGTGCGGGTGGGTGACGACAGTCCGCTGATCGACCCCGACCTGATCGACGCGACCATCGACCTGCACCTGTCCGAACAGGCCGACCACACCACCAACCGCTCGCCCGGCGCGGCCTGGCCCGCCGGCCAGGGGGTGGAGGTGATCACCGCCGAGGGCCTGCGCCGCCTGGCCGCCGAGAGCGCGGCGCTACGGCTGCGGGCCGGCGATGGACCGGAGACCCCGCCGCCTGCCGTCCGCTGGTCGTCGCTGGCCCTGCTGGCCCAACCCGACCAGGGCGACGTGCGCTGGGCGGTCGAGACGCCGGCCGACTACGCCTTCGTGGCGGCGGTCTATGACGCCCTCTATCCGGTCAACCGGGCCTTCACCTCGGCCGACGTGCGCGCGCTGCTGGCCGGGCGCGACGACCTGGCGACCTTCGGCGGGGCGAGGCGGCTGTGAGCCTCTCCCCCCGCGTCCTGTTCGTGGTCGACGCCGGACCGGCGGTGGGCGGCGGCCATGTGATGCGCAGCCTGACCCTGGCCCAGGCCCTGGAAGCCGAGGGCGCGGCCTGCGCCTTCGTCGCGCCCCCGGTGGTGAAGGCGGTGCTGGAGGCGTTCGGGCCGGGGATCGCGCGACTGGAGACCGGTGCGGTTTCGATGCCCGAACTGGTCGAGGCCGCCACGGATTTCGCCGAGGACTTCGACGCCGTGGTCATTGACCACTACGGGCTGTCGGCGCCCGAGCATCGACAGATCGCGGGTCACCCCCAAAACTCCGCTCGTCCCGGAAAATCCCGGGATCAGCGGATAGGGGAAACCAGGCCCACCCTGGTCATCGACGACCTCGCAAATCGCCCCCTCGCCGCCGGCCTGGTGCTGGACTCCGGCCCCGCCCGGAAGGCCAGCGACTATGACGGCCGGGTCGCGCCCGAAACCGAACTGCTGCTGGGCCCCAACAACGCGCCGGTCCGCCCGGCCTTCGCCGCCCTGCGCAAGGAAGCCCTGGCCCGCCGGGCGAAGGCCCGGCCGGTGCGGCGCATCCTGGTCTCGCTGGGCCTGACCGACGTCGGCGGGATCACCGGCCGGGTCGTGGACCTGATGCTGCCGATTACCAGCGAGGCGGCGCTGGACGTCGTGCTGGGGGCCGGGGCGCCCAGCCTGCCGCGCCTGCGCGAAATGGCCCGGACCCAGCCGCGCCTGGCCCTGCATGTCGACGCCCAGGACATGCCACGCCTGACCCTGGAGGCCGACCTGGCCGTCGGGGCCGGCGGTTCCACCAGCTGGGAGCGCTGCGTCCTGGCCCTGCCGACCCTGCTGCTGGTCCTGGCCGACAACCAGCACGAGGCCGCCCAGGCCCTGGCCGGGGCCGACGCCGTGCTGGCCCTGGACGTCGCCGCGCCGGACTTCGCGGCGGCCTTCGCGGCCGACCTCCAGCGCCTGGTCGCCGACCCCTTGCTGCGCGACCGGCTGTCGGCCGCCTCGGCGGCGGTGTGCGACGGGCGCGGCGCGGCGCGGGTCGCGGCGCGGTTCCTGGCGGTGATCGCGTCCCATTAGCCAAGGCGTTGCTTTTCGCCCGTCGAGTCGCGGGTCCTATTTATCCGTTTCCCCGACGAAGGTCGGGGCCCAGGTGAAACCCACGAGCCGCCCTGGATGAATCTGGGTCCCGGGCGGAGTTTATCCTGAGGCGCGCGCTCCGCGCGACCTGAGGGCCGGGAAGACGGCGGTGGGAGTGGGGCGTTTCCACGGAAAGTACACGCGCTCTAGCGGGATGATCTGGATAACAGCGTTCACCTATCCCATCTTGGCTGTAACCAAGGGGAGCGCACGCATGAGCCAGACCAGGAAATCCGTCGTCGTCACCGGCGTGTCCACCGGCATCGGCTGGGGCGTGACCAAGGTCCTGACCGAGCGGGGCTTCCACGTCTTCGGCAGCGTGCGCAAGGCCGCCGACGCCGAAGCGCTGGTCGCCGCGTTCGGCGAGGCCGTCACCCCGCTGACCTTCGATGTCACCGACGAGGCCGCCGTGCGCGAGGCGGCCCTGCAGGTCGAGGCGGTGCTGGGCGGCCAGACCCTGGCGGGCCTGGTCAACAACGCCGGCATCGCCGTGGCCGGGCCGCTGCTGCACCTGCCGATCGACGAGTTCCGCAAGCAGCTGGAGGTCAATCTCACCGGCGTGGTCATCGCCACCCAGGCCTTCGGACCGCTGGTCGGGGCGCGCGGGAGCGGGCCGAAAGACCCGGGCCGGATCGTCAATATCGGCTCGGTCGGCGGCCGCAACGCCAACCCGTTCATGGCCCCCTACTGCACCAGCAAGTTCGGGCTGGAAGGCCTGTCGGAATCCCTGCGCCGCGAACTGCTGCCGTTCGGCGTCGACGTGGTGGTGATCGCCCCCGGCGCGGTGGCCACCCCGATCTGGGACAAGGCCGACGAGATCGACACCGCCCGTTACGCCGACACCGTCTATGCCGGCCCGATGGAACGCCTGCGGGCCTTCATGCTGTCGATCGGCAAGACCGGCCTGCCGCCCGAACGGATCGGCGAGGCGGTGCATACGGCCCTGACGGTGGCCAAGCCCAAGGTGCGCTACACCCTGACCCCGCAGCCGTTGCAGTTCCTGCTCAGCCAGCTGCTGCCCAAGCGGACGCTGGACCGGATCGTGGGCAAGCGGCTGGGGCTGCTGCCATCGACCTAGGTCCTCCCCCCGCGGGGGAGGTGTCGGCGAAGCCGACGGAGGGGGGAGTTTAGGCTGCCCGCCGCCTCCCGGATCATCCGCCGCACTGCTCCCCCCACTGGCCTTCGGCCGCCTCCCCCACAGGGGGAGGGTCGGTGTAGCAAAAGGAGCCGCCTACCCCACCATGTCCCAGGCCAGCGGTTCCCCCCGCGTCAGCGCCCGGGCGGCCGGGCGGCCCAGCACCGCCTCGTAGTCGGCCGGCGGCAGGCCGTTGCCGGGCCGCACCGAGCGGACATTGGCCTTGGTCAGCGCCTCGCCGGCCGCGACGTCGGCGGTGACGTACAGCGAGCGGCGGAACTGGCGGTTGCCGCGTTCGGAGCCCAGCAGATCGTAATTGACGCCGCCCAGCGCCTTCCAGGCGTTCCGGGTGTCGTCGACCAGGGCGCGGAACTCGGCCGGCTCCAGGCTGAAGGCGGCGTCGGGGCCGCCGTCGGCCCGGGCCAGGGTGAAGTGCTTCTCGATGGCGCAGGCCCCCAGGGTCACAGCCGCCACCGAAGCGGCCGTGCCCGGCGTGTGGTCCGACAGGCCGGTCGGGCAACCGAAGCGCTGGGCCATGTCGATCACCGTGCGCAGGTTGGCGTCCTCGAAACTGGCCGGATAGCTGGAGACGCAGTGCAGCAGCAGCACCCCCGCCGCCCCGGCCTCCAGGGCGGTGTCGCGGGCGGTCTCGATCTCGGCCAGGTTGGCCATACCGGTCGAGATGATCAGCGGCTTGCCCTGGCGGGCGGCGTGGCGGATCAGCGGCAGGTCGACGGCCTCGAACGAGGCGATCTTGTAGGCGGGCGCGTCCAGCCCGGCCAGCAGGTCGACGGCGGTCTCGTCGAACGGGCTGGAGAAGATCGTCACGCCGCGCCGCCTGGCCCGTTCGAACAGCGGCCCATGCCATTCATAGGGCGTCTGGGCCTCCTGGTAGAGCTCGTGCAGGCTGCGCCCGTCCCACAGGCCGCCATGGATCTTGAACTCCGGCCGGTCGACGTCCAGCGTGATGGTGTCGGCGGTGTAGGTCTGCAGCTTGATGGCGTCGCAGCCGGTGTCGGCCGCCGCGTCGACCATCGACAGGGCGCGGTCGAGGCTGCCGTTGTGGTTGCCCGACAATTCACAGATCAGATAGGGCGGATAGTCGGCGCCGATCCTGCGGCCGGCGATCTCGATGAAGGGGGCGGCGGTCATGGGCGGGGCTCGGATCTAGGGTATTTCGCAGATTAACCCTGAAATCGTGGACGAGGCGTCAATCGCGCGGACGCCACTTTCAGTTATCGCAGAATCCGTTTCATCTTCCGCGCGAGCTTGGCCTTACGCTCGGCGTCGTCTGGAGGAACTGATGAAACCTTGGATCGCCGGCGCGGTCGCCGCCATGGCCCTGGGCGCGAGCGCGCCCGCCTTCGCCCACAGCGAATGCACCGACACCATCACCCGGCTCTATGTCGACAACAGCGGCTATATCTGGGTCAGCCTGGCCGGCGGCGGCGCGGCGGAGATCACCAACACCAACCCCAACAAGGTCACTTACTACTCGGCGCTGCTGTCGGCGAAGATGAGCGGCAAGGCGGTGACCTTCCGCTACACCAAGGACACCAGCACCTGCACCGCGGTCAATTCCGACCTGATGGCGCTCTGGGTCGAGTAGGCGAGCGGGGGTCTCAATCGCCTCCCCCACCGCCGCCGTCTCCGCCGCCGCCATCGCAGCTTCCGCTGTCCGAGTTGCTGGACTCGCAGTTGTCCGATCCGCTGTTGCTTCCAAAATCGAAGAAACCGCCGCCGGTGTCCCCACCGCCGCCGCCATCCGCCCCCGCGCGGGCTGACCGCGAACCGGGCGGCGACACCAGATGGCCCAGGAGGCCGCCGGCGGTCAGACCGGCGGCGACCGCGAAACCGGACAGGCCAAGGAGCCAGTCGGCCAGCCCGCCGACCAGCCCGCCCAACAGAATTCCCAATGGTGTTCCAGGACGCACGACACCCCCAAAAGTTCCCCGGCGCCATCGCGCCAAAGCGGAATCGGCCCTATATCTGCGATCATGTCGAGCCCCGAACCCCGCCACACCCGCTGCCTGATCATTGGATCGGGCCCCGCCGGCTACACCGCCGCCATCTATGCCGCCCGCGCGCTGCTCAAGCCCGTGCTGATCGCCGGCATCCAGCCCGGCGGCCAGCTGACCATCACGACCGACGTCGAGAACTATCCCGGCTTCGCCGACGTCATCCAGGGCCCCTGGCTGATGGACCAGATGAAGGCCCAGGCCGAGCATGTCGGCACCGAGTTCGTCAGCGACATCGTGCTGACGGCCGACCTGTCCAAGCGCCCGTTCCATCTCACCACCGACAGCGGCCAGGAATGGTTCGCCGAGACCCTGATCATCGCCACCGGCGCCCAGGCCAAGTGGCTGGGGCTGGAGAGCGAGAGCAAGTACCAGGGCTTCGGCGTTTCGGCCTGCGCCACCTGCGACGGCTTCTTCTACCGCAACAAGGAAGTGGTCGTGGTCGGCGGCGGCAACACCGCCGTCGAGGAGGCCCTGTTCCTGACCAGCTTCGCCAGCAAGGTCACCCTGGTGCACCGCAAGGACGAGCTGCGGGCCGAGATGATCCTGCAGGAACGCCTGCTGGCCAATCCGAAGATCGAGGTGATCTGGGACAGCGCCATCGACGAGGTGATCGGCGAGTCCAACCCCATGGGTGTGACCGGCGTGCGGCTGAAGAACGTCAAGACCGGCGCGACCCAGAACCTGGCCTGCGACGGCGTGTTCATCGCCATCGGCCACGCCCCGTCGTCGGAACTGTTCGCCGGCCAGCTCGAGGTCGGTCACGGCGGCTACCTGAAGGTCAAGCCGGGCACGACGGCCACCGCCGTGGCCGGCGTCTATGCGGCCGGCGACGTCACCGACGACGTCTACCGCCAGGCCGTCACCGCCGCCGGCATGGGCTGCATGGCCGCCCTGGAGGCCGTGCGCTTCCTGGCCGAGGAAGACCACGCCAAGGCCCACCACCCGATCAGCCACCACGAGGCGGAGAAGATCGGGGTTTGGTGATCCGATACACCAACTAGCCCCCACTTCCGCTCATCCCGGCGAATGCCGGGACCCAGATGGAATGGCTCTGGAGCTGACGCCAAAAGCGCCGAGCCGCTCCAATCATCCTCAACGCCATGGGATCTGGGTCCCGGCATTCGCCGGGATGAGCGGTGTTTTGGGCCCGCCCCCCTACCCCAACGGGCTCAGCAAACTCGGCGGCCGGGCCTTCGGCTTGGGCGGCGGCGGCGGCGGCTCGGGAGCGGCCGGCGCGGCGGCTGGCTGGGCCGGCGGGGCGGCGACCTCGGGCAGGGCCTCCAGCGCCTTGTTGATCTTGGCGATCTCCTCGGGGGTCGGCAGGCGGCGGCCGCCGCGCATCGCGGTCGGGTCGCCGGCCAGCGGGGCCAGGACCTCGACCACCCCGTCGGCGCCGACGATCCTGGCCGCCTCGCCGGTCGGGGCCGGAGCCATGCCCATGGCCTGGGCGGCGGCCAGGGTCTCGGCCTTGGCCTGGGCCAGGACGTCGGCCGGGGCCGCCTCCAGGGTGCGCGGATCGGCCCCCATCATGATCTCGGCCGAGACATCCTCGTGGGCCGAATAGCGGCCGCGGAACGCCGCCACCGCGCCCGACGGGCCGGTCCAGCGATAGAAGATGTGAGCGCCCACCGTCCTCAGCTTGACCAGGGTCGGGGCCCAGTACGGATAGACGTAGTTGGCGTGGTAGTGGGTGGCGGTGCCCACGTCCTTCATCACGAAGCCGGCCAGGGCCCGCCTGGCGATGATCCCGGCGTTGTCCCACGCGGTCGGGCTGATGGTCCGCGCCAGCGAGCCGTCGCAGGTGAAGCTGAACTGGCAGCCCGTGCCGCGCGCCGCGCCCTCGTAGACCACGCCGCAGATCGACTTGGGATAGCCGGGATGGCGCATGCGGTTGAGCACGGTCTGGGCCACGGCCTGCTGGCCGGCCACCGGCTCGTAGCCGGCCTCGAAATAGACCGCCTGGGTCAGGCAGCGCAGGGCCTTGTCGCGCTCAACGGCCGGGCCGCTGATCGTGAACGGCCGGGCGGCCTCGATCGCCAGCGGCGCCGACAGCTTGTAGTCGTTGATCCGCCGGGCGTCCTCGAAATCGGGGTCGCGGTCGGCCAGGCGGGGGATCAGGTGGATGTCCAGCCGCTCCCAGCCCCGGACGCGGCCCCAATAGTCCTTGTGCGGACGGGGATCGTGCCGGCGGGCCAGGGCCAGCATCGCCGGGTCCATGTCGGCCACGTAGCGGGCCAGGCCGGCGTCCGACAACGTTCCGGCGATCGTCGCCATGCCGCTGACCCGCCCCGCACCGCGCGGAACATGGTAGGCCGCACACGCGGCGAGGCCGCCGACGGCGACCAGCGCCGCGGCGGCCCTGACGGCCCGGGTTTGACCTGGAGTCGGCAGACTATTTTCCGCCGAGCGTCGAGCGGATCATCCAGGCGTGCTTCTCGTGAGCCGCCAGGCGCTGGGTGTAGAGATCGGCGGTGGCCTCGTCGCCCGCCTCGTCGGCCGCACCGAAGGCGGCGCGCAGGGTGGCGATCACGGTCTCGTTGTCGGTCAGCAGTTCCTTGAACATGCCTTCCCAGTCCTGCTCGGCGTCGCCGTCCTTGATGCTCGAAAGGTTGCCGAAGGCTGCGTAACCCTGAGGCGCCAGTTCGCCCAGGGCGCGGATGCGCTCGGCGATGGCGTCCAGCGCCGTCCATTCCTCGGTATACTGGCCTTCGAGCAGCACATGCAGCGCCTGGAAGTTGGGGCCGCGCACGTTCCAGTGATAGCCGTGGGTCTTCAGATACAGTGCGTAGCTGTCGGCCAGAACCTTGTTCAGGCCGGCGACGATGTCGGCTCGCTGTTTGGCGGTGAAGCCGGTGTTCAGGTTCGCGGCCATCGTCATCTCCCGTGTTGCGTGTCCTAGGTAAGCGTGTCCATGCTCATGGCAAGACGTATGTGCGCGTGGACCATGATGAAGACACAACAACCACTCGCAACAGGTCGCGGGCGCCTTTCGTCCGACGTGCTGAGCGCGTGGCTGGCGCCGACGGTTCCGCCGCCGGCCTGGAAGGCCGCCCTGGTGACCCTGGCCGCGATCGCCGTGGCGACGGGCCTGCGAATCGTCCTGCTGGGTCTGAACGGGGGCATCGGCGTCACCCAGGCCTTCTTCCCCGCGATGATCCTGGTCACGCTCTATGCCGGCTGGCGCTGGGGCTGCGGCCCGATCCTGGCCGGAACGGCGTTCGCCTGGTGGGTATGGGGCGGCAGCCGCGGCGAGGCGCTGGACGATGGCGAGGTCGCCACCCTGGTGCTGTTCCTGCTGTCCTCGGCCATCACCCTGGGGGTGGTCCAGTGGCTGCGCCTGGCCCTGGTCAACCTGGCCGAGGCCCGCCGTCTGCAGACCGAGGCCGAGGTCCGCCTGCAGGTGACCCAGAGCGCGGCCGGGGTCGGTCCCTGGGAGTGGGACGTCGACAAGAACGAGCTGCAGCTGTCGCCCGCCGCGCGCAAGAACCTGGGGGTTCCCCCCGAAGGGCCGATCGACCTGAACGCCTTGCTGGAGTCGGTCCATCCCGACGACCGCGCCATGCTGACGTCCCGCATCCGCGAGGCGGTCCGGGTGGGTCCGCGCTATGAGGTCGAGTACCGGCTGGCCAAGCACCCCGGCGGCGAACGGTGGATCCACGGCCGGGGCGAGGTGCTGCGCGACGAGCGCGGCCGCGCCACGCGCCTGCTCGGCGTCAATTTCGACGTCACCAAGCGCCGCCAGGCCGAAGAGAGCCTGCGCGAGAGCGAGGCGCGCTTCCGGTCCCTGGCCGACAGCGCCCCGGCCTTGATGTGGATCACCGGCGGCGACGGCCAGCGCGTCTTCGTCAACGCCGCCTATGTCGAGTTCGCCGGCGTGACCTATGACGAGGCCCTGGTGCTGGACTGGCGCTCGCGGCTGCACGCCGACGACCTGCCGGCGATCCTCAAGGCCCAGATCTCCGGCGAGGCCTCGCGGCGGCCGTTCAGCCTGGAAGGGCGCTACCTCCGGGCCGATGGCGAGATCCGCTGGCTGAAATCCTTCTCGCAGCCGCGCTACGCCCCGGGGCAGGTGTTCAACGGCTTCATCGGCATCGCCTTCGACGTCACCGA
This sequence comes from Caulobacter sp. Root655, assembly GCF_001427665.1. Lineage (GTDB taxonomy): Bacteria > Pseudomonadota > Alphaproteobacteria > Caulobacterales > Caulobacteraceae > Caulobacter. Next base: position 227,890 of record NZ_LMHC01000012.1, read on the forward strand.
CGCCAAGGAGGCCGAGGCCAAGCTGACCGGCCTCAACGAACTGCTGGCCGACCGCGTGCAGGAGGCGCTGTCGGAGCGCGACGCCGCCCAGGCCGCCTTGACCCAGTCGCAGAAGCTGGAGGCTATCGGCCAGCTGACCGGCGGGGTCGCCCACGACTTCAACAACCTGCTGACGGTGATCATCGGCGCGCTGGACGTGTTGCAGCGCAACCCCGCCGACGACGCGCGGCGCGAGCGGATGCTGAACGCGGCCCAGTCGGCGGCCCGCCGGGGCGAGAAGCTGACCCAGCACCTGCTGGCCTTCGCCCGCCGCCAGCCGCTGCATCCGGAAATCTGCCGGATCGACACCATGATCGCCGAAAGCGAAAGCCTGCTGCGCCGCGCCGTCGGCGAGGGCCTGGAGCTGCGCCTGGAGCTCAAGGCCGGCGACCGCACCACCCTCACCGATTCCGGCCAGTTCGAGGCCGCCCTGCTGAACCTGGTGGTCAACGCCCGCGACGCCACCCCGGCCGGCGGCGCGCTGACCGTGACCTCCGAAGGCGTCGACCTCATCACGCCGAAGGGCGACCTGCCGCCCGGCCGCTATCTGCGCGTCGCCGTCAGCGACACCGGAGCGGGCATGGACGCCGAGACCCTGGAGCGGGCCTTCGAGCCCTTCTACACCACCAAGCCGGTCGGCAAGGGCACGGGCCTGGGCCTGTCGCAGGTCTACGGCTTCGTGCGCCAGAGCGGCGGCGAGGTGACCATCGACTCCGTCGTCGGCGAAGGCACGACCGTGGCCATGCTGCTGCCGGTGCGCGAGGCCTTCACGCCGATCGAGGTGTTCACCGCCCAGCCGCCCGCCACCCGGGCCACCTCGCACGTGCTGCTGGTCGAGGACGACGTCGAGGTCGGCGACCTTATCGAGGCGATGGTTTGCGAGCTGGGCCACATGGTCAGCCGCGCGGCGACCGCCGACCAGGCCCTGGACATCACCCGCGCCGACCCGACCCTGGGCCTGGTGATCACCGACGTGATGATGCCCGGCGGCAAGAGCGGCGTCGACCTGGCCGTGATCCTGGCCCAGGAGCGGCCGGAACTGCCGATCCTGCTCAGCTCCGGCTATACCGGCCAGGAACTGGTCCGGGCCCACGAGACGCCCTGGCCCCTGCTGCGCAAGCCCTACGCCCTCGACGCCCTGGCCCAGGCCATGGCCGACGCCTGGGACCGGCGAGCGGGGTCGCGAGCGGCGGGCTGAACGCATGACCGCCCCCCGCAAGCCCCCCCGCAAGCCCAAGGTCCTGGCTTTCGACGTGTTCGGCACGGTCGTCGATTGGCGGTCGAGCATCGCCCGGGACTCGGCGACCTTCCTCGACCGGATCGGCCGCCGGGACATCGATCCGGCCGCCTTCGCGGACACCTGGCGCTTTCGCTATATCGGCGTGATGGCCGCCTTCACCGCGTCTGGCCGTGGCTTCGTGACGCTCGACGTGTTGCACCGCGAGATGCTCGACGAGGCGCTGCGCGCCGAGAACATCGATCCCTCGACGCTCGACGACGCGCTGCTCGATGACTGGAACCAGGCGTGGAGCCGGCTCGCGCCATGGCCGGATTCGGTGGCGGGACTGACCCGGCTGAAGGCCGGCTTTCCGATCGTCACGCTCACCAACGGCAATATCTCGCTGATGCTGGCGATGGCGCGTCAAGCTGGTCTGCCGTGGGACGCGCTGCTCGGCGCCGAGGTCACGCGCGCCTACAAACCCGATCCGCGCGCCTATCTGGGCACGGCGGAAGTGCTGGCGATCGCGCCGGAGGATCTGTGCCTGGTCGCCGCGCACCACAGCGACCTGGCCGCCGCGCGCGCCTGCGGCCTTTCGACGGCCTATGTCGATCGGCCCGACGAATATGGCGGACGCCCGGCCCCCGACGCCGACGCCGCGCAGGCGTGGGATTGGACGGCCGGCAGCTTGACCGAACTGGCCACGCGGTTGGGCTGCTGAGCGACGCTTGTTTTGGCGCGTTTCCTTCACGCGAACCGGTACCCACTTCGCTCGAAAACGCTCTAAGCCTTCGACGTCTCGCCCAGGCTTCCCTCGATCCAGGAGCGGGTCTCGTCGAGAATCTCGTCGGATAGCGCCGGATCGTCGATCGCCCTGGCCAGGACGACCGCGCCCACCATGGCCGCCCAGGCGCCGACGGCTTGACGGCGGGAAGCGGCCGCGCCCGGTTCGGCGATCGCCTTGGCCATGCGGTCGATCTGGGACCTGAAGCCTTCGGTCATGGCCAGCCGCGCGGCGGAGGTCTGGCGGCGGATGTCCGCGACCAGCGCGGCCGTCGGGCAACCGTCTCCGACACTGTCGCGATGCTGGGACGACAGGTAGGCGTTCAGGTAGGCGCCAAGGTCGCCCTGACCGTCGTCCTGGGCGGTGAAGATGTGGGCGATGGCCTGGGCGATCAGGTCATCCTTGGAGTCGAAATGGCCATAGAATCCCCCGTGGGTGAGGCCCGCGGCCTTCATCACCTCGGCCACGCTGACCGCCTCGAAACCCTTCTCCCGAAACAGCCGGCTGGCGGAGTCGAGGATTCTGAGGCGGTTGGCCTGCATCTGGTCTCGGCTGACCCTCATCCAAGAATTCTCCGTTTGCCCGGTTGACACATACATGACGATCATCATATTTGGCAACAATCATGATGACCGTCATGAATATGAGCGACTGGCAGGAGAACACCGTCGTGAAGGCCTTCATCCTCGATCGGTATGAGAAGAAGGGGGCGTTGCGCCTCGGCGACATGCCGCAGCCGAAGCTGGGGGATGACGAGGTCCTCGTCGAAGTCCACTCGGCCGGCGTCAATCTCCTGGATTCGAAGATCCGCGACGGCGAGTTCAAGCCGATCCTGCCCTATCGCCCGCCGTTCATCCTGGGGCATGACGTGGCCGGCACGGTCGTTCGCGTCGGTTCGGACGTCCGACGGTTCAAGCCGGGCGATGAAATCTATGCCCGGCCGCGCGATGGTCGGGTCGGGACATTCGCCGAATTCATCGCCATCAGCGAAGCCGACGTGGCGCTGAAGCCCAAGGCCCTCAGCATGGAGGAAGCCGCGTCCATCCCCCTGGTCGGGCTGACGGCCTGGCAGGTGCTGGTCGAGCGCGCCAAGCTCCAGAAGGGGCAGAAGGTGCTGATCCATGCCGGCTCCGGCGGGGTCGGCGCCTTCGCCATCCAGTTGGCCAAGCATCTGGGCGCGACGGTCGCCACGACGACGAGCACGGCCAACATCGACCTGGTCAGGGGCCTCGGGGCCGATGTCGTCATCGACTACAAGACGCAGGATTTCGCGAAAGTCCTGTCCGGCTACGACGTCGTCCTCAACAGTCTGGACGGCGACACGCTCCTGAAATCCCTCGACGTGTTGAAGCCCGGCGGCAAGCTGATCTCGATCTCGGGCCCGCCGGATCCCGATTTCGCCAGGGAGCAGGGCTTGAACTGGGTCCTGCGGCAGGTGCTGGGCCGGGTGAGCGCCGGGATCCGGAAGAAGGCCAAGGCCCGCCAGGTCAGCTATTCGTTCCTGTTCATGCGGGCGAGCGGCGAGCAACTGAGCCAGATCACCGCGCTGATCGAGGCCGGGATCATTCGTCCCGTGGTGGATCGGATCTTCCCGTTCGAAGCCACCAACGAGGCCCTGGCCTACATCGAAACCGGCCGAGCGAAGGGCAAGGTCGTCGTCAGGCTGAAGTGAGCCTGACGACGTCGCGACCAATCCGAGGAAACGATCGTGAACGCATCCCCTTCGCCGCCAGCCGGCCAGACAACAACGTGGAAAGACGCGCCGACCCAAATCGTCGACGTCGCGGGAACGACGCTGGCCTACCGCCGTCTCGGGGCCGCGACTGGCGTGCCCCTGGTCATGCTCAACCATTGGGGCGCGGTCCTGGACAACTTCGACCCGCGCATCGTCGACGGCCTGGCGGCGACCAGACCCGTGATCGCCGTGAACTATCGCGGCGTCGGCGCTTCGGGCGGCCAGGCGCCGCTGACGGTGGCGGAGATGGCCCGGGACGTGATCGCCCTGATCCGCGCGCTGGGCCTGCGGCAGGTCGATCTGCTCGGCTTTTCCCTCGGCGGTTTCGTGGCGCAGGACATCGTGCTGGAAGCGCCCGAACTGATCCGCAAGGTCATCCTGACCGGAACCGGCCCGGCCGGCGGCGCGGGCATCAAGAACGTCGGACGGGTGTCCTGGCCGCTGATCATCAAGGCCATGCTGACCTTCCAGGACCCGAAGGTCTATCTGTTCTTCACCTCGACCGCGAACGGTCGGCGCGCCGCCAAGGCCTTCCTGGCCCGGTTGACCGAGCGCGAGACGAACCGCGACAAGAAGGTCACGACGACCGCGTTTCTCCGGCAACTGAAAGCCATCGAAGCCTGGGGCAAGCAGGCGCCGCAGGATCTGGGGACGATCGACAAGCCCGTCCTGGTCGCCAATGGCGATCACGACATCATGGTCCCCAGCCGCAACTCGATCGACCTGGCGCGCCGTCTGCCCAACGCCGAACTCGTCCTCTACGAGGACGCCGGACACGGGGGCATCTTCCAGTATCAAGAGGCCTTCGCGCGCAAGGCGCTGGCCTTCCTGGACGCCTGACGCCGAGCGCGCGGCGAGGGCTTGCTCTCCACAGAGCCTATTGCCTGGCGACTACGGCCGCGCCGTGAATTTTCGCTCGGCGCTTTGCAATCCGCTCGCGAGGGTCTATATGTCTTTCATCCCTTTTGCTCAATTTCAGCAAAAGGGGCGACGCCGGAGCGGAGTTCCTTTCGAGGCCACCCTCGCTCCCGGCGTTTTTTGAGGCCCTGGAAATGCTCAGTTTGAGCATAAGAGAGGATCACATGGCTGACGGTTTCGCGCGCCCCCTCCCGGCGTCTTTGGCCTTCACCCCCGACGTCGAGGCCCAGACCGCCGCGATGTGGGACAAGGTCAAACACCATGTCACGCCCCTGGAATGGCGCCTGCACGCGCCGCTGATCGCCGAGATCAACCGGCTGAAGCGCGAGAAGAACGCCGTCATCCTGGCCCACAACTACATGACGCCCGAGATCTTCCATGGGGTCGGCGACTATGTCGGCGACAGCCTGGGCCTGGCCCGCGAGGCCGCCAAGAGCGACGCCGCCGTGATCATCCAGGCCGGCGTCCACTTCATGGCCGAGACCAGCAAGGTGCTGGCTCCCGACAAGCGGGTGCTGATCCCCGACCTGCTGGCCGGCTGCAGCCTGGCCTCCTCGATCACCGGCGCCGACGTGCGACTGATCAAGCAGCGCTATCCGGGCGTGCCGGTGGTCACCTATGTCAACACCACGGCCGACGTGAAGGCCGAGACCGACATCTGCTGCACCAGCGCCAACGCCGTGCAGGTGGTGGAGTGGGCGGCCCGCGAGTGGGGCGTCGACAAGGTCATCCTGATCCCCGACGAATACCTGGCCCGCAACGTCGCCCGCCAGACGAACGTCAAGATCATCGCCTGGGCCGGCCGCTGCGAGGTGCACGAGCGCTTCACGGCCGGCGACATCGCCGAGATGCGCGCGGCCTATCCCGGCGCCGAGATCCTGGCCCACCCCGAGTGCCCGACCGAGATCCTGGAAGCCGCCGACTTCGCCGGCTCGACCGCGGCGATGAACGACTATGTGGCGCTAAGGAAGCCCAAGCAGGTGGTGCTGATCACCGAATGCTCGATGGCCTCCAACGTCCAGGCGGAGTCGCCCGGCACCCAGTTCATCGGCCCCTGCAACCTGTGCCCGCACATGAAGCGGATCAGCCTGCGGAACATCCACGACGCCCTGGTCCACGACCGCTACGAGGTCACCGTCGATCCGGCCATCGCCGACCGCGCCCGCCTGGCCGTGCAGCGGATGATCGACCTGCCGCCGCCGGCCGTCCCGGCGCGGTACGACCTGGTCAAGGCCCGGCATCACGTGGATGTGGAACTGATCTAGAAATTCGTTTCCTTCCCCCCTTGCGGGGGAAGGTGGCCGCGAAGCGGTCGGATGGGGGGTGTCGGCGCGAACCTTTCGAGACCGGCGCCGACACCCCCACCCCAACCCCTCCCCGCAAGGGGGAGGGGCTCCGGAGTTGAAGCATGACCGACCGCATCACCTTCGACGGCCCCGTGATCCTCGGGGCGGGCCTGGCGGGCCTGACCGCCGCCCTCTCCGCGACGGATGGGGCCGCCGCGCCGCGCCAGGCGCTGGTGCTGTCGCCGACGCCGCTGGCCACCGGCTGCTCCAGCGCCTGGGCCCAGGGCGGCATGGCGGCGGCGTTGTCGGACGAGGACGCCCCGGCCCTGCACGCCGCCGACACCATGGCGGCCGGCGCCGGGCTCTGTGATCCCAAAGCGGTCGAGCTGCTGACCACCGAGGGTCCCGCCGCCGTCCGCGCCCTAGCCGCCCTGGGCGCGCCGTTCGACCGTAAAGCCGATGGGGAGTTCGTGCTGAGCCTCGAAGCGGCCCACGCCAAGGCCCGTGTCGCCCGGGTCGGCGGCGACGGGGCTGGCGCGGCGATCATGGCCGCCGTCATCGCCGCCGTCCGCGCCGCGCCCTCCATCGAGGTCCGCGAGAACGCCCGAGCCCGCCGACTGCTTCAGGACACGACGGGTCGCGTCGTCGGGCTGATTGCAGAGATCGACGGCAAGCTGGTCGAAATCCGCTGCGCCAGCGTGATCCTGGCCACCGGCGGGGTGGGCGGCCTCTACGCCGTCACCACGACCCCGGCCGAGGTCCGGGGCGAGGGCCTGGGCCTGGCCGCCCTGGCCGGGGCGGTAATCGCCGATCCGGAGTTCGTGCAGTTCCACCCCACGGCCATCGACATCGGCCGCGACCCCGCCCCCCTGGCCACCGAGGCCCTGCGCGGCGAGGGGGCGATTCTTCGCAACGCCCCCTTGGGCGACAAGGACGGCCGCGCCTTCATGGCCGACTACCACCCGGCCCGGGAACTGGCCCCGCGCGACGTGGTGGCCCGCGCCATCCACGCAGAGCGGGCGGCCGGTCGCGGCGCGTTCCTCGACGCCACGACAGCGGTCGGCGCGCATTTCCCGCACGAGTTCCCGGCCGTGTTCGCCGCCTGCATGAGCGCGGGGATCGACCCTCGCGTCCAGCCGATCCCGGTGACCCCGGCGGTGCACTACCACATGGGCGGCGTCGCCACCGACCTTGACGGGCGCACCAGCCTGCAAGGCCTGCTGGCGGCCGGCGAATGCGCCAGCACCGGCGTGCACGGCGCCAACCGCCTGGCCTCCAACAGCCTGCTGGAGGCGGCGGTGTTCGGGGCCCGGGCCGGCCGGGTCGCCCGCGAACTTAACCTTGGCGTTGAGCCGCCGCTGGCGGCCGCGCCCGCGCCGGACCTGCCCGACGCCGCCTTCCAGGCCCTGCGCCAGGCGATGAGCCGCGACGCCGGAGTGATCCGCGACGCCGACGGCCTGAACCGCCTGCTCACGGCGCTGGACGCCCTGGAAGACGCCAACGGTCTGGCCCCGACCCTGGTGGCCGCCCGCCTGATCGCCCGCGCCGCCCTGGCCCGCCAGGAAAGCCGCGGCGGCCATTTCCGCACCGATTTCCCGGCCACCGCCCTGGCCGAACGGACCTTCGTCACCCTGGAGGCGGCCGGCGCCCTTCGCCGTCAGGCGGCTTGAAGCCGGCGCCCGCGCAGGGCCCAGGCGGCCAGCTTCAGCGTCACCGCCAGGCCGACCAGGCTCAGCGCCGGGATCGCCAGCCAGGGCTTGGCCGCCAGGCGGCTGACATAGCTGTTGGTGAACACCAGCAGGATCATCAGCCCGCCCGTGACGTGCAGCGCTTTCCAACCCTTGCGCCCCAGGGCCCGCACGGCCGCGTCGTTCGAGGTCGCCGCCATGGCCGCGATCAGCAGGTAGGTGAAGCCGCCGGCATAGATCGTCACCTTGGGCAGCACGTGGTGGAAGACCAGGGCCAGGGTCAGGATGAAGCCCAGGTGCACGAAGTGGCAGGCCGCGAAGCCCAGCCCCACCGCCCGCCGCCGGCGCAGCAGCGTCGCGCGCCATCCGTCCGGCCACAGCGCGGCGAGCGCCGAGGCCGACCAGGCGGCGACGAACCACGGAAAGGCGAAGCGGGCCGTCAGGCGCGTGGCCTCCAGCGCGCCCTCGTGGCTCCAGCCGCCGCCGATCGCGAACCCCGTCGCGCCGACCGCCAAGGCGGCCAGGGCCGCGCCCCCCACCAGGGCGGGCGTGGAAATGCTCATGTTCGATCCTCTCGAGCGGTGCGCTTCCACACCTTTCATACCGACGGTATGATCGTCATACTATGAGTATGACGTCAAGCCCCCGCGCCGCGCCGCTGACCAATCGCCAGCGCCTGGTCGTCCACGCCCGCCGGCTGTTCGCCGAGAAGGGTTTCGCCGAGGTGTCGGTCGACGAGGTGGCCGCCGCCGCCGGTCTGACCAAGGGCGCGGTCTATTATCAGTTCAAGGACAAGACCGACCTGTTCCGCGCCGCCTGCGAGTCGGTGCTGGCCGACGTGCGCGACAAGGTCGACACCGCCACCATGGGCCAGTCGGCCCATCACCTGGACGAAATCGTCATCGGGGCCGACCGGCTGTACGACGCCTACGAGGCGCCGGACGCCCGGCGCCTGCTGCTGGTCGACGGCCTGACGGTGCTGGGGGTCGATGGCTGGACGGCGATGCAGGAGCCGGTCGGGATCGGCCTGATCGCCCACGCCCTGACCCACCTGGCCGAGGACGGCCGGCTGGAGCCGGACGTGGTGCCGGCCCTGGCCCACCTGATGTTCGGCGCCTTCGTCCAGGGGGTGCTGCGCATCGCCGCCGCCGCCGATCCGCAAGCCGCCAGCCGCGACGTCCGCCGCGCCACCCGCACATTGACCCAGGCGCTGTTCTCCGGCGCCGGCGCCCCGCTGAAGGAGCCCGCATGGCTGCCCCTCTCGCCTCCCTTGCCGCCCACCTCGTGACCCCCCTCCCCGACCTCCTCGTCCGCCCGATCGTCGACATGGCCCTGGCCGAGGATCTCGGCCGGGCCGGCGACATCACCGCCCAGGCCTGCATCGACGCCGACGCGCGCCTGTCGGTGGTCTGGGCCGCGCGGCAGGACGGCCGTGTCGCCGGCCTGTCCTGCGCCCGCCTGGCCCTGGCCGCCCTCGACCCGACCGCGAGCTTCGCGGTGGTGACGCCAGACGGCGCCGACGCCGCGCCGGGCGCGATCCTGGCCCGCGCGCAGGGCAACGCCCGCGCCGTGCTGGCCGCCGAGCGCACGGGCCTGAACCTGCTGGGCAAGCTGTCGGGCATCGCCACCCTGACCCGGGCCTATGTCCGCCTGGTGCAGGGCACGGGGGCGACCATCGTCGACACCCGCAAGACCACGCCCGGCCTGCGAGCCCTGGAGAAGTACGCCGTGCGCTGCGGCGGCGGCATCAACCACCGCTTCGGCCTGGACGACGCCATCCTGATCAAGGACAACCACGTCGCCGCCTGCGGCGGGGTCGGCGAAGCCGTCCGCCGGGCCCGCGCCTTCGCCGGCCACCTGGTCAAGGTCGAGGTCGAGGTCGACGGCCTGAACCAGCTGGAAGACGCCCTGCGGCACCGTCCCGACGTGGTCATGCTCGACAATTTCAGCCTCGACGACCTGAAGACCGCCGTCGCCCTGGCCAAGGGCCGGGCGGTGCTGGAGGCTTCCGGCGGCGTCAACCTGACCACCGTGCGCGCCATCGCCGAGACCGGGGTGGACGTCATCAGCGTCGGCGCCCTGACCCACTCGGCCCTGGTCCTGGACATCGGCCTGGACGCGGTATGAACCGCTCCGAGCGCCCTAAGGTTGTCCGCCGGCGCGAACACCCTTAGACGCGGATCGGGGTGTTTGGGGAACCGACCGATGGCGAAGAACAAGAAAGCCTATGTGGCGCGCGATCCGAGCGCCTTGGGCCGGATGGTCGTGGTCTGGCTCTACCTCCGGATCGCCTCATCGGTCGTCAGCCTGTTCACCGACCTCTTCCAGTTCCAGGCCCTGTCGCGGTTTCCTTCGGACACGCCGGTCTCGATGACGGAAACCCTGCCGGGCATGGAGACCGCGGACCTGGCCACCGGCCTGGGCAGCCTGCTGCTGCTGGTCACGCTGCTGGTCAGCGGCTTCCTGACGCTGAAGTGGATCTATCGCGTCACCATGAACAGCCACACCCTGGCCAGCGGCCTGAGGGTGTCGCCGCCATGGTCGATCGGCTGGTTCTTCGTGCCCTTCGCCAACCTCTACAAGCCGTTCCAGGCCATCAGCGACGCCTGGTCTGTCAGCCTCTCGCCGGAGTCCTGGCGGGCCCAGGACACGCCGTCCCTGCTGCGCTGGTGGTGGGGCCTGTGGCTCGTCGCCTCGTTCCTCGACAACGCCAGCTTCCGCCTGCAGCTACGCACCCACCAGGTCAGCGACGCGATGATCACGGCGGGCCTCGACGCCGTGAGCGACGCGCTCTGGATCCCGCTCTGCCTCGTGTTGATCCGGATCGTCCAGCGGCTCGGCGCCCAGCAGGCCGAGATGCTGCGCACGACGGCCTTCAGCTAGCGAGAGCATTTTCGAGCGAAGTGGATACCGGTTCGCGTGAAGAAAATGCGCAAGAACATAAACCTAGAGCCTCCCGGCCTGATGCAATCAGGTCGGGAGGCTCTAGGCGAGACAGCGGTTTCTTAACCGTCCCCCAGGCACAGAGTGGCGGCCGCCCAGCGTCCCGCCGGACGGCCGGAGCGTTCAGGGTTGCAGCCCAGTCAGCACATCAATCTCGACAAGGCTCGGGCGCTGATCGTCGACGACAACCACCAGTCGCTCGACCTGCTGGTCGGCGTGCTGACCAGCTTTGGCCTGCGCAACATCGTGCGCAAGGCCAGCGGCAAGGACGCCCAGGAAGAGCTGCGATATCATCCGGTCGACCTGATCCTGGCCAACGCCCAATTGCCTGAAATGGACGGCTACGACCTGATCCGCTGGCTGCGCCGCGAGGGCGACGAGGCCAGCCGCCAGACGCCGGCCATCATCGTCACCGCCCACACCCGCCGCGCCCACGTCGAGAAGGCCCGCGACTGCGGCGCCAACTTCATCATCACCAAGCCGATCTCGCCCGCCGTCATGCTGGAGCGCATCCTTTGGGTGGCCAGGAGCGACCGGCTGTTCATCGAGTGCGACGCCTATGCCGGCCCGGACCGTCGCTGGCGCAACGCCGGCCCGCCCATCGAATTCCCCGACGGCCGCCGCCGCGACGATCGGTCGATCGAACTGGGCGACGGCCAGGGCCAGGACATGAGCCAGGACGAGCTGGACCTGCTGATCAAGCCGCAGAGATCGCCGATATGAGCCAAGTCAAGAAAAGCCGCATGCGGCCCCGCCTCGGCCAGCTGATGGCCCAGAAGAGCGGCGGCATGTACGTGGCCGAGGCCCTGAAGCGCGCCGACGCCACGCTGGAGACCCTGCGCGAACCGTCGCTGACCGGGATCGACGGCTACATCGCCGCGCTCGACGCCCTGCTGGCCTCCGACGCCGGGGACCACGCCAGGATCGAAGGCCTGTACGCCCGCGCCGCCGACATCGTCAGCCTGTGCGGCGCCGAGCGCAACGCGGCGGTCCAGGTCGCCGCCCGCTCGCTGTGCGACCTGCTGGACGGGGCCGACGGCCTGACGCCCGCGGTCGTGGCCGGGATCAAGGTGCACGTCGCCTCGATCAAGCTGCTGCACCGCGCCGACGCCGACCCCGCCATGCACGACGTCATCCTGCAAGGCCTGGCCAGCGTGCTCGAGAAGCGGCAGGGCGAGAGCGGGGACAAGGCTCCGTCGGCCTAGGGCGCGTTGGCTTCCCTGAACCACCTTTGTCCGCTCATCCCGGCGAATGCCGGGACCCAGATGGGATGGCTTCGAGACTGACGCCAAGAGCGCTGAGCCCCTCCCGTCATCCACACCGCCATAGGATCTGGGTCCCGGCATTCGCCGGGATGAGCGGAGATTGGGAGTGTGACCCCCCCTAAGCCACCGACGAGATCGGCGCGCTGTCGGGGAAGGTCGACCAGTCATGCATCGGCAGGTGCAGGGACGGCAGGGAGGCGCTGCCGACCGGGACCTCGAGCAGGTCGGTCACGGCCGCGCCGGTCAGGAAGGGCGCCTCCTGGTCGATGCAGTGGTTCAGCTCGCGCCGGGTGCGCACGTCCGCCAGACCCTGCCAGACGTGCTTGCGGCGATAGGCCGGACCTTCGCGCATGAACCGGGTCACCGCCGCCAGCCTGACCTTCTCGCTGGCCTGGGGCAGGACCAGGGTCACGCTGCTGGCCAGGTCGGCGGGCAGGTCGTCGATCTGGAAGGCCGGGTCGCTGACCCGCAGGTCCAGCCGGCCGAAGAACGGGTCGAGGAAGCGCTTGACCTGCGACAGGGCCGAGAACGACGGCGCGCGCGGCGTGTCGTAGACAGCGGCGGCCAGGCGTCCGCGCAGGGCGCGCGGCAGGGCCTCCAGATGCGGCAGCAGGTCGGCGCGGGCGCTGGGCTTGACCATGGCCGAGAAGCTGATCGGAAGGAACATCAACCCCGCCTCCAGCTTGGCCAGGGCCGTCTTGGCCCCCAGCAGCGTGGGAATGTCGTCTTCCTGGCGGTCGGCGTCGGCGCGTGACGGCGTCAGGCCGAAGACGTCGGACACGCCGTCCTGGCGCCAGACCGCGACGCTGCCGATGAACACCTCGCGGGCGGTGTGATAGACGCCCCGATAGCCGACCCTGGCCGGGACGGAGGCCTGTTCGACGGGCGCCAGCTCCTCCATCGGCGGCGCGCCGCACACCGGTCCGCCCGGCGGCACGACCGAACTGACCTCGGTGGGGGTGATGCGGCAGACCCGGCCAACCAGCGAACCGTCGTCCTCGCCGTTCAGCAGGGCCTTGAGTTGCGCGCCGTGGATGCCGGCGAAGCGCATGACGTCGGTCTGGTCGCCCTCGAACATCAGCAGGGCGATGTCGCCCACGCCCTTGTCGCCGAACAGCTTGAACTGCAGGTCGCGGGCCAGGGCCTGCAGCTCGCGGGCGTCCAGCTGGGTGGCGCGCGGGTCGGCCAGCACGAAGGAGAACGGCGCGACCAGGCCGTAGCGGCGCGGCCACAGCCAGGTGGTTTCCAGATAAGCGCCCGCCACCTTGCCGACCAGGGTCGCCATGGTGTCGTTGTCGGCGAACCGCAGTTCGTCGCCCACGAAGACCTTGAGGCACGCAATCGCTGTCATGCCGCCACTATTACGCGGGCAAGGTTGATAAAGTAGGGCGCCACGCCGCGACTGACTGACGCAGCCTTAGGTGGTTTAGCTTGGGCTTACGCCACCTTTAGCGGTAGCTGCGCCGCGGGGGCGGCGCCGATCGGGCCGGCCATCATGTCGGTGATCCCGGGCCCCGAGACGTAGCGCAGGCCGGCGGCGCGGCAGGCTTCCAGCTCCTTGGCGTCGCGCACCCCCGCGACCCCTTGCCGAACCCCCTTCGCGCGGCAGGCTCCCTGGCTCGACGCGAACCTGGCGATGGCTTCGATGCGCAGGCGCGGCTCTTCGTCCGGCAGCGACAGGGTGATGCTGGTGGCCAGCTCGCCCGGCAGGGTGGCGACCGGGAAGTTCGGCTCGGTGATGTTGAGGTCGATGAAGGCGAAGCTCGGCTGCAGGAAGGCGCGGATCTGGCTGAGCAGGCCCAGCGACGGCTCGCGGGGGGTGTCGTAGATCGTCGCGCCCAGCCGGCCGTGCAGGGCCATGGGATAGCGCGACAGGCGGCGCTTGTAGGCCTCCTGCGAGGCGGGGTTGGTCAGGTTCCAGAAGCTGAACGGCACGAACAGCATCCCCGCGTCACCCGCTTTCGCGAAGGCGGCCTGGGCGTCGTTCAGGCAGTTGAGGTCGCGGGTCAGCAGGGCGGCGTCGTCGGTGGGCCGCGCGGCGTCCAGGTCGGCGCGCAGGCCGATGGCGGCCCCGACGAAGGATTCCGACGGCGGATGGTAGAGACCCCACCAGCCCGTGGCGGGCGGCGGCGGCGGCTTGACCGGAGCGGAGGCCGGGGCCGGAGGCCTGGCGGCGGCTTTGGCGGGCACGGCCTTGGCGGGGACGGCTTGAGCAGGAGCGGCCTGGGTCGGGGCGGCCTGGACCGGGGCGGCGTCCTTGGCGACGACCGGAGCCTGCACGGCCGGCGCGGTCTCGGCCTGGGCGCTGGGGACGGCGCGGATCTCTTCGGCGGTGATCACCTGGACGTGGCCGGGCGGACCGTCATAGCCCCGGCCGGCGATCAGCCCGGCCAGTTGCGCCTGCGACAGGCTGGCGAACTGCAGCACGGCGCTCTCGTCGCCCTCGAAGGTCATCAGGCACACCTGGCCAGCGGCCTTTCCGGGAAACAGCGTGGCCTCCAGCTCGACCGCCAAGGCCTGCATCTCGACCGGATCCAGCCGCTCGGCGCGGCTGTCGGCCAGCACGAAGGCCAGGGGCGCGACGGCTCCATAGCGACGCGGCGCCTTCCAGCGATGCTTAAGGTACAGGTCGGCGGCGGCCTCCACCTGGGAGGCCAGGACGCCCCGACCGGGCTCGGGAGCGATCCCGGCGACCAGAATTCTCAAGCAGGCGATAGCGGTCATGGAGCCGAAACCTACAGGCGAAGGCTTGGCGAAGTCTTTACGGGGAAATGGAAAACGCGATCTTTACCTCGAAGATCGGCGGTCTTCAGAAATCGCGACGATGGGGCGGAGGGCGGCGCCACTAGGCGCCGTGGACAGCGGGCGGTGCAGCTGCTTTCGGCGATGGCCCTGCGTCCTTCGAGGCTTCGCTACGCTACGCACCTCAGGATGAGGAAAGCAGCACAAAGCTCCTCATCCTGAGGCGCCCTCCAAGGGAGGGCCTCGAAGGACGCAGGGCGCTTCCCGATCTCGACCATCCACACATCCTGAAGCATTCGCCGGGATGAGCGGACTTATGGATCAGGCTGAACGCCTAGACGAAGGTCTCCATCAGGCGGAAATCCAGCCGCTGCTTGACGCCCGGCCAGTCGGCGTCGGTGATCGAGAACACGGCGGTGTCGCGCACGTGGCCGGTCCAGGTGATCTTGTGGTTGCGCAGCACGCCGTCCTTGTCGGCGCCCAGCTTCTCGACCGCCGCCTGGCTGCGGGCGTTGCGGACGTCGACCATGAACTCCACCCGGATGGCTCCGGCGTTGAAGGCGTGGCCCAGCAGCAGGAGCTTGGATTCCGGATTGATCGGGCCCGAGCGGGCGTCGGGGTGCAGGAAGGTCGAGCCGACCTCCAGGCTCTTGTGCAGCTTGCGGATGTTCAGATAGCTGGACGTGCCGACCACCTTGCCGTCGCTCAGCCGGCGGATGGCGAAGCCGATGCGCTCGCCGCGCTCGGTCTCGCCCTTCAGCGCGCCCCACCAGTCGGCGAAACCCTCGCCGCAGCCGTTGGTCGACATGATCTCCCAGCTCTCGGGGTCGCAGTCGATCGCCGCCTTCAGCTCGTCGCGAAGATCAGCGGTGATCGGTTCCAGCCGCACATAGCGGCCTTCGAGGGGGCGAATCTGGATGTTCATGAGCCGTAGAATGGCCCTTCCGGACGGTTCGACGCAAGGCGCTCAAGTCGGCGAGGTCGCGAGGCCCGCGACGCTGCATCGCAACACAGCTCTTGAAATGACAACGTTGTCATGTATATTGGCGGGCATCGGAGGCGCTCGACGCCGCCCTATTTCACAGACGGATTTCCCATGTTCAGCCTCATCGTCCTGACGATCTCGGCCATCAAGGCCTCGCGCGCCGCGGCCTAAGGCCAAAAGCGACCAGATCGCCGCCCCTTTCGGGGAGCGGCTTCGAGAAAGCCCGCGAACCCGGTTCGCGGGCTTTTCTCGTTTTGCACCGCAGCACGACAGCCTCACCTCGGCGCGCGACGACTGCTGACAGAAACTGACACACCGGCGCCGCAAGTTCCGGGCGGCCGCGGCGGCGCGCGCGGCCTAAAGGACGGTCCGACGGTTGATCGGATCGCAACGGGGAGCAGGAACCATGAGATCAAATCCGCGACGGGCCGGCCATGGCGCCTGGCCCACGGCGCTTGTGGCCGCGCTGATCGCCGCCGCCGCCCTTCCCGCCCATGCGTCCGATGCGACGCCCGGCCGGCAAGCCCTGGACGAGGCCTGGTGGACCGGACCGCTGCTGGCCTCGGGCGCCTCGACCCTGCCCAAGGGCCGCATGCTGATCGAGCCCTATCTCTACGACGCCAAGCCGTATGGCGTGATCGACGACAAGGGCAAGCGCCACGGCGCGCCGGGCGCCGACAACTGGGGCTCGCAGACCTATCTCCTGTATGGCGTCACCGACACCTTCACCGCCGGCCTCATTCCCCGTTTCGGCTATCGCCGGGCCGGCGGCCGGTCGAGTTCGGGCGTCCAGGTCGGCGACCTGACCGTCCAGGGCCAGGTCCGCCTGACCCAGTACAAGGCCGGCGGCCGCACCCCGACGATCTCGCTGGTCGTGCAGGAAACCCTGCCCCTCGGCCGCCACGACCGGCTCGACGGCCGCCCCAACGACGGCTTCGGCAGCGGCGCCTACGCCACCTCGGTGGGCGTCAATTCCCAGACCTATTTCTGGACGCCAAACGGCCGGATCCTGCGCACGCGCCTGAACCTGGCCTATACGCGCTCGGGCCGCGCCGACGTGCGCGACACCAGCGTCTACGGCACCCCGACGGGCTTTTCGGGCCAGGCCAGGCCGGGCGACTCGTTCAACGTCGACCTGGCCTTCGAATACAGCATTACCCAGAAGTGGGTGGCGGCGATGGACATCGGCTACCAGCGTGACGCCGCCACCCGCGTCTCCGGCGTCGACGGAGCCGGAGACGCCTTCGACCGCCGCTCGCCGGTCAGCCAGGCGCTGATCCTGGCCCCGGCGATCGAATACAATATCAGCCCCGCCCTCGGCGTGATCGCCGGCGCCCGGATCATCCCGGCCGGTCGCAACACCACCGCCTCGGTGACTCCGGTGATCGCGGTGAACTACGTGCTGTAGGGGCGGCGGCCCGCCCGCCGGGGCGCTTTGCCGGAACGGGCTGGTCCCGTAGATAGAGGGCGTTCCGCCTGCGACCGAGCGCCCGTGATGACCGACGCCCCGAATCCCGACAGTTCGCCCTTCGCCGAGTTCGGTGTCCTGGCCCCGCTCTTCGAGGGGACGCGCTACCTCACCTTTCTCAAGCTGAGCCACCAGCCGCGGAACGATGTCGCCGCCTTGAAGACGATCGTCGAGGCCGACGCGTCCAGCCTGGAAGCGGACATCACGGCCTTGCTTTCGCCCGTCCACGGCTGGCGGCCGCAGGTTGTCGGAGCCAGCGCGGCGATCGCGGTCGGCGCCCCGTCGAAGGCGATGATCCAGGCCCTGTGGGCGGCGCTGGACGAACCCAGCTGGGCGTCCCCGCAACTGGCCGTGGCCGCCTTCCTGCTCGACCCCGATTTCGTCTCCCGGGCCCGGCGAAGGATCGAGGCCCTGTGCGTCGTCGATCCGGTTCAATGGCGACGCCAGCATCCCGACACCACGATGCGCGCCGGCCCCGACGCCAAGCAGTTGGCGGCGATGATCGCGCTTTGTCGTCAGCACGGCGGCCTGGCATGGCTGGACGACCTCGTCGCCCGCCCCGAGACACAGGCGGTGCTGGCCACCGATCGCGACAGGAGCGGCGACATCGCGACCGCCTGGCTGGCCAAGGCCAGGCATTGGTTGTCGCCGGCCGCCTGACCCCGCTTGCCGTCCGCGTCACTTCGGTGCTAGAAAGCTTTCAAACAAGTGTTTGACAGCGACATAACGGGATCGGGAACGCCATGGATTTCGAAATCTCCGCCACGCAGCGCAGCTTCCTCGACCGCGTCACCGCGTTCATGGAAGAGCACATCGTCCCGGCCGTCCCGCGCTACGACGCCGAGATGAACGTGCTGGGGGCCGAGCGCTGGAAAGTCGTCCAGGTCGTCGAGGAGCTGAAGGCCAAGGCCAAGGCCGCCGGGCTGTGGAACTTCTTCATGCCGCCGCACAGCGGCCAGACCCACGTCGACGACAGCTTCCAGTTCGAAGGCGTGCAGCTGACCAACCTGGAATACAGCCTGATCGCCGAACAGCTGGGCAAGATCGGCTTCGCCTCGGAGGTCTTCAACTGCTCGGCGCCCGACACCGGCAACATGGAAGTGCTGATGCGCTACGGCACGCTGGAGCAGAAGGAGCGCTGGCTGCGCCCGCTGATGAACGGCGAGATCCGCTCGGCCTTCCTGATGACCGAGCCGGCGGTGGCCAGCTCGGACGCCACCAATATCGAGACCCGCATCGAGCGCGACGGCGACCACTATGTGATCAACGGCCGCAAGTGGTGGAGCTCGGGCGTCGGCGATCCGCGCTGCAAGATCGCCATCGTCATGGGCAAGACCGACCCCGACAACGCCAGCCGCCACGCCCAGCAGAGCCAGGTGCTGGTGCCGATGGACGCCCCCGGCATCGAGATCGTCCGCATGCTGCCGGTGTTCGGCTATGACGACGCCCCGCACGGCCACGCCGAGGTGATCCTCAAGAACGTCCGCGTGCCGGTCGAGGACGGCCTGCTGCTGGGCGAGGGTCGCGGCTTCGAGATCGCCCAGGGCCGGCTTGGCCCCGGCCGCATCCACCACTGCATGCGCACCATCGGCGCCGCCGAGGTGGCGCTGGAAAAGATGGTCAAGCGCCTGATGAGCCGCAAGGCGTTCGGCAAGTACATCTCCGACCACTCGGTATGGGAAGAGCGCGTCGCCGAGGCCCGCATCAACATCGAGATGTGCCGCCTGCTGTGCCTGAAGGCCGCCGACATGATGGACAAGGCCGGCAACAAGTCGGCCCGCCTGGAGATCGCGATGATCAAGGTCGCCGCCCCGCGCCTGGCCCTGAAGATCATCGACGACGCCATCCAGGCCCACGGCGGCGGCGGCGTCACCACCGACTTCGGCCTGGCCAAGGCCTATGCCGGCATCCGCACCCTGCGCCTGGCCGACGGCCCGGACGAGGTCCACGAGCGCACCATCGCCCGCATGGAATACGGCAAGTACGGCGACCTGGCCTACCAGCAGAAGGTCGAGCGCGAAGCGGCGCGGGAAGTGGCGGGGATCCGCTGACACTCAATCACGTGTGACCACAGGAAAGGCCTCCCAGCGTAAGCTGGGAGGCCTTTTTCTTACCCCCTTCCCCCTTGATGGGGGAAGGGTTGGGGATGGGGGTGACTTCGGCGGCGGCCGTGCGAGAAACGCTGCGCGTTCACCCCCATCCGACCTGCTTCGCAGGCCACCTTCCCCCATCAAGGGGGAAGGATCAGTTGCCCGGAACCGGCGACATCGCCGCCACCTCGGGCCCCGTCCCACCGACCGGGATGAACAGCCCCGGCGCCCGGCGCGGCGCGGCGGTCATCATCGGAGACGCCGTTGGGACCCGCGCCCCGCCCGCCGCGTCGGTGACGCACTGGGCGGTGTCGATCAGCGCGTGCTGGCCCAGGCAGAACACGTCCTCGTAGTGCGGCCCCGCCACCGCCAGGCACTGGTAGAGGTTCAGCTTGGCCATCTTCATGCAGAAGCCGCTCTTCTTCTCGTGCATGACGGTGTCGAGCCGGGCGACGTCATCGTCGCCGGCCGCGCCCAGCACCGCCAGGGCGGCCAGGGCCGCGGCCCGCACGGTGACCGGGGTGAAGGCCGCCCCACCCTCGGCGCTCCCACCAAATCCAGGGGACCCGTTGTCGTCACGCGGCGCGGTGGCCGACAGGATCAGCCGGCCGCCGTCCTCGTCGCCGGGGACGAACAGCGCCGCCGACATCGCCTTGACCCGCGCCAGGCGGCCGGCGCTGTCGGCGATCGGGTCCTTGGACCAGTCCTGGTGCTGGATGTCGTAGGCCGACTGCTTGACGGCGCGGCCGGTGACGCCCAGCGGCGTGGCGCGCTGGAGCAGGGCGGCCTGGGCCCGGCTGGCGGCGGCGCCGACGCCGTCGATCTCGATGACGCTTTCCGGATTCTCGGTCAGGCGCGCGATCAGCACGTCCGGCGGCGTGTTGCGCGCCGCCTGCCGCACGCCGTCGATGAAGGCGGTCTCCTGCAAGGCGGCGATGGCCCCGTAGGCGACCATGCCGGCGTCCAGTTGGTCGGCCTGGTAGGCCGCGCCGGTGGCCAGGGCCTGCGCGACCCCGCCGCCATTCTTGAACGCCGCCGAGATCGTCCCCGCCCCGCGGGTATAGGTCTCGAAGGCGCTGGCGGCGGCGACCACGTCGCGGGCCAGGCTGACGCCGGGCGCGCTTCGCTCCTGCCGCGCTGTCGCGAAACCAGAGATGGCGGTGACGGCGACCAGCGCGCTCGCCGCCCAGAGAACTGGATACTTCATGAACTTGCCCCAAACCCCAATCCGAGGCCTATTGGGCGACCATCTCGGTTGATCGGTTTCTAATGTTCATGCCGAATCCGGCGTTAAGGTTCGTGTATTGGACCGTTTTCGATGCGCATCTTGTCGCACCCAAACTTGACCATTGGCCACGATCGCGGCTCTACATCATCGTGATCACGAATTTTAGAAGACCCGGTAACTTCACGACACCGTGAATACTTTATTCTCAAGGTTGCAAATCCCCTCCCCCGTCATCCTCGGACTTGTTCCGAGAACTCCTGCTTCAGCTTCGCTGACGGCGCGGGGGGCGTACGGCGCCGACGGTGTCCGCCCGGCGCACGTCAACGCGGCAGGCGGAGGGGTCCCCGGAACCAAGTCCGAGAATGACGCGGGTGGTGACGTCCGAAAACCGCGAGACGCCGTTCCCCCGAGGACTATGATCGCCGCATGGATCTCGACCCCGACGCCTGTTACCGCGCCATCCAGACCCGCGACGCCCGCTTCGACGGCCGGCTGTTCGTGGCGGTCCGGACGACCGGCATCTACTGCCGCCCGGTCTGCCCGGCCCGCACGCCGCTGCGCCAGAACGTCACCTTCCACGCCACCGCCGCCTCGGCCCAGGAAGCGGGCTACCGCGCCTGCCTGCGTTGCCGGCCCGAGACCTCGCCGCAGCTGGGGGCCTGGAACGGGGCGTCCAACACCGTGTCGCGCGCCCTGGCCCTGATCGAGGCCGGGGCCCTGGACGCCAATCAGGATGGGGGCGACGTCGAGAGCCTGGCCGGGCGCGTGGGCGTCGGCGGGCGACAGCTGCGGCGGCTGTTCCTGCAGCACCTGGGCGCCACGCCGGTCGGGGTGGCCCAGACCCGGCGGGTGCTGCTGGCCAAGCAGCTGATCCACGAGACCGACCTGCCGATGGGCGAGGTGGCCCTGGCCGCCGGTTTCGGCAGCGTGCGGCGCTTCAACGAGACCTTCCAGCAGCTCTACGACCGGCCGCCCGCCGCGCTTCGCCGGCGCAAGGCGATTGGCGCGCCGGCCAACGACGCCATCGTCCTGACCCTGCGCTACCGCCCGCCCTACGACTGGGACGGCATGCTGGCCTTCCTGGCCATGCGGGCCATCCCCGGCGTCGAGGTGGTACGGGACGGCGTCTACCACCGAGCCATCGCCCTGGATGGCGCGGCCGGGACCATCGCCGTGCGGCCGATCGGCGACGACCGGTTGAGCGTGGCCGTGCGCTTCCCCAAGCCCTCGGCCCTGCCGCGCATCCTGGCCCGGGTGCGCGGGGTGTTCGACCTGTCGGCCGACCCGGTGGGCATCGGCGAGGTGCTGTCGCGCGACCCCGACCTGGCGCCGATGATCGCCGCCCGGCCGGGCCTGCGGGTGCCCGGCGCCTGGGACGGCTTCGAGCTGGCGGTGCGGGCGATCCTGGGCCAGCAGATCACCGTGGTGGCGGCCCGCAAGCTGGCCGGCGACCTGGTGGCCGCCCATGGCGAGCCCCTGGCCGCGACTTGGAGCGAGTCGGGGGCCGAGCCCGGCCTGACCCACACCTTCCCCTCGGCCGCCCGGTTGGCGCAGGCCGACCTCAGCGGCATGAAGATGCCCGGAGCCCGCATCCGCTGCCTGTCGGCCATGGCCCAGTCGATCGCCGACGACCCCAACCTGCTCAGCCCCAACGCCAGCCTGGACGACATGGTCAAGCGCCTGCGCGCCCTGCCCGGCATCGGCGAATGGACGGCCCAGTACATCGCCATGCGCCAACTGCGCGAGCCCGACGCCTTCCCGGCCGCCGACGTCGCCCTGATGCGGGCCCTGACCGACGCCGACGGCGTGCGCCCCACCGCCGAACAGCTGCTGGCCCGCGCCGAGGCCTGGCGGCCCTGGCGAGCCTACGCCGCCCTGCACCTATGGGCCTCGCTGGCCGATGAAGGGGCGCCGCCGATCCGGAGGACGGCGCGTGCGGCCTGAACACCTGAAGCTCGACCGCCTGGCCACGCCGATCGGCGAGATCGACCTGGTCACCGACGCCGGCGGGCGGCTGCGGGTGCTGGAATTCCATGACGAGCCCCAGCGCCTGGCCCGGGCCCTGCGCCTGCATCATCGCGACCAGGCGGTGGAGGCCGGGGCGGCGCCGGGGGCGGTGCGCGAAGGGCTGACGGCCTATTTCGCCGGCGAGCTGGGCGCGCTGAAGACCGTCCCCTGGACGATCGGCGGCACGGCCTTCCAGCACCAGGTCTGGCACGCCCTGGTCGAGATTCCGCTCGGCGAGGCGACGACCTACGCCCGGCTGGCCGCGCGGATCGGCCGACCGACCGCCGTGCGGGCCGTCGGCCTGGCCAATGGCGCCAACCCGATCGCCATCGTCGTGCCCTGCCACCGGGTGATCGGCGCCGACGGATCGCTGACCGGCTACGGCGGCGGGATCGAGCGCAAGCGCTGGCTGCTGGCCCACGAGGGCGCGGCCGGCTGAGCGGCCCGACGCTTTTCAGCATCGAAAGCGACCCGACCTGTCGGAATCGGCGGCCGCCGCGCGTCCTGGGAGGACAAGCCCAGGAGATCGCATGCCCAAGCTCGAACCCCGCACCCTGCTTACCGGACTGGTCATGGGCGAGTCGCCCCGTTGGTGGAACGGCCGGCTGTGGATCTGCGACTGGGGCGCGCGGGAACTGGTGGCGATCGACATGGCCGGCGGTCGCGAGACGATCGTCGGCGTCGACGCCCTGCCGTTCTGCATCGACCCGACGCCCGACGGCCGGCT
The DNA here is from genome assembly GCF_001427665.1 of Caulobacter sp. Root655. Lineage (GTDB taxonomy): Bacteria > Pseudomonadota > Alphaproteobacteria > Caulobacterales > Caulobacteraceae > Caulobacter. The sequence goes on from NZ_LMHC01000012.1 coordinate 251,014, forward strand.
GCTGATCGCCGCCGCTGGCCAGGTGCTGCGCCTCGCGCCACACCGCCAGCTGACGGTCCATGCCGACCTGAGCGTCCTGTCGGACAAGCCGTGGAACGAAATCGTCGTCGACGGCCGGGGCGGCGCCTATGTCAACAACATCGGCTTCGACTTCCCGCACGGCGAGGTGACAACCGGCCTCATCGCTCGCGTCGAGCCGGACGGCCAGGTTCGCCAGGTCGCCGACGACGTGGCCTTTCCCAACGGCATGGCGATCACGCCGGACGGCTCGACGCTGATCGTGGCGGAATCCTACGGCCAGCGCCTGACCGCTTTCGACATCGACCCGGACGGCGGCCTGTCGAACCGGCGGGCCTGGGCGGAGGTCGAGGACCACCCGGACGGGATCTGCCTCGATGCCGGGGGCGCGCTCTGGTACGCCGACGTCGGCAATCGGCGTTGCGTGCGGATCGCCGAAGGCGGCGCGGTGCTGGCCGTGGTCGAGGCCGATCGCGGCTGCTTCTCCTGCGCGCTGGGCGGCCCGGACGGCCGCACCCTGTTCATCGTCGCCAATGACTGGCGCGGGCCGCAAGGCATGGGCGAGCCCGCGCGCACCGGCGTGGTGCTGAGCGTGACGGTCGAGGTTCCGGGCGCGGCCTGGAGATAGGGGCTGTCGCGCCGACGGGGACAATTCCGGCCCCGCGTTGTATCCCCCCGCAACCCCCGTAAGATGGCCGCGCCCACCGGGCGACCGGAACCCTCGCCCATGCCGCTTTCGCTACCGACCTCCACCTCCGTGCGCTGGCTCAGCTGGCTGCGGCGGCGGATCCGGTCGAGCGAGCTGTGGCTGATCGCGGTGGCCACCCTGATCGGCGCGGGGGCCGGCGCCCTGGCGGTGCTGCAAGCCAAGCTGGCCCACGGCCTGCAGGTGCTGCTGTTCGCCATCAATATCGACGAGCGGCTCAGCGCCCAGAGCGTGATCGCCCCGTGGCGGACCCTGGCCATCCCGGCCGGCGGCCTGGTGCTGGGCGTCGCCACCTGGGCCTGGCTGAAATACCGCCCGCGCCCGGCCGTCGACCCGGTGGAGGCCAACGCCCTGCATGGCGGGCGACTGTCGGTGAAGGACAGCGCCTTCATCTGTGGACAGACGATGTTGTCGAACGGGGTCGGGGCCTCGGTCGGGCTGGAGGCGGCCTACGCCCAGGCCGGGTCGGCGATCGCCTCGTTCGTCGGCCAGAGGCTGAACCTGCGGCGGGCCGACATGCGCACCCTGGTGGGAGCCGGGGCGGGCGCCGCCATCGCCGCCGCGTTCGGCGCGCCGCTGACCGGGGCCTTCTACGCCTTCGAGATCGTCATCGGGGCCTACACCGTCGCCAACCTGGCCCCCGTGGCCGCCGCCGCCCTGGCCGCGGTGCTGGTGGCCGAGCGGATGGGCGGCCTGCCCTACCTGCTCAAGACCACCACCCCGGCCGTGCAGTCTTGGTTCGACTACGGCCTCTACGCCCTGCTCGGCGTGATCTGCGCCAGCGCCGGCATCGGCCTGATGCGGCTGGTGGCCTCGGCCGACGGGCTGGTGGCCCGGTCGCCGATCCCCAAGACCTTCCGCCCGGCGGTCGGCGGCCTGGCCCTGGCCGCCATGGCCCTGGTCACCCCCCAGATCCTGTCGGCCGGCCACGGGGCCCTGCACCTGAACCTGACGGCGGCCCTGCCCCTCCAGATGCTGGTCCTGCTGCTGGCCATGAAGGCCCTGGCCTCGGTGGTGTCGCTGAGCTTCGGCTTCCGGGGCGGGCTGTTCTTCGCCTCGCTGTTCCTGGGCACGCTGATCGGCCAGATCTTCGCGGCCCTGACGGTGTATGTGCCCTGGCTGCCGTCGCTGGATCCCACGGTGGCGGCCCTGGTCGGCCTGGCCGCCCTGGGCGTGGCCGTGGTCGGCGGGCCCTTCACCATGTCGTTCCTGGTGCTGGAGGCGACCGGCGACTTCACGGTGGCCGCCGCCGCCCTGGTCGCCTCGCTGATCGCCAGCGCCCTGGTCCGCGAGACCTTCGGCTATTCGTTCTCGACCTGGCGGCTGCACCTGCGCGGCGAGACCATCCGCAGCGCCCACGACGTCAGCTGGATGCAGCCGCTGACCGCCGGGCGAATGATGCGCAAGGACGTCAAGACCGTCACCGCCGACACCAGCCTGGCCGAGTTCCGCCGCCGCTACCCGCTGGGCTCGACCAAGCGGGTGGTGATGCTGGACGACATCGGCCGCTACGCCGGCATCGTCCGAACGGCCCTGGCCTACGCCCACCCCGACGACGGCGAGCGGGCGGTGGCCTTCCTGGCCGACTACGCCGACACCGCCCTGCTGCCCAACCAGTCGATCAAGGACGTCATGCGGGCCTTCGACCACACCCAGGCCGACGAACTGGCCGTCGTCGACCCCGACCGCAAGGTGATCGGCATCCTGTCGGAAGCCTACGCCACCCGCCGCTACGCCGAGGAGCTGGACAAGGCGCGGCGCGAGTTGACGGGCGAGACGGGGTGACGACGCCGGCCGATCACGCCTGGGATGGTCAGCTGGAACTGGGCGACCGGTGGGCGACCTGGCGCGGCTCGGTCGGCGACAGCGTCGCGCACCGGCACCTGGCCGCCCAGATCGCGGTGGCCGACACCCCGATCGGCGTCCGCGACGCCGCCGGCCGGCGGCACGAGGCCCGGGTGGTGTTGATCGATCCCCTGGTTCAGCACCGCTTCGAAAGCCACCGTGGCGCGCGGATGATCTTCGTCGAGGCCATCGCCCCCGGCCTCGATGCGCGGCGAGCCCTCGCCGACCTGGGCCCCGTCCCCGACGACGCCGTCGTCCTGGCCTCGACCGATCCGCGCCTGCGGACCTGGCGGTCGCCCGCGCAGATCCCGTCCAGCGACCTGCCCGAGGCGCTGAAGCGTTCGCTGGCCCGGGTGGAGCGACAGCTCGCCGAGGGTCCCGTGCCGCTGGTCCTGGCGGCGAAGGCGGCCGGGTTGTCGCCCGAGCGCTATCGCCACGTCTTCGTCCAGAGCCTGGGCCTGCCGTTCCGGCGCTATCTGCTGTGGCGACGGGTGCAGCGGGCCTTCGCGGCGATGACGGCCGGGGCCGGCGTCACCACCGCCGCCCACGCGGCCGGCTTCGCTGACGCCGCCCACTTCGCCCGGACGCTGAAGGCGATGTTCGGCGTCACCGCGACCCAGATCATGCGGCCCGGCGCGTAGGGTCCGGGTTCGGCTGGGGACATGTCCATGGGCATGTCCCCCGACCTGTTCCCGACCGCTAGCCGCTACGTTCAAGCGCGCCCGTCCGCCAGCCGCCATCCTCCCCCCATGACCGACACCCGACCCTACGTCCCCGCCCTCGGCCGCCCCGAACTGACCGGCCTCTACGACACCGTCATCGCCCTGATGACCCGCGAGCGCGTCTGGCGCGCGGCGCTGCAGGCCCTGGTCGACCCCAGGCCGGGCGAGACGATCCTCGACGTCGGCTGCGGCACCGGGGCCTTCGCGGTAATGCTGAAGCGGGCCTGTCCGACCGCGCGCGTCATCGGCGTCGACCCCGACTCCGACATTCTGCGCCGGGCCGCCGCCAAGGCCGTGGCGGCCGGGGTCGAGATCGAGTGGCGGCAGGCCATGGGCGACCGGCTGGCCGCCGTCGCCGCGCCGGGGTCGCTGGACAAGGTGGTCTCCAGCCTGGTGCTGCACCAGTGCCCGATGCCCATGAAGTCCGCCATCCTGCGAGCCGCCCACGACGCGCTCAAGCCCGGCGGCCAGCTGCTGATCGCCGACTACGGCCTGCAACGCACGGCCCTGATGCGGCTGCTGTTTCGCCAGGTCCAGATGGTGGACGGCTTCGAGTACACCACGCCGAACGCGTGCGGCGTGCTGCTGCCCCTGATGGCCGAGGCCGGGTTCGCGCCGGTCGAGGAGCGGCGGGTGATCCCGACCCTGACCGGATCGTTTTCCCTCTATGCCGCGCGACGTCCGTTGGAGCCCTGAGCCCCATACGGCGTTTGATGTCCATCCCAACGAGGTGGCGTCATGACCAGCTTCAACCTTCGCCGAGACCTGATCACCCGCCCGATCCTGCAGTGGGCGCGCGGCGTGATGCCGGCCCTGTCGCAGACCGAGCGCGAGGCGCTGGACGCCGGCGACACCTGGTGGGACGCGGCGCTGTTCACCGGCGATCCGGACTGGAACCAGCTGCTGGCCTTCCCGAAGGCGACGCTGCGCCCCGACGAGCAGGCCTTCATCGACGGGGCGGTCAACACCCTGTGCGCCATGGTCGACGACTGGCAGATGACCTGGGAGACCCGCGACCTGTCGCCGGAGACCTGGGCCTATCTGAAGGACCAGAAGTTCTTCGGGATGATCATTCCCCAGCGATACGGCGGCCTGGGTTTTTCCGCCTTCGGCCACGCCGAGGTGGTGCGCAAGATCGCCACCCGCTCGGCCTCGGCGGCGGTGACGGCGATGGTGCCCAACTCGCTGGGGCCGGGTGAGCTGATCCTCAAGTTCGGGACCAAGGCCCAGCAGGACCACTGGCTGCCGCGCCTGGCCGACGGCCGCGAGATCCCGGCGTTTGGTTTGACCAGTCCCGAGGCCGGCTCCGACGCCTCGGCCATGGTCGACGAGGGCGTGGTCTGTTACGGGACCTGGCAGGGCAAGGACGTCCTGGGCATCCGCCTCAACTGGCACAAGCGCTACATCACCCTGGGCCCGGTCTGCACGGTGCTGGGCCTGGCCTTCAAGCTGTACGACCCCGACCATCTGCTGGGGGCGGTCGAGGACATCGGCATCACCTGCGCCCTGGTTCCCACCGACACCCCCGGGGTCGAGATCGGCCGCCGCCACCTGCCGGCCTTCCAGACGTTCCAGAACGGCCCCAACTGGGGCAAGGACGTCTTTATCCCGATGGACCTGGTGATCGGCGGGGCCGAGCGCGTGGGTCAGGGCTGGAAGATGCTGATGACCGCATTAGGCGCCGGGCGCGGCATTTCGCTGCCGGCCATGTCCGGCGCGGCGGCGGCGTTCAGCGCCCTGACCACCGGCGCCTATGCCCGGGTCCGCAGCCAGTTCCACGTGCCGATCGGCAAGTTCGAGGGCGTGCAGGAGCGCCTGGCCCGGATCGCCGGCAACGCCTACCTGCTGGACGGCGCGCGACGCCTGACCTGCACGGGCCTGGACTTCGGCCACCACCCTTCGGTGATCTCGGCGCTGCTGAAGTCGGGGGCCACCGAACGCATGCGGGTGGTGATCAACGACGCCATGGACGTGCATGGCGGCAAGGCGGTGATCGAGGGGCCACGCAACTATATGGGCTCGCAGTATCGGGCCATCCCGGTGGGGATCACCGTCGAAGGAGCCAATATCCTGACCCGCAGCCTGATGGTGTTCGGCCAGGGCGCGATCCGGGCCCACCCCTACATGCTGTCGGAAATCCTGGCGATCGGCGACGAGGACCGCGCCCAGGGCCTGGCCGATTTCGACGCGGTGTTCTGGAAGCACGTGGCCCACGCGATCCGCACCGGCCTGCGGGCCTGGGGCCGGAGCTGGACGAACGGCGCGATCTCTCCAGCCCCCGACGCTGGCCGCGCCACCAGGTTCTATCGTCAAATGGGCCGCTACAGCGCCGCCTTCGCCCTGACCTCCGACATCGCCCTGCTGACCCTGGGCGGCGAGCTGAAGCGCAAGGAGATGCTGTCGGGGCGGCTGGGCGACATCCTGAGCGAGCTCTATTTCCTGTCGGGCGCTCTGAAGCGCTGGGAGGACGAGGGCCGCCAGGACGCCGACTTCCCGCTGCTGCGATGGTGCCTGGAGAGCGGTTTTTCCACCATCGAGCAGCGCTTCGACGAGGTGTTCGCCAACCTGCCCAACCGGCTGGCCGGCTGGCTGCTGCGCATCGCCGTCCTGCCGCTGGGCCCGCGCCGCCGGGGACCGTCCGACCACGTCACCCGCGCCTGCGCCGACCTGCTGCTGGAGCCCTCGGCCACCCGCGACCGGCTGGTCGAGAACGTCTATGTCGGCGGCAAGGACGAGGCGGTCGGCCAGCTGATCGACGCGTTCGAGCGGGTGGTCGCCACCCAACCGATCCATGACCGCCTGCGGGCCCAGAAGATCCGCGACTGGAAGGACGGCGTCGAAGCCGGCTGGGTCACCCCCGACGAAATCGCCGCCCTGGAGGCCGCCGACAAGGCGGTGGCGGCGGTGATCGCGGTCGACGACTTCGCCCATGACGGGCTGGCGGTGAAGAGCCAGGCGGCGGCGCGGCCGGCGGTTTCCGCCGCCAAGGCGGATGGACCGGAGCCTCGCACGCCGGCCTCGGATCTCGGCGAGCAGCGGACGTTCAGCGGGGTGGAGCTGTAAGATCCGCTGGACAGGGCCCCGCGCCGCGAGGCGTGGGAGGGTGAGGGGGTGAAGCCCTCACCGATTTCTCACGACCGCCCTGCCGGCACGCCGGCCAATTCAAAAACCCCTCACCCTCCCACGCTTCGCGCGGGCCCCTCCCTCTCCCCATGGGAGAGGGATAAACGCCGGCTAACTAGGCCGTGGCTTGCCTTGTACTATTGTTATGATAAATAGCGGTACCATAGAGCGACCGTGTCCCTCGAAACGCGGCGCCATCGCAACTGGGGAGGACTTCACGATGTCTCACTACAAGCTGCTCGCCGCCGCCAGCGGTCTGGCCCTGATGGCCGCCGCCGGCGCCCACGCCCAGACGGCCGCGCCGGCCTCCGACACCGCCCAGGTCGATGAAGTCGTCGTCACCGGCGTGCGCAAGAGCCTGCGCGACGCCCTGGCCGTCAAACAGGGTTCGGACAAGGTGGTCGAGGCGATCTCGGCCAAGGACATCGGCGTGCTGCCCGATGTCACCATCGCCGAATCCATCGCCCGCCTGCCCGGCGTCAACGCCACTCGCGACCGCGGCAACGACAGCCAGGCCGTCGTGCGCGGCCTGGGCGCGCGCCTGGTGCTGGGCACCATCAACAATCGCGAAGTCGCCTCCAGCGAGCCGGACCGCAACGTCCGCTGGGAAATCTACCCGTCGGAAGTCGTCTCGGGCGTGCAGGTCTACAAGTCGCAGTCGGCCGACCTGATCGCCGGCGGCGTGGCCGCGACCATCAACATCTCGACCATCGATCCGCTGGACTATCGCGGCCCCAGCGTCGTGCTGCGCGCCGGCCCGGTCTATTACGACGGCGGCAAGGACATCCCGAACTACGGCCAGACCGGCTACCGGGCCTCGGGCTCGTTCGTCCACAAGTTCAACGACGACCTGGCCGTGGTGCTGGGCCTGACCTCGCAGAAGCAGAAGAACGGCTACACCTCGTTCCAGGGCTGGGGCTACAACGACTCGGTCATGCGCCAGCCCCAGGGCGCCAGCGACTACAGCGGCGACCTGAACGGCGACGGCAAGGTCGATCCCACCCCGTGGGGCATGCAGCTGGAGATCAAGAAGATCGACCAGAAGCGCAACGGCGTTTCGACCGGCCTGCAGTGGAAGCCGACCGATCACTTCGAGCTGAAGGCCGACGTCCTCTATTCCGACATCAAGATCACGGAAAACCAGGACCAGCAGATCTACGCCCAGAACATGGGCAACTGGAACAACGGCAACTGGGGCGACTACAACGCTTCGGGCGCGTCCTACACCCTGGTGAACGGCGACGTGGTGGCCGCCACCCTGCCCTACGCCGCCGTCACCTCGGTGATCGCGCGCTACACCGAGGACAAGAAACTGTGGGCCGGCGGCCTGAACGGCAAATGGACCAACGACGCCTGGACCGTGGCGGGCGACCTCTCCTATTCGAAGGCCGAGCGTCGGAACAACTGGCGGGCCGTGCGCACCGAGGTCTATCCGGCCTCGCTGACCTACGACACCCGCGCCGGCGTCAAGCCCAGCGTCACCACCTCGGAAGACCCCACCAAGCTGGCCCAGGTGGCCCCCAGCTATCGCGGCGGCCAGAACGACGGCCCCGAGCATCTGAACGACGAGTTGATGGCCGGCGCCTTCGACGCCACCCGCGACTTCTCGGGCGGCGCGTTCAAGAGCCTGCAGTTCGGCGCGCGCTATTCCGACCGCGTCAAGGACCACGACCAGGCCTCGTGGGCGACCTGCCCCAACCCCGGCAACCTGCCCGTCACCAGCCCCATCGTGAAGGACCAGACCTGGGGCACGTGCTTCCAGTCGGTCACCCTGCCCGCCAGCCTGTTCAGTTCCTACAACATCGGCAGCTTCAACGTGCCGAGCATCCTGACCGGCGACCTGGACGCCATCGCCAAGGCCGCCTACGGCGACCACGGCTTCGACGCCGCCAACGCCGTCGACAACCTGGCCCAGCGCTGGCGCGTGCATGAGAAGGTGGCCGAAGCCTACGGCAAGCTGAACTTCGCCGCCGACAGCATCGGCGGCGCCTGGATGACCGGCAATGTCGGCGTCCGCGTGGTCAGCACCAAGACCGACAGCGAGGGCTATCGTCAGAACCCGGGCCTGGCGACCTTCTCGGCCGTCTCGGTCGGCAACGACTATACCGACGTGCTGCCCAGCGCGAACGTCAAGCTCGACTTCGACCAGGGCCGCGTGCTGCGCTTCGGCCTGGCCCAGGTCGTGGCCCGTCCGCCGCTCGACGAGCTGCGCGCCAGCCGCACCCTGACCACCTGGGCGCCCTTTACCGGCTCGGCGGGCAATCCCGACCTGAAGCCGTTCAAGGCCATCCAGTTCGACGCCTCGGCCGAGTGGTACTTCCGTCCTGAAAGCCTGGTGGCCGCGTCCTACTACTACAAGGACGTCGACACCTATATCGGCTGGAAGCAGACGCCCGAGACCTACAACGGGATCACCTACGCGGTGTCGAGCCCGGTCAATGGCGGCGGCGGCTATATCCAGGGCCTGGAGCTGACCTTCCAGACGCCGTTCTTCTTCCTGCCGGGTCCGCTCAGCAAGTTCGGCGTCTATTCGAACTACGCCTATGTCGACTCCAACCTGAAGGAGTTCCAGCCGGTCACCAAGCCGCTCACCCTCACGGGCCTGGCCAAGGACACCGTCACGCTGGACCTGTGGTACGCCAACGGCCCGTTCGAAGGCCGTATCGGCTACAAGCACCACAGCCCGATGACCGTGATCTACGGCTGGAGCGGCGCCGACCTGCAGACCCTGGAATCGGAAAGCACCTTCGACTTCAGCTCGTCCTATCAGATCACCGACAAGATCGGCGTGCGCTTCCAGGTCAACAACCTGACCAACGAGCGCCTGCGGATGTATCGCGACAACACGCCTGATCGTCTGGGCCGGTACGACCTGTACGGCCGCCGCTACCTGATGGACGTGACGGTGAAGTTCTAGGGCGCTTCCCTCCTCTGTCCGTTTTCCCGGCGAAGGCCGGGACCCAGATTCATCCGGAGCCTCTCGTGGGTTTCACCTGGGCCCCGACCTTCGTCGGGGAAACGGATTTAGGAGCGCCCGCCATTTAGCTCTAGGCATCATCACACCTCCCCGATGATCCTGCGCCTGGGGAGGAAGCTTCGCGCTTCCTCTCTTTTTTCTTTCCGCGTGAGGGACCCATGGTCGATTTCAGCCGCCGCCAAGCCCTGGCCGCCACCGCCGGCGCCGCCGCCCTGGCCGCCGCGTCCTCGGCCGGCGCCGCCGCCAAGCCCGCAACCCCCGCGACGCCCGCGCCACTCGCCATCGACCTCACCCCCCGCGAGCGGCTGTCGCTCGACTTCGGCTGGCGCTTCGCCCTGGGCCACGCCCAGGACCCGGCCCGCGATTTCGGGTTCGGCGCCAACCAGCGCACCTACGCCAAGGCCGGGGCGAGCGCCGCGAACTGGTGGGTGGCCGGCGCGGCCCAGCCCGCCTTCGACGACAGCGCCTGGGCCCCGGTGACCCTGCCCCACGACTGGGGCGTCACCCTGCCCTTCGTCGACAACCCCGCCTACAAGCCCGCGGGCAAGCCCGACGACGAGGACTTGCGCGCCGCCCACGGCTACAAGCCTCTGGGCCGCGAGTTCCCCGACACCAGCGTCGGCTGGTACCGCAAGACCTTCGCCCTGCCCGCCGCCGACGCCGGCAAGCGGCTGTCGATCGAGTTCGACGGCGCCTTCCGCGACGCCCTGGTCATCGTCAACGGCTACGTCCTCGGCCACGAGGACAGCGGCTACAGCCCGTTCCGCGTCGACATCACCGATATCGCCAATCTCGGCGGCGACAACAGCCTGGTGGTCCGCGTCGACGCCTCGATCGGCGAGGGCTGGTTCTACGAAGGCGCGGGCCTCTACCGCCACGTCTGGCTGGTCAAGACCGCCCCGGTCCACGTGCCGCGATGGGGCGTCTTCGTCCGCGCCAAGCTCGACGGGACGGTCACCATCGACACCGACCTGATCAACGAGTCCGACGCGGCCGCCGCCTATGAGCTGCTGCAGACCGTGCTCGACGGCCAGGGCCGGCCGGTGCTGACGCCGATGGCCGCCCAGGGCCGCCTGCCGGCCTGGGAGCGCCAGTCGCTGTCGCAGACCGTCCAGCTTGCCAATCCGGTGTTGTGGTCGCTGGAGAACCCGCACCTCTACAGCCTGGTGACCGAGGTCAAGGTCGGTGGCGCCGTGGTCGACCGCTTCGTCACCCCGTTCGGCGTGCGCTCGATCGCCTTCGACGCCGACAAGGGCTTCCTGCTCAACGGCCAGTCGGTGAAGCTGAAGGGGACCTGCAACCACCAGGACCACGCCGGCGTGGGCGCGGCCATCCCCGACGCCCTGCAGGTCTGGCGGCTGGAACAGCTGAAGAGCATGGGCTGCAACGCCTATCGCGCCGCGCACAACCCGCCGACGCCGGAATTGCTCGACGCCTGCGACCGCCTGGGCGTCCTGGTGATCGACGAGACCCGGCGGATGTCCAGCGACGAGACCTCGCTGGACGAGCTGGAGCGGCTGGTCCGCCGCGACCGCAACCATCCCAGCGTCATCCTGTGGTCGATCGGCAACGAGGAGCCCCAACAGGGCACGGCGCGCGGCGCCAAGGTGGCCCGCACGATGAAGCGGCTGGTCAATCGCCTGGACCCGACCCGGCCGATCACCGCCGCCATGGACTCCGGTTTCGGCGAGGGCATCACCGAGGTCATCGACGTCATCGGCTTCAACTACCGCCACGAGAAGATGGACGACTTCCACGCCCGCTTCCCGCACATCCCGATCATCGGCACCGAGAGCGCCAGCACCGTGGCGACGCGCGGCGAATACGCCCGCGACGACGCCAAGTCCTACGTCCCGGCCTACGACACCGAGCACCCCTGGTGGGCGACCACGGCCGAGAAATGGTGGAGCCACGCCGCCGACCGGCCGTGGATGGGCGGCGGCTTCATCTGGACCGGCTTCGACTATCGCGGCGAGCCGACGCCGTTCAACCGCTGGCCCAGCATCAGCTCGCACTTCGGGGCGCTCGACACCTGCGGCTTCCCGAAGGACAACTATTTCTACTACCGCGCCTGGTGGCGGTCCGAGCCGCTGCTGCACCTGCTGCCGCACTGGAACTGGGAAGGCCGCGAGGGCCAGCCGATCGCGGTCTGGGCGCACAGCAATTGCGACCGGGTCGAGCTGTTCCTGAACGGCAAGAGCCAGGGGGTCCGCGACGTCGCCCGCAACCACCATGTCGAATGGTCCGTGCCCTACGCCCCGGGCGTCATCGAGGCCCACGGCTACAAGGGCGGCAAGGTCATCCTGCGCGAACGCCGCGAAACGGCCGGCCCGGCCGCCGCCCTGCGCCTGACCACGGATCGCCACGACCTGGCCGCCGACGGCCAGGACGTGGCGATCCTCAAGGTCGAGGTGCTCGACGCCAAGGGCCGCCCGGTCCCGCGCGCCGACGCCCTGGTCTCGTTCGCCGTGGCCGGCCCCGGCCAGGTGATCGGGGTCGGCAACGGAAACCCCACCAGCCACGAGCCCGACGTCGCCAGCCAGCGCAAAGCCTTCAACGGCCTGTGCCAGGCGATCGTCCGCACACGGCGCGGCGAGGCGGGCGAGCTGCGGGTCACGGCGTCGGCGCCAGGGCTGAAGGCGGCGTCGGTGAGCCTGAAGGTCGAGGGCGGACGGTTGGCGACGCTGTAGTTGGTACATCCGTCATCCCGGGCCTTGTGCCCGGGATGACGGTGGTGAGGGGGCGACAGCCCTACAGCCAGATCGTATGCGGCCCGTCCACGCCCGGCTCCAGTCGCTCCCCCTGATACAGCCGGGTCAGCGGAACCGTCACCCGATCCGTCGGCCCCGACTTGAACCTGGGCCCGCCGAACGCGGTGATGGTGGCGTGCTGCTTGTCCAGCGCCACCCGGTCCTGTTCGGAGACCGGCCGCACGAAGGCCAGGATCGCCTGGCGCTTCAGCCAGGCCGGGGCTCGGCCCTTGGGCGTGGTCCAGCAGCCGAACGCCCGGTAGCGCTCTTGCGTCTCCGGCACGAAGAAGGCGGTGGCGCACAGGGTCAGGCCCTTGGGTCCCTCCCAGCGACCCTGGAAGGTGATCGGCGGGATGTAGCGGCCGACGCTGCGCTGGCGCTCGCCCTCCAGCAGCCGCGACATCCAGCCGCGATCGGGGTCGTCCTGGTCGTAGGCCACCTCGAAGCCGTCCTCGCGGAAGGTCAGGGTCTGGCGCACCGGCTGGCGCGCGCGGCTGACGCGGATCAGCCCGTCGTGGATGAAGTTGGTGTGGAACGGGTCGAGGATGTTCTCCAGGGCGTCCAGGGCCCGGCCGCGCCAGGGATCGCGCGTCCACCAGAAGTGGTCATGGTCCGGGTCGCCGACCAGCGGCGGCAGTTCCAGTTGCGGCGGCGGGCCATCGCCAACCTCCAGCTTGACGAAGATCGCCCCGTGCCGCTCGGCCACGGCCAGGGTCCGCGCGCCCAGCCTGCCCAGCGCCGCCGCCTCGCCGGCCCCCGGAGCTTCGACACAAGCCCCTGCCCCGTCGAACCGCCAGCCGTGATAGGAGCACATCAGCGTCCCGTCCCGCAGCTTGCCGTCCGACAGCGGATAGTTGCGGTGCGGACAGCGGTCCTCCAGCGCGGCCACCGCGCCGCCCACGCCCCGGAACAGCACGATCGGCACGCCGCCGATCTGGCGGGCCAGCGGCTTGGCCCGCAGCTGCCGCGACAGGGCGATCGGGGCCCAGGCGGACGAAAGGCCGGCGGGAAACGGCGTCATCACAGGGCGATCCTCTCCAGGCTGGGCGTCATCGCCGCCAGCGCGCGGGCCAGCAGGCCGTAGCCGATCCGCCGCCACCACGGCAGATGGTCGTCGAACACCGCCATGAACTCCAGCGCCGGTTGCGCGCCCCGGTGGCGCTTGAACGCCCCGGCGCCGGCCGAATAGTTCACCGCCAGGCCCAGGTCGAGGGCCCGCAGCACCGACAGGCTCATGGCCACGCGGTAGAGCCCCCGGCGCTGGGCCTGGCCCCGGTCATGCCCCAGCATCGGGCTCGACAGCTGGGTCTCGTGGACATGGTCGGCGGCGAAGGCCTCGATCTGGCCGGACGGGCCCCGGACCACCCGCAAGCCCAGCACCCCGCTGGCGATGGCCGCGCGCAGCAGGGCTTGGTGGTAGGCCGGATTGGCGTTGGAATACTTGTCCAGATAGACGCCGGCATAGAGGTCCAGCATCCGCCTCTGGTCGTCCGGCGAAGGGTTGGGCGCGTCCTCGACGCTGAGGCCGTGGGCGGCGGCCAGCTTGAGGTCGGCCTTGACGTCGGTGCGCGGCGCCCACTGGCGGGCGGGGTCGGGCAGCCGCCAGACGACGCGGCTGACGATCCGCCGGGCGCCCCGGGCGTCCATGGCGGCCAGAAGTCCCGGATGGTCGGCCACGTTCAGCGAGCGCCAGATGATCGCCCGGTCCGGGAAGGCCTTTCGCAACGCCGCGAGCGCGGGGTCCAGGTCGTCGCCGGTCCAGGACCCGTAGAGGCTGGTCGAGAACAGCAGGTGGTTCACATAGACCGCCTGGTCGGCGCGGGTCAGCCGCAGCAGGCCCTCGGCGGCCAGCGAGGCGGCGTGGAACAACCAGGCCTGCGGCCCCTTCAGGTCGCGGCCGATCTCGTCGCGCACCGCCGGGCCGTAGGTCACGGCCAGCGAGGTCAGCCAGCAGCCCTGGCGGCCGACCGGCGCGACGATCGCGAAGGCCCGGTCAGTCAACTGCAAGGCCGACAGCGCGACCCGGGCGTTGGCCAGCGCCCCGTCCGATCCGGCCGTCGCCAAGGCGCGGACATAGGCGCCGACCTCGGGGGAGCGCCCCCAGTCGAGCCGGGGATCATCGACCGCCAGGACGGCGACGGCGCTCACGGCCGGTCTCCATTCCATTCGATGTCGGCGGTCATCGCGGCGGCGAGGCTCTGGCCCGCCAGCAGCGCCTTGGCCGAGAACCTCAGGCTGTCGGCCAAGGCGCCAAGCAGCGGCCACCGGTCGCCCGGAGCGCCAATGACGTCCCGCCCCTCGCCCAGGCCTCGCCGCCAGGCGCCCAGCCGCCCCTGGCGCAGCGCGGCGGGCAAGCCGAACAGCCAGTAGGCCGGAGCGAGATAGCGCAGCGTGGCCGGCGCTGCCTGGACGGGTGGTCCGTCGCCAACCAGGGCGTGGGCCAGGGCCGGGTCGCGGTCGAACAGGTGGACCCCGCTGGTCGCTCGCGGATTGCACTCCAGCAGCCACGCGCGGCCGCCGGCGTCGACGATGGCGTCGCAGGCGAACTGCCCCTGGCCGGCCACGCCGGCCAGGATGGCGGCGATGGTCAGCAGGTCGGCGGTCACCCGCCCGGGCGGCGCTTCGAACGCGTAGCTGGCCCCGCCCCCCTCGCGCCAGGTCGAGCCATAGGCGCTGAACGCCGTCAGCCGGCCGTCGCGACAGGCGGCGTGGAACGACATCTCGGTCCCGGCGACATGGCGCTGGGCCACCCAGCGCTCGCCCGGCGTCGGGCGCAGCGCGGCCAGGCGGGCGGGGTCGGGCCGGATCAGGGTCCGCACGCCGAACCGCGAATATTCCGGCTTGAACACCAGGTCGCCGGCCGGCGGCAGGGCGACCAGGTCGTCCGGACCTTCGAGCGTCCAGGTCTCCGGCATGGGCAGGCCGTGGGCGCCGCAGACCTCGGCGAACAGGGCCTTGGAGTGCAACTGGTGCAGGGTCTCGAAGTCGGGGGCCAGCAGCCGCGCCTTCAGGTCCGGCCAGCGCCGGGCCAGGGAGGCGAGGTGGAACACCTCCTCGCAGGCCGGCACGACCAGGCGCGGGGCCAGACGTTCGACCAGGTCACGCAGGTCGCGTTCGAAGGCCTCGGGACGGACCACCGGCGAGGCGTAGGCGTGGACGCCGGCCGGAGCGCGCGACCCTCGCGCCATCGCGCACGGCGCGCAGTCGGCCAGGTGCGCGGCGTAGCCGGCGGCGGCGAAGGCCCGCGCCAGGTCCAGGGCGGCGGGGGCGCGGGCCCCGGTGATCAGGACGACGGGCGCGGTCATGGCGTCCACCGCACGCGCCGTCGCTTGGGGCCCGGTTCGCGGCCCGGGCCAACCGACGCCGTTACCGGAACCGCGACGCCCCGCGCGCGTAGCAACGCCTCGACCACCGCCCGCGCCGGCTCCATGTCGGCGGGCGCGGCGACCTCGATCCGCGCCGCGTCCGGCCGGCCCCGGACGGTCCAGACGGCGCGGGGGCCCAGGGCGCCCTCGATCCGTGCGTCGATCTCGCGGGGCGGGATCGCGACCTCGCCGAACCGCCAGACGTCGCCCAGCCGGCCCTCGACGAGGTGGATCGCCAGGCGCGGCGAGCCGCAGGGGCAGGGCCCGTCCAGCGGCTGGATCAGATCGTCCAGCCGCACACGGACCATCGGTTGGCCGCGCCGCCGCAGGTCGGTGACGATCGGCGTGAAGCGGTCCGTGCCGGTCACCGGTTCCAGCTCGACGATCAGTCCGTCCTCGTTGAGGTGCAGCGTCCCGTGCCGGCAGGGCGCGCCCAGGAAGCCCTCGGTGGCCTGGTACAGCGGCCGGGGCGCCAGACCGAACACCTCGCCCAGCCAGGCCTGCTCCGCCGCCCCGATCGGCTCGGAGCCGTAGAACAGGCCGTCCAGCCGAGGCCGCCAGCCGCCGGCCTCGATCCGCGTCGCCAGGGCCGCCAGCACGTGCGGCGGGGCCACCAGGTGGGTCGGGGCGAAGGCTTGCAGCGCCGCCAACTGCGCATCGGGCCCCACGTCGAGCCCGATGAAGGCGAACGCCGCCCCGGCCCCCTGGATGTCCTGGTAGAGGCGGTTGTTGGCCCGCAGGATCAGGGCGGCGCGCAGGGGCCGCAGCAGGCGGACCGGCGCGATCAGCTTGCCCAGCAGGGTCCCCAGATAGTCGTCGCGCTCGGCCGGGGTGGTGATGAACAGGCCCCGCGTTCCGTCGCCGCCGCCGGTCGAGAACCCGGCCTGGACCCCGTCCGGCAGGCCGCCGTCCCGACCCGCCTCGGCCGCTTCCGCCGCCGCCCACGCCATGTCCGCCGTCAGGCCCAGGCCGTTCCATTCGGCCACGTCGGCCCGGACCTGGGCGGGCGTGACGACGGGAAAGTCGCCCAGCGGCCGCCCGGCCAGGGCGCGCAAGGCGGGCGTCGCCGCCAGGGTCGGGGCCAACCGACGCCACAGCCGCCGCTGATGGGCCTCCAGGGCGGCGCGGCGGGTCAGGGTCGCCGCCGCGATGTGCGTGCGCAGATAGGCCCCCAGGATGCGCGAGCGGCGCGGACCGTTCACGCGGTCTCGGCGGCCTGGGCCGCCTCCCGGCAGTGCGACGGCACGATCCGGACCTCGGGCGCGCGGCCGATCAGGGCGTGCAGGTCGGCCAGGGTGGCGCGATAGACGGCGGTGCGCCCCAGCAGGGCCGTGGTCAGGGCCGGCGGCGGCCGGTTCTCGCGCACCGCCTGGGTCGACCAGGCCGCGTCGCCGATGAAGAAGCTCAGGGCGTCGTCCTCGCCACGCAGCGCCAGGCCCCAGTGCCCCGGACAATGGCCCGGCAGCTCGACCGCCAGCAGGCTGCCGTCGCCCAGGATGTCGGCCCCGGTCTCGAACGGGGCCAGGGCGCCGGGCAGAGCCCGCCGGGGCATGTCCTCGAAGAACGTGGCGCGGGCCTCGGCCTCGCCCGGGACCAGGGCCGGCAGCAGGCCGCGCCGCACGCCCTCGAACCGGCCGACCCCGCGCAGCTGCGCCAGCCCGGCCCTGGCGCAATAGATCCTGGCCTTCGGGAAAGCCGGCAGGCCGGCGATGTGGTCGCCGTGGAAGTGCGAGATGATCACCCCCCGGATGTCGGCCGGCGTCAGGCCGAACCGGCCGATCTGCTGGCTGGCCGCCTCGCCCTCGGCCAGGGTCACCGGGGTGGCCAGGCGATAAAGCTTCTCGGGCCAGCGGACGGTGGCCTGAAAGAAGGCCGGATCATAGCCGGTGTCGAACAGCAGCGCTCCCTCGGTAGGGTGCAGGATCAGGGCGGTCAGGGCGGGGAAGTCGACGGGGCACAGGCTGGCGCCGCGCATCGCCATGCCCTCCGGGTGGCGGCAATAGCCGGCCTGCAACAGGTGGACCTGGCAGCGCACCGTGGCCGTCATCGCCCGTCTCCCCGCGCCTGCCGCGCCATGGCCAGCATGGTCGCGTTGGCGTCGTGCAGCGGCGTATAGCCCAGGCCGTCCCGGGCTCCCGCCAGGTCGAAGGTCTGGGAGAAGGCCAGGGTCGCGACGCCATAGGGGGTGATCAGCGGTTCGCGCCGGGCGGGCGACAGCGCCGCCGCGCCCTCCAGCGCCACCGCCCCGGCCAGCATCAGCGGCCACGGCAGGGGGACGAAGGTCAGGTCGCGACCCAGCGCCCGGGCCAGGCCCACGGCGGTGTCGCGCACGCTGACCGGATGGCCGCCGGAGATGTTGAAGACCCGTCCGCCGACCGCCGACCGTCGCTGGTCGGCCAGGACCAGCGACCGCGCCGCGTCGCGCACGTCGGTGAACTCGACCAGCGCCCGCCCGCCGCGCGGCAGCGGCACGCGCCCGCGCGCCACCAGGGCCAGCAGCCGGGGCAACACCACCTGGTCGTCGGGACCGACCAGGGCCCGGGGCCGGACGGCGACGGTGAAGAAGTCCGGGGCGTTGGCGGTCAGCACCAGCCGCTCGGCCGCCAACTTGGTGCGGGCATAGGCGTTCAGCGGCCGCGCGGCCGGCGGATCGGCCTCGGTCAGGCCGATCCGGTCGCGGAACTGGGCGTAGATCGACGGCGAGGACACCAACACCAGCCCCTCGCAACCGGCCGCCCGCGCCGCGCCCAGCAGGGTCCGTGTCGCCGTGACATTGATCCGCTCGAAATCCTCGGCCCGTCCCCACGGGCTGGATAGGGCGGCGGCGTGGAAGACCACGTCGATGCCGTGGCACAGACGCGCCGCCGCGCCGGGGTCGCGGGCCAGGTCGGCCAGCACGACCTCGGCGCCCAGCGCCGCCAGCCGCGCGGCGGCGACCGGGTCACGGCCGGTGGCCCGCACGGCATAGCCCTCGGCGACCAGGGCGGCGGTCAGGGCCAGCCCCAGGCCGCCGGTCGCGCCGGTGACGAGCGCCTGGCGCATCAGACCCTCAGCACCATGGCGCTGACGCTGATCCCGGCCGCCGTGCCCAGCAGCAGGACCGTGCTCCCGGGCGTCAGCCGTCCGGCCTCCCAAGCGTGGCAAAGCGCCGTGGGCAAGGAAGCGGCGATCTGGTTGCCGTGGCCGTCGAAGATATCGACGACCCGGCCGGGGTCGCCGCCCATCAGCCGCCGCACATGCTCCAGGCCCGGATGGCTGGCCTGGTGGGGGACGATCAGGTCGACGCTCTGGCGGTCCAGCCCCGCCTCGCCCAGCACATGGTCGATCATCGCCGGCAGCCGGCGGGCCGCGGCCTTGAAGATCCCGAACGCATCCATGTGAAACTTCGAGGCCTGGACGAACGGCTCCAGCCCGTCCTCCAGCCGCACCCGCGTGCCGCCGGCCCGCAGCGCGGCCAGGTCGCGGCCCTCGCCATAGGTCTGGAAATCGCGGGCCAGCAGGGCCGGCCCCAGCGGATCCTCGCCCGCCTCCAGGCAGACGGCGGCGGCCCCGTCGCCGAAAATCGCGTAGGCGGCCGGATCGGCGGGGTCGAGCCCGGCCGAGGCGATGTCGCTGGACACCACCACCGCCCGGCGCCAGCGCCCGGTCTCGAAGCCCATGGCCACGATGTCCAGCGCCATCAGGAACGACAGGCAGGTCTGGTTGACGTCGAAGGCCAGTATGCCCGAGCGGCCCAGGCCCAGCTCGTGCTGGATCAGCACCGAGGCGCCAGGGATCGGCTGCTCCATGACCCCGCAGGCCCCGACCAGCACGTCGAAGTCGCCGTCGTCCCAGCCGGCCGCCGCCAGCGCCCGCCGCGCGGCGGCCGCGCCCATCACCGAGGTGGTCTCGTCAGCCGCCGCGACGCCCCGCGCGCCGATGCCGAACGCCTGTCGCGTCCAGCCCCTGGGCTGTCCGAACAGGGCGTCCAAGGTCTCGGAGGTCCGGGTCTCGCGCGGCCGGTAGACGCCCAGCCCCGCCAGCCTCAGCGGCGAAACCCGACGCAGGCCGCGCGAACCTCGAGGCCTGACCTGCGGCTCGGCGATCTCCATGCGCGGCCTCCCCTGTCACCGAACGCTCCGGCTGCCGCACAACGCATAGTCGTGCGGCGGCAAGGTCGCAACGGGCTTCAGCGCGCGCGGCGGGCGGGTCTCGGCCGTCTTCGCGGTCGGCTCGCGGAACACCACGAACAGCGCGTCTCCCGGAACCCTAGCCGTCGGTGTCCGCCATCGCCTTCGCCAGGGCGACGAGCTGCTTGCGGAGCTCGGGGCGCATGGTCTTGAACGCCACCACGAGGTCCTGGGATCCGCTGTCGTTCAGGAAGTCGATCAGGCCGCCCGCGACGCTCTCGCCGCCGCCGCGCGGCGCGTCGAGGCCCTCGAAGAAGGCCGACAACGGCGTGTCGAGCTTGTGGGCGATCTCGTACAGCTTCGACGAGCTGACCCGATTGGTCCCGCGCTCGTACTTCTGCACCTGCTGGAAGGTGACCCCCAGCGCATCGGCCAGGTCGGACTGCGAAATGCCCAAAGCCCGTCGCTTCACCCGGATGAGGGCGCCGACGTGCCGGTCCACGGGGTGGGGTGAATGGGGGGTCGCGGTCATGGTCTTCATGTCCTCTGTTGGAGAACGCGCCATGGCGATTTACCAAATCGCCGCGTGATGAATTCATTAAGGCCGAGGTTGTTGAAAGGTTGCAACCATTGTCCCCGCTCGCGGGAATCGTGAGAGCCATGACCGCCACGGACGACGAAGCTCCGGACTCCTCGCCGGCATGGGCCGCCGTCGAAGGACCGTGGCGCCGACCAACGCCAAATCTCTAAGCCATTGGAATCAAAAGATTCCCTAGGTCCCGCAACTTGGCCACCGCCCTTCCGGGGATGAAACTCCGGCCTCGCCGCGCGCGGCGGCCGAGCATCGACGATATTCCGCGCCCGGATGGGCCTGGAGGTACGCCGCGATGGCGCGGGCGATCACCCGCGCCGCCCGGGCGTCCGGATGGCGATTGCGCGGAAGGCGCCAACTGGAATCGAGGTTCACCATCACATAGGGCAGCCCCACCTCGTCGAGGATCCGGCGGCGCAGCGCCCGCTCCACGGCGGTCTCCGGCGCCAGCTGCGGCACGACGATCAGCGGCGTGGCGCCGCGCCGGCGCGCCATCTCGACCGTATCGTCCAGCACCGCTCGGCTCATGGCCACGCCCTGGTCGATGTCGGCGTCCGTGCGGTAAGGGATCGCCCGTTGGGCCAGCTGGACCAGGCGCGGCGCGGCCTCCGGTGGACGCCAGGCCAGGCCCGGGTCGAGGCGCGGACGATCGGCGTCCAGGTTGCGTCGAAACAGCGACGGCATGAACAGCGACACCACCGCCACCGGCCGCCGATAGCGCGGCCATTCCTGGCGCAAGCGAAGATAGGCCTGGTCCGTCGCGTAGCCCTCGACCGCCAGGTTGGCGCTCTGGACGCCAGTCAGGGCCTCGACTTGCGCGGGGATCGACTCCTCCCAGGTCAGGCCGTGACCGACCATGATCGACTCGCCGGTGAAGAGGATGGTCGGCCGGCCCGGATCGACGGCGTCGCCCAGGCGGCGCACCCGATGGCCCGAGGCGTCGATGTCGTAGACGATGGAACGCCCGCCCAGCCTGCCGACGCCCTGCCGCGACGGTTCCAGGACCCAACCCAGTTGCGCGTCGCGCCGCCGCAAGGGCTCGCGCGGGGCTGGCGTATCCTGGGCTCGCAGCCAGGGCAGGTGCGACAAAAGGACCTCGCAGAACACCAGGGACAGCACCACGGCGACCGCCACCGGCGCGGTGTCACGGGCCAGGCGGACAAGCGGCGTCCTGGCCAGCAGACGCCCCACGCGGGGACGAACCCAGAGGATCAGGGCCAGCCCCAGCCCTCCGCTCACGACGCGAAAGACTAGCAGGGCAAGGGCTTGCGTGGCCCTTGGCGTGTAGAAATCGGGCAGGATGTGCCGGTCCATCCAGGCGCTGTCGGCGATGAGCGCCCAGGCCACCAGCGCCGCGCCGAGCGCCGCCACGACGGCCTCTGCCGACAGGCGCCGGGCAAGCGCGCCGCCGGGGGCGGACGAGGCAACTGGCGGCCCATGCATACCGGTGTTATTCCAGAAGCAGACCAAGGGGATGCTAGCGCATGAGATCCCTACTGTCGTTGGTTCACTGGTGGGTTTGGCGTGACGCCCGGCGGCGGGCGACCAACCTGCTGCGGTTCGCCGAGGTCGAGGCGGACGGCGGGCGCGACATCGTCCGCGCCGCCGAACAGACCCGCGATCCGGTGCTTCGCAAGCTGTTCCTGGTCCATGCCCTGGACGAGCAGCGTCACGCCGAACTCTTCCGCGAACGGGGCCGAGCCTTGATGGCCCAACTGCCGCCCGGGCCGGACGGCGGTGGTCGGACCCAATGGCTGGCGCCGGGCGAGCGGGGGTTGGACGACCTGCGCGTCGAGCAGGAACGCGACGGCTCGCTGCTGGCCTTCCTGCACCTGTCCGAGAAGACCGCCGCCCGCGACTTCGCCCACTATGTCGATGTGCTGGGGCACGA
The DNA here is from genome assembly GCF_001427665.1 of Caulobacter sp. Root655. Lineage (GTDB taxonomy): Bacteria > Pseudomonadota > Alphaproteobacteria > Caulobacterales > Caulobacteraceae > Caulobacter. The sequence goes on from NZ_LMHC01000012.1 coordinate 273,112, forward strand.
CCCGGCCACCCGCGAGGTCTTCGAAAAGGTCGCGCATGACGAGGCGTTCCACATGACCTACACGCACGCTCAACTGCTCCGGGTCTCGCCCGAGGGTCACGGCCGTCTGCTGTGGATGGCCCGCCTGCGCCGGCTGTGGTCGCTGTACCTGCGCTTCGCTGGCGCCTTGGCCGGCCTGATCGGCGCGGTCATCCTGACCCTGCAATATTTCATCCTGGTCCCGCCCTTCGCCCTGCTGGCCCGTCGCGCCCAGGCCCGCGAGCCGCTCGGCTGGGTCGCCATACCGGAACAGCGCAACGGCGCGTTGACGCGGCAATACTGATGAAGATCCTCGGCGTCTCCGCTCATTATCACGACGCCGCCGCGGCCCTGGTCGTCGACGGCCTTCCGGTCGCGGCCGTGCAGGAAGAACGCCTGTCGCGACGCAAGAACGATGCGGCCTTCCCGATGGGGGCCATAGAGTGGTGCCTCGACCAGGCCGGCCTGCGGCCCGAGGACCTCGACGCGGTCGTCTTCTACGAACGGCCGATGCTGAAGTTCGACCGGATCCTGACCAGCGCCCTGCGCGCCTTTCCCCACAGCCGCCGCGCCTTCGCCCACGCCATGAAGAACACGCTGGGCGAAAAGGCCTGGGTGCGCGGCCTGATCACCGCCCAGTTGGGCGTGCGGCGGGACAAGATCCTGTTCACCGAGCACCACCAGTCGCACGCGGCCGCCGCTTTCCTGACCGCCCCGACCCGGCGCGCGGCGATCCTGACCACCGACGGCGTGGGCGAATGGGCGACCACCACCGTGGGCCGGGGCGAGCGGCCCGCCGACGGCCCCACCCGGATCATCCTGGATCGCGAGGTGCGCTTTCCCCACTCGCTGGGCATGTTCTACTCGACCTTCACCGCCTATCTCGGCTTCGCCATCAACGAGGGCGAGTACAAGGTCATGGGTCTGGCCGCCTATGGCCGCCCGTCGATGGTCGACCAGGTCCGCAAGGTGCTGCGTCGCACCCCGGACGGGGCCTTCGCCCTCGATCTCGACTATTTCGAGTTCCACACCAGCGTCACGCGTTCGTTCTCCCGGCGCTTCGTCGATCTCTTCGGCCCGCCCCGCCTGGCGCATGAGCCCATCGACCTGGAGACCGCCGAAGGGCGCAGGTTCGCCGACATCGCCGCCAGCGCGCAGCAGGTACTGGAAGAGGTCCTGGTCGACCTGACCCGCCGCCTGAAACGCGAAACCGGCCTGCCGGACCTCTGCCTGGGTGGCGGCGTGGCGCTGAACGGCGTCGCCAACACCCGCATCCTGGCCGAATCGGGTTTCGAGCGCCTGTTCGTGCCCTCGGCGCCGGGCGACGCGGGCAGCGCCCTGGGCGCGGCGCTCTATGCCGACCGCATCCATTTCGGCAACCCCGACCGCGACATCCCCGACCATCCGTTCTGGGGGCCCGAGCTCGACGAGGCCGATCTCGCACGCCTGGCCGGCGAGGACGGCCTGCCCCTCCAGATCCTCGACGAGCCGGCCCTGATCGACCTGAGCGTGGAGGACCTGGCCCACGGCCGCGTCGTGGGCTGGATGGACGGAGCGCTGGAGTTTGGTCCTCGCGCCCTGGGGCATCGCAGCATCCTGACGGCGCCGCACGACCTGGCCATGCGCGACCGGCTCAACCGGGACATCAAGTATCGCGAGGAGTTCCGCCCCTTCGCCCCGGTCGTTCCCATCGAGGCGGCCGACCGCTTCTTCGTGCTGCCGCCGGGCGGAGCGCGCCTGGCGCGGTTCATGTCGGGCGTCTTTCCGGTGCGGGCCGAATGGCGCGAGCGCCTGGCCGCCGTCACCCATGTGGACGGCACTGCCCGGGTGCAGGTCCTGGAGCGGGACATGGCCCCGCGACTGCACGACCTGCTGCTGGCCTATGGCCGGCGCAGCGGCGTGCCGGTGCTGCTCAACACCTCGTTCAACCTGGCCGGCGAGCCGATCGTCAACCGGGTGGTCGAGGGCTATTCCACGTTCCGGCGTTCGGGCATCGACGTCCTGGTCGCCGGCCGGTCCCGCATCGTCAAGCGCGCGGTCGCGCAAGCCGCCCCCAGGGAGGAAGTCGCATGATCCGTCATCGTGGAAGATTCCATCGCCAGATGATCGTGCTGGGCAGCATGGCCGGCTCGACCCTGGAACTCGTGCAAGGTCTTTGGCGCCACGGCTCCGGCCGACGCTGGCTCATCCCCCTGGCCGTCTTCCTGTGCCTGACCGGCGCGATCCTGGTTCTGGCCGTCAGCGTCGAGGCCCTGGCGCCGTTCGTCTACGCCATCTTCTGACCGTGGAGGCGTTTCGCACGCTGCTCGCCTGTCCGGCCTGCGCCGGCGACCTGGCGGCGGACTGGGCCTGCCTGGGCTGCGGCGCCCGCCATGCCGCGCCGGACGGCGTGCCGGCCTTGCGCCTGGCGGCCGACGAGCGCACCGAAACCGTGCGCCGGTTCTACGAGCATGCGCCGTTCCCCGGCTATCCGCCGCGCGACAGCCTGGACTGGCTGCGCGCCCGCGCCGAGCGCAGCCCTTTCGCGCGGCTGCTGGACCGGTCCATCGCCGGCGACGCCAGGATCCTGGAGATGGGCTGCGGCACCGGCCAGATGAGCCTCTACCTCGCCCGGGCCGACCGCGTGGTGATCGGCGCCGACCTCACCCGGGCGTCGCTGGCGCTGGGCGCGGCGGCGGCCCGGCGGTTCGGGGTGAGCGGCGTGCGGTTCGTCGAAACCGACCTCGCGGCGCCCGGCCTGCGCGAGGGCGCCTTCGACCTGGTCTATTGCTCCGGCGTGCTGCACCACACGCCCGATCCGCGGGCGTCGTTCCGTCACCTGGTCCGGCTGGCGCGACCGGGCGGGATGATCGTCCTGGGGCTCTACAACGCCTATGCCCGCCTGCCGCTGCGCCTGCGCCGGGCGGTCGGCCGGCTGTCCGGCTTCCGCTGGATCCCGTTCGACCCGGTGTTGCGCGACCGCGCCGCCGAGCCCGAGCGCCGCGCGGCCTGGCTCCGCGACCAGTACCTTCACCCCGAGGAGCATCGCCACACCCACGCCGAGGTGCTGGCCTGGTTCCGCGCCAACGACGTCGACTATGTGCGCGCCTATCCCAGCACCGTCCTTGGGGACGATCCGGAGGACCTGTTCACCCCGGCAGCCGACAACTGGGGACCGGAGGCCTGGCTGGCCCAACTTGGATGGATGCGCAGCCTCGGGCCGGAGGGAGGGCTGTTCGTGATGGTCGGCAGACGCTCCGGGTCGAGCATCCCGGCCGCCATCGGGCCAACCTGACGCCGGTTCGCGCGCGCGTCGCCGGCGACTTCAGGTCGCCAGCGCGCCGCGCAAGGCGGGGACCAGCAGGGCGCACAACGCCGCCGCGCGGGGATGCTCCTCGCGGAGCTTGGCGCGATGGAACAGCATCAGCTTGCGCTTGATCGCCGGCTGCACCAGCGGCACCAGTCGCACCCGATCGGTGTCGAGGCCGCGCGTGTAGAGACGCGGCAGGACACCCACCGCCAGGCCGCTGCTGGCCAGGCCGAGCAGCGACCCCACCTGGTCGACCTTGTAGCGCGTCGAGGGCGACAGGTTGTTCTGGCGCATCGCCGCCGAGCTCAGCTCGCCGATGCTGCCGCCGACGAAGTGAACGATCTCGCTGCCTTCCAGGGCGCTCCAGGGCAGGCTGGTCGAGGCCGCCAGCGGATGGTCCTTCGGCGTCACCAGCAGCATCTCGTCCTCGGCGATCAGGGTCGCTTCCAGCCCCTCCTCGGTGCGCCCCAGGACGCCCACGACGATGTCGAGCGCGCCGGTGCGCAGGTTTCCAAGGAGCGCGTCGTTCTTGCCGTCGCTGAGGTGGAAACTCACGTCGTCGCATTGGCCGCCGAGCCGCGCCACGACCTCGGCCGCCGCCGGCACGACCGACGGGATCGCGCCGATCCGGATGACCGCCTTGCCCCGCGCGGCGACGTCGCTCATGTCGACGAAGGCGTTGTCGGCGGTCTTCAGCAGGCGCAGGGCGTGCGGCAGGAAGGCGGCCCCGGCGTCGGTAAGGGAGACGTGGTGGGTGCTCCGGTCGAACAGCCGGACGCCCAGATGCTCCTCGATCTGACGAATGCCCGCGCTCAGAGCGGGTTGGGACACGATCATCCGCTCGGCCGCCCGGCTGAAGTTGCCCGTGTCGGCCAGGGCGGTGAAGAAGCGCAGCTGGCGCAGCGAGATGGCCTGGGTGCGGGCCGCTGGACGCGAGGCCGGGGCGGTCAAGATCTCTGGCATGGCGGCCTTCGGGAACGGTGAGCGGGCCAGCCTCTGGTTATAAGCCGTCCCTATAAGCAGATAACTACAAAGAGCTTCCAATTCTAAGGAGCCGTCATAACCTCGCAACAATCGCGCACCGATGGAATAGTTGAAATAAGCAGCAGAATTAGCGCATCCCCCGCGAAACAAGCGCGGACTTTGAGCAAATCTACTTGCTGAGGTAAACAACTATAAGAAGAAACGCCTGGGGAGGCTGTCGGCGGGCGCGCCAACCATCACGGGGGTTCTTCATGTTGTCTGTTGTCGGCCATCGGCCAGAATGCGCCACCGGCGATCGCCGTCCCTCGCACGGCAAGGCGTCGATGCTGGGCATCGCCTCCACCGCCGTGCTCATCGCCCTGTCCTGCGGCGCCTCGGTTCAGGCGCAGGACAGCTCGGCCAGCGCCGAGGTCGAAGCGGTCGTGGTCACCGGATCGCGCATCAAGAGCCCCGACGCCACCAGCGTCAGCCCCATCAGCACGGTGACCAACAAGCAGATCGCCCAGCGCGGCGTCGTCCGCGTCGAGGACCTGATCAACACCCTGCCCCAGGCCTTCGCCGACCAGGGCAGCGGCAATCGCGGCGGCACGGTCGGGGCCAGCGGCACCGCCACCATCAATCTGCGCAACCTCGGCAATCAGCGGACGCTGGTCCTGATCGACGGCAAGCGCCTGATGCAGGGCGATCCCGCCCGCTCGGCGGCCCAGGCCGCCGACATCAACAACATCCCCGCCGCGCTGATCCAGCAGATCGACGTGGTGACCGGCGGCGCCTCGGCCGTCTACGGGTCGGACGCCCTGGCCGGCGTCGTCAACTTCATGCTGAAGCGCGACTTCGAGGGCGTGCAGCTGGATGTGCAGGGCGGCCTGTACATGCACAACAATCACAGCGCGATCGTCTCGGCGGCCACGGCGGCGGGACAGACGCCGGCGGTGGGCCGCGAGCTCGACGGCGGCCAGCAGAGCTATTCGATCACCGCCGGCCGGAATTTCGCCGACGGTCGCGGCAACCTCACCGGCTTCTTCAGCTACAAGGAAATCGCCGGCGTCGGCACCAAGGACCGCGACTTCTCGACCTGCAACCTGTCGGCCACCGCGACCGGCTATGCCTGCTCGCTGTCCAGCGCCACCTATCCGGTCCAGTTCCAGCTGACCAACCCGACCACCGGCGCGACGCGCGGCAGCTACGCCCTGGACGGAACCACCGGCAACACCCTGCGCGCCTACCGCACCTCGGACGGCTTCAACAACGGCAACACCTACGACCTGCAGTCGCCGGACAAGCGCTACAACGCCGACCTCTTCGGCCGCTACAAGATCTCGGACGCGGCCGAGGTCTACGGCGAGTTCATGTACATGCATGACGAGGCCGACATTAAGCTGTCGCCCACCGCCGTGTTCACGGTCCCCGAAAGCATCAACTGCAACAACCCGCTGCTCTCGGCCCAGGAAAAGACCCTGATCTGCACCTCGGTCGGCCTGACCGACGCGCAGAGCGCCAATGTCATCGTCTCGCAGCGCAACGCCCTGGGCGGCTCGCGTCACGACTATACCGACCACACGTCCTACCGCGGCGTGGCCGGCCTCCGCGGCGACATCACCTCCAACTGGCGCTACGACGTCTACGCCCAGTACGGTCGCACCGACTACACCTCGCGCCTGACCAACGACTATTCCCTGGCCAGGTTCGCCAAGGCCCTGCGCGCGGTGACCAACGGCAGCGGCCAGATCGTCTGCGAATCCGTGGTCAACGGCAGCGACCCGTCCTGCGTGCCGATCAACCTGTTCCAGGTCGGCGGCATCACCCCGTCGGCGCTGAACTACGTGCAGAACACCGTCCGCCGGAAGGGCTTCACCGAGGAGACCATTCTCAGCGGCGCGCTGACCGGCGACCTGGGCCTGACCAGCCCCTTCGCCAGCTATCCGATCGGCGTCGCCATCGGCGCCGAGTATCGCGACGAGAAGATCAGCTTCCAGCCCGACAAATACTACAGCAGCCGCGACGTGGCCGGGAACTCGGGCGGGGAATATCCGATCGAGGGCTCGTTCAACGTCAAGGAAATCTATGGCGAGATCCGGGTTCCACTGGTCGAGAACAAGCCGTTCTTCAAGAGCCTGTCGGCCGAAGGCGGCGTGCGCTACTCCGACTACAGCACCGCGGGCGACACCTGGGCCTACAAGGCCGGCGGCGAATGGGCCCCGGTCAGCGACATCCGCTTCCGCGGCAGCTTCCAGCGCGCGGTGCGGGCGCCCAACCTGGTCGAGCTGTTCGGGCCGCAACGCACCGTGACCGCCGCGATCACCGACCCCTGCGAAGGCGCGACGCCCAGGGCGACGGCGGCCCAATGCGCCCTGTCGGGCGTGACGGCGGCGCAGTACGGGACGATCGCCCCGGCGGCGGGCCAGCAGTCCGGCGCCCTGGTCGGCGGCAATCCCGATCTGGCTCCGGAAAAGTCGAACACCAAGTCGTTCGGCGTGCAGTTCATGCCCCGGTTCCTGCAAGGCGTGACCTTCACCGTCGACTATTTCGACATCGACGTGAAGAAGCTGATCACCACCGTTCCGGCCGGGATCGAGCTGTCGCAGTGCATCAACACCGGCGTGTTCTGCGACCTGATCAAGCGCAACGCCGCGACCGGGTCGCTGGTCACCAGCGGCTATGTCGTCACCACCAGCGTCAACGCCGGCTACCTGAAGACCTCAGGCCTGGATTTCTCGGTCACCGCCGCGCACGACCTGCCCGACCTGTTCGGCAAGGACATGGGCCGGATCGGGCTGAACTTCTCGGGCACCAAGACCAACAAGTACGAGGTCCAGATCCTGCCCGGCTCGCAGCCCTATCGCTGCGACGGCTATTTCGGCGTCACCTGCGGCCAGCCGATCCCTGAATGGCGTCACCGCCTGATCGCCGACTGGACCTCGCGCGGCGGCGTCAACCTGTCGGCCACCTGGCGCTATATCGGCGGAACGAAGAACGACAAATCGAGCAGCGCGACCTTCCTGAAGGCCGCCTACCAGCCCTACGACCTGAAGATGCCCAGCGTCAGCTATGTCGACTTCGCCGCCTCGATGGACGTCGCCGAGAAGGTCACGGTCCGGGTCGGCGTCAACAACGCCTTCGACAAGGACCCGCCCCTGACCGCCAGCACCGGCGGCCAGACCTCGAACGGGGCCTTCTTCTCGGGCATGTACGACTCGCTGGGCCGCTACATGTTCGTCGGCGCCACGGCGCGCTTCTGATCCGGATACGGGAAGGGTGAGCGCCCTTCCCGTGACGCCCAGGCCAAGGACCTATCATGCTGCTCCGCACCAAAGCCCCTCTCTGGCGCCCCGCGGCCCTTGGCCTATCCGCGCTGCTCGCGTGTTGCATGCTCGCGAGCAGCGCCTCGGCCCAGACCTCGTCCGTCCCCTCCCCGGACAAGGTCAGCATCTTCTTCGACAATGACTTCCTTGGCCCTGGCCAGAGCAACATCCAGTCGTTGATCCCGCTGCTGCGCGACGAGCGGGTCAAGCTGATGGGGATCGGCGTCGTCACCGGCGACGCCTGGCTGAAGGAAGAGACCGCCCACGCCCTGCGCTTCCTGGAGATCGCCAAGCGCCCCGACGTGCCGGTGCATCTCGGCGCCGAAATGCCGCTGATGCGCACCCAGGCCGAGATGGCCAACTGGGAGGCGCGCTATGGCCGCGTACCGTTCAAGGGCGCCTGGAGCACGCCGCGCCCGGGCCGCACCTACCACCCGCAGGACCCCGCCCTGATCCCGCCGATGCCGGAGGGCGCGCCGACGATCAAGGCCTCCGACGAGGACGCCGTCCACGCCCTGATCCGCAACGTGCGCGCCCATCCCGGCCAGATCACCATCGTCAGCGCCGGCCCGCTGACCAACATCGCCTTGGCCCTGCGCATCGCGCCCGACATCGCGCCGCTGGCCAAGGAAATCGTCATCGAACCCGGCAAGCTCGACACCGCCGTCGCGCGGGTGACCGGCAACACCGACTACGCCACCGACTTCAACTTCCTGTTCGACCCCGAGGCGGCCCACATCGTGCTGACCGCCCCGTGGAAGAAGATCACCGTCATGGGCAACGTCACCGCCTCGGCCAAGGCCACGCAGGCCGTCGTCGACCGCATCGGCGCGTCCGGCGCGCCGGTGGCGACCTACGTCAAGACCTACGCCCGGATCGGTCAGCCGCTGTGGGACGAAATCACCGTCGCCGTCGCCGTCGATCGCTCGCTGGTCACCGAGGAACTGGTGGCGCGGATGGACGTCGACACCCTGCCCGGTCCGTCCTACGGCCAGCCTGTCGTCTGGAAGGAGGACATGGCCCCGGGCAGCGGCGAGCGCGAGGTCCACATCGTCCGCGCGATCGACGTCGACCGCTTCCTGTCGACCTTCATCGCCCAGGCTTCGAAATGAGCCGCCTCCACGCCTTCCTCGATCGGCGTTTCGCCCTGGGCGCTCGCGAGACAACGGTCAGCCGCGAGATGATCGCCGGCCTGACCAGCTTCCTGGCGGCGGCCTATCTGATCGTCGTCATCCCCTCGCTGCTGTCGACCGGCGGCATGGACCGCGGCGCGGTGACCACCGCCGCCATCCTGGTCATGGCCCTGGGCAGCCTGTTCATGGGCGTCTATGCCAACCTGCCGTTCATCGTCGGGCCCGGCATCGGCGGTTCGGTGATCCTGGGCGTGACCCTGGCCCATGTGGAGCACGTGCCCTTCGCCACCGGCCTGGCGATCGCCATGACCTCGGGCCTGCTGTTCCTGGTCCTGACCCTGACCGGCGCGCGCGAACTGGTGGTGCGGATGATCCCGCCGCAGATCAAGCTGGGGCTGGGCGCCTCGATCGGCCTGTTCATCGCCATGCTGGGATGCCGCGACGCCGGCATGGTGGCGTTGAACGTCAAGTCCAACGCCCTGGCCCTGGGCGACTTCTCCCAGCCCGGGCCGATCGTGGCCCTGATCGGCCTGGCCGTCGCGGTGGCCATGCAGGCGCGCAAGATCCCCGGCGCGGTGCTGGCCGGCATCGCCGTCGCCGCCCTGGCCGGCGTCCCGCTGGGCCTGACCCACCTGCCCCACAACGGCTTGTCCCTGCCCCACGCCCTGACGCCGGTGGCGCTGCGCGTCGACTTCATGGGCGCGTTCAGCCTCGCCGCCTTGCCCTACGTCTTCGCCTTCTTCGCCGGCGAGTTCTTCTCGACCCTGGGCACCACCCTGGCGATCGGCGCCAAGGCCGGACTGACCGACGCGGACGGCAACCTGCCGGGCATCGAGAAGCCCTTCCTCGTCGACTCCCTGGCCGCCGCCCTGGGACCGCTGATCGGTATTCCGGCCGGCACCGCCCTGGTGGAATCCGCCGCCGGCGTCGAGGCGGGCGGGCGCACGGGCCTGACCCCGGTCACCGCTGCGGTCCTGTTCCTCTGCACGCTGTGCCTGCTGCCGCTGGCCATGGCGATCCCCAAGCAGGCCACGGCGCCGGCCCTGATCCTGATCGGCATCTCGATGCTGGGCACCATCCGCCATCTGCGCAGCGAGGACATCACCGACATCCTGCCCGCCCTGGCCATGGTCCTGCTGACCCTGATCTCCAACAGCTTCGGCACCGGCATCGCCGGCGGCCTGCTGGTCCATGTCATCGTCCAGGTCCTGGCCGGCAAGGCGCGCGAGATTCCGGTCGGCCTGCTGATCCTGTCCATCCCGCTTGGCTACTACTTCTACACCGCCGCCACGCACTAGAGCGCCCGACCCGACTGCATCGGGCCGGGCGCTCTAGCCCTTTGTTTTGGCGCGTTTTCTTCACGCGAACCGGTATCCACTTCGCTTGAAAACGCTCTAGGTTCCCGTCTCCAAGGCATCATGACCACCGACCCCATCCAGACTATCGGCAACGTCCCCGCGTCCACGCTTGGTCGCCAGACGGACGCGGCGCAGCGCCGGTTCTTCCGCGCCCTGCCGAAGGTGGAGCTGCATTGCCACCTGCTCGGCGCCGTGCGCCGCGACACCTTCACGGCCCTGGTCCGCAAGCGCGGCGCGCCGATCACCGACGCCGAGATCGCCGCCTTCTACGCACGGGGCGCCAAGCCGGTCGGCGTGCTGCGCGTGCTGCGCGCGCTGGAGCGGCACCTGCTGCTGGAGCCCGACGACTTCCGCCGGATCACCTACGAATACCTGGAGGACGCGGCGGCCGAGACGGTCCGCCACGCCGAGTTCTTCTGGAACCCGACCGCCACGATCCGCGACACCGGCCTGGCCTATGGCGAGGTCCAGGCCGGCATCCTGGCGGGCATGCGCGAGGCGCGGAGCGATTTCGGGGTCAGCGCCCTGCTGATCCCCAGCATCGACCGCGAGGCCGAGGCCTCCAGCGCCCTGGAGATGGTGGAGATGATGCTGGCCCATCGCGATCCGGCGGTGGCGGGCATCGGCATCGACTACCGCGAGAACGACCGCCCCCCCGAGCTGTTCCTCGAGGCCTACGCCCTGGCGCGCCGCCACGGCCTAAAGGCGACGGCCCACGCGGGCGAGTTCGGCATGCCCTGGACCAATGTCGAGACGGCGGTCGAACGGCTGAAGGTCGACCGCGTCGACCACGGCTACACCATCGTCGACAATCCCGACCTGGCGCGACGCTACGCCGAACGCGGCATCGTCTTCACCGTGGTCCCGACCAACTCCTACTACCTGCGCACGCTCGAACCGGAGCGCTGGGCGGCGGATCATCCGATCCGCGCCATGTCGGCGCTGGGCCTGAAGCTCCACCCCAACACCGACGACCCGACCCTGCACAATGTCAGCCCGGCCGGCGCCTGGGAGCTGATGTACAGCCATCTCGGCTACGACATCGACGCGCTGAAGGCGATGATGCTCAACGGGATCGACGGATCCTGGGCCGATGAAGACCAGCGCGCGGCCTGGCGCGCGGCCTGGCCGGTGGAATTCGACGAACTGGCCGTTTCGGCCGGCTGGCCGCCCGCGGACGGCGCCGCGTGAGCGAAGGCGCCGGCCTGACGACGACGATCGTCCGCCTCAGCCGCGCCGCCGCGACGGACATCCCGCCCGCGACGCTGGAGATGGCCAAGCTGTGCGTGCTCGACTGGTTCGGCCTGACGCTGGCCGGGTCGCGCGAACCCCTGAGCATGCTGCTGCATGACGCGGCCCTGATCGAAGGCGCCCAGCCCGCCGCCACGATCGTGGGCCGGAACTTCGGCTTCAGCCCGCGCCAGGCCGCGCTGGTCAACGGCGCGGCGGGCCACGCGCTCGACTATGACGACGTCAACCTGGCCATGCGCGTCCATCCGACCACCGTCATCCTGCCCGGCGTCCTGGCCCTGGCCGAGGCGCGACGCCTGTCGGGCAGAGCCGTGCTCCAGGCCTTCGTCGCCGGCTACGAGGCGGCGGGGATGATCGGCGCCCTGGTCAGCGCCAGCCACTATGCTCGCGGGTTTCACGCGACGGGGACGATCGGCGCCTTCGGCGCGGCCGCGGCCTGCGCCCATCTCCTCGGGCTGGACGAGGCCACGACGGCGCGCGCCTACGGCCTGGCCGGCTCGCAGGCCGCCGGCCTCAAGGCGCAGTTCGGGACGATGACCAAGTCGCTCCATGCCGGGCGGGCGGCCGAGGCCGGCCTGACGTCGGCGCTCTGGGCGCGGGCCGGAATGACGGCCCGGCCCGACATCCTCGAACGCCCCCTGGGCTTCTTCGCCACCCAGACCGACGGCGCGCCGGCCGAAGGTGTCCGTTGGAGCGGCCATGCGCTGGACCGCAACCTCTTCAAGCACCACGCGGCCTGCTTCGGCACGCACGGCGCGCTGGAAGCGATCGGCGCCCTTCGGCGCGAGGGCCTCCGGCCCCAACAGGTCCGGGCGATCCGTCTCAAGGTCGATGCGGGGGCCGACGCGATGTGCAACATCGCCGCGCCCCGCACCGGGCTGGAAGCCAAGTTCAGCCTGCGCTTCAACGCCGCCCTGGCGCTGCACGGCGCGGACACGTCCAACAGCGCGACCTATGCCGATGCGGTCGTCCTGCGGCCCGACCTCGAAGCCTCGCGCGCCGTCACCACGGTCGAGCTGGCGCCGCCGGGCTGGCCCGAGGACGTCACCGAAGTGACGGTCACGATGCTCAACGGCGAGACGCTGGTCAGGCGCCACGACATCAGCCTCCCGCCGGGCGACCTGGCGACGCGGCGCCCGCGATTGCACGCCAAGTTCCTGGCCCTGGCCGCGCCGGTCATCGGCGATGAGCGAGCCCAGCGCGCGGCCGACGCGATCGGCCGGCTGGAGCATGGCGCAGACCTCTCCGAGCTCCTGGCCCTGGTACGCGGCCCCGACGCCGTTCGATGACGGTCCGCCCGCCCGCTCCCGCCCTCAGGCGGCGCGGCGGGCGTAGAGGAACTCGATCACCGCCGCCCGGGCGTGGATGTAGGTCGGGTCCTGGGCGACGGCGAGGCGGTCGCGCGGGCGGTCCAAGGACACGTCCAGCACCTGGCCGATCGAGGCGCGCGGGCCGTTGGTCATCATCACGATGCGGTCCGACAACAGGGCCGCCTCGTCGACGTCGTGGGTGACCATCAGCACGGTGTTGTTCAAGGTCGCGTGGATCTCCATCACGCTGTCCTGCAGGTGGGCGCGGGTCAGGGCGTCCAGGGCCCCGAACGGCTCGTCCAGCAGCAGCACCTTGGGCTCCATGGCCAGGGCCCGGGCGATGCCGACCCGCTGCTTCATGCCGCCCGAGATCTCGGCGGGCCGCTTGTCCATGGCGTGGGTCATCTTGACCAGGTCGAGGTTGTGCAGGGTCCAGTCGCGGCGCTCGGCGGCGCTCTTGCTGGCCCCGAACACCTTGTTGACCGCCAGGGAGACGTTCTCGCGCACCGACAGCCAGGGCAGCAACGAGTGGTTCTGGAACACCACCGCCCGGTCGGGGCCCGGAGCATTGACTTCCTGCTTGTCGAGGATCACCGCGCCGGTGGTCACCGGCGCCAGGCCGGCGACCACGTTCAGCAGAGTCGATTTCCCGCAGCCGGAGTGGCCGATGATCGAGACGAACTCGCCCTTGTCGACCCGCAGGTCGATGCCGGTCAGCACCTCGGAGCGGGCCGCGCCCTTGGTGAAGGTGACGCCGACGCCTTCGATGGAAAGATAGGCCTTGGCCATGGTCGTGGTCTCCTAGAGCATGATGATTCACGGCGGAATCGCCATTTTGGTTCCGTTTCCCCGGCGAAGGCCGGGGCCCAGGTTCAGCCGTCGTATTGGACGATGACCCGCAACGCTCCGCCCCATGATCTGGGCCCCGGCCTTCGCCGGGGAAACGGAACGGGGTGGGCGGTTCAGTTCAAGATCATCACGCCCTAGCTCGCCGCGCCGCCGCGCGCGATGACGTGGCCCAGCAGGGCCACCAGGCGGTCGAGGAAGAAGCCGGTCAGACCGACCCAGGCCAGGGCCACGATGATGTCGGAGATGCGCGAGGCGTTGTACTGGTCCCAGATGAAAAAGCCGACGCCGACCCCGCCCAGCAGCATCTCGGAGGCGACGATGGCCAGCCAGCTCATGCCGATGCCGATCCGCAGGCCGGTGAAGATGTAGGGCGCGGTGGCCGGCAGCAGGATCTGGAAGAAGTACTCGACCGGCGACAGCCGCAGCACCTTGGCCACGTTCACATAGTCGGCCGGGATGTTGCGCACGCCCACGGCGGTGTTGATGATGATCGGCCAGATCGAGGTGATGAAGATCACGAAAAGGGCCGAGGGCTGCGCTTCGCGGAACGCGGCCAGCGAGATCGGCAACCAGGCCAGGGGCGGCACGGTGCGCAGCACCTGGAAGATCGGATCCAGCCCCCGATGCGCCCAGCGGTTGGAGCCGATCAGCACCCCCAGCATCACGCCGCACACCGCCGAGATCGAGAAGCCGATCCCGACCCGCTTCAGGCTGGTCAGCACGTGCCAGAACAGGCCCTTGTCCACCCCGCCATTGTCGAAGAACGGGTCGAGGATCAGGGTCTTGGAGTCGGTCCAGACATGGGCGGGCGACGGCAGGCCGGCATAGGAGTCGCCGGTGACGACCTGCCAGACGCCGAGGATCGCCAGCAGGGTCAGCAGCGGCGGGATCACCGCCGCCGCCACCGCGCCGGCCCGCCGCTTCACTTCGGCGAGGCCGGAGGTCCGGGTCTCGCCGGCGGGCGGCGCGATCACCGGCGAGACCACCGGTTCAGCCGGAGAGAACGAGGGCTTGGGAAAGGTCATCGCCGCGCCCTCCCCTAGACCAGCTTCTTGATCGGCTGGCTGGCCAGGTAAGCGCCCGGATTGGCCGGGTCGAACACCTTGCCGTCGAAGAACCGCTCGACGCCGCGGCTGTCGCCGGCCGGACCGCCTTGGCCGATGCTCTTGGCCGCCGCGCGCCAGATGTCCGAGCGGTTGACCTTGTTGACCAGGGCCTGGGTGTTGGTCTTCTGCGGCAACACGCCCCAGCGGATGTCCTCGGTCAGGAACCACAGGTCGTGCGACTTGAAGGGGAAGCTGGCGTTGTCGGCCCAGAACTTCATCCGATGCGGCGAGTTCTTCAGCGTCCGGCCGTCGCCATAGTCCACCGTGCCCTGCAGGCGGGGCAGGATGTCGCCCATCGGCACGTTGACGTACTGGCGGCCGGAGACGATCGAGCACATGGCCGGCAGGTTGGCGGCCTTGTCGCACCACATCGCCGCTTCCTGCACGGCGGCGGTGATCGCCTGGGCGGCGCGCGGATACTTGTCGACCCAGGCGGCGCGCATGCCCAGCGCCTTTTCCGGGTGGTTCATCCACAGTTCCGAGGTCAGGCAGGCGGTATAGCCGACCCGCTGATTGACCAGTTGGCCGTTCCACGGCTCGCCCACGCAGAAGGCGTCCTGGGTGCCGGCCTTCATGTTGGCCACCATCTGGGGCGGCGGGATGACGATGGTGGCGACGTCGGTCTCGGGATTGATGCCGCCGGCCGCCAGCCAGTAGCGCACCCACAGGTCGTGGGTGCCGCCCCGGAAGGTCATGGCCACCTTGGCGATGTTGCCGGCCGCCTTCAGCTGCTGGAACTTGGCCTTGGCGCCGCCGCTGTTGAGCCCGACCTTCACGGCCTTCAGGTCGTTGCCGACCGAGATCGCCTGGCCGTTGGTATTGAGCCGGGCCAGGATGTACATCGGGGTCGGCGCGCCGCCGGTGATCGCTCCGGTGCTCATCAGATAGGGCATGGGCGACAGGATGTGGGCCCCGTCGATGCCGCCGCGCTCCGAACCCAGCACCAGGTTGTCGCGGGTGGCGGCCCACGAAGCCTGCTTGACCACCTCCAGGTCGGGCAGGCCGTGCTTGGCGAACAGCCCGCGTTCCTTGGCGATGATCACCGGGGCGGAGTCGGTCAGGGCGATGAAGCCCAGGCGGGCCTTGGCCACTTCGGGTCCCGCGCCGGCGGCGTGGGCTCCAGCCGGGAACAAGGCCTTGGCGGCGGCGACCGTGGCGGCCGCGCCCACCAGGGCGTGGCGGCGGGTCAGGCCCGTCTCAGAGCCGGCGGCGGTCTTGTCGATCTTGGTCATGAGCTGCAAATCCCGCTGGAGGTCAGAGTTTGTATTCGAGGGTGAACCAGGCCTTGGTCCGCGAGGCCGGCGGCGTCGCCGTGCCCAGGGGCACGGTCTTTTCGCGCTGGAAGTCGGCGTACTTCAGCTGGATCGAAAGCTTGGGGGTGATGGCGGCGGTGAACTGCAGGTCCCACTCGCGGCCGAGGTCCGCGCCGGTCCTCTGGTCGTTGAAGTCGTGGTAGCGGACCAGGATGTCGGTGTTGAAGAAGTAGGTCCGCTTGAACCGCGGCTTGGCGTTGAAGCTGAGGTTGGCGTCCTCGATGCCGTCGATGAAGCTCTTGTTGCCGCCCGGCGAGACGAAGGCGTCGGACCAGCCCTGGAAGGCGTGGACGGTGGCCAGAGGCGTGGTGAAGCCTCGGGTCCCATTGCCCTCGAGCGACTCGTAGCTGGCCTTGACCGTGTAGATGTCGAAGGTGCCGGCGACGTCGCCGCTGAAATAGGCCAGGTCGAAGTTCGGCGTGTTGCCGTGGTATTCCGACTGCTTGGCGTAGGTGGCGTTGTAGGCCAGTTGGTAGAGGCCGACCCAGGTCTTGCCCGAGGCCTTGACGCCCTTGGTCAGCGACGAGTTGACCGCCGAATTGCCGAAGTCGAGGGCGTAGACGAAGCCCTGCAGGCGTAGCGCCTCGGCCGGCGACCAGGTGACGTTCAGCAGGTGGCTGTCTGAGTCCCAGTCCCGCAGTTCGCCGAGGATGCGGTTGATGTGGGTGACATAGGCGTAGGTCGCCTTGAACCGGCCCAAAGCCAGGTCGGCGCGGACGGCGTCGAAGGTCTGCTCGTCCTGGCGCCAGCCGACGTTGCCGACGAAGCGCTGGTCGTCGAGCAGGATGCGCTGGCGGCCGGCGGTGACCTGCAGGGCGGCGCTCGGCGTCCAGGTCAGCTGGGCGCGGTTCAGCTCGGTGACGTCCGGGTCGTTGACCACCGGATACTTGGCCTTGTCGGCGCCGTTCAGCGGCGGGGTGGCCGCGCCCGGCACGTTGACGGCGTAGTGCTCGGAACCGGCCTGGCGGACGTCCTCGAATTCGATCAGGCCCTTGACGCCATGGAACTCGGCCGTCTCCCAGCCCAGGCGGGTGCGGATCGTGAAGGCCGAGGCGTCGTCGGTCAGCGTCGCGGTCTTGGTCTGGTCGACGCTCTCGTAGCGAGCCCGGACCTCCAGGATCAGCTTTCCGGCCGCGACCTGGTCGCTGAAGGTCGGCGGCGGCGCGGGCGGCGGCGGCGGTTCGACGGCGTCGGCCACCGGTTCGGCGACGGCCTCGCCAGCCGGCTCCGCCACCGCTGGAACCGGTTCAGGCGCGGCTTGAGCGAAGGCCGTTCCGCCCAACGTCAGGGCGCAAAAAGCCACGCTGCAACGCAGCATTCCTCGCGAATTCTTCATGCCTTGATCCCCCAAAGACCAAAAAAAACGCCCGGCGAGACCGCGGCAGCGATCTCTCCGGACGTCGTTGTCCACAACGGTACCTGGCGGCTGCATCGCCGCTGGGCGGCCCTCTCGGGCCAGCGCGGAACGTCGTTGTCCCGCGTGTCGAGATCAGGAAGGGGCCGGCGGCCCGGCGCGGCAATTGGAAAACCGCGTCATGTCGCACCGCAACAGACGAATGGGGTCATTTTGCACAGCGGCCATGCAGGGCCGGCGCGGTCGATGCTTGAATTTCGCGCGTTTAAGCGTCGCGATCGGCCCGTGCGCCACCGCGCCGATCGCCTTGATCACACCGCGGAGACCGCCGTCGCCCTACCGGGTCGCCCAGGCCCGGCCGAGTTCCGACAGCGGCACGCACCCATGGTAGGCGCCCGGTATGGGGTCGTATCTCAACGCCACCGTCGCGCCGGGTTCGGATGTGAAATAGCCGACCGTCACCAGGTTCTCGAGCACCAGGAAGAAGTGCGCGTCGTCAGGCGTTTGGCCGCGAACGGCCGTGGCCTCACGGTCATAGCCGGTCAAAAGCTCGACCTGCTGCTGCGGCGTCAACGCGACGAAGACGTCGCCATGAGCGGCGCGAGCGTCGGCGTCCATGCGCGCGAGTCCTCCCAGCAGCCGTTCCTTCTGGGCCTTGTTGTAATAGTCGGCCAGCGCGCGGTCGATGAACTGCGGCACGCCGGCTTCCCTGGCGCCCGGCGTGTCCGTGGCGGGGATGATCAGTTCGGCCACCACGTCCACCAGGCGCGCCTGGTCGGGCGCCAGCGCCGTGGGGGTCCAGGTCAGCGTCTGGGCGGCGACCGCCCGTCCGGCCCATCCGGTCGCCGCCACCCCGATCGTCAGGGTCAGGCCGCGTATCGCATCGCGTCGGCTCAGCATCAGAGATCACCCCTCTTGCGCGCCTGGACGGCATGGTCGCAGGCCCTTGCGGTCAGCGCCATGTAGGTCAGGGACGGGTTCACGCAGGACGCCGAGGTCATCGCCGCGCCGTCGGGGACATAGACGTTCTTGCACTCGTGGACCTGGTTGTGGGCGTTGAGCACCGAGGTCTTCGGGTCCCGGCCCATGCGCGCGGTGCCCATCTCGTGGATGCCCAGCCCCGGCGCATAGCCCTCGTCGCGTCCACGAACGTTCTTGAAGCCCGCCGTTTCCAGCATCTCCACGGCCGCGGCCTGCATGTCGCGGCGCATGGCCAGCTCGTTCTCGCGGATCGTGACGTTCATCGACAGGGTCGGCAGGCCGTACTGATCCTTCGCGTCGTGGTTCAGGGTGATCCGATTGTCGGCGTAGGGCAGGATTTCGCCGAACCCGCCCAGTCCCATGGTCCATGGTCCGGGCTGGCTGAGGGCGGCCTTGCGCGCCGCGCCGAAGCCGGCGTCGTCAGGGCCGCGCTTGGTCAGGTCACGGTCCCATCCCGGCCGGGAGGCGCCGCCCTGATAGCCGAAGCCGCGCAGATAGTCGGTCCGCTTGGTGGCCGCGTCGCCCAGGTTGCGGAAGCGCGGCACGTAGATCCCGTTCGGGCGGCGGCCGGAATAGTACATGTCGGCGAATTCGGGCGCTTCCCCGACCGCGCCCACGCCCAGATGGTGGTCCATGACGTTGCGGCCCAGCTGGTCGCTGCCGTTGCCGAAGCCGTTGGGAAACCGCGAACTGGTCGAGTTCATCATGATCCAGGCCGAGTTGAAGGCCGAGGCGCAGAGAAACACGACGTCGGCGTAGAACTCTTCTTCCTGACGCGTCTCGGCGTCGAGGATGCGCACGCCGGTCGCCTTGCCCGCCTTCTCGTCATAGATCAGCGAGGTGACGATCGAGCCCGGGCGGATCACCAGGTTGCCGGTGCGGTCGGCCGCCACCAGCGAGGCGGAATTGGAGCTGAAATAGGCGCCGAACGGGCAACCGCGGATGCACATGTTGCGGTACTGGCACTTGGTCCGGCCAAGGCTGAGCTGTTCCTCGGTCGGTTCGGTGAGGTGCGCGGTCCGGCCCATGGTGACCCGCCGTTCCGGGAACCGCGCCTCGGCCCGGGCCTTGAAGGCCTTCTCGACGCAATTCATCTCCATCGGCGGCTGGTACTGGCCGTCGGGAAGATGCGCCAGGCCCTCCTTCTGGCCCGAGACGCCGATGAAACGCTCGACATAGTCGTACCAGGGCGCGAGGTCCTCGTAGCGAATCGGCCAGTCGACCCCGATGCCCTCGCGGGCGTTGGCTTCGAAGTCGATGGGACTGTGGCGATAGCTCTGGCGGCCCCAGGTCAGCGACCGACCGCCCACGTGATAGCCGCGGATCCAGTCGAAGCGGTTTTCCTCGACATAGGGGTTCTGGTCGTCGCGGACGAAGAAGTGCTTGGTGAACTCCGTCATCGTGTAGCCGGTGCGCTGCTGCACCGGATAATGAGCGTTCAGCTCGTCCGTCGGCAGCTGCCCGCGCGGGTACTTCGCCTGCCAGGGGTCCATGACGGCGGTGGGATAGTCCTCCAGGTGGCGCACCATCGGGCCACGCTCGAGCACCAGGGTCTTGAGGCCCTTCTGGGTCAGCTCCTTGGCCGCCCAACCGCCGGTTATGCCGCTGCCCACGACGATCGCATCGTAGGTGTTCTCTTGGCGCGCGCGACCGTTGAGGTTGGCCATGTTTTCTCCCCGTTTGGCGCGCCCGATGGAACGGCGCCGCTGCTTCGCAGTTGGACGCATCGACCTGGGGGAACCCTTCATTGTTGGCCTGGAAGCTTCCATGAAATGGGTTACATTGCAAGAAAGCTCGCTAATCTGCTGTAAAATCGTCGAGCCAGGGAGGAAGACGGAAAAACCATGATCCAGCTGAGCCAGTTCGTTCGAACGCGCCGCGCGCCCATGATGGGCCTTGTCAGAATGGGGGCGCTGCTTGGCGGTCTGGCGCTGTTGGCCGGCCCGCAAGCCAATGCCGAGGCGGTGAAGGCGGGGCCGTGGCGCTCGATCTTCGACGGGCGGACCCTGGACGGCTGGACGCCGAAGATCGCCAAACATCCGGCCGGGGAAAACTACCGCCAGACCTTCGTGGTCGACCATGGCGCGATCCGGGTTTCCTATGCCGGCTACGAGCGGTTCGACAGCCAGTTCGGGCACCTGTTCTACAAGACGCCCTTCAAGGCCTATCGCCTGCGCCTGATGTACCGGTTCGTCGATCCAGGCCTGCCAGATACGCCGACCTGGGCGCGCAGCAACAGCGGCGTGATGTTCCACAGCCAGAGCCCCGAGAGCATGACGCTGGACCAGTCGTTCCCCGTCTCCGTCGAGTTCCAGATCCTAGGCGACAAACGCGACGCTCCCAAGGCGACCGGCGCGGTGTGCACGCCCGGCGTCAACATCACCTTCGACGGTGTCCTGGCCAAGGATCACTGCACGCCGCCGGCCAACGGCCCCACGATCGCCAACGGGACCTGGACCAAGCTTGAGCTCGACGTAATGCCGAACGGCGAGGTCTTCCAGAAGATCAACGGCGTGACCGTCCAGCACTATGCCGGACTGGCGTACGACCCCAAGGACACCGTCGCGCCGGGCGCCCAGGCCTATCTCGCCGCGCACGGCGACGCGCCCATCACGGAGGGCTACATCGCTCTGCAGAGCGAGGGCCATCCCGTCGAGTTCAAGGATATCGAAATCCAGGACCTGACGGCGCCGCGCTGAGCCTGGCCGCCATGAACCGCTCGCGGGCCTCGGCCGGCGGGCGGTCCTCCGGGATGACTGATCTTTTTGCTTCAGCCCTATTTCTTCAGCGATCCCAGGTACTGGATCACGGCGGCGCGATCCTCCGCGCCCGGCGCGCCGACCAGCATCTTGGTCCCCGGGACCGTCTTCCCCGGCGCCTTCAGGAAGGCGTCGAGCGCCTCGGGGGTCCAGGTGAGGGTCGAGGCCTTCATCGCGGCGCTGTAGCTATATCCGGCGGCGGTCCCCGCCTTGCGGCCGGCGACACCGGCCAGGGGCGGCCCCATCTTTCCCGGCGCGGGCTGCAGGGAGTGGCAGACCGTGCAGCGTTGTTCGAACACGGCCTGTCCCGGCGAGGCGGCGACGGCGCTGGTCGCCATGGCGGCCAGGGCGGCGGCGAGCATAAACGAGTACTTCATCAAGACAGTCTCCGTCGGGGTGTGTCAGCGGCTCAGAGGCCCAATAGCCGGCGATTGCGACCGCCGTCGGGCGCGCTGCCGGCGAAGTCGTCGAACGCCCGATCGGTCACCTGGATGATGTGGTCGCGAATGAACGGCGCGCCTTCGCGGGCGCCCTGCTCGGGATGCTTCAGGGCGCATTCCCACTCGAGCACCGCCCAGCCGGGAAAGTCGTACTGGGCCAGCTTCGAGAAGATCGCCTTGAAGTCCACCTGGCCGTCGCCCAGCGAGCGGAACCGGCCGGGGCGGTCGACCCAGCCCTGGTAGCCGCCATAGACGCCGGACCGGGCCGATGGCCGGAACTCGGCGTCCTTGACGTGGAAGGCGCGGATCCGCTCGTGATAGCGGTCGATATAGCCCAGGTAGTCCAACTGCTGCAGCACGAAGTGGCTGGGATCGTAGAGGATGTTGGCGCGCGCGTGGCCCCCGACCTCGTCCAGGAAACGCTCGAACGTCGCGCCGTCGTGCAGGTCTTCGCCCGGATGGATTTCGTAGCAGACGTCGACGCCCTCGTTCTCGAAGACGTCGAGGATGGGCTTCCAGCGGCGGCCGAGTTCGGCGAAGGCCTCCTCGACCAGGCCCGCCGGCCGCTGCGGCCACGGGTAGAGGTACGGCCAGGCCAGCGCGCCCGAGAAGGTGGCGTGGGCGTTCAGGCCCAAACGCCGGCTGGCGACGGCGGCGGCCTTCACCTGCTCCACCGCCCAGACCTGGCGCTCCGCGGGCTTGCCGCGAAGTTCGGGCGGCGCGAAGCCGTCGAACAGTTCGTCATAGGCCGGATGGACGGCCACCAGTTGCCCCTGGAGGTGGGTCGACAGCTCGGTGATCACCAGGCCGTGGCTGGCCAGCAGACCGGCGGTGTCGTCGCAATAGGTCTGGCTTTCAGCGGCCAGGGCCAGGTCGAAGAACGAGTCCGCCCCGCCGGTCGGCATCTGCACGCCGACATAGCCGAGATCGGCGACCCAGGCGGCCATCGTCTCCAGCTTGTCGAACGGCGGCTCGGCGCCGATGAACTGCGCGAGGAAAATACCGGGTCCCTTGAGCGTCTTCATCGCCCCTCTCCTTCCAGCGCCACCCAGCCCGCGTCCGCCCGGCTGGCGGCCACGGCGCGCTCGACGAAGGCCATGCCGCGCACGCCCTCCCCGATGTCGGGCACGAGCCCGCCTTCGCCGCCTTCGCCGATTGCATCGGCGAAGTCGCGATAGAGGTTGGCGAAAGCCTCGACGAAGCCTTCCGGATGACCGGTCGGCAGCCGCGTGGCGGCGCGAGCGGTCGCGCCCAGATAGGCCGAACCGGCATGCAGCACCTGGGAGGGTCCGTCCAGCCAGTCCAGGGTCAGCTCCGTATGGCGCTCATGCGACCAGCTCAGGCCGCCCTTCTCGCCATAGACGCTGATCTTCAGGCCGTTGCGGGCGCCCGCCGAAATCTGCGAGGCGATCAGCACGCCGCGCGCACCGCCCTCGAACCGCAGCAGCACGTTGCAATCGTCGTCCAGAGCCCGCCCGGGAACCACCGTGGCGACGTCGGCGCACAGGCGTTCGACCCGAACCCCCGCCACGAACTCGGCGATGTTGAAGGCATGCACGCCGATGTCGCCGATGCAACCGCCGACCCCCGACTGGGCCGGATCGGACCGCCAGCTGGCCTGCTTGTTGTCCTCGCGCTCGAGCGGCCGAGACAGCCAGCCTTGCGAATATTCGACGACGACCTTGCGCACCCGGCCGAGGTCGCCGCGAGCGACGATCTCGCGCGCCTCGCGGACCATCGGATAGCCCGTATAGACATAGGTCAGGCCATAGAGCTTGCCGGACGCGGCGACGATGTCGGCCAGGTCCCTGGCCTGCGCCAGGTTCAAGGTCGCGGGCTTGTCGCTCATCACGTGCAGGCCGCCGCGCAGCGCGGCGGCGGCGACGTCGAAATGCAGATGGTTGGGCGTCACCACCGCGACCAGATCGACTCCGTCGCCGCGCGCCCGTTCGGCCTCGATCATCGTATGATGATCCGGATAGACCCGGTCACGCGGCACGCCCCAGCCGTCAGCGGCCCGGGCGTTCTTCTCGGGATCGCGGCTGAACACGCCCGCCGTCAGCCGGATGCGGCCATCCAGCTCGGCGGCCATCCGGTGCACCGGTCCGATGAACGAGCCGGGGCCGCCGCCGACCATGGCCAACCGCAGGGGCGTCCGACCGCTCATCAGGCCGCGACGCTCGCCAGGTAGTCGAAGCTGATCTTGGCCGACTCCAGCCGGCTATGGGCGAACGGCGGTTCCTGCTCGACGAAGAAACCCCGGACCCCGGCGGCGTAGGCGGCGGGCAGCAGCTTGGGCCAGTTGATCATGCCGCCGCCAACCTCGGTCGGGTCCTGTTGCAGCACGAAGTTGGGCTTGGTGGTCGCCTTGATATCCTTGACGTGCATCTGGGTGAACCGCCCCGGGTGCTTCTTCAGCATGGCGAACGGGTCCTGTCCCGCCGCCGTGACCCAGCCCGCGTCCATTTCGAAGGTGACCAGGCTCGGGTCGGTGCCCTTCAGCAGGATCTCCATGCCGTTGGTGTCGCCCCCCTGGGTGTCTTTCAGCGGCGCGAACTCGAAATTGTGGTTGTGGTAGCCCGTCACGATGCCGGCCTTCTTCAGGACGGCGGCCTTGGCGTTGAGGAAGTCGGCGTTCCACTTCCAGTCGTCGGCCGTCATCTGGGCGCCGGCCTGGCGCAGATCGGCGCCGCTGAAGCGGTCGGGAATGTAGAGGATCGGCATGATCGCCGCCTTCACGCCGATCACGTGCAGTTCGTCGGCCAGCTTGGCGAGATCGCCGCTGAAGCTGGAACCGTTGGCGCTCTTGGGCGAAATGTGGGCGCTGGGGCAGACCAGGCCCGCGCGGTCGAAGGCGGCGCGCAGCTCGGCCGGCGTGCGGCCCAGATAGCCGGCCAGTTCCACCGACTTGAAGCCGGTCTTGGCCACCGTGGCGAGCTGAGCGTCCAGCTCTTTCTGAAGGTCCGGACCCAGGGTGTAGAGCTGGATGCCCAGCGGCAGACCGTGGCGCTGGAAGAACGGCTTCCCGGCCGCGTTCGCGACGCAGGCATAGGCCGCGCCCAGAGTGGCGGCGCCGGCGGCCAGAAGGCCGCGCCGCGAAAGATCGACGCCGGCGGCCGGGTTTTCGAGAGCTGTTGAGCGCACGAGGCTTTCCTCTTTCTGAATGGGCATGAGTCAGACCTGGGCCGGGCTGGCCGCGCCAGTGGGCGCGGCTTCGTCGGTTTCGGCGACTGGACCTCGCGTTGGCGGCTTGAAGAACACGGCCAGCAGAACCACCGCCGCCAGGGCCAAGCCGGTGGGGACCATGAACAGGCGCGTATAGTCGACCGTCGCCACCCCATCGGCCCCGGCGTGGGTCAGGCGACCGATCAGGGTGGGGAACAGGAAGCTGGCCACGACATTGCCGACGCCCAGGATCAGCAGGTTGAACAGGCCCTGGGCGCTGGAGCGGACGTCCTTGGGGAAGACCGCGTCGACGAAGATGTAGACCGTGGCGAAGAAGAAGGCGTAGCAGATCCCGTGCAACAGCTGCACGGCCACGATCACCGGGATGCTGTCGGCGAAGAAGGCGAAGACCGCGAAGCGCGCGGCGTGGCCCAGGACGCCAACCATCATGGTGACCTTCCATCCCAGCCGCACCAGCACGCGGCCCAGCAGGAACATGGTCAGGATCTCGGCCACCTGGCCCAGGCTCAGCACCACCATGCTGAGGTTGCCGGCGATCCCGACCCGGTTGGTCAGGAAAGCGTCCGCCATCACGAAGTAGCCGTTGTGGATCACCGAATCGATGAAGGTGACGATGAACAGCACCAGGACGAACGGCGCGGCCAGCAGCTTGAAGGCCCGCCGCCAGGCCAGTTTGTCGATCCCCGCCGCGTCCTTGCGGGCCGGCGTGTGTGGCAGGGTCAGGGCGTAGCCGGCGAAGGCGAAGGAGATGATCGCCGCGACCAGGAAGATCCACCGCACCTGCTCGGCCGTGGCGTGAGCGCCCAGCAGGAAGACGAAGGGCCAGCTGACCAGCACCCAGCCGACCGTGCCGCCCATGCGCACGGCGCCGAAATCGGCCGCCGGATCGCGCAAGTTGGCGAAGGCGATCGAGTTGGTCACCGACAGGGTCGGCACGTAGAGCAGACTGAAGAGCAGATAGCAGGCGAAGAACGGCCAGAAACTGGTCGAGAACGCCACCCCGACCAAGGCCAGGCCGCCGATCAGGTGGCTGACCGCCAGGAAGCGCTCGGCCGCGAAATTGCGATCGGCGAACTGGTTCGAGAAGAAGATCCCGACCAGCGCGGCCACGCCCCAGGCGCTGCCGACCAGCGATTGCTGCCAGGGCGCGAAGCCCAGCATGCCCATATAGGGGAATATCTTCGGCGCCCAGGCGCCCCAGATCGCCAGCTGCAGCACCATCATCAGGAAGAGTCGGAAGCTCGTCTTCATGTGTCCTGGCCCTCCCCGACCAGCATAGGCGGTCGTTTTCGACCCGTTTGGGTCTTGCCCGCTCCAATGTAATCGAAATCATCGATAACAGGGGTCTGCTGAAGCGGCAACCATGTAACGGCGGTGGAGCGCCCCACAGCTGCGCCTTGCAAAGGGGGCGGCATGCCGCCAGTGTCGCGCCGATGGCCACCATTCAAGAAGTTGCGCGCGACGCGGGTGTCTCGACGGCGACGGTTTCGCGGGTGTTCAGCGCGCCCGAACTGGTGCTGGAGGCCACCCGCAAGAAGGTGATCGAGGCGGTCGCCCGCCTTGGCTATGAGCCAAACTTCGCGGCCAGGAGCCTGCGAACCCTGAGGACCGAGAAGATCCTGGTCACCGTGCCGGACATCTCCAACCCCTTCTTCTCGCAGGTGATCCGAGGGGTGGAGGAAGCGGCGATGGCGGCCGGCTACTCGGTTCTGCTGGGCGACACGCGTCACGAGGAAGCGCGCGAGGAACAGTACGCGGCGATGTTCCGGCGCAAGGAGGCCGATGGCCTGATCTTCCTGGGACACCGGCTTCCCGACACCCTGGCCGAGATCGTCGCCGCCAAGGGGCCGCGAACGCCCATCGTCAACGGCTGCGAGTTTCGCCCGGGCCTGGCGGTGTCCAGCGCCCACATCGACAACGAGGGCGCCGCCGCCGAGGTCATGGAGCACCTCTACGGCCTGGGACACACCCGCGTCGGGGTGGTGACCGGCCCGCTGGTCAGCCCGATCAGCAGCGACCGCCTGGCCGGCGTGCTGGCGGCGGCCCAGCGCCATGGCCGGGCCAGCGCCCTGCGCATCGCCATCGGCGACTTCTCCATCGAATCCGGCGTGCGCCGGACCGGCGAACTGCTCGACGAACCCGGCCGGCCGACGGCCGTCTTCTGCTTCAGCGACGAGATGGCGATGGGCGCGCTCGAGGCGATCCGCCAGCGGGGCCTGCGCTGCCCTCGGGACGTCTCGTTGGTCGGCTTCGACGACATCCGCTTCGCCCAGTACCTGGACCCGCAACTGACCACGGTCAGCCAGCCGATGGAGCAGATCGGCCACGAGGTCGTCCGGTTGCTGCTCGACATCCTGGCCGACCGCGCCAGCGCCCTGCAGAACGTCACCCTGCCCCACCGCCTCGTCGTCCGATCGAGCACGGCCCCGCCGCCCGATCCGAGCTAGAGCACGTTTGCTTCAGATTGAATCGTGCTTCTCAAATTCCGTTTCCCCGACGAAGGTCGGGGCCCAGGTGAAACCCACGAGCTTCTCCTGATGAATCTGGGTCCCGGCCTTCGCCGGGAAAACGGCGTTTGGGGCGGGCGCTTCAATGTAAACCAAACGCGCTCTAGCGCCGCGGCGGCAGTTCGCGGACCCAGATGTCGCGGAAGCTGATCGGCGCGCTGGGGTCGCCATGGGCCTGCAGCTTGATCGGCGCTGGCCCGTGGGGCCGATAGGCGGGCTTGCCGATGTAGACGGTGTCGCCGGCCAGGACGGCGTTGTCCTGCACCAGCACGCCGTTGTGGAGCACGGTCGCCGTGGCGGGCGAGATCAGCGTGCCGTCCGCGCCGAACACCGGCGCCCTCCAGACCACGTCATAGGTCTGCCACTCCCCCGGCTTGCGGCTGGCGTTCGCCAGGGGCGGATGCTGCTTGTAGAGACTGGCGGCCTGGCCGTTCACATAGGTCGGATTGTCGTGGGAATCGAGAATTTGCAGCTCGTAGCCCCGGTCGCCGGGGCCGGTGGACGCCAGGAAGACGCCGCTGTTGCCCCGCGCCTGTCCCGCCCCGGCGATGTCCGCCGGGATCCGCCATTCCAGATGCAGCTGGTAATCGCGGAAGCTCCGCCTGGTTTCGATGTTCCCGCGCGCCTTGTTCACGGTCAGCACGCCGTCCGCGACGGTCCAGGCGGCCGGTGACTTGTCCTGGGTCGAGACCCATTCGTCCTGGTCATCGCCATCGAACAGCACGACGGCGTCCGACGGCGCGCCGCCGACTTGGCTTGCTGGGGTGACCACCGCCGGCGCGGGCTTCCAGACCTCGGTGTCCTCCGGTCGGGTCTGAGCCACGACCGGTGACCCCGCCAACAGCCCGCCAAGGCCAAGCATCACGGATGCGAAAACAACACGCTTCGGCTTCATTTCCGTTCGTCACTCCATGGCGAGGCGTCGACACCATAGCCGCCAAGACGCGGTACGCCAGCCCGCATGAACTTCACGGACCTCAGGCTCAACTCGCGCCTTGCTCCATCGCCGACACCTCGCGCCAAGGCATGGACCGCCCTCCTCAAGAGCTTCATCCAGCCAATGATGTGTCAGCCATCTCCCCGAACACCCGTCAGGCATCTCCCCGGTCTGAACGCCAACGCCGGAGATGACGCCGGACAGGCTCAGCGTGACCCCTGCATCGGTGAGCGGCGTGCCCGCGCCAATCAGGTTGACCGCGCGGGTCGAACCGAAGCTCGAGGTCGTGTTCAGCGTGCCGCCGTTGAAGCTGAGCGACCCGGCCGCCGCGCCAAGGTTGGCGTCGCTCGCGATGCGGAGCGTACCCGCAGGCTGTTGTCGATCGTCACCGTGCCGGGCGCCGCCGAGAAGATACTACCGGGCCGACAAGCTCCGCAGCCTCTTAAGATCGATGGCGCAAGGAGCACCGCCAGTCAAAAGCTTCTATTGGCTGAGACATTTCGGCAGGGGATCAGTTCGGGGGATCAGTTCGGGAGGGGGATCACCAGCCCGCCCAGCAGCGGCAGGACGACGACCCTGACCGGCGCGGCCGGGAACCCGGTCGTGCTGGTGCTGGTGCGGTTGCCGGCGCTGTCATAGGCGTAGGACACCGTCTTGCCGTTGCCGTAGTCGGCCTTGGTCACCCGCCCCAGGGCGTCGTAGGTGTATTGCGTCGTGCTCTGCGCCGCCGCGACCCCGGCCATGCCCAGGCCGAGCCCAAGGCCGGCCGCCACGATCACGATCCGTGCGATTTTCTGGATGGTGAGCATCAAAGGGCCTCGATCAGCATAGGTTGTATTGTGAGCTTCGCCTAAAGCGGGGGCATTGTCCATGGTGGAGCTTTTGGAATGTGGCGGCGGCGTCGGGGACGCAGGCGAGACGCCTCTACGCATCGTGCGCGCCAGTCGATATGCGCGAGGCTTGGAGCGCGCGTTAGTGGCCGCTTGCCGCTTCGCCGAGATAGGACAGGACCACGCCTTCGATCGAAACTCCACCCTCGCATCCATTGTAGTCGACGATGCAACCCGAGCGCACATGCGGATCCATGATCACGAAGCCATCTGGTGAGAAGAGCGCGTTCTTTTCCAGTATGGCGGCCAGCAGATCGCCGCTGCTCAGGTAGAACGCGGCGCACTCCTCGATATCGTAGCCGATCGCTACGACATGGGGGTGAAAAGACGCGAACGCCGCCAAGCCGTCCACGGCGTCGACGAGTGACGCCATGTCTTTGCGAACGCGATGCGAGAAGCCAGAAGTCGCCCCCCTGACCAGCGCTACGATCCAGTCCTGAACGTCGTCGGGCAGGGCCGTTCCGTGCGCGCCGACAAGCGCCAAATCACGCGCCACATGCGCCCGATTGATGGCTCTCGCTCTTCGAACGCTCGCAGCGAAAATCGACACGCCGTGGCTTAGCATTTCGCATCAACCTTGCATTTGTCGTTGGTTAACGCCGGTGCGCCAAACCGGTTGTTTTGAGGTTCTCCCGAAACCGGATCGGTCTTCTGGCGGCCAGCTTCCACGTGCGGCTGGTCTGGGTGGCTTCGATCCTTGGTCTGTTCGACAACGGCTTTGTGCACAACACCACCGCCCGGCTTCGGGGCGAAGTAGATTCTGAAACGGCCGGATTCGTTGCGTCCCTGAGATGCCGGTTGTTGCGACGTCGGCATCCCGGCGCCTCGCATCGCCGCGCGGGCGGCTGCGCGCATGTTCGGGCACTTGCCATTGTGCACCCACAGTCGGTCCTCACCCACAAAGTAGGTGTGATATTCAGCGACCTCGAGGTTGAACGTTGGAAGGATGCGACCGGTTGGAATGATCCGAAGGACGCGCGCTGCCTCGCCATAGGCGGTGAGGATCGATCTACCCGGCTTGAGATCGTCCGTTCTTGTCCAAGTATTATCCGCGGAACGCCAAGGGTGATCATCAGTGGTCTGGAACTTGGCTACGCGCGAGAGGCCATTCGGTAGAGCAATCTCGAATTCGGCAACATAGATCTCACGATCGTGCCGCCGAACCAGGGACTCGACAGGCTTGAAACCATTCTCACCGGTCCGCTCATCGCGAGATAGCACTAAGTCGCCGACGCGGATGTCCTCGATGCGGCGCGGGCCTTCCCTGGTGGAAACCAAAGTACCTGCCACAAAGCAGCAGCCCCCTCCACGCTGCCCGGCGGGCCCCACGCTCGGCAGCTCGCCGCTTGCCACAGCCTCCTGCTCGTCGACGGCGTCTCGACCAAGGCCATAGCCTATGGTGTAGCCAAGATCGCCCCACTTGGATTTCTTCGGTCCTGGTGCGCCCTCGTCACCAACTGCATCCAACGCACCGTCGTTGTAGCCAGCGCGCAGGCTCGCGAAGAAACTCCAATCACCACTGTTGCCAGTCGGGTCGGACTTATTGAGCGGATCGTTGCCAACATAGGCATAGAGATCCAGATCATCCTTGTACCCAATCGGGTCCGTCTGGAGAAACCACCCCCGCGCCGGGTCATAGACCCGGGCCTTGTAGTGGTAGAGCCTCAGCTCCGGCAGAGCCGCCTGGCCGGTGTAGCGGAAGCGTGAACCCGCCGCCCAGTTGTCGCCCGGCTCGCCGTAGGGGCCGTAGGTGTAGACCGCCTGGGATACGCCCGAAGCGTCGCTCCAGCCGACAATCGAGCCCTGGCGGTCGGCGTGGAGGTAGCGCGGCGCGGACAGGTCCGCCCCTTCGAACCAGACCAGGGGATCGTCGACCCCAGGGCCGTGCAGGTAGCGGCGCAACAGGTTACCCGAGCCGTCGTACTCGGCCGTCAGTTGGTCCCCGTCATAGACGAACCGCGTCACGACGCTGTTGATCGTCGTCACAGCCAACCGGCCCAGGGGGTCATAGCTCAGGGTCGCCGACGCGCCGGGTACGCTGGCGCTGATCAGTCGGTTCTCGCCGTCATAGGCAAAGCTGCGGGCGCCGTCGTTGGTCAGGTTGCCGTTACAGTCATAGCCCCTGCCCGAGGCGGCGCATCCGCCGCCGCCGACGGTGGCGATCGCCTGGTCGCGGTTGAGGCCGTCGGCCGTCGCGGTCAGGCTGGCCGCGAACCCGGCCCAGTCGTAGACGGGGTTGTCCTTGGTGGCCGTCGTCACCTGGCTGGCCGGGTTGTAGGCCAGGGTCTCGTGCAGGCTCCTGCCGCCCCCCAGGTCGAGGTTCACGGCCGTCGGCCGGTCGGCCAGGTCATAGCCGTAGCTGGAGCTGGGGCTGGCGACGGGCTCGCCGTGCCGGTTGACCGAGGTGCGGCGGCCCAGGGCGTCATAGCCGAAGGCCAGGGCGGCGGCGCCGCCCGTGGTCGAGGTCGGCCGTCGCGCCGCGTCGTAGGTATAGGCCGCCGACCTGGGCGCGGCCCCGCTGTCGTCGGGCCACTTGACCGTCGTGCGGTTGCTCGCCGCGTCGTAGTCGAAGGCCATCTTGCGGCCGAAGGTCGTCTCTTCGGTCAGCCGCCCGGCGGTGTCATAGGCGTAGGCCACGCCCTGTCCGGAACTGACGCCGCCGGCGAACAGGGTCGAGGTCGGCTTGCCCGTCAGGTCATAGGCGTAGCTGACGCTGTCGATGCGCGAGCCCGACTTGTCGGTCATGCGGTTGAGGGCGTCGTAGCCGTAGCTCAGCCCGCCGTTGTCGCGCTTGCGCAGCCAGGCGCGGTTGCCCGACTTGTCGTAGCCGTACTCCTCGAAATCGCCGCTGGTGGTCAGCTGGGCGTCGGCCAGGGTCGCGCGGCAGGCCAGATAGGCCTGGCCCTGCGGGACCGACGGGCCGTTGGAGGCGTGCGCGCCGGGCGTCGTGACCGGGAACTCCTGCCGGCACAGCCGATCGAAGCCGTCGTAGCGCAAGGTCGTGCGATTGAAACGCGCGTCCTCGATCGTCGCCTGCTTGCCGTTCAGCGTATAGCTGTAGGTGGCGTAGGTGCGTGCGGCGCTGGTCCCGACGGCCTGCTGGATATTGAGCGTTCGGCCGACAGCGTCGTAGGCCGTCTGGGTGATCCGGTCGGGCGTGGCGTCGCCCGCGGCCGGCGGTGCGCAGGCGTCGGGCTGGTCGCCCGCCACGAACGCCGCCTCCAGCTGGGCCGGCGACTTCATCCGCACGGCCACGCAAACGGGTCGGTAGCTGGCGTCGTACTTGGTCTGGATCAGGCGGGCATCAACGGTGTTGCGCGCCGAATAGACCTGGGTCTTGTTGCCCATGGCGTCATAGCGGAACAGGGTCGTCTGCTCGGCCACGAAGTCCGAGCCGTCCGCCGCGCTGGCCGAGCCCACCTGGGTGCTGATCAGCTGGCTGTCCAGGTCGTAGTCGTACGTCTCGACCCGTCGCCTGAACGGCGCGTTGGGCGCCGTGCCGACCTTGACCAACGGGCCGATCTTCATCGTCAACCGCCGCAGGTCGTCCCATTTGTAGTTGGTCGAATAGTCGCTCGCCGTCTGCGCCGACGCCGGAGCCGCGACCAGCCAACCGGCCAGCAGCAGCGCCCCTAGCCCGAACAGGCCGTGCTTCATCGCCCCCTCCCCCCGGCGGCTCATGAGCAGGCTCCCGCGCGAGGATCGGTGGTCTGGATCAGGTTGCCCAGGGCGTCGAACTTCAGGCAGGTGCGGATGTTCTTGCCGCCCGGATCGGTGATCGCCGCCTTGAGGACGAAATGGTTGGCCGCGTCGTACTCGTAGTTGGTGACAAGGTTCTGGCTGGCCGAAACCTTCTCGGTCTTGGAGGTCAGGAGACTGAAGGTCGAGCCATTGGCCGTGTAGGCGGTGTAGCCCAGGTCGATCTGCGGCCGGGTGGTCCCGACGGTCGGCGACAGCTTTTGCGTCAATTCGCCCGTGGCCGTGTCCCAGCTATAGGTGGTCAGTCCAAGCCTCGGGTCGGTTTCGGTGTAGGGGCTGTTGCAGACCTTCAGGTTGGCGCAGGAAACCGCCGCGGGCCCTTCCCAATAGGTGGTCCGGGTGACCAGATCGCCTTGCGACTCGTCACAGGCCAGCCCCGCCCGGGCCTTGGAGATCTCGCACTTGCTGACGACATTTCCGCGCGCGTCGTAGGCGATCTCCTGGGCGTTCAGCTCGGGTGAGACCACACGCACCAGCCTTCCGGAACTGTCGTAGGTCTTGCGCGTCACCGCGCCGAGCGCGTCCCGGTCGAGGATCGTCCCGTTCTTCTCATCGAAGGTCTGCAGCGACACATAGCCCAGGCCGTCGACCAGTTCGAAGCGCTTCCAAAGTTCGCTGCCGAACAGTCCGCTGGAATAATATTTCAGCGCGACGCCGTTGCGGTCCGTCACTCGCGAGGCCCGATTGAGGGTGTCGTAGCGCACGACCTGGTAGGGCGTGGACGGCGCGCCGGGGCTGAACCAGCGGCGCAGTTGGTAGTCCTTGCGGCGCAGAATCGGCGCGTCGGGCGAGTCCGTGCTCGGGCTGTACTCGTACCGGGTGGTCGCGGTGACCCCGACCTTCACGGGAACAGTCACCGAGAAGGTGTCGCCATTGATCGCCCCGCCGGCGATCGAGAACGTCACCGCGCGCTGGTTCTCGTCGGTGACCGACTTCAGGCGGTAGGTGTAGAAACTGACCGCCGTGTAGGCATAGCCGGGATAGATCACCCCCTGCTCAAAGGTGGGCCGACAGGGCTCGCCGATGGTCTGCCGCGTCCATTGCCTGTCGTAGTCGAAATTCAGCTCGCGCCCGAAGCTGTTGGAAACCTTTCGGAGCAGGTAGCCGTACTGGCCCGCGTATTGGACAGCGCCGCCGTTTGGCGGACATCCCGGCGGATCGGAGAGGACGATCGGGTCGTACTGGAACTTGACGGCCAGGCCCGAAGGGAATGTCCACTGATCCGCCTTGAGGATCTTGTAGCTGTCGTAGTTGGCCGCCGAGCCGACCAGCGTATTAGTCGGGCCGTCCACCGTCGCCTCATTGAAGCGATAGGGCGAGAAGGTGATCACCTCGCCGTTGCGAGACGTGTAGATTTTCAGTGTCGCGTCAAGCGTGGCTTCCGGCTCGGCGCCGGAAACCCAGGTCTGGTTGGGCATCTGGTGGAAGACGGTCGATGACGTGCCCTTCATCACCGAGATGGTGTTGAAGGTTCCGCCGGCATAGCCCGCCAAGGACCGATCCATGTTGTTGATCGCGAAGATCGAGCCCAGCTTCGCGGGCAAAGCGCCCGTGGTCCCCAGATCCTTGATGATCTGCAGGTTGGCGATGAACTCGGAGGCAAAGAAGGCGTTCTCCGAACCCAACTGGTAGCTGAGGTCGTTCGAGCGGACCATGCGCACCTGGTAATTGTGCGTCCACCCGCCGCCGAGCCGGTCATGGTACTGCGAGTCCGCGCCGCTGGTGACGGCCGCGGTGCTCTCGATACTATTTAGGCCGCCGCCGTCGTTATAGTAATAGCTGGACGTGTTGCGGCCTTTTTCCTTGGCGCTCGGCGCGAAGCTGCGCGTGAACGGAAGGCTGTTGGGAAAGTCGCCGACGCCGGTGACGATGTCGGCCCCCGCCGAATAGCTCAGGTCTCCCGAACTAGGCGACACGGTCAGGAACTTGCGGCGCGGGGCGGCCTGGTCGATCAGTTCGGTGGTCTTGATGGCGGTGGCCAGGCCGTCGCCGATCGTGGTGCCGCCCTTGACGTACTCCCACATGGTGAAGGCGCGCTCGCCCCCGCCGTTGTAGAACAGCTCGCCCAGGCCGCCTTCCATGATCAGGGTGGAATAGCCCTGGTTGGCGACATCCTGCAGCGCCAGATGCCGCCAGCAACCCGGCGCGGCGACGGAGCTTCCGGTCGAGCTGACATAGTTGATGCAGTAGGAGCCGTAGCTGGCCGAACCGTCCGGCTGGGTGACCTTGGCCTGGTGCGGCAAGGCGGCCACGTATGCGGCCATCTGGGACGGCGCGATGTCGTAGATCTTGCCGGCCGTGCCCGAGAGGGTGGTGACGAAGTCCTTGACGAAGAACGCCCGGGCCGCCGAGATCCCCGGCGCGGCGTCGATGGCGTTGGCGCGGGATTCCGCCTCCGACAACGCCAGCGAGGTCATGTCGAACGCGGCTTGCTTGGCCGGGGCCGACCCGCTGGCGGCCGCGATGCTGAGGCTTTCCTGGATCGTCATCATCGACATGCCGCTGGCGCGGCCCGCATAGACCAGGCCGATGTCGTGGTGGCGCGTCGTGACGGTCTTGGCCACACCGTCGACCAGCTGGTCGGTGAGGGTCCGCATCGAGGCGAACGTCTCGGCCACCACGGCATGTTCGCCGTAGTTGCACTCCCGATAGGCCGGCCGGGTGTTGACCGTCGTGATCCCGCATTGTTCCTGGGGCGGAGTGATCACCGAGGTCAGGTCGGACATGTATTTCTGCGCCGACATGCCGGCCTGACCGAAGCCGTGGACGATGGTCACGGGCGCGATCGATAGGTAGTTTTGCTCGGGCCAGTCGGTGGCGTACTGTTGGCCGGAGACGTAGGTGCGCGGGGAAACCCCGATCCCGCCATCGTAGTAGAGATAGCTGGGCCGGGCGCGTCGGCTGCCGCCGGTCTCGTCCGACGGCGGATCCACCGATTTGAAGTTCACCAGTTCGTCGGCATAGGTCCCGCCGTTGGCGGCGTAGGGGTGATCGACCTCGATCTGCACGTAGGGCGCGGCGACGGCGCTGCAGCCGCCGGCGGGCGCATAGGCCAGACCGGCCAACACCTGACCGTCGATGGCGAAGGCCTCGGTCGTGTAGAGGAGGTTGCGCTTGTAGACGAGCGACCGCCCGGCGATCTCGTCGGCGAAGAAGGCGCCGCAGGTCGTGGCGTCCGTCTTGACCCTCAGTTTGGTGCGGTACTGGTCGGGCATGGCTCCGGCCAGCACGACGCTCGCGCCATAGGAAAGCGGAGCCAGTTCGAGCGTCTCGAGCTGGGGCTGCAGGTCCTTGCCGCCCAGCACGTCGAAGACCGAGGCGGTGAGGCCCTGCCCGCGGATGTTCTGGTTTTTGATATAGGTGGCCAGATTGGTCTTGAGCGTATCGTGGGTGGTCTTGGCCGCGGTCAGGTTGTAGTTCGCCACGAAAGGTATGCCGCCAGCCGTCGTGCCTTGGGACGCGCCGGACATCCCGGCGTTGCTGACGGTCGAGCCGCAGCTGGAGGCGGACTGGGTTCCACAGCCCATCGCGGCCGGGAGGTCGATCCCGTTGCGCAAGACATGCACCTTATAGGCCGGGTCATAATTGACGCCGGCAACCTGCACCCAGACGTGCGACATCGTCAGGTTCGCCGACAGCGCCCCCGCCAACCCGTCGCAACTCGTGGCGCTGCCGACCGTGGCCGGAATGCCGCCGTCGGCGAGCAGCTCGCATGCGGCTTTCGCATTGACCGTAAAGGTCTGCGCCGGTTCGTTTAGGGTCTCGACCAACCCCGTCCAAAGGCCGAACTGCGACGGCGTGACCGTCGCCTCGCCCGCCACGTAGTTGGCCTGCACGCCGCCCTGGTCTAGCAGCATGACCATGAGTTCGGCCTGGTCGAACGGCGTGCCCGACTGGTCGATCAGGGCGCCCGCCCCACCCTTGGACAAGCCGTAGCGGAACTCGACCTTGATATTGTTGCGGACGTAGTCGAACACGTTCCGGGTGAAGCCGTCGCGCTCCGCCACCACCGACACGTTTCGGTCGCCGAGCAAGGATTTCGCCAGCGCGGTG
This sequence comes from Caulobacter sp. Root655, assembly GCF_001427665.1. Classification (GTDB taxonomy): domain Bacteria; phylum Pseudomonadota; class Alphaproteobacteria; order Caulobacterales; family Caulobacteraceae; genus Caulobacter. The sequence continues at coordinate 309,891 of NZ_LMHC01000012.1, forward strand.
ATCTCCGGGGTCGGCGTCGTCGCCAGGGAAAGACCCCTGGTATGGGTGGAGGCCGACCCGAAGTAGGACCGCCCAGCCGCGGGCGACACCAGCGCCGCGGTTTTGAGCTTGGTCGCGGGCGGCGCGATGCTCTCGCTCTTGGCCAGCAACACAACGGCGGCAATCGCGTTGAACGGGGTGGAAAGCACCAGCGTGATCGCCACGCTCGCGCCTACAGGCGCGACGCAGCGCGTCATCATCCTATTGAACAGCATCGCCCCCTCGAATCGCCGTCTCGTCGCCGGGCCCAGCGGCCTGCGACGCTTACGCGCCCAAGCTACACAACAAAAATACAACTGTAAGGTTTCTTTTTATCTTTAGCCGAGTCGCCGAGGACGATCCCAATGGAGACACCTCGAGCGGGCGAAGCGACTGCCAGCAGGCGCCAGACGTAAGGCGCTCCCAACTACCGCCGGGAGCGCCCCTGTCGCTACACCACCAGGTGCTCGCCGAAGACGGCGGCCAGCGTCAATCCAGCCTGGGCGTAGCGGCGAGCAGGCCCCGCGGGGCGGGAATCCGAGTCTTGATCATGGCCTGTCGTAAAGGGCGAAGGCGAGGTCGATGGCGGCGCCGGACCTGTCTTTGAGCGGCTGGCCGTCCCCGTGCGCGGCGCCGGCGGCATAGACGTCGCCGCGGCTGGCGCGCAGGAAGACCGTGAGCGCCTGGCGCTCGCCGCTCAGCTCCAGCACATACCGGCGCCCCGCCTTCAACAGGACCGGCGTGGCGGTGGCCAGCTCGAAGCTCAGCAGGCCCGCCCCTTGAGGCTGGTAGGCGATGGTCAGGCCGCCTGGGGCGCCCAGCAGTTCGGTTCCGCCGTCGACGCCTTCCGCCTCGCCCAGGTCTCGCAGCGACAGCCGCAGCGATCGCCCGCCACCCGTGCCGAGGCCGTCGCCCGCGTAGAGGCTGATACGTGCAAGGGCGATGTCGGCGGCCGGCACGAAGGTCTGGGCGATGCGGCCTAGGCCGCCGTTGCTGTTGAAGCCCACGGGCTCCGGCGCCTGGTTGAAGGGGTCGGTCACCGACGTCAGCGCCGGCGCGCCAGGCCAGGCGGTCGGATAGCCCTGCGCGAACTGCCGCACGCGCACGGCGGGGTCCGAGCGGCCGTAGTCGACGGCCGGTGCCGGCGCGGCGGGCGGGGGTGGCACGCTGATGCCGGCCTCGGTCTGTGTGATGGGCAGGATGCCGCCGTCGGCGCCGTAGTGCAGGTACTCGATCGTGACGCTGCGGCGCGCGCCGGCGCCGGTCTGGCCGTCGGGCAGGGTCAGCGTGCCGTTGTGATACAGCAGATAGGACCGGCCCTTGAAGTCGAGCAGGCCGGGATGGATGGTATAGCTGTTCTTGACCGGGCCGGTGATGAGGCCGCGATAGGTCCATGGTCCGCGCGGACTGGGCGCCGTGGCGTAGGCCAGGTGCTCCCACACGCCCTGGTGGGCCATCGCCGCATAGGTCAGGTAGTAGAGGCCCTGGCGCTTGGACAGCCACGGCCCCTCGGTATAGTTGGGCAGGGCGATATTCTCGATGGGCCCATCCAGCTCCGTCATGTTGGGCTTGAGCCGCGCCAGGTGGAGCACCGGATTGCCCCAGGCCAACCAGGCCGTGCCGTCGTCGTCGACGAGGACGGTGGGGTCGATGTCGTCCCAGTTATAGGGACCGGGCGTCATCTGGTCGGTGACCAGCGCCGAGCCGCGCGCGTCCTTGAAGGGGCCCAGCGGGTTGTCGGCCACCGCCACGCCGATGGCCCTGCCGGGGTGGCGGTCGTCATGCGTCACGGTGGTGTAGAAGTAGAAGCGCCCGTTGCGCTGCACCGCCTGCGCCGCCCAGGCCTCGCCCACCGCCCAGCTGAAGTCGGTCGGCTTCATGATGGCGCCGTGCGACGTCCAGTGCTTGAGGTCGCGCGAGGAATAGACGCGCCAGTCGTTCATCCGGAAAAATTCGTCGCCCTTCGCCTCGTCATGGCCGACATAGAGGTAGGCGGTATCGCCCACCACCAGCGGCGCGGGGTCGGCGGTGAAGACGTCGCGCAGCAGCGGGTTGCTGCCTGGCACGGGTTCGGCGGCCAGCAAGCCGCCAGGCAGGGCGATGCACAGCAGCAAGGCGCCGCGGACAATCCAGGTCCGGAGCGTTGAAGAGCGTCGGACTACCTGGTCCCCTGAAGGCGAGACACAGGTCGTGCGTGGAGACCGGCGCGAAATCATTCGGGTTCTTTCTTCGGCGATGGCGTTAGTGGCCGTCAGTCGATGGCCGACGGATAGGCGCCGGGATCTACTGGGCCGCGCTTGGCAAGGGCATCGTGAGGTAAGGACTCCTTGCGCGCCGCGCGGCCCGGCGCGCCCTATGTTTTCGCGGGGCCGGTCAGGCGCAACATCAGCACGCTGTGGGGCGCCAGCCGCGCTTGCAGCTTGGTGCTGGTGTCGCCGGTCTTCTTGCTCCACAGGTCGGACCAGCCGTAGACATTCTGCTTGAAATCGACCGACCGCTTGCTCAGGTCATCGGTCAAGATTTGCTTCTTCCAGTCATGGTGAACGTCGACAGCCTGGTTGGAGCGGTTCAGGAACATCAGTGCCCATTCCCCGCCGTCGAGTGGCTTGGCATAGACCTCCAGCGGACCGTCGGCCAGGACGCGCAGCGCCTGCACACCCAGCTTGTCCTGGCTCACCGCGATCACGCCGGGGTTGGTCAGGATGCGGCGGGTCGACTCGGACATGGAACGCAGGTCGTTGCCCAGGATGAGGGGCGAGGCCATCATGGCCCAGATCGACAGATGGGCGCGGTCTTCATCCTCGCTCATGCCGTTGCCCACTTCGAGCATGTCCATATCGTTCCAGTGGCCGGGCCCCGCGAACTTGCGCAGGCCTGCCTGCCTGTCGAGGATGCGCAGCACGCCCAGACCCGTCGAGAAACCGGGACTGAATTCGCAGTCGAAGCAATTATAGATATCGGGCGTGGTGCGCCACGAATGGCCAACCTGGCCGGCCCACTCCCACGGCTTGTTGATGCCCCATTCGCATAGGCTGAACAGCATCGGACGGCCCGACTTGGCGATCGCGTCGCGCATCGTGGTGTAGGCCGCCTCGGCGTTTAGACTCTGGGCGTCGCACCAGTCGTACTTGACGTAATCGATGCCCCAGCGCGCATAGGTCCGCGCATCCTGATACTCGTGGCCGCGGCTACCGGGATGGCCGCCGCAGGTGGTCGCGCCGGCGTCCGAGTAGATGCCCAGCTTGAGTCCCTTGCCATGCACATAGTCCGCCAGCGCCTTGATGCCGGATGGGAAGCGCTTGGGGTCGGGCTGGATGTTGCCGTCGGCGTCGCGCTCGCCGTGCCAGCAATCGTCAATGTTCACGTACTGGTAGCCGGCATCCTTCATGCCCGTCTCGACCATGGCGTCGGCGGTCTCGCGGATCAGGCGCTCGTCGATATTGCAGGCAAATTTGTTCCAGCTGTTCCAGCCCATTTGCGGGGTGCTGGCCAGGCCTTCAGCCTTTTGAGCCCAGCTATTGCCGCAGAGGGCGGCGCCCAGAAAGATGCCCAACACGAGCGGCGCTATGCGTTTGATGTTCATGTCGAACCCCTTCAACATATGGATGGTGGCGGTTATTCCGACCAGATAAAGCGCGCGCCGTCGCTGTCGTCCGGCATGGGGCCGGGACTGTCGGCCCGGATGTCCCCGGTCTTCGGATCGATGCGCAGGAAGCGGTTGGTGGCCAGTGACATCAGCACCAGTTCCCCTGTCGGCGTTTCAATCCATTGGAAGTTTTGCGCCGTACCGGACCGGCCGGCCACGAGCGTCACCGCTCCATCCTCGCCGACCGTGACATAGCGTCCGCCCGACCGCAGGGCGACGCGGCCCAGCCGGCGGTCGACGATCTCGAACCGCGTCGGGGCGCCCGAGGCCAGGCTGGGCCCGCCGCCGGCCGCCAGCCCGGTCGTTGCGTGAAACGAGGTCAGCCGGATCGATCGGCCGTAGGGAATGGGCCGCATCAGGCCATGGGTGTGCGGTTGATGGACGTCGATACTGTCGAAATCGGCGAAACCGCCCTCGGCGCCGGTCGTGTTGTAGTTGAACAATCCGTAGCGAACGCCCTGGAAGGTGAAGGTCTGGTAGAACAGCTCGACCTCGTCGCCGATCGGGGTGAAGGTGACGCCGTCGAACGAATAGCTGAAGCGCGCCCGTTCGGTGAGAAAGTCGCAGTCGGCCCGAAGCCAGACGCGCGTCCCGGTCATCTTCACCCGCACCGTCTTGTCGGGGTGCTGGTCATAAAGGACGACGTCGAGCCCGTCGGCGCGCTTTTCGACGCCCAAGGTCGCATAGGGCAGATTGAGCAGCCCCAGGCCGGCCGTGTCGCCCGGCTTCAGGTTCGACGCATCGAGCAGAACGGTCGGCGTCGACATCGGCCCGATCGCCCGCTGCGTCAGGGTGTTGCGCGCGTCGTAGAACGTGGTCGCCGGCAGGGCGTGAAGCCGCAGGTAGCCCGGCCGTTCCGACAACGACCACTTGTCGTCGACCGGGACATGGTTCCACTGCCATAGGGGCTGGAGCTTCGGCGCCGAAAAATCATCGCTGCGCCGGAAGGGCGCGCGCACCGGCTGCGGCGTGGCGGTCTTCGGCTTCACCCAGGTCCGCGGCGTGCGGGTCAGGTTGCCCGGCAGGCCGAAATAGGGCCAGCCGTCCTTCCAGGTGATCGGCGACAGGCCGAGCAGGCGACCGACGGAATTGAAATCCATCATGGAAAAGCCCCACCATTCGCCCGCGGGCGTCTGGACGACGCCCCCCTGGTGCAGCGCCAGGTCATGTTTGGCGGCGGGGGTAGGCCCCCAGAACGTGAACGGCGGCTTGGGCGCACCCGTGCGCTTGCTTGACGCCATGCCGAAATCCTCGTGCAAGCTGATCGCTTGATTGACCTCGTAAGGTCCCAGCACATGATCCGCCCGCGCGGCCGGCATCCGGAAGCCGCCGGAATAATTGGCGCTGATGATGTAGTACTTGCCGTCGATCTTGTAGAAATGCGCCCCCTCGCCCATCCCCGCGTCCTTGGCGAACAGGACGCGTTCGGTGCCCGGAACGATGTCGGTCAGGTCGTCCGTCAGCTGGGCCAGGTGCATCGTCTGGTGATCCCAGACGACATAGGCCTTGCCGTCGTCGTCGAACAGGACGGACAGGTCGTGGAAGCCGCGCTTCATCGGCGTGCGCGTCCACGGCCCCTTCGGATCGGTGGCCGTGAACATCTGGGTCGTCTGGCGGTTGACGTTCGAGAAGATGTAGAACTTGCCGTCATGGTAGCGGAAGGACGGCGCCCAGATACCCTGACCATAGACATTCTGGCCATCCTCCAGCCGGTAGGCCGGGCCGAGGTCGAGCTTGTCCAGCGCGTAGGCGACGAATTCCCAGTTGACCAGGTCTTTCGAGCGCAGGATCGGCAGGCCCGGCATGGCGTGCATGGTGGTGCCGGTCAGGTAAAACCAGTCGCCGACGCGGATCAGGTCCGGATCCGAGAATTCGTCATAAAACAAAGGATTGGTGAAGGTGCCGTCGCCGTTGTCGGGCGTCCAGGTCGCGGTGGACAGGCCCTTGGACGCGCTCGCCACTGGACCGTCCCGATCCAGCGCGGATGCCGGCGCCGCGCATAGACTCAGCGTCAAGGCCACGCATGACACCAGCCCGGACATGACCATTCGGAGCGATTTCGATCCATGCCGCATGACGCTTCCCCTTTTGCGCTTTGCTACCGCATCCGAGACGGCATCCACAAGACGCGCGCCTCATTTTTGTCAGACAATTGACGCCGCGGCCGGCGCTTTCTTCGTTTAGGACGTATTATCGCATCGAGAGCCCGAAAATGAGTTGCAACACCTTCGGAAAGGTCAGCCATTTCCACCCGGTAAGCCCGGATCCCATCAGGCGTCGGAGCACATTACTCAGACATTTTGGACGCGTAAAGCGGTTGTGGCGACCTACCGTCGCGGGCCACCGCTTCCCACCCTGCCGGTAGAAGGGCCGGCGGGCCTGGCCCGCCGGTTTTGCCCCGACTATTCCAGGCCGAGCACCGTCACCGACGCCGGTGCGACGGTGACGGTCAGCTTGCCGCCCGCGACCTTGGCCGACAGCGCCTTGGGGGCGACGGTATTGGGGGCGTCGAAGGTATTGATGCTGTCGACCTTCGGCGCCGAAAGGGTCTGGCCCGAAGCCTTCGTGGCTTTCACGCCGGCCAGTGAAACACTGAATGTCGCGGGCGACTTCGGGTCGATATTGGTGACGGCGATCCACACCTTGCCGGCCTTGTCCCTGGCCGCGATGGCGTCGACGCGCGGCAGGGTGACGCCGTTCGTCGTATAGGCGCCGGCGTCGAAGGTCAGCGGTACGAAGGTCGCGTCCTGGAACGGCACGTACATGTGGAAGACGTGATAGGTCGGCGTCAGCAGCATCTTGTCCTTGTCGGTCAGGATCATGGCCTGCAGGACGTTGACCATCTGCGCGATGTTGGCCATGCGGACGCGGTCGGCGTGGCGGGCGAAGACGTTGATGTTGAGCGCGGCCAGCACGGCGTCGCGCTGGGTGTTCTGCTGCGCCAGAGCGCCGGGGTTCGACCCCGGCGTCGGCGCCAGCCAAGCGCCCCATTCGTCGACCACCAGGGCGACCTTCTTTTCGGGATCATACTTGTCCATGATCGCCGACTGCGTCTTGATCGTCTCGTCCATGCCGATCGAGTCTTTCAGCAGGACGGCATAGTCCTTTTCGTCAAAACCGGTGTCCGGCAAATGCGGCGGCCAGCCGCCCGCCGCATAGGAATGTAGCGACAGACCTTCGATGTCCCAGGACCAGGAACGGTCCTTCCAGGCCTTCATGACGGCCTCGGTATAAACGGGGTCGGGGCCGCTCGGTCCGACGGCCACGCGCTTCATCGGCTGGGCGGGATTGTAGCTGTGCAAGAAGTGCGAAAAGCGCTTCATTTCGTTGACGTAGAAGTCCGCCGACATCGCGCCGCCGCAGTCCCAGGATTCGTTGCCGAGACCAAGGATCGCGACCTTGTATGGCTCGGGGTGACCGTTCTTGGCGCGCTCGGCGCCCAGGGCGTGGTCGGTCGAAGACGTCATGTATTCGAGCCATTCGTCGGCTTCCTGCGCGGTGCCCGAGCCAAGATTGACCGAGATATAGGCGTCGGTTCCGATCTGCTGGGCGAAGTCCATGAATTCGTCGGTGCCGAACGTATTGGGCTCGCCCGCCCCGGCCGGCTTGCGCTCAGGGCCGACACCGCGACGCCAGTTGTATTGGTCGGCGAAGCAGCCGCCCGGCCAGCGGACGTTGGGGACCTTGAGCGCCTTCAAGGCCGCGACGACATCGTTGCGGATGCCGCGCGTGTTGGGGATCGTGGACTCCTTGCCGACCCAGATGCCGCCATAGATCCCGCTGCCCAGGTGCTCGGCGAACTGGCCAAAGAGGTGGCGGTCGATCACGGCGCCGGGCTTGGACGCATCGAGCGTGACCTGAACCGGGGCATCGGCGGCATGGGCCGCGACAGGCAGGATCAGGGCGGCGGCGATCGCGGCCGCGGAGGTCAGAAGGCGCATTGATTGGATCCCAGTTGGATTATCGCGCCATTGTCCGACGCGGTTATTATGTTCGCTAATGGGCCGGCGGAGGCGGTACGGACACGCCGGCCTCGGTCTGGGTGACGGGCTTCAACGTGCCGTCCGGGTTGTATTGCAGATACTCGACCGTCACGGCGCGGCGGCCGACGGCGCCGCTCTGGTCGCCGACGGTGAGCGTCGCATTGTGCAGGAAGATGTACCCCTGGCCTTTGAACTCGGCGATGCCGGCATGGATGGTGAAGCTGTTCTTGGCCGATTTGGTCAGTTCGCCGCGATAGGTCCATGGACCGTCCAGCGAGGTCGCGGTGGCGTAGGACGTGTGTTCGGCGCTCTGGGTCTTGCGGTCGAACGACGCATAGACGAGGTAATAGAGATCGCCGCGCTTGTGCAGCCAGGGACCTTCCTCGAAATGCGGCGGGGTGATCTTGCGGATCGGGCCGTCGATTTCCGTCATGTTGGCCTTGAGTTTCGCGATGTAGCAGTCGCGATTGCCCCAGGCGATCCAGGTCGTGCCGTCATCGTCGGTCAGGACGGTGGGATCGATGTCCTCCCAGCTGTGCGTGCCTTCGGGCGTCATCTGATTGGTGATCAGGGCCGATCCACGCGCGTCGGTGAAAGGACCGGTCGGACTGTCCGAAACGGCGACGCCGATGGCCATGCCCGGATGACTGTCGTCGTGTGCGACGGCGGCATAGAAGTAGAACTTGCCGTTCTTCTCGATGGCCTGCGACGCCCAGGCGTCCTGCTTGGCCCACTTGAAGTCCTTGACGTTCATGATCGGGGCGTGCGGCGTCCAGGTCTTCATGTCCCTGGTCGAAAAGACCAGCCATTCGCGCATGTCGAACATCGCGTCGCCCCGGGCCTCGTCGTGGCCGGTGTAGAGATACAGCGTGTCGCCGACGACCAGCGGCGCCGGGTCAGCGGTGAACCGGTCGCGGATGATCGGGTTGGCGCCGGGTTTATGCGACGTGTCCTGCGCCGCGAGCGGGCCGGCCACTGTCATCACACATAGCGCGGCCCAGCCGATCAGGTGTTTGTGCGTCATGATCCATCTTTCTGCGCCCGGTCTCATGCCGGCTGTATGTCCAAATATGTTACCGCTATCATTTTTGGTCAGACTCTTACCCCTTGCCCTCTCAGTCACATCGCGGTGACGCGACTTAGTCGGCCGGCGCCGCTTGGGGAGCCTTGCAGTAACGATCGATGAAGTCTTGATGCGAAGTGACCGCCTGCGCCGAACGCATGATCTCTTGGCGGCGCAATTCCATACCCTTGCGGATCTGCTCCAAAGGATAGAGATCAGCCGATACGTTGTGGCGCGCTGGAACGGCGCCGTTGCCCAACAGAATGGCGAGCCAACTCGGCTCCATATAGGATTCGGAATCGCCCAGCGCGATTTGTCCGCTGGCGTTCCAGACATCGAGCTTGTGCCGAAGGCTGTCGGGTATCTCGATGTCGCGGCACGCCGCCCACAAGGGTTCGGGACGGCGCGAGAGATAGTAGTGCGCGATGATGAAGTCGCGGATACGCTCGATCTCGCGGGTGGAGAGTTGATTATATTCGTCGCGCAGAACGGGGTCGATGGTCCGTTCGGGGAAGTATCGAAGCAACTTCAAGACCCCCATGACGATCAACTGTAGTCCGGTCGATTCCAGGGGTTCGAGAAAGCTGGAGGCAAAACCGATCCCCACGCAATTGCGGTTCCAGAACTGCTTGCGATGCCCGGAGGTAAAGCGGAACAGCCGTGGCTCGGCCAGCGGTTCGCCGTCGATATTGCCCAGCAAGGCCTCGCGCGCCTCGTCGTCGCTCCAGAAATCCGAACTATAGACCATGCCGTTGCCGCTGCGATGTTGCAGCGGAATAGTCCAGCGCCAGCCCCCGGCGTGCGCGGTGGATCGCGTAAACGGCGTGGGCGCGTCGGGGCGTTTCGATGGCGCCGCCATGGCCCTGTCGCAAAGCAACCAGCGCGACCAGTCGACAAACGGCGTTTCCAGCGCCTTTCCCAGCAGTGCGGACGCGAACCCTGTGCAATCCAGGAACAGGTCGCCGGGCACCGTAACGCCATTGGCAAGATGGATGGCGGCGATATTGCCGGTCTCGCCATCCAGATCGACGTGCGTCATCTTGCCTTCGATACGCTGCACGCCCAGCTCGGTCGCCACGTCCCGCAGGTAGCGGGCGTACAAGGCGGCGTCGAAGTGATAGGCGTGGTGATAGCGCGAATTCTGCGGATCGCTCAGGTCGAACTTGTTGTTTTTCGCGACGGCGTAGGCGAACGAATAGTCATCGATCGGATGGTCGTCGCCTGATTGCCGCAACCTCAGCCAGTAATGGTGGGTCGCCACCCCTTCAACCTGGTGACCATAGTCGCTGAACGCGTGGAAATGCCGGTTTCCGGCAACGCCCCAGTCGCAAAATTCAATGCCCAGCTTGAACGTGCCCTGGGTGCGGCGAATAAAGTCGAATTCATCAATGCCGAGCAGGGCGTTGCATTGCGCCAGCACCGGGACCGTCGCCTCGCCGACGCCGATGATGCCGATCTCCTCGGATTCGACCAGGGTGATGCGCGTTCGATGGCGATCCGTCTTCTTGGCCAGCAGCGCGGCCGCTATCCACCCCGCCGCGCCGCCACCCAGAATGACGATATCCTGTTGAGGGCCGCTGTTCATAAACATGCCTCGCCATGAACGTACCCGGCGCCGTGCCTGCCGGATGGGTTTCAGGCCTATCGGTGGTTGAAGGTCGGTCAAGGCGCGCCAACCGGCCGCGCCCGTGACAGGCGACCGGGCGTGGACCGGCCGCGATACTGTATTCGAAAAGGGAAGGACGCTTCCCGATGAAGCGCCCTTCCCCGTTCAGACCGTTAGAAGCGCGCCCGCACGGTGACCTCGTAGCGCCGATCGCTGACGTTATGGTCGTACGGCTGGAACACGCCAGGTATGGGCTCCTGAACGGTTTTCGACTTGGTGTTGAGAAGGTTGTTTGCGTTGAACGAGAAGGAAACCTTTTCGCTCAACTTGTAGTCGAAGCCCATATCCAGGTATCCGGCCGCCGCCATGTAGGCCGGAACCATGTTGTACACGGGATAGGAATGATCCGAGTCAAAGTTGGTCGGGCTGGTGTTGAGGATGTAGGGATTGCCGCCGCTCGTCGTATACGACAGCGGATTGACATTGGTCGACAGCAAGGCCTTGTCGCGCCAATTGTACGCCAGACGGAAATTGACCTTCTGGTAGCTGTACAGCAGCTGGATGTTGTAAGCCCACTTCGACAATCCGGCGTAGGGAAGGTTGGGGTAGGTCTGCGGCACCGTGCCGTCCGGATTGAGACCCGGACTCAACATATTGTTGGCCTGCTGGGCAGGGTTGCTGCTGTCGATGTAGGTCACGTTGCCTTCGATGCCGAACCCGCGAAGCATTCCCGGCAGCTGGTCGAAGAACTTGCGGCCACCGATCTCGAAGCCCTTGATCTTGGCCTTCTCCGTCGACGTCCTGTTCTGCATATAGAGCCACGGAAGATCGTGGCTTGACGGCGTCCCCAGGTCCGGGGTCGTCGCCCCCTGGGAGGGGGGGGCCTGACCATTGGTGTAGGCCTTCCCTGGAACGGGAAGATTGCTGGCGATGAACGAATAGAACTGCGGATGATCCTCGATCTGCTTGGCGAACACGCTGGCGTAGAAGAAGCTGGACGACGACGGATAGAATTCGAACGCCAGATCTTCGCTGGTGATCATGGTCGGCTTCAGATTTGCGCCCGAGTCTCGGGCGGTAAAACCCGTGAGAATGGGCGGCGCCTGGTCTCCCAAGGTAGGGTTTTGAAGCGTCCTGGCGTCGACGAAACCGCCCGCGCGAATGTCATTGAGATTCGGCGGGGCAGACGACTTCGACGCCGCACCCCGAATGATGAACTTGTCGGATACATCGAACTTGATGTTGAACGCAGGCAGAACGCGCGTGTAATCATAGCTGCGGTGCTGCATGGCAAAAGTTCTATCAAAATAATAGGTCGTCGGGTACGGGCTCGACGAACCCGGCAGCTGCGCATTGAAGTATGCCGTGCTGTCCGCCGCGCTCAGAACAAGCCTATCAGCGTCCGGCGTTTGCAGCAGACCGCTCGCCCGCAGAGAATCGCGGAATACACGAACGCCGATATTGCCCGAGAACGCCGGAATGAATCCGATACCATCATGCGCGAACTTGGCCTGAACATAGGCAGCCTTGTTGACAATGCGGCTATCGGTCTTGTTCAGGCCCTGATCGAGGTTGTTCGTCCAATACTGATCCGCGGTCCCGTTGGGGATCTCACCGTTATACGTCTTGAGCAAATGGTACCAGTCATAGCTCTGCATGAGCGAATCGCTGGCGACGAAAAGCTGTGACGGAACAGCCACTTTGCCGCCGAAGAAATTCGGGAAGTTGGCGACTTGATAATCCGACTGCCGGACATTTGGGTTATTGAGATATTGAATATTCCCCGGCCCAAACGTCGGGTCCTCGAGGTGGGTCCCAAAATTTCTCCCCATCCATGACTGACCCAGCGGTGCGAAATACGACCCCGCGAAGTTGTCGTTTTCGGAGCGGTTGGCCGTACGAGCGCCAACAGAGATGCTGCGCAGGAATCCATCGTCGCTGACCCGGTATTCAAGGTCGATATGGGCGGCCACCATCGCCCCTTCATTCTTGGGTTTGTGATAACCCATGAAGCCTAGGTACGCCGTACTCTTATCGAGCATGCCGGCAGTGGATATGCCAGACACGGTCGGCAGTTTCCCAGTCAGATCGACGTCCACCGAACCAACCAGCGGCTGAGAGAGGCCAACAAACATGCTCTGCCCGGTCATGCGGGAAGAAACATATTGCGCACCGCCACGCACCGACACCCGGTCCCCCGGGGTCCAGACGAAGCTCTGCGAAATATCCAGCGTGGAGCTCTTGCTGTGCGATGCCGTCGCGCCGCCGGTGGGGTTCAGTGTGGTGGTGGGGCCGCACTGCGCCAGAACGGGGGCGCCCGGCGACCAGTCCCACTGAATCATCGACGCAGGAGCGCCATAGCTGGAGCCGCAGTCGAGCTGGTACTGGGGGGGCAGCCAGCTGGTGTTCATGGTCGTGTTCTGGAACTCCACCGCATTGCCGGTGGATCCGACCATGAGGCTTCCCTTACGGAAGGCGCCATTGGCGTCATATTCAACCGGGCGGCCGATAACGGGGATGACCGCGGATGCCGCGGATGGGTTCGTCCCCAAGGAACCGCTGTTGCCCTGGCTATCCTCGACATATTGCGAGAAGAACACGGTGTTGGTCAGCGTCAGGTTCGAAGCCGGCTTCCACTGAAGGGCCTGATAGAAGCCGTACCGGTCGCGCTTGCTCTTGTCTGTGCTCCACCTGAACGAGCTGGGAACAAAGGCAAGATCATCGTCACGCGTGGAGGTCGGCACGTACTGGGCGAACATGGCGCCCACCTGCAGGTTGCTGCCTTGCTGGTGCAGGCGGCTGTAGGCCAGATCCCACAACACGCCAAATTCGCCGATGTTGGTGTCGAAACGCTTCGAGAACATGGCGGACGCGCGGGGCGAGGCCTTTTTCGCCTGGGCGCCGTAGCTGCCGCCCGCGGTGACGCTGACCTGGCCATCCTTGAAATCGAAGGGCAGATGCGTGCGAAGATCGACCGCGGACGCGCCGCCTTCGATGAGGTCGGCGCGCGTGCCTTTGTAAACATCGACCCCGGCCATCAATTCGGGCGTGACTTCGTTCCAGCTGATGGCGCTCGCGCCGTTGGCGCTGAACACCTGCTGACCGTTGAGCATGCTCGAATTGAAGGGAAGGCCGCGCACGGTAATGCCCGTACCTTCGATCTGGAACGCGGTGCTTCCGCCGTTGCCCGGCGCGAAACGCGAGATCGACACGCCCGACACGCGCTGAAGAACTTCGGTGATTGAATTGTCGGGCAGCTGGCCGGCCTCGTCGGCGACGACCGAGTCGACGAGCGTGTCGGAGTTCCGCTTGATCTCGATGGCGCTCTGCAGCGCCTTGCGGCGCGCGGTGACGACCACTTCCTTCACGGTATCGACGACTTCGCCGCCGTTGGTCGCGGATGACACATCCTGCGCCGCCGACCTGTCGAACGCTGTCAACGCGCAGAGCACGCCAAGCGAAACACCGGCGACGAGCAACCGACGCGAAGGAGCGCCTCGGCGCACGGCGAGCGCCGAGGCGCCCTGAACCGGCATCGTCCGTAGAATCTGTCCGCGAGACATTTTGACCCCTCCCTTTTGCCTGCCAGGTCCTGGCGCTCTGCGGGCGCCGACTGAACCCATGACCCGCTCCCCAGATGGCAGCGTTGTCATTTCACCTATGCGTACTATCCCCATCGGTAAAACTTGGCAAGTTTAATCCCCCTACAAATATGACGAATCTTATTGAAATGCGACGCTGTGTCGCTGACACCGGTGGCACTCGGAATGCTGATCGCGTGTCTTTCGAACGGCATCCCGGAAAATGGAAAGCCTGATATCCATATGTATGTATTGGACAATTTATAAATTTGATTTTCTAAATCCATCTCTAGCGGCGATATCCGCTTGCGTCGAACCTCGCGAATTCAACGAACCAATTAGTCGGACAATTTGAACCGCTTCCGACCCTTGATCGCTCCCACTCGACCCCGGCGGCAAGCAAGACGCAGCGCTTCTAAGCGACCAGCCCTCCGCCGCCAGTAAGTCTCCAGCCGCGCCGCCGACGATCCAGGTCGTCTCGCCGCCGCTGACGGCGGCGCCCCTTCCAGACCCACCTTGCAGATGCCGCTAGAGGGCTACCTGGCCGATCCGGGCCGGCGCCGATGGGCGGCGACTGATCGAGGCGCTGCGCGCCCTGCCGACCAACTACCAGCGCCGGTTCCCGGGCATGAGCCAGCCCGGTCGGGTCAGGGCGCGATGGTGACGATCACCCGCTTGTAGCGGGTAAGGGGCGGAGCGCCCTTGTCGGTAACCCGAACGATGAAGTGGGCCTCACGCGGCGTGGTGACGGTTGGCGCGGTGAAATCGACCGTATGGATGTTCGCGGCGATGCCATTGGGAATCGCCGCCTGCCAGTGGCCGACCTCCTGATAGTGCAGCCATTGGAAGCTCAGGCTGTCGCCATCGGGATCGGTGCTGTCGGCCGCGCTCAAGACGAAGCGCTGGCCCGATTTCACGGTCAATCGATCAGGATGAGCGAGCCGAACCTCCGGCGCGTGATTGGCCTGCGCGAACGGCCGCGTCGTCCAGTCCATCCGCGCGGCGAAGTCGTTCTGCAGATCATCGCGCCATCGCCAGATTCCGGCGCGGAAGTCCTTGGATCGCTCCGCCGGCGTGTGAGCGCGGCCAAAGTCCTGGGCGACCCGCGGCGTGAACGTATCGATCGCGTTGGTCCAGATCGGCCGGGTCTCCGGCTCGATGGTCACCCCGCTGAAACCGCTCGGATCGGTGGTGGCGACGGCCGGCGTATAGAGCTCGTAGCGGCCGCCCCATCCGCCCCAGTCGGGGTGTTCGGGATCGCTCAGGCCGTTGGGGATCAGCGACAGGAAGGCCGGCGTGTCGCCTTCCATGCCATAGGAGACGTCAGGGTAGGTCGCGCCCAACGGTCCATGGCCTTGCTGGATGTTGTCGCGCAGCCAGCTGTTGCTGACCGTGCGGTTGTCGGCGCCGTCGATGACCGTGTGAATGCCGGTCCAGGTTCCCGCGCCATAGCCGCCGGGGCTGACGACATAGAACAGCTCTGGAAAGGTGCGGCGGATCCAGGCGCCGCCGTCGTCCTGGTCCGAGATCGTATAGACCCGCAGCTTGGCGATCAGGCGGCGGGCCGCTTCGGGCGAGCGCGTCTCGCGGATCGTGTGGAGGGCCTGGGCCAGCGTATTGACGCCGCCCCATACCGAGATCCAGAGCGGGCGCGGATCGTCGCGCTCCAGCGCCTGGATGATCAGCCGCGACCCGGCTGTATCCTTGCCCGTCCCAACCGCGGCCATGCCGTAGCCGGACTGCCCCTCGCTCACGAGAGCGGCGAGCCGGTCGGGCGTCGGGAAACCGGCCTCGTGTTTGGCCAAGTTCGGGCGGACCTTGGCATAGGCCTGGATGACGCGGCGGATCGACTCCGGATGCGTCGAGGTCTTCATGTGGATCGATGTCGTGGCCACCAGCCCTTCCAGGTCGATCTGGTTGGCGTAGAGCATGAGTCGCACGAAGGATTGGGTGTCGTCGGGATCGGCCTCGATGTCGCTCAACACGATCATGCGCTGGCGCTCCGGTGGCCCCGGAAGAGGCGCCTGCGCGGCCACGGGCCAGGCGAAGGTGGCGAGAGTGGCGGTGATCGCAAGCAGCCTCGTCAGTTTGCGAGGGTGTTTTTCCCGTTGTCCGTCCCGGCCGGCTTGGGCGCCGGCCTGGCGAGCGTCGCGAGTGCAGCACCAGCCAATCATTGAAACCCCCTAACGTCGTATTGTTTTTGTCTGACTAATGGTACCGCAACCATTGATCAATGCGAAGCGTGATTCCATCGCTGGACAAAATGCGAGACGCACCGGGTGAACCCTTCCAGCCCAAGATGTATCGGGCCGATGACCAGCGTCGCCGCCCGCGGCTGGAAGGCGAGAACGTGCAAAGGAGCCCGTCCCCGAGTCGTGTTCACACCCGATAGATGCCTGATCTTGTCTGACTAAATTTCGGGCGTTCGGCCATGGGGTTTACGCCCGTCGCTGCCTGCCATCTGTCCGGGCCGGCCGCCTGTGGATCATGGGGCCGAATACCCGTGTGGGGCCAACTTAGCACGGACTGGCTAGGGCGTTGAAATCCCTCAACAGGGCAGTTTTGCCAACTTGGCGGCCCCAACTTAAGACTGGCCCTCGAGCGCGCGATCCAACCTAAGCCCGTCCACGCCGTTTCGCGTCGAGGGCGAAAGCCGGGGATTTCATCCTGTGAATCCGCGCCGTTCACGAGCGGACGCGGCGCGACCGCCACGAAACGCCCGATAGAATCCGTCCGGGCCATGGACGGTGAAGCCGTGGGCCTTGACCGATCCGGCGACCATCCAGGCGCCCGACAGGGTTTTCCCAGCCTCAACGGTGTAGTAGCGCGGGCCCGTGTCGTCGCCGTCCCGATAGACCGTGAACACCGCTCCGGCCCGGCCCCGATTGAGGAACCGCAGGGTCAGCTGGCTGTCGGACCAGCGCGCCTGGACGTCCAGGCCATAGGGCAGGGAGCGGGCCGGCCGGACGCCCGGTTCCTGGCGCGGCATGGCCGGAGGCTGGGCGTAGTGGGCCTTGGGCAGCCGGCAGCTCGCGTCGCTGCGTGTCCTGTAGTCGCTGGTGTCGGGCAATTGTCGCAGCCAGCCGGTGTCCCGCCGCTCGGCCTCGGAAATGTCGAAATCGAAGGCCGAGGTCAGGTCGCCGCACACCGCCCGCCGCCACGGGCCGATATTGGGCTCCGCCACGCCGAACCGCAGCTCCAGGAACCGCAACACCGAGGTGTGGTCGAAGACCTGCGAATTGACCCAGCCGCCGCGCGTCCAGGGTGAAACGATCAGCATCGGCACCCGGAAACCCAGGCCCAGCGGTTCGCCCTGATAGTCCTCGCCGCGCAGATCCACCGTACTGGCGCCCAGCTCCGGCCGGATCGCCGGGATCGGCGGCGGCACGTGGTCGAAGAAGCCGTCGTTCTCGTCGTAGTTCAGGATGAAGACGGTCTTCTTCCAGACCTCCGGATTGGAGCCCAGCGCGGCGACCAGTCGGGCGGTCAGGGTCTCGCCATAGGCCGGCGGCGCGTCAGGGTGCTCGCACAGCTTGAACGGCGCGACGATCCACGAGACGGCGGGCAAGGCGTCGGCCGCGACGTCGGCGGCGAAGGCGTCGACCAGGTGCTGGCCCGTCGTCTGCGGGACGTTCTCCTTCGTCGAGCCCGCCACCCAGGCCCGGGCGCGGCGATAGGCCTGGGAGCCGCGGTCGAGGTCGCGATACATCGGGAAGTAGGCCAGCGGATTGTCGCTGTAGTTGTCGTACTCCTGGTAGACTTTCCAGCTGACGTCGGCGGCCTCCAGGCGCGCGGCGTAGGGCGTCCAGCCATAGCCGGCGAAGGCCGGGTCGTCCTTGGCCATGTCGGCGCAGCCGTTGTCGTCGGAGCCGTCGTTGGTGACGGCCGAGACCGTGACCTGGCCGACGCTGAGGCCGTTGGTGCCCGAGAACAGGAACAGGCGGTTGGGGCCGGTCGGCCCGTGCACCGAGGCGTGATAGGCGTCGCAGATCGTGAAGGTGTCGGCCAGGGCGTAGTAGTAGGGGATGTCCTCGCGCGTGAGGTGGCCCATGCTCATGGGCCCCTTCTCGGGCATCCAGACGTCGTAGTTCTTCCAGCGGTCGTGGCTGCCCTTCCAGCTGTGGTCCAGGCCCGACAAGCATTGGGCGGCGGTGACGCCGGTGTTCAGCCGGAATGGCATGACCGTCTCGCCGCCGTCCTGGTCCAATTGCTTCTGCATCCACACCGGGTCGCCGTTCGGCTTGAGCACGGGGTGCGGATCGTCGAAGCCGCGCACACCGCGCAGGGCTCCGAAATAGTGATCGAACGAGCGGTTTTCCTGCATCAGGATGACCACATGCTCGACGTCGCGGATCGAACCCCGCCCGGGCGAGGTCGCCCGGGCGGGGCCGCCGGCCGCCGCCGCACCCAGGGCCGCACCCGAAGCGGTCTTCATGAAACGGCGTCGCGTGAAAGGCATGGGCGCTCCGGCTTGGCCGCTTCGCGAGGGGGGCGCGAGGCGGCCGGGGCGGGGGAAGGATCAGAAGCTATAGGCCGCCGATATGAAGGCGTTGCGACCGGACGAGACCAGTTGCGGGATCGTGCCGCTGTCGCGCCCCACCGTCCGATAGTAGCCGTAGTCGTTGAGCAGGTTCGAGGCCGAAAGGGTCAGCTTCAGCCCGCTCGGGAACTGGTAGGCGACACTGGCGTCCAGGGTGCGGGTGGAGCGTTGCCATTCGTTGAGATCGACGCCGCCATAGTCGCCGAACCGGTAGCTGACCAGGGTCGGCCCGCCATAGCGATAGGACAGGGTCGCGGTCATCCCATCGCGGTCGTAGAACAGCGAGGCGTTATAGAGCAGGTCGGGCGAGCCCTGCATCGGCATGCCGCTGTCGGTGTCGGGGTCCTTCAGGTCGACCTTCGAGCGCTGCAGGGTCAGGTTGCCGCTGACGCCCAGGCCGCCCAGCCGGCCCGGCAGTTCGGCGAACTGGCGCCGCACGGACATCTCCAGACCGTAGACCCGCGCCGCGCCGCCGTTTTCGGGGCGGCTGATCGAGGAAACGCCCGTCTGGGCCACGGTCTGGGCGCGGTAGGTGTTGCCGCGATCATAGAGGTAGTCGGACATGTCCTTCAGGAACAGGCCGACCATGAACTGGGTCCCTTCCGGCGCGGCGTGCTCGTAGGAGACGTCGTAGTTGACGGCCGAGATCGCCTTCAGGTTCGGGTTGCCCTCGGTGATGTCGATCGAGCCGTCGGCATTGAGCGTCGTGCGCCGACCACCGGCCAGCTGGAAGAAGGCCGGTCGCACATAGCTGCGCCAGATCGAGGCCCGCACCACCGTCTCGGCGTCGGGACGGTAGTTGGCGTGCACGCTAGGCAGCACGAAATCGTACTTGGTCTGGTTGGAGGCGAAGGCCGAGGCGCCGGCGCTGTCGTCCGAATTGGTGACTTGGTTCCAGAAGGTGTCGTGGATGTCGGTGTGCTCGTAGCGCAGGCCCGGCTGCACCTCGACGCCGCCGAGCTTGAGATTGGCCAGCACGTAGACGGACGAGACCTTTTCCGTGCCCGACAGGGTGTTCTTGTTGAAGTCGTCGGCCGACAGGACCTGGGACTTGGCCAGGCCGGCCATCAGGTCGGTCAGGGCCGCGCCGTCGCCGATCGGCAGGGCGTAGGGGTAGACGCCCTTGATCGTCTCGCTCAGCGTCCTGTCGATCAGCGGACTGTCGGCCAGGGTCGAACCCGCCGGATAGGGGGCGAGGTCGCTGTAGTCGCGGGATGTCGCCTCGCGGCGGCTTTCGACATATTTCGCGCCGAACGCCACGTCGCTCAGCACGTCGCGATCGAAGTCGTAGTGGAAGTCGACCTTGCCGCCGGTCTTGCGCTGCTCGCTGCGGGAGCTGGTGAACTCGCCGCTGTCCTCGCCGACCAGGAACAGGCGGCTGTCGTTCAGTCGCGCCAGCTGGGCGGGCGTCAGCTGCGGTATGGGATAGCGGTCGCGATAGGTTACCGTGAACGGGCCGTTGAGGTCGTTGTCGGCGCTGGCCAGGTAGCTGATCTCGGCGTGGTCGGGGGCCGAGTTCTCACCCCAGCTGTAGAAGGCGTTGTAGTCCGCCGTCAGCCGGCCGAACCGCGACTGGCCGCCCAGCTGGAAGGAATCCAGTTCCGAAACTTCCGGCGAGGTCTCGAACCAGTAGTGGTACTCGCCGTCGTCCTCGGCGTTCTGGTACAGGCCGTCGGGCCGCGGGACCCCGGCCGAATAGCCGTCGGCCTGGATGCTCTTCTGATAGACCTCCTGGTCGATGTTCGAGCGAGCGAAGCTGCCGCGAGCGTAGAGCGTGGTCTGCTCGCCTTCCCAGTCCAGCGAGGCGATGGCTCCGTAGCGCGTCTGCTGGCCACGGGTGAACTGGGCGTTGACGCTGGTCAGCAGCAGGTTGTCGCTCTTGTCCATGCCGGCCGGGTTGCTGCCCTGTTCGCCGTCGGAGATGGCGTGCTCCCACTGGCCGGCCTGGTAGTCCTGCATCGTCGAGGCGAAGTCGCGCCGGCCGTAATAGGCGGTGGCGTAGATCCCGAACCGGTCCCCGGCCCCGAACCGTCGGGCCAGTTCCGCCTGGGCCAGGCCCGAGCCGCCCTTGAGGCCGTAGCGCAGCGGCAACTGCGCCAGGCCGGCTTGGACGTAGATCCGCGTCATCGGTTCCTGGAAGTCCAGGCCAGTGGGGGTGCGGAAGTCGATCGTGCCGCCGATGGCGTCGCCGTCCATGTCGGCGGTCGAGGTCTTGGACACCACGATCCGGTCCAGGCCGACCGGCGGCAGCAGGCTCAGCTCGATCTGCCGGCTGTAGGGCATGCCCTGGGCGGCGTTGACGCCGTTGAGCAGGTTGACGTTGTAGGCGCCGTTCAGGCCGCGCAGGCTGACGAACGACCCTTCGCCGCGCCCGGCCGCGTCGACGCCGTGGTGGTTGCCCTGCGAGGGCGAGCCCATGTTGTCGGTGGGAGAGACCGAAACGCCGGGCAGGCGCGCCAGGGCGTCGACCACGTTCTGGTCGGGATTGCGCCGGATCTGGTCGGCCGACAGCACGTTGGTCGCGCCGATCGCCTGGACCTGCTGGTCGGCGGCGGCCTTCCGCTTGCCGTTGACGACCAGCGCCGAGACATCGCCGCCGCCGTCGTCCAGGTCTCCGGCGTGTGCGACGGAGCCCAGGGTCGCCAGGACCAGGACGCCGACGGCGCTTCCGGCCAACCAGAGGCCGCGCCCACGCGGCCGACGATCGGCTCTTGGGTCACCGAGACCGCTGGACGTCGATCGAGTCATGTTTTCACCGGCTTCAGGCGCGTCCCCCCAACGGGTCCGTCTGTCGGGGCTGTCCTTAGGGAACTGACGCGTCAGTTCTGCGACATTTCTGACTGAAAAATGCGTATAGCGAAAATTTCCCACATTTTAGCCTCATAATGAGGGGTATTTCCGGCGAAATCGCATTCTTCTTGACGTGCCGGTTGTAATTCCCTCATTTCCCCGTCAATCCTCAGGGGGCGATCATGACCAAGCGGCAGGTTCGGCAACAGGCGATCATCGCCCGCATCCAGACGGCCGGGACCTATGCGGTGCGCGAACTGGCCCACGAGCTGCGGGTTTCCGAAGAGACCATCCGCCGCGAGCTCAAGGTGCTGGAGGCCAACGGCGCGATCTCCAAAGTCCACGGCGCGGCCAGCTTGCCGCTCGATGTGGTGGAGGGGCCCTTCGAATTGCGGCTACGGGAGAACGCCGAGGCCAAGCAGCGCATCGCCCGGGCCGTCGCCGACCTGGTCCCGGACGGCGGCATCGTCCACATCGACAGCGGCACCACGAGCTATTACGTCGCCAAGGCCTTGCGCCAGCACAGGTCCCTGACCGTGATCACCAATTCCGTGGCGGTGACCACCGAGCTCGGCGGCCGCAACGACAACAAGGTCTTCCTGTCTGGCGGCGAGCTCGACTACCAGTACAAGGCCTTCTTCGACCATCGCAGCTGCGACTACCTGGCCGAGTTCACGCCCAGCCTGGCGGTGCTGTCGGTGGGGGCGATCAGCCGCGACCAGGGGCTGATGGACTTCCATTCGGGCGAGGCCGCCGTCAACCGGATCGTCTATGGCAAGGCGCGCACGGTGATCCTGGCGGCCGACGCCACCAAGTTCGATCGCTACGGACTGATCCGCACGGCGCAACTGACCGATGTCGACGTGCTGGTGACGGATCTTTCCCTGTCGCCGGACTACGTGGACGCCTTCGCCCACGCGCGGATCGTGATCGCCTGACTGAATTTGGAGGTCATGCCCGCCACCAGGCCGACCCGTGCCCCTGTCGACGCGGTCGTCCTATCCGAACCATGGGTTCTTGATGCACCAGAGTGATGAGAGCTCCTTTGGAAGCGACCTCCATATCGTAGAGGTTGAATATTGGCTTGGATCAAAGGCGAGACAGTGCTCAAGCACGTCATGCAGAACACCAGATTCTGCTGGCCCATTGCGAACCTGACAACGCCTGTCACGCCATACTGGCGTTCAGATTAGGGCCTTGAGAATGCTCAGCATGACTTCGATGTCGGGCATCGGAGCGACGGCGGCGATCTGGGCTGGCATGCGACCGGCGATCATCGGATCGGTCTCCGCGCCGACCGCGCCGAGCGGCCCGCGAAAGCCATGGTCGCGCCAGCCGATCTCCTGCAGCGGCCGCGACATCAGGGTGTCGATCAACGGCAGGGCGTGCGGGTCCAGGGCGATCAGCGGGTGGGCGGAATAGACCGTCGGCTTGGGATAGAGGGCCACCGGCTTGGCCGGCCCGGCGGCGCCGGCGATGCGCTTCCAGCGTTCCTTGTCGGCCAGGATCCACTCGACCAGCTGGTTCTCATAGCCGACCACCATCGGCTGGGCGCCCGGACCGCCGGCCACGTAGTCGTCGAACACCTTGCCCGAGGAACTGGACTTGAAGCCCATGCCCCGGAACAGGTCGACCAGCTTGGGCAGGATCGCCGGCAGGGTGTCGGCGGTGGCGACATCGCCGGCCAGCAGGTTGGCGGCCAGGCCCGCGAACATGAAACCGGAATTGGACTTGTTGGGATCCGACGCGATCAGCCGCACCCGGCCGTAGAGGTCGGGCTGGCCCAGCTCGCTCCAGGATCGGCGGGCCAGAACCGCGTCGATCAGGCCCCGGGCGTCGATATGGTAGTGGGCGCCTTCCTTGGTCGCCAAGCCGGCGCGGACCAGGCCGTCGGCGATTGGGGCCCAGGAATAGATGACAATGGGCGAGTTGAAGATCACCTCGTCCTTGAGAATCTTGACCTGGCGACGGGCCAGGTCGATCAGCGGGCTGGAGCTGGGCCACAGGAACTGAGGCTTGGTGGCCAGCAGGGTCGGGTCGCGGACCTGCTCCACCGATCCGGCGCGCTCGGCCGCCAGGGCCAGGCCGTGCTGCTTCAGGGCGGCGATGGTGTGGGGGTTCTGGATGAAGCCGATCTTCTCGCCGCCGGCATAGCCCTTGACCAGGTCGACATCGCCCAGGGCCCCGCGAACCTCGGGTCGGTCACGAAACAGCACGACCCCGCCGGTGACCGCCGCGCTGACCCCCAGGACGCCCAGCCCCGCCATCGCCCGCCTGCTCATGGCCATGCCTCAGGTCTCCTTCACGGGGTGTTGCTCAGATCGGCCTTGAGGGCGTCCTTCAACACCTTCAGGTCCAGGTCGAGCGTCTGCAGTTCGGGTTCGGCGACGTCGTCGGCATATTTGGCGAAGGCCTGGGACAGCCCGCCCATCACCTCGCGGGTCTGGGTCATGCGGGCCGCGGAAGGGACCGCCCGGGCTTCCAGCGTGCGCCAACCGTCGGCGACGCTGGCGGCGTTGGGCAGGTAGAAGGTCAACAGGCGGCGCACGGCCATGGCGCGGCTGGGGTCCTCGCGCACCTCGCGCATCACCTTGTCGCCGACCTCCAGCAAGTGGGCGATCTCGGTGCGCATGGGGGCGTCCTTGATCTCGCGACGGGCCTTGCGCAGACGGTCGATGGCGTTGGCGGCTTCGAGCAACAAGCCCTGGGCGGTGGCGCTGCGCGCGTCCAGGACGGCCTCGTCGGTGAGTCCGGGCCCCAGGCCGCCGCCCGGCTTCAGCACCAGCCAGACCCCGCCGAACACCGCCACGGCGACGACCAGGGCCAGCCACCACGGCAGGTTCAGGCCCAGCGCCAGGAGTGGCAGGGCCAGGCCCGCGGCCACCGCCGCCAGCAGGGTCGCGGTCCCGCGCCCCATCAGCGCGATTCCGGGAGAAGGTCAGGCCGCTCAACCAACCGCGCATCCACCCGCAAGACCACCGCGCCTCTCATCGAACCGGCTCAGTTATAGCCCCTGGCGGACCGGAACGCTTCCGTCAGGTTCTTGCCGCCGTCGAACACCCGCGCCCGGGTCAGTTTCGCCACCTGATCCAGCTGATCCTTGTTGGCGTCGCCGAAGGTCACGCCGAACACGGGCAGGTCGTGGCCGCCCCGCCGCCAGACGGCGTCGAAGCCTTCGGCATGATCCGACTCGCCGTCGGTCATCAGCACCACCGCCGGCAGGTAGCCCTTGTCGAGATAGGGTTGCATGGCGGCGAAGGCGGCGTTGGCGCAGGCGTACATGTCGGTGCCGCCGCCCGAACTTTCGGCCTCGATCGCGGCGAGCAGCCGGGCCTGGGAGGCGGCGCCGCCGTCGCCTTCGAAGGTCGTTCGCGGACCGTCGTCGAAGGGGATGACGATGATGCGATCGGCCGGAGACCACTGGATCAGCGACTTCGAGGCTTCGGCGGGGGTGAGCAGGGTCCGCATGGCGGTCTTCAACTGGGCCTCGCCCTCGCCGTCCATCGAGCCGGAGAAATCCAGGCACAGGGCGGTGAGGGACGGGCGGCGCAGCACCTCCTGATAGAGGGTGAGGGCCCGGGAGATCACCGCCGGCTCGGGCAGGGCGACGGACGGCACGACCCGCGACGGATCGAAGTTCCAGTCCGGTTCGGCGCGGGCCGGCGCGGCCATGCCGGGGGCGGTGCGACGCCCATCGGCGGCGATGCGGGCCTGGGCCTCGGCGCTCAGCAAATAGGTTTGGAGGGCGTCGAAGAAGGCCCGCGTCTTCTTATCCTGGCCGCGCTCGACATAGCCCAGCGGCGCGTCGGCATAGGCGGCGCCCTCGGCCGGGTAGACGGCGTACAGCAGCTCGCCGCCCGTCTGGCGCAGGGCGTCGTTAGTCTCCTTCAGCACCGCCTCATAGTTCCACATGGCGTCGTAGGGCTTCCCGGCCTGGGCGGTTTCCAGATAGAGGTCCTTCAGCCAGCCCGAGGAGCCGGACGAGCGCGCCACGCCTTTCAGCAGGGCCTTGACCTTGGTCCGCGCCGCCTGGTCGTCCAGCGCCGCAGGGTCCAGCCGGGAGCCGTCGCCGAAGGCCGCCGCCAGCATGGCCAGATAGGCCGCCGCGCCGGAGTTGGACTGGGTGGCCGAGGTCATCAGGAACGATAGCTTGCCGGCCTGCACCGCTTGGAGGATGTCGTCCATCCGCACCGGCTTGCCCACCCAGCCGAGGTCGCGGGCCTTGCTGGCCCGCACGCCGAGGATCACCGGCGTGGTGTCGATCGACTTCAGGTCCTTGACCCGGCGGTGGGTGTCGTAGAGCTCGATCCACAGGCTGGAGGCCGGCCAGACCGCATCCACCTCGGGCGGCGCGTCATTGGCCAGCATCAGGCCGATATCGAGCGAGCCCTTGTAGTCGATCTGGCATTTGACGTGCTGGCGTTTGCAGAACGCCTGGACGAGGGGCTCCAGCGACTTCTGCTCCGAGCCGGCGACGATGCGGAAATCGGGGGCCCGCGACCCGCAGCCGGCCAGCAACCCGGCCAGGACGGCGACCGCTAGGACGGCCAGCCGCCTCACCGGGCGGGGCCTTGCGACAGAGCCTTCTTCAGGGCGTCGGTCTGGCGATCCATCTCGATCTCGACCAGTTCGCGCTTCTTGCGGCCCTCGGCCTGGACCTGCAGCACGCCGGAAATGGTGTCGATCAGGTCCTGGTTGGTCTTCTGCAAGGTCTCGATGTCGACGATGCCGCGCTGGGATTGGGTTTCGATGTCGATGGCCTGGGCCTTCATCATCTCCGAGGCTTGGCGCAGCATCTGGTTGGTGGTGTCGGTGACCGTCTTCTGCAGGGCCAGGGCCTCGCGCTGACGGGTCAGGCCCAGCAGCAGCACCATCTTCTGCTTCCAGGCCGGAACGGTGAGGTTGATCGAAGCGGCCAGGCTCTCGATCAGGGTGGCGTCGCCGTTCTGGACGATGCGGATCTGCGGCAGCTGCTGGATGGCGATCTGCCGCGCCTGCTGCAGATAGAGCACGCGCTTTTCCAGCCGGTCCAGCGACTGGACGGCGTCCTGATAGGCCTGGGCCGCCATGATGTCCCGGCTGCCGCCGTCGGAGCCCGCGGCCTTGGCCTTGGCTTCCAATTCGGCCAGCGGGCCCGCCTGGAACGCCTGGACGAAGCTCTTGCCGGCCGCGATATAGGCGTCGAGATCGCCGATCGAATCGCGGGTCTGGTCGTGCAGGCCATCGAGCATGGTGACGTCGCGGCGCAGGCGGTCGATCCGCTTCTCCAGCTCGACGGTGATGCGGTCGATCTGGGCCGCCACCGTCTCGAACTTGGAGGTGAAGCGGTGCAGGCGCCGCCGCAGGCCGCCGAACAGCTTGGTGACAAAGCCGGCGTTCTGCAGGTCGGCCGGGTCGAGGCCCTTGGCCTTGGCGATGATGTCGCTGAGCAATTCGCCCGTATCGCCCAGCTCGCGATTGCGGGTCTGTTCCAGGATCCGGTCGGCGAAGCCCGCCACCTGCTGCTGGGCCCGCTCGCCGAAGGCGGTGATCTGGGCGGTGTCGGCGATGTTTATGGTTGCCTGGATCGTCGCCACCTTGCCGCCGTCGGCCGGCGCGATAACCGGCGCCGTCGCCTGCGCCGTCTTGTCGATCTCGCTCATTCCCGCCTCCTAAACCCGGTGGGGAAGTATGCGGAGCGTTGCACGCAAGACGAGTGACAGTTTTATTACAGTTCGGGACGGCGGGGTATGGGGGAGTCCGGAATGCAAACACCTCCCCTGGTGCTGGCGGTCTAACGACAAACTTGTCTCCGCCAGGCGCGGGAAACCCAAACCCGACCAACCTTTACGTCATGACGCCCCCCCCCGCTGGCGGCCCGGAAGGGACTCGAACCCCTGACCTTCGCTTTAGGAAAGCGCTGCTCTATCCTGCTGAGCTACCGGGCCGCTTCGCGCGGGCGTTCGGGTCAATAGCGCAAGTTTCCGGGGATGCGAACCCCAAGGCGAGCGCGCGGGGCGAGGGGAAAACGAATGGGCGTGTTTCGACATCTGCGGACGCTGTACGTCCAGGTCCTGATCGCCATTGCTTTAGGCGTGGTCGTCGGGGCGATCTGGCCGAAGGTCGGGGTCGAGCTGAAGCCGCTGGGCGACGCGTTCATCAAGCTGGTCAAGCTGGTCATCGCCCCGGTGATCTTCCTGACCGTGGCCGGCGGCATCGCCCGGATGGGTGACATCAAGGCGTTCGGGCGGGTGGGCGTGAAGGCCCTGATCTATTTCGAGGTGGTCTCGACCCTGGCGCTGTTCGTCGGCCTGGTGGTCGGCCACGTCCTGCATCCGGGCCACGGCTTCAACATCGATCCGGCCACCCTGGATCCGAAGATCGCCGCCGGCTACCTGGAAAAGGCCCACCATGGCGAGGGGCCGGTTCCCTACCTGCTGCACCTGATCCCCGAGACCTTCTTCGGGGCCTTCGCCGAGGGCAACCTGCTGCAGGTGCTGGTGATCGCCATCATGACCGGTTTTGCCTGCACGCGGCTGGGGCCGTTCGGCGACCGGGCGGCCTCGGCCATGGAGGACATGGCCAAGCTGTTCTTCGGCATCATCCATGTGGTGGTCAAGCTGGCGCCCCTGGGGGCGTTCGGGGCCATGGGCTTCACCATCGGCAAATACGGCCTGGCCAGCCTGGTGCAACTGGGCGCGCTGGTGGCCACCTTCTATGTCACCGCCCTGCTGTTCGTGCTGGTGGTGCTGGGGACGATCGCCTGGCTCAGCGGCTTCTCGATCCTCAAGTTCCTGGCCTATATCCGCGAGGAGCTGCTGATCGTGCTGGGCACCAGCTCGTCGGAATCGGCCCTGCCGCAGCTGATCGAGAAGATGGAGCGGCTGGGCGCCAGGAAGTCGGTGGTCGGATTGGTGGTGCCCACCGGCTACAGCTTCAACCTCGACGGCACCAACATCTACATGACCCTGGCCACCCTTTTCCTGGCCCAGGCGACCAACACCCATCTGAGCTTCGGCCAGATGGCCGCCCTGCTGGGCGTGGCCATGCTGACCTCCAAGGGGGCCAGCGGCGTGACCGGGGCCGGCTTCATCACCCTGGCCGCCACCCTGGCCGTGGTGCCCGACATCCCGATCGCCGCTCTGGCGGTGCTGGTCGGGGTCGACCGCTTCATGAGCGAGTGCCGGGCCCTGACCAATTTCGTCGGCAATGGCGTGGCGACCCTGGTCGTGGCCCGCTGGGAAGGCGCCCTGGATCGCGAGCAGCTGGCGCGGGAGCTGGATCGCGGGCCCAACGCCCCGGCGGTTGACCTTCTCGAGGAGGTCGCCGTCTAGCCGCCCAGCGTCCGCTCGAACACCTCGCCGGCCTTCATCGCCGCCTTGGCGCCGAGGATGGCGCTGGCGACTTTGCCGGAGCCGAGGATCACCTGGCTCAGGCGGCGCAGGTTGTCGGGGGTCACCGCGTCGACGGCGGCCGCCAGCTCGCCCGGGGTGTAGAGCCGGTCGAACATCAGGGCCTGGCCGGCCGCCTGTTCGGCGCGCGACAACGGCTGCTCGCGGGCCATGAACATGTGGGCCTTCAGCTGGGCCTTGGCCCGGGCCAGTTCGGCGTCCTCGATCTTGTCGGCGAGGCCCAGGATCTGCTCGGCGCAGACCTTGGCCGTCTCGGCCGCGTCGCTGGCCGCGCAGCCGGCATAGACCCCCAGGGCCCCGGCGTCGGCATAGGTGTCGGCATAGGCGTCGATGTTGTAGGCGAGGCCGCGCTTCTCGCGGGCCTCCTGGAACAGCCGTGACGACATCCCCCCGCCCAGGGCCTCGGCGAAGATGCGCAGGGCGAAATAATCGTCCTCGCGGGCGCTGACGGCCGGCAGCATGAACACCAGCTGCACCTGCTCCAGCTTGCGGGCCTGGCTCTTGCGGCCACCGATGAACTGGGGCGGCGCGAAGTTGGCGACGCCCGGCGCGGCGGGCATCGACCCGAACTCGCGGCGGGCCAGGTCCAGCACCTCGTCGACCTCGACCGCGCCGGTGGCGCTGATGATCAGCCGATCGGCGGCGTAGAGCGCCCCGCGCCAGTGCGACAACCCCTCGACGGTGGCGGAATTGACGCTGTCGACCGTGCCGAGGATCGGCCGAGCCAGAGGGTGGTCGCCCCAGGCGGCGGCCTGGACCAGGTCGAAGACGTAGTCGTCGGGGGCGTCGGCCGCCTCGGCGATCTCCTGGGCCACCACCTGCTTCTCGCGGGTCAGGTCGGCCTCGTCGAGGGTGGGGCGCAGGACCAGGTCGGCCAGCACAGCCATGCCGAGGTCCAGGCCGCCCTTGAGGGCGCGGACCTGGAAGCTGGTGCGCTCGTAGCCGGTGGCGGCGTTGATCGAGCCGCCCTCGGCCTCGACCACCTCGACGATGTCTCGCGACGAGCGGGCCCCGGCCCCCTTGAACACCATGTGCTCGAGCAGGTGCGACCAGCCCGATCGGGACACGTCCTCATAGGCCGCACCTCGGCCGGCGACGACCGACAGGGCGACGGTCTCCAGGCCCGGCATGGGGTCGCAGACGACGCGGACGCCGTTTTCGAGGGTGTGGAGGGTGGCGGTCATGAAAGCTTTCTCCTCCCCCGTGAAACGGGGGAGGTGGCCGCGAAGCGGACGGAGGGGGCGTTGGCGGAGGCGCGGACGACGCCCCCTCCGTCACGCCGCGTATTCGCGGCGCGCCACCTCCCCCGCTGCGCGGGTGAGGAGATGTTCAAGATGGTCACGACCCCGCCGAGGCGAACACCCGGACAAACGCCTTCACCGTCTCGGCGTCGGCCGGCAGGCGGTCGAAGCGTTCGGGCTTGGCCGAATGGTCCGGGGTGGCGCGGGGCGCGGCCGGGGTCAGGCCGGCGGCGGCCAGGACGGCCTCGGGGAACTTGGCCGGATGGGCGGTGGACAGCACCACGACCGGCGTGGCCGGATCGGCCAGGCGCAGGACGTTGGCGGCGGCCACGCCGACGGCGGTGTGCGGGTCGATGACCTCGCCGGTCTCGTTGAGGGTCGACAGGATGGTCTTGGCGGTGTCGGCCTCGCTGACCGACGCGCCCTGGAACAGCTCGCGCATCTTGGAGAGCGCGCTGGGCGGGATGTCGAGCACGCCGGTGTTGCCGAAGGCCCGGAACGCCCTGCCCGTCTCGACCCCGTCGCGGCCGACGGCCTCGAAATAGAGGCGCTCGAAATTGCTGGCCACCTGGATGTCCATGGCCGGACTCTGGGTGGCGGCGACGGCGCCGCGCGCGTAGCGGCCTTCCTCGAAGGCTCGGGCCAGAATGTCGTTGGAATTGGTGGCGGCGATGATCCGGGCGATCGGCAGGCCCATGCGGCTGGCGACATAGGCGGCGTAGGCGTCGCCGAAATTCCCCGTGGGCACCACGAAGGCCACCTTGCGGGCCGGCGCACCCAGGGCGACGGCGGCGGTGAAGAAGTAGACGCTCTGGGCGGCGATCCGCGCCCAGTTGATCGAGTTGACGCCCGACAGGTCGACGGCGTGGCGGAACTGGTCGTCCTGGAAGGCCTGCTTGACGATGGCCTGGCAGTCGTCGAACGAACCCTGGATCGAGACGCAGGCGACGTTCTTGTCGGTCGCCGTGGTCATGAACCGGCGCTGGACCTCGCTGATCCGGCCCTCGGGGAACAGGGCCACGATGCGGGCGTTGGAGCGGCCGCGGAACGCCTCGACGGCCGCGCCGCCGGTGTCGCCCGAGGTGGCGCAGATGATGGTCATGGTCCGCGACTGGCGCGACAGCACGTAGTCGTAGAGCCGCCCCAGCAGCTGCATCGCCACGTCCTTGAAGGCCAGGGTCGGGCCGTGGAACAGCTCCAGCAGATGGCGGCCGGGGGCCAGTTGCTTCAGCGGCGCGACGGCGGCGTGGGCGAAGCTGGCATAGGCCTCGTCGCACATCTCGGCCAGGTCCTCGGCGGGCAGGTCGTCGCCGACGAACTTGCCGATCACCGCGGCGGCGACCTTGGCGTAGGGCTGGCCGGCGAAGGCGGCGATCTCTTCCGGCGTGAAGGTCGGCCAGCGTTCCGGCACATAGAGGCCGCCGTCGGGGGCCAGGCCCGCCAGCACCGCTTCCAGGAAACCGATCGACGGGGCCTCACCCCGGGTGGAGACATAGCGCATCAGGATCTCATCTTCCGCCAGAGCATGGCGGCATAGATAAACAGCAGGGTCACGGCAAGACCGAACCACGTCAGGGCGTATTCGAGGTGCCGATTGGAAATTTCTGCCGGAAGCGGCGCGGGGGTGACGCCGGGCGGGACGGGGGTCGCGGTCTCGACCATCAGGATATAGGGCGCGGGCCTCTCGGCGGCGAACTTCTGGACCGTGGCCTCGCGGTCGCCGCCCAGCTGCCTGGGAGCCATCAGAACGCCGACGGCCCGGGCCGGGGCCGCCAGGGCGACCGGCGCGGGCGCGGACTGGCCGGTCAGGGCCTTGACCACGCCGAGGTCCAGCAGGACCGCGCCATAGCCGCCAACGGTGGCGCGGCATAGGGCGGTGGCGCGCCAGACGATGTCGCCGTCGCGGATGCCGTAGACCAGCGGCAGGGTCGCGGGCTGGGCCGGCGCGCAATCGACCGAGACACGGGTCCAGGTCAGGTCCCGGCCCTGGGCGTTCGCCAAGGCCGTGGCCAGAGGCTGGGCGGGCGCGGTCTTCAGCACCTCGATCCGGGCCAGCAGGTCTTGTTTCCAGGCCAGGCGCTTGATCTGCCAGGCGCCCAGGCCGATCAGGATGGCGAAGGCGATCAGGGTGGCGATCGTCAGACCGAATGGGAAGCGGCGATCCTTGCCGAGAGCGGTGTCAGACATCGTGGCGGCCAGCCTCGGAGGCGTGGTTGGCGATGTGGGCGGCGACCATCAGGCCCTTGGCCGGGCGCATCAGCCCCAGGCAGGCGACCAGGGTCAGGGGCAGCCAGATCAGCAGCAGCAGCCAGACGGGCCAGTTGAAGGCGAACATCGTGAACAGCGCCCCGAAGGCGCACAGGAAGCCGGCGATCAGGATCACGAAGGTGGCCGCGCCGTCGCCGGTCTCGTGGGCCCCCAGGTCGAAACCGCAGGCCTCGCAGGTCTTGGTCACCTTCAGGAACCCGTCGAACAGCATCCCCTCGCCGCAGTGGGGGCAACGGCCGGTCGCGCCGGCGAGGTAGGGGTTCACTTGGGTCATGGGCCTATGCCTTACACCGCAACACGCGGACGGGGACAGGCACATGTGCCTGTCCCCAATCCAGGATCCCCAAACAAAAAGGCCCGGAACACCGCTTGGCGTTCCGGGCCCTCTCGAAGCGCGTGACCTAGTGGCTCGCGCCGAAGATCACGTAGACGAAGGCGAACAGGAACAGCCAGACCACGTCGACGAAGTGCCAGTACCAGGCGGCTGCTTCGAAGCCGAAGTGCTGCTTGGGGGTGAAGGCGCCGTTCATCAGCCGGATCAGGCAGACGATCAGGAACAGGGTGCCGACGAACACGTGGAAGCCGTGGAAGCCCGTGGCCAGGAAGAAGGTCGAGCCGTAGAGGCCCGAATTGACGGCCGCTTCCGAATAGAACAGCTGCTCGTGGTTGATGTGAGCGTATTCGTAGACCTGGATGCAGGTGAACAGCGCGCCCAGCAGGATGGTCAGGATCAGGCCCCACTTGGCGCCCTGGCGGTCGCCTTGCTGCAGGGCGTGGTGCGACCAGGTGATGGTCGTGCCCGATAGCAGCAGGGTCAGGGTGTTGACCAGCGGCAGATGCCACGGCGACACGGCCTCGACGCCGGCCGGCGGCCAGGTGGCCCAGGCGGCGCGGACTTCCTCGATGCCCGACAGGGTGCGGTGGTGATGGAACAGGGCCATCTCGAAGAAGATCCAGAACCACGCCACGAAGAACATCACTTCCGAGGCGATGAACAGCACCATGCCGTAGCGCAGGCCGATCGAGACGACCGGGGTGTGGTCGCCGGCGTTGGCTTCCTTCACCACGTCGCTCCACCAGCCGAAGAAGGTGTAGAGCACGCCCGAGACGCCCAGCGCGAACAGCCAGAACTGGCCCTTCTCGATGCCGAAGACGCCGCCCTTGATCCAGGCGATCAGGCCGATGGCCATCATGGTGGCCGACAGCGACCCGACGAACGGCCAGGGGCTGGGGGGCAGGATGTGATAGTCGTGTTTGACGGCGCCGTGGGCCATGTGCGTGCTAACCCTTTAATCCCTCGAAGCGCATCGGCTAGGTCCCCCCGCCGACACGCCATGTGTGAAACGCTATAGCCCCGTCGGCGGCTTGCCGCCAAGGGGTTGAACGATGCGCGGCGTCGTCGCCGCCTGTTTCGTCCCCGCCGCGTCAGGAACGGCCGGGAAGAAGGTGTAGGAGAGGGTGATCTCCGACTTGCCCTTGGTGTCCGGATCGTCCGCGAACTGGGGGTCGACGAAATAGACGACCGGGAACTCGACCGTCTGGCCGGGCTCGATCGTCTGGTTGGAGAAGCAGAAGCATTCCAGCTTCTGGAAGTAGGGGCCGGCCTGCTCGGGCACGACGTTGTACATCGCCCGGCCGGTCAGGGGCTTGTCGCTCTTGTTGGTGACCTTGAAGAAGGCCAGGCCGGTGTCGCCGATGCGGATGTCCTGGCTGACCTGCTCGGTCGAGAAGTCCCAGGGCAGGCCGCGGATATTGGCGTCAAAGCGGATCTTGACCTTGCGGTCCAGCACCCGGCTCGGCTTGACCTCGGCCTTGCGCACCGTGCCGTCGAAGCCGGTGGCCTGGCAGAACATCTTGTACAGCGGCACGGCGGCGTAGGCCGCGCCGACCATGCCGAAGAAGGCGACGCCGCACAGGGCCGCGACCTTGGCGTGATGGCGGCTCTCGCGCTTGGGGCCGGTCCCGGCCTGGTTGTCGCGCGCGATCCTCTCGGCGTCCTTAGAAGTGAGGTTGGGCAAGGTTGCCTCCCAGCTTCACCAGGGTGACCACGAAGACCAGCACCACGAAGGCCGCCAGGCCCAGGCCCAGGGCGATGTTTCGCAGGCCGCGCGCCTTGGCGGCGGGGTCGTCCTTGCGGGGTGCGGTCATAGCGGCAGCTCCAGCACGTGAAGGTTCAAGGCGGGCAGGCCCAGCACCGCCTCGGCCAGCAGGGCGGCGAACAGGGCGAACAGGTAGAGGATCGAGAAGGCGAACAGGTTGCGGGCATGCTTGGCGTCGCCAACTGGCTTGCCCCGCTTGGCGGCGGCTTCGCCGACCTCATAGAGGTCGCGGTCGGCGGGGCGCGGGTCGGCGGCGTCGCCGGCCGTGCTGCGGAACACCCGCCAGGCCAGGGTCAGGAACACCAGCCCGCCCAGACCGGCCACCGCCAGGTACAGCAGGCCGCCCAGGCCGGTGAACACAGGGGCGACGCACACCGGGATCAGCAGCAGGGTGTAGAGCAGGATCTGCTTGCGGGTTTCCTTGGCGCCCTTGACCACCGGCAGCATCGGCACGCCGGCCTTGGCGTAGTCGGTGCTGATGTACAGCGACAGGGCCCAGAAGTGCGGTGGGGTCCACAGGAAGATGATCAGCACCATCAGCCAGGCGTTCAGCGGCGCGTGGCCGGTGGCCGCGGCCCATCCGATGGCGGGCGGCAGCGCCCCGGCAAGCCCGCCGATGACGATGTTCTGGGCCGTCCAGCGCTTGAGCCACATGGTGTAGACCACGGCGTAGAACACGATGGTGAAGGCCAGCAGGCCGGCGGCCAGCCAGTTGATCGCCATGCCCATCAGCATCACCGACAGCAGCGACAGCACCACGCCCAGGGTGGCGGCCTCCTCGCCCTTGACCAGGCCCATGGGCACCGGCCGGCCGCGCGTGCGGCGCATCTTGGCGTCGATGTCGGCGTCGTACCACATGTTCAGCGCGCCCGAGGCCCCGGCCCCGACGGCGATACAGAACACCGCCACCGCGCCCAGCAGCGGGTGGATCGGCGTGCGGGCGGCCAGCAGCCCGGTCAGGGCCGTGAACACCACCAGCGACATCACCCGCGGCTTCATCAGCTGGAAATAGTCCTGCCAACGGGCGTGGCGGACCGTTTCGGTCGCCCCGTCTTCAGGGGTCAGGACATCTCCAGGATTCAGGACGGGCGAACGGGCCATTTTACGTAAGGGTCTTCAGGTCTTGCCAACTACGGTCTTGATTGGCGAAGGGCGCGGGCTGGATTTTCACCCGGCCCGCGCCCCCGCGCTTTGTGTGTCTATACCGCCAGGATCAGTGGCTGTCGGCCTTGATGACCGGCGGATCGCTGAACTGGTGGAACGGCGGCGGCGAGGAGAGGGTCCATTCCAGGGTGGTGGCGCCTTCGCCCCACGGATTGGCCTCGGCCTTGCGGCGACGGATGGCGGCCTCGACCAGGATGACCAGGAACACCACCACGCCCACGGCGGTGATCGCGTAGCCGACCGACGAGACGTAGTTCCAGTGCGCGAAGGCCAGCGGGTAATCGACGTAGCGACGCGGCATGCCCTGCAGGCCCAGGAAGTGCTGCGGGAAGAACACCAGGTTGACGCCGACGAACATGATCCAGAACTGCAGGCAGCCCAGGAACTCGTTGTACTTCACGCCCCACATCTTCTCGAACCAGTAGAAGAAGCCGGCGAAGATGGCGAACACGGCGCCCAGCGACAGCACGTAGTGGAAGTGGGCGACGACGTAGTAGGTGTCGTGCAGACTGTAGTCGATGCCGGCGTTGGACAGGACCACGCCGGTCACGCCGCCGACGGTGAACAGGAAGATGAAGCCGATCGCCCACAGCATGGGCGTCTTGAAGCTGATCGAGCCGCCCCACATCGTGGCGATCCATGAGAAGATCTTCACGCCGGTGGGCACCGCGATGACCATCGTGGCGGCCACGAAATAGGCGCGCAGGTTGATGCTCATGCCGACGGTGTACATGTGGTGGGCCCACACGATGAAGCCGACGAAGCCGATGGCGACCATGGCGTAGGCCATCGCCAGGTAGCCGAAGATCGGCTTCTTGGAGAAGGTCGAGACGATGTGGCTGATGATGCCGAAGCCTGGCAGGATCAGGATGTACACTTCCGGGTGACCGAAGAACCAGAACAGGTGCTGGAACATCACGGGGTCGCCGCCGGCGGCCGGGTCGAAGAAGTGGGTGCCGAAGTTACGGTCGGTCAGCAGCATGGTGATGGCGCCGGCCAGGACGGGCAGCGACAGCAGCAGCAGGAAGGCGGTGATCAGCACCGACCAGGCGAACAGCGGCATGCGGTGCAGGGTCATGCCCGGCGCGCGCATGTTGAAGATCGTGGTGATGAAGTTGATCGCGCCCAGGATCGACGAGGCCCCGGCCAGGTGGAGGGCCAGGATCGCCAGGTCCATCGACGGTCCGGTGTGGCCGGTGGTCGAGAGCGGCGGATAGATCGTCCAGCCGCCGCCGAAGC
Organism: Caulobacter sp. Root655; assembly: GCF_001427665.1. Classification (GTDB taxonomy): domain Bacteria; phylum Pseudomonadota; class Alphaproteobacteria; order Caulobacterales; family Caulobacteraceae; genus Caulobacter. Next base: position 346,520 of record NZ_LMHC01000012.1, read on the forward strand.
CCCTGCCCGGGCCGCCGTCGACGAACATCGAGGTCAAGAGCAGGCACCAGGCGGCGACCAGCAGCCAGAACGAGACGTTGTTCATCCGCGGGAAGGCCATGTCCGGCGCGCCGATCATGATCGGCACGAACCAGTTGCCGAACCCGCCGATCATCGCCGGCATGACCATGAAGAAGATCATGATCAGGGCGTGGGCGGTGACCACGGCGTTGTAGCCGTGCTTGGACTGCTCGACGAGGCCCAGCAGGCTGACCGACGAGTTGGGGCCGAAGATCTGGATGCCCGGCTCGGCCAGTTCCCAGCGGATCAGGCCCGACAGCGCGCCGCCCACCAGTCCCGCCATGATGGCGAAGATGATGTAGAGCGTGCCGATGTCCTTGTGGTTGGTCGAACCGAACCAGCGCTGGAAGAAGGGCGGCTTGTGGTCGGCGTCATCGTGTGACGCGTCGTGATGATCGATGTCAGCGGCGTGAGCCATCGGACTTAATCCTGCAATCGTATCTTAGACCGCCGGCGCGGCGGGAGCCGCGGCCGGGGCGGAAGCGGGGGCGGCGGCCGGCGTTACCCCAAGGGCGCCGGGGGCCGGAGCGGCGGCGGCGGTCGCGGCCGGAGCGGGCGCGGTCTTGGACTTCACCCAGGCGTCGAAGTCGGCCTGGCTGACCACCTTGATCTCGATCGGCATGTTCGAGTGATCGACGCCGCACAGCTCGGAGCACTCGCCGTAGTAGGTCCCGATCTTCTCGGCCTTGAACCAGGTCAGGTTCAGGCGCCCGGGGACGGCGTCGGTCTTCAGACCGAAGGCCGGCAGGGCGAAGGCGTGGATCACGTCGGCGGCCGTCACCTGGACGTGGACGACCTGGTTGACCGGCACCACCAGCGGGGTGTTGGCCGCCAGCAGGTAAGGCACGCCCTTGGCGTCGGCCTCTTCCTTCTTCAGCGGGGTCGAGATGATCTCGCTGATCTTCTGGTCGGGATACTCATAGCCCCAGTACCACTGATAGCCGGTGGCCTTCACGGTCATGTAGGGCTTGGGCATGTTGTCGTAGGCGAACAGCAGCCGGAACGAGAAGATGGCGATGACCATCAGGATCAGCACCGGCACCACGGTCCAGATGATCTCGACCGTCGTGTTGTGGCTGAACTTGGCCGGGACCGGGTTCGACTTCGCGTTATAGCGGATGACGATCCAGACGATCAGGCCCAGCACCAAAAGGGTGATGGCCGTGATGATCGGCATCAGGATCCAGGTGTGAAACCAGATCGCGTCATGCTTCAGCGGCGAGGCCGCCTGCTGCAGATCGATCGCGCCGGGCGTCGGTTGGCCCAGCAGTTCGGCGCCCTTGGCGAGGGCTTGCCCCGCGAACATCCCCGAAAGGACCATCGTCGTGGCGGCGACGGCGGCTACGCCCGCCAACATCCGCCGCATCCCCTGAATTGCCTTCATATCCCTCACGGCCCGTTTCGGCGGCGATTTGGCGTCCATCGAACCCACGCCGCGCCGACATGCACAATACGACCAGCGACAAGGGGGCCTGGCAATCGACTTCCGTCTCGCAACGTGAATCGACAGTCCGCCCCGCCGCCTCTGGCCGGTCGCTGGCGTGCATACGCGCTCCAAACCCCGTTGCCAAGCGCCAGAGGCGTTCCCCGAACACCGTGCTCGACACCCAGGCAAGCCAGCTGAGAACAGGTCTCAACAACGGCCGTTCGGACCTAGGTAGCATTACTAACATGTAATGCCAGCTACCTTGCATTAGGCACTACCTTGCGTCACAAGAGAGCCATCAACGGGAAACAGCCACCGTGACGGAAGCCATCGAGATACAACTGAAGAAAGGCGTGCTGGCGCTCTGCGTTCTGGCCCTGCTGTCGCGGGCCGACAGCTACGCCTACGAGATCGCCAGCCAACTGGCCAAGGACATCGATATGGGGGAAGGGACAATTTATCCGCTCATGCGCCGCATGCAGTCGGACGGCCTGGTCGAGACCTATCTGGTCGAGTCCCAGAGCGGCCCGCCGCGTAAATATTACCGCCTGACCGACGCCGGCCGCGACAGCTTCGCGGCCCAGAAGGCCGAATGGGCGGCGTTTACCGCCGCCGTCGAACACATCCTGGGAGCCGCCGCATGACGCGCGCCGAATTCCTCACCCGCCTCAAGCGCGGCCTGGCCGGCATGCCGGCCTCCGCGATCACCGACATCGTCGCCGACTACGAGGCCCATTTCGCCGACGGCCTGGCGGCCGGACGCACCGAGGCCGACGTGGCCGCCGCGCTCGGCGAGCCCGAGCGCCTGGCCCGCGAACAGCGCGCCGAACAGGGCGTCAAGCGCTGGGAGGAGGCCAAGAACCCCTCCGCCGCCGCCGGGGCGATCTTCGCCATCGTCGGCCTGGGGGCCATCGACATCCTGTTCCTGCTGCCCCTGCTGATGGGGGTGCTGGGCACGCTGTTCGCCTGCTTCATGGCCGCCATCGGCATCTTCGTCGCCGGGGGCGCGGTGACCGCGGTCGGCCCCTTCGCCGGACAGCCCGGCGGCCCGGCCGTCGCCTTCCTGCTGGGCATCGGCCTGATGGCCGCCGCCACCGCCCTGGCCGCCGTCACCACCCTGCTCAGCATCTGGCTGGTCAACGGCCTGGTCTGGTTCGGGCGTCTTCACTACCGGCTGCTGAAGCCGGCCATCGAAACCCAGGTCTGAGGGGGCCATCATGATCCGCAACCTGACCATCGTCGCCGTCGCCAGCTTCGTCCTGGCGCTGGGCTGCTTCGCCGGCGCCGCCGCCCTGGGCGGGCGGGACATCCTCAAGAACGGCTGGAATATTCCCGCCGACTGGCACGTCGAGATCAACGACGACGACGACCACGTCAGCATCACGCCCGATCGCCTGGCCAGCGACGAGACGATCGAACGCCAGATCGCCTGGACCGGGTCCGACACGCTGCAGATCGACGTGCCCGCCGACGTCACCTTCACTCAGAGCGCCCCCGGAGCCGGCGCCTCGATCAAGGTCAACGGCCCCAAGGGCCTGGTGGACCGGGTGGTGGTGGATGGCGGCCAGATCCGCCTGAGGGGCGACGACGACGCCTCGACGGTCAACCTCAACAGCCACGGCTTCCACGTCGGCCGGGGCCATGACCAGCTGACCATCGAGGTCACCGCCCCAGCCGTGCGCGGCTTCACCCTGAACGGCAGCGGCGACCTGAGGGTGCGGGCCTATGACCAGCCCACCGCGACGATCGAGCTGAACGGCAGCGGCGAGATCGAGGCCGAAGGCAAGGCGGCGAAGATCGACCTTCGCATTTCCGGCTCCGGCGACGCCGACCTGACCGAGCTCGACACCGGCGACGCCAAGGTCGCCGTGGCCGGTAGCGGCTCGGCGCGGATCGCTCCGCACGGCGCGGCCGAGGTCGAGGTGGCCGGCAGCGGCGAGGTCAGCGTCACCACCAAGCCGACCAGCCTGGTCACCAACGTCGCCGGATCCGGCGAAGTGCACGAAAGCTGGTGAGCTCGGAATGGGGACAGGCGCATGCGCCTGTCCCCGTCAGCGGATGGACGAATCGTCGCCGGGTGATGACGCGGGCCAAGGAAACCCCTACCTGTACGCCATGACCGCTCCCATGACCGCCCCGTCCCTGCTGGCCGCCGCCGGCGTCGATCCCGAACGCGCCCGCCAAATCCTCGGCGAAGCCCTGGCCGGCGCTGACGACGGCGAGCTGTTCGTCGAACGCTCCGAGAGCGAGGCCTTCGTATTCGACGACGGTCGCCTGAAGAGCGCCTCCTATGATTCGGGCGAGGGTTTCGGCCTGCGCGTGGTGGCCGGCGAGACCGCCGGCTACGCCCATTCCGCCGAGATCTCCGAAGCCGCCATCGGCCGGGCCGCCGATTCGGCCAAGCTGGCCCGCCGCGGCTATGCCGGGGTCAGCGCCGAGGCGCCGCGCGCCACCAACGAAAAGCTCTATGGCGAGGACGACCCGGTCTCCTCCCCCGCCTTCTCCGACAAGGTCGCCTTGCTGCAGGAGATCGACGCCTTCGCCCGGGCTCGCGACCCGCGTGTGGTCCAGGTGATGGCCTCGATGGCCGGCGAGCGCCGGGTGGTCGAGATCCTGAGGGCCGACGGCCGGCTGCTGCGCGACGTGCGGCCGCTGGTCCGCGTCAACGTCCAGGTCACGGTCGAGAAGGACGGCAAGCGCGAGGCCGGCTCGTCCGGGGCCGGCGGCCGCGCCGGCTTCGCCGCCTGGATCAGCCCCGACAAGTGGCGGGACCAGGTCGACGAGGCCCTGCGCATGGCGCTGGTCAATCTGGACGCCGTGGCCTGCCCGGCCGGCGAGATGGACGTGGTGCTTGGCCCCGGCTGGAACGGCGTGCTGCTGCACGAAGCCGTTGGTCACGGCCTGGAGGGCGACTTCAACCGCAAGGGCATCAGCGCCTTCTCCGGCCGCATCGGCGAGCGTGTGGCGGCCAAGGGCGTGACCGTGTTCGACGATGGTTCACTGGCCGGCCGTCGCGGCTCGCTGACCATCGATGACGAGGGCACCCCGACCGAGCGCACGATCCTGATCGAGGACGGGATCCTGGTCGGCTACATGCACGACCGGATGAGCGCTCGACTGATGGGCATGGCCCCGACCGGCAACGGCCGCCGCCAGTCCTACGCCCACATGCCCATGCCGCGCATGACCAACACCGGCATGCTGGCCGGGAACGACGACCCGGCCGAGATGATCGCCTCGATGAAGCGCGGCCTCTACTGCGCCAATTTCGGCGGCGGCCAGGTCGACATCACCAACGGCAAGTTCGTCTTCCAGTGCACCGAGGCCTATCTGGTCGAGGACGGCAAGATCACCGCCCCGGTCAAGGGCGCCACCCTGATCGGCGACGGCCCCAACGCCCTGACCAAGGTGACGATGATCGGCAACGACTTCGACTTCGACCCCGGCATCGGCGTCTGCGGCAAGTCGGGTCAGGGCGTGCCGGTCGGCGTCGGCCAGCCGTCGCTGAAGATCACCGGCCTGACGGTGGGCGGCACGGCGGTTTAGTTAGAGGTCCCTCCTCCCCCCTCATCCACCTCTTTTGAACCGTCATCCCGGGCCTTGTGCCCGGGATCCCTCAGTCCGCCGCGGGTGCGGATGGGTGGCGCGCTGGCGCGCCAAGGTACTTCACCGTCGGCTGAACCAGGGGTCCCGGGCACAAGGCCCGGGATGACGGCGGAGGGGGAGAGCGCATGCGGAAGCAAGATCAGAGCGGCTGCCGTAACACCCTGAAAATCTTGCCGAAACCTCCGCTCCCCCAGGTGATCGGCGAAAACATTTCACAAATGTAATCTACCTTGCGGTTTTGTAACTGGTTCCGGCGCCTCCGGAACCTCAGGTTCGCCGCCAACAAAGCGGGGGCTTTGGGGGACCGCGGTATGAGTCTGACTTCGCTTATCTTCGCCTTGGGCCTGGCATCGCCCGAGGCCCAAGCTACCGCTCCGACTTCGGCTCCGCAGGCCGCCCCCGTGGTCGCCGACACCGCCACCACCACCGCCGAACAACGCGGCGTGATCGCCTATCCGCCCAGCTTCTTCGAGGCCGCACGGCCCAGCACCGCCTTCGACATGATCACCCGCCTGCCCGGCTTTCGGTTGGACCAGGGCAGCGACGTCCGCGGCTTCGCGGGCGCCGCCGGCAATGTGCTGATCAACGGCGAACGCCCGACCACCAAGAGCGAGACCCTGGAGGACATCCTCAAGCGCATCTCGACCTCGGCCGTCGAGCGCGTCGAGCTGATCCGCGGCGGCGCGCCCGGCGTCGACATGCAGGGCCGCACGATCCTGGCCAACGTGGTGATCAAGAAGACCGTGCAGGTCGAGAAGGTCGCCAACATCCAGACCTACCTCTATCCGGACGGTTTCTTCGGCCCGCTGCTGGAGTTCCAGGCCTCGCGCCGCGACGGGATCAACGAGCTGGAAGGTTCGCTGAAGGCCACCATCGACCGCACCGGCGACACCTTCGACGGCGCCGCCCGGGTGCGCAGCGACGGGGCCGGGAACCTGGTCTCGCGCGAGGCGGTGAAGGGCTATGACGAGATCCAGAACTACGTCGCGCGCGGCGCGATCCAGCGCGGGGTCCTGGGCGGCAAGCTGAAGGTCAACGGCAAGGTCGAGTACTTTTCCTATGACCGCGACGTGACCTACACCCGTTTCTTCCCCGGCCCCGGCCGCGAAACCAGCGGCGAGACCGACGAGAACTGGACCGGCGAGTTCGGGGCCCGCTACGATCGGAAACTCGCCTCGAACACCGACCTGCAACTGGTGTTCCTGCAGAACCTGGGCCACGAGGAATACGGCTCGACGGCCGACAAGTCGGGTGATCATCAGGTCTATTCCGAGATCGACAAGACCGGCGAAACCATCCTGCGCGCCGAGCTCAAGCAGCTACGGTCCGAAAAGCTGTCGCTCGAGGCCAGCGTCGAAGGCGCCTACAACGTCCTGGACGGCGCGACGCGCTACGTGTCCACGACCGCGCCGATCCCGGACCTCGTCAATGTCAAGGTCGAGGAACTGCGCGGCGAGGCCGCCGGCAAGGCCGTCTGGCGCCCCGATCCCAAGTTGACGGTCGAGGCCGGGGCGCGCCTGGAGATCTCGCGCATCACCCAGACCGGCGACAACAACCTGGAGCGCGACTTCTTCTACCCCAAGCCCCGGGTCATGGTGACCTGGAACCCCAACAGCGTCGACCAGCTGCGTTTCCGATTGGAGCGCGAGGTCGGACAGCTGAACTTCGGCGACTTCGTCTCGTCCGCCGACCTGCAGGCCGGCACCAGCGACGGCGCCGACGCCAAGCTGGCGCCAAGCCGCTCCTGGGTCGGCGAGGTCGCGTACGAGCGGCGGTTCTGGGGCGCGGGCTCGATCTCGGCCACCCTCACCCACGCCGAGATCCAGGACGTCAACGACTACAAGCCGCTGGACGACGGCAGCGGCCTGGACGCGCCCAGCAACATCGGCGACGGCCGGTCCGACCAGTTCGTGATCCTGATGACCCTGCCCACCGACCGGCTGGGCCTGTCGGGCGGCCAGTTGAAGACCCGCCTTAGCTGGTACGACAGCGAGGTCACCGATCCGGTCACCCTGGAAAAGCGTCGCATCACCAACGCCACGCCCTTCGTCTGCAATGTCAGCTTCACGCGCGACATGCCGGGCGGCAAGTGGAGCTGGGGCGCCTCGACGGGATGCCCCAACGAGAACAGCCGCTATCGGATCAACGAGGTGCGCACCAACCGGTTCGAGCAGTGGTTCGAAACCTTCGCCGAGTGGAAGCCGCGCGCCGACCTGACCGTGCGCACCACCCTGGCCAACCTGACCTCGCGCAACATCACCCGCGAGCGCGTGATCTACAACGGTTCGCGGGCCGACGGTTCGGTGAAGACGGTCGAATACCGCTCGATCCCGTTCGAGCCCTACCTGTTCATCCAGGTGCGCAAGCGGCTGGGGTAGAGCGGCGGGGCCGTGCGTCCTTCGAGGTTCGCCTACGGCTCTCACCTCAGGATGAGGAATTCAGCACAACGCTCCTCATCCTGAGGCGCCCGCGAAGCGGGCCTCGAAGGACGCACAGCGCCGCTACTTGTTGACGACCTTGATGATCCGCTTCGAGGACGGCCGGCCGGACAGGCCCTTGTCGGGCGCGTAGGTCACGGTCAGGTCGCCGCCCTTCAGGTTGGCCCCCGGCTTGTGGCCCTCGGCCAGCAGCACCCGGGCCACGCGATTGAGCAGGTTGCGATCGCCGTTGCGGGCCATCTTTTCGAAGGCCTCGGCGGTGACCGTGGCGGTGTCGGCCACCAGCACCGAGGTGGCGGGGGTGGCGTCGTCGACGGTTTCGAACGAAACGCGATGCTGGGCCGCGCGGCTGGCGCGGGCGCTGGCCTGGACCAGGCGCTGGAACAGGGCGTTGACCGAAATGAACGTCGGCGGCTGGATCGAGGTCGCCCTGCCGATCAGGGCGGCGGCGTCGCCAGCCGGCCGTTCGCTGGTGAACAGCGTCATGCCGCCCAGCTTGGTGGCCCGCAGCACCGGCTCGCCCATCTCGTTCTTGTAGATCGTGTCGCCGCGCGGGGCCGGCTGCGGCGACAGCACCCAGACCTCGGAGCTGTTCTCGAACTTCATCAGCGGCTGGGGCGAGGCCCGGTCGAGGACGAAGGCGCTGCCGGTTTCCGACACGTAGCGAGCGACGGGGGGCGCGGGCGCCTTGCGGGATTCCGACCCGCTCCGGGCGCCGAAGAGGTCGCGAAGGCTCGACTGCTGCGCATTCGCGGCGCCGGCGCTGGCCCCCAGGGCGAACGCCAGCAGGATCGCGCAGCCCCCTGGCCCTGTCGTCGCCGCCGATAGACTCTTCATGCCCACGGTCATGATCGCCGACTGGGGCGAATCTTGGACGCCAAAGACCTTGTTCCCGCCACGCCTCACCCCGGACGCTCCAGTGTCGCTTGTCGGCAACACTCCCGTCAGTCCGCTAGTCGAACCGGCGGGAGCGTCGCCGTCAAGTGGATAGCTACGCTTGAAAGGTCGGCTGGAGCTCGCACTCAATTGAAGGCCCACCACCGTTGTCATCCCGGAAGCCTCGCAGAGGCTGTCCGGGACCTAGGGGCCGACGCGATGCGGTGGCCCTGGGTCCCGGCTCTACGCTTCGCTTCGGCCGGGATGACAACTTGAATAAAGCGCTGATTTCAAAGACCTAGCTCGAACGATCAAGCTCAGCCGAAACCTAGGCCGCCATGTACTGGCCGCCGTTCAGGGTGAGTGTCGCGCCGGTCACGAAGCCCGCCCGCTCGCCCGCCAGGAAGGCGACCATGTCGGCGATCTCCTCGCCCTTGCCCAGGCGACCGACCGGGATGCCGGCGATGATCTGGGCCAGGACGTTCTCGGGCACGGCGGCGACCATCTCGGTGTCGATATAGCCCGGGCAGATGACGTTGACGGTCACGCCCTTCTTGGCGTTCTCCAGGGCCAGGGCCTTGGTGAAGCCGATCAGTCCGGCCTTGGCGGCCGAATAGTTGGTCTGGCCCATCTGGCCCTTCTGGCCGTTGATCGAGCTGATGTTGATGATTCGGCCCCAGCCGCGCTCGCGCATGCCTTCGATGACCGGACGGGTCATGTTGAAGGCGCTGTCCATGTTCACCCGGATGACCTCCGACCACTGCTCGTAGGTCATCTTGTGCAGCATGCCGTCGCGGGTGATGCCGGCGTTGTTGATCAGCACCTCGACCGGGCCAAGCTCGGCCTCGACCGTCTTGACGGCGGCGGCGCAGTCGTCGAACGAGCCGACATTGCCCTTGACCACCATCACGCCCAGGGTCTTGGCGCAGGCCGCGGCGGCCTCTTCGTTGCCGGAATAGCCGGCCGCCACCTTCATTCCGTCGGCGACCAGCCGCTCGCAGATCGCTCGACCGATGCCCCGGGTGCCGCCGGTCACGAACGCAACTCTCGCCATGTGTCTCTCCCACTTAGGTTTCTTATGGTTGCACGCGGTCGCCGGCGCGGGACAAGCCCCGGCCGGCGACCGTCATGAAGATTTGGCCAACAAGCGTTTCGTCGTCAGATCGCTTCGACGCACATGGCCACGCCCATGCCACCACCGATGCACAACGTCGCCAGGCCCTTCTTGGCTCCGGACCGCTTCATCTCGTGGACCAGGGTGGTGAGGATGCGCGCGCCCGAGGCGCCGATCGGGTGGCCGATGGCGATGGCCCCGCCGTTGACATTGACCTTGGCCGGGTCGAGGCCCAGCTCGCCGACCACGCACAGCGACTGGGCGGCGAAGGCCTCATTGCTCTCGACCAGGTCGAGGTCCGAGACCTTCCAGCCGGCCTTTTCCAGGGCCTTCTTGCTGGCCGGGATCGGGCCGGTGCCCATGATCTCGGGCGCGACGCCGGCATTGGCCCACGAGGCGATGCGGGCCAGCGGGGTCAGGCCGCGCTTCTTGGCCTCGTCGGCGCTCATCAGCACCAGGGCGGCGGCGCCGTCGTTGAGGCCCGAGGCGTTGGCGGCGGTGACCGTGCCGTCCTTGGTGAAGGCCGGCTTCAGGCCCGAAATGCCTTCGTAGGTGACGCCGTGGCGGATGAACTCGTCGTCCTTGACCACCGTGTCGCCCTTGCGGCCCTTGATGGTCACCGGGGCGATCTCGCTGTCGAACCGGCCGGCTTTCTGGGCGGCCTCGGCCTTGTTCTGGCTGGCGACGGCGAACCTGTCCTGGGCCTCGCGGGTGATCTGCCAGCGGCTGGCGATGTTCTCGGCGGTCTGGCCCATGTGGTAGCCGTGGAAGGCGTCCCACAGGCCGTCCTTGATCATGGTGTCGACGAACGACAGGTCGCCCATCTTCTGGCCGTTGCGCAGCGCCTGGGCGTGCGGGGCCTGGCTCATGCTCTCCTGGCCGCCCACCACCACGATGCTGGCGTCGCCGGCGGCGATCTGCTGAGCCCCTAGCGCGACAGCGCGCAGGCCCGAGCCGCACAGCTGGTTGAGGCTCCAGGCCGGGCTTTCGACGGGGATGCCGGCGTTGACCGAGGCCTGCCGCGCCGGACCCTGGCCGGCGGCGGCCTGCAGCACCTGGCCCAGGATCACCTCGTCGACATCGGCGGCGCTGATGCCCGCCCGCTCGACGGCGGCCTGGATGGCGATCTTGCCCAGCTCGTGGGCCGGCAGGCTGGACAGGGCGCCGAGGAACGAACCGACCGGCGTGCGGGCGGCGGAGACGATGACGATGTCGCTCATGGCGAAGAAGCTCCCGTGACGTGGTTTCCGGGCGCTTCTCGCAGGTGCGGCGCCCATTTTTTGCGATGCGGCGCCACCTTGCATAATCCCGCAGGGTTCGTCACCGTCACCTTTTCACGGGATGTTGCGCGTTCCAAGCTTCGGCGGCACTGGCGCCATGCCTTTGCATCCGCGATAGTGCGATGCGAAAAGGCGGAGACAACGCTGTCCTAGGGAACGAAATGTCCGAGAACAACGAAAACGGCGAAACGCCATCGGCTCGTACGCCGGGTGAAAAAAGCGCCGGCCAAAAGGTCGTCATCAAGAAATACGCCAACCGTCGCCTCTACAACACGGCCTCCAGTTCCTATGTCACCCTGGAACATCTGTCGGACATGGTGAAGGAGGGCGTGGACTTCGTGGTCTACGACGCCAAGACCAATGACGACATCACCCGTTCGGTGCTGACCCAGATCATCTTCGAAGAGGAAAATCGCGGCGGCGGCCAGAACCTGCTGCCGATCCAGTTCCTCCGCCAACTGATCGGTTTCTACGGCAATTCCATGCAGGCCTTCCTGCCCAGCTACCTGGAAATGTCGCTGGAGAGCTTCACCAAGCAGCAGGAGCGGATGCGCACCCAGTTCTCGGGCCTGACGCCTGGCCTGGGCGGCGCGACCAAGGGCATGGTCGGCATGGGGGTCTACGAAGACCAGATCCGTCAGAACATGGCGCTGTTCGACCGGGCCATGAAGATGTTCTCGCCGTTCGCCTATGCGCGGCCCGAGGATGCGCCGGCCGCGGCTCCCGCCGAACCGGCCCCGCCCGCCCCCGCGCCCAGCGAGGACTCCCTGGCCGACCTCAAGCGCCAGCTGGAAGCCATGCAGGCGCAGATCGAGAAGCTGGCGACCAAGCCTTGACGCCGTGCGTCCTTCGAGGCCCGCTACGCGGGCGCCTCAGGATGAGGAGCTTTGTTGCTGAATTCCTCATCCTGAGGTGCGAGGCGAAGCCGAGCCTCGAAGGACGCACATCGGCCGCCACGATCCCTTAACCACGCCAACCCATCCGTTCTTAACGATCCGGGCGCTAATTCTTCACCATGAATGGCCCGATCGATCCCATCCGGCGCGCCCAGGCGACCCGCCGCGCGCTGCCCGCGCCGCGCGAGACCGACCGCCCCGAGGCGGACGATGAGGAGGTGACCTTCGTGCGCGACGAGGAGCCGGCTCCTCCACCGCCGCCCCGTCGCGGGGCGTTCGCGACCTTCGCCGCCCATATCATGGGTCAAAGCGGCCAGAAGCGCGGCCTGCGGGGTGGGCAGGAAGTGCTCGACGCGGCGCGTTCGACCTATCTCGGCACGGAATATTCCGGCCAGGCCGACCGCCGGCCCAAGGCGGGCCTGATCAAGAAGACCGAGATCTAGGATTTCAGGCGGGTCAGCTCGGCTTCCAGAGCGGCGACCCGCGTCTCCAGATCCGCCACCTTCCGATCCAGCGACACGCTCTCTTCCGGTGGCGGAACCAGCGCGGCCGCGTGCGCCCCGACGCCGGCCCGGCGGGCGGCCTCGGCCAGGGAAACCCCCAGAAGCTCGGCGAAAGCGGCCACTTGCGCCGCCGTCAGCTCACGCTGGTCCTTGAAGGCCAGGGCCAGTTCGTCCGAGGTCATGCCGGCCACGGCGGCCAGCACCGCCCGCGTCAGGCCGCGCTCGGCCAGCCGCGCGTCGTACCAAGCCTGATCGAAGAACAGCGCCATGGACGAACGCTAACCCGGCCGGCCCGGTTGGCGCCAGTCTTGCTTGATCGGAGGTGAGTTCCGCCCACGAGACCCACCATGCTGCTCAGCGCCGTCACCCGCTTCTTCGACATCGCCGTCGTGACGCTGATCTTCACGGCGCTGACCTAGCTTCAGAGCCATTCTTCCTGAACGAGTTCACCGCTCTCTCGCAGGAACACCTCGAAGCCATCCGCCTCCGGCGCTCGCGATCCAAGCATCGCGCGCCCGGCGACGATCGCCAGCCATAACTCTTGCTCGTCCGGGAGCACCGGCCCGACAAGCGGAAACCTCTCCGAGCCATGGCCCAGCTTGACGAAGCGAATGCCGAACATGGCCTAACCCGCCTCCAGCAACATCATCGTCCCCTGCCCGCCGTCGGCGCAGATGCTGACGATGGCCTTCTCGCCCTTGCCGCGCGTGGCCAGTTCCTTGACCGCCTGGCTGAGGATTCGCGCGCCGGTCGCCCCGAACGGATGGCCGACCGCCAGGCTGCCGCCGGTGGGGTTCATCCGGTCGCGCGGGAACGGGCCCAGGTCCGCGTCCACCCCGGCCTTGGTCCTGCGGAACCTCTCATCCTCCCAGGCGGCGATGTGCGACAGCACCTGGGCGGCGAAGGCCTCGTGAATCTCCCACAGGCCCACGTCCGCGTATTTCAGCCCGTTGCGGGCCAGCAGGCGCGGCACGCCGTAGGCCGGGGCCATCAGCAGACCCTCGTGGCGCAGGTCGATCGAGGTGACCTCATAGTCGACCACCTTCACCCGGGGCGTCCTGGCCGGCAGGCGCGCCAGGCCGGCCTTGGACGCCACCCAGATCGCCGCCGCCCCGTCGGTCAGGGGCGAGGAATTGCCGGCCGTCAGCGTGCCCTGGCCGCTGGTCCTGTCGAAGGCCGGGCCCAGCTTGGCCAGCTTCTCCAGCGTCGAGTCCTTGCGCGGGATTGTATCGTGCTTGAGATCGCCGATCGGGATGACCAGGTCGTCGAAGAACCCGGCCTCCCAGGCGGCTACCGCGTGCTGGTGGCTCTCGAAGGCGATCTGGTCCTGGTCGGCACGGGCCAGCTTCCATTCCTTGGCGGTGATCTCGGTGTGCTCGCCCATCGACAGGCCGGTGGTGCGGTTGGCGACCTTGGGGATCCACAGCTTGAGGTCGCCGGCTTTCAGCTTGGCCAGGTGCGCCAGCTTCTGGCCGGCGGTCTTGGCGGCCTGGAAGCCTTTCAGCCAGTCGGAGAAGGCGATGCTCATCCCGACCTGGACCTTGCTCATGCTCTCGACCCCGCCCACTAGGGCCAGGTCGCGCCCGCGCCCGTCGATCATGCCGTGGGCCTCGATGACGCCGATCATGCTGGTCGAGCAGGCCATGATCGTCGAGAAGGCCGGGATGGTCGGGTCGGCCCCGGCGTCCAGCAGCACCTCGCGGGCGATGTTGCTCCAGGTCAGGTTGGGGATCACCGTGCCCCAGATCGCGAAGTCGGGGCGGGCCCCTTGCGCCAGCATCGCCTGGACTACCGGGACCGACAGCGCGATGGCGTCATAGGCCTTCAGCGGCCCGTCGACCTTGGCGAAGGGGGTGCGAAGGCCGGCCGCCAGCCAGATGTCGGGTTTGGACGCCATGGTCGTGATCCTTCGGGAAACCTACGATGTCAGCATCGCCAGGCTTCGCCGCAAGGTCTTGTCGAAATTGGCGGTAACTGAGGACACGCCCAAGGGCATGTCCCCGGCCGCAAGTTAGTGCGCGTCGCCGAAGTCGACGTCGCGGCGGGCCGAGACGATGGTGACGATGAAGCCGGCCAGCACGTCCAGCAGCACCATCACCGTCAGCAGGAAGAACACCGAGGTCCCGAAGGCCGGGGCCAGCAGGAACTCGACCAGGCAGACGATGAACAGGATCATCGACAGCGAATGGTTGATGATCGCGATCTTGCGGCTGGTCGTCGACTTCAGGAGCTCGACGAACAGCACCACCAGGGACGCGGCCAGCAGCAGGTCGCCCAGGCTGACCACCCAGTCGGCCTTGGAGGTCATGTGGATGGTGAACAGCTGCTCGGCCAGCCGGTACTGGGCGGCGTTCGAGGCGAACCCGCCCGCGAAGGTCAGGACGATCAGGTTGTAGACCAGCACCGGCAGGGCCAGCAGCGGAAACGCGGCGAACATGGCTTTGGTTCTTCCCCCAGGATGGCGCGACCTCAGGGTTAACCGGTTTCGCGGGTTGGGAGAAGCCGCGACCGCCTGGAAAGCAAGCGGGTGACGTCCTGCGTCCTTCGAGGCCCGCTGCGCGGGGCGCCTCAGGATGAGGAATTCAGTAGCAATCCAGGGCCCTCATCCTGAGGTGCGTAGCGAAGCGAAGCCTCGAAGGACGCAAGGCCCTAAGCCTCGTCCACGCCCTGCGGGTTGCGCAGCCGGGTCTGCAGCCACATCACGCCCAGCAGGTCCGACACCGAGGCCCTGAGCCGGCCGAAGTTGGTGTATTTCGACACCCCGCTCTCGCGGTGGCGATGGTTCACCGGCTGGAAGTCGACCCTATAGCCTTCGCGCAGCATCAGGGCCGGAATGTAGCGGTGGATGTGATCGAAATAGGGCAGGCGCAGGAAGGCCTCGCGGCGGAAGGCCTTGAGCCCGCAGCCGGTGTCGTTGGCCGTGTCCTTCAGCAGCCGCTTGCGCACGCCGTTGCCGAACTTCGAAGCCAGGCGCTTGGCCGAGCTGTCCTGGCGCTTGACGCGCTCGCCGCCGACCAGGGCCAGGTCCTGTGGCGCGGCCTTCAGGGCCCGGGCCAGGCGGGGGGCGTCGGCGGGATCGTTCTGGCCGTCGCCGTCCAGGGTGACGACGATCGGCGCGCGGGCCGCCAGCACGCCGCTGCGCACAGCCCGGCTCTGGCCGGAGTTCTTGCGATGCGACAGCACCCGCAGTTGCGGAATCTCGGCCTTCAGCGCCACCAGCAGGGCCTTGGTGTCGTCGCGGCTGGCGTCGTCGATGAAGATGATCTCGTGGTTCTCGCCGGCGAAGGCCGCCGCGATCTCGCGGGCCAGGGCCGGCGCCGCGCCGCCCTCGTCGAAGACGGGAACGACGATGGAAAAATCGGGGGCGGCGGCGGTGGGGGCGGTCATCGCCCTCTAATACCGCAAAAGTCGCCAGGATAAAGGATCGTGGTATTCCATCCTCATGACGCTCGAATCTCGCCTGGATGACTGGAGCCGCGGCTGGCGCGGTCCGTTGATGGCCGCCTTGGTGGCGCTGATCGCCGGCCTGCCCGGCGTCTTCGCCATGCCGCCGCTGGACCGCGACGAATCGCGTTTCGCCCAGGCCACCGCCCAGATGCTGGAAACCGACGACCTGGTGGTCATCAAGTTCCAGGACCAGCCGCGCTTCAAGAAGCCGGTCGGCATCCACTGGCTGCAGGCCGCCAGCGTCACCGCCTTCTCGGCGCCCGAGGACCGGGGCATCTGGGCCTATCGCATCCCCTCCCTGCTGGGCGCCATGCTGGCGGCGGCGGCCTGCGCCTGGGGCGCGGCGGCGCTGCTGGGCCCAAAGACCGGCCTGCTGTCGGGGGCGATCCTGGGCGCGACCATCCTGCTGTCGACCGAGGCCTTCATCGCCAAGACCGATGCGGCGCTGTGCGGCTTCACCACCCTGGCCATGGCCGCCGTGGCGCGGATCTACGCCGCGCACCTTGCCGGCGAGAAGGTTCATCGTTGGACCAAGGTGGCCTTCTGGATCGGCCTGGCCATGAGCGTGCTGATCAAGGGGCCGGTCGGGCTGATGGTCGTGGTGCTGAGCATCGCGGCGCTGTGGCTCTGGGACCGCAAGGCGCCCTGGCTCAAGGACCTGGGCTGGGGCTGGGGCCTGATCCTGCTGGCGGGCATCGTCCTGCCATGGGCGACGATGATCACCGTGGCCACCGACGGCGCCTTCTGGTCCACCGCCGTGACCGGCGACCTGGCCCCCAAGCTGGCCGGCGGCCAGGAAAGCCACGGCGCGCCGTTCGGCGCTTACGCCCTCTTCGCCTTCCTGCTGGTGTTCCCCGCCACCCTGCTGCTGCCGTCCGGGCTGGTGCTGGGCTGGACGGGCCGCAAGGAGGCCGGCGTGCGGTTCGCCCTGTGCTGGCTGATCCCGACCTGGCTGGTGTTCGAACTGCTGCCGACCAAGCTGGTCCACTACACCCTGCCCGCCGTCCCGGCCCTGGCCATGCTGATGGCCGCCACGCTGCGAGCCCCGCTAGGCCGGATTTCACGCGGCGTCGGCGCCGCCCTGAGCGTCGTGGCCGGCCTGCTGTTCGCGGCCGTGGCGATCTATCTGCACGTCGAGTACGGCGACCCGTCCGACATTCCGTGGACGGCGATCACCGCCCTGCTGTTCCTGGCCGCCGGGGTGGTCGGCGCGGTGCTGCTGATGCGCAAGACCGCCGCCATCGCCCTGGTCACGGCCGGGGCTGTCGGCATCCTGGCCCACGCCACCCTGGTCGGCGTGCTCGTGCCGAGGCTGGAGCCACTGCTGCTGTCGCCGCGCCTGGAGACGGCGCTGGAACAGGCCGACCTGGCGCCCCGGGCCGGCGCGGCCGGGCCCGTGGCCGTCACCGGCTATTCCGAGCCCAGCATGATCTTCCTGCTGGGCACCACCACCCAGCTGACCGACCCGGCCGGCGCTGCCAAGGCGGTGGCGGAGGGCCGTCCGGCCGTGGTCGAGGGGCGCCAGGAGCAGGCCTTCCGCGCCGCCCTCGCGGCCCTGGGCCAGGCCGCCCGTCCGGCCGGGGTGGTCGAGGGCTTCGACTATTCCGACGGCGACAAGGAGCGCCTGACGCTCTATCGCGGCGCGCCCGCCAAGCCGGACGCGGACGACGAGGCCGACGCCGACGCCGACGCCGAAGACACTCCAGATCAAGTCGTGCGATGAAGGAACCGCACGACTTGATCTGGATTTTTGTTTTCGCATCGTTTTAGCGGAAAGCCGGTCTCCACTTTTCCGCACGATGCTTTAGCCGAGAACCGCCCATGAGCCGCTTCATCCAGATCGTCGAGGTCGGCCCGCGCGACGGGCTGCAGAACGAGACGCTGTCGCTGCCGGTCGCGGACAGGCTGGCCTTGATCCGCCGGCTCGAGGCCGCCGGCGCCAGGCGGATCGAGACCGTGTCCTTCGTCAACCCCAACCGCGTGCCGCAGATGGCCGGGGCCGAAGAGATCATGGCCGCGCTCGAGCCCGACCTGGATCATTCGCGGATCGGCCTGGTGCTGAACCTGCGCGGCTGGGAGCGCTGCGTGGCGGCCGGCTGCGACGAGGCCAATGTGGTGGTCTGCGCCACCGACGGCTTCGGCCTCGCCAACCAGGGCGCGACCGCTGCCCAGCAGGTCGACACCCTGGCCGCCATCGTCGAGCGCCAAGCGGTCGAGGGCGGCCCGCCGATCACCATGACCCTGTCGGTGGCCTTCGGCTGTCCGTTCGACGGCGAGGTTTCGGAAGACCAGGTCGTGGCCATCGTCCGCGAGGCCGCCGCCCTGGGCGTGCCCGAGATCGCCATCGCCGACACCATCGGCGTCGCCGATCCGTGGACCGTCCGCCAGCGGATCGAGGCGGTGCGCGCCGCCGCCCCCGACGCCCGCCTGCGCATGCATTTCCACGACACCCGCAACACCGGCCTGGCCAACGCCTTCGCCAGCGTCGAGGCCGGGATCGACGTGCTGGACGCCTCGGTCGGCGGCCTGGGCGGCTGCCCGTTCGCGCCCAACGCCACCGGCAACATCGGCACCGAGGACCTGGTCTACATGCTGGAGCGGGCCGGTTTCGACACCGGCTACGACCTGGCGGCCCTGATCGAGATCGGCCGCGACATCAGCGAGAAACTGGGCAAGGCGCCGGCGTCCTCGCTGGCGCGAGCGGGCGGGTTTCCGGCCTGATCAGATCCAGTCCCGGGTCTCGTCCAACGCCTTGATCACCGCGGGCGACCGTCGATGCCGGCCGCGCAAGGCCTGCTCGTCCCTCTCCAGCGCCGAACACCGCAGGCCCGCGAGGGCTCGGCGGATTTCTCGCGCCCGGGTTCTATCCTCCGCGCCCTCTCCGGCCCAATGGGCGCATCCCATTCGGCGGTCGATGAAGGCCTTTACCTCGGCCGGAACGGGCAGGGCGTTGACCTCCGCGAAATTGCTCACGCGGGCGTTCTGAGCGGCCGTGCAACCTGTGAGCGCCATGAAAAACAACAGGACCGGAAGCCGCTTTTTCGACAATGGACGGTCCTTCGTGGAAGGCGATTGGTGCGCGGGTCTATCGACCCCCTAGATCGGCCGTCCCGTCAGCTTCCAGATCAGCGGCCGCGACACGCTCATCAGCAGGATGGCCGGGGCCAGCAGCACGGCGATCACATAGCGCTGGACGCTGTCGGCGCGCTTGATGAAATAGCGCGACAGGCCCACGCCCTTGTGGAACTCCACCTTCATCGGATGCTCCAGGCTGGTGTGGCCCAGGTGGATGACCTTGGCGTGCGGCTGGAACAGCACCTGGCCGCCGGCCTGGCGGGCCCGCCAGCACAGGTCGATGTCCTCGACGTGCAGGAAATAGCCTTCGTCGAAGCCGTTCAGAAGGTCGAAGTCACGACGGCGCAGGGCGAAGCAGGCGCCCGAGATCGTCGGCATCGGTACCGGGCCTTCGGGCAGGGGCTCGTGCTCGCGGTGGATCTCGAAGTTCGCCAGGCCCGGGAAACGCGCGGTCAGGTGGCCAAAGCTCAGCAGGGTGGTCACCGGGGTGACCTCGCCGCGCCGGCCGCCGCGTTGCTCGCTGCCGTCGACGTTCATCACCCGCGCGCCGACCACCGTGGGCGTCGGCTGTCCCTCGAACGCCGCGGCCAGGGACTCGACGCAATCGGGCTGCAGGTTGGCGTCGGGATTGAGGAAGACGATGTATTCGCCGCGCGCCGTCCTGGCGCCCATGTTGGCGCCGCGCGCGAAGCCGACATTGCCGTGGCCCTGCTGCAGCACCACCCGCGGTTCGGTCAGGCCCAGCGACCGCAGCATCTCGGCCTCGCGCGGTGGCGAGCCGTTGTCGATGATGACAAACTCATCGACCAACGGCTCGTTCAGCGTATGCCGGATGCTTTCGATCAGCGCCTCCCCCGTCTGGTAGACGACCATGACCACCGAGATGCGCGGCCGGATCGGACGCGCCCCTGAGACGAAGGTCGAATGGGAGGGAAGAATGCTGTTCATCAATCCTACGCCAACACCTCGGAGCGCGTGACGGCGCGATGACGGGCGAGGTCCGGCGGCGTCGCTTCCTGCGTCAACGCACGAACGGCGTCTTCCAGCGACAACACCTTCTGCCCCTCGCCCCCCAGGCGACGGAGGGCAACCTCTCCGTTCTCGGCTTCCTTGCGCCCGACCACTGCAATTACCGGTACTTTCGCGAGGCTATGCTCACGAATTTTGTAGTTGATCTTCTCATTCCGGAAATCGACTTCTGCGCGAATGCCCATCGACGTCAACCGGTCTGCGACACGCTGGGCGTAATCGTCCGCGTCCGACGTGATGGTGGCCACGACCACCTGGGTCGGCGCCAGCCAAAGCGGCAGGTGACCCGCGTAGTTCTCCAGCAAAATGCCGATAAAGCGCTCGAACGACCCCAGGATCGCCCGGTGCAGCATCACCGGACGCTGCTTGGAGCCGTCCTCGGCCACGTATTCCGCGTCGAGCCGCTCGGGCAGGACGAAGTCCAGTTGCAGCGTGCCGCACTGCCAGACCCGGCCGATGGCGTCCTTCAGCGAGAACTCCAGCTTCGGGCCATAGAACGCGCCCTCGCCGGGCTGCAGGACCAGCGTCTCGCCCGCCGCCTCGGCGGCCGTGGCCAGGGCGGCCTCGGCCTTGTCCCAGACCGCGTCCTCACCCGCGCGAAGCTCCGGGCGCGTCGAGAACTTCACGTCGGCGAGTTCCATGCCGAGGTCGGTATAGACGCTGCGCAACAGTTCGATGAACCGGGCGCTTTCCTCCGTGACCTGCTCTTCGCGGCAGAAGATGTGGGCGTCGTCCTGGGTGAAGGCGCGCACCCGCATGATGCCGTGCATGGCTCCCGAGGGCTCATAGCGGTGGCAGGCGCCGAACTCGGCCATGCGCAGCGGCAGTTCGCGGTAGCTCTTCTGGCCGACGTTGAAGATCTGGATGTGGCCCGGGCAATTCATCGGCTTGACCGCCAGGATCTCGCCCTCGGCGCTCTCGCACATGAACATGGCGTGGCCGAACTTCTCGGCGTGGCCCGAACGCTCCCACAGGCTCTTGTCGAGGATCTGGGGCGTCTTGACCTCGCGATAGCCGGCCGCGTCCAACCGGCGGCGCATATAGGCCTCCAGCGCCAGGTACAGCGTCCAGCCCTTGGGGTGCCAGAACACCATGCCCTTGCCCTCTTCCTGGATGTGGAAGAGGTCCATCGTGCGGCCCAGCTTGCGGTGATCGCGCTTCTCGGCTTCCTCGATGCGCTTGAGGTGCGCCTCGAGATCGGCTTCCGAGGCCCACGACGTGCCGTAGATGCGCTGCAGCTGGGCGTTGTTCTGGTCGCCGCGCCAATAGGCGCCGGCCAGCTTCGTCAGCTTGAAGGCCTTGCCGACATGCTTGGTCGACGGCAGGTGAGGACCGCGGCAGAGGTCCTTCCATTTGCCCTGGTGATAGACCGTGATCGTGTCGCTGACCGGCAGGTCACGGATGATCTGGGCCTTGTAGGCCTCGCCCATCGCGTCGAACTCGGCGATCGCCGCGTCACGGTTGACCTCTTCGCGCGTGATCTTCTCGTCACGGTCGACGATCTCGCGCATCCGCTTTTCGATCACCGCCAGGTCGTCCAGGCTGAACGGCTCGTCGCGGGCGAAGTCGTAATAGAAGCCGTCCTCGACGTTCGGACCGATGGTCACCTGCGTGCCGGGGAAAAGTTCCTGCACGGCTTCGGCCAGGATGTGCGCCGTGTCGTGGCGGATCACGTCCAGGGCCTCGGGGGCCTCGCGCGTCATGATCTCGAAGCGGTTGCCGCCGCCCAGCAGATCTGGCGTCAGCGGACGGTCCAGGTCCAGCAGCACGCCGTCCAGCTTGATCAGCAGGGCCTTCTTCTCAAGCGACTTGGAGATCGAGGCGGCCACGTCGCGGCCCGTCGATCCGTCAGCGTACTGTCGGGCCGAGCCGTCGGGGAAAATCAGGTCGATCATTCTTCACATTTCCACTTGCGCGGCGTCGTCGGCGGAGGCGGCGGGTCATAACCCTGTCCGCCGAACGGATTGCATCGGCAGATCCGTCCCACCGCGAGCCAAGACCCCTTCAGGGGTCCGTGATCCTTGAGCGCCTGCGCCGCGTATTCCGAACAGGTCGGCAGATAGCGGCACTGACGCCCGATGAAGGGCGAGAGCGTCGTCTTGTAGGCCTTCAGGCCCAGGTCGACGGTGCGTTCGTAGAGTGTCATGCCGGCGCTTTCGCGAACGGAGTCGGGACCTTATCGACTAGCGAAAAGTCTCGATCAAGCGGCGCCGGCGCGGCTAGTTCGGGTTTGGGTCACGCCTGTGGCCGTACGGACAGCCTCGACCGTGGCTTCGAACGCCAAAAGCGTCGAGGCATGACGGGCGGGATAGTCCTTGACCGGCTCCAGCACGGCGAGCTCCGAAAATCGGCCCTGGGGAGGTGGGCCGTTGAACTTTAGCATAGCGTGCAAGGCGTCGCGGGCCAACTCGATCTCGGAAAGATCCGCGCCGATCACCTGGGCGCCGAGAATGGCGGCCGAGGCCTGGCCCAGGGCGCAGGCGGCCACGTCCTGGGCGAAGTCGCTCACGACACCGTCCTTGACCGTCACATCGACCACGATCCGGCTGCCGCACAGCTTGGCGGTCTTCTCCGCGCTGGCGTCCGGCGCGGCCAAGCGTCCCGTGCGGGGGATATTGGCCACGAGCCCCAGGATGCGGGCCGAATAGAGGTCGTCGATCATGCCGCTTAGATGGGGGTCTTCTGGCGCTGCGACCAGATGGCCTCGGCGCGCTCGCGCACCGCCTCGCCCATGCGGGTATAGGCCGCGCGCAGACGCCGGCGCTCGTCGCGACTGACCAGCCGCACCAGCGGACCGATGAACAGCTCGCCGTTCGAGAAGGTGGCGTTGGTCGGCCCCATGTTCTCGATCTCGATGTAGCGGATGGCGGTCACGAAGCCACGCAGGCGCTTGGTGCGCCAGTGCAGCTGCTCGTAGGGCACCCAGTCCTGCACCACCGCCTCGACCACCTTGGCCGGCCCATCGCCGTCCAGCACGACCTCGACGTTCAGCGGCGTGCCGATGCGCAAGGCGCCTTCGATGCGCGGATGGACCGGGTTCCAGTCCCCCCAGGTGGCGAAGTCGGAGATCACTTCCCAGAGGATCTCGGCGGGGGCCTGCACCCCGGTGCGGTGTTCTACGGCGCGTTGCATGGTCGGCGATCTAGCACTTTCAGGAGGAAAACCCGAGTCCGCTGGCCTTCTGGAAGACCGGCAGATCGAGCGAGGGTGGGTCGGCGCCCGCCTGGCTGAGCAGGCCGTGGACCTGGCCGCGATGGTGGGTCTGGTGGTTGAACACGTGCGCCAGGGCGGCCCACAGCGGCTGGACGACCACCGCCCCATCGGCCATCCGGGTCCAGCGGAACTCGCCGGCCAGGGCCTCGTCGGTCAGGCCGGCGACGTAGGCCGACAGGCCCGCGTCCTCGTGGACGCGGGCTTCGCGCAAGGTCGCCAGGTCGTGGAAGATCACCGCGTCCAGCCCATGCGGCGGCAGGGCCTCGCCCCGCAGCCGCGCCAGCCACATGCGGTCGGTGACCATCAGGTGGTTCAGCGTGCCGTGGATCGAGCCGAAGAACGCCCCCCGCTCCAGCTTGTAGTCGGCCTCGTCCAGCAGGGCGCAGGCCGCGTGCAGGCGATGGTTGGCCCAGGCGTTGTACCCGGCGAACATCCGGAAGTAGGCGATCATCTTAAAAACTCCGCTCATCCCGGCGAATGCCGGGACCCAGATCCCATAGCGGGGTGGATGACTGGATGAATTCAGCGCTCATGGCGTCAACTCCAAAGCCATTCCATCTGGGTCCCGGCATTCGCCGGGATGAGCGGATTATGAGTGTAATTCAACCCCACACCAATCCTCATCCGCCATCGGATTCCGAATTGGGATCGGGGACAGGCACATGTGCCTGTCCCCGTCCGCTGTCATCCTAGTCCTTCATGCGCCAGGTGGCGCCGGCCGGACCATCCATCACTACCACGCCCAGGGCGTCGAGTTCGGCGCGGATGGCGTCGGCGGCGGTCCAGTCCTTGGCCTGGCGGGCCTCCACCCGGCGCTTGAGCAGATCCTCGACCTTGGCCTTCAGGTCGTCGTCGGCGTCGCCCTCGAACCAGGCGTCGGGATCGGCCTGCAGGAAGCCCAGCAGGGCCCCGGCCGCCAGCAGCCGAGACTTGTTGGCCGCGATCCCCGCCTCGTCGCCGGCGGTCACCGCCCGCTCGATGGCGCTGGAGATTTCGAAGAAGCCCGACACCGCCAGCGGCGTGTTGAGGTCGTCCGACAGGGCGGCCAGCACGTCGACCGGACCGTCGACGTCGATCGACGCCTCGATGGTCTTGGCGCGGCGCAGGGCGCCATACAGCCGGTCCAGCGCCTTGCGGCTCTGCTCGATCAGCTCCGGCGTCCAGTCCAGCGGCTGGCGATAGTGGCCCGACAGCAACGCCCAGCGGATGACCTCGCCCGGCACGGTCTTGAGCAGCTCGTGCGGGATGATGACGTTGCCCAGGCTCTTGGACATCTTCTCGCCGGCCATATCCAGGAAGCCGTTGTGCAGCCAGTAGTTGGCCAATACCGGCAGGTCGTGGGCGCAGCGGCTCTGGGCCAGCTCGTTCTCGTGGTGCGGGAAGGCCAGGTCGATGCCGCCGCCGTGGATGTCGATGGTCCGGCCCAGCGACTTGTCGATCATCGCCGAGCACTCGATGTGCCAGCCGGGACGGCCGGGGCCGAACGGGCTGTCCCAGACGGGCTCGTTTTCCTTCGACGGCTTCCACAGCACGAAGTCGGCGGGGTGGCGCTTGTAGGGCGCGACCTCGACCCGGGCTCCGGCGATCATGTCGTCCAGGTCGCGGCCCGACAGCTGGCCGTAATCGGGGAAGGCCTGGGTGTCGAACAGCACGTGGCCCTCGGCGGCGTAGGCTTTGCCGTTGTCGACCAGCTGGCCGATCATCGCGATGATCGGGTCCATGTGCTCGGTGGCCTTGGGCTCCAGGGTCGGACGCAGAGCCAACAGACCGTCGGCGTCGGCGTGGTACGAGGCCAGGTAGCGGTCGGTGATGACCTTGATCGCGACGCCCTCGGCGGTGGCCTTGGCGTTGATCTTGTCGTCGACGTCGGTGACGTTGCGGGCATAGACCACCGCGTCCTCGCCATAGACATGGCGCAGCAGTCGGAACAGCACGTCGAACACCACCACCGGCCGGAAGTTGCCGATGTGGGCGTGGTTGTAGACCGTGGGCCCGCAGACATACATCGTCACCCGGCTCGGATCGGCGGGGACGAAGTCGCGCTTTTCGCGCGCCATGGTGTCATAGAGCTTCACGGTCATGGAAAGTTGGTCGCCTGACGTAACGGGAGGGTGTTGCCGGAGTTCGTGTGCGTCCCATATAGCTATCTGAGCGTTTTGGAACCACGCCCTTGTCGGGCGCCAGGGCGCCTTCAACGGGTGGCACGCGTAATTCCGGGGCGAACGGCGCTCCGGCGCAACTCAGCCCGTGGAAAGAAACCCCTTACAACAATGGACGCACTGACCCGCGAGCGAACCCTGATCGGCCTCGACACTCCCGCCGATCTTGATCTTGACCACGCCCTGCGCCCCTCCCGCGAAGCCGCCATGCAGGCGGTCCGCACGTTGCTGGCCTGGGCCGGCGACAATCCCGACCGCGAAGGCCTGCTCGACACGCCGCAGCGCGTGGTCGACGCCTATGGCGAATGGTTCGCCGGCTATGACGGCGACCCCGCCGAAGAGCTGAGCCGGACCTTCGAGGACGTGCAGGGCTATGACGACATGGTCATGCTGCGCGGCATCGACGTGCAGAGCCATTGCGAGCACCACATGGCGCCGTTCCTCGGCAAGGCCTGGGTGGCCTACATGCCGACCGGCAAGGTGGTCGGCCTGTCGAAGATCGCCCGCGTGGTCGAGATCTTCGCCAAGCGCCTGCAGACCCAGGAAACCATGACCATGCAGATCGCCGACGCGATCTGCGACGAACTGGCCCCGGCCGGCGTGGCCGTGCTGATCGACGCCGAGCACCAGTGCATGAGCACCCGCGGCGTCCGCCACCACGACGTCTCGACCATCACCACCCAGTTCCGCGGCGTGTTCAAGACCGACAAGATGCTGCAGCAACGGTTCATGGACCTGGTGCAGCGGAAGTAGCTTTGACGTCGTGCGTCCTTCGAGGCCCGCTGCGCGGGCACCTCAGGATGAGGAGCTTTGCTGAATTCCTCATCCTGAGGTGCGTAGCAAAGCGGAGCCTCGAAGGACGCACCGCGTGACCAGGGGGCGTACGCGATGTTGAAGACCGGGTTGGCGGCGGTCGCCGTCGCGATGACGGCGGGCATGACCATGGCTGAGACTCCGACCAAGGCTCCCTGGGAGTCCGAGATCCTTCCTCCCGCCCTGGCCTGGCATGGCGCCAGCGAAAAGCTGGTCGCCAAGCCGTCCGACCCGTGGATCACGCCGTCGGAACTGACCGGTCTCACCGCCTCGCCCGACTATGCGCAGACCCGCGCCTGGCTGGAAAAGCTGGACGCCGCCTCGCCGCTGATCCGCATGGAAAGCTTCGGCAGGTCGCCCGAGGGCCGCGACCTGCTGGTGGTGTTCGCCAGCAAGGACGGCGCGGCGTTCGATCCCAAGAAGCCCGTGCTGCTGGTCCAGGCCGGCATCCATCCGGGCGAGATCGACGGCAAGGACGCCGGCATGATGCTGCTGCGCGACATTGCTTTCGAAAGGGGGGCCTTCCACGGCAAGGACAACCCACTCGACAAGGTCAACCTGGTCTTCGTGCCGATCTTCAGCGTCGACGGCCACGAGCGGGCCAGCCCCTACAGCCGCCCCAACCAGCGCGGCCCGACGATCCAGGGTTGGCGGCACACCGCCCAGAACCTCAATCTCAACCGCGACTACGGCAAGCTCGACTCGCCGGAGATGCGGGCTATGATCGGCCTGATCAACCGGGTGAAGCCCGACCTCTACATGGACATCCACGTCACCGACGGCGAGGACTACCAGTACGACATCACCTACGGCTGGGCCGGCTACAAGGGCGACTTCGCGCGCTCCAAGGCGACCAGCGCCTGGCTCGACCACAGCTTTCTGCCGGCCACCGAGGCTGGGCTGAAGGCGGCGGGCCACATCCCCGGCCAGCTGGTCTTCGCCCTCGACGACCGCGACCCCAAGAAGGGCCTGGGCGCCTCGCCGGCCAGCCTGCGCTATTCGAACGGCTACGGCGACGCCGCCCGCATCGCCACGGTGCTGGTCGAGAACCATTCGCTCAAGCCTTACCGCCAGCGGGTGCTGGGCACCTATGTCCTGCTCGAAGAGACCCTGAAGGTGCTGGCCAGGGACGGCGCCGCCCTGCGCGCCGCCGAGCTCCAGGACCGCGCCACGCGCCCCGCCGTGGTCGAGGCCAATTTCGGGACCAGTTTCGGGGGCGGCGGCGACAAGCCGATCCGCACCGAGACCTTCCTGGGCGTGCTGTTCGAGACCTACGACTCGCCAGCCTCCGGCCGCAAGGAAGTGCGCTGGCTGGGCAAGCCCGATCCCACGCCCTGGTCGCTGCCGCTCTACACCGCCGAGCCCAGCCTGAAGCTCACCCCGCCCAAGGCCTACTGGATCTCCTCGGCCAAGCCCGAGGTCATCGAACGCCTGCGCGTGCATGGTGTGACGATGGAGACCCTGACCGCGCCCCGCGCCGTCGGGGTCGACATGATCCGCTTCCAGGCCCCCAAGCTCGCCGCCCGCGCCAACGAGGGCCATGTCGAGATCGCCGCCGGCCCGGTCACCCACGAGACCCGCGCGGTCACCTTCCCCGCCGGCTCGGTGCGCGTGCCGGTCGACCAGCCGCTGGGCGAGATGGTGACCCTGCTGCTGGAGCCGCAGAGCGACGAGAGCTTCTTCGCCTGGGGGATGTTCCCCGAGGTGCTGCAGCGCGTCGAATATATCGAGGGCTACGCCATCGCCCCGCTGGCCGAGAAGATGCTGGCCGCCGACCCCAAGCTGAAGGCGCAGTTCGAGGCCAGGCTGGCCGCCGACCCGAAGTTCGCCGCCGACCCGGACGCCCGGCTGGCGTGGTTCTACGCGCGGACGCCGTATTACGACGACCACTACCGGCTGTATCCGGTCGGGCGGGAGCTGTAGGTGACGAATTGGATCGAGGTCTATCGGCCCCTTATCGGCGCCAAGCTCGAGGCGCTGATCTGGATGCCGATGACGTCCGACACGCCGGGCCTGGTGCGCGATCTTAGATCGCCGGCGTTCAGCTTCACGGGCGGCGTCTTCCTGGCGTTCGGGGACAAACCTTTGTTCCTAACTTGGACCCAGGTCGGCCTGAACATGGTTCTCGGCGCGGGTCCGGATGTCGCATGGGCCCCCTATGCCCTCGATCGCGTACGCGCCTCGCCTGAAGAACACTGGGGGTCCTTGGAAGGCGCGGTGTTGAAACGAGTCGAAATCTTCGCCGCTCCCTGCATTGAAGGCGACGGGATCGTCGGCGCACGACACCTGATGAGCCGCGAAGGCGTTGATCTTCATTTCTGGATCGGGACGGGCGGGGCGGATTTCATCGGCGACAATGACGACCTTTGGGTCGGCGTTGGCGTGGAGCCGTCGAACTTCGCCGATCTTACCCTGGCCGATGTGGTCGCCTAAACGCCCACCGCTCGCCTCCCCCACGAGCCGGCTTGCCAGCGCCGTCGAACGCTGAACCTTATGCGGCCACCTCAGACTTCGTTTCACGAGTAACCACCGATGGACACCATCGCTTCCGGCCACGCCGCCGCCCTGTGGGTGGGGCTGCATGTCTTCCTGCTGCTGACCCTGTCGCTGCTGGTCGTTCGCCTGCGGCAGAAGCACAAGGTCGCCATGGGGGACGAGGGCATCCCGGAACTGGCCCGCGCCATCCGCGCCTTCGGCAACGCCGCCGAATACGTGCCCGTCGGCCTGGCGGCGATCATCGTCCTGGCCCTGGTCGACGCCCCGCCCCTGGCCGTCCACGTGGTCGGGCTGATCCTGTTCGCCGGCCGGCTGATCCACGCCGTGGGCCTGTCCAACAGCGGCGGCGCCTCGATCGCCCGCTCGATCGGCATGATCTGCACTTGGGTGGCCTATGTGTTCGGCGGCGTGGCGCTGCTGTTCTACGCCATCGGCTAGATTGCCCCTCGGGCGCGCCGGGTGAAGCCGTCCGGGCTCCAAGCCTCGCTGCCGACCCCGTGGTGGACGACGAACAGTCCCCGCGGATCGTAGCGCCGCTTGATCGCGTCGAGACGCCGCCAGTGATCGCCCCAGCTGGCGCGTCGCCAATCGGCGGTGAAGTAGTCGCATTCGGAAAGATAGCTTCCCGCCGCCGGCGCCGACCGGCGCAGGGCGTCCATGGCCGCGCGGATCCGGGTCGCGTGGTCGCGGGCTTCGCGCAGGTCGGGCTCGGACAGGTCGGTGAAGGCGCAGGGTCCCTCGCCGGCGATGATGGCCAGGGCGAAGGCGTCCAGCACCTGCGGATTCATCGCCGTGTCGCGCGACGCCGCGATCGCCGAGGCGGGCGCGCCGGCCAGGCCCTTGTTGAAGTGGAAAGCGACGGACCAGTGCCGGGTGGCGGCGAACCAGGCGTCGACCAGCTCGGCCCGCCGATCGGCCTTGAGCAGCGTCGCGGGCAGCCAGGCCGAGTCGTAGCCGTGCCAGATCGCCCCGGCCTGCTCGCCGTCCCCGGCCCACCAATAGTCCCCCGGACGCGCCCCGAGCTGGTCGGCCGACGCGATGGCGTCCGGCGCGTATTTGACGAAGAACGCCTTGTCCCAGAAGTGTCGAGCCGGAACCGCGACCGCCTGGAACGGCTCGACGACCTGGTAGTCGGCGGGACGGCTGGCGACGAATTCGGCCAACCCCCGCCACGCGGCCTCGGCGGCCTCCTGGCTCAGGCCCTGGAACACCATCTGGACCGAAAGCCGGTTGTCGGAGGTGGCGCGCACCTGCTCGCCCCAATGCGGATTGAACAGGTTCGACTCGTATTCGGTCAGGAACCGGGCGAGCAGGTCGCGGAAGGCGGTGTCCGACGCGGCCTGGATCGACCATCGCACCGCGCCGAAGTTTCGCGGCAGGTCGTGGGTGCGCAGCGTCAGGCGGGTGACCACGCCGAAGGTCCCGCCGCCGCCGCCCTTCAGCGCCCAGAACAGGTCGGGTTCGCGGTGGGCGCTGACCGTGCGGACCACGCCATCGGCGGTGACGATCTCGGCTTCCAGCAGGCTGGCGGCCGCCAGGCCGTAGGTCTTCGAGAAGCTGCCGAAGCCACCGCCCTGGACCAGGCCGGCGACGCCCACCGTCGTGCAGCCGCCGCCCTGCACATAGCGTCCCGCCTCGGTGGTCACGGCCTGATAGACCCGCAGCCACAGGCAGCCGGCCCCGACCGAGACGGCCTGGATCGGCGCCGCCGTCGACCCCGCCGGCACGAAGGCGTCGTGCAGCGTCACGGCGTCCATGCCGCGCGTCCAAACCAGCAGCGAGTCGGGGGCGTTCGAGCCGCCGAAATAGCTGTGGCCGCCGCCCTTGACGACCAACCGCAGGCGGTGAGCGTGGGCGAACAGCACCGCCTTCGAGACGTCGGCGGCGTCCTTGGCCTTGACGACATAGGCGCTGGGCGCGGACTTCCAGGCGTCCACCCAGCCCGACATCTGGGTCAAGCCCGGCTGGTCGCCGAGGTAGAAGGGGTTCGACAGCAGCGCCTTGGCGGCCGCCGGTTCCAGCTTCGGCACGGTCACCGCCTCCAGGCGGTTTTCGATCGCGCGGTTCAAGCCGTCCCAGTCGGCGCTGGACGGCCAGGCGGCCGTTCCAGGTCGCACCCTGCCTGCCGTCGCGGCCCGCGCGGTGACGGTCGGCAAGACCGCCGCGAGCGGCAGGGCGAGCAGGGCGCTGACCAGATGGCGGCGCTGCATCGCGTTCGAGTGGTCTTCGTCGGGTCTGCGGGTCATCGGAACCTCACGTCGGGAACGCCTTCCATGGCCAATCTCGCCTGGCGGCCGCCACAGGCGTGGTGTGGTCGGCGCGCCCGGCGGGACGGGCGGCGGGCGGCCGGTGCGAAAGGCGACGTGATCGGGATGAGCGGCCTGGCCGCCTACGTCTCCCGCGAGAATGACCTCGGTTGACGCGGATGTCGCGCCACGCCTTGCCCCGCCCCTGCCCCCTCGTCCATAAGACCCCATGGACGAAAACCTGTTGCATGACGTGCTCGCCGCCGCGCGGAAAGCCGGCGCCGACGCCGCCGAAGCTGTGTTCGCGCAGCGCCAATCCCTCTCCGTCGGCGTCCGCCTGGGCGAACTGGAAGAGGTCGAGCGCGAGGAATCCCGCGACATCGGCCTGCGGGTCTTTGTCGGCAAGCAGAGCGCCACGGTCTCCGGTTCGGACGTTTCCGCCGAAGGCCGCGCCAAGCTGATCGACCGGGCGGTGGCCATGGCCCGCCTGGCCCCCGAGGACCAGTACGCCGCCCTTGCCCCGGCCGAGCGCCAGGCCCGTGCGCCGTTCCGCGACCTTGACCTGTTCGACCCGACCGAGCCCTCGGCCGAAACCCTGGAAACCCAGGCCCGCGCCGCCGAGCAGGCCGCCCGCGCCGTCGAGGGGGTGACCAATTCCGACGGCGGCTCGTCATCGTGGAGCGCCTCGACCTGGCGGCTCGTCACGAGCGAAGGCTTTTCCGGCTTGCATCAAGCCAGCGGCTTCGGCGTCTCGGCCTCGGCCATCGCCGGCGAGGGCGCGCTGATGGAGCGGGGCGGCGAAGGCCGTTCGACCCGCCACGCCGCCGACCTGCCGACCCCGGAAAGCATCGGCGCCACGGCCGGTCGCCTGGCCGTCGCCAAGCTGAACCCGCGCAAGATCGCCTCGACCACCGCCCCGGTGATCTTCGAGAACCGCCTGGCCATCTCGCTGCTCAGCCCGCTGATCGGCGCGATCTCCGGCCCGTCGATCGCCCGCGGCACCTCGTTCCTCAAGGACAAGCTGGGCCAGCAGATCTTCGCCAAGGGCGTGAACCTGCTGGACGACCCGTTCCGGGTGCGCGGCCTGGGCTCGGCCCCGTTCGACGACGAGGGCGTGGCCTGCGAGGCCCGCGCCCTGATCGACGACGGCGTGTTGACCACCTGGATCATGAACATCGGCTCGGCCCTGCAACTGGGCATGCAGTCCACCGGCCACGCCTCGCGCGGCCTGGCCGGCCCGTCCGGCGTCTCGACCCACAACCTGACCCTGCAACCGGGCGACAGGGACCTGGCCGGCCTGATGGCTGACGCGGGCACGGGCCTGCTGGTGACCTCGATGTTCGGCCCGTCGCTGAACGGCAACACCGGCGACTGGTCGGTGGGCTGCTCGGGCTTCTGGTTCGAGGACGGGGTCTCGACCGGCCCGGTCACCGAAATCACCGTGGCCGGCAACCTGATCGACATCTATGCCCGCCTGGTCCCCGGCTCGGACCTGGAGCTGCGCGGGGCCAGCAACAGCCCGTCCCTGCTGGTCGACGCCCTGGCGATCGCCGGCAAATGACCGACCTGGACCTGATCCTCGAGGCCGCCCGCGAAGCCGGAGCCCTGGCGGTTTCGGCCCGCGAGAAGGGCCTGAAGGTGTGGTCCAAGGACGGCGGCTCGCCGGTCACCGACGCCGATCTGGCGGTGGACGCCCTGCTCAAGGCCAAGCTGACCGGGGCGCGCCCGTCCTATGGCTGGCTGTCGGAAGAGACCGCCGACGACCCTTCCCGCCTGGCGACCAAGCGCCAGTTCGTGGTCGACCCGATCGACGGCACGGCCGCCTATCTGAAGGGCAAGCCGTGGTTCTCGGTGTCGATCGCCGTGGTCGAGAACGGCCGGCCGATCGCCGGCGTCGTCCTGGCCCCGGCCCTGGACGAGACCTACGCCGCCACGCTCGGCGGCGGGGCGACGCTGAACGGCGAGCCGATCACGCCCAGCGCGACCCTCGATCTCGAGGACTCGGCCATGCTGGGCGACGCCAGGATGTTCGCCTATCCCGGCTGGCCCACGCCCTGGCCGGTCATGCGGGTCGAGAGCCGCAACTCGATCGCCTATCGCATCTGCCTGGTGGCCAGCGGCGACTTCGACGCCGCCATCGCCCTGTCGCCCAAGAACGAGTGGGACCTGGCGGCCGGCGACCTCATCTGCAACGAGGCCGGCGCCGTCCTGACCGACCACAAAGGGCGCGGCTTCACCTATAATCGGCCAAATCCGCTGCTTCCGAGCCTGGTTTGCGCCAATCGGGCGCTTGCCCCGTTGATCCTGTCACGCGTCGGGCATATCGACCTGCAACAACGATAACTTCCGCGCAGGATCTTCCCCATCATGTCCGACAAGCAGCTTCTTCACCTCGTGATCGGCGGTGAACTGGAGAACGTTTCCAGCACCGAGTTCCGCGACCTGTCGAAGGTCGAGTTCGTCGGCGCCTACGCCAGCTACGCCGAAGCCCACAAGGCCTGGAAGGCCAAGGCCCAGGCGACGGTGGACAACGCCCATGCGCGGTACTTCATCATCCACGCCCACAAGCTGCTGGATCCGAGCCTGGATTGATCCAGCTCCTCCCCCTGTGGGGGAGGCGATCGCGAAGCGATCGGTGGGGGGAGTTTTAGGGTCTAGAATCCTGCCTGCGGCCGAAGCCGTATCACTCCCCCCACCGTCGGCTTCGCCGACACCTCCCCCAAGGGGGGAGGCTTCAGCTATTCCCTTCTAAGAATCCCCTCGGTCACCAATCCCCCGATCATCCCGGCCCGGAACCGGGCCTTCATCGCCACCGGGTCGTAGTCCGGCCCCTCCACCCACTCCGTGAAGGTCAGCCCCTTGGGCGCGGCGGTTTCCAGATACTGCTCGAAGACGTAGTCCAACACCCCGGTGTTGCCGTGCCGGATGTGCAGGTACTTCATCGACAGCTGCTCCTTGGCCGCCTCGATCGGCAGGCCCAGGCGGTAGTGGGCGTAGAGCACGCTCATGATCCCGGCCCGGTCCGCGCCGGACTTGCAGTGCATCAGGGCCGGATATTCGATGCTCTCGAACAGTTCCTTGGCGCCCAGCACCCGCGCCTTGATCGGGACCTCGCGCGAGGTGATCACGAAATCGACCATCTTCAGACCCAGGCGCTGACAGGCGTCCTTCTCCAGGGCGTAGAAGCTGCCGTCGAACCCGCCGCGCAGGTTGATGACGGTCTTGATCCCCTTCTTCTTCCATTCGGCCAGTTGGTGCGGCCACGGCTGGTTGGTGCGCACCAGCTCGGGGCTGACCCAGTGGTCGTTCTTGAAACCCAGGCGCAGATAGGCGTGGTCGTTCCACAGATAGTGGAGATAGGTGCGAAACCGCCCCCAGCGGGTGGTCAGGTCGTAGCCGGGCAACGGACGTTCCTTCATCAAAGCGCTTAACTGGGCATGAAAGCGCTTAACTAGGCGCCACAGCCCTGTAATGCAAAAACCACAGCGTCGCACCTACGCCCTATTGGCGGCGCACAGGGGCCCAATGGCTGGCTTGACAGTCCCGCCGCGAAATCCGACCCCTGCCTGCATGACCGACCCCGCCGCGCCGCCCGCCAGCAACCGCGCCCTCGCCGCGCGGGTCTGGCGCGACTATCTGAAGCCGCGCTGGAAGGGCCTGACGGTGTCGATCGTCAGCGCCGCGATCGTCGCCTGGCTGAGCGTCTCCCTGGCCCGGATCATCGAGCCGGCCATCGACAAGCTGATCACCCACCCGCAGCCGGGGGCCCTGGTCACCATCCCGCTGACCATCGTCGCCCTGGCAGTCGGGCGCGGCGTCTTCCAGGTGATCCAGGCCAACTTCATCAACCGCATCGGCAACGGGGTGGTCGGCGACGTGCAGGTGCAGCTGTTCGGCAAGCTGGTGCGCTCGGACCTGGCCCGCCTGCGCTCTGGCCACACCGGCGGCTATGTCGCCTCGGTGCTCTACGACGCCGGCCTGATCCGCGAGGCCTCGACCACCGGGGTGATCAACTACACCCGCGAGTTCCTGACCGTGCTGGGCGCCCTGGTGGTGATGTTCCAGCTGGACCCGGTGCTGGCCGGCGGCGTGCTGGTGCTGGCCCCGCTGGCCGGGCTGATCATGGGCCGGTTCTCGCGCAAGACCACCAAGGCCGCCAAGGGGGCCATGGGCGAGACCTCCAACCTGTCGACCGCGATCATGGAGAGCCTGGACGGCATCAAGATCGTCAAGATGGAGAACCGCGAGGCCTATGAGGAGGCCCGCGTCGCCGCCGTGGTCGACCGCCGCCAGCGCCACCTGATCAAGGGCTCCAACGCCCGGGCCATGGCGTCGCCGGCCACCGAGACCTTCACCACCCTGATCATCGCCGCCGTCTTCGTCTATGCCGGCTGGCGGGCCCAGAGCGGCCAGATGACGGCCGGGGTGTTCTTCGCCTTCCTGACCAACCTGCTGATGGCCGCCCAGTCGCTGCGCCAGGTGGCCAACCTGCAGACGGTGTTCAGCGAGGGGCTGACGGCGGCCCGCCGGCTATTCTCGGCCCTCGACGTCGAGGCGACGATCATCGACCCGCCCGGCGCCCCCGCCCTGCCGGCCGGAAACTCCGCCATCGCCCTGGACGGCGTCAGCTTCGCCTATGGCGAAGGCGCCCCGGCCCTGACCGAGGTGACCCTGAAGGCCGGACGCGGCGAGACCGTGGCCCTGGTCGGCCCGTCGGGCGGCGGCAAGAGCTCGATCCTCAACCTGATCCCGCGCTTCTACGACGTCACGGCGGGGGCGGTGACCATCGACGGCCACGACGTGCGCTCGGTCACCCTGGCGTCCTTGCGCGACCGCATCGCCCTGGTCACCCAGGAGCCGTTCCTGTTCGACGACACCATCCGCGCCAACATCGCCTATGCCCGCCCCAGCGCCGCCGAGGACGAGATCGAGGCAGCGGCCCGCCAGGCGGCGGCCCACGACTTCATCTCGGAGCTGCCGCTGGGTTACGACACCCTGGTCGGCGAGGCCGGGGCGCGGCTGTCGGGCGGCCAGCGCCAGCGCATCGCCATCGCCCGCGCCTTCCTCAAGGACGCCCCGATCCTGCTGCTGGACGAGGCGACCAGCGCGCTGGACACCGAGAGCGAGGCCCAGGTCCAGGCGGCGCTGGAGCGGCTGATGGCCGGCCGCGCCACCATCCTGATCGCCCACCGCCTGTCGACCGTGAAGGGCGCCGACCGCATCTACGTGATCGACAAGGGCCGGGTGGTCGAGACCGGGACCCACGCCGAGCTGGTGCGCCACAAGGGCCTCTACGCCCGCCTGGCCAAGGCCCAGGACCTGGACCACCAGCCGCCGGGCCTTGAAGAAGGGGCCACCGCTTGAGACCGCTGCGCTCGCGCTGGATCATGGTGGCCCTCACCAACCTGATGGCCGGCTATCTGCGGCTGACCTACGCCACCCTGCGCTGGACCCACGAGGACCGGTCGCGGGCCGAGAAGGTCTGGGCCGACAGCCTGGCGTCGAACAGCGGCGCGATCCTGGCCCTGTGGCACTCGCGCGTGCCGGTCGGCCCCACGGCCTGGCCGCAGGGGCCCGACAAGCCGCAGATCCGCGTGCTGGTCTCGCAGTCGCGCGACGGCGAGTTCATCGCCCGGGTGATCGCCAAGCTCGGCCTGCCCTCGATCCGCGGCTCGTCGCTGAAGAAGACCGACACCGCCAAGAACAAGGGTGGCGAGCAGGCCTTCCGCGACATGGTCAAGTGGGTGCGCGACGGCGGCGCCATGGCCATCACCCCCGACGGCCCGCGCGGTCCGGTCGAGGACCTGCAGAAGGGCGCCGTCGCCCTGGCCCGGGTGACCGGCGCGCCGGTGCTGTTTGTCGGCATCGCCATGCGGCCCTGCATCCGGCTGGACACCTGGGACCGCACCATCATCCCCCTGCCCTTCGCCCGGGCCGCCATGGTCTGGGACGGCCCGGCGACCGCCGGTCGCGACGACGATCCCGACGCCCTGGCCCCGGCCTGGGGCGCGCGCCTGTCGGCGGTGTCGCGGCGGGCCGAGGCGATCGTGGGGGAGCGCCAAGCCGTTCCAGCGCCCTAAGTCCGTCAGGGCGTCTCGCCGATTTCCGGCGCCGCGCGGACAACGGACGGCCGTTCTTCCCTCCCCATTTTGGGGAGGGGGGACCGGCGAAGCTGGTGGGTGGGGCTTCACCGCCGCAACGAACGGCCCTGCACCGGACCCCCACCCGACCCGCTACGCGGGCCACCCTCCCCGCAGGGGGGAGCGGATTCCGAAAACTGACCGTTCGAACCTCCGACCAGGGCGATATGACGGTTTGGGGGATGAGCGCTTCACGGTGATTGATCCTCCCGCCCCTTGGTGGGATGTAGGGTCCATGCCGCACGACCATCCAGGCCATTCGCACGACCACCACGACCATGGTCACGACCACGGCCACTCGCACGGTCACGGCCACAACCACGGCCCCGGCGGCCACAGCCACGCGCCCAAGGATTTCGGCCGGGCCTTCGCCGTCGGCGCGGCCCTGAACATCGGCTTCGTGATCGCCGAGACCGTCGCCGGCCTGATGACCCATTCGCTGGCCCTGCTGGCCGACGCCGGCCACAACCTGTCCGACGTGCTGGGCCTGTTCATGGCCTGGGGCGCGGTGGTCCTGGCCAAGCGCGCGCCGACCGGCCGCCACACCTACGGCCTGCGCAAGGGCACGATCCTGGCCTCGCTGACCAACGCCGTGGTGCTGCTGGTGGCGGTCGGGGCCATCGCCTGGGAGGCCATCCGCCGCTTCGCCGAGCCACAACCGATCCAGGCCGGGCCGGTGATGATCGTCGCGGCGATCGGCATCGTCATCAACACCGCCACCGCCCTGATGTTCATGCGCGGCTCCAAGGATGACCTCAACATCCGCGGGGCGTTCCTGCACATGGCCGCCGATGCGGCGATCTCGGCCGGGGTGGTGGTCGCGGCCGCCGCCATGTGGGCGACCGGCTGGCTGTGGCTGGATCCGGTGGTCAGCCTCGGCATCGTCGTGATCATCGTGCTGGGCACCTGGGGCCTGCTGCGCGACTCGCTGGACCTGGCCCTGGACGCCGCGCCGCGCGGCATCGACCCCAAGGCGGTCCGGGACTGGCTGGCTGGGCGACCCGGCGTCAGCGAGGTCCACGACCTGCACATCTGGGCGATGAGCACCACCGAGACCGCCATGACCGCTCACCTGGTCCGCCTGCCCGAAGCCGGCGCGGAGGGCTCCGACCACGACCAGTTCCTGCACGAGGTCTGCGGCGACATGGCCAGACTCTTTAAGATCGGCCACGTCACCATCCAGGTCGAGCACGGCGGCGGGGTCGGCCCGTGCCACCTGGCCGCCGCGGACGCGGTGTGAGCCTTCCCCTCTCCTTGAGCCTCTATCGCGCGGCCACCACCGTGCTGGAACCGTTCGCGCCGCTGCTGCTGGAGCGCCGGGCCAAGGCCGGCAAGGAAGACCGCGCCCGGCTGAACGAGCGCCTGGGCCGTCCGGCGACGCCACGCCCCGCCGGTCCGCTGGTCTGGCTGCACGGCGCCAGCGTCGGCGAGAGCCTGTCGATCCTGCCGCTGGTCGAGCGCCTGCGGGCGCAGCGGCCGGACGTCGGGGTGCTGGTGACCTCCGGCACCGTCACCTCGGCCCAGCTGTTGGCCCGGCGCCTGCCGGCCGGGGCGATCCACCAGTTCCTGCCCGTCGACACCCCCGGCGGGGCCCGGCGCTTCCTCGACCATTGGCGGCCCGACCTGGCGGTGTTCGTCGAGAGCGAGCTGTGGCCCAACCTGCTGCTGACCGCCAAGGACCGCGGCGTGCAGCTGGCCCTGGTCTCGGCCAAGCTGTCGGACAAGAGCTACCGGTCTTGGCAGGCGCGGCCGTTCGCGGCCTGGCGGCTGTTCAGCGGCTTCGACCTGATCCTGGCCCAGGACGGCCGCGCCGCCGATCGCCTGACCAGCCTGGGCGGAACCGTGGCCGGCCAGGCCGACCTGAAGTTCGGGTCCGCGCCGCTGCCGGTCGACGCGGCGACGCTGGCCAGCCTGCGCGTTCGCCTGGGCGGTCGGCCGCTGCTGCTGGCCGCCAGCACGCATCCCGGCGAAGACGAGGTCATCCTGGCGGCCTGGCGCGCCCTGCCCGACCGGCCGCGCCTGGTGATCGCGCCGCGCCACGTCGAACGGGGCCCCGCCATCGCCGAAGCCGCCCGCGCGACCGGCGCCAGCGTCGCCCTGCGCAGCGCCGAACCCGACGATCTCGCCGAGGTCGTGGTCGCCGACACCCTGGGTGAGCTGGGCCTGTGGTACCGTCTGGCCGACCTGGCCCTGGTGGCGGGCAGCCTGGTTCCAGGCATCGGCGGCCACAACCCGCTGGAGCCGGCGCGCGTGGACTGTCCGATCGTCTCGGGTCCGCATGTCGAGAACTGGCTGACCGCCTATGCCGACCTGCGGGCGGCGGACGGCGCGGCCTTCGCCGACGCCTCGGTGCTGGGTCAGCGCCTGGCCGCCCTGCTGGTCGGGCCCGAGCGCCTCGATGCCCAGGCGGTCCGCGCCCAGGCCTTCGTGGCGGCCCGCGACGCCGAGGCCCGGGCCGGGCTCGACCGCATCCTGGAACTGCTGCCGCCCGGGGTTTCGGCATGAAGCTCTCCACCCCCCGCTGGTGGTACCGCCGCGACGGCGCGCCCAGCCCGATCACCCGCGCCCTGCTGACCCCGCTGTCGTGGATCTGGGCCGCCCAGACCGCCAAGCGCATCGCCCGAACCCAGCCGCGCGGCGCCGATTGCGCGGTGATCTGCGTCGGCAATTTCACGGTTGGCGGCGTGGGCAAGACGCCGATCGTCCGCGAGCTGCTGCATGATCTCACCCAGCGCGGCCGCCGCGCCCATGGCCTGGCGCGCGGCTATGGCGGCAAGCTGAAGGGGCCGGCGCGGGTCGATCCGGCCCGCCATACGGCCCGCGACGTCGGCGACGAACCGCTGATGCTGGCCCAGGACTTCCCGATGTGGGTGTCGGCCGACCGGGTGGCCGGAGCCCGCAAGGCCGCCGCCAATGGGGCCGAGGTGGTGGTGATGGACGACGGCCACCAGAACCCCGACCTGCGCAAGACCCTCTCCCTGGTCGTGGTCGATGGCGAAACCCGCGAGGACGAATGGCCGTTCGGCGACGGCCGGGTGTTCCCCGCCGGGCCGATGCGCGAGCCGCTGAAGGTCAGCCTGGCCCGCACCGACGCGGTGGTGGTGCTGCTGCCGGGCGACCTGCCGGCCGCCGATCCGGAACTGCTGGCGCTGTTCGGCGACACCCCGGTGCTGATCGCCCGCCTGGAGCCCGCCGCGCCGCCGCCCAAGGGCCGCCAGGTCGGGTTCGCGGGGATCGGCAAGCCGTGGAAGGTCGAGCGGGCCCTGAAGGCCGCCGGCTGCCAGCTGGTCGACTTCGCGCCCTATCCCGATCACGGCAGCTATGACGAGGCGACGCTGAAGTTCCTCTGGGACCGGGCCCAGACCTACAGCGCCGGGCTGGTGACGACGGAGAAGGACTGGGTGCGGCTGCCGCAAGCCTGGCGCGACAAGGTCACGCCGTGGCCGGTGCGGGCGCGGTTCGAGGATGAGCGGGCGTTGGAGAAGCTTCTGGAGTCGGTGGGGCTGTAAAAATTCCTCCCCCTCTGGGGGAGGTGTCGCCCAAAGGGCGACGGAGGGGGGCGTGATACGGCCTCGACCACCGGCAGGATCAACCTGCCCAAACTCCCCCCACCGGTCGCTTCGCGACCGCCTCCCCCAGAGGGGGAGGACTTAAGCCCCGGCCTTCTTCGCGAACTCCCAGGCGCCCCTGGCGAGAACAGGCACCCGCGCCTCCATCAACTCCGCGTGGCCACTGGCCGCCGTGCCGTCGCGCACCCGGCCGACGATGCCCTGGCAGATCCCGGCCAGGCGGAAGAGGTTGTAGCTGAAGTACCAGTCCAGGTTCGGCAGGCCGTCGCGGCCGGTGGCCTTGCAGTACTGGGCCACGGCCTCGTCGATGGTCGGCACGCCGTAGGCGGTCAGGTCCTTGATCTCGGCCAGGCCGCCGCGCTGGTCGGACGGCATCACCCAGTTCATCAGGAAGTAGCTGAAGTCGGCCAGCGGGTTGCCCAGGGTCGACAGCTCCCAGTCCAGCACCGCGATCACCCGCGGCTCGGTGGGGTGGAGGATCATGTTGTCGAGACGGTAGTCGCCATGGACGATCGAGGTCTGGTCGTCCGCCGGGGCGCTGGCCGGCAGGAACGCGATCAGCCGGTCCATGTCCTCGATCGTCCTGGTCTCGCTGGCCTTGTACTGCTTGGTCCAGCGGTCGATCTGGCGGGTGAAGTAGTTCCCTGGCTTGCCGTAGTCGGCCAGGCCGACGGCGGCGTAGTCGACATTGTGCAGGGCCGCCAGGGTCTCGATCTCGGCTTCGTAGATCGCCCGGCGCTCGGCCGGGGCGTATTCGGGCAGGGTGCCGTCCCACAGGATCCGGCCTTCGACATTGTCCATCACGTAGAAGATCGTGCCGATCACGTCCTCGTCCATGCACAGCGCATAAGCCTTGGCGACGGGGAAGCCCGTCTTGCCCAGGCCGGAGATCACCTTGAACTCGCGGTCGACGGCGTGGGCGCTGGGCAGCAGCTTGCCCGGCGGCTTGCGGCGCAGGACGTATTTCTTGGCCGGGGTGACCAACTGGTAGGTCGGGTTCGACTGCCCCCCCTTGAACTGGCGGACCTCCAGCGGGCCCTGGTAGCCCTCGACGTTGGCCTCCAGCCAGGCGGCCAATCTGGCCTCGTCGATGGCGTGGCGCGGGTCGACGGGCTTGGTGCCCGAGTTCAGGTCCTGGGCGGTCTGTTCGGCCACGGCCATCACGCTATCTCCCCAACGCTTGTTTGAAAGGGACTTTAGAGCGTGGGGCGTGGGGTGCAAGCGCCGTGCGTCCTTCGAGGCCCGCTTCGCGGGCGCCTCAGGATGAGGAATTCAGTATTGTCGCTGCACAAACGTCCTCATCCTGAAGTGCGAGCCACAGGCGAGCCTCGAAGGACGCAGGGCGGCCAGAGCGTTCGGCCGCGACGCTACTCACGGGAAAGCCAGAATCGCAGACCCCGCCCGACGCTGGCGGCCGCGAGCCACATCAGCGCATACATCGCCAAGTGATCCCAGCGCCCATGCCAGTTCAGCAGTTCGATGACCACGCCCATCGAGCCGACAGTGATCAAAGCCACATGCGTCACACGTCCCGCCGCGACGTGCTGGCTATGGACTGGACGGGACCGGGGCCAAAGGAATGTCGATAAGCGCATCAATAGTGCTGCAGCGCCCGCCAGCCGATGTCGGTGCGATAGAACCCGCCCTCCAGCGACACTGTCCCCAGCGCCGCATAGGCCACGTCCCGCGCCTCGTGCAGCGTCGCGCCCAGGGCGCAGACATTGAGCACCCGGCCGCCGGCCGCCACCAGCCGGCCCTCGGCGTCCAGGGTCGTGCCGGCGTGGAAGACCACCGCTTCGCCACCGAAGTCGGGCTCCTGGCTGATCAGGCCGCCGGTCTTCGGCGCGTCGGGATAGCCCTCGGCGGCCAGCACCACGCAGATCGCCGCCTCCTCGCGCCAGACCGGCGGGGCGGCGGCGGCCAGCGCGCCCTGGGCGGCGGCCAGCAGCAGCGGCACGAGGTCGCTTTCGAGGCGCAGCATCAGGACCTGGCATTCGGGGTCGCCGAAGCGGGCGTTGTATTCGACCAGCTTGGGGCCGCTCTCGGTGAGCATCAGCCCGGCATAGAGCACGCCCACATAGGGGCAGCCCTCGGCGGCCATGCCCTTGACGGTGGGTTCGATCAGCTCGCGCCAGGCCTGGTCGACCAGGGCGTCGGTCAGGACGGGCGGCGGCGAATAGGTGCCCATGCCGCCGGTGTTGGGACCCCTG
The DNA here is from genome assembly GCF_001427665.1 of Caulobacter sp. Root655. Classification (GTDB taxonomy): domain Bacteria; phylum Pseudomonadota; class Alphaproteobacteria; order Caulobacterales; family Caulobacteraceae; genus Caulobacter. Next base: position 389,116 of record NZ_LMHC01000012.1, read on the forward strand.
TCGCCGTCATAGGCCCGCTTGTGGTCCTGGGCCGCGCCGAACAGCATGGCGGTCTGGCCGTCGCAGATCGCGAACAGCGAGGCCTCCTCGCCGTGCATGAACTCCTCGATCACCACCCGCGCCCCGGCCGAGCCGAAGCGGCCGCCCAGCATGTCGAGCACGGCGGCGTCGGCTTCCGCGCGATCCGCCGCGATCACCACGCCCTTGCCGGCCGCCAGGCCGTCGGCCTTGATCACGAACGGCGCGGTCAGGGTGTCGAGGAAGGCCCCGGCCGAGGCGGCGTCGGTATACACGCCATAGGCCGCCGTCGGCAGGCCGTGACGGGCGCAGAAGTCCTTGGTGAAGGCCTTGGAGGTCTCCAACCGCGCCGCCTGGGCGCTGCCGCCGAAACAGGGGATGTTCAGTTCGGCGAGGCGATCGGCCAGCCCGACCTCCAGCGCCGATTCCGGACCCACCACGACAAGGTCGGCGGCGATCTGCTGGGCCAGGGCCACCAGGCCCTCGACGTCGGTGACCTTGGTGTCGCGAAGTTCGGCGACGGCCTCGATCCCCGGATTGCCCGGCGCGGCCACCAGCCGTCCGCACAGCGGCGACTGGGCGATCTTCCAGGCCAGGGCGTGTTCACGACCGCCGGACCCGACGAGGAGGATAGTGAGCTTTTCCATGGGTCCGGGATGTCGCGCGGCGACGGCGCGGGGTCAAGGTTTGTCCGGGAACAGACACGCGTGCGTGTTCCCAACGGACGCGGGGCGGAACTGGGGACACGCACGAGTGCATGTCCCCGGCCGGCGAAGGCCGGCGGGCTGGGGAGGCGGCGGAGCGTCCGGGCCATGCCCGGAAGTGTGGAGTTGGAGAATACCGTTTCGACACGTCACGGGCGCTCCGCGCGATCGGTGGACGAAAGCCTTCGGGTCGCGGATTCTTAACCCGCTCCGATGGAGGCCTCCGGCGGGCGGAGGGGAAGCGACCCCGTCCGGACCGCGCGGGCGATTTCAGCCCGCGCCTGTGGCGTTCGCCGCTCGGCCCCGAGGGGGTGTTCCCGAAGTCCGGTCCGGACCGCCCGAAGCCCCATCCGAGGCCCCCACGTTCCGCCGACCGAGCCATCCAGGCCCTTCGAAACCGGCCGCCGGACACGCCCCGCTCGACCGCCCCGCACCGCCCGTCAGGTCGCCAGCTGGACGGCCTCCCCAGCGGTGGGGCAGCTCTGATTATGCGGCGCCCCGCTCGACCGCCCCGCACCGCCCGTCAGGTCGCCAGCTGGACGGCCTCCCCAGCGGTGGGGCAGCTCTGATTATGCGGGGGGTTTGGAGGGGGAGGATAAGTTTGGGGATACGCCCGTGTGATCGGGGCGTAAGGGCTTGGATTCGTTGAGGGCGGGGGTGGTCCATGCTCTCGGCGAAACGAGGATCGACGGCCTGGCGGCGGGATTCTAGGGCGCGTTTGGTTTACATTGAAGCGCCCGCCCCAAACCCCGTTTTCCCGGCGAAGGCCGGGACCCAGATTCATCCAGAGCGGCTCGTGGGTTTCACCTGGGCCCCGACCTTCGTCGGGGAAACGGAATTTGAGAAGCACGATTCAATCTGAAGCAAACGTGCTCTAGGGTTTGGCGGAACCGACGGCCTTGGCGCCGTTCGCCGGGGCAGGCTTCCCTGCCCGCCTGATCACCCTGACCTTGCCGCTCGCGCCACCGCCGCAGAAGAACTGGCCGTCGTCGCCGGCCTCGAGTCCCGACACGAAGACTCCCGGCGGCATGTCGAGCCGTTCCAAGGTCTCCCCCGTCTGGGGATCGATACGCCTCACGTCGCTCTCGTCGCCGTCGTGAGCGCCGTGCCACAGCTCGCCGTTGATCCAGCTGACCCCGGTCACGAAACGGTTGGACTGCACGGTGCGCAGGATCGCCCCCGTCCGAGGGTCGATCTGGTGGATCTTCCGCTCCCGGTACTGGCCCACCCACAGCGATCCCTCGGCCCAGGCGAGTCCCGAGTCGCCGCCGCCGCCGGGCGCCGGGATCGTGGCGCGCACCTGGCCGGTCTTCGGGTCGATCTTCAGGATGCGGTCTTCGGCCAGCTGGAACAGGTGCTCGCCGTCGAACGCGGTTCCCGCGTGCGCGGCGATGTCGATCGCGCGCACGGTCTCGCCGCTGGCCGGATCGAGGGCGTTGAGCTTCTCTCCGGACGCGAACCAGACGAGCTCGCCGTCGAACGTGACGCCGTGCACCTCGTCGACGCCCGGAAAGGGCCCGTATTCGCGAACGATGTCAGTGGCTGATCGAAGCATGCCCGCACCCTAATGCCCCGCGAACGGGGTGGGGAGTAACAAGGTTGTCGTCAATCCCAGGACCGGCGGCGTCATCCAGCGACGCGCCCGCCCCTGGCCAAATGACCGCACCTTCCCGGCCGCCGCAAGGGAGTCCAGCGCACGCTGCACGGTGCGTTGGCCGGCGTCGAGCGCGATCGCCAGGGCCGAACTGGACCAGGCTTCGCCGTCGGACAGGAAGGCCAGCACCGCCGCGTGCCGCTCGTCGACGGGCCGCGCCAGCACGACCACCGTCGCGGCGTGGCGCGGCGCCAGCGTGAAGCCCCGCTTCGTCGCGGTCACCTCGGCCAGCCCGCGCAGCTCCGCGCGAAGCCGCCCGATCTCGACACGCAGCCGCGCGCGGTGCGTTTCGTCGATCTGCCTTGCCCCGAACGCTCGCGCGGCAAGCGCCGCCCTCGAGACGTCGCCGGGCCAGGCTTCGCCCAGGGCGCGCGCCAGGGCGAACAGCACCGGCCGTCGGGCCAGCGAAACCGTGGCGTCCGGGTCGCGCACGACATGGCGGCAGGCGTCCACGACCAGCGCCCGCGAAGTCTGCAACGCCTCGACGTCGGCGAGGAGCAGAAGCCGCTCCTCGCCGCTGGAGATCAGACGCGCCGCGGGGGTGTTCAGGACCAGACGCGCGGCTTCGACTTCCGCGATCAGCGCGGGGATTCCCGCCTGGCGCGCGCCGTGCTCCGCCCTGGCCAGCGCGGCCTCCGCCGCCTCGATCCGCGGGCGTCGCATCGCGATCCCCGCGACCGCCAGTTCGTGGGCGGTCCTCAAGGCCGGCGGAAACGGCGTCGGATCGAGCGCCGCGAGCCGATGCTCGGCCTCGTCGAACCGCCCGATCAGGATCAGGCGTCGGATCTCCAGACACTGCGCGTGCGCCGCGTTCACCCGGTCGCCGTGCTCTTCCAGGGTGGCCCTCGCCGCGTCGAGCGCCTTCACCGGCCAGCTCAGGTCGCGCGAGGCCAGGGCGATCTCGGCCTCGGCCACGACGCATCGCGCGCGGGCCACCGCCTCCCGGGGGCCGAAGGCGCGCGCGGCGCTCCGCAGCAAGGTCTTGGCGCGAGCGAAATCGCCCAGCTGCGCCATGGCGATGCCCCGGAGCGCCAGGGCGGGGGCGTCATCCCGCAACGCGACCCGCTTCAAGGCGCCCAGCGGATCGCCCGCCGCCAGGGCGCGCGCCGCGGCGGTGATCAGCGAGTCCATCGAAATCCCGTCACACTTGTCACTCCCACCGCCTCGATGTCCGGCGCCAATGTCGCGTCATCGACGACGGCGATCGGCGGCCAGACAAGCCGCCACAACGCCATGCGTCCGCGTGAAGCCCAAGGATCGCAACAGTCATGACCAAATCATCCGCGAACGACCAGAAGAACGGGGCCCCGGCGATAGATAGGCCGGCGATCGTCACGCGCGAGGCCTGGGAGGCCGCGCGCGAACAGCTGCTGGTGAAGGAGAAGGCCGTGATGCGGGCCCGGGACGGCCTGGCCGCCGAGCGCCGAAGGATGCCGTGGCTGGCCGTCGACAAGCCGTACGCATTCGAAGGGCCCCAGGGCAAGGCCAGCCTGCTCGACCTGTTCGAAGGCCGGCGCCAACTGGTCGTCTATCGCGCCTTCTTCGAACCCGGCGTGTTCGGCTGGCCCGACCATGCCTGCCGCGGCTGTTCGCTGGGGGCTGACCAGGTCGCCGACCTGGCCCACCTGAACGCCCGCGACACCACCCTGGCCTATGTTTCCCGCGCGCCCCAGGCCGACATCGCGGGCCTGAAGGCGAGGATGGGCTGGAAGATGCCCTGGTACACCCTGACCGACAGCTTCGACGCCGACTTCGGCGTGGACGAATGGCATGGGCACAACGTGTTCTTCCGCGACGGCGACCGGGTGTTCCGCACCTACTTCATCAATGTCCGGGGCGACGAGGCGATGGGGACCACCTGGAGCTACCTGGACGCGACGCCGCTGGGCCGCCAGGAGACCTGGGAGGATTCGCCCAAGGGCTACCCGCAGACGCCGCCCTATCAGTGGTGGAACTGGCACGACTCCTATGTCGACGGCGCCGCGCCCGACCAGAAGTGGACCGAGGTGTCGGAAGCCGGACAGGCCGCCTGGAAGGACTGACACGGCGCAAGGTCGGACCGGGGCCATGGCGCTCCGGCCCGACGTCGCTCTTCGAGGATCCGGACCATGGGCAAGGCTCATTCCCGCCCGCCCGCCGACTGGCTGGGCCTGGCGGCCGCGCCGACCTTCGCGGCGATGGCGCTATGGACCGGCGTTCTCGGCGATCGCCGGTCGGACATGCTCTGCTCGATCACCCCGGACGCGTCGCCGCTGAGCGGAATGGTCCTGATGTACCTGCTGATGGCCGCGTTCCATTCGGCGCCCTGGCTGAGGCTGACCTCCCGGCGACCACCCAGCGCGGACGCCCGTGCTCCAAATCATTCAACCCAGAAGGATATTCATGAAGCTGATCAGGCTGAGAGCGCCGAGAGGCTTGGACAGGCTCGAACTGACCGAGGAAGATCGTCCCGAACCCCGGCCGGGTGAAGTGCTGGTCAGGATCCGGGCCAGCTCGTTGAACTTCCACGACGTCATGGTGGCGTTGGGCAAGATACCGTGCGCCGACGGCCGCGTTCCGATGACCGACGGGGCGGGCGAGGTGATCGCGGTCGGGGACGGCGTCGACGCGTTCAGGGTGGGAGACCCCGTCGTCAGCACGTTCTATCCCGATTGGCTGGACGGCGAAGCGACGCCCGCCGCCAAGCGGGTCATCCCCGGGGAAACGGTCGACGGCTATGCCCGCGAATACGCGTGCATGCCGGCGCGCGCCTTCACCAAGGCGCCGGCGGGCTACACGCACGTCGAAGCGGCGACCCTGACCTGCGCGGGCGTCACCGCCTGGCGAGGCCTGGTCGTCCGCGGCCGGGTGAAGCCCGGCGACACGGTGCTGATCCTCGGCACGGGCGGCGTGTCGCTGTTCGCGCTGCAATTGGCCAAGGCCGCCGGGGCGCGGGTCATCGCGACGTCCTCCTCGGAAGAGAAGCTGGAAAAGCTCCAGCGGCTCGGCGCCGACGAGGTCGTCAACTACCGGGCCACGCCGGACTGGGGCCAGAAGGCCAAGGACCTGACCGACGGACGCGGCGTCGACCACGTGATGGAGGTCGGCGGCCCCGGCACCTTGGCGCAGTCGATAGCCGCCTGCAGGACGGGCGGGCATATCGCCCTGATCGGCGTCCTGACGGGTTTCGTGGCGGAGGTGGCGATCCCGGCGCTGTTCTCCAACCAGATCCGCATCAGCGGAATCTCCATTGGCAGCAGGGCGGACCAGGAGGACATGATCAGGGCGATCACGGCCAACCGTTTGAAGCCGGTGATCGACCGCTGTTTCCCGCTGCGGGAGATCGCCATGGCCTTCGCGTATTACGAATCCCAAAAGCACTTCGGCAAGGTCTGCCTGGAGCTTTAGGGCCTTCGCCGCGCCTCAGGCCGCGTCGAGATCCAGCGAATACCCCGCCGACCGCACGGTACGGATCGGATCGCCGTCCACGTCGCCGTTCAACGCCTTGCGCAGGCGGCCGATGTGGACGTCGACGGTGCGGGCTTCGACATAGACGTCCGAGCCCCAGACGGCGTCCAGCAGCTGTTCGCGGCTGAACACCCGGCCCGGGTGCTGCATCAGGTAGTCGAGCAGGCGGAACTCGGTGGGGCCCAGGTGGACCTCCTTGCCCTGTCGCTTCACGCGGTGGGCGACGCGGTCGATGACGATGTCGCCGACCGTGATCCGGTCGTCGGCCAGGCCCGGGCGGATGCGGCGCAGCACGGCGCGGACTCGGGCGGTCAGCTCGATCATCGAGAACGGCTTGACCACATAGTCGTCGGCCCCGGTGTCGAGGCCGCGGATGCGGTCGCTCTCCTCACCGCGGGCCGTCAGCATGATGATCGGCACGTTGCGGGTTTCGGAGCGGCCGCGCAGGCGGCGGCAGACCTCGATGCCCGAGACCTTGGGCAGCATCCAGTCGAGGATCACCAGGTCCGGCGCGCGTTCGCTGGCCATGGTCAGGGCTTCCTCGCCGTCGCCGGCCACGCCGACGACATAGCCTTCCTTGTCGAGGTTGTAGTGCAGCAGGGTGGCCAGGGCGTCTTCGTCTTCGACCACCAGAACGTACGGAGTCACTTGCGCTGGCCCTCTATTCTACTTCGACAGCTCGAGCTTGGGACGCTGGGAGATGATCTCCTCGCCGGTCAGCTCGAAATGGATGATCTCGGCGATGTTGGTGGCGTGGTCGCCGATGCGCTCGAGGTTCTTGGCGACGAACAGCAGGTGGGCGCACGGATTGATCGTCCGGGGGTCGCCCATCATGTAGGTCAGCAGTTCGCGGAAGATGGCGTTGTAGTGCTCGTCGACCTCCTCGTCGCGACCCCAGACGCCGATGGCGCGCTGCAGGTCCGAGGCGGTGTAGGCGTCGAGCACGTCCTTCAGACGGCCCTGGACCAGCTTGCCCATCCGCTCGATCGAGCGGGTCAGGGCGGTCATCGGGTCGGCCTCGGTGAGGATCAGCGCGCGCTTGCCGATGTTCTTGGCCATGTCGCCGCAGCGTTCCAGGCTCATCGAGATCTTCAGGGCGGCGACGGCGTGGCGCAGGTCCACGGCCATCGGCTGGCGCAGGGCGATCAGCCGGAAGGCCTTGCGCTCGATCTCGGCCTGCAGGATGTCGAGCCGCTCGTCGCGGGCCACGACCTGCTGGGCCAGCGGGCCGTCGCGACGGGCGATACACTCGATGGCGTCGGCGACCTGGGCCTCGGCCAGGCCGCCCATGCGGGTGACCTCGGCCGTGAGGTGGTTCAGTTCTTCGCCGTAGGATTTGACGGTATGTTCGGTCATCTTCTGGATCCTACTAGAGCGTCGCTCTAGTCCACTTCTTTGTTTGGCGCATTTTCTTCACGCGAACCGGTATCCACTTCGCTCGAAAATGCTTGGGCTTAGCCGAAGCGGCCGGTGATGTAATCTTGCGTGCGGGTGTCGCGAGGATTGGTGAACATCTCCTCGGTCGGACCGCTCTCGACCAGCTTGCCCAGGTGGAAGAAGGCGGTCTTCTGCGACACGCGGGCGGCCTGGGCCATCGAGTGGGTGACGATGACGATGCAGAACTGGTTGCGCAGCTCGTCGATCAGTTCCTCGATCTTGGCGGTGGCGATCGGGTCGAGGGCCGAGCAGGGCTCGTCCATCAGGATCACTTCCGGTGAGACGGCGATGGCGCGGGCGATGACCAGGCGCTGCTGCTGACCGCCCGACAGGCCGGTGCCGGCCTGGTGCAGGCGGTCGGCGACCTCGTTCCACAGGCCGGCCTTCTTGAGGCTGGCCTCGACGATGGCTTCCAGCTCGGCCTTGCCGGTGGCCAGGCCGTGGATCTTGGGACCGTAGGCGACGTTCTCGAAGATCGTCTTGGGGAACGGGTTGGGCTTCTGGAACACCATGCCGACCCGCGAGCGCAGCACCACCGGGTCGACGCTCTTGGCGTTGACGTCATTGCCGTCGATCTCGATCGAACCGTGGACCTTGGCCGACGGGATGGTGTCGTTCATGCGGTTGATGCAGCGCAGGAAGGTCGACTTGCCACAGCCCGACGGGCCGATGAAGGCGGTGACCGACTTGGCCGGCACGTCGAGGTTGACGTCGAACAGCGCCTGTTTGTCGCCGTAGAAGACGTTGACGTCGCGGGCCCGGATCTTGAACTCGCCGGTGGTCACGTGCCCGTGGCCGGCCGGGATGGCGGAGGCCATGGAAGGTGCGTGAGCGGCGAGGGTGTCGTCGCGGTTTTCGGTCGGCATGGCGTGGCCCTTGGAAAGGGGAAAGGCGAGAGGGTTGCGGGTCATATGGGGCCTACCACCGGCGTTCGAAGCGGCGGCGCAGGATCACGGCGGCGGCGTTCATGACGATCATGAAGACCAGCAGCACGATGATCGCCGCGGCGGTGCGCTCGTGGAAGGCGCGCTCGGAGGCGTTCTCCCAGATGAACACCTGGACGGGCAGGACGGTGGCCGAACTGGTGAAGCTTTCCGGCGCGCCGGGCACGAAGGCGACCATGCCGATCATCAGCAGCGGCGCGGTCTCGCCCAGGGCGTGGGCCAGCGACAGGATGGCGCCGGTCATCACGCCGGGCATGGCCAGCGGCAGCACGTGGTGGAACACCGTCTGGGCCTTGGAGGCGCCGACGCCGAGGGCGGCTTCGCGGATCGAGGGCGGCACGGCCTTCAGCGAGCTGCGGGTGGCGATGATCACGGTCGGCAGGGCCATCAGGGCCAGCACCAGGCCGCCGACCAGCGGCGAGCCGCGCGGCACGTGCAGCCAGTTGATGAACAGGGCCAGGCCCAGCAGGCCGTAGACGATCGACGGCACGGCGGCCAGGTTGTTGATGTTGACCTCGATGATATCGGTCCAGCGGTTCTTGGGCGCGAACTCCTCGAGATAGACCGCCGCCATCACCCCGACCGGAATGGCGATCAGGGCGGTGATCACCAGCATCATGGCCGAGCCGACCACCGCGCCCCAGACGCCGGCCTGTTCGGGCTCGGTGGAGTCGGAGTTGCTGAAGAACTTGGTGTTGAAGCCGGCCTTGACGGTGCCGTCGGTCCGCAGCTTGTCCAGCCAGTCCAGTTGCTGGTTGTCGAGCTTGCGGTCGACCTCTGCGGTCGAGCGCTTGATCTCGCCCTTGTAGTAGAGGTCGGCGTCGGCCTTGACCGAACCGGTGACGTCGACGGTCTTGCCGATCAGCGACTTGTCGGCCTTCAGCTTGTTGAGCAGCTGGAAGCCGAAGTCGCGCGAGGTCAGGTCCATGATCTTGGCCGAGGTCGTGCCCAGGTCGTCGTCCTGCACGCCCAGCTTCTTCATCAGGGCTTCGGCGACGATGTAGTCGTAGTTGACGCCCTCCAGCGCGGTGACGTCGACCCGCTCGGGGTTGATATAGACCGGCACGGTCAGGGTGTGGGTCTCGAAGGTCGAGTAGCCCTGCACGACGATGCGGCCGACCAGCACCACCAGGAAGATCATGGCGATGACGATCGCCGCGATCCCCTGGACGCGGAACCACATCTCCGAGCGGTGACGCTTCTTCAGCAGGGCTTCGCGCGCCGTCAGCGGAGCCGTCTTGGGCGCCGGCGCGCCGGGGGAGAGGACCGCGTCAGTCATATTGTTCCCGGTACTTCTGGACGATGCGCAGGGCGATGATGTTGAGGCCCAGGGTGACCACGAACAGGGTCAGGCCCAGACCGAAGGCCGACAGGGTCTTGGGGCTGTCGAACTCCTGGTCGCCGGTCAGCAGGGTGACGATCTGGACGGTCACGGTGGTGACGGTGTCCAGCGGGTTGGCGGTCAGCTTGGCCTGCAGGCCGGCGGCCATGGTGACGATCATGGTCTCGCCGACGGCGCGGGAAACGGCCAGCAGCATGGCGGCCATGATCCCCGGCAGGGCGGCGGGCAGGACCACCTTCTTGACGGTCTCGGACTTGGTGGCGCCCATGGCGTAGCTGCCGTCGCGCAGGGACTGCGGCACGGCGTTGATGATGTCGTCCGACAGCGAGGAGACGAAGGGGATCAGCATGATGCCCATCACCACCCCGGCCACCAGCGCCATCTGGTTCTGCACCTGCATCAGGTACTGGGCGATCCCGTCCAGCGGACCGCCGGCCATTTGTTCGCCGATGCCGTTGAAGAAGGCGCGGAACAGCGGGCCGACGGTCAGGGCCGCGAAGAAGCCGTAGACCACGGTCGGCACCCCGGCCAGGATCTCCAGCAGCGGCTTGATGGTCGAGCGCAGGCCGCGATTGGCGTATTCCGACAGGTAGATCGCCGAGTAGAGGCCGATCGGCGCGGCCACCAGCATGGCGATCATCATCACCAAGAAGGTGCCGGCGAACAGCGGCACGGCTCCGAAGGCGCCCGACGAGGCCACCTGGTCGGCGCGCATGGCGATCTGCGGGGCCCATTCGGTGCCGAACAGGAAGCCGAGGATCGGCACGGTCTCGAAGAACCGCCAGCTTTCGTAGATCAGCGAGAGAACGATCCCCAGCGTAGTCAGCACGGCGGCGACCGAGCAGGCGATCAGCACCCCGGCGATCCAGCCCTCGACCCGGTTGCGGGCCCGGAACTCGGTGTTGACCCGGGGGATGACCAGCAGGAAGCCGCCCAGGGCGACCAGGCCGGCCAGGCCCAGGATGGAATAGCGGACGATGCCCTCGATGTTGCGCGCCTCGACCACCTTGGCGTCGAAGGCGGCGCGCAGGGGGCCGTCATAGGCCACCTCGCTGGCGGCCTGACCCGAGGCGATGGCCTGGACGTCGCTGAAGAACACGTTCTGGCGGTCCGGCGTCAGGGCCGAGACGGCGGCGGGACGCTGGGCCTGCAGCACCGCGTCCTCGACCCGACCGCCGAACATGGCGCCGAGCAGCAGCAACAGGGCGGCGGGAGCCCCGGCCCACAGGGCGGCGTAGGCCCCGTAATAGTTGGGCAGGGAATGAAGGCGGGCCGTGGCGCCGCCGGCGGCCTTCAGCGCCCGGCCGCGGCCGGCCATGAACGCCGCGCCGGAGAACAGCGCCAGGAAGAGGAGCGAGAGCCAGGTCAGCATGCGTGAAGAGGTCTTGCGCGAGGGATGCGGAGACGGCGCACAACGCGCCGTACCGCCCGTGCCGATCTATGCCGGGCGGGCGCTGACCTTATGCGACGTTTTGACGACAGTTTTGCGACAAGGCCCGGCCGATGGACGCAACCGGGGATTTCCAGGCATGTGGCGCCACAGCGCTCACTTCGCGTTTGAGTATGATAGGGTTTGGTGGCCAGCCGACTGAATCCATGCCAACTGGTTTCAGCGGTCGATAATTTGCCCCAGAGACCACTTTGCGCCCGCCGCCCAGAAAAGCAAAACGGCCCCGTCAAGTCCCTATGCGCAGGCCGCTCACAGCCGAGAAGATCGAGACGGCAAGCTATCGCGGTAGCCCGGAACACAAAACACGTGAGTTCTGGGATGGTTTGCCTGAAGCTCACGTTGGAGAGGATGGCAAGGCCCAGCGCCCAGGCAAGCAGGACACGACAATTTGTCCGCTTACTCGGGAACATGAGCGCGAAGCAGCCACCCTATGGGTTCAACAAGCGTTGACTCTAGGGCAATCCAGGTTCTTCGAGGCCGACAAGGATTTTCCCAAGAAGATTTGGTACAGGCATACGGACGGCCAAGTTTGGTACGGCTTTTGTATCAACAGCGTACTAGGCACCTATAAGGGCTGGCCTATCGACGAGGATGAGCGAGTTGAAATTTTCGGCTGATTGGCACGACGAAGCCGTCAACGCTGCGCCAGAGGAACGGGCGACAGTTGCCGACTTACGCATCGAACTCGATGGGCAGATAGTCAGCATGCACCTGAAAGGGAAGACCGCTGTCGAGTGCGTAACCTTGCCATTGTACAGCCTTGCCGAAGGGCTCATTCATGATTGGTGGGCGCTGTTTGGCGGGCGGGATCGAGAGTTCTCGCTAGTTCGCCATCGGAGTGGCTTCGCTCTTCCCGATGTTCGGATGCGCTTCGACGGATCGGTGTTCGAGATTCTTGCTCAGCAACGATCATACCGCAATCCAGACGTTAGGTTCTGGGGTGGCGCCACAGAAATCATGGGCCGAACTGAAGCTGAAGCCGCCCTGGCCAACATTATTGAAATGGCCCTGGAGCGGCTTACGAAGCGCGAGCAGATCGGGACAAGTGCAAGCCTGCGCTGGGAGCGAGTAAATGCCTCTCGGGAAGACTCCGATGAAGCCGCTTTTTGCGAAGCGGCAGGAGCGCTTGGCCTCGACCCCTATCAAATTGACGCGGCGGCTACTGATACTATCGAGCGAGCATCTTCGGTTTTCGCCGAAGAACCGTTAGTTGAGTTCCTTGCCGGTGCTCAGGCCACTGATCAAGTGCGTTTGATGGATTGGATTGGCGAGGTCGATCGTCGCCCCCACTTCACCTCACGTGTCGCGGAGCTGCGAGCGCTCGCTGACGCTACGGCACGAACCGCCGTGTGCCGTGAAGGCGAGCAGGCTTGGGAGCTCGGCTATCGTCGGGCGAAAGCGTTCCGTGCGACTGCCAATATCGACGAAGCCCGGCGTTTTGATGGCTTCCGGTCCCTAGCTGAATATCTCGGCGCGAGCCGTAGTTTCCGACTTGCTCCCCAGGTGAATGGGATACGCTTGCTGCGAGCAGACCAAGACGATGGCTCACACCTCCACATGCGGGTTCTGGGCGAGACGGCTGCTCACACGACATCGCATCTATTTACATTTGCGAGAGGCGTCGCTGACGTCGTGTGTTTCCCTGACCCTCAGAATTCACCGGTAAACGAGTTGCACTCGGCCTATCGGCAAGCGGCGGGGCGCGCGTTTGCAGCCGAGTTGTTGGCGCCGGTGAACGAAATTCTCAGCATGATGGAAGACGGCCGCGACGTTGTCACCATCGCTGACGCGCTTAACGTTTCAACGGTTGTCGTTGAGCGACAAATCCAGAACGCGCCCAGAATCGCAGCTAGCGCCGCATAGACCACCTATCCGTAAAATCATGGACAGGAACGAGCGGCTGCTAGGTTTGCGATGAAGGCACCACCTTCATAAGCGCCGGCTGCCCCTGTCCCTGGACCGCCTTGACCATCGGGAAATAGACCCCGAACGTCGCGCCCTCGCCCTGCACGCTCTCGACGCACAGCCCGCCGCGGTGGCGGTTCATGATGTGCTTGACGATCGCCAGGCCAAGGCCCGTGCCCGACCGCTCGCCGCTCTTCTGGCCCTCGACGCGGTAGAACCGCTCGGTCAGGCGCGGCAGGTGCTCGCGCGCCAGGCCCGGCCCCTTGTCGCTGACCCGGAAGGACGCGTAGCGCTCGTCCAGCGCGTGGTCCGGGGTCAGCAGCGACATCCGGGCCGCGGCCGGGTCGCGCGGCGCGGCGGCCATGTCGGCCGTCAGCCCGGAAAAGATCTCGACCCGGACCACACCCTCGCGCGGGGTATATTTCATGGCGTTGTCGACCAGGTTCTGGATTACCTGGACGATCTGGTCGCGGTCGCCCTCGACCAGGGCCGCGCCGCGCGGCGGCAGGATGGGGTCGAAGGCCACCGCCTTGTCCTTGGCCTGGGGCGCCAAGGCGTCCAGCACGTCGATCGTGGCCATCACCAGGTCCACCTGGCCCAGGGGCGCGATGTGTTCGTTGAGCTCGATGCGCGACAGGCTCATCAGGTCGTCGATCAGCCGCGCCATCCGCTCGGCCTGGGCCTGCATGATGCCCAGGAACTTGTCGCGGGCCCCGACGTCGTCCTTGGCGTGGCCGCGCAGGGTCTCGATGAAGCCCGACAGCGAGGCCAGGGGCGTGCGCAGTTCATGGCTGGCGTTGGCCAGGAAATCGGCCCGGGTCCGCTCGCTGCGCCGGGTGTCGGTCTCGTCGCTGAGCACCAGCAGCGCCAGATGCGAACCGCGGGCGTCCACGCCCAGCGGCGCGCTGTGCGCCACCCACTCGCGGCCCTGGGCGCCGCCGCTGATATAGTCGGCCGACCGCCGCAGGCCGCCGAACAGGCTTTCGTCCACCGCCTCCAGCACCTGCGGATTGCGCATCGCCGACACCAGCAGCCCGCCGCGCGGCTGCAGCTTGAACAGCTCCCGCGCCGCGGCGTTGGCGAAGACGAAGCGCCGGCCGGTCAGGTCGTCGGCCTCCTCGGCGGCGATGACCATCAGCGGGTCGGGCAGGGTTTCGAGAATCAGGGCGAAGGGCGGCGGCTGGTCGACCGTCGCCGGAACCGGAACCGGGGCGGCCCAGCGATCGGGCTTGCGCAGCGCTCGGCGCGCCAGCAGCAGGCCCGCCGCGCCGCTGGCCAGGGCGACGGGAATCGCCACGGCGAGATTGGCCCCGCCCACCAAGGCCAAGGCCAGCAAGGCCCCCGGGCCGACCAGCACCGCCGCCCACACGCCGACCGGCATGGTGCTGGACCCGTCCGAACGGGTCGGCGGTAACGGCGAGGCCATCGGCATGCGGCAGTCTCGATTTCCGAGGAAGGAGGGATTCGGCGAACCAGATATGGCGCCCCGGCAAGGCTTGCGATAGACCGTCAAACGCCTGGAAGCACGTCGTTAGCGGAAACCACCGCAATTTCGCCGCAACGTGCCGCAATCTGGGGTCTGGGTTTTTCTCCGAGGTGTCGTTCGTAATGCAGCGCAAGGTCCTGGTCGCGACAGTCGCAACCGCTCCTCTCCTGGCCATGGCGTTCGGCGCTTATGCTGAGACGGTCATCAACACGGCCACCACGGCCCCGGTCGCCACGGCGACCGCGACGGCGACTGGCCGTGACGACATCAGGATCGACGCCGCCGGCTCGATCAAGCCGACCCTCCCCGGGGCCATCGTCACCCTCAACAGCAACAACAAGGTGACCAACGCCGGCACGCTGGCGACGGTGGGGGTCGACAACTCGACCGGCATCCTGATCCTCGGCGGCAATACCGGCACGGTGACCAACTCGCTCGCGATCAGCCTGACCGAGGACTACACCCCGACCGACGACGACAAGAACGCGGCCGGCGCGGCCGCGCCCGACGGCGACCTCGACGGTCCGTTCGCCAAGGGGACCAACCGCTACGGCGTCCGCCTGACCGGCCCCGGTGTCTTCACCGGCGACATCATCAACGACACCGCCGGTTCGATCACCATCGAGGGCAACAACTCGGCCGGCATCTCGCTGGAAACCGGCCTGGTCGGCAACCTGACCAGCAAGGGCGCGATCACCGTCACCGGCGACAACAGCTACGGCGTCCATGTCGCCGGGCCCGTGACCGGCAACATCGTCCAGGGCGGCTCGGTCGCCGTCACGGGCCTGAACGCCACGGGCGTGGCGGTCGACGCCAACGTGACCGGCGCCTTCGCCCTTCAGGGCTCGGTGGCCACGACCGGCTATCGCTACACTACGCGTCCCGTCGAAACCGCTGTCGTCAAGTTCGACGCGGACGACCTCCTGCAGGGCGGACCGGCCGTGCGGATCGGCGGCAACGTCACCGGCGGCGTCCTGCTGAACGGACCGACCTTCTCGACCGTCGTCGACGGCGCGGCCGCGACCACGACGACCACCACCATCACCTCGTCGACGACGCCAACGGCGTCGATCAGCACCTTCGGTGGCGCGCCCGCCCTGCTGATCGGCTCCGACACCCAGGCCGTGACGATCGGCGCGGTCGGCACGGCCGACAACGCCTACGGCCTGGTGTCCAAGGGCAGCATTTCGGCCAGCGGCGTCTATGACAAGGTCGCGGCGACCGCCGTGCAGATCGGCACCGGCGGCGCGACGGTCCAGGCCACGACCCTGGTTGGCGGGGCCCGCTTCGACGGCGCCGTCACCGCCAGTTCGCGGGACGCCAACGCCACGGGCGTCAACCTGACGGCCGGCGCCAACGCGCCGTCGATCTGGAACCGCGGCCAGATCACTTCGACCAGCGCGTCCTATGCCGGCTCGACCAACACCGGCGACGCGCGCGGCGTCGTGATCAACGCCGGCGCCAGCGCGACCAGCCTGAACAACAGCGGCTCCATCCAGGTGACCCGCAGCGGCGAAACCGGCAACGCGATCGGGGTCCTCGACGCGGCCGGCACGCTGACCAACGTCACCAACAGCGGCCAGATCGTCGCCCGGGTCGCGGCTCCGACCGCCAAGGCGGACGGCACGGCGCCCGCCACCGCCGCGGTCGCCACCGGCACGGCCATCGCCCTGGACCTCAGCGCCTCGACGGCCGGCGTCACGGTGAACCAGGTCGCCCCGACCTCGACCGCCATCACCACCACCTACCCCAGCGCCGATACGGTGACGTCGGCGTCCGCCACGACGGCCATCGGCGTGCCGCTGATCGTCGGCGACGTCCGCTTCGGCTCGGGCGCGGACACATTCAACGTCCAGAGCGGCACGGTTCTGGGCGGAATCTCGTTCGGCGCCGGGGCCGACACCCTGAACATCGGCGGCGGAGCCAGCGTGATCGGCGCCCTGCGCGATTCAGACGGCCAGCTGGCGGTCAACGTCGCCAAGGGTTCACTGGGCCTGACCAACGCCGAGACCATCAACGTCACCAGCGTGAACCTGGGGGCGGACAGCAAAATCCTGTTCACCGCCGACCCCTCGGCCAACAACGGCGCGGGCGCCAACACCCACATCGTGGCATCCGGCGCGGTCAACATCGCCTCCGGCGCCCAGGTGGGCCTGCAGCTGAAAAGCCTGCTGTCGGCGCCGACCAGCTACACCGTCATCACCGGCGCCAGCCTGACGGCCGGCACGATCAACCAGGACCTGCTGGGCGGCACGCCCTACATGTACGTGGCCAGCAGCCGGACCGACGCCAACAACCTCTATCTCGACGTGCGCCGTCGCTCGGCCGCCGAGATCGGCATGAACGTGTCACAGGGCGGCGCCTATGACGCGGTGTTCGCCGCCCTGGGCAAGGACACCCCCCTGGCCAACGCCTTCCTCGGCCAGACCACCAAGGACGGCTTCCTGGGCTATTACGACCAGATGATGCCCGACCAGGGCGAGGGCTTCTTCGCGGCGCTGCAGAACGCCAACCAGGCGATCTCGGCGGCGACCGCCTACCGGCCCGATCCGGGCGACCGCTACGGCCCCGACAGCATCTGGATCCAGGAGATCAACACCCTGGTCCGCCGCGA
Organism: Caulobacter sp. Root655; assembly: GCF_001427665.1. Lineage (GTDB taxonomy): Bacteria > Pseudomonadota > Alphaproteobacteria > Caulobacterales > Caulobacteraceae > Caulobacter. Next base: position 406,117 of record NZ_LMHC01000012.1, read on the forward strand.
CACCGCCGACACCATGGGTTCGGACACCCAGGCCTTCGGCTTCGTCGGCGGCTATGAAGCCATGGGCGACGCCGGCGGCGCGCTGGGCCTGACCCTGGCCTATGTCAGCGTCGAGGAACACGACATCGCCGCCAAGGTGGGCGAGCAGACCACCGGCAACTTCGTCCAGCTGGGCGGCTACTGGCGCCGGTCGATCGGCGGCTGGCGGCTGAACGCCGGCGGCGGCGGCGGCTACGGCTGGTACACCGGCGACCGCGTGTTCTCCTCCGGCGACGCCAACAAGGACGGCGTCGTCGACGTGACGCGGAAGAACCACGCCAAGTGGACCGGCGCGACGTTCAACGCCTTCGCCGGAACCGCCTACGAGGCCAAGTTCGGCCGCTACTTCATCCGGCCGGAAGCGCGGCTCGACTACCTGTGGCTGCGTGAAGGCGAGCGCAAGGAAAGCGGCGGCGGCGCGGGCTTCGACCAGGTCGTCAAGCGGCGGACGTCCGACAGCCTCACCGCCGACGCGGGCGTGGCCTTCGGCGCCGACCTGGGCCAGACCGTCTGGTGGCGCCCCGAAGTGCGGGTCGGCTATCGCAAGACCCTGGCGGGCGACATCGGCGACACGGTCGCCAACTTCGTCGGCGGCACGCCCTTCACCCTGGCGGCTCTCAACGACAAGGAAGGCGCCATGACCCTGGGCTTCGCCATCCGGGCCGGCACGCCGATGTCCTACCTGGCGCTGGAGGCCAACGCCGAGTCCGCCAAGAAGCAGAAGCGCTACAACGTGAAGCTCACCGGCCGGGCGATGTTCTAGGACCTGGACCACCGCCTTTCCGGCGCCCCAGGGGCCTTGGAAAGCGACCCAAGAGAACAACAATCGACAAGGCCCGCGCCTCGGCGCGGGCCTTTTTCGTTTGGATTCCAAGGCTCTATGCGATCATCGGTCACAGCCTGAAGGAAAACTCAAAGCCTCCCGCCCTAATCTCCATTTAACGGGTAGGAATAATGTTCTTTTTTCCTGATCAACATCGGCGCCGGCCAAGGCCGCCGAGAGGGGAAGACCATGATCAAAGCCAATACCGCCTTGCGCGCCGTCCTGATCGGAGGCGCATCGCTCTTCGTCATGACCGGCGCGGCCCAAGCCCAGAGCACCTCAGGGGCCGCCCAGACGCCTGAGCAGCAGCAGGCCCGCATCGAGGCCCTGGAAGCCCAGCTCGAAGCCCTGTCCGGCCAGATCGCCGACCTCAAGGCCGCGACCGCCGCCAGCCTCAAGGACGTCCGCACCGCCCAGGCCGCCACCACCGTCAGCATCGCCGGCGGCAAGCCGACCATCGCCTCGGGCGACGGCGCCTTCAGCGCCACGGTCCATGCCGTGATGCAGCTGGACGCCACCTGGTACAATCAGGACAGCGGCCTGCCGGCCGCCGTCACCGCCCGCGACCTCAACAGCGGCGCCAACTTCCGCCGCGCCCGCCTGGGCGTCGACGGCAAGGCCTTCAAGAACTTCGACTACGGCGTGCTGCTGGACTTCGGCGGCTCGGGCACGGACGGGGCCGGTCAGCTGCAGGAGATCTACCTGCAGTACAACTACGCGCCCTTCAAAGTGAAGGTCGGGGCCTTCGCGCCGAACCTCGGCCTGGAAGACGCCGCCTCGACCAACGGTTCGCTGTTCCCCGAGCGGCCTTCGGCGGCGGAGGCCGCGCGCGGCCTGGCCGGCGCCGACCGCCGCATCTCGCTGCAGGCCCAGGCCGTCGGCGAGCGCTGGATCATCTCGGGCGCGGTGACCGGCGCGAAGGCCGGCGACAGCGCCACCTTCGACGAGCAGTTGGGCTATGTCGGCCGCGTCGCCTTCGTGCCGTTCAAGGGTTACGATTGGTTGATCCATACCGGCGTCAACGCCAGCCTGGTGGCCCAGCCGGCCCAGACCGCCCTGGCCGGCGCCTACCCCATCACCATCGAGGACCGCCCCGAGCTGCGCACCGACGGCACGCGCCTGGTCAGCAGCGGGGCCATCGACTCGTCGGGCGCCCGCCACTACGGCTTCGAACTGGCCGCCCAGAAGAAGAACTTCCTGATCCAGGGCGAGTATTTCGATATCGCGCTGGACCGTCGCAACCGCGCCGCCAACGTCACCGATCCGAAGTTCAGCGGCTGGTACGTCGAGGGCGGCTGGGTGCTGACCGGCGAGGCGCGCAAGTACAACGCCGCGAATTTCGCCTTCGACGCCCCGACCATCGACAATCCGTTCGACCCCAAGGCCGGCAAGTGGGGCGCCTGGGAACTGGCGGCCCGCTATTCGGTGCTCGACCTGAACCACCACGAATACGCCACCGTGGCGGCCGACCGGGTGCGCGGCGGCGTGCAGGAGATCGTCAGCGCCGGGATCAACTGGTTCCCCAATTCGGTGACCAAGTTCTCGCTGGACTACCTGGACGTCGACGTCGACCGCCGTGACACGGCGGGCGCGCTGATCGGCCAGAGCTACAAGGCCGTCAACCTGCGCAGCCAGTACGCGTTCTAATCACGAGCGATCCGGCGGGCCGAACGCCCAGCCTTCAAGACCAACCTTTTCACGCGAGCGACATCGCCATGACCCACGATCTGAAGACCCCCACGCGACGCGGCCTTCTGGGCTCGGCCACGGCCGGAGCCGCCGCCCTGGCCGTGCCCGCCGCCCTGGCCGGTCCGGCCCAGGCCCGGGGCGTTAAGCCGTTGACCCTGCTGAACGTCAGCTACGACCCGACGCGCGAGCTCTACAAGGACATCAACGCCGCCTACGCCAAGTACTGGAAGGAAAAGGTCGGCCAAGACCTGACCATCAACCAGAGCCATGGCGGCTCGGGCAAACAGGCCCGGTCGGTGATCGACGGCCTGCAGGCCGACGTCGTCACCCTGGCGCTCGCCTATGACATCGACGAAATCGCCGCCAGGGCCAAGCTGCTGCCCGCCAACTGGCAGTCGCGTCTGCCGGACAATTCGACCCCCTACACCTCGACGATCGTGTTCCTGGTCCGCAAGGGCAATCCCTGGAAGATCAAGGATTGGAACGACCTGGTGAAGCCGGGCATCGACGTGATCACGCCCAACCCCAAGACCTCGGGCGGGGCGCGCTGGAACTACCTGGCCGCCTGGGCCTGGGCCCTGAAGCAGCCGGGCGGCAACCCGGCCAAGGCCGAGGCCTTCGTCGGCGAACTGTTCAAGCACGTGCCGGTGCTCGACACCGGCGCGCGCGGCGCGACCACCAGCTTCACCCAGCGCGGCCTGGGCGATGTGCTGCTGTCGTGGGAGAACGAGGCCTACCTGGCGCAGGAGGAATTGCCGGGCAAGTTCGACATCGTCTACCCGTCGCTGTCGATCCTGGCCGAGCCGCCAGTGGCCGTGGTCGACAGGAACGTCGACCGCCACAAGACCCGCCTGGCCGCCGAGGGCTATCTGAACTTCCTCTACAGCCCCATCGCCCAGGACCTGATCGGCAAGAACTACTACCGTCCGCGCAACGCGGCGGCGGCGGCCAAATACGCCGCCCGGTTCAAGAAGATCCCGCTGGTGACGATCGACGACACCTTCGGCGGCTGGAAGAAGGCCCAGGCCACCCACTTCGCCGACGGCGGCGTCTTCGACCGGATCTATCGCCCGAAATAGGCCGACCACGGACCACGCGGCGTGCTCTAGGCGGCGGGAACCCTCACCGGGTTTCCGCCGCCATGCGTTTTGGGCCAGTATCCGGAACCCGTCTCCCTGACCGGCGTTTCGGGAACCACGGGGGCGTAGAGGCCGGGTCGGGCGTTTCAAACATGACGGACATCACCCAGTCGGAACGCGCGGCGAAGCCACCAACCGCCGAGCACGACCTTCGCGATCCTTTCGCCGCCGCGATCCGGGCCACGCGGATGGCGATGATCGTCACCGACCCCCGCCAGGCCGACAATCCGATCATCTTCGCCAACGACGCCTTCCTGAAGTTGACCGGCTATCCGCGTGACGAGGTGATCGGCCGCAACTGCCGGTTCCTGCAAGGTCCCGACACCGATCCGGTCCAGGCCGACCGGGTTCGGGAGGCCATCGCCAAGGGCGAGGACGCGGTCGTGGACATCCTCAACTATCGCAAGGACGGCTCCACGTTCTGGAACGCCCTCCACCTGTCGCCGGTTCGCGACAAGACCGGCGAGGTCACCTACTTCTTCGCCTCCCAGCTCGACGTCAGCGACAGCAAGCGCCTGGCGTCGGAACGGGACGATGTCCGCGACCGGCTGGAAGCCGCCGTCGCCGACCGGACCCACGAACTGAGCCAGGCCCTGGACCAGAAGACCGCCCTGCTCCACGAGGTCGACCATCGGGTCAAGAACAACCTCCAGCTCATTTCCTCGCTGCTGCTGTTGCAGAACCGCCGGGTCACCGACCCCGCCGTGAAGGCCTCCCTGCGCGGCATGCTGGAACGGGTCAGCGCCATCGCCACCGTTCACCGCCGGCTGTTCCAGAGCGATGACGTCGAGCGCTTCGACGTCTCGGCCTTCGTGCGCGACCTGGTCAGCGACATGGTGGGGTCGGCGCGACGCGACGACGTCAAGGTGCAGTTGGACCTGGAACGGGTCGATGTCGCCGCCGCCAAGGCCGCGCCCCTGGCGCTGGTGATCAGCGAGCTGTTCTCCAACGCCCTGCGCCATGCGTTCCCCATAGGACACAGTGGCGATATTTTCGTCGGCATCGCCCGCTCCGACGACGATCTCCGGATCGAAATTACCGACAACGGCGTTGGACTTGAGAATTCCGCGTCTTCGGGCGGGTTCGGTCTGACTATCGTCCAGTTGCTCTGCCAGCAATTGAAGGCCAGATCCGAGACCACGTCGGCCGAACCCGGAACCCGTGTCGTGGTGCACATGCCGGTTGACGGCGTTCATCACTGAGGAAGGTCGGATTTGGTGATGAACGGGCGCCCGCTCGACGTGTTGATCGTGGAAGACGAAGTCCTTCTGGCCACCGAGCTGGAATTTCTGCTCGACGAGGTCGGCTACCATACGGTCGGCCACGCCATGAGTTCCGACGAGGCCATGGCCATGGCCAACGACCTGCATCCCGACCTCGCCCTGGTCGATGTCCACCTGCGCGACGGTCCGACCGGCGTCGAGGTGGCGCGCAGGATTCATGACGACTGCGGTGGCGTGGCGCTGTTCATGACCGCCAACCTCAAGCGCCTGCCCGACGATTTCGCCGGGGCCTGCGGGGTGATCGGCAAGCCCTATTCCTCGCATGGCGTGAAGACCGCCCTGTCCTACCTCTCGGCCTGCCTGCGCGACGGTCGGGCGCCCGGCCAGCCGCCCATCGGGCTGGAGCTGGCGCCGGCCTACGCCTCGCGTTGGGGCGTGTCCGCCATGCCGCGCGCCGTCTAGAGTTCGGGCACGATCGAACGGCCGGAATAGCCAAGAAATATCAGCATCTTAAATCGGGTTGTCATCCCGGAAGCCTCGCAGAGGCTGTCCGGGACCCAGGGGCCGACGCGATGCGGTGGCCCTGGGTCCCGGCCTTCCGCTTCGCTACAGCCGGGATGACAACAACAGGGGGCGTCAACCGAGTTCCTTCCCCATGTAAAGGCGGCGCGTGACAGGGGGGGCGGGGTCCGCTATCGAGGCGCGCCTTTCGCCTTACAGGACCGCCGCCTTGACCGACGTCGCCGAGGAAGCGGGCTGGGCCACCGCCAAGACCCTGGCCGAAGCCCTGCCCTATATCCAGATCTACGACCGCGAGACGGTGGTGATCAAATACGGCGGTCACGCCATGGGCCAGGAGCAGGTAGCCAAGCTGTTCGCGGCCGACGCCGTGCTGCTCAAGCTGCTGGGCGTCCACCCCGTGGTGGTGCACGGCGGCGGCCCGCAGATCAGCCGCATGCTCGACAAGGCCGGTGTCAAGTCGACCTTCGTCGACGGGCTGCGCGTCACCGACGAGGCCACCATGGAAGTGGCCGAGATGGTGCTGTCGGGCGCCATCAACAAGGAAATCGCCAACTGGATCACCCTGGCCGGCGCCGAGGCCGACGTCCGCGGCGTGGGTCTGTCGGGCAAGGACGCCCGGCTGATCACCGCCGAGAAGGTGACCCGCACCAAGCGCGACCCCGACAGCAACATCGAGCAGGTCGTCGACCTGGGCTTCGTGGGCGAGCCGACCAAGATCGACCCGCACATCATCCAGGCGCTGCTGACCTCCGAGACCGACTACATCCCGGTGATCGCCCCGATCGGCGTGTCGGAAGCCGGCCAGACCTTCAACATCAACGCCGACACCGTGGCCGGCGCCCTGGCTGGGGCGCTGAAGGCCAAGCGCATGCTGATGCTGACCGACATCGCCGGCGTGCTGGACGGCGAGGGAAACCTCATCCGCCAGATGACCATCGCCGAGGCGCGCGGCCTGATCGAGAGCGGCGTGGCCAGCGGCGGCATGATCCCCAAGCTGGAAAACGCCATCCACGCCGTGGAATCCGGCGTCGAGGCCGTGGTCATCCTGGACGGCCGCCGTCCCCACGCCATGCTGGTCGAACTGTTCAGCGAGCACGGCGCGGGCACGCTGATCTCGAAATGAGGGTTGGCCGGAAAGCACCCTCTCCCWYKGGGAGAGGGTCGCGTGACGGCCGCCGACCTGACCCACGTCGAGACCTGGCTGTTCGACCTCGACAATACCCTCTATCCGGCCGAGTCCGAATACATGGCCCTGATCGAGGGGCGGATGACCGACTTCATGGAGCGGGAGACCGGCCTGCCCCGCGAGGAAGCCCGGGCGATCCAGAAGCGCTACTACACAGAGCACGGCACCACCCTGGCCGGGCTGATGGCCCACCACGGCATCGCGCCCAAGGCGTTTCTCGACGAAGTGCACGACGTGTCGATGGACCGTCTGACGCCCGATCCGGCGTTGCGCGACGCCATCGACGCCCTGCCCGGCCGGCGGCTGATCTTCACCAACGGCTCGCTGGGCCACGCCGCGCGGGTGCTTGGCCACCTGGGCCTGGACCATCTGTTCGAGGACGTCTTCGCCATCGAGACGGCCGACTATCTGCCCAAGCCGGCCATGGCCACCTTCGAGAAGGTGATCGCCCGCCACGGCTTCGCGCCGAGGGCCACCGCCTTCTTCGAGGACAGCGAGAAGAACCTCGCCCCCGCCGCCCTGCTGGGCATGACCACCGTCCTGGTCGGGGCCCACGCGGCCGCCTCGACCGCCGACTTCGTCCACCACCGCACGCACGACCTCGCCGGGTTCCTGACCTCGGCGCGCTTGAAGGAAGCCTGAGATGACCACCCTGCCCCCCCTTTCGGTCAGCATGGCCGACCTGCGGACCGAAGTCGAAGCCGCCTGGGAGGCCCGCGACGGCGTCTCCACCGCCACCACCGGCCCGGTGCGCACCGCGGTCGAGGAGACCCTGCTGCTGATCGACGCCGGCGCGGCCCGCGTCTCGGAGAAGATCGACGGCGAGTGGACCACGCATCAGTGGCTGAAGAAGGCCGTGCTGCTGTCGTTCCGCCTCAACCCCAACCGGCTGATGCACGCCGGCGCCATGGGCGGCGCGGTCGGGCCGTGGTGGGACAAGGTTCCCAACAAGTTCGACGGCTGGGACGCGCCGCAGTTCGAGGCGGCCGGCTTCCGCGCCGTGCCCGGCGCGATCGTCCGCCGCGGCGCCTACGTGGGCAAGAACGTCATCCTGATGCCGTCGTTCGTGAACATCGGCGCCTATGTCGACGACAGCACCATGGTCGACACCTGGGTGACGGTCGGCTCCTGCGCCCAGATCGGCAAGCGCGTCCACCTGTCGGGCGGCGTCGGCATCGGCGGCGTGCTCGAGCCCCTGCAGGCCAACCCCACGATCATCGAGGACGACTGCTTCATCGGGGCCCGCTCCGAGGTGGTCGAGGGCGTGGTGATCGGCGAGGGCAGCGTGCTGTCGATGGGCGTGTTCATCTCGATGTCGACCAAGATCGTCGATCGCGCCACCGGAGTGGTCCACATCGGCAAGGTGCCGCCCTTCAGCGTCGTCGTCCCCGGCAGCCTGCCCGACCCCAAGGGCGGCCCCAGCCTGTCCTGCGCCGTCATCGTCAAGACGGTGGACGCCAAGACCCGGTCGAAGACCTCGATCAACGACCTGCTGCGGGACTAAGCCTCGCGCACCGAAAGGTGCCAGAGAAAGACCTTCTGTCCGCCAACTTCGTACAGCAGTCGCAGCGCCGGAGACCGCGGGGTCTTCGGCGCGAGCGCAATGAACAGGTCCCGGCCTTCGAAGGCCGGGCAACGCTCATTGTTGAACGGCGCGCGGCGTAGAAGCCATTCCGCGTTCTGCACCGCGTCGTCGATAAAGGGGAATTGACGCTGAAGGACGAAGACCGCCTCCTCGAAAAGCTCCGAATGGCTAATCGAGAAGGGCGGCCGATCAGAAGGGCCTCGTACCCGCATGTGCGTTCGCCGCCTCCAGCGCCCAGGTGCGATCCGCGTCCGTGACCTCGATCGGCACGAGTTGCAGGGCGGTGAAGTAGGGGATTACTTCGCCAAGTTCAGCCGCTTCCCAGGCCGCATTGTGGCTGATCTCGCTGATTTGGCGCGCCGTTTTCCCTCTTACATAGTCGGCGACGTCGTCGAGGAGTAACAGTTCGTCTTCAGCGAGCCGATGACGCTCAAACGGCGCGGTGACGATGTAGTCCTTCTTGAAGAAGCCGTGATAGTCGACCTCATCGACCCTCAGACGCCCTTCGCGCGTAAGTTCTTCGACAGCCGATGTCAGGTGGCGCGCCGTAGGTCCGAATTTTTGCTTGAGATAATCAACGCCGGTCAGCGGACGTCCTTCCTGTAGGAAGTACATCATGTCCGCGAAATAAAGCATCTTGTGGAGCTTCACGTTGCCAAGCTCTTCGGGGGGGCAAGACGCCGCGAGATAGAGGATCGCTTCCTTGAATTTTTCCCGGTCGAATTGGACGGCGGTTTGGGGCACGGCAAATCTCCGAATCGGAGTTGAATCCTCGCGACTCGCGGTGTCAATAGAACAAACAATGAACTTATGGGGCGGCTTTTACGCCGTCATGGGGCGCCAGTCAACAGCAGGCCGGCGTCAGGCCGCCCGCTGGATGCGTCCCTTGCGCACCCAGTCCTGCCGGGTCATGCCGACGAACGACGCGCCGGGGTCGGCGCCGTTGCGCACCAGCAGGTCGCGCATCGTCCGCGTCGAGGCGATCGCCTCCAGCCCCAGGTCGGTGAACGCGGCCCGGCGGTTGGTGTCGTCGCCCCAGATGTGCTCGGACAGCAGCGGGTTGGTCATCGCCTGGGAAAAGGCGTCCACCGCCACCATCCGCAGGATCAGCGGCGGCAAGGGCGAGTTGTCGACCACCGCCTCGGCGAACATGCCGATATAGAACTCCACCGTGTCGACCCCGCCCGGATAGGTCTCTTCCAGCCGCTTGGCGATATCCTGGTCCTGGGTGATGTCGCCGAAGGTCTTGACCGCCGGCATGCCCAGGGTCCGGCGATAGGCGTTGTAGGGCGCGACCTGGTTGGTGCGCGCCTGGGCGATGGCGTCGGCCTCGACGCTCTGCAGGAAGTCGGCGGTGTTGCCCATGCCCAGCCGGGCGGCGGGCTGGGCGCTCATCCAGGCAAAGGCCTGGGCCAGGCCCACCGAGGTGAACAGCGGGTTGGCGAACCGCAGGTTTCCGGTCGAGGTCTCCACGCCGTTCCAGTTCAGCCGGTCGGGCACCAGGGAGTGCCAGCGATAGAGCAGGCTGAACTCGGCGGTGATCCAGTTGGGCTTGTTCCATGGCTTGCGCCAGCAGCCGCTGGGATCGGCCAGCAGGCAGATCCGCGAGGGCGAGATGTGGTTGATGTATTCCTCGACCACCAGCTTGATGAACAGCACGATCATCACGTTGCGCGCGACCTCGAACACTCGGTCGTCGTCCCAGTCGGTGTTGGCCGCGGCGATCAGCCCGGCCAGGCGGTTGTGCTCGCGCAGCAGCAGGGTGTTGATCATCGACACCCCGACCGTGGCGTTGGCGCGGTCGCCGCCGACCGCGAACAGGGTGGGCCGCAGCTCGGCGGGGACCTTGCTGATCCCCAGCGGCGGATCGAGCGCCGCGAACTCGTCCAGCAGCACGCCGTTGTCGTCATAGAGGGCCGGCGGGTATTCCTCGCCCTGGATGCGCTGCGATTTCAGGCGGCCGCGCTCGGCCGAGTTCGGCGACCGCAGGCGCAGCGCCAGGGTCTGGAACTCGGTCCGGCCGTAAAGCGCGCACAGGTCGATCTCGTGGTTGGAGGTGTTGCGCCGGCGGTCGGTCAGGGCGTCATCGTTGGAGACCTTGGTGCGGATGAAGCCGTCGGTCAGGTACTGGGCGAAGGCCGGGAACAGCATGGTCGACTTGGGGCACAGCACCTGCTCGCCGGTCGGTCGCGCGAACAGGGCCGTCGCCCGTTCCAGGCTGGGAAAGGATTCGAACGTCGCCGCCGGCAGGTGGCGGGCGCTGTAGGTCTTGTCGGTCAGGGCGGCCCAGCTGATGTAGTCGGTCCTGGTGCTCCAGGGATGGGGCCGGGTGCGGGTCTGCTTGACGATGCCGTCGATCACCACGCCGTTCAGCAGCCTGGCGAAGGCGGGCCAATGGTTGGCCAACCAGGCGACGACCGGCTCGACGACGGCGATGATCCAGGCCAGCATGTCTTCTTCCCCCGAAGTTGAAACCTGTCCATATCACAGCTTTCGCGCGATCGTCTTCCTGGTTGCCGATCGCCGAACCCGGGACGGATGAGGTTTGCGTCATCGGACGCGCCAGCCTAAAGCCAAGGACGATGACCGACCTTGCCCCAGACACGCTCGCCCTCGACCCCGTCGCCCTGGCTCAAGCCCTGATCCGCCGCCCGTCCGTGACGCCGGCCGACGAGGGGGCCATGGACGTCCTGCAACGGCAGCTGGAAGCCTTGGGCTTTTCCTGCCGCCGCATGCGGTTCGGCGAGATCGAGAACCTCTACGCCCGGCGCGGAACAGCGCGGCCCAACCTGTGTTTCGCCGGCCATACCGACGTGGTGCCGGTCGGCGACACCGCCGCCTGGACGCAGGGCCCCTTCGAGGCCGAGATCCAGGACGGCGTGCTGTATGGCCGCGGCGCGGTCGACATGAAGAGCGCCATCGCCGCCTTCGTCGCCGCCGTCTCCTACCTTCCGCGAGACCTGCCCGGCTCGCTCAGCTTCCTGATCACCGGCGACGAGGAGGGCGTGGCCGAGGACGGCACCGTCAAGGTCGTCCAGGCCCTGGCCGCCGAGGGCGAGGTCATCGACCACTGCATCGTCGGCGAGCCCACCTCGGCCAGCCTGCTGGGCGACATGGTCAAGATCGGCCGGCGCGGCAGCATCAACGCCTGGATCGCCGTCGACGGCCACCAGGGCCACGTGGCCTATCCGCACCGCGCCGCCAACCCGATCCCGGTGCTGGTCGACATCCTCAGCCGCCTGCAGTCGCGGATGCTGGACGACGGCTACATCGGCTTCCAGCCGTCGAACCTGGAGGTCACCACGGTCGACGTCGGCAACACCGCCACCAACGTCATCCCGGCCAGCGCCAAGGCCCGCATCAACATCCGCTTCAATCCCGCCCACCAGGGCAAGGACCTGGCCGCCTGGATCGAGCACGAGTGCCGCGAGGCCGCCGAGGGTTTCTCCGGCCGGGTCGAGGCCCTGTGCAAGGTCAGCGGCGAGGCGTTCCTGACCGAGCCCGGCGCCTTCACCGACGTGATCGTCGCCGCGGTCGGCGACGCCACTGGCCGGGTTCCGGAGCTGTCCACCACCGGCGGCACCAGCGACGCGCGGTTCATCCGCGCCATCTGCCCGGTGGTGGAGTTCGGCCTGGTCGGGGCCACCATGCACGCGATCGACGAGCGCGTGCCGGTGCAGGAGATCCGCGACCTGGCCGAGATCTACAAGGCGCTGATCCAGCGCTATTTCGCGGCCTTCGCGGTTTAGCCTCCTCCGTCGACGGAGAGACAATTGGACGAGTTCTCGATCGCCGACGTCCTGGCCGAGGTGGCCGTGCTGGTGAAGCCGCACTTCGGCAAGGGCCAGCCCGCCGACTACATCCCGCAGCTGGCTCGCGTGCCAGGGTCCAAGTTCGGCATGGCCGTGCGCACGGTCAGCGGCGAGGAGGCGGTGATCGGCGACGCCGACGAGGGCTTCTCGGTCCAGAGCATCACCAAGGTGTTCTCGCTCGGGCTGGCCCTGAACCGCTTCGGCGACGAGGTCTGGACCCGGGTCGGCAAGGAGCCGTCGGGCACGCCGTTCAACCACCTCTCCCAGCTCGAGGCCGAGGAGGGCGTGCCGCGCAACCCGTTCATCAACGCCGGGGCCATGGCGATCTCGGACCTGTTGCTCGACTCGGTCCGGGACCCCGCCGCCCTGGTGCGCGGCTTCGCGAGTTTCCTGGCCGACGAACAGGTCGAGATCGACGAGACGGTGGCGGCGTCCGAACTGGCCACCGCCCACCAGAACCGCGCCATCGCCCACCTGATGCGCGGCAAGGGCACGATCAGCCACGACCCCGAGGCCGTGGTCGCCGCCTATTGCCGCCAGTGCGCCCTGACCATGAGCTGCCGCCAGCTGGCCCGGGCCATGCTGCCCCTGGCGGCCGGCGGCTTCTCGCCCCTGGTGCAGGAGACGATCTTCCCCGAGCGCCTGACCCGGCGGCTGAACGCCCTGCTGCTGACCTGCGGCATCTACGACTCGGTCGGCAGCTTCGCCTATCGTGTCGGCCTGCCGGCCAAGAGCGGGGTCGGCGGCGGCATCGTCGCCGTGGTTCCCGGCAAGGCGACCATCGCGGTGTGGTCGCCGGAACTCGACCGCTTCGGCACTTCGGTGGTGGGAACCGTGGCCCTGGAGCGATTCAGCCAGCTGACCAATTGTTCGGTACTGTAAAATCGCCGCGTGCCGCGAAACCGTCATGCAACCCTGAAGCTAGACCTGACGTTAGCCTCTCGCCGGCCAAATTCCGCGCCGGAACAGGAGGAGCGCGACGTGGGTATCTTCAGCAACATCATGGGCAAGATCTTCAACCACAAGCCCAAGGCCGCGCCCGCCGCGCCGCCGCCCGCGGCGGCTCCGACGCAGGCTCCCGCCGCCGCCGCGCCGGCCCCGCCGCCGCAGGTCATCGACGTCACCGGCGTCCTCGACGACCTGGCGGCCAGCAATCCGCAGAAACTGGACTGGCGCCACTCGATCGTCGACCTGATGAAGCTGGTCGGCATGGAGAGCAGCCTGGCCGAGCGCAAGGAACTGGCCGACGAACTGGGCTATTCCGGCGACAAGTCGGACTCGGCCAGCATGAACATCTGGCTGCACAAGCAGGTGATCAAGAAGCTGTCGGAAAACGGCGGCAAGGTGCCGGCCGAGCTGGTGGACTAGCTCCAAAAATAGTTGTCATCCCGGACAAGCGCGTAGCGCGCAGATCCGGGACCGCCGGAAGCGCAAGCGTTCACGCGTCGGTCCCGGATCTCCGCTTCGCTACGTCCGGGATGACAAGCTTTTAAGCACGAGAAACATCACTCCCCCTCGTACCCGACCCCCGTCAGGTACAGCCCGTCCGCCGGAGCCACCGGCCCGCAAGCCGTGCGATCCCGAGCCTCCAACGCAGCGCGCACGTCGTCCGGCGTCCAGCGCCCGACCCCGACCTCGACCAGGGTCCCGGTCATCGACCGCACCTGCCGATGCAGGAACGACCGCGCCGAAAACTCCAGATGCACCTCGTCGCCGACCCGGCTGACCCGGGCGACGTCCAGGGTCTTGAGCGGCGACTTGGCCTGGCAATGCATGTCGCGGAAGGTCGTGAAGTCGTGCAGCCCGACCAGATGCTGGGCGGCGACGTGCATGGCCCGCGCGTCGATGGCCTTCTTCACGTGCCAGACCTTGCCCGCCTCCAGGGCCGGCGGGGCCCGGCGGTTGAGGATGCGATACAGGTAGCGCCGCTCGTTGGCCGAGAACCGGGCGTGCCAGTCGTCGGGCGCCACGACGGCGTCGAGCACGCTGACCGCCTCCCGCACCAGGTGGGCGTTCAGCGCGTTGGCCACCGTCTCGGCCGGCCAGTCGCGCTCCAGATCGACATGCACCACCTGGCCGGTGGCGTGGACGCCGGTGTCGGTGCGGCCGGCCGCCGCGATGCGCAGCTCCTGGCCACAGAACGCCTTCACCGCCGCCTCGATCGCCCCCTGCACCGAGGGCAGCACGGCCTGGGCCTGGAAACCGCTATAGGGCCGGCCGTCATATTCGATCGTCAGGCGGTAGCGGGGCATCAGGCCAGCGCCGTTCCGGCCGCCAACGGGAAGCCGCGCAGGAACACCTCGGCGTCCTGGGCGCCCTTGCCCTCGCGCTGGGCCTTGAGCAGGCGCACCGCACCGTCTCCGCAGGCGATCAACAGCGTGTCGTCCAGGGCCACGCCCGGCGCGCCCTCTCCGTCCTCGACGCGCGACAGCAGGGCCTTGACCCGCACCGGGCCCTTTTCGGACGGCGCCTCGAACCAGGCGCCGGGGAACGGCGACAGGCCGCGGATGTGGCGGTCGATCTCGGCGGCTGGACGGGTCCAGTCGATGCGAGCCTCGGCGGCCTTGATCTTCCTGGCGTAGGTCACGCCCTCTTCGCTCTGCGGCGTCTCGCGCACGCCGCCCCGCTCGATGGCCGCCAGGGCGACGGGCAGGATGCGCGAACCGACGGCGGCCAGCTTGTCGTGCAGGGTTCCGGCCGTCTCCAGGGCGTCGATGCGCACCTGTTCGCCCATCAGCACCGGGCCTTCGTCCAGGCCCTCGCTCATCCGCATCACCTGGACGCCGGTCACAGCGTCGCCGGCCATGATCGCCCGCTGGATCGGCGCCGCGCCGCGCCAGCGCGGCAGCAGGCTGGCGTGCAGGTTGAAGCAGCCCAGGCGCGGGGCCTCCAGCACGTCGCGCACCAGGATCTGGCCGAAGGCCACGACCACGGCGGCGTCGAGGTCCAGGGCCTGGAAGGCCTCGATCTCCTCGGCGGTCTTCATCGACACCGGCGTGCGCACCGGCAGGCCCAGGCTGTCGGCGAAGGCATGGACCGGCGAGGGCTTGAGGTCCTGGCCCCGGCCGCGCGGCGCGGGGGGCTGGGAATAGACGCAGGCGATCTCGTGCCCGGCGGCGACGAGTTCGGCCAGGCAGGCGACGGAGAATTCGGGGGTGCCGAGGAAGGCTATGCGCATGGCCGCCGGTTTAGACGGCCCGTCTCCATTGGGAAAGCCCAAGGCCAGGAGCAGACAGGAACCTTCACCATGACCCGCCGTTCTATGAGCAACCTTTCCAAGGAGGAAACGCCATGCGCTCCATCATGCTGATCGCCGCCGCCGGCCTGGCCGCCCTGTCGCTGACCGCCTGTTCCGACAAGCACGCCACCGAGATCAAGGAAGGCGCCAAGGCCGCCGGCTCCGACATCAAGGACGCGGCGACCAACATCAAGAACGACCCCGACGTCAAGGAAGCCGGCACGGCCCTGAAGGAGAGCACCAAGGAAGCCGCCGGCGACCTCAAGGTCGCCGCGGGCAAGGCCCTCGACGCCACCCAGGAAGCCGGAGCCAAGGCCGGCGTGGCGGCCAAGGAAGCAGGCGCCGACGCCAACCGCGAGGCCAAGGAAGCCGGCCAGGACGCCAAGAAGGAGGTCCACGAAGCGACGCGGTAGGGGGTTTTCAGCCCTCTTTTGAGCGCGATTTTTCGCCTCCAAATTTCTCCGTTTCCCCGGCGAAGGCCGGGGCCCAGGTGAAACCCACGAGCCGCTCTGGATGAATCTGGATCCCGGCCTTCGCCGGGAAAACGGGGGTGGCGGGCGTGCTGAAGCAAGCGCGCCCGGCCCTACCGCGCGAAGATGCTCCGGGTCAGGCACGAGAACACCAGCCGGCCCGCCTCATCCAGCAGGTCGTGCTGAGCGATGACGATGCCCTTGCCTTCGCCCACGGGATCCTTGCCCATCACCGTCATCCGCCCGCGCAACAGCTCGCCGGCCGGCGGGTTGCGCAGCCAGCGCAGGGCGTCGACGCCCACCCGCTTGGTCTGCGGCCAGACGGCGCTGGCCTCGGCGTCCAGCTTGGACCAGATGGCGAAGACCATGGTGTCGGGCGCGCCGCTGGCCGCCGGCCAGCCCGGCTGAAAGGCGACGCAGAACGCCTCCAGCGCCTTGGCGTCGACGACCGTGGTCCCCAACGAGACCACCTGGCCGATCTCGATGTCGTCGAAACTCGCGGGCATGGACTGTCGACTCCCAAACACTGTTGTCCGACCTGATCACGGCGGCTTGGCCATTGTCGAGAGCGCGCGGAGGGGTCATGTGTCTTCCGCACGCCTAGACCGCGCCCGGAACCCGTTCATGCTCCTTCGTCGGCTGTTTTCCGTCCTTCCGGCGCTGGTCGTCGCCCTCGCCCTCGGCGCGCCTCTCCTGCCCGGCAAGGCCCTGGCGGCGCCCGTCCAGACCGGCCACATCGAGGTCGAGCTGGTGGCCCAGGAGGCCGGCGCCGCCCCCGGCGCGACGGTGTTCGTGGCCCTGCGCCAGAAGATCCAGCCCGGCTGGCACACCTATTGGCGCAATCCCGGCGACGCAGGCGACGCCACCCGCATCGTCTGGACCCTGCCGCCCGGCTGGACGGCCGGCGACATCGTCTGGCCCACCCCGGAAAAGAGCCGGGTCGGGCCGCTGCTCGACTTCGCCTATACCGGCGAGGTGCTGCTGCCGGTGCCGATCACCGTGCCGGCCGACGCCCAGGCGGGCTCGGTCGTCACCCTGAAGGCGGCCGCCGCCTTCCTGGTCTGCGAACAGGTCTGCGTGCCCGAGGACGCCGTCGTCACCCTGACCCTGCCGGTGGTCGCGGGCATGCCGGCGACCGACCCGGCCTGGGGCGCCAAGGTCGCCGAAACCCTGGCCAAGGCGCCCAAATCGGCCGGGCTGAAGGCGGTGTTCAACCTGCAAGGCGGCGTGCTGAAGCTGGCCGTGACCGGCGCGCCCCTGAAGGGCGCCGACCTCAGCGGGGCGTTCTTCTACCCCTATTCCGGCAAGGTCATCGAGCATCCGCCCGAGCAGGCGATCGAGCGCGGCCCCGAGGGCCTGACCCTGTCGCTGACCCCGGGCTACGACTTCACGCAGGGCACGCCGCCGACGCAGCTGTCGGGCGTGCTGGCCCTGAACGGCGCGGCCTATGAGGTCACCGCCACGGCGGGCGCGATCCCGCCCGGCGCCCAGGGGCTGGGCGCGCCGGCCAAGGCCGCCGGGGCGAGCCTGGGCCTGCCGCTGGCCGTGGCCTTCGCCTTCCTGGGCGGGCTGATCCTCAACCTGATGCCGTGCGTGTTCCCGATCCTGTCGATGAAGGCCGCCAGCCTGACCGCCCATGCCCACGACGCCGGCAAGACCCGGGTCCAGGGCCTGGCCTTCCTGGCGGGCGTGGTCGTCACCTTCCTGGCCCTGGCCGGCCTGCTGATCGCCGTGCGGGCCGGCGGCGACGCCGTGGGCTGGGGCTTCCAGCTGCAATCGCCGCCAGTGGTCGCCGCCCTGTCGCTGCTGATGCTGCTGGTCGCCCTGAACATGTCGGGCGTGTTCGAGGTCGGCGCCTCGGTGCAGGGCGTGGGGTCGGGCGCGAGCGGCGACGGTGTCGGCGGTTCGTTCCTGACCGGGGCCCTGGCCGTGGTGGTGGCCGCGCCGTGCACCGCGCCGTTCATGGCCGGGGCCTTGGGCTACGCCCTGACCCAGCCGCCCCTGCTGGCCCTGGCGGTGTTCCTGGGCCTGGCTTTGGGCTTCGCCGCGCCCTTCGTGCTGCTGGCCTTCATTCCCGGCCTCCTGGCCCGCCTGCCGCGTCCCGGCCCATGGATGGACGTGCTGAAGAAGGGCCTGGCCTTCCCGATGTACGCCACCGCCGCCTGGCTGGCCTGGGTGTTCAGCCAGCAGACCGGGTCGATCCCGCTGGCCCTGATCCTGGCCGCCGCCGTGCTGACCGCCTTCACCGCCTGGCTCTACGGCCTGGCCCAGGCGCGGCGGATCGAGGGCAAGGGCGCGGTGGTTCCGTTCGTCCTGGCCGCCCTGTCGCTGGTGGCCGCCATCGCCCTGGTGGTGGTCGCGGCCCGCGCCGCGCCCGCCGCCGCGCCGTCCTCCGTTGCGGAGACCGCCCCGTCCGGCCCCGGCTTGGCCGCCGAGCCCTGGAGTCCCGAACGCGTCGCCGCCCTGCAAGCCGAGGGCAAGGTGGTGATGGTCGACTTCACCGCCGACTGGTGCGTGACCTGCAAGGTCAATGAAGGCGCGGCCCTGAAGGGCCAGCGCCTGGCCGACGCCTTCAAGACCAGCAACGCCGTGCTGCTGCGCGCCGACTGGACCAAACGCGACGCGGTCATCGCCGCCGCCCTGGCCGAGCATGGCCGGGCCGGGGTGCCGCTGTACCTGGTCTATCCGAAGGGCGGCGGCGAGCCGGTGATCCTGCCGCAGCTGCTGACCGAGGGCTTGGTGATCGAGGCGGTGGAGAAGGCGGCGAAGGGGTAATTCCTCCCCCCGTAGGGGAGGCGATCGCGCGGCGATCGGTGGGGGGAGTCGTAGGATCGTCGATCCTGGGCGTGGTCGGAGCCGTATCACTCCCCCCACCGTCGGCTCCGCCGACACCTCCCCCACAGGGGGAGGACCTACTTCTTCTTGTCGCCGCCGAACGGCAGCCGGGCCTTGACCTGGTCGAGCGGCGTGCGGGTCACCACCACCGGGGGCGGGGCGGCGATGACCGGAGCCGCGATCGGATAGGCCCGCCAGCCGGTCTGGATCAGGGCGCCGAAGCCCTGGCAGCGCGGCAGGGTCCGCACCGCCCCCGTCCTCGGCTTGGCGAACGGCGGCGGCTGGAGCTGGTCCTGGCGCTTGGGGTCGGTGAACCGCCAGTCGGTGGGCAGGCCGTAACCCTTGTCGCCGCCGACCCGCACCGCCTGGTAGGCGATCTTGGCCTGGAACGGCGGCACGCCGTATTTCAGCATCGCCCGCAGGAAGATGGCGTCGGCCTCCTCGCGCTTGCCGGGCTCGCCGATCGTGTAGAGCCAGTCGTGGACGATGGCCGCCCGCGCCGTCGGCCCCTGCGGGTCGACGAAGCCCTGGCCGTACCAGGGCACGCTGGCGAAGTCGGTGACGTACCAGCGCGGCACGACGATCAGCTTGCCGGTCTCGGCGTCGCAGTAGGGGAACTCGGCGTCCAGCGTGAACAGCTTGCGGCCGTCCTTGGTCTGGTTGAACAGCATCACCGGCTGCGGCGTCAGCGAGCTGGGCGGGACCGGGGCGACGACCGGCACGAAGACCGTGGTCTTGGTCTCCGTCGTGCAGGCGGCGAGGGCCAGGGCCAGCGCGAGGGCGGAGAGGGTCTTGGACTTTGGCGACATGGCGGGAAATCGAGTGTTCAAGGTCTGGTCTTCTCGGACGGCAAGCTTTGCCCTAGCGGGCGTCGATGGCGAAGTCGTGACGGCCCGGTGCGTCCTTCGAGGCCCGCTGCGCGGGCGCCTCAGGATGAGGAATCTTGTTGCTGCTGATTTCCTCATCCTGAGGTGCGAGGCGCAGCCGAGCCTCGAAGGACGCAAGGCCCCTAGGCCGGCGGGGTCGGCGGGGCGGTGATCACTTCGACATTGTCGTTGAGCAGATAGACCATGTCGCGCAGAGCCTGGTCCTGGTCCTTGACGGTCTTGGCCGCGCCCACGGCGCCGAGCTTTTCGGGCAGGTCCTGGCTGATGCCGCGCAGGATGCATTTGAGGTCATCGACCGCCCCGCGCTCTTTCAGCGTCACATGGCCCTTCATGTCGAGCGCCGACAGCGCGCCGATCGCGGCGCCGAAGCCCTCGAAGCCCTTCAGCGGCGTCGCGGCCGCCGTCGGATCGCTCGGCAGGCCCTTGCGATAGGCCTCGGCCTGGGCCTTCAGCCCGCCCGCCCGCTTGACGATGTCGGCGAACAGCGGCTCGGACGCCACCGAGGCCGGGGCGCCCAAGGCCGAGGGGGCGACGGCGGGCGACGGGGCGACATCGACTGGCGCGGAACTGGTCGAAGCCAGCCACAGGAAGGCGGAAAAGGCGACGGCGCTGCAGGACATGCTGTTCTCCCCGCGAAAAACGTCATTGGTCTTCATGACGCGGCGGCATCCGTTTGGTAAGCCCGCCCGGGTAAACGCCGATTTACCACCTTCACCAAAAGGAACGCCCGCATGGCCGATCTCGACGCCGCCTGGACCCGCCTGGAAGCCGCCGCCAAGGCCGCCGGCGAAAAGCGCATCGTCGAGATGTTCGACGCCGAGCCTGGAAGGCTCACAGCGCTTACGCTGGATGTCGCCGGCCTGCACATCGACCTCAGCAAACAGGCCTGGGACGAGGCCGGCCTGGAGGCCGCGCTCGACCTGGCCCACGCCGCCGACGTCGAGGGCGCCCGGGCCCGGATGCTGGCCGGCGAGCCGATCAACGGCTCGGAGGGCCGCGCCGTCCTGCACACCGCCCTGCGCGCCGCCAAGGACGCCGACGTCAAGGCCGGCGGCGTCCCGGTGATGGCCGAGGTCGAGGCCGTCCGTGTCCGGATGAAGGCCTTCGCCGACGCCGTGCGCTCGGGCCAGATCAAGGGCGCCACCGGCAAGCCGTTCACGGCCATCCTGCACATCGGCATCGGCGGCTCCGACCTTGGCCCCCGGCTGCTGTGGGACGCCCTGCGGCCGATCAAGCCCGGCATCGACCTGCGCTTCGTGGCCAATGTCGACGGGGCCGAGTTCGCCCTGACCACCGCCGACCTCGACCCCGAACAGACCCTGGTGATCGTGGTCTCCAAGACCTTCACCACCCAGGAGACCCTGACCAACGCCACGGCGGCCCGCGCCTGGCTGGCGGCGGCCCTGGGCGAAGAGGGCGCCAACGCCCACCTGGCCGCCATCTCGACCGCCCTGGACAAGACCGCCGCCTTCGGCGTCGCCGACGACCGCGTGTTCGGCTTCTGGGACTGGGTCGGCGGCCGCTATTCGCTGTGGTCGTCGGTCAGCCTGTCGGTGGCCGTGGCCTGCGGCTGGGAGGCGTTCGAGGGCTTTCTGCAAGGCGCCGCCGCCATGGACGCCCACTTCGCCACCGCGCCGCTGGAGAAGAACGCCGCGGTGCTGATCGCCCTGGCCCAGGTCTTCAACCGCAACGGCCTGGACCGCCGGGCCCGCTCGGTGGTGCCCTATTCCCACCGCCTGCGCCGCCTGGCCTCGTTCCTCCAGCAGCTGGAGATGGAGAGCAACGGCAAGTCGGTCGGCCCCGACGGCCTGCCGGTCAAGCGCGGCACGGCGACGGTGGTGTTCGGCGACGAGGGCACCAACGTCCAGCACGCCTATTTCCAGTGCATGCACCAGGGGACCGACATCACGCCGCTGGAGTTCATCGCCCTGGCCAAGTCCGACGAGGGCCCGGCCGGCATGCACGAGAAGCTGCTGTCCAACGTCCTGGCCCAGGCCGAGGCGCTGATGGTCGGCCGCTCGACGGAGGACGTCCGCGCCGAGCTGGTCGCCAAGGGCGTGCCGGAGTCCGAGATCGCCACGTTGGCTCCGCAACGCACCTTCGCCGGCAACCGTCCGTCGACGATGGTGGTGCTCGACCGCCTGACGCCCCAGACCTTCGGGGCCCTGATCGCCCTCTACGAGCACAAGACCTTCGTCGAGGGGGTGATCTGGGGCGTCAACAGCTTCGACCAGTGGGGCGTCGAGCTGGGCAAGGTGATGGCCGGGCGGATCCTGCCCGAGCTGGAGAGCGGCGCGGTGGGTCAGCATGATCCGTCGACGGCGGCGCTGATCGCGCGGTTGAAGGTTTAGGGCCTAGAACCGCCGCTCCCACTCCCGCTCATCCCGGCGAAAGCCGGGACCCAAGCGGTATCGGCGGTTCCTGGCTCAGAGCTCCGTCCGGACAACCCGCTTGGGTCCCGGCCTTCGCCGGGATGAGCGGTGTTTGACTGCGGGACCGCGCCCGATCGGGGACAGGCGCATGCGCCTGTCCCCGGCCGCGCCTAATCCTCTCCGTCCGCCGACGGGGTCCCGCTCACGCGGGCCAGTTCGGTGTTCAGCTCGGCCAAAGCCGTCTCGTCCATGCGCAGCATCGTCAACTTGAGCACCCGCCTTTGCGCGGCCCGCACGGCGGCGAGCCGCGCGTCGAGTTCCTCGTCGGTCATGTCGTGATCAAGGGCCTCGGCGCCGAGGTTGATCATGGCGGCCAGGTGGTCGTTGGCGGGTGGCTTGGGCTTGCTCATGCGGAAGTCTCCATCGCGAGGTTGAAGGGGCCGGGATTGGGGACAGGCGCATGCGCCTGTCCCCGACCGATGCACGGACGCACGGCGGCGCCCTTCCGCCGGAAGACGCCGGCGGGCTGGGGAGGCGGCGGAGCGTCCGGGCCATGCCCGGAATGTAGTTTGTAGGAACACCGTTTCGGCCTGAGCCGGAGCGCTCCGCGCGATCGGTGGACGAAAGCCTTCGGGTCGCGGATTTTTAACCCGCTCCGATGGAGGCCTCCGGCGGGCGGAGGGGCAGCGACCCCGTCCGGACCGCGCGGGCGATTTCAGCCCGCGCCTGTGGCGCCCGTCTTTCGGCCCCGAGAGGGTGTTCCCGCCGGGCGGGCGGGAAACCGAAGGTCCATCCGGATCCCCCGTCCTCCCGCGCCGCCCCGACAGGCCCCGCGCAACCGGCCGCCGGACACCGCCCCGCACCGCCCGTCAGGTCGCCAGCTGGACGGCCTCCCCAGCGGTGGGGCAGCTCTGATTATGCGGGGGGTTTGGAGGGGGAGGATAAGTTTGTGGATACGCCCGTGTGATTGGGGCGTAAAGGCTTGGATTCGTTGGGGGCGGGGGTGGCGTGTGCTCGTGATGAAAAGGGGATGGAGGGCTTTGCAGCAGCGGCCATTTCACGCCGGGAGCATGCGTTGACATCGTCCCAAAAACGCAGACGCTCAATATATCCAGTGAGCGTTGCTGGCCGACGTGCGCTTTATCGACAGCGCGAACAGATCCCTGGCCATATCATGTGTGCATGACCCGACCCGTCTTCACCGAAATTGAGCAGGAAGCGATCGTCTTGGCCGCCGCGCTCGACCTAATCGATGACATGGTCAACTTCGAGATTTTCGAGCATCCGACCACAGACCGGGCGACCAACCTGTGGTTCAAGTCGTCATCGCACAAACGAGTCTTCGCGATCCTGCTGGGCGACTTCCTGTCTCAACCGCAAGCGCGCGGCGACAGGCCTCCGCCCTTTGGTTTGACGCGCGCGGCACACAACGACCCCGGCTCCCAAAAGACCTATCTTCGATATCTCGCCGCTATCGGATCTCGCCCGCAGATCGGGAAGGACGCGCAAGCGCTCGCCAAGGCGACGGAGGCCTTCTCGGTCTGGCTCGACGCCGATCTAACCTGCGAAGGCGTCTGGCTGTCCGGCCTCGATATCGAGTTCGACATGACGATCTCGCGAATATTGATGCTCCAGATCATCGCCGATATGTCGAAGCATAATTTCTCGCGGCTGGAAGGCCGCATCCAACACCTTCGAAACCTGCTTGCCCAACACGGCCACCAAGTCGATGAAGGTTCACTCTATCTTGAACTTCCGGTCTTCGAAGAGTGGCTCTACACTCACCTCTTCTCCTACCACGCCTCGACGATCGCCGAGTTCCTCAACGAGATCCGACTGACGATTTACGCCTATCTGCAGCCGGAGTTTGCCCGGTCGTACCGCAGAGAGCCGCGCGGGAGATTCGAGGAGTTCTACACCTTCGATGCGCCTGACGGACTTCAGGCCGGCGTTGCCCACGGCATGTACTGGCGGTTGATGAACGCCATGCGCCACGGGCCGTGGTTTCCGCCATTCAGCGTCGATCCGGCCCTGAAGCTACGCTATTGACGCATCGCATCAGTGGGCTCTTGCTCGCCTCTTGAGCCTCTCCCGCCCGACCAAACGGGAACGCCCGCCATGTTCGAAGACGACGAGATCGAAATCTACGCGATCAACGAGGTCCCGATGGACCGGGACATCTATCTCATGGACGAGATTTGGATGGCTCAGTACGCTGAGGCCCTGCGGACGTGTTTGTCGGGTGGTAGGTATGAGAACGTCGGCTACATCAGCTATGCCGCCGCCCGGAGTGCGACACCGGCTGGGGTCGAGCTGTCATGGTACCCTAACATCCACACTCGCTTTCATGAGATGCGGGTGTATCTCCCCACGTCAGCGTTCGTCATGTGCGTCGGCTGCCAAACCATAGACGAGAAGCCACGGATTTTCGTCAAGAGCGATTGGCTTCAAGCGCTTCACCTGCGCTCCAACTGCGCCTTCGCTTTGGTGGACGCCATCGGCGTCAAGGCGGCGCTGGCGGACGGCTGCCTAACTGCGGATCGATTGGCAGACTTGGCGGCGCGGATCGACGCTATCGCGGCGGACCATCCGACGATCGCCTTCGTCTCCTTCGCCGATAGCCTGCTGCTCAAAAGCCATTGGTCAGTCGGCACCTGGGACTCTGAGGTCAACTACACCTATGAACCGGAGCAGATCCTGCGAGTGCTGCCTCTGATCGCCGACGCCTATAGCGACGTCCTAGGACTCAAGATTTACGCCGTCGCGACACAAGGACAGAACGCCTTCTTCCACGATCAGCTGATGCATGTGTCGGTGAGTGGCAACCATGTGTCGCTCAACAGCCTCGGCCTGCCATTCGCGCAGTTGCAGGCCATCGAGGCGGCGGCGCGAACTTCAATCCGCAACGGCGAACACGCACCAGCGGACTTGTATCTTGACCGCGATTTCTACAATTCGCTCAACTGGTGCCACGGCTTCGAGAAGCAGCTGGAGCCCAGGAGCCACTACCTTGCGCCGATGGCCAGCACCCCCTGCACTTACATCCCGATCAGCCTTCGGCGCGTTCTCGACAACCTGAAACCGCCGAGAACGAAGCAATCATCCTAACCGTAGCGCCGCCCGCGCCCCCTCAAAACGTCCTCCTCACCTTCACCGTCACGAACGTCCGCGGATTAATATCCCGGTCCTCCACGAACGCCACCGTCCGTGTCTTGCGGTCGGCATAGCCCACCCGGCGGATGGTGAAGTCGTCCCAGACGTTGAGCTGGGCGCGGATCGACAGGTTGGCGGCGGGTTTGTACTCGACGAAGCCTTCCAGATAGCCGGCGCCGCGCCAGGTGTTGGTCTGGTCGGGGTCGTAGGCGCCCTCGCCCAGCAGCGGCAGCCAGTTGATCCCCCACTGGGTCTTCCAGCGCGTCAGGTCCTGCTGGAAGCCGATATTGGCCTGGGTGGGGCGAATGTCGGAGATCGGGCGGTCGCGGCCGGTGGTCGGGTCGGTGACGTGGGTCTCGTTCCAGTCGTTCTTGAAGGTGAAGCGGCCGCCCTTGATCCCCAGCCTGTCGGTCGGCACCACGATGTTCAGCGACAGGCGGTCCAGCGTGCCGTCGCCGATATTGCCCGTCGCCGCCAGGTCGTCGCCCACGGGCAGGCGGTCGATGACGCCGATGATCTGGTCGTGGCGGTAGCCGATCGAGACGATGCCCTCGCCCCAGAACCGGCGCTCGTAGGTCAGTTCCGAGATCCAGCGCTGTTCGGGGGCCAGGTCGACATTGCCGCCATAGACGGCGCCGTTGTCCAGTTCGGCCGAGGCGGCGAAGTCGCCGAAGTCGAGCTGGCCCAGTTCGCGCTCGAAGCGCAGGCGCAGCTGGTTGTTGGCCTTGGGCGTCCAGGTCGCCTGGAAGCGCGGCTTGGCGTAAAAGAAGCTCTTCTCCAGATTGGCGTCGCCCGACTGGCTGATCGTCGAGGTCTCCAGTCGCAGGCCGCCCTCCAGGGTCAGCTTGGGGCTGACCCGCCAGGCGCCCTTGGCGAAGGTCTCGCCGCGCAGTTCCTCGACCTTGACCGAGGCGCTGGGCAGGTCGACCGCCGCCCCGCCCCGGGTGAAGGCCTGCCGGGTGTCGAGCATGTTGTAGGCGACCTCGCCGCCGGCCTCGAGGGTCAGGGCGGCCGAGTGTTCGTGGCGGACCAGGGCGCGCAGGATCGATTCCGAGGAGTCGCCCTTGGCCGTGAACCGCGCCAGCGGCTTGGCGACGCCGCCCACGGTCTCGCCGGCGGTCGCGACCTCGTCGAAGTGCTCGAACTGGTGGATCAGCCGGGTTTCCAGCGTCCAGCGCGGCTTGAGCGGCCGGATCCAGGTCAGGCCCAGCTCGCCCGACCGGGTGTCCTCGGCGTAGTCGCTGCGGTTCAGGTCGGCGTCGGCGCCTATCGTCTGCCACTCCTGCCAGTCATGGACGCCGTACTGGCCCGTGGCCTCCAGCTTGCCGCCGGCCACCGGTCCCGAATAGTTGAGGCGGACGGAGTCGCTGCCGCCCCAGCCGTCGTTGGCGTAGGCCGCGTCGTGCACGCCCGCCGAGTCCCGCGTGATCGAGCGGCCCACGCCGTTGGAGTCGCTGGTGCTGGTGCCGTCGCTCAGCAGCACGCCCCAGGTGCGGTCGCCGTTGGTGGCGGTGAACTGGTAGCTGCCGCCGTAGACGTCGTGGTTGCCGTTGAACAGGGACGCGTTCCAGGTCGCCACCTGCTGGCGGCTGGCGCCCTTCTTCAGGATCACGTTCACGACCACCGAATAGCCCTGCATGTCGATGCCGGGCGCGCCGCCGCGGATCAGCTCGATGCGCTCGACCTTGTCGGCCGGGGTCCGCTCCAGCACGTCGGTGCCGGCGTCGTTCTTCGAGGCCGGGCGGTTGTTGTTGATCAGGATGTTGCCGACCGCGCCCTCGAAGCCGCGCGCGCCCGTGCCGTCGTCGGTGGTGAAGCCCGGCACGCGGTCGACCATGTCGAGGGCGGTGTTGGGGCGCTGGGCGGCGAAGAAGTCGGGGGTGAAGACCAGGACGCCGCGCTGGCTGGCGTCGTCCAGCGGGGCCTGGCTGGTCGGACCGGTGGGGACCGGCGTGCGGGCCACCTGCGGCGCGTCGGCCGCGAAGGCCGCGCCGGCGGCGATGAAGGTGGCGGCGGTCGCCAGCAGAATGGTCTTGGTCATCGGTGTCCCCCTCAGGATGTCCAAGGGTTTGCCGACCGGGGCCGTTCATCTCAAGTTACAAGGTGGAAAGGTAGATTACTTCGAAGATATCATTACACGGCGTCCATGTTGTCCTGTGGATAATTATTTGAATGTACGGTTGAGTGCTGCTGAACGGGTCCGCGAAATCAGTGCTCTCATCCTGGTGTTTGGGACTGATCGAAAGATCTTGGTCGGCGCCGGTGGCTGGTGTCGTCCTTCTAGGCCGGCGGGCGGGATCGGCCGTCCGGCGCCGGCCCCCTAGCCTCTCGTCCGCGCCTGCGCTATAGCCCCCGCCGATGACCCGCCAGCCGCACCATCACAGCCGCCACCATCATCCGACCTCGCCTCGCGGGATCGGCCGGGTTCGCACGCACTAAGCGACCCTAGCCGCAGCCCCGCCCAAGGCGGATGGGGCTTCGCACGAGCGCCATCCGTCGAGACCTTGCTTCCAGGACCCGACGTAGCGCCATGACCGACCAAAACACCTCTGGGGCCACCTTCCGCCCCGAAGCCCGCAACCCCCGCGGTTTCGCCGACAAGCGGGCCCGCGACCTGCGCGCCGAGCGCGCCATCCTGGAAGCGGTGTCGGCCGTCTACGAGCGCTACGGCTTCGAGGCGCTGGACACCGGGGCCTTCGAATATGCCGACGCCCTGGGCAAGTTCCTGCCCGACGCCGACCGTCCCAACGAGGGCGTCTTCGCCCTGCAGGACGACGACGACCAGTGGATGGCGCTGCGCTACGACCTGACCGCGCCCCTGGCCCGCTTCGCCGCCCAGAACTGGGAGACCCTGGCCAAGCCGTTCCGCCGCTACGCCTACGGCCCCGTCTGGCGCAACGAGAAGCCGGGTCCGGGGCGGTACCGCGAATTCATCCAGTGCGACGCCGACACCGTCGGCTCGGCCCGTCCGGAAGCCGACGCCGAGATCATCGCCATGGCCGTCGAGGGCCTGCAAGCCGCCGGCCTGCCGCGCGGCGCGGCGGTGCTGAAGATCAACAACCGCAAGCTGCTCAACGGCCTGCTGACCGCCGCCGGCGTCGAGACGGGCGGCCAGAAGCTGGGCGTCCTGCGGGCCGTCGACAAGCTGGACCGCCTGGGCGTCGAGGGCGTGCGCCTGCTGCTGGGCGAGGGCCGGCTGGACGACAGCGGCGCCTTCACCAAGGGCGCGGGCCTGGTGGGCAAGTCGATCGACGCGGTGCTGGACTTCGTCCAGGCCGGTTCCGGTGGCCGCTCCGACACCCTGGCCAAGATCGCCAACGTCATCGGCGGCTCGGCCGAGGGCGACGAGGGGCTGGAGGAGCTGGCCCGGATCGACGCGGCGCTCAAGAGCCTGGGCGTCGCCGACGACCAGGCGCTGTTCGAGCCTTCGATCGTCCGTGGACTGGAATACTATACCGGCGCGGTGTTCGAGGCCGAGCTGCTGCTGTCGACCACGGACGACAAGGGCGCGAGCGTGTCGTTCGGCTCGATCGGCGGCGGCGGGCGCTATGACGACCTGGTGGCGCGGTTCACCGGCCAGCAGACCCCGGCCACCGGCTTCTCGTTCGGCGTCTCGCGCCTGGCGGCGGCGCTGCGGGCGGCGGGGCGCGAGCCGGGCGGCGAGGCGCGCGGGCCGGTGGTGATCATCGCCTTCGACCAGGCCCACATGGGCGAATATTTCGCCGTCGCCACTGAGCTGCGCAACGCGGGGGTTCCGGCCGAGGTCTATCTCGGGTCGTCGGGCATGCGGCCGCAGATGAAATATGCCGACCGCCGCATGGCCCCGGCCGCCATCATGCTGGGCGGCGACGAGATCGCGGCCGGCACGGTGACGATCAAGGACCTCGACCTGGGCCGCGAGCTGGCCTCGGGCGTCGCCGACAACGCCGCCTGGAAGGCCGAGCGGCCCGGGCAGCAGACCATTCCGCGCGGCGAACTGGTCGCCGCCGTCCGCAAGATCATCGAGGGGTAAGATGAGGCTCGAGCGTTCCATCCCGGCGGAGGCGCTCGACGCAATCCGCGCGCCGCTGACGGCCTACAGCCCCACGCCCATCGACGTGCCGGTGCTGCAGCCGCTGAGCCTGATCCTCGACTTCGCCGGCGAGGCCATGCGCTCGCGACTGTTCGCCGTCTCGGCCGGCGACAGCGGCGAAGAGGCCTGCCTGCGTCCCGACTTCACCGTGGCGGTCGCCCGCCAGCATCTGGAGGCTCAGAACCACGGGGGCGCCCAGGCCGGCCGCTACTATTATGACGGCAAGGCCTTCCGCGTCGCGCCGCGCGGCAGCGATCGGGCCGAGGAGTTCCTGCAGATCGGCATCGAGGCCTTCGAGGGCTCCGACCCGATCATGGCCGACGCCGAGATCACCGCCATGACCTGGCGCAGCGCCTTGGCCGGCGGGCGCGACGACCTGTCGATCATCATCGGCGACATCTCGCTGTTCTCGGCGTTCGTCGACAGCCTGGCCCTGCCCAACATGCTGGCGGCGCGGCTCAAGCGCGCCTTCGCCCATCCGCGGCTGATGAAGCGCGAGCTGGACGGCGAGGACACCGAACTGCCGCTGGCCGAGCCGAGCCGCCTGGCGTTCATGCTGACCCAGATGCCCGAGACCGAGGCCGTCGAGGTGCTGCAGGAGCTGTGGGCCCTGGCCGGCATCGAACCGGTCGGCGGCCGTCGCCCGGCCGAGATCGCCCTGCGCCTGGTCGAGCGTTCGCAAAAGGCGATGGCCGGCCGCCTGAGTCCCGAACAGGCCGACCGGGTGCGGGCCTATCTGGCGGTCAGCGGCCATCCGTTCCAGGTCCTGGGCGAGATCCGGGAACTGGCCGGCCGCAGTCCACGTCCCCTGGAGAGGGCCACGGCCGCCTGGAACGCCCGGCTGGACCGGATGCGCGATCTGGACGTGCCGCTGGACCGCATCACGCTGAGCGCCGCCTTCGGGCGATCGTTCGGCTATTACGACGGCTTCCTGTTCGAGGTGCGCAGCGCCGCCCTCGGCGACGAACGCCCGGTCGCCGCCGGCGGCCGCTACGACGGCCTGCTCGCGCGGCTGGGGGCCGAGACCAGGACGGGGGCGGTGGGCTGCATGGTGCGCCCGGCCCGTGCCTATGCGGGAGACGGCGAATGACCGACACGCCGATGATCTTCGCCATCCCCTCGAAGGGGCGGCTCAAGGAACAGGTCGAGGCCTGGCTGGCCGAATGCGGCTTCAAGCTGGAGATGTCGGGCGGCGCGCGCGGCTATTCGGCCGGGCTGTCGGGCCTGCCGGGCGTCTCGGTGCGGCTGCTGTCGGCCGGCGACATCGCCGCCGGCCTGGACAACGGCGAACTGCACCTGGGCGTCACCGGCGAGGACCTGCTGCGCGAGCGCGGTGAGGACATGGACAGCCGGGTGATGCTGCTGCGGGCCCTGGGCTTCGGCCGGGCCGACCTGGTGGTCACCGCCCCCAAGAGCTGGCTGGACGTCGACACCATGGCCGACATCGACGATGTCGGGCACGCGCACCTGGCCAGGACCGGCCGCCGCCTGCGGGTGGCGACTAAATATGTCACCCAGACCCGGGCCTTCTTCGCCCGCCATGGCGTCGCCGACTACCGCATCGTCGAGAGCAGCGGCGCCACCGAGGGCGCCCCGGCGGCGGGCGTGGCCGAACTGGTGGTCGACATCACCACCACCGGCGCGACCCTGGCGGCCAACGGCCTGAAGATCCTGACCGACGGGGTGATCCTCAAGAGCCAGGCTCAGCTGACCGCCTCGCTGGTTACGCCGTGGACCGACGACCAGACGGACAGCCTGCGTCGCCTGCTGTCGGTGGTCGAGGCCAAGGGCCGGGCCCGCACCCTGGCGACCCTGGTCTGGCCCGCCGAGCAGGACGCCGCCGGCCAGGCGGCGGTGGCGCCGTTCGTCGGCCAGGGCGCGCGCCGGGCCAACGGCGCGCTGCTGGCGACGGCCGACCTGTTCGAGGCCGCCGCGGCGCTGGGGGCGGCGGGGGTGGAACCGGTCACGGTGTCGCGTCCGGACTATGTGTTCGAGTCGCGCTCGGCGGTGTTGGACGCGCTGCGGGAACGGCTCGGAAAGTAATATTTGACTGAATTGTCAAAAATACCCTGAGAGATCGGCGATAAGTTTGACCCCGCGGTCCATTCTAAGCCGTATTCGTCAAAAATATTCGCGAAGCCTTGTAGATTCCCGGTTGGCGGCGTTGACAGCGTCACGAAATTGACGTTTCTAACGCTTGCAAGGAAGAACCGAGCCCAAAGAGAGCTCCCTTCCTTCGGCGTTTCGGGGAGGAAACGCCCACCTAGATCGAATGATCGAGAAATAGCCGGACCCGTCGCGATTATCCCCCGCGGCGGGTTTGGTGTATCTGGGGTCTGGTTTCAGTTTTTGACAGATTCGATAAAAAGGCGGCGTCCGCGAAGGGAGCCGCCTTTTTTCGTTCTTCTCGAACCCTCTCCCATGGGGAGAGGGAGGGGCCCAAGCGAAGCTTGGGAGGGTGAGGGGGTTGTGAGTTCGACGGCGTGCCGGCAGGAATCTGCTTGTTTCGCCCTCGCCCCCTTCAAAGTCGTCATCCCCGTCTGTTCGGGGGCTATCGCATATGACCAAAACGGTTGTCATCCCGGACGAGCGCGCAGCGCGAAGATCCGGGACCGACGCGTGAACGCAGGCGCTTCCGGCGGTCCCGGATCGGCGGCCCTGCGGGCCTTGTCCGGGATGACAGCGCATCTCGCGGCGGATCCATATGCGCGACCCCGCCCTGCGGACCGGGGAGGGCGCGGCCCTGCTGGCCCAGCAGGCGACGCGCGAGGCCACCTCCCTCTCCCCTCCGGGAGAGGGTTTCCGGAAAACGCTCAGGCCGTCACCAGATATCCACCCGGTCCGCCGGCGCGACGTACAACTTGTCGCCCGGCTGCACGTCATAGGCCTTGTACCAGCCGGCCTGGTTCCGGATCGTGCCGTTGACGCGGTAATAGGCCGGCGAGTGCGGGTCGCTGACCACCTGCTGGCGCAGGGAGTCGTCGCGTTGCTTGGCGCGCCACACCTGGGCCCAGCCCAGATAGACGCGCTGGTCGCCGGTGAAGCCGTCGATCACCGGGGCCGGCTTGCCGCCCAGCGAGGCGTGGTAGGCCTCGAGCGCGAAGGCCAGGCCGCCCATGTCGCCGATGTTCTCGCCCATGGTCAGCTGGCCGTTGACCTTGGCCCCCGGCAGCGGCTCGAAGGCCGAATACTGGTCGCCCAGCTTGTCGGCCTGGACCTTGAACTTGGCGGCGTCCTGCGCCGTCCACCAGTCGCGCAGCACGCCTTCGCCGTCGGACTTGCGGCCCTGGTCGTCGAAGCCGTGGCTGATCTCGTGGCCGATCACCCCGCCGATGCCGCCGTAATTGACGGCCGGGTCGGCGTCCGGGTCGAAGAACGGAGCCTGCAGGATGGCGGCCGGGAAGACGATCTCGTTATTGGCCGCGTTGTAGTAGGCGTTCACCGTCTGCGGGGTCATGCCCCACTCCTTCTTGTCGACCGGCCCGTTCAGCCGCTCGACGTCGTGGCGCCAGTCGAAGGCCGCCGATCGCAGGGCGTTGCCATAGGCGTCGTCGGCCTTGATCGTCAGCTTGGAATAGTCGCGCCAGGTGTCGGGATAGCCGATCTTGACCGTGAACCTGGCCAGCTTGTCCTGGGCCTGGGCCTTGGTCTCGGGCGACATCCAGCTCAGATTGTCCAGCCGCACCTTCAGGGCGGCGCGAACATTGCCGACCAGGTCGACCATCTTGGCCTTGGATTCCGGCGGGAAATAGCGAGCCACATAGACCCGGCCAACCGCCTCGCCCAGCTGGTCGTTGACGGCGGCGACGCCGCGCTTCCAGCGGGGCTTCTGTTCCGGCTGGCCCGACAGGGTCTTGTTGCGGAACTCGAAGCTGGCGTCGACGAAGCGCTTGGACAGCATCGGCGCCGCGCCGTCGGCGACCTTGAACGCCTGCCAGGCCTTCAGGGTGTCGAGCGGGGTGTCGGCATAGATCTTGGCCACCTTGGGAAAGGCGGTGTTGGTGGTCACCACCACGCGGTCGATCGCCGGCAGTTCGCTCGAGGCCAGGTAGCGATCCCAGGCATAGCCCGGGGTCAGGGCCTTCAGCTCGGCCAAGCTCATCGGGTTATAGGTCTTGTCGCGCTCGCGGCGCTCGGCCCGCGTCCAGGAGGCCTCGGCCAGCTGGGTCTCGAAGGCGACGATGGCCTTGGCGTTGTCGGCCGGCTTGTCCCAGCCGATCAGCGTCAGAAGTTGGGCGACATAGGCCTCGTAGGCGGTCTTCTTGGCCGCGAAATCGGGTTTCAGATAGTAGTCGCGGTCCGGCAGGCCCAGGCCGCCGTTGTTGGCGTAGACGGCGTAGCGCGTCGGGGCCTTCAGGTCGGCCTGGATATAGACGCCCATCACCGAGGCGTAGCCGGTGGTCGGGCTCTTGCCCATCAGGGCGGTGAAGTCGTCCTTGGTCTTGACCTTGCGGACACCGTCCAGCTCGGCGGCGATCGGCTTGGCGTCCAGCTTCTCGGCCAGGGCCTCGTCCATGAAGGCGTGGTAGGCGGCGCCGATCTTGACGGTGTCGGGATCGGTCGACCGACTGTCGGCCGCCTCGGTGATGATCGCCTTGGTGCGGGCTTCCGACAGCACCGCCAGCTTGTCGAAATTGCCGAAGCGGGCGCGGTCGGACGGGATGGTGGCGTTGGCGTCCCAGGTTCCGCTGGCGAACTTGTAGAAGTCGTCGCCCGGCTTGACCGAGCGATCCATGCCCGCGACGTCGAAGCCCCAGGTTCCGTAGTGCGGCGATTCCAGCGACACCGGCTCGCCGCCGCCGGCGGCAGGCGCGTCGATCATGTCGAACAGCGCCTGCGTCGTGCAGGCCGCGTCGAGGCAGGCATGGTCATGATCTTCGCGCGCCTGGGCGCCGAAAGCCGACAGGGACAGCGCGGCCATGGCGGCGGCGGCGAACCAGACTTGTTTCATGAAGGACGATCCGTTGGATGAAGTTGGCCGTAACTTGCTCATCCCAAGGAAAATCCGTCCCTTACTTTTTTGTCATGTTTGGGAGCGGGACGCTGCGGGAGGCCGGCGCCCTGCGTCCTTCGAGGCCCTCCTCTGGAGGGCGCCTCAGGAAGAGGAGTTCAGCAACAACCTTCCTCATCCTGAGGTGCGTAGCGTAGCGAAGCCTCGAAGGACGCACGGCGCTCACCGAAACCAGCCTCCAACGGCTACTGTCCACAGACCCTAGTGGTGGTCGTGCATCCCGGCCATCGGATCAGCCCCGCCCTTGGGCGGGCCGGCCTCGACCGACAGGTCGATCTTCATCTTGCGGCCGTCGGCGAACACCAGGGTCAGGGGGGTCTTGCCGCCCACGGCCTGGGCGCTCTTCAGGCCCATCAGCATCAGGTGATAGCCGCCGGGCGCGAACTCGACCTTGGCGCCGGGGGCGACGGTCAGGCCGCCGGCCACCGGCCGCATCGACGAGACCCCGCCCGCCTGGCTGCTCTGGTGCAGGGTGACCGACCGGGCGGCCGGGCTCTCGACCGCGACCAGCTTGATCGGCTTGGCGCCGACATTGGCCAGGGTCAGATAGCCGACGCCGTTCATGCCGGCGGCGGCGGGGCGGGTCCAGGGACGGCGCACCTCGACCCCGCCGACGCGGTAGTCGCCAGCGATAGCCGGGGCGGAGAAGACGAGGGCGGCGAGGGAGGTCAGGGCGATAAGGCGCATGGGAGAGTTCTCGATCAATGTTTCATGCCGGGCATGCCGGCCATGGTGTCGGCGGAAGTCGTGGCCGGCGTGAGGCGGACCACCGGGGCGGGGCTCTAGAACTTGCCGGTGAGGCCGACGAACACGCCGCGCCCTTCGCCCGGCCAGAAGGCGGCCGTGGAATTGTCGACCGTCGTCGAGGTCGAGACGGTGGTGGCGGCCACCGACGGATTGATTGTCGAGACATAGCGCTCGTCGGTCAGGTTGCGCGCGTCCAGGAACACGGTGATGCGGTCGCGGGTATAGCCGGCGCTCAGCGAGGCGATGGCGTAGTCGGGGGCGCGGACCGTGTTGCGGTAGTCGACCAGCACGCCGCGCGGCGACCATTCCACCGACGGGGCCACGAACCAGCCGGCCGGGTGCTCGTACCTCAGCTCGGCCCGATAGAGGTGCTCGGGCACGACCGGCAGGCGGTTGTCCTTGTACGACGCGTCGCCGTCGAACCGGAAGTCGGACCAGGCATAGGTCTGGCGCAGTCTCAGCCGCGGAACGATCCGCCAGTCCAGGCCCGCCTCGAGACCCTGATGGATCGTCTTGTCGGCGTTGAAGGCGATGGCCGGCCGGGCCGGGTCGACCACATAGCTCAGCAGTTCGTGCTTCAGCTGGGCGCGATACAGGGCCACGTCCCAGGCGAAGGCCCCTCGCCGCCCCCGCGCCCCGACTTCGCCGGTCCAGGCCGTTTGCGGAACCAGGTCGGTGAAGGGGTGAGTGGCGTCCGGCGAATAGGACCCGAAGTTGGGCGGCTCGACCGAGCGGGTCAGGTTGGCGAAGATCTGCGAGTCCTGGTCGGCCTGGAACAGCACGCCCAGGCGTGGGGCGAACCAGTCGTAGTCGCGGCTTTCGGTGAGGTTGAAGCCGCCGGTGGGCAGCTTGTAGCTCTGGTAGTCGCGGCTGGCCGCGCCATAGGTCCCGCCGACCACCAGGGCCAGGCGCGGGGCGACGAACAACCGGCCTTCGGCGAAGACGTCCGCGGCCTGGGCGTTCTGCCGCGCGAACGCCGTGGGCGCGCCGTGCGAGCCGCGCAGGTTGATCCAGTTGCGGGAGTCCAGGTCGCCGACCCGCCAGGACAGCCCCGCGAACAGGTCGGCGGCCATGCCGCCCATCTGGCCAGTCCAGTCCAGGCGTCCGAAGGCCCCGAAATTGCGGCTCTCCTGGTCGACCACCTGAAAGATCGGATGGTCCAGGTCGCGCCAGGCGCCGTAGACCCCGCCCTCGAACACCGTGCTGTCGCTCAATCGCCAGGTGGTCTGCAGGCTGGCCCGGGCGTTGCGCATGTTGCGCCCGTAGTTGTTGGCCAGGTTGGCGGCGGTGGCCATCATCGGGCTGTTCAGGGCCTGGTTCAGGGTCAGGGCGCCGGCGATCTGCTGGCGCAGGTCCGCGCCGCTCAGATAGAGCCGCACCTCGCGGTCCTCGCCGAAGTCGTGACCCAGATTGACCGACAGCCGGGCGGCCGAGCTGTTGCTCTGCCGGCGCCAGCCGTCGGCGTTGAGCAGGGTCGCGCCGATGAAGACGTCGTCGTCGCCGAACGCCCGCGCCAGCTCGCCATGCACCCGCGCCGTGCCGAACGAGCCGCCTTCGACCCGCAGCAGGTTGTCGGCCCCGGCCGTCCTGCCGGTCGGGGTGACGAAGTTGATGGCCCCGCCCAGCAGCGCCCCGCCGAACCGCAGGGCGTTGCCGCCCTTGTAGACCTCGGTGTAGCGGGCCAGCAGCGGGTCGATCAGCTGGTAGTCGCCATAGCCGTCGGCCTCGTTCAGCGGCACGCCGTCCTGGGCCAGCATCGTGCCGCGATTGTGGCTGCTGTTGCCGATCCCCGAGCCACGGATCGACAGGCGGGCGTCCTCGCCGAACTTCTTCTGGGCGAAGACGCCGGGCACGTCGCGCAGGGCGTCGACCAGACCCAGGGCATAGCGGTTGGCATAGGCCTCGGACGAGATCACCGCCACCGCGCCGGGGGTTTCCGACAGGCGCTTGCGGGCCAGGGCGACGACCGGCGCGTCCTCCGGATTGGGACGGGCGGTGACCAGGACGGAATCGACCGCGGCGCGCTGGTCGTCGTCGGTCCCGGCGAAGGCGGGCGAGAAAGCGGGCAGGACGCAGAGCGCGGCGCCGGCCGCGAGGGCCAGGCGGAAGGATTTGGACATGAAGAGACAGAGCCCCGAAGACATGACGGCGCGCGCCGACTTTCAACCTTAGCGCGCGATGTGGAAAAGTCAGCCGTTCAGGTGGTGAGGCGGTCCTTGTCCGGGCGGACGGGGCGGCGCGCGGGCCGGGGCCATGCCGCGGCGGGCCATCGGCGGGGCGATCTCGACGCGCGCGGCGTAGAGCACGGGCAGCGAGACCAGGCTGTCGGGGGTGTCGGTGGTGGCCAGGCTGGCCGCCACGCACTGGTAGCAGGGCAGGCCGGCGAAGCCCTTCTTGGGGGCCCGCTCCTGGCCGTCGACCGTGACGGTCTTGGCGCCGTCGATCGTACAGATGACGATCGACTGGCCGGTCCCGGCCTCATGGGCCATGGCGGCGGCGGGGATCAGGCTCTGGACGAGCAGGGCCAGCATCGCCAGCAGGGCGATGGGCCAGGTCGTTCCGGACTGTCCGCGACGGGGGCTCATGACGGCGCGTGGGTAGGCGCTAGCGCGGGTTAGGTCAAACATCATCGACGCCAACGCTCCTACGGTGGAGCGTATAAAGGCATATGTGGATCGAATGAGTAGGTCAGGTTGACCAGTAGGTCAGAAGTGATCAAGCTGATCGTGGTAGGCGCCGGACGGTCTAGATCACCACCCGACGCCCTCCCACTAGCGCTTAACCTTCATGGCTGCGATCACCAGAGCGACCGCCATGAGGATCAAGAGCCCGGGGATCGTGATGGTTACATCCATCGTTGGTCTCCGGGTATCTGCCGCTAAGAATTACGCGACACAGCGACGGTCCCTTACCTCATAAGAATAGGCAAGCTTTGTTCCACAAACGTTCCTGTGGTGAACAGAGGTTATCCACTGGTTCACGTGAAACAGGGGACGAAACGGCGCGATTCCGGCAAATAAGCCAACTCATTGAACGCAAACACACGCTGCTTCCAAAGCGAATCAGAGGTAGCGCTACGCTCAAGGAGCGTTGCTAGCTCCAAATTCGTGCAAGAAATCAGTGCGCCGCCACAGCCGCCGCCTTCTTCCTCGGCGCCAGGGCCAGCATTCCCCGGGCGATCTCCTGCTCGCCGATCAGGGCGTGGGTGGCGCCCATCTGGGTCAGCAGGTCGACGTCGTTGTCGGTATAGGCCCGGGCGATGATCTTGACCTGAGGATTGGCGGCGCGGGCCTGTTCGATGATCCGGGCGGCCTCGAACGGGCTGGGCACGGCGACGAACAGGTGGGTGGCCTCGGCCAGGCCGGCCTTCATCAGCACCTCGGGCCGCACGGCGTTGCCCTGGATCATCTCGAAGCCGGCGGCGCGGACCGCGTCGGCGCGCTCGCCCTCGTCCTCGATCACCACCAGCAGCATGCGGTCCTTCAGGCCCTGGGCCACCGCCTTGCCGACCCGGCCGTAGCCGACCAGCACGCCGTGCGGCTGGGCGGCGGCGACGGGCGCGGCCGGCTCGCCGCTCCGACCGACCAGCCTGGGCAGGACCTTGTCCAGCACCGCGAACAGCAGCGGATTGACCAGGATCGACAGGATCGCCCCGGCCAGGATCAGGTCGCGACCGTCGGGCGGCAGCAGCTTCAGCGACACGCCCAGCCCGGCCAGGATGAACGAGAACTCGCCGATCTGGGCCAGGCTGGCCGAGATGGTCAGGGCCACGCTTTGCGGGCGCTTGAAGGCCAGGACGATGACATAGGCGGCCAGCGACTTGCCGATCACGATGATGGCCAGGGTGGCGGCCACGGCCAGGGGCTCGCGCAGCAGCACGGTCGGGTCGAACAGCATGCCGATCGACACGAAGAACAGCACCGCGAAGGCGTCGCGCAGCGGCAGGGTCTCGTTGGCCGCCTGCTGCGACAGCTCGCTCTCGGCCATGATCATGCCGGCGAAGAACGCGCCCAGGGCGAAGGATACGCCGAACAGCGCCGCCGAGCCGAACGCGACGCCCAGCGCGATGGCCAGCACGCCCAGGCGGAACAGCTCGCGCGAGCCGGTGTGGGCGATGCGGTGCAGGATCCACGGGATCACCCGGCGACCGACCACCAGCATGATGACGACGAAGGCCGCGACCTTGCCGATGGTGATGGCGAAGGCCCCGGCGACGCCGCCGGGCCCGGGGGGCGGAGCCTCGCCGCCCAGCATGCCGGAAAGCGCCGGCAGCAGGACCAGGGCCAGCACCATGGCCAGGTCCTCGACGATCAGCCAGCCGACGGCGATGCGGCCGCGGTCGGTGTCGATCAGCCGCCGCTCCTCCAGGGCCCGCAGCAGCACCACGGTCGAGGCCACCGACAGGGCCAGGCCGAAGACGATCCCCGCCCCCAGGGTCCAGCCCAGCATCGAGGCCAGGCCGACGCCCATGGCGGTGGCGACGGCGATCTGCACGGCCGCGCCGGGAATGGCGATCTTGCGCACCGCCATCAGGTCCTTGACCGAGAAGTGCAGCCCCACCCCGAACATCAGCAGGATGACCCCGATCTCGGCCAGTTGCGGCGCCAGCTCCTGATCGGCCACGTAGCCGGGCGTGAACGGCCCGACGATCACCCCCGCCAACAGGTAGCCGACCAGCACCGGCAGCTTCAGGCGGTTGGCGACGGCCCCGAAAATGAAGGCGAGTCCGAGGCCGGCGACGATGGTGGCGATCAGCGAGGTGTGGTGCAAAGGCTCTCCTTGACGGTCAACATTATCGGGCGTACTCAACCAATATGGGTGACGTTGTTCGAGGGCGCCAGATGCCTCACGCAAAAATTCTCCTGCCGGCCCAGTGCCGGGGGGCGCGTGGCCTGCTCAGCTGGTCGCAGGGCGACCTGGCCGACCGCGCCGGCGTGTCGCGCAGCACGGTCAAGGATTTCGAGACCGAGCGCCACGCCCTGCACCATAGCACCGAACGCCTGCTGATCGAGGCGCTGGAGGCCGGCGGGGTGTCGCTGATCGCGCCCGACGAGGCCGGAGCGGGCGTTCGACTGAAACTGGCCAGCTAAGCAGGGTCGGGGAGGTCGGTGACTCGGCGATCGTCCGAACTTGCAATATCGCGGGCGACATCCATTATAACGTCATGCGCTTGGTCCTCGACACAGCGACAATGGTTGCCGCGATCCGCAGCAATGCCGGAGCGTCCAGCCGGCTGTTGATGGCGGGCCTGGAACGGCGGCTGACCCTGCTGATCTCGACGCCATTGTTTATCGAGTACGAAGCGGTGATGACACGCGCTGAGCATCTGAAGGCCTCCGGTCTCCTGGCAGAGGATGTCGAAGCCATTCTCGACGCCGTGGCCGCCGCGTCGGATCCGGTGCGGCTGGCCTTTCTTTGGCGACCAGCGGTGCGTGACCCAGATGACGATATGGTGCTGGAGACGGCCGTCAACGGCCAAGCGGACGCCATCGTGACTTACAATCGACGCGACTTCGTCACTGTCGCGGAGCGGTTCGGCATCGAGGTCTGGTTGCCGTCAGAGGCGATCCAGAAGCTGGAGAAGGAACAATGAGGAAGAGCAATTTCGCGTTGCGGCTTCAACCATCGTTGCTCGACGAAGCCCGGAAGCTCGCCGAGTCCGAAGGCGTGGCCCTCAATCAACTGATCAATGTCGCGGTCGCCGAAAAGCTGTCGGCCCTCAGGACCGAGAGCTATTTCGCCGAACGGGCGAAGCGAGCCGACATCCCCAAGGCCATCGCCCTGCTCAAGAGAGCGGGCGGGGACAACCCGCCCGTGAAGGGCGACGAACTGCCTGGCGACTGAAGCCAGCGAACGGAGACCATGAGAGGGGGCGAAACCACGTGAACCACGCGATGTCACCGGCCGACTACAAGGACCTGGTGCTGTTCCTGGCCACCGCCGGGATCGTGGCTCCGCTGTTCAAGCGCCTTCGCGTCAACCCGATCCTCGGCTTCCTGCTGGCCGGGGTGATCCTGGGGCCGTTCGGCCTGGGCAGCCTGACCCACGTCGCGCCGTGGCTGGACTACGTCACCGTCGACAACCCCGACGAAATCGCCCAACTGGCCGAGTTCGGGGTGGTGTTCCTGCTGTTCATGATCGGGCTGGAGCTGTCGTGGGAACGGCTGCGGCTGATGCGCAAGCTGGTGTTCGGCCTGGGCGCCCTGCAGATGATCGGCTGCTCGCTGGCCCTGGGCGCGGTGGCCTGGCTGCTGGGCCAGCCGCCCGTCGCCGCCCTGGTGATCGGCGCGGCCCTAGCCCTGTCGTCCACCGCCATCGCCGTGCCGGTGCTGGTCGAGCGCAAGCGGCTGCATTCCGAGGGCGGACGGGCGACCTTCTCGGTGCTGTTGTTCCAGGACCTGGCCGTGGCCCCGATCCTGATCACCCTGGCGATCCTCGGCCGGGGCGACGGCGTCTTCCGGCTGGGCGACCTGCTGGCCCTGGGCCCCGCCGCCGTCGGCCTGGGGATCATCGTG
This sequence comes from Caulobacter sp. Root655, assembly GCF_001427665.1. Classification (GTDB taxonomy): domain Bacteria; phylum Pseudomonadota; class Alphaproteobacteria; order Caulobacterales; family Caulobacteraceae; genus Caulobacter. The sequence continues at coordinate 447,435 of NZ_LMHC01000012.1, forward strand.
CTGCTGGGCCGCCTGGCGCTGCGGCCGATGATGCGCTCGGTGGCCAAGGCCAAGAGCGAAGAGATGTTCATGGCCGCCTGTCTGCTGGTGGTGATCGGCGCGGGCCTGGTCGCCGCCCTGTCGGGCCTGTCGATGGCCCTGGGCGCGTTCGTGGCCGGGGTGCTGCTGGCCGAGACCGAGTACCGCCACGAGGTCGAGGTCAAGATCGAGCCCTTCAAGGGCCTGCTGCTCAGCCTGTTCTTCGTGTCGCTGGGCATCCGGCTGGACCTGTCGCTGCTGGTCGCCCAGCCGGGGCTGGTGCTGGGCGTCGCCATCGGGCTGGTGGCGGTCAAGGCGGCGATGGTGGCCGGGCTGGGACGATTGTTCGGCCTCTCGACCCGGGCCTCGATCGAGACCGCCCTGACCCTGGCGGCCGGCGGCGAGTTCGCCTTCGTGATCCTCGACAACGCCACGGGCGCCGGGGTGGTCTCCACCCGGGTCGGCCAGGCGGTGCTGGTGGCCGCGACCCTGACCATGTTCCTGATCCCGGCGCTGGCGGCGATCGGCGCGCGGCTGGCCAAGGGCGCGGTGGTGGCGACCAGCGAGGCGCCGGAGGCTCTCGAGCACCAGGGCGAGGAGCTGGAAGGCCGGGTGCTGGTGGTCGGCTACGGCCGGGTCGGGCGGCTGGTCGGCGACATGCTCGACCGCCACGACCTGCCGTGGATCGCCATCGACCGCGACCCCAGCTTCGTCCAGCAGGGCCGCCGGGCCGGCCACCGGGTCTATTACGGCGACGCCTCGCGGGTGGAACTGCTGGAGCGCTGCGGCCTCGACTACGCCCGGGCCGTGGTGGTGACCATGGACTCGCCGGAAGCCGCCGAGGCGGTGGTGGCCACCGCCCGCGGCCACCGTCCCGACCTGACCATCGTCGCCCGGGCCCGCGACGCCCGCCACGCCGCCCGGCTCTACGACCTGGGCGCCACCGATGCGGTGCCCGAGACCATCGAGGCGAGCTTGCAGTTGTCGGAAGCGGTGCTGGTCGACATCGGCGTGCCGATGGGCCTGGTCATCGCCTCGATCCACGAGCGTCGCGACGAATACCGCAAGGTGCTGAACCGGCCGGACGCCCTGGGCGGCAAGCGGAAAAGGCTGCGGGACGCCGGAAGGGTCTAGGGCCTGTCGACATCCGGCGCGGTGCGTGGCCCTCGTCCTTCGACAAGCTCAGGATGAGGACCAGTTTGCAGGCCCAGGCAGTCGAAAACCTCATCCTGAGCTTGTCGAAGGACGAGGTTTTCGTTTCCCGGATCTGAATGTCGGTCAACTCCAGGCGGTCGACCTACTGCCCGGCCTCGATCTTCGCGATCATCTTGTCGGCGTTGTCGTTTGCCGGGTTGAGGACCAGCGAGCGGCGGTACTCGGCGATGGCCTGGGCCTTGTCGCCCGTGGCGGCCAGGGATTCGGCGTAGCTGTCGTGGGCGTTCCAGCTGTCGGGGCGCCGGGCGGCGTTGTAGCCCAGCATTGCCTTGGCCTCGGCCAGACGCGGCGTGCGCAGCAGGCGGTAGCCCCAGGCGTTGACATAGTCCTCGTTGAGGTGGAGCTCCGGGAAGCGGCGGCGGACCTCATCGACGCTTGCGCCGACATCGGCGAAGCGGCTTTGTTCGAGGGCGGCTTCCAGCGCCGCGAGGCCGCGCGGCGGGCCAAACAGCGCCTCGTGCGCGGCGCTGCCGAGCGCCTGCAACGCGTCCTGGGCGCCGGAGCGGTTGGCCAGCAGCACGATGCCGTAGTCCTGGCCCGGATAGAAGTCGCAATAGGCCGAGAAGCCGAAGGTGCCGCCGCTGTGGCGCAGATAGGTCTGGCTGTCGACGGTCTTGGCGATCTGCCAGTGGAAGCCGATCGCGCCGCTGTCCGGCGCGCCCCAGGCGGGCTTTTGAGTCAGGGCGATGGACGGATCGCGCGCGGCCAGCTGGGCGGCGATGTAGCGGGCCATGTCGGCGGCCGAATAGCGCAGGCCCCCGGCCGCGCGGATGACGGGCTCGGTAAGGGCGGGCGTTGCGACGCCGCCTGGGCCGTAGCCTTTCACGAGCAGCGCGGGCGGCGGCTCGGCGGCGCCCGAGGCCATGCCCAGCGGTCGCTCGATATATTGCGCCAGCAGCGCCTCGTAAGGCCGGCCGTAGATCCGCTCCAGCACGATCCCGACCACCTGAGAGGCCACGTTGGAATGGCGCGTGACCTCGCCGGGCTTGTCGACCAGGCTGGCGGTCTTCAGGTCGGCCAGTAGTTTTTGCGAGGTGTAACCCTCGAGCAGCTTGGCGGCGATGAACGGAACCTCCGCCGGCTTGGCGCCGCCGATCACCTGGCGCCAATCGGGCAGGTTGTCGGGCAGGGCCGAGGTGGTGTCGACCAGATCGATCAGCCGCACGGGGCGGCCGTCGCGCTCGAGATTGTCGTAGCCCGGCGGCAGATATTTGCGCACGTCGTCGGAGGCGGCGGCCTTTCCCTCGCCGATCGCGTGGGCCAGCAGCAGGCCGGTGAACGTCTTGGAGATCGAGCCGACCTCATAGACGCTGCGCTCGCTCGCCGGCGTGCGGCTGTCCTGGGCGATGACGCCGGCATTATGGAAGCGCGTGCGCCCGCCACGCACGACGGCGGCCGAGAGGCCATCGACCTTGCCGGCGCGCACGAAGTCCGCGACCAGCGTTCCGACCGAATCTGCCGCCGTGGCCGCGCTCGCCACGCCCGAAAGCGCCAGTGGAACCGCCGGCGCCAAGGCAAGAAGCTCACGTCGGGCCATGCCCCGCGAGCGCCGCGTCGAGGATAGCTGGGCGGTCAATTCCATCGATGAGGTCCGATGCTGGGGGTTGCGGATCACGAGGAAGCCGCCGCTCGGCGCACTGCCTCGCGTTGCCGTGCAGCCTATGGGCGTCACCCGCTTTCGACATAGTGACATCCCGTTCACGTGCGCGCGCCGCCCTCGCCCAAGCTTGCGGCGATCACCGTTTCGTATATAACTGACTCGTCAGTTATATGTTTCGAGCATCGGCATGCAGGCGGGACAACCCAAGTGGCGGCGGCGCAGCGAGGCCCGCCCCGGCGAGATCATCGAGGCGGCCCTGGCGGTGTTCGCCGAGAAGGGCTTCGCCGCCGCGCGGCTGGACGACATCGCCGCCCGGGCCGGGGTCTCGAAGGGCGCGCTGTACCTCTATTTCGAAACCAAGCAGGACCTGTTCCGGGCGGTGGTGCGCGAGACGGTGGCCCCGAACCTGGCGGCGGTGGAGGTCTTCGCCGGCCAGGGCGGCCTGGCGTTCGGCGACCTGGTCCGGCTGGTTTTCGCCCGCATCGCCGGCGTCGTGGCCGAAGGGCGGCTGGGGCCGGTGGCCAAGATGGTGATCGGCGAGTCGCGCAATTTCCCCGAACTGGCCAAGGTCTGGCACGAGGACGTGGTCAGCCGGATGCTGAACGCCATCAGCGGCGCGGTCGCCGCCGCCCAGGCGCGCGGCGAGGTGGCGCCGGGCGATCCCCGCTTCCACGTCTTCACCCTGGCCGGCCCGTTGCTGATGGGCGTGCTGTGGCGCGAGGTGTTCGTGCCGATCGGGGCCGAGCCGATCGACCTGAAGGCGCTGCTGGCCCAGCACGCCGAGGTGGTGCTGGGCGGCATGCTATTGGAACCCGGGGAGGCGCGCACATGAAGCGTCCGGCCAAGATCGCGGTCGCCGTCGTGGCGATCGGCGTGGTGGGCTTCCTGGCCTGGCGGACCTGGGGGCCGGGCGCGGCCCATCCGCGCCGGCTGTCGGGCTATGTCGAGGGCGAGACGCTGTACGTCGCCGCCTCGGTCGCCGGGCCGGTCAGCACGGTGTCGGTCGAGCGCGGCCAGCGGGTCAGCGCCGGCCAGCCGCTGTTCGCCCTGGACGCCGCCCAGCTGGTCGCGGCCCGCGACCAGGCCGCCGCCCAGGCCGCCGCCGCCCAGTCCCAGGCGCAGGACGCCGCCAAGGGCCAGCGGCCCGACGAGCTGGCGGTGTTCGACGCCCAGCGCGCCGCCGTGCAGGCCGCGCTCGCCCAGGCCCAGGCCGACTACGACCGGATCGCGCCGCTGGCGGCCAAGGGTATCTACGCCCCGGCCCGGCTGGACAGCGCCAAGGCCGCCCTGCGCACCGCCCAGGCCAATGTCCGCACCGTCGAGCAGCAACGCCGGGTCGGCACGCTGGGCGCGCGGCCCGACGCCGTCCGCGCGGCCGAGAGCCAGGCCGCCGCCGCCCGCGACCAGCTGGCGGCCGCCCAGAACCGCCTGGACCTGATCAGCCCCCGGGCCCCGGCGGCGGCGCGGGTGCAGGACGTCTTCTATCAGAGCGGCGAATGGGTGGCGGCCAACCAGCCGGTGGTGGCCCTGCTGGCGGACGACCGGGTGCGGCTGCGCTTCTACGTGCCGCAGGCCCAGGTCGAGCTCTACCGGCCCGGAACCCGCGTCCAGTTCAGCTGCGACGGTTGCAAGCCCGGGCTGGGCGCGCGGATCAATTTCGTCAGCCCACGGGCCGAATTCACCCCGCCGGTGATCTACAGCCGCGAATCGCGCGACCGCTTGGTGTTCCTGGTCGAGGCCCTGCCCGACCGCCCCGCCGACCTGCTGCCCGGCCTGCCCATCGACGTCGTTCCGTTGACGGGGCCCGCCAAGTGAGCGCCGCCGCCCCGCCCCGCCCCGACACCGACCCGGTCGGGTCCGATCTGGCGGTCGACGTGCGCGGCCTCGACAAGTCGTTCGGCGACAAGCACGTGGTCCAGGACCTGTCGATCCAGGTCGGGACCGGCAAGATCACCGGGTTCCTCGGTCCCAACGGCTCGGGCAAGACCACCACCCTGCGGATGCTGTGCGGCCTGCTGACCCCGGACGGCGGCGAGGGCGAGGTGCTGGGCCTGGATTTCCGGCGGCACGCCGACGCGATCAAGCGCCAGACCGGCTACATGACCCAGAAGTTCTCGCTCTACGAGGACCTGTCGATCCGCGAGAACCTCGACTTCGTGGCCCAGATCTACGGCCTTGACCGCCGGCGCGCGCGGGTGAGCGAAGCGCTGGAGCGGCTGGGCCTGGCCGGCCGCCAGGGGCAGTTGGCCGGCAGCCTGTCGGGCGGCTGGAAGCAGCGCCTGGCCCTGGCCGCCTGCATCCTGCACGAACCGCGCCTGCTGCTGCTGGACGAACCCACCGCCGGGGTCGACCCCCAGGCGCGGCGCGAGTTCTGGGACGAGATCCACGCCCTGTCGGCCGAGGGCCTGACCGTGATGGTCTCGACCCACTACATGGACGAGGCCGAGCGCTGCCACGACATCGCCTACATCGCCTACGGCCAGCTGATGGCGCGCGGGACCCTGCCCGAGGTGATCGCCGGCTCGGGCCTGGTGACTTTCCGCGCCGAGGGGCCGGGCGCCGACCGGCTGGGCCGGGACCTGGCCAAGGCGCCGGGCGTGGCCATGGCCGCGCCGTTCGGGGCCGCCCTGCATGTCAGCGGCCAGGATCGCGCCGCCCTCGAAGCGGCGATCAAGCCCTACCGCCGCGCACCGTTCACGTGGACCGAGGTGTCGCCGACCCTGGAGGACGTGTTCATCCGCCTGATGGCGACCTCGCGGGACAATTTTCAATGAGCGGCCAATCCTCAAGCGGAGGGGGGGCCTGGAACCGCATCCTGGCGGTGCTGACCAAGGAGTTCATCCAGCTCACCCGCGACCGGCTGACCTACGCGATGATCCTGGTCATGCCGATCGTCCAGCTGATGCTGTTCGGCTACGCCATCAACAACGACCCGCGCGACCTGCCGACCGCGGTGCTGGTGCGGGACCACGGGCCGATGGCCCGCTCGACCCTGTCGGCCCTGGTCAACAGCGGCTACTTCAAGATCGTCCAGGAGGCCGGCTCGCCCGCCGACCTCGACCGGGCCATCGCCCGGGGCGAGGTGCAGTTCGCCCTGACCATCCCCGCCGACTTCACCCGCCGGGTGGTGCGCGGCGACCAGGCCCAGATCCTGGTCGAGGCCGACGCCTCCGATCCCGCCGCCACCGGCGGGGCGATCGCCGCCCTGGCCAGTCTTCCGCGCACGGCGCTGACGCGCGACCTGGCCCGAAGCCAGGTCGGCGCGGCCACCCAGACCAGCCGCGATCCGTTCGAGGTGGTGATCCACCGTCGCTACAATCCCGAGGCCATCACCGCCTACAACATCGTGCCGGGCCTGCTGGGCGTGATCCTGTCGATGACCCTGGTGATGATGACCTCGCTGGGCGTCACCCGCGAATACGAGCGCGGCACCATGGAGAGCCTGCTGGCCACGCCGGCCAGGCCCATCGAGGTGATGATCGGCAAGCTGGCGCCCTATGTGGTGGTCGGACTGATCCAGACCGTGGTGATCCTGGTCCTGGCGCGGGTGCTGTTCGCGGTGCCCATGGCCGGCGGATGGGCCGCGCTGGTCCTGGGGGTGGTGCTGTTCATCATCGGCTCGCTGTCGCTGGGCTTTCTCATATCGACGGCGGCCCGCACCCAACTGCAGGCGATGCAGATGTCGTTCTTCTACATCATGCCCTCGATCCTGCTGTCGGGCTTCATGTTCCCGTTCCGGGGCATGCCGCAGTGGGCCCAGGTGCTGGGCAGCGTCATTCCGGTGACCCACTTCCTGCGCGTGGTGAGGGGGTCTTTACTTAAGGGATTGGGACTTGAAGACCTGTGGACAAGTCTTCTGGCCCTGGCCGTCTTTGTCGTGGCGATCGCGGCCGCCGCGATGTCGCGATACCGGCGAACCCTCGACTGAGGTAGCCGGCGCCCGTTGCTCATTCCCGGCCAGATCCCGCGTCTATGCGACGTTTTTACACACGCATGTCCCTCAAAAAGCGCCGGAGGCCTTGCGCTGCGCGGATTCGCGTGCGAACCGGTACTATGCTGGCGCATTTTCCGGGACAGTCAGCCGATACGCTCGGAAGTTGATCTCGTGGGGCGGTCATGTGTTCGCGTCGTCTTGTCTATGGGGGCGACGAAACCTGACGAGTGTTGCTCTGCTGACACTTTCGCGGATCGCGCGCCTTGGTATAACAATGCTCGGTCGGTCTCGGCCGGTGCAGGGCAATAGAGGGCTCTTGATATGAAACTCAAACTCCTGGCGGGAGTGGCTCTGGCCGCGGTCTTCGCCGCTGGCGCCGCTTCGGCCCAAGAGACCGGCTGGTATGGCGCGGTCGATCTTGGCTATCACTGGCCGGAAGGCGTCAGCACTGAGTCGGATCTGAACGCTCCCGACGGCGCGCACTATCACTGGACCTGGTCGGCCGATAACGACTGGGCCGGCTTCGTTCGTCTGGGCTACCAGTTCAACCCGAACTGGCGCGCGGAACTCGAAGGCGGCTATCGCCCCGGCGACCTGACCAGCGTTCGCGGCAACCCCATCCGGACCCGCGAGCCGACCGGCCTCTGCACCCCGGGCGTGACCCGCACGACCGCCGCTCCGAAATGCGGCAGCCCGACGGGTTCGATCGACTCCTGGTCGCTGATGGTCAACGTTCTGTATGACTTCGCGCCGGACGCGTGGATCAACCCCTATCTCGGCGCCGGTATCGGTATCAACCGCCTCGACGTCAGCGCTCTGGGTCAGTTCAGCAACGCCATCCCGACCCCGTTCACCGCGGCCAACCCGGCCATTCAGAACCTGACCGTCGACGACGATGACATCGCCGTCGCTTGGCAAGGCATCGCCGGCGCCTCGATCAAGGCGACCGACAAGCTGAAGATCGACGTCACCTATCGCTACTTCGCGACCAACGACCACGCTTGGCAGACGACGGGTTCGGCGGTGCTGAATCCGGGTGCGTTCGAAGGCCAGTACAAGGATCAATCGCTGACCGTCGGTCTGCGCTACTCCTTCGCTTCGCCGCCGCCGCCCCCGCCGCCTCCCCCGCCCCCGCCGCCGCCTCCCCCGCCCCCGCCGCCCCCGCCGCCTCCTCCCCCGCCTCCGCCGGCGTATGAGGCTCGCGAATTCATCGTCTACTTCCCGTTCGATCAGTACGTCCTGACGCCGGAAGCCCAGTCGGTGGTTTCGGAAGCCGCTAACTACGCGACTTCGGGTCACGCGACGAAGCTGGTGGTCGTCGGTCACACCGACACCTCGGGCTCGCCGAAGTACAACGCCCGCCTGTCGGAGCGTCGTGCCAAGGCCGTCGCCGACGCGCTGGTTGGCGCCGGCGTCGCCGCTGACACCCTGGCTGTCGACTGGAAGGGCGAAAGCGCTCCCGCCGTCGCCACGGGCGATGGCGTGAAGGAACCGCTGAACCGCCGTTCCACGATCTCGATCAACTTCTAAGATCGCGATCACGACCTGAGTTGAGGGCCCGGCGGCGACGCCGGGCCCTTTTCTTTTGCGCCGAATCCGGAATTGGCGGAGCCGAGCCCTGGAGCGCCTGGCCCGATTGCATCAGGTCGGGCGCTCCAGCCTTTTGTCTTGGCGCGTTTTCTTCACGCGAACCGGTATCCACTTCGCTCGAAAACGCCCTACATATTGAAGGCGTTTGGGAGATCCGCGTTCCGCCGGATTCCACTCCGCCCGCGGATCACTTCTTTGTGGCCTGCGGCGCAGCGTCGCGGCCCCGCTCGCCGAGGCGAGGCAACCCTTTGATCCTGCCCAGCATCTCGACAGACGACGAGGTTCGTTCACAGGTTGTTAAGAAAAAACTCAGCGTTAAGAGCCATCTCGCCGTTGACGAGTCATTAGCCACTGTGGCCCCATATGTGGGCTGAGGGGGCTCCTCGGCCACAAGATGTAGCGGCTGGACGGGGCGTTCCCTTCTCCGGAACACGCTGATTGATTATGGATTTTGATCATGACCGGCAGTGAAGCGGCGAAGACTGCGCTCCCCGAGGCCCGCACCAGCGGCATGAAGGCCGAGCGCCCGAAGCTGGCCCTGGTGCGCAAGGTCGAGGTCGATCGCTCGCGCGACGCCCTGCTGACCGATTTCGGCAAGACCACCCTGGAAGACCGGTACCTGCTGCCGGGCGAGTCCTACCAGGACATGTTCGCCCGCGTGTCGACCGCCTTCGCCGACGACGCCGACCACGCCCAGCGCGTCTACGACTACATGAGCCAGCTGTGGTTCATGCCCTCGACCCCAGTCCTCTCGAACGGCGGCGCCGAGCGCGGCCTGCCGATCAGCTGCTTCCTCAACTCGGTCTCCGACAGCCTGGACGGTATCCTGGGCGTCTGGAACGAGAACGTCTGGCTGGCGGCCAACGGCGGCGGCATCGGCACCTACTGGGGCGGCGTCCGGTCGATCGGCGAGAAGGTCAAGGGCCAGGGCCAGACCAGCGGCATCATCCCCTTCATCCGCGTGATGGACAGCCTGACCCTGGCGATCAGCCAAGGCAGCCTGCGTCGCGGCTCGGCGGCGGTCTATCTCGACATCCACCACCCCGAGATCGAAGAATTCCTCGAGATCCGCAAGCCGTCGGGCGACTTCAACCGCAAGTCCCTGAACCTGCACCACGGCATCTCGATCACCGACGCCTTCATGCACGCCGTGCGCGACGGCCAGAAGTTCGGCCTGCGCTCGCCCAAGACCGGCGAAGTGGTCCGCGAGGTCGACGCCCGCAACCTGTGGCAAAAGGTGCTGGAGCTGCGCCTGCAGACCGGCGAGCCCTACCTGATCTTCTCCGACACCGTGAACCGCGCCATGCCCAAGCACCAGCGGGAGCTGGGCCTGTCGGTGCGCCAGTCGAACCTGTGCAGCGAGATCATGCTGCACACCGGCCTGGACCACCTGGGCAACGACCGCACCGCGGTCTGCTGCCTGTCGTCGGTGAACGCCGAGACCTTCATGGAATGGCGCGACCACCCGATGTTCATCGAGGACATCATGCGCTTCCTCGACAACGTGCTGCAGGACTTCATCGACCGCGCCCCGGAGCCGGCCAAGGCCGCCGCCTACGCCGCCATGCGCGAGCGTTCGGTGGGCCTGGGCCTGATGGGCTTCCACAGCTTCCTGCAGAGCCAGAACGTGCCGTTCGAGAGCGCCCTGGCCAAGAGCTGGAACATGCGGATGTTCAAGCACCTGCGCCGCGAGGCCGACAAGGCCAGCATCGCCCTGGGCGAAGAGAAGGGTCCGTGCCCGGACGCCGCCGAGCGCGGCTCGATGGAGCGCTTCTCGCACAAGCTGGCCATCGCCCCGACCGCCTCGATCTCGATCATCTGCGGCGGCACCTCGGCCGGCATCGAGCCGATCCCGGCCAACATCTACACCCACAAGACCCTGTCGGGCTCGTTCGCGGTGAAGAACCCCTATCTGGAGCAACTGCTCGTCGAGAAGGGCCAGAACACCGACGCCGTCTGGGGTTCGATCCTGGAGAACGAGGGCTCGGTCCAGCACCTGGACTTCCTCAGCCAGGACGACAAGGACGTCTACAAGACCGCCTTCGAGCTGGATCAGCGCTGGGTGGTCGAGCTGGCCGCCGACCGCACGCCGGAAATCTGCCAGAGCCAGTCGGTGAACATCTTCCTGCCCGGCGACGTCGACAAGTGGGACCTGCACATGCTGCACTGGCAGGCCTGGGAGCGCGGCGTGAAGTCGCTCTACTACCTGCGCTCCAAGTCCGTGCAGCGGGCGTCCTACGCCGGCTCAGACGTCGCCCTGGCGGGTCCTGCCAACGGCTTCGACGCGCCGGACAAGACCGACTACGAGGAATGCCTGGCCTGCCAGTAAATCAGGCGCCCAGAGCCCGAAAATCGAACGGCGGCGCGAGCACATCGCGCCGCCGTTTCGCGTTCGGAACCAAGACCACTAGGAATTGTTGATGATGAGGGAATTTGCCCCATGGACGCCGCCCAGATTGTGGGTAGGCTCCTTGTGGGGATTGGGACTGAGGGGTCCGTATGCGTAGCTTGGCGATCTTCGCCGCGAGTTTGAGCCTGAGCGCGATGATCTGCGCCCCGGCGTACGCTCGACCGACGTCGCCAAAGGCCATCAAGGCGGCCGAAGCTTCAAATAGGTCTTCGGAGGCCCGGCGCAAGGCCGCCGCGACGCCGAACTTCACCGTCAACATGAGCCGCGGCAAGACCGTCGACCTCAGCGTCCGCGACGTCCGCCCGGTTTCGATCGGTTTTTCCGCGGCCCCGCAGGCCGTGGCGACACGAACCGCCGACCCCAGCTTCGCGCTCTCGCCGGCCGGCGCCTATGGCGACGCCAAGCTGCTGGACGCCGATCGCTATTACCAGGGCCACGACCCGGTCACCTGGCGCTCCAACGCCTTTGTCGTCGGCCAGGGCGCCCACGCGGTCGATTCCGTGCGGGTATCGGTGGCCAGCGTGGCGCGGGGCGGCCAAAGCCGCCCGCTGTCCATGGTCCGGCCCGACGAGAACAGTTTCGATGACCGCGACGTCGATGTCACGGTGACCCGGGGCTGGCCCGCCGCCCTGCAACTCACCAGCGGCAAGTACGCCCTGGACGTCACGCCGCACGCCGGGCTCGGCTTTGGCGGCGCGGGCGGCACGGCCGAGGCCGGGGCCACGGTGCGGTTCGGCAAGAAGAGCATGGAAGACCGCGTCGTCAGTTCCCTGGGTGTCAGCGACGGACGCGCCTTCGGCAACCGCGGGCGCTGGTACGTGTTCGCCGCCGCCAGCGGCCAGGCCGTGGGCCTCAACATGCTGCGCAGCCAGGACGGCGACTGGAGCCGGGCCGGGTTCACCGCCGACAACAACAGCAAGCTGATCGGCGACGGCCAGGCTGGATTGGCTTGGCGCAAGGGGCCTATGCAGGCCTCGTTCGGCTATGTGCACCGCAAGATCAGGGCCAAGGACCAGATCATGGGCATGGCCACCCAGAAGGACGAGATGGTGGCGATGACCTTCAGCCTGAAGCCGCACTGGTAGCCCCGAGCATTTTCAAGCGAAGTGAATACCGGTTCGCGTGAAGAAAATGCGTCAAAACAAGAGGTTAGAGGATTTTCGATTTGACGAAGTCAGATCGGAAATCCTCCAAGGCTTGAGTTTCGGGGCTAGATCATGCAGCTAGCGGCCGTCCTCCACCGAGCCATCGACCGTCATGAGCGATAGCGAGCCTCCTCGCCGCAAGATCCTGAGCCTCAAGAGCGGCGTCGCCGCGCCTGGAGGCCCGCCGCCGCTCGAGCGCATCCAGCGCCCGGCCCGGCGCGTGATCCCCGAGCCGCCGCCCCCGCCGCCGCCGGCCGTCGGCGACTTCAAGTGCAAGCCCTGCGGCACGCGCTTCGACCCGCCGGCCGATCTGGCCGACGAGGACTCGGTGCGTTGCCCGTCGTGCAACGCCCGCCTGGGCCTGGCGTCCGACTTCCGCGCCGACCCGCCGAACGTCGAGAAGCTGCGCGCGCGTTACCTGAAGAAGAGCGCTTAAGGAGCGAGAGCCGTCTCCCGAGCCTGTTGGGCGAACGCGGTGCGCCCTTCGAGGCTCGCCTTCGGTTCGCACCTCAGGATGAGGAGCACTGTTGCTGAGTTCCTCATCTGAGGCGCCCGCGCAGCGGGCCTCGAAGGACGCAGGGCCGTTTCCGGCCTCGAAACCCTCTAAGGAATATCCAACCCCGGCGTCGGTTCGATCGGCAAGATCGAGGTCTCGCGCCGACCGCCGTTCGGGCCGTTCTGGCGGCGGAACAGGTGGCGCCACAGGGGCTCGGGTTCGATCGGGGTGGTCCACAACTGGCCGGCCATCGCCAGGCCCACGGCGTCGTCGAAGGTGCGCCGCATGCTGGCGGTCTCGAACTTCATCATGCTGAAGCCGTCGAAGCTGGTCGGGATCGAGGCCACGCGGAGCGGCAGGTTGTGGCGCGCGCAGAACCCGGCCGCCAGGCTGAGCGCCTGGCGATAAGAGAACCGCAGCATGGTCTCGAAGCTGCGCCCCATGATCGAGGTCACGCCGGTCGGAGTGGTGCGGGGCGAGGCGTCCAGCACGGTGTTGACGATCACATAGACCCGACCGCGCCGCAGGCGCTGACCCAGGTCGCGCCAACGCAGCAACGCGTCGGGCATCAGGAACAGCGGCGCCGAGACGCCGCCGTCGACGTGCATTTCCTGGTGGCGGACCACGCCGCCCTCGCCGTCGGGGATCTCGACGTCGAACAGCTTGGGCGGGAACAGGCCCGGCAGGGTGGCGGAGGCCACCAGCACGTCGCGGAACAGCTTCACGGCCGCCTCGCCGCCCTGGGTGGCGATCGCGCCCATGTCCCAGATGGTGGCCTTCTGGCTGTCGAGGTTGGTGGTGGCGATCAGCAGCCGCCGGCCCTTGGCGTGCTCATGGGCGACGGCCTCGATCATCGCCGCGTCGACGAACGGACCGACCAGGCCGTCGAGCGACTCGCCGCGGAACAGGCTGGGACCCAGGGCCGGTCCCAGCCGCCTGAGGCTGAGCAGCTCGGCGGCGTGGCCGCCCACATAGGCGTCGGCCAGGCGGTCGTCCCAGTCGGAGCCGAGGAAGGCCAGGGGGGCGATCAGCGCCCCGGTGCTGACTCCGGTGACGATGGCGAAGTCCGGACGGTTTCCGGCCCGCGTCAGCCCGATCAGCGCTCCGGCCCCGAAGGCGCCGCCGGCCGCGCCGCCTGACAGGGCCAGGATGTTGAAGCCGTCGCGGCCCAGCAGCGAGCGCATGGGGGCCAGGCGGTCGGCGACCTGGCGAAGAGCGGCGTCGGCCTCGTCGACGCTGAGGCGCACGCCGGGGAAGCCGACGGCCTCGGCCGGGGTCTCGACCGGCGGGGCGGTCAGCCGCTTGCCGCGCTGGGCCTGCGTCGCGCGGTCTCGAAAGAAGGTCTGGACGCTCTTTTTGGGATCCGGCGGCGTGTTCAAGGCGGGCTCAGGAGTGCCCGGTCGAAGCCAGGACCACCCCGACCAGAACGGCGGCGTAGTGCAGGCTGGCGCCGCCGATCACGTGACCGTGCCAGATCGCCCGCCGGAACTTTAGCCGTTGCATCAGATAGAACACCGTGCCCGTCGAATAGATCACCCCGCCGATCGCCAGCAGCAGCAGGGCGACCCAGCCCATGCCGTCGATCATCGGCTTGATGGCCACCAGGACCAGCCAGCCCAGCGCCAGGTACAGGCCGACCCAGAAGCGCTTGTCCAGGCCCGGCAGGAACAGCTTGGCCGCCACGCCGATCCCGGCCACCGTCCAGACCGCCGAGGTCATGCCGATCGCCCACCAGCCCGACAGGTTCTGGGTGGTGAACGGGGTGTAGGAGGCGGCGATCATGATGAAGATGCCGGCATGGTCGAAGCGCCGCAGCAGCGGCCGCCAGCGGGCCTTGGAGAAGTTGTAGGCGGTCGACAGCGACAGCATGGTGATCAGGCCGACGGTATAGACCGCGATGGCCGCCACCTGGCTCAGCGAGCCCAGGCCGAAGGCCAGGCCCAGCATGATGCCGCCGCCCAGCAGGGCGCAGGCCAGACCCGCCAGGTGAACCACCAGATCGGCCAGCTTGGCGCCGGGCGTCGGGTAGTGCGTGGCCGCCACGGTCGCCGGGACGTGCGGGGCGACCGGAGTCGGAAGGTTGCTGGTGGTCTCTGTCATGTCCCGCCCACTGTACGCGCAATCGATGACATATAAACCGCGATCATCGTGGCGCGAGAAGGGCCGCCCTAGCTAGCCCAGCAGGCCATGCGCCCCGTCCCAGGCCAGCTTGCCGCCGACGGCGATCAGCAGGACGTAGATGACCTTGTAGAAGCCCTCGGCCGGCACGCGCCGCACCAGCCACACCCCGGCCCAGGTCGAGGCCAGGGCCAGGGGCAGCAGGACGGCGGCGGTGGTCAGGGTCTGGCGGGTGAACTGGCCCAGGGCCGCGTAGGCCGGCACCTTCATCCAGTTGACCGTGGCGAAGAAGATGGCGCTGGTGCCGATGAACACGTCGCGCGGCAGGCGGCGCGGCAGCACGTAGATCTGGAACGGCGGGCCGCCGGCGTGGGCGACCTGGCTGGTGAAGCCGGCGACCATGCCGCACAACGCGCCCAGCCCCAGTCCCATCAGGGGCCGGGCCGGACCGGCGGCGATCGCGTCGGCGGCCTTCACCGCCCGCTCGGCCCACAACCGCTGCAGTGAGAAGGCGATCGAGATCACGCCAATCGCCAGCTCGACCGCCGACACCGAGACCCGGGCCGCCAGCGCCCAGCCCAGGAAAATGCCCACCGCCGCGGCCGGCAGCATCAGGATCAGCAGACCCCTGTCCCAGGTCTTGCGAAAGGCCCAGACGCTGACGACGTCCTGGGCCAGCAGGATCGGCAGGGTGATCGCGGCGGCCAGCACCGGCGAGATCACCAGCGCCATCATCGGCACCGCCACCACCCCGATCCCCGCGAACCCGCCCTTGGCCAGGCCCAGCAGGATGACGGCCGGAATGGCGACGGCGTAGAACAGGGGATCGGTCAGCATGGGGCGGTGTTAGCAGTTTCGCGGGGCGTCGCGAACCCAAGGTCCTCCCCCCGTGGGGGAGGCGGCCGGAGGCCGGTGGGGGGAGTGTCTGAGCGGTTGATCCCCGTTGTGGTCATCGGCCGATCGCTCCCCCCTCCGTCGGCTGCGCCGACACCTCCCCCACGGGGGGAGGACTTGGAGACGCCCCCCCCTATTCCCCCTTCGGCACGCACCGCAGGATCAGCTTGTCGATCCGCGACCCGTCCATGTCGACGACCTCGACATCGAACCCGCCCAGGGCGACGATCTCGCCCTCGCGGGGGATGCGGCCCAGGCGGTCGAGGATCAGGCCGGCCACGGTGTGGTAGCCGCCCTCGGCCTCGAAGTTCTCGCCCAGGGCGTCGTTGAGCTCCTGGATGTCGAGGCGGGCGTCGACCAGCCAGGAGCCGTCCTCGCGGCGCAGGATGCGGGTGTCGGCCTCGTCGTGGCTCTCGGGGAAGTCGCCGGCGATCATCTCCAACAGGTCCAGCGGGGTGATCACCCCCTGAATCGAGCCGAACTCGTCAACCACCAGGGCCATGTGCAGCGGCGTCTGCTTGAACACCGCCATGGCCCGCAGCAGCGACATGGTCTCGGGAATGGCGATCGGCTGCTGGACGTGGCTCTTGATGTCGATGGTGTCGCCGGCCAGGCAGGCGTCCAGCAGGTCCTTCTTGAGGATCACCCCGATATCGCCGTCCAGGTCGTCCTCGCTGGCCACCACGATTCGCGAATAGGGGCAGGCGCGGATCTCGGCCAGGATCTGCTCCTGGCTGTCGGCCAGGGAGATCCAGAACAGGTCGCGGCGCGGGGTCATGGCCACCCGCACGGGGCGGTCGCCCAGGCGCAGGACCTCGTTGATCATCGCCCGCTCCTCGGGCTCGATCAGGCCGGCGTCGGCCCCCTCGGCCAGCACGGTCTCGACCTCCTCGGCGGTCATGTCGTTGGTGCGCTCGTCGCGCACCCCCAGCAGCTTGAGGATGGCGGCGGTCGAGGCGGTCAGCAGGGTCACGAACGGCCGCAGCACCGTGGCCACCACCGCCAGGAACGGCGCCATGCGGCGGGCGATGGCGTCGGGGAACAGCAGAGCCAGGCGCTTGGGCACCAGTTCGCCGAGGATCACCGAGACATAGGTCAGGCCGATGACCACCACGGTGGTGGCGATGGCCTCGGAATGGGTCCCGATCACCGGGAACGGCTCAAGGTACTTGTCCAGCGCCCCGGCGATGGTGGCCTGGCCGTAGGCGCCGGCCAGGATGCCGATCAGGGTGATGCCCACCTGGACGGCCGACAGGAACCGGGTCGGGTGCTCGGCCATGGCCAGGGCCAGCCTGGCGCCCTTATCGCCCCGGTCGGCGAAGGTCTGGAGCCGGGCGCGGCGGGCCGAGACCACCGCCAGTTCGGACATGGAGAACACCCCGTTCAGCAGAACGAGGAGGAAGACGACGGCGAGCGCGAGGAGGATCATGGCCCTTCAGGGTCAGCGCGGCGCCGGAGCGGCCACGGCCAAACGGAGCAGGCCCGAAGGGACCGTCCGCCAACTCACTATAGAGGGACCACTATACAAAAGAAAACGCCGCGGCCCACTAGGGACCGCGGCGTCGTCTTGATTGTGGCCTGAGCGCTTCATAACGAGCGCTCAACCGCCCAACCCACATCCGTCTTCCCGGCGAAGGCCGGGAGCCAGATTCAGCCTGAGCGCCGAACGATCTATCCGGAAACACCCGGCCCTAGGATCTGGGCCCCGGCCTTCGCCGGGGAAACGGAAAAGAAGGAGGCCAGACCCTGGCCCCAACGCTTACGAAGCCGGACGGGCCATCGACGTCTTGTTGGCGACCACGCTCTTCTGGCCGTCGTGCTGGCCGGGGGGCAGCGGGATCAGGCCGCGGCCCTGCAGGTAGCCGCCACGACCGGTCGCCGCGTCCGAGGTGAACTCGGCCAGGAACTCGGCCAGGCCCGGCGTCACGCCGATGTTGGCCTTCTTGACGTAGATGAACAGCGAACGCGACAGCGGGTAGGAGCCGTCGGCGATCGTCTGGGCCGAGGGACGCACGCCGTTGACGGCCGCGCCCTTGATCTTGTCCATGTTCTCTTCGAGGTAGGACCAGCCGAAGACGCCCAGCGAGCCCGGGGTCTTGGTCAGGGTGCCGACGATGGCGTTGTCGTTCTCGCCGGCGTCGATCCAGCCGTCGTTACGCAGCGGGTCGACCAGTTGCTTGAACTTCTTCTCGTTGTCCGAGCGCAGGGCGTCGGCGGTCGGGAACTTGCGGGCGCCGGCCTCGATGGCCAGTTCCACGAAGGCGTCGCGGGTGCCCGAGGTGGGCGGCGGGCCGTAGACGTTGATGCGGTTGCCCGGCAGGCCCGAACCGATCTCGTCCCAGGTCTTGTAGGGGTTGGCCACGAACTGACCGCCCTTCAGGACTTGCTTGGCCAGGCCCAGGTACAGGTGCTCGGTCTTGAAGTTGTAGTCGGCGCCGTCCTTGTCGGTGGCCACGACGATGCCGTCGAAGCCGATCTTCACCTGGATGATGTCCTTGACGCCCTTGGCGGCGCAGGCGTCGAACTCGGACTTCTTCATCGGACGCGAAGCGTTGGCGATGTCGGGGAAGCCTTCGCCGGCGCCCGAGCAGAACAGCTTGATGCCGCCGCCGGTGCCGAGGCTTTCGACCTTCGGAGCCTTCTTGCCGGTCTTCTTGGCGAAGTTCTCGGCGGTGCGGGTGGCGAACGGGAAGACGGTCGAGGAACCGGCGGCCCAGACGTAGTCACGGGCGGCGTGGGCGGGGGCGGCGGCGAGGCCCGACAGGGCGACGGCGGCGGCCGCGCAGGAAAGCAGCTTTTTCATGGAGGACTCCTGGAAGTCTCGAGAGCTTTGGAGAATGGCGAAACGGCCCGGTCGCCGGACGGCGACCGGGCCGTGGGTCTTAGAAGTCCAGTTGCGCGCGCAGCTGGAATTGCTTGATGTCGAAGTCCTGGTTCACGCCGATGTTGTCGGCCTTGCCGTCGGTGTAGTTGGCCTGAAAGCGGACATAGGCGGTCGGGTAGTAGTTCGCGCCCAGGGTCCAGCCGGTGTACTCGCCGGCCTGCGACGTGGTCGGCTTGACGATCAGGGTGTCGTAGGCGTCCTTCAGGTCGGCGAAGTCGTAGCGCACGGCCAGTTCCAGACCACCGAAGCCACCGGCCGTGATCGGGTTGAGGATCTTCGGACGCTTGAACTCGCCGGCGACCGGATCGTAGTTGCGGGTCTCGCCCGTCGGCCAGAAGCTGACGAAGGCGTAGCCGACCTTGACGGTCGGATCGCTGCCCGCCGTGCCGGCGCGGGTCACGTCGATGTTCGAATATTCGCCCTGGACCGAGAACGGACCGTGCACCCAGGCGCCTTCGACGGCGATGGTGTTGTCGCGGTTGCCGATGCCGCCGGTCGTGTAGAACGTGGCGTTGCTGTAGGCGGTGTTGGTGCGGCCGGTATAGGCGAAGGCGCCTTCGTCGCCGCGGTTGCGGTAGCGGTACGAAGCCGCGACGTGGACCTTGTCGGTGTCGGTGACGATCGGCGCCCAATGGGCGCGACCGACGATGGTCAGGCGTTCCTTGGAGTCGGCGCTGGCGACGGCGACGTCGGCGTTGTTGATGCTGCCGCCCTGGACGCCACCGGTGAAGCTGTAGTTGGGGCCCTGGTACTTGCCGACCACGCCCAGCTGATAGCTGTCGACGCCGAAGTCGCCGTAGGGACCGCGGTCCATGAAGGTGGTGAAGCGGGTCGAGGTCAGGTTCTCGAGGCCGGCGACCTTGATGTTGCCGAACAGGATGCTGGTGGCTTCGGTCGGCTTGACCTCGATGACGACGTCATCCCAGGCCCAGGCGCCGCCGTTCACCGCGCCGCCTTCGGCCTTGTAGGCCACGTAGTTGTTCAGCTTGCCCTCGACGCCGAGGAAGACCTGGCGGCCGCGGACGTTGCGGGTGTCGAAGTCGCCGCCGGGGCCGTCCTTCTTGACGTCCTGGAACACGGCGTCGAGCAGGATCCGACCGCGGACCTTGAAGTAGACGTCGTCGTTGCTCCACTGCGGCGCGCCCTTCCAGGCGGTCGTGTTGTCTTGCGCGTGAGCCGCGACGCCGAGGCCGCAGGCGAGCATGACGCCCAGCGCCGCGCCGCTGACCAGCGAGGTCTTGATCCGCATTTGAGAATTCCCCTTAGGCTTTGCCCCCTGTCCGTTCGTCCGGATCAGGTAGGAGCGCTTTACGGGGGTCCCGTGACGGTTCCGCCACCCTTTGATGACAGCCGCGTGACAAGTCTTTTCAAGGCGTTAAAGCCGAAAAATGTGGCTCCAGCGCCACATCACGTCGCGCCTAGAGCAGACGTGTGCGGATGATCTGCGACAGCAGGTCGATCAGCGAAACGGCCACCACGATGACCAGCACGATGCAGCCGGTCTGGTCGTATTGGAAGCCGTTGATCGAATCGAGCAGCACCTGGCCCACGCCGCCGGCCCCGATCAGCCCTAGCACCGTGGCCGAGCGGCTGCTGGATTCGAAACGGTAGAGCGCATAGCTGGTCCACAGCGGCGCGACCTGCGGGATCACCCCCCAGACCACTTCCTGCAGCTTGCCGGCGCCGGTGGCCCGCACGCCCTCGACCGGGCCCTTGTCGATCGACTCGACGGCTTCGGCGAACAGCTTGGCCAGCACGCCGCCAGTGTTGAACATCAGGGCCATGACCCCGGCGAAGGGCCCCAGGCCGACGGCGGTGATGAAGATCAGCGCCACCACCAGGTCGGGCAGTGAGCGAATGATGTCGAGCAGGCGGCGGACCGGCTGCTGGATCCACCACGGGCTGATGTTGCGCGCGCCCAGCAGGCCCAGCGGAATGGCGACGACGATGGCCAGGGCCGTGCCCCACAGCGCCATCTGGATCGTCTGCCACATCTTGCCGACATACAGCGGCCAGTCGGCGGCCATGAAGGCGGCCGGGTCGATGAACGGCGAGAAGAAGCCGCGACCGAATTCCCGCATCTTGCCGGCTTCGGTGAACAGCTGCGGGAACTTGTCGATCTCGGCCGGCTTGAAGCTGACCACCAGCAGGGCGATCACCCCGCCCCACAGCAGGACATCGAAGGCCCGGGCCGAGATCGGCTGGCTGGGCGGCGGCGGGATGGCGTCGCTGGCTGGGGTGCTCATGACGGGCTCTGAAGGTCTGATCTAAAGTCGCCCAGGCGGGCGGTAAATTCCAAACCGTTGTCATCCCGGAAGCCTCGTAGAGGCTGTCCGGGACCCAGGGGACTGGGCGCATGCAGTGCGGCTGCCCCTGGGTCCCGGACAAGCGCTCCGCGCTTTCCGGGATGACAACGGTGATTGGGCTTCAACGGGGTCTGCCCCCTAGTTGACCGGCGCGGCGAGGCCGGCCTTGCCCTCGGCGGCCACGCGCTCGGCCTTGATGCCGGCCAGGACCTTCTCGGCCGCCGCCAGCTTGGCCGGGTCGCCGGCTTCGCGGGCCAGGCCGACGTTCTCCAGCGCCTCCATCTCGCGCACCACCAGCAGGTGGGTGTCGTCGGCGGGCTTGAAGCCGCCCATGCTGAGGCGCTCGAGATTCTTGCGCTGCTGGGCCGCGACCGGCGTGTCGCCCTGGCCGTAGGTCAGGAAGAACTGGCGCAGCTTTTCCTTCACGACCGGGTCGAGGTCCTTGCGCCAGACGATCGGATCCTCCGGCAGGGTCGGCGATTCCCAGATCACCTTGACCTTGTTGGCCTGGGCGCCGCCCTTGGCGTAGGTGTTCAGGCGCAGGGCCGTGGAGTTGTTGGTCGCCGCGTCCAGCTTGTGGTTGGCCACCGCGAACAGGTTGGCGTCATGGCTGGCGCTGAGCACGGTCTTGAAGCAGGTCTCGGGCTTCTTGCTGGCCGGGATGAACAGATAGGTCATCGGGGCCAGGGTGCCCGAGGTCGACTTCTTGTCGCCGATGCCGAAGTTCAGGGTCTTGTCGCACTTCAGCAACCCTTCAACGGTGAGATTGCTGTCGACCGGCACGATGACCACCGACTTGTAGCCGTCGGTGCCCGACGGGTCGAAGGTGCGGGCGAAGACCTCGCCGCCCGAGCGGCGCACGGCCTCCAGGCCCGACTGGTTGGAGAACCAGCCGACGTCGGTCTGCTTGGCGCCCATGGCGACGATCAGCGACGAATAGTTGGACGAAAAGAACGGCTTCACCTTCATGCCGGTCGACGCCTCCATGTCGGCCAGGATGGGCTTCCAGTAGCTCTCCATGTTCTGGGCCGACTCGGTGGACAGGATCGAGAAGACGATCGTGTCCTTGGCGACGGGCGTCACGACCTTCTTCTCGCCGCAGCCGGCGAGCGTCAGGGCGGCGACGAGGCCCAGGCCAGTGATGAGGGTGCGGCGGATCATTGCGGAGCTCCTTCCCAGAATACGTCCTCGAATTCCGGGCCGTAGATGTCGATGAGTTGGTCACGGTCCAGGCCGCTGGTCGGGCCGTCATAGACCTTCTTGCCGGCCTTCAGGGCCACCACCCGGTCGCAGTAGCGCAGGGCGTAGTCGACCTGGTGCAGGGTGACGACGACGGTCAGGCCGTCGGACTTGTTCAGATCACGGAGGATCTCCATGACCTTGCGCGCCGAAACCGGATCGAGCGAGGCGACCGGCTCGTCGGCGAGGATGATCTTGGCCTTCTGGACCAGGGCCCGGGCGATGGCCCCGCGCTGCTGCTGGCCGCCCGACAGGGTGTTGGCCCGCTGGGCCGCGTAGTCGGCGACCCCGACCCGATGCAGGGCGGCCATGGTCGCGTTCCGGGTCTCGGCCGGCCAGGCGCCCAGCAGGCCGCGCACCGTGCCGATCCGCCCAAGCGAACCGAGGGCGACGTTGGTGAACAGGCTCAGCCGGCCGACCAGGTTGAACTGCTGGGCGATGAAGCCGATGCGGACGCGCGCCTTGCGCACATGGTCGCTGACCTTGCCCTTGGCCTGAACCGGACCGCCGAACGCGGTGATGACGCCCTGGCCTTCCTTGCCCTCCGGGGGGGCATCGACCGTCTGCAGGCCGTCGATCGAGCGCAGGAGGGTGGATTTGCCCGAGCCCGACGGGCCGATGAGCGCGATCATCTCGCCGCGACCGACGTCGAGCGAAACGGCGTCCAGCGCCCGGCGCGACCCGAAGGTCTTGGAGGCGGCGCGGATCGAGAGAACGGGGTCCGACATCATGGTCGGGGCGAATCCTTACCGTGGTTTCTGGCGCAGTTAAATCCGTTCGTCGGTTTGAGGCACGGACGCAATGGATTTGTGACAGGCCGGGGAGCAATTCACCGGCCGGGCGAACGGCCACGAACGGAACCTCGCGTCCAAAAGACTCTTTACATCGGGGAACGATGACCCTATTTCGCTCGCTCCGGCGGACCCGAAGTCCTCATAAGCGCTGCTAACGCCGGCTGGGTTTAACTTCTGCAGGGGTCTACGTGAATTGCACACGTACCATGAACCCCTGGACCTGGTCCGTGAGCGGTCACCGGAACGTCCTGTCGCACTCGTGCGACCGGACGCGGTGTCGGTAGCGGCGCGCTGGTTCCAGGCTGAATTCAAAGGCGACGTCTTTTACGCGGTGAAGGCCAATCCTTCGCCGTGGGTGATCCGCGAGCTCGTGGACGCCGGGGTCCGGTCGTTCGACGTCGCCTCGCTCAACGAGATCGAGCTGGTGGGCGAACACGCGCCCGGCTCGCGCATGGCCTTCATGCACCCGGTGAAAAGCCGCGTGGCGATCTCGGCCGCCTATTTCGATCACGGCGTGCGGACGTTCTCGTTCGACACCCACGAAGAGCTGGCCAAGATCCTCGACGCCACCGGCAACGCCAAAGACCTCAACCTGATCGTCCGCATGGGCGTCCAGGCCGAGGGCGCGGCCTATTCGCTGTCGGGCAAGTTCGGCGTCGAGTCGCACAACGCCCCGGCCCTGCTGCTGGCGGCCCGCCGCTCGACCCAGGACCTGATGGGCGTCAGCTTCCACGTCGGCAGCCAGTGCATGCGCCCCACCGCCTACCAGGCGGCGATGGCCCAGGCCTCGCGCGCCCTGGTGCGGGCCGGCGTGCTGGCCGATGTCGTCGACGTCGGCGGCGGTTTCCCGTCGGTCTATCCGGGCATGGTGCCGCCCGACATGTCGGAATACCTGGCCGCCATCGACCGCGGCTTCAACGACATGATGGTCCACGAGTCGACCCAGCTGTGGTGCGAACCCGGCCGGGCCCTGGTGGCCGAGGCCTCGTCCCTGCTGGTCAAGGTCGAGCTGAAGAAGGGCGACGCGCTGTATCTGAACGACGGGTCCTACGGCTCGCTGTTCGACGCGGCGCACATGAAATGGCCCTTCCCGGTCAAGCTGCTGCGCAAGAACGGCGAGATCGTCGAAGAGAGCCAGAGGCCCTTCCGCTTCTACGGCCCCACCTGCGACAGCGTCGACCACATGCCCGGCCCGTTCTACCTGCCGGAAAGCGTTGACGAGGGCGACTACATCGAGATCGGCATGCTGGGCGCCTATGGCGTGGCGATGTCGACCCGCTTCAACGGCTTTGGCGAGACCGACACCGCGCGGGTTTCGGATGCGCCGATGGCCTCGATGTACGGCCTGGCCAAGCGCTCGATCCCCACGCCCCGGCCCGAGGCCGAGGAACGCAAGATCGTCCGCTTCTCGCGCCCCAAGGGCGCGGCGGGCAAGAAGCGGCGCCGTCGCTAGAGGGCTTACGGGTCAAATTGGCTCAAGCCCTAAAGCCCTCCGCTCATCCCGGCGAAAGCCGGGACCCAAGCGGTGCGGGCCGGGTGGTCAGAGCGAAACCGCCAAGCTCGGCTTGGGTCCCGGCTTTCGCCGGGATGAGCGGAATTGGGGGGCGGTCCTGAGAGGGCTCCAAAAGCTTTGCTTGCCCGACGCGAAATCGTCACTAAGCGCTGTCGGAAATCTGAGTTAAACCGCGCGCCGCACCCATCGCTTGAGCGTTTGGATACGAACCGCATTCCCTATCGCCCCCACCGGTCGCTCCGTCCCGGTGGACGGTCACTTTCAACGACGGGCGTCCAAAGTCAGGGAAACCGAAGCGATGAACGCTCCCGTTCCGAATACCAAGGCGCAGCTGCTGCAAAACGTCGTCGAGCACATCGACATCACGTCGTTCGACGCCCGTCCGATCATCGACGCCATGCGCAAGATGAGCTTCTCGAGCCGCGACACCGCCCGCGCCGCCGACATCTTCAACATGGCGCTGGAGGACAAGTCCTGCTCGCCGTGGCTGATCCTGGCCGGCTCCACCTCGGCCGGCGGCTGCATGCACGTCTACCGCGACATGGTGAAGAACGGCATGATCGACGCCGTGGTCGCCACCGGCGCCTCGATCGTCGACATGGATTTCTTCGAGGCCCTGGGCTTCAAGCACTACCAGGCCGCCGGCCCGGTCGACGACAACGTGCTGCGCGAAAACTACATCGACCGCATCTACGACACCTATATCGACGAGGAAGAGCTCCAGAACTGCGACCATACGATCCTGGAGATCTGCAACCGCCTGGAGCCGCGCGCCTATTCCTCGCGCGAGTTCATCTGGGAAATGGGCAAGTGGCTGAGCGAAGGCAACGCCAAGAAGCCCGGCTCGCTGATCCAGACCGCCTATGAAGAGGGCGTGCCGATCTTCTGCCCGGCCTTCGTCGACAGCTCGGCCGGCTTTGGCCTGGTCAAGCACCAGAAGGAACGCATCGCCGCCAAGCAGCCCTACCTGATGATCGACGCGGTGGCGGACTTCCGCGAACTGACCGACATCAAGATCGCGGCCGGCACCACCGGCCTGTTCATGGTCGGTGGCGGCGTGCCCAAGAACTTCGCCCAGGACACCGTGGTCTGCGCCGAGATCCTCGGCGTCGAGGCCGACATGCACAAGTACGCCATCCAGATCACCGTGGCCGACGTGCGCGACGGCGCCTGCTCGTCCTCGACGCTGAAGGAAGCCGCCAGCTGGGGCAAGGTCAACACCACCCACGAGCAGATGGTGTTCGCCGAAGCCACCACCGTGGTGCCGCTGATCGCCTCGGACGCCTATCACCGCGAAGCCTGGAAGGGCCGCGAAAAGCCCCGGTGGCAGAAGCTGTTCGCGAAGTAGGCGCTTCTCCACGCCATCATCGTTGTCATCCCGGAAGCCTCGCAGAGGCTGTCCGGGACCCAGGGGACTGGGAGAAGGCGGTGCGGCTCGCCTGGGTCCCGGACAAGCGCTGCGCGCTTTCCGGGATGACAACGGTGGGTGGATTTCGATTGAGTCCGGGCTCGGGTTGTCTTGCTACGAGCTCACTGAAAATGCAGGGTCCCCGGAAGTGATTTCGGGGACCTTTTCATGCGCGCCTGGCTGACCTGCGGAGCGGCGATCCTGGCGCTGGCCGGCTGCGCCAGCCTGGGCGGATCGCAAGCCGGACGCTACCTCGCCCAAGGCGCCTACGACGCGCGCAAGGTCGTGCCGCCGCCGCCCGCGCCAGGATCGGCCGCCGCCGAACAGGACCGCCAGACCTTCCTGGCGACCCGCCGGTTCAAGGACAGCCCGCGCTGGTCGCTGGCCAAGGCCGACGCCCGCGAGGCGAAGATCCTCGAAGGCTTCAGCTGCGTCCTGGGCGTCACGCCGACCCGCGAAACGACGCCCAGACTGGCGGCGATGCTGCGGCGCGTCAGCCACGACGTCCGCCCGGCCATCGCGGGGCCCAAGCGGCTCTACGACCGCAAGCGGCCCTACCAGGTCGACCGCGGACCGATCTGCGTCAAGAGCGGCATGATCACCGCCCTGACGCCGGACTATCCGTCGGGCCATTCGACCTGGGGCTGGACCGTGGGCCTGATCCTGGCCAAGGCCCAGCCGCAACGGGCGGACGCCATCCTGTCGCGAGCCCGGGCCTATGGCGAAAGCCGCGTGGTCTGCGGCGTCCACAACGCCAGCTCGGTGGCCGCCGGCCAGCTCAACGCCGTCGGCCTGGTCGAGGCGCTACAGGCCTCGCCGACGTTCGAGGCCGACCTGGCGGCCGTCAGCGCCGAACTCGACGCCGCCCGGGCCGCCGGCCCCACCCCCGACAAGACGCGATGCGACGCCGAGACGGCCCTGCTCGCCCAGCCGCTGTCCTGAACAAGCCGTCTTGCTCCTGTCGCCTTGGCGCGGCAGGGTCGCCAAAGCGATTTCGGGGACCGTTTTCATGCGCGCCAAGCTGACCCTCGCCGCCTGCGCGGCCGTGTTGATCTGCGGGACGGGCCTGGCCATCGCCCGCGAGGACGCCCCGCCCTCTTCTCCTCAAAAAGGGGGCTATCTGGCGGCCGGCGCGCTCGACACCTCGAAGATCCTGGCCCCGGCGCCCCAGCCCGGCGACGCCCGCTACGAGGCCGACCGCAAGACCTTCCTGGCCACCCGGGCGCTGAAGGACAGCCCCCGCTGGGCCCTGGCCCAGGCCGATGTCGACGAGAAGAAGATCCTGGCCGACTTCGGCTGCGCCCTGGGCTTCGCCCCGACCCCGGAAACCACCCCCAAGCTGGTCGCCCTGCTGACCAAGCTGCGCTTTGACGTCGGCGCGGCGGTCAACAAGCCCAAGGACCTCTACAAGCGCCAGCGGCCCTATCTGATCGACGCGGGCGACATCTGCGTGCCCAGGACCGACAGCCTGGCCGCCAGCCCCGACTATCCGTCCGGCCACACCACCTGGGGCTGGACCGTCGGCCTGATCCTGGCCGAGGCCGATCCCCAGGACGCCACGCAGATCCTGATCCGCGCCCGGTCGTTCGGCGAGAGCCGGGTGGTCTGCGGCGTGCACAACGCCAGCGCCGTCGAGGCCGGCCGCACCAACGCCTCGGCCCTGGTCGCCGCCCTGCACGGCTCCAAGGCCTTCCGCGACGACCTGGACGGGGTGCGCGCGGAGGTCGCCGTCGCGAAAGCCAAGGCCGCCGCCCCGGCCCAGTGCGCGACCGAGAACGCCTTGGTCGCCAAGACGCCCTACTGAGGAACGGGGACATGCACTTGTGCGTGTCCCCATCCGTACTCCGCGCCGTTTCCGATAGGCCCAGGGATCGGGTTTGCGGGACCGGCCGCGCGAATTTGGGGACACGCACAAGTGCGCGTCCCCGGTCGTGCGATCGCCTCTCCCTGCGGGGATAAGCGGTGGAGAGGCCAGGGCAAGGTTGCGCGAAGCCTTCCCCGCCTCTACCTCTTGGCCATGGCCCATGCCGCATGCGATCACGACCATCATAACCACGGCGTCGCCGGGGACCGCCTCGCCGCCGAGCTCGCCTCGGCCGAGGCCCGCTGCGCCGCCGCCGACCAGCGCCTGACCGCCCCGCGCCGCCGGGTGCTGGAGCTGCTGCTGGAGGCCGGCCAGCCGGTGAAGGCCTATGACCTGATCGCCAGCTTCGGCGGATCGGGCCCGCCGGCCAAGCCGCCGACCGTCTACCGGGCGCTGGACTTTCTCGAGAAGCAGGGCTTCGCCCATCGCATCGAGAGCCTCAACGCCTATGTCGCCTGCCGCAAGGAGGCCGACGGCCACGCCGCCGCCTTCCTGATCTGCGACTGCTGCGGCGCGACCCGCGAGATCGAACCCAAGGCCAGCGCCGAGATCATCGCCGCCGGGGCCTCGGCCGGCTACGCGCTGACCGCCGTGACCATCGAGGCGCATGGGCTGTGCGCCGATTGTCGGGGCTAATTGTCATCCTCGGCGGATGAGTTGGGGACACACACTCATGGCAGGCGCTCCGCAAGGCTGGCGAAAGCCGCTGGATGAGTGTGTGTCCCCACCCGCATCCACGGCTTGCCAGCGATTGCGGGACCCGAGCGAACGCCGCTAGGGTCGAACAGACGTTCACTCCGCCCGGACCCTTCCCATGACGCCCACCGAACCCCTTCCCGGCGTCGAGATCTGGCGTGCCATTCTTGCTCAAGGGGAGCCGCGCCATGACGACCGCTGAGCCCCTCCCCGGCGTCGAGATCTGGCGCGGCGGCGTCAACACCTGGGACTGCGACGAGATGGGGCACATGAACGTGCGCTTCTACGTCTCCCGGGCCATGGAGGGCCTGGCGGGGCTGGCGGCCGAGCTGGGCCTGCCGCACGCCTTCTCGCCCTACGCCAACGCCACCCTGGTGGTGCGCGAGCAGCACATCCGCTTCCTGCGCGAAGCCCATGCCGGCGCGGCCCTGCACATGCTGGGCGGGGTGATCTCGATCTCGGAGACCGAGGCGCGGCTGCTGCAGTTGCTGGTCCACACCGCCACGGGCCAGCTGGCGGCCAGCTTCCAGACCACCGTCGCCCACGTCACCCCGCGCGAGGGTGAGGCCTTCCCGTGGCCCGGCGTCACCCTGGCCCGGGCCGAGGCGCTGAAGGTCGAGATTCCGGAGATGGCCCGGGCCCGCAGCCTGGACCTCTCGCCGTTCGAACCGACCGCCAGCCTGGCCCGCGCCGACGAACTGGGCTTGCGGCGCACCGGCCTGGGGGCCCTGACGCCCACCGATTGCGACGTGTTCGGACGGATGCGCGCCGAGCAGTTCATCGGCCGGGTCTCGGACGGCATCGGCGCCTTCATCGGCCCGTTCCGCGACACCGTGGTCCGCCATGCCGACCCCAAGCCGGCGCGGGTCGGCGGCGCGGTCCTTGAGTACCGCATCGTCCAGCTGGCCTGGCCCCGGGCCGGCGACCGGGTCGAACTGCGCTCGGGCCTGGTCAGCGCCGACCACCGCACCATGCGCGTCGTCCACTGGATGCTCGACCCCACCACCGGCCAGCCCTGGGGAACCTCCGAAGCCACCACCATCACCTTCGACCTCGACGCCCGCAAGGTGGCGCCGATCTCGGACGCGGCGCGGGCGGAACTGGCCAAGGCGGCGGTGGCGGGGCTGGCGCTTTAGGACCCTCTCCCGGAGGGGAGAGGGAGGGGCCCGCCGCGCAGCGGTGGGAGGGTGAGGGGTGACGCCCTCACCGCTTTCTCACGACGCCCTGCCGGCACGCCGTCGGACGTCTAAACCCCTCACCCTCCCAAGCTTCGCTTGGGCCCCTCCCTCTCCCTCTGGGAGAGGGTTTCAAGAAGTCGCCATCTCGAAGATCGCTTCCCGCGCCAGGTCCGGGCGTTCCATTGGCAGGAAGTGGCTGGCGCCGGCCACCGTCTCGACCCGCACCTTCGGATAACGCCGCGCCACACCCTCGCCGACCCGGGCGGTCGAGCCCTTCTCGGCCTTGAGGATCCGGGCCGAGCAGCGCAGGCGCGCCATGGCCCGCCAGGGATCGTGGGCCTGGGCGCTGTAGTTGGAGGCCTCCCAGGCCGGGGCGCAGGCCAGTTCGACCTGGCCGTCGTCGCGGTCCTTGAAGCCGCCGCCGACATAGTCGGCCAGCATCGCCTCTGGCCAGGTCTTGAACGCCCCGCGCCCGCGATAGGCGGTGAAGGCGGCTTCGCGGCTGTCGAACACCGCCCGCCGGCGCAGCGCGCCCTGGACCATCGGCATCCGCTTCCACAGCGCGCCGGAGGTCCACGGCAGGTGCGCGTAGAGCGCCATCACCCGGGGCATGATCACCGGATCGAGCATCACCAGGCCGCGCACCGCGTCAGGCGCCTCGGCGGCCGTCAGTAGACTGACGGTTCCGCCCATCGAATGGCCGGCCAGCACCACGGGGCCCTGGTCGAGGGCCGCCAGCAGGGCCAGCAGGTCGTCGCGCAGGTCGAGCCAATTGCGACGACGGTCGGGGTCGGCCGCCAGGCGGCTGCTTCCATGACCGCGCTGGTCGACGGCCAGCACCCGCAGCCCGGCTGACAGCGGGGCCAGCAGGGCGCGGTAGGTCTGGCCGTTGAAGCCGTTGGCGTGGACGAAGACCACATCGACCGGGCGGTCGGTCGGCCCGAACTCCAGCACCGCCATCTCGCCGGCTCCGGCCCGGCTGGCGATGGGGATGAAGCGTCGTTTGGGATCACGAAACACGGCCGCGTCCATGGCGAAAGGCTCCTGTTGCGGCTGTTGGATCCCAAGGTAGGCGCGCGGGGTTTCTTCGTCCATGCGGACGCTGGGGAAGCCGTGGGTTCGCGCGCTTGCCCCCACCGGACCGCTTCGCGGTCGTCCGCCCCCATAGGGGGCGGAGCCTAGGCACGCGAAACTCCGCCCCCTATGGGGGCGGACAGGCGGCGCAGCCGCCAGGTGGGGGCAAGTCCGACGCTTCTCCTACGCCGCCGTCAGCTGCCACTCACCCCGGTTGTCGCGGCAGGCGCTGTAGCGTTCGGTGGTGGGACGCTGGCCCGAGGTGCTGATCGAGGCGGCGATCAGCCGGCAATTGGCCTCCGCGTAGCCGTTCTGGCTCAGCAGCGACGACGACACGTAGCCGACGCCGTAGCCGCCACGGCCGACCAGCAGCCAGTTGCTCGACGGCACGCCGCCCAGCACCTCGACCCGTTCGCCGGCCGACAGCTTGCCGACCACCGAACCCTTGGTGGACGGGCCGGAGCGCAGATTGGCGGTGGAGCGGACGGTGTAGTCGCCGCCGACCGCGTCGTAGCTGGACAGGACCTGGACGTTGCGCTCGAAACGCAGCTGGTCGCCGCGGATCGGCGGGCCGTAGGTCGAGGAGATCACGTCGACCCGGCCCGAGGCGCCGGTGCGTTTGTTGCTCCAGCTCTGCGACGAGCCGTCGTCCAGAGCCCGTTTTGTGGCCTGCTGAGCCAGGGCGGTGTCGGTCGACTGCATGCGGCAGCCGATATAGCCGCCGGCCGCCGCGCCCGCCGCCGCACCGAGCACCGTGCCCAGGGTCTTCTCGTTCTTGCTGACCGCGCGGCCGACCAGAGCGCCGACGCCGGCCCCGATCAGCGCGCCGCCCTCCTGCTTCTTGCCCGAGCCTTCACAGGAGAACAGCCCGCCCAGCCCCTTGGACTGCGCGGCGGCCGGCAGCGGCGCGACCACCAGCGTGGCGAGGACGGCGGTGATCGACAGGGCCGCGGGGATCGAATGTCTGGCCATCTGAGTGCTTCCTTCGCAAGACTGGGCCTTCGCATGAGGCCGGTTGGCGTCGCACGCGCCCATGATACAAACTGATCAACGATAAGGGAGAGACATATGAGCGTGCAGGACAAGCCGGACTATAGCTGCTTCGACGTGGAGATCGAGGCGGGTGTCGCGCATCTGCGGTTGAAACGCCCCGAGGCCCTGAACACCATGACCCGGGCGTTCTGGAACGAGCTGCCGGCCATCATCCGCGACATCGACGACAACGCCCGGGCCCGCTGCATCGTCATCTCCTCGACCGGCAAGCACTTCTGCGCCGGCATGGACCTGTCGGTGTTCACCGACGGCGAGGGCGTCACCGGCGGCGAGCCGGCCGACCGCTATGTGGCCGCCGAAAGCTTCCGTCGCCACGTGCATCACCTGCAGGACACCTTCACTTGCCTGGACGAGGCGCGGATGCCGGTGATCGTCGCCATCCAGGGCGGCTGCATCGGCGGGGCGGTGGACTTCACCAGCGCCTGCGACATCCGCTACGCCAGCAGCGATGCGTTCTTCACCATCCACGAGATCAACATCGGCATGACCGCCGACGTCGGCACCTTCCCGCGGCTGTGCAAGCTGTTGCCCGAGGGCTGGGTGCGCGAGCTGGCCTATACCGGCCGCCGGCTGTCGGCCGCCCGGGCCCGCGAGCTCGGCCTGGTCAACGAGGTGTTCGACAGTCACGAGGCCGTGGTCGCCCACGCCCTGGAGACCGCCCGCGAGATCGCCAGCAAGTCGCCCCTGGCGGTGGCCGGCAGCAAGGTGATGATCAACTACGCCCGCGACCACACGATCCGCGACGCCCTGGACTACATCGCCACCTGGCAGACCGGCATGTTCTCGCCGCCGCACATGATGGAGGCCTTCCAGGCCAAGGCCCAGGGCCGCGAGCCGGTCTATCCGGACCTCGTGCCGCTGCGAAAGCGGATGTAGGGGTCAGGAGGTCCGCTTCGCGCCAGGAGCGGACCTTCAATCCCAACGGCGTCAGCCGCCGCTCGCATCCACGACGATAGCGACCGTCTTGCCTCGGGACAGCGGGTCCCATCCCGCCGCGATGGCGGAGGTGATGGCTTTGGCCACCAGTTCCGGAGCGATCTGCGAGGGCTTCAATTGCGGCGCGCCGTACTTGGGCTGCGGGCCCGGTGGAAACTCCACCACGGCTTCGCGCTGCGCCTCCTTGTGACGCACGGCGATCGCCATGCCGTGCCGCTCCGTGGAGTCGCTGGACCACCCGGGCTGGCGATGAAGCCGCCAGACAAAAGGCTCTCCACCGACCTCGATCTCAAACTCAGGGCTTTGCTTGGTTCTTGCCATGTCAGGGAGTTAGCCCGGCAAGCGCGCCCAGGCCACCCCCCTCGGGCCCGGATGCCGATCCCGCCCCTCCAAACCCCTCCGGCAGTTCCGCGCTGGTCAGGTCGCAACCGTCCAGCTTGCAGTGGGTCAGGTCGGCGTCGATCAGGCGGACCCGGCGGGCGCTGGCTCCGGTCAGGTCGGCGCCGCGCAGGGTCGCCCGGCTGAGATCGGTGCGCAGCACGCGACCCTGGACGATGGTCAGCGGACCCAGCTTGGCCCCGCTCAGGTCGGCCCGCGACAGGTGCGCCCCGATCAGGCGCGCCCCACGCAGGTCGGCGCCGCGCAGATTGACGCCGCGCAGGTCGGCGTCGGCCAGGTTGGCGCCCTGCAACTGGACGCCTTGCAGGTCCATGCCGAACAGGATCGCGCCGGGGGCCGACAGGCCGCTGAGCCGACGCCCCTTCAGCCGCCTGAGCGGCCGGAAATCCACCGACGGAATCCTGGCGGCCGTCCCGTCGCGACCCTCCGAGGTCACATAGAGCTCGTGGGCTTCGAGGATCTCGTGCAGCGGCGCGTCGTCGACATAGATCAGCGGCGGCGGGGCGCGCAGCACCTCGGCCAGGTCGGCGCCTTCGAAACTGGCCCCGACCACGTCGGCTCCGACCAGCACGGCCCGGCGCAGCGAGGCCCCGGTCAGGTCGGCGTTGTAGAGGTTGGCCCTGGAAAGGTCGGCGCCGTTCAGCGTCGCTCGGTTCAGCCGGGCGCCCTGCAGGCTGACCCCGGTCAGGTCGGCGTCGGTCAGGTCGGCGGCCTGGGCGAAGCCCGCGCCCATCTGGGCCCCGGCCAGCTTGGCGCCGCGCGCCACGGCGTAATCCAGTTCGCCCCGGCGGGCCCGATGAGCCAGGATCTTGAAGCCCTCGACCGCGTCCTGGGTGGCGGTGACGCCCTCGCGCAGATCGCAGCCCGACAGATCGGCGCCGGAAAGGTTGGCGCCGCGCAGGCAGGCGCCGCGCATGTCGCAGCGGGCCAGTTGGGCCCCGCGCAGGTCGGCGTCGCGCAGGTCGGCGCCGTAGAGCGTGGCCCGGTTCAGCCGGGCGCCCGACAGCAGGGCCCCGGACAGGCGCGCGCCCGTCAGGTCGGCCTCCGAAAGGTCGACGCCCTCCAGATTGACGTTGTCGAGATCGACATAGGAGAGGTTGGCGCGGGTCCCGCCCGGCAAGCCCTTGAGGTAGCGCCCATGCGCCTCGACCGCGGCTTTCAGGGCGCGCGGCGGGAGATGACGGATCAGGGTCTGCTGGGCGGAAGAGGCGGCGGGCATGAAGGCGAGCTCGTTTTGCCGGGAGCCTGACGTCTCAACTTTAAGGAAACGTTCAATTTCCCCGTCAGTTTCTCCAAAGAATCAAAGCCATCCACGACGCCTGAACCACATCAGCGGCCCCAGCGCGGCGACCAGCATCAGTCCGATGGCGAACGGATAGCCGTGCAGCCAGCGCAGCTCCGGCATGTGCTCGAAGTTCATGCCGTAAATCCCCGCCACCAGGGTCGGCGGCAGGAACATCACCGAGAACACCGAGAAGATCTTGAAGATCGAGTTCTGCTCGATGTTGATCAGGCCCAGGGCCGCATCGAGCAGGAAGGTGATGTTGCCGGACAGGAAACCGGAGTGGTCGGTGATAGACTGCACGTCGCGCTGCAACGACTTCAGGTGGTCGCGCAGTTCCTTGTCGCCGGTGAACTGTTCGGCCAACACCGCGAAGCTCAGCAGGCGGGCCAGGCTGATCAGGCTGTCACGAGCCTTGGCGTTGATGTTCTGGGCTCGGCCCAGCCGATTGAGGATGGCTTCGAACGCCGCGCCGCGCGGCCGGCTGAAGATCACCCGCGACTGGGTCTCGACCTCGCCGGCCGTGCGCTCGATGATGTCGGCGGTGCGGTCGACGATGGCGTCGAGCAGGCCCAGGAACGTCTGGGCGCCGCCGGGGCACAGGCTGGGCTGGCGCTCGGCCTGGGCGGCGAACACCTTGAACGCCTTGGGTTCGACATAGCGGATGGTCACCAGCCTGTCGCCGGTCAGCACGAAGGTCACCGGGGCGGCGGTGGGCAGGTCGCCGTCGGCGTTGACCAGCACCGTGGCGGTCATGAACGTGCCGCCGTCCTCCTGGTAGAGGCGCGAGGACGCCTCGATCTCGGCCATTTCCTCGCGAGTGGGCAGCAGCAGGCCGATCGACTTCTCGACCGCCACCTCCTCGGCGCGGGTCGGGTCGACCAGCTCGATCCACACCGCGTCGTCGGGCAGACGCCAGTCGGCGCTCAGACCGACGAGGTCGAAGCCCGGCGCGCCGTGACGCAGCACTCTCAGCATGGGAATATGGCCTTGTTCACGCCCTCAAGACTGGGGCATGGCCCAGCGCGCGCCCGTCGTCAACGCGCGGGTTGCGGCTTGTCGGCTTCGGGCGACTGCGAAGCCGCGATCAGGGCGGCGATGCGGTCGGTCGAATCGGCGGCCTGGTTGATCATGTCCAGCGGCGAGCTGGCGCGCACCGAGGCGGCGACCTGGTTGGCGGCCGACTTGGCCAGCGACACGGCGGCGTTCTGGGCCAGGGCCATTTTCGACGTCGCCGCGGCGATCGTGGTGGCCTGGGCGTTCTGGTAGATGAAGCCGTGGGTCGGATAGACGGTCGTGCCGAGGTCGCGAATCGGGTCGTACCAGACCTTCACCTCGCTCCAGTCGCCGGCCGGCGAGACGTCGACGACGGTGACGTCCTTCTCGACCTGGCCTCGGGCGCCGTTCATCACCGACCAGTTGGCGTGGGTGACCTGGATGACGCGATCGGTCAGGACCTGGCTGACGAAGGCGACGTGGCCGAGGTTCATGCGACCGGTCGGCTTGAAGCACAGCACGGCGCCGGAGCGCGGCACGAAGCCCACGTCGTACTTGCCGACGGCCTGGCCCCACCACGTGCGGGCGTCGCCGAAGATCTGGATGCCCGACATCAGA
The DNA here is from genome assembly GCF_001427665.1 of Caulobacter sp. Root655. GTDB lineage: Bacteria > Pseudomonadota > Alphaproteobacteria > Caulobacterales > Caulobacteraceae > Caulobacter. The sequence goes on from NZ_LMHC01000012.1 coordinate 483,095, forward strand.
CGCGCGAACGGAACACACTGCCAATAGCCGTCAGCCACCGCGCCGGACATCGGCACAAGGCTGATCATGGCGGCAGCGCACAGGGATCCCCAGAGGGTCCTCGTCCGTTTCGTCATGCTGTGGGTACTCCCCCGCGTCACTGGGCTAAGGGATAACCCTGACAGACAGATATGAAAAGTCTGTTTATCCGGCGCCGGCCGTGGCAGGGCGCCGCTCCCGCCAGCCCTTCGCCCAAGACTTCATGCGTTCGCGGGCCGGCTTTTCGATGATGTGGTAGGACATCGCCGACAGCGGAACTAGCGCCAGGACCACCGCCAGCCAAGCATAGGGCGGCAGTTGTTCACCCTCGATGTTCAGAAGCTTGGCCACGGCATTGACCGCCAGGATCTTCCACGGAATGCAGATCATGTAGGTCGAGTAGCTGATCTCGCCCAGATACACGAGCGGGGGCTGAGTCGCGAAGCGCGACCCCGCCGCGGCCATGGCCGCCAGCATGACGATCAACCCGCCCAGGGTCATGACGATGACCGGGTCGGGGGCGCGGAAGTGCACAGCCAGCAGCACGGCGGCGCCCGCCAGACAGGCGCCCGCCCCCGAGAAGCGCCCGGTCACGGCGCCCGAACGCCACAGGGCGTGCAGGGCGCAGCCATAGGCGAAGCACGGCACGATGCGCAGGAAGCCCCAGCGGATGGTGGCCTCGGTCAAGGGAAAGCCGCTCAAGGCCTGGAAGGCCGGATAGAGCGCGGCGATCAGCGCCAGGGCCAGGCCGACGGCTGCCCACGGCAGGTCGCGCAGCCGCCAGGCGACATAGGCGAAGGCCGGGAAGCACAGATAGGCGAACCACTCGGCCGAGATTGACCACGACGGATGGTTCCAGCCCGCGACCGGCGCGAAGCCCCAGGCCTGGACCAGCAGCAGGTTGGCCGGCAGGGCGTCCCAGGCCAGCATGTTGTGGTCGACCGCGATACCCGCCAGGCCGGCGGCGGCGGCCATCAGCCCCACCCCGGCCAGGGTGACCAGGTGCAGCGGATAGACCCGCGCCAGCCGGTTCCACAGGAAGCCGCCATAGCGGAACTTCCCCTGGCCAAAGCCCTGCAGATAGACGTGGCAGAGGATGAAGCCCGACAGGGTGAAGAACGCCTCGACGCCCAGATAGCCCTTGGCGATCATGGCCGGCGGGGCCGCCGCCGACAGGTTGGGCCAATAATGGTAGAGCACCACCCAGAAGGCCGCGAAGAACCTAAGCGCGGTCAGGGGCTTGATATTGGCGGCGTCGGGCATATGTCGCATTCCAGTTTGGCGAAGCCTGGGGGCTTCCGTCGCGTTCCCTTGCATGAACGGCGCCTACGGAGGGGTAGGCGATGACGCGTATTCCAGACCGCAACCTTAGAACGGGACGATGAACGAACTCCTTCACCTCGCCGCGGACCCTGCCGCATGGGCCGCCCTGGTCACCCTGATCGTCATGGAAGTCGTGCTCGGCATCGACAACCTGGTGTTCATTTCCATCCTCTCGAACAAACTGCCGCCCGAACACCGCCAGCGGGTGCGCCGCATCGGCATCTCGCTGGCCCTGATCATGCGGCTGGTCCTGCTGTCGACCATCGCCTTCATCGTCGGCCTGGTGCACCCGGTGTTTGACCTGGGGATCGCCGGACCGCTGTCGCATGGCGAGCCGACCTTCGAGACCGCCTTCTCGTGGCGCGACCTGATCCTGATCGCCGGCGGCCTGTTCCTGATCTGGAAGGCCACCAAGGAAATCCACCATAGCGTCGATCCCAACGCCGGCGACATCGCCCCCGACATCAAGACCAAGGCGATTTCCAACGTCGGCAGCGCGATCTTCCAGATCATCCTGCTGGACATCGTGTTCTCGATCGACTCGATCCTGACCGCCGTCGGCATGACCGATCACCTGCCGATCATGATCATCGCCGTGATCGTCGCCGTCGGCCTGATGCTGGTGGCCGCCGACCCGCTGGGCAACTTCATCAACGACAACCCGACCGTGGTCATGCTGGCCCTGGGCTTCCTGCTGATGATCGGCGCGGTGCTGATCGCCGAGGGCTTCGGCGTCCATGTGCCCAAGGGCTACATCTACGCCGCCATGGCCTTTTCGGCCGGGGTCGAGGGCCTGAACATGCTGTCACGCAAGAAGGGCGCGAAGAAGGGGCACTAGGCCCTCCTGCGCTCGTCCCTCCCCCTTGCGGGGAGGGTGGCGGCGAAGCCGACGGGTGGGGGCCGGTGCAGGGAGTCATTGCGGCGGCTCCCCCACCCGACCCCTTCGGGGCCACCCTCCCCACGAGGGGGAGGGACGGCGCCTCGGCCTGCCGACCGCCATTCGATGGCCCCGACTTGTTCGAGGACCTCAAGCCGTTTAGGCCAAGGCCGCCCGGTTCGCGCTGACAGGTTGCCCATGACCACCACCCAGACCTTCACCGACACCGAGCGCCGGCTCACGCTCGGCGCGCTGATGATCGTCTTCCTGCTCAGCGCCCTGGACCAGACGGTGGTCTCCACGGCCATGCCGCGGATCATCGCCGAGCTGAACGGCCTGACGCTCTATGCCTGGGTGACGACCGCCTACCTGCTGACCTCGACGGTGATGGTGCCGATCTGGGGCAAGCTGGGCGACATCTATGGCCGCAAGCCGGTGCTGCTCTGGGGCATCGGCATCTTCCTGGCCGGCTCGTGGCTGTCGGGCCTGTCGGGCGAGTTCGGGACCGTGCTGGGCATGGGCGGCATGGTGCAGCTGATCGTGTTCCGGGCCCTGCAAGGCATCGGCGGCGGCGCGCTGTTCACCACCGCCTTCGCGATCATCGCCGACCTCTATCCGCCGCGCGAGCGGGGCAAGTTCGCCGGCATCTTCGGCTCGGTGTTCGGCCTGGCCAGCGTGCTGGGCCCGTTGATCGGCGGCTATTTCACCGACCACGGCACGGTCCACATCGCCGGCCACCTGGTGGCTGGCTGGCGCTGGGTGTTCTACGTCAACCTGCCGCTGTCCGTGCTGTCGCTGTTCATGATCCTGGTGAAGATGCCGGCCCTGGAACATCGGCGCTTCGGCTCGGTGGACTATCTGGGCGCCGCCCTGCTGGTCGCCGCCTTCGTGCCGCTGCTGCTGGCGCTGAGCCTGGGCGGCCACAGCTTCGCCTGGAGTTCGCCCCGGAGCCTGGGCCTGTTCGCCGGAGCGGCGGTCGCCCTGGTGCTGTTCATCCTGGCCGAGCGCAAGGTCAGCAACCCGATCGTGCCGCTGGCCCTGTTCCGCAACCGCGTCTTCACCACCGCCAACCTGGCCGGCTTCCTGATCTCCATGGCCTTCCTGGGCGTGGTCACGTTCCTGCCGCTCTACATGCAACTGGGCATGGGGGTGGACGCCACCACCAGCGGCTTGGCGATCCTGCCGCTGATGGGCGGGTTGATCGTCTCCAGCACCATCGCCGGCCAGCTGGTCAGCCGCGTCGGGCGCTACAAGCCGCTGATGATCACCGGCGCGGGGCTGCTGATGGTCGGGGTCTGGCTGCTCAGCCGGGTGAGCGTCCACACTACCCTGCCCGACCTGTGCTGGCGGATGGCGATCGTCGGCCTGGGCCTGGGCCCCGGCCAGAGCCTGTTCGGCCTGGCCGCCCAGAACGCCGTCGAGCCGCGCGACATCGGCGTGGCCACCAGCTCCAACCAGTTCTTCCGCCAGATCGGCTCGACGATCGGGGTGGCGCTGTTCGGCGCCCTGCTGACCCACCGGCTGGCCAGCCTGGGCCAAGGCGCCGACCTCGGCGCGCTGCAAGGCATGGCGCTGAAGGCCACCGCCAGCGGCGCCCACCACGCCGCCGACCCGACCCTGAGCCTGGCCCTGACCCACGCCATCACCGGGGTGTTCCTGGCGGGGCTGGCGGTGATCGGGGCGGGGCTGGTGGTGATCCTGTTCATCCCCGAACTGCCACTGCGCTCGCGCCAGCCGGCCGGCGCGCCGGCGCTGGAGAAGGAACCGGCCTAGAGAATCCCTCTCTCTTTGAGAGAGGGAGGGGCCCACCGCCGCAGGCGGTGGGAGGGTGAGAGGTTTCACCGCTCGCCGGTAAATCCCAGACCGGTCCGCTGAGCGCTTTGGAGAGATGGAGCCACGCTTCCACCGTGGAGGCGACTGGCGTCTTCGTCAGAGCCTTGTCCTGAAAGAGTGTAACCTCTCACCCTCCCACCGCTTCGCGGCGGGCCCCTCCCTCTCTCCAAGAGAGAGCGATTCCTTTAGAGGAAACTGTACGGGTCCACGTCGAACACCACCCGCACGGAGTTCGGGACCTTGGCCCGGGCCCGCCAGGCGGCCAGGAAGCCTTGCAGGTCCACCGTGCGGTCGGCGCGGACCAGGAACCGCTTGCGGCGCCGTCCGCGCACCAGGGCCAGGGGCGCGTCGGCCGGGCCGAACACCTCCACCCCGTCGGCGTTGGGCGTCGCGGCCGCCAGGGCCTGGCAATAGGCCTCCAGCGCGGCCGCGTCCGGTCCCGAGGCGATCACCGCCGCCAGCCGACCGAACGGCGGCAGGCCGGCCTCCTGGCGCATGGCCATCTCGGCCTCGACGAAGGCGTCGCGGTCCTGGGCCTTGAGGGCTTGCAGCACGCCGTGCTCGGGGGCGTAGGTCTGCAGCAGCGCCCGGCCCGGCTTCTCATGACGCCCCGCCCGGCCGGCCGCCTGGGCCAGCAGCTGGAAGGTCCGCTCGCCAGCCCGCAGGTCGCCGCCCCTCAGGCTGAGGTCGGCGTCGACCACCCCCACCAGGGTGAGGTTGGGGAAGTTGTGGCCCTTGGCGGCGGCCTGGGTGGCGACGAGAATGTCGATCTCGCCGGCCGCCATGCTGTCGACCAGGGCCCGCGCCCCGGCCGCGTCCATCACCGTGTCGGACGAGAACACCGCGATCCGCGCGTCGGGGAACAGGTGGCGCGCCTCCTCCTCCACCCGCTCGACGCCCGGACCGATCGACACCAGGCTGTCCTTGGCCCCGCAATGCGGGCAGGCCTCGGGCTTCTTCATCGAGAAGCCCGTCAGGTGGCAGACCAGCCGGCCGGTATAGCGGTGCTCGACCAGCCAGCTGTCGGTGTCAGGCGACTTCATCTTCTCGCCACAGGCCCGGCACAGCACCAGCGGCGCATAGCCCCGGCGGTTGAGGAACAGCAGGCTCTGCTCCCCTCGCGCCAGGGCCACCGACACCGCCTTGACCAGTGGTGGCGACAGCCAGCGACCGGGTTCGGGCGGGGTCTCGCGCATGTCGATCAGGTCGATGTCGGGCAATTGCGCCGCCCCGTGGCGGGCGCTCAACCGCAGCCAGCGGTAGCGGCCCTGCTGGGCGTTCCACAGGCTCTCCAGCGATGGCGTCGCCGAGGCCAGCACCACCAGCGCCCCCTCGATCTTGGCGCGGGCCACGGCCAGGTCGCGGGCCTGGTAGATGAAGCCCTCCTCCTGCTTGAACGATCCGTCGTGCTCTTCGTCGACCACCACCAGGCGCAAGCTCCTGAACGGCAGGAACAGGGCCGAACGGGCCCCGACCACGATCCGGGCCTGGCCGGTGGCCACGCCCTCCCAGGCCCGGCGGCGTTTCGGCGGCGAGACCCCCGAGTGCCACTCGACCGGGGCGACGCCGAACCGCTGCTCGAAGCGGGCGATCACCGCCTGGGTCAGGGCGATCTCGGGCAGCAGGATCAGCACCTGGCTGTGCGCATCGGCGGCCAGGGCGGCGGCCACGGCCTCCAGATAGACCTCGGTCTTGCCCGAGCCGGTCACCCCGTCGAGCAGCGCCGCCTGGAAGCCGCCGGCCGCCAGCATCTCGCCCAGTACGTCGGCCGAGGCCCGCTGGCTGGGATTGAGGATCTGGGCGGGCAGCGACAGGTCGGGCTGCGGGAAGCTGGTGTCGGGCTCGATCCAGATCGCGGCCAGGGCGCCCTCGTCGACCAGACCCTTGACCACGCCCGACGAGACACCCGCCGCCATGGCCAGGGCGCTCGAAGCCATCGGACCCTGTTCAGCGGCGGCCAGCACCTTCAGCCGCGCTGGCGTCATCCGCGCCGGCTGGGTTCCGGTCAGGGCCAGGGCCTTGTCGGGCTTGGCCGGCGGATGGCGCAGGCCGCGCAGGGCCATGGCCAGGGGCCAGCCGGGGATATCGACCGAATAGCGCGCCGCCCAGTCGATGAAGGTCAGGACGCCGGGCGGCAGCGGCGGGTCGTCCACCCGTTCCAGCACCGGCTTCAGGGGCCGGTTGCCGCCGGTCCCGTCGCGCAAGGCGGTGACCACCCCGCGAATCACGCGCGGGCCCAGCGGCACCGTGACGTGGTCGCCGACCGCCAGGCCCAGCCCCTCGGGCTCGGCATAGTCGAAGGCCTCGGGCAGCGGCATGGGCAGCAGGACGGAGGCGATGCGGGGCATGGGACCAAACATGGGGAGAGACCGGTTCTGCCTCGGAAACGTCCCCAGGTCGAGACGGCGCGTCGCCGCGTCATCAAGCGGCTGTTAACCGACTTGGGGCTTCATCGGAACTGACCCCGCCTGTGATCGACATGGGGATCGCGTGTGAATGGAGTAGGCAGATCATGACCGACGCGACACAAGCCATGCTGCGCCAAGAGGTCGACGCCGACGCCGTCCGCGATTTCCTGCGGGCCGCGCCGACCTTCCTGCACCAGGATCCCGACCTGCTCAGCGACCTGGGCCTGCGGCCCGACGCTAGCAATGTCGTCGATTTCGGGCCCCTGGCCCTGGCCCGCGCCTCGGCCGCTCATCAGCGCGAGGCGATCGTCCGCCGCGAGATCGAGGCGACGGCCCGCGCCAACTTCTCGGCCCAGGCCCAGACCCACGCGGCGGTGATCGACCTGCTCGACGCCCGCAACCATTCCGACCTGGCCCGCCGGGTCGACGACATGGCCGCCCTGCGCTTCGGCCTGGCGGCCGGCGTCGTCGTGCTGGAAGGCCCCGGCCGCGTCCCGGCCGGCTGGCACGCCCTGATCGACGGCCAGATCGAGATGATCATGGGCGATCACGGCGTCGCCCGCATGGGCTTCCACGCCCCCGCCCTGGGCCTGTTCGGCGACAAGCTGGACCAGATCAAGAGCATGGCCCTGGTCCGCCTGGCCCTGTGGGAGCCCTCGCGCCAGGGCCTGCTGGCCTTCGGCTCGGCCGACCCCGAAGGCTTCACCGCCGACATGGGAACCGAACTGGTGTCGTTCCTGGCCCGGGTGGTCGAGCGCACGGCCGAGCGTTGGCCGGTTCTGTGACCTCGAAACCGGCGGGCGCCCGCCAGGCCCTCGCCGCCTGGCTGGACCACCTGGCCAACGAGCGTCGCGCCTCGCCCCGTACCGTGCGAGCCTATGGCGACAACACCCTGGCCTATCTGAACTTCCTGGAGCGCCATCGCGGCGAGGCCCTGTCGGTCGCCGACCTGGGCGAGATCACCGCCGCCGAGCTGCGCGCCTATCTGGCCTTCCGCCGGGAGGGCGAAACTTCCCATGGCAAGGAGGGCCTATCGCCCCGTTCGCTGTCGCAGAGCCTGTCGTCGATCCGGGCCTTCCATCGCTATCTCGACCACCGGCTGGGCGCCCCTAACGCCGCCATCGGCCTGGTGCGCGGGCCGCGCATCAAGGTCGGGGCGCCACGTCCGGTGACCGAGGACCAGGCCCACGGCCTGATCGCCGAGATCGGCCTCGACCCCGACCGTGACGACTGGGAAGTGGCCCGCGACGAGGCGGTGCTGACCCTGCTGTGGGGCTGCGGCCTGCGGATCTCCGAGGCCCTGTCGCTGGTCCGCCGCGACGCGCCCCTGGCCGACAGCCTGCGGATCACCGGCAAGGGCGGCAAGACTCGGATCACGCCTGTACTCGACATCGTGCGTGAGCGGATCGACGCCTATGTGACCGCCCTGCCCTTCGCGCTGGCCCCGGACGAGCCGCTGTTCCGGGCCAAGCGCGGCGGGCCGCTGTCGCCGCGCCACGTCCAGGCCACCATGCAGATCCTGCGCGGCCGGCTGGGCCTGTCGGACCGCGCCACGCCCCACGCCCTGCGCCACTCGTTCGCCACCCACCTGCTGGGGGCCGGCGCCGACCTGCGCGCGATCCAGGACCTGCTGGGCCACGCCTCGCTGTCGACGACACAGCGCTACACCCAGGTCGATGCGGCCGGCCTGTTGGCGGCCTACGGCAAGGCGCACCCCCGGGCTTAAAACCCAAAACTCCGCTCATCCCGGCATTCGCCGGGATGAGCGGCTTAAAGGAGGCGCCCCTACCGAGACTTCATCCTCGGCAGGTTGACCGCCGCGGTGATCAGCAGGCAGACGATCAGCAGCGCGCTGTACTCCCAGCCCGCCGTGCCCGGCCCGACCACGAAGAAACCCTCGCTCCAATGGAACAGCACGATGCCGGTCGCATAAATGCCGGCCAGGATCAGCGAGATCGGCACGGGGAGAATACGCAGGGCCAACAGCAGCGTCCCGCCGGTCTCGGCCAGGTTCACCAGCCAGACCAGGACCAGGGCGAACGGAAAGCCCCGGGCCTCGAGAATGCCGGCCAGGACCGGCAGGCTGCCCTCGTAGAAGCGATACCAGCCGTGAACGCTGAGCAGCAGGCACACGGCGAGTCGCAGCACGTCGTAGCCGGCGGTGCGCGGCGCGAAAACATTCTTGAGCAACTTCATGTCGCCTCCCCATGATCCGCGGCGAGACTATCGGGCGTCGGCGGCGGGTTTCAATGGCGTGCGTCGTCCTACAGGTCCCGTGCCTCCAGCTCCGCCAGCAACGTCGCCAGCCGATCCGCATGGGCCTGCACCTCGGCCGTGACGAACGGCGACGGCAGGTCCGTGCGGGCCGTCGGTGGACTCACCGCCACCTGCACCAGGTTGATCGCCTCGTTGGGATCGAGGTTCAGGTCGTACATTTCCCATTCCTGGAACCGGGGCTCTGGCCTGGACGGGTCGAAATAGCGGCTGAGCTTGAAGTCCTTGGTCCGCACGCAGCGGACGTGATTGGGCTGGCGCACCGAGCTTGGCGTGAGATCGACCGAGGGGCGGCCTTCGTTGGTGGTCCGCACCACCTCGACCACCATGTTGTAGATCTCGAACTCCCGCTCGCACTTCTCATTGTTCAGGTCGGGGATCGTCGGTCGCGGCAGGGGCGCGGTGATCTCGTCGTCGGTGATGAACAGCACGCCCTGGCGCTCGCGGCCGTCCGGCTCGATCACGGTGTCGGTCTCGCCCCGCAGCAGGGGAGCCAGATCGACGCCGGGCAACGGCGGCGCGTCGCGTTCCACGGCCAGCTTGGCGGCGATCGCCTCGCGCTCTTTCTTGGCCACCCCGGCCAGACCCAGGATCGTCGGCAGGATGTCGATGTGGCTGGTCAGGGCGTCGATCTGGCGCGTCTCCACGAAGGCCGGCTCGACGGGTCCAGCCCCGCCGGCGCTTTCGGGCGGCGGGAAGCGGACGATCACCGGCACGTGCAGCGCCTCCTGATAGGCGGTGTGCCACTTCTCCATCATCATGCCGTGGGCCCCGGCATATTCGCCGTGGTCGGCCAGGAAGACGACGATGGTGTTGTCGGCCTGGCCGGTTTCCTCCAGCGTGTTCAGCACCGCCGCCACGTGGGTGTCGACCACCGAATGGAGCCAGCCGTAGAGCTGCAGGAACTCCAGGGTCGTCCCGGCCGGGTCGTCGCTCAGCTGGAACGGGATCGTGCCCTTCAGCGCCAGCTTGACGGCCTTCTCCTTGGCCTTGGCCTCGTCCTCGGGAACCTTGGGGAACCTGTTCTGAAGGCCCAGGACCATGTTGAAGCCGGTCTTGGCGTTGAGGGCCAAACCGACCTTGTAGGAATAGTCGAACTGGCAGCTGGGCTTGCTCGACAGGTCTTCGTTCTGGGTCGGCGAGGCCTTGGCGCAGTCCTGCGGGAAGCCCTGGGGATTGAGCGCGATCTGGGCCGTGCCGGCGGTCGGGGCCGGCGCCTTCTGGCCCGCCAGCGGTACGGTCAGCGGACCGAAGATCGACTGGGTTCCCGAGTCGTCCGGGGTCGGCAGGGCCTGGGCGATCACCGCCGGATAGGTGGCGATGTCATGCGGGTTGGTGAACGAGGCCACCGCGAACCACGGCGGGGTGTCGGTCGGGTCGGGCCCGGTGGCGTAGGGATCGTCGACCTGGGCGACGGCGACCGCGTAGTTGTAGTTCAGGGCCAGGGCCTGGCGGCGGATGAAGGCGCAGGCCTGGTCGGTGAAGCCGGCGTCGCGATAGACGCCCAGATTGTTGATCGCCGCCCCGTGCGGCTCGGGGAACGACTCTTCCCAGTCGTCGAAGCCGTAGGCCTGCAGCGAATGGTCCGGCGGATTGCTGACGTGCCACTTGCCGAAATAGTGGGTCGAGTAGCCGGCCTCGCGCATCCACGTACCCAGCGTCGGGATACCGTCGGCCGCCAGCCACGGGAAGTTGTGCGAGTCCCCGCTCTTGAACAGGCCGTCGGTCTGGGTGACCCCGGTCTTGGTTCCGTACTGGCCCGTATAGATCGTCGCCCGGCTGGGCGTGCAGGCGCTGGCGGCGATGGTGTGGTTGCGCAGCAGCGCGGCGTTGTCGCGCAGGGCCGTCAGGCCGGGAAAGTACTTGGCGTAGGGATTGACGACGCCCTCCTCCTCGCGCTGGAAGCCCAGGACGCGCTTCAGCGCCTCGGCGAAGCCGGCGTCCGGACCGTAGGAGAACCGCGGGAAACGGTACTGGTCGCAGGTGATCAGCAGGATGTTGGGTCGCTTGGCGTTGGTCATGTCCGTCCCCCCATGCGCGGCCGCCCCTTGGCTGTTTCTCGCGCCTCGACATTGCTCCGTCAAGGTTGAGGAGTCGACATCATTGCCATCAAAGCGCGCAGTATGGAGGCGCCGCGCGGCCAATTGCGTGACATTCCGTCGCGCGCGTTCCGCCAAGGTCCTGGGATTAACGGCGTTTTTACAGCGTTCACGGCTTCTGGAGCCCGGACCGGAACCCACCCTGTTTGTTGGGTCGTCCGGACATGGGGTTTGCGATGAAATTCGACGATCTGAAGATCTCCACCAAGGTGGCCCTGCCGGCCATCATCCTGACGATCGTGGCCCTGGCCATCACCGGCGTCGGCGCCTGGCAGGCCAGGGTGTCGGAAGCCGCCACCAAGGTGCTCGTCGAACAACGCGCCCCGTCCGAGCTCGAAGGCTCGCGCTTCAACCGCCGCGTCACGACCATCGGCTACGCGGCCTATCGCACGATCGCCAACCCCTCCACCTCGACCGAGGCCAAGGCGGCCAGCGCCGAGATCGACAGCGCCTACCAGGAGGGCAAGATCGCCCTCGGCAGGATCAAGCAGACCGACCCGGCCGCCGCCAAGATGGTCGCCGACTTCCAGGTGCGCCTGGACCGGATCTATTCCAGCGCCCGCCAGGGCGCGGACCTGGGCCTGCAGGACGCCAACGACGCCGCCAAGATGGTGATGGGCGTCATCGACCCCGACATCGCCAGCCTGAGCAAGGACGTCTCCACCTACACCAACACCCACAGCGAACAGACCCGCGCCATGGTGGCCAAGGCCGCCAAGCAGTCGGCGACCGGTTCCCTGATGAGCATCGTCTTCGGCCTGGTCGCCTCCGCCGCCGCCATGGTCTTCGCCCTGTGGATCGGCCGCTCGAAGATCTCGGCCCCGCTCATCAACCTGTCGCGCACCATGGAAGTGCTGGCCCAGGGTTCGGTGGACGTTCAGGTGGTCGGCGCGCAGCGCAAGGACGAGGTCGGCGCCATGGCCCGCTCGGTCCAGGTGTTCAAGGACAACGCCCTGGCCCTGCGCACCGCCGAAGCCGCCCAGCAACGCGCCACCGCCGAGACCGAAGCCGAACGCCAGCGCAACCAGCAGGCCGCCGAGGCCGCCGCCCACGAACAGGCCTTCGTCATGGAGAACATCGCCACCGGCCTGACTCGCCTGGCCGAGGGCGACCTGACCTATCGCGTCGACGCCGAGTTCCCGCAGGCCTACCAGCGCCTGCAGAGCGATTTCAACGGCGCCATCGCCCAGATGGAAGAGGCGATGCGCACCATCGTCCAGGCCGCCAACAGCATCGGGGCCGGCAGCGACGAGATCGCCGCGGCCGCCGACGACCTGTCGCGCCGCAGCGAGCAGCAGGCCGCCAGCCTGGAAGAGACCGCCGCCGCCCTGGACGAGATCACCGCCACGGTGAAGCGTTCGTCGGCCGGCGCGGTGGAAGCCTCGCGCGTCGTCACCTCGACCCGCACCGACGCCGAACGCTCGGCCGTGGTGGTGCGCGGCGCGGTCGACGCCATGAACCAGATCGAGAAGTCCTCGCAGTCGATCAGCCAGATCATCGGCGTCATCGACGAGATCGCCTTCCAGACCAACCTGCTGGCCCTGAACGCCGGCGTCGAAGCGGCGCGCGCCGGTGACGCCGGCCGTGGCTTCGCGGTCGTGGCGCAAGAAGTGCGGGCCCTGGCCCAACGCTCGGCCGACGCCGCCAAGGAGATCAAGACCCTGATCTCGACCTCCTCGCAGCAGGTCGGCCAGGGCGTGTCGATGGTCGGCCAGACCGGCGAGGCCCTGCAGGCCATCGTCGGCAAGGTCAGCGAAATCGACGCCCTGGTCAGCGAGATCGCCGCCGGCGGCGCCGAGCAGGCCACCGGGCTCAACGAGGTCAATGCCGCCGTCAACCAGATGGACCAGACGGTCCAGCAGAATGCGGCGATGGTCGAGCAATCGACCGCCGCCAGCCATGCCCTGAAGGGCGAGGCCAACAGCCTGATGCAGATGATCGGCCGCTTCCAGGTCAACGGCGCCCAGGTGGCGCGCGCGCCGACCCGTCGCGCCGCGCCTCCCCCGTACCGGCCGGCGCCGCGCGCCTCGGGTCCGGCTCCAGCCACCACGACCAGCCGTCCCGGCGCCAACCCGGTGCGCGCGGCCCAGGCCAAGCTCGCGGCCTTCGCCGGCTCGGCCAGGCCGGTTTCGGACGACTGGGAAGAATTCTAAGGTTCAGTAGCCTACCGCTCTCGCATATCGGAGGGCGTCTCCTCCCCTCGAGGACTATCGAAGTCCCGCCGGGCGCCCCCGGCGGGACTTTTTATTGGGCCGTTCAGCGCCTCAGCGCGACACCGATGATCTTGGGGCGCGAATAGATGCAGCCGTCCACCGTCAGCTGGACATCGACGCCCATGCTCTGGGCCGTCAGCAGCATCGACCAGAACAGCGAAGCCGCGGGCAGGCTCGGATCAAGGAAGTAACCGTCCTGAATCGCGCAGGCTTCCGGATTGAAGAAGGTCCCGCCGGTCTGGATCCGCAGCCCGGCCGAGGTCCATCCGCCGACCAAGGCGTTCACCCGCATCCAGGAGCTTTCGGCCGGCGTCGCCTGGGCCGCGCCCGCCGCCAGGAACATCGCCGCCGCGAGCGCCCCGCCCGCACATTCGCGCGCGACGCTCATGAGGTCCTCAGGGTGACGCCAATGACCCGCGGGCGTTCGAGGATGCAGCCGTCCACCACCAGCTGGACCTCCCGGCCGGTCGAGAACGCCGTCAGCAGCATCGAGGAGAACAACTGCGCGCCCTGCAGGCTGGCCTCGACGATGTAGCCGTCGGTCATCGAACATGCCGCCGGGTTGGAAAAGGCGGCGGTCGTCTGAACCCGCACGTGGGGCGCCGTCCAGCCGCCGGAGATGTAGGTCACCCGCGCCCAGGGCAGTTCCACCGGCGTGGCTATGGCCGCGCTCGACGCCAGGGCCAGCGCCGCGCCCCCGGCCAGGGCGAGAAATCGTTTCAAGATGCGTCCCCCGATGCGTCGCGCTTCGTCGCGGCCAAGCTTGACCGTTAGCAGTGCGCCCGGACGGGTGCAATCTGGCGTTGGGCGGGGTGCTACCGCGGCGGTCCGACGGGCCGATCGACGTTGTAGCGGATGGTCGACGACACCGGGCAGCCGTCGACGCTGCGCAGCACGGTCAGGGTGTGGTTGGCCGGCGGCAGGTCGCCCAGCCGTTTGACCTTGGGAGCGGCGTCAGGCGCGGGGTGTTCGGCCAGTTGCAGGCCTGATTCCCGGCAGGCCTTCTCCACCTTCATCGCCTGAAGGGCCTGGTCCTTCGAGGCGTAGACCGTGACCCGTCCGCCTCGCGCCAGGATCTGGCCTGGCGACGGCGGCGGCGTGGCCTGGACGGCGGCGGCCAGCAGCAGGGCGGACAAAAGCATGGCGGGGCTCCGTTGCCGAAACCCCGCCACTCTACGCTTGGTCGAGCGCGAACGCCCGTTAACTCTTGGACAGGCTAGGCCTGCATCGTCCAGCCCTCGACGCCCATCGCCGCCTGGCGGAAGGCTTCCGAGCGGGTCGGGTGCGGGTGGCAGGTGCGGGCCACGTCTTCCGACGAGCCGCCGAACTCCATGGCCACGCAGATCTCGGCGATCATGTCGCCGACGTTCGGGCCGACGGCGTGGGCGCCCAGGATGCGGTCGGTCTTGGCGTCGGCCAGCACCTTCACAAAGCCGTCGGTCTCGTGGTTGATCTTGGCGCGGCTGTTGGCCAGGAACGGGAACTTGCCGACCTTGTAGGCGACGCCCGCGGCCTTCAGATCGTCCTCGGTCTGGCCGACCGTGGCGACTTCCGGGCTGGTGTAGATGACGCCCGGGATGATGCCGTAGTTCACGTGACCGGCCTTGCCGGCGATCAGTTCCATGCAGGCCACGGCCTCGTCCTCGGCCTTGTGGGCCAGCATCGGGCCGCTGGTGACGTCGCCGACCACCCAGACGCCGGGAGCCGTCGTCTTGAAGTGGTCGTTGGCGATCACGCCGCGCTTGTCCGGCACGATCCCGACGCTTTCCAGGCCCAGGCCTTCCGTGAACGGACGACGACCGATGGCCACCAGCACATAGTCGGCCTGCAGGGTCTCGGCCGCGCCGCCGGCCACCGGCTCGACGGTCAGCTCCACCTGCTTGGCGGAGGCGGTCGCGCCGGTGACCTTGGCCCCCAGCTTGAACTTGAAGCCCTGCTTGGCGAGGATCTTCTGGAAGGCGTTGGCGACTTCCGTGTCGGTGCCCGGCAGGATGCGGTCGAGGAATTCGACCACGGTCACCTCGGCGCCCAGGCGCTTCCACACCGAACCCAGCTCCAGGCCGATGACGCCGGCCCCGATGACGATCAGGCTCTTGGGAACTTCCGGCAGGCTCAGCGCGCCGGTCGAGTCGACGATGCGCTGGTTGTCGATGGTCACGCCCGGCAGCGGGGTGGGCTCCGAGCCGGTGGCGATGACGATGTTCTTGGTCTCGAGCACGGTTTCGCTACCGTCCTCGGCCTTGACCACGACCTTGCCGGGTCCGTCGATGCGGCCCCAGCCCTTGATGTAGTCGACCTTGTTCTTCTTCATCAGGAACTCGACGCCCTTGGTCAGGGCTTCGACGCTCTCGGCCTTCTGGGCCATCATCTGGACCAGGTTCAGCTTCGGCTTGACCTCGATGCCCAGCTTGGCGAACTCGCCGCCGGTCGCGGCCTCGTACATCTCCGAAGCGTGCAGCAGGGCCTTGGACGGCATGCAGCCGACGTTCAGGCAAGTGCCGCCCAGCTTGCCGCGTCCCTCGACGATGGCGGTCTTCAGACCCAGTTGTCCGGCGCGGATCGCGCCGTTGTAGCCGCCGGGGCCGCCCCCGATGATGACGACGTCGTATTGAGCCATGGATCTTCGCCTTGAGACGCGCCGCGAATGGCGCCGGACAGAAAATGGGGCCTGCTCCCGGTTTCCCAAGGGGCTGGCGCGCGCGCGTACTTCCTAGCGCCTCTGTCCCAAGGATCAACCCACAGAGCGCTAAAGGTCTATTTCAACGGCGTCTTGCGCAATTCGGCCCACGCGATCAGCGCCTCGGTGGTCGCCATCACGGCAAGGGTCCGGCTCAGCGCAATCCGACGCTGAGCCAGGCGCCGACCAGCAGCAGGCCGACGACGCCGCAAAGCGTCGCCAGCGCCATGGCGACCCCGGCCAGGACGGCGTGATGACCGCCCCGCGGCCGGCGCGGTCCCGCCACCAGGAAACCGGCCACGCCGCCGAAGGTCATGGCCAGGAACAGGGCCACGCCGGTGCGCGCCACCTGGGCGGCCGGGGCGTCGGGAGGCGCGACGGGGTCGTCATCCTCAGGGTCCAGCGGCGGCGCGGCGCCGCGCAGCTCGGCGATCAGCAGGCGGGCCTCCTCGGCCTCGCTGGCCGGGGTCCACAGGCGAAAACCGCCCATGGCGATGCTCATGATGAAGTCGCTGGTCCCCCAGTACTCGTTCTGCAGCAGCACCGACACGCCCTCGGCCCGCAGGCGCGAGGCGGCGATCTGGGCTTCGGTCAGGTCCGCGAAACGGGCGATCTCGGTCAGGCTCATCGACGCCTCCTGCCGCGAGACTGCCCGAACGCGCGCGAAGTTCAAGGATGCGGTGGCGAGACCCCGTACCGGGCGGCCAGATAGCGGGTGATCGGGCCTTCGTTGGTGGCGAACAGCCGGCCGTTGGCCTCGCGGACGTCATCCTCCCGCAGGTCCGGGTGCGCGAAGGGCGCGGCCAGGATCAGGGTCGGCAGGTTCTGGTGCGCCTCGCCCAGCAGGTCGGCCACCGGCTGGCGCGGGCGCTCATAGGGCAGATAGGCGATCTCCAGCTGGGCGCGCACGGCCGGATAGTAGCCGAGGAACCCCTCCACGGCCGCGCAGGCCATGCAGAACCATGTGCGATCCTGGTCGGTCCAGTCCGGGCGGAGAAGGAAGAGCCGGTCGCGGGGGGCGGTCATGGTTGACTCCAGTCCTGGACATCCAGGCCCTCCACCCGCGAGAATTCCCGGACGTTCGAGGTCACCAATGTCCAGCCGCGCGCCAGCGCCTGGCCGGCGATCAGGCCATCATAGGGCCCAATCGACGCGCCCTGGCGCTTGAGCACGGCTCGAACCCGGGCCGCGACGATCACGTCTTCCTCGCTCAAGGGCTCGATGGCGACGCCCTCGAGGACATCCGCGACATTCAACGCCTCACCGGCGGGATCGCGGCTGGCCGCCACGCCGAATTGCAGTTCATGATAGACAATCAGCGACGCGACCACGGTCTCGCGGGCCAGAATGACCTTGTCCCGACGCCGGCGAATGATCGGCTTCCGTCCCTGAATGAGGTCCACGAAGACGTTGGTGTCGAACGCCAGAGTCACCAGCCGAAATCACGTTCTTGTTCCGAGGGCTGTTCGCGATCGGGGAAATCGCCACCGCCTCGCGCGTCGATACGCGCCCACATGGCGTCAAGATCGGCCTGGGTGCGGGGTGGTTTGGCGACAACCGGCTCCAGGATCACCGCGTCGCCTTCACGCCGCACGGAAACCTCCGTCCCCTCGAACCGGAACGCCTTGGGCAATCGCACAGCCTGGCTGCCGCCGTGCGTGAACAACTTGGCGCGGGCAGGCTGGACGTCGAGTTTGGTCATGACGACCTCACGTATCTACACAACATAGATACATCAGAAGCCGCGCGTCTTCAACACTGCGCCGCAACAGAAAAGGGACCGCTCACGCGGCCCCTTCCCCAATTCGCCCAGCCTCTCGAAGCGACTACAGCTCCAGCAGCAGACGCTGCGGGTCTTCCAGGGCTTCCTTGACCTTCACCAGGAAGGTCACGGCGCCCTGGCCGTCGACCACCCGGTGGTCGTAGCTCAGCGCCAGGTACATCATCGGCCGGATCTCGATCTTGCCGTTGACGACCATGGCCCGCTCCTTGATCGCGTGCATGCCCAGGATGCCCGACTGCGGCGCGTTGAGGATCGGGGTCGACATCAGCGAGCCGTAGATGCCGCCGTTGGTGATGGTGAAGGTGCCGCCCTGCATGTCCTCGATGGCCAGCTGGCCGTCGCGGGCCTTCTTGCCCAAGGCGCCGATGCCCTTTTCGATCTCGGCCAGGCTCAGCTGGTCGGCGTCGCGGACGACTGGAACCACCAGGCCCTTCTCGGTGCCGACGGCGACGCCGATGTCGTAGTGGTTCTTGTAGACGATGTCGGTCCCGTCGATCTCGGCGTTGACGTCCGGCACGGCCTTCAGGGCGGCCACGACGGCCTTGGTGAAGAAGCTCATGAAGCCCAGCTTCACGCCGTGCTTCTTCTCGAAGATGTCCTTGTACTGGCCGCGCAGGGCCATCACCGCCGTCATGTCGACCTCGTTGAAGGTCGTCAGCATGGCGGCGTTGTTCTGGGCTTCCTTCAGGCGGCGGGCGATCGTCTGACGCAGGCGCGTCATCTTCACCCGCTCTTCGCGCTCGTGGATGGCGCGCGGCGCGGCCGGAGCGGCGACGGGGGCCGGGGCGTTGGCGCGGGCTTCCAGGGCGGCCAGGGCGTCGCCCTTGGTCACCCGGCCGTCCTTGCCGGTGCCGGCGACGGCCGACAGGTCGAGGTTGTTCTCGGCGGCGATACGAGCCGGGGCCGGGCTGACCGGAGCGGCGGTCACCGGAGCGGCGGCGGCGACAGGCGCCGGGGCGGGCGTGGGAGCCGGCGTCGGGGCGGCGGCCTTGGGCGCGGCGGCGGCGGTCGCGGCGGTCGCGACGCCGCCTTCGGTCACCACGCCCAGCACGGTCCCGGGAACCACGGTCGCGCCTTCCTCGGCGCTGATCGACGCCAGGACGCCGTCGGCCGGAGCCACGACTTCAAGGCTGACCTTGTCGGTTTCCAGTTCGACGAGCAGTTCGTCCTTCTTCACCGCCTCCCCGGCCTTCTTGGTCCAGCGCGCCACCGTCGCTTCGGTGACGGATTCGCCGAGGGCGGGGGTCATGATGTCGGCCATGTGGGGTTCCGATGTCTCTTCTGGGTTCGGTTCGTAGTCTTGGCCCGCCCTCGTCCTTCGACAAGCCCGGGATGAGGGCGGCGGGGTTTAGGTGGTCAGGCGAAAGCTTCGGTGAGGAAGTTTTCGAGTTCCTTCAGGTGGCGGCTCATCATGCCGGCGGCCGTCGAGGCCGAGGCGGGACGACCCACGTAGCGGGCGCGCTTGGCCTTGACGTCCAGGCGGTCGAGGCTGAGCTCGAGCCACGGATCGACGAAGGTCCAGCCGCCCATGTTCTTGGGCTCTTCCTGGCACCAGACCAGTTCGGCGTTCTTGAAGCGGCCGAGCACGCCCAGCACCGACTTCAGCGGCCACGGATAGAACTGCTCCAGGCGCACGATGTAGACGTCGTCGCGGCCGGCCTTGGCCCGGGCGTCGATCAGGTCGAAATAGACCTTGCCCGAGCAGGCGATGACGCGGGTGATCTTGTCGTCGCTCTTCAGCTTGATCCCGCCGACGTCGCAGCCGGCCTCGGCCCCGTCGATCATCACGCGGTGGAAGCTGGAGCCCTCGGCCATGTCGGCCAGGTTGGAGACCGCCTTCTTGTGACGCAGCAGGCTCTTGGGCGTCATGACGATCAAGGGCTTGCGGAACTCGCGGTGCATCTGGCGACGCAGGGCGTGGAAGTAGTTGGCCGGGGTGGTGCAGTTGACCACCTGCATGTTGTCCTCGGCGCACGACTGCAGGAAGCGTTCCAGGCGGGCCGAGCTGTGCTCGGGGCCCTGGCCTTCGTAGCCGTGCGGCAGCAGCATGGTCAGGCCGCTCATCCGCAGCCACTTACGTTCGCCCGAGCTGATGAACTGGTCGATGACCACCTGGGCGCCGTTCACGAAGTCGCCGAACTGGCCTTCCCACAGGGTCATGGTGTTGGGGTCGGCCAGCGAGAAGCCGTACTCGAAGCCCAGCACCGCCTCTTCCGACAGGGCCGAGTCGATGACCTCGTAGTGGGCCTGGCCGGGGCGGATGTTGTTGAGCGGCGTGTAGTGCTCTTCGGTCGTCTGGTCGATGATGTCGGAATGGCGCTGGGTGAAGGTGCCGCGCACGCTGTCCTGGCCGGACAGGCGGACGGGGAAGCCCTCGTCGAGCAGGGTGGCGAAGGCCAGGTGTTCGGCCGTGCCCCAGTCGATGTTCTCGCCCTTCTCGATCGCCTCGCGACGGTTGTCGATGACGCGCTTGACGGTCTTGTGGGCGTTCAGGCGCTCGGGGATCGTGGTGATCTGGCGGCCGATCTCCAGCAGCTTGGTCTTGGCGACGTCGGTCTTGCCCTTGCGCTCTTCGTCGCCGGGCAGGGCCAGGCCCTTCCACTTGCCGTCCAGCCAGTCGGCCTTGTTGGCCTTGTAGGCCTTGCCGGCGTCGAATTCCTTGTCGAGGAAGGTCTCGAACTCGGTCACCCAACCGTCGACCTCGGCTTGCGAGGCCACGCCCTCGGCGATCAGCCGGCGGCCGTAGATCTCGCGGGTCGAGATGTGGTCCTTGATCTTGGCGTACATCAAGGGCTGGGTCATCGTCGGGTCGTCACCTTCGTTGTGACCGAACCGGCGGTAGCAGAACATGTCGATGACCACGTCCTTGCCGAACATCTGGCGATATTCGGTCGAGACCTTGGCCGCGAAGACCACGGCCTCGGGGTCGTCGCCGTTGACGTGGAAGATCGGGGCTTCGACCATCAGCGCCACGTCCGAGGGATAGGGCGAGCTGCGCGAGTAGCGCGGGTTGGTCGTGAAGCCGATCTGGTTGTTGACGATGAAGTGGACGGTGCCGCCCGTGCGGTAGCCCTTCAGGCCCGACAGGGTGAAGCACTCGGCCACCACGCCCTGGCCGGCGAAGGCCGCGTCGCCGTGCAGCAGCAGCGGCAGCACGTGGCCGCGACCGGCGTCGGGCTGTTCGCGCAGGGTGAAGGCCTGCTTGGCGCGGGCCTTGCCGATCACCACCGGGTTGACGATTTCCAGGTGCGACGGGTTGGCGGTCAGCGACAGGTGGACCTTGTTGTCGTCGAACTCACGGTCCGACGAGGCGCCCATGTGATACTTGACGTCGCCCGAACCCTCGACGTCCGACGGCAGGCTCGAGCCGCCTTGGAACTCGTGGAAGATCACGTGGTAGGGCTTGCCCATCACGGCGGCCAGCACGTTGAGGCGGCCGCGGTGCGGCATGCCCAGGACGATGTCCTTCACGCCCAGGGCGCCGCCGCGCTTGATGATCTGCTCCAGCGCCGGAATGCAGGCTTCGGCGCCGTCGAGGCCAAAACGCTTGGTGCCGGGGAAGCGCTTGTGCAGGAAGCGTTCGAAGCCCTCGGCCTCGATCAGCTTCTTGAGGATGGCGACCTTGCCCTCCTTGGAGAACACGATCTCCTTGTCGCGACCCTCGATGCGCTCCTGCAGCCAGGCCTTCTCGGCCGGGTCGGAGATGTGCATGTACTGCACGCCGACATTGTCGCAGTAGGTGCGGCGCAGGATCGACAGGATCTCGCGGATCGTCGAGGTCTCGAGGCCCAGCACGAAGTCGAGGAAGATCGGACGGTCGTAGTCGGCTTCCGAGAAGCCGTAGGTCGAGGGGTCGAGCTCGGGGGCCGAGGCCTTGGGCTCCAGGCCCAGCGGGTCGAGGTTGGCGGCGAGGTGGCCGCGCATCCGGTAGGCCCGGATCATCATGATGGCGCGCAGGCTGTCCAGCGTGGCGGCGCGGACGGCTTCGGCGGAGGAGCCGGGGGCCTTGGCCTCGATGGCCTTGGTCATCTTGGCTTCGACGGCGGGGGCCACGGTCGGCCACAGGCCGTCGATGGCCGAAAGCCATTCGGGGCGGACGGCCGGCGCCTGCCGGGGCGTCCAGGCCGGGTCCTGCGCGGCGCGCTTGACCTGGTCGGCCTGGTCCGAGAGCGTGGCGAAGAACGCGGCCCAAGAGGGCTCGACCGAAGCGGGGTTCTCCGCCCACCGGGCGTAGAGATCCTCGACGAAAGCCGCATTGGCTCCGTAGAGGAACGAGGTCTCGGTCAAGACCTGATTGATGATACCCGCGTCGTCCGCCATCGTGTTCGCCTTAAGATCCGTTACGCACCCCTAGCCCAGGGCCGTAAATATAGTCTCTCATTCACCGGGCGCCCGCCGATCGGCGGGGCCCAGGTGATTTTTTCGGATCGTCGACTGGCGGTCGGAAAAACCTGGGCCCCGCGTGGGGCGGGGTTTCGGTGTCGTCTTAGCCCTTGAGCACCTCGAGCAGGGTGTCGCCCAGGCGCGCCGGCGACGGCGAGACGCGGATGCCCGCGGCCTCCATCGCGGCGATCTTGTCTTCCGCGCCGCCCTTGCCGCCCGAAATGATCGCGCCGGCGTGGCCCATGTGACGGCCGGGAGGGGCCGTGCGGCCGGCGATGAAGCCGACCATGGGTTTGCTGCGGCCGCGCTTGGCTTCGTCGGCGATGAACTGGGCGGCTTCCTCTTCGGCCGAGCCGCCGATTTCGCCGATCATGACGATCGACTTGGTGGCTTCGTCGGCCAGGAAGAGCTCAAGAATGTCGATGAACTCGGTGCCCTTGACCGGGTCGCCGCCGATGCCGACAGCCGTGGTCTGGCCCAGGCCCGCATTGGTGGTCTGGAACACCGCTTCATAGGTCAGGGTGCCCGAGCGCGAGACGACGCCGACCGAGCCGTTCGAGAAGATCGAACCCGGCATGATGCCGATCTTGCACTGGTTCGGGGTCAGGACGCCGGGGCAGTTGGGGCCGATCAGG
The DNA here is from genome assembly GCF_001427665.1 of Caulobacter sp. Root655. Taxonomy (GTDB): domain Bacteria; phylum Pseudomonadota; class Alphaproteobacteria; order Caulobacterales; family Caulobacteraceae; genus Caulobacter. Next base: position 505,618 of record NZ_LMHC01000012.1, read on the forward strand.
CGCGACTTGCTGCCTTGCAGGGCCTTCTTCACCTTCACCATGTCCAGCACCGGGATGCCTTCGGTGATGCAGATGATCAGCGGGATCTGCGCGTCGATGGCTTCCAGGATCGAGTCGGCCGCGAAGGGCGGCGGGACGTAGATCACCGAGGCGTCGGCGCCGGTGGCTTCGCGGGCTTCGCCGACCGTGTCGAACACCGGCAGGCCGATGTGGGTCTGGCCGCCTTTGCCGGGGGTCACGCCGCCGACCATCTTGGTGCCGTAGGCGATGGCCTGTTCGGAGTGGAACGTGCCCTGGGCGCCGGTGATGCCCTGGCAGATGACCTTGGTTTCAGAACCGATGAGGATCGACATTTAGCGAGCACCCTTCACGGCGGCGACGATCTTTTCGGCGCCGTCGGACAGATCGTTGGCGGCGATGACGTTCAGGCCGCTTTCCGAGATGATTTTCTTACCCAGTTCGACGTTCGTGCCCTCGAGGCGCACGACCAGCGGAACCGTCAGCCCGACTTCCTTCACCGCGGCGATGACGCCCTCGGCGATGATGTCGCAGCGCATGATGCCGCCGAAGATGTTGACCAGGATGCCTTTGACGGCTGGGTCGGCGGTGATGATCTTGAAGGCCGCGGTGACCTTCTCCTTGCTGGCGCCGCCGCCGACATCGAGGAAGTTGGCCGGCTCGGCGCCGTACAGCTTGATGATGTCCATGGTGGCCATGGCCAGGCCCGCGCCGTTGACCATGCAGCCGATTTCGCCGTCCAGGGCGATGTAGGCGAGGTCGAACTTGCTGGCTTCGATTTCCTTGGGGTCTTCCTCGGTCTCGTCGCGCAGCTCGCGGATGTCCGGATGGCGGAACAGCGAGTTGCCGTCGAACGACACCTTGGCGTCCAGCACCCGCAGATGATCGTCGGCGGTGACGATCAGCGGGTTCACTTCCAGCATGGCCATGTCCTTGGCCAGGAACGCCGCATAGAGCTGGTTCAGCAGGGTGGCGGCTTCCTTGGCGAGGCCGCCGGTCAGGCCCAGGGCCTTGGCCAGGGCGCGCGCGTGGGTCGGCCAGACGCCGGTCGCCGGGTCGATCGAGAAGCTGTGGATCTTCTCGGGGGTGTCGTGGGCGACGTCCTCGATATCCATGCCGCCTTCGGTCGAGGCGACCACCGAGACCATCGAGGTCTCGCGGTCGACCAGCAGCGACAGGTAGAATTCCTTGGCGATCGCCGCGCCTTCTTCGATGTAGAGGCGGTTGACCTGCTTGCCCTTGGGGCCGGTCTGGTGGGTCACCAGCACGCGGCCGAGCATTTCCTCGGCGCAGGCCTTGACGTCGGCGACCGACTTGACGACGCGGACGCCGCCCTTGGCGTCGGGGCCCAGGCCCTCGAACTTGCCCTTGCCGCGGCCACCGGCGTGGATCTGGCTTTTGACGACGAACACCGGACCACCCAGCTTCTCAGCGGCGGCGACGGCTTCCTCGACGGTAAAGGCGGGATAGCCGCGCGGAACTGGGGCGCCGAACTCCGCGAGGACGGCTTTGGCTTGGTGTTCGTGAATGTTCATGAGGGACCGGTCTCGGCGACGGCTTCTGAAATGTGGCCGGGTTATAGGAGCGCTATTTCGCAGGCGCAACCGCGCTTGGACCGATTACGCCGCTCTTGTGTAAAAGTGGGCTGAAGTCGTCCACCCTCGGAATGGGTTGGACTTTTCTCGCAATCGTGAGCTTCCGGAACTTCAACCGCCGCTTTGCCGAGCCTTTGGCGAATGCGTCTAGGTTACCGCTACCATTGAGGCAGTTCGACCCCGGCGGTCAGCCGCCCGGCTTGGCGGCGGCGACCGGCGGTTTCGCACCCGGTCGGGCGATCGCGTACATCTCCCAGGCGATCTGGTCGAGCAGCGCCCGGTCGTCGTCGCCGATCACATAGAGGTCGAAGTGGGTGCGACCCTCCAGGTAGCGGAAGTCGGTCTTCGCGCCGAGCCCCTTCATCACCGCCTCCAGCCGATGGGCCGCGCCGTCCAGATAGAAGGTGTCGGCCGCGCCGACGATCAGGTGGACCTTGCCGTCCAGGTCGGGCTTCAGAGCCGGCCAGTCGCGCTTCAGCCACTCGGCGATGTCGTAGTGGTCGCGCCAATAGGCGGCGACGACGGGATCGACCGCGCCGGTCGCCCGGTCGAACAGCGGCATGGGCCGGCCGTCGGGCCCGCGCGGCGAGAACACCCAGTCGAACGAGCGCATCTGGCCGCCATACTCGCCCAGCGCCTCCTCCATCAGCGTGGCGTCGCGTGACGAGGCCAGGACCTTGCCCTTGTCGCGGGCGATCGGCCAGGTCGAGCCGTCGGGCTTGAAATAGATGTTGGCGCCGGCGGCATAGAGGTCGACGCCGCTGAAGTCGTGGAAGTCGCTGGGGTCGGGCGAGGTCGACCACGTGCCGCCGAACACCTTGGGATAACGGGTCTGCAGCCACAGGGTCGCCCAGCCGCCGGAGGAATGGCCGTTCAGAAAGCGGCCGCCGGCCTTGGCGTCCATGCGCCAGTGCTTCTCGAGGTCGGGGATCAGCTCCTCGGTGAGCGCCGTCCCCCAAGGGCCGTTGTTGACGCCGTCGGCGAACTCGTGCGTGCCGGTGGCGCTGCTCTCGTCCAGCAGCACCCAGATCATCGGCGGCGCCCTACCCTTGGCCATGCCGTCGAACACGCTCGCCCCGACGCCGACCAGCGAGTTGGCGGTCCCGCCGAAGCCGGTGGTGTAATAGACGGTCGGATAGCGGTCCTTGCCGGCCTCGTAGCCCGGCGGCGTCACCACCCAGCCCTTCAGGGTGATCGGCCGGCCCCAGAAGGCGCTGAGCGCCGGGCTGACGAAGGCGATCTCGTGGGCGTGCGGCCGCAGCGCGACCCGCAGCGCCCGGCGCTGCTCGGGGACGCTGGCCGGCAGGTTCCAGGGATCGGTCGCCGGCTCGATGGTTTCCAGGGTCAGCTTGGTTCCGGCCGCCAGCGGCAGCTTCAGCTCGACCACCGGGCTGACCAGGTCGCCTGGGCCCCGGCTGTTATAGTTGTAGCTGTGGTTCTGATCGAGCACCGCCTGCACGGCGTAGTCGCCGGGCGGCAGCTGGGAAAAGGCCTGGGGCGCGGCGACGCCGTCCAGGTCGATATCGATCACCGCGCCCGGCTGGACGGTGGCGACCTCGCGGGCCGAGATGTTGCCCTTCTCGGCCCCGAACGGATCGGGCTCGACCCGGGTGACCTTGCCGTCCTTGGCGGCCGCCTTGGCCGCGGCCAGCGGCTGGGCGAAAACCAGCAGGCGGCCCGAGACCGGCGTCTGGATTTGCGGGCCGAGCTGGACCTGGAGGATCGGATGCCCGCCCGTCGGCGCCTCCGCCGCGAAGGCGTCGGCCCCGCTCGCCGTCGCCAACATCAGGGCCGCCGCAATCGCCGCTCGCATGGTGTCTTCCCGCTCTGATCTTGACCGAAGCTAGGCCACGGCGGCGGCGGGCTGGCAAGCCTGGGGCCCTACCCTCCGGTCTTGACCGTGGCCGTGGCCCGGCGCTCCAGCTTGCCCCAGCCGACCCGGCCACCGCGCGCGGCGGTCAGCACCGACTTGACGACGACGTAGTACATCAGCTGCCGGTAGCCGAAGCGCTGCACCGGCAGGTAGGGCAGGTCGGCCCACGGCGCGCGCTTCTCCAGGGCCATGCCCAGGGCCCCGGCCGACAGGTCGACCAGGATGAACACCGCCCAGTAGAGCAGCCCCCGGATGGTGTCGTCGGGCGACCACTCCACCGGATGGGCGATCGCGCCATAGACACCGGAGATCAGGCTCCAGACCACCGCCAGATCGACCAGGGGCGCGGCGACGGCCAGCAGGATCTGGAACAGCCAGATCTGCGGCAGGGCCACGAAGCCCAGGGCCGGGGTCTTGGAGTTGAACAGGGCCGCGCGGTGCTTCCAGACGCATTGCAGGGTGCCGAACGACCAGCGGAAACGCTGCTTGAGCAGGCCAGCGACCGTGTCGGGGGCCTCGGTGAAGGCCTGGGCGGCCGGGTCGAAGGCCACCTTCCAGCCGGCCCGCTGGCAGGCGATGGTCAGGTCCTGGTCCTCGGCCAGGGTGTCGGACGGATAGCCGCCCAGTTCGTCCAACACGCTCTTGCGCCAGGCCCCGACCGCGCCCGGCACCACGGTCACCGCGCCCAGGGCCGACAGCGCCCGGCGCTCCAGGTTCTGGGCGGTGACATATTCCAGCGCCTGCCAGCGGGTGACCATGTTCACCCGGTTGCCGACGATGGCGTTGCCGGCCACCGCGCCGATCCGCGGATCCTGGAACCAGCGCACCAGCCGGCCGATGGTCTTGGGTGGGAACAGGGTGTCGGCGTCCAGGGCGACGACATAGTCGCCCTTGGCCACGGCCAGGCCGCGGTTGACGGCCCGGGCCTTGCCGCCGTTCTCGAAGCTCATCAGCATGACGCGCGGATCATCGCCATGCGCCTTGCGTACCGCGTCCGCCGTGCCGTCCGACGAACCGTCGTCCAGCACCAGCACCTCGATATTGCGCCATTCCGATTCCAGAATCCGCGCCACCGAGGCGGCGATCACCTTCTCCTCGTTGAAGCAGGGGATCAGCACGCTGACCAGCGGGCCATTTTCCGGATCGAGGTTCTCCGGGCTTTCGTGGGTCCAGCGATGGACCAAGGCCAGGCAGGCCAGGAACACCAGCCGCGCCAGGCCCAGGGCGATGGCGGTCAGGAACAGGGCGGTGAGCGCGGTCTTCAGTGTACGGAACAAGCCGAAGCCAACCCGATCCAGGGTCAGGGCCACCGGGTCGCGGTCGCTGACCGGCATCACCTGGGCGGGCGTCATGCCGGCCAGCTCGCCGACCGTCACCAGGCGGTAGCCACGGGCCCGGATGGCGTCGATCAGGCCCGGCAGCGCCGCGACGGTGTTGGCCCGGTTGCCGCCGGCGTCGTGCAGCAGCACCACCTGGCCGGGCCGGTCGCCGGGATGGTCGAGTCGTTCCAGGGTGCGGTCGATGATCGTCTGGGACGGCGGCTTCTGCCAATCGTCGGGGTCGATGCGCAGGCCGACGACCAGATAGCCCAGAGTCTGGGCGATCACCAGCGGCGCCACCTCGTGCGGGGTCGAGGGCTCGGCGTCGCCGAAGAACGGCGGACGGAACAGCCGCATCGAGCGGCCGGTGATCACCTCGAACAGGCGCTGGGTAGCGTTCAGCTCGACGTCGGTCTGGGCGATCGGAATTTCGCCGATGTTGGGGTGGGTCCAGGTGTGGCTGCCGACGTCGTGCCCCTCGGCCACTTCCCGCTTCACCAGGTCGGGCCGGGTCTGCATGTTCTCGCCGATGACGAAGAAGGTGGCCGGGGCCCGCTTCTCTTTCAGGATGTCGAGAATCTTCGAGGTCCAGCGGGCGTCGGGGCCGTCGTCGAAGGTCAGGGCCACCAGGCCCGGCTTCTGGCCGTAGCGTTCGATGACGTAGGAGCTGGGGATGGCGTCGTAGCTCTGGTCGGCGATCAGGCCGGTGTCGGGATCGAAGGTCAGGGTCCGCTTGCCGGGGGTGGGCAGGGCCGAGACCCGCAGCACCTCGCCGCCGCCGTCGAAATCGACGCTCTGGCCCGCCGGGATCCGCGTCAGGGCGGTGGCCGAGGCCTGGCCGTAGGGCTTGCCCAGCACGCTCCAGACGCCGGGGTCCTCCATGCCCATCCGCCACAGGCCGTAGCCGCGCGGCCGCCAGCCGTCGGTGACCTTGACCTGGTTGAACAGGGTCGTGGCGTCCAGGAACCACACCTTGTGCTTGCCGCCGCCGTCGTCGACATAGTCGTAGGTCGGGTTCAGCGCGTTCTCGTCCATGGCGATGTCGGCGCCGGCGTCCTGGGCGTTGCGCATCGCCTCGTGGAAGGTCACCGCGTCGCCGGCGACGGGCTTGCCGCCCTCCGTCTTGCCCAGCGTCCAGTCATAGCCGTAGGCGCCCAGCGCCAGGATGGCGCGAGCCGGGTCCAGTTGCGCGAAATCCTTGGCCAGCTCGGTCTCGTACCAGTCCTGGCCGGCGTTGGGGCCGGGATCGCCGCCGGCGTAATGCTGGTCGTAGGCCATCAGCACCAGGGTGTCGGCGGCGTCCTGCAGGCGCTTCAGCGGCCAGCCCTGGCCGTCGAACGGCGCGGTGACCCAGACCTCGCGACCCTGGGGCTTCAGGACGGCGCGCGCCTCGTCCAGCAGCTTGGAATAGTTCGCCAGGCCCTTGTCCGACAGGTTCTCCAGGTCGAAGACATAGCCGCCGTAGCCGCGCTTGACGGCCAGGTCGGCCAGGCCGGCCACCAGCTTGCGGCGCGCCGCCGGATCGGCCAGCAGGGCGTCGGCCAGCGGACCGTCGAACCTGGCGTTGGCCGAGTTGTGGACCAGCGGCAGCACGGCGGGATGGTTGGCCGCGGCGGCGATGCGGGCCACGCCCTGCGGGTCGTCGTCCACCGTCACGTCGCCGGCCGAGCCCTTCAGCGCCACCCACTGCGGCGAGACCACGTCCAGCTTGTCGATGTTGCGGCGCAGGGACTCGCGGGAGTCCTCGTCCCAGCTGACATAGAAGCCGACGCTGATCGGGCGCGCGGGCCCGGCCCCGGGCGTGGCGGCCGGATGAGGAACCTTGCGCCAGGCCAGGTTCGGCTTCAGCCGATGGGCGGTCGCGTCGTGCAGGGACGACAGGACGTGCGGGTCCTTCAGGGTCACCAACGGCAGGCGCGGGGCGAAGGCCAGGGTGGCCAGGAAGGCGGCGACCACCGCGGCCAGGACCGACAGGGTGATCCCCAGGACCAGCCGCATCCGCCGGTCCCGTCGCCCGGAGGGGTCGTGGAAGATGTGCCGGTCGTCGCCGCCCATGGTCATAGTCCCGCGTTCGTCAGCGCGCTCTTGTAACCTGAACGTGTCGGAACGGTGGCGCTCCGATCGGCGCGGCTACTCGACCCAGTCGCGCTTCAGCCGCAGCGAGGCCAGGATCAGCAGTATGGCGCTCAGCACGTAGAAGCCCAGGCCGAAATAGAGGGCGTGGCGCATCGACTCCGCCCCGTAGCGCGGGGCCAGCAGGTCGGAGACATAGCCGAAGAACCACAGGCCCACCGCCAGGCCCAGCAGGTTGTTGATCAACAGGAACAGGGCCGAGGTCGTGGTCCGCATCGAGGCCGGCGCCAGGTGTTGCACGGCGGCGATCACTGGACCGAGCCAAGCCAGGTTGAGGCCGGTGGGGATCAGGAACAGCAGGAAGGCCAGGGCCAGCGAATGGACGTTCATGGCCAGCAGGAAGCACGGCAGGGCCACCAGGAAACAGATCGCCGGGGCCAGGGCGTAGGCGGCCTTGTTGCGCGTCCCGAACCGGTCGGCCAGCACGCCGCCGAGCCAGATGCCGGCCACGCCGCCGAATAGCGACAGGGCGCTGTAGAACATCGCCCGCTCGGTCAGGTCCAGGCCGAAGCTGCGCTGGAAGAAGGTGGGCAGCCAGAAGGCCACGCCGTAGCCACAGATCGACGAGCTGGCCGCGCCGAAGGCCAGCAGCCAGAAACTGGGCTTGGGCAGGATCGTCGCCAGCACCTGGCCCATGCCGGGGGCCTTGGGCGGGGTGGCGGGGACCGGAGCGCCCTCTTGCGCGTCCATGCCGCCGCGCGCCGGGTCCTTGACCACCCACTTGAAGATCGGGGCCAGCACCACGCCGGCCAGGCCGACGGCGATGAAGGCGAAGCGCCAGTTGACATAGGCGGCGATCAGTCCGCCGAACAGCACGCCCAGCGCCGTGCCCAGCGGGATGCCGAAGGAATAGACCGCCAGGGCCCGGGCCCGCTGCGATTTGGGGAAATAGTCGCTGATCAGCGAATAGGCCGGGGCCACGCCGCCCGCCTCGCCGATCCCGACCCCCATCCGCGACAGGAACAGCGACCAGAAGCCGCCCGCGAAGCCGCAGGCGACGGTGAAGCCGCTCCAGACGGTCAGGGCGGCGGTCATGATCCAGGTGCGGCTGACCCGGTCGGCCAGCCAGGCGATCGGCACGCCCAGGGTGGTGTAGAGGGCGGCGAAGGCCACCCCGCCCATCAGGCCCAGCTGGGTGTCGGTCAGGTTCAGCTCGGCCTTGATCGACCCGGCCAGGATGCCGAGAATCTGCCGGTCCAGGAAGTTGAACGTGTAGGCCAGGATCAGCATCGCCAGCACGACATAGCGGTAGCGCGGGCCGTGGCCGGCCGGAGTGTCGCTGTTGGTCTGGCTCATCACGCGATCCATCGTCCGATCAAAGAAGTGGCGACGACCCGTTGCAGCGGGCCGTCGCCAGATAGCCGGGGTCCGGCCCGTTTCCGTCTTCCCGGCGAAGGCCGCGGAAGGCGGGGCCGCGAGCGCCCCTAGAACTTCACCTCGAGCGAGGCGGAGTAGGTGCGCGGCGGGCCGTAGAAGCCGATCACCGAGTTGTTGTAGGTAGGTACGCCGAAGTTATAGCCGCCGATGCGATAGCGCTCGTCGGTCAGGTTCTTGCCCGCCACAGAGATCTTGTAGCGGCCGCTGTCGGGCGCCCAGCTGGCGGTCAGATCCACCAGGGTGAAGGCCTTCTGGTCGAGCAGCGGCAGCGGCAGCTCGAACTGCTGGTAGCTGTCGCGATAGCTGACCATCGGGGTGACCATCAGTCGGCCGCCGGCGAGGTCGCCCTGCCAGGTCAGGCTGACATTGCCCGTCCATTCCGGCGTGTTCTGGAAACCGTACAGGTCGGCCACGTTGACGATCTGGCCGCCGGCCGGGATCGTTTGCGACGGGTTCACCGGGTTCGGCGCGCCCGCCGGCACGAAGCGGCTGAAGGTGTCGTACTTGGCGTGGATGTAGCCCACCGCCACCGTGCCCGAGAGATTGGCGTTGAACTTGGCCTGGGCCTCGAACTCGGCGCCGTACAGGGTGGACGAGCCGGCGTTGTCGACCGAGCTGGCGATGCCGCTGGGCACCACGACCTGGGTGGTGACCTGCTGGTCCTTGTACTTCGACAGGAAGACGGCCGAGGCGAACGACAGGCGGCGGTCGAACAGATAGCCCTTCAGGCCGGCCTCGTAGGCGTTGACGACTTCGGGCTGGTAGCCGTTGACCGTCTGCGGGGTCAGGAAGGCGTCGCCGCGCATGTCCCAGCCGCCCGACTTGTAACCCTTGGAGTAGGAGACGTAGGTGTTCAGGTCGTCGGTCAGCTCATACGAGGCCGAGAGGCGCGGCGTGAACTGCTCGAAGGTCTTCTCGGCGCTGTAGTTGGTGCGCACCTGCAGGATCGGGCGCGGCGTGCCGCCCTGATAGGGGGTGGGCGTGGCGCCGAGATAGAAGAAGCGGAAAGTGTTGCTGCGCTTGTGGTCGCGAGTGGCGCGGGCGCCGAGCGAGACCTTGAAGCGGTCGGTGAAGCTGGCGCTGACGTCGAAGAAGGCCGCGAAACTCTGGGTGCTGACCTTGCCGCCGTCGGCGATCGCCACGCCCAGGTTGCCGGCGATGGTGTCGAACTCGCCCGAGGCCTGGCTGTTCATGTAGTAGAGGCCGAACACGCCCTGGACGTTTTCGTCGGCGTAGACGGCCTGCAGTTCCTGCGAGAACGAGCGGTCGTCATAGGTGGCCGGCACGTCGAGGGTGGGCAGCGGCGTGCCGTCGAAGTCGATGTGGGTGTCCGTGTGGCCCTTGCGGCTGGCGGTGATCGACTTGAGCGTCAGATATTGGCTTGCCGCCCACGAGCCGGTCAGCGACACGCCTTCGGTCTCGACTGAGTTGTCGTCGCTCAGGCCGGCCTGGGTGTCATAGACGTCCAGCACCCGATAGCCGCCGACAAGGGCCGGCAGTTCGCGGTGACCGTGGCGGGCGTTGGAGTCGTCCTTCACCTTGTCGTAGGCCAGGCGGAAGAACAGGGCGTCGGTCGGGGCGTATTCGGCGCTGAGGCGATAGGCCTGGACGTCCTTGTTGTACTGGTCATTGCCGCTGGTCAGGTTCTTGCCGTAGCCGTCGCGCTTGTAGAGCGCGTAGGCGCCGCCCACCGACAGGCCGCCGCCGACCGGCGCGTGCCCCTCGACCAGCAGGTCGGTTTGATCGTAGCTGCCGTACGTGCCCTTGATCTTGCCGCCGGCCTCGTCGCCCAGCTTGTTGGTCACATACTTGATGGCGCCGCCGATGGTGTTGCGGCCGTACAGCGTGCCCTGCGGGCCGCGCAGCACTTCGATGCGCTGGACGTCGAACACGTCGAGCACCGCGCCCTGCGGGCGGTAGATATAGACGTCATCGACATAGAGGCCGACGCCGGGCTCGTAGCCCCACAGCGGGTCCTGCTGGCCGATGCCGCGGATGTAGGAGATCAGGGTCGAGTTCGACCCCCGCGCCGTCTGCACGGTGATGTTCGGCGTCGTCTGCGACAGGGTGGTGATGTCGTTGGCGCCCTGGCGCTCCAGGGTCTCGGCGCTGAAGGCCGAGACGGCCACCGGCACGTCCTTCAAGGTTTCCTCGCGACGTCGGGCGGTGACGACCAGTTCTTCGACCGAAGCGGAATTGGCGCCGGCCGGCGTTTGGTCTTGGGCCGTCGCGACCGTGGCGGTCGCGGACCAGGCCGCGCCCGCCATCAAGGCGAGCTTGAGCATCGTTTTCATTGGGTTTCCCCTCCCCTATGCGTTCCGTCCCGTGCCGGACGGCTCCGCTGAACGGACGCACTTCCCGGCGCTCGCGAATTCATTGCCCCGCGAATTGGAGGACACTGTCACCCAGACGCGAGTTTCGCGCTAGTCTTTTTTCACTAAGTGATGAAATGATGGTTCCACCGTCCCGCGAGGCCAGGAAAGTCGGAGATCAGGCCTTTGGCGCGCGAGCGATCACCGCCTCGAAGCCGGCGGCGCAATAGGCGAACAGCCGGGCCCGCACCGCGCCCAGGTCGCTGGAATGGCACTGGCCCTCGGACAGGGAGTCGATGCGGCCGGTCTCCGACAGGGCCAGCATCATCGAGCCGGTCAGGAACTGGTAGCTCCAGTAGAGATCGCGATACTCCGCGTCCGGACGAACGACCTTCAGGGTCTCGACCAGGCGATGGACGACGGGGTCGAAGAACCGCGCCATGGTCTCGCCGCCCCAGGCCGGGGTGTTGTTCACCTGGGCCACCAGGGCGAAGTAGCTCTTCCAGCCCTGGCCGCCGTCCTGCGAGATGCGCAGCAGGGGCTCGATGAAGGCCTCGATCACCCCCTCGACGGTCATCCGGTCGGCGTGGCTTTTCTCGTAGGCGTCCATCGACAGGCCGCGGGCGGTGTTGAGGATCTCGGCCCGGCGCAGGAACACCGCGTCGAACAGTTCGCGCTTGGCGCCGAAATAGTAGTGGATCAGGGCGGTGTCGACGCCGGCCTCGGCCGCCACCTGGCGGATGGTCACCCCGTGGAAGCCGTGTCGCGCGAACAATCCCTCGGCGGCGTCGAGGATGGTCTCCTTCAGGTCCCGGCCCGTCGCCTTGGCGGGTCGGCCCCGTCCGGCGGTGCGGGCGCGAGGCTTGGCTGCGGTCATGAAGAAGAGGTCCCCGCGCGAGTAACGCTGCTCTTCGGATAGGCCCGGACGGGGCGTGGTGGCAAGGGCGGGCTTCACGCGAAGAACACCCCCCACATCAGCCGGCCGGGCAGGAAGGTCAGCAGGCCCGCGATGATCAGCCCTCCGACGAACAGGCCGGTCATCATCCGCCGGTGCAGGGAGAGCTTGCGGCGCTTGACGGCGTAGACGGCCATCGGCAAGGCGACGATCGTCCAGCCGCTGAGCAGGTGGATGTAGCTGAAGGCGCCGTGGTTGACCTGGCGGATGAACAGCGAGCTGACCGCCGTCAGGGCCATGGCGACGACCCAGACCCAGCCCAGGGTCTTGTGGACCCGCGTGCCCTTGATCCCGACCAGCAGCACCGTGCCGATCGCCAGGGCCGTCAGCGCGCCGGCGATGTGCAGCTGGATGACCGGCGAGGCGGCCAGGATCAGGTCCAGGCGCGGCGGACGCGGATGCAGCCCCATCCAGGCCATCACCGCCTTGGCCTGCGGTGAAGCCAGGGCGATCGCGGCGGTGACCGAGGCCAGGCCGATCAGGGTCCAGCGACCGTTTCCGGCTTGCTGGCGCATTGACAGGGTTTCGCGATCCATCTTCATCTCCAGGTCTCGAGCGAGGCGTCCGAGGGCGGGACCGCCGCCATCACGCCTTGATCCCTAGGAGCGTCCCGGACCGTGCCTCAACCGCGTCTGCGCCAGTCGACAGTCCCGTTGCGCGAGCGGCTGGCCCGCGCCGTTGGCGCTTCGCGAACGGCCTTGCTGTCCCCGCCCGCCTTGCGCGGCTGGGGGATCTCGACGGCGGCCGGCGTGTTCCTGGCCCTGACCGGCGCGTTCGGCATGGATGACGCGCCGCTGGCCGTGCGCCTGGCCTATTGGGTCGGCCTGTGCCTGACTGGCGCGCTGGTCGGCACGGCGATCAGCTGGCTGTTCGCCCGCGACGGCCGGGTCGAGGCCGCCCCTTGGCGCTACGCCGCCATCCTGGCCCTGAGCATCACCCTGCCCTTCACGGTCGTGGTGTGGCTGGTGACGAGCCTGGTGTTCTATGACGACGTGTCCCTGCGCACCCTGCCGGGGTTCCTGCCGCCGGTGCTGCTGATCACCAGCGCCATGACCGGCCTCAATTTCATGGTCCAGCGCCAGCCGCTCCAGACCCACGCCGCGCCGGCCGGGGCCGCGCCGCCGCGCTTTCTGGACCGTCTTCCCCCGCGGCTGCGGGGCGGCGACCTGTATGCGGTGGAATCGGAGGACCACTATCTGCGCCTGCACACCTCCAAGGGGCAGGACCTGATCCTGCTGCGGCTGTCCGACGCCGTGGCCGAACTGGAGGGCGTCGAGGGCGCCCAGACCCACCGCTCGTGGTGGGTGGCCAAGGACGCGGTGGAACACGCCCAGCGTGGCGACGGCCGCGCCACCCTGACCCTGAAGGGCGGCGTCGAAGCCCCGGTCAGCCGGGCCTATGCTCGGGCGCTGCGCGAGGCGGGGTGGTACTAGAGCATTTTCGAGCGAAGTGGCTTCCGGTTCGCGTGAAGAAAATGCGTTAAAACAAAAACCTAGAGCCCCGGCCTGATGCAATCAGGTCGGGAAATGCTCTAGGACCGGTTGGGGACAGGCCCATGGGCCTGTCCCCAGCTTCGGGGATCAGAACTCTTCCCATTCGTCGTTCTTGACAGCGACCGCCGCGCCGCCGCGCGACGGGACGGGACGCCCCGGGCGGACGGAAGTGTTGGGACGGGCCGGGGCGCTGCCGCGCGAGGCCGGCGCGGCGGCTTCGGCGCCGACCCGGAAGCGGCCGACCAGGGCCGACAGCTGATTGGCCTCGCCCTTCAGCGAGTGGGCGGCGGCGGTGGCTTCCTCGACCATGGCGGCGTTGCGCTGGACGACCTGGTCCATCTGGTTCACGGCGGTGTTGACCTCGTGCAGGCCAGTCGACTGCTCGGTCGCCGAGGCCGAGATCTCGTTGACCAGGGTGTCGATCGACGCCACCTGGTCGACGATGCGCTGCAGGGCCTCGCCGGTCTGGCCGACCAGGCTGACACCGGCCCCGACCTGCTGGGTCGAGGTCGAGATCAGGGTCTTGATCTCCTTGGCCGCTTCGGCCGAACGCTGGGCCAGGGCGCGGACTTCCTGGGCCACGACCGCGAAGCCGCGCCCCGCGTCGCCGGCCCGCGCCGCCTCGACCCCGGCGTTCAGGGCCAGCAGGTTGGTCTGGAAGGCGATCTCGTCGATGACGCCGATGATCTGGCTGACCTGGTGGGACGAGGTCTCGATCTCGGTCATGGCGCTGACCGCCTGGCTGACGATCTTGCCGGACTTCTCGGCGTCGCCGCGCGCCACGGCGACGACGGTCGAGGCCTCCTTGGCGCCGGCGGCGGTCTTGCGCACCGTGGCGGTGATCTGGTCCAGGGCGGCGGCGGTCTCTTCCAGGCTGGCGGCCTGTTGCTCGGTGCGGCGCGACAGGTCGTCGGAGGCCACGGCGATCTCGTCGGCGCCGCCATTGACCCCGCCGGTGGCGGCCGCGATGGCCTTCATGGCGTCCTGCATGCGATCGGCCGCGGCGTTGAAGTTGGACTTCAGGCTCTCGGCCTTGGGCGAGAACGGGATGGTGATGCGGTGGGTCAGGTCGCCGCCCGCCAGGTGGTCCAGCGCCTCGTTCAGGGCGGCGATGTTGACCGAATCGCTGCGCTCGACCTCGGCCTTCTCGCTGGCCACGGCGGCGCGCTCGGCGTCGGCGGCCTGGCGCTGGCTGGCGGCGGCCCCCTCGATGCGGATCTTCTCGATCGCCGCTTCCTTGAAGTGGGCGACGGCGGCGGCCATCTGGCCGATCTCGTCCCTGCGGCCGGCGGCCGGGACGTCGACGCCGTTGTCGCCCGAAGCCAGGCGGCGCATGGCGGCGGTCATCGCCGCCACCGGACCGGCAATGGCGCCGGTCAGCAGCAGGCCGCCGCCCAGGGCGATGGCGATGGTGACGCCCGTGCCGATCATCAGGGCCAGGGTGGCTTGCAGGGAAGCCTTCTTCTGAGCGGTCGCCTCGGCGGCGACGACGGCTTCGGATTGCTTGACGATCGCCTCGATGGCGTTCTCGACCGGCTCGACCGCCTTGTCGGCGACACCGTCATGCTTGACCAGCTCGACCGCCTGCGGACGGGTCGCCGGATCGGCGCCCAGGGTCTCGCCGGGCTCGATGGCCTGGGCGCGGTAGTTGGCGTAGGCGGCGTCGACGTCGGCGATGCGCGCCAGGTCGGCCTCGTCGCCCTTGGCCAGCTGGCGCAGGTCGTCCAGGGCGGCCAGGAACTTGGGCTTGTGGGCCTCTTCCAGACGCTTGACGTAGTAGTCGTCGCCCGAGAGCAGGAAGCCGCGCAGCGAGTTTTCCTGGCGGGTCAGGCGGAAGGCGGCGGTGTCGGCGGCGCGCAGCGATTCATGGGCCCGTCCGGTGCGATCGACCGAAGCCTCATACCCCCGCTGATTGACGTAAAGCATCACGCCCATCACCGCGATCGCGGTCAGCATGACGGCGAAGACCGCCAGAAGCTTGTGGGGGATTTTCAGATCGCCAAAGTTCACGGCCGCTCTCCGTTATGGACCGCGAGCGCGAAAACTTCATAGACCACGGGTATTTAGAACGTCCGGAAGCACGCGTCGCCGCCCAGTCTTGCGGAGCGCGCGGTTTCCACGACATTAACCGTAGCGTGGCGGAAGGTCGCACCGTCGCCGGACAGGACCCTTCCGCCGCTCGGCCGAAGACCGTCCGCGACATCCAAGATTGCACGCTTAAAGGGCTTGGGGCGTTTCCCTTACGTAAGGCTCTACCGGAGGCGGCGCGCGCGGAGACGCAAAAATAATTTTCTCTCTGGAGTCCCTTAGTGGGCCTCGTCCCAATTGGCGGCCGCCCGGGCCTCGACCGTCAGCGGCACCGAAATGGCCACCGCCGGCTCGGCGGCGCCCTGCATGATCTCGCGGGCGACCTCGATCGTGGCGTCGGCCTCGGCTTCGGGGGCCTCGAACACCAGTTCGTCGTGCACCTGCAGCAGCATCCGGCTCGACAGCCCCGCCGCCTTCAGCGCGCCTGGCATCCGGACCATGGCCCGGCGCATGACGTCGGCCGCCGCGCCCTGGATCGGGGCGTTGATCGCCGCCCGCTCGGCGAACTGCCGGTGGGCCACCGACTTGCCGCCGATGTCGGGAATGTTGATCTTCCGCCCAAAGATGGTGGTGACGTAGCCGTGCTCGCGCACGAAGGCCTTGGTCGCCTCCATATAGGCCTGGATGCCCGGGAAGCGCTCGAAATAGGTCTTGATATAGGCCCCGGCCTCGCCTTGCGGGATCGACAGCTGGTTGGCCAGGCCGAAGGCGCTGATGCCGTAGACGATGCCGAAATTGATGGCCTTGGCGCGGCGGCGCACCTCGCTGGGCATGCCCTCGATCGGCACGTTGAACATCTCCGACGCGGTCATGGCGTGGATGTCCAGGCCCTCCTGGAAGGCCTTCTTCAGCTGCGGGATGTCGCCGATATGGGCCAGCAGGCGCAGCTCGATCTGGCTGTAGTCGGCGCTGATCAGCACCTTACCCGGCGCGGCGATGAAGGCCTTGCGGATCTTGCGGCCTTCCTCGGTGCGGATCGGGATGTTCTGCAGATTGGGGTCGGACGACGACAGCCGCCCGGTGGTGGTGGCCGCCAAGGCGTAGGAGGTGTGGATGCGGTTGCCGCCGCCCGGCGCGATCGCCGCGATCAGGTTCTCGGTATAGGTGCCCTTCAGCTTGGACAGCTGGCGCCAGTCGAGCAGCACGCGCGGCAGCTCGTGCTCCAGGGCCAGGGCCTCCAGCACGTCGCTGTCGGTGGACCACTGGCCGGTGGCGGTCTTCTTGCCGCCCTTCAGGGCCATCTCGCCGAACAGCACGTCGCCGATCTGCTTGGGGCTGCCCAGGTTGAAGGGGCGGCCGACCAGTTCCTGGGCCTTGGCCTCGAACTGCGCCATGCGCATCGAGAACTCGTTGGAGAGCCGGCGCAGGGTTTCCGGATCGACGCGGACGCCGTCGTTCTCCATCGCCGCCAGCACGGTCGGCAGCGGACGTTCCAGGGTTTCGTAGACGGTCAGCAGGCCCTCGCGCGCCAGGCGCGGCTTGAGCACGTTGTAGAGCCGCAGGGTGACGTCGGCGTCCTCGGCGGCGTAGGCCGTGGCCTCGGCCAGGCCCACGTGCTTGAAGCTGATCTGCCCCTTTCCGGAACCGGCGACCTGCTTGAAGGGGATGGGCTTGTGGCCCAGCCACAGCTCCGACAGCTCGTCCATGCCGTGGCCGTGCAAACCGGCCTCCAGCACGTAGCTGATCAGCATGGTGTCCTCGATCGGACCTACCTCGATCCCGTGGCGGGCCAGGACGGCGATGTCGTACTTGGCGTTCTGGGCCACCTTCAGCACCGCCGGGTCCTCCAGCAGCGGCTTGAGGGCGGCGATCGCCTGGTCGAGTGGCACCTGCACCAGGTCGGCGGCCGCCTCCAGCGCCAGGCCGTCCTTCTCGCAGTGGCCGACCGGAATGTAGCAGGCCTCGCCCGGCGCGATGGCCAGGGAGACGCCGCACAGACCGGCGGTGGCCGAGGACAGGGCGTCGGTCTCGGTGTCGAAGGCGACGATCCCCTTGGCCGTGGCCTTGGCGACCCAGGCGTTCAGGGTCTCCAGATCCTGGATGCGGACATAGGTGGCGGTGTCGATGCTCACCGGCTCGGCGGCCGGATTGGCCGCCGCCCGGGCGGCGGCGCCCATGTAGGACACGCCCAGTACCGGAGCGGTCGGCGTGGCGGCCGGACGGTCCCCCAGCCCTTGGCCGAGGGTGCGGGGTGAGGCCGAGGCGTTGCCGTCGCCGACCCGGCGGGCCAGGGAGCGGAACTCCATCAACTCCAGGAAATCGGCCAGCACCTGCTTGTCCGGCTCGCGCACCGTCAGGTCGTCGATCGGCTCGGGCAGCGGCGTGTCACAGTCGAGCCTGACCAGCTGTCGCGACAGGCGGATCTGGTCGGCGAATTCGATCAGGGTCTCGCGGCGCTTGGGCTGCTTGATCTCGCCGGCCCGGGCCAGCAGGGTGTCGAGGTCGCCATATTCGTTGATCAGCTGAGCGGCGGTCTTGATGCCGATGCCCGGCGCGCCGGGCACGTTGTCGACGCTGTCGCCGCACAGCGACTGCACGTCAACGACCCGCTCGGGATAGACGCCGAACTTCTCGAACACCTGCTCGCGGTCGATGCGCGCGCCCTTCATCGGGTCGAACATCGACACGCCTTCGCCGACCAGCTGCATCAGGTCCTTGTCGGAGCTGACGATCACCGCCTCGCCGCCCAGGTCGCGGGCGGCGCACGAATAGGCGGCGATCAGGTCGTCGGCCTCGTAGCCGGCCAGTTCGATGCTCGGCACGCCGAACGCCCGGGTGGCGTCACGGACCAGGGCGAACTGTGGGATCAGGTCCTCGGGCGGCGGCGGGCGGTGGGCCTTGTACTTGTCGTAGAGCTGGTTGCGGAAGGTCTTCTCCGAATGGTCGAAGATCACCGCCAGGTGCGTGGGCGCGTCGCCCTGCATGTCACGCAGCAGCTTCCACAGCATGTTGCAAAAGCCCTGCACCGCGCCGACCGGCAAGCCGTCGCTCTTGCGGGTCAGCGGCGGCAGGGCGTGGTAGGCGCGGAAGATGTAGGCCGAGCCGTCCACCAGGAACAGCCGCACGGCCGGGCCGTCCTGGGTCAGGGGACGGGCGGCCCCTTCTTCACCAGGAATGGGAGCGGCGGCGGAATCGGGCGCGAGCGTGTCGGTCATGAGGGGCAAGATAGGCGGTCGCGGGCGAGGCGGAAACACCCTAGACGCCCACCTCCACGGTGGCGCTTGCGGCCACGCCCGCCTACACTCGACCCCAGGCCGCGAAATGACGCGGCCTGTTCGCGTACCCGGGGGATGTATGAGGGCGGGAATTCTGGCGGCGCTGGCCGCGACGGCCTTGACGGTCGCGGCTCCGACGATCGGCCTGGCGGCGGACGATGGCCTGGCGCACCCCTCCTACGCCCAGCGCGCGAAGTCCGCGGATGTCGCCGCCGCCTATCCCAAGGCCGCCTTCGCGCGGAAGATCTCCGGCGACGTTGACCTCAACTGCACCGCCGCCCCGGACGGTCGGTTGGCCGACTGCAAGGTCGTCAAGGAAGAGCCCGCCGGCATGGGCTTTGGCGAGGCGGCCCTTGGCTTGTCGGCGAAGGATCGGGTCAAGGCCAAGGACGACAACGGCGTCCCGATCGTCGGGCGGCGGTTCGAGTGGAGCTACAATTTCCTGGCGCCGGGCGATTCCAACGCCGACTGGATGACCAAGCCCACCGTCTACCAGCTGATGGGCGTCTATCCGGTCGCGGCCCGCCACAGGCCGCCGACCACCGCCAAGGCGACGATCACTTGCAAGGTCAATGAGGAAGGCTTCCTGCGGGACTGCAAGCCGGTCTTCGAGGCTCCGGAGAACATGGGGTTCGGCGCGGCGGCCCTTCAGCTCTCGACGCTGTTTCGCATGAAGCCCAAGATCCGGAACGGCAAGCCGGTGGAGACCGAGGTCACCATCCCCATCATCTGGTCCGGCTTCCAGAACTTCCCGGCCCCCTCCGGCCAAGCCAACAGCCTGGTGCTGGATCCGCCGTGGACGAGCACGCCGTCCAGCACCCAGGTGCGCGCGGCCTGGCCCGCCGACGCCAAGGGGGCCACGACCGGCCAGGTGGCGTTGCGCTGCGAACTGAACAAGGCCGGCGGCCTGACCTCCTGCGAGGTGCTGTCGGAAATCCCGGCCGGCAAGGGCTTTGGCAAGGCGGCGCGCTCCCTGGCGCCGGCCTTCCAGGTCGCCTTCGCCCCGGACCAGGCCAAGACCCTGGGCAGCTACACGGTCGACGTGCCGTTTCACTTCCGCGATCCGGCGGGACCAGACACTCGCAAGATCACCACGCCGAAATGGACCCGCACCATGACCGCCGAGGGCATGGCCCTGGCCTACCCCCAGGCGGCGGTGAAGGCGGGGGTCAAGACGGGCCTCGGCATCGTCGCCTGCGTCGTCGATGTGCGGGGCCAGTTGACGGACTGCCAGGTCCGGCGCGAGGACCCTGTCGGACTGGACTTCGGCGCGGCGGCCATCGAGGCGGTCAAGCTGATGGCGATGAACCCCTGGAGCAAGGAGGGCGAGCCGCTGGACGGCCTTCCGATCGCCGTGCCGGTCCGGTTCAACTGGCAGGAGACGGTCGAGGACACGCCTCCCGCCGCCCCGCTCGCCAAGCCTTAACCGAAGCGGGCGTTGAGGTCGGGCAGGTCCTTGGCGGCGGCCGCATAGCCGGTGGTGTCGCCATCGACCAGGAAAGCCTTGGTCGCGGCCAGCATCATGCCATAGGCGGCGCGGAACGGGCCGGTGGCCGAGCTCAGGCGGCGCACGCCCAGTTCGCCCAGGCGCTGGGCCGACGGCATGCCCGGCCGGCCCATGGCGTTCAACGGCAGAGTGATCCCGGCGGCCAGCTGCGAGAGCAGGTCCTCCTCGATCGGCAGGGGCACGAAAATTCCGGTGGCTCCAGCCTCGGCGTAGAGCGCCGCCCTGCGCAGCGTCTCGGCCAGGGCCGCCTCGCCCTCGGCCAGGCGCGCCAGGTAGATGTCGGTGCGGGCGTTGATGAACAGGTTCACGCCGGCCCTCTCGGCGGCGGATCGCGCGGTCTCGACCTTGCGGGCGTGGAGGTCGGGATCGCGGTGGCCGTCCTCCAGATTGATCCCCACCGCCCCGGCCCCGACCACGGCGGCGACGGTCTGGGCCAGGGTCGCCAGGTCGTCGGTGTAGCCGCCCTCGATGTCGGCGGTCAGCGGAACCCTGACCACCCGGGCGATGCCGGCGATCACGTCGATCAGGGCGGCGACCGGCAAGGCGTCACCGTCGGCATAGCCGCGCGCCCAGGCCACGGCGGCGCTGGAGGTGGCCACCGCCTTGGCGCCGGCGTCCTCCATCAGAGCGGCGCTGGCGGCGTCCCAGGCGTTGGGCAGCAGCAGCACGTCCGGGCCGGCGTGCAGGGCGTGGAAGCGGTCGGCGACGGTCTGGCTCACGAGGCGAACTCCAAGATTTGGGCGGCGCGACTATGACGCGAACCCGCGAGGATCGTCTCGCGGAAATCGGACTCGATGACCCGCTGCTGACAGGTTTGGGCGCGCCCTGCCCGCGAAATTGGCGTTCGCTCAATTGGGGCGAACGCGTCGTATTGTCGCCTTGGCGGCGTCAAAGGCTTCCCCTAGAGGCATGAGAGTCCGCCAGGGCCGCCCACGGGAACCTCCCCCTTTCCCGGGCTTTGGTCTAGGGCGACCAGAAACAGCAGGATGTCCGTTTCCCATGGTCTCATGGAAGAAGATTCGCGTCGGTACGGCGCTCGTGGCCGCCACCCTGACCACCGCCGTCGTGCTGGCCGTGGCCCCCACGCACCACGTCGCCCCGCAGGCCGATCCGACCAGCGAGCCCGTGAAATTGTCGCCGCCGCTGATGCCCGCCGAGGCCGGCAAGCCGCTGCCGCGAACCATCCTGACCTGAGTTTAAGCAACCCCGCCCTCTCGTTTTTGGGGGCGGGTGGCGCTACAGAGCGCCCATGCCGTTCACCGCCACCGTCCTGACCATGTTCCCCGAGGCCTTTCCCGGCCCGCTCGGCGTCTCGCTGATCGGCACGTCGTGGAAGGAGCAGGACCTGTGGCGATTGGAAACACTGGACATTCGGGGGTTTTCCAAGGATAAGCGCGGCTTCCTCGACGACACCCCCGCGGGTGGCGGCGTGGGAGCGGTACTCAAAGCGGACGTCATCGCCGCCGCGCTGGACAGCGTGGAGGTCGGTGGGCGGCCGCTTTTGTACATGAGCGCCCGGGGTCGGCCCCTGACCCAGGCGCGCGTCAAGGAGTGGTCGAAAGCGCCGGGCGTCATCGTCCTGTGTGGCCGTTTCGAGGGGGTGGACCAGCGGGTGCTCGACGCCCGTGGGTTCGAGGAGGTCTCGGTCGGAGACGCCGTGCTCGCCGGTGGCGAGGCGGCGGCGATGGTCGTGATCGAGGCGTGCGTTCGATTGGCTCCAGGGGTTCTGGGCAATTTCGAGAGCACGCAGGAAGAAAGCTTCGAGGACGGTCTCCTCGAGCATCCGCAGTACACGCGACCGCGGACGTTCGAAGGGCTGGATATCCCCGAGGTGCTGCTGTCGGGCGACCACAAGAAGGTGGCCCAATGGCGGACCAGTATGCGTGAAGAGACGACACGCGAGCGGCGGCCCGATCTTTGGGAAGCGCATCTCGCCAATCAACAGGCAAAAGGCGGCCCGAAAACGGGTAAGCCCAAAGGAGATTGAGACCATGGCGATCAATATCATCAAGGAACTCGAGCGCGAAGAATCCGAGCGTCTGCTCGCGGCCCGCGCCATTCCGGAATTCGAGCCGGGCGACACCCTGCGCGTCAACGTCCGCATCAAGGAAGGCGAGCGCGAGCGCGTCCAGGCCTATGAAGGCGTCTGCATCGCCCGTTCGGGCGGCGGCATCCACGAGAGCTTCACCGTCCGCAAGATCTCGTTCGGCGAAGGCGTGGAGCGTCTGTTCCCCCTGCTCTCGCCGAGCATCGAAAGCATCGAAGTGAAGCGCCGCGGCGTCGTCCGTCGCGCCAAGCTGTACTACCTGCGCGACCGTCGCGGTAAGTCGGCCCGCATCGCCGAACGCGCCAACGTCCGCAAGGACAAGGTCGAAATCGCCGAATAGGCGTTTCGCCCTCGCGAAGAATTCAGAGGCCTCGGCGGCAACGCCGGGGCCTTTTTCTTTGCCCTCGCCTCGGTCCGAAGCTTGACCGTGATTTGTGAGCAGGGCCACGCTACCTCCCTCGCACAACTTGGAGATTGCTCGCAAATGCGCTGCTTGCCCTGGGCCACCCTGGTCGCGGCCCTGATCGCCGCGACCACCGTAACAACCGCCGAGGCCGGTTCGTCGAGTGGCGGCTATGTCACCATGATCGCGCCAAACAACGGCGGCTCACTGGTGTTTTTCACTAGCGTTCCAGCGGCCGCGCCGCGGCCGGCCTGCGCGACCAGCGATCGTTGGTCAATCAACACCACGACGCTGCAGGGCCAATCGATGGCAGCGGGAATCTACGCGGCGATGGCGGCGGGTTTCAAGATCAACGTCTATGGCACGGGTTCGTGCCCCGAAATCTACGATACGGAGTCGGTGTCCTACTACACGATCGTGAAGTAGCAGCCATGGCCAAGCTTGCGTGCGTCCGCACGGACTTGACAGAACATTGGTTTTGCCGGCTATATTAACTACCCCCACCGCTTGCGCGACGGGCTTTCAGACCGCTCCCTTCCAGGGTGTGGCCGGTTTCAACGACCTCAGGTCTCGAAACCAAAAAACGACACGAGGGCGCGCCACGACAGCGCGCCCTCTTTCGTTTTAAAGCCTCGTTTCAAGTCGTTCCACTGATCCGGCGGGTCGATCGACGTCGCTTGGAGGTCGTCGCCACGCGAGCGTCGCGGTGGTCGCGCATCCGCTGCAGGCGCTTGCGAACCCGGCCTTCGCGGACCAGGGCGGCGGGCACGTCGGTCAGCATCTTCAGCCCGGCGATCGGCGAGATGTTGCGCACGTCGCGCCGGGCCTGGGCCAGCACCTCGCCGACCATGATCCGGCTGTCGATCTCACCTTCCTCCTTGACCATGGCCAGCCGGTGCAGGGCGTAGAGTCCGAGGATCGCGGCGATCAGGAAGTAGAAGTCCCAGCTGGAAACCCGTAGCGGCATCAGGGTCAGCACGTCGCCGGGACTGGTCCAGCGGACCAGGATCTCCAGCCGGCGGGCGGCGAAGAAGTCGGCGAACATCCCGCCCAGCACCGGGGCCAGGCCGGCCGCCGCCGAGCTGATCAGGGCGTTGGCGGCGATATAGGCCGTGGCCGAGCCGCGCGGCGACAGCTTCAGGGCGATGTTGCCCGACGAAAGGGTCACCCCGGCGGTGGCCAGGCCCATCAGGGCGTGCAGGCCGACCAGATAGGCCATCACCCAGCCCCGGTCCTGGATCTGCGAGGCGCCGATCATGACGGCGATGCAGGCGATGAACACCGGGGCGGCCACCGCCAGCACCGACTTGTTGGCGAAACGGTCCGACAGCAGGCCCCAGGACCGCAGGGCCACCAGGTTGGTCGCCTGGCTGACCACGCCGAGGATCACCACGAAGGTGACGCTGAGCCCCAGTTGCTTGACGAAGAACACCGTGAAGAACGGCGTGGCCAGGTTCACCGCGAACTGCCAGCTGGCCAGGAAGGCGATCAGCCGCCGGAAGTTCACGTCCTTCAGGGGCGCGCGCAACAGCGGCAGCAGCTTCACGCGCTCGGCGGCGGCGGGCATCTGCGGCTCGGGCGTCAAGGCCAGTTCGCGACAGCTGAGCAGCCCGGCCAGGAAGGCGGCCATATAGAGTCCGGCGAACATGAACGGTCGCAGGAACGAGCCCTCCGGGGCGCGATCCAGGGCGAAGGCCGCCGCCAGGCTGGCGATCAGGCCGACGATGGTGGCGTTGACGGTCCGCCGGGCGAAGATCTGACCCATGTGCTGTTCGGGCGCCAGGTCGCGGACCCAGGCGTTCCAGGCGCAGCCGCCGAAGGTGGCGATGCCGCAGTAGAACACTTGGGCCGCCACCAGTCCGGAAAGGGCCAGCTTGCCGCCGCCGCTCAGCGCCAGAAGCGCCATGCCGACCAGGGCGCAGCGGCTGATCAGGCTGGCCAGCACCGAAATCCGCTTGCGGGTCCGCAGGCCCTCGACCATCAGCACGCCGGGCAGTTGCAGAAGTTGCACCCAGAAGGTCACGGCCGCCAGCAGGCCGATCGTGGTGTTGGACGCGCCCAGCTGCAGGGCGAAGGCGGTCAGGATGACGCCGCTGGTCACCGCCGTGACCGCGTTGGAATAACCGGCTTCCCGGACCAGATGTCGCAGGCCGCGTTCGCGGTCCTCGTCGCTCAAGGTCGGCGTCGGGGCAAGAAACATGCGCAGCCAAGCCTTTGCACGGGCCGACCGGGGCAGGATTGATCCTCCTGGCCGCCGGCGAGCGTCAATTTTCAGCGCTTCCTCGCTTTACGCGCCCGCTCTCAAGGCCTAGATGCCCGGGTATCATGACCCGCGCACGCAAGACCCTCTACGACAAGATCTGGGACGCTCACCTCGTCAACGAACAGGACGGCGAAGCGATCCTCTATATCGACCTGCACCTGATCCACGAGGTCACCACCCCGCAGGCCTTCGCCGGGCTTCGCGCGGCCGGTCGCAAGGTGCGCCGGCCCGACCGCACCCTGGCCGTGGCCGACCACAACATCCCGACCGAAGGCCAGGCCCTGGGCGTCGACGCCGTGGCCGACGAAGAGGCGCGCCTGCAGCTCAAGACCTTGGCGCGCAACGTCAAGGACAACGGCATCGAGTTCTTTCCGATGGGCGACATCCGCAACGGCATCGTCCACGTGGTCGGGCCCGAGCAGGGCCGCACCCAGCCGGGCATGACTATCGTCTGCGGCGACAGCCACACCTCGACCCACGGGGCCTTCGGGGCCTTGGCCCACGGCATCGGCACCTCCGAGGTCGAGCACGTCCTGGCCACCCAGACCCTGCGCCAGGAGAAGGCCAGGAACATGAAGGTGCGCGTCGACGGCCAGCTGGGCCCCGGCGTCACCGCCAAGGACGTCGCCCTGGCCGTGATCGGCGAGATCGGCACGGCCGGCGGCACCGGCTATGTCATCGAGTTCGCCGGCGACGTGGTCCGCGACCTGTCGATGGAAGGCCGCATGACCCTGTGCAACCTGACCATCGAGGGCGGAGCCAAGGCCGGGCTGGTCGCGCCCGACGACAAGACCTTCGCCTATATCCAGGGCAAGCCCTCCGCGCCGAAGGGCGCGGCGTGGGACATTGCGCTGTCGTACTGGAAGAGCTTCGTCAGCGACGACGACGCCCATTTCGACCGCACCGTGGTCATCGACGGCTCGGCCCTGGTCCCGATGGTCACCTGGGGCACCAGTCCCGAGGACGTGATCCCGGTGACCGGAAATGTGCCCGATCCCGAAAGCTTCGCGACGCCCGACAAGCGCGCCGCCGCCCACCGGGCGCTCGACTATATGGGCCTGACCGCCGGCCAACCGATCAGCGAGGCCCGCATCGACCGGGTGTTCATCGGCTCGTGCACCAACAGCCGGATCGAGGACATGCGCGCCGCCGCCGCCGTGGTGCAGGAGGCCTTCCTGCACGGCCGCCTGGTCGCGCCGCACGTCACGGCCATGGTGGTTCCGGGCTCGGGCCTGGTGAAGGAACAGGCCGAGGAAGAGGGCCTGGACGCCATCTTCAAGGCCGCCGGCTTCGACTGGCGCGAACCGGGCTGCTCGATGTGCCTGGCCATGAACCCCGACAAGCTGCAGCCGGGCGAGCGCTGCGCCTCGACCAGCAACCGCAATTTCGAGGGCCGCCAGGGCCGGGCCGGCCGCACCCACCTGGTCTCGCCGGCCATGGCGGCGGCGGCGGCGATCGCCGGCCACCTGGTCGACGTGCGCACGTGGCTGACCGAGGAGACCGTCTGATGCAGGCCTTCACCCGTCTCGACGGCCGCGCGGCGCCGCTGTCGCTGGCCAATATCGACACCGACCAGATCATCCCCAAGCAGTTCCTCAAGACCGTCGAGCGCGAGGGCCTGGCCAAGGGCCTGTTCTACGACTTCCGCTTCGACGGCGACGGGAACCAGATCGCCGAGTTCGTGCTCAACCGGCCGGAATACAAGGGCTCGTCCGTGCTGATCGCCGGCGACAATTTCGGCTGCGGCAGCTCGCGCGAGCACGCCCCGTGGGCGCTGATGGACTACGGGATCATGTGCGTGATCTCGACCAGCTTCGCCGACATCTTCAACAACAACTGCTTCAACAACGGCCTGCTGCCGGTGGTGCTGAGGCCTGAAGAGATCGCCGTCCTGATGGACGAGGCCAAGGGCGGAAACCACATGGTCAGCATCGACCTGGCGACCCAGACCGTGGTCTCGCCGTCGGGCAAGAGCTTCCACTTCGACATCGATCCCGTGCGCAAGGACAAGATGCTCAAGGGCCTCGACTTCATCGGCGAGACCCTGATGCACGGCGCCGACATCGACCTCTATGAAAGCAAGCGGGCGCTGGATCGGCCGTGGCTGGAAGCTTGAGGCCCGCAACCGCTTTTACACCTCCCTCCCCCTGGAGGGGGGAGGGGCAGGGGTGGGGGTGGCGCCGCCGGCCGCGCACGGTGAGTCCGCCGCTCAATCTTGAACCGCTTCCACCCCCATCCCCAACCCTTCCCCCCTCCAGGGGGAAGGGAGAATGCCCATGACCATCATCCTCGCCGGCACGATCAGGGTCGCTCCCGAGCGCCTCGCCGACCTGCGGCCGCACCTGCGGGCCCAGGTCGAGGGCAGCCGGACCGAGCCGGGCTGCCTGGACTACGCCCTGACCGAGGACCCGCTGGATCCGGGCCTGATCCGGGTCTATGAGCATTTCGTCGACGAAGCCGCCCTGGCCGTCCACCGCGCCAGCCCACACATGACCGCTTGGCGGGCCTGCTGGCCGGACCTCGGGGTCTTTGACCGCCGCATGTCGTCCTTCGACGTGTCAGACTACCGCGAAACCTAAAGAGAGCTTCCGATGTCCACGCTTCTGCTCCTGCCCGGCGACGGGATCGGCCCCGAGGTCTGCGCGCAGGTGCGCCGGGTGGCCGCCGCCTTGACGCCCGACCTGGCGATCGAGGAAGCGCTTTATGGCGGCGCCAGCTACGACGCGCACGGCACGCCCCTGACCGACGCGGTTCGCGACGCCGCCCTGGCCAGCGACGCGGTGCTGATGGGCGCGGTCGGCGGTCCCAAATGGAAGGACGCCCCGCGTCACCTGCGCCCCGAGGCCGGCCTGCTGCAGCTGCGCAAGGACATGGACGTCTACGCCAACCTGCGCCCGGCCTATTGCTTCGAAGCCCTGGCCGACGCCTCCAGCCTGAAGCGCGAGCTGGTCTCGGGCCTGGACATCATGTTCGTCCGTGAACTGACGGGCGGGGTCTATTTCGGCCAACCGCGCGGCATCGAGGATCTGGGGAACGGCCAGAAGCGCGGCGTCGACACCCAGGTCTACACCACCGCCGAGATCGAGCGGGTGGCCCGGGTGGCGTTCGAACTGGCGCGCGGCCGTTCCAACCGCGTGGCCTCGGCCGAGAAGTCGAACGTCATGGAATCGGGCCTGCTCTGGAAGGAAGTGGTGACCAACCTGCACGCCGCCGAATATTCGGACGTGAAGTTGGAGCACATCCTGGCCGACAACTGCGCCATGCAGCTGGTGCGCGCGCCCAAGCAATTCGACGTCATCGTCACCGACAACCTGTTCGGCGACATCCTGTCGGACGCCGCGGCCATGCTGACCGGCTCGCTGGGCATGCTGCCCTCGGCGGCGCTGGGCGCGGCGGGCAAGCCGGGCCTCTACGAGCCGATCCACGGCTCGGCCCCCGACATCGCCGGCAAGGGCCTGGCCAATCCGCTGGCCGCCATCCTGTCGTTCGAGATGGCCCTGCGTTGGTCGCTGAACCGCGTGGACGCCGCCGACATCCTGCTGGCGGCCGTCAAGACCGCCCTGGACAAGGGCGCCCGCACTCGCGACCTCGGCGGAGACCTGACCACCGGCCAGATGGGCGACGCGGTGCTGGCTCGGCTCTAGGAGCGTTTTCGAGCGAAGTGGACACCGGTTCGCGTGAAGAAAACGCGCCAAATCAAAAAGCTGGAGCGCCCGGCCTGATGCAATCAGGTCGGGCGCTCTAGGCGTCCGTCGCCCGGAATTTCGCTCACCTTTTGGTGAGCGAAGCAGAATTAGCCGCTCCCATTCGGCCGCGCCCGCTCTAAGCTGCTTCCCAAAACAACAAGGGAGGAGCGGGCATGATCCTGGGCCTGATGCAGACGACGCCGTTGCTGGTCAGCGGCATCCTTCGCTACGCGGCCAGCGCCCATGCCCGGCGCGAGATCGTTTCGCGGCTGATCGACGAGCCGCCGTGGCGCTACGACTATGCCGGCCTGGCGGCGCGCGCCGCCCAGGCCGCCCATGCCCTGACCGGGCTGGGCGTCAGGTCGGGCGACCGGGTCAGCTCCCTGGCCTGGAACACCCATCGGCACCTGGAGCTGTTCTATGCCGTCCCCGGCCTGGGTGCGGTGCTGCACACCGCCAATCCCCGGCTGTCGGACGAGCAGATCGTCTTCACGATCAACCACGCGGCCAGCGGCGTCCTGTTGTTCGACCGCAATTTCGCCGAACTGGTGGTCCGCCTGGCCCCGCGCCTGACCACGGTGAAGACCTTCGTCATGCTGTCGGACGCCGAACGGACCCACGACGCGGGCGTCGGGGCGATCTCCTATGAGACGCTGATCGCCGGTGAGGACGAGCGCTTCGACTGGCCGACCTTCGACGAGAACGCCGGGGCCTTCCTCTGCTACACCTCCGGCACCACGGGCGACCCCAAGGGCGTGCTCTATTCGCACCGCGCCGTGGTGCTGCACGCCATGGCCGGTGGCCTGGCCAGCGCGTTTGGCCTGACGGCCTTCGACGTGGTGATGCCCTGCTCCAGCCTCTACCACGCCACCGCCTGGGGCCTGCCGTTCACCGCCCCGATCTGCGGCGCCAAGCTGGTGCTGCCCGCCGACAAGATGGACGGCGCCTCGCTGCACCCGCTGATCCGGGACGAGGGCGTCACCTTCACCGGCGGCGTGCCGACCATCTGGACCATGTACCTGGCCTATCTGGAGCAGACCGGCCAGCGGCCGGACAGCCTCAAGCGCGTGGTGATCGGCGGCAGCGCCGTGCCGCGCGCCATGGCCGAGACCTTCAAGACCAAATACGGCGTCGACGTGCTTCAGATCTGGGGCATGACCGAGACCTGCCCGCTGGGGGTGATCGCCACGCCCACCCCCTCGCTGGCCGCGCTGGGCGAGGACGCCATGAACGACGCCATCTGGACCCGCCAGGGCCGGCTGCAGTTCGGCATCGAGCTGAAGATCGAGAACGAGGACGGCTCTGAAGCGCCCCGCGACGGCGAGACCTCCGGCGCCCTGAAGGTGCGCGGCCCCTGGGTGATCCAGCGCTACTACCGCCAGGAGACCGACGCCGCCGAGGCCGACGGCTGGTTCGACACCGGCGACATCGCCACGCTGGACGAGCACGGCTTCATGCGCATCACCGACCGTCAGAAGGACGTCATCAAGTCGGGCGGCGAGTGGATCAGCTCCATCGACCTGGAGAACATCGCCGCCGGCTGTCCGGGGGTGAAGATCGCCGCCGTGATCGGCGTGCCGCATCCCAAGTGGGAGGAGCGGCCGCTGATGGTCATCGAGGCCCATGAGGGGTCGGCGGTGGGCAAGGCGGAGGTGCTGAACTACCTCGCGCCGCGCATCGTCAAGTGGTGGACGCCCGATGACGTGGTGTTCGCCGCGGTGCCGCTGACGGCGACGGGGAAGATCGACAAGAAGGTGCTGCGGGAGGCGTGGCGAGGACATCTCGGCGGTTAGGTTGTGGTGCGCTTACTACGATTGGTCGCGGCTACATTGATGTTCCCGCCCGGCAGTCGGCGAACACGAAAGTCAGCAGAATGAACTCATGCACCCCCAAATTGTCTTTCCTCGTGGCGCGAGGAGAATTCTATCTTTCTATTGAGAACCTAGCCACAAAGGACGTCACGCAGGCCCGCGTTTTTAAAGGTGCGGAAGAAGCACAGATTGAAGCAGACCGTCTAACGGCCGGGGCTACAATAGATCGCTGGCAGGTAACCGGCACCTATGGCGGTGGCGGCCTTATTATCAAACCAACTTAGACGCACCGCCTCTAAGCTAGCCTCCGAACTTTCGGCTCGCGAGCCCAGAACCGTTGGCTGCTTGGCGGGCCGGAGTTAGATCTCCGCCGGAAACTTGAGCCGCCAGGTCTCGGAGATCAGCCCCTCGCCGAAGCCCTCGTAGGGCCAGCTTTCTTCGAGCACGAAACCGGCGCGCTCGTAGAGGCGGCGGGCCGGCAGCAAGTTGCTCTGGGTCCACAGCACCACCTCGGCGTAGCCGGCCCGCCGCGCGAAGCTCAGGCATTCAGTGATCAGCGTGTCGCCGACGCCCAGGCCACGCGCCCCGGGCTCGACCAGCAACAGGCGCAGGCGGCCGACCGTGTCGCTCTCGCGGACCAACATGATCGAGCCGACCGGCTGGCCGGCATGTTCCGCGATCCAGCAGGCCTCGCCGGCCGGGTCGAAGCTCTTGACGAAGTCCGAGACGACGCCGGCCACCACCCCCTCGAACCGTGCGTCCCAGCCCTGCTCCTGGGCGTAGAGCAGGCCATGCCGCTGGACGATCCAGCCGTAGTCGCCAGGCCGGGGCGCGCGCAGCGTGATCATCGCTCCAGCAGCCCCTTCAGGACGGCGAGGTCCCGCGCCACCCAGCTCTGATCGCGGGCGAAGGTCGCGTCGTCCATGCCGGGCGCGCGGAACAGGGTCAGGGTCACCTCGGCGCCGTCGCCATTGGCCACCACCCGCAGCGGGATGCTCAGCTGGGTCCCGTCCGGCAGCGTCACCCAGTGGTCGAGGACGCCGTAGGGATTCTCCGGCGAGAATCGCACCCGCACGTCGCCGTCGGGGCCGTGGGCGATCCAGCGGTCGCCGTCGCGGGTCAGGCCCCCGCCCAGGCCGGCGGCCCATTGGGGGAAGCTCTCGGGCTTGTGGGCGAAGGCGTAGACCTCGGCGGCTGGGCGGGCGATCGACACGGTGATCGGACGGGTTTCGAACAGGGTTATGGCTCAAGTCTCCACGGTCATCTGGGTCTGGGTGATCACCGCCACCAGCTTGCCGCCCTCGCCCTCGATCCGGGTGGTCCAGACGCTGGAGCGGCGGCCGGCATGCAGCGGCGTCGCGACCGCGCTCACCGTCGTCCCGGCCCGGGCTCCGCCGATGAAGTTGGTCTTGCTCTCCAGGGTGGTCGTGCGCATCCCGGCCGGCGTGCCCAGGAACGCCCCGACCGCCCCCAGGCTGTCGGCCAGGGCCATGGCCGCCCCGCCATGCAGGATGCCGCCGGCCGTGCAGAGGTCGGGCCGCACGACCATCCGCCCCTCCACCCGATCGGGCGCGGCGTGGGTGACCTCCACCCCCATCAGGGCGGCGAAGGGCAGGGCGGCGATATCGAAGGTGGTGGTCATAAGCGGAAGTTTTGTGGGTCGTCGATGCCGCGTCAACGCCCTACCGCAACATCCCCCAGGCGATCAGCGCCTGGCCGCCGAAATACAGGAACCACACCGCCCAGGCGGTCAGCCGGGTCGAGCCGGCCAGCTTGGCGCCCTTGAACAGGTCGAAGGACAGGATGGCGTCGGACGCCAAGAAGGCCAGGGCCCCGACCGTGGCCGGCCAGCGCAGGGGCGCCAGCAGCAGGCTGGTCGCCACCATCGCCACGATGGCCAGCACATAGGCGACCACGGCCGGCTTGAGCGGGCCCAGCGATCCCCAAAGCCGAGCCAGCATCGCGACGGCCGCCAACGCCACCAGCGGCGCGACGGCCCAGAAATGGGCGGCGGCCGGCCCGCGCTCGCGCCAGAACAACAGCACATAGACCAGATGCCCGGCCAGGAAGGCGGCCAGGCCGAACGGCAGCCAGCGCTTGGGGTCGCCGGCCAGGAAGGCGTCGCCGATCGCGCACAGGGCCAGGGCGAGCGCCAGCAGCGGCCCCCCGCCCTGCAGATAGGCCAGCAGGGCCAGGGCGCCGGTGGCGGCGGTCTTGACCAGGGTGCGGAGCGCCGACGGCGGTCGTTCGACCAGCACCAGCCCATACAGGATCGCGCAGATCCCGGCCGCCCCCCACAGCCACCCGTCAGTCATCGCCGCCCAGCTTGGTCAGGAACGCCTTCGCCGAGTCCTTGTGGCGGGGCTTGAGGTTCTTGCCGACGATGGCGATCAAGGCCGCGATCACCGCCGCGTCGTCGGTGAAGCCGATGGCCGGCAGCACGTCGGGGATAGCGTCGGTGGGCAGCACGAAATAGGCCAGGGCGGCGAACATCATGCCCTTGGCGGCGGTCGGCGTGGTCGGGTCGCGGGCGCACCACCACAGCGACAGGGCGTCGGCGGCGAAGGGCACTTTCGACGCCACCTTGCGGATCTTCGGCCAGAAGCCGCGCGTCACCCGTTGCTCGTTGACCCGCACGGTGGCCGGGACCAGCGCCTTCTTGGGATCCAGCACGTCGCGGGCGTTACGCTCCGGGTTGACGTCAGGGGATGGTTTGGCGTCGGCGCTCATCGGGGTAAACCGCTCCTCAAGGTTCTGATTAAACGCAAGCCACGAGGAAACGTCCATGAAACTCGACAACACCGTCGCCGCCGTCGTCACCGGGGGCGGTTCGGGCCTGGGCGAAGCCACCGCCCGCGCCCTCGCCGCCCAGGGCGTCAAGGTCGCCATCTTCGACATGAACGAGACCACCGGCGAGAAGGTCGCCAAGGACATCGGCGGGGTGTTCTGCAAGGTCAACGTCACCTCGGACGCCGAGGTCGACGCCGGCTTCGAGAAGGCCCGCGCCGCCCACGGCCAGGAACGCGTGCTGGTCAACTGCGCCGGCACCGGCAACGCCATCAAGACCGCCAGCCGCGACAAGGCCACCGGCGAGGCCAAGCACTTCCCGCTCGACGCCTTCAACATGATCATCCAGATCAACCTGGTCGGTACGTTCCGCTGCATCGCCAAGTCGGCCAAGGGCATGCTGGACCTGGAGCCGCTGCAGGACGGCGAGCGCGGCGCGATCGTCAACACCGCCAGCGTGGCCGGCGAAGACGGCCAGGTCGGCCAGGCCGCCTATTCGGCGTCGAAGGGCGGCGTCATCGGCATGACCCTGCCGATCGCCCGCGACCTGATGAACGACGGCATCCGCGTCAACACCATCCTGCCGGGGATCTTCAACACCCCGCTGATGAACGGCGCGCCGGAGAACGTGAAGGCCGCCCTGGCCGCCTCGGTCCCGTTCCCCAAGCGCCTGGGCAACCCCGAGGAATACGCTCAGCTGGCCCTGACCATGATCACCTGCGGCTACTTCAACGGCGAGGACGTGCGCCTGGACGGCGGCATCCGCATGGCGCCGCGATAGAGAGGCGCCTTCCCTCCCCCTCGTGGGGAGGGGGGACCAGCGAAGCTGGTGGGTGGGGTTTGCTGAGTCATCAAGCCCCACCCGTCGGCTTCGGGGCCACCCTCCCCATAAAGGGGAGGGACAAGCGTCGCTTCTTACTTCGGCGCCGGCCGCTGGATGCTCGGCGTCAGGTTGGCCATGATCTCCCGGGCGTCATAGGCCCGCGGATCGCCCGCCGGCTTGGGCCCCCGATGCAGGACGATCTCGGCGCTGGCCTCGAACTTCTCGATGGTGCGGATCTCGGCCCGGTTGGCGAAGAAGGGGTCACCCCAGTAGGGATCCCACGAACGCCAGCCGCCGTAGCGGGGGCCGTAGTAGCGCCAGGCCGGACGCCAGTAGCCGTAACCGCCGCCATAATAGCCGAACGGGCGGCCGAAGGGGTCCTCGTCGATCACCGTGCGGGCGCTGCGGTCGGTACGGCGGTCGGCGGTCTCGAACCAGTCATAGCCTTGCTGCACGGTCAGCTCGGCGGCCCGGTACAGCAGGTAGCGCTCGACGGTCTCGCGCGAGGTCATGCTGTTGCCGGCGAAGTTGACCCGATAGCGGTCGCCCTCCAGCCGCTGGTCGGTGAAGCCGCCCGAGGCGGCCTGGCCAGGCAGGTTGGGCTGGTAGGGGGTGGCGGTGGCGCAGGCCGTCAAAAGGGCGGCGAGCGCCACGGCAGCGACCAGCCCGGCCTTGCCGGCTATGGTCTTGCGAATAATCATGGCGCATCCCTTCACTAGGCTCTTGGCGAAAAGAGTCGTTTCGTCCCGTCAGCATAATGCATGGCGCAGCTTTGTGGTTTCGCCAAGGCCCTTGCGTTGCAGTCTTGAAGCGATCAACCGCGCGAGACGATCAGGCCGGCGGCGGTGATCAGCAGGACCCCGACCATCACCGCGAAGCCGCGCCGGAAGCCGGGCTCGTTCATCCGCGACGACAGGGCCGCGCCGCCCAGGCCGTAGGTGCTCATGCTGATCAGGTCCATGCCGATGGTGGCGGCGGCGAACATGATCAGTTGCGGGACCAGCGGCCGATCGACGTCGATGAACGGCGGCAGCACGGCGGTGAAGAACAGCAGGATCTTGGGGTTGGCGATCTGCACGGCAAAGCCGTCGCGAAAGGCCGAGCGGCCCATCTTGAACTGGCGATGGGCGCCGCCCTCGCCGTCATCCGCCTTGAGCCCCGAGAGGATCGACTTGACCCCCAGCCAGACCAGATAGGCCGCCCCGGCCAGGGCCAGGATGTGGAAGGCCTTGGGGAAGGCGATGATCAACGCGCCCAGGCCCAGGGCCGAGGCCGAGAACCACACCAGGCTGGCGGTGTTCATGCCGACCACGCCGAGCAGGGCCGCGCC
The DNA here is from genome assembly GCF_001427665.1 of Caulobacter sp. Root655. GTDB lineage: Bacteria > Pseudomonadota > Alphaproteobacteria > Caulobacterales > Caulobacteraceae > Caulobacter. Next base: position 540,653 of record NZ_LMHC01000012.1, read on the forward strand.
CCGCCCCTTCTGCATGCCGGTGGCGATGGCGAACAGGTTGGCGGGCCCCGGCGTGATGGCCATGACGAACATGGCCGCCAGGAAGGCGCTATAGCGGGCGGGATCGACGGGCAGCGGCATGGTCCGCCCTATACCGAGACCCCGCCCGCCGGACCAGGGATCTTCAGGCCCCGACCGTCGCCAGGATCCAGATGACCCGTCCCAGGGCGCCGAACAGCAGGACGGCGGTCGCCAACCCCTGGATGCCGAAGCCCAGCTCGCGCTTGCCCGGGTCGGCCACGTAGCCGAAGGCGTAGACGATGCGTCCGACGATCCAGACCACACCCAGCACGGTGGCCGCCAGGTCGCTCCAGTAGAGGGCGAACAGCCACAGCGACGGCAGGAACAGCGCCAGCCATTCCAGGGTGTTGGCCTGGACCCGGATGTGGCGCTCGAGGACCGGGTCGCCGGTCATGGCCGGCGGATGGATGCCGGCCTTCTTGCGCGCCACGGCGACGCGCAACGCCATCCAGACATAGACGAGCAGGGCGACCAGCGTGACGATGGCGACCCAGGAATGCGGCTGCATGCGATTGTTCCTCCCCCGCTCCTGAAACGGAGCCGTTACGGTTCAGGGACTACACCCCATTTCGCCAGGGCCTGCACGCAAAACGGGCGCCGGGAACCGGTCGCCTCGGCCACGCGCTTTTCCTGTATCGACGATCCTCATGCGGGGGCTTTTCGGCCATGCGCGTTGATTCCACGGCGATCCGGCAAATCGACTACGACCCCGAACACGGCAAGCTGTTCGTCACGTTCCACGACGGCGACGAATACGTCTATGTCGGGGTGCCGCCGAGGGTCACCGAGGCCTTCGTCCGGGCCCCGTCCAAAGGGCGGTTCTTCCAGCGGATGATCCGCGACCGGTATCCCTACAACCGGGTCTGACGCCCCCTTCCCTTCGCCCCCGACGCACCGCTAGATCACGCCGTGGCCAGCGGAGGGGTGCGGCGTGAAATTGAAGAATGTCGGCGTCCTCCTGGGGCTCGGCCTGATCGCCACGGGCGCCGCCCAGGCCGCGCCGCGCGTGGCCTACAAGCTCAACGGAACCTGCGACGGCTGGCCCCGCATGGCGATCGACGCCGCGCCGGGGATGTGCGCCGGCCTGGTGGTCGGACCGACGCCCGGCGCCTTCGCCCAGCGACAGCTGCGCCTGCCCCGCACCCTGGTCCCGCTGGACGACGGCAGGACCTGGCTGGTCGCCGACCTGTCCGACTGGACCCGGCCGCGCGGGGTGATCTGGCGGCTGACCGTCGAGCCCGGCCAGCCCGCCCGCCTGGAACCGCTGCTGACCGGCCTGTCCCTGCCGCACGGCCTGGCGATCGGTCCCGACGGCCTGGCCTATGTCGGCGAGATGAGCCGGATCTTCCGGTTCGATCCGCGCGCCCCCGATCCGGCCGCGACCGTGGAGCCGGTGGTCAGCGGCCTTCCCGACAACAGGCTGCACGACAATCGCCACCCGCTGTCACAATTCGTCTTCGCCGCCGACGGCGCCCTGCTGGTCAATGTCGGCGCGCCGTCGGACCAGTGCCTGGACGACAAGGGCGCGCGGGTGGGGACCGACCATTGCGACCAGTCGGAGGGCGACGAGGCCACCGCCGGGATCCGCCGCTACGCCCTGGTCTCGCCGGGTCGCTGGGGCCCGGACTTCACGATGCTGGCCCGAGGCCTGCGTAACTCCGTGGCCCTGGCCGTCCATCCCTCCGGCACGGTGCTGCAGGCCGAGAACAGCTACGACCTGGCCGACCGCTGGAGCCCATTCGAAGAGGTCAACCGCATCGAGGCCGGCCGCCACTACGGCTGGCCCTATTGCATGGACATGGCGACCCCGACCCCAGGCTGGGCAGGGGCGATGGACTGCGCCTCCAGCGCCCACACCCCGCCCGCGGCCCTGCTGCCGCCCCACGTCGCGCCCCTGGCCATGACCTGGTACCAGGGCGCGATGTTCCCCGCCCTGCGCGGCAAGCTGCTGATGAGCTGGCACGGCTACCGCTCGACGGGCGGCCGGCTGGCGGCCTTCACGGTCGACGCCAAGGGCCTGCCCGTCCCCCGCCTCCGCGCCACCTTCCCGACCTATCCAAGTGGCTCACGGCCGTTCGGGACCGGACCGGCCGCCCAGGCCGAGATCCTCACCCCGGGCTGGGGCAAGGTCGACGGCGTGCGGCCGCAGGGCACGCCGGTCGGGATCGCCGTGGCCGCCGACGGCGCCATCTGGGTGGCCGATGACAAGAACGCCAGCGTCATCCGCTTCGCCGTCGACCGGCCCTGACGCGCCTACCTTCCAGGTAATGGCCAAGACGCCGGGCCGCGCTAGGATCGCCGCATGACCCTGGCCATGACCTCCGCCCCCCGCCCGATCGGCCACCACCTGCGCGACTGGCGCCAGCGGCGGCGGTTGTCGCAACTGGACCTGGCGCTCGACGCCGAGATTTCGGCCCGCCACCTCAGTTTCCTGGAAACCGGCCGCGCCGCGCCCAGTCGCGAAATGGTGCTGCGCCTGGCCGAACAGCTGGAGGTGCCGCTGCGCGACCGCAACCAGTTGCTGCTGGCCGCTGGCTTCGCCCCGGTGTTCGCCGAGCGGGCGCTGGACGATCCGGCCCTGGCCCCGGCCCGCGAGGCGGTGGAGCGGCTGCTGGCCGCCCATGACCCCTGGCCCGCCCTGGCGGTCGACCGCCACTGGACCCTGCAGGCGGCCAACCCCGCCGCCCAACGGCTGATGGCCGGCCTGCCCGCCGCCCTGCTGGGTCCGCCGACCAACGTCCTGCGCGTCAGCCTGCATCCGGACGGCCTGGCGCCCCGGATCGTCAACCTGGCCGAATGGCGCGGCCACCTGCTGTCGCGCCTGCGCCGCCAGGCCAGCGCCGCCGGCGATCCGGTGCTGCTGGCGCTGATCGCCGAGCTGGAGGCCTATCCCGGCGGCGAGGCCGAGATCGACCCGACCGCCGGAGCCCTGGCCGCGCCGCTGCGGCTGGCGGTCGACGGGACGGTGCTGTCGTTCCTCAGCGCCACCCTGATGTTCGGCGCGCCACAGGACGTCACCCTGTCGGAACTGGCGGTGGAGATCTTCCTGCCCGCCGACCCCGCCACGGCCGACGCCTTGCGGGCTCGGGCAGGGGTCTGACGGAACGACGCGGGCGCTAGCTCCGCCGCGCCCGCCAGTCCTCGGCGCTCTGGCCCCATAGCTCGATGGGGGCCTCGTGATAGGGCTCGGGCATGCGGCCCATCTCCAGGAAGCGCGAACCGAGACGCTGGGCCACCGCCTTCGACGGCGCGTTGGCCGGGTCGATGCAGTGGATGATCCTGGTCCAGCCCAGGTGATCCACCGCCCAGTCCATGGTCGCGGTCGCCGCCTCGACGGCGTAGCCCCGACCGTGAAAGCGTGGATGCAGGCTCCAACCGACCTCGTCTCCCGGCCAGCCCTCGGGGCGCCAGGGGCCGACACGTCCCACCCACAGGCCGGTGTCCTTCTCGACCAGCGAGAACATGCCAAAACCGTTGAGCGCCCAGGACCCGGCCATGGCCGCCATCATCCGCCAGGTCTGGCTGCGGGCCATCGTCCCGCCGATGTAGCGGGCGGCGTCGGGGTCGGCCATCAGCTCGGCCCAGCCGTCAAGGTCTTCCGGGGCCGGCGGGCGCAGGATCAGGCGGGCGGTCTCGAGCGTGGGGCCGGGGGCGACGGGCATTCAAACCTCCTGGGGCGGTTGTTTCCCATACCGTGTCATCCCGGAAACGGCGAAGCCGTTATCCGGGACCGCCGGAAGCGCCGGCGCTCACGCGTCGGTCCCGGATCTTCGCGCTGCGCACTCGTCCGGGATGACAGAACTAGCCCAGGCAGGCGGCCAGGCCCTGGCGGCGAACCGTGCCCGAGGCCGCGCCGATCCGGCGCGAGCGCTTCTTCACATAGGGACCGGAACCGACGGCCTTCCACTTCAGCGGGCTGGGCAGGATCGCGGCCAGGCGCGCCGACTGCATCGGGTTCAACTTTTCGGCGTCGACATGGAAATAGGTCTGGGAAGCGGCCTGGGCGCCATAGATGCCCGGACCGAACTCTATGCTGTTGAGATAGACCTCCATGATCCGCTTCTTGCCCCACAGGGTCTCGATCAGCACCGTGAAATAGGCTTCCAGCCCCTTGCGGAAATAGGAACGGCCCGGCCACAGGAAGACGTTCTTGGCGGTCTGCTGGCTGATGGTCGAGCCGCCGCGGATCTTCTTGCCCTTCTCGTTGTTCGCGTAGGCCTTCTGCAGGGCGTCGAAATCGAAGCCGTGGTGGTCACAGAACCGGGCGTCCTCGGCGGCGATCAAGGCGCGCGGCAGGGACGGCGAGACCCGATCGATAGGCCGCCAGTGATGGTCCCAGCCCTTGCCCTCGACCAGCCGGATGACCATCAGCGGCGTGGCCGGCGGCGGCACGAAGCGATAGACGATCACCGTCAGGATCGGTCCGGCGATGAACACGATGAACAGCGCCAGAAAGAGATTACGCACCAGAACCCGCACCGATCGCCCCCAAACCCGTCGCCCCGATATGGGCTTGCCTTGACGTTGCGGCCGGATGCTAGCCAAGCCATGACCGTCTGTCGCGGCACATAGCGGCGCATTGGTTAGGGAGCTCTTGATGGACGTCGCCGAAGCCGTCGAACGCCGGATGTCCGTCCGGGCCTTCAAGCCCGACCCGGTGCCGGGCGCCGTGGTGCGCGACCTGCTGGAGGCCGCGGCCCGCGCGCCGTCGGGCGGCAACCTCCAGCCCTGGGTGGCGCACGCCCTGGCCGGCGAGCCGCTGGCCGAGTTCAAGGCCCTTGTCGCCTCGCGCCTGATGGACCGCGACGAGCCGGAATATCACGTCTATCCGCCCAACCTGTGGGAGCCGCTGCGCACCCGCCGCTACCAGGTGGGCGAGGACCTCTACGCTTCGCTGAACATCCCCCGTGAGGACAAGCTGGGCCGCCTGCAGCAGTTCGCCAAGAACGCCGAGTTCTTCGGGGCGCCGGTGGGACTGTTCTTCTCGATCCACCGCGACTGCGGCCCGCCGCAGTGGTCGGACCTGGGCATGTACATCCAGACCCTGATGCTGCTGGCCGTCGAGCGCGGGCTGGACAGCTGCGCCCAGGAGTTCTGGTCGGCCTATGGTCGGCTGACAGCCCAGTTCCTGACGCTGCCCGACGACCACATGCTGTTCTGTGGCATGGCGCTCGGCTACCGCGACGAAGCCGCGCCGGTGAACAACTGGCGCTCGCGAAGGGACCCGTTCGAGGCCTGGGGGGTGATGCGGGGGTTCGCGTAGACGGTCCGCGCCGCGATCCCCCTCCGGACCCTCCGGCCATCTCCCCCAAAGGGGGTTCTTCGCGGACGGGGACAGGCGCATGCGCCTGTCCCCAACTCTGGACGCGGCTCCACGCTCACGCGCCGAAGCTGCGATGGGATGGGATGGGGAGGGTGCGAAGCGCCCGGGCTCCGCCCGGAGGTTTTGCAGTTTTGAGTACCGTTTCGACGAAGACGAGCGCTTCGCGTGGAACCGTTGTTCGAGAGCGTCCGGTAGGCAGTGGTTTTATCACTTAGCCGGTCTGCATTCGCCCCCGACGGGCGGGCCAGGGCGGCGAGCCCCGGTCCCGGACCGCATGCGTAACCCCCGCATGCCTGCTGACCTGATCCGCCTACCCCCGGCGCCGGAGTTTCGTCGCGRCTGAGGCGAACCTGCTCCGAACCGACCRRAGGCGCCCCGAAGGGCGCGGCGGCCAAGCCTTCCCGCTCGACCACTGCCCACCGCCCGTCAGGTCGCCGGCCGACGTCCCTCCCCGTGCGATGGGGTGAGCTCAGTATCGGGGCGCCCGGAAGGGGTGAGGACGAAA
>NZ_LMHC01000013.1 GCF_001427665.1 Caulobacter sp. Root655
TGCTGCTGATGGTCACCTCCAAGGGCATCGCCGGGGTGCCGCGCGCCTCGCTCGTCGTCATCATGGCCACCCTGACCTATTTCGGCCTGCCCGAGACCTGCTGCTGATGGTCACCTCCAAGGGCATCGCCGGGGTGCCGCGCGCCTCGCTCGTCGTCATCATGGCCACCCTGACCTATTTCGGCCTGCCCGAGACCTGGATCGCCCTCGTCCTCGGCGTCGACCACCTGCTCGACATGGGCCGCTCGGCCACCAACGTCGTCGGCAACTCCGTCGCCGCCGCCGTCGTCGCCAAGTGGGAGGGGGAACTGGATGAGCCGGAGGGGGATGAGGCCAGGACCTAGGCCAACCCAAAGTTCCGCTCATCCCGGCGAATGCCGGGACCCAAATCCTGTGCGGTGTGGATGATTGGAAGATCTCAGAGCCTTTGGCGTCAGCCCCACAGCCATTCCATCTGGGTCCCGGCATTCGCCGGGATGAGCGGAGTTGGGGTGATTAAAAAACCGACCAACAGGGTGAGGGCTCCAGCCCAGCTTCCGTCCTAGTCTTACCGACATCTCGCCGACCCGCAGGATCGCCTCCATGAAGCTCGCCCTCAAAGCCACCGTCAGCGCCGCCGCCCTGGCCGCCACCCTGGTCCTGACCGGCGCCGCCCAGGCCGCCAAGCCAGCCAAGGGCGAGGTCGTGGCGATCATCGGGGCCACGGTGTTCGACGGCACCGGCGCCGCCCCGCGCCTGGCCAATGTGGTGATCCGCGACGGGCGCATCGCCGCCGTCGGGCCGGGCGTCAAGGCGCCGCGCGGCGCGCGGGTGATCGACGCCAAGGGCCAGGCCCTGCTGCCGGGCTTCTACGACCTGCACACTCACTGGACTCCAGGCGGCGTCCCCTCGACCACGCCGCAGATCGCCGCCGCCTATGTCGCGGCCGGGGTCACCACGGTCAGCGACTTCAACGCTTCGCCGGAATCCTTCGCCCCGCGCCGCCAGTGGCTGTCGGGCCTGGTCGCGCCGCACGTCAATTTCGCCGCCCGGATGAGCACCCCCGGCGGGCACGGCGCCGACTGGGCCGACACCAACACCACCAAGTGGGTCAACACCCCGGAAGCCGCCCGCGCCGCCGTCCGCGTCATCGCCACCTACAAGCCCGATCTGATCAAGGCCTTCACCGACGGCTGGCGCTACGGCGTGGCGCCCGACAACACCAGCATGGACGAATGGACCCTGGCCGCCCTGGTCGACGAGGCCCACAAGAACGACCTGAAGGTCTTCACCCACACAGTGACGGTGGATCGCGGCGAGGCGGCCGCCCGGGCCAAGGTCGACGTGATCACCCACAGCCTGCAGGACCGGCCGCTCGACGCCGAGGACGCCGCGGCCATCAAGGCGGGCGGCACCGCCGACACCCCGACCCTGGCGGTCTACGAGCCGACCAAGGCGGGCCAATCGACCGACATGAGCGATCCCAAGGTCCAGCAGAGCTTCCGCAAGTTCGACAACGCCCTGGCCAACGCCAAGGCGCTGCACGACGCCGGGGTGATCGTCGCGCTGGGCACCGACGCCGGCATGCCCGGCACGCCGCACGGCGTCTCGACCCTGCACGAGATGGAACTGCTGGTCCGCGCCGGCCTGACGCCGAGCCAGGCGCTGATCGCTGGCACGGCGCTGAGCGCCAAGGTCATCGGCCAGCTGGACGACCGCGGCACGATCGAGGCGGGCAAGCGCGCCGACCTGGTGCTGATCAAGGGCGAGCCCTGGAAGACCATCGCGGACGTGCGCAAGACCGACCGGGTGTTCATCGACGGCAAGCTGGTGTTCGGCCCCGGCGCGCCGCCGATGACCGCCAACCTCGCCACCACCATGCCGGCCATCCCGGCCAAGACCCAGATCGACGATTTCGAGCGCCTGGACGGCCGCTCCAGCCTCGACACCCTGCGCAACGACGATCCGGACGGCGGCCTGGACCGCACCGTCGAGATCAGCCAGGTGATCCCGCGCGGGACCGACGGCCACGCCCTGTCGATCTCGGCGCGGATGGCGATGAAGGCCCGGCCGACCGCCGGGGTGATCATCCCGCTGACCCGGGGCTCGATCCAGCCGGTCGACGCCCGCGCCTTCAAGGGCGTGCGGTTCGAGGTGCGCGGCGACGGCGACTACGTCCTGGGCGTCACCACGACCGGCGGCCGCTGGTCGGCGCCGTTCTCGGCCGGGTCGGAATGGAAGGCCGTCGAGGTTCCGTTCTCGGCGCTCAAGGGCCTGACCTATCGCGGCGAGAAGGACGACAAGGCCGCGTGGACCGGCGCCGACCTGACCGAGGTCGAGTTCATGGGCGGCCGCCAGGGCGGGGCCAAGCTGTGGATGGAAGTCGACAATGTCACCTTCTACTGACCCCCTCTTCCTTATTGGTGGAGGCGAGTTCCGAGCATCGCGCCACCTTCGCGCGTGGTTTTGACCGCGCCGCCAAAAATATTCCCCCTCGGGGGTGAGGGACCGGTCCTCGCTTCCGTCTGACTGACTTCGAGACCCACGGATCCGCCTGAGCGGCCCGTGGGTCTCGGGGTCATCAAGTGGGGACACCAACAATGAACACCGCCAGGGCGCTCCGCGCCGCCATGCTGACGACGTCAGCCCTTTGCGCCAGCTGGGCCGGCGCGGCCTTCGCCCAGAACGCGCCAGCGCCGGAGGACGCCCTTGTCGAGGAGATCGTCGTGGTCGGCTCGCGGATCGAGGGTGCCAAGGCCACGGCCGCCCTGCCGGTCACGGTGATCGACGCCAAGCAGCTGGCCGCCGTCGCCGCCACCTCGGGCGACGACCTGTTCCGTTCGATCCCGCAGATGGGCGACGTCAACTACAACAGCAGCTACCTGCCCGGCAGCAGCAACTCGGCGCGCGGCGACATCGGCTCGGTCAACCTGCGCAACCTCGGCTCCGGCAACACCCTGGTGCTGCTGAACGGCCGCCGCGTAGTCACCCACCCGACCAGCCAGGCCGACGGAACCAGCCTGGTGCCGACCATCACCTACAACACCAACGCCATCCCCACCTCGGGCCTGAAGCGCCTGGAAGTCCTGCGCGACGGCGCGGCGGCGATCTACGGCACCGACGCGGTGGCCGGGGTGGTCAACACCGTGCTGCAGGACAATTTCGACGGCGGCGAGGTCGAGGCGCAGTATGGCGTGGCCTCGGGCACCCACCTGAAGGAATACGGCCTGACCGGCCTGTTCGGCAAAACCTTCGAGCGCGGCAACCTGACCGCCTTCCTGGCCTATGATCAGCGCACCGCGCTGCGCACGACCGACCAGGACTACACCGCCTCGTCCGACAGGCGGCCGCTGTTCGTCGGCACGAGTTTCGACGGCGCGGCGACGCTCGACGCCCGCACCACGACCACGCCGTGGGGCAGCTTCACGGCCGCCGCCGCGGTCCGCAGGAGCGGGGCCCTGATCACCAGCGCGGCCGGCGCGTTCCACATCCAGCCGACGACCAATCCCGGCAGCCTGGTCTCGCTGGGGAACGGTATCAGCATCGACGATGCGGCCCTGGCCACCTCGGGCGAGGACCGCAACCTGCGCTACGACACCGCCGCCAGCGGCCTGTCGATCATGCCCGAGCTCAAGCGCATCAACGTCTTCCTGACCGGCAACTACCGCGTCACCGACGAGATCACGGCCTTCGGCGAGCTGGGCGTCTACAGCGCCAAGACCCACGCCTGGCAGTCGCCGGTCAACACCACCTCGGCCCAGGTGATCACGGCGCCGACCTCCAGCTACTGGAACCCCTTCGGCCCGGTGACCTTCGCCAACGGCGCGGCCAACCCCAACCGCCTGGCCGGCACGACCGCGCCCGTCGGCGGCCTGGCCGTGACCCTCAACAGCTACACCTTCGCGGACGCCGGCCTGTCCAAGGTCGACGTCGAGAACACCCAGACCCGCTACCTGGGCGGGCTGAAGGGCGAGAAGTTCGGCTTCAAGTGGGAGTCGGCGCTGCTCTATTCGGCGGCCAAGGTGGAGGACGTCTCGGACGGCCTCAGCGCCACCGCCCTGCAGAAGCAGATCGGCCTGTCGACGCCCGACGCCTACAACCCCTTCAACGGCGGCAGCCTGACGGCGCCCAGCCTCGGCGACACCGCCTCCAGCGGCGCCGCGGCCCTCAACGCCATCCGCGTCAAGTCCACGCGCCGCAGCACCAGCTCGCTGGCCTCGTGGGACTTCCGGCTTTCGAAGGCCGACCTCTTCACCCTGCCGGGCGGCGACGTCGGCATGGCGGCGGGCGTCGAGTATCGCCGCGAGACCCAGAAGGACGATCGCGACGCCCGCGTCGACGGCACGATCACCTACACCAACAGCGTCACCGGTCTGGTCTATGGCAGCGACCTGATCGGCACCAGCCCGTCGCCCGACACCAAGGGTTCGCGCAAGGTCAGCTCGGCCTATGTCGAACTGGCGGTGCCGGTAATCTCGCCAGAGATGAACATCCCGCTGGTGCGCAATGTCGAGGTCCAGCTGGCCGGCCGCGTTGAGGACTACAGCGACGTCGGTTCGGTGGCCAAGCCCAAGGTCGCCCTGGCCTGGGACGTGATCGACGGCTTCCGCCTGCGCGGATCGTGGGCCCAGGGCTTCAAGGCCCCGAACCTGGAGCAGATCAACGCCGAGGTCATCACCCGCTCCAACACCCGCACCGACTACGTCCGCTGTGAGGCCGACCTGCGGGCCGGGCGGATCACCAGCTTCAGCAACTGTTCGCGCTCGCTCCCGGTCGCGGCCCAGCGCTCGGGCAACCCGGACCTGAAGCCGGAAGATTCCGAGACCTCGGGCTTCGGCTTCGTGTTCGAACCCAAGTTCGTGCCGTCCGACTTCGGTCAGTTCACCTTCACGGTGGACTACTGGCGCGTGAAGCAGGAGGGCATCGTCGGCCTGTTCGGCGAGGGCAACGCCCTGATCCTCGACTATCTGGAACGCACCCAGGGCCGCACCAACCCCAACGTCGTGCGCGCCGCGCCGACGGCCGACGACGTCGCGGCCTTCGCCGGGACCGGCCTGACCGCGCCGGGCACGGTGCTGTACGTCAAGGACCAGTACGTCAACAGCCTGCCGCAGGAGGCCCGCGGGGTCGACATCGGCGTGATGTGGCGCCTGCGCGGCACGCGGTTCGGTGACTTCGACGTCAACGTCAACGGCGCGCACCTGCTGAAATTCTACCAGCAGCCGTCGCCGGGCATCGCCGCCCTGCTGGCGGCGCGGGCCGCCGGCACGATCAATCCGGGAACCACCATCGGCGGCGGCGGCGACCTGGTGCGCCGCAACGGCAAGCCGGAATGGAAGTGGAGCGCGGCCCTCAGCTGGCGTCTGAACAACGTCTCGGCCGGGGTCTTCACCCAGTACATCTCCGACGTGAACGACACCAACCTGCTGGATTCGGCCGGCACGCCCTGGGTGATCGACTCGCAACTGACCGCCAACGTCTATGGCCAGTACGAGTTCACCGAAGGCTGGGCGGCCAACACCCGGATCAAGCTGGGCATCCGCAACCTGACCGACGAGGCCCCGCCGCTGTCGTCCGACGGCTATCTCGGCTCGATGTACCAGCCCTACGGCCGCTACTGGTACGCCAGCGTCCGCAAGAGCTTCTAGACCTATATCCTGGCCGCGCTCCGATCGGAGCGCGGCCAGTTCTTTTTCCGCGCCTGCTCCGATCGCGTCCGCATAGCCGGGCATGAGATCGTCGAGCCGACGGGCGCCTCTCCCCTCGATCCGCTCCCCAAACTCCGCTCATCCCGGCGAACGCCGGGACCCAGATCCTATGGCGGTGGGGATGATGGGAGGGGCTCAGCGGGCTTGGCGTCAGCCTCAAAGCCATTCCATCTGGGTCCCGGCATTCGCCGGGATGAGCGGACGTGTGGTTCAAGCCAAGCGATGAACGCGCCGGCGACGATGAAAACCAGCTCTCTAAATTGGTATGTCAAAGTGGTCTGCAAAATATGTCGTCCAGAAGCCAATATTGTACTAGGCCAATGCCGGTATATTGGCTATCGATGGCGCATCGGGACGGCGTGCTCGGTCCGGTCGACCCTCGGCTCACCCCGATGGCCATGGCTGAGCGCGTCACCGAAGGGCCGGCAGAGCTCGCGTGGAGGGAAGTGCGATGGGAGGATCGATGAAGAGCGTCCTGCGTCAGGCCAGTGGCCTGCTGGCGGTCATGCTGCTGGCGGCGACGGTTCCGGCCACGGGCTTCGCGGCCGGTCCGTCCGACACCGCCCCGGTCCTGTTCAACGCCCCGGAGATGGCCTCACTGATCGGCGACGGCGCGCGCTATCCGATGTTCGCCAAGGAACTGCAGCGCACCCGCAAGGAGGTCGACGCCGCCATGCGGGCCGGGATCGACGTGCCCGTGCCGAAGGACCCGGGCGGCGGCCGCACCCACGAGCAGCACAAGCGCAACTACACCACGCTCTATGGCGCGGGCCTGCTGTATCGGGCCACCGGCGACAAGGCCTATGCCGACTACGCCCGGCGCATGCTGCTGGCCTACGCCAAGCTCTATCCGACGCTCGGCCAGCACCCGGCCGCCAAGAACGAGGCCGGCGGCCGGCTGTTCTGGCAGAGCCTGAACGACGCCGTTTGGCTGGTCTATTCGGTGCAGGGCTATGACGCGATCCGCGACACCCTGTCGGCCGAGGACCGCAAGACCATCGACGACGGCGTGTTCCGCCCGATGGCCAAGTTCCTGTCGGACGACCAGCCCCAGGTGTTCGACATCATCCACAACCACGCCACCTGGGCCTGCGCGGCGGTCGGCATGACCGGCTACGTGCTGCGCGACCCGGCCATGGTCGAGAAGGCGCTGAAGGGCACGGACCTCAGCGGCAAGGCCGGCTTCCTGCGCCAGATCGACCTGCTGTTCTCGCCCGACGGCTACTATACCGAGGGGCCCTATTATCAGCGCTACGCCTTGCAGCCCTTCGTGGTGTTCGCCCACGCCATCGACGCCAACGACCCCGGCCGCAAGATCTTCGCCTATCGCGACGGCGTGCTGCTGAAGGCCATCCGGGCCAGCGTTCAGCTGACCTATGACGGCTACTTCTTCCCGTTCAACGACGCCATGCCGGACAAGAGCCTGCGGACCGACGAGCTCTATCAGGCCGTCGCGATCGGCTACGGCGTGACCCGCGACCCCAGCTTCCTGTCGATCGCCAAGTGGCAGGGCCGCACCACCCTGACGCCGGAGGGGATCGAGGTCGCCCGCGACGTCGCGGCGGGCAAGGCCCAGCCCTTCCCCTATGCCTCGATGCTGCTGCGCGACGGCCCGGACGGCGACCAGGGCGCCCTGGCGATCATGCGCTCGGGCCCCGGCGACACGGACCAGGTCCTGGTGGTCAAGAACACCGCGCAGGGCATGGGCCATGGCCATTTCGACAAGCTGAACTGGATTCTCTACGACAACGGCCACCCGATCGTCACCGACTACGGGGCGGCCCGCTTCCTCAACATCGAGGCCAAGGACGGTGGGCGCTATCTCACGGAAAACCAGACCTGGGCCAAGCAGACCATCGCCCACAACACCCTGGTGGTGAACGAGGCCAGCCATTTCGACGGCAAGGTGAAGCTGGCCAGCACGCTGGCGCCCAAGCAGGTGTTCTTCGCCGACGCCGGCGTCACCAAGATCAGCACCGCCCAGATGGTGGGCGCCTATCCGGGCGTCGCGTTCCGCCGCTCGCTGGCGCAGCTGGAAATCGACGGACTGGCCGCGCCGCTGGTCGTCGACCTGATGCGCGTGCATGGCGACAAGCCGGCGCAATATGACCTGCCGCTGCACTTCGCCGGCCAGATCATCGACGCCGGTTTCCCGCTGAAGTCCAACCTCGCCGAGCGGCCGGTGCTGGGCAAGGCCGCCGGCTACCAGCACCTGTGGGTCGACGCGGTGGGGACGCCCGACGCCGCCAACGCCCGCCTGACCTGGATCAACGACAACCGCTTCTACACCTACCGCATGCTGCCGCCGGCCGGCGCCTCGGTGATCCTGGCCGAAAGCGGCGCCAACGACCCGCTGTTCAACCTGCGCCGCGAGCCGGTGCTGATCGAACGGGTCAAGAGCGCCGGCGACACCACCTTCGTGGCGGTGCTCGAGCCGCATGGCGCCTATGACCCGTCGGCGGAGACGACCAAGGGCAGCACCAGCCGCGTCAAGGCGCTGCGCCACGAACGGACCGCCGACGCCGACCTCGTCTCCATCGACCTGGTCGACGGCCGCACCGTGTCGCTGGCGGTGGCCGACGACGCCGACGCGGCTCGCGAGCACAGGGCGACGATCGACGGCCGCGCGGTCAGCTGGAAGGGCCACTTCGGCCGCTTCGACACGCCGGCGGCCGGCGCCGGGGCCAGGCCATGAAGCGCGGCGGCCTGCGCTGGGTCGTCATCGGCCTGATCGGCCTGGCGACGGTCATCAACTATATCGACCGCAACGCCCTGGCCGTGATGTGGCCGGCGGTGTCGAAGGACATCGGGGCGACCAAGGCCGACTACGCTCTGCTGGTGACCATCTTCATGGTCGCCTACGCGGTCGGCCAGTCGCTGTTCGGCAAGATCCTCGACGTGATCGGCACCCGCATGGGCTTTGCCGTGTCGATCCTGGCCTGGTCGGTGTCGATCGCCCTGCACAGCCTGGTGCGGTCGCTGGGCCTGCTCAGCCTGCTGCGGGTGACGCTGGGCGTCAGCGAGGCGGGCAACTGGCCGGGGGCGGTGAAGGCCAACGCCCTGTGGTTCCCGTCGCGCGAGCGAGCCCTGGCCCAGGGGATCTTCAATTCGGGCGCGGCGATCGGGGCGATCATCTCGGCGCCGCTGGTGGCCCTGCTGTACGGGGCCTTCGGCTGGCGGGCGACCTTCCTGCTGATCGGCGTGCTGGGCTTCCTGTGGCTGCTGCCCTGGCTGTTCATCTACCGCGCCGACCCCGGCGCGCACCCGTGGCTGAGCGCCGCCGAGCGCGCCCACATCGAGGATCGCGACGGCGACGCCGCCAAGCCCGCCGGCTATGCGCCGGGCCTGCGCGAGCTGCTGCGCCACCGCCAGAGCTGGGCGATCATCGTCTCGCGCTTCTTCCTCGACCCGGTGTGGTGGCTGTTCGTCTCGTGGCTGCCGATCTACCTGTCCGAGACCTTCCATTTCGACGTCCGGCAGATCGGCCTGTTCGCCTGGGTGCCGTTCGTCGGCGCCATGCTGGGCAGCCTCGGCGGCGGCTGGCTGTCGGGGGCGCTGATCCGGCGCGGGTGGGCGACGCTGGCCGCGCGGCGACTGGCCGTCACCCTGGGCGGCGCGATCATGCTGCCGGCCCTGATCCTGACCGCTCGGGCGGCGGATCCGTTGTCGGCCGTGCTGCTGATCGCCGTGATCCTGTTCGGCTTTCAGGTGGCCATCAACAACATCCAGACCCTGCCCAGCGACTTTTTCGGCGGCGGGGCGGTGGGCACGATCGCCGGCATCGGCGGCACGGCGGCCGTGGCGGGGACCCTGGTCACCACCTGGCTGGTGCCGGCCATGACCGCCGACGGCTACGGCCCGATCTTCGTCCTGGCGGCCGCCATCGTGCCGCTGGGCGTGCTGTCTCTCTGGCTGCTGGGCGGGCGCGTCGCCCCCGTGCCGGCGCCGCCTTCCAACATCAGTAACAAGGGGACCCCCGTATGAGGTTCAAGGACAAGGTCGCGCTGGTCACCGGCGGTGGTCGGGATATCGGGCGCGCCGTTTCGCTGCGCCTGGCGGCCGAGGGCGCCAAGGTCGTCGTCAACTATCGTGGCGACGAGGCGTCGGCCCAGGAGACCGTCCGCCGGATCCAGGCGGCCGGCGGCGTCGCGCTGCTGTATCGCGCCGACGTCACCGCGCCCGAGGAGATCGCCGGCCTGGTGGCCGCGACGGCCCGGGCGTTCGGCGGCAAGATCGACATTCTGGTCAACCTGGCCGGCGGCATGATCGCCCGAAAGACCCTGGCCGAGATGGACGAGGCGTTCTTCGACAGCGTCATGGACCTGAACTTCAAGTCCGCCTTCCTGGTCACCAAGGCGGCGCTGCCCCACATCCCCGAAGGCGGCGCGATCATCAACATCGCCTCGCTGGCCGGGCGCGACGGCGGTGGGCCGGGGGCCAGCATCTACGCCGCCTCCAAGGGCGCGCTGATGACCCTGACCCGGGCCTGGGCCAAGGAGCTGGGACCACGGGGCATCCGGGTCAACGCCCTGTGTCCCGGCCTGATCGGCACCAGCTTCCACGACACCTTCTCCAAGCCCGAGGGCCGCAAGGCCACGGCCGGCAACACCCCGCTGCGCCGTGAGGGCGCGCCGGAAGAGGTGGCGGCCGCGGTCGCCTTCCTGGCCTCCGACGACGCCGCGTTCCTGGCCGGCGTCAACCTCGACATCAACGGCGGCCTGGCCTTCTCGTAGAAGACGGCGGCCGGACAAAGGGAGGATCGACATGAAGACGAGCACAGCGACGCTGGCGGCCCTGACCCTGCTGGCGGCCGCGCCAACCGTGGCCCTGGCCCAGGCGCCAGGGCCCGTGCGGGAACGCGAGGCCCGCACCGACGCGGCGCCGATCAAGGCCTACAAGGTCATCCTGGTGGGCGACTCGACCATGGCCGTCGGCAGTGGCTGGGCCTCGCACTTCTGCGCCCTGCATGTGAAGTCGCCGACCGCCTGCCTGAACCTGGGACGGGGCGGACGCTCGACCCGCAGTTACCGCACCGAGGGTTCGTGGGACATCGCGCTGAACGAGGCGAAGGCCAAGGGCTATGCCGCGACCTACGTGCTGATCCAGTTCGGGCACAACGACCAATCCAGCAAGGGCGAGCGCTGGACCGAGATGGCGACCGAGTTCCCGGCCAACCTCAAGCGCTACGTGGAGGAGGTGAGGGCGGCGGGCGCCGAGCCGGTCCTGCTCACCCCGCTCACCCGCCGCGAGTTCAGGGACGGAAAGCTCTACAACACGCTCGACGTCTGGTCCGAGGAAGTGCGCAAGGTGGCGGCCGAGACCCAGACGCCCTTGGTCGACCTCAATCGCGACAGCGCCGCCTATGTCGAGAAACTCGGCCCCGTCGAGGCGACCATGCTGGCCATGGCCCCGCCCACCGCCGGCGAGCTGGCGGCGGCCAGGACCGGAACCACCCTGCCGCCCCGTTCGGCCGAGGAAGCGCGGGTCCCCGACGCGCCGACCACCCCCACCGGTCCGCGCGGCCAGTACGGGTTGAAGTTCGACTACACCCACCTGGGCGAGGATGGCGCGCGCGCCTTCTCCAGGATCGTCGCCGAAGACCTCGCCGCCGCCGTGCCGGCGCTGCGCAGCCAGTTGGTGCCGTAGGGCGACGAGCCTGGGGGCCTCTCTTGGCGGGAGGCCCCCACACCCGTTTTCCCGGCGAAGGCCGGGATCCAGATTCATCCAGAGCGGCTCATGGGTTTCACCTGGGCCCCGGCCTTCGCCGGGGAAACGGAGGTGGATGGAGTCTGAAAACACCGGACGCTGTTGGAGCGAAATGGCCGGTCTAGGGATCTGGTCTAGATATGGTCCGAAGATTTGGTCCGTCAAAAAAGACCAATAGGTATGCGCATCCGGCTTGACATGCGGACCGGCCCGTCGCACCGTTTTGGCATAAGAACAAAACAAGGGGAGGCCAGGATGCGGGCCATCGACAGCAGCCGTCGTTCGGCGACACACATCTGGTACCGCGCGTTGCGCTACGGCGCGGCGCTATCGGTCGTCATGATCGCCAGCCAGGCGGTGGCGCAGGTCACGACTCCGGCCGTTACGCCCGACGAGGCCAGCCAGGTCGACGAGGTCGTGGTCAGCGCGCTGCGCCAGACCATGCAGACCTCGATCGCGGTCAAGCGCGACTCCACCGCCATCGTCGACGCCCTGTCCTCCAAGGAGATCGGCGACCTGCCCGGCCAGTCGATCGGCGAGGCGATCGAGACGATCACCGGCGCCACCGCCGACCGCGCCAATTACGGCCCCACCGAGATCTCGCTGCGTGGCCTGGGCTCGTTCCTCAGCGCCACCACCTTCAACGGCCGCGAAGCCTCGAACGGCAGCGGCGACCGCGCCGTCAACTTCGGCCAGTTCCCGTCCGAGCTGTTCAACGGCATCAAGATCTACAAGTCGCAGCAGGCCGACCTGATCGAGGGCGGCGTCGCCGGCTCGATCGAACTGGAGACCAAGAAGCCGCTCGACTACGGCAAGCGCCTGGTCTCCGGCGAGCTGAAGGGCAACTACAATTCCTACCAGGACCGCATCAAGGGGGCCAATCCCTGGGGCTGGCGTGGCACGGCCAGCTATGTCGACCAGTACGACCTGGGCTCGCTGGGCGAACTGGGCGTTTCGCTGGGCGTCCAGCGCAACGCCGTCGACGATCCCAACGAGATCTATATCGGCAGCAACACCTGGGTGGCCTGCAACCCGCTGATCGTCTCCAAGACCAACTGCACCGAGGTGAGCCGCGCCCAGGCCGCCGCCGGCGCGCCGTTCTACCTGGCGCCCAATTCGCTGAGCTACCGCCAGCTGACCGCGGACGAGCGGCGCGACGCCATCTTCGGCGCCATCCAGTGGAAGCCTAACGACCGCATCGACGTCAATCTGGACGTCGAATACTCCAAGCGCCGCTACACCGAAGACCGCCACGACTTCGGCCTGGCCGAGACGCGCTACAATCTGCACAACGTGAAGTACGACGACGACGGCAAGCTGCTCTACGCCGAGGGCTCGAGCACGCTGCAGTCGGTCTCGACGCTGTTCCAGCGCCAGGAGCGCTATTTCGGCGGCGGCGGGAGCGTGGCGTTCGAGGCCACCGACCGCCTGACCCTCAGCACCGACGTCTCCTATTCGCAGACGGTGCGCGACGACTTCACCCGGTCCACGCGCCTGCGGTCCGACCCGCTGGACATCTACGGCAAGACGACGGCGATCAACAATCAACGCGTGCCCTACGTCTACGACGCGCGGAACGGTTTCGCGCCGACCCTGGCCATCGACCCACGCTTCGACGTCAACAACCACGACCTTTACAGCGACGACACCCGTCTGACCCGCGAGGAGGAGCAGAAGAAGGACCGGATCCTCGCCGCCCGCTTCGACGCCCGCTACGACCTCGACGGTTTCCTGAGCCGCATCGACGCCGGCCTGCGCTGGTCGGACCGGCGCTATACCAGCTACGACGACCTGGTGACCATCGACCAGGCCAGCCTGGCCGTCGACCGGACCGTCAACCTCGCTTGCCGCCAGCCGTTCCCGCAGACCGACTTCCTGTCGGACGCGCCGGGTAACCAGATGAAGAGCTGGGCCACCTTCGACACGCTGTGCCAGTTCCAGAACTATCTGGGCACGACCGATCCCGGGGGCAGCGGCGACCTGCGCTCGGTCGCCAACGCCGACGTCACCGAGACGGTGTGGTCCGGCTACCTGATGGGGTCGTACAAGGGCGACGCCGGCAAGGTTCCGGTGCGCGGCAACTTCGGCGCGCGGTTCGTGAAAACCGAGGTCGCCTCCAAGGGGCTGCGGGCCGGTCTGGACGTGGTCACCAATCCCGACGGCTCGATCCGCCTGGTCGAGAACGGCGATTTCGACAGCACGACGATCAAGGCCAGCAGCTTCCGCGTCCTGCCCAGCGTCAACGCCAATTTCGACCTGAGCCCCAAGACCATGCTGCGCCTGGCGGCCTATCGCGCCATGTCGCGGCCGGCCCCCAGCAGCCTGACGGCCGGACGCGCCATCACCCTGCAGGACGGGACCGACTTCACCTCGATCCAGGACGCCATCGGCGAGATCGTCGCCAGCGGCAGCCCGCGACTGAAGCCGATCATGTCGTGGAACGGCGACATCGCGCTGGAATACTACGCCAACCGCGACACGATCCTGGCCGGCACCGTCTACTACAAGCAGTTCACCGGCGGCTTCATCCCGGTCACCAAGGACGAGACGTTCGTCATCGGCGGCCAGCCAGTGACCGTGCCCGTCACCCAGACCCAGAACAGCGACGAGAAGAGCCACGTCTACGGCGTCGAGGTGACCCTCGCCAACCAGTTCACCTGGCTGCCCCATCCGTTCGACGGTTTCGGCGGCAAGATCAGCTACAACTACGCCGTCTCGAACTTCAAGAACTACGACATCCGGCTCGGCGACGTCATCGATCCCGACACCCAACAGGTCACCGAGGGCATGATCCCGGCAGCCAGCCTGGGCGGCTATTCCAAGCACGTGCTGTCGGCCCAGCTCTATTACGAGGCCGGCCCGTTCAACATCCAGGGCATCTACCGCTACCGGTCGAAATACTATCAGGACTTCATCGGCGGCAACGCCCAGCTGCGCTACATCTCGGGCAATGACACCTTCGACCTGTCGGCGTCCTACAAGGTCAACCGGCACGTCGACATCCGCTTCCAGGCGCTCAACCTGTTCAACGAGACGAAGATCGATTCGATGCCGATCTATGGCAGCACGCGCGAGTACCAGTATTTCGGACCGCAGTTCTTCATCGGGGTGCGCGCCAAGCTTTAGGAGATCCGGTGCGGGTAGTGTCCAGGCCAGATCGCTATTCCAATTCGGGTGCGGTTGGGGCAAGGCTCTACAGGCAACCAGGATATCGAGGACGTTATGGCTGACCGCCGGCTGTTCGAGGACATCGCCGAAAAGATCGCGGAGATGGTGCGAGCCGGCGTCTTCCCGCCGGGCTCGCGCCTGCCGGGCGAGCGGGAGATGGCCGAGCGGCTGGGCGTCAGCCGGGTGACGGTGCGCGAGGCCGAGATCGCGTTGCAGGCCAGGGGCCTGATCCGGATCAAGACCGGGTCGGGCGTCTATGTCTGCGAGCACTCGGCCGAGGATTCCGACGAACTGCCGACGGTCAGCGCCTTCGAGGTGACCGAGGCCCGGTCGCTGTTCGAATCCGAGGCCGCCGCGTTGGCCGCGCCGATCATCGCCGAGGCCGACCTGGAGAAGCTGGACGGCCTGCTGACCGTGATGGCCGAGGACGGGCCCGACGACGAGCGGACGACCGCCGCCGACCGCGAGTTCCACATGACCATCGCGGCGGCGTCGGGAAACCGGGCGATCATCCATGTGGTCAAGACGCTGTGGCGGCTGCGCACCGAGATCCCGGAGGTCAGCAACACCCACGCGGCCGTCTGCCACCATGACGGCGCGACCCGCCAGGACGAGCACGCCGCCATCGTCGCGGCGCTGCGCCAGCGCGACCCCAAGGCGGCCCGCCAGGCGATGCGCCTGCACTTCGCGCGCCTGCTGGAGTCGATGCTCGACGCCACCGAGGAGCGCGACCTGCTCGAACTGCAGCGCAAGGCCGCGGAAAGCCGGTCGCGCTTCCTGATGAGCGCGAGGATGGCCTGATCCAGGCGCCGAAGACCCGTTCGCGGGCCCAGGCCCGATCCCCAACCCACCGTCATTCCCGCCACAAGGGCGGGAATGACGGTTGAGAAGCGGCGCACAGGTTGGTTGAACCCCAATGCGTTGGATGTCGGCAAGGTCTAAAGCGAGCCGGCTTCCACCATGCACAGGTCGATGAACGACCGCAGGATCGGGCTGTCGTTGTCGCGGCGCCAGGCCAGATACAGCTCGACCGGCTTGAACGGCGTGGTGTCGACGGGGCGGAACTGCACGTCGTCGAAATGCAGGCTCATCGCCGACTCCGGCGCCAGGGCCGCGCCGAGGCCGGCATGGACCAGGGCCAGCATCGAGTGGATCTGGGTGACGTGCTGGACATAGTGCGGCGACACGCCGTTGGCGTCGAACAGCGTCGTCAGCATGTTGTGGAAATAGCCGGCGCCCTCGGCCGAATACATGATCAGCGGTTCGGCGTCGAAATCGGCCAGGGTCAGCGTGGCCTTGGCCAGTCGGGCGTCGCCGGTGGGCAGGGCGGCCACCAGGGGCTCGCTGAGCACCCGCAGCGTGGCGAACTCGGCGCGCTCCATCGGCGGCCGCACCAGGCCGATGTCGATCCGCCCGGTCAGCAGGGCCTCGACCTGTTCGGAGGTGACCATCTCGCGCAGGGTGAGGTCGGCGTTGGGCAGCCGGGCCCGCGACAGGATCACCAGCCGGGGCAGGAAGCTGTAGCCCGAGACGGCGGTGAAACCGATGGCGATCTGGCCGGCGTCGCCGACCGCGATCCGGCGAGTGGCCAGGGCGGCGCTCTCGGCCAGGCGCAGGATGCGGCGGGCTTCCAGCAGGAAGGCGCGGCCGGCCGGGGTCAGGCGCACCGAGCGGCTGGTGCGGTCCAGCAGGGTGACGCCGAGGATCCGCTCCAGCAGTTGCACCTGCCGGCTCAGCGGCGGCTGGGTCATGTTCAGCCGCTGGGCGGCGCGGCCGAAGTGCAGTTCCTCGGCGGTGGCCACGAAACAGCGCAACTGACTGAGTTCGAACATCGGAAAGCGCCCGCTCGTGATCCCTTGGAGCGGGGAAGCTAGGCGCTCGGCGGCCGGAACGGTAGCCGTTCCCAGGGCCTTGGCCCGACTGACCGCGAAACCCGTCACGCGCGGCGTTCACCGGTGAAGGTCACGCGGCGCGTTCCTTGGCCTGGGCCTTGTCGATCAGCGCCTGCAGCTCGGTCCTCTCACCCTGGGTCAGGTCGGTGAGGGGCGGGCGGACGGGGCCGGCGTCGCGGCCGATGGCGGTCATGCCGGCCTTGACGATCGAGACGGCGTAGCCCTTGCCGCGATTGCGCAGGT
>NZ_LMHC01000014.1 GCF_001427665.1 Caulobacter sp. Root655
ACCGCCTCGCGGGTCACCGTGCGGCTGGCCCCGAACTGTTTGGACAGCTCGCCCTCGGTCGGGAAGCCGACCTCGGCATAGTCGCCGGTGACGATCGCTTGGCCCAGCGACTCCACGAGGCTATGGGTGAAGCTCACCCCCGGCCGGCGAGTCCACCGCATGTCGGGCCCCGAGGCGGTGATCGAAGGCTTCACACCGCGCCCCTGGACGCGCGGCCGCACTGGAGGTCGCGCCATCGCCTAGCGCCCCGGTCCGTAGGCTTGGCGGAGCATGGACGGCTCTGCGGCCCGGCTCATCGGCTCGCCGCCGACCTGAACGCCGCCGCCATCGCTTCGCGCAGCGGCTTGGGCCGGTAGTCGTTGTCATAGAGGGTCGGACGTTTGGGTTTTCCGTCCTGCCGTGGCCACTGGTTCTGCAGCCACGAGTATTTGTCGACCAGGCCCCAGGCCAGCACCTCCTTGGTCTGGCGATAGCTGAGCATCAGGTCCAAATAGGCCCTGCCATAGGCCGCCACGGCCGCGTCGCGGGCGGCGAAGTCCAGCGGCAGGCCCTTGTCGTGGACATCGAACTCGGTGATCGCCAGATCGTAGCCCATGCCGGTCGCCTCATCGAGAAAGGCGCGCCATTCCCGTTCCTGCGGGCGGCCAAAGCCGGTGAAGCTGTCGGCGTTCTCGGCCCCGATATGGCTCTGGACGCCCAGGGCGTCGACCGGCGTCCCGCGCGCGCGGAAGCCTTCCAGCAGCTTGAGCACGCCGGCCCGGTGCGTTTCGTTGCCGGCCTCCCAGCTCATATAGTCGTTGTAGACGAGGCGGGTCCTGGGCGCGGCGGCGCGGGCGGCGTGGTAAGCGACGTCGAGGGTCCGCTCCTGGCCCATGGCCTCGGAAAAGACGGTGCGGCGGATCGCGCCGTCCGTCGGGTCGATGGTCTCGTTGACCACGTCCCACGAATCGATCTGGGGATAGTGGGCGCAGACCCGGGTGATGTGGTCGACCAGCATGGCCTCGGCCGAGGTGGCGGGCCGGGGCCCGAAATCGTAGGCGTCGAGCCAGGCGGGGAACCACTGCGGATGGTGCCACAACAGGGTGTGGCCGCGCAGGGCGATGTCGTGGGCCTGGGCGAAGGCGGCGATGCGGTCGGCCCGTTCGAAGGCGAAGGTCTTGGCGTCCGGGCGCAGCACGTACCATTTCAGCTCGTTCTCGGGGACCAGCACGCCGCATTCGTCGATCAGCAGCTGGCGATGGCGCGCGTCCTCGAACGACCCGGTGATCGACCCCACCGGACCCGCGCCGACAGCGGTTCCGAACCGCAGCCCCTTGGCCTTGGCCAGGGACGCCAGGCTCGGCGTGGAGCCGCGCGCCGAGGTCGCGCCCAACACCAGCGCGCCGGCGGCCAGGCCCGAGCCCAGCACGCCCCGCCGTGACGGACCTGGCGCGTAGCAACGGTTCATGAGCGATCCCTTCCCTGTAGCGCCTGGCCCTGTAAGGCTTGGCCTTGTGACGGCCCAACGCTGTTCGCGCCCTTCGGTCATTGGTCATACCAATCCCGTCAACTTCACCTGACAGGACTTAAGTCACGCCGTCAAGGTAGCGGTACCTATATTGCAACCCACTCCATCCGCGCATGGTCAGACAATGACTTTCACAAAAGCATGACCTCGCTAACTCATGAGGCCTTACCTCGTAACGACGATAGTGTGACCGCTACTATCTGCGCCGTCGTCGGGCTTTCCGACGGCCCCGTCCGGCAACGGCCAGGCCGGCTCGGCCACCACCCGGGCCAGCTCGCCTCGTTCCTCTGCCCCGGCCCACTGGGCTTCATCACGGTCGACTACGACGCCTTCAGGGCCGCCAGCCAGTTCGACCGCTTCAACGACAGCGCCCCGGCCGTCGCCTCGGCGGCCACCGCACTTCCTCCCACCTGCCGTTTTTTTGCGACTCACGGCCGCGGCGGGACCGAGGGGAAATGTAAACTTTTTACGCGAATATTGTTAACAACACTACTTAATGTAAGCTTTGCCCTATCCCATCTCCAGGAAACGGCAGGCATCGGACATGAGCGGGAAAAAATCCGTCAGGCACGCGATCATTAAGGACTTCCGCGAGGCGATGGAGGGCAAGTTGCCCGACGAGAAGATCGACCGCGCGGTCAAGACCATGGAGTCGTGGGCCACCTCCTGGCCTTGCGATGGCGAGATTGGCGCGGTCTTCTTCACCGCGACGGTCAATCTTCACGCCACGGTGAACGGCGTTCCCTTGAAATTCTTCGGCAACGCCGGGGGAATATTCGGCCTCGGAGGCGACAAGATCGGCGGCGTTCTCTTCAGCGACAATATCCTCGCGCTGTTTTTCAACACCAAGACCTTCGAGTATCATGGCTTTCCGCACTATACCGGTGTGGTCTTCTTCGACGATGACTTCAACGTGCTCGGGCATTTCGAAGGCGACGGCATCGGCCTGGCGGGCGGTCTCGGCGGCGGACTAGGCGGCTGGAACTGGGACGGCTAGCCGGCGAAGTTTCGCGCCGCCGCCGCCTCAGATCCCCGGCGCGTAGGGGAAGCTCAGGCCCTCATAGTATTCCAGCGAGTGGGCCGGCGCCGCCTCTCCCGCCGGCAGCGGGCGCTTCGAGAACGACTGGAAATAGGCGATCGAGGCGTCGCGCCACCACTGGGCCTCGGTCTTCTGGATGGCCAGGAAGTCGGCGACCTGACCGTGACGCTCGGGGTCGACATAGGGCGACAGGCTCACCCACGTGCGGCCCATGCCGTCCACCGCGGCCACGCCGCGCGAATAGTGGGTGACCAAACCGTCCCAGAGGGTTTGGCCAGACTTCAGGCGATAGTCCCAAGGCAGGTGGTGGAACCACAGCAGGTCCTTCTCGTCGACCGTCTTGAGGTCCGAGAACCGCTTGGCCACCACCGGGGCGTACTGGGCCACGGCGTTGCTGCCGGTGGCCGTGCGGTCGAAGCCGATCCCGTCGGGGCCGGCCTTGGCGTAGTAGACGCTGGTCCAGTCGGCGCGCGGCCCGCCCGCCACCCAGGGGCCCGGGCCGTAGTGGTGGCTGCGGCCCATCTGGTGGTGCAGGCCCAGCGGGGTCATGTAGTCCACCGTCGCCTCGCGCGAGCCCATCATCATCGCCACCACCGGCTCGACAAAGCGCGGGTCGGTCGAGAAGGTCATCCTGGCCCAGTCAGCGGCGATGTCGCGGGTCGAGGCCTCGGGGTCCCAGGCCAGGCGGCCGAACACGTACCAGTTGGCCTGGTCGAACTGCGAGCCCGACCAATTGCGGTCGGTCCCGATATTGGCCACCCCCGCCATCAGGGTCAGGCGGTGGCCATCCAGCGCCCCGTCCACCACCTTGGCCACGGTCGAGCCCGGACCGCGCGCGTAGGTGTCGGTCTTCAGGGTCTCCTCGTAGAGCGGGCCCAGATAGACCAGGTGGGTGGCGAAGCCGAGATATTCCTTGGTGATCTGGAACTCCATGCCCAGCGCCGTCTTGGGCATGGCCCCGAACAGCGGGTGGAACGGCTCGCGCGGCTGAAAGTCGATCGCCCCGTTCTTGACCTGGACGATGACGTTGTCGCGGAATTGGCCGTCGAACGGCTTGAACTCGCCATAGCCCTGCTTGGCGCGGTCGTCGGGCTGCTCGTGCGAATAGACGAAGGCCCGCCACATCACGATGCCGCCGTGCGGCCCGACCGCGTCGGCCAGCATGTTGGCCCCGTCCACATGGGTGCGGCCGTAGTCCTGCGGACCCGGCTGGCCTTCGGAATTGGCCTTGACCAGGAAGCCGCCGAAATCGGGGATGGCCTTGTAGATCTCGTCGGCCTTGGCCTTCCAGAAGGCGCGCACCGCCGGGTCGGTCGGGTCGGCGGTCTTCAACCCGCCAATCTCGATCGGGGCCGAGAACCGGGCCGAAAGGTAGACCTTGATGCCATAGGGCCGGAACACCTCGGCCAGGGCGGCGGCCTTGGCGATATAGGGGGCGGTCAAGCTGTCGGCCTTGGCGTTGACGTTGTTGAGCACCGTGCCGTTGACGCCGATCGAGGCGTTGGCGCGGGCGTAGTCGACGTAGCGGGGGTCCTTGTAGTCCGGCAGCTTCCACCAGTCCCACAGGGAGGCCCCGGCATAGCCACGCTCGACCGTTCCATCCAGGTTGTCCCAGTGGTTCAGCAGGCGATGGTTGACCTTCGGGACCGACAGGATGTCGAGCTTGTCGACGCCCTGCCCCGTCTGGACCAGGCGCAGGTAGTGGAAGACGCCGTACAGCACGCCGACGTCGCTGTTGGCCGCGATCACCGTGGTCTTGCCAACCGTCCGAATGAGGAAACCCTCCTCCCCAGCCCCTTTCAGCGGCAGGTCCAGGGCGGCGACGGCCGGAGAGCCCGAGGGCGTGCCCAGCAAGATCGTCGCGCCGGCGTCGCCGGCCGGGGTCGCGCCCAGCAGGCCCGACAGGCCGCGCTCCAGCTCGGCGCGCGCGACCTTCAGGGTCGGGGTGTCGGCGCTGGGGGCGATGGTCCGCGGCGCCGGGCGCTGGGCCGCCGCCAGCGGCCGGTAGCGCAGCCACAGGTCATAGCCGTCCTCGGCTCGGACCTCCGACGCCACGGACATCAGGCAGGCGGCCACGCAGAGGCCCCGGATCAAGCTCACGAAACGCATGTTTTCTCCCTGGCGACCCTAGACCGTTCGGCGCGAGGCGCGCGACGGGCTTTGACTTGTGATACCGCTACCTTTCAGTACATGCCCCGGGACCAAAGGTCGAGACACTACGATGTCATTGGTCTGACCAATGAGTTGACAACCTGCCTGCGTGGTTTAGATCGATACCGCTACTATCCAGCTGCTCGCTTCAACTGGATTCATGAAAGCGTCCTATGCCCAAGATCACCGCCGCCCGCGTCATCGTCACTTCTCCGGGGCGCAACTTCGTCACGCTGAAGATCGAAACGACCGACGGCGTGCATGGCGTGGGCGACGCGACGCTGAACGGCCGCGAACTGGCGGTGGCCAGCTATCTGACCGACCATGTGGTCCCCATGCTGATCGGCCGCGACGCCCACGCCATCGAGGACATCTGGCAGTACCTCTACAAGGGCGCCTACTGGCGCCGGGGGCCGGTGACCATGGCGGCGATCGCCGCGGTGGACACGGCCCTGTGGGACATCAAGGCCAAGATCGCCGGCCTGCCGCTCTACCAGTTGCTGGGCGGGGCCAGCCGCACCGGGGTGATGGTCTACGGCCACGCCAACGGCGCGACCATCGAGGAAACCCTCGAGAACGCCGCCGTCTATGCCGAGAACGGCTACAAGGCCATCCGCCTGCAGTCGGGCGTGCCGGGCCTGAAGAGCGTCTACGGCGTCTCCAAGGACCGGTTCGTCTACGAACCCGCCGATGGCGACCTGCCGACCGAAAGCCTGTGGTCCACCGAGAAATACCTGCGCTCGGTCGCGCCACTGTTCGAGGCGGCCCGCGACAGGCTGGGCTGGGACGTCCACCTGCTGCACGACGTCCACCATCGCCTGACGCCCATCGAGGCCGGCCGACTGGGCAAGGACCTGGAGCCCTATCGCCCGTTCTGGATGGAGGACGCCGTCCCCGCCGAAAACCAGGCCAGCTTCCGGATCATCCGCCAGCACACCACCACCCCGCTGGCGGTGGGCGAGGTCTTCAACTCGATCTGGGACTGTAAGCAGTTGATCGAGGAGCAACTGATCGACTACATCCGCACCACGATTGTCCATGCGGGGGGCGTCACCCACCTGCGCAAGATCGCCAGCTTCGCCGACCTGCACCACGTGCGCACCGGCTGCCACGGCGCCACCGACCTGTCGCCGGTGTGCATGGCCGCGGCCCTGCACTTCGACCTGTCGATCCCCAATTTCGGCATCCAGGAATATATGCGCCACACCGAGGCGACCGACGAGGTCTTCCCGCACGCCTACAGTTTCCACGACGGCATGCTACACCCGGGCGAGGTCGTCGGCTTGGGCGTGGACATCGACGAGGCCGAAGCGGCCAAGTATCCGTACAAGCGCGCCTACCTGCCGATCGCCCGTCGCGAGGACGGTTCGATGCACGATTGGTGAGGCTGTCGCGGCGCGGGTCCCAGGCAATCTCCAAGCTTTGGGAGACCGGCGCCAAAAATAGCCCACGTCGGCCAGGTCGGCTATGCTAACGCGAGTCTGAAAGGCGGTTTCGGCCGCCGCCGGGAAGTTGACGAAAGCACATGGCCGAGAACGTCAAACTCTATCGCAGAATCGCCGATTCGGTCGCCGAAGCCATCGAGAGCGGCCAGTACAAACTTGGCGACCGACTGCCGACCGAACGTGAACTGGCCGAGCAATACGGCGTCAGCCGCCCTACCCTGCGCGAGGCGATGATCGCTCTGGAAATGCTGGGCATGATCGAAGCCCGCCACGGCCTGGGCATCTATGTCACCGGCAATGTCCGCCCCGTCGCCACGACCAGCGCCGAGCCGACCTCGGAGATCGGGGCCTTCGAACTGATCGAGGCGCGCCGGCTGTTCGAGGGCGAGGCCGCGGCCCTGGCGGCCACCGCCATCAGCGACGAGCAGATCCTCGAGCTGGAGGCGCTGATGGAGCGCATGGCCCGCGAGGAGGAGATCCAGGGCGAGGACGCCGACCGCGAGTTCCACATGGTCATCGCCCGCGCCTCGGGGAACGGGGCGATCATCGCCACCATCGAGAACCTGTGGGAGTGGCGCAATCGCTCGCCCTTGGCCCGCAACATCCTGACCCGGGCCCGCGGCATGGGGCTGGAGCCGCGCATCGTCGAGCACCGCCGGGTGTTCGAGGCTCTCAAGGCCCGCGATCCCGCCGCCGCCCGCCAGGCGATGCGCGACCACCTGGAGCGAGTCATCGACCACCTGCTGCACGCCACCGAGACCGAGGCGGTGCAACGCGCCAAGCAGGAAACCAGCGCCCGTCGCTCGGCGATCGCCAAGCGGGTGGCGATCTAGGAACAGCGGACGCGCGAGCGCCAACGCGCCGCCACAACGAGCACGTGCAACGCGCCGGCATCTGGGGTAACTTCACCTTGCCAACCGGGGGGTTCGCCATGGCCGAAGCCGTTATGACCGCGCGCACCAGGACCGTCAGCTCTCGGCGGTTCTATGTCTGGATGGCGGCGACTTGCTTCGCCATCGCGGTCCTGGGCTTCATGCCCACCTATTTCGTCCCGATCCTGCACGGCCAGTTCAACGCGCCGCCGATCGTCCACATCCACGGGGTCGTCCTGTTCTCGTGGGTCGCCTTCTTCCTCACGCAGACCTGGCTGGTGGCCAACGGACGCACGCTGGACCACCGCACCTGGGGCGTTCTGGGCGTCTCGATTGTCACGGCGATGGTGTTCATCGTCACCGCCGTCGTCTCCATGCGCATCGCCCAGGCCTCGCTGCCCGGACAGCCCGCCGGCCTGGCCCACGACGTGCGGGCCTTCGCCTGGGTGAGCATGGGCGGGCTGGTGTTCATCGTGCCGGTGTTCGTCCTGGCCATCGTCAACATCCGCCGGTCCGAGATTCACAAGCGACTGATGCTGCTGATGACCATCTCGATGCTCCCCGCCCCGATCGCCCGATGGTTCCTGGTCCTTATGGCGCCGCCAGCCGATCCCAACGCGCCCCTGCCGCCGGCCGGCCTGCCCGTCATCCTCGTGCCGCCGGTGTTTGTCTCCATCCCGCCGTCGCTGGTCGCCGACCTGCTGGTGATCGCGGCGATCCTCTACGACTGGCGCACACGCGGCCGACCGCATCCGGTCTATCTGATCGGCGGCGCGATCCTGCTGCTGATCCAGATGACCGCCGTGCCGGTGTCCAACTCATCGGCCTGGCAGGCGATCGCCACCGCCCTGGGGCGTCTGGCGGGCTAGCGCCGCACGCCTTCCACCGGTCCCAGATAGCTCTCCGGCAGGTCCCCGCGCGAGATCACCAGCCGCTCGAACACCACGCCCGGATCGACCCGCCATAGCCGCAGGCGGTGCGCGCCGGCTTTGGCCGTCGTCAGGCGCACCTGCTGGACGCGGGCGTTGTCGGCCACGGCCTTGTCCCAGGTCTTCTGGGTTTCGCCCGCGTGCAGGTTGACGATCACCGGCGGCGCGTCGTCCAGCGAAATGGCGTAGCGCAGGCCTGTCCCACCCCGGAAATCCAGGCTGGGGGCGACGACGACCCGCAGGTCGAAATCGCCGGCCTGGGCCAGGTCGATGGCGTATTCCAGATAGGGCCCCTGCCCCGGCGTGCTGGACGGCGCGGTCGAGGGATAGCTGGTGACGCCCGACAGGGTGCGGCCCAAGGCCGGGATGGTGGTCCAGGACACGCCCCCCGCCTCGGCCGCCTGGGCGTGGTGCTCGGCCTCGATGGCCAGCGGACCGCCGACCTCGATGAAGGCGCCCTTGGCGACCTTGCGCGGCGCGTTGTCGACCACGGCGGTGACGGTCACGGCCTTGCCGTCGGCGCCTGTGACAACGATCGGCGTGCGATGCGAGTCAGCGGGGACGGCCTTCCAGTCGACCGAAACCTCCAGCCGCGTGTCGCCGTTGGCAGCGGCCGGACCGGGCGTGACCTTCACCCAAGGTTCGGCGGCCTTGGCGGTGAAGACCAGGGGCGCGACCCCACGATTGAACACGTCGATCCAGCGGCTGGCGACGCCGTCGCGGGCCAAGGGCGGCAGGTCGGCCGTGGTGTCGACCACGGCGTCGCGGCCCTCGATGGCCACGCCGAAGCCCTGGGTCGCCGCAACCGCCTTGGTCGCCGGAATGACGTTGGTCGGCGGTTGCTGCCAATAGGTGTAGCCGATGTGGGTCTGGCTCATCATCTTGCGCCACTTGCCGCCGGCCAAATCCTCGTCGTACTGGCGCGTCAGTTCGGCGTCACGGCTGAAGAGCGCCCTGACATTAGCCGCCTGGTCATTGGCCGCCGCCCGGCCCTGCTGGGCGTAGAGCGCGTTGCGGCCGGCGGCGATGTAGAGCCGCGTATGGTTGGCGCTGGCCATCACCGGATACCAGACCAGTTGGAAGAAGGCGTCGTCCTGGTCCCGGGGCAGCACCTTGCGCAGGGCGTCGGCCCGCCGCTCCAGGTCGGCCCATTCGGCCTCCACCCGTTCGGCTTCGCGGAAATTGACCAGGCTGAAGGTCGAGCCGTCGATCAGCTCGGGTTTCCGTCGCGCGTTGAGCTGGGTGTAACCGGTCAGCAAGCCGGCGATCTCGTCCGCGTGCTCGGTCCCGAACTGCGCCGCCGCCCAGTCGCGGGTATAGGCCGACATCTTCGCCACCGGCATCGCGTCCGGGTCCCACGCATAGTCGAGGAAGAACTCGATCGGCAGCTCCATCGGCTTGAGGTCGCCGACATTGACGATCCACAGCCGGTCGGCGCCGTAGTCCTTGGCCAGCTTCATCTGCTCCCAGGTGCGCTCGACCTGGTTGGTGTTCAGCCACTTGTAGTTCCGGGGCCCGCCGACATAGTCGAAATGGTAGTAGACGCCATAGCCGCCCGGCCGCGTCTTGCCCGGCCCGTCCTTCTCAAGGTTTGGTAGCCGCCGGATGTCACCCCAGTTGTCGTCGGAAAACAGCAGCGTGACGTCGTCGGGCACGCGCATGCCGGCGTCGTAATAGTCCTGCACCTCCTTGTAGAGGGCCCAGACCTGCGGGGTCTTGGACGGATCCTTGCCGGTCACCTCGCCGATGATCTGGCGCTGGTCGGCGACGATCTTCTCCAGCAGCGCCGTGGCCGTGCCCTCGCTCATCGGCTCGTCGCCGTCGCCGCGCATGCCGACGGTGACCAGGCTCTCATTGGAGCCCATCCGCTCGACGCCCTTGCGCCAGAAGTCCCGCAGCGCCTCCGGGTTCTTGCCGTAGTCCCAGGGCCCCTGGCCATAGCGGTCCCACTCGACATGGGCGCGGCCCAACGGCTCATGATGCGAGGTGCCCAGCACGACGCCGTATTCGTCAGCCAGGGGCGCGCTCAGCGGATCGTCGTCATAGATCGCCTTGCCCCACATGGCTGGCCACAGGAAGTTGCCCCTCATGCGCAGCGTCAGCTCGTAGACCTTGGCGTAGAAGGCGCTGTTGACTCCGCCGAACGTCGCCTTGGCCCAGCCCGACAGGGCCGGGTCCTCGTCGTTGAGGAAGATTCCGCGGTATTTCACCGCCGGCTTCTGCACGCGGCGGCCGGGGGCGACATGGACCTCGGCCTTCACCGGGACCGGCACGTCGGCCCACCAGGTCCAGGGCGACACCCCGGCCCGCTCGATCAGGTCGTAGGCTCCGAAGATCGTGCCGCGCTTGTCGGCTCCTGCGATCACCAGGGCCCGGGCGACGCCAGGGCGCGGATTGTCGACCACCTGTTGGACGAAGGCCTCCCAATGGCCCGTCACGCCGCTGACGTCCAGCTTGCCCGAAGCGACCAGGGCGTCGATGGCGTCGCTCCTGCCGATCGTGCCGATGATCACCAGCGGCGCGTCTTTGGCGGGTTGGGCCTCCGTCGAGAGCTTGGCGAGGTCGGTTCGAACATCCCCCACCGCGCGGAGCACGCCGGGCCAGTCGGCGACATCGGTCTCGATGCGGGCAGAGCGGTGATCAGTGACCAGGGGGAAGGCGCCGACGGTCGGGGTCGCGGCGATGGCGGCGGGCTCGGCGGCTTGGACGGGCGTCGCCAAGGCCACGCCGGTCGCCAGGAGAGCGGCCAGAGTCAGGGCGGCGATGGCGGTGCGGATCATGTTGGCTTCCCCTTTTGGCGAGCCTCTCGGGCTTCTCCATGCACGGGACGGGGACAGGCACATGTGCCTGTCCCCAGCCGCGACACCGGTCCCTCGCCTATGCCGTGACGGTCAGCGTCGCCGGCTTCAGGTCCACGGAGTTCGGTCCGGACAGCAGGATGAACTTGCCGGGCTCGACGACGCGCTTCATCTCCAGGTTCCACAGCGACAGATCCAGCGGCGACACCTCGAACGTCACCGTCGTCTTCGCGCCCGGGGCCAAGGTGACGCGCTTGAAGTGCTTGAGCTCCAGCACCGGCCGAGTAACCGAAGCCGCCTCGTCGTGGATGTAGAGCTGCACCACCTCGTCGCCGGCCACCTTGCCGGTGTTTGTGACATCGATCTCGACCTTGACGCTCTCACCCGCGCCGATATCGGCCTTGGCCGGACGCGGGGCCGAAATTTCGAACGTCGTGTAGGAAAGTCCGAAGCCGAACGGATAGAGCGGCGTCGTCTGGTCGAACAGATAGCCGCGCCGCGCCGTGGGCTTGCGGTTGTAATAGATCGGCAGTTGGCCCACGTCGCGGGCGATGCTGACTGGCAGCTTGCCGCCCGGATTGGCGCGGCCGAACAGGATGTCGGCGGCGGCGTTGCCGGTCTCCTGGCCCAGGTACCAGCCCTCGACGATGGCGTCGGCCCTTTCGGCCAGCAGGTTGACCGACAGCGGCCGACCGTTGAGCAGGAACACCACGGTGGGCTTGCCCAGGTCGAAGATCGCCTTGGCCAGGTCGTTCTGCTGGCCGACGAGGTCGAGGCTGTCGCGGTCGCCCAGGTGGTTGTCGGCCCAGGCCTCGCGGCTGGTCTGCTCGTTGTCGCCCAGCACCATGACGACGACGTCGGCCTTCCGGGCCACCTCGACCGCCTCGGCGATCAGCTTGGCGTTGACCGCCGGGTCGACCAGCTTGACCTCGTCCTGCGCCCAGATCCGGGCCTCGGTGATGCGCACGGCCTCGGCGTAGTCGAGCGTAAAGCCGCTCTTCTTGGCCTCGGCCTGCAGGCCTTCGTAGATCGACACCACATGGCGCGGCACGTCGCTGTAGCCGCCGATCGGCGTGTCCTTGGCGTGGGTTCCCAACAGGGCCAGGCGCTTGAACTTCGAGGGATCGAGCGGCAGCACGCCCTTGTCGTTCTTCAGCAGCACCACCGCCCTGCGCGCCGCCTCGCGGGCCAGGGCGACGGCGTCGGGCGCCGCGGTCTTGGCGTCGGCGGTCTTCTCGTCGGCATAGGGGTTCTCGAACAGGCCGCCCTCGAACTTGATGGCCAGCACCCGGGCCACGGCCTCGTCGATCGCCGACTGCTGGATGCGGCCGGATTTGACCAATTCGGGCAGCAGGGCGTAGGCCTCGCCGTCGGGCAGCTCGACGTCGACCGTGGCGTTCATCGCCATCACGGCGGTGTCGGCGAGGCTGTCGGTCAGCTTGTGGCGGCCGGCCAGCTCCTTGATGGCGAAATAGTCGCTCATCGTCGCGCCCTTGAAGCCCCACTCCTGGCGCAGCACGTCATGCAGCAGCCAGCGATTGGCGTGCGAGGGCACCCCATCGATCTCGTTGTAGGACGGCATGACCGAGCGCACCGGCAGCTCCTTCACCGCCCGCTCGAACGGCGGGAAGAAGTTCTCGCGCAGGGTGCGTTCGGCGATCTGGGCCGGGCCGACATTGGTGCCGTTCTCGGGCTGGCCGTGGCCGGTCATGTGCTTGAGGGTGACAAACACCTTGTCCTTGGCCAGCGGCAGGGTCTTGCCCTGGAAGCCGCGGATCGCGGCCAGGCCGATCTCGGCGCACAGGTGCGGGTCCTCGCCGTAGGTCTCCTCGATGCGGCCCCAGCGCGGATCGCGGGCCACGTCGACCACCGGGGCCAGGGCGATGTTGGAGCCGCGGGCCCGCATCTCGCGGGCGGCGACGGCGAAGCTCTTCTCGACAAGGTCCGGATCGAAGGTCGAGGCCAGGGCGATGGCCTGCGGGAAGCTGGTGGCGTCGCGGGCGACATAGCCGTGCAGGGCCTCGTCGTGCATCAGCATCGGCACGCCCAGGCGGGTCTGCTCCATCGCCCACCTCTGGGCGGCGTTGACGTAGCGGGCGGTTTCCTTGGCGTTGCGGTTGACCGAGCCGTCGTCGGCGCCGGCGGCGGCGTCGACCACCGTGGCGGGCTTCAGGCCCTTGCGATCGGTCGGACGCGAGATCTGGCCCAGACCGTTGGGGAAGTTCTTGCTGGCGTCGGCGGGCGAGAATTCGCCGTCCGGGGTCTGGATCTTGGCCTTGGTCAGCCAGATGCCGATCAGTTGCGCCGCCTTCTCCTCCAGCGTCATGCGCGAAAGCAGGTCGCGGACCCGCAGTTCCAACGGCTGGGCTGGATCCTTGTAGAGCGGCTTGCCAGCGGTCGCGGCACGGGCGAGCGGAGCCGAGGCGGCGGCCAGGGCCGCGAGGCTGACGCCCAGGCCGCGACGAGTGATGGCGATGCGATTGTTCATCCTGGATTTCCCCGCTCTGGATGGACCGCGAAACGGTCTCTTGCGGCCTGTCGCCGACGTTGTCAGCCACTATGGAATGAGAGGTCTGACCACTCAAGCATTTTATGGTACCGGTCTCATCAAGAAGGCCAACTGGAATCAGACCTGCGGAGGAAGACATGAAACGTCGCATCGGCGGCCTGGTCGGATGGATCGCCACACTGGCGCTGCTCGCCGCGACGTCGGCCCCGGCCGCACCCGTCGTTTCGCCTCCGCCACCCACCTGGGTCGGGTCGTGGGCGTCGGCCCAGCAAATACCGGAACCCCGCAACGCCCTGCCGGACCAGGACCTGACGGACGTGACGCTGCGCCAGGTGGTGCGCCTGAGCGTCGGCGGCGAGGCCTTCCGCATTCGGCTCTCCAACGCCTTCGGCGTCGCGCCCCTGCGTCTGACGGCGGTGCATGTCGCCCGCGCGATCGCGCCGGGTTCGGCGCGGATCGACCCCGCCACCGACAAGGCGCTCACCTTCTCCGGTCGCGCCGAGGTGACCATCCCGGCCGGCGCCGACTACCTGTCGGACCCAGTCGACGTCGCGGTTCCGCCGCGATCGGACCTGGCGATCAGCATTCGCTTCGAGGCGCCCCCCGCCCAGCAGACCAGCCACCCTGGATCTCGCACCACCTCGTGGATCGCGCGCGGCGACCAGGTCACCGCGACGGACCTGCCCGGCGCCAAGACCGTCGAGCACTGGTACCAGCTGTCCGGCGTGGATGTCGCGCGCGCCTCGGGCGCGTCGATCGTCGCCCTTGGAGATTCGATCACCGACGGCCGTGGCGCGACCACCAACGGCAACGACCGCTGGCCCGACAGGCTGGCCTCACGGCTGCAGGCCAACGCCCGCACGCGGGGGATTGGCGTCCTGAACCTCGGGATCGGCGGCAATCGCCTGCTCCTGGACGGCCTGGGTCCGAACGCCTTGGCGCGTTTCGATCGCGACGTCCTGGCCCAGACCGCGGTCAGGCACCTGATCGTGCTCGAGGGCGTCAATGACCTGGGCACGCTCACGCTCGACCAGCCCGTTTCGCCGCAAGCGCACGCGGACCTCGTGGCCCGGATCATCGCGGCCTACGAGCAGATCGTGCTGCGCGCCCGGCAGCACGGCGTCAGGGTCTATGGCGCGACCATCCTGCCATATGGCCAATCGGGCTATTACCACCCCGACGCCCAGAACGAGCAGGATCGGCAGGCGGTCAACGCCTGGATCCGCGCGCCCGGGCATTTCGACGCGGTGATCGACTTCGACAAGCTGATGCGCGACCCGGCGCGCCCCGACCAGCTGCTGACCGCCTACGACTCCGGGGATCACCTGCACCCGTCTCCCGCCGGCTACGCGGCCATGGCGGGGGCGATCGAGCTGGAGCTGTTCACGCCAAAGCCGACCAGGGTCAGGCGCTGATCACGCTCGGTCGGCCCGCCCGCCCCATCAAGCCAAAACCCGCATCGGTCGATAGCGCCTTTGGCTTAGACCGCCTGGGCCCCGGCCTCTAGCGTCGACCCCAGTAGACGGCCGCGACGGCTGGGGCGGCTCGGTAACGCCTCGTGACCGCCGGGCCATGCAGCGAGGATATTGATGAGCAAGATGTCGCCGTCCG
>NZ_LMHC01000015.1 GCF_001427665.1 Caulobacter sp. Root655
TCGCGCCAGTCATAGGTGGCCGTGGGGCGGCCGAAGGGGTCGTAGTAGTTGCGGATGACCCGCTCGGCTGCGTCGCCTGAATAGGTGAAGGTCGGACGATTGTTGTTATCGTAGTAATACCAGCCCTTGATCCCCGCCCCGTCGCGATAGGTCATGCGGTTGAGGGCGTCGAACGTGTAGGTGATCTGCGAGCCGTCGCGGCGACGCCAGCCGGTGCGGTTGCCGGCCGTGTCGTAGCTGTAGAGGTCGCATCACGAGGTCCAAGACCTCGCCCTCGTCATCGACCGCGCGCCACAGATACATTCGACGGCCGCCAACCGAGCAGACCATCTCGTCCAGATGCCAACGCGGCGACGGCGCAGGTCGGCGACGCTTCAGGTTCCTGGCGATCCGTGGCCCGAACTTGATCGTCCAGCACCGGATGGTCTCATAGCTGACCTCGATCCCACGCTGGGCCAGCAGCTCTTCGACGTCGCGGAAGCTCAGGGTGAAGCGGAAGTAGAGCCACACGGCATACTGAATGATCTCGGCCGGGAACCGATGACGCTTGAACGACAGGACTCGCATGGCGCGCTCCTGCCCGCCTCAACGAACCGTGTCCAGTCCCGCGCTCCCGGACAGGGCGGCGTTAAGCTGACAACACCCTGACAATACCCCCCTTGTGCGTGTCCAAGAACCAAGCGTTCAAAGAGGGATATGCTTGGACTCACAGGTCATAGACGAGCCCAGGTCTCTCCACTTTTCTGCCAGCCCTCAACATGCGCGCCCTCATGATTTATCAGAAAGATGCGAACCGGCCGAGAACCGTGCCCCTTTGCGAGCTTAAAGGCAAAATTTCTGGTTTCTTCTAGAGAAATTCCTTCGCATTCCGCAGTATAGTACCAACTATACTGGTCACCTTGAGCATCATCAAGTTCATATAACTCAGCCGAAATTTTCACTTTTCACCCATTGCGATTGAATACGAAGTGACTTTATGGAACTATATTTGTTGATCCAGACAGTGGATGTATGTCCACTCTATACCAACCTTCAAGATCAACGCCATTTCCGAACGATTTGCTCGCGCCCGGGGCAACCCCTCCACTAGCCGCAGCGCTCGTTGCCCAAGTGGATGCTTTCACAAAAGCAGATCCTAGTATCCTCTGCTCATTCTTGGGCAATCCAATCGCAAGAGCCGTGAGAGCCAAATGCACCTCTCTAAGTTTTACAGGTTCCTTGCTTAGTAAATTGATTGATCTATCGCCGCCGGCCAAGCCAAGCCCCTGCACTTGAACTCTTACAGAATAGGGATCTTCTCGCCGAGCCCCCGTCGTTGATGCTTCTTGCGCTGCGGCACGTGCGTCTACGCCCGCATTCCAGACATGCACGCCAGCGTTCCAAATAGTTACAAGTCCCGCCCCCAGGACACTTATGGGTCCGGTATTCTTAGTGTTTCGTCCTGGTTGCGCTGATTGTTGTTGAGCAGCGCTAGGTGCCTTTGAACCAGCAAACGCGTCACCCGAATAGGTGACTGTACAGAAGCACTCCATCTGGATCATGCCGGTCGGATCGCTCTTATTCAGAGGATCGTTGCCGACATAGGCGTACCAGTTGAGGCCGTCCCCATACCCGATGGGGTCGGTTTGGAGAAACCGCCCCAGGGTCGGAGAATAGACCCGGGCCTTGTAATGGTACAAGCCCAGCTCGGGGATCCAGGTCTGGCCGGTGTACATAGACCAGCCGCGTGGTCGCCGCGCCGACGGTGGTGTCCAGTCGCCCTTGCGGATCGTAGCTCAGCGTCGTGGCCGAGCCGCCGGCTTTGCCGGTCAAGCGGTTGTCCAGGTCGTAGACRAAGGTCGACGCGCCRTCGCCCGTCAGGTTGCCGCGATTGTCGCCATAGGCCAACGTCGCGTCGCCGGCCGTCAGGTACTGATTGCGGCCGTTGACCGTATAGCCCTTGGTCGTCTGAACACCGGCCCATTCGTAGAGACTGTTGCCGGCGGCGCGAGACTTGACCTGGC
This sequence comes from Caulobacter sp. Root655, assembly GCF_001427665.1. Lineage (GTDB taxonomy): Bacteria > Pseudomonadota > Alphaproteobacteria > Caulobacterales > Caulobacteraceae > Caulobacter. The sequence goes on from NZ_LMHC01000015.1 coordinate 2,004, forward strand.
CGGCGGCGTTGTAGGTAAAGTTGTAGGTCTGGTCCTGGGCAGCGCCGGCCAGGTCCAGGGACAGGGTCTGCAGGCGGCTGGCGGCGTCATAGGCGTAATAGGTGTTGGCCCCATTGTTTCGTAGATCAGCGTGACTTCGTTGGCGAGGTCGTACTGGTAGCTGACATAGACGCCGTCGGCCCATTGCAGGGCGATGCGCCGCCCGGCCAAGTCGTGCCACGCGTAGGTCGAGCGCCTCGCCCTCGTCATCAACGGCGCGCCAGAGATACATCCGACGGCCGCCAACCGAGCAGACCATCTCGTCAAGATGCCAGCGCGGCGACGGCGCCGATCGGCGATGCTTCAGGTTCCTGGCGATCCGTGGCCCGAACTTGATCGTCCAGCACCGGATGGTCTCGTAGGTGACCTCGATTCCGCGTTGGGCCAGAAGTTCCTCGAGGTCACGAAAGCTCAGCGTGAAGCGGAAATAGAGCCACACAGCATGGCGAATGACCTCGGGCGGGAACCGGTAACGCTTGAAGGACAGGGCACGCATCGTGCGCCTCTGCCGGTCTTGGCGAACCGTGTCCAGCCCAGACGACTCGCGAGCGCTCGGTTAAGCTGACAACACCGGCCGCGCGTCTCACCGAACAAGGCCTTGGCCGCATCGACCGCCTGCTTGCGCACGGTCGCCACCCTCTCGGGCGGCAGCAGCTCATAGGCCAGGGCCAGCGACACCCCGGCCGCCATGTAGGACTGGATCGCCGCTTGCTGGGCGTAATAGTCGACGTGGGTGACGCCGCGATCCCAGATCAGGTGTTCGAGATACTGGCTCTGGGTCATGCCCAGCGCGATGGCCTCGGCCTTCAGCTTGTTGGCCGCCTGGGGCGAGACGCGGATACCAAGGACGGGGTCGCGATAGCGGCGCTTCTTGGGACCATCGGCCATCGGGTTTCTCCAGGTGGGCTTGCATGTGACAGCCACCCTAAAACCCTGATTATACTGGGTAAAGTCTCTGCGCAGCAGAGTGCGCTAGCCAATGTTAGCCCGCGTTTTCAAAATATTATTGAGCGTTTTCAACGCGCTAGCTGAACCGCAGGTGTGCGTGACGTGCCCTTCCTTTCTGCCCCTATTTGTCGGGGTCGTTTCGGAGGGCTTGGCGGGTTTTGAGATCACCGCTCAAGGCGGTCTTCCGGCACGGGAACGGCCCCCTCGGGTTGGGGCGATTGGCGCCGCGATCGACTACCTGAAGGATGGCCTCAGCCGGCCTTCACCACGACCACGAACACCGTCATGGCCACCGACATGATCACCGTCAGGCCGGCAAGCTGGGTCCAGAACGCCTTCACCATCGCGCGCTCGATCGCCACCGTCTGCGCCTCGATGGCGGCGAGCAGACGGTCACCCGGTTGGGGCGTGGTCTGCGAAGGCGGACTGATGGATCCCATCGCCTCAATCAGATTGATGACGCGCAACATCGTATGCCTCTAGATCTCTAATCGCGTCGCGGATTTCATCCTCAGCACGCTCCTGCGCAAACCGATAAGCACTCTCGACCTTCTTCGTGCTCGAAAGATCGACATAACTCAAGTCTGTCAAAAGATCATAAAGCCTTCGAGAGGTCTGATCATCGTCATTCGGCTCAACCTTGTCCGATATATATGTACGAATTTCCCGTATAGTATCAGACGAAATCCCGGCGTCGAAGATTTTGCGTAAAAACTCAATATGATCTTTGTACATTTGACACCTAGAAGGGAAGGAATCGGGGCCTCACCGCGCCCTTATTCACCATTACAGTGGCAATTTTCCCGGTTAAGCGATTAACCGCAACGGCTAGATCTTTTCCGCTTGCCATTCCACCTCTTATAACATGAACAACGGAGTTATTCTTTGGATCAAGGAACTTTTCTCCTCTTTGCATGACCTTAGACACCATTTGGCGACTAACGCCATGCTCTGCCATCGCGTCCAAGCCGTGCCGGGTAACTAGCCCCCTACCTCCGCCGAGGCCGAAGTCGGCAGTGGCCGCAAGGCCAGTTCCGGACAACAAGCCATTAATCGCACCCCCCGTCACACCGGTAACAATAATCGCACCGCCGCCAATCAGAAGCTGTCGATTGACCTCAGGCATGTTTTCTTCTTGAGATTCCGCAAAATCCTGCTTCTGCGTCTCAAGGTCTCTATTTACCGATTTTGTGCTATAGCCGCTACCGCTCTCACCCTTGAGAACTGAACACTGCGACGTCTTATCGAAGTCGCTTTGACAAGCGTCCGTTTGCTCGCCCGCCTTGGCTTGCAAGCCCGTTGGATCGCTCCGATTCAGCGGGTCATTGCCGACGTAAGCATACCAGTTCAGGCCGTCGTCGTAGCCTGTGGGGTCGGTTTGGAGAAACCGCCCCAGGGTCGGAGAATAGACCCGGGCCTTGTAATGGTACAAGCCCAGCTCGGGGATCCAGGTCTGGCCGGTGTAC
>NZ_LMHC01000016.1 GCF_001427665.1 Caulobacter sp. Root655
TTTTTTTTTTTTTGCATTAAGAAACATTTATTTTATTGTAACGTAGATAGATGAGATTACAAAGACAGTGACAGTGAAACCAAGAAAATATTACAAGCATGCATTTTTATTTTTATAACGACACGAAACAACAACATATCTTTTTTAAGGGAGAGATTTAAACGACTAAGGATGATGGATCTTATGAGATTGTTTGTACCTTTTCGTAGAGGACCATATCTATCTTAGATTTGTGTCTCTAGATGCTTGGCCTCACGTTGAGACGGCTTGCAAGTTTCTGTCCCAGAGATCTATCAGCTTGAGACCAGTAAGATATCCAGATGCTACGGATCTCATGGGTCAGACGTGGCTCTGATAGTATCTCAACCCATCTCTTGACAAAACGGTCTTGCCTGTCTGGTGCCCATGATCTGTATCTATCTCCAGGCTGTTTGAAGTTGTTCTCCTTCTTGATGACACACTTTGTTCGGATTCCAGTGTAGGAATTTGTAGGGATAGGAGCTTTCTCAGCGCAACGGACAGGATCAAACTTTGATGGGTAGTAATTGATCTCTTCATCTCTGTGCATGAAGTTCATAAAACCTTCATGGTGATTGTTGTGGTGAGCACATTTAGGAGCATTAACTGGTAACTGCAGATAATTTGGTCCAAGCCGATGTCTCTGAGTGTCACCATAAGCAAAGATTCTACACTGAAGTAGTTTGTCATCTGAGTAGTAAATCCCAGGAACCACAAGACCAGGGTTGAAAGCAAGCTGCTCAGTTTCATTGAAGAAGTTATCAATCGTCCTGTTCAGAACCAAGCGACCAACAGGTTGCAATGGCAAAATATCCTCAGGCCAGATCTTGGTCACATCAAGTGGGTCAAAATCAAACTTATCCTCATCAGCAGGATCCATGGTTTGGATAAAAAGTTTCCACTCAGGGTAGTTACCCGATGTAATGGCATCATGGAGATCTTTAGTAGCGTGGCTGTGATTGGCTCCTCCAACAACCTTTGCCTCTTCATCAGTTAGATTCTTGATACCACAAGTTGGTTTCCAATGGAACTTGACGAAGAGAACTTTTCCGGATTTAGCGACTAGAGTGTAAGTGTGGACACCAAAACCTTCCATGTGCCTGTAATCTTGTGGGATACCAACATCATCAAACATCCAGCACCATGTGAGTAAACTCTCAGGCAAGTGAGACATGTAGTCTAGTATCCTCCAGTACTCTTGGATGTTAGTTTTCGGGTTTGGTTTCAACGCGTGGACAACATCAGGAAACTGAATCCCATCACGGATGAAGAACACAGGAGTGTTGTTCCCAACAAGATCAAAGTTCCCCTCTCTGGTGTAAAACTTGACAGCAAAACCACGAATATCCCTCATGGTTTCAGGACTGGCACGTTCATGAACAACAGTTGAGAAACGAACAATAACTGGAGTTTGAACTCCAGGAGCTCTGAGGAAATCAGCACAAGTGAGGTTTGAAATGTCATGAGTGACTTCAAAGAAACCTTTAGCACTGATTCCTCTGGCATGAACAACTCTCTCAGGGATCCTCTCTCTGGTGAAGTTAGCAACTTTCTCAATCAGATGGTAATCCTCAAGAAGAACCGGACCTCTTTCTCCGATGGTGAGGGAGGAGGTGTTGTTGGAGACTGGTGTACCACCGTTTGTGGTGTAAAATGGAGCGTTGTAGGCGCTCGAAGGACGATACTTATAAGGATCCATGGTGATGAAGAAGGATGATGATTCCACAACAGTGATC
>NZ_LMHC01000017.1 GCF_001427665.1 Caulobacter sp. Root655
TCGATCACAATACCCTGCCGCGGGGTGGAGCAGCCCGGTAGCTCGTCAGGCTCATAACCTGAAGGTCACAGGTTCAAATCCTGTCCCCGCACCCAAAGACTTGAAATGGCCTCCTTCGGGAGGCCATTTTTCGTTTTGGCGTCCACTGGCGCACGGCGTCGACCTGGCCGTTGCGTCCAGGCCTGATTGTCCGGGCCTGTCCGCGGCCGTGGCCGTGGCCCTACGGGTTTGGCCTTCGTCGGCGCTGCTGCCAGCCCCAGGCAGAAACACATCCCTCGAGGGCTCGTCGCGCTCCGCCAAGGGAGAACTCGCGACATTCTTGACGAGGGACACGCGAGAAACGCGGCCGCCGGTCTTGATTCAGCCCCCCCCGCCCGGTCTTCCCTGCGGTGCGAGAGCACCAAGCGGCGTGATTCCCGAGCAGGTTTCGCTTCCGCTCCGACACTTTCGTATGAAATTCGCGGGTTATTCGCCTGGTGTTCGGGGCGCCAGGCGCGGAGCGGGCGCCGATTCTCGCCGCCCAGCTCGCCAGGAATTGCTTACGAATGCGCTAGGCCTGTCGCGGCTCTTCGATGGCGAGGTCTACCGCGAATCGGTCGCCTGAAAACCGCGCGCCGCCGGGTTTCGCGGGCCGAGACCGCGAAGCTCACCCGCGGAAAGGCCGGACGATCGTCGGCCACGCGATTCGCAAGACCCACCGTCGCTCTCCCGCGCTTCAGTTTCAGCATGCGAATCGAGGCGGTCGGCACGGCGCCTAGCGGGCGATCGCGCCGGCGGGCCGCTGCAATGGTGGAGCTCGGAGCGGCCGGGCTGTTCGCGCGATTCCGTGTGACGCCCCCGACGCCGCCAGGACCTGGTTGGCCCCCGGGGAGGAACTGCGCGCGGCGAGACGGGCGCGTCCAAGCAGGGGATCGATTCAGCTGTGACTTCGACGCCGGCGGCGGGCTTGAGCGCCGACCAAGCCGGCGGCCGCGACCGAAGGGCGCGCAGTCATCCGCCAAAGCCTAAGCCGCCAGCTCGGGATTCAGCAGGGGAGGGGTTGTCACGGCGCTGTCATCCGCCTATATCCGCCCCTCGCTCGGAAACGCGATCGCGGCCGGAAGTCAGAGCCGCAAAGCTCTTGCTTTCTCTGGCCGGTTTCGTTAGTTTCCGCGCTCCAATCGACTCGGTGATGGATCCAGGTGGGCAGCCTCGGCGGCCCAAGGACCCTTTTTTGCCTCTTCGTTGCGGCCTTGGCCGGTTCGAAAGGGTTGAAAACGAGGCGGTTGACTCTGGGGCGTTGCTTCAATAGAAGCGCCACTCCTCATCGGAACAGGGAGTTCGTCAAGAATTCCAAGGTTCGGTGAAGTATTCAGCTTCGATTTTATCTAAGAAATTAGTTGAAAGCGCGGTTGACATGGGAGTGTAGCTTCTTTAGAAGCGCCGTTCCTGGGGTTGGATTTAAGAGTTCGCAAGAATTCGTAGGTTCAGTTCAACTGGTCTTGATGGTTTCTTAGAAACTTTCTTCTTGACTGGATTGGTGTTCTTCTTTAGAAGGGCGCTTCGGATTGCTGGATTGGCCTTATGGTTGGTTTGGTGGTTTGGTTCGGACGG
>NZ_LMHC01000018.1 GCF_001427665.1 Caulobacter sp. Root655
CTACAGTTCTTCCCTGAGCTTAGAAGATGGAAACTGTGGTTTGAGGAAATCAGAAAACCATTTGCCAGAAACTTTTTGATGACGTGTCAAATTGTTTTGGAAATCAATGTAGTAAAGTCCAAACCTAGCTTTGTACCCATCTTGCCATTCAAAATTATCCATCAATGACCACACAAAATATCCTGTAACGTTCACCTTATCGTCACAAATGGCTTGGTGTAAACTCAAGAGATGTCTTTGGAGATAATACTTCCTGTTGTGATCATTTGTTCCTATTTCTATGTCATTGTGATATTCTCCAAGATCCTCTCCATATCCATTCTCAGTGATCATAACTTCAGGATCACCATAGTTGTCTTTAATATACTTCAAAAGGTATCTCAAACCTTTTGAATATACATCCAATTTGCCACCAGCAGGCTTGCTACCAATTTTGTATTGATCCACATTCTTGCTATCCCAATCAACAAGAGAATCAGTAGTCCAACTAGGACTCTTAGGATCTGGATTAATATTTTTTGCAAACATTGAAGTATAATAATTCATTCCTACAAAATCTGTTGAATCTTTAAGTAGTTTCTTCTCTGCTTCTGTGAACTTTGGTAATCTATGACCAACTCTATCTTTCATTGACTGTGGATAATCTCCATAAGTTGTTGGAGCCAAATGCCATCCAAGAATGAAATCAAGCACACGTTCATGGAACCTCCAACGTGTTCAAGATCGGCTGGTTCAAACCAAGCTGGACTATGTGCAATTCCAATTTTACCCCCGGCACACTGTTTGCATTTTCTGAAGGCGTCAACAGCGTAAGCATGAGACAAGAGTAAGTTGTGACTGACTTGATAAGCTTCGTATCCTGACCGTCCATCTTCACAGTTATGTCCATAACCAGGGATGTACGGTGAACAACGTCCCGGAGCTTTCTTTCCGACATCGTAACCGGCACGACTAAACACCCATGGTTCGTTAAATGTGATCCAGTTCTTCACTTTGTGTCCGTATTCGTGGAAAGTGAAATTTGCATATTCTATAAAATCTTGAACAATGCGACCACTTAAGAAACCACCATATTCATCTTCCAAGTCTTGAGGAGTATCCCAGTGAAAGACAGTTACTAGTGGTGTTAGATTGTTTTTGAGAAGCTCATCGATTAGGTCATGGTAGAATTGGACTCCTGCTTTGCTTATTCCCTTGGACATTCTTCCATGAGGGAATATTCTTGGCCATGCAATAGAAAGTCTAAAACCATCACTGTTAAGATCTTTCATTAACTTGATATCTTCCTTGTAACGATGGTAGAAATCCACAGCAACATCAGCATGATGATTTTCACATCTATGTGGATATTTCTTAGTGAAAGTATCCCACATGCTTGGACCTCTGCAACCTTCATTAACAGCTCCTTCAACCTGAAATGCTGCGGTTGCGGTTCCCCAAACGAAACCTTCAGGGAAGTTTAATCTACTAAATTTGCCAGGTTCACC
>NZ_LMHC01000019.1 GCF_001427665.1 Caulobacter sp. Root655
CCATCATTACCTCCTGCAGCCACAACCGTTATCCCTTTAGCCACCGCGTGAAAAGCCGCGATAACATCGGCTTTATCGACCTCAGAACCCTCGGGAATATGTGACCCAATAGAAACCGATAAAACATCAACCCCATCATGTATAGCATCATCATAAGCCTTCCACATATCGGCAATGGTGCATTCTTCAGAAAGACTTATACTCCAACACACCTTGTACGAGGCWATGCGRGCWCGAGGSGCACCACCWCGGACCRTACCTTGGGCTAGACCATAAAAGCTTGCGTTAGGAACAAATGAGCCACCGGCTATTGTGGCTGTATGTGTGCCRTGACCTTCAGGATCTCTGTTGGATTTGAAATCCGAGAAGATTGTTTCGTTGAATTTTCCTCTATACTCAGCTACTATACCATTCATATAGTACCTAGCTCCTATGATCTTGTTRTTGCAATGTATTGTGGCGTTAAAMTYTTYTCCTGATTYACAYTTTCCTCTCCAACGTTTAGGTATTGGTGTAAAACCTTGATCGTTRAAGACCTCTGACTCTGGCCATATCCCGGTATCGAGGAGACCGATGATGGWTTCACTGCCCATGTTASTTTCAYKAAGAAGACCAKTTACAGATGATGAAGGTGATGAAGAAAATGAAGTTGGAATTTGAAAAAGAAGCTSATCCCAAGTTCTTGTKGTTTTYAGTTTCAGAATCCGGTTTGGTATAACAYGGATTACTTCWGGATGCTCTGAGATTGTYTTWGCTTGGGAAGGTGTAAGAAGTGCTGCGAAACCAGAGAATCCATGTTGGTAGCTGTAGATCATTGAGYTRWGTGYGTCTTCKTTGCTTTGAAGAAGTGATTCAAGCATTTGATGATGAGAATCTGTSACAAGTTGTGGATCATCATGTACTCTTTCACCAAGATACACTATATAAACCTTGCTGTTGTTGTCTAAGGCTCCTTCAGCTGYWRGAAAACTCAGSYYTATGTTARGAAAYAGGACCAAAGCAATGGCCAAYKKAAGCAYAAGTTTGAWACTTTGTA
>NZ_LMHC01000020.1 GCF_001427665.1 Caulobacter sp. Root655
AAACAATAAACCATACAAACAACAAGAATGAAGGTTCTCTCACTTTCACTTGTCTTCCTCTTGGCCGCTACAGTCTCCCAAGCCCKGCCTTCGGTGCTCGAACTYGTCACMTCKGACAACATCATTGAGAAGGAACTTGAACTCTTAGAGAAAGAGAGACTTTCCATCAACTACCACAACTGCAGAAGCTGGCATCTTGGTGTTGAGGTCTCTAACATCATCAACTTTGATACGGTTCCAGCTAATTGCGAAGAGTATGTTAAANCCTCTTGGCCGCTACAGTCTCCCAAGCCCGGCCTTCGGTGCTCGAACTTGTCACCTCTGACAACATCATTGAGAAGGAACTTGAACTCTTGGAGAACCAGAGACTTTCCATCAACTACCACAACTGCAGAAGCTGGCATCTTGGTGTTGAGGTCTCTAACATCATCAACTTTGATACGGTTCCAGCTAATTGCGAAGAGTATGTTAAARACTACTTGACCGTATCCCCACAGTACCAAGCTGACTCCAAAACGGTGTGCAAAGAGGCTTATTTCTACGCCAAACAACTTCCATTAAGGAACGACACCATCAATGTTTGGATCTTTGACGTAGACGACACCCTCCTCTCTAGTGTTCCCTTTTACGCCAACTACGGATACGGGACACAGAAGGTAGAACATGGAGCGTACTGGAAGTGGGCAAAGCTTGGAGAAGCTACCGTGCTACCAGAGACCTTGGTTCTTTACAAAAACCTCTTAGCGCTCGGCGTTGAACCTATCCTAATCACTGAGAGGTGGCAAAATTTGGAGGCAGTTACTCGAAAGTCTCTTAAGGAGGGTGGCATCAGCTACTGGAGGAAGACCGTCTTCAAGCCAACCGGTTCAAACATAAGGCAAATGGACTTCAAGTCAGAGGTGAGGAAGAATCTAGTGAAGGCTGGATACAACATCATTGGAAACATTGGAGACCAATGGGCTGATTTGGTTGAGGATACACCTGGAAGAGTTTTCAAACTCCCTAACCCACTCTACTACGTACCTTCTTAAGCATCTTGATCTCTTGATGTCTTTGTTACCATGCATTGACTTCATATCTATGTCTTGCTGTTTATCTTTGTAGCCGTTTGGTAATCCTAAAATAAAATGTCCA
>NZ_LMHC01000021.1 GCF_001427665.1 Caulobacter sp. Root655
TGTTCCAGGATCAGTCGGAGTCGCCGACGGCCCCTTCCGGGCGGCTTTGATCCTGCCCGTCCGAGGGGAAACGTCGATCGGGATGAAACAAGCCCTCAGTCGACGTCCCTCGAGAACAACGGTTCCGCGGAGCGGTCAGGTCTAGCCGAAACGCACACACAAACTCACGGTCATCCGGGCTTGGCCCGGCCGCTCCGCGCTTCCCCACTCACTCGCCAGCGAAAGCCCGAGGTCGAGAAGCCGTGCCTGCCGTTCAAGCCTTAGAACAACAACCCGAACAGCCGGCAATCGCGCCGTTCGCCGTCCCGGTCGACATGACCCTTCAGATAGCCTTCCTGCTCGAAGCCCAGCTTCATCAGCACCTTCTCCGAGCGGATGTCGCCGACATGGGTGCGGGCGATCATCCGCTTGAGGCCCAGGGGCGAGGCGCAGTGGGCCAGCAGGGCGGCGGCGGACTCGGTGGCGTAGCCCTGGCCCCAGCCTTCGCGGGCGATGATGAAGCCCAGTTCGCCGCGATGATGACGCCAGTCCAGGTCGACCAGTTCGCAATAGCCCAGGAACCGGTCGGAGGCGGTCTCGCGGATGGACCAATACAGCGCTTCGCGTCGCGCCATCTCGGCCACCTGGGCGGCGACCGTGGCGGCGACCTCGTCGGGATCCTCGATGGCGTCACGGTCCCAATGGGCCATCACCTCCGGGTCGCTCATGAACGGATAGACCAGGGGGGCGTCGTCAACCGTCATCGGCGTCAGGGTAAGGCGTTCGGTCTCGAGGATCATGCGCGCGAAAGGACCTGCGGACGGACTTGAGTGGAGCGGGTTGATCCCCAGCTATGGCGCGGCCCCGTCGCAAGTGATAGAGGGGCCGCTTCGTTTTTCGCGGTGGAATCCTCCGTCGCCCGGATCGAGATCGAATTACACATGCTCATCGGCGTTCTGCTGGCCATCAACATCATCGTTTGCGTCGCCTTGATCATCGTGGTGCTGCTGCAACGCTCCGAGGGCGGCGCCCTGGGCATGGGCGGCGGCGGTGGCGGCGGTTTCATGACCGCGCGCGGCGCCGGTGATCTCCTGACCCGCACGACCTGGATCCTGTTTTCGGTCTTCCTGCTGATCAGCCTGACCCTGACGATCCTCACCGGCCGGATGGGCGGCGGCGGTTCGGTCGTCGATCGCCTGAAGCTCGACGGCCTGGACACCAAGACCCTGAACGCGCCGGCCCTGCCGCTGCCGACCGCGCCGGGCGCGGTCCAGGCTCCGGCCGCGGCCACGCCGTCGCAAGCCCCGTCAACGGCCGCCCCGGCCACGATCGAGGCGCCGACGCCGCGCATCAGCGCCCCGACCCCGACCGTCTCGGTCCCCAAGCCGACCACCACGGTCGCCAAGGTTCCGGCCCAGCCGGTCGTCAAGGCCCCCGCGGCCGCTCCGGTTCCAGTGATCAACACCCCGCCGGCGACCTCGGAAAAGCCGGCCCAATAGGGGTCGGCCGCATTTTACTGTTGATGAACGGCGGTCTTTTCGCCGCTGACCCCGAATCGCGGCTAATCTGATCGCCCATGACCCGGTACATTTTCATCACCGGCGGCGTGGTTTCCTCATTGGGAAAAGGCCTCGCCTCCGCAGCGCTCGGAGCGCTCCTTCAGGCTCGTGGCTACAAGGTCCGCCTTCGTAAGCTCGACCCCTATCTCAACGTCGATCCTGGCACGATGAGCCCGTATCAGCACGGCGAGGTGTTCGTCACCGACGACGGGGCCGAGACCGATCTGGATCTTGGCCACTACGAGCGCTTCACCGGGGTGTCGGCCACCAAGGCCGACAACATCACCACCGGCCAGATCTACAAGACGATCATCGAGAAGGAGCGTCGCGGCGACTATCTGGGCGCGACCGTCCAGGTGATTCCGCACGTCACCAACGAGATCAAGGACTTCGTCCTGTCGCCGGCGCTCGACGAGACCGGCGAGAAGGCCGTCGACTTCGTGCTGGTCGAGATCGGCGGCACGGTCGGCGACATCGAGGGCCTGCCGTTCTTCGAGGCCATCCGCCAGCTGCGCCAGGACCTGCCGCGCGGCCAGAGCTGCTATGTGCACCTGACCCTGCTGCCGTTCATCAAGACGGCCGGCGAAATGAAGACCAAGCCGACCCAGCACTCGGTCAAGGAACTGCGCTCGATCGGCATTCAGCCGGACATCCTGCTGTGCCGCTGCGAACAGGACATCCCGGTCGAGGAAAAGCGCAAGATCGCCCAGTTCTGCAACGTGCGGCCCAGCGCCGTCATCCAGGCGATGGACAGCGCCTCGATCTATGCGGTGCCGATCGACTACCACAAGGAAGGCCTGGACGCCGAGGTGCTGGACGTGTTCGGCATGGGCGACGCGCCCAAGCCCGACCTGTCGCGCTGGGAAGCGATCGACCAGACCGTCAACCATCCCGATGGCGAAGTGACCATCGCCGTGGTCGGCAAATACACCGTCCTGAAGGACGCCTATAAATCGCTGATCGAGGCCCTGCACCACGGCGGCCTGGCCAACAAGGTCAAGGTCAACCTGGACTGGGTCGAGAGCGAGACCTTCGAGGGCGACCCCGGCGCGGCCGCGGCCCGCCTGGAGAACGCCCACGCCATCATGGTGCCCGGCGGCTTCGGCGAGCGGGGGGCGGAAGGAAAGATTCGGGCCGCCCAGTTCGCCCGCGAACGCAAGGTGCCCTATTTCGGCATCTGCTTCGGCATGCAGATGGCGGTCATCGAGACCCTGCGCAACGTGGCCGGCATCAAGGACGCCTCGTCCAGCGAGTTCGGCCCCACCGAGCGTCCCGTGGTCGGCATCATGACCGAGTGGATCAAGGGCAACGAGACCGTCCAGCGCCGCACCGGCGACGACCTGGGCGGCACCATGCGCCTGGGGGCCTTCGACGCCGTTCTGACGCCCGGCAGCAAGGTGGCCTCGATCTATGGCGACACGGCCATCAGCGAGCGCCACAGGCACCGCTACGAGGTCAATATCGGCTACGCGCACCGGATGGAGGAGTCCGGCCTGAAGCTGACCGGTCGCTCGCCCGACGGCGTGCTGCCCGAGATCGTCGAACGCGAGGACCATCCGTGGTTCATCGGCGTGCAGTTCCACCCGGAACTGAAGAGCCGCCCGTTCGCCCCGCATCCGCTGTTCGCCAGCTTCATCGCGGCGGCGAAAGAGCAGGGCAGACTCGTCTAACAAGCCCGGTTGCATCCTCGGGGAGTTTCAGGCATAAGCGCGCCCTCACACGGCGGCCTGGGTGTTCCCCGAGTCGCCGTCTCCAGTTTTCAAGCTCAGCGAGCAGAGTCACTTCGATGGCCGTTCCCAAAAGAAAAACTTCGCCTTCTCGCCGGAACATGCGCCGGTCGCATCACGCCCTGGGCGCCAACTCCTTCGTGGAAGACAAGGACTCGGGCGAACTGCGTCGCCCGCACCACGTCGACCTGAAGACCGGTCTGTACAACGGCAAGCAGATCCTGACGCCGAAGGAAGACTAGTCCTCACGCATCCTCCCGCCCCGGCGGGACGATGTGATGAAGCTTGAAAGGCGGCGGTCCCCGGACCGCCGCCTTTTCGCTTTTCCGCTTCCCGCGACGAACCGCTTCTCCTGTGCGTCCAGCGACATGGATTTCGACATCGCGTTCGAAAAACCATGTTATCTTGACAGCAGGGAGAACCGCCCATGCTCACACGCCGAAACATCACGGCGGGACTGGGATTGTCGCTGATGGCCGAGCAGGCCTGGGCTCGATCCACGACGCCCCCGATCCCCTTGGGGATACCGCCGCTCCAGACGCCGCCCCCCGTGGCAGATTCGCCTGGCGCGCCCCCTCCCACGCCGGACGCGCCGCCAACCCTCTTTCTCGACACCGCCCTGGACGAGGCCGACCGCATGACGGTCGAGGTGCTGATCAACGGCCAGGGGCCCTTCAACTTCGTCGTCGATTCGGGAGCCGACCGCAGCGCGCTGTCGGCGCCGCTGGCCGCGCGCCTCGGCCTGGAGCCTGGGCCCGATGTCCTGCTGCACGGCGTCGGCGGCTCGGCCATCACGCCCACGGTCAAGGTCGCCCTGATGACGGCCGGCGAATCGAAGCTGAAGGACGCGCAGTTGCCCGTCCTGGCGGCCGATCGGCTGGGGGCGGACGGCCTGTTGGGCGTCGATATCCTGGACGGCCGCAGCGTGGTCATGGACTTCCGTCGCCGCCGGCTGGAGGTCCGCCGCAGCAACGAGTTCGGCTCGGTCCTTCGGGGCGCGCGCGAGGTCTCGGTGCTGGCCGACGCGCGGTTCGGCCGGTTGGCGATCGTCAACGCCCGGGTCAGCGGCGTGCGCTGCGTGGCGTTCATCGACTCCGGCTCGGGCGCCAGCATCGGCAACATGGCGCTGGCCGAGGCCATCAAGCTGCGGGTGCGCCGCAAGCCGGAGCCGAGCATGGCCATCCGGATGATCGGCGCGGCGGGCGAGGCGACGCTGGGTGAAATCAGGATCGTCCGCTCGGTGGAGCTGGGCGAGGTGCGGATGACCAACCTGCCGCTGATCCTGGCCGACCTGCACATCTTCGACGTCTGGGACCTCACCAGCCGGCCGGCCGTGCTGCTGGGCGTCGACGTGCTGAAGATGTTCGCCCGGGTCGAGCTGGATTTCGGGGCCGAGCGGGTGAAGTTCCGCCTGGGCAAGGGCTTTACGCCGCCCGTCCTCCAGGCCTGATCCCAGCAGAACGCACGTTCGTTCGTGTGATGACGGCCGCGCCGGTTGCGGTGGCTGGCCCGCGCCGCTAAGGGGAAGCGCCTTTTGAAAGGGAGCTCCCATGACCGAGATCGTCGACATCATCGCCCGCGAAATCCTCGATAGCCGCGGCAATCCGACGGTCGAGGTCGACGTCGTCCTCGAGGACGGAGCCTTCGGCCGCGCCGCGGTGCCGTCGGGCGCCTCGACCGGCGCCCACGAGGCGGTCGAAAAGCGCGACGGCGACAAGGGCCGTTACGGCGGCAAGGGCGTCCGGGCGGCGGTGGACGCGGTCAATGGCGAACTGTTCGACGCCTTGTCGGGCGTCGACGCCGAGGATCAGCGCCGCATCGACAACCTGATGATCGCCCTCGACGGCACGCCCAACAAGAGCCGCCTGGGCGCCAACGCCATCCTCGGCGTGTCGCTGGCCACGGCGAAGGCCGCCGCCGAGTCGGCTGGCCTGCCGCTCTACAAATATGTCGGCGGCGTCAGCGCCCGCGTTCTGCCCGTGCCGATGATGAACATCATCAACGGCGGCGCCCACGCCGACAATCCGATCGACATCCAGGAATTCATGATCCTGCCGACGGGCGCGCCCACCTTCGCCGAGGCCCTGCGCATGGGCGCCGAGATCTTCCACGGCCTGAAGAAGGCCCTGAAAGACGCCGGCCACAACACCAACGTCGGCGACGAGGGCGGCTTCGCGCCCAATATCGGGTCGGCCGAAGACGCCCTGGCCTTCATCGTCAAAGCCGGTGAAGCGGCGGGCTATAAGGCTGGGGACGACTTCGTCCTGGGCCTGGATGTCGCCGCCACCGAGTTCTTCAAGAACGGCAAGTACGAGCTGGAAGGCGAGGGCAAGAGCCTGGACCCGTCGCAGATGGTCGACTACCTGGCCGGCCTGGCCGACAAGTTCCCGATCCTCTCGATCGAGGACGGCATGTCGGAAGACGACTTCGAGGGCTGGAAGCTGCTGACCGACAAGCTCGGCAAGAAGGTGCAACTGGTCGGCGACGACCTGTTCGTCACCAACCCCAAGCGCCTGCAGATCGGCCTGGACAAGGGCCTGGCCAACTCGATCCTCATCAAGGTCAACCAGATCGGCACGCTGTCGGAGACCATCGACGCCGTCGATCTGGCCCACCGCGCCGCCTATACCAGCGTCATGAGCCACCGCTCGGGCGAGACCGAGGACTCGACCATCGCCGACCTGGCGGTGGCCCTGAACTGCGGTCAGATCAAGACCGGCTCGCTGGCCCGCTCGGACCGGCTGGCCAAGTACAACCAACTGCTGCGTATCGAGGAAGCCCTCGACGATCAGGCGATCTACGCCGGCCGCGCGGTCCTCAAGGGACGCTGACCGGCCGATCGTCCCGAACGCCAGAGCCGCTGATGTCGTGCGGCTCCGGCGCTCGGGACGATAGCGCGCGAAGATCCTGACCAGGGGTTGTGAAAGAGCGTGCGGCCGGCGGTCGACTCTGGCAAAGCTTGGCGCGCGCTCGCCCTGGGCGTGTCCCGTTCTAGAGGATCCGCACGATGAAGATCGCCGCCCTTCGCCGTTTGGCAACGCTGTCTTGCGTCGGAGCACTGTTGTGGGCGCCGTCGGCCTGGGCGGAGGCCGTTCGCGGCACGATCGTCCAGACCCAGGGCCACATCTCCCCCTCCTGCCGCACGGTGGTGCTCAAGCGCAAGGACACCGACGCCCCGATGTCGTTCCGGATCCTACAGACGGGCACGGAGGACGGGGTGCTGTCGGTGACGCTGACGGCCCTGACCACGGGCCGCGAGGTGGAGATCTACTACACGCCGGGGAACACCTCCGGCTGCGGTACAGAACCGCGCATCGAATTCATCACGATCTACGCGCAGGGAAATTGAAGAAATCCCTGGATTTGGCCTTTAGAAGTCTTGGCTTTTTACGGGTTTTCATCACGCGAGCCGGTATCCGCTTCGCTCGAAAATGCCCTAGCCTTGCGTCAGTTGAGCGTGTTTGCGGACGTAGTCGAGCGGCGCGTCCTTCTTCATCACCATGTAGCCGGTGAGCGCGCGATAGGTCGGCTCGCCCACCGAGGCGCCGTCGGCGACGGCGCCCTGGCCAGACACCTCGTCCGTGGTCGGCATCACGGGACGGCCGGGCAGATCGATATCGCCCAGGACCAGATCCTTGGTGTCGCCGGACTTCAGCCGCCAGCCGCAGGTCTCGAACCGCTCCAGCCGCTCCGGCGCGAAGGCCTGGGTCAACAGCATCAGCTTCATCGAGCCGATCGCGGCGGTTTCGGCCTGGCCCATGGCGCGAACCTTCTGTTGCGACAAGGCGCGGCCATAGGTGATCCAGCGATCCTCGCCTTCCCACAGGGTGCGGAAGATCGAGGCGTTCATGGGAATGATCAGGCCGCCGCCGAAGTCCAGCTTGGGCGGATCGCCCTTGATCATGTTCGGACCGCCCTTGCGCCCCTTGACGATCCCGCTGTCGGGTTCGGGCGACTTGGCCAAGGCGCCGCCGCCGGCCGCCAGGGCGGCGAGTGATAGGATCAGGCCTCGACGATCGTGCATGGGGTTTCTCCTCGACCTATGCGGTAGTCGTGCCGCGCGACCATGGCAATTGTCTGGCCAAGCTCCAGGGCGGGCCGTGAGAGGGAGGGAAGGCGGCGTTTCGGCCGCCTTTTTCGTTTCCGGCCATCGCGATTCTGCCGGTCTTCGCGCCAATCGTCCAGTTTGGAGGCGCCCGGCGCCAGGGTTCGACAACAATTTTTCTAAACGCGAAAAACATCAGGCGCCGCATCGCCGCGAAAATCGCCGCGAAACGGCCGTTTAGATGCTGCGACGCGGTATCTAGATGCCGCTGAAACCATCTCAAATGAAAGCGTTAGGGAACTGCTTTCGACATCTTGTCCCGATCCTCGCGAACCGCCCGTTTAGTAAGGCGTTAAGCATGATCGGGCAGGGTAAACTTCCCCTCCTGGGAATCACTGATGTTCGCCCGACTGCAACCCTTCCTGCCGACCGCGGCGCTGCTTCTGCTGATCACCTACTTCGTGTTTCACGCCCTGACGGGCGAACGCGGGCTGTTATCGACGTCGCAACGCAACGCAGATCTTGCCGCCAAGACGCTGGAGTTGAAGAAGATCCGCGCCGAAAGGATGGACCTGGAGGCCCGCGCTCGTCTATTACGCAGCGGCAGTTTGTCGGCGGACCTCCTGGAAGAACGCGCGCGTTCGCTCCTGGGATATGCCGACCCCAAGGACTATGTGATCCGCACCCAGCGCTGAGGCGCTGGTTGGATCCGGAACTTGCGGACCTGCCGGCGGGCCAGGCGATCCTGTTCCGTTTCGGGTTTGACAACGGACCCCCATCTACGCGGAACCGAGGTTCATTCGGCCGGTGGGCGTCCAGGAGTAGGGCCGCGATGAAGATTGGCCAGGGAGAGTTGAATGGCGCGTACGCGCAAGGGTGAAGCCCCCGCGGTGAAGGCTGACGCCACCGGTGTCAACGCCTTCGTCGGCAAGGACGAGCTTCTGAAATTCTACCAGGACATGCTGCTGATCCGCCGCTTCGAGGAGCGCGCCGGCCAGCTGTACGGCATGGGCCTGATCGGCGGCTTCTGCCATCTCTACATCGGCCAGGAAGCCATCGCCGTCGGCATGCAGTCGATCAAGGTCAAGGGCGATCAGATCATCACCGGCTACCGTGACCACGGCCATATGCTGGCCGCCGGCATGGATCCGAAGGAAGTCATGGCCGAGCTGACCGGCCGCGCGGGTGGTTCCTCGCACGGCAAGGGCGGGTCGATGCACATGTTCGACATCGAGACCGGTTTCTACGGTGGTCACGGCATCGTCGGCGCCCAGGTGTCGCTCGGCACCGGCCTGGCGCTGAACAACCATTATCGCGGCAACGGCAACGTAGCCTTCGCCTATTTCGGCGACGGCGCGGCCAACCAGGGCCAAGTCTACGAGAGCTTCAACATGGCCCAGCTGTGGAAGTTGCCGGTCGTGTACGTGATCGAGAACAACCAGTACGCCATGGGCACCAGCGTCGAGCGTTCGGCGTCGGAAACCGCCTTCCACAAGCGCGGTGTCTCGTTCCGGATCCCGGGCGAGGAAGTCGACGGCATGGACGTGACGGCCGTCGCCGAGGCCGGCGCCCGCGCCGCCGAACACGCCCGTAGCGGCCAGGGCCCGTTCATCCTCGAGATGAAGACCTATCGCTATCGCGGCCACTCGATGTCCGACCCGGCCAAGTACCGCACCAAGGACGAGGTGGACAACGTCAAGCAGACGCGCGACCCGATCGATCACCTGAAGGAACGCCTGGCCGCCATCGGCGTCACCGAGGACGACCTGAAGGGCATCGACGCCGAGGTGAAGCGGATTGTCGCCGAAGCCGCCGAATTCGCCCGCACCAGCCCCGAGCCGGATCCCTCCGAACTCTACACCGACGTATACCTGGAGGCCGCCCAGTGAGCGTGGACATCCTCATGCCCGCCCTCTCTCCGACCATGGAAGAGGGCACCCTGGCCAAATGGCTGGTGAAGGAGGGCGATACCGTCAAGGCCGGCGACGTGATCGCCGAGATCGAGACCGACAAGGCGACGATGGAAGTCGAGGCCGTCGATGAAGGTGTCATCGAAGCCCTGCTGATCGCCGCCGGCTCCGAGAACGTCAAGGTCAACACGCCGATCGCCCGCCTGTCGGGTGAAGACAGCGCCGCGCCGTCAGCGCCGGCTCCGGCCGCCGAACCGGTCGTCCAGGCTCCGGCCGTCGCGGCCGCTCCGGCTCCGATCTCCGCCGCCTCGACCTTCGCCGATCCGGAAATCCCGGCCGGCACGCCGATGAAGAAGATCACCGTGCGCGACGCCCTGCGCGACGCCATGGCCGAAGAGATGCGCCGCGACGACAAGGTGTTCCTGATGGGCGAGGAAGTCGCCCAGTACCAGGGCGCCTACAAGGTCTCGCGCGACCTGCTGCAGGAGTTCGGCGACAAGCGTGTCATCGACACCCCGATCACCGAGCATGGCTTCGCCGGCCTCGGCGTCGGCGCGGCGATGGCCGGTCTGAAGCCGATCGTAGAGTTCATGACCTGGAACTTCGCCATGCAGGCGATCGACCAGATCATCAACTCGGCCGCCAAGACGCTGTACATGTCGGGCGGCCAGATCAAGTCGTCGATCGTGTTCCGCGGTCCCAACGGCGCGGCCAGCCGGGTTGGCGCCCAGCACAGCCAGGATTACGCGGCCTGGTACGGCAACGTCCCCGGCCTGAAGGTCATCGCGCCCTACGACGCGGCCGACGCCAAGGGCCTGATGAAGGCCGCGATCCGCGACCCGAACCCGATCGTCTTCCTCGAACATGAGATGATGTACGGCCACGAGTTCGACATCCCCGACGTCGAGGATTGGGTCGTGCCGATCGGCAAGGCCAAGGTCCGTCGCCCGGGTAACGACGTGACCATCGCCACCTATTCGCGGATGGTCGGTTTCGCCCTCCAAGCCGCGGAAGAGCTGGCCAAGGAAGGCATCGAGGCCGAGGTCGTCGACCTGCGCACGATCCGTCCGATGGACCACGCCACCATCCTGGAAAGCGTCAAGAAGACCAACCGCCTCGTGACCGTCGAGGAAGGCTGGGGCCCGATGGGCGTCGGCGCCGAGATCGTCGCCCGCATCACCGAATTCGGCTTCGACTACCTGGACGCCCCGCCGCTGCGGGTCCACCAGGAAGACGTGCCGCTGCCGTATGCGGCCAACCTGGAAGCCCTGTCGCTGCCGTCGGTCGCCAAGATCGTCAAGGCGGCCAAGACGGTCTGCTACCGTTGATCGCTCGGCCCGCTCGCCTAGGCCCTGGCCTGTGTGAGCGGGCAGGGAGGCGTCCATGACCCAGACCCTCAACGGCTCCTGCTACTGCGGCGCGGTGCACGTGCAGCTCGATCCCGGCAAGCCGGTGGGCGAGCTGCCCTTGCGGGTCTGCCAATGCGGGTTCTGCCGTCGGCACGGAGCGCGGTACACCAGCGATCCGGCGGGGTGGTTGCACATCACCGCCGCGCCGGGTGTGCTGCGGCGCTATCGGTTCAGTCGACAGACGGCGGATTTCCTGATTTGCCAGGAATGCGCCTGCTATGTCGCCGCGATGATCGAGGACGAGGGCCAAGCCTACGCCACCCTCAATGTCGTGGGAACGAATTTGCCGGGGTTCGACGGTCGCGATGGCGAGCCGCTGGACTATGAAGACGAAACGGACGAACAACGCCTTGCCCGTCGCAAGGCTCGCTGGACGCCGACCACTTTGGTCGAAGCCGTCCCGAACGCTTGAGGAAGAAGCTCAATGTCGATCGACATCCTGATGCCCGCCCTGTCGCCCACCATGGAGGAGGGGACCCTCGCCAAGTGGCACGTCAAGGTGGGCGACACCGTCAAGGCCGGCGACGTGATCGCCGAGATCGAGACCGACAAGGCGACCATGGAAGTGGAAGCCGTCGATGAAGGCGTGATCGAGGCCATCCTGGTCGAGGCCGGAACCGAGAACGTCAAGGTCAACGCCCTGATCGCCAAGCTGGCCGGCGAAGGCGAAAGCCCCGCGCCCCCTCCTTCAAAGGATGCGCCCGCCAAGGCCGCCCCCGCCGCCGAAGCGCCCAAGGCCGCTGCTGCTCCGGCTCCCACCGCCGCTCCCGCTCCGGCGGCCGCCGCCGCCCCGACTGGCGACCGCGTGCTCGCATCGCCGCTGGCCCGCCGCCTGGCCTCGGCCGCTGGTCTGGACCTGAAGGCCATTCCTGGTTCGGGTCCGCACGGCCGGGTGGTCAAGGCTGACGTCGAAGCGGCCGGCAAGGGCGGCGTCGCCACGTCGAAGGCCGCGCCCGCCGCCGGCGCGTCGGCTCCGGCCGCCGCCGCCGAGCCCCGCAAAGTGCTGTCGCTGGAGCAGATGGGCATTCCCGCCGGCTCCTACGACCTCGTCCCGCTGGACGGCATGCGCAAGACCATTGCCCGCCGCCTGACCGACAGCTTCCGTGACGTGCCGCACTTCCCGCTGACGATCGATCTGGAGATCGACGCCCTGCTGGCCGCCCGCGCCAAGATCAACCACCTGCTGGAAGGCCAGGGCGTGAAGGTGTCGGTCAATGACATCATCATCAAGGCCGTGGCCGTGGCCCTCAAGCGCGTGCCGGAGGCCAACGCCTCCTACACGCCCGAGGGCATCGCGATGCACAAGCACGCCGACATCGCCGTGGCCGTGGCCATCGACGGCGGCCTGATCACCCCGATCGTCCGGGCCGCCGAAACCAAGGGCCTGGCCCAGATCTCGGCCGAGGTGAAGGACCTGGCGGCCCGCGCCAAGACCAAGAAGCTGAAGCCCGAAGAGTTCCAGGGCGGCACCTTCTCGGTCTCCAACCTGGGCATGTTCGGCATCAAGGCCTTCGCCTCGATCATCAACGAGCCGCAGGGCGCGATCATGAGCGTCGGGGCCGGCGAGCAGCGTCCGGTCGTCAAGAACGGCGAGCTGGCCGTGGCCACGGTGATGACCATCACCCTGACCTGCGACCACCGCGTGGTCGACGGCGCGATCGGGGCCAAGTTCCTGGCCGCCTTCAAGCCGCTGATCGAAGAGCCTCTGACCCTGCTGGTTTAATCCGAAAGGGTGGGCTCCATGTCCGTCTACGACTACTCCGCCAAGGCGCTGGACGGCCAGGACGCGAGCCTGGCCGACTATCGCGGCCAGGTGCTGCTGATCGTCAACACGGCCAGCAAGTGCGGTTTCACCCCCCAATACGAAGGGCTGGAGACGCTGTACCGGGACTACAAGGACAGGGGCTTCACGGTCCTGGCCTTCCCCTGCAACCAGTTCGGGGCGCAGGAGCCCGGCAACGCCGAGGAGATCGCGAACTTCTGTTCGCTGACCTACGACGTGACCTTCCCGGTCCTGGCCAAGATCGACGTCAACGGCCCTGACGCGCACCCGCTCTATGCCTATCTGAAGCATGAGCAGAAGGGCGTCCTGGGCACCGAGGGCATCAAGTGGAACTTCACCAAGTTCCTGATCGGCCGTGACGGCGAGGTGGTCGAACGCTTCGCCCCCACGACCAAGCCCGAAGACCTGAAGCTCGCCGTCGAGGCGCTGCTGTAACGCATTGAAGTCCCATGGGACCGGCTTGCAGGCCGGTCGATCGACGCCGGCCGGCTCCCCCCGAACGGCGTCCAAGCTAGGGTAAGAAGACCATGTCCACGGAATTCGACGTCGTCGTCATCGGGGCCGGCCCCGGCGGCTATGTGGCCGCGATCCGCGCCAGCCAACTGGGCCTGAAGACGGCGATCATCGAGCGCGAGGCCCTCGGCGGCATCTGCCTCAACTGGGGCTGCATCCCGACCAAGGCGCTGCTGAAGTCCGGCGAGATCTTCGAGCAGCTGTCGCACCTGGGTGGCTACGGCCTGTCGGTCGAGAAGGCGTCCTTCGACTTCGCCAAGATCATCGACCGCTCGCGCGGCGTGGCCAAGACCATGTCGAACGGCATCGCCTTCCTGATGAAGAAGCACAAGATCGAGGTCGTCGAGGGCGAGGCCAAGCTCGAGAAGGGCAGCCCGTCGCCCAAGGTCGTCGTGGCTCTGAAAGCGGGCGGCAGCCGCACGATCCAGGCCAAGAGCGTGATCCTGGCCAGCGGCGCCCGGGCCCGCGACATCCCGGCGATCGGCGCGGTCTCGGACGGCGACAAGATCTGGACCTATCGCGACGCCCTGGCGCCCAAGGCCATGCCCAAGTCGCTGGTGGTGATCGGCTCGGGCGCCATCGGCATCGAGTTCGCCAGCTTCTACCGCGCCCTCGGCGCCGAGGTGACCGTCGTCGAGGCCGTCGACCGCATCATGCCGGTCGAGGACGCCGAGGTCTCCAAGGCCGCCCAGAAGGCCTTCGAGAAGCGCGGCATCACCTTCCGCATCGGGGCCAAGGTGACCAAGGTCGAGAAGACCAAGGACGGCGTGTCGGTGGCCGTCGAGGTCGGCGGCAAGGCCGAGACCCTGACAGCCGCTGTGTGCATCGTCGCGGTTGGCATCGCGCCCAATACCGAGGGCCTGGACGCCATCGGCCTGAACATGGATCGCGGCCACGTGGTCACCGGCAAGCACGGCGAGACCAACGTGCCCGGCCTCTACGCCATCGGCGACGCCGCCGGCCCGCCCTGGCTGGCCCACAAGGCCAGCCACGAGGGCATTCACGCCGCCGAGCACATCGCCGGCTACAAGACCCCGGCCGTCAACTCGCCGATCCCGGGCTGCACCTACGCCAATCCGCAGGTCGCCTCGGTCGGCCTGACCGAAGCCGCCGCCAAGGCCGCCGGCATCGACGTCAAGGCCGGCCGCTTCCCGTTCAAGGTCAACGGCAAGGCCGTGGCCGCCGGCGAGACCGAGGGCTTCGTCAAGACGGTGTTCGATGGCAAGACCGGCGCCCTGATCGGCGCCCACATGATCGGCCACGAGGTCACCGAGATGATCCAGGGCTTCGTCACGGCGATCACCCTGGAAGCCACCGAGGAAGACCTGCACGGCATCGTTTACGCCCACCCGACCATGTCGGAGGCCATGCACGAGGCGGCGCTCGACGCCTACGGGCGCGTGTTGCACATCTAGCTCTTGTCCTTCTCCCCTTGCGGGAGAAGGTGGCCCGCGCAGCGGGTCGGATGAGGGGTTGAAGAACGAAAACGCCGCGCCCGGCATGAAGCTGGGCGCGGCGTTTGATTTTGGAGAGACCCCTCATCCGTCGTCTATGCCGACACCTTCTCCCGCAAGGGGAGAAGGGAAGGAAAGGGAGTTTACGGCCGCTTGCGCAGTTGGGCGTCCACGCTCCACTCGCCCGGCCCGGCGAACACCAGGTACAGGAACAGGAAGCAGTAGAGCACCGCCGGCTCGCCCATGTTCATGGCCGGATAGAAGCCCTGCGGGGCGTGAGCCAGGAAATAGGCCACGGCCATCTGGCCCGACAGGATGAAGGCCACGGGCCGGGTGAACAGGCCCAGGGCGATCAGGCCGCCGCCGACGATCTCCAGCCAGGCCGCCACGACCAGCATGGTCGGCAGGGGATCGGGCGCGCCCGGCTGCGGGCCGGGGAAGTGGAAGAGCTTCATCAGGCCGTGCTCCATGAAGAGCAGGGCGGTGACGATACGCAACAGGCTGAGCACTCGTGGCGCCCACACGTTCAGTCTTTCCATCGGTCCCCTCCGTTTGAGCCGTTACGCCGCCCCCATCATGCGGCTCGGGCGTCCTGGTCGGCCATCCGCTGGATGGCGACATAATCGGTCTTGCCGCTGCCCAGCACCGGCACTTCCATGACCTTGAGGATCTTGCGCGGCACCGCCAATTCGGGCGCGCCGATGCTTTGCGCATGAGCGACCAGCGAGGTGACGGCGGCGTTCTGGCAATCGGTGACCAGAACCAGCTTTTCGCCCTTCTTCTTGTCGGGCATCGAGATCACCGCGTGGCGGCCGTCGGGCCAGACCGCCGAAGCCAGGTCCTCGGCGGCGGTCAGCGAGACCATTTCGCCGGCGATCTTGGCGAAGCGCTTCACCCGGCCCTTGATGGTGATCCACAGGTCGTCGGTCATGGTGACGACGTCGCCGGTGTCGTGCCAGCCGCCCTCGGGAGCGTCGACGCCCCCGTCTTCGCGCAGGTAGCCCGACATGATGTTGGGACCGCGCACCAGCAGGCGGCCGCCTCCGGCGATGCCTTCGACCGGCTCGATGCGCCATTCCTGGCCCGGCAGCAGGCCGCCGACCGTGCCGCGACGGTTGTCTTCGGGCTTGTTGACCGCGATGACCGGCGAGGCCTCGGTGGCGCCGTAGCCTTCGAGCACCGGCACCGGACCGAATTTCTCGGCGATGAGGTTGTGGGTCTCTTCTCGAACCTTTTCAGCGCCGCAGACGATAAATCTCAGGCCCGAGAGCTCGTCGCTCTCGGAGGCGCGGGCGTACTGGTTGACGAAGGTGTCGGTGGCCAGCAGCACCGAGGCGCCCGTGTCCTTTAGCAGCGACGGGATCTGCTTGATGTGCAGCGGCGAGGGGTACTGGAAGGCCTTCATGCCGGTCAGGATCGGCAGGATCACCCCGCCGGTCAGGCCAAAGCAGTGGAATACCGGCAGGGGGTTGAAGAACACCCAGCTGGGATCGAGCTCGATATGGGTCGCGATCTGCGCGGCGTTCGACACCAGGTTGGCCTGGCTCAGCACCACGCCGCGCGGCGCGCCGAAGCTGCCCGAGGTGAAGAGGACGACACCCTTGTCCGAGGGCTTGGCGTGATGGCGAAAGCGGCGGGGGAAGGCGCCGGCGGCGGCGGCGAACAGCTTGTCGCCAAGGCCGATCGTGGCGCGCACGTCCTCCAGATAGGTGATCGTCGCCTTCTCCTCGAGAGCGTCGACGATGTCGTGCAGCTTGCCCAGTTCAACGAACTTGTGGGCGGTCAGCACGCGCTTGACCCCGGCCAGCTCGCAGGCGGCGCGCAGGTTCCGAAGGCCAGCCGTGAAGTTCAGCATGGTCGGCACGCGGCCGAAGGCGTGCAGGGCGAAGAAGGTCACCACCGCCCCCGCGCCGGACGGCAGCAGCACGCCGACATGCTCGCCGGGCTTGGTCATGGCCGCGATCTTGCGGCCCAGGGCGAAGCTGGCGCGGATCAGGTCGGTGTAGCTGAGCGGATTGCGGTCCTGGTCTTCCAGGATCAGCTTCTTGGCCCCGTGCTTGTCACGGGCGTCAAGCAGGGCGTCGAAGAGGGCCTTCTGGCCGTCCCGAGCGTCAAAAACTACCGGCATGCCGGCGAAACCTCCCAGAAGCGCGACGTCGCGCTCTCTTGTGATTGAAGCAGGAGCCTAGCGACCAAGCGTGGCTTTGCAACACCCGTTACGTGCGCGTCACCGCACCGATCTTTCTAAAATGCGCTCGAACCCTTGTCGTTCAAGGCCTGGGCGACGGGGAGGCCCCGGCGGGCGCGCAGGGCGTCGTCCACGGCGTCGAGCCAGGGGCGGCGCACCGAATCCGTTTCCAGGTGCAGGGCGTGGCGCGCCTTGGGATAGCGGGTCTCGACGCAATGGGGCAGGGCGGCGCAGACGGTCCGTCGCGGCGCGTCCAGGGCTTTGACGTCCTCGCCGGCGTCGAGCATCGCGACGGGCGTCCGAACGCGCTTCAGGTCGCGTCCCACCACGTCGACGGCGTCATAGAAGGCCGCGTACCAGGCCAGGCTGGGCGCGCCCATGCGCAGGTCCGGGTTGGCCACTTCCCAGGCCTGCTGCACGCTGCCCCGGGGCCTGTCGTGGGTCAGCCTGGCGTCGAAGGCGTCCAACCCTTCGCGCTTCCATCCCGCCTGCCCTGGATAGCGGACGAAACCCAGTTTCAGGCCCCTGGCCCAGCGGGCGATGCGGATGAACTCGCCCTTGGCGCGGGGCAGGTCGGCGATGTCGAAATTCGGCGACGACAGGATGACGGTGTCGGCCTGCAAACCCTCCTCCAGCGCCCGCAGCGCCACCAGGCCGCCGTCGGCGTGGCCCAGAACCACGAACGGGTCGCGACCACCCCCCGAACTGGAATGCGGCCGGATGACCGCCTTGACCATCGCCTTGACGGTCGTGACGTCGGGCGAGAGGCTGGTCGCGTGGCCCAGGTCTCGCCAGGGGCCGGTCCGCTCCGAGCCGCCCTGGCCCTGGCGTTCGAGAATCCACACGGTGTAGCCGCGGTCGTTGAGGTTCCGGGCTGTCTCGAACCAGCCTTCCGCCGACTCGCCATAGCCCGGCAGAATCAGGAGTTGGCCGCGCGGCGCGCCCTGGGGCGCCGAGACGCCGTAGCGCTGCACCGCCTCGTCGCCGACCCGTACATAGCCCCAGGCCCAGCCCGGGGGCGGCTGGAAACGCACCGCCAGCGACGGCGGCGTCCGGCTCTCGGCGAAGGGCGCGCGGACGGCCTCGTCTCCGCAGGAGACGAGCGGCAAGGTCAGCAGGCAGGCGAGGAGGCGACGGCGCATTCCAGGCAGTCATTTCGCGCCTTTGCCCCTGATGCAAGAACACATGCTTGATCCGGAGGCCAAGAAGTCCGATCTAGGCCGTTATGGTCACCCTGATCGACACGCTGAAGGCCCGCGTTCCCGAGGAGCGCGCCGCCCGTCACCCCGAAAAGCAGAACCGCCCGGATACGCCGGTGCTGCGCAAACCCGATTGGCTGCGCGTCCGCGCGCCGGGTTCGCCGGGCTATAACGAGACCCGCAACATTGTTCGCGACCACAAGCTGACCACGGTCTGCGAAGAGGCGGCCTGTCCCAACATCGGCGAGTGCTGGAGCCAGAAGCACGCGACCATGATGATCATGGGCGAGATCTGCACGCGGGCCTGCGCCTTCTGCAACGTCTCCACCGGCCTGCCCAACGCCCTGGACGCCGACGAGCCGCGCCGCGTCGCCGAGGCCGTCGCCAAGATGGGCCTCAAGCACGTGGTCATCACCTCGGTGGACCGCGACGACCTGGCCGACGGCGGGGCCCAGCATTTCGCCGAAGTGGTCCTGGCCATCCGCGCCGCCGCGCCGGGCACGACCATCGAGATCCTGACGCCCGACTTCCTGCGCAAGGACCGGGCCGAGAACGTGGTGATCGACGCCCGCCCGGACGTATTCAACCACAACCTCGAGACCGTGCCGCGGCTCTATCTGAAGATCCGCCCCGGCGCCCGCTACTACCATTCCCTGCGCCTGCTTGAGCGGGTCAAGGAGCGCGACCCCACCCAGTTCACCAAGTCCGGCCTGATGGTCGGCCTGGGCGAGACCAAGGAGGAGGTCATGCAGGTGATGGACGACATGCGCTCGGCCGGTGTCGACTTCATCACCATCGGCCAGTACCTGCAGCCGACCCGCAAGCACGCCGCCATCGACCGCTTCGTGACGCCCGACGAGTTCAAGGCCTATGAGGCCATCGCCCGGGCCAAGGGCTTCCTGATGGTCTCGGCCAGCCCGCTGACCCGCTCGTCGCACCATGCCGGCGAGGACTTCGCCAAGCTGGCGGCGGCCCGCAAGGCTCTGGACGCCAAATCCTCGGGTCTCAAGGCGCTCTAGCTTGCACCGTCACGTCGTCACCCGGGTGCTGCCCTATGCGCCCGAGCAACTGTTCGCGCTGGTCGGCGACGTCGAGGCCTATCCATCGTTCGTGCCGTGGATCACGGCCATGCGCACCTGGAACGGCCGGGTCGACGGCCAGGTCAGCACGGTCGACGCCGAGGCCCAGGTCGGCTTCTCGTTCCTGCGCGAGAAGTTCGCCACCCGTGTTCGGCGCGACGCGGCGGCCCTGACCGTCGACGTCAGCCTGCTGTACGGACCCTTCAAGCGGCTATCCAATCAGTGGAGGTTTTCGCCTCATGAACTTGGAACCACTGTGGAATTCGTCATCGATTTCGCTTTCAAGTCGCGCGTGCTCGACACCTTGCTGGCCGCCAATCTGGATCGCGCGGCCAATACGCTGATCGGCTGTTTCGAGGCTCGGGCCGCGGCGATCCACAGGGCGACGTCTATCGCCCCTTGAACGCCGCCGGGCGCTTCTGCAGGAACGCCCCGACCCCTTCGATGAAGTCGTCGGTCTTGCCAGCCGCCTTCTGGGCGTGGCGCTCGGCGTTGAGCTGGCCCACCCAGTCGGCGTCGAGGCTGTTCCAGACCAGCTTGCGGATCGCCGACAGGGCGGCGGGACCGGCGGCCAGTTCCTTGGCGATGGCGGTGGCGGTCGGCATCAGCTCGACGTCGGGCACGCAGCGATTGACCAGGCCCCAGTTCAGCGCCGTGGCGGCCGGGATCTTGTCGCCCAGCAGCATCATCTCCATGGCCCGCGCCTTGCCCACCAGGCGAGGCAGCAGGTAGGTCGAGCCGCCGTCGGGCACCAGGCCGATGCGACGGAAGGCCTGCAGGAAATAGGCGCTTTCGGCGGCGACCACGATGTCGCCCAGCAAGGCCAGGGAGCAGCCGATCCCGGCCGCGGGGCCATTGATGGCCGTGACGATCGGCAGCGGGAAGTCGCGCAGCAGGCTGACCAGCGGGTTGTAGGTGCTCTCGAGGGCCGAGCCGGCGTCGGGCTTGCCGTCGACATCGGCCTCACGTCCCGCCGCGCCGCCGCCCGACAGGTTGGCGCCCGAGCAGAAGCCTCGACCTTCGCCGGTCATGACCACCGCGCGGGCCGTGATCTTGCCCGCAGCGACCGAAGCGAAGGCGTGGGCCAGCTCGCGCGCCATTTCGAGGCTGGCGGCGTTGAGGGTGGTGGGGTCGGCGAGCGTGATGGTGGCGACGCCGTCGACGGCGTCCAGCCGGATCTTCTCGTAGGTCATGGCGTCCTCTCTAGGCTTGTCGTTCTTGCCTCGAGTCTAGGCGCGACTAACCTTGGGGAACACCAGAGCCTTTCTCTGGGACAGGCGTAAAAACTTCGACCGGGCCGGCGCGGGATCAGGCGGCGTTGGCGGATTCCGGCTTGCTCTCGGCGGCGGTGACGCGGTTGCGACCGCCACGCTTGGATGTGTAGAGCGCGGCGTCGGCCCGTTCCATGACCGAATGGCCGGTCTCGCCCGCGCGCCGTTCGGCGAAGCCCGACGAGATGGTGATCGCACCCAGGTCCTCGTTGGTCGAGCGGCGCTTGAGCATGCGCGAGGACACCTCGACGCGGATCTCTTCCAGGGTGCCGGCGACGATTCCCGCCGATTCCCGCGGGAAGATCATCGCGAACTCCTCGCCGCCGTAGCGGGCGGCGAAGCGCGGCGGGGCGGCGACGCGGCCGATGACGCTGGCGACATAGCGGATGACCTGGTCGCCGGTCTGGTGACCCCAGGTGTCGTTGAAGCCCTTGAAGTGGTCGATGTCGAGCACGGCCAGGCAGATGGTGGTGCCGGCTTCGTCGGCCTCGCTGCAGGCCCGGTCGAGCTCGTCGTCGAAGGCCTTGCGGTTGGCCAGGTTGGTCAGGCCGTCGGTGGTGGCGTCGCGGCGGACCTGTTCCAGGTGCTCGCGCAGGCGATCGACCTCGGCGGTCGATTCCGCCAGACGGGTCTCCAGCGACTTGTTTTCCTTCTGGATCCGGCGCGTGGCCTCGGTCAGGCCGTTGACGACGGCCTTGATCTTGCTGACGTCTTCCGAGCCGTCGAGTTCCTTGGTCGCGCCCGACAGGGTCTTGCCGTAGGCGGCGTTGGACTTCTGGGCGTTCTGAATGGCCTTGGAGACCGATTCCAGTTCCTTGCTCAGCAGGTCACCGGCGTCGCGGATCTGTTCGTTCAGCTTGGCCTTGGGCAGATAGATGGCGGCCAGCTCTTCGCTCAGCAGCTCGGTGAGCGGCTCGCCCAGCGAGATCAGGCGGGTCAATTCGCGCGCCAGGGCGCCGTCTGGGTCGGCGACGTAATGGGTCCACAGCTCGAAGTTCAGCGCCGTCGGCCAGACCTGATGACGCTCCATCAGCGCCAGGGCGCGACCGGCGATCTTGTAGGCTTCCGGGCCGCGCAGCGTGGTCTCGACGTCCGACATGTCTCAATTCCCCCAGAAGCGTCGCGTCCGCCCCGGACGCGCGCTTGGTGTTGGCATCTAAGCCGAAGAGTTCAAACGAGCCGTTAAGAACGAACGGCGTTCGCTTGCGTGTTTCGCCGGGCGCAAGCATTGTTAACGCTGATAAGATGAGCCTGCGGGCCGTTTGGGAGGAATTTTGACCGTGAATGCGCCCGCCAATCTCGACCTTGAAACGCATAAGGCCTCGCTCCTGCAGGTGCTGGAGCGGCAGAAGACCGCCCACCTGCGACACGGCGCCCCAACGGCCGAACGTCGCATCGAGTGGCTGGACCGTTGCATCGGCCTGCTGGTCGATCACCAGGCCGAGATCGCCGACGCCTTGAACGCCGATTTCGGCGCGCGGTCGAAGGACGCCACGGGCCTGACCGACATCGCCGGCTCGATCGGCCCGCTGAAGTACGCCAAGGAGAACCTGGCCAAGTGGATGCGCCCTGAGAAGCGCAAGACCACGCCGGCCATCCTTGGCCTGTTCGGGGCCAAGGCCGAGGTCCAGTATCAGCCCAAGGGCGTGGTCGGGGTCATCAGCCCGTGGAACTTCCCGGTCAACCTGACCTTCGCGCCCCTGGCGGGCGTGCTGGCGGCCGGCAACCGGGCGATGATCAAGCCCTCGGAATTCACGCCCATCACGTCCGAGCTGATGAAGGCGATGTTCGCCAAGGTCTTCAGCGAGGAGGAGATCGCGGTCGTCACCGGCGGTCCGGACGTGGGCCAGGCCTTCACCAGCCTGCCGTTCGACCACCTGATCTTCACCGGCGCGACCTCGGTGGCCCGCCACGTGATGCGGGCGGCGGCCGAGAACCTGGTGCCCGTCACCCTGGAGCTGGGCGGCAAGAGCCCGGTGATCCTGTCGCGCGGCGCCGACATGGCCACGGCGGCGGCGCGGATCATGAACGGCAAGACCCTGAACGCCGGCCAGATCTGCCTGGCGCCCGACTATGTGCTGGCCCCGGCCAACCAGGTCGACGCCTTCGTGGCCGAGGCCAAGGCGGCCGTGGGGCGGACCTTCCCAACCCTGAAGGACAATCCCGACTACACCGCCGTGGTCGCCCAGCGGCACTACGACCGGATCAAGGGTCACGTGGACGACGCCCGGGCCAAGGGCGCGACGATCATCGAGATCAACCCGGCCGGTGAAGACCTGAGCCAGCAGGAACACCGCAAGATCCCTCCGACCCTGATCCTCAACCCGACCGACGACATGACGGTGATGCAGGACGAGATCTTCGGTCCGGTATTGCCGGTGAAAACCTACGAGGAGGTCGAGGAGGCGGTGGACTACATCAACGCCCACGACCGGCCGCTGGGGCTCTACTGGTTCGGGACCGACACGGCCGAGCGCGACATGGTGCTGACCCGCACCACCAGCGGCGGCGTCACGGTCAATGACGTGGTCTTCCATGTCGCCCAGGAAGACCTGCCGTTCGGCGGCGTCGGGCCGGCCGGCATGGGCTCGTACCACGGCCGCGACGGCTTCATGGAGTTCAGCCACAAGAAGGCGGTGTTCCACCAGCTGAAGAAGGACATCGCGCCGATGCTGGCCCTGCGGCCGCCCTATGGCGCGGCGATTCGCAAGTACCTGGCGGGGCAGATCAAGAAGTAGGGTGGGTAGGGGGCGGTTACCGCCCCTAGGGGCGACGAATTAAACCATTCCTCCCCCTGTGGGGGAGGTGATCGCGTAGCGATCGGTGGGGGGAGTGATAGGACGTTCGACCCTGGATCTGGCCATCGGCCGACTACTCCCCCCTCCGTCGGCTTCGCCGACACCTCCCCCACGGGGGGAGGACTTGAGACACACGGCTTCGCCGCTTCACGCGGACTGCCGCTGAAGAGTTGGGGAGGGTGCGAAGCGCCCGGGCTCCGCCCGGAGGTTTTGCAGTTTTGAGTACCGTTTCGACGAAGACGAGCGCTTCGCGTGGAACCGTTGTTCGAGCCGGTAGGCAGTGGTTTTATCACTTAGCCGGTCTGCATTCGCCCCCGACGGGCGGGCCAGGGCGGCGAGCCCCGGTCCCGGACCGTGCGAGTAACCCCCTCGCACCTGCTGACTTGCCCGCCTACCCCCGGCGCCGGAGTTTCGTCGCGACTGAGGCGAACCTGCTCCGAACCGACCGAGGGCGCCCCGAAAGGCGCGGCGGCCAAGCCTTCCCGCTCGACCACCCCCCACCGCCCGTCAGGTCGCCGGCCGACGTCCCTCCCCGTGCGATGGGGTGAGCTCAGTATCGGGCGTCTGGAAGGGGTGAGGACCAAAAAGATCGAGAAACTTCAAGCCATTGATTTTGCTGGGCACGGAAGGCGCCCATGCTCTCACGGCTCTCACGGACCCTCTCCCATGGGGAGAGGGAGGGGCCCAAGCGAAGCTTGGGAGGGTGAGGGGGTGGTGAGTCCGACGGCGCGCCGGCAGGGCGTTGGCGTGAAAACGGTGAGGGTGTAATCCCTCACCCTCCCACCGCTGCGCGGCGGGCCCCTCCCTCTCCCGCTGGGAGAGGGCGCGCTCGACCGACGGCCCATCCGCGACCATTCAGACATCAAAACGCCCGCCCCTCCGATATGGAGAGGCGGGCGTGAGCTTGAGTAGCTCGAAGCCTAGTCTTCCGTATCGCTGGCCGGGGCCAGGCGCGGCGGGGCGCGCATCAGGAAGGCGGGGGTTTCGTTGCCGAAACCGACCACGCGACGGTCGTCGTCGTCTTCGCGGCCGCGGATCGGCTGGACGCCGCGCACCGGCAGCGGCGCGCCGCGCACGGGTGCGCGTTCGGGTTGGTCGCGCGGCGCCGGCGCGCGCTCGGCTTCGACGCGGGGTTGTTCGCTACGTTCGGGGCGACGATCGCGATCGCGGCCACGACCGCGTTCACGGCTGGGACGCTCGCCTTCGATGCGTTCAGGACGCGGCGCACGTTCGGCCTCGACCCGCGGCTGCTCGGCCTCGACGCGCGGCTGTTCGCTGCGTTCCGGGCGACGGTCGCGATCGCGGCCGCGTTCACGACCCCGTTCACGGCTGGGACGCTCGCCCTCGGCGCGCTCGGGACGCGGGGCGCGTTCGGCCTCGACCTGCGGCTGTGCGTCGGCGGCGTCTTCGACACGCGGCTGACGTCCGCGATCCCGCGACGAGCCGCCACGGTCGCGACGGCCCTTCTCGGCGATCGGCGCGACGGGCGCGGCGGTGGCGACGGGCGCTTCGGCCTCAACCGTATCGGCGACGACGGCGCCGGCCTTCTCGCCACGCGGCTTGCGCACGCGGGCCGGACGCTTGGCGGGCTCGTCGCCCGTCACGGTCGCCGCGACCGGCGGGGCGGGCACGCCGGAGATCGCGGCCTCGAAATTGGCGGCGGCGACATCCGAGGGCTCGGTCGGCGCGCGGTTGCGATCACGATCGCGACCCCGTTCGCCGCCACGCGGCGCGCGGTCACGACCGCCGCCGCGCTTGTCGCCTTCGCGGCGCACGGTCACGGCGCCCGAATAGTCGAGGTCGAGCTTCTCTTCCTGCGGGGTCGAGCCGATCAGCTTGACCACCTTGTCGAAGCCCTTGTCGTCGGCCGGGGTGACCAGCATGTAGGTGATGCCCGAACGCCCGGCCCGGCCGGTGCGGCCGATGCGGTGGACATAGTCGTCGGCGTGATGCGGGACGTCGTAGTTGAAGACGTGGCTGACGGCCGGGATGTCCAGGCCGCGCGCGGCGACGTCGGAGGCCACCAGGATCTTCAGCGAGCCGTCGCGGAAGGCCGCCAGGGTCTTCATGCGCTGGCTCTGGTCCAAGTCGCCATGGATGGCGGCGGCGTCGAAGCCGTGGCTCTTCAGCGACTTGGCGACGACGTCGACTTCGGTCTTGCGGTTGCAGAACACGATGCCGGTCTCGATCTGGGCCTTCTCGATCAGGGCGCGCAGCGCCAGGCGCTTGGCCTTGGGATCGGAGGAGGGCACCTTGACCATCAGCTGGGTGATGTTCTCGTTGGTGGTGGCCGGGCGCGAGGCCTCGATCCGCACCGGATCACGCAGGAACTGCTTGGTCAGGCGGGTGATTTCCGGCGGCATGGTCGCCGAGAAGAACAGGGTCTGCTTCTTGGGCGGCGTCATCTTGAAGATGCGCTCGATGTCCGGGATGAAGCCCATGTCCAGCATGCGGTCGGCTTCGTCGACCACCATGATCTGCACGCCGGTCATCAGCAGGCCGCCGCGTTCGAAATGGTCGAGCAGGCGGCCGGGGGTGGCGATCAGCACGTCGACGCCGCGGTCCAGCTTCTTGACCTGGTCGCCGAACGACACGCCGCCGATCAGCAGGGCCCAGGACAGCTTGGTGCCCTTGGCGTACTTCTCGAAGCTGGAGGCGACCTGGTCGGCCAGTTCGCGGGTCGGGGCGATGACCAGGGCCCGGGGCATGCGCGCCTTGGCGCGGCCCGAGGCCAGCTTGTCGATCATCGGCAGGGTGAAGGCGGCGGTCTTGCCGGTGCCGGTCTGGGCGATGCCCAGCACGTCCTGGCCGGCCAGGGCCACGGGAATGGCGGCGGCCTGGATCGGAGTGGCCGTCGTATAGCCGGTGTCTGCGACCGCCTGGAGGGTCGTGGGCGAAAGCCCGAGTTCGGAAAATTCTGTCATGTCACGCTGGTCTGAAGTCCAGAGCCGCCCGTGTTTGGGCGAACGGGCGGCGCGGATTCGCCAAGCCTGCTCCAGAAGCTGGGGATAAATAGGCCCTGGCGGGCCAAAGTCAATCTCTGGCTATGGCGGCGCT
Organism: Caulobacter sp. Root655; assembly: GCF_001427665.1. Taxonomy (GTDB): domain Bacteria; phylum Pseudomonadota; class Alphaproteobacteria; order Caulobacterales; family Caulobacteraceae; genus Caulobacter. Next base: position 25,972 of record NZ_LMHC01000021.1, read on the forward strand.
CAGGGCGGGCGCCAGATCGCCGCTGGCGGCGACGGCGACGCCTTCGAGACCGAGCCAATCGGCCATCAGAGCCAGCTCGACGGCGAGGGCGGCCGGAGTTCGCGCATTGGCGGTCGGCTCGCGATGGGCCGATATCACCCGCAGGACGCCGGCCTTGCGATCGGCCTTCAGATCGACCCGGGCGGTGATCGCCTCGCCCTGCAGGAACGGCAGCACATAGTAGCCGTGGGTGCGCTTGTGGGCCGGGGTGTAGATTTCCAACCGTATGCGGACGTCGAACAGGCGCTCGGCCCGCTCGCGGAACCAGATCAGGTTGTCGAACGGCGAGAGCAGGGCGTTGGTCTTGACGCTACGCGGGCGGCGGGCGTCCGGGGTCAGATAGGCCGGCTCGCTCCAGCCCTCCACCACGACCGGGATCAGGTCGCCTGCCTCGACCAGTTGCGCGAGGCCGCGCCGGGCGTCGGCCAGGCCCATGCGGAAATAGTCGCGCAGGTCACGCGCGGTGGCCACGCCCATGGCCCGCGCCGCGCGGCCCAGCAGGATGCGATGCGCCTCTTCGCGCGACGGCGTCGGGGCCGACCAGATGGCCGGCGGCAGGACCTTCTCCGGCAGGCCATAGACCCGCTCGAAGGTTCCTCGCCGGGTGGCCGTGGTCAGCTCGCCGGCCCAGAACAGGCATTCGGTCGCGCGCTTGGCCTCGCTCCAGCCCCACCAGCCGCCCTGGCCGCGCTCGCCCAGGTCCAGTTCGCCGGCCGACAGCGGGCCACGCTCGTGGATCGCCGCCAGCGCCTTGTCGATGAACGGCCGATGGCTGGCCAGGAAGGCCGCGACGCCCTTCCACACGCCGACGCCGGCCCGGGCGTCGTCCATCCGCCAGCGCAGCAGCGGCTGCAGGTCGAGCGGCATCAACGACGCCTCGTGGCCCCAGTATTCCAGGAGCGCCGGCTTCCTGCCCCAGGCCAGGTCCTCCAGCAGCGGCCGGGGATAGGCGCCCAGGCGCGAGAACAGCGGCAGGTAATGCGAGCGCGAGACGACATTGACCGAGTCGATCTGCAGCAGGGCCAGGCGCTCGATCGTCGCGATCAGGTGGCGGCGGGACGGCTTGGCCGGGCGCTTGTCGGCGAAGCCCTGCGCGGCCAGGGCGATGCGACGGGCTTGCTTGTGGGACAGGGTCTCGACCATGGCTGGAGTGAGCATGGCCGTGGGTGTGGTGGCAAGCTAGAGCATTTTCGAGCGAAGTGGATGCCGGTTCGCGTGAAGAAAATGCGTTAAAACAAAAACCTAGAGCCCCGGCCTGATGCAATCAGGTCGGGAAACGCTCTAGCGTGCGGCGCACTGCTGACGGATGAAGTCAGCATGGTCGGGCAGGGCGTTGGCCGCGTCGGCGGTGATCTTGCGCAGGTCGGCCAGGAACCCCTCCAGTCGCGGGCCGGACACCAGGTCGGTCATTGGGTGGCGGCCTCGCGGCTCGATCCCCTGGCCCAGCAGCACCTGCAGCCAGCTGGTCTCGAAGAACAGGTCCTCCGGCTCACGGAACAGCCGGCCGTGGGCGCGGAAGATCTCGACCTTGCGGGCCAGTTCGCCGGGGATCGTCATGTCGCGGCAGGCCGCCCAGAACGGCTCGGGCCGCTGGTTGGCCCAGTAGTGCAGCACCAGGAAGTCGCGGATGCGTTCGAACTCCAGCCCGGCCTGGCGGTTGTACTCGTCGATGTCGGCCTGGGCGAAACCCTTGTCGGGGAAAAGGTTGAGCAGGCGGGAGAGACCCGACTGGATCAGGTGGATGCTGGTCGATTCCAGCGGCTCCATGAAACCGCTGGCCAGGCCCAGGGCCACGACGTTGCGGTTCCAGAACGCCTTGCGGCGGCCGGTGACGAACTTCAGCAGGCGCGGCTCGGCCAGCGGCTCGCCCTCGAGATTGGCCATCAGGGTGGCCGTGGCCTCGTCCTCGCTGACATAGCGGCTGCAGAACACGTGGCCGTTGCCGGTGCGGTGCTGCAACGGAATGCGCCACTGCCAGCCGGCGGGCCGGGCGATGGCCTGGGTGTAGGGCCGCAAAGGGCCGGCCGAGGCCGTCGGCACGGCCACGGCGCGGTCGCAGGGCAGCAGCTGCGACCAGTCGTCGTAGCCGGTCTTCAGCGCCTGTTCGATCAGCACGCCGCGGAAACCCGAGCAGTCGATGAACAGGTCGCCGCCCACGGCCTCGCCGCGCTCCAGGGTCACCGATTCCACGAAACCGTCGGGCTCGCGCAGGGTCGCGCCCAGGATCTTGCCCTCGGTGCGGACCACGCCGAGCCGTTCGGCATAGGCGCGCAGGTAGCGGGCATAGAGCGCGGCGTCGAACTGGAAGGCGTAGGCCAGGCCCGGCTGGCGGTCGAAGCGGTTGGCCTTGGCCGCCGCGCCGTTCAGCGAATAGGCCCAGAAGTCGCTGGTCCCGCCGTCCTGGCGATGCTTCAGCCAGTACTGGTGGAAGTTGACCATGCCGAGGTCGCGGCCGACGCCGCCGAAGGCGTGGATGTAGGCGTGGTCCGGGCGGGTCCAGCCGACGAACTCGATGCCCAGCTTGAAGGTGCCCTGGGTCTGGCGGATGAAGTCGTCCTCATCCAGGCCCAACAGGCCGTTGAACAGCTTGATCTGCGGGATGGTGGCCTCGCCGACCCCGACCGTGCCGATCTCGTCGGACTCGATCAGACGGATGGAGACCAGCGGCCCCAGCGCCTTGGCCAGGGCGGCGGCGGCCATCCAGCCGGCGGTTCCGCCGCCGACGATCACCACCTGCCTGATGCGATTGTCGCCCATGCCGCCTCCAGCGCTCCCGTCGGCCTGTTTCGGACCATCCTAGACAAAAGAAGCCCCTGCCGGAGCAGGCCGGGCAGGGGCTTTCAGTTGGGGGGACGGTTCGATCAGAACTTGTAGTTCAGGCCGACGAGGTAGGTCCGGCCGTAGGTCTGGTAGTCGATGACCTGGCGCTCGTCGTAGTTCTGGTAGGTGACGAACGGCTCGTTGTTCAGGTTGTTGACCTGGAACAGCGCCGACAGGCCCTCCAGCGGGCCGCTGTTGAAGGTGTAGCCGATCTGGCTGTCGATGATGGTCTCGTCCTTGACCATCCGGTACTGGCGACCATTGCCGAACGCCGAGACCTCGCCCAGGAATTTCGAGCGATAGCGGTCGCTGACCCGGAACGAGAAGCCGTTCTTCTCGTAATAGACGGTCAGGTTGCCGACGTACTTGGACAGGCCGGGGATCGGTTGGGCCGGATCGCCCGCGTTCGGCTGGATCTTGCTGTCGGTATAGGAGGCGCTGAAGGTGGCGCCGAAACCGTCCAGGATCGGGTGGATCAGGGAGCCGGGGATCGAGGCGGTGAACTCCGCGCCCTTGATCGAGCCGCCCTGGCCGTTCTGCGGAACGGTCAGGTAGCCCTGGCGCAGAACCGGTTCGCCCAGCGTGCTGCCGGTCGGATAGCCGGTGAAGTCGACCAGGACCCGCTCGTCATAGACGTAGGTCTTGAGGTCCTTGTAGAACGCCGCCAGCGAGACATAGGCCTGACGACCGAAGTACTTCTCGTAGGAGACGTCGAAGGTGTCGGCCCGCCAGGGCTCGAGCTCGGGATTGCCGGCGCTGCCGCCCCACGGCGAGGAGTCCAGCGTGGTCTGGTTGCGCAGGCTCTCGTTGTACGAATAGTTCGAGCTGGCGCGCATCTGGTCCATGCGCGGCCGCGCCAGGGTGCGGGCGACAGCGAAGCGCAGGGTCTGGTCGTTGGTCAGATGGAACTGCACGTTCGCGCTGGGCAGGAAGTCGATATATTCCTTGCCGCCGGACAGCGGGCGCTGGACCGTCGTCGTGCCGCTGGTCGAGGCGCCGACCGCCGCCGAGCTCTGGTCGGTGTTGACCAGCTGGAAGCCGAAGTTGCCGGTCACCGGCACGTCGCCGACCTGGGTGTCGAGATTGGCCTTCAGGTAGCCGACGAGGACCTTTTCCTCGACTTCCCAGCTCTTGATCAGCACGTCGGCGTGCGGGTTGCGGGTCAGGTTGTAGGCGCCGCTGGCCACCAGGGCGAACGGGTCATAGCTGACCATGCCCGGGATGCCGATGAAGTCGAGTGAGGTCGAGCCGAGGATGGCGGATGCCGGGATCGACACCGGACCCGGCGCGCCCTTGGCGCTCAGGAACCACTCGTCATTGACCAGTTCCTTGCTGCGCTCGCTGTAGTTCACGCCGAACTCGATGCTGCTCAAGCCCTCGTCGAGGTTGCGCTTGGCGCTGAACCGGGCGGCCTTCAGTTCATCCTCGATGGTCGGCTTGTTGAGGTAGCCGTCCTGGCCGCCGGGCACCACGTCGCCGCCCCAGCCCTGCGGGCTGGTCAGCTTGATCAGGTTGGGGTCGGCGTAGTTCAGCTGTGAGGTGAACTGGGCGACGCCGTCGCCGTCCATCGTGAAGCCCAGGGTGTCGAGGGCGCCGGCGGGGCCGCGGCCCGTGCCGGAATAGGTTTCGAGAACCTGGTCGGTCCGCTCGACCTTCGAATAGCTGAGGTCGCTGTCCAGGACCCATTCGTCGCCGACCTTCAGCGCGTTGTTCCAGCCGAGCGAGGTGATCTTGGCCTTGCGGTCGTTGCCGTCGTTGCGGACCACGCCCTTGACGTTGGAGAACGTGCCCGCCGTGACGAAACCGTTCGCGGTCTGGGTGTTCGACAGGACGGGCGCGGGGCGCGTTCCGTCGCCGCCGCCCCAGGCCAGGGGGAATTCGATGCCGCGCAGGATCTGGCGGTTCTTGAACTCCGAATAGAAGACGTCGAGGGTCGAGGAGAAGTTGTCGGTGGGCTTGAACTCCAGCACGCCCATCACGCCGTCGCGCTTCAGCTCGCTCGACATCACGTAGGGTTTGGCCCCGCCCAGGACCAACGCGCCCGAGCTGGTGGTCGGATAGCCCCAGGCGTTCCAGCGTTCGGCCTGGTAGGGCGACTCCATGTGGGCGTAGCCGATGGCCAGGCCCAGCTTACCGTCCATGAACTGGTCGATATAGGAGATGCTGACGCGGTTGCCGTGGTCGGTCGTGCCGGCGTTCAGGGCGCCGATGTCGTTCCACTCGTAGCGCGCGCCGACCGCGAAGGCTCGCTTGCCGTAGGTCAGCGGGCGCACGGTGCGCATGTCGACCGTGCCGGCCAGGCCCTGGCCGATCAGGCCGGCGTCCGGGGTCTTGTAGACCACGACGCCACTGAGCAGTTCCGACGGATACTGGTCGAACTCGACGCCGCGATTGTCGCCGGTCGAGACCTGTTCGCGGCCGTTCAGCAGGGCGGTGGTGAAGTCGGGCGCCAGGCCGCGAATGCTGATCACCTGGCCGCGGCCGTCGAGGCGCTGGGCGGTCAGGCCGGGCAGGCGGGCGATGGATTCGGCGATCGAGACGTCCGGCAGCTTGCCGATGTCCTCGGCCGAGATCGCCTCGACGATCGAACTGGAGGACTTCTTCAGGGAGATCGCGCCCTCGATCCCGGCGCGGATGCCGGTGACGGTGATTTCCTCGACGGTGTCGGCGCTGGGCGCCGGCGCTGCGTCTTGCGCGTGGGCCGCGCTAGCGGCCGAAAGCAGCAGCACCAGCCCCGTGGCCGCACCGCCCATCAGTCGCGCACGGCGCGGCGTGAAACTCGACGTCATGAGATCCTCCCTCCCTAAGGCTCTCGCGGTTGCGCCGCGATGATCCAGGCTTCGTTCCGCAAATTACTGCAAATTGCTGCAATCAATGCAACTGCAAAAATGGACAAAATGTAAGATGTGGCTTTTGGGTGGGTCTCGCCGTCCCTTCAATCGGGCTTGGCGGGCCACGTTTGGCGGCTATTGGTTGTTTCTGATCTGATGACTGCGATTGACAGGCCTGGGTTGGTTTTGCAAATCTATGCAAATCGGCGAACCGGCGTGTAATCGATCGGTGTTCGACCAGGGTGGAGGCCAGGGGCATGCGAATCCGCGGGGCGCGGCGACGGCGATGGGCGGCGACGGCGTCCCTTCTTGCCATGGCGCTCGCCGCCGGCGCGGCGCAGGCCAGGACGCCTCCGATGAGCGCCAGCGACGCCTATCGCGCCCGCGCGCCGCAGGACGAGGTCATCTATTTCGTCCTGCCCGACCGCTTCGCCAACGGCGATCCGCGCAACGATCGCGGCGGCCTGGCCGGCGATCGGCTGAAGACCGGCTACGACCCGGCCGACAAGGGATTCTACCATGGCGGCGACCTGAAGGGGCTGACCGCCAGGCTCGACTACATCCAGGGCCTGGGCGCGACCACGATCTGGCTTGGGCCGATCTTCCGCAACAAGCCCGTGCAGGGTCCGTCCGGCCATGAGTCGGCCGGCTATCACGGCTACTGGATCACCGACTTCACCGACGTGGATCCGCATTTCGGCACGCGCGCCCAGCTGAAGACCTTCGTCGACGCCGCCCACGCGCGCGGGATGAAGGTCTATCTGGACATCATCGCCAACCACACCGCCGATGTGATCCAGTATCGCGACTGCCCGGCCGCCGGCTGCGACTACCGCTCGAAAGCCGACTATCCCTATGTGCGCAAGGGCGGACCAAGGGGCGCGGCGATCAACGACGGCTTCCTGGGCGACCAGGCCGGACGGCAGACGACCGAGAACTTCGCGCGCCTGACGCGGCCCGACTACGCCTATGAGCCCTACGTTCCCAAGGGGGAGGAAGCGGTCAAGGCGCCGGCCTGGCTGAACGACCCGATCCATTACCACAACCGCGGCAACAGCCGTTTCGCCGGCGAGAGCTCGACCTATGGCGACTTCGCCGGCCTGGACGACCTGGCCACCGAGAATCCGCGCGTGGCGCAGGACTTCATCGACATCTACGGCCAGTGGATCGACGACTTCGGGATCGACGGCTACCGCATCGACACCGCCCGACACGTGAACCCGGAGTTCTGGCAGGCCTTCGTGCCGGCCATGCTGGCCCGGGCCAAGGCGCGGGGCATCCCCAATTTCCACATCTTCGGCGAGGTCTATGAGACCGAGCCCGGCATGCTGGCCAAGTTCACCCGGGTGGACGGCTATCCGGCCGTGCTCGACTTCGCCTTCCAGGCCACGGTGACCGACGTGGTCAACGGCAAGGTCGGGACCGACCGGCTGGCGAAGCTGTTCAGCCAGGACGCCCTCTATCAGGGTGGCGAGGCGGCGGCGCGGCAACTGCCGACCTTCCTGGGCAATCACGACATGGGCCGCATCGGCCATTTCGTGCGCGCGGCTCATCCCGAGGCTTCGAATGACGAGCTGTCGAAGCGCGTGACCCTGGCCCACGCCCTGCTGATGTTCACACGTGGCGCGCCGGTGATCTATTACGGCGACGAACAGGGCTTCACCGGAAGCGGTGGCGACCGGGACTCCCGCCAGGACATGTTCCCCAGCAAGGTGGCCGCCTATAACGGCGACGTTCTGATCGGCGGCGCGGCGGCGGCGGGCGATCACTTCAAGACCGATGCGGCGCTCTACCAGGCGATCTCGGCGATGGCGCGGCTACGCGCCGCCGATCCGGCCTTGCGCGGCGGCCGACAGGTCGTCCGGGCCTCCGACGACAAGCCGGGGCTGTTGGCGATCTCCCGAACGGCCGGTTCCGGGGGCGAGACCCTGGTGGTGTTCAACACCGGCCAGACGGCGATCGCCGCCCAGGTCGAGGTCGACGCGACCTCGCGGGCCTGGCGCGCGGTTCACGGATCCTGCGCGGCGACCGCCACGGCGCCGGGCAGCTATCGGGTCGAGATCGGCCCGCTCGACTACATGATTTGCGTATCGGAGGGTGGCCAGTGACGGTCGAGACTCTTTTCAAGCCGGCCATCGACCTGGCTTTCGACCGAGACTGGTGGCGTGGAGCGGTGATCTACCAGATCTACCCCCGCAGCTTCGCCGACTCCAACGGCGACGGCGTGGGCGACCTGCCGGGCGTCACGGCCCATCTCGAGCATGTCGCGTCGCTGGGCGTGGACGCCATCTGGCTGTCGCCGTTCTTCACCTCGCCGATGAAGGATTTCGGCTATGACGTCTCCAACTACGAGGACGTCGATCCGATCTTCGGCGCATTGGCCGACTTCGACCGCCTGATCGACAAGGCCCATGCCCTGGGCCTGAAGGTGATCATCGACCAGGTGTTCTCGCACACCTCCGACCAGCACCCCTGGTTCAAGGTCAGCCGCGAAGACCGCGCCAATCCGCACGCCGACTGGTACGTCTGGGCCGACGCCAAGCCGGACGGTTCGCCGCCCAGCAACTGGCAGTCGGTGTTCGGCGGGCCGTCCTGGACCTGGGACGCCCGGCGCCGGCAGTACTATCTGCACAACTTCCTGTCGGCCCAGCCGGACCTCAACGTCCACAACCGCGAAGTCCAGGACGCGCTGATCGCCACCTCGCGGTTCTGGCTGGAGCGCGGGGTGGACGGTTTCCGCTTCGACGCGATCAATTTCGCGATGCACGACCAGAAACTGACCGACAACCCGCCGATCCTGGACGGCGGCGGCAAGCGCAACCGGCCGTTCGACTTCCAGCACCATCTCTACAACCAGTCGCACGCCGACATTCCGGCCTTCCTGACCCGGTTGCGCCAACTGGGCGAATCCTACGGTGGCCGCTTCATGGTGGCCGAGGTCGGGGGTGAGCAGGCCGAGAGCGAGATGAAGCTCTACACCCAGGGGCCCGATCGCCTGCACAGCGCCTATGGCTTCCTCTATCTCTATGCCGACACGCTGAGCCCGGACCTGTTCCGCCAGGGCGCGGCCATGTGGCCGGGCGCCGAGGGACAGGGCTGGCCGTCGTGGACCTTCTCCAACCACGACGCGCCCCGCGCCGTATCGCGTTGGGCCCAGGGTCGCGACCTCAAGGCCTTCGCAGACATGGCCCTGCTGCTGCTGGTCGCCCTGCGCGGCAACGTCTTCATCTACCAGGGCGAGGAACTGGGCCTGCCCCAGGCCGAGGTGCCCTATGACCGATTGCGGGACCCCGAGGCGATCGCCAACTGGCCGGAGACCCTCGGCCGCGACGGAGCCCGCACGCCGATGCCGTGGGTGGCCGTCGCCGCCCACACCGGCTTCTCCAAGGTCGAGCCCTGGCTGCCGATCGATCCGTCGCACATCGACCTGTCCGTCGATCGCCAGGAGCGCGACCCCGACTCCACCCTGAACCTGGCCCGGCGGGTCATCGCCCTGCGTCGGAAGTTTCCGGCCCTTCGCGCGGGCGACATGACCCTGGTCGAGGCGCCCGAGCCGCTGCTGGTCTTCAAGCGCGGGGAGGGGGAGGACCAGGTGCTGTGCGCCTTCAACCTGGGTTTCGAGGCCGTGGCGTGGGCCCCGCCGGCGGGTTGGCGCGTTGTCGAAGGCGTCAACCTGGCGGGCGAGGGGCGCCTGCCGCCGATGGCGGGGTTGGTCGCCGTGAAGGCCTAGGAGCGCTTTCGAGCTTCGATGTCGGATCGGGCGTTGGTCCCGCGTCCTTGAAGTGTCGCGACACGACATGGAGGAGAGCCGACATGGACGGCAATACCCAAACGCTGACCCCCGCCACCGAACTGGCCGCGCGGAGCCCGGTCCGGTTTCCCAACGAGAGCGCCGAGTACCGCGCCGCGCGCACGGCGCTTCTGGCCGAGGAACTGGAGCTGCGCCGCCACATCGAGCGCGTCGCCGCCCAGCGCCGCGCCTTGCCGCCCGGCGGCGAGGTGCGCGGCGACTACCGGTTCCAGGGCATGGATGGCTCGACCGACTTCGCCGGCCTGTTCGGCGACAAGGATACCCTGGCCGTCTACAGCTTCATGTTCGGCCCGCAGCGCGAACGGCCGTGCCCGATGTGCACGGCGCTGCTCGGTCCGCTGGACGGCAACGCCGCCGACATCGACCAGAAGATCTCGCTGGCGGTGGTCGCCCGTTCGCCGGTCGAGCGGCTGGCGGCCTTCAAGCAGGAGCGCGGCTGGCGCAACCTGCGGCTCTACTCCGACCTCAACGACAACTATTCCCGCGACTATTTCGGCCTGTTGCCGGACGGGTCGGAAGTCCCGGCCTTCAACGTCTTCACCCGCAAGGACGGCGTGATCCGCCACTTCTGGTCGGGCGAGATGACCGGCGACAGCGCCGATCCCGGCCAGGACCCGCGCGGCGCGCCGGATCTGTCGCCGCTGTGGACCGTGCTGGACATGACGCCGGGCGGGCGAGGCGGGAAGTGGTATCCGAGCCTGGATTACTAACTTCCGGTTCCAAGTCCGCAGCCACCCCACCGTTGTCATCCCGGCCGAAGGGCCGCGAAGCGGACCGCAGAGCCGGGACCCAGGGGCCACCGCTGTGCGCCGGCCCCTGGGTCCCGGACAGCCTCTGCGAGGCTTCCGGGATGACAACTAAAGGGAAGCCTCTGATGTCGTCGGAACTTTCCAGCGGCGCATCGAGCGAAGCTCTACCCCCCGCAGGACTCGCGGATGATCAAATCCGTCGGCACCCGTTCCGAGCGGCTGGCCCCCTGGCCGCTGGCGTCCAGCAGCTTGGACACCATCAGCCGGCCCGCCTTGGCGGTGTCCTGCGAGATGGTGCTGAGCGCCGGACTGGAATAGCGCGCGAACGGCACGTCGTCATAGCCGATCACCGAGACGTCGCGCGGCGCCGACAGGCCCGCGTGCTGCAGGGCGCGGATGGCGCCCAGGGCGATCAGGTCGGAGGCGGCGACCACGCCGTCGAACTTGACGCCGCGCTGGATCAGCGAGTCGACGCTGGCCTCGGCGGACTCCACCTCGAAATGGGCCGGCACGATCAGTTCGGGATCGACGCCGAGGCCGAACTGCTCCACGGCGTCGAGATAGCCGCGATGGCGCTGCATGGCCTCGGGGGCCTCGGTGTCGCCCAGGAAGACGATGCGTTTGCGGCCCAGGCGGGCCAGGTGCAGCGTCGCGCGCTTGGCCCCCAGCGGGTTGTCCGACCCGACCGAACAGTAGTCCTGGTCCGGCAGTTGCGCGCCCCAGACCACGAAGCGGCCCTCGGTCTCGGCCAGGCGGTTGAAGGCGGTGTGCAGCCAGCTCTGGCCCAGGAAGATCACCCCGTCGGCCCGGCTGGTGGTCATGGCCACCGACAGGTCCTCGAAACTGGTGGGGGCCACGTGGCTGATGACCAGGTCGCAGCCGCGCTCGCGCGCCGCCTCGCCGACGCCGGCCAGCAGTTCCAGGAAGAACGGGTCGGACAGGCGCCCCTCGCGACCTTGCGGGCGCGGAACGACAATGGCGATGGTGCCCTCGGCGCCGATCGGACCGGCGGGCATGTAGCGGCGGAACGGATAGTCCATCTCCCGCGCCAGCTTCCAGATCAGCTGCTTGGTGCGGGTGTTGACGGCCGGGCTGTCGTTGAGCGCCCGTGACGCCGTGGAGATCGACACGCCGGCCAGTTTGGCCAGATCCTCAAGCCGCGTCGCGCCCTTGCTCACCTTGCCCCCGCCCCGAATGCAAACTTTGTCGCAAAACTTTTCAGAGGCCTCTTAACGCATCGCGCGCGGCGATTGGCAAGTGCGGGCCGGCGGTTCCGAGACTTCCTCCTCGCGGAAGTCGGGGGCTTTGATTCAGGGATGGAACCGTTCGCCGGGCGCCGCCGGCGGACGGCGGGCTTCGCTATAGCGACGTCCATGTTCCTGGCCTTCGATCGTTGTGGGTCGCGGTTATGAAAATTACTGCAAACTACGGGCGGTTTCGGAAGCGCAAAGCCCTGTGAGACTTGACCTTTCGGGGACTCGGCGACCCAAGGTGACGGCTATTTCGTTCGATATACCCTTGTCGTGATGGAAAAACTCCGTTGCGAACCGCTGTCCTCCATGCGCAAATACATCACGACAAGGCGCTGAAAAAATTTGCGCAAACGCTCCGGTTCAACGGGGCCTCGACGAGGGGGAGCGATGACCAGGACCCGGCTGAACTTTTTCCAGATCTGGAATATGTGCTTCGGGTTCTTCGGGATCCAGATCGGCTTTGGCCTGCAGAACGCCAACACCAGCCGCATCTTCCAGACCCTCGGCGCCAATGTCGACGACCTGGCGATCCTGTGGATCGCGGCGCCGGCCACCGGCCTGCTGGTCCAGCCGATCATCGGCTATCTCAGCGACCGCACCTGGGGGCGGCTTGGCCGTCGTCGGCCCTATTTCCTCTGGGGCGCGCTGGCGACCACGGCGGCGCTGGTGGTCATGCCTAATGCCCCGGCGCTGTGGATCGCCGCTTCGGCGCTATGGATCATGGACGCCTCGATCAACATCACCATGGAGCCGTTCCGCGCCTTCGTCGGCGACAACCTGCCCGACGAGCAGCGCACCACCGGCTACGCCATGCAGAGCTTCTTCATCGGGCTGGGCGCGGTCCTGGCCTCGGCCCTGCCGTGGATGCTGACCCACTGGTTCTCGGTCAGCAACGTCGCGCCCACCGGCGGCGTGCCACCTTCGGTGCGCATGGCGTTCTATGTCGGGGGCGCGGGTCTGCTGCTTTCGGTGCTGTGGACCGTGTTCACGACCCGCGAATACAGCCCCGACCAGATCGCCGGCTTCGAGGCGGCCGACCGGGCGCGCAAGGGCGAGCCGGAACCGACGGCGGACGCCGGCGCGGGCCGCACCGCCAGGGCCTATGTCCTGGGCGGCGTGCCGTGGACGGCGATCGGCCTGGTCCTGGTCGCCGTCATCGCGGCGCTGAAGCTGGAAAAGGAACTCTACGTCCTGGCCGCCCTGGTCGGCGGCTTTGGTCTGGCGCAGTTGGCCGCCGCGGCGTTGAAGCGGGACGGCGCGGCGCGGCGCGGTTTCTCCGGCGGCTTCTCGGAGATCATCGAAGACCTGTTCCGCATGCCGGCCACCATGAAACAGCTGGCGGTGGTGCAGTTCTTCTCGTGGTTTGGCCTGTTCGCCATGTGGATCTACACCACCTCGGCGGTCACCGCCCATCACTACCACACCACCGACCCGGCTTCGCGGGCCTATAACGACGGCGCCGACTGGGTGGGGGTTCTGTTCGCCGCCTATAACGGCGTCGCGGCGATCGCGGCCCTGCTGATCCCGCTGATCGCCCGCGCCACAAGCCGTCGGTTGAGCCACGTCATCTGCCTGAGCCTGGGTGGCCTCGGCCTGCTGAGTTTCCCGTTCATCCGCGACCCCGTCCTGCTGTGGATCCCGATGGTCGGCGTCGGCTTCGCCTGGTCCTCGATCCTGTCGGCCCCGTACTCGATCCTGTCCGGCGCGCTGCCGGCCCGGAAGATGGGCGTCTATATGGGCATCTTCAATTTCTTCATCGTCATCCCGCAGCTGCTGGCCGCGACGATCCTGGGCCTGTTGGTCAAGACCTTCTTCGGCGGCGCGTCGATCTGGGCCCTGGTCGTGGGCGCGGCCGCGATGTTCGCCGCCGCCCTCTGCGTGTTCGCCGTCGACGACCCAGGCGAGCCCAAGGCGCTTTCCAAGACCTGACACCCGTCCGCCAGGACATCGATCCTTTCGTGAGGTATTTCCATGCGTTGCCTGAAGATTCTCGCCCTGGCCTCCGTGGCCGCGACCGCCCTGGGGGCCGCCGCCCACGCCGAGAGCCCGACCACCTGGGCCCATGCCGCCAAGACCGGGGTCGGCGCGTCCTACGAGGCCTATGTCGACGGCGCCTACAAGGACGGCGGCCGGACGGGCGCGGTGTCCAAGGTGTGGTTCTCGATCGCCGATGGCATGCTGACCGAGACCATGTACGGCCTGATCCACGAGGCCCAGATCAAGCAGATGCGCGTGGCGGTGAACACCGCGACGGGCCTGGCCGTCGAGGGAACCGACACCACCACCAGGACCGAATATCTGCACGTCGACGCCGCCGGCCGTCCGCTGTCGCCGGCCTACAAGGTCACCACCACCGACAAGCTGGGCCGCTTCGAGATCGAGAAGCGGATCTTCACCGATCCTGACCGCAACGCCCTGTTCGTGCGGGTCACCGTCCGCGCATTGAAGGGTCCGATCACGCCGTTCCTGGTGCTGGAGCCGCACATGGCCAACACCGGCGGCGGCGACGCGGGCGCGGCGTCGACGGCGGCTCTGACCGCCAACGAGGGCAAGGCGTTCCTGAGCCTGAAGGGCGCCAGGCCGTTCATCGCTGCGACGGTGTCCGACCTGGTCGACAACGACGCCCTGGTTTCGCTGAAGGGCGGCAAGCTGGCCGGCGGGGCCACCACCGGCGACAAGCGCGGCGCCGTCGTCCTGACCGCCCAACTTCCGGAGCAGGCCTCCGGCGAGGCGACCTACGATCTGACCATCGGCTTCGGCGGCGACGCGGCGGCCGCCGACGGGGCCGCCTCGGCCACGCTGAGGACCGGCTATGACGAAGTCCTGGCGCGCTACAACGGCGAGGGCGACCGCGTCGGTTGGGAGGACTATCTGGCCTCGCTGACCGAGCTGCCCCGCCTGCGCGAAGCGTCGGAGGACGGCGGCAAGCTGGTCCAGGCCAGCGCCCTGATGCTGAAGGTGCAGGAGGACCGCACCTATGCCGGCGCCCTGATCGCTTCGCTGTCCAACCCATGGGGCGACACGGTCGACGCTTCCAGGCCTTCGACCGGCTACAAGGCCGTCTGGCCGCGCGACTTCTACCAGTGCGCCATGGCCCTGGCGGCCCTGGGCGACAAGGAAACCCCGCTGGCCGCCTTCCACTATCTGCCGCAGGTCCAGGTCAAGGCCGGCATGGCGGGCAATACCGGGGTCGGCGGCTGGTTCCTGCAGAAGACCTGGGTGGACGGCACCACCGAGTGGGTCGGCGTCCAACTGGACCAGACGGCCATGCCGATCATGCTGGGCTGGAAGCTGTGGAAGCTGGGCTGGCTGCCCGAGGCCGACCTGAAAGCCTATTACGGCAAGATGATCAAGCCGGCGGCCGACTTCCTGGTCGACGGCGGCAAGGTCGGGGTGGGCTGGAACCATGAGACCATCAAGCCGCCCTACACCCAGCAGGAACGCTGGGAAGAGCAGGGTGGCTATTCGCCATCGACCACGGCGGCGACCATCGCCGGCCTGGTCGTGGCCGGCGACATCGCCGAACTGGCCGGCGACGCGGCCGGCGCGGCCCGCTATCGCGCCACCGCCGACGCCTATTCGGCCAAGGTCGAGGCGCGGATGTTCACCACCAAGGGGGCGTTCGGCGACGGCCAGTATTTCGTGCGCCTCAACAAGAACGAGGACCCCAACGATCACGGCCTGATCGACGCCGCCAATGGCCAGATCGCGCCGCCGGAGGACCAGGTGGTCGATGGCGGCTTCCTGGAGCTGGTGCGCTATGGCGTGCGCCGGGCCGACGACCCGCGCATCGTCGCCAGCCTGCCCGAGCTGGACGACACCACGAGGCCCGACCTCTACCGCGTGCGCTACGATTTCAAGTTTCCGGGCGTCGAGGGCGAATTCCCCGGTTGGCGACGTTACGACGTCGACGGCTATGGCGAGGACGCCCAGACCGGGGCCAATTACGGCGTCGGCGGCAAGATGACGCCGGGCCAGCGAGGGCGTGTGTGGCCGATCTTCACCGGCGAACGCGGCCACTACGAACTGGCCCTGGCCGGTCTGAAGGGCAAGCCCGACGCGGCGGCGGTCAAGGCGATCCGCGAGCGCTACGTGAAGGCCATGGAGCTGTTCGCCAATGACGGCCTGCTGATCCCCGAACAGGTCTGGGACGGCATCGGCCCCAACCCGCACGGCTACGCGCGCGGCGAGGGCACGGACTCCGCCACGCCCCTGGCCTGGTCGCATGCCGAGTACGTCAAGCTGCTGCGCTCGGTCAGCGACGGCCAGGTGTGGGACAGTTACGCGCCGGTGGCGGCGCGCTACGGGAAGTAGGCCCCCTGGGAGCGCCGTGCGTCCTTCGAGGCCCTCCTTTGGAGGGCGCCTCAGGATGAGGAATTCAGCAACAATGCTCCTCATCCTGAGGTGCGAGCCGCAGGCGAAGCCTCGAAGGACGCACGGCGCTCCCGGGTTTGAAATCGGCCAAGCTTAGAAAGGCAGCTCGAACAGCGCGCCCTCGAAGGTGTCCGCGCCCCGGCCGATGTCGGCGATCGCCGTCGACATCCGGCCATCGCGGCCCAGCGCCGTGTCGGCCAGGCTGACCAGCAGCGGGTTGGGCGTCGCATAGGGCGCGGCGGCGCGCAGGGCCTGGGCGATCTCTCGCTCGGCGCGTTCCGGCGCGCGCTGGCAGGCGATGATGAAGGCCGCCGCCGTCGAGCGGCTGATCCCGGCCCAGCAATGGACCAGCATCGGCCGCGCGCCATCCCAGGCTTCGGCGAAGGTCAGCAGTTGGCCGACCAGGGCGGCGCTGGGCGCGGTCAGTCCAGGCCGAGGCTCGGCGATGTCGTGGAAGGCCAGCCGCAGGCAGGCCTCCCCGGGTTCGGCGGCCGGCCAGGTCTCGGCCGGCGAGGCCGGGGACAGCAGGCTGATCAGGTGCGAAGGCCGGCGCCGGGCGCGCGCCGCTTCCACCTGGCCGAGCGGGCAGACCAGCAGGGTCATCGGGCCGCCAGCATGGCCGCCACGCCCAGCAGAACGCCCAGCTCACAGACTTGCTCGATTCCACCCAGGACGTCGCCGGTATAGCCGCCGATCAACCGCCGGGCCGTCGCGGCCAGCGGGAAGGCCAGCACGGCGCCGACCAGGGCGCCGATCAGGCCCGGCAAGCCGAGCAACGCCAGGGGCCACAAGCCCAGGACGGCGGCGACCAGCACCTCGTGTGGCCGCACGCCATCCGGCGCCGGCTTGTATTTGGCGCTGGTCGGGTCGCTGACATGCGGTCCCCACATCATCACCGCGACGGCGGCGGTCCGCCCGGCGCCGTGCGCGGCGACCAGGGCGAGGGCGGCTGTCGCCAGGGGCAATTGGGCCAAGGCGGCGACCTTGATCGCCAGCACCAGGCCCAGCGCCAGGACGCCGTAGGTCCCGATCCGGCTGTCCTTCATGATTTCGAGGCGACGCTCGACGGTCTGCCCGCCGCCGAGGCCATCGGCCGTGTCGGCCAGGCCGTCCTCGTGAAAGCCGCCGGTGATCAGCACGCCCGCCGCGACGGCCAGCAAGGCCGGCAGCGGGCCGCTCCAGGCTTGCCCGGCCGCCAGCAGCACCAAGGCGCAGGCGCCGCCGACCAGGATCCCGACCAGCGGAAAGTAACGCGCGGCGCGGGTGATCCAGGCCGGTTCGAAATCGGCTAAGGACGGGACCGGCAGACGGGTCAGGAACTGCACGGCGCAAAGGAAGAGCTTGAGCTGGCGGGGCATCACCCGGGTCCGGCCAGGACTTCGGCCAGGTCGGCCACGTCGGTCAGCAGGTTGGCGGCGGCGACCAGCAGCGGGGCGGCCAGGGCGGCGCCGGTGCCTTCGCCCAGCCGCAGGTCGAGGTCCAACAAGGGGCGGACGCCAAGCGCCCGCAGCATCAACGGATGGCCGCGCTCGGCCGAACCGTGGGCGAACACGCAGTAGTCGAGGGCTGCCGGGACCAGGCGCACGGCCGCCAGGGCCGCCGCCGTGCTGATGAAGCCGTCGACCAGCACCACGCGCCGCACCGACGCCGCGCCGAGCACGGCGCCGGCCATCATGGCGATCTCGCAACCGCCGAATTCGCACAGCACGGCCAGGGGCGCGGTGGCGTCGGAGCGCTGGGCGGCGCGGGCCACGCCGGCGCGCTTGCGGGCCATGCCCTCGGCCCCATGACCCGTGCCCTGGCCCACGCAGTCGTCCAGCGGCGCGGGCGCCAGGCGGTGCATGATCAGCGCGGCCGACGAGCTGTTGCCGATGCCCATTTCGCCCAGGGCGATCACGTCGGCCCCGTCGGCGGCGGCTGACCGGGCGATCTCGACGCCCTTGGCTATGGCCCGCAGGACCTCGTCCTGGGTCAGGGCCGGCTCGCGGGCGGCGTTACGGGTTCCACGGCGGATCTTGGCGGCGATCAGGTCGGGATGGGCGGGCAGGTCGGCGTCGACCCCGGCGTCGACCACATGCACCCGGACGCCCGTGGCCTTGGCGAAGGCGCTGACACTGGACCGACCCGAGAGGTACAGGCCGACCATGGCGGCGGTGACGCTGGACGGATAGGCCGAGACGCCTTCGTTGGTCAGGCCGTGGTCACCGGCGAAGACATAGAGGTCGGTCTGGGCGATGCGCGGGTCGAGGCGGTTCTGGATCAGGCCGATCCGCACCGCCAGGTCCTCGATCACGCCCAGCGAGCCGGGCGGCTTGGCCTTGCCGTCGAGGCGGGCGCGCAGAAGCGGCTCGAGCGCGGCGCTGACGGGCGTGATGGTCGGGAGGGCGGTCATGACGAGGTCCTGGATAGACGAAGAAGGGATCATCGGGCGAGCACGACGGCGAGGCCGATCCCCAGCGGGATCAGTCCCAGCAGGAAACAGGCTCGGCGGTAGAGGGCCAGACCGCGTGTAAGGTCGGAGGCGATGGGCGGCGGACCGTCGCCGAAGATCGGCCGCGCGGTCGCGACGCCGTCGTAGCGCGCTTCGCCGCCCAGCCGGACGCCCAGGGCTCCGGCCATGGCGGCCTCGGGCCAGCCGGCGTTGGGCGAAGCATGCAGGCGTGCGTCACGGCGCATGATCCGCCAACCGCGCCCTCCGGCCAGGACGATCAGAGCGCCAGCGAGGCGGGCGGGGATCAGGTTCATCAGGTCGTCGGTGCGCGCGGCGGCCCAGCCGAACATCCGCCAGCGCGGCTCCCTGTGGCCGATCAGGCTGTCGGCGGTGTTGACGCACTTGTAGGCGAACAGGCCCGGCAAGCCGCCGACCAGCAGCCAGAAGGCGGGCGCCACGACGCCGTCGTTGAAGCTTTCGGCCAAGCTCTCCAGGGCGGCCGCGGCGACCTCTTCGGCGTCGAGGTCGGCGGTGTCGCGGCCGACGATCATGCCGACCGCCGCACGGGCGGCCGGCAGGTCGCCGGCCCGCAGCGGCGCCAGGACGGCGGCGACGTGCTGATGCAGGCTGCGCTGGGCCAGGCCGACGGTGGCGAGCAAGGCGATGACCGCCAGGCCGAGCAGGTTGCCGCCCAGCAGTCCGTGCAGGATCGCCCCCGGCAGCACAGCCGACCCGAGAAGGATGCCGACCACCGCGACGCCCAGCAGACGACGCCGGCCGTCGGCGAGCGCCGGACGGTTCCAGCGCCGCTCCAGCCCCTCGATCACCGCCGCCGGCCAGGCCACCGGATGCGGCGCCCGGCGGTGCAGCCAGGCCGGATAGCCCAGCGCGGCCTCCAGGCCCAGAGCCAGGGCCACGACCCATGCCCAGGGCGGCGTCTCAGCCACCCGCGCGTCCGATCAGCTCGATCAGCGGGCCGGACACGCCAGCCACGATCGCCGCCTCGACGCCGTAGGCCTGGGCGAGGATCGCCGGCGTCAGGGCCTCCAGTGGCGCCGCGTCGGCGATGAGCCTGCTCCCCTGCAGCACCACGACCCGGTCGGCCAGGCGCAGGGCGACGCCCAGATCGTGCACGGTCATGATGACGCCGTGGCCACTCTCGGCCGCGAAGGCGCGCAGCAGGTCGACGGTGTCCAGCTGGTGGCCGGGATCCAGCCCCGCCAGCGGCTCGTCGGCCAGCAGCCACGACGGCTCGCCGGCCAGGACCCGGGCCAGCAGGGCGCGGGCCCGCTCGCCGCCCGACAGGGTGGTGACGTCGCGGTGGGCCAGGCCGGTCATGCGGGTCTGGATCAAGGCCTCTTGCACCGCCGCGTGATCGGCTTCGGTCAGGCCGAGGGCCCCGCTGTGGGGGGTGCGACCCAGGCCGACCAAGGTCTCGACGTTCACCGCCCAGGCCACCTCGGGCGTCTGGGGCAGGAAGCCGATATGGCGGGCGCGCTCGCGATGCGGCATGGTCAGGAGCGAGCGGTCGCCGAGCGTGACGCGTCCGGCGTCGGGGCGGCGCAGGCCCGCCAGGCAGGCCAGCAAGGTCGACTTGCCCGCGCCGTTGGGCCCGACGACGACGGTGACCTCGCCCGGCCGGAACCGGGCGCTGATCCCGTCCAGAACGACCCGACCGCCGAACGCGACGGCGAGGTCGTCGGCGACCAGGTCGCCGTTCTCGCCCACGCTCATGCCAGCCTCCGGCGCATCGAGATCAACAGGGCCAGGAAGAACGGTCCGCCCACCGAAGCCATGGCGACGCCGAGCCGGACCTCCGCGACCGACGGCGTCAACCGCACCACGATGTCGGCGACCAGGACCAGGACGGCCCCGGCGACCGCGCTGGGCGCCAGCAGCGCGCCGGGCTGGTGGCCGACCAGCGGCCGCATCATGTGCGGCACGATCAGGCCGACGAAGCCGATCATGCCCGTCACGGCCACGCTGGCCCCCGACGCCATGCCGACCCCGACCGCCAGCAACACGCGTGTCAGAGTGAGGTTGATCCCCAGGGCCCTGGCGCCCGTTTCCCCAAGGGTCAGGGCGTTCAGCGCACGGCCGAGCGACAGCAGCAGTCCGCAGCCGATCGCGATGAACGGCAAGGCCATCCAGACGTCGTCGGCGCTGCGGTCGGCCAGCGAGCCGAGCAGCCAGTTGATGATCTCCTGGGCCGCCCACGGGCTGGGGGCCAGGCTCAGCGCCAGGGCGACGCCGGCGCTGGCCACGGTGTTGAGGATCACCCCCGCCAGGATGAAGGTGATGGTCCCGCCGGTCCCGCCGGCCAGGGCCAGCATCACCGCCACGCCGACCCCCGCGCCGACCATGGCCGCCGCGAACAGCATCCACGGCGTGCTCAATCCCATGGCGAGATACATGGTCATCACCGCGCCGAGCGCGGCCATGGACGAGACGCCGAGCACGCCCGGATCGGCCAGCGGGTTGCGCGTATAGCCCTGCATCGCCGCGCCGGAGAGGCCCAGCGCCGCGCCGACCACCACCGCCAGGATGGTGCGCGGCAGGCGAAGTTCGAAGATGATCGCCCAGCGCGGATCATGGGCGGTCGGGGACCAGGCGCTCCAGGGGACCCAGACCCGTCCGGCCATCAGCGACACGCCGCCGAGCAGCAGCACGAGGACGCAGAGCCCCACGATCAGCAAAAGTCGCCTGCCGGTCATGCCGACTCTCCGAGAACCTGCCGTCGGGCGGTGGCCAGGACGGCGGCCGTCTGGATCAGCACCGGGCCGCCGCAATAGAGCAGCCGCTCGGGAAACACCGCCCGCCGCATGCGCGGACCGACACTGGCCAGGGCCGGATGGTTGAGGATGTGCTCGGCCCAGGTCGTGGCGTTGGGCGCGGCCTGGCCGGCCAGCAACACCTCGGGCGGGTCGTCCAGCAGGCGCTCCAGCGAGACATTGCCCCACTTCTTCAGGCCGTAGCGCTCGGCGACGTTCACGAACCCCGCGCGGCGCATCATCTCGTCGACCAGGGTGCCGTGCCCGGCCGCGAAGCCGTTGGGCTGGAAGACCAGGGCGGTCACGGGCCGGCCGCCGGGGCGGGGCGCACCCTGGGCCATGGCCGCCTCGACGCGGGCGATCAGCGCCTCGCCGCGATCAGGATGGCCAACGGCGTCGGCGATCCGCCGGATCTGGGCCTGGTTCTCGATCCAGCTGTTGGGCACCTTGAAGAGCTCGGTGCGGATCTTCAGGCGCTTCAGCGCCGCGCGGGTGGCCGGCGACGAATGGGCGGCGGTCAGCACCACGTCGGGACGCAGGGCGATCACCTCCTCGGCGCTCTCGTAGGTGATCGGATAGGTCCTGGCGACGCCGGCGATCGTCGATTGCCGGGCGTCGCGCGCATAGTGGCTGAGCGCCAGGATCTGGCCACGATCGGCGACATTGACCAGCACGGCGTCGGTGCATGGGTTGAGCGAGACCACCCGGGGCAGGGCCCGGGCCTTGGCCGTTCCGCCCGCCAGCCCGCCCGCCAGCCCGATCGCCAGACCCGTCCCGACCGCGGCCCGTCGGGTCAGGCCGGTCAAAACTCGACCCCCCGCTGGGCCTTGAAGCCCTGTTCGAAGGGATGCTTGACCAGGGTCATCTCGGTGACCAGGTCGGCGATCTCGATGAGTTGCGGCTTGGCGTTGCGGCCGGTCAGGCAGACGTGCTTGTCGTTGGGGCGGGCCTTGAGGACCTCGACCACCTCGTCGATGTCGAGATAGTCGTAGCGCAGCGCGATGTTGATCTCGTCCAGCAGCACGAAGTCGAGCTTGGGATCGGCGATCATCTCCTGCGAGACCAGCCAGGCGGCGCGGGCGGCGGCGATGTCGCGCTCGCGGTCCTGGGTGTCCCAGGTGAAGCCCTCGCCCATCACCTCGTAGCGCACCTGGTCGGGGAACTTCTTGAAGAACAGCCGCTCGCCGGTCTTCCACTTGCCCTTGATGTACTGCACCACCCCGACCTGGAGGCCCCAGCCGAGATGGCGGGCGACCATGCCGAAGCCGGCCGAGGACTTGCCCTTGCCGTCGCCGGTGTGGACCAGCAGCAGACCCTTTTCGAGGGTCTTGGTCTCCATCATCGCCTCGCGCTCGGCCTTGAGGGCGCGCATGGCTTCGGCGTGCTTGGCGTTGAGGTCGTCGGTCATCGGAGTCTCTCCAGGGCGTCGGCGAGGCGGAGCCAGTCGGGCTGGGGGCCGGGGAGGCCGAAGCGGATCAGCGTCTCGTCCCAGGGGAAGGGGCGGGTCAGGATCCCGGCGCGGGCCAGGACCTCGAAACGGCGCGGCGCGTCGGCGGCGCGGGCCAGGCGAAACAGCGAGGTTCCGCCAACGATCTCGAACCCGGCGACGCGGAGCAGGGCGTCCAGCCGCACGGCGTCCTCGGCCAGGCGTTGGCGGGTGCGGATCGCCCAGGCGGGGTCGGCGTAGGCGGCCAGGCCCACGGCGATCGCCGGTCCCGAGACCGGCCAGTCGCCCAAGGTTTGACGCACTCGCGCGGCCAGGGTGGGTTCAGCGATCAGGAAACCGAGGCGCGCGCCGGCCAGGCCGTAGAACTTGCCGAACGAGCGCAGGACGATCAGCCGCTCGTGACCGGGCGCGCCGGCCAAGGGGGCGACCGACAGGTCCGGATCGGTGTCGGCGAAGGCCTCGTCAACGATCAGCGCGCCCGCGGCCCGGCCAAGGACCTGGTCGGGCGACAGGGCCTGTCCGTCCGGATTGTTCGGATTGACCACCACGCGCAGATCGATGGCGGTGTCGGTGTCGGCCAACAGCGTCGCGCCGGCCGCATGCCAGGCCTCGGCATGGCCGCCATAGGTCCGTGTCGCGACACCGATCCGCCGGGCCGGCAGCAGGCGCGGCAGGAGGCGGATCAGCGCCTCGCTGCCGGCCGCCGCCACGACCCGCGCCGGATCGTCGACGCCGAAGGCGCTCGCCGCCGCCCGCTCCAGAGCCCGGGTGGACTCGGGGTCGGGCAGGCGGGACCAGGCTTCGCTCGCCAGGGACGGGACCGGATAGGGGCAAGGATTGATCCCCGTCGACAGGTCCAGCCAGGGCGTCGGCGCGTCCGGATAGAGGGTCCGCGCCGCGCCGAGGCGGCCACCGTGGCCGAGAAGGGCCGCCGGCGTCGTCATGGCTAGAACCGGGCCCGCACGCCGACGAAGGCGCCGCGACCCAGGGTCCCGTACTTGTAGAGCGTCTCGTATTGCTGATCGAACAGGTTCTCGATCCGGCCATAGATCTCAAAGGTCTCGTTGATCGGATAGGCGACCCGCAGGTCGGTCAGCACGTAGCTCTTCAGGCGCCGGGTGTTGCTGGCGTTGTCGAAGCTGTGGCCGACATACTGCAGCGACACGCCGCCGTTCAGGCCGCTGGGCAGATCGATCGCCAGGTCGGCATTGGCGGTTTCGCCGGCCCGGCGGGCCAGGTCCTTGCCCTGGTTGGGGCCGGGCGAGCGGTTGGTGGCGTCCAGGTTGGTGTAGTTGCCCGACACCGTGACGATCGAATTGATCGCGTAGGACGCCTCGACCTCGACGCCGTCCGCCTTGGTCTTGGCCGTGTTGGCGTAGACGCCGAAGTTGGGCGGGGTGTTGTTCGACAGGAAGTCGATCTGGTTCGTGGTGTCGCGATTGAAATAGGTGATCGAACCGCGCAGGCGGCCGTCCAGAACGCTGTGCTCGACGCTCAGGTCCCAGCTCTTGGCCTCTTCGGGCTTGAGGTTGCGATCCCCGTACGGGCTGTAGATCTGGTACAGCGACGGCGCCTTGAAGCCCTCGCCGTAGTTGGCGCGGAAGATGGTGGCGCCGGCGTTCGGGCTCCAGGCCGCGCCGGCCTGGTAGGTGGTGGCGCCGCCGAAGGTGTCGTGGTCGTCGTGGCGGACGCCGCCGGTGAGGGTCAGGCCCTCGACCGGCTTGGCCTGCAGTTGGCCGTAGACGCTGTCCATGCCGACGGCGCGGCGGATGACGTCGGGGCTGAACGACGGCGAGGCGGTGCGGAACCAGGTCCGCTCGGTCTCGGCCCCGAACACCGCGCGCCAGATCGGATTGATCGTCCAAGTGCCTTGGTATTCCAGGCTGCTGTCGGTGCCGCGCGCGTCGAAGGTCTTGGGCGCGCTCTGGGTGGGATCGTAGTTGTCTCGATCGGTCTGGGTGTAGGCGTAGCCGATCCGGCTGTTCAGGGCGCCGTCGAAATTGGACAGGCGCGCCCCGACATAGCTGACCAGCTCCTTGGTCTTGCCGTAGTCCGTGGTGTCGCCCAGGGCGTAGGGCGGGGCGGGAAGCGAGCTGTCGTACTCGTTGCGGCCGGCGGCGTAGGAGGCGCGCACGTCGAGGCTGGCCCAGTCGGTGACGTTGATGTCGGCGCGGCCGCTGATCGCGGTGTTGTGGTAGCCGTCCTTCTCCTTGCCGCCCATGGCCTTGTCGAAGTTCGAAATACCGGCCGTGGTGTACTGGCCGGCCGCCAGCCGCCAGCCGCCCCAGTCGCCGCCGGCCCCGACGCCGACGCGGGCGTAGGCGCTCGCGCGCGAACCGCCTTCGAGCGTCGCGGTTCCGGCCAGCGGGCCGTCGGGCGTGTTGGTGATCAGGTTGACGACGCCGCCGATCGCCTGGCTGCCCCACAGAGTCGACTGCGGGCCGCGCAGCACCTCGATGCGGCTGACGTCGCCGGCCAGCAGGGTGGCGAAGTTGTAGCCGCCGCCGGTGGTCGACGGGTCGTTGAGCTTGACGCCGTCGATCAGCACGGCGGTCTGGTCGCTTTCGGCGCCGCGGATGCGCACCTGGGTCGAGCCGCCGACGCCGCCGTTGCGGGTTACCGTGACGCCTGGCGTGCGCGACAGGAGGTCGGAGACGACCACGACCTGGTGCTTGCGCAGGGCCTCGGCGTCGATGATCGTCATGCTGACCGGCACTTCCGACAGCTTGTCGGCGGCGCGGCCGGCGGTGACCACGATCTGGTCGACCTCGCTCGACGCCTCGGCGGCTTCGGCGGCCAGGGAGACGCTGGGCAGGGCGAGGGCGGGCAGGGCGAGGGCGGGAAGAGCGGCCACCAGGGCCAAGACGGAAATAGAGCGCATGTTCAAATCCTCCGTGCGCGGCAACGAAGGCTGGCCCGAAGATTCGGACCGGCCCGACGATGTCGCCTCGGGGGAAAGAACCCCATCGTTCGGCGCACCCCGGCCGGACGAAGGACGACCGCGACGGGCAGGTCTCCTGGCTCACGGGTCAATGCCGATGCGCGTCGCCTTCCCAGCCGCCTTCCGAAGAAAGTGATCAGTGGCTAATGACACGCGGGCTCGCCGCTTACAGTTGCGGGGGCAGCCCGGGTTTCACACCCGAGTTCCCTTTTCATCCTCTTTCGAGGAACCTGTCGCGAGAGCTGCACTATATGTTGCGTCGCACACGGTCAATCTGGAGCGTATCTTGTCGTTTACCCTCGTCCTCGGTGGAGCCCGATCCGGCAAGAGCGCTTTCGCGCAGGCCGCGGCCGAGGTCGAAGCCGCGCGGGGCGGCGGACGGCTGGTGATGATCGCCACCGCCCAGGCCTTCGACGCCGAGATGGCCGAGCGCATCGCCCGGCATCGCCTGGATCGCGGCGAAGGCTGGACGACCCTGGAGGCGCCGTTTGAACTGTCGGCCGCCCTGGAGGGATTGGGCGCGGGCGACGTCGTGGTGGTCGACTGCCTGACCCTGTGGCTGTCGAACCTGATGCTGGACGAACGCGACGTGGCGGAGGCGGCGGCCGAACTGGCGATGGCGGCCGGTCGCTTCGAGGGCGCCTTGTGGCTGGTGTCCAACGAGGTCGGCTTCGGCATCGTCCCCGACAACGCCCTGGCCCGCCGCTTCCGCGACGAGGCCGGACGGCTGCACCAGGCCCTGGCCAGGGCGGCGGACGCCGTGACCCTGGTGGTGGCCGGGCTGACGCTGCGGCTGAAATAGGCCGCGGCGCGGATTGACGGCGGTCTTCCTGAACCCTCTCCCAGCGGGAGAGGGTTCGAGGATAGGCGGCCCTCTATCCCCGTCGCAGGCAGAGCGAACTCCAACAACTTCAACATCCTGAAGAAAAATCAGCGTCACCAATCCTTGGCGCCGAAAACCACCCCCATACTGGCTGTGTCTCCGTCGCGGAGGAGGGCGCTTGGTACCGACCCGAAGCGGCGATGGAGATGGAACCGAGCGGGGCCGGGCCGGCCTGGCGGACGGGTCGTCTTGGGCGGCGGGTCTCAGAAGGATCCAAGGCTTGGGAAGGACGGACGCCGGACGGAGCGGGTCGACGGGGCCGGGAGGTTCAAACCGGCCTGTTCCAGGATCTGTCGGAGTCGCTGACGGCCCCTTCCGGGCGACTTTGATCCTGCCCGTCCGAGGGGGAACGTCGACCGGGATGAAACAGGCCCTCAGTCGCCGTCCCTCGAGAATAACGGTTTCGCGGAGCGGTCGGTCCACGCCGAAACGCAAACACAACACTCACGGTCTCCGGGCTTGGCCCGGCCGCTCCGCGCCTCCTCACATTCTCAGCGGGTTTCCGCGTGAGGTCGCCGCGCCATGGCTGGGGACAGGCGCATGCGCCTGTCCCCGTCCGTACGTCACAACTCGAAATCAAAGATCGCTGGTATTAAGGTCCGCACGAAAGAGACGCCGTTCGCACGGACGAACGCCGCCGCCGCCGGGAGAACGCCATGAACGCCTTTGCCCCCATCACCGCTGACGAGACGCCCGACTATGCCGGCCTGACCGTGACGCCGGCCGGCCCGGTGCTGGGCGCGGAAATCTCCGGCCTCGACCTTCGCCAGCCACTGGCGCCTTCGATCGTCGCCGCGATCCGCTCGGCCCTGCTGCGCCACAAGGTGGTGTTCTTCCGCGACCAGGACATCAGCCACGAGGACCATGTCCGTTTCGGCCGTTATTTCGGGGACTTGGAAGGACATCCTGTTACCGCCCACGTGCCCGGATTTCCCGAGATCCTGCACATCGAGGCCGCCGACGGCATGAAGCTGCGCGAGGAGATCGTGCCGCTCGTCCGCGTGGCCAACAAGTGGCACACCGACGTCACCTTCCGGCCCGCGCCATCGATGGGCGGGGTGCTGCGGGCCCGCCACCTGCCGCCGCTGGGCGGCGACACCCTGTTCGCCGACACCGCCGCCATCTATCGCGACCTGCCACAGGCGCTGAAGGACCAGCTGGCGACTCTGACCGCCGAACACGACATCCTGCAGAGCTATGGCTACCGGGTCGATGAAGCCAAGCGGGCCGAACTGCGCGCCGCCTATCCGCTCCAGGCCCATCCGGTGATCCGCACCCATCCCGAGACCGGCGAGAAGCACCTGTTCGTCAACAAGGTCTTCACGACGCGGATCCTGGGTCTGCCCGAAGACGAGGCCAAGCGCCTGCTGGCCGACCTACTGGACCGGGTGAAGACCCCCGAATATCAGGTCCGCTTCCGCTGGACGCCGAACGCCATCGTGTTCTGGGACAACCGCGCCACCCAGCACTACGCCATCCTCGACTACTGGCCACTGGAACGCACCGTCGAGCGGGTGACCATCCAGGGCGACGTGCCGTATTGAGGTGATCTGGGGTTTGTATTTCTCGGACTTATCAATGGCTTGAGGCAATATCGTTAGATCGCCAAGTCGCGACCCCTTACCTACGACCTGTCATTTTCAGAACAGGCCTCGCCCCATGTCCCGACCGCGTCAGATCAAGCTGGGCTTCATCCTGCACGGGGTCGGTCCCGGCTGGGGCGATTGGCGCCATCCCGACGCCCAGCCGACGGCGAGCACGGACTTCCAGTTCTACAAGCGCCAGGCCCAGATCGCCGAGGCCGGCAAGTTCGACTTCCTGTTCGTGGCCGACAGCGTCTACATCACCGAGAAATCCAGCCCGCACTACCTGAACCGCTTCGAGCCGCTGACCATCCTGTCGGCCCTGGCCGGCGCGACCAACAACATCGGCCTCGTCGGCACCCTGACGGTCAGTTACAGCGAGCCGTTCAACGTGGCGCGACAGTTCTCGTCGCTGGACCACATCAGCGGTGGCCGGGCCGGCTGGAACGTCGTGACCTCGTGGCTCGAGGGCAGCGCCGCCAACTACAGCCGCGAAAAACACTACGCCCACGACGTCCGCTACCGGCTGGCCGGCGAGTATCTCGACGTCGTCCAGGGCCTGTGGGACTCGTGGGAGGACGACGCCCTGACCTTCGACAAGGCCAGCGGCCAGTTCTTCGATCCGGCCAAGCTGCACACCCTGGACCACAAGGGCGAGTTCTTCTCGGTGAAAGGGCCGCTGAACATCTCGCGCTCACCGCAGGGCCAGCCGGTGATCTTCCAGGCCGGAGCCTCGGAGGACGGCAAGAACTTCGCCGCCAAGCGGGCCGACGCCATCTTCGTCTCGCACGACGAACTGGACGCCGCCCAGGCCTATTACAAGGACATCAAGGCCCGGGCCGCCGGCTTCGGCCGCGATCCCGACCAGCTTCACGTCCTGCCGGCCGCCCGCCCGGTGGTCGGCCGCACGGCGGAGGAGGCGGAGGCCAAGTATCAGGAGCTGATCAACCTGGTGTCGATCGACAACGCCCTGTCGATGCTGGGGCGGCCGTTCAACGACTACGACTTCTCGGTCCACGACCTCGACGCGCCGTTCCCCGACGTCTCCGAGCACGGCGCCAACAGCAACCAGAGCGCCTCGCTGAAGATCCTGGCCGCCGCCAAGGCCGAGAACCTGAGCCTGCGCCAGGTGGCCCTGCGTTTCGCCACGCCGCGCGGCCACTTCGTCGGCGCGCCCGAACAGGTGGCGGACGCCCTGCAGCTGTGGTTCGAGGAGCGCGGCTCCGACGGCTTCGTGCTGTTCGAGTCCGTGCCGGGCCAACTGGAGCTGTTCGTCGAACTGGTGGTGCCGATCCTCCAGGCGCGGGGACTCTATCGCCAGGACTATGAGGCCACGACCTTCCGGGGCAATCTGGGCGTCGATTTCCCGGTCAATCGCCACGCGGTCAAGCGCGACGTCGCCGCCTAGAGACCTGCCCAGGACCTCGCTTCAGTTCGGCGAGGTCCGGGCGCTGGAGCGGCGTTCCATCAGCAGCAGGCCCAGCATCACCAGGAAGGCGAAGGCCAGCAGCAGGCCGGCCAGGATATGGGCCTTGTCCCACTCCAGGGCCTCGACCAGCCGGTAGATCTCGATCGACAGCACCTCGGTCTCGCCCGGAATGCCGCCGCCCAGCATCATCACCACCCCGAACTCGCCGACCGTATGGGCGAAGGCGAGGATGGCGGCGACCGCGTAGCCGGGCAGGGCCAGGGGCAGGGCGACGCGCAGAAAGGCGTTCCAAGGCGAGGCGCCCAGGGTGGCCGCCGCCTCCAGCGGCTCGTCGCCGACCGCGATGAAGGCGTTGCGCAGCGGCTGGACGGCGAAGGGTAGGGAATAGATCAGCGAGCCGATCACCAGCCCCTCGAAGGTGAAGGCCAGGGTGCGGACGCCGAACGGGTGCAGCAGGGTCATCAGCGGGCTGTGTGGTCCCAGGGCGATCAGCAGGTAGAAGCCCAGGACGGTCGGCGGCAGCACGATCGGCAGGGCGACCAGCGCCCCCACCGGCGACTTCCAGCGCGAACGACCGCGAGCCAACCACCAGGCCAGGGGCGTGGCGAGGATCAGCAGCAGGATCGTGGTGATCCCCGCCAGCTTGACCGTCAGCCACGCCACATCGAGCATGATCAGTGAACCTCGTAACCGTAGCGCTTGATGATGGCCTTGGCGTCCTTGCCCTTCAAGAACTGAAGGAAGGCCTTGGCCGCGACGCTGTCGGCGCCGGTCTTCAGCAGCACCGCCTGCTGGTCGATCGGCGTGTGGTCGGCGGCGGGGACCAGCCAGCGCGAGCCGCCGGCCTCATTGACCACTTGCGACAGGGCCACGAAACCGACCTCGGCCGCGCCGGTCTGCACATACTGATAGGCCTGGGTGATCGACGCGCCGGTGACGATCTTCGGCTTCAGCGTGTCGTAGAGCTTGAGCTTGGTCAGGGTCTCGACCGCCGCCTGGCCATAGGGAGCGGCCTTGGGGTCGGCGATGGCCAGCTTCTCGAACTTGCCGGTCTTCAGCACCGCGCCCTTGGCGTCGACCAGGCCGGGCGTCTTGCTGAACAGCACCAGGCGGCCGGTGGCGTAGGTGAAGCGCGCGCCGGCCACCGCCAGGCCGTCGGTCTCGGCCTTGGCTGGGCGCTCGCCGTCGGCCGACAGGAAGACGTCGTAGGGCGCGCCGTTGGCGATCTGGGTGTAGAACTGGCCGGAAGACCCGAAGCTGAGCACGGCCTTGTGGCCGGTGGCGGCCTCGAACCGGGCGGCGATCGCCTTGGCCGGCTCGGTGAAGTTGGCGGCGACCGCGACCTTGGTCTCGGCGGCGACGGCGGACGCGGCGCCTAGACCCAGCGATAGCGCGCCAACGAGGGCGGCGGCCAGGACAGGGCGGCGGTTCAGCATGGCTTTGGTCCTCGGGATTCGTCGGTTATGTAGTTAGCCTACATAACGGGGTTTATAGATGTCCGTCGACGGTGATCTCAGCGCGTCCTTGATCCTGCGGCGCGGGGCGCTGGCCCGCGTTGGGCTGGAGCGCATCGCCTTGATCGAGGCGGTCGGCGCGCTGGGCTCGATCAGCGCCGCCGCCAAGCGGCTGGGCCTGAGCTACAAGGGGGCCTGGGACGGCGTGCAAGCCCTCAACAACCTGTTCGACGCCCCTCTGATCATCGCCAGCGCCGGCGGCAAGGCGGGCGGGGCGGCGGTCGTCACCGCGCGCGGCCACGCCGTGATCAAGGCCTTTCGCGAGGTCGAGCGCGAGATCGGCGCCGCCCTGTCGCGACTGGAGGCGGGCTTGGCGGCGCCGGGCCAGGATCTGGGCGAGCTGTTCTGGAGCCTGGGCCTGCGCACCAGCGCCCGCAACGCGCTGCGGGGAACGGTCGCCCGCATCGTCGACGACGAGGTGACCGCCACGGTGACCCTGTTGCTGGGCGACGGCGTCGAGATCGTCTCGATCATCACCCGGCGTAGCCGCGAGGAACTGGGCCTGGCGGTCGGCGAGCCGGCCATCGCCCTGATCAAGTCCAGCTTCGTGAGCCTGGCCGCCGCGGCTTCCCTCGACGGCGGGGTCAATCGCCTGGCCGGCGTGGTCGTCGACCGCGAGGACGGCGTCGCCGCCAGCGAGATCAGCCTGACCCTGGCCGTCGGCAAGACCCTGGTCGCCACCGTGGCTCAAGGCGCCGTCGTTCCGGCGCTCGGCGACCGTGTCGTCGCGATCGTCGAACCCTCCAACGTCATCCTCGCCGTCGAATAGGATTCCGTCCGTGAAAGCCCTTGTGTTCGCCCAGGCCCTCGCGCCTCAATGGACCGTCGCGCGGTCGTCGACATGCTCCGCCGGCGCCTCGCGTAGCCGGGCGGGAAGGGGATAACCGTCGACATTGAGCGCGGCGTTCAGCGCCCGCGCCAGCACCATGACCGGCTGCGGGTCGATCAGCAGCGGCTCCAGCAGCGTCTCGCCGACCGCCGTCGCCATCCCCGCCAGGCCGCAGGACACGACGAGCCTCTGCTCGTCCGTCGAGATGCCGCCGCAGACCGGACACTGGATCTGGATCGGACGCCGCAGGGTCGCCTCCACCGACTGCATCCAGGCGACGAACAGGCCGGCGACACGGTTGGACGATCGAAAGGACAGGGCCTGGGCCACCCGGCGATTGGGGCGCTCGTCGGTCAGTCTCAGCGCGGCCCACTGACGCATCGCGCTCAGCAGCAGCTTCTCGCCAGGGGTCGGGCCTGACGACCAGCACATGGCTGCGGGGGAGGGGGTCATTGTGGCCTCAATCGGCTGGGAAGGACTCTCTTGTTGCGAGTCATTATCAATATCTAGGCGCAAGCATTGTTGCGAGTCAATCTCAACTACGTGTGCTGGACCCATACCTGTCAGCGGCATAGGTTCAAGATTCGCCGCGATCGCTCGCCTCTGCGGTCGACCTGCCTGGAGTTCCCGTTCTGCCTGCTTCGCCGCGATCGATCACGCCGATGATCCGGCTGTACGGCGAGAAGCGGGCCAATCTGGTGCGCGTCTTCGCCGCGCGGCTGAGGTCGGTCGCCGAGGCTGAAGACCTGGTTCAGGACCTTTTCCTCAAGGTTCAGGCCCTGGGCGAGCTGGAGGTCGAGGGCGACGGCTCGGCGCTGCTGTTTCGGATGGCCAACAACCTGATGCTGGACCGGCTTCGCAGCCAGGCCCGAGCCGGCGCGCGCGACGAGAACTGGCGCGGCCTGCAGACCACCACCCTGGGCGACCAGCCGGTCGCCGACGCGCCTTCGGCCGAGGACGTCGTGGCCGGTCGGCAGAGACTGGATGTGATGATGGCGACGCTGGAAACCCTGCCGACTCAGGTGGCCCAGGCCTTCACCCTGCACAAGCTGGACGGGCTCAGCCACGCCGAGACGGCCGTCGCCATGGGGGTTAGCCGCAGCGCGATCGAGAAGTACGTGAGCGCCGCCTTGAAGGCGTTGATGGCGAAATTGCCATGAAGAATTTTTCGGCCTTGGAAACGAGTTTCGGAGGTTCCGGGGCTTTGGCGACGTCATACCTTTGCAAGGACGCCGCGCGGCGTCAGGACGGAGCGAAATGACGCGGTCCCAGACGGACATCGAAGTCGCGATCGACTGGCTGGTCCTGCTGCAGGGGGACTCGGTCACCGAGGACGACTGGCGCGCCTTTGACGCTTGGCTGACGGCGTCGTCCGCCCACGCGGTGGCCTATGACCAGGCCCAGGCCTTCGACCAGCGGCTGGATCTCGACGCCCGACGGGTCGACCGCGCGCCGGCCGTCGCGCCGGTCGCGGCCACGGTCTCGACAAATCTGGTTGCCTTGCGCCCCACCCGCCGCGTCTGGCTTTGGTCGGCCGGGAGCGCCATCGCCGCGGCGCTTGTCGCCGGCCTCGTCCTGCTTCCGGGAAGCGGCCTCCTGGGTGGCCGTGAAACCCGCTATGTGGCCGGGGTCGGAGAGCGCAGGACCATCGTCCTGGAAGACGGCACCCGCATCGAGTTGAACGCCGCCTCGCGCCTGACCGTGCGGTTCGAGCGCAACGCCCGGCACGTCCGGATGGACGACGCTCAAGCCTTCTTCGACGTCGCCAAGGATGCGCGGCGTCCGTTCCTGATCGAGGCCGGCGACACCCAGGTGCGGGTGGTCGGCACGCGGTTCGACGTCCGCCATCGGGACGGGCAGGTCGCCGTGGCCGTCCAGCGCGGCTTGGTCGAAGTGCGCCCGGCCAGCGCCGCGCCGATCCGCTTGCGGGCAGGACAGGGCCTTTCCCACGTCGAGGGGCAGGACGATGCGCGCGTCGCGGTCGTCCCTGTCGATGAGGTCACCGGCTGGCGTCAGGGGCGGTTGATCTATCGCGACCGACCGCTGTCGGAGATCGTCGGCGACCTGAACCGGCTTTTCCCCCGTCCGGTGAAGCTGGCTGACGCGCGCGCCGCCGACATGCGACTGTCCGGCGTGTTGATCGTCGATGAGCAGGATGCGATGGTCGGCCGACTGTCACATCTGCTTCCCGTCCGAACGACGACGACCAACGACGCTATCGTGATCCGGGCGCGCTAAGGCCTTGCCGACGGGACCGGAATCGTTCGAAGCGCGAAGCTTGAGCTCTAGGGGGGTAGAGCTGGAGCCTGATGATTCCGGACGCGGATTTTCCGTTTCGACGTCGTTCTGACGGCCCAGGCTCGCCCGGGACGCGGTCGGTCGCCGACCTGCTGGCCTCGGGTTCTGTTTTCGCCCTGACCCTGGTTTCAGGCCTGGTCTTGGCTGGGCAAGCCCACGCCGAGCCCGCTCGCCATACTTTCAGGATTCCCGCCAAGGCCCGGTCGGAGGCGCTGATCGATCTTGGCGTCCAGGCGCGCGTCACGCTCGGCGGAGCCTCGTCCTGTCCGGGATCGAGCCCGGCCGTGGTAGGCGTCCTGACCCTGCGCCAAGCCCTGGACGCCGTGACGTCAGGCGCCCCGTGCCGGTTCGAGATTCTCGGCGACGCCACGGTCAGCGTTGTGCCCGAACGCCCCGCGCCGCGCGCGGCGCCGCCCAAGGCGGCGGCCGAACCGGCCCTGCCTGTCGATGGCGTGATCGTCACCGCCACCAAGCGCCCGACACGGCTCGGCGCGACGGCCGGCGGGGTCAGCGTGATCGGCGCGGGGCGGCTTCACGACGCCGGCTCGGTCGACACCAAGAGCATTTCGCAGCAGACGGCGGGCTTCACCACCACCAACCTCGGCGCGGCGCGCAACAAGATCATGCTGCGCGGCCTGTCGGACGGCGCCTTCACGGGCCGTACCCAGCAGACCGTCGGGACCTATCTCGACAACATTCCGCTGACCTACAACGCCCCCGACCCCGACCTTCGGCTGATTGACGTCGAACGCGTCGAGATCCTGCGCGGTCCACAGGGCGCGCTCTACGGCGGCGGGTCGTTGAGCGGGGTCTACCGGGTCGTGTCGCGCAAGCCTGTGCTGGACGAGTGGTCGGGGGCGGTGAAGGTCGGCGCGGCGGCGACGGAGTCCGGCTCTCCCAGCGGCCGCCTGGAGGGCGTGGTCAACCTGCCGCTCGTCACGGGGCGCATGGCCCTGCGGCTGGCGGCCTATAGCGACGTGGACGGCGGCTATGTCGATGACGTCAACCTGCGCCTTTCGAACGTCGACCGCACGACCCGGACCGGCGGTCGCGTGGCGCTGTCCGCCGTGCTCGGCGAGAACT
This sequence comes from Caulobacter sp. Root655, assembly GCF_001427665.1. Classification (GTDB taxonomy): domain Bacteria; phylum Pseudomonadota; class Alphaproteobacteria; order Caulobacterales; family Caulobacteraceae; genus Caulobacter. The sequence goes on from NZ_LMHC01000021.1 coordinate 61,058, forward strand.
GGTCATTGACGATCTCGGGCGCGCGCCAGGACCTGCACGCCACCGACAGCCAGTACACGACGCCGAGCCTGGGTGGACAGAAGCGCGCCAACCAGGTGCGGGAGACCCACGACAACGTGCTGCAGCAAGGGGTGGTGACGCTGACCGGGACGGGGACCTGGGGACGGTTCGAGTCGTCCACCGGCTATGTCCGTCACCGTTTCGCCAGCCGCTTCGACGCCACGGCGGCGCTGAACGGAGCCGATGCGGTCGGTGTCGATGTCGGTCTGTTCGACGAGGCCAGCAAGGTCAGGCTGCTCGTGGAGGACGCGGTGCTGTCCTCGCCCGACAGCGGCCGCTTCCGATGGCTGCTCGGGCTCTATGGACTGGCCAGCCTGGAGGACAGCGACGGCGAACTGCGGGCCCGCACCGCCCGCGACCCTTCGCGGCTGCTCTATCTGGAGGACCGGCGCGACAAGCGCCGGGAACTGGCCCTGTATGGCGAGACCGCCTATGACCTGGGCGACGGCTGGACCGTGAGCCTGGGCGGCCGCGCCTTCCGCACCGCGGTGCGCACGAGCTCGGCGATCACGGCGCCGGCGCCCGGACAATCCCGCGCCTTCGAACGGCAGGCCCGCTTCACGGGCATTTCTCCCAAATTGTCGCTGCAACGAACGTGGGGCTCGGGTGGGATTGTCTATCTCCTGACCTCGGAGGGGTACAGGTCCGGAGGGTTCAATACGGGAGGGCTCGCCGCGTTGTCGGCCCTGCGCGACTCGTTCAAGCCCGACCATCTGCGCAATTACGAGATTGGCGTCGGCGCCAGCCCGCTGGAAGGTCGCATGACCCTGCGTGCGGCGCTGTTCCACGACGTGTGGACCGATATACAGACCGACCAGTATCTGAGCTCGGGGCTGTCCTACACGGCCAATGTTGGCGATGGACGCAACACGGGCCTGGAACTCGAGGGCGCGGCGCATGTCAGCCGGAACCTCACGGTCGAGGCCAATGCGCTGTTCAGCCGACCGCGCCTGAGCAGGGTGGACCAAAACTTCGCGTCGGCGGCCCAGAGCGAACTCCCCGGCGTTCCGGATGTCTCGGCCGGGGCCATGACCCGCTACCAGAGAGACCTGGCCGCGAACCGGCGTCTCGTGCTGACGGCGGAGCTGAAATATGTCGGCCGTTCGCGGCTGACCTTCGACCGACGGTTTTCGCCGTCCATGGGCGACTATGTGACCGGCCGTCTGTCGGCCGAGGTGGCGACGCCGACCTGGAACCTCACCTTCGCGGTCACCAATCCCGCCAATGCGTCCAGCGACACTTTCGCCTATGGCAACCCCTTCAGCTTCGGCCAGGTGCGCCAGGTCACGCCCCTGCGCCCGCGCACCTGGAGCCTGGATGTTTCGCGCGCCTTCTGATCTTTGTGGTTGAGTTTGATTTCACAGGTCTATTTTGGATCAACTCGCGCGCGAAACGCGAAAAATCTTCTGAGGTTCCCTCAAAACGGCGGCGTCTACCTCTTGACGGGGTCACGCTCGCTAGCGCGGCACCCCCAAGTCGGGGAAAGTCATGCCTGTGCTGTCGGGGCTCGTCTGCGCCCACAATGAAGAAGCGCGCATCGCGCAATGCCTTGAACGTCTGGCGTTCTGCGACGAGATCGTCGTCGTCGCCGACCGGTGCTCCGATCGCACCGAAGCCATCGCGCGCAAGATGGGCGCCCGGGTCGTTTCGGGGATTTTCCCGGTCGAGGGCCTGCGCAAGGCGGCCGGCGTCGCCGCCTGTCGCGGCCGATGGATCATGGAACTGGACGCTGACGAGGCCGTGACGCCGGCCCTGGCTCAGGAAATCCGGGAAACCATCGCCAGGGCCGACGCCGGCGACTGGTACCAGGTCCCGGTCGACAACTTCGTGGGCGAACGCCTGGTGCGCCACGGCTGGGGCGGCTCGTTCGGCGCTTCGTCGGTGGCGCGGCTGTTCCGCAAGGGGGTCAAGAGCTGGAAGAGCGAGCGAGTCCATCCGGGCACGACCTTCACCGGCGTCTATGGCGGCCGATTGCGGCACGCCATCCTGCACAAGGTCGATGACGACATCGCCGACATGGTCCAGCGCCTCAACCGCTACACCGCGCTCCGCGGCCAGGACCTGGCCGACGGCGGCAAGATCAAGAGCCTGTGGGACGACCTGTTCCGGGGCGTGCGCCGCTTCTACAAGTGCTACGTCTCGCGCAAGGGGTACCAAGAAGGCGACCTGGGCTTCCTGATCGCGGTCATGGCCGGGCTCTATCCGTTGCTGTCCAACCTCAAGGCGCGGGAGATCCGCTTTCTGAGCGGGCAGGACGTCCGGACCGTACGCGCCGGGCGCGCCGCGGTGATCAACCTGGATGGCGAGGATACGAGGCTGGGCCATTCGGCCTAGACACCATCCCATGTGGCTCAACCGTCTCCTGATCACCGCCGTCCTCGGGCCGGAACTCGCGCGCTGGAAGGCGCGGGGGCGCACGCCGGTGGTCTGGTGGCGGGATGATGACGCGCGCCGTCCGTCCGCGGCCCTGGATCGCTTGCTGGCCCTGTCCAGCCGCTTTGAAGCGCCGATCACGCTAGCGGCGGTGCCGGACGGCGACATTCAGGCGCTCGCCCAAGCCTGCCGCGCGACCGGCGGGGTCGAACTGGCTATCCACGGGTTCCGGCATGAAAATCGCGCGCCGCCAGGGCGGCCTTCGGGCGAGGTCAATGATCTCGATCGCCTGGCCGACGTGGTGTTGGAACTGGGCACGGCGCTGGACGTCTTCAGGCGGGCCGGGACGCGGGCCAGTCTGTTCGTGCCGCCGTGGAATAACATCCATCCGACCCTGAAGACGGCGCTGTCGCTGCACGACCTGGAGCTTTCCGGCTACGGCGATATGCGCAACGCGGACGAACCGACCCGCCTGGACGCCCATCTGGACGTCCTGCGCTGGAAGCCCGGGCCCCGTTTCCGGGGCGCGACGCGGTTCCTGTCACGGACCCGCCGTCTGCTGGCCGAGCGGCGCCACAAGATGCTCTGGGACGAACCGCTCGGCCTGCTGACCCATCACCTGGATCACGACGAGGCCGCCTGGCGGTTCCTGGAAGCCTTCCTGCCTGTCGTGAAGCCCGTCAGCCGTCGGTCCATCGTCGGCGACCCCGTCACCAGGACGGGGCGCGACGGCCCACGGACCGTCGCGCCTCTGAAGGTCGGCTAGGGCTAGCTGATCAGCTCATAGGCGGGAAGGGTCAGGAACTCTTCCAGCGTGTCGGCCAGCACCATTCGCGAGAACAGATGGGCGGCTTCCTCCAGGCGCGGGGAGGGGAAGTCGCGGCGCAGGCTCGCCATCTCCTCGGTCAGCAGGCCGACGAACAGCTCCGAGGTGATGGTGCGGCCGTCGTCGAGGTCGGCGGCCAGCTTGATCCACTGCCACAGCTGGGTGCGGCAGATCTCGGCCGTCGCGGCGTCTTCCATCAGGTTGTAGAGCGGCACGGCCCCGCGGCCCTCGATCCAGGCCTGAGTGTAGCGCACGCCGACGCGGATGTTCTCGCGCACGCCGTCCTCGGTCCGCGCGCCGTCGTGCAGTTCCAGCATCTGGGCCTGTCTGATTTCCAACTCCGCGAGCTTGCGGTCCAGCTGGTTGGGCGTCGGCATCAGGCGGTCGAAGACCTCCATGGCCACCGGCACCAGGTCGGGGTGGGCGACCCAGGTGCCGTCGTGGCCGGCCCCGGCCTCGCGTTCCTTGTCGGCGCGGACCTTGGCGAAGGCGGCCTGGTTGGCGGCCTCGTCGCCCTTGATCGGGATCTGGGCGGCCATGCCGCCCATGGCGAAGGCCCCGCGGCGATGGCAGGTCTGGATCAGCTTCAGCGAATAGGCGCCCAGGAAGGCCTGACCCATGACCATCGCCGAGCGATTGGGGGTCAGGAACTCGGGCCGACGGCCCAGGCGCTTGATGAACGAGAAGATATAGTCCCAACGGCCGCAGTTGAGGCCGGCCATGTGGTCACGCAGTTCGAAAATGATCTCGTCCATCTCGAAGGCGGCGGGGATGGTCTCGATCAGCACCGTGGCCTTGATCGTGCCGACGGGCAGGTCGAGCGCCTGCTGGGCGTGGACGAAGACCTCGTTCCACAGCCGCGCTTCGAGATGGCTCTCCAGCTTGGGCAGGTAGAAATAGGGTCCGGAACCTTGCGCCAGCGCGGCCTTGGCGTTGTGGAACAGGTAGAGGCCGAAATCGAACAAGGCTCCGCTGATGGGCTGGCCGTCGATCTCGAGGTGGCGCTCGGGGAGATGCCACCCACGGGGACGAATAACCAGGACGGCTGGGTTGGCTCCCAGCGCGTAGCGCTTGCCGGAGTTGGCGTCGACATGGGTCAGGTCGCCTGCCCAGCGGTCTTTCAGATTGACCTGGCCCTCGATCAGGTTGGACCAGGTCGGAGAAGTGGCGTCCTCGAAGTCGGCCATGAACACCTTGGCCCCACAGTTGAGGGCGTTGATGATCATCTTGCGATCGACGGGGCCGGTGATCTCGACGCGGCGGTCCTGCAGGTCGGCCGGGATCGGCCCGACCGTCCAGTCACCAGCGCGGACGTCGGCGGTTTGCGCCAGGAAGTCCGGCAGTTCGCCGGCGTCGAAGCGGATCTGGCGGGCGACGCGCAGGGCCAGCAGTTCGCGACGGCGGGCGTCGAACCGGCGATGCAGGTCGGCCACGAAGGCCACGGCCTCGGGGGTGAGGATTTCCACGGCGCGGCCCTCGACGGAACCGGTGATCTGAACGTTGGCGGCGATGTCGAGGGGCATGGCGAGTCCTGTAGGCTTTGGGAGGCTCCCGGCGCGAAGCCGGGAGACCATATGTCGACTAGGTGGTGTTGTAGATCAGGCGCTCTTGGCGACGCCATTGGGACGGACGCTGGGGACGATCTGGTCGCCCCAGTTCCCGGCGCCGTCGTGGTGGCGCGAGGTGCGGACCAGTTCGACCGAATAGCCGGCCTCGATGGCCCGCCGCACCGCCTCGTTCAGGCGGTGGGAGGCCTCGGCCACCCGATCGACGGCGCGTTGTTCAGCGGACGTGTTCGGCATGGCGGCGGGAGCGAAGGTGGAAGCAGACATGGCGCATTCCTTCTTGGGTGATGGCGGGGTGTCGCCCTCGTCCTTCGACAAGCTCAGGATGAGGGCTAGTCAAAGCGTTCGACCAGCTACTCGGCGGCGAACTGGCTCATGGTGTTGCCGTGGCCGCCGGCCTTCAAGGCCCGCTCGCCGGCGACCATTTCCTTGAAGGTGTCGCCAAGGTCCGAGCCGACCTCGTGCTGGTGCTTCACGGCCGAGACGCCACGACGGATCTCCTCGCGCTGGACCGAATTGACGTAGGCCTTCATCCGGTCGTCGCCGAAATAGCCGCGCGACAGCTCGTCCATGCTCTTGGCGGTCAGGTGGAAGGTCGGCAGGGTGATCAGGTTGTGGAACACCCCGGCCCGGGCCGAGATGTCGGCCTGGAAGCGGGCCAGGCGGGCGTCGGTTTCGCGGCCCAGGTCGGTGGCGTCGAGATCGGCCGACATCAGGCCCGCGCCGTCGGGGTAGGAGTCCTTGTGGATCTTGCCCTCGGCGATCCACTGGTCGCGCACCTGCTTGCGCAGGTTCAGGGTCCAGTTGAAGGACGGCGAGTTGTTGTAGGTCAGCTTGGCGTTGGGCACGACCTGGCGGATCTCGGCGACCATGGCGGCGATCTCGTCGACATTGGGGGTATCGGTTTCGATCCACAGCAGGTCGGCGCCGCCCTGGGTCAGGGAGGCGATGCAGTCCTCGACGACGCGGGCCCGGCCGGTGCCGTCCTGGAAGGCGAAGAGGCCGTTGGGCATCCGCACCGGCTTGACGAACTGGCCGTCCTTGTAGAGCGCGACCTCGCCGTCCTGGATCGGGTTCTCGGCGGTGATGGCCTCGGTCTTCAGCCACTTGATGTAGTCGGACGCCAGGTCGCCGGGCTCCTGGCTGACCGGGACCTTCTGGGTCAGGCCGGCCCCGAGGCTGTCGGTGCGGGCCACGATGACGCCGTCGTCGACGCCCAGTTCCTCGAAGGCCAGGCGACAGGCGCGCAGCTTCTCGATGAAGTCTTCCCGGGGAACCGTGACCTTGCCGTCCTGGTGACCGCACTGCTTGGCGTCGGACACCTGGTTCTCGATCTGCAGGCAACAGGCGCCGGCCTTGATCATCTCCTTGGCCAGGATGTAGGTGGCGTTCTCGTTGCCGAACCCGGCGTCGATGTCGGCGATGATCGGCACGACATGGGTCTCGAAACCGTCGATGGCCTCGATCGCCGCCCGCTCGGCGGCCGCGTCGCCGGCGTCGCGCGCTGTCCGCAGAACCTTGAAGAGGTCGTTGATCGCCACTTCGTCCGCCTGGCGCAGGGAGACGTAGATCTCCTCGATCAGGTCGACGACCGAGGTCTTCTCGTGCATCGACTGGTCGGGCAGGTGGCCGAAGCGGTTGCGCAGGCCCGCCACCATCCAGCCGGACAGATAGACATAGGCGCCCTTGGTCGTGCCGCGCAGGCGCTTGACCGATTTGATCATCTGCTGGGCGTGGAAGCCCGACCAGCAACCCAGCGACTGGGTGAACTGGGCGCTGTCGCGGTCGTAGTCGGCCATGTCGGCCCGCATCACCCCGGCCATCGAACGGGCGATGTCGAGATGGGTGGAAAAGGTGTTTTGCAGCTTCAGCTGGATGATGTCGTCGACGGCGATGCCGCCGGGCGTCACGCCTTGGGGATAGCGGCTCAGAAGGGCTTCGCGATGTTGGGCGTAGGTCTTGCGCGGCGTCATGTTTCTGGTCCCGGGAAGGCGTCGAGTAGGAAGGTTTGTGTCTCGGAGCTAACCCGCCCGCCGCGATGGGCGCGAACCTATTGAAGGTGATTTGTCACAAATCGACTTTGTATTTTCTGTAAACCTATGACAACGTGACTGGATGGCGACCTCGGACAAGAAGCTTTTTCTCGGCGGCCGGTTGAAGCGGCTGCGGCGCGACCTGGGCATCACCCAGACCCGCATGGCCGAGGACCTCGAGGTCTCGGCCAGCTACCTGAATCTGCTGGAACGCAACCAGCGGCCGGTGACGGCCCAGATGCTGCTGCGCCTGGCCGACGCCTACGACCTGGATTTCCGCAGCCTGGCGGCCGACGATCCCGGCGGCGGGGCCGGACTGGAAGAGGTGCTGGGCGACAAGATGTTCGCCGACCTGGGCATCGGGCGTCATGAGGCCGCCGAGGTGGCCGAGGTCTCGCCGGCGGTCACCGAGGCGGTGGTGCGGCTTTACCGGGCCTATATCGATCGCGAGCGGCTGATCGACCTGGGTGCCTTTGACCGGGTGGAAGGCGTCGCGCCTTCGGGAGCGGCCAGCCTGCAGCCGACGGACTGGGTGCGAGACCTGGTCGGCTCGCAGCGCAACTACTTCCCCGAACTCGAAACCTGCGCCGAGGCCCTGGTCGCCGTCCTGAAGGCGGACCCGCAGGACCTTGGCCCGGCGGTGCGCGAGCGCCTCCAGGCCCGCCACGGCGTCCAGACCCGGGTGATGCCGGTCGAGGTGATGACCAGTTCGCTGCGCCGCTACGACCACCATCGCAAGCGGCTGATGCTGTCGGAGACGCTGGCGCCGGCCAGTCGGATCTTCGCGATGTGCTACCAGCTGGGCTTGCTGGAATACGGCGACGAACTGACCGCCCTGGCCGACCGCTTCAAGGCCCCCGACCGCGCCAGCCGTCAGCTGCTCAAGGTGTTCCTGGGCAACTATCTGGCCGGGGCGATCATGATGCCCTACGGGCCGTTCCTGGCGGCGCTGGAGGCCAGCGGCTACGACATCGAGCGGGTGCGGTCGCGGTTCGGCATCAGCTTCGAACAGGCGGCCCAGCGCCTGACGACCCTGGGACGTTCGGGCGCGCGCGGCGTGCCGTTCTTCATGGTCCGGCTGGACGCGGCGGGCAACATCTCCAAGCGGTTCGCGGCCGGCGCCTTTCCGTTCTCGCGGTTCGGCGGCACCTGCCCGCGCTGGAACGTCCACGACAGCTTCAAGACCCCGGGGCGTATCCTCACCCAGGTGATCGAGACGCCGGACGGCGAGCGCTACTTCACCCTGTCGCGCACGGTTCGCCGGGTGTCGGGCCTGCAGGCCGGCCAGGAGGACGAACTGGTCATCGGCCTGGGCTGCGAGCTGAAATACGCCGCCAAGCTGGCCTATGCGCGTGGGCTGGACATCGCCGCCCCCGTCGCGGTCGAGATCGGCCCCTCCTGCCGGATCTGCGAGCGGCCGGCCTGTCCGCAACGGGCGGCGGCGCCGATCAACAGGACCTTGCTGGTCGAGGAATCCAGCAAGGCCCTGTCACCGTTTCCGTTCGTGGCCTGAGGCCGATCAGGCGGGAACGGGCCTGCCCTCCGTGCTCAGCGTCCGGCGCGCGACCTTGGCGGCGGCGACCATGTTGACGAGCGCGGCGCGGGTTTCCGGCCACTTGCGGGTCTTGAGGCCGCAGTCGGGATTGACCCAAAGCTGGCCGGCCGACAGCCGGGTCCGGGCGGCGCTCAGCAGCTGCGTCATTTCTTCCACCGCCGGTACGCGCGGCGAGTGGATGTCGTAGACGCCGGGCCCGATCTCGGCCGGATAGGCATAGCTGGCGAAGGCGTCGAGCAGCTCCATCTTCGAGCGCGCGGTCTCGATAGAGATGACGTCGGCGTCCATGGCGCCGATGGCGGCGATGATGTCGTTGAACTCCGAATAGCACATGTGGGTGTGGATCTGGGTGTGGTCGGCGACGCCGGAGGCCGTCAGTCGGAAACACTCGACCGCCCAGGACAGGTAGGCCTCCCAGTCGCCGCGTCGCAGCGGCAGGCCTTCGCGCAGGGCCGCCTCGTCGATCTGGATGACCTTGGCGCCGGCCGCTTCCAGATCGACGACCTCGTCGCGGATCGCCAGGGCGATCTGCCGGCAGGCCAGTTCGCGCGGGACGTCGTCACGCACGAACGACCAGTTGAGGATGGTCACCGGGCCGGTCAGCATGCCCTTCATCGGACGGTCGGTCAGGCCCTGGGCATAGCGCCACCATTCCACGGTCATCGGCGCGGGGCGCGAGACGTCGCCATAGAGGATCGGCGGGCGCACGCAGCGCGAGCCGTAGGACTGCACCCATCCATGCCTGGTGAAGGTGAAGCCCGACAGTTGCTCGCCGAAATACTGCACCATGTCGTTGCGCTCGAACTCGCCGTGCACCAGGACGTCTAGGCCGACCTCCTCCTGCCAGGCGACGGCACGGGCGGTTTCCTCACGCAGGAACACCGCGTATTCGGCGTCGCTCAACCCGCCCTTGCCATGGGCCGAACGGGCCTTGCGGACCGCTTCGGTCTGGGGGAACGAGCCGATGGTGGTGGTCGGGAAGGCGGGCAGATTCAGCCGCGGGATCTGCAGCGCCTGCCGGCGGCTGAAGCCGGACTGGCGACTGGCCATGGCCGGCGTCGTGGCGGCCAGGCGCGCGGCCACCGTTGCGTCATGGATCTTCGGCGAGGTCCGGCGGGCCTGGGCCGCCGACGTGCTGGCCGCCAGGGCCGGCGCGACGCTGGTCCGACCTTCGTTCAAGGCCTTGGCCAGCACGGCCAGTTCCTCGATCTTCTGGACGGCGAAGGCCAGCCATTGGCGGACCTCCGGATCGAGCGCCGTTTCGATCTCCAGGTCGATCGGGGTGTGCAGCAATGAGCAGGAGGGGGCCAGGATGACCCGGTCGCCGCCCCGCGCCGAGACGATGGGGTCCAGGCGGTCGAGCAGGGCTTGCAGATCGGCGCGCCAGACGTTGCGGCCGTCGATCACCCCGAGAGACAGGACCAGGCTGTCGCGGCAGTGCGCCAGGACGGCGTTCAGCTGTTCCGGGGCTCGGACCATGTCGATGTGCAACCCGTCGACCGGCAGGTTGGCGGCGGTCGAAAGGTTGTCGCCGTAGCCGCCGAAATAGCTGGTCAGCATCAGGCGCAGGCCGGGTGTGGCGTGACTGAGGGCGCCGTAGGCGCGGCGCAGTTCGGCTCGCTCGAAATCGGTGAGGTCGAGGGCCAGGCACGGCTCGTCGATCTGCACCCAGTCGGCGCCGGCCGCCGTCAGGCGTTGCAGGGCGTCGATATAGATCGGGACCAGGGCCGACAGCAGGGAAAGCGGCTCAAACCCCGCGTCCCGGGTCTTGGCCAGCTTGAGGAAGGTCACCGGGCCCAGCAGCACGGGCCGGGTGTGGATCCCCAGGGCCTTGGCCTCGAGGAACTCGTCGATCGCCTTGGTCGAGGCCAGGACGAAGGCCTGGTCGCGCGACACCTCGGGGGCCAGGTAGTGGTAGTTGGTGTCGAACCACTTGGTCATCTCCATGGCTGGCAGGCCGGCGCCGTGGTCATGGGAATGGCCGTGGGCGCAGGCCTCCTCGCTCGCGGCCCCCTGGGTTCCCCGGGCCATGGCGAAATAGGCGGCGGTGTCGATCGGTCCGCCGGTCCAGCCGTAGGCCGACGGGATGGCGCCGACCATGACGCTGGTGTCCAGCACATGGTCGTAGAGCGAGAAATCGTTGCTGGGCACGTGGTTCACGCCCAGCGCCTTCTGGCGTTCCCAGGTCTGGGCGCGAAGCTTGGCGGCGGTCGCGAGCAGGGTGGGGGCGTCTGTTCTGCCCGCCCAGTGATCCTCGAGCGCGGTCTTCAGTTCGCGGCGTGGGCCGATGCGGGGAAAGCCCAGGGTGGCGATGGTGACGGTCATTTTCAAAAGCCTCTGCCGGTGTTGCGACGAGAGGCTGGTCGGGGCGCGCGCGACGGATCGCGCACGAGCCATCGCGGCCCGGTCGCGCCTTGCTAGCGACCAGACCGGGCACCCCGCCGGAGGACGTTATCTGTCGGGGCAGGTCTCCTGGCTCACGGGTCAATGCCCCTGTCCTGGCCTTCCCGACACGCCACCGATCCAGCTCGGCGTGTCAGTGACACTCATCGGACAGCGGCTCACCGCTCACAGTTGCGGGGGCAGCGCCGGCCTCGGGTTTTCACGCCCTCACCGACTTCCCTCTTAGCTCCGGAATCGCGAAGACCCCGGAGAACCACGACGAGCCTATCTGGGACCAATCCACGTGGCGCGTCAATGGGGACATAAAGATATCCTTATGTCATTTCGCAGGCTTCACTTCGCGCGCTGGCGGTGCTTGTCGAGGTTCAGCTTGTGGCGTTCCACCTTGTCGTAGAAGGTCTTGCGCGGGATGCGCAGGAGGCCGAGCGCCGCGCGGACGTCTCCGCCGCTGCTGGTCAGGGCTTCCTCGATGAGGTGCGCCTCATAGGTCGCGACGCGTTCCGGCAGCGAGCCGAGTTCGGCGGCCTGGGGCAGGCCGGCCTGGTCGGAAAGCCCCAGGGCGACACGCTGGGCGTAGTGGTTGAGCTCCCGCACATTGCCCGGCCAATCGTGGTTGAGCAGCCGCCAGTGGATGGCGTCGTCGACCGCCCGCGGCGACCCGCCCAGGCGCTCGGCGGCCCGTGCCAGGAAGTGCGCGAACAGCAGCGGGATGTCGTCGCGCCGCTCGCGCAGCGGTGGAATGCGGATCCGCACGACATCCAGCCTGTGGAACAGGTCCTCGCGAAACCGTCCGGAGGTGACCGCCGCGCCGAGGTTGGTCTTGGCCGCGGCGACGACGCGGATGTCCAGGGTGCGGGGGCGATTGGAGCCCAGGGGCACGATCTCGCGCTCTTCCAGCAGGCGAAGGAACTTGCCCTGGGCGTCGAGGGGCAGGGTCTCGATCTCGTCGAGGAACAGGGTGCCGCGATCAGCCTGTTCGATGCGCCCGATGCGCTGGCGGACCGCGCCGTTGAAGGCCCCCAGTTCATGGCCGAACAGCTCGCTCTCCAGCATGCTTGACGGCAGGGCCGCGCAGTCCATGGTCACGAACTCGCGGTCGCGCCGTCGCCCCCATAGATGCAGGGCCCGCGCCGCCAACTCCTTGCCGACACCGGTCTCGCCCTCCAGCAGCACGTCGACGTCGGCGTTGGCCAACTGCCGCAGGGTGGAGCGCAGGCGCTCCATCACGGCCGTCTGGCCGAGCAACGGCCCGTCGCCCTGGGCGGCGTCGGCGGCGGCGCGCAGCCGGCGGTTCTCCAGCACCAGGCGGCGCGTCTCCAGGGCCCGCCGGACGCTGGAGACCAGGCGTTCGGGCGCATAGGGCTTGGCGACGAAGTCGTAGACGCCCTCATGCAGGGCCTCGACCGCCTCGGCGACGTCGGCGTGGCCGGTGATCAGGATGACCGGCAGGTTCTTGTCCTGATCACGCAGGCGACGGAACAGCTGGCGACCGTCCATCCTCGGCATGCGGATGTCGCTGACCACCACGCCGGGAAAGCTGTCGGACAGATCGGCCAGGGCCTCTTCGGCCGAGGCGAAGGCCAGAACGTCGAAGCCCGCCAGCTGCAGGGTCTGGACGTTGGCCCCGCGCAGGGCGTCGTCGTCGTCGATGAAGGCGACCTGGTTGACGGAAAGCTGCATCTAGCGGGCCTTGGGCAAGGTGATGACGAAGCGCGCGCCCGGGCCGGGCTCGAGCGTCAGTTCGCCGCCGAACTCGGTGACGATGTCACGGCTGATGACCAGGCCGAGGCCCAGGCCTCGCGGCTTGGTGGTGGCGAAGGGGGTGAACAGGGTCTTCACCACCTGGGGCGCCAGGCCGGGGCCGTTGTCGGCGATCACGATCCGCACCTGGTTCCGGCGCGAGGAGACCTGGATCGCGATTTCGGGATCGACCGCGCCGTCCAACGCCTCGATGGCGTTCTGCAGCAGGTTGACCAGGACCTGTTCCAGGCGGAAGCGCTCGGCCATCACCCGCAGGTCCTCGTTCGCTTCCGACCGCACGACGCGGACGCCCTGCTGGCGGATGCGCGGTCCGGCCAGCAGCAGGGCGCCCTCGATCGCCTCGTGCGCCCTCACCGGGGCCGGCGGCGCGCTGGTCTTGCGCGCGAAGGCGCGGAGCTGGTCGGTGATCAGGCCGATCCGGTCGGTCAGGCCGGCGATCAGGCCCAGATTGCTGCGCGCGGTGTCGGGATCGGCGCGATCGAGGAACACCGCGGCGTTGTCGGCATAGGCGCGAATGGCCGCGACCGGCTGGTTGATCTCGTGGGCCACGCCCGCCGCGATCTGGCCCAGGGTGGCCAGCTTGTTGGACTGCACCAGTTCGTCCTGCATCAGGTGGACGTGAGCCTCGGCCCGGCGCCGTTCCTCCATCTCGATCGTCAGCTTGCGGTTGGTCTTGCGCAGCTCGGCCGTGCGTTCCCCGACCCGGGCTTCCAGTTCGGCGCGGGCGGCCTCCTGGCGGGTGGCGCGCACCGTGGCCTGGCCTCGCCACCGCAACAGGGCCGCCCCGAAGCCACAAGCCGCCAGGCCGATCAACAGGGCCACGGCCCGGGCCGCGGCCACCGCCGTCCGCAGCGTCGCGCCGGTCGGCGTCAAGGTGAACACCGTCCAGCCCGCCGCGCCGGGGTCGGCGCTGGCGGCCATGAACCGGGCGGACGACTGGCCGGGCAGGGCGACCGAGACCAGGGCCGGGGCTCGGGCGGCCGCCACGGGCGGCTTGATATCCAGAACCGTGAACGGCGCCTCGCCGAACCGGTGCTCGGCGCGTAGCCGCCGCTGCTCGGCGGCCGGCAGGGGCGAAAGTGTCGAGAACCGCCAGGGCGCGATCGACGTCACCAGGATCACGCCCTCGGCGTCGGCCGCGAAGGCCGGTTCCGCCGACGACCAGTCGGCTTCGAGCTGCTCGAACTCGACTTTGACCACGACCACGCCCAGCAAGCCGTCCGGGCCGTCGACCCGGCGCGACATGAACAGGCCGGGGCGACGGCTGACCGTGCCCAGGGCGAAAAGCTCGGCGACGCCCGCCCGCTGGGCGTCGCGGAAATAGGGGCGAAAGCTGTAGTCGGAGCCGACGAAGCTGGTGGGCTGTCGCCAGTTGCTGGCGGCGATGGTCATGCCCCGGGCGTTCAGCAGATAGATGACAGCGGCGCGCGTGCCCTCGCTGAGGGTTTCGAGCTTGCGGTTCAGCGCGCCGATCCCGGCCGGATCGGTCGACCGCAGGACCGCCGCCACGTCGGGGTCCTGGGCCAGGACGAAGGGCAGGGAGCGGTGCTTGGCCAGCTCGCTGCGCAGCACCGCCGCGTGCAGGGCGGCGGAGGTCTGGGCCTGGCGGGACAGATCGGCCGTGGCCCGTCGTTCGGCGACGGCGCCGGCGGACCAAACGGCGGCGACCAGCAGCACGAACGAAACGGCGACGAACACCGTCCAGCGCCGGGTGATCGGGTCTCTCGGATTCGGCGGCGACGGCGAAGTCATGCGGCGGCCCGTGAAGGTATGTGCGGATTTTCGCACACAATGCCGCCGCGTTGGCGGGAAATCGCCACATCCTCTGCGCGCCCAGGTGGATGGAGAGGGGTAAAAATCAACAAAATCAATACCTAATGGCCTATGCCTACTGTGCTTGCGCCGCTTTCGTTCAACAAGGATCGTCTAACCAAGCGCCTTCGCAAAGACGCGGGAACGGAAACGCGGCCCTAGGGCCAACCCATGAGGCGACAGTGAAGACAATCAGCACCACCGCGCCCGCGCGGCCCCAGCGCTTCTACCAGCACCTCTACTTCCAGGTGCTGGCCGCCATCGTGCTGGGCGCGACCATCGGGCATTTCTGGCCGCATGTCGGCGAGTCCCTCAAGCCGCTGGGCGACGGCTTCATCAAGCTGGTCAAGATGATCATCGCGCCGGTGATCTTCCTCACCGTCGTCACCGGCATCGCCGGCATGCGGGACCTGGACAAGGTCGGTCGCGTGGCCCTCAAGGCCTTCATCTACTTCCTGGTGTTCTCGACCCTGGCCCTGATCATCGGCCTGGTCGTCGCCAATGTCGTCCATCCTGGCGCCGGCATGAACATCGACCCCGCCAGCCTCGATTCCCACGCCGTGGCCTCCTACGCCTCCAAGGCTCATGACCAGACCATCGTCGGCTTTCTGCTGCACGTGATCCCCGACACCGTGGTCAGCGCCTTCGCCGAGGGCGAGATCCTGCAGGTGCTGTTCTTCTCGATCCTGTTTGGCCTGTCCCTGGCCCTGATCGGCGATCGCGGCCAGCCGGTGCTCAACCTGCTGAACTCCGTTGGCGAGGCGTTCTTCAAGCTGGTGCACGTGCTGATGAAGGCCGCGCCGATCGGCGCCTTCGGGGCCTTCGCCTTCACCATCGGCAAGTACGGCATCGGCTCGGTCGTCAACCTGGCCGCCCTGGTGGGCACCTTCTACCTGACCTCGATCCTGTTCGTGGTCGTGATCCTGGGCCTGGTCGCCAAGGCCAACGGCTTCTCGATCTTCCGCCTGATCCGTTATCTGAAGGCCGAGCTGCTGCTGGTGCTGGGCACCAGCTCCTCGGAAGCCGCGCTGCCCAGCCTGATCGAGAAGCTCGAACGGGCCGGCTGCCCAAAGTCCGTCGTCGGGCTGGTCGTGCCCCTGGGCTATTCGTTCAATCTGGACGGCACCAACATCTACATGACTCTGGCGGCCCTGTTCATCGCCCAGGCCACCGGCGTCCACCTGACACTGGGCGACCAGCTGCTGCTGCTGGGCGTGGCCATGCTGAGCTCGAAGGGCGCGGCGGGAGTCACGGGCGCGGGGTTCATCACCCTGGCGGCCACCCTGTCGGTGGTGCCCTCGGTGCCGGTGGCCGGCATGGCCCTGATCCTGGGCGTCGACCGCTTCATGTCCGAATGCCGGGCCCTGACCAACTTCATGGGCAACGCCGTGGCCACCATCGTGGTCTCGCGCTGGGAGCGCGGCCTGGACGCGGACCAATTGGAGGCGGCCCTGGCCGGCCATCCGGCCCCGTCGGACGTCGAGCCCTCGCCGGACTCGATCACGGTCGCGGCCGAATAGGCGCTACCCTCCCACCCGGATCCTGATCCTGACCCCTGACCTTCTTCCAGCGCGCGGCGCCGGAGAGGGGGAGACTCCGCCATGCGCATCCTTTTCGCCACCACGGCCCTCGTCGCCGCCAGTCTCGCCGGCGCGGCCCACGCCGAAGATTCCGACCTCGCCGCGCTGAAGGCGCAGATCCAGGCGCTGCAGGCGCGGCTCGACGTCCTCGAACGCCAGGCCGTGACCCCGACCGCCCCGCCAACGGCCGCGCCCGCCGCCGCCGCGCCGATCGCCACCCTGGCGCCCAAACCGTCGACCGAGCCGATCCGCTGGGAGAACTCGCCGCGCTTCACCGACGCGTCGGGGGCGACCTTCAAGCTACGTGGCCGGATGTCGCTCGACGCCGTGGACTCGACCACCGAGCGCGACGGCCTGGCCGACTACCACGCCCGTCAGTTCAAGGCCCGCCAGCTGTTCCTCGGCGTCGAGGGCCAGACCGGCCGCTGGGCCTATCGCCTGGAGGGCGGCGCGGTCAGCGGCGGCGCCTGGGGCTGGGACGACGCGATCATCGAATACAAGCTGAGCAACCAGACCTCGCTGCTGGCCGGCAACCAGAAGGCCGCCTCGCTGGAGGGGCTGACCTCGTTCAAGTCGATCACCTTCATGGAGCGCGGCGCCTATGGCGACCTGATCGACGCCGGCTACACCCTGGCCCTGGAGGCGGTGCGGACCGGTTCCAACTGGTCGCTGTGGGCGGCCCTGCAGGGCGACAGCATCAACAAGACCGAGGCCACCGGCGGCTATGACCCCAACCAGGCGGTCGAGCGCATGGGCGCCACGGTGCGGGCCACCTGGTCGCCCAAGCTGTCCTCGGACGACCGCCTGCACCTGGGGGCCTGGGCGCGCCGGCGCGATCGCGGCGGCGAGACCGGCTTCACCTATTCGGCCGCCGCCAACACCGCCTTCCGGCCGCAGACCTCGTCAGGCGCGACCTTGCTCAGCACCGGCGCGGTCGGCGACGGCGACACCACCCTGGCCCTGGAAGGCGCCTGGGTGCACCGCGCCCTGTCGCTGCAGGCCGAGGCCGCCCAGATCAGGGTCGACCGCATCGCCACCAGCCTGAGCCCGACCCTCGGCGGCTCGAACTTCGACATCGTCACCGCCTACGCCGCCGCCAGCTGGTTCCCGACCGGCGAGACCCGGCCCTACAATCCCAATGGCTCGTTCGGGCGGATCAAGGTGCTCCACCCGCTCGACAAGGGCGGCCTGGGCGCGGTGGAGCTGGCGGCTCGCTATGACTACGCCGACCTCAGCGACATGGCGGCCAATACGGCGGTCGCTCCGTCGCTGCAAACCAGCCTGGCCACGGCCGGGATCTATCGCGGCGTCACGGTCGGGGCCAACTGGTACCCCTACAGCTATGTCCGGCTGACCGGAAACCTGACCCGGGCCAAGATCGACAACCGCAACATCGCCGGGACCCAGCTCGACGCCGACGTCACCGTGGCCCAGGCCCGCCTGCAGGTGGAATTCTGAGGAGCGGGGCGCCCAAGCCCTTGGACACCCCCAGCTATCCCCGGTCTCATCCCTGACGGCGGGCGTTTCCTTCAGCCGTGTTGCGCGCTGGGCGGCTCGCCGATCAGCAGGGCGCAGGTGGCTTCGGCCGCGATCGGATCCCGGTCGGCGATGGCCCGGGCCATCGCCCTGTGCAGCATCACGTCCTTCAGCTGATCTTCCGGCGTCTGCTTCTCCATCTGCCAGATCCAGAACCGGGTCGCGACGTTCTGCAGGGCGATGACGAAGCGGGCCAGGGTCGGGTTGTGGGTGGCGAAGGCGACCGCGCGGTGGAAGGCGTGGTCCATCGCCAGCATGGCGCGAAAATCGCCGGCCGCGATCGCCGCCTCGGCGCCGTCGAACGCCCCGGCGATGGCGACCAGGTCGGAAGGCCGGGCGTTGCGCGCGGCCAGCGCCGCCGTTCGCCCCTCCAGCATCCGCCGCACCTCGAAGGCGTGCTCGATCTCGGCGATGTCCAGCGGGGCGACGATGGTGCCCACGCGCGGGCGACGCATGACCAGGCCCTCCAAGGCCAACCGGCCCAGGGCGTCGCGCACCCCGCCGACCCCGCCGGCGTAGCGCGCGGCCAGGGCCTTCTCCTCCAGCACCTGCATGGGCGCCAGTTCGCCCAGGATAATGTCCATCAGGATCAGGTCGTAGAGCCGCGCCTTCTGCAGGCCCGGGGCCCAGTCGCCGTGCGGTTCGACGCTGTTGAGGGGGCCCTTCATGGCCGACACGGGATCGAGGGGGTCATCGTCAAGCTCCTAGGCGCAAAATACGCCGAGGTCATTTCTCGCGGCGTCTAAAATGTAAGAGTTTCGAAAACGAACGCGCGCTTGGTCAGGTCGCGCCTTCCGCCCTAACTCGCCGGCATGACGACTTGCCCTCCCGTGCCGGCGGACGCCGTGATCGACGGTTTCCGCCAGGCCCTGGCCGCCGCCGAGGCCTTCGCCGGCGCCACCGCGCCCAATCCGCCGGTCGGCTGCGCGGTGCTCGACGCCCAGGGCGCGGTGCTGGCCTGCGAGGCGCACCAGCGCGCCGGCGGCCTCCATGCCGAGGCCGCCGCGCTCGCGGTCGGTCGTGAGGCGGGCCTGATCGACCGTGCCCATACGTTGATCGTCACCCTCGAACCCTGCAATCACCAGGGCCGCACCCCACCTTGCGTCGAGGCGATCCTGGCCAGTCCCGCCAAGGCCGTCCGGATCGGATCGCGCGACCCCAACCCGGCGGTGACCGGGGAGGGCGGGGCGCGCCTGGCGCGGGCGGGCCTGGACGTCGCCTTCGTCGGCGATCTGGACCATCGCGACGCCGCCGACCTTTCCCGTCAGGCCGACCGCCTGGTCGCCCCGTTCACCACATGGTCCGTCCACGGGCGACCCTGGCTGACCCTCAAGCAGGCCTTGACCGCCGACGGCGGCATGGTCCCGCCGGCCGGCGCCAAAACCTTCACGTCACAGGCCTCGCTCGTCCTGGCGCACCGATTGCGGCGGCGGGCCGACGCCGTCGTCACCGGTTCCGGGACCATCCTGGCCGATGCTCCGCTGTTCACCGTGCGCCGTGCGCCCGATCCCCGGCAGGCGCCTCGGCGGCTGGCCATCCTCGACCGTCGGCGTCGCACGCCGGCGTCGTACCTCGATGCGGCGCGGAGTCGCGGCTTCGAGGTCAGCCTCCATGACGACATCCCCGCGCTGCTGGCCGACCTCGCCGCCAGCGGCGTGCTGGAGGCCCTGATCGAGTGCGGCCCGACCCTGCTCGAGGCCTTCCTCGCCGCCGACCTCTGGGACGAGCGCGTAACCATCCGCCAGAGCCCCCGTCCAGGCGAACCCGACACGGTCGAGATCCTCGACCGGCTGGCCGCCTGAAGCGCAAGGAGACCCGATGTTTTCCGGAATTGTCGAACAGATCGGCCAGGTGGCCGCCGTCGTCCCCGAGGGCGACGGCTCGCGGCGGCTGACCGTCGAGACGGGCTTTCCCGACCTCGAACTGGGCGAGAGCGTGGCCGTCAACGGTGTCTGCCTGACCGTGGTCCGCCACGACGACAGGGGGCGGGCTGACTTCTTCGTCAGCCCCGAGACCCTGGTTCGCACCAATCTGGAGGCGATCGCCGCCGGAAGCCGTCTCAACCTCGAACGTTCGGTGACCCTGGCCACGCGGCTGTCCGGCCATCTCGTCCAGGGCCATGTGGACGGCGAGGCGCGTCTGGCGCAGATCATCGACGACGGCGGCTCGTGGCGCCTGCGCCTGACCCTGCCCGGGAGCTTGCGCGGCTTCTGCGTCGAGAAGGGCTCGATCGCCCTCAACGGGATCAGCCTGACGCTCAACAGCGTCGAGCCGGCGGGCGCGGACGGCCGGTTCGCGGTCGGCGTCACCCTGATCCCCCACACCTGGACCCACACCAACCTGCAGCACGCCGCCGTCGGCGACCCGATCAATGTCGAGGTCGACGTGCTGGCCAAATACGTGGAGCGGCTATGTCACGCCTATCTGACGCCATCGAACGCCTGAAGTCCGGCCGGATGATCATCCTCGTCGATGACGAGGACCGCGAGAACGAGGGCGACCTGGTCATGGCCGCGCAGTTCGCGGACGGCCCGGCGATCGCCTTCATGGCCCGCCAGGCCAGCGGCCTGATCTGCCTGACGCTGGAAGGCGAGGCGGTCGATCGCCTGGGCCTGCCGCCGATGGTCGCCGACAACCGCACCAGCCGCCGGACGGCCTTCACCGTCTCGATCGAGGCGTCGACCGGCGTCGACACCGGCATCTCGGCCTTCGACCGGGCGCGGACAATCGCCGCGGCGATCGCGCCGGACGCCACGGCCGCCGACCTGGTCTCGCCGGGCCACGTCTTCCCGCTGCGCGCCGTGCCCGGCGGGGTCCTGGCCCGGGCCGGCCACACCGAAGGTTCGGTCGACCTGATGAAGCTGGCGGGCCTCGCGCCGGCCGGCGTCATCTGCGAGATCATGAAAGACGACGGGACGATGGCGCGGATGGCGGCGCTGGAGGCCTTCTCCCGCCGTCACGATGTCCCGATCCTGACCATCGCCGAGGTCGCGGCCCATCGCATGGCGACCGAGGTCCTGGTCGACGAGGTGGCCGCCGCCCGGCTTCCGTCCGTACACGGCGCCGGCTCGTTCGAGGTCCGCGCCTTCCGCAGCCGCATCGACGGCAGCGAGCATCTGGCCCTGATCCGAGGACCGCTGAGCGGCGCGCCGCTGGTGCGGGCGCATTCCGAATGCCTGACCGGCGACGCCCTGGGCTCGCAGCGCTGCGATTGCGGCGCGCAACTGCGGGAGGGGCTGAAACGGATCGGCGACAGCGGCGATGGCGTGTTGCTCTATCTGCGCGGTCATGAGGGGCGCGGCCTGGGACTGGCCAACAAGATCGCCGCCTACGCCTTGCAGGACGAAGGGTTGGACACGGTCGAGGCCAACCACGCCCTGGGCTTCGCCGACGACCTGCGCGACTACGGCGTCGCGGCTCAGATCCTCAAGGCGCTGGGCGTGGATCGCGTTCGCCTGCTGAGCAACAACCCCCGGAAGGCCGCCGGCCTGCGCGCCAATGGCCTGACGGTCAGCGAGGAACTGCCGCTGACCATACCGTCCACCCCGCACAACGCCGGCTATCTCGACACCAAGCGCGACAAGCTGGGCCACCGCCTGGCGCGCGCCTCCTGACGCGAGCTCCCATGACAGATCCCATCGCGGCCTGCCGCGTCGCCATCGTCGTCAGCCGCTTCAACCCCGAAGTCACCGACGGTCTCCTGAAGGGCGCGCTCGACCAGCTGGCGACCAAGGGTGTGGTCGTCACGCCGGCCGACGTGATCGACGCGCCCGGCGCCTTCGAACTCCCGCTGATCGCCCAGACCCTGGCGCGAACGGGCCGCTATGACGGCGTGGTCTGCCTGGGTTGCGTCATCAAGGGCGACACCGCCCACTTCGAGTTCATCAGCCTGGGCGCCAGCCTTGGCCTGATGGCGGCGGGCCTGGCCACCGAAACGCCGATCACCTTCGGCGTGCTGACGACCTATACCGACGAGCAGGCGCTGGTCCGCAGCCGCGACGACGCCGAGAACAAGGGGCGGGAAGCCGCCCAGGCTTGCCACGCGACGATCGCGGCGCTGCGGCGGATCAGGAGCGAGCTGGCCGTCGCGTAGGACCTGTTCATACCGGCAGTTCGACGCGCAGCACGAAGCGGTCGATGGCGGCGGCGACGCCGTCCTCCTCGTTGGAGGCGGTCACGAAACCGGCGGCGGCGCGCACCGCCTCCGGCGCCTGGCCCATGGCGATCGACAGGCCGGCGCGGGCGAACATCGGCAGGTCGTTGGGCATGTCGCCGATCACCGCCACCTGGGGGAGGGGAATCCCCGCCGCCCGGGCGATCGCCGCGACGCCGTCGCCCTTGTTGGCGGCCGGGGCAGTGATGTCGAGGAAGTAGGGCTGCGAGCGGGCGATGGTCGCGGCCGGGCCGATGGCCTGGCTGACCACGGCCTCCAGGCGTTCGAGCGCCGCGAAGTCCTCGCTGAGCCCGACGATCTTGTCGACCTGGTCGAGGCCGTCGAAGCCGGACACCAGGGTTGGCTCGACGTTGGCCGCCAACCGTTCGTGCGGCACGCGGATTCCCTCGGCCGAGCGCGCGTACCAGAGACCGTGGGCGAACAGCCAGATCTCGACGCCGGCCTGTTCGAGCAGGGCCAGGGCCGTGCGGACCGCGACTGGGTCGAGGCGCTGGGCGCTCTCAATGGTCCCGTCGGCGCGCAGGATGGTCCCGCCGTTGAACGCGCCCAGCGGACCCTGGATGTCCAGGGCCCTGGCCAGGGCCAGCATGCCGCTCGGCGGTCGGGCGCTGATCAGCGTGGCCTGGACGCCGGTGGCGCGCAGGCGGGCGAAGGCGTCGACCGTGGCTGGCGCCAAGGTCTTGTCGTGTCGCACGAGCGTGCCGTCGACGTCGGAAACGAAGAGCTTGATCGGCGTTCCGGTCACTTCGGCGCCTCGACATGGCCGCCGAAGCCGAAGCGCATCGCCGACAGCAGCTTCTCACCGAAGGTGTGGTCGACCCGCGAGCGGTAGCGCGCATAGAGGGCCGCCGACAGCACATTGGCCGGCACCGCCTCTTCCATCGCCGCCTCGATCGTCCAGTGGCCCTCGCCGCTGTCGGCGACATGGCCGCTGAACTGGGTCAGCGCGCCGTCCTTGGCCAGGGCGATGGCGCTGAGGTCGAGCAGCCAGGAGCTGACCACGCTGCCTCGCCGCCACACCTCGGCGATGTCGGGCAGGTTCAGGGTGAAGCGTTCGTCCTGCGGCAAGGCTTCCGACGCCTTGCCCTTGAGGATGTCGAAGCCCTCGGCATAGGCCTGCATCAGGCCGTATTCGATGCCGTTGTGGATCATCTTCACGAAGTGGCCGGCCCCGGCGGGACCCGCGTGGATGTAGCCGCGCTCGGCGCGGTCGTCGGCCGGGTCGCGGCCCGGGGTGCGGACGATGGAACCGTAGCCTGGGGCCAGGGTGGCGAAGATCGGGTCGAGCCCGCGGACCACGGCCTCGTCGCCGCCGATCATCATGCAGTAGCCGCGCTCCAGCCCCCAGACGCCGCCCGAAGTGCCGACGTCGACATAGTGCAGGTTCTTCCCGCGCAGCGCCTTGGCCCGACGGATGTCGTCCTTGTAGAAGCTGTTGCCGCCGTCGATGACGATGTCGCCGGGCTTGGCCAGGGCGGCGATCTCGTCGATCGTCGCGTCGGTGACCGGACCGGCGGGCAGCATGACCCAGAAGATCGCCGGACCATCCAGCTTGCCGTGCATGTCGGCCAGGCCGTCCGAGGCGATCGCGCCTTCCTTGGCCAGTTCCGCCACCGGCTCGGGCGAGCGATTATAGACCACCACCTCATGGCCGCCGCGCATCAGGCGGCGCACGATGTTCGCGCCCATGCGGCCAAGGCCGATCACACCGATCTTCATGATCCGAGGTCCTTCAAGCTGTTGCGTTCGCGGTGATCATTTCGTCGGGTCACTTGCGGAGGTCTTGAACAAAGGCGGCGCGCTTGTCCTCCACCGCGCCGAGCAGGGCGTCGGCGGCGTCGGAGAACTGCTTGACGCCATCGACGACCAGGGCGGCGGTGACTCCAGGCAGATCGAGCCCCAAGGCTTGCGCCTTGTCGAGCACGGCCTTGGCCTCGGCGCGACCTTCGGACAGGGTCTGGGCCACGCGACCGTGGTCGCGGAAGGCGTCCAGGGTCTTGGGCGGCAGGGTGTTGACGGTGTCGGGGCCGATCAGGGGCTCGACATAGAGGACGTCGCGATAGTCGGGGTTCTTGACCCCGGTCGAGGCCCATAGCAGACGCTGCGGCATGGCGCCCTTGGCGGCCAGGGCTTTCCAGCGGTCGCTGACGATCATCTCCTCATACCAGGCGTAGGCCTGCTTGGCGTTGGCGATGGCGATCCTGCCGGCCAGGGGCTTGGCCTCCGCCGCCTTCGGGTCGCCCGCCGCTTCGAGGTCGGCGATCTTCTTGTCCATCTGGGAGTCGATGCGGCTGACGAAGAAGCTGGCGACGCTGGCGATCCGGTCGATCGGCTGACCCCCGGCGACCCGCGCCTCCAGTCCGGCCAGGTGAGCTTCGGCCACCGCCTGGTAGGCCTCGATCGCGAACAGCAGGGTGATGTTGATGTTGAGGCCGGCCTCGATCAGCGCGCGGACGGCGGGGACGCCGGCTTTCGTCCCGGGCACCTTGATCATCAGGTTCGCCCGGTCGACGGCCTTCCACAGTCGCCGGGCCTCCTCGATGGTCCCGTCGGTGTCGTTGGCCAGATAGGGCGAAACCTCCAGGCTGACATAGCCGTCCTTGCCGTTCAGGCGGTCGTAGGTGGGACGCAGCTTGTCGGCGGCCGACTGGATGTCGGCGATGGCCAGGCTCTCGTAGGCGTCGATGGCGCTGGCGTCGGGATGGGTCTCGAGGAAGGCATGCAGTCCTTCGTCATAGGCGTCGCCGTGGCCGATGGCCTTTTCGAAGATCGACGGGTTGGAGGTGACGCCGGTCAGGCCGTCCTGGGCGATCAGCGTGTCGAGGCCGCCGTCCGCGAGGAATTTGCGATCGACGAAATCCAGCCAGACGCCTTGGCCGGCCTCGGACAGGGTCTTGATCGGACTGGTCATTGGTCATCTCCGTCGACGGTGAGGCCGTGCTTGGATCGCCACGATTGCTTGCCGAAGCAGCCCTTGCGGTTGCTGCACAACCGGCATTGGAAGGGGTGGTTCCCGTTCAGACCATATCTAGGAAGGCCGCGGCTTCAACGTTAGGGCGGCGAGCGGCCGGGTTCGGCGCGATCATCTGGCCCGCGATGACCTGCCATCAGCGTTTCGCGGCGCGCCAACTGGCCGTCGGGCCTTCAATGAGCAGCAACAGGCCGCCGGCCAGGAACGCCAGCTTCGAGAAGCCGGCGTTCCTGGCTCAGATCAAGCTTCGATATCGACGTCCTTGGTTTCCTTGAGGAGCAGGATTCCGATCACGGCGGTGACCGCCGCGACCACGATCGGATACCAGAGGCCGTAGTAGATATTGCCCGTCGCGGCCACCATGGCGAAGGCCGTGGTCGGCAGGAAGCCGCCGAACCAGCCGTTGCCGATGTGGTAGGGCAGGCTCATCGAGGTGTAGCGGATATTGGTCGGGAACAGCTCGACCAGCATGGCGGCGATCGGGCCGTAGACCATGGTCACGTAGATCACCAGGATCGTCAGGATGGCGACGACCAGCGGCTTGTTGACCAGCGCGCTGTCGGCCTTGGCGGGATAGCCGGCGGTCTTGAGCGCGGCGCCCAGGTCCTTCTCCCATGACGTCTTCCTGGCGTTGAACGCGGCCTTGTCGAGGGTTTCGCCGGCGAAGGACGGGATGACCTTGTCACCGATCTTGATGGTCGCCAGCGCGCCCGCCGGAGCGGCCTGGTTGGTGTAGGTGACGCCGGCCTTGGCCAGATAGGACTTGGCCAGGTCGCAGGAGTGGTTGAACACCGTCTTGCCGATCGGGTCGAACTGGAACGCGCAGTCGCCGGGGCTGGCGACGACGGTCACCGGAGCGGCGGCGACGGCGGCGGCCAACTGGGGGTTGGCCGCGACGGTCAGGGTCTTGAACAGCGGGAAATAGGTCAACGCCGCCAGGACGCAGCCCAGCATGATGATCGGCTTGCGGCCGATCTTGTCCGACAGCCAGCCGAAGAACACGAAGAACGGCGTGCCGATCAGCAGGGAGATGGCGACCATCGAATTGGTCAGGGCGCCGTCGACCTTGAGCATCTTCTCCAGGAAGAACAGGGCGTAGAACTGGCCCGTGTACCAGACCACGGCCTGGCCGGCGGTCAGGCCGACCAGGGCCAGCAAGACGATCTTCAGGTTGCCCCACTTGGCGAACGAGTCGGCCAGCGGCTTCTTCGAGCCCTTGCCTTCCTCGACCATCTTCACGAACGACGGGCTTTCGGCCAGTTGCAGGCGGATCCACAGCGACACGCCCAGCAGGGCGATCGAGATCAGGAACGGGATGCGCCAGCCGAATGCCTTGAAGGCGTCCTCGCCGACCGAGGAGCGGGTCAGCAGGATCACGATCAGGCTCAGGAACAGGCCGAAGGTGGCGGTGATCTGGATGAAGCTGGTGTAGAGGCCGCGACGGCCGGGAGGGGCGTGCTCGGCCACATAGGTCGCCGCGCCGCCGTACTCGCCGCCCAGGGCCAGGCCCTGCACCAGGCGCATGACGACCAGCAGGATCGGGGCGATGATGCCGATCTGGCCATAGCTGGGCAGCAAGCCGACGACGAAGGTCGACAGGCCCATCAGCAGCATGGTGACCAGGAAGGTGTTCTTGCGGCCCCAGAGGTCGCCCAGGCGGCCGAACACCAGGGCCCCGAACGGGCGCACCGCGAAGCCGGCCGCGAAGGCCAGCAGGGCGAAGATGTAGCCGGTCGTCTCGTTGACGCCCGAGAAGAAGTGATGGGTGATGTAGGTGGCCAGCGAGCCGTAGAGATAGAAGTCGTACCACTCGAATACGGTGCCGACGGAGGCCGCGCCGATCACGAGGGCGTCCTTGCGACCGACCTCCTTGCCTCCCTTGGCCCCCGTTGCCGGCTTGATGGCGGCGTCTACCATAGCGATCCCTCCGAAGTGTTCGCCGCCTTGCGCAGCTTGTTTGGTCTGAAACGAGGCGCGAGGCCGATTCTGATTTCGGCTTGAAGGTGGCAGCCCGAAGGGCGGTTGGGGAGGAGAGTTTGGTCGAAGACCGTCGATTTTGCTCGACCTTGATTTTCATTGGCCGCGCGCGGGGCGCAAGAGCGCCCGATGCTGAAAGATGGCGCTCCTCGCCACCCCGGTGAAGGGCCACGCGGTCGGCGGGGTCAACGGCAAGGCGCCTTCCGGCCTCGCCAAATCCTGCTTGTCACACGCCGCCAGGAGACGGCAATAGACGCCGACAAGGAGACCCCATTGCATAAGCCGTCGGCAGAAACCGGCCCGGACGAGGGCGCCGCACCATCCCTCGCCAGGGTGCTCCACAATCGCCACATCCAGTTCATCGCGATCGGTGGCGCGATCGGCTCGGGGTTGTTCCTGGGTAGCGGCCAGGCCATAGCGCGGGCCGGCCCCAGCGTGATGGTCGCCTACGCCCTGGCCGGCATCGCCGTGTTCTTCATGGCCCGCGCCCTGGGCGAACTGACCCTGAACCGGCCCGGCGCGCCGTCGATCGCCGGCCATATCGACGATTGCGTCGGGCGCTGGGCGGGGTTCATCACCGGCTGGAGCTATTGGCTGATCTGGGTGCTGGTGGGCATCGCCGAGATCACCGCCGTGGGTGTCTTCCTCCGCTTCTGGGCGCCCGATTTCCCGCAATGGCTGGCGGCCCTCATCACGCTGGTGACGCTGTACGTCATCAACCGCCACGGCGCGCGGTTCTTCGGCGAGATGGAGTTTGGCCTCACCCTCATCAAGGTGGTCGCCATTCTGGCGCTGATCCTGGGCGGAACGGTGATGGTCGTGATGCATCTGGGCCCGCCCGGGCAGCCCGCCGACCTGGCCAATCTCTGGAAGTTCGGCCTGGCGCCGCATGGCGTGGCCGGCCTGCTGGTGACCCTGCCCGTGGCGCTGTTCTCGTTCGGCGGCACCGAACTGGTCGGGGTCACCGCGGCCGAGACGGCCGAGCCGGAAAAGGCGCTGCCCAAGGCCATCAACGGCGTGATCCTGCGCATCCTGCTGTTCTACATCGGGTCGTTGGCGGTGATCATGGCCATCGCGCCCTGGAGCACCTTCAGCGGCGGCGAGAGCCCCTTCGTCATGGTCTTCGACCGCCTGGGCCTGCCGGCGGCCGCGAGCATCGTCAATTTCGTGGTGCTGACAGCGGTGATCTCCACCTGCAACAGCGGCGTCTACGCCACCGGCCGCGTGCTGGCGGCCATGGCCGAGCGCGATCAGGCCCCCAGGTCGCTGGCCAAGCTGAACGCGCGCGGCCTGCCGCTCAACGCCCTCAACCTCTCGACGGGAGCCATGCTGATCGGGGTGGGGCTGAACTACGTCTTCCCGGACAAGCTCTTCGCCTATGTCATGGCCCTGGTCGCGGCCCTGCTGCTGTGGACCTGGCTGATGGTTGTCCTGGCCCACCTCAACTTCCGTCGACAGCGGGCCCGGGTCGGCGAAACCGGCAAGACCCGCT
Organism: Caulobacter sp. Root655; assembly: GCF_001427665.1. Lineage (GTDB taxonomy): Bacteria > Pseudomonadota > Alphaproteobacteria > Caulobacterales > Caulobacteraceae > Caulobacter. The sequence continues at coordinate 89,176 of NZ_LMHC01000021.1, forward strand.
TTCCGATGCCGATCTATCCCGTCGCCAACGGCCTGGTGATCCTGTTCATCGTCGTGGTGGTCGCGATCATGGCGCTGGATCCAGGCAGTCGGCCGGTGTTCTACACCGCCATCGTCTGGTTCTCGCTGATGGGCGGAGTCTATGTGGCGTGGGGACGGCGGCGGCGTCTCGGCTCGGGCGGTATCGCGGCGGAGGGGCGGAGTGGGTAGTGCTGGTCAGGCGGCTGATGGCCACCCCGCCAGCACCGCTTGTCGGTTGTAGGTTCGGGCTTCCGCGGCCGTCAGTCCGCGTCCGCGGCGAAAGGCGGCGGCCCCGGGGCCTCGCGCGCCATACTGGGCGAAGCGGGCGTCCTCGGGTTGCAGCATGGTGCGCGGATTGCCGTCGCGGCCGGTGTACCACATCTCCGTCCAGCCCTCCGGCGCGACGTGGTTGTCCATCCAGCAGTCGATGAAAGCGCTGGCCCCGACGAAGCGAGGGTCGCCATAGCGGCCGTCCGGAAACTGCCCGGAGGGTCGCCAGGGCCGGCCGAGATAGACGCTGCCGCGCCTGGTTCCGGCGTCCTTGGTCAGGCGACAACGATGAAAAACGAAGCCGAACGGCTGCTCGATCGGCGTGCTGGGCGCGACGACATAGCCGTCGACAGGATCGGCCGGCCGGGGTCGCGAGCGGATTTCGCAATCCTCGAACCAGGCTCGTCCAGCCCCGAAGATGAAGTCGTAGCTGCCGGCGATCAGGCAGCGCTCGAACAGGCCGCGGCCGGCGTCGGGGAACAGGGTGTCCTGGTAGCCGAGGATATCCACCTCGGTCAGGCGCGCGCGGTCCGAACCCTTGTCCAGCATCAGGGCCACGGCCTGAGGACCGCCGCCGTCGTGCGAGCGCAGGCCGCCGGGCCGGGTCATTTCGGCCAAGCCGTCGAAGGCGTTCTGGATTGTCAGGTTGCGGGCCGCGAAGTCGGGCGCTCGGACGAACAGGGTCGGGGTGCGGAAGGTGCCCCAGCGCTTGCCGTCGGGCGCCGTGAGGCCCGAGGCGGCCAGGTGGCTGATGATCGAGGCCTTCCGGTCTTCGCCGACCATGTGGACGAAGGGCTTGTCGATGACGACCTGCTCGTCCCACAGGCCCTTGGTGACAAGGATGCGGAAGGGGCGGGTTCCGTTCGCCGGCGCGGCGGCGACCGCGGCGCTCAGCGACGGATAGGTCGGCGCCCGGAAGCGGCGCGGAGCTTCGGCGCGTTGGACGATGGCGTCGTAGGGCGTCGCGGCGAAGGCCGGGGCCGCCAGGGGCGCCGCCGCCAGGCCCAGCACGAGCGCGCGGCGCGAGGAGGAGACGGCGAGGGGCATCGGGACCTCTAAAGAAAGGCGGGCGCCGGCCAGGACAAGGCCGGCGCCCATTCCTCGGGAGGAGGAACGCGGGGAAGACAGGTTAGAAGCTGTAGCGCAGGCCGAAATTGAATTGCCGACCCGTGTGGGAATAGACGTAGACGCTGTCGCGCTGGCTATCGGTATACTGGTCGTTGAACTCGTCGGTCAGGTTCAGGCCTTCGAACGTCAGCTTGAGGCGCTTGTTGAGGCTGTAGGAGGCCGAGGCGTCGACCGTGAAGGTCTTGCGCACGCCATCGACGTCGTTGGTGCTGGTCCCGCTGGGCACGGCGGTCAGGTACTGGTCGCGATAGGCCCCCGACACCCGGGCGCTGAAGCGCTGGTCCTCGTAATAGAGGGTGGCGTTGAAGGCGTTCTTCGACAGGCCGACCAGGTCGTTCTGCACGAAGCCGGTGGGCGAGCGCGCTGAGATGTAGTCGATCTTGGAATCGACGATCGTGACGTTGAAGATCGCGCCGAGGTTCTTGAACGCCCCCGGCAGGAAGCTGAACGGCTGCTGGTAGCTGATCTCGATCCCCTTCAACGGCCCGCCCTTGGTGTTGACCGGGCGGCTGAACAGGAAGGTGTCGTTGGGCGAGACGCCCAGGCCGTCGAGCAGGCTGACGGGCAGGCCCGAGGCGCTGAACGGCTGCGAGATCCGCGAGGTCTGGATGTAGCTTTCGATGTCCTTGTAGAACAGGCCGACCGACAGCAGCGAGTCCTTGGCGAAGTACCATTCGACCGCCAGGTCGTAGGTGGTGGCGCGGATCGGATCCAGGTCCGGATTACCCGAACTGACGCTGAACACCCCCACCGTGCTGAGGCTGCCGCCGGGCGTCAGGCTGCCGAGGTTCGGACGGGTCATCACCTTGGCGGCGCCGAAGCGCAGGAGCAGATCGGAGCGCAGTTCGGCGGTCAGGTTGAGGGCTGGAAGCACGTCGTCATAGTCGCGATCGACCGTGGCCTGCTGGGCCGCGCCCGCCACCAGCTGGTAGCCGGTCGAGCTCTGCTCCGTCTTCACGTAGCGCACGCCCAGGTCGCCGCGGATGGGTATGGCGAAGCGGTCGGTGTCGAAGTCCAGCTGCGCATAGGCCGCCGTGTCCTTCTCCTCGACGCCGCGGATGTTGCCGCGGGCGTTGGCGTTGCTGGCCCCGCTCAGTTCGAACAGGCCCTGGCCGTTGTAGATGTCGAACAGCTTGGCGAAGGCGTTCAGGTCGGGCGCCGACCACGAGGTCGGCACGCCGTTCGGCGCGCCGAGGTTCTTGCCGAAGCCCGAGATGGTTTTGGTCAGGCTGGCCAGGGTGACGCCGACAGGCAGGGTGGGGACGACCGATTCATTGACCCGGGCCAACGCCCAGGAACTGAACTCATACTTCTTGAAATTGACGCCGACCTTGAGATGGAAAGTGTCGTTCAGCTCATAGTCGCCGTCCAGCTGGGCGGTCTGGATGGTGTTGGTCACGCCTTGCGGACGCAGGCGGATCTCCGAACGCGCCGCGCCGAAATTGTAGGCCAGCGGGTCGTTGACGTCGAAACCGTAGTTGATCAGCGGCAGGTTGGCGTTGGGGCGATAGTCGTACGAGAAGCCGTCGGAATTCTCGCGGTTCATGATCACCGTGGTCTGGATCGGGTTGTCGAAGTCGGACTTCGAAAAGCCGACCAGGCCGGTGACCTTGAAGCGGTCGGCGAAGGTGTGCTCGGCCGTCAGGGTCGCCTGGGTGTACTGGGTGTCGAGCTTGTCGAAGCGGCTCTCGCTCTCGATGTCGACGTCGTCGAACAGGCCATAGACCATGTCGCCCCTGGCGTTGATCGCGCCGTCGCGGACGATGATCTCCGGCCGGCCGCCCTGTGAGGCGTTGCGGGCGAAGGACAGGGCCTCCAGCCAGTTCTCCTCGCGGGTCGCCTTGAAGTCCGAATACAGGAAGTCGGCGCTGATCAGGGTGTTGTCGTCCGGGCGGAGTTGCAGCGAGGTGGTGATCCCCAGTCGCTTCTGGTCGTGGGTCAGCCGGCCGTAGCGCGGGAAGCGCGGCGAGAAGGCGCCAGCCAGGCTGGCCTGCGCATAGGGCGAAGCGGTGCTGTAGCCGCCCACCTCGGTTCCGTTCAGCCAGCCGCCCGAGCCGTGGCCCTCCTCGAGCAGCTCGCGCTTGGTGTAGGCCACCGAGACCAGGGCCCCGAGCTTGCCGTCGAACCAGCTATTGCTGGCCAGCACGGCCAGGCGGGGGTCCCACGACTTGGAGAGGTCGTTGTAGCCCTCCTGGGCCGAGACCACGAAGGTCGCGCCCCGGTAGTCGAAGGGACGGCCGGTCTGCAGGTCGACGGTGGCCCCCAGCGAGCCCTCCTCGGTCTGGGCCGAGGCGGTCTTTCGCACCGTGATGCTGTTGAAGAGCTCCGAGGCGAAGACGTTGAAGTCGAAGGCGCGGTTGCGGTTGGCGCCGCCCGAACTGTCGGTGCCGCTGGCCGTGCTCTGGCCCTCCACGCCGTTGATGCGCACGCGGGTGAACTGGGGCCCCAGTCCCCGGACGGTGATCTGGCGGCCCTCGCCGGCGTCGCGGGCGATCGACACGCCGGGCACCCGCTGGATCGATTCCGCCAGGTTGGCGTCGGGAAAGTCGGCGATGTCCTCGGCCTTGATGACGTCGATGACGCCGTTGGCGCGGCGCTTGGTGGCGATGGCGCTGCCGATGCTGGCGCGGAAACCGGTTACCACAACAACTTCGACTTCGGCGCTTGGCTCGGGCGCGGCGGCCTCCTGGGCGATTTGCGGGGGCGCGGGCATGGCCGCCGTCGAGGCCAGTTGCATCGAGGCGCGCTCACCGAGCACGGCGGTGCGACCGTCGTTGGACACCACCGTCAGGGCGCCGCCGCGCAGCAGGCGCGAAAGGCCTTCCTCGACGCTATAGGCGCCGTGGACGGCGTTGACCCGCTTACCCTGCACGGCCGCCTGAGGCGCCAGGATCTGCAGGTCCGCCTGCTTGCCGAACTGCGGAATGCCCGTCGCGGCGGGCTGGGCCGCCACGTTGAACTGCCGAGTTTGAGCGTGGCCCTGGCTGGCGGCCAGCAAAGCGCCGACGCCGGCGGCCAGCATCAAAGTCGTCTTGGCGCAATCGTGCCGCGGAAATCCCATACGGCGCCCTCCCTATAGTTTTTGTCATGGGCATTTCTTGGAACGCCTGACTTGAATGATGCGGGGCGTCCCCGTTTCCGTCAGACGACGGCGAAAATTATTCGCGGCTGGCGACGACGCCGCTCTGGACCAGGATGGTGTCGCCGCGGACCACCACCCGGGCGCCGAAGCTGGCGGCGGCGGCGCGGGCGAAGCTTTCGGGATCGTTGGTGCGGAACCAGCCGACTAGCCGCTGGTTGGCCAGGGCGGGATCGGCGATGACGATCTTGCGGGGATTGTAGCGATTGAACTCGGCCGCGGCCTCGCCGAAGGCGTCGCCGTCCAGCACGATCTGGCCGTCGCGCCAGGCCAGGCGGCGATTGATCGCCGCCTCGGCGGCCGCGGGGGGAGCGGCTCCGGCCTCGTCGCTGACGAAGGTGCGCTGACCCGCCGAAATCCGTTCTCGTCGGCCCACGTCGTTCAACGACCAGACCTCGACCACGCCCTCCGTGACCAGCACGTCGCAGCCGCCGTCGCGGCGGCGGACCGAGAAGGCCGTGCCGACCGCCCGCACACGCGCCGCGCCGCTCTCGACGACGAACGGTCGCTTGGGGTCCTTGGCGACCTCGAACCAGGCCTCGCCGCGATCCAGCCGCACATGGCGCAGGTCGGGCTTCATGCTGACGTCGAGCGTGGTCTCGGTGTTGATGGCGGCCATGGAGCCGTCCGACAACGGCACCCGGCGGATTTCGCCCAATGCCGTGCCATAACGGCTAACCAGCAGACGAGGGACCACGACGACGGCAAGACAGGCGGCGACGGCGGCTCCCATCACGCCGATCAGTCCGCGCCGCGTGGCGAGCCCGGCGTCACGCCTGACCGGCGGCCGGGCGTGCAGAATCTGGGCGCGGTCAAGCATGGTCCAGCCAGCCTGGGCGCGAGCATAGGCGCCCCGCCGGCGGGAATCGCCAGCGAGCCAGGTCTCCAGCTCGGCGCGCGCGGCGCTCGTCAGGTCGTCGCGATCGACACGCACGACCCATCGGGCGGCCTGCGCCTCGATGTCAGCGGCGCTTTCGCGTTCGGTCATTCTGGCTCGGCCTCTTCATACTCGCCGCTTCACTGATCTCGCCCTCCGCCAAGGCCGCGAGGATGGCGCGCAGCCCCCGGACGGATTCGTTCTCCACGACGTTCTCGCTCACCCCCATGCGACGGGCGATCTCGCGCTGGGGCAGGCCCTCGATCTTGCGCATCTCGAAAATGCGGCGGCACCGGTCGGGCAGGGCGGCGATCAACCGCAACACCTGGGCCAGTTCCCGCCGCCCGCCGGCGATGCGCTCGGGCGAGGGCTCATCCCATTCGATGCTCAGGGCGTCGATTTCCGTCACGGCCTCGATGCGAACCACCCGCGCCCGGCGCAGCTGTTCCAGCACGATGCTGCGGGCCGCCTGGAAGAAGTAGGCGCGGGGGGTCTCGATATGGTCGACGCTGGCCAGGCCGGCCAGCCGGCAATAGGTCTCTTGAATGATGTCGTCGACGTCGCCGCCGGTCGGCAGGGATCGCTTCAGCCAGGCGCGCACGTCGGCTTCATGCGGCAGGATTTCCCGCCCAAGCCAAGCCACGATGCGGGCGCGTCCATCCTGCAATCCGTTTCCCCCGCCATGGCGTCGGTCTTTTCCAGGATCGATGCACGGCGCGCGGGTTTCCGTCAAAGAAACGCACGCGGTTCAGTTCACTGGCTGCCAGGGTCGGCGCTTCGGCATTCGGCGTTGAACCTGCCAGGCGACGCCCGGCCCCGTTCGGTGAGAAGGCGGAAGACCCGGATCAGGTCATGACCTCGACGAGCACCGAGCTGGCGACGCAGAAGATCACGACCCCCAGCGGGGGGACTTTCCAGCGCTCCAGGAGCAGGTATGCGGTCGCCGCTATGGCGACGTCGCGCCCATCGCGGATGGAACTGGTCCAGACGGGGTCGTAGAGCGCCGCCGCCAGGACGCCGACCACGGCGGCGTTGATCCCGGCCAAGGCTCCCCTTGCTCCCGGGCGCTGGCTGATCCAGCTCCAGAGCGGCACCCCCGCCAGCACGATCAGCGTGCCCGGGAGAAAGATGAAGAGGGTGGCGATCAGAGCCCAGAGCGCCGCCACCGCGGCGCCATGCGGGGAACCGGCCGCCGCGCCGAGATAGGTCGCGAAGGTGAACAGCGGGCCAGGGACGGCTTGGGCCGCGCCATAGCCGGCCAGGAACCGGTCTTCGGTCAGCCACCCCTGGGGAACCAGCGCGTCGTGCAACAGCGGCAGGACCACGTGTCCGCCGCCGAACACCAGGGCGCCGGCCCGGTAGAAGACCCCCATCAGGTCTGTCGTCGAACCTGGCGCCAGGCTGCCCAACCATGGCAGCCCGACGAGAAGCGCGACAAAGGCCGCGAAGGCGCCGACCCCGACGCGTCGGCGCACGGGCAGGGCGGGCGGCGACGGGGGCAGGTCCACGCCACGGCAGAACACGGCGCCGCCGACAGCGCCAAGCGCCAGCGCGCCCAGTTGCATGGCCGAGCCGCCGATCACCAGCAACAGGGCCGTGGCAACCAGCGCCAGGCCGGCCCGGGGCAGGTCCGGGCACAGCTTGCGTCCCATGCTCCACACCGCCTGGGCGACAACCGCGACGGCGACCAGCTTGAGGCCGTGCAAGCCCGCCAGCGTCAGCGGATTCTTCAGGGCTGGTGCGGCCAGGGCGAACAGATAGAGCGCCAGGGCCGACGGCAGGGTGAAACCGATCCAGGCGGCCAGGGCGCCCAGCCATCCGGCGCGCTTGAGGCCGATCAAGGCGCCGACCTGGCTGCTGGCCGGTCCGGGCAGCATCTGGCACAGCGCGACCAGGCCGGCATATTCGTCCGCCGACAGCCATTGGCGGCGTTGGACATAGGCTCGTTCGAAATAGGCGAGGTGGGCGATGGGGCCGCCAAATGAGGTCAGTCCCAACCCCAGCGAGACCCCCAGGACTTCCAGGGCCGATGGCCGGCGCGGACTCGGCGGGGCCGGGGGCGTCGCCGTTGTCACGCGCGGGTCACGGCTGATCGACCGACGCCGGGTCGTGAACCTCGCGCACCAGTTCGCGCACCCGTGCCTTGGCGATGGCCAGCGCTTCCAGTCCCAAGGGCGTGGCGCGGTAGAGCCGGCGAAACGTTCGCCCTATCTGCTCCTTGCGCGACGAGAGGTAGCCGTTGCGCTCCATGCCGTGCAGCATCGGATAGAGCGTGCCGGGGCTGAGCTTGTAGCCATGATGGCCAAGCTCCTCGATCATCCATTGTCCATAGATCTCGCCATCGGCGGCATGATGCAGAACGTGCAGCCGGATCAGGCCGGCGAGAAGATCGTGGTGCTCCAGCACGCAGGGTCATTCCGTTGTCGGCTCCACGAAATCGAATATCGATAACGAGAGCCATGTGTAGGCGCGGTTGACGCCCTTGTCACGGCCAGTTCAAGCCGCTTGAGCGTTCACGGATCATGCACGCTGGTGAAGCCACCGCGATAGGCTAAGATTGTGAGGTGTTGGCGCGATCACCGAGGCGCGAGTGGCTGGTTTGTTCGGCCAAGGTGACCGAGCCAACGCCCTAGCGGGCGCCGAACGAGCGGGGCAGGCCACGATGGATGAGACAGCGGTCAGCGTGAGGCTGCCCTGGACGGCTCCGGCGATGCTGATCGCATGCGCCCTGATCGGCGTGGCGCTTCTGACCATCGGTCCGGGGAACTATCCGGAGCTCCATACCGTCCTGGACACCGGCATGGCGCTGCTTTCGGTGGTGCTGGCGCTGATGCTCTGGGACACGGGAGAGCATCTTCAAAGCGAGGTCGCCCGGCGACTGGCGATCGGCTTCGCCGCCACCGCCCTGATGGAGCTGGTGCACATTCTGGTGGCCATCGAGTGGTCGGGCGTGTTCGCGACGATTTCCGCCGCCAAGGGCGCGCTGCGGCCTTCCACCTGGCCGCCACCGTCGCACCTCCTGCCGCTCTCGGTGCTCGGCGCCCTCCTCTGGCCCAAGCGAGGAAGGCTGGGGCTGGCCTTGTTCGCCGCCAGCATCGCCGCGGTCGCGGCGGTGCTGTTCGCCGTCTTTCACTACGCTCCGCGCTACGCGCCTCCCGGTCTCTTCGGCGTCACGCGTCCCGCGCTGGTGTTCGCGCCGGTCCTGTGGGTCGCGGCTGGGAGTGTCGCCTGGCGCCTGAGGGGGCGGGAACGGGTGGCCGCGGCGCTTCCGACCACGGCCGCGGTGCTGTTGATCGCCAACATCGTCATGCTCTATTCGCGCGCGCCGGCCGACGGCCCGGCGATGGTCGCCCATCTCGGGAAGATGGCCGGCGACATGACGCTGCTCCTGTTTCTCCTGCGGATGGCTTCAAGCGACCTTCAGGCGCGCGTCCGCGCGGAGGCCGGGCTATCCCGGCTCAACGCCGAACTCGATCAGCGCGTGGGCGAGCGGACGGGCGAACTCATGGCGGCCAACAGGACGCTCGAGCAGGAGATCAAGGCCCGCCGTGAAAGCCAGCGCCTGCTTGAAGCCATCGTCGAGAACTCGCCGGCCGTCATCTATGTCAAGGACCTCGAAGGGCGCTACCTCCTCGTCAACCGCCGCTATGGCGACATCTTCCACGTGGATGCCGATGCGATGGTCGGACAAACCGACCACGACATCTTCTCGAAGGACATCGCCGACGCGTTCAGGGCCATGGACGTGCGCGTCGCCACCGCGGGCCAGCCCTTGCTGGAGGAGGAGGTCGCCCCCCACGACGACGGCCCCCACACCTATGTCTCCGTGAAGTCGCCGCTGCTGAACGACGCTGGCGAGCCCTACGCCATTTTCGGCATTTCGACCGACATCACTGAGCGCAAGCAGGCGGAAATCCGGGTCCAGACCCAACTTGAGCGGCTGGCGCTGCTGGACGAGATCACCCGCGCCATCGGTCTGCGCCAAGATATCGAGAGCATCTTCCAGGTGGTGGTGCGCAGCATCGAAAGCCAACTTCCGGCCGACTTCGCGTGTCTCTGTCTGTATGATGGTCTCGATCGGACGCTGACGGTCGCGGCGGTCGGCGTCAACAGCCAGGCCCTGGCGCTCGAGCTCGCCATGCCCGAGCGCGCGCGCATCGAGATCGACGAGAACGGCCTCTCGCGTTGCGTCAAGGGCCAGCTCGTCTACGAAGCCGACATCGCGGACATCCCTTTCCCGTTTCCCCAACGCCTCGCGCGCGGCGGGCTGCGCGCCCTGGTCGCCGCGCCGCTTCAGGCCGAGAGCAAGGTCTTCGGCGTGATCATCGTGGCGCGTTTCGCGGCCGAGAGCTTCGTCAGCGGCGAATGCGAGTTCCTGCGGCAACTCAGCGAGCATGTGGCGCTGGCCGTACACCAGGCTCAACTGCATCAGGCGCTGCAGGACGCCTACGACGATCTGCGCCAATCGCAGCAGACGATCCTGCAGCAGGAGCGCCTGCGAGCGCTTGGCCAGATGGCCAGCGGCATCGCCCACGACATCAACAACGCCCTGTCGCCGGTCGCGCTCTACACGGAGTCGATGCTGGAAACCGAAACGAGCCTTTCGGCGGAGGCCCGGGGCAATCTCCAGGTCATCCAGCGCGCGGTCGAGGATGTAAGCCACACCATCGCGCGAATGAAAGAGTTCTATCGGCAGCGCGAGCCCCAGCTCGTCCTCGCGCCGGTCAGGCTGCACGAACTGGTCCAACAGGTTTTGGACCTGACGAAGGCGCGCTGGAGCGACATGGCCATGCAGCGGGGTGTCGTCATCGAGGTCCGGACCGAGCTCATGGAGGACTTGCCGCCGACCCTGGGCGTGGAGAGCGAGATCCGGGAGGCGCTGATCAACCTGGTCTTCAACGCCATCGACGCCATGCCTGACGGCGGAACCTTGACGCTGCGGATCAAGCCGGCGGCGGGCGGGAAGGGGCGGGCGCCTCGCGTGGCCGAGGTCGAGATCGAGGACACGGGTTCCGGCATGGACGAGGAGACGCGCCGTCGCTGCCTGGAACCGTTCTACACGACAAAGGGCGAGCGCGGGACGGGGCTCGGCCTGGCGATGGTCTACGGCGTCGCGCAGCGCCATGGCGCCGAACTGGATGTCAGGTCGGCCCTCGGCGAGGGGACGACGGTTCGTTTGAGCTTTCCAGCGCCGGCCGAAGTCGCGATCGCGGCCGCCAAGAGCGACCAGGGCGTCATGCCACAGCGGTTGCGCCTGTTGCTCGTCGACGACGATCCGGTGCTTCTCAAGGCGCTGGGCGACACGCTGAGCGCCGACGGTCACGTCGTCACCACGGCCCACGACGGCCGCGCCGGGATCGACGCCTTCGCGGCGGCGAACGACGGCGAGACTCCCTTCGCCGCGGTCATCACCGATCTTGGCATGCCAAAGATCGACGGGTGGAAGGTCGCCGCCGAGATCAAGGCCTTGTCCCCGTCCACGCCCGTGATCCTGCTGACGGGCTGGGGGCAGGGCCTGCTCGCGGACGCCGACATTCCGCCGCATGTCGATCAACTCCTGAGCAAGCCGCCGAAGCTCAGGGAAATTCGGGAAGCCCTGGCGAACCTGTGTCCGGAGGCCACGCCTTGACGAACCACGCCGCGACCGAGCCAGCTCCATCCCGCATCCTCATCGTCGACGACGAGGCCGCGAACCTGACGGCGCTGCGCGTCACTCTAGGCCACCAGGGCTACGAGACCGAGGGGTTCACCGATCCGACCGCCGCGCTGGCGGCGCTCAAGCAGGGCGGGTTCGACCTGCTGCTGACCGACCTCAGGATGCCGGGCATGGGCGGCGTGGAGCTGCTGCAGCGGGCGCAGGCGCTTGATCCGAACCTGGTCGGCGTGATCATGACCGGCGAGGGTAGCATCGCCTCCGCCGTGGAGGCGATGAAGACCGGCGCGCTGGACTACATCCTCAAGCCCCTCAAGCTTGGCGCCATCCTGCCCGTGCTGTCGCGCGCGCTGACCATGCGCAGACTCCGGCTGGAGAACGCCGCGCTGGAACGCAGCGTCCGCGAGCGCACGGCGGAACGGGAGAAGGCGCTGCGGGAAGTCGAGAACCAGACGACCGAGCGCCTGCGGGCCGAGCAGGCCATGATGCAAATCCAGAAGATGGAAGCGCTCGGGCAGCTGACTGGCGGCGTCGCCCACGACTTCAACAACCTGCTCATGGCCATCGACGGCGCCTTGCATCTCCTCGACAAGCGCCTGGAGCCCGACCATGTCGGTCGCAAATATATCGAGGGCGCGCGCGAGGCGACGCGGCGGGGTGCGCGGGTGACGAACCAGCTTCTTGCCTTTTCGCGCACGCAGCGCATCGAGTTGCAGCCGATCGACGCCTGCGCGGCGCTGCGGGAGGCCGCGCCGATCATCGCCCACGCGCTCGGGCCGACCATTTCGTTGGAGCTCGATTTCGCGCTTGGCGAAATCTGGACCAAGACGCACCGGGACCAACTGGAGCTCGCGGTGGTGAACCTCGCGGTGAATGCGCGTGACGCCATGCCCGACGGCGGCGAGGTCGTGCTGGGCGTCGCGCCCGGGGATGGTCCGACCGCGGTCATCTGGCTGCGTGATGGCGGCTGCGGCATGACGCCGGAAACGGCGACCCGGGCGCTGGAGCCGTTCTTCACCACCAAGGAGCGTGGCAAGGGCACGGGTCTGGGTCTGACCCAGGTCTATGGCTTCGCCCATCAGTGCAAGGGAGAGGTCTCGATCGAAAGCGCGCCCGGTGAGGGCGCGACGGTGCGGATCGTCCTGCCGCGCATCGAGGCTCCGGCCGCCGAGGTCAAGGAACGGCCCGCCGACATAGCCGTCGCGCGCGGCGGCCGGGTCGATCCAGGGCGGATCAAGGTGCTGGTGGTCGACGACGACGACGCCGTTCGCCAGGTCCTGGTCGATGGCCTGCGCGTCGAAGGCTTCGACGTCATCGAAGCCGCGGGCGGCGTTGACGGCCTGGCCGCGCTGCAGAGCCGATCGCCCGACGCCCTGGTGGTGGACTTCGCGATGCCGGGAATGAATGGCGCCGAGGTCGGCGGGCGCGCCCGGGCCCTGAGGCCCGGATTGCCGATCGTGTTCTGCAGCGGCTACTCCGACACAGCCCAACTCGAGAAGGTGGAGGGCGCGGTGCTCCTGCGTAAACCCGTCTCCATCGGGGTCCTGGGACGCGCGGTCATGGATCTGGTGGCGGCTCAGACGGTCTGAAGAAGATTCCGTTCTTGCCGCCTGGTGGTCAGCCGCCGTCACCCTCGACGGTGACGCCGCCGCCGGCGTGGCCGAAGGCAAAATCAACAGCACGGGCGGGCTGAGCGGCGTCGGCTACACGGGCAGACGCCGCTGCTCCGTGTCATGCGCGCGTCACCTGCGGACGATAACGCCAGGAGGACAATTCACGCGCGACGACCGGTTGCGACTTGATCTAGCCTCCGGTTGAGCGACCCCGCGTTCGGTGGAGATAAGAACATGATCTGGATCAACGAATTCCACTACGACAACACCGGCGCGGACCTTGGCGAGTTCGTCGAGGTGGCGGGTCCGGCTGGAACCGACCTGACCGGCTATACGATCGTGCTCTACAACGGCTCAGGCGGCGCGCCCTACGCCACCCTGACGCTATCGGGGCTGATCCCCGACCAGTCGAACGGCTTCGGCGCGGTCTCGATCGCCTATCCGGCCGGCATCCAGAACGGCGCGCCCGACGGCCTGGCGCTGATCTCGCCGACCGGCACGGTGATCGAATTCCTCAGCTACGAGGGCGGGTTCGTCGCGGTCGGCGGTCCGGCCAACGGCTTGACCAGCGTCGATGTCGGGGTCATCGAACCCGGCACGGCGGCCGGCACCGCGATCGCCCGCGTCGGACTCGGCGACGCGGCCGCGGACTTCACCTGGGCGGTGGCTTCGGACGACACGCCTGGCGCCGTCAACGCCGGCCAGACCTTCGAGGGCGCGGTGATCGCCCCCAGCATCACGGTCGGCGACGTGGTTGTCACCGAGGGGGACGCTGGAACCCAGGTCGCCACCTTCACGATTACCCGCTCGGGGGGGCAGGGCGCCTTCACCATCGACTACGCCACTGTCGCCGGCACGGCGAGCGCGGGCGAGGATTTCGTCGCCACCTCGGGTGTTGTCAGTTTCGCGGCCGGCCAGACCACGGCCACGGTCGAGGTTCTGGTCAACGGCGACGCCACGTTCGAAGCCGACGAGGCCTTCCGCCTGGTGCTCAGCAATTCGACCGGCGGCGCGGGCCTGACCGACGCCGAGGGCGTGGCGACGATCGTCAACAACGATACGGCGCCGCCGATCCCGGCCGCGCGGCCGTGGATCAACGAGTTCCATTACGACAACGCCAGCACCGATACTGGCGAGTTCATCGAGATCGCCGGCCGGGCTGGAACCGACCTGACCGGTTACAGCATCGTGCTCTACAACGGTTCGAACGGTCAGGCCTATGACACCGACGTGCTGTCGGGCGTGATCGCTGACCTGGAGAACGGTTTCGGCGTCATAGGCCTGAACTATCCGCGCGACGGCCTGCAGAACGGCGCGCCCGACGCCATCGCCCTGGTCGATCCGACCGGCGCCGTGGTCGAGTTCATCAGTTACGAAGGCCCGCTGACGGCGGTCAACGGGCCGGCGGCGGGCATGACCAGCGTCGATGTCGGGGTCTCGGAGCCCGGCAACGCCAACGGCACCTCCATCGCCCGCGTCGGCGTCGGCGACGAAGGGGCGGACTTCACCTGGGCCCTGGCGACCGACGACACCCCCGGCGGCGCCAACGCCGGCCAGACGTTCGAGGGCGTGGGCGGCCCCGCCCGCGTCGCGATCGGCGACGTGAACGTGGCCGAGGGCGAGGCCGGCGCGCGCACCCTGACCTTCACCGTCACCCGCAGCGACAACGCCGGGGCCTTCAGCGTCGACTACGCCACCGCCGACGGCTCGGCCAACGCGGGGTCGGACTACGTCGCCGCGGCGGGCGCGTTGAGCTTCGCGGTCGGCGGCGACCTAACCCAGACAGTCTCGATCATCATCAACGGCGACACCGCTGTCGAGCCGGACGAGATCTTCAGCCTGACCCTGTCGAACCTGGTCAGCACCACTGGCGCGGCCAACCTCACCGACGCGGTCGGCCAGGGCAAGATCGTCAATGACGACGTCGCCGTGGTGCGGATCTTCGACATCCAGGGCGCCGGCCATACCTCCGCCTGGGCCGGGCAGGAGGTGTTCACCAAGGGGATCGTCACGGCGATCGACAAGGACAACAACGCCTTCTGGATCCAGGATGCGACGGGCGACGGCGACATAGGCACGTCCGACGCCGTCTATGTGTTCAACAACACCCTGCTGGCCGCCGACATCGTCGTGGGCGCCGAGGTGCAGGTGCGTGGCACGGTGGCCGAGTTCCGCTCGTCCAGCCGCACGACCGACCTGACCCTGACCGAGATCACCGCGCCGACCGTGACCGTGCTGTCCACGGGCAACGCCTTGCCGACCGCCGTTCGCATCGGCGACGTCAACGACCCGGCCACGCTCCAGCGCACGCCGGCCCTGCACAGCCTGGGCGACGACGAGACCTCCGGGACCTACGACCCGGTCAATGACGGCATCGATTTCTGGGAATCGCTGGAAGGCATGCGCGTGACGCTGGAGGACGTCCGCGTCGTCAGCCCCGAGCGCAGCAGCTTCGGCGAGATCTGGACCACCCCCAACGTCGGGACCAACGACTCCGCCAACGGCCGCGGCGGCCTGACGATCAGCGACGAGACCCCCGGCGCGGGCAACCCGGCCGACAAGGATTTCGACTTCAATCCCGAGCGCGTGCAGCTGGACGACGAGGCTGGTATCGCCACGCCGACCACCGTCACGGTCGGCGACCGCCTGGGCGACGTCACCGGCGTCGTGTCCTACACGGCCGGCAGCTACGAGGTGAACGCCACCGAGGCCTATACCCACACCGCCGGTGGGCTCGAGCGCGAAACCACCGCCATCGCGGCCAACCTCGACCGGGTGCGGATCGCCAACTTCAATGTCGAGAACCTGGCGCCGGTCGGCATGACCTTCTCGACCGGCGAGGTCTCGACCCAGGAGAAGTTCGACAAGCTGGCCGCCGCGATCATCAACAATCTCGGCGGGCCGGAAATCATCGCCCTGCAAGAGCTGCAGGACAACAACGGCATCCTCAACGACAGCACGGTCGACGCCAGCGTCACGATCACCCAGCTGCTCGACGCCATCGAGGCGGCGGGCGGACCGCGCTATCTGGCCATCGTCGCCAATCCGGTCGACGACCAGGACGGCGGCGCGCCGGGCGGCAATATCCGCGTCGCTTATCTCTACCGCGCCGACGCCGTGACCCCGACCGTCGCCAACGGGCTGAGCGGCGTCGAGGGCGACCGGATCCGCCTGTTCCCGACCGAGAACCGGATCGGCGCCGATCCCGACGGCGCTGGCCCGCTGACCGCCGATCCGGACTTCTCGGCCACTCGCAAGTCTCTGCCGATCGAATGGTCGCCGGCCGGCTACACCGAGACCCAGGGCGGCACCTTCTGGACGATCAACAACCACCTGTCGTCAAAGGGCGGCAGCGCGCCCCTGACCGGCGACCGCCTGGACCTGCCCGAATATGACGAACTGCTCGACTCGGGCGCCGTGAAGCGCGAGGGCCAGGCCATCGACATCAACGCCTTCGTCGACGCGGTTCTGGCCAACGCCAAGAGCAACGACGACAAGGTCATCGCCCTGGGCGACTTCAACGAGTTCCAGTTCTTCCCGGCCGTGCAACTTGTGACCGGGGCGATCGAGCGCCTGACCGCCGGTTCGGCGGGCAACCCCAGCACCTTCGTCACCGGCGAAGCGGTGATGAAGGCGCTGATCGAGTTGCTGCCCGAGGAAGAGCGCTACTCCTACGTCTTCGAGGGCAACAGTCAGGCTCTCGACCAGATCCTGGCGACCCTCAACCTGGTCGCCGACGCGCTCTACGACATCGTCCACATCAATTCCGAGTTCGCCGACCAGTTGTCGGATCACGATCCGTCGCTGGTTTCGGTGCTGTTGCCGCGCTCGGCGGCCCTGGCTACCGAGGGCACGGATGTGCTGGACGCAGCGGCCTATCTGGCCAAGTTCGGCGCGACGCGGGGTTCGCTGGACGGCGACGACACCATCGACGGCCTGGGCGGCAGCGATATCATCCGCGCCGGCGCCGGCAATGACCGGTTGATTGGCGGGGCGGGCGACGACCTGCTCGACGGCGGGCCGGGCGATGACCGGCTCGAGGGCGGCGAGGGCCGCGACACCGCCGACTATTCGGCCGCCAACGGCGTCACGGTCGACCTGGCCTTGACCGGCGTCCAGGCGACCGGGGCCGGATCCGACACCCTGGTCTCCATCGAGAACCTGACCGGCTCGACCGGCGATGACCGTTTGACCGGCGACGCGGGCGGCAACGTTCTGCGCGGCGCGGCCGGGGCCGACCTGCTGGCCGGCGGCCTGGGTGATGACCTCCTGGACGGCGGCGCGGGCGTCGACACCGTCAGCTTCGCGGCGGCCCTGGCCGGGGTCTCGGCCTGGCTGGCCACGGGCGTGGCGACGGGCGAGGGCGCTGATGCGCTGATCGCCGTCGAGAACCTGACCGGCTCAGCCTTCGCCGACAGTCTTTCAGGCGACGCGGGCGCCAACCTGCTGATCGGCGGGGCGGGCGACGACCGGCTCGACGGCGGCCTGGGCGACGACACCCTGGACGGCGGTGAGGGGATCGACACGGTCAGCTTCGCCACGGCGACGCGCGGCATCGACATCGACCTGCGGCTGACCACGCGACAGGCCACCGGCGCCGGTTCCGACCTGATCCTCGGCGTCGAGAACCTGGTCGGCTCCAGCCGCAACGACAGCCTGACCGGCACGGACGGCGCCAACCACCTGTCGGGCGGCGACGGTCTGGACCTCCTGCATGGCCAGGGCGGCGACGACCGCCTCGATGGCGGCGACGGCTGGGACTTGCTGGACGGCGGGGCGGGGAACGACATCCTGATCGGCGGAGCCGGGTGGGACGCGCTGTTCGGCGGTGACGGCGACGACCGGCTGGACGGCGGCGACGGGATCGACGCCCTGGCCGGCGGCGACGGCGACGACACCTATGTGATCGACGACCGCTTCGACACGGTGGTCGAGTGGTTCAGCGACGGGACCGACACGGTCGAATCCTCGATCACCCATTCGCTGGGCCTCAACCTCGAGAACCTGCGCCTGACCGGGACGGCGGCGATCGGCGGCACGGGCAACGCCCGCGCCAACCTGCTGGTCGGCAATACCGCCGCCAACGGGCTGAGCGGCGGCGCGGGTGACGACACCCTGATCGGCGAGGCCGGCGATGACGTGCTGAGCGGGGGAGGCGGTCGCGACGTTTTCGTGTTCCGCCCTGGTTTCGGCGACGACCGGGTCACCGATTTCCGCCAGGGCCAGGACACCCTGGATTGGTCGGCGATGTTGGATGCCGGCTACCACGCCAGCGCCGCTCGCCAGGGCAAGGACACCCTGGTCAGCTTCGAGGACGGCTCGTCGATCCTGCTGGCCGGGGTCAAGAGCTTCGACCTCGACGCGGCGACCGCCGAATGGGGCCATGTGGCGCGTCTGAACGCGTCGGAGGATTGGCTGCTCTAGGCCCGGCGGAAGCGGTCAACTCAGGGCGGCGCGCTCCAGCGTCGCCGCCCGAAGATCGGAAAAGGGGCTAGGCCGTCGCTTCGAGCACGAAGCCAGCCGCCTGGAAATCGCCTCTGAGGAGCGTTTTGAGGCCGTACTCCATCCAGAAGGCGCCGCTAGCCTGGGCGGGATTGGAAGAATCGTTCGCGCCGGCGATGACCCGCAGCCCGTAGGTCGTCTTGGGATCCAGGCCGCGAAGCTGGATCAGCGGCGGCGGCTGCAGCTTGCTGGCCGAGTGGACGAAGGCGAACAGCGCCGCCTGCTTGCGATCGGGCGATACGGACAGGGTGACCGAGCGCTCGGAGCCATCGCGCGGCGAGACCAGGCGATAGAGGTCGCCGCGCTGCACCGTGGCGCGGATCGTCTTGTACTCGGCGATCAGCCGCTTGGCCGCGGCGAAGTCCTCGTCCTTCCAGTGGTTGAGATTGGCGCCGATCCCCAGGCCGCCCTGCATCGAAACCAGGAAGCGGTATTCCAGCGAGGTGGTCCGCCGGTTGGCCCAACTGGGCGAATCAGTGACCCAGGCCATCATCACCGCAGGGGTGTAGGCGTGGGTGAAGCCATCCTGGATCGTGAGGCGGTCATAGGGATCGGTGTTGTCTGACGGCCAGACCTGGTCGGTCAGGGCCATGACACCCATGTCGACCCGACCACCGCCACCGGCGCAGGATTCGATCTCCAGCTTGGGGTGGCGTCGGCGCAGCTCGGCCAGGATCCAGTAGAGATTGCGGACCGCCGCCACATAGATCTTCTGCTCGTCGTCGGGTGATTGCTCCGACCAGCCGGGTTCGGACCAGTTGCGGTTGTGGTCCCATTTCAGGAAGGCGATGTCGTTCTGGCTGACCAGGTCGTCTAGCACCTTGAGCAGGTGATCACGCACATCCTTGCGCGCCAGGTTCAGCATCATCTGGTTGCGGCCCTCGGTGCGAGGCCGGGTCGGGAAGTTGATCACCCAGTCGGGATGGGCGCGGTAGAGGTCGCTGTCGGCATTGACCATCTCGGGCTCGACCCACAGGCCAAACTCCATGCCCAGGCCGCGGACCTTGTCGATCAAGGGTTTGAGGCCATTGGGGAACTTGGTGCGATTGACCGTCCAGTCGCCCAAGCCGGCCTTGTCGCTGTTGCGCGCGCCGAACCAGCCGTCGTCCATCACGAACCGCTCGACGCCGATCGTCGCCGCCTTCTCCGCCAGCGCGATCTGGCCAGGTTCGGTGACCGCGAACTCGGTGGCTTCCCAGGAATTGTAGAGCACCGGCCGTAACCGGGCCTTGGCGCCGCCCGGCAGGATGTTCTGGCGTTGGAAGCGGTGCATCAGGCGCGAGGCGCCGCCCATGCCCTGACCGGAATAACCGGCGTAGAGCACGGGTGATTCCAAGGTCTCGCCGGGCTGTAGCCGGTAGGCGAAGTCGTAGGGATTGTAGCCGCCGACGATGCGAACCTTGCCCATCGAGTCCGCGTCGATGGTGATCCGCCACGAGCCGCTCCAGGCCAGGGCGCCGAACCATACAGGGCCAAACTCCTCGTCAGAGGCGCCGGTGCGGTCGATCGCGAACCAGGGATTGTTCTGGTGGCCGGTCGAGCCGCGACGGCTCTCCAGGACGGTCGAGCCCGCGGTCACCGGCCGACTCTGCAGAGTCCACTCGCCCGCCCAGCGGCCTGTCAGATACTGCAGGCGGTAGTCGGTCTCGATCGGCAAGGTCAGGGCGCCGGCCGCGAATTGGTCGATCCGGACGGGCGTACGCGTGCGGTTCTCGACGACCGCCGAGCGGCCCAGAATGCCGGTCTCGCTGTCCATGACGTAGCGGAGTTCGACATAGAGTTCGCGCTCGATGTCCTTCAGGCGGACCGTGACGCCGGCGTCGGTCAGGCGGTGCGAGGCATATTTCAGCACCACGTCCCGGACGCCGTCGGGATAGGCCACTTTCAGCGCCGGTTCGACGAACATCCCACCGCCTTGAGCCGGGAATTCCTGCGGCGTGATCGACGTGGAGAGTTCGAAAGAGGAGTGGTCGGGGACGGCGGTGGCGGCAGCGAGCGCGTCGCCAGGCGCTAGCCGGCCGCCCCAGTAGAGCGCCTGTGCCTGTCCCTTCGCGTTGATACCGAAGGCATAGGTGACGTCGCCGCCATCCAGCCGGAAAACCTTGGTCTTCTCGTCATACAACCCTGCGGCGACGGCCTGACTCGTCCACCCGATCGCGCCGCTCAGAAGACCCAGGCACGCGAGTCTTCGATCCATCATGAGTGGTGGCATCGGCGTTTCCTCATCCTATTATTTATCTGATAAATGGATTTTTCGGCGAATTGTCAATTCGGGTTTGACCGAAAAGGGTCCGGTTCAGCGGGCGAGGGGGCCTGGCCTCGACCGATCGAGGCAAGCGTCGGCGGCGTTTCCTGGCCTAGACCATGCCTCGGGTCTGGCTCTCTGCCTGCTCGATCGAGGCCTCGACGAGAGCCTGCCCGGCGTTCTGGCGCGCGGTCGCCTCTCTGATAAGGCTCATGACATCAGCGATCAGCGCCCGCATGGCTTGGGCCGCCCCTTCGGGATCGCGGGCTATGATGGAGTCCACGATGGCCCTGTGCCCCGGCAGGCTGGCGTTGCGGCCTCGGTACCGGTTCGTGAACTGGATCGAGGTTTGCAGGGCGGTGGCCACGACGTCGCGGAACTGGGCGTAGAAGGGATTGCCCGAAGCTTCCAGGATCGCCACGTGAAAGGCGATATCCGAGATCAAGGGGTCGTCATGGCCCGCTTCGGCCGCTTCCATCCGCGCGTAGCCGTCTTGTATGAGCGCCAGGCCGTCCGCATCCCCGTATTGCGCGGCCAAGGCCGCCGCGCCCGGTTCTATTGTCAGGCGCAATTCGGTGAACTGCCGCAGGAGGGCGAGCGAGAACTTGCGCTCCAGGAGCCATCTCAGGACGTCCGTATCGAACCAATTCCAGCTGGTCGGCGGGGTAATGATCGTACCCTGGCGTGGCCGGGCGGTGAGCAGCCCCTTGGCGCCCAGCATCTTGACCGCCTCCCGCGTCACCGACCGGCTGACGCCGTGCTCCTTGGAGAGTTCGGCTTCGATCGGAAAGGGTCTTCCGTCATAGGCGCCCGTGACGATCATCCTGCCCAGGACGTCGAGCAGGCCATAGGTCAGGTTGCGACCCAAAGAGGTGCGGACGTCCGAAGGGTCGCTGGCGCTCATGAATCACTGCTGTCAAATTTGCCCGTCCGTCGCAACAGATAGTTGATCGCCGTTCGGCGCCCACGCGACTCGCTAAGCGGGTCTATGCGAGAACCCGACGACCCGAGTCGGCGGCCCGGGAGCGATAGGGTCCGCCTTCGCGGCAGCGTGCGGCCGTTTTATTTCGGAATGGGAACCGCCAGAACTTGTTCAGGAAAACGAAATTTTCCAGCAACGAGATAGCGCTAACATGTGGATTTCCTTATGGGTTCGGTTTGACCCTCCATCATTCTTATGATTTATCATCTTAATGCCGGCGAGGTCGGTAAAGAATGACGAGGCCGCCCGGCTTTAGCGCGGCGGCCCTCACACCAGGAGGGAATTATGACCCAGGCAACGACAGCTGGTCGGGGCCGCGCGTTCGCGCGTCGATTGATGATCAGCGCCGGTATGGGAGCGCTTGGCCTTTGCATGATCGCCTCCACGGCGAACGCTCAGGAGGCGCCCGCCAGCGACACCCCCGCCAGCGATACCGTCGAGGAGATTCTGGTCACGGGACTGCGCGCCAGCCTGAGCCGCGCCATCGACGTCAAGCGCAACGCCGCCGTGATCGTCGATTCCATCGCTTCGGAAGATCTGGGTAAGTTTCCAGACAGCAACGTCGCGGAGTCCCTGCAACGCATCACGGGGGTTTCGATCGACCGTAGCGGCGGAGAAGGGCGCTTCGTGACGGTCCGGGGCTTTGGTCCCTCATTCAACAATGTGCTGGTCAACGGCCGCACCCTGGCCACCGAGAACGCCGGCCGTCAGTTCAGCTTCGACCTTCTGGCCGCGGAGTTGATCTCGGGCGCGGACGTCTACAAGAGCAACAACGCCACGCTGCAGGAAGGTGGCATCGGCTCCACGATCAACGTCAAGACCGCGCGGCCTTTCGATATTCGTGGCAGCAAGGTCATCCTCAGCGCCAAGGCCAATTACGAGGATCTTTCGGAAAAGACCTCGCCCGACGCCTTCGCGCTGTTCTCCACCCGCCTGGCCGATGATCGCATCGGCGTTCTGGCCTCGTTGTCGTATCAAAAGCGCAAGGCGCTGATCAACACGGCCGCCACCAACGGCTACTATTCCACCACGGTGGGCTCGGGCGCGAGCGCCATCAACAATGCGCTCGTGCCCCAGAACTACGACCAGATTTCGGACCAGGAGGATCGCGAACGCATTGGTGTCACCGGCACGGTCCAGTTTCGGGCGACGGACGACCTGACCCTGACGGTCGATGGCCTCTACAACAAGTTCACCGTCGCCTCCCAGGCTAGCAGCATCGGCCACTGGTTCTCGCCGGCCGATATCAGTAACGCCGTCCTGGACGGTAACCGGACCGTGACCAGTTTCTCGCAAAACGCCAACGGCCACACCGACTACATCAGCCGCACCTTCAATCGACCGACCAAGTTGCGGTCCCTGGGCTTCAACGCCGATTGGAATCCCACCGACAAGATCAACGTGAAGTTCGACACGTCCTACTCCAAGGCGGCGTCGAACAACGGCGGCAACGAGATCTTCGCGGTGGTCGGTTTTCCCAATGCGGTTCAGTACAGCAATACCGGCGATGGCCTGCCTAGCCTGACGGCCGCGAAAGGCTTCACCGATCCGAGCGTCGGTCGCGCGCACTTCGCGACCCGCGAGGGCTCGAACGTTTCGGAGACGGTCTATGAGACGCGGTTGGATGGCGTGTTCAAGACCGACTACGAGGTCTTCACCGCCCTGCGCATGGGCGCCATCTACACGGACCGCACCAAGGACAACGCTTCGGTGCGGACCGACAACGACGTCGGCTGCTCCTATTGCGGCTACGGCATCGCCGTGCCGGCTGGACTGCTGAAGCCCTTCAACCCGAGTTCCTTCCTCGACGGCGAAAGCGGCGACTTCCCGCGCCAATGGCTCTCGTTCAACGCCGAGGACTATTTCAAATTCCTCGAGACCCCGGCGGCCGGGAACGCCCAGGACGTGGCGGCGGGGCGTCCGCTGGGTTCGACCGCGGCCTACATCGCCTCCAAGGGCGGCTTCGTGGGCCTGCCGCAACCCTCGGCCTATTCGGTCAAGGAGAAGATCTCGGGCGGCTATATCCAAGGTGACTTCGCGGCCGACATCGGCGGCTTGCCTTGGACCGCCACCTTGGGCGTCCGCTACGTCCATACCGAGCTGACGTCGCGCGGCGTCCAACAGACGTTGCTGGACGTCCTGCCGATCGCGGGCGACAGCACGTCCTACACGGCGGTCTATGCCGACGCCAATGCGCCGGTTTCCAAGACCACGACCTATAACGACTTCCTGCCCAGCCTGAACGTCAAGGTCGACCTCACGCCGGAACTGGTCGGTCGTTTCGCCGCCACCAAGACCCTGTCTCGCGCCAATCTCACCGATGTCGCGCCGCGTATCGCCTTTACCACCCTGCGACCTGGCAACCTCACGGCGTCAGGTGGCAACCCGGATCTGCGGCCGTTCAAGTCGACCAACTTCGACGCGTCGCTGGAGTGGTACTACCAGAAGGCCGGCTTCCTGACGGTCGGCACGTTCTACAAGCGCATCGACGACTTCATCCTCAACTCGTTGGCCACCGAGAACTTCACCATCGCCAACTCCGCCGGTCTCTATCCTGGCGGCATCCTGCCGGTGCAGGTCCTGCGGCCGCGCAACTCCCAGAGCGCGGACGTCTACGGCGTGGAGATCGGCTTCCAGCACACCTTCGATTACCTGCCCGCGCCGTTCGACGGTCTGGGGATCACCGCCAACGCAACCATCGTTGACAGCAAGGCCAATCAGACCGCGGCCGGGACGCCGTTCGTGCTGGAAGGCCTGGGTGACAGCCAGAACCTCGTGGGGTTCTACGCCAAGGGGCCGATCGAGGTGCGCGTGGCCTATAACCACCGTGACCGCTTCATCAGCACCGCATCCAACGGCACCGGCGGCGACCCCATCTACACCAAGGGGCAGGGGCAGATCGATCTGCAAGCGCGCTATGCGGTCTCCGAAAAGTTCTCGGTCTTCTTCGAGGGCTCCAATGTCGGCGACACAAAGACCCAGACCGTGGGCAAGTACGCCAACCAGTTCCTGAGCCACGTCGATACCGGGGCGCGTTATGCGGTGGGAGTACGGGCGCAGTTCTAGGGTCCGTCGCCGGCGTGTGAGCTATTTTCCTCCTGGGGCGGACCGAAAGGTCCGCCCCATTTCGCGACCATACTCAAGCGAACCTAAGTCGATGATTGAAGTATGGACCGCATGACGCGTTGAACCACAAGCCGATCGTCCACCTCGAGCGCGGCGCGCTGCACAGGTCCGGAGACGACGTCGTGCAAACAGCAACCGTCAAGCCCGTCGAGGATCTCCGGCTTCGCCGACGCGAACCGATCCTGGTGTGACTAGTCGGCTTGAGTGACGGACTGACAACATTCCGTCGCCTTCGCCGTCGCACGCTCGCATGAGGTTTTCGACCACCTGCTTGAGCAGCAATCAGGCAGGCGCATATGTGAACCCAATGGCTTCGATGATCTCAAGTCCGTCCATTGGAGCGGACGGTGAACGTCCGGATCCCGGCGAGGAGCCCAGGTCGGCGAACGGCGCTACGCAGACGCCGCCCCCACGAGAGGAGGAACGTCCAGGGCCTCGCGCAGGGCGGGCTGGCGGGAGCGGCTGACGGGCAGCGGCGCGCCCTCGCTCAGGTGCAGCCGCCAGCGGTCGCCGTCGCGCTCCAGGCGCTGCGCCTGGGCCAGGTTGGCGATCACCGACCGATGGACGCGCAGGAAGCTCGCCGGCAATTGGGTCGCCAGGCCGTCAAGGCGAGCGGCGTGCAGCAGGCTGCGGCCGCCGACCAGCCGCAGTTCGACATAGTCGTCGGCCCCCACCACGGCCAGGATCTCCGCGATCGGCACCAGTTCAACGCCTCGCGCCGAGGCCACGGTCAGGCGGTCAGGGCGGCTGGCGGCGCGGGTCAGGGCGGCCTCGCGGCCGCGGTCGTCGCGACCCAGCCGCACCACCTCGACCATCAGCAACGGCAGCACCAGGCCGGCGGCGAGCAGGAAGTAGGAGAGGTCGGCCAGCCATTCGGGGAATCCTAGGGCCAGCGCGAGAAACAGCGCCAGATAGGCCAGGGTCAGCCGCGCGCCGGGGCGCTTGTCGCGCACGCCGGCCGCGGCGGGGAGGGCGGCCAGCGCCACCCCCAGGATCAGCGCCCAGACCGTCTTCACGTCGAAGCCTGGAAGCAGGGCCGTGGCTCCGACCGCGCCCAGGGCCACGCCGATCATCAGGCGGCTCGCCTTGGGCAGGAACCGGGTGGCGACATAGCTTACCAGCAGGACCGCGAAGGCGGCCGCCAGCAGCCAGATGGCGCTCATCCGCCAGGCGTGCAGCGGATAGGGGTAGTCGAACAGCGACCGCAGGGTCTCGACGATGGCTTGCAGGGCCGCGACCCCGGCCATGGCGGCCAGGACCAGGCTGGACCCCGTGCGGCGCATGGCGTGGATGACGCCGAAGCCGAACGCCGCCGCCAGCAGGGCGCCCGCCGCCACGAAGGTGACGGCCAGCAGCGCGGTGCGCGACGGATAGGGATAGGGCAGGACGAGCATCGCGCTCATCGGGCGGGCGAAACGCAGGCCGCCATGGAAGGACGACAGGTGCAGCACCAGCACGTTCCCATCGGGCCGCCAGGCGGTCTCGCGGATCGGAAGGATCGCCTGGTAGCGCCCAGGGAGCTCTTCCCGCGCCGTGGCGCCGGGGTGGCCGTTGACGCCCAGGCGCTGACCGTTGAGCCAGGCCTCCGACGCGGCGACACCCGCTACATAGAGGGCGTGCGGCCGGGTGTCGCCCAAAGCGCCATTGGGGGCGTCGATCGTGGAACGGATCCACAGCTCCCGGCCCTGGGGATCAACGAAATCCCGGATCGGGCGGCAGTCGCTGAGCACAGGACCGTCCGGGCCGACCGCGCCGTGGCAGGCCTGCCATGGTGTATCCTGGGCTCGGGCCAGGGTCGTAAGGCCGGTCAGGAGCAGGCCGAGAAGCAAGATTCGCCACATGGGGTCACCCTATAAGGCGCCGCTCGCCGAGATGCGCCGCCATTCGCCGATGACCAAGCGCCATTGACCGAAGCGGCGTGGCGGACGGCGCCGCGAACGGCTCAGCTGTCGGCATGACCCACACATCGCTTCATCGCCGCGCCGTGCTCGTCGCCGCCGGCCTCGCCTTTCCGGCCCTGGCGCTCGCCCAGCCCGCCGCTCCCCGGGCTCCCGCGCCGACGACGTCTCCGCCGCAGGCCGGCCCGTTCCGCTTCAAGGGCTGGCAGGGCCAGGACACTGACGCCGAGCGGGGTTTCTTCGAGGTCCCGGAGGATCGCCGCGATCCCAAATCGCGGAAGATCCGGCTGAGCTATGTCCGGTTCGCCTCGACGGCGGCCAAGCCCGGTCCGCCGATCGTCTACCTGGCCGGCGGACCAGGCGGCATGGCGACGAGGGCGGCGGGCGGACCGCGCTTTCCGATCTTCATGGCCCTGCGCGAGGTGGCCGACGTCATCGCCTTCGACCAACGGGGCACGGGCCTGTCCAACGCCATCCCGGGGCGGCCGGCCTCGACGCGCCCGCCGCCCGAGTTCACGGAAGCCGGGCTGACCTCCTATTTCCGCGAGGATTTCCAGGAGGCCTGGGCCGACTGGACCAAGGCCGGCGTGGCCATGACCGGCTACAACACCGAACAGAACGCCGACGACATCGACGACCTGCGACGTCATCTGGGCGCGGAAAAGGTCGACCTCTGGGGTATCAGCTACGGTACGCATCTGGCGCTCAGCATGCTCAAGCGGCACGGCGACCGGGTGAACCGCGTGGCCCTGGCCAGCCTGGAGGGCCAGGATCAGACGGTGAAGCGGCCGGCGGCGATCGACGCTCTTCTGCGCCAGGTCGACGGCCTGCTGGACGCCGACCCCGTCGTCCGCGCGGCGATCCCCGACCTGCCGGCCTTGATGCGGCGGGTGCACGCCAAGATGGAGGCGGCGCCGGTGAGGATGGCCGCGACGCTGAACGGCGCGCCGGTCGAGCTACGGGTGGGCGGCTTCGCCATTCAACTCATGGCGGGTGGGCTGATCGCCAATCCGCAGACCCTGGTCATGCTGCCGGGACTCTATCTGGGGCTCGACGCCGGTCGGACGGAGGTTCTGGCCCCTTTCGCGAACGAATTCGCGAACCTTCTCGGCATCGCCGGCATGCCCGAGGCCACGGATCTGGCGTCGGGAATCTCGCCGGCCCGGCTGGCCTTGGTGCGACGCGAAGCCAAGACCGCCGTGCTGGGCGAGGCGCTGAACTTCCCGATGCCGCAGCTGCTGGGCGCGGTCCCGGGCGTCGACCTGGGCGAAGGTTTCCGCGCGGCGTTCCGCATCGACCATCCCGCCCTGCTGGTCGCCGGTACGCTGGACGGCCGCACGCCCATGCCCGAACAGGATGAAGTGGCGGCGCAGTTCCAGCGCAAGTCCCGGGTGATCGTCGAGAACGCCGGCCACAACGTCTTCGAGGCCCATCCGGACGTGCAGGCTTTGCTGGTGCGGTTCTTCCGCGGCGAGGCCGTGGCCGACACCCGGCTGAGCCTGCCGCCGCCGAAGTTCCGGGTGGCGTGATCGGGCGGCCGGCGACGAGGAGACCCGACGTTACGCCTTGAAACTCCCCGTGGCGCCGCTTTCATGGCCTCGTGGCCGATGATCCGGCCGGCCTCGATGTCTGCGAGTCCCTCGTATCGCTGACCGCGATCGCCGCGACCCAGGAGGTCACGGCGATCGACAGAGCTACCCAAAAAGCGGCGCTGGACCCCGGCCGCCACCGTTCCAGGTCGACCAGTTCGGGAAGACATAGGGCATGTCGGTCGCGCTGACGCCGTACCACTGGGCAATGGCGCCGATATATTCCTCGATCGCGATGGACGGTATCCAGCGGCCGTCGGTGTAGGCGTCGTCGGGACCGCCGAACGCCATGTCCGGATAGGCGCCATGCACCTTGCGCGAGGCCAGGGCGGCGCCCAGCACCAGGTGGTTGGAGCCCCAGGCGTGATCGGTGCCGTTGTTGCTGTTGGCTTTGAACACGCGGCCGAAGTCCGACATCGTGAAGGCGGTCACGTTGTTGGCCAGGCCCAGGGCCTTCATGGCGTTGTAGAAGCCGGCCAGGGCCAGGGCCAGATCGGCGTAGAGCGTGTTGTGGGTCGACGGTTGGCTGGTGTGGGTGTCGTAGCCGCCCTGGCTGACGAAGAAGGTCTGCTTGGCGTGGCCAAGGGTCCCTCGGGCCTCGATCATGCGCGCCGCCCGTAACAGCTGCTTGGAGATGTCGCTGGTCAGGGCGGCGCCGGTCGTCGGGTTCTTGAAATACGGGTCTACGACCGAGCTGGCGGCGGCGATGACGGTGTTGGCCGCCACCGCCTGGGCGTAGGCGGACGACATGCCTCGGCTGGTCAGATCGGTGACGGCTCCGAACGACGAGGCGTCCGAGAAGGTGTCGAGCGCGGCCTGGCGGGCCATTGTCGTCGGGTCGGCGCTGGCGGCGTTGTAGCCGTAGCGGACCATCGTGCCAGTCGACGGCAGGACCAGTGGCGAGGTCTGAGCGCCGATCAGCGCCAGTTGGGAGCCGGCGACGGAGATCAGCGGCGGGACGTCGGTCTTGGCGGACTTGTCGAGGATGCGCCCCATGAAGCCGTCGTGGTTGACCTCGCGCAGGCGAAGGCCCTGCCATTGGTTTTGCTGATCTTCATGCGACATCAGGCTCAGCGGACGCAGGTCGGGCCGGCTCTGGTAGAGGCTCTTGGTCAGGGGTTGGTACAGCGTGCCCGTGTTGAGCACGGCGCTCAGCGCACCCTCGTCCCAGGCTGTCTTCAGCGGCGCGAAGGCCGGGTGCAGGGCGAAGGCCGTGCCGGTCAGCGGCACCAACGTCTCCTGCTTGAGGGCGATCGCTCCGCGCTGGGTCGCGTAGGTGGCGTACCGGCTGTCGTTGGGTACGACCATGTTCCAGGCGTCATTGCCGCCGAACAGGAAGACGCCGACCATGGCGCGGTAAGAGGATGTGTCCGCCAGGGCGGCCGATCGGCCAAACTGCGCCAGGGCGGCCGTGGCGGAGGCGCCGGCGAGCAGCCGGCCGAAGTCACGACGAGAAAAGGGCATGTTGAAACTCACCGATCGACTTGGAATTGCGGGGACGAGGCGACGATGTAGAGCGCGGTCTGGGCTCGCTTGTGGGCCTGCTGAACAGGGTCGGCGCTCTTGACCGCGGTGATGGCCGAGGTGAGGGAACCTCGCTGGGCCGAGGTCATCGTGCCGTTGAGGAACACCAGGTCCACGCGGTCGATCAGCTTGTCGGTGTCGGCGGCCAGCGTTTCCCAGTCCGCCCACGCCAGCTGGGTGCCCGTCGCGTTCTCCATGTCGGCATGGGACTGGAATTCGGAGCGGGTCTGCTCGCCGTACATGGTCCAGTCCCAGACCAGATTGTGGCGCGCCATCGTCGTCGACGTCGCCATCAGCTTGCTGACCGGGCTGACCTGTCCGTCACCCAGCGGCAGCGGGAAGTCGTAGGGATAGAAGTTGAAAACGGACGGCGCCCGGAAGGGCATCTGGCCCAGTACGGCGTCGCGGTAGTAGAACGCGAAGCCGTCGGACTTGAAGCCCATGCCGCGACCCAGGCTGGTGAGCATCAGCACCGGTTCCTTGACCTTGCCGGGCGTGGCGGCGGAGCCGCGCGCCTCCACGTCGGTGAGGATGGCCTTGATCACGGCTTTCATGTCGCCGCGGACTCCGGCGCCGTTGTTGGCGAACACCGTCGACACCCGACGGACATAGGCTGGCGACGGATTGGCGATCACCAGTTGCTGGATGAGACGCTTGGAGATGAACGGCGCGGTGTTGGGGTGGTTGAATACCGCGTCCACGACGGCGTCGACGTTTTGCTGCTGGGTGGCGCCGTCGGGCACGGTCTTGCCCAGGAAGGTCTTGGCGCCGGTGTCGAACCGCGCGGGGACGGCGACCATGGACGCCGAGAAGTCGAGCTTCTTGCTATCGGTCGCCGTGGCGCCGCTGAAGCGGGCGAAGGTCCAGCCGCTCAGGGCGCGCGCCACGTCCTTGACCTCCGCGCCGGTGTAGGTGGCGATCACCGCATTGTCGGCGCCGAGTTTCGGGGTGCCGTCTTGGTACAGCAGAACCGTGCCGATCGAAAACAGCTGCATCAGTTCGCGGGCGTAGTTCTCGTTTGGCGAACTCTTGTTGCTGTCGGCCATGTCCAGATACGCGCCCATGAACGGGTTCAGGGTCGTCTGGGCCAGGATGTCGCGATAGTTGCCGAAGGCGTTGCTCAGCAGGATCTGGTTGAACGTCGCCAAGCCCGCCGTGGTGTGGACCTGGAGGTCGGACGCCACGACGATCTGCGACAGGGCGAAGGCCACCCGTTGGCGCAGCTGGTCGTCGTTGTTCACGGCGTTGGAATAGAAACGCATGGCCATGGGCATGGCGCTGAAGTTGTCGCGGCTGCAGTTGCTGAGCGCCGTGCCGGTCAGGCCGCTGGTGCTGCAGAAGTCCATCGCCACGGGTTTGGCCGCTATGTCGGCATAGGTGCTGTTGCTCAGCGTGAACTGTTCGTCGATCCAGGCCGAAGCGCTCTTGAGGGCGACGATGCGGTCGATCAGCGCGGGCGTGGGGCCGAACGAGGCCTGCTTGGCCAGGCGCGAGGCTTCCTCGGCGGTGATGACCGAGGGCAAGGTCACGGCTTGGACCGAGGCGCCGCTGGCGCCGCTGGACGACGCGCCGCCGCTGCTTTCACCTCCGCCGCCGCCTCCACCGCCGCAGGCGGTGAGAAACAGGGTCAGGGATAGGCCCGCTTTGGAGGCGAACGAGTTGATACGCATGCACAATTCTCCGATCACGCTCTTGGGGGAAGCGCGCTGAAAGTCGAAACGAAGGTGGTGGGAAGCCGCCGCTAGCGATCGATGAAGACGATCTCCTTTACGGCGCGGACGCCGTCTTGGCGGTGAAGTTGGACGAAGACGTCGATGACGCGCTCGACATGGTCGATCACGTCTTGACGCCGCAGGTTGGCGCCGGCTTGCAAGGCCATCAGCGCCAGCTGTTCGACGGCCCCGCGCGGATCGTCGGCATGGAGGGTGGTCATCGATCCCGGATGGCCGCTGGAGACGGCCCGCAGGAAGCTGAAGGCTTCCGCGCCGCGCAACTCGCCCAGGATGATGCGGTCGGGCCGCAGGCGCAGGGTGGCCTGGAGCAGATCCTCGACGCCGATCCGCGCCTCGCCCTGCTCGCCGCGTACGGCCACCAGACCGACGGCGTTGGGATGCACGAGGCGAATCTCCGGGGCGTCCTCGATCAGGATCAGCCGCTGGTCGAGGGGAACCTCCTTCAGGAGGGCGTTGAGGAAGGTGGTCTTGCCGGTGGAGGTGCCTCCGCTGACCACGATGTTCTTGCCGGCCCGCACGGCGGCCGACAGAAAGCCATGGACGTCACCGGCGTCGAGCCTCGCCCGGAGGGTCGCGTCAGCTTTGGCCGGCGGCGTCGTAGCGTGGGCGAAGGCGCCCGCCTTGGCGTAGTCGTCCAGAGTTAGATCGGAGACCACGTGTTTGCGGATGGCCATGACCATGCCGCCGCGGGTGGCGGGCGAGGCCACGATCTGCACGCGGGCGCCGTCGGGCAGCACGGCCGAGAGCAGCGGATGCTCGCGGCTGACGCCCTGGTGCGACAGGCTGGCGACCTGGCGGGCCAGCCGCCAGAGATTGGTCTCGTCCAGGGTTGGGACCTCGACGCGCTCGACCGCGCCGCCCAGGCGCTCGACCCAGAGCTCGCCGGGGCGGTTGACGTAGAGGTCGGTCACGGCCGGTTCGGCCAGCCACGGAGCCAGGGGCGCCAGATAGGCCTCGAGATAGACGCCCATGCCGGTGGTATGCGGTGTATGGATCGTCATAGGCCGACGTTCCTCACACCCGAGAAGTCGAGGTCTCTCGCCACGAAGATCGTCACCGGCGCGCCTTGCGGCGTCTGGATGGTCGGCGAGGTGGTGCTGGGCTTGGCGGAATTGGCGAGGTTGGCCGCCTCGGTCGCCGAGCCGATATAGATCTGCGAATTGGTGCGAACATTGCTGACCGCCGCCACGCCGGCATTGAGCACCGACATCAGGATCGAGCCGCCGAAGCGGGTGAAGAAGTGGCGGTCGACCTTGCCCTCCAGGCCGCCACGGCCCAGTGGGTCGGCGGCGGGCGAGCCGATCTGGATGGTCACGCCGTCGGGACGGATCACCCGGGTCCAGATCACGAAGACCCGCGAGGCGCCCAGCGCCACGCCCGACTTGTATTGGCCGATCACCCGGCTGCCACGCGGAATCAGCACGGTCGAGCCGTCGAAGCTCTTGACGTCGCGGGTGACCATGGCCCGCGCCAGGCCCGGCAGGTCCGAATTGATCGCCGTCTCCATGATCGCCGGGATCACCGCGCCCTGGGGCACGACAGCGTCGAGGTGCTGCATGGCCGTGGCCTTGGCTGGAGCGGCCTCGTCCAGGCTGACGCGATCGGCGAACTGTTCGTCGGCGTTGAGGCCGTCGACCTTCATGGCGGCTGGGGCGCCTGGAGCGGTGGCGCTGGCCTTGATCAGCTTCGTCGGACGCTCGCCGCCGCCGAAGTCCACCACCAGGGCGGGCGCGTGGCGGCGGGCGCCAAGATCGACCGGTGCGGCGGCGATCGTGGCGCTCATCGGCGGCGGCGGCGCGGCGACCGGCATGCTGTTGTCGACCGTGAATTGCGGGGCCGGCACGGCATAGAGTGGGCCCTTGGCGATCGGCGGCGCGACGGGAGCGACGGCCGGCGAGGCGACGATCGCGGTCTCGACGCGTTGCGGACGCGGATGGGCGTCGGCGCGGTGGCTCGACATCCAGCCGAACAGGCCCAGGCCCATCACGCCGAAGCCGGCGAGGATGGCCAGGTTCGACACGCCCGGGCCACGGGTGACAACCGGACGCGCCTGGGCGTCGGCGACGGCGAGGTCCTCGATCACGTCGGGAGCCTGGCGCGGATCTTGGCGGGGATCGATGTCGTGGGTCATCGGGCCTTCTCCGCGCGGGCGCCGTAGGCGCCGTTGGCGATGGTGGCGGACGCCTTGTCGCTGCGCAGGACGAAGCGCGGGGCCAGTTGGTCGACGACCAGGTAGCCGTCCCTGACCACGGCATTGGCCAGGCCCTCGACGCCGTCGGCGCCGACCACGAAGATGGCCGGCAGATCAGCCTGTTCCGGCCAGGCGAAATAGGTCGAGACGCCGTCGTCGAAGACGATCGAAGGCCGCAGGGTCGCCGCGCCCTGCAGGCTGTAGGCGGTGTTGCGGGCGGTCGGCGCCGGCTTGGCCGGGGCGGCCGCCACGGCGATGGGAGCGGCCTGCGGATAGCGGAAGCGCACCACATAGGCGGCGTCCGCGGTCGAGGCCCGGGGCGCGGCCACGACCAGCTCGAACACGTAGCGGCGGCGGTCGGTGACCACGGTCATGTTGGTGGCCGGGGCCCGGTCGACAGGTTTCAGGAACAGCAGATTCGCCCGCTTGTTCGGGGTCACCTGCCAGCCCATGGCGTCGCCGATCGAGACGTTCTCGATGCGCTCGTCCGGGCCAAATTCCAGCATGGTCTGGAAGCCCATGAAGCCGGTCAGGCGTTGCACGCGATCGGGGCTGTAGGCGAAGGTGCGGATGTGCGGGTCGGCCTGCTGGGCCAGCGCGGGCGCGGCCAGGGCGGAGCCGATCGACAGGGCGAGAAGCGTGCGCTTCACGGCGGTTACTCCGGTACGGGTACGGCTGGTCACGTGTCCCTCCGGGCGCTGGAAGCGCCGAGGCGGGGCGAGGCGGGGCGGCGGTAGCTGGCGCCGAGCGGGACGGCGGCGCCGGTCAGGGCGGGGTCGGCCGACGGCCCGCGGTCAGAGACCAGGGTCAGACGGCGCGGGCCGGCCGGCGAAGCCGAGGCGGTGGACTGGCCCTCGTGGCGCTCCATCGCCACCGCCGCGGCGGCGATGTGGGCGGCGCGGGAGCGAGGCTCGACCTCCGACGCGGCGTAGCGGGCGGTCGAGACCGAGGTGGCGTCGTTGCCGTCTCGGGTCGCTGAAGCGGCGCGGGGCAGGCGCAGGCCGGCGGCGGTCACGGCCACGGCGATGGCGGCCAGCACCAAGACCACGGCGAACACCAGAGCCAGGACCAACACGGTCACGGCTGGACCGATGTCGAGCGGCGCGAACTGCTGGGCCTCGCGCATGGTGGCGAGGGCCTTCAGCGATGGGGCCAGCATGGCCAGTTCCAGCGCCAGGGCCAGGGTGGCGATCATCGGCAGGACGGCCAAGGCGATCATCGCCTTCAACCAGCCCTCGACCAGACCCTTGGTGGTTTCGAACAGCAGCAGACCGGCGATCAGCGGGGTCATGGCCAGCAACACCGACAGCACCACCTTGCAGGCCAGGACGACGCCCAGGCTCGACAGCAGCATGACCATGCCGCCGCCATTGACCGCGAAGGCGGCGAAGCCGGGACCGCCCTGCATCACCGAATCGCTGGCGCCGGCGCGGGAAGCGAAGTGGTCGGCGGCCTTCTGCAGGGCGTCGAAGGCCGACTGCAGGCCGGCATAGGGATCGGTGGCGGACGCGCCGCTCAGCTGGCCCAGCAGCAGGCCGCCGACCTCGGTCGGGGCGTTGAACAGGGCGTCGTAGATCACCGTCTCGACCAGCGCCCAGTTGGTGGCCAGGGCCATGACCAAGCTCAGCTTGATCACCGAGACGGTGATGTCGCCCATGCGCAGGCCGCCCTTGCCCAGCACCAGCTTGTAGCCGACGAAGGCGATGTACAGCGTCATCAGCGCGGTCAGCAGGGTGGCGACCGGCGAGCCGGGGGCGGCCAGGGCCGTGTAGCCGGTCTCGGCCAGGCCGTGCACATGGCAGTCGACCGCGCCGATCAGGCCTTGGACCAGCGGGGCGCCGGCGGCGGCGCAGGCGGCGACCATCACGCGGCCTCCCGCACGAGCTTGGCCATCCAGGCCTCGGGGGCGTCGCCCACGCTTTCGCGCAGGGCGTCGAGCCGGCGTACCGTGCTCTCGCGACCCGACAGGACAGTCAGCAGTTCTGGCGCGCCCGACAGGTTCAGGCGGGCCACGACGCTGTCGGTTCCATGCTTGATCAGGAAGCAGCGGGCGGTGTCGGGCAGGCTTTTCACCAGCTCGAACTCGTGCTGGGTCAGGCCGAAGCCCTGGCAATAGTCGCGCGCCTGGGCCTTGGGATTGGCCATGAAGATCTGGGTGGCGGCCTGCTCGATGATGGCGCTGGCGATGCGGCTTTCCAGGGCGTCCTGGGCGCTCTGGGTGGCGAAGCCCACCAGGCCATTACGCTTGCGCAGGGTCTTTTCCCAATCCTTGATCCGCGCCACGAACACGTCGTCGTCCAGGGCCTTCCAGCCTTCGTCGATGACGATCATGGTGGGGTGGCCGTCCAGGCGCTGCTCCACGCGGTGGAACAGGTACATCATGGCCGGGGTGCGCAAGGCCGGGTCGTCCAGCAACTGGGTCATGTCGAAGCCCAGCGTGGCCTGGTCGAGGTCCAGCCCGTCCTCGGCGCTGTCGAACAGCCAGGCGTTCTCGCCCGCGCCGTGCCAGGGCGCCAGGCGGGCGGCCAGGTCGGCGGCGTCGGGCCGGCGCGCGCCCTTGAACAGTTCGGCGAAGAACCGCAGGCGGCGCAGCTTTGGCGCTTGGTCGTAATTGGCGTCGACGGCGTCCTTGATCCGCGCCAGGTCGTCGGGCGACAGGGTCTCGCCGGGCGCGGCGACCAGGCGCGCGGTCCATTCGGCCAGGAACTTTCGGTTGGCGGCGGTGTCGGGCAGGGCCAACGGGTTGAAGCCCGTCGCCTGGCCGGGGCGCAGCACCTCGTAGCGACCGCCGATAGCGCGCAGGAATATCTCGGCCCCACGGTCCTTGTCGAAGAAGACGGTGCGTGGGGAGTACTTCTGGGCCTGGGCGAGCAGGAAGTTCAGCACCACGGTCTTGCCCGAGCCGGACGGGCCGATGATCGTGAAATTACCCAGGTCGCCCTTGTGGAAGTTGAAGTGGTAGGGACCGGCGGACGTGGTCTCCAGCAAGGTCACGGCTGGACCCCAATGGTTACCCTGGGCCTGGCCGACCGGGAAGTTGTGGCCGCTGGCGAAGCCTGCGAAATTGGCGGTCGAGATCATCGCCCGGCGGGCGATGTCCTTGAGGTTGCCCGGGAACTGCGCCCAGAAGGCGGGCTCCAGATTGATGTCCTCGCGCACGGCGATGGCGCCCATTTCGGTGAAGGCCGACAGCACCTCGGCGGTGGATTGGTCCAGGCCGTCCAGGGTTTCGCCGCGCACCAGCACGCTCAGGTGATGTTCGCCGAAGGCCGCGCGGCCGCTGACCACGTCGTCCTTGGCGCGGATCAGATCGGCTTTCAGGCTGATCCCGTCGTCGTCGGCCGCGCGCATGCGGCGCAGAGCCAGGTTCATCTTCTCCAGTGTCGGCTGGCGATCGACGAAGCCGAAGCTCTGGGTGACCACCATCTCGCAAGGCAGGCGTAGCAGGTCGTCCAACACCCCGGCGCTGGTCTGGGCCGGATAGTCCTTGATCGAAACCATGGCGCCGAAGCCGCGGGGCAGAGCGCCCGCCCGCGACAGTTCCAGCGTCTCCAGGCCAAAGCTGACCCGGCGATAGGGCAGGTACTCGCCGGCGTCGCTTGTCGGGGCCAGTACTGGACGCATCTCACCGTTGTAGAGGCAGGACAGAAATTCCAGCAGCTCGGAGCAGGGGCCTTGGGCGCCGTCATAGAGACCCAGCACCCGCGCGCCGTAGGGCGCCAGCGCCGAGATCAGGCTGTCGCGCGCGGCGTCCAGTTCGCGTCGATCCTGAGCGGCGGTCAAGGCGGCGGTGGCGCGATCGGCGCCCTTGATCAGGCGCAGGGCCTTGTCGACCAGGCCGCCCTGGCCTTGCAGCGGCCGGCGCATGATCGTCAGGAACAGGTCGTTCACATAGAGCTTGCGGCCTTCCAGCCGCGCGCTCCAGGCGGCGTCGAGATCGCGGCTGAACCGGTTGGCGAACTGGCCCTCCGTCCCGACCTCGGCCTCGCGGCGAATGATGTGGTGGTAGACCGCGAAGCGCGAGCTCGACAGGCCGCGCAGCATCACATCGCGTACCGCCTTGCGGTAGTTCAACTCCTCGCTGTCGGCGGTCTCGAACGGCAGGCCCGCCAGATGGATGACCTGCAGAAGCATGCCGTCACGGGTCTCCAGCGTCCGGGGGTCCAGGTGGCGGGCGTAGGGCAGGCGCTTGCCGGCCGACGCTTCCTTCTTGCGGTTCACGGTTGGTAGCTGTTGCATCGCCAGGCCCGGAAGTTGGGAACACGGGGGCAGCGGCTGACCTTGGTCAGCCAGAGGTCGAAGATGCGTGGCTCGCGCAGGCAGGCCGCGTAGCCGATCGCGTGGATCACCAGCGCCGCGGCGATGGCCCAGAACGATTTGGTGACCAGGAACAGTTCGGTCGTGACCACACCGTTGATCACGAAGTAGCTGTAGGTCACGCCGGCGAACATCTGGGGCCGGGTCAGGGCCCCGAACACCACGTCGCGATCGAGGGGAGCGGCCATCGGCGGCTATGCTCCCGCGGCCGAGCGAATGCCGCTGACGATGGTGGTGGCGCCAAACAGTATGAAGCAGCCGAGGATCACGGTCGCGCCGTAGCGCCAGTTCATCCGTCCGGTCAGCATCATGAAGCCGACGGCGGCCACGGCCATCACGGCCACGACGGTGGCGACGTTGCCCAGCAGGGTGCCTTGCAGCCACATCACGCCCGAGAGAATGGCGCTGGAGCCTTGTGGATCAGCCTGGGTCACCTGGGCATGGGCCTGGCTCGCGGCGGCGGCGAGCGCCGCGGCGAGAGCGGCGGTCTTGGCGTGGAGGAACTTGCGCATCAGTTTGAGACTCCGAGGGCCGGGGCCGCGAGGACGGCTCCGGTGACGGCCATGCGGCCGAGGATGGCGGTGACGTAGGCTTGGGTTTCGGCGTAGGGCGGTACACCGCCATGCTTGCGGACAGCGGCCGGGCCGGCGTTGTAGGCGGCCAGGGCCAGCTTCACGTCGCCGCCGAACTGGCCGAGCATCTGGCGCAGATAGAGTGCGCCGCCGCGGATGTTTTGAGTCATGTCGGTGGCGTCGACGCCGAGATCGCGGGCCGTGCCGGGCATCAGTTGCATCACGCCGGCGGCGCCGCGCCTGGAGCGGGCCGACTGCTTGAAGCGGCTCTCGCGCCAGGCGACGGCCTCGACCAACTTGGGATCGACCGAGAATTCCGAAGCCGCCGCCGAAAGCTGCTGGCGCACGGCGTCGTCCGCGGCGTTGGTCGCCAGCGGCGCGGGGGCGGCCAAGGCTTCCGCGCCGTCCTCGGTAAAGCGGGCAGGGCCGTTGAAGTGGGTGACCTGTCCGTCGTCGCCAATCTCGAGAACCTGAGCCTCCGCGACGGCGCCCAGGCCGGCCGCGAAGACGACGGCCACCAACAGCGGTTTCAGAAGGCTGACGACGATGTGCGGCACGGAAAACTCCGACGATCGACCATGCTCGTCATGGTTAATCTTTTTCTACGGAGTGATTGGCGAACTACCGATGCGGCAAGTTGACACAAGAGATTTTTCAGCAACCTGAATCCTTGAGCGCCTTCATGCAAAGCAAACAAACTTGGCCATTACAGTGTAAGGCCGTCTATGAAGTGGAAGTTATTGATGATATTTTAGGCAAACCTTGACGATTCTGCGACTAAGATGTCGCTCGCGTCGAAATTCGGCGGTTTCGCGCGCGACATTCCGCCACGGCGCAAAGGGATGCGGCTTTCATATTGCCTGAACGAAATCCGATCCACAGCCGTAACGGTCACGACCCGATGTGGAAATGGGAAAATTTTCCTAGAACGCTGGAGCGTTGGTCTCGGCGGCGCCGGCTTGGCGGATCATGGTGGGCGGAGAACCGCCCATGGCGCGGCGGCTTATCGGGCGACGGACCTCAACCCATGCACCAGGGTTTGGGCCGCGATCGCGGCCTGGGTTCGGTTATGAACGTTGAGCTTGCGCATCAGCGCGGTCATGTGGGCCTTGACCGTGGCTTCGGCGATGCCGAGGTCGAAGGCGATCTGCTTGTTGAGCAGTCCTGAGTTGACGCCTTCCAGAACCTTCATCTGGGTCGGCGTGAGCCCGTCAAACGCCGCTTCCAGATCCCGGTCGATAACGCGGACTTCCGTCGTGGTCATTCCTGAACCCCTCTGCTTCATCCCTGCGCCGCCGTTTTGAACGGCGCGACGCCCGTTTGTTTTGTCTGCCGATCATGGTCGGCCAATCCGGGCTGCGTGCGTCGATGGTAGCGTTATCTGTTGGACAAGTTCAAGCGATATTGGCGATGGGAGCGTGAACATTGCATCATTGCGAGTGTCGTGCGAAAACCTGTCGTACAGATTTTGTCGGATTAGGTAGCAGGGATCGGCGTCATAGGGGCTTGGTCTTCGTCATTGGCCTGCCACGGATGCCGGTCGACATCCGCTTTCCATGAGCTGTGAACGGCGCGATGGTGGCGCCAGTCGAATTGGAGACCGATGGATGAGCGAAGGCCGATTGGCCGACCGGGCGTATACGGGCATCGTGGAGATGATCAACGCCGACGGATTGGCGGTTGGCGATCGCTTGCCGTCCGAGGCTCGCCTGGCGGAGATTTTTGGCATGTCGCGCACCATCGTGCGCGAAGCGCTGGTCCGACTGGCGGCCGACAGCATCACCGAGGCGCGGCGCGGCGCGGGATCCTTCGTAAAGAACCGGCCATCCGACAAGCTGGGCGCCTATATGCCGCTCTCCGAACTGCCTTCGACGCTCGGGAGCTACGAGGTGCGCTTCGTGCTCGAGGCCGAAGCGGCGCGGTTGGCGGCGGCGCGGCGGTCAGCCGAGGAGATGGCCAGCATCGAAGAGGGCCTCCTGCAATTGCGCGCCGCGCTCTTGTCGAACGCGCCGGCGCATGTCGAGGACATGGAGCTCCACCGCCGCATCGTGCTGGCCACCGCCAATCCTGCCTTTCTGAGCGCGTTCGAGGCGCTCCAGCCGGACGTCGATCGGATCATGCGCGCTGGCGTCGGCATTTCGCGCTCGCGGCCGCCGGGGGCTATCGACGAGATGATGCGCGAGCATGAGATGATCGTGGAAGCGATCCGCGCGCAAGACGGCGACGGCGCGGCTCTGGCCATGCGCTGGCATTTGTCACAAGGGCGAAAACGGCTAATGCCCTGACGGGCGCCCCATGCGGCCGGTCTGACTGTCGCCCGCTTCCAACCAGGTCAGCGTAGCGTCGCGCAGATGCTGGGGCGAAGCGATGGCGGCGAACGAGGTGGCTGCTTCGTCCGCCCCTGGGCGCTCCAGCGTGGCCAATTGGCTGTCCAGCAAGCTCGCGGGCATATAGTGACCGATCCGATGATCGAGGCGGCGCTGGAGTTCGTCGAGGCTGGCGTCCAGCAGGACGAACCGCGTGGGCGCCGATATCGCGGCGCGAAGACGGTCGCGATAGCTGCGTCTGAGGGCCGAGCAGGCCGCCACGGCCGTTCCGCCCGACGCCAGGGTTTGGCCCATGGCGCGGCCCAGCCGATCGAGCCAGGGCCAGCGGTCATCGTCGGTGAGCGGCTCGCCAGCGCTCATCTTGGCGATCGCGGCCGCGTGGTGAAAATCGTCGCCGTCCAGAAACGGGCAGTCGAGCGCCTGGGCGAGAATGGCGCCGAGCGTCGATTTTCCGCTTCCGCTCACCCCCATGATGATGACGGCGACAGGCGCTAGGTCGGCGTGGCGAGGGTGCGGCTGCAAGCGGCGTCCTTGGGCTGATCGGCGACAAAGGCTGTCGATAGCTCGGCAGGCCACCGAGCGATGGAGACGCGGTTGTAAGGGTAAGCCGAGCGAGCGAGAACTACGACCATGGTCGCGGATGGCGACCCGCTTCCAACGCCTTATCCGTAGTTGAAGAAACCCAGGGAAGCGGCATGAGAGTAGTCATACTGGCGGCGGTGATCCTGGCGTCTGCATCTGCGTCTGCGTCGATGGCCGAGACCCATTCCGTTCTTCTCACCGCGCCCGCTGATCCGCGCGCGATCAGCGTCAAGGGCGTCGGCGACGGTCGGGCCGACGACACCGTGGCCATCCAGAGCGCCATTGACGCCGCCCGTGACAAGACCGGGCACGGCGTGGTGTTTCTGCCATCGGGCCGCTACCGCCTGAGCCGCAGCATTCTGGTGCCGCCGGGCGTGCGCATTTTCGGTGTCGGAGCCAAGCGCCCTGTCTTCGTGCTCGGCCCGAACACCCCCGGGTTCCAGAAGGGCGTGGGCACGATGATCGTGTTCACCGGCGGCGACCAATACAGCGTCGGGCGCATTCCCGTGCCGGTTCCGACGGTGGTCGGCGCCAAGGCCGAGGTGCGCGACGCCAATTCCGGGACCTTCTATTCGGCGCTGAGCAATGTCGACATCGAGATTGGCGCCGGCAACCCGGCCGCGGCGGGGGTGCGGTTCCGCATGGCCCAGCACGCCTTCCTCAGCCACATGAACTTTAACCTGGGCTCGGCCTTCGCCGGCGTCTACCAGGCCGGCAATATCATGGAGGACGTCCACTTCCATGGCGGCCGCTACGGTATCGTCACCGAAAAGACCTCGCCGGCCTGGCAGTTCACGCTGATCGACTCGACCTTCGACGGCCAGCGCGACGCGGCGATTCGCGAGCACGAGGTCGACCTGACGCTGGTCAATGTGGCCATGCGCAACACGCCCGTCGGCATCGAGATCGATCGCGGCTACAGCGACTCCCTGTGGGGCAAGAACGTGCGCTTCGAGAACGTCTCGAAGGCCGCCGTCGTCATCTCCGCCGAAGACAATGTCTTCACCCAGGTAGGATTCGACAACGCCGTGGCGACCAACACGCCGGTGTTCGCCCGCTTCCGCGACAGCGGCAAGACCGTGGCCGGCAAGGGGCGCGCCTATCGGGTGAAGTCCTTCACCTACGGCCTGACCCTGCCGGGCCTTGGCCAGATGGGCGAGTACAAGACGAACGTGGACCTGGCCGCGCTGCCGGCCATGCCCGCGGCCCCGTCCCCAGCCCTTCGCGCCCTGCCGCCGGTGGCCGAATGGACCAACGTCAAGACCCTGGGCGTGACGGGCGACAGCGAGACCGACGACACCGCCGCCCTGCAGAAGGCGATCGACACCCACCGCGTGCTCTACCTACCGATCGGCTTCTACAAGGTCACCGACACCCTGAAGCTTCGACCGGACACGGTGCTGGTCGGCCTGCATCCGGCCATGACCCAGCTGGTGATTCCCGACGACAATCCCCGCCATGCCGGGGTCGGGTCGGTGACGCCCGTGCTGGAAACGCCGAAAGGCGGCGACAACATCCTCTTCGGGCTGGGGATCTTCACTGGGCGGGTCAATCCCCGCGCCTCGGCGCTGCTGTGGCGGTCGGGCGCGGATTCGCAGGTGACTGACGTCAAGATCATGGGCGGCGGCGGCACGCCCACCATGGACGGCAAGCCGCTGGGCGCGGCCCAGGCCCGCAGCGGCGATCCAGTGGCTGACGGCCGCTGGGACGGCCAGTACCCCAGCATCTGGGTCACGGATGGCGGCGGCGGGACCTTCGCCAATGTCTGGAGCCCCAACACCTTCGCCTCGGCCGGCTTCTACATCTCCGACACCAGCACGCCCGGTCACATCTACGAGGTGTCGGTCGAGCACCACGTCCGCAATGAGTTCGTGCTCGACAACGTCCAGAACTGGGAATTCCTGGCCCCGCAGACGGAGCAGGAGGTCGGCGACGGACCGGACGCCGTCTCTCTGGAGATCCGCAACTCGCGCAACATTCTGTTCGCCAACTATCACGGCTACCGGGTGACGCGGTCGTATCACCCCGCCGAAACGGCGGTGAAGCTGTTCAACTCGTCCGATATCCGCTTCCGCAACGTGCACATCAACGCCGAGAGCGGCGTCGCGCTGTGCGGCGCGAGTGGGTGCGGGACCTATCTGCGGGCCAGCAAGTTCCCCTTCGAGAACGCCATCCAGGACAAGACCCGCAAGCTGGAAGTGCGGGAGCGTGAATTCGCGGTGCTCGACGTCTCCAACCAGCCCACGTCGGCTGCTCCGGCGAGCGACGGGAAGGTGCAAAAGCTGGAGACCGGCTTCTGGTCGATCTCGGGCGCGACGGTGGACGCGGACGGTGCGCTCTACTTCGTCGAGAAGCGCTTCCAGCGAATCTATCGCTGGACCGAGGCCCGCGGGCTGGAAGTGGTGCGCGACCACGCGCTGGATCCCGTGAACCTGGCGGTCGACCGCTCCGGCAAGCTGCTGGTGCTGTCCTCGTACGGTCCGCGGGGAAGCGTCTATTCGATCGATCCGAACGGGCCCAAGGACCAGATGACGACCATCGCGGCGACCCCGTCGGCGCCCGTTCCGGACGCCAAGACGCTGTTGCCGGTCAACTGGTGGAACAATGGTGAGTTCAAGGATCAGTACGATCCGTCGACGGACCATTTCACCACCCTGGCCGAAATGTTCGCCCGGGACGCCGGCGCGCCCAAGGCCCAGGCGTACGTCTCGCCCGATGGCAGCTTGATCCTGCCGGCCTTCCGCGTGTGGGAGCAGGGCCCTCCAGACCA
The DNA here is from genome assembly GCF_001427665.1 of Caulobacter sp. Root655. Classification (GTDB taxonomy): domain Bacteria; phylum Pseudomonadota; class Alphaproteobacteria; order Caulobacterales; family Caulobacteraceae; genus Caulobacter. The sequence continues at coordinate 133,234 of NZ_LMHC01000021.1, forward strand.
TGTCGGCTGGCGCTGGTCCGACACCCTGCAGACCCATGGCCTGATCGGGGCGGGACTCGGCGAGCGCGTGTTCGTCACCAACGAGTCCGAAGGCAAGACCTATAGCGGCAAGGTCGGCCCGGGCGGCGCTCTGACGGACCTGAAGGTGTTCGCCAACCGGGGCGGGGAGAGCGTCGCGGTCGACGCCCAGGGACAGGTGTTCGTCGCCAATGGCCAGATCTTCAAATACGCGGCCGACGGCCAGCCCGCCGGACGCATCGACCTGCCCGAGCGGCCGCTGCAGCTGATCTTCGGCGGGCCGGACCGACGCACGCTGTTCGTCCTGACCCATCATACGCTCTACGCGGTGACGCCTTGATGCGCGCCGCTCAATGAGCCCCATTACCGCTGACCGGCGTACGTTCCGGTGAGGCGCGCCCCTCCACCCCAGACTGGTCCCGGCCTCGCGCCGGGACGCTTTTTTACGAGGTTCGTGATGCGAGGTTGGGTGGCGACAGGAATGGCGGCGTTGGTTCTGCTGTTGGCGGCCAGCGCCCAGGCGGCCCCGGTGTTGGCGGCTTCGGTGTCGGCCTTCGCGGCCGCGCCGGACGATCCCAGCGCCGTGGTGGTCCGCGCCGTGGGAGATGGCCGCGCCGATGACAGCGCCGCGCTCCAGGGCGCGATCGACGCGGCCGCGGCCAAGGGCGCAGGCGGCCTGGTCTTCCTCCCTTCGGGCCGCTACCGGATCAGCAAGACGATCTTTCTGTGGCCGGGCGTCCGCGTGTTCGGGGTTGGCGCGACCCGCCCGCTGATCCTGCTCGGTGACGCCACGCCCGGGTTCCAGAAGGGCCTGGCCAACATGGTGATCTTCGCCGGCGCCAAGCTGGACCCGGCGCGGCGCGTGCCTTTCCCGCCGCCCGGGAGCGTTCCCTTCAACAAGGACATCGCCGACGCCAATCCCAACACCTTCTACTCGGCCATGAGCAATATCGACTTCAAGATCGGTGAGGGTAATCCGGCCGCGACGGCGATCCGCTTCCACGCCGCCCAGCACGCCTATCTCAGCCACATGACCTTCGACATCGGGTCGGGCCTGGCGGGCCTGTATCACGTCGCCAACGAGGCCGAGGATCTCCACTTCAAGGGCGGCCGCTATGGCATCCTGGCCGAGAAGACGTCGCCGGCCTGGGGTTTCGTGCTGCTCGACTCGACCTTCGAGGGCCAGCGCGACGCGGCGATCCGCGAGCACGAAGCTCGACTGACCCTGGTCAATGTGGCGATGCGCGACACCCCCGTGGGCATCGAGATCGACCGCGGCTATGGCGATTGGCTGTGGGGCAAGGACGTTCGGTTCGAAAACCTCTCGAAGGCCGGGGTCGTCATCTCCAACGAGACCAGCGTCTATACCCAGGTCGGCTTCGAGAACGCGACGGCGGTCAAGACCCCCGTGTTCGCCCGCTTCCGCGACAGCGGCAAGACCGTGCCGGGCCAGGGAGCGGCCTATCGAGTAGCGTCCTTCAACCATGGCCTGACCTTGCCTGGCCTGGGCCAGATGGGCGCGACCAAGACGCAGATGAAGGCGGAAGCCGTCGCGACGTCGCCCGGCCCGCGCGCCGCGGCGATCCGCGCCCTGCCGGCCGTGGCGCAGTGGGCCAATGTCCGCGCGCTCGGCGCCAAGGGCGACAACGTCACCGACGACACCGCCGCCATCCAGCGCGCCATCGACAGCCATCGCGTCGTCTATTTTCCAGCCGGCTTCTATGTGGTCACCGACACCCTGCGGCTGCGACCGGACACGGTGCTGATTGGCCTGCACCCGAGCCTGACCCAGATCGTGCTGCCCGATCTCACCCCAGGCTATCAGGGCGTCGGCGCGCCCAAGGCGCTGGTGCTGTCGGGGGCCAAGGGCGACAACATCGTCTCGGGGCTGGGCCTCAACACCGGCGGCGTCAATCCGCGCGCCACGGCCCTGTTATGGACCGCGGGCGAGGGCTCGATGGTCAACGACGTCAAGTTCCAGGGCGGCCACGGCACCAACCTCTACGACGGGACGCGGTTCAATCCCTACAACGCCAACGCCACGGCCGACGCCGACCCAACCAAGCGCTGGGCGGGCCAGTATCCCAGCCTGTGGGTGACAGATGGCGGCGGTGGCACGTTCGCCAACATCTGGAGCCCCAGCACCTACGCCTATTCCGGCATCTACATCTCCGACACCCAGACGCCGGGACATATCTACCAGGCGTCGGTCGAGCACCACGTGCGCACCGAGATCAGCCTCAACCGGGTCGCCCACTGGGAGCTGCTGGCGCCGCAGACCGAAGAGGAGGCTGGCGAGGGGGAGGACACCGTCTCGCTGGAGATTCGCGACTCGCACGACATTCTCGTCGCCAACTATCACGCCTATCGCGTCACCCGGACGCGCAAGCCGGCGGCGGCGGCGGCCAAGATCTACAACTCCCACGATATCCGGTTCCGCAACGTGGCCGTGAACGCCGAAAGCGGGGTGGGGCTATGTGACGAGAACGGCTGCGCCACCTTCCTGCGCCTGAGCAAGTATCCGTACGAGAACGCCATCCAGGACGTCACCAGCGGCCTCCTGGTGCGCGAACGGCAGTTCGCGGTGCTGGACCTGCCGGCCAATCCGCCGCCGGTCGCGCCCTCGGTCTTCCCCGCCGGCGCCCGCGTGGAAAAGCTGGGCGACGGCTTCTATTCCCTGGGCGGCGGCGCCGTCGACGCGGCCGGGACGCTCTATTTCACCGACCGCCGTCACCAGCGGATCTACAGCTGGTCGGACGAGCGCAAACTGTCGATCGTGCGCGACAACGCGCTGGATCCGATCAACCTGGCCGTCGATGGGTCGGGCAACCTGCTGGTGCTGTCGTCGGACGGCCGCGACGGTTCGGTCTACAGCTTCAGGCCGGGCAGCCCCGACACCGAGGTCACGGTGATCGCCGCGACCCCGGCGGCCGACCACCCGCGCGCGGCGACCGTGCTGCCGGTCAACTGGTGGAACAACGGCGAGTTCAAGGACCAGCTCGACCTCCAGACCTATCAGTTCACGACCCTGGCGCAGATGTTCGCCCGCGACATGGCGCTTCCGAAGCCCAAGGAATACGTCTCGCCCGACGGCAGCCTGACCTTGCCGGCCTATCGCGTCTTCCAGCAGGGCCCGCCCGACTACCGGGCCATGCGGTTCTCCGATGCGCTCGACACCTACGGCTTCACGACGGCCAAGCCGGGCCAGCGGGTGTTCGTCACCAACGGCTCGGAAAACAAGACCTACAGCGGCTTGGTCGGACAGCACGGCGCGATCACCGATCTGAAGCCCTTCGCCGACCGCGGCGGCGAGAGTGTCGCGACGGACGGGGAGGGGCGTGTCTACGTCGCCAACGGCCAGGTGTTCGTCTACGCCCCGGACGGCCGGGAGCTGGGGCGCGTGGACATCCCCGAACGACCGCTGCAGTTGCTCTTCGGCGGTCCCGGCAAGCAGACGCTGTTTGTCCTGACTCACCACGCGCTCTACGCGGTGCGGCGCCCCTAGATTCCAGAATCCTGCGGCCGCCGAGCCGTCCTGAGGAGGGGCGCTGGCGCGTCCTCGACCCAGCCTGTTCGGCGCGCGGGACCGGCCGACCTACGACCATGGTCGTAATGGTGAGCGCCTCACTTGTCTGACAACTTCGCGCCAGGCCATCGCAGATGGACTCAACGAAAAACAGGAGGCGGCAGGGATGAGTGCTTTAGGTCGGACGCGAGGGGGATCGCCCTTTTTGAACGTGTTGTTCGCGACGAGCGCGATCGTAATGATCGCATCGGCCGGATCAGCCAGCGCGCAGACGGCGCAGGCCCCCGTGTCGTCGGAGTCCGCCGCCGACTCGACCGTGGGCGAGATCGTGGTCACCGGCTCGCGGATCAGGTCCACCGGCTTTACCGCGCCCACGCCGACCCAAGCCCTGGGTCAGGCCGACCTGGAGCGCAACGCCGAGCCGAACATCTTCACGACGATCGCCCAGCTGCCTTCCTTGCAGGGCTCGACCGGGGCGACCACGGGCACGTTCAGCACCTCGAGCGGCTCGCAGGGCTTGAGTTCGTTCTCGCTGCGCGGCCTGGGCACCATCCGGACCCTGACCCTGCTTGATGGCCAACGGGTGGTTCCGGCCAACATCACGGGCGTTCCCGACATCAGCCTGTTCCCGCAACTGCTGGTCCAGCGGGTCGACGTCGTGACCGGCGGCGCGTCGGCCTCCTACGGCTCCGACGCGGTCGGCGGCGTCGTCAACTTCATCACCGACAAGAAGTTCGAGGGCTTCAAGGCCAACGTCTCGGCGGGCGTGACGACCTATGGCGACAACGAGCAGTTCCTGCTGCAGGTCGCGGGCGGCAAGGCCTTCCTGAATGATCGCCTGCATGTCCAGGTCAGCGCCGAATACGATGACGAGGAGGGCGTTCCCGCCGGCGGCTTCGGCGAGGATGCGCCAGGCAGCCGCGACTGGTACACGACCGCCACCCTGATCAATCGCGGCGTCACCAATGACGGCTCGCCGCAATATCTCTACCGCGAGCATGCCCAAGCCTATCAGTACACCAAGTACGGGCTGATCAGCGCCGGCCCGCTGCAAGGCACCGCCTTCGATCAGAACGGCAACCCGTTCCAGTTCCAGTATGGCTCCAACGGCGTGCCGTCCAAGGCCGCAAACGGCGCGGTGATCGGTTGCTACTCGAACGGCGGCTTCTGCGTCGGCGGCGACCTGTCGGGCAATGTCGGCGTCGGCACGTCGCTGCAGTCCGAAATCAAGCGCATGAACAGCTACGGCCGCATCGCCTACGACATTGACGACAACAACGAGATCTACGCGACCCTGAACGTCGCCCGCGTCGAATCCAGCAACCAGCCCAATCCAGGCGGGGCCACGACCGGCCTGACGATGCAATGCTCCAATCCCTACCTGCCGGCATCGGTGGCGGCCGCCTGCGCCGCCAACAACATCACCAGCTTCACCTTCGGCACCAGCAACGCCCTGCTGCCCAACAACATCTCGGTCCATCCGACGCGGACTCAGTACCGCGGCGTGATCGGCGCGGACGGCAAGTTCGCCGCCCTCGGCACGGATTGGCATTACGACGCCTATTACACGCACGGCGAGAACACCACGAACATCCACGTCAACAACATCATGCTGAACCCGCGCTACAGGGCGGCCGTCCAGGCCACCCTCGTCAACGGCCAGATCGTGTGTTCCGACCCTGTCGCCCGGGCCAATGGCTGCCAACCGATCAACGTCTTCGGCGGACAGCGGCCCAGCGACGCGGCGCTGGCCTACATCACGCCCAAGAACGGCCCGTACCAGCACTCCGTCCAGAAGCAGGACGTCGCCAGCATCAACTTCAGCGGCGAGCCCATCAACGGATGGGCAGGACCCGTGGCCTTGGCGTTCGGCGCCGAGTATCGCCGCGAAGCCTACCACGTCCAGGGCGACCCTTACGGCGACGGCTCGGCGGCCTCGCCCTACACCACTGACTATCCGGCGGATCCGTTGCTCAACACGGCGGGCAACAACTGGTACGCGGGCAACTATCACTCCGGCGCCGGCAAATACAGCGTGAAGGAAGCGTACGCGGAAGTGAACGTGCCGCTGGTGAACTCCGACGCCGCGGGCAAGGCTAACCTCAACGCCGCCGGCCGCTGGACCGACTACAGCACCTCGGGCACGGTCTACACCTGGAAGGTCGGAGCCACCTGGGACACGCCGATCGACGGCGTTCGCCTGCGGGCCGTGACGTCGCGCGACGTCCGCGCGCCGAACCTGTCGGAGCTCTTCGCCGCGCCGGTCACTACCACGCTGCCCAACTTCACCATTCCGTCCACACCCACCCCCCCACCGGGCCAACCCGCGGGACCAGGCGCGCTGCTGGTCCTTCAGAACGTGATCGGCAATCCCGACCTGAAACCGGAAATCGCCAAGAACACCACGCTCGGCGTCGTCTTCTCGAACCCGAAATGGCTGCCGGGCTTCAGCGTCTCGGTCGACTGGTACAACATCGTCCTGAACGGCGGCATCTCCAGCCTGAGCGCTCAGCAGGTGGTGAACTTCTGCTATGCGGGTCTGACGCAGTATTGCGGCAGCTTCAACTTCGCCCCGCCGGCCGGCACGACGCCCTACGTCAACGCCCAGGTGTTCAACCTGGCCTCGATCAAGACCAGCGGCTTCGACATCGAAACCAGCTACCGGTTCGATATCCCGAGCGTGCCGGGCCACTTCGACCTGCGCGCCCTGGCGACCAACACCCACAAGTTCGTCACCAATCAAGGCTTCCCCGGCGGCTCCGTTATCGATACCGCGGGCCAGAACTCCGGCAATACGCCGGACTGGAAGGTTCTCGCCGTCCAGACCTGGAGCTCCGACCGCTTCAGCCTCAGCCTGCAGGAACGCTGGTTCAGCGACGGCGTCATCGGCGGCCAGTACATCGAGTGCGCCGCCGGCAGCTGTCCGGTGGGTAGAACCCCAGCCGACAACAACAACTACCCGACCATCGACCATAACCAGATGAAGGGCGCGACCTATGTCGACGTGAGTGGTTCCTACGAGATCAAGGACGGGCTCACGGCCTATTTCAAGGTCGCCAACCTGTTCAACAGGGACCCGACGCCGTCGCCGCAAACCAACACCGGTCTGGACGCCAACCCGGCGCTCTATGATCTGCTGGGGCGGTTCTACCACGTCGGTCTCCGCTACAGCTTCTAGCTTGAGCCGCCCGTTCCTCCTCTCCCTGGGCGGCGCCGCCCGGGTCGGACCGGCTGATCGCCGTTCCGGCCCGGGCGCTTTTTCTTGGCCAAGCGACGTCGCCGTCGCATGGTCGGCGAACGCCAAGAAGGTTTTCCGTTGAACAGACCGGACCGCGCCCGGGGCGCCACCATCGTCGATGTCGCGCTATTGGCGGGCGTTTCTCGCATGACGGTGTCGCGGGTGATCAACGACGGCGCCAGCGTTCGGGAAACCACGCGCATGGCGGTCCTGGCCGCGATCCGCGAGCTGAATTACCAGCCCAACCTGGCGGCCCGCAATCTCGTCTTGGACGGCGAATTGCGGATCGGGGTGATCTATTCCAATCCCAGCGCCGCCTTCATGAGCGACTTCCTGGTCGGTGTGTTCGAGGAGGCCACCAGCGCCGGGGCCCGGTTGATCCTCGTGCGGGGCGAGAACGGCCAGGCCCCAGCGCCGCAGGAGCTGCAGAGGTTGTTGGGGTCCGGCGTCCACGGCGTGGTCCTGGCGCCGCCTCTGGGCGAGTCCGCCGTCGTGCGCGACATCCTCCGCGCCGCTAATCTGCCCGTCGCCGTGGTCGCCGCGGGGCGTCCGCCGACCGATGCGATCAGCGTCCGCATCGACGATCGCCAGGCCAGCCAGGCCATGGCCCAGCATCTGCTGGATCTTGGCCACCGAAGGATCGGCTTCATCACCGGGAACCCCGACCAGACCGCCAGCGCCGAGCGCCTCGAGGGCGCGCGTGCGGCGATCGCGGCGGTCGACGGGGCTGAACTCGTCCTGGCCCAAGGAACGTTCACCTACGGTTCGGGGCTGCGCGCCGCCGAGCAACTGCTCGATGCCCATCCGCCGCCCACCGCGATCTTCGCCAGCAACGACGACATGGCCGCCGCGGCCGTGTCGGTGGCCCATCGCCGACATCTCGACGTGCCGGGCGACCTGACCGTGGTCGGGTTCGACGACACCACGGTGGCCACCACCCTTTGGCCGCCGCTCACCACCGTACGCCAGCCGGTGCGGCAGATGGCGGCCGTGGCCCTGGATCGGCTGATGCGCGTCTTGCGATCGACCCAGCCCTCGGCCGAAGCCTCCGCGGATTACGTCCTGGGTCATGCCCTGATCGAACGCCAATCCACCGCCCCGCCCCGGCGCGTCACCCGGGTCGCGGGCGCGAAAGCACACCAGAGGTCATCGCATGCCTGATCCGTCCCTCGACCTGGAGCGCGCCACCGTCGGGCGGGTGACCAGACGGCTGATGCCGCTGTTCTGCCTGATGTACCTGATCGCCTATATCGATCGGCAGAACGTGTCGTACGCCAAGCTCGACATGGTCCAGGCCCTCGGCCTCACCGAGGCGGCCTACGGCCTGGGCGCGTCGCTGTTCTTCATCGGCTACTTCCTGTTCGAGGCGCCGTCGAACCTGATCCTGGCCCGAGTGGGCGCCCGGGTCTGGTTCGCGCGGATCATGTTCACCTGGGGCCTGGTCACCCTGGCCCTGGGCTTCACCCAGAACGCGACGATGTTCTACGTCCTGCGTTTCCTGCTGGGCGTCACCGAGGCGGGGTTCTTCCCGGGCGTGCTCTACGTCCTGACCCTCTGGTACCCGCAGGCTCATCGCGCGCGGATGGTGGGCTTGTTCATGATCGCCAGCGCCCTCGCCAACGCCGTCGGGGCGGCCGTGGGCGGCCTGCTGCTGGATCTGGACGGGACCCTGGGACTGGCGGGTTGGCAATGGGTGTTCCTGGTCACCGGCGTTCCGGCCGTGCTGCTGGCGCCCTACGTCCTGTGGCGCCTGCCTGATGGTCCGACCCAGGCCGGATGGCTGCCGGAGAACGAGAAGGCCTGGCTGGCCTCGGTCCTGACCGCGGAGCGGGGAGGGGCGTCCGACGATCATCGCGGCGCCTGGAAGGCGATCTTCGATCCACGCGTGCTGCTGCTGGCGGGCCTCTATATTGGCATGCCGCTGGGCGCTTACGGTTTGAGCTATTGGCTGCCGACGATCGTCAAGTCGTTCGGGGTCTCCAACACCGTCAACGGGCTGATCAACGTCATCCCCTGGCTGCTGGTCGGCGTGGCGCTGTGGTTCGTGCCGCGCCACGCCGCGCGCCACGGGGCCAGCGCCTGGCACATAGCCGGACCCATCATGCTGGGCGCGGTCGCCCTGACCCTGAGCGTGATCGTGCCCGGCGCGGCGCTGAAGTTCGCGATGTTGTGCATCGCCGCCCCGGCGATCTTCGCGGCTCAGCCGGTGTTCTGGAGCTTGCCGCCGAGCTTCCTCAGCGGCCCGCGGGCCGCGGCCGGCATCGCGGCGATCAACGCGATCGGTAATCTGGGCGGCTTTATCGCCCAGAACCTGGTGCCGATGGTGCGCGACGCGACGGGCAGCAACTTGGCGCCCATGCTGGCGCTGGCGGCCGTGCTGATGGTGACCAGCGTGCTGATCTTCTACGCCACGGCCCATCTGGACAGGGCGCGGGCGAACACCCGCTGAGCCGCCGCCGTGTCGTCACCAACATCAATGGCCGTGATCGGCATGGCGGAAGGAATGTTTTCCTAACTATGCACCCTACATTCTAGGAATATATTCCCAAAAGCGACTGTAATTTGAAGAACGTCGATTTCCGACTCATCTCGGGCGATGGGCAAAGTCCGCTTCCGGGCGTTGCTCACGCCGCCGCCGGCCCAGGCCCGGGTCTGGCGCAGAGCTGAAGTCCAGCCGATCGATCCGGGCTCACACATGTGCTCGTCACGACCGATTGGTGTCCTTTCGGGCTTGGTTCGGCCGGCAAACCGGTGGAAGTGCGCCGCGGAACCATCGGCGGCAGGCCCGGCTGAAGCTCGAAGGATCCGTGTAGCCCAGCGTCTCGGCGATCTGCGAGTGGGAGAGGTCGCCGGCTCGTAGGAGCCGCTCGGCGCGGACGCGCAGTTCGGCATCGACAAGTTCGCGGTAGCCGGTCCCTGCCTCCGAGAGCCGCCGAACGAGGGTCCGTCGCGAGACGCCGGTCAGGCGCGCGACCTCGTCGGCGGTGGGATGGCCGGCGGGCAGGGATTTCAGCAGCCGCTCCACCCTGTCCCGCAACCCATCCGGCGCGATGAGCCGCGCCCTCGCGGCCTGCAGCTCCTGCAGCGCGACGCCGTACAAGGTGGCGTCGGCCATGGGGGACTGCAGCGCGAGCCATGCGGTGGGGAAACGGATCGCGTTGCGCGCCGCGCCGTAGGCGACGTTCCTGCCGAGTATGGCCCGGACCTGAGGCGCGTGTTCGGGTTCGGCGCAGGCAAAGAAGAAGTGGGCTTCGGCGGGCGGCGCGGCCAGCATCGACGCGACCCCCGCCCGGAACCCGATGAAAGACACTTCCATCATCGGGCGCCAAACGGTCTCGGCGAGATCGACCGTCAGATCGTAGTCCATTTGGCTCCACTGCGGGCCGCGCCGCAGCGAGGTCCTGTAGAACGGCGCCCGAACAAAGCCGAACCGGGTGATTACCTCCACCATCGCGGCGAGGTCCGGCGCCGCCACTCCCGCGACCCCCAGCGGCCCATGGCAGGACAGATTCCAGAGCTCGGGCGAACGCAGCGCCCAACCGTCCCCGAACAGGGCGACAAGGTTTTCCACCTGCCGGGCCTGCTGGAAGAGGCTGATGTCGGCGGAGGGGTCGCGCAGCATGTCGTCGGTGACGCCCGTGCCGGCCAGGATGGCGGCTCGACGCTCCGGGGTGTCGCCAAAGCAGCGCAAGATCAGGCGGAAATAGCCCAGGGACATCGGCAGCTGTTCTAGGGCCTCGACCATCACGCGCAAAATGCCCAGAAGGAGGCACGTCGCGCCACCCCTTTAAGGCTGGCGCGACCAGTTTGGCCTTCATGTTGAAGCGGAGCCGTGTGGCGCCCCGAACCCACCGCTGCTCGACCGCTAGATCCCGTCCAGCCGGCACCCACGCGCCACGAGGATAGGCCGAAGCGCGCGGAAGGCCGCCGGATGCCGCATGAGGGGCATGCGAGGATAAAGATGATGGATGATGTGGTACTGCATCCCCATCGTCAGGATGTTGCCAAGGCGGCTTCGAAACCCGCGGGTATTGCGGTAGCGGCCCAGGTCCGCGCCCGGATGGTGGGGCGCCCAGCTCAGGAAAAACCGGATGTAGACCCCGCCGACGATGCGCGGCAGCCACATGATCGCCGCCACCTCGAGCGCGTAGCCCGCCCAGGCGAACCCGAAGAGCAGGGCGTTGGTGGCGAGCGCATAGGCCAGGAGCGTGACGCCGGCGCGCCGGGCGTCGTCCGATCCGATGCGCTCCAGGGTCTTGGCGTAGGCGATGTTGATCTTTGGAACCGTCTGCAGTTGGCTGCCGATGTCCTTGACGACCATGTGCCAACCGCTGTCGGACTTGGTGTTGATGTCCGGGTCGAGTTCCGTGTCGTTGGTGTGGCTGTGGTGCTCATGGTGCGTGAGACGGGCCGCTTGGTAAGGCAGTCCCAACGGGACGGGCGAGAGGTGGCCCACCAGTTCGTTCAGCCAGAACAATCGCTCGCCTTCGCGGGCGATGATCCTGTGCTGGGCCTCGTGAGAGGGCAGGTAGGAAAGGATCACGGTCACGGTCGCGATCGGAGCCGCCGCCCACAGGGGGAGAACGCCCGACAGCGTCAGGGGCCAAAGCGCCAGCCAGGCCGCCAGGTTCACGAACGCCCAGGCGATGGAGCCCCACGGAAGGCCGCCCATGAAGCCGTCGGCGATCGAACGCTCCAGGCGCAGCAACTCTTGGGACGAAAGTTGGCTGAGATCGCGCTCGTGCATCGTCGCGGAGACGCTCATAACCATCGCCCCCTCAGGTTGGCGGCCGCCCCCCATGATCCGCCGATCGCCAGGCCCGCAACCAGAGGCCATTGGGCCTGCGCCGCGCCCGGAAGCAGGCGCTCGAGGAGTTGCGTGATCAGCGGCGCGACGAAGCCGATCCCGAAAATCAACGGCATGGCTTGGAGCAACAACATCAGCAGGCGGCCGACGACGCCGACGGGGGGTGTTGATGGACCTGATCCGGAGCCGTCATTCGACGGCAGGGCGACCTCGTCGCGGGGCATGATGAACTTTCTCCCTGTCGCCCGTCTCGAGGCAGGCTTTACGGCCTAGCCTACGCCGAAGGTGCGCCGACGGAGATGGCGCGGTGCGCCATTCTGATGACCGTTTGCGCCAAGGCCCGTCCGGCTCCGAGTTCGGCGGTCAAGTCGCCAGCTCTTCCGGGCCATTGGCCTTGGCGGTGTCGAGCCCAGGATCCTTGATCCGGAACCACATCGCGTAGAGCGCCGGCAGGAAGACCAGGGTCAGGACCGTCCCGCCGATCGTCCCGCCGATCAGGGTGTAGGCCATCGAGGACCAGAACACCGAGAAGGTCAGCGGGATGAAGGCCAGGATGGCGGCCAGGGCGGTCAGGATGACCGGCCTTGCCCGCTGCACCGTCGCCTCGATGACGGCATGGAACGGGTCCAGACCCTCTTCCTGGTTGTTGTGGATCTGGCCGATCAGGATCAGGCTGTTGCGCATGATGATCCCGGCCAGGCCGATCAGCCCGAGGATGGCGTTGAACCCGAACGGCTGGTGGAAGATCAGCAAGGTCGGCGCGACCCCGACCAGGGCCAGGGGCGCGGTCAGCAGCACCATGAACATCGCCGACAGCGAGCGGACCTGGAAGATGATCACCACCATCATCAGGATGAACATCAGTGGGAAGATCGCGGCCAGGGCGACATTGGCCTTGCCGGCCTCCTCGATTGAGCCGCCCATCTCGATCCTGTAGCCGGCCGGAAGGGCCGCCATGATCGGCTTGAGGTCCTTGAGGACCTGCGTCGAGACGTCCGGCGGCTGCAGCCGCTCATCGATGTCGCCGCGCACGGTGATGGTCGTCAGGCGGTCGCGGCGGCGCAGGATGGGATCTTCCATGCGCACCTCGGCCCGTCCGATCTGGTCGAGCGGGATACGCTCTCCCGATGCGCCGACCAGCGTGAAGGCGCCCAGCCTGGCCGGGTCGAGACGATCGGCGCCGGCGGTGCGCGCCACGATCTCGACCGAGCGGATGTCCTCGCGCACCTGGGTCACGGGAACCCCGGTCAGCAGGAATTGAAGCTGCAGCGACGCATCGCTCGAGCTGAGACCAAAGGCCCGCAGGCGGTCCTGGTCGAGCACGAAGTGGACCGTCGGGACCCGCTCGCCCCAGTCGGTGTTGACCTGGCGAAGGGCGTTGTTGCTCAGCATCACGGCGCGGACCTGCTCGGCGATCTGGCGCACGCGCGCGACGTCGGGTCCCATGACGCGGAAGGCGACGGGGAAAGGGGAGGGCGGGCCGAACACGATCTGGGTCGCGCGGATCTTCGCGCCGGGCACGGCGCCGCTGGCCGCGAACTGGCGCACGCGCTGCTTGAGCGCGTCGCGCGCCTTCTGGTCGGGCGTCAGCACGACGATCTTGGCGAAGGAAGGATCAGGCAGTTCCGGCGAGATCGCCAGGAAGAACCGGGGCGCGCCCTGGCCGATATAGCTGGTGACGATCTTGGCCTCGGGCTGCTGGTGCAGCCAGGCCTCGACCTTGGCCACCGCCTGGCTGGTCGAGGCGATGCTCTGGCCTTCGGGCATCTGCACCTCGATCAGCACTTCGGGCCGGTCGGAGGCCGGGAAGAACTGCTTCTTGGTCCCGCCCATCATCAGCACGGCGATCACCATCGCCACGCCGACGCCGGCCGCCACCTTGAACCGGTTGTCGACCGTCCAGGTGACCATCGCGCGCAGCCGGCGATAGCGCGGCGTGTCGTAGATCGCCGCGTGACCGCCCTCGACCGGCTTGATCTTGGGAATCATCAGGACGCCGAGATAGGGCGTGAAGATCACCGCCACGAACCACGAGGTGATCAGGGCGAAGGCCACGACCCAGAAGATGTTGCCGGCATATTCGCCGGCCGTGGACTTGGCGAAGCCCACCGGCATCAGGCCGATGATCGTCACCAGAGTGCCCGACAGCATGGGCGCGGCCGTGTGGCCCCAGGCATAGGTCGCCGCCGAGACGCGGTCCCGGCCTTCCTCCATCTTCACGACGATGGTCTCGATGATGATGATGGCGTCGTCGACCAGCAGGCCCAGCGACAGGATCAGCGCGCCCAGGGTGATGCGGTCGAAGTCGCGGCCGGTGACCAGCATGATCACGAACACGCCCGCCAGGGTCAGGGGAACGGCCATGGCCACCACCAGCCCGACCCGGAAGCCCAGGCTGACCAGGCTGACGACGATGACGACCGCGAGCGCCACGAAGAACTTGAGCATGAACTCGTCGTAGGCCTCGGTGATGTTCACCGACTGGTCGGTGACCTTGGCGAAGCTCATGCCCAGCGGCATTTCCGCGGAGATGGCCGTGGCTTCCTTCTCCAGGCTCTTGCCCAGCCGCAGCCCGTTGTAGCGATCCTTCATCACCACCCCCAGCTCGAGGGCCGGCTCGCCGCCGTTGCGGATCAGGAAGGTGGCGGGATCGGCGTAGCCGCGCTTGACCTCGGCGATGTCGGCCAGCTTGAGCGTGCGACCGCCGACCACGATCGGCGTCTCCCGGATCTTTTCGAGGTCGTCGAGCGCGCCGTCGAGCCGGATCTGCACCTGGGGCCCTGCGGTTTCGATCGAACCGCCCGGCGTGACCAGGTTCTGATCATTGAGGGCGGCGAAGAGGTCCCTGGGGCTGACCCCCAGCGTCGCCAGGCGCGCTTGCGAGAACTCCACGAAGATCTTCTGCGGTTGTTCGCCGATGATCATCACCTTCTTGACGCCCGGGACGTGCAGCAGGCGCTGGCGCAGGGTCTCGGCCTGGCGCACCAGAAGGCGCTGTGGCTCGCCCTTGGCCTTGAGGGCGTAGAGGGCGAAGGTGACGTCGCCGTACTCGTCATTGACGAACGGTCCCAGGACCCCGCGCGGCAGGTTGGCCGCTTCGTCGCTCATTTTCTTGCGGGTCTGGTAGAACTGTTCGGGAACCTCCTTGGGCGGAATCTGGTCCTTCAGCGTCAGGGTGGTGAAGGCCAGGCCTGGCCGCGTGAAGGTCTCGCTGCGGTCGTACCACTTCAGCTCCTGCAGGCGCTTCTCGAGCGGCTCGGCGACCTGGTCCTGCATCTCCTGGGCGGTGGCGCCCGGCCAGGCGCTGACGATGGTCATGACCTTGATCGAGAAGCTGGGGTCCTCGGCGCGTCCCAGCTTCATGAAGGCGAAGGCGCCGGCGAAGGTCACCGCGATGATCAGGAAGAGGGTGATCGAGCGCTCGCGGACCGCCAGGGCGGAGAGATTGAAGTTCATTGGACCTCTCCGGTCTGGACGCGGACGCGCTGGCCCTGGTGGAGCATGTGGGCGCCCAAGGCCACGAACCGGTCGCCGCCGCTCAGGCCGCCGGAGATCGTCGCTGTCTCGATCCCCAGCGCGGCAACCCGCACAGGTCGCCATTGAATGGTGGAGGTGCGCGGCTCGATCACCCAGACACCCGGGCCCTTGCCGGCGTCATAGAGGGCGCCGATCGGAGCTTCAACGCCGCGCGCGGCCTCGCCGCCGACCTCGGCGGGCAAGGCCACGACCATGGTCGAGCCCAGCGGCGCCTGGGCGGCCGGGCCGCTCAGCACATATTTGGCCTCATAGGTGCGGGTGCGCGGGTCGGCGGCGTCGGAAAGCTGGCGAAGACGCGCCTGGCCAGCCTTGGCGCCGGTGAAGGCGTAGGCGTCCGCCAGCGATCCGACCGTCGGGCGAACGGTTTCGGGCAGGGTGATGGTGGCCTCGCGCGGGCCGGCATGGGCCAGGCGCACAACCGGTTGGCCGGCGGCCACGACCTGTCCGGGCTCGGCCAGGGTTTCCATCACCACGCCGTCGGCGTCGGCGGTCAGGACCGCATAGCCGGCGGCGTTGCGTGAGACGCGGGCCTGGGCCTGGGTCGCCGCCAGTTGAGCCTGGGCGGCGTCGGCGGCGGCCTTGGCCTGGTCGTAGACGAGGGCGGAGACAGCGCCGGCCGCGACCAGCCCGCGGTAGCGCCGCTCCTCGGAGGCCGTCTGCACCGCGCGGGCCCGGGCGGCTTCCACCAACTCGTTCTGGGCCGCGACGGCCAGGGCGTAGTCGGCCGCATCGATGCGCATCAGCGGTTGGCCCAGACGAACCGTCTGTCCGGCGTCGACCAGGCGGGCAACCACCTTGCCGCCGACCCGAAAGCCGAGATCGCTCTGGACGCGGGCCGAGACGACGCCGCTGAACCGCCGCTCGCCGGTGGCCGCCGGCCCCGCGACGGCGACCCGGACGACCGGGGGCAGGGTGCGCGGATCGTTGGCGTCGGCCTTGCCGCCACAGGCGGCCAAGGGCGTGAGGCCGGCCAGGAGCAGGGCGGCGGCGACGGTTCGGGACGACATGGCTTAAGGGTCCTGCCTTGACGGGAGAACCTTAGGCTGATGGCTTGTGACCGAATTGTCAACTGGTCACCTTCTTGATCCTACGGCGCGAGACTCCGAAGCACGAGGTTGACGGCCTTGGTCGGCGCCTCTGGCAGGTCGTCCAGATTGTGCTTGAGCATCAGCGGGTTCATGAAGCTCTGCATGACCAGCAAGATCGCCTCGCAGATCTCGTCGATCGGCGTCTTGCGCTCGAACTCGCCGGTCTCGCGGCCCAGGAGAATGATCTCCTTCAGGAGCGCCTCGGCCCTTTCCATATAGGCCATCGCCGAGGGCCAGCGCTCCTCCGCCGAGTGGGCCGCGATGTCGTAAAGCAGCTTGTCCTCGAAGAAAAGCTCCGCGCTGGTTGCGACTATCCCGCTGAAAAATCGACGTAACTTTTCGGCAGCCGTCTTGCCTTCGGCCATGCCCGCCTCGCCCGCGGCGAGAACCTTGTCCAGGCACTGGACGCAGATCGCCTGGCCGATCGCCTGTTTTGAATCGAAGAACTTGTAGATGTAGGCCTTGGAGAATCCGATCGCCTTGGCGAGGTCGGCGACCGTCGTCTTGCCATAGCCGTAACGGCTGAAATGCGCCTCGGCCGCGTCCACGATCTGGTCGCGAATGCCATGCTCGACGGGACCGCGTTGCCCAGCTGAGGGGGGCGAAGGTTCGATGGTGCTCATGCCCGCACGCTACCATCGGGCATCGCGATTGACAAACGAGTGACGATATAATTATTTAGTCACTCTCGGTTCTTCCTCGGAAAGTTCGCCATGCGCTCCGTCTTCCTTCGGACCCTTCCCGCGGTCGCCGGCGTCGCCGTGCTGGGCGGTTGCGCGATCGGTCCCAACTATGTGGCGCCAACGATCGCCGCGCCGTCCGCCTTCATGGGGCAGGCCGCCGTCGTCGCCAGGCCGGCCCTGGCCGCGCCGGTCGATGCGTGGTGGCGCGGCTTCAACGATCCCGTCCTCGACAGGATGGTCGATCGGGCCCTGGCCCAGAACCTCGACTTGGCGCAGGCCGCGGCCCGCGTGACGCAAGCACGGGCGGGCCTGGGCGCGGCGACCGCCGCCCTGCTACCCTCGGCGTCGATCGAGGCGCGCGGCGCCCAGGCCCATGCCTCCACCCAGACGCCGACCGGGCGCCTGCTGGCCGCCACGCCCAACTTCGATCGCGACGGGGCGCTCTACGAGGCCAATGTCGTCGCCGGCTGGGAACTGGACGTCTTCGGCGGCTCGCGTCGCGACCAGGAGGCGGCCCGCGCCCAATACGAGGGCGCGCGAGCCGGTGTCGCCGCCGCGCGACTGGCGGTCGCCGCCCAGACCGCCGACACCTACATGCTGGTTCGCGGGCTCCAGGCCCGTTTGGCCGTCGCCCGCCGGCAGGTGGAGACGCAAAGCCGGCTGGTCGAGACGGTCCGCCTGCAGCGCGCTCAGGGCGTCGCGGCCGAGCTTCAGCTCAACCAGGCGCTCGGCGCTCTCCAGCAGACCCGGGCCAGCATACCCGTCCTCGAGGAGGGCCTGGATGCGGCGCTCAACGCCATGGACGTGCTGCTGGGCGCGCAGCCAGGGACCTATCGCGCCGAACTGGCCGTGACGGCCCCGATCCCGGCCGCGCCGGGCTTGGCGGAGGCCGGCGGGCCGGCCGAGCTGCTGCGGCGCCGTCCCGACCTCGTGGTGGCCGAGCAGCGGCTGCGGGCGAGCAATGCGCGGGTCGGTTCGGCGCTGTCGCAATACTTTCCGAAACTGTCCCTGAGCGGCCTCGCCGGCACGGCCACCACGACCAGCAACACCCTCTTCGAGAGCCCCGCGTCGCAAGCCCAGGGCGTCCTTGGTCTTCGATGGCGTCTCTTCGACTTCGGCCGGGTCGGCGCCGAGGTCAGCGCCGCGCGCGGCCAGAAAGCCGAAGCGCTGGCGGCCTATCAGCAGTCGGTCCTGCGCGCGACCGAAGACGTGGAGAATGCGTTCTCCAGTCTCGTCAAGCGCGAGGACCAGGAGCGTGTCCTGGCCGACGGCGAGGCGTCGCTGGCCCAGGCAAGAGACGCCTCCAAGGCCGCCTACGACGCCGGTGTCGTCAGTCTTGTCGAGGTGCTCGACGCCGATGCGCGCCTGCTGTCGGCCCGGGACGCCAGAGTTCAGGCTCGCATGGAGGCGGCCCGCGCTTCCATCCGGTCGTTCCAGGCCCTGGGCGGCGGCTGGCGCGAAACGGCAGGAGCCGGCGCCGGCTAGTCCCGCTGTCGCCGATCTCAACGATCGCGGCAATGACAAAATTGGGAATATATTCCTATTTTCGGTGAGTTGCAAGATTGGCCGTTTGTGAAAGGGCGGCGCACAAGTAGCCAGGGCAGGGACTAGCATCTTTCGAAAACCTCTTTCATAACTTAGTTGAAAGGCAACCGGTTTTTGAAAGGACCGCCATGCTCATCGGCTATGCGCGGGTGTCCAAGGGGGACGACCAATCGACGGCCGCGCAGAAGCGCGCCCTTACGGACGCGGGGTGCGAGCGCCTGTTCGAAGAGGCCGCCAGCGGTGGCCGATGGGACCGGCCTCAGCTGCACCGGATGCTCGATCAACTGAGGTCCGGCGACGTCGTCGTGGTGTGGAAACTCGACCGTCTATCCCGTTCCTTGAAAGACCTTTTGCACATTCTGGAGAAGGTCGACGCCGCCAGCGCCGGCTTCCGCTCCCTGACGGAAAGCATCGACACGACGACGCCCGCGGGCCGCATGATGATGCACATGGTCGGCAGCTTCGCCGAGTTCGAACGCGCCATGATCCGCGAGCGCACCAACGCCGGTTTGGCCGAGGCGAGGGCCGCGGGGCGCATCGGTGGCCGCCGCCCAAAACTCTCCCCGGCGCAGCGCGCGGACGTCGTCGAGAATGTGACCTCTGGACGTAAGTCGGCGGCTGAAATGGCCAGGCTCTACCGCGTCAGCGAACCGACCATCAGCCGCATCCTTTCGGTAGCAAGGGCTTTGACCTCAAACCCCGCGACTGACTCCAAACTCGCCGAAACTGACCCCAAAATCCGCGACTAACTTTTCGCTGTTCGGAACGCTCCCGACAGAAGGCTCTGGGTGCCGCGATGGCGCGCTGAGGCGACAAGCTCCCGGAACGTTTCGAGACTGCGTCTGAAAATCTCGCCTGGGCCAGTTTCGCCGTCGATCATCGCATGACGGCCTGGGGGCAGGCCCTCTATGATTTGGAGCGCAAGCCCTTCCCGGAGGCGCGCGTCGATGGTGAGGACGCAGTGGCTAAAGAAGGTACCTCGACCGGAGGACAGATCAATGTCGCGGGCATCCTATACCAGATGCTGGTCAGTTTGGCCGACGGCATAGAAACGACTGTCTCGGCCCATGCCTTCACCAGCGCGTCGCCGGTCGTGCTGCAGGTGGAGCCGTTTGACGGCGGAGACGTGCAAATCACTGCCACACAACGGCTCGTGATCCAGATCAAGACGCGCGTCCATCATCGCCGCTGGACCTCCGGTGCCATCATCAGCGACGTTCTTCCCGACCTCTTTCGGGCAGTAGGACCACGAGCGGACGATCGCTACCAGTTCGTCACAGACAACGACGCCGGATGTGAGGATTTTCGGCGTTTCCTTCGTTGGTTCAGGGCACGCCAAACCGCGCCAGACACTCCCTCGGAAACGTTCAGGTTGGGGAAGGGCGGTAAGCAGGTGTCCGCCGAGACTCTGCTTGAAGCGGTCGCCAGTAAACTCGATCCCGACGGGACAAAGAAAGTTCGGGTCGACCAGCTTCTCGGCGCGCTCGAAATTGTTCGTCGCAACAAATTCGACCTCGTCCGAACCATCCATCGCTGCCTCGAACCGCTGGTCGAGCGCCCTGAGGACATCCGACACAAGAGAAAGCAGCTAATTGGCGAACTCGTTGAGCTCGGCGCAGGCGGGGCCAGAGTCACGACCTCCGAACTGCTGGACAAGGCAGACTTAGATCCGCGCCGACTGTTGTTGAAGTCATGGCTTCCGCAGCTCTTGTACCGAAAGCTTGCTACTTTCGCTAAGGCGCTCAACTACGATCGCGAAAAGGACGTCAGAGCAGCGCTTGCCCCGCCAAGGCGGCCGATGACGGTGCTGCGCGGCGAGTCCGGGCTGGGCAAGAGTTGGCGGCTATGCGCACTGGCCATGACCATGGCGGCGGAGGGCAAGCTCGTGGTCCTGGTTCGGGCGACCGCGGACGTGGACGCGCTGCGCGCTCGGATCGCCACCACGATCTGGAACCCGATCTACAGCAACTTGGCGCCCCTCTCATCGATCGCTGAGCGCCTGCGCCCCAAGTTCGCCGACGCGCGAGGTGTCTGGCTGACGGTGTTCCTTGACGACTTGAACGATCCTGAACTCGCTAGGCGCATCGTGGATGACGACTGGGCGGGGCTAGGCATTGACGTGGTCGCCTCGTGTCAAACGCCGACGGCCGACTGGCTGAGCCACTCGGCCGCCGCGCCCGAGATCGTCGACGTACCAGCCTTTAATATCGAAGAGTTGGTCCGCTACCTCGAGGCGCATGGGGTCGACTATGATGCGTTGGCGGATGATGTGTTCGAACTGCTCTTCAAGCCGGTGCTCGCCCGACTGTTTTGCCTGCTGCCGCGCGGCATCTCGCTCCGGGCCGAGACCGAGTACGAGTTGATGAACAGCTTCTGGTCGCTCGCCGCCCGGGAGCGGCCAAACCAGATCCGTCACCCGTTCGACTTGGACAGACTGCAGCTAGTCATCGCCGACATGTTGACTGCACCGGCGACCTATCCATGGCCGCCGTCGTCCTTTGTCCGCACGATTGATGACGCTGCAGTTTTTCGCTTAATGGAATGCGGCATCGTCGAACTCGACGGCGAGCGCCGACTATCGATGACGCACGACCGGCTGCTGAACTGGGCCACGGCGGCCCACCTGGCCAGTCACGCTGTCGACCAGAACTTGCCGGCGTCTGAACTCGTCTTGCTCGTCGAGCGGATCGATAGTCTCGAGACGGTCAGCGGCGTCAGGATCGGCGGGCGCCTCGGCTATGTTTTGCTGGATCTGCTCTGGTTGTCGTTGGGCCCAGGCCGGCGCACGCCCGCGCAGGTGGCCGAGTTCCTTCTAGCCTATATGCGACGACCCGACTTCGACCGCTACGATCACGATTTCTTTCGCAAGTCGCTTCCGACGCTTGGGTCTCGCGCCGTGCCCTTGCTGCAGGCCATGGCCGAGACGCCGTTGGCTGGCGAGCGCGAAAGTTTCTGGCCGGCCTGGATTGCTGAAGCCCTACGCAACGTGGCCAATGACGCATGGGATGACGTCCGCGCGGCAGCGGTCGCGCTGTTCCGCAGCGGTGACGAGGCCAGAGCCGAAATCGCGCTGCGCGTGATGACCAAGGTGGGCGCGGGCGAACTCGTCGAGGACCTGTTCCAATTGAACATGCGGCGCAAGGCGGACCTGGACGGCGCGGCGGGGAATGACAGGCTCGATGTCATCCAGGCCAAGGAGCGCGCTTTCGCCGCCTTCGCTCGGTCAGTCGAGCAGGAGCCCGCCTGGCTGGATCGGAAGATCGCCAACGTGGCCGTGCGTTCGCAGGCCGAACAATTGCTTTGGGCCCTGCTTCGGCTCGATCGCCGCGCAGCCCTCCCAATCTGGCGGCATCACCGTGAGCACCTGTTCGCGGTGATCGGCCCAGGGTGTCGGGTTCTGCCGAGAGCGATCCGTACCTTCGCTGAACCCGAAGATCGCACCCGTTTGCACCTGCCCTCGCCAGAAGGGGCCGAACACCTCCACGGGGCGGTGACCCTCGATGCGATCGCCAGGCTGGATCCGGCCGGCGCGGTCAATATCCTTGCCAGTGGCCTGGGTCGGAGCCAAGGCCTCGATCTCTGGGGCACGGAGAACTGGTGGATGCCCGGGCTTCACCATCGGGCGGGCGCGGCGCTCACCGCGGCGCTCAGGGGGAGGGCCGAGCGTGGTGGCCGGATCGGCGTTGGGACGCGCCTGGCGCAGCGCTACGGCTCGAGCACGGAATTCATCGACGCCGAAGCGGTGGACCTGATCCTCGACGACCTTGAACTCCTGGCCTCGGATACCGCGATCCCTCGCGAAGACCGCTTGAATCGTGCCTATCAACCGCTTCGGACATTGTCGTCGCTGCAAACCCTGGCCACGCTCGATCGGGTGGCTGGGCGTCGCGGCTCTCGCCTGGAACGAGTGCTCGCCGATTTCGCCATCGACCGCCCCCCGCGAGATTCCCGCAACGTCGATCACGAAGGCGAAATGATCGCGCATCTACTGGCCGTGATGGGGGGCGAGGGCTATGACCGCTTGGTGCTCGCCCAGATTACTAGCAGCGGCAGGACGACCGCCGAATACGGCTTCAGACATGCGCTATGGACCTCGACGAATGCCATCGGCCTTGAGTTAGAGCGCCTAGCGGTGGAGCGGCAGGGCGGGGACGATCAGGACCAACCGTATTACCTGATGCAGGCGCTGGCGTCGCATGGGCGGGACGCGGGGCTGGCGCGGCTGGTTGAGGATCGAACCCCCGTTTACACCCACGCAGTCGACATCCGCCAGGCCAGGCAGGGCGACGCCGGAGGGCTTTCCGAGCAGATCCGCGCCAGAGTGGCCTCGGGCGATCCCGACGAACAGGTGCGCGCCTTGGACATGTCGCACTTCCTCGACGGGGATCTGGCACTCGATCTGACGCGGCCGTTGATCGCTAGCGCCGCGCCCGGTGGTCCGGTGGCCAGCGCCCTGCTAACGCAACACTTTCACCGGTCGCGCTATGATCCGAGCCTGCTGCCGAAAATCGAGCCGTTTCTCGGTAGCGCCAACGAAACCGCAACTTTGGCGGCGCTGCACCTTGCGTTGCATGGAGACGCCACCGGCCGGGCGGGTGCTACTGCCTGGCTCGGCGCGCACGGTCTTCAGGACCCCCAATGGCGAGCTGTGCAGGCGGCGCTGGCCTTGCTAGATCATGAGGATAGTCGCCAGGACGCAATCCATTTCCTGCGCCGCTACCGTGATCGGAATCGATATTTCGATCACTTCAACGCCGACGTCCTCGATGCGCTGGCCAATCACGGCGACCAGGACGCCGCCGAGCAACTGGCGAACCTCGCCTTCGGAGGCAAGGCTAGGGACGAGAGCGCGGTGGCGAATGCGGTCCGGATGGTCGCGCGTAGGAACGCCCCTGGCGCGTTTCGGGCCGCGCGCCGCCTTTTCGTCCGATCGGGGCGCCTTGAGGCGGCGCGGCTCTTGATGGACACCGATCCGGCCCGAGCCGTGGCCGAGTTGATGGCCGCCTATGTCGGCGCGAATCTGCCAAGGCGGCTCGCGATCGCCCGTACGCTGCGATGGGGAGCGCCCCGCGATATGCTCCTGCCGGCCTTAGCCGTGCTCGCGCTTTCGCCCGAGGCGGTTGAGCGCCAGATGGCGGCGGAGATCGCTGGTTGGCTGCCGCATAGCGACGCCCTCGCATGGTTGGAGGCGTTGAGCTTGGATCCTGTGCAAGCGGTGGAGGAGGCGGCTTTGGCGGCCCTTTTGCGCCGCGCGGCGAATGCGGAGGGGCAGGCGTTGCTCGGGGCGCTGGCGCATCAACCCAAGCCCCGGCAATGGGCATACCTGCACGTGATCATCGATAATATTGACCCCCATCTCCTCGTGCATACGAAAGATTCGCTCGCTATTCGACCCGCCTTGGCCAGCCTGCCGGAGGAGTTTGCGATAGAGGCGCAACGTCTGATCAATCGCCGACGTCAGGAGCTCGAGCGAAAGGAAGCCGCCTTGGCGCGCAAGGAGGAGTAGGCGATCTGGTCTGAGGGGATCGGCCTGCTGGCGCAGGACGATGCGCGCGATCATTTGCGAGGCTTAGCGCTCCTGCAAATGTCTTGAGGCTGGAGGGGCGCGCATGTCCGGTATTGGCGCGATACGCAAGCTGGCGTGCTCCCTGTTTCGCGACACAGTTTTAGGACACTCAAATTCAAGTGAACTTGGGGGAGGGGGCTCCGAATACCCCAGTGCCCCGATAACCAGCGTTTTTCGGACAACGCAAAAGAGGCTCAAAGCCTGAATCTGACTCAAGGGAGACCTTGGAAAGGTCCGCTCTGAGCCGATAAGCTCGCCGCGCTACAACTTCGAAAGCCTAAGATGCGCGAGATGCCGTTTACACGCCCAACATTGATGGCCGCCATAGAAGTTCATCAAGCGCACGGGCAGGCGTCGTTCAACTTGATGGTCCTCCGGCTCGGGCTCGAGGACCAAATTCCTTTAGATAACTCGCTGGCAGTCGCAAAAAAGTGTGTGTTGCTCGGACGCATAGCGATGAGCCAGGGCGCGTGCCATGTTGACACGCTGGGAGGGGCCGTCAGCTTGGCCGAGGCGATTGTGCGCGAGGCGTTGGCTTTCCTGGCGCAAGAGCAGCCACAAAGCCAACGCCTTCTACGCGGCCTTGCCCGCGATGGTTTCGTTGTCGAATGGGTGGACGGTGAACCTCGTCTGCGTGCGGCCCTGCCTGAGCAACTTCAGCTTCCCACCACTGACGACGAGGTGCATGCCCTCCTGGATACCCTCGGCTTTAAGACGTCTGCTGGCCACCTTGCTCAAGCCATCGATGCGCACACGCGGGGAGACTGGGCGGCGGCCAATAGCCAACTGCGCACCTTCATCGAAAGCTTGTTCGACGAGATCGCCTTCGTCGCAGAACCTAGTCGCGCTCGCAACTTGCCCACCGCCGAAAATCGAAGGGCCCTGCTGGCGGAGATCGGCTTCTTGGCGACCGATCGCAACGAATGGACCGCTGACGGCAGGAACTTCATCAACGGCCTCTTCAAGATGCTTCACACTGACGGATCGCATCCGGGCCTGTCGGACGACGATCACAGCACCTTCCGTCTGCATGTGGTGCTGGTTACGGCGCGCGCCTTCCTGCGCCGTATCCACTATCGGCAGTAGAGACGTCGATGGTGGCCGCCTCGGCAAGCAAGAACTCAAGGCCGACCTGCGCCAGCGCGACCGGCGCCGAGGTTTCCCCCAAGTCGTAGTCGTAGCTGGCCGGCACCGCCACGACGCGGTCTCGCTCGACAATCGGCTCTAGCTTGATGTGCTCGGGGAGAAGCACAAAGAAAGGCGGCGCATCGGCAGTCAGCGGGGTGTATGTGAAGGTTCGTTCGCCGTTCGGCCCAGGTTCGCCTTCTTCCTCATGGTAGCCGCCAAACGCACCGATGGCGATCGCGCTACTCTGCAGGGTAGCAATCTCGGCCACCCCATGCTCCTCGGCGTTTCGTGCGGCCCAGAGGTAGGCGAGGGGTGGGCTGGATGCGACGCGGCTATAGCATGGGACGTAGGCCCGTCCGAGTTGCCGCTTTCCGGCGGCGTCGCAGCGATTCAGGCCGCGCCGCCAATGGGTCAGAAAGTCTTCCCAGGCCGCTCGCGCCTCCGCAAACGTCTCTGCCAAGCCGAGGGCGTTACAAGCGCTTTGCGCGCGTTGGGCTGACAGTTCAGCAGGGGTTGGCATCAGTGTGAAGCATTGCCGACCTGCGCGCGCTCTGCAAGCCGCACCGCGGTGCCGGGAGCTTACGCCCGAGAGTAGTCGTGCTCGTATGCATCCCTGGCCAAAAACCGGCTGTATGCCGTTAGCAGGGAGGTGGCCAACGGCTCCCGAATCCGACCGCACCGCCGGATTGGATAGGCGTAGCCGCCGCCGTCATAAGAGCCGTACTTCGCAAACGCCTTCTTCGGCGCGCCCCTAGGTATGATCGCGGCGGCGAGAAGCTTGGCGACTGGATCTTTGTGGGCTTTGCGGGCGTCTTCGATCTGTTTGGTCACCTTGCCGAAGTGACTTCGAAGCTCGGCGTCCCGCTTCTCCCATGCTCGGCTCGGAAGGCTGAGCGCGGGGTCGGCCGCGGCGCTCAGGTGACAGCGCCCGTCCTTGTTAAAAACGGCGAGATCGAGCACTTGCAGATTGGCTGGCGTGGCGTCCGCAAATTTCACAGTGGCGAACTGGGCGCCATCGTGATCGTAGTGCTCCAGCGCGAAACTCAGGCCATCTTTGGCACCCACCGCTTCGCCCAGCGGCCATGTGCCGAGAGGAGCGAGAACGGCGACCTTGAAATTCTCTTCCCGCACGCGCTTGCCGTTGCTGCGTACCATCAGGTCGCAAGGCTGAGCGACGAGCACCCACAGCTTTAAGTCAGCGCCCTCGCCGATCTCGAAGAGATCGCCGTTGCGGAGTGGATCGTTGTAGCTATTGACGAGCTGATCGCTCTCGTAGAGTTCCTCACGGCGCAGCTTGTGGAGGCGTTCCTGGGAGGTCGCCGACAGCGCACGGCCGATGTCGGCGATGTCCTTCACCGTCCGCGCGGCAGTGGCGAACTCGCCGACTCTTGCCTGCTGAAGAATCT
Organism: Caulobacter sp. Root655; assembly: GCF_001427665.1. GTDB lineage: Bacteria > Pseudomonadota > Alphaproteobacteria > Caulobacterales > Caulobacteraceae > Caulobacter. The sequence goes on from NZ_LMHC01000021.1 coordinate 159,776, forward strand.
GCGACTTGACCTGATCCTTCTGAATGATTCCGTAGAGGCGGATCAGGGTCTCCAACTCCGAGACGCCTTCGTCCTCGGACGACTTGACTACCATGTGCTCGAAGTCGATTGGATCGAGATCGGCGAAGCGCTCCAAGGCGTCCTTCAACGCTTCCTCGAAGGCGTCCTGCGCCAGAGTCTTCATTGTCTGGCAGTAGGTGTTGATCAAGGTACGATAGACGGCGCCATAGAACGCCGGCGCATCGTCAAGGGTCGCCTTGGCGATGGGCATGAAGAAGCGAAGGTCGAGGTTCTCTGACTTCGCCAAGCCGCGCCACGACGTCACCTCGTCGCCCTTTGCAACCGTGTGGGTCAGCATTCCGCAGAACCATCGGGTGCCAAAACCCGCCTTCTCCTTTTCGGCCATGTCCCGAATGATCTCGGAACCCTTGGCGAAGCCCAGGCTCGTGTCCTGGACCTCAAGTTCCTGATCGAACAGGAACAAGGTCCGGCGATCTTCCGTGCACTCGGCGATGAGCTCCGTTCGGCGCTCGTGCCAAGCATGCGGCGTGAGCAGATGGGCCGTCGTGGCGTCGGGCAACAGGTCCTGTAGCCGGCCGAGCGCCTCGCGTTCGGCGGCGTCGCCGCCTTGGGCGGACAAGACGCCGCGGAGGGCTGTCAGACCATCCGCATCGAGTTCAGCCAAGCGGGCAGAGATTTGCTCCTGCAAGGCCTCATTCTCGATCGTCAGCTCAACGCCCGGGAAGAAGGTGCTCAAGGCCTCACCGGCGTCCGGCTTCGCCGCCAGAACCTTGATGACAGCGCCGGCGTCCGTCTGGAGCTCCGCCTTGTCGTCCACGAAGATGATCTTGACGATCTTGAGATGCGCGAACAGCTGCGCGAGCCGCGTTCGAGCATCGACCGGCGGCTCATGGGCGGGCGGCTCGTCCGAGCCTTCGGCGGTCTCCGCCTGAGCTTCGCCGGGCACGACATCTATCGGCTCAACGGGCGGCGCGTCAGCTTGGACCTCGACCAGGGCACCGATTTCCGCCATGAGCTGGGCTGTTGCCGGGGCGGCCGGTTTTACCGCCTTTTTCGCGGGTGCCTTCGCAGCGGATGCCTTGGGTTTTGCTTCCTCAGCCATCAACGATCCCCGAGAGGTCCAGCTCGAAAATGTACCGGCGGTCGTGTTCGTTACGCTGGCCGAGAAGGACGATGCTGCAGCCCATCGACTCAAGAATCTGGGAACTGATGAAGAGACCCAGGCCCCGCCCTTCGTCCTTGGGCTTTAGGGTGATGAAGGGCTCGAAAAGGGCATCCTCGACGGCCAGATCGACACCGCCGGCGTTATCCCAAATCCTGATCCGGGGCGAAGCGTAAGCGACAGTCAGCTTAGGCTTAAAGTCCGCATTCCGGACGTGGGCTTCCTTCAGCCAGTATTCAGCGTTCAGCAGGATGTTGTCGACGACCTGCGTCAGCCGTCCGCGGTTGGTTTTAACAGCAAAATCGGCGCTGCCGGGTTCGATCTCCACCTGGATGTCGTTCTCAGCCCAACGATCCGTGAAGTGCTCAAGGATTTCGCCCACTAGTTTTGAGACGGCGAATGTTTCGATCTTATCGCGCTGGTAGCGCAACGACGGCGACAAGTGGCCGATCTGGCGGCGCAGAGCCGAGGCGGCCGACGTCACTTCCTGGCCCAAGACCAGCAGGTCCACGTTCGGCGGCGTTGTCTTCCGCGCCCGCGCCACAGCCGCCGAGGCCTTCTGCATCAGGCGATCGGTCTGGTTCTGGACCTCGTGGGACAACGCTTCCGCGAGCAGTCCTAGTCCCGCCAACTCCGAGAAGTCTTGAAGCTGGTCGGACAGCACGTCCAGGCGGGGCGAGAGCACCGCGACGATGTCCGCCAAGTTCTTGGCTTCCGCAGCGTAGCCCATGAGTTCGGCGAACAGGGCTTGAGAACTCTCCAGCGCTTGCTGGGCCTCGGTCAGCAGCTCCGCCAGTTCGCGCTCCGCGGCGCTCGACAATATGGGCGCCTGTTGAATGCGAGCTGTCACTGAGGCGATCTTCTTCCGCGCCGCCGCCGTGTTGGTCTCAAGCGACTTGGCGGACTGCGTGTAGCTCGCCAGTCGGCGCGCCACGGCGGCGGCGTCCGTGACCGCCTGGCGGCCGCCCTGGAACGGCTTCGACGGGCTGGGGATGTCAGCCTTGTAGGTGTTGAAACTCCGCCGCGTCCATTCATAGAAGCCGCCGATGGTCTCGACGGCATGCAACATCAGGCGCCGGAAGTTCTGAGAGTAGGGGTCGGACACGAAGCCCTCGCGGTCCGTCTTCTCCTTCAGGTTGCCGTTGGTCGCTTCGCTGATGGAGACGAAGCCGATGATGTTCTGGGGGCGCAGCCCGTAGTAAGACGTTGCGCTGGTCTGCTGGGCGCTCAGGCGCAGCCAGTCCTCGCCGTTCAGGCCGTAGGGTTTGATGGCGAAGCCATCGCGAAACACCTTGATGCCCGCGTGAAGCGCAACAATGTCGCGAACCTCACTCGTGTTCGCCAAGCCGCCCAGCTTTGCACCCACGTCATCGCCACGCAGCAGAAACTCGTCGATTTCTGCGTGGAAGGGTCCTGGATTTGCGACGACGGGCGGCTTGCCCGGTTCCGGGGCCGGGAGCTTCTCGACACTGCCCAGCGCCGCCAAAGGCAATCGATAGTCGAACTCCAAGAAGTAGTTCGGGTCGTCGCTATAGCGAAACGCGACCGGAGCCCCCTTGCGGCCTTTTAGATACTCGAAAAACGCGCGGCCATTGTCCCGCGCCAGGAGAGTTTCAAACCCGTCGGGATCGTTGCCGCGGAGTTTGACGAGCCGGAACTTCCCGGCCAGGCCCATCTCGCCCCCGGTGAAATCGATGACGAACTTGCCGACGGCCGCGCTGCGCACCTTGGCTGAAACCTGGCCCAGATCGATCGGGCGCCCGTCAATGCGAAGCGTTACGAGGAACGGCCGGGCTTCGGCGAACGGCGAAATGACCTGAGAGAGGTCGGAGATCAGTTTCTTGACCCCAGCACCGTGCCAAACATCCGGATTCTTGAGGCCGGAGATCACCAGCATGGTGCCCTTGGTCCGGCCGGGCTTGGGCGCGGGATCGATCGAGACCGGAACCTCGCTCAAGCTTTTGTCGTCGGTGAACGCATCCCAGGCGAAAGCCACATGCAAGGTGCCTGTTTGGCCGTCTTTGCGCGTGTAAAGCTCAAGGTTTCGCCCGAGCTTTTGGGTGCTGAGGCGGCCCAAGCCTTTGTCGCCAAGGGGTGTGCGGCCCTTCGGGGTCTTGCCCCCGGCGGCCTTCATCACGCGCTTGCCGGAGAGCGAGATGATCAACCAACCGCGTTCGATGTCGTCGCGGTCCATCCCCATGCCGTCGTCGTCGATGGTGATGTAGCCGACGGCCTTTGAAAACTTTCCGGCGGCACCGGGCGGAGCGTCGGTGGTGTCGACGACGACGTGGGCATAGTCGGCGTCGGCGTCGTAGGCGTTCTTGACCAGTTCGACGATCGCCGTGACCTCGTCGGAGACCAATTCATCTCCGAGCTGCCGAACGACCGCAGCGCTGATGTCGAAATGCGGACCGGCCATGCGGACTAACCCTCGCCCTTACGGACGAGGAGAATCTTTTCTTCCCGCATCGTCGCCGAGCTGGCGTTACGATCGGGCATCCGCTTGTGATGAATCCGTCGCGTCAGAGTGGTGACCACCTTGCAGTTCAGGCCTTCTACCAGTTCGCCGAGCACGAGGTCGGTCGGCACCTGCTGGCCGCCAATGTTACGATTACCCACCGTCCAGATCATATAGCTGTCTGGCTTCATGACATTGAGAATGCTGTCGAGGCTCGCCCCGAAGTCTGTGTAGAAGCGGATCAGCCTGGTCCGGCCATCGTCCGGCTTGGCTGGCAGTCCATCTGCGAAGCGCTTCAGCCGCGGCGATGCTTCGAGCAATTTGGCCTCAGTCCACACTTGATTGCCCGCCGCGCCGCCGAGACTACGACGATCAATCTCCTGGGTCGTCCGGAGGGTTGCGATGTCTGCCGCCGGGTCGATGTCCTTGAAGTCGATCCAATGGAGCGGAAGATAGGAGTGCTGGCCGTAGGTGACAGTAGTCAGATTGTCTCCGTAAGGCGGAGACGTCATCAGCAGATCGAACGGCGCGGCACTACCCCAATAATCTTGAGCATTGCGCGTGTCGCCGACCCGCACGTCCGTCTCGGCAACATATTTGGCGGATTTGAGCTGCTTGGCCTCGTTGAGCCGACGTCTAAAGGCGGAGAAACTCGCGGCGTTCTCTCGCGCCAGGTCGCGGAAGACCTTGATTGGCGACAAGGTCCGCTTCTCGATCTCGGACGCTGGCCGCGCATGGAGCTTATAGGTCGAGGTTCGATCGTTGCTTGTCAGTCGGACGGTCTCGGCGAGAGTGACCCAGAGGAACCTACGGACCCAGAGGCCGTCACACTTGCGGATCGCGCGGCGTAAGCGGGATAGCTCCAGCGAAACATCCGCCTGAAACCACTTTTCGCGGTTCGCCATGGAGGTTTCGATGGTATCTCGCCGGTCAGCTGCAGCGCTGCTGGCCACGCGTTCAGCGATCGCGCCGACCGTAAACTCCACCGACCGGGCGGTGCGGACACGGCTGATGAGCACCGCTAACGGGTTGATATCGTTGCCGTAGACACCAAGGCCGTAGTGCATCCCGCTCACAAGCGAGGTGCCCGATCCCATGAAGGGGTCGTAGACGGACTGGATGTCCGGTCGGGCCTCCAGCACCGCCCCGAGCAGCCGGCGCTGGACCAGGGGAACCATCATCGCCGGATACTGGAAGATACTATGAGCGCTATCGGTCCGATCCCGGTCCTTCGATGACCAAAAATCCGGATCGGCACCCTTGACCTTAAGGAGCTTTAGAAGCTGCGCATCAACTTCCTGCGGCGTTGGGATCGACGGTGGAATAGGATCGCGGTGCGCTACAAAAGTCATTAAGCGCTCGTCCTAAGCCGGCGAAGTTTCCTGTGCAGCTTGGCGGACAGCGTGTATTTCAATCTCGAAGCTGCGCTCCCCGGCCGCCACGCCTTGGGCGTGACGTTAGTGGCATTCTATGATTCCGTGAAGGCGCCATCTGTTTCGCGCGAGGAGGTTTTTCTGCCCGAAACTATTAGTCCCCGGAAGTGATTGTGAAGAGCGTCAAAAGTTATCACTATCCCGGAACATTGCGAAGCAACACGAGTTCGAAAGAAATGGCTCGCTTCAAATCGGGTGCAGTCTTCGGATCTGAATAGATAGATTGTAGATCCTGCCGGCGCCTCGCAAGCGCTGCGGAAGCGGGACCTCCCGCCTCGGCGAGGATGGTGATCACGCGCTCCAACCCGTGAATGCGCCACGACATATCGACTAGGTCACTAGGGCTCATTGCGACTCCTTGGATTCGCGCTGTTGAGGTCAAAGCATATGCAGGAGCGCCGAACGCTCGGTCTCGGTTTTCAGGCAGGCGGTCGCTCACTTCCAGCTTGAAAAGAAGAACTGGATCACGCGGCCCTTGCCCGCTGCCGGAACTGGCCCAACTGAGACGGAGGCGGGAAGGGCGAGAGTAGACTGTGGGCAAACGGTTTAATCGCCGACGGGGTGAGAATAGTCGAACGCGTCCTTCGAATAAGCATCGGCCCGACCTAGGCCAAACTGGTGCTTGGCTTGGTCACTGATATTGTGCAGCAGGGCGTATTTCTCGATCAACGGCTTGAATTTTCGATCCTCCGGCTCGGTCCCGAAGTAGAGGCCGTTCAAGGCGATGGCTTGCTGCTCGGCGTCGGAGAGCTCGGCGCGCAGCATGCGCACGTAGCGATAGGCCACGTCGCGATCCTTGAACCGCTCGTCGATGAACCGCACCAGGTGGTACGTGAACCGAAAATAGTGCCACAAGTGCTGGATGGACCGGTCTTCGAACCTGGTTTTGTAGATCCCGGGCAACCACCCGCCGATATTTTCGTCCAAGAGATGGTCGCGGCTGTCCTTGCGCACCTCCTCGGCGAACGCCTGGATCGCCGCCAAGCCCACCTCTCCCGAGAACTTGAAGCTGGCGATGATCTGGCGGCGGGCCTCTAGCATCCGAAACACCGTCAACTCGTCGTCGCGCGTCTGTTGCGACATCGCAGCCTGCTCGGCCTCGACCTTGGCCTGATCGAAGGCCCTGAAGGCGTAGATGGCCGCGATTGCCGACATCACCGCGCTGACAACGCCAAACGAGTCGCCCAGTTGGCCGGCTTTTTCGAAGTTGAACTTGAACGGCCAATGCTGGGCCAACAGGTAGATCACCACGGACCACACGACCACGAAGACCGGGGGCATCCAACCTTGCAGTTTGACCTTTTTCATCCTCGTTGGGCCTCTAGCGTTTCAACGCCTGGACGGCTTCACGCACGCCCTTGGCCACGGCCATCAGGGCTTCGTCCTGATTGTCCCAGCCGGTCACCGGCTTGACCTCTGGGGGGAGGGCTTGAAGGGCCCCGAACGGCAGGTCCGTCCAAAGGCAAGGTCGCAGGATCACCGGGATGACCATGGCCTTCTTGGCCTTGTGGCGGTCCAGTGCCGTGGTCAGTTCCTTGGTGTAGCAAAACTCCGAGGCGATGAAGTCGGCCGAGATCAGCAGCAAGACAAGGTCGGCCTTGGCCAGCTTGGTGGCGATCTCCCTTTCCCACTCGTCGCCTGCCTTGATCTCCTGATCGTTCCACGTGCTGATAATCCCCAGGCGCTTGAGCGGAGTTAGGTGGGTGATCAGGTCGGCCTTCAGCTTGGCGTCGACGTGGCTGTAGGAGATGAAGGCGGTGACCGGCTTGACCTTGGGCGCCTTCTCCGGCTCGCCGGCCAGGTCCTTGGCTCCGCCCAGCAGTTCCAGCGATCCGCCCGCCCCGCCCACGACGCCCTTGATCACGCCACCGTCGATCAGGCGCCTGCGTGTCCGATCGTAGCGATCCTCCGCCCAATCCAGCGTGGCCTTCAGCGCCCTGCTGGACACCCGCTCGGGCGGGTCGCCCGCCATGTAGGTCAGCTCATCCAAAAAGATCTGCTCGTCGGTACGTCGCGCCACCCGGTCCTCGCCCATCGTTTTCTTGGACCCGCATTTGCGGGTTGAGCGGATCAATAGTCCAGCTTAAACGCGAACGATTGCATTCAGGCCGCGCAAGGCTGCGCGGACGCCCGAGGCGAGGAATGTCCATGGCGAGCCCGCGGCCCGATCTGGTCTACAAGTACCGCGCCTTCAGCAATCTGAGCTTAGAGATGTTGGTCGAGGACACCTTGTTCTTCGCCGACCCCAGCACCTTCAACGACCCGCTCGACGCCAAACCCAGGCTCGAGGCCGATCTGGCCACGCCCGCGCTGGAAGCGGTGCTGGAAACGCTGATGGTCAAGCGGGTTGAAGCCGAACTTTCGGCGGCGGCCAAGATCATTCACTACCAGGGCCCCAAGACCATCAATCACATCTCCCGCCGAAGCCAGTCGGCGTTCGCCAATCGACTGGCGGACATCCGCTACAACGCCACCGACCGCGACAACGAGATGAGCGATCCGCTCAGCTATTCGTTGGAACGCCACATCGAGACCGAGGTGCTGCGCCGCTACGACAAGGGGATTGTTTCTTTGGCCCAGCGTCCCGACTGCCCGCTGATGTGGAGCCATTATGGCGATCAGCATCGCGGCTTCTGTGTCGGCTACGCCCCCGGCGACATCGCCAACCTGCACAAGGTCAAGTACGGCGGCAGCCCGATCCTGAAAGCCAGCTTGGTCCAGGCCATGCTCAACGGCGGCGATCGGGCCCAGACCCGAGTCGATGCCGCCGTTCTGCTGCGCAAGGCCAAGGACTGGGCGTACGAGCGCGAATGGCGCCTGATCGGCCAGCGCGGATCCCATGATAGTCCGTTTGAAATGACCGAGGTGGTGTTTGGCCTGCGATGTCCAACCGCAGTGCAGTTCACGATTGTTAGGGCATTGACCGGCCGCAGCCAGGACGTTGCGTTTTTCGAGATCCTACCGCGTCCGGGGACCTTTGAGCTGATCAAGTCGCGCTTGGACGTCGACGACCTATGCCGAAGCCGACCGCGCCGGGCGGCGGACTACGACTTCGACGATGTTTTTGACGAGGTCGCCGACGAGCCACCGGGCCCTGCCTAAGCGATGACAGGGTCTACGCTCCTCGTCGATCCGGCCGCTCCGCTAGACAAGATGTTCGGTCCAAGCGAACTCAACTGGATGGTCAAGGACGCCAGCCGTCACCGCGGTGTCCTGGATGTCGTGTATCTGGCGCGGTCCTTGAGTCTGCAAATGGCGCACTTCAGCCGGCCTGATGGCAAATCGGTTTGCATTCACGCGTCTGCAGCGGCACCAGTACGGCCACTGGATTCCCCTCATTCAAGTTGATGTAAGTATTACCTCATGGGGTAAGGGAAGGGGCGGCAGATTGATACCCTATAGGGCATATTTATGATGCCGATAGGCGACGGATCCATCGTGATTTTCACGACTTCCATCCAAAGAATTTTCTCGCCAACGCTAATTTCGAGAAATCCCTCTGATCGCAGAGACTTGCGAAAACACAAAAGTTGGACAACCGTAGGCGATCTGCGGATTCCATCCAGCAGACACATCCATCTCGCTAGCAGCGGTGCTCAGCGTGGAGGAGGATCGTCATGTCAGGATAACGTAAGCGCAGAGTCCAAAAAGGATCCAGCCGGCCAGGGCTAGATCCTTTGGGTCGCCTATTCGGCGGGGCATTCAACCATTCGATGCCTGACTCTCCCTCTTTGCTGGAACGCTGTCAACCCATCGCTCGGCGGAGGGATTGCGAGCGTTTTTCCTAAAACCAACCGACATCGGGAGAGATCCAATGCCTAGTGGCAAAGGACAACGCAGACGTATGCCTGCGTCGAGGAAGATCCGTATCGACATTGTTGAATGCGATGTGCTCGTCACGGATCAACGGGATGGCAGCGTTGAGCGGCCATTGATGATCATGGTCCACGAAGAAGGCGAGTTGCTTGCAACGCGGCTGGCTTTTTCGAAGGATCTGACGGGGAGGGGAGGCTTCAATGCTTAAACTTCCCCTAGACTTGGAATCCCTTTCGGACGAGCGCTTTGACAGACTTTGGCGGCGCCTTACCGCCGCCCAAGCCCTGAAGGCGCTGCCGCATCGAACACGGCAGGACGTCGAGGCCGCAGCGCGCAAAATCGGTGTCCATCCGACAACCCTCTATCGTGATCTGACAAGGCTTGTGGGGAACGGCACGATCCAGGACCTCACACCGCGCTCGGCCGGCTTCCCCAAAGGACGATCTCGACTACATGCGCGGCAGGAAGAGCTGATCGCCAAGTTCCTCAACGCCGAATATCTCACCCTAGCGCAGCCTTCCATGGTCAGCGTTGCCAAGAAAATTGGGAATGCGTGTGAGGATGAAGGCCTTCCCAGGCCCGGCCGGACAGCTGTCATTCGCCGGAAAAATGCCATTCCCGAAAGAACTATCGTCCTAAAGCGAAAAGGTCCCAAAGCCGCAGAACAGAAAACGCCCAGGCCGGGCAGCTTTGACGTGAAGGAACCTTGGGAGGTCTGGCAAATTGACCATACCCTTGCGGACGTAATCGTGGTGGACCCTGACGGCCGGCCGATTGGTCGCGTTTGGCTAACCGTCGTCATCGATGTCGCGACGCGAATGGTCGTGGCCTTCTACGCCGGGCTTGATCCGCCCTCGCGGATCCGCGTCGCGACGACCCTAGACCTAGCGATCTCGTGCAAGTCTCGTTGGCTTGCCGCTCGCGGTCTTGTCTACCTATGGCCGGCACAAGGATTCCCGATACTCCTCCACAGTGATCGTGCGGCCGAGTTCCGTTCACCTTCCCTGCGGCGGGCGCTGCTCAATCAGGGCGTTGGCTGGGTTTTGCGGCCGCCCGGCGGCACTCGCTATGGCGGTCACATCGAGCGACTGATCGGTACATTCATGGGGATGTGCCGCCTGCTACCCGGCGCAACCCACAGCAGCCCCATGGCCCGCGGCAACTACGACAGCAAAGCTTCCGCTCGGCTGCGCATTGACGAGCTGGAGATGTACTTCGCCCATCAGATCCTTGGGGCGTATCACCAGACCAAGCACAGCGCGCTGGGCATCAGTCCGCTGGAAGCGTGGACCGCAAAGGCCCATGGCCGCGAACCCCGCTTCCCAGATGACATGGAGGCGTTCCGCCTCGACCTTCTGCCTGAGATCACCTCAACGATCGGACGGCGCGGAATCAAGGCGTTCAGTGACGAGTATTACAGCCCACCGCTCGGCGAGGCCTACATCCTGGGGGCGCGCAAGGTGGTCGCAAAGTATGATCCTCGCGACCTCTCGCGACTGTACGTTCAGATCCCGGACCGCGGTTATCTTGAAGTGCCGTACCGTCTCAGACGCGAAGGCCCGGCGCCGACGCTTTGGCTTCTAAAAGCTTCCCGGCGAGGAAGCCGGCTCCCAGGCGCCGCCGCCCGTAACCCCGACGCCCGGCGGGGCGTGGAGAACGCCGAGGCAGTCGTCAAAACCGCAGCGGCGAGATCTGGCACCGCCGCGCGGCAGGTTGAACGCCTTCGCCTGGAGCGTCAGGCCGTGGCGGAGCTTCGGGTTATTCCGGCGCTGCCTCCTTCGGACGATGACGACTGGGGCGGCGCGTTCGGGGGAGGGGGGTCATGACCGCCTCTCCCTTTGAGCACCTGCATCCGGATATTCGTCATCTCGCCACGGCCGAGCTGCCGGTACGCAAGGCCTGCATCCTGACTGACCGGTGGGTCAGCTATCCGGCGGCCGACGACGCGATCAATCGCCTCTTCGAGATGGTGGAAATGCCGCCGCGTATCCGGATGCCGTCCGTCTTATTCTGGGCGGATTCGAATATGGGCAAGACCCATATCCAAAAGCACTTCCTCGAACTCTACGCCGCCAAGCGTGCGGGCGACAATTCAACGTCCTCCGGTGCAGTCTTATGGATGGAGCTCAACGACAGCTTGACCGAGAAACGGCTTTACCTCGACATCCTGAGAAACCTCGATGCACCAGGGCCGGACACCACTACGCCGCGACTCCAAGCCATGGCTTTGCGTCACCTTCAGGCTCGTAACATTCGGCTTTTCATTCTGGACGAGTTGCAGCGGGCGACAGAACTTCGCCCGAATGAGCAGCGAACGATCCTCAATGTCCTGAAGTACATTTCCAACCAGCTTTCGATCAGCCTGGCCGGCTTTGGTTCCGGCGAGGCAAAAGCTCTTATCAAGTCAGATCCGCATCTTGATCAACGGTTCGACATCGTCGCGTTGCCGATGTGGACCAAAAAGGAGCGCTGGGCGGTCGAAGCAGTGCGGGGGCGGATTGAGTTCATGCCACTTCGCAAGCCGACCGTCGTTAATCGCGACGTCATGGACGTTCTGTTTTTGCATTCCAAATCGCTGCTCGGTCCGATGTTTGGACTCCTGGAGCGCACAGCCATCGCGGCCTTGGAGCGCGAGGAATGCCTTTCGGCAGCACTGATTGAAGCCGTCGCGCTACGTCGGCGGCGTGACGAAGATGGCTGACGTTCTGAGCCCGCCAAGGGACATTTCGGTGCTCGCGCCGCCGCGGGAGCATGACGAAGCTTTGTCTTCCTGGCTCGTCCGAACAGCCGATGCTCATCTGCTGACCGTAGAGGAATTGGAGCGCGAGATCGGCGGGTCGTTGTCGGGGCTGGATCGGGGAGACGCCACGCTGCTTCCTCGCCTGGCCGCGATGACATGTACCGATATGGGCGATTTGGCGGCCCTGGCGCCGGCCGACCTGGCCGCGCACCCGATGCGAGCGGGCCCGAAGCCGCCGCACTGCTGGGCTGTTTGTCCGGCGTGTCTGCAAGAGGACCAAGCCCAGAGGAGGGCACCTTACGTCCGGCGGGCCTGGACCCATCCGCTCTCGGCCTTCTGTCGCGCCCACAACGCGCCGTTGGTTCCGCACGGCAATTCCAGGATCAAAATAGCCAGCGATCTCACGCTGTTTGGCGACGGCGCCGAGCCGGTCGAACCACGCGACAACTTGCTGGATATCGTGGAGTTCGACGATCCGGGAATGATCGCTCGAGTGTTCCGAGCCCTGGACGACAGCGGCAGAGCCGAGGCGCTTGAGAAGCGGCTTCGCCTTCGGTGGGCCGTGCGGGACGTCATCGACGCCATGACGACCAGGATGAGAGACCCGGCCGCCGGCGCCTTGGTTGCGTTGCTGGAGCACCCGATATTCCAGCGACGCTCTTTCGTCGGCAACAACCACATGACCGAGGACTGTTGGACCGACATCGATGCAGCAACACGGCTCTTGTACGTGCGCCTAGCACTGCTGGTGCTGGCGGAGCCGGGCGATCCAGCTCTCAACGACAGGACGTCGCCGTTAGGGCCAAACTGGCTTTTGCTTCGCTATCGACACACCAAGATCAAAGGTTGGCAGAGCCTGTTTGCTCATGCCGCGCCGGATCCGCTTTTCCTGCTGACGATGGAACTGCCTAGGAATGCGATCCTACAGCTCAATGATCGATCCTTGGCCTGGCCTTCAGACCTAAGGCGGCGTTGGACCTACGCTGCCGCCGTGGGCGCCATTGGCGGTTACGTCTACTAGCTCAGAGGTCGCCGTCTGGCTCGGCGTAGAGTGGGATCAGCCCGTAGCCCAGCAGAAACAGTGCGAGGCCGATGACGGCGCCTAGCGCCAGGTTCCAGCTGAAAACCAGCGTCATCGCCATCCAGCCGGCGCAGAGCCCGAACATGACGACGCCGACGTTCCGGATCATCTGAGCGAACATCCGGATCCGTAGCCGCGTGATGCGCGCCGGCGATTTTCCAAACGGGCTAAGCCTGTGGGAGCGGTTGGCCATGACAGGAGCATCTCACAAACGACTGGGCGGTACAGGCTCGATTTTCGGCGCTTGGGTGGTCGCAACGAATGGAGTCAAGTGTTCGCAGGGTTTGGAGCCAGAAACCGCGAAAGGGCGGAACGTTGCGGCAACCGGTGACACGCGGCGTGCGACTCGCAGAGTTTGGAGTCAGTGACAGACATTCTCATCCGGTCGCTACACCAGGTTTTCGCCTAAGTAATATTATCGGAAGAACTTCCTTGTTCGCGACTAGCGCCTTCTGAGGTTTCCAAGATCCTTGCAAACCGCCGGCCGCGCCACAGCCGCTGTCTGAGATCGTTGCAACAGACGAAGATGTTTGCGCAGGCCGGGGGGCAAAGCCGGGCTACTCGGCACCGTTATTCCGGCGGCACGGCGTAGTATGGCACGAGTAAGAAGCTCAACATTACCAGCCCCAGGCCCGCCATTGTTGCGAGCGCGAGGTCCCAGCGAAAAGAAAGCGTCAGGATCATCCAGCCATCAGCACCGACTGGCGTGGCCGTGGTCAGCCGATGGCCGACACAGGCGACTTGTGTTTGGCAGGCCGAGGGCTTGCCGTGCCTGGGGTTCCCGCGCCGAAAATGAAATCTGTGCCGCCACTCGGTTGTGAGATGCTCCCATCATGACCAATCGCTTCCACATGCGTAGCCCGTTTGGGAAATCGTTGGCGCGCATCACGCGGCTGCGACTACGGGTTGATCCCTCTCTATGCGGAACCTGAAGACGACTGCTGAGCTCGTAAACAGAGCCTCTCATGGCTCGAACCGAAACAAATCTCTAACCGCCCTCCCCGGCCGATCCGAACGGCGAATTTGCCACGCGGTATCTGCGCCTGATCTTGAACGTCACCGGCATCACCGAAGTCACCTTCATCGCCGCCGGAGGCGCCAAGATCGTTGATCTTGGTGAAGTCACCCGCGAGGCGTTCCTGGCGAGGTTCGATCCCGACCTCAAATGGGCGGCGCCAGCGCGATCGCCATCCGCCTCGTTGCGCCCGTTTTGCCCCTGCGATCGCGGCCTGGGAAAGAGACCAAATACCCCCGATCGATGGAGAGCTCCGGGCAGCAAGCATCACTTGAACTTCACGACCTTGGGCTTGCCGTCGTAAAGGATCTGGCGGTCGGCCGGAGCGCTGGTTGGGCCTGCGCCCTTGCCGAGCGCGACCAGGACGACGTTCAGTTGGCGCTGCTGGATCATGCCCGGAAACGACCCTTGCCGCCGACCGACCGTCAGCGTACGGGCTCGGTCATTCCACAGCAGGTCATAGGTGACGCGCTCGCCCTTCTCGTAGGCGTAGGTCTCGTTGTCGTCCTCGTAGATCGTGAACCGGGCGTCGGCGCCGGGATAGATGCGGATCTCGTAGGGCGCCTCGGGATGCTCGGTGGCGAATTGCACCGCTGGCCCCATCGGCACGATGGAACCGGCGCGGACATAGAGCGGCAAGATCTCCAGCGGCGCCTGGCGTGACACGGTCTGGCCGCCGGCATGACGCTCATTGCTCCAGAAGTCGTACCAGTCCGCGCCCTTGGGCAGGTAGGTGCCGACGGTCAAATCCCGTTGCGCCCGCGCGAGCTTGGCGGCGGCCTGCAACTCGGCGGGACGTCGCCAGGTCAGGCGCAGGCTTCGCTCGCCGCCGCCCTGGAAGTAGTCGATGCGCACCGACAGGCGGTCGCCGTGCTTCAGCTTGCGCTTGACGCTGTGATAGCGCTCGGCGCCGTTCGTCCAGTCGTCGACCACCTTTTCGCCGTCGAGGAAGAGGCGCACGCCGTCGTCGCCGGCCACGCCGATCTCATAGTCGCCGTCCTCGGGCGCGAGGATGGAACCCTCCCAGCGGGCGGAGAAATCGTCGAGCTTGGCAAGTCCGCCGGGGATTTCGGCCAGCGGCGGATTGGGCCAAGTGTGGTCGATCTTCTCATCGACCAGCTTGCCTTTCGGGGTCTCGAAATTCACGCCCTCGAAATACTGCACCGCCAGGCCGGCCTTCCCGTCGGGCGTGCGCAGATACTGGCTGGGGATCGTGACCGCTGGGGGCGGGCTGACATTGTACATCGCGCGGGTGACGGGATGGACCAGGAGCGACGGCCCGAACATGAAGCTGTCGTCGATGCTGTCGGTCGCCCGGTCGTCCGGGAAGTCCATCATCAACGGTCGCATCAGTGTGTAGTGGTCCGACGTGACCTTCCAGCTCAGCCCGTAGGTATAGGGCAGCAGGCGATAGCGCAGGCGCGCGCTGTCCAATAGCGAGGCGTACACCGCCGGATCCAGCGTTTTGAACAGGTAGGGTTCGCGTTCGACGCTGGTGCCGTGGATGCGCATGATCGGGTTGAAGGCCGCGAACTGCGCCCAGCGGGCGTAGAGTTCGCGCCATTCCGGATTCTGCTCGCCGCCGGGGAACTGGGTCACGAAGAAGCCGCCGGTATCCTGCGTCCAATACGGGTTGCCGGTGACGGTGACGTCGACGCCGCCGGCGATCTGCTGCTTGAACGTCTTCCAGCTGGCGTAGATGTCGCCGCTCCAGGACGCCGCCGCCGTGCGCTGCGCGCCGGCCCAGGCCGAGCGCGTCAGCGTGAAGACCCGCTTGTCGCTTGTCGCCCGCTGGCCGTCATAGGTCCCCTGGGTGGTCACCAGCGAATAGGGATTGAGGTAGCGCGTGAAGTCGCCCAGGGCGTTCGAGCCGAGCGCCTTGGTGTCGCGAATATTGTCGGCGGCGTTCCACATGGCGCTGCTCACCTCGATCTCGGTGCCGTCCATCCACAGCGCGTCCACGCCCTTGTCGAGCAGGCCCGACTTGATGTGCTTGAAATAGATCCGCCGGCCGATCGGGCTGTAGGCGTCGTAGACGCGCGCGTGTTTCGAAATCCAGTGCAGCGGCTTGAAGCGCAATCCGTGGGCGTCGAGCTCGTGGGCCAGCGCGGTGTCGTCGCCGATGGACGGCCAGATCGACACCATCAGCTTCAGATTCATGTCGTGGAGCTGACGGACCATGCCGGCCGGATCTGGGTAGCGGACCGGATCCCAGGTCATGCCGCTCCAGCTGCCGTCCTTGTCCGATCCCCAGTATTGCCAATCCTGGACGATGTAATCGAGCGGGAACGTGTCCACGCGGAAGGTGCGCGCGACCTCGAGCAGTTGGTCCTGGGTCTTGTACCGCTCCTTGCTCATGAACAGGCCGAACGCCTGCTTGGGATACATGGGCGCCCCGCCGGTGAGGGTGCGGTAGGCGCCGACCACCGCGTCGGGCGTGTCCCCGGCCATGAAATAGTAGTCGACGCCGCCCGGAGCGCTCTCGGCCCAGAGAGAGGCGTCGCCCGCCTCGTCCTTGAAACGCATCTGCGAGTAGGTGTCCCACAGCACGCCGTAACGCCGCGACGACATCATCACCGGAATGATGATGCCGACATTGGTCTGGACCAGCAGCAGATCCTTGCCGCGCCGATTGCTGGCGTCGTCGCCCGTGAAGCCGAAGCCGTAGATGGCCTCGTCGGGTCGGAGCACGAAACTGTTGACCGCCTCATAGCTCGGCGCGCCGGAGATGGTCACCGGCTTGAGGCGTTGCGGACTTTCGGCCTTCTCTTCGGTGTAGAGCTTGCCCTTGGAATCCAGGAAACGAAGCGCGCCTGTCGCCTTGCTGATTTCGACGCGCAGCTTCGCGCTCTTCAGGATCAGCGCCGTCGCCGTGTCCTCCACCGCGAAGGTCACCGGCCCCGGCGCGGTCGGCACGACCAGGCTGGGCGCGGTCCAGTAGTTTCGGCCGAGATTGGCGTTCACCCGGATCGTGTCCGGCGCGTAGAACACGACGTTCTTCGTCACGCCGTTGAGCTGGATCTGAACGCCATTGCGCAACCTGGCGTGGACAAAACCCTGGGCCTTCAACGCGGGAACAGCTTGGAGGTGGCCATTCGCGTCGAGCCCGGCGGGCGCGGACCCGACCGACTGTCCTCTAGCGCCGACAGCGGACACCAGCATGCAGGCCGCGGCCAACCCGCTCACGATCAAGCGCCGAGATGCAGGTCCCGCCAACACGGCCGTCGTTCTGGATCGTCCCATAGCCGCGCTCCAGTTCCCTTGGCCGCCGCGTCATGCCGCGCCAGATTAACTCCTACAAATTACATAGGTGGTTGTCATGGGGGCGCGCTTTTTTTGCCGCTCATTCGACCTGAATTGCTGTGAAAATCCGAGATTCTCGCGAATTGTCGCTTTGAGGTTTCATGCTGAAGACGGCTTCAGTGAGACTATATCGCCGATCACGCCTTGGGCCGACGTGATCGCTCCACAATCCTCAGACTATTAAGCGGGTTCGGCCACAACCGAAGCCAGCGCCGCATCGGCCATAAAAAATTGACCCGGCGGAAGGCCAGGCCAGTTTGGAGGAGGAATTTAGAGGGCGTCTGGCGAGTATGCGCTCGCCATCCCGACCTCGGGCGGACGGCGCTGGCGCCGTCCGCCCGAGGCTAGCGCCTAGAAGGTGGCCCGCATTCCGATCAGGAACTGGCGGCCGGGCTTGTAGTAGGTGAACGTCGCGTTGTCGTACTGGAAGTGCGAGCGCAGCTTCTCGTTGGTGATGTTGGTCACGTTGAAGGTCAGCTGCGGCACGTGCCCGAGGCCGAAGATCTTCTCCAGATCGAAGCTCGAGGAGAAGTCGGTCTGCTTGTAGTCGTCGGCGAACAGCGCCGCGGCGGTGACGCCGTTCTGGTTGGCGCCGCTGGACTGCGATCCCTTCCGGTACACGTGGCTCAGACGCAGGCTGACGCCGTTGTGCTCGTAGTAGCCCGTCAGGTTGTAGGTGTACTTGGCCACGCCGTAGGCGACGGCCGGACCGTTGCTGGTCTGATCGACGATGGTGGCGTTGGCGTTGACGCCCAGCCCTTCGACGCCGAACCGGCTGGTCAGGAAATCGAGCGGCTGCACCCACTGGAATTCCAGACCGTTGATCGTCAGCTTGTTGGGCACGTTGATCTGCGACTGGATCTGGACCTGCGCCGAGGTCGGGCCGCCGCGCGAATTGATCGCCGTCCTCTGGGTGTCGTTCAGGGTGTCGTAGGTGATGCCGTATTGGGCCAGGTACGAGAACGGCTGGGTGGTCACCTGGTTCTGCGTGAAGCCGGTGATCGACTTGCGGAACGCGTTGACCCCGATCACGCCTTCCTGACCGGTGTAGATCTCGAAGCCCAGGTCGATGTTCTTCGAGAAATACGGCGCCAGGGCCGGGTTGCCGATGGTGGCCTGGTCGGCCGACGGCGCGCCGAAGCTGACGCCGGGCAGCTGGGCGGCCGGATCCGGACGGGTCATCGTCTCCGACACCGCCACGCGGGCGACGGCGTGTTCGCCGACGTCATAGGCGATGTTGGCGGCCGGCAGCCACTTGGAATAGGTGTTCTCGGTGTAGACGAAGTTGGTCACGTTCGGATAGCGCGAGCCGTCCGGCAGCGCGCCGCTGGCCGGGCTGTTGCGCGGATCCGCGATCGAGACGCGGCCGCCGATCGTCTGCTTGGTGTGGACGTAGCGGACGCCGACATTGAAGCGCAGATCGCTGTCCAGCACCTGGGTGACGCCGTTCAGCTCGGTATAGGCCGCGCTGTTCTTCTCGTTGATGGAGCCGCCGCTGGCGCCGGTGTTGGAGCCGCCCGTCTCCGGCGAGTTGTCGTGAAGCTGGTCGTAGTTGGTGGCCTTCTTGACCTTGTCCCAATCGACGGTGACGAAGCCGGCCGGGCCGGGCTTCAGGAAGCTGGCCAGGTTGGCGGTCGGGATCAGCGAGCCGCCGTAGCTGAGCGTCCCGGTCTGGCCGGCCGTATAGCCCGTGCCGTAACCCGGATAGGTCGGATAGCCCGCGGGCGCGGCGCCCGGCTGGTTCAGGCCCTGGCAGGGCGGCTGGCCGTTGGGCGCCGGCAGATTGATGCTCGGATTGTTGCCGCAGGTCGCGTTCTGCCACGGCTGGGTGTTGTCATAGCCGCGGATGGTGCGCGAAACGTCGTCGTAGTTGCCGCCGAACTTCAGGTTCAGCTTCTCGTCGCCCCAGGTGACGACGGCGCGAGCGCCCTTGGTCTCATACCAGCGCTTCTCGTCCTGCATGTTCAAGCGGCCGCCGGTCCAGACGAAATTGGCCGGATTGTTCAGGTCGATGCTGCTCTTGATCGTCGGGATGCCGTTCGGGTTGTAGATGTAGTCGACGGTCGTGCCGCCGCCCAGCGCGGTCACCGGACCGAAGGTCGGGCTTTCGCGGTGGAAGGTGCTCTTGGTGTAGTTGACCTGACCCTCGACCTTCAGCTTGTCGTTGATGCGCCACTCGCCGCCCGGATTGATCCCCCACAGCTCGGTCTTTTCGAGATAGGGACGGAATTCCAGGAAGAACTGCGAATTGGCGTAGGTGCCCTGGGTGACCGTGCAGCCGGCCGAGCAGTCGGTCTTGTCGTACTTGGTGTTGGTCGGAATGATCGCGCCGTTCCGCACGATCCACGCCATGTCCTCGCGCAGCAGGTCGTTGTTCTTGTAGCCGTACATGCCGTCGACATAGAAGTTCAGGTTGTCGTTCGGCTTCCATTCCAGGCTGGCCACGGCGTTGAAGCGGTCGCGGCGGCCGTATTCGGCCGAGGGGCGGCCCAGGCGCGGCAGCAGGCCGTTGTCGATCTGCTGGATCGAGGCGCCGGGATTGTGAGCCAGCAGGAAGGCCTGGTCGATGGTCTGGCCGGCCACCAGGCCGCCACCCGCACCGACCGGCACCGTGGCCGGGATCGTCCAGTTGCCGCCGCCCGTGGCGTTGCAGCCCGTCGCCGCGCCGCACTGGGCCGCCGACAGGTTCGGGTTGGTGAAGCCGATCGTCTCATAACCGCGCGTGTCGGTCTTGAGCCGTTGGCCGGAAATCCCGAACAGGACGCCGAAATTGTCCCAGGTCTTGCTGGCGATCAGCGAGCCCTTGCCGCCCCAGTCGGCGCCGTCCGGCTTGACCCCCTGGACGTTGAAGGTGAGGTGCTGCCCGGGCCGATCGAACGGACGCGCCGAGCGCATGTCGATGTTACCCGCCGCGCCGCCTTCGAGCAGGCTGGCCGAATAGCTCTTGTTGACGGTCAGCTTGGTGAACAGGTCGGTCGGGAAGAAGCTGAGGTCGACCGAGCGGTCGGTGCCCTGCGCGTCGGTGGCGCCCGACGAGGCCACGGCGATCGAGGCGCCGTTCAGCGTGACGTTGGTGAAGTTCGAGCCCAGGCCGCGGATGGCGACATTGGTGCCCTCGCCCGTGATGTCGCGGGTGATGGTGATGCCCGGGATGCGGTTGAACGACTCGGCGATGTTGGAGTCAGGAAACTTGCCGATGTCTTCAGCGAAGATCGTGTCGGCGAAGCTGGTGGATTCGCGCTTGGCGACGGTCGATTGTTCCAGGCTGCGACGATAGCCGGTGACGACGATCTCCTCGACCGCCTCGCTGTTGGGCGTCGCGGCGATCGGCGCGGTCTGGGCGTGCGCCTCGACAGCGACGAATCCCGAAAACATGGTTGCGCCAAGAAGCGCGGCGCGCCCCAAACGTGTCGTGACACTGGCCGTTCGCATGGAATGTCCCTCCCTAATTCGACGGCCGCAGCGCGAAACCGCCTTGTTCTTGCTTTTGATCGTCCCCCTCGGGCGACGCTGGAAGGAGCTTTCCCCGACGGTGCGGCGGCCGTCAATAATGCCAGGGCAATGTGGCCAGACCTCTTACAAATGGTCTTACCAATCAACATTTCATATTTCGACGGTTTTTCAGAGTGTTAGTCGGCGGCAGACCTCTAAAAGTGTGCCGAAACTCCAAGAAAACGAATATGGTAGCGGTACCGAATCCGTCGGTTCGTGGGAAATTTGCAACAGAATTGCCTGGCCAGTTCCCCGCGTTTCGTATGAAGCGCGGCGAATTGCCCTGGACAGCCGGGCGACCTTCGCCATCCTTGGGAGCTTAGGCTTCTCCGTTCCGCACATTTGTCTGACCAGCTACTGTTTTGGATGACCTCGTCGATGGCTGCGCGACAGCTGACCACCCTGACCACGGCCCATGGCGCGCCGGCGCCCCGGGCCGATGATCTCGCCAGATGGCATGGGGGGCCGGCGTGGTCGCGGCGTGACAGACGCCGCGCCCGAGCCTGCGGCGCGCGTGCGGACAGGCCCGCCATGACCAGGTTCGGCTCCTCACCTTCACGGTTCACCGATCCACCGTAGAGCGGACTGAAGCAGACCTTCATCATCGCCAGCGGTCTCGCTGACCCAGGCTACGACGCCGTCTGGGCGGACGAGCACGGCGCTTAGGCCAAGCCGGTTCTCCGGCTCGTCGGCGACATAGGCCATTCGCTCTTGCCAGCGGTGCGCGACCGACTGGAGCGGTGCACCCGAAGTGAAGTCGAGCAGCAGAGCCCTCCCGCCCCGCAGCCGCACCCGCGTCCTTGGGCCCTCGGAGAAGGCAAAGTCAGGGACACTGCGGCCGACCAGCGGATGATCGGCGCCGAGATCGTAGCGCAGCGACACGTTCCAGACCTTCTCGGCGAAATAGGTGGCGCCGTCGCTTGTGGCGACGAGGTCGCGGATGATGTTCGCCAGCGCGCGGGTGCTCGGGGTGGGCCTCATCAGGGCGACCTGGGCGCGAGACCAGTCGAGAATGCGGGCGCCCTCTGGGTGACGTTCGGTGGCATAGCTGTCGAGCAACGCCACAGGCGCCTCACCGCGGATCGTAGCGGCCAGCTTCCATCCCAGGTTCATGGCGTCGCCGAGGCCGAGGTTCAGCCCCTGGCCGCCGAGCGGCGAGTGGATGTGCGCCGCATCGCCCGCTAGCAACACCCGCGCCCGGCGGTATTCCGTCGCCTGGAAGGCGCGGTCAGTCCAGGTCGCGGCGAGCTTGAGGGTGGTCAGGGTGACATCGACGCCCGAAACCCTGCGCAGCACCGCTTGCACATGGTCCAGCGCGAGCGGCTGCGTCCGGTGGGCGGCCCCGCCGTCGAAATCGACCATGGCGATCACGCCGGGCCTTGCATAGGTGTACATGCCAGTCGCGGTGTAGGTCCGCCCTGGGGCCAGCGCGTCCGGATCGGCTAGCTCGGCCTCGACCGAATAGCCCGTGAACTCGGGGTCGGAGCCGACGAAGGCGAAGCCTCCGGCCTTGCGCACGATGCTGCGGCCGCCGTCGCATCCAACCAGCCATTGGGCGTGGAGGCGCTCGCCGCCGGCTTGAACGCTGACTCCCTCGTCCGACTGTTCGAAGCCCTCGACCCGTGAGCTCCGCCGGATCTCGGCGCCCATGGCGGTCGCCCGTTCGGCCAGGACGGTTTCCAGAGACCGCATGTCCACGGCCAGGTTGACGCCCGCCGGGCTCGGCAACCGATACGGCCAGCAAGCGGTGTCGACCTGTTCATGGAAAAACTGGATGCCCGCGAAATGACCGGCGGGGCGGTGGGGCGTCTGCATCCAATGGGCGCCGACCTTAGCGGCGCCGGCGGACGGGTTGGAGCGTTGCGCCGCTTCGACTGCGTTCAAGAGGTCGCGGCGATCGAGGGCTTCGAGCGTTGGCGCCGATAGGCCGCGCATGCCGAACGGCAACCCCTTCAGCGGAGAGCGCGGATCTGCGGCCTGTTCGAGAACCACGACGGAAACGCCGGCAAGTCTGAGCTCACAGGCGAGAAAGAGCCCAACTGGGCCGGCGCCGGCGATGACGACGTCATGGGTGTAGGGAAGATGGATAGGCATGAGCGCTCCTTGGTCGATGGTGTTCGACCGGAGCGTTCCTCAAGCAGGAGACCGCGCGGACGAACAACGGGCGCTCGCGAGAGCGTCCAGGGTTCGTCGCGGGGATCCCCGGCGCGAAGCCAAAGACCAGAGCTTTCGTTACCGAAAGGATTTGGGCTGACCACGCCAAATCTGCCTTTTCCGACGGAGGCTTCATATCGGAATGGCCATTGCCCTTCAATGGCGGGCCTCATTCGACAAATCGGCTACGCGCCAATGGCGGACATTCGCCTAGCGCCAGGAAACGGACGTGCAGCCCGCTACACCGGGAGCTCCACGGCGGCGGGATAAAACGCCGCCTCTCCACCTGCTCGCCTTTCTGCTGCACAATCCTCTCATGACGAAGTAGGGTTCACCTCAAGGTTTGTTCGCTAAAGTACGCCAAGAAGTACGAAACACGAACATTGGGCTATGCCGCTCGATAGAGCCGGTCGGCCGGTTCGTTCAGCGGCCCAAACCCGCTTGCGGCCACGGGATCGTCGGAGGCGCGCAAGGGTTCGACGGCGCTGCACAGTCGACCCGGACCGGCAATTCAGTTGCCACCTCCCCATTTGTACGACTAATAGAGCCCACCTCAAGGCTCGGCGCCTTGACCTATTGGGGGCGGGTTTCTTTCGCGAAACGCAGAGAAGCCACATGAGATGGCGAGTTTGGATGGGTTTGAAGTTTGATGTCGCAGCGACAGCCTGCGCCGCGCTTGTGGTCCTCCCCTTCTCCGCCATGGCCGCGCCCGCGAGCCAAGACC
The DNA here is from genome assembly GCF_001427665.1 of Caulobacter sp. Root655. GTDB lineage: Bacteria > Pseudomonadota > Alphaproteobacteria > Caulobacterales > Caulobacteraceae > Caulobacter. The sequence goes on from NZ_LMHC01000021.1 coordinate 183,175, forward strand.
CGTTGTCGCCAAGCGGTCGATGGACGGGCGCCCCGGCGGGCGCGGCTTCAACGCCGCCCATGGGCTGGAATTCGTGGAACGCCTTCCGGACGGAGGTCAACGAGGACAAGGTGGTCGGGGCGGCCGAGGCCATCGTCAGCACCGGCCTGGCGCGCCTTGGCTACACCTATATCAATATCGACGACGGCTGGTGGATGAAGCGCCGGACGAGCGACGGGCGCCTTCAGGTGCGCACCGCGATCTTCCCAAGCGCCGCGGTCGGCGGCTCGGAGGAAACCAGCTTGCGCCCGTTGGTGAACCGCTTGCACGCCATGGGGTTGAAGGCCGGAATCTACACCGACCTGGGCCGCAACGCCTGCTCGCAGGCCTATGACCTGGCCTCGCCGAACCTGCCGGTGGGGACGACCGCCGAGCGAGAGGTCGGGCTCTATGGCCACGTGGACCAGGACATTGGCCTCTACTTCAAGGACTGGGGCTTTGACTATGTGAAGGTCGACGCCTGCGGGATCGCCGACTATGAGGCGGGGCGCAGTCATGTCACGACACTCGGCTACCGGCCGCTCAAGCCGCTCCTGCAGCGCGGCTCGCTCGCCCGTTCCGACGCCAAGGCGATCCGCGGCCTCTACCAGGAGGTGGCCGACGCTATCGCGCGTTACCGGCCCACGCGGGACTACATCTTCTCGATCTGTAACTGGGGCGGCGCCAATGTGCGGGCCTGGGGCAAGGACGTCGGCACGATCTGGCGGACCAGCGACGACATCTCGCCCAACTGGACGCGGATGCTGCAATCCTTCGACACGGTTTCGGACCGCGCCCTCTACGCCCATCCCGGGGCCTGGAACGATCCGGACATGCTGTTCGTCGGCGCGGGCGATTTCGATGAGCATCATCTGACCGAGGCGCGGACCCACTTCTCGCTCTGGGCCATCGCCAACGCGCCGTTGCTGATCGGCTATGACCTGCGTAACGCGCCCCGATCGTTGCTCGACATCTGGGGCAACGCCGACGTGGTGGCGGTCAATCAGGACCCCGCAGGCAACCAGGGCGTCATCGCCTTTGCTTCGGATGACGCCCAGATCATCGTCAAGACCTTAAAGGAGCCCGGCGCCAAGGCCGTGGTCGTCGTCAACCGCGGTCTGACGCCGATCGAAGCTGTCCTCACCGCCGAGCAGCTGCGTTTCGCGGGCGATGCGCCGATCGAACTGCAGGACCTTTGGAGCAAGGGCTCGAGCCGCTTCACCGGCCAGACGCGGTTCAAGCTGGCGCCGCGGGAGAGCCGCATGTTCGTGGCGCGCGGGCGGCGGGCCCTGGCCGATGGCGTCTATCTGTCCGAGATTCCCGGGTCGATCAATATGGCCATCGACGGCGTGGCGCAGCCGGAACTCGACCCCATGGTTCATCGCGCGGGCTGGGAAACCAAAGGCGCGGGCGAGCGGCCGTCCTATGGCGGCTGGGGCGGGGCCCAGGCGGACGCCGCGCCCTATGGCACGACCCTGCAGGTGGCGGGCCGCCGCTTTGGGCCGGGCATCGGCATTCTTTCCGGTTCGCGGTTCGAGGTCAGGAACGACGGCCACCAGGTGTTCCGGGCCACGGTCGGGGTCGACGACGAGACGCGTAATCGTTCTCTGAAGGTCCGCTTCCTCGTCTATGGAGACGGTCGGCTGTTGGCCCAGACCCCGGCGCGCGGCTGGGGCGAGGGTCCCGTCGACATCCAGGCATCCGTGGCCGGGGTGAAGATCATCGAACTGGTGGCCAAGCCTGCCGACCTGAAGGCGATGCCGACCTCGGTGGCCTGGGGTGAGGCCCGACTGATCGCCCGGTAGTTGTAGCAACGCGCGATAATGGAATGCCTGGACGCGAGTTTCATGGCGGCCAGCACTTCCGCCAAACCCAGCGACACACAACCGGCAACGATTTCACTTGGCCGACGCCAATCCTGTCCAGGCAATTCCAGCTGCCTTTAGTCATCCAAGGACGAACAAAATGATCAACCGTCGCAACGTCCTGACCCTGATCGGCGGTCTGCCCGCCGTCGCCCTGCCTGTCAGAGCCATGGCCGCATCGCCCGGCGTCGCCCCGCTGGACGCGGCCGGCGGCGGGCCGCGCAAGCGCATTGCGCTCGACGCGGGCTGGAAATTCCATCTGGGCGACGCCCATGAGCTTGATCGCGATTTCGGCTTCGGCGCGCAGCAGCGCACCTATGCCAAGCAGGGCTTCGGCGCCTCATACGTCGCGTCGCCGGATTTCACCGACATCCAGTGGGGCAAGACGAACTTCGACGACAGCGGCTGGCAGGACGTGATCCTGCCCCATGACTGGGCCGTTTCGCTGCCGTTCACCCCCAACGAGCGGTTCAAGGCCACCGGGCCCAAGAGCGAGGATCCGCGCAACGGCCATGGCTTCAAGCCGCTGGGCCGCGAGTATCCGGCCACCAGCGTCGGCTGGTACCGCTACAAGTTCGACCTGTCGCAGGCGGATATGGGCAAGCGGCTGACGCTGGAGTTCGACGGGATCTTCCGCGACGCGCTGATCATGGTGAACGGCTACATCCTGGCGCGCAACGAAAGCGGCTATGCGCCCTTCAGTGTCGACTTCACCGACGTCGCCAATCTGGACGGCCACAACCTGATCACCATCCGCGTCGATGCGACCTTGGGCGAAGGCTGGTTCTACGAAGGCGCGGGCATCTATCGCCGCGTGCACCTGGTGAAGAGGGCCCCCATTCACGTGCCCCAATGGGGCGTCCTGATCCGCGGTCGCGCGGACGGGCGGGTGGATATCGTCACCCAGGTGCGCCAAGCGGATGACAAGACGGCCGACGCAGTGGTCGTCTCGACCCTGCTGGATCCGGACGGCAAGGTGGTCGCCAGCGAGCGCTCGCCGACGACCGCGCCCAGCCCCTGGGGCGAAACGACCGTTCCGCAGACGCTGAACGTCGCGTCCCCGCGCCTCTGGGACGTGCATCGTCCCGAACTGTACACGCTGCGCACCGCGATCGAGGTCGACGGCGCCGTGGTCGACCAGACCGAGAACCGCTTCGGCCTGCGCGACATCCGCTTCGATGCGGATCGCGGCTTCTTCCTCAACGGCCGTTCGGTCAAGCTGCGCGGAGCCAATATCCACCAGGACCATGCGGGCGTCGGCTGCGCGGTCACCAAGGAGCTCAACCGTTTCCGCCTGGAGCGGATGATCGAGATGGGCTGCAACGCCATCCGCTGCTCGCACAATCCGCAGTCGGCGGAGTTCATGGACCTGTGCGACGAGATGGGCCTGCTGGTCATCGCGGAGAACCGCCAGATGATTTCCAGCGAGGCGGGGCTGGACCAGCTGGAGCGGCTGGTGCTGCGCGACCGCAACCGCCCGAGCGTCATCCTCTGGTCGATCGGCAACGAGGAGCCGCAGGAAGGCAGCGTGCGCAGCGCCCGGGTCGCGCGAACGATGATCCGCACCGTGCGCAGGCTCGATCCGACCCGGCTGATCGGCGCGGCGTTCGACAACAGCTTCACCAAGCCGCAAGCGCTCGCCAGCGCGCTCGACTTCGTCGGCGTCAACTACAACCCCAACGAACTGGTGAAGGTGCACGAGACCTTCCCCAGGACGATCGTCATCGCCAGCGAAACGGGATCGAGCGTCGGCACGCGCGGCGTCTATGTCGGCGACGACAAGCGCCGCCACCTGCCGGCCTACGACAACGAGAAGGTGCCTTGGGGCCAGTTCGCGCACGAATGGCTGCCCGACGTCGAGAACAAGCCCTATGTGGCCGGGGGCTTCGTGTGGACGGGCCTGGACTATCATGGCGAGCCCTCGCCCTTCTACACCTTCCCCAGCGTCGGCTCGCAGTTCGGCGTCTACGACAGCTGCGGCTTTCCGAAGGATACGGCCTATTATATCCGCGCCTGGTGGCGGCAGGATGAGCCGCTGGTCCACCTGCTGCCGCATTGGAATTGGGCGGGGCGTGAGGGGCAGCCGATCGACGTGTGGTGCTACAGCAACCTTGAGGAAGTCGAGCTTTGGCTCAACGGCAAGAGCCTTGGCCGCAAGGCGGTCGAGAAGTTCGGCTACGCCACGTGGCAGGTTCCGTTCGCGCCCGGCAAGCTGGAGGCGCGCGGCTATCGTCAGGGTCGTGCGATCGCCAGTTCGACACGCGAAACGGCCGGCGCGCCCGCCGCATTGCGGCTTTCGGCGGTGCGCGGCAGGCTCAAGGCGGACGGGCAGGACACCGCCATCGTGCGCGTCTCGGCCGTGGACGCGACGGGTCGGCCCGTGCCGACCGCGGAACTGCCGGTGCGCTTCGCGCTCGACGGTCCCTTGTGGCTGGCGGGCACGGGCAATGGCGATCCCTCCAGCCTTGAGATCGAAACCCAGCCGACGCGCCGGCTGTTCAGCGGCCTATGCCAGGTGATCCTGCGCACCCGTCCCGGCCAAACCGGCCAGGCGCGGCTCGTCGCCCAGGCCGACGGCGTCCGTTCGGCGCAGCTGGATTTCACGCTCGGATGAGCACATTGCGCGCCGGCGAACGGAGCGTCCGGAGCTTCGCTCCGCCACCTCACCATGATGGCCGGAGCATCTCGACGCCGCGGCGGGGCTCACCTCAAGGTTTGTGCGCTAATATACGCGAGGATCAACGCCAAGTCCCCGGTTCGTCCCGATAGCCAGGCCCTGGTGCGGCAGGAAATCGACCGCCAGATGTGCTTTAGGCTCAGCAAACGGTTCGAGATCGTTCCCACGTCGGAACCCGGCGCCGGGCGCGTGCGCACGGCGATCGCCCACATCGCGCCCACGAATCCAGCAGGCTCGGCCGCGACCGCCGCGGCCAGCTTCTTCATCCCCGTTCCCTTCGTGAAGCTCCGGGGCCCCAGGATTTCGGGCGCCCTGGCCGCCGAGGCCGAACTGGTGGCGGCCGATGGTCAACAGGTCGCGGCGATCACTTGGGCGAAATCGACCGAAGGCATCAGCAAGATGGACCCCTCGCTCTCGCCAGTCGGCGACGCCCTCCAACTGGCCGAACCCTTCGCCAAGGCGGCCAGTGACGCCTTCGCGACCAAGGCGAGAAAGAACCGCCCGGTCGCCAAGCCGGACCCTTGCGCGCGCTTCAGCCCGCGCCGGTCCGCCAGCCGCATGGTCGGGGGCGCGATCATCGGCTTTGGAACGGGTCTCTATGCTCCTTCGGTTTCGGGCGCGGGCCGGCCCGCCGAACCCGAAGCGTCGGCGCCATCCGTCAACCCCTGACGACGCCCTCCCCTGTGCAACCGAGCGCCTGGGCGGCGACCGCGCCGCCCAGGCGCTCGATCTGGTCTTGAACATGAAACGATACCTTTCGGGCCTGGCCTTGGGGCCGTTGGCCCTGCTCGGAGCCTGCGCCGTCCAGCCTGTCTATCAGCGCCCGCCGCTGAAGATCGTCGACGCGTGGAGCAACGCGCCTGGCGTCCCTTCCGAACCGACAGCTCTGGAACGCGACGGCTGGTGGACCTTGCTGGGCGACGCCGCCATCGACCCGTTGGTGGCCGCGGGCCTGGCCGACAATCCGACACTCGCGGACGCCGCCGCGCGGGTCGACCAGGCGCGCGCGGCGCTGACGACGCAGGACGCGGCGCGCCGTCCCGCCGCCGGGGTTGATGCGAGCCTCTCGCGATCACGAGACCGCGGGGACGATGGGATGACCAGCTCGTCGTCGGGATCGGTCGGAGCCAGTCTCTCGTGGGAACTCGATCTCTGGGGTCGCCTCCGCTAGGGCGCGGCGGCGGCGCGGAGTCGTGTGACCGGAGCCACCGCTGACGCCGAAGCGGCGCGCGGCGCTGATCGATGCTTGCCACAAGCGCGCCCGCCCCATCGTCATGACGACGGTGGCGATGATCGCGGGATGGCTCCGATCGCCCTGGGCTTTGGCGCCGACGCCAGCTTTCGTCAGCCCATGGCCATCGCGGTGATCGGCGGTCTCGTGACGTCGACGGCGCTCAGCCTGCTGGTGGTCCCGGTCGTCTTCACCTTTGTCGATGGGTTTGAACGACAGGTCCGCCGCATGCTGTCTGGTCGGCCTGATGATGGCCCACGGCCGAAGGGTGGACGTTCAGCGCCCGCCCTGTCGAACCTACAGACGTTGAGTCACAGGGCATCCGCACGGCGACGCTGACCGAGACCGCCAAGCTCAACGACATCGACCCCAGGCCTGCAATCACCGACCTCCCTCAACGGCGCTAACATCTATCCGTGTGACGATTGAGCAGCTGTCATCGCCTCCCAGTCGGCCGGAGCGCCGGGTTGAGCGAGCCCGACGGCGGCGACCGCGACGATGACGCCGCCGCACAGCAGGATGGTCATTTCCGGCGAAACCGCTTGAAGCGCCAAGGGCGCGACAGCGGTCGCGAGAAGCATCCCGCCCCAGTCGAACACGATGGAGAGCCGGTAGACCGCCGCCACTTCGTGCGCGGCGAACACGGTCTGGCGCAGCGTGGCCATCGGCACGTCCGTCACCGGGCCGCCCAAAGCCGTGAACGCGGACGCCGCCATGATCAGGGGCGCGGCCAGGTCCTTGGGCGCGGCCAGAGCGGCCCATCCCATCAATGCCAAGCCGAGGCCCAAGGCGGCGTTGCCCACCAAGATCATCGTCACCGGCCGGCGCACCATGAGGCCGCCCACAACGAGATTGCTGGCGAGGTTTCCGACGCCATAGGCTCCCATCACCAGCCCCACCACGCCAAGGCCGTGTGCGCCAAAGGCCTCCAGTCCGCCGCGCTGGACCGTAAGGGGCAAACAGAGCCACAAGGACACGACCCACAGACCGTTCACCACGCCGCCGCGCCACAGAAGATAGCGGAAGTATCCGTGGTGCCGAATGGCTCGAAACCCTCGGGTCAGCATCTCGAAGCGGGAGCCGTGCGCGGTTCGCGGCTGGCGCGGCAATTGATCGCGAAGACTGGTGATGGCGATGGCGGACGCCAGGGAGGTCAGGGTTGTCGCGGCCATCAAACCCACCGTGGGCAGGAACCCGGCGAGCGCGCCGGCGATGGTGGGACCGACCAGGCGTGCTAGCCGCGCGGTGGCGTCCATCAGGGCGTTGGTGGGCGTGAGGAGGACGCGGGAGGGCGCGAGTTGCGGCACGCTGGCTTGAAGGGCGGGCTCGAACACACCGCGGAGAGCCGCCAGCGCGACTGAGGGGATGAGCAAGGTCCAGAGGTTCAGGCAGCCCGTCGCCCAGGCGATCACCGGCGCGAGCGCCAAGCCCGCGCGCGCCAGGTCGCAGCCAATCATCGTGCGGCGATGATTCCAACCCTCGGCCCAGGCGCCGGCGAAAAGCGCCGTGGCCAAGACCGTCATGGCCTCGGCGGCCGTGACCCAGCTGGCGTGCGCTCCGGCCAATTGAACCGACAGCCAGATCAGCGCGATCCGATAGACCTGATCGCCAATGGCGGCCAGGGAGAGGCCAGCCCAGAGTCGTGCGATCGGCGGATGGAGGAGAGGCTTGAGGATCTGCATGGGCAGCAGGCCTAGCCGATCGGTTCTTCCCCTGCGCGCGATCGTAGGCCAATCTATGTCGAGAAAGTGCCAGAGCAGTATGCGCCTCGATATCACGCCCTATGACATGGCGCCCGGCTCCGGCTGGGAAGCGCACGCCCATGACGACGAGGCGTTGCTCAGCTACGCCCGCTCGGGGTCCTGCACTCAAATCCTTTCCACTCGAACATGGGTCGTGTTGCCGGCCCATGCCGTTTGGATGCCGCCGGGGGTCGAACACGCGACCTTGGTCGGGCCCAAAGGGTGTGACTTTCGCACCGTCCGCTTCCCCTGCCCCATTCCGGCCGACCTGCCGAGCGAGCCCTGCGTGATCGAAGTCTCGCCGCTGCTCGCCCAACTTATCGCGGCGTGGGACGAGACCGTGCTCAAGGATGACGCCCGTCGCGGCGCCCTTCGCTTCTTGCTCTATGACGAAATCCGCCGCGCGCCACACCTCGACCTGGGCCTGCCCCGGGTCCGCGATCCTCGCCTGCTTCGCGTCGCCAACGCCCTGCAGGCCGATCCCGGCGACACGCGTGGCCTGGATGACTTCGCCGCTGTCGCGGGTATGAGCCGCAGATCGTTCATCCGCCATTTCCAGAATGAGACGGGCGTGGGTTTCGCCGACTGGCGGCGGCGGCTCCGCCTGCTGATGGCGCGCCAGCTGCTGGCCGAGGCGGTTTCGGTGACGGAGGTCGCGGGCGCGCTGGGTTACGCCTCGCCGAGCGCGTTCATCGCCATGGTTCGGCGCGATCTCGGCGTCACCCCTATGCAGCTTGCGAAACGGGCACGAAGTTAGATCGCGGTGCGAGGTGCTCATCGCCATGTGGCGCCAGCCGCCCCGCGCGCGGTGGCGGCCTAGCGCAGCGCCGCCACCGCCAGGCCGCCGCCGCTACCGGACATGGCGGCCTGGGGCGGACAGCCTTCGCCGGGACAGGCCTGGCCTCCGGTCGTGAGCTTGACCTCCGGATCCCAGTCCAGGGTGAAGTCCGGCGACTGGACGAGGTGTTTGATCGTCATCGAGCCGCCCGCCTCGTTCGATGGGAACGGCCGGATGGTGAACACCGCGCCGGTAAAGGTCAGGTCGTAGTTCGTCGACAGGCCCAACGACCCAAGCGTGATCCCATAGCCGCCAGGAACCTCGCCGGGGTCGCGCGCCAGGCCACCGGTGAAGGCGTCGCCCGCGGCCAGGTCGCCCACCGTGATGCGGTAGGTCAGGGTCGGGTCGACCAGGCCAAACGGCTTGAACGCGCTGTCCGCCGCCACCGTCACCTGCCGACGCAGGATGTCGGCCAGGCCGCCGCTGACGCCGCCGAGGTCGTAGTTGGCGGCGTCGAGGCCGGACAGGGCCGCGGCGGACACCGTCACGGTCTTGCCGGTCCCGACGTTTTTGTCGGCGAAGGCGTAGGTCCCAGACGCGCTCACGGCGTCGCCGGCCACCACGCCGGTCAGGCCGATCGAACCGCTCGCCGCCGTCGTGCCGTCATAGGTCTTGTTGGCGGCGACCAGCGCGCCGGTCAGGCCCTTCTTCAGGATATCGGCCTGGGTCGTGGCCAGCGGGACAAGGGTGTAGTTGCCCGCGTCGGCGCCCGACAGGGCCACGCCCGAGGCGGTGACCGTCTTGCCGGTCCCGGCGTTCTTGTCGGCGAAGAGGTAGGTTCCCGACGCGCTCACCGTGTCGCCGGCCACCATCCCGGTCAGGCCGATCGAACCGCTCGCGGTCGCCGTGCCGTCATAGGTCTTGTCGTCGGCCGTCAGCGTGGCGCTCAGGGCCTTGGGATCGATGCGCAGCGAGCCGGCGGGTCCGGCGGCGAAGGCGTAGTTAAGGTCGGAGGTCAGGCCGCCGGTGACGGCGTTCAGGGTGTAGGTCCCGACGTTCTTGCTGGTCGCGCCCGAGATCACGAGGGCGCCCAACCAGGCGTCGGTGAAGAGGTCGCCGTTGACCAGGCCCGTGACCGTCGCCGAGAGCGACGGAATGGCTCCGCTATAGGTCACGGTCCGGCTGTCGGGCGTCACCGTTATGGTCGGCTGATAGGCGTAGACAAAGCGGTTTCCGTTGTTGAGGCCCACGTGGAAGCCCGAGGCCGCGAAGTCGTAGGCCGCCCCGTAGAAGCTCTTGCCGACCAGGCCGTTGAACGTGTTGCCCGCCGTCGAGCCCTGCGGATCACCGAACGCCTGGGTGTAGATCAGCCACCGACCGCCGCCGCTGGCGGCGATCACGGCGTCCGCCCCGCGGGCGTTGGTGAACACCCCGTCCGAGGCCAGCACCACCGCGTCGCCCGCGCCATTGGCCCGCACCGTGCCGGTTCCGGCGATGGTCATGCCGCCGTGCGAGGCGATCGACAGGATTCCCGTGCTCAGCACGGTTCCGCTGATGGTCAGGGCGCGATTGCTGACCAGCTTCAGGCGGCCGGTGGTGTTGGTGAAGTCGCCCAGCTCGGCGATCGGGTTGGCGAGGTCGAAGATCGCCCCGCCGACTGAGGACCCGGTCAGCTTCTGGGCGGTGATGAGCCCCAGCGGAGCCTGGCCGATGGTCAGATCGGACCGCAGGTCCACCGTCTGGCCGGCGGCCACGATCGGAGCGACGATGTCGAAGGCGGCGGCGCCGTGGTACGCGAAACCTCCGCTGGCGACATTGACCCCGCTTAGGTGCGCGACCTGGTTGTCGCCAAGCAGGACGACGCCGGTTCCCGCGTTCGCGACCAATGCGCCGGCCTGTATGGCGCCCTGCTGGGTGATGTCGGCGGCCGCGGCCAGGCTGAGCGTCGTGCTGACGCCGATCACCCGGCCCGGGGTGGCGTCGCCGAGGCGCACGCCCGCGCCGGTCGATCGCACCGTGATCCCGCCACCGCCCGTGACGTTGGCCGAGACCAGCCGCGTCTCGCCGCCGCCGCTCACCAGCGACGTGCCGCCCGCCGTCAGTTGATTCACGGTCACGGCGCCGTTCGTGCCGGTGATCGAGACCTGACCGCTGGTCGCGCTGGCCGTACCGATCCCCAGCGAACCGTTGACGACCTGGACCTTGACGCCGAGCGGACCGGAAAGCGTGGTCAGGTTGGCGTTGGTCGTATGGTCCAGATTGACGTCGACCTTACCCGTCGGCGTCGAGGCCGCGAGCACCAGGCTCGAGCCCGTCGAGGTGACGATGTTGCCCGCCGTGATCGCGCCCGGTGTCGCGGCCCCCAGGACCACGTCGCCGTTCGTGGCGCGGACCGTCAGACCGTGAATCCCCGGCCCTGTCAGGATCGCCGAGCCCAGGCTGGCCGTGCCGTTCACGGCCGTGACCGTGATCCGGCCCACGCCCTGGGCCGAGCCCACGGCCATGCCGCCGACATCGCCGATCGCCGTGACCTGGCCGCCCCCGGCGTACAGCGCGCCCAGGCTTCCGCCGTCGGCCTGGACGAAGACCGTGCCCGCATCGCTGGTGATGTCGCCGCCGATAACATTGCCGTCGAACACGTTGAGGGCGATGGAAGACCCGTAGTGCAGGGTCTTGCTGCTGAAGTCGAAGTCGCCGACCTGATCCAGGATGGTCCAGGTCCCGGCCTTGGCGCCCAGCGGCGCCAGGGCGGCGGCCGAGAAGTCGCCGCCGATCAGGGCGTAGGTCCTGTCGACGTTGAGGCTGGTCGCCACGTTCACCAGGCCGGTTCCGGCGTTCAGATTCACGTCGCGGTTGGCCCGGACCGTATCGAGGCCGATAGCGTCGGCCGTCACCTCGACATCGCCGAAAGTGGTTCCCGACCCGGCGTCGAGTTGGCCGGCGCCGGTCACCGTCCCGTTCAGCGCGATGATGCTCAGCGCGCGGTCGGCGTGAACGACGGATCCCAGGTTCACCCCGCCGGTTCCGGCGCTCAGACCCACGTCGCCGTCGGACGCGACCGCGCCGAGGGTCATGGCGTTGGCCGACACATTGACCTCGCCGTCGTGGGCGCCCGCCCCCAGGCCGGCGTCCAGCTGGCCCAGGCTGGTCAATGCGCCGCTCAGGGCGGTGATGAACAGCAGGCGATCGGCGTGAACGCCAGCCGCCCCCAGGGTCACATCGCCGGTGGCCGCGGTCAGGCTCACATCGCCGTCGGACAGGACCGTATCAAGGCTTATGGCGTCGGCGGTCACGGCGACCACGCCGTCATGCGCCCCCGTCCCAGCGTCCAGTTGGGCCGAGCCGAGCACCGCGCCGTCCTGGGCGGCGATGGTCAGTCTGCGGCCGGCATGGAGGGCGAGAGACCCCAGGTCCAGGTCGCCCAGGGTGTCGGTGATGGTGACGTCGTGAATCTCGCCGTTGAACAGGAACGGGGTCAGGGCGTCGCCCAGGAAATCGTGGGCGGTGATCTTGTAGTCGCCGCCGCTGCTGGTGGCGAAGTCCGTCTCCAGCGTGCCGGCCATGGCCTCCAGCGTGATGTTGTAGCCCGCCACCTCGTCGATCTTCAGGTCGCCGGTCTTCTGGACGACGGTCACGTCGCCGTCGATGGCGGCGCCGACCACGGCGATGCCGTTGCTGGCCGAGTTGATATTGACCACCACGTCGCCGGCGTTGGAGATCACCTGCAAGCCGCCGGAACCGCAGCCGCAGGCGGGGTCGGTCACCGCGTAATTGGCGGCGGTGATCGAGGCCTTGTCATCAGCCCCGAAGGTGGCCTTGTTTGTCGCCTCGACCGAGATGCCGGCTGGGGCCTCGGCGCCACGCAGGGTCGCGTCGCCATCGGCCGCCACCATGACGATCCCGGTGACGTCGGTGGCCTTGGCGAAGTTGACCAGCGCGTCGCCGCCCGCCTGCACCACGACGCCCAGGTCCGCCTCGGCCGTATCGACGAAGGCGTCGCCGACCAGCGCGGCGATCTGGACGGCGACGCCGGCGTTGGCGGACTGGACGTCGATGTTCCCGTCGATGGCGACCCCCACGATCAGGCCGCCGGCCTGCAGGGTCCCGACATCGACCGTACCGCCCGCCAGCTCCAGATCGCCGCCGGTGGAGATCAGGCTGGCCGTGGTCGCGTCCAGCAAGCCGTCGGTTTGGAGATGCACCAGCCCGGCGCCGCGCGCCAAGGTGTTGATCGTCAGGTCGCCGCCGGCGGCGGAGAGCTCCAGACCACCGTTGACCGTCGTGGCCTCGCCCACGGTCAGGGCGCCGTCCAGCGCCTCCGCATAGATGCCGTTCTGGGCCGTGAGCGTGCTGAACGTCACCGGACCGCTGTTGACGGTGATATCGACGCTCCGGCCCTCCACCCTGTCGATCGCGTCGCTGGTGTCGAGGTAGACCCTGGCCTGGGCGGTCGCCGACAGGATCACCGCCTCGCCTGTGTTGCCGCCCGTCCGGCTGAAGGTGTTGGCGGCGGTGATGCTGAGATAGTCGGGACCGCCCAGGGTCGCATTACCGTCGCCCATGACCAGCAGGTCGTGGCCCGCGCCGGATCCGGTCAGCAGCGCCTTGCCCAGGATCGCATCTCCGACATCGGCGATCAGCGTGATGTCGCGCCCGGCCGTGGCGGACGCCACGTTGATGCCAAATGGCCCGGTCACGGAAACATCGCGCGTCGCCTCCACCGAGGTCGCGGTGACCGTATCGCCCGCGTTGAGCGTGACGTCGCCGGCCGCCGCGGCGGTCCCCTGGGTGGTGGCCGTGCCGACATCGACCGAGCCGCTGCTCGATCGCGCCAGGACATGACCGTCGCTGCCGCCGGCCCCGGCGCCTGTCGAGGTCAGCGTCGCGCCGCTGGCCAAGACGTCGCCGCTAACCGTCGTGACCTCGACGTCGTCGCCGGCGACGACCTGAGTGACGACGATGGCGTTCCCCGTGGTGGAACTAACGAAGATGTCGCGCGCGGCGCTGCCGGTGTTCAGGCTGGCCGTCTGGCCGTTGACCGACAGGTCGCGGGTCGCGCTGCCCGTGGTCAGGCCCGCATTGCCGGCGGCGCTGATGATGACGTCGCCGGCCGAGGCGCCGGTTCCCAGGGTCTGGGCCACGTTGACCGTGACCGAACTGCCGGTCGAGCGCACCAGGACGTGGCCGTCGTCGGCGGCGCCGACGCCGGTGGACTTCAGCGTCGCGCCGCCGGCCGAGACGGCGCCGGTGGTCGCGGTGACCTCGACGTCGTCGCCGGCCGTGGCGGCGGTGGTCACCGTCGCGCCGCCAGTCGTGGCGGTCACGAAGATGTCGCGCGCCGCCGAACCGCTGGTCAGGCTGGCGGTGACGCCGGTCACCTTCAGGTCGCGGGTGGCGTTGGCCGAGCCGACGCTGGCGGTCGTCGCCGCCTGGACGGTGATGTCGCCGGCCTGCGCGCCGGTCCCTTGGGTCTGGAGCGTGTTGGTGGCGGTGACCGCGCCGTTGTCGGAACGCAGAAGGATATGCGCGTCGTCGCTGGCGCCCAGGCCTGTCGACCTCAGGAAGGCGCCGCCGGCCGCGATGTCGCCGTTGGAGGCGGTCAGCTCGATGTCGTCGCCGGCGAAGATGCGGTTGGTCACCGTGACTCCGGTATCGCCGGTCAGGATGGCGTCGCGCCCCGCGTCGGCGGTGCTCAGGAAGATGAGCGGGGCGGTGATCAGGATGTCGCGCGCCGAATTGCCCAAGGTCAGCGACACCGAGCCGCCGCTGCTGAGGACGATGTCGCCCGAGGTCGTCGTGCTGGCTGAACCGACCGAGGTGTTGACGCCCGAAGAGACGGTGACGCCGGTCGCGCCGGCAATCGAGCTGACGGTCGCGCCGGGGCCACCGGCTGCGACCGTGGCCGCGCCGCTGGTGGCCGTGACCTCGCTGGCGGTGATCGAGCCGGAGGTCGTGCTGACCCCCACCGTGGCGCCGACGGCGGCGGCGACGTTCAGGGCGCCGCTCGAGGCGCTGAGCAGGACGTTGCCGCTGGCGTCGATCGAGGCGCTGGTCGCCGACGAGATGGTGTTGACCCGGATCAGGGCGTCGGTGGCGGCGCGCAGGTTGGCCAGCGGGTCGCCGGCGTCGACGAAGCCCGCGTCCACGATCCCCGAGCCTCGGCTGAACAGGAAGCCGCCGGCGGTCATGGTCGCGCCCGGCGAGATGATCACGCCCTGGGGCGAGTAGAACCAGACGTTGCCGGCGGTGGCCGCCCCGACCTTGCCGGTCACCACGCTGCCGGTGTCGAACCGGATCTGGCTGGTGGTCTTGTTCAGGACGATGTCGCTGGCGGAGTCGAACAGGAAGTTCATCGCATCGCCGCTGCTGAGATGCAGGTCGGTCCAGTTGATCACCGTCCGGGGCGCGTTCAGGTCGATCTGCAGGGTGATGGCGTCGGGAAAGGTGATGAACGGCTGGCTGCCGCCGCTGGAGACCGTGATGTTGCCCGCTCCCGGTATGCCCGGCAGGGTCCCGGCCAAGGCGGGCTGGGCTAGCATGGCGGCCACGCCGCACAGGGCCGAGGCCGCCAGCAGCGTGGTCCGGCGCGCAGGGCCAGGAGTGGGGCGAGAAGAGATCGGACGGATCGACGACGGGGTCATGAGGGACACTCCGGGAACTTCGACAGGCTAGAACAGGGCGGCGGACAGCGAGATCAGGACGCGCGACGGCGGTTCGTCGCCGGTCCCGAACGGGCTGTCGAACGGCTTGGCCCAGGTCAGGTCCAGGGCGATCCGCGAGGTGACCTGGGCCCGCACCCCGACCCCGGCCGAGGCCAGGTCCAGCTTGCCGGCCCCGAAACCGAGATTGGTCAACTCGGCGGCGTCGTAGAAGGCGTAAGGTCGCCAGGCGGCGCGGCCGCCATTCAAGGACAGCGGCACGGTGCTGACCTCGACCGAGGCCGAGACGGCGCGATCGCCGGACGCCACCGACGGGTCATAGCCCCGCCCGACCGTCAGGTTGCCGACCCCGTATTCCTCGTAGGACAGCAGCGGATCGTCCGTATGCTGCCAGGCGACGATCAGCTTGCCGATCACCGGCCCAGCCAGGCGGCCGCCGACCTCGCCCTCGGCCCGCATCACCGTGGCGTCCGGCTTGCCCAGGAAGCGCGAGGCCCGCGGGTCGCCGTAGCGGCTGGCGCCGAGGCTGTGAACGCCTTGGCGCAGCTCGAACATCCCGGTCAGGGCCACCGAATTGGCCGCCAGGCTGGCCGGCGCGAAATGGCCGTCTAGCCGAACGAAGAACACCCGCAGATGGTCGTCGGTCAGCACGGCCGCGCCGCCGCCGAACTCGACCTTCTGGTCCACCCAGTCCAGCCCGACCCCGATGTTGAGGTTGTGGCGGCGATGGCGCATCAGCGGATAGGTCAGGCGGACGCTGCCGGCGAACGACTCGCCCTCCAGGTCCAGCGGCTTGAGGGTGTCGCCGGGCCGGGTCCACGCCCACGAGCCCGAAAGGTCGGCTGCCAGGCCGTCGCCGCCCATGTAGAAGCGCTCGGCCACTTGGATGACCCGCTGCTCGTCGCTGGACAGTGTGCCGTAGCCGAGGATCGAGGTCCGCTCGCCCAGGGGGGTGAAGCCGTTGAGGTCCAGCCGCGCCAGGGCCAGATCGCGGCCGACGGTCTTGGAACCGTAGTTTTGGATCTGCGCCGAGCCGTCGACGGCGTCGCGGGTGATGGCGACATCCAGGTCCAGCGCGCCCTGGCCGAGCGGCGAGGGCTTGAGCACCGACTGGATTTGTACGCCGGGCACGTCGGAGGCCAGCAGCAGGTAGCGCTGGGCGACGTCGAGATCGAACGGCGCCAGGCCGCGCAGATGGTCGAGGAAGCGGACAACCTGCTTCTGGGCCGGACCGGCGTCGCCGTGATAGGTCACCGCCGCGATCCGAGCCTCGACCACCGTCAAGGTCAGTTTGCCCTCGGCGATTCGCTGCTCCGGAATGACCACGCTGGCCAGCACGCCGCGCCGCAGATAGAGCGCCGCGACCCGGTCACGGATGTCGCAGACCACGCTCAGCGGCGCCTCGCGGCCGATGAACTCGGCATAGGTCGAGGCCAAGGCCTGGTCCGACAGCGCCAGGGCGCCGCCCCCGTTATTGGCCGTCGCGCCATGGAACTCCACCGCGCTCAGGGTGACCTTGATGGCGCTGTCGCGAAAGGCGCAGGGCCCGGCCTCGACACCCTTGAACAGGTCGCCGCGCGGCGCGGCCGCGATCGGGGCGGCGCGGGCCGGATCCAGCTCCTGGCGTGACGGCAGGGCCACCTGGGCCGTCGCCGGGGGCGCGGCGAGCAGGGCCGCGCCCAGACATGCCACCGCGCTCGCACCGATAACGGCGCGACGCATCCTGAACAAGACTCGCAAGCAACCCCCTCCGACCACCTACCGTGGCGTCGTCCACCTTTTGCGACACTATGACGCGAATCCCGCCCGGATAACAGAGATCATGGAACCGCGGGCTTGAGACGAGACGGCTGGATCCGGCGCCGCTATTGGCCGAGGCGCCGCCACCGCTTCAGGGCCTTTGATCCGAAGCGGCAGCAGGCATGGTCAGGATGGATCAGGTTCGATCGTCGTTGGCGGACAGTCGTCGCGGCAACCTCAGGATCACCTGGCTGATCGCCGGCAGGACCAGCAGGGTCAGGGCGGTGGCGGTGATCAGGCCGCCGATGACGACGATGGCCAGCGGCTTCTGCACCTCGGCGCCCGTGCCGTGGGCCAGGGCCATGGGCACGAAGCCGATGGCCGGCACGAGCCCGGTCATGATCACCGGACGCACCCGTTCCATGGTCCCGTCGATGATCGCCTGGGCCAGTTCGACGCCGCCTTCCAGACGCTGGCGGACGCTGCTCATCACCACCAGGCCGTTGAGAACCGCCACGCCGGACAGGCAGATGAAGCCGACGGCCGCCGACACCGAGAAGGCGATGCCGGTCATGGCCAGGGCGAAGACCCCGCCGGCCAGGCCGAGCGGCACGGCGGTGAACACCGCCAAGGCGCGACCAAATCCGCCCAGCGCCATGTAGAGGATGGCGAAGATCAGGGCGAAGCACAGCGGCACGACGATGGCCAGGCGGTCGGAGGCCGCCTTGAGGTTCTGGAACTGGCCGCCCCATTCCAGCCAGGTTCCGGACGGCAGGGCCACGGCCTCGACCTTGCCCGTGGCCTCGGCGACGAAGGAGCCGACGTCGCGACCTCGGACATTGGCCTGGACCACCACGCGGCGCTTGCCGTTCTCGCGGCTGATCTGGTTGAGGCCGTCGGCGAGGGCGAAACGGGCCACGGCGCGTAGAGGCACGGAAGCGCGCGGGTGATCGCCCTCCTCCGGCAGCATCACCGGCAGGGCGCCCAGGACATCCAGGTCGTCGCGGGTGGCGGCCGGCACGCGGACGACCACGGCGAAGCGCCGGTCGCCCTCGAACATCAGGCCCGCCTCACGGCCGCCCAGGGCCGCGGCGACGGTGTCGGCCACGTCCTCGACCGTCAGGCCAAGGCGAGCGATGGCCGCTCGGTCGAACTGGACGTCCAGGGTCGGCGCCCCGCCCGTCTGTTCGACCCGGACGTCGGCGGCGCCGGGCGTCGCTTGCAAGGCCGCGCCGATCCTGGCGGCCGCGGCGCTCATCTGTTCCAGGTCGTCGCCATAGAGCTTGATGGCCACGTCGCCGCGCACGCCGGCGATCAGTTCGTTGAACCGCATCTGGATCGGCTGGGTCAGTTCGAAGCTGTTGCCGACCAGGCCGTCGAGCCTGGCCTGGATCCGGTCCACGACATCGGCCTTGCTGTCGACGCCGTCGGGCCAGTCCTTCTCCGGCCTGAGGATCACGAAACCGTCGGAAATGTTGGGCGGCATCGGATCGGTGGCCACTTCGGCGGTGCCGGTCTTGGAGAACATCCGCTCGACCTCGGGCAGGCTGGTGATCGCTCGTTCAACCTGTCTCTGCATGGCCAGCGACTGTTCGAGAGAGGTGGACGGAATCCGCTGCGACGACAGGGCGATGTTCTTCTCGTCGAGCTGGGGGATGAACTCCTGACCCAGGAACGTGAAGACCACCCCGGCCAGGGCGAAGACACCCACGCCAGCGGCGATGAACGGCCACGGCCGGGCGACCGAGCGGCGCAGGACGGGTGCGTAGATCCGCTTGATCCAGGCGACGACCGGCACGTCCTTCTCGGCGACCTTGCCGCGGATCAGCAGGGCGACCATGGCTGGCACGAAGGTCAGCGACAGCACGAAGGCGCTGGCCAGGGCCAGCATCAGGGTGATCGCCATCGGCGAGAAGGTCTTGCCTTCGACGCCGGTGAAGGTCAGCAGCGGCGCGAAGACCAGGAAGATGATCGCCTGGCCATAGACGGTGGGCCGGATCATTTCCCGCGAGGCCAGGACGGTCTCCTCCAGGCGCTCGTTCAGGGTGAGAAGCCGTCCTTCGCGGTGCTGGCGCTCGGCCAGGCGGCGCAGGCAGTTCTCGATGATGATCACCGTACCGTCGACGATCAGGCCGAAATCCAGCGCGCCCAGGCTCATCAGGTTGCCCGAGACCTCCAGCCCGTTCATGCCGATGGCGGTCATCAGGAACGAGAACGGGATGACCAGCACCGCGATCAGGGCGGCGCGGACATTGCCCAGTAGCAGGAACAGCGCCGCGGCCACCAGGATCGCCCCTTCGAGCAGGTTGCGCTGGACGGTGGCGACGGTGGCGTTGACCAGCTTGGAGCGGTCGAGCGTCGGGGTGACGATGATCCCCGGCGGCAGCGATCGCTCGACCTGGGTCAGCTTCTCGCCCACCGCCTTGGCGACGGTGCGGCTGTTTTCGCCGATCAGCATCAGGGTGGTGCCGATCACCACCTCATGACCATTCATGCTGGCCGCGCCAGTGCGCAGTTCGCCGCCCACCCGGACGCCTGCGACATCCTTGACCGCGACGGCGACGCCGCCTCGGGTGGCGATCACGGCGTCGGCGATTTCGTCGAGGCTGCGGATACGGGCGTCGGCCCTGACCAGGTAGGCCTCCCCTGCCCGCTCGACGAAATTGCCGCCGACCGAGAGGTTGGCGGCCTCCAGCGCCCTGGCCAGTTCCGGGAACGACACGCCATAGGCGGCCAGCTTCACCGGGTCGGGCTCGACGACGTACTGCTTTTCGAAGCCGCCGATGGTGTCGACGCCGGCCACGCCCGCGACGCCGCGAAGCTGCGGGCTGATGATCCAGTCCTGGACAGTGCGCAGATAGGCGGCGCGAGCCACCTCGTCGGTCAGGCGCGCGCCCTCCGGCGTCAGGAACGCGCCGTCGCTTTGCCAGCCCGGTTCGCTATCCCGAATCTTCGCGCCGCGCCCGCCGGGATTGGCGAAGTCGATGGCGTACATGAAGACCTCGCCCAGTCCCGTGGTCACCGGGCCGATCTGCGGCTGGACGCCTTCGGGCAGGCTGTCGCGGGCCTGGGCCAGGCGCTCATTGACCTGCTGGCGGGCGAAATAGAGGTCGACGTTCTCCTTGAAGACCGCCGTGACCTGCGAAAAGCCGTTGCGCGAGATCGACCGGGTGGACTCCAGGCCAGGAATGCCGGCCAGCGCCGTCTCGACCGGGAAGGTCACGCGCTTTTCGATCTCGGTCGGCGAGAGCGACGGGTCGCTGGTGTTGATCTGCACCTGCTTGTTGGTGATGTCGGGCACCGCGTCGATCGGCAGCTTGGTCAGCTGCCAGGCGCCGAGCGTGGCGATTCCCAGGACGACGAACAGCACGGCCCAGCGGGCCCGCACCGAGAACGACAGAAGCTTGGCGATCATCAGTGGGCCTCCCCTTCGCCCTTGCCGAGTTCGGCCTTGAGCAGGAAGGCGTTCTTGGTCGCCACGGACTGGCCGGCTGTCAGGCCGCCGATGATCTCCACGCGCCCGGCGCCCCGCGCGCCGACCTGGACGGCCTTGGCCCTGAAGCCCTCGGCCGTCCGAATGAAGACAACGGCCTTGCCGTCGAGGGTCTGGACCGCCTCCTCGGGCACGACGACACCCCCGCTCCCCGCCGCCCGCGCCGGCAGGATGCGCACGCGCAGGGTCTGGCCAGGTTGCAGGCTCGCGTCGTCGGGAAGGGTCAGGACGACCGTGGCGGCCCGGGTCTCGGCGCTGAGCCCCGGCGTGATCGCGCGCACGACGACATCGAGCGTGCGGCCGTCGCCGGGTTCGAGCACCGCCCGGTCGCCGGGCGCGATGCGCTGGGCGTCGGTCCCGGTGACGAAGGCCTCGACTTGGACCTGGCGGGGGTCGGCGACGCGGAACAGCTCGGTCTGCGGCTCGACGAAGGCGCCGAGGCTGGCCGGGGCGGCCGTCACCCGGCCGGCGATCGGGCTGGTGACCCTGACGCCCCGGCCATCGGCGGTAACCCGGGCGGCGCCCGCGGCTACCTGGGCCCGGCGGGCCTCGGCATTGGCCATGGCCGCCTCCGTCTGCGCCTGTTCGTAATCCTGGCGGGGCGAGACGCGCTGGTCGTACAGCGACTTCTCGCGGGCCAGGGTTTTCTGGGCCAGCGTGGCCTTGGCGGCGGCGGTCGTGCGGTCGGCGGCGATCTGGGCCGCGTCGCCGCTTTCGACAATGGCCAGGGTTTCGCCCGCCCCGACAGGGTCGCCCAGACGTTTGAAGATGCGGGTGACGGCGCCGCCGGCCCTGGCGGTCAGCACGGCCTGGCCGCCCGGCGAGGCGGTGACCGAGCCTTGAGCCAGGATCTCGGCCGACAAGCCGCCGCCCGCGACGGTTTCGGTGAGAATGCCGGCCGCCCGGATGGCCTCCGGCTTCAACACGACCTGATCCGCGTGCTCCTCGGTTTCGGCATGAGCCTCGGCGATCGGCGCGACGGGCGTCTTCTGGGTGAGCCTGGCCAGGCCGAAGCCGCCCACGGCGGCGATCAGCACTGCGGCGGCGACGCTCCCGTAGAGCGGCAAGGAGGACGATTTCATGGGTGGTCTCCAAACGGCGCGACGCCCTGCAGGCGCGCGAGCGCGGCTTCGGCGGTCAGGCGCTCGAGCCGGGCGTTGAGGATCTGGTCGCGCGCTTCGATCAGCACGCGACGGGCGTTGAGGACTTCGACCAGCGGCAGCTTGCCGCCCTCATAGCCCAGGCGGGTCAGCCGGTAGGCCTGCGTCGCGGTCGCCTCGGCCTGGCGGTTGGCGGCGACCCGGGTCTGGGCCGCCTCGGCCTTGGACAGCGCCGAGGCGATCTCGGCCTGGGCGTCGAGCCGGGCCGCGCCTAGACGCGCCTCGGCCGCCGTCAACTCCGCCCGGGAAGCGGAGATCGCGCCGCGGTTGCGGTCGAAGATCGGGAACGGCGCGGAGACGCCGGCCACCAGGGCGGTGGCGTCGTCCCCCGCCAGTCGACGGACCCCGACCGACACCGAGACGTCCGGCGCCGCCCGGGTCTGCTCGACCCGAACCCGGCGCGCGGCCGCTTCGCGTTCAGCCTGGGCGGCCAGATAGGCCGGCGTGTCGATCGGATCGACGGCGGGCAGCGCCTCCATGCGGTCGGCATGGGCCAGCAGGCTGACGGCGATCGAGGTGATCGGCGGATCATCGCCCGTCAGGGCGGTCAGCCGGGCGAAGGCCCCTTCCCGCTCGGCCTGGGCTTCGCCCAACTGGGCGCGGGCGGTTTCGATGACCGAGCGCGCCTGCAGAACCCGAAGCTCGGCCTCCTTGCCGGCCTCTACCAGGGCGCGGGTGACCCGGAGATCCTCTTCGGCCAGGGCGATGGCGTCGCTGGCCAGCTTGAATCGCAGGTCGGCGGCTTCGGCCCCGGCATAGGCCTGGGCCAGGTCGAAGGCGAAGGCGGCGTCGACCATGGCCGCCCTGGCGCGGGCGACCTCCAGTTCAGCCCGACCGGCGGCGATGCGGGCCGGACGCTTGCCGCCCAGCTCCAGCGCCTGCTGGACCGAGGCGGTGCTTTCAGCGGCGTCGCCGCCCTTGAACGGCCCTTGTCCGGCGAAGTTTTCGACCTCCAGGCTCAGGGTCGGATTGGGTCGGACCGCGGCCTGGCGGGCCAGGCCTTCGGACTGGGCGACATGGGCCCGACTCTCGGCCAGACGGGGGGCGGCGGACTGGGCTCGCCGCAGGAGTTCGGCGTAGGCGGGCGCCGGGTCGGCCAGGACCGGGCCGGAACTAAACGCTCCGGCGACGACGCAGGCCAAGGCCGCACGCAGCGGCCATCGGGTCGATGACATGAAAATCCTCGCGATGTGACGGAAAGGAGCACGCCAAGGCGCGCGCGGTCCGTCAGGCGCGGGGCGGTCTCTCTGGTCCGGCCAGGTCGAGGGAGGCGAGCGCGCGGGCGCGCGACACGGGCGGCGAACCGTCGGCCAGGATCAGGGCCGGGTCGGCGTCGAACAGGCCGCCCAGCATCGGCGCGCCATGGTGGCAATGGCCGTGTTGGCAGTCGCCGGCGTCGATCGGGTGTGGGACCTGATGATCAGCCGCTTCCACGGCGGAGACCTGCGGCGCGCCGGTAATGACCGGGCGGTCGTCGCCCGCGCAGACCGCGGCGTCGATGGCCGGCGTGACGACCAGCGCGACGAGCAGACAGGCGGCCAGAAGGCCTCCCATGCCGCGCAACCATGTCGTAAGCCGCCTCATCCTCGCCCTATAGCGTCACCGCGACGGCGCGGGAATGCGTTACATAATCACGGTTGGACGCCGGCGACCGGTTGGGCGACGACCTCCTCCCGTCGCTGTGCGCGGCTGGTCCGGCGCGACAGCAGCACGCCGGCCAGCAGCACGCCGATCAGGCCCAGCCCGCAGGTGACGTAGGCCGCGCCGCCGAGGAATGCGCTCCACGCCAGTTCCAGCCTGGCGAAATAGCGCGCCAGCATCAGGGCGACGCTGCCGACATAGCCGCTGGCGTCGGCCACGTAGATCAGGAAGCCGGCCGTGCCGACCCGGCCGGTGGCGGCGACCATGCGATCGAAGAGGATGCCGTTGAACGGCGTGTAGGCCATGTAGACGCCGGCCCCGAGGGCGACCATCCAGGCGACCGGCCCCAGCAGTCCCAACTGGTGGCCCAGGGTGGAAACGCCCAGCAGCGCCAGGCCCAGGGCGACGAAGCCGAGGTTGAAGGCCACGGCGCGATGATTGTCGCGCACCCGCATCAGCATGGCCAAGCCGATCAGGACGATGATCGCGACGGGAATCTCCGACAGGGCCAGGATCGAGGCGGCGTTCTGGTAACCCAGCTCGGCCCAGATCTCGGCCGCGAAGTTGTCGCGGAAATCGCGCAGGGCGGTGACCAGCACATAGACCGCCACCAGCAGGATCAGGACCGGAGCATGGGAGGCGAACATCGCCGCGCGAGCCTTGGCGGTCATCGGCGCGCGACGCACCCGCGCCGCTTCGTCCTCGGCGTTCGGCGGCGGTAGCTGCGCCAGGGCCAGGACCGCGACCAGCAGCAGGGGCGTGAAGATCAGGCCGGTCACCGCGGGCATCCAGCGCTCGTCGACGCCTTGCAGCAACAACCCCTTGCCCACCGACTTCACCACGCCGGAGGCCAGGATGAAGCTGGCGCACAGCATGGCGCCCAGCACTTCCGACAACCGCCGGCCCTCCAGGAAGCCGAACACCAGGCCCCAGATCATCCCCAGGCTAAGGCCGTTGGCGAACAGCGCGACGGGACCGAAACTCGACGGCGCCAAGCCCAGGCCAAGCAACGACAGTTCGGCCCCGCCGATCAGCAGCACGATGGCCCAGGCGCGTTGCTCGGGGCGCATCTCCGAGACCACCTTGACGCCGATGATCTTGGCGGCGGCGTAACCGGCGACCTGGGCGATCACCAGGGCGATCTTGAAGTCGATGGCGAAGGGCCAGCCGGCGATGTGGTCGTAGCTCGCCGCGGCGAACGGCTTGCGGTAGGCGAACATCGAGAAATAGACCGCGAACGACGCCAGGCCGCCATACAGCGCGAACGCCCAGGGCGGCGCGGCGACCAGGGCCCGCGTGACCCGGCTCTGTCTTGATGTCGACGCCGGAGTGCCGCCAATGCCCATCGCTTCGCCCCTCCGCCGCGTGTCGCGCCATGGGCGCCGCGTTCGGTGATCCCTGTCAACACCGATCGGATTCGACGCCATCCGGTTTCGGATCAATTTTCGGGCTTTCCGGACCTGGACCTGCCCCGAAACGCCCCGTTCGGACCGATCCGCCGTGGACGAACGCGGCTCCACGAACGGTGCTTGCCATAACGATAGCTATAACTACTATATCTCCAAAAGCAGCAGTGGGGATGTGGGATGCGAAAGCTTCAGGTGCTCGCAGGCGTCGCAAGCGCGGCGATGGTCGCGGCGGCCGGACAGGCCATGGCTCAGGAGGCGACCGCGCTCGAAGAGATCGTCGTCACCGCCCAGAAACGTTCGGAAAACCTGCAGGACGTGCCGGTCTCGGTGACCGCCTTCACCGCTGATCAACTGAAGAACCAGCGGGTCGGCGACGTCCTGGCGCTGTCGGGCCTGTCGCCGGGCCTGCAGATCAAGACCGACGACAACGCCGCCAATCCGCGCATCTTCATCCGCGGCATCGGGGTCAACGACTTCAACCCCAGCACCGCCAGCGCCGTCGGGGTCTATCTCGACGGGGTCTATGTCGCCTCCCCGATGGCCCAGATGGCCGGCTTCTACGACCTGCAGCAGGTCGAGGTGCTGCGTGGCCCGCAGGGCACGCTCTACGGCCGCAACACCACGGGCGGGGCGATCAACGTCACCACCAAGAAGCCGAGCAACACGCCCGGCGCGGACCTGGCCGTCGACTATGGCCGGTTCAATTCACTCAATGTCCAGGGCGGATTCGGCGGCCCGCTCGGCGGCGACGACCTGTCGTTCCGGATCAGCGGCCTCTACGACAAGAGCGACGGCTACACGCTCAATCGCCTGACCGGCAACAAGGGCAACGACGCCGACCGCAAGGCCGTGCGCGGCGCCCTGCGCTTCACGCCCGACGACAAGCTGACCGTCGATGTATCCGTGAACTACAGCAAGTCGAGCGGCGGCTCGATCCTGACCTACAACCGCTCGCTAATCGCCCAGACCCCGGAAGCGGCCAGCACCGCCCTGCCCGATCCGACCTTCGGCTACTTCTTCTGCAAGCCCGACTACTACACCTCCGGTCAGTGCACGAACGCCCTCGGATACGCCAACACCAGCAACAACAAGTACGAGGGCGACTACCGTTTCGAGGGCAAGGACATCGTCAAGCTGTTCGGGGCCACGACCTCGATCAGCTACGACTTCGGCGGCGTGACGCTCTATTCCGTCACTGGCTACCAGAGCGCCAAGCGCGACGACCTGGAAGAGACCGACGCCAATCCGATCTCGATCTTCGGCGCCCGCTACATCGCCAAACAGGACACCACCAGCCAGGAACTGCGGCTGCAGTCGAACGGCACGACCGCCTTGCGCTGGGTGGCCGGCGTCTATGCGGCCAGAGACAACCTGGACAATGACAGCCACTACGACGTGCTGGACGTGCTACGGGTCCCAACGCCCGAAAACCCCACCGGCATGGACCCGGCCGGGAGCATCGGCGTGTTCGGCTGGCCCCTGCACCAGAAAACCACCAGCTACGCCGCCTTCGGCCAGGCCGATTACGACCTCAACGATCGCCTGACCCTGACCGCCGGCCTGCGCTGGTCGCAGGATGAAAAGACCTTCCACTATGTCAGCGACGTCGACTACGGGCTGGTCACCCTGTTCACCCTCGACGACTCCAAGATCTTCAGCTCGGTGTCGGGGCGCCTGGGCCTGCAGTACAAGCTGAGCGAAGACGCCAACCTCTATGCGACCTACAATCGCGGCACCAAGAGCGGCGGCTTCTTCAGCGGTCAGACCACCGATCGAGCCGACATCGGTCCTTACAAGGACGAAACCGTCAACGCCTACGAGGTAGGGGCGAAGAGCGAGTTCCTCGACCGCCGCCTGCGCGTCAACGTCTCGGCCTTCTACTATGATTACAAGGACCTGCAGGTCTATACGGTGATCCAGCGCAACGGCCTGCCGGTGCAGCTGTTCACCAACGCCTCGGCGGCGCGGGTCTATGGCGGCGAGGCCGAGATCGAGGCGCGTCCCATGAAGGGCCTGAGCCTGACCCTCGGCGCATCGCTGCTGAGCGCCGAGTACAAGGACTTCCAGTCGGTCGGCAACGACTACTCCGGCAACACCCTGCCCTCGGCCCCGAAGACCAGTCTGAACGGCGCCGCCCGTTACGAGCATCCGCTGCCGACGGGCGACATGGTGTCTCAGATCGACTTCACCTATCGCGGCAAGGTCTATTACGACACCGCCAACACCGAGCGGCTCAGCGACAAGGCGCGCGCCTTCGTCAACGGCCAGGTCGGCTGGCGTCTCGCCGACGGTCGCTATGAACTGGGCCTGTGGGGCAAGAACCTGTTCGACACGACCAACATCTCCGACATCACCCCGATCGCCGCCTTCGGATTCGACGTGTTCAGCATGGGGCCGCCCCGCACCTACGGCGTCTATTTCCGGGCGAAATATTGAGCGCGGCCGAGGCGATCATGACGGCGGAAGCCCCGTCGCCCACGGGCGCCTGGATCGGCGATCCGCCCAGCCTCGTCCAGCGCCTGGCCGTGTTCTGGGTCGGGCTGGTCGGGGTGCTGTTTCCCGGCGTCGGGCCGCTGCTGCTCGGCGGCATGGAGGCGGCCGGCCGGCTGACGGCGGCGCAGATCGGTCAGGCCGGCATGGCCGAACTGGTGGCCATGGGGGTCGGCGCGGCCATCGTTGGCCCGTTGTTCGGCGAGCGCCGGCTGCGGCTGGCCGCCGTGGGTTGCGGCCTGCTGCTGGCGGCCCTGGACATGGCGACCACGCGGATGTCGGGCGACGCCCTGACCCTGGTGCGCGCCCTGGCGGGCTTGCCGGCCGGCGCGATGATCTGGCTGATCACCGGCATGATCGTCCGCGCGCCACGTCCCGAGCGCTGGGCGGGCCTCTACCTGACCATCCAGACCCTGCTCCAGCTGGGCGTGGTGGCCGGGATCGGGGCCTTCGTCGTCGGGCCATTCGGCCCGGACGGCGGCTTCGTGGTGCTGGCGATCCTGACCGTGAGCGCGGCCGTCGTCGGCCTGGCCGTTCCCCGCGCCTACGCCCCATTGGCGGAGGCGGCCGACAATCCCAAGGGCCTGCCCAGTCCGCGCGGCTGGATCGCCCTGGCCGCCGTGCTGTGCTTCCAGGCCTTCATCCTGGCCGCCTGGATCTATGTCGAGCCGCTGTCGCGCCAGGCCGGTCACCCCACGACGACGGCCAGCGCGGCCTTCGCGGTGTCGTTGGCCGCCCAGGTGGCGGGCGGCGCGGTCGCCACGGCCCTGGCCGGCCGGCTGTCGTGGTTCTGGTCGCTGACCGTCGCCGTGCTCGTGGCGATCGGCGCGTTGCTGGTGATGGCCAGCCTGCCGTCCGCGGTGATGTTCCTGGCGGTCTCGGGACTGTTCGGCTTCGTCTGGCTGTTCGCCTCACCGTTCCTGACGCCCCTGGCCATCGAGGCCGATCCCAGCCGGCGGGCG
This sequence comes from Caulobacter sp. Root655, assembly GCF_001427665.1. Lineage (GTDB taxonomy): Bacteria > Pseudomonadota > Alphaproteobacteria > Caulobacterales > Caulobacteraceae > Caulobacter. The sequence continues at coordinate 211,040 of NZ_LMHC01000021.1, forward strand.
GCGCTGCTGGGACCGGGCGCCAGCCTGCTGGGCTGCGGCGCGGGCCCGCTGCTCGCCTCGTTCGTCGTCACTGGCGCGGACGTGCGGCCCGCGGTCTGGCTGGGCGTGATCCTGGCGGTCATCACCCTGGTGATCATCGCCGGCCTGCACCTGACCCGGCCTCGCTTCGTCGCCTAACGACGCGCGCCGATTGGCTTTTCAGGTGAAGCGCTCTAGAGCATTTTCGAGCGAAGTGGATTCCGGTTCGCGTGAAGAAAATGCGTTAAAACAAATATCTAAAGCCCAGATCTGATGCAATCAGGTCGGGGCTTTAGTCCAGAGAGGACGTGAAGGAGAACCGCCATGCCGAAGACGACGGCCAGGAAGACCGCGTCCTCGACGGCCCCCGACATCGCGCTGGACGCCAAGCTTCAGCCCACCCAGGCCCGCGGCCAGGACACCTACGAGATCGTGCTGTCCACGGCCGGCGAACTGCTGGGCGAGTACGGCTTCGAGCAACTGAGCACCAACGCCATCTGCAAGCGCGCCGGCCTGACGCCGCCCGCCCTGTACCGCTATTTTCCCAACAAGTACGCGATCCTCAAGGCGCTGGGCGACCGGCTGATGAAGGCCCAGGACGACGCGGTGTTCGCCTGGATCGAGGCTGGCGGCTTCGACGGCGCGACCGCCAGGGAGCGGATCGACAAGAACGTGGTCATGCTCACCGAGATGATCGAAATGACCCGGCGCTTTCCCGGCGGCGCGGCGATCGGCCGGGCCCTGCGCGCCGTGCCGATGCTGCAGCAGTTGCGCTTCGCCTCGCGCGACATGGTCGCCGACCGCTTCGTGGAGTTCATGCGCGAACGGTTCCCGCAGGTCTCCGAGGCCCGCCTGCGCATCGCCATGCGGATGACAGTGGAACTGACCTACGCCGCCACCGAGATGGCTGTCGAGGAGCCCGACCGCGACGCCGACGCCCTGATCCGCGAGGTCTGCCTGCTGTTCGACCGCTATTTCGAGACCATCGCCGACGCTCCGTGAACGACGGCTTGCCAATACGCTAGCTTTTACTATCATATCGTCATCACAATCGGGGGGAACGCGATGACGGGATGGAACAACTGGTCGGGCAGCGTCGTGACCTCCCCTCGGCTCATCGCCCGGCCGCGCGACGCCGGCGAACTGGCGGCCCTGGTCGCCCAGGCCGGCAAGGTCCGCGTCGTCGGCGCGGGTCACTCGTTCATGCCGCTCTGCGAAACCAGCGACCTGCTGCTCAGCCTGGCCGACTACGAAGGCGCGATCGACATCGCGCCCGACCGTCGCACGGTCTGGGCCCCGGCCGGCTGGAGCCTCAAGAAACTGACGGCGGCGCTGTGGGACGAAGGCCTGTCGCTGATCAATCAGGGCGACATCAATCCCCAGTCCCTGGCCGGCGCCGTCTCGACAGGCACCCACGGCACGGGCGCGGAGCTGGGCAGCCTGTCGACCCAGGCCTGTGGATTCCGGCTGATGACCGCCGCCGGTCAGATCGTCGAATGCGGGCCGACGCTCAATCCCGAACTGTACGAGGCGCAGCGCCTGTCGCTCGGCCTGTTCGGCGTGGCGGTCGAGATCCGGATCAACGTCCTGCCGGCCTACCACCTGGAGGAACGCGTCGAGCGCCGGCCGCTGGCCGAGGTCGCCGAGCGCCTGGACGAGCTGGCCGCCGCCACCCGCCACATGGAGTTCTTCGTCTTCCCCTATTGCGACGACGTGATCTTCAAGACCCTGCACCCGGTCCCCGCCGACACGCCCGGCCGTCCGCCCAGCGAGGCCGGCGAAACCGACGAGGCGACGTTCAAGATGATCTGCGACATCTGCGCCGCCCTCCCCCACCTGACGCCGCCGCTGCAGCGCCTGATCATGCGCCTGGCCGGCAAGTCCAGCCGCCGGGTCGGTCCGGCCCACGCCATCTTCCCCTCCGAGCGCAACATCCGCTTCGAGGAGATGGAGTACGAACTGCCGCGCGCCGCCGGCCTGCCGACCCTGCGCGCCGCCATCGACCACATCCGCAAGCGCCGCCTGCCGATCACCTTCCCGTTCGAGTTCCGCCTGGCGGCCGGCGACGACATCTGGATGAGCCCGTTCAACGCGGGTCCGGGGGCCTCGATCTCGTTCCACCAGTACGCCAAGATGCCCTGGCGCCCGGCCTTCGCCGAGATGGAGGCGGTGCTGCGTGACGGCGCCGGCCGACCGCACTGGGCCAAGCGCCACTCCCTCACGCCCGCCGACGTCCACAGGCTGTATCCCCGCGCCGCCGACTTCCTGGCGGTGCGCAAGACCTGGGATCCGGCCGGCAAGTTCGCCAATACTCACCTGACCGAACTCTTCGGCCTCTGATCGGAACCGCGCCATGACCGACCAAGACCTGCACGCCCACCTGATCGGCGCCCAGGGTTCGCGCCGCGACCTCAACACCCCGGTCCTGGTGATCGACCGCCCGGCCCTGGAGCGCAACATCGCCCGCATGGCCACGTTCGCGGCCGACAAGGACCTGAAGCTCCGACCGCACGCCAAGACCCACAAGAGCGTCGACATCGCCAAGCTGCAGCTGGCGGCCGGCGCCGTCGGCCTGTGCTGCGCCAAGATCGGCGAGGCCGAGGTCCTGGCCGAGGGCGGGGTGACGACCGGCCTGCTGATCACCTCGCCGGTCGTTTCGATGCCCGCCATCGCCCGGTTGGTCGCCCTCAACGGGACGACGACCGACCTGATGGCCGTGGTCGATCACCCGGCCAACGTCGCCGCCCTGGGCGAGGCCGCCATGGCCGCCGGCAAGCCGTTGAAGGTGGTCATCGACCTTGATCCCGGCATCCATCGCACGGGCGTCGCCTCGCCCGAGGCCGCTGTCGCCCTGCTGGCGGCCATCCAGGCCCAGCCGGGCCTGACCTATGCCGGCCTGCAATGCTATTGCGGCATGCAGCAGCACATCGAGAGCTTCGCCGACCGCAAGGCCAATCTGGAGGACCGCGGCGCCTATATCCGCTCGGTGATCGACGCCTTGACCGCGGCCGGCGGCCCACCGCCGATCGTCAGCGGCTCGGGCACCGGCTCCCATCGCATCGACGCCGAGCTGAACATCTTCACCGAACTGCAGGTCGGCTCCTACGTGTTCATGGACGGCCAGTACCTGGTCTGCGACATCGCCGGCGACGGGGCCGACGCCAGTCCCTACGAGGCTTCGCTATTGATCGACGCTCGCGTGGTCAGCGCCAACACCCCCGGCATGGCCACCGTCGACGCCGGCTTCAAGGCGCTGTCGACCGACGCCGAACCGCCCAAGGTCCTGGCCGGCGCGCCGGAGGGGTCGCGCTACTTCTTCATGGGCGACGAACACGGCGCGATCCTGCCGCCTTCGGGCCAGGCGACGCCGACCCTGGGCGAGCGGGTGGTGCTGGGCGCGCCGCATTGCGATCCGACGGTGAACCTCTACGACACCTACCACGTGGTCGACGGCGACACCCTGGTGGCGCTGTGGCCGGTCTCGGCCCGGGGGCGCTCCCGCTAGAGCATTTTCGAGCGAAGTGGATACCGGTTCGCGTGAAGAAAATAAGCTAAAACAAAGATCTAGAACCCCGAGCTGATGTAATCAGGGCGGGGCTCTAGCTCGGCCGGAACGTCTGGAACTTCTGGTCGTCGCTGATCCCGAAATAGTCGGCCGGACCGCCGCCACGCAGGATCGGTTCGGCGGCCACGGTGTCGTAGACGCCGTCCGTCAGCAGCGCCCGGTCGATGTGGACCATCACCACCTCGCCCAGGGTCAGCCATGCGTCGACGGGGCGGCCTTCGGCGTTCGTGAGCCGGATCAGCTGCGTCAGCCGACATTCGAACGCCACCGGGCTTTCCGCCACGCGGGGCGGCGTCACCCGCTGTGAGGGCGTGGGCGTCAGGCCAGCCAGGGCGAATTCGTCGACATCGCCGGGAACCATCGCCGAGGTGAGATTCACCGCCTCGGCCAGCGGCCGGGTCGCCAGGTTCCAGACGAACTGGCCGGTCTCCTCGATGTTGCGCACCGAGTCCTTCCAGCCGGTGCTCGAAAACCCGATGATCGGCGGCCGGTAGTTGAAGGCGTTGAAGAAGCTGTAGGGCGCCAGGTTGCGCACACCGGCCGCGCTGACCGTCGAGATCCAGCCGATCGGCCGGGGCGCGACAATGGCGTTCAGGGGATCGTGCTTCAGGCCGTGGCCGTCCTTGGGGGCATAGGAATGGATCGCGGTCATGGTCGCCTGCCTGTCTCCGGCCAAGGTCCCCATACAGGCCGGGACGCCGGATTCGGCAAGTCGGTCCGCCGCCGTCGGAAGCTGCAAAACCGCGTCCGAAACATCCAATCCCGCCGACGCCGCGCCTTGTAGCCTTTGCCTCTCCACGGACCTGACCGCCGAAGGCCGCGCCCTTTGGCTGGCCAGGGCTGCGGCGCATTCCTCGATCAGCTGGAAGAACCCATGCCCATCCTCGCGACACCAACCCCCGGTCCGCTGCTGCTGACCCCGACCGATCACACCCTGATCATGATCGACCACCAGTCGCAGATGGCGTTCGCGACCCACTCGATCGACGCCACCAACCTGCGCACCAACGCCGCTCTGGTGGCGCACGCCGCCGCCGGCTTCGGGGTCTCGACCATCCTGACGACGGTGGCGGAGAAGAGCTTTTCGGGCCCGATCTTCGAGGAGATCAAGGACGCCTTCCCAAGCGCCGAGGTCACCGACCGCACCTCGATGAACACCTGGGAAGACGCCAATGTCATCAAGCGCGTCAACGCCATCGGCAAGGACCGCCTTGTGCTGGCTGGTCTGTGGACGGGCGTCTGCATCGTTGGTCCAGCCCTGTCGGCCCTGGCCCAGGGTTTCGAGGTCTATTTCATCACCGACGCCTGCGGCGACGTCTCGGTCGAGGCGCATGAGCGCGCCGTGGCGCGGATGATCCAGGCCGGCGCCCGGCCGATGACCTCGCTGCAGTACCTGCTGGAACTGCAGCGCGATTGGGCCCGGACCGAGACCTACGAAATGACGACCGGCGTCGCCAAGAAGTTCGGCGGCGCCTACGGCCTGGGCATCATCTACGCCAAGACGATGTTCGGCGCGTCGGAAGGCTCGCACGCCGCCTGACTGACCGTGGCGGGACCCGGGGTCCCGCCACTTCCGCCGTTTCGCATGGAGGTTCCCATGAAGCCCTACCTGCTCTCGCTCGGCGCCGGCGTCCTGGTGGGCGTGCTTTATGCGCTGATGGGCGTGCGCTCGCCCGCCCCGCCGACCATCGCCCTGATCGGTCTGCTGGGCATGCTGCTGGGCGAACAGGTCGTGCCGGTCGCCAGGCGCCTGGTCTCGGGCGCGCCCGTCGTCGCCTATCTCAAGACCGATTGCGCCGAGAAGGTGCTCGGCCCGCACGCGCCGGACGCCCTGCGCGGCAAGGATCGGGCATGAGCACGCTCAATCGTCGCGGCGCCCTGGCCCTGGGCGCGGCCCTCCTCCCCAGTTCCCTCTTCGCCCAGACCCAGAGACCCGTCATGCCCGCCAAGGACCTGCTGCTCGTCAACGCCAAGATCACGACGCTGGATCGGAGCAACCCGCGGGCCTCGGCGGTGCTGGTGCGCGACGGCCGGTTCGCGGCGGTCGGCGACGAGAAGGACATCCGCGCCGCCGCCGGTCCCGACATCACGGTGATCGACGCCGGCGGCCGGCGGGTGATCCCCGGCCTGATCGACAGTCACATGCACATCATCCGCGGCGGGCTGAACTACAACATGGAACTGCGCTGGGACGGCGTGCCGACCCTGGCCGACGCCATGGCCATGCTGAAGAAGCAGGCCCAGAACACCCCTCCGCCGCAGTGGGTGCGCGTCGTGGGCGGCTTCACCGAGCACCAGTTCGTCGAGAAGCGCCTGCCGACCCTGGACGAGATCAACGCCGCGGCGCCCGAGACGCCGGTGTTCATCCTGCACCTCTATGATCGCGCCCTGCTCAACCGCGCCGCCCTGCGCGCCGTCGGCTACACCAAGGACACGCCCAACCCGCCCGGCGGCGAGATCCAGCGTGACGCTTCGGGGGAGCCGACCGGCCTGCTGCTGGCCCAGCCCAACGCCACGATCCTGTACGCCACGCTGGCGAAAGGACCGAAGTTACCCCCTGAATATCAACTGAATTCGACCCGCCACTTCATGCGCGAGATGAATCGGCTGGGCGTCACCGGGGTGATCGACGCCGGCGGCGGTTTCCAGAACTATCCCGACGACTACGCGATCATCGAGAAACTGCACGCCGACGACCAACTGACCCTGCGCATCAGCTACAACCTGTTCACCCAGAAACCCAAGGCCGAGCTGTCGGACTTCCAGTCCTGGTCCAGGCAGGTGAAGCCCGGTCAGGGCGACGACACCTACCGCCACAACGGCGCCGGCGAGATGCTGGTCTACAGCGCCGCCGACTTCGAGGACTTCCGGGTCGAGCGGCCGGAGATGCCGGCGAACATGGAAGCCGACCTGGAGCCGGTGATCCGCCTGCTGGCCGAGCAGCGCTGGCCCTGGCGGCTGCACGCCACCTACGATCAGACCATCGACCGGGCTCTGGACGTCTATGAGAAGGTCAATCGAGACGTTCCCTTTGACGGGCTGCACTGGTTCTTCGACCACGCCGAGACCATCAGCGACCGCAACATCGACCGCATCGCGGCCCTGGGCGGCGGCATCGCCGTGCAGCACCGCATGGCCTTCCAGGGCGAGTACTTTATTGACCGCTATGGCGCCAAGGCCGCCGAGGCCACGCCGCCGATCGGCAAGATGCTGAAGGCCGGGATCCCCGTGGGGGCCGGCACCGACGCGACCCGGGTGGCCAGCTACAATCCCTGGGTCTCGCTGAACTGGCTGGTGACCGGCAAGACGGTGGGCGGTACGCGGCTCTATCCGCCGGCCAACCGGCTCGACCGCGAGGAGGCCCTGCGCCTGTGGACCACGGCCAACACATGGTTCTCCAACGAGGAAGGCAAGAAAGGCGAGATCGCCGTCGGCCAGCTGGCCGACCTGGCCGTGCTCAGCAGCGACTATCTGCGGGTTCCGGAGGACGAGATCCGGCACCTCGGTTCCGTGCTGACCCTGCTGGGCGGCAAGGTGGTGCATGGCGAGGGCGACTATTCCAGGCTGGCCCCCGCCCTGCCCCCGCCGATGCCCGACTGGTCGCCGGTGCGGACCTTCGGCGGCTACCAGGACCGCTCGCGCAAATCGGCGATGGCCCTGGCCTCGGCCTGCGGCTGCGCCAGGGACTGCGGCGTGCATGGTCACGACCACGCCGCGGCCCTCGGGGCCCAGGCTCCGACCTCGGACGCCCGCTCGTTCTGGGGCGCGTTCGGCTGCGGCTGCTGGGCGGTTTGATCATGACCACGCCCGCCCCCGTCGCCGCCCTGTTGAAGGTCCCCGCCCTGTCCATCCTGGCCCGCGTGCTGCTGACCCTGCCCTATTGGTGGAGCGGCCTGTCGAAAATCGCCAACCTGTCGGGCGCCCTGGGCGAGGCCGAGCATTTCGGGCTCAAGCCCGCCTGGCTGGTCGTCATCGTCACCGTCCTGGTCCAGCTCGGCGGTTCGATCCTGCTGATCGTCGGGCGCGCGGGCTGGCTGGCCGCCGGCGCCCTGGGGGTGTTCACCGCCCTGGCCACCCTGGTCGCCCATCCGTTCTGGACGGCGGCCGACCCCATGGAGCGCTTCCACGCTCTCAACACCTTCCTCGAACATGTCGGCCTGATCGGCGGCTTCATGCTGGCCGCCATTCTGGTCGAGCGCGATCGGAGCCGGTCATGAGCGCCGCTCCAGAGTCCGCCCCACTCCGCAACCCAGGCCGCGCCGCCGCCCTCCTGGCCTTCAACGCCGGTTTTATAGACACCGTCGGTTTCGTCGGCCTGTTCGGGTTGTTCACCGCCCATGTCACCGGTAACTTCGTGTTGATCGGCGCGTCGATCGTCACCCATGGTTCCGGCATCGTGGCGAAGTTGCTCGCCCTGCCGACCTTCATCCTGGCCGTGGCCGTGACCAGCCTTCTGCTGCGTCGCGGCCGAAACAACAGGCGTCTCGCCATCGGTTATCTGCTGTTCTTCCAGATCGTGCTGCTGATGGCGTTCATGGCGGTCGGCGTGCTCGGCGGGCCCTTCAAGGGCGGCGACCAGCCGATCGCCGTCGCTTGTGGCCTGGTCGGTGTCGTGGCCATGGGCCTGCAGAACGCCGGCTCGCGCACGCTGTTCGCGCAGCTGTCGCCGACCACGGTGATGACCGGCAACGTCACCCAGATCGTCATCGACCTGGTCGCCCTGACCGATCGGGCCCAACCCGATCCGGCCGCCCGCGCGCGGATCGGCAAGATGTTTCCGCCCGTCCTGGCCTTCGCCCTCGGCGCGATCGTCGGCGGTCTGGGCTTTGTCCATTTCGGTTTCTGGTGCGTGCTGGTCGGCGTGGCCGCGGTCCTGGCGACGCTGTTCAGCCTGGTCCCGTTGCAACTGGCCAAGCCCGGTCAGGCTCCTCGGCATGGCTGAGCGCATGGGGCGTCGGACGCTCGCCGCCGTGGCGACCGGGCTGGCCCTGGCCGGCGGCGGTGCGGCCCAGGCCGCCGACCCGCCGCCCTTCAAGCCGATCCGTTCCGACGAGGACTACGGCTATCTCAAGAGTCGCCCGGTCCTGGAGGGTGGCGACCGCCTGCGCTTCCTGCCCCTGACCGAAGACGGGGAAACCTACCTGACCCTGGGCGGCGAGACGCGGCTGCGGGTGGATTCCTTCGACGCGCCGCGCTTTGGTCTCGGCGGCGCCCAGGCCGACGTCTACAGCCTGGGCCGCGCCCTGTTCAGCGCCGACCTGCATCTGGGCTCGCGCCTGCGGGTCTATGGCGAACTGGGCCTGCATCGCGACATCGGCAAGAAGGACCCGCCGGCGATCAGCGACCGCGACGGCCTGGACGCCCAGGTGGCGTTCGTCGACCTGACGCCGGACGCGGCGCGACGCTGGCGTCTGCGCCTGGGGCGCCAGGAGGTGTCGCTCAATGCCACCCAGCGCTTCGTCTCGGTGCGCGAAGGCCCCAACATCCGCCAGAGTTTCGACGGCCTGCGTGTCACGCGCCAGACCCCGGGCCTGCGGCTGGAGGCCTTCTACCTGCGACCGATCGTGATCCAGACCGGGGCGTTCGACGACAGCCACAACGAGAATCAGCGCTTCTACGGGGTCTACGCGTCCAGACCCCTGAGCAAGGCCGTGACCCTGGATCTGTATGCGATCGAATTGGACCGGAACGGCGTCCGGTTTGGCGCGGTGCGTGGCGACGAGCGTCGCACCAGCCTGGGCGCCCGCCTGGCCGGCAAGCGCGGCGCGATCGACTACGAAGTCGAGGGCATGGTCCAGAGCGGGCGGTTCGCCGGCCGCGACATCCGCGCCTGGGGCGGCAGCCTGGGCGGCGGCTACACCCTGGCCCGGGCCTGGTCGCCGCGACTGGGCCTGCGGCTCGACGCGGGGTCGGGCGACAGCGACGCCAGCGACGGCAAGCTCGAAACCTTCAATCCGCTGTTTCCCAAGGGCGCCTATTTCAACGAGACGGGCCTGACCAGTTGGAGCAACCTGCTGGCCGTCCGCCCCAGTCTGGGCCTGGCGCCGCGCCGCGATGTCAGCCTGGAAATCAGCTACCTGATCCGCCGCCGCCAGACGGGCGACGACGCCATCTATCTGCAACCGTCGACGCCGCTAGCCCCAATCGGCGCCGATCGATCAAGGGCGGTGGGCGACGCGGCCCAGTTCGACGCCACATGGCAGGTCAACCGCAACTTCAAACTCCAGGCCCAACTGGTCCATCAGTCGGCCGGCGACGCGATCCAGGCCGTCAACGGGCGCGCCGTCGATTTCGGCATGCTGATCGCCCAGTTCCGGTTCTAGGCTGTCATCCGCCCGCTCCGACCAGGATCGCGCAGGGCCAGGATGCTGGCGACGACCTGACGCCGGAACGCCTCGTCGTCCGATGACGGCGTCGCGACCGACGGCGGAGCGAGGCCTTGCCGTTGTTCGTCTCGGCGGTGGCCGCCCATGGCGATCAGGCCTTGACCGACAAGGCCACCGCCCTGGCCGCGCGGTATCCGGCCAGCCAGACCCACCTGCTGACCGTCCCCGCGAGACCCAAAGCCCTCTGGGGTCGCCTCGCGCCGCCCTTGACGCATGGCGTCACGCGCTGTAACAAACCAAAAGGTTAAATAACTGATTGGCTTGATACGTGATGACCCCGGACCGTTTGAGCGACACCTTCTTCGCCCTGGCCGATCCGACGCGGCGGGCGATCCTGGCGCGCCTGACTTTGGGCGAGGCGTCGGTCAACGAGCTGGCCAAACCGTTCGAGATGAGCGGGCCGGGCCTGTCCAAGCACCTGAAGGTGCTGGAGCGCGCCGGCCTGATCAGCCGCGGCCGAGAGGCGCAGTGGCGACCCAGCCGACTCGAGGCCGGGCCGCTGAAGGATGCGGCCGACTGGCTGGAAGGCTACCGCCGCTATTGGGACGCCAGCTTCGATCGCCTGGAAGAGCACCTGGCCGAGGTCCAGACCAAGGCGGCCCAAGATGACTGACCAAGCCCTCGACCGGCGCCTCCTGACCATCACCCGGCTGTTTTCCGCGCCGCGAGCCCTGGTCTTCGACGCCTTCATCGATCCCGCGCAGGTGCTGCGCTGGCTGGGGCCACCGCATTATCCCGCCACCTTCGCGGAGGGCGACCCACGTCCCGGCGGCGCCTGGCGCGCCTGCCTGACGGGAAACGAACACGGCGACGAAGCCTGGCAGAGCGGCGTCTATCGCGAGATCAACCCGCCCGAGCGGCTGATCTACACCTTCTTCGGCTTCCTCGACGTGACGCCAAGGGGGCGCAACGAGACCGGGCCTCATCACAGCCTCGGAGACTGGGTGCGCCCGCACGACATGTATGGCCAGGGCGGCTCGGTCGAGGCGAATGGCCGCTATCACCCGCCGGCCTGCGGTTGCGGCGCCCATCCGTGAAAGCCGGAAGCTATTGGCGCCCGATCGCGTTATAAAAGGGCTGGGTCAGTGATCGCCCCGCGCCATGCGGGATCGCCAACCTGAAAGGACGCCATGTCCGACCTTCCACGACATCGCACCACGACGCGCGCGGCCTTCGCGTGACGCGCTGGGCCGCCTTGCTGGAGTCCATGGGCATCCACCAGGTTTCCGCGCGGGAGATTCGGGCCGAGGCCTTTTTCCTGGGCAACCGCCATCAAGGCCAGATCGTCGAGGGCGCGCGTCTTGAACTGGAGGCGCCGGACCTCGACCCGCACCGCGCGGTGCTGCTTCGGGCGGTCATTCGAGCCACGCCCGCGAACTCCACGCATGGGGTCGACGCCACTGGGAACGACCGATGACCGACGACGAGATCCAGGCCTTCCGCCGCGAAAACGACTACCTCAAGCGCCGCAACGCCCAGCTTCAGGACGACGTCACCAGCCTCGGCGGCCAAGTGCTGCGAATGCAGCAGGAGCTTGAGCGCTTGAGCGGACGCCGCGCCATGGTCACCCCCGATCCGCTGTCGGGCGGCCAATAGATGACCTTGTCCGCCGGTCAGTTCACCGCCCTGAGAAACCTGTCGCGCAAGAAGGCCGGCGAACAGGTCGACTGGATCAACATCGCCGACGCCCGCGCCCTGACCGACCTGGGGTTCGCCGAGCGAACCGGCGGCGGCTGGACGATCACGCCCGCCGGAGCCGCCGAGTTGGCGAGCGTTGGCGACAAGGGCCCTGACCAACCCGGATGAATTGACTTATGAAGAGAAGAAATTGAATTTACTTCCATAATTCGACTTCATCTCGTCCAGGAAATTCAGTCACCGATGAAGCGATAGCCGATCCCCGGCTCGGTCAGGATCATCTTCGGCGTCGAAGGATCGGCCTCGAGCTTCTGGCGTAGCTGACCGACGAAGACCCGCAGGTACTGGGTGTCGTGCGCATGGGCCGGTCCCCAGACCGCCGTCAGCAGGTCCTTGTGGGTCAACACCTTGCCGCGCGCCACGGCCAGGCGGGCCAGGACGTCGTATTCGCGGGGCGAGACCTTCACCACGGCGCCGCCCCGGGTCACCAGATGCTTCTCGATGTCGATCTCGACCTCGCCGGCCTTGATCGGCGCCTGCGGACCCTGGGCCTGTCCGCGTTGGCGCAGGGCCACGCGAAGACGCGCCAGCAACTCCCCGACACCGAAGGGTTTTTCGACATAGTCGTTGGCCCCGCGATCCAGGGCCTCGATCTTCTCGGCCTCGCGGTCACGGGCCGACAGGATGACGATCGGCCCGTCATAGAAGGCCCGGGCCTTCACCAGCACGTCCTTGCCGTCCATGTCGGGCAGGCCCAGGTCCAGCACCACGGCGTCGGGCGACCATAGGGCGATACCGCGCAGCCCTTCCTGGCCGCTATCGGCCCGCAGCGGCTCGTAGCCCGCCGCGTCCAGGGCCGGAGCCAGGAACCGATGGATCTGCGGCTCGTCGTCGATGATCAGGATGCGTTGGCGGACTGCGCTCATGACCGGCTCATAGCAGATGATGCGGCGTGGCGACCGCCTTGGGCAGGCTGATCAGGATGCGCGTGCCGCGACCTTCGTGGATCGGGCTGGCGGCGGCGATGCGCCCGCCCATGGCGTCGATGAAGCCCTTGGAAATCGACAGGCCCAGGCCCGCGCCCTTGTTCCGGTCGGTCGGCTCCTCCATGCGGCGGAACTTCTCGAACACCTGCTCCAGCTCGGCGGTGGGAATACCCCGGCCCTCGTCCTCGATGCTGATCACCACGTTGGCGCGGTCCTCATAGGCCGCCATCTCGATGCCGGTGGCGGCCGGGCTATAGGCGATGGCGTTCTCGAGGATGTTGACGATCGCCTGTTCCAGCAGGCTGGAGTCGACCCGCACCAGGCTGAGCTCGCTGGGGAAGTCGCGGGTAAGCACCCGGTCGCCCAGCCGGCGCGAGACGCGGTCGGCGGCGGCGCCCAGCACGTCGCGCACGTCGGTCCAGTCGGTGCGCAGACGCAGCGCCCCGCCCTCCAGCCGGGTCATGTCCAGCAGGTTGCCAACATAGCGGTTCAGCCGCTCGGCCTCCTCGCGGATGCTCAGCAGCAGGTCGTCGCGCACCGCCGCCGTCATGCCCTTGCCGTAGTCGATCAAGGTGCTGGAGGCGCCCAGCACCGTCGACAGCGGCGTGCGCAGGTCGTGGCTGATCGAGTTGAGCAGGGCCGAGCGGAAGCGATCGGCGCGGCGCAGGGTCTCGGTCTCGACCGCCTCGCTGGCCAGGTCGGCGCGCTCCAGGGCCACGGCGCCCTGCTCCAGCAAGGCCAGCAGCAGGCGTTCGTCCTCGGATCCGGCGACCATCGCCCCGGCTTCGACGCCAGCCACCCCGGCCCGGGAGCGCACGCCTTCCAGCGGCCAGAAGGTCCAGCGGGTCTGTGGCAGGGTGCCGGTGCCGAAACCGGCGGCCTCGCCCTTCTCCCAGGCCCAGCGGGCGGCGGCCATCGGGGCGGCGTCCAGTTCGTCCAATGTGGGCGCGCCAGCCACGGGCCGCAGTTCGCCGTTCTGGGGCAGCAGCACCACGGCCTTGGCCCCGACCGCCGCCGCCGTCTGCTCGGCCAGGGCCTTGGCGGCGGCTTCGCGTCCGGCGGCGGCCGAGAAGGTGCGGCTGGCGGCCAGCAGGGCCGAGACCGCCGAAGCCCGCCGCTGGGCCGCCCGGCCCTGGTCGCGCACCCGGCCGGCCAGCCCGCCCGCCGCCAGGGCCACGGCCCAGAACACGATCAGGGTCAGGAAATCGGTCGGTGATCCGACGACGAAGGACTGGCGGGGCTCGAGGAACAGGTAGTTGTAGACGAGGAAGGCCGCGGTCGCCGCCGCAAGAGCGGGACGCAGTCCGCGCAGCACCCCGGCCGCCAGCACAGCGGCCAGGAAGATCATCCCCAGATCGACGCGGTCGAAGGTGACGTCGAGGACCCAGGCCACCGCGGTCGCCGCCGCGACGCAGCCGGCGCTGATCAGATAGGATGTCCAACCGGCCGCCGACCGTCGCTTGGGCGGCTCGACGATCGGCTCGTGCGTGGCCTCGGTGACGACATGGATCGCCGCGCCCCGCGCCTCGCGCAGCAGCGCCGCCGCCAGGGAGCGACCCAGCAGTTCGCGCCAACGGCTGTCGGCCGACTTGCCGATGACGATCTGGGTGACGTTGTTGCGGCGGGCATAGGCCATCACCGTGGCGACGATGTCGGCCCCGGTCAGCACCACGGTCGTGCCGCCCAGCTGTTCGGCCAGCTTCAGTGCGTCGCGCAGCCGCGCCGCCGCCGTGGGACCGCTCCCCGCGTGCTCAGGACGCTCGACATGGGTGACGGCCCATGGCGCGTCCATCATCATGTCCGACAGCCGCCGGCCGGCCCGCACCAGCGCCCCGGCCATGGCGTCGCCGCCGACCAGCACCAGGATCCGCTCACCCGCCGCCCAGGGCCCCTCGACGCCCTTCTCGCGCATGGCGGCGACCAGCTGGTCGTCCACCGTCTGGGCCGCCCGCCGCAGGGCCAGCTCGCGCAGGGCGGTGAGGTTCTCGACCTTGAAGAAGTTCTCCGAGGCCAGACGCGCGGTCTCGGGCACATAGACCTTGCCGGCTGTCAGCCGCTCGCGCAGCTCGTCGGGGGTGATGTCGATGACCTCGATGGCGTCGGCCCGCGACAGGGCGCTGTCGGGCACGGTCTCGCGCTGGCGCACGCCGGTGATCCGCTGAACGACGTCGACCAGGCTTTCCAGGTGCTGGACGTTGAGGGTGGTCCAGACGTCGATGCCGGCGGCCAGCAGTTCCTCGACGTCCTGCCAGCGCTTGGGATGGCGCGAGCCCGGGGCGTTGGAATGGGCGTATTCGTCGACCAGCAGCAGGGCCGGCTTGCGCTCCAGGGCCGCGTCGAGGTCGAACTCCATCATCACGTGGCCGCGATGGTCGATCGGCCGGCGCGGCATCACCTCCATGCCGCGCAGCAGGCTCTCGGTCTCGCGGCGGCCATGGGTCTCGACCAGGCCGATCAGCACGTCCTGGCCGTCGGCCTTGCGGCGCCGGGCGGCGCGCAGCATCTCGTAGGTCTTGCCCACGCCCGGGGCCATGCCGAGAAACACCTTGAGGCGCCCCCGGCTCGCCTTGTTGGCGGCGGCCAGGAGCGCCTCTGGGTCCGGTCTTTTGGGGTCTTCCGCCGCCAAAGACTATCCGCCCTTCGGGAAGCGGGCGTCGAGCGCCCGGTTGACCGCCAGGACGTTGACCCTCGGCTGGCCGATGAAGCCCAGGAGCTGGCCCTGGACGTTGCGGTCGATCACCGCCTCGACCTGGGCGAGGGGCAGGCCGCGCGCCCTGGCGACGCGCGGCGCCTGGAAGCGGGCGTAGGCCGGCGAGATGTCCGGATCCAGGCCCGAGCCCGAGGTCGTCACAGCGTCGGCGGGAATGACCGCGCCGGGGTTTTCGACGCGCAGGGCGTCGGCGTCGGTCTTGACCCGCGTGGCCAGGGCCTCGTTGAGCGGGCCCATGTTGGAGCCGCTGGAGGCCGAAGCGTCGTAGCCGGTCCCCGCCGCCGAGGGGCGCGGATGCAGATACTCGGCCTTGGCGAACGGCTGGCCGATCAGGGCCGAGCCGACGACGGTTCCCTTGGCGTCTCGCAGCAGGCTGCCGTTGGCCTGGGCCGGAAAGGCCACCTGAGCGATGCCCGTGACAGCCAGGGGATAGCCCAGGCCCAGAAGGGCGGTGAACAGGCCCATCGAGGCGAGGGCCGGGCGGATATGGGAGAGCATGGCTTTCGAGTCTCCGAGGAATGCAGCTTAGGCCAAGCCGAGGGCGGATACGATCAGGTCGATCAGCTTGATGCCGACGAACGGGGCGACCAGGCCGCCCAGGCCGTAGATCAGCAGGTTGCGCGACAGCAGCTTTCCGGCCCCGATCGCCCGATATTTCACGCCTTTCAGGGCCAGGGGGATCAGGGCGACGATCACCAGGGCGTTGAAGATCACCGCCGACAGGATGGCGCTCTGCGGGCTGTGCAGGTGCATGACGTTCAGCGCGCCGAGCGCCGGCAGGGCGACCACGAACATCGCCGGGATGATGGCGAAATACTTGGCCACGTCGTTGGCGATCGAGAAGGTGGTCAGGGCCCCGCGGGTGATCAGCATCTGCTTGCCGACCTCGACGATCTCGATGACCTTGGTGGGGTCGCTGTCGAGATCGACCATGTTGCCGGCCTCGCGGGCGGCCTGGGCGCCGGTCTGCATGGCCACGCCGACATCGGCTTGCGCAAGCGCCGGGGCGTCGTTGGCCCCGTCGCCGCACATGGCGACCATCCGGCCCTTGGCCTGCTCGGAGCGGATCAGCCGCAGCTTGTCCTCCGGCGTCGCCTCGGCCAGGAAGTCGTCGACGCCGGCCTCGGAGGCGATGGCGGCGGCGGTCACCGGGTTGTCGCCGGTGATCATCACCGTGCGCAGACCCATGCGGCGCAGGTCGGCGAAGCGTTCCTTGACGTTCGGCTTGACCACGTCCTTCAGGTGGATGACGCCGACCAGGACGCCGTTTTCGCTGACCGCCAGGGGCGTGCCGCCCGAACGGGCGATACGGTCGACGGCGGCGGTGACTTCGGTCGGGATCAGCTTGGGGTCCAGGGCCAACGAGCGATAGACGGCGTCCACCGCCCCCTTGCGCCAGGACATCCCGTTAGCATCCAGGCCCGACTGACGGGTCGTGGCGCTGAAGGCGATCGAGGTCGCGCCGGCCGGGGCTTCGATGACGATCCCCTGGTTGCGGCCCAGTTCGACGATCGAGCGGCCTTCCGGGGTGTCGTCGGCCAGGGAGGCGCTGACGGCGGCCCGCAAGGCTGCCTCGGGACGTACGCCCGGCGCGGCGATCACCTCGGTGGCCATGCGGTTGCCGAAGGTGATGGTGCCGGTCTTGTCGAGCAGCAAGGTGTCGACGTCGCCGGCGGCCTCCACCGCCCGACCCGAGGTGGCCAGGACGTTGTGCTTCATCAGCCGGTCCATGCCGGCGATGCCGACCGCCGAAAGGAGCCCGCCGATCGTCGTGGGAATGAGCGTGATGAACAGGGCGCCCAGCACCAGCGGATCCAGCGCCACGCCCGAGAACTTGCCCAGGCCCAGCAGGGTGACAACGGCGATCAGGAAGATCAGGGTCAGGCCGGCCAGCAGCACGGCCAGGGCGATCTCGTTGGGGGTCTTGCGGCGGTCCGCGCCCTCGACCATGGCGATCATGCGGTCGAGGAAGGTGTTGCCCGCCGAGGCGGTGACCCGCACCTTGATCCAGTCGGAGACCACGGTGGTGCCGCCAGTGACGGCCGAGCGGTCGCCGCCGCTTTCGCGGATCACCGGCGCGCTCTCGCCGGTGATGGCGGCCTCGTTGACGCTGGCCATGCCCTCGATGATCTCGCCGTCGGTCGGGACGACGTCGCCGGCCTCGATCAGGATCACCTCGCCCGGAACCAGCTTGTGAGCCGCCGTAGGGATGACCGTGCCGGTCTTCTCGTCGATGATCAGCTTGGCGTTGGTGGTCACCCGGGTGGCGCGCAGGCTGTCGGCCGCCGCCTTGCCCCGACCTTCGGCGACGCTCTCGGCAAGATTGGCGAACAGCACGGTGGCCCACAGCCAGCCGGCGATCTGCACGGCGAAGCCGGCCGACTGGTGGCTGGCGATGGCGGCGACGGCCGAGACCGTCGACAGCAGGGCCACGATCCAGGTGGCGAAGATCACCGGATTGCCGGTCAGCTTGCGCGGATCCAGCTTGACGAAGGCGTCCTTGGTCGCCCGGGTCAGGATGGCCGGGGACAGCCCGCCCGCCAGGGCGCTGGCCTTGCGCCGGCCCTCCCCGGCGTGGGTTTCGATGGTCGTCATTTCAAATCGCCTTTGCGATCAGTGCGTTGGGTCAATGGGCTTGGGCGACGGCGCCCAGCACCTGGAAGTGCTCGACGATCGGCCCCAGCGCCAATGCGGGGAAGAATTGCAGGCCGCCCAGGATCAGGATCACCCCGATCAG
The DNA here is from genome assembly GCF_001427665.1 of Caulobacter sp. Root655. Lineage (GTDB taxonomy): Bacteria > Pseudomonadota > Alphaproteobacteria > Caulobacterales > Caulobacteraceae > Caulobacter. Next base: position 229,080 of record NZ_LMHC01000021.1, read on the forward strand.
CAGGCCGATGAACAGGCCGCCATGGGTGGGCAAGGTCCCGGTCGAGGGCGCCAGCTTAGGCTTGGCCGCCAGGGAGCCGGCCATGGCCAGCACCGCGACGATCGGCATGAACCGGCCCATGGCCATGGCGACGCCGAGCGTGGCGTCCCACCAGGGCGCGTTGGCCGTCAGGCCGGCAAAGGCCGAACCGTTGTTGGCCGTCGCCGAGGTGTAGGCGTAGAGGATTTCCGACAGGCCGTGCGGGCCTGAGTGCATCAGCCCCTTCAGCGCCGCGGGCAGGATCGCGGCGATGGCCGAGAAGCCCAGGGTCGCCACCGGGATGGCCAGCACGGCGAGGATGGCGAGTTGCACCTCGCGGGCCTCGATCTTCTTGCCCAGGTATTCTGGCGTGCGACCGACCATCAGGCCGGCGACGAACACCGACAGCACGGCCATCACCACCATGATGGCGATCCCCGAACCGATGCCGCCGGGCAGGATCTCGCCCAGGTGCATCAGGAACATCGCCATGCCGCCGCCCAGGGGCATCAGGCTGGAATGCATGCCGTTGACCGAGCCGTTCGAGGCTCCGGTGGTCATCGCCACCCAGGCCGCGGTGGCCGGCGCGCCAAGGCGCACCTCCTTGCCTTCCATGTTGACCGAGGCGTCGACATGGGCGGCGACCAGGGCCGGCGCGGCTTGCGTCTCGGTGACGTAGACGATCCCCGCGCCCGCCGACAGCAGGATGGTGGCGGCGACGACCAGGGCGCGAATGTCCTTCTTGGCCAGCACGCTACGGCCGAAGGCGAAGAAGGCGGCCCAGCCCAGCACGTCGATCGACACCGCGGTGATCAGGTTGGTCAGCGGGGTCGGGTTCTCGAACGGATGGGCCGAGTTGGCGTTGAAGATGCCGCCGCCATTGATGCCGAGCATCTTGATGGCCTCCTGCGAAGCCACGGCGTAGAGCGAGATCTTCTGGTCCGCGCCTTCCAGCGTGTGGGCGGTGACGCCGGCGGCCAGGGTCTGGGGCATGCCCAGCAGCACCAGCACGACGGCCAGCACGAACGACAGCGGCAGCAGCACATAAAGGGTGGTGCGAACCAGGTCGGCCCAGAAGTTGCCGACGCCCTCGCCGCGATTGGCGATGAAGGCCCGCGCCAGGGCCGCGGCGATGGTCGCGCCGGTGGCGGCCGAGACGAAGTTCTGCACCGTCAGCACCAGCATCTGGCTCAGCGTCGACATCGTCGTCTCACCGGCATAGCTCTGCCAGTTGGTGTTGGTGACGAAGCTGACGGCCGTGTTGAACGACAGGTGCCCGGAAAGACCCGCGAAGCCCTGCGGGTTCAGCGGCAGCACGCCCTGCAGGCGCAGCACCGCATAGACCAGCACGAAGCCGACCAGGTTGAAGGCCAGCAGGGCCCCGGCATAGCCGAACCAGGTTTGGCTCTTCTTCGGATCGACGCCGCAGGCGGCGTAGAACAGGGCCTCGACGGGACGCAGCACCGGGTCCAGCCAGGTGCGCTCTCCGTTCCAGACCCGCGACATGTACGAGCCCAGCGGCCAGCCGATCGCGACCGCCAGGCCCAGCGTCAGGGCGATTTCCGCCCAACCTTGCCAATTCATGGAATGTGATCCGTCAGAACTTGTCGGGTCGCAGCAGGGCCACGACCATATAGGCCGCGACGACGATCGCCCCGGCTCCCCAAAGCGCGCTCACCAGCATGGTCATAGGCGCCTCAACGCGACGGCGAAGGCGGCGAAGGCCAGGAACAGCCCGCCGCCCAACGCCAAAAAGATGAAATCAGCCATCTTCGGCCTCCAGCTAACTTGGCCGGAAAAGACCATGGCGGTGCGTAAGGGCTCCATGCGGATGGGCCGGGTCGGCATAAGGGGAGCGTAAAGATGGATTGTGGAGGGACGCGCCCACTCAGCTGTCATCCCGGACGTAGCGAAGCGAAGATCCGGGACCGCAGGAAGCGCATGCGTTCACGCCCCGGTCCCGGATCGTCGCGCTGCGCGCTTGTCCGGGATGACAACCGAGTGACGGGGAGTTTTTGTACGAGGTCTCAGACCTCGAACCGCATCCCGTCGTAAGCCGGCTCGACACCCGGTGGAAGTTTCGCCGCCAAGGCGTTGAAATCCAAGTCGATATGCAGGTTTGTCAGGATCGCGCGACGCGGCTTGGCGCGGGCGATCCACTCCAGGGCCAGCTCCACATGAGCGTGGGTCGGGTGCGGGGTCCAGCGCAGGGCGTCGACGATCCAGACGTCCAGGTCGGCCAGGGCCGCCCAGCTTTCCTCGGGAAAGCCGATGGCGTCGGGGGTGTAGGCCACGCCGCCGAACCGGTAGCCGACGGCGCGGATCTCGCCGTGGTCGACGTCGAAGGTGGTCACCGGGATCGCGCCGCTGGGGCCTTCGACCCGCCAACTCGCCCCGTGATCGGGAATGGTGCGGGCCTCGCAGATCGCCGGATAGCCCCCCATGCTCTCGAAGATATAACCGAACCGGCGCTCCAGGCTGACCGTCGTCGCGGCGTCCATATAGGTCGGCACGCGCCTGCGGCTGTTGAGGAAGAACGGTCGCAGGTCGTCGATGCCATGCGCCTGGTCGGCATGGTCGTGGGTGAACAGGCAGGCGTCCACGCGCCCGACCCTCGCTCCCACCGCCTGCAGGCGGAAGTCCGGCGCGGTGTCGACCACCACGGTGGTGTCCTGGACCGGATCGCCGCCGCCCGGCCGGCGGACCAGTAGCGAACAGCGGGTGCGCAGGTTCTTCGGTTCGGCCGGATCGCAGTCGCCCCAGTTGCCGTCGGCGCGCGGCACGCCGCCCGAGGAGCCGGAGCCCAGGATGGTGAACTCCAGGCGGTCGCTCATGTCCGGGCGCTCACGAGGCGCGGAATCCGATCGAACACGGCGAAGAAGGCGTCCTCGGTGCGCTGCTCGGCCTCGGCGCGGCTCCAGCCGCGGATCTCGGCCAGCTTGTCCAGGATGTGGGGCAGATAGGCCGGCTCGTTGCGCCGGCCGCGCATCGGCACGGGAGCCAGGTAAGGGCAGTCGGTCTCGAGGATGATCTTGTCGGCCGGCATGTCGGCGATGATGTCCCGCACCTCCTGCGCCTGCTTGAAGGTGGCGATGCCGGAGACCGAGAACCAGGCCCCCAGCGCCGCCATCCGCTTCGCCAGCTCCGGACCGCTGGTGTAGCAGTGCATCAGGATCTTGAACGGCCCCTTGGCGTGCTCCTCTTCGAGGATGTCGCCCATCACCTGGTCGGCCTCGCGGGTGTGGACAACCAGCGGCAGGCCGGTCTGGCGCGCCGCCGCCGCGTGGGCGCGGAACACGTCGGCCTGCACGTCGCGCGGGCTGAGGTCGTAGTGGAAGTCGAGCCCGGTCTCGCCGATGCCGATCACCTTGGGTCGCCCCGCCAGCTCGACCAGGCGCTCGGTGGTGAGGTCGAGGTGGTCCTTGGCCTCGTGCGGGTGGGCCCCGACCGTGCACCAGATGTCGGACTCCGCCATGGCGATGGCGTGGACCGCCTCGAAGGACGGTATCTTGTCGCAGATGGTCACCATCAGTTCGATCCCGGCCGCGCGGGCGCGGTCGATCACCGCCTCGCGGTCCTCGTCATACTGATGAGCGTGCAGGTTTACGTGACTGTCGATGAGCATGCGGTCAGATCGCCGCTCTGGCGGCGGCGCGCAAGTCCATGATCGCGGTCCAGAACACGTCGGCCCGGTCCAGGTTGATGGCCTCGGCCTCGCCCGGGGCGCGCATGATCCGCTCCCAGGCCGCCACCCAGCGGTCGAGACCGGCCGGGGTGCGGTCGCCGGCCATGCCGGTGGCCATGGCGTGGATCTGGTCGCCCAGCCGATCGAACAGCAGTTCGAACCGCGCCGCGCCCTCGGCGCCCTTGAAGGTGTCGGACATCGCCAGCAGCGCGCCCTCGTCGATGTCGGGCAGCTTGCGCAGGATCTCGCCGGCCGCGTCGTCGGCCGCCAGGGCTCCGGCGGCGGCCAGTTGCAGCGCCCTGCCCGGCGCGCCCTTGGCCATGCGAGCCAGGCGATCGGCGTCGTGCGACGACACCCCGGCCCGCGCCTCGACCATGGTCGCGGCGATCGACAGCGGCGGCGCGGGCGCCACCAGGCGGCGGCAGCGCGAGCGGATGGTCGGCAGCAGCCGGCCGGGCGAATGGCTGACCAACAGGATCACGCCTCGGGCCGGCGGTTCCTCAAGAGTCTTCAGTACGGCATTGGCGGCGTTGACATTCAGGTCGTCTGCCGCGTCGATGATCGCCACCCGGTAGGGCGAGACGGCCGGCGAATTGGCGAAGAAGGCCGGCAGCTGCCGCGCCTCGTCCACCGGGATCGACTTGCGGGCCTTACCATCGTCGGTCTCGCGCTCCAGCACCATCAGGTCGGGATGCGAGCGGGCCGCGACCTGGCGGCTGACGGAGTCGGTCGGCGAGGCGCCCAGGGCTCCGAACGCCGGATCGGGCTTGGCGCCCAGCAGCCGCCGCGCCATGCGGTAGGCCAGGGTCGCCTTGCCGACGCCCTCGGGCCCGGTCAGCAGCCAGGCATGGTGCAGGCGGCCACGATCCAGGGCGTCAAGGAAGGCCAGCTCGGCGTTCTCGACCCCGTCGATGCGGAAGACGTCGCGCGGATGAGGCGGGGCGTCCACGGCTAGAGACCCAGCCGCGCGGAGACCACGTCCCAGACCGCCGCCGTCACCGCGTCGAGGTCAGCGTCGGCGTCGATCACCGCGCAGCGCTCCGGCTCGCGGCGAGCGATCTCCAGATAGCCGGCCCGCAGCCGTTCATGGAACGCCAGGCCCTTGGATTCGAAGCGCGCCTCGCCGCCGCGGGCGGTGGCGCGGGCCAGGCCGACCTCGGCGGGCAGGTCGAACACCAGGGTCAGGTGCGGGATGGTGCCGCCCAGCACGTGGTCCTCCAGCGCCGCGATCAGAGCGGCCGGGGCGTCGCCGCCCGCGCCCTGATAGGCCCTGGTGCTGTCGGCGAAGCGGTCGCATAGCACCACGGCGCCGCGATCCAGGGCCGGACGGATCACCCGCTCCACGTGGTCGCGGCGCGAGGCGTACATCAGCAGGGTCTCGGTGATCGGCGACCAGCGGTCGGCCGCGCCGTTGACCAGCAGGTCGCGGATCGCCTCGGCGCCGTCGCTGCCGCCCGGTTCGCGGGTCAGCACGACATCGGCGCCGTCCGCCCTCAGGCGGTCGGCCAGGCGGCGGATCTGGGTGGACTTTCCAGCCCCCTCGCCGCCCTCGAAGCTGATGAATGTTCCGTTGGTCACCGGCTTCAATTCGGCCGGAACGCCGGTCTTGTCCAGACCCGTTTGGGCCCCGGCCTAGGGACGAAGCACCGTGGCGTCGGAAAAGCCCAGGGCGGCGACGCGATCGCGCACGCCGAAGGCCTCGCCCTCGTCGAGTCCGGCGTTGACCACCACGCGATAGAGGACGCCCTGGCCGCGTTCGACGGACTCGATCGAGGCCTGGCCGGCGCCGCTCAACTGGGCCGCGGCGCGCTCGGCGTTGTCGCGATTGGCGAAGGAGCCGGCCTGGACGCGATAGCTGGCCGTCACCGGCGCCGGGGGCGCATCGACAACGGGCACGGACGGGCTGAACTCCGGCTCGGCGGTCTTCGGCGGCGGCGGATCGTCATAGGCCGGCTGGGCCGGCGGCAGGCCCGTCGCATAGACCCGGGCCTTGGGCGGCGGCGCATAGCGCGGTTCGGGCGACGGCGGCGCCGAGGCGATGATTCGGCGCTCGTCGAAGGGCGTCTTGCCGGCCGGACCGATATAGCGGACCCGAACCCGGGCCACGCCGCTGCGCTGATAGCCCAGTTGGTCGGCGGCGGCCTTCGACAGGTCGATGATCCGGCCGTCGACGAACGGTCCCCGATCGTTGACCCGCACCTTCAGCTTGCGGCCGTTGTCCAGGTTGGTGACCTCGACGATGCTGGGCAGCGGCAGAGTCTTGTGGGCCGCCGACGGCAGATCCATGTCGAAAACCTCGCCGTTGGCGGTGCGGCGATTGTGGAACTGCTCGCCGTACCACGAGCCGATCCCCTTCTCGTCATAGTTCGGATCGGTCTTGGGATAGTACCATATCCCTCTGATCTGATAGGGTTTTTCTGTGCCGCGCAAACCCTTGGCCGATCCCGGCGCCGGCGGACCTGAATAGGGCCTGGCGGTCGAGGATTGGGGAGACTTATAGATCGGCAGGCGCGGCTCGGGCGTGGCGCAGGCCGCCAGCCCCGCGCAGCCGAGGGCCGTCACGGCCATGCCGCGCAGCAGACGCATCTCGCCTCGCGCTTCGCGTCCCATGCCTTACCCGTTCCCGGCGGACCACCCGCTGGCGTCGAAAGTGGTTCAGGAGCCTTGATGTCTGGTTAATCAAAGGTGCGACCAAACGGGCTGGAGCCGGCGCGCGACCGCTGATATAGCCACCCGCTCCGGGCAGGTGGCCGAGTGGTTTAAGGCAGCGGTCTTGAAAACCGCCGTGGGTGAAAGTCCACCGTGGGTTCGAATCCCACCCTGCCCGCCAGAGATTCCGATCGGCTTTTCACGCTCACGGAGCTCTTGCGGTCGTCAGCGTGATCGCGCTCACATGAACGACATGAATCTTATCCATGAGACCCTGTCGGACAAACGGCTGGAGCGGGCCGCGGGACCCGGTGCGTTCGCCCGCGGCCGCGCCTATCACGCACAGGGCCGCGTGGACCTGTTGTCGCTGGACGGCGATCAGGCCGTGGCCCGGGTCGTGGGGTCGGAGACCTATCGGGTGAAACTGCGTTGGCGCGGTGGCGCCCCGGCGGGATCCTGTGATTGTCCGGCGTTCGATTCCACCGATTTCTGCAAGCACATGGTCGCCTTGGCGATGGCCGCGCGAGAGCGAATCGATGACGGGACGATGATCGACCGGCGCGCTCGCCTGATCGATCATCTACGTCAGCGGGGACTGGAGGCGGCGATCGCCCGCCTCGTGTCGCTGGCCGAGCAGAATCCGGCTCTCTGGGCCGAAATCGAGGCGGACGCCCAGGACGCCGTCGAAGATGACCAGACGCTGGTTCGCCGATATCGGGCGGAAATCGACGACGCCTGCGATGTCTCGGGATCGATCGGCTACTACGCCGTCGGAACCTATGCCGACGGTCTGTCCACCCTGCTCGATCGTCTGGAGACGCTGAACGCCAACGGCCGGGCGACCGCCGTGGCCTCCCTGATGGTCCATTTTCTTGAGACCATGCAGGACGCCTTCGAGGCCATCGACGATTCCGAGGGCGAGGTGACGGCCGCCGTCCAGCGGGCCGTCGAGATTCATCTGACCGCTTGCCAGGAGACCAAGCCCGCCCCGGTGGACTTGGCCCGATGGTTGTTCGAGCAGGAGGTGGACAGCGAGTGGCCCGCCTTCGAGGATCTTCGCATCGGCTATGCCGAGGTGTTGGGCGAGGCCGGAATGGCGGAGTACCGACGGCTGGCCAAGGCGGCCTGGGCGGCGGTGGCGATCAAGGACCGGGCGGGGCGATACACCTTGCGCGCCATCCTCGACGACTTTGCCCGCGAAGAAGGCGATCTCGACGCGCGGATCGCGCTTCGCAGCGCCGACCTTTCCGGCCCCTACGCCTATCTGGAAATCATCCAGATCTGCATGGAATCCGAGCGACAGGACCTGGCCCTGAAATGGGCGCGGGATGCTCTCTGGGTTTTCGAGGACGCTCCCAACGTCACGCTGGTCAGTGTGGCGGCCCAGCTCGAAGCCAGCGCGGGACGGCCCGACGAAGCCCTGACCCTTCTCCGGCGCGCCTTCGAGCGGTCGCCTGATCTCGCCCTGCTGGGCGACCTGAAGCGCCATTCGCCAATGGATGTCGTCGACCGGGTCGCCGAGATTTTGGAGGCCGGGCGATATTGGGCGATGTTGTTCGAACTGATGCTGGCCGAGAGCCGGCTCGACGCCGCCTGGGTGATCGCAGGTCGTCATCCGATCGCCGAATGGCGCCTGAGGGCGCTTGCCGACGCCAGCCACCAGACCCATCGCCGGGAGGCCCAAGCCGTCTACGAGCGCTTGGCAGAATCCCACGTGCGGCTCACCAACGCCGGCGCTTACGATACGGCGATCAAGCTCATTCGCCTTCGGGGCCAAGTCTGCGACGACCCGGCCTCTCAGGCCGCCTATGTCGCCGACCTCGCCAAACGCTACAAGGCCAAGCGCACCTTCATCCAGCGCCTGGACGGTCTGCGCTGATCGCCACCAGGTCCTGTTCAAGCGCCGAGAGCAGCAGCCGCTCGACATCGTCTGGAACCGCCACTCGACGTTCAACACGCGGCCAGAGATCGATCGGCGGTGCGAGGGTCAGCGCTCGGTCCAGAGTCACGAGATGGAGGTCGTCGTTGAGCCGGCCGCCGGTTGCGCATCGCAGGCCGTCGCAGGCCATGCGCGGATGGCATTCGCGATAGCGGCAGACGCGGCCGAGATAGCGGCCCTCGGCGTCGCACAGGAAAATGTCGGCGCCGAGATTGATGGCGTTGGCGCGTCCCCTCAGGCGGCGGGCCACCTGGGCGAGGGCCGCCAGATCATCGTGATCGGTCAGCGTAACGAGGACATCGACGTCCTTCGGTATCGGCTTGGCGGTCGATAGCGACCCCACGAGCGCGATGCGGAGCACATTCGGGCAGGTCCGAGCTTCGCGAACGAAATCGAGCGCGGCCGCCAGCAGAATCGATCGTGGATCGGCCACGCTCGGCCGGGGCTGATGGTCGTGGGGACGCGTTCGAGCCATGCTTCCTCCTTTCCGATCGGGAGAACCAGATAACCCTCTCGGCCAATCCGGCGCGAGTCCGGACGGCGGTCCGGTCTAACGGCCGCCGCCGCATCGCGAAACTTGATAAGACGGCGCGAAGGTCTACTGAAGCCGCCTGTTCCTTGCCGCCGAGACTTATTCCGATGTCCGACACTCCCCGCGCCGCCGTCTACGGCTTTCCGCTTCTCGACGTGGCCGACGTGCCGGGCGGGGCGGCGCAGGTCTCGCCGCTGGTGGCCGGTTCGACCGACCTGGCCGAGTTGCCCGAGGGCTCGCTGGACGAGATCGTCGTCCAGGCCCCTGCCGGCGCGGCCGAGCGGCGCTACGTCCTGGCCCTGGCGCTGCGGGCGCTGAAGACCGAGGGCCGGCTGACGGCTCTGGCCCTGAAGGATCGCGGCGGCCAGCGCCTAAACAAGGAACTGACGGCGTTCGGCTGCACGATCGGTGAAAGCGCCAAGCGCCACCATCGCATCTGCGTGGTCTTGAAGCCCGCCGCCGTCACCGGTCTCGACGCCGCGATCGCCGAGGGCGCGCCCCGCCGGTTGGACGGCGACGGCCTGTGGTCGCAGCCGGGGGTGTTCAGCTGGGATCGCCTGGACCCAGGCTCAGCCCTGCTGCTGAAGTCGCTGCAACCGATGTCCGGGGTCGGCGTCGACCTGGGTTGCGGGATCGGCGTTCTCGCGCACGCCATCCTGACCTCGCCCAAGGTCACCAAGCTGACCCTGGTCGACCTGGACCGCCGGGCGGTCGAGGCGGCCAAGCGCAACGTCTCCGATCCGCGCGTCGAGGTGCTGTGGGCCGACGCCCGGCGCGGCGCGGAGCTGCTGAGCGGCCTCGACTTCGTGGTCACCAACCCGCCGTTCCACGAGGGCGGCGGCGAGGACAAGAGCCTGGGCCAGGCCTTCATCAAGTCGGCCGCCGCCATGCTGCGCAAGAGCGGCGTGCTGTGGATCGTGGCCAACCGTCACCTGCCCTACGAGGCGGTACTGAACGAGCACTTCAAGGCGGTGAAGCCCATCGCCGACGCCGGCGGCTTCAAGGTCTACGAGGCCCGCAAATGACGAAAGCCTTGATGGCGCGCCTGGATCGCCTGCTGGCCAATCTCGGCTACGGCAGCCGGCGCGACGTCCAGGCCCTGGTGTCGGGCGGCAAGGTCACATTGGACGGCGTGGCGATCAAGGACGCCGGCCAAAAGATCGCCGTCACCGCCGACCTGCCGTCGCGGATGAAGATTCGCGGCGTCGCCGTCGATCCGCCCGCGCCCCTGGTGCTGATCATGCACAAGCCGCTGGGCGTGGTCTGCTCGCACCGCGAGGACGGCGAGCGGATTTACGACCTGCTGCCCAAGCGCTGGCAGATCCGCGACCCGGCCCTGTCCAGCGTCGGGCGACTGGACAAGGACACCTCGGGCCTGCTGCTGATCACCGACGACGGCGACTTCCTGCACCGGGTGATCTCACCCAAGCGCCACGTGCCCAAGATCTATCGCGCCACCCTGGATCGCCCGCTGACCGGCGCCGAGGGCGCGGCCTTCGCCAGCGGGACCCTGATGCTGGAAGGCGAGGACAAGCCGCTGCTGGCGGCGGAGCTCGACGTGCTGGGCGAGCGCGAGGCGCGCCTGACCATCACCGAGGGCCGCTATCACCAGGTGCGCCGGATGTTCGCCGCCGTGGGCAACCACGTCGTCGCCCTGCACCGCGAGCGGGTTGGCGGGATCGCCCTGCCCGACGACCTGGCGCCGGGCGAGCACAGGATCCTGACCGCGGCCCAGGCCGAGGCGGTGTTCGATGGCTGAGGACAGGTTGATCGACGCCCGGGGCCATCGCTGCCCCGTGCCGACCCTGCGCCTGCGTCGCGCGCTGGAAGAGGCCGCGCCGGGCAGCCGCGTCCGCCTGCTGGCCGATGACCCGATGGCCCGCATCGACGTACCGCATTTCGCCGCCGGCGCCGGGGCGACCGTGGTCGAGATCGTCGACGCGCCGAACGGGGCGATCAGCTTTCTGGTGGCGAAGGCGCCTTGAGCGCGATGGCCTTGGGTCCTTCCAGGAGGGCCCGGGGCCGCTCGTCCAGGGCGATCTCCATCTCGGTGGCCAGGGCGCCGCCGAAGAACACGGCGTTGACGCTCCACGACAGCCAGATCAGGAAGATGATCACCGCCGAGATCGAGCCATAGGTCGCGCCCAGATGGGCCACCTGCTCGACGTAGAAGGCGCTGGCCCACGACATGAACACGCAGAGCACCGCGGCCGCCAGGCCGCCGGCCATCGAGGCCCGCCAGCCGACCGGGGCGCGCGACATGGCGTAGCGGTAGACCAGCGTCATGCCGACCAGCAGGCCCAGGCTGGCCCAGGTCCATTCGCTCTGGATCCACGAGGCGCCGGCCAGGGGCCGCAGGTCCAGTGTGCTGGAGAGCAGACGGAAGACCAGGAACACGCCCGACATCACGAACAACAGGCCGAAGGCGCAGACCAGCACCACCAGGGCCATCAGGTTGAAGCCGAAGAATCCCCGCTGGTCTTCCTCGTCGTGGATGAACGACAGGCCGGCCAGCAACGCCTTGAAGCCGCGATGGGCGGCGTACATGCCGATGATCAGGACCACGGCGCTTTGCAGCGAGATGGCCTGCTCGGGCGCATGGGCCAGGCGTCCCAGTTCGCTCTGGAAGATCGGACGAGCGCCCGACGGCATCAGATAGGCCAGCTTGTCGGCCTGGATCACCGCCTGCTCGGGCGTCAGCATCATGGTGTAGAGGCCGATCAGGATCGCCAGGCCGGGAAACACCGCCAGCAGGATGAAGAACGACACCCCGCCGACATAGAGCATGACGTCGCGCCCCCACAGGCGCTGCAGGGCCAGACCCAGGACCCGCAGAATCTCGCGCACCCAGTGGATCGGATCGAGATCAAGGTCTCGAAAGCGAATACGGTCCTGGGGCGGCGTCATGCGGCGGAAACTGCCCGCGTCGCCCCGCCGACGCAAGCAAAGGCTGAGATACCGAGGTTCGGACGTACAAAGGCCCGTCGCTTCAGGGAAAGCGGCGGGCCTCCGCAGGACGAACCTGAACCGGTCGCCGCATCGAGGGACGGGTGGCGCGACGGCCGGTTACAGGTGTGGTTTAGGCCTTCGCGGCTGAATGGCGGCTGAACGGGAACGGCGCCTGAATGTCAGCCAAATTTGTCTGCCCGGGTGACGGTAAAAGGGGCGGCTACAGCGCCCCCTGCTCCCGCAGCGCCCCGATCGCCTCGGGCGAGAAGCCCCAGTCGGCCAGTGCCCCGTCGTTGTCGGCGCCGATCTTCGGCGGCGGTCCCTGGATCGCGCCGGGCGTGGCCGAAAAGCGCGGCGCGGGGGCCGGCTGGGTGACGCCGGCGACTTCGACGAAGGTTTGCCGCGCGGCGTTGTGGGGATGGGCCGGGGCCTCGTCCATGGTCAGGACCGGGGCGAAGCAGACGTCGGTGCCGTCCATCAGGGCGCACCATTCATCGCGACTCTTGGTGGCGATGACGGCGGCCAGCTTGTCGTGCAGCTGGGGCCACTCGTCACGGCTCATCTGGTGCTGGAACTGCGGGTCGGTGATCCCGGTCTTCTCCAGCAGCAGCAGGTAGAACTGCGGCTCGATCGAGCCGATCGAGATCCACTTGCCGTCGCTGCATTGATAGGTGTCGTAGAAGTGCGCGCCGCCGTCGAGCAGGTTGGAGCGCCGCCCCTCGCTCCACATGCCGCCGGCCTTGAAGCCGTAGAACATGGCCATCAGCGAGGCCGCGCCGTCGCTCATCGCGCAGTCGATCACCTGGCCCTGCCCGGTCTGGCGGGCGTGAAACACCCCGGCCAGCAGGCCGAACGCCAGATAGAGCGCGCCGCCGCCGAAGTCGCCGACCAGATTGAGCGGTGGCACGGGCTTGTCCTGCGTACCGATCGCCGCCAGGGCCCCGGTGATGGCGATGTAGTTCATGTCGTGGCCAGCGGCCTTGGCGTAGGGCCCGGTCTGGCCCCAGCCGGTCATCCGGCCATAGACCAGCTTGGGATTGCGCGCCAAGGCCACGTCCGGTCCCAGGCCCAGCCGCTCCATGACGCCTGGCCGGAAGCCCTCGATGATCCCGTCGGCGCCTTCCATCAGCTTCAGGCAGGTCTCGACCGCGGCCGGCGACTTCAGGTCCAGCGCCACCGAGCGCCGGCCGCGGGCCGTGACATCGGCCGGCGAACTGCGCCCCGAGCCCTTGCGGTCGATGCGCACCACGTCGGCGCCGAGGTCCGACAGCAGCATGCCGCAGAACGGCCCGGGGCCGATCCCGGCGAATTCCAGCACCTTCAGGCCGGACAGCGGTCCCTGCGCCATGACGTCATCTCCCGGCCGACTCTCGCGGCGTTGTCTTGCCCCAACTAGAACGGCCCTGACGTTCGGTCACGCAAGCCCGGTTTCGCCTTGGCCGACGCCTGAGAGGCCTGTTTCGCCCCTGCGGCGATGCGTACCTATGAGCGCCAGCGGCCTCTGCTATGTTGCGACGTCGAATCTCGATGACGCCGCGTCGTCGGGCGATAGCCGGTATCCGGGGCGGAGGCTTGAGTTGGCGGTGAACGCCCGAATCCTGATCGTGGCGCGCGACGACTCCCGCGCGGGACCGTTGTCCGAAGGGCTCGACAAGCTCGGCTGGCGGACCATCACCGCGCGTGGCCCCTATGCCGCCCTCGCCGCGCTCGGCGACTTGAACATCGAGGCGGTGATCGTCGACCTCGAGAGCGCCGGTCCCGACGCCCAATCCCTGTCGCGTCGCCTGAAGGCGGCGGTGGCTCCGCGCCGCCTGCCCGTTATCGCCATCGGCGAGCCGGGGACCGAACCCAACCACCAGGCCTTCGACCTGACCCTGTCGCCGCCGCTGCACCCCTCGCAGGCCGTGCTGCGCCTGGAGTCCCTGGTCCGCACCGCCATCGCCGAGGAGGAGTTCGAGCTTCGCCTGGCGACCTTCGGCGATCGCGGCCGGCGGCTGGACCTGCCCGAGCCGCACGCCGAGCCCTTCCGCATCCTGGCGATCGGCGAGCCCGCGCCGCAATTCCTGGCCCTGTCCAACGCCCTGACCCGCAGCGGCGCCGACGTGGTCGGCGCCTTCACGGCCTACACCGCCTTCGACTACCTGCACGAGCGGGCCTTCGACGCCGTGGTGCTGTGGGCCGGCGACAACCAGCAGGAAGCGCTGTCGATCGCCGCTGGCATGCGGCGCAACACCCGCCTGTTCCACATTCCGGCCCTGCTCTACCTGAAGGCCGAGAGCTACGTGACCATGTCGGAGGCCTTCCATCGCGGGGTGTCCGACGTCGCCTCGCCGGAAACCCCCGAGATCGAGACCGCACTTCGTGTCGTCGAGCTGGCCCGAAGCTATCGGCGCGGCGAGTCGATCCGCGGAGCGCTGGAGAAGGCCCGCAGTTCGGGCCTGATGGACGCCGCCACCGGCCTGTTCACCCGCGACCTGTTCGCCGCGCACCTGGTGCGGCTGGCCGGCGCGGCTCGCGAGCGGGCGCGACCGCTGTCGATCTGCGTGCTGCGCGTCGCCGACAAGCCCGACACCGTCTGGGCCCGCCAGAACGGCTGGCTGGACCGCGCCATCCCGCAGATCGGCTCGATGGTCGGCCGGCTGGTGCGCGTGGAAGACACCGCCGCCCGCCTGGCGCCGGAAGTCTTCGCCCTGGCCTTGCCCGCCACCAACCAGGCCGCCGGCCGCGCCGCCGCCGAACGGATCGCCGCGGTGATCGGCTGCACCGCCTTCGACGCCGGCGACGACCGCGCACCGTTCGTCTGCGAGTTCGACATCGGCGTCGCCCAGATCGAGGTCGGCGAAAGCGCGGTCCATGCCCTGGAGCGGGCGGCGGCGCGGGCCCTGCAGCGCGACAGCGCCTGAAGGCTTGTCGAAGGGGCGTGACGCCTCTACGTGCGTCGCGGAACAGAGCATCCGAGAGACCGCGCCATGGGCCAGCCCCTGTTGATCGACCTCGTCGCCGACGTCGTCTGCCCCTGGTGCTATCTGGGCTGGCGGCGGGTGAAATCGGCCGTGGCCCTGCGGCCCGACGTCGAGCCGCTGATCGTCTGGCGCCCCTATCAGCTCGACCCGACCCTTCCCGAGCAAGGCGTTGACCGCAAAGCCTATATGGCCGGCAAGTTCAAGGATCCGCTCAAGCTGAAGGCCGTGCACACCGCCCTGGTCGAGGCGGGGACCGAGGAAGGGATCGTCTTCAATTTCGAGGCCATCGCCCTGTCGCCCAACACCAGCGCCGCCCACCGGTTGATCCGCTGGGCGCATGGGGCGGGCCGGCAGGACGCCGTGGTCGAGGGCCTGTTCGCCGCCTATTTCACGCAGGGCCGCGACATTGGCGATCCCCAGGTGCTGGCCGACATCGGCGAGGCGGCCGGCATGGACCCGGTGGTGATCCTGCAATTGCTGTCCGAGGGCGCGGACAGGGAGACCGTCGCCCGGGAGCACGCCATGGCCGTTCAGGGCGGGATCACCGGCGTGCCGTTCGCGATCTTCGGCGGCAAGCTGGCGATCGTCGGCGCCGAGAGCCCGAAAAACATCGCCGAAGCCATCGACAAGGCCCTGGAAGCGGCTTGAACACGTTGCGCCGGCCGGGGACAGGCCCATGGGCCTGTCCCCGGCCATGCTCCTACCCCTCCAGCGTCGCCTTCATGGCCGCGCAACCGGCCTCCATCAGGCCGGCGACCTGCGGCGCGGCGTCGTGCGGCAGCAGATCGGCGGTCCAGACGATGCGGCTGCCCTGCCCCTCTGCCAGCACCTGCATGGCGCCGTTGTGGTGGCTGAGCAGCTGTGTCCCGACCACGGCCCAGACCAGGCGGCGGGCGTCGTCGTCGACCGCGACGATCAGCTCCTTGGCGACCAGGCCGTTGGCGAAGGTGACGATCCGCGCCTCGCCCTCGACCGTGGTGTCGGTCAGGACCCCGGGGCACAGCCGCTGGTGCACGGCCCCCCAATCCCGGACCGCGTCCCAGACCTGGCCCGGCGCGACGTCGATGCTGACCCGCTTGACGATGGTGGCCATCGGAAATCTCCTTTCGAGGTTTCCCTGACTCTGACAGGTCGGCGCGCGTTGGTCTGGCGAGATCCGGACACGGTCATCGCAGCCGCGGGATCGCCCCTCAAGCCTTGGCCAGTTTCACCAACTGAGCCAGAATCTTCTCCGCCGCGTCGAGCCGGGCCGCCGGCGTCTCCCACTCGCCCTTGATCACCAGCTTCTGGTCGGGACGCACCTTCCAGACGATGGCGTTCTTGGCGACGAACTGCACCAGGGCCAGCGGGTTGGCGAAGGTGTCGTTGCGGAAGCTGGCGACCGCGCCCTTGGGGCCGACGTCGATCTTGGCGACATTGGCCTCGCGGCACATGCCCTTGATGGCCACGACCTTGAGCAAGCTGTCGGTCTCGGGCGGCAGCGGGCCGAAGCGGTCGATCAGCTCGGCGGCCAGGGCCTCGCGGTCGGCGGCCCGCTCGGCTTCCGACAGGCGGCGATAGAGCGACAGCCGCACGTTGAGGTCGGGCACGTAGTCGTCGGGGATCATCACGGCCGCGCCGGTGTTGATCTGCGGCGACCAGCCCCGGTCCTCGATCAGGGCCTCGGCCCCCTGGCGCTCGCGCAACTCGGCGACGGCGTCCTCCAGCATCTGCTGGTACAGCTCGACGCCGATCTCCTTGATATGGCCGCTCTGCTCGTCGCCCAGCAGGTTGCCGCCGCCGCGCTGGTCGAGGTCGTGGCTGGCCAGTTGGAAGCCGGCGCCCAGGCTGTCGAGCGACTGCAGCACCTTCAGGCGCTTCTCGGCCGACAGGGTGATGGTCTTCTCGTTGGGCGTGGTCAGGTAGGCGTAGGCCCGGGCCTTGGAGCGGCCGACCCGGCCGCGGATCTGATAGAGCTGGGCCAGGCCGAACATGTCGGCGCGGTGGACGATCAGGGTGTTGGCCGAGGGGATGTCCAGGCCGCTTTCCACGATCGTGGTCGCAAGAAGCACGTCGTACTGCCCCTCGTAGAAGGCGGTCATCACGTCTTCCAGCTGGGTCGGGGCCATCTGCCCATGCCCGACCACGTACTTGACCTCGGGCACCTGGACGCGGAGGAACTTCTCGATGTCCTCCAGGTCCTTGATGCGCGGCACCACGTAATAGGCCTGGCCGCCGCGATACTTCTCGCGCAGCAGGGCCTCGCGCAGGGTGACCGGGTCGAACGGGCTGATGTAGGTGCGCACCGCCAGGCGGTCGACAGGCGGGGTGGCGATGATCGACATTTCCCGAATGCCGCTGAGCGCCATTTGGAGGGTTCGAGGGATCGGCGTGGCGGTCAGGGTCAGCATGTGCACGTCGGCGCGAAGCTCCTTGAGCTTCTCCTTGTGCTTGACCCCGAAGTGCTGCTCCTCGTCGACGATGACCATGCCCAGGTCCTTGAACGACACCTGCTTGGACAGGATGGCGTGGGTGCCGACCACGATTTCAAACTGGCCGTTGGCCAGGCCCTCGCGGGTCTCGGCGGCTTCCTTGCCGGTGACCAGGCGCGACAGGCGGGTGACCTTCACCGGCCAGCCCTGGAAGCGGTCCTTGAAGGTCTTGTAGTGCTGGCGAGCCAGCAGGGTGGTCGGGCAGACGATGGCCACCTGCTTGCCGCTCATCGCCACCACGAAGGCGGCGCGCAGGGCGACCTCGGTCTTGCCGAAACCGACGTCGCCGCAGATCAGCCGGTCCATCGGCTTGCCGGAGGAGAGATCCTCCAGCACGTCGGCGATCGCCGACAGCTGGTCGTCGGTCTCCTCGTAGGGGAACCGGGCGCAGAACTCGTCGAACACGCCGTGCGGCGGGTCGGTCTCCTCGACCGACTTCAACTGGCGGGCGGCGGCGATCTGGATCAGGCCCTCGGCCATGACCCGCAGCCGTTCCTTGGCCTTGGTCTTGCGCCCCTGCCAGGCCGCGCCGCCCAGCTTGTCGAGCTGGACGTTCTCGCCGTCGGTCCCGTAGCGGGTCAGAAGGTCGATGTTCTCGACCGGCAGGTAGAGCTTGGCCTCGCCCCCATACAGCAGGTCCAGGCAGTCGTGCGGCGCGCCCTGCACGTCGAGCGTCTTGAGGCCCTCGTAGCGGCCGATGCCGTGGTCGATGTGGACCACCAGATCGCCCGGCGTCAGGGCGCTGGCCTCGGCCAGGAAGTTGGCGGCGCGGCGCTTCTTGCGCGGCCGGGCCAGGCGGTCGCCGAGGATATCGGTCTCGGAGATCACCGCCAGGGTGTCGGTCTCGAAGCCGTTGTCGAGCGGCAGGACCACCCGCTGCGGGATCTTGGGGTCGTTGGCCTTGGCCGCCTGCCAATAGGCGGCGTAGGGGATCTTGGTCAGACCGTGGTCGGCCAGCATGGTCCCCAGGCGCTCGGACGAGCCCTCGGACCACGAGGCGAACAGCACGCGTTTTCCCCGGCCCGCGAGATCGCGGGCGTGGGTCGCGGTGGCTTCGAACAGGTTGACGCTGTCCTGGGCCCGCTCGGCGGCGAAGGCTCGCCCCATCTGGGCGCCCATGTCGACCACGTCCAGGCCCTGGGGCTGGAACGGGGTGAACTGGCGGTTGGGACGGTCGGCGACGGCGGCGTCCCACTCCTGGGCGGTCAGGTAGAGGGCGTCGGGCTTCAGCGGGCGATAGGCCGATCGGCGGTCGGCCGAGGCGCGGGCGTCATAGGCGTCGGCGATCATCGCCAGGCGCTCGTCGCGGCTTTCCGTGACCTGGTGGTCGACGCCGATCAGCGCGCCGTCCGGCAGGTAGTCGAACAGGGTCGCCATCCGTTCGTAGAACAGCGGCAGCCAGTGCTCCAGGCCCGCCCGGCGGCCGCCCTCGCTGACCGTGGCGTACAGCGGGTCGTCGCCCGGCGCGCCGAAGATACGGACATAGCCCGACCGGAACCGCGAAATGCCGTCGGCGTCGAGCAGGGCCTCGCTGACCGGCAGCAGCTCGATGGATTTCAGCTGCCGGGTCGAGCGCTGGGTTTCCGGATCGAAGGCTCGGATGCTCTCCAGGGTGTCACCGAACAGGTCCAGGCGCACCGGCTCCTCGGCGGCCGGCGGATAAACGTCGATGACGCCGCCGCGAATGGCGAACTCGCCGCGCTCGGAGACGGTGGAGGCGCGGCTATAGCCGTTGATGGCGAAATAGCGCTCCAGATCGGCCACGTTGACGACGTTGCCGATCCGGGCCGCGTAGCTGGCGCGCAGCAACACGGTCTTCTCCGGCACGCGCTGCAACAGGGCCGGCGCGGCGGTGACCAGGATGGCCGGCTTGTCCTTGCCCAGGCCCAGGGCCAGGCGGTGTAGGGTCGCCATGCGGGTGGCCGCGACCCCGGCCGACGGGCCGATGCGGTCATAGGGCAGGCAGTCCCACGAAGGGAACAGCACCGCCTCGATCTCGGGGGCGAAGAACTTCAGGGCGTCGATGAAGGCGCTGGCCCGGGCGGTGTCGCGGGCCACGAAGGCCGTCAGGCCGCCGCGCGCCCGGGCGATGTCGGCCATCACCAGGGCGTCGAAACCTTCCGGCGCGCCGGCGAGGATCAGGCTCCCGGCGGCCTTGGCGATCTGTTTGGCGTCGTAGGCCATTCAACTCTTCGAATGCTGAGCCAGCGACAACGCCGCTGGTGTGAGTGCTGCTGCTTGGCGTGGGTCCCGACTTCGTCGGAATGAGCGGATCAGGGACTAAGCCCCATCCCCGATCGGCCGCACCGCATGAGCTTCATAACGGAAGGTCTTGATCAGGTTCAGGACTTCGGTGTCGAACTTCGCCGGAGTCGGCTCCTGGCCGACGATCCACGCATAGATCTCGCGGTCGGACTCCTCCATCAGCGCTTCGAAGGCGTCGAGCTGGTCGGGGGTCAGGTTGGGCCCATGGGTATCCGCGAACGGCCCCAGAATGAGGTCCGCTTCTCGAAATCCGCGATGCCAGGCCCGGAACTTCAGCCGCCTTAGGCGGGAGTCGTGATCGATGCTCATGTGGTCGGGGATATAGAGCGCCCAAGGCCCGCGCGCCAGCGCAGAGAACTCCCTCGTGCGCTAGCCGCGCGACGCATTGACCGTGACCGCCACGCTCTATAGGCGCGGGACATGGCTTCACTGATGATCCAGGGCTGCGGTTCCGACGTGGGCAAGTCGACCCTGGTCGCCGGGCTCTGCCGGCTGTTCGCCAATCGCGGCCTGATCGTGCGGCCGTTCAAGCCGCAGAACATGTCCAACAACGCCGCGGTCACCGCCGACGGCGGCGAGATCGGCCGCGCCCAGGCCCTGCAGGCCCTCGCCTGCCGCACGCCGCCGACCGTCCACATGAACCCCGTCTTGCTGAAGCCGCAGAGCGACGTCGGCTCGCAGGTCATCGTGCGCGGCAAGGTGGTCGGAACCTATAAGGCCCGCGCCTTCCAGGGCCTGAAACCCGACCTGCTGGCCACCACCGTCGAGAGCTATCGCCTGCTGGCCGCGCAGGCCGACCTGGTGCTGGTCGAGGGGGCTGGCAGCCCGGCCGAGACCAACCTGCGCGCGGGCGACATCGCCAATATGGGCTTCGCCCACGCCGCCGACGTGCCTGTCGCCCTGGTCGGCGACATCGACCGGGGCCACGTGATCGCCGCCCTGGCCGGGGCCCATCTGGTGCTCGACGCGGCCGACCGAGACCGCATCAAGGGCTTCATCATCAACAAGTTCCGCGGCGATCCTTCGCTGTTCGACGACGGTCGACACGAGATCGCCCTGCGCACCGGCTGGCCGGACCTGGGCATGGCGCCGTGGCTGCATCCCGCCCGGACCTTGCCCGCCGAGGACGCCGTGGTGCTGGAACGCCCGGTCCGGACCAACGGCGACAAGCGGGCTCGGATCGTGGCGCCGATGCTGTCGCGGATCGCCAATTTCGACGAGTTCGACCCGCTGCGCGCCGATCCGGCCGTGGACTTCGCGTTCCTGCCGCCGGGAACCCCGGTGCCGGGCGACGCCGACCTGGTGATCCTTCCCGGCACCAAGGCCACCCTGGCGGACCTGGCCTTCCTGCGGGCCCAGGGCTGGGACATCGACATCCTGGCCCATGTCCGGCGCGGCGGCCGGGTGCTGGGCGTCTGCGGCGGCTACCAGATGCTGGGTCGGACGGTCGCCGACCCGGAGGGGATCGAGGGGGCGCCGGGGTCGGCGGCGGGGCTGGGCCTGCTCGACGTCGAGACCGTGCTGCTGGGCGACAAGGTGCTGCGCGCGGTGTCCGGACGCCTGATGGACGGCGACACGCCGTTCTCCGGCTACGAGATGCACATCGGCCGCACGACCGGCCCTGGAACGCGGCGGCCGATGCTGGCCATCGACGGCGGCGCGTCCGACGGCGCGGTCTCGGCCGACGGGCGGGTGGCGGGGGCCTATGTCCACGGCCTGTTCGAACGCGGCGAGGCCCGCGCCGCCCTGCTGGCCCCGCTGGGCGTGGCCATCGGGCCGGGCGACCACGCGGCCAAGGTCGACGCGGCGCTGGACGAGATCGCGGCGATGCTGGAGCAGGCGCTGGACATCGCGGCGATCGCGCGGATCGCGGGACTTTAGGCGTCGGTCCCGGGTCTGCGCTTCGCTTCGCCCGGGATGACAAGTTAGGGTAGTAAAGGACGATTCCCGACGAGGCCAGCCGCATGACGACCGCCCGCCCCCGCCGCGCGATCTCCGCCCTCCGCGCCTTCCTGAAGAGCGAGTCCGCCGGCGGCCTGTTGCTGATGGGAAGCGCCGCCCTGGCGCTGATCGTCGCCAACTCGCCCCTGGCCGAGGCCTATTTCCACGCCCTGCACGTCAAGATCGCGGGTCTCAGCGTCGCCCACTGGGTCAATGACGGCCTGATGGCGGTGTTCTTCCTGCTGGTCGGGCTGGAGATCAAGCGCGAGATGGTCGACGGCGAACTGTCCAGCTGGTCGCGGCGGGTATTGCCGGGCGTCGCCGCCCTGGGTGGCATGGTGATCCCGGCCCTGGTCTATGTGGTCCTCAATCGCGACGCGCCGGACAACCTGCGTGGCTGGGCCATTCCGGCCGCCACCGACATCGCCTTCGCCCTGGGGGTGCTGTCGCTGCTGGGGTCGCGCGTCCCGGCTTCGCTGAAGATCTTCCTAGCCGCCCTGGCGATCATCGACGATCTGGGCGCCATCCTGATCATCGCCGTCTTCTACACCGACCACCTGACCCTGTGGGCGCTGGGCGGCGCGGCGGTCGCCCTGGTGGTGCTGGTCGCCATGAACCGGTTCAAAGTGGTCAGCCTGTGGCCCTACCTGCTGGTCGGGGCGGTGCTGTGGTTCCTGTTCCTGAAGTCCGGCGTCCACGCCACCCTGTCGGGCGTCATCCTGGCCATGACCATTCCCATCACCAAGTCGCCGGCCCGGCCCGACGACGAGGATTCGCCGTTGCACCGGCTGGAGCACGGGCTCAATCCGTGGGTGGCCTATCTGGTGGTGCCAGTGTTCGGCTTCGCCAACGCCGGCGTCGCCCTGGGCGGCGTGGGCGCCGCGGCCCTGGTCGCGCCGGCCACACTGGGCGCGGCGCTGGGCCTGTTCGTCGGCAAGCAGATCGGCGTCTTCGGCTTCAGCCTGGCGGCCATCAAGCTGGGCTGGGCGCAGCGGCCCAGCGGCGCGTCCTGGCCACAGCTGTACGGCGTGGCGGCCCTGTGCGGCATCGGCTTCACCATGAGCCTGTTCATCAACAACCTGGCCTTCGACGCGCCCGTGCTGCAGGACGAGACCAAGATCGGCGTGCTGGCCGGATCGGTGCTTTCGGCCCTGCTGGGCTGGCTGATGTTCAGCCTGTCGCGCAAGCCGGCCGCCGTGTGATCGGCCCTATGGCGCTCGCCGGTCGGCATGCCCACATCCGTGGGACCCAGTCCTTCCGCTCCGGAGCCTCCGCCATGCGCGCCGCCCTGCTTTCCGCCGCCCTGGCGCTGGGCCTCGCCCAGGCCGTCCTGGTCACGCCTGCCCTGGCCACGCCGGTCGTCGCCGAGGTCAAGGTCTCGATCGGCCCGGACCTGGCCAAGAAGGCCGACACGATCGGAACTCGCGAGTTCGACCTCCTGACGACCGATCTGAAACGATCGATCGAGCGCAAGCTGCTCCCACGTCCCGGCGGCGGAACCCTGGCCCTGGTCATCGAGGACGCCAAACCCAACCGTCCGACGGCGCAGCAGATGTCCAGGACGCCGGGCCTTTCGATGGAGAGCTTCGGCGTCGGCGGAGCACGGATCAGCGGCGTCTATGTCGCTCCCGGCGGAGCCCGCACGCCGATCGACTACAGCTGGTACGAAAGCGATATTCGCCAGGCGCGTCACGGCGCGACCTGGAGCGACGCCGAGACCGCCTTCGACAAGCTGGCGGTCCGACTGTCCAAGGATCAATTCGGTCCGCGCTGAAACACCGGTTTCCGGCGACGCTTGCCAGCGGACCCGACACGGCGTCTGATCAACGTTCATAAACGCGGGGGTAGCCCGCTCTTGGCGAGGAAGCATGACCGGACGGCGCTCATCCTGGACCCTGGCGGCCTTCGCGGCGCCCTGCCTGCCGCTGGCGGCCCTGGGCCTGCCCCTGGTGGTCTATCTGCCGGAATACTATGTCAGCGAGTTGGGCCTCTCGCTTTCCGTGGTGGGCGCCGCCTTCCTGCTGGTGCGGCTGGCCGACATCATCCTGGACCCGATCCTCGGCGGCATGATGGACCGCACGCGCACGCGCATCGGCCGTTTCCGCCCCTGGCTGGCGGCTGCCACGCCCGTGCTGATGATCGCCGCCTACGCCCTGTTCATGGCCAAGCCCGGGGTCGGGCCGATCTATCTGTGGGCCTCGCTGGTGGTCTGCTATGTCGGCTATTCGATGGCCGTGCTGGCGCACACCGCCTGGGGCGCGGTGCTGTCGCCCGACTACCAGCAGCGCTCGCGGATCTATGGCTGGTGGGGCGCCGGCAATGTGGTCGGCATGATCCTGGTGCTGCTGTTGCCGCCCCTGCTGGCCATCGTCTTCAAGGGCGACCACGCGGCCGGGATCCAGTCGATGGGCTGGTTCATCATCATCCTGCTGCCCCTGACCTTCCTGCTGGCCATGGGCGTGGTCGGCGAGACCAACGTCCCGCCCGTCAAGCACGCCGCCGGCCTGCGGCAGTATCTGGCGCTGATCAAGCGGCCGTCGGTGCAGAAGCTGCTGGCCGCCGACCTGCTGATGGGCCTGGCGCCGGGCATCGCCGGGGCGCTGTTCTTCTTCTTCTTCGAGCGCATCAAGGGCTTCAGCAAGGCCGAGGCCGGTGTCCTGCTGCTGATCTATTTCGTCGCCGCTTTGTTCGGATCGCCGATCTGGCCGGCCCTGGCCAAGAAGGTCGGCAAGCACAAGTCCCTGGCCATCGCGTCGGTGGCCTACGCCGTGTTCCAGCTGGCCGTGGTGTTCACGCCCAACAACCAGGGCCTGTTCACGTTCAACGTCTCCAACGTGATCAGCATGGGGATCCTGATCCTGGCCGGCCTGCCCTATTCGGCCGCGCCGCTGCTGGTGCGCTCGATGATGGCCGACATCGGCGACGAGGAACGGCTGCACGCCGGCGTCGACCGCACGGGTCTGCTCTACGCGGTCGTCAACGGCACGGTGAAGCTGGGCCACGCCCTGGCGATCGGCGTGTTCCTGCTGCTGTCCTGGCTCGGCTTCGATCCCAAGATCCCGAGCGCCCAGGGCGACGCGGCCCTGATCACCCTCTACGCCGCGGCTCCGGCCGCGTTGGGCCTGCTGGTGTGCGCGATCATCCTGCGCTATCCGCTGGACGCCGCCGCCCACGCCGAGATCCGCCGTCAGCTCGACGAACGGGACGCGGCCGAGCCCCTCCTCAGCCCGAGCCCGGAACCGCATGTCTCACCCCTCCTCGCTCCCAATCCCGCCGCTGAATGAAGAAAATGGGAGCCACCCGCTCTTCACTCTGATCGACATCATGGCCCGGCTGCGCGACCCGAACGGCGGCTGCCCGTGGGATCTGGAGCAGACCTTCGCCACCGTCGCGCCCTACACGGTGGAGGAAGCCTATGAGGTGGCCGACGCCATCGAGCGCGGCGACCTGTCCGACCTGAAGGAAGAGCTGGGCGACCTGCTGCTGCAGGTGGTGTTCCACTCCAGGATGGCGGAGGAACAGGGCGCCTTCGACCTGGCCGGCGTGGCCGCGTCGATCAACGACAAGATGATCCGCCGCCATCCCCATGTGTTCGGCGACCACGCCTACGAGAACCAGGACGCCCAGACCGCCGGCTGGGAGGCGCTGAAGGCTCAGGAGCGCCAGGCGAAAGCCAAGGGGGGCGTGCTGGACGACGTGCCGGCCGGCCTCCCCGCCCTGACCCGCGCGGTCAAGCTGACCAAGCGCGCCGCCCGGGTCGGGTTCGACTGGCCGTCGACCGACGAAGTGCTCGACAAGCTGGCCGAGGAGATCGCCGAACTGAAGGTCGAGATCGCCGCCGGCGACAAGGCCAAGGCCCGCGAGGAGCTGGGCGACCTGTTGTTCGTGGTCGCCAATCTGGCCCGCAAGCTGGACGTCGAGCCCGAGGACGCCCTGCGCGCCACCAACGCCAAGTTCGTGCGCCGGTTTTCGTTCATCGAGGCCGAACTGGCCAAGGACGGGCGGACGCCGGACCAGTCGGACCTGGCGGAGATGGACGGGCTGTGGGACGCGGCGAAGGCGGCGGAGCGCGCGAAATAACCTTCTCCCGGAGGGGAGAAGGAGGGGCCCGCGCCGCAGGCGTGGGAGGATGAGGGGTTACGTCGTCACCGTCTAAACCCCTCACCCTCCCATCGCGAAGCGATGGGCCCCTCCCTCTCCCTATGGGAGAGGGTTATCCTTCGGTCGCCATCACCCACACGTTCGGGAACTGCCGCTCGAACCGGCCCAGGGCCTGGGCGTCGAGGCGGGCGATCAGGCGCACGCCGCCTTCGGCCTCCTCGTCGCGGCTCTCGACCCGGCCGTTGCGGTAGATCCAGGCCAGGGCCTCGCCGTCGCCCGCCGCCAGCCGCACGGCGACCGGCGGGGTGTCGTCGATCAGGGCCCCGACCCGCTTGAGCAGCTCGACGCAGCCTTCGCCGGTCACGGCCGAGACCGCCGAGGCGCCCAGGCGCCGGGCCTGGCCGTCGAGGATCTCACGGGCCTCGCCGTCGACCAGGTCGATCTTGTTCCAGACCTCGAGGATGGTCTTGCCGTCCTCGGTGGTGACCTTCAGCTCGGCCAGAACCGCCTGGACGTCGCGGGCCTGGGCGTCGGTGTCGGGATTGGCCACGTCGCGCACGTGCAGCACGACGTCGGCCTCCTGCACCTCCTCCAGGGTGGCGCGGAACGCCTCGACCAGCTCGTGCGGCAGGTCGGAGATGAAGCCAACGGTGTCGGACAGGATCGCCGGCCGGCCGTCGGGCAGTTTCACATTGCGCAGGGTGGGGTCGAGGGTGGCGAACAGCATGTCCTGGGCGACGACGGTCGCGTGGGTCAGGCGGTTGAACAGCGTCGACTTGCCGGCGTTGGTGTAACCGACCAGGGCGACGGTCGGGTACGGCACCTTCTTGCGCTGTGAGCGGTGCAGGGTGCGGGTGCGCCGCACCTCGTCCAGCTCGCGCTTGAGCTTGAGGATGTTGTCGCGGATCAGGCGGCGGTCGAGCTCGATCTGGGTTTCGCCGGGGCCGCCGGTGTTGCCGGTGCCGCCGCGCTGGCGTTCCAGGTGGGTCCAGGTGCGGACCAGGCGCGAGCGCTCATAGTCCAGCCGAGCCAGCTCGACCTGCAGCTTGCCCTCGCGGGTACGGGCGCGGCGAGCGAAGATCTCGAGGATCAGGCCCGTGCGGTCCACGACCTTGACGTTGAGGGTCCGTTCCAGATTGCGCTGCTGGACGGGGGTCAGCTGGTCGTCGAACACCGCGACGTCGATCTTCTCGACCTCGCAGAGCGCCGCGAACTCCTCG
Organism: Caulobacter sp. Root655; assembly: GCF_001427665.1. Taxonomy (GTDB): domain Bacteria; phylum Pseudomonadota; class Alphaproteobacteria; order Caulobacterales; family Caulobacteraceae; genus Caulobacter. Next base: position 255,813 of record NZ_LMHC01000021.1, read on the forward strand.
ATCTTGCCCTTGCCGAACAGGGTGGCGGGGGTGACCAGGCGCAGGGGCGCGATCATCGTCTCGACGACGTTCAGGTCGAGGGCGAGGGCCAGGCCGACGGCCTCTTCGAGGCGCGCGACGGGATCACGCGCCTCAAGAGCCGATTGGCCGCGCGTCGGGCGCACGGGATGGATCACGAACGCCTTCAGGACCGGCGTCGCGTGGTCGATGGATTTAGAAGTGGATTTGGTCAAACGTCAGGAATCAATCGTCTTGATCAGCGCTCGGCTCGTACAGTTGCACGGGCTGGGCCGGCATGATCGTCGAAATGGCGTGCTTGTAGACCAGCTGGGACTGGCCGTCGCGGCGGAGCAGAACGCAGAAGTTATCGAACCAGCTGACCACGCCCTGCAGCTTCACGCCGTTGACCAGGAAGATCGTCAGCGGCGTCTTGGACTTGCGCACGCTGTTCAGGAAAGTGTCCTGAAGGTTCTGTTTTTTTTCGGCAGACATTGGGGGTTCCCCTCTTATTGTTTCGGAGGGCCACACGCCCCCCACACAAACAAGTTCAGACTAGAGCATTTTTCGTCGGTTGGTATGACCAATCCGCACGGAAAATGCGCCAAAAGGTAGCGAAGTTTAAATCGCCGCCTCCTTGGCCCGCTGGATATAGAGAGCCCGAAGCCGCGTCGCCACTGGTCCGGGCTTTCCGTCCCCAACGGCGACGCCGTCGATGCTGACGATCGGCAGCACCAGAGTGCCCGCGCCGGTGATGAAAGCCTCCCGGGCGGCCTTGGCTTCTTCCACCGTGAACGGCTGCTCGGTGATCGGCAGGCCTTCGTCGGCGATCACCTCCATCAGGCTGGTGCGGGTGATGCCGCGCAGGATGTTGGCCTGGGTGTCGCGGGTACGCAGGCGGCCTTCCGAATCGACGATCCAGGCGTTGGACGACGCGCCCTCGGTGACCAGGCCCAGTTCGTCGACGAACCAGGCCTCGACCGCGCCGCGCTGGCGCGCCGCCTGCTTGGCCAGGGCGTTGGGCAGCAGGCCGATCGACTTGATGTCGCAGCGACCCCAGCGGTTCTCCGGCACGGTGACCACCGAGAGGCCTCGGGCGGCCTTGGCCTCGGCGGCGGCGCGGTCGACCGACTTGGCGGTAACGACCACGGCCGGCGGCACGGCGGGATTGGGGAAGGCGTGGTCGCGCGGGGCGACGCCGCGAGTCACCTGCAGATAGACCAGGCCGTCGCGCACCTTGTTGCGGCGGACAGCCTCGCGCAGCACGACGGTCAGGGCCGCCTGGCTCATCGGATGGGCGATCTTCAGTTCGTCCAGGCTGCGCCACAGCCGGGTGAAGTGGCCAGCCGCGTCGGCCAGCTTGCCGTCGAACACCGCCCAAACCTCGTAGACGCCGTCGGCCAGCTGGTAGCCGCGATCCTCGATATGCACGGCGGCCTGGCCGTGGCGCACGAACCGACCGTTGACGTAGGCGAAACGCGACATTTCTCAGTTCCTCATGAGCGCGGCATTGCGGCGCTAAACACACACAAAATCCGTTTTCCCGGCGAAGGCCGGGATCCAGATTCATCCAGAGCCTCTCGTGGGTTTCATCTGGACCCCGGCCTTCGCCGGGGAGACGGATGAAAATTAGCCCAACAGCACGGCGGTCCCTATTCTTCCTCTTCCACCCGGGCGCCCGCGACACCGAGAGATTTCAATTTTCGGTGCAGGGCCGAGCGCTCCATGCCGATGAAGTTGGCGGTGCGCGAGATGTTGCCGCCGAACCGCAGGATCTGGGCGTTGAGATATTCGCGCTCGAACAGTTCACGCGCCTCGCGCAGCGGCAGGGCGATGATCCGTTCGGCCCCGATCGCCCCGGCGTTGCCGCCCGAAGGCTGGTCGTTGGCGTTGAGCATCTCGGCGGTGATCAGGTCGCCCGGCTCGCCGGAGGCCAGGATCAGCATGCGTTCGACGTTGTTGCGAAGTTGTCGGACGTTGCCGGGCCAGGCCTGGACCTGCAGGGTCGCCAGGGCATCCTCGCCCAGCCGCCGCCGCTGCAGGCCGGTGGCCTCGCAGATGCGGTCGACGAAATAGCTGATCAGCTCGGGGATGTCCTCGCGGCGCTCGGAAAGCCCAGGCACGCGCACCGGCACCACGTTGAGGCGGTGGAACAGGTCCTCGCGGAACCGGCCGGCGGCGATCTCGTCGCGCAGCTCGCGCGAGGTCGAGGAGATCACCCGGACATCGACCTGGACGTCGTTGTCGCCGCCCACCCGGCGGAACCGCTGCTCGACCAGCACCCGCAGGATGCGGCTCTGGGTCTCGCGCGGCATGTCCGCCACCTCGTCGAGATACAGCGTGCCGCCGTGGGCCCGTTCGAACACCCCGATCTTGCGCGGCCGGCCGTTCTCGCCCTCCTCGCCGAACAGTTCGACGTCCAGGCGCTCAGGGGCCATGCCCGCGGCGCTGACGGCCACGAACTCGTTGCGCAGCCGGGTGCTGGAGCCGTGGATCAGCCTCGCCACCAGCTCCTTGCCCGAGCCCGGCGGCCCCGAGACCAGGACCCGGCTGTTGGCCGGGGCGACCTTGGCGATCAGCTGGCGCAGAGCCTGGGCGGCCGCCGACTTGCCCATCAGCCCGTCGGAGCTGAAGCTCTGGACCCGCAGGCGGCGGTTTTCCCGTTTCAGATTCGCGGCTTCTAGAGCGCGCTCGACCACCAGCAGCAGCCGGTCGGACTTGAAGGGCTTTTCCAGGAATTCGTAGGCCCCGCGCTTGATGGCGCTGACGGCGGTCTCGATATTGCCGTGGCCCGAGATCATGATCACCGGCAGGTCGGGGTCCAGGGCCTTGACCATGTCGAGCAGCTCCAGCCCGTCCATGCCCCCGCCCTGCATCCAGATGTCCAGCACCAGCAGGGCCGGCTTACGGGCCCGCAGCGCGGCCAGGGCTTGGTCTGAATCGGCGGCGACCCGGACGGCGTAGCCCTCGTCCTCGAGGATCCCAGCCACCAGTTCGCGGATATCGACCTCGTCGTCGACCACAAGCACGTCAGCGCTCATATCATCTCCTCTACGCCATTCGGTGCGTTCGCGGCGGCGAGCCGCGCGGTCGTGGGGAACTTCAGGATGACCCGGGCGCCGGTTCCATGCAGCGCGTCGGTCAGGACCAACTCACCCTCGTGGTCCTCCATGATCCGCTTGACGATCGCCAGGCCAAGGCCGGTGCCCTTCTCGCGGGTCGTCACGTAGGGTTCGGTCAGCCGGTCGCGGTCGCGGGCCGGCAGGCCCACCCCGTTGTCCTCGATGACGAGGCACAGGGCGTCGTCTTCCGACACCAGGCTGGCGACGATGCGGCCCGGCGGTTCCGGCGAGGCCTGGCGGCGGGCGCCGATGGCTTCTCCGGCGTTCTTGAGGATGTTGGTCAAGGCCTGGCCGACCATCCGGGCGTCGCAGCTGACCCAGACCTCGCCGCCCGGCTCCTCGATCAAGACCTCGGTCTCGGTGTCGACGAAGCGCTGGGCGAACACCGCCTGGCGCAGCATCTCGGCCAGGTCGGCGGGCGCGAAGCGCGGCGCGGGCATGCGGGCGAAGGCCGAGAATTCGTCGACCATCCGGCCGATGTCGCCGACCTGGCGAATGATGGTCTCGGTGCAGCGGTCGAAGGTCTCAAGGTCGCTGGTGATGTCCTTGCGGTACTTGCGACGGATACGCTCGGCCGACAGCTGGATCGGGGTCAGCGGGTTCTTGATCTCGTGGGCGATGCGCCGGGCGACGTCCTTCCAGGCGGCGTTGCGCTGGGCGGCCATCAGGCGGGTGATGTCGTCGAAGGTCAGGACCAGGGTCTCGGCGGCGTGGCCAGCCCCGCGGAAGCGCAGCCGCCGCGTCTCGCCGCCGCGCATCACGTCGATCTCGACCTCGGCGTTGGGACGGCCGCCGCTGATCTCCTCGACCACGGGCTCCAGTTCCGGCGCCGCCTCGGCCAGGGACTTGCCCACGGCGTCGTCGTTCAGGGCCAGCAGGTCGCCGGCCCGGCGGTTGAGCGCGGTGATCCGGCCCTCGGCGTCCAGGCCCACCACCCCGGCGCTGACGCCCGACAGCACGGTCTCGATGAACTGGCGGCGCTGTTCGGCGTCGAGGCTGGCCACGCGCAGGGCGGCCTGCTGCGCCTGCAGGTCGGTGGTCATCATGTTGAAGGCGACGGACAGGGCGCGGATCTCCTCGGGCCCGTGCTCGACGTCGACCCGCGCGTCCAGGTCTCCCGCCGACACCCGGCCGGCCGCCTGGACCAGGCCCGAGACCGGCGCGGCGATCGAGTTGGCGGCGGCGATGCCCACCCAGACGGCGGCGACCAGCACCAGCAGCGCGGTCTCGATATAGCTCAGCCCGAAGATCACCTGGATGCGCGCCTGGTTCTTGGCGGCTTCCCGATACGAGATCAGCGACTCCTCGGACTCGATCAGGTGGGCCAGGATGCCCTTGTCGATCGGTCGGGCCACGTAGAGATAGGCGTCGGGAAAGCCCTTCAGGCGGTAGAGCGCCCGGAACAGGTCCTCGGACACGAAGCGCTGCGAGGTGATCTCGCCGGTGTCGGTCCACTTGAAGCTCGAGGGCGGCGGGGCCAGGAACGGCGGGGCGTCGTCGCTCTCGGCCCGGGCCAGGATCCGGCCGTCGCGGTCCAGCACATAGGCCGACGAGAAGCCGTTGTCGTCGGCCAGGCTCTTCAGGAAATGCCCGAAGGCCACGGGCGAGTCGGCCAAGGTGGGGGCGGCCTGGTTCAGGGTGCCGGCCATCGGCCCGACGTGCTGGCTGATATAGGTGGTCTGCTCGCTGACATAGGAGCGGGCCACGGTGGCCGAGTTCTCGACGACGGTGCGCACGCGCTCGCTGAACCAGGCGTCGACGCCGCGATTGACCAGCACGCCGAAAAACAGGGCGACGATCACCGCCGGGGCCACCGCCGCCACCGAGAACAGGCCCACGAACCGCAGGTGCAGGCGCGCGCCGGCGTCGCTGGCCCGGGCGTCGACCAGGTCCAGCAATCCCCAGCCGACGATGCCGGCGATGCAGAGGATCAGGGCCAGGTTGAGCCCCAGCACCACCAGAATGACCGTGGTGGCCGGACCGATCGGGCCGGTGGTCGGCGGCGACGAGGCCAGGCCCACCGCCGTTGCGGTCAGGGCGACGGCCAGGCCGTAGGCGACACCCAGGGTGTAGCGCGACCGCAGCAAGCCTCGCCACCAGGCCCGGCTGAACCGGGTCGGCGGTCCTTCAAGCTCCAGTACGGATGCAGCGGACGCCATTGACCAAGTTTAAGGGGAGGTGTGCCCCAAACTCAACAGGTATGTGCCAATTAAGCGTCAGCGTCGGCAAACGGCGGCGCCGATGACGCCAGCAGCGGTTGTCATCCCGGACAAGCGCGCAGCGCGCCGATCCGGGACCGCCGGAAGCGCATGCGCTCAGGCCCCGGTCCCGGGTCTTCGCTGCGCGGAGTTATCCTTGGGCGCGCGCTTCGCGCGACCCGAGGGCCCGGGATGACAACCCGTTTGGGTTCGGAAGAACGATCAGCGCCGCCCCCGGGTCATTTCCACGCCGAGATCCTGGATCTTCTTGCGCAGGGTGTTGCGGTTCAGCCCGAGAATCTCGGCCGCCCGCACCTGGTTGCCGCGGGTCGCCGACAGGGTCAGCTGGATCAGCGGCCGTTCGACCTCCTGCAGCACCCGGTCATAGAGCCCCGCCGCCGGCACGCCGTCCGGCTGGTCGGCGAAGTGCGACGACAGGTGACGCTCGACCAGGCTGGCCAGGGTGACCGGGCCCTCGTCGGCATGAGCCGTCGGGGTATGGTCCTGCAGCTCGCGGTCGACGATGCGGGCGGTGATCAGCTCCTCGGCATAGAGGGCGCACATCCGGCGGATCAGGTTTTCCAGCTCGCGCACATTGCCCGGCCAGGCGTGGGTCTTCATGCGGTCCAGCGCGCTGGAATCGATGGTCTTGGCGGGAAGACCTTCACGGTTGGCGCGCAGCAGGAAGGTGCGGGCCAGGTCGGGGATGTCCTCGGTACGGTCGCGCAGCGGCGGCAGGCGCACCGGGGCGACGTTGAGGCGGAAGAACAGGTCCTCGCGGAACAACCCCTGCTGGATCAAACCCCGTAGGTCACGATTTGTGGCGGCGATGATCCGCACGTTGGGGCGGCGGCCGGTCTTGGGGTTGAGCACCGGCTCGGTGCCGTCGATCACCCGCAGCAGGCGCGTCTGGGCGTCCAGCGGCATGTCGCCGATCTCGTCCAGGAACAGAGTGCCGCCATCGGCCTCGATCAGCCGGCCCTGGTCGCCCTCCCCGCGCCCGAACAGCTCGGTCTCGACCCGCTCGCGCGGCACGGCCGCCAGGTTGATGACCACGAACTTGCCGTCGCGGCGACGGCCCAACTCATGCAGGGCGCGGGCCACCAGCTCCTTGCCGGTGCCGCTTTCGCCGAGGATCAGCACCGTCAGGTCGGCGCCGACCAGGCGGGCGATGGTGCGATAGACCTCCTGCATCGGGGCCGAGCGGCCGATCAACGGCAGGCGCTCGTCGCGCATGGCCCGGGCCTGGGCCTTGGAGGCCTCGGCGTCGGCCGGCCGCGACAAGGCCCGGCGGGCGGCGGCGGTGACGTCGTCGAGGTCGAAGGGCTTGGAGATGTATTCGAACGCCCCCGCGTCGGCGGCGTTGACCGCCGTCAGCAGGGTGTTCTGGGCGCTCATCACGATGATCGGCAGCTTGGGCCGCTCCTTGCGGATGCGCGGCAGCACGTCGAAGACGTTCTCGTCAGGCATCATCACGTCGGTGACGATCAGGTCGCCCTCGCCGTCCATGACCCACTTGAGCAAGGTGGTGGCGTTGCCCGTCGCCCGGACCTGATAGCCCAGCCGGGTGAAGGCCTGGCTGAGCACCAGCCGCACGGAGCTGTCGTCATCGGCGATCAGGATCTTCTTGTTGGCGGCGTTCATACGCGGGCGTCTCCGGTGGACCGGTCAGGGGAAAGCTTTTCAGTCGCCATGGGCAGCAGCACGCGGAACACGGTGCGGCCGGGCTCGGATTCGAAGTCGATCAGGCCGCCGTGGCTGGTCACCAGCTTGGTGACGAGGGCCAGGCCCAGGCCCGTGCCGTTGGCCTTGGTGGTGACGAACGGCTGGAACAGGTGGTCGCGCAGGCTCGGAGGCACGCCGGGGCCGTTGTCCTGAATACGGATTTCAATCGGCGCGCCGGCGGCGGCCTTGCCGTCGGCCCCGCGCACCCGCACGCCGGGGCGCCAGGCGGTGTGGATCGACAGTATGCCCTGGCCGTCGCCCCGGGCGTGGGCGGCCTCGGCGGCGTTCTTGACCAGGTTCAGGAACACCTGGATCAGATGGTCCTCGTCGCCCCAGACCGGCGGCAGCGAGGGGTCGTAGTGCTCCTGCAGCGCCAGGCCGTCGGCGACGCCGTTGACCACCAGGGCCCGCACGCGATCCAGCACCTGGTGGATGTTGACCGCCTCGCGCGGGCCTGGAACCTCGTCGGAGAAGGCCTCCATGCGATCCACCAGCCGGCGGATGCGGTCGGTCTCGTCGACGATCAACTGGGCCAGGGGCTGGTCGGCGGCGCTGGCGCCGGTCTTCAGCAGCTGGGCGGCGCCGCGGATGCCGGCCAACGGGTTCTTGATCTCGTGGGCCAGCATGCGGCCCAGGCCGACCACCGAGCGCAGGCCGGCGGCGTCCGAGGCGCGCTCGACGCCCAGCACGCCCTTGACGTGCAGGGTCAACAGCACCGAGCCGTCGCCCAGCGGCGCGGCGGCCCCGTCGGCCTCGAACGGCGGCTGGCCGAACAGATTGACCTCGACCCCGTGCTCGCGGACCAGGGCCCCTTCGAACAGGGCGCGGTCCATCATCGAGACCAGCACCGAGCCGGGCGGCAGGGCGGCGCGGAACCGGCCGCGGGCCAGCAGCGACAGGCCCTGGCCGAACAGCGCCTCGGCCGCCTCGTTGACCGCCACCAGCGCGCCGTCGCGGTCGACGACCAGGGCGGGCTCGGGGCTGAGGTCGAAGGCGGCGACCTTCAGGCCGTCGGCGATCTTGGCGGGAACGACCCGGGCGTGATCCGTCATGCCGCCAACCTCCGGTCGTCAAGCCACAGGGTCGCCAGGCCGTCCTCGATCGCGGCGGGGTCTTCCAGCCGGCACAGGACGCCGCGCGCCGCCCGCCTCGCCTCGGCGTCGGCCGGCCACGGCGCGGCGTCGACGTAAGAGGCCAGATGCTTGCGGAACATCTTCAGTCCCAGCTCCTGGCCATAGAAATGGATGCTGCGGCGGAAATGGGTGACGGCGATGGCCAGCCGCTCGTCGGCGTCCGGCTCACGGAAGCCCTCGCCGTCCAGCGCCGCCTCGATGGCCTGGGCGATCCAGGGACGGCCATAGACGCCGCGCCCGATCATCACCCCGTCGGCGCCCGATTGTTCGAGGGCCAGGCGGGCGGTGTCGCCATCGACGATGTCGCCATTGACCAGGACCGGCACCGTGACCGCGGCCTTGACGGCCGCCACGGCGCTCCAGTCGGCCACGCCCTTGTAGAACTGACAGCGGGTGCGGCCGTGGACCGTGATGGCCTGCGCGCCCGCGTCGACGGCGCGGCGAGCGATGTCGGCGGCGTTACGGCTGTCGTCGTCCCAGCCCAGGCGCATCTTGACGGTGACCGGCACGTCCACGGCGCTGACGGCGGCGGCCACCAGGGCCTCGGCCAGGTCGGGCTCACGCATCAGGGCCGAGCCCGAGGCGACGCCGCCGGTGACCATCTTGGACGGGCAACCGAAGTTCAGGTCGATGATCTGGGCCCCGGCCTCGGCGGCCATCCGCGCGCCCTCGGCCATGAAGCCCGGGTCGCGGCCGACCAGCTGGACGACCATCAGCGGCAGGCCGTCGCCGACCGCCGCGCGGCGCACCGCGTCGGGCCGCCCCCGAGCGAACTCGGCGCAGGCCACCATCTCGGTCGCCACATAGGCCGCGCCGAGGCGGGTGGCGGTTTCCCTGAAGGGCAGGTCCGAGACGCCGGTCATCGGCGCGATCCACACACGCCCAGGCACCTCGACCTTGCCGATAGTGAGACTTTTGCTCATTTTATATGCATCCCCATCGCACTGTTTTTAGGCATATTGTGCGGCGCCGTAAAGCCTCCTTCTCTGGACAAGTTTCGATGGGGGGCTAAACACCCCTCATGAACTTTTCAGCCGTCATCGTCGCCGCGGGCTCGGGAACGCGAGCCGGGCCTGGCCAGGCCAAGCAATGGCGCGATTTGGCGGGCAAGCCCGTGCTCCGCTGGTCGGTGGAATCCCTGCTGAACGCCGGCGTAAAAAACCTTGTGATCGTGACCGAGCCTGGGGCGCGGAGCATCGCGGAAGACATACTTAAAGATTTACCAGGTTGGACAACAACCTCTGGCGGCGCGACTCGGGCGCTGTCCGTCCAGGCCGGTTTGGTCGCCCTGGCCGACCGTCCGACCGACGAGCCGGTGCTGATCCACGACGCCGCCCGCCCCTTTCTCGGCGCCGCAGCAATAACGGGTGTCCTGACGGCGCTCGCGAACGCCGACGGCGCGATTCCGGCCTTGCCGGTGGCCGATACGCTGAAAAGCGGGGCGGCCGGCTCGGCCGTTGTCACAAAACCGCGCGACAACCTGTGGCGCGCCCAGACCCCCCAAGCCTTCCGTCGCGACCGCCTGCTGACCGCCTACGCCGCCTGGAACGGTCCGGACGAGCCGACCGACGACGCCCAGGTGGTCGAGCAGGACGGCGGCCGCGTGGTCGTCGTTCCCGGCGACCCGATGCTGTTCAAACTGACCTATCCGGAGGACTTCGCCATGGCCGAACAACTGGCGGGCCGCGCGCGGATCACCCGGATGGGCCAGGGCTTCGACGCCCATCGCTGGGGGCCCGGCGAGTCCGTGTGGCTGTGCGGCGTCGAGATCGCCCATGACGAGACCCTGATCGGCCATTCCGACGCCGACGCCGGCCTGCACGCCCTGACCGACGCCATCCTGGGCGCGATCGGCGAAGGCGACATCGGCGACCACTTCCCGCCCACCGATCCGCAATGGAAAGGCGCGTCCTCGGACAAGTTCCTGATCCACGCCGTCGACCTGGTCCGTCGACGTGGCGGAACCCTGGTCAATGTCGATGTGACCCTGATCTGCGAGCGGCCGAAGATCAAACCGCACCGCGCGGCGATGCGCGCGCGGCTGGCCGAGATCCTTGACCTTCCGCTCGACCGGGTCAGCGTCAAGGCCACCACCACCGAGGGCATGGGCTTCACCGGCCGCGGCGAGGGCCTGGCGGCCCAGGCGATCGCGGTGGTCGAGACACCGGCGTGAAGACCGAGGATGCGGGTGGGGACACACACTCACCCCATCCACGTTGCCACGGGCCCCCTGCCCGTGGTGTGAGTGTGTGTTCCCGATCGATGCGCCGAGTCCGCCGATGTTCCCCCTAGAGATCGAGACCCTCGCCCGCCTGCTGATCGACGAAGCCCGGCAGAAGTCCCTGCGCCTGGTCACCGCCGAGAGCTGCACCGGCGGCCTCGTGGCCGGGGCGATCTGCGCGATCTCGGGGGCGTCCGACGTCTTCGAGCGCGGCTTCGTCACCTACACCAACCGGGCGAAGTCCGAGATGCTGGGCGTGCCGGGCGACGTGATCGCCGACCATGGCGCGGTATCCGAGGTCGTGGCGCGGATGATGGCCGAGGGGGCGCTGGAGGCCAGCAATGGCCATGTGGCGGTGTCGATCACCGGCGTCGCCGGGCCCGGCGGCGGCTCGCCGTTGAAGCCGGTCGGCACGGTGCATCTGGCGGTGGCCCGCGCCAACCGCTCGGTCGTCCATCGCCACGAGCGCTTCGCCGGCGGGACCCGCGAGGCGGTGCAGCTTGCGGCGGTGCGCACGGCGCTGGAAATGCTGCGCGAAGCGGTGGCCTAGGTGCCGGAAGCCGCGCCCAGCGACTGGCGGCGGTTCGTCGGCATGGGGCTGTCGCGCGCCGCCCTGGCCAAGGCGGCGGCCCGCAAGACCGAGTGGCGCCACGCCATCCGGGTGTCGGTGGCGGTGGTGACTGCCTACGCCCTGGCCACCCTGCTGCGCCTGCCCCAGGGCTATTGGGCGGTGTTCACCGCCGTGATCATCGTCCAGGGCAGCCTGGGCGCGACGATCACCGCCTCGATCGAGCGCCTGATGGGCACGGTGGTCGGGGCCGTGGTCGGGGCCGGGGCGGCGATGCTGCACGCCCGCTGGCCCGAGGCCGGCGGACCGATCCTGGCCATCACCGCCGCCCTGCTGGCCTTCCTGGCCGCCGTGCGTCCGGCCTTCAAGGTGGCGCCGATCACCGCCGTGATCATGCTGATCGGCACGACCACCCACATGGACCCGCTGGTCGCCGCCTTCCTGCGGGTGGCCGAAATCACGGTCGGCAGCGTGGTCGGCATCGCCGCCACCCTGCTGATCTTCCCGGCCCGCGCCCACGCCTCGGTGGTCGAGAACGTCGACAAGGTCGCCGAGCTGCTGGCCGACCTGCTCGACCACTACGCCCTCAAGCTGCGCGGCGGCGAGACCACCATCGACGCCCGCGACCATTACGACGAGACCCTCAAGGCCCTGGCCAAGCTGCAGACCGCCATGGCCGAAGCCGAGCGCGAGAGCGCCAGCAAGCTCAGCGACCATTCGGTGACCGACGCCCTGCCCCGCACCCTGTGGCGGCTGCGCAACGACTGCGTGATGATCGGCCGGGCGTTGCGCGAAACCTTCCCCGCCCCAGGCCTGACCCTGCAGTCGGCGGCAATGCTGGGCGCGTGCGCCGGCTTCCTGCGGACTTGCGCGACCCTGCTGTCGGGCGGTCCCCGTCCCGACCGCATCGCCTTCGCCCAGGCCCACCAGGCGTTCCAGACCGCCGTCGAGACCCTGCGCGAGACCGGCGGCACCCGCGCCCTGGCCTTCGACGACGCCGCCCGGGTGTTTGGCCTGGTGTTCTCGATCGAGAACCTGTTCGGCAACCTCGGCGACTTCGAAGAGCGGGTCGAGGAGACGGTCGGCAAGCGGGGGTGAGGGTTATGTCGGCGCACGATCCGGTGCGGACCGTCGAACGGTCAACCTTCGGTCACTTTCGAAAGGAAAGGCGACCGTCCTACAACCACCCCAAGCGGCCGGTCAAAACGTCCGGGCCCGGGATGACGGCGCGAAGGGAGCACGAGCCGAATTGAGGCTGCCCGTTCAGCCCCCCAGATACGGCTTGTAGCTCTTTTCCTCGACAATCTCCGACCCGACCAGGGCGTTGATCGCCCGCTTCACGGCGGCGCGGCGGTCGTTGTCGATATAGACGCGGCGGGCCAGCTGGACGAAGGACGGGCCGAAGTCCTGGCGGCGCTCGTGGTCGCGCTTGCCGTCCTCGATATCCCACAGGGCGGCGTTGATCTGCGTCAGTTCGGCGGTCAGGCGCTCCAGGTCGGGCGAACCGGCCAGTTCACGAGCGGCGGTCGCCTCCAGCAGGGCCAGTTCGACGCGGACATTGGCTTCCTTGGCCGGATCGCCGATCCGCGTGGCCTTGACCCGCAGGATGGTGATCTTGTCGATCAGTTCGCCGGCCGAGATGGGGGCTAGGATGGCCATTCAGGGCTCTCCGGCGATCAGGCGCAGCAGGGCGGCTTCCACCACCTCGGGCGGCAGGGCGGCCATGTCCTGTCCGTAGTCCTCCGCGACCAGCAGCTCAAGACGCCGGGCGGCGGGACGGAACTTCGCCGCCTTGCGATGGTCCTTCTGCAGCGACAGCAGCGGCGCGCCGCCGGCCGCCAGCATGTGGCCCGGGCCCGCGTCGTTGGCTATCGCGGCGGTCAGTCGTCCAGCCAGGGCGATGGCCAGCAGCGGCCCGTTCACGGCGGCATGGCCGTCGGTGCGGTCCTTCTCCGGGAACAGCGCCGACGGGACGGCCTCGCGCGCCGCCTGGGCGTCGGTAGCCTCGTCGGGGCCGAAGAAGAACACCGCCTTGCGGCTCGAGGCTTCCAGGCGACGGGCCAGGTCGAGATAGCGGTCCAGCGGCCAGCGCTTGTCCTGGCCGCCGGCGCCGGGCGCCAGGCCGATATAGGTCGGACCGTCGGGCAACAGCGCCTTGGCCGCCGCCAGGGCGTCGGGATTGGTCAGGACCAGGGGGCGAGGCGCGCCCGCGCCATCGGTGGCCAGGGCCAGCAGGCGACCCAGGCGATCGACCACGGCCGCCGGCCAGCCGGGTTTCCGCGCCTGGGCGGCGGCGGAGACGAACAGACCCTTGCCGCCCTTGGGGGCGGCGCGCCTGGCCACCAGGCTACGACGCAGGTTCTCCTGGGTGTCGATGACCAGGTCGAAGGTCCGCCCGCCGAACGGCTTGACCCAGGGCAGGACGTCCAGCGTCCCGGCCCCGGTCGGGCCGGTGGTCAGGATTTCGTCGACATAGCCGGCGACGACGCCCTTCAGCGGGCCGGCATAGACCGTCTCGCCCTTGGCCGCGCACCAGGTGATCCGGGCCTCCGGGAAAGCGGCCCGCAGGCCGGCGATGAAGGGAAGTTTGATCAGGCCGTCGCCGATCACCTCGCCCATCGAATAGATCAGGACAGTCTGGACCATGGCCCGGCTTAGGCCGCCCGGCCCGCCGGCGTCAACGTCACGCGCCTAGATGTGAGTATTCACTTGCATGCACCCCCAACCATGCTAGCCTTCCCTCATGAGCGCCAAACCCAGAATCGAACGCGCCGCCCTCGAGGTCTTCGTCGACCGCGGCGTCGACGCGGCCACCACCAAGCTGATCGCCGCCAGGGCCGGGGTGTCCGAGGGCGCGATCTACCGCCACTGGAAGAGCAAGGACGAGCTGGCCCTGGGCCTGTTCATGGCCACCCATCGGCGGCTGTCGGACCTGATCATGGTCAAGGCCGAGGCCGAGACGGGGATCAAGGCCAAGGCCGCCGCCGTGGTCCGGGCCTATTGCACCGTGGCCGACGAGGACTGGCTGCTGTTCGCCTTCCACCTGCTGCAGCTGCACCACTTCCTGCCCTACTACCAGGAGGACGGCCGCGACCCGGTGACCATGGTCGAGGCCTTGATCAAGCGGGCGATGATCGACACCGAATTGCCCCCGGGCGACCCGCGGGTGATCGCCGCCATGGCCATCGGCGTCATCACCCAGACCGCCCAGAACAAGGCCTATGGCCGGCTGGGCGCCGACGCCCTCTCCGCCCACGCCCCGCTGATGACCGCGGCCGTCCAGGCCGTGCTTTCCGCCCGCTAGCCCCTCCCCATCAAGGACACCGAACCATGCGCAGTGCGCTGTTCAACGCCTACTACTGGGTTCTGTCGATCTTCTACGGCCTGTCGGCCGCCCTCTCCGCCCTGCTCCCCGGCCGCCGGCCGATCGCCTTCGCCCTGCGACTCTACAGCCAGCGGATGCTGTGGGCGCTGCGGACCTTCGCCGGCGTGAAGATCGATCTGAAAGGCCAGGAGAACCTGCCCGACGGCGCCTTCATCATCGCCGCCAAGCACCACAGCTGGGGCGACGGCTTCGTGATGTTCGCCAATGTCGAGAACCTGTCGTTCGTCACCGGCGACCACCTGGAGCGCTTCCCGCTGGTCGGGGCGATCCTCAGGAAGTTCGGGGCCATCGTCGTCGACAGCTGCGGTGGGCCGGAAGCCCGCAAGGCGCTGTCGCAAAGCGCCGCCCAGGTCGCCGCCGAGGGCCGCCGCATCCTGATCTATCCCGAGGGCCACCTGGCCGCGCCGGGCGAGCGGTTCCGCTACCGCGCCGGCGTCTACCACATGAGCCAGGACTTCAACCTGCCGGTGGTGCCGGTGGCGACAAACCTGGGCTGCTTCTGGAAACAGACGGAAAAGGCCAAGACCGCCGGCCAGGCCACGGTCGAGTTCCTGCCGGCCATCCCGCCGGGGCTGTCGAAGGCCGAGTTCATGGCGAAGATGGAAGCGGTCATCGAGACCCGGACCAACGAACTGATCGCCCAGGCGCGTGGGGAACCGGTCAAGCCATCGGTGCTGGTGGAGTGGAACGGGCGCAAGAACGTGGCACCTATGTCAGCAAAGGCGGCTTAATCCATTGCAGGTCATCATAACGCTGCTCGCCATCGAGGCCTTGCTCACTGCGGCCTTCATGTGGCTTGCCCAACGAGTTGGCGCGACGTTTCGGCACAGCTTGATCCTTATGGCGCTCCCCATCCCGCTCCTCGTCTGTGCAACATGGGGTGCCATTTTTTGGGTAGAACCAGCCACGAAAAGTCGTCCGTTATGGATGGTCAATGCGCTGGGCGTCTTCTTCCTTAGCAGCATCGTTTTAGGTATTGCGATCATAGTGTTCGCAAAGGGCTTCAGAATTCCGACGGCGGCTTTTGCTGCAATTCAGGTCCCGGCGACGTTGCTCATCGCCTTATTCGCGACCATGGAAGTTACCGGCAGCTGGATCTAGGCCCCAACGTCAATCCGGCAATCCAACGGAATGGCGATAGACGTCCGGTAGGCCTTGCGTTTGATGAAATCCGTGGTCTCGCCTCGATAGGCACAGTCTTAGCCGTGCTCGTCATCACGGGAGCGATCATCGCCATCCTGTAGGGGACGGCCGGTGCCTGACCTGTCCGGGCAGCCAGATTGATTGGCCTCACCTTGGTTTTACACGTCGACCGGGCAGTCCGCCGGCACGGGAACGAACGTCCCATCCTCCCGGCGCTGGTCGAAATGCTTCGTGGCGCAGCCGGTCGAGCACAGGAGGCCCTGGTCCGACCAATACAACGGGGCATGATCCTCGTGGCGGAACGCCGGCGCGCCCCAGGCCAGGCCGCATTCCACGCAGGACGGCGTCCGGGTCAGCATCAGTCCAGCGCCTCGGGCGCCGGCTGGATGGTGACGCTCTCGCCGCAGCCGCAGGCGTCGGTTTCGTTGGGGTTGTTGAACACGAACTTCGACGACAGCTTGGTGGTCTCGTAGTCGATCGTGGTGCCGATCAGGAACAGCACCGCCTTGGGGTCGATCAGGATGGTGACGCCCTGATCCTCGACCACCTCGTCGATCGGCCCCTTCTCGGCGGCGTATTCGAAGACGTACTCCGACCCCGCGCAGCCGCCGTTCTTCACGCCCACGCGCAGGCCGGCATAGGGCTTATCGGCCCGGTCCATGATCTCCTTGACCCGCGCGGCGGCGGCCGGGGTCAGGGTGACGACCTTGGGGCGCGGGCGGCGCGGACGGGCGGTGACGGCGGCTTCCATGGGCTTCAAACCAATCAGAACATGTTCAGTTGCAGCTTGGCCTCATCGCTCATCCGCGAGGGATCCCACGGCGGCTCGAAGACCAGGTCGACATGGCACGACCTGATGCCTTCCAGCTCCATGACCGCGTCGCGCACCCAGCCGGGCATCTCGCCGGCCACCGGGCAGCCCGGGGCGGTCAGGGTCATGTCGATGGCCACGTCCTTCTCGTCGGACACGTCCACCTTGTAGATCAGGCCGAGTTCGTAGATGTCGACCGGGATTTCCGGGTCGAACACCGTCTTCAGCTTCTCGACCAGTTGGTCGGTCAGGCGATCCAGCTCGGCTTGCGGCAGGGCGGAAACGGTGACGGGGGCGATCTGATCGGTCATGGGGCTCAACTGAAGAAACTGCGGGCCTTGGCCAGCGCGCTCACGAACGCGTCGGCCTCGGCCTCGGTGTTATATAGGGCGAAGGAAGCGCGGGCGCTCGCGGTGAGGCCGAACCTTTTCATCAGCGGCTCGGCGCAGTGGGTGCCGGCTCGCACGGCGACGCCGTAGCGGTCGAGCACCTGGGCCACGTCATGGGGGTGGGCGCCCTCGACCACGAAGGTCAGCACCGCCCCCTTGCCCGGCGCCGTGCCGAGAATCCGCACGCCGTTGACGCCGGCCAGTTGATCGACCACCCGCTGGTAGAGCGCGTGCTCGTGGGCCAGGGCCGCGTCGCGGTCCAGGGTTCCCAGCCAGTCGATCGCCGCACCCAGGCCGACGGCCTCGAGGATGGCCGGGGTGCCGGCCTCGAAGCGGTGCGGCGGGTCGGCATAGGTGACGCCTTCCAGGGTCACGTGGCCGATCATCTCGCCGCCGCCCTGGTAGGGCGGCAGGGCGGCCAGGCGCTCGGCCTTGCCGTAGAGCACGCCGATGCCGGTCGGGCCGTACAGCTTGTGGCCGGAGAACACGTAGAAATCGACGTCCAGCGCCTTCACGTCGACCTTGGAGTGGACAATGGCCTGGCAGCCGTCGAGCAGCACCGGCGCCCCGGCCGCGTGGGCCAGGCGGACGATCTGCGCGGCGTCGTTGATGGTGCCCAGCACGTTCGACATGTGGCTGATGGCCACCATCTTCGTGCGTTCGTTCAGCAGGCCCTCGAAGGCCTCCATGTCGAGGCGGCCGTCGTCGGTGACGGGAACGAACCTCAGCACCACGCCGTAGCGTTCGCGCAGGAAGTGCCACGGCACGATGTTGGCGTGGTGCTCCATCACCGACAGCACGATCTCGTCGCCGGCCTTCAGCGACCGGCCGAAGGTGTCGGCGACCAGGTTGACGCCCTCGGTGGCGCTCTTGGTCCAGATGATTTCCGACGGCTCGGCATTGATGAAGCGCGCCACGGTTTCCCGAGCATCTTCATAGGCCTGCGTCGTTTCGTTGGCCAGCGTGTGCAGGCCACGATGGACGTTGGCGTAGCTGGTGCGCGCCAGGCTGGTCATGGCGTCCAGCACCGCGTCCGGTTTCTGGGCGCTGGCGGCGCTGTCCAGATAGACCAGCGGCTTGCCGTTCACCTGGCGGGCCAGGATCGGGAATTGGGCGCGGATGGCGTCGATGTCGAAGGGGGCGTCGAAAGCCACTATTCCGCCCTCCCCAGCCGCTGGGCCACCCAGGCCACGGCGATGGCGCGGGCGCCGTCGTGTTCGATGCGCTCGACCACCTCGCCCAGGAACGCCTGGGTCAGCATGGCGCGGGCCTCGGCCTCCGGAATGCCCCGCTGGCGGGCGTAGAAGATCGCCTCGTCATCCAGGGCCCCGATGGTGTTGCCGTGGGCGCAGGCGACGTCGTCGGCGAAGATCAGCAATTCGGGCTTGGCGTCGACCTCGGCCTTGTCCGACAGGATCAGGGCGTGGTGGCCCATGCGGGCGTCGGTCTGATCGGCGCCGGGCTGGACGATGATCCGGCCCTGGAACACGCCGCGCGCCTGGTCGGTGACCACGCCCTTGGTCAGTTGGCCGGTGACGCCGTCGACGCCGCCGTGGGTGACGACCGTGGTCTGGTCGGCGTGGCGCTGATGGTCGAGGACATAGACGCCGTCGAGCCGCACATTGGCGTGGGCGCCGGGATGGTTGACCCGCGTCTCGATCCGCTGGCGACGGGCGCCCGAGGTCAGGACGGTCTGGGCATAGGTCGCGCCGGGGGCCAGGTCGACCTCGGCGGTGACGATGTCGATGGCCTCGGCGTGGTCGTCGACCAGCACGATGCGCTCGACGCGGGCGCCCTCGCCCACCGCGATGTCGAGGGTGACGTCCGACATGTAGCCGGCCGCATGGCCCTCGTGGCTTTCCAGCAGGACCAGGGTCGAGCCCGGATCGACCACGATGGCGTAGGCGGCGGCGTGGCCCGAGCCTTCGGTGGCGGAGACGAAGCGCAGCGCCACCACGTCGCCCGCGCCGCTGGCGGCGGCGTGGCGCTGGCGGCCGTTGACGAACAGGATGGTGTCGGCGGCCAGGGCTTCGAACGGACCGGCGGCGACCGCGCCCTCAAAGGCCGGCGAGGCCGGCGGCAACTGGCGGACCAGCCCGCGCAGGTCGGTCCAGCGCCAGTCCTCGTCGCGGCGCGACGGGAGTTGGGTCAGGTCGCCGGTTTTGAGGGCCAGGGCGAGGGTCATGCGAAAGTCCTCCCCCTCTGGGGGAGGTGTCGGCGCGCAGCGACGACGGAGGGGGGCGTATTCGGCAGGTTCAGCAAACTCCCCCCACCGATCGCTTCGCGATCGCCTCCCCCACAGGGGGAGGACCTATGCCATGCGACCGCCATCACGCCGCCACCGTGTACTTGTCGTAGCCCTCGGCCTCGAGCTGATGCGCCAGCTCCGGGCCGCCCGAGGCGACGATGCGGCCGGCGGCCAGTACGTGGACGCGGTCGGGTTTGATGTAGTCGAGCAGGCGCTGGTAGTGGGTGATGACCAGCATGCCGCGATCGGGGGCGCGCAGGGCGTTGACGCCTTCGGAGACGATCTTCAGGGCGTCGATGTCCAGGCCCGAGTCCGTCTCGTCGAGGATCAGAAACTTGGGCGAAAGCATCGCCATTTGAAGAATTTCCATCCGCTTCTTCTCGCCGCCCGAGAAGCCGACGTTCAGGCCGCGCTTGAGCATCTCGAAGTCGATCTTCAAGGCCGCGGCCTTCTCCTTGGCCAGCTTCAGGAAGGCCGGGGCGGCGATCTCGTCCTCGCCGCGCGCCCGGCGCTGAGCGTTGAGAGCGGTGCGGATGAAGGTCAGGGCCGGAACCCCCGGAATTTCCAGCGGATACTGGAACGACAGGAACACGCCCTTGGCGGCCCGCTCGTTGGGCTCCAGGGCCAGCAGGTCCTCGCCGTTCAGGCTCGCCGAGCCCTCGGTGACCTCGTAGCCGCCACGGCCGGTCAGCACGTAGGACAAGGTCGACTTGCCCGCCCCGTTCGGCCCCATGATGGCGTGCACCTGCCCGGCCGGCACGTCGAGCGTCACGCCCTTGAGGATGGGTTTGTCGCCGACATTGGCGTGGAGGTTTTGGATGGAGAGCATTATGGGCAACTCTGAGAATTTAGAGAGCAGGCCACGGCGAGTTGCAGCGACGAGCTTGTGAGGATGTAGGTGGCGACTGGGGCGCTTAGCAGCACTGAAAGTCCGCGCGCCCGATAGCTAAGAAGCGCGAACGCGACGACGAGCAACCAGCTCAGGCCAAGGATCAAATTCAGCGAGAGGCCCCGAACGTGGAAGCCCAACGCGAACTCGACGGCGATGGCCATGCTGCAAAAAACCGCGCCCAAAAGTCCGATGGTCGGCGATATTGGCCTGGCGGCGATCACCTCGTGCTCCCTTCCGACGAAGTCGCGGCGTCGCCGACGACGGTTTCGACGACTTCGATCTGGCCTTCGATAGCGGCGTTGAACAGCGGCAAATCCTCGGCTGGGATCCAGTATTCCTCGTGCTCACGACTGCCGACGACCTTCTTGTCGAAGCCCGCCAGGAAGCTCGCCGAGACCGCAAAACGCGTGACATAGCCGCGCTTGTCGTCGTTGTGCACGGCGTTCCAGTCGCGGGCGATCTGGGCGGCGTAGGCCTCGTTGGTCACCGGATAGAAGATCGGTTGCTCGGGCAGGCGCGGCGGGAAGGCTTTCCAGCCGGACGCCTCGATCAGCTTCAGCTCTTCCGTACCGACGGGGCGGTAGAGGGTGATCGTGCTCATGCGCCCTCCCCGCCAGCCAGCAGCTCCAGCAGCTCGATCCGGTTGCCGAACGGATCGTCGACATAGACGCGGTCGTAGCCTTCCAGCGGCTCGTCGTCCTTCAGCGCATAGCCGGCCTCGACCAGCCGCGCCTTCAAGGCGTCCAGCTCCGAGACCAGCAGTCCCGGATGCGCCTTGCGGGCCGGGCGGAAGTCGGCCTCGACGCCGAGGTGGATCTTCAGCGCATCGTTCTCGAACCAGCAACCGCCGCGCTTGGCCAGGTGCGGCGGCTTCGGCGTTTCCGGCAGACCGAGCACGTCGCCATAGAAGCCGCGCGCGGCGGCTTCACCGCCGGCCGGCATGGCCAACTGGACGTGGTCGATCGCCAGCAGCATCAGCCGACGCTCCCTTCCAGCGAGATCGCCACCAGCTTCTGAGCCTCCACCGCGAATTCCATCGGCAATTGCTGCAGCACGTCCTTGACGAAGCCGTTGACCAGCAGGGCCACGGCCTCCTCCTGCGAAAGCCCGCGCTGCATCACGTAGAACAGCTGGTCGTCCGACAGGCGGGTGGTGGTGGCCTCGTGCTCGAACACCGACTGGCCGTTGCGGGCCTCGATATAGGGCACGGTGTGGGCCGCGCAGGTCTTGCCGATCAGCAAGGAGTCGCACTGGGTGAAGTTGCGCGCGCCCTTGGCCTTGGGGTGGGCGCTGACCAGGCCGCGATAGGTGCTGGTCGACTTGCCGGCGCTGATGCCCTTGGCGACGATCCGCGAGCGGGTGTTGGCCCCCAGGTGGATCATCTTGGTGCCGGTGTCGGCCTGCTGGTGGCCGTTGGTCACGGCGATCGAATAGAACTCGCCCGACGAGCCCTCGCCACGCAGCACGCAGGACGGATATTTCCAGGTGATGGCCGAACCGGTCTCGACCTGGGTCCACGACACCTTGCTGCGGTCGCCGCGGCAGTCGGCGCGCTTGGTGACGAAGTTGTAGATGCCGCCCTTGCCGGTTTCCGGATCGCCCGGATACCAGTTCTGGACGGTGGAATACTTGATCTCGGCGTCTTCGAGCAGCACCAGCTCGACCACGGCGGCGTGCAGCTGGTTCTCGTCGCGCATCGGGGCCGTGCAGCCCTCGAGATAGGAGCAATAGGCGCCCTTGTCGGCGATGATCAAGGTCCGCTCGAACTGGCCGCTATCCTTGGCGTTGATGCGGAAATAGGTCGACAGCTCCATCGGACAGCGCACGCCCGGCGGGATGTAGACGAACGAGCCGTCGCTGAAGACCGCGCTGTTGAGGCAGGCGAAATAGTTGTCCGACGTGGGCACCACCGAGCCGAGGTACTGCTTGACCAGCTCGGGATGCTCGCGGATCGCCTCGCTCATCGAGCAGAAGATCACCCCGACCGCCGCCAGCTCCTTCTTGAAGGTGGTGACGACACTGACGCTGTCGAACACCGCGTCCACGGCATAGCGCGGCGCGCCGACCACGCCGGCCAGGACTTCCTGCTCCTTCAGCGGGATGCCCAGCTTGGCGTAGACGGCCAGGATCTCGGGATCCACCTCGTCGAGGCTGGCGATCCCGGCCTTCTCCTTGGGCGCGGCGTAATAGTAGCTGTCCTGGTAGTCGATCGGCGGATGGGTGACATTGGCCCAGACCGGTTCTTCCAGCTCCAGCCAGCGGCGATAGGCCTCCAGCCGCCAGTCGAGCATCCACTGCGGCTCTTCCTTCTTGGCCGAGATGAAGCGCACGATGTCCTCGGAGAGGCCCTTGGGGGCGAACTCCTGGTCGATGTCCGACGTAAAGCCGTGCTCGTACTTCTCGAGCGCCGCGACGGTATCAATGGTCTGTTTGACCGCGGCCATTACGCCACCTCCCGGCGACGGGCGCCGATACGCGAATAGGCGGCGAGCCAGGCGTCGCCGCAGGAAATCCAGTCTTGCTCCGTGCTCGCCCAGCCGCCGCTGACCCGCAGGGCGAAGGGGGCGAGGTCGGACCGGCCCATGGCTTCCACCACGCGGCTGGCCTTGACCTTGCCCGAAGAGCAGGCGCTGCCGGCGCTGACCATCACGCCCGCCAGGTCCAGGTTCATCACCTGGATCTGCGAGCCGAAGCCTTCGGCCGCCAGACAGAGGGTTTGAGGCAGGCGCCGAGCGCCCTCCCCGAGCGTCACGCCGCCAGCCGCCTTGATCCGTTCGGCCAAGGCGTCGCGCCATATCGCTTGATTGGCCATCAGGGGCAAGTCGGAGGCGGCCGCTTGCGCCGCCGCGCCGAACCCGGCGATGCCCGCGACGTTCTCGGTGCCGGCCCGGCGGCCGCGTTCCTGGCCGCCGCCGTGCTGCTGGCGCACCAGGGTGGCGCGCGTGCCGGCCACCAGGGCGCCGACGCCCTGCGGGCCGCCCAGCTTGTGGGCCGACAGCGCCATGGTGTCGGCGCCCAGGGCGGTGAAGTCGATGGCGATCTTGCCGGCCGCCTGCACGGCGTCGACATGCAGCCAGCCCTCGGCGTCGCGCACCAGGGCGCTGGCCTCGGCGACGGGCTGGACGACGCCGGTCTCGTTATTGGCCAGCATCAGGCAGACCAGGGCCCGGCCCGGCTTGCACAGCGCCTCGCGCAGCCAGTCCAGGTCGGCCACGCCTTCGGCGTCGATCGGCAAGACCTCGACCGGCAGGCCGGAGGCGGCGGCGGTCGCGGTGACAGCGTCGTGCTCGCCGACGCTGACGATGATGCGGTTGAAACCGGCGAAGGCGGCGCTCTGGATGGCCAGGGCGTTGGCCTCGGTGCCGCCGCTGACGAAGGTGACCGAACCGGCCACCACGCCGACCAGGGCCGCGACCTGGGCGCGGGCGGTCTCGACCAGGTCACGCGCGGCCCGGCCGCTGGCGTGCACCGACGAGGGATTACCGCCCAGGTCGAAGGCGCGCAGCATTGCTTCCCGCGCCTCGGGACGGAGCGGCGCGCTGGCGTTGTAGTCGAGATAGACCGTGGGCTTGCTCACGCCGCCGCCTTCTCCCGTGTCGTGCGGGTCTTGCCCGACAGCTTGCCCTCCAGGACGTCGGCGACCGACACGCTGGCCAGGTAGCCGTGGATCTGGCGGCCCATCTCTTCCCACAGGTCATGGGTCAGGCACTGGGCGCCCCCGGCCATGCAGCCCTTGGGCGCGCCCTTGCCGACGCCGGCCTTCGACAGGCCGCAGCGCGTGGCGCGCAGGGGTTCGTCCACGGCCAGGACGATGTCGGCGATGGCGGTGTCGCGGGCCTCGCGGGCCAGGCGGTAGCCGCCGCCCGGACCGCGGGCGCTGACCACCAGGCCCTTGCGGCGCAGGCGGGCGAAGAGCTGTTCGAGATACGACAGCGAGATTTGCTGGCGGGCGGCGATCTCGGCCAGGGCCACGGCGCGGCCCTCGGCCTCGCCCTGGCGACGCGCGAGATCGGTCATGGCCATGACCGCATAGCGTCCCTTGGTGCTCAGGCGCATGCGCCTTACCTCCTTGCAGATTCCGCGCGCATAGGCTTAGGCGTGTGTTACAAGCCGCGACTTCGCGCCGGGCCTGGTTGGTCACGACGCGCGTTGCGGATTTAGGAAGACCAAGCGCAGTGGTCAAGTATTCCCTTCGCCGCCCCCTTCGTTTTGGGGGCCGAAAGGAACCGACCCCGCGCCCCTTTTTGGATAGGGACCTTGTATGCCTGACGTGATTTTGACCGGAGCCTCCGGCCGTATCGAGGGCCGCTATTCGCCGGGCAAGACCGACAATGCGCCCATCGCCCTGATCCTGCACCCGCACCCCAAGGCGGGCGGGCACATGAACCATCCGGTCTCGGTGCAGCTCTACCACCTGTTCATGAAGCGCGGTTTCGCGACCCTGCGCTTCAACTTCCGCGGCGTGGGCCGCAGCCAGGGCGAGTTCGACGCCGGCATCGGCGAACTGGCCGACGCGGCCACGGCCCTGGACTGGCTGCAGTCCAACAACCCGGCCGCCGCCCAGACCTGGGTCGCCGGCTACAGCTTCGGCGCCTATATCGGCATGCAGTTGCTGATGCGCCGCCCGGAGACCGACGGCTTCATCTCGGTGTCGCCGCCGACCAACATGTACGACTTCAGCTTCCTGGCCCCCTGCCCGGCCTCGGGCCTGATCCTGACGGGCGCGGCCGACACCGTCGTGCCGCCGGTCGAGGTCGAGCGCGTGGTCTCCAAGCTGCGCACCCAGAAGGGCATCGTCATCGACTACGAGGTCGTCGACAAGGCCACCCACTTCTGGGCTGAGCACCTGCCCAGCGTCGAACGCAGCGTCGGCGACTATCTCGACAAGCGCCTGGCGATGACCCCGATTCCCTAGGCCCCAGCGTCCAGGTAACCACAGGTTACCGGTACCAAGGCACTTGCGATCCTGGACAACTCACCGTCATTCTGCCCGAACAGCGTTCGTGGAGGATGACGGTGAGCCAGACCATACGCCCGTTCCTGATGTTCCAGGATGGCCGGGCCGAAGCGGCGATGACCTTCTACGTCTCGCTGTTCCCCGACAGCGAGGTTCTCGACGTCAAGCGCCACGGCCCTGGCGGTCCGGGCCCCGAAGGCTCGGTGGTGCTGGCCCGCTTCAGGATCGGCGGTCAGGAAATCTTCTGTTCCGACAGCTTCGTGAAGCACGCCTTCGACTTCACCCCCTCGACGTCCCTGTTCGTCGACTGCGCGTCGGAAGATGAAATCGCGCGCCTGGCCACCGCCATCGGCGACGGCGGCGCCGAACTGATGCCGCTGGGCGACTATGGCTTCAGCCGGCGCTTCGCCTGGGTCAACGACCGGTTCGGCGTCTCCTGGCAGCTCAACCTGGCCTGACAACGGCCACCTGACACTCTATATATTCTATATATTCATCGTCTGAGGAATTATTGGCCCAGGGGACCAAGTATGCCGGGCATGCACTACGACATCGTCATCGTCGGCGGCGGAGCCGGCGGGCTGGAACTGGCGGCGCGGCTGGGCCGCAAGCTGGGACGCCAGGCCGGCAAGGAACGGGTGCTGCTGATCGACCGCTCCAGCTACCACATCTGGAAACCGAGCCTGCACGAGGTCGCCGCCGGCACCCTGGACGTCCACCAGGAGGGCCTGTCCTATTCGATCCTCGGCCGTTCCAACCATTTCAGCTTCCTGCTGGGCGAACTGGACGCCTTCGACCCCGTCGCCAAGCGCCTGACCCTCAAGCCGATTCTGGGTGAAGGCGGCCGGGTGCTGGTCGACGAACGCGGCGTGACCTTCACCTGGGGCGTGCTGGCGATCGGCAGCGGCTCCAACCTGTTCGGCACCCCCGGCGCCGAGCAGGCCCACCTACTGGAGCGCACCGAGGACGCCGAGGCCTTCCACACCCGCCTGCTGGCCGCCTTCATGAAGGCCTCGTTCTCGTCCGAGAAGACGATGAGCGTGGCCATCGTCGGCGGCGGAGCCACCGGGGTCGAACTGTCGGCCGAACTGATCGAGGCGCATCGCGAACTGCTGGACAGCATCGGGGCGGAGCAGCGCTTCCGCCTGGACATCGCCATCGTCGAGGCCGCCCCGCGTATCCTCGGCGGCCTGCCCGAGAAGATCTCCGACCAGGCCACGGTGGCTTTGGAGCGCAAGGGCGTGCGGGTCCGAACCGGGGCCAAGGTGTCAGCCGTCCACGCCGACCGGCTGGCGACCAGTCTCGGCGACGTGCCGGCCGACCTGATCGTCTGGGCCGCCGGGGTGAAGGCCGCGGCGACCAACACGGGCTATGGCCTGGAAACCAACCGGACAAACCAGTTCGTGGTCAACGACCGGCTGGAGACCTCCGCCCCCGACGTCTGGGCCCTGGGCGACTGCGCCGGGTGTCCCTGGATCGACAAGGATGGAGGGACCGAAGGCCGGCTGATCCCGGCCCGCGCCCAGGCCGCCCACCAGCAGGCCAGCTACCTGGCCAAGACGCTGATCGCCCGGCTGGGTCAGCGGCGGGTCGAGACGCCCTTCGTCTATCGCGACTTCGGCTCGCTGGTGTCGCTGGGCGAGAACAAGGGCGTCGGGGCCCTGATGGGCGGCCTGGGCGGCCCCAACTTCTTCGTCGAGGGCCTGATCGCCAAGTGGGCCTATATCTCGCTGCACCTGGACCATCACCGGGCGATCCTCGGCACGCCCAAGACCGTGGTCCTGGCCCTGGCGCGGCTGCTGCAGCAGCGGGTGGCGGGGCGGCTGAAGCTGCACTGAGGGTCAAGTTGCCCTCTCCCAAGGGGAGAGGGCGCAAGAAGGGGCCAACTTCGCGCGCTGTTTGCGCCTAACTCACTGAAATCCCTCAACCCGCGCCGCGCCCGTCCTCCCCCTCAAAACCCGCCGTATGCTCATCTCACCTCGTCGCGGGGAAAGGGCGCATGGCCAGCGACCGATGCGGCGGCGGGGGCGATCGAGCGGGAAGCTCTGTCGGCGGCGGGATCTGCAAGGATTTCGCACCTCACGTCTCTGGTGCTGGCCGAGCGCGGAACACGGATACGGCGTGATGTGAGGGCTGACTTGGCAACAGGCGGGCGTTACGCGCCCGCGGTCCGGGACCTGGTTTCGTTGACCTGGCCCGCCCGTCGGAGGCTTCAAGGCGGCGAGGCCCTAACAACGGCTCAGCGCCGCACGCTTCCGGATAACGATGGCGCGGAGCGACTGGGCTTCGTCGAAACGGTATTTATTCAAAGTTCTCCGGACGGTGTCCGGCGCTCCGCGACCCTTTCCTCCGATCCGCTCACAGCCGATTTGGCGTGGGATCACACCCGCTTGCCCCCACCTGACCGCTTCGCGGTCTGTCAGCGGCGAGGGGGCGGAGCCGCGCGCACAGGGCTCTTCCCCCTATGGGGGAAGACTGCCTTGCTAAGGCCGAACGATCCGTCCCCCCATCATCGGACTCGCCACCCCTGTCGTCCCCGGAAAGCTGATCGGCAGCCCCCGCGCCGTGCGGGCCGCCAGGAAGGCGAAGGCCTCGGCCTCGATGGCGTCGCCGCGCCAGCCCAGGGCGTCGGCCGACACCACCTCGGAAACCCCGGCCAACGCCTGCGAAAGGCCCTGCATCATGTGGCCGTTGTGCCGCCCGCCGCCGGCGACGATCAGCTGTTTCGGTCGCTCGGCCGCCGGCAGCCAGTCATAGGCCCGCGCCACGCTGGCGACGGTGAAGGCCGTCAGGGTGGCGGCGGCGTCCTCCAGCGACAGGCCGTCGACGCTCTCGATCGGGAAGTCGAAACGGTCCAGCGACTTGGGCGGCCGGGTCGCGAAATAGGGCCGCGCCAGCAGGGCGGCGAGCACGGCCTGGTCAACCGTCCCTGCCTTGGCCAGGGCCCCGCCCGCGTCGAACCGCCCGGCCCCGCGCGCCTGGACCACCAGGTCGATCATGCCGTTGGCAGGCCCGGTGTCGAAGGCCAGCAACTCGCTGTCGGGACGGACGAAGGTGACGTTGGCCACCCCACCCAGGTTCAGCGCCGCCACCGGGGCCGGCAGGCCGCAGGCCCGGGCCCGGGCCGCGTGATAGACCGGGGCCAGCGGCGCCCCCTCCCCGCCGGCCGCCACGTCGGCGGTGCGGAAGTCGAAGGCCACCGGCCGACCGCAGGCCTGGGCCAGCCGTTCGGCGTCGAGCAGTTGCACCGTCCGGCCGACACGTTCTGTGGTCGGCCGCTCGTGCAGCACGGTCTGGCCATGCACGCCCAGCAGGTCGAAGTCGCCCCAGGCCAGGCCATGTTCGGCGATGAAGCTCCCGGCGGCGTGCAGGTGCTCGTTGGCGACCGCCCGCCGGGCTTCCTCGAAGATCGCCGGCTCGGGCGCGCCGCGCGGCCAGGCCCGAGCGATGTCGGTGGCCCTCAGCAGCAGGTCGCGGGTCGCCTCGCGCAGCTTGCGCTCGCCGGCCGGGCCGAAGGCCTGGATCTCTTCGCCGTCGGTCTCGAGCACCGCCATGTCGACCGCGTCGAGCGAGGTGCCGGTCATGAATCCCAGGATACGCATGGTCTGGTTGACTGCCACGGGTCGCGGCGGCTAGCTAGGCCCCATGATCGTCTCGCGCCTCATCGCCCGCGCCTATTACCGCCCGCTGTCCTAGCGGGAGGCCGACCGATCACGTCGACGCGCCCGCCCCCTCCGGCGACGCCGTCAGACTTCAGCGAGCGTCTCCGGTCCCCATCTTCCTCAAGATTGGCCAGGAGACTTGCCGATGAAACCCTCGCCACATCCCGCCCCGCCCGTGCTAGACGCGCGGACGCCTGAAATACAGTCGAAGCCAGAGAGTCGATCCATGTCCGCCGCCACGCCCTTCAAGTCGGAATTCCTCCAGACCCTGCAGGCGCGCGGCTACATCCACCAGATCACCCATCCGGACGAACTGGACGCCGCGGCGGCCGGCGGGATCGTCACCGCCTATATCGGCTTCGACGCCACCGCGCCCAGCCTGCACGTCGGGTCCCTCATCCAGATCATGATGCTGCGCCGCCTGCAGCAGGCCGGCCACAAACCGATCGTCCTGATGGGCGGCGGCACCACCAAGGTGGGCGACCCGACCGGCAAGGACGAGAGCCGCAAGCTGCTGTCGGACGCCGACATCGCCGCCAACATCGCCGGCATCAAGCAGGTCTTTTCGAAGTTCCTGACCTTCGGCGACGGGCCGACCGACGCCATCATGGTCGACAACGACGTCTGGCTCAGCAAGTTCGGCTACGTGCAGTTCCTGCGCGACTACGGCGTGCACTTCACGGTCAACCGGATGCTGGCCTTCGACTCGGTCAAGCTGCGGCTCGAGCGCGAACAGCCGATGACCTTCCTCGAATTCAACTACATGCTGATGCAGGCGGTCGACTTCCTGGAGCTGAACCGCGCCCACGGCTGCGTGCTGCAGATGGGCGGCTCGGATCAGTGGGGCAACATCCTCAACGGCGTCGAGCTGACCCGGCGGGTCGACCAGAAGGCCGCCTTCGGCCTGACCACCCCGCTGCTGGCCACCGCCTCGGGCGCCAAGATGGGCAAGACCATGTCGGGCGCCGTCTGGCTGAACGCCGAGCAACTGAGCCCCTACGACTACTGGCAGTTCTGGCGCAACACCGAGGACGCCGACGTCGGCCGTTTCCTCAAGCTGTTCACCGACCTGCCGCTGGACGAGATCACCCGGCTCGAGGCCCTGCCCGGCGCCCAGATCAACGACGCCAAGAAAGTGCTGGCCGACGAGGCCACGCGGATGGCGCATGGCGAGGAAGAAGCCCGCAAGGCCCGCGACGCCGCCGAGAAGGCCTTCGAGCAAGGCGCGCTGTCGGTTGATCTGCCGACCTTCGAGGTTCCGGCCGCCGACCTGGACGCCGGGATTGTACTGGCCAACCTAGTCGCCGACGCCGGCCTGGCCGCCTCGCGCGGCGAGGCTCGCCGCCTGGCTCAGGGCGGCGGCCTGAAGGTCAACGACAAGGCCGAGCCCGACGCCAACCGCGTCGTGACCTCGGCCGAACTGATCGACGGCGTCGTCAAGCTGGCGGCGGGCAAGAAGAAGATCGTACTGGTGAAGCCTATCTAACCGTTGTCATCCCGGAAGCCTCGCAGAGGCTGTCCGGGACCCAGGTGACTGGGCCGATGCGGTGGAGCCGCCCCTGGGTCCCGGACAGCGCTACGCGCTTCCGGGATGACAGCTGAGAATGGACGTTGGAGAGAAACAGATGCTTGAACCCGGCGACAAGGCCCCCGACTTCGACCTGGCCACCGACACCGGCCGCGTCAGCCTTTCGAGCCTGAAGGGCAAGAACGTCGTGCTCTACTTCTATCCCAAGGACGACACCGCCGGCTGCACCTCCGAAGCCCTGCAGTTCTCGGCCGAGGTCGAGGAATTCGCCAAGGTCGGGGCGGTGATCGTCGGGGTGTCCAAGGACAGCGCCATCTCGCACGGCAAGTTCCGCAAGAAGCACGACCTGACGGTGGAGTTGGCCGCGGATGCGACCGGCGAGATCGTCGAGGCCTATGGCGCCTGGGTCGAGAAGAGCATGTATGGCCGCAAATACATGGGCATCGACCGCTCGACCTTCCTGATCGACCGCGAAGGCGTGGTCCGCCAGACCTGGCGCAAGGTGAAGGTGCCCAACCATATCAAGGCGGTGCTGACCGCGGCGCGGGCCCTGAAATAGGCGCGGCAAGGTGGTGTGGTTTTCGCGCCTCAGCCGTGCGTTTATCGCAACACTGAGACGCTCAGGCGATGGTGGGCGGGCAAAGAACACGTTACCGGTTGAATCAGATGATGAAAGCCTAGCCACGCGCCGTTACTCGGCGCGAAGTGTCTTGCGCGTTTCCGCATTCTCGTTGCATATCGCCGAGACCTTGAAAACGGGGGTTTCCTAGGCCGATGGCGATCACACGCTTCAAGCGACTGCGGCAATCCCTGGAAGAATTGTTCCCGGAACGCCATCTTTACGTGCGTTCGGGCGGCGAGATGCGTGGTTACGTGTTCTCGACCGGAAAGCAGGTGATGTGCGCCACGGTCGTCGCCGGCGCCGCCCTGTGGATGGGCGTCTGCACCGCCGCGATGATGGTCAGCGCCCTGTCGGTCAGCTCGACCGACCAGATGGTCATCAAGCAGAAAGCCTATTACGAGCGCCTCAACGCCGACCGCCAGGCGCGCCTGAACAGCGCTGTCGCCCAGCTGTCGGCCAGCAGCGGCTCGCTGGACGAACTGGCCGCTTCGGTCGAGAAGCGCCACGCGGCCCTGGCCCTTCTGGTCAGCGACTTCCGGGGCGTGCCCGGCGCCGCCCAGGCCCTGCAGACCGCCAAGCCGCGCCTGCCGGGCGCCTCGCCGGTCGAACGCATCCAGGCCACGCGGATGGACCAGGAACGCCTGATCGACGCCGCCGAGACCTTCGCCAACACCCGGGCCGAACGCCTTCGCGCCGCCATGCGCATGGCCGGGCTCGACGCCGGCGGCTTCACGCGCGGCGGCGGTGGCGGTTCGCTGGGCGGCCCGCTGATCGAGGCCAAGGACCCCCGCGCCCTGGCCGCTATCCTCGACGTCGACGAAGAGTTCGCCGGCCGCATCCAGCACGCCGCCAACGACATGTCGGACATGCGCGTCCTCAGCGCCGCCTCGCAGAAGCTGCCCTTCTACCGGCCGACCACCAATCCGGCCCTGAGCAGCAGCTATGGCGTGCGGTTCGACCCCTTCACCCATCGCCCGGCCTTCCATTCGGGCCTCGACTTCCCCGGCGCCTTCTACACGCCGATCATGGCCACGGCCCCGGGCGTCATCTCGTTCACCGGCGTGCGCTCGGGCTACGGCAACGTGGTCGAGATCGACCACGGCAACGGTTTCAAGACCCGCTACGCCCACCTGCAGGCCGCTTCGGTCAAGGTCGGCCAGCGCGTGGCGATCGGTCAGCGCGTCGGAGCCATGGGCTCGACGGGCCGCTCGACCGGTCCGCATCTGCACTACGAAGTATGGGTCAACGGCCGGGCTCAGAACCCGAACCGTTTCTTGAAGGCTGGTGAGTATGTTCAGCAAGCAAGCTAAAGCGTCCAAGGGACCGGCCCGTATCGAGCCGCTGCCCATGTCACAGCTCGCCTCCTCCGAGGCTGCTCGAAAGGCTCCGCCCAAAGTGGCTTCCCTGGTTTCCCCCGACATCACCATCGAAGGCGGCATCACCGGCGACGGTGAACTGCAGATCGACGGCGTGGTGCGCGGCGATGTCCGTGTCGGCCGCCTGACGGTCGGCGAGACCGGTCATGTCGAAGGCTCGATCTACGCCGAAGCGGTCGAGGTGCGCGGCCGCGTGGTCGGCGCGCTCACCGCCAAGCAGGTGCGCCTGTACGGCACCGCCTATATCGACGGCGATATCACCCATGAGCAGCTGGCCATGGAAACCGGGGCCTTCTTCCAGGGCCGCAGCCTGAAGTTCCAGCGTCCGGCCGCGCCGCCACAGTCGGCGCCGGCGCCGGCGCCGCAACAAGCCCTGGCGGCTCCCCCGGTCCTGGAAGCCAAGCCCGCCGGCTGAAACAAAAGACGCCCCGGATCGCTCCGGGGCGTTTTGCTTTCAGGGACGCCCCGCTAAGCGTCCCGCGTCGCCCCGACTCGCTGGGCCAGGGAAGCGCCCATGAATTCGTCCAGGTCTCCGTCCAGAACGCCTTGGGTGTCGGACGTCTCGACATTGGTCCGCAGGTCCTTGACCATCTGGTAGGGCTGCAGGACGTAGCTGCGGATCTGGTGACCCCAGCCGATGTCGGTCTTCTGGTCCTCCAGCGCCTGCTGCGCGGCCTCGCGACGTTGCAGCTCGGCTTCGTAGAGCCGGGCCCGCAGCATCTTCCACGCTTCCTCGCGGTTCTGGTGCTGCGAACGGCCGGCCTGGCAGGCCACCGCGATGCCGGTCGGGATGTGCGTCAGGCGCACCGCCGAGTCGGTCTTGTTGATGTGCTGACCGCCCGCGCCGGAGGCTCGGTAGGTGTCGGTCCGCACGTCGGACGGGTTGATGTCGATCTCGATGGTGTCGTCGACCACGGGATAGACCCAGACCGAGGCGAAGCTGGTGTGGCGCTTGGCGGCGGCGTCATAGGGGCTGATGCGCACCAGGCGGTGGACGCCGGCCTCGGTCTTCAGCCAGCCATAGGCGTTGGTCCCCTTGATCAGCAAGGTCGCCGACTTGATGCCGACCTGGTCGCCCGCGGTCTCTTCGACCAGCTCGACGGTCATTTTGTGGGCGTTGGCCCAGCGGCTGTACATGCGCAGCAGCATACCGGCCCAGTCGCAGGACTCGGTGCCGCCGGCCCCGGAGTTGATTTCGACATAGCTGTCGTTGCCGTCGGCCTCGCCCGAGAGCAAGGCCTCCAGCTCGGCGCGGCCGGCCGTCTCCTTCAGCGCCTTGAGCTGGGCGCGAGCGTCTTCCAGAAGGGCGTCGTCGCCCTCCATGTCGGCCAGCTCGGCATATTCCAGGGCGTCCTTCAGCCCGGTTTCCAGGACCTGCACGGCTTCGACGCGGGCGGCCAGGGCGGCGCGTTCGCGCGACACCGCCTGGGCCTCGGAAGGTCGGTCCCAGAGGGTCGGATCTTCGACCCGGGCGTTCAGTTCATCCAGTTTGCGTAGGGCGACATCCCAGTCAAAGACGCCTCCTGAGCAGTCCTACGGACTGCTCGATGTCAGCCGCTGAGGCCTCGACATCCGGTCTCATCACGTAGCTCCGTGACAGTGTTGAAGGGCGCGGGACATAGCCCGCGCCCGGAGTCGGCGCAATGACCGACTGGATTTAGTAGAGCCCGCTGATGTCGGGAGCCGTGGTCGGCGGCTTGGGCGCGCCCGGCGCCGGGCCGATTTGCCCACCGGGCCAGGCGTCGCCGTACGGCTGCGGCCCCGTGGGAATGGTCGGAACCACGACCTTGGGCTCGGTGCCGGGACGGAAAGCCTCGCGGACGCCGCGGACCATCACGAACTTGGCGTTCTTCGGAGCCTTGAACTCGGTCTTCGGCTGCCCCTTCAGGGCCTCGCGCATGAAGTCCATGAAGATCGGCACCGGGCCCGTGGCGCCGGTCTCGCCTTCGCCCAGCGAGCGGTTGTCGTCGAAGCCGATGAACACCCCGACCACCAGGTTGGGCGAATAGCCCATGAACCAAGCGCTGCGGTACTCGTTGGTGGTGCCGGTCTTGCCGGCCAGCGGATAGCCCAGAGAGCTGGCCTGGGCGGCGGTGCCGCGCTGGACGACGCCCTGCAGCATCGAGGTGACCTGGTAGGCGGTGATGGGGTCCATCACCTGTTCGCCCAGGGCTGGAATGCGCGGGCTCTCGTCGCCGTTGAAGCCGGCGTCGCAGCGCACGCAGTCGCGTTTGTCGGCGCGGAAGATCACCTTGCCTTCGCGGTCCTGCACCAGTTCGATCAGGTGCGGCTCGACCCGGCGGCCGCCGTTGACGAAGGGCGTATAGGCCGTGGTCAGCTTGAAGGGCGTGGTCTCGCCGGCGCCCAGGGCCATGGCCAGGACCGGCGCCATGTCTCGCGTGATACCGGTTCGCTTGGCCATGTCGACGATCTTCTTCATGCCGACGCTCTGGGCCAGGCGCACGGTCATGGCGTTGATCGACTGCTCCAGGCCCTTGCGCAGCGGCAGGGCCCCGTAGAACTTCTTGTGATAGTTCTCCGGGCTCCAGTCCTCGCCGTTGGCCCCCTTCAGGGTGATGGCGCTGTCGACCACCACGCTGGCCGGCGTGTAGCCGTTTTCCAAGGCCGTGGCGTAGACGAACGGCTTGAAGGCCGAGCCGGGCTGGCGCATCGCCTGGGTGGCGCGGTTGAAGTTCGACAGCGAGAAGCTATAGCCGCCGACCAGGGCGATGACCCGGCCGCTATAGGGCTCCATGGCCACCAGGGCGCCGTTGACGATCGGAACCTGCCGCAACCGATAGGCCGGCGAGGTCTCGGATTTCTCGACGAACACCAGGTCGCCGACCTTCAGGCCCTTGGTGGCGTTGGCCCAGGCCATGTCCTCGCCGGCGATCGCGCCCTCGCCCTCGTCCTTGGCGAGACGGACGGCGCCGGAGGTCGAGGTGACGATGGCGGCGCGCCAGCCGCGGCGCTCGGCGGGCGGCGCCTTGGCGCGGGCCCCCTTCTCCCAGTCGGCGTCGACCGTCTCGACATGACCCCAGGCCCCGCGCCAGCCGTGGCGGCGGTCGTATTTTTCCAGGCCTTCCATCAGCGCCACCCGGGCCGCTGTCTGCAGCTTCGGATCCAGAGTGGTGCGCATGTAATAGCCGCCCTCGTTGAGACGCGGACCCAGGGTGGCGACACCCCGCTGACGGACTTCCTCGACGAAATAGTCGGCGTCACGATAGGCCGCGCGCTTGGGGGCCGGCTGGACCACCAGGTCCTCGGCCATCGCCTTGCGGGCATCTTCCTGGCTGACCCAGCCGAGCTCGGCCATCTGGCCCAGGATCCAGTCGCGACGGGCCTTGGCCTTGGCCTTGTTGCGGATCGGATGGTAGTTGTCCGGCCCTTTGGGCAGGGCGGCCAGATAGGCGCACTGGGCCAGGCTCAGTTCGGGGAGCGACTTGCCGAAATAGTTGTAGGCGGCCGCGCCGACCCCGAACGAGCGATAGCCCAGCCAGATTTCGTTCAGGTACAGCTCGAGAATCTGCTGCTTGTCGAGCGACTGCTCCAGGCGCCGGGCCAGGATCGCTTCCTTGAACTTGCGACCAATCGTGGCGTCGCTGGTCAGCAGGACGTTCTTGGCCACCTGCTGGGTAATGGTCGAGCCGCCTTCCAGGCGTCGACCACGCGCGGCGTTGCCGACGTTCTTGAGCATGGCCCGCGAGAAGCCGCCCACATCGACGCCGCCGTGCTTGAAGAAGTTGCGATCCTCGGCCGCCAGGAAGGCCTGGGCCAGCTGCGGCGGGATCTGATCGTAGGGGACGAAGATCCGGCGTTCCTTGGAATATTCGCCGATCAGGGTGCCGTCCCAGGCGTAGACGCGCGTGGCGGTCGGAGGACGGTAGTCCTGGAGTTCCCCGGCGTCCGGCATGTCGTGGAACAGCCAGGCGGCGTAGATGGCGATGGCGAAGCCGGCCACGGCGATCGCGGACAGCACCGTGACACCGGCGATGGCGATCCATCGTTCTCTAGGCTTCAGATCCACGCCGCCTCCGTCGGGCGATGCACTTTCGCCCGCTCCATTCGAATCCTCTAGAGCGCGATCGGCAAAAACGTAAGCGGTTTTGCGGTCGCGGAGGCGGCCCACGTCCGACGCGTCGCCCCCACCATGGCTCTAGCGCGCATCGGAGAAGGCGCCAACGGCCCTAACGCGCGGCGATGCGCGTCTGGGCGGCGAAGTACGACTCGATCGAACTGGCCACGGCGTCCATCAGGCGCCCGCGACCGGCGGAGCTTTTCAGCAGCTGCTCGTCGTCGACATTGGTGATGAAGCCCATTTCCAGCAGCACGGCCGGGATGTCGGGGGCCAGCAGCACGATGAAGCCGGCGTCGCGATGGCTGCGGCGCAGCAGTACGGTCTCTTCGCCCACCGATTGCAGCAGGGTTTCGGCGAAGGCGGCCGAGCGGTTCTTGGTGGCGCGCTGCGAGAGGTCCAGCAGGATCTGGCTGACCGCGCGGTCGCGGCCCGGCAGATTGGCCTTCATCAGCCAGTCGTCCTTCTCGAGCACCCGCGCCACGCGCTCGGTGCCCTTTTCCGACAGGGTATAGACGCTGGCCCCGCGGGTCGCCGCGTCGGGCCCCGAATCGGCGTGCAGCGAGATGAACAGGTCGGCGTCGGCGCGGCGGGCGACCTGCACCCGCGCCTCCAGCGGCACGAAGGTGTCGGACTGCCGGGTCATGACCACGGTGTAGCGACCGGACTTTTCCAGCCGGGCCTTCAGCGCCTTGGCGGCGGCCAGGGTGACGTCCTTCTCGGCCGTGTTGGCCCCCGACGAGCCGGGATCCTTGCCGCCGTGGCCGGCGTCGATGACGATGACCTTCTTCAGGCGCAGGGCCGAGGCCTTGACCGGAGCCGAAACCAGGGTCGGACGCAGAACGGGTGCTTGGGCGCCGGGCGCGTCGGTGGATTTCAGGTCGATGACATAGCGATAGGCCGAAGCGCCGTCGCCCGGCGGCAGCAGGAAACGTCGGCGGACTTCGGCGTTGGCCTTCAGGTCCAGGCGCAGCCGCGCCCCGCCGGCCGCCTCGTCGATCGCCCAGCGCTCGACCAGCCCCTGCCCCGCGCCTTGCAGGTCGCCGGCCACCGTGACGTTGGGCAGGCCGATGACCACGCGACGATCCGTCGCTCCGTCGGCCAGCAGCTTGCCCGAGGCCGCGCGATCCAGGTCGATGACGATGCGGGTCTCGTTGCGGTCGCCGCCGAAGCGGACCTTCTGCACGCCGGCGGCCGGGGCCGGCCCTTGGGCCATGGCCACGGCGACGCCAGCCAGGGCAAGGGCGCCGACGATCATCGCCGCCCTCGCCCAACCCGTCCTCGTCGCCGAAACCAGAACCTTAGCCATCACGCCCGCCCTTGGCGACCAACCTAGTCCAAAAAACGATATCCGCATCTTCGGGTACAGAAATCGTTAACCCCACGCGCGACATGCGCTCCGCCCCGACGTTCAGTCGAGCGCTTTTCTTTTATGATGCGATGTTGCTACACTATGGTCCGCGCGCTGAACGCCCTGATCGTCATGGCGGTAAGCGTGAGCGGTTCCTATCTCACGGACGCACTTGTATTCCTTCTGGATGCAAACCGCGTTCGCGGCCGGAATCGCCGGACTGAAATGAGTTTGGGCGCGATTACCAGCGTGAGGCACGAAGCCTTCGCCTGGATCGTCCCGCAGGGCCCGCGTCGGGCCCTTAAGCCGCCCCCGGCGTCGACGCTCCATCCGATCCGCGCCTTTCGGCGCGTTTAAGGAACACAGAAACCTTATGGGCTGCGCCGCACCCGACCGCCTTTGGCGACCGACCTTCCGCAACCGCTTCGGCGGTGCGACGGGCGGTGACGCGCGCGCCCTTCATTCATATCGGCGCCCGGGCCTAGCGCCCGCCGCGCGCCGTGGAGATACCCTTTATGTCGAAGAAGATGTTGATCGACGCCGCCCACGCCGAAGAGACGCGTGTGGTGGTCGTGGATGGTACCCGGGTTGAAGAATTCGATTTCGAGAGCCAGACCCGCAAGCAACTCCGAGGAAATATCTATCTCGCCAAGGTGACCCGCGTTGAGCCCAGCCTGCAGGCTGCGTTCATCGAATATGGCGGCAATCGCCACGGCTTCCTCGCCTTCAACGAGATCCATCCGGACTATTACCAGATCCCGGTCGCCGACCGCGAAGCGCTGATGCGCGACGATTCCGGCGACGACGAGGACGACCATCACCACGCCCGTGACGGCGAGAACGAAGGCGACGCCGTCGACGACGAGGAAGACGCCGTCGAGGAAGAACTGGCGCGCCGCAAGCGCCGCCTGATGCGCAAGTACAAGATCCAGGAAGTGATCCGCCGTCGGCAGATCATGCTGGTTCAGGTCGTCAAGGAAGAGCGCGGCAACAAGGGCGCGGCCCTGACCACCTATTTGTCGCTGGCCGGCCGCTATGGCGTCCTGATGCCCAACACCGCCCGCGGCGGCGGCATCAGCCGCAAGATCACCACGATCACCGACCGCAAGCGCCTCAAGAGCGTCGTCCAGGGCCTGGACGTGCCGCAGGGCATGGGCCTGATCGTCCGCACGGCCGGCGCCAAGCGCACCAAGGCCGAGATCAAGCGCGACTACGAATACCTGCTGCGTCTGTGGGAGAACATCCGCGACAACACGCTGCACTCGATCGCCCCGGCGCTGATCTACGAGGAGGAAGACCTCGTCAAACGCGCCATCCGCGACATGTACGACAAGGACCTGGAAGGCATCTGGGTCGAGGGCGAGGCCGGCTACAAGGAAGCGCGCGACTTCATGCGCATGCTGATGCCCAGCCAGGCCAAGAAGGTTTTCCCCTATCGCGAGCCGGCGCCGCTGTTCGTCAAGCACAAGATCGAGGACCATCTGGCCCAGATCTACTCGCCGATCGTGCCCCTGCGTTCGGGCGGCTATCTGGTGATCAACCAGACCGAGGCCCTGGTGGCCATCGACGTCAACTCGGGCAAGGCGACGCGCGAGCGCAACATCGAGGCCACCGCGCTGAAGACCAACCTGGAAGCGGCGGAAGAAGCCGCCCGCCAGCTGCGTCTGCGCGACCTGGCCGGCCTGATCGTCATCGACTTCATCGACATGGATGAAGGCAAGAACAACCGCGCCGTCGAGAAGGTCCTCAAGGACTCGCTCAAGGACGATCGCGCCCGCATCCAGATGGGCAAGATCAGCGGTTTCGGCCTGATGGAAATCAGCCGCCAGCGCCGCCGCACCGGCGTGCTGGAAGGCACCACCCACGTCTGCGAACACTGCGACGGCACCGGCCGCGTCCGCTCGGTCGAGTCCAGCGCCCTGGCGGCGCTGCGCGCGGTCGAGGTCGAGGCCCTGAAGGGCGGCGGCGCCGTCACCCTGAAGGTCAGCCGCCCCGTGGGGATCTATATCCTCAACGAAAAGCGCGCCTACCTGCTGCGCCTGCAGCAGACCCACGCGCTGTTCGTCACCGTGCTGGTCGACGACGCCCTGCACCAGGCCGAGCACGACATCGAACGCACGGAGCTGGGCGAGCGCCCCGCCCCGCAGATCTTCGCCCCGATCGAGCCCGACCCCGTCTATGACGACGAGGCGTTCGACGACGAGGAGGACGAGGACGAAGAAGAGATCGAGGTCGAGGACGAAGTCGCCGGCGAAGACGACGCCGAGCCCCGCGCCGCCCGTCCGGCCCGCGCCGAACCGGCCGAGGATGACGACAGCCGTCGTCGCGGCCGCAAGCGTCGCCGCCGTGGCGGCCGTCGCGATGACGCCGCCGACGACGCGCCGGTCGAAGCCGCTGGCGACGAAGACGAGGATGACGCCGACGGCGCCGACCGTCCCGAAGCCGAGATCGACGGCGAGGACGAGGAAGCCCGTCGCCGTCGCCGCCGTCGCGGTCGCCGTGGCGGCCGTCGCGGTGGTCGCGAGGATGGTGACCGTCCGGCCGACGTCTTCGCCTGGACCCGTCCGCGAGTGCCGTTCGGCGAGAGCGCCTTCGTCTGGCACGACCCTGAAGCCCTGGACGGCCGCAACAGCGAACGCCGGCCCAATGGCGATCGTCCGGAGCGCGCCGAGCGTCCGGAAGCCGTCGAAGCGCCGGTCGCCGAACGTGCGGAGCGTCCTGAACGCGCCGAGCGTTCGGAGCGCGGTCGTCGCGGTCGTGGCCGTGGCGAACGCGGTGAACGTGGCGAACGGACCGAACAGGTCGAAGCGCCGCGCGGCGAACGCGTTCCCGCGTTGCGGGTCGACGCCGCCGATCTGGAGCTGGCGCCCCTGGCCCCGGCCGTGATCGAAGGCCCGCCGGCCGATGTCTGGGTCGAACTGCCGCCCCAGGAGGAAGCGCCCAAGAAGGCCCGCCGTCCGCGCAGCCGTGGCCGCAAGGCCAGCGAGGACGCCGCGCCCGAAATCGTCGCCGAAGTCGAGGTCGTGGAAGCCGCTCCCGTCGCCGCTCCGGTGGTCGAGGACGTTCCGCTGGTGGCGGCCGATGTCGAGGTGGCGGCCCCGGCCCCCGTCACGACACGCTCGCGCCGCGCCGCGCCCGTCCCCGTGGCCGTGGCCGTCCCCGTGGCCGTCGCTCCGGAACCGGTCGCTCCGGAAACGGTCGCCGAGCCCGTCGCGGTCGAGCCCGATCCGTCCGAGATCTCCACGCCGCCTGAAAAGCCGAAGCGCGGCTGGTGGCGCCGGGGCTAGCAAGGTTCGATGACGGCCGGCGGGGCCCTGGTCCCGCCGGCCGTCACGACTATATCCGTGTGTAGCTTGATCGACCGTTGTTCCCAGGTCGTCGAGAACCGCGTTAGACTGCTGCTTGAGCGCGGGGGCGCGATCAGGAGAGCTTCGATGACCTCCCGTAGTTGGGCGGCTTCCGGAAGGATCGGCAGGAAGGCGGGATCGGCGCTGTCGGCGCTGGCCCTGCTGACGGCCACCCTGGCGCCGGCCGTCCCGGCTCATGCCCAGGACGGCCCCTCCCTGATCCGCGACACCGAGATCGAGGAGATCCTGCACCGCGACGCCGACCCGATCTATGCGGCGGCGGGCCTGGACCCCAAGACCGTGCGCATCCTGCTGGTCGGCGACAAGGAACTGAACGCCTTCGCCACCCAGGGCCTGATGATGGGGCTGAACACCGGCCTGATCCTGCAGACCGAAACGCCGAACCAACTGAAGGGCGTCATCGCCCACGAAACCGGACACCTGGCCGGCGCCCACCCGCTGCGGTCCGGCGAGATGATGAAGGCCGGCCTCACGCCGATGATCCTGACCATGGGCCTGGGCGTGCTGGCCGCCCTGGCCGGCGCCCCCGACGCCGGGGCCGTGCTGATGGGCAACGCCTCCTATTTCGGGACTCTGGGCGCCCTGGGCTACAGCCGTGACCAGGAATCGCGGGCCGACCAGGCCGGCGCCGGCTTCCTGGAGGCCACCGGCCAGTCGGGCCGCGGCCTCGTCGAGTTCTTCGACAACTTCCGCTACCAGGAGGTCTTCGACCAGTCGCGGCGCTTCGCCTATTTCCGCAGCCACCCGCTGTCGTCCGAACGCATCGAGACCCTGCGCAGCCGGGTCGAACGGCAGCCGCACTGGAACGCGGTCGACAGCCCGGAAGACCTGGCCGAGCACGAGATCATGAAGGCCAAGCTGGAGGGGTTCCTCAATCCCGGCGTGGCCATCGTCAAGTACAAGGAAAGCGACCGGGGCTTCCCGGCCCGCTACGCCCGGGCCATCGCCTATTATCAGATGAAGGAGCCCGACCGGGCCCTGAAGATCCTCGACGGCCTGATCGCCGAGAACGAGAACAATCCCTACCTCTGGGAGCTCAAGGGCCAGATCCTGTTCGAGTTCAACCGCGTCAAGGAAGCCGAGGAGCCGCAGCGCCGCTCGGTGGCGCTCAAGCCCGACGCCGCCCTGTTGCGGGTCAACCTCGGCCAGACCCTGATCGGCCAGAGCGATCCCAAGAAGGTCGAGGAAGGCATCGCCGAACTGAAGCGCTCGCTGATCGACGAGAGCGACAATTCCGTCGCCTGGCGCCTGCTGGCCCAGGCCTACGACCAGCGCGGCGAGGACGGCCAGGCGCGGCTGGCCACGGCCGAACAGTATTTCAACATGGGCGCCGCCCAGGAGGCCCGGGTGTTCGCCATGCGGGCCCGTGAACTGCTCAAGAAGGACAGCATCGAATGGCGCCGGGCCACCGACATCGTCCTGACCTCCAACCCTTCCAACCAGGACCTCAAGGACCTGGCCAAGGAAGGCGCCGTCACCTCGGGGCTTCGCCGCTGAGGCGTCCCCTTTCCAGAGAACCCCATGTCCCTGTTTGATCGTCCCCTGGCGCGCCGACTGGCGCTGGCCGCCGTCTCCGTCGCCGCCCTGGGCCTGGCCGCCTGTGGTCCGCCCAAGCCCGACAAGGCGTTCGGCGAAAAGGTCCGGGCCTATCTGCTGGAGAATCCCGAGGTCCTGGTCGAGGTCAGCGCCAAGCTGCAGGCCAAGCAGATCGCCCAGACCGCCGACAAGGCCCGGGGCGCGATCGGCAAGTACCGCCAGGCGCTGGAACGCGATCCCCGCGACTTCGTGGCCAATCCCAACGGCGCGATCACCGTGGTCGAGTTCTTCGACTACAAGTGCGGCTACTGCAAGCTGGCCGCCCCGGAGGTGATCGCCCTGATCCAGCAGAACCCGGACGTGCGTTTCGTGTTCAAGGACTTCGTGATCTTCGGCCACGACTCCGAGGTCGCCGCCCGCATGGTCCTGGGGTCCAGGGACCAGGGCAAGTCGCTGGTCTTCCACAAGCGCCTGATGGCCGAGAAGAGCCTGGACGAGGCGGCGGTCATGCGGATCGCCCAGGAGGTCGGGATCGACGTGACCAAGGCCCGCGCCGCCGCCGGCGCCGAGCCGGTCACCCAGCACCTGGCCGACACCCACGCCCTGGCCCAGGCCCTGGCCATCGAGGGCACCCCCGCCTTCCTGGTCGGCGACACGATGATCGCCGGGGCCGACATGAGGGCCCTGAAGCTGGCGATCGAACAGGCCCGGGCGGGCAAGACCAAGAAGGTCTAGGCGCGACTTCAGCGGTTCACTTGCCCCCTACGGGCCTTCGGCCGTCTTCCCCCATGGGGGGAAGAGCGCTCCGCCCCCTCGCCGCCGACAGACCGCGAAGCGGTCAGGTGGGGGCAAGTGGGTGTGGTCCCCGACTCTGGGCGCGGCTCTACGCTCACGCGCCGAAGCTGCGATGGAATGGGGAGGGTGCGAAGCGCCCGGGCTCCGCCCGGAGGTTTTGCAGTTTGAATACCGTTTCGACGAAGACGAGCGCTTCGCGTGGAACCGTTGTTCGAGAGCNCGCCCCCGACGGGCGGGCCAGGGCGGCGAGCCCCGGTCCCGGACCGTGCGAGTAACCCCCTCGCACCTGCTGGCTTGCCCGCCTACCCCCGGCGCCGGAGCTTCGTCGCGGCTGAGGCGAACCTGCTCCGAACCGACCGAAGGCGCCCCGAAAGGCGCGGCGGCCAAGCCTTCCCGCTCGACCACTCCTGAAAGCCGCATCGGTCGCCGTACGTGCGCCCTCCCCGTGCCTTCAGGTGAGGTCAGTATCGGGGAGGCTGGAGGGGGTCCTGAAAGCCGCATCGGTCGCCGTACGTGCGCCCTCCCCGTGCCTTCAGGTGAGGTCAGTATCGGGGAGGCTGGAGGGGGTGAGGACGAAAAACATCGAGAAACTTCAAGCCGTTGATTTCGTTGAGTGCGAAGGGCGTCCATGCTCTGACGGACCCTCTCCCRYKGGGAGAGGGCGCAGGAAAGGCGACGGAAAGACGACCGAGGACAATTCCGGTCATCGTGGAAGAAACTGCAGGGCCACCTCTACCGTGCGCGCCGCCCGCGTCCGGCCACGCACGCCTAAGCCCTTGAAAACCTTACCCACGAACTCACCGCCCCACGCGCACGACTCTTGCTTTGCGCATCCCGCCATCCTCACGGCGGGAGTTCCCATGCTCATTTCCGGTTCCAGCATCATGGCGTCGCTCGCCATGTCGACCTTGAACAAGATCAACCAGGCGACCGCGGCGGCCACGACCAAGGCCACCGACGCGACCTCGGCCAGCGGCGTCAGCGCCGCGCCGGTAAAGACCGCCAAGGACGAGTTCCTCGACTACGCCAAGCTGACCCCGGCCCAGAAGATGCGGGCGGCGATGCTCGGCAAGATGGGCCTCACCGAGGAACAGCTGAAGGCCATGGACCCGAAGGAGCGCCAGAAGATCGAGGATAAGCTCAAGGAGCAGATCAAGGCCCAGATCGAGAACGACCCC
Source organism: Caulobacter sp. Root655 (assembly GCF_001427665.1). Lineage (GTDB taxonomy): Bacteria > Pseudomonadota > Alphaproteobacteria > Caulobacterales > Caulobacteraceae > Caulobacter. The sequence continues at coordinate 300,093 of NZ_LMHC01000021.1, forward strand.
AAGATGAAACAGGGCGCGCTCGTCGACATTCAGGCCTGAAGCCCCTCCCCCCGCCTAGATCAGCCCGCCCAGCGGCGAACTGGGATCGGCGTACAGCCGCTTCTGCATCCGCCCGGCCAGATAGGCCTCCCGACCGGCGATCACCGCGTGCTTCATGGCCCGGGCCATGCGGATCGGGTCCTTGGCCTCGGCGATGGCGGTGTTCATCAGGATGGCGTCGCAGCCCAGTTCCATGCCGATCGTCGCGTCCGAGGCGGTGCCGACCCCGGCGTCGACCAGCACGGGCACCTTGGCGTTCTCGATGATGATCCGCAGGTTGACCCGGTTCTGGATGCCCAGGCCCGAGCCGATCGGCGCGCCCAGCGGCATGATCGCCACCGCGCCGGCGTCCTCCAGCTTGCGGGCGTAGACCGGGTCGTCCGAGCAATAGACCATCACCTGGAAACCCTCGGCGACCAGCAGCTTCAGCGAGCGCAGGGTCTCCTCCATCTCGGGATAGAGGGTCTTGGGGTCGGACAGCACCTCCAGCTTCACCAGGTCCCAGCCGCCGGCCTCGCGGGCCAGGCGCAGGGTGCGCACGGCGTCCTCACCGGTAAAGCAGCCCGCTGTATTCGGCAGATAGGTGAATTCGGTGGGCTTGATGTAGTCGACCAGCAGCGGCTGGGTCGGGTCGGTCAGGTTCACCCGCCGCACCGCCACCGTGACGATCTGCGCGCCCGCCGCGCGGGCGGCGGCGGCGTTGGTGGCGTAGTCCTTGTACTTGCCGGTGCCGACGATCAGCCGCGAGGTGAAGGTGCGGCCGGCGACGGTCCAGGTGTCGGCGTCGATCGCGGCGGCGGCGGATTCGGGGGGGACATGCGCGTTCATGGGGAGGGTTTACGCCTGCGGAAGCGCGGTTTCAAACGCCTTGCTTCCTTCGAGGCCGCTTCGCGGCGCCTCAGGATGAGGAGCGTTTTGCTGACTTCCTCATCCTGAGGTGCGAGGCGCGGCCGAGCCTCGAAGGACGCACGGCCTAACCGCCGCCGATAAACGTCACGATCTCGATGCGGTCACCGTCGGCCAGCGCCGTGTCGGCATAGGTCGAGCGCGGGGCGATCTCGAGGTTGCGCTCCACGGCCACCTTGCGGGCGTCCAGGCCCAGGGAAGACACCAGGTCCGCCAGCGTATCGACGCCTTCGAACACCCGTTCCTCGCCGTTCAATAGAAGCTTCATCTCACCTCCGAAACTCGGCCTGCTTGTGACCTGACGGAACCGGCTATACAAGACCTCCCGGAATCGACGGCGGAGCCGAATGGTAAAACCGATCCATGTGCTGAGCGGACCCAACCTCAACCTGTTGGGAACGCGCGAGCCCGAGATCTATGGCAAGGACACGCTCGACGATGTCCGTACGCGCTGCGAGGCGCGGGCGGCCGCTCGGGGCCTTTCCGTCGTCTTCCGGCAGAGCAATCACGAAGGCGTGCTGATCGACTGGGTTCATGAGGCCCGGCTGGAAGCGTGCGCGTTGGTGATCAACCCGGCCGGATACGGTCACACCTCGATCGCCCTGCTCGACGCCCTCAAGGCCTTGAACATCCCGATCATCGAGTGTCACCTGTCCAACCCGGCGGCGCGGGAAGACTTCCGCCGCCACACCTATGTTTCGCTCGCGGCGACCGGGATCGTCTCCGGCTTCGGCGCGGCGAGTTATGAACTGGCGATCGAGGCCGCCGCCGGCCTGGTCGGCGCCAACTAGCCGGCGACCCCGGCTCCTAAAGAACACAGCAAGGTAAGCTTCCATGTCCAATCCCAAGGCCCCCGCCGATCCGGTCGAGACCCCGTCGATCGACGCCCGCCTGGTCCGCAAGCTGGCCGACATCCTGAAGGACACCGGCCTGTCTGAGATCGAGGTCGAGCATGCCGGCCTGAAGATCCGCGTCGCCCGCGAACTGACCGTCGCCGCCGCGGCCACCACCTATGTCCAGGCTCCGGCCCAGGCGCCGACCTACGCGCCCGCCCTGGCCGCCGCGCCGGCGCCGGTCGCTGACGCCGCTCCGGCCCCCGCCGCGCGCCCCGCCGGCGACGTGGTCAAGTCGCCGATGGTCGGCACCGTCTACATGTCGCCCCAGCCGGGCGCGGACGCCTTCATCAAGGTCGGCGACACGGTCGCGGCCGGCCAGACCCTGCTGATCGTCGAAGCCATGAAGACCATGAACCCGATCGCCGCCACCAAGGCCGGCAAGGTCGTCGAGATCCTGGTGGGCGACGCCCAGCCCGTCGAGTTCGGCGAGCCGCTCGTCATCGTCGAGTAATCGGCATGTTTGACAAGATCCTCATCGCCAACCGAGGCGAGATCGCGCTTCGGGTTCACCGCGCCTGCAAGGAAATGGGCATCGCCACCGTGGCGGTCCATTCCGAGGCCGACGCCAATTCCATGTGGGTGCGGCTGGCCGACGAAAGCGTCTGCATCGGCCCGGCCTCGGCCGCCAAGAGCTACCTGAACATCCCGTCGATCATCGCGGCCGCCGAGATCACCGGCGCCCAGGCGATCCACCCGGGCTACGGCTTCCTGTCGGAGAACGCCCGCTTCGCCGAGATCGTCGGCGCGCACGGCTACACCTTCATCGGACCCAAGCCGGAACACATCCGGATGATGGGCGACAAGATCACCGCCAAGCAAGCCGTCAAGGACGCCGGCATCCCGGTGGTCCCCGGCTCGGACGGCGGCGTGACGACCGAAGAAGAGGCCTATGAGGCCGCCGACAAGATCGGCTTCCCGGTGCTGATCAAGGCCGCTTCCGGCGGCGGCGGGCGCGGCATGAAGGTCGCCCAGACCCGCGAGGACCTGGTCGAGGCGGTCTCGACCGCCCGCTCCGAGGCCCGCGCCGCGTTCGGCGACGACACGGTCTATATGGAGCGCTACCTCCAGAAGCCGCGCCACATCGAGATCCAGGTGATCGCCGACAGCCATGGCAACGTGGTGCACCTGGGCGAACGCGACTGCTCGCTGCAGCGCCGTCACCAGAAGGTGCTGGAGGAAGCCCCCTCGCCCGCCCTCTCGGCCGCCGGTCGCGAAAAGATCGGCAAGGTCGTGGTCGATGCGATCAAGGCCATCGGCTATCTCGGCGTCGGCACCATCGAGTTCCTGTGGGAGAACGACGAGTTCTTCTTCATCGAGATGAACACCCGCCTGCAGGTCGAGCACCCGGTCACCGAAGCCATCACCGGCATCGACCTGGTGCGTGAGCAGATCCGCATCGCCGCCGGCCTGCCGCTGTCGTTCACCCAGGCCGACGTGGTGTTCGAAGGCCACGCCATCGAGTGCCGGATCAATGCCGAGAACGCGCGGACCTTCACCCCGTCGCCGGGCACGATCACCGACTTCCACGCCCCCGGCGGCCTGGGCGTGCGGCTGGATTCGGCGATCTATACCGGCTACGCGATCCCGCCCTATTACGACAGCCTGATCGGCAAGCTGATCGTCCATGGCCGCGACCGCGAGGAGTGCATCGCGCGCCTGCGGCGCTGCCTGGGCGAGATGGTGGTCGGCGGCATCGAGACCACGATCCCGCTGTTCCAGGACCTGCTGGTGCAACCCGATATCCTGGCCGGCGATTACGACATCCACTGGCTGGAGCGCTGGATCAAGGCGCAGGGTTAGGCCCTCCTTCGCTTCCCCGGCGAAGGCCGGGGCCCAGATCGTAAGGCCGTGCGTTCCGGACCCCCGTCTGGCGCCACGGCTGAATCTGGGTCCCGGCCTTCGCCGGGAAAACGGCGTGAGTTAGCCTGGACGGATTGAAGCTGGCGAACGCGCACCATGGATGACGACGCCTTCACGGTCGATGATCTCATCGCCTGCTACGAGCGCGGCGTGTTTCCCATGGCCGACGCGCGCCATGACGAGAGCATCTTCCTGATCGATCCGGAGCGCCGGGGCGTGCTGCCGCTGGACGGCGTGCACGTCCCGCGCCGGCTGGCCCGCACGGTCCGCGCCGAGCCCTTCGAAATCCGCATCGACAGCGCCTTCGACGCCGTGGTCGAGGCCTGCGCCGCCGCCCGGCCCGGTCGGCTGGAGACCTGGATCAACAACCCGATCCAGCGGCTCTACGGTCAGCTGTTCGCGCGCGGCCTGGCCCACAGCGTCGAGTGCTGGGACGGCGAGGAGCTGGTTGGCGGCCTCTACGGCGTGGCGTTCGGCGCCGCCTTCTTCGGCGAGAGCATGTTCTCGACCCGACGCGACGCCAGCAAGGTGGCCCTGGTCCACCTGGCCGGCCGGCTGGTGGTCGGCGACTATCGCCTGCTGGACACCCAGTTCATCACCGAGCACCTGGAACAGTTCGGGACCACCGAGATCACCCGGGCCGATTATCGCCGCCGCCTGGGCCGGGCCTGGACGGGTCAGGCCGACTTCTACCGGCTGGCGGCCGGCGCCGCCGGGGCCGAGGTCTTGCAAGCGATCAGCCAGGCGTCATAGACCGGGTGCTGCAGCGGGTTGAGGCCCGGCGCATTGGCGTACATCCAGCCCTTGTAGATCTGGCGTCCGGGCGGGGCCACGCGGCCCGGCAGGGCCTTGGGCTGGGTGTCGACGGTGACATAGGCCACGGAATCCGGGGCGTCCTCGTCGGGCGCGGTCGTCTCGCAGGCCCGCACCGTGAAGACCAGGGTCTTGTAGCGGATGGGCTGGCCGACCGGGGCCTCGAACTTCATGGTCTCGGTCGTCACCTTGTCCAGCGCCTGGATGATAGCCACCGACGAGCGGGCCCGCTTGACCTGCTCGGTCGGCTTGGCGGCTGGAGTCGCGGCGGGCTTGGCGGCCGGCTGGGCCGGCGTGGGCGCGGGCGCGGGCGCGGCCGTGGTCGGGGCGGGAGTCGGCTGAACCGCCGTCGGAGCCACCTGGGGCCCGGGAACCGGTCGCGACTGGGCCGGCACGACGATCGGCGCCGGCTGGGCCGGCGGCGGCGTCTGGGCGGCCGGCGGCTGTTGCGGCGTGTTCTGCAACGCCCAGGCGCCGCCGCCGGCCAGCGAAGCCGCCAGGGCCAGCGTGGCGACGCCCGTCAATGACCGCCGAATGGTCATCCTATTCCGGCGACCAGGGCTTGTAGTCGCTGGTGGCGGCCGAGCGCTGGCCGCCGCGGGTCAGCGAGCCCTTGGGACGCCAGGCGTGGATCGTGCCGGTCAGGTTGGGATGGTGGTCTTTCTCCCAGGCGCGGCGCATCAGCGGCGCCGTGGTCGGCGGCTCGTCGAACGTATAGTGCAGCCAGCCGCTCCACTCGGGCGGCACCTTGGAGGCTTCGGCGTAGCCGTCATAGATCACCCAGCGGCGCTTGCGCTCGTCGTAGCTGTCGCGGTTGTCGCGCGCCTCGAAATAGCGGTTGCCGTAGTCGTCCTGGCCAATGAACACGCCGCGACGGCTAATATGGAAACGCTGACCGATGGTCGCACCGTTCCACCACGTGAAGATCGCTTTCAGCACCGCGTCAGCACCCAATCTCGTAAAGGCCCATTTCTGGGAAGGTTCGCGCAGCGCGGGAGGCGTTGCGAAGCGGCCGGACTATAGGTCGGCGGCCCGCCAGCGTCCAGCTTCGGGCGACGGCGCAGGCCTTCAACATCTTGTGGATCAAGGGCCCAACACACCCCACATCTATTGAAGGTGGCTGTGGAGCGATCTAGGATAGCCAATTCTTGGCGCTCAGACGCGGAATCGCCCATGCGCATTCAGTCCCGACATCCCGGTCCCGCTCCCAAGGTGGAACCGCGCGCCCTGGAACGCTGCGATCAGGTGCTTGAGGTCCTGGCCCCCGAGGACTGGACCGACGCCCGGGTCGAGGCCTGGCTGGACTGGTCACAGGGCGTGTTCGACGCCGACCTGCCGCTCGGCGGGGGCCCCGCCCGCTATGCCAACCGTCTGGCCCAGGCCGGCCTGGCCGATGGCCTGTTCGGCGACGCCGCCGACGCCGACGCCTTCCGCGACGCCCTGCTGGTCACCATGTTGACTGGCATCGCCTCGCCCGCCGGCCCGCTGGCCGCCCCGACGCACCTGCCGGACGTCGGCGAGATCGAGTTCAAGCGCGTCGCCGTGGGCCACCTGGCCCGCTGGCGCTCGGCTCAGCTGGCCGCCAAGGCCGCCGCGCGCCTCGACGCCGCCCTGGCCCAGGTCGGCGACGCCGTCGCCCGCTGCCATGGCGACGCCAAGGCCTGCTCCGACCCGCGCAAGAACAGCGCCCTGGGCCGCGCCGCCCGCCGGGCCCGCGACCTGGGCGCCGACGACCGCATGATCCTCGACGCGATCGTCCTGGCCGGCGCGCCGCGCACCGCCCTGATCGACCCGGAGGCGCAAGGCCCCGTCCCACTGGTCGCCTCGGCCTCGCGCCAGGGCGTCGCCGCCGTCGATGAAGCAACCAGCTTCGCCGCCCAGGTCGGCTGGGAGACCAGCGCCCTGACCCTGGCGATGTCGCCGGAAGACGCCGAGGCCCTGGCCCGCGGCGCGGCCGTCCGCGCCGCCATCGACGTCACCGCCTTCCAGCACGACGGAGCCTTCGACTGCGAGGGCTTCAACCAGACGGTCGGCCTGTGGACCACGGCCCTGGAGATCGAGCGCGGCGAGCGCCCGGCGCAGATCGGCCTGGCCGGGGTCGGCGACTGGCTGCTGGCCCAGGGCCTGTCGCCAGCCGGCGACGCCGCCCGCGACGCCGCCGCCGCCCTTTGGGCCCTGGCCGTCGGCGCGGCCCTGTCGGCCAGCGCCGAGGCCGCCGCCGTGCTCGGCGTGGACCCGATCTTCGCCCAGGAACGCCAGGTCCTGCTGCGCGGCCTGGCCGAGCGCCGGGTGCGCGCCGCCGCCCTGCGCTCGCCCCTGGCCGCCGAGGCCGCCGCCGCCCTGGCCGTGGCCCATGGCCTGGCCCGCAAGCACGGCCTGCGTTCGGCCCGCCTGGTCGCCGCCTTCGCCGACGCCGAGACCGCCCTGCGCCTTGGCGGCAAGCCCCTGGGCCACGCCGCCGCCGCGTCGCCGGTCTCGACGGCCCAGACCGCCGACGGCCTGCTGATCCCGACCTTCAGCACCGCCGCCCACACCTGCTTGACGCAGGCCGGGTCCGACTTCGACGCCGCCCGTCGCCACGCCATGGGTCATGGCAGTCTGGCCGAGGCCCCGGCCATCGACCACATGGTCCTGCAGGCCCGCGGCTTCACCGCCCACGAGATCGAGCAGGCCGAGGACGCTCTGCGCCATGCCGACGGCCTGCGCGCCGCCTTCGCCCCGGCGGTGATCGGCGCGGGCTTTCTCAGCGACGTGCTCGGCGTCCCGGCCGAGGCCCTGGCCGACCCGAACTTCGACACCCTGACCTTCGCCGGCTTCTCCGAGGTCGAGATCGACGCGGCCGAGCGCCATGCCCTGGGCGCCCGCCGGCTGTCGGACTGCGAGGCCCTGGACAACGACATCCGCGCCCTGTTCGCCGCCGTCGAGGCGCCGGCGCTGGCCGACCGCCTGGCGATGATCGAGGCGGTCGAGACCTTCACCTGCCTGGCCGCGGCGGCCGTGCTGGACCTGCCGTTCGACGCCCGCCCCGCCGACGCCGCGCGTCTGCAGGCCGCCGCCGCCCGGGCCGGGGTCCGCGCCCTGCGCCTGAACCGCGTCGCGCCGCCGGCCGGCTTCGTGCTGTCGCTGCCCGAGGCCGAGGTCGAGGCGCCCAAGCCGGCCCGCGCGCTCGACCCAGTCGCCGTCGAGGCCAAGCTCGCCCCGCCCAAGGAGCGGATCGTCGAACGCGTGGTCGACCGGGTCGTGGAGCGCGGCGGCCGCGCCCGCCGCAAGCTGCCCGACCGCCGCAAGGGCTATATCCAGAAGGCGGCGGTGGGCGGCCACAAAGTCTATCTGCACACCGGCGAGTACGAGGATGGCGAGGTCGGCGAGATCTTCATCGACATGCACAAGGAAGGCGCCGCCTTCCGCAGCCTGATGAACAATTTCGCCATCGCCATCTCGATCGGCCTGCAATACGGCGTGCCGCTGGACGAATTCGTCGACGCCTATGTGTTCACGAAATTCGAACCGGCCGGGCCGGTGACGGGCAACGACTCGATCCGTTCGGCCACCTCGATCCTCGACTACATCTTCCGCGAGCTGGGGGTTTCGTACCTGGGTCGCGACGACCTGGCCAACGCCGACCCCGGCGAATTCAACGCCGACGGCCTGGGCCGGGGCGAAGGCGTCGATGACGGCGAGGTCGAGGCCGAGCCCCTGCCCGCCAGCAAGTTCATCTCCAAGGGCTTCTCGCGCGGCGCGGCCCCCGACAACCTGGTGTTCCTGCCGTTCGGCGGCCGCCGGGCCGAGGAGGCGCCCCCGCCCAGCGCGGCCGGCGACGTCTGCCCGGCCTGCGGCGACATGGCGCTGCGCCGCATGGGCGGCCTGGTGACCTGCGACAGCTGCGGGACCCAGGCGAGCGATCGCAGCGAGGGCGACGGCGCGAGCTAGCGCGCACCGCCGTGCGTCCTTCGAGGCTTCGCTCCGCTACGCACCTCAGGATGAGGAAGACAGCACAACGTTCCTCATCCTGAGGCGCCCTCCAGAGGAGGGCCTCGAAGGACGCAGGGCGCTTCCCGATCTCAGCTGTCCGCAGGCCCCAGGCCGTTTCCTTGGCCTTAAGCTTGCGAGGGCATGCTTAATCGACGTTCCCGCCGAAAGACGCGTGCCAGAATGAAACCGATCGCCTCGCTCCTCGCCATCGCCACCGTGGCTTTCGCTGTCCCCGCCATGGCCCAGAACGCCGGCCAGATCGCCAGTGTCCGGGCCGGCGCCAGCTGTCCGCGCTGCAATCTGTTCCAGGCCGACCTTTCGGGCCTGGGGCTGAAGGGCAAGAACCTGGCCGGGGCCCGCCTGCGCCAGGCCGACCTCAGCCTGGCGGAAATGAACCGCACCAGCTTCGCCGGCGGCGACCTGCGCGACGTCAATTTCTACGGCGGCGTGTTCGGCGGGGCCAACTTCGCCGGAGCCAACCTGACCAATGCCAGCTTCGTCGGGGCCTATCTGGAAGGGGCCGGTTTCCGGGGCGCCACCCTCACCGGCGTCAACCTGTCGGGGGCCGAAATGGACCGCGCCACCGGCCTGACCCAGGCCCAGCTGAACGGCGCTTGTGGCGACGGCTCCACTCAACTTCCGCGCGGCCTGTCGGTCCGCCCCTGTCGTTAAACTTCCGTCATTACCGCGATTTAAGTGGCGCCCAGCGCCCGGTGGCCCCAAATCGTAACTCAAGCGGTCGCTTATTCTCGACCGGCCTGGAGGTCTCGATGTCCCGATTGGGGATGACTATCGCAGCCCTGACCCTCGCCCTGTCGGCCCTTGGCCAACAGGCCTATGCGGGGGTCGAGGACAAGGACGTGCCGCGGATGATTTCGCTCGGCGGAACCTGCGTGAATTGCGAGCTGTCCGGCCGCAAGCTGACCGGCGCCCGGTTCACCGGCGCCAACTACGCCAAGGCCAACCTGATGGGCGCCGACCTGCGCGGCGCCAGCTTCTTCGGTTCCAACTTCACCGGCGCCGACCTGTCGCGAGCCGACCTGCGCGGGGCCGAGATGCGCGGCGCCAACTTCGTGAGCGCCATCTTCACCGACGCCAAGCTGTCGGGCATCGAGAGCAGCGGCGCCAACTTCCAGGGCGCCGACCTGGCCCGGGTGGACCTGTCGTCGTCCGAACTGCACGGCGCCAACTTCGTCGGCGCCAACCTCGAGAAGGCCAACCTGTCCAGCAGCGAGCTGATGGGCGCCAATCTGCAGGGCGTCAACGCCCGCTACGCCAGCTTCCAGTCGGCCGAGCTGAACGCCAGCAACATGATCGGCGGCAATTTCGAGCGGGCCAACTTCCGCGACGCCGAGTTCACCGGCTCCACCCTGCGCGGCGCGGTGTTCGGCGGGGCCGACTTCCACGGCGCCGACCTGTCCGGCGCCAATCTGGGCGGCGCGGACCTGTCGGGCGCCAGGGGCCTGGACCAGGACCAGCTGGACGAGACCTGCGGCGACGGCGGCACCCGCCTGCCGGCCGGGCTGAGCATCCGCAACTGCTCGGGCGACCGCCGCAATTTCCGGGTCAGCGGCGACTTCCAGCGCGCCCAGGCCGAGGCCGCCCGGGCCCAGATCGAGGCCCATCGCGCCCAGATCGAGGCCGCGGCCCGGATCGCCGCCGTCCCCAAGCCGCCCAAGCCTCCCAAGCCGCCGGCCCCGCCGAGATACTGAGCGCGGCCTGCTCCTGAAAAGAAGCCCTCCGATCCCGATGGACCGGAGGGCTTTTTCGTATGGGCCGAACCCGACCAATCTACACCTTGATAGGCGGAGCCGAGCGGATGTGCAGTTCCTTGTATTGCCGCTCCTGGGCCTCGGCCGGGGCGTTCATCAGCAGGTCCTGGCCCTGCTGGTTCAGCGGGAAGGCGATGACCTCGCGGATGGCGACCTGCTCGGCCAGCAGCATGACGATGCGGTCGATGCCGGGGGCCAGACCGCCGTGCGGCGGGGCCCCGTAGCGGAAGGCGTTCAGCATCCCGCCGAACTGCTCCTCGACCACCTCGGCGCCGTAGCCGGCCACTTCGAAGGCCTTGAGCATGATCTCCGGCTTGTGATTGCGGATCGCGCCCGAGCACAGCTCGTAGCCGTTGCAGACGATGTCGTACTGGTAGGCCAGGATCGACAGCGGGTCCGCGTTCTCCAGCGCCGCCATCTCGCCCTGCGGCATCGAGAACGGGTTGTGCGAGAAGTCGACCTTCTTCTCGTCCTCGTTCCATTCGAACATCGGGAAGTCGACGATCCAGCAGAAGCGGAACTGGTCCTCGTCGACCAGCTTCAGCTCGGTGCCGACCCGGGTGCGGGCCAGGCCGGCGAACTTGGCGAACACCGCCGGATCGCCGGCCACGAAGAAGGCGGCGTCGCCGGTCTTCAGGCCCAGCTGGGCGGCGATGGCCGCGGCCTTCTCGTCGCCGATGTTCTTGGCGATCGGGCCGGCCGCGCCCTCCTCGTTGCCGTGCTCGTCGGCGGCGCGCCAGAAGATGTAGCCCAGGCCCGCCGCGCCCTCGCCCTGCGCCCACGAATTCATGCGGTCGCAGAAGGCGCGGTTGCCGCCGGTCGGGGCCGGGATGGCCCAGATGGCGTTCTTGGGATCGGCGGCCAGGATCTTGGCGAACAGGCCAAAGCCGCCCTCGCGGAAGTGCTCGGAGACGTCCTGCATCTCGATCGGGTTGCGCAGGTCGGGCTTGTCGCTGCCGTACTTGGCGATCGATTCCTTGTAGGGGATGCGCTGGAACGGATAGGCGCTGACCCGCTTGCCGTTGGCGAACTCTTCAAAGACGCCATGCATCACCGGCTCGATGGCCGCGAACACGTCTTCCTGCGTCACGAAGCTCATCTCGACGTCGAGCTGGTAGAATTCCAGCGACCGGTCGGCCCGCAGGTCCTCGTCGCGGAAGCACGGGGCGATCTGGAAATAGCGGTCGAAGCCGGAGACCATCAGCAGTTGCTTGAACTGCTGGGGGGCCTGGGGCAGCGCGTAGAACTTGCCCGGGTGCAGGCGCGACGGCACCAGGAAGTCGCGCGCGCCTTCCGGCGACGACGCCGTCAGGATCGGGGTCTGGAACTCGTTGAAGCCCTGGCCGAACATCCGGCTGCGGATCGACTGGATGACCTTGCTGCGCAGCACGATGTTCTTGTGCAGGGTCTCGCGGCGCAGGTCGAGATAGCGGTGCTTGAGGCGGATTTCCTCGGGATAGTCGGGCTCGCCGAACACCGGCAGCGGCAGCTCGGCGGCCTCGCTCAGCACCTCGACGGCGGCGACGCGGATCTCGACCGCGCCGGTCGGCAGGTTGGGGTTCACGGCGGCGGCGTCGCGGGCCACCACCTCGCCGTCGATGCGGATCACGCTCTCGGCCCGCAGGCGCTCGACGATGGCGAAGCCGGGCGTCTCGGGGTGCAGGACCAGCTGGGTCAGGCCGTAATGGTCGCGCAGGTCGACGAAGACCAGGCCGCCGTGGTCGCGCTTGCGGTGGATCCAGCCCGACAGGCGGACGCTGGCGCCGGTGTCGGCGGCCCGCAGGGCGCCGCAGGTATGGGTGCGATAGGCGTGCATCGAGGTCATGAAAAGGTCTTTGAAAGGCTTCGAAACGCGGTGATTTGCAAGGCGCGGAAAGGCGCATGGGGGGGCGTGGATGTCAAGGATTCTGGCCCGAAGGCCCTCCCCCACAGGGGGAGGACTTGAGACACGGCTTCGCCGCCTCACGCGGTTCACCGCGGAGCTATCGGAAAGGGTCGCGGAGCGCCGGACACCGTCCGGAGTGTGTGAGTAGTAACCGTTTCGACGAAGCCCGATCGCTCCGAAATCGTGTAACTTTGTTCGCCATGCGCCGAGCGTAAGTCGCTCAGCCGGGGACGCGCACTCACGGCAAGACCTCGGCCGATCAGCCTCCGAACGTGGGGTGAGTGCGTGTCCCCAACGTCATCCACGACGTCAAACGCCTAGGCGAACTCATGGCCTCAAGGGCAAGCTCAGCGGATCAAGGTGGGGACACGCACTCACCCTGACCGTCCCGCGAACTTGGCCAGCGCACCGTCGTGAGTGCGCGTCCCCGGGCCTACCCGCCAAACCATCCCGCCAGCTTCTTCAAGCTCTCCTTCGACCCCTCCTTGTTGTCCGCCGGCCGCAGCCCCGGCGGCAGGTTCTCCGACAGCAGGGTCACCCGCGTACCGCCCGGCGCGGCTTCCAACGACACGGTGATGGTCATCTCGCCCTTCAGCGCCGAATCGTCGGTGTCGAACACCACCGCCCAGACTACCTGGCGGCCCGGCTTGATGGCCGCGAAGCGCACGCGGGTGCGATCCTCGCGTTCGGCGGTCTTGCCGAGCTGCTGGGTTTCGCCCTTCGGATAGTAGAGCGACATCTCGAATCCGCCGCCCACCCGGCCGTCGAAGGCGTGCATCTGGCCGGTCATGTCGCCCGGCGGCAGCCATTGGACCAGGATCTCGGGGTCCATCAGGGCGTTCCAGACGGCGTCATGGGCGGCGGGGATCAGGCGGCTGGCGCGGGTGGTGGGTGCGGGCATGGGCGCAGCCTACACCGGAGGCACGGGTCAGTCCTTGATGACGAAATAGCCCAAGGTCTCGGTATCCTGCCACAGGGTGCAGGTTCCCGTGCCGGCGATGTCGATCTTCTTGCCCAGGCTGTAGGCCGACAACAGCACCGCCAAGCGCGCCTGGCCGGCGGGGGTGGACACGTTGATCGCCCAGCGGGTGGGCAACACCGCGGCGGGGCAGCTCGGCAGCGCCGAGCGCACGCCGTCGTGGTTGAAGAACACGATCCCGCCGTCGGCGTATGACAGGATGTTGCTGATCTTGCCTCCGGCGGAGTCGGACGCGTGGGCGGCCGAGGCCAGGGACAGCGTGGCCGCGCACAGGGCGGCGCCGAAAAGTCGCATGGGAGGTCTCCTTGGCGCCCGACGGGACGCGCTTCCAAAGCTTGGCCATAGAAGCGAAGCGGAAAGGACGGTGCAACCTTGCGAAGACTCTTGCCGTCGGGGACGGGCACTGACGACGGGGCTCTTCAAGGTCTGGCGAGGCGGTCAGGGTGAGTGCGTGTCCCCTCCTGCATCCCCGAGGCTTGCAAGCTTTCCTGGATCGAAAGAAAACGCCGCTGACGACGTTGGGGACACGCACTCACGGTGGGGGCCCCGTGAAGCCGTCCGGCGCCGTGGGGTGAGTGCGCGTCCCCGGCTACGCCGCCCCGCCCTGCCCCTGCGCCGCCAGCCACCGCATCCGGTAGGCCATCATCGCCGTCTCCCCCAGGTGGGCCGTCAGCCGCCAGTTGACCACGGCTCCGACCGGCGCCCCGACCACGGGCAGCAGCTGGGCGAGCTTCGCCAGGTCGATATGGTCGCGGTACTGCTGCTGGAAGGCCCGCCAGTCAAAATCGGCCAGGTCGGCGGGGTGCGGGCGCGTGTCCCAGTCGTCCATGGCCTCCAGCACCCGGACCCGGTGTTCGGCGTCGGAAAAGGCCAGCTCGAAGATGTGCAGGATATAGAGCCGCTCGCTCAGCACCCCGCCGTCATGGCCGTAGAGGGCGGCGATCTCGAACAGCAGCTTCAATTTGAAGCTCATCAGCAGCGGGAAATCGGCCGCCGCCAGCAGGAACCCGCCCGCCCCGGCCACCCCGCCCTCGGCCCCGGCCGCCTTCTTCCAGCCGTCGATGGCGGCGCGGACCTTGGCCTCGCGCTCCTCCAGGCTGGCCCCGCGCAGCGGAGACGCCGTGGCGAAGTCGGCCCCGGTCAGGATCGCCCGCGTCATCCCCTGCATGGCGGCGGTGACGGCGGCGTGGACCTTCTCGGGAATGATGGCGTTGATCTTCCGCTGGACGGCGCGGGAGGCCGCGCCGAGCGGGCCGGCGGGGCGGGTGATGCGGGCGCGCCAGGCGGCGAGGTCGGCGGAGGTAAAAATTAGCTTTGCCATTCAGGTTAGTTGCGGGGTTTCTCCGGCACAGTTAGCTTCCGAACATGCTGACCCGTATCGAAATTGATGGCTTCAAAACTTTCGAGAACTTCTCGCTCGATCTAAGGCCCTTTTCAGCGATCGTGGGACCCAATGCGAGTGGAAAGTCGAACCTTTTCGATGCGATAAAATTCCTGTCACTGCTCTCGCAGCACGACATCCGCACAGCAATGCAAGACCTGCGAGGAGAGCCAGAAGAGCTGTTTCGAATTACCGAAGACGGCTCTGCGTCGGAGATGTCATTCGCGACTGAGGTCTTGCTTGAATCGCAGGGCGTTGACGCCTTCGGCGCCAAATACAACGTGCGTGCACAAAGGCTTAGGTACGAACTCACCTTAGCTATGAAGCTCGACAGTCGCGGATTTCCGAAGGGCATATTTGTGACTAGGGAAAGCTGCGCAGAAATATCAAAAAAGAACGATACCGCCTTGTATTTAAAGGGGGCCCGGGTCGAATATTCGGGCAGGAAAACTCCTTTTATAAGCATTAAGGAGGGTGTTGACGGTGAGGTGGCGGCTTTCGAAATTCGCCAGGATGGCCCTGCCGGCGATACAGGAGCGACTAAGCGTGGACGGCCAGTCACGCTTCCGGCTCTTGAGGCATCGAGAACTGCGCTTTCCACAATCACCACGGCTGAATTCCCTCATCTCTACGCACTTCGAGATGTTTTTACATCCACGCGATTCCTAGAGATCAATCCACAGGCAGCAAGACGTGCGAGCGACAGATTTGAGCTTAAGCAATTGAGGCCTGACGCCTCAAATCTGGCAGCCGTATTGGCGCGACTGCAAGATGAGACATCTACGGACACCAGGCCAAACGGCGTCATTTCAGACATATCAGTTGATTTGGCCTCACTCATACCAGCAGTCAGGCAGGTGAAAGTTTACAATGATGCAAATGCCAAAGAATATTCATTTGCTGTTTCAACTTCCGAAAAACTCAACTTTAGTTCTCGCGTGATATCCGACGGCACTATTAGGCTTCTCGCGCTTCTTTCTATTCTCGACGACCCTCAAAGGCGGGGAATTTTGTGCTTTGAAGAACCCGAGAACGGCGTGCACGAGGGGCGCATTGAGGCGCTTGTCAGTCTACTGAGGGAGGCCGCCTCTACCAAAAGCACGATCGGAGAAGAGCCCCTGTTCCAGGTTCTCATAAATACCCACTCCCCTGCCGTGATGCATGCACTTGAAGATAATGAGATCGTGGCTGCTGATGCAGTGAGCGTTGTAGATCCCGCGACCAAAACTAGATCCGTGAAAACTAGAATGCGAACGGGCGTTGAAACCGCTCTGTTTCAACTGAACCCGGAAACCGACATGACGCGGAAAGAAGTGGAAAACCTGCTACGTAAAAAGAGCGATGAGGCATAATGTATCTCTCTTGGGCAGCATTTTACGAGGGCGGATCTGATCGCGCTTATTTTGACTCCCTCGTTCCAAGGATACTCGAGGATATAATCTTATCGCACGGAATTCGTCTTGTTAATATTCCAGCATTTCCAGCTCTCTACCTCGGAAGCAATGGCAGGGAGGTGGAAGCGGTATCGAGGGAGATTTGTGCGAACAAGGATGCATTTTATCTAATCTTCGTTCACGCGGATATTGGGGGAAGAGGTATTGCTGCGACACTCGGCAATAGGAGCGTAAGTTATTGCAACGCCGCACACCAACTTTGCCAATGGGACCAACAACGATGCGTAACGATAACGCCAAAGCATGAAACGGAGGCATGGGCACTAGCGGACCCGGTCGCGGTGGCTGGAGCGCTTGGCTACAGCGGGAAGCCGCAGGCATTAGGCCTTCCTTCCACAGCGACCGAAGCCGAGTCGCTAAATGACCCCAAAGCCGTACTGCAGATGGCGGCCAATGAAGTTCTTGGACGAAGAGCAAAGAGAGGTTTTGGGCAACTTTTTACGACAATAGCTCAGACGCAAAGCATAGATATGCTTAGGGGCTCAAGGTCCTTTTCCGATTTTGAGACGCGTCTGAAGCAGGGGCTTCGCTCTCTCGGCTGCATATAACATCCACACCTCTCCCTTCCTCATCCCCAGCCAAACCGCCCTGCCATCTCGCCCTCCGTCCGTCCGCGCCCTATATCTGCGGTAACAGAGTAACCACGTCCGGACCCCGCCTTGCCCCGTCAGTTCCGACTGCCGCTGCACGCCCCGCCCCGTTGGGACCGGGAGTCGTTCGTGTCGTCGCCCACCAACGTCGACGCGCTGGACGCGCTGGACGCCTGGCCGGCCTGGCCCGAGGGGCGGCTGGCCCTGGTCGGGCCGGCGGGGACGGGCAAGACCCACCTGGCGCGTGACTGGGCGCGGGCCCACGAGGCCGTGGTGATCGAGGCGGCCTCCACGGGAAACAAGCCGCTGGACCTGGCGGCCCTGCGCGGCCGGCCGCTGCTGGTCGAGGACGCCGACCGGCGGGCCTCCTTTAGTGGAGAGGGGGGCGACACCGTCGACGACGAGACCCTGTTCCACCTGATCAACATGGCCGGGGTCGACGGCGGCAGCCTGTTGCTGACCGGCCGCCTGGCCCCGATCGCCTGGGAGGCGGCGGTGCCCGACCTGCGCTCGCGGCTCAACGCCCTGCCCGTGGCCCGCATCGAGGAACCCGACGACGTGGTGCTGGCGGCGGTGCTGCGGCGCGGCTTCGAGGCGGCGGGCATCCGGCCGGCCGCCGACCTCTATCCCTACCTGATGGCGAGACTGCCGCGCTCGGCCCCGGCGGCGCTGGCGGCGGTGGCGGCGCTGGACGAGGCGTCGATCGACCAGGGGCGCGAGGTCAACAAGGCCCTGGCCCTGGCGGTGCTGGCGTTCGGGGAGGACGACGGGGAGGACGGGGACGACGAGGTTTGATCTCGTTCCGCCCCTCCCCGCCTTCGCTCCCAAAACGGTCGTCATCCCCCGCTTTATGCGGGGGACCCAAGCGGCGTCGCCAGTTCAGCAAGATCGCCGCCGCCAGCTCGGCTTGGGTCCCCCGAACAAGTCGGGGGATGACGACCTTAATGCGCGTTGTCGTGGTCGCGAAGGACGCACCACGTTCCCGCCCACCCAATGTCTTGCTCCTGTCACCACCCTCCGTCACTCTGTACGCAGTGAACCGGAGACCCTCATGACCGACGCCGCCGCCCTGTCCCTGCCCGCCGCGCCGTCGCCGGCCGCGCCGGATCCGGCGGGGTTGCGGCTGGACGAGGAGTTCCTGGCCTCGCCCGAACGGTTCTTCAACCGCGAGACCTCGTGGCTGGCCTTCAACGAGCGGGTGCTGGAGGAGAGCGCCAACCCCCGCCACCCGCTGCTGGAGCGGCTGCGGTTCCTGTCGATCAGCGCCAACAACCTCGACGAATTCTACATGGTCCGGGTGGCCGGCCTGAAGGGCCAGGTGCGCGAGGGCGTGCGGGTGGTCAGCCAGGACGGGCTGACGCCGGGCGAGCAATTGCTGCGCATCAACGCCTCGGCCGCCGAGCTGATGGCCGAGCAGCAGCGGATCTGGACGGAGGTTCGGGCCGAGCTGTGGGGCGAGGGCCTCAAGCTGCTGGACGCCAAGGACATCCACGGGGCCGACCGCGAGCGGGCCGAGGAACTGTTCCTGACCCGGATGTTCCCGGTGCTGACGCCCCTGGCCATCGATCCGGCCCACCCCTTCCCGTTCATCCCCAACCTGGGCTTCTGCCTGGCGTTGAAGCTGCGGCGGATCGCCGACGACAAGCACCTGTACGCCCTGGTGCCGGTGCCCAGCCAGGTGCAGCGGTTCTGGGAGCTGTCGCAGGGCCCGACCAAGACCCGCAAGCGCGAGCGGCGGATCGTGGCGCTGGAAAGCTTCATCATCCTCTTCCTCGGCCACCTGTTCCCCGGCTACGAGGTCGAGGGTCGGGGGCTGTTTCGCCTGATCCGCGACAGCGACCTGGAGATCGAGGAAGAGGCCGAAGACCTGGTGCGCGAGTTCGAGGCGCGGCTGAAGAAGCGCCGGCTGGGCCGCGTCGTGCGGGTCAAGATCCAGACCACCATGCCCGACGACCTGCGCGAGTTCATCATCGAGGGCCTGCGCGCCGAGCCCGACGACGTGATCATGGTCGACGGCAAGCTGGGCCTGGCCCAGATGGCCGAGCTGATCCCGCCCGACCGCCCGGACCTGAAGTTCAAGCCGTTCAACGCCCGCTTCCCCGAGCGCATCCGCGACCACGGCGGCGACTGTTTCGCGGCGATCCGCGAGAAGGACATTCTGGTCCACCACCCGTTCGAGAGCTTCGACGTGGTGGTGCAGTTCGTCCGCCAGGCGGCCCGCGACCCCAATGTGCTGGCCATCAAGCAGACGCTGTACCGCACCTCCAAGGACAGCCCGATCGTCGCGGCCCTGATCGAGGCGGCCGACAACGGCAAGAACGTCACCGCCCTGGTGGAGATCAAGGCCAGGTTCGACGAGGAGAATAACCTGAAGTGGGCCCGCGACCTGGAGCGGGCCGGCGTCCACGTGGTGTTCGGCTTCGTCGACTGGAAGACCCACGCCAAGCTGTCGGTGGTGGTGCGGCGCGAGGGCGAGGCCCTGCGCACCTATTGCCACTTCGGCACGGGGAACTACCACCCGCAGACGGCCAAGGTTTACACCGACCTGTCGCTGTTCACCTGCGACCCGGCCCTGGGCCGCGACGGCGGCAAGCTGTTCAACTTCATCACCGGCTACGCCCAGCCGCACGGGCTGGAAAAGCTGTCGTTCTCGCCCGAGACGCTGAAGCCCGACCTGCTGACCATGATCGCCACCGAGGCCCGCAACGCCCGCGACGGCAAGCCGGCGGCGATCTGGGCCAAGATGAACGCCGTGGTCGACCCGCAGATCATCGACGCCCTCTACAGCGCCAGCCAGGACGGCGTGCAGATCGACCTGGTGGTGCGCGGGATCTGCTGCCTGCGGCCGGGCATCAAGGGCCTGTCGGAGAACATCCGCGTCAAGAGCATCGTCGGCCGCTTCCTCGAGCACAGCCGCATCGTCGCCTTCGCCAACGGCGCGGCCATGCCCAGCGGTCAGACCCGGGTGTTCATCAGCTCGGCCGACTGGATGCCGCGCAATCTCGACCGCCGGGTGGAAAGCCTGGTGCCGGTCGAGAACCCCACCGTGCACCAGCAGATCCTCAACCAGATCATGGTCGCCAACCTCAACGACGAGGCCCAGAGCTGGACCCTGGACGCCGAAGGACGTTACGCCCGCGACCCGGCCTGGGACCGCAAGGGCGCCTTCTCGGCCCACGAATACTTCATGACCAACCCCAGCCTGTCGGGGCGCGGCCACAAGGTGAAGGACCTGCCGCAAGCCTTCGACCACGTGGGACCGCGGCGGGGGTGATCACAGCGAAAACCCCCTCAGTCGCTCCGCGACAGCTCCCCCAGAGGGGGAGCATCTGCTCGGCGTAGATCCTCCCCCTTTGGGGGAGGTGGCCCGAAGGGTCGGAGGGGGCCTTCCCCAGCGAAATTCCCACCGTCGCCCGATCCCGCCTTCCCCTCCCCGCCCAATAGGCTAAACCAATCCCATGCCTTTTGCGGCGCCGCGCGACGCGGCCGTTATCGATATCGGCTCCAACTCGGTCCGCCTGGTGGTGTACCGGCTGGAAGGTCGCGCCATCTGGACCGTCTTCAACGAGAAGGTGCTGGCGGGGCTGGGCCGTGACCTCGGCGATGGCGGACGCCTGAACCCCGAGGGCGTCGCCCAGACCCTGGCGGCGCTGAAGCGCTTCCGCGCCGTGCTCGAGGCCGTCAAGCCCGCCGAGACCTTCGTCGCCGCCACCGCCGCCGTGCGCGAGGCCAAGGACGGCGCGGCCTTCGTCAAGCTGGTGCGCGAAGAGACCGGCCTGGCCATGCGAGTGCTGTCGGGCGAGGAAGAGGCCCGCTACGCCGCCCTGGGCGTGTTGGCCGGGGCGCCCGACGCCACCGGCGTGGTCGGCGACCTGGGCGGGGCCAGCCTGGAGCTGATCCGCCTGGAAGCCACCGGCGCGGGCCTGGGCGTCACCCTGCCGCTGGGTCCGTTCAGCCTGGGCCTGTCGGACGGTTTCGACGCCGAGCGGGTGCGCCGGCTGTGCGCCCAGCGCCTGGCCCCGGTGGCCCAGGCTTTCCGGACCGACACCTTCCACGCCGTCGGTGGCGCCTGGCGGAACCTCGCCCTGCTGCACATGCGGCTTTCCGACTACCCGCTGCACGTCGTCCACCAGTACAGCATCAGCCGCGGAGAGGCCCTGGAGGCCGCCCGCCTGGTGGCCCACCAGTCGCGCAGCTCACTGGACCGCATCGAGGGCATGAGCAAGAAGCGCTCGGAGACCCTGCCCTACGCCGCCGTGGTGCTGGAGACCCTGATCGAGAGCCTCGACCTCAAGCGCATCGAGATCTCGGCCTTCGGGGTGCGCGAGGGGCTGCTGTTCGAGGCCATGGCTCCCGGCGTGCGGCGGCTGGACCCGCTGGTCGAAGGCTGCGCCTCCCTGGGGGCCCGGCAAGGCGTGGCCGATGAGCTGGGCGCGGCGCTCGACGCCTGGCTGGCCCCGGCGTTCGGCGTCCTGCCGCCCTGTTTCGGCGACACGCGCGACGCGGTGCTGGTCTCGGCCGCCTGCCGCCTGGCCGACCTGGGCGCGCGCCTGCACCCCGACCATCGCGCCGACCTGGTGTTCGAGCAGGTGCTGCGCGCCCCGATCGCCGGCCAGACCCATGCCGAGCGCGCCTTCCTGGCCGCCGCCGCCTTCGCCCGCCACGCCACCGCCTTCACCCCGCCCGAGCTGGAGGTGCTGGAGCGCCTGCTGACCCCGGCCAAGCTGAAGCGGGCCCGCGCCCTGGGGGCCGCCATCCGCCTGGGCTGCGACCTGTCGGGCCGCAGCGCCCCCCTGCTGGCCCGCTCGCGCCTGGCCATCGACAAGGGTGACCTGCTGCTGGCCGCCGAGCCCGGCTATGCCGACCTGCTGCTGGGCGAACAGACCGGCAAGCGGGCGGGGACCCTGGCCACGCTGCTGGGGCTGAAGCTGAAGATCACGGCGCTGTAGAGCTGACCCAGATCTAGCTCCCTCCCCCCGGCCTTCGTCGGGAAAACGGAGATGAGAAAACGGGCCCTAAGTCGCGGATTTTATAGGCTTCCGACGCAGAACCCGCGCCTTGCGCTTGCGCAACCAGATCACCACGCCGGTCACGCTGAGCGCCGCCACGACCACCCCGGTGGCCGAGATCAGGATGCGGCCCGGTATGCCCAGGATCCGGCCCGAGTGTAGCGGGAACTGGGCCTGGACGAAGATGTCGGCGGCCGTGCCGACCCAGGGCTGGGAGTCGCCCAGCAGGGCGCCGGTCTTGCCGTCGTAATAGAGGTAGGGCGGACCCACCCCGGCCGCACCGTGATCGCCGCCGGGCTCGTGGAACGCCACGCCATAGATACCGTATTCCCGCGCGTAGAAGGCGCTGCCGGGCGGGGCCTTCCAGCCGCGCCGTGTCGCCTCGGCCCGCGCCGTGTCAATCACCTGGGCATAACTCCTGGTGGCGACGATCGGCGAATGGTGATCGACGGGCCTGCGCAAGTCGAACGGGCCGGGCGTCACCTTCGAGACCTTCGACATCACCGGATAGAACACCTCGCTGTAGAGGTTCAGCGAGAAGGCGGTGAAGGCCACCGTGAACAGCACGCCCCACAGCCACAGGCCAAAGGCCCGATGGATGTCGAAATTGATCCGGTAGGCGCTGGCGCTGGTCTTGATCAGCCAGGCCGGTTTCCAGCGGCTCCAGAACCCGCGACCCGCGTTTTGAGCGGCGGCCTTCGCGGAGGCCTTCTGGCGTGGCGGCAGGGTCAGGTAGAAGCCGACGAAACAGTCCAGCGTCCACAGGATCGCCACCACGCCCAACAGCCAGATCCCCCAGCGGTCGATGCCCCACATCTCCGGGATGTGCAGGCTGTAGTGCAGCACATAGAGGAACGAGACGAAGGTCTCGCCGGTGATCGGCCAGACCGCCCCCCATTCGCGCCGCCCCTGCTCGGCGCCGGTCACCGGATCGATGAACACCTGGTTGTAGCCCGGCTCGAACAGCTTGCCGGTCGCCGGGTCGCGCTTGCCCTCGACCCCGAAGGCCAGGGCGCCGCCCGGCTCGGGGGCCAGGGGCGCATAGGTCACGGACACGCGCGGGTCCCGCGCCTCGATCTGTCGCGCCAAGTCCAGCGCCGGCAGGGCGGGGCCGCCCTTCGACTGGGCGAACATCAGTTGGGGATTGAGCACGTCGTCCAGCTCATGGTCCCAGGAGATCACCGCTCCGGTGACCCCCGACACGAACAGGAAGCCGGCGATGAGCAGCCCGACCCAACGGTGGACGAAGGTCAGGGCCGGCCGAAGGCTGGGCGGCGCGAACCGGGCCGCCCCCGAGCGCGTGGACGCCGGAGGGTTGGAAGCGGTTTGGGCCAGATCCTGGGTACGCGCGTCCATCATCGACCTCAGAACGTGTAGTCGAGGCGTAGCGAAACGCTGCGCGGGGCGGCGTAGTACGACTGGTTCCACATCAGGCTGGTCAGGTATTTCTTGTCGGCCGCGTTCCGCAGGTTGAGCGTGGCGCGCACCTTGTCGGTCACATCGACGCCGGCCATCAGGTCGATGACGCCATAGGCCTTCTGCTCGACCGGCACGATATCCACCATCGAGACTTCGCTCTGCCAGCGCACCGCCGCCCCGACCGTCAGGTCGCGCAGCGACGGGATGGTGTAGGTGGTGGTGGCCTTGAAGGTCTTGCGCGGAATGTAGGTGCGATCCTGGTCGTCCTCGCCCTCGACCTTCAGCTGGGTCCAGCCGGCGCTGACCGTCCACTGGTCGGTGATCGCGCCGGTGGCTTCCAGCTCGTAGCCGGTCACGGTGGTGTCGATCCCGACATAGTAGGTTCGGGGGCCGTTCGAGCCGGCCGCGAACGCCAGGCCGGCCTGCTCCGACTTGAACACCGCGCCGGTGAGATAGAGGCGGTGATCGAGCCACTCGCTCTTGACGCCGGCCTCGTAAGCCTCGCCGTGCGCGGCAGGCAGGGTTTGTTCGAGGGCGTCGGTTTCCGACTGCGGATTGAAGATGTCGGTGTAGCTGGCGTAGAGCGAGACGTTCGGCGTCAGGTCATAGACCGCGCCGACATAGGGGCTGACCTTGTCCTCGTCGCGCGGCGTGTCGACGCCGTACGAATAGCCCTTCGACTTCAGCTTCAGGGCGTTGAAGCCGGCCACGACCTTGAACTGGTCAGTGACGCTGAAGTGGGCGGCGGCGTAGAAGCGCGACAGGCGGTCGGTCTGGTCGGAAGCCAGGTACTGGCCCGGATAGGTCGGCTCGGCCACCTGCCGCGAGCCCCACAGACCGACGGCCGGATAGACGATCGTGTCGGCGGAGAAGTCCTCGTACTCCTTGCCGGTCGATTTCGAGGTCTGGCCGCCGACCACCAACTGGTGGGTGCGGCCGAACAACTGGAACGGGCCCGAGGCGTAGGCGTCGAGGATGTAGTTCTCGTATTTCGACGGATAGATGCCGCTCATGCCCTTCACGCCCAGGCCAGTGACCGGGTCGGGATTGTCGTAGGCGTAGAGCAGCTTGGCCTTCTCGTGGAAGCGC
The DNA here is from genome assembly GCF_001427665.1 of Caulobacter sp. Root655. Taxonomy (GTDB): domain Bacteria; phylum Pseudomonadota; class Alphaproteobacteria; order Caulobacterales; family Caulobacteraceae; genus Caulobacter. Next base: position 324,157 of record NZ_LMHC01000021.1, read on the forward strand.
TTGTAGGTGCCCGTGGCCTTGATTTTCCAACCGTTGTCGAACCTGTAGTCCAGCTCGGTGAAGGCGGTCTGGTCCTTGACGTTCCAATAGGTCCAATCGGCCGAGGTCGAGGCCGAGCGCGGATAGTCGACCCGTGTGCCGTCGGTATAGTTCAGCGGCAGCGCGCCCCACAGCACGCCGCGCGAGCGGTTGTCCTGCAGCGAATAGCCGGCGGTCGCGGTCAGCTTGGGCGTGACGTCCCAGGCCAGCAGGCCGGCATAGACGTTGCGGTTGACGTGGTAGTGGTCGAGGTAGGAACCCTTGTCCTCGTTGGCGTAGATCAACCGGCCGCGCACCGTGCCCTCGGCGTTCAGCGGGCCCGAGACGTCGGCTTCGAGGCGGTAGTCGTCCCACGAGCCGTACTGCAGGGCGGCGCTGGCCTTGAAGGTGTCGGTGGGGCGCTTGCGGACGTAGTTAACGGTGGCCGAGGGGTTGCCGGTGCCTGTCATCATGCTGTTGGCGCCGCGCACCACCTCGACCCGCTCGAACAGCACGGTGTCCAGGTCGCCGAACTGGATGCCCCAGATCAGCGGCAGGCCGATGCCGTCGACCTGGAAGTTGGTGATGTCGAAGCCGCGCGAGTTGTAATAGGTGCGGTCGGTCTCGACCTTCTCGACATTGACTCCGGTCACCTGGGCCAGCAGGTCGTTGACGCTGGTCAAGCCGAAATTCCGGATGCGGGCCTGATCGAGGATGGTCACCGATTGCGGCGTCTCGCGCAGGCTCATGTCCAGGCCGGTGACGGCCGAGGTGCGGGTGCGCGCGCCGGTGACGACGACGCCGTCCACCTGGTTGTTCGCCTCCGCCGGCCCTGCGGGCGCGTCCTCGGCCATGGCGAGGCCGCCAAGGGACGCGGCCGCGACAGAGGCTCCGGCGAGAAGCAACGCGCGCAGGGAAACGGTCATGAGGTTCTTTCCTGCGATCAATAATGAGTCGCAAGAGCAATTACCCAGGGTGGCGCGCGGTGTCAAACGGCGGGCGCCGATCCGTGTCGCCCGGTAGGCGGTGATCGCCGCGGCCGTTTCCGGCAAAAAAAACCGCGACGAGCCCTGCGGCCGGTCGCGGTTTTTGTCTTTTGAGAGACCCTCTTCCGGCGGCTACGCCGCCCCCTTCTCCCGCGAGGGAGAAGGATCGGGTTTCTAGTCCGCCTTCGGGGCCCGGCGCACTTCCACGACCCGCACGCGCGCGCCGTCCAGCACCAGGGCCAGTTCGCCGCGCTTGATCTTCAGGGCGTCGGAACCGAAGGCCTCCAGCCGCCAGCCTTGCAGGGCCGGGGTGTTGGCTTCGTCGTCGGCGGCGATCTTTTCCAGGTCGGAAACCGTGGCGATCAGCTTGGAGGCCACGCCGGCCTCTTCGGCCCGGGCCTTCAGCAACACCTTCAGCAACTCGACCACGGCTCCCGCGGAAGCGGGCGGCGGCGGTCCGGCCTTGTCGAGCACCGGGGCGTAGCCTTCCGGGTCGGCCAGGGCGGCCTTGATCGCGGCCAGCAGGTCGGGGCCGAACTTGGAGCCGCCGAAGCCCTTGGGCACGCTGCGCAGGGTGTTGAGCCCCTCCAGCGAGGTCGGGGCCTGAGTGGCCAGTTCGTCGATGGCCTCGTCCTTGAGGATGCGGCCGCGCGGCTGGTCGCGGGTCTGGGCGGTGCGCTCGCGCCAGGCGGCGACGGCCTTGAACACGGCCAGGTATTTCGGGGCGGTCTTGCGCGGACGCAGGCGACGCCAGGCCTTCTCGGGATCGACGTCGTAGGCGGCCGGATCGTTGAGCGCCTTCATCTCCTCCTCGACCCAGGCCAGGCGTCCGGCCTTTTCGAGGCGTTCGCGCAGGATGGGGAACAGCGTGGCCAGGTGCGTCACGTCGGCGACGGCATAGGTCAACTGCGCCTCGCTGAGCGGGCGACGGGCCCAGTCGGTGAACCGGCTGGACTTGTCGAGCTCGATCTTCAGCATCTGGCGCACCAGGGCGTCATAGGCGATCTGCTCGCCGAACCCGGCGGCCATGCCGGCCACCTGGGTGTCAAACAACGGCGTCGGCATGGCGTTGAGATTGTTGAAGATCTCGACGTCCTGACGGGCGGCGTGGAACACCTTGAGCACGGCGGGGTCGCGCAGGATGTCGAGCAGAGGCGCGAGGTCCAAGCCCTCGGCCAGCGGGTCGATACACGCTTCGGTGTCCGGAGAGGCCACCTGGATCAAGCACAGCTTGGGCCAATAGGTGGTTTCGCGCATGAACTCGGTGTCCACGGCGATGAAGGGGGCGCCCTTCAACTCATTACAGAACGCCGCCAGCGCGGCGGTGGTGGTGATCGTCGTCATCGGCTGCTAATAGCCTCGCGCACCCCCGAGTCTGCAAGCACAAGCTTAGGGGGAGCGGCAAGTTTCCTTTCAAAAACGGCCCGTTGGGTCGTTACCGACACAGAGCCCACGCATGAGCGACCAGCCGAACGGCCTCACCTACGCCCAGGCCGGCGTCGATATCGACGCCGGGAACGCTCTGGTCGAGGCCATCAAGCCCCTGGCCAAGGCCACCCGCCGCCCCGGCGCCGACGGCAGCCTGGGGGGCTTTGGCGCGCTGTTCGACCTGAAGGCGGCTGGCTACGACGACCCGCTGCTGGTCTCCACCACCGACGGGGTCGGCACCAAGCTGCGCATCGCCATCGACGCCAAGATGCACGCCACGGTCGGCATCGACCTGGTGGCCATGTGCGTCAACGACCTGCTGGCCCAGGGCGCCGAGCCGCTGCTGTTCCTCGACTATTTCGCCACCGGCAAGCTGGACCTCGAGGTCGCCAAGAGCGTGGTGGCTGGCATCGCCGAGGGCTGCAAGCTGGCCGGCGCGGCCCTGGTCGGCGGCGAGACCGCCGAGATGCCAGGCATGTACAGCGACGGCGAATACGACCTGGCCGGCTTCTCGGTCGGCGCGGTCGAGCGCGACGGCGTGCTGCCCAAGCTGGACGCCCAGCGGGCCGGCGACGTGATCATCGGCATCGGCTCGTCGGGTCCCCACTCCAACGGCTACAGCCTGGTGCGCAGCGTCGTCGAACGCTCGGGCCTGGCCTGGGACGCCCCCTGCCCGTTCGAAGACGGCAAGACCTTGGCGCAGGCCCTGATGGCCCCGACCCGCATCTATGTGAAGTCGATCCTGCCCCTGCTGCAGTCCGGCCGCGTCAAGGGCGGCGCCCACATCACCGGCGGCGGCCTGATCGAGAACCCGCCGCGCTGCATCGCCAAGGGCCTGGTCCCCGAGTTCGACTGGAACGCCTGGCCCCTGCCCCCGGTGTTCGACTGGCTGCAGCGCGAAGGCGGCATCACCGACCACGAACTGCGCCGGACTTTCAACTGCGGCGTGGGCTTCATCCTGGTGGTGGCCGCGACCGACGCCGAGCCGGTGCTGGCGGCGCTGCTGAACGCGGGCGAAGACGCTTTCATCTGCGGGCAGCTGGTGGCGGGCTGAGGCCTTGCGTGAAATCCTCGTCCTTCGACAAGCTCAGGATGAGGATTTCAGATCAGACGCCTGATAGGCGAACTTCCCAGTAGCCCTCATCCTGAGCTTGTCGAAGGACGAGGGCGGTCCCACGGAACTGACCGCATGATCGCCAAGACCAAAGTCGCCGTCCTGATCTCCGGCCGGGGCTCCAACATGGAGGCCCTGGTCCGGGCCGCCCAGGACCCGGCCTGCCCGTTCGAGGTCGCCCTGGTGCTGTCCAACAAGCCCGAGGCCGGCGGCCTGGTCACGGCGGCGGCGGCCGGGATCGAGGCCCTGGCCGTCGATCAGCGCCAGTTCGGCAAGGACCGCGAGGCCCACGAGCGGGCCATCGACGCCGCCTTGCGCCAACGCGGGATCCAGGTCGTCGCCCTGGCCGGCTACATGCGCATCCTCACCCCGTTCCTGGTCGAGGCCTGGGCGGACCGGATGCTCAACATCCACCCGTCCCTGCTGCCCAAATATCCCGGCCTGGACACCCACGGCCGCGCCTTGCAGGCCGGCGAGATCGAGGCCGGCTGCACCGTCCACCTGGTCACCGCCGGCGTCGACGAGGGCCCCGTGCTGGGCCAGGCCCGGGTGCCGATCCTGCCGGGCGACACCGAGCACATGCTGTCCGACCGGGTGCTGGAGCAGGAGCACCAGCTCTACGCCGCCACCCTGGCCGAGTTCGTGCGCGGGCTCTAAGCGCCCTGGACTTGCACGAAAGCGAACTCGCGCCCGTTCGACGCCGTGAAAAGCGGCGTGGGTTGCGTTTCGAGACGGCGCCCGACGACATGTGACCTGCGCGGCGTCGCCGTGAATTGACGCAAGGCCTGTTGCGGACCTTCCTGACCCCGCTCTCGCGGGAGAGACCGGGCCTGGCCCGGCGCTGAAGGCGAAACCGCCCCGGAAACGCTCAAGCAAAAGGACCGCGCGAGCCTCGAAACGCTGGAAAGCAGGGCGCGCTGCATGCGCCCTCGCCGAAGGAGCAAGGCGCCCCTCGTCGATCAGATGGGGTCGCTGAATCTCTCAGGCGCCAAGGACAGCGGGGGTGCGGAAGGCGGGCCATTCCGGCGCGTCCCTACACCCGTGCGGCTACTCATGATCTGAATCCACGATCGCTCATCAGGCTCATTTCGAATGTCTCCAACACCGTAACACGATGGTCTCCACGACTATCGTGAGATAGTCATTTGTATTCTAAATATACCCCATTACTGATGTTCATATTCTAGACACATATGCGCGCTGTTTGACTTGTTCTTTATATTAAGACCGCCAAGAGCTTTTCTGAATTTACCAACGGGAGCGGAACGTCGAGCTTGACCTCAGTCAAAAATGATTGGGGATAGTCATGACAAGCAACAACTCTTCGTCCGTCACCCGCCGCCTGCGAGCGCTTCTGCTCGCGGCCTCCGTGCTGGGCGGCGCGACGCCGGTCCTGGCCCAGGAGGCCGACAAGGCCTCGGTGGTCGACGAGATCGTGGTCACCGGCAGTCGGGTCTCCGAGGCCAGCGTCGCCATCGGCACCGACCACGCCACCGCGACCGTCTCGATCACCCGCGAAGCGCTGCTGTCGGCCCCGGCCGGCGTCACCGGCCTGAAGATGCTGGAGTCCCTGCCCGGCTTCAACGTCCAGGCCAACGACGCCCTGGGCATGTACGAGTTCGGCAACTCGGTGTCGGTGCGGGCCTTCAACTTCCAGCAGATCGGCTTCCTGCTCGACAACATCCCGATGGGCCGCAGCGACCAGTTCGGCGGCAGCCCGATCTACCGCTATGTCGACAACGAGAACCTCAACAAGGTCACGGCCTCGGCCGGGGCCGGCGACGTGTCCCTGCCCAGCTACGCCTCGCTGGGCCCGATCGTCGACTACTTCACCCAGAAGCCGTCGGAGGACTTCGGCGGCGCGGCCAGCGGCACCCTGGGCAGCGACGCGCTGAAGCGTGGCTTCCTGCGCCTGGAGACCGGCAAGATCGGCCCGGTGTCAGCCTATGTCAGCGGCTCGTGGATCAAGGGCGACCTGTGGCGCGGCCCGGGCACGATCGATCGCAAGCACTATGAGGGCAAGCTGCGCTACGAGCTGCCCACCGGCGGCGACATCAGCTTCCAGACTGTCCACAACGACTATTACGACTACGACAGCCCCTCGATCACCAAGGCCCAGTACAACGGCACGGCGGGCGATATCTTCGGCCGCAAGGGGCGCGGGTTCGCCTATCTGGGCGCCGTGCCGCTGTCCGTGCCGCTCGGCACGCCGGTGATCATCCCGACCGCCAGCCTGCCGCAGACCGCGGCGGGGATCGTCTATTCCAACCCCAACTACGCCAACTATTACAAGTTCGCGGTCAACAAGCGGAAGGACCACCTCTACGGCCTGACCCTGAACACGCCGATCACCGACGCGATCGACCTGACCACGACGGCCTATTACGAGGACAAGGGCGGCTACGGCGTCTCGCCGGAGGACTATGCGACGTCCAAGGGCAATTACGACGCCGAGGTGGTGAAAGGGCTCACGGGGCTGACGGCCCCCAAGGGCCTGCAGTACGGCCTCTCGGCCATCGACGGCACGCGCAAGGGCGTCACGGCCAAGGGCAGCTGGAAGTTCGGCTTCAACAAGCTCGAAGCCGGTGTCTGGCTCGAGAAGGACGACTATCATCGCACCCAGGCGCGCTACAACACCGTCAACGGCGATCCCGACGGCGCGCCGCTGCTGAACGAACCGGTGCACCTGCAACGCGACTACGTCTCGACCCGCGACACCACCCAGTTCTTCGTCAAGGACACCCTCAGCCTGCTGGACGAGAATCTGAAGCTGGAGCTGGGCTTCAAGACGCTCGACGTCGACTACAACATCCATGGCAAGCGCCAGATCGCCGACTATCGAAACCATCTGACGCCGTCGATCGACGCCAACTGGAAGGACGACTTCCTGCCCCAGGTCGGACTGGTCTACAGCGTCAACCCGCGCGACCAGGTGTTCGCGTCCTATTCGGAGAACATGGCCCTGCCGCGCGGCGCCGACGACGTGTTCTCGGCCGCCAGCCCCAGCGCGCCAGGCCCCAAGCCCGAGACCTCGACCAACATCGAACTGGGCTATCGGGCCAACCGCGCGACCTTCAACGCCTCGTTCGTGGTCTACAAGACGGAGTTCAAGAACCGGCTGCAGCAGTTCAACGCCGTGGTGCCCGGTAGCGTCACGCTGGAAAGCTTCTACCAGAACGTCGGGGCGGTGAAGGCGTCGGGGGCAGAGTTCAGCGGCCAGTGGAAGCCCGACCTGCTGGGCGGCAAGATCTATTTCAACGCCAACCTGTCCTACAACAGGTCGAAGTTCCAGGACGACGTCCTGAACTACCGGTCCAGCGCCACGGCCGCGCCGGTTACCCTGCCGACCAAGGGCAAGATCGTGCCCGACTTCCCCGAATGGCTGTTCCAGGGCGGGGTGACGGTCGAGCCGACGGAAGGCGTGGTGTTCAACCTGTCGGCCCGTCACATCGACGACCGCTTCACCAACTTCATCAACAGCGAGAGCACCAAGGGCTACACGCTGTGGAACGCCTATCTCGACCTTGGCGACGGCTTCGCGGCCGGGCCGTTCAAGCAGGTCAAGACGCGGGTCAACATCGATAACATCTTCGACAAGGACTATCTGGGCACCATCAACACCACGGTGAACACCCTGGCCAGCTTCCGGCCAGGCTCGCACCGGACGGTGCAGTTCACCCTCTCCGCCGACTTCTAGGTCCACGTTCCGGCCGGTCTCTCCCCTCGGAAAACGAAGGGGGGGGGCCGGCCGGACAGCGTTCGAGTATCCCCCATGACCCGCTTCACGACCCGTTCCCTGCTCCTGGCCGCCGCCGTCTCGGCCCTGGCCTTCGCCGCCACCAGCCAGGCCGCCGAAACCGCCGCCTCGGCCCGCAAGATCCACGAGGGCCTGCTGACCCTCGACACCCACCTGGACACCCCGGCCAATTTCGGCCGCCCCGGCTGGGACATCCTCGACCGCCACGACGCCCTCAAGGACGGCTCGCAGATCGACTATCCGCGCATGGTCGAGGGCGGGCTGGATGGCGGCTTCTTCGCCATCTACACCCCGCAGGGCCCGCGCACGCCGGAGGCGACCCGCGCCGCCCGCGACGGGGCGCTGATCCGCGGCGTCGAGATCCGCGAGATGGTGGCCAAGCACGGCGACAAGTTCGGCCTGGCGCTGAAGGCGGACGACGCCGCCACCATCGCCGCCCAGGGCAAGCGGGTGGTCTATATGAGCATCGAGAACAGCTATCCGATCGACGGCGACGTCAGCCTGCTGTCGGCCTTCTACGCCCTGGGCGTGCGGATCTCGGGCCTGGCGCATTTCAAGAACAACGACATAGCCGACTCGTCCACCGACAAGCCGGAGTGGCATGGCCTCAGCCCGCTGGGCAAACAGTTCGTCGCCGAGGCCAACCGGCTGGGCGTGGTGCTGGACGGCTCGCACTCGTCCGACGACGTGCTGGACCAGCTGATCGCCCTGTCCAGGACGCCGGTGATCCTCACCCATTCGGGCTGCAAGGCGGTGTTCGACCATCCGCGCAACATCGACGACGCGCGGCTGAAAGCCCTGGCCGACAGCGGCGGGGTGATCCAGGTCGACGCCTATTCCAGCTACCTGATCGAGACGCCCAAGAACGCCGACCGCGAGGCGGCGATGGGCGCGCTGATGGCCAAGGCCGGGGCCCGGTCGAAGATGAGCGAGGACCAGCGCGCCGCCTTCATGGCCGAATACAAGGCCATCGAGGCCAAGTGGCCGGTTCCCAAGGCCACCTTCGCCGACTTCATGAACCACCTGAACCACGCCCTGAAGGTGGCCGGGGTCGATCACGTCGGCATCGGCATCGACTTCGACGGCGGCGGCGGGGTCACCGGCCTGAACGACGCCTCCGACTACTGGAAGATCTCGCAGGCCCTGCTGGCCGAAGGCTACACCAAGGCCGACCTGGAGAAGATCTGGAGCGGCAACGTGCTGCGCCTGCTGCGCGCGGCGGAGGCGGCCAAGGCGCCGGCGGGGTGAGCGGGGGCGGCCGGCTCGGTGGGAGCGCCGGACCCGGCTCATCGCTCTGACTGATTTCGCCCGGCATGGTCGAAATCCACCGCCGACCTGTGTCATGCTGGGGGATGTGGACCGGTGGCGGCGAGATTTGCGCGCCGCGCCTGGTCAACATCGGGGCCCAGCGATGCGGCGAGATTGGCGGCTGTTCGTTCCCAAGACCGTGACCGTGCTGCGCCAGGGCTATGGCGTGGCCGATCTGCGCGCCGACCTCGTCGCGGGCCTGACCGTGGCCATCGTCGCCCTGCCGCTGTCCATGGCCCTGGCCATCGCCTCCGGCGCGACGCCCGACCGCGGCCTGGTCACGGCGGTGATCGCGGGCTTCCTGATCTCGTTGCTGGGCGGCAGTCGATTCCAGATCGGCGGCCCCACCGGGGCGTTCGTGGTGGTGGTCTATGGGGTGATCAGCCAGCACGGCTATGATGGCCTGCTGATGGCCACCCTGATGGCTGGTGCGCTGCTGATCCTGGCGGGTCTCTCCGGCCTGGGGACCTTCATCAAATACATCCCCGACCCGGTGACCACCGGCTTCACCAGCGGCATCGCCGTGATCATCTTCACCAGCCAGATCCGCGACTTCCTCGGCCTCACCCTGGAGACGGTCCCAGCCGACTTCCTGCCCAAGATCCTCGCTCTGTGGCAAGCCCGCGCTAGCCTTGACCTGGCCACCCCGCTGCTGGCGCTGGCCTGCCTCGCCGTGATCCTGGCCCTGCGCCGCTGGGCCCCAAGGCTGCCCGGGTTCCTGATCGTCACCGTCGTCGCGGCGGGGTTCGTCGCCCTGGCCGCCTGGCCGGTCGAGACCATCGGCACGCGGTTCGGCGCCGTGCCTTCTCGCCTGCCAACCCCGTCCTTGGCCTTTTGGTCGCTGGACAAGGCCCAGGCCGTGCTGCCGTCGGCCTTCACCATCGCGCTGCTGGCCGGCGTGGAATCCCTGCTGTCGGCGGTGGTCGCCGACCAGATGACCGGCCGGCGGCACCGTTCGGGGATCGAGCTGATCGCCCAGGGCGTGGCCAATATCGCCTCCAGCCTGGTCGGCGGCCTGCCCGCCACCGGGGCCATCGCCCGCACCGCCACCAATATCCGCAGCGGCGCGCGCTCGCCGGTGGCCGGCATGAGCCACGCCCTGTTCTTGCTGCTGTTCATGCTGCTGGCCGCGTCGCTGATGCGGTTCGTGCCGTTGGCGGCCCTGGCGGCGATCCTGATGGTGGTCGCGTTCAACATGGCCGAACTGCATCGGTTTCGAATCCTGCTGAACGCCTCCAACGGCGATCGGGCGGTGCTGTTGGTCACCTTTCTGCTGACCGTGCTGGTCGATCTGAGCCTGGCCATAGAGATGGGGATGATCCTGGCGGCCTTCGTGTTCATGCACCGCATGGCCCAACTGTCCGAGGTCCGGCGCGGCGAACCGCCCGGGCCGCTCGGCCTCAACGGCCTGGAGGGCGACGAGGCCGAGCCCTACGCGCCCAATTTCGGCCTGCCCGACGACGTGGTGGTCATCACCTTCCGGGGTGCGCTGTTCTTCGGCAGCGCCAGCCTCCTGAAGGACGCGCTCGAGGACATCAGTGGGCGCAAGCGCTGCTACATACTGCGGCTGGAGGACGTGCCGATGGTCGATCCCACCGGCGCCGCCGCGCTGGGCGACCTGATGGTCCGCGCCTTGGCCGACGGCGAGGTGATCCTGTGCGGGGCGTCGCGCCCGGTGTTGCGCGGCCTGTTGCGGACCCTGGGTCCGTCGGCGCTGCGCATGGCCCGCTTCACCTCGAGCTTCGAGGAAGCCCGGCTCAGGGCCCTAGCCTAGCGCTGCTTCCCTGGCGGACAGCGCGACGCGACGGCGCTCGATCGCCATGCGGATCAGGGACAAGGTCGCCACCACACCCGCTGCCACCCACAACGCCAAGACGCCGATCCGCAGATAGGCCATCGCCCCCAGGGCCCCGCCGAGGGTCAAGCCGGCCCAAAGGGCCAGGAACGGAACCCAGGCCCAAGGCTCGCCGCCGGTCAGGGCGGCGGCGAGCCGGTGCCCCGCCTTGACCAGGGTTCCGGTCATGTAGGTCAGGCCCATGCCGACATCGCCATTGCGCTGGAACACCGCGTTCTCGACGCCCATGGCCAGGACCAGCGCCGCCACGCCCCAGGCTCCCAGGCCCAGGCCCATAAGCCCGGCGGCCGCGGCCAGCAGGCCGGCCTCTACCGCCATGACCGCCGAGCGGCGATCCTCGCCGGCCCGGCGGGCGGTAAGGGCGCCCAGCACCACCCCCGTGACGAACAGCGCCAGCAGGCCGGCGGCCTTGCCGACCGACCACCAGTCGCCGCGGGCCACGCCGACCCCCAGCCGGGTCGAGTTGCCGCTCATGAACGAAACGAAGAAGCCGCCCAGCTTCAGGAAGCCGATGGCGTCGACATAGCCCGCGACACCCGACAGCCCGGCCGCCAAGGCCACGTCGCGGCGGCGATAGTCTTTCATGGAATACTCCCGACCGATGGCGGGATCGTCACCGATCCGGCCGCCGCCTGTCACCGAAATTCGTCCAGCCCTGCGGCTCGACCGCGCTTGACTATCGCGCAAGCAAAAGGGCCGGTGGATCGCTCCGCCGGCCCTTTCGTTTCGTCCAAGGCCCGAATGCCTTAGCCGACGATGTCTTCGTCCTTGAAGAACTGGGCGATTTCGATGCCCGCGTTCTCGAGGCTGTCCGAACCGTGGACCGAGTTTTCGCCGATCGACAGGGCGAACAGCTTGCGGATCGTGCCTTCGTCGGCGTTGTCCGGGTTGGTGGCGCCCATCACTTCACGGTACTTCAGGACGGCGTTGTCGCCTTCCAGCACCTGGACGACGACCGGCTCGGCGGTCATCTGCTCGACCAGTTCGCCGTAGAACGGGCGCTCGGCATGGACTTCGTAGAACTTCTTGGCTTGAGCGTCGGTCAGCTTGACGCGGCGCTGGGCCACGATGCGCAGACCGGCCTCTTCGATGACGGCGTTGATCTTGCCGGTCAGGTTGCGACGCGTGGCGTCAGGCTTGATGATCGAGAAGGTACGTTCGGTCATGTTCCGAAAATCTCACACATAAAGTTGTGAATTGGGAGGTTGCGGGCTTATAGCCGGGCGCTCTCTCCCCGCCAACCCGCCGCGTACCTTCAAAATCACATGCTCCAGATCAAAGACCTGACCTTCATCGCCTGGGGTCGGAAGTTCTTCGACCACGCCAGCGTGAGTCTGCCCCCCGGCGCCAAGGTGGGGCTGATCGGCCGCAACGGCGTGGGCAAGTCCACGCTGTTCAAGCTGATCCTCGGCCAGTTGCATGCCAGCGACGATGAGATCAGCCTGCCCAAGGCCGCCCGTATCGGTTCGGTGGACCAGGAGCACCCGGCCACGCCCTTCACCCTGCTGGAGACCGTGCTGGAGGCCGACGAGGAGCGCCACCGCCTGCTGACCAGCCTGGACACCGCCGAGCCCGAGGACATGGGCGAGATCTGGGCCCGGCTGATCGAGATCGACGCCGACGCCGCGCCGGCCAAGGCGTCGGAAATCCTGGTGGGCCTGGGCTTCAGCCAGGAAGACCTGAGCCGGCCGATGAGCGAGTTCTCCGGCGGCTGGCGGATGCGCGTGGCCCTGGCCGCGGCGCTGTTCGCCGAGCCGGACATGCTGCTGCTGGACGAACCGACCAACTATCTCGACCTGGAAGGCGCCCTGTGGCTGGAGGCCCGCCTGCAGAAGTACCCGCACACCGCCCTGATCGTCAGCCACGACCGCGAACTGCTCAACAACAGCTGCACCCACATGCTGCACCTGGCCGGCGGCAAGCTGGAGCTCTACACCGGCGGCTACGACGACTTCGAGCAGCGCCGCGCCGAGAAGGCCCGCCTGCAACTGTCGGCCAAGGCCAAGCAGGACGCCGAGCGCGCCCACCTGCAGGCCTTCGTCGACCGCTTCAAGGCCAAGGCCTCCAAGGCGGCGCAGGCGCAATCCCGCATGAAGCGCCTGGCCAAGATGCAGCCGGTGGCCACCACCATCGAGGAACGCGTCGCCCCCTTCACCCTGCCCTCGCCGCCGCGCCCCCTGGCCCCGCCGCTGATCCGGCTGGAACGGGCCAATGTCGGCTACGAGGAAGGCCGCCCGATCCTCAAGAACCTCAACCTGCGCATGGACCTGGACGACCGCATCGGCCTGCTGGGCGTCAACGGCGCGGGCAAGTCGACCTTCGCCAAGATGATCGCCGGGGCCCTGAACATCCAGTCGGGCGAACTGCACCGCGACCGCAAGATGAAGGTCGGCTGGTTCCACCAGCACCAGATCGAGGCGATGGATCCGGACGACACCCCGCTGGAGATCATCCGCCGGGCCATGCCGGACGCCTCGGAAAGCTCGCGCCGCTCGCGCCTGGCCCAGTTCGGCCTGGGCTTCGAGAAGCAGGAGACCACGGTCGCCAACCTGTCGGGCGGCGAGCGGGCCCGGCTGCTGCTCAACATGGTGGCGATGGACGCGCCGCACATGCTGATCCTCGACGAACCGACCAACCACCTGGACATCGACTCGCGCCGGGCCCTGCTGGACGCGCTCAACGACTACGAGGGCGCGGTGATCCTGATCACCCACGACCGCTCGCTGATGGAACTGGTCGCCGACCGCCTGTGGCTGGCCGCCGACGGCACGGTCAAGCCGTTCGACGGCGACATGGACGAATACGCCAAGTTCGTGCTCGACCGCGCCAAGCAGTCGGTGAAGCCGACCCAGGTGGCGCGCGAGGAGCCTTCGAAGGCCGAACCCACCGCCGCGCCGAGGAAAACCGTCGCCATCGAGCCGCTGAAGCGCAAGATCGAGGCCGCCGAGCAGGTGGTCACCCGCACCACCCGCCAGGTGGCCGAGCTTGAGACCCAGCTGGCCGATCCGCAGCTCTACAAGAACCCGACTAAGGTGGCCGAGCTGAACAAGCGTCGCGACGCGGCGAAGGTGAAGCTGGACGAGGCCGAGGCGACGTGGATGGGCCTGGCCGAGGAACTGGCGGAGGCCCAGGCGTAGGGCGCCCGGGTTCGGCCGGCTTCAGGGTCAAGGGCTATCGCATATGACCAAAAACGGCTGTCATCCCGGACGAGCGCACAGCGCGAAGATCCGGGACCGACGCGTGAACTCGGCGCTTCCGGCGGTCCCGGATCTGCGCTTCGCTTGTCCGGGATGACAGCTYTCCGCGCGGCRAATCCATATGCGATAGCCCCGCCTCACACCGTCACGGAAACGGGCGCGTTCGCTTCAGGCCGGCTGTATTCGCTCATCGCGGTCCGAAAGGCGTCCATGGCGGCGCGATAGGGCGCCCAGACCTTGTCCATCCTGGCCTGGTCGGCGGCGTGGGTCAGGGCCCATTGCGACTGGGTCTGGGCGGTCGAGGCCATCTTGACGGTCCCACCCAGCTCCTTGGCGATCTTGTTGGCCCGCCACTGGGCCAACTGGGGCCCGCCGTCATAGGGTTCGTCGACGCCGCTGATGATCCCGTCGGCCTTGCCGTAGGTGGCCGAAGAGCCGCCATTGTAGAGCCGAGCGACCACCTCGCCGTTCTTGTAGACCTCGGCGAACAGCCTGGACGGATCGCCGTCGTGCACCACACCGGCCTCGTTCATCGCCGTCATCATGACCTCGGGGTCCAGGGGCGGTGGCGGGGCGAAACCCGGCGGCAGCTTGCGGATCACCGCCGAAGGATCGGCCGCCTTGAGCGACCGCACCAAGGCGGGATCGACAGGAAAGGACTTCGGCGTCGCGCCGAGAAGCGCGGCGGATGCGCCCGAGGTGACTGCGCTGATGGTCATGACCTGCTCCCGAAGTGACGGAGGGTTCAAGAGCAACGCTCGTGCCAGCGGAAATCCTCGTCGAATCAATGCGCCGCATCGCCCGGAACAACCTTGGCGGGCACGAACTGCCGGGCTTGCGGCAAAAACGCGCGGGCGGGCCGCACGGTGCGGCTTGGTAAACGCCCCTAAACCACGTCCCTTAGCCATTATGTGAGACCACGGGCGTATTGCTGTTCCCATGAGTTCAGGAAGCACGTCCCGAAATCACATCGTCGCCAATCCCGAAGGCCTGTCGGCGACCACCGTCCTGCTGGCGTTCGGCGAATGGCTGGACCAGCGGCTGGCCGAGGCCATGCGGCTGGACATGGACCTGGCGTTCCGCGACCGCCCGTTCGACATCGAGGTCGATCGCACCCCGGCCCTGGTCGGCTGGGAGCACCGCTACCTCGCGCCCGGCGCGGCCGCGCCCAAGGGTCGGCTGTGGACCGTCTACCGCCTGCAGGACCAGACCGGCCGCCCGGCCACCCTGCCCCGCCACGCCGATGACTATGCCGACACGGTGACGCCGCTGCTCGGCGAGCTGGGCTATCTGGGGGTGTTCGACGGCGAACCGGCGCTGTTCCCGGGCGTTGGCCGGCGGTAAGCGGGACAGCTGCGTCCGCGAGACGGCCTCAGCCGCATTTGACTTGCTGGACGACGCCGGTGTCGGGGTTGAACAGGATGTTCAGCCGGTCGGGGCGGTAGTCCATGGTCACCGGGCAGGTCGTGCAGGCCACACGCCAGCGAGACGGATCGACCGGGGCCGGCAGTTCGGTGCGGTTCTTGCCGACGAAGGCCTGGGCGTCCTTCAGGCCGCACTGGTCCTTCTCGGCCTGGGGCGGCGTGGGGGGCAAAGCGATGGACGGCGGCGCGGTGGGCGTGCTGGGCGCGGGCATGGGGGCCGGCTCGGGCGCGCTGGAACACGAGGCCAGGACCAGGACGACGCCCGCCAGCAGGAAACGTTTCATGCCTGTTTCTCCCATCCGCGTTCGGCGCCCTGGCGCCAGTAGGACACGGGGTGGCCCGCGCCCTTGAAAGCCTTCCAACGACCCCGCGCCAGGCGCAAGGCCTCCTCGTCGCGGCCGTCGAACAGCACCAGGCACCGTTCGAACCCCGAAAGGTCGCCCGGTTCGGCCCCGTCGAGCAGGAACAAGGCCTGGCCGTCGTTGGGGTTGTCCAGCTTGTCGGTCAGCAGCACCGGCTGGCGATCGGCCATCGGCTCGTCGGCCAGACCGTGCGGCAGGAAGCTTTCGTCGCGGTACGTCCAGAGATGGGCGTCCAGGGCGCGCAGGCGATCGGGGTCGCCGCCGCGCACCAGGGCCCGCCAGCCGCGCCCCAGGGTCTTTTCCAGCAGCTCGGGCAGCACCTGTTCCAGGGCGCTGCGTTCGAGGTGGTAGAACCAGATGTCGCAGGGCGTTGTGGTGGTCATTCGATAATTCTTGTCATCCCGGGCGTAGCGTAGCGAAGACCCGGGACCGCCGGAAGCGTTGGCGTTTCCGGCGGTCCCGGATAGCGGCTTCGCCGCTTCCGGGATGACAGCCTAGAAGATCACCCTTCGTAGGCGTCCGCGACCAACCTATTGAGCAGGCGCACGCCGAAACCGACCGCGCCGTCCGGGACGGTAGGGTCGGTCGAGGGCTTGCGCCAGGCCACCGAGGCGATGTCCAGATGGGCCCACGGCACGCCGTTGACGAACTTCTGCAGGAACAGCGCCGCGGTGATCGAGCCGGCCGGGCGGCCGCCGATGTTCTTCAGGTCGGCGATCGGGCTTTCGATCTGCTTCTCGTAGGCGGCCGGCATCGGCATGCGCCACAGCGGCTCGCGCTCGGCCTTGCCAGCCGCGAGAAGTTTCTCCGACAAGCCATCGTTATTACTGAACAAACCGCCCAAATCATGACCGAGCGAAATGATGATCGCGCCGGTCAGAGTGGCCAGGTCGATCATGAACTTCGGCTTGAATCGGTCCTGGCAGTACCAGAGGGCGTCGGCCAGCACGAGGCGGCCTTCGGCGTCGGTGTTGATGACCTCGATGGTCTGGCCGCTCATCGAGGTGACCACGTCGCCGGGGCGCTGGGCATTGCCGTCCGGCATGTTCTCGACCAGGCCGAGGACGCCGATGGCGTTGACCTTGGCCTTACGGCCGGCCAGGGCGTGCATGACGCCGGCCACGGCGGCCGCGCCGCCCATGTCCCACTTCATGTCTTCCATGCCGTCGGCCGGCTTGATCGAGATGCCGCCGGTGTCGAAGCAGACGCCCTTGCCGACGAAGGCGATCGGCTGGGCCGACTTGTCGGCCGCGCCGTACCACTTGATCACCGCCAGCTGGCTCTCGCGGACGCTGCCCTGCCCGACGCCGAGCAGCGAGCCCATGCCCAGCTTGGCCATCTGCGCCTCGCCGAGGATCTCGACCTCCAGGCCGAGCTTCTCCAGACCCTTCACGCGGGCGGCGAACTCTTCCGGATGCAGGATATTGGCCGGCTCGGAGACCAGGTCGCGGCTGAACAGAATGGCGTCGGCGACGGCCTCCAGGCTGGCGAAGGCCTTCTGGGCCTTGGCGGGGTCGGTTGCGGCCACCTTGACCACGGCGACCGACGGCTTTTTCTCGGCCTTCTCGGTGGTGCGGTACTTGTCGAAGCGGTAGGCCGCCAGCTTGACGCCGAAGGCGGCGCGGGCGGCGGTCTCGGCGTCGCTTCCCAGCTTGAGGACCAGTTCGGTGACGCCCGAGGCCTTGACCGCCTGGTAAGCGTGGCCGGCGGCGACCTCGACCGTCTCGGGCTCGACCGCGCCGTCGCCGTCGACGCCGACCAGCACCACGCGGGCGGCTTCCAGGCCGGCCGGGGCGATCAGGTCCAGGGTCTGCCCCTTGGCGCCGGTGAAGCGGCCGCCGGCCACGGCGCGGGCCAGGGCCCCGCCGCTGGCCTCGTTGACGGCCTTGGCCTCGGGCGAAAGGGCGGCGGCCTCATAGGCCAGGACCGCCAAGGCGGCGTTGGCGCCGGCCTGGCTGTCGGCGGGGACGAACTCGATACGCATGACGCGCTCCTGGAAACCGATGGAGCCCCGAAAGGACCTTCTGCCCGTTGGATTGGCGCAAACCAGGACCGAAGAAAAGCACCAATCGATCGCACCGGCGACGGGGCGGATCGCCGGACGCGGAGGCCGGCCACTTTACTGCCTGACTTGAGCGGTTGTGCGCACGCGAACACGCCGTGTAGAAGGTGGTCCTTCCCCGGAGCGCGCCACGCGACTCCGCTTTCCCCCGTGCCTGTCGTCGATGCGCCTGATCGAACGCTATCTCTTCCGCCAGCTCCTGGGCCCGACGCTGTTGGCGACGTTGGCCCTGGTGGCGCTTGCCTTGCTGGCGCGCAGCCTGTCGGAGTTCGACGTGCTGATCGAGCAACGCCAGTCGGCCGCGGTGTTCCTGAAGATCATCGGCCTGGCCCTGCCCCAGCTGCTGGGCATGATTCTGCCGATCGCTCTGTTCGTGGCGACGCTGGTGGCCCTCAACCGACTGCACACCGAGCAGGAAATCGTCGTCTGCTTCGCCGGCGGCATGAGTCGCTGGCGGGTGATCTCGCCGGCCATGCGCCTGGCCGTGATGGCCACCCTGATTTCGCTGGCCATGAGCCTCTGGGCCGCCCCCTGGAGCGCGCGGGCGATTCGCGAGACCTTCTTCGACATGAAGTCGGACCTGGCCTCGACCCTGGTGCGTCCAGGCGAGTTCACCGAGCCGGGCCCGGGCCTGACGGTCTACGCCCAGGTGATCGACCGTGACCAGATCATCCACAACCTGTTCATTCACCAGGAAAAACCCAACGGCGGCGCCGTCACCTACACGGCCCGCGAAGGCGTGATCGCCGAGCGCAAGGGCCTGCCGGTGCTGATCCTGCATAAGGGCTCCAACCAGGAATTCTCGCGGGCGGGCGTGCTGCAGTACCTATCCTGGGACGAATACACCTTCGACCTGTCCTCGCTGTTCCAGAGTGACGAGCTGCTGCACTACAAGATCGGCGACCGCTATCCGCATGAGCTGTTCTTCCCCGACCTGCAGCAGGAATGGGAACAGCAGAACCGCGTGAAGATGCTGTCGGAGGGCCATTGGCGCCTGGCCAGTCCGCTCTACAACATGGCGATGATGGCGATGGCCCTGGCCGCGGTGATCGGCGGCGCGTTCAACCGCATGGGCTATGGCAAGCGGATCGCCGTCGTCGGGGCCGCCGCCGCGGTGGTCCAGATCCTGGGCTTCGGCGTCAAGGCCGCCTGCGACAGCGACGTCTGGCTCAACGTGCTGCAATACGCCGTGCCGCTGGCCGCCCTTTGGTGGGGCCTCGCCCAGATCTTCCGTCAGAAGACCAACCGCTACATCGCCATCAGCCACGTCGAGCCGTCCATGACTCCCCTGGGGGCTCGATGATCGCCGTCGGGATGATCGAGCGCTATGTGCTCAAGAAGACGCTGGCCTCCCTGGCCGCCGCCCTGGCGGTGGTGGCCGTGCTGGTCATGCTGATCGCGTTCGTCGACATCTCCAAGAACGTCGGCACCCGCACCGAGGTCGGCTTCAGCGAGCTGCTGTTCCTGACCGTACTGCAGGCGCCCGCGACGATCCTGGTGCTTACGCCGTTCATCTTCCTGTTCGGCACCCTGGGCGCTTTCGTCGGGCTGAACCGGCGCAGCGAACTGATCGCCATGCGGGCGGCCGGCGTCTCGGCCTGGCGGTTCATCATGCCGGCCGCCATCGCCGCGTTCATCATGGGCCTGCTGACTGTCAGCCTGCTCAACCCGCTGACCGCGGCGATGAGCGCCCAGTTCGAAACCTCGCGCAACGCGATGATGGAGAACTATCTGAAATCGGCCCCCAAGGGCCTATGGCTGCGCCAGGGCGACGAGAAGACCCAAATCGTCATCCGCGCCCGGGCGCGCGACCAGGCGACCGACGGCACGGTGCGCCTGCGCGGAGTGTCGCTGTTCATCTACGCCGTAGGTCCCAATGGCAGCTTGCAGTTCTCGCGCCGCATCGAAGCGGCCGAGGCCCGGCTGGAGCCCGGCTTCTGGCGCCTGACGGGCGTCCGCGAAGCGATGCCCGGGGCCGGGGCGATCCGTTCGGAAGGCATGTCGATCCGCTCGGACCTCGACGACCGCACGGCGTCGGAGCGGTTCAACAACCCCCAGGCCATCGCGATCTGGCGGCTGCCCGAGACCATCAAGCGCACGGACGCGGCCGGCTTCTCGTCGATCCCGTTCCGCCTGCGGCTGCATCAGGTGCTGGCCACGCCGCTGCTGTTCGCGGCGATGTCGGTGCTGGCCGCGGCCTTCTCGCTGCGCCTGATGCGCCTGGGAGGGCTGGCGGGACTGGCCGGGGCCGGCGTCACGCTGGGGTTTGGTTTCTTCTTCTTTAACGAGTTATGCGGCGCTCTGGGCAAGGCGGACGTGCTGACCCCAGCGATGGCCGCCTGGACACCGCCGGTGGTGGCGCTTTTGGCGGGTTTGACGCTGCTTTGCTATACCGAGGATGGTTGAGTCTGTGTCGCCGGGATCGAGGTCGTTGATGATGGAGCTTCGCTGGGGGGCGAAAAGCACGGGACGCGCGGTCCTGTTGGCGGGGGCCGCTTGGCTGGCCCTGGCCTGCACGGCGCAGGCGCAGCAGCCGCTCGTCACGATTCCCGCCGCGCCCACCCCCTCCCCGGCGGTCGACGACGGCTTGGGCGACACCGGCTACTATCTCGAATCCGATCTGCTGATCCGCGACGACGCCAATCAGAAGATGATCGCCCGCGGCGAGGTCGAGGCCCGCTACCAGGGGCGAACCCTGCGCGCCGATGAAGTGGTCTACGACACCAAGACCGACGTGGTGACCGCCCACGGCCACGTGACTCTGATCAACGCCGACGGCACGGCGCAGTTCGCCGACGACATGACCATGGACAAGGACCTGAAGGCCGGCTTCGCCCGCGGCTTCTCGGCCCGCCTGGACAAGAACATCAAGATCGCCGCCGACACCGCGATCCGCCGCAGCGACACGATCCAGGAGCTGAACCAGGCGATCTACACGCCCTGCGAGGTCTGCGCCGAAAAGCCCAAGCCGACCTGGAGCATCGAGGCCGACAAGGTCGTGCAGGATAAGAAGCGCCACCTGGTCTACTATCACGGCGCGACGATCCGCATGTTCGGCGCGCCCCTGCTGTACCTGCCCGTGTTCTGGCACCCCGACCCGCAGACCCAGCGCAGCTCCGGTTTCCTGACGCCGAAGCTGGCCGTCTCCAAGCGCCGCGGCGTGTCGTACCAGCAGCCCTATCTCTTCGCGATCTCGCCGTCTCAGGATCTGGTGCTAACCCCCCAGATCAACGCGAAAGTTAACCCGTTCCTCAACGCCCAGTACCGCAAGCGCTTCTATTCCGGCGCGATCGAGGTTCGGGCCGGCGGCACCTATGACAAGGACTTCGACAACCACGGCGACCGGTTCGGCGAAGCCACGACCAAGAGCTACATCCTGGCCAGGGGCCTGTTCGACATCGACCGGAAGTGGAAGTGGGGCTTCACGGCCGAGCGGGCTTCCGACGCCCTGATCTTCGACGACTACGACATCAACGACGTCTACCAGCAGCGCGGCCAGTTCACCGGCGACGACCATCGCCTGATGTCCCAGGTCTACGCCACCCGCCAGGACAAACGCTCCTACTTCTCGGCCTCGATGGTTTCGGTGCAGGGCCTGCGGGTCGTGGCCGTCGACACCACCACCGGCCTGGCCAGCAAGTTCGAGAACAGCGGAGCCTTCCCGCTGATCGGCCCTCTGATCGAGGCGCGCTGGGAACCGGAATCCCACATCCTCGGCGGCCGACTGCGCTTGCAAGGCTCGGGCGTGATGCTGAACCGCTCGGAGTCGCAGTTCGGCGAAGCGCCCTACAGCTATCTCGACTACAAGGGGAAGGACGGCGTCGACAGCACCCGCGGCACCCTGCAGGGCGATTGGCGCGCCAACCTGGTGCTCGGCCCCGGCCTGCGCGTCGAGCCCTTCGCCCAGGCGCGTGGCGATGTCTACAAGGTCAGCGACGTCTTCCTGCCGGTCAGCGCCCTGACGGCGGGCGACACCGCCAACATCAATTCCTCCCGCGCCCTGGGCGTCGTCGGCGTCGATCTGAGCCTGCCGCTGTATCGGCCGCTCAAGAACGGCGGCAGCATCGTGCTCGAGCCGCTGGTCCAGCTGGCTACGGGCTCCGACAGCTCGCGCGTCCCCATCATCGTGGCGCGCGGCCCCGCCACGTCGGCCTATCCCGAAGGCGTCCCGATCTATTTCAACGAGGACAGCACCAACTTCGAGCTCGACGAAACCAATCTGTTCGACGTCAACAAATCGCCCGGCTTCGACCTCTACGAGGGCGGCACGCGGATGAACGTCGGCGGACGGGCCACGATCAAGCTCGGCGACGGACGTGGCGGCAGCGTGCTGGTCGGTCGCAGCCTGCGCACCAAGGTTGATCCGCTCATGCCCACTCGAGCCGGCCTCGACCAGAAGGCTTCCGACTGGATCGTCGCGGCCACGGTCACCCCGATCCGCGGCGTCAACGCCTTCACGCGCGCCCGCTTCGACAACGACAACGGCAAGCTCAACCGCATCGAGGCCGGCCTCGACGCCTCGGTCTCGCGCGGCTTCGGCTCGGTGCGCTATCTGCGCGACAACAAGGACACCTCGGGCTTCCGCCAGGAAAACCTCGACTTCACCGCCGACTACAAGATTCGCGAGAACTGGGGCGTCACGGCGTTGGGTCGCCTATCCTATCAGGACGGCCGCGCGCTGCCGGTCGATCCCGTGACGGGGCTGACCCGCAAGGGCGAGTGGTCGTGGACCCGGCGCGATCTGGGCGTCTACTACAAGGACGACTGCATCCGGGTCGACGTGATCTACCAGAACGAAGACCGCTATACCCAAACGACCAGCGGTCTGCGCCTGAGAGCGGATGAGTCCATCGTGCTGCGCCTAACGCTCGCCACATTGGGCGACACACTGTACAGCGATTAGAATGTCACCGCGTCGGGGGACGTGCGTACGAGCACGCGCCTTCCTTTGGACGCGTCTAGAGGAACGACAATACCGATGCGGTCTGCGCGTAGCGTGACAAAACTGGCGGCCAACGCCGCCTCCATCCTCGCCTTGACCGTGGCGAGCCTCGGCCTGCCGGCCCTGGCTCAGGAAGCCCCGCCCGTGGTCGACGCCGCTCCGGCCGCCCCGGCGGCCGCGCGCGCCAATCCCCTGTCGGAGAGCGTCGCGGCCGTCGTCAACGACGACATCGTCTCCAGCTATGACCTGATGCAGCGCATGCGCCTGCTGATGGTCACCTCGGGCATGCAGCCGACCCAGGAGAACCTGCCCCAGCTGGAACAGGAAGCCCTGCGGTCGCTGATCGATGAGCACGTCCAGATGCAGGAACTGCGTCGGGTCGAGAAGGCTCAGAAGATCACGATCATCTCGACCGACAAGGAAATCGACGAGCAGATCGAGGACATCGCCAAGGGCAACAACATGACCGGCCAGCAGCTGACCCAGCAGCTGGCCGCCCAGGGCGTGGGCGTCGACACCTGGCGCGCCCAGATCCGCGCCGACAGCAGCTGGCAGTCCTGGATCCAGGGCCGCTACGGTTCGCGCCTGCGGATCGGCGACGATCAGGTCAAGGCCTTCGAGCGCCGCCAGGCCGACGCCGCCAGCAAGCCGCAGTACCAGGTCAGCGAAGTGTTCATCGACGCCGTGCGCGTCGGCGGCATGGACACCGCCCTCAACGGCGCCAAGCAGCTGGTGAGCCAGATGCAGCAGGGCGCGCCCTTCCCGGCCGTGGCCCGCCAGTTCTCGGCCTCGCCGACGGCGGCCAACGGCGGCGACGCCGGCTGGGTCGGCCTGGGCGAGATGCCGCCCGAGGTCGACGCGGCGCTCGAACAGCTGCGCCCCGGCCAGCTGTCGGCTCCGATCCCGGTGCGCGACGGCGTCTACATCATCTATCTGCGCGAGAAGCGCTCGGGCGCCAAGGCGGCCCTGGTCGACCTCAAGCAGGTCGCCGTGGCCCTGCCCAAGGACGCCAGCCAGGCCCAGGTCGACGCCGCCAACAAGGTCCTGCTGGACCTGAAGCCGAAGATCGCCAACTGCGAAACCCTGGAAGCCACGGCCGGCAAGGTCGATGGCGTGGTGGCCGGCGACCTCGGCGAGGCCGAGATCACCGACCTGGCCCCAGCGTTCCAGGAAGCGGCCAACACCCTGAAGGTCGGTCAGATCTCCGATCCGATCCGCACCGACGCCGGCCTGCACCTGATCGCGGTGTGCGGCAAGCGCCAGTCCGGCGGCGCCGCTCCGACCCACGACCAGATCGAAAATCGTTTGCGTGGTCAGCAACTTGCGCTGATCTCTAAACGTTACCTCCGCGATCTGCGCAATTCGGCGACCATCGAGACCCGGTGAAGACAACAGCCCTCGCCCTGAGCGCCGGCGATCCTGCCGGCATCGGCCCGGAAATCATCGCCAAGGCCTGGGCGGCCCTGCGCGCGGACGGGCCGCCGTTCATGGTGGTGGGCGACGCCCAGTTGCTGGCCTCGGCCGGCGGCGGGGTCAAGGTCCGGCCTGTGGTCAGTCCGGTCGAGGCCATCAGGGTGTTCGCCGACGCCCTGCCCGTGCTCGACATCCCGCTGCAGGCGCGCGTCGTTTCCGGCAAGCCGTCCAGCGCCTACGCCGCCCAGGTGATCCGCTGGATCGAGACCGGGGCGGGCCTGGCCCTGTCGGGCGCCGTGGCCGGCCTGGTCACCGCCCCGATCGCCAAGGCCCCGCTCTACGACGCCGGCTTCGCCTTTCCCGGCCACACCGAGTTCCTGGCCGAGCTGACCCATGTGGGCGAGCGCCAGCCGCCCCACGGTCCGATCATGATGCTTGCGGCCCGCGACCTGCGCGCCACCTTGGTGACCATCCACACGCCTCTGGCCGCCGTGCCCGCCGCCCTGACCATCGACGCCATCGTCAACGCCGGACGGGTGACGGTCGAGGCGCTGCGCACCGACTTCGGCATCGTCGCGCCACGCCTGGCCGTGGCCGCCCTCAACCCGCACGCCGGCGAAGGCGGGGCGCTGGGCGGCGAGGAAGCGGCGATCATCGAACCGGCGGTCCGGATCCTTCGCGGCCTGGGCATCGACGTCAAAGGCCCCGCCCCGGCCGACAGCCTGTTCCACGCCGAGGCCCGCGCGACCTATGACGCGGTGCTGTGCATGTACCACGACCAGGCGCTGATCCCGGTGAAGATGCTCGACTTCTGGGCCGGGGTGAACGTCACCCTGGGCCTGCCGATCGTGCGCACCTCGCCCGACCATGGTACGGGTTTCGACATCGCCGGCCGTGGCCTGGCCCGCGCCGACAGCCTGATCGCCGCCATCCGCCTGGCCGCCGAGATCGCCGAACGCCGCGCGATGGCCTGAGCGATTTAGCTCCAATTTTAAACGACGGTGAACCGCCCTCGTCCTTCGACAAGCTCAGGATGAGGGCTATGGCGAAGGCCGTTCAGTAGAAATCCTCATCCTGAGCTTGTCGAAGGACGAGGATTGCGGTCCAAGACCTGCAAACCAGAGCGTTTAACATGACTTCGCCCGCCCTCGCCGACCTGCCCCCCCTCCGCGAGGTCCTCGCCGAGCACGACCTGCTGGCCAACAAGAGCTTTGGCCAGCACTTCCTGCTGGACCTCAACATCACCCGCAAGATCGCCCGCCTCGCGGGCGTGGGCGAAGGCGATACGGTGATCGAGGTCGGCCCTGGTCCCGGCGGCCTGACCCGAGCCCTGCTGGAGACCGGCGCGCGGGTGGTCGCCGTCGAGATGGACCGCCGCTTCCTGCCGCTGCTGGAGGACCTCGCCGTCGCCGCCGACGGCCGGCTGACCATCGTCCAGGGCGACGCCCTGAAGGTCGACATGGCCGCCATCGCCGACGGCCCGGCCCACATGGTCAGCAACCTGCCCTACAATGTCGGCACGCCGCTGCTGATCAACTGGCTGACGGGCCCGTTCCGGCCGCTGTCGATGACCCTGATGTTCCAGAAAGAGGTCGCCGACCGCATCGCCGCAGACGTCGACGACGACGCCTATGGCCGCCTGGCCGTGGTCTCCCAGACCGTCTGTAGCGCCAAGGTGGTCATGGACCTGCCGGCCCGCGCCTTCACCCCGCCGCCCAAGGTCGCTTCGGCCGTGGTGCGGCTGGTCCCGCTGGAGCCGGCCCCGGACAAGGCCATGGTCGCGGCGCTGGAAAAGGTCACGGCGGCGGCGTTCGGCCAACGTCGCAAGATGCTGCGCTCCAGCCTCAAGGGGCTGGGCGGCGGGGCGCTGTGCGAACGGGCGGGGATCAATCCGGACGCGCGGGCCGAGACGATCCCGGTCGAGGGCTTCCAGGCGTTGGCGCGGGCGGTGATGGGCGCCCCTCCCCTGGGACAAGAGCCTCGCTAGAAGCAGTCGCACGCGACAGCCGCTATGGGTGGTTGTCGATCGATCGTTCTTCCCTCCCCCCTTGTGGGGAGGGGGGACCAGCGAAGCTGGTGGGTGGGGCTTCACCGCGCCAACAGCGCCCTGCACCGGACCCCTACCCGACCCGCTACGCGGGCCACCCTCCCCGCAGGGGGGAGGGACGAGAGGGTTTCGGACTTCAGAGGCTGATCGTTCGAACGTCTGACTCGGGTCGGAAACCGCCCATCGCGAGCTAAATCTCTTCCCTCAGCAAATCCCCCACCAGATCGCCGATCCACGGGTTCCGCGCCCGCTTCTGACGTTCGGCGTGATAGATGTGGGCCAGGTCCGAATAGGCGCGGTCGAAGTCGTCGTTGAGGATCACGTAGTCGAACAGCTCCCAGGCGGCGACCTCGTCCTTGGCGCGGGCCAGGCGCTGGTGGATGACCGCTTCGCTGTCCTGGCTGCGGGCGTGCAGGCGACGGCTCATCTCGGCCAGGGACGGCGGCAGGATGTAGACCAGCACGCTGTCGGCGCCGGCCTGCTTGTGGACCTTCATCGCGCCCTGGAAGTCGATGTCGAACAGCACGCTCTCGCCGCGCTCCAGCGCCTCCATGATCGGCCCGCGCGGGCTGCCATAATGGTTGCCGTAGACCTCGGCGGACTCGAGGAATTCGTCCTTCAGCTTCATGAGCGCGAATTGCTCCTGGCTGACGAAGTGGTAGTCGCGGCCATCGTGCTCGCCCGGGCGCGGGTCGCGGGTGGTGGCGCTGATCGACAGGTGCAGGTCGTTGTGGTCGGCGACCAGGCGGCGGGTCAGCGAGGTCTTGCCCACGCCCGAGGGGGCCACCACCATCAGCAGCAGGCCGCGGGTCTTGTGGGCGGGCTTATTCGACATTCTGAACCTGTTCCCGGAACTGCTCGATCGTCGCCTTCAGGTCGAGACCGTGGGTGGTCAGCGCGGTCAGCGCCGACTTGCTGCAAAGGGTGTTGGCCTCGCGCATGAACTCCTGCGACAGGAAATCCAGGCGGCGGCCGGCCGCGACGTCGCCGCCCATCAGGGCGCGGGCGGCGGCCACGTGGCTGGCCAGGCGGTCCAGCTCTTCGCGGACGTCGGCCTTGACCGCCATGGCGGCGGCTTCCTGCACGATGCGCTCCTGCGAGGCCGCCTCGCCGATCAGATCGGCCAGCTTGCGCTCATAGCGCTCCTTGAGCACGGCCGGCTGTCCGGCGGCCTCGTGGGCGGCCAGGTCGGTCAGGGTCTCGATGCGGTCCACCGCGCCGGTCAGGATCGGGGCCAGGGCGGCCCCTTCCTCCAGGCGCGCGACCTTCAGCCCGTCCAGGGCCTGGGCGATCGAGACGGCCATGGCGGCCTCGACCTGGGCGCGATCCTCGGCCTCGTCCTCTTCCTCGCGGACGTCGATAACGCCGCGCAGGGCCAGCAGGCCGTCAAGGCTGGGCTTGGCGACCATGCCGGTGGCCACATAGGGCGACCCGGCCTTCAGATAGCGCTCCAGCACCTCGACATTGACCTGGGCGGCTCCCAGGGCCTCGGCCCGCTTGGCCTGCAGGTTGACCGTCAGTTGGCCGCGCTGGAATCGGGCCTGGGCGCCGTCGCGCGCGGCCTTGTCGAGACCCTCGAAGCCCGGCGGGCCCCGGAAGCGGGTCTCCAGGTTGCGGCCATTGACGCTGCGCGCCTCCACCGCCCACGACCAGGCTCCGTGCGAGCCCTCGACGCGGGCGAAGCCGGTCATGCCTGAAAGCGCCATCCTAGCCTCCGGCCAGCGGGGTCTTGGCCGCGCCGGGCGCGACGGCCTCGGCGGCCTTGGAACGCTCGACCTGGCGCCACTTGGCGACATTGCGCTCGTGTTCCGCGTAGGTCGAGGCGAAGACGTGGCCGCCGGTGCCGTCGGCGACGAAATAGAGCTCGTTGGTCTTGGGCGGATCCAGCACGGCGGCCAGGGCGGCGCGGCCCGGATTGGCGATCGGGGTCGGCGGCAGGCCGTCGATCAGATAGGTGTTGTAGGGCGTCTGGCGTTGCAGTTCCGACAGCAGGATGCCTCGGCCCAACGGACGGCCACGGGTCAGGCCGTAGATGATGGTCGGGTCGCTGCCCAGCCGGATGCCGCTCCGCAGGCGGTTGATGAACACCGCCGCCACGCGGGGACGCTCGCTGGCCAGGGCGGTTTCCTTCTCGACGATCGAGGCCATGGTCACGGCCTGGTCCTTGGTCGCGAACGGCAGGCCCGACTGGCGCTTGGCCCACAGGGCGTCGAGCAGTTCGTCGCGGTCGTCCATCATCCGTTGCAGCACCACGGCCCGGTCCTCGCCTCGCTGGACCTGATAGGTCTCGGGCAGGATCGAGCCTTCCGGCGGGGTCGGGACGGTTCCGGTCAGCACTGGCGAGCGCATCAGGATGTCGACCACCATGTCGGAGGTCAGGCCCTCGGCGATCGTCACCTGGTGACGGACGATCTTGCCGTCGCGGATCTTGCCCAGCACCTGGCGCAGCGAGGCGCGCGAGGGAAACTCGTACTCGCCGGCCTTCAGTTTGCGCGCCGCCCCGGTGGTCTGGGCGGCGGTCAGGAAGATCGAGGACGAGCGGATCACCCCGGCCTGTTCCAGGCTGGAAGCGATCTCCGGCAGGCTGGCCCCGCGTCGCAGGACGACATTGGTGACGTCGCCCGACCGCGCGGCAGGACCTGGTCCCTGATAGACCCACATCGTTCCCAGCACCGCCAGCATGGCGACCAGGCCGAGGATGGTCAGCCCTCCCGCGCCCATGGCGATCAGCCGGCGGCCGATCGAGGCGGACTCGCGCCGGCGCCCCCCCGTTCGGCGGGGCGCCTTGCGCGGCGCTGGCGCCTTGCGTGGCGGCCCCTTGCTGGCGGGAGAGGGTTTGCGGCTCACGAGACTTTGCGGAACACGACGGAGGCGTTGGTGCCGCCGAAGCCGAAGCTGTTGGACACCGCCACGTCGATCTTCATCGGCACGGCCTTGTTGGGCGCCAGGTTCATCGCGACCTCGACGTCGGGATTGTCGAGATTGATGGTCGGCGGCGCGATCTGGTCGCGGATGGCCAGGATCGAGAAGATGCCCTCGATGGCCCCGGCCGCGCCCAGCAGGTGGCCGGTCATCGACTTGGTCGACGACATCACCACGTTCTTGGCGTGATCGCCCAGCAGGCGCTCGACGGCCTTGGCCTCGATGCCGTCGGCCATGGTCGAGGTGCCGTGGGCGTTGACGTAGTCGATGTCGGCCGGGGTGATGCCCGCGTCCTTGATCGCCGCCGACAGGGCCCGGAAGCCGCCGTCGCCGTCCTCGGAGGGCGCGGTGATGTGGTAGGCGTCGCCCGACAGGCCGTAGCCGATCACCTCGGCGTAGATCTTGGCCCCGCGCGCCTTGGCGTGCTCGTACTCTTCCAGAACGAGGGCGCCGGCGCCCTCGCCCATCACGAAGCCGTCGCGGTCCTTGTCATAGGGGCGCGAGGCCTTCTCCGGGGTGTCGTTGAAATCGGTGGAGACGGCGCGGCAGGCGATGAAGCCGGCGATGCCGACCTTGCAGACCGCCGCCTCGGCCCCGCCGGCGACCATCACGTCGGCGTCGCCGTACTTGATCAACCGGCAGGCGTCGCCGATGGCGTGGGCCCCGGTGGCGCAGGCGGTGACCACGGCGTGGTTGGGGCCCTTGAAGCCGTAGCGGATCGAGACCTGGCCCGAGATCAGGTTGATCAGGGCCGAGGAGATGAAGAACGGGCTGACGCGGCGCGGGCCCTTGGCTTCCAATTCCAGGGCGGTGTCGGCGATGGTCGACAGGCCGCCGATGCCCGAGCCGAGAATCACCCCGGTGCGATAGCGGTCTTCCTCGGTTTCCGGGACCCAGCCCGAATCCTTCACGGCCTCATCGGCGGCGGCGATGCCGTACAGGATGAAGTCGTCGACGCGCTTCTGGTCGCGTGGGCTCATGGTCAGGTCGGGATTGAACGCGCCCTCCACATCGGGCCCGCCGCCGCCCCGTCCATCGACGCGCGGCACTTCGCAGGCCACCTTGCAGGCGTATTCGGTCGGATCGAAGGCCGAGATTCTGTTGGCGCCGGACTTGCCGGCCAGGATGTTTTTCCAGGTGACATCGACGCCCTGACCCAGGGGGGTCAGGAGGCCAAGTCCGGTGACGACGACTCTACGCATGGATCACTCCCAACCTTCGTATCGCGGACATATGGGGATACTGGACGAATCCGACACGCCCCCAATCCCTCCCCATATGGCCTCGCGAATCTCGGCCACATACGAAAACCGCCGCGCGCACGATGGCAAGAGCCCGTGCGACGCGGCGGTTGATAGTCCTGTTCGCGACTCTTGCGAACCCGACGCCTTAGGCGCCGGTCTTTTCCGTGATGAACTTCACGGCGTCGCCGACCGTCTGAATGTGTTCAGCGGCGTCGTCCGGAATTTCGATGTCGAATTCTTCTTCGAAAGCCATCACCAGCTCGACGTTGTCGAGGCTGTCGGCGCCCAGGTCGTCGATGAAGCTGGCCTTCTCGGTGACCTTTTCCGGATCGGCATCCAGGTGCTCGATGACGATCTTGCGCACGCGCTCGAGAATGTCGGACATTCTTTTAGTCCCTCGTTTTGAATCTTGCAGTTCCGCGGGCGGTTTCGGCGAACCTGCGCCCCCCACGGGAATTGTCGGGCCACCGCCTATCACGTTCCTTTTCGGGTGACTAGCGGCTGTACTCTTTAGAAATCAGGGCTTTTGCCTTTCCAAGCAGAAAGGCGGCGAGCCCAGGAAAAGCCGGGCCGTCAGATCATGGCCATGCCGCCGTTGACGTGCAAGGTCTGACCCGTGACGTAGCCGCCCTGGTCGCTGGCCAGGTAAACGCACGCCGCGGCGATATCGCTGCCCTCGCCCAGCCGGCCGGCGGGGATGGTCGCCAGGATGCCGGCCTTCTGCTGCTCGTTGAGGGCGTCGGTCATCGGGCTGGCGATGAAGCCGGGGGCCACGCAGTTGACGGTGACGTTGCGGCTGGCCAGTTCCTGGGCCAGGGCCTTGGAAAAACCGATCATGCCGGCCTTGGAGGCGGCGTAGTTGGTCTGGCCGGGATTGCCGGTGACGCCGACGATCGAGGTGATGCCGATGATCCGGCCCGAGCGACGCTTCATCATCCCCTTGGCGGCGGCCCGCGACAGGCGGAAATAGCCTTCCAGATTGACCTTGATCACGGTCTCCCAATCCTCATCCTTCATGCGGACGATCAGGCCGTCGCGGGTGATGCCGGCGTTGGCGATCACGATGTCCAGCGGCGCGCCGGCGGCTTCCTCGGCCTTGGCGACCAGGCCGTCGACCTGGGCGGCGTCGGAGAGATTCGCGGCCACGAACGAGACGCGCTCGCCAAATTGGGCGGCCAGCTCGGCCAGGGCCGATTCGCGGGTGCCGGACAGCACCACATGGGCGCCCTGCCCGTGCAGCGCCTTGGCGATGGCCCCGCCGATGCCGCCCGTGGCGCCGGTGACGAGGGCGGTCTTGCCGGTGAGATCGAACATTTGCAGGTCCCTTCTCCGCCCGTTCCGGAGCCGGAAATCGAGGCGGCGATTCAGCTTGGGTCCCGGCTTTCGCCGGGATGAGCGGGTTTAAACGGTCTTGGCGAAGGCTTCGAGATCGGCCGGGCTGTTCAGCGGAACGGCTTCGGCGTCCGGGGCGATCCGCTTGGCCATGCCCGACAGCACCTTGCCGGCGCCGGCTTCGGCGAAGCGGGTGACGCCACCCTCGGTCGCCAGCCAGGTCATGCTCTCGCGCCAGCGCACGCGGCCGGTGACCTGCTCGACCAGCAGTCGGCGAATGACGTCGGGGTCGTGAACCGGCGAGGCGGTGACATTGGCCACCAGCGGGGCGCGCGGGGCGATGATGGTGGTGCGGGCCAGGGCCTCCTCCATCTCGTCGGCGGCCGGCTGCATCAGCGGGCAGTGGAACGGGGCCGAGACGTTCAGCGGGATGGCCCGCGCGCCCAGTTCCTTGGCCTTCTCGATGGCCTTGTCGACGGCGGCCTTGTCACCAGAGATCACCACATTGCCGTTGTTGTTGTCGTTGGCCACGACGCAGACGCCAACCTCCGAACCGGCGGCGGCGGCGGCCTCGGCCAGGGCCAGGTCGGTCTTGGGGCCGATCAGCGAGGCCATCGCCCCCTCGCCCACCGGCACGGCGCGCTGCATGGCCTGGCCGCGCAGCTTCAGCAGGCGGGCGGTGTCGGCCAGGGTGATCGCGCCGGCGGCGGCCAGGGCGCTGTACTCGCCCAGCGAGTGGCCGGCCACGAAGGCGGCCCGGTCGATACCGACGCCGAATTCCTTTTCCAAGGTCCGCGACACCGCCAGGCTGACCGCCATCAGGGCCGGCTGGGCGTTCTCGGTCAGGGTCAGGTCGCCCTCGGGGCCCTCGACCATCAGCTTGAACAGCTTCTGGCCCAGGGCGTCGTCGACCTCCTGGAAGACCTCGCGGGCCGCGGCGAACGCCTGGGCGAGATCGGCGCCCATGCCGACCGTCTGGCTGCCCTGGCCCGGGAAAATGAAAGCGATGCTCATGAAGCTCGCGCCTCTTTCTATAGATTCAGGCGCGGAGGGTTAGGCCATCGAACGCGGGGCGGCAAGTCAGCCCAGCCCAAGTCACCCCAGCCAAGGCCCGCCCGGCGGACCCCAGCCCCAGACCGGCATCGGCGGGTCGTCGGTCGGCGCGGCCACGCCCTCGGCGGAGTTGATCACCGCCAGGCGCGTGCCCCACTCCAGGTAGCCCACGAAGGCGGCGCGGAACTCCGGGTCGGCGGGCAAGCCCACGGCGTCGGCGGTGTCGAGCATCAGAGCCACCCAGGCCCGGCGCTGGGCTTCGGTCAGGTGACGGCCCAGATGATGGCCGATCATCGCGGCGTGACCGCCGCCGGCCTGGGTATAGGCCTTGGGCCCGCCGAACACCTCGGTGACGAAGGCCGCCACGTGCTCTGCGTGTCGAGGGTTCATGCCGGCGAACACCGGAGCCAGGACCGGATCGTTCGGCACGGCGGCGTAGAAGGCCTCGAACAGCGCCCGGAAACGCTCGGGCCCGCCCGCCCAGGCCGCCAGGGTGGGAACTTCCGTCTCGCCAAGCGCCATCGAGCGCCTCCCCTCGTCGTTCTTGTCGTCGCCAAAGACGTAGCCGCGCAGGATGCCGTTTGGAAGGCGGGAGAATGGGGTTATTCAAGCGGAGCGGCGTGGCCGCGCCTCTTCCGCTGGAGCCTTCCCATGCAACGCCTGCTTACCGGTCTCGCCCCCACGCTCGCCCTTTGCGCGGCCCTGGTCGCCGCCTCCCCCGCCCTGGCCGCCCTCAAGGTCGGCGACAAGGCCCCCGATTTCACCGCCCCCGCCGCCCTGGCCGGCAAGGACTTCAACTTCACCCTGTCCAAGGCGCTGAAGAAGGGCCCCGTGGTGCTCTACTTCTTCCCGGCCGCCTACACCTCGGGCTGCACGGCCGAGGCCCACGAGTTCGCCGAGGCGACGCCCGAGTTCGAGAAACTGGGCGCCACAGTGATCGGCGT
This sequence comes from Caulobacter sp. Root655, assembly GCF_001427665.1. GTDB lineage: Bacteria > Pseudomonadota > Alphaproteobacteria > Caulobacterales > Caulobacteraceae > Caulobacter. Next base: position 357,565 of record NZ_LMHC01000021.1, read on the forward strand.
CACCGCCGGCAATGTCGACAAGATCAAGGACTTCTCCAAGGAGCATTGCCGCGACAAGTTCGCGGTGGCCGCCGCCCCGGCCGGCCTGGTCAAGACCTATGACGTCGCCCTGCCGATGCCGGGCGGCTGGTCCAACCGCACCTCCTACGTGATCGCCCCCAACGGCAAGATCCTGATGGCCTACACCGACGGCAATTTCGCCGGCCACGTCAGCAAGACGATGGACGCGGTGAAGGCCTACAAGGCCAAGTAGAGGGTCCGTAACGGATTTCGGCCAACCTCTTTCGAAATCGGCGCGCGACAGGGGCTTCGGCCGGGCCGTCGCGCGCCTAGGATCGCGGCATGGTCGATCTGGTCCTTCTCGAAACCCTCGCGCGCGGCGTCGCCGTCGGCGGCTTCGGCGTCACTGGCCTGGCCCTGGTGATGGACCGCCGGCCGACGCCGGTGCGCTGGGTCGGCGGGCTGTTCTTCGCCTGCGCCATCGCCCATGTGATCGACGGCTTCAGGCTGGACGGCTCGGCCCACGCCACACCGGTGATCTGGGCGATGTCGGTGGCGACCACCGGCCTGTTCTGGACCCTGGCCTACGCCCTGTTCGCCGACGAGCGGCGCTTCTCGCCCCACCGTCTGTGGCCGGCGGCCGGGTTGGTGGTGTTGTGGGCGCTGGCCCGGTTCATGCCGGAGGCGATCTGTCGGCCCTTCTGGCTGGTCTTCAACCTGGCTTCGGTGGGTCTGGTGCTGCACGCCCTGCTGGTGATCTGGCGTGGCTGGCGCGGCGACCTCGTGGTCCAGCGCCGCCGGCTGCGCGGACCGGTGATGATCGCCGCCGCCGGCTACATCCTGTTGCTGAGCGCCCAGGACGTGGCGTGGGCGACGGGCCTGCCCTGGGTCTACGCCTCCGGCCTGTTGCAAGCCGGCGCGCTGGCCGGCCTGGCCGTCGCCGGAGCCGCGGCCCTGCTTCGCGCCGAGCCCCTGCTGGTCGAGGCGCCGATCGCGGCCGGTGGATGCGCGCCTCCGGCCCCCGCGCCCGCCCTGGACCTCGCGCCCGCCGACCGCCTCGTCCTGGCCCGATTGCAAACCGCCATGGACGAAAACGAGGTCTGGCGCGGCGAGGACCTGTCGATCGCGGCCCTGGCGGCCCTGGTCGGCGCGCCCGAGCACCGTCTGCGCCGGCTGATCAACGGCGTCCTGGGTCATCGCAACTTCGCCGACTACGTCAATGGCCGTCGCATCGAGGCGGCCAAGACGGCCCTCGCCGATCCCGACCTGGCCCTGAAGTCGGTCTCGACGATCGCCTATGACCTGGGCTTCGCCTCGCTGGGTCCTTTCAACCGCGCCTTCCGCGCCGCGACCGGCGTCACCCCGTCGGCCTGGCGATCAGCCAGGACACCCGCCTCGACGTCACCCCATCTGCGGCTGATCGAAACCGCCGTTCCCGCGCCGAAAGCCGACAAATCCGTCTGATTTCGCGATCGGCGCGACGACGCCTCGCCCCGCGCCCCTCCTTGGACCGTCATCCATCCGAGGAAATTCCCAATGCCGTCGTTCCTTGCCCCCTTCGCCGAGAGCTGGTTGCGCTCCACCCTGACGGACGTCACCCGGTACGTGATCTTCGCGGTCGGCGTCTGGCTGGTCCTGTGGGTCGTCCTGGCGATCCCGCTCGCCAGCCGCAAGATCCGCGACAGCGCTCCGCCCGCGCGGCAGCTGATGATCGAATTCGCCTGCTCGATCCGCTCGATCATGATCTTCTCGACGGTCGGCCTGCTGACCTTCGGCCTGTTCCACGCCGGCCTGATGCCGGGCCCCTACATCGCCCGGAGCCTGGGGCCGGTCTGGTTCTGGACCAGCCTGGTCCTGATGATCGTCGCCCACGACGCCTGGTTCTACTGGACCCACCGGCTGATCCACGACCGTCGGCTGTTTCGCGCCTTCCATCGGCGTCATCACCGGTCGAACAATCCCTCGCCGTTCACCGCCTACAGCTTCGACCTCGGCGAGGCGGCGATCAACGCGCTGTTCGTACCGCTGTGGATGATGCTCGTGCCGACCCAATGGCCGGTCGCGGGACTGTTCATGCTGCATCAGATCGTGCGCAACACCCTGGGCCACAGCGGCTACGAGCTGTTCCCCGCCCGGCGCGACGGGCGGCCGCTGTTGCCCTGGCTGACCACGGTGACCCACCACGACCTGCACCACGCCCAGGCCGGCTGGAACTACGGCCTCTATTTCACCTGGTGGGACAAGATGATGGGCACCGAGAACCCGGACTATCTGAAGCGCTTCGCGGCGGCGGTGCGTCCTTCGAGGCTCGGCTCCGCCTCGCACCTCAGGATGAGGGAGTCAGCAAAACGCTCCTCATCCTGAGGCGCCCGCGTAGCGGGCCTCGAAGGACGCACTGAGCGAGCGGAACTACCAGGTCGTCCGGACCAGCTTGACCATCAGGCGACCGTCCTGGATCCGCTCGTCGGCGGTGCGCAGGCTGACGGTGAACTCGGCGGGAATGTCGAAGGGTCGGGTCAGGCTGACGTCGAAGCCCTCCTCGCCCGTCGTGCCGCCGCCCAAGGCGATCGATCCGACCTGGCGTCCGTCCAGGGTCAGCGCCGAACGCAGGTTGGCGCGGGTCACGGGCGCGGCGCGCTTGGTCACATCGACGGGCGCCACGGCGTTCATGTCCACCGAGACGCTGACATAGTTGGTCCGGGGCATGAAGCCGAAGCCGAACAGTCGTGACATCGACGAACGCACACCGGCCTCGCGCTGGTTCCAGGATGCGCCGAGGGCCAGCGCGCGGGGGCTGGGTCCCTGTTCCGTCTTGGCCGCCAGGTCGAGGTTGAAGTCGTAGGTCGGGCTGTCCAGATTGCCGGCCACCTTGGCGACGAAGGTGGCCTTTTCCCCGTCGGTGGACAGGTCCAGTGGCAGGGCCGCGGAATAGCCTTGGAAACGGCCGTCATTGCCCCAGACCGACAGGTCCGGCTTGCGCACGATGTCGCCGGCCAGCGCCGGCCCGGCCATGATGACCACGACCGCAGCGATCAAGGATGACGTTCGTAGCCCCATGTTCGCCCGATAGCATGACCCGGCGTCAAGCCAAAGAGGCCAAGCGTCGCATTTGTATGATATCGCCGTGACCGCCGCAGGATCAGGCGCCCGCAGGGTTTCCTTGCCTTGCCGCGCCCTTTCGGCTATTAGCGCGCCCTCTCACGGATGGCGGTCTTGCACGCAGCCCCACGGGGTCGGGATTTCCCGCTCGGCATGCAGGATCCATCGTGGTCGACGGACTTCCGCCGTCGCTCACGCCGCCTTCCAAGCCGGAAGAAGGAAAACATGGCGTTCTACGAACACGTGGTCATCGCGCGGCAGGACATCTCGCCGCAACAGGCCGAAGCTCTGAATGAGCAACTCAAGGCCCTCCTGGAAGAAAATGGCGGTCATATCGCCAAGATCGAATACTGGGGCCTGCGTAACCTCACCTATCGCATCAAGAAGAACCGCAAGGGCCACTACTCCCTGCTCGCCATCGACGCTCCGGCCCCGGCCGTGAAGGAGATGGAACGTCAGCTGCTGATCAATGAAGACGTGCTGCGCTTCATGACCATCCGCGTCGAAGAGCTGGACCTGGAACTGTCGCCGGTTCTGGCCCGTCGCGACCGCGAACGTGGCGAGCGCTCCGAGCGCCCGCGCGAAGACTTCGCGCCGGCCGCGTAAGGGAGAAGAGAGATCATGACCGATACCACTGCTCCCGAAGCCCCCGCTGGCGCCCCCGCCGGCGCCGGCGCTCGCCGCCCGTTCTTCCGCCGCCGCAAGGTGTGCCCGTTCTCCGGCGCCAACGCCCCGAAGATCGACTACAAGGACGTCAAGCTCCTGCAACGCTACGTTTCCGAGCGCGGCAAGATCGTGCCGTCGCGCATCACCGCGGTGTCGGCCAAGAAGCAACGCGAACTGGCCAAGGCCATCAAGCGCGCCCGCTTCCTGGCTCTGCTCCCCTACGTCGTGAAGTAAGGGAGACACCACGATGAAAGTTATCCTGCTCGAACGCGTCGAAGGCACCGGCGTCCTCGGCGACGTGGTCTCGGTGAAGGACGGCTTCGCCCGTAACTTCCTGCTGCCGCGTCACAAGGCTCTGCGCGCCAACTCGGCCAACCTGAAGTCCTTCGAAGTTCAGCGCGCTGAAATCGAAGCCCGCAACGTCAAGAACCGCGAAGCCGCCGGCAAGTCCGGTGAAGGCCTCGACGGCAAGCAGTACGTGATGATCCGTCAAGCCGGCGAAAGCGGCCAGCTGTACGGTTCGGTCGCGGGCCGCGACGTCGCCGACGCCATCAAGGCCGAAGGCGGCAAGGTCGATCGCTCGATGATCGTCCTCGACAAGCCGATCAAGAACCTCGGCGTTCACGAAGTGAAGGTGAAGCTGCACGCTGAAGTGACCGTCACGGTCACGCTCAACATCGCGCGCAGCCAGGACGAAGCCGATCGCCAGGCGCGCGGCGAAAACGTCGTCGCCGCTCAGTTCGAAGAAGACCGCGCGGCCGAGGCCGAAGCGGCTTCGGACATGGCGGCCGGCGGCGCCGGTTCGTTCGAAGGCGACCACTACGAGTCCTAACGGCCTCGGGTCATCGACCGACCTCAAGGAAACGGCGCGGAGCAATCCGCGCCGTTTTTCTTTTGCCGCTTCGACACAATCGTCATTTACGATCGGTGCGAATACGCGCTTTCTACCCCTGTAACTCGCGTGTGAAGCGTAAATCGCGGCACGCAAGAACGAGGGGAATGGAAACCATGCATCGTCGCCACCTTCTGCTGGCCGCCGTCTCGGCCGGCGCGCTCCTGCAACTTCCCGCCATCGCCGTCGCTCAGGACCAGGCCGCCGAACAGACTCAGGTCGAGGAACTGGTCGTGACCGGCACCCGCACCCCGGGCCGGACACGCCTCGACACCATCGCGCCCGTCGACGTCATCGGCGCCCAGGCCCTGGCCCGCCAGGGCAACGGCGCGGAACTGGCCCAGGCCCTGGCCAACCTGACGCCCGCCATCGATTTCCCGCGTCCGGCCATCACCGACGGCACCGACCACGTCCGCCCCGCCACCCTGCGCGGCCTGGCGCCCGACCAGACCCTGGTGCTGATCAACGGCATGCGCGGCCACGTCGGCGCCCTGGTCAACATCAACGGCTCGATCGGCCGCGGCTCGACCGCCTTCGACCTCAACACCATCCCGACGGTCGCCGTCGAGCGGGTCGAGGTGCTGCGCGACGGGGCCTCGGCCCAGTACGGCGCCGACGCCATCGCCGGGGTCATCAACCTGCGTCTGCGCGAGGCCCGCAGCGGCGGCGGCGTGACGCTGAACTACGGAATCTACGACACCGACTACAAGACCGCGCGAGGCAAGCACGACGCCCATGACGGCCTGACCGAGTCGGCCTCCGCCTGGGTGGGCCTGCCGCTGGGCGCCGAGGGCTTCCTGACGGTGACCGGCGAATATCTGAACCGCCACCCGACCAACCGCTCCGACTATGTCGACCTGAACGCGGCCCCGAACTACGGCCGCAAGGTGGTGCTGGGCCGTTACGGCGATCCCAAGCTGGAGAGCAAGGCGGTCTATCTGAACGCCGGCCTGCCGGTGAACGAGACCTGGACGCTGTACAGCTACGGCGGCTACCAGCGCCGCGACACCGAGGCCGCGGCCACCGCGCGGACCTACAACAACTCCAACAACGTTCCGGCTGTCTATCCGGGCGGCTTCCTGCCGATCATCGCCACCAAGATCGACGACTACAACGTCGCCGGCGGCGTCAAGGGCGAACTGGCCGGGTTCAAGACGGACCTGGGCGTCACCTACGGCAAGAACAAGCTCGAATACACGATCAAGAACACCATCAACTCGACCTTCGGCGCGGCCTCGCCGCGCACCTTCAAGGCCGGCGGACTCGACTACGACCAGTTCCTGGTCAACCTCAACATGAGCAAGGGTTTCGACCTGGGGCTCATCGAGCCGACCAACCTGGGCTTCGGCCTGGAGTACCGCAAGGAAGGCTTCTCGGTGCACCAGGGCGAGCCGGCCTCCTACACCAAGGGCCCGCTGGCCGGCGCGCCGGTGTCGCAGGGCTTCGGCGGCTTCCGGCCGTCGAACGTCGTGGACAAGTCGCGCCACAACGTCTCGGCCTATGTCGACCTCGAAGGCAAGCTGACGCAGCGCCTGTCGTTCGACGCCGCCGCTCGCTACGAGGACTATTCGGACTTCGGCTCGAAGGTCACCGGCAAGCTGGCGGCCCGCTTCGATGTCGACGACGCCCTGGCCATCCGGGGCGCCATCTCCAGCGGCGTCAAGTCGCCGGCCCTGCAGCAGCAGTACTTCAGCTATACGGCGACCAACAACGTCGCCACGCCGACCGGGTCGATCCTGGTGGAGTCGGGCACCTTCACGGTCGACAGCCCGATCGCCGTGGCCCTGGGCGCCAAGCCGCTGAAGCCCGAGGAGTCGATGAACTATTCGGCCGGCATCGTCTTCCACACCGGTCCGTTCGAACTGACCATCGACGCCTACCAGATCGACATCGACGACCGCATCGTGCTGTCGGAGAACCTGCCCAACCCCTCGACCCCGGCGGCGACGGCGGCGGTGATCAACGCCCTGCTGGCCCCCTACGGCGTCAGCGCGGCGCGCTTCTTCCTCAACGGCGTCGAGACCCGCACGCGGGGCGTCGACATCGTCGGGCGCTACAAGCTCGAGACCGAGACGGCCGGTCGCTACGACTTCACCGTGGCCGCCAACTTCAACGGCACCGACGTGAGAAAGACGCCCAGCCTGCCGACCATCACCAATGTCGGCCAGCCGCCGTTCCTGTTCGACCGCGGCAACGTCCTGACCTACGAACAAGGCACGCCCAACCAGAAGTTCGTGTTCAACACCGACTGGAGCCTGGGCGACCTCGGCGTCACCGCCAAGGCCACCTATTACGACAGCGTCCTGGTGCCCAACAACAACCCGACGCTGGACTACGAGACCGGCCACCGCACGATCGTCGACCTGGAAGGCCGCTACAAGCTGGGTCCGGCGGGCCTGGCGCTGGGCGTCAACAACCTGTTCGACCAGTACCCGCGCGAGACCCCGCCGCTGATCAACTCGCCCAGCGGCTCGATCGGCTTCCCCAGCTATTCGCCGTTCGGCTTCAACGGGCGGTTCCTGTACGCGCGGGTGAGCTACAACTGGTAGGATGACCTAGCGTCAACTGGCGCGGCGCGGAGAGCGATCTCCGCGCCATTCCCCTACGTCCGGTTCTGTCTTGGGGCGGGGTCAGAATATACACAGAACATCCCCGTTCATCTTCGCTGGCGCGCCGCTGCGTCCGCGCGGAAATCCCGGCTAGGCGTTAACCTGTGGCGATGTCTCTCGTTCCTGCCCTAGACCTCCGCCCACCCTCGTCGATGGGCGATATCGTCGTCGCCGTCGCGCCGCACAACCTGGAAGCCGAGCAAGCCTTGCTGGGCGTGCTGCTGTACGACAACGCCGCCTACGAGCGCCTGACCGACAGCCTGCAGGGCCGTCACTTCTACGAGCCCTTCCACGCGCGACTGTTCAGCGCGATCGAGACCCACATCCGCAAGGGCCAGCTGGCCGAGCCGATCCTGCTGGCCGACGAGTTCAAGCACGACCCGGCCTTCGACGAACTGGGCGGCCTGCGCTACCTGGCCGACCTGGTCGACCGCGCTCCGCCCGCCGCCAATGTCGGCGACTACGCCCGCGCCGTCTTCGACCTGGCCCTGCGCCGCGACCTGATCCGCATCGGCGGTGAAATCGCCTCTACCGCCCACGGCCAGGGCAAGGACGAGGCCAAGCTGCCGGCCCGCGACCAGATCGAGGCGGCCGAACAGCAGCTCTACACCCTGGCCGAAAGCGGCACGGCCAGCTCCGGCTTCGTCAGCTTCGGCGAAGCCCTGCGCGGCGCGGTCGAGATGACCGCCGAGGCCTACAGCCGCGACGGCGGCATGTCGGGCGTCGCCACCGACCTGATCGACCTCGACCAGAAGATCGGCGGCCTGCACCCTTCCGACCTCGTGGTCCTGGCCGGTCGTCCGTCGATGGGCAAGACGGCGCTGGCCACCAACATCGCCTTCAACATCGCCAAGAAGTACGCCTGGGAGCCCCAGCCGGACGGCACCAAGAAGACCGTCAGCGGCGGGGTCGTGGCCTTCTTCTCGCTGGAAATGAGCGCCGAGCAGCTGGCCCTGCGGATGCTGGCCGACGCCTCGGGGGTATCGGGCGACAAGTTGCGCAAGGGCGAGATCGACGCCTCGGAGTTCGGCCGGGTGCGCGACGCGGCCATCGAGCTGCAGGAAGCCCCGCTCTACATCGACGCCACCGGCGGCATCTCGATCGCCAAGCTGACCGCCCGGGCCCGCCGCCTGAAGCGCCAGGTCGGCCTGGACCTGGTGGTGGTCGACTATCTGCAGCTGGTCACCGGCTCGGACCTCGGCTCCAACGCCAACCGCGTGCAGGAGGTCAGCCAGATCACCATGGGTCTCAAGGCCCTGGCCAAGGAACTGGCCTGCCCGGTCATCGCTCTGTCGCAGTTGTCGCGTCAAGTCGAGCAGCGCGAGGACAAGCGGCCCCAGCTCTCCGACCTTCGGGAATCGGGCTCGATCGAGCAGGACGCCGACATGGTCTGGTTCGTCTATCGCGAAAGCTACTATGTCGGCCGTTCGGAACCGCGCGAGGGCACGCCCGAGCACCTGCAATGGCAGGAGGACATGGACCGCCTGCAGGGCCTGGCCGAGGTGATCATCGCCAAGCAACGTCACGGCCCGATCGGCACCGTGCGCCTGTCGTTCAACAGCGACACCACCCGCTTCGGCAACCTCGCCCGCGACCACTATTTCCACCAGCACCGCTCGGGCAACGAGGAATAGGGCGCGCCCTTTCACCGTCTGCTCGCACCAAGACCTGTCATCCCGGGCGCAGCGAAGCGAAGACCCGGGACCGACGCCTGAGCGCCGCGCTTCCGGCGGTCCCGGATCTTCGCGCGATGCGCTCGTCCGGGATGACAAAATGGGTTGGACCTTCTCCCCTCGCCGCCTTGAGTGCTAAAGCCGCCCTCGTGACCGAAACTTCCGTGCTGACCCTCGACCTCGACGCCCTGGCGTCCAACCACGCCGTGCTCCGGGCCCAGGCGGGCGGAGCCGAGATCGCGCCGGCCGTGAAGGCCGATGGCTACGGCCTGGGCGCGGCCCTGGTGGCGGCGCGGCTGTGGGATGAAGGGGCGCGAAGCTTCTATGTCGCGCGGCTGTCGGAAGGGCTGGCCCTGCGCCGCGCCCTGGGCGACCGCGCCGCCACGATCTACCTGCTGGACGGCGTCACGCCAGGCTCGGCCCCGGCCATCGAGGCGGCGCGCCTGACCCCGGTGCTCAACAGCCTGCCGCAGATCGAGGCCTGGAACAGCCACGCGCGCGGCCGGGTTCTGGACGCCGCCCTGCACATCGACACCGGCATGAACCGTCTGGGCCTGCGTCCCGAGGAGGCCGTGGTGCTGACCGGGGCGATGGACCGGCTGGGGCACGTCAATATCGACCTGGTGATCAGCCACCTGGCCTGCGCCAGCGAGCCGGGCCACCCGCTCAACGCCCACCAACTGACCCGCTTCACCGAGACCGCCGCCCTGTTTCCCGACGCCCGCCGCAGCCTGGCCAATTCCGGCGGGATCTTCCTGGGCGACGACTACCGCTTCGACCAGGCGCGGCCGGGGATCAGCCTCTACGGCGGCGGACCGCGGGACGTTCCCGACGCCCGGATCAAGGCCGTGGCGACGCTGGAAGCGCCGATCCTGCAGGTGCGGGTCATGCCGCGCGGCGAGAGCATCGGCTACGGCGCGACCTATACGGCGTCCCAGACCACCCGCGTCGCCATCCTGGCGGTCGGCTATGCTGACGGCCTGCCCCGCGCCGCCCACCCCCGCGGCGCGGTGTGGTTCGACGGGGCCCGGCGGCCGCTGCTGGGCCGGGTGTCGATGGACCTGATCGCCGTCGACGTCACCGACTGCGACGCGGCCCGCCCGGGCGCGATGATGCAGGTCATCGGCCCCGACCTGCCCGTCGACGACGCGGCGGCCGCGGCGGGCACGACCGCCTATGAGCTGCTGACCCGCATCGCGCCCAGGGCGCGGCGGGTGGCGAAGGGTGGCTGAGACTCAGTGCGTCCTTCGAAGCTCGGCTACGCCTCGCACCTCAGGATGAGAACTTCAGCACAACGCTCCTCATCCTGAGGCGCCCTCCAAGGGAGGGCCTCGAAGGACGCACAGCGGCTGAAGACTACCGCGCCAGGCCTTCCAACCGCCCGAAGTCCACCGAAGCCACGGCCTGCTTGAGCGAATCGACGTTGTCGGCGTTGCCATGGGCCTCGACGGTGAAGCGATTGCCGACCACGACGCTGTAGCGCCCCGACTTGGCCTCGCGGTCCCATTCCTCGACGGTCATGCGCCCGTCCACCTTGCCCATCTTCTCGTAGCCGGTGGCCGTCTCGCTGGAAGACTGGGCGTCGACGGCGTTGGCCATGGCCGCCAGGCCCGCCATGCCGCCCATGTCAGTCACCGACAGGCTGATGCGGGCGTCGCCCTTCTCGTAGTCGCCCGACGCCGTGGCCATCGACATGCCGCCCGCCCCGCCCGAATTGCTTTCCACCGTGGTGCGCGCGTAGCCCGCGATCGCGCCCGGCAGCAAGCCCTTGAGGGTCTCGGACGGAACGGCGGGCACGGTCTTGCCGGCCTCGACCGCCGCGCCGGCCGCCGCCAGTTGCTTGCTGGCCGCATCGAGCTTGCCCAGATCGACCTTGGTTCCGTTGACCTCCATCGTACCCCTGGTGGCGGCGTGGTTGACGGCCGCCCCGAACATCGCCGCGCCCGCCACCGCGCCGGTGACCGCCCCGACCACCATGAACAGCACGATGGCGCACAGGATGGTGACGACCGTGTAGCCGAGGGACTTCTCCTTCGGCGCCTTCATCAGCTTGGGCAGGCCCAGATAGAGCAGGTAGAGGCCGTAAAGGCTGGCCAGGCCGGCGATGATCGCCAGCGCCGGGAAGATCATGAGCACGCCGGCCACCCATCCGGCGGTGCCGGTATAGGCCGCCACCTTGAAGGCCTGGACCCTGTCCTTCTGGCCGTCGAAGCTGGGCGCCAGGGCGTCGATGATCAGGGCCAGCAGGAACACCGACAGCAGGGTCAGGCCATAGGTGACCACGGCGCTGACAATCGCCGCCACCAGGTTCGGCTTGAACGAGACGCCGAAGGCCCCGTGGCCGAACAGCTGCCCACCGATCAGGCTGGCGATCGGCGTGATCGCGGCCAGAATGCAGACATAGCCGACATAGAGCCCCTTGATCGTCGCCGGCTCGGCGTCGATGCGGTCCCATTCGGCCGAGGGTGTCAGCAACAGGCGTTTCACCCGCCCGACGAGGTCGGACGAGGTCGTCCCGGGTTCGATAACAGTCATAAGATTGCCCTCCGCGAATCCTGAGCCATCCCCCGCGCTATTTAGGCATGCCGACGAGACATTGAGAACATTGTTCCGTGACGTCGGGATTCCGAAAGACGCGGAGGGTGCGTCCGGCTTTGGCGCAGTCGTCCTCCAGCCTGTAGTCTCCAGTCATCTTCGAATCAGGAGCTTCCATGGCCCGTGACGGCGCCGTCTACGCCTGCCAGACCTGCGGCGCGGTCCAGACCAAGTGGTCGGGACAGTGCCCGGCCTGCCAGGGCTGGAACTGCCTGGTCGAGGAAACTGGCGTCCGCGCGCCCGGCGCCCTGTCGGCCACCAAGGCCAGCCGCACGCGCGGCCTGCAGTTCACCGGCCTGGAGAGCGACACCCCCGCCCCGCCCCGGATCATCACCGGGGTCGACGAGTTCGACCGGGTGTGCGGCGGCGGCGTGGTGCCCGGTTCGGCCATCCTGATCGGCGGCGACCCTGGGGTCGGCAAGTCCACCCTGCTGCTGGAGGTCGTCGCCAAGGCCTCCCTGCGCGGCGCGTCCTGCGCCTACATCTCCGGCGAGGAGGCCGTGGCCCAGATCCGCGGCCGGGCCGAGCGCATGGGCTTCGCCCAGGCCCCGGTGAAGCTGGCGGCCGAGAGCAGCCTGCGCGACATCCTCGACGGGCTGAAGCGCGACAACTTCGACCTGGTGGTCATCGACTCGATCCAGACCATGTGGAGCGACGCCCACGAGGCCGGGCCCGGCACCGTCACCCAGGTGCGGGCCTGCGCCCAGGAACTGGTGCGTCTGGCCAAGAAGAAGGGCGTGGCCATCCTGCTGGTCGGCCATGTCACCAAGGACGGCCAGATCGCCGGTCCCCGGGTGGTCGAGCACCTGGTCGACGCGGTGCTCAGTTTCGAGGGCGAGCGCGGCTATCCGTTCCGCATCCTGCGCGGGGCCAAGAACCGCTTCGGGGCCACCGACGAGATCGGGGTGTTCGAGATGGGCGACGCAGGGTTGCGGGAGGTCAAGAACCCCTCGGCTCTGTTCCTCAACGACGGCGGCGAGCGGGCGGCCGGCGCGGCGGTGTTCGCCGGCATCGAGGGCTCGCGACCCGTGCTGGTGGAGTTCCAGGCCCTGGTCGCGCCCTCCGCGTACGGAACGCCGCGCCGGGCCGTGGTCGGATGGGATTCCGGGCGCCTGGCCATGGTGCTGGCTGTGCTAGAGAGCCGATGCGGCCTTGGTTTTGGCAACAAGGACGTCTATCTGAACGTCGCTGGCGGCCTGCGGATCACCGAGCCGGCGGCGGACCTGGCTGCGGCGGCGGCCCTGGCCTCTTCGGCCCTGGACATCGCCCTGCCGCAGGACTGCGTCGTGTTCGGCGAGGTCAGCCTGTCTGGCGAGGTGCGGCCCGTGAGCCGTATGGAGACGCGTTTGAAAGAGGCCGCGAAACTCGGCTTTGGTCGAGCTCTGGGACCGCTGTCGGGCCTGCCCGAAGGCGGCGGAGCCCTGCCCGTGGCCGGCGTGGCCCGACTGGCCGACGCGGTGCGGCGAATCGGCGACGAGATCTGGGGCCAGCTGACGTGACTCCCTTCGACATCATCGCCGGCCTGATCCTGCTGGTCTCCGGCCTCGTCGGCTTCGCCCGCGGCGCGTCGCGAGAGCTGACCTCGGCCCTATCGTTCATCGCCGCGGCGATCATCGCCCTGCTGGGCCTGCGCATCACCGGCCCGCTGTTCCGCGGCATGATGGACCCGGACTGGGCGGCCACGGCGGCCGCCATCCTGCTCACCTTCGTGATCGCCTTCATCGCCCTGCGCCTGCTGGGCGCGGCACTGACCAGGACCCTGCACGCCGACGGCGCCCTGGGAACGCTGGACCGGCTGATGGGCCTGGCGTTCGGCCTGATCCGCGGCCTGGTGGTGCTGGGGGTGTTCAACCTGGTGTTCAACATGGCCACCCCGCCCGACCGCGTGCCCGCCTGGGTGTCGCAATCGGCGCTCTACCCCCTATCTACCGCCAGCGCCCGGGTGCTGAAGGTGTTCGCGCCCAAGGGCACGGCCCTGGCCGGAAAACTGGCCCCCGCCATTGAAGACGCCGTTCATGACGGCGCCAGCGACAAACCGTCCGACCGCAAACCGGGCGAACCAAGCTATGATCAGTCCCAGCGTCGCTCCGTCGACGACCTGGTGGAGAAATCGCGATGACGTCCTTCGGCCAGTCGACCGACCGCTACTCGTCCGCGCCGTGGCGTGACCCCGAGGACGACACCCTGCGCCTGGAGTGCGGGGTGTTCGGCGTGTTCGGCGTCCGCGACGCCTCGGCCATCGCGGCCCTGGGCCTGCACGCCCTGCAGCATCGCGGCCAGGAGGCCTGCGGCATCGCCGCCTTCGACGGCCAGCGCTTCCACACCGAACGCCACATGGGCCACGTCGGCGACGCCTTCACCGGCAACGACCTGGTCGAGCGCCTGCCCGGCCACATGGCCATCGGCCATACCCGCTACTCGACGGCGGGCGGCAGCTTTATCCGCAACGTCCAGCCGATGTTCGCCGATCTCGAGACCGGCGGCGTGGCCCTGGCCCACAACGGCAACCTGACCAACTTCCTGACCCTGCGCGAACGCCTGGTGCAGGAGGGGGCGATCTTCCAGTCGACCTCGGACTCCGAGGTGATCCTCCACCTGATCGCCCGTTCGCGGAAGGCCCGCATCGTCGACCGCTTCATCGACGCCGTGGCCCAGATCGAGGGCGGCTACGCCCTGGTGGCGATCACCAACAAGAAGATGATCGGCGTCCGCGACCCGCTGGGCATCCGCCCGCTGGTGCTGGGCGACCTGGACGGAAAGCCCGTCCTGGCGTCGGAAACCTGCGCCCTGGACATGATCGGGGCCCGCTTCGTGCGCGACGTCGAGCACGGCGAGATGGTGGTGATCTCCGAGACCGGGGTGAAGTCGCTGCGGCCGTTCCACAACCTGGCCGCCCGCCCCTGCGTGTTCGAATATGTCTATTTCGCCCGCCCCGACAGCGTGGTGAACGGCCGCTCGGTCTATGACGTGCGCAAGCGCATGGGCCAGCGCCTGGCCCAGGAGACCGGCGTCGAGGCCGACGTCGTGGTGCCGGTGCCCGACAGCGGCGTGCCGGCCGCCATCGGCTACGCCCAGGCGAGCGGCATCCCCTTCGACCTCGGCATCATCCGCAACCACTATGTGGGCCGCACCTTCATCCAGCCGACCCAAGGCGTGCGCGAGCTGGGCGTACGCATGAAGCACAGCCCCAACCGCGCCGTCCTGGCCGGCAAGCGCGTGGTGCTGATCGACGACTCGATCGTGCGCGGCACCACCTCGCTGAAGATCGTCCGCATGGTCCGCGAAGCCGGCGCCAAGGAGGTCCACCTCCGCTCGGCCAGCCCGCCGATCAAGTGGCCCGACTTCTACGGCATCGACATGCCCGAGCGCGAACAGCTGCTGGCGGCCAACAAGTCGCTGGAGGAGATGGCCAAGTTCCTCGAGGTCGACTCCCTGGGTTTCCTGTCGGTCGACGGCCTTTACGAAGCGCTGGAAGCCGGTCCGCGTGACCCGGCCCACCCGCAGTTCACCGACCACTATTTCACCGGCGACTATCCCACCCGCCTGACCGACCGCGAGATCGCCGAAGGCCGCAACGACCAGGCCGAGAAGCAGCTGTCGCTGCTGGTCAGCGCCTAGTTTTTCCCTTCCGCTCATCTCGGCGAAAGCCGGGACCCGAGCAGCGCTCGAAACCCACCTCCAACGCTCGACCCGAAACTCGGCATGGATCCCGGCTTTCGCCGGGATGAGCGGATGGTGGGAGCCAGCCAGCCGCAGTGATCCCGATGTTCAAAGACCTCCTCGCCAAGCTCAAGATCGACACCTACATCCTGCTGCTGTTCGGGATGGTCGTGCTGGCCACGGTCCTGCCGGTGCGGGGTGAAGCGGCGACGATCGTGGGCTGGGTCGTCAAGATCGCCATCGCCCTGCTGTTCTTCCTGCACGGCGCCAAGCTGTCGCGCGAAGCCGTCGTCGCGGGCCTGACCCACTGGCGTCTACACCTGACGATCCTGGCCTTCACCTTCGTGATGTTCCCGGCGCTGGGGCTGCTGATCAGCAAGTCGGGCCTGCTGTCGCCTACCCTGTCGACCGGCATGCTGTTCCTCTGCTGCCTGCCCTCGACCGTGCAGTCGTCCATCGCCTTCACCTCGATCGGTCGCGGCAACATCGCCGCCGCCGTCTGCGCGGCCTCGGCCTCGAACCTGCTGGGCATCTTCCTGACGCCGGTGCTGGTCGGCCTGTTGATGCAGGCCCACGGCGACGTCGGCGGCTGGGAGTCGATCCGGTCGATCATCATCCAGCTGTTGCTGCCGTTCATCGCCGGCCAGCTTCTCCGGCCCTTGATCCGCGACTGGATCGAGCGGCACAAGGCCCTGGTCGGCCAGGTCGATCGTGGTTCGATCCTGCTGGTGGTCTATTCGGCCTTCAGCGCCGCCGTGGTCGGCGGCATCTGGAAGACGGTTTCCATACCCGAGCTGGCCGTCCTGCTGGCCGCCTGCGTCGTGCTGCTGGCCGTGGTGATGACCGCGACCATGTTCGGCGCGCGGGCCCTGGGCTTTTCCAAGCCCGACGAGGTGGCCATCGTGTTCTGCGGCTCCAAAAAGAGCCTGGCCACCGGCGTGCCGATGGCCGGCATCCTGTTCCCCGGCGCCACGGCGGGCGTCCTGGTGCTGCCACTGATGCTGTTCCACCAGATCCAGCTGATGGCCTGCTCGGTGCTGGCCCAGCGCTATGGGGCCAGGTCGGCGGACGAGGCCTGATCACCGCCGACGCGGTTTCCATCCCATCCGATAGCCACTAGAACCCGCCCATGAATTCCGACTCCATAAAGCCGCTGGCCGGCCGCATCGCCCTCGTCACCGGCGCCACCCGCGGCATTGGCGAGGCCATCGCCGTGGGCCTGGCCGAGGCTGGGGCCCATGTGATCGCCCTGGGCCGCACCCAGGGGGCGCTGGAAGCGCTGGACGACACGATCTTCGCCGCTACCGGCGAGCACGCCACCCTGGTCCCGCTGGACCTGCGCGAGGCCGACGGCCTGGACCATCTGGGCGCGGCCCTGTTCGAACGGTTCGGCAAGCTGGACATCCTGGTCGGCGCCGCCGGGGTCCTGGGCGCCCTGACCCCCGTGGGCCATCTCGACCCCAAGGGCTGGGACATGATCCTGTCCACCAACCTGACGGCCAACTGGCGGCTGATCCGGGCCATGGACCCGCTGCTGCGCCGCGCCGAGGCCGGCCGAGCCGTGTTTCTCACCAGCAGCGTCGCCAAGACCCACCGCGCCTTCTGGGGCGGCTACGCGGCCTCCAAGGCCGGGCTGGAGGCCATCGTCGGCTGCTATGACGACGAGATGGAGAACACCACGGTGCGCGCCATCTGCGTCGATCCCGGCGCCATGCGCACGCGCATGCGGGCCGGAGCCTTCCCGGGCGAGGATCCGCAAAGCGTGCCGGCTCCAGACAGCATCGCGCCGTTCATCGTCGACCTGGTCCGCCCTGACCGCGTGCCCCCCAAGGGCGTCGTGCGCTTCAAGGATCGCGGGCAGGAATCCCCAAGCGAGGGATAGGTCAGTCAAGATACATGTAGAGGCGATGCTTTAGCAGATTCTGACGATTTTCCTGGCCACCAAGAGCCCGTCGGCATGAGAAACCAGGTCCACATGCCCATGCTAATAAGTCATTTTACGTAATATGCTTATTATACGATCGCCAAAACGACTCTGGATCATTCAGAAGTTCGCCTGAAACCAGTCATCGCGCCAAAAAGTCGCAGCAAGACAGGGCTTCTGCCGCGCTAACGTTAAGCTTTCAGAAATGGGGCAAGCGCACGTTTCACGTGTGGAAGCGTCCATCAAGGACCTTCCGGGGAGCCCACCCGAATGTCGTTCTTTTCCATGAAGCGTAACGACGCGAAGACGTTGCAGCGTCTGGCCGACCTGGAAGCCACCGTCGCGGCGATCGACCGCTCGCAGGCGATGATCGAGTTCCAGCTCGACGGCACGATCATCACCGCCAACAAGAACTTCCTGGACACCGTCGGCTATTCACTGGACGAGATCGTCGGCCGCCATCACGGGATCTTCGTCGATCCCGGCTATGGCCGCAGCGCCGAGTACAAGGCCTTCTGGGCCAATCTGGCGCGCGGCGAGTTCTTCGCCGACAAGTTCCAACGGGTCGGCAAGGGCGGCAAGGACGTCTGGATCCAGGGCGCCTACAACCCGATCTTCGATGCTGCCGGCCAGCCCTGCAAGGTCATCAAGTTCGCCATCGACATCACCGACGTCGAGCTGGAGCGGATCGCCAACGAGGCCCGGCGCAAGGCCGAGGAAGAACAGACGGCCGTGGTCTTCTCCCTCGCCGAGCGCCTTCAGCGCCTGGCCGCCGGCGACCTGACCGCCCGGATCACTGAGCCCTTCGAAGGCCGCTTCCAGCAGATCAAGGACGACTACAACGCCGCGATCGACAGTCTGCGCGACGCCATCGGCCAGATCTCCGGCGCCACCGACGGCCTGCGCAGCGGCTCCGACGAGATCGCCGGCGCTTCGGAGGACCTCTCCCGCCGCACCGAGCAGCAGGCCGCCAGCCTGGAAGAGACCGCCGCGGCGCTGGACCAGATCACCGCCACGGTGCGCCGCAGCGCCGCGGGGGCCAAGGAGGCTTCCACCGCCGCTTCCAGCGCCCGGGAGGACGCCACCCGCTCCGGCGAGATCATGCGCGACGCCGTCGAGGCCATGGGCGAGATCGAACAGAGCTCGGGCAAGATCACCCAGATCATCGGCGTCATCGACGAGATCGCCTTCCAGACCAACCTGCTGGCCCTGAACGCCGGGGTCGAAGCGGCCCGGGCCGGTGACGCGGGGCGAGGCTTCGCGGTCGTCGCCCAGGAGGTTCGAGCCCTGGCCCAGCGCTCGGCCGAGGCGGCCAAGGAGATCAAGACGCTGATCGCCAGCAGCACCTCGCAGGTCGCGCGCGGCGTCCAACTGGTCGGCGAGACCGGCCAGGCACTGGGCGGCATCGTCGGCAAGGTCACCCAGATCGACACCTTGATCTCCGAGATCGCCCAGTCGTCGCAGGAGCAGGCCACCGGCCTCGCCCAGGTGAACACCGCCGTCAACCAGATGGACGAGGTCACCCAGCAGAACGCCGCCATGGTCGAGGAGGCCACGGCCGCCGCCGCCAGCCTGAACGCCGAGGCGGCCGAGCTGACCAGACTGGTCTCACGCTTTCAAACCGGAGAGCAGACGATCACCCGCCGCCCCGAACTGGCTCAAACCGATCGGCATCGTCCCAGCGACAATCCGGTGGCCCGCGCCCAGGCCCGCGCCCAGGCCAGGATCGGCGCCCAGTTCCGCCCAGGCGCCGGCGCCGCCGCGACCGCGGCCAAGGTTTGGGAGGAATTCTAAGAGCTTCCCGATCCGATATCCGGAAGAGTCGGATCGTGAATGCGCCGGGACGTCGACACCCCCTTCGGTCGTCCCGGCGCGCCTTGTACAGCGTAACCAGTATCGCTTAGGCGGACGGGCCTCCTTCACGGGAGGCCCGTTTCGCTGTCAGGCGTCGAGGGACGCCGCCAGGCTATCGCCCCTTGGGCGGCGCCTTGTTGCCACGCACGGTGCGTGAACCGGCCACGGGACGACGCGGTCCCGCCGCCTTGCCGCCGGCGGCCTTGAAACCGACCTTGTAGCTGGGCGTGGTCGCCTTCTTCTGGGCCTTGGGCCCCTGTTTCTTGACCGACTTGACCGCCGCCTTGCCGGGCTCGGCGGCGGGCGCGGCCGTGCTCTCGACGGGCTTTGTGGTCTTGATCACCGTCGGACCGGCCTTCTTGGCCGCCCGGGTCGCCGCCTTGACGGCCTCGACCTCGACACCGGCCGCCAGGGCCGCGGCGGCTTCGGCCACCCGCACCGACTTCTTGACGGTGTTGCGCGAGGCGCGGATGCGCTCGGCTTCGCGTTCGCGACGCTCGAACTCGCGCTTGCCCTTGCCGCTGTGGCCCTTGGCCTCGCCCTCGGCATAGGGGTTGGCGCCCGACTTGATGGTGATGCGCAGCGGCACCCCTGGCAGGTCGAAGCTTTCGCGCAAGGAGTTGATCAGGTAGCGCCGATACTGCTCGGGCATCTGGTCGGCGCGGCTGGAGAACAGCACGAAGGTCGGCGGACGGGCCTTGGTCTGGGCCATGTACTTCGGCTTGATGCGCTTGCCGCCGACACTGGGCGGCGGGTGGCGCTGCATGGCCATCTGCAGCCAGTCGTTGAGGTCGCGAGTCTTGACCTTGGTCGACCAGTCGCGGTGGCTCTTCAGCACCGCCGGCATCAGCTTGTCGACGCCCTTGCCGGTTTCGCCCGACAGCGCGATCACCGGCGTGCCCCGCAATTGCGGCAGCATGCGTTCGGCGTGTTCGATGAAGCCCTTCAGCGTCGCGGCCTGGTCCTCGACCAGGTCCCACTTGGCCAGCACGAAGACGACGCAGCGCCCTTCCCGCTCGGCCAGGTCGGCGATCTGCAGGTCCTGGGTCTCGAAGGGGTGGGTGGCGTCCATGATCAGCAGCACCACCTCGGCGAAGGTGATCGAGCGGATGGTGTCGCCGGTCGAGAGCTTTTCCAGCTTCTCGTTGACCTTGGCCTTCTTGCGCAGGCCGGCGGTGTCGACCAGCCGCACCTTGCGGTCGCCCCACACCCAGTCCACCGAGATGGAGTCGCGGGTGATGCCGGCCTCGGGGCCGGTCAGCAGGCGCTGTTCGCCGATCAGGCGGTTGATCAGGGTCGACTTGCCGGCGTTCGGGCGGCCGACGATGGCGATCTTGATCGGCTTGTCGTCGCCCAGTTCGTCGTGCTCGCCCTGCAGCTCCTCGGGCGCGATGGCGATCAGGGCGGCGTAGAGCTCGGCCATGCCTTCGCCGTGCTCGCCGGAGATCTGGATCGGCTCGCCCAGGCCCAGGCTGTTGGCCTCGGCCGCGCCATGGTCGCCGGCCTTGCCCTCGGACTTGTTGGCGGCCACCAGCACCGGCTTGTTCCGCTTGCGCAGGATCTCGGCGAAGGTCTTGTCCAGCGGCGTCAGGCCCTCGCGGGCGTCGAACACCAGCAGGCTGACGTCGGCCTCCTCGATCGCCAGCTCGGTCTGGGCGCGCATCCGCGACTCCAGGCTCTCGTCGGTGACGTCCTCGAAGCCGGCGGTGTCGATCAGCTCCAGGTCGAGGTCGCCGAGGCGGCCGTGGGCGAACCGGCGGTCACGGGTGACGCCCGGCTGGTCGTCGACCAAGGCCAGCTTGCGGCCGGCCAGACGGTTGAACAGGGTCGACTTGCCCACATTGGGGCGGCCGACGATGGCGAGTTTCAAAGGCATGGGTGTGCAGTAGTCGATTTCGGGGACAAAAGCGACAAACCCGGACTGGTGAGGACCAGCCCGGGTTCGGGTTGCTTGGATTGGAATTCCTGGGGACGCCCAGGAACGTCTAGCGGATGGCGATCAGGTCGGCTTCGTCGGTGGCGACATAGACCGTGTCGCCCATGGCGATCGGGCCCAGCAGGACCGATTGACCAAGCTTCAGGGTCTTCAGCGTCTCGCCGGTCTTGGGGTTCAGCGCCACGGCCTGGCCTTCGCTCGAGACCGTGATCAGCCGGCCCGAGGCCAGGATCGGCGTCGACCACAGCAGCGGATGCTTGGCGCGCTTCTTCTTCTGCTTCTTGGACAGCTTGTCGGTGTCGTTGAGGTCGCGGATCCAATAGACCTGACCGGCTTCGCGCGACACGCAGATCACCTGGCCGGCCTTGTCGACCACGAAGACGACGTCGCCGGCCGCCCAGGGGCTGGTGATGGCGGTGACCGGCAGGCTCCAGCGGGCCTGGCCAGTGCGCAGGTCGGTGGCGGCGAACACGCCCGAGTGGCTGACGGCGAAGACGTCGCCCTTGAAGATCACCGGACGGCCGGCGATGTCGCGGATTTCGGACAGGGCGTTGGTGCGGCTGGCGCGGCTCAGGGCCTCGCTCCACAGGTCGTTGCCGTTGGTGGCGCGCAGGGCGACCAGTTCGCCCGAGGCGAAGCCGGCCACCACCGTGTCGCCGCTGACCGCCGGGCTCGAGGCGGCCAGGATGCGGGCCGGCTCGACCAGGGCCTGGTAGGTCCAGCCCGGCGCCCCGTCGGCGGCGTTGAAGGTCAGCAGTTCGTTGTCGGTGGAGACCACGAAGACGCGGCCGTCCTGGACGGTCGGCGCGGCGTGGACCGGCGTGCTGGTCTGCTGGCGCCACGCCTCAGCGCCCGTGGCCGCGTCGAGTTGGGCCACGAAGCGGAAGCCTGACGAGACATAGAGCTTGCCGTTGGCATAGGCCAAGCCGCCGCCGAAGCCCGTGCGGTCGGCGGTGCCGCCGCCGATGCCCATGAAGCCGCGCTTCTTGCCCGGGGCCTTGGCCGGTCGCAGGTCCTTGCGCCAGACGGTCGCGCCGCTGCGGGCGTCGATGGCGACCACGGAGGCTTCGCCGTCCATCACGAAGACCTTGCCGTCGGCGGCCACCGGCGGGGCCGTGACGTGGAACTTGCGGTTGGCCTTCTGGCCGAAGCCCTTGCGCCAGGCGATGTCGAAATTGGCGGCGGCGGCCACGTGTTCGACCGACTGCTCGGCGTTGCCGCCCGGCAGCGGCCAATCGGCCTGGACCACCGGATCGGGCAGGAAGAAGTCGGCGCCCTTGAGCGCTTCGGCCGGCTCGACCTTCTGGTCGAAGGCGATGACCGAGATCCGCTGTCCCTGGGTGGCCAACGTCTTGTTGGCCTCCTTCTTGTCGAACGGGTTGATCTTCGAGAGTGTCGAGCAGCCAGCCACCGACACCGCAGTCGTCAGCAACGCGGCGAGAAGCAGAGAACGCTTGGAAGTCATGGGGCGACGGCTCATCGGGCGCTATTGGGGGCGGTAGCGGGGGCGGTGTCAGGGGCGGCTTGCGGGCCGGACGGCAGCGTCAGAGCGGCGGAAGGTGGCAGGGCGATCGCGGCCTTGACGACCGCCGAGAGGTTCTTGGCCGAACCGGAATCGATCATGGCGATCGCGCCTTGGGCGCGCTGGCGGACCTCGTCCGAGGAGTTGTCCAGCGAGCTGGACAGCACGCTGAACTCGCCCCGCGCGCCGGCCAGGTCCCCGGCCTGCAGCTTGGCGAACGCCAGCGCTTCCTTCGCCTGAACGCGATAGGGACTTTTCTCGCCCATCAACGGAGTCAGCCTCGCTTCGACGTCCTTGTAAGGAGCCGTGTCGAGGAGCGCCAAGGCGGAATTGAGGCCAGCCAGGTCGGCCAGCACCGGATTGGGCGCAAGCTTGGCCGCTTCGTCGAAATAGCGCACGGCCTCGGCGGTTTTGTTCTCTTCCAGGCGGATGCCGCCCATCTGGATCAGGGCCAGGGTCTTGTAGGCGGTCGAGCCGGTCTTGGAGATCGCTTCGAAGCCCGGGAACGCCTTGGCCGGACCGACCTTGGCGCCGTTTTCCAGCGCCGCCTGATAGGCTTCGGAGGCCTTGTTGGCCTGGCCTTCCTGATAGCTGCTCCAGCCCCACCAGCCGCCGGTGCCGAGAATCGCCACCGCCGCCAGCGCGCCCACCCAGGGCAGCGACTTCAGCGCGAGGGACTTGTAGCGGTCGGAGCGCAGTTGCTCTTCGACCTCGTCAAACACATCGACCACGAACGAGGCTCCGGTAGGGGCGAGAACTGCGCCCTGAAGCGTCACTCCCGGATCGCTCCGGGACCAACGCTCTAGATTGATAACGTGGTGAGCGGACCCACCGAGGCGGCGAACCTATAGCGTGTCAGGGTCAGCCGCAACGGGGCGGAAGCGGCGGACGCCGCCCTACCCCTTCTTGGCGTAGTAGGTCTCGGCCTCGCCCGGAAAGGTCCGCGCCTTGACGTCGCGGGCGTAGTCGGCGGCGGCCCGTTCGATCTCGCCCTTCAGGTCGGCGTAGCGGCGCACGAACTTCGGCGTCCAGTCGAACAGGCCCAGCATGTCGTCGGTGACCAGGATCTGGCCGTCGCAGCCGGCCGAGGCGCCGATGCCGATGGTCGGCGGGGCGATGGCGGCGGTGATCTCGCGGGCCAGGCTCTCGGCGACGCCCTCAACGACGACGGCGAAGGCCCCGGCCTCGGCCGTGAGGCGGGCCTCCTCCAGGATCACGGCCCGGCCGGCCTCGTCCTTGCCCTTGGCCTTGAAGCCGCCGTCGACCAGAACCGCCTGCGGACGCAGACCGACGTGACCCATGACCGGCACGCCGCGCCGGACCATGTAGGCGATGGTGTCGGGAACGGTCGGGCCGCTCTCGACCTTCACGCCTTGGGCCCCGGTCTCCTTCATGATCCGCACGGCGTTGGCGTAAGCCTCTTCCGGCGCGCCCTCGTAGGAGCCGAACGGCATGTCGATCACGACCATCGCCTTGCGCGAACCGCGCATCACCGCCTGGCCGTGCAGGATCATCATCTCCAGGGTCACGCCGACGGTGTTGGGCAGGCCGTGCACCACCATGCCCAGCGAGTCGCCGACCAGCAGCAGATCGCAGGCGTCATCCAGCGCCGCGGCCACCGGCGCGGTGTAGGCGGTCAGGCAGACCAGGGGCTCGCCGCCCTTGCGCGCGGCGATGTCCGGGGCGGCCAGACGGCGGATCTTGTCTTCACGATGGGCGGACAGGGCAAGTACTCCGGCGAAAACGCGTGCGTCGTTTTCCGCCAGATCGCCCGACGCCGCAACACGATCGAAGAATGAGCGGACGAAGCGCCCCTAGACCTCGTCCACCAGCCGGGTCACCGCGAAGGCCAGGGCGATCGCCGCCAGCCCCGCCGCCAGCCACAGGGTTTCCGTGCCGCCCAGGGTGAACAGCTGGTCGTAACGCGCCGCCACCTTGTCCAGGCCGAGGTCCATCTTCTGGACGCCGTCGCGCGACACCGCCGAGAACTCGCTCACGAACCGGCCGCCGATCAGCTGGGCCGCGACCACCAGACCCGCGACCACGCCGGTCGCGCCGATCACCACGCGACGCACCGCCCAGCCGCGATCGAGCTTCTGAGTCACCCGCTGGGTGAACAGTTCAGCGTCGCGAAACACCGGTGGTTGGCCGTAGAGGCGCGAAAGTTGGGCTTCGAAATCCAGGTCAGCCAAGGTTTTCCCTCCTCGCGGAGTCGTTCGATACGCTTCCGGACGGCGGCGCCATCCGGACCCTGAGTTTATCCAGACCACGTTTGACATGGGATTTGACCGTCCCAAGGGGGATGTTCAAGGCCTCGGCCGCTTCGGCGTGCGACCAATCGGCCCCGTAGCAAAGCGATACGCACAGGCGCTCGCCCTTCGACAGCACCTTGAGCGCCTCGTCCAGGTCCATCCGGTCGGCGGCCGCGCCCGAACCGTCCGATGCCGCGGGCGCCGCGTCCTCGGCGGTCTCGGTCAGCACGAACCGCGAGTCGCGCTTGACCTTGCGCAGATAGAGCCGCGCGGCGGTCTTCTTGATCCAGCCGCCGAAGGCCCCCTCCCCCCGATAGTCGGCGATCTGCTCGAACCCGACCAGGAAGGCGTCCTGGGCGATGTCGTCGGCGGTGGCCGAATCGGCCCCCAACCGGCGCAGAAGGCCCCGCACGGCCGAGCCATGGCGGCGCACCAGCTCGCCGAAGGCTTGCCGATCGCCGGCCGCCGCCAGCGCGGCGAGTTCGACGTCGTGACCTGTGGGTGGGCGTACGCCCATGATGTTTGTCCCCTCTTCCCCGTGTCCGCGCTCAGTCTTGCGGCGGACGCTTGTTGGGGTTGAAGAAGCTGAGAATGACGAAGGCCAGGCCGATCATGCCGGGGATCGCGGCGCCGCTCACGGTGCCGAACATCGCGTTGTCGTTGATCCCGCCCAAGGCCACGCCCGTCAGCGCCACCCCACCCGCGACAGCCAACAGGATGACGCCGATCCGCAGGTCACGATGGGCTGAAGACACCTTGCGCGACCTGAAATCCTTCGACAGCGCCTCGATCAGTTCCGGCGGCAGCGGTTGTCCCTTGTCGATGGCGGCGCGGACGGTCGCCTGCATTTCCCGACGCTCGCGCAGCCGCAGGTAGTTCGGAACGATGACGATGGCCGCGATCATCGCGAAAAGGCCAATCGGAACGAGAATCTCTTCCATTGTGAATCCCCTCAGTTGTTTGGCGGAGCGTGATGCTTCCGGCCTCTGTAGGGAAGAGGCTTGAGCGGCGCCGTTTGGAGGCGCCCAGCCAGATGAAACTTTCGTAAGGCTAGCGACGGGCCAGCATCTGGCCGCCCAGCAGGGTCGCGGCCAGCACGAAGGCCAGCAGTCCGGCGGTCGGGGCCAGGGCCGGGGCCAGGCCGTGGACGGCCAGGTCAAGCACCGGGGCGCAGGCCCAGAGCACCGCGCCGGCGGCCAGGGCCGTCGCCGCGCTAGCCGCCAGACCGGCGGTCAGTTCGCGGCGCGCCACCCGCTGCATCACCCCGGCGACGAACAGCGTGTCCACGGCCGGGCGTCGCGGGGCGTCGTCCTCGGACAGAAAGGCGGCCAAACGGTCTTCGGGGGTCATGACGCGTCTCCCAATACGGCCAACAATCTCTCACGTCCGCGGGCCACATGCGACTTCACGGTGCCCAGCGGCAGGCCCAGGGTCTCGGCGGCCTCGCCGTGCGACCAGCCCTGCCCCAGGCAGAGCGTGACGCAGGCCCGCTGGTCGGGGGCCAGGTCGGCCAGCGCTGTCCGCAGGGCCATGCGGTCGGCCGGAGCGGCCTCGCGCGGCGCCGCGTCGGCCTGATCCTCGCGCCAGGCCTCGTCCCGGCGGGCGGCCCGCCGGGCGGCGCGGTTGTGGTCCAGCGCCTTGCGCCAGGCGATACCGAACAGCCAGGCGCGAAAGCCCTCGTCGTCGCGCAACCGCTCCAGGCTGGACCAGGCCGCCAGAAAGGCTTCCTGAGCGATGTCGTCGGCGTCGCCGAAACCGCTCTTGCGCAGGAAACCGCGCAGGGACCGCTCGTGCTCGGCCAGCAGCCGGGCGAAGGCGGGCTGAGATCCCGCCCGCGCGGCCCGGACGAGCGATGCGTCCATCAGACCCTGGGTCCC
Source organism: Caulobacter sp. Root655 (assembly GCF_001427665.1). Taxonomy (GTDB): domain Bacteria; phylum Pseudomonadota; class Alphaproteobacteria; order Caulobacterales; family Caulobacteraceae; genus Caulobacter. The sequence continues at coordinate 384,124 of NZ_LMHC01000021.1, forward strand.
CGCTCCAGCAGCACGGACACCAGGGAAGCCAGGCTCAGGGCGCCCATCACGAAGGCGACGATGACGAAGGCCGGGCCGGCCTCGTAGAGGTCGGTGGCCGCGCCGTAGGTGAAGCCAGCGCACAGGCCCGCGAACAGGACCACCTGATACCAGCTGCGCTCGCGGCGACGGCGGTAGCGCGGCCGGAGGTCGTCGTGGTCGTGGTCATTGTCGTCGCCGTCGCCGTCGCTCCAGCGCTTGCTAAGCTTGGCCAGCAGTTCGGGCGGCGGCTCGCGCCCGGCCTGGGCATAGGTCTTGATCAGGTCGAGGGTGTCGCGGTTGGCGCGATAGGACAGCCAGCTCCGATAGCCGCCGACCACGAACCAGCTGAGGGGAAAGATCAGCCACCAGAACGATCGAAACAGGTCTTCCATGATCTTGGTCTCCAAGGCGCGCCGGGCGCGCCGTGATCGCGGGGGTCAGCGGACGTCGAGCTTGGCCACCAACTCCGGCGGCGGTTCCCGCCCGGCCTGGGCATAGGATTTGAGGACTTCCAGGGCGTCACGGCGGGCGCGATATCTCAGCCAGCCCTGAAAGACGCCGATCGCCATCCAGCTCAAGGGAAAGATCAGCCACCAATAGTCGGAAACCAGGTCTTCCATCCGTCTCGCCTCCAGATCGATGCGAGCCTTCGCACCGTTTCTAAAAGACTAGTCGGCGCCGTGACCGGGATTGGATGCGGCGACCCGCGAAATAATTTCGTCCATGGCCGAGAACATCATCGTCGGTCCGTGGTCGGCCAGGGCGCGGCGCGTGGCGTAGCCCCATTCGACCGCCCCGCAGGCCAGGCCCGCCTCGCGCGCCGCCTCGATGTCGCGGGTCTCGTCGCCGATGCACAGCACCCGGTCCTTGGCGATCCGCGCCGCCTTGACCACGGCCCGGAACTTGGCGGCCTTGCCGAAGATCGCCGCGCCGCAGCCGTAGTGATCGACCAGGCTGGCCAGGTCGGGACCCAGGATGGCGCGGATCGTCGCCTCCGAGTTGGAACTGACGATCGCCAGCCGCAGCCCCGCCGCCGACAGACCGCGCAGCAGGTCGCCGGTGCCGGAAAACAACGGGATGGCGTGAGCCTCGGCGGCCATCATCTTCTTGCCGTGGGCGGCGACCAGCGGGACCTTCCACAGGGGCAGGCCCAGATAGGCGATGATCTCGCGGCTGGTGCGGCCGCGCAGCATGGCGATCTCGTCCTCGGTCACCGCCTTGAACTTGAAACGCTCGGCCAGCGGCCGCACGGCGCGGATCGCCCAGGCGGTGCTGTCGGCCAGGGTGCCGTCGAAGTCGAAGATGACCAGGTCGATGCCGTCTGGCGCGGGCCGGGCGTTCATTTGCCCATGGCCCGTTGGTACTGGTCGGGCTTGAACCCCACCAGCAGCCGGTCGCCCAGATCGAGCACCGGACGCTTGATCATCGACGGCTGGGCCAGCATCAGAGCGATGGCCTTGGCCTCGTCCAGGCCCTGCTTGTCGGCGTCGGGCAGCTTGCGGAAGGTCGTGCCCGAGCGGTTGAGCAGCGTCTCCCAGCCCACGGCGCGGCTCCAGCCCTCCAGCCGCGCACGATCGATTCCCACGGCCTTGTAGTCGTGGAAGCCATAGGCGACCCCATGACCGTCCAGCCAATCCCGCGCCTTCTTCATCGTGTCGCAGGCCTTGATGCCGTAGATCGTGGTCGTCACGCGTGATTGCTCCGTGCGCGGTCAGATTCTCTATTCTGACCACCGTAGAGTTCGCACGCCGTCGGGCAAAACGGAAAAAGGGCGGGCTCGCCGCCCGCAACGTCACGTCGAACGGTTCAGGACAGGGCGCGCAAGGCCGTTCGCAGCGCCTCGGGGTCGGCGCCCGGCAGCCTCCGCTCGACCGCCGCATGGCTCTGCGTCCAGATCGGCACGGCCCTGGCCAGCAACGCCAGGCCGGCCGGCGTCAGGGTCAGAAGCCGACCGCGCCGGTCGTCGGGATCGACGCTCACCGCCACCAGGCCTCGGCGTTCCAGCGGCTTCAGGTTAGCCGTCAGGGTCGTGCGATCCATGGCCAGCAGGCTGGAAACCGCGCCGATGGTCGGCGGCTTCGGCCGGTTCAGCGACATCAGCAACGAAAACTGGCCGCTGGAGATTCCTACCGGCCGCAGGGCCTCGTCGAACCGCCGCGCCAGGGCCCGCGCCGCGCGCTGCACATGCAGGCAAAGGCACGAGTCACGGACATGAAGGGTGGTTTCGAACGGGACTTCCCGGGGCTTTGACACCGCAAAATTATGTTGATATCAACATAATATGTCAAGGCCGGATCGGCTGGGCGGGCTTCATCCCGAGGGAGAAGATCGATGCAAGACCACAAGGTCGCGTCACGCGAGGAATGGCTGCAGGCCCGCAAGGCGCTGCTCATCCATGAAAAGGAAGAAACCCAGCTGCGCGACAGAAATACCGCCGAGCGGATGGCCCTGCCCTGGGTCAAGGTCGACAAGACCTACACGTTCGACACGCCGCGCGGCCGCCAGACCCTGGCCGAGCTGTTCGACGGCCGCAACCAGCTGATGGTCTACCACTTCATGCTGCCGCCCGAATGGGAGGCCGGCTGCCCGGGTTGCTCGTTCCTGGCCGACCACCTGGACGGGACCCTGCCCCACCTGAACCATCATGACGTGACGCTGCTGGCGGTGTCGCGCGCGCCGCTGGACAGGATCGAGGCCTACAAGGCCCGCATGGGCTGGCGCTTTCCATGGGTGTCGTCGTTCGGCGGCGACTTCAACCACGATTACCATGTCTCGTTCACGCCCGAGGCGCTGGCCGCCGGGACCGCGACCTACAATTTCGAGCCAGTCGAGGGCGACAACCAGCCGGGCGAGCTGCCGGGCCTCAGCGCCTTCTACAAGGACGAGGCCGGCCAGGTGTTCCACACCTATTCCAGCTATGGCCGAGGCAGCGAGGAACTGATCGGGACCTACATGATCCTCGACCGCGCGCCGCTGGGCCGCAACGAGGCCGGAATCATGGACTGGATGCGTCGCCACGACGAATACGAGGACGCCACGCCGGCCAAGGCCTGCCACGCCGAGAAGGTCCCGGCCTAGGCGCGCCGGCCATGCTGTGCTGCGTCCTGGGGCTGCTGGCCCTGCTCACGGGAGTCTCGGCGCGAGGCCTCAGGACGCTGATCGGCGCCTGGCCGGTCGCCGTGATCGCCGGCGCCGTGGCCACGGCCCTCGCGGTCCTGGCGCCCTACCATCTGGACCACTACCGCGAGCGGGCGCGAAGCCACGACCGCTCGGTCACGGCCGAGATCCTCGCCGCGCCCCTATGCGTCGGAGCGCCCAAGATGGCTTCGACCGTCAGCCAGGCCGCCCGGACGGCCGCCAGGACGGGTTAGACCTCGACCACCTTGTCCGGCGCGCGGCGCAGGGCGCGGCTGAAGAACACCGGCAGGCAAAGCAGATAGAGCGCCGCGCCGCCTAGCCAGACCAGGCCCGGGAAGGCTCCGCGCGACGCGAAGTAGACCTGGCTGATCAGCAGCGGGGCGATCACCGACGACACGCCGGTCATGCTGGCCAGCACGCCCTGCAGGCGCCCCTGATGCGCCTCGCCGGCCCGGAACGACAGCAGCGACTGCAGGGCCGGCCCGCCGATTCCGCCCAGGCAGAACACCGGGAACAACAGGAAGGCCATCCAGCCCCGGGTGACGAAAGCGATCGCCACATAGGCCAGCGTGTCGGCGACGATGCCGATGGCCAGGGCGCGCCGCTCGCCCCAGCGCTCGCTGACTGGCCCGGCGACGAAGGCCTGGGCCAGGGCATGGAACAGACCGAATCCGGCCAGGGAAATCCCGATCATCAGACCGTTCCAGGCGAATTTGTCCTCGCCATAGAGCACCCAGACCGTGCCGCCGATGTCGCCGACCACGGCCAGGACGAGGAAGGTCGCCAGCAGCGGCAGCAGCGCCGGAAAAGCCAAGGCCCAGCGCAGCGGCCCCAACGGATTGAAGGTCGAGACCTCGACCTTCCCGCCTCGCCCCTTGTGCGATTCCGGCAGGACCAGCAGCGCCACCAGGAAGTTCAGGCCGTTCAGCGCCGCCGCCGCCAGGAACGGCGCCCGTACCCAGACGTCGCCCAGCAGCCCGCCGATCACCGGCCCCGCGATGAAGCCGAGACCGAAACAGGCGCTCATGTAGCCGAACTGTCGGGTCAGTTGATCGCCGGGCGTGATGTCGGCGATGTAGGCCGAGGCCACCGCGCCGCTGGCTCCGGTCATGCCGGCGATCGCCCGACCGGCGAACAGCCACCAGAACGACGGGGCCAGAGCCAGGAACAAATAGTCGATGGCCGCGCCACCCAGCGAGACCAGCAGCACCGGCCGCCGGCCGAACCGATCGCTGAGCGCACCCAGCACCGGCGCACAGACGAACTGCATCAGGGCGTAGAGCGCCAGGAACGCCCCGAACCGCCAGCCCAGTTCGCTGGTGTGCCCGACCTCGCGCAGCAGGCGCGGGATGATGGGCAGGACCAGGCCCACGCCCATCGCGTCCAGCGCCACCGTGGTCAGTATGACGCCCAACGCCTTCTTCATGCTCACCTCACGCCCGCCTTCTAGGAGGTCGCGCGCGATCGGAACAGTGGCCTCGCGGGGCGCTAGACCAGCGCCCGCCGCGCCACCTCGTTGCGGCGGGCCTCCATCCGCAGCCGGGCTTCCTCGATGGCGTCGGCCTCGACCACGGTCAGCAGGTTGTCGATCACCCGGATCGAGACGGCGATCGCATTGGCGATCTGCTGGCGCAGCTTGCGGGGATCGGCGCTCGGCTCGGTCATGCGGGTCAAGCCTTGGCGGGCTTGCTCCACAGCTGGCGGACGCGATGGGCGGCCAGCTTGGGTCGACGGTCGCGGGTGAAGACGCCTTTGTGGTTCAGGGCCCCGACCCGCATGATGCTCTGCGAAGTGCGGAAATCGGCGAAGGCCCAGGGGTGGGTTCCGAAGATGTACGGAAAGGCCTCCAGCACCCGGATATACATCTCGACCATGTCGGCCTGGTATTCCTCGGTCCACATCTCGGGCGGCTGGGAATGCATGCCGGCCACGGCGTCGGCGCCGAACTCAGTGAACATGATCGGCTTGCCCGGGTGGCGGGCGTGCAGCTTGGCGACGTCGGACTTCAGCGCCTCCTCGGCCCGGTCCAACTGGCCCGACAGCGAATACCAGCCCTGGTAGGAGTTGGTGCAGATCACATCGCCCAGGGCCTGCCAGTCCGAGGAGCCGCCCTGCACGCTGACGATCGTCACCGGCCGCGTGGCGTCCAGCTGGCGGGTCAGGTCGAACAGAGGACTGAAGAACGTCAGGCCCGTCTCGTTGCCGCCGGGCGGCTCGGGGTCGGTGGTGTGGAAGGGCTTGACCAGCGGCTCATTGGCCAGCGACCACATGATCACGCAGGGATGGTTCTTGTCGCGCCGCACCAGGTCGACGATGTCCTGCTTGAGCTGACTGAACCGCGCCTGCTGGATCTCGGGCGGATCGGCGAACACCAGGCTGACGGCCGGGGTCTCGTCGATGACCAGCAGGCCGTATTCGTCGGCCAGCATCATCGCTTCTTCGCTGTAGGGGTAGTGCGAGGTGCGGAAGCTGTTGCCGCCCAGCCATTTCAGCAGCTCGAAGTCGCGGACGATCGTGGCCACGTCCAGGCCGCGGCCGTGGACCGCGAAATCCTCGTGCTTGCCGAAGCCGCGCAGGAACACCGGCTTGCCGTTCAGCAGCAGCCGCTCGTTCCTGGCCTCGATGGTGCGTACGCCGATCTTCAGCGCGTATTCGTCGGGCGCGGCCGCGTTCTCCAGCCGGACAGTCAGGGTGTAGAGGTGCGGGTCCTCCGGGCTCCAGAGCCGCGGGGCCTTCAGGGCAACGGTCGTCCCGCCCTTGCCGCCGGTCAGGGTGGCGCTGACCTTTTGCGCGCCCTTGTCATCGGCGATCGTCACCGTGGCCAGGCCCGACCAGGCGGCGCTGGCTTCCAGGTCGACCTGAACCTTGCCGTCGAGGCTGGTCTTCACCGTCACGTCGTGCAGGTGGACGTCGGGCGTCGTGAACAACAGCACCGGGCGATGGACGCCGGCAAAGGGGAAAAAGTCGTAGGCGGTCTGCGGGAAGTGCACGGTGTGCATGTGCCAGCGCGCGGTGTCCGGCGTCGCCGGCACGCGGTCCAGGCGGATCTTGTTCTCGACCAGCACGGTCAGCACGTTGTCGCCGTCCATCGACACGGCGTCGGTGACGTCGAAGGCGAACGGCAGGTGGCCGCCGACGTGGCCGCCCAGTTCCTTGCCGTTCAGCCAGACCTTGGCGGTGTAGTTGACCGAGCCGAAGCGCAGATGGATGCGCTGGCCGGCCCAGCCCTTGTCGATCCGGAAGTCGGTCTCGTACCAGGCCGAGCCGACATAGTTGCGCACGTCGTCAAAGACCTCGTTCCAACTGCCGGGCACCGGGATGAGGCGGAAGTCACGCAGGCCTTTCTGCCAGCCTTCGCCTTCGCCGACGTCCTTGGGGTCGCTGCGGAAGCGCCATGTCGCGGCCAGGCTCTTGGTCGAGCGGGTGGCGCTTTCATGCGGATAGAGCAGGCTGGGCAAACCCGAGCGCGGGGCCAGCTTGCCGGTCTGGGCGACAGCCTGACCGGCGCCGGCCATCACGCCGGCCAGGGCCATGCCGCTCGCGATGCCGACGGCGCTTCTGCGCGTGACCAGGCCACGCCGGGTTTGACCGTCATCGTTTCGCGAATTGTCCGACATCGTGGGCCTCATGCGCTCTGAAATCTGAACTCAGCCTAGCGGCGAATCCCGCGGGGCCTGGGTCAAGAAAAGCGGCGAACCCAAAGGCCCGCCGTCTAGGGACTGGGGAGCAAGCCCTAGTAGGAAGCCGACAACCGCACGCCCGCATGGCGGTGGAAATCGCGAGCGGCTGCAGCTCGGTGACGGCCTAGCTGCGAAGGCGCCGTACGGGTTGGCGCCGTTCTGGCGCCGATGCGGAGCGCAAGCTAACAAGTGGTCTGGCCACTTTCAAGGGATCTCCCGGCCTTCCGGTGAAAATCGACGACACGGTTTCCGAAATGGGAGCGAACCCTTGCGAAAGCTGCGTTGCCTTTAACGAATTCAAGGAAATCGCGACAAATCGAAGCCTGACGACACGCCATGCGCCCTGGCCAACACGCTTGACACCGCACCCAGAACCGACGCAATTGGCCAGGCCACTTTCAAGACCTTCTCTTAAAAGAGTCGGGCCATCCCGCACTCGCGGGAACAAACGGAAGCGGCGACCGCGCCAGTCTGCTTCACGGAACGCCCGAATGCCGAAAATCACCGACGCCAAGGTCATCGTCACCTGTCCGGGGCGCAACTTCGTCACCCTGAAGATCACCACCGAGGACGGGGTCTACGGCATCGGCGACGCCACCCTGAACGGCCGCGAGCTGGCGGTGGTGGCCTATCTGCAAGAACATGTGGTCCCCTGCCTGATCGGCCGCGACGCCCACGCCATCGAGGACATCTGGCAGTTCCTCTACAAGGGCGCCTACTGGCGGCGCGGCCCGGTGACGATGTCGGCCATCGCCGCCGTCGACGTGGCCCTGTGGGACATCAAGGCCAAGATCGCCGGCCTGCCGCTCTACCAGCTGCTGGGCGGGGCCAGCCGCACCGGGGTGATGGTCTACGGCCACGCCAACGGCGCCACCATCGCGGACACCATCGCCGAGGCGGTCAAGTACAAGGCCATGGGCTACAAGGCCATCCGCCTGCAGACCGGCGTCCCCGGCCTCCCCAGCACCTACGGGGTCTCCAAGGACAAGCTGTTCTACGAGCCGGCCGACGCCGCCATCCCCACCGAGAACGTCTGGTCGACCTCCAAGTACCTGCCCACCGTGCCCAAGCTGTTCGAGGCGGCCCGCGACGCCCTGGGCTGGGACGTCCACCTGCTGCACGACAGTCACCACCGCCTGACCCCGATCGAGGCCGCCCGCCTGGGCAAGGACCTGGAGCCCTACCGCCCGTTCTGGCTGGAGGACGTCACCCCGGCCGAGAACCAGGCCAGCTTCCGGCTGATCCGCCAGCACACCACCACCCCCCTGGCGGTCGGCGAGGTGTTCAGCTCGATCTGGGACTGCAAGCAGCTGATCGAGGAACAGCTGATCGACTACATCCGCACCACCATCGTCCACGCCGGCGGGATCTCCCACCTCAAGCGCATCGCCGGCCTGGCCGAGATCAACAACGTCAAGACCGGCTTCCACGGGGCCACCGACCTGTCGCCGGTCTGCATGGGCGCGGCCCTGCACTTCGACCTCTGGGTCCCCAATTTCGGCATCCAGGAATATATGCGCCACACGCCGGAAACCGACGCGGTCTTCCCCCACGCCTACACGTTCAAGGACGGCGAGCTGCACCCCGGCGAGACCCCCGGCCACGGCGTCGACATCGACGAGGCCCTCGCCGCCCAGTTCCCCTACAAGCCCGCCAGCCTGCCCGTGAACCGCCTCGAGGACGGCACCCTGTTCAACTGGTAGGCGACGGCGCGCGGCTCATCGCGCCGCGCGCGCCCTATTTCTGCACGCTCGAGGCCCCGCCCTCGCTGGCCTTGTGGATGTACTGCTCGGCCACCAGCCAGGCCTTGACCGGCCGCAGCGAGCCCAGGCATCCGGCCAGCAGCGCCGGAAACACCGTCGCGAACTGCACCCAGAGCGGCGGCTGGTGGGCCACCACGGCCCAGGCCCAGACGGTGATCACCAGGATCCCGACGCCGGTCATCACGAAGAAGGCCGGACCATCGGCCGGATCGGCGAAGCCATAGTCCAGATCGCAGCGGTCGCAGCGCTTCGCCAGTTTCAGGAAGCCGTTGTAGAGCTTGCCCTCGCCGCAACGCGGACAGCGGCAGAGCAGGCCCGAGCGCAGGCTGGAAGGGGCGTTGAAGGCGGTGATCATCGGATCACTCCATACAATATCGACTTTATTGCATACATTTCTGATAGAATGTATGCATTTGATCATGGAGACGCAACCATGACCCGCGATCGTCCCACCACCGGTTGGCTCAGGCGCGTCGCGCGAAACGGCGGCCAGCCGATCTATCTGGCCCTGGCCGAGGCCTTGGAGGCAGCGATCCGCGACGGCGAGTTGCAGCCCGGCGACCAACTGCCGCCGCAGCGCGCGGTCGCCGGCCAGTTGGGCGTCGACTTCACCACGGTCACCCGGGCCTATGGCGCGGCCCGCGCCCGGGGCCTGGTCGAGGGGGCGGTCGGGCGCGGCACCTTCGTGCGCCGCGCCGCCGACGACGAGGCCGGGCTGGTCGACCTGAGCATGAACCTGCCGCCACCGCCGCGGGGCGTGTCGCTGGCCACCCTGCTGAAGGAGACCACCGCGGCCATCCTCGACCGCACCGACGTCGCCACCCTGATGGCCTATCACGCCGGACCCGGCACGCCGGCCCAGCGCGCCGCCGGCGCGGCCTGGCTGGCGCCCTATGTCGGCGAGGTGGCGGCCGAGCGCCTCGTGGTCTGTCCTGGCGCGCAATCGGCCCTGACCGCCGTGCTGACCACCCTCGCCCGCCCCGGCGCCAGCCTCGTCGTCGAGCCCCTCACCTACCCCGGCCTGACCGCCCTGGCCCGGCGGCTGGACCTGCGGCTGGTCGCCTGCCCCGTCGATGACGACGGGTTCGTCCCCGAAGCCCTGGCCAGGCTGTGCGCCGAGCAATGCCCGGCGGCGATCTACGTCGTCCCGACCACCCGCAACCCGGTGGCCACGACCATGGGCCTGGCGCGACGGCGTGACGTAGCGGCGGTCGCCGAAGGCAGCGGAACCTGGCTGATCGAGGACGACCCCTACAGCCGGCTGTTCGACACCCCGCTTCCGGCCCTGGCCGCCCTGGCGCCGGCCCGCGCGTTCCATATCGCCACCCTGTCCAAGACCCTGTCGCCGGGCCTGCGAACCGCCTTCCTGGTCGCGCCGACCGGATCGATGGCCGCGCAGGTGACCGCCAGCCTGCGCGCCACGGCCCTGATGGGCTCCCCCCTGACCACCGCCGTCGCCACGCGCTGGATTCGCGACGGCGCGGCCGAGCGCCTGCTGAACGGGGTGAGGCTGGAAGCCCGGGCGCGCCGGGCCCTGGCCGCCGAAATCCTGCCGATGGCCCGGGGCGCGCCGGAAGCCATCCACGTCTGGCTCGACCTGCCCGCCGGGTGGGACGCCGGGCGCGTGCATGGCCAGGCCGCCGCCCGCGGCCTGTCGCTGGTCGCCGCCGACGCCTTCGCCGCCGGCCCTGAACACCCCAACGGCCTGCGGATTTCCCTGGGCGGCCCCGCCAGCCAGGCGCTGCTGCGCGACGCCCTGAGCAAGGTCGCGACCCTGCTGACCAGCGACGCGCCGCCCCGCGTGGTCGTCTGACCAAACAAAAGCCCCGGAACGTGACCGCTCCGGGGCAAGTGGGAATAGAGGGGGATACAGCTAGACAATGCGCCAGCCGCCGATTGGTTCAACTTGAACGATCAGCGCGGCCGAAACGCACGCTCCGGCAGCCAACGACGCCTCAACGCAGCGACCAGCGGGCCAGCGGCACATGCTCGGTCCGGCCGAGCAGGCTGTGGATCAGACTGAAGCCGCCCACCCGCCAGGTCACCGGTTCAAGGGGCTGCCCGGCGACCAGTTGGCGGTCGTAGAGCATCGTGACGTGCGGGGTGAAGGCCTTGTCCACCAGGCGGGCGCCCCCCGCCCGCGCCATGGCCAGGCCCAGATCGCGCTGGAAGGCCCGCAGGGCCTCGAGCCCCTCGCCGCCCTGCAGGACGAACGGGTTGTTGCCGCCGTTGTGGAAACTGCCCGCCCGGTCGAAGGTGACGTCGAACGACGGGGTCGAGACGGCCTCCGCCGCCTGGGTCGCCATCGCCACGACGTCGCGCCGCAAGCCGGCGTGGTCGCCCAGGTGATGCAGGGTGACGTGGAAACGCTCCGCCGCCAGCGGCCGGCCGCTTAGCTGGTGCAAGGTCCGCAGACGCTCGGCATGACGCGCGACGACGGCGGCGGTCGCGGGGTCCGGAAAGATCGCGAAGAACAGCCGGTCGGTGACCGGGGCCGGCGCGAAGAGAGAAAACTGGTCGGACACTCGGGCCTCTTGCGTGGAGTTCATCGTCCGCGCCAGGACGCGGCGGCCCCGCACCCTGTTTCGGGACCGGCCCGCAAAGTCGCATGGCGCGGGCCTTCGCCGATAGCCGCAATATGCGCGTCGCCACATCGCCACGACCCGCATGACCGCCTGCGATAGTGCATAGCCATCGAGACATGGAAAATTCAGGAAAGTCCGCTCAGGACGGGGCCAATCGCACCATTCGATGTTCCCGCTTGACTAACACATACCCCAATGGCTATACGATAACCCATAGCCCAAAGGGTATGGATTCCAAATGTCGACCGCGCACGACGTGCTCTTCAGAACACTCGCCGACCCGACCCGACGGGCCCTCTTCGAACGTCTGTGCCGTGAAGGCGAGAAGACGGTCGGGGCCCTGACGGCCCGGGCCGGAGTCTCGCAGCCGGTCGTTTCAAAGCATCTCGGGATCCTGAAACAAGCCGGGCTGGTGCGCGACCGCCACGAAGGTCGCCACACCCACTATAGCGCGCAACTGGGCGCCCTGACCCCGCTGGTCGACTGGACCAGCCAGATGGCGGGGTTCTGGCAGAGCCGGTTCGACGACCTCGAAGATCTCCTCAGAAGGATGGACCAATGAACAACCCCGCAACCGAAACGCTCTCCGTCGTGGTCGAACGGGAGATTTCCCATCCGGCGGAAAAACTCTGGCGCGCGCTCACCCAGCCGCACCTGATCGAGGAGTGGCTGATGAAGAACGACTTCAAGCCCGTCGTGGGCCACAGCTTCAATCTTCGCGGCGACTGGGGCGGCGTGCTGGACTGCGAAGTCCTCGCCGTCGAACCGAACAGGACGTTGTCCTACACCTGGAATTTCAAGCACGATGACGCGGCCTATGATCTGAAGAGCGTGGTGACCTTCACGCTCACCCCAACGGCCGCGGGCACGCACCTGCGCATGGAGCAGTCGGGCTTCCGGCCGGATCAGAAGCAGGCCTTCGGCGGCGCCAAGAGCGGCTGGCGGCAGTTCTTCGCGAACCTGGATCAGGTCCTGGCGCGGGCGGACTAAGGCCGTCGCCCCACGGTTCGCCCTATCCGCGTCGTCTCGTCTTCAGAGGAGGTCCCCTTGAACTGGAACAACTGGATTCGACAGATCCATCGCTGGCTGTCCATGGCCTTCACGGCGGGCGTCACCCTCTACATCGTCGCCATGACGCGGGGACAACCCGCCGCCTGGTTGGGCCTTTTGGCGCTGATCCCGCTCATCTTGCTCCTGCTCAGCGGCCTGTACCTGTTCGCGCTGCCCCATGTCGCCAGGTGGGGCGTCGCGCGCCGCCGCGCCGGCGAACAGGCGTGAACGCAATGGCCGGCACGACATCCAAGACCTCGGCGAAGGGCGTCGCCAAGCCGCCCCTCCTCTCGGGCGGCAATCCCCAGATCGCCAAGGGTGATGGCGACGCCCCCGTCCAGGCCTACATCGCGGCCATGCCGGGCTGGAAAAGCGGCGTCGGGCGCCGCCTCGACGCGCTCATCGCGCGCACCGTCCCCGGCGTGCGCAAGGCGGTCAAATGGAACTCGCCGCTGTACGGGATCGAGGGACAGGGCTGGTTCCTGGGCGTCCATGTCTTCACGAAATACGTCAAGGTGGCTTTCTTTCGCGGCGCGGCGCTGAATCCTGTCCCCTCCGGCGCGTCCAAGCAGAAGGACGTACGTTACTTCCACATCCACGAGAACGACCCGCTCGACGAAGCCCAGCTCGTCGACTGGGTGAAGCAAGCCAGCCAGTTGCCCGGCGAACGCATGTGAGCGGCCAGCGCGAGGAGACGATCATGAGGAAGATGGACAACGGCGAGACGGAAGGAACCGAAGGGGGACCTCCCTCTCAGCTGATCGACGCGAAAATCGAAGCGCTGGGCGATTGGCGGGGTGAGACGCTCGCCCGGATTCGAGCCCTCATCCGGCAGGCCGACCCCGACGTGGTCGAGGAGTTGAAATGGAGAGGGGTTCCGGTGTGGTCGCACGCGGGAATCGTCACGACCGGCGAAACCTATAAGGACGCCGTGAAGATGACCTTCGCCAAGGGCGCCGCGCTGGAGGACCCCGCGGGCCTGTTCAATTCCAGCCTCGAAGGGAACACCCGGCGCGCCATCGATTTCCATGAGGGCGACAAGATCGACGAGGAGGCGTTGAAGGCGCTCGTCCGCGCCGCGGTGGCGCTGAACACCGCTCGCCCGGCCCGATCCCGGAAGAAGCCATAGGGCGCTTGAGCAGCGTCCACGACGGCAAGCATGGTCTCGCGCCGCTAGCCCCGCAGATAGGCGGTGATGGCCGCCCGGCGCTTGATCTTCAGCTTCTCGAGGATGTTGTGGACATGGTTCTTGACCGTCGCCGCGCCGATCCGGAGCTGCATGGCGACTTCCTTGTTCGACAGCCCCTGGGCGATCAACTCGGCGATCTGCTGCTCGCGCCGGGTCAATAGCGACGGCTCGCCGCGCGCGGGATCGCGGTCACCGGCCAGACAGCCCAGCCGGTTGAACAACATGCCCGCGATGCGGGGCGAACAGGGCAGCTCGCCCCGCATCGCGTGTCCGACGGCCGCGGCCAGCTCGGCCGTGGTGCCCTCCCGCCAGACGAAGGCCGAGAGCCCCGCCTCGGCGCAGGCCAGCACCCCATGCTCGTCGCCGTCGATGCCGAAACCGACGATGCGGGTCGAAGGCGCGCCACGCAGGATCGCCCGCGACAGGGCCAGGCCGTTCGGCAGCGAACCGTCCAGCAGGACGGCGTCGGGACAGAGTGCTTCCGTGCTCTCGATGGCGTCGGCGCTGCTGGTCGCGCCAACCACCTCCAGGGCGCCGCCACGCGCCAGGCTGAGAGCCAGGCCCTCGCGATAGAGCCGCACGTCGCTGATGATGAGCACGCGGGGCCAGGTCTCCGCGCGGCTCACGGCCGTGTCCCGCCCTGGTGATCCGTGGGCCGCTTCGCCCGTCTCGATCATCTGGTTCACCCTTGCCTGTCCCGGGCGCGCGGCGGCGCGCCATGCAGCATGTCGTCCACAAGCGCACTGTTCAGGCTGCGTCGGTCCCGGCGACCGACCTGGACCACGATGTCCGCGAATAAACGGCCTGCCGGCATCGGCGCCCCCAGCGCCAACCCCTTCGCTCCGCACGGACATCCCGTCCAAACGCCCCGTATCGCATTTTTAACCATACGACCGATGGTAGTAGTTTAGCTGACGCCGCTCATTTCGAAAACCCATGTTCGGTGTGGATTTCGACAAAGTTCATGCCGTTCAGCCCCTTGGCCTGGACCGAATATGGACCATTTGGTCCATGCCCATGGGTCAAAACCGCTCTCGAACGCTCAACGGTCGCCGCTCGAACCCGCCAGTAACGGGCGAAGGACAACCGCAAGCTTAGCCGTGACGCCAGACCGTCCGGTCCATGCCGCGCCTAGACCGGTTTTTGCCCGCTCGGTTCATTCCCGCCCCCCGGACGACCGCCTAGCGTTCCGCAAAAGAGGCCGAGGGGTCTGTGACCAAGATCCGTATCCTTCTCGCGAGCATGCCCACGATGTTGACCGACATCATCGACGACCTTGTGTCCGAGCAGAGCGACATGCTGGTCGTGGCCAAGGCTCCGACCACCGACGACTGGATCGGCGCGGCCCGGCGCGCGGCGGCCGATGTCGTGATCGTCCGCAAGTCGCATAGCCGGCAATCCGTCGATCCGATCTCGGACGTCACCGCCCTGGGCCGGTTGCGGATCCTGGCGATCGACGACGGCGGCCGCACCGGCAGCCTCTACCGCCTGCATCCCGAACGGGTGGCCCTGGGCGAGCTGTCGGGCGAGCGCCTGGTGGCCGCGGTCCGCGCCGCCGCGCGCGAGGCGGACTAGGACATGGCCAACACCCGCGCCATCGCCGCCGCCAGCGCCGCCATCGCCGGGCTGCTTCGCGACCGCTATCCGCGCGACGACTTCGGCTCGTCCCTGGAGGTCTCGCTCTACCAGGCCAAGAGCTTCGAAAGCCCGATGGGCGACGGTTTTTCGGTCTTCCTGTGGCGGGTGGGGATCAACGCCAGCCTCCGCGCCCTGCCGCCGAGGCGGACGCCCGACGGGCGGCGCTATCGCGCCTCGCTGCCGCTCGACCTCTATTACATGATCACCGCCTGGGCAGACGACACCGAGCGCCAGCAGCGGATGCTGGGCTGGGCGATGCGGGCCCTGGAGGACGCCGGTCCGCTGTCGGCGGCCCAGCTCAACCAGTATGTGGCCGAGGACGACACCTTCCGCCCGGAAGAGGCCGTCGACGTGGTCTGCGACCCGTTGAGCCTGGCCGACCAGCTGACCCTGTGGGACCGGCTCAAGAAGCTTCCGCCGTCCGTCAACTACGTGGTGCGCATGGTCCTGCTCGACTCCGACATCGAGCTCGACGGCGGTCCGCCGGTCCAGGTGCGCGACTTCGACATGGCGGTGCTGCGATGACCGGC
Organism: Caulobacter sp. Root655; assembly: GCF_001427665.1. Taxonomy (GTDB): domain Bacteria; phylum Pseudomonadota; class Alphaproteobacteria; order Caulobacterales; family Caulobacteraceae; genus Caulobacter. The sequence continues at coordinate 399,718 of NZ_LMHC01000021.1, forward strand.
TTCGCCGTACTTGAGAAGATCAGCTACCCCGCGCCGCTGGGCCTGGTGTTCCAGGACATGGCGACCGGAGCCTGGATCGGCGACCATCTCGACGTCACGGTCCACGATCGCCGATCACCCTTCGCGCGCCGGACCCTGACGCCCAACCGGGTCGGGATCTGGAGCGGCCGCCTGCCGGGCTTCACCGACGCGGCCCTGACGGCCGACGACTGGAGCGCCCTGGCCCGACCGTTCCGCGTCGAGGTGCGCGATCCGCTCGGGCGCTTCCTGCCTCTGGCCTTCGACGCCGACCTGCCGGCGAAGGGCCTGTACGACTGGGCCGGCTGGTCCGCCCTGCCCGCCTCGCCGCCCGCGCCGCTGCTCGACGACGGTTCGCCCGTCGGTGTCCTGACCGGCCGCATTCCGTTGTTCTCGGCCCCGGCCCGCCGCGTCGCCCCGCCCATTGTCGAGATCCACGCCGAACTCGCCGACCTGACGACCGGCCGCCCGGCCGCCTGGGCCCTGGTCGCCGCGCGGATCGACGGGGTCACCCGGGGCCTGGGCCTGGCCGACGCGACCGGCCGCGCCGCACTGTTCTTCCCCTGGCCCGCGCGACCAAGACCCACCCTGTTCACCTCGCCGCCGGCCATGGCCGACTTCCGCTGGGACCTGACGCTGGACGCCTATCACCAGCCGGTCGTCGGCGGCTCGCCGCCCGGCGCCGACGGGCCACCGGAGCCGCCTGACCTGGCCGACATCCTGGCCCAACTGGACCATCCGGTGACGCCGCTGGCCTCGACCCTTTCGCCGCCCGAGCCGCTGGGCGTCCAGCCCCTGACCTACGGACGCCCGCTGACCCTACGCACTTTGGAGACGGCCGAAGGGCCGTCGTCCAGCCTCTTCCTGACCTCGAATTGACCCCGCGAGGAGACCGTCGATGCCCGAATATCTAGCCCCTGGCGTCTATGTGGAGGAGGTCTCCTTCCGCGCCAAATCGATCGAGGGCGTCAGCACGACGACCACCGGTCTGATCGGTCCCGCCCGCTACGGGCCGCTCGACATCGAGCCGGAGATCATCACCAGCCTCGTCGAGTTCGAGCGCGTCTATGGCGGCAAGGAACGGCTGATCTGGAACGGCGCCCCGATCGACAACTACCTCTGGCACGGGGCGCGCGCCTTCTTCGAGGAGGGCGGCAAGCGGCTCTATGTCAGCCGGACCTTCCGGCCCGGCGACAGCGGCACGGGCTACGCCGAGCCCGCGGTCAGCGAGACGCCGCCCGTCACGGTCCGCGCCCGGTTCCCAGGACGGGCCGGCGACGCGCGGGTGACCTTCACCTTCCGCCTGGGCCAGAACGTTCTGGCCGACACCCCGGACGGCCCCGCCCTGCGCTCGACCATCGATCGCGATCTCGTCTATATCGGCGGATCGATCGACGCCTTCCACCTGGCGCTGTGGGACGAAGCGGCGCGGACCTGGCGGTTCAACAACACCGACGATGACCTCGAAGCGGCGACGCTGGAACTGGCCGACCTCGACCCGACGACGACGGCCGTCCGTACCCTGACGGTCACCGTGACGGTCGAGCCGACCGGCCGCGACATGCCGGTCTTCGTCGCCGCCGACCTGGCGCTCGACCCCAAGCACCGCCGCGGCGGGGCGCCGGACTCGGTGTTCGCCTATTTCGCCGCCCAGCCGGCCAGCCTGTCGCGGTCGCGCACTATTCCGATCGTCATCTCGACGGGAGCTCCCGACGGCCTGGCGATCCTGCAGGACTTCATCGACGCCTATGTCGTCGCCAGCCCGGTCGGCAGTCCGCCGGACCTCGGCATCGAGGGCAACCTGCTGGACGACGACAGCCCGCCCGCCCGGCGCAGCCTGGTGGTCAATCTGCGCGGCGGTGGCGACGGTCTGCGCCCGTTCGCGAGCCATTACGCGGGCGAGGTCGACGGCACGACCGACCGCAAGACCGGGCTTAAGCAGTTCGAGGACATCGAGGACATCTCGATCGTCGCCGCCCCGGGCTCCACGGCGATCTATGACAGCCAGACCCAGGGCATCCTCTCCCAGCTGATCATCCACGCCGAGCGCATGCGCTACCGGATCGCCGTGCTCGACAGCGTCAAGGACCAGACGATCTCGGAAGTCCGCGAGATGCGGGCGCTGTTCGATTCCAGCCACGCCGCCCTCTACTATCCATGGGTGCGGGTGATCGACCCCCTGAGCCAGGAGGAGATCAACGTCCCGCCGTCGGGCCACGTGGCCGGCATCTACGCCCGCAACGACATCGAGCGCGCGGTCTACAAGGCCCCGGCCAACGAGGTGGTCAACCTGGCCATCGGCTTCGAGAAGCTGCTCAACAAGTCCCAGCAGGAGGTGCTGAACCCCGAGGGGATCAACTGCTTCCGCTTCTTCGAGGGGCGCGGGATGCGGTTGTGGGGCGCCCGGACGATCAGCTCCGACCCCGAATGGAAGTACGTCAACCTGCGGCGCTACTTCGCCTATCTGGAGCGCTCGATCGACAAGGGCACGCAGTGGGCGGTGTTCGAGCCGAACGGCCCACAGCTGTGGGCCAATGTGCGCCGCACCCTCGAGGATTTCCTCCTCAACGAATGGCAGAACGGCGCCCTGCTCGGCGACAAGCCCGAGCGCTCGTTCTTCGTCAAATGCGACCGTTCGACCATGACCCAGAACGACCTCGATAACGGGCGGCTGGTCTGTCTGATCGGCGTCGCCCCCCTGCGTCCCGCTGAATTCGTCATCTTCCGCATCGGCCAGTGGACGGCCGACCGCAAGATCTAAGGGGAGCCGTCATGGCCGTAGAACGCGAGCGTCCGTATGTGCAGTTCAACTTCCTGGTCGACCTCGGCGACGGGGTCACCGAGGGGCCCGGCGCCGGCTTCCAGGAGGTGAGCGGCGTGGGCATGGAGGTCACCGTCTCGGAGTACCGCAACGGTAATTCCAAGGAGAACTCCGTCCAGAAGATCACCGGGATGAACAAGTCGACCGACGTCACCCTGAAGCGGGGCGTGATCGGCAAACTCAACCTCTACAAATGGCTGGATCAGATCCGCAACGGCGACCAGGCCGGCCTGCGCACCGTCACCGTGCAGCTGCAGAACGAAGACCACAGCGAGATCGTCCAGACCTGGAAGCTGCTGCGCGCGCGCCCGATGAAGCACACCAGTGGCCCCTTCAACGCCAAGGGCACCGACGTGGCGATGGAGGAACTGGTCCTGGCCTACGAGCGGCTGGAGATGGAATAGCCGCATGTACGGTCCCGGCCTCCTCCCGGGCGTCAGCTTCGACGCCGCGCCGCCGCCACGGCCCGACCAGCCGCCGCGCATGGACATCGCGGTGTTCGTCGGCTTCGCGGCCAACGGGCCCGTCCACCGCCCCGTGGCGGTCGACGGCGTGGCGGCATTCGAGGCGGTGTTCGGCGGCGATGCGCCGCTGGGTTGGGACGTGACGCGGGGCGAGCGGGTGATCGCGGCCCTGGCCCCGACGGTGCGCGGCTTCTTCGCCAATGGCGGCCGGCGCTGCTGGGTGATCCGCGTGGCCCGGACCGAGGACCTGGAGGCGCGCTGGCGCGGCGTGGCTCCGAGCGCATTGGGCGAACCCCAGAAGCGCGACGTCGCCAGGCGCGGCCGCTTCGTCCTGCCCGGCCTGGTGTCGGCGACCACCGGCGGAACCTTCGAAGCCGCCCAGGCCCAGGCGCGCGGACTGGGCGCCGGCTCCGACGGCCTGCGGGTCTCGACGCGGTTGAACCGCACCGGCCTGGCCTCCCAGGACCTGGCGTGGGACGACGACGGCGCGCGCTTCCCGGCCCAGGGCTGCCGGGTCGGCGACCTGGTCGAACTGGCCGACCCCGGCTTTACCCATCGCGCCTACGCCCATGTCGACAGCCTCGTCGACGGCCTAGCCCACGCCTCGTGGCGCGGCCGGTTCGCGCGGGTGGACGTGGCCGACGTCGGCGGTCTCGGCGCCGCCGACCTGCCCGGTGACGACGAGGTCCCCGGCGCGGCCAGCCTGGCGCCCGCCGCCCTGGCGCGCCTGACCTTCACCGCGCCCGCGCCCCAAGGCCTGCGACCAGGACGCTGGGCGCGCTGGGCCCACGCCGGCCATCAGGTCTGGCTGCGGATCGACACCGCGCGCGGCGCGGCGGCTGGCGGCGAGACGGTGGTCGAGGGCCCCGCCTGGCGCGCCCTGGGTCCGATCGCTCCCGCGCCAGGCCCTGTTCTGCTGGCCCGCCTGGCCCTCGACCTGCGTATCGAGAGCGGCGCCTCGCCGACTGTCCTGACGGAGATCGGCCTGACGCCGGACCATCCGGGCGCCTGGTGGACCCATCTGGACGACGACCGGTTCTATGCCCGGCCGCGCGACGCGGTTTCCGGCCGTCCACCGCTGAGCGCTTCGGATGATGACGTGCTGGCCCCTCCGACCGCATGGCTGCCCTTGGGACTGGAGGCGACGTTCGGCGACGCCCTGGGTCCGCTCTCCATGGCCGGGACCGCCCTCGAACGCGACGGCCTTTCGCGCCAGGACGCCGAGCTGTTCCTCGACCCCCGCCTGGCCGACCTGACGGTCGCCACCCTGGCGACCGAAGCCGAACGAATCCGCGAAATCGACGGCGAGCGGCTGTTCGGCGTCCACGGCGCCCTGGGGGTCGGCGAAGGCCGCGAATGGAACGAGGCCAGCCTGGTGGCCGCGCCGGACGCCGTCCAGCCGCGTTGGGAACGGCGCCCCGACGAAGTCGTCCCACCGCCGACCCCGGCCGCCTTCAAGCCGCCGCCCCACTGGTTCAGCCACCGCGGCGCCTGCACCACGGCGCCGGCCGGCGCCCAGGTCGAGGGACCCGACTTCGCCAACTTCCTCGATCGCGACAGCTTCGTCGTCGCCACGCCGGCGCTGCAAGGTCCGGTCGGCGCGATCCCGCCGGGCCCGCTGAGCCTGACCTGGACCACGGCCGATCCGGCGGCGCTCTATATCCTGGAGCAGGCCACGCGCGCCGACCTCTCCGACGCCGTCGAAATCTGGCGCGGGACCGCCCTGTCGCACACCCTCGACGCCGACCGCGAGGGCGTCTTCTACTACCGGCTGACCGCGAGGGTGGGCGACACCTCCAGCGTCCCAGCCGCGATCGCCGTGGCGGTGCGCGCCGACGCCTGGCTGGCCGCGCCCTTTGGCGAAGACGCCCGCGAGGCTCTCCTGAGTGTCCACCGCGCCCTGCTACGACTGGCCGCCGCCAGCGGCGAACTGTTCGCCGTGCTGTCCCTGCCGCGCGACGACCGCGCCGCCCAGGCCGTGGCCCATGCCGGCCGTCTGACAGCTCGGCGCGATCCGTCCCAGCCCGGCGACGGCCTGAGCGACGGCGAGCGTCGCGCCCTGTCCTACGGCGCGCTGCACCATCCCTGGGTGCTGTCATCGACGCCGACCCGGGCGGCCGACGGCAAGCCGCGCCTGGCCGCCTGCCCGCCCGACGGCGTCGCGGCCGGCGTCCTGGCCGCCCGCGCCAACGCACGCGGCGCCTGGGTCGCTCCCGCCAACGAACCCCTGCGCGACATCGTCGGCCTCGACCCGCTGATCGACCCCGCCGATCGCCTGGCGCTCGATACGGCCCGGATCAACCTGATCCGCCGAGAGCCGCGCGGGTTCCTGGTGCTCGACGCGGACACCCTGTCGGACGAGACGGAATGGCGGTCGATCCCGACGCGCCGCCTGTTCAGCCTGATCCGTCGCCTGGCCGTGCGGCGGGGCGCGTCCTACGTCTTCGAACCGAACGGCGATGTCCTGCGCCGCGCCGTCGAACGCGGCTTCAGCCAGATGCTGGAGACCCTGTTCCACAAGGGCGCCTTCGCCGGCGCCACCCCGGCCGAGAGCTTTCGGGTCACCGTCGATCCCAGCCCCGCCGACCGCTTCGCCGGACGGCTGCTGGTCGAGATCGCCGTCGCCCCCGCCGCGCCGCTGCGCTTCCTGACCGTCCGCCTGCGCCAGGTCGGCGAGCGCTTCACCTTCTCGGAGGAGACCTGATGGCCGCCGCTGCGTACCCGTTCACGACCTTCAACTTCTCGGTCGAGATCAATCGCGGCCAGGACGGCGGCGCGCTGGTGGCGGCGGCCTTTTCCGACTGCGACGGCCTGGACATGAGCATGGAGGTCAAGACCATCCGCGAGGGTGGCGCCAACGACCGCCAGATCCGGCTGAACGGTCCGGCCGCCTACGCCAACCTGGTGCTCAAGCGCGGCATGACCGCCAATTTCGACCTCTGGAAATGGTTCAGCGACAGCATCGTCGATCCCGGCCTGCGGGCCGACGCCGAGGTGGTGATGCTGGGCGAGGACGGCCAGGCCGAGCGGGCCCGCTTCCGCCTGGCCCGCTGCGTGCCGATCAAGATGAAGGCCCCGGCCCTGTCGGCCAAGGACGGCGCGGTCGCCGTCGAGGAGCTGCACATCGCCTACGAGTCCCTCGTCCTCATACCGGGGAAGGGCTGAGCCATGGGTGAGCTGGTCAAGGCGCAGCTGATCGAGCTGAAGCAGGATTTCCAGAGCGAAAAGGACGGCGGCCAGCGCGTGGCCGTGCAGTTCAATCCCGAAACCCTCAAGGTCACCTTCGCCAACCAGATCGTCCAGCCCCAGGGCGGCGACCAGGCGGCGGGCAATTCCGGTCGGCAGTTCGTCGGAGCCGGCACCACCAAGCTGGCCCTGACCCTGTGGTTCGACGTCACCGCCATGACCGAGGACGCCGTCGACGACGTCCGTCGGCTGACCCAGAAGGTCATCTATTTCATGACCCCGGCCCCGGCCGAGGGCGACGCCACCAAGCTGGCCCCGCCGGGCGTGCGCTTCATCTGGGGCTCGTTCCTGTTCGACGGCATGGTCGAGGGGCTGGAGGAGTCGCTGGAATACTTCTCGCCCGACGGCAAGCCGCTGCGGGCCAACCTGACCCTGACGCTCAGCCAGCAGAAGATCCTGGAGGCCAAGTTCGAGGGCGAGGGCAAGGTCCCCGCCCGGCCCGGTCACAAGCCGCTGAACAGCGCCAAGGCCGGCGACTCCCTGCAGTCGATGGCCGGGGCCGGCGGCAAGGGTGGTTTCGGCTTCAGCGCCAGCGTGGGCGGCGGCCTGGGCGGGGGTTGGCAGGCGATCGCCTCGGCCAACGGCATCGAGGACCCGCTGCGCCTGTCGCCGGGTCAACTGATCGACCTGGACGTCAAGGCCGGCGCCGGCTTCGGCGCCGCGGTCTCCGCCCCCTCCCTTCCCTCACCCCGCATCAGCGTCGGCGCGACGCTGGCGTTCGACTGACGAGGAGCCCCGCCATGCCCGTGGTCATCAACGAATTCGAGGCGGTCGCCGACGCTCCGCCCCGCGACGAGGCCGGCGGCGCGGCCGAGGGCGGCGGCGAGACCAAGCTCGAACCGGCCGATCTGCGCCACCTGATCGAAACCCTCGCCCGCGACGCCGCCCGCGCCTGGGCCCACTGAGCCGCCGGAACCGAAGATCGCCATGCCCAGCTCCAACCTCGCCATCCTGCCGACCCGCCCCGCCCGCCCGTCGATCGAGATCGACGGCGAGCGCCAGGCGACGCTGACGGCCGCGCTGCTGAGCCTGGAGATCGCCGACGCCATCGAGGGCATGACCCGTTGCAGCCTGACCCTGGGCAACTGGGGCGGAGCCGACCACCCCGGCTTCCAGCACTTCGACCGTCGCACTGTCGAATTCGGCAAGGCCCTGGCGATCAAGGTCGGCGACGAGACCCTGTTCGAAGGCAAGATTTCCGCCATCGCCGCCGACTATCCCGATGGTGGTCCGCCCAAGATCGGCATCCTGGCCGAGGACCGCCTGCAGGACCTGCGGATGGTCCGCCGCACCCGGTGCTTCGCCGACAAGTCGCTGGCCGACCTGGTGCGAAGCATCGCCGGCGATCACGGCCTCCAGGCCCAGGTCGACCTCTCCGGCTCCGCGACGAAGGTCCAGGCCCAGCTGAACCAGAGCGACCTGGCCTTCCTCAACGACCTGGCGCGCCGCGAAGACGCCGAGGTCTGGGTCGAGGGCGACGCCCTGCACGCGGCCAAGACCCGCGGCGGCGAGGCCATCGAACTGGCCTGGGCCGGTCCGCTGCGTGAGTTCCATGTCGCGGCCGATCTGACCCATCAGCGCACCGCCCTGGTCGCCTCGGGCTGGGACGTCGCCGAGCGGGCCGTCGCCAGCAACCGCGCCGAGGCCGCCGCGATCAGCGCCGAACTTGGCCAGGATGTCGGCGGCGCGGCGATCCTGCGGCAGGCGTTCGGGGAGCGGGTCGACACCCTGGCCCATGGCCTGCCGCGCGACGGCGGCGAGGCCCGCGTCCTGGCCGAGGCCAGCTTCCGCCACATGGCCCGTCGCTTCGTCACCGGTCACGGGGTCGCCGAGAGCGGCAAGGGCGTGAAGGTCGGGAGCAAGCTGAAGCTCTCGGGCCTGGGCCCGCTGTTCGATGGCGACTACCGCGCCACGGCCGTCACCCATCGCTTCGACAACGCCAAGGGCCTGCGCACGGAATTCCGCTGCGATCGGCCCGGGATCGGCCGGCCATGAGGGCGCTGTTCGACCTCGACCGCCAGGAGCGCCAGTGGGCCGAGCGCCAGCCGGAGGGCTGGGGCGGTCGCTGGTACGGCGTCGCCCCAGCCCAGGTGCTGGACATCCAGGACCCCGACAACCAAGGCCGCGTGAAGGTCGCCCTGCCCTGGGCGCCGGACTCCGGCGGCGGCCGCTACGAAGCCTGGGCGCGGATGGCGACCCTGTTCGCCGGCAAGGATCGCGGCAGCTGGTTCATCCCCGACGTCGACGACGAGGTGCTGGTGGCGTTCGAGCACGGAGATCCCCGCCGCCCCTACGTCCTGGGCGGACTTTGGAACGGCAAGGACGCGCCACCGGAGTCGATGGCCAGCGGCAACAACAAGAAGGTCATCCGGTCGCGCAACGGCGTGAAGATCACCTTCGACGACCAGGACGGCCAGGAGAAGCTGATCCTCGAGACCCCCGGCGGCCAGTCGGTGACCTTGAAGGACGGCCCCGGAGCGGTCGAGATCGTCGACAGCAACGGCAACTCCATCAAGCTGGAGGCCGCGGGCGTGACGATCACCGCCTCGGCCAAGGTCACGGTCAACGCCAGCCAGGTGGCGGTCAGCGCCGGCATGGTCACGGTCGACGCCGGCATGTCGCGGTTCTCCGGCGTGATCCAGTGCGACACGCTGATCTCCAACAGCGTGGTCTCGGCGTCGTACACTCCAGGCGCGGGGAATATCTGGTGAACGCTCCCCTCCCTTCCAAGACGGGCCATCCCGTCGCCTGGCAGGCGCCCCGGCCGCTGTGGAGCGGCCTGGCGGGAGCCAGCGCGCCAGCCATCCTGCGCTTCGCCGGCGACGACTTCATGGACCAGATGCTGGCCACCCTGGCCAACGACCCGGCCCGGATCGGCGAAAGGCTGGCGCGGCCCGAGACCTGGCGCAGCCCGCCCAGCGAGACCGGCGAGGCAGACCTGGTGCAGCGCGTGCCGCTGCCCGGCCTGATCGCCGACGCGCGCCGCAAGCGCGCCCTCAAGGTCCGCGCCCCGGCGATCGCGCCGCGCCCACCCGCGCCGCTGAAGCTCTACCAGCCGGCCCACCAACGCTTCTACCTGGTCGGAGCCAGCCTGGTCTGCGCCATTCCCGGCCTGCCGGAGCGAACGATAGCGGGTGGGGCCGAGACCGTGGGCTTCGTGATCCGCCGCCTGCTGCCCGGCGTGGCGGGCGAGGCCGGCGACACCGCCTTGCGCGAATTCGCCTATCTGAAAGGCGGCGAAACGGCGACCTGGCGGCGGGTGTCGAGCGGGACCAATGCCGCCAGCCTGGCGCCCGGCGAGGAGCTGCTGCCGCTGTTCCCGATGGCGCACCAGGACGAGGCCCTGCGCCGCCGCACGCTGTGGAGCGGCCTCGTACCGGTCGGTCGCCGCGAGGACTACCTCTCGGCCGGGGTCAACCGCACGCCCCAGCCGCTGGCCGAGGGCCAGCTCGCGACCCTGCACCCCGCGCCGCCGATCGCCCCGACGCCGTCGATCACCGCCCGGATGACCCAGTTCAAGATGGAGGTCGCCGAGCCCTGGAAGGGCCTGGTGCGCGCCGCCCTCCTGGCCCAGGCGCGCCTGGCCGAACAGCATCCCGACAGCACCGAAACCGCCGGCACCAAGCGCCCCCGCGCCCTGGCCCTGAACCTTGGTTGGCAGACCCAGTCGTGGCTGATCCTGCTCGACTTCGCCGACTGGCTGGCCGCGCACCTGCCCGAGGTCTGGGCGGCCGTGGGCAGCGGATCCCCGGCAGGCCTGCCTCCCAAGCCGCTGGCCGTGTTCAACTGGCTGAACGCCACGACCGTCAGTCCCCTCATGATCCAGGGCATGCTCAACGCCGGCGCCGAAATCAAGCCGATGGCGGGGTCGTTGCGCGAAGCCCTCAAGATGGTCGCCCAGACCGCCACGCGGGACGGCCTGGAAGCCGCCGAGACGCTGTACTCCGTCGACACCAAGGCCCAGCCGGTCTGGCCCGCAAAGCATTTCCCCCTGGCCGGATTGAACCACAACCTGATCGCCGACGGGGCCTACAAGGCGGTGTCCAGCCTGGGCGCCCCGGGCGCGACCGAACTGGACAGCCAGCCGGCGATCGCCGATCCGGCCGACGCCGCCGAGTCTCTCGATCGCCTGACCGCCCTGGTGGTTCGAGCCCTGGTCGCCCGCGACGAAAGCGACGCCCGGCCCCTGCCCTTCGCCCTGAAGCTGCGCGACGTCATCCTCCAGACCGGCGACGACCCCGGCTGGTTCGTGATCCGCTTCGTGCACATGAACCGCGACTGCGGGCCGCTGCATCCGCCGACCGTCTCGGCCCCGACCGAGCGGTTCCAGCTGGCCAGCTTCTTCGACCCGGACGCGCCGGTGCGGCCGATCCGCATCTCGCTGCCGCTCGACACCAGCGCCGCGGGCCTGCGCAAGCACGGGCGCGGCACGGCCTTCGTGATCTCCGACATGCTGTGCGGCCAGATCCAGCGCGCCAAGGGCATGGGCCTGGTCGACCTGGTGCGCTCGGTGCTGCCGTGGCCGCTGCACAAGGCGCTGGAGGTCGGCGAAGGCGGTCCCTGCAAGGGCGGCGGGATCAACATCGGCATGATCTGCTCGCTGTCGATCCCGATCATCACGATCTGCGCCCTGATCCTGCTGATGATCATCGTCAGCCTGCTCGACTTCATCTTCCGCTGGATGCCCTGGTTCGTGATGTGCTTCCCGATCCCCGGCCTGAAGGGGAAGAAATGAGCGCGCTCAACCCTTTCGGCAAAAGCCTCTCCTTCCCGCCCCGCGTCGGGATCGACGGCCGCATGGCCTGGTCGGAGGGCGAGCAGAACATCCGCGAGTCGATCGCGGTGATCCTGCGCACCGAGCCCGGCGAACGCGTCGCCCTGGCGCCGTTCGGGGCGGGACTGGGCCGGTTCCTGTTCGAGCCCAACAACGCCGCCACCCACGTCCGCATCGAGGGCGCGATCGGCGCGGCCCTGGCCCGGTGGGAGCCGCGCATCAAGCTGGAGGGCGTCGAGGTCACGCCCGACCCGCGCCAGGCCGACGCCGCCCTGGCCGCCGTCGACTACCGCCTGGTGGCCACCGGCGCGCGGGCCCGGATCAGCGTCACCGTCCCACTCGGCCAGACCTAGGAAGAGGAACCCGCCATGCCCCTTCCCGCACCGCCGCTCGACAGCCGCCGCTACCAGCAACTGGTCGATGAACTGCTGGCGCGCGCGCCGGTCCACACGCCCGAATGGACCAATTTCAACGCCAGCGACCCTGGCGTCACCCTGGTCCAGCTGTTCGCCTTCCTGACCGAGAGCCTGCTCTATCGCGCCAACCAGATTCCCGAGCGCAACCGGGCCAAGTTCCTGAGCCTGCTGGGCGTGCCCCTGTCTCCGGCCGTGGCGGCCAAGGGGCTGGCGACCATCGCCAACGACCGGGCGGCGCTAGAGGTCCAGGCATTGTCGAAGGACATGGAGCTGCGGGCCGGCGAGGTTCCGTTCCGCACCGGCCAGGGCCTGGACGTGCTGCCGATCGAGACCCGTGTCCTGCTCAAGCGGGCGGTCAGCGAGCCGACGCCGGAACTGCTCGACTACTACAAGCTGCTCTACGCCTCGTATGGCGGGGCCTTGCCCGAGGACCTGGCGCTCTATGAGACCGTCGCCTTCGACCCCGCCGCGGGTCCGGCCGACCTGTCGCTGACCACCGACCGCTCGCTGTGGATCGCGATCCTGGGCCGCAAGAGCGACAGGGTGGAGGGCGACGATCCCTGGTTGCCGGTGCGCAAGGCCCTGGCCGGCCGCACCCTGTCGCTGGGCCTGGCGCCCGCCACCGATGTCGAGACCCGAACCCTGAAGCCCGGCGGCGCGGCCATCGCGCCGGCCGACCTGCTGTCGTTCGAGCTTCCGCGGGTCAATTCGGCCCTGGCCTTCGACGCCGACGGCCGACCCGCCCCCACCTACCGCCGGCTGGAGACCCGCGCCGACTTCGATCCCCTGACCCAGCCCGGCGTGATCCAGATCCAGCTGCCCGACGCCGGAGCCATCGTCAGCTGGCGCGATCTCGACCCATTGGAAAGCGGGGTCGGCGATCTGCCCCCGGCCATCGAGGACGGGGCCCTGGCCGATCGGCTGATCACCTGGCTGCGGGTGCGGGCCACCGGCGCGGCCCTGGTCCGGCTACGCTGGATCGGCGTCAACGCCACGCCGATCCATCAGTACGAGACCATCGTCGCCGAGCGGCTGGCCGAGGGCGACGGAACCATCGACCAGGTCCGCCAGCTGTCGCACGCCCCGGTGCTGAAGGGCACGGTCGAGGTCAGCAGCATCGAGGACGGGGTCGAGCGGCGCTGGCGGGTGATCGACGACCTGCTGGCCGCCGGCCCCGAAGTGGCGGCGACCGGCGTCGAAGGCGTCGCCGGCCCCGTCGATGTCTTCGCCGTCGACGCCGAGGCCGGCCGCGTTACCTTCGGCGACGGCCTGACCGGTCGGCGCCCCGCGCCGGGCGCGCGGCTCTATGCCAGCTACGGCTTCAGCCTGGGCGCCGAGGGCAATGTGGCGGCCGGGTCGATCAAGGGCGGACCGCTGCTGCCGGCCGGGTTCTCGGCGACAAATCCCATCGCCACCTGGGGCGGGGCCGACGCCGAGGACACCGCCAGCGGCGAGAAGCAGGTCCGGCGCTACCTGCAGCATCGCGACCGTCTGGTCACCGCCGACGACTTCGTGTCGATCGCCTGGCGCACGCCCGGCGCGGCGATCGGCCGGATCGAGGTGCTCCCCGCCTGGCATCCCGACCTCGGACAGGCCGGCCCCGGCAGCGCACCGGGCGTCGTCACCCTGATGGCCATTCCCTCCGCCGACCCCGACCATCCGGCCGCGCCCCGCGCCGACCGCCCCTTCCTGGACGCCCTGTGCCGCTATCTCGATCCGCGCCGGCTGGTGACCACCGAGCTGGTCCTGCGCGGCGCCAACTATCGCGGCCTGTGGATCTCGATCGGCGTCGAGGTGGCCGGCGGCGCGTCGGTCGCCCAGACGGTGGAAGCGGTCCGCAAGCGCATCCGGGCCTATCTCAGCCCCCTGCCGCCGACGGGCGCGGGCGTCGCCGACCTGCAGGGTCAGTTGTTCGGTCCGGCGCCGGACCCCGCCCTGCGCGGCTGGCCGCTGGGTCAGGCGATCAGCGCCCGGGCCATCCTGGCCGAGGCGGCGCGCACGCCTGGCGTGGTCTCGGTCGCCGACGTTCTGCTGGCCGAAGGCGGCCGTGCGGCGACCGCCGGTGTCGAGATCAGCGGCCTCGACCTGCCCGAGATCCTCGGCCTGTCGGTGACGGCCGGCGATCCGATTTCGCTGGAATCCCTGCGCGGCGACACCGGCGGCGTCGCTCCCCCAACCGGCCCGGCGCGCCTGCCCGTGCCGATCGTGGCGGAGACCTGCTGATGAACGTCAACGGCGGCCGTTTCCATCTGCTGCTTGGCCCCGGTGACTGGGGGCGCTGCCTGGGCGACCTCGACGGCGCGCCCCAGCCATTGGCGACGCTGTGGTCGTCGCCGGAGGACGCGCCCGCCACGCCACCGCCGGCCTGGGACACCGCCCGCGCCGAACTGACCTTGCCGCCGCGTCTGGAGATTTTGCCCGCCACGGAAGGCGAAGCCCCGCTCGACCTGGCCGCCCGGCGCGGCGCAGCGGCCGACGCCCACGGCAACGTCTACTGGATCGCCGACAGCCGGGCCCAGCTCCTGGTGCGCTCGGCCGGCAGCGGCGCGACCAGCGCCTTCTGGCCCGACGCCCACGCCGAAGCCGAGGACGCCCTGTTCGGCCCGCGCAGGCCGGCGCCGACCGCGGCGCAGACCTTCATGGGCATGGTCGTCACGTGGGACGCCTGGCTGGTCGTCGCCTTCGAGGCCGCCGACCGAAGCGGCTTCCTGGTCTTCGACCTCGTGTCCGGCGGTCCGCCGAGCGAACGGTTGTGGACCGCCGGGTCCGGGCCGACCGTGCACGACATGGCGCCGCGCCCGGATGGCGGCGTCTGGCTGCTGGACCGCACGGATCGCCGGCTATGGGCGCTGGATCGCGGCTTCTCGGTGACCGGCGTCGGCCCCGATGGCCCGGAGACGCCAGAGCTGTTCCAGCCCCTGGAGGGCGCGCCCCGCACGCTGCGCGCGGCGACCCGTCCGATCGGTCGCGACCTGACCCTGGCGGCGGCCGACATCGACCCGATCGCGCTGGAACCCCTGAGCGACGGCGGCCTGTTGGTCCTGGACCGCACCGCGACCGGCGGAACCCGGATATTCCGCCTGCCGGCCGACGGCGGCGACGCCACCGCTCTGCTCGCGCTCGATGATCCCACCCAGGACCTGGTCGTGGCCAAGGGCGCGGTGCGGGGCGGCGAGCGCGAGACGCGCCTGTTCCTGGCCGGCGGGGTCGGAAACCAGGCGCGGGCCTGGCGCCTGGCCGAGGACGGGACGCTGATCGGCACGGCGGAGCTCTTCCCGCTTCGGCGGTTCGGCGGCCGCGCCCTGATCTCGGTCCAGGGGGCGGCGCACTACGACAGCGGCCTGACCTCGCCCCGCTGGACGCCGCTGGTCGAGAAACCCCGCGTCCGCTACGCCGAGACCGCCCAGTTCCTGACCCTGGCGATGGACGGCGAGACCCCGCAATGCGTCTGGGACCGCCTGCGGCTCGACGCCGTCATCCCGGCCGGAACCTCGGTCGAGGTCTGGGCGCGGGCCAGTGACAACCCGGCCGGCGCCGACGGCCTGCTGGGCGCGCCGTGGGTCGCGCAGCCCCGGCCATGTCTGGCCGGCGACGGCGGCGACCTGCCCTGGCGCGGCCCCCTGGCCCTGCCGCCCGGCGATCCGAAGACCGGGGCCGGGACCTGGCACCTGCTGTTCCAGGAAGCGCGTGGCCGGTACCTGCAATTGCGCCTGAAGCTGTCGGGCGACGGCGCGGCCAGCCCCCGCCTGCGAGCCCTGCGCGCCTGGTATCCGCGCTTCTCCTATGTCGAGCGCTTCCTGCCGGCCGTCTATCGCGAGGAGCCGGGCGACTTCCTCGAGCGGTTCCTGGCCAACATGGAAGGGATCAACACCGCCATCGAGGACCGCATCGCCAAGGCCCAGGCGCTGTTCGACCCCCGCACGGCGCCGACCGAAGCCCTGGCCTGGATGGCCGACTGGTTCGACGTGGCGCTGGATCCGGCGTGGGACGAGCGGCGACGGCGGCTGTTCGTGACCAGGGCCGTCGACTTCTTCCGCTGGCGCGGCACCCGCCATGGCCTGGAGCTGGCCCTGGCCCTGGCGTTCGAGCCCTGCATCGACGAACACCGCTTCGACGACCCCGATCCCGATTGCATCTGTCCCCGCCCCATCCGCATCGTCGAGCGCTATCTGAGCCGCCGGATCGGCGCCCTGGCGGCCGGCGACCCCGGCTCCGCCGAGGGCCTGAAGCAGGTCGCGCCCGGGGCGCGCTGGACGCCCGCCGAGGGAAACGTCGGCCTGGCCGAGCGCTGGGCGCGCTGGCTGGGCCGCGAGCCGACGGCGGACGAGCTCTACCAGACCTTCCCACTGTTCACGCCCGACGCCTCCGACGACCGGGACGGGTTCTGGCTGGCTGAACTGGGCTTCCCGCCGCGTTCCGGGGCAGAGGAGCGGACGCGCTGGCGCTGTTTCCAGACCACGCGCCTGCTGACCGATCCAGGCGCCCTGCTCGACCTGCCGCGCGGCGGACCGCCGGCCGGGCTCGAAACGGCCTGGAACGAGTTCCTCGCCCTGGCCTCGCCGGACCGCCGTCGCTGGCAGGACTTCCTGGCCGGTCGTTACCGGCGGATAGGCCGGCTCAACGCCGCCCATGGCGGCGACTGGGCGGACTTCGACCAGGTCTCGCTGCCCGACCATCTGCCGCAGGGCGAGACGGCGATGATCGACTGGTTCCAGTTCGAGAGCCGCCTGCTGCCGATCGCCCGCTCGGCCCACCGCTTCTCGGTCCTGCTGCCGATGACCACCAGCGGCGAAGCGGCGTTCGACGCCGAGCGGCGCCTGGTGCTGGCCAGACGCATCGTCGCCCTGGAAAAGCCCGCCCACACCGTGTTCGACGTGCGCTTCTACTGGGCCATGAACCGGCTGGGCGAGGCCAGGCTGGGTCTCGACACCCAGATCGGCCAGGGCAGCCGCGCCCCGGAACTGATCCCGCCCGCCGTGCTGGGCGCGGCCTATCTGGGCGCCAGCTTCATCGGCCCCGACGGTCCCACCGTCGGCGGCGACCGCCGGAGGCTGGCATGCTGACCGCCCGCCTCCATCGCAACCCCTTGAACCCGAACCGCCCGGAGGATCCTGATGGGATGCTGTGACAGAGGATCGAGCCTCGTCTCGGCCGGACCGGCCGACCCGTCGCTACACGTCAACTACGCCAAGGGCATGGTCCTGGGCGTCGACGACTTCGTCCAGGAGTTCACCTATCTCTCGGGCCGCGACCAGTGGGCGGTGCGCGAACTGGCCGGCTACGGTGTGACCAGCGGCCTGGCGGTGAGCGTCGAGGACGACGCCGCCGGCCCGCGCGTCCGGGTCACGGCCGGCGCCGCCGCCGCGCCGAGCGGTCAGTTGATCTGCGTCAAGGCCGACCAGTGCGGCGCGCTCAACGCCTGGCTGGCCAATCCCGAGAACGCGGCGCTCGTGCCCGACCATATCGTTCCGGCCTCACTGCCCGGCGCCGGAGTGCTGCCGCTCTATCTGACGCTCTGCTACGCCGACTGCCAGACGGCCCTGGCGCCGATCCCGGGCGAGCCCTGTCGATCGGAAGAGGACCTGATGGCGCCGTCGCGGGTCGCCGACGACTATCGCCTCACCCTCGGCGTCACGCCGCCACCCCAGACCGAGCATGACGCCGTCGCCGACTTCGCCCAGTGGCTGGGCGCCTTGACCACCGCCGGCCCGGTCCTGCCGCCCGCGGACGAGGAAGCCGCCTGGCTGGCAGCCCTGCGCGCCGCCGCCGCGCCCTGGCTGGAGATCGACAACGAAAGCCCGCCCACCTCGCCGCCCGACGACTACATGTTCGGCTCGCCGCCACTCAGCCTGGAGGTCGCGCCGGAGCGCTATCCGGCCTTCCTGCGCCTGGCCCTGCGACTATGGGTGACCGAGCTTCGGCCGCTGTGGATGGCCCGTCGTTGCGGCGGCCTCGCGGACGCCCTGGACGATTGCGTCCTGCTGGCCCGCCTCGATACGCCGGTGATCCTGGTCGGATCGGACGGTGGGACCTGGCAAGTCGACGGCCTGGCCGCCGACATCGTCATCGATCAGCGCGACCGGCCGGTGCTGGCGTCGCTGGCCCTAGCGCAGGCCCTTCAGACCTTGCCGCCGCCCTCGCTTCCCGCCGCGCCGCCCGGTGCGACGATCGCCCTGGCGGACCTCAACGTCGACACGACCCTGGACGAGACCCACGTCTGCGTCCTTTGCACGGGAGCCCTGGCCCTGACCCTGCCCAAGACCGCGCCCGCCAACCGGGGGCGCCTGCATGTGATCAAGAGCCTGGGCGACAACCTCAAGCTGGTCGCCGACCCCGCCGACACCTTCGACGGCGCGGGCGACACGCTCGGCGTCGATCCCGGCAAGGCCGTGACCCTGGTGTCGGACGGAAGCGCCGGTTGGCGCGTCCTTTCGGCCCTGGCCTGAGGAGGGCGCGATGGGCGAGGTCTTCCAGCTCCAGGAACCCCTGACCGAAGGCGGCGTCCGCTCGGTCAACTTCTTCAACGGCCGCCTGCTGACCGGCGGCGACCTCGGACGCGAACAGACGGCCCGGCGCGAGGTCGACGCCCGGCTGGGCCTGGCGGTCGGCGATGGCGTGGCCTTCGGCCTGGAGGTCACCGACGGCGGCCTGACCAGCGACAGCCGCCTGCCGACCGTCAAGGTCGCCGCCGGCCTGGCGATCAATCGCCTGGGCCAGACCTTGCGCCTGACCCAGGCCGCCCAGGTGGCCCTGGCGCGCGGCGGCGGCGCCCTCGCGTCGGGCGACTGCCTGTTCGGCGACTGCGCGCCGGTGCTGGGCGGAACCTATGTGGCCGGCGCCGGGGTCTACATCCTCACCCTGGCCCCAGCCGAGGCCCGGGCCGGCTCGGCCCCGACCAACGGGCTGGACCCGGACAATGTCCGCTGCAACACCGACGTGGTGGTCAGTGGCGTCCAGCTTCGCCTGCTGGCCGTGCCGCCATCGCTGCTGCCCGGCCTGTCGGCGGCCGCCCCCGACTATCGCAACGCCCTGGCCTACCGCGCCTTCGGGACGGGCATGGCGACCGACTGGACTGCCGACCTGCTGGGCGCGCCGCCCCGCGCCGACGACCTGACCGACGCCATGCGGCGCTTCGGCCTCGGCGACGCCGACGTCCCCCTGGCCCTGCTGGCCTTCACCCGCGCCACCGACCTGACGTTCATCGACGCCTGGAGCGTGCGCCGTCCGCTGGCCGCCGCCGATCCGGGCGGACTGGCGACCCTGGCGGGCGCGCGGCGCGTCGCGGTCGGCCAGGCGATGTTCCGGCAGTTCCAGGAGCACATCGCCGACCTGACCGGTTCGGGCGGCGGCCTGGGCGCCGCCACGGCCGCCGGCCTCTTCGGCCATCTTCCAGCCGCCGGGATCATTCCCGCGCCGAGACCGACGCCCGGGCAAAGCCCCGTTCCCACCTTCTTCCAGGGCCTGACGGTGAGCGGTCCCCGCTATCTCAACGCCGCCGAGGCCGAGGCGCTGATCCGCGAAAGCCTGGTCCGGCCGCCGATCACGGTCGGCGATGGCGCCTTCGTCCAGCTCTACCGGGTGGCCGAGACCGACATGGCCATCGACCAGGCTCCGGCCAGTCCGAGCCGCCCCGCCCCGTTCATGATCTTCGCCAGCGGCCACCTGCCCTACCGCGCCGACGCCCGCTTCGATCTCTTCCGTTGGGACTACGCCCACTACGCCCTGCGGCCCTGACCCGCTCCAATCCGCCGAGGACAAGCCCATGCCTCCGACCATCACCGCCAGTCCCGGGAATATCGTCGTCCCGATGTCGACCATCCTGCAGGCGCTGGACGGCGTGCTCACGCCGGCCGAGCGCGACGCCCTGCTCGGCGCCGTGGTCGGCGTCCGGGCGGATCAGGTCCAGCCCGGCGACCTGATCACCGCCCAGTTCGTGAACAGCCTGCTCGAGGACATCAATACGCTGCAACTGCGCGTCGCCGCTCTGGAAGGCAGCGCGGGCGGGCCGGTCCTGGTTCGGATCGAGCCATCGAACGAGACGGCCGTCGGCGACCTGCTGACGCTGATCGGTTCGGGTTTCGACATCCAGCCCGGCAAGACGACGGTGCTGATGGGCGGGGTCCAGATCAGCGCCTTCAACCTGGGGTCCGACTCCACCAAGCTGATGTTCCAGGTTCCCGACAGTTTCACGGGCCTGCCCAAGACCGTCGCCGTCAGTGTCAAGGTCGGCGACCGCGGTTCGACCAGTCTGGCCTGCCTGGTGAACCCGCTCGTTCCCCAGCAGGGCGGCCAGGTGGTGATCGAGCCCACGACTCCGGCCTTGGGAACCATCATCGTCGGGAACACCTATCCGATATCGTGGCAGGTCGACAGCCAGACCATCCTGCCGGCCACCTATCGCTTCGCGCTGCTGTTCACGGGGCTCACCGGCTCCACCGTGACCGCCTGGAAGACCGCCGCGATCATCGCCCCCACCGGTGACCAACAGATCACCCGCGGCGCCCCGATCACCGTGACGGCCAACGTCAAGGTGCCCACCGGAGCCTCCAAGGCGACCATCTCGCTGGACGTCACCTCGACGGATGGCCTGTTCCACAACACCTCGTCGCCGCTCGACCTTGTCGTCGGCCAGGCCCCAGCGGTCAGCGATCCACGCGTCACCTTCGATCCGATCTCGATCGGCGCGGCCGCCCAGACCGTACGCAAGGCCCAGATCACCGTCGACGGCGCCTCGCTGGCGGGGGTGCAGATCAAGTTCGGCCAGACCGGCGTCATCCCGCTCACTGTCCGCCTGCAAGCCGACGCCGAGCATCCGGGCACCGCGACGGCGGCGGGCGATTACACCTACACGGCGGTCATCGAAACGCCGGCCGGGCGCTGGGCGGCCCCGATCGTCGCGCCGACCGGCAACACCAGCGTCGCGGCGGGTTCGACCCGATCCCTGAACCTGACCGTGCAGAACACCGACGCCGGCACGTCCCCGATCCCGACCTTCCTCAAGATCAGCGTCGCCCACCGCCCACCGGGCAGCGCCGCACCGGCCGACTTCACCTCGTTCATCCGCATCCCGATCCAAGGCTACGTCAGCTGAGGCGCACCCGACCAGGAGAACTCCATGTCCGACACCGACACACTGTGTTTCGCCAACGCCGACGGCGTCACCGGCAACCCGACGATCGACGGCTTCTTCTTCACCGACGCGGGCGTCCTCACCACGGAGGCCGAACCCGGCTATGTCGGCGGCAGTCGCATGACCTTTGGCGGCGCGGGATTCCCGCCCGTCGTCTTCCAGGGCGTGCGCGACACCGGCACGGGCACCCTGGTGTTCGCGTTCCTCTGTCGCCTGGACAGGACGTTCGATCCCCGTGACGTCGTGGTGCTGGCCTTGCGTCCGGCGGCTGGCGCCGGCGACCAGGCCCGCCGCCGGATCGACATCTTCCCCAGCTTCCTGGACGTGGGCGCGGACGACCCGGGCCCGGCGGGCGACCCGGACGACATTCCGCCCGGCGTCCCCATGGGCGCTGACTATCATGTCCGGGGCAATCACGTTCCCCAGGCCATCAACTTCTATCGGGCGGACAATTCGGCCGCACCCTGGACGGCCTATTCCCCGGTCACTCCCGGCGCCTACGAAGTGAAGGTTCGTACCTGGCTACCGCCCGTGGCCATGGGATCGCCGGACGAGTCGGCGTGGAGCATCGAGATTCGCGTGCCGGTCAGCACGGCGACCGGCGGCGCCGACTGGATCAACCTGTCGCCCGCGGGCTTTGGCCTCTATTTCAGCGTCGTGCGGATCGGCCAGGACGTGGCGGCCGGGCCGGACGTCGTCGATGACTACTACGCGACCCAGTTCCGCTTTCCCGTGGTCCCGGGCAACGCCCTGACCGGCTTTCTCGACACCACCCTGCAGATCAATCCGTCCTGGTACGGCACGGGCCTGATCCCGGCGCTGCAGGTCCCGGCGGAGTCCAACCTGGGTCTGGGCGTGCGGTTCGTGGACGGCGCCCTGGGAGTCGGCTGCCGCAAGCCCAGCACCGGCGCGACGCTCAGCCACGAAATCAGCGGCACGGAGAACAACCATCTCGTCGCGATACTCCAAAATACGGGCACGTCGGACGCCAACAACGTCACCGCCGAGGTTCGCCTCGCCAACTGGGGACTTGGTTCGCCCGGGTTCACCGACTGGGCGCGTCCGCCGGGTCTCGCGCCCAATCCCTCGGCCTCGATCACCGTGCCCGCTGGCGGCGGCGCCGTCGAGACGCATTCGGACTGGCTGGCGGGAACGATCCCGGCTGCCTACGCCGCTCACAAGCACCAGTGCATCTGGGTGCAGCTGTCCTCGAGTTCCGCCGTCAATTTCGCCCAATCCAGCGTCCGCCGGAACATGGACTTCATCAACCTGTCAGAAGTCGAACGTCCCGCCGAGGTCAGCGGCGTCGGCTATCCGCCGCCCAAGGACGGCGGCAAGACCCATGACTTCCTGCTGTTCACCCACGTACGCAAGATCCGGGTGCGCGACCTCATGGGCAAGGGCGCGGTTCTGGGAGACGAGATGCTGGCCTTCGCGGCGGGAGCCCTTCAGCAACCGGGCCCGCTGCCAGTGCCCAATCTGGAAATGGCCTCCATCGCGGTCGGCGATCAACGGGAGTGGAGGGACACGGTCCTGTATCTGTGGATCACCGAGGGCTATCGCCGCACCGGGCAGACCCTGACCATCGGCAAGATCACGGCCGAGGTGCTCGACGAGGGGCCTGGCGCCTTCGGTTATGTCGCGCGACACGAGGGGATCGACGACCCGTTCAGCTGGTCGTTCGAGGGGCCCGGCCTGACTCGGCGGCGGCCGGGCGTGCACGGCCTGAAAGTGCCTCACGACGGCGTCACCACGCTGAACGTCAAGCTCAAGGCCGACAAGGATGGCCCACGCGGCGACGTGTCGACGGATCCTCCGGCCAAGGGTCCCGGCATCGGGGGGCCGGATGGCGGCTCCGTTTCCTCCGGCGACGGTCCGACCGCGGCGACGGTGGAAAACTGGGTCAAGCGGAACTTCAAGTGGTGGTGGCTGCTGATCCTGTTGATCATCCTGCTGCTGATCCTGCTGATGCGGTGATCCATGCTCGTGCCGTCGCCGGATCAGGGCCTGACCATACAGCGCGCGCGCCTTCGAGGTGGCGGCGCGAACGCCAGGCGCGTCCTGGAGGCCGCCCTGGCGCCGATCGACCCGTCGCGTATCGGCTTGCCTCGCCGGGCGCTGCTGATCGTCCGGCGGCTGGCGGCGGCCGCGCCATTGGGCCGTCCGGGGTTCACCCTGGCGGTCGAGGCGGCCTTGCGAAACAACCTGGCCCGCGCCGTGCGACCGGCGCGGGACGGCGGCGTCGGCCAGGCCGACTCCATGCTGTTCGACGACAAGATCGAGTTGGCCGCCTGGCTGATCGGCGGCCGGGTGCGAAACGATCCGCCGGCGGCGCGCTGGTGGTGGTCCGCCGTGCTTCGCGGCCGTCCACCGGCCGCCTGGTGGCGGGCCGAGGTGTTGCCGCGCGGCGACCTGCTGCCGCGCGTCATCGTCTGGCTGGCCGAGCGCGGCCTGGCGGAACCCTGGCTCGCCGAACTGGATGACGCCGAACTCGACCTGGCGCTCGGCGCGATCGTCCATGCCCACGCGCTGGACCCCGCCTGCGCCGAAGCCCGCCCTGGCGTTCGCCCACGCCAGGCGCCCGCCAAGCGCGCGGCGAACGTCCGGGCCTTGACCGTCCTGCTGCGAACAACGCCCGAGCTGCTCGCCGGCCGGCTTTCCGGTTCGGCCCGGCGCCTGCTGGCCGTGGCCCTGACCGTTCGCCGCGACGCGCCCCAGGCGCGCGGTCCAGGCTTCGCCGCCCTCCTGGATGCGCTCGACGCACGGGTCCCCGGGAACGATCCACAACTCGTCGCGCGGTCGCCGGCGCCGGACCACCCCGCCAACGTTGCCTCGAAACGAGAGCCTTCCACGTTCAGGACCTCTTCGCGACGCGCGACCACCGGGCCCGCGCCGGTCGCGACCTCTGAACCTGGACTGGAGGCGAAGCCCGATGAAATCGACGCCCCGTCCCTGAGCGGGAAAGTCGCCGTAACCGTCGCGCCCAAGGCGGCGCCCGCCCCCACGCCGTGCTCGCCGCGCGACCCGACACCGTCCAAATCCCCGGGGCCCGACCTTGCCCTCGCTCCCATTCCAGGCGCGCGGCACGCCCGCGGAACCGAAGCGGCGGGCCGCGTCCGACGCGCGACGGTCGGGTTCGGCGGGGTGTTCTACCTGCTCAACGCCCTGCTGGGCCTGGAGCTGTACGGTGACTTTTCCCAGCCGCGTGGCCGGAACCTGGCCCTGTCGCCCTGGGACCTGCTGGCGATGTTGGGCGCCCGATGGTTTGGCCCAGCTTTCGCGGCGGACCCCGTCAGCGGTTTTCTGGCCGACCTGGCCGGGCGCCCTCCGCGCCGGCGCCCTGGCGCTGACTTCGTCGCGCCGAAGACCTGGATCACGCCTCGCGCCTGGCTGAGCCCCTGGGCCCAGCCGACCACGATCATCGGCTGGGTGGGGCGCCAGCGAGTGATGCTCTGGCACCCGGCGGGTTTCGCGATCGCCGACGCCCCGAGACGGCCTGGACGCAACGGCCGCGACCAGCTCGCGAGACTGGCCCGCCGGACCGGCCTGGCCGCGACGACCATCGTGACCGCCACGCGCGCGCCCGTCCAACTGGGCCGCGGCCTTGACCGGTGGCTGAACCTCCTGACCCTGTACCTGCGGGCGCGCCTGTCGCGGGCCCTGGGTGTCGACGCCCACAACGCCCCCGACCTGGTCTGTCGCCATCCGGCCGTCCTGGAGGCCAGCGACGGCGCGCTCGATATCCACCTCGCCCTCTCCGACCTGCCGCTGGCCCTCAGGATCGCGGGGCTGGACCGCGACCCAGGCTGGATTCCGGCCGTCGGGCTCAAGCCCACCTTCCATTTCACCTGATCAAGGCAGGCCATGACGCTCTCCGATCCTTTCGCCGCCATGCCCCAGGACGCCGCCGGTCATTTTCGTCTGGCCTTGCTGGGCGTGGCGGGACGGCTGGCGGAGCTGGCGGCGGGCGAGGATCGGGCCGGCCTGCTGGCGGCCTGCCCGTTCCTGGCCGAGTACGAGGCCGAGATCGATCGCCTGTTCGGGGCGACCTGTCCCGGCGCCGAGGCCTGGCGTCGCGCGGTCGAGGGCTGGGCCGCCCGCCTGCCGCCCACGCCACTGACCGCCCTGCGTCGCGCGGGGCTGGCGACGCTGGACATCGACCTTCTGCTGACCATTGGCCTGGTGGAGGAGGATCCGCGTTTCGCCGCGTTGCTGGCTGGAGACGACGGCGCCCGGCCGACCCTGGGCGTCCTGATCGGCCTGTGGCGCGGCCACGGCGACGCCGACCGCCCCGAGGCCGTCCGCGCCGCGGTGCTGAACCTGCTCCAGGCCGGCCTGGTCCACGTGCTCAATCCCGACGCGCCCCGCATGGCCTGGCGGCTGGCGGTCTCGCCCGCCCTGTGGGACGCGCTCGGCGACGCCTGCCCCGAGATGCGCCTGGCGCAACGGATCCCGCCCGAAAGCCTGACCCCGCTGAGCGCCTTCATCCCGCCGCGCGCCGAGGCCGTGGAACACCCGTCCTGGACGGCCCTGCCCGACCACCTGGCGCGGCAGCCCGGGCGACTGATCGTCGTGCGCGGCCCCGCCCATAACGGGCGCAAGACCCTGGTCGGCGGCGTCGCGCGGGCCCTGGGCCTCGGACTCCTGCGGATCGACGCCGCCGGCCTGGCGGACGAAGCCCATTGGCGGCTCTGCGGCGCCCTCGCCCGCCTGTGGGGGGCCATGCCGCTGGTCGAGCTGGCGCTGGTTCCCGGCGAGAGCCGCACCCTGCCGTCCCTCCCCCTATGGGACGGCCCGATCGCCGTGGTCATGGGGCCGACCGGCGGGGTAGCCTGCGCCGATGGGCGGCCGATCCTGACGCTGGAGCTGTCGGCGCCCGACGCCCAGGCCCGCGCCCGCCATTGGCGCGAGGCCTCGCCCGGCGGCGCCCCGGCGGAACGGCGGCGGCTGGCCGAAGACTTTCATTTGACCAGCGGGGCCATCCGACGCGCGGCGGCGGCGGCCGAGGGCTACGCGGCCCTGGATCGCCGCGCGGACCTGACCGCCGATGACGTCCGCCAGGCGGTGCGCGGCCTGCACGACGCCCGCATCGAGACCGTGGCCGCCCGTGTCCGCGCCGAAGGCGGACTGGGCCGGCTGGCGCTGGAGCGCACGGCGCGCCTGGAGTTGGAGTCGCTGATCGCCCGCTGCCGGCACCGCGAGGCCCTGGCCGTGGCGGCCGGCGACGGACCGGGCGCGGCCGGGGTGCGGGCCCTGTTCAGCGGCCCCAGCGGCTCGGGCAAGACCCTGGCCGCCCAACTGGTCGCCGCCGAGCTGGGCAAGGATCTCTACCGCATCGACCTGGCCTCGGCCGTCAGCAAGTACATCGGCGAGACCGAGAAGAACCTCGACCGGGCCTTCGCCGCCGCCGAGGACCTGGACGCCATGCTGCTGCTCGACGAGGGCGACGCGCTGATGGCCCGCCGCACCGACGTCGGCAACGCCAACGACCGCTACGCCAACCTCGAGACCAATTTCCTGCTGCAGCGGATCGAGACCTTCCGGGGCATACTGCTGGTCACCACCAACGCCGCCGAGCGCATCGACAAGGCCTTCGCCCGGCGCATGGACGTGGTCGTGCCGTTCCGCGCGCCCGACGAGGCGCGGCGCTACGAGATCCTCGAGCGCCACCTGGGCGACCATGCCGCTTCCGATGAGCTGCTGCAGGAGATCGCCTGCCGCTGCGCCCTGTCCGGCGGCCAGCTTCGCAATGTCGCCCTGCACGCCCGGCTGCTGGCCCTGTCGGGCGACCGGCCGCTGGACGACGAGGCGCTGCGCTCGGCGCTGCTGCGCGAATACCGCAAGACCGAGGCGCAGTGCCCGCTCAAGCCGGCCCTGTCGGCGGGCTGACCTGATGGCCGCGGTCCAGCGACAAGCCGAGACCAGCAAGAGCTCCGCCCCCCAGGCGGCGACCGCCAGGCGCGACGCGGCGACCACGGACAGCCCGTCGTCGGCGGCGTGGAGCGCCCGCACCACCGTCCTGCTGTCCACCCGGACCCAGGCCGCGCCCCTGGCCATTTCCTCGCCCGGCGACGCCGCCGAACACGAGGCCGAGACCCTGGCGCACAGGGTGGTGTCCATGCCGCCGCCGGCCAGCGCGCCGCACCTGTCGCGGGGGTCGCCGCTCGCCGCCCGCGCGCCCGCCGCCGCGCCCGCTTCCGGCGGCGACCAGGCTCAGACCACCGCCGCGACCGCCGACGCCATCCAGGCCGAACTGGGCGGCGGCGCGCCCTTGCCCAAGGCCGTTCAGGACTTCATGGCGCCGCGGTTCAAGGCCGACTTCTCCAGCGTGCGCATCCACACCGACGCCAAGGCCGAGAACCTGGCCGCCCGGCTGGGCGCCAAGGCCTTCACCTATGGCCGCCACGTGTTCTTCAATCGCGGCCAGTTCCAGCCGGCCAGCAAGGCCGGCAAGGAACTGATCGCCCACGAGCTGGCCCACACCATCCAGCAGAGCGCCACCGTCCAGCGGCAGGTCGACACCACGGTGTCGCAGCGCGCCCAGCCCCAGGTGCAGCGCGGGATCATCAGCGAGGCCCTGGACTGGTTCGCCGACAAGGCCAACTACATCCCCGGCTTCCGGTTGATCACCGTCGTCATCGGCATCAACCCGATCAATATGAGCCGGGTCGAGCGCAGCGCCGCCAACATCCTGCGCGCCCTGGTCGAGTTCCTGCCCGGCGGTGGCCTGATCGTCGAGGCGCTCGATCGCTACGGCATCTTCGACAAGGCCGGGTCGTGGATCGAGAGCCAGATCGCCTCGCTGGGCATCGGCCTCGGCTCGATCAAGGCCGCGCTCGACGCCTTCGTGAATGGCCTCGGCCTCGCCGACGCCTTCCGGCTGGGCGCCGTCTGGGAGCGGGCCAAGCGGATCTTCACCGAGCCCATAGACCGGCTGATCTCGTTCGCCAAAAGCCTGGTGTCCGCCGTTCTCGACCTGATCAAGGAGGCGATCCTCAAGCCGCTGGCCGCCCTGGCCGCCCGCACGCCGGGCTGGGACCTGCTGAAGGCCGTCCTGGGCCGCGACCCGATCACTGGCGAAGCCGTGCCGCGCACCGCCGACACCCTGATCGGCGGCTTCATGAAGCTGATCGGCCAGGAAGAGATCTGGGAGAACATCAAGCGGGCCAACGCCATCGCCCGCGCCTGGGCCTGGTTCCAGAGCGCCATCAGCGGCCTGATGGCCCTGGTCACCTCGATCCCCGAACGGTTCATGAGCACCCTGCGGTCGCTCGAGATCATGGACCTGGTCCTGCCGCCCCGCGCCCTGCTCAAGGTGGCCGGCGCCTTCGCCAGCTTCATGGGCGACTTCCTGAGCTGGGCCGGCGGCACGGTGATGGACCTGCTGAAGATCATCATGGAGGTCGTGGCCCCCGGGGTGATGCCCTACGTCAAGAAGGCGGCGGGCGCCTTCGACACCATCATCCGCAACCCGATCGGCTTCGTCGGCACGCTGGTGCAGGCCGGCAAGCTGGGCTTCAGCAATTTCGCCAAGAACTTCCTCACCCATCTGCGCGCCTCGCTGGTGGGCTGGCTGACGGGTGCGATGACCGGCGCGGCGGTCTACATCCCGCAGGGCTTCAGCCTGCGCGAGATCCTGAAGTTCGCCCTGTCGGTGCTGGGCCTGACCTGGACCAACATCCGCACCAAGCTGGTGGCCGCCACCAACGAGACCGTGGTCCGCGCGCTGGAGACCGGTTTCGACATCGTCGTCACCCTGGTGAACGAAGGCCCGGCGGCGGCCTGGCAGAAGATCCTCGAGACCCTCTCCAACCTGCGCGACATGGTCATCGAGCAGGTGATGACCTTCGTGAAGGACCGCATCGTCTCGGCCGCCGTCACCCGGCTGTTGTCGATGCTCAGTCCGGCCGGGGCCTTCATCCAGGCCATCATCGCCATCTACAACACGGTGATGTTCTTCGTGGAGCGGCTGCGCCAGATCGCCGCTGTCGCCGCGTCCTTCATCGACGCCATCGCCACGATCGCCGCCGGCAACATCGCCCCGGCGGCGGCCCGCGTCGAGTCGACCCTGGCCGGTCTGCTGACCCTGGTGATCAGCTTCCTGGCCCGCATCGCAGGGCTGGGCCGGGTGGCCGACGCGGTGACCAACATCATCAACCGCATCCGCGCGCCCATCAACAACGCCCTCGACCGAGTGGTGGCCTGGATCGTCACCCAGGCCCGGCGGTTGGGACGCTTCGTCGCCCAGGCGGGCGTGCCGCATGATCCCGCCGAGCGCCTGCGGCTGGCCAGCGCGGCGGCGATCGGCGCGGCGCGGCGGCTGCGCGGCCGGGTCACGGCCGGGCTGCTGACGCCGATCCTGGCCGGCATCCGCACCCGCTACGGCCTGGTCAGCATCCAGCCCTACGAGAGCAGAGGCTCCTGGTGGGTGCGGGCGCGCATCAACCCGGAGGTCACGGCCAATCTCGGCGTCTCGACCGGTCTTGTCGGCCCGGACGGCCGCACCCCCGCCGCCGACTATCGCGGCGCCGGCGGCGGGGCGCGAGCTGCTGAAGGGCCCAACTGGGCTCCGATCATCAGCAAGCTGGGCCAGGCGATCACCATGTTCACCGGCTGGGCCGGGCGAGGCAGCAGCCCTGTCGCCCAGCAGATGCTGCGTGGCCTGGAGCAGGCGCGCGAGCAGGCCCAGAGCCTGTCGCAGGATCAGGCCCGCGGCGTGCCGGAAAGCGCCCGCCAGCCGCGCATGACCCGCCTGGCGAACGAGTTCACGCGGATCCAGGCCCTGGATCCGGGCTATGAACTCGTCTCGATCGGCCAGATGTCGGTCACCGTGAACAGCGCCCGCCGACAGATGCCGGTGGCCCGTCCCACCCCCTGGAACATACCGGTCTCGGCGGTACGGGCCGAATATCAGCGCCAACTGCGCGAGCAACAGGACGGCATAAACGCCATGACGGTCGCCCAGATGCTGGCCAACAACCAGGCCTTCGTGGACCACGGACGTGGTCCCGACGAGGCGGCGCTTCGCCAGATGTTCCAGACCCGCGGCGGCAACGTGGCTGGTCACGACGCGCCCCACAATCCAGACATAGGCTGGGGCCTGGGCTTCCCGGATCCGACGGGCGCCATCGCCATTAGCGGCGTGAACCGCAGCATCGGGTCGCAGGGCGGACGCAAACGGCCTCAGATGCTGGGCTTCCTCAACGCCGTCAGCCCGCTGACGCGCGCGATAACCCAAGCCAATTTCGAATTGCGAGCGGTCTGATGGTCTACGCCCCCTTCATCGAAGCCTTCGGCGCACCCGCGCCGGGTTCAGGAGTCGAGCTCTCGGCCATGGGCCTCGAGGGATCGGAAGACCTGCGGACCTTCGCCGAAGAGATCGGAAACGGCACGTTCGCGGACGGGTTTCTCTCGGTCGCCTCGGTACGCGAACAGGCCGCCGACCTCGACGAATGGAAGGCCTGGCTACCACCGGAGCCGCGCGCCTACGCCTCCACGGCGTTCGGCCTGCTTTTCATACTGGCGGGAGGCGCGGTCTGGATCGTGGACACCCAACTGGGCCTCGTCGTGCAATCGGATCTGTCCGTCTCGGCCAGCCTGCTCGAACCATGCAAGCCGTCGTCGCAACAATCGCTGCGGCGTCCGCTGTTCGAGGCCTGGGCCAAGACCGCCGGGCCGTTGAAGGCGGATTCCGTGCTCTGCCCGACCCCGGCCCTGCCCCTGGGCGGAACCTGGACGGCGGCGAACCTCTCGGTCATGTCGATGGTCGTCTATCTGTCGTTCATGGGCCAGATCTATGCGCCCGATCGCGGATCGCCGGCGCGCATCATCCCGCTGGATTGAGGTCGCCATGATCACCGCCTCCTGCATCATGCCCACCGCCGACCGCCGGCGGTTCGCGCCCCAGGCGATCGCGGCGTTCCTGGCGCAGGGTCGCGACGACGCCGAGTTGCTGATCCTCGACGACGGCGGCGACGCGATCGGTGACCTCATCCCCGACGATCCGCGCATCCGCTACGTCCGCGAGGGCGCCCGCCGCGTGGTGGGCGCCAAGCGCAACCGGTTGTGCGAGATGGCGCGCGGCGAGGTCATCGTGCACTGGGACGACGACGACTGGCACGCGCCCGATCGCCTGGATCGGCAGCTTCAGGCCTTGAACGACACCGGCGCCGACGTCTGCGGTCTCGACCGCGTGGTGTTCCTGCGCGACGACGGCGCGGCGGCCTGGGACTATGTCTATGGCGGCCGCGAACCGTGGGTCTATGGCGCCAGCCTCTGCTATCGCAAGGACGTCTGGCGAGCTCACCCTTTTCCGGAAATCCGGGTCGGCGAGGACACCCGTTTCGTATTCGCGGCCCGGGGCGCCCGGGTCCACGCCATGGCCGACAATTCCATCCTGGTGGCCCGGGTGCATGGCGGCAACACCAGTCCCAAACGAACTGGCGGGGCCTATTGGCGGGCGCGCGATCCGCAAGGCGTCCAGGCCTTGATCGATCGGCGACCGGCGGACGCGCCTTCAGCCTTCGCCACGCCCCGCCCTGTGGCCAACGTCCACGCCTGCCTGGTGCATGAGCGACCCGACTGCGTCATCGACCTGGTGCGCAACCTGCGGCGGCTGGATCCGGTCTCGCCGATCCTGCTCTATGACGGTGGGCCACGCGGCGACCTGCTCGACCCCGCCCTGCCCTGGGACCGCTGGGGCGTCGAGCGAGTGGCCAATCCCCGGCCGATGCGCTGGGGCGCGCTGCACGGTTTCGCCCTCGACTGCATCGACCACCTGAAGGGCCGCGACTACGAGACGATGACCATCGTCGATTCCGACCAGTTGGCGCTGCGGTCAGGTTACGCGGAATTCCTGGCCAGGCGGCTCGGCGACCGCTCCAACCTGGGCCTGCTGTCCAGCAATCCTTCCCTGCAAGGCCCGGACACCCGCATCGCCCCGGCCCGCACGATCCAGGCCGAGCGCGCCCTGTGGCGGCCTTTCCTGCGCCGCTTCGAGGATGGCGAGGCGCGTTTCGCACACTGGAGCTTCTGGCCTTCGACCGTGATCTTCCGCGAAGCCGGCGAGGCCATGCGCGACCTGTTCGACGATCCGGAGCTGAAGGCGATCCTCGCCGCCTCGAAGCTGTGGGCCACCGAGGAGGTGCTGTTTCCGACCCTGACCGCCTTGCTCGGCTTTCGCGTCGCCGCCAACCCCTGCCGCCAGACCTGGGTGCAGTACCGCAAGCCCTACGGCGCGCGGGAGGTCAACGCGGCGCTGGCCACGTCCGACGCCTTCTGGCTGCACCCCGCGCCGCGACAGCTGGAAAATCCGGTGCGCAAGGCGGTTCGCGACCACCATCAAGGCTATCGCGAGCCCGTCGCCGCCAGACCGCCGCCCGCGCCCTTTCCCGGCCAGGTCTGGCCGCTGCTCAAGGTGATGCGCGGCCTCGACGGCTGGCTGGCCGACGAGGAAGGCGAACTGATGGTGCTGGCCGCCCGCGCCGCCTTGGCCGAGCCCCCGGCCACCGGCCGGTTGGTCGAGGTCGGGGCGTTCTGCGGCAAGGCCAGCTTCCTGCTGGCCAGCGCGGTTCGCACCGCCGGCGGCGCGGCCCGCCTGACCGTCATCGACCCCTTCGACGGCGTGGTCGGGGCTCGCGACCAGAAACTGCAGCACCACGGCCCCACCCTGGAGCGCTTCAACGCCATGGTCGCCGAGCAGGGTCTGGGCGACTGGATCGAGACCCGGATCGGCGCCGCCGCCGACGCCGGCTGGAGCGGACCGATCGACCTGCTGCTGATCGACGGCCTGCACGACTACGCCTCGGTCGCCGCCGACTTCGCGCCCTTCGCCGACCACCTGCCGGCCGGCGCCCGGGTGCTGTTCCACGACTATGCGGACTACTTCCCGGGGGTGGTGGCGTTCGTCGACGACCTGGTCGCCGCCGGCGGCTGGGCCGAGGAGGCCCAGGCCGGCTCGCTCAAGCTGCTGCGCCGCCTCCCCCCACCCATCTCGGAAGACCAGGGAGCCCTCACGTGACCGATCACCCCATCTGGCTGTTCTGGGAGGGTCCCCGTCCGGCCTATATCGACCTGTGCCTGCAAACCATCGTACGGCGCTGCCCCGACGCGCGCCTGCTCGACCGGGCCGGCTTCGACGCCTTGTGGGTCCATGATCGTGACCTGCCGCTGGACAGCCTGGCGCTGAACCACCAGTCCGACTTCATCCGCGCCTACCTGCTGGCCCACCACGGCGGCCTCTATGTCGACGCCGACTGCGTGGCCCTGCGCGACCTATCGCCCCTGGCGGAGATGGCGCGCCAACACGGCTTCGTCGGCTATCGCGAACCGCAGGGCTATATGAGCTGCAACCTGATGGGCGCACGGGCCGGCGGCGCGGTGATCGCCGACCACTATCGCCGTGTCGTCACTCGCCTGCGCCGACGCACGCCGCTGCAGTGGCTCGACCTGGCCTCGACGCCGATGGACGCCGCCATCGCCGCGCGCGGACGCGAGGCCCTGATCCTGCCGACCCACACCGTCATGCCCCTGCCCTGGAACGAGAGCGAAGCCCTCGCCGTCCGCCGCGACGACGGCCGCCACGCCGCCCTGATGGTCGAGGACGCCTGGTGTTACATGCTGTCGAACAACACCATCCGAAGCGACGAACGCACCCGCCTGCTCAGCCACATGCCCGCCGAGCACCTGCTGGGCGAGCGCTATTTCCTGTCGTACCTGCTGCGACGCGGCCTGGACCTGCCGCCGCTCGCCGACGCCTTCGTTCCCGAGCCGACGCCCGAGCACCTGGGCGGCCACGAGCACAAGACCCAGTTCGACGAAGGCGCGCTCGACTACCTGATCGCCCGGTTTGGGGCGAGCAGCTTCCTGGACGTCGGCTGCGGTCCGCCCGGCATGGTCTACTACGCCCGCTCGCGTGGCCTGCACGCCATGGGCGTCGATGGCGACCCGCTATATGCCCGCGACAGCCCGGTGATCATCGAGCACGACTATGCCCGGGGCCCCCTCGACGCCGGCCGCTACGACCTGGGCTGGGCCGTGGAGTTCGTCGAGCATGTCGACGAGGACTACGTGCCGCACTTCATGGCCACCTTCGGCGGCTGCGAGCATGTATTCATCACCGCCGCCGTGCCCGGCCAGCCCGGTCATCACCATGTCAACTGCCAGTGGGGCGACTATTGGATCGCCCGCTTCGCCGAGGCGGGCTTCGTGCACGATCCCGACGCCACCGCCGGGGTTCGCGCCCATTCCAGCATGCGCAGCCGGTTTTCGGAGCAGACAGGACTGGTGTTCAACCGCGCGGGGTGATGAACTCGCGTGATGCAAGTCTCTCCGCCGAGCCACGACCTGCTGGTCCATGTCCGGACCGTAATCAGTATCATCCTGGGCCTGAGCATCGCCCGGCTGCTGAACGGCGTGGCCGGCCTCGTGCAACACCCCAAGAAGGAACACCTGTGGTGGCCGCACCTGTGCTGGGTGGCCTATATGCTGATCTCGATCACCGCTTTCTGGTGGTGGGAATTCCAGCTGAACCAACTGCGGGTTTTGACTTTCGAGACCTACATCTTCCTGATCACCTATACCGCCATGCTGTTTCTGCTGTGCAGCCTGCTGTTTCCGACCGACATCAGTGAGTACGACGGCTTCCGCGACTACTTCCTGTCGCGCCGAGCCTGGTTCTTCGGCCTTCTGGCGACGACCTACCTGATGGATACGGTCGACACGTGGCTGAAGGGGCCGGAACACTTCGCGAGGCTCGGGCCGGAATATCCGATCCGGATCGCGGGCCTCGTCGTCCTTTGCCTGGTGGCCTGCGTGGTTCGCGATATCCGCTTCCAGGCCGCCTTCGCCGTGGGCGGCTTGATCTACCTCGTCTCGTACATCGCGCGGCACTACGGCAGCGTCCAGTAGGGCCCCGCCTTCCGCCGATCTCGCTCGGCCTGGCGGAGCATGGCGCCAGCGCCCTCGCGAATCAAAACCCGCGAAGGCCGTCGCCGCCGATACCGAATGACACATCGGATCAAGGTCACAGGATCGCGAGCCAAGTCGCTCGTCGCGCCGATGGCACAGTCGTTTCAGTGGAATTAAGAATCCCGCCAGACGCGATTCCGGCTGCCACTTCGGAAATAATCGAACAATGACTAAACGTCTCATATTTGAGACTCTCAGGCTCATCCTGCTAACATGAACTGAAAATTCCGCGCCTATCCTGTTTTGTAGTGCGAAGTGAAAGAATTTATGTTTCACGGCAATAAACTCTACGGGGGCAAGCGCGCGTCATGCGCTGCAGGTAGATTTTATTCTGGGGGACGTCATGTCAGCTATCGTTCAAATCAACCGTAAGGTTATTCAGGGGCCGGCCGGACGTAACCTGCTGCTCGCGGGCACGGCCTTGGGTCTCTCGCTGCTGGTTCAACCCGCGCCCGTCATGGCCGCCGTGGCGCCCGGCGCATGCGGCCCGGTCGTCGCCGGCGTGGTGACCTGCCCCGCGGGCGTGATCACTAGCGGCGTCAGCTATGCCGCCGGCGCCGACGGCCTGACCTTGAATGTTCCCGCCAACGCGACGGTCAGCAACACCGACCACCCGGGCGTTGAGGTCGCGGGCACGACGGGCGCCGTCACGGTCAACGCCAAGGGCGTCACCGGCAATGGCAACGGCAACGGCACGGACGTCGGCGGCCTGGGCCTGTTCATCCACACGACCAGCGGCGCGATCACGGTCGACGCCGAAGACGTCAAATCCACCGGGCTGCTGTTCGCCGGCAGCAACTGGACCAATGACGCCATCACCGCCCACTCCGACAGCGGCGACGTCTCGGTCACCGCGCGAAACGTATCCACGGTCGGCACCTACACCTCGGGGGTCACCGCGAGCGCTGGAACGGGCGATATCCGCATCGACGTCGATGGCGCCAACAGCTCGGGCACGGCCGGCGTGTCGGTCGGCGCCAATGCGTTGTACCGCTCGCCCACCAACGTCATCATCGACGGGGGCGCCGTCACCGCGACCCTGAACAACATCGTGGCCAGCCACGGCAGCGCCGGGGTCAACCTCAACGCCTACCGCGACATCGACTTCACCAGCGGATCCATTGCCTCGACCGGCGGCCCGTCCATCGACCAGTACGGCGGGACCTTCTATGGCGCGGGCCTGCAAGGCCGCAGCTACGCCGGCGACATCATCGGCAGCAGCCAGACCGTGGCGACCACCGGCAAGCGCGACTATGGCGTCAACCTGCGCGCCGACCTCGGCGACGTGACCTTCACCAGTGGCGCGGTGACCACGACCGGCGACGGCGCCTATGGCGTCCTGGTCCTGGCCGGCGGCACGGCCAAGGTGGTGGCGACCAGCACCAGCACCCTGGGCCACGCGATCTACGAGAACGGCGCCAACCGCCTGGCCGACGCCATCAATGTCAGCGGCGGCACGGCGATGATCGTCGAGAGCGGCACGGCTTCGGCGACCGGTCACGGCGCCAGCGCGATCTACGCCAATGGCGCCGGTTCGATCTCGATCACCAGCGGCACGGCCACCGCCACCGGCGGCGCGTCCAGCCTGAACGGCGTCCAGCGCTTCGCCAACGGCATCAGCGCTCTGAGCACCGGCGGCGGCGTCGACATCGTCAGCGGCCTGGCCAGCACCACGGGCAATGGCTCGTGGGCGATCTACGGCTCGGCGGCGAACGGCGCGGTGAACATCACCAGCACCACCGCCACGACCACGGGTGCCGGCGCCCGGGCGATCTACGCCAACGGCGGCGGCGGCGTGAAGATCGTCAGCGGCACGGCCTCGACCACCGGCAACTACGCCGGCAACACCGTCGACGCGATCATGGCGCTGACCTATTCCAAGAAGGCCAATATCGACATCACCAGCGGCACGGCCACAACGGCCGGGACCTGGGCGCGCGGCATCTATACTTGGACCAACGAGGGCGACATCGCCATCGACAGCGGCGTGATCACCACGCTCGGTGACAACTCGCAGGGCATCCTGGTCGACGCCGACGGCAACTTCAACTACGCCAGCCACCCCGCCGTGGGCGGCACGGGTTCGCTGACCATCGCCAGCGACTCGATCACGACCGCCGGCTACAATTCGGCCGGCATCGCCATCGACCACCAGGGCGCGATCGACGTCACCAGCGGCGTGATCGACACCAAGGGTGTCAACGGCTACGGCATCGTGACGTTCGGCGACGCCGCCATCACGATCGACAGCGACAAGATCACCACGCTCGGCTTCGCCTCGACCGGCATCCAGGCCGAGACCACCGGCGCCGTGTCGATCACCAGCAACCAGATCGCCACCACCGGCGCGGGCGCAAACGGCGTCCGCGCGGTCGGCGGGGCCGGTGTCACCATCGCGAGCGGCGCGATCAGCACCAAGGGCGACAAGTCCGGCGTGGCTCCGGGCGTCGATCACAAAGCCACCGGCATCATGGCCAGCAGCGCCAGCGGCCCCGTCAACATCACCAGCGGCTCGATCGTCACCACGGGCTACGCGGCGGGCGGTATCCTCGTCGCCCAGACCGAAACGCCGTTCGTCTACGGCTCGCCGCACGTCCCGGCCGGCGGGACCGGCACGGTCGATATCGTCAGCGGCACGATCAGCACCCAGACCAACGACGCCGTCGGCATCTGGGTCGAGAACGTCGGCAAGGTCACCATCGACAGCGGCGAGATCACCACCGGCGCGGCCTCGGGCATCAATGTCTACGGCCAAAACGGCATCGACATCACCACCGACAAGATCACGGCGGCGGCCGGCGGGGTGTTCGCCTACACCCGCGAAGGCGCGCTAAACATCACGTCCGGCGAGATCACCGTCGGCGAACACGGCGACATGGGAATCTACGGCGTCAGCACCACCGGCGACATCACCATCAACGCCGGCGCCACCCACACCACCAACCTTGGCATGAACGGCAGCTACACCGCCGACGCGATCGGCGCCTGGTCTAGCGGTGGCGGTAAGATCACGATCAACAGCCTCGACGCCTCGGCGGTCGGAACCTACGCCTCGGCGGTGTACGGGGTCTCCGAAGGCGGCGCGGTGGTGATCAACAGCGGCAAGGCGCGCGCCGACAGTGACAAAACCGCGGGCGTACTGGGTCGCGGGGACGTTGTGACGATCAACAGCCAGGACATCGAAATCGGCGGCGTCGGGTCGGTCGCCCTGCAGTCCGTGAGCTACCGGGGCGACTCGGTGGTCACCTCCGGCCGGGCCGTCGCCACCGACGCCAATGGAAAGGGCCTGCAGATCTTCAGCGGGCATGACGCGACCCTGACGATCACCGGCGAGACCTCCGGTGACCTTCTCGGCGCTTCGGTCTCGGCCATGAACCGCGCCACCGTCACGGTCGCGAGGGGCGCTTCGGTGACCTCTTCGAGCGGCATCGGCCTGTTGCTCAACGCCACCCCCATCCGCACCGCGCCGATCCAGACTCCGAGCGTCGGCTACGGCGCGAACGTGACCACGGCCGGTTACATCTCCGGCGGCGCCGGGGCCAAGGCCGTGCAGTTCAGCGACGGCGCCGACAGCCTGACCGTCCTGGCGGGCGCCAGCTTCGGCGGAGCCATCGACGCCGGCGCGGGGATCGACGCCCTGACCCTGAACGGCGCGGGCCAGACCACCGCCCAGACCCTGGCCGAGGTGACCGGCTTCGAAACCGCGACGGTGCAGGCTGGCCAGTTCACCCTGACCCGCGACACCAGCTTCGGCTCGACGACCGTCTCGGGCGGCAAACTGATCGTGGCTCAGTCGCTAACCAGCGACGTGGCGGTGGGCGCGGGCGGGACCCTGCAGATCGGCGCGGGCGGCACGACGGGCGCCCTGACCGGCGACCTGGCGATCGCGGGCACGGTGATCTTCAACCGCTCCGACGAGTACGACTACGCCGGCGACATCACCGGTTCGGGCGACCTGATCAAGCAGGGGAACCAGCGCCTGGTGCTGTCGGGCTTCTACGGCTTCACCGGCACGACGACGGTGCAAGGCGGCACGGTGCGCATCCTGCACCTGCCCAGCACCGCCGAGGTCCAGGTCGACAACGGCCTGCTGGATCTCAGCGGCCTGACCCAGACCGTCACCAACCTCAGCGGCGGCTCGACCGGCTCGATCTCGATCGACGGCGGCGCCCTGACGGTCAACCAGGCGAACACCACCACCTTCGCCGGCGCGATCACCGGCTCGGGCTCGTTCACGATCACCGGCGGCGGCGTCATCGAGCTCAGCGGCGCCAACACCTACACCGGCGACACCACCGTCAGCGCCGGCAAGCTGAAGATCAACGGCTCGGTGACCTCCGACGTCACGGTCGGCGCGTCGGGCGCCCTGGGGGGCTCGGGCACGATCGCCGGCGACGTCGTCGTGCAGAGCGGCGGCCAGGTGACCCCCGGCAACTCGCCGGGCACCTTGCATGTGGCCGGCGACTTCACCTTCGCCACGGGTTCGGTTTACCAGGCGGAAGTCCTGCCGACCGGCGAGCACGACCTGATCGCCGTCGGCGGCGTCACCACCATCCAGACCGGCGCCACGGTGCAGGTTCTGGCCGGCGGCACGGCCTCCCAATACGCGCGTCTGTCGCAGTACGGCATCGTCACCTCGGCGGGCGGCATCACCGGCAAGTTCTCCGGCGTCACCAGCAACATGGCGTTCCTGACGCCCAGCCTGACCTACAGCGCCAACGCCATCCGGCTGAACCTGCTGCGCAACGACATCCGCTTCGCCAGCTTCGCCACGACCCGCAACCAGGCGGGCGTGGCCAACGCCGCCGAAGCCCTGGGGTTGGGCAAGACCGTCTACGACTCGCTGGTCATCCAGAGCGCGGCTGGCTCGGCCCAGGGCTACGACGCCCTGGACGGCCAGATCCACGCCGACGTCTCGACCCTGCTGATCAGCGGCGCCGGGCGTCTGCGTGACGCCGTGCAGGGCCGCGCCTCGGCGCCGGCCGAAGCGGTCGGCGGCTGGGGCGACGTCCTG
The DNA here is from genome assembly GCF_001427665.1 of Caulobacter sp. Root655. GTDB lineage: Bacteria > Pseudomonadota > Alphaproteobacteria > Caulobacterales > Caulobacteraceae > Caulobacter. The sequence continues at coordinate 439,569 of NZ_LMHC01000021.1, forward strand.
GCCGGCTGGAACCGTGTCGACGCGGGCGCCGGGGCGGCGGGCGTCAAGGCCAACACCTCCGGCCTCGTGGTCGGCGGCGACACCCTGCTGGGCGCCACCCGCGTTGGTCTGGCCGCCGCCTATGGCGAAGGTCGGGCCACGATCGCGGCGCGCGGCAGCCAGGCCGAGAGCACCAGCGGCGAACTGGCGGCCTACGCGGCCTCGACCCTTGGCCCCGTGCGGGCCAGCGTCGGCGGCGGCTATGCCTGGTCGTCGATCGACACCACCCGCACGGTGTTCTTCCCCGGCGCCCAGGATCGGGTGAAGGGCAAGTACGACGCCAAGACGGCCCAGCTGTTCGCCCAGGTCTCGGTCCCTTTGACCGTCGGTCCGGCGGCGATCGAGCCGTTCGTCTCAGGCGCCTATCTCAGCGTGAAGAGCGATGACCTCACCGAAACCGGCGGTTTCGCGGCATTGAGCGTCCAGGGCGGCACGCGCGAACTCGGCGTGGTCGATGTCGGCGTCAAGCTGAAGACCGACCTCGGCGTCGGAGCGACGACCGTCCTGCGGCCCCGGGCCTCGATCGCCTGGCGGATGACCACTGGCGACCTGACCGGCGAGACCTCCAACGCCTTCGCGGGCGGCGCGAGCCGCTTCGTGGTCACCGGCGCCAAGTACGGCGCCGGCGCGGTGGCGCTGCAACTCGGCGCGGATCTGGTCTCCGGCGACAAGGCCCGCTTCGGGATCACCTATGACGCCACCTACGGCGACCGCTACGAGACCCAGACCATCCGGGCTGGCGGTTCCTGGCGGTTCTAGACCTGAGCGGAGCGCGGCGGCCCCGGCCGTCGCGCTCCGGCCACTCCGGACCGTACGCGGTCGTCGATTGGACCAAGACGAAAGAACAGGACTACATTACCGGGCGACTCAAATTCCCACGACCCGCTGCGGAGCACATGCCATGGGTGAAACTCAACCCGGCCCCTGGCGCATGATGGATCTGCCCCGAATACAGGACGCGCGGGGCAATCTGACATCCATCGAGGCGCAACAGGTCGTCCCGTTCGAGATCAAGCGCGTCTACTATCTCTATGATGTTCCCGGCGGCGGATCGCGAGGTGGCCACGCCCACAAGCAACTCGAACAGTTGATCATCGCGGCGTCGGGCAGTTTTGACGTCGTCGTCGACAACGGTCGCAAGAAAGAAACCTTCTCCCTCAACCGATCCTATTTCGGGCTCTACATGCCGCCGATGACATGGCGGGAGCTTGAGAACTTCTCATCCGGATCGGTCTGCCTGGTGCTGGCCTCCCGCCACTACGAGGAGGAGGATTACCACCGCGACTACTACGACTTCCTGGCCGACGTGCGGGGTGGGCGTTGAGCCTGGTTCCCTTCCTGGATCTGGGCGCGGTGAACCGCCCGATCCTCGACGAGATTTCCGCCGCCTCCCGTCGGGTCATCGAAGGCGGCTGGTACATCCAGGGCCAGGAATGCCAGCGGTTCGAGGAGGAGTTCGCGGCCTTCACGGGAACACGCCACGTCATCGGCGTCGCCAACGGGTTGGACGCCCTGGTCCTCATCCTTCGAGCCTGGATCGATCAGGGACGATTGAAGCCGGGCGACGGCGTCATCGTGCCGTCCAACACCTTCATCGCCAGCCTGCTGGCGATCAGTCAGAACGGTTTGATCCCCATCCTGGTCGAACCCGATGAGGCCACCTACAACCTCGATGTCGCCGGGGTCGAGGCGGCCCTGACCCTCCAGGTCCGCGCCGTCATGGCGGTCCACCTCTACGGCCAGGCGGTTCCCATGGCCGACCTCGCCGACCTCTGTCGCGAGCGCGGCTTGCTGCTGATCGAGGACGCCGCCCAAGGCCATGGCGCGGTGACGGACGGGCGGCGGGTCGGCGCCCATGGCGACGCCGCGGGCTTCAGCTTCTATCCGGGCAAGAACCTCGGGGCGTTGGGCGACGGCGGCGCCGTCACCACCGACGACGACGCCTTGGCCGCCCACCTGCGCGCCCTTCGCAACTACGGGTCCGAGGTCAAGTACGAGAACCGGTTGCTGGGAACCAACAGCCGGTTGGACGAACTCCAGGCGGCCATTCTCCGGGTCAAGCTGCCCAGGCTGGACGCGGACAACGCCCTGCGGCGACGGGTGGCCGATCGGTACCGCGCGGGCATCGTTCATCCGGCGGTGACCCTGCCGACCGTGCCGGGCGGCGACGACAGCCATGTCTGGCACCTGTTCGTGGTGCGTTGCGCCGAGCGCGACCGGCTGGCCGAGCACCTGAGGGCGCAGGACGTCCTGACCCAGGTCCACTATCCGATCCCGCCTCACCGACAGGCCTGCTACGCCGGTCGCCTGCCGGCCTTCCATCTGCCGGTGGCGGAGGCCATGGCGCGGGAGGTGCTCTCCCTGCCGATGAGCCCCGTGCTGACCGACGATCAGGTCCAACGCGTGATCGATGCGGTCAACGGGTTCGAGACCGCCTAGCCTGGCCTGTAGACGTCGGCCATGGCTTCCAGGGCGGTTTCATAGCGACGGGTGAAGCCGACTTCATCGCGGTAGGGCGAAGCGTCGAAGCTTGGCCGCACCCTCGCCCGCAAGGCGTTCAGGCGCTGGGGATCGTTGGCCAGGTCGATGGCGGTCTGGACATAGGCCTCCTGGCTCTCGCAGATCAGTTCGTCCAGCCCGCAGGCGCGCAGGGTCACCGCGGCGATCCGGTCGTGCATGTAATCCCCTTCCCAGGTCAGCACCGGCACGCCCGACGAGATGGCGTCCAGGGTGGTGGTCAGCCCCTGATAGGGGAACGGATCGAGGATCAGGTCCACGGCGTGATAGCTGAGAAGGAAGTCGCGGCCGCTGGCGAACGGCGGGAAGACGATCCGCCCAACCCCGATCCCGAAGGCGGCGAACTGAGCCCAGATCGTGCGCTTGAGCGCCAGGTCGTCGAAATAGCCCGAACGCAGCACCAGCTTGGCGGTCGGAACCGCGTCGAGAATCTGCGCCCAGGTCGCGATGACGCCCAGGGTGATCTTGGCGGGGTGGCCATAGCAGCCGAAGGTCATGGCCCCCGAGGCCAGCATCGGCGTGGCGCTCGGCGGGGGAATGTCGTGCGACGGCCTGTAGGGCGCGACGACAGGACCGATCGGCAGGATCGTCTCGCTGTAGAGGTCCTGAGCGCCGGGCAGGTCGTGACCGTCGGCGTGCAGGACGTAGTCGAACTGCGTCAGGCCCGTGGTCTCGATATAGTTGATCCAGGACAGCTGGATCGGCGCTGGTTTGCGGGAAAACATCGCCAGGCGGCTGCCCGCGGTATGGCCCCAGAGGTCGACCAGGATGTCGACCTGGTCTTCGGCGACCTGTCTGGCGAAGGCGGCGTCGTCGAGTCCGTTGACCTCACGCCACAGGTCGGCGCCAGCCTTGATCGCCTTGGCGGTGTCGTCGCCGGCCGGCGAGCCGGAATAGCAGACGATGCTGAAGCGCGTTCTGTCGTGATGCTCCAGCACCGGCTGGATGAACTTGCTCAGTTGGTGCTGGTTGAACAGCGGCGCGAAGTAGCCGATGCGAAGGCGACCCTCGGGCCGGTACAGGGCGGGCGGGCGTGGCGCCTGGGTCTTGGACGCGTGAAGCTGGGCCCACCGTAGCCCCTCCTGGAACATGGCGTCGGGCGTGGCGCGCTGGAAGGCCCGCGCATAGTGGAGATAGGAATGGTCGTCGGCGCTGGGCCAGTGACGCAACGCGCCCTCATAGGCCGCGATCGCCTCCTCCACCCGCCCCTGATGCTGGAACGCCAGGCCCATCTTCACCCGCAGACCGGAATCGGCGGGGTGCAACTCGAGCAGTCGTTGCATCACGTGGGTGGCGGCGGCCATCTGGTTGTTGGCGTAGAGGAACTCGACGATCGCGACCAGATCGCCGGTCGTGGCCTGTGGATCCATCGCCTTTGGAGCCATGGCCTGGACCACCAGCCGACCGTGCAGGTCTCGCGCCTCGGCCAGCGTGCGCTGGGCGTCGTCCAGCTTCCTGAGCGCGATCTGGGCGCTGGCCAGCTGATAGCGGATGTCGGCGTCCTGGGGACGCTTGGTCGCCGCGGCGCGCAGCAGGGTCTCGGCATCGACGTAGCCGCCGGAGGCCATGCAATCACCCGCCGCCTTGATCAGCTCCGCCGGCTCGTAGCCGAGGACCGACACCTCGAAATCGGAAGGTTTGGGCAGGGCGGTCGTCATGCTTGGTTCCGTCGATCGAGGACAAGGGCGGTGTCGAACGGCGTGGGCCGTTCTCCGCGTCAGGCGCGGCGCGTCTTCTTCTGACGCGCCGTGTGGAGGGGTTCGTCGGTGATGTAGACCTTGGCCGGCGCCTTGTAGGCGGCCAGCTTGGCCAGGCAGGCCACCCGCAAGCGGCGCTTCAGGAGGTCGGCCGGTTCAGGCTCGCGCAGGATGACCTTGGCCGCCACGATCTGGCCTAGCAAGGGATGAGCTTCACCGAACACGGCGACGTCGACGATGTTGTCCAGGTCCAGGATCACGTCCTCGACCTCGGCCGGATAGACCTTCTGGCCCCCGACATTGATCAGGTCGGTCACCCGGCCGAGGATCTTCAGGTAGTCGCCGTCGACCTCGACCCGGTCCTGGGTGTTGAACCAGCCGTCGGCGTCGAACTCGGACGGCGCGTTCAGATAGCCAACCATGGCGTATCGCGAGCGGATCCATAGCACGTCGTCGACGACCTTGGTCTCGAAGCCCTCGCCGCCGACCCGCACCCACAGCGATCCGTCGCCGCGCGACTGCGACCGCAGGACGCCGACCTCGGACAGGCCGTAGGTCTGCTGCAGTTCAGCGTCCGGAAAGGCCTTGCCCAGGCGGTCGAGCACCGACTGCGGCATCACCTCGGTGCCGTAGGTGATGCGCTTGAGCGAGCTCAGGTCCAGCTCGCGGTGGATGCCGGACGTCAGCATCAGCGACAGGAACGAAGGCGTGGCCGGCAGCAGTTCCACGCGACGCCGCGCGATGGCCTCGCAGATCGCCGACACCGAACGGTCGGCGACGGTGACCACCGTCCCCAGGCTGCTGGTGATGGCCAGGATGGTGTTCACCCCACCGAAGTGGTCGATCATCAGAAAGGGGATGGCGACGACCGGCGCACGGACCTTGTTGAACTTGTCGGCGACCCGCTCGAGGTCGTGCAGGATTCCCTTGGGCTGGCCGGTCGAGCCCGAGGAGAACAGGATCAGGCCAGGCCGCTTGGCCGCCACCAGGCCGTCGACCAGCGGGGTGTCGGCTTCGATGACGTGGCGGCGGACCGTGGCCTCGCCGCCCTGGGCGTCGAATTCCACGAACCAGTCGCAGCCCGAGATCGCCAGAGCCGAAGCCTCCTCGACGACCGCGGCGCGGCTGAGCGGGATGATGATATTGCCGTTCAGGCCCAGGGCCATGATCAGGCAGAAGACCTCCGGCGAATAGTCGGCCAGGATGACGACCTTGGCGCCCGGCGCGATGCCTTCCTGCTGGATCTGGCGGGTGAAACCACCCACCCGCTCGACCACGCCGCCATAGGTGACCTCTCGACCCTGGTGGTCGAAGGCCAGTCGCTCGGGGGCGCTCGCGAACCGGTCCAGCAGCCACTGCATCTCAGTCCACCGTCAGTTCGTTCAGGACCAACTTGATCAGCGCGTAGGAGCTGAGGTTGGCGGCGTCCTCGTCAGGGATCGACACGCCGAACTCCTGCTCCAGGGCCAGCACCAGGTTCATGTGACGCAGGGAATCCCAGGTCGGCAGGGTGTCGGTGCTGGTGTCCGGACCGATCTGCGCCTCAGGCACGCGAAGCACCGCGGCCATCACCTTCTTCAAGGCTTCTTCGTCAAACATGCAGCACCTTGATCCACGGTGTCGGAGGGGGAATGAACGCCGCCAGCGTGGCGGCGTAAACTTGCGCGCCGCCGACATCGCCCTGCGGCGGCAGGCCCAGGCGGTCGTAGAAGTCGGCGGCCTGGGCGTTCTTGGCGGTCGGTCGGTAGGAGGCCTGAAGCCTCACGCAGCCCTTCTCGACCGCATCCCGCACTACCGTAGACCACAGCGACTGCTCCACGCCTCGGCCCAGCACGCGGCAGCTCATCAACAGGCTCTCGACCACGGCGACCTCGCCCTCGCGGCGGACCACCACCACCCCGGTGGTGCCGGCCGGGCCGAACCGGTCGGCCACGTCGAGGGCGTAGACGGTGGTCGCCTCGTCCTGGATCAGCCGGGCGATGTCTTCCGCGGTGTAGCGGATAGTCGTCAGGTTGAACTGGTTGGACTTCTGGCTGAGCTGGCTGACCCGGGCGGCGCGGGCGGGATCGTCGCGGGCGATGGTCACCGTCAGGTCGAGCGAGGCCAGATAGTCCTCGTGCGTGTCGAAGGCCGCGGCCGCCTCGATCGCGGCGGCGCGCTGACGATATTGCTGGGTCTTGCCGGCGCCTTCGCCGCTCTCCCCGCTGGCCAGGAACAGGTCCTTGATCTGGGCGATCACGCCCAGATACTCGACCGGGTTGGCCGGAGCCTGGAACACCGTGACCTCGGGCAGCTGTGTCCTGACGCTCTCGCACTCGAAGGCGGAGTCGTCGAGGAACACCAGGCTGTCGAGACCGATGTTCAGTGTCTGGGCGATCTGGCGCAGGTTGCCGACCTTGTCGTCCCAATTGACCTGCTTGACGATGACGTCCGACGACCGCAGCACCATGTCGGGATGGGTCTCGAGCAGCGCGTCGACCGCCGCCGGGTCGTTCTTGCTGCACAGGCAGAGCAGCACGCCCTGGCGCTGCAGCGCGACGAACTCGGTCTGGGCCCGCCAGAAGACGTTGCCGGGATAGTCGAAGGGGCCGATCTGGAGGCCTTCGGGCAAGTCCTCGCCGAGAATGCCGCCCCACAGGGTGTTGTCGCAGTCGAGCACCAGAGCCTTGTGGAACCGGCCGCCATAGGCGCGCGACGCCGCCGCGACCTGACGGCCCCAGACATTGAGCAGGGCGGCGGAATAGGGAGCGGTGTTGCGCAGGTAGAAGCGCATGTCGAAGGCCGCGGCCCGCCCGACCTCGGCGACCATGGCCGACATGTCCAGGACGCGGACATTGGCGAAGGCCGCGGCTTCTTCGGCCAGCGCCTGGTTGAATCGGTCGAGCACGACATCGGCGCGGTCGCCGCCCGCCACGGAGGGGGTCAAGCGATGGAAGTCACAGAGGAAGACGTTGCGGAACCTCGCCGCGGCCTTCAGCGCCAGGCGCCAGCGCGCCCGCATCTCGGTCTCGCGCCCAGCGATCTCCGCTTCGGACATCATCGCGGCGCGGGCTTCGAACGCCGGCTCCAGGGTGTCGAAGAACGGGGCCAGCACCAGGAACTCGACGCCGGCCTGGCCAAAGCGCTCGATGTCGCCCAGCGGATCGTCGAAATTGCCCTGGGTGACCCGCAGACGAACGCCCGACAAGAGGGCGTGGCGACGCAGGAACAGGCCCAGCAGATCGGCCGTCGCGCCGGCGCTGATCCCGACGTGGGCGGTGAAGGGCAGCGTCGCGTGCGTCTCGACCTCCTCGACCGCGCCCATCAGACTGGCCAGCGACGCCGCGGGGTCGGCCAGGACCTTCATCCAGTCCGCGACAGAATGCTCGTCAGGACCGGTGGTCACCGCATCACCATGCCGCCGTTCACGCTGATGGTCTGGCCGGTGATGAAGCCGGCGTCTTCGGAAGCGAGATAGGCGACGGCCGAAGCGACGTCCCGAGGCGTGGCCAGGCGGCGCATCGGCGTTTGCCGCGCCGCCATCAGCTGGGCCTTTTCCGGAATGTCGCCGATCAGGGCGGTGGCGGTCATGCCCGGCGCCACACAGTTGACGGTGACGCCGCCCGGTCCGACCTCGGTCGCCAGGTAGCGCGACAAGGTCGAGAGCGCCGACTTGGCCATGGCATAGGCCGTCCAGGTCGGGGTCGGCGCGCCTTCGATGACCTGCGAGGTGATGTTGACGATGCGGCCGAAACGCTGGGCCTTCATGGCCGGCAGGCAGGCCTGGGCCAGCAGCATGGCGGCCTTCACCGTCACGTCGATCTGGCCCTGGATGTCCTCCCAGGCCAAGGCCTCGAACGGCTTGGCGCCGATGGCTGGCGAGGCGTTGTTGACCAGAACGTCGATCGGCCCGAAGGCCTCGGCGGCTCGGCGCGCCAGGGTCTTGGCGCCCTCGGTCGTCGACAGGTCGGCGGCGATCGCCACCGCGCGGGTGGAGCCTTCCAGCGCCGCGACGGCGTCAACCACCGCCTGGGCTCGATCGGCCCGGCCGCGATAGGCGACCACCACGTCGAGGCCGTCGCGGGCCAGGGCCAGGCAAATCTCGCGACCGATGCCGCCGCCGCCGCCGGTGACCAGCGCGACCTTGGCGCGGCGGGTCAGGGCGTCGGTCTGGGCCAGGGCCGCGGTCTCCAGCACCTTGACCTTGGCCTGACCTGTCAGGACCTGCTGGCCCGACTGGTTGGTGATCGTGGTGTCCAGGTCCAGCAGCCGCTCGCGCTCGTGTTTGCCGGTGATCACGCAGGCGATGGTCAGGGTGTCGCCCAGCCGCACCGGCAGCAGGAACTCCAGGCTCTGGGCCACCCACAGGGCGCCGGGACCGGGCAGTTGGGTGCCGATCACCGTCGAGATAAACGAGGCGCCCAGCATTCCGTGGACGACGATGTCCTTGAAACTGGTGCTCTCTGCATAGGCGCGGTCGACGTGCAGCGGATTGTCGTCGCCGGTCATCTCGACGAACCGGCGGACGTCGGCCTCGGAGATCGTGCGGCTCAGCGAACGGGTGTCGCCGACCTGGAGCGTTTCGAAATCGGAGAACACGCTACACCTCGCCGCTGACAGTGATCGGACCCCAGCGCCAGACGCTGGCGCCGAAGTTGAAGCCCGCGCCCACCGCCGCCAACACCACCAGGGAGTCCGGAGCGATCAGGTCGCGCTCGACGGCTTCGCTGAGGGCGATGGCGACCGAGGCCGCGCCGGTATTCCCGATCTCCTGCACGTTGGTGTAGGTCTTCGACAGATCAAAGCCCATCTTGCGCACCAGATAGTCGATCAGGTTGTAGTTGGCTTGGTGGAACACCAGGAAGTCCACGGCCTTGGGATCGACCTGGGCCTTGGCGCAGGCGGCGCGGATCACCGTCGGCAGGTGGGTGATCGCCTGTTTCCAGGTCGCCAGGCCGTTCAGTTCCATGACGTCGGTCTCGGCCGGCGCGCCACGGCCCATCACCGGGAAGCTCGACCCGCCGCCGCGCACCCGGACGGCCTCGTAGTTGGAGCTGTCGGTGTGGAAGGACGAGGCGATGATGCCCCGCCCGGGGTCGCGCCCCAGCACCACCGCGCCGGCCCCGTCGCTGTGGTAGATCGCGCTGTCGGCGTTGGCGCGGTCGATATAGCGGCTGTTCAGCTCGACCCCGACGACCAGGGCGTTGCGCACCGACGGATCGGCGGCCATCCGGTCGCTGGCGGCGGTCAGCCCCGAAACGAAGCCCGCGCAGTTAGCCTGGAGGTCGAAGATCTGGCCGCCCTTGACGCCCAGATCCTTGTGGATCTTGGCCGAGAGGGCCGGGAAGGTGTAGTCGGCCGAGAAGGTGCAGGCGACGACGAGGTCGATGCCCTCGGCCCCGACGCCGGCCGAAGCCAGGGCGCGCTGGGCCGCCTTCAGGGCCAGGCCCGAGGCGGTCTCGTCCGGTCCCGCCAGGTAGCGGCGCTTGATGCCGGTCTTCTCGACAATCCATTCCGGCGTGACGTCGAGGTTGCGGCAGAGTTGTTCGTTGTCCTCGATGATGTCGGGAAGGTGGTGGCCGACGCCGACGATGCGAATGCCGCTGGGAGAAGACATGTCAGTCCGCGTCCGCTGTGTCGGGGGTGGCGAAGAGGAAGTCCAGCAGCGCGCGATTGTCGGCGCGGATGGCGTCGAAGCGGGCCGAGGGGCCGTGGCCAGGGTGGATCATCCGTTCGGCGGGGATCTTGTCCCACAGCGCCAGCAGGCTGCGGCGCAGGCCGTCATGGTCCTCGCCGGGCAGGTCCGACAAGCCGACGCCGCGCGCGTAGAGGCTGTCGCCAGTGAACAGCGCCTCGCCATACTCGATGAAGCAACTGCCCGGCGTATGGCCCGGAACCGGATGGTAGGTCAGCGGGCGTCCCCCGACCATGAACGGCGCGGCGGTCACGTCCACGGGGGTGACTTTCGGCAACTCGATCCGCTGGGCGATCTTCAGGACCATCAGCAGGAAGTTGCCGCTCTTCATGGTCTTCATATCGGCCGGATGGACGAACACCTCGGCGTCATAGGCCTTCTGGAAGTGCGCGGCGCCGCCGATGTGGTCGAAATGGCCGTGGGTGCAGAACACCTGACGCGGCGTCAGGCCCAGGGCCTGGGCAGCGCGGTCGATCTTCGCCGGGTCGAGGCCGGGGTCGATGATGAAGCCGGAGCCGTCGCCCGCCGCGCAGATATAGGCGTTGGACGAGAAGATCCCGCCGGTCACCCGCCACACGCCTTCCCCGACCGCCACGGGTTCGGCCGTCCCAGCCTCATGGGCCGGCATCGTCAATTGACCCCCCCTAGGTACAGGGTCTGGGCAGTGATGTAGCCGCTGGCTTCCGACGCGAAGAAGTCGATGGCGTTGAGGATGTCGGCCGGTTCGGCGAAGCGCGGTATGGGCAGGCCGGCGATGATCTGGTCGATCTTGTCGCGCGGCAGCTGGCTGAGCATGTCGGTTTCGATGGCGGTGATCGCCAGCGTGTTGCAGGTGACGTTCATGGCCCCGAACTCCTTGGCCATGACATTGGTCAGGGTGCTCAGCCCCGCCTTGCAAGCGGCGTAGACGGAATCGCCGATCGGCTCGAGGCTGGCGGCCATCGAGCCGATGTTGATGATCCGGCCCCACTTGGTCTTGCGCATGAACTTGGCCGCCTCGCGCGAGACGATGAACGGCGCCAACAGGTTGACGTTGACCATCGCCTGCGCCGCGCCGGGCGGCATGATCATCGCGTATTGCGAGGTCAGGACGGCGGCGTTGTTGACCACGATGTCGACGCGGCCGGCGCTCTTGTGCAGCCCCATGAACGCCTTCTGGATGGCCATGGGGTCGGCGAGATCGACCTCGACATGCTGGTAGGCCGGGTGCGTGATCGTGCCCGGCGAGCGCGCGAAACCGATTACCGACGCGCCCTGCGCCAGGAAGTGTTCGGCGATCAGGCGGCCCACCCCGCGGGTGGATCCGGTGACCAGGGCGGTGCGCCCCACATAACGGCCGACGAGATCGTCCATGGGTCGCCTCAGGCCGGGCTGACTTCAGCGAGGAGTTCGAGAATGTAGTCGGTCAGCGTGCCCACATCGTCGAAAGGAGAGATGGCGCGGGCCATGGCGCGGTCGTCCGTCAGGCTGATCGGCGCGTCCCATTCCAGGGTCAGCGCCGTCTCCACGTCGATGATCACCGAGACCAACGACAGGGAGTCCAGCGCTGCGTCGGGACTGAACAGCGCCGTCGTCGGCCCGATCTCGACCTGCCGATCCTCGCTCAGCTCGGCGTTGAGGCTCTCCAGCGCGGCATAGATGATGCCGAGCACTTGCTCACGTCTGTCCATGGCGCTCAATTCGCCGCCGCTCGGCCGCGCGCGAGGGCGATCAGCGCGTTCATCTTGGGCAGGCTCACGCGGCGATACTCATCGGCCAGAAGCCCTAGGGCCACCGCGTCGACGAACTCATCGTCTCTCAAATAGTGTCGGCGCAAACGACCCTCTTCCTTCATGCCCAGATAGAGTTGCCATTTCAGCATGAGGTGATTGCGCGCCTCGATCAAACCATGAATGCGCTCCAGGCCAAGGCGGTCGAACCCAACAGCGTAGAGCAGTTTCATGGCCTCGACGGCCACCGGCGCGCCCTTGACCAGCGCTTCGTCGCCGATCAGGAACCGGGCGGATTCCGCGCGACGGTGGGTCAGGTCGATCGCGACCAGAGACAGCATTCCCACGGGCTCGCCGCTGGTCAGTTCAATGATGTAGTTGAGTTCCGAGGCCGGGCGACCGGCGATCCATCGCGCCTGTTCCTCCACCGTGGCGGCGCCCTGGTTGAGATAGGCCGCCCTGGCCGCATGGCGCCATTGGTGCGTGGTCTCCGCGTCGGCGACTGACAGGGGGCGCAGCGCCGCGAACTCTCCCCTGATGGTTTCCGTGGCCAGGGAAGTCAGGCTCGACCAGGTTTCGGCGCCGGGGGACATCAGTCGATTCCTCGATGAGAGCGCCTCTTGTACGCTGCTCTCCGAACAAGATGAACTCCCATGCGATGGGACGGCGCCGTCGCCGCCCCAGGCGATCGCGCGCTAGCCACGGGCGGTCGATCAACTGGCTACACGCCCGTTCGCGATCGCGCATTGTCAGGCCGCGAACAGGAAGTCGCTGGCGACGAGCGCGGACATCTGGGTGTTCTGGAGCGTCAGCACGGTCGCCGCGTCGATGGTGAACACCGTGCTCGCCCCCACCTGGCTGGCCACCGCCATCACCTCGTCGAAACTGTCGAAGGCTTCTCCCAGCGAGAACTGGATCAGGTCTGCGCCCGGCCCGCCCAGCATGAGGTCGGTGATGGTGTCGCGGCCATATCCGGCGCGGAACACGAAGACGTCCGCGTCGGCCCCGCCGGTCAGGATATCGTTGCCGCCCACGCCGTCCAGGATGTCCATGCCCTCCGCCCCGACCAGCCGGTTGGCGCCGGCGTTACCGACCAGGCTGTTGTCGAGCAGGTTGCCCGTGCCGTTGATGTTGCTCGAGCCGGTCAGCGACAGGTTCTCGATGTTCTCTGCCAGCGCGTGCGCAGCGCTGGAACGGACGGTGTCGACGCCTTCGCCCGCCGCCTCGATCGCGACGTCGCCGACCTGGTCGATCACATAGGTGTCGTTGCCCAGGCCGCCGACCAGGGTGTCGGCCCCGCTCTTGCCGTCCAGGATGTTGTCGGCGGCGTTGCCGGTCAGGAGGTTGGCGCCGGTATTGCCGGTGGCGTTGATGATCCCGACCCCGACCAGGGTCAGCCGCTCGACATTGCTGGCCAGCGTGTAGGTGGCGCTGGACAGCACCGTGTCCGCGCCGCCGTTGGCCGCCTCGGTGACGATGTCGGCCCCGTCGTCGACGATATAGAGGTCGTCGCCGAGCCCGCCGGTCATCGTGTCGGCGCCGGCCCCGCCGTCGAGCCGGTTGCCCGCCGCGTTGCCGGTGATCAGGTTGGCCAGTTCGTTGCCCGTGCCGTCGATGGCCGCCGCCCCGGTCAGGGTCAGCCGCTCGACATTGGCCCCCAGCGTGTAGCTGACGGCGCTGCGAACCAGATCGACACCCTCGTTGAGCGCCTCGACCACCAGGTCGCCGACCTGGTCGATCACATAGGTGTCGTTGCCCAGCCCGCCGGCCAGGGTGTCGGCCCCGGCCCCGCCGTCCAGGGTGTTGGCGCCGGCGTTGCCGGTCAGGACGTTGTCGAGGCCGTTGCCGGTCCCGGCATAGCCGCCGGTCCCGGTCAGGACCAGCGCCTCGATGTTCTGCACCAGGACGATGGTGCGGGCCCCGCTGACGGTGTCGAACCCGCCATCCGCCGCCTCGGTGACGACATCGCCGTCGTTGTCGACCACGTAGATGTCGTCGCCCAGCCCGCCGGTCATGAAGTCCGCGCCGGCCCCGCCATCGATGCGGTTGTCGCCGTCATTGCCGAGGATCTCGTTGGCGGCGCTGTTGCCCACGGCGTTGATCGCCGCCGAGCCGGTGAGGATCAGACGCTCGGCATTGGTCGCCATGGTGAAGCTGACTGAGGCGCGAATGACGTCGAAGCCGCCGCTGGACGAGCTTTCAACCACGCGGTCGCCCACGTCGTCGACGACATAGGTGTCGTCGCCCAGTCCGCCGGTCAGGGTGTCGGCCCCGGCCCCGCCGTCCAGGATATTGGCGGCCAGGTTGCCGATGATGGCGTTGGCCAAGGCGTTGCCGGTTCCGTCGATAGCCGCCGAGCCCGTCAGGGTCAGTTGTTCGACATGGTCGGCCAGCGCGTAGCTGACCGAAGCCTGGACCAGATCGACCCCTTCGTTCTCCAGTTCGATGACGACGTCTTCCAGGTCATCGACGACATAGGTGTCGTTGCCGGCTCCACCCGCCAGGCGATCGCGACCCAGGCCGCCATCCAGCCGGTTGGCGCCGGCATTGCCGGTGATGGCGTTGTCGGTCGCGTTTCCGAAGGCGGTCAGATTGGCGACCCCGGTCAGCACCAGGTTCTCCAGATTGGCGCCCAGCAGATAGTTGTTGAGACCCGTGCGGACGGTGTCGGTCCCCTCTCCGGCCTGTTCGGTCACCACGTCGCCGGTGGCGTCGAGGACATAGGTGTCGTCGCCCAGGCCGCCGACCAGGGTGTCGGCGCCGCCCAGGCCGTCGAGCACGTTGTCGCCGGCGTTGCCGATCAGGAGGTTGGCCAGGGTGTTGCCCGTGCCGTCGATGTCCAGCCCGCCGGTCAGGGTCAGGCGCTCGACATTGGCCGCCAGGCCGTGGCTGACCGAGGACAGCACCGCGTCCGTGCCCTGATTGCTGCTCTCGACGATCGTGTCGCCGGCGTCGTCGACGACATAGATGTCGTCGCCCAGACCGCCGACCATTCGGTCGGCGCCCAGGCCACCAATCAACTGGTCGTTGCCGGCCAGGCCGGTGAGGGTGTCGTCGCCCGCCGCGCCGTCGATCAGGTCGGCATTGGCCGTGCCGGTCAGGCTGTCGGCCGCCGACGTGCCGGTGACGATCACCGGCAGCACCGTCACGCTGACATTGGCCGTCGCCGTTCCGCCGACCCCGTCGGAAACGGTGTAGCTGAACGCGGCCGGCCCCGCGTAGCCGGCCTGCGGGGTGAACACCACCGCGCCGCCGGACAGGGCGACCGTCCCCCGCTGGGCGCCGCTCACGGCGGTGATGGTCAGCAGGGCCGAAGCGTCCACGTCGCTGTCATTGGCCAGCAGCGCGCCGGCCGGCAGGGTCAGGACCGCGCCGGAAGTCACCGTGAAGCCCCCGTCGTCGACCGCCACCGGCGTGTCGTTGACCGGCAGGATCGACAGCCGGAACGTGGCCGGCGTGACCAGCACGCCGTCGGAGGCCGTCACCCGCATGTCGATGACCCCTTCGAAATCCTGGGGAGGCTGGCCCGAGAAGCGCCGGGCGCCGGCGTCGAAGACCAGCCAGGCCGGCAACGCCCCGCCATCGGCCAGGCTGGCCGACAGCGACAACGAATCGCCTTCGATATCGACGAAGGTCCCGGCCGGCAGCACAAAGCTCCAGGCCTGGTCCTCGTTCGAGGCCTGACCGGCGATCGGCGAGGCCACGCGCGGCGCGTCGTTGACCGCCGCGATGGTCAGCTGGAACATGCTTTCGGCGACGAACCGGCCGTCCGACGCCACGACGGTGAGGTCGAGCGCGCCATGGAAGTCGGCGGGCGGCGTGCCGGCGAAGGCCATGGTGGCCGGATCGAAGGCCAGCCAGGCCGGCAGTGGCGCGCCATCGGCCAGTCGCGCCGACAGGGTCAACGGGTCACCGTCGAGCGCGGCGAAGGTGTCGCCGGGGACGACGAAATTCCACGCCGTGTCCTCGACCCCGGACTGGGCTGTCAGCGGATGAGCGACGACCGGCGTCTCGTCGACGTCGGCGATGGCCAACCGGAAACCGGACTGGGCCGTGGCCTGACCGTCCGTGGCGGTGACGACGATGTCGAGATCGCCGGCCGCCGCATAGGGCGGCGTACCGGAGAAGGTCCCGGTCGCGCCGTCGAAGACCAGCCAGGCCGGCAACGGATCACCGTTCTGGAGCGTCGCCGAGAAGGTCAGCCCGTCGCCATCGCGGTCGAAGAAGGCCGCGTTGGGCACGGTGAAGACCAGCGGCTGGTTCTCGATCGCCTGTTGCGACCCGATCGCCGCCATCGCATCGGGGGCGTCGTTGACCGGGGCGATGATCAGGTCGAACAGGTGGTTGGTCGCCAGGGCGCCGTCCGACGCGGTCAGGCGCAGGCCGATCGTGCCGTTGAAGTCGGCGGGGGGCGTGCCGACGAAACGTCGGTTGGCGGCGTCGTAGGACAGCCAGGTCGGCAGCGGCGCGCCGTCCGCCATCGACGCGGCGTAGGTCAGGGCGTCGCCCTCGACATCGACGAAGGTTCCGAGCGGCACCGGGAAGCTGACCGCCATGTCTTCCGCCGAGACGTGCGGCGCCAGGGGCGCGGCGACGCGCGGGGCGTCATTGACCTCCGCGATGTCGAGGCGAACGGTCGTGCTGGCCGACCGGCCGGTGATGTCAACGACGTCGTAGGCGAAGCGTGCGACGCCGTTGAAGTCGGCGTCGGGCGTGAAGATCACGTTGCCCACGCCATCCAGCGCCACCGTTCCGCCGACAATGGCCGAAACACCGGTCAGTTGCAGGCTTTGGCCGTCGGGGTCCCTGTCGTTGCCGAGCAGGGTCAGGATCGGGATGATCAGGACCTGGTCTTCCGTACCGTCGAGCTGGTCGGCGGTCGGGCGCGGCGCGTCCTCGACGCCCTGCACCTCCACGATGACCGTGCCACGCACGTCGGGGCCCCGACCGTCCGAGAGGGTGTAGTGGAAGCTGGCCTGACCGAAATAGTCGGCGCCGGCCGTGAAGCGGATCATGCCTTCCGGTGTCAGTTCGGCTCCAAAGCCCGAAACGCCGGTAAACACGATCGTGTCGCCGTCGAGATCGAGGTCGTTGGCCAGAAGCGTCGCCGGATCAATCAGCAGCACGCCGTCCTCGAGCATCGCGAAACCGTCGTCGATCACCGCGATCGGCAGGTCGTTGGCCGGCGTCACGTCGACCGAGACGAAGGCGGTGGTCTCGGCCCCCGCCGCGTCGCGCAGGGTGTAGACGAAGCCGCCGTTGCCGAAATAGTCGGCGCGCGGCGTGAACCGGACGATCCCGTTCTCGAGCGTCACCGTGCCGTTGACCGGATCGCCGACCGCCACGACGCTGATCGCGTCGCCGTCGATGTCGCTGTCATTGGCCAGCAGATCGGCGACCGCGATGTCGATCACGGTGTCTTCCAAGGTCTCGAAGCCGCCGTCGGCGCGGGCCACCGGGGCGTCGTTAACCGCCGCGAAGGTGATGACGACGTTGCGGTACTGGGCGGCCTGGGGTCCTGACAGCGCCGCATCGCTGGGCGAGACAATCCGCCCGTCGGTGATCTGATAGGCGAAGCGGACCTCGCCGACATAGTCGCCGTCCGGGGTGAACGAGATCCGGCCGTCGGGCAGGAGGAAGGCGCGGCCATGCGGCACGACCTGCTGGATGCCGACAAAGCTGATAGCGTCGCCGTCCGGATCGCCGTCATTGGCCAGCAATTGGGCTGTCGTGACGATCACCGGCTGGTCCTCGAAGCCGGAGAAGGTGTCGATCCCCGTGACCGGCGCGTCGTTGTCCGGCGTCACGGTGATGCGGATCGTGCCGACCGTCGTCCCGTCGGCGTCGTCGGTCACCGTGTAGGTGACGGTGTCGACCCCGTCGAAATTGAGGTTCGGCGTGTAAAGGATCTGGTCGCCGTCGCGGGTGATCGTCCCATGGGCCGGCTGGCCCAGCGACACCAGGCGGATCGGGTCGCCGTCGACGTCGCTGTCGTTGCCGAGCAGGTCGACGACGGTGAAGGCCAGGGCGGTGTCTTCCAGCGTCGTGAAGGTGTCGGTCTGGGCGACGGGCGGATCATTGACCGGCAGGACGTTGAGATCGACCGTCGTGGTGTCCGTGCCGTCGCGCCCATCGCTGATCGTGTAGCTGAAGCTGTCGCGCCCGGAATATTGCGGGTCGGGCGTATAGACCAGGCGGTAGTGATCGGCGACCAGGGCGATCAGCAGGTGGTCGCTGACCACGGTGGCGACGCCGTCATTGGCCGTCACCCGCACCGTCAGTTGGCCCGGGAAGTTCAAGGGCGGCAGGCCGCCGAGCGCGCCCGTCGCCGGATCGATGGTCAGCCAGTCGGGCAGAGCGCCGCCGTTCGCCAGGGTGGCGGCATAGGTGATGTTCGCGCCGGCCAGGCCGGCATGGGCGCTTTCCGGCAGGTCGAAAGCGAACGGCTCGGCGACCAGATCGACCCGGCCATGCTGGGGCTGGGTCATCGACACGAAGCTGATCGGATCGCCTTCTTCGTCCTGGTCGTTGGCCAGCAGCGCGTCCAGGCGCAGGCTAAGCGTCGCGTCCTCGTTGACGCTGAAGCTGTCCTGGCCGGCGTCGGGAGCTTCGCGCTGCGGCAGCACATTGACGACCGCCACCGCCCAGTCGTCGCTGACCGCGCCCTTGATGTCGTGCGCCTTGTAGCGAATGGCCAGCGAGCCGAAAAAGTCCTCGGGCGTCCGGATCTCGATGTCGTCGCCGTTGCGCACCAGGACCGCGCCGCCGCCGAAGGTGATCGGCGGATCGACCGGCAGTTCGACGATCGCCGTGCTCTGGGCCGGCAGGCCGGTGTCGGCGTCGGTCCAGCTGGCGACCAGCTTGAGTTCCAACTCGCCGACATAGTGGTCGGGAGCGTCGCCGCTGAAGGTCAGGGTCGCGGCGTCGAAGGCCAGCCAGGTCGGCAGGGCCGAACCGTCCGCCAGGGTGGCGACGACGACGGCTCCGGGACCGGCGCCCAGGACCGCCGCGGCGACCATCAGGCTGACCGGCGGCCGGGCCGCGTAGTCGGTGTCGAGGTCGCCGCCGGCCAGCTCGATCAGCCGGTCGACGACCATCTCGAATTCATAGGTCGCCACGCCGCCCGCGTTCGGCTCGGTCGCGGTGACGACGATGTCGAGGCGGCCCACATAGTAGGGCGGCGGCAGGCCTTCGAGGGTCCAGGTCTCGGCGTAGAAATGCAGCCAGGGCGGCAGGATGTCGCCATTGGCCAGGGTCGCCGTGACCGTGGCGGCCGGGGTCGTCGCCAGATCGTTCGGATCGAGGACCAGGCTCAGCGCAGCGGGCGGCGCGCCCTCCGGCGGGGCGGGGATGGTCAGGGCGACGTCGCGGACCACCGTCAGCACGGCGCCCGTCGCGACATCGGCGCGGGTGGCGGTCAGCAGCAGGAACAGGTTGCCGTCGACGCCGGCCGGCGGCGTGCCGGTCAGGGTCCAGGTCGCCGCGTCGAAGCTCAGCCATTCAGGCAGGGCCTCGCCGTTCGCCAGGGTGACCACCGCCCCGCCGGCCGCAGGCGGGGTGAAGTCGGCGATCCCGAGATCGCGGCTCAGCACCGTGCGCGCCGAGAAGTCGTTCTCCAGCACCCCCATCAGCTCGAAGGAGTCGAAGTAGATCACGTCGCCTTCGGGATCGCCGTCATTGGCGAAGGCCTCGAACGCCGATAGGAACAGCGGCAGGTCCTCGAGCCCGTCGATCACATCGTCGACCACCACCGGGCTGTCATTGGCGGGATTGATGAACAATCGCACTGTGGCGCGGTCGTAACCGCCCCGGCCGTCCGAGATCCAGTAGTCGAAGGACGCCTCGCCGTTGTAGTCGGCGCGCGGGTCGAAGGCGATCTTGCCGTCCGCCGTCCAGCGGACCTCGCCGTTCTCCGGATAGAGGTCCAGGCGGTCGATCACCAGGGGATCGCCGTTGGGGTCGGTGTCATTGAGCAGCAGCGACGCCGGGTCGATGATCAGGACCTGGTCCTCGATCGTCTCGAAGCCATTGTCGTCGACCGCGTTGGGCGGATCGTTGAGTGGGATGACGGTGACCTTGGCCGAGCCCGTGGCCGAGGCCCCGCGATCGTCGGTGACCGTGTAGGTGAAGGTCGCCTCGCCCAGGAAGTCGGCGGCCGGGGTGAACACCACCATGCGGGTCGGCACGCCGTTGACCGTCACGGTTTCGACCGCCGCCGCGCCGTGGGTTCCGGGACCGACGTCCACGAACAGGATCGCGTCGCCCTCCGGATCAATGTCGTTGCCGATCAGTTGGGCCACCGACACCATGACCGGCTCGCCCATCCGGGTGGTCAGCTTGTCTTCACCCGGGCGCGGCGCGTCATTGACGCCGATGATCTGCAGCTCGACCTGGGCCGTGGCTGTCCGGCCGTGACCGTCGCTGACCGTGTAGCGGAAGCCGGCGAAGCCATAGTGGTCGGCATTGGGCGCGAACAGCACACCGTTGGCCGTGACGGTGGCCCTGCCGTTGCTGCCCATCATGAACAGGTCGGGATAGAGGTCGTGGCCCTGGGCGTCGATCATCGGCTTGAGGTCGATGATCGTCAGGGAATCGCCATCAACATCGCCGTCATTGCCGAAGATCGCGCTGAACGGGATCAGGAACGGCGTGTCCTCGTAACCGGTAAACACTCCGTCGTCCGCCGCCGTGGGCGCGTCGTTGACCGGACGGATGATGACCTCCGCGGTCGCCGTCGATTCTCGGCCGCGGCCGTCGGTCACCGTGTAATCGAAGAAGGCGCTGCCGTGGAAATCCTGGGCGCCGGTGAACACCACCGAGCCGTCGGCCTGGAGAACCGCCGTGCCGTTGACGCCGTTGCGCACCGACAGGATGGTCAGGCCCGGATCCTCGGTGGTGGTGTCGTTACGGGTCAGCAGGTTGGCGGCGATCGCGTAGGGCGTATCCTCGTCGGCCCAGCGCACCAGGTCATCGACGGCGTTGAAGCGGTCGTTGCGGTAGAGATAGTCGAGATCGTCGCGGTCCCAGACCATGCCGTCGGCGAACACGACCTGTTCGAGGCCCGTCTCGCCGCCCAGGAAGTGGTCCTTGACCGTCACGGTGTCGATCAGGAAGCCGTCGTCGTGCTCGATCTCGAGCAAGAGGTCATCGCCCAGACGCACCACGCTGACATCGGCCACCCGAACATCGGCGTCGAAGACCACCCGATCGATACCGGTCAGGTCGCCGACCTCGACAATGGTGTCGTCGAAGGAGTCGAACCCGAAACGATAGGTGTCCGAGCCGGCCGCCCCGGCCAGCAGATCCTGGCCGAACCCGCCTTCGAAGTCGTTGGCCCCGGCGTCGCCGCGCAGGCTGTCGTTGTAGTTGGAGCCGATCAGCGCCTCGATGCCCGTCAGGCTGTCGCCGGCCGCGTCGCCGCCCGTGCCGAGCCCGGTGGCCAGATCGACCGCGACGGCCTGGGCCGCGTTGGCGTAGTCGGCGGTGTCGCGGCCGCCGCCGCCGGCGATCGCATCCGCCCCGGCCCCGCCCCGGATGACGTTGTCGCCGTCGTCGCCGGTGATCGTGTCGTCGTGATAGGAGCCGTAGATGATCTCGATGCCGACGAAGCTGTCGCCCTGGGCGTCGCCGCCGCCGGCCGTCAGACCCGACATGTCGATGACCACCGCCTCGACCGAACCCGTATAGTCGGCGATATCGACGCCGGCCCCGCCCTCGAGCACGTCGCCCCCCCGGCCGCCGACCAGCACGTCGTCACCGCCCAGGCCGCGCAGCACGTCGTCGCCGCGCCCGCCGCTCAGGCGGTTGTCCGCCTGATCGCCTTCGAGGATGTCGGCCTCGATGGTGCCGATCAGGTTCTCGATCCCGGTCAGCACATCGCCGGCGGCCGCGCCGCCCGTCGCCGTTCCCGACGCCAGCGAGACGGCCACCGCCACCGTCGAGGCGGCGTAGTCGGCCGTGTCCTCGCCGTCGCCTCCCGTCAGGACGTCGGCGCCCACGCCCCCCTCCAGCGTGTCGTCGCCGTCGCCGCCGATCAAGGTGTCGACTCCATCACGACCGACCAGCAGGTCGCCACCGCCCCCGCCGACCAGCCGGTTGTCGCCGGCCGTGCCGAGCAACTGGTCGGCGAAGTCCGAACCCTCGACCGCCTCGATGCTGGTGTAGATGTCGCCCTGGGCGAAACCGCCCTGCCCGACCCGGCTCTGCAGGTCGACCCGCACGCCGATGTTCGAGGTGTTGAAGGCGACTGTGTCGTAGCCCTCGCCGCCATCGATCTTGTCGGCCCCGTCATTGCTGGCGATGTAGTCGTCACCGCCCCGGGCGAAGATGTCGTCGTCGCCCTGGCCGGCCTCGAACCGCTCGCCCGAGGCCGTGCCGATCAGCAGATCGCGCCGCGCCGTTCCGTACAGGGTCTCGGCGTGGTCGGGCGAGACGGTCGCGAAGACCGTGCCGTCATCCGTGACGTTCAGTTCGTCGCGCATCGTGTAGGTGAAGGACAGTGGTCCCGAATAGCCGAGCGGCGTCTCGACGACGACGAACTCGTTCTCGTAGATCGACAGGACGCCGGCGGTGGGCGCCTGGGCCGAGACGAAGGACAGCAAGGCGGCATAGTCCTCCGGATCGAGGTCCACGTCGCTGTCATTGGCCAGCAGGTCCGAGATCCGCACCACCAGCGGCGCGTCACGGCTCGTGGCGCCGGCGTCCGGCGCGGCCGTCGGCGCGTCGTTGACCGACAGCACGGTGACGCGGACCACGCCCTGGTCCGTGCCGTCCGCGTCGTCGGTGACGACGTAGCGGAATTCCATCGGGCCGTGGGCGTTGGCCCGGCCGCGGAAGCGCACGACGCCATCGGCCCCCAGACTGGCGGTGCCGAAGAATGGATCGACCGAGACCGACAGGATGCGCAGAACGTCGCGGTCGATATCGGTGTCGTTGGCCAGCAGTACGGAGACCGGAATTTCGAGCTCGACGTCCTCATAGGCCGTCAGCTCGTCGAGCCCGGCCACCGGCGGCGCGTCGCCGACCGGGTCGATGTAGAGCTTGACCAGCGCATCGTCGACAGCGCCGGCGCCGTCGGAAACCACATAGCGGAACGACGCCTCGCCCCAGTAATTGGCGTCCGGCGTGAACAGGATCTGGCCTTCGGCCGTGATCGACACCGTACCGTTGGTGGCGAAGGACACCGACGACAGGGTCAAGGACGGACTGTCGATATCGCGGTCATTGGAGACCAGCCGCGCGAAGTCGATCAGGAAAGGCGTGTCCTCGGTGGCGCGCAGAAAATCGACGCCGTTGTCGGTATAGGCCTCGTCGCGCGCGATCGGATTGTCGTTGACCGGATTTACCTGGACGTCGACGTGGGTCGAGGTGAAGCCGCCCTGGCCGTCAGTGACCTCGTAGTTGAACCCTCCGAGGCCATAGAAATTGCCGTTCGGAACGAGATAGATCGTGCCGTTCTCAAGCAGGGTCGGCCGCACGCCGACCGCGCCGAACACCCGGGTGATGATCAGCGGCTCGCCGTCATGCTCCAGGTCGTTGGCCAGCAGCAGGCTGGTCGCGAAGAAATAGGGCGTGTCCTCGTCGAGGGTGAGGGTGTCGACCTTCGGCTCGGGCGCGTCGTTGACCGGCGTGACCTGGATCGCCACCGTCGCGGTGCTGGTTCCGCCGTGGCCGTCCGACAGGGTGTAGGTGAACGAGGCCGGGCCGAAATAGTAGGGCGTCGGCGTCAAGGTGATCAGGCCGGTCTGGTTGTCGAGCGCCACGGTCATGTTCGGGCTGGCCCCGACCGAGACGATCGAGACACGATCGCCATCGACGTCGCTGTCGTTGCGGATCAGGTCGGCGACGGCGACGGTGATCACGCCGCCTTCCGCGACCACGAAGCCGCTGTCGCCCCGCGCCACGGGATCGTCGTTGACCGCCGTGACGTTGATCGAGACCGTCGCCTCGGCGCGCCCGCCTTCCGGCGTGTTGGCGACATAGCGGAACGAGGCCGGACCGACATAGTTGGCGTAGGGCGTGAAGGTGATCTCGCCGTTGCTGGACAGCGACACGCCGCCGTGCGTGGCGTCGAGAACCTGCGAAATCACCATCAGGTCGCCGTCGAAATCGTTCGACAGCAGCTGGTCGACGCGAATGGTGATGAAGCCGTCCTCGGCCACCACCACGCCGGAGTCGTCCGTCGCCGAGGCCGGCGGCCGCACCCTGACCTGAACGGTCGCGGTGGCCAAGCCGTTGTGGCCGTCGGAGATCGTGTAGTCGAAGGTGGTCAGGCCGTTGAAGGTGGAGTCGGCGGTGAACACCACGTTGCCGGAAGCGTCCAGCGTGGCGGTCCCGTCATGGACGTTCGAGAGGGCGACGATCCGCAGGGTGTCGCGATCGCCGTCATGGTCGTTGCGCAACAGCGACAAAGCCGAGATCACCGAGGTTCGGCCCTGCACGACGCTGTAGAGGCCATCGTCGCCGGCCACTGGAACGGCGTTGTCGAGCAGGTTGAGCACGTCCTGCATCGTCCAGCGCACGCCGTCTGCGAACACGATCTCCTCGACGCCCAGCGTCGAGCCCGACAGCGTGTCGAGGATGATCAGCCCGTCGTCGGGCCCGCCGGCGAACGAGATCAGGATGTCGTCATCGCCCTTGTAGAAGCGGCTGACGCTGGCTTCCGTCGAGGCGTAGCCGCTGATCTGGACGACGTCGATCCCGCCGGCGTCGCCCTTGTCCTCAATGGTGTCCACCCCCGCCCCGCGGGCGAAGACATAGGTGTCCGAGCCGGCCCCGCCCGACAGCCAGTCGCGACCGCCCAACCCGTTCAGGGTGTCGGCGCCCTCGAAGCCCCAGATGTGCTCGTCGTTCGCTGTTCCGGCCCCCAGCAGGACCTGCTGGCGCAGAGCGGCGATCGTCCAGACCGTGCCGTCCGCGAACTCGACGGTCTCCACGCCCGCGGCGTCGGTCGACAACGTGTTGGCCAGCAGCAGCCGGTCGCCCACGCCGCTGAAGGTCAGAATCAGGTCGATACCGTCCGGCGGGCTGCGCTTGATCGACAGGATGTCGCCCGGCGCGTAGCCCGCGATGACCAGTCGGTCGCCCGCGCTCGATCCGGTGTCGAGAATGCGATCGTCGCCATCGCCTCGCGTGTAGAGATAGCTGTCGTCGCCGCCGGCCCCGTCGATGACGTCAGCCCCGTGTCCGCCTGTCAGGCTGTCGATTCCGCCCGTGCCCAGGATGTGGTCGGCTTCGTCGGTGACATTGCCGGTCACCAGCCTGGCGCTGACGCCAGCGGTGGTCAGGGCGACGCCGCCGTCGGCGAAGCGGATCGTCTCGATGGTGTCGGCCGCCCCGCCGGCCAGGCCGTTGATGATGGTGATGGTGTCCGTCGTTCCGGCGAAGGTGATCACCAGGTCCGTCGAGGTGGAGTCCAGGCGGCGGAACGTGGCCTGGTCGACCGTGTAGCCACGGATCTCCAGAACGTCGGCCCCGCCATTGCCGTTGTCGTCGATGATGTCGCGACCATCGCCGCTGGCGAAGACGTAGGTGTCGTCGCCCGAGCCGCCGCTGAGGCGGTCGTCGCCCAGCCCCCCGGTCAGCAAGTCGGCGGCGGTGGTGCCGTTGATGATGTCGTCGTCGGCCGTGAAGGCGTTCTCGATCACCCGGGCGCGAACCTGGGCCTCGGTCCAGACCGTGCCGTCGTCGAAGACGATCTGCTCGATCAGGCCCGCGCTGGTGAAGAAATTGCGCGCCGTCAACACGTCGTTGCTGGCCTGGAACCGCAGGACCAGATCATTGCCGAGCCGCGACAGCAGGACCTCGCCCGGAGCGAAGTCCTCGATGAGGATGCGATCCGCCCCGGAGCCGTTGTCGTTGACGATGTCGCGTCCGTCGCCCCGCGCGAACACATAGGTGTCGGCGCCCGAGCCGCCCGACAGGGTGTCGTCGCCGGCTCCACCGCCCAGCACGTCGGCGGCGCTGGTCCCCAGGACGAAGTCGTCGCCGGCCGTCATCTGCGAGGCCTGCGCCGCGTCGCGCAGCTGCGCCAGCGTCCAGACCGTGCCGTCGTCGAAGACCAGGCCCTCGATCGCGTAGCTCTCGGAGTCGAAGAACCCGCGGACGGTCAGCGAGTCCGAAGCGTCGCCGAACCGCAGCACGACGTCCTGTCCGACCCGCGAGACGCGCATCTCGGCCGGGGTGAAGTCGTGGATCAGCACGCGATCGTTGTTGTCGTAGCCGGTCTCGCGGACGATGTCGTGGCCACTGCCGCGCGAAACCACGTAGGTGTCGGCGCCCGAACCGCCCTGCAGGAGGTCGGCCCCCGCCCCGCCGTCCAGAACGTCGCCCTCGGACGAGCCGTTGATGGTGTCATCGCCCGCCGTCGCGGCCTGGGCGATCGCCAGGGCTCGGATCTGGGCGCCCGTCCAGACCGTGCCGTCGTCGAAGGCGATCTGTTCGAGGGTGGCGTAGCCGCCGAACAGGTCGCGAAGGACGACACTGTCGGTCGTGCCCGCGAAGCGGAGCACCACGTCCTCGCCGCGGCGCAGGACGATGACCTCCGCCGGCGTGTAGCCCTCCAGTCGCAATACGTCGACGTCGGAGCCGGTCTCGCGGATGACGTCACGGCCATCGCCCCGCGCGAAGACATAGGTGTCGCCGCCGTAGCCGCCCGTCAGCGTGTCGTCGCCCAGGCCGCCCGCAAAGGTGTCGCCGTACGCCGTGCCGAAAATCTCGTCGTCGCCGGACGTGGCCTGGACGGCCATGACCGCGTCCCAGATCCCGGCCTTGGTCCATACCGTGCCGTCGGTGAACTCGACCCGCTCGACGGCGTTGCTCGCCGAACCGTCGAAGAAGCCGCGCAGGATCAGCACGTCGGTCGAGCCGGCGAAGCGCAGCACGACGTCGTCCACCTGGCGCGACAGCGTCACGTCGGCCGGTTCATGGCCGATGATCCGTACACGGTCTTCGCCGCCGCCCTTGTCGAAGATCACGTCACGGCCGGCGCCGGCCGCGAACAGGTAGGTGTCGTCGCCCCCCAACCCCGACAGCGTGTCCGAACGGCCAGGCTGGCCGGTCAGCGTGTCGTCGCCCGGGGTCGGCTGACCCGTGTTGGCGCGCGTGCGCACCTCCGCGATGGTCCAGACCGTGCCGTCGTCGAAGACGAAGCTCTCGACGCCGGTGCTCCGCTCGGTCTCGCTCCACTCGTCGTAATAGACGTAATCGTTCACCCGCAGCACGTCCTGGGTTCCCAGGAAGCGCAGGATGAGGTCCTCGCCGACGATCCCCACCGTCACCTCGGAGGGGGCGAAGCCCTGGATGCGGACGGTGTCGATCTCGTTGGCGTTGTCCTCGCGGATCCGGTCCATGCCATCGCCGCGTGAGAACACGTAGGTGTCCTCGCCGCCACGGCCGACCAGCAGGTCATTGCCCGCCCCACCCGTGAGCGTGTCGGCGTGGTCGTCGCGACCGAAGATCGTGTCATCGCCCGCGCTGGCCTGACTGGCGAGCGTGTCGGCGATGATCTGCTCCATCGTCCAGACCGTGGCGTCGTCGAACCGCACTTCGCTGACGGGACCGGAGTCGTAGCGGGCGAAGGCGTCGGTCAGGACGACGACGTCGCTCGTGCCGACGAACCGGATCAGGAGGTCGGAGCCCGCCCGATCGAGGATCGCCTCCGACGGCAGGTAGCCGTGAAGGTGCAGCACACCGTCGATGTTGTACCCGGTGACGATGCTGTCCTGGCCGTCGCCGCGTCCGAACACGAAATCGTCCGACCCCGATTGTCCGACCAGGATGTCGTCGCCGGCCCCACCGGCCAGGACCAGCGGCGTGTAGGACGCGCCCACGACGTGGTCGTCGCCCGGCGTGGCCTGGGCGCTGACTATGGCGGCGCGGATGTCGGCGACCGCCAGCTCGACCTCGCCATCGAGGACGATGCGCTCGATGGCGTATTCAGGATCGCCGGAGAAACCGCCCCGGATCACCACCGCGTCGTCGCTGGTGGTGAAGCGGATGATCAGATCGTCGCCGACACGGCTGAACAGCAGCTCGGCGGCGGTATAGTCCTGCAGCCTCAGGGTGTCGGAACTGGCCGCGCCCTCTTCCCAGGCCATGTAGTCGGCGTCGGCGACGACGTCGCGTCCGCCGCCCCGGGCGAACACGTAGGTGTCCTCGCCCACACCGCCTTCAAGCCGGTCGTTGCCGCCGGCCCCGGTCAGCGTGTCGGCCTCCTCGGTTCCCGTCACCACCAGGTCGCCGTGGGCCAGGGCGTCGGCCTCGATCTTCAGCCCGATGTCGGCGGCCGACCAGATCGTGCCGTCCTCGAAGGCGATTTCCCAGTTGTCGTTGTAGGCTTGGTCAGCGACCCGAATCTCGTCGGTCGAGCCGACGAACCGGATGACCAGGTCGGCCTCGTCGCGGACCAGCACGACCTCGGTCGGCGCGTAGTCCTCGATCAGGACCTGGTTGAACCCGGCGGCCGGCCCTGGGACGCTCAGCAGTTGCAGGCTGGCCCCTTCCTCGCCGCCACCGCCGCCGGAATCGAACAGCACGTCCTGGCCGTCACCGCGCCCGAACACGTAGGTGTCGGCCCCGTCGCCGCCCTCCAGGATGTCGTCGCCGGTCCCGCCGGTCAGGACGTCGTCCTGGGCGAAGCCCTGGATCAGGTCGTTCCCGACGGTCTGCTGAGCCTCCAGCACGCGCTGGCGGATGTCGGCGGCGCTCCAGATGTCGCCGTTCTCGAACGTGATCCGTTCGAGGCCACGATAGTCTGACAGCCCGTCGACGACACGGATTTCGTCGGTCGTGCCCGCGAACCGGATCCGCAGGGTGTCGCCGTCGCGCGCCAGCCGCGTTTCGGCCGGCAGGTAATCGACGATCTCAAGCGTGTCGCCGCCGCTTTCGTAGCTGTAGCCCGGATCGACCAGGTCGCGACCGTCGCCGCGGGCGAACACGATCGTATCGGCGCCATAGCCGGTATGGATCTCGTCATTGCCGAGACCACCTTCCAGCCGGTCGGCGCCGTCGAGCCCCTCGATGAGGTCGGCCCCGTCGCTGGCCGCCTCGGCCATGAGGCGGGCCTGGACGTCGGCCGAGGTCCAGATCGTGCCGTCGTCGAACACGTAGCGATCGACGCCGTAGCCGTATTCGTCGCCCAGCGCGCCTCGGGTGACCGTGATCTCGTCCGTCGTGCCGGCGAAGCGCAGGATCACGGCTTCGCCGTCGCGCGTCAGGGTCACCTCGGACGGCAGATAGCCATGGATGACCAGGGCGTCCGACCGCGACGAGTAGCCGTAGTACTCCTCGTCGACGACGTCTTCGTCGTCGCCGCGCGTGAAGACGTAGGTGTCGTTGCCGTTGCGGCCGCGCAGGACGTCGGCCGCGCCGCCGCCGACCAGGGTGTCGGCTCCGGATCCGCCCTCGATCAGGTTGGGGCCATCCAGTTCCGCCGGAACCGGCAGCAAGGCGAGGATCGTCGGCAAGGTCCACACCGTGCCGTCGTCGAAGGCGATCTGCTCGACGCCGCTCCCGTTCCCCAAGAGGGTTCGGGTCAGTCTCAGTTCGTCGGTCGTGCCGTCGAACAGGATGATCAGGTCGTCGCCGATCCGTTCCAGCCTCACCTCGGACGGCGTGTAGCCGTGGATCTCGAGGCGGTCGGTCTGGTTGTAATAGTTGGACTCTTCGTCGATCAGATCGCATCCGTCGCCGCGATTGAAGACGTAGACGTCGCTGCCGCCGCCTCCGAGCAGGTGGTCGTCGCCCAGACCGCCGGCCAGGGTGTTGGGATTGCCGTCACCGACCAGCCGGTCGTCGCCGGCCGTCGCGCCGCCGGAGGGCTCCAACATGGCCAGCAGCGTCGCCACGTTCCAGGTCGTGCCATCCTCGAAACTGATCAGCTCGACACCGTATCCGCTGCCCCGCAGCGTATCGATCAGGCGGATCTCGTCCCCGGTTCCAACGAAACGCACGACGACCAGATTGCCCTCGCGCGACAGCCGCGCCTCGCTGGGCAGATAGCCGCGGATGTCGAGCCGGTCGGCCATCGTCGAGGCGTAGTACCAGTTACCTTCCTCATCGACGATGTCGGCGCCGTCGCCGCGGTTGAAGACATAGACGTCGTTGCCACCGCCGCCCTTGAGGACATCGTCGCCGGTTCCGCCGGTCAGGGTCTCGGCCGGCTCGAAGCCGACGATCAGGTCGCGGCCGGCCGTCGAGGCCTCGGCGACCAGCATCGTCCGCCAATTCGCCAGGTTCCACGTCGTGCCGTCGGCGAAGGCGATCAGGTCGACGCCGTAGCCATCGCCTGACAACGCGCTGATCAGCCGGATCTCGTCCGAACTGCCGGCGAAATGCACGATCAGGGTGGAGCCGTCGCGGTCGAGCTGGGCCTCACCCGGCGTATAGCCGGTGATCTCCAGGCGGTCGGCCATCGTCGAGGCGTAGTACCAGTTGCCTTCCTCGTCGATCACGTCGGCGCCGTCGCCGCGGTGGAAGCGATAGGTGTCGTTGCCGCCGCCGCCCTTGAGGGTGTCATCGCCCAGCCCGCCCGTCAGGGTCTCCGAACCGTCGAAACCGCGCACCAGGTCGCGGCCGTCGGTCTGGCTCTGGGCGATCAGCTGGGCGCGGAAGGTCGTCTGGTTCCAGGTCACACCGCCGGCGAAGCCGATCAGTTCCACGCCATAGCCATCGGTCTGGAAGGCGGTGAGCAGCCGAACCTCGTCGGTGCTGTCGGTGAAGGTGACGATCAGCGTCTCACCGTCGCGCGCCAGCCGAACCTCCGACGGCAGATAGCCGACCAGGTCCAGGCGGTCGGCCATCGTCGAGGCGTAGTACCAGTTGCCCTCCTCGTCGATCAGGTCGTGGCCGTCGCCGCGCTCGAAGACATAGGTGTCGTTGCCGCCGCCGCCCTTGAGCGTGTCATCGCCGCCACGACCATTGAGGATGTCCACGCCGCTGGAGCCGACGATCAGGTCGGCCGCCTCGCCGCCGCCCTGGGTCAGCCGGGCGATCAGGTCGGCCCGCAGCCAGACCGTGCCGTCGGCGAACTCGATCCGCTCGACGCCCTGACCGGCGGTCGGTGACACCTGGTCCTTGAGCAGGACGGAGTCGTCCGAGCCGACGAACAGCAGTTGCAGGTCGGGCCGATCGGAGAACGGGCGCACCACGCGCACCTCGTCCGGCAGATAACCGCGGATGCGCAGCACGTCGACCTCGCTGGCCGAGGCGCCGTTCTCGTCGATGACGTCGCGTCCGTCGAGGCGCGTGAAGACATAGGTGTCGCTGCCACCGGCCCCATCCAGGGTGTCGGCGCCGCCCTTGCCTTCCAGGGTCTCCGCGTCGCTGAAGCCGACGATGAAGTCGTCGCCGGCCGTGACGCTCGACGCCAGGACCCGGGCCCGCAGGTCGGCGGTACGCCAGGTCACGCCGTCCGAGAAGGTGATCTCCTCGATCGCCGAGGCCGAACCGGCCGTCAGGCCGTCCCGGATCAGCACCTGGTCGCCGCTGCCCTGGAACGAGATGATGATGTCGGCCTGCTGTGGATGCAGGCGCCGGACCTCGGCTCGGGTGGAGGGATCGTCGAGGAAGCGCAGCCGGTCGCCGCCGGAATAGCCCTGGTCGTCGATGATGTCGTAGCCGTCGCCCTGCTTGAACTCATAGAGGTCGTCGCCGCCCAGGCCAGTCAGGCGGTCATAGCCCGCGCCGCCGGTCAGGATGTCGTTGCGGTCGCCATAGCCGACGACGATGTCGTCGCTGGCCGAGACCTGCTGCTCGATCAGACGCTGACGAATGGTGTCGAGGGTCATGATCGACCCGTCGGCGAAGGCCAGGGTCTCGATGCGGCGGGCCGTGTCGCTGGCCCCGAGCGTGTCGAGAATGACCAGCGAGTCCGCGAATCCGCGCAGCCGGATAACCAGATTGTCGCCGTCGGTGTGGAAGTCGAGAAGCTCGGCGGTGATGCGCGGTCCGAAGACGATCTTGTCGGTCCCGCCGGTGTCCAGGATAGAGTCCGCGCCCGAGCCGATGCCGAAATGATAGGTGTCGGCGCCGAGACCGCCTTCCATCTGGTCCGAGCCGAGCCCACCGTCGATCGTGTCGGCGCGGTCGTCGAAGCCGATCAGCACGTCGTCGCCATCCGTCGCCCGCAGCAAGGCCGCCCGGATTTCCCCGGCGGTCCAGACCGTGCCGTCGGCGAACAGGAAGCGCTCGACCTGCCGGTTGTTGAGGCCCTCGACGATCCTCAATTGGTCGCCGGCGTCGATGACGGAGATCACCAGGTCGTTGCCGTTGCGGCGGACCAGGATGTTGTCGGGCGTGATCAGTTCGCCGAACACCACCTTGTCGATCGCGCCGACGACCGAAGCGCTGTCCAGGGCCTCGGTGATGGTGTCGATGTCGTAGCCGCCGTCGAAGACGTAGGTGTCGGAATGGGTCCCGCCATTGAGCTGGTCGTCGCCCTGCCGGCCGTCCAGCACGTTGTCGCGGTCGTTCAGGCCGGTGATGACGTCGTCGCCGCGGCTGCCGCCGCTGATGGCCAGCAGTTCCTCGACGTCCGAAATGCTCCAGCGCACGCCATCGCTGAAGCGGAACCACTCCACCCCCATGCGGCTGGAACCGAACTGCTCCTTGATCCGCAGGGTGTCGGTTCGGCCGGTGATCGAAACGACCAGGTCCAGGCCGTCCTTGCTGAAGACGACATTGCCGATGTTGATGTCGGCGCCGAAGGCGACGGTGTCGTCGCCGTTCCACTGCGCCGATTCCAGGCGGTCGAAGATCACGTCGGCGCCGTAGCCGACGTCGAACCGGTAGGTGTCGCCGTCGCTGGAGCCGATCAGGGTGTCGTCGCCGCCCAGGCCGTCGATGGTCTCGGCGAAGTGCGTGCCCCACAGGGTCTCGCCGGCGTTGGTGCCGACCAGCAGCACGTCCTCGGGATTGAGGTCGGTATAGAGGATGGTCTGGTCCTGGAAGATGAACTGTTCGACGGCGTTTATCTGGTCGTCGAAGCGATTGTACTGGTGCTCCAGGGTCAGGGTCTCGCCCGTCGCCTTGATCGTGAAGATCAGATTTTCCTGGAAGCGGCTGATGGTGACGTCGTCGAAGTCGAGGCCACGCATGACCAGGGTGTCGTAGCCCGCCGAGAGCAGCGGATCGCGCGAGGTGTCATAGACGACGTCGTCGCCATAGCCTTGCTGGAAGATGTAGGTGTCGCTGTAGATACCCCCTTCCAGCCGGTCGTCGCCCAAGCCGCCGTCCAGGGTGTCGCGCTTGTCGAAGCCGTAGATGACGTCGTCGCCGTCGGTGCGCGCCAGAGCCAGCAGGTAGCGCCCGAAGGCGTCCATGTCCCAGACCGTCCCGTCGCCGAAATGCAGCTCGTCGACATTGTCGAAGTAGTAGTCGCCGAACAGGACGGTCGAGGTCAGCTGGAACTGGTTCTTGAGGATTAGCGCGTCGTCGGTTCCCCTGACCCGCATGGTGATGGTCAGGGACGCGCCGTCGCGGATGAAGTCGAAGTCGCCGGGCCTCAGGCCGTCGAGGACCTGTAGCGTGTCATAGCTGGACGACAGGAAGTCCTGCAGATTGTCCTCGATCACGTCCTCGCCGTAGCCGCGGCCAAAGACGTAGGTGTCGTCGAGGTCCAGGCCAACGAGGTAATCCTCCCCGGCTCCGCCATCGAGGCGATCCTCGAAGTGGAAACCGAAGATCGCGTCTTCGCCGATGGTCTTGGCGTCCAGGACGACCTTTCGCATCACGTCGGCTTCGGTCAGGAAGCTGTTGTCGGCGAAAGCGAAGCGCTCGATGCGGTCGATCCAGATCACCCCGAACACCACGGTGTTGGTCGAGTTGAACTGGCCGCGGACCTCCAGCTCGTCGCCGGTCGTGGCGCCGGCGGCGTCGAGGAAGATGATCTTGAAGTCGTCGGAATCGCCGTTGCGCACGAAGCGCATGTTCTGGAGCGTAATGCCTTCGCCAAATGCGACGACGTCGATCGCGCGACCGTTCGGCCCCATGATGTCGTCGTTCTGGTCCTCGACGATGTCGCTGCCGTAGCCCGGCCGGAAGATATAGATGTCGCCGTCGCGGCCGCCGCGCAGGATGTCGTTACCCTGACCGCCGTCCAGCACGTCCATCGTGTTGGTGCCCATGACGACGTCGTTGGTGGTCAGGGGATGGCTGGTGGCGATGGCGATATCGAGCGCCGACCAGACCACGCCGTCGGCGAACACGATCTGCACCATCTCGGTGTCGTCCGAGATGTCGCGGCCGAACAGGTCGAACTTGCGACCATCGAACTGGTTGCGGATGGTCAGGACGTCGTTCGTGCCCAGCACCTGGATGATCAGGTCCAGTCCGTCCTTGGTCAGATAGACCTCGTCCGACTTCACATGGGCGAAGCGCAGCGTGTCGGCGCTGCGCCGCTGGAACGGCCCCTCGATGTCGACGATCGTGTCGTGGCCGAAGTCGCGGCCGACGACATAGGTATCGCCGCCGAGCCCGCCCCGGATCGTCTGGTCGCCGCTGGAGATGTAGAAGAGATCGTTGGCGCTTGTGCCCTCGACCAGGGTCGCGGCGATCGGCGCGACGATGATCCGCGCCTCGTCGATCCGCAGCAGCGACGCGGCCTTGACCAGATCGACGTGCTCCAGGCCCACGTTCTCGTAGGCCGCGACGATCATCTGGAACAGGGCTTCCTTCGACAGGTCCTCCTCGCCCGCCGGACGATAGTCCGGATAGATCCGGTCGAGGATGTCGTTCCACTTGTCGAGGTAGTCGATGGTGGCGTCGCGGCTGTCGGGAGCCCGGGCGAAGATCGCCTCCAGCATCGGCGCCAGTTCGCGCCCGGCCGTCGGCACGAAGGCGTCGGCCTCGACGTCGTACTCGATGCCGGCGAAATACTCCGCCAGACCGCCCTGCATCGCCAGGCGGATCGCCACCAGCCGGCTGACCTCGATGTACTGGGTCATCAGTTCCTGGAACAGCGACATCGCCGGCAGGATCGGACTGACATACTCGCCATTGGCGCCGACCGGCGGCGCGACGCCCAGACCGCCGGTCTGGTACTCCAGGAAGCCGGTCTCGGCGTTGACCGTCGTGTAGAGGATCTCGGGCCGGAAGCTGATGCCGTAGAGTTCGGAGGCGAAGCGGAACTCGTCGACGGTCATTACCTCCACGCGGTAATAGCTGTCGTCGGTGGCCCCGGCCTCGGGCAGGGTGTCGAAATTGATCGCGTAGTTGCGCAGCGAGAAGGTCGAAGGCCGGCCTTCCTTGTGCTGCAGCTCCAGGGCCCGGTCGACGTTCTCGGACCAGACGTGGAAGCCGCCCTGCTCGTCCTCGACGTAGATCGCGTACTGCCGGACGATGCCATCGACGAGATAGACCGCCACCCGGTCGAAGGGCAGCCCCTGGAACTCGTCGTGGCCAAACTGCTCTACCCGCCATTCGTAGCCGGCCGCGACCGCCTGCAGGCGCACTTGATCGAGGGTCGGACGGGCGATCGCCTGGCCGTTGGCCCCGACCACCGCCGCGCCGCTGGCCAGGGTCCAGTAGGAACCCTGCTGATCCGTGACCAGTACGCCGCGGTCGAGCACCACCGGCCGGCCGTCGATGATCTGCACCAGATAGGGGGCTTCCTCGCGGTGGGCGACCGCCGTGTCGCGGTCGCTGGGCGAGAACTGCTGTTCCAGGCGCCAGGCGCCGCCCGCCCCGGCCGCCTGGGCCAGCACGTCGTCGAGCCCCGGGCGGGCGATCACCTGACCCTGGGCGTCGAGCACGGCCGCGCCGCTGGCGAGCCGGAAGTAGCCGCCGCCCGTGTCCTCGACATAGATCGCGTGGTCGACCACCTGGGTTCCGCCCGGGCCGGTGGTCACCTTGACGGCCGTCAGCTCACGCGTCGTCTCCAGCGAGGAGGCCCAGGCGCCCAGCACCGGCGCCACCTGCTTGCGCAGCACGGCGAGGTCGGGCGTGGTCATCGCCGCGGCGACGGACTGAACAATATCGTTGACCTTGAGGTCGTTCGACAGGTGGGTCGAAAGATCGGCCAGCTTGCCGCGGCCAGTGCTGTCGAACACCTCGCCATTGGCCCCTCTGGCCGCCCAGGCCGCTTCGCCGCGATCGCCCCGGAACACCGTATCGAGCGGATTGCTGCCGAACACCGCCTCGAACATGTTGCCGGTGGTGCCGTCGGCGCGGGTGAACACCGCATGCTCGCGCAGGGTGTTTCCCGAGGGAGTGGTGACGTTCAGGGCGCCGCCGACCGCGCCGAGCGAGGTGATGCCCAGTTGGGCCAGCGAGAACAGCTCGCCCGCGTCGGTGACGCCGTCCTGGTCCAGGTCGCGCCAGACCCGCAGTTGCGAGAACATCACATCGGCGGCGCTGATCACGCCGTCGCCATTGTCGTCGAGCAGCCGAAGCTCGGCGAATCCCGACCGCCCAGGCCCGCCGAACAGCTCGCTGGAATCCTCGATCCGGCCGTTGCCATCGCGGTCGAGGACCAAAAGACCGTCATCCGATTTCACCCAGCCGGTCAGCTCGGCGAACAGGTCGGAGTCCATGTCGAAATGCACCCCGCCCTGGTCGGGGGACGTGGTCTCGATGCCGTCGCCGTCCAGATCGAGGATCAGCGGGTCGTCCGGGGTCTTCCACTGGATCAGCTTGGCGAAGTTGTAGATGGCGTCGAGCCGGGAGATCAGCATGCCCCAGACGGCGAAGAACAGGTTCACCTTCTGGCCGCTGTCGCCGACGATGCGGAACATCAGGTTGAGGTCGCCGCGCTCCTGGGCGCCCCAGCCGCCCGTGTTCTCGAACAGGGCGCTCTGCTGGCCGCCGAACGTGTAGTTCTCGACCACCATGGCGCTGCGCAACAGGTCGTCGCCGCGGGTGGGGCCGACGCCGTAGTTGACGATCGACGACAGCGCGTTGAACACCAGCAACTGGCCGCTCTCGGTCGCGCCGTAGAAGATGAACGGCAGCAGCCAGTCCATCGCCAGGCTGTTGGAATAGGACTCGAAACCGAAGAACGAATTGGTGCCGCCGGTCAGGGGGAAACCGAAGATCTGCAGGATGTCTTCGGGGCCGGCGTCCATGATGAAGACGCCGGGATGGTACCAGAACACATCGGTCGACCTGGCGCCCGTGCCGTCCAGGGAGTCGCCGTAGACCTGCCCCTTCCACGAGGTGTTGAACAGGAAGTCCTCGCCCTCGCCGCCGACCAGGATCACGCCTTCGCCACCGCGCGCGATCAGGCGGTCCTCGCCCGCCTCGCCGAAGACCTCCAAGCGCATGTCCTGGGTGGCGACCGGGCGGTTGTCGGGCTGGCCCGTGGCAGGGGCCGGGCCGATCCGTTCGCCGGCATGCACATAGTCGCCCTGGCTCACATAGATCACGTCATGGCCGCCGCCGGCGTGGATCTCGCCATAGCGCGGGAAATCGAAACCTTCGGGCCAGCCGGTCACGAAGCTGCCCGCGGCGCCGAAACCGGCATGCCACAGCACGTCGTCGTGGTCGGTCAGGGTGATGTGTTCGGCCCCGGTGACGCGCAGCGGGTTGTTGCTCTGCAGCGCGCCCAGGACCGCGTCCACCGACGGGGGAACGTCGAGGATCAGGGCCAGAAGGATGGAGATCGCCGAGATTCCACCCTGCAATGGACCAACGACCGGACTATTCTGGGTGGCGCCGTTGACCAGCACGACGCCATGGCTCAGCCCCGCGAAGCTCAACTTGTCATAGTCGGCGCTGGAAAACTCGGTCCCGCCGGCCTGGCCCATATCGACCCAGATGGCGACATTCAGCATGTCGTCGGTGACGTTGACCACGTCGCCGCGCTCGGAAAGCACAAGGCGCTCGACATTGACCAGGGTGTCGTGTCCACCCAGCAGGTCGGTGTTGAGGTCCTTGACCACCACCTCGACGGTGTCGGCGTCGCCCAGCTTGCCGTTGGCCAGCGAGATCAGCTGCACGCCCTTGGCGGCCAGGGTCTCGGAGTCGTCCGGATCGTCCTGGACGCTGTAGCGGACCTCGTCGACGTCGGGGACCGCGCCGATCAGCAGCCAGACCAGGAAATTCAACAGCCAGGGCCCTTCGACCTGGCCGCCGATGTAGATGTCGTCATCGATGCCGGCGATCGAGGCCAGAGCGGCCTCGCGGGCGCCCAGGTTGTCGACCATGACGTCGTCGCCGTAGCCGCCGATCAGGATGTCCTTGCCGAACATCCCGTACAGGATGTCGTCGCCGTCGCCGCCGGCGATGATGTTGTTCTCGTATGAGCCGACGATCCGGTCGCCGCCGTCCAGGCCGACGAACAGACCCGCCGTGGTCGGATCATAGGCCTCCAGCGACGGCGTCGGGTTGCGCGGCGCCATGATCAGGTCGAGGGCCCCCTCCCCCAGGGCGAAGTCCACGCGGTTGACGTTGGTGGCGTCGGCGTCGGGCGCGTACAGCTTCTGCAGGGCCGCCAGGGCCTCGCTCTCGGTCTTCTCCCAGGGCATGGCGTCGACCGGCCGCTGGCTGAAGAAGGCCTCGATGATCGAGGTGATGCCTTCGACGCGAACCTCGCGATCGGGATCGACCGGATGCGTCGGATCGTCCGACATGTTCCAGAGGTTCTTGTTCAGGTCGATGGCCAGAGTGTCGGCGGTGGTCACGTCGTCCACCAACTCGCCGTCCTTGGTGAAGAACAGCACGCCTTCCAGCGGCGACAGGGCTTGGTGCTTCGCCGATTCCACGCGCTGCAGCGCCATCTGGCCGGCGAACTGGGCGATCACCTTCGACAGACCGGCGAGGGCGTCCTTGAGCGCCTCGGGCGCCCGGCCGCTCTGCACCAGCCGGCCCAGTTCGTCGCCGTCGTTGAACAACGCCCGGATTCCCGTGTCGCCGAACACCAGGTCCTCGTCGAGCGCCGAATAGGCGATCGCGCTGAGCATGATGCTGGCGAAGTCGGCGGCGTCTTTACCGCGGAAGGTCTCCGCTCCCGCCTGTTCGGCGATCACCTGGTCGAACAGGGCGTCCAGGAAGCTGTCTGCGATCACCTGCCAGTCGGCATGGCCGAAATCCTCGGCGTAGCGCAGCGTCGCCAGCAGGCTCATGCTGTGGCGCGTTGTCGGTGCGATACCGGGCGCGCTCCAGCCGTAGGTGCTCATCACCGTGTTGTCGACATAGGCCTCGTATGAGGTCTGGCCGATCGAAATCAGGTTGCCCAGCGTGAACAGCCCCACGCCCAGCGGTCCCGAGACGAGCGAGGCCAGGGCGCCGAGGACGCCGCCGGCCGCGATGGCGATGGTCCCGTTGCGCAGGCCCGCATTGACCTCGTACTCAAGCGAGAAGCCCTGGAAGTTGTCCGGAGTGGGGAAACGCAGGTTGTATTGCTGCAGCGTCTCGGGCGTGTCGGTGAAATAGGCCGCGGCCCGGCGCGCGGCCTCGACCCCGGTCGCCAGGATGGCCGAGAGGCCGAACGGCATGTGGTCGAAACCCACGCCGCGCGCCCCGCTCAAGGCCGAAACGTGGCCGGCCAGCCCGCCGCCCAGCGAGTGGCCCGTGACCAGCACATCCGACGGGTTGGAATTGTAGACCGACCGCCCCGTCGCCTTCTCGAAAAACTCGCGGGCCATGCCCGCCTGGCTAAAGGGGCTTCCCGCCCCGACCGACCATCCGGACACGAAATCACCGCCGGGGATGTCGTCCGTGCCACGATACGAAATGATCGTCTTGCCGTTCCAAGCATAGGCCTGGGCGAAGAAGGAGATACTTTCGTCCGCGCCCTGGCCCAGGAGCGTGCTGGACGAGTCTTTCACCTCGGCGCCGCCGATCCGGTTACCGGTCGGCAGGGCGACGGTGGGCTTATAGCCCCGATTGTAAGCATCCATGGCCAGGATAGCGAGGAACAGTTCTTCTGAAATCGCCATCTGGATGACCCTGCTATTTGGATACGAGCAGATTTATGACAATTCTTGACAGTTCAGGCAGGAGGGCCCAGCCGGGGTTTTTCATCACGTTCGGGTCGTTCAGCCACGGAAGTCTCTGTTTTATCTGTCGCGTGATCGGCGTGTTTTCCGGAACGATTTCAAGGCGCACGCGCCGCAGGGCGTAACCGGCCCCAAAGACCTCGGCGATCTCGTCG
Organism: Caulobacter sp. Root655; assembly: GCF_001427665.1. Taxonomy (GTDB): domain Bacteria; phylum Pseudomonadota; class Alphaproteobacteria; order Caulobacterales; family Caulobacteraceae; genus Caulobacter. Next base: position 479,295 of record NZ_LMHC01000021.1, read on the forward strand.
ATATGAACCCGGGTCTCCCGCTCACCCGCCCCGTCGGCGACCATGCGTATAGCCCTGCCGTAGACGACCCGCGCCGACGTGGGGTCGGCCGGCCGCTCGAACGTGGCCAGGGACGGAATCTGTTCGACCGCCAGATCGGCGGCGCCTTGCAGCTTTTTGCCCGAAGCCTTCAGAGCCCGGATCTGCCGCAGGCTCGAATAGTCGGGGAAGAAGGCGTCGGCGGGCAGGAATCGCTGCTCATAGGCGCCGCTGCGTAGCAGGGGGTGCCCGAGGACGGCGATCACGTGCCGTCCGTCACCCAGGTCGACGAACACCGCCTCGCCGTCCAGATCCACGTCAGCTTGCTGGCCGCCGCCATTGATGTTGTACGAAACGCCGTAGCGCACCTGCATGACGCTGGAGCCGTCGCGAACGCCGCGCGGGGTGTCGATCTCGACCGTCAGGCGGAAGCGATAGACGCCGACGGTCTCGCACCCGGCCAGACCCAGCATCGCCAGGCCCGTGGACAGCCAGAGCAGACCGCGACGCGACATCATCGGAACTGCCCTTGAAGCAGTCGACGCCCAAGCCCAACCGTGTTCGCCACGCCCCACCGTAAGCATGTCCACCCCGACGCGCGCACGCCAACCGCCCTCGCCGAAAGGGCTCCACGGAGCCGCATCCTGCGGATTTCTCTAGGTTGAGTGCTTTGCCATTCGCAAGCTATCCGGACCGCCGCGACCGGACAAGAGTGTCATTAAGATTTATTGCAACGCTGAGACATTTTCCCTCGCACAGCCCAGCGTCAAGCCGAGCCACCGGCCTCGGCCGTGGCCAGAGACGAGGTCATTCCCTCACCCACCGCGCCCATCTTCTTCAGCAGCTCGGCATCGACCATGCGCGCCACCATCGGGTGGATGTGGACCTCGCCGCCTGTCTTCACCACCTGCTTGAAGTTGGCCAGCACCGACGAAGCCATCTGCCGCGAGGGCGCGATGACGTCGAACAGCCAGATCCGGTCGCCGCTGGCCCACTCGTCGGGCTTGAGGCGGATCGGGAACACGCCCGCCTTGATCTCTTCGCGAACCTTCTGGTCCACCGCGTCGGACACGCTGGCCCAGATGGCGATGCCGGCCAGGGCGCCGTCCGTGACATCGCTCCCGTCCTTGGCCTTGGTCGAGGCGATGGCGACGCGGTCGCGCATCAACGGCTCCAACACCAGTTGCTCGAGGTCGGCGATGGAGGAGTGTCGGTAGCGCGGCACCCCGATCATCGCCAGCACCACCTGGCCGACGGCCGATTGGATGCGCTGGCGGATTTCCTCGGCCGCGACGCGCCCCCGGCTGTTGGCGGCCGGATCGGTGTCGCCGCCCGTGGCCTGAACGTCGACCTGTCCCAGATCCGAAGCCATCTCGCCCTCAATCGCCAACCGACGCCGCGCGCCACCCGCATGAAGTGTTAGCGCGCGGCCTTGCAACTTTGCAAGCGCCCCAGCGGCGGTCGTCACCGAGCAGACCGACCCGCCAGCCGCCGAAGGCCAGGGCGTCGGCGCCGAGAACCTGGCCGCCAGGATCACGGCCGAGGATTGGCGCGTCAGCGTCACCGTCCAAGGCGCCGCGCCGACGGTTGATCGCCGCCTCGCGGGGCCTCCTGTGAGCGCCCGTCCGGCTAGATCTCGACGCCGATCACGAGCCTTCCTGAACCTGGCGGATCGGCGCTCCCACTTTGGAACGCGACCACGAAACGCCGGAAACCGTGAGGGTTCGCCCTCCCCCCGGACGTATTGGCCAGGACGGGATCGCGTTGAACCAGATCCCGGTCGCCCGTTGCTTAGGATTTGACGATGAAGTTTGATCGCCGGCAGTTGTTAAGGGGCGCCGCCGTGATGGGCGCGAGCCTCGCGACCGGGGCTCTCCTGCCGACCTGGGCGCGGAGCGCGACGCCGGGCCTGGTCTCGACCCTGCCAACGGTGTCGGGCCAGGACATCAAGCTGACCATCGGCCACACGCCGGTGACGATCGACGGCAAGACCAGCCACGCGGTGACCATCAACGGGATGACACCCGGCCCGCTGATCCGCCTGAAGGAAGGCCAGACGGTTCGGCTCTCGGTGACCAACACCCTGGACGAGGAGACCTCGATCCACTGGCACGGTCTGCTGGTGCCCTTCCAGATGGACGGCGTTCCAGGCGTCAGCTTCCCCGGCATTCCGCCCGGCGAAACCTTCGTCTACGAGTTCCCGATCAAGCAGTCGGGCACCTACTGGTATCACAGCCACTCGGGCCTGCAGGAGGCCGAGGGGCACTACGGCCCCATCGTCATCGAACCGGCGGATGCCGATCCGATCGCCCATGACCGCGAGCACGTGATCGTGCTCTCCGACTTCAGCTTCATGCACCCCCACCTGATCTTCAGGCGCATGAAGCAGCAGGCCGGGGTGTTCAACTACGACAAGCAGACCCTCTCCAGCCTGCTGGCCGGCAAGGACCAGACGCTCCAGGAGCGGATGGAGTGGGGCAAGATGCGCATGGACCCCACCGACATCTCCGACGTCACCGGCGCGGTGATGACCTTTCTGGTCAACGGCCATGGTCCGGCCGACAACTGGACCGGCCTGTTCACCCCCGGAGAGCGGGTGAGGCTGCGGTTCATCAACGCCGCCGCCCAGATGATGTTCAACGTTCGCATTCCCGGCCTGAAGATGACGGTCGTGGCCGCCGACGGGCAGGCCGTGCGCCCCATCGAGGTGGACGAGTTCCAGATCGGCAACGCCGAGACCTACGACATCATCGTCCAGCCGACGCAGGACCAGGCCTTCACGCTCGTGGCCGAGGCCGTCGATCGGTCGGGCATGGGGCGCGCCACCCTGGCCCCGCGAGCGGGCATGACCGCGCCGGTCCCCCCGCTGCGCGAGCGTCCGCTGGCCACCATGAAGGACATGGGCATGGACATGAGCGCCATGCATGGCATGGGCGGCGCCCCGGGCGCGGCGGCGGGCATGGACCACGCCGCCATGGGCCATGACATGGCCGCGATGGCCGCGGCGCCCGGCATGGCCGCGCCCAAGCCGCGCGGCTCCGACGTCATGGGCGATATGGGCGGCATGAAGATGTCGATGCGCGACCCGCGGAACGCGCCGTGGATCAAGCTTGGTCCCGGCGTGCAGACGATCACGCCAATGCCCACTGACCGCACCGGGGAACCCGGCCAAGGCCTGGAAAGCGTCGGCCACAGGGTGCTGGTCTACAAGGATCTGCTGGCCGTCACGCCCAACCCCGACACCCGAACCCCGACCCGCGCCCTGGAGATCCGGCTAACCGGGAACATGGAGCGCTTCATGTGGGGGTTCGACGGTCAAAAATTCAGCGACGTCACCCAGCCCTACGCCTTCGAAAAGGGCGAACGGGTACGGGTCACGCTGGTGAACGACACCATGATGGCCCACCCGATCCATCTGCACGGCCACTTCTTCGAGCTGACCCATGCGCCGGTCGGCTACGGCCCGCGAAAACACACGGTGATCGTGCTGCCCGGAGGCAAGGTGTCCTGGGACTTCACGGCCGACCCCGGCGACTGGGCCTTCCACTGCCACATGCTTTACCACATGCACGGCGGCATGTTTCAGGTGTTCAGCGTGCGCCCCCTCAATGGAGGCGCGGCATGAGCCGGCTCATCCTGATGGGACTGTTTCCGCTGGCCCTGGCCGGGCCGGTCGCCGCCCAGACCGTGGATCATTCTTCGATGCCAGGCATGACCATGCCGACGGCGCCGACCGAGGAAACCGCCAAGCCCAAGGCCACGGGTCACCAGCATCATGACATGGCCCCCGTCCCAGCGGCGGCGGGTACGGCCACGCCCGAGGCCAGTGACGCCGATCCGCACGCCGGCCATGACATGCCGGGCATGGATATGAGCGCGCCCGCCGAGGCCGGCCCGACCATCGGAGACCTGGAGGTCCCCCCGGGGTCGCCGCCGCCTCCGCCAGGCGAGCATGCCGCCGACCGGGTGTTTCCGCCGGCCACGATGGCCGCCGCGCGAGGCTTGTTGCGACGCGAGCACGGTGGCGCGAGCAGTTCCATGGTCATGGCCAACATCGCCGAGTGGGCGCCCCAATCCGGTAAGGACAGCTATCGCTGGGAAGGCGAGGCCTGGTTCGGCGGCGACATCCACCGCCTGGTGCTCAAGTCGGAAGGCGAAGGCGTCGTCGGCGGCGGCCTGGATCACGCTGAACTCCAGGCGCTCTATTCCCGTGCGGTCGGTCCCTATTTCAATCTGCAGGCCGGGGTGCGGCATGATTTCCAGCCCCGCCCCGCCCGCACCTATGCGACCGTCGGGTTCGAGGGGCTGGCGCCCTACTGGTTCGAGGTGAGCGGCGCGGCCTTCCTGTCCGACAAGGGCGACCTGTCGGGACGGCTGGAAGGGTCCTACGACCAGCGCATCACCCAGCGCCTGATCCTGCAGCCGCGCGCCGAATTCAACCTCGCCGCGTCGAACGACGTGTCGACCGGCATGGGATCTGGCCTGTCGGACGTCGAGCTGGGCCTGCGGCTTCGCTACGAGATCCGCCGTGAGTTCGCCCCCTATATCGGCGTCACCCACGACCGCAAGTTCGGCAAGACCGCTGACTACGCCCGCGCCGCCGGCGAGGATGTCGAGGACACCCGCCTGGTGCTCGGCGTTCGCGCCTGGTTCTGACCAAGGCCGCCGCGGTCCCCGGCATGCCAATCGGCTCGCCCGGCATGGAAGTACCCGGAGGCCGGCGTCGAGCCCTGCGCCATCCTGTTGCTGCTGGACGCCAGGGGCGCGACCCGGGTTTTCGCCCGTCACGGCTGACGCCCGCCGCAAACGGGTTCTTCGTTTCAACGCGAGGGACCAGACCCTCGCCGCGCGTATGATCTGCGAGCGACCGGGCGTCGCACCTTGGAGATATCCGATGACCACCAAGACCATCTCGATCCTCCTGGCGACAATCGCCGCCGGCAGCCTGATGCTGGTCGCTTCCCAGGCCGCGGCCCACGCCAAGCTGGTGAGCGCCAATCCCGCGCCCGACGCCACGGTCGCCGCCCCCAGGGCGATCAGCCTGAAGTTCAGCGAGAGGCTCGAACCGAAGTTCTCCGGCTTCGAGATCGCCAAGGCCTCCGGCGGCTCCGTGCCGGTCAAGACCACGATCGCCAAGGGCGGGGCGGTCATCGACGGCGCCCTGGCCGCGCCGCTCGCGCCTGGCGCCTACACGGTCCGCTGGCACGCGGTCACCGCCGACGCCCACCGCATGAACGGCGTCTACAACTTCACGGTCCGCTAGGGCGATGACCGAGCTGCTCGTCGTCCTGGCGCGCCTCGTCCAATATGCCGGGGCGGCGACGCTGTTTGGCGCGCCGCTATTCTACCTCTACGGCTTGCCCGCCGAAGGCCCCGGCGCGGCGCGGTCCAGCGCCGGGACCCGGGGGCTGGTCGTGGTCGCCGGGCTGCTGACGGCGATCGGCTGCGGCCTCGCGCTGCTGGCGCAAACGGCGATGATGACCGGCGCGCTCGCCGACGCCCTCGACCCGCAAGCCCTGACGATGGTGGCGACCGGCACCCAGTTCGGCGTCTCGGTCCTGAGCCGGGCGACCGCGAGCCTCGCGGTCCTGGCCCTCGCCACGATCCTGCGCTCGACCAGTCTCTGGCGCGCCGCCGCCGCGCTGGGCGCGGTGGCCCTGGCCAGCTTCGCCTGGAGCGGGCACGGCGCCGACGGCGAAGGCGCGGCCGGGCTGTTCAGGCTGGCCGCCGACATCGTCCACCTTCTGGCCGCCGGGGTCTGGCTCGGAGCGCTGGCCGCCCTGCTCCTTCTGGTGCTGGTCGCGCGGCAGGCCGAGGCCGCCGGCGTGCGCGCGCTCCATCGGGCGCTGGAGGGGTTTTCCGGCGTTGGCGCCCTGGTCGTGGCGACGCTTGTCCTGACGGGGTTGGTCAACAGCTGGTTCCTCGTCGGGCCTGACCACGTCATGGCGGCGGTCTCGACCGCCTGGGGCGTCGTGCTCCTGGCCAAGCTCTGCGTCTTCGCGCTGATGCTGGGCCTGGCCGCGCTCAATCGCTTCGTGCTGACGCCCAGACTGAAGCAGGCGCTCGCCGGCCTCGACCCCGCTTCGGCCCTGGCGGCCCTGAGGCGAAGCCTCGTCGTGGAATCGGCCGCCGGCCTTTCGGTCGTGGTCCTGGTCAGCTGGCTGGGGACGCTGGCCCCGCCGGCGGCGCTCTGACCATGGCGGACCACAGGTCCTTCCGTCGTCAATGCCCGATGACGCTCCCCATCGGCGCGGGTCGGGCAGTCGGGGCGCTCGTCGTCTGCGCAGCCCCGGGAGAGTTCGCGCAAGGTGTCGGCCATGGCCCGTATCTCGGCGGCCTTCGCTCCAGCGCCCGCACATGCCCGTAGGTTCCAATCACAGGAAGGTTCAAGGCAGGGCGCGCCGAAAGCCCCGGCGCGTCCCCGGTCGATTGTGCGGCCAAGACTTGCGGGATCGGGGGGTTCTGCCGCGTATAGTCGGCGGGACATCTGCTGGACGAAGGGCCGAACATGACCTTGAACATCGATGACCTCGTCGAGCGGTTGGCGGCGCAGCCGCTTGACCGCTCGCTGGACGGTCTGGAACTGGAGGTTTCGCGAGGCATCGCGCGCCGCCGCGCCGACCTGAACACCGGCTCCGCCCTGGCTCCGGTCCGGGTTGCCTCCATCGGCCTGGCCTTGGCCATGGGCGTGACGGCCGGCGGCCTGGCCGCGACCACCACGGCCTCGGCGCCCCAACAGTTCAGCACGTTCTCGGTTTCGGCCCACCTGGCGCCGTCGACCCTGCTCGAGGGCGAAGAGTGAGTATCACCCGCGGCATCGTCCTGACCCTGGTGCTTTCGACGCTGGCCGCGGCGATCGGAGCCTGGGGCGGCGGCCAGTATGTGGTGCGGCGCATGCACCACGCCGCCCCGCTCCACCAGATGGTCCACCAAAAGCTGGACCTGACCCCGGACCAGGAGCGGCGGATCGATGGGCTCGAACGCGACTACGCGGCCAAGCGCAAGGCGCGCGAAGCGGAGATGCGCGCCGCCAACGCCGAACTGGCCCAGGCCATCCAGGAGCAGCACAGCTACACGCCCAAGGTCCAGGCGGCGATCGATCGCTTCCACATGGCGATGGGCGCGCTGCAGAAGGAAAGCATCCAGCACGTCATCGCCATGCGCGGCGTACTGACCCCGCAGCAGGCCGCCCGCTTCGACGATACGGTCGTCAAGAACCTCACCGAACAGGCCCAGTGATCGCGAGCGCCCCGAGCGACGAAGCGCTCGCGGCCTTGGCCGCGGGGGGTGACGAGCGAGCGTTCTCGCAACTGGTCGCTCGCCACAAGGAGGGCCTCTATCGCTTGCTGCGCCGCTATACCGGCGACAGCGACGAGGCCTACGAGGCCGTCCACGAGGCCTTCATCGCCGCCTGGGCCGCGCTGGGCCGCTACGACACGGCGCGGTCGTTCGGCCCCTGGCTACGGACCATCGCCATCAACAAGGCGCGCGATCGCGGTCGCCGGATGGCCGTTCGCCGCTTCTTCTTCGGCGGCGGCGAGGACGATCTGGCCTCGGCGATCGATCCTGGCCAAGCGGCCGACGATGCCTTGCAGCAGCGCCAGGCCATGGGCCTTCTCGACCAGGCGGTCGCCCGGCTGCCAGACGCCTTGAAGGCGCCGCTGCTGCTGACCGCCTTCGAGGGCCTGTCCCACCACGAGGCCGCCGCGATCCTCGGCATCTCGGCCAAGTCGATCGAAACGCGGGTCTATCGCGCCCGCAAGGCCCTGGCTGCTTCTCGGACGTGATTCCTCCCCGAGAGCGGGGCGCCGGCTGACCGGCGCCGACATTCACGAAGAACCTGATGCGGGTCTTCTCGCCCTCGGAAACCGGCAGCGTCGGACGCGGTTGGAAGGCGTAGTCGATCAGTCCACCGTCACGTTTGCGCCAACAGCGGACATTTAGTTTCGGCGCGACGAATGTCCGCCATGGGGGTCGCAAACAATCATCAGCCCAGCTCCGGACTCGAGGCCAGGATCGAGACGTGGGACATGGAAGCGTTGGTGGATTCCATCGACGCCGGAACTGAAGCACGATGGGTTGTTTCAAGCTGCAGAGGATCGACGACCATGGTCCAAAAACACACGAGCCGGCGATCCTCGCACCCTTGGATCGACACGGTATGGCAGACGGTTTGCCTCAGTGACGGGCTGTATTCGGCGACACCCGACGGCTCGTGGGACTTGATCCGCAGCATCGCGCCGGACGGCGAATCCATGGTGTTTCTGAGTGGGCAGGCCATCGAGCCCGTCGAGGTGCCGTATCAGGACGGGGAGAGCTCGGTCGTCATCTCCTTCTCCGCCCATGTCTATCTCGCGCAGGACAGACAGCCGCGGGTCGGCCCCGAGATCCGGATACTGCCGGTGCGGGACGGGATGTTCGTGCTGGACGGCGTGGACCTGCCGTTGCCCACCTTCGAGAACGTCGAGCCGTTGGTCGACGCCATGATCGCGGCCGGCCTGCTGCTCTCCAACGACCTGGTCGCCAGGGCCTTCAGCGAAGCCCCGAAGGCCGCCTCCCCGCGCTCGGTGCAGCAGCATTTCAAGCAGACAACGGGGATCACCCAGAAGAGTTTTCAGATGATCCGCCGCGCGCAGGAAGCCGTGCGGCGGCTGAAGGCCGGTGAAGTTCCGGCCGGGGTGGCGGTTGATCTGGGCTATACGGACCAGCCGCACATGATCAAGTCCATCAAGAAAATCATGGGTGCTCTGCCTTCGAATCTCGACGCGGTTCACAAGATCTGACCGCCGAGCGAGGTCGCGCTCGGCGGTCGTGACGCGAACCCGTGATCTACTGGGTCAGCAAGGCGGCGAAGGCCTTGATGTCCTGGGTATAGAATTGGGGATCTTCCCACGCCGCGAAGTGGCCCGCCTTTTCCATGTCGTGGAACTGCACGACATTGCCGGCGGTCTGCCGGTCCGCCCATTCGCGGGGCAGGCGCACCCCGCCGGGGATCGGCGCCTCGGTCGCCACCGCGACCGGAACCTTGTTGTTCTCGCCCTTGATCGTCGGCGCGTGCATGGCGTTCTGATTGTAGATGCGGAAGGACGACGCGGCCGTCTCCGTCAGCCAGTAGATCATGATGTTGGTCAGAAGGTCGTCGCGGCCGAACCGTGCGTCCGCCTCGTCGCCGACCCCCATGCCGGCCATGAAGCTCATGATCCAGGCGGCCAGCCCGACCGGCGAGTCGTTCATGGCGAAGGCCAGGCTTTGCGGCTTCGTCGCCTGCACGAGGTTGAAGGCGCCGTGGGCGAAGAACCATTGCTGGATGGCGCCGGCATAGGCCTGCTCGGGCCCGCTGAGGACGGTGAAGTCGGTGGTGTGGTCGGGATAGCCGACGTCGGTGAGGTGGATGCCCAGCAGCTTTTCCGGATGGCGCTGGGTCAGCGACATGGCGATGACCGCGCCCAGATCGCCGCCCGCGACGATGAAACGCTCGTGGCCCAGCACGTCGCCCATGAGTTGGGCGAAGATGTCGGCGGTCTGATCGACAGGAAGCGCCGTCCGGCCCGAGAAGCCGCTGCCGGGGATGGACGGCACGACGACGTGGAAGTCCTCGGCCAGCGCGTCGATGACCTTGTGATAACGATAGAAGCTGTCTGGCCAGCCATGCAGCAGCAGCAGCGCGGGGGCGTCCTTCTTCTTGGAGGGCTTGTGGACGAAGTGCAGGTCGATCTGATCGATCTTGACCTTGTAGTTCGGCATGGCGTTCAGGCGCGCCTCGGCCTTGCGCCAGTCGTACTGGTTCAGCCAGTAGTCGGTCAGCGATTTCATGTAGCCGAGATTGGTTCCGAACATCCAAGCCGCGTCGGCGGGCTCGTCGGGCCAGCGCGTGTGCTGAAGGCGCGATTTCAGATCGGCCAGTTGCGCATCCGAAAAGGCGATCTTGAAGGGCGTCGGCTGTTCCATGGTGTGGCTTTCCTTCGAGCGTGCGGGTTGGGTGACAAGGCTGCTCAGAAGGCTCGCCGCGAGGATGTTCTTGCCAAATTCGCGCCGGTTCATGGCCCTGGCTCCCTGTCTTGATTGACTGAGATCAGGCTATCGGCGCGCGCCCGGCGCGAATTGTAAGAAAGCGAAAATCGCTCCCGGCGGTGGCGAACCGGGGAAGCAAGCGGAGCGGCCGGTTTCCCTCGCCGCTTCAATCTGACAAATAGGCGCGTCGCCTGGAACCTTGCCGAAGTGGAAGCGTGGATCGAACAACGCCGGCAGGCGTCCCTGGCCGTATCCAGCCCTTCGACGAAGGTGTCTCGGAATGGCCTCAAAAGCGCTAGCGCTTCGGTGGCCTTTCCGGTTTGAAACCGCCGATTGCCCGTCTTTCTACGTAACGGCGCCACGTTGCGTAGTCGGCTCTAGGCGCCGGGCTCCCGGATCACGCAGCGGAACCCGATGTGGCTGGTGGCGCTCTCGACCGTCTGCGGGATACGGGCGGCGGGCCGGTAGCGCTGGCAATAGTTTTCGGCGCATAGGTGCGAACCGCCCTTCAGCACCTTGCGCGGAATCGGAACGTCGGGCTGCCCGGGATCCAGACTGTCTTCCATGAGGCCGCCACGAGGGTTCTTGGGCACGCAGCACCCCGCCCCCTTCGGGATCGGAAGCGACCACCAGTCCGACGTCCACTCCCAGACATTGCCGATCATGTCGTGGACGCCGTAACCGTTCGGCGGAAAACGGCGGACGGGCGAGGTCCGCTCGAAGCCGTCCAGGCGCAGGTTCTGTAGGGGAAAGTCGCCCTGCCAGTAGTTGCACAGCATCCGGCCGCTCGGCGCCAATGCGTCGCCCCAGGCGAAATCCGCATCCTCCAGCCCGCCCCGCGCGGCCAGTTCCCATTCCGCCTCGGTGGGCAGGGACTGGCCCGCCCAGGCGGCATAGGCCTCGGCGTCGCGGTACGAGACGTGAACCACCGGGTGGTCCTGCAGACTCAGGGTCGAACTGCCCTTGCCGTGGGGCCTTCGCCAGTTGGCCCCGAAGGTGAACGCCCACCACGATAGCGGCGCGTCCAGCGACACCGGTCCCTTCGGCGGTTGAAAGACCAGGGACCCCGCCTTGGCCATCGAGGCGGGCATGCCGGGATAGTCGCGCGGGTCAGGCGCGATCTCGGCGTCGGTGACATAACCTGTCTCGCGGACAAAGGCGGCGAACCGCCGGTTGGTGACCGGCGTCTCGTCGATCCAGAAGCCGTCCACCCGCACCCGGCGGACCGGCGCCTCTTCCGGATAGAAGCGCGCCGATCCCATGGCGAAGTCGCGCCCCTCGATCCTGGTCATCCCGGCCGTCGAGCTCATCTGCGCCTCACTGACGCCGGGGGAAGTAGGGCTGGCCCTTTTTCTCGGCCTCCAGCTTGGCCGGCGAGTCCGGGAACAGCCCGTTGAAGCGGTCGACTGGGTTGGCCGGCCGCAGCCAGCCTTGCGGGAACTCGGCCGCCTTGGCGCCGTCGAGGCTACGGAAGACCTGGCCCTGGCTGCTGCGTTCGGTGAACGGCACGGCGCGCTGCCCCTTGTTGTTGGCGAGCTTGGCGAACAGCGCCTTGCGCAGATCGATCTTGGTCTGGAGATAGGCCGGATCGTCGATGAGGTTGTTCATCTCGTCGGGATCCTTGGCCAGGTCGTACAGTTCATCGAGGTCCCAGATCCCGTGGTACTGGATATACTTCACCCGTCCGCGCTCGATGGCGAAGGTGGTCGGGGTCTGGGGGAAAGTCCATTCCCAGTAATATTCGTAGACGAAGTCGTCCTCCTTCCAGTCCGACGGCTTGATCTTGCCGGTCGCCAGCGGCAGGACGCTCTGGCCCTCGAACTGCGGGGGACGCGCCGCGCCGGCGGCGTCCAGGAAGGTCGGCGCCAGGTCGAGGTTGCGGACCCGGCTCTCGACCACCGCGCCCTTGGGGAACCGCCCCGGGGCGTAGGCGACCATCGGCACGCGGATCGAGGCCTCGTAGGCGTCGCGCTTGTCGATCAGGCCGTGCTCGCCGAACTGGAAGCCGTTGTCGCTGTAGAAGACGATGATGGTGTTGTCTTCCAGGTGGTTGGCGCGCAGGTAGGCCAGAACCCGCCCGACGCTGTCATCCACCGCGCTGAGCCCACGATAGTACTCGCGCACGTACGCCTTCAGCGGCTTGTCCTGATTGTAGAAGTAGTCCACCCCGTGCCAGCTGTTACGCTGGTTGCGCACCCACATCGGCTTGCCGCGGTTGTTTTCGGGCGTGTCGGCCATGCTGGCCGGCAGCTTGATGTCCAGATCCTTGTATTGATCGGCGTAGCGATCCGCCGCCTTGACGTCGGAATGCACGGCCTTGTGCGACAGATACAGGAAGAACGGCTTAGACTTGTCGCGGCCGTGCTCCAGCCAATTGATCGAATAGTCGGTGAGTTCGTCGGTCATGTAGCCCTTCTGGGGCACGTGCTGGCCGTCGACATTGAGCATGTTGCGCTGCCCGGCCGCGACCTGTTGGGGCGACAATGCGTCGGTCGGCAGGTAGTTGCCCTGGCCCAGGAAGCTGACCCAGTGGTCGAAGCCCGGCCGGGGGCCGTCGCTGGCGTCGCCCATGTGCCACTTGCCCACGAAGGCGGTCTGGTAGCCGGCGCCCTGCAGGTACTTGGGAAAGAAGGTCAGGCCGGCCTCGGATGAATTGTTGTTGTCGATGACCCCGTGATTGCGCGCGGTCATCCCGGTCAGGATGGTCGCCCGGCTGGGCGAACACAGCGACGAGGTCACCACGGCGTTGGGGAAATAGACCCCGTTCCTGGCCAGGAAGTCGATATTGGGCGTCCGCAGGCCGGGCGTCAGGAAGCCCATCGCGTCGAAGCGCAGGTCGTCGACCAGCACGAAGACGATGTTGGGACGGCTCGCGGGCGGCGGCTCGGCGCGGGCCGAGACCGCCCAGGCGGCCGCCAGGAACACCGCCGCCAAGGCGCGCAGCAGGGAAGTCAGGGGTCTGATCATCGGTTTTCCTGGGAGTTCGCGGTGGTCGTGGGCGCCCAGCCACGCGTATTGCCCTCGGCGTCGGCGCGGAAGGCCGCCAGCCTTGCGGCGAGCGTCTTGGCCTCTTCGGGATGCTTCAGGCTGACGTCGTGGGACTCGTTGTCGCCGTTCATGTTGTAGAGGGCCGATCGGGCGCCGTAGGGCGCGGCGGTTCCGGTCGGGGCCAGCGGCCACTTCTCCGAGACCACGGTCCGGTATTTGAAGCCCCTGTCGCGCACGGCCTGGAACTCGCCCGAATAGGCGGTCACGTAGTAGAGGTAGTCGTGCGGCGAAGGTCCGCCCGACAGCATCGGCGCCATATCGCGGCCGTCGATCTCGCGGTCCTTCGGCAACGGAACGCCCAGCATCGTCAGCAGCGTCGGGAAGAGGTCGATGTTCATCGCCATCGCGTCGCTGACCGATCCCGACTTGGTCTTGCCGGGCCAGATCACGAAGCCGGGCACCCGCATGCCCCCCTCGTAGGTCTCGCCCTTGCGGCCCCGCAGGTCGCCCACGCTGCCGCCCTGGTCGCCGCCGTTGTCGCTGGTGACGACGACGATGGTGTCGTCGGCGATCCCCAGTTCGTCGATCGTCTTCATGATCCGGCCGACATTGGCGTCGAGGTCCTCGACCACGTCGCCATAGGCGCCACCCTCCGACACGCCCTGGTGCTTGGGGTTGGGGTAGTGTGGCAGGTGCGGCGCGGTGAACGGGACATAGGCGAAGAACGGCTGGCCGGCGCTGGCCCGCATGAAGCCGATCGCCTCGTCGGTGAAGCGCTCGGTCAGGGTGTGCTGATCGGTCTTGTTCGACGGGGTGTCGACCTCGACGCCCCGATAGATCGGCAGCGGAGTCATGTCGTTGCTGTAAAGCACGCCGAAATAGGTCTGAAAACCCAGGTCCGTCGGGCGATGGCCCGGCGTGTCGCCCAGGTGCCACTTGCCGAAGGCGCCGGTCCGGTAGCCGGCGCGCGAGAGCACCTCGGGCAGCAGCACCTCGTCGGCGGGAATGGCGTTGGCGTAGCCGGCCGAGCGCCGGAGCAGCGCCATCGGATTGTTGGTCGGGAAGAACACGTGGTTGGCGGCGCGCGAGCGCGTGGGATAGCGGCCGGTGAGCAGGGCCGCGCGCGACGGCGTGCAGACCGGCGAGCCCGAATAGAACTGGGTCAGTTTCAGGCCGCGCGACGCCAGAGCGTCGATGTTCGGCGTCTTGATCAGCCGGTTGCCGTACGAGGACAGGTCGCCGTAGCCCAGATCGTCGAACAGCAGGACGACGATGTTGGGCCTGTGGCCCGCCACGGGTTTGATCGACGCCAGATAGGCCTGTTTCTGGGCCAGGTGGTCAGCCGCCGGCTCGGCGTTCATCGCCGCGGCCTTGGCCAGGGCCGTATTGGCCGCGAGGCTGATATCCAGTCCGACCGTCCCGGTCTCGGGAACGGTCACCGTCCGTTGCTGGCTGGCCAGCCCCATGGCGGTGACCAGCACCTCGTACTGACCGGCGGGCAGGCGGGGAAGATTGAAGCCCCCGTCCCTTCCCGTCGTATCGCCGCGCAGCAGGTCGTTGACCACCACGCGGGCCCCGGCGACCGCCGCGCCGCCCGGGCCGACCACCTTGCCCGTCACCTCGCCGGCGAAGGATGGCGTGGCCATGGCCAGAGCCGCCGCGCCGATCAGCCAGAGCGTCTTCTTCATCATGTACGCCTCACATCACGATAGGGGGAACCGGGCGCCCGCGGGGTGGCGAGCGCCCCTATGCTCAGTTGAACTTCGCCGACAGCCGCAGGCCGTAGAGGCGCGGCGGCGCGTAGAACGCCGTGCCGTTGGTCGAGACCCCCGTCGTGGCGTTGGCGTTCGAATTGGTGCGCACCGCCTCGTCCTCCAGGTTGCGGACATAGGCCATCAGCGACCAGTCGCCGCCCTCGCTGACGTAGGTCAGCGACAGGTCGGTCTTGGTGAACGCCTTCTGGCGGTTCGAAGCGAAGCCGTGGAACTCCAGCTCCTTCCCGCTCTCATAGTGGCTCTGCACCCGCCCGGTCAGGTTGGCGCCGTTGGCCAGTTCGAAGGTGTGGGCGTAGCCGGCGGTGACGCTCCAGGTCGGCGTCCGCGCCATATGGCATCCGGCGAAGTCGCCCGCCCGCGGGGACGGCTGGGCGTAGTTGGCGGCGTAGCAGCGCTCGACCGAGGCGTTGCCGGCGTAGTTGACGAAGGGGTCTCCCAGCGGAAGCACGAACGTTTCGTACCGGGCGTGCAGCCACGAGAGGTTCAGGTCCACGACGTCGGCGCGCGTGAACCTGAAGTCGCTCTCCACCTCGACGCCGTAGATCACTGCCTTGCCGGCGTTGCGGGTCACCAGCGCGTTCTGCCCGGCGATGTTCTCGACCGCCGAGACCTGGAGATCCCTGTACTCGTTGTAGAAACCGGCGAGGTTCAGACGCAGCCGGCGATCGAGGAACCGGTTCTTCGACCCAATTTCGTAGGCGGTGATGTGCTCGGGTTCATAGGCGTTCGGCGGCAAGCCGTCGAAATAGCCGCCCGCCTTGTAGCCCGTGGAAGCCAGGGCGTAGAGCATCGAGGCGGCGCTCAGGTCGTAGTCGAGACCCAGCTTCCAGTTGGTCGCGTTCCACGTCTCGTCGGAAAGATTGCGGACGACCAGCGACAGGGTCGAGAAGTCTGGCTTCAGCAGATAGGTGTTGCCGTTGCGGCCCTTGTGATCGTGGGTGTAGCGCGCGCCGGCGGTCAGCCGCAGCTTGTCGGTCACCGAATAGGTCGCCTGGCCGAAGGCGGCCACGGACCGGGAGAAGATGTAGGGCTGGAGGAAGGCCAGGTAGTTGCCGTTCGCCTGCAGGGCGCGGGTGTCGGTCGCGCTCTTTTCCTCGAAGGTGTAGAGGCCGGTCACCCATTTGAGCTTGCCGCTGTCGGCGCCCAGACGCAGCTCCTGGGTCTCGCTCCAGTTATCCTGCGTCTGGTAAGTCGGACGGTGATTATCCGAGGCCAGGTTCTCACCGACCGTGTTGACCTCCATCTCGCGGTGACCGCCGAGATAGGTCAGGGTCGCCCAGTCGAAATCGTAGCTGGCCTCGAGCGTGATGTTCTTGAAGGTATTGTCCTGCGAGACATTGACCTTCGCATAGGTCGAATAGGGATCGCCGGTTTCGAGCGGAAAGGCCACGTCGGCGAAGCCGGCGCCGCCGCGATGCATGTAGTCCCCGCGAACCAGGATCTTCAGCCGCTCGTTAGGTTGATAGAGCGCCGACAGCCGCACCGACGAGTCGTCCTGGTCGTTGCGATCGTTGCCGCCGGTTCCGGGACCTTTGTTGACCGCCTTCAGATAGCCGTCGTGGCGGCTGGTCTGGAACGCGGCGCGAACGGCCAGGGCTTCGCCCAGCGGCAGGTTGACCATGCCGGTGGTGGTCAGGGCGGCGTAGTTGCCGACCTCGACGTCCATCGCCCCTTCATAGTCGTGCTTGGGGGCGTTGGTGATGACGTTGATGGCGCCCGCCGTGGCGTTGCGGCCGTAGAGCGTGCCTTGGGGGCCGCGCACCACCTCCACGCGGTCGAGGTCGTAGAACAGTCCGCTGATCGCATTCGAGCGCGAGACATAGATGCCGTCGACATGGACGGCCACGGCCGGGTCGCCGACCACCGTGGTGTTGGTGCTGCCCACACCACGCATGAACACCTGGGCGTTGCCGCCGGCGCCATTGCTGATCTGCAGGCTGGGCGCCTGGCCCGAGAGGTCGACGATGTTCTTGACGCCCTGCCTGGCCAGGGACTCGCCGGTCGCCGCCGACACCGCCAGCGGGACGGACTGCACGGTCTCGGCGCGGCGTTGCGCGGTGACCAGGACCTCCTCCACCGCGATCGGCTCGGGCGCGGCCTCGGCCCGGACCTGCGAAGGCGCCGGGGACGCGGCCTGGGTCCCCACCTTGATCATCTCGGGCCCGTCGACCGGAACCACGGCGAAGCCGTTCTGCGCGCGAACGAAGGTCAGGCCGCCCGCGCTCTGCAACAAGCGGCGGAGAGCGACCTCGTCGTCATAGGTCCCGACGACTTCGGTCGAACGGCGACCGCGAACGCGGTCCTCGGTGAAGGAGATCGGACGCCCGCTCTGCAGGCCAAACTCCTTCAGCGCCCGCGCCAGGTCCTGGGACTTGATCTGGTAGGCGCGCGTCTCGCCATGGGCCGCGGTCGTGACCAGCGCCGCCAGGGCGCTCCCCATCAGCCACGGCGCAACGCCGCCCCTCGAAAGGTGCTTCATCTCTGTTCCCTCCCTACGGCATGTTGACTGCCGTTTCAGGGTTAGAGTCGAGGTCGGCGAAACACCTCAGCGGCTCACGCGAAAAAGTTCACGGCGCCACCAGCCCATGGCGATCGCCGGGCGCGCGGCGCGCCAGCCCCAGGGCCTCGGCCGACGCGATGAAAGCGCCGGGGTCCGCGGCGGGAAGCACCGCGCTCATGCGACGTCCGGCGACTTCAGGGGCCACCACGATCGGTTGGACCGAATAGCGATTGAGTTCGGCGGCGATCGCGCCCAGCGGCGCGTCGTCGAAAACCAGGCGGCCCGAAACCCAGCCCTCGGCGCTACGCGTGTCGGTGCGGCTCAGGTTCCAGCCGCCCTCGCCAGCCACCAACTGATAGCCCGCGTTCATGTCGACGGACGTGGCGGGTCCGGCCGCCGAGCGGTCCGAGCGCACCCGCACCTGGCCCTCGGCCAGCACCACCTTGAAGCTCTTCGGGCGCAGATCGACGTCGAACTGGGTGCCCAGGGCCGTCACGCTGTGCTCGCCGGCCTGCACGACGAAGGGGCGCGTGGGGTCCTTGGCGACCTTGAAGAAGGCCCGCCCATGGACCAGTTCCAGGCGACGTTCCTTGCGCGGCGACCAGGCTCGAAGCTCGGAATTGGTGTCGAGAATGGCCAGGCTGCCGTCCGGCAGGCTGACACTCATGGTCTGGCCGATCCGCGTGACGTAGGTCGTCGGCTGCGGAGCGGCCAGCTTCAGCAGATATGCCCCGCCCTGCCATAGGGCCGCGCCGCCCAGCACCAGAACCACGGAAGCGGCGATCGCGCCGGCCAGATGGCGCGTCCTGCGCCAGCCCACTGCCGATCGCGCTTCCTCGCGCAGGCGCATCAGGCGGGGATCCCCCCTCAGCCCGTCCAGACCCGCCCAACGCGCCGACGCCTCGTCGAAAGCCGCCCGGTTTTCCGGAGCCCCATCCAGCCAGGCCTGGAACGCGGCCTCGTCCTCCGGCGTCAGCGGACCGGCCCGACGCCGCGCGAACCACTCGGCGACCTCGCCCGCCCGCTCTTGCAGGATCATGCTCATCGGTCCGACCTCCCGCGCAGGAACAGCGCCTTGAGGGCGGCCATCATATGTTTCTCGACGGCGCTGACCGACACGCCCAGTTCGCGCGCGATGCGCTGATAGGTCATTTCCTCGAAACGATGCAGCAGGAAGATGTGCCGGGTCCGCGCCGGCAACGCGTCCAGAACCGCAAGGACCGCTTCCAGCCCCTCCTTGCCGATCAGCGAACGCTCGGGAGTCAGCCCGTCGTCGGGACTGAGCGCCTCCAGATCGTCGACGCCGTCCCAGGGCTCCTGGCGGCGATACTGGCGCGAGAGGACGCTGGCGGCGACGACGAAGATGTAGCGCTCCAGGTCGAGCACCGCCGCCGGATCGCGCAAGCTCAAGAGGCGCGCGAAGACCTCCTGGACGAGGTCGTCCACCTGCGCGGCCGGCGCGCGGCGGCGGAAGTAGCGCCGCAGGCCAGGCTCGTACGCCAGCAGGTCCAGCTTCGGCGGCTGCGATCGCGCCTTGAGAGGATCGGGGGTCATGAACCCTCCAGACGTGGGACATCGTAGGCTTAGAGCCCAGGCCGACGAAAGACCTCATCCGATTGTCGGCGCCAAACTCGCGAGAACGGCGCATGTCCTCACGGCGTCATATGTTCTGCGGGGTTTGCGTGGCGAAGAACGTCGTATCGGCCGCGCGATCGGGTGCGGCCCGGGCGCGATGTGCGCGCCCATCCGATCCGATGTCGATGCAGATCCTGTCGCGGCGCTCGGCCTAACCGACCTCGTCTTGGCGGATGCGCCGCGCCGCCAGGCCAAATAGGCACGCGGCGACCAGCATCATCGAAGCCATTAGCGCCATGGACCACCGAAGGCCCGCCTCGGCGCCAAGGTGCTGCGCCAGGAGATCGCTCAGGAAGCCGATCGTCAGAGGTCCCAGCCCGAGGCCAATGATGTTGACGAGAAACAGCAGCACGGCGGCCGCGGTCGCGCGCACCTCGGCGCGCACGACGCTCTGCACGGCGGCGAAGGCGGGGCCGAACGTCAGCCCGTTGGCGAGCACCGCCGGCAGCACCAGGGCTAGCGACAGTTCAATGGAGGCCGGCGCCATGACCAGGGCGAAGGCGGGCGCGCCGAAGAGGGTCGCCAGGGCCGGAAGTCGGGCATAGCCAACGATATCCGTCCTCGCCGCACGGTCGGCCAGCACGCCCCCGAGATAGGTCCCGACGCCCGTGCCCACACCGACCAGCAGACCCAGGGCGACGCCTAGGAAGCCGATCGAACCAAGCCCGCTCTGCTCGCCGAGACGACCAAGCGCCTCGCCGTGCGTGCGTAGGAAGAAGGAACCGTAGAAGGCCGAATGACCATAGAAGACGAACGAGGAGAAGCCGCCCGCCACCGCCACCAGCCAGAAGGACCGCTTGGCCCGTAGCTCCGCCATGGCGACACCAAGGCTTAAGGTCGGCGTCGGGGCTCCCCTCTTGACCAGCGCGCGACGCGGCTCCTTCAAGGTCAACGCGACGACGACCGCCAGCAAGAGCCCCGGCGCGCCGGCCAGCGCGAAGGCGGTTCGCCAGCCAAGGCTGTCGGCCAGCAATCCGCCCAGGGTCAGGCCCAGCAAGGACCCTAGGGGAATGCCCAAGGAATAGAAGGCGAGCGCGGAGGCTCGCTTTTCCTTCGGAGCGTATTCAGTGATCAGCGCGTGAGCCGGCGGCGTGCAACCCGCCTCGCCGGTGGCCACCCCGATCCGCATCAGGAGCAGCTCGGAAAAGCTGCGGGCAAAGCCACAAGCGATGGTGAAGCCGCTCCAGACGACTAGGGCGCCGGCGATGATGGCCACCCGATCGCCGCGGTCGGCCAACCTGGCCACGGGGATTCCCAGCACGGTGTAGAACAGGGCGAAAGCCAGCCCCGTGACGGCGCCGAGTTGCCAGTCGGCGAGCCGGAGGTCCTGTTTGATCGGCTCGGCCAGGATGGTGACGATCTGCCGGTCCAGCATGTTGAAGGCATAGGCGATCATCAACACGACGAGGACGTAGCGCCGATAGCCCGGCGTGACGTCAGGAGCCGTCCCGCTGACGGGAGCGAGGCGTTGGTGCATGATCTCTGTCCCAGGAATATCGGTGCTAGAAAAATCGGATCCCGAACGTGGCGGCGACGCGCGACGTTCGGGATCTCAACTGAGCGGCGGTCCGAGGACCGCCGCCGGGAGTCGCTGGACGGACGACTTGGTCCGGTCAGAAGCGCTTGCTGATCGACACGCCGTAGGTTCGCGGATCGAGGAGGAAGGCGTTTTGCAGAAGTCCCATGGCCTCGTCGACGAAGAAGGTGTCGGTGATCGGGCGATCGTTGAACACGTTCTTCACGTAGGCCTCGATCTCCAGGCCCAGGTCATCGTTCTTTGCCTGGATCGAAACATTCCCGTTGTCCCAGCCGCGGAGACGATCGACCGTCGTATTGTAGACGCGGGAGAAGGAGTCGCCCTGACGGTAGTAGTCGGCGCGTAGCGTGGTGTCCCAGCCCGAGGGCAGATTCCAGGTGTACTGA
Source organism: Caulobacter sp. Root655 (assembly GCF_001427665.1). Classification (GTDB taxonomy): domain Bacteria; phylum Pseudomonadota; class Alphaproteobacteria; order Caulobacterales; family Caulobacteraceae; genus Caulobacter. The sequence goes on from NZ_LMHC01000021.1 coordinate 500,145, forward strand.
GCGCCCAGCGACACCGTCCAGGGCGGCGCATTGGGCAATTCCTTGCCCGAAAGATTGGCCGCGACCCCATCCGTTGGGGTCACGCCAAGGGACGCGTAGGTCCCAGAGCAAACGCCAAGCACCGCGAGCGGATTGCCTGAAACCCCCGCCATGGTCGCGGCGCCGGGCTGCTGCTGGATGATGGCCAGCAGGTTGCCCAAGGCTGCGGTCGGCGCGACGCACCCGGCCATGTTCGAACCCTTGACCAGGGTCAGATTCGGATCGCCTTGCGTGCGGTTGACCGGATCGATGGACGAGCCGTTCTTGACCTCGGTTTTCAGGAGGCCCGCGCTGAGGTTGAACCGAAGATTGCGCACCGGCTCCCAGATGCTTTCAAGTTCGAAGCCGGCGACGGTGGCGTCGATGTTCTCCGTGACCGAGATCCGGTTCACGAACTTGGAGATCTGGTAGCCCTTGTAGTCGTAGTAGAAGCCCGTGAGATTGAGCATCAGGCTGCCGCCCAGGAGCCTGTTCTTCATGCCGACTTCATAGGCGTCGACGAATTCCGGGTCGTAGACCGGTCGTGGAGCCCCGATCCCACCCGCGCCGATGTTGTTGGGACCGCCCCCCTTGTAGCCCCGCGAGTAGAAGCCGTAGAGCAAGGTGCTGTCGGTAAAGGCCAGATCCGGCTTCCAGTCGACGCCCAGACGCCCGGTCACCGCGCTGAAATCGGCCCTGTAGGAGGCCGGCGCTCCAGGCGTCAGGCCCGAGCCAGGCGTCAGGAGCTTCACTGGATAGCTGTAGAGGGTCTTGGAGTCCTCGGTGTAGCGCAAACCGCCGGTGATCTTCAGGGCGTCGGTCGCCTCCCAGTAAACCTCGCCGAAGGCTGCCTTGGAATCCAGCTTATAGGGCTGATAGCTGAGATAGTTGCCGTGCCCGGTCGGGTCCGGCTCCGGATTCGGGTTGATGTAGATGCAGGTGGTGGCGCCCAGCGCGCACGTCGCCCCGCCATTGGCCACCCTTGAAAAATTCGTGAAGGCGTTCGACAGGATGTAGAAGTACTGGGTCGTCTTGTAGCCGAGGTGATTGGCTCCGATACTGAAGTTTATCGGCCCGTCGAAGGACGATTGAAGCCGAAGCTCCTGCGTGAACTGCTTCGAAGGATGAAGGTTGTTGTCGTAAACTTGAAGAGTATTCGCTGTCCCAAGTTGCGGGTCATTGACGACCCCGCCCGGCGCTGTCGCCGTGGCGTTGAACGCCGTCGGAAAACCGAAGCGGTACATGTCCTGTTGGGAATTGTAGTCGCCCTTGTAGTAGGAGGTCAGGAGATTGACCTGCAGGGCGGGCGTAATGTCCCACGCCGCACTGAACTCCAGCACATCCTCCTTGGCGCGGTAGCTCGGGTCGATCAAGGACTCGACCGTGCTCAGATCGGCGGATTGGCGCCTGTTGGCGCTGAGGTCGCCGCTCGCCAGGCCGCCCCGATAGGCCAGCAGCCCAAACAGGGTCGACAGCGAATTAGGCGTGCCCTTGGCGGCGTCGGCATAGATCGAGCCATTCGTGCAACCTTGGCTGAGGAAGCCGCGCACGACGGCGTTGGTGACCGCCACGCCGCCGACCGACGCGGGGCCGTTGTCGCGAGTGCAGAGGCCCTTGCCGGTGCGCAGGCGGTTGTCGTCTTCCTCGAAGTGTTGCCAGACGAGATGGGCCTTGAAGGTGTCGACCGGCTTGAAGGCCAGGGTGCCGCGAACCGAGTAGAGATCGCGGCCGTCGATATCATTGCCGGTGGTCAGGTTGGTCGCGAAGCCGGAGCGTTTGAGATAGCTCCCGGCCACCCGGAGGGCCAAGGCGTCTCCGACGAGCGGAATGTTGACCATCGCGCGCACCTTGCGGGTGTCGAAATTGCCGATCTCCGCCCGGACGGCGCCCTCGAAACGATCCGTCGGCTTGGCGGTGATGACATTGACCACGCCCCCCGTGGCGTTGCGGCCGTAGAGCGTGCCCTGAGGGCCGCGCAGGACTTCCACCCGCTCGACGTCGAAGAACTCGGCCTCGAACAGACGGTTCTCGGTCAACGGCGCGCCGTTCAGGTGGACGCCGGTGGAGGTGTCGCCGGTAACCGCCGTTTGCTTGGTGCCAATCCCGCGAATTTGGAAATTGTAGCCGCTATAGAAGCCCTTGGAGAAGGTCACATTGGGCACGGCGCGCTGGAGGTTCGCCCCGCCATCGATCTTTTGGGCCTCGAGCGAGGCCTGAGAGAAGGCCGAGACGGCGATGGGAACGTTCTGCAAGGTTTCTTCCTTGCGCTGAGCGGTCACTACCACCTCGTCCAGCACGGTTTTATTCTCGGCTGGCGTGGTCTCGGCCCCCAGGGCCGGCAGAGCCATCATGAGGGCGAGAACAGACGCTCCGCTCGCGAGGACTCGCGCATTTCGGCGATGCAACTTCATGTATTCATTCCCCCTAATTTTCGGCACTGCACTTGCGCGTGCCGATTGTTATTACTCGCCAGTGCGGCGAGGACGGTGGCGAACAACAGTCTGTGCGCCTCCTAACGAAATCCGGCTCAACGACTCCGGAAACGCTTCAGTTATTTCATCCTCGATATTTGGGGGGACTGGCGCCGCCCGCTGCGGGCTTGCTCTCGTCGTGGGCGCCGTCTCGCGCCGGGCGATGTCGCCCGAACCAGCCGCTGGGCTGCCCTATGGTCGAACTTGCCCAGGTCGGGTCTGGCTCGCTCGCCTTCCCGCCCAAGATCGAGACCCGGGCGTCTCGAGGTCCGATAGCGGCCGCCACTAAGCTCAGAGGCGCGGGCGCCAGCCAGATCCAACAGCTGATCATCGCCCGGGAAACCCTCAAGCGCGGCGGCTGGAAAAAAGGCGGCGTCGCTCACCAGCGACGCCGCCATCCTATTCTTTCGAGCAGGGCAGCGGCTTAGCCGCCGACCACCGCCAAGCTCCCGGGCGCGCTTTCGACGGCGGCCTTCTCGAAGACGAAATCGACGTAGCCGCTCTCCGCGGCCAGCCGGCACGCCTCGCTATAGCGCTGGAAGCCGCCGGTATACATGCTCAGACCGCGCGGTTTGCCGCTGATGTTGCCGCCGACGTACCAAGTATTGGCCTTCGATACGAGGGTCTGTTCCGCCAACCCGTAGACCGCGTCCATCCACCCCTGCTCGGCCCGGCCCGTCGGCTCCATCGTCGCAAGACCGTCCTGGCGCATGCGCGCGATCGCATCGGCGATCCAGTCGACGTTCTGCTGGTCGAGCGTGATGATATTGGCCAGGGCCGCCGGGCCATTGGGGCCGCACACCAGGAAGAGGTTCGGAAAGGACGCCATCATCAGGCCCAGATGCGACCCGGCGCCGTCGTGCCACTTGTCGCGCAGCTGGAGACCGCCCCGGCCACGGACGTCGAAGTTCAGCAGCGCGCCGGTGAGGCCGTCGTAGCCGGTGGCGAAGATCAGGACGTCGAGCTCCACCTCGCCGACGCTCGTCAGCAGGCCCGCCTCGGTGATCTTGATGATCGGGCTTTCGAGACAGTCATGCAGCGTGACGTGCGGCAGGTTGAAGGTCTCGTAGTATTGGGTGTCCAGGCAGGGCCGACGCGCGAAGATCGGGTAGCCCCGCGGCTTCAGTTTTTCGGCGGTGTGCGGATCGACGACCACCTCGCTGATCTTGTCGCGGACGAATTCGGCGACCTGCTCGTTGGCCTCCGGATTGGTCAGAAGGTCCGAGAAGGTTCCCAGGAACGACAGCCCGCCACGCGCCCAGGAATCCTCCATCAAGGCGCGACGCTGGTCGGGGGTGACGCTGAAGAATGGCCGGGTGGATTGCGGCCTCACACCGCCCAGCGGGCTGTTGCGCGCGGCTTGGCGGATGCTAGCGTAGTTGCGCTTGATCTCGGCGACGTAGTCAGGCTCCAGCGCCACATTGCGCATCGGCAGGCTAAAACTCGGCGTGCGCTGGAACACCGTCAGGGCGTCGGCGGTCTTTGCGACCTCCGGGACGATCTGGACACCGGTCGACCCGGTGCCGACCAAGCCAACCCGCTTGCCCGCGAAGCTGACCGGCTCATGCGGCCACTTGGCCGCCAGCAAGATCTCGCCCTTGAAAACCTCGGCGCCGTCGAACGGAACGCCCTTGGGAATCGACAGCGGCCCCGACGCCATCACGCAGTAGGTCGCCTCGAAGATCCGGCCGTCGTCCGTTGTGACCCGCCAGATGCGGGTCGCATCGTCATAGGTCGCGCCCGTGACGCGGGTTTCAAAGAGGAAGCGTCGGCGCAGTCCGAGGCGATCGGCCACGAAGTTGGCATAGGCCAGGATTTCCGGTTGGGCGGCGAACTGCTCTGACCATGTCCAGTCCTGCTCGATCTCCGGAGAGAACGAGTAGCAGTAGTCGAGGCTCATCAGGTCGCACCGGGCGCCCGGATAACGGTTCCAGTACCACACGCCGCCGACGTCGCCGCCGGCCTCGATCCCTTGGACGGTCAGGCCCATTCCACTGAGCTTGTGGACGGCGTACATCCCGCCAAAGCCCGCGCCGATAACGAGCGCGTCGATGCGAGAAGGCTGAAGGCTTGCGGTCGGTTGGTTCGACGCGGTCATGGCGATCTCCCTGAGGAACGATCACCTGTGTCCTCGCCCCTGCCCCTCTTCGACCAGTCAGAGGGCTAGCCAGGCGCGAACATCACGGATGTGTCTGTTCGCCGTCGGCGCGCGCCTTGCTTGATCGACCTCACCCGCCGACTTCATGGCTGACACTGGAGACTTGGGGGGCTGCGTGAGGAGAGACGGAATGAACGGCGACAATGCGCGCGACCAGACCGTTGGTTCGGAGCCGGCGGCGCGTCAGCGGCTGATGGCGTTCGCCGCCGCCCCGGGCTCGCCAGTAAAGGTCATGGGGACGGAACGTCGGCTTTGCGTCGGCCCGCCCGGCAATCTCTTCGTGTTCGGCGGCGTGCTGTTCGGCGCCGCCCTGGCGGTGCTCGAGGACGATCTCCAACGTCCCGTGATCTGGTCGGCGGCTCAATTCCTGGGGCCTGTCCGTCCGGACGAGTTGCTCGAGCTGCACGTCGAGGTCCCATCGTCGGGCCGGACGGTCTCGCAGGCCCGCGTCGTCGGACGCGTGAACGATCGACTCGTCTTCTTGGTGTCGGCCGCGCTCGGCGCGCGAGAAGAACCGACGGAGCGCACCTGGGACCGCGTCCCGGATGCGCCCCCGCCCGAAGACTGCCAGCCCGCGAGACTTTGGCCCCACAGCCAGGCGCCTGACACGCTGCTGGAAACCTTGGAGATGCGCATAGTGCCGGGCGAGTTCGCCGAGGTCGAACCGACTGGGCGGCTGGCCGAACGCTCGCGCGCTGTCTTTTGGGTTCGCGCGCGGCAAGCCCTGCCGATCGACATCAGTTTGCTGGCGTTGTTCGCCGATTTCTTGCCCTACGCCCTCGGCAAGGCGCTCGGCGGGGGCTTGGGCGGTGTGAGCCTCGACAACACGCTGAGAGTCGTGCGTCGTGTCGAGACCGAATGGATCCTGTGCGACGCGTCCATTCAGGCCATCCATGCGGGCTTTGCCCACGGGGACATTCGCCTCTTCGCCCAGACTGGCGAGCTTCTGGCGATCGGCAGCCAGTCGATGAACGCCTGGCCGCCGACTACCCGCGGCTAGGGCGCCTCGGCCGCGAGCGCGCTGGCCGTGCGATAATCGGCCTTCCCGCTTTCGTGCCGTGGCACATTGTCGACGAGGATGAAGCGCTTGGGATGCTTGTAGCTGGACAGGGTCTGGGCCAGGCCCGCCCTCACCCGCGCCTCGTCAAACTCGCCGTCGGGCTTGAGGATGGCCACGACAATCTTTCCCCAGGTCTCGTTCGCCTGCCCCACGACGAGCACATCGCCGACGCCGGGCTGCAACTTCAGGGCTTCCTCGACTTCCTCGGGGAAGACCTTCTCACCGCCCGTGTTGATGGACAGGTTGCCGCGACCAATCAGCATGAACTGGTTGGGTGGCATCCACCGGGCAAAGTCGCCCGGCACGGCGTAGCGAACGCCATCGATCATGCGGTAGGTCGCCACGGTTTTTTCGGGGTCACCGAAGTAGCCTAGCGCCATGGACCCGCTTCTGGCGATGAACCCCTCCGCGGGCCGATCCTTGGGCATCACCGCGCCAGTGTCCGGATCGATCAGCACCGTCAAGGCGGCCGCGTCAAAAACCCCGGTCTCTGGAATTTGACCGGCCTTGGCCACCGAATAGCCGAGCCCCGAGGCCTCGGACGCGCCGAGGATGTCGACAAGGGTGAGGTTTGGCAGGTGACGCAGTAGCCCTTCCTTGACCTCCTTGGACCAGGTCAGGCCCGCCGAGCTGATGACCTTCAGGCTGGAAAGATCGTAGGCGCCGGGGGCCGCGTCCAGGGCCTTGAGCATGGGCTTGGCGAAGACGTCGCCGACGATGGCGATCCGGGTGGCGCGGTGCTTTTCCACCTCGCGCCAGAGGTGATCGGCGTCGAACCTGTCGCTGGACAGGATGATCGCCGCGCCGCCGTTGAGCAAGTCGCCCATCGCCGCATTGCTGCCCGACCCGTGCATCAGCGGACAGGCTGGAACGATGCGGCTGGGCGAGGTCGTCGAGCGCACGATGTCGGCATGCTCCTCCATGGAGAGCGGCACGCGCGGGATCAGTGGCGACTCAAGTTGAACGCGGCGCGCCTGGCCGGTCGACCAGTGGACACCCTTGGGCTTGCCGGTGGTTCCGCCAGTGTAGAGCAGATAGCCGTCGTTGGGGGAGCGCGTGATGACCAGCGGCTGCCCGTCGCCGTCTCGCGCCAGGGTCTCGTAGGATAGAACGCCCCGGGGCGCGACCTGCGGCGATCGCTCGCTCTCGATCCGCACCCAGGTGCTTACGCCCGCAAGCCGCGCTTGCAGCGGCTCCAGCATCTCGTCGAAGTCCGATTGATAGAAGAGCGCCGTGGCGCCGCAGTCGGCGAGCACGTAGGCGATCTCGTCGGCCGTGTAGCGGTAGTTCAGATTGACGGTCAGCAGGCGCGCCTTCACCCCAGCGACGAGGAACTCCATGTAGGCTGGGTGATTGCGGCACAGGATACCCACTCGTGCGTCCGGTTCCAGGCCAAGGTCGACAAGCGTCTTGGCCAGATTGTTGGTGCGACGGTCGAACTCCTCCCATGTCACCACCGTGTCGCGCCAGATCAGGGCCGGCCGCTCCGGCGGCACGACGCGCGCCACCGCATCGAGAATGTCTCCATAGTTCCAGTTCACGGCGGCCTCCCAAGTCTCTTTCCCGGAAGGTCTATTGGGCGACCACGGTCCAAGTGGCGTTTGGCGACCCGTAGCGCCGACAAATCACGTGAGTGATGCCTGTGGCCTCGAAGTGAACTTTGGTGCGATCGGCCGCCGCTTCCGCCTAGTCGTTCGACCGGGCCCGGGCGCAGCGTTTCGGGGCGTTCCATTCGCACCCGGGAGGATCCGCAGTGTCCGCTTCCGCTCTCTTCGCGCCGATCTCCGTGGCGGGGCTTCAGCTGAGGAACCGCACCGTGATGGCGCCGATGACGCGCCGCTTTTCTCCCGGCGGCCTCCCGACCGAGAAGGTCGCCGACTACTATCGCCGACGCGCCGAAGCCGGTGTTGGCGTCATCATCACCGAAGGGGTCGCCATCGATCACCCCGCCGCGATCGATCACCCCGACATTCCGCACTTCCACGGACCGGCCCTGAACAACTGGAAGGTGGTCGCCGAGTTGGTGAAGGCGGCCGGGGCCGCATTCATCCCGCAGCTCTGGCACATGGGCGGCCACCGCTCGATGACGCCCGCCCCACCGAATTCGGACATCCCCTCGCTGTCGCCGTCGGGGATCTATCAGCCCGGAATCACCTTCGGCGCGCCCGCGACCGAAGCGGAGATCGCGACGGTGATCGAGGCCTACGCCAAGGCCGCGGGGGACGCCGTCGCCATCGGGGCGAGCGGCGTCGAGGTGCACGGGGCGCACGGCTACCTCATCGACCAATTCCTGTGGTCGAGCACCAACCAGCGCAGCGACCGCTACGGCGGCGATCTCACCGGACGCCTGCGCTTCACGATCGAAGTCATCTCGGCCTGCCGGGCCGCCGTCGGTCCCGACTTTCCGATCTTCTTCAGATTCTCGCAGTTCAAGCAGGTGGACTACAAGGCGCGGCTTTGCCGCTCGCCCGATGAGCTGGCCGCCTTCCTGGAACCGCTCGTCGACGCTGGCGTCGATGTGTTCGACTGTTCGCAGCGCCGGTTCTGGGAGCCTGAGTTCGAGGGGTCTCCGCTCAATCTTGCCGGCTGGACCAAGAAGCTCTCGGGCAAGCCGACCATGACCGTTGGGTCCGTCGGACTCGATGGCGACGTCGTCGCGTCCTTGCACGAAGGCGTCGAGGTCGTAGGCGCATCTTCCCTCGACAAGCTGGAGGTCATGCTGGAACGCGGCGATTTCGATCTGGTCGGCGTCGGTCGCGCCCTGCTGGCCGATCCGCTCTGGGTGGAGAAGGTCCGCGACTCCGAGGCTGGGCAGTTGGTCGGCTTCAGCCGTCAGGCGCTCGAGACGCTCGTCTGAATCTTATCACCCATGTGATTAGCGCCGGCGCCGTCGCGTGAGGGAGGGACTCGGTCGCGGCATGGGCTTTGGTGGCCCTCCAGGAGGACCCGCACGTGCCGCAGCTGGCCTTGATCACAGGCGCCGCCCATCCAAGCGAAGGAAGCCCATCATGACCTTCACTGTCGAGATCGTCGGCAAGGAGCGCTGCCGATTGGGGGAGTCGCCGGTCTGGGACGGCGACGCGCGCGTGGTCTATTGGGTCGATAGCGTCGCCCCCTCCATCTGGCGGCACGACCCGACGACCGGCGAGCAGTCGCACATCCCCGCCCCCAAGACGATCGGAAGCATAGTGCTTGGCCGGCCTGGCGAACTGGTCGCCGGCCTAACGGACGGCGCCTATCGCGTTAGGTTCGACATCGGCGAGTTCACGGCGATCGCACGGCCAGAAACCCTGACCCCGAACGAGCGCTTCAATGACGGCAAGGCCGATCGCCAGGGTCGGTTCGTGACCGGAACGATGGGCACCCATCTCGAAACGGGTCGCATAGGCAAGCTCTACCGTTTCTCGGCCGATGGAGCCTGGGAGATCTTGCCCACGGATCCAATCGCAATCTCTAACAGCACCTGCTTCAGCCCGGATGGGACCACGCTCTATTTCGCCGACAGCCTGCGGCACATGCTCTGGGCCTTCAGCTACAACCCGAAGACCGGCGCATTGGGCGACAAGCGCGATTTCTTCGAGACCAGTGGCTTTGGCAGCGCGCCCGACGGCGCCACGGTCGACGCCGAAGGCTTCATCTGGCTCGCGCTTGTCCAGGCTCAAAAGCTCCTCCGCATCTCGCCGCAAGGCCGCCTGGATCGCGTCCTCGAGAGCCCTGCCCCGCTGTCCTCGTGCCCAGCGTTCGGCGGGGAGGACCTCGACATTCTCTATGTCACCTCGATCTCCGACAGCGGCGGGCGCCTCAAGAGCGACGTCGATGCTTCTGGCCGGCTCCTGGCCTTCCACGGACTTGGCGTGCGCGGCATCGCCGAGGCGCGCTGTTTCCTCTGACCCACAGTGAACCATGAACCTTGATCTGACCCCGGAGCAGCTCGCCTTTCGCGAGGAGGCGCGCGCCTTTTTCACCGAAAACACCCCCGAGTCCTTCAAATCCCGCGTTCGCGCCGGCATGCGGCTTGAACCGGAGGAGTTCACCCAGTGGCAGCGCCTGTTATACGCCCGCGGCTGGGGCGCCCCGTCGTGGCCAAAAGAATACGGCGGCGCCGGCTGGGACCCGACGCAGCTCTATATCTTCGAGACGGAAGCCTCGCGCGCCGACGCGCCCGTCCAATTCCACCAGGGCCTCGAGCTGATCGGCCCGATCATCTTCACGTTCGGTAGCGAGGCGCAAAAGGCCAAATACCTGCCGGCGATCGTCTCGGGCGACGACTGGTGGTGTCAGGGCTACTCCGAACCGAACGCGGGCTCGGACCTGGCCTCGCTATCGACTCGCGCCGTGCGCGACGGCGACGACTACGTGATCTCCGGCCAGAAGGCCTGGACGAGCTACGCGCACGTAGCCAACCGGATGTTCTTGCTGGCGCGAACGGATCCGGACGCGCGCAAGCAGGCTGGCATTTCACTGTTCCTCATCGACATCGACACCCCCGGCGTCACCATCCGCCCGGTCATCACCATGGACGAGGTTCACCACACCAACGAGGTGTTCCTCGACGACGTGCGCGCGCCGGCCTCGGCTCTATTGGGCGAGGAAGGCAAGGGCTGGAGCTACGGCAAGGTTCTGCTCGACCGCGAGCGCGGCGTCACCGCCGCCACCACGACCCGCCTGGCCCAGCAGTTGCGCGGGGCTCGTCAGGTCGCGGCCGAGACCATCGTTGGCGGCGCACGCCTGCTTGACGACCCGCGTGTCGCCGATCGCCTGGCGCAGTTCGAACTGGAAGTCATGGCTTTGGAGGCAATGGTCATGCGCACCATGGCCGAGGCGACGTCGGGCCAAGATTCCGGTCCCCGGGCCTCGATGATCAAGATCCGCTGGTCCGAGCTCCTGCAGCAGATCACCGAATACTGGGTCGAGCTCCAAGGGTACGGCGCCATGGCGTTCGCCCCACTCGGCCCGTTCGAAACGCCGGAAGCCTGGCCCGCCAAGGGGATGGTCTATTCCCGCGTGACCAGCATCTACGGCGGATCCAACGAAATCCAACGCAACATCATCGCCCGCCGGGCGCTAGGTCTCTGAGGGCCCCATGAATTTCGACCTTTCCGAAGAGCAGCGCCTACTGAAGGACAGCGTCCGGCGCTATGGGGCCGATCACGGCGACTTCACCGCCTGGCGCGCTCGCGTCGAGCGCGGCGAGGCCTTCGACGCGGCGAGCTGGCGGCGCATGGCCGATCTGGGATGGCTGGCCCTGACGACGCCCGAAGAAGACGGTGGCCTTGGCGGGGGCCCCGTCGACACCATGGTCGTCGCCGAGGCTTTCGGCCGCTACCTGATGCTCGAGCCCTACATCTCGGCGTGCGTGATCGCGCCCGTCTTGCTGGCCGCGGCGACAGACGAGGTTCGCGCACGCTTCATGCCCAGCCTAGTTGAAGGCGGCGTGCTGGTCAGCCTCGCCGATGCCGAACCGGGCGGGCGTTTCGATATTCATCGGATCGCCACCCGCGCTGAGGTCGTCGAGGGCGGATATCGCCTCACCGGCGAGAAGAGCCACGCCCTGGACGGCGCCTCGGCCGATTGGTTCATCGTTCCGGCCCGGACCGCCGGCGCGGACGACAGCGAGGGCGGGATCAGCCTATTCCTGGCGCCGGCCAAGGCGGAGGGCCTGACGGTCGCACGCAGCCGGGCCATGGACAATCGCCACAACGCCAGCCTCAAGCTCGACGGCGTTCTCGTGTCGGGCGAGAGCCTCATCGGCCGCCTCGGCGACGGCTTCGGCCTGCTTCGCCAAGCGGTGGACCACGGCGTCGTCGCGCGCCTGGCCGAAGCGGTCGGCGCCATGGACGCCGTGCACGAGATGACCTTGGAATACCTCAAGACGCGCAAGCAGTTTGGCCAGACTCTTGGTTCGTTCCAGGCGCTGCAGCATCGCGCCGTCGACATGGCGATCGCCTGCGAGGAAGCCAGGTCGATGATGTACCTGGCGACCATCGCGCTGTCGGGCGATGCGGCCGAGCGGAAGAAGGTCATCTCCGCGGCGAAGGCTCGTGTTGGTCAGACGAGCCTCTATGTCGGCCGCCAGGCGGTGCAGTTGCATGGTGGCGTGGGCTTCACCGAGGAACTGGCCGTAGCCCATTATCTGAAGCGCCTGATCATGATCGACATGGCGTTCGGCAACGCGGACCATCACCGCGCCGAGCTAGCGGCAAGCCTGGAGCCCGGCGCGGTCGCGGCCTAGGTTCTTAGGAAAGCGCGGTCGCAAGGCCGCCATCCACCGTGAGAACCTGGCCTGTGACGAAGTCGCTGTCTTCGCAGGCTAGGTAACGGACCGCCTTGGCGATGTCGTCGGTCGAGCCAAGACGTCCCAGCGGCGTCTGGTCGACGCGCTTGGCGATGCGATCCTCGGAGACCACCCGACGCACGCCCTCGGTGTCCACCGTTGACGGGGCCACGGCATTGACGCGGATGTTCACCGATCCCAGCTCAGCGGCCGCCGCGCGGGTGAGGCCCGTGACCCCCGCCTTGACGCCGCAATAGGCGATGCCGTTCGGGATGCCGAGAAACGCGCTGACGGACGCGATATTGACGATCGAGCCGCCGCCGGAGGCCGCCATGAGCGGCGCGGCGGCCTGCATGCCCCAAATCACGCCGGAAAAGCCGACCCCGATCATGCGGTCCAGGCTTTCAGGGCGGATGTCGGCGAGCGGCTCGTAGACGTTCCACATGGCGTTGTTCACGAGGACGTCGAATCGACCGAACTGGTCGTTGACCGAGCCCAGGGTCGCGATCAGAGCCTCGCGGTCGGACACGTCGCAACCCAGGCCCAGCGCTTGGCCGCCGGCGGCGACGATCTCGTCCGCCGCGGCCTGAGCCCAGTGGCTCTTGAGGTCCAGCAGGGCCACGATCGCGCCCTCGGCGGCCAGCAGGGCCGCGGTCGCCCGCCCCAGGCCTCTCGAAGCGCCCGTCACCGCGGCGACTCGTCCTTTTAGGCGACCACCCATCGTTCCCTCCTCCGTCTTGAAATCATGCCTTGTCGGCCAGCGCCATGACCCGCACACGCGCGGGCGGCGCCATCGTCATGCTTAGCCCGGCTCCCCCGCCCCGCCCGGTCCTCGGCCGGTGGCGGCGGCAACATCACCGATGTGATGCTCTCGTAAAAAGACGACGGCCTTTCGACCGCCGCCAACCATGGCCGGGCCTTTTTTGAGGGTTGTGAGGCGTGGCGTTGAATCAGTTGCGCCAAGGCCCTGTTCGCGTCGTCGGGATGCGATGCAGGTGGCGAGTCAGGCCGCGCCACCGCCCAGGGGCAGCCTCCGGAAATATCACATATGTACAGGAGTGCTGGACAGGCGCTGAAGTCGACGGTCTAACCACGACTGATGGCAGACTTGATCCGTCACGACCTGGAACCCCTTCGATGCGCCGAGATCCTATAAAATCCGCCGCTCGTACTCTTGAGATTCTGGAGCTTTTCCAGGAGCAGCGCACACCCCTGCGCCTGACCTATATTTTCGAGAAACTGGGTTACCCGCAATCGAGCACGACGACGCTCCTGAAGAGCATGGTCGTTCTGGGCTACCTCAACTATGACCGCGCCTCGCGCACCTATTTCCCGACCCCTCGGGTCGCGGCGCTGGGCGACTGGGTCAATCACCACCTGTTCGGGGCCGGCGACATCGACCGCCTGGTCTCGAGCATCTTCGAACAGACCAACGAGACGGTGGTGATCTCGTCGCAGAACGACATCTTCATCCAGCATCTGCGGATCATCCAACCCACCCATCCGCACAAGGTGGCGCTGGCCGAGGGCAGCATGCGCGTGCTGCCGCACTCGGCGGCGGGTCTCGTCCTGATGAGCCGGATGCAGGCCAAGGCGGTCGACAAGCTTTGCCGCCACATCAACGCCTATCTCGGAGGAACCGGCGATCGCATCGGCATTCCCCAGTTGCAGGAACAATTGGCTTGGGTTCGCCGCGAAGGCTACAGCCTACTGGCCGCCTTTCCTTTCCCAAACGCGGCGGCGATCGCCATGCCGTTGCCGGCCGCGCCGCATGGCGTTCAGCTGACACTGGGCGTCGGCGGCCTGAACAGCCGGATCGCGGGACACAAGAGCGAGATCGTCGCCATCATGAACGCGGGCATTGCCGAATACGGCGAGAGCCTCAGGCGCTACGCCGCGCCCGAGGCTTGACGCAAGACGGCTCAGGCCGGCTCCGTCGCCTCGTCGAGGTAGCTCCGATAGGTCTCACGCAGTTTCGACTTCAGCAGCTTGCCGGTCGCGGTGTGCGGCAGGGCGTCGACGATCACGACGTCGTCGGGGACCTGCCAGCGGGCCACGCGCGAGGCGAGGAACTGGAGGATCTCCGCCTTGTTCGGCATGCTCTCGGGCGTTGGCACAATGATCAGCAAGGGCCGCTCCTGCCACTTGGGATGCGGCACGCCGATCACGGCGGCTTCGCGCACGTCCGGATGGGCGATCGCGGCGTTCTCCAGGTCGACCGAGGAGATCCACTCGCCGCCTGACTTGATGACGTCCTTGGACCGGTCGGTGAGTTGCAGGTAGCCGTTGGGATGGATCTTGGCGACGTCGCCGGTCGGGAACCAGCCGTCCTCGGTGGTGGCCGGCGCCTCGCCTTTGAAATAGCGCTGCACCACCCAAGGCCCGCGAACCTGGAGATCGCCGACCGCCACGCCGTCATGCGGCGTGGGCGCGCCATCGGCGTCCACGATCCTCAGGTCCACGCCGTAGATCGCGCGACCCTGGAGCGCCTGGATATCGTATCGAGCCTGGCGATCGAGGAAGGCATGCTCGGGCAGCGGCGTTCCGACGGTCGCCAGCGGGCTGGTCTCGGTCATGCCCCAGGCATGGATGACATAGACGCCAAGCATGTAGTCGAAGCGCTCGATCAGGCTGCGCGGCGCGGCCGAGCCGCCGACCAGGATACGCTCGAGAGCCAGGCCCGACAGGTCCAGTTCCTCCCGGTGCGTAGCGACGTAGTCGAGAAAGCCGAGCCAGACGGTCGGCACCCCCAGACTGAAGGTGCAGCGCTCGGCGCGCATCAGGTTGAAGAGGCTTTCGCCGTCGACCGCCGCCCCGGGAAGCACGAGCTTGGCGCCGCACATCGCGGCGCTGAACGGAATCCCCCAGGCGTTCACATGGAAGAGTGGAGTCACCAGAAGGATGCTGTCGCGCCGGGAGACGGCCATGCCGTCCGCGCTCGTGGCGATGAAAGCATGCAGGACGAGAGACCGGTGGCTGTAGAGCACACCCTTCGGATCGCCCGTCGTCCCGGAGGTGTAACAGAGGATCGCGCCGGCGTTTTCCGACACGGGGGTCCAGGCGCCCTCGGCCTCCACGTCCATCAGGTCTTCGTAGCAGACGAGGTTGGGCAGCAGCAGGTCAGGCATCTCCTGCACGCTGGAGAGACAGACATAGGTTTCAACGTTGGGCGCTTGAGCGGCCAGCGGTTCGAGCAGCTTTCCGAAGGCCGGGTCGAAGAACACCATCCGGTTCTCGGCGTGCCGCAGGATGAACAGGATTTGCTCGGGGAAGAGACGTGGATTGACGGTGTTCAAGATCCCGCCAGCCCCAGTGACCCCATAATAGAGTTCCAGGTGACGGATCGTGTTCAAGGCCAGGCTGGCGACGCGATCGCCTTCCTTGAGCCCCCGGCGCCGCAGCGCCGCGGCGAGTTTCCGAGCGCGCTTGGCGACCTGCGCATAGTTGCTGCGGGTCAGGCCGCCGGGATCCTTGGAGACGATCTCGACTTCACCATGGAACCGAGCTGCGTGATCAAGCAGCGAGGACAGCGTCAGAGGCGTATCCTGCATCAGGCCGAGCATGGCTTTTCCTATTGTCCGATGGGCTCTTGGCCAGACCATAGGGGCGGATTGTCCGCCTCCCCTGAACCGCCCCGCGCCAGCGGCGCCTTTTCACATACGCGATAGTGGAAGCCGCGACCGGATGGCCGCTTTCAGTGGTTCGCCCCGCGTGCTGTCATGAGTTCATGACGAGTGCTCCGGCGCGCGTCGAACCGGAAAAACCGCTTGAAGCGGACTGCAGCACGCAACCGGTTGGAGGAAACATGGGACTGGGAATGACCGGCCGGTCAGCGCTCGGCGTCTCGATCGGCCAAGCCACTCACCCCGCGCTGTCGCCACGGCGTCAGGTCGCGCATCTCAAGCTCGACTGCCCGCCGCCCTGTAGTTGGGATGCGGCGCACGCCCGAGCCTTTATCGATAAGATCGCCGAGTTGGGCGAAGATCCCGATATCAGCGCTATCGTCCTGCGCGGCCGTCGCCTTTTCAACGACATGCTCGACGCCCAAGCCGCGCCCGGCGACAGTCGCTCGGCCGTCTATGCGGCGATCTCGGGCTCGACCAAGCCGGTCATCGCCGCGCTATCTGGCGCCGTGACCGGCTCGGGCCTGGAACTGGCCCTGGCTTGCGCGGCCCGAGTTGTCTCGCCCAACGCCACCTTCTCGAACCTTGCCCGGAGCGAGGGCCATCTGCCGGCCGCCGAGACGCTGATCCGCCTGGCGCTCCTGGTCGAGGTCGAGCGCGCGGCCGACCTGGCCGTCTTCAACGTCGTGTGGGACAGCAAGGCGGCCGTCGAGCATGGCCTCGTCGATCTCGTGGCCGCCCGCGACCTCATCCACGTCGCCGAGAAGCTCGCCTCCGGCTTCAGTGGACAGCGCAAGGCCACGATCCGCGCCGAGCCGGAAGTCGTCACCGCCAGGATCTATGGGCTGCGCGCCAAGGTTCGCCGGGAAGCGCCAGATCAGACCGCGCCGATGACGCTCTTGCGGGCCCTCGAGTTCGCCTTGCAGACGCCAGCCAAGCGCGCCCGCGCCGAGATCGATCGACTGGACGTCGCCTTCGCCGCGTCGCCCGAAGCCCAAGCCTTGACCTATGCTGAGCGCGGCCAGGCGGCGCTATCGCGCGCGGGAGCCATGACGAACCTGGCCCACGAACTGGCATGGCCCCTGTTCCGCGAGGCTATCCATTTGCTGGACGAAGGCGCCACGCCCAGCCAGATCGACCGGGAGCTTCAAAAATTCGGATTCCGCGAGGGTCCGTTCCTGCGGTCCGATCGTCATGGCATGGAGGCCGTCTTCCGTCGCCAGGACGGCCTCGCCAACGGCGAGGACTGGATCACCTATTCACCGACCCTGGACCTGATGACCGACGAGGGACGGACCGGGGGTCCCGATGCGCCGGGCTGGTATCGGCACGGGAGCGATGGCCGCTACACCTTCGAGCCCGAGGTTGAGCGGCTTCTGCGGGCGTCCGCCACGTTCCAGCGGTGCGCTCGTGTCTCTGTTGACGACACCGTCATCGTCGAGCGCTGCCTGATGGCCGCCATCAACGGCGCGGCCCATTTGCTCGAAGCGCGCCCGGATCTGTCGCCAAGCCTGGTCGACGCGGTGTGGATGGCGCAACTCGGCTTCCCGAAGTGGCGCGGCGGTCCGCTCTACATGGCCCGGACGCACACCTGCGATCCGCTTGCGAGCCTGGAGCGTTGGGCCCGTATTCGAAACACGGCCGGCGTCGCCTCGCCGCTTCTTCGGCGGATCGTCGCCAACCCGTAGGGGCTACGGCCCGCGCACGGCCAGAAGGCCAGGCGCGGGGCCGCGCGCTATTTGCCCTGGAACACCGGCGGGCGCTTTTCGATGAAGGCCTTGACCGCTTCCTTGGCGTCCTCGCTCTTCGACAGTTTCAGGGTGTTACCCTGTTCGTAGCGATAACCGTCGCGCAGGCTGAGATTGTCGATGACGTTTAGGCTGTCCTTGGCCGCGGCGATCGCGATGGGGCTCTTGCTGGCGATTTGCTTGGCGATGGTGCGGGCGTAGTCGAGATGTTCCTCGTGCGGCAAAGCCGCCTCGATCAGCCCGCGCCGATAGAGCTCCTCGGCCGGCACTCGCCAGCCGGTGAGCACCATGCGCCGCGCCAGCGAGTGGGGAATAAAGCGCAGGGCGTGCTTGGCGCCGCCGGCCAGGCCGACGTCGATCTCGGGAAGGCCGAACACGGCGCGCTCGGAGGCCACGATGATGTCGCAGCTGGCCACGATGCCAAGACCGGCGCCCAGAGCCGCGCCGTTGACGGCGACGACGATGGGCTTGCTGCACTCGACCATCGACCAGCTCATCTCGCGCGCCATGCGCTGCCGCGCATAGGCCGTGCCGGCCGGCGCATCGGGGCCAGGACGGTTCTTCAGGTCGGCGCCGGCGCAGAACGTCTTGCCCTCGGCGGTCAAGAGCACGGCGCGCACGTCGCTGCTCTCGTTGAAGGCGTCAAAGGCCGCGGTCAGCTCGAGCATCATTTCGACGCTGGCGGAGTTGACCGGGGGGTTGGCGAGCGTCACCGTCGCTACGAAGTCTTCGACCTCAATCTTCAAGCACGACATCTTTTCTTCCTTGCCCTGTCGTCGGTCGCGGACCGTTTCGCCGAATTCGTAGCCATTTGCGGCGGTGCGACGTCATCAAGCCCGCCATCACGCGTCACATCACATAAGGAATATTCGATAGCCTCGGTCGCGTCGGGGTGAGCGGCCTTCGACCGCTGCTAGGCTCCGTGATGAGCGCCGCCTGGCGCCTCCTTCGAAGCCGAGTACAGCATGACCTCCAAAACAACGCCGCGCGTCGTTCTGGTTACGGGTGGAGCCGATGGGATCGGCTGGGCGGCAGCCCAGCGCTTCGCACGCGCGGGCGATCGGGTGCTGATCGCGGATCGCGATTTCGAACGAGCCGCCGAGCGGGTGATCAGCCTGGGCGCGGGCCATGTCGCTATCGCCATGGACGTCTCGTCCGAAGCGCAGGTTCGCGATGGCTTCGCTAGGGCCTTGCACGAGTTTGGCCGTCTGGACGTCTTGATCAACAACGCCGGTGTGACGGATCCGCAGCCGACCGCGACCCTCGACCAGACGGCGGACGAGGTGCGTTGGCTGCAGTCGATCAATGTGACGGGCGCGTTCCTGGCCGCGCGCGAAGCCGGGCGCATCATGACGGCTCAGGGCCACGGCGCCATCGTCAACCTCGCCTCAGGCGCGGGGCTCGTCGCCCTGGCCAAGCGCACCAGCTACAGCGCCAGCAA
The DNA here is from genome assembly GCF_001427665.1 of Caulobacter sp. Root655. Taxonomy (GTDB): domain Bacteria; phylum Pseudomonadota; class Alphaproteobacteria; order Caulobacterales; family Caulobacteraceae; genus Caulobacter. The sequence continues at coordinate 518,938 of NZ_LMHC01000021.1, forward strand.
GGCGGCGGTGATCTCCTTGACCCGGACTCTGGCCTGCGAGTGGGCGAGGCACGGCGTCCGGGTCAATGCAGTCTTGCCGGGCTACACCCGCACCCAGATGGTGCAGGACCAGCTCGATCGAGGCCTTCTAGACCCTTCGACGGTCCTGGCCCGCATCCCGGCCGGGCGAATGGGCGAGCCCGAGGAGATGGCCGAAGGCATCTTCTTCCTGGCAAGCGACGACGCCAGCTATGTCATCGGCGCGACCCTCGTCGTCGACGGCGGCTACACGATCTATGGCGGCGCTGGACCGGCCTCGTCCGCGCCCGCGCCGATTTCGGAACACCGATCGCCTCGCATCGCGGCGATCACCGGCGGCGGGCGCGGGATCGGGCGCTGCGTCGTCGACCTCTTCAAGGCCACCGGCGACCGCCTACTGGTCATCGAGCGCGATGAGGATGGCGCAAGGGCGCTCGCCGCGGCGCTGGGCGACGATCACCTTGTCGTGCAAGCCGACGTGACCGATGTCGCGGCGATCGACGCCGCGTTCGAGGCGGCCACGGCGCGCTGGGGTCGACTGGACGTCCTGGTCAACAACGCCGGCGCCGCCGACGTCTTCAAGCCAACCCTGGACCAGAGCGCCGAGGACTTCACCAGCGTCTACGACGTCAACTTCACCGGCTCCCTGGCCACGGCCAAGGCGGCGGCGCGCGCGATGACCGGCGGCGGCGCGATCGTCAATCTCGGCTCGATCGCGGGCCTGGGCGCCCTGCCCCGGCGCAACGCCTATTGCGCCGCCAAGGCCGCCGTCACGATGATGACCAGAAGCCTAGCCTGCGAATGGGCCTTGGCGGGCATTCGTGTGAACACCGTCGCGCCCGGCTATATCGAGACCCCGGCGGTGCTGGCCCTGAAGTCGACAGGGCGGGCCCAGTTCGACAAGATCGTCAGGCGGGCGCCGATTGGTCGTCTTGGCGACCCATCCGAGGTCGCCCGCGCCATAGCTTTCCTAGCTTCGCCAGCCGCCAGCTACATTACCGGCGCGACGCTGAGCGTCGATGGTGGATGGATGGCGTTCGGCGACGCCGGCGACGCGTTCGACTCCCTCTAAAGTCCCGATCAAGTCAGAGAGACCCGAGCCATGCCAGACCAACCGAACGTGCAGGAGCTCTGGGATCGCGAGCAGATCCGCGAGTGTCTCTATCGCTATTGCCGCGGCATCGACCGCATGGATGAGGCGACCCTGCGGTCGGTGGCCTGGCCGGAAGGCCGAGATCAGCACGGCGCCTTCGAGGGCACTGCGGCTGGATTCGTCGACTGGGCCATGAAGGTGCTTCCGCACATCGAACGCAGCGTCCACCACGTGCACAACGTGATGATCAGGTTCCAGGGTGACGCGGCAGCGGCGGTCGAGTCCTCGTTTACCGCCCTGCACCGGCAGCCCGACGACGATGGCGCCCTTGTCGTCCTCCATATGTGCGGACGCTATCTCGACTGGTTCGAAAAGCGCGCCGGCGACTGGCGCATCGCCGACCGCCAAGTGGTTTTCGATTGGATCGAAAAGAGTGCGCCGACGCCCGGCTCCCATCCCGAGCGCTTCGGTAATCGCACGCCGGTGGGTGGACGCTTCCCCGACGATCCAATCTACGCGTTCCTGGAACGCGTCACCCCCTAGGCCAGCGCCCCCGGGGCAAATCGGGCGCCGCTAATGGCGGCGCCCGATCCTTGTCAGGCCATGTTTTCACGCACGGAGAAGCTGCAGCCCTCGTATCCGGCCGCCGCCACAGCCGCGCAAATCTCGGCATAGCGGTTGAGCCCGCCCGCGAAGACATAGAACCCGCGCGGCTTGCCCTCGATATTCGCCCCCGTGTACCAAGTGTCGGCCTTCACATAGAGCGTCCGGTCGGCGATCGCCCCTACCGTGTCGCCCCAGCGGGTCACCGCTTCCGGGGTGGCCTCGATCGTCGCCAAGCCCTCACGGCGCATGTGGAGGATGCAGTCCACCACCCAGTCGACGTTGATCTCGTCCAGGCGAATGTAGTTGGCCAGGATCGAGGGACCGTTGGGGCCGCCGATGATGAACAGATTGGGGAAGCCGTGCATCAGCAGGGCCAGGTAGGATCTCGGGCCGTCACGCCAGACGTCGCCGAGCCTGACGCCGCCACGGCCGGTGATGTCGATGGCCAGCATCGGCATCGTAGCCGGTCGCCATGATGATGACGTCGAGGTCGATGCGACGCTTGGTCGTTTCCAGGCCGGTCTCGGTGAACCCGCGGATCGGCTCCTCGAAGCAATCCACCAATGAGACGTGCGGCTTGTTGAACGCTTCGTAGTACTCGGTGTCCAGGCACGGCCGGCGCGCGAAGATTGGATAGCCGCGCGGCTTGAGCTTCTCGGCGGTGACCGGATCGTCAACCGTCTCGCTGATCTTGCCGCGCACGAACTCGGCGACCACCTCGTTGGCGGCGGCGTTGGTCAGCAGGTCGGAAAAGAGGCCCAGGAAATAGAGCGCGCCCTTGCTCCAGGCGTCCTCCATGAGCTCATTGCGTTCCTCGACGCTGACGCTGAACAGCGGCCGGGTCGAGAGCGGCCGAACGCCGCCGGTGAAGGTGTTGCGCGCCACCGCGCGAAGCCCCGGCATATTGGCCTTCAGTTGCACAGCGAAGTCGTCGAAGACTACCCGATTGCGCATTGGCAGAGTGAAGCTCGGCGTCCGCTGGAAGACCGACAGCGACTGGCAAGTCTCGGCGACCACCGGGACGATCTGGATTCCCGAAGATCCGGTGCCCACCACGCCCACGCGCTTGTCGCGGAAATCGACCTCATGGTGGGGCCATTTGCCCGAGCGGTAGAGTTCGCCCTTGAAACTGTCGGCGCCCGGAATATCGATGGGCTTGGGCAGCGACAGCGGGCCCGTGGCCATGATCAGGTGGTCGGCCTCGAACCGCTCCCCGTCGTCCGTCGCAAGCACCCAGACGCGGCGATGATCGTCGAAAGCGATTGCGTGCACCCGCGCGTCAAAACGGTAGGCCGAACGGAGATCGAGCCGATCGGCGACGAAGCTTGCGTAGGCCAGGATTTCCGAGCCGGCCGCGAACGTCTCGCTCCAGGTCCATTCCTGCTCGATCGCTTCCGAGAAGGCGTAGCTGTAGTCAATGCTCGTGACGTCGCAACGCGCCCCAGGATAGCGATTCCAGTACCATGTGCCGCCGACGTTACCGCCCGCTTCCAGGCCAAGAACCGAAAGGCCTTCTCGGCGCAGGCGGTGGACGGCGTACATCCCGCCAAAGCCGGCGCCGACAACGATCGCGTCGGTGCGTTGGCAGGCTTGGACATCGCGCGTAGCAACGGTCGTTGAAATCATGCGGGAACCTCAGCTGGGATGAGGTCACTGGTCGGGTTGCGGCGTCCGTCCTTCAAGGTCGAAGCTGGACCGGCCTCAAACATCACATAGGTGAAGGCGGAGGCTTACTCTCGAGCCGCGTCGATTGATGCAACCGATGCTGAAGTCCTTGTTCACGACCAAGCTGTTCAAGGCAGGTCTCTCGATGCCCGGCATTACTCTTGGCGGCGCCAGGACGCCTCGGACGGCGACATTGATCTGCGCGTCGACACCGACGCGCGTCTGGAATCAATCGGACAAGCCCCTGACCGATGCCATCACCGGCGCCGACAAATGAAAAGAGCGCTGGCGATAACCAGCGCTCCCAAAAGATAGAAAACACATTTTGTTTCAGTGATTTAAGACGCACTATCGATCGTCGCGGAACGTCGTTGACCTACTCCCATTCGATCGTGCCGGGAGGCTTGGACGTCACGTCGTAGACGACGCGATTGACGCCGCGGACCTCGTTGATGATCCGGGTGGCGGTCTTGCCCAGCACGTCCCAGGGGAACTCGAAGAAGTCGGCGGTCATGCCGTCGGTCGAGGTCACCGCGCGCAGGGCCAGGACGTTCTCGTAGGTGCGGGCGTCGCCCATCACCCCCACCGTCTTGACCGGAAGCAGCACGGCGAAGGCCTGCCAGATCTTGTCGTAGAGGCCAGCCTTGCGGATCTCGTCCAGATAGATGGCGTCGGCCTGCTGCAGCACATCCACCTTCTCCGGCGTGATATCGCCGGGGATACGGATGGCCAGGCCCGGACCGGGGAACGGGTGGCGGCCGACGAAGGCCGGGGCCAGACCCAGTTCGACGCCCAGGGCGCGGACCTCGTCCTTGAACAGTTCGCGCAGCGGCTCGACCAGCTTCAGCTTCATGAAGTCGGGCAGGCCGCCAACATTGTGGTGGCTCTTGATCACCGCCGAGGGGCCGCCGCGGGCCGAGACGCTCTCGACCACGTCGGGATAGAGCGTGCCCTGGGCCAGGAAGTCGGCGCCGTCGATCTTGGCCGCCTCGCGGTCGAAGATGTCGACGAACTTGCCGCCGATGATCTTGCGCTTGGTCTCGGGATCACTGACTCCGGCCAAGGCGCCGAGGAACTCCGCGCCGGCGTCCACATGGATCAGCGGGATGTTGTAGTGATCGCGGAACAGGGTGACGACCTGCTCGGCTTCGTTGAGGCGCAAGAGGCCCGTATCGACGAACACGCAGATCAGCTGATCGCCGATCGCCTCGTGGATCAGCACGGCGGCCACCGAGCTGTCGACGCCGCCCGACAGGCCGCAGATCACCTTGCCGGTCCCGACCTGGGCCCGGATCTTCTGGACCATCTCCTGGCGGAACGACGCCATGGTCCAGTCGCCCTTCAGGCCGGCGATCCCGAACAGGAAGTTGCGGTAGATCTCGGCCCCGCGCGGGGTGTGGACCACCTCGGGGTGGAACTGCACGGCGTACATCCTGCGCGCCTCGTCGCCGATGGCCGCGAACGGCGCGCCGACCGAAGTAGCGATGACCTCGAAGCCTTCGGGAATGGCCACCACGCGGTCGCCGTGGCTCATCCACACCGGTTCGCGGTGATCGACCGCGCCGATCCCGGCGAACAGCGGGCTTTCCTTGCCGATGACGATCTCGGCGCGGCCGAACTCGCCGGCGTGGCCGCCCTCGACCTTGCCGCCCAGCACGTCGCACAACAGTTGCTGGCCGTAGCAGATGGCCAGCAGCGGCGCGCCATGGTCGAACAGCTTGCGGCCGATGCGGGGGCTGTCGGCCTCCAGCACGCTGGCCGGACCGCCCGAGAGGATGATCGCCGACGGGGCGTAGTCGTCGATGACGGCCTCGGCCTTGTCGAATGGATGGATCTCGCAATAGACGCCGGCCTCGCGCACCCGGCGGGCGATCAACTGGGTCACCTGGCTGCCGAAATCGACGATCAGGACACGCTGGTGATGGGGTTCAGTGGTCATCGAGGTGGACTTCCGGAAGCTTGGATGGCGTGGGCGGTGGAGGTGGCGGCAGGGGAACGCCGGTCGGCGGCGGGTGGTCGGCGTCGACGGCCACCGAATACTGGACGGTCACGCCGTCGCCCAAGGGCGCCGACAAGAAAGCCCGGTCTAACGGGCCTGGATCGGTCTCGATCTGGAGAGGCGAAACGCCGGCGGCCATCAGTTCGGCGACGACACGACCTATACGCCCCCCTGACAATTCCCGATCGGCCCCGCCGGTCGCCGCGACCAACAGGCGGGGTTTGTAGCCGTTTACAGCCTTCGCCATGCTCGCGAAGTCGGGCGCGGAAGGGTTCGCGAATTCAGTCGTGCCTGGCTTGAAGCCGATGGAGCTCTGATTGACGACAAACCGGTCTTCGGCGCAGGCGGGATCGGCGATCGCCAAGGCAAATGCAGCACTGGCGATCGCCGCGCCCAGTCTCATGCGCGCCGCTCCAGCACCGCCGCGAAGAAGCCGTCCGTGCCGGCGCTCTTGGGCGTCAGGCGCAGATAGCCTTGCGGCGTGATGTGCTCCTGCACGCCATCGAGCGTGACAGGCGTCGCGGCGAAACCGGGGTGGCGTTCGATGAAGGCCGCGACGCGGTCCTCGTTCTCCTCGACCAGCAGCGAGCAGGTCACATAGATCAGCCGACCGCCGACCTTCACGAAGTCGGCCGCGTCGGCCAGCACCGCGTCCTGTTCGATCTGGCGCTTGGCCAGTTGGTCGGGCGACAGGCGCCACTTGGCGTCGGGGTGACGCCGCCAAGTGCCCGAGCCGGTGCAAGGGGCGTCGACGAACACCAGGTCCAGCTTGCCTTCCAGGCCCTTCAGCGGCTCGCCCTCGATCGGCGAGCGGATCTGCAGGTTGCGCACCCCGGCACGCTGCGAGCGGCGAATGGTGTCGGCCAGGCGGCGGGCGTCGCTGTCGTGAGCGTAGATCTGGCCGCTGTTGCCCATGGCGGCGGCGAGCGCGAGCGTCTTGCCCCCGCCCCCGGCGCAGAAGTCGAGCACCTGCTTGCCCTTGATCGGCCCGGCCGTGGCGGCGGCGATCTGAGAGCCGAGGTCCTGGACCTCGAACCAGCCCTTGGAGAAGGCCGGCACGGCCTCGACCGACGGGGTGCGGTCGGCGGCCTGGGGCGCGGCGATGCGGAAGGCGGCGTCCAGAACGCCGGCCGGCTCGGCGCCGATGGCGGCGACAGCCTTGCCGCCGCGCGGCACGTCGGTCTTCAGCAGGTTGATGCGCAGGTCGACCGGAGCGCGCTGCGACAGCGCCGCCATCTCGGCCGCCCTGCCCTCGCCCAGGGCGCGGCTCAGGAAGGGTTCGAGCCAGTCGGCGTAGTCGCCGGCGACGGGGGCCGGGGCGTCGGCAATCGAGCGCGGCGCGGCGATGCTGGACAGTTCCGCCTCGGTCAGCGCGCCGGGGCCATGCTCCTCGCCCGCGGCCTCGGCGATACGCTCGGCGGACCAGGCCCAGTCATGGGCCAGCACGCCCAGCACCACGCCCCGGGCGCTGTCGTCGCCCATCATCCAGCCCAGCGAACGCTTGCGGCGCAGGGCGTCCAGCGCCAGGCCCGACACGAAGGCCCGGTCCTTGGAGCCGGCGTAGCGGGCGCTCTCGCCCCAGCGTTTCAGCGCCATCCGTACAGGAAAATGGAGCGTCTCGATCTCGGTGAGAACCTCGATCGCCGCTGTCAGTCTGCCGCCGTCACGCATTTTGTTTTCAGATCACCAAGGCCGCCAGGATCAGGCCGAGGCCCACCGTGGAAGCAAGCCAGACCAGCGAGCGGACAACCGGCACGCCGAGGGCATAAAGAAGGACATAGACCGCCCGCGCGCCAACATAGAGCGCGGCTCCGCAAGTCGTGAGCGTTCCGAGCCGTCCGCCCAGATAGGCGACCAGCACGGCGGCGGCGAAGAACGGGAAGGTCTCGCGGAAGTTGGCGAAGGCGCGCCCGAGGCGCCCCGCCATTCCCGTGAGCTCCACCGGCGTGTCGCGGGGGCCGACGTTCCACTTCAAGCCCCGCTGCGGCTGGGCGGCCGCGGCCGCCCAGAACAGGTGGACGAGGCCGAGGACCACCGCTGCGGCCAGCATCTGAAGCTCGAAGGCCATCCGCACGCGCTAGACCGCGCTCGGATAGTTGGGCGCTTCCCGCGTGATCATCACGTCGTGGACGTGGCTCTCGCGCAGACCGGCGCCGGTGATCCGCACGAAACGGGCCCGCTTCTGGAACTCCAAGATGTCAGGCGCGCCGACATAGCCCATCGCCGCCCGCAAACCGCCGACCAGTTGGTGCAGCACCGGCGCGATCGGCCCCTTGAAAGGTGTTTGCCCTTCAATGCCTTCCGGCACCAGCTTGAAGCTGTCGGTGATGTCCTTCTGGAAGTAGCGGTCGGCCGAACCACGGGCCATGGCGCCCACCGAGCCCATGCCGCGATAGCTCTTGTATGAACGGCCCTGGTACAGGAACACCTCGCCGGGCGCCTCTTCGGTGCCGGCGAACATCGAGCCCATCATGGCGGTCGAAGCCCCGGCCGCGATGGCCTTGGCCAGGTCGCCCGAATATTTGATACCGCCGTCCGAAATCACCGGGGTGCCGCTGTCGCGGGCCGCGCGAACGGCTTCCATCACGGCGGTCAGCTGCGGAACACCGACGCCCGCGACGATGCGGGTGGTGCAGATGCTGCCCGGGCCGATGCCGACCTTCACCGCGTCGGCGCCGGCGTCGATCAGGGCGCGGGCGGCGTCGTAGGTGGCGATGTTGCCGGCCACGATCTGCACGCGATTGACTTCACGCTTCAGGCGGCTGACGGCCTGGGTGACCTGGCTGGAGTGACCGTGGGCGGTGTCGATCACCACCACGTCCACGCCGGCCTCGACCAGGCCCATCGAGCGTTCGAAACCGGCGTCGCCGACTGTCGAGGCCGCGCCGACCAACAGCCGGCCCTTGTCGTCCTTGGCGGCCAAGGGGTGAGCCTGGGCCTTCTCGATGTCCTTGACGGTGATCAGGCCGACGGCGCGATAGGCGTCATCGACAACGATCAGGCGTTCGATCTTGTGCTTGCGCAGCAGTTCGCGCGCTTCGCGGTGATCGATGCCTTCGGAGACCGTGATCAAGTTCTCACGGGTCATCAGCGCCGAGGCCGGGACCTTGTCGTCGCCCTCGAAGCGCATGTCGCGATTGGTCAGGATGCCGACCAGCTTGCCGGTCTTGGCCTCGACGACGGGGAAGCCCGAAATCTTGCGGCGGGCCTTGATCTCGCGGATTTCGGCCAGCGTGGTGTCGGGATTGATGGTCAGCGGATTGATGACCATGCCGCTTTCGTAACGCTTCACTTCGCGTACGTGGTCGGCCTGTTCGTCCACCGTCATGTTGCGGTGCAGGATGCCCATGCCGCCGGCCTGGGCCATGGCGATGGCGAGCCGGCTTTCGGTGACCGTGTCCATGGCGGCGGACACGAGCGGGATGTTCAGACTGATTTCACGCGTGAACTTGGTCTCGGTCGTCACCTGGGTGGGCATGACGTCGGACGGACCGGGTTCGAGCAAAACGTCGTCGAAGGTGAGCCCTTCGCGAATCTCCATTGGAGTCTCCATTTTGCGAGCCGCGTATACCTACGGGAGGCCGCCGTGTCGACCCGCTTGCCGCATAAATGGGGATGATCCCGCCTCGCGCGATGCGAGGCGAGCCTGTCGGAAGCTCTTCGTGCTACCGCCCCTTGAACCCCGTCGCCACCAGGAAGACCTCTGAGCTGTCGCTGCGGCTGGCCTTGGGCTTGAAGTGGACGACCTTGGTGAAGTGTTTCTTGAGTTGGGCGATCACCTCGGCGGTCTCGCCGCCCTGGAAGGCCTTGGCCACGAAGGCGCCGCCGGGCTTGAGCACCTCGATGGCGAACTCCGCGCCGATCTCGATCAGGCCGACGATCCGCAGGTGGTCGGTCTCGCGATGGCCGACGGTGTTGGGGGCCATGTCCGACATGACGAGGTCCGGCGCGCCGCCCAGCAGCTCTAGCATCTTCGGCGGGCAGGCCGGGTCGGTGAAGTCCATCTCCAGGATGTGGGCCGGCGCGACGGGATCGACCGGCAACAGGTCGACGCCGACGATGTCGGTCACCCCGCGTTCGGTGGCGATCTGCAGCCAACCGCCGGGCGCGCAGCCCAGGTCGATGACCCGAGCGCCCTTCTTGAAGAAATGGTGCTTGTCGTCGATCTCGCTGATCTTGAAGGCCGCGCGGCTGCGATAGCCCAGGGCCCGGGCCTTGGCCGAGAACGGGTCGTTGATCTGCCGCTCCAGCCAGGCCTGCTGCGAGGGCGTGCGACCAAAGGCGGTCTTCAGGCGGGCCGGCTTGGCCCGGCCACCGTCGTTGCCGCCGGCCGGCGGCTTGACCATGCGCTTGCGGGGGGGCTCGTCGTTCATGCGTTCACCGTCTCGGGCCTGGACCGGCCCGCGCCACCGCGCCGACGCCGGCGAGGCTTCTTCTGTTGATCGGACATCAGGGACATCAGAAGTCCCTCTCTAAGCCCCCGATCGGCCACACGCACGCGCGAACACGGCCAAAGCTCCTGAACGGCCTGAAGAATCGCCGCCCCGGCCAGCACCAGGTCGGCCCGATCGGCCCCGATGCACGGCTCCAGGGCCCGCTCCCTGGCGGTCAGGGTCAGCAGCCGATCAGCGGCCGCCTCGCATTCGTGGCGGTGCATCCAGAGGCCATCGACCACGTTGCGGTCGTAGCGCGGCAGGCCCAGGTGCAGGCCCGCCAGGCTGGTGATCGCGCCCGAGGTGCCGACCATGTGGGCCCGGCCGTTCTCGAACAGCTCGCGCATCGGCTCGGCGTGCGGGAAGGCCTCGATCCGCCCCTTGACCTCATCGACCATGGCCCGGAACCAGCCCTCCTCCACCCGTTCGCCCTCGGGGAAGCGCTCGGCCAGGGTGACCACGCCGATCGGGATCGACAGCCAGGCCTTGATCGGCAGCCGCCAGGCGGCGAACTGCCGGGGCTTGGAGTCCAGCCCGCCGCCCTTGAGGTCGACCCAGGACAGCTCGGTCGAACCACCGCCGACATCGACCACCAGGGCCGCCTCGGCCTCGCGGTCGAACAGGCTCATGCACCCGGCGACCGACAGTTGGGCCTCTTCCTTCGGCGTGATGATCTGCAGCCGCAGTCCGGTCTCCTCGGCCACGCGACGCACGAAGTCGGGACCATTGGTCGCACCCCGGCAGGCCTGGGTGGCCACCGCCTTCACGCGCAGCACCTTGCGGCGGCGGATCTTCTCGGCGCAGACCTTCAGCGCGGCCATCGAGCGGGCCATGGCCTCGTCCGACAGGCGGCCGCTCTGCGACAGCCCCTCGCCCAGGCGCACGATGCGGGAATAGGCCTCGACGACACGAAAGCCCCGCGGCGAAGGCGTCGCCACCAGCAGGCGGCAGTTGTTCGTACCCAGGTCGAGCGCCGCATAGCACGACTGCTCGCCTGGCGGCCGGCGCCGGCCCGAGCCCTGAGGCTGAGGCGCGCCGGGCGCGCTCGGCGCCTCCGACATGGTCTTTCCACCTTGTCTCGCAGGCGATTCATGCCGAACCGCCTCACTTCGGGAGCGAGCATAGCAACGAGATTCCCGCGCCGGAAGGCGTCGCCTTGTTATCCGGTCACGGAACTCTACGTTCAGGTTCTAGTCAGGAGACTCGGATTAGGCTGCTCGTCATGAATTCGAGATTCGCCAAATTCGCGATCGGCCAGGTGGTCAAGCACCGGATCTTCCCCTTCCGGGGCGTGGTGTTCGACGTCGACCCCGTGTTCGCCAATACCGAGGAATGGTGGAACTCCATCCCCGAGGACATCCGGCCGACCAAGGACCAGCCGTTCTACCACCTGCTGGCCGAGAATGACGACAACACCTATGTCGCCTACGTCTCTGAGCAGAACCTGCTGGCCGACGAGACCGGCGAGCCGGTGGGCCATCCGCAGACGGCGGTGATCTTCGAGAGCTTCGACCACGGGGCCTACAAGCTTCGCCCCCGGATTTCGCACTAGACGCAACGTCTCTCCGGGCGACTCGGCATAACGCGCAAAATCCGAACGGAACTTGCAGCGAACCGGGCGTAACGTCATTCCATGAGCGCAGATGGTTTCAGCGGCGGCCCGCCCCCCGGGGCGAGGCCGGATTGGACGATCGATCAGGGCTGGGAGCACTACACCCAGGCCGAGCACGACGTCTGGATCACCCTTTACGAACGCCAGACCGCCCTGCTCCCGGGCCGGGCCTGCGACGCGTTCCTGCGCGGCCTCGACGCGCTCGACCTGCACCGTTCGGGCATTCCCGACTTCAAGCGGATCAACGAGGAACTCCAGCGCCTGACCGGCTGGAGCGTGGTGGCCGTGCCGGGTCTCGTGCCCGACGACGTGTTCTTCGACCACCTGGCCAACCGCCGCTTCCCGGCGGGCCAATTCATCCGCAAGCCGCACGAACTGGATTATTTGCAGGAACCGGACGTCTTCCACGACGTCTTCGGCCACGTGCCGATGCTGACCGACCCGGTGTTCGCCGACTACATGCAGGCCTATGGCCAGGGCGGCCAGCGGGCGCTGAGCCTGGGCCACCTGGCCAACCTGGCGCGCCTCTACTGGTACACGGTCGAGTTCGGCCTGATGGAGACCAAGGCGGGCCTGCGCATCTACGGGGCGGGCATCGTCTCGTCGCGCACCGAGTCGATCTTCGCCCTGGACGATCCTTCCCCTAACCGTCTGGGCTTCGACCTGGAGCGGGTGATGCGCACCCCCTACCGGATCGACGACTTCCAGCAGGTCTATTTCGTCATCCCGTCGATCCAGACCCTGCAGGAAGTCACCCTGCGCGACTTCGGCCCGCTGTACGACCGCCTGGCCGGCGCCGACGACCTCGGCATCGCCGAGATCACCGCCGCCGACCGGGTGATCACCGCCGGGACCCAGGCCTATGCGAAGGCCGGCGGGCGGCTGGCCACGGCGGCGGACTGACCCTTCAGGCCAAACAGCAACCGCACGCCGGGGATGCGTCGCACGATCTCGTAGGTCGCCAGGCAGCCGGCGAAGGTGAAGGCGATCAGGATCAAGGCCTCCAGCGGCTGCGGCAGGCCGAGCTTGGCCAGATGATGCGCCGCCACCACGATCAGGGTCTGGTGAACCAGGTAGAACGGGAACACACCCAGGGTCAGGTAGCGCAGCGCCGGCCCGCCGCGGTTCAGATGCTTGGCGCCGAAACCCAGGATCGCGACGATGGCGCACCAGGCGTCGGCCGGTTGCACGAAGCGCATGGCCAGCTTCAGCCCCGCCGACGGGATCGGCGTGTCGCCGCGATAGATGTAGACGAAGCTCGCCCAGGCGACATAGGCGACGACCGCCAACCCAAGGGCCGGCCAGCGGACCGCGATCAGGCGCTGGCGCAGCGCCTCGGACTTGGCCAGGCCGAAACCCAGCAGGAAGGCGCTGAACGACACCGCATGCACATAGTGGTCGCCGATCAGGGCGTGGGTTTCGCCATAGCGCACATAGAGCGTGGCCCGCAGCAGTCCCAGGAACAGGATCGGCCACAGGATCAGGCCAAGGCCGCTCAACACGCGCTCCGCCGCGACCTGCAGATGCTCGCCCAGCCGTCGCCAGGCCAGCAACAGGCCGGCCAACGCCAGGGTGTAGACCAGCAGATAGGCCACGAACCACATGTGGTTATAGGTCGGGGTGATCAGGCAGCCCTGCGGCGAGCACCAATGGCCCGAGGCGGTGACATATTTCAGCCAGAAGCCGTCAGCGGATCCCGACCAGCCCGGATGGGCGGCCGCGTACTCCACCACCTGATAGTAGGACTGCGGCGGCACGATCACGAACATGGCGAACAGCAGCGGCGGCAGCAGGCGCGCCACCCGCGCCCCGGTCAGATGACCCACCGTGACCTTGTCGGCCATGAACCGCGTCGCCGCGCCCGAGACCAGGAACAGCAGGGTCAGCCGCCAGGGATTGGTCAGCATCATCACCGGCTCGAGCGCCGGAACCGGATGAGGCGACTTCACATGCCAATCCCACGGCACGTAGAACATGCCGACGTGGTAGAGAATCAGCAGGAAGAACGCGCCGACCCTGATCCAGTCGAGGTCGTGGCGGCGGTCTGGCTTAGAGACGGTCGAGGTCATGAAAAGGCGTCCCACTTGAAAAAGGATGCAAAGGTCGTGACTCGCGCCACCATCACGGGCCAAGCGCCGGGGGATCAACGGGCGCCGACAGGGACGAGCGGAAAATCATTGGGGACCAGCGGCGCGCTTTTCGGGATGAGCGGCGAGGAGCGGCAAGGCGTCTGGCGCGCCTGGCTTCTCGGCGCCTGCCTGATTTCCTGCATCTGCATCGTGAACGTCCTGACCATCCGGCATGACGCCCCGCGCCTGGGCACGCTGCCCCCCGCGATCTGGGAGGCCAGCAGCGCCCTGGTGACGATGATGGTCTTCGCCCTTCCGGCGGCCGTGGCGCTATGGACGACCCGCACGTCTCCGCGCTGGTGGAAGGCCGCGCCGGTCCACATGGTCGCGGTCGTCACCTATTCGGTGCTTCACGTGGCGGGCTTCGTGGCGCTGCGAAAGCTCGCCTACCTCGCGCTGCTGCACGAGCCCTACCAGTTTGGGCCGCTGTCCACCGAATTCCCGTACGAGTTCCGCAAGGACCTGATGGCCTACGGCCTGGCCTCGATCATCTACTATCTGTCTCTGCGGCAAAGCGGTCGGCAGGCGGCCGAGCTCGCCCGGTCCGCTTCCGCCATGATCCACTTCGACATCCGGGACGGCGCGCGTCTTGTCCGCGTCCCCATCAGCGAAATTCTCGCGGTGCGCTCGGCCGGCAACTACGCCGAATTCCTGCTGGAGGATGGCCGCCGTCCCCTGATGCGCTCGTCGCTCGGCGCGCTCGAGACGCGGCTGGATGAGCACGGCTTCGTGCGAACCCATCGCTCGTGGCTGGTCAACCCCGTCCGCGTGACCGGCCTGCGACCGGAGGGCTCCGGCGACTACGCGATCGAACTGGGCGAGGTCCAGGCGCCGCTGTCGCGACGATTCCCCCAGGCGCTGACGGCGTTGCGCGGCTAGCCCTCAGTCAAGCAACATCCCCATGACGATGTCGTCCTCCAGACGTCCATCGGGATGGCGGCCGCGCCCCGGCATCCGGCCCTCGATCCGAAAACCCAGACGCTCGTAAAGCCGCTGCGCGCCGAGATTGTCGGCGCCCGTCCACAGTTCGATCCGACCGACGGGCGGCGCAGCCTGGCGGGCGCCGGCGATCAGGGCGCGGAACAAGGCGGAACCGACGCCGCGTCCCTGCCAGCCCGGATCGACGGCGACGGTCAACTCGGTCAGCACATGGGCGAACAGGGCCACCTTCATGCGCTCGACATGGATTTCGCCGCACAGCGCCCCATCCGAAGCGACCGCCACGAGGTTGAGGCCGCCGTCCGCGGCCGCCGCCATCGCGTGGGCGACATAGTCGGCCGTGATCTCCTCGGGTTGGCGGGCCAGGCCGCCCGGCGTCTCGGCCACCCGGCGGTGCAACGCCAGGATCGCCGCCGCGTCTCGCGCCGTGGCCGGACGGACGACGAACTGGTCCATGGCTCAGGCAGCCCTTTGGAATGGGTAGAAGTCGCCGCCCAGATCGAGGATGGCCGTCAGTTCGTCCAGCGCCTCGCGGCCTTCGCGGATCAGGGCCGGATCGGCCAGGTCGGCGGGCGCCAGGCGGTCGCGATAGCGGTGCTCGGCCCAGGCGTTCAGCCGCGCGTGCAGACCGGCGTCGAGGCGTTGCCCCGGATTGGTCGCCGCCAGCTCGGCGTCGGTCAGCACCACCCGCAGGCGCAGACAGGCCGGGCCGCCGCCGTTGCGCATGCTCTGGCGCACATCGACATACTCCACGCGCCCGATCGGACCGTTGGAACCGGCCAGGGCCTGGGCGGCCGCATGGGCGCGCGGGTTGTCGCGGGTCTCGCCGGGGGCCAGCAGCACCAAGCGGTCCTCGCCCGGCAGGACCAGGAGCTGGGAGTTGAAGAGGTAGCTCTTCACCAGGTCGTCCAGCGGCAGGTCGGCCTCGCTGATCTCGACGAAAGCCGGTTCGAACAGGCCGGCGGCGGCGCGGCGGACGTCGGCCTCCATCGCCGCGCGATCCTCGAAGGCCCGTTCGTGGAACAGCAGGCATTCGCGCGTGCCGACGCAGACCACGTCGTTGTGGAACGCTCCGCCGTTGATCGCCGCCATGCCCTGGCGGGCGAAGACACCACGCGCCGCGCCATGTCGACGCTCGACGGCCTCGAAGGCCTCACGGGTCTGGCGGGCCGGATAGCGACCCTCCCAGCGCTCCCAGGCCTCGCGGCCCCAGACGAACAGGTTGACCCCCGCCTCGCCGTGATCGGCGCAGAGGCGCACATGATTGGCCGCGCCCTCGTCGGCGAAATGCGGCTGGGCCGGCAGCGGATCGTGGACCGCGAACCGGGCTCGGTCGGGGAACAGCCGACGCAGCGACCGGGCCGTCTGCGGCCCTTCCAGGCTGCGGTGCAGGTTGGTCAGCAGGTTGGCGGGCGTGAAGTGGACGCGGCCATCGGCGGTGTCGGCGCTGGGCGTCACGGTGGCGGCGTTGGCGGCCCACATCGGCGAGGCCGAGCACGACGCGGCGGCCAAGGCAGGCGCCTCTTTCCAGGCCTTTTCAAGCACCTGGGCGTCAGAGCCTGAGAAGCCGATCGAGCGCAGCAAGGCCAGGTCCGGCCGTTCGTGCGGCGGCAGCACGAACTGCGGCACGCCCCAGTCGGCCAGCTTGCGCATCTTGGTCAGGCCCTCCAGCACCGCGGCGCGAGGATTGGAGACCTCGCCGGCGTTGGTCTGGCTGGCGATGTTGCCGGGCGACAGGCCGACATAGGAATGGGTCGGGCCGACCAGGCCGTCGCAATTGGCCTCGACCGCGCGCGAACTCATTCGCGCAACCCCTTGATGTCGCCCAGGGTATTGGTCACGCTCGCCGCCTCGAAACTGGCGACCGGATAGGCGCAGTAGTCCGCCGCGTAATAGGCGCTGGGCCGATGGTTGCCCGAGGCGCCGAGGCCGCCGAACGGCATGGTCCCGGCCGCGCCGGTGGTCGGCCGGTTCCAGTTGACGACGCCGGCCCGGATGCGCTTGAAGAAATGATCCCAATGCGCCGTTTCATTGGAGATAAGTCCGGCCGACAGGCCATAGCGCGTGGCGTTGGCGGCGGCGATCGCCGCGTCGAGCGAGTCGACCCGGCGCACCTGCAGCAGCGGCGCGAACAACTCCTCGTCGGGGATCGTCTCGCCGGTCACGTCGACCAGGCCGGGCGAGACGAAGGCGCCGCTCAGGCCCTCGACCGAGGTCATGGCGCGCACGGTCTTGCCGGCCATCGCCTCGGCGCCGGCCAGGGCCGTGGCGGCCGCGCGGTCGGAGATCAGCGGCCCCATGAAGGGCTCCTGTCCGCCGTTCCACGGTCCGACGACCAGGCGCTCGGATAGAGCGGCCACGGCGTCGATCACCGCCTGGCCGCCGGCGTCGTCGCGGACGATCAGGCGGCGGGCGCAGGAGCAGCGCTGGCCGGTGGTGATGAAGGCCGACTGCACGACCAGGGCCGCGACAGCCTCGGCCTCGCCGGCGTCCCAGACCACCAGCGGATTGTTGCCGCCCAGCTCCAGGGCCAGGATCACGTCCGGCCGGTCGGCGAAATAGCGTCGGAAGAAGGCGCCGGCCTGGGCCGAGCCGGTGAACAGCAGGCCGTCGATCTCCTGGTCGAGCAGCGCCTGGCCGGTCTGGCGGCCGCCCTGCACCAGGTTGACGACGCCGGCCGGCACGCCGGCCGCTTCCAGGGCCTCGACCAGCAATTGGCCGGCCAGGGGCGTTTCTTCCGATGGCTTGAACACCACCGTGTCGCCGGCCAGCAAGGCCGGCACGATGTGGCCGTTGGGCAGGTGGCCAGGGAAGTTGAACGGCCCCAGCACCACCATCACGCCATGCGGCCGGTGGCGCAGCACCGCCCGGCCGAAGGCCATGGCGTTCTCGTGCTCGCCGGTCCGCTCCTCGTAGGCCTTGATCGAAGCCTCGACCTTGCCGGCCATCGAGCCCAGTTCGGCCGTGGTCTCCCACAGCGCCTTGCCGGTCTCGCGGCTCAGGGCCTGGGCATAGTCGGCCGTGCGGGCGACCAGGACATCCTTGTAGCGACGCAGGATGGCGACCCGCTCGTCGCGCGACCGGTCGGCCCAGGCCGGGAAGGCCTTGCGCGCGGCGGCGACCGCCGCGACCACGTCCGCAACGCCCGCTGTCGCCTGACGCCAGATCACCTCGCCGGTGGTCGGATCGATCGAAACCGCCTCGGCCCCGGCGCCCGCGCGCCAGACGCCATCGATGAACACGCCGCCGCTCATGCCTTCACCCGCACCATTTCGCCTTCGTTCACACCCAGCGCCTGGGCCGCATCGCGGCCGATGATCGCTGTCTCGCCGTCGATCAGCACCGGCGCGCGCACCGCCCGGAAGCGGGCGACGGAACCGGAGGAGATCAAGGCCTCCTCGCCATAGGCGTCCTCGCCCAGCTTCATCCGCAACCGCCGACCTTCGCGGACGGTCTTGATGTCGTCGCGCCGCGCCGCCACGGTCGGGCCAGCGTCGAAAATGTCGACGAGGCCCGAGAACCGGAACCCTTCGGTCTCCAGCATGGCTCGCGCTGCCTCGCCCTCGCGGTGCACGCGGCCGATGGTCTCCGAGGCGGCCTGCGGCAGCAGTTCGGCGTAGATCGGATGGCGGGGGGCCAGGTCGAGGATGAACTGGCCGTCGGTCGAGGCGCTCATCCGGTCGGCCTCGTCGAACTCCAGCCGGAAGAACTTGCTGGCCACGTGGTCCCAGAACGGACAGCTGCCGTCCTCGGCGAACCAGCCGCGCAGCTCGGCCAGCACCATTTCGGCGAAGCGCTGGGGCTCCAGGCCGATCAGCATGTAGCGCGACTGGGCCAGCAGGCGCCCCGCCCCGCCCTTGCGGCGTTCGGGCTTGAGGAACAGCGACCCCACCTCCGACCAGCCGGCGCATTCGTTGACCAGCACCAGGGCCCGGTGGTCGAAGCGCTTGTCGAGCGTGGGAGAAGATTGCGCCAAGGTCACGACGCGGAACGAGAAATGCGGTCGCTTCAAGCCGACGCCGGCCTTGACCCCGGCCACGCCGATGACGTCGCCGGCCTCGATGTCCTCGAGCATCAGGGTGTACCAGGCCTCGGGCGCGGCGACCTCGGAATGGAAGCTGGCCTGGGAAAGCTCCAGACGCTGGCGCAGGGTCTGCTCGTCGGCCGGCAAGCTGGTGAAGCCACGGCCCGACAGGACGGCCAGCTCCATCAGGCTGTCGAAGTCGACGGGCATCGCGGGACGGACGACGAGCATTCTAGACGGTCTCCGCGAGGTCGGTCATGGCGGCGCGCAGGGCGGGACCGTCGATCTCGCCGCTCGCCAGTTTCATCAGGATCAGGGCCGACAACTGGGCTCGCTCGACGAAGCTGTCGGGCCAGGCGTGCTCGGCCTCGCTGTGGATGTCGCCGCCGCGCACGCCCAGGGTGTCGACATTGGGCAGGCCCGAGGCGAACAGGTTGTTGCCTTCGCAGACCCCGCCGGAGGGTTTCCAGGCGATCTCCTGGCCAAGCAGCGCGCCCGCCGCCTTCACGGCCCCGAACAGGCGTTGCTGGGCGGCGTTGAAGGGCTTGGCGCCCCGGGTGATGCGGCCATGCAGGTGGGCGTGCAGCCCATCCCCGGTCACCGAGGCGACGATCCCGTCGACCTGGCCTTCGAACCAGGCCGCGTCTTCCGCGGCTGGGAAGCGGACATTGAAGCGGACCACCGCCACGTCGGGCACCATGTTGAGCGGCGAACCGCCGTCGATCTTGGCGATGTTGCAGGTGACGCCGTCGCGTTGGCCGTTGAGGGCGTGCAGCGCCTGGGCGATCCGCGCGGCTTCCATCACCGCGTTGCGGCCGGCGGCGAAGTCGCGGCCGGCATGGGCGGCGCGGCCGTGAACGACGATGTGGAAATTGCCCGAGCCCTTGCGGGCGCTGGCCAGGGAGCCGTCGGCCAGGGCCGGTTCGTAGGTCAGGCCCACATGGCCCAGGCGCGCGAATTCCGCCAGGATCGGGGCCGAGGCCACCGAGCCGATCTCCTCGTCCGGCGACAGCAGCACGCGATAGCCGACCCTATGGGCCAACGGGTGGCGCTCGAACGCCTCCAGCGCCGCCAGCATCACCGAGATGCCGCCCTTCATGTCGGCGATGCCGGGACCGTGCAGGGCGCCGTCGGGACGGGTGCTGACGGTCTGGAAGCCGCTGGTCTCCGGATAGACGGTGTCGTAGTGGCCGGTCAGCACGACCTGGACAGGAGCCTCGGGCCGCACGACGACGGCGATGGCCGACGGATGCGCCTGCTCGCCGACCTTGCCGTCGGCGCCCACCTCGGGCGAGGCGGCCAACGGGATATCGGTCGGGGCGGCGGGCAGGTTCGAAAAGGCGTCGAGCAGAATTTGCCGCTGGCGCGCGAGCCCCACCAAGTGGCGGCTTCCGGAGTTGATGGCGCACCAAGCGACCGCCCGATCGATGATCAGGGCGCCCTGCGTGGCCAAATGATCCAGAACGGCGCGATCCTCGTCGTTGAGTCGCATGAAATTGTTGTCTCCCTCAGTTCAACCTAAACCAAGGGCCGCGGACAATTCGTGCTTCCTGGATCAAGGAAACCGGGCGTCCGCGCAACAGCCTTGCTCCGGATAGGCTCCACGCCCCGGCGAGCGCCAAGGGTCGGGATCCGGATCTGTTACTGCTTGCTTCGCGAGGCCAAGCCACGTGGGACTCGGCGGAAGCGGGTCAGTTGTAGTCCTTTCTCCAGCGCACCGAAAGCTGGGTGTCCCCCTGGCTGCCGATTTTGGAGACCAGGGACAGGGCCTTGCGGACCCGCCATTCGACCTGGGCGGCGGGGCCCTCGCGGCCGCCGCCGATGATTTCCAGATAGACGTCGTCGGTGACGTACTTGCCGCCGGAGACGGTCATGCCGGTGGCGCCCTCGGCGAAGGACAGCCGGTCCAGGCCCGCCAGGCTGCGCAGGTTGCCGATCACGTCGAAGCCGCCGCCGCCGGCCAGGGCCGCCAGGGCCGAGGCCAGCTGGGCCGCCTCGATCGGAGTCAGGTTGGCGGCCGAGGATCCGAACAGCACCTGCGACAGCACCTCGTCGCTGGGCAGTTCGGGCTTGGAGGTCAGGGTGATCTCGGGCTTGGCGGCGGTGCCCTGGACCCGCACCACGGCGGTCAGGGAGGGATCCTCCCGTACAGCCGTCAGATCCAGGCGGATGCGGTCGAGTTGGGTGGCCAGACGCACCGTTCCGCCGTCTTCGAACTCGAAACGTTTGCCGGCGAAGTCGTACTCGCCGCGCACGACCCGGGCCTCGCCGCTCAGGGTGGGGCTGTTGGTCGAGCCGCCGACATGGGCGTCCAGTGACAGCTCGACGTCCAGGCCACGGCCTTTCACGAAAATCCGGCGGGGCGCCTTGAGGGTGACGTCGAGGGCCATGCCGCTGCCGGGCACGACCTTGCGAGCCTCGATGCCCTGGTCCATCTCGTCCGGACGATTGCGCTCGACCACGTCCATCGTCACCACGCCGGCCGGGGCCTTGGTCTGGGCCGAGACGTCGGCGCGGTCGATGGTCAGGGCGCCGACCAGCTTGATCTTGCCGTCCGCGCCCCGGTTGATCGTCGTCTGGCCGGTGGCGTTGGCCGAGGCCAGGTCGTTGTCGATGACCCTGAAACCCTTGAGGTCCAGCTTGAAGCTGCCCAGCCCGTCGCGGGCCAGGCTGATCCGGCCGGAACCGGAGACCGAGCCGCCCTGCCCGTCGCCGCCCGACACCTGGCTGACGTCGATGGCGTTGTCGGCCAGGGCCACGCGGACGATGACGTCGCGCAGGCTGAGGCCCGTCTGGCCGTCGTCGACCCGTCCGCCTTCCAGGCTGGCGCGGCCGGTCAGACGCGGATCGGCCAGAGTGCCGGCCAGCGTGCCCTCGGCGTCGATCTTGCCCGATACGCTGCGTTCGGAACTGCCCAGCAGGTCCCAGAGCGGCTTGATTTCGCCCTGGGCCACGAACCGGCCCTGCACGGGACGGGTGCGGTTGATCACCAGGTGGAACGGCTTGGCCGAGGCTTCGGTGGGCAGGGTCACATCGGCCTCGGCCCGCAGGCCCAGACTGTTGGAGCTGGTGGCGTTGATCGTCATCAGGTTGTCGCGCAGCACGCCGCGAATCTGGGCGTTCAGCGAGCGATCGGCCCTGGAGCCCCGCTCTCGGGCCCCTGTCAGGTTGGCGTTGAAATCGCCTGTCAGCACCGGCCCGGAACCGCTGAGCGCGACCTGAGCGTCGATCTTGCCCGCCAGGTCCGGGTTGAGGGCGGTCAGGCTGACCCCGGTCAGTCCGGCCCGCAGGGTGGCCAGGTCGCCGCCGACATCGGCGTCGAGATCGGCCTGGCCGTCGCCCACCGACAGGCGCAGGCGGGCGGTGTTGCGGGGGCCGCCAAAGCGGATCTGGGCGGTTTCCCGGGTCTTGATCTCGGTGCGGGCCATGGTCCCGGCCGCGTCGAGGGTCAGCAGGTACTGCTCTCCCGCCTCGCTGAGCACACCCGAACCATTCAGCTTCCAACGGCCGGACGGCGCCTCGCCGCGCGCGTCCACCGTCAGGGGCAAGCGCGCCATCGGGCCGTTGGCCTTGATCGCCGCGTGACGCACCTTCCAGGCCCCGCCGACCACGTCGTCGGCGGCCAGGTCGAGCTGGGCCAGGGGGCCGGCCGCGCCGTCGGTGATCCGCGCCGAGCCCTTGACCGAGCCCTGGGCCAGGAAGGCGCCGGGACCGACCGCCACCATCAGGTCGGCCGTGGCCGGGCGGCCATTGCGCAGGCTGACCGCGCCCTTGGCCTTGGCGCCGCCGGCGTCGACGTCCAGGTCGGAGAGCTCCAGCCCGCCGGTGGCGAAGTTAAAGGCCGCGCGGCCCCGCGCCGGGCCGTACTGGCTGCCGGCCTCGATCGACGCCGTGCCGTCGGCGCCGTCGGGCCGCTTGGCGAAGGACAGGACGACATGGGCGTCCTTCAGCGGCAGGCGCGGCACGTCGATGGAATCGAAATCGGCGATCAGGTCGGCCTTTGGGGCCTGCAAGGTTCCGGTCACCGCCCCCGTGCCCTTGGCCTTGCCCGAAATCTCCACGGGACCGGCGGTGAACGGACCATTGGCCGTCCAGTCCAGCTTGAAGCCCAGGGCCGTGCCCGGACCCAGCATGCCGGAGGTCCGCACCGAGGCGGCGGCGCCGTCGAGCTTGGCGTCGGCGACCGACAGCCTGTCATTGGCCCAGGCGGCGCGGGCGTTCAGGCGCGGCGCCTTGCCCAGCAGACGGTCCAGCTCCGAAAGGCCCGAAACGAAATTGGCGCCCCGCGCGTCGACCGTCAGCATCCACGGCCCGTTCACCGCCTGGCTGGCCGACCACTTGGCCGTCGCCTGCCCGGCCATGCCGGCCCGCACCGGCTTCAGGGAGGCGACCTTGGCCTCGCCCTTGAACGACAGGCCGCCCAGGATGCCGCGCTCCCCCTCGGCGATCACGGTCAGGTTGGGCGCCGTCACCTTGGCCGAGCGGATCAGGAAGCGGCCGTCCTTCAGCCGTGCGCCTTCGAATTGCGCCGAGGGCGAACGGCCCAGAATGGCCAGTATGCCCTCGCCCGCGCCGCCCTCGGTCGTGGCGTCGCCCTTGATCGTCAGTTCGCCGTTCTTCCAGGCAAGGCTGGCGGGGCCCTGGACACGGGCGAGGCGGTAGCCCAGCAGGGACAGGTTGCGCACGTCGGCCCGGCCGTCGATCGCGAAGCCCTGGCCGTCCATGCGCAAGATCCCATCGACGACGCCCGCGCCCATCTTCGGCAACGGCGTGACCCTGGACAGGTCGGCGACCTTGGCGGTGAAGGTCAGGCCGGCCGGCCCGGTGATCCGCTTGGCCAGGTCCGCCGGACCGTGAGCGACCAGGGAGAGGTTCGGCGCGTCGACCTTGAGGTCGAGCATGTTGAACGCCCCGGCCTTGCGGCCGACGATCGAGAACCGGGCGTCGGCCCCGAACATTTTCTCTTCGCGATCGGTCAGGGTCGAGGCCGACAAGTCGATGTCGCCGGTCGCCGAACCGCCCTGCGCGTTCCAGGCCCCGCCGGCCTTCAGCGGCGTGGCGTCGCCCGAGCGGGCCAGCACGGTGAACGCGCCCTGGCTGGTGGTGCCGGTGGCCTTGGCGTTCAGGTCGAAGGGACGGTCGGGCGACAGGCCCAGCGCCCCGGCCAAGGCGCCGCCGTCGGCTTCGCGGGCCTGGGCGTCGAGCAGCAGGGTCTTGTCGCGCCCCAGATCGAAGAGCAGCTTCAGGTGGTCGCCGGCGTGCATACGGCTGAGCACCGTCAGGTTGCCCTTCTGACCGCCCGAGCGCTCCGACTCGTAGTCGCCGGTTATGTCGAAATCGCCGGCCTGGCGACTGAATTCCGGCCGGGTGGTCAACCGCAGGGCGACGTGGTCCATATCGACCGACAGCGGCGCGGCGCTGGACTTGCCCTTCGGCGTCAGGGTCGGACGGCGCAACAGCAGGACCTGGCGCGCCGAGATGTCGTCGGCGTGGAACCGGCGGCCGAACAGTTCGGCCGGCCGCCAGTCGACGCGCAGGTCGAAAGCCTCCAGCCAGACGCCCTTCTCGTCGCTGATCGTCAGGCGGCGGACGCCGAAGTCGCTCCAGATGTCGCCCGACAGGCCTTCGATCTTCAGCCGGCCGATACGGCCCAGCTTCAGGCCGCTGGTCCGCGCCTCCAGGAAGGCGCGCCCCTGCGGCGTGAGGGCGCCGAACCGGACGCCGCCCAGAAGCGCGGCGACCAGCACCACGATGCTGACCGAAACAATGATCACCAGGCCCGGCCAGCCGATCTTGCGCGCGACCTTGACCGCAGCCTCGGCGGCGGCCTCCGGGATGTCTTCGGGCGGTGGTGATGCGTCGGTCAAAAGCTCTGCCCGATGCTGATGTAGAGCTGGAAGGCCGGATCGCCCTCGCGCCGGCTGAGCGGCATGGCGATGTCGGCGCGGATCGGCCCGAAGCCCAGATCGTAACGGACGCCAAGGCCGACGCCGACGCCGAAGTCGTCGCCGTTGGGCCATTTGTCGACGCCCACGGCCCCGGCGTCGACGAAGGCCACCCCGCCCCATTTCTGGGTGAACTTGTGGCGCACCTCCAGCGAGGTCTCCAGCAGCGAAAGGCCGCCCTGCGGCGTGCTGGTGTTGTCGATACGTGGACCGATCGCCTGATAGGCGTAGCCGCGCACCGAGCCGCCGCCGCCCGAATAGAAGCGCCGCGACGCCGGCACTTCGGGCATGGTGCCGCCGAGGATCTGCCCGGCCTTGAACCGGCCCGCGATCACGGTTTTCGCGCCCTTGCCGAACGGCAGATAGGCCGAGCTCTGCACCTGGGCCTTCACGAAGGCCATGGTCAGGTCCCCGGTGATGGCGGTGGGTTCGGCGCGGACCTCGACTCGCCAGCCGCGGGTGGGATCCAGGACACTGTCGGAACGATCCCAGGCATAGGCCGCCAGGGTCGTGAAGGTGGCGAAGTTCTGGCGTGAATTCTTGACCACGCCGTCGACCGTGATCGGCGAGTCGATCTGCGACAGGTCCACCGCCATGCCATAGGTGCGATAGACGGTCGGCCGAAGCCGACGGGTCAGGTCAACGCCGGCATGGGCTCCGGTTTCCAGATAGGCGTCGGTGTCGTCGCGGAAGATCGCGGTGTTCAGCTTCAGGGTCTGCTGGGCGCGCCGCCAGTGCGGCAGCGCCACCTCGGCCTCCAGCCGGCTGTCCAGCTTGGCCAGGCTCGCGGTGAGCGTGGTGGTGTCGGCGCGACGCAGGCGATTGTAGCGGATCCATTTGACGTCGACGCCAGGACCGTCGGTGGTCGAATAGCCCGCGCCCACTTCCAGCGTGTGGGCCTTGCGATCCGACAGGGTGACCATCACCGGCCGCAGCCCGTCGGGAAGAATCTTCTCCTTCGGGGCCAACGACACCGACACGGTGTCGTAGACGCTGGTGTCGCGAAGCCGGCGCTCGAGTTCGGCGATATCCTCCGGCTCGTAGACGTCTCCCGACTTCCAGGGCGCCAGATGCTGCACCCAGGCGGGGTTGGATCGCCCCTGGGTGATCACCTGGATTCCGTCGACATGGGTCAGGTCGCCGGCCGCGATGTGGAAGGTCGGGCGCACCGTGTGATCGGCGTGATCGACGATGACCTCGCGCGGTTCGGCCGTGGCGTCGGCGTAGCCCAGTTGCTGCACCTGGGAAACGACGCGGCCCTCGGCGGCCAGGACGTCGACGGCTCGCCCCGGCTCGCCCGGCGTCAGGCGCATGACGCTTTCGGCGCGCTTGGCGACGCCCTCGTCCGGCGCGGCGCCGCTCCAGGCCAGTCTCGGATCGGCGATGACGAAGACGGGGCCCGGCGTTATCTTCAGAAGGGGACGCGGCGGATCGGCCTCGCTGACGTCCGGCTCCACGACATAGGCGTAATAGCCCTCGGCCCGCAGCACGGCGACCGCGTCGTCGCCGGCGTCGCGGGCGCGGCGGCGAGCCTCCGCGCGGCTGCGGGGCGGCACCTTCGATTCGGTCATGGCGCGCTGGATCGCCTCGCGCAGCGCACGGTCCTCGACGCCGGTGATGCTCGCCGCGGGCTCGTTCGCATTGGCATGCCCAGCGGCCAACAGGGCCGCCGCGGTCACGCCAAGGGCAAGTCTCTTACGCACCAAGCCTTCAAGTCCTCGCGCGGAGCGCCCCCAGACCCCTGTAATGGCGCCCCCGCCGACTGTCACGCGGCGAAATGCAACGAAACCTTACAACCAGGCCCTTCTCTCGCCGAGACAATGGCGCCCAAATGATGAGCAGCTATGCGCATTGGGATAGCGCATGACGAAAAGCGCCACCTGGCGTGATCTCGCGTTCTAGGTTGGGGTGAACACGCCGGCTCATTTTGGCGTGCTGGGCGGATAAAATGGACACAGGCGTGGCGGTGAGAATCAAGGACATCGACGATACCCCCAGCCTGCCGATGACCGGGGCTGCCTACCTGCCGGGCGTCGCCTATGACGAGATGATCGCCAAAGGCGGCGACGTGCGGGCCCACTATGCGGCGCTGCAAAGCCGGATCTCGACCCTGGGGGCCGGGGAACTGGCCGACCGCCAGCGGATGCTCGAGCGGTCATTCCTGCTGCAGGGCATCACCTTCACCGTCTACGGCGCCGACAGCGCCACCGAACGGATCATCCCGACCGACCTCTTCCCGCGCATCCTGCCTGCCAAGGAGTGGGCCAAGATCGAGGCCGGCCTGACCCAGCGCCTGCAGGCCCTGAACATGTTCCTGGCCGACATCTACGGCGAGCAGCAGATCCTGATGGACGGGGTGGTGCCGCGCGAACTGGTGCTCGGCGCGCCGTCCTATCGTCGCGAGATGCAGAACGTCTACGTGCCGCACAAGGCCTACGCCAATGTCTGCGGCAGCGACCTGATCCGCGGTCAGGACGGCGAGTTCGCCGTGCTGGAGGACAATCTGCGGGTGCCGTCGGGCGTGTCCTACATGCTGGCCAACCGCGACGCCTCCAAGCGCACGTTCCCGGGCGCCTATCGCGAGGCGGGCGTGCGGCCGGTCGAGCGCTATCCCGACCTGCTTCTGGCCACGCTGAAGAGCATGAGCGCCGACTGGCGGTCCAACCCGCAGGTCGTGGTGTTGACTCCCGGCGTCTACAACTCGGCCTATTACGAGCATGCCTATCTGGCGCGACTGATGGGCGTGCCGCTGGTCGAGGGCCGTGACCTCGTGGTGCATGACAACATGGTCTACATGCGCACCACCACGGGCCTGCGCCGGGTGGACGTGATCTATCGCCGGGTGGACGACGACTTCATCGACCCCCTCGCCTTCCGTCGCGATTCGTCGCTGGGCGCGGCCGGCCTGTTCAACGCCTACCGGGCCGGCAACGTGGTGATGTGCAACGCCCCGGGCACCGGGGTGGCCGACGACAAGGCCGTCTACGCCTTCGTGCCCGACATCATCCGCTACTATCTCGGCGAGGACGCCATCCTGCCCAATATCGAGACCTTCCTGTGCCGCGAGCCGGCCCAGCTGAGCCATGTGCTGGCCAATCTCGACAAGCTGGTGGTCAAGGCCGTAGGGGCTTCCGGCGGCTACGGCATGCTGATCGGCCCCCACGCCTCGGCCAAGGAGCGCGCCGAGTTCGCCGACGCGCTGAAGGCCGATCCCGCCAACTACATCGCCCAGCCGACCATCCAGTTGTCGACCGCGCCCTGCCTGGTCGACGGCCGGATCGAGCCGCGCCACGTCGACCTGCGGCCGTTCATCCTGTCGGGCGAAAAGACCGTGGTCACTCCCGGCGCCCTGACCCGCGTGGCGCTGAAACGCGGCTCGCTGGTGGTCAATTCCAGCCAGGGCGGCGGCTCCAAGGACACTTGGGTGCTCGCCGAAGAGGCGCCATCGAACGGCGCGGGAGGTCTGGGATGATGCTGGCGCGAGTGGCCGACAGCCTCTACTGGCTGGGCCGTTACATGGAGCGGGCCGAACACTTGTCGCGGCTGTCGAGCGTGATGCTCAACGCCACGCTCGACCAGACCGACGCCGGGGCGCAAGCCGTGTGGATCGCCCTGTCGGCGGTCGGCAAGACCGAGATCGGGGCCGTCGCCCCGTTCGAGGCCGCCCGCTCGCTGGTGCTCGACCGGTCCGACCACAACTCGGTGGTCTCGTCCCTGGCCAGGGCCCGCGAGAACGCCCGCCAGGTGCGCGACCAGATCACCACCGAAACCTGGGAGCGGCTCAACCTGCTCTATCTGAAGGTCACCGACGAGGGCGCCGGCCGGGAGTTCGCCGACGGCTCGGCCAATTTCCTGCACGACGTGATCTCGGACGTCCACCTGTTCAAGGGCGCGGCCGACGCCACCATGAGCCACGGCGAGAGCTGGCGCTTCATGATGGTGGGCATGTATCTGGAGCGCGCCCAACTGGTCTCCAGCTTGCTGGAGGTCTGCTTCGCCGAAGGGCCGGGCCGCGAGATCAACGACCATATCGCCCTGGTCAGCCTGCTGCGCATGGCCTGCGCCCTGGAGCCCTATCTGCGGGTCTACACCGCCGAGATCGAGCCGCGGCACATCCTGGAGTTCCTGGTCTTCGACGAGGACTTCCCGCGCTCGATCCGCTTCGTCACCTCGCGCATCGAGGAGCATCTGGCGGTCCTGGCCCGCCACACCGAGGCCAACGGCCGCACCGGGCCCGAGCGGCTGGCCGGACGGTTGAAGGCCCGGCTGCAGTTCGCCGACCTGGACGAGCTGCAGGCCCAGGGCGCCAGCGCGCTGCTGACCACGGTGGTCAACGAATGCTCGCGCATCCACGAAGCGATCTATGAGACCTTCGTGGCCTATCCCCTCGAAATGCGACTGCCTGCTTAAGAAAGACGACCGCCGTGCTGCTCGAGATCCGCCACATCACCCAGTACCATTATGAGCGGCCCGTCCGCGAAAGCCTGATGGAGCTGTGGATGCAGCCCCAGAAGGGCGCGCGCCAGCGGCTGGTCAGTTTCGAACTGGAACTCGAACCGGCCGCCCAGGTGTTCTCCTACGCCGACAGCTTCGGCAACGCCGTCTACCATTTCGACGTGCCCCAACCGCATGACGGCCTGACGATCATCGCCCGCTCGGCCGTCGAGACCGAGCCGGTGCTGGAATGGCCGATGCCGCTGGACATGGGCGAGTGGGAACGGCTGAAGAGCGCCTTCGTGAAGGGCGAGTGCTTCGACTATCTGCAGCCCCACGGCTTCGTCCAGGTCACCCCGGCGCTGCGGGCGTTCATGGACGCGCACGACATCGACGAGCTTCGCCGCCGCGACCCGTTCTCGGCCGCCCAGGCGCTGTGCGACACGATCTACAAGGCCTTCGAATACGCCCCGGGCGTCACCGACGCCGACAGCCCGATCGACCTGGCGCTCGACGCCGGGCGCGGGGTCTGCCAGGACTTCGCCCACATCATGCTGGCGATCTGCCGGGCCTGGGGCATGCCGGCCCGCTATGTCTCGGGCTACCTGTTCACCGACCGCGAGGCCGGCGACCGCTCCGATCCCGACGCCACCCACGCCTGGGTCGAGGTGTTCCTGCCCAGCTACCGCTGGGTCGGCTTCGACCCGACCAACAACGTCATGACCGGCGAGCGCCATGTGGCGGTAGCGGTGGGCCGCGACTATGGCGACGTCACCCCGTCGCGCGGGGTCTACAAGGGCGATTCCGAGAGCCACCTGGCGGTCGGGGTCTCGGTGCGGCGGGCCCGGGCGGCCCTGGCCGAGCCGGAGTTCATGCGCCTGCCCCGCCCCTCGACGCCGTTCGGCTCGGGCCGCGGCCGACGGGCCAACGCCGACGCCATCCGCGAGCACCAGCAGCGCCAGCAGCAGCAGTAGGTGGGGCCGACGCCACCGGAGATTGACCCGCCATCGGTCGAGTTCTATCCGTCGGAAACTTCATCGGGGGAATTCGAATGCTCGCCAAGTTCAGGTCCGCGCGCTTGCCGCTGTTGATCGTCGTCCTGATGGCCGGCCTGGCTGAACCAGCCTGGGCGTCAAGCCAGGGTCCCGGCATGGCCTCGAGCATCTCAACCGGATCGGACGGCATGGTCTGGTTCGCGCACAATGGAACCCGAACGGGCAGCCTGCCCGGTTGCGCCGCCGCCAACGGCCTGTGGGTGTTTACCGCCACCACGGCGGCTGGCCAGGCGATGCTCGCCAACCTTCTGGCCGCCACGGCGGCTGGCAAGCCGGTGTCGATCCAGGGCAGCGGCGCCTGTATCGGCGACCACGAGTCGATCGCCTACATCGTGGGGCTGTAGCCTCCCTAAGCCGCGAACACGTGCGTCCGCCGGGCCGATAGCGTCACCTCCCCGGTGAAGCTAGCCGCGTCGTCGCGGGCGGCGCAGACCTCGATGCGGCGGCCGTCGGGCAGCCTGGCGTCGACATTGGCCAGCGGCCCCTGGATCACCACCCGGTCGACCTTGGCCGCGAAGCCCGCCGCGTCCAGCACCAGGTCGTGCGGCCGCACGAAGGCGATCGCCGGGCCGTCGGCGGCGCCTGGCGCGGGCAAGACCACCGGACCGGCCGTGAACCGCCCGCCCGACACCGTCCCCTCGAAACGGTTGGCCTCGCCGACGAAGCCGCAGACGAAGGGGGTGGCCGGATGGTCATGCACCTCGTGCGGCGTGCCGATCTGCTCGATACGGCCGGCGTTGAGGATCGCCACCCGGTCGGCCAGCTCCAGCGCCTCTTCCTGGTCGTGGGTGACGAAGATGGTGGTGACGCCGGTGGCGTCATGCACCCGGCGCAGTTCCTTGCGCAGCGACTTGCGCACCGTGGCGTCCAGGGCCCCGAACGGCTCGTCGAGCAGCAGCACGCTGGGCTGCACCGCCAGGGCCCGCGACAGCGCCACCCGCTGGCGCTGACCGCCCGACAGCTGCGACGGATAGCGACCGCCCAGCCCTTCCAGCTCGACCAGCTTCAGCAGATCTTCGACCCGGGTCTTGATCTCGGCCTTGGACGGCTTGTCCCGGCCCTTGCGCACATCCAGGCCGAACGCGATGTTGCGGGCCACGGTCATGTGCTTGAACAGCGCGTACTGCTGGAACACGAAGCCCACCCGGCGCGCGGCGGCCGAGGCGAAGGTCACGTCCTGGCCCTCGAACAGCACCTGGCCGGCGTCGGGGAACTCCAGGCCGGCGATGGTGCGCAGCAGGGTGGTCTTGCCCGAGCCCGACGGGCCCAGCAGCGCCACGAGCTCGCCGTCGGCGATCTCCAGATCGACGCTGTTCAGGGCCGGATAGCGCCCGAACTTCTTTTCGACGGAACGGATGGAGATGGTCATGAGGTCGTTTCGTTCCGAATCTAGTGTCCGCCGCCGCGCTTGACGTCGGGTTGGGCGATCTCGAGCAGGCCCTTGAGCACCAGCGTGACGATCGCCAGCAGGCACAGCAGGGCGGCGACCGCGAAGGCCGCGACGAAGTCGTACTCGTTGTAGAGGATCTCGACGTGCAGCGGCATGGTGTTGGTCAGGCCGCGGATGTGGCCGCTGACCACCGACACCGCGCCGAACTCGCCCATCGCCCGGGCGTTGCATAGCAGCACCCCGTACAGCAGCCCCCAGCGCACGTTGGGCGCGGTCACCCGCCAGAAGGTGTAGAGGCCGGACGCGCCCATCGAGACCGCCGCCTCCTCCTCGGCCACGCCCTGCTCCTGCATCAGCGGAATCAACTCGCGGGCGATGAACGGGAAGGTCACGAAGATGGTGGCCAGGACGATGCCGGGCACGGCGAAGATGATCTTGATGTCGTGGTCGATCAGGCGCTCGCCGAACCACCCCTGCAGGCCGAAGACCAGCACGTAGATCAGGCCGGCGACGACCGGCGACACCGAGAACGGCAGGTCGATCAGGGTGATCAGCAGCGGTTTGCCCGGAAACTCGTGCTTGGCGATCGCCCAGGCGGCGCACAGACCAAAGACGGCGTTGAACGGCACGGCGATCCCGGCGGTGATCAGGGTCAGCTTGACCGCCGCCAGGGCGTCGGGGTTGGAGATCGCGGCCAGGGCCGGGCCCAGCCCCTTGCGCAGGGCCTCGGCGAACACCGCCGCCAGCGGCAGGATCAGGACCAGCCCCAGGAAGGCCAGCATCAGGCCGATGATGACCGCCTTGGCCCAGACCGGATCCTCGGTCGGGTGACGCGCCTTGGACTGGGCCATCAGGAGAACCTCCGGGCCCAGGCCTGCACCGCGTTGATGATCAGCAGCATCAGGAACGACACGGCCAGCATCACCAGGGCGATGGCGGCGGCGTTGGCGTATTCGAACTGCTCCAGCTGGATGATGATCAGCAGCGGCGCGATCTCCGACTTGTAGGGCATGTTGCCGGCGATGAAGATCACCGAGCCGTACTCGCCGACGCCCCGCGCGAAGGCCAGGGCGAAGCCGGTGAGCCAGGCCGGACCCAGGGCCGGCAGGATCACCCGCAGGATGGTGTCGAAGCGCCCGGCCCCCAGGCTGGCGGCGGCCTCCTCGACGTCGGCCGACAGGTCGCGCATCACCGGCTCCAGGGTGCGGACCACGAACGGCAGGCCGATGAAGATCAGGGCGATGGTCACGCCGATCGGGTTGTAGGCGGCCTTGATCCCCAGCGGCGTCAGATACTGCCCGACCCAGCCGTTGGGCGCGTAGAGCGTGGCCAGGGCGATACCGGCCACGGCGGTCGGCAGGGCGAACGGCAGGTCGACCAGGGCGTTGACCACGGCCTTGCCGGGAAATTCGTAGCGGACCAGGGCCCAGGTGGTCAGCACGCCGAACACCCCGTTGATCACCGCCGCCACGAAGGCCGCGCCGAAAGTCAGGCGATAGGCCGCCACGGCCCGCTCGGAAAAGGCGGCGGCCACGAACTCGCTCGGCGACAGCGCCGAAGCCTTGATGGCCACCGCCGACAGCGGGATCAGCACGATCAGCGACAGGATCGTCAGGGTGACGCCCAGGGTCAGGCCAAAGCCCGGAATCGCCGAGCGACGGCGAAACAGCGGGCGCCGGAAAGGTCGGTGTCGGGGCGCGGAAATCGTCTCGGCGGTCATCGGGTGATCGTCGTCCAGTATCCGGCGTCGGGCTCCAGCGGAGCCATGAAGGAGGAAACGCGCCAGACCGTCAAACGGCGCCGGTACGTTGCGAAGCTGAGGCGGCTTAAATCCCCAGCGCGCCAATGGGGTCAACAGAGTTAGCCAAACGGGGTTTGCAGAAAAACTCTCGGAGGCGTTTGGAACGGCGCACTTGCCCCCTACGGATCGCTTCGCGATCGTCTTCCCCCAGAGGGGGAAGAGCCGCGAAGCGGTCAGGTGGGGCAAGTCAGCGCGCGAAGTTGACCAGACTCTTGTCCCTCCCCCTTGTGGGGAGGGGGGACCAGCGAAGCTGGTGGGTGGGGCTTCGCCGCCCCATTGACTCATCAAACCCCACCCGACCCCTTCGGGGCCACCCTCCCCACGAGGGGGAGGGAGAAACATTCGGGTGACGGCGTCGCCTGGCCAAAATTGCCGCACCGCAGCAATCTTTCCCCCGAGCCCTTGCTTTCCGAACGGTTTTGGCCTCCTTAGGCCGCCCATCAGACCCATTTCGCCCCGCCCTCATCGGCATCCGGACGAAAACGGTCTATTCTCGAAGATATTGACCAAGAACACGGTCCGTTTGGGGGTCGTATTTGGTCGTGGTGCGGGCCGCACGTGTGTGTGTGCCGTCCGCTTGAACCGAATTGGACCTGTATGCCCTTCCCCGCCTCCCACCCCGCTCTTGAGCGGGCTCTTGCCGCTCAAGGTTATCTCGAACCCACCCCCGTCCAGGCCGCCGTGCTGGAAGCCGACGCCGAAGGCCGCGACTTGCTGGTCAGCGCCCAGACCGGCTCGGGCAAGACCGTGGCCTTCGGCCTGGCCGCCGCCACCACCCTGATCGGCGACGCCGACAAGCTGGGCAAGGCCGGCCTGCCGATGTGCCTGGTGATCGCCCCGACCCGCGAACTGGCCATCCAGGTCAATCGCGAGCTGACCTGGCTCTATGCCGACGCCGGCGCCGTGGTCGTCAACTGCGTGGGCGGCATGGACGCCCGCCGCGAGCAGCGGGCCCTGAACTTCGGCGCCCACATCGTGGTCGGCACCCCCGGCCGCCTGCGCGACCATATCGAGCGCGGCCACCTGGACCTGTCGGCCCTGAAGGTCGCCGTCCTCGACGAGGCCGACGAGATGCTCGACATGGGCTTCCGCGAGGACCTCGAGTTCATCCTCGACGCCGCGCCGAGCGAGCGCCGCACCCTGCTGTTCTCGGCCACCCTGGCGCGCGAGATCGTGCAGCTGGCCAAGAGCTACCAGAACGACGCCATCCGCATCGACACCATCGGCCGCAACGAGCCGCACCGCGACATCGAATATCGCGCCGTGCGCGTGGCGCCGAACGAGACCGAACACGCCATCGTCAACCTGCTGCGCTATTTCGAAAGCCCCGGCGCCCTGGTGTTCTGCAACACCCGCGAAAGCGTCCGCGCCCTGCACAGCAAGCTGCGCGAGCGCGGCTTCGCCGTGGTCGGCCTGTCGGGCGAGCTGTCGCAACGTGAACGCGCCGACGCCCTGCAGGCGCTGCGCGACGGCCACGCCCGCGTCTGCGTCGCCACCGACGTTGCTGCTCGAGGTCTAGACCTGCCCGATCTGGGCCTGGTCATCCACGCCGAACTGCCGGTCAACAAGGCCACCCTGCTGCACCGTTCGGGCCGCACCGGCCGGGCCGGCAAGAAGGGCGTCTCGGCGCTCGTCGTGCCCTACACCCGCCGCCGCAAGGCCGAGCAGCTGCTGATGGCCGCCGGCGTCGAAGGCCAGTGGGGCGGCGCCCCCACCGCCGACGAGATCCGCCTCAAGGACACCGAGCGTCTGCTGGACGATCCGATCTTCGACGAAGCCGTGGTCGAGGAAGACACCGCCCTGGCCGAGGCCATGCTGGCCAAGCGCACGCCGCTCGAAATCGCCGCCGCCCTGATCCGCACCCGCCGCGCCAAGCTGCCGGCCCCGGAAGAGATCTATGACGACCCGCGCCACGGCGCCGATCCCGGCCCCCGTAGCCGGGAAATGGGCTCGCGCGACGCCGGCCCGCGCAGCAACGACAGCGGCGACCGTTTCGCCGACCGTGGCCCGCGCGACTTCGGCGATCGTCCCGAGCGCGAACCGCGCGCCGACATGGCCAACTCGGCCTGGTTCCGCCTCAACACCGGTCGCCGCAACAACGCCGACCCCAAGTGGCTGATCCCGCTGATCTGCCGCCTGGGCCACATCACCAAGAAGGACATCGGTTCGATCCGGATCTTCGACTACGACACCAAGTTCGAGATCTCGGCCGAGGCGGAAGTGAAGTTCGGGGCCGCCGTCCAGGCCACCGTGCGCGACGACGTCACCATCACCCCGACCACGGCCCCGGCCGGCCGCGATGCTTCGGGCCCGCGCAAGGAATACGCGCCCCGTCCGCCGCGCGACGACCACGACGCGCCGCGCCGTGAGTTCACGCCGCGTCCGCCGCGCGACAACGACCGGGCTCCGCGCGACAACGCGCCGCGTCCGTCTTCGTACGGCGCCGACGGCGTGAGCAACGCCAAGCCCTACGCCCGCGGCGAAGAGCCCAAGCGCGACTACAAGCCGCGCCCGGAACGCAACGACGCCCCGCGTGACTTCAAGCCGCGCGCGCCCCGTGACGAAGCGCCCCGCGACTTCAAGCCCCGCGCCCCGCGCCCGGAAGCCGGCCAGCCCTATTCGCCGCTGAACGAAAGCCCGGCCCCGCGCCGCGCCCCGCGTGAAGCCCGCGAGAGCGTGCCCTACGATCCGGACCACAAGCCGGCCAAGGCCCCCTACGTCGCCCGTCCTCGCGACGGCGCGCCGGGCGGCAAGCCCTATGCCGGCAAGCCGCGCGGCGATGGTCCCGCCACGCCATTCAAGGGCCCCAAGCCTTTCAAGGCCAAGGGTGACTTCGGGGCGAAGCCGGCATTTGGCGCGAAGCCCGCGTTCGGCAAGAAGCCGGCCGGCGGCAAGGCGCCGTTCAAGAAGAAGTAGTGACTAAAAGCCTCCCCCTCTGGGGGAGGTGTCGGCGAAGCCGACGGAGGGGGGAGTGATAGGGCCTCGACCGCACCCCGGATCGACCGGCCGATAACTCCCCCCTCCGATCGCCACGCGATCGCCTCCCCCATAGGGGGAGGAATTAAACCGCCTGCCCCGCGCACCACCCCGACGCCCAGGCCCACTGGAAATTGTACCCGCCCAGCCAGCCGGTGACGTCCACCACCTCGCCGATGAAGTAGAGCCCCGGCGCGGCCTTGGCCTCCATGGTCCGCGAGTCCAGCCCGTCGGTGTCGACGCCGCCCAGCGTCACTTCCGCCGTGCGATAGCCTTCCGACCCCACCGGCTTGAACGTCCAGGCGTTGACCGTCGCCGCCACGCCGCGCAGCAGCACGTCCGAGCAGTCGGCCAGGTTGCCGTAGGCCCCGGCGTCCTCGGCGATCAGCTGGGCCAGGCGCTTGGGCAGCAGCTCGGCCAGCACCGTCGACAGCGCCCGCTTGGGGGTGGCGACCCGCGCCGCCTTCAGCGTCGCGAACACGTCGACGCCCGGCGCCATGTCGACGCTGATCTCGCCGCCCTCGCGCCAATAGGATGAGATCTGGAGAATCGACGGCCCCGACAGGCCGCGATGGGTGAACAGCATGGCCTCGGCGAACTTGGTTCTGCCGCTGGCCACCACCGTGTCCAGCGCCACGCCCGACAGTGGAGCCAGGCGCTCCAGGGTCTTGACCTCGAAGGTCAGCGGCACCAGGGCCGGCCGGATCTCGGTCAGGGCCAGGTCGAACTGCTGGGCGATCTCGTAGCCCAGGCCTGTGGCGCCCATCTTGGGGATCGACTTGCCGCCGGTGGCGACCACCAGCGACCGGCAGGTGACGGGTCCGTACGACAGGTTGACGCGATAGCCTTCGCCGTCGCGCACGACGCCCCTGACCTCGGTCTCCAGCCGCAGCGTCACGCCGGCCCTGTCCATCTCGGTCAGCAGCATGTCGATGACCTGCCGGGCCGAGCCGTCGCAGAACAGCTGGCCCAGGGCCTTCTCGTGGAAGGCGATGTCGTACTTCTGGACCAGGGCGATGAAGTCGGTCGGGCGGTAGCGGCGCAGGGCCGAGACGCAGAACTTCGGATTGGCCGACAGGAAGTTGGCCGGGGCGCTGTGGATGTTGGTGAAGTTGCAGCGCCCGCCGCCGCTGATGCGGATCTTCTCGCCGGGGGCCTTGGCATGGTCGATGACCAGCACCGAGCGGCCGCGCTTGCCCGCCTCGATGGCGCACATCATTCCGGCCGCGCCGGCGCCCAGCACCACGACGTCGAAGTCTTCCAAGGCCAAGCCCTTCCTGTTGAGGGGCGTATCGACAGGAGGGCGGCCGCGAAGTCAATGCGGGGAACGCCGCCGCACTTGACGCCAGCGCCTGGGGCGTTAGGAACCCTGCCCTCCTCCCGCCCAGGCTCCCCCCATGACGTCCGACCTCCAGCCGGCGATCGGCCCAACCATCGGCATAGACTTCGGCACGACCAACACCGTGGTCTCGATGACCCACGGCGACGGCCCCGCCACGCTGGTGAGGTTCCCGACCTCGGCCGGCGACATCTTCGCCTTCCGCTCGGCCCTGAGCTTCCACGCGATCATGGGCACGGACGGCCGTCCCAACGAACGGGTGGTCGAGGCCGGCCCCTGGGCGATCGAGGCCTATGTCGAGGATCCGCTGGAGACCCGCTTCATCCAGTCGTTCAAGACCTTCGCCGCCAGCGCCGCCTTCACCGAGACCAAGATCCTCAACAAGCGCTACCTGTTCGAGGACCTGCTGGGCGCCTTCCTACTGAAGCTGAAGGAGCACGGCGGCGGCGCCATGGCCGCCCTGCCCGCGCGGGTCATCGTCGGGCGCCCCGTGACCTTCGCCGGCGGCAATCCCGACGAGGCCCTGGCCCTGCGACGCTACGAGGCCGGGTTCGCCCGCCTGGGCTTCACCGACATCCGCTATGCCTACGAGCCGGTCGGCGCGGCCTTCTTCTTCGCCCGCCAGTTGAAGGAGGACGCCACCGTGCTGGTCGCCGACTTCGGCGGCGGCACCAGCGACTTCTCGATCGTCCGCTTCGAGCGTTCCGGGGGCAAGTTGCGCTCGACCGCCCTGGCGCGCTCGGGCGTCGGCGTGGCCGGCGACGCTTTCGACTACCGGATCATCGACCAGCTGGTCTCGCCGGAACTGGGCAAGGGCAGTCTCTACAAGGCCTTCGACAACCGCCTGCCGATCCCGCAGCGCTACTACACCGCCTTCGCCCGCTGGGATCAGCTGGCCCTGCTACGAGCGTCGAAGGACATGCGCGACATCCGCGCATTGCAGCGCACGGCCATGGAACCGGAGAAGATCGCGCGGCTGATCGAGGTGCTGGACGACAACCACGGCTACGCTCTCTACCGCGCCGTCTCCAGCCTGAAGGAAGCCTTGTCCAGCCGCGAGGAAGCCACCTTCCGCTTCGAGGCCGGCTCGGTGCTGATCGAGAAGGACGTTAAGCGCGCCGACTTCGAGGGCTGGATCGCCCCGGAGCTCAAGGCTATCGAAACGGCCGTCGACCAGGCCCTGGAGCGCTCGGGCCTCGGTCCCGACGGCGTCGACCGGGTGTTCCTCACCGGCGGCAGTTCGTTCGTGCCGGCGGTGCGCGACATCTTCCTGCGCCGGTTCGGGGCGGCGAAGATCGAGAGCGGCGGCGAGTTCGAGTCCATCGCCTCGGGCCTGGCCCTGATCGGGCGGGAAGCGGACCTGGATCTGTGGAGCGAGCGCGCTCGCTAGCGCCCCCTACCCTCCTCGAATCGTCATCCCGGGCCTTGCGCCCGGAATGACGGTTGAAAGGGGGTGGCTTTGGTAGGGCCTACTTCACCCGATCCGAGAACCTCGCCAGCGCCGCCCGGGCGCAGGCGTCCGCGGCCTCGTGCGAGACGTCGGCCACCGCCAGGCCGCCGACCAGCTTGCCGTCGATGTGCAGCGGCAGCGAGCCGCCGTGCGGGTTCAGCCGGTCCGGTTCGGCGGCGATCCTGGCGGCGAAGTCGGGATCTGCCTTCTCGCGCGGCTCCATCTCGCTGCCCGGAGCGTCGAACTTCACGGCCGTGGCGGCCTTGCGCGGCGCGGCGATCGGCGGCTTGGGACTGGCGGGCGCGCGCAGGACGACCAGCGGGTTGCCCGTGTCGTCGACGACGCTGGCGCTGGCGGGCAGGCCCTTGGCGGCGCAGGCGTCGATCGCGGCGCGCGCCAGGTCGATGGAGAGCGGCAGGTCGAGGGACGGGGCGGCGAAGGCGTCGGTCGGCGCCACGCAGGCCAGGGTGGCGACCAGCAGCATCGCCTTGGTCGCCGCGGCCCGCAGCGGACGCACCACCGCCACCAGCCATCCGCCGCCCCAGGGGGTATTGACCACCGCCTCGTCCACGACCTGGCCGAGGGTCTTCAGCCGATGCCACAGGCGCAGCGGCTTCAGGGCCAGCCACATGGTCAGCCCCACCGCGCCGTCGGGCCGCAGGTTCGGCGCATAGTGGGCGACCAGGTCCTCGACCTCGCCCAGGTGCTCGATGCATTCGGAGAACACCACGACGTCGAAGGTCTCGTCGGTGCGGAAGTCACGACCGTCGCCGAGGCGCAGGTCGACCACCCCAGCCTCGCGCTCGGCCGTCAGGCGGGCCAGGCCCTTGTCCACCGCCGGGGCCGAGAAATCGACGCCGACATAGCGGGCCGGGGCGTGGGCGCGGAGGGCTTCGAACAGCACGCCCTCCCCGGCCCCGATCTCCAGGACGCGCGGTTGGGGCCAGCGGTCGGCGATCATCGCGGCCAACAGGCGGTGGTGGTGGCGCTGGTCCGAGCGCGCCAACCGGTCATAAACGCCCTCGCGGTACTCGCGGTCCCACTTCTCGACCGGGGCCGGGACGATCGGCTTGTCGCGATGGCGCATGAAGAACTCGCCCACTCGGGGGCGATCGAGGGACGCCAATTCAATGAACCGCCGCCAGCGCAGATAGGCCATTCGCTCCCCCGGATATCCTTGATACCCGGATAGATGCGCCGCCTCGGGGTGTCCAGCATCCCTAGGGTGTCGTGGTCCCGTTGGCGCCTACGGGTTCGCCCTCCAACCACCGTCATCCCGGGCCTTGTGCCCGGGAACCCTGGTTCAGCTGACGGTGAAGCGCCTTGGCGCGCTGGCGCGCCACACCCCCGCACCTGCGGCGGACACAGGGATCCCGGGCACAAGGCCCGGGATGACGGTTGAAAGGATGGGGTTGGAAGAACCCCTACCCCTTGTTCCCCAAGGCCGCCTGCGCCGCCGCGAGACGGGCGATCGGCACGCGATAGGGGGAGCACGACACATAGTCCAGGCCCACCGACTCGCAGAAGGTGATCGAGGCCGGGTCGCCGCCGTGTTCGCCGCAAATGCCCATCTTGATCCCCGGACGGGCCGCGCGGCCGCGTTCGGCGGCGATGCGGATCAGGTCGCCCACGCCTTCCTGGTCCAGCGAGACGAAGGGGTCCTTGTCGAAGATGCCCTTGTCGATATAGGCGCCCAGGAACTTCCCGGCGTCGTCGCGGCTGATGCCGAACGTCGTCTGGGTCAGGTCGTTGGTGCCGAAGCTGAAGAACTCGGCGTTGGCGGCCAGGTCGCCGGCCCGCAGGGCGGCGCGCGGCAGCTCGATCATGGTGCCGACCGTGTACTCGATCGCGATCCCCTGCTCTTCCAGAACGGCCTTGGCCGTGCGGTCGGTGAGGTCGCGCAGGTATTTCATCTCCTCGCCCTTGGCGACCAGCGGGTGCATGATCTCGGGGATCGGCGCGGCCTTGCCCGACTGGGCGATGTCGCAGGCGGCCTCGATGATCGCCCGGACCTGCATCTCGTAGATCTCGGGATAGGAGACGCCCAGGCGGCAGCCCCGGTGGCCGAGCATCGGGTTGGTCTCGTGCAGTTCCTTGGCCCGCAGCATCAGCTTGGCGGCGTCCAGGCCGGTGGCCTTGGCCACGGCCACGACGTCTTCTTCCGTGTGCGGCAGGAACTCGTGCAGCGGCGGGTCAAGCAGGCGGATGGTGACCGGCAGGCCTTCCATGATCGTGAACAGCTCGACGAAGTCGGCCTTCTGGAAGGGCGCGATCTTGGCCAGGGCCGCGCGGCGGCCGGCCTCGTCGTCGGCCAGGATCATCTCGCGCACGGCGGCGATCCGGGTGTCGTCGAAGAACATGTGCTCGGTGCGGCACAGGCCGATGCCCTCGGCGCCGAAGCCGCGGGCGGTCTTGGCGTCGAGCGGGGTCTCGGCGTTGGCGCGCACCTTCAGGCGACGGACCTGGTCGGCCCAGCCCATCAGGGTGGCGAAGTCGCCGGTCAGTTCGGGCTCGATCATCATCGGCGCGCCGTTGAGGATCTCGCCGGTCGAACCGTCGATGGTGATCACCTCGCCGGCCTTGAAGTCGCGGCCGCGCACCCGGAAATAGCCGGCCTTGCCGAAGATCGACACGTCGCCCGCGCCGCTGACGCAGGGCCGGCCCATGCCGCGCGCCACCACGGCGGCATGGCTGGTCATGCCACCGCGCGCGGTGATGATGCC
The DNA here is from genome assembly GCF_001427665.1 of Caulobacter sp. Root655. Lineage (GTDB taxonomy): Bacteria > Pseudomonadota > Alphaproteobacteria > Caulobacterales > Caulobacteraceae > Caulobacter. The sequence goes on from NZ_LMHC01000021.1 coordinate 560,569, forward strand.
CCGCGCCGCGTGCATGCCGTGGATGTCCTCGGGCGAGGTTTCCTCGCGCACCAGGATGACGCTCTCGCCGGCGGCGGCGGCCTTCTCGGCCGCGTCGCTGTCGAAGACGATCTTGCCGGTGGCCGCGCCGGGGCTGGCCGGCAGGCCGGTGGCGATCACGTCGCGGTGGGCGGTCGGGTCGATGGTCGGGTGCAGCAACTGGTCCAGCGAGGCCGGCTCGACGCGGCCGATGGCCTCGTCGCGCGAGATCACGCCCTCGGCCGCCATGTCGACGGCGATCTTCAGCGCCGCCTTGGCGGTGCGTTTGCCGTTGCGGGTCTGGAGCATGTAGAGCTTGCCCTGCTCCACCGTGAACTCGATGTCCTGCATGTCGCGGTAATGGCGCTCCAGCGTCTCGACCACGGTCTTGAACTGGCCGAAGACGGTCGGCATCGCCTCTTCCATCGACGGGGTGGTGTCGCCCATCTCCTCGCGGGCCGCCTTGGTCAGGGACTGCGGCGTGCGGATGCCTGCCACCACGTCCTCGCCCTGGGCGTTGATCAGGAACTCGCCGTACAGCCGCGCGTCACCGTTGCTGGGGTTGCGGGTGAAGGCCACGCCGGTGGCCGAGGTCTCGCCCATGTTGCCGAACACCATCGACTGGATGTTGACGGCGGTGCCCCAGGCCTCGGGGATGTCGTGCATGCGGCGATAGAACTTGGCCCGGTCGTTCATCCAGCTGGCGAACACCGCGCCGACCGCGCCCCACAGCTGCTCCTGGGCGTCCTGCGGGAAGGGCTTGCCCAGGGCGTCGCGCACGGCGGCCTTGTAGTCCTTGATCACCGAGGCCCAGTCGTCGGCCGTCAGGGCCGTGTCGACGGTGATGTCCAGCCGGTCCTTATGGTCGTCGAGAATCTCCTCGAACATGTGGTGCTCCAGGTCGAGCACGACGTTCGAGTACATCTGGATGAAGCGGCGATAGCTGTCATAGGCGAAGCGCCGGTCGCCCGACAGGATCGCCAGGCCCTCGACCGTCTCGTCGTTGAGGCCCAGGTTGAGGACGGTGTCCATCATGCCCGGCATCGAGGCCCGGGCGCCCGAGCGCACCGAGACCAGCAGCGGGTTCTCGACGTCGCCGAAGCGCTTGCCGGTGATCTGCTCCACGGTCGCCAGGCCGGCATTGACCTGCTCGGCCAGCTCGGCCGGGTACTGCTTGCCGTTGGCGTAATAGTGGACGCAGGCGGCGGTGGTCACCGTGAAGCCCGGCGGCACCGGCAGGCCCAGGGACGACATCTCGGCGAGATTCGCCCCCTTGCCGCCCAACAGGTTTTTCATCGAAGCGTCGCCGTCGGCGCCGCCTCCACCGAACGAATAGACCCACTGCGTCTTGGTCAGCGTATCAACCGGCATCTCTGGCTCACCCTGCGATAAGTGAAAAAGCCGGCGGCCCTCTAGCGGAGCCGTCCTGGCCTGGGACAACAAAGCGTAAACGCCCATCCCGCACTGCAATATCCGGCCGTTCACTAGCATCTTGTCAAAGAACGCGTCCACCGACGGTTTGCGTTACGCAGTCTAAACGGAAATTTCGGCAAATTCTTCCAATGACAACGTTGTCGTGACTGAGATTTGCGCGGAGGCGCGGCGCGCGAACGTCATTCCTGAGTCTCAGGCAGGCAGACCGCGTCATGCGCGGCGCGCACAACTCCATCCTGTGTTGCAGCAGAGCTCCGCACCCGCTATTCGCCCAAGGCCAAGCTAGGCGCCATGATCATCTGATTTCCGCGCACAATTCTGGAACGCCTATGAAACTGACCCAAAGCCTGCTCATCGTCCTGGCCTGCGCGACGCTCCTCGCGGGCCCGGCCTTCGCGGCGTCCACAACCGTGCGCGGCACGGTCATCAGGACCGAGGGGCACGAGAATCCCATCTGCCGCACGGTGGTCCTGAAGCGCAAGACCGACGGCGCCGTCATGCCATTCCGCATACCGACCAGCAGCACCGAGAACGGCATCATGTCTCTGACTCTCACCGCGCTCGCGACACAGCTGGAGGTCGAGATCACCTACGATCCCGCCATGACGTCAGGCTGCGGTACGGACCCCAAGATTCAATATATTTCGCTGTTCTCGGCGGATTGATCCCCACCCCGCCGCCGATCGCGACGACAAGGCAAGGCCACCATGAAACTGGCGAAAATCCTTCTTTCCACTATGGCCGGCGCGACCGTGTCGCTGTCGAGCCACGCCCTGGCCGCGGGCACGACCGTGCGCGGCACGATCGTCAGCACCCAGGGCCATGAGGTCCCTGCCTGCCGAACGGTGGCGCTGAAGCGCAAGACCGACGGCGTGCTGATGTATTTCCGGATCCCGACCACCGGCGTCGAGGACGGCATCATGGCGACGACGATCACCGCCCTCACCACGCGCCGGGAAGTCGAGATCTATTACGACCCGGCCGCTACGACAGGCTGCGGTACCGAACCCCGGATCCAGTTCATCTCGCTGTTCGCGGACGGATAGCGCGCCAAACCTCTGCCTATGCGGCGGAGCGACGGGTCCCGGGCGCAAGGCCCGGAATGACGGCGCTGGGGCTGGATGGCGCCCTACCCGCCGATCAGCGAGAAGTCGGCCACCCGGCCCATGGCGTCGCGGACGGCGGCCAGGGTCTTCAGGCGGTTGTCGCGTTCGGCGGCGACCTCCGAATTGACGAACACGCCGTCGAGGAAGGCGTCGACCGGGCCGCGCAGGCTGGCCAGCTCCCGCATGGCGGCGGTGAAGTCTTCGGCCGCCAGGGCGGCGGCCAGGGCCGGCTCGACCAGCCGCAGGGCGTCGTGCAGTTGCACTTCCGGCGCCGAGGCGTCGTCCAGCAGGCGGCGTTCGCCCTCGCCCTTCCAGCCCTTCTTCTCCTCGGCCTTGAGGATGTTGCCGGCGCGCTTGTAGCCGGCCAGCAGGTTCTTGCCGTCGTCGGTGGTCAGGAACCCGTCCAGCGCCTCGACCCGGGCGACGATGCGGACCAGGTCGTCGTCGCCCAGGGCGAACACGGCGTCAACGAGGTCGTGGCGCTTGCCCTGGTCCTTGAGGGTGACCTTCAGGCGGTCGGCGAAGAAGGCCACAACTTCTGGCGCAACTTGATCGCTCATCTTGCCGGACTGCCCAGCGGGGTTTTCAGCATTGATATGGTTGGCCTTGCGAGCCGCCGCGTTCAGCGGGAGACGATGTTCTCCCTCCAACAGTATGCGGATCACCCCCAACGCCGCCCGCCGCAGCGCGTAGGGATCCTTCGAACCCGTCGGCTTCTCGTCGATCGCGAAGAACCCGACCAGCGTGTCCAGCTTGTCGGCCAGCGCCACCGCCACGCTCAGCGGCGCGGTCGGGACGGCGTCGGCCGGGCCCTGGGGCTTGTAGTGGTCGCGGATGGCGTCGGCGATCTCGGCGTCCAGCCCGGCGGCGCGGGCGTAGTAGCCGCCCATCAGGCCCTGCAGTTCGGGGAACTCGCCGACCATCAGCGAGGCCAGGTCCGCCTTGGCCAGGCGCGCGGCCTGCTCGGCCTTGTCCGGGTCGGCGCCGACCAGCGGGGCGATCTCGCGGGCCAGGGCGGCGATCCGCTCCACCCGCTCGGCCATGGTGCCCAGCTTGGCGTGGAAGGTCACGCCGTTGAGCTTCTCCAGCCAGCTGTCGAAATTGCCGGCCTTGTTGTCCTCGTCCCAGAAGAACCGGGCGTCGCTCAGGCGGGCCGACAGCACCTTGGCGTTGCCCTCGGCGATCACCTTGCCGCCGTCGGCGGCCTGCACGTTGGCGATGGTGATGAAGTGCGGGGCCAGGCCTTCACGGGCCGGGTCGCGGACCGCGAAATACTTCTGGTGGGTGCGCATCGAGGTGCGGATCACCTCGCCGGGCAGGTCCAGGAACGCCGGGTCCATGTCGCCCAGCACCGGGGTCGGCCATTCGGCCAGGCCGGCGACCTCTTCCAACAGGCCCTGGTCTTCGACCAGTTCCAGGTTGCGCGCGAAGCACAGGGTCTTGCAGCCCTCGAGGATGCGCGCCTTGCGCTCCTCGACATCGAGCACCACGAAGTGGTCGATCAGGCCCTTGCTGTATTCGTCGAAGTCGCGGGCCTTGAACGGCTGGCCGCCCCAGCCGCGGCCGACGCGCATGAAGCGGTGGCCCTCGGTGACGTCGCCGCTCTCGATGCCCTCGATGGCGAACGGCACGACCTCGCGGTCCAGCACGCAGAGGATGCGCTTCAGCGGCCGCACCCAGCGCAGCTTGCTCGTGCCCCAGGTCATCGACTTGGGCCACGGGAAGGCCCGGACGATGGCCTCGACCATCTCGGCGACGATCTCGGCGGTCGGGCGGCCCTTCTTGTCGATGAAGGCCATCCAGACGCCGTCGCGCTCGACCAGCTGGTCCTGGGTCAGGCCGGCCTTGCGCAGGAAGCCTTCCAGGGCTTGCGGCGGGGCGCCGACGCGCGGGCCCTTCAGCTCTTCCTTGCGGTCGGCCTGAGCGATCGGCAGGCCCTCGACCACCAGGGTCAGGCGGCGCGGGCCGGCGAAGGTCTTCAGCGCCTCGGGCAGGAAGCCGGCGGCGGCCAGGTGCTCGCGCGCCATCCGCTCCAGGTCGCGCGCGGCGCCGGCCTGCATGCGGGCGGGGATCTCTTCGGAGAACAGTTCGAGAAGGAGTTGGGGCATTGGACGGCTCTAGACCCCTTGACGGGCAAAAATAGAAAGGGGCGCGCTCCCTTCCCCCTGGAGGGGGGAAGGGTTGGGGATGGGGGTGGGAACGGTTCCGGATGGGGCGATGGAGTCACAGCTTGCGGCTGGCGGCGCCACCCCCATCCCTGCCCTTCCCCCCTCCAGGGGGAAGGAATAGAAGGTCGTCATCACGCCGCCTCTTCCTGCTGCTCGACCCAGGCGCTGGCGCACAGCTTACAGAGGTCGCGGATGCGGCCGATGTAGCTGGCGCGCTCGGCGACAGCGATCGCGCTGCGGGCGTTCATCAGGTTGAAAAGGTGGCTGGCCTTGAGGACCATGTCATAGGCGGGCAGCACCAGGGACTTGCCCTGATAGTCGCGGGCCAGCATCAGAGGGACCTGCTGCTCCATGTCCTCGAACTGGCGCTTGAGCACGGCCACGTCGTAGCCGTGGAAATTGGCTTCCGAGTGCTGGCGCTCGTTCTCCAGGAACACGTCGCCATAGGTCAGATGGCCCAGCGGCGCGTCTGGGTCGTTGAACGGCAGGTCATAGACGTTGTCGACGCCGAACACGTACATGGCCAGGCGCTCCAGGCCGTAGGTCAACTCGCCGGCCACCGGCGAGACGTCCAGGCCGCCCACCTGCTGGAAGTAGGTGTATTGCGACACCTCCATGCCGTCGCACCAGACCTCCCAGCCCAGGCCCCAAGCGCCCACGGTCGGGTTTTCCCAGTCGTCCTCGACGAAGCGGATGTCGTGGGTGCGCAGGTCCAGGCCGATGGCTTCCAGCGACCCCAGATACAGGTCCTGCATGTTCGGCGGGTTGGGCTTCAGGATCACCTGGTACTGGTAATAGTGCTGCAGGCGGTTGGGGTTCTCGCCATAGCGGCCATCGCCCGGGCGGCGCGAGGGCTGGACATAGGCCGCGTTCCACGGCTTGGGGCCCAGGGCGCGCAGCACCGTGGCCGGGTGCAGCGTCCCCGCCCCCACCTCGATATCGTGCGGCTGCAGGATGACGCAGCCCTGAGCGCTCCAATAGTCATGGAGCGTCAGGATCAGGCTTTGAAACGACTTGGGCTTTTCAGCCTGGGGTTTGGAAGACATCAGGGTCCGAACAGGGCCAGAAAAAAGTCGGCGGACCATAGGGCCCGCCGACCTGTGCTTCAAGCCGAGTTGGAAAGGCCCGCGAGGCCTAGTTGCCTCGGGGGGCCGAGCGCCTGCCAGCGTTCGAGATCGGCTGGCCGTAGAGCTTGCGGTTCTCCGGCGTGTCGGCGATCGGCGGGTTGGAGGTGACGTTTGGGTCGCCCGCCTTGAGCCCAGACTGCTGTTCGGGTGGCAGGGACGACACCCGGCCGGCGGTGTCGGTCGCCGTGCCCGTGGGGGCCGACATGGTCGCGGCGCTGGGGTCGGTCACCGGCGGCGGGGGGGTGGCCGGCATCATCTGCTCGGCCGGGGCGGCGGTCATGGGGTCGGGATTCACCGGCGCCGTCGTTTGAGCCATGGCCACGCCGGACATCAGCGCCAGCGCGGCGGTGGCGGTAGCAAGACGCACAAACATGGGACTGATCCTCGTTAAGGAATCCAGTCAACACAGCGTCCCAGCTCGGCCTTTCGTTGCGGTCATCACAGGCTCGTGATGCGATTACTTGAACAACATCACGATGGCCACGCCCACGAAGATGAAGCCGAACCCCAGTAACGTGGTCCATCGCAGCGCCTCGCCGAGATAGAAGATCGAGAACAGCGAGAAGACCACCAGGGTGATCGCCTCCTGGCCGGTCTTCAGCTGGGCGGTGGTATAGACGTCGTGGCCGATGCGATTGGCCGTCACGGCCAGCACATATTCCGGCAAGGCGATCATCCAGCCGGTGAAGATCGCCAGCAGCAGGGTCATCGAACGGTTCTTCAGGTGACCGTACCAGGCGAAGGTCATGAAGACGTTCGAGACGACCAGCAGCGCCCAAGGCGCGACCTTGATCCAGAGGGAAGGCATGTCTGACGACGGCTCCGGTCGCGAGGCTTGGGCGGCCGATTGTATGCGGATGGCGACAGCTCCCGCCAGACGCCGCTTCGAGCCACAAAACGCCGCTTTTTCGATCATTAACGACCCTCATCGCCTAGTTTTTAGGCGCCATGTCCCTTTCGTTTCCAATTCCCTACCGCGCGGCGGTCATGTCGCAAGCACGACCGATAGCGTGATCAGCGCCGGGGAAACGATGGGGCTCCTAGGGAGTCGTGTCGCGGTGCGAGTGAGCAACGCGCTCTAAAACCAATTCTAAGGGGAACCCGCGAAGTCGGCGGGTCGGAGCAAGGCGGATGAAACTGATCATAGCGATCGTCAAACCCTTCAAGCTCGACGAGGTCCGCGAGGCGCTCGTCGCCGCGGGCGTCGAAGGCCTGACGGTGTCCGAGGTCAAGGGTTACGGCCGTCAGAAGGGCCAGACCGAAATCTATCGTGGCGCGGAGTACCAAGTGAACTTCGTGCCCAAGGTGAAGCTGGAAGCCGTCGTCGACGATGCGTCGGCGGCCAAGGCGGTCGAGGCGGTCAAGGCCGCGGCGGCGACGGGAAAGATCGGCGACGGCAAGATCTTCGTCCTCAATGTCGAGGAAGCCGTTCGCATCCGGACCGGCGAGACCGGCCCGGCCGCTCTGTAAATCATCGGGGAAAAGGGGATACCAACGATGAAAATCGCAAAGACGCTTTTTGGCAAACCGCTGGCCGGGCTGATGCTCGCCGCGACCATCGCGGGGGCGCCGCTCGGCGCTGTCGCCTTCGCCCAGGAGGCCGCGCCCGCGCCGGCCGCCGCCGCGCCCGCCGAGGCCGCGCCGGCTCCGGCCACGCCGGCCGCCACCCCTGCCCCCGCCGAAGCCGCGCCCGCGGCCATCGTCGACAAGATGGACAAGGGCGACAACGCCTGGATGCTCACCTCGACCGTCCTGGTCCTGCTGATGATCATCCCCGGCCTGGCCCTGTTCTACGGCGGCCTGGTCCGCTCCAAGAACATGCTGTCGGTGATGATGCAGGTCTCGACCGTCGCCATCATCGGCTTCGTCGCCTGGGTGCTGTGGGGCTACAGCTTCGCCTTCACCGACGGCGGCAGCTGGGACAGCTTCGTGGGCGGCCTGAGCCGCCTGTTCCTCAAGGACGTGACCCCGGCCAGCAACGTCGCGACGTTCTCGACCGGCGTCGTCATCCCCGAGCTGACCTTCATCTCGTTCCAGGCGACCTTCGCCGCGATCACCGCCGCCCTCGTGGTCGGCTCGCTGGTCGAGCGCATGAAGTTCGCCGCCATCGTCGCCTTCGCCGTCCTGTGGCCCCTGCTCTCCTACTACCCGATGGCCCACATGGTCTGGTGGTGGCCGGGTCCTGACGCCATCGCGACCAATCCGACCGCCCCGATCAAGGCCGGCCTGATCTGGAGCTTCGGCGCCCTCGACTTCGCCGGCGGCACCGTGGTCCACATCAACGCCGGTATCGCCGCCCTGGTCGGCGCCCTGATCCTCGGCAAGCGCCAAGGCTACGGCAAGGAGCCGATGCCCCCGCACTCCCTGACCCTGACCCTGGTCGGCGCCGGCCTGCTGTGGGTGGGCTGGTTCGGCTTCAACGCCGGCTCCAACCTGGAATCCAACGGCTACGCCTCGCTGGCGATGATCAACACCTTCGTCGCCACCGCCGCCGCCGGCCTGTCCTGGATCGTCGTCGAGTGGGTCACCAAGAAGAAGCCGTCGGCCCTGGGCCTGGCTTCGGGCGTGGTGGCCGGCCTGGTCGCCGTCACCCCGGCCGCCGGTTTCGCCGGCCCGATGGGCGCGGTGATCCTGGGCCTGGTCGTCTCGCCGATCTGCATCTTCTTCTGCTCGATCGTGAAGAACGCGCTGAAGTACGATGACAGCCTGGACGCCTTCGGCATCCATGGCATCGGCGGCATCGTCGGCGCCATCGGCACCGGCTTCCTGGTCAACCCCGCCTGGGGCGGCGCCGGCGTCGTCGACTACACCACCTGCGCCAAGGACGGCGACATCTCGAGCTGCGACACCGCGGTCTACAGCCTGGCCACCCAGGTGATGGCCCAGGTCAAGGCCGTCGGCGTGACCATCCTGTGGTCGGCCATCGCCTCGGCCATCGTGTTCTTCGTGATCAAGCTGATCATCGGCCTGAAGGCTTCGCCGGAAGCCGAGGAAGAAGGCCTGGACATCTCCGAGCACGGCGAACGCGCCTACCACAGCTAAGGCTGGGGTTCAGGTTCGGTCCAAAAGAAGGGCCCGGAAGCTTCGGCTTCCGGGCCTTTTCCTTGGGCGGAGCGCTTGACCCGCGCGGCAGGACAACCGATCCTGGACGCGTCGAAAAAGACAGGATCGGTTTTTGGTAAGTCCGGTCCCTTCCCGCTTCGGGAAGTCTGCTCCTTGGCCCTTTCAGGGCCACGAGAACCCACGGCGAGCAAACCGGCGCATCCCGCGCCGGCGGCTCGGCGGGGTGTGTCTGGTGAGCAAGATCGCGACCCATCGTCCGTCGGGCCTTCATGATCGAAGGACGACATCCATGCGCCTCAACCACATCGACCTGGCGGTTCGCGACATCGCGCAGACCCGCGCCTTCTTCGAAGCCCATCTGGACTTCGTCCATGCCCAGACCCTGGGCCAGAACGGCCTGGCGATCCTCAAGGACGAAACCGGCCTGGTCCTGGTGCTCAGCCGCTGGCCCAAGGACCCACGGGCGGCCTATCCGGGCGCCTTCCACATCGGCTTCCTGCTGGAGTCCGAGGCGGCGGTGTGGGCGCGGTACGACCGCCTGCTCCTGGCCGGCGTGAACCTGCCCGCGCCGCCAGCACACCAGCGCGGCGGCTTTCAGTTCTATTTCGAGGCGCCCGGGCCGATCCTTGTCGAGATCGGCCACCGGCCCTAAAGCATTTTCGAGCGAAGTGGACACCGGTTCGCGTGAAGAAAATGTGCAAAAACAAAAACCTAGAGCGCCCGGCCTGATGCAGTCAGGTCGGGAAACGCTCTAGGAACCTAGGCCCAAGGCCCGCCCAGGCGGCAACGCTTCACCCACCAGCTTGGCCGCATCTGCTCGATCCGCTCGGCCAGGCCCTCGGCCTCGATATCGCCGGCGCACAGGGCAAAGCACGTGGCGCCGGAGCCGGACATCCGGGCCAGCAGCGTCTCGGGCTCGTCGGCCAGCAGATCCAGCACCTCGCCGATGCGCGGCTGCAGGGCCACGGCCGGGGCCTGCAGGTCGTTGCGGGTGAAGCCGGCCAGCCAGGCGCAGACCTCCTCGACGCTCGTAAGGCCGTCCAACAGCGGCGGCATGGCCTCGCCGCCGGGCGCGACCGCCGCGTCGTAGGCGCGATAGACCGCGCCGGTCGGCGACGGGACCAGGGGGTTGACCAGCACCGCGTGCAGGTCCGGCAGCAGCGGCGCCAGCGACAGGCGCTCCCCCCTGCCCTGGGCCAGCACCGGCGCGCCCCACAGGCAGGCCGCGCCGTCGGCGCCCAGGCTGGCGGCCACGGCCTCCAGCTCGACGTCGGGTAGGTCGGGAGCCAGGGCTTCGCGCAGCAGGCGCAGGGCCGCCCCGGCGTCGCTGGAGCCGCCGCCCAGACCGGCGGCGATCGGCAGGGCCTTGTCGAGGATCAGCCGGAATGGCGGGATCGGGCCGCCCAGCCGGGCGCGCAGGGCCGAGGCGGCCCGCACCACCAGATTGCCGTCGTCGACCGGGATCTGGCCGCCGAACCGGCCGGTGGCCTCGAAGCTCAGCGCGTCGGCCGGCCGCAGGCTGACCGTGTCGCCGACATCGGCGAACAGCATCAGGCTGGAGATCGGATGATAGTCCGCCGCGTCGGGTCCGCCGACATGCAGGAACAGATTGACCTTGGCCGGGGCGAAGGCGTCGAGGCGCATGGCGGGCCCTTGTCTTTCATTCGTCGCACGGCGCGGTCGGTCGAGATGGTCGGGTTAGCTCGGCTTGGGTCACTGGCACAAGACGGCGAATGACGCATATGACCACTTACCACTGTCATCCCGGGCATAGCGAAGCGCAGACCCGGGACCGGCGCGTGAACGCATGCGCTTGTGGCGGTCCCGGATCTTCGCGCTATGCGCTCGTCCGGGATGACAGGATTTGGTGATCGCCCGGCCGAGGTCGGAATGACCGCCGATGCTACCCCGCCGTCGCCACCTTGGCCCGCGGCCCGTCCAGGCCGTTCTTCAGCTTGGCCTCGGCGTCGGCCTTTTGCTTGGCGTCCGGCTCCAGGCTGAGCACGCGCTGCCACTGGTAGCGGGCCTCGACCTGGCGCCCGATCCGCCAATAGGCGTCGCCCAGGTGGCCGTTGACGTCGGGGTCGCCCGGCTCGAGCTCGACGGCCTGCTCCAGCTTGGCCACGGCGGTCTTGTAGTCGCCCTGGCGGTAGTAGCCCCAGCCCAGGGAGTCGAGCATTGCCCCAGACAGCGGCCGGGCGTCGACCGCCTTCTGGACCATGGCGATCGCCTCGGGCAGGCGCTGGCCGCGGTCGATCCAGGAGTAGCCCAGATAGTTCAGCAGGTCCGGCTCGTCGGGGCTGAGCTTGAGGGCCTGCAGCAGGTCGCGCTCGGCCTCGCCCCAACGCTCGGCGCGCTCCAGGGCGATGCCGCGCATGTACAGCAGGCGCCAGTCGGGCTTGGCGGCGTCGGCGGCGATCAGCGGATCCAGCACGGCCGCCGACTCGGCCCAGTGCTCGTTGGCTCGCAGGATGTCGGCATAGGCGATCTGAGCGTCGCGATCCTTGGGCGCGGCGGCCGCCGACTGCTGGGCCATGGCCACGGCCTTGGCCTTGTCGCCGGCGGTCTGGAAGCTCCAGGCCAGTTTGGATTGGGCGGCGGTGTAGCGCGTGGAGCTGGCGGGGACCTTGCCGTAGGCCTCGCGGGCCCCGGCCGCGTCGTCGTCCTGGGCCAGCAGGTCGCCGACCAGCAGCCAGGCGTCGTCGCGCTTGGGGTCCAGCCGCAGGGCCAGGCGCAGATAGGCCAGGCCGAACTGGCTCTGGCGCTCACTGGCGAAACTGGCCCCGCAAGCCACCAGCACATGGGCCGCCCCCTGGCGCAGGGTCGGCATGGCCGGCGCCGCGCCGCGAGCGGCCGCCCGGTCGCGCGCCCGCACCAGCGCCTGGTCGTCGGGCTCGCGGGCCAGGGTCGCGTCGTACAGCGCCACGGCCTCGCCGTGGCGCTTGCGCCGCTCCAGGAACTCGCCGTAGTCGCCCACGAACAGGCCTCGGGCGTTGTCCAGCGCCATCAGCGCCTTGTAGTCGGTCTCGGCCTCGTCATAGCGCTTGGCCCGCTCATAGAGGCGCGCCTGGCCCAGTTGGCCGAAATACTGCACGAACCGGTCGCCTTGAAGCTCGGGACGGACCACGGCGTCGGCGTCGTCGCCGGCCGCGGCGGCCAGCCAGGGCCCCAGCAGCACCGCGGCGGGACGATGGGGGAAACCGATGGCCTCGGCCTTGAGCAAGGCCTGGGCTTCCTTGCCCTTGTTGTCGGCCAGCAGGTCGACCACCCGGGTCAGAGCCCCCAGGCGGCGCACGGCCTCGCCGGCCTCGGGCCCGTGCGGGGCGATGGCGGCGGCGCGCTGCACGTCGCCGCCCAGCAGGGCCGCCGTGAAGGCGCGATCGCCCAGCACGCCCGGATCCTCGTCCAGCTCGCGCGCCTCGTTGAAATAACCGGCGGCCTGGACGTTGGAGCCGTTCTGCAGAGCCGCCTGGCCGGCCAGGAACTGGCCATAGGCCGAGCGCGACCCGCCCCAGCCAGGATCATTGGCGACCTCGCCGCGCAGCGACGGGCCGTCGGGGCCCGGCGCGGTGGCGGCGCAGGCGGTCAGGGCCGAGGCCGAAAGAAGGGCGATAAGCAGCTTGATACGCGTCATGCCCGCACCCTCATCGCTTTCCCGGCGCATCGCAAGACCAACGAGCGCGGTTCGAGCGATCGAACCGCGCCCTGCACGTCACATGTTCGGGTAGTTGGGCCCGCCGCCGCCCTCGGGCGTGGTCCAGACGATGTTCTGCGACGGATCCTTGATGTCGCAGGTTTTGCAATGGACGCAGTTCTGGGCGTTGATCTGGAAGCGCGGGTCGGTCCCCTGCTCGTTGTAGAGCACCTCGTAGACGCCCGCCGGACAGTAGAGCCGGGCCGGTTCGCCGTACTTGGGCAGGTTGACCGCGATCGGGATCGACGGGTCCTTCAGCGTCAGGTGGGCCGGCTGGTCTTCCTCGTGGTTGGTGGCCGAGATGAACACCGACGACAGCTTGTCGAAGCTGATCACGCCGTCCGGCTTGGGATAGACCAGCGGCTTGTAGTCCTTGGCCAGCCCCGTCGAGGCGGCGTCGGTCTTGTGGTGCTTCATCGTGCCGAAGAACGAGAAGCCGCCGGTCAGGTGGGTCACCCACATGTCGAACATGCCCAGCGCCCCGCCCAGGGCGGTGCCGAACTTGCCCAGCAGCGGCTTGGCGTTGCGGACGACCTTCAGCTCCTTGGCCACCCACGAAGCCTCGTAGGCGGTCTGGTAATCGACCAGTTCGTCGCTGGCCCGGCCGGCCCCGATGGCCTTGAAGGCCTCCTCGGCGGCCAGCATGCCGGTCTTCATGGCGTTATGGCTGCCCTTGATGCGCGGCACGTTGACGAAGCCGGCCGAGCAGCCGATCAGCACGCCGCCCGGGAAGGTCAGCTTCGGCACCGACTGGTAGCCGCCCTCGGTGATGGCCCGCGCGCCGTAGGCGATGCGCTTGCCGCCTTCCAGGTGCGGCTTGACCGCCGGGTGGTGCTTGAAGCGCTGGAACTCGTCGAACGGCGACAGCCAGGGGTTCTTGTAGTTGAGATGCACCACGTAGCCGATGGACACGTAGTTGTCCCCGAAGTGGTACATGAAGCTGCCGCCGCCGGTCTGGTTGTCCAGCGGCCAGCCAGTGGTGTGTTCGACCAGGCCGGGCTGGTGCTTTTCTGGCGGCACCTGCCACAGTTCCTTGATGCCGATGCCGAACTTCTGCGGCGACTTGCCGGCCGACAGGTCGAACTTGGCGATCAACTGCTTGGCCAGCGAGCCGCGCACGCCCTCGGCGATGAACACGTACTTGCCGTGCAGTTCCATGCCCGGCTGGTAGTCGGGCTTGTGGTGGCCGTCCTTGGCGACGCCGACCACGCCGACGACCACGCCCTTCAGCGAACCGTCGTCGTTCCAGACCATGTCCGAGGCGGCGAAGCCCGGATAGATCTCGACGCCCAGCTCCTCGGCCTGGGTCGCCAGCCAGCGCGAGACATTGCCCAGCGAGGCGATGTAGCAGCCGTGATTGTGCATGAACGGCGGCATGGCGAACATCGGCAGAGCCAGGTCGCCCTGCGGGCCCAGCAACCGGAAGCGGTCCGTGGTGACCGGCGTCTCCAGCGGCGCGCCGCGTTCCTTCCAGTCGGGGAACAGCTCGGCCAGGCCCTTGGGGTCGATCACCGCGCCGGACAGGATGTGGGCCCCGACCTCTGAGCCCTTTTCCAGCACCGCCACCGAGACCTCGGATCCGGCCTGGGCGGCCAGTTGCTTGAGCCGAATGGCGGCCGAAAGGCCCGCCGGTCCGCCGCCGACGATGACGACGTCGTATTCCATCGACTCGCGTTCGAGCTCTTCGCTCATGGCATCTCCCGCCCCGGGCGCACGCGGCCCGTGTTCTTGCTGCTTGAGTCGAAGCTTATCGTGACGTGACGCCGGGGTGGTCAAGAATAAACGCGTGTTTTTTGCTGCATTGCAGCGATGAAATCGCGGCCGTGCGGCGTGGCGGCATACGGAAGATCGTATAAAGAGGAGCGTATGGACCTCGCCGTCGATCCGCGCGCCGTGGAAAGCCTGCTCGCCTTCTGGGCCGATGCGGGCGTCGAGGCCTCGTACGCCGACGCGCCGATCGACCGCCTGGCCGAGGGCGCGGCCCTGCTGCGGGCCCGTAGCCAACCGCCGCCGCCCGTGGCCGTCGCACCGGTCACGACGCCGGCTTTCGGTCGCGGACCCGACCTGGGCGCCGTGGTCGCACAGGCCAAGGCGCTGGCCGCCGCCTGCGCCGACCTGCCCGCCCTGGCCGCCGCCATCGCCGCCTTCGACGGCTGCCCGCTGAAGACCCAGGGCGCCCGCCAGGCCGTGGTGTCGCGCGGTCCCGCCGATGCGTCCCTGATGATCATCGGCGAGGCGCCCGGCGCCGACGAGGACGCGCGGGGGGAACCGTTCGTCGGCAAGGCCGGCCAGCTTCTGGACCGCATGCTGAAGGCCGCCGGCCTGCTGGACCGCGCCTTCGTCACCAACACGGTGTTCTGGCGTCCGCCCGGCAACCGCACCCCGACCCCGCAGGAACAGGCCGCCTGCGCCCCGTTCCTGGAACGGGCCATCGAACTGGTGCGGCCGAAGATCCTGCTGCTGGTCGGCGGCGCCTCGGCCAAGAGCCTGCTGCGCCGCGAGGAAGGCATTTTGTCGCTGCGCGGACGCTGGTTCGAATGGACCTCCAGCGACGGCGCGAGCGAACTCCCGGCCTTGCCCACCTTGCATCCGGCCTTCCTGCTGCGCCAACCGGCGGCCAAGAAGAAGGCCTGGACCGACATGCTTATGCTCAGCGAGAGGCTTGATCGGCCGGAGCGTCCCCACTAGAGATTCGGGCGACCAGTTGAACGGGACGCGTCGGGGACCCTTCGGGGGCGGGGCGCGGAAACGCATTGCAGCACATCGCTCGCCCTCTGGCCGTGTTCTCGGCCTTCGTGTTTTGCCTCCTGGCCGCCTTCAGCGTCCATGCGTCGGCGCTCGAACCGCTGTCGGACAGCGACGCCCGCTACTACCGCGCCGCCTTCGCGGCCTCCGATCGCGGTGACTTCGACGCCGCCGAGGCCGCCCTGGCCAACGCTCGCGACAAGAGCCTGATCGGCCGCCTGGAATTCTCCAAGGTCATGCACCCGCGCGCCTACGCGGCCGACTATGAAGCGCTGAACGGTTGGCTGGCGCGCTACAGCGACCAGGCGGGCGCCGACCGGGTCTACGCCCTGGCCGTCAAGCGCAAGCCGGCCAGGGTCGCGGCCCCGAAAATCCCGGCTCTGTTCGTGACCAGCGCCAAGGGCCCCGCCCCGGCCGACAAGGCCCGCGCCGCCCGCGAGGCCTACTATTCCGGCGACGTGAGAAAGGCCCTGGGCCTGGCCCAGACGGCCGGCGAGCCGTGGATCGCCGGCCTGGCCGCCTTCCGCCTGCAGTCCTACGCCCAGGCCCGAAGCTATTTCGAGCGCGTCGCCGACGACGACCAGCAGGACGAATGGCTGCGCTCGGCGGCCTCGTTCTGGGCCGCCCGTTCGGCGGCGGCCGGCGGCCAGACCGCCGATGTCGAGGACCTGCTCAGCGCCGCCGCCCGCGCGCCCCAGACCTTCTACGGCATGATCGCCGCCCGCCAGTTGGCCCTGTCCGGCGCCGCCCTGGCCCAGGACGACCCGATCGCCGCCCTGCTGACCAAGGTCGCCTATGAGGGGCCGGACGTCGCGTCGCTGAGCCGCCTGCTGGCCGCCGACCCGCGCGCCCGCCGCGCCGCCGCCCTGGCCCAGGTTGGCCGCTGGGCCGACGCCGGCCAGGAACTGCGCGCCGGCCTGTCCCTGGCCAGCGACGACGCCAAGGCTCGCGGCGACTGGACCGCCCTGGCCCTGGCCCTCAACGAGAAGGCCCCGCTGAACGCCGGCCGGCCGGCCAAGCGCGTGGGCGGCGAGGACTATCCCCTGCCCCTGCTGGAGCCCAAGGGCGGTTTCACCATCCACAAGGCCATGGTCTACGCCCTGGTGCGCCAGGAAAGCCGCTTCGACCCCTACGCCGTGTCGGGCTCCGGCGCGGTGGGCCTGATGCAGCTGATGCCGGTCGCCGCGGCCCGCGCGGCCGGCGACGACAAGCTGCTGGTCGACAACAGCCCGCTGCTCGATCCGGGCTTCAACCTGCGGGTCGGCCAGGACTATTTCACCTGGCTGATGGACCGGGGCCTGCAGAGCCCCGACGTGCTGCGCGCCGTGGCGGCCTATAACGGCGGCCCGGGCACCCTGCTGAAGCTGCAGGAACAAATGGGCGCCGACTGCGACAGCCTGCTGCTGATCGAGAGCCTGCCGGCCCAGGAAACCCGCAACTATGTCGAGAAGGTCATGGCCTCGTACTGGACCTACCGCAAGCTGCTCGGAGCCGAGACCCAGACCCTGGACGCTGTGGCCAGCGGCGCGCGGGTGATCGATTTCCGGCTGGACCAGTAGGCCCTGTGACAGCCTCTACCGCTCGCTCCCTGAAGGAATCCGTGCGGTTTTGGTGGCTCCTCAACGGCGAGCGTGCTGGGCTGGTTATCGTCGTCCTCGTGCTGGCCGCCATCTTGGTGCTGTTCCGCCCCGTGGGCCATTCGATCCCGCTCACCGGTGTCGTCACCGCCATCAATGTTCAGGGCGGAAAGATGCAGCCTGCGTTCAACGCCTGGGTCGATCTCGGCGGAAGCCAGACCGTCGTTGGGCTACCAGCCCAACACGGATGCGTTGTGGGCTCGCGCATCGCGCTGCGGAAGGCCCGCTTCTCGTTCGCCCAGCATTACTTCGGCGAGCATTATGCCATTTCGGGCCATGGATGCGACGTCCGGCCGGCGACCGGGCAATAAGGATCAGACCCGAAGCCGCACGGCCCTAGGCTTCAGCCGTCCCAGCGACGCCTTCAGCGGATCGCCGCCGGGCCTGAAGCCGCCCGCCGCCTCGATGGCCTCCAGCTTGACCAGGACCGCCAGGAGACGCCCCGGCAGGCCCAGCGGTCCCGGCGCGGCGATCCACGCCGGCTTGCCGCCCCCGCCCGCCAGGTGCGCCTCGACCGGGACGCGCCACGCTTCCGGCAAGGACAGGTCCTCGCCCAACGCCAGGATCCAGCTTCCCCGGGCCGTCGCAACGCCGGCCGCCAGCCGCGTCCCGGCGTCGCCCAGGACCTGGACGACCCGCGCGCCGCTGTCCTCGGCGATGGCCAGGGTGGCGTCGGTCGAGCCGGCGTCGGCGAACACCACCTCCTTGACCAGGCCGTCGACGGCGGCGGGCACCAGGAGGGTCAGGACCTGGACCAGGCGGGCGGCGCTGTCGCGGGTGGGCAGGATGACGGAGATCATGGCCCTGCTTCAGGGGATTGCGAGGCGGAGGTCAAGACCTGAGACCACCTCTCCGCTGTCATCCCGGGCGTAGCGCAGCGAAGACCCGGGACCGACGCCTGAGCGCAGGCGCTTCCGGCGGTCCCGGATCTTCGCGCTACGCGCTCGTCCGGGATGACAGATGGGACGCTCAAAATAGCGACAACTGATCCCCCGCCTTGGCCGGAACCTTGAACTGGCTCAGGTCCAGCGGTTCCAGCTTGCGATCCAGCCCGAACCGCTTGCGGGCCAGGTGGAAGCGCTGGCTCATCACCTCGGCCACCGGGCCTTCTCCTGTCATCCGCTTGCCCCACTCGGAGCTGTAGGCGGCCCCGCCGCGCATCTGGCGGATCAGCGACATCACCCGCTTGGCGCGGTCGGGGTGTTCGGCCGCCAGCCATTCCTCGAACAGGTCCTTGATCTCCAGCGGCAGGCGCAGGGCAACATAGCCGGCCGTGGTGGCCCCGGCGGCGGCGGCGGCCTCGAGCACGCCTTCCATCTCATGGTCGTTCAGCGACGGGATCGAGGGCGCGAACATCACCGTGGTCGGCACGCCGGCGGCGACCAGCTGGCGCACGGCGTCCAGCCGGCGCTTGGGCGTCGCCGCCCGGGGCTCCATGCTGCGCGACAGCCGGTGGTCCAGACTGGTGATCGACACCGCCGCCCGCGCCAGCCCCGCCTGGCCCAGCGGCCCCAGCAGGTCGAGGTCGCGGGTGATCAGGGCCGACTTGGTGATGATCGTGAACGGGTGGCGAAACCGGCCCAGCGTCTCGATCACCGCCCGCGTCACCCGCAGCTGGCGCTCGTCGGGCTGGTAGGGATCGGTGTCGCCGCCGACGTGGATGACCTTGGGCACGTATTTCGGCTTGGAGAGTTCGCGCTCCAGCAGCTTGCCGGCCTCGGGCTTGAAATAGATCCTGGTCTCGAAATCCAGGCCCGGCGAATGACCCAGATAGGCGTGGGCCGGGCGGGCGTAGCAGTAGATGCAGCCGTGGCTGCAGCCGCGATAGGGGTTGATCGAGCTCTCGAACCCGACGTCGGGGCTGTCGTTGCGGGCGATGATGCTGCGCGACTTCATCGGCTGCAGCGTGGTGGCGATCTGGGCCGGCTCCTCCTCCTCGCCCCAGCCGTCGTCGAAGGCTTCGCTGACCTGGGATTCGAAGCGGCCGGTGCGGTTGGACTTGGCCCCGCGCCCACGGGCGGCGAGCGGAGGGTGACCGGGAAGGTTGGCGGGAGCGACCATGGATCGATCATGAACCGACAACGAGAACATTTCAAGAACACAAGACGTCGCGCCACGGAGGCGACCGCGTGTTTTGCAGGCGCCGCCCAGCGGTTCGCCCTATCCGCGCAACGCGCCGGCTGACAGCGAACCCAGGCCGTGCAAACCTCGCGGCGAGGCTTGGCGACCGTCGCCGGGCCCCTCGCAGCCTGAGGCTCCCATGACCACCAAGCCCCCCGAAGATGGCCCCGACGCCGAGGTCGAAGCCCCGCACGTCGCCAAGGTCGGCGTCATCGACACCGGCCACAACGTCACCAGCGCCTTCGACGAGCCGATCAACGGCCTGATCGCCGACCTGGCCGACGGCGACGCCTGACGCCTTTCCGAACCATCGCGTTTCGCCCCCCGGGCGCGAAACGCGATGGTTCCCGGCGCTCGCGCCCCAAACGCACGGGCGTCCACGAGGATTTCGCGGCCCGCTGTCCATCATTCAGGCGAAGGCGCCGTCCAGGCGCCAAGCCATCGTGGTCGGCGTTGCGGGCCCCCTTGCCCGGTGCTAGCACCACCAGGATCGGAGCTTGGCGCCCCCGGCGTCGACGGCTCCGGGAGAGGGGCGTTCAGCTGGAAATGACATCTCCAGGCACAGGTCTCGCCTTCGGAGCGTTCCGTCTCTTCCCCGACCGGCGCGCCCTGATGGAAGGCGACGAGCCGGTCCAGATCGGCGGTCGCGCCATCGACCTGCTGATCGCCCTGGTCGAGAACGCCGGCGCGACTCTGTCGCACGCCGAACTGATGGCCAGGGCCTGGCCCAATGTCACCGTCGAGCCGATCTCGCTGCGCGTCCACATCTCGGCGATCCGGCGCGCCCTGCGGGACGGCGAGAACGGCGCGCGCTACATCGTCAACATTTCCGGCCGCGGCTATCAGTTCGTGGCGCCGGTCGAGCGCCTGGAAGCCGCCTCTCCCCGCGTCGAGGGCGTGCGCCTGTCCCAGCGCATGAGCCGCATCGTCGGACGGGAAGACTTCATCGACGGCGTCGTCGCGCAGCTGGCGGAGCGGCCCCTGGTCTCCATCGTCGGCGGCGGCGGCATCGGCAAGACCGCCGTGGCCGTGGCGGCGGCCGAGCGGCTGAGCGCGGCCGGCGGACGGGTGGCGTTCATAGACCTGGCCATGGTCAGCAGCGCCGCCCTGGTCCCGGTCGCCATCGCCAGCGTGATCGGCGCGAGCCACAGCCCCGGCTTCGACGTCGAGGCGCTGTCGGCCTTCGTCGCCGACCAGAACCTCCTGCTGGTGCTCGACAGCTGCGAGCATCTGATCGAGGACCTGGCCCCGCTGGTGGAGACCTTGCGCTGGACCGCGCCCGGCTTGCGGATCCTGGCGACCAGCCGCGAGCCCCTTCGCATCGACGGCGAGTGGCTGATGCACGCGCCGCCGCTGGACGTGCCCGACGAGTCCGCCGCCGGCGAGGCCCTCCTGGGCGTCGCCTCTGTGCAACTGTTTCTCGACCGCGCGGTCGGCGGCGACGAAGGCCTCGAGCTCAGCGAACAGAACCTGGCGATCATCGGCAAACTGTGTCGCAAGCTGGAGGGCATTCCGCTGGCCATCGAGCTGGTCGCGACCCGCATCGACCTGTTCGGCCTGGAAGGCCTGCTGGCCAATCTCGACGACCGCTTCCTGCTGGTCGCCCGCGGCCGCCGGACCGCCCTGCCCCGGCACCAGACCATGCGCGCCACGCTCGACTGGAGCCACGACCTGCTGCCCCCCACCGAGCGGAAGGTCTTCCGCCGCCTGTCGGTGTTCCGCGGCGTGTTCACGATAGACCAGGCGCTGAAGGTGGCGGCGGACGACGAACTGTCCGAGCTCGACATCCTGGAGGGCCTGCCCAGCCTGGCCCAGCGCTCGATGATCGCGCGCGGCCAGGCGGCCGGCCAGGACGGCTACCGCTTCTTCAGCATCAACCGGTTCTACGCCGCCGAGAAGCTGCGGGAAGCCGGCGAGGCGCAGGGCATCCGCCGCCGGCACGCCGCCAACCTGCTGGCCATGCTCGAACAGGCCCAGGCCGCCTGGTCCACCCTGCCCCGCTCGACCTGGGCCATCAGGCTGGAACCACGGATCGATGACCTGCGCTCGGCGCTGGACTGGTGCTTCGACGGCGGCGACCCGATCCTCGGCGCGCGCCTGACCGCCGCCTGGGTGCCCGTCGGCCTCCACCTGGCCCTGATCGACGAGTTCAGCCGCTGGACCGCCCAGGCCATGGCCAGCATCGACGCGCTGGCCGCCGTCGACCCCAAGCTCGAGTTCCAGATCCGACTGCTGTCCAACCTCGTCCATGGCCGGTCACCCGCCCGGACCGACAGCCTGGCCATGCGCCGCGCCGCCGCCAGCTTCCTGACCGAGCCGCCCGACCTGATCACCGAAGACCTGGACACCGGGGAGGTTCGCGAGGCCCGCGAGACGACGGCCGCCCTGAGTCCGCGCGCCCTCCAGGCGCCCTGAGGACCCGGGATCGGCCAAGGAACCGCCTTAACATTTCAGAACGGGCCTGACGGGCGCCGGGCGAACCGGGCGCGCGGGCCGGACCCCGTTGGGCCTTAACTCAGTTTCACATCCTTTCATTCGACGCGCGCCGCCTGAGGAAAGACCCTGGCCCGGTTGGGTCGTCCTTCCGACGGCGCACGCGAGGGGCTGTCCGATGCTGAACCCTACGAACCTCGAAATCCATCGCCGCGAAATCAACGACAGGTCGCCGGCCTCCACCCTGCCCCGCGACCAGACCCTGATCCTGGCGCAACTCGTCATCGACGCCTCGCGGTCCTTCGATCGCGATCCCGACACCGCCCGCGAACTGGTGTTCCGCGCCAGCAAGCTGCTCGAGGCCGAGGTGGCGCGCCTGACCCACGACCAGCAGGTCGGCAAGCTGGCCCCCTGGCAGGTCCGCACCGCGACGGCCTTCATCGACAGGAACAGCGACCGCAACCTGCAGGTCCGCGACGTGGCGGCCGCCGTCCGGCTGAGCCCGAGCTACTTCTCGCACGCCTTCAAGGAGAGCTTCGGCCAGGCCGCCAAGAGCTACATCATCGAGCGGCGCATCGCGCGGGCCAAAGCCCTGATGCTCAGCACCGCCGACGGCCTGGCCCACATCGCCCTGGCCTGCGGCTTCTCCGACCAGGCCCACTTCTGCCGCACCTTCGGCGGCCTGGTCGGCCAGACCCCCAGCCGCTGGCGACGCAACCACCAGGAACGCCCCGCCGACCTGGCGGCCTGATCGTTGCTCGCCCTGGGGGCGCGGCCGCCATCTCGGCCTGCCCCACGCGTCGATTGCGGGAGGTTGGCGGCGGCGCCATGCTCAAGCCGCGGCGATTGATTGCTCGCCGACGCGGAATCCCAGCGATGGTCGCAGCACTCGGATCAGGAGATAGAATCCTCCGTCGCGGCGACGAGGCCGTCGCGCTCGCACGAAGCGGCCTTGAGCGGAATGGGCACACGATCCTGGCCGCCACACGATCGTCCCTGACGGTCCAGGCCCCGAGCGGTCGTACCTACACGGCGCGGGTGCGCAGTCTGTCCGCGCCAAACGGATGGATTCTCCGCACGGACGGATCACGGCCATCTCCCGACATATGGCTGCTGGTAACGGTCATGAACGGGACGGTCCGAGTTGTTCCATCGGCCGATGCTGGGCGCTTGGTAGAGGCCCAGAACGCTCGTTTACGACGAACGGTTGGCTACCCTGTCCAGGGGTTCAACTACCGCGACGCGGATGATTATGCCGGGCGTTGGAACCTGCTGCCGGCATAGCCAGCACCTCCAGTTGGCGCGCACATCGCTCAATTCGGAAGGTTGGAGGCCTGGCCCGGAATCGAACCGGGGTGCACGGATTTGCAATCCGCTGCGTAACCACTCCGCCACCAGGCCATCCGGGTCAACGCAAGGTGCGTCGGCGAAGAGGTCGGTTCGATACAGGAGCCCGCCGGCCTAGGCAATGGTCATGATGCGGTTGGCTCAACCGACCTTTTCCAGCAACAGCGCCTTGGTCAGGAACGCCTGGTCCTGGCCCGCCACGCGCAGCCCGGCCGCGCCGAACAGGGCCGGCAGGTCGGTCTGGGCATAGGTCGAATAGTAGGGCTCGTGGAAATAGGCCGGGAAGGCCTCCAGCAAGCGCGACAGGTCGGGCTCGTCGACCGGCTGCACCGAATCGGCGAAGGCCAGCACGCCGCCGGGCTTCAGCACCCTGGCGATCTCGGCCGCCACCGCCGGCCGGACACCTGGCGGCAGCTCGTGGAACAGGTAGACGCAGGTCACGCCGTCCAGGCTGGCGTCGGCGAACGGCAGGGTCTCGGCGTTGGCCTGCACCCCGCCCCGCCTCGAACGGCTGCGGGCGGCGGCCAGATAGGCCCGCGACAGGTCCAGGCCGGCGATGGCGGCGCGCGGAAAGGCCCCGTCGAGGTCGCGCAGGAAGCTGCCCGAACCGCAGGCCAGGTCCACCAGCTTCAACCCGCGCTGGTCCTTGCCGCGCCAATGTCGGGCCAGCAGCGACAGGGCCCGCCGCCGCATCGCCCCGGCCGCGCCGGAGAACAGCGCCTCGACCTGGGCTTCATAGC
The DNA here is from genome assembly GCF_001427665.1 of Caulobacter sp. Root655. Lineage (GTDB taxonomy): Bacteria > Pseudomonadota > Alphaproteobacteria > Caulobacterales > Caulobacteraceae > Caulobacter. The sequence continues at coordinate 584,202 of NZ_LMHC01000021.1, forward strand.
GTCTGGCGCTGGCGTCGGTGAACCAGCCACCGGACTGATAGTGGAAGTTCTGGCGATAGTAGTTTGGATAGCCTTGGCTTTCCGGCTCGTCGCGCACCTCGACGCCGTCGCCCCGGCGGCGGCGCTGATCGACGGCGCGGGCGTCGGCGATGACGTCCAGGGCCTGGCGGAAGGCGGCGGCGGGGTTGCGGGGACCGTCCTCGACGGGCGGATAGAGGCCGGCGGCGACGTCGGCGGCGTCCTTGTCGAAGGCGCTCAGATAGGCCTTTCGCAGGCGGGCGGCCGAGACTGGCGGTCCCTGGGGCTCGAACTTGACCTTGGCGTCGCCGCGCGTGGGCTGGGCCAGGGCGCGGGTGACGCCGCCGGCCGCGGTCCACCAGGCGGCCTTGACCGCCGCCTTGGCCCGCTGGCTGGCGCCGTCCAGCGCGAAGGCGCCTCGGCCGCGATCCCCCGGTCGTTCGTTCATAGCCGTCTCCCGGACGACCCTCTCCCCGGAAGGAAGCGTCGTCCTAGCGCGAAAACACCCCGACCAGCTCAATATGGGGCGACCACAGGAACTGGTCCACCGGCAACACCCGCTCCAGGCGGAAACCGGCGTCGATCAGCACCTTGGCGTCACGGGCGAAGGTCGCCGGGTTGCACGAGACGCTGACCACCCGGGCCACCTTGGACAGACCGATCTCGACGCTCTGTTCCAGGGCCCCGGCGCGCGGCGGGTCGATCACCGCCACGTCGACCTTCTTGAGCTCGCTCGACAGCACCGGCCGGCGGGTCAGGTCGCGGGCCTCGGCGGTGATGGCCTTCAGGCCGGTGGCCGTGCCGACCGCGCCCTTCAGCGCGACGATGGCCGGGGCCGAGCTGTCGGCGGCGTGCACCGCCCCGATCTCGGCCAGGCGGAAGGTGAAGGTGCCGACGCCGCTGTAGAGGTCGACGATGCGGCTGGCGCCCTGGGCGGCCTCGACGGCGAACTCGACCATGGCCTTCTCGGCCTGGGGCACGGCCTGCAGGAAGCTGCCGGCCGGCAGGGCCACCACGGCCGGGCCCAGCTTCACCATCGGCTGGCGGGCCATGTAGATCATCTCGCCGGCCAGGGTGACGCGGGCGAAGTCGGCCTCGCCGGCGATCATCGCCGCCCGCACCCGGGCGTCGGCCGACAGGCCGCCGCTCTTGGCCTCGACGCCGGTGATGTCGATGTCCAGGCCCGTGGCGGTGAGGGTCACGTGCAGGGTCGGCGCCGACTTCGGATGCTCCATGAACGGCCCCGCCAGGCGGGTCAGGGCCGGAAAGGCCGCCACCAGCCGGGGGTTGGAGACCGGGCAGACCTCGATCTGGGCCAGGTTCCACGAGCGGCGCTCCTTGAAGCCCAGGCGCGCGCCGCCCTTGCCGCCCCGGGCGTGCAGCGCCACCCGGCGACGCGAGGCCGGCGGCGAGGCGAAGGTCGGCAGGATCTCGGTCTCCAGGCCCTCGCGGCCCAGCTGGATGCGGATCTGCTCGCGCTTCCAGTCCAGATAGGGCTCGATGGCCCAGTGCTGCAGGGCGCAGCCGCCGCAGACGCCGAAATGCGGGCAAGGTGGGGTCACGCGATCGGCGCTGGCCTCCAGCACGTCGATCAGCTCTCCGCGCGAGCCGCTCATCTGGGCCGTCACCAACTCACCAGGCAGGGTCAGCGGGATGAAGGCCCCTTGAGCCAAGCCGTCGCCCTGGGCGCCGACCGCCTCGATCCTCAACTCACGCATTCAAGACAGTTCCGTTCGTCCGTCGGAACCTTGACCGGTTCCGAGCATTTTCACAGGCGCCGGGGCGCCGCCATGCCCGCGCCACGATCGGCGCCGACAACAGCATTCGAAACGTCCCATAGCGCATTCAAGGCCGGGGCGGGTGAACGAAGATGAACGGGTCACTCAACAGCCGTTCATGAAGGCCTAGGCAGTTTGGCTGGGTAAGGCGGGTCCAGCGGATCGCCGGACCTGTTCGAGGGAGTTTTTCGATGATGTTCAAGACCGTTCTCGGTATCGCCGCCACCGCCGCTCTGGCGGGCGCGCTGGCCCCGACCCTGGCTTCGGCCCAGGCCTACGGCGCGTACGGCAACACCGGCGCCTACGCCAGCGGCGGCGCCTATGACAACAACGGCTACTATTACGACCCCTGCCGCCGCAGCACGACGCAGCGCGGTACGGGCGGTGGCCTGGCCGGGGCCGGCATCGGCGCGCTGATCGGCAGCGGCGTGGCCGCCAAGGGCGTCCGCACCGAAGGCGCCGTGCTCGGCGGCCTGGTGGGCGCCATCGCCGGCTCGGCCATCGGCAAGAACTCGGCGGCCTGCTCCCCGGGCCGCGCTCCGCCGCCCCCGCCGCCGGCCTACAACCAGGGTGCCTATAACCAGCCCTACGACAATCGCGGCCAGGGCTATGACGATCCCAGCTACAGCGAAAGCCGCTACGGCGATCGCGACGATCGCGGCGACTACAGCTACGAGTCCGAGCGCTCCTACACCGTGACCCAGGGCAGCCGCGCCGACGCCAACGGCTGCACCCTGGCCGAAAGCCCGATCTACCTGCCCGACGGCCGCACCCAGAAGCGCTTCGTGCGCGTCTGCCCGGACGCCTCGGGGCGCTACCAGGTCGTCGACTAGGTTCGGCTGTTTCTCAATTCGATTATCTTGGGGCCGCCCGCGTTCGCGCGGGCGGCCTTTTTGTTGGGTCTGGGCGAGGGTGGCGGAACTAGTCCTTCACCGCCCACAGCAGGTGCTCGACCTGCCCGTCGCCGCCGGTGATCGGGCTTTGCGTGACGCCCTTGATCGTCCAGCCCGAGGTCTCGACGAAGGCCGAGACCGAGGCGATGCAGTCGGTGATGATGGCGGGGTCCTTGACCAGGCCGTTCTTCCCCACCCGCTCGCGGCCGGCCTCGAACTGCGGCTTGATCAGGCTGACGAGGTCGGCGCCCGGTGCGGCCAGGTCCAGGGCGACCGGCAGGCATTTCTCCACCGAGATGAAGCTGACGTCGCTGACCACCAGGGTCGGCGTCTCGTCCAGATAGCCTTCGTCGAGAATCCGGGCGTCGACGCCCGACAGATCGACCACGCGCTCGTGATGGGCCAGGCGCGGATGCAACTGCTCGCGACCAACATCGCACGCGAACACCTTGACCGCCCCGCGCTCCAGCAGCACCTCGGTGAAGCCGCCGGTCGAGGCCCCGACGTCCAGCGCGACCTTTCCGGCGACCGCGATCGGCCACAGGTCCAGGGCGTGGACCAGCTTCAGGGCTCCGCGCCCGACCCAGGGATGCGGCGGACGGCCATCCAGCTTGACGGTGTCTTCGAGCAGTTCCGAAGGCTTGGCCACCGTCTTGCCGTCGGCCGTGATCAGGCCGGCCTCGATGGCGGCGCGGGCCTTGGCGCGGGTTTCGAACAGGCCGGTCTCGACCAGCAGGATGTCGGCGCGTTTGCGTGTCGGCGAAGAGTTCATGCGCGCGCTTTAGCACGACTTGCGGACAGCGCGCCTTCCGGTTCACAGTGATCACCGTTCACCGACGCGCCACAGACGTCGGACCGAGAGGGGAAACGCTCATGATGTTCAGCCGCCGGGGCCTGATGGCCGCCGCCGCGATCGCCGCCGCGCCGTCCGCCGTCCAAGCCAAGCCCAAGGCCGCCTCACCCGCGCCCTGGGGGCCGGACGCCGTCGAGCTGGCGGGCCGCATCCGCCGCAAGGAGGTCAGCGCGCTGGAGGTGACGGAAAAGGCCGTGCGCGACGCCGAGGCGTTGCAGGACCGGCTGGGCGCCCTGGTCACCTCCGACTTCGACCGGGCGATCGACAAGGCCAGGCGCCTGGACCAGACGCCCGGCCAACCGGCGGGTCCGTTCGCCGGCGTGCCGTTCCTGGTCAAGGACCTGGACGACTATGTCGGCCTGCCCACGCGGTACGGCTCACGGGCCATGCTCCGGAACCCGCCGGCCAAGACCCAGGACGGCTATGTGGACGCCTTCGACCGGGCCGGACTGATCGTCATCGGCAAGTCGGCGACGCCGGAATACGGCTTCCTGCCGACCACCGAGCCGGTCGGGTTTGGCCCGACGCGCAACCCCTGGAACCTGGCCCACTCCAGCGGCGGCTCCTCCGGCGGCGCCGCGGCGGCCGTGGCGGCGGGGATCACCCCCTTCGCCCACGCCAGCGACGGTGGCGGCTCGATCCGTATCCCGGCCTCCAACTGCGGCCTGTTTGGCTTGAAGCCGTCGCGCGGCCGGATGATTCTGGGGCGGCCGCCTTCGCGCGCTCTGGACCTCTCGGTCTATCATTGCGTCAGCCATAGCGTCCGCGACAGCGCCACCCTGTTCGCGGCGACCGAGCGTGGCGGCGGGGACGCGGTCTTTCCCGCCGTCGGCCTGACCACCCGGCCCGGCAAGCGGCGGCTGCGGGTCGGGCTGCTCACCGATACGATGCTCGGCGGCAAGCCGGACCCGGAGGTGCGCGAAGCCGTCGAGACCGCCGCCAAGCTGATGCAGTCCCTGGGCCACAAGGTCGAGCCGACCGCCTGGCCGGTGAACGGCGCGGCGTTCGGCCAGGACTTCCTCGCCTTGTGGGCCAGCGGCGCGGCCGACCTCGTCGCCCGGGTCGCCAAGGCGGCCGGCCGCCAGCCAGACGGGACGATGCTGGACCCCTTCACCCTGGCCATGGCCGACCTGGTGAACCAGATGCCGGCGGGCGGGCTGGAGAAGGCCGTGGCCAACCTCAACGCCGCCGGACGGGCCTATGACGGCTGGTTCGCGCGCTATGACGTGATCCTGTCGCCGGTGCTGGGCACACCGCCCGCCCCGCTGGGCTGGGTCGCACCGACCGTGGACATTCCGGCCCTGACCGAACGGCTCAACGCCTATGTCGGCTACACCACCTTGCACAACGTGGCCGGGGCGCCGTCGATGAGCGTGCCGCTGCACTGGACCAAGGCCGGCCTGCCGGTCGGAGTGCAGTTCGCCGGGCGGGCCGGGGCGGAGAAGACGCTGCTGGAACTGGCGTTCGAGCTGGAAGCGGCCCAGCCTTGGGCGTGGAGGAAGCCGCCGGTGAGCGTGTAGCGACCACCAGTTCCAAGAACCTCCCCCTGTGGGGGAGGCGGCGCGAAGCGCCGGTGGGGGGAGCCGGCCAACCTCGGCAAACTCCCCCCACCGTCGGCTTCGCCGACACCTCCCCCACAGGGGGAGGAATAGCCTACCCCTCCACGAACACCTTCTTCAGCTCGTTCTTCATGATCTTGCCGTTGGCGTTGCGCGGCAGGGTCTCGGGCCAGAACACCACCTTCACCGGCACCTTGAAGGCGGCCAGGCGGTCGGCGACGAAGGCCCGCAGTTCGGCCTCGGTGGCGGTCGCGCCGGGCTTGAGGGTGACGACGGCGGCCGGCTCCTCGCCCAGGGTCTTGTGCGGGATGCCGACCAGGGCGGCGTCCATGATCGCCGGGTGCTCGTAGAGCAGGTTCTCGACCTCGATGCAGTAGATGTTCTCGCCGCCGCGGATCAGCATGTCCTTGGCCCGGTCGATGATGTAGCAGAAACCCTCTTCGTCCAGCCGCGCCAGGTCGCCGGTCTTGACCCAGCCGTCGACGAAGGTCTGGGCGGTGGCTTCCGGCTTGTTCCAGTAGCCCTTCACCACCTGCGGGCCCTTGCACCACAGCTCGCCGACCTCGCCGATCGGCAGCTCGCGGTGCGGTTCCTCGACGGTCATGATCTTCAGGTCGGTGACCGGCACGGCCGGGCCGCAGCTGTCGGGACGGTTCTCGTAATCCTCGGCCGAATTGCTGGTGGCCGTGGCCGAGGTCTCGGTCATGCCCCAGCCGTTGCCGGCCGACGACTTGGGCCAGATTTCCTTGATCTTGCGGACCAGTTCCGGAGCCGACGGCGCGCCGCCATAGGCGATGGCCTCCAGCGACGACAGGTCGTACTTCTCGCGGTTGGGATGCTCGATGATCTGCCAGGCGATGGTCGGCACCCCGCCCATCTGGGTCAGGCGCTCGTCCTGGATCAGTTGCATGGCCTTGTCGGGATCCCACTTGCGGATCATCGCCAGCTTGGCGCCAGCGAACAGCGACGGGTTCATCACCGCGAAACAGCCGGTGGCGTGGAAGAACGGCACCGAGATCAGCGAGCCCTTCTGCGGCAGGCTGGGGTCGGGCTGGGGCGGGACCTCGCCGCGACGCAGGAAGCCGCGGGCCCCGGCGGCGGCGGCGGCGAAGATGTTGCTGTTGACGTTGCGATGGGTGCCCAGGGCGCCCTTGGGCTTGCCGGTGGTGCCGGAGGTGTAGAAGATCGTCGCGTCGTCTTCCGGACCCAGCTCGACGGTCGACAGCGGCTTTTCGTCCAGCTTGATCCAGTCGTTGGGACAGCCGATCACCTTCTCCATCCGCTTGACGTAGGGATGGGCGATCTCTTCCTTCGAACGGCTGACATAGACCAGCTTCAGGTCGGGGCAGTTGTCGAAATGCTCGGTCAGGCGCTCGAAGCGCTCGACGTCCATGATCGCCACCGAGGCCCCGGAATCGACCAGGCCGTATTCCAGCTCCTGTCCGGTCCACCAGGCGTTCAACGGAGTCATGATCGCGCCGATCGACTGGCCGGCGTAGAAGGCCACCGGCCATTCGGGCAGGTTGCGCATGATCAGGGCGACCCGGTCGCCCTTCTTGACGCCGGAAGCTTCCAGCTCGGCGGCGAACACCGTCACCGCGCGGTAGAAGGCCTCGAAGCTGACCCGCTCGTCCTCGTGGACCAGGAAGATCTTTTCGCCATGGGCGCGGCCCACCAGCAGGGTGTCGCGCAGGGTGGGCGGGCAGTTCTTCCAGACCCGGGTCTTGACGCCCCGGATGTCGATTTCTTCCATTTCGCCGGGCGTGCCGGGCTGGGTGATCAGGGCGTAGGCCTGTTTCACCGACATGGCCGGCCACGGAACGGCGGCGGGGGCAGGCGCTGCGGCGGCCTGGGTCATCGTTACTCTCCCGGTGTTGTGGTCGCGCTTCGCTGGACGAGCACGTTCAAGGCTGAGAAAGCACAGGCGGCGACGGGATGCAAACGTCCGTTCGAACGTAAGGGAACGTTGTTTAGTTAGGGGGCGGGAATTGGTCGGTTGGGGTAACGAGGTTCGACGGAAACCATCAGCTCCTCCCCCTGTGGGGGAGGCGGCCGAAGGCCGGTGGGGGGAGTTGTAGGATCGTTGATCCGGGTTGTTGCCATCTGCCGATCACTCCCCCCTCCGTCGGCTGCGCCGACACCTCCCCCAGAGGGGGAGGACTTGGGACACACGGCTTCGCCGCTTCACGCGGTGACCCGCTGAAGAGATTGGGGAGGGTCGCGAAGCGCCCGGGCTCCGCCCGGAAGGTTTGCGTTTTTGAGTACCGTTTCGACGAAGTCTGGCGCTTCGCGTGGAACCGTTGTTCGAGAGCGTCCGGTAGGCAGTGGTTTTATCACTTAGCCGGTCTGCATTCGCCCCCGACGGGCGGGCCAGGGCGGCGAGC
>NZ_LMHC01000022.1 GCF_001427665.1 Caulobacter sp. Root655
CTATCAGGCGAGAACTGTTACCCATCTATCCGGGCTGGTCTGTCACCTCTCTATCCGGGCTGAACACCCTCCCTCTCCCCTCCGGGAGAGGGTTTCAGGATACCGCTCCAGCCTGTAGACCATCCACCTGTCCAAGGAGCCTCCCATGACCGACACCATCAAGCGCGGCGTCACCGTCGACCAGAAGCTCAAGGCCCATCGCTATCTGGCGACCCTGACCCCCACGCGCGCCGCCGAGGTGGCCAAGGCCGCCAAGAAGCGCCTGGCCAAGCACCCGACCGGTCGCGACGAAGCCATCGATGCCGCCCATGCCGACCTGACCGCCAAGGCGAAGTAGCCTCTACCCCCGAGCGGGGCCGAACCGCGCCACCAGGTCATAGGCCTCGCCGAGAAACAGTTGCCGCACCCAGGTCACCGGCTCGCCGGCCCGCCAGGTGCGGCGCTCGACCGCCAGCAAGGCCGTCCCGACATCCAGCGCCAGCAGCTCGGCCACGCCCGCGTCGGCTCCCACCGCGCTGATGCGGTTCTCGGCCTCGGTCCACGGCACGTGGTGCAGCAGCCAGGCGCCGGGCGGTTCGGCGGCGAAGTCGGTGGACGCCGCCTCGGGCACGGCCGCCAGGCTGATCAGCCGGTCCTCCAAGGCGAACGGCCGCCCGGCCGCCACGTGCAGGCCGCGCAACGCCAGCAGTTCGCCGCCCGCCGCCAAAGCGACCTCCTCGGCGTCGCCGGCCTTGGGCTTGCGACGACGCTGGTCGAGCAGGTCGAAGGCGTAGGTCTCGCCGCGCGCCAGGATCTGGGCCTGGATGTCGGGGATGTCGAGCACGGTGGAATGAACGCGCGGCCGGGCCACGAACGAGCCGGCGCGGCGACGGCGGACGATCAGGCCCGCCTCGGCCAGCACCGACATCGCCTTGTTGACGGTCATCCGCGAACAGCCGAACCGGGTCATCAGCTCGGCCTCGGACGGGACCTTGCGGCCCGGCGCCCAGGCGCCCGAGCGGATCAGGTCCTCGATCTCGCCCCGGATGCGCTGGTGCAGGGTGGCCGATGCGTCGTTCAACCCAGCACGCTCCTCAAGGCGGTTTCGTAGCGGGCGACGATCGCCTCGCGGCCGTGGTGGCGACCGCCGCTGACCACCTGGCGACCGTGACGCCAGACGCCGTCCACGCCTCCGTGTCGCCCGGCGAACACCCAGCTGTCCAGCAGGGCGTCGCCGTCGCGGGCCATCAGGGCCGGGTGCGCCCGGTCCAGGGTCACGAAGTCGGCCGGCCGGCCCCGTTTCAGCCCGCCGGGGGGCGCGCCCAGGGCCTGGGTCCCGCCGGCCAGGGCCGCGCGATAGAGGTCGCCGCCTGTGGAGCGCTCCGGTCCGCCGGCCAGCACGTTGCGGACCCGCCGCGTCAGGCGCTGGGCGTATTCCAGGGTCCGCAGCTCCTCGGCCGCGTCGATCAGCACGTTGGAGTCCGAGCCGATCCCGAACGCCCCGCCGGCCGCCAGGAAGTCGGCGGCGGGAAACACCCCGTCGCCCAGATTGGCCTCGGTGATCGGCGCCAGGCCGGCGACCGCGCCGCTCCTGGCCAGGCGCTCGGTCTCCATGGCGTTGATGTGGGTGGCGTGGACCAGGCACCAGCGCTTGTCGACCTCGGCGTGGTTCATCAGCCAGCGCACCGGGCGCTGGCCGGTGGCGGCCAGGCAGTCGTCGACCTCCTTCGTCTGCTCGGCGATGTGGATGTGGACCGGCCCACCCTGGGCGAACGGCAGGATCGCCGTCAGCTCCTCGCCCGTCACCGCCCGCAGGCTGTGCGGGGCGATGCCGACCACGGCGCCCGGCAGGCCGGCCACCGCGTTCCGGCTGGCCTCGATCAGCCGGCCATAGCCGTCGACGTCGTGGATGAAGCGCCGCTGCCCCGCGCCCGGCGCCGCGCCGCCAAAGCCCGCATGGGCGTAGAACACCGGCAGCAGGGTCAGGCCGATGCCGGTCTCGTCGGCGGCCGCGGCGATCCGCGCCGCCATCTCGGCCGGGTCGGCGTAGGGCGCGCCGTCCTTGTCGTGGTGCAGGTAGTGGAACTCGCCGACCCGCGTGAAGCCGGTCTCCAGCATCTCGGCATAGGCCAGGGCGGCGATGGCCTGCAGAGCCTCGGGGTCCAGCCGGTCGACGAAGCGGTACATCACCTCGCGCCAGGTCCAGAAACTGTCGCTCCCCCCGCTTTGGGCAGGGCCACGCACCTCGGCCAGGCCGGCCATGCCGCGCTGGAAGGCGTGGCTGTGCAGGTTGGGCAGGCCGGGGATGCACGGCCCGTGCGCGGTCTCGCCAGACTGGCGGGCGACATCGGTGTCGATCCGCGAGATCATGCCGTCGTTGAGGGTGAACCGCACGTCCTTGGCCCAGCCGTCGGCCAGCAGGGCCTGTTCGAACCACAGGGTTTGCGGTCCCGCCGGCGACGCGCTTGGTGGCGGCGCGGCTTGTGGCGCGGCTTCCGGCGTCGCCTGACCCTCGCCGGGCGGCGTGTAGATCGCCGGCTCCCCGGCTTGCTCGGGTTCGGACGGAAACTCGGCGTCGGTCACTGGACAATCCTCGTGGCGCGTGAATATGTCTATACATATTGAAGCCGACGGCAAGGGGCCGAACGGCGTCGGGAGATCCCTGGCCATGCGCTGCGATCGGGTGTGGAGCAAGGCCCGCCTGGCGACCCTCGCCGCTGATCTCCCTGGCTTGGGCGTGGTCGAGGACGGCGTGGTCGCCGCCTTGAACGGCCGCATCCTCTATGCCGGCCCCGCCGCCGACGCCCCCGCTTTCGAGGCCGGCGATTCCATCGACTGCGAAGGCCGCTGGATCACGCCGGGCCTGATCGACCCCCACACCCACCTGGTCCATGGCGGCGACCGCGCCCACGAATTCGAGCTGCGGCTGGCCGGCGCTTCGTACGAGGAGATCGCCCGGGCCGGCGGCGGCATCGTCTCGACCATGAAGGCCACCCGCGCCGCGTCGCAGGATGAACTGCTCGCCGGCGCCCTGCCCCGCCTCGACGCCCTGATCGCCGAGGGCCTGACCACCATCGAGGTCAAGTCCGGCTACGGCCTGTCGCTGGACGACGAACTGAAGAGTCTGCGCGCCGCCCGCGCCCTGGGTCAGGCCCGCCGGGTGTCGGTGGCCACCACCTTCCTCGGGGCCCACGCCCTGCCGCCGGAATATGCCGGCGACGCCGACGGCTATATCGACCACGTCTGCTACCAGATGATCCCCGCCGTCGCCGCCGAGGGCCTGGCCGACGCGGTCGACGCCTTCTGCGAGGGCATCGGCTTTTCCCTCGCCCAGACCCGGCGGGTGTTCGAGGCGGCGCGCGAACACGGCCTGCCGGTCAAGCTGCACGCCGAGCAGCTGTCGAATCTGCACGGCGCCGCCCTGGCCGCGGAATTCGGGGCCCTGTCGGCCGACCACCTGGAGCACCTGGACGCCGAAGGGATCGCCGCCATGGCCCAGGCCGGAACCACGGCCGTGCTACTGCCCGGGGCCTTCTACTTCGTGCGCGAGACCAAACTGCCGCCGATCGAGGCCCTGCGCGCCGCCGGCGTGCCACTGGCCCTGGCCACCGACTGCAACCCCGGCACCTCGCCGCTAACCAGCCTGCTGCTGACCCTGAACATGGCCGCCACCCTGTTCCGGATGACCGTCGACGAGTGCCTGGCCGGCGTCACGCGCGAGGCCGCGCGGGCCCTCGGGCGGCTCGACGACGTGGGCACGCTGGAGGCCGGCAAGGCCTGCGATCTCGCCATCTGGGACATCGAGCGTCCCGCGCAACTTGTCTACCGCATGGGCTTCAATCCGCTCCATGCGCGTGTGTGGAAAGGTCTTTCGTGACTGAAGTCGTTCTGAACCCCGGCCAGGTCTCCCTCGCCGAATGGAAGGCCGTCTACCGGGGCGCCGCCGCGCGGCTGCATCCGGGCGCGGCTCCGGTGATCGCCGAGAGCGCGGCGGCCGTCGCGCGCATCCTGGCGCGGGACAAACCGGTCTATGGCGTCAACACCGGCTTCGGGAAACTGGCCAGCGTGCGCATCGGCGACGCCGACCTGGAGACCCTGCAGCGCAACATCGTGCTGTCCCACGCCGCCGGCACGGGGGCGCCGTCGCCGGTTGCGGTGATCCGGCTGATGATGGCCCTGAAGCTGGCCAGCCTGGCCCAGGGCGCCTCGGGCGTGCGGCCGGCGACCACCGACCTGATCGAGGCCATGCTGGTCCACGGCCTGACCCCGGTCGTGCCTTGCCAGGGCTCGGTCGGCGCCTCGGGCGACCTGGCGCCGCTGGCCCACATGGCCGCGACCATGATCGGGGTCGGCGAGATCTTCGTCGAGGGTCGTCGCCTGCCCGCCGCCGAGGCCCTGGCCCAGGCCGGCCTCGCGCCGCTGGTGCTGGGCCCCAAGGAAGGCCTGGCCCTGCTGAACGGCACCCAGTTCTCGACCGCCAACGCCCTGGCCGCCCTGTTCGACGCCGAGCGGTTGTTCCAGTCGGCCCTGGTCACCGGCGCCCTGGCGACCGAGGCGGCCAAGGGTTCGGACACCCCCTTCGACCCGCGTATCCACGTGCTGCGCCGCCAGCCCGGCCAGATCGAGACCGCCGCCGCCCTGCGCGCCCTGATGGCCGGCTCGGCGATCCGCGACTCGCACCGCGAGGGCGACACCCGCGTGCAGGACCCCTACTGCCTGCGCTGCCAGCCGCAGGTGATGGGCGCCGCCCTCGACATCCTGCGCCAGGCCGCCGTCACCCTGGCCACCGAGGCCAATGGCGTGTCGGACAACCCGCTGATCTTCCCCGACACCGACGAGGCCTTGTCCGGCGGCAACTTCCACGCCGAGCCGGTGGCCTTCGCCGCCGACATCATCGCCCTGGCCGTCTGCGAGATCGGCTCGATCGCCGAGCGCCGCATCGCCATGCTGGTCGACCCGGCCTGCTCGGGCCTGCCGGCCTTCCTGACCCCCAAGCCGGGCCTCAACTCCGGCTTCATGATCCCGCAGGTCACGGCCGCGGCCCTGGTCTCGGAGAACAAGCAGAAGGCCTATCCGGCCAGCGTCGACTCCATCCCGACCTCGGCCAACCAGGAGGACCATGTGTCGATGGCCGCCCACGGCGCGCGGCGGCTGCTGGCCATGGTCGAGGCCGCCGAGGCGGTGATCGGCATCGAGCTGCTGGCCGCCGTCCAGGGCTGCGATTTCCACGCGCCCCTGACCTCGAGCCCGGCGCTGGAGGACGTGCGGCGTATCCTGCGGGCCCAGGTGCCGCACCTGTCGGACGACCGGCATTTCCACCCGGACATGGAGGCGGCCAACGTGCTGGTGCGGTCGGGGGCGATCGTGGTGGCGGCGTCGAGCGTCGAGCTGCCGGGGGTGGAGGCGTGAGCGGGCAAGCGCCCTGCGTCCTTCGAGGCCCGCTGCGCGGGCGCCTCAGGATGAGGAGCTTTATTGCTGAATTCCTCTTCCTGAGGTGCGAGGCGAAGCCGAGCCTCGAAGGACGCACGGCGATCGCCGCGCCCGGGATGACAGCATGAGTGAGATGGACTGGCTCCACATCCACCGCGGCGACGCCCCGCTGGTCGTCAGCATCCCGCATGCCGGAACCGAGATTTCGCCCGACCTCGAACCTCGCCTGGTCTCCCCCTGGCTGGCCCGCAAGGACGCCGACTGGTGGATGGAGCGGCTCTACGACTTCGCCGGCGGGCTGGGCGCCACCGTGGTCCACACCGGCGTGTCGCGGACGGTGATCGACGTCAATCGCGACCCGTCGGGCGTCTCGCTCTATCCGGGCCAGGCGACCACCGGCCTGTGTCCGACCGACACCTTCGACGGCGAGCCGCTGTACCTCGACGGCCAGGAACCGACCGAGGCCGAGATCGCGGTCCGGCGCGAGCGGTTCTTCGATCCGTACCACGCGGCGCTGCGCGGCGAACTCGACCGGCTGCGCGGCCTCCACGGCAAGGTGGTGCTGTACGACGCCCATTCGATCCGCTCGCGGGCCCCGCGGCTGTTCGACGGCGAGTTGCCCCAGTTCAATGTCGGCACCAACAGCGGCGCCAGTTGCGCGCCCGCCCTGACCGCCGCCGTCGAGGCCGCCTGCGACGCCACCGGCCTGCCGCGCGTCACCGACGGCCGGTTCAAAGGTGGCTGGATCACCCGCCACTACGGCCGGCCGGACACCGGCGTCCACGCCGTCCAGATGGAGCTGGCCTGCCGCGGCTATATCGACGAGCCGCCGGCTCTCACGCCCGATAGTTGGCCCACGCCCTACCACCCGCCCCGCGCCGCGCCGTTGCGCGAAGCCCTCACCGACGTGCTGAAGGCTTGCCTGGCCTTCGCCCAAGCCTGAGACCTGCCATGACCCGCCTCGACAACACCCGCGTCATCCGCCCCGCCACCGGCACGGAACTCACCGCCAAGAGCTGGCTGACCGAGGCGCCGCTGCGGATGCTGATGAACAACCTGCACCCCGACGTCGCCGAGCGGCCCGAGGAACTGGTGGTCTATGGCGGCATCGGCAGGGCGGCGCGGGACTGGGAAAGCTACGACAAGATCGTCGAGACCCTGCGGCGGCTGGAGGACGACGAGACCCTGCTGGTGCAGTCGGGCAAGCCGGTCGGGGTGTTCAAGACCCATCCCGACGCGCCGCGGGTGCTGATCGCCAACTCCAACCTGGTGCCACGCTGGGCGACCTGGGAGCACTTCAACGAACTGGATCGCAAGGGCCTGGCCATGTACGGCCAGATGACCGCCGGCTCGTGGATCTATATCGGCGCCCAGGGCATCGTGCAGGGCACCTACGAGACCTTCGTCGAGATGGGCCGCCAGCACCATGGCGGCGACCTGTCGGGCAAGTGGCTGCTGACCGCCGGCCTGGGCGGCATGGGCGGGGCCCAGCCGCTGGCGGCGGTGATGGCCGGCGCCTCGTGCTTGGCCATCGAATGCCAGCCATCGCGGATCGAGATGCGGCTGCGCACCGGCTATCTCGACAAGGCCACCGAAAGCCTGGACGAGGCCCTGGCCTGGATCGAAGAGGCCAACGCGGCCAAGACCCCGGTCTCGATCGGTCTGCTGGGCAACGCCGCCGAGCTGCTGCCGGCCATGTTCGCGGCCGGCGTCCGTCCCGACCTGCTGACCGACCAGACCAGCGCCCACGATCCGATCAACGGCTACCTGCCCGCCGGCTGGACCCTGGACCAGTGGGCGCAGGCCAAGGAACGCGAACCGGAAACCGTCAACCGCGCCGCCCGCGCCTCGATGGCCGTCCACGTCCAGGCCATGCTCGACTTCCAGGCCGCCGGCGTGCCCACGGTCGATTACGGCAACAACATCCGCCAGATGGCGCTGGAAGAGGGCGTCAAGAACGCCTTCGACTTCCCCGGCTTCGTGCCGGCCTATATCCGCCCGCTGTTCTGCCGGGGCATCGGGCCGTTCCGCTGGGCGGCGCTGTCGGGCGATCCGGAGGACATCCGCAAGACCGACGCCAAGGTCAAGGAACTGATCCCCGACAATCCGCACCTGCACCACTGGCTCGACATGGCCGCCGAGAAGATCAAGTTCCAGGGTCTTCCGGCGCGCATCTGCTGGGTCGGCCTGGGCGACCGCCACCGCCTCGGCCTGGCCTTCAACGCGATGGTCGCCTCGGGCGAACTGAAGGCCCCCGTCGTCATCGGCCGCGATCACCTGGACTCAGGCTCGGTCGCTTCGCCCAATCGCGAGACCGAGGGGATGGTCGACGGCTCGGACGCGGTGTCGGACTGGCCGCTGCTCAACGCCCTGCTCAACACCGCCTCGGGCGCCACCTGGGTGTCGCTGCACCACGGCGGCGGGGTGGGCATGGGCTTCTCGCAGCACGCCGGCATGGTCATCGTCGCCGACGGCACCGAGGCGGCGGCCAGGCGCCTGGCGCGGGTGCTGTGGAACGACCCGGCCACCGGCGTCATGCGCCACGCCGATGCGGGCTACGACACCGCCAGGGACTGCGCCCGCGAGCATGGGTTGGACCTGCCGGGTATCCTGTAGTGCGCGTCCTGCGCGCCGCCGACCGGATCGCCACGCCGTGGAAGAACGGCGGCGGCGTCACCCGTGAGGTCGCCGCCTTTCCGCCCGGCGCGGGAATGGACGACTTCGAATGGCGGATCAGCCTGGCCGACGTCGCCGCCGACGGGCCGTTCTCGGCCTTCCCGGGCGTCGATCGGGTGCTGACCGTGATCGAGGGCGCGGGCCTGGTGTTGGACGTCGACGGCCTGGCGGTCACGCTCGACGTCGCCGCCCCGCCCCTGGCCTTCGCCGGCGAAGCCAGGGTCGAGGCGCGCCTGACCGGCGGGCCGATCCGCGATCTCAACCTGATGGTCCGGTGCGGCGGCTGGCGGGCCCAGGCGCGACGAATGGCCGTGGCGGACGCGGCGGAGGTGGTGACCCGGGCGAATGTGACCCTGGTGCTGGCGCTCGACGCCCTGCGCGTCGCGGGACCGGACGGCGCCGTCGATCTGGGACCGCTGGACGCCGTCATGTTGGATGGCGAAGGCGCCCGTTTAAGTTTAGAGGGTCACGGCAGAACCTTGATCGCCGAAATAGATATCGACCCGACGCTCTATCCAAAGTAAAGCTCTCCAATCCCCACCAACACAGATCCAACCAAACGCGGCTTACCGCCGCACTGGCTTCGCCACGTCTTCGCCTTATCTGGTCGTTAGTCGGGCAAAGGTTCGACTTCCCGAAACGATCCAGGACGAATTGATGCAAGCATCGGCCGCGAAGAAACTCGCCCCCCTGGCGCGCGGCGCCCTGGGGCTGGCCCTGGTCTTCGCGCCGATGGTCGTGGCCGCGATGGAGAACCCGAACGCCGCGCGCGGCGGCTCGCCCGTGGTGCGGCGCCTGCTGGCCGAGATGGCCGCCAAGCCCCAGCGCCCGGTCCGCAAGGAACTGGTCTGGAGCGGCGCCGACATCGACGGCGACGGCTCGCCCGACTTCGCCAACCCCACCGGCGCGGCCCCGCGCGGCCATGACGACTTCGGCGACGGCGAGTTCGGGGCCCGCCGCGACGGCGGCGCGCGCGAGCATGAGGGCGTCGACTACACGGCGACGGCCGGCCAGAACGTGAAGGCCCCGATCTCCGGCTATGTCACCAAGATCGGCTACGCCTATGCCGGTTCCAGCGACCTGAAGTTCGTCGAGATCACCAACCCGGCCCTCGGCTACGTCGCCCGCGCCTTCTACGTGACGCCGGGCGTCGAGGTCGGCCAGACCGTGCGCCTGGGCCAGAGCATCGGCAGCGTCGAGAGCCTGCAGCGGCACTATCCCGGCATCACCGACCACGTGCACCTGGAGGTGATGGAGCCGGGCGGCGAGCGAGTGAACGCCGCGGCGCTGATCGTCAGGAAGCTGGTGGTTCAGGCCTAGGGCGTCTCTCCGGTCCTCCCCCCTTGGGGGAGGCGATCGCGAAGCGATCGGTGGGGGGAGTTTGCGAGGGTCGGTCCTGCGTGCGGTCGAAGCCGCATCACTCCCCCCTCCATCGGCTTCGCCGACGCCTCCCCCACAGGGGGAGGATCTGAAACGATTGGGGACACACGCATGCGTGTGTCCCCAATCGCCCCCTACTTCCGCGTCACCACCACCGGCTGGCCGCTGTACTCCACCGTCGCGTCCACCGTGTCGAAGTCGACCGGCTTGGCTCCGGCCCCGATGAAGCGGACCTTGATCACCCGCTTGTCGAGCATGCCCTTGAAGCTTCCCGAACGGGCGCCGATCGTCAGGCGGCCGGTGGCGTTGTCGAAGCTCATCGGGATGCGGCTCCAGGCGCCGCGCTGGTAGCCGTTGCTGAGGCCGTCGTCCTCGTAGAGCTCGAACTTGCCATCGGCGCCGGCGTAGACCACCACGGTCAGCGGCGCGTCGGGCTTTTCGCCGACATATTGCTGGACCACGGTGGTCGGCACGATCGAACCGGCCCGCACGAACAGCGGCATGCGGTTCAGCGGCGCGTCGGCCTTGATGGTCTGGCCGCCTTTGAAGGCCTTGCCGGTGTTGAAGTCGTACCAGGTGGTGGCGCCCGGCAGGTAGACGTCGCGCGAGCGGGCCTTGAACTGGGTCACCGGCGCGACCAGGAACGCCTTGCCGAACAGGTACTGGTCGTCGACGTTCTGAGCCTTCCTGTCGTTCGGGAAGTCCATCACCAGGCCGCGCATCATGCTGCCGTCGCGCTGATAGGTATCGGCCGCCAGGGTGTAGACATAGGGCATCAGCCGGTAGCGAAGCTCGTCGTACCAGGCCAGGCTCTTGTAGACGTCGGTCCCCTCGTCGGCGAGGGTGTAGATCTCGCGGAACGGGGCCTCGCCGTGGCTGCGGAACAGCGGGCTGAAGGCGCCGAACTGGAACCAGCGCAGGTTCAGCTCCTGCCACTCGGCCCAGTGGGCCGGCTCCTTGTTCTCGTAGCGCTTCTCGACCGAGAAGCCGCCGATGTCGGTGGTCCAGTTGGGGATGCCGGACATCGACAGGTTCACGCCCGCCGAGATCTGGTCGCGGAAGTCGTCCCAGCGCGCCACGACGTCGCCGCTCCACACCGCTGAGGCGTTGCGCTGCAGGCCGCCGAAGCCCGAGCGGGTGAGGATGAACGGCCGCACGTCCGGGTTCAGGGCCAGCTCGCCCTCATAGACGCCTTGCGTGTGCGGCAGGGCATAGCTGTTGAAATATTCCGCCGCCGGACCGATCGCCGTCGGGCCCATGCGCTTGGTGCGCTCGGGGACGTCGAGGTTGGAGTGCATGTCGGGCTCGGACGCGTCCATCCACCAGGCATCGACGCCCAGGACCTTCAGGTTGTCCTTCACCTGGCGCCAGTAGATGTCGCGGGCTTCCTTGGGATAGGGGTCGTAGAACGAGTTCAGATAGCCCGGACCCACCCAGTCGAGCGCGCCCTGCTCGACGTTGCGGTGATACATGTAGCCCTTGGCGTCGAGCTCCTTGTAATTGTCCGTGGTCGGATAGAACTTCGGCCAGATCGAGATCATGAAGTGCGCGTTCAGCGCATGCACCTCGTCGATCATGCCCTTCGGGTCGGGGAAGCGCGAGGCGTCGAACTTGTGGCTGCCCCAGGTCGGGTCGGTCCAGTAGCGCCAGTCCAGCACGATGTTGTCGAGCGGGAGGTTGCGCTTGCGATATTCCTTGACCGTGCCGACCAGCTGGTCGGCGGTCTCGTAGCGCTGGCGGCTCTGCCAGAAGCCATAGGCCCAGCGCGGCATCATCACGGAGTCACCGGTCAGGTCGCGATAGCCCGCCACCACCTGGTCCAGATCGGCGCCGGCCACGAAGTAGTAGTCGATCGCCTTGCCGACCTCGGAGGTCAGCTGCAACGAGTGGCGGTCCGGCTCGGGCATCGGGTTGTTGTGCAGCAGGCCGATGTAGCCGCCGTCCGGCAGCCACTCGACCTTGACCTTGTGGGCCTTGCCCGGGGTCAGGGCCACGTCGAAGTCGTGGTACCAGGGGTTCCAGTTCTGCCGCCAGCGGTCGATGACCAGCTTGCCGTCGATCCAGACCTTGGCGTAGTCGCTGGAATAGAGCTCGAACTTGTGGACCCCGGCCTTGTCGGTGGTCAGCGTGCCTTCCCAGACCACCTTCTTGTCGGCCAGCGGCTTGCCGTCGGCGCCCAGCAGCTCCTTGGGCATGTTGGGCAGGTCCTTGAGGAACCGGTAGTCGATGTCGGCCTCGGTCCGGGTCAGCTTCAGCTGGCCGCCGACATAGTATTTGGCGGTGAAGCCCGGCTGGCCGTCCAGGCCGGTGACCTTCAGGTCGCGCGAGGCGACACCGTAAGGGATCGGGTCGCCGAACCGGGTGATCGAGCTGTTGTCCCACAGCAGGCCGTAGCCCTTGCTCGACAGCAGCATCGGCACCACGACGGTGCGGTTGTAGTTCAGCAGTTCAACGTCCTGGCCATTGTAGTTCATCTGGCCGTTCTGGTGCTGGCCCAGGCCGTAGAAGGCCTCGTCCGTGCCCGGATTGAACTGCTGGCGAACCTCGTAGAAGTCCTGGCCGTCGACCTTGACCGGGGTAAAGGCGCCGCGGTCGCGTTCGGCCAGCACCACCTTGCCGGCCGCGTCCTTGAAGTCGACCGTGCCGTCGGCCAGCGAGACCTCGGCCGAGGCCTTGGCGGTCTTCAGCACCAGCTTGCCGCCGGCCTCCGTGACCGTGAAGCCGCCGGTCGCCGGCTTGGCGACGACCATCAGGCTCTTGGGGGTGTCGAGGCTGTCGGTCGGGACGGCGGTGACGTGGATGATGCGGTCGTTCATCACCTGCAGCCGGACCTTCTTGGCCGGGCCCGAGGCCGGGGTGACGATCACGCCGTCGGCGGTCTTTTCGAACGCCCCGTCCAGGGCGAAGGCGCTGGTCGAGGCCAGCAGGGCCAGGGCCAGGCCGATCATCAGGCCGGCGGGTTTCACTTGGATGCGCATCGGGTCTACTCCCCCATCAGTGGGTCTTGTTGTGTCGTTTGCCCCTCAGTCCGTTTCCCCGGCGAAGGCCGGGGCCCAGGTGAAGCCCACGAGAGGCTCCGGATGAATCTGGATCCCGGCCTTCGCCGGGAAAACGGAAGTGGGTGGATGAAAGCTCGATCTAGTACGTGGCCAGCTTGACCTTGAGGATCTGCGGCAGGGTCGTCAGGTTCAGGCCGTAGTCGGTCTGGTCGCCATTCCACAGGCGGTCGAAGACCCACTGGCCGTTGTCGAAATGGCCCTCCTCGACCCGCGCCAGGATCATCCGCTCGCCCTTGATCGATCCGAAGGTGACGCGTGCGCGGTAGCCGGTGACCAGGAACTCGTTGGGCGACAGCTGGGCGATCAGGGCGCCGCCATCGGGGATCTCGCGATTGGGCTGCTTTTCGGCCTTGGCCATCCACGGGGCCTCCATCGAGCCGAACTGCCATTCGCCGTAGGTGACGCGGGCGTTCCAGCGGTCGCCCAGCGCCAGGGTCTCGGCCTTGCTGTCGTCGGCCTCGCCCACGCCCCAGACCTTGCCCTCGAACGACAGCCGGGCCCATTCGCGGGCCATCGGGGCCAGCAGGCGGTAGTGGACCGCGAAGTTCTCCAGGGTCTGGGCGTCGACGGTCTTGGCGCCGAGCGGGTAGTTGGAATAGCCGGTCTGATCCAGGCCGAACGGCGAGAAGCCGAGGCCCTGCTGGCCCAGCACGTCGTAGACGTAGCGGGCATAGCCCTTGTCGCTGCCGATCTCGGGCACGAACAGGGCGTTGTCGGGACGGCCGTACTGCTCCAGCGTCTTCCGGACGCTGGCGCTCTCGCGCATGTAGATGTCGGGGGCCAGGGCGTCGATCGACGGCGCCGCCGCCTTCCAGACGTCGAGCACGTTCCAGGTCGGCCCGCCCGACGAATAGGTGAAGGGGTCCTGCCACTTGAAGGGGTCGCGCAGGGCCGCGTTGACGTACATCGGCAGCGGCAGCTCGCGCTTGCCGGCGGCGGCGACCTCGTCGACAAAACGCGCGATGTGCCAGGCGTGGAAGAACTCGTCGGCGTCCTTGCCGAACACCTGGCTCCAGGTCCCCGGCGACTTCTTCATCGCCTTGACCAGTTGCGCCGGAACCGGGCCGTCGAACAGCTTCCGGGCCGTGGGCGAGAAGTCGCGGATGGCGCTGTAGGTGCCGGTCTCGTTCTCGGGCTGGACCATGATCACCGTATGGTCGGGATCGGCCGCCTTCAGGTGGCGCATCAGGGCGACGAAGGCCTTCTTGTCGGCCTCCAGCGTGGCGGGGAAGTGCGGCGACAGCGAGTTCTTGACCTCGCCCTTGGCGTTGATCACCCGCGGGAAGCGCTTGTTGTCCAGCTTGACCCATTCGGGGGCGTAGCTGGGGCCATTGTTCTTCCAGGTCCCGAACCACAGGATCACCAGCTTGACGTCGTTGTCGCGGGCCTGCTTGAGCAGCAGGTCGAGATAGGAGAAGTCGAACTTCCCCTCGACCGGCTCGATCTGCTCCCAGGCGATCGGAACCTCGAGGGTGTTGACGTGCAGGGCCTTGGCGGCGGGCCAGACCTTGGGCATCTGCGAGGGGTAGTTGCTGGAATTGTTGACCTGCATGCCCAGCATCAGGAACGGCGCGCCGTCGACCAGCAGGGCATGGCGACCGTCCTTGGCGACCAGCCTGGGCAGGTCGGCGGCGACGGCCGGGACGCTGATCAGGGCCGTGGCGGCGGCCAAGGCGGCGAGGAAGGCGAGCGGACCCCGGCGTCCGGCCTGGGCTCCATCCTGATTGTGCAACGCCGCCTCCCCGCTCGATCGTCATTCCGGAGGCGCGGGCCTCGTCGCGACGTCTGTGTTACCGTTATCATTAGTATAAGTACGACAATTTCCTGGCAAGACTTCGATTGCAAATCCAGGCCTCGCCGCCGTGACAATCGATCAGCTTTTTAGCTTCGTGACAAAAAAATCCGCGCATCGTCGCAGGGGACGATGCGCGGGAGAATGCCGCACGGTTTCGGGGAGATGATCCCGCACGAAACGTCCGAGATCGACCCACGAAGCGCATCGATCTCGCCATGTAGTTATAATCATACAAATGAAACAGGCAAGTAAAATGATAGCGCTATCATTTTACTTGCCCTCGTTGGCGAAGGCGTCATCGGCAAAGGCGGCGCCGGTTAGGTACGTCGCGTCCATTCCCGCGAAACGGTCAGCTCGCTCGACGGCGCGGCGCAGTGCGCGGCGATGAAGTCGCGATGGGTGGGCATGGCCTCGGCCGCCTGCCTCAGCGTCAGCTTCATGGCGGCCAGGTTCTTCCTGACCCGATCGAGATCCATCAGGTCGACCAGGGGGTCATAGCCGCGCGGCATGACGTTCTGGCCGATCAACACCGCCAGCCAACTCGGCTCCTGGAACAGGTCCAGGCCCATGGACGCCAGGCGCCCCGAGGCCCGGAACAGCTCCATCTTGTGGGCGAGGGTGTCGGGGATCGACATCTCGCGGACATGCTTCCACAGGGGCGAGTCCGCACGCTCGTTGGCGTGGTAGTGCAGCACCAGGAAGTCACGGATCTTCTCGTATTCCTGCTGGGTGAGACGGTTGTATTCGCCGAGCAGGACGGGGTCGAAATTCCGGTCCGGGAACAGCTGGATCAGCCGGGTGACGCCGCTCTGGATCAGGTGGATGCTGGTGGACTCCAGCGGCTCCATGAACCCGCCGGCCAGGCCGATGGCCAGGCAGTTCTTGTTCCAGGCCTTGCGCCGCCGCCCGGCGGTGAACTTCAGGATACGCGGATCGGTGCAGGGCTTGCCGTCGAGCGTGCGCAGCATGGTCGCCGTCGCGTCGTCGTCGCTGATGAACGGGCTGGAATAGACGTAGCCGTTACCGATGCGGTGCTGCAGCGGAATGCGCCATTGCCAGCCAGCGGTCTGGGCGGTGGCCCGGGTGAACGGCGTCAGGTCCTCGACGCTCTCGCTCTGATTGGCCACGGCGCGGTCACAGGGCAGCCAGTGGGACCACTCCTCGTAGCCGGTCTTCAGCGCCCCCTCGGTCAGCACGCCGCGGAAGCCGGAGCAGTCGATGAACAGGTCGCCGTCCACGACGCGCCCGTCGTCCAGGGTGATCGACTCGATGAAGCCGTCCGCGCCGCGCAGGGTGACGTCGACGACCTTGCGCTCGATCCGCTCCACCCCGCGCGCCTCGGCGTAGCCGCGCAAGAAACGCGCATAGAGCGCCGCGTCGAAATGGAACGCATAGGAATAGGTCGACATGACCGAGGCCGAATCCCGCGTCGGTCGGTCAAAGCGGCGCATCCATGAGGCCAGGGTCGGCAGCGAATAGTCGCCGAACTCGGTGGTGTCGCCCAGCGACCGCAGCCTCAGCCAATAGTGGTGGAAGGCGCTGGCCTCCAGGTCGGCGCCGTAACGGCCGAAGGGGTGGACGTAGCGGTGGCCCAGCCGGGTCCAGTCGACGAATTCGATGCCCAGCTTGAAGGTGCCCTGGGTTTCACGGATGAACGTGTCCTCGTCCAGGCCCAGAAGCTGGTTGAACAGCATCAACGGCGGGATGGTCGCCTCACCGACCCCGACCGTGCCGATGTCCGGGGCCTCGATCAGTTGGATCGCCACCTTGCTGGGCTCGGCCCGGAATTCGCGCAGCACGCGCGACAGGGCCGCGGCCGTCATCCAGCCCGCGGTGCCGCCGCCCACGATGACGATCTTGCGGATGCTTGCGTCGGTCATGCGCGATCCTGTCTTTCCGTTCAGGCGGCCGGGAGCTCGGCCCGGCAGAACTTGTCGATGAAGGCCTGTTGGCCAGGCATGGCCTCGGCCGCCCGCAGGATGGCCGCGCGACGGCCGGCCAGGACCTCGCGTATCTGTTCGACGCTCATTCGATCGACCAGCGGATCATAGCGCTCCGGCACGGCCTTCAGGCCCTGGAAGATCGCCAGCCAGCTGGGCACGGCGAAGGCGTCGCCTTCGTGCATCACCACGCGACCCGTGCGCCGGAACACCTCGATCTTGTGGGCCAGGCCGTCGGGGATCGCCATCGCCCGGCAATAGTCCCAAAGGCCGCTGTCGGTGCGGTCGGTCAGTTTGTAGTGCAGGATGATGAAGTCGCGCACCTGCTCCATCTCCTGCCTGGACAGACGGTTGAATTCATCGACCAGGGTCGGATCGAAGTCCTTGTTCGGAAAGAAGTCCAGCAGCCGGCCGATGGCCGTCTGGATGAAGTTGATCGACGTCGATTCCAGAGGCTCGATGAACCCGCTGGCCAGACCCATGGCGACGCAGTTCCTGTTCCAGGCCTTCAGCCGCCGACCGGGGGTGAAATGGATCGTCTGGGGCTGGCCGATCAGCGGGCCGTCGAGATTGGACAGCAGGTCGGAGACCGCCTCGTCCTCGCCGACGAACTGGCTGCAATGGACGTAGCCGTTGCCGGTGCGGTGCTGCAGCGGGATGCGCCAGTGCCAGCCCGCGGCCCTGGCGGTCGCGCGGGTGTAGGGCGTCAGACCGTCGCCGCCGCTGGCGCAGGGCGCGGCGATGGCGCGATCGCAGGGCAGCCAGTGTGACCAGTCCTCGTAGCCGGTCTTCAAGGCCCCTTCGATCAGCAGCCCCCGGAACCCCGAGCAGTCGATGAACAGGTCACCCTCGACCCGATCGCCGCTGTCGAGCGCCACGGCCTCGATGAAGCCGTCGGTTCCACGAAGTTGGACATCGACGATGCGCCCCTCGGTCCGAACGACGCCGCGCGCCTCGGCATAGCCGCGCAGGTAGCGGGCATAGAGCGAGGCGTCGAAATGGAAGGCGTAGGAATAGTCGTGCATCACCGACCGCGGGTCGGGATTGGGCGGAATGAACTTGCCGCGATAGGCCGCCATGGTCGGCATCGACAGGTCCTCGAGCGGGAACACCTCGCCCAGGCCCTGCAACTTTCGCCAGTAATGATGGGCACCGACGGCTTCGATGTCGGCGCCGAAATCGCCGAACGCATGGAAATAGCGGTGGCCGATCGTCCCCCAGTCCTGGAAGTCGACCCCCAGCTTGAAGCTGGCCTGGGTCTGGCGGACGAAGTCGGCCTCGTCCAGGCCCAGCTTGTCGTTGAAGTGGCGGATGGGGGGAATGGTGGCCTCGCCCACCCCCACCGTGGCGATCTGGTCGGACTCGATCAGCACGACCTCGACGAAACTTTCGCCCAGCAGCCGGCTGAACGCCGCCGCCGCCATCCAGCCGGCGGTCCCGCCCCCCACGATGACGATCTTGCGAATCCGGTTGTCCAACCCACCCTCTCCCGCTGCCTAGAGCAAGCCGCGCGATATAGGAATCGCCCGGCTTGCTCTAGGCTTTTGTTTTCGCATCGTTTTAGCGGAAAACCGGTCCCCACTTTTCCGCACGATGCTCTAGGCCGACCATGCGACACCCGCGAGGGATGCGCCAGAACGCCGAACGCCCCTCCCGCGATCTTCCCGGTCAGGCCGGAAGGATAGCGGAAGAGGCGCCTGGAGTGTCGGCCCTAGAAGCTGCCGCGCAGGACCACGGCGACCCGGCGGTCGGAGTCGGTCCAGCTGTAGCGCGGCGCCAAGTTCGCGCCGCCCACGTCGAGATAGGTCCGGGCGTTGAGGATGTTGGTCGCCTGGACCCCGACCTTCAGCTGGTCGCTGACCGAATAGAGGATCGAGCCGTCCAGCTGACCGAAGTCCTCCGACCACACGGGCCGCTGGATGTTGGCCGCCGAGGTGGTCAGCAGGTACCGCTCGCGCCAGTTATAGGCCAGGCGCGCCGAGATGCCGTATTTCTCGTAGATCGCCGCGACGTTGTAGCTGGTCCGCGACAGGCCTTCGAGCGGCAGGGTCTGGTCAGCCGCGCCGGCGATCTGGGCCGACTCGTTGAGGTTGACGGCGGTGTTCTTGCCGCCGCTGCTGTCGACGAAGGTGAAGTTGGCCTGCAGCCCCAGGCCGCTGAGCGCGCCGGGCAAGAAGTCGTAGAACTGGGTGTAGGCCAGTTCGAAGCCTTTGATCTTGCCCTTCGAGCCGTTCATGTTGCGGCTGACGTTGAACTGATAGGTCTGACCGCCCGAGGCGTAGGTCTCCAGGCCGTTGCCCATGAAGATGTAGTTCGAGATGTCCTTGTAGAACGCCGCGAAGGTCAGGCTGCCGGACGAGTTGAAGTACCATTCCAGACTGCTGTCGAACTGGTTCGACTTGGTCGGCTTCAGCAACGGGTTGCCGCCGCTGCCGGTCCGCGGATCAATCGCCTTGGGCGTGAAGCCGTCGGCCTCGAAGTTGAAGCTCAGGTTGGTGTAGGCCTGCATCTGGCTGAACGTCGGGCGGACGATGGCCTTGGCCGCCGCGAAGCGCAGTTGCAGGTCGTCGCGCAGGAAGAACCGCAGGTTGGCGCTGGGCAGGACGTCCGTGTAGCTGTTGGACGACCCGGTCCCGACGATCGAAGCGCCCTGGGTGAAGGCGTAGGCGTTGTTGAACGCCGCGCACCCACCCGCGGGCGGGGCCGCCGCGCAGGCCGCGGGCGTGCCCTGAGGCGCGGCGACCTTGATGAGCGACGTGCCGCCGTCGACTTTGGTCTGCACGACGCGGACGCCGATATTACCGTCCATGCGGCCCAGCGGCGAAGCGTCGTTGCCGAAGCGCAGCAGCGCATAGGCGGCCTTGGTCTTCTCGCCCTGGATGTTGGTGCCGCCGTTGGGGTTGTCGCCGGCCGGGCCCGAGGTGGCGTAGCTGGCCTCGGTCAACGGCACCCAGCCCCAGCCCGCGCTCTCGGTGTTCTTGAGGAAATTGTAGGCGTTGGCCGTGCCGTTGCTGACCAGGGACTCGTGCGGGAACCAGGCCACGCCGGGCAGCTGCACGTCGCCGCGGAAGAAGTTGTTGTAGGTGATCAGCTCGGACTGGACGGGAAGCCCGTCGTTCTGATGGGTGGCGTCGAAACCCGTCTGATTCAGGTAGACGGGCGGGCCGCCGCCCCAGAATTGGCTGCTGAGCAGGCTCCAGTTGTAGCCGGTCTGGCGCGTGACCGCGTCCTTGTCGGTGCCACGGACGCCAAAGCGGAACGACTTCAGCCAGGCATTGTCGTCGAAGGTGTATTCCAGGTCGGCCCGGGCCGCCTTGGACTCGGCGCTGTTGTCCTCGATGTGGTCCATCGCCGCCGCCCACCAATAGGCCGACTGGGTCCGCGTGGTGTCGGTGGCCTGGTTGAGCTTCAGCACGGGCTCGTCGCCGCCGATGTCGAAGGTCAGGCTCGACGGCGTGGCTTGGCTCATCTGGGTGAAGGCCGTCATGCTGAGCACGGTGGCGTGCGACTTGACGTACTGGAAGTCGGTGCTGAAGGCCCAGTTGGCGTTGGGCGTGTACTTCAGATTGAAGGCGTAGTCTTCGGTCTTCTTGTGCTGCTCGCCATAGCGGCTGTCGGCGGTCAGGCCGATATTGTTGATCGTGCCAGCGGTGACGGCGCCCTGGCTGTCGTACTTATAGCCGGCCCCGGTCGCCGCGTAGCCGCCGTTGGTGTCGCCCAACGCCCGTTCGATGTCGTGCGGGTCGGCCTTGGCCGTCAGGACCTGGAGGGTGGCTTCCCACTGGTCGTTCGGACGCCATTGCAGGGCGCCGGCGAAGGCCGTGCGCTTCTGCTGCCAGTCGATCCGGCGCCATCCGACCGAGTTGGGAATATAGACCTTGTCGCCCACCGCCTTGCCGACCGCGGCGGGGTTGTCGAGAGCGGTCAGCGTGCGCTCCTCGAAGCGGCCCGTCTGGATGCTGTCGGTGCGGTTGCCGATATTGCCGATGCTGCCCGAGACCAGCAGGCCGATCTCGCCGATCTTGGTGTCCCACCGGTCGCTGTAGAGCAGGTTGCCGGAGATGAAGCCCTTGTCGCGCAGGTCGGCGTAGTTGTAGTCGGCCGAGAAGGCCAGCAGGCGCTTGTTGGAGTCGAACGGCTTGCGGGTGCGCAGGTTGACGATGCCGCCGATGCCGCCCTCGACCAGTTCGGCCGACGGGTTCTTATAAACATCGACCCCGGCCAGCAGGTCGGCCGACACGTCTTCGAACGACAGGGCCCGACCGTTGTTGGCCGAGAAGATGTCGCGGCCGTTGACCTCGCTGCGGACCCACGACAGGCCGCGGATGAACACCCCGCCGCCTTCCGAGGCCAGGCGCGCCGGGTCGCGGTTCTCGTTGGTGCGCTGCAGGGTGATGCCGGGAATACGCTGCAGGGCCTCCGAGACGCTGCGGTCCGGCAGAGCGCCGATATCCTGAGCCGTGATCGAGTCCACGACCTGCTCGGCGTTGCGCTTGATTTGCTGAGCCGACTTCAGGCTGGCCCGAATGCCGGTGACGACCACTTCGTCGACCGTGTCGGTCGGCGTGGCGGTCTGAGCGAACGCCATGGTGGGCGCCACGGAACAGAGAACGAGCGCCGAGGCGCCCAAGAACATGAGATTGCGATGTGAAAGATTGCGACGCGGCATTCCGGTTTCCTTCCCCCAGATTGAGATCCGTCCCAGCGCTCTAAGGGCGCCAGTGACGTGCGCCGCCGGTTGGCGATCACACGATCTGGAGCGGACCTTTAGTCATATAAGTGATACTTACAAGTCGAAATTGATAGCGCTATCATTTCGAACGGAAGGGCGACTTTTGGGCCACAGGCCTTGGTGGTAAACCCGCGTGCCAGCAGGAAAATCACAGCTTTAGGTCGGTTCTGGCAATGCGTCACAGCGCCCCAGGCGTTTGCAACCATCATTATTATACTATAAATGCAACGTACCGGACACGCGTAGTCGTCCGTGGCGTCAGGGAAGAACATGAGTCAGGGAAACGGGGGCGGTCGCTTCCGCAGCAGCGGCAGCTACGGCAAGTTGGATCGCGACGGGTTCATCCATCGCAGCTGGATGAAGAGCCAAGGCTTGCCGGATAACGTGTTCGACGGCCGGCCGGTGATCGGAATCTGCAATACCTGGTCGGAAATCACCCCCTGCAACGCGGGCCTGCGCGACATCGCCGAGCACGTGAAGCGCGGCGTCTGGGAGGCCGGCGGCCTGCCGCTGGAGTTCCCGGCCATCTCGCTGGGCGAGACCCAGATGCGCCCCACCGCCATGCTGTTCCGCAACCTTCTGGCGATGGACGTCGAAGAGTCGATTCGCGGCAATCCGATCGACGGCGTGGTGCTGCTGGGTGGGTGCGACAAAACGACGCCGGGCCAGATGATGGGCGCGGCCAGCGTCGATCTGCCGACCATCGTCATCAGCTCGGGCCCAATGCTGAACGGCAAGTTCCGCGGCAAGGACATCGGCTCGGGCACCGACGTCTGGAAGTTCTCCGAGGCCGTCCGGGCCGGCGAGATGACCCTGCCCGACTTCATGTCGGCCGAGAGCGGCATGAGCCGGTCGCCCGGCACCTGCATGACCATGGGCACCGCCTCGACCATGGCCTCGATCGTCGAGGCCATGGGCATGAGCCTGCCCTACAACGCCTCGATTCCCGCCGTGGACGCCCGCCGCAAGGCGATGTCGCACGAGACCGGCCGGACCATCGTGCGCATGGTGCATGACGGCCGGACCATGTCGCAGGTCGCCACCCGCGCCGCCTTCGAGAACGCCCTGCGCGTCCACGCGGCGATCGGCGGCTCGACCAACGCCGTGGTCCACCTGCTGGCCCTGGCCGGGCGCCTGGGCGTCGAGCTGACCCTGGAGGATTTCGACAACCTGTCGCGCGACGTGCCGCTGCTGGTCGACCTGCAGCCCTCGGGCCGCTTCCTGATGGAGGACCTGCACTATGCTGGCGGCGTGCCGGCGGTGATGAAGCAGCTGGAGCCGTTCCTCGACCCCACCGCCCTGACCGTCACCGGCGCGCCGATCGGCGCCCAGTATGCGCAGGCCGAGGTCTACAACGCCGAGGTGATCCGCTCGGTCGAGGCCCCGGTGAAGCCCGACAGCGGCATCTGGGTGCTGCGTGGCAACCTGGCCCCCGGCGGGGCGGTGATGAAGCCCAGCGCCGCCAGCCCCGAACTGCTCAGCCACAAGGGCAAGGCGGTGGTGTTCGAGACCATCGAGGACTTCAAGGCCCGCATCGACGATCCCGACCTCGAGGTCGACGCCGGCTCGATCCTGGTGCTCAAGGGCTGCGGCCCCAAGGGCTATCCGGGCATGCCGGAAGTCGGCAACATGCCCCTGCCGACCAAGCTGCTGGAAAAGGGCGTCAAGGACATGGTCCGCATCAGCGACGCCCGGATGAGCGGCACGGCCTTCGGCACCGTCATTCTGCACGTCTCGCCCGAGTCCGACTCCGGCGGTCCGCTGGCCGTGGTCCGGAGCGGCGACGAGATCGTGCTCGACGGTCCCGGCCGCTCGCTCAGCCTGCTGATCTCCGACGCGGAGATGGCGACCCGCCTGGCCCACTGGCGTGAGAACCAGCCGCCGCCCAAGGCGACGCGCGGCTACGCCAAGCTCTACATCGACCACGTGCTGCAGGCCGACAAGGGTTGCGACCTGGACTTCCTGGTCGGCTCCAGTGGCTCGGTGGTCACCCGCGAGTCGCATTGATGGACCCGTCCGTCACGATCTTCGGCGACTGGGGCACCTCGCGGCTGCGGCTCTATCTGCGCCAGGGCAAGAGCGTGCTCGACCGCCGCGACGGTCCGGGCGTCGGCGCCCTGACCGCCTCGCCGCGCGACACGTTCCTGTCGCTGGTCGGCGACTGGCGCGAGGCGGGGCCGTCGCGGGCCCTGCTGTGCGGCATGGTCGGCTCGCGCAACGGCTGGGTCGAGGCGCCCTACGCCCCCTGCCCGGCCGGCGCGGCCGACATCCGCGAACGGCTGCTGCATCTGGACGCCGACGGCCTGCCCGTGGCCATCGTCCCGGGCCTGTCGTGCATCAACGCCCTGGGCGGACCGGACGTGATGCGCGGCGAGGAGACCCAGATCCTCGGCGCCCTGGCCATGAACCCCGACCTCGCCAAAGGCCGGCGCCTGCTGGCCCTGCCCGGCACCCACACCAAGTGGGTGGTGGTCGAGGACGGGGCGATCACCAGCTTCCTCACCGCCCCGGTCGGCGAGATCTTCGCCCTGCTGCGCGAGCACTCGATCCTGGCCAGGGCCGCGTCGGGCGACGGGGCCGAGTCGCCCGACCAGGTGTCCGCCGGATTCGCCCGGGGCGTCGCCCGGATCGTCGAGAAGGGCCCGGCGGTGCTGCCGCACCTGATTTTCGAGACCCGCAGCCGCCAATTGTTGGACGGCCTGTCGAAGGACGAGGCCATGGGCTTCCTGTCGGGCCTGCTGATCGGCGGTGATACCGCTAGCGCTTCAAGCTGGTTTGGGAATCTCGGCCAGGTGTCGCTGATCGGCGCCCCGGCCCTCAGCGACCTCTACGCCCAGGCCATCGCCGCCCATGGCGGTTCCAGCGTCGCCGTGGACGGCGATGCGGCCGTCCTGGCCGGATTGACAACGTTGTCTTCTACCAAGAACAGTGGAGTTCATGTCCTTGCTTAACCCGCCCGGCACGAAGACCCCGCCGATCGTCGCGATCCTTCGCGGCGTGAAGCCCGAGGAGATTCTCGACGTCGCCGCCGCCCTGGTCGAGGCCGGAATCCAGGCCATCGAAGTGCCGCTGAACTCGCCCGACCCGCTGGTCAGCATCGGCAAGCTGTGCGCGGCGTTCGGCGACCAGGCGCTGTGCGGCGCCGGCACCGTGCTGTCGCCGCAGGCGGTGGACCAGGTAGTCGGAGTCGGCGGCAAGCTGATCGTCACGCCCAACATCGACATCGAGGTCATCGTCCACGCCGTCGGCCTGGGCCTGACCGTCATGCCGGGCTTCGCCACGCCCAGCGAGGCCTTCGCCGCCGTCAAGGCCGGGGCCCGTTCGCTGAAGCTGTTCCCGGCCGGCACGTTCGGCCCCGGCCACATCAAGGCGGTGCGCGACGTGCTGCCCAGGGACGTCTCGGTCTACGCCGTCGGCGGGGTCGGCGCGGGCAATCTGAAGCCGTGGATCGAGGCCGGCGTCGCCGGCATCGGCGTCGGCGGCGAACTCTACCGCCCGGGCTATTCCGCCCAGGACGTGAGCCAAAGGGCCAAGGCCCTGGTCGCGGCCTGGAATGCTGAAGTTCGCAGCTGAAGCGTCTTACCAATACCAACGAGAATACGGCCCTAAAGGGGGGACCCCTGTGAGAACCATCGATTTCGTCATCCTGGCGATCTACGCCGTCGCCATCTTCGGCCTGGCCCAGTGGGTTTCCCGCGACAAGGGCGGGCACAAGAAGGATTCCACCGACTACTTCCTGGCCGGCAAGGCCCTGCCCTGGTGGGCCATCGGCGCCTCGTTGATCGCCGCCAACATCTCGGCCGAGCAGATCATCGGCATGAGCGGCTCGGGCTACGCCCTGGGCCTGGCCATCGCCTCCTATGAATGGATGGCGGCGCTGACCCTGCTGATCGTCGGCAAGTTCTTCCTGCCGATCTTCCTGAAGAACAACATCTCGACCATGCCGCAGTTCCTGGAACAGCGGTACGGCCCCAGCGTGCGCACCCTGATGGCGGTGTTCTGGCTGGGCCTGTACGTGTTCGTGAACCTGACCTCGATCCTGTGGCTGGGCTCGATCGCCGTGCACACCGTGACCGGGGTCGACCAGATGACCGCCCTGATCATCATCGGCGTGT
Organism: Caulobacter sp. Root655; assembly: GCF_001427665.1. GTDB lineage: Bacteria > Pseudomonadota > Alphaproteobacteria > Caulobacterales > Caulobacteraceae > Caulobacter. Next base: position 25,107 of record NZ_LMHC01000022.1, read on the forward strand.
TCGCCCTGGCCTATCAGCTGTGGGGCGGCCTGAAGGCCGTGGCCCTGACCGACATCGTCCAGGTGGCCCTGCTGATCACCGGCGGCCTGATCATCGTCTTCCTGTCGCTCAACAAGATCAGCGACGGACACGGCCTGGTGGCCGGCTTCCAGCAGATCCAGGCCAAGTTCCCCGAGCACTTCCACATGATCCTGGACAAGGCCAGCCCCCACTACAAGGAGCTGCCGGGCCTGTCGGTGCTGTTCGGCGGTCTGTGGGTGATGAACGTCTCGTACTGGGGCTTCAACCAGTACATCATCCAGCGCGCCCTCGGCGCCAAGAGCCTGGCCGAGGCCCAGAAGGGCATCGCCTTCGCGGCCTATCTCAAGCTGCTGATGCCGCTGATCGTGGTGGTGCCCGGCCTGGCCGCCCTGATCCTGGCGCCCAACCTGCTCAAGCCCGACCAGGCCTATCCGGAGATGATGAAGCTGCTGCCGCCCGGCCTGCTGGGCCTGGTGTTCGCCGCCCTGGTGGCCGCGATCGTCGCGTCGCTGGCCGCCAAGATCAACTCGATCGCCACCATCTTCACCCTGGACGTCTACGCCAAGGCCAAGAAGGACGCCTCCGAACAGCACCTGGTGCTGGTGGGCCGCATCACCGCCGTGGTCGCCGTGATCATCGGCATCCTGGCCGCCAAGCCCCTGCTGGGCGGCGCCGATCAGGTGTTCCAGCTGATCCAGGAATATACCGGCTTCTTCACCCCGGGCATCGTGGTGATCTTCATGCTGGGCCTGTTCTGGAAGCGCGCCACCACCGCCAGCGCCCTGGTGGCCACGGCCGGCTCGGTGATCCTGTCCCTGGCCCTGAAGTTCGGCATGCCCGACATGCCCTTCATGAACCGCGTGGGCCTGGTCTTCGTGCTGGCCCTGGTCGCGGCCATGCTGGTGTCGCTGATCGCGCCGCAGAAGAAAGAGGTCAACATCGTGTCGCTGGAGGGGGTCAGCTACAAGACCACCAACGTCTTCAACATCGCCAGCGCCGGGGTGGTCCTGATCCTGATCGCCCTTTACGCCGCCTGGTGGTGATGACTTTCCACTCGACCTGAATCCCAAGCCCCGTCACGGTTCGCCGTGCGGGGCTTTCGTCTTTGACATGATTGTTCCGGGCACAAGCGAAGCACGCTACACAGGACCCGATCCATCTAGACGCGCACTTTGGGGGACAACCAACTTGGCGATCCGAACGCAGCCAGGCCTCAGTCTGACCTATGGTCTCGTGGAGTCGCTGGGCCAGGCGATCGTCACCGGCGACTATGCCGAGGTCGGCTTCCCGACCGAGGGCGAGCTGTCCAAACAGTTCGGGGCCAGCCGCACGGTGACCCGCGAGGCGGTCAAAATGCTGACCGCCAAGGGCCTGCTCAGCGCCCGGCCGCGCCACGGCACGGTGGTCGAGCCCGAGGCCGAGTGGAACCTGCTCGACCCCGACGTGCTGCGCGCGATCGTCACCGGCGACTATGCCGAGGTCGGCTTCCCGACCGAGGGCGAGCTGTCCAAACAGTTCGGGGCCAGCCGCACGGTGACCCGCGAGGCGGTCAAGATGCTGACCGCCAAGGGCCTGCTCAGCGCCCGSCCGCGCCACGGCACGGTGGTCGAGCCCGAGGCCGAGTGGAACCTGCTCGACCCCGACGTGCTGCGCTGGCTGCTGGAACGCAAGTTCAGCTTGCGCCTGCTGGCCGAGTTCACCGAGATGCGGYTGGGCATCGAGCCGGCCGCCGCCGCCCTGGCGGCCCGCAACGCCGACCAGGCCGGCCTGGACGGCATCCGCAAGGCCCTGGACCGCATGAAGGTCGCCGCCGAGGGCGAGGACGACCCGCTGGCGGCCGACATCGCCTTCCACGTGGCCATCCTCAACGCCACCAAGAACCCGTTCTACCGCGACCTGCACGAGCTGGTGAACACCGCCCTGCGCATCTCGATCCGCTTCACCAACCGCATCAAGGGCCANATCCTCAACGCCACCAAGAACCCGTTCTACCGCGACCTGCACGAGCTGGTGAACACCGCCCTGCGCATCTCGATCCGCTTCACCAACCGCATCAAGGGCCATACCGCCTCGATCCCCTCGCACGAGGACGTGGCTGACGCGATCCTGGCCCGCGACGCCGCGGCCGCCCAGGCCGCCATGCAGGTCATCATCGTCGACGTGCTGGAACTGATCCGCGCGGCCTCGCCCGGCACCGAGTCCGTCGCCGCGCGCCGCGACGCCTGAGCGCGATGAACCCCCTCCGGCCCTCCGGGCCGCCTTCCCCAGAGGGGGAGGATCTTGGCTGACGCCGCGCCAGATGCTCCCCCTCTGGGGGAGCCGTCGCGGAACGACCGAGGGGATCACCGCGCGAACCCGACCCTCGTCCTCCCCAGGAGCCTCCCCGTGCAAACGCCCTATGTCGCCGGCCCGAACCGCTATGACGCCATGCCCTACCGCCGCTGCGGCCGCAGCGGGCTGGACCTGCCGGCCATCTCGCTGGGCCTGTGGCAGAACTTCGGGGGGACCGACGTCTTCGAGACCGGCCGGGCCATCCTGCGCCGCGCCTTCGACCTGGGCGTCACCCACTTCGACCTGGCCAACAACTACGGCCCGCCCTACGGCTCGGCCGAGGAGAACTTCGGTCGGGTGATGGCCGCCGATTTCGCGGCCCATCGCGACGAGCTGATCGTCTCCACCAAGGCCGGCTGGGACATGTGGCCAGGCCCCTACGGCAAGATCGGCGGCTCGCGGAAGTACCTGATCGCCAGTTGCGACCAGAGCCTCAAGCGCATGGGCCTGGACTATGTCGACATCTTCTACTCGCACCGCGTCGATCCCACGACGCCGCTGGAAGAAACCATGGGCGCCCTGGCCCAGCTGCATCGCCAGGGCAAGGCGCTCTATGTCGGCGTCTCCTCGTACTCGCCCGAGCTGACCCGCCAGGCCCACGCCATCCTCAAGGCCGAGGGCGTGCCGCTGCTGATCCACCAGCCGTCCTATTCCATGCTCAACCGCTGGATCGAGGGCGACCTGCTGGACACCCTGGAAGACCTCGGCGTCGGCTGCATCGCCTTCTCGCCGCTGGCCCAGGGCATGCTGACCAACAAATACCTCGGCGGCGTGCCGGGGGATTCCCGCGCCGCCCGCGAGGGCTCGCTGGGCGGCCACATGCTGAGCGCCGACAACCTGGCCCGCATCCAGGCCCTGGACGCCCTGGCCAAGGCCCGCGGCCAGAGCCTGGCGCAGATGGCCCTGGCCTGGGCGCTGCGCGACCCGCGCGTCACCTCGGCCCTGATCGGCGCCCGGACCGTGGCCCAGCTGGAGGACTCCCTGGTGGCGCTGAACACGCTCGGCTTCACCGCCGAGGAACTGGCCCAGATCGACCGCCACGCGACCGAGGGCGCGGTCGACCTGTGGAAAATCTCGTCGAATCTTTCATCGTCGGACTTGCCTAACGGTTGAGATATCATTGTTACTCTCGTCTGTCGGCATAAGGCCGATGCATGGACGCGAGGGCTTAGGGTGGACCAGGGTGTTGACGGGCTTGATCGGCTGACGGCCCGAGAACGCGACTGCCTGCGCCTCGTCGACGAGCATCTCAGTTCCAAGGAGATCGCGCGCCGGCTGGGCTTGTCCAAGCACACCGTGGACTGGCATCTCGACAAGGCGCGGCGCCGGCTGGGCGTCGCCGACCGCTACGAGGCCGCGCGCCTGGTCTCGCCGCGGATCCGCGCCGTCGCCTCCCCGGCGGCGGCCGCCCCCCCTCCGATCGGATCAGGGTCCGACACGGCCCGGCTGGCGCCGCGCTCCTTCTCCCCGCCAACTGCGCGGGTCGAGGAAGGAAAAGCCCGTGAACATACTTTCGGATTTCCAGAAGGACGCGATCGTCCGGGCCCTGAGCCTGCGCAAAGAGGTCCAGACGTTCCAGCAGACCTGGCCGACGCCGAACGCACGGGACGAGACCGTTCCGGCCTTCACCTGGGCGGAACTGGAGCGCCAGCTCTCGAGCCTGGCGGTCACGCCGAGCAGCGCGCTGATGGCCCCGGACCTGGTCAGCGCGACGCGGAAACAGGCCGCCTTCAAGCCGCCGGAGATGGTGCTGCGCGAGATCCTCTGCGTGGCCGGCGCCCTGATGGACGAGACCTTTCTGCACGATCCGGCGAGGGCGGGCGCGCCTTCGGGATCTGGGGAGGCGCCAATGACCTGAGCGTCCCCCAACGTCTGGGCGTCATCGCCGCCGTGATGATCGCGACCGCCTTCGCGTTCGGATCTCTGCTGGCGGGACTGCATGCCCTGAGCGGCCTCTTCTAGGGACGCGGCCGTGCCTCGTCCCCTCCCCTCCAAACCCTCAGCAAGCGCCGATCCGGCGCGAGGAAAACGCAATGCTCCAGGAACGCCGCACCGCCGCCAACGCCGTGGCCGAGGCTCTGTTCGCCGCCGAGAAGGCCATCGACGCCGCCATCGCCACCACCGCCGCCCTGACCAACGTGATGCCCACCTCCCGCGAGGCCGCCCATCTGTCGGTGATGGTTGGCCAGGACGCCCTGGTGAGCGCGATCGAGACCATGCGGGCCCTGGGCCAGGCGCGGCAGAACATCGTCGACACCCACAAGAACCTCAGCCGGGCCCAGCACGACATCGGGCTTTCGGCCGTCTCCTTCGGCGGTGGCGGCGTCAAGCCGCCCGCCTTCCTGATCGGCGGCCTGCAGGCCGTGCCGACCTCGCGCGAAGCCGCCTGATCCTCACATCGTCTTTCAGGTCTTGGCGCCACGGGCTCGATCGCGTTCCCCCATGCGCGGTCGGGCCCGTGAACGTCATGCGCCGTCGCTCCAGGGCGCCGGCGCCGGAACGTGATCCATGTACGTCCAGACGCTAGATCAATGGGTCAGCCTGGCCGCCCTGCTCGTGTGCTGCGGCCTGGCCCTGTGGCGCGGCGGGCGGCCCGAGCGGATCGCCGGCGTGACCATGATCCTCGCCTGGTTCGCCACCCCCCTGGTGCAGAGCGCCAGCCTGACGCCGGGCCCGCAGAGCGGCGTGTTCGTCGTCGATGTCCTGCTGCTGCTGGTCCTGCTGGCCCTGGCCCTGTCCTGCGACCGCTGGTGGCCGATGGCGGCGACCGGTTTTCAGGGCGTCGTGACGCTGACCCACATGGCCGCCGCGCTCGACACCCAGATCGCGCCGCGCGCCTACTACATCGCCGGAAGCCTGCTCAGCTACCTGACCATGGGCGCGCTGTTCCTCGGCGCCCGCAACGCCGCGCGTCGGGCGAAAACGTCGCCGGGGTCCGGCAGGCGGCGCCTTACCATCATTTAATCCGGCGAACCGCGTTTCTCGGCTAGAACGCGGGGACTGTTCAAATCGGAGCTGAGGTCGTCGTGTATCAACGGATCAATAAACGCGGCCTGCGTTCGACTGCGTTGCCGTTGGTGCTTTGCATCGGCGCGCTGGGGCTGGCCGCCTGCGATCACGGCGACAAGGCCAAGGCCACGGCGGTCAAGCCAAAACTCACGGCCAGCCAGACTGTCGGCGTCGCCGTCGTCGTCACCCAGTCCCTGCCCCGCATGATCAACGCCTCGGGCACCGTCACGCCGTGGGAAGAGGTGCCGGTCGGCGCCGAAACCGGCGGGCTGACCGCCGTGGCGGTCAACGCCGAGGAAGGCCAGACCGTCCGCCAGGGCCAGGTCCTGGTGGCGCTGAACGACACCATGCTGCGCGCCCAACTGCACCAGCAGGAAGCCGCCGTGGCCAGCGCCCGCGCCACCCTGGCCGAGGCCCAGGCCGCCCTGGGCCGGTCACGCGAACTGCAGCAGAAGGGCTATCTGTCCCAGGCCTCGCTCGACACCGCCACTGCCCGCCAGCAGACGGCCGCCGCCCAGCTGGCCTCCGCCGACGCCTCGCGCAACGAGACGGTCGCCCGCTTGGGCCAGGCCGCCATCCGCGCCCCGGTCTCGGGCCTGATCAGCCGCCGCAGCGTCACCAAGGGCCAGATCGTCTCGGCCGGGACCGAGCTGTTCCGCATCGTCCGTGATGGCCGCCTGGAACTGGACGCCGAGATTCCCGAGTCCGACCTGCTGGCCGTCCAGGCCGGCATGCCGGCCAAGGTCACCTCCGACCAGGTCGGCGAGACCACCGGCACGGTCCGCATCGTCACCTCCGAGGTCAACGCCCAGACCCGGGTCGGCCTGGCGCGCATCAGCCTGGCGCCCGGCGGCGGCTTCCGTAGCGGCATGTTCGCCCGCGCCAAGATCGCGGCGGGCGTGCGGCCTTCCCCGACCATTCCGACCGCCGCCATCCTCTACCGCCAGAACCAGCCCGGCGTGTACGTGGTCGGGGCCAACAACCACGCCCAGTTCCGGCGCGTCGACATCCTGGCCCGCAACGCCGACCGCACCGCCGTGGGCGGCCTGAACCCAGGCGAGCGGGTGGTGGTCGAGGGCGCCGGGTTCCTGGGCGACAACGACGCCGTGACCATCGCCGCCTCGTCCGCCGCCCGCGCGGCCGGCCAGCGCTAGGGAACGGCGATGGAAAACCCCAACCCCAATCCCAACAACATCTCGCGCTGGGCGATCAAGAACCCGATCCCCGTCCTGCTGCTGTTCGTGCTGCTGACCATCGCCGGCATCTCCGGCTTCACCAGCATGCGGATCAACGACAATCCGGACGTCGACCTGCCGCTGGTGATCGTCAACGCCTCGCGCCCCGGCGCGGCGCCCACCGAGCTGGAAACCCAGGTCACGCGCCTGATCGAGGACTCGATCGCCGGCCTTGGCCAGGTGCGCCACATCAACTCGACGGTCGGTGACGGCTTCTCCTCGACCTTCATCGAGTTCGAGCTGGGCGTCGACCACGAGCGGGTCACCAACGACGTCCGCAACGCCATGGCCAATCTGCAAAGCTCCCTGCCCCAGGACATGCAGATTCCCAACGTCACGCGCATCGACATCTCGGGCAATCCGCTGATCACCTACGTGGTCCAGGCCCCGACCCTGACGCCCGAACAGCGCAGCTGGTTCGTCGACAACGACGTCAGCCGGGCCCTGCTGGCCATCAAGGGCATCGGCGAGGTCAACCGCCGCGGCGGCGTCAGCCGCGAGATCCAGGTGGCCCTCGATCCCGACCGCCTGTCGGCCCGCGGCGTCACCGCCGCCGAGGTCAGCCAGGCCCTGCAATCGGCCAACGCCGACCTGCCCGGCGGCCGGGTGACCGTCTCGGGCTCCGAACGCGCCATCCGCACCCTGGGCGCGGCCAACACCGTCGACCAGCTGCGCGAGACCCGCGTCCAGCTGAACAACGGCGAGACCGTGCGCCTGGGCGACCTGGGCGACGTCACCGACCACTGGGCCGAACCGCGCAGCCAGGCGCGCTTCAACAACCAGGAAGTCGTGACCTTCAACATGGTCCGCTCGCGGGGGGCTTCCGAGGTCAAGGTCGCCGAGAAGGTCCGCAAGGAGGTCGAGAAGCTCGACAAGGCCCATCCCGAGCTGAAGATCGTCGAACTGACCTCGAACGTGAAATATATCGAGGACAGCTACTACGCCTCGCTGGAAGCGCTGGGCCTGGGCGCGCTGCTGGCCGTGCTGGTGGTGCTGCTGTTCCTGCGCGACTGGCGCGCCACCTTCCTGGCCGCCGTGGCGATCCCGCTGTCCCTGTTGCCGACCTTCGCGGTGATGGCCCCCCTGGGCCAGTCGCTGAACGGCGTCACCCTGCTGGCCCTGTCCCTGACGGTCGGGATCCTGGTCGACGACGCCATCGTCGAGATCGAGAACATCGTCCGCCACATGCGCGGCGGAAAGTCGCCCTACAACGCGGCCATGGAGGCCGCCGACGAGATCGGCCTGGCCGTCGTGGCCACCACCTTCACCATCGTGGCGGTGTTCGCCCCCGTCGGCTTCATGCCGGGCATCATCGGCCAGTTCTTCAAGGCCTTCGCCCTGGCGGCCTGCGTCTCGGTGCTGTTCTCGCTGGTGGTCGCCCGCATGCTGACGCCGCTGATGGGCGCCTACATGCTCAAGGCCCACCACAAGCCGGACAAGGACCCGCCGTGGATGGGTCCCTATCTCAAGAGCCTGAACTGGGCGCTGGGGCACAAGATCCTCGTGGCCCTGCTGGCCATCCCGATGCTGGTCGGCACCGGTTTCCTGGCCACGCGCCTGCCGTTCGAGTTCCAACCGGCGGCCGACCGCGGCCGCGCGCCGTTCAGCGTCGAACTGCCGCCCGGCGCGACGTTGAACGAGACCGACTCCATCGCCCAGCGCATGACCCGCGAACTTCTGGCCCGCCCGGAAGTCAAAGGGGTCTACGCCTCGGTCGGCAGCGACGGCGTCAACAAGGGTGAGCTGACCGCCGACCTCGTTCCCAAGGGCGAGCGGATCAGCCAGCGCGACTTCAGCCGCCAGATGGTCGACCAGTTCAAAGCCATCCCCGGCGCGCGCATCGGGGCCGGCAGCAACAACGGCGGCGGCCCCAGCGACGGCTCCAGCTACACGCTGCGACTGGTCGGCGACAACGGTCCGCAGCTGGAAGCGGCGGCGCGGGGCGTCGAGGCCCAGATGCGCGGCGTCCATGGCCTGGCCAACGTGGTCAACACCGCGGCCATCGCCCGGCCCGAGATCATCGTCTCGCCCAAGCCCGACCAGGCCGCCCGGGCCGGCGTCTCGGCCGGCGCGATCTCGCAGGCCGTGCGCGTCGCCACCATCGGCGATATCGACCAGTCGCTGCCCAAGTACAATCTGGGCGACCGCCAGGTGCCGATCCGCCTGCGCCTGACCGACGACGCCCGCGAGGACATGTCGGTGCTGGAGACCCTCAAGGTGCCGTCCAGCCACGGCGGCGCGGTGCCGTTGAATGCGGTGGCCGACGTCCGCTACGGCGCCGGCCCCTCGCAGATCTCGCGCCAGGACCGCTCGCGGGTGGCCGAGATCACCGCCGAGCTCGACGGCATCGTGGTCGGCGAAGCCAGCAAGCGCGTCCACGCCCTGTCGTCGGTCAAGTCCCTGCCGACCGGCGTCAAGGAGGTGGCGGCCGGCGACGCCGAGTTCATCCAGGAGATGGTGACCGGCTTCGCCGCCGCGCTCGTGACCGGCGTCCTGCTGATGTACGTCGTGCTGGTGCTGCTGTTCCGCAGCTTCGCCCACCCGGTGACCATCATGGCCGCCCTGCCCCTGGCGATCGGCGGAGCCTTCGGCCTGTTGGTGCTGGTCAAGAGCAGCTTCTCGATGTCGACCCTGATCGGCATCCTGATGTTGCTGGGCATCGCGGCCAAGAACTCGATCCTGCTGGTCGAGTACGCGATCATGGCCATGAAGGGCGGCATGACCCGCAAGGAGGCCCTGCTCGACGCGGCCCACAAGCGGGCCCGGCCGATCATCATGACCACGGTGGCCATGGCCGCGGGCATGATGCCCGTGGCCCTGGGCTTCGGCGCCGACGTCGAGTTCCGGGCCCCGATGGCCATCGCGGTGATCGGCGGCCTGATCACCTCGACCTTCCTGTCCCTGCTCTACATCCCGGTGGTGTTCGTGTTCATGGACATGCTGAAGAACTGGTCGTCCAAGATCATGGACAAGATGTTCAAGCACCAGCACGCCGCGCCCAGCCACGCGCAGCCGGATCCGATCTTCGACGGCGGCGGCCGGGAGCTGTAGGGCCCGTAGAGAACCGAACGCTGGAACCGGCAGCGACGCCGTGCGTCCTTCGAGGCCCTCCTTTGGAGGGCGCCTCAGGATGAGGAGCCTTGTACTATCTTCCTCATCCTGAGGTGCGTAGCGCAGCGAAGCCTCGAAGGAGGCAGGGCGCTCGCGAAACGCACAAGTCCCAGGCCATCCCGGACGCTCCCTAGAGCCGCGCCATGATCCCTTCGATCATCAGCGCCTTGGCGACGCAGTCCTCGCCAAGGCGGCGGGCGATGTCGCGCACGCCCGGAGGATAGGCGTCACCGCCGCGGGCGATTTCGTCGGCGATCTGCTGGGTCTGGATCAGGTTGGCCCGAAGGGCGTCGATGTGCTCCCCGGCCAGGCGCTTGGCCTCCGCCTGAAGTTGACCCACCCGCTGGCTCAGGCTGGCGGGAACGCTCGCGGCCGCTTCGGCCCGTTGGCCCGCCGTAATCACGCGAAGAGATGCTGACATCGTCGTACTTCCAATCCGCGCCGTGAATCCTCACGGCCATGCTGGTCTTCTTGCGGGACGACGGCTGAACGCGTTGTGAGACCTCGGTTAGCCGCCGTTCAGAAATCGGTCCGAAATGCGCCATGAATGGCGCCGTTCTCCCCCTTCCACGGCCAATTTCCCCTTGTCCCTTCCGCGCGCATCGGGTCTCGATCCTCCGTGACCGGCGCGACTCGCCGGCCCAGGGTCCTATCCATGCATTCCGATCTCGACACCGACACCGCCGCCGCCAGGGCGCTCTTCCAATCGCTGGAGGGCATGGAGGGGCTGTCGCGGGCCGAGCCCAAGCCGGCCACGGCCAAGGCGCGGTTCCCCGGCCAGGCGGCGCTGATCAAGCTGTATCCCGGCGTGCTGGTGGCGGTGACCATCGCCCTGGCCGCCTCATGGCTGTCGCAGCACTACGGCGCGCCGGTGATGCTGTTCGCCCTGCTGTTCGGCATGACCTTCCATTTCCTGCACCAGGAAGGCCGCTGCATCCCGGGCATCGAGTTCTCGTCGAAAGCGATCCTTCGTTTCGGCGTCGCCCTGCTGGGCGCGCGGATCACCGCCAGCCAGATTCTCGGCCTGGGCCTGACGCCGATCGTCACCGTGGTGGTCGCCATCGGCTCGACCATCGCCCTGGGCGCCGTGCTGTCCAGGCGCATGGGCCTGCGCGGGAGCTTCGGGGTGCTGTCGGGTGGCGCGGTCGGCATCTGCGGCGCCTCGGCGGCCCTGGCCATCGCCTCGGTGTTGCCGCGCACCAAGGACAGCGAGCGCGACACCATCCTGGCCGTGGTCACCGTCACCGCCCTGTCGACCATCGCCATGATCACCTATCCGCTGATCACCGCCGCCCTCGGCCTGGACCACACCCGGGCGGGGATCTTCCTGGGCGGCACCATCCACGACGTCGCCCAGGTGGTGGGGGCCGGCTACATGATCTCGCCGCACACCGGCGACGTGGCCACCTATGTGAAACTGCTGCGGGTGACCATGCTGTTGCCGGTGGTGTTCGCCATCGCCTTCGTGGTCGCCCGCATGGGCCCGGGGGCCAGCGGCGGCGCCAAGCCGACCGTGCCGCTGTTCCTGGTCGGGTTCGCCGCCCTGGTGATCATCAACAGCCTGGGCTGGCTGGCCAAGCCGGTCACCGACGCGGCCAGCGAGGTCTCGCGCTGGTGCCTGGTCACCGCCATCGCCGGCCTGGGCATGAAGACCTCGTTCAAGGACCTGATCACCGCCGGCTGGCGGCCCGTGGTGCTGATGGTGGTCGAGACGGTGTGGATCGCGGGCGTGGTGCTGGTGGCGGTGAAGTTCTTCACCTGATCACGCATCCACATTTGTCATCCCTTGCAAAATGGTTGTCATCCCGGACAAGCGCGCAGCGCGCCGATCCGGGACCGACGCGTGAACGCCGCGCTTCCGGCGGTCCCGGATCTGCCCCCGGCTTTCGCCGGTGTTGTCCGGGATGACAGGTTTTGTTGTTGGAAGGCTGTCGTGACAGCTGGAATGACGGTCGCCTAAGCCGCTCGAACCGCCCGCAACGCCTGGGCCACGAACGGCGCCAGGCGCTCGCCGATGACCCTCGCCCCCGCCGCGTTGGGATGGATGCCGTCGCCCTGCATCAGGGCCCGCTGCCCGCCGACCCCGGCCAGGATGTTGGGATAGAGCGGCACGGCGAACTCCCGGGACAGGGCCGGATAGAGGGCGTTGAACTCGCGCGCGTAGGCGGTCCCGATCAGCGGCGGCGCGCCGACCCCGACCAGCATGACGTTGATCTTGCGGGCCTTCAGCTTCCGCAGGATGGCCCCCAGATTGGCCTTGGTCACCCGCGGCTCGATCCCCTGCAGCAGGTCGTTACCACCCAGGGCCACCAGGCACAGGGCGGTCTCGGGCGCGACGCTGAAATCGACCCGGGCCAGGCCGCCGCCGCTGGTGTCGCCCGACACCCCGGCCGCGCGGACGGCGGTCGCGACGCCCCGGCGGGTCAGCGCCGCCTGCAACTGGGCGGGCATGGCGTCGCGGGCTGGCAGGCCCAGGCCGGCGGTGATCGAGTCGCCCAGCACCGTGACCACCGGCGACTTGGGCGGAACAGCCGGCGCGGCGGCGATCTGGGTGGTCAGGACCAGGCCCATCAGGATCTGACGGCGATCGAGAAAACGCGGTGCGGTGAAGCTCATGTCTTCCTATGTAGGCTCGGTCCCGCTCCGACAATGGCCGGGAATTCAGGAAGTTTCATGACCGACGTCACCACGCCTGTCCTCGCCCTCGACGCCGTCACCCTCACCCTGCCCTCGGCGGCCGGGCCGGTGAACATCCTGCGGGGCGTCGATCTGGTGGTGACGCCCGGCGAGCGGCTGGCGGTGATCGGGCCATCGGGCTCGGGCAAGTCGTCGCTGATCGCGGTCGGAGCCGGTCTGGAGCAGCCGACCTCCGGCGCGGTGCGATTGTTCGGCCAGGACCTGGCCCGGCTGGACGAGGACGGCCGGGCCCGTCTGCGACGCGGCCGCGCGGCCCTGGTCTTCCAGGCCTTCCACCTGCTGCCCAACATGACCGCCGAGGAGAACGTCGCCACCCCGCTGGAGATCGCCGGCGCCAGGGACGCCCTGCCGACCGCCCGCCAGTGGCTGGACCGCGTGGGCCTGTCGGCCCGCCTGACCCACTATCCGCACCAGTTGTCGGGCGGCGAACAGCAGCGGGTGGCCCTGGCCCGCGCCCTGGCCGCGCGGCCCGCCCTGCTGTTCGCCGACGAGCCGACCGGCAATCTCGACGCCAAGACCGCCGCCACCGTGGCCGACCTGATGTTCGCCCTGGTCGCCGAGGTCGGCTCGGCCCTGGTCATGGTCACCCACGATCCGGTGCTGGCCGAGCGCGCGGACAGGATCGTGCGGATGGCCGACGGCCGGATCGAGGCCTGAGCGTGGCCGCCCTCTCTCTGAAACTGGCGGCCCGCGAACTGCGCTCCGGCGTGCGCGGCTTTCGCATCTTCCTGGCCTGCCTGGCCCTGGGCGTCGCCGCCATCGCCGCCGCCGGCTCGACCGCAGAGGCCTTCCGCCAGGGCCTGGCCAGCCAGGCCCGCGAGATCCTCGGCGGCGACCTGTCGTTCGGGGTCGACAACCGCGACTTCACCCCCGCCGAGCGCGCCGCCTTCGGCAAGCTGGGCGTCACCACCTACACCGCCGCCGCGCGGGCCATGGCCCAGGCGCCCAGCGGCGAGCGGCGACTGATCAGCCTGCGCGGCGTCGACGCCCGCTTTCCCCTGGCCGGGACGGTGAAGCTGGACGGCGCCACGAGCGTGGCCGCCGCCCTGGCCGACCGCGACGGCGTGCCGGGCGCGGCGGTCGAGCCGGCCCTGCTGGATCGCCTGCACCTGAAGCTCGGCGACCGTTTCCAGGCCGGCCCCGTCACCCTGGCGGCCCGCGCCGTGCTGATCAGCGAGCCCGACGGCCTGTCTCGCGGCTTCGCCCTGGGTCCGCGCGTCATGGTCCGGGGCGAGGTGCTGGAGCGCTCGGGCCTGCTGGCGCCCGGCGGCCTGTCGACCCGCACCGTGCGCATCGCCCTGCCCGCCGGCCAGGACCCGCGCGCCCTGGGCAAGGCGACTATCTCCCGCTTCCCCGACGTCGGCCTGCAGGCTCGCGACCGGCTGGACGCCGCCCCCGGCGCGCGGCGGCTGATCGACCAGCTGGAATATTTCCTCGGCTTCATCGGCCTGGCCTCGCTGGTCGCCGGCGGTCTGGGCGTGGCGGGGGCGGTGAGCGCCTATCTGGCCACCCGCGAGCCGTCGATCGCCGTGCTGAAGGCGCTGGGCGCCGACGGGGCGCTGATCCGCAACCTCTACCTCGTCCAGATCGGCCTGCTGGCCGCCCTGGGCGTGGCCATCGGCCTGGTGGTCGGGGCCGTCGCGCCGCTGGTCCTGGGACGGCTGGCCGGCGCGTCCCTGCCGATCCCGGCCCTGTTCGCGATCTATCCCTGGCCGCTGGCCAAGGCCGGGCTGTTCGGCCTGCTGGCGGCGGCGGCGTTCTCGCTGATCCCGCTGGCCCGGGCGAGACGCACCCCGCCCTCGGCCCTGTTCCGCCGCAGCCTGGGTGGACGCATCCCGCTCGGTTTGGAAACCCTGGGCGCGGTGCTGGCCGGCGCGGGCCTGGCCGCCCTGGCCGTGGCCACCGCCCCGACGCCGTTGGCCGCCGGCATCATGATCGCCGGGGTCGCCGTGTCGTTCGGCCTGCTGTGGGCGCTGGGACTGTTCGCGGCGTGGGGCGCCGGCAAGGTGCGCCGCCTGGCCAGCGGCCCCGCCAAGCTGGGCCTGGCCAACCTGGCCGGACCACGCTCGGCGGCCCGCACCGCCAGCCCGGCCATCGGCCTGGGCGTGGCCCTGCTGGCCTGCGTGGTGCTGATCCAGTCGGCCCTGCTGGCCCAGGTCACCAGCGTCGCGCCGCGCACGGCTCCGGCCATGGTGTTCACCGAGATCCCGGGAGACCAGGCCACCGCCTTCGACGCCGAGGTGGCCCGCGCCATGGGCCCGCTGACGCCCCGGACCTATTTGCGCATGCCCTTCGCCACCGGCCGGATCAGCGGCCTGAAGGGCAAGCCGGTCGACCTCCAGGCCATCAAGCCCGGCCAGCGCTGGGCCTTCGACAACGACATCGGCCTGTCGCTGCTGGCCGGCGAGCCGACCGACGGCGGGCTGGTCGCGGGCCGGTGGTGGAAACCCGGCTATGCCGGTCCGCCCCTGCTGGCGCTGAACACCGAGATCGCCGACGCCGCCGGACTGAAGGTCGGCGACACCGTCACCCTGAGCATCCTGGGCCGCGACATCGACGCTCGCATCGCCGTGCTGCGCAAGATCGAGTTCGGCGGCTTCGGGCCCAACTTCAACCTGATCCTCGACACCAAGGCCCTCGAGGGCGCGGCGCTGCGCGGCGTGGCCATCGCCCGGCTGGACAAGACCCGCGAGGCCACTTTGACCCGCCGGCTCGGCGCGAGCTTTCCGGGCGTCAACGTGATCAGCGTCCGCGAGCAGCTGGACGCCGCCGCCGCCCTGTTCGACCGCCTGGCCCTGGCCGTGCGCGGGGCGGCGGCGGTGGCCGGGCTGGCCGGTCTGCTGGTGCTGGCCGGGGCGATCGCCGCCGGGGCGCGGGCCCGGGCGCGGGAGGCGGCGACCTTGAAGGTGCTGGGCGCGACCCGCGGCCAGATCCTGGCGGCCTACGCCATCGAATATGGCGCGGTCGGGCTGATCGCCGGGGCGGCCGGGGTCGCCCTGGGCTTCGCCGCCGCCTGGCCGGTGGTGGTCAAGGTGTTCGAGGCCAGCTGGAGCGTCGACTGGGGCGGGGTCATGGTTTTGCTGGCCGGCGCGGCGGGACTTTCGACGGCGGGCGGCCTGCTGGCGGCGGCCTTGGCGCTGGCCCAGCGCCCGGCCCCGGTGTTGCGGGCGGAATGAGCAGCGGGTCGGTCGGATTGCCCGACCCGGCCTGGGGCAGGCTGCTGATCGGCACGCCGGGCAGCATCGGCTCGCCGTTCCACTCCCAGTGCCACGGCTCGAAGGGATAGTTGACGAAGCCGAACCGGCCGGCGTTGGCGACCATCCAGCGGTAGAGGTCCGACCGGGTCATGATCAGCCGGTTGGTGTCGTTGCTGGAGTCCGGGCCAAAGCCCGGGGCGGCGGCGATGTAGACGTCCATGGCCAGGCCCGTGCGGTGGGCCGAGCAGATGGTCCGCACCACGCCCTGGCAGTTGTTGTCCTGGGCGCAGCGGGCGGCGTCGGCGGCGGGGTCGCGGAACCCCGAAAAGATGGTCAGGGCCTCGGGCCGCCGCGCCACCCCGGCCGCCTTGGCCTCGGCGACCATCCGGCGGTAGGCGTCCAGCGCGCCGGGCCGCAGCTGGATGGTCTTGCCGCCATAGCTCTCCTCGGGCCTGGCCGTGGCCAGGCCGGAGACCGGCGGCGCGCCCGGACAGATGCCCTCGGCATTGACCCGCGCGAACGGCCGGGCCCGATGCCAGCGCGTCAGCATCGCCTTGAAGGTCTCGGGGTCGAAGGTCCCGGTGGGCTTCAGCCCATGCCCGCCCTGCCAGCGCGCCAGGGCCGCGGCGAAGCGCGGCGTGCCCGGACCGCAGGCGGTGGCGATCTCGTGGGCGACCTTGGGGGCGTAGATCTCCCAGCCGACCTCGCCACGCCCGAACGGCGTCCAGACCAGGGTGGTCAGCGACGCGGCGTTGACCGGCGCCGCGCTGGCCGGAGCGCCGCCGGATTGGCAGTCCTCGGGCGGTCCGCCGTCCGTCGGGGCCGGAATGAAGGTCGGGCTGGACGGCGGGTCGCTGGACGGGAAGTGCTGGTCTATGGGCGGGGCGTATTCGGCGCTTTCGCCCGGCGGCGGCGAGGGCGCCCGGGAGCCGCCGCCGGGCCACATCACCCACGCGACGAAGGTGGCGGCGGCGGCGGCCAGCACGCCCAGAACCCAGATCAGCCGGCGCAGAATCTTCAATCGGGGCTCCTTGGCCGCATTTGGAACTTCGCCATGGCTGAAGCCTTCAGAAGGGCAAGGCGTTCCGCCCGGAGTTGTTCATGCCTTCGATCCCGCGTCCTGTCGTCCTGCTGCTCGGCTGCGTCATGGCCACCGCCGCTTGCTCGGACCCGACGCCCCGAAGCCCGCCGCCGAAAGCGCCGAAACCCGCCGCCCAGGCTCCGGCCGTCCCGCCGGTGGTCGCGGCCTCACCCGCCGTCGCGCCGGCCGCGCCTTCGCCCCTGGCTCAGGCCGTCAACGCCGCCGCCTTCGATCCCGCCGCCACGACGCCGGAGGTCAAGCAGGCCGTCCTGGTCCGCGCCCAGGTGCTGCTTGACCGCGCCCATTTCTCGCCCGGGGTCATCGACGGCCAGGAGGGCTCCAACCTGGCCATCGCCGTCAGCGCCTTCCAGGAGGCCCGCCGCCTGACCGTCGACGGCAAGTTCAGCCCCGCCGTCCGGGACGCCCTGGTCGCCGCCGACTCCGGCCCGGCCCTGACCGATTATGTCATCACCGCCGAAGACGTCGCCGGCCCGTTCGTCGCCGCCATCCCCAAGGACGACTACGAGGCCATGGCCAAGCTGCCGGCCCTGTCCTACGCCAGCCCGCTGGAGGCCCTGGCCGAGAAGTTCCACATGGACGAGCCGCTGCTCCAGGCGCTGAACCCCGGCGTCGACTTCGGCCAGGCCGGCGCCACCATCGTGGTCGTCGCCCTCGGTCCCAAGGGCCTGGACGGCAAGGTGACCCGCATCGCGATCGACAACGCCCGGGGCGTGCTCAAGGCCTATGCCGACGACGACCGGCTGCTGGCGGTCTATCCGGCCACGGTGGGCAGCACCGAGCGCCCGGCCCCGGTCGGCGAATGGGCGGTCAACACGGTCGCCCCGCGCCCGACCTACACCTACGACCCGTCGCGACTGACCTTTGGCAAACCCAAGGGCAAGCTGACCCTCAAGCCCGGGCCGAACAACCCGGTGGGCTCGACCTGGATCGACCTGACCAAGGACACCTACGGCATCCACGGCACGCCCGATCCGAGGCTGGTCAACAAGCGAGCCTCGCATGGCTGCGTGCGGTTGACCAACTGGGACGCGGCGGAGCTGGGGGCGGCGGTGGTCAAGGGGGCGAGGGTGGTGTTCGAAGGCAAGCCGGTGCGGTGAGGGACACCTTCTCATCACAAACAGTCGTCATCCCCCGACTTGTTCGGGGGACCCAAGCCGAGCCGGCGGCCTCATTCTGCGTATCAACTGAACCGCCGCTTGGGTCCCCCGCATAAAGCGGGGGATGACGGGCTTTTGCGCTGCATTGAGGCTTAAAGCGCCACCCGCACCCCCACCCGCACGATCCTCGGCGCGGCGTATCCCGCCACGCCGTCCGCCGTCCGCGAGGTCTGGATGTTGGCGTCCAGCAGGTTGTCCCCCGCCACATAGGCCGTCACCAGCGGCCGCACGCGCCAGTCGAGCCGGGCGTCGAGGCGGTAGGCCGGGTCGAGCATCCGGCTGTTGAGGTCGTCCTCGAACCGCTTGCCCTCATAGGTCAGGTCGGTCGCCAGGGTCAGCTTGTCGGTCAGCTGTGCCGACAGCCCCGCCGTGGCGCTCCAGATCGGGGCCTGGGCCGGGCGCTTGCCGGTCAATTGCGGGGCGTCCGAACCGCCATCGACCCGGGCGTCGGTGACCGACAGGGCCGAGGTCAGGGTCACGGCCCCGACCTTACGCTCGGCCCTGCCCTCCAGGCCGACCGCGTTAATCTCGCCGGCGTTCTGGCGCTGGCGCAGCGTACCGCTCAGGGTGACGTTGGTGATCGGATCCTCGATGCGGTTCCAGAACGCCGTGGCCTCGACCAGGCCCTTGTCGCCCTTGCGCGAGACGCCCAGTTCGAAGCCCTGCAGCCGCTCGGGCTTCAGGGTGGCGTTGGCTTCGGTGACGTCGTTGCCGACCCGGAACGGGCGATGCAGTTCGTTCAGCGAGGCCGGCCGGAAGCCGGTGTAGCCGGAGGCGCGCAGGACGACGTCGTTGGCCAGTTCACGCTTCACGCCCAGGCGGCCGCTGACCACGTCGCCGTCGCGGTCGGCTGGGTGCGCGTCCAGGGTGATCGCCCCGGTCGCCGCGTTGCGCTCGACACGATGGCTGTCGGTGTTCTCCCAGTGGTCCAGCCGCAGGCCGCCGGCCACCAGCCACGGGCCCGTCGTCCAGGAGCCGTCGGCATGGGCCCCGACCACCGAGGTCTGGCCGCCGGCGACACGGTAGGCATTGAGGACGCCCAGTCGATAGAGCCGCTCGCGTTCCTCGCCGTCGTTGAAGCGTGCGTCCGCCCCCAGCTCCCACTCCAACCCGCCGACCTTGCGACGCAAGGCGACGTTCGCGCCCTTGCCCGTGGCCGGGGTCTTGTCCTGGCTGTTGGCCAGGGTGGTGGTGGAACGGTCGGCCGCCACCGCGACCGAGGTGTTGAACAGGTCGCTGGTCCGCCGCCAGGCCTGCAACCGCCAGCCCAGGGCCGCGCCGCGCGGGGCCTTGACCAGGGTGGCGCTGAACACGTTGCCCGAGGCGTTGGCCCGCGCCCCGGCCAGGCCGGCGCCGCGATCCTCTTCGAAGAAGCCGCCGCGCAGCGACAGCAGGCCCAAGGTCGTGGCCATGTCGACGCGGCCGGCGATGCTCTTGGCCTCCAGGTCGGTCCGGGTGTCGGCCGCGCCCCGGCGGTCGCCGCGCACCGGCACGTAGCCGTCGGACTTGTCGTAGGACGCCGCCCCGAAGAACTCGAGCCGTCCCAGGGTCGAGACCGCCGCCGCCGAGGCGCGCTGGCTGCCCAGCTCGCCGGCCGAGACGTCGGCGGCTATGCCCGAGTCCCGTTCCCGAAGACCGATGACCCCGGTCAGGGCGCCGGCGCCGTAGGGGCCGGCGCCGGCCCCGCGCACGATGTCGATCCCGGTCAGGGATTCCGGCGCCAGTTGCGACCAGATCACCCAGCCGCCGAACGGGTCGTTGAGCGGCACGCCGTCCAGGGTCACCAGGGTCCGTCCCGCGCCCGAGGGAGCGATGGCCCGCAGGCTGATCCCCTGGGTGGTCGGGTTGGCCGACAGGCTGGAGGTGCGGCGAAACAGCGAGACGCCGGGCGTCTGGGCCACCGCCTCGTCCACCCGCTGGCTGCGGACCAGGTCGCCCTCGCTCAGGTGAACCACCGAGAACGCCGCCTCGGCCGCCGAGGGCGGCAGGCGCGCTGCGGTGACGATCACCTGTTCGACGGGAGGGGGCTGGTCGAAGGGCATGGAAGTCCTCGCGTGGGGAGCGCCGGCGATGACTAGACCGGTTCGCGCGGCCGGAGAACGGCGCGCGTCGCCTGTTCCATGATTTTACGCCGCCCGCACAACAAGACCTATATTTCCAAGGGATCGCGCCCTGCCTCCCACGAAATTCCCTCAAACGTCCTTCTTCGACAGGTATTCCGCCACGTCGATCTCCTTCTCCCAGCGCGCGACGGCCGTGGCGATCGACAGGTCGCAGGTGACGTTGGGCACGGTGCGGATCATGTCGAGGATGCGGTCGAAGGGCAGAATGAAACCGACGATGATCGCCGTCTGCTCGGCCCCGATACCGATCGAGGCCAGCACCGCGGCCAGCACGAACAGCGAACCCGAGGGCACCGGCGCCACGCCCATGGCGACGATGGTGGTGGTCAGGGCGACCAGCAGGTAGTCGGTCAGGGTCAGGGGCACGCCGAACGCCTGGGCGGCGAACATGGTCAGCATGGCCACGTACATCGCCGTGCCGTCCATGCCGATGGTCGCCCCCAGGGGCAGGACGGTCGACGAGATCGACGGCTTGATGCCCAAATTCTCCTCGGCCACCCGGATCGCCACGGGCAGGGTCGCCGAGCTGGACGAGGTGGAGAAACCCACCAGAATGGCGTCCATGCAGCCGCGATAGAAAGGGATCAGCGGCAACCAGGCCAGCAGCCGCACCACCAGGCCATGGGTGACCAGGGTCTGGATGATCGCCCCGATCAGTACGCAGACCGCCAGCTGGGCGACATTGACGAAGGTGGCCGGACCGTTGGTCCCCATCACCACCGCGATCAGGGCGAACACTCCGAACGGGGCGACCTCCATGACGAAGCCGACGATGCGCAGCATGACTTCGGTGCCCGAGGCCAGGAGCTTGGCCACCGGTTCGCCGTCCTTGCCGGCGACGATCACCCCGGCCCCGACCAGCATGGCGAAGAAGATGATCGCCAGGGTCTCGCCCTCGGCGATGGCCTTGATCGGGTTCAGCGGCACGATGCCGATGAACAGCTCGCCCACCGCCTTGGGTGGGTTGACCGCCTGGGGGGCGACGTTCTGCAGGTTGGCGCCGATCCCCGGAGCCATCAGCGTGGCCAGGGTCAGGCCGATGCTCACCGCCACCAGGGTGGTCAGCACATACATGGCGATGGTCTTGACGCCGATGCTGCCCAGCCGCCGGGCGTCGCCCAGTTGAGCCACGCCCGAGGCGATGATCATGAACACCAGCGGCGCGACGATCATCCGGATCAACCGCACGAAGATGTCGCCGATCCACTTGATGCTGGTCGCCCCCTCGCCCCAGAAGTAGCCGACCACGGCGCCCAGCACGAGGGCGGCCAGGATCCGCCGCCACAGCGGGATGCCGAACCAGAAGTCCAGCGGGCCCTTGGGTCGGCGCGTCTCTTCGAGCGGCGGGGTGTCGGCGACGATCTCGGTCATGCGACGGTTCCGGTGTCGATGCCGCCCACAGCATGCCCAGACGGCGCCGAGGTCAAGGCGCCGTCACGCCGTCCCTGGGAGCCGTGGGCAGTTGGCCGGTTTGGGATGGAAGCGCCGTGCGTCCTTCGAGGCCCTCCTCTGGAGGGCGCCTCAGGATGAGGAATTCAGCCATTACGCTCCTCATCCTGAGGTGCGTAGCGTAGCGAAGCCTCGAAGGACGCAGAGCGCTCGCCGAAAACGGCCTTCAAGGTTTACCGTCACGCCGCCCCTAGAGCCACAGCCCCGTCGCCGTGATCCCATCCCCCCAGAACCCCGGCGCCGGCCGGGTCATCCGCCCGTCCGCCACCCGCGCCCCGCCCGGGTGATCCACGGCCAGCCACCATGGTCCGTCCAGATCGGCGAACGCGCACGACCCCGCCAGGTGCAGGGCCGGAGCGATGGCCAGGGACGAGGCCACCATGCAGCCGACCATCAGGGTGAAGCCGTGGTTGCGGGCCTCCTCCAGCATCAGCAGGGCCTCGCTGAGGCCTCCCGCCTTGTCGAGCTTGAGGTTCACGGCGCGGTAGCGGCCGCGCAAGGCCGCCAGGTCCCGCGCCACGTGCACCGACTCGTCGGCGCAGATCGGATAGGGCGGGTCGTAGCCTTCGAGCGCCATGTCCTCGCCGGCCGGCAGGGGCTGCTCGACCAGGGCGATGTTCAGGTCCGACAGGATCGGCTTCAGCCCGTCGAGAATGGCGAAGTCCCAGCCCTCGTTGGGGTCGACGATCAGCCGGGCGTGAGGCGCGGCCTTGGCGACGGCCAGCAGCCGGGCGGCTGGGCCCTCCGCCGACAGCTTGACCTTGATCAGCGGGGCGGCGGCCACGGCCAGGGTCGCGGCGGCCATGGCCTCGGGCGTGTCCAGGCTGACGGTCACGGCGGTGATCAAGGTGTCGGGAACCGGCAGGGCGGTCAGGGCCTCGACGCTGAGGCCCTCGCGCCGGGCCCGCAGGTCCCAGAGGGCGCAGTCCAGGGCGTTGCGGGCCGCGCCGGCCGGCAGCAGGGCCAGGGCCTCGTGCGGCGTCGCGCCGTCGCGCAGGGCTTGGGCGGCGGGTTGGAGCTGGGCGATCACGCTGTCGACGGTCTCGTCGTAGCGGGCGTAGGGCACGCTCTCGCCCCGGCCGATCAGGCCGTCCTCGACGATCTCGACCACCACCACCTCGGCGGCGGTCTTGACCCCGCGCGAGATGCGGAACGGGGCCTTCAGGCGGTGGCTGACATGGGCGATCGAGACGGTGCGGCGCATGCCAAGCCCATCTCACCGATCAAGCGTTTTGGCGAGACCTGATCAGCGCCGGAAACGCCGGATCGGCGAGTCGGCGCGGCGTTCGCGGAACACCCGCAGGGCGAGGGTCGGACGCACGACCAGCAGCGCCAGCCAGACCAGCAGCACGCCGCCGTAGTTCACGGCGCCAACTAGGCCGGTGGGACGGCCGGGACGCGCCATCCGCCGCGCGGCGGGGCGGAGCGAGGCTTGGAACAGGCTGGGCATGGCGATGTCGGTCATGGGCTTCCTCCGTGGACGTCCCAACCATTGACCCCACCTACGTCAAATCCGGACGTATGGATGTCGCCGCTTCGCACCCATATATCGCCCTGGGGCGTTCACCCCGCATCCGGAGCCCCACACGCATGAGCCAGCCGATCACCATCACCATTCCCCACCAGCTGGGCGCCGCCGAGGCGCGCCGCCGCATCGAGGACGGGTTCGGTCAGTTGATCGGCCAGGCGGGCGGCGTCATCAAGGACGTCGAGAAGAGCTGGAATGGCGACGTCCTGAACTTCTCGGCCAAGGCCATGGGCCAGTCGATCTCCGGCGCCCTGTTCGTGCTGGACCAGTCGGTGCGCATGGACCTGGTCCTGCCCGGCCTGCTGGGCATGATCGCCGGCAAGATCACCGGCCAGGTCAAGAAGCAGGGCACGCTGCTGCTGGAGAAGAAGTAGGCGCCGCCGCCCACCTCACAGCCGTCATCCCCCGACTTGTTCGGGGGACCCAAGCCGCGCTGGCCAAGCGCGTTTCTGAAACGCCGCTTGGGTCCCCCGCATAAAGCGGGGGATGACGACGTTGAGATGGTCGGTCAGGACGTCTTCACCCGCCGCGCCGGCGCATTCCTGGCCGGCGGGCGCTTGACCGGGGAGCGCTTGGTCCGGGGCGAGGCCCTGGATTTGGTCCGGGCTTCCCGCTCGGCGCTGACCTTGTCGAGCCGGTCCTGGGCGACCTTGGCGTGCTCGGCGCAGCGGGCATGCATCGCCGCCAGTTCCTTTTCCGTCAGCTTCTCGATGCCGATGAACTGGTTTTCGGCGTCCGAGGTCAGGATCAGCTCGTCCAGCTTGGTCTGCACCGCTTCGCCGTCGCGATTCTGGGTGTTCTGGATCAGGAACACCATCAGGAAGGTGATGATGGTCGTGCCGGTGTTGATCACCAGTTGCCAGCTCTGCGAGAATTTGAAGATCGGCCCCGTGACGGCCCAGGTCACGACCAGCAGCACGCAGAGGATGAAGGCCGGCGGGCTGCCGGTGACGCGCGCGGTGGCGTTGGCGAACCTGGCGAAAAGCTTGTCCATGAAGACTCCTTCGCCGCACACAACGCCCTGACGCCCCCCTCGGTTCGCTCCGCACGCCCCTTTCGCACGCCCTTTTTGGCGTCCTTGCCGGTCCTCACGCGTTAGGGAGGGGATGTTCGATCCCTACCTGCTCTTCCTGCTCGGCCTGGGCGTGGTCGTGCTGCTGGTGGCCTGGCTGCCGATGGCGTTGAGCCGGTTGCCGCTATCGCTGGCCATTCTCTGCGTGCTGATCGGCGTGGTCGCGTTCCACGGCGGCGCCCTGTCCTTCCGCCCCGACCCCGTGCGGTTCTCCACCCTCACCGAGCGCCTGACCGAGATCGTGGTCATCGTCTCGCTGATGGGGGCGGGACTGAAGATCGACCGGCGGCTGGGCTGGCGGCGCTGGAGCTCGGCCTGGCGGCTGATCGCCGTCACCATGCCGTTGAGCATCCTGGCCGTGACCCTGATGGGCGTGCACGGCCTGGGCCTGGGCCTGGCGTCGGCCCTGCTGCTGGGCGCGGCCCTGGCCCCCACCGACCCGGTGCTGGCCTCGGACGTCCAGGTCGGGCCGCCGAGAGCCGGCGACCATGGCGAGACGCGGTTCGCCCTGACCGCCGAGGCGGGGCTGAACGACGGCTTCGCCTTCCCCTTCGTCCATCTGGCCGTGGCCGTCGCCGTGGCCGGCGGGACCGCGAACGGCGGCCTGCTGACCCACTGGCTGGGCGTCGACGTGCTGTGGCGGGTGGCGGCCGGGATAGGGGTCGGCTGGGCGGTCGGCCGGGTCCTGGGCTGGGCGACCTTCAAGGCCCCGCACGCCCGGATATCCGGCACCGGCGACGGCCTGGTGGCGCTGGGGGCGACCCTGATCGCCTATGGCGTCGCCGAGGCGGCCCACGGCTACGGCTTCCTGGCGGTGTTCGTCTCGGCCCTGGCCCTGCGCGAGACCGAGCGCGACCACGCCTTCCACGAAGCCATGCACGACTTCGCCGAACAGGTGGAGCACCTGCTGATGATGCTGGTCCTGGTGCTGCTGGGCGGGGCGGTGGCCGGCGGCTTGCTGGACTCCCTGACCTGGAGGGAAATCGCCTTCGGGCTTGTTCTTGTTTTCGTTGTCCGGCCGCTGGCCGGTTGGATCGGCCTGATCGGCGCGCCCCACTCCCGGCGCGAGCGGGCGCTGGTCGCCTTCTTCGGCATCCGCGGGATCGGTTCGTTCTACTACCTGGCCTATGGCCTCAATCACGGCGAGTTCCACAACTGGGGCCGGCTGTGGGCGATCACCGGCTTCGTGGTGCTGTGCTCGATCCTGGTCCATGGCGTGACCGCCACGCCCCTGATGGCCAGAATCGACGCCTGGAGAAGCCGGGCCGACGCCTTCAGGGACAAATCGCAACCCTGACGTGATTGCTCTCGGCTTAAGGATGCGGCAAAGCGTCACAGCGTTGAATACCGAAGAAACTCAACTCGATAGTTCGGCGTATTCCACCCGTCCGGGGAACGGGATCAGCATGCAGGCCAACGTCGCCCATCAGGAGCAACGGCGACAGGACAGGCTCCTGATCGTTCTGGCCGTGTCGCTGGTGGCCAGCCAGGCGTTCAGCGATTTCCTGACCCGCAACGCCGAAGGCATCGCCACCCTGTGGCCGTCGAACGCCCTGCTGGCGGCCGGCCTGCTGGTGCTGGACCGCCCGCGCCGCATCGCCCTGACCTTCGTGGCCGTGCTGACCCACGTGACGATCGACCTGCTGGTCGGCGACAGCCTCGGTCGCGTCGTCCTCTACACCACCGTCGATATCGGCGAGGCCTTCCTGGTCTGGGCCGTGACCCGGCGCTTCTTCGGCGGTCCCCCGCGCGTGCGGACCATGCGGCAGCTGGCCCTGCTGACCACCCTGACCGCGCCGGTCACCTTCGTGATGGCCCTGGTCTGCGCGGCGGTGCTGGCCCTGGCCTACGGCCAGACCTTCGTGACGGTGCTGGCGGACTGGTTCCTGTGCGGCGTGCTGGGCATGTCGATCGTGCTGCCCGCCGTGCTGGTGCTGCTGGACGGCGAGCACCGCCGCGCCTTCCAGCGCAAGCTGAGCGAACGGCTCAGCCTCTACGCCCTGATCGCGGCGCTGACGACGACCGTCTTCTACGCCAAGGGCGTGCCCCTGCCCTTCCTGCTGTTTCCCGTCGCCCTGCTGACGACCTTCCGGCTGGGTCCGCGCGGCGCGGCCCAGGCCTCGATGATCGTCGCCTGCGTCGCCATCCCGCTGACGGTGCAAGGCCTGTGGACCGACCAGATCGACACCAGCTGGCCACAGGCTCAGCAGAACCGGATCGTGCAGAGCTTCGTCGGCGTGCTGTTCGTCACCACCCTGGCGGCCGGCCTGGCCCTGGCCCAGCAGGAACGGCTGCGCCGCCTGCTGGTGCGCCGCGAGCAGCTGAGCCGCGCCGCCCGGGCCCGCGCCCTGGCCGCCAGCGAGGCCAAGACCGAGTTCCTGGCCACCATGAGCCACGAGATCCGCACGCCGTTGAACAGCGTGCTCGGCTTCTCCCAATTGCTGGCCGAACGGGCGGACCTGCCGCCCGACGCCCACCGGCAACTGGGCCTGATCGACACCGCCGGCAAGGCGCTGCTGACCGTGGTCAACGACATCCTCGACTTCTCGCGGGTCGAGGCCGGCCAGGTGGAGCTGCTGTTCCAGCCGACCTCGGCGGCGGCGGTGCTGCATGACGCGGTCGGCATCATCCGCTCCGAGGCGCAGGCCCGGAGCCTGACGATCGAGGTCGAGGTCAACGACCCGGTCGGCGGGCTGCACGACCTGGACGGCCTGCGGCTGCGCCAGGTGCTGCTGCACCTGCTGGGCAACGCCGTGAAGTTCACCGAGGTCGGGCGGATCCGCGCCTGCCTGACCGTCGAGCCCGGCGACATCGAAGACCGGCTGCGGTTCGAGATCGTCGACAGCGGGCTCGGCATCGCCCTCGAGCGGCAGGGCCGGCTGTTCCAGCGCTTCAGCCAGGTCGAGGGCTCGGCCAGCCGCCCCCATGGCGGAGCGGGCCTGGGACTGGCGATCAGCAAGGCGCTGGTCGACCTGATGGGCGGCAGGATCGGCGTCGACAGCGCCCCGGGCCACGGCTCGGCCTTCTGGATCGAACTGGGCGCCCCCCAGGTCGAGGCCTATGACACCGGCGAACCCAGGCCGGCCGCCGAGCCGGGCGCGGCGCGCATCCTGCTGGTCGACGACCATCCGATGAACCGCGAGATCGGCATGGCGCTGCTGACCCTGGTCGGCTGCCGGGTCGAGACCGCCGAAAACGGCCGTCAGGCCGTCGAGATGGCCAGTCGCGGCGGCTTCGACATCATCCTGATGGACATCCACATGCCGGAGATGGACGGCCTGGCCGCCACCCGGGCCATCCGGGCCTTCGGAAACGGGGCCGGCGAGATCCCGATCATCGCCATGAGCGCCGACGCCCTGCCCCAGCAGGTCGAGCGCTGCTACGCCGCCGGCATGGTCGACCACGTGGCCAAGCCGGTGCAGCGGGAGGTGCTCTACGCCAAGGTCAGCCGTTGGCTGGCGCGGAAGTAGAAGTCCTCCCCCCATGGGGGAGGTGTCGGCGTAGCCGACGGTGGGGGGAGTAGTCTCCAACCTCGGCAAACTCCCCCCACCGGCCTTCGGCCGCCTCCCCCACAGGGGGAGGAACTGGGCTTCCCTCCCCCGCCCTCGCCCACTAACCTCCCTCGGCTATTCGGGGAGACGATGATGAAGCTCATGCGCCTGGCCGCCCTGGCCCTCTGCGCCGTGATGGCCGCCTGCTCGCCGGCCAAGACGCCGGTCGAGGCGCCTGGCCGCACGGCCCTGAAGCTGGCCACCGACTGGAAGGCGCAGGCCGAGCTGGGCGGCTACTACCAGGCTCTGGCCACCGGCGAATACAAGAGGCGCGGCCTCGACGTCACCCTGATCCAGGGCGGCCCGGGCGTGAACGTGCCCCAACTTCTGGCCACCGGCGCGGTCGATGTCGGGGTCGGCTCCAACAGCTTCATCGTGCTGAACCTGGCCAAGGAGAAGATCCCGGTCAAAGCCGTCGCCGCCTTCATGGACAAGGACCCGCAGGTGCTGATCGCCCACCCAGGCCAGGGCGTCGAGAGCATCGCCGACATGAAGGGCCGCCCGATCCTGCTGTCGGACGCCTCGGTCACCGCCTTCTGGGTCTGGCTGAAGGCCAAGCACGGCTTCACCGACGCCCAGGTGCGCAAGTACAACTACTCGACCGCCCCGTTCCTGGCCGACAAGCGGGTGATCCAGCAGGGCTACGCCACCTCGGAGCCCTACCTGATCGAGAAGGAGGCGGGGGTGAAGCCGGCGGTGTTCCTGCTGGCCGACGACGGCTACCCGGCCTACGCCTCGTTCGCCCTGGTCCCCGACGCCCTGCTGGCCAAGAACCCGGCGGCGGTGAAGGCCTTCGTCGAGGCCACGGCGGCCGGCTGGACGTCCTATCTCTACGGCGATCCGGCCCCCGGCGACGCCCTGATCCGCAAGGACAATCCGGAAATGACCCAGGACCTGCTCGACCAGGCCCGCGAGAAGATGCGGTCCTATGGCATCGTCCCGCGCGCCAAGGTCGGCGACATGACCGACGCCCGCTGGGCCGAGTTCTTCAAGGTGGCCTCCGAACAGGGCGTCTACCCCAGGGACATGGACTACAAGCGGGCCTACAGCCTGGACTTCCTGCCGAAGTGATCGGATCAACTTCTTCCGCATCAACAACGGTTGTCATCCCGGAAGCCTCGCAGAGGCTGTCCGGGACCCAGGGGCGGTGCGCACGGCCCCTGGGTCCCGGCTCTTCGCTTCGCTACGGCCGGGATGACAACCTTTGAGCATCGGGAGCCTCCAACAGGTCGAGGTCGACTACCCCGGTCGTGGCCGGGCGCTCGGCCCCATCGACCTGTCGCTGGACGCCGGCGAGATCGTCGCCCTGGTCGGGCCGTCGGGCTGCGGCAAGTCCACGGCCCTGCGGCTGCTGGCCGGGCTGGAGACGCCGACGCGCGGAACCGTGACCCGGGCCGCCGGCCGGGGCGAGACCTCGGTGGTGTTCCAGGCCCCGACCCTGGCCCCGTGGATGAGCGCGGCGGCCAATGTGGCCCTGCCGCTGGAACTGGCGGGAACGCCCGCCCGCGCGGCCCGCGCCCAGGCGATCGAAGCGCTGGGCAAGGTCGGACTGGCCAGCGCCGAAGCCGCCCGCCCCGCCCAGCTTTCCGGCGGCATGGCCATGCGCGCCTCGCTGGCCCGCGCCCTGGTCACCCGCCCTCGCCTGCTGCTGCTGGACGAGCCGTTCGCGGCCCTGGACGAGATCACTCGCCGGGCCCTGGCCGACGACGTCCTGACCCTGGTCGGCGAGTTGTCGCCGGCCGTGGTGTTCGTCACCCACAATGTCGAGGAGGCCGTCTACATGGCGGGGCGCGTCGTGGTGATGAGCCCCGGCCCCGGCCGCATCGCCGGCGAGATCATCGTCGGCGGCCCCACGGTCCGTCCGCCGGGTTTCCGGACGACGGCCGCGTTCCGCGAGACGGCGGAGGCGGTGTCGCGGGTGTTGGCGCGTGGCGTGGGGGTGGCGGCATGACCGCGCTTCATCAGATCCTCCCCCCGTGGGGGAGGCGGCCGAAGGCCGGTGGGGGGAGCCTGGAAAGGTCCGTCCTGCTGGCGGCCGACGCCGCGAACTCCCCCCTCCGTCGGCTGCGCCGACACCTCCCCCACAGGGGGAGGACTTCGTCATGAAACTCCTCGCCCCCCTCCTCCTCATCATCCTGCTGCTGGGCGCCTGGGAGCTGGCCTGCCGCGCCTTGGACGTGCCGGTCTATCTGCTGCCCACGCCCTCGGCGATCGGCCTCGCCCTGGCCCAGGGCTGGCCGGTGCTGCTGGCCAGCGCCTGGAACACCCTGTCGACCGCCCTGATCGGCCTGGCCGCCGCCAGCCTGACCGCCTGCGGCCTGGCCCTGCTGGTCAGCCTGAACCCCACGCTGGAGGACGCCGTTCGCCCGGTGGCCGTCACCCTGCAGGTCACGCCCCTGGTCGCCATCGGGCCGCTGATGACCATCTGGGCCGGCATCGAGCATCCGCAGCGGGCCGTGGTCGCCCTGGCCGCCGTCGCCGCCTTCTTCCCGATCTTTTCGGGCGCCCTGACCGGCCTCAAGGCGGTGGATCCGGACCTGGCCCGGCTGTTCGACCTCTATGGCGCGCGCCGCGTCCAGCGCCTGTGGCGGCTGCGCCTGCCGTCGGCCGTCCCCGCCCTGCTGGAAGGCCACAAGGTGGCGGCCGGCCTGGCGGTGGTCGGGGCGGTGGTCGCCGAGTTCGTGGCCGGCTCGGGCGGCAGCCAGGGCCTGGCCTGGCGGATCCTGGAGTCGTCCACCCGCCTGCAGACCGCCCGGGTGTTCGCCGCCCTGGCCATGCTGGCGATCCTCGGCGTGGCCCTGCACGCGCTCATGACCCTAGTCGAACGCCGCCTGCTGGCCTGGTGGCGCGGCCGATAGGCCTTGGTTCCAGAGCCAACCCCTAAAGTTGTGTCGCGTTAGGCCAAGGTTAAGCGGACTTGCGTATGAATCGAGGGACCCCGCTCTCTTCCGGATCGGTTCATGCGTCTCGTCGTCGTCCTCGCCGTGCTGATCAGCGTCGCCGTCCAGGCGCACGCCGAGGACTCGCGCGCGCCAGGCCCGCGCGAAAGCCGCTACGGCCCGACCACCCCGCGCCAGGCGGCCGTCGCCGTCGCCACGGCGACCGTCCGTTACGATGGCCCCATGCTGGGCTGGGCCGGCAAGCGCCAGGCCTCGCCCGTCCTTCCCGACCCGCAAGCCTCCGCGCCGACGCGACCGACGCCGATCGCCGGTTGGGCCGGTTATCAGGCCACGCCCGTCTCGTCCGCCTACGCGCCGCCGCCGCCAGCGGCCGCCCCGGCCCCGCCGACCAGCCTGTACGCCGCGCCGCGCGCCGCCCAGCCGACCGCGCCACAACCGGCCGCGCCCCGCCCGTCGCCGGTGGCCTACGCCCCGGCCACGCCGACGCCGACCGTCGACTGGTCCAACTACCGCAGTTCCCGCGTCGCGGCCGCCCCTTCGACCAACACGCCGGCGTCCGCTCCCCTCCAAGCCCAGCCGACCGCTCGCCAGCCCGTCGCGGCGCCCACCCCACCTCCGCCGCCCCAGCCCCGGCAGGTCGCCGCCGTGAACACCGGCGCGGCCGGCGCGCGGTTCTATTCGGTCGGCCGTGAGTATGGCCTGACGCCCGACGTCATCCCGCCCGCGGGTCCCGACACCCGCGTACTGATCACCGCCAGCGAGCCGCCGCCGGAAGCCAAGGACGCCGTCCCCCAGCACGGCTCGGCCGATTGGCTGGCGGCCGGCGTGAACGGCGATGGCGACGACGACGACAGCAGCGCGGCCCGCCGCGCCAAGACCCGGGACCAGGCCCTTTGATCCAATCGCGTCTTCACGACCTCATCGCCCTGGCCGATGAGCCTTCAAGCTCGCGTCGGCGCGAGCTGCTGCGTGGCGTCACCGACCTGTTCTTCGCCGGCGAAAACCACGGCGACGTCGAGATGGGCCTGTTCGACGACGTCCTGGGTCAGTTGGCCGGCGAGATGGAAGAGGCCGTCAGGATCGAGCTGGCCGAGCGGCTGGGCGCGAGCGCCAATGCGCCGCCCGCCCTGACCCGCGCCCTGGCCAGCGACAGCATCGCCGTCGCCCGCCCGATCCTCCAGGGCGCGCCACAGCTCAGCGAGGCCGACCTGCTGCACGTGGCCCGCACCCAGGGCCAGGACCACCTGCGCGCCATCTCGCAACGTCCGACGGTGCCCGCCATCGTCTCCGACGCCATCGTCGAGCGCGGCGACGACACCACCCTGGGCGTGCTGCTGCGCAACGAGGGCGCGGTGCTGTCGCGCGAAGCCCACGAGGCGGCGGTTGACCGCGCGGCGGCCAATCCCGCGCTGCACGAGGCGGTGATCGACCGCCAGGCCCTGCCTATCGACCTGCTCAACGAGATGTACTTCGTGGCCGAGGCGCGGCTGCGCGACCGGATCATGGAGCGCAACGCCCATGTCGATCCGGCCACCCTCGAAGCGGCCCTGAAGGCCGGCCGCAACCGCGTCGCCGCCCGCGACGGCGCCCTGCCGCCGGACTACGACGCGGCGGTCGCGGCGGTCGTGGCGATGAAGGCCCGCGGCGCGGTCACGCCCCAGGCCCTGGTCTCGATGCTGCGCGCCAACAAGACCACCCAGTTCCTGGTGGCCCTGGCCGAACTGGCCGACGTCGATTTCCACACCGCCCGCAAGATCATCGAGCGCCGCGAGCTCGACGCCCTTGCCGTGATCTGCCGGGCGGCCGACTTCGACCGCGCCCTGTTCCTGACCTTCGCCCTGCTGATCCTCGACCCCAACGACAACGCCATGGGCAAGGCCAAGAGCTATGGCGAGCTCTACGCCGCCCTGCCCCGCGACGCCGCCCTGCGCACCATCCGCTTCTGGCGCATGCGCCGCACCACGGGCGACATGGCGGCGGCCTAGCTAACGCGGCCTTACAGGGAAGCGCCTCACTCTCACCTCCGTTTTCCCGGCGAAGGCCGGGACCCAGATTCATCCTGAGCGGCTCGTGGGTTTCACCTGGGCCCCGACCTTCGTCGGGGAAACGGGGAAATGAGAAGCGCGATTCAGCAAACCCGCTCTGGCTAGCGCGGACGACCGAACCGCGACAGGACCCACCCAAAGCCCAGGCCGCCCAGCACCGTCAGCGGCAAGGTCACCCAGGCCGGACCGGGCTGGCCCAGCCACCACAGGCGCGCGGCCAGCAGGCCCCAGATGATGAACGCCCAGACCGCGCCGCCGACCGCCCAGGGATTGGCGTCCATCCACCCCCGCACGCCAGGTCGGGCCGGCGCCGATTGGCCGCCGACGCGGCGGTCGCGTCGGGACATGCCGCGCAGACCGATGACGGCCACGAGCAGATAGAGCAGCAGGTAGATCACCCGCGAGAGGTCTTCGCCGCTGAAACCCTGGTCCATGCCGTCCCCGAAAACGCGTCGCGGCGACAAGGCTAGGCCTTGTCGCCGCGAAGGTCGAGTGAGAGCGACGGTGCCTGGAGCGTGATGATTTTGAACTGAACCGCCCACATCATTCCGTTTCCCCGGCGAAGGCCGGGGCCCAGGTTCAGCCGTCGTATTGGGCCATGATCCGAAACGCTCCGCCCTATGATCTGGGCCCCGGCCTTCGCCGGGGAAACGGACCTAAATGGCGATCATGCCGTGAATCATCATGCTTCAACGGATGCGGATGCGGACCGGCACGTCGATGAACGAGCCGGCGCGGCTCTTGCCGTCGGGGCCCATCAGGTCGACCTGGAATTGCGAGGCCATCGACAGGGCCGCCTGGCCGACGCCCAGTTCGGACGGGGTCTCGCTCTGGACGGAGCAGGCGGTCAGGCCGCCGTCGCGCTTGACCATGCAGCTGAGGATGGCTTCGGCGATTTGCGGCGTCGTGTCCTTGATCTGCGTCATGGCCGGCTGAGCCTGCTGGCTGGGCGCGGGAACGAGCGAAACGGCGGCGGCGGCAAGCAACGAAGCGATCACGAAATCTTCCCTACTGTCTTGGGCCTGGCCCCTTCCGGGGTCGGCCAGTTTCATTCTGGGTCAGGCGTGGTGCGCCTGTTTGACGCGTTGCAACCCCTGGGCCGCCAGGTCGGTCAGCGACCGCAGGCCCAGTTCGGCGAACACGTCGAAGGCGCTGGCCAGGGCCATCGCGGCCCTGTCCAAACGGCCGTCGTCGCGGCCGGTGATCTCGACCCGGGCCTCGTAGAGGCGGGCCAGGTTCATCTGCACCACCGCCCAGGCGGCCGGGTCGCGCGCGCCGGGCGCCGCCGCCAGCTCGGCCTTGAAGGCCATCTCGGCGGCGTCCAGCACCGCCAGGTCGGCGGTCAGCTCGGCGCAGCGGGCCAGGCTGAGGGCGCGGTTGTTGGCGACCACGGCGCGCAGGGCCAGGGCCGGCTGGGTCTTGAGGATGTGCGAGGCGCGGTCGTAACAGGTGACCGCCCGCTCGAAGCAGCGCTCCGAGGTCGTCGCCTCGCCCATGGCCTGCAGGCCGGCGCCGAGGGCGGCCTGGGCGCGGGCCCAGTCCATCGGGCTGTGGTCGGCGGTGACCGGCTCCAGGGCCGCGGCCAGGGCCTCGACGCCGTCGGCGATATGGTTGATCTCGCCATCCAGCTCGCCCAGCTGCACCAGGGCCGCGCCGCGCAGGGACTCCAGCCGCGACCAGGCCAGGGGTTCGAAATCGGGATCGAGCGCCGCCTCGGCCGTCTTGGCCTCCTCGAGGGCGACCTCGGTCAGGGCGCGGTCCTTGAGGCGGGCGGCGCACGACAGCAGCAACTCGACGCGGGCGGCGCGCTGGTCGGCCAGCAGCAGGCGCGAGGCTCCGCCCTTGACGCGACGGGCGGCGGCCAGGCCACGCAAGGGCGATTCAAAGGCCTGGGCGGCGGCCAGGGCGCGGTCGAGATTGTTCTCGCCCAGGGCGACGCGGCCTTCCAGACCGGCCAGCAGGGCCTCGGCCATGGCGCAACGCTGGCCCGGCGCGGTCTTGGCCAGGGTCAGGGTGGCGCCGGCGGCGGCGTGCAGCCCCTCGTCGCCGAACAGGTCGGCGCCCAGCACCGCCAGGGTCGCCTGCTCGCAGCGGGCGGCGGCCAGGCATTCGACGCGGCGTTCGGTCTCGAAAATCTTGGCGGCGGCCTCGGCCTGGGCCGCGCCCTTGCGCAGGGCGGCGGCGTCGCCGGAGCGGCGGGCCAGCTCGCGCCAGACCACAGCGGCCTCCAGCAGGCGGCGACCGCGATCCTTGGCCCCGATGCGCCCGGCGGCGACGTCGGCCGAGCGGGCTTCATTGACCAGCAGGCGCAGGTCCAGCAGCTCCAGCAGCGAGGTGTCGCCGCCGGTCAGCCCGTCCCGGTGCGCGGCGGCCCTGGCGGGAGCCCCGGCGTCGACTCCGAAGAGTCTTTTCAGATCACGACCGAACTCGAACATCGCTGCCACACTCCGCACACGGAACGTCCCATGCCGGGACGTCCGGCAAGGGTTCAACGCTCGAGTAGCAAAGCCGGAGCCATCACGTTTAACAAGTCGTTAATGGACCCTAAGGTGGCGTTAACCATAAATATTTCGTGTGTGTTTACACTTCGTTCCCGAATGCCCACGAAAACAGGGTTTTCGCCCCAATATGGCACACTTCTTGCTTACTGCATCTTGATGAGAAAGCCGGCGCGCGAGCCGAAATTAGAACATTGTTCACCGAAGTGAAAATGACGTTAACCATGGTTTTTAAGATCGGGTTTACTTTTCGTTCCGCCCCGCCCCTCGCCGAGTTCCGTTTTCGCGGCGTCTAGAGCCCGTAGCCGCGCGCCATGGCGGCGGCGAAAACCGGGATCAGGGCGAAGACCAGGACCTCCAGCAGCAGCACCCGGCGGGCCGCCGCCACCTCCCCGGCCGGCGGCGTGAAGTCCGCATCGGCCTTGGCCCGCTTGCGCCAGCGCAGGATCAGGACCGTCGGCGCGATCGACAGCAGGCCGACCACCGCGAAGGCGCCGATCTTGGCCCAGAACATCGGGTTGGACAGGTAGAAGGCCGCCCCCTTGCCGCCCAGGAACACCCGCGAGAACCCGACCACCAGGATCAGCCCCGCCGTCGCCCCGTAGCCGGCGTCGAGCCCGCCCAGGGTCTTCAGCGTCGCACCGCTCACGCCGGGGCGAACCAGGACCAGTTCGGCCGCCAGCAGCCCGGCCAGCGAGAAGACCAGCAGGTGGTGCAGAATGGCGAGGACGAGATCCAGCATGACGGGCTCCGACTCAGCGGGCGCGGCGCGCGCCGAGCGGAAGATGCCTCGCCGAACGGCGTTCGTCACGCGCCCCTCTGGCCACCTCCGGACCCCTGTCCTAGACAGGGACCATGACCGCCAAGATCGACCTGTGGACCGCCGCCCTCTGCAAGCCCGACCCCGGCTATGGCGGCTGGGCCCATGTGCGCCGCGACGCCGACGGCACCCTGGCCGGCGCGGCCGGCGGCGAGCGCCGGGTCGGCCGCCCGCGCATGGCGCTGGCCGGCCTGATCGACGCCTTGAACGCCCTGGGCGACCCGCCGGCCGACACGGCCGTGACCCTGCGCTTCACCGACCCGGCCTTGGCCGCCGAGCTGGTGGCCAGCGACGGCGCCTACGCCCTGGCCGAACCCGAGGCCTGGGCCACCGCCCGCAAGCTGCTGGCCGCCCGACCGCTGCTGACCTTGGCGCCGCTGGCCGAAACAGCCGCCGCCGCCGGCTTCCTGAAAGCCTGGGCCGATTTCGGCCTCGACACCGCCAAGACGCGCGGGACGTTCAGGGCGGCGATCCCCAAGCCCAACCTGCTGAAGTTCCCAGTTTAGCCACCCTATCGCCCCGCCACGATCAGATCCGCCGTCGCCACGTTGCAGGCGAAGGGGATGTCGGCCAGGGTCGCCATGCGGATCAGCGCCTTGACGTCCACGTCGTGCGGCTGCGGCGACAGCGGGTCGACGAAGAACACCAGCATGTCCAGCAACCCCTCGGCCAGCAGCGCGCCCAGCTGCTGGTCGCCGCCCAGCGGCCCGCTCTTCAGCCGGGTAAGGGCCAGGTCCGGCAGGGCGTCGAGGATTCGTCCGCCGGTCGTGCCGGTGGCGTAGAGCCGGTGCCGGCCCAGGAACCCCTGATGCGCCACGGCCCATTCGACCAGGGCGGCCTTCTTGTCGTCGTGGGCGACCAACCCAATGGAGAGGGGCCCGATGGCGAGGGGGGCGGCGGGCATGGGCGGGCTCCGGAATCGACGAGGGGACACACTCATTTCGCGGCGGCGCCGGAATGACAAGGGCGCGCGCCGCCATCGGCGCTGGCGATCGCGAGGCAGGCCTGCTTCCGGCGTGGGCAAGGGCGGCGCGTTGGCGCTTTCGACCGCGCAAGGCCTTGCGCCCCGGAACCGCTGGGCTTGTCCTTGCCTCCGCCGGGCCTGTCGACGGGCCGGCGCGGATGGGCTCGGAACAGGGATGACAATGGACACGCACAAGTCGAACAGGCTGACCCTGGGGCGCCGGTCGTTTCTGGGGGCCGCCGCGCTGGCCGCCGCGACCCCGATCCTGACCGAGGCCCACCTGGCCCAGGCGGCCCAGACGGCCGCTACCCCGCCCTCGGGCATGGCCCTGCACGGCCAGAGCCCCAACGCCCCGCCGCCCGGCGCGGTGCTGATCAACGCCAACGAAAACCCGCTGGGCCCCTCCAAGGCGGCCTGCGACGCGATCGCCCGCGTGGCGCCGCTGGGCGGCCGCTACGACCGCAACGGCGAGACCGCCATGCTGGTCTCGACCTTCGCGGCCCAGAACGGGCTCAAGGAAGACCATGTCGCCGTCTATGCCGGCTCGTCCGAGCCGCTGCACTACGCCGTCCTGGCCTTCACCTCGCCGACCCGCAGCTTCGTCACCGCCGACCCTTCCTACGAGGCCGGCATGCGGGCGGCGATGACCAGCAAGGCCAAGGTGGTCAAGGTGCCGCTCGCCGCCGACCACGCCCACGACGTCAAGGCGATGGTCGCCGCCGACCCGCAGGCCGGGATCATCTATATCTGCAACCCCAACAACCCGACCGGCACGGTGACGACCAGGCAGGACATCGCCTGGGCGCTGGACAACAAGCCCGCCGGGTCGATCCTGCTGGTCGACGAGGCCTATATCCACCTGTCCGACGCCGGGGACGCGCTGGACCTGGTGGCCGCCGGCAAGGACCTGATCGTCTTGCGGACCTTCTCCAAGATCTACGGCATGGCCGGCATCCGCTGCGGCTTCGCGGTGGGACGGCCCGACCTGCTGGCCAAGCTGACCCCGTTCGGCCAGAACGCCATGCCGATCACCGGCTCGGCGGCGGCCCGCGCCTCGCTGGAGGACCCGGCCCTGGTCCCCACCCGCAAGAAGATCATCGGCGACACCCGGCGCGACACCTTGGCCTGGCTGAAGGCCAACAACTACAAGGTCATCGGCGATCCGCAGACCAACTGCTTCATGATCGACACCGGCCGTGACGGCAAAGCCGTGATCGCGGCGATGAAAGCCCAGAACGTCTATATCGGCCGCACCTGGCCGATCTGGCCCAACGCGGTGCGGGTCTCGGTCGGCACGCCGGAGGAGATGGCGGCGTTCAAGACGGCGTTCAAGGCGGTGATGGACGGCAAGGCGGTGGCGATGGAGACGTATGATCACGGCGGTCACCGGGCTGATCTGGGGTATTACGCGACGCTTTCAGGCGACGTTCGCCAGGGCTGAGGTTCCTGTCGGGGACATGCGCTTGTGCGTGTCCCCAAACGACGCGGGGCCGGGATCGGGGACAGGCGCTTGCGCCTGTCCCCGACCGACGCACGGACGCACGGGGGCGCCCTTCCGCCGGAAGACGCCGGCGGAGTTGGGGAGGCGGCGGAGCGTCCGGGCCATGCCCGGAATGTAGTTTGTAGGAACACCGTTTCGGCCTGAGCCGGAGCGCTCCGCGCGATCGGTGGACGGAAGCCTTCGGGTCGCGGATTTTTAACCCGCTCCGATGGAGGCCTCCGGCGGGCGGAGGGGAAGCGACCCCATCCGGACCGCGCGGGCGATTTCAGCCCGCGCCTGGTGCGTTTCATCTTTCGGCCCCGAGGGGTGCTCCCGCCGTCCGGTCCGAAGCGCCCGAAGCCCCATCCAGGACCCCCACGCCTCGCAAACCGACCCATCCGGGCCCCACGAAACCGGCCGACGGACGCTTCCCGCTCGACCGCCCCCGCCGCCCGTCAGGTCGCCAGCTGGACGGCCTCCCCAGCGGTGGGGCGACTGTGATTATGCGGGGGGTTTGGAGGGGTGAGGATAGGTCTGGATCGAGATTTTCTTGCGCGTTGAAATCATTGAATTCGAGTCGCTATCCGCCGAGCATCGACGCTGCGAAACCCTCTCCCAGCGGAGAGGGTTCAAGGAAGCGCCTTTCCGCGAAAGCCCCTGCCGCCCTCCGCCAGGACCTTCGCTTATAGGCAGGCGCTCCGAACATAAATTATGGGTGCTGGAAAGGCCGTGTCCCTCTTTCGTGACGGGCCGAGGCCGAAGGCCTGGCCGCCACCGGAAAATTCGCCTTCAACGCCCAGTTGCCGAGACCCCATGGTCAAGCTATGCAGCTTACGGGGGAGATTCTCAGCATGCGTTCTGTCTTGGGAGGTTCCACGGCTCTCGTCGCCGCGGCGATCCTGGCCTCATCGGCCACGGCCAGCGCGCAAGACGTCGCGCCCGTCTCGCCGCCGGCGCCCGTCGCCGCCGCGCCGACCATCGCGCCGCAGGTCTTGCTCGCCGGGACGATCGTCGAGCTGGAAATCACCCAATCGGTCGGGTCGAAGATCAGCAAGCGCGGTGACCGTTTCGGTATCCGCCTGGTCGAGGACCTGCGTCTCGCCGGCGTCGTCATCCTGGCGGCCGGCGCCGAGGGCGAGGGCGAAGTCACCCATGCCGCGCCCAGCAAGATGGGCGGCGGTGGCGGCGAGCTGATGCTGGCCGCCCGCTTCCTCGATCGCGACGGCGTCCGCGTGCCGCTCAAGGCCTTCAAGGTCGGGGCGAGCGGCCGCAACAATTCCGAGGCCTCGTTGGTCGTCGCCATGGTCGCCGGCCCGTTCGCGCTGTTCATCCATGGCGGCGAAGTGCTGATCCCATCCGGCACCGTCGCCAACGCCAAGCTCGCGGTCGATCTCGCACCGCCTGCCTCCACCGTCACCACCTCCGTAGCCGAAAAAGAGCCGACGCCATGAACGTGAAACTGTCCTGCGCCGCCGTAGTCGCCCTGTCGCTGGTGACCAGCCAAGCCCTGGCCCAGGAGGCCATTGTTCCCGCGCCCGCCGCCGAGCAGGCTGCCCCGGCCCAGCCCGCCTCATCGGCTCCGAGCGCCCCGGCCACGGAAGCCGTCCCCACCGCGCCCGCCGCGACGCCCGCCCTGACCGCGTCGGTTGTCGAGGCCACGCTCGGCAAACCCGCCGCCGGCAAGGGCCAAATCGTCTTCTATCGCCAAAGCAAGTTCGCCGGCGCCGCCGTCGGCTTCAAGGTCCGTGAGGGCGAGGTCGAACTCGGCAAGCTGGGCAACGGCAACTTCTTCTTCATCGACGTTGAGCC
Source organism: Caulobacter sp. Root655 (assembly GCF_001427665.1). Classification (GTDB taxonomy): domain Bacteria; phylum Pseudomonadota; class Alphaproteobacteria; order Caulobacterales; family Caulobacteraceae; genus Caulobacter. Next base: position 65,206 of record NZ_LMHC01000022.1, read on the forward strand.
CGGCGCCCACGAGTACGTCGTACACTCCGAGGCCAAGGATATTCTGCCGCTCGAAGTCGACGCCGGCGAGGTCTACTACGTCCAGGGTTCGCTGAGCATTGGCGTGATGGTCGGCCGCCCCAACCTGTCGCCGTCCGACAAGGACAAGTTCGAAGCCGCGGGCAAGATGAAGCAGAGCAAGCTGAAGTCCTAGGCTTTTCGAGCGTACGTGCCGAAGACAAGGCTGGGACCGCGAGGTCCCAGCCTTTTTCATGGTTCGTAGTCGAGGCGCCGCGCGGGGCTGCTACCCCCGCTCCTTCGTCCGATCAAACCGCACCTTCGGGAAGCGCTCGGCCACGTAGCCGATCTCCCACGACGACTTGCCCAGGAACACCGGCTGGTCGTCGATGTCGTGGGCCATGGCCGAGCGGTGCTTGTTGGTGAAGTCCTCGACGTCGAGGCGGTCGCCGTTGACCCAGCGGGCCTCGGCGTAGGGGGCGTTCTCGAAGATCACGTCCAGGGCGTATTCGTTGGCCAGGCGGTCGGCCATGACCTCGAACTGCAGTTGGCCCACGGCCCCGACGATGAAGTCAGAGCTGCCGATCATCGGCCGGAAAAGCTGGGTTACCCCTTCTTCTGCCAAGCCCTCCAGCGCCTTCTTCAGGTGCTTGGCCTTCAGCGGATCCTTGACCCGCACGCGGCGGAGGATTTCCGGAGCGAAGTTGGGCAGGCCGGCGAAGCGCAGGCTGCCGCTCTCCGACAGGCTGTCGCCGACCCGCAGCACCCCGTGGTTGGGGATGCCGATCACGTCGCCGGCGAAGGCGTCCTCGGCCAGTTCGCGGTCGCTGGCGAAGAACATGATCGGCGCGTTGACGCTCATCGCCTTGCCGGTGTTCTGGGCCTTCAGCTTCATGCCGCGCGTGAAGCGGCCGCTGGTCAGGCGCAGGAAGGCGATGCGGTCGCGGTGGTTGGGATCCATGTTGGCCTGGACCTTGAACACGAAGCCCGAGACCTCGGCGTCGCCCGGCGCGACATGGGTGTCGACGCCCGCCTTGGCCACCTTGGCCGGATGCGGCGGCGGGGCGTAGGCGCCGATGCCGGCCAGCAGCTCGTTGACACCGAAATGGCGCAGGGCCGAGCCGAAGAACACCGGCGTCATGTGGCCTTCCAGGAACGACTTCACGTCGAACGGCTTGGCGGCCTCGGAGACCAGCATGGCCCCCTCCTCCACCTCCGACAGCTCCTCGGGGTCGAGGTACTGGACGATGGCGTTGGACTTCAGCGACACGGCGGGCGGGTGGCCCTCCTCGTCGGTCGAGCTTTTCTTGGCGTAGGGGATGAAGGTCTGGGCCCGCAGGTCCAGCATGCCCTTGAACCGCCCGCCCGAACCGGCCGGCCAGAACAGCGGCGCGGGGTCGAGGGCCAGCTTCGAGGACACCTCGTCCAGCAGCTCGAACGGATCCTGGGCCTCGCGGTCCATCTTGTTGATGAAGGTGATGATCGGGATGTCGCGCAGGCGGCACACCTCGAACAGCTTCAGGGTCTGGGGCTCGATGCCCTTGGCGGCGTCCAGCACCATGATCGCCGCGTCGGCGGCCGTCAGGGTGCGGTAGGTGTCTTCCGAGAAGTCCTCGTGGCCCGGGGTGTCGAGCAGGTTGAACATCAGGCCATCGTGGTCGAACGTCATCACCGACGCAGACACCGAGATGCCGCGCTCGCGCTCGATCTTCATCCAGTCCGACTGGGTGCGACGCGCCGCGCCGCGGGCCCGCACGGCGCCGGCCGCGCGGATGGCCCCGCCGGCCAGCAGCAGGTTTTCCGTCAGGGTGGTCTTGCCAGCGTCGGGGTGGCTGATGATCGCGAAGGTGCGCCGACGGGCGGCCTCGAGGGCGAGAGAAGTGCTCATCAGCGGGGGTTAGCCCGCGACGCCCGATTTGTCACGCGACGCGGGTCCTGACTTGGGCCTGGAAGGCGATGAAATCCCCTCCCCGGACCGGCGAACCGATCCGGGAAGGGGAATGCCTGCTGCGCCGTGCGTCCTTCGAGGCTTCGCCTTCGGCTCGCACCTCAGGATGAGGAGCGTGATTGCTGAGGTCCTCATCCTGAGGCGCCCTCCAACGGAGGGCCTCGAAGGACGCAGGACGACTGCCAGCCCTGCGTCCGCCAAGTCTCCGCAGTCCCTAGAACGTCGCCGACAGGCGGGCGTAGTAGAGGCCGCCATCGGTGTCGTAGGGGGCGTTGCGCGAGTAGATCAGGCCGCGCGAGGCCTGGAAGGTCGCCTCGTCCGGATAGGTGTCGAACAGGTTCTCGGCCCCGACCGTCAGCTTGAAGGTCTCGTTCAGCTGGGCGCTGAGCGACAGGTCGACCAGGGCCTTGCCGCCGAACGTCTGGATCAGGTCGGCCGCGCCGTTGGCCTGGGCGTCGGTCCAGTCGCCCGAATAGCGGACGCGGACCATGCCGCTGTAGCGGTCCTTGGCGTAGTCGAAGGTCAGGTTGGCGGCGTTCGCCGGCAGGCCGTCCTCGATGTTGACGCGGGCCAGCTTGGAAACCTCGGTCAGCTTGGAGCGGGTGACCTTGCTGTCGTTCCAGTTCCAGGCGGCGGTGACGCCGGCCCGGCCGCCCCAGACGTCGCCCTTCCACGACCCCACCACGTCGACGCCCTGGGTGCGGGTGTCGAACGAATTGGTGAAGTAGGAGACCGTGGTCAGCGAGTCGGCGCCGGGCACGCCGGCGGCGACCAATTGCGCACGCAGCGCCGGGGTCACCGTGAAGTTCGGCGACACGGCGAAGCGGTTGTCGACGTCGATGCGGTAATAGTCGATCGAGCCGGTGAAACCGCCCTGGCGGAAGACCGCGCCCACCGACAGGTTCTTGGACTCCTCGGGCTCCAGCGGCTTGCCGCCCAGCGCCACGGCGATGGGATTGACCGGCGACAGGCGGCCCGAGGTGAACAGCAGCAGGGTGGTGGTGTTGAGACCCTGCGAGGTGCGGGTGTTGTTGATCTGGCCCGGGGTCGGGGCGCGGAAGCCGGTCGAGACCGCGCCACGCAGGGCGAAGTTGGGCGTGAATTCGTAGCGCACGGCGATCTTGCCGTCGGTGGTCGAGCCGAACTCCGAGAAGTCCTCGTGGCGGATGGCGATGTCGGCGTCGAACTTGTCGGTGATCGGCAGGTCCAGGTCGACATAGCCGGCGTAGCTGGTCTGGTCCCACGACCCGGCCTGGCTGGGGGCGTAGCCCGGGAAGCCGTTGGAGCCGCTGGGCAGGCCGGCCGCGGCGCCGGGGCCGACATCCCACGAATAGCGGTCGCCGGCCTTGATCCTGTAGGTCTCCTGGCGAGCTTCCAGGCCCACGGCCAGGTTGGCCGGCTGGGCCAGGAACGACCAGGCCAGCGGACGCGAGGCGTCGAAGTTCAGGGTCTTTTCTTCCTGGATCAGCGAGCCGGCGTCGAACGCGGTCGGCGAGGCCGGGCCGAACGAGGCGTTGATGCTGTTGTTGAGGACGTAGTCGACGTCGTCGCGGCCGTAGCCGGCCGACAGGTCCCACGAGAAGCCCAGGGCGTCGCCGCGCAGGCCGGCGTTGAACGAGCCGTTGGTCTCGTCCTGGCCGAACTTCGGCGAGAAGCCGGCCGGATACAGGGTGTTCAGCGTCCAGCCGGGGAACAGCGGGCTGGCCCGGTACGAGGTGTCGGTCGCCGGGTTGCGCCAGTTGAAGTCGGTGGTTCCGGTCATGTCGCTGTAGGTGGCGAAGGCGTAGGCCTCGACCGTGTCGGTGACCGGCAGGACGGCGTTCAGGGTCCCACGCCAGACGGTGCGGTCGGGCTGGCCCCAGCGCTGCACCGGATTGGGCACGGCGATCGTCGGGTTGGCGGCCTGGAAGGCGATGGCGTCCGGACGCTGGCGGGTGCGCGAGGTGGCCTGGGCGTCGGTATAGTCCAGGCTGGCGACGATCGAGCCGCCGTCGCCCACGGCCAGGCCGTAGCGGGCGCCGATCTCGGTCTTGCGGCCGTCGCCTTCGTAGTACTGGCCGGTCTGGGCGTGGCCCGAGAAGCCGGTCTTCTGGGACAGGATGATGTTGATCACCCCGGCGATGGCGTCGGAGCCGTACTGGGCCGAGGCGCCGTCGCGCAGCACCTCGATGCGGTCGACGCCGCTGGTTCCCAGGCTGGCCAGGTCGACGCCCTGCTGGCCGCGACCGCCCAGCACCGCCGAGCGGTGGCGGCGCTTGCCGTTGACCAGCACCAGGGTCTGGTCCGGTGACAGGCCGCGCAGGGTGGCGGGACGGACGAAGGCCTGGCCGTCGGCGGCCGGCAGGCGCTGGACGTTGAACGACGGCGTCGTGGCCGCCAGCTTGTCCATGATCTCGTCGGAGACGGTGGCGCGCAGGGCGTCCTGGGTGACGACGTCGATGGGCGCCGTGGATTCGAAGGCCGTGCGATCCGTCCGCCGGGTGCCGGTGACCACCAGGGTCTCGATCTCGCTCGCCTCGCTGGCGGCGGGATTGGCCTGGGCCTGGGCTTGGGCATGCGCCGGGACGCTGATCGCCATGGCGAGGGTCGCCCAGGCGGCGGAAGTCATCAGTCTCATGCGGAAATCCCCGTTTTACTCAAGCGGGGCTGTTAGGCTGGACCGATGTCGAGTGGACGACGGTGACGCGTCAGTTCCATGAAGCTACGTCGACCGACGCTCCGCGAAAGTCCGCGAAGACGGGGCGACCACAACCGTACCGATAGTTCGAAACAGATGTTTCAAGGCCCTAGGCAGAGTAGGGTTTTGGAGTCATGCTGCTTCCATTGCGGACATGCCCCCGACAGAGGGGCGGCCGCGAATGAGGAAACGACAATGGCTATGGTTCACGATCCGCGCCACCAACGCGGAACCTGCACGCCCCAAGGCAACGCCCTGTGCTTTGGCGTCGCGATCGCCGGCCTGGTGTTGGCCGCGGTGGTGATGAGTTGGCTCTTCGGCCTGATCAGCCTGTTCTTCTAGCGACCGGCCCAGGGCGAACGGAGGCAAGGCGCGGCGGCTAGGCCGCCAGACGCCGCCAGACCTGACGGTCGGCTTCCAGATTGCTGAGACCACCGGCCTTTTGGCGTTCGAACAGCGCGCCCATGATCTCCATGCCCAGTTGGGCGTAGCGCACCTGCACCTGATCGACCAGGCAACCGCGCGACGGGGCGATGAACAGCGCCGCGTTGATCTCCGGAGTCTTGGCGATGATCAGGGCGGCCAGGCGCTGGGCCTTCTCCAGGTCCTTGTGATGCAGCAGCGGTTCGGCCGCGTACAGTTCCTGCCCCAGCTTGCTGACGTAGTTCAGCGACACCTTGGCGAACCGGTCGCGGGTGATCGGCGGGGCCAGTTCGGCCGCGTCGAGGCTGAGGACGACGTCGTTGAGCAGGAACAGCATCGGAACCTTGGACAAAGCCTTGGGGCGGCTGGGGGCGGCTGGGGGGAAGACCCGCGACATCCTGCCGCGTCGAGCTTTCGTTCCGGTTTAGGAGCAGGGTTAACGGGCCGGCGAAGGGCGGCGACCCGGCGTCGCGGCCTGTTTGTCCACATCCATTCGGCCGGCTTGCGCCCGATCAAGGTTTGGCCACGCCCGCCGGCGCACCATCTGCGGACCTGATCGTTTTCATCAAAGACCGCCCCATGACAGACCAGCCCTCCCCCGCCGAGCCCTTCACCGAGAGCCAGATCGACCGGCTGGTCGAGGATTTCTACGCGAAGGTTCGCCTGGATCCGCGACTGGGACCGGTGTTCGAGCGGGCGATGGGCGCGGACGGCTGGCCGGCGCACCTGGCGGTTCTCAAGGTCTTCTGGTCGTCGGTGCTGCGGCGCACCGGCCAGTACAAGGGCTCGCCCATGGCCGTGCACGCCAAGGTCCCGGACCTGACCGAGGACCTGTTCGCGACCTGGCTGGCCCTGTTCCACGCCACCTGCGCCGAGGTGTTCGACGCCGAACGCGCCCGTCAGGCCGGCGCGGCGGCCGAGCGCATCGCCCGCAGTCTGAAACTCGGCCTGTTCTTCCGGCCGGAGCAGTTCGCTTGAGCCCGTCCGACATCGCCGCCGCCCTGCGCGACACCGGCTTCTGCCGCGCTCTCCCCGCCGACACCGACGCCCTGCTGGGGCCCGAGGCCGTCGCCGATTGGGACGCCTTCGCCGCCAGCTGGAACGACCTGGGGCTAGACCGCTTCATGGCCGACGGCGGCCGCTATCGGCGCCGGCGGTTCGCGGCCTTTTCCGCCTCGGCCGACGGCGTGGTCCGCAAGCCGCACCAGCCGCACTACCAGAGCCGCGACTACAACGGCCTGAACGGTGGGGTGCAGCGCTGGTTCGAGCCGATCCTCGACACGGTCGCCGAGCATCCCCTGACGCAGGGCGTGCTGCGCGAGGGGCTGGCGCTGTTCCACCCGCTGACCGTCGATCCGCCCAGGGCCTGGCACGTCGAGCTGCACCAGTTCCGCATCGAGGCCGGCGACGGCGAGGCCGGCCTGCCCACCCCCGAGGGCGCGCACCGCGACGGCGTCGACTGGGTGATCGTCATGCTGGTCGACCGCCATAATGTGGCCAGCGGAATCACCGACATCTTCGCCACCGACGGCGCGCGCTTAGGCGCCTTTACCCTGGAGCAACCCCGCGACACGGTTTTCCTCGACGATCATCGCGTGCTGCACGGGGTGACCGCGATCCGCCCCTTGAAGCCGGGCGCTCCAGCCCGCCGCGACGTGCTGGTGGCGACTTTCCGGCGCGAATGAGTTCACGCCAGGGTTGCCGCGACCGTATGTCACACCCTTGCGCCACCCACCCCATGCCAGGTTCGCCACCGAGCGTTCACGAGTTCCCGCCCGATGACGAATCCAGAGCTTCCGCCCGCGTCTGGACCGGTTGAGAGCCCCGCCGAGGCCGGGGCCAACCGGACGGTATTCTCCGCGACCATGGCGGACGCCGTGCCGATCCTGATCGGCTATCTCGACCGCCAGGAGCGCTATCGTTTCGTCAATCGGGCCTACGAGGACTGGTTCGGCGTCTCCCGCGCCGACATCGAGGGCCGCACGCTCACCGAGGTGATGGGCGAGGCCGGCTACGCGCGGGTCAAGGACCACGTGGCCCGCGCCCTGGGCGGCGAGCGCCTGACCTTCGAGGGCGAGGTGCCCTATCGCGGCGCCGGCCTGCGCCACATCGAGGCCCAGTACGTGCCCGACATCGCGGCCGGAGGCGCGGTCCTCGGCTACTACGTACTGGTCAGCGACATTTCCGACCGCAAGCGCGCCGAGGCCGAGGTGGCGCGGCTGCTGGAACGCGAGCGCCGGCGGGCCCTGATGCTCGACCTGGCCCGCCGCCTGCGCGAGGAACCCGATCCCGACATCATCCTGGTCAAGGCCTGCGAGGCCCTGGGCGCGCAGCTTGGCGCCGCGCAGGTGGGCTACGGCGTGCTGGACCCCAGCGCCACCTATGTGGAGATCGTCGGCGAATGGGTCCTGGCCGACGCGCCCTCGCTGATGGGCAGCCGCCATGTCCTCGACGACTTCGGCCTGGACATGGCCGACCAGATGCGGGCCGGCCAGCAAATGGTGATCCGCGACGTCGACGCCGATCCCCGCACCGCCCAGGCCGCCGCCACCGGCGCCTACGCCCCGCTGGACGTGCGCGCCTTCGTGGCCTTCCCGTTGGTCAAGGCCGGCCGGCTGACCGTCTATCTCTACGTGGCGCAGAACACCGCGCGGGACTGGACGGCCGAGGACGTGGCGTTCATCGGCGAGGTGGCCGACCTGACCTGGACCGCCAGCGAACGGGCGCGCGCCGACGCCGCCCTTCGGCGGGCCGAGGAGACCGAGCGCCTGCTGATCCGCGAGATCGACCACCGGGCCAAGAACGTGCTGGCCGTGGTCCAGTCCCTGGCCCAGCTGACGCCGTTCGTGGACAAGAAGCAGTACGTCACCGCGCTTTCCGGACGGATCGGGTCCCTGGCCCGCTCGCACAGCCTGCTGTCGGGCAGCCGCTGGAGCGGCGCGCGGCTCGACGTGCTGCTGCATCAGGAACTGGAGCCCTACGGCGCCGAGAGCGAAAGCCGGTTGATGATCGGCGGACCGCCAGTGCTGATCCAGGCCGAGGCCGCCCAGTCCCTGGGCCTGGTGATCCACGAACTGGCCACCAACGCCAGCAAGTACGGGGCGCTGTCGACCGGGGCCGGCGTGCTGGAGGTCGACTGGCGCTGGGAGCCGGACCGTCGCCTGGTCCTGACCTGGCGCGAAACCGGTGGCCCGCCGACCGCGCCGCCCAAGCGCCAGGGGTTCGGCGCCACCCTGATCGCCAACGCCGGTCGCCAGGTGGGCGCCAGGATCGAGCACGACTGGCTGGCCGAGGGCCTGGTCTGCCGCATCGCGCTGGACCGGGGCGCGACCCCCTATTTCGGCAATCCGCCCCGAACCCAGGCCGCCGACGCCCTGACCGGCGACGAAGCCCGCGCGCTGCGGGGCCAGCGGGTGCTGGTCGTCGAGGACGAGGCGCTGGTGGCCATGGAACTGGCCCAGATCCTCGCCGCCGCCGGCGCCGAGGTGATCGGGCCGGTCGGCGACGTCGAGGACGCTCTGGCCCTGGTCGAGGCCGGCGGCATCGACCGCGCCGTGCTGGACGTCAACCTGGCCGGCCGCCTGGTCACGCCCGTGACCAGCGCCCTGAGCCGCAGGTCGATCCCGTTCATCTATTTGACCGGCTACCAGGAGCCCGACGTCGAGGGCGGCCTGGTGCTGCGCAAGCCGGCCAATGCGGCGACGCTGTTGGGGGCGCTGGCCAACCAGGTGGCGGCGGCGCTCTAGGCCCAAAGCCCTCCCCAACGGTTGTCATCCCGGCCGTAGCGAAGCGAAGAGCCGGGACCGCCGGAAGCGCAGGCGTTCACGCGCCGGTCCCGGATCTTCGCGCTGCGCGCTCGTCCGGGATGACAGCTAGGAAGGCTCCGCCTCGACCGGCTCCGTCAGGAAATGCCGCCCCTCGCGATCCTCGATCTCGATCACCCAGATGTCGGGGTCGATCCGCGCGGCGCGCTCGGCATAGGCGTCGAGGTCCGGCTCGAAGGCCGAGCGCACCGGCTGCATCCAGAACCGCTCGCCGTCGCCGCGCGTCGCCTCGCTGTAGAGCCGCGCGGTGTTGGCCCGGCGGTCGACGGCCTTGACCAGCACCGCCCCGGCCCGCGGGTCGCCCTTGCGCGCGACCATGGCGAAGGCGCCGCCCAGTTCGGCGCGGCGGATCAGCGCGCCCACCCAGATATCCGTCGAAAGAAGCATCGCTAACTGAACCGCAACCTTGGGGCCCGTAGAATACCCCCTGAAACCGCCTCTCGCAGAATACGAGAAAATGACGTCAAGAAAGACCCTTGCGGTCATGACGGCGCGGTGGCCAGGGATTTTCGCTTCGATCGCCATTCTCGGCGTGTCGAGTCCGTCCCATGCCGCCACGGCCGCCGACCAGCTCTACGAACGCACGCTGATGACCTCGGCCGACGCCCGCTGTCGGCTGTTCAAGCCCGCGGTCGGCTCAGCCCTGGACGCCGCCCGCGCCCAGGCGCGTGGCGCCACCCTGCGTTCCGGCGTCAGCCAGAACGAGGTCACGTCCCTCGAAGCCCGCGCCCACGCCAAGGCCGGCGCGGCGTCCTGCGGGTCCAGGGACCTGACCACCGCCGCCGATCGCGTGCGCAAGGCCTTCGACGGCTACTCCACCATGCTGCGCATGACCTATCCGGGCGATCGCGCGACCTGGCAGGCCGACCGTTCAGTCTCGGCCACCATCGCGGTCTGGCGGCTGTCGCAGCCGTCCAGCTTCGGCCGCGACCGGTTGGTGTTCGGCCTGTCGGGACGCGCCAACGACATGCTGGCCGTCGCCAACTTCGCCGACAACGCCCAGCCCTACGCCGCGCGCCTGGTGCTGCGCGACACCCTGCGCACCCAGGGCCCCTATCTGAACGCCCGCAACGCCAAGGGCCTGGCCGCCAACGCCGCGCCGCGCAACGCCAGCCGGGTGTTCGGGGCCGAGACCCGCGACGAGGCGCCCCTCACCCTGCTGCCGACCGGCGCCAAGACCGGCCTGTCGTTCCGCTTCCCGCGCGAGGCGGGCGACGCGCTGAGCCGGCTCGACCCCCGCGAGGCGGCGACGGTGGAGTTCGTGTTCACCAGCCGCAACGGGGTGGACGTGGTCCGGCGGGCCTATGTGGAGGTGGGGGACTTCGCGGCGGGACGGGCGTTCTTGCGGTGACTAAATCCTCCCCCTCTGGGGGAGGCGGCCGAAGGCCGGTGGGGGGAGTTTGCGGGGGTCGGTCCTGCGCGCGGTCGAAGCCGTATCGCTCCCCCCACCGTCGGCTTCGCCGACACCTCCCCCACAGGGGGAGGATTACCGCGGCGGCGCGAACTTGATCACGTTCGGCCCTAGAAACGGATCTTCCGGTTCAACCTCCGGGGCCGGCTCCAGCAGCGGCGGCGCCATCGGCGGCTGCAAGGCCTTGATCAGCACCGGCATCCGCACAGAGACGCTGGTGCCCGCGCCCAGGCGGCTCTCGATATTCATCTCACCGCCGTGCAGCCTGGCGAAGGCCCGCACCAGTGAAAGCCCCAGGCCCGTGCCCTTGGCCCGCTGGTCGACACCCCCGGCCTGTTCGTAGGGCCGGCCGATGCGTTCCAGGTCTTCCGGGCTGATGCCGACGCCGGTGTCGGCCACCACCAGTTCGAACTCGCCGTCATGGCCGTCGGCGGTGACCGTCACCTGACCACCGCGCGGCGTGAACTTTAGGGCGTTGGACACCAGGTTCAGAACGATCTGCTTCAGGGCCCGGCGGTCGGCGTCGACCTCCAGTTCGTTCGGCGGCAGCACGCCCCGAAGTTGCACCCCGGCCGCGTCGGCCTGGACGCGCAGCAGTCGCATGGCCGCCGTCACCGCCTCGCGGGCGTCGAATTCGCCGCGCGTCAGCTCGAAGCGCTCGGCCTCGATCTTCGACATGTCGAGCACGTCGTTGATCAGGTCCAGCAGGTGGCCGCCGGATTCATGGATCAGTTCGGCATATTCGCCGTAGCGGTCGGTCAGCGGGCCGAACATCCGCGCGCGCATGATGTCGGAGAAACCCATGATGGCGTTGAGCGGCGTGCGCAGCTCGTGGCTCATATTGGCCAGGAAGCGGGCGCGGCCGGCCGCCAGGCCCTCGGCCTCGGCCCGCGCCTGCTGCAGGGCGGTCTCGCGGGCCCGCTCGAGGGTGGCGTCCCGCATCACCCCGACCAGCAGGTCGGGCGAGACCTGGCGCAGTTCCAGGCAGACCGTGCGGGTCGGGTCCAGCAGCGGGGCGAAGGTGACGCTGGCCTCGCCGTCGTCCAGGGCCGCGCCCAGGGCGGCGCTGACCTTCTGGCGGTCGCCGGCCACGGCGGCCGAGGCCAGGCCTTCGTTGACCAGGCTGAGGGCCTCGACCCCGCGCGGCGCGGCGCCGCGCACGGTCTTGATCCGGCCATGGCTGGCGATCACCAGCAGCAGTTGTGGCGCGCCGTCCACCAGGGTCTGCAGGGTGTTGAGCTCGCCCATCTGGCGGCTGTCGCGTTCGCCGGCCCAGCGATGGGTGAGGATCAGGCCGGCCGCCAGGCCGACCCCGACGGTCGCCACCGACAGGAAGCCGAGGATGAAGGCCAGGGGGCCGGTCGGCGCGGGCGGGGCCAGGCCGGAAAGCTGGGTCAGGGCCGCCACGGCCCCGCCGATCAGGGCCAGGGTCGCGCCCTCGGCAAGGCGCCGGGGCGAGGACAGAGTCGAGGCCGCGGCGACCGGGGCCAGGATCCAGGCGCTCATCGCCCCCGACACCCCGCCGGTCACCACCGCCGCGCCCGCGCCGCAGGTGGCCCACAATACCAGGACCAGCGATTGCAGACGCTCGTCCTGCCGCTCGCCGAGGGCCAAGGCCGCCAGTGCGGGAATCGCGCCGGCCATCAGGGCCAGCCAGACATGGACGCCGATCGTGCCGGGCGTGAAGGCCGCCGCGCCGGCCGCGAACGTCACCGCCGCCAGCCAGCCCAGCCGCCACAGACGCGCCGCGCCGAGGCTCGCCGTCGAAGGCGTTGGCCGACCGGACAGGAACTGGGCGCCGTCACTGGGCAAGGCCGCGAGAATCCCTTGTCGTTGCTCTTCGTCGCCAAAGCTTAACGCGACCAGGCCCCTCGCCCAAGGCCGCACAATCGGCGCGCGATCGTTAACGCCAGCGCTTCTTGTGGACGGAAACGGATTCGTAAGCGCCTTGGTTCAAAGTGGACCATTGAGTTGACGGACAGAAGGTCCGGGAGTCCCGCATGCCGCCATTGGCGACCACCGATGTATCGGCCCAGGCCGAATCGCCTCGCGAGAGCGCCGGCGCCGAACTGGGATCGATGTCGCAGACCGCCACCTTCCGGCGCGCGGCCGCCCGTGCGCGTCGCAAGCAGGCCCTGGACGATCAGAAACGCTCGTTCCTGCGCATGGTCAGCCACGAACTGCGCACGCCGCTGAACGCGGTGATCGGCTTTTCCGAGATCCTGTCCTGCGAGCTGTACGGTCCCCTGGGCGCGCCGCAGTACAAGGAATACGCCGCCCTGGTGCACGAGAGCGGCCTGAAGCTGCTGCGGCTGGTCAACCAGATCGTCGAGATCGCCCGGCTGGAAGGCCACGTCACCGACCTGGACCTCGGCGTCGAGGACCTGGACGAGGCGGTCGAGAACGTCATGCTTCAGCTGCGCGCCGAGGCCAGCGCGCGCGGCGTCAGCATTGTCGCCCCCGAGGTCGGGACCCTGCCCAGCCTGCGGGCCGACGGCCGGGGCCTGCGCACCATCCTGACCAACCTGCTGCAGAACGCCGTCACCCATTCGCCGCAGGGCGGACTGATCGTCGTCGAGGCCCGCCAGATCGGCGGGGCCATGGTCGAGATCGAGGTGCGCGACCATGGCGACGGCGTCGACCCGGCCGACCTGGGACGCCTGATCCGGCCGTTCGAGCAGGGCGGCAACACCTTGACCCGCTCGACGGAAGGCGCGGGGCTGGGCCTGCCCATCGTCGACCTGCTGACCCGGGCCATGGGCGGGACCCTGCGGCTGAAATCGACGCCCGGCCATGGCTTCACCGCCATCGTCACCCTGCCGGAAGCCCAGACGCGTCAAACCTTCTCGCGGGGGCGGCCCTGAGGCGCGAGACGCGCTATAATCGCCAAACCGGCTTTCCCTTTCGACGGCCGCGCACTAAGTCCGCGCCATGCAACAACGTCCCATCGACGCCGCCCTCGACGAACTGGCCGAAGAGTTCGAACTCCTCGGCGACTGGGAAGAGCGCTATCGCTACGTGATCGAGCTGGGCAAGGACCTCACGCCGCTGTCCGAAGCCGAGCATTCCGAAGGCAACAAGGTGCGCGGCTGCGCCAGCCAGGTTTGGCTGGTCACCGAGCCCCAGGCCGACGGAACCGTGGTGTTCCGCGGCGACAGCGACGCCCACATCGTCAGCGGCCTGATCGCCATCCTGCTGCGGCTGTATTCGGGCCGGCCGGCCAAGGACATCGTCGCGTTCGACGCCGCCGCCGCCATGGCCCGGCTGGGCCTGTCCGAGGCGCTGTCGTCGCAGCGCTCCAACGGCCTGAAGGCCATGGTGGCGCGGATCCAGCGGGACGCCGGGGCGCTTTCCTAGGCTGTCACTACAAGCAGGCTGTCATCCCGGACGAGCGCGTAGCGCGAAGATCCGGGACCGCCGGAAGCGCATGCGTTCACGCGCCGGTCCCGGGTCTGCGCTTCGCTCCGCCCGGGATGACAATCGTTTTGAGCGCGAGGCTCAGAAGAACCCCGCCCGCGTCCCGATGAACCAGATGGCGATGGCGATCAGCACCAACTGGATCAGCCAGTTGACTGGCGACGGAATGGGGCTGCGCTGGACCGCATAGAGCGCCAGTCCAAGCAGCACGAGGGCGACGACGACGACGATCAGGATGCTCATGGCGAATCAACCGCGAAGCTTGGGATTCGTTCCCGTCCCGCTTGAGAACCCGCCCGCCAGCGCCTATTGGCCAGCCGATGAGCTTCCGCGTCGCCGCCCTCTACCGCTTCACCCTCTTCGAGGACCCCGCCGCGATCCAGGGACCGCTGGCCAAGCTGTGCTGCGGCCTGGGCGTCAAGGGCACCGTGCTGCTGGCCCGCGAGGGGATCAACGGCACCATCGCCGGCCCGCCCGAGGCCATCGACGCGGTGCTGGCCCACATCCGCGCCCTGCCCGGCTGCCAGACGCTGGAACTGAAGTTCGCCGACGCCGACACCCCGCCGTTCCACCGCATGAAGGTGCGGGTCAAGCGCGAGATCGTCACCCTGGGCGCGGGCGAACTGGACCCCGCCAGCCGGGCCGGCGCCTATGTCGAGCCGGCCGACTGGAACGCCCTGATCGCCCGGGGCGACGTGGTGGTGATCGACACCCGCAACGCCTACGAGGCGGCGATCGGCACGTTCGAGGGCGCGATCGACCCCAAGACCGCCAGCTTCGCCGACTTCCCCGCCTGGTTCCGCGCCTACCGCCAGACCTGGGACCCGGCCGCCCCGCCGCCCAAGGTGGCGATGTTCTGCACCGGCGGCATCCGCTGCGAGAAGTCGACGGCGTTCCTGAAGAGCGAAGGCGTCGAGGACGTCTTCCACCTGAAGGGCGGCATCCTCAACTATCTGGAGACCACGCCGGCCGACGAGAGCCTGTGGCGCGGCGAATGCTTCGTGTTCGACGAGCGGGTGGCGGTGGGCCATGGCCTGGCGCCGGGCACGCACGGCCTGTGCCGGGGTTGCCGCCGGCCGGTCGGGCCGGAGGATCGCGCCTCGCCGCTGTATGTCGAGGGTGTCGCCTGCCCCGCCTGCCACGACGAACGCGACGAAGAGGCCAAGGCCCGCTACGCCGAACGCCACCGCCAGGCGGCCCGGGCCAGGGAGCTGGGCATCGCCCATGTGGGGGCGGTGATGGGGCGCGAGGCTCCGGACTAGCTCTCAGGATCAAGACGCCGGCATTGCGCCCGCCCGACCCCGCCGTCATATGTCGGACATGCCGGCCGCCCCCCCGCCCCTCAGCGAGCGACAGATCACCCTGATCGCCAAGGCCCTGGCCGAGCCGCGCCGGGTCCAGATCCTGCGGGAGATCGGCGCCAACGCCGAGCCGACGCCGTGCGGCTGCCTCGCCCAGGCCCACCCGATCAGCGCCGCCACCCTGTCGCACCACATGAAGGACCTGGAAACGGCCGGCCTGGTCCAGATCGTCCGCGAGGGCAAGTTCGCCTTCCTGGTGTTGCAGCGCGACGTCCTCAGCGCCTACCTCGCCCAACTCGCCAAAATCTGAAGCCGACCGCGCATCTCGTCGCCGGCCCGCGCCTTGAATCACTTCGACGGTTATCTAACTATCAAACCAGCGCCAACTGGACGATGACGCCCGGGGCGATGGAGAGAGTTCAAGTGAGCAAGCTTTCAGGCAAGACCGCCGTGGTCACCGGCGCTTCCAAGGGTATCGGCGCGGCGATCGCCAAGGCGCTGGCCGCCGAGGGCGCGGCCGTGGTGGTCAACTACGCCTCCAGCCGCGAGGGCGCCGACAAGGTGGTGGCCGATATCGTCGCCGCCGGCGGCAAGGCCCTGGCCGTCCAGGGTGACGTGTCGAAAGGCGCCGACGTCACGCGCCTGTTCGCGGAGACCAAAGCCGCCTTCGGTCCGGTGGACGTGCTGGTCAACAACGCCGGCGTCTACCAGTTCGCGCCGCTGGACGGCGTGACCGAGGACGAGTTCCACCGCCAGTTCAACACCAACGTCCTGGGCCTGCTGCTGGCCACTCAGGAGGCCGCCCGCCACTTCAACCCCGAGGGCGGCAGCATCATCAACATCAGCTCGGGCGCCGTCTCGATGAACCTGCCCGAGACCTCGACCTACACCGCCACCAAGGCGTCGGTGGACGCGATCACCCGCGTGCTCTCCAAGGAGCTTGGCCCGCGCAAGATCCGGGTCAACGCCATCAGCCCCGGCGCGGTCGAGACCGAGGGCGTCCACGCCATGGGCATCATCGGCAGCGACTTCGAAAAGCAGCTGACCTCGCAGACCCCGCTGGGCCGCATGGGCCAGCCGACAGACATCGCCCCGGTCGCGGTGTTCCTGGCCTCGGCCGATTCCAGCTGGCTGACCGGCGAGGTGATCCTCGCCTCGGGCGGCCTGCGTTAGGGCCCATGAACCGCCATTCCCCGCCTCAAGCGGGGGATGGCGACGGTGGAAGATGGGATCATCCGACCCGGCACCGCGTTATCGAGGCGCACCCTTTTGCAAGGAGCCTCACCCATGGCCACCTACGACGCCTCCTACGGCACGCCCGCCGCCGCGCGGCAGGGCCTGCTGGCCAACCTCTCCGACAAGGTCTCGGGCCTGCTGGGCCACAAGGCCGCGTCCCAAACCGACGGGGCCAACGCCTATGCGCCGACTCACTACGCCCTGACGCCCGACGCCGAGGGCAGGATCACCCTGGCGGGCCGCAAGGTTCCCATCGCCCTGGCCCTGGCCGGAGCCGGCGTGGTCGCCGCCCTGCTGATCAACCGCCGAACCCGCGCGCCGGCGATCGCCGCGGCCACCACCGCCTGGACCTTCCTCGGAAGCAGGCTGCGGCCCTGAGGCCGCGCTTCGAACCTTCCGGCGCGCCGCGTCCGGTCGGTTCGCGATGACTGGAGACCCCTCATGGCCCATACCAACCAAGACCATATCAGGCTCGTCAACGACCTGGTCGAGACCACCATCGACAGCGCCGACGCCTATGAAGAAGCCGCCAAGGACGTCGAGGGCGCCCGCTACAAGACCCTGTTCCAGCAACGCGCCCAGGAGCGCCGCTCGATCGCCTCGGACCTGCAGGACGAGGTTCGCCGCCTGGGCGGCGAGGCCCGGGATCACGGCGCCGTCCTGGCCGCCGCCCACCGCGCCTTCATCAACCTGAAGAACGCGCTAGCCAAGGGCGACGAAACCTTGATCAACGAGGTCGAGGCCAGCGAGGACCACATCAAGCACAGGTTCGAGAAGGCGCTGGGTGACACCGACGTCGACACCCAGACCCGCGCGGCCATCGAAAAGGCCTGGACCTCGGTGAAGTCCGGCCACGACCAGATGCGCGACATCAAGCACATGCTGAAGCACTAGGTTTTCGAGCGGAGTTTTTCAGTTTTCGCGCCGTCCCTCCCCCTTGTGGGGAGGGGGGACCAGCGAAGCTGGTGGGTGGGGCTTCACCGCCGCCTTGACTCATCAAACCCCACCCGACCCCTTCGGGGCCACCCTCCCCGCAAGGGGGAGGGAGAGGCGCTCAGGCCGCCATCCGGTAGTGAACCGCCAACCGCTGAAGCGCCAGCTTCAGCACCGTCTTCCCCGCCCGCCGGGGCAGGCCCAGCTCCCGTTCCGCCGCCTGCAGCGCCGTTTCGGCCAGGCAGACGCGTTCGAGGATTTCCCGCAGCCCCGGCCCCACGGCCGCCAGCGCCGCCGCGATGCGGTCCTTGGCCGCTCTCGCCCGCAACGCCGGCTCCAGACGCTCCCCGCCGCCGCCCGAGCGCGGCTGGGCGTCCCAGTTCATGGTCAGGCGGCCGACCGTCCCGGCCTTCTGGAAATCCTCGCGCAGCCGCTCGCCGGCCGCCGCCTCGACCGGCGCCAGGCCGCCCCGCCGGGCCAGCCAGGCCAGGGGCGACTCGCCCAGATTGGCCTTCAGCCTCACGGGGGCGCCGCCGTCCTCCAGCACCAGCCGTTCGCCCTCGATCACCCCCGGCCGTCCCGGCGGCGGCGCTTCGGACGGCGCGCGCGCCAGACGCCATCCGCCCTCGCGCCGCAGGACCAGTCCCGGCTCACGGGCCAGCGCCCGGAAGGCCGCCTCGTCCACGGCCAGCATGGCCCGATGGCGTGGCCCGAACCGGACCACATAGCCCAGGCCCTTGACCTCGATCAGCGCCCCCGGCCGTTGCAGCAACCGCGCCGCCCGGCCCGCCAGGCGCTCGGCCTCCAGCGCCCGCTCGAAGACGCCGCTCATCGTTTCGCCCCCAGGTCGGTCAGGCCGGGAAAGGTCTCGGGCGCCTGTTTCACGCAGGCCTCCAGCACGCTCATCCGGGCGTCGAAGGCGGCGTCCTCACGCATGTCCTCGATGCGGTGGCAGGCGTGGCCGCAGGTCGTGCGGTCGCGGTTGAAGGCGAAGGCGACCCGCAGCAGCGGCCAGTTGAAATTGACGTGGGCCAGGTAGATGGCGATCTGCCGGGCCCGGGCCGCCGCCTTGCTGGACCGGCCATGGCCGGCGATCTCGGCCGGCGAGACGCCCGTGGCCAAGGCCACGGTGTGGGTGACGAAGGCCGCGGCCAACCGGTCGCGGCGCGGGTCGGGCGTGATCGCCCAGATATCCTCGAGAGCTTGAGCGAGCATGCCACCCCCCAATGATCGGCGTCCCAACGACGCCGCTGACATCAGCCTAGGCCGATATTCCTGGGTAGAGGATAACTTTCCTATTACGCGCGTCTAGTAGGAATATAAACCTTTGATTGTGCAGGGCGCGACCCCCGTCTATCCCCGCGTCCAAACGGGCATGGAGCCCTTCGGGATGATCGCGCCCTTGCACGTCACCACCGCCGCCGCCAGCTGGTGGCCGCGCGCCACGGCGGTCTCGACCGGCAGCCCGGCCAGCCGCGAGGCCAGGTAGGCGGCGTTGAAACTGTCGCCCGCGCCGGTGGTGTCCAGCGCCTTGACCCGTTGCGGGGCGGGCGTAGCGATCCGGCCGCCTAACCCTTGAAAGGGGGCGGTATGGACATTGACCGCGTGGCTCTCGTCGCGCGCCACCACCTCGGCCCCGGCGGCGGCCCATTCTGCGGCCAAGTCCTCGGCCTCGCGGCCATAGAGCGGCCGGCTGTCCTCGCTGCTCAGCGAGATGTAGCGGCACGACGGCACGACCCCGTCCAGCGCCTCGCGCGCGGCTTGCGGGCTGGCCCACAGGGCCGGGCGGTAGTTGAAGTCCAGGGCCACGGCGACGCCCAGGGAATGGACGTAGGCCAGGATGTCCTTCAGCCGCGCCCGCCCGATGTCGCCGATCACCGCCAGGGTGACGCCCGACAGATAGACCAGGTCGCTGGCCTTGGCGGCGGCGATCAGCTGGTCGGCGGTGTGCTGCGAGAACAGGTCGCGGATCGGAGCCCGCTCGCGCCAGTAATGGAAATGGCGTTCGCCGGCCTCGTCCAGCACGATGGCGTAGAGGCCCGGCAGACGGTTCTCGACCTCGCGCACCAGGGCGGTGTCCAGCCCCTCGCGGCGCATGGCGGCCAGCGCGCCTTCGCTGAACGGGTCGCCCTGGCCCAGCGCCGTGCAATAGGCCACCGCGTCGCCCAGCCGCGCCAGATAGACGGCGGTGTTGAAGGTATCGCCGGCATAGCCCATCCGGTGCAGGCCCTCGCCCTCGGGCGACAGCTCGACCATGCATTCGCCCAGGACGGTGATGCGCGCCATGTGGTGAGTCCCCTGTTTCGGGGGCGGTGATAGGCGGTTTCGGGGGCTGCTTCTAGACGTCGAACCACAGCACCGGCTGGCGGATCGGGTAGTTGCGGATGATCTCGTTCTCGGTGGGGTCCGGATCGAGCTTGCGCCAGATCGCCAGATAGTCCGGACGGTCCAGCGCCAGGCCGCCGAACAGCAGGCTGGGCTGGCGGACCGGCCAGCCGGCGAAAGCTTCGACGTCCGGCGGACGGGTCCACGAGGCCTTGTCGGCGATGAACGGGGCCATGTAGGCCAGGGCGTCGGCGATCGAACCGCCCGTCGCGCCCTTGTAGCGCCAGAGATCCTCGCCGGGCGTCGACAGCACGCGGGCGGACGTGGCCAGCACGTCGAGATTGAACAGGCAGTAGCCGTAGGGCTTGGTCCGGGCCAGCTCCAGGGGCTGGGCGCCGTCGGGCGCGATCTGCCCCGGGATCAACGTCTTCAGGCGACCGCGCGCCAGATCCATGACCGCGCGGTCGTCGTTCAGCCGCGCGAACTCGCCGACCTGCAGCGCCCAGCACGTGCCGTGGTTGTTCTTCTGGTCGCGCTCCTCGATCCCGTTGGGCGAGGTGGTCATCCAGGTGACGTATTCGGCGAACCACGCGGCGACGGGGGCGTAGACCCCCTGCCCCGCCCGTCCGGCCCGCAGGACGCCAATGGCGCGGGCCACCTCCACCAGGTGCAGGGTGTCGATGACGCCGATCCCGCGCCCGGTGTTGACGCCGATGATCGCCTGGGCGTGGTTCAGATTGGGGTTCATCCGCGTGGCGGGCGTCACGAACCAGGCCGCCAAATGCCGTTCGGCGTGTTCGGCGTAGCGCGCCTGGCCCGTGATCTTCCAGGCCGCGGCCAGGGCCGGCAGCTGCACGCCCAGGCGGATCACCGCCTCGCGATGGGCGACGAACTTCTCGGGGTTGGAGAAGCCGTCACGCCGGATGTAGGGCCCCGTCGGGTTGGCGGCGTCGGGCCACCAGTAGTCGGCTTCCGAATAGTAGTCGTTGCGCCCGGCGGGACCGCGCGGCGCGTCGAAGGCGGTGACGGTGACGGCGGGTTCGCCCAGATAACGGTCGGCGGCGCTCAGCACCCGCGCCCGGTCGATCGCCTTCAGATCGATCGCCGGCCGCGCGGCCGCCCGGGCCGAAAAACCGGTCGCCGTCGCGACCAGGGCCGCGCCCGCGCAGAAATCCCGTCGGTTCATGTCGGATCGACCTCGCGGGTTTCGATGGAGGCGGATGTGACGCCGAAGCGGGCCGGCGCTCTACCCTTTTTTCCGCGCCGCGATCCAGGCGTCGATCTTGGCCTCCAGCACCGCCAGCGGCAGCGAGCCGTTCAGCAGCACCGCGTCGTGGAAGCCGCGCTCGTCGAACCGGTCGCCCAGGGCCGTTTCCGCCCGGTGGCGCAACTCCAGGATCTTCAGCTCGCCCACCTTGTAGGCCAGGGCCTGGCCCGGCCAGGACACGTACCGCGCCAGCTCGACCTCGATATTGGTCGGCGCCAGGGCGGTGTTGTCGGTGAAGCAGGCCCGCGCCTGGTCCAGCGTCCAGTGCTTGGCGTGCAGGCCGGTGTCGGCCACCAGCCGGCAGGCCCGCCACATCTCGTAGGACAGCCGTCCGAACAGTTCATAGGGGTCGCGATAGAGCCCCATCTCCTCGCCCAGCCATTCCGAATACAGCCCCCAGCCCTCGCCATAGGCGTTGAAATAGACGGTCTTGCGGAAGTCCGGGACGCCGGTCTGCTCCTGGGCCAGCGAGGTCTGGATGTGGTGGCCCGGCGCGCCCTCGTGCAGCACCAGGGCCGGCAGCTCGTAGAGCGGCCGCTGGTCCAGCGCCGAGGTGTTGATCATCAGCCCGCCGGCCCGGCCGGTCCTGGGGTCACCGCCGAAATAGCGGCCGGTGGTGTAGCCCTGCTCGATGCTGGCCGGCACCGGCCGCACGCCGTAGGTCAGGCGCGGCAGGGTTCCGAAATGGGCCGGCAACTGGTCGTCGGCCCGCTTGGCGATCTCGCTGGCCTTTTCCAACAGCTGCTGGCGGCTGGTGGCGTAGAAGCGTGGATCCTTGCGCAGGAAGGCGATGAAGGCCGGCAGGTCGCCCTGGAAGCCCGCCTGTTTCATCACGACCTCCATCCGTCCCCGGATGCGCGCCACCTCCGACAGGCCCAGGGCATGGATCTGGTCCGGGGTCATGGTCGTGGTGGTGTGGCGGCGCACGAGGAAGGCGTAGTAGCGCTGGCCGTCGGGCAGGTCCGACACGGCCAGGCTCTTGGCGGCGCGCGGCAGGTATTCGGCTTCCAGGAAGGTCACGAAACTGGCCCGGGCCGGAGCCACCTTGTCGGCCAGCACCTTGGTCCCGTCGGCCAGCAGGGCCGCGCGGCGCTCGGCCGGGATGGCGGTGGGCAGGTCCCGCAGCGGGGCCAGCAGCGGCTCGTCGGCCACCGGCGTGGCGGCCGTGCGGCGGGCGCGGTCGAGCACCGCCTGGGCGGTCGGCGCGGCCTGGACGAAACCGTCGGCCACCCCGCGACGGGCGCCGGCGATGTTGGCGGCGTACCAGTCGCCCGTCTGGGCTAGCAGGGCGATCCACTGCCGGGCCTCGGCCTCGGACTTCAGGTGCATGCCGTTGGCGCGGTAGAGCAGGATGACGTCGAAGCCGCCGTCGGTGCTGAACGGCATCCGCGCCTCGTCGAACGACAGCCCCTCCAGCCGCTCGTCCAGGCTCCATTTGAGGATGGCGTGGGTCAGGCGCTGGTCGGCGGTCAGGGCGGCCAGATCGACGCCGTCCAGCGCCTGACGGGCGCTCGTCAGCTGGACCTTGCGCGCGGCGTCGGCCTGGGGCCCCACCGGCGGGAAGCGGAAGCGCGAGGCCTCGTCGGCCCCGCCCTCGCCGTCGTCCTCGCCCGCCCCGGACGCCTCATAGGCCTTGACCGCCTGGGCCAGCCGGTCGGCGGCGCTCGGCGCCGCCACGGCCGCGCCGTTTAACAGCATCGCCAGGGCCAGGCCCAGAAGGACGTGCTTGGACATCGGAAGCTCCCCGCAGGTTCTAGGGCGGGGTTAGAGCAGGAATCGCAGCGCGGCCCAACTCGCGGCGCGCGCTTGTCGGTCGGCGGTCATTCGCGATGTCGGCAACGGGTGGTTTGCGGAAGTTCGGCCTTCCTACCTACATGATGGGTTCCGGCGGGAAGTAGCCACGATCAAATGTCGATGAAAGGTACTTGGTCGCCCCCTTGCGACCACAGTCTAATTTCACACTTCCAACAAGATAATAAAGCTCAGGCAGTCGCGAGATGCGAACGCCATCGACCGTGACAAATTGCGTATTGTAGGCCTTCTCAAGACCGGCTGCGATGACAGCGTCGTTTCGGCAGACATCGCCCAAGCGCCGGTATCTGTTTGCAAGATCACCGTACATCGCGACGGGGTCACCTCGGGCGGCCCAAACAGAGAGATCAGCGGATGGATACCTACGCACTATGCATCCGATATCGATCGCGCTTTCTACGCCGACCGCGTGCGGGCTCAACTCTTTAGCTTGTTGAAGGCGACGATCGAATTCGGCTCGCTCATAATCGGAAGGCGCGACTCTCTTCGATTGAACTGGACGGCACGGCGCGGGCAGAAAAGTATCGATTATCAGTGGATTACTTCTGCCGTACTGCCGCTCGGTCATCACAGGCAGGCCGTCCTCGGCTGAAACTAGCGGGACTGACGTGCTTCGACGGTCGCACCCGGCAAGCAGCAAAACCAGCAGGAACAGGCAAAGGCGAAGGGGCATCAGGCCAAATCAATGGGCGTTAAATATTACATATGTAGCTTTTGCTTTTGACGTCAATGGCGAACGTCCGCTCAGGGTCGGAAGTCGACATTGACCGCCGACCCGGAAGCCGACGTCTTCATTGGGCTTGAGCGCCGCCCCCCTAAAACGTCGTCTTGCACTTCTGCTTGGCGTGCACGCCGCGCAGGAAGCCGCGCCGGGCGTAGCCCGCGTCGAGCGCGGCGTTGAGCCGGCGGTCGGCCGGGGCCGCGCCGGTCAGTTCGCGCACCAGGCCACGGAACGGGATGATGGCGTTGACCACCGTCTTGCCGCCGGCCTCGGCCAGCTTGCCCGCCTTGTTCTCCTTGAGCTCGTTGCCGACCGTGTAGTCCGGCCCCAGCACGGCGTTCAGGTCGGTGACCTCGGCCGCGAGCTGCTTGCAGGTCTTCAGGCCCTTGAGGCTGTAGGGGTCCTGCCGAGCCTTATCCAGGATCGGCGGGATTTCGCGCTTCATGACGCCGACGTCGCGCGCCGGCTGGGTGCCGATCTCGACGGACTTCTTGCGCGCCTCGGTGGTCCAGCTTTCGCCCGGCTCGACCTTGTCCGGCGTCGTGGACGACGCCGGGGGCGTAACCGGCTTCTCGGCCTTCCTGGTCGGATATTCGGGCTTCACCTGGGCCTGGGCCGCCCCCGCCAGGGTCAGCAGCGCCGCGACCACCACCATATGGCCCACGCGCATACGTCCAAGATCACTTCGCGTCATGGTTTCGCATCCCCAGCCATCAACCGCTCCGCGCGGATGAACGCCGATCAGGAACGGCGACCCGCACAACCGGTTCCATGGCTACCAGGAGCCCACCGGATGCGTCACGCTTCAAATTCTGGGGAGAAATTGGAGCGGGCGAAGAGATTCGAACTCTCGACCCCAACCTTGGCAAGGTTGTGCTCTACCACTGAGCTACGCCCGCATCCGGGATATTCTAGGTCTCGTTCCACCCCCGGAAAACCGGAGAATGGAGCGGGCGAAGAGATTCGAACTCTCGACCCCAACCTTGGCAAGGTTGTGCTCTACCACTGAGCTACGCCCGCATCGGCGAGGGCTGAAACAGCGCCCCGCGACGAGGAGGCGGCTTATGGCAGAGCGCCTTGCGGTTGGCAAGCGGTCTGAGATGTCGGGCTGTGGACAATGCGAAGTCCTCCCCCCGTGGGGGAGGCGGCCGAAGGCCGGTGGGGGGATAGCGCCGAACCGGCCCACCACTCCCCCCACCGTCGGCTTCGCCGACACCTCCCCCACGGGGGGAGGATCTTCTTCTTGCACAAGCCGCCGTTTTGCCCGCTCATTCCTCCGGGCATTTCGGGGACTTGAGCGTTTTGCGTCTGTTCGTGTTCGGATTGGGTTATGTCGGCCAGGCCTTCGCCTCGGCCGTGATGCAGAGGGGCTGGACCGTCGCCGCCACGGCGCGCGACGCCGATCGTGCCGCCGCCCTGGGCGCCCAGGGGATCGAGGCGGTCGACGCCGACGACCGCGCGGCGATGACCGCCGCCCTGACCGGCGTCAACGCCGTGCTGATCACCGCCCCGCCCACCGCCGAGGGCTGTCCCGGCCTGGAGGCGGTGATCCCCGCCCTGGCCGCCGCCCAGGCCTTCCCCGACTGGATCGGCTACCTGTCGACCACCGGCGTCTATGGCGACTTCGAGGGCCGCTGGGTGTTCGAGAGTTCGCCGCTCAAGGCCCAGTCGGTCGAGGGTGCGCGCCGGGTCGGGGCCGAGCGCGACTGGCGCCAGGTGGGACGCGGCATGGGCCTGACCGTCGCCACCTTCCGCCTGCCGGGCATCTACGGCCCCGGCCGCAGCGCCCTGGACCGCCTGCGGGCCGGCGAGGGCCGCCGCATCGTCAAGCCGGGCCAGGTGTTCAGCCGCATCCACCTGGACGACATCGTCTCGGGCCTGCTGGCCTCGCTGGACCAGCCCCGGGCCGGCGGCGTCTACAATCTGTGCGACGACGAGCCCGCCCCGCCGCAGGATGTCATGGAGCACGCCGCCGGCCTGCTGGGCGTGGCCGTGCCGCCCGACCTGCCGTTCAACGAACTGGGCCTGTCGCCCGCCACCCGCCGCTTCTACGCCGAGAACAAGCGCGTCTCCAACGCCCTGGCCAAGGCCGAGCTGGGCTGGCGGCCGAAGTATCCGACGTACCGCGAGGGGCTGGCGGCGATTTTGGAAGGCGGGGGCTAGGTGCGGACGGGGAGCGTCGCCGCTCATCTGCCCCCATTTCCGCTCATCCCGGCGAATGCCGGGACCCAGATCCTACAACGATGAGGATGATTGGAAGGGCTCAGCGCCATTGGCGTCAGCCTCAAAGCCATTCCATCTGGGTCCCGGCATTCGCCGGGATGAGCGGATTTCAAGTTCGGACCAACTTGACCGGCGAAGGCTCTAGCCGCACTTCGGCATCGGTTTCTCGTTGGGACCATCCCAAGAGGCCACCCAGGCGACCACATCGTCATGCTCCACGACCTGGCCATCGTCGGCTGCGCGGAGACCTTCGTCGATGGCGAGGCATTGCCAATCGCTGCCGCTGATAGATGGGGACGGCTTCATCATGTCCTCCGCGAGAGGCCGTGACGATAACGCTGCGTCACGGTCGGTTGTAACCCCTACTCCTCCTCCGCGCTCGCCCACGGCGCCGGGGCCAGGGCCTCCAGGTTCGGCGCGCCCCTGAGGCGCGCCGCCCGCGCCAGGCGGCGGGCGACCAAGTCGCCCTCGCCGTCCGCCCCGACCAACGCCCGCGCCTCGGCCACCGCCGCGACCAGCCGCTCCAGGTCCTGGGGTCGCGACAGGCGATGGTCGCCGTCCTTGACCAGGGTGAACACCACGTCGTCGGACGTGAGGGCGTTGGCCAGCTCCAGGGCGTGGGTCCAGGGCACGTCCGGATCGGCGCCGCCCTGCAGGATGCGCACCGGAACGTCGATCGGCACGGGCCCCGGCAGGATCGACCAGCGGGCCCCGTCCTCCAGAAGTTCCCGGGTGATCGCGTAGCCGCCGTCGTCATATTCGGACGGCCGGGTCCAGAACCCGTCGCGGGCGATGGCCGCCCGGGCCGCGTCGGAGAGCTCGGGCTCCATCAGCTTCTCGGTGAAGTCGGGGGCCGGCGCGATCAGCACCAGGGCCTTGACCCGGTCGGGCCGGGCGATGGCGGCCAGGCAGGCCAGCCAGCCGCCCATCGAAGAGCCGACCAGCACCAGCGGTCCTTCGGTGAGCTGGTCGATCACCGCCAGGGCGTCCTCGCGCCAGCGGCTGATCGTGCCCTCGGCGAAGTCGCCGTCCGACTCGCCGTGGCCGAAATAGTCGAAGCGCAGGTAACCGCCGCCGGTCGCCTGGGCCTGATCGGCCAGGACCTGGGCCTTCGTGCCGGTCATATCCGAGTGGAATCCGCCCAACCATACAACGGTGGGTTGGGTTCCGGAGACCGCGCGAAACGCCAACCGCGGATTGTCGCTACGAACCAGGTATTCGGGGGAATCGGTCATGGCGCGGCCCTGTTCTATTCGGTAACTACGATCCCCTAACCCGGTTAGAGCAACGCGTGTCCATTCTTCCCGACGATTTCACGCTTCTGCAGGTGACCCCCGAGCTTGAAACGGGCGGAGCCGAGCAGACGACGATCGACGTGGCCCACGGCGTGATCGCCGAGGGCGGCAAGGCCCTGGTCGCCACCAAGGGCGGCCGCATGGCCGCGCGGCTGGAGGCCGACGGCGGCCGCCTGGCCCAGATGCCGGCCCAGAGCAAGAATCCGCTGATCATGCTGGGCAACGCCGCCCGGCTGGTCGACCTGATCCGCCGCGAGAAGGTCAGCCTGGTCCACGCCCGCTCGCGCGCCCCGGCCTTCAGCGCCCTGTGGGCGGCGCACGCCACCAAGACGCCGTTCGTGGCCACCTATCACGGGGTCTACAACGCCAAGTCCAACCTCAAGCGCTGGTACAACGCGGTGATGACCAAGGGCGACCTGGTGATCGCCAATTCCGAGTTCACCCGCGCCCACGTCATCGCCGAGCATGGCATCTCGCCCGACAAGGTGGTGGCCATCCCGCGCGGCGTCGATCTGACCCGCTTCGAGCCCGGCCTGGTCTCGGCCGAGCGGGTCAAGGCGTTGCGCGACGCCTGGGGCGTGTCGTCCGAAGACCGCCGCCTGAAGGTGCTGCTGGCCGGGCGCCTGACCCGCTGGAAGGGCCAGGCCATGGTCATCGAGGCCATGGCCCGGATGAAGGCGGTCGACGACGCCCGCATCCTGCTGCTGCTGGTCGGCGACGACCAGGGCCGCAAGGCCTATCGCGCCGAGCTGGAGCACATGATCGCCCAGGCGGGACTGCAGGACAGCGTCAAGCTGGTCGGCCATTGCGACGACATGCCGGCCGCCTACCTGGTCGCCGACATCGCCATCGCCCCCTCGCTGGAGCCCGAGGCCTTCGGCCGCACGGCGGTCGAGCCGCAGGTGATGGGCAAGCCCGTCCTGGCCGCCGACCACGGCGCGGCGCGCGAGACCGTGCTCAACGGCGACACCGGCTGGCTGGTCAAGCCGGGCGACCCCGAAGCCTGGGCGCAGGCGCTGTCCAACGCCTGCGAAGCGGGCGCGGCGCGGCGCCAGGTCATGGGCATGGCGGCGCGGGCGCGGGCCCGCAAATTGTATTCGGTTGACGCGATGGTCGAAGCAACGCTCAAGGTCTACGCACGCGTTCTGGAGACGAAGAGTTGAGCAAGGAAATCAAGAAGGTCCTGGTGATCAAGCTGGGCGCCCTCGGCGATTTCGTTCTGGCCCTGGCCGCGATGAAGAAGATTCGCGAAGCCCATCCACGCGCCAAGATCACCCTGCTGACCACCTCGCCCTTCGAAGCCCTGGCCAAGCTGTCGCCCTATTTCAACACCGTCGAGACCGACGGCCGGCCGGGCGACTTCGGCGACCTGACCGCCATGCTCGGCCGCCTGCGCAAGGCGCGCTACGACCGGATCTACGACCTGCAGACCAACAGCCGCACCAACTGGTACTTCCAGGCCCTGCGGCCGTTCCCGCCGCAATGGTCGGGCATCGCGGCCGGCTGCGCCCTGCCCCAGCGCGGCAAGGCTCGGCTGCACATGCACACCCTGGAGCGCCAGGCCGATCAGCTGAAGCAGGCCGGCATCTGGCCCGACGCCCCCACCGAGCCCGGCAGCGCCCCGCCGCCGGACCTGTCGTGGATCCTGCGCCGCACCAAGGAAACCCGGCCGGTGGCCGGCGCGACCGCCAGCAAGCCCTATGTGCTGATGGTGCCCGGCGGCTCGGCCCATCGGCCCGAAAAGCGCTGGCCGGTCGAGAGCTACGCCCAACTCGCCGCGCTGCTGAAGGCGCGCGGGCTGGACATCGTGGTGATCGGCGGCCCGCAGGAAAGCGCCATGGCCCGCCAGATCCAGAAGGCCGTGGGCCAGGCCCGCGACCTGACCGGCCGCACCGACTTCGCCCAACTGGCCGTGCTGGGCGCCAAGGCGGCCCTGGTGGTCGGCAACGACACCGGCCCGACCCACCTGCTGGCCGCGGCCGGCGCGCCGACCATCGCGCTGTTCTCCGACGCCTCGGACCCCGAGCTGTGCGGGCCGCGCGGCCATGTGGCGGTGATCCGCTCGCCGGATCTCAAGGCCCTGCCGGTCAGCACCGTGGCCAGCGCGGCGATCTCGCTGCTGCCGCGCTAAATTCCTCCCCCTGTGGGGGAGGTGGTCGCGAAGCGACCGGTGGAGGGAGTATTGGGATGGTGGATCGTGGATTTGGCCATCGGCCAACCAATCCCCCCTCCGTCGGCTTCGCCGACACCTCCCCCAAAGGGGGAGGACTTACCTAATACCCCTCGTACCGCCCGGGCTTGTGGTTGGCGATGATCACCACGCTCAGCGCCACGGCCGACAGGATCGACAGCAGCAGCTTGTCCCAGTCGATCACCGCGAAGGCGGCGATCACCACCAGGCAGTCGGCGGCCATCTGCACCTTGCCGGCGCTGATCCCCCGCCGCTCCTGCAGATACAGCGCCAGCACCCCCACCCCGCCGACGCTGGACTTGTGGCGAGCCAGGGCCAGGATCCCCATGCCGATGATCGTGCCGCCGAACACCGCGGCGAACACCGGGTCGACGCCCGTCACCTTCAGCCAGTGCGGCATGCCCCAGGCCAGGGCCATCAGCAGCAGGTTGGTGGCCAGGGTCTTGCCGGTGAACACCCAGCCCAGGGTGCGCTGGGCCAGGACGTAGAACGGGATGTTCAGCAGGAAGAACACCACCCCGACCGGCCAGTGGGTCAGGTAGGAGACGATCAGCGCCACCCCGGCCACGCCGCCGGTCACCAGGCCGGCGGCCTTCAGCAGGGTCAGGCCCACGGCGATGAAACTGGTCCCGATCAGCAGGGCGTGAACGTCTTCGATGGGCGTGTGGCGGGCGGCGGGCGGAGGGGTGGTCATGGACGGATGAACGGATCACGACTGGGAATGGAGGCCGGCCCGCGTCGAACGTCTCATCCCCTGGTCACGTCTTGGTCGCGCTCTTGCCGTAAAAGGCGGGCGTCTTGTGTTCATGCGCCTTGATAGCGCGTGACTCCTTCGTCATATATCAAGGTGCGAACGCGGCGTCCCCCTGGGCGCCGCGCGAACTCATTCAACGATACGCTTCCGGATCGAGACCGATCCGGCGAGCAAAAGCCCTTAAACAATACCGGAGCCGCCCTATTCGCCGTCCTATGCAAACGCCGCCCGTCAAGGATGGTCCGCGTATCAACGATGACATCCGCGTCCCTCGCGTCCTGCTGATCGACCAAAATGGCGAGAAGCAAGGCGAGATGCCGATTTCCGCCGCCCTCGAAGCGGCCGAGGAAGCAGGCCTGGACCTGGTCGAGATCGTTCCCAACGCGAACCCTCCCGTCTGCAAGATCCTGGACTACGGCAAGTTCAAGTTCCAGGAGCAGAAGAAGAAGAACGAGGCCCGCAAGCGGCAGAAGATCGTCGAGCTCAAGGAAATCAAGCTCCGCCCCAACATCGACATTCACGATTACGACGTGAAAGCCAAGTCGATGACGCGGTTCTTCGAGGAAGGCGACAAGGTCAAGGTGACCCTGCGCTTCCGCGGCCGTGAGATGGCGCACCCCGAGCTGGGCATGAAGCTGCTGCTGAAGGTCAAGGCCGACTTCGACGAGATCGCCAAGGTCGAGTACGAGCCGCGCATGGAAGGCCGCCAGATGATCATGATCCTGGCGCCCCGCTAGGTTCTGTTCAGCTTCCGACATGCAGAACGCCCCGGCCAGCGCCGGGGCGTTTTTCTTTGCGGCCAGGCCTTGATCGCCCCCCCAAACGCAACCCTACGAGGTGAACAAGCTCGACAGTCTCGCAAGCTTTGCTAGGCTGAGGCGAGTTTGGGGGACTATGCGTGTTGAAGACCGTCTTGGCCGTCGTTACGGCCGGTATCGCCATGGGCGGCGCGATCGGCGCCGAGGCCGCCGCGGCGGAGGCCCCGCCGCTGGCCGTCTACGGCCGCCTGCCCGATGTCGACCAGATCGCGATCTCGCCGGACGGCCGCAAGCTGGCCATCTCCCTCGCCGACGGCGAAAAGCGCGTGGTCGCGATTCGCGAGGCGGCTGAGGGCAGCAAGCTGCTCAGCGCCGTCAATCTCGAGAGCACCAAGCTGCGCGACGTACGATGGGCCGGGCCCGAGCACGTGCTGATCACCAAGTCGAGCACCGCCCAGCCCTACGGCCTGTCGGGTCCCAAGCGCGAATACTGGATGACCATCGACATCAACCTGACGACCAAGAAGCAGCACCTGCTGATGGAGAACCAGGAAGAGGCGATGAACGTCGTCCTGGCCGTGCCGACCGTGCGGATGCTCGACGGCGTGCCCTACGCCTTCGTCGAGGGCGTGCATTTCGTCGACAATTACGGCGCCGACACGCTCTACAAGATCAACCTGAAGACCGGCGCCACCCGCAGGCTGGACATCGGCGGTTCGCAGGACACCGACGACTGGCTGGTCTCGCCCGATGGCCAGCCCCTGGCCCAATCGCTCTATGACGAGCAGAAGGGCGCCTGGTCGCTGAAGCTCAAGACCGAGCACGGCTGGGTCACCACCGCGAAGACCGAGTCGAAGATGGGCTCGCGCCGCCTGGGCGGCCTGGGCCGCGACGGCCGCTCGGTGCTGGTGTGGATGGACGACGAGGACGACACCGACAAGACGGTGCTGCGCGAATACGCCCTCGACGGCGCCCATGTCGTGATCCCCGACAGCGCGACGTTCGACAGCCTGATCCACGCCCCCGACGGCTCGGGCCTGGTCGGCGCCAAGAGCCTGCTGGGCGACGAACGCCGCTACACCTTCTTCGACGCCAAGCTGCAGTCCAGCTGGAACGCCGTGGCCAAGGCCTTCCCCGGCGACCAGATCGCCCTGGAGTCCTGGTCGGACGACAAGCGCAAGCTGGTGGTCTGGGTCGATTCCCCGACCGAGGGCCCCGCCTACGCCCTGGTCGATCTCGACACCGGTAACGCCCGCTACCTGGCGGACGTCTACGCCGGCCTGACCGAGGACGGCGTCTCCGAGGTCCGGCCGATCAAGTACAAGGCCGCCGACGGCCTGGAGATCACCGGCTACCTGACCCTGCCCAAGGGCAAGGATCCCAAGAACCTGCCGCTGGTGGTGCTGCCGCACGGCGGTCCCGAGGGCCGCGACACCCTGGGCTTCGACTGGTGGAGCCAGGCCCTGGCCTCGCGCGGCTACGCGGTGCTGCGGCCCAATTTCCGCGGCTCGGAGGGCTTCGGCTGGAAGTTCGTCCAGGCCGGCTTTGGCCAGTGGGGCAAGGCCATGCAGACCGACCTGTCGGACGGCGTGCGCTACCTGGCCAAACAGGGGACGATCGATCCCAAGCGCGTCTGCATCGTCGGCGGCAGCTACGGCGGTTACGCCGCCCTGGCCGGAGCGACCCTGGACCGCGGCGTCTATCGCTGCGCCGCCTCGGTGGCCGGCCCGGCCGACCTCAAGCGCATGCTGGTCGACAGCAACGAACGCTTCAACTCCGGCAACAACTCGACCCTGCGCTACTGGCTGCGGTTCATGGGCGCCGATCGCGTCCGGGACCCCGACCTGGCCGCCATCTCGCCGGCCAGGATGGCCGACAAGGTCGAGATCCCCGTGCTGCTGGTCCACGGCAAGGACGACACCGTCGTTCCCTATGTCCAGAGCACGATCATGGCCGAGGCCATGAAGAAGGCCGGCAAGCCCGTCGAACTGGTCACCCTGAACGGCGAGGACCACTGGCTGTCACGCGGCGCCACCCGGCTGCAGATGCTGACCGCGGTCGTCGACTTCCTCGAAAAGAACAATCCGCCGCGGTGAACGGCGCCCTTTTTTTATCCCGATCGTAAGGCGCGAACGCGCCCTGGAGATTTCCGTGATTTTGAAACGCCTGCTTGTGGCCACCGCGGCCATGGCCGTGATGCTGGGCGCCGTGGCCGCCTCTCCCGCACTGGCCGCCGCGCCGCTGGAAGCCTATGGCCGCCTGCCGTCGATGGAGAGCGTCGCGCTGTCGCCGGACGGCACGACCATCGCCTTCATTCTGACGGGCGATACCGGCGACGACCGCTACATCGTCGTCCAGCCGCTGGGCGGCGCGCCGACCCGGACCGCCAGCATCGGCTTCCGCAAGGTCCGCTATGTCCAATGGGCGGGCGCCGACCACGTGGTGATCGTCACCTCGACCACGGACGTGGTCCCTGGCGTGTTCTATGCGGGCGAGATGTCTCAGGCGGTCAGCCTGAACATCCGCACGGGCAAGATGATCCAACTCCCCGACCGTTCGGCGGAATCGCTGGTCAATGTCCTGATGGGCGGCGTCCAACCCGGCGTGGTTGACGGAAGGCCGGTCGTGCTCACGGACCTCTACGTGGCCGACGGCATCAGCTACCAGCGCAAGGGCAACCACCTGGATCTGTATTCCATCGACCTGGACAGCGGTATCGCCCGCCGCCAGCAGATGGGCGACGCCGACACCCACGGCTTCCTGAGCCGCAGCGATGGGACGCCGCTGGCCAAACTCAGCTTTCGCGAACGCGAGACCGTCAGCCAGTGGACCCTCGCGATCCGCAAGGGGAACAATTGGCAGGACGTCTATCGCGTCGACGCGGCCATCGACACGCCGGACCTGTTCGGCGTCACCCGTGACGGAACCAAGCTGATAGTCAGCAGCTGGGACGTGAAGGAGGACAGCTGGCGGCTGACCTATCTCGATATCGCCGCCGGCAAGCTGGGCGACTATGTTGGCTCGGCCAAGCCGACCGGGGTGGTCACCGACGACGACGCCGTCGTGCTGGGCTACTCCACGCGCGAAGCCTTCAAGGAATATGATTTCGTCGAACCCCGCCTGAAAGCCGCCTGGCCGATGGTGAAGGGTGTTTTCAAGGGCCGCCAGGTGACGCTGACGTCCTGGACGCCCGACTTCGGCAAGCTGGTGGTCTATGTCGACGCCGGTTCGGAGTCAGGGGCCTACTATCTGGTCGATCTCGCGGCGAAGAAGGTCAATCCGCTGGGGCGCGCCTATCCCAAGCTGGCCGCCGCCGACGTCGGGGAGGTGCGCGCCGTCAAGTACGCCGCCGCCGATGGCCTGGAAATCACCGGCTACCTGACCCTGCCGCCCGGCAAGAGCGACGCCAAGGGCCTGCCGCTGATCGTCCTGCCGCACGGCGGCCCCCAGCAGCGCGACGTAGCCGGCTTCGACTGGTGGGCCCAATCCCTGGCCTCGCGCGGCTACGCGGTGCTGCAACCGAACTTCCGAGGCTCCGCTGGATTTGGCCACGCCTTCACCGTGGCTGGCCACGGTGAATGGGGCCGCAAGATGCAGACCGACCTGTCGGACGGCGTCACCTATCTGGCCGCCCAGGGCACGATCGACCCCAAGCGGGTCTGCATCATGGGCGGCAGCTATGGCGGCTACGCGGCCCTGGCCGGCGTGACCCTGCAGAAGGGCGTCTATCGCTGCGCCGTGTCGGTGGCCGGCGTCTCGGACCCGGGCGACATGCTGCGTTGGGACGCCGAGCGGGGCGGCACGAAATCGGTGACGATCCGCTACTGGAAGCGGTTCATGGGCGTGGATCAGTACAACGACCCCAAACTCGACACCCTGTCCCCCGCCAAGCACGCCGCCCAGGCCGACGCGCCGATCCTGCTGATCCACGGCAAGGACGACACCGTCGTGGACTACGGCCAGAGCACCCAGATGCTCAAGGCGCTGAAGGCGGCGAACAAGCCCGTCGAATTCGTCTCCCTGCGCGGCGAAGACCACTGGCTGTCCAGCGCCACGACGCGCCTGGAGATGCTGTCCTCGGCAGTGACCTTCCTGGAGAAGAACAACCCGCCGAACTGAGGGGGCGGACACGGCTGGAGACACACACTCACGCGCAGGCCCGCGCCTCATGACCCACGGCCTCGCCGCGAGTGTGTGTCCCCAGCCCCACACGCTGAAATTTCAGATACGGGTCGCCAGATCGCACGATCCGGCGTAAACCGCCCGGCCTGATGACCACGCTTTCCACGACAGCCGCCCCCTCGTCCTCGAAGAGTCCGGACGCCAGCCCGCGCGCGCTCTATGTCCTGCTCCTGGTGGTGTTCATCAACCTGGTGGGCTTTGGGCTGGTCATCCCGCTGCTGCCCTTCTACGCCAAGTCGCTGAGCGCCAGCCCGTGGCAGGTGACGGCGCTGTTCTCGGCCTATTCGCTGGGCCAGTTCGTCGCCGAGCCGTTCTGGGGACGGCTTTCCGACCGCATCGGCCGGCGGCCGGTGCTGATCGTCACCATCCTGGCCAACACCCTCTGCTACGTCGCCCTGGCCTTCGCCCCCAGCATCGGCTGGGCGTTCGCCATCCGCCTGGTCAGCGGCTGCGCCACCGGCAACATCTCGACCATCCAGGGCTACATGGCCGACGTCACCCCGCCGGAGAAGCGGGCCGGGCGCATGGGCCTGCTGGGCGCGGCCTTCGGCATGGGTTTCGTGGTCGGCCCCACCCTGGGCGGCCTGCTGCCGAGCCTGGCCAAGGTTTTCGGCCATTCCGAGAGCGGCCGCCTGGCCTTCCAGATCCCGCTGCTGACCGCCGCCGTCCTGGCGGCGATCGCCGCGCTGGGGGTGTTCCTGTTCGTGGTCGAGAGCCGCGCCCCCAGCGCCAAGGACGCGCCCCGGCCGCACCGCCGCGAGGCCCTGCGGACCGCGCGCGCCCATCCTGTGCTGTCGCGCGTGCTGCTGGTCACCCTGATCTCGACCGCCGCCTTCGCCGGCATGGAGGCGGTCTTCGGCCTGTGGACCCAGGCCCGGTTCGACTGGGGTCCGCGCCAGGTCGGGCTGTGCTTCGCGGTGATCGGCGTCATCGCCTCGGTCGGCCAGGGCCTGGTCACCGGCCGGCTGGCGCGGCGGTTCGGCGAGGCCAAGGTGCTGACCGCCGGCCTGGGGATCATCGCCCTGAGCCTGGCGGTGACGCCGTTCGTCCCGACCGCCGCCTTCGTGCCGGTGGTCGTGGGCTTCACCGCGTTCGGCCAGTCGCTGGTCTTCCCCTGCATCGCCGCCCTGATCTCGCGCGCCACCCCGCCCGACAAGCAGGGCGAGATGCTGGGCTTGAACATGGCCGCCGGCTCGCTGGCCCGCATGGCCGGCCCGATGCTGGCCGGGCCGCTGTTCGGCCTGGCGATCGGCGGACCCTACTGGTTCGGCGCGCTGCTGATGATCCCGGCCATCGCCTTCGCCCTGACGATCGAGCACCGCGCCAAGGCGGCCGCTTAAGCGCCCTTGCGTTTGGCGAGTCTTTCCCGTACTAACCCCGCCTTTCCGGAACCGCCTGGCTAATGGCATGCCATGGCGGTTCGTCATGCTTCTAGAGGACGGGGCGGTTAAACGCTCCGACGCGAAATGCCTAAGTTGAAGACCAAGTCGGGCGCCAAGAAGCGCTTCAAGATCACGGCCACGGGCCTGCTGAAAGCCGGCGTCGCCGGCAAGCGTCACCGTCTGATCGGCCACAACGGCAAGTACATCCGCCAAAACCGCGGCACGAAGGTCATGAGTCAATCCGACGCCAAGACCATTCGTTCGTACATGCCCTACGGCCTTTAAGAGGAGCGCTGACACATGGCTCGCGTCAAACGGGGCGTTACCGCCCACGCCAAGCACAAGAAGGTTCTTGAGCAGGCGAAAGGCTTCTACGGCCGCCGCAAGAACACCATCCGCACCGCCAAGGCCGCCGTCGACAAGGCCGGCCAATACGCGTACCGCGATCGCAAGGTGCGCAAGCGCGCCTTCCGCTCGCTGTGGATCCAACGCATCAACGCCGGCGCCCGCATCGAGGGCTTCACCTACTCGCAGTTTATCCACGGCCTGGACGTGGCGGGTATCGTGATCGACCGCAAGGTCCTCTCGGATATCGCGGGTCAAGACCCCGCCGCGTTCAAGGCCATTGCTGACAAGGTCCGCACCGCCCTGGCCGCCTAAGGTCTTTTTCGGGTCCGTCCCGATTGCGATCTAGAAAAGCCCTCCGGTGCGAGCCGGAGGGCTTTTTGCTGCGCGGTTCTCAGCGAAACGCCCTTCCCCCCTCCAGGGGGAGGGAAATCACCGCGGTCACTAGTTCCAACGATCCCCGAAACCGCCTAGACGGAACCCCGTCATGACCGATCTCACCACTCTCGAAGCCGACGTGCTGGCGCAAGTCGCCGCCGCCGGCGATCTCGCCGCCCTCGACGCCGTGCGCGTCGCCGCCCTGGGCAAGACCGGCTCGATCTCGGGCCTGCTCAAGACCCTGGGGGCCATGAGCCCCGACGAGCGCAAGGAACGCGGCGCGGCGATCAACGTGCTGCGCGACCGCGCGCAGACGGCGCTGAACGACAAGAAGGCCGCGCTGGAAGCCGCCGCCCTCGACGCGCGCCTGGCCAGCGAGACCCTGGACCTCACCCTGCCGGCTCCCTACCGCCGCAAGGGCAGCGTCCACCCGACCATGCAGACCATGGACGAGATGGTCGCCATCTTCGCCGAGATGGGCTTCGCGGTGGCCGAAGGTCCTGACATCGAGGACGACTTCCACAACTTCACGGCCCTGAACTTCCCGCCTAAGCACCCGGCGCGGGAGATGCACGACACCTTCTTCTTCAACACCAAAGAAGACGGCGAGCGCATGCTGCTGCGCACCCACACCAGCCCGGTGCAGGTGCGGACCATGCTGTCGCAGAAGCCGCCGATCCGCATCATCGCCCCCGGCCGCACCTACCGCATGGACAGCGACGCCACCCACACGCCGATGTTCCACCAGGTCGAGGGCCTGGTGATCGACAAGGGCATCCACATGGGCCACCTGAAATGGACCCTGGAGACCTTCCTGGCGCGGTTCTTCGAATCCGACACGGTGACCACCCAGTTCCGGCCGCACCACTTCCCGTTCACCGAGCCCTCGGCCGAGACGGACGTGCAGTGCGACCGTTCCGGCGGCGAGATCAAGATCGGCCAGGGCACGAGCTGGCTGGAGATCCTGGGCTGCGGCATGG
The DNA here is from genome assembly GCF_001427665.1 of Caulobacter sp. Root655. Taxonomy (GTDB): domain Bacteria; phylum Pseudomonadota; class Alphaproteobacteria; order Caulobacterales; family Caulobacteraceae; genus Caulobacter. Next base: position 102,986 of record NZ_LMHC01000022.1, read on the forward strand.
TGCATCCCAACGTCCTGCGGGCCTGCGGCATCGACCCGGACGAGTACCAGGGCTTCGCCTTCGGCATGGGCGTCGACCGGCTGGGGATGCTGAAATACGGCATGCCCGACCTGCGCGACATGTTCGCGTCGGACGGCCGCTGGCTGGCCCACTACGGGTTCAGCGCCTTCGCGGCGCCGAACGCGGCGAGCGGCTTGAGCTGATGCAGCTTCCCGCCAGTCCGTTCACGGCCGTCGACTGGTCGCGAGTCGAGCCCACCGTCCATCCGGGCGAGCGGGGCGAGGCCGTGTGGCGCACGCTGAATGTCGGCGACATGCGCCTGCGCCAGGTCGACTATTCGCCCGGCTACCTGGCCGACCACTGGTGCGACCGCGGCCACGTGATCTTCGTGCTCGAGGGCGAACTGACCAGCGAACTGAAGGACGGTCGCACGACCACCCTGACCGCCGGCATGAGCTATCACGTCTCCGACTTCGGCGACCCCGCCCACCGCTCGTCGACCTTGGTCGGCGCCAAGCTTTTCATCGTAGACTGACCCATGAAATTCACCCTCTCCTGGCTCAAGGACCACCTCGAGACCGAGGCGTCCGCCACGCAAGTCGTCGCCGCCATGACCATGGCCGGCCTCGAGGTCGAGCACGTCACCGATCCGGCGACCAAGCTTGCCGCCTTCACGGTCGCCAAGGTCGTCTCGGCCGAGCCGCACCCCAACGCCGACCGCCTGCGGGTCTGCCAGGTCGACACCGTCGACGGCCGCAAGGAGATCGTCTGCGGCGCGCCCAACGCCCGCGCGGGCCTGACCACCGTCTACGCCCCGATCGGCGCCTATGTACCGGGCCTGGGCGTCACCCTGGTCGAGAAGCCGGTGCGCGGCGTGGTCTCCAACGGCATGCTGTGCTCGGGCTCCGAGCTGGAGGCCGACGACGGCTCCGAGGGCATCCTGGAGCTGTCGGACGACCTGGCCGTCGGGACCCCGGCGTCGCAGGCCCTGGGCCTGGAAGCCGTCATCGACTTCGAGGTCACCCCCAACCGTCCCGACTGGCTGGGCGTGGCCGGCATCGCCCGCGACCTGGCCGCGGCCGGGGTCGGGACGCTGAAGGACCTGTCGATCGCCCCCGTGCCGGGGACGTTCCCCTGCCCGATCAGCGTCAAGGTCGACGGCGACGCCTGCCCGGTGTTCTCCGGCCGCTTGATCAAGGGCGTCAAGAACGGCCAGTCGCCGAAATGGCTGGCCGACCGCCTGAAGGCCATCGGCCTGCGCCCGATCAACACCCTGGTCGATATCACCAACCTGATCACCTACGACCGGGCCCGGCCGCTGCACGTCTATGACGCCGCCAAGCTGGTCGGCGACGTGATCGAGGCCCGTCTGGGACACGGCAAGGCCGAGGTCACGCCCGGCGATCAGCCTTCGCACGCCGAACACCACGACGAGCAGTTGATCGCCCTGGACGGCAAGACCTACGACATCACGCCCGAGATGAGCGTGATCTCCGACGCCGGCGGCAACCGCCCGATCGGCCTGGGCGGGGTGATGGGCGGCGAAAGCACCGGCTGCTCCGAAGCCACCACCGACGTCTTCCTGGAAAGCGCCTGGTTCGACCCGATCCGCACCGCCCAGACCGGCCGCGTGACCGGCATCAACAGCGACGCCCAGTACCGCTTCGCCCGCACGGTCGACACCGGCTCGCTGGTTCCCGGCCTGGAGCTGGCGACCAGGCTGATCCTGGAACTGTGCGGCGGCGAGCCGTCGGACGTCGTCGTGGCCGGCGAGGCCCCGGCCGCGCCCGGTCCGATCCTGTTCGACCCGGCCTATGTGCAAGCGCTGTCCGGCCTGGACATCGCCCCGGAACGCTCGCTGAAGATCCTGACCGACCTGGGTTTCGCCATCGCGCCGCCCGAAGGCTTGGCGGCCGCCGAGTTCGCCACCCATGTCGAGAGCGTGGTCAGCGTCACCCCGCCGACCTTCCGCCGCGACGTCGATGGCAAGGCCGACCTGGTGGAAGAGGTCGCCCGCATCGCCGGCTACGCCGCCCTGCCCTCCACGCCGCTGCCGGAGGTCGCCCGCGCCGTGGGCGGCGTCCTGACCCCGCGCCAGGCCCGGGCCCGCGTCGCCCGTCGCGCCCTGGCGGCGGCCGGCTACAACGAGGTGGTCAGCTGGAGCTTCACCAGCACCAGCACGGCCGTGCTGTTCGGCGGCGGCGCGGCCGAGCTGGTCCTGGCCAATCCGATCGCCTCGGACCTGGACTGCATGCGCCCGTCGATCCTGCCCAACCTGATCGAGGCGGCCGGCCGCAACGCCCGCCAGGGCTTCCCGGACGTCGCCCTGTTCGAGATCGGCCCGGTGTTCCACGGCGATCGCCCGCAGGACCAGAAGACCACCATCGCCGCCATCCTGGCCCCGCACGCGCCGCGCGGCTGGGACAAGGCGCCGGCCCAGGACCTGTTCTCGGTGAAGGCCGACCTGATCGCCCTGCTCGAGGAGCTGGGCGCGCCGGTGGCTTCGCTGCAGACCGCCCAGGGCTCGACCTCGTCGTGGTGGCACCCGGGCCGCTCGGCGCGCCTGCAGCTGGGCCCCAAGGCGGTGCTGGCCGAGTTCGGCGAACTGCATCCGATGGTGCTCAAGGCCCTCGACGTGGCCGGCCCGGTCTACGGCTTCGAAATCGTCCTGGAGGCGATCCCCGAGCCGAAGAAGAAGGCGGTCAAGACCAAGCCGGCCTTCACGCCCTCGCCGCTGATGCCCCTGACCCGCGACTTCGCCTTCGTGACCGACAAGGCGAAGCCCGCCGGCGACCTGGTCAAGGCCGCGGCCGGCGCCGACAAGGCGCTGATCACCGCCGCCCGGGTGTTCGACGTCTATGAGGGCCCCGGCGTGCCGGACGGCTCCAAGTCGATCGCCCTGGAGGTGATGGTGCAGCCGCGCGACAAGACCCTGACCGAAGCCGAGATCGAGGCCCTGTCGGCCAAGATCGTCGCGGCGGTCGAGAAGGTTGGCGGGAAGCTGCGGGGGTAGGAACAGGTCCTCCCCCCGTGGGGAAGGCGATCGCATGGCGATCGGTGGGGGGAGCCTGCGGACTGCAAGCTCCCCTCCCCGTCGCCTTCGGCGACACCCCTCCCACAGGGAGGGGACCTTTGAAGCGGCGCCCCCGCACATTCCTTGCCCAGGCCGGACCATTCGCCGCGCCACACGGCAAAGCCTTGCGCAACGCCCACGCCCACGCTACCTCTAGAGCCGCACACGGAGTCACCCCGCCCAAATGCTTCCGCATCTGGCCATGACCGTTCTGATCGCCACCGGCCTCACCGCCGGTCTCGCGATCGCGTGCGCGCGCACCATTATGATGCAGGCCAAGATTAAAACCGTTCGTATTCGGACGGGGCAGCACAGGCGCGCGGACTAGCCGCACCAACGCCGAAGATCGCAAGATCCGCAAAGCCCCGCTTCCGAAAGGAGCGGGGTTTTTGCTGTGCGGTCATCGGTCCCTCCCTTCAAAAATCCAAGGACCTTGAAACCATGAGCTACCTGCCTTCCCCACCCGCCTTCAATTCCGACCATGAAGGCGTCACCGTCCACCAACTGCTGCTGGCCGCCCGGGACGCGCCGTCCGCGCTGGAAGCCGTCCGCCAGGGCCTGGCCGACAGCGGCGCCGAACTGTGCGCCCTGTCGATGAAGCCGGTCGGCCAGATCGTCGAGGGGTCCTTGCGCGTCCGCCACCTGAGCGACCAGGCCGCCCGTCTGCTGGCTCGCGACCTGGCCGCCTGGCCGGGCGTCACCTCGGCCAGCGTCGAGCATCAGTGGGTGCGGCCATGAGCCCCGGCACGAGCGAAGACCTCGAACCGCTCAAACCGGAAGAGGCCGAGAAACTGCGGCTGTTCCTGGTGATCGCCGACGACACGCCCGACGCCCTGATGCGGGTGCTGGGCGTGGCCAGCGTGCAGCAGACCCGCCTGCGCTCGCTGACCGCCCGGCCGGACGGGGCCGGCCTGAGCATCCGCATGGAGATCGACGACCAGGGCGACGACCGCGCCCAGTTCCTGGCCGCGCGGCTGGCGGCGGCCCCGTCGGTGCGCAGCGTGGGGTTCGGTTGGCGATAGGGATGTAACCTTTTGCCGACGCCGTCCGTATCCAGGGGTACGCCCTTAGGAGTCTCCGATGATCCGCCGCCTGTTCGTCCTGATCGCCGTCCTGTTCCTGCCCGCCGCCGCGCTCGCGGCCGCGCCCAAGCCGGCGCCCCAGAGCGCCGTGTTCGCCGGCGGCTGCTTCTGGTGCATGGAGAACGACATGCGCGGCATCCCCGGCGTGCTGAAGGTCGAGTCCGGCTACACCGGCGGCCACGTCGATCGCCCCAGCTATCGCGACGTCACCAGCGAGACCAGCGGCCACTACGAGGCGGTGCGCGTCACCTATGACCCTGGCAAGCTCGACTACGGCTTCCTGCTCTACAAATATTGGAAGCTGGTCGACCCCACCGACGACGGCGGGCAGTTCTGCGACCGCGGCCCATCCTACCGCCCGGCCGTGTTCGTCACCCCCGCCCAACGGCCGGTCGCCGAGAAGTCCCGCGCCGAGGCCGCCAAGCGGCTGAAAACCGGCATGATGAGGGCCCAGATCCTGGACCTGAAGACCTTCTGGCCGGCCGAGGCCTATCACCGCGACTACGCCAAGAACCATTCGATCGAGTACCACGCCTACCGCATGGGCTGCGGCCGCGACCTGCGGCTGAAGCAGGTGTGGGGAAACTGATCCCACACGCGCCGCGCGTGACTGGACAACCTATGGGCAAGGCGTAATCTCCCCTTTTCCTTAGCGCGTATCTCCAGGGGGGAGGGTTCGCATGGGCGGTCCATGGGCACGTCTGGTTCCGGCGCTGCTGTGCGTCGCGTTGGCGTTTTCCGCTGTTTCGAGCCACGCGCAGATGGCGCCCGCCGCTGGAGCGCCGCCATCCCCGACGCACCGCGCGCCATCGCGGCCGCCGGCGACCGTCCCGGCCCCGACGGCGACGCCAGGCCCGTCGTCGGAGCGCCCGCCGTCGCCGGCCCCGTCGTCCGGACAGGGGCCATCTTCCGAGCAACCGCCGACCGAGCAGGCCGCGCCGACCGACGAACCGGCGCCCTACAACCCGCTCGACACCTACTCCTTCTACCTGACCGCCCTGTTCATGGCGTTCGGCCTGGTGGTGATCCTGCTGCAACTGGCGGCCATGCGCCGGATCCCGAACATCACCGCCGACGAGATCGCCCGCAACTGCGCCATCACCCTGGTCGTGGTGGCGTCGGTCGCCCTTCTCGTCTCGGGCTACAGCAGCCAGCAGGTGGCGCCCGCCTTCGGGCTGTTCGGCACCATCATCGGCTATCTGCTCGGCAAGGCCGGGGCCAAGGAAACCAGGCCAAGGGATCCGGAGCCGCGGGAGCCCCAGCCGTGACCCGCCGGATCGCTCCGACCGGCCTGCTGGCCCTGGGCGTCCTGGCCGGCTGCGCGCCGTTCCACTCTCCCGGCGCGACCCCGGAACACGTCGAGATGCAACCGGAGCCAAAGACGTTCGAAGAGTTGATGAGCCTTCAGAACGCCATGCTGGCTGCGCGGAAACTGCCCAAGGCCGAGCGGGAGGCGATCCTCCCCACCCCCCGGGGCTATCAGGCCATGGCTCCGGCCATCGTGCCGGCCCCCTTTCCGTCCTGGCTTCCGATGGCGCGCCGGGTCGAGATCCGCAATCCGACCGACCAGCCCCTGACGCTTTCGCTGTACTACGCCAGCCCGGATTGCGGCGCCGCGACGCTGGTCGTTCCGGCCAGGGGCAAGGTGTCGACCACGCTTTGCCTGAAGATCGCCCGGGTCAGGATCGTCGACAACGACCCGACGATCGCCGCCGGATGGCTCCAGGCGAGAAACTGCTACGCGCTGGGCCGCTGGGACGGTCCGCCGCGCTGGGCGCTGGACGCCTGCTCGTCATGAGCGACGAGCGCCCGAACCCCGCGCCGCCGAACCTGGAGTCTCTCACGATCTGGAGCGTGCTGGTCGGGACGGCGGTCGTCGCCGTGGCGGTCGTCACGATCACCGCCACGCCCGGCCGGATCGCCGCCATGCGCACGAACGGCGGCTATGTGCTGGTGGACAACCGCACCCGCAACAGCGTCGTCATCCACGCCACGACGGACGACGGCCGGCTCTGCGGCACGGTAAAGGTGGCGGCCGGCAACCGTGGACGGGCGCCTGTCTGCGGCCGCGAAACCGACCTCTTCGTCGTCGGGCGAGGCGTCCCGACCCCGGATTCGCACGTCGTCGCCGCCCAGAACGGCGTCTATCAGGTGCGCTGGAGAAATGGCCTCTCCATCGAACAGCACGAACCCTACTGACGCCCACTCGACTTCCGGCTGAACGCATGAAACCTTGAGCGCAACCTCGGGAGGCGCTCTTCATGTTCCGTCACGCGTTGCTGGCCACGGCCGCCCTTGTCGTCGCTGGCGCGGCCCCCCAAGGTCAGGTTTGGGCCCAGACCGCCCCACGGCTGTCGGTAACCATCTACAACGACAACCTGGCCCTGGTGCAGGACCAGCGCGACATCAACCTCGCCGCCGGTCGCCAGAAGCTGGAGTTCAAGGATGTCTCGGCCGCCATCCGCCCCGAGACCGTCAGCCTGTCGGCGCCGGGCCTGTCGGTGGTCGAGCAGAACTTCGACTACGACCTGCTGACCCCCGACAAGCTGATGGAGAAGGCGGTCGGCCAGCAGGTGAAGATCGTCCGCACCAATCCCGGCGACGGCAAGGAAACCACCGAGACCGCCACCGTCCTGGCCGCCAACGAGGGCGTGGTGCTGAAGATCGGCGACCGCATCGAGGTGCTGCGCGACGACGGCGTGCCCACCCGGGTGATCTTCGACAAGGTGCCCGAGACCCTGCGCGCCCGCCCGACCCTGTCGGTGACCGTCGAGGCCGACAAGGCCGGCCCCGCCCCGGCGACGCTGAGCTACCTGACCACCGGCCTGTCGTGGAAGGCCGATTACGTGGCGATGTTCGACGAGGCCAAGGGGGCGCTGGACCTGCAGGGCTGGATCACCCTGGGCAACCAGTCGGGCACGGCCTTCGTCGACGCCGAGACCCAGCTGGTGGCCGGACGGGTCAACACCCTGGCCAACGGCGGCTACCAGCAGCCCAACCGCGCCATGCAGCAGGCCGGAACCGAGAGCAGCGATCGCGAGCGGATCGCCGACTACTACCTCTACCCCCTGCCCCATCGCACCACGATCGCCGCCAACCAGAACAAGCAGGTCGGCTTCCTCAGCGCCCAGGGCGTGGCGGCCAGGAAGGTCTACGAGATCCGCGAGGGCTGGTTCGCCAGCCAGGCCGAGCCGAAGGCGGCCACCGTGGCCATCCAGTTCAGCAACGCCAAGCTGGCCGGTCTGGGCGACCAGCTGCCGGCCGGCGTCATGCGGGTCTACATGCGCGACAAGGCCGGCGACCCGAAGTTCATCGGCGAGAACGCCGTGGGCCACACCCCGGCCGGTTCGGAGCTGTCGATCAGGACCGGCGACGCCTTCGACGTCACCAGCCAGGCCACCCTGGTCAGCGACACCAAGGTCTCCAAGACCCGCTCGCGCTACGAGATGAAGTACCTGGTCCGCAACGCCCGGCCCCAGCCGGTGACGGTGGAGCTGCGCCAGGGCGGCCTGTGGCGCGACGGCGCGGTCAAGGCCGAGAGCCTGGCCAGCCGCCGCATCGACGCCCGCACCCTGGGCTGGAGCGTGCCGGTGCCTGCTAACGGCGAGACGACGCTGACCTTCACGGTCGAGACGGGGTGGTGATCATCCGAGACCCGAGGTCCTCCCCCTGTGGGGGAGGCGGTCGCGAAGCGACCGGTGGGGGGAGTCTTTCGACGCCCGCCCACTCCCCCCTCCGTCGTCCCGGATCAAGTCCGGGACGACACCTCCCCCAAAGGGGGAGGACCTTCCTAGCGCTCGCCGCCGCTCTGCTCCTCGCGCCTCCCGTCCTTGCCGACACCATCGCCTCGCCGGCCCCCGACAAGGTGGCCGTCACCCTCTATCGCGGCGACTCCGGCCCGTTCCAGGCGCTGAACGACTGGGAGCGCGAAGAGGCGATGGCCAAGGGTCTGATCCTGGTCACCGAGACCCGGGCGGTCTTCCTGCCGGCCGGCCGCCACACCCTGCGCTTTGACGGGGTCGCCGACGGGCTGATCGCCGCGAGCGCGGCGGTCGAAGGCCTGCCGGGCGAGGCGGTCGAGCGCAATTACGACTACGCCCTGCTCAGCCCCGGCACCCTGCTGGAACGCTCGCTGGACCAGTCGGTGAGGATCGTCCGCACCAACCGCAAGACCGGCCGCCAGAGCCAGGAAGAGGCCGTTCTTCGCCAGGGGCCGGACGGCGTGGTGCTGCAGACCGCGACCGGCGTCGAGGCCCTGGGCTGCTCGGGCGGCGTCGAGCGACTGGTCTTCGATAGCGTGCCGGCCGGCCTCTCCGACAAGCCGGCCTTGTCGACCCTGATCGACGTGCCGGCGCCGACGCAGGCCACCCTGACCCTGTCCTACCTGGCGATCGGCGTGAACTGGCAGGCCGACTATGTGGCGCGGATCAATCTGGACGGCCGCACCCTGGACCTGACCGGCTGGCTGACCCTGGTCAACAGCGGTGGAACCAGCTTCGCCGACGCCCCGACCCAGGCCGTGGCCGGCAAGCTGGCGCGCGAGGCGGTCGAGGCCAACCACGGCGAGGCCAAGGCGATCTCGCGCCAATGCTGGCCGATGGACACCACCACCCATGGCCGGTCATCGCCCCCTCCGCCAGCCCCGCCTCCGCCGCCCGCGCCCATGATGGCCAGGGCCGGCGCGATGGCCGACGGCTTCGTCGAGGAGATCTCGGTTACCGCCCAGCGCCGGTCCAAGCTGGCCGAGCAGTCGGACCTGGGCGACTACAAGCTCTACACCCTGCCCGAGCCGGTCACGGTGGGGGCGCGCCAGACCAAGCAGGTGGCCTTCCTCGACCAGAAGGCCGTGTCCTTCCAGCGGCTCTACGTGTTCACGCTCGACGCCTCGGCCGACTATGGCCCCCTCGATGGCCTGGAAGCCGCCCAGGTGACGTTGCGCCTGGAGAACAAGCCCGGCGACGGCTTGGGCAAGCCGCTGCCGTCCGGCGCCCTGGCGGTGATGGAGACGGCCGGCGGTCGGCCGGCCTTCGCCGGCGAGCAGGCCATGCGCGATGTCGCCGTCGGTCAGCCCTTCGACTTGGCGATCGGCGAGGCGATGGACGTCCAGGTCCGGCCGCGCCTGGTCTCCGAGCAGGACCGCCGCAAGGGCAGGACCCGCCGCACCTACGAGGTCGACCTGACCAACGCCAAGACCGCGCCGATCACCGTCGAGCTGCGCCTGCCGTCCGACCTGGACAGCTTCAAGCTGGTTTCCGAACCCGGCCGGCACGACGTCCGAGAGGGCGCCCTGGCCTGGCGCTTCGCGCTGCCATCCGGTGGCCGCAAGACCGTGCGCTACGTGGTGGAATACGGCGGTTAGGATGTGTTTTCTTCTCGTTGAAGCGCGCTAACCCCACCGCCGTTTTCCCGGCGAAGGCCGGGACCCAGATTCATCAGGAGCGGCTCGTGGGCTTCACCTGGGCCCCGGCCTTCGCCGGGGAAGTGGAGGAAGGGGGCGGCGATTCAGAGGCGAGAAATCACGCTCTAGAACGCCGCGATGGACTTCATCCACAGCAGGGTGGAGAAGCACTGACGCCTCGGTGAACCTTCGCCCCGGCGGGCCGCTTTGACGGCTCACCAGGGAACAGCCATGCGCGTACAGATCGAAGCGCGGCTCGACTACGATTTCCCCCGGCGCGTGGAGTCGCTGCTGCAGATCGAGGTCGCGGTCGCCGACGACCAGACGGTGGTCGAGGAGCGGCTGAGCTTCACCCCGCCCGTGGCCTTCACCCGCCGCGACGACCCGGCCACCGGCGAGCGCCGCGTGGCCTTCACCTGCCAGGGCCGGGTGGAGATCGCCTACCACGCCACGGTCGAGATCGCCGCCCGCGACATGGACCTGGCCGGCGCGGCCCAGCACGCCATCGCCGACCTGCCGGTCGAGACCCTGCCCTATCTGCGCGGCAGCCGTTACTGCCCGTCCGACACCTTCGAGACCATCGCCAAGCAGAAGTTCGGAACCTCGCGCGGCGGCGACCGGGTGGCCGCCGTCGCCGCCTGGATCGCCGACCACCTGGAATACCGCCCGTGCAGCGACGGGCGGACCACGGCGCTGGAGACCTATGTCCAGCGGGCCGGCGTCTGCCGCGACTTCGCCCACCTGGCCATCACTCTGTGCCGGGCGAGCGACATCCCGGCCCGGGTGGCCAGCGTCTACGCCCCGGGCCTGCAACGGCCCGACTTCCACGCCGTGGTCGAGGTGTTCGTCGGCGGCCGCTGGCGCCTGCTCGACCCCACCCACCTGGCCCCGGTCGACGGCCTGGTCCGCATCGCCTACGGCCGCGACGCGGCCGACGTGGCGTTCCTGACGATCTTCGGATCGGCGACGATGATGGCGCAGAGCGTGGCGGTGACACAGGTGGGGTAGGGCGCGGCGGCAGCCCCGAAGGTCTTCCCCGGCCAAGCCAAAGGATCGAATAGCCCTCTTCTCCGTCCTGCTCACCCAAAGACTTGGGCGCCGCCGCCATTGTGTCACCCGACCAGTGTGGGCGTGACACGCGGCAAACTTGGCTCTAAGCTCGCATCCATGATCCTCGCCGCCAGCCAACAGCTGTTTTGGTATTTTAGCTATCCGACGCCTCTGGCGCCGGGAGGGGATCGTTCGGCCTGAATTCAGCGCCGTCGAATGTCTTCACCAGCCGCCAGGGTTCCCCGGGCGGCTTTTTTCATGGCCGTCCGGACGCCCAGATTTCCCGGAGTTACGCCATGCCGTCCTCGACCGCCGCCAGTCTCGTCTCGCTACCCGTCCCCACCGATGACCTACGCATCCAGCGTCTTCAGACCCTCAGTCCGCCCGCCCAGGTGATCGGCGAGGCGCCGGCCACCTCGTCGACCGCCGAGATCGTCGGCGACGCCCGCCAGGCCGTGCATGAGATCCTGAACGGCCGCGACGACCGCCTGGTGGTGGTCATCGGCCCCTGCTCGATCCACGACCCCAAGGCCGCCATCGACTATGCGCGCCGCCTGGCCGTCGAGCGCGAACGCCACGCCGGCGAGCTGGAAGTGATCATGCGGGTCTATTTCGAGAAGCCGCGCACCACGGTCGGCTGGAAGGGGCTGATCAATGATCCCGACCTGGACGGCGGGTTCCGGATCAATGAAGGCCTGAGGCTGGCCCGGCGGGTGCTGCTCGACGTGTGCGCCCAGGGCCTGCCGGCGGCCTGCGAGTTCCTCGACGTCACCACCCCGCAATATATCGCCGACCTGGTGGCCTGGGGCGCGATCGGGGCGCGCACCACCGAAAGCCAGATCCACCGCGAGATGGCCTCGGGCCTCTCCTGTCCGGTCGGCTTCAAGAACGGCACCAACGGCGACGTCAAGGTGGCGGTCGATGCGGTGCTGGCCGCCGCCCAGCCGCATCATTTCCTGGCCGTGACCAAGGAGGGCCGCGCCGCCATCGCCACCACCACGGGCAACGCTGACGCCCACGTCGTGCTACGCGGCGGCAAGGCGCCCAACTACGACGCCGCCAGCGTCGCGGCGACCGCCGAGGCCCTGACCGCCGCCGGCCTGGCGCCGCGGATCATGGTTGACGCCAGCCACGCCAACAGCGGCAAGAACCATGAGAACCAGCCCGCCGTCGTGGCCGATCTCTGCGCCCAGGTGGCGACCGGACGCTCCGCGATCATGGGCGTGATGATCGAGAGCAACCTCGTCGCCGGTCGCCAGGACATCATCCCCGGCAAGCCGCTGACCTATGGCCAGTCGGTCAGCGACGCCTGTGTCGACTGGCAGACCTCGGTGCGGTTGCTCGATGATCTGGCGGCGGCGGTGCAAGCCGGACGCCAGGCCATGGAGCGCTAGACGCCACGCAACGGCAGGACGCACGCGGCGTCCTGCCGGCCGCGCCCGTGGCAAGGTCGGCGTCGGCGGCTCTCAAGGGCTCTGGCCCTGGTCGCCTTTAGAACGCCAGCCTCAGTCCCACCGTGCCCTTCAGGCTGTAGCTGTGGCCGAAATCGTTGATGGCGGTGTCGGCCGACGCTTCGGTGTAGAGGCGAAGGCTGCCGACGGTCAGGGTTCCGCCGACGCCCAACTCGCCCCAGAGGCGGTCATTGGCGCGCGTGACTGGCGTGGCGGAGACGTTCGACACGGTTCCATCGAGCCACTCGTAGCTGAGATTGCCCACGGCATAGAGATGGCTGTTGGCGTCTTGCCGATTGATGGCCAGGCCCCAGCGGCTCTTGAGACTTTCGCCGCGGCCGGACGAGACCTCCGCATCGTTCGGATCGGCGAACCGGTCGAACCCGACAGTCGAATAGATCACCTGGACCTGAGGCGTGAACGACAGCTTGGCGTCGATCGGCGAACGCTTGCCCAATTCGACGCTGTAGGCCTGACCGTGGCCGTCATTGCCGTCGGTTAGCGCGCCGAGCACCGTGGACCTGAGATCGCTGTCGAACCAGGTCGCCCGGACCTGGCCGTCGACATAGAAGCCTCGGGGGCCGTACCAGCTGAGCGTCGCGCCGGCGCTGTAGTCCTTGGTCTTGATGCTCCCGTCGCCAAACACCGAGCCGATCTCCGCCTCGGCCTCGCCAAGGCCGGCGAGCACGCCCAGCACCAGGGTGGCGTCTTCGCGCTCGCTCAGCACATGGTCGGCGCCGAACTCCAGGTTCCAGCTGTCGAGGTCGAGATCGGCGAGACTGGTCGAAACGGTCGCGTTGGGGCGGTAGCGGTTGGCCTGCACGCGGCCCCAGAGGCCCGAGCGTTGGCCGTCCTGCGTCGTCCCCCACTGCCGCTCGCCGATGCGCTGCTGCATCGTGCCCAAGGCGTTCAGCGCCAGCATCGTCTGGCCGTAGGTCTCGTAGACCGGAACCCCGGGCTGGTAGAGTGGAACCTGCGGCCCCCCGCCGACCAGCAGCGCCGAGCGCAGATACCAGTCGCCATCGGCGGGCGTGGCCACGCCGCCCTTGTACAGGCGATAGCCATAGGCGCCGGCGATCACCGCCGGACTGCCCTGGAACTGATAGTCGCCGCGCAGGGTGAACGCCCCGTTCGAAGCGCCGGCGACGTCGATGATCTTGACGCCTTCGACGGTCTGGGCGCCCAGTCCGTTCCGGTTGGTCAGGACGACCTCGGTGGCGCCTGACGTGTCGCCATTGACCACCAGCCGGTCGGTCGGGGACGCATCCCCGCCGAGCGCGGTCGCGATCTCGAGCGTGCCGCCGTTGCCGGCATAGCCGCCCGTCAGGGTCAGAGTCCCCAGCGCCTCGCCGCCCGGCGCGACCACGCCGATGTTGACGACGCTTCCGACCCGGCCGACGCCCTCCAGCCGACCGCCCGCCGCGACGGTGGTCGCGCCGCCCAGCACGCCGTCCACCGTGAGGGTCCCGGTCCCGACGATGGTCGCGCCCACATGGGCCCCGCCGTTGCCGACCAGCAGCAACGCGCCGCCGCCCGTCTTGGTCAAGGTCCCGCCGCCCGAGAGCGCGCCGGTGAGGGTGAGCGTCGTGCCGCTGGCCGTCGAGATCGCGCCGGCGCCCGCGACCGCGAAGCCGCGCGCGCTGGAGAGGCTGGCGCTGGTCGCGAGCGTCCCTCCGTCGAACGTCACGGTCCCGGCGGCCGCGCCGAGATTGGCGTCGCTCGAGATCTGCAACACGCCACCATTGATCAGCGTGCCGCCGGCATAGCTGTTGGTCCCGCCGAGCACGAGCGTCCCGGCGTCGGTCTTGGCCAGTTGCGAGGCGCCCGACAGCGCCGCGTTGATCGTGGCGGTGTAGCCGGCCCCGGCCGTGCTGCCGTCGCCCACGCGGATCGTCGCCTGCGACCCGGTCAGCGCGATCGCGCCACCGGTGATCGTGTAGCCGCCGGTCGCGAACTGCAAGCCCGCCGCCGACACCTGGCCAAGGCCATTGTCGACCGTGACCGTACCGCTCGCGCCACCAAACACCGCGAAGGCGCCGTTGGAATAGGCCGCGTTCACCGCGCCGCCGGTGTCCGTCCAGTTGTCGCCGCCGCTGGCTTGCCAGACGCCGCCGCCGCCGTTGATGGCGCCGTTGTTCCTGGGGCCAGCCGCCCCGTCCCAGAAGTTGAGCGCAAGGCCCGAGGCGTTGACCAGGTTCACCTGGCCCGCGATCGAGGTCTGTACCGTGACAGCGCCGCCCGCCGGCAGCGCGCCAAGGGTCAGGCCGTTGTCGGTGAGCGCGCCGCCATAGTTGATCACGCGGTAGACACCGGCGCCGAACGCGCCGCTGGCCGGTACGGTCACGTTGATCGTGCCGTCGAGCGTGAGGTCGCCGCCGACATTGACGAGGTCGTTGAGCGCTCCGCCCGCGAAATTCGCCTGGCCGAATTCATAGGCGAGGATGGCGGCCGACCCGATCGCCAGATCGCCGTTGATCGTCAGCGTGCCGACGCCCCCCGCGCCCGGCGCCAGCGTCCCGTTCAGGCTGACGTCTCCCCCGATCGCGCCGACGCCGCCCAGCGTCGCTCCGCCGCCGACGGTCATGAGCCCCGTGGCCGCGCCGTGGTCGCCGTTCACGAGCAGCGTGCCCTGGCCGATCGTGGCGCCGCCGGTGTAGCTGCCGGCGCCGGCCAGCACGAGCGTGCCGGCGCCCGCCTTGTCGAGACTGCCCGCGCCGGCAATGCCTCCGGTCAGGGTCAGCGTCGTGCCCGCGTCGGTGGAGAACACGGCCTGTCCCAAGAGGTTGACCGCTCGGGCCGAACTGACGTCGGCCGTGGTGTTGAGCGTCCCGCCATTGAAGCTCAGGCCGCCCGCGGCCGCGCCGAGATTGGCGTCGCTCGCGATCCGCAGCGTGCCGCCGTTGATCGCGACGCCGCCGGTGAAGCTGTTGGCTCCGGCGAGCACCAGCGTGCCGAGGTCGGTCTTGACCAGCTGAGCGGCGCCCGCGATCCGCGCGTCGATCGTGGCGGTGTAGGCCGAGCCGCCAACCGTGCCGTCGCCGACACGGATTGTCGATTGCGGCCCGGTGAGCGTCAGCGCGCCGCCGATGAACCGATAGCCGTTGCTGGCGAACTGCAGGCCCGAGGCCGTGACCGCGCCGAGACTGTTGTCGATACTGACCGTGCCGCCCGTGCCCGTGAAGATCGCGAAGCCGCCGTTTTCATAGGGCGCGTTCACCGCGCCGGTAGCGTCCGTCCAGCTGTCGCCGGTGGCGGCAAGCCACGCGCCGCCGCCGCCATCGACAGCGTTGTTGAATTTGTTCGACGCGGGGCCGCTGTCCCAGAAATTGAGGACCGCCGAACCGGTGTTGACCAGGTTCACCTGGCCCGCGACCGAGGTCTGAACGAACACGTCGGCGCCCGTTGGTGTCGTGCCGATCGCCAGCCCGTTGTTGGTCAGCACGCCGCCATAGTTGGCGATCCGGTAGAGGCCGATGTCGAACGCGCCGCCTGGCGTGATCGCGACGTCGACCGTGCCGTCCAGCGTCAGGTCGCCGCCGATATTGACCACGTCGTTGAGCGGGCTTCCCGCCGCGTTGGCGGCGCCGAAGTCGTAGGCGAGCTTGGAGTCCGCGGCCAGCGACAGGTCGCCGTTGATCCTCAGCGCGCCTGCTCCGCCGGCGCCCGGCGCCAGCGCGCCGCCATCGGCCACCGTCACGTTTCCGCCGATCGTGCCGACGCCGCCCAATGTCGCGCCAGACGCCACGCTGGTCAGCGCCGTCGCGCCCGACTGGTCGCCGTTGATCAGCAGCATGCCCGAAGTGACGTCGGTCACGCCGGCATAGCTGTTGGCGCTCGTCAGGATCGTCGTGCCCAGTCCCGCCTGATTGACCGAGCCGCTGCCCGAGATCACCCCGCCCAGGCTCAGCGTGTTCGAACGATTGAACGCGAGCCGGCCGTTGTTGACGACATCGCCGGTGACGCTCCCGGTCACGCCGCCGTTGCCGAGCTGCAGCATGCCGGCGTTGATCGTCGTGCCGCCGGTGTAGCCGTTGTCGGCCGTGAGGAAGAGCGCTTCGGCGCCGTCCTTGATGAGTGGGCCGACGCCCGAGACCGCGCCGCGGAGCACCAGGGCGCTGTCGGTGAGGAACGTGCCGGCGCCCGCGAGATTGACGGCCCGGTCGGAAGTCACGCTGAAGGTGGTGGTGCGCAGCGTGCCGCCGCTGAGGGTGACGCCGCCGGTCGCGGCGCCCAGATGGTCGTCGAGCGAGATGCTGATCGCACCGCCGCTGATGGTCGTGCCGCCAACGTAGCTGTTGAGGCCGGTCAGGGTCAGCTCGCCGTCGCCGAGCTTGGTGAGCGAGCCGGAGCCCGAGATCACGCCGTTCAGGGTCAGGGCGCCCGAGCGGTTCACCACCAGCGCGGCGTTGTCGACGATGTCGCCGATGATGCTGCCCGTCGCGCCGCCATTGCCGATCCGCAGCACGCCGCCCTCGATCCGCGTGCCGCCCGTGTAGGTGTTGTCGCCCGTGAGCGCGAGCGTGCCGAGGTCGGTCTTCACCACCTGGCTGGCGCCGGTCAGTGCGCTGGCGATGGTGGCGGTGTAGCCCGCGCCCGCCGCGCTGCCGTCGCCGACGCGGATCGACGCCTGCGGCCCCGCCAGCGCCACCGCCTCGCCGGTGATCACATAGCCGTTGCTGGCGAACTGCATGCCCGACGCGGTGACCGCGCCCAGGGTGTTGGAGACGGTCACCGTTCCCGGCGCGCCCGAGAAGATCGCGACCGCGCCGTCCGAATAGCCTGCGTTGACCGCACCGTTCAGATCGGTCCAGTTGTCGTTGCCGCCATGGGCCTGCCAGACGCCGCTGCCGCCATTGACCACGCCGTTGAACTTCGGTCCGGCCACGCCGTCCCAGAAGTTCAGGTTCAGCCCACCGACATCGACCAGGTTGACCTGTCCGGCGACCGAGGTCTGGACGAAGGCCGTCGCGCCGGGCGGCAGCGCGCCGATGGTCAGCCCGTTGTTGGTCAGCGCGCCCGCATAGTTGAGGACACGGTAGACGCCGGCGCCGTAGCTGCCGCCCGCGCTCTGCGTCACGTCGATCGTGCCGTCCAGGGTCAGGGCGCCGCCGACATTGACCAGGTCATTGAACGCGCCGCCCACCACGCCGGCCTGACCGAACTCGAAGGCGATCCGCGAGGCGCCGCCGAGCGTGAGGTCGCCGTTGATCGTCAGCGTGCCGACACCGGTGTCACCCGCCGCCAGCGTGCCGCCGTCCGCCACCGTCACGTTTCCGCCGATCGTGCCGACGCCGCCCAATGTCGCGCCGGACGCCACGCTGGTCAGCGCCGTCGCACCCGACTGGTCGCCGTTGATCAGCAGCGTGCCCGACGTGACGTCGGTCGCGCCGGCATAGTTGTTGGCGCCCGTCAGGATCGTCGTGCCCGGTCCCGCCTGGCTGACCGAGCCGCTGCCCGAGATAGCCCCGCCCAGGGTCAGCGTGTCCGAGCGATTGAACCGTAGCGCGCCATTGTCGACGATGTCGCCCGCGACGCCGCCGGTCGTGCCGCCGTTGCCGATCTGCAGCGCCCCGCCGGTGATGGTGGTGCCGCCGGTATAGGTGTTGGCTCCAGTCAGGGTCAGCGCGCCGACGCCCAGCTTGGTCAGCGAACCGCTTCCCGAGATAACGCCGTCCAGCGCGATGGCCCCCGAGCGGCTCACCACCAGCGCGGCGTTGTCGATGATGTCGCCGGTGACGCCGCCGGTCGCGCCGCCATCGCCGATCTGGAGCGTGCCGGTGTCGATCCGCGTGCCGCCGGCGTAACTGTTGGCGCCGGTCAGCACGAGCGTGCCCAGATCGGTCTTCACCAGCTGGCTCGCGCCCGTCAGCGCCGATCCGATCGTCGCGGTCATCCCCGCGCCCGCCGCCGTGCCGTCGCCGACCCGGACGATCGATTGCGGCCCGATCAGCGTGATGTCGCCGCCGGTGATCACATAGCCGTTGCTGGCGAACTGCAGGCCCGACGCGGTGACCGCGCCCAGGCCGTTGTCGACCGTCACCGTGCCCGGCGCGGCCATGAAGACCGCGAAGGAGCCATCGAAGTAGCCGGCGTTGAAGGTGCCGGTGATGTCGGTCCAGTTGTCGTTGCCGGCGTTGGCCTGCCACACGCCGTTACCGCCGTTGACCTGGCCATCCAGCTTCGGTCCCACCGCGCCGTCCCAGAAATTGACCGTCGCCCCGGCCGAATTGACCAGGTTCACCTGGCCCGCGACCGAGGTCTGGACGCCGACGACGCTGCCTGGCGGCATGGCGCCGATGGTCAGGCCGTTGTCCGTCAGCGCGCCGCTGTAGCTGATCACCCGGTAGACGCCGGCTCCGAAGCTGCCGCCGGCCGTCACCGTGGCGTCGATGGCGCCGTCCAGAGTCAGGTCGCCGTTCACCACGGTCAGGTCGTTGAGCGGCCCACCCGCGACGTTCGCCTGGCCGAACTCGTAGTCGAGCAGCGAGCCGGACGACAGGACCAAGTCTCCGTTGATGGTCAGCACGCCAGGGCTGTTGCCGGGCGCCAGGATCCCGCCGCCGGCCACGGTCACGTCGCCGCCGATCACGCCGGAGCCGCCCAGCCGCGCGCCGTTGAAGACGGTGGTCGGGCCGGTCGCGGCCGACTGGTCGCCATTGACGCGCAGCGTGCCGGCGGTGACGTCGGTCGCCCCCGCATAGCTGTTGCTTCCGGTCAGGATGGTGGTCCCGCCGCCGATCTGGCGCACGCCGCCCGTTCCCGAGATCAGGCCGGCGAAGGTCACCGCGTCCGAACGGTCGAAGGCCAGGCCCCCGTCGTCGACGACGTCGCCGACGATGGAGCCGCTGGTCCCGCCGTCGCCCAGCTGGAGCACGCCGGCGCTGATCGTCGTGCCGCCGGCATAGGTGTTGTCGGCGGTCAGGATGGCGGTCCCGCCGCCGATCTTGCGGACGCCGCCCGTGCCCAGGACCCGGTTGGAGACGGTGGTGACGCCGGCCCGGTTCAGGATCAGCTCGGCGTTGTCGACGATATCGCCCAGCACCCCGCCCGCCGCGCCGCCGTCGCCCAGCTGCAGCGCGCCGGCGCTGATCACCGTGCCGCCGGAATACGTCTGGTCGGCCGTCAGCACCAGGGTTCCGCCGCCGGCCTTGACCAGCTGACCGGCCCCGAGGATCGCGCCGCCCAGCGTGAAGGTGGTTCCGGCGTCGGTCTCCAGCGTGCCCACGTGCGGCAGCACCACGGTGCGGGCGCTGGTGAAGCTGGCGGTCGTCCGCAGCGTGCCGGAGGTCAGGGCGATCCCGCCGCTGGCGTCGCCCATATTGGCGTCGCTCGACACCGCCAGCACGCCGGCGGTGATCGTGGTGAGGCCGGTATAGGTGTTGACGCCCGACAGGATCAGCGTGCCCCGCCCCGACTGGCTGACCGCGCCGCTGCCGCTGATCACCCCGCCATAGGTCAGCGTGTCGGACCGGTTGAAGGCCAGGGAGCCGGCATTGGCCACGTCGCCGATGATGCTGCCGCTGGTCGCGCCGTCGCCGATCATCAGGACGCCCTGCTGGATATCCCAGTTGGTGGTCGCCGTGCCTTCGCCGACCAGCCTCCAGGCGCCGATCCCGACCTTCTGGAAGACGTTGAAGTTCCGGTACTGGCCCGTCGCGCCGACGGTCGAGACGTCGAACGTCGCGGTGGGCGCGCCGCCCAGGCGCAGGATGTCGGTGGTCCCGGCCGCGCTGGCCACGACATTGCCCTGGATCACCGATCCCGACTGGAGCTCCAGCGTCAGCTGGCCCGTGCCCATCTGCAGCGCCGTCGCCTGGCCGGCCCCGGCCCGCAGGGCGCCGCTGTTGATCAGCGTGACCGAGGCGCCGCCGTTGGCGGTGACCGCGACCGATCCATCTCCGCCTTCGATCGCGCCGGTATTGACGATCGGCTGGTTGGCGACGCGCACGACAAGACCAACGTTGCTCGAGCTGCTCGAACCGGAGCCGCCTCGGATGACGCCGTTGTTGACCAGCGTGCTGGGCGCGCTGGCGCTGCCCAGATCGACGCCTACGCCCGAGAAGCCGCCCGGGCTGTTCGCCCCCTGAACCACCCCGTTGTTGACCAGCGTGCCGCCCGCGAAGACATGAACGCCCGCAACGGACGTGGTTCCGATATAGGTCATGCCGGCGGTGATCGTCCCATTGTTGACGAGCGTGGAATTGGCCCCCGTCACGGTGGCGCCACGACCACCCACGCCGCCGGCCTGACCGCCGGCGCCGCCGGTGATCGTCGCGTTGTTGGTGACGACGGCGCCCAAGCTCACCTGCAGGCCGGCTCCACCCGTTACCGTGCTCGCGACGCCGCCGCTGATGCCGGTGAGCGCACCGACCAAGGTCAGGCTTCCGGTCGTGTAGGGTCCCGACGGCCTGAGCACTCCCGCGGTGTTCGTCCCGCTGCCGAACATGGTGTGACCCCGGGTGTCGATGGTGATCGGCTTGGTGATCAACGGCAGGGCGGTGCTCGTCACCACCATGTCGCCGGTCAGGACGATCGTCGGGTTGGGGTCGGCGTTGCCGTTCACCGTGTTGATCGCTGCGATCAGGTCCCCATAGGTGGTCACCGGATACTCGGCGGCCCGGGCGGGCGCGGCGTGCAGCAGGGCCAGGGTCAGCGCCGCCACCCCGGCGCCGGCGAGCAGTCCGCCCCGGCGGCCGGAACGTCGGGCGGTGTTCACGCGGGCGGCCTGGGCGTTCATGGGCGGCGTCCTCGACAAGCTGTCCATCACGCGCCGCGCCTCGGAACCGAGGCGTGCGTCAGGACGGAAATGGGGGAAATTCGGAAGGCGATGGGGGAAGGCGGCGAGGAGGCGCGGCGCCCGGCCAGTCGCGAGCGCGCGGCTGAAAAGCGGGTCCTCACGCAACCTCCTGCCCCAACGGCAACCAACTCGCGCGAAGGTGTCCGCGAGGCGTTAAGGGAAGGTTACGGAGACAGTAAGCCCGACGGAATTCGCGAGTTTTTTACAATTGATCGACGCGGAAATGCGCACGGAGACTACAAGCTGCAAGCAACGTTGAGATTTACTATAAATTTCCAAGCTTTGGCTTTCATCCGCGCTGAAAATATCGCGGATAGCGCCGCATGCCGCCAAAGGGCATATCCGCCTTGAGCCTGCTTGAGCCCGCCTCGCGCCATCCACGTCAAAACGGCCGAGGCGATCGGGCAGTCGCGGACATCGCGGCGCGGCCAGAAACAGGACATTCCGGCAAAGATTCTCAGTCCCGGCTCAGGCCGGATTACGCGCCCTGGCCACCGACCTACCGGGCGAACACAATGGGGAGCATGCTCGCTAGCCTGGTGCTCGGCGACGCGAAAGCCGAGCGTCGGAAGATCGATGCCGGCGAACATCGCCTCGCCCTGTCCGAGCACGACCGGCGACCAACTAGACCAAGCCCTTCAAAGTCGCCGACCCCTTGGTCAAAGCCCGGAAGCGGCAGGCCGCCAAACGGCCGCCGCAATCACAATCACTTTTGCATCACCGACCATAGCTTCCTGCGCTCCCACGCCTCATGGAGATGGTCGTACTCACGGCAAAACGCCTCCAAATCATCGCCCACGTTCAGCCTGTAAAGGAAAACCGCCCTGGCTATAATATGGCGCAAAGCCTCAATCCTCGTAAACACTTCAAGATTTTCGGAAAATTCAACGCCACTCAAATCCTGCAATACGTTCCTTAATTTCAGACGAACGTATTCAATACATGGCTCTGAAAAAAGAGTCCCAATTTCGGATTCATCTTCTCTTTTTTCTACGTAAAACTCGATATCGGCCCCGGATGAATTCGCCTCAACGAATTTCACCGCGCGGCAGAACATTTTATCCAATATTTCTTCGCACATAATTCACGGCTTTATTGGCTGTAGATGGGATATTACTCCGGTCCACTTGTTATATATCAATTCCCAATGACCATTTGAATACTTCTCAAAACCCCAGAAACCGCTCGGATCGGGGATTTTGGTTTTGTAAGTCGACAATACTTCTCTCGCCACGAGCGCGGGTGTGGGCCGGCCTTCGCTTAGGAGCTTTGCGTAGTAGTACTTCGATATTCTGAAGCCCGAACCTTCGATTTGCATATAGCTGGCGCTGCGGGAAAGCCTGTACGCAGACCAAGCCGCCTTAGCCTCGCCCGCCCCCCAAAACAATGAGGCGGTGTCGTGTATCTTTATAAGGCCATTTTCCCATGTCTCGGTGATGCCGCGCAGGCCGGCGTCCGTGGCCGCGGCGCCGAATTGATGCATCTCATCGTCGCCGCCTCGCCCCAGGTTCGAGTACAGGTTCGACACGTTGCTCGCCGACTCTCTCGCACCAAAATTGATGTCACCACCGATCCCACCACTGGGCGACCCGCCACCCGCGGCCATGTTCGAAGCCTGGGGATTGGTGCTTGTGCAGCGACTACCCGCTGGACATTTGTTGTTAAGCACGCCGAATGTGCCCGTCGGGTCCGTGCCATTGACCGGATCATCGCCCACATAGGCGTACATATTCAGGCCATCGCCGTAGCCGATGGGGTCGGTTTGGAGAAACCAACCTCGCACCGGATCATAGACCCGGACCTTGTAGTGGTAGAGCTTCAGCTCCGGCAGGGCGATCTGCCCTGTATAACGGAAGCGCGAGCCCGCCGCCCAGTTGTCGCCCGGCTCGCCATAGGGACCGTAGGTGTAGGTCGCCTGGGAGACGCCGGCGGCGTCCGACCAGGCGACGATCGAGCCCTGACGGTCGGCGTGCAGATAGCGGGCGTCGGTCAGGCCCGCGCCCTCGAACCAGACCAACGGCACGTCCGCGCCGACCCCGTGCAGGTAGCGGCGAAGAGGCGTGGTTCCCGAGCCGCTGAATTCGGCGGTCAACTTGTCGCCGTCGTAGAGGAACTGGGTGACCAGGCCGTTGACGCTGGTCTCGCGCAGCCGACCGAGCGGGTCGTAGGACAGGGTGGCGCTTGCGGGACCGGTCACCGTCGTCAGGCGGTTCTCGCCATCATAGGTGAAGGTACGGCCGCTTTCCTTGATCAGGTTCTGGTTGAGATCGTAGCCGCTGACCGCGACGATCCCCGCGTCGCGATTGAGGCCGTCGGCCGTGGCCGCCAGGCTGTTGCTGACGCCGGTCCACAGGTAGAGGTCGTTGCCCAGGGCCTCGCTGACCAGCTGGCTGGCAGGATTGTAGCCCAGCACGTCGCTCTGGTTCTTGCCCGTTCCGGCGAAGGTCAGGCTCCAGCTGGTCGGGCGGCTATTGCTGTCGTAGCCGAAGTGGTCCTTGGCGTTGCTGACGCGGTTGAGGTCGCTGCGCCGGCCCAGGTCGTCATGGATATAGGTCATGGACGCCGCCAGCGTATCGCTCGCGCCGCCCGTCCACCCCGCCACCGTCTTGGGCTGGCCGGCCGCATCATAGGCATAGGCGGCGTAGGCGCCGTCGGGCCAGGTGACCTTGGTGCGGTGGCCGGCCGCGTCGTACTGGAACTGCAATTCGCGGCCATAGCTCGCCTCGGAGGTCAAGCGACCCGCGGTGTCATAGCCATAGGCGACCCCCGGACCGCCGACCCCGAACGTCACGGCGGCGGGCTTGCCGATCAGGTCGTAGGTGTAGTTGACCGCGGCGATGTTGGCGCCGCTCTTGAGCGTCATCTGGTTGAGGGCGTCGTAGGTGTAGCTCTGCCCCCCGTTGTCGCGCTTACGCCGCCAGACCTTGTTGCCGCTGGCGTCGTAGCCGTATTCCTCGAAGTCGCCGGTCGTGGCGACCTGGGCGTCGACCAGGGTCGCGCGGCAGGCCAGATAGTCCTGGTTTGGCGGGGCCGGCGGACCGTTGGAGGTCTGGGCCCCGACCGCGGTCGACGGGAACTCCTGGCGACAAAGCCGGTCGAAGCCGTCATAGCGCAAGGCGGTACGGTTGTGGCGCGCGTCCTCGATCGTCGCCGGCTTGCCGTTGAGCGTATAGGTATAGGTCGCGTGTTCGCTCTCGTCCTCGGAAGCGAAACCGGCCGAAATCTTGACGCCTAGCGCCTGGACCACCTTCGTGACCTGACCGGCGGGATCGTAGAACGTCCTGGTAATACGGTCGGGGTTCTGGCTCACGGGCGGCGCGGCGCAGGCGTCGGGCGTGTCCGTGGCCGCATAGAGACTGGCGAATTGCGAGGCATCCATCCGAACCCGCGAACAGATCGGACGATCATCGGCGTCATAGCCGGTCTGGGTCAGGGTCGGCGCGGTTCCTGCCGCATAGACCTGGGTCTTGTTGCCGACCGCGTCGTAACGCACCTGGGCGCTCTGCTCGGCCGTCCAATCGGTGACAGAGACCACGCCCGTGGCCGACACCGCCACCGAAGTCACCGTCCCCACGTCCGTCTGGATCAGCTGACCATTGGCGTTATAGGTGTATTTCTCGGCCCGCCGCTTGGCCGAGGCCGTACCGTCAGGACGTGGGCTCGACCCGTCCGGGTCAGGACCGATCTTCATCGTCAGGCGGCGGTGGAAATCCCACTGGTAGTAGGTGGTATAGTCGCTCGCCGTCTGGGCCCGGGCCGGTGCGATCACACCCAGCGCCATCACGGCCGCCAGCAGCAGCGCCGCGACGCTCCAAACCCTGCCCGCCGCGGGACAGGCGATCAGGCGGCTCATTGACAGACTCCCGCGCGCGGATCGGTGGTCCCGATAAGGTTGCCGACCACATCGAACTTGAAGCAGGTGCGCAGGTTGAGGTGGCCGGGGTCCACCGTCGCCGACTTCCAGGTGAAGTGGTTGGTGGTGTCATAGTCATAGGTGGTCACCAGGGTTTGACTTGCGCCGATCCTGTCGGTCTTGCCGCTCAACAGCATGAAGGCGACGCCGTCTGTTCCGGTGAAGCTCTGGTAGGCGTAGTCCGTACGCGGCGCCCCGCCATTGGCGTCGAGCGGAGGTTCGATCCAAGACAGAGTGCCGGACGCGTCCCACTCCAGCTTGGTCGCGGCGTTTTTGGCGTCGACTTCGCGGATCGGCTTGTTGCAGACCAGTATGTTGACGCAGAGCCGCACGGTCTCCTCCTCGCCGTAGACCGTGCGCGTGACGATATCGGCCAGCCCGCTGCCGGGCTTCGGGTGCGAGGTGGTCGACACCAGGTTGGAGCGGACGTCATACGTCCACGCGGTGGAGTCCTTTTCCGGACGCACCTCAAGCGACTTGCGGTTCAGACCGTCATAGACCCAGCGCGTCGTACGATTGAGCGGGTCGATCGCTTCGATCGGCGCGCTCGCCGCGTTGAAGCGCGTTGTGCTGGTGGCGCCCGAAGCGTCCAGAATGTCGACGGTTTTGAAGGCGTCAGCGGGCGAAACCGTCGCGAGATAGTAGCGGACCGCATGCTGGTTGGCGTCGGTGATCGACGCGACGTGGTAGAGATCATCGTAGACAACCGTCTCGAAGGGCGTCGC
Organism: Caulobacter sp. Root655; assembly: GCF_001427665.1. Taxonomy (GTDB): domain Bacteria; phylum Pseudomonadota; class Alphaproteobacteria; order Caulobacterales; family Caulobacteraceae; genus Caulobacter. Next base: position 128,475 of record NZ_LMHC01000022.1, read on the forward strand.
CGTGTTCAAGGGCGAGTACCATCGCCGCAGACGATAGGTCGGCCGAACGGCCCCGGCCGGGTCGGGCGAGTCCGCGCCGGGCGCATAGCTGTAGCGGGTGACGCCCTCGGCCGCGGTCACGGTCAGGTTGTTGCAGGTGAGGTAGCGCTCCGTCGCCTGGCCGCCACCATTGTTGGCGTAGAGCGGCGGACAGTCCGTCAGGGCATAGCTCACGGTCCGTCCGTTCTCATCCGTCACGCCAGTGATGTGCTGACCCAGTGACGAGTACTGACTGGGGTATGAGAATGTGAGCGATCGACCTGTGGAGTTGGCTACCTTCGTCAGCAGGAACGTCTTTCCGATGTAGGTGCTGCTTGGTTCCTCCAACCATGTGTTATCGCTAATCTCACGATAGGTGACGCAATTTCCCTGGTAGGTGAACGTGACCTTTACCCCGCCAACAAACACCCAGTCGTCGGGCAGGAAGTTCGCGCTTTGGGTTGATGCGCAGTTGGCGGCGCCATCGCCGATGTAAACGTCGCCATGCGTGGGGTTGAAGCGAAGGCGATTGCCGCTGGCGTCGACGTATTCGAACTTTGAAGTGCTGTAACTCTTGATGATGTCGTTCTGGATGCCGACGCCGTTAACGATCACGATCCGGTCAGCCTGGCCCGGAGCGGCGTTGTAGGTCTTGTCGGGGAGTAGGTGAAAGGATTTGCTTTCCGGGCCGACCCGCACGGTGATCGCGTTACGCATGAAGCGGGCGCCTAGCCAGTGGTTGGCTAGGATGTCGGCCATCCGCACCTGGAAGCCGGTGGACCGATTCAGCTCGACGAGGGCGTAGAGCGTACTGATCGCGGCGCTCGCATCGAGACCGCCGCTCTTGCCCAACAGCCCCATGGCGTCGTTGCCGACTCGCGCGGAGATCGCGAAATTGTAGGTCCAGCCGCCGCCGATACGCCCTCCCACGTCCGCGTCAGGACCGTCGTAGGTATAGTCGTAGGTCGGCGCGACGCCCTTTGTGCCCATGGTCTTGGGCGGCACCGGCTGATAGTTGACCGAGCGCTCATAGAGTTCGTTGGTTTCGCTGGTCTCCGCGCCGGACACATAGGTTCGCTGCATCGCCAGCGCAAAAGGAAAACCGCCCACGCCGGTGACCAGATCGGCCGGCGGGCTCATCTTCAGGTCGCCGCTGGCCAAGTCGACTGACGCGTAGCTCTTGGCGGCCAGAGCGGCCGCGGTCTGCTTGATCAGATCCTGCGCTTCCTTGGCCGGGTCGCGACGCAAGGCGTCCGCCCCCCCTTTGTAGGTCATGTTGAACAGGTAGGACACGCCGCCACTGGCGTCCTGGCCGACGCTCGCGCCCGGCCCCGCCGGCATGTAGCTGCCGTTGAGGGTCGGCAAAGCCGTGTACTGCGGGACGATGAACCGCGTGCCAGAAGATGCCGCGCCACTGAGGATCGAAACATATTCGGCAGGTATGTTTTTCAGCGCGTAGGGGCCGGTCGAATAGATATATGGCCCCTTCAGGGTCGGGGCGAACGACGCCATCGACGCCGCCGGCACATCGTAGAAGGTCGCCCCGTTGCGGTTGGCCAGAAAGAAGGCCGACGCCGTGCTGCCCGCATGATTGGTGTCGGCGGTCTGCTGCAGGACGGAGCCTTCCTGCATCGCGCTTAGCGACGCCAGGGCGGCGAACGTGGCGGTCTCGGCCGATACGTCGCTCTTTTGACTCTCGATCGACCAACTGCTGACCTCGTTGAACACCTTGTAGATGGTCGTGCCGGAGTTCAGCACGTTGTTGACCTGAATGCCCAGGCTGTGGTGCTGGGTGATCGAGACACCGGCCACGCGGGCCAGCATTCGGCGCGCAAGCGCCTGCTGGATGACCAACTGCGCCGCGCTCGAAAGAGCGGAGTCGGCGCGACAGGAGTCCAGGACGTCTGTCGTATTGCCCCCCTTGTGTCGCAGATTAGCTCGACAGTCGCCGGCGGGCGCGCCGGAAGATCCAACAAACGGACTGGGATTGGCCTTCTGCAGCGCGGAATAGTAGCTGGCCGCGCTTGGCATGGTGTCTCCCCATGACGCCATGATCAAAATGGGCCCGCTATGAGAAGCAATGGGGTCGACCCAGGGTCCGTAGCCATAGTCGAGCGACGCCGTTTCGGTGCGGTGGCCCGGGGTGGACGAGACGTAGGGGTGCGTGGCCGTCAGGGTGACGGTCTTTGCCGGCGCGCCTGAAACCGTCTGCACGAGGATGTCGTCGGTAAACAACTGTTTGGCGTAGGGCACCAGAAGGGTGCGCCGGCCGGCGATCTCATCGGCGAAGAACGTCACGTCGAAAGGCGCGGCCGCGACGCGCAGCGTGGTGCGGTACTGGTCCGGAACGGCGCCGCTGATCTCGACGACCGATTGACTGACATAGGGCAACGCGCCGGCGGGGACCGGGTCATAGGTCTGGTCGAGCTCCGCTCCGCCGACGATGTCACTGAGGTTCGCGGCCGGCAGAGTGGCGGCGACATAGGTCTGCACATTCTGCGCATAGGCCTGAAGCTTGTCGCCCAGCGCGGGCTCGTTCAGGCTGGTCAGGGTGTCCATGCCCCCCTGGGTCACGGCCGAAGCCCCGTTCATCATCGCGCCGACGAGGCCTGAGCCACAGGTGTTGGAGGCCTGGGTTCCACAGCCCGCGGCCGCCGCGATATCGACCCCAGCCTTCAGCCGGTTGACCTTGAAAGCCGGATCATACGCCTTGCCGTTCGCCGTGACCCAGACATGGCCTAGGGTGACAGCGTTCGCGGTCGTCGGCAGATTGCCACTTATCGCGTTGCAGTCGCTACTGCCGCCAATGGCCAGGGGGATCGCGCCGTCGGCCAGAAATTTGCAGGCAGCTCGGGCGTCTACGGAAAAGACCTGATTGGCCGAGTCCAGATCCTTGACCAGACCAGTCCACGCGCCGAACTGCTGGGCCGACAGTGAAATCGTCCCAATCTGATAAGAGGCCGCGACGTTTCCCTGCGCCAGCAATTGGACCATCAGTTCGGCTTGATCGAAAGCCGTGCCGGACCCATCGATGAGCGCGCCGCGTCCGCCCTTGGATAGGCCGAACCTAAACTCGGTCGCGATGTTATTTCGGACATAACGCGCGACGTTCTGCGCGAACGTATCCGCGGGCAGCCGATTGGCGCCTAACGCCCGGCCCAAGGCCCGGATTTCAGGTGAAGGCGAGGTCCAGGCCGCGACGCCCGTGGTGTGGGTGGTGGCGCCGCCATATACGCCCCAGGCCGTAGCGGGGGCGACACCCGCGCCGCTGACGCGGTGGCTCGCCGGTACGGCGGCTTCGGCGCGCGAAACGTCCATCTTTACCGCCGCCAACAGGCTAAACGCGGCTATGAGGACGATGCGTCCGAGACCGGTTCGCGCTCGAGGTCGTGGGACGAATGTTCGAGGTCCCATGCCTGTGTCCGGCATGGTCGGGCCTTCGGGAATCAGGGGAAGCTCAACGTTGAGCGGGATGCTTCGCGCGGCTCGGACAGACTTACTCACCAAACACCGCCTCACGCTCTCGCAGCTACAATGGTCAAGCTTTAGCAGTTGCTCGTCAGCGTTGTAAGTCGGGGGATGCGATTTCGGTCTGTGTGAGCCACCTTCTCAGCGAAGATTCTGCCCCCGCTGCGCCCTATCAGGAACCATCCCGACAACCCGCCACACCCGATGCGCGGGATTCTCGACAGATGACGCCGGATGCGGCGGATCAGTCGCCGCACCCAATGCCTAAGGCGATGTCCTAATTACTGTCTATTTCGCCCATTTCTTTAATATACAAACCTAAGTTTCGAACAGAATATCCCAATTAACAAACATATCGATATATAAATCCGCAAGAAAAAGCTCAAAAACCCCCTACCCTCCCGGGTGCAGCCCCGGCGCTTCCTGGCCCGTGCGGGTGACATATTCCGTATAACCGCCGCCGTACTGATGGACTCCCTCGGGCGTCAGTTCCAGCACGCGGTTCGACAGGGCCGCCAGGAAATGGCGGTCGTGCGAGACGAAGAGCATGGTGCCCTCGAAGTCCGCCAGCGCCGCGACCAGCATCTCCTTGGTCGCCATGTCGAGGTGGTTGGTCGGTTCGTCGAGCACCAGCAGGTTCGGCGGATCGAACAACATCTTGGCCATGACCAGACGCGCCTTCTCGCCGCCGGACAAGACGCGGCAGGGCTTCTCGACATCGTCGCCGGAGAAGCCGAAGCACCCCGCCAGGGTGCGTAAGCTCCCTTGGCCCGCCTGCGGAAACGAGCGCTCCAGAGACTCGAAGATCGTCTCTTCGCCGTCCAGCAGGTCCATGGAGTGCTGGGCGAAATAGCCCATCCTGACGCTGGCGCCGATGTTGACCGTGCCCTGGTCGGGCTTGGTGTCGCCGGCCACCAGCTTCAACAGAGTCGATTTGCCGGCGCCGTTGGCGCCCAGGACGCACCAGCGTTCCTTGCGGCGCACCAGGAAATCGAGGCCCTCATAGATCGACTGGGCGCCGTAGCCCTTATGGACATCGCGCAGGTTGATCACGTCCTCGCCCGACCGCGGCGGGCTCTGGAAGTCGAACTGGACCGACTGGCGACGGCGCGGCGCCTCGACGCGTTCGATCTTGTCGAGCTTCTTGACCCGGCTCTGGACCTGGGCGGCGTGCGAAGCGCGCGCCTTGAACTTCTCGATGAACTTGATTTCCTTGGCCAGCATGGCCTGCTGGCGCTCGTATTGCGCCTGGCGCTGCTGTTCGCCGAGCGCGCGCTGCTGGTCGTAGAAATCGAGATCGCCCGAATAACTCGTCAACGTTCCCGCGTCGATCTCCACCACCTTGCCGATGATGCGGTTCATGAACGCGCGGTCGTGCGAGGTCATCAACAGGGCGCCGTCATAGGTCTTGAGGAAGGCCTCGAGCCAGATCAGGCTTTCCAGGTCGAGGTGGTTGCTGGGCTCGTCCAGCAGCATGCCGTCGGGCCGCATCAGCAGGATGCGGGCCAGCGCCACGCGCATCTTCCAGCCGCCGGACAGCAGGCCGACATCGCCATCCATGCGTTCCTGGCTGAAGCTCAGGCCGGCCAGCACCTCACGCGCCCGCGCGTCCAGCGCATAGCCGTCCAGTTCCTGGAAGCGCCCCTGCGCCTCGCCATAGCGTTCGAGAATCGCGTCCAGTTCATCGGCCTGGTCCGGATCGACCATGGCCGCCTCGAGCCTGGCCATTTCGGCGGCCAGCGCGCTGACGGGACCGACGCCATCCATCACCGCGGCGACCGCGCTCTGGCCCGACATTTCGCCGACATCCTGGCTGAAATAGCCGATCCTCATTCCGGGATCGATCGCGACCAGTCCGTCGTCGGGTTGCTCCTGGCCGGTGATCATGCGGAACAGCGTCGTCTTGCCGGCGCCGTTCGGACCGACCAGCCCGACCTTTTCACCCTTCTGGATGCCCATCGAGGCTTCGATGAACAGGATCTGGTGGCCGTTCTGCTTGGAGATGTTGTCGAGGCGGATCATGGGGCGGTCTGCTAACGCGGGTGGAAGGAGAACGCCAGCCTTAGAGCCATGCCAATTCCAAGCGCGGCTATCGCCTGCGCCGTCAATCAATTGGCGGCGTCGGGCGTGAAGATCGAAACCGAGACGTTCCTGGATAGAAGACACAAGCCTCAAGAGGCCGGACTGAAGCTGATCCGACGATCGTACCGTTCATTCAAGCGTCCGGCGCATCGACAAGATCTTGTACGCCCTCCAACAAGTCCGGCGGGCGGTCTCGTGAGAAAAGGACCGCGGCCGTAAGGCCGTTTCAAACCGGAGTCGGCGACTTGCGCGGGATCATCCGATATTGCGGCGTTCTCTTCGTCGCCGTGACCTTACACGCAAGCGCCCTTGCCGGGCCCATCGTCGCCACGAAGAGCGGCGCCATTGAGGGGGTGGATAGAGGCGGCGTTTTGGCCTTCCTCGGCGTGCCATTCGCGGCCCCTCCCGTGCGAAACTTGCGGTGGCGCCCGCCCGCTCCCGTCGCCCCGTGGACAGGCGCCCGACCGGCCAAGCGTTTCGGCCCAGACTGCATCCAAGAGCCAATGTCGTCGCCGCCGGGCCCTGGCTTCATCAATTCCACCAGCGAAAACTGCCTCTATCTCAATGTCTGGCGACCGCGAGCCTCAGGCGATCGACGGCCGGTGATGGTCTGGATTCATGGCGGCGCGTTCATCATGGGCGCGGGCTCCTTCCCCAGTTACGACGGCGGCGCCTTCGCCAGCAGGGGCGTGATCCTGGTGACCCTGAACTACCGGCTAGGGCGCTTCGGCACGTTCGCTCATCCTGCCTTGCGTCGCGAGCAGGGGGACCACCCTGTCGCGGACTTTGGCCTCCTCGACCAGATCGCGGCGCTGGCGTGGGTGCGGGACAATATCGCCAGCTTTGGCGGCGATGCCTCCAACGTCACGATCTTCGGGGAATCGGCCGGCGCCTCTTCGGTGAATTTCCTGATGGCCTCACCTTTGGCGGAGGGCCTTTTCGCCAAGGCGATCGCGCAATCGGGCGGCTCGAGCAGCGACCTCAAGACCTTCGCCGCCGCCGAAGCCGAGGGCGCGGCTTGGGCGAAGACGGCGGGAGTCGCCGAAGACATCAAGGCCTTGCGCGCCCTACCCGCCGACAGGGTCTGGGACGGGCCCGTCACCGTCGTGGCTTCTCCGGTGATCGACGGAACGGTCGTCACCCAATCCACCGACGATGCCTTCCACGCCGGCGCGTTCGCCCGCATCCCCTATCTGGTCGGCGCCAATAGCCAGGAGGAGAGCCTGCTGCGTTGGCTGCCTGGCCTTGACGAGGCGTTCCTCAAGACCTTGGGCGAGCGCGGCGACGCCGCCCTCTCGCTCTACGAGACCGAGGGGCTGGATCGGAAATCCGCCGTCGCCAAGCTCTGGGGCGAGGCGGCGATGGTCGAACCGGCGCGCTTCCGAGCCCGGCAAACGGCGCGGCGGGGCGTCGCCACCTGGCTCTATCGCTATGGATACGTGCCGGACGCGGCGCCGGAGACCACGACCGGCGCGGGCCATGACGCGGAAATCGAGGTGGTTTTCGCCAACCCCGACCAGAGATGGCCCAAGCCCTGGTCGACGCGCGACGCGGCGATCGCCGAAACGATTCAGGGCTATTGGATCAACTTCGCGCGGACCGGAAACCCCAATGGCCCGGGCCTGCCGACCTGGCCCGCCTACACCCTCGCGAACGACACCCTGATGGCGTTTTCGAAGGTCGGTCCGGTCGCGACCGAGGGGTTTGGGAAAAGCCGCCTGGATCTGCTGGAAGCCGCCTACGCCGATCGTAAATCCTGGACGCCGGCGCCGTAGCGCAAGCAACGCGCCCTAGCTGGCGAACATGGCCTTGCGGATGATGGCGTGGATACCCCAGTTGCCGTTCGCTACTTGGGTGACGCCGAAATCGACGCCCACCGAAAGGAGCGAAATCGCCTCGTCTTCGCTGAGATTGCGCGTGGTCATCAGGAACCGCCGCGCCTTCCTGAACGCATCGCGCATGGCCAGGTCGAGCGAGGATTTCTTATAGACCTCGCTCTGCGCCGACGGTCCCATTTCCTTCAGATATTCAGGGTGGCTGAAGCCGAAGATCACCCATTCGTCCTTGGTTTCGAGCAGCGGATAGTCAAGATCCTTGAGCGGTTCGCGCGCGGTCTTGGCCGGGTGGAGGATGATCTGGATCACCGCGGTGATCGAGCACTCGATGGCCGTGCCGCACAGTTCGGAATCGCCCTGCGAAGCGTGGGGATCGCCCAACGAAAGTAGGCCGCCAGGCACCGCCACGGGGAGGAAGATGCTGGCGCCGGCGCCGAGCCGCCAGTTGTCGATGTTGCCGCCGAAATTGGAGGGCGGCACGGAGTCCACCGGATCGGGGTGATTGGGCGCCATGGCGACCACGCCAAAGTGCGGCCGGACCGGCACCTCGACGTCGCGCAGCACGTCGAAGTTTCGCACCACGGTGTCGAAATTCACGGGCACGCCGGGATAGTCGATGCGATCGTGCACCACGCCGAAGGGATCGGTCTGCGGCGTCCAGCGGTAGTTGTAGACGGCGTGCGCGCAGGATCGGCCGTGCTGGTGCTCGACCTCATAGATCGTCACCACCTCGCGCGGCTTGGGCTCGGTCAGCAGGTCGTTGTAGTGAAAGCCCCAATAGGCGGCGGCGTTGCTACCGAAGGTGCGCCCGAGGAAGCGGCTGTTCTGGCTGGGACGCGGCGTGATCTCCAGGATCTTGACCTCGACCACGTCGCCGGGCCTGGCGCCGGCGATCGCGATCGGTCCCGTGCAGATATGCACGCCAAACCCCTCCCCCGCGCCGCGCCCCAGCGCCGAGCCGTCCACCGGGCCCGCACCGCGCCGGTCGACCGCCTTGCCCTCCGCCGTCCAGCGAAAGACGCTCTCGGCCCCGGCGTCGCCTTCGATCATCCGCTCATAGTCGTCATAGGCGTGATGGGTCAGGGTTTCGATCGTGACGTAGTCGCCGGACTCGACCTCGATCACCGGCTTGAGCGCGCGGCTGAAATAGCCCCAGTGTATGGTCTCGGGCGAGGCCGGCAGATGATGGTGGCGCACGCCACGTCCGACGGGCGGCGCGACGACGTCCTCGGGTGGCGCGAACTCGGCGATCTCCGTGTCGTCTTCCTCGACCGGCGGGGGGAGCGCCGCTCCCCGCTTGAGTTTCCGAGCCGAGGCGGGCGAGCCACGCAGCAGAACCCGTCCGCCCTCGTCATTGGCCGTGGGCGTCTTGCGGTATTCGCGCGGGCTGACGCCATATTGCTCCCGGAAGGCCCGGCTAAAGGACGCGGAGTCGTTGAACCCCCATTGGAAGAGGATTTCCGAGATCGACTTTTGGGCGTGAAGCGGACTTCCCAAGTCGAGACGGCAACGCTCCAGTCGCCGCGCCTTGAGGAAATGGCCAAAGCTCTCGTCGATCGAGGCGAAGAGCTTCTGCAGATAGCGTGACGATATCCCGTGCTCCTTGGCGACCTGCTGCAGATCCAGGTCGGGATCGCTGAGCCGCATCTCGATGGTCTGGAACACGCGGTCCAGCAACGACGCCCGTCCGCCAGCAGAGCCGCCCCGATCCTTCTCGGCCGCCGCGTCGAGCAGGAGGACGGCGATGAACTCGGGCAAGGCGGCTTCGACGGGTCGCATTTGATCGGCCTCGACGTCGTCGAGGGTTCCAGCGACCGAGGCCAGCAAGCCCGAAAACATGCTGCCGAGCCCGGTCGCCCCGTCCAGGTAGGTGATCACGGCGGGCGCCGGCGTGCGCGATTTCAGCGCGGGCAAGGATTGCGGAACACGGGTGATCAAGAGCCGGCTGTCACCGTGCAGGTCCAGACGCGCTCCGACCAGATCGCTACCGCAAACCATGTCGCCCTCGGCGAGAGCGCGTACCGTTACTCCGCTCGTCACGGTCAGCTCGCCATCAAGCAGCAGGATCAGCCAGATACAGGGCGTACTCTGGCTGAAGTCGATCCCCAGGGACTGCCGCGTGCCGGCGATCCGGATGAACTGCATGTCCAGGGCGGAGCGGAACGTGACCAGCTCGCCATAGATCTCCGATTGGCTCTCCAGCAACTCGACCGACAGGCGCTGGAGCGCGAAGCGCCAAGCCTCCTGGCGTTCCTCTTTCGGGTAGGCGTTGGTCGTCAACCGCACGGGGCATGATCTCGAAGCAGATTTCCGACCTGCGCGGAACTGACCACCGGCCGGACTTGGATCGACTGTTCCCTTCAAGTTCGGGCAGCGCGATGCAGGGGCAATCACAAATCCTGGCGGCGACGCAATTGCCGGGGATTGCCGCGGCTGGGTCTCCGCCGACGCTGTTTGGAGGCAAAACCCTCGATTGGCTTGCGTCTTGACGCCCTCAGCTCTTGCACAAACACGCACGCGGCCGGCGTTGAGCGCCGATCCAGGCACGAGAACCCGGCTCATCGTGCAACCTCATCCCGGCGCGAAGGGGCCGTGGGTGGCGCAGCGCAAGAAATGGGGCGCCGGACGTCAAGATGAATCCCGCCCCGCCCCCCAACCTCGCCGGGGTGAGGTTTGCTCGTCCGGGCAGCGCCAAAACCGGTTCAGCCGAATGCACAGGGGGCATGCTGATGCGTTTCCAATCTTCCAGAACGGCGACCACCAAGGTCGCGTTGCTGCTGTCGACGTCGATGTCCGCGCTCGCGGTCCTGACGACACCCGCCCTGGCGGCCGACCCGGTCGCCGATGAACAGCAGGCCGCCCAGTTGGAGGAGGTCGTGGTCACGGCCGAACGGCGGCCGATCGATCTGCAAAAGAGCGCCCTGTCGGTGTCGGCGGTGACCGCCGAGACCCTGGCCCAGGGCAACATCACCGACATCACGGGCCTGAACGGCATGGTGCCCGGCCTGGTCGTGGCCCGCAGCGGCGGCGGCGAGCGCGTCATCTCGATCCGTGGCATCGGCTCCGAAACCCCGGAAAACACCAACACCCAGCCAGGCGTCTCCTACCACGTCGACGGCGTCTACATCTTCAACTCGATCGCCGCCAACGCCGCCTTCATCGACGTGGCCCAGGTCGAGGTGCTGCGCGGACCGCAGGGCACGATGTTCGGTCAGGGCTCGACCGGCGGCACGATCAATGTGGTCAGCAATAAGCCGACGCTGAGCCACTACGACGGCACGGTCAATCTCGGCGGCGGCAATCACGGACTGTTCAAGGGGGACGCGGCGGTCAGCGTCCCGCTCGGCGACACCGTCGCGATCCGCGGCGCGGTCCAGCGCTACAAGCACGACGGCTACGCCAAGGCGACCGGAGTCGCCGGCCGTCCCGACTACGAGCTGGACCAGGCCGACGAGACCGGCTGGAAGCTGTCCGGCCTGTGGAAGCCGACCGACGACCTCTCGGTAACCCTCAGCACGATCCAGTACAAGGGCGACACCAATGGCCCCGCCCAGAAGAACATCCTCGACCCGAACCCCAATCCCCGCGAACTGACCCAGGACTATCCAGGCCGGTCGCTGGTCGACACCAAACTCTATTCCGCCGTGGTGAAATACGACCTGCCGTTCGCGACCCTGACCTCGATCAGCAGCTATCAGAAGCTGCTCAGCGAGCAGGCCTGGGACGGCGACGCCCTGACGGCCGACCTGTTCTACGCCCAGACCTACAGTCCCCTGACCTTCGGCGGCTATCGCTACGACCACGTCGCCCTGTGGCGCAGCCGGGGCAAGTCCTATACCCAGGAATTCAACCTGACGTCCAAAACCGACGGGCCGTTCCAGTGGATCGCCGGCGCGGTCTATCTGAAGTCGACCAACGCGCAGTACATCGTCGAGTACAACGCCGACGATAACAACCTGGTCACCCCGCCGCTGCCCGAGGACACGGCGTGGAATGATCCGCGCGTGGCCGCCGTCTCCTATGCCGAACTGTCGTCGATCGTCCGCAAGTCCTGGGCGGCCTACTTCCAGGGGACCTACCAGATCACCGACGCGCTCAGCCTCACCGCGGGCCTGCGCTACAACGACGACCGCTATAGCGGCGAGAGCGCCAGCAACGGCTCGGCCACGTCCGGGGCCTATCTCCAGCCCGCGCCGACCGAGGGCCTGACCACGCAGGAAACCACGGGCAAGATCGCGCTGAACTACCAGTACACGCCGGCCAACATGGTCTATGCCAGCTATACACGCGGCTACAAGCCCGGTGGGATCAACAGCTCGGCCGCGTCCGGCAACGCCTATTCGATCAAGCCCACCTTCAAGCCCGAGGTCGTCGACTCGCTGGAAATCGGTTCGAAGAACCGCTTCCTGGACAACCGCCTGCAGTTGAACCTCTCGGCCTTCCTCTACGACTACAAGGACATGCAGTTCCTGGAGGAGGACCCGATCCTCTACGGCGAAGGCGCCAGCAACGCGCCGAGCGCCTGGATCTATGGTCTCGAGGCAGAGACCTCCTGGCTGGTCTCGCGGCACTGGCGGGTCGAAGGCTCAGTTTCGTTGCTGAAGGGCGAGTTCGACGAGGACTACTACGCTCTGGACCAGGCCAAGGCCGAGGCCGCTCAGAACGCCGCCGGCTACCCCGGCTATCTGTTCTGGAGCAATTTCTTCCCCGCCGTTCTGGCGCGCGACGCCGCCCGCCAGAACATCAACGGCAACGACGTCCCCAAATTGCCCGATCTGCAGGGCTCGGTCAGCGCGACCTACACCAATCATGTGGGCCCTGGCTTCCTGACGGCCAAGGCCGAGTACACCTACCGCGGCCAGTACCAGTACCGTCTGTTCAACGAAGGGGCGATCGACACCGTGCCCTCCTACGACGTGGTCAACCTGTTCTTCAAATACGAGCCGGACGACAGCAAAATCAGCGCCTCGCTGTCGGTGACCAACCTGTTCGACTCCGCCGGCCTGAACTCCCGCTTCAGCGACCCGTATGGCAGCGCCCAGGTGACCGACACCTTCATCCCGCCGCGGCAATGGATCGCCTCGATCGGCTACAAGTTCTGATCGATCAGCACGGCGCGCGGGCAGCCGTCATCGGTCGTCCGCGCCTCGTCGCGCAGAGACGTCCATGACCGAGCCCCTGCCGCGCCAGGCCGTCGATACGCTGATCTCCGGCGCCTTGATCGTCACGATGGACGCCGAGCGTCGCGTGATCGGCGACGGGGCGGTGGCGATCCTCGGCGACCGCATCGTCGCCATCGGCAAGCGTGAGACGATCGCCGCTCAGGTGGAGGCCCGCCAAACCGTGGACGGGCGCGGGTTCGTCGTCACACCCGGCCTGATCAACACTCATGTCCACGTCACCGGCGACCCGCTGATCCGCGGCTTCATCCCCGAGGATCTCGACTTCATGGAGGTCGTGTTCGGTTGGGCGACCAGGCTGCACCAGGCCCAGACTCCGGACGACCAGCGCCTGGCCGCCCAGATGGCGGCGGTGGAGATGCTGCGCAGCGGCACGACCTGCTTCCTGGAGGCTGGAACCATCCTGGCCCTGGACGAGGTCGCCGACAGCCTGCGCCAGACCGGTATCCGGGGGCTGATCTCGGAATGGGTGATGGATCGCGCCTTCGACCCCGCCGACGACCAGACCGCCCTGACCGACCGGGCCCTTCGCACCCTCCAGGACGAGATCGTCCGCCACCCCTTGCGCGACGACACCCTGATCGCCGCCTGGCCCAGCCTGGTCGGCCACCAGACCAACACCGACACCACATGGCGTTTCGCCAAGCAGCTGGCCGACCAGCATGGCCTGGGCGTATCGGCCCACATGAGCCCCTCGGCCCTTGATGCGGAGTGGTACCTGGCCCACACCGGACGCCGGCCCGTCGAGCATCTGGCTGACCTGGGCGTGCTCGGGTCCAATGTCAGCCTGACCCACGCGGCGCACCTGGACGCGCGCGAAGTCGCGCTGTTGGCGGCGAGCGGCGCCAGTGTCGCGCACTGTCCGATGGCGGCGCTCAAGGGCGGCTATGGCGTCACGGCGATCGGCCTGTTTCCCGAGATGGCGGCCAGCGGCGTCAACCTCACTTTGGGCACCGACGCTGGGGTCAGCGGCGACCTGATCCGCTGCATGAGCCTAGCGGCTGGCCTGTTTCGCGACGCGCGCCAGGACAATCGTCTGTTCCCGCCGTCCACGATCCTGGAAATGGCCACCGTCAACGCCGCCAGCACGCTTCAGATGAGCGACCGGATCGGCTCGCTGGAGGTCGGCAAGAAGGCCGACCTGGTCATGCACGACACCGATCGGCCCGAGTGGCGGCCGCTGCTCAACGTCGTCGCCCAGTTGGTCTGGTCGGCCGACGGGCGCGGCGTGCACAGCGTCTGGGTCGATGGGCGCAGGGTGGTCGAGGACTACCGCGTCACCACCGTGGACGAACACCGCCTCTATGCCGAGGTTCAGGTCGCCGCCAAGGCCCTGATCGCCCGCGCGGGCCTCCCCGATCGGCAGGTTTGGCCCGTCCTCTGACGGCCTCGAAGGCCGCCAACTGCTTCGCCGATCGTCAAGCGATGAGGCGCGAAGCGTCAAGCCTGAGCATCGCAGCGAGCGCACCTTTGGGACGCTGAAAAAGGCGCGCCTTGTCACGTTCGACACCCTCTCATGCGGCCCATGGCCGTGGAGGCGCCCGGACGCGGCAGCGGCGGTGGGCAAGGAGTGGAAGCATGTCGCGCGGCATCTTGATCATGATCGCGGCCTCGCTGGGCTTCTTCTTCGTCACGGCAACGACGTTCACCTCGCTGGGCTACGTGCTCTACACGATGGTGGCCGATCTCGGCTGGTCGCAGGCCGCCGCCGGCATGAGCTTCTCATTCCTGGGCCTGGCCTGCGGGCTGAGCAGTCCCCTGGCTCCAATGATGATGAAGTGGATCGGAACGCGCCTGACTATGTTCCTCGGCGGCGTGGTGCTGGGTGCGGGCTTTCTGCTGGCTGCCACGGTGCATAGCATTCTGGTGTTCTTCGTCGCCACCACCTTCATGGGCGTGGGCTTCTCGCTGATCGCGCCCTCGCCGGCGGTGTACCTGCTGGCCACCTGGTTTCCCAAGACCTCGTCGCGGATGATCGGCTTCTATTTCATGGCGGGCGCCTTTGGCGGCGTGGTCGGCCCCCTGGTGGTCGGCGCCATCGTCTCCACCACCGGCAGCTGGCGAGTGCACTGGACGGTGATGTCGATTGCCGCCTTCGTGGTCGGTCTCATCAGCTTGGCGACGATCAAGGAAGCCGTTCCCGTCACCGCCGTTTCCGACGTGAAGAACGCGGGCATGGCGGAGACGGCCGCCAACACCGAGGTCGCCCCGTGGACCGTGCGCCAGGCGCTGATGAGCCGATCCTTCCTTCTGCTGGCCCTGGCCATGATGATCGTTCAGACCGTCGTCACCACCATGCACTCCTCGCTCGTCGCCCATGTCGCTAGCCTCGGCCATGGCCCGACCCCCGGCGCGCTGGCCATGAGCCTGCTGGCCTTGATGGCCACCTTGACCAAGGGCGTGACCGGCGCCTTGAGCGAGAAGGTCAATCCGAAGCCGCTCCTGGTCTGGGGCCTGGCCTTGCAGGCTGCGGCCATGGTCCTGCTCTCGTTCAGCGTCGTGCCAGGCTGGGCCTATGTCGCCGCTCTGCTGTTCGGCGTCGGCTGGGGCCTGTCCTGGCTCAGCGCCCACGTGCTGCTGTTGCGCTATTTCGGCGGGGCCATCGCCGGCGACATGGTGGCGATGGCCACGATGGCGACGACTTTCGCCGTCCTCGGCCCGCTGGTGGCCGGTTGGAGCGCCGACAATACTGGCAGCTTCGTTCCGGTGTTCCTGATCTTCGCGGGCCTGCTGGCCCTGACAGTGGTGGTCACCGCCCTCCTGCTGCGGCCGCCGACGCCCTGCGCGAGCGCCCAGCCGACGGGCGATCGCACTGGGCGCCAACCCGTTAGCGCACCGTCGCTGAGCGCCGCCGAATGACGGCGCCCGGCAAGGGAGTACGGGCGTCTAGAGATCAACCCTGGCCTGGCGACGCACCTGACGAGGAGAGGCGCCAAAGCGCCGGCAGAAGGCCCGGCTAAATTGGGTCGCCCCCTTGAAGCCCCAGCGGTTGTAGATCTCCGGGATCGAGCGCATGGCGTGCTGTGGACTCGTCAGGTCCAGGCGGCAGCGTTCAAGCCGTCTCATGCGCAAATAGCCGCTGAATGTCTCGCCATTCGCCCCGAACAGTTTCTGCACGTAACGGGCTGTGACCCCTTCGCTGTCGGCAAGCCGGCGTAACGAAAGTCTGGGATCGGGCATCTGGCTTTCAATCGCCTGACGTAACCGGCGAAGATGGGCGCGGCTCTCCAGGTCATGACCCTCGCGCTCGACGGTCCAGAGGGTGAAGAACTCGGTCAACGCCAACTCAACGGGCCTGAGTTGTCGGGCGGTCAGATCTTGCAAGACGTGGCCCGTCGCTCGCAACAGGCCCGACAGGATGCGGACACTGCCCGCCGCCGTGGCCAGATAGCTGACGCGCACATCACCTGTGATGTCCGCTTGGTGGTCGGTGACGACCTGCGGCGCGCGAACGAACATCAATCGACACCGTGCCTTCAGCTTGACCGCGACGGCTTGATCGCCAGATCCATAGGCGATGTCGCCGGGTGACATGGCCTCGTCCCGTTGACCCGTGGCAAGGCTTGCCCGGCCGCCTAGCAAGGTGGCCATCCACGTGGCGCGCGGCTCCAAGCTGGCCCTACCGGAAATCAACTGGTTCTCCGCGTCGATGAGAATGAATTCTACACCGAGCGGCGACGTAAGGCACAGCACCGAAGCAGCTTGGGGCTCGACGTCTGGAGGGCCGCTCACCAGGAAGCCCAATCGCTTCATCGTGTCGCGCCATTGGCCCGCGCTTGCCTGACCATTGATGCTAAATGACCACGCCGCCGCGGAGGGCGCACTTCGGTTCAAGGTCTGTCCAGAGCTCGGAACAGCAGGCTGGGCCTTGAGCCGCTCGGACCGTTGGACAGATGCCATCTTGAACCGCGCTCCCGATCGTTTCACCCACGCTAGGAGCCGCGCTCATCTCCATCTTGCCCAGGCACGTCCAATAAGTTGTCGCGCCGCTGGCGGCGAGTCAGGCGTGCGCCAGAAGCCGCCCCTGACGTGCTTCCAGGAAGTTGACGTTGGACACCTGTCTTTCAGCTCGCTCACCGCAGAAGGGTCATGTGCGGAAATGCCTAAGCCCGTGCTTTCCGGCGCGACCTCGTTGCGCAAGAGGGCTGGCAGCGAAATGCGTTCAGCCATGGGCCCCTGCTTTATCCGAGATATATAAGATCGTTGCGCTAACGGGGCGGGGATTTAACTGGGATAACTCCTCGTGACTTACGCCTCGCCCGCGCTCTTGAAGAGCTGCGGCCACCATCCACTACAGCACTATCGAATAGAGTGAACTGAAAGGACGACGACATGGCTTTGCTCGACGAGCTCAAAACTGACCAACTAACAGCGCGCAAGCTGAGCGACCGTCTTAAGGCTAACGTGCTCACCACATTGATCGGCGAAGCTACGCAGATCACGACCGAAGAATTCAAGCGCGGCGTGACGGAAGTCACTGACGAAAAGGTTGTCGCAACCGTCGCGAAGTTCTTGAAGAACACGAAGCTGACGCTGGAAAACCTCGCGACCGAACGCGCGCGTCTGATCGAAGCCGGTGGCGATGCGTCGAAGGTGGATGAGCGGACCAGGGCGGCTGAAATCGAACTGGCGATCCTGTCCTCGTATGGCCCAAAGCAAATGACGGAAACGGAACTGCGCGAGGCCATCAACGACTTCCGGGCCAAGAACCCCGGCGCCAACGTCGGGGCGATCATGGCCCACCTGAAGACTAGCTTCGGCGGCCAGTATGACGGCAAGGCGGCCAGCGCGTTGGCCAAGGCTTAAATTGAGGGCAACTGCGCAGTCTCGCCGAGCAGACGCACCCAATGATCGCCCTCTACTGAAGCGCTGTTCTGGGGCGAACGGGACCTACAAATCGATCGCCTCAGACATCTCAAGGGCGTCGTCGACCTCGATGCCGAGATATCGAACCGTGCTTTCCAGCTTCCGGCGCCCGAGGAAAAGTTGGCAGGCTCGCAGGTTGCCCGCCTTCTTGTAGATCAAAGCGACCTTGGTTCGTCTGAGGCTGTGCGTCCCGTAGCCACAGCAAACTCGTCGTTCTTCAGCCGCAGAAGTCACGGCCGCCTTGTCGCCGTTATCGAGGGCCGCGGTTTAGTCCCCAAGGTTGCTGACTTCTCTCCGGTCAGGACGCGGAGACTGACGACTGCTCTCGCGGCGAGGACAACGAAGTCGAAGGAGCGCCTAAGCACCCCATATTCGGGTGGCATGCCTTTTCACAATTTACGATTGAACAAATTCATTTTGCGGCCTTACGTCCAACCCGCTTGCCAAGGTTCACCTACGCGGCCGGCGCCGAGTCGCGCAGTCGGATGGCCGGCGATTCCTTTCACGCTTCGATCTTGGTCGCTCCGCCACGGCGGCGGGATAATACTTATGCGCGCATTGGATCAAACTACTTCCAAAACTTGCGTTTATGCGGCTTAGCTAGGGAAGCCAAAGAAGCAGGGCCGGATCGGATTTGTCCGCGCATAGGAGCGGATCGCTGGTTTACGCGCCTGACTGCGTGCGAGTGATGGAGCGCCCGATGAAACGGATTCATGTCGATCTGCGGCACTTGAAGAAGACCGATCGTCTCGAGTTAAGGGTGCACGGCAAGAGCTACCCTCTTCAGAGCCATAACGACTCCAGCCTGCTGCAGGCTACTCAAAGCAACATCGCGCTAGGGGCGCTGACGCCCCAGGCGCATGCCAGCTTCACCCATTTCGGCGACATCGCGGCGCTTCACCTCGACACGGACACGGTCGCGCACCTCCACGTCGTGCAGCCCGAGGAAGAGGGCGTCCACCTGCCCAAGGTCGTGGCGATGGCCCTGCTCATCCCGGAGCCGGCGCTGCGGGCCTATTGGAAGCGCCAGCTCCAATTCTACGCCCAGCCGCTGCACCGCGTACGCTCGCTGCACCGCGCGGGCGTGCGCCGTCGTCCTCGCGCCTGCAGCGCCAAGCTCGCCGCCCTGGGCCTGAGCGGGCTGGGCGACGATCACGACCAGACGACCGATCTGCTGGTGGCCTCGCAGTTCCTGGTGACCACCCTGGACACCTCCGCGCTGCTGGTGTCGCACCATCCCAATCTCAACAACATCCAGCCCAGCACCGCGGCGACGCTGCTGCACGACCACATCCTGCCTGATCCCGACATCGATCCGGACCAGTACAACGCGATGCAGGTCCTGGCCGCCGCGATCACGGCCGCGGGGGACGACTGGGCCCCGGTGATCCGCTGCACCGACCAGCACGGCGCGCCGCTAAGCGCCGGCTACGATCTGGAGCCCGACGACGGCGGGTTCAAGGCAGGACAGCCGCTCTTCACCTACGGGCTGGACGACGGCGTCGCCGACCAGCTTGGCCCGGCCGTGGGCGGCGCGAACCGCTCGGCCTCCAACGACATGACGCTGGCCAACAAGACCTGGGCTCCCAACAGCGGCACCGCGTCCCTGGCCAAGCAGGTCGACACCCCGCCCTCGACGCTCGAGGCCGCGGTCGAGGGCGGCGCGCCGACCTTCAAGTGGGTGGTCAACGAGCAGACCAATCACCACGGCGTCTCGGTCGACCAGCATTCGATCAAGATCGACGACAAGAACAAGTTCTCGATCGACGCCTACAACAGTTACCTGCGCACGCTCTACACGGCCTATCAGCTGCTGGACGACAAGGGCGCGCCGATCGGCAAGAAGACCTCGATCACCTCGATCTCGGCGACCAACACGATCCTGGGCATCCCGGTGCCGACCGACCCGACCGAGCTTGGGTTCGACATGGCACAGGCGACAAGCGCCAAGCTCTATTTCGGCAGCCTGGGCACCAGCAACTGGGACGAGGATGTCAGCACCAGCGGCGCGTTGCTGACCGGGCTGTGGCAGTACGGGGTCCCCGTCGTGTTCCTGATCGCCGGCAAGGCAATCACCAGCACCTCGACCTTCAACAAGATCGTTAACGACAAGGACCTTCGCGCTGCGGCGCTGGCCATCGCCTTCGCCGTCGTCGGGGGCGGCGTGCCGACCGCCGCGGCCTTGGGCAATACCAAGAAGGTGCTGTTCGGCTTCGCGGACGTGGTGCTCAGCATCGTCGTCCAGAAAGGCATGGAGACGCTAGGCAAGTGGCTCGCCGCCCAGGTCGCGGCGGGCGCGATCTCCAACGCCTTCGGCCCCGTGGGCTGGGTGTTCCGCGCGGCGGCGACGCTGATGGACTTCGAGATGATGGCCATCACCACCGGCGAGGTGCTGTCGTCGCCAGCCTGCATCACCGCCACGGTGACCCGGGCGATCGACGTCTCGCTGATCCTGCTGCCCGACCCCAAGCACGGCGAGGTCGGCGACCCCACCACCGCGGTTTGGCCCGCCCTGGCCCAGAAGTACGTCGTCACGCTGGAATACAAGGGCGGCACCACCCGCCAGCTCATGGGCGTCTTCCCCGACACGACGGACAAGACGCCGCTGCCGCTGCGCTTTGTCGACGTGCCGGCGGGCGGCGAGTTCCGCATCCTGGCGGGCGTCTACAGCAACAGCGGCTGGCTCGCCGGATCCTGGCAGAGCGACTGGATCGTCGCCACGCCCAACCAGGGCACGACGCTCGAGCTTGGCAAGCACGCAATCAAAGAGAACCTGGTTCCGCTCGCGCCCGACACCCAATATGTGTTCAAGGAACGCATCGCCGCCGCCGATGGCGGGTTCGCCTGGAAGGCCGGCGCCCCGCCCGCCGTGACGCTCACCAGCCTCAACTGCGCCGCGCCAAAGTCGCTGTGCGACCTCGTCTCGATCACGATCAACAACAGCGCCTTCCAGGTGGGCTATGCCTGGCGCGCCTCGGGACAGAACCTGCCGCCCAACGACGCTTCGGCGCCGCCGTCGAACGAGCAGTTGTTCGTGATGCAGAACCTGTCGGTGCTGGCCGAGCCCGGCTCGCGGCTCAAGAAGTCGGACATCGGCCTGGTCAACCGCCCCGGCCTGGCCTACGCGCCCTCGTACAACGCCCAGAACCAGATCGACCAGACCAACTTCATCCTTGATCCGCGCCAGAGCGTGATGAACCTGCGCCGCGTGACGCTGGACGGCGTGATCGGCGATTTCGGCCTGGGCAAGCCTGGCTTGCTGAGCTGGGGCCGGTTCCCGCTGGCCAATCTGGACGCGCTGGCGGTGCACCCCAGCAACATTGTGCTCGCCGCGTCGTTCAAGGATTCCAAGCTGATGATCCTGCCGATCCCCGACAAGGGATCGCCCGACGCCGAGGCGCCCACCGCCCTGCTGGTCTCGGGCCTGGGCATCCGCCAGGGGCTGGTTCGCGGGCCCAAGGCCATGACGGTCGCCCCCGACGGACGGATCCTGGTGCTGGAGAGCGAGAACCTTCGGGTCCAGGCGTTCGACATCAAGGGCAACCCGATCCAGAGCTTCACGCCCAGCCCATCGATCTTCCAGGTCCCGCTCGCCGCGATCGCCGCCGACCTGGACAAGCTGCGCGTGCCCGACGCCCTGGCCCAGGCGATCGTGGCCAACAACTCAGGTTACCTGTTCTCGCTGCCGGCCGACTTCATCCCGCAACTCGATGCGCACCGCTTCGCACCGGAGAAGGACCCGTTGATCGCCGCCCTGGGGGCCGCCGGGGTGATCCTGGCCTACGACCCCGAGTTCATGGACGATCCCAAGCAGAGCGCGCAGATCGCCGTGGTCACGCCGGGTGAGAACTGGACCATCACCGATCCGCGCGGCTTCGCCTGGGATGTCCGGCTGACCGACGGCCTCCTGACCGTCAGCCAGCGGCTCATCAAGGCCGATATCCAAGTGCTCACCGCCGGCTCCCGCTGGATGGTGGTCGACCAGGCCAGCTTCCTGGCCTGGAAGATCGAGCGCTCGAGCGCCGACCCCACCCAAGCGCTGGTCTCCCTGGCGCTGTC
This sequence comes from Caulobacter sp. Root655, assembly GCF_001427665.1. Taxonomy (GTDB): domain Bacteria; phylum Pseudomonadota; class Alphaproteobacteria; order Caulobacterales; family Caulobacteraceae; genus Caulobacter. Next base: position 149,983 of record NZ_LMHC01000022.1, read on the forward strand.
GTTCTTCCCCTTGAAGGCGCCGCGTGTCGGCGCCGTCACCTTCCTGGACATGGCGGTTGAAGCGCAGGGCTACATCTATGTCCTGTCCCACTGGGGGGATGGCTCCAAGACCACCGACTATTTCCTCGACATCTACGCGCCCGACGGCAGCTTCTGCTCGCGGTCGCCCGATCCTTCGGTGACCCGCGAGCCGCAGAACATCGTGGCCGGCAAGATCACGGTCGACGTCTGGCGAAACCTCTACGGCCTGACCTACGAGACGCTGACCTCGCCCTGGGATACGCCGCAACCGGGCGTCGGCCACTGGATCCCGACGCCGCCACTGTTCACCCTGTCGCTGACCCTGCAGCTTAAGTTCAACGAGCTCAACATCGGCGTCGTGGCGGACGCCTTCGCCGAGCACAAGATCACGCTGTCCAAGCAGGCGTTCATCACCGTCGACGATCCGAACGGCGCCTGGCAGGTCAAGGACCAGACGACGATCTACCATGTCTACCGCTCGGGCGACGGCCTCCAAGTCTACGCCGTCCCGGCCTGATCAAAGGAAAGGGGAACCTCGACATGCAGGCGATGACGCTTTCCATCGGCCAGGTCGGTATCGATTTTTTCGCCCGGACACTGGTCGCCAACCACCTGGTGTCGGCGTTGGCGAGCATGCAGCCGCCCAACAACGCGCCAAAGGTCGCCGATTTCTTCACGATCGGCTTCGGCTACACCGCCACCTACTCGAATATCAATATCCGGCTGACAAACGGCAAGCTGAAAGGCTTCACGCCGGCCTACCAGGGCGTCGCCCAGCTCGCGAGCGGAACGCCGTCGGGCAGCCAGTTCGCGCTCACGCTCAACGCCGGCAACTTTACCGCCGACTATACCTGGACCGAGAGCTATCACGCCTGGACCTGCTACACGGGGGGCGAATTCCCCTCGTGCCACAGCCGCGACTACAAGGACAAGGTCTACAACTATTCGCCGAAGATCGGCAATCTGGCAGTCCAGGTGACGACCGCGTTCCAGTATCAGCAGTCGACCAACAGCTGGACGATCACCACGGTTTCGAGCAGCGCGACCTCAACCAATGTCACGCCCAATATCCCGGGCGGCAGCGTCATCCAGAACGAGGATTCCGGCTGCTTCACCTCGCAGGTCAGCGACGCGACCGCAAAGAGCATCTCGACGATCGATTTCGGCTCGGCGATCAACACCGTGGTGCCGGCGCTGCTCAAGTCAATCCCGTCCAGCGGCGATCTCGGCAACGGCATCGTCTTCGAGTGGGGCCTCGGCGACTCCGGACTGACCTTCCCGTCGAACAGCGGCATCTCGGTCGGCATCACCGGACGCGTCAGCTACAAGGGGACCTTCTATCAGGGCGCGCCCCCGCCGACCCTGCCGATCCCGCCGATTCCGGCGCCCACCGCCGCCCACTACCTGCAGACCTATGTCTCGGACTACGAGATCAATGCGCTGCAATGGGCCTTCCACCAGGCGGGCCTGCTCAACTCGGTCGCCACGCCGGGCACGATCCCCGATCCCGACGCGCTCAAGGTCAAGACCTACGCGCAGTTCATCAGCGCCCTGAGACCCTATATCGCCTTCAGCATGCAGGCCGACATCAAGCCGCAGATCGCGCCGACCAGCCATTTCCAGCAGGTCTGGCTGTTCAACCAGGCCAATATCGACGCGCTCAAGCCACAAGTGCCCGTGAACGTGTGGGACATCCTCAACAGCTCCATGGTCGGCAACTACTACGTCACCCTGCAAGCGGTGGAGGCCGACCTGGCGGCGCTCGGCGTCGACTCGACCAATTTCGCGACGATCGAACGCGGCGTTTCGGCAATGGGCATGGTCGATGACAGCACCATCCAAATGGTGCTGACGATCCTGACCCCCACCCAACCCCAGCCGACGCTCACCTTCAACGTCACCCGCACCGACATCCTGACCGATCTTGCCCTGGGCATCGCCGGCCCGGCCCAGACGATGCAGTTCGGCTTCGCCAAGGTGAACTCGCGAGCGACCTTCATCAGCTCGACCATCCCCAATTTCCCAGGCGACCAGATGGCGATGATCTGGGGGACGGTGGGCGATCCCAACTACAGCCAGACGGTGGCGGCGATGGGCAAGAAAGGGGTGCCCCTACCAATCATGAGCGGCTTCCAGTTCCTGTTCGACAAGGCCGAGCTCAGCGTCCAGCAGGGCTTTGTCTCGATCAAATCCCAGGTGCAGTACAAGCCGACATGACGGCGAAGGCCGCTGATCGGCCCCAGTTCGCGGGCAAGATCGCCTATGCCAGCACGGGCGCGCGCACGGCATGGCTCAACGTCGTCACGCGCCGTGACGGCAATGAGACCACCTATCTGCCGATGATGACCGGCAAGGGCGAGGCCGCGGCCTTTCCCTGCATCGCCTACGCGCTCCCCGAAGGCGGCTTCCAGCTTCAGCTCAAGAACCTAATGTGGATCGCGCTCAGTCCGCTGGGCTATCTGGTGCTCGTCGCGGATATCGCCCAAGCCGCGCCGCTGAGGCTGGCCGGCTCGCCGCTCGGCCAAGGCTGGGAGATCAAGACGCCCAACGGCTATCTCCCCGTGGGCTACTATCCCGACCTGACCGAGCCGGTCCTGACCACCAATCTCGACGACGCCACCACCAGCTTCGCGCCGACCCTCATCACCCCCTCGGTGGCCGATCTCGTGGCGGCGGGCAGCGGACGGGGCGTGGACCTCACCCATGTGCGCCTGGACGGCGCCAACTTGCCCAAGGTCGACCTGACCGGCGCGCATTTCGACGACGCCAGCCTGGTCGGCGCGACCCTGACGGGGTGCGCCCTGACCGGCGCGACCTTCGTCGGCGCCGACCTCAGCGGCGTGCGCTTCGACGGCTCCCGCCTGGATTCCGCCGACATGACGCGCGCCACCCTCGCCGCGCCATCCTGGGGCGCGCCGCTCAGCGCCAAGGGACTGGTCCTCGCCCAATGCCATGCGGCGGGCGCGATCCTGGGCGGACAAAAGGACAAGCTGGACTGCACCGAGGCGATCCTCACCGAAGGCGATTTCACCGACGCCGACCTGACCGGCTGGCAGCTCGGCAAGGCCAAGGCCGGGCGAGCGGTGCTGGTGCGCACAGATCTGACCAGCGCGATGCTCGACGGCGCCGATCTGAGCAACGTCGTCGCGCTGGGCGGTGTCTTCCGCCGGGCGTCCATGCGCAACGTGCGCGGCCAGAGCGCGAACTTCACCAACGCCGACCTGTCGGGCGCCGATCTGGGCCAGGCCCAACTGGGCGCGCGCGCCTTCCTGTTCGAGATCGCCTCATCCCTGGCCAAGGACCTGGACGGCAACGCCTATCCCAATGCGGCGGTGATCGCGGCCTTCACCAAGCAAGGCGTCACCCTATCCCCCCAGGCCCCGATCATGGTGATCACGCGCGGCGAGCGATGGGAGATCGACGACCCTCGCGGCCCCTATGTGCTGATCGTCACCAGCGCCGGCATCCAGGTGTTCCTCGCCGCGGCCGACATGACGCCGGCGACTTTGGCGGGAGCCTTGTGCCTGAGCACCAAGGCGCCAGGCGCGGGACTGTCGGGCGCGGACCTGCGCGGCGTGCGCTGGTACGGCAGCGGCGCGACGCTCGACCACGCCGACCTCGAGGGTGCGTACCTGTCGCAGGCCCTGTGCGCCTCGACCGACTTCACCCAGGCGTTCCTGTCCGGATGCGATTTCAGCGGCTCGGTGCTGGTCCAGGCCGTATTCCGCGGCTGCCAGATCGGGCTCGGCGCCAGCCGCCAGCCGTTGTCGCTCCAGGGCGCGCAGCTCCAGGGCGCGGATTTCACCAACGCCAACCTGCTGGGCGTGCTGCTGACCGATGCGGGCGTGGCTCTGGCCCAGGGCGTGCCGCTGTTCACCCTGCCCGCGTCCGACGCCGCCTATCTGACCCCGGAGGGCCTGCCGACGCTGGCCCCGGTCTTCGACGAGGCGGGCTATCCGCTCGGAACCGATCCGACCGTCACCGCCGTGAAGGGCTGGACGATCAACAACAGCAGCGACCCGATCCCTTCGAACCCACGCCGCTATCTGGTGCGTACCGGCGCCACTGACCTGAAGGTGTTCGACGGCCTGTCCAACACCTACTATTTCGCCCTGCCCGCCTCGTTCGCCGTCCAGCTGGCCAAGCCGAATCCCGCATCATTGCTGATCCAGGCCTTCTCGAAGGCTGGTTACGGGTTGGTCGCGACGGCCGGGATCGCGCCCATATCCTATTGGACCCTCAAGGCCGGGGCCGACGCCATGTCGCCGCTCGCCTTCGCCTATAGCCAGTTCACCATCACGCCTGGCGATCCGGTGCTGACCGTGCTGGGCTCCACGCTGCTGCGCATGCGCGACTGGCCGCAATATCCGGGGGGACTGGCCTTCGCGGCGACCAACGCGATCCAGGGGGCGCTCAATCCCGCCAGCATCGGACCCAGCGGCCTGCCGATGGCCTGGGTCGCCGCGGGCAAGATCGACTGGACGAGCTTCCTGATCGGGACCTAGCGGTCACGCTTCAGGTCGAGGCACGCGGCGGCCTCGGAACCTCGTTCGTCCAGCCACTCGCCCACCGCCGTCACCGCAGGACCAAACGAATGCGCTTTCGCGCGGTCTCCCGAGTCTTCGCTTCGCTACGCCCGAGATGACAGCTCAAGGGGCGTCGTGCTCCACGAGCGTCCTCAGCTGTCCCAGCGTGTCGTCCCACTGGCGCGCAAAGGGGACGGCGCCCACCAACCGCTCGCCCATCAACAGCTGGGTGAGCGCGGGTTCGAGGCTGTGAGGGCGTTCCCGATGCCGTCATAGGCGCGGCACTGGCGAATGTTCACGCCGTTCGGATCGTTGATGACCGCCTTGAGCAGTTGGCCGTTCTGGCTGTCATATTCATAGGCGATCACCTCGTTGCGGGTCCCGGTCGCCTTGCGCGTCATCGACGACAGCGCGCTGAAGGCCGGCGTCTCGATACCGGCGAGGGTCGTGTAGGCGTAGTCGGTCCTGGCGTTCACCCCGCCGACACTGGGCCCCTGCTCCCACAGCAGGTTTCCGGTCGCGGTGTCCCAGCTCAGCGTGGTCACGTTCTGGTTGGCGTCGGTTCGCGAGACGGGCTTGTTACAGACCTTGTAGTTGGTTCCGGTGCACTCGACGAACGTCTCGCTGATGGTGATGTCAGGCAGGGTCGAGCCGGGCTTGGCCTTGAGGACGACGCTGGTCACGTTGCCGCGGGTATCGACCGTGCGCGTGACGGTGTCGCCCTCGGGGTTCTTCTGGAACGTCGTGATGCGCGGATCGCCCGGGTCGTACTGGAAGTCGGTCCGGCGGCCCAACGGGTCGATAATGGCCCAGGGACGGCCAAGGGAGCTGTTTTCATAGGTCGTCGTCTTGCCGTCGCGGTCGACCACGTCGGTCATGCCGCCGCCGTAGGTGTAGGTGGTCGTCCGGTTCAGGGCGTCCCGCTGGGACCCCACCCGGTTCTGGTTGTCGTAGGTGTTGAAGAACACGTTGGTCGATGGGGCGGAGGGCTTGCGCATCGACTGGAGCCGCTGCAACGAGTCGTACTGGTAGGTCGTGATCGCCCCGCTCGGGTCGGTGTAGGACGTAAGACCGTGAACGCTGTTGGCTCCGCTGCCCGTCAGCACGGTGTATCCAAAATAGACGTTCGCCAGGTTGGGTTTGTCGCAATCGGACGTCTGGGCGATCGCGCAGGTGTTGCGATAGGCTTCGACCCGGTTGATCAGGCTGCCGCCGCCGGCGGGCTGGGTGTAGTAGAACCGCACGCCGAAGCCCTTGGTGTTCACCGCATAGGCCGGGCGCAGATAGAACAGGTTGGTATTGGACGTCGTCGAGTTCTCGTAGACGATCGTCGTGCTCTCGCCGTTCGGGGACTCGATCAGTACCGGCGTGAAGACGATCGGAGTGCCGATCACCAGGCCCTGCGACGAGGATCCAATCGGCGAGAAGATGATCCGGCTGCCGTCCTTGTCGCGAAACTCCGCGGTGTACTGTCCCAGGGGGCGCCCGCTGGGCGCCGCGGTGGGCCCGCCCCCCAGGTAGACGCCGGACGTGTTGTAATTGAGCCAATGATCGAAGCCGTAGAACTCGTAGGAATGGTCGCCGATCGTCACATAGGCGTGCGACGGGCCGCTATCCGGATCCGCGTAGACATACATGGTGGGCAACAGGTTCATCAGGTTCCCGATCCCCATGAAGCCGTAATAAGTGATGTAGTCGCCAGCCCGCTCGGCCGCCGGCACGGCGTAGGTATGGGAGACGACCAGCATGTTGTCTTCGTCGCCGACCGTCAGATCCTTGGACGTCAGCGAGAACGAGCCAGTGGTGACGTTGACGCCCTGGTCGGTCGCTCCCGCCAGATTGTCCGGCCTCGGCGGCGTGTAGGACTGGGCCAGCGCGCCGATCGGCGCCAGGCCCAGGCCGATGGCCAGGACCGCCGCGAACGCCCGCTTCCCCCCTGCCCACTTCGACAACCGCGTGGCCCGGCGCGCCAGATCCGACATGGGCTTCACGCTGGCGTTCTCGGACATCGACTTCTCCCACCCCATACCGGACCCCATTTTAAATTCACTCAAGCCTTGAAGGACTTGTCCACCAGGAAAAGATCCGCCTCTGAGTAGAGATGGAACACCAGTCCATTGGAGAATTTCATCACAGCTTCCTTCTCGTCTTTTTACAGGACGAAGCCCGTTATCTCGAGACCGACGATTTCATCTTGAACCACCTTGCTCAGGCGAGCGACTTCTTCGGCGTCCATGATCTTGTTCCCCAGAAATTCTTCTTTGTGCGCCCATCGTCCCAGACGGAGCGCAGCCGGTTGTTCCGTTCGAACGCGATAGGGGCGGTCTAGAGGAACAGATTCCTCCGATGCGCCCCTTCTAGATTAGGCGCTTAGCCCCCATGCCACTTGGCTCTGCGGTGGCTCGCACGGGCGAGACTTGCCCGGAGCGCCGATTGCCTTTGGGGCGGCTTCTGGCGCCGACGAAAGCTTGGAGCGACCCCACATCACCGGCCCAAAAGAGAACGCGAGTCGTCAAGTCGACGAAAGCCCGACAATCCCTGGCCCTAAAAGACACGCCTGCGAAGAATGACTTTCTTTTCAGTTACCTTGTATTCTCCACCAACACCGTCTGGCCCCAATTCTATTTTCGCGATGATGTCGGCATAAAATTCTTCGCCTGCAGCTTTGTTACGCAAAACAGTTATAGAAAGGCATTGCTCGGCCACAGCCCCATCAGTCTCACATGGCATCGATCGTACATCTTGTAGGTGAGATCCGGGAACGAGCGGATAATCCATGCTGCCCATCATATCAGTAAAGAATCTATACCCCAAGAAAGCCACAGAATAATTCTCGGCAGAGAAGAATGTCTCCTTACTCACGAACGAGCAAACATTTGCTCTCGCTCCCTTTTCTTGGTTAGAGTACTTCTGCTTCATTTTAAACACAGGAGCCGCTCGTACCTCGGTGACCGCATAATCTTTCAGAAGATCTTTCTGAGATGCGTCGGCGGCAAACTTACGCTCTAGGATGAGCGACACTTTTTGGGCCGTACATAAATCAGAAGCATCACTCGCTGCGACCGGCCCCCAAAAGTCCACTACGTAGCTTGAAGAGCGCTCGGTTCCGACCGGCGTAGATTGAACATGAGCGGCTTCGATTTGACCGGCATTCGGAATAGGAATTTCACGGGCCAAATCGATCGCTTGCTTCCCAGTGAATTCCCCCGACCGAATGGCAATGGATTGCCCGCCTCCCCCAGGACGCGGCTCACCCTCAGTGCAACCGACTACGCACATTCCGATCAAAAAAGCGGCGAGCGTTCTCGACATCGGCACGCCCCTCATCGGCCGGCACAAGCCGGAGCGGTGCAATTCTTCCCTACAATGCCAAGCATCATCAACATGAGATTGTTGGGATATATTGGATGAGAAAAATCACCAGCCCCACCCACTGGAGCCCCATCGAAGTGGTTGAATTCGTGCCCAATAACGCGCTCCAGACGAGGTGCATTTTGCTTGAATTCAGACGGCTCGAAGAAAGCCCAATGTTGATTATCCGTACTACTCGAGACACCCGCAGCTTGGTAAGTTGCTTGATACCTTACATTATTATTAGCTACAACTAAAACGTGAGCTACCTGCCTATCGAATTTTGCCAAATTCTTGCTATTGAGCGCCTCGCCCTTGGCCGCGAATTTGGACCAGCCCTTCTCGAAAGCGGCCGATAGCGCTGTTTGCTCTCCAGAAGCTTTCGCGCGCTTATATGCCGCAGAGGCTTGTTGTAGAACGCCGAGATCCTTTTTCAGCGTCTCTTGAGCGGCCTTAAACGTCTCACAGTCGGTCCTTGTTAGAGTGCCACACCCCATCGTCCCGCTCGGATCACTCTTGTTCACCGGATCGTTGCCGACGTAGGCGTACAAGTTCAGGTCATCCTTGGACCCGATGGGGTCGGTCTGCAGGAACCAGCCACGCATCGGATCATAGACCCGGGCCTTGTAGTGATAGAGTTCCAGCTCCGGCAGGGCCGCCTGGCCGGTGTAGCGGAAGCGGGATCCGCTCCAGCTCTCGCCCGGTTCGCCATAAGGGCCATAGGTATAGGTCGCCTGGCTGGCGCCGGCGCTGTTGGTCCAGGCGACGATCGAGCCCTGGCGATCAGCGTGCAGGTAGCGCGCGTTCGACAGGTCCGCGCCCTCGAACCAGATCAGCGGGTCATCGACCCCGGCCCCATGCAGGTAGCGACGCAGCATCACCCCCGCTCCATCATATTCGGCGACCAGTTGATCACCGTCATAGAGGAACTGGGTCGTGAACCCGTTGAACGTGGTCTGGCGCAGGCGGCCCGCGGGGTCGTAGGCCAAGGTCCCGGACACCGGACCGGTCACGGAGACCAGCCTGTTGTCGCCGTCATAGGCGAAGACCCGGTCGGCGAGCTTGGTGAGGTTCTGGTTGGCGTCGTACCCGCCGATGGACACGGTGGCGGCGTCGCGGTTCAGGCCGTCGGCCGTGGCGTTCAGCGTGCGCGGGGCCGAGCGCCAGTCGTAGCGCGAGTTGCTGCGCGTATCGGCGGTAAGCTGGCTGGCCAGATTGTAGGAAAAGGTCTCGGATTGATCGTCCTGGACGCCGGCGACGTCGAGAGTCGAGCCGGCCGGGCGCCCCGGAACGTCGTAGGCGAAGAGATCCCGCGCCCCGTTTGCGCGCTCGACCGACGTGCGCTGTCCCAGGTTGTCATAGACATTGGAGACGTACGCCCCGTTCGCCGCGGCGGTCAGGGGACGATCGGCGCCGTCATAGGTGAAGGTCGCGTAGTTGGTGTCCGGCCAGGTGAGCTTGGTCCGGTTGCCGGCCTTGTCGAGCTCGTAGGTCTGCGCCAGGCCATAGCTGGTTTCGCCCGTCAGGCGGCCGGCGGTGTCGTAGCTGGACGACACGCCCAGACCGCTGCCGGTGAACAGGATCGAGGTGGGTTTGCCCAGGAGATCGTAACCGTAGGTGACGCCGGCGATGTTCGCGCCGCTCTTGATCGCCACGCGGTTCAGGGCGTCATAGGTGAAGGTCTGGACCGAGCCGTCCCGCTTTCGCAGGCTGGTTCGGTTGCCACTGGGGTCGTAGCCGTACTGTTCGTAATCCGCGCCGTTCACCGTCTGGGTCCCGCGCTGCGGAGACGGGAACGTCTGCTGAGACACCCGGTCGAAGCCGTCATAGGTCAGCTGGGTGAGGTTGTTGTTGGCGTCCTTGACGCTCGCCTGCTTGCCGTTCGGCGTATAGGTATAGACGGCGTAGGATCGCTGGTCGGCCGTTCCGAAGGCCTGCAGGATCTCGGTCTTCTGGCCGGCGAAATCGTAGAGCGCCTTGGTGATCCGGTCCGGCTCGCCGGTCGCGCCGACCGTGCCCACGGTGCAGGCGGCCGGACGATCGGTGGCGTCATACAAGGCCTGGAGCACCGCCGGGTTCATCCGTATCGCCGTGCAGACTGGCCGGTCCAGCGCGTCATAGCTGAACTGGGTCAGGTTGGCGACCGACGAGCCGGGATTGCTATAGGCCTGGGTCTTGTTCCCCACCGCATCGTATCGAAAATATATGCTCTGCGACGCCAGGAAATCAGACCCCGTGATGTTGGTCGTCGTTCCGATGTCCACGCGGATCACCCGGCCGTCGGGGTCATAGGCATATTTCTCGGCGCGCCGCTTCAGCGGGCCTGTTTCGTCAGGGTCGGCGCCGATCTTCATCTCCAGCCGGCGCGAGGCGTCCCAGCGGTTATAGATCGTCATGTCCTCGGTCGACTGGGCCCGCGCCGCGCCGGCGATCGTCCCGGCCGTCAAGGCCGCCGCCAGCAACGCCCATCGCGTTCGGTTCTTCACACGCCGGTTCATTGGGGACGCTTTTGTCGAGGTGCGGCGGCAGCCGCATCGGCCCGCGGAACGAAGGACTTCGAGATCACGGGAAAGCCTTGGGATCAGCGGGAAGGGGAAGAGGTCGCGCCATATCGCGCCGGCCCGGTCCAGACGACGCCGCAACGCCCAAAGTCCGCTTCCCCGCATCGCCAGCCCCACTTCAGTCAACCACGCCCCTGCAAATCGTCGATCACGCCGTATCGCCGCGAGAACGCATCCGACGCCGAGTCGAGAGAGCTCAACCCTAGGCACCCTTCGAACATAAAGCTTGGCCGCAAAGATCTCTAAGTCGGATTGATCAAAAACCACCCAGAGTTTGCACGCGGGCGAGGCGTCAAATCCGTGGCGCGCCTTTTCGCTGTGCGCTCCAGCCCTCCGCGACAACCAACCCCTCTTGCCCGCCGCGAGAACCCGGACCACTCTCTGCCTTAACAACGATAACATTCCAGGGAGGCGACGTCGGGCCATGTCCACCGCGCGCTACGACTACGTCATCATCGGCGCCGGTTCGGCCGGCTGCGTCCTGGCCGCGCGCCTGACCGAGGACCCGAGCGTCAAGGTCCTGTTGCTGGAGGCCGGGGGCAAGAACACCTCGCTGCTGGTCAAGATGCCGGCCGGGGTCGGCGAGCTGATCAAGGCCAAGGGCGACCAGAACTGGGGTTTCTGGACGCAGGCCGAGCCGCACCTGAATGACCGCAAGCTGTGGTGGCCGCGCGGCAAGGGCCTGGGCGGCAGCTCGGCGATCAACGGCATGATCTACATTCGCGGCCACGCCCGCGACTACGACCAGTGGCGGCAGATGGGTCTGTCGGGCTGGTCCTATGCGGAGGTCCTGCCCTATTTCAAGCGCTCGGAGACCCACCACGCCGGCGGCGACGCCTATCACGGCGGGTCGGGCCCGCTGCACGTCTCGCACGGCGAGTCCAAGAGCCCGTTCTACGGGGCCCTGATCGAGGCCGGCCGCCAGGCGGGCCACGCGGTGACCAAGGACTTCAACGGCTACCAGCAGGAGGGTTTCGGCCCCTACGACCTGACCATCCGCGACGGTCAGCGCTGCAGCGCGGCGGCCGCCTACCTGACCCCGATCCTGGCCCGCCCGAACCTGACCTGCGTGACCGAGGCCCGCACGACCCGGATCCTGGTCGAGAAGGGCCGCGCGGTCGGCGTGGAGTATGTGGTCGGGCCGATCGGCGACAAGGGGGGCGGCGAGAGACAGGTCGCCCACGCCGACGCCGAGGTCCTGCTCAGCGCCGGGGCGGTGCAGTCGCCGCACATCCTGCAACTGTCGGGCATCGGCGCCCCGGACGACCTCAAGGCCCACGGCATCGCCACCGTCCACGAGTCCAAGGGCGTCGGCGCCAACCTGCAGGACCACCTCGACGTCTGCCTGTCGTGGACCACCCGGGGCCTGACCACCGCCTATTCGGCCAACAAGGGCCTGCGGAAACTGGGCACCGGCCTGTCCTACATGCTGCTGGGCAAGGGCCTGGGCCGCCAGCAGTTCCTGGAGTCGGGCGCCTTCCTGAAGTCGCGCCCCGACCTCGATCGCCCCGACCTGCAGATCCACGGCGTGCTGGCCATCATGCAGGACCATGGCAAGACGCTGATCGAGAAGGACGGCTTCACGCTGCATGTCTGCCAGCTGCGGCCCGAGAGCCGCGGCAAGGTCGGGCTGCGCTCGGCCGACCCGTTCGACGACCCAACCATCCTGGCCAACTACCTGGCCGCCGACGAGGACCGCCGGGCCCTGCGCGAGGGCGTGCGCATCGCCCGCGACGTGGTCGCCCAGGCGGCGCTGGACCCCTATCGCGAGGCCGAATACGCGCCGGGCGCCGACGTCAGGAGCGACGCCGAGCTCGATGCCTGGATCCGCGCCAAGGCCGAGACCATCTACCACCCGGTCGGGACCTGCCGGATGGGCGCGGCGGGCGATCCGCTGGCCGTGGTCGACGGCGAGTTGCGCGTGCAGGGGATCGCGGGCCTGCGGGTGATCGACGCCTCGGTGATGCCGACCCTGATCGGCGGCAACACCAACGCGCCCACGATCATGATCGCCGAACGGGCCTCTGACCTGATCCGGGGCAAGGCCGTGGCCGCGCCGATCGACGTGCCGGTGTTCGAGGACGGGCGGGCGGTCGCGGCGTAAACCCTCTCCCAAAGGGAGAGGGAGGGGCCCGACTGCGGAGCAGTTGGGAGGGTGAGGGGTTTAGACGTCGAACGGCGTGCCGGCAGGGCGTTTGAGATGGCCGGTGAGAGCGTGACCCCTCACCTTCCCACCGCTGCGCGGCGGGCCCCTTCCTCTCCCCCGAGAGAGGATCAAGAAAGCGAAGGACACCCCATGAACCACCGCCCCCTTGGCCGCTCCGGCCTGTCGATCGCCCCGCTGGTGTTCGGCGGCAACGTCTTCGGCTGGACGGCCGACGAGGCGATGTCCCACCGCTTGCTCGACGCCTTCGTCGACGGCGGCTTCAACGCCGTCGACACCGCCGACGTCTATTCGGCCTGGGTTCCGGGTCACACCGGCGGCGAGTCCGAGAGCGTCATCGGCCGTTGGCTGAAGGCGCGGGGCAGGCGCGACGACGTGCTGGTGCTGACCAAGGTCGCCATGTGGCCGGCCCAGCCGGGGTTGTCGGCGACCAATATCGTCTCGGCGGTCGAGGGCTCGCTGAAGCGGCTGCAAACCGACCACATCGACCTCTACCAGGCCCACCAGGACGACGCCGAAACCCCGATGGACGAGACGCTGGAGGCCTTCGACCGGCTGATCAAGGCCGGCAAGGCGCGGGCGATCGGCGCCTCGAACTTCACGCCGGGCCGCCTGGGCCAGGCCCTGAAGGTCTCGGCCGACAAGGGCCTGGCGCGCTATGAGACCATCCAGCCGAAGTTCAACCTCTATGACCGCGGCGAGGTCGAGGGCGCGCTCGACGCCGTGACGACCCGGGAAGAGATCGGCGTCATCCCCTATTACGGCCTGGCCGCCGGCTTCCTGACCGGCAAGTACCGCACCCCGGCCGACCTGGAAGGCAAGGCGCGCGGCCGGACGGTGGCCCGGGACTATCTCAACCCCAAGGGCCTGAAGATCCTGGCGGCGCTGGATGAGGCCGCCAAGGCGGTGTCGGCCAGCCAGGCCCAGGTCGCCCTGGCCTGGATCATGGCCCACCCGTCGGTCACCGCCCCGATCGCCAGCGCCACCAGCGTCGAGCAGTTGACCGAGCTGATGGGCGCGGCGCGACTGGTCCTGCCCGCCGAGGTGATCGCCAAGCTGAACGCGGCGGAAACGGCCTAAAACGTAAAAATGGGAAGGGGTCGCTTTCCAGCGCCCCCTTCCCATCAACAGCGCGCCCCCTGCGGCGCGCCGTCCCTTTCCGCCCCCCCGGACGGAAAAGCTCGATGTCGTCAGGCGATCCGCCGCCCGTGCAGCGTCGCCAGCCGCAGACGCGGCGATTCCTCGTTGGCCGGGCCCAGGCTCCGGATCTCGCGCACGCCCAGTTCCGAGGCCGGACGGCCCATCAGCCGCTGGATCATGGCGACCGGCTGGTAAAGACCAAGGAAACGGTCGGTCTGGCCGTCCATGCCGGTCATCGGCGCGAACAGCACTTCCATGCCGACCGAGGGGACCCCGACGGCGCGGATGTCGGCGGTGACCACCATGGGCTCGCCTCGACGCCGCGCGACCTCCAGGGCCGACTTGACCTCCAGGCGATGCGACAGGGCCCAAAGGCCCAGGGCGTCCTCGCCGCGCAGGTCGCGGGCGTGCAGGTCGGTGACGAAACCGCCGGCCAGGCGCACCGGATAGCGGCCGGTCCCGTCGCGCCCCAGGATGAAGATCTGCGGCAGAAGGTCGAGGAAATCACCGGGATTGACGCTGGCGCGGGTCGGCACGGCGTCGTTAACGGCCCGGCCACGCCAATAGTCTATCAACCGTTGTGTGCTTGGATGGAACATCGTCGTTCCCCTCGCGGCTCGCTCCGCGGTCCTTTTCGACCGCATCGAGCTTGCAAGGAGAATCGGACCAGCCCCCGGACCGTGCCGTCCTGGGACAGTTATCCGATGGAGCGGCGGGCATGGCGTGGTTCTTGCTTGGCTTTCGGCCACGCGCGACGCCGACGAGTTGTGAAGGGGATACGCTGATGCAGGCGCCGAAAATGACCTTGCCCAAGCTGGTGCTCAGCCTGGCCGCCGGACTGGGCGCGCTGGTGCTCGGCGGGGTCGCCTACGCCCAGTGCTGCTCGCCGCCGCCGCCGCCCTGCTGCGCGCCGCCGCCCGCCCCGCCGCGTCCGCCCGCGCCACCGCCCGGCTGCAACACCTGCGGCGGCGGTCACAACGTCAACATCCCCGGCATCAACATCCATGTCGGCGGCTCGATCGTGGTCAACGCCAGCGCCTCGGCGACCAGCAACGCCTCGGCCGGTTCGAGCGCCGGAGCCGGCGCGGGAGCTTCCGCCGGCTCGACCGTCTATTACGGCGGCGGCACGCACGGCGGCTACTATTCCGGCCCGGTCTCGACCGGCTACATCCAGGGCCTCAATGTCGAAGGCGGCGAAGCCCGCCGTCGCGCCGCCTACGAGGCCACCCGCACCAGGTTCAAGCGCGTGGTCATCCGCGCCGTCTGCCTGGACGACCGCGACATCCCCCACCCCGCCTCGCAGGTCACCCCCGACCGCGACATCGACAGCGGCTACGACGGCGAGCTCTATCGCTGCATCGCCGGCTCGCGGATGCAGTACGTCGTCGGCGCCTATGAGGGGATCAGCGACATCAATTCGGGCGGCGAGACCTATCTCTGCGGCAAGAACGAAGCGCTCTACTATGGCGGCGGCGGCCGCGGCGATTCCGGCCTGGCCGGCGGTCCCGATGGTCGTGGCGGCGCGGTCAGCTGCCGTCCGCAACGTTCGGCCCGCGACTGCAACGAGCGCTCGCTGCTGCGCCGCTACGGGGCCGGCGTGAAGATCCTGACGATCCTCACCGTCGAGAAATACACCGCCTACCGCGAGGAAACGGTCCGCGAGTCGAGCATGTCGGGCATGAGCCTCAGCCTCGACGGCGGCGTCGGCGGGGTGGTGTACTAGGCGCCGAGCGCGCTCAAGAATGCAGAAGGGCCGCCGATGAGGCGGCCCTTTTCGTATCTGGTCCAAGCTTTAAGCGCTTTCCCTCCCCTTCATGGGGAGGGTGGCCCCGAAGGGGTCGGGTGGGGCTTGCTGACTCAAGGCGCCCTGCACCGGCCCCCACCCGTCGGCTTCGCCGCCACCCTCCCCGCAAGGGGGAGGGACGATCGGCCAAGGTCGTCGGCGTCAGATCACGTAGTCGTAGACCACGTCGGCCAGGGTGTGATCCATCGTCCGGGCCGGCTCTTCGCAGGTCGGGCAGTTGACGATGCGGGCCGGGACGCCGGCGGCCGTGCAGTGCGGCGGCACGGGCTTGAGCACCACGGAACCCGAGGCGATCTTGGCGTATTCGCCGATGGTGATGTTGCCCAGCACCTTGGCGCCCGCGCCCAGCAGCACGCCCTTGCCGATCTTGGGGTGGCGGTCGCCGCGCTCGGCGCCGGTGCCGCCCAGGGTGACGCCGTGCAGCATCGAGACGTCATCGCCGACCACCGCGGTCTCGCCGATGACGATGCCGGTGCCGTGGTCGATGAACACGCCCTGGCCGATGCGGGCCGCCGGATTGATGTCGACCTGGAAGACCTCGCTGGCCCGGCTCTGCAGGTAGAAGGCCAGGGTCTCGCGGCCCTGGCTCCACAGCCAGTGCGACACGCGATGGGTCTGGAGGGCCAGGAAGCCCTTGAAGAACAGGAACGGCTGGACATAGCCCTTGCAGGCCGGGTCGCGCTCGAACACCGCCATCAGGTCGGCCTCGGCGGCGGCCACCAGGGCCGGGTCGCTGTCGAAGGCGGCGGCCGCGAACTCGCGGACGGTCATGGCCCGCATCTCCTGGTCGCCCAGCTTGCGCGCCAGTTGGAAGGTCAGGGCGTCGGCCAGGTTGTCGTGACTGAGGATCACCGCGTTGAGCAGGGACGCCAGGGCCGGCTCGGCCTTGGCGGCGTGTTCGGCCTGGTTGCGCAGCGCCGCCCAGACGGGGGGCGTGGCGTCGTGCGTCACGACTTCGAGATGCTTGGCCACCGGGATCTCCCTCTTGCCTCGCGATACAAGAGCATCTTTTTAGGAAATGCTCCAGTCCCACGACTCTTGACGACCAACGCGCGAAACCGTCCGCGGTCGCCGCCCTACCCTAGGACGCGCCTGACCAGATCGGCCGGCAGCTCGCCCCTGACCGCCATATGGTGCACCCGGAGCAGTAAAGCCACCGTCAAGGAGTCCGGCATGTGTCCGGCCACCGCCGCGTCGAGGGCTTCGCCGAACGGCACGCGGGCGATCGCCAGGTCCTCGGTCTCGTCCGGCGCGGTCGCCGTGGGGGTCAGGCCCATGGCCAGGAACCCGTGGCAGAACTCGTCGGTGATCGAGTTGGAAAGCTCCATCGTCAGGATCTGGCGCCAGTCGGCGGCCTCCAGCCCCACTTCCTCGGCCAGTTCGCGCTTGGCGCCGTCCAGCGGCTCCTCGTCCAGCGGCGCGCCGCCCTCGGGGATCTCCCAGCTGTAGTTGCCGTGCGGGAAACGGTTCTGGCCGACCAGCGTCACCGTGCCGTCGTCGTGCAGCGGCACGACGCCGATCGCCCGGTTCTTGAACGCCACCTTGCCGTACAGGGCCGGACGGCCGGTCGGGGCGATGGCCTGGTATTCGGTCAGGGTGATCCATGGGTTGTCGTAGACGGTCTTCCCGCCGTCGGCGCCCCAGGGCTGGCCGTGCGGCTTCAGCCATTCTGGCTTGGGGCTGGCGGGTTTATTGGACATGCGAACGACTCGCGACTTGTGGCGACCGGAGCGCGGCCATAGGTGTGCAGGCTTAGCGCGCTTCCTGGAGGTCGTCTTGACCGGTTCCGTTCCCCTCGCCCCGCAATTTGGCGACATCCTGCCGATCGAGCCCTCGCAAGCGGTGCTGGACTTCCTGGCCAAGCGCCGGTCGGCCTCGGCCATGACCCTGACGGCGCCCGGCCCCGACGACGACCAGCTGGCCGACCTGCTGCGCCTGGCCGCCCGGGTTCCCGACCACGGCAAGCTGTCGCCCTGGCGGTTCGTGATCCTGCGCGGCGCGGCCAAGGACGCCTTCGCCGCCAAGATCACCGCCCTGGCCGACAGCCAGGCCAATCCGGCCAAAGCCAACGCCGCCCTGCGCAAGCTGACGCGGCCGCCGGTCGCGGTGGCGGTGATCTCGCGTTACCTCCCCGGCGAGATCCCCGAGTGGGAGCAGCGCCTGAGCGCCGCCGCCGTCTGCCAGCAGATGCTGCTGGCCGCCGCCGCCATGGGCTGGGGCGCCAACTGGATCACCGACTGGTACAGCTACGATCCGCGCGGCCGCGAGATCCTCGGCGTCGAGGCCGGCGAGCAGGTGGCGGGCTTCCTGTACCTGGGCACGGCCACCGAGGCCCCGCAGGAGCGGGCGCGGCCGGACGTGGCGGCGATCACCACGACGTGGTCGGCGTAGCTTTCTCTGTCATCCCGGACGAGCGCGTAGCGCGAAGATCCGGGACCGCCGGAAGCGCGGCGTTCACGCGCCGGTCCCGGATCTTCGCTTTGCTCCGTCCGGGATGACAATGTTGGAGCGGGTGAGTGCAGATCACCCCCGCCCGCGATACGGCGCCACGCCCTGCTCCGGCACCCACAGGCCTTCCGGCGCCGGACCCGTCTGCCAGAACACGTCGATCGGGATGCCGCCGCGCGGGTACCAGTAGCCGCCGATCCGCAGCCAGCGGGGCTGGGCGATCTCGACGATCTTGCGACCGATCTTGACCGTGCAGTCCTCATGGAACGAGCCGTGGTCGCGGAAGCTGGTCAGGTAGAGCTTCAGCGACTTGCTCTCGATCAGCCAGTCGCCGGGCGCATAGTCGATGACCAGGTGCGCGAAATCGGGCTGGCCGGTCACCGGGCACAGCGAGGTGAATTCCGGGGCCACGAAGCGGGCCAGATAGGTCACGTCGCTCTGCGGGTTGGGCACGCGCTCGAGGACGGCCTGGTCAGGGCTGGCGGCGGGCCGGACGGCCTGGCCCAGCTGGGTCACGTGAAGTTCGGTCATGGGCGGGATTTAGGCCTCGCGGCCCAGCGAGACAAGCGCGCGCGGTGTCGCTATCGTCGCCTCAAACAAACGTTTAGGCGGAGACGACAGATGAGCGGACGGGATTTCGACGGGTTCACGGTGGTGGTCACCGGCGCCTCCACGGGCCTGGGACGGGCCATGGCGGTGGAAACCGCCCGGCGCGGCGCGGCCCTGGTGGTCGTCAACTTCGCCCGTAGCGCGCAAGAGGCCGAAGAGACCGCCCGGCTGATCGCCGCCGAGGGCGGCAAGGCCGTGCTGGTGCAGGGCGACGTCGCCCAGGACGCCGACTGCCGCAGGATCGCCCAGGCCGCCGCCGCCTTCGGCCGCATCGACGCCCTGTTCAACAACGCCGGGATCACCAAGTTCGCGCCCGACCACGCCGACCTCGACGCGGTCAGCGCCGAGGACTTCCTGAACCTCTACGCGGTCAATGTGGTCGGGGCCTTCCAGATGGTGCGGGCCGCGCGCAGCCTGCTGGAGGCCGCGCCCCAACCCGGCGCCGTGGTCAACACCGCCTCGATCGCCGGCGTGGTCGGCAACGGCTCGTCGGTGCCCTACGCCGCCTCGAAGGGCGCGCTGACCACCATGACCCTGTCGCTGGCGAGAGCCCTGGCGCCCCGCATTCGGGTCAACGCCGTATGTCCCGGCTTCATCGACACCCCGTGGTTCAGCAAGGTCATGGACGAGGAACGCACCGACCGGTTGCGCGCTAAATCGGCGGCGGCCACGCCGCTGAAGGTCGCCTCGACCGCCGAGGACGTGGCCGGCGCGGCGGTGTTCCTGGCCTCGCCCGCCTCGCGCCACGTCACCGGCGAAACCCTGCTGGTCGACGCCGGCCTGCACCTGGGCGGGGCGAGTCTGGCGATGCGTTAAAGCCGCAGGTAAAGCGTAAACAAACCAGACCTCGACACTGTGGCGCCCAACGTCAGTTCTGAAGCAAAATCGTCACACTACGCCCAAACTTTGCACCACCGGGCGCGTTTCTGCTGGCGATTTAACCAGCAAGATTGCAACAAGGGCGTTGCCGACAACTACTCCCGTTGTGCCCAAACACGCTTGCAGGCGTCGCTGGACGTCGAAGGCTCCAAAACCCTTCGAACGGCAAAACAGAGATAAGGGGATAGAACACATGAAATTTCTGAAACTGGCGCTGGTCGCCGCCGCCGCTTCGGTCGCCATGGGCGGCGCCGCGATGGCTGAAGAACTGAAGCTTTCGTACAATGTTGGCGTGGCCAGCGACTACATCTTCCGCGGCATCAGCAACACCAACAACGATCCGCAAGTGTTCGGCGGCGTCGACGCCACCTACGGCATCGGCTACGCGGGCGTCTGGGCCTCGAACGTCGACTTCGGCACCGAGAACCCCGAAGCCGAAATCGATGTCTACGCCGGCGTGAAGCCGACGGTCGGTGACGTCGGTCTGGACCTCGGCATGATCTACTACGGTTATTCCAAGGACAAGAACGGCATCCCGGGCTCGTACAGCTACGTCGAAGTCAAGGCCGCCGCCTCGAAGGCCGTTGGTCCGGGCACGATCGGCGCCGCGCTTTACTACTCGCCGGAATTCCCGAGCGAGGGTGGCGAAGCGTTCTACTTCGAAGTCAACGGCTCGGCTCCGATCGGCGAAAAGCTGACCCTGAGCGGCGCCGTGGGCCACCAGAGCGTTGACGCCGACGGCTACTTCTCCGGCGTGGGCAACAAGTACACCACCTGGAACCTGGGCATCTCGGCGGCGATCACCGAGCACCTGACGGGCGACCTGCGCTACTCCGACACCGACCAGCACGAGTTCGGCAAGAGCCTGTACGGCTCGGCCCTGACCGTCTCGCTGAAGGCCGCGTTCTAAGCGTCAGACGTCACGACAAGCTGGAAGGGCCGTCTCGACACCGTCGGGGCGGCCCTTTCTTTTGGGCGTGTCCCTGGCGTCAGGCCCGTCTCTGGCGTCAGGCCTGGGCGCGCGCCGTGGGCGGTCGCATGAACAGCGCCGCCACGAACACCACCGCCGTCACCGCCGCGAACAGCTGGAAGGTCGGGGTGAAGGTCCCCAGGCGGTCGCGCATGAAGCCGCCGATGAACGGCCCGGCCGCCGACACCGCCCCGATCAGGCAGGTCAGGGAGAACAGTTCGACATTGTTGCGGCGGCCGAAATAGTTCAGCAGCAACAGGCTGACGGCCAGCACGGTCAGGCCGAAACCGACGCCGACGCCGACCGCGTACAGCACCAGCAGCGGCGTGCTATCGGCCCGGGCCAGGGCCAGCAGGCCGATCACCAGCAGGCCCTGGGCGAAGACCAGCAGCCAGCGCGGATCGACGCGGTCACCGATCGCCCCGCCGCCCAGCCGGGCGACCACCTGCATCAGGCCTTCCAGGCTGAGCATGCCGGCCGCCACCGCGCCGGCCACGCCCAGTTGGGTCAGGTGGGCCTGGGTCAGGCTGGCGGCGCTGATCCCGGCCAGCAGGTGGCTGAAATAGGCGGCCAGCAGCACGTAGAACTGCGGCGTGCGCACGGCGTCGCGGACGCTCCATTCGTGGTCGGTGTGATAGACCTTGCCGGGGACCACGCCCGAGGCGTGCTGGGCCCTGGCCTCGTCGTCCAGCACCTTGTCCAGCGCCGCCCCGGCCTGCTCCAGCCAGCGGGGGCCGCCCACGGCCACGGCGCAGACCAGGCCGACCAAGCCCACCAGCACCGCCTGCAGCGCCCAGTACAACCGCCAGTCGTCGTGGGTGGCCCCCAGGATGCTCACCACCATCCACGGCCCCGCCACCCCGCCCAGGGCGCCGAAGGTGAAATAGATGCCGAACGGCAGGGCCCGCTGCTTGAAGATCGCCGACAGCACATGGGTGCCGGGGATCAGCGCGGCCATCTGGAAGCCGACCCCGCACAGAGCGGTGCCCAGGAAATAGATCGGCAGGGCGTGGACCCGCGACAGGCAAGCCAGGCCACCCGCCATCACCGCCACCCCGACCAGCACCGTTCCGCGCACCCCGATCCGGCGGATCAGCAACGCCGGCAGCCACGAGGACAGGCCGGTGAACACCCCAAGGATCGAGAAGCCCAGGAAGGCGTGCTCCCAGCTCCAGCCCAGTTCCGGAACCATGGCCGGGATCACCACGCCCAGCGACGAATAGGTCGCCGCGGTGATCAGGAACAGCAGCAGGCTGAAGGCGGCGACGAGGAGCCAGGGGCGGATAGCGGTCATTGGTACCTCTGAAACCCTCGCCCGGAGGGGAGAGGGAGGGGCCCGTCGCGAAGCGATGGGAGGGTGAGGGGTGAAGGCGTTCGACGTCTTGAAAGGATCATCGGGGCAAAACGGAAAGGGCGTAACCCCTCACCCTCCCAAGCTTCGCTTGGGCCCCTCCCTCTCCCTCTGGGAGAGGGTTCCAGAACACTAGAAGCTCCGCTTCAGCGTCACCCGCCACTCGCGCCCTCGGCCCGGCAAGGCGCCCAGGTTGGCGTAGGTGTCGGCGTCGGGGGTGAAATAGAGCTTGTCGAACAGGTTATCGACATTGAGTTCCGCCGTGTACGGACCATGGGCGAAATAGGCAGAGGCGTTGACCACGGCGTAGGCCGGATAGGTCACCGCGTTCTGCACCGTGCCGGCGGTCTTGGTCACGTGGGTGACGCCCAGGGTCGCCCCCACCGAGCCCCAGTCGTGCTGGTCGCTGGTATAGGCGCCGTACAGGCTGACCACCGACTTGGGGATCAGGGTGTAGTCGTAGTCCCCGGCCCGCCCCGGCAGGCTGTTGAACGTCCAGACCACGTAGCTGCCGCCATAGCCCTGCGCCCCCGGCACGCCGGCCGTATAGGTCGGGATGTACTGGAACGAGGCGTCCGGCCCCTTGACCGTGGTGTGCTGGGTGTTGCCGGTGGCCGTGAAGCTGAAGTGCTCGGAGGCCAGCCAGCGGACCTCCAGCTCGACGCCCTTGGCGCGCGTGCCCTGCACCACCGGGGTCAGGCCCGACAGCTGGGTGCGGTTCTGGCGGTAACCGGCCAGCGAGCCGACCAGGGTTCCGTGCAGCAGCTGGAACTTCACCCCCGCCTCGGCCAGGTCGCTGGCCGACAGCCACGAGCCGTCGGCGATCAGGCCCGGCGCCAGTTCGCCCGCCTGGCTGACCTCGAGGGCCGAGGCCTTGGCGTAGCTGATATAGGGCATCAGCCCGACCGAGGTCTGGTAGGTCAGGCTGGCCGAATAGGTCCCCTTGCCCCGGTCGTCGGTCTGGCGGCCGGACACGGTGAAAGGCAGGGCGCCGGTGTCGTTGGCCGCCACATCGTACCCGTCGTAGCGGCCACCCAGGGTCAGGGTCAGACGCTGACCCAACTTGACGTCGCTGGTGAAGAACAGGCCCGTCTGGCTCCAGGTCCCCTTGTTGTCGTTCTCCCATTCCAGACCCTGGACGCCGGCCGGCTCGGTGCTGAACGGACTGTCGACGATGTCGGTGGGCGTGGCGCCATGGGCGATGTCGCGGCGGTCCAGGGCGATCATGCCGCTGTTGAAGCTCTCGCGCCGGCGGCCCTCGAACCGGCGATAGCTGGCGCCGACGATCGACTTGGTGGTCACGACCCCGAAATCGCGACCGAAGGCGTAGGAGGCCCGCGCCTCCCACACCGAGCTGTCGAACCAGGCGGGGTAGCCGTAGGAGACGAAGCGCTTGTTCTCCTGGTCGTCGTAGAACAGCTGCAGCTTCAGGACGCTGTCGTCGTCGAAGCGCTTGGCCAGGTCGAAATAGAGGGTGTTGGTCCGGGTCTTCGAGAAGTCAGCGGCGCTGATATAGACGGTGCGCGGATCCAGCTTCGTCGTGCCGATCCCGGTGTCCAGCGTGTGGTTGGGATCGGAGGCGGGGAAACCGTAGTACGGAATGTAGAGGGCGCTGCCGAACGGGTAGAAGCCCACCTCGCCCGGGGTCAGCCGGCCGTTGCCGTCGGTGTCGACCAGAGTGGTGTCGCGGCCGGTGACATAGGTCCCATGATCGATCAGGTCCTGGGTCAGGCGGTTCCAGCCCGGCGTCTGCACGTCGCCGGTCGAGTGGTAGACCATGCCGCCGAACGCCGTGCTCCAGCCGTTGTTCAGGTCGAAGTCCGCCGACACCTCGGCCAGTTGCCGCTTGGGGTGGAGGCCCCGGTAGAAGCTCTTTGAATCATCGAGCTCGCCATAGGCATAGACCCCGCCGTCGGCCTTCCCCAGCTTGACCGGCAGGGCGACCTGGCCGGTCAGGTTCTTCTTGTCATAGGCCCCGAAGGTGGCGGTCAGCTCGCCCTTGGGGTCGGTCAGGAACCGGCCCTCGTCGCGCGCCGACTTGGGGATGAAGTTCAGCATGCCGCCGACCTTGCCGGCCCCGTAGATCGGGGTCGGCGGGCCGCGCACGATCTCGATCTGGGCCGCGCCGCCGATCGGGGTGGAATAGGTGCCGCGGTTCTCGACCCGCTTGAAGCCGCGGAAATAGTTCTCGGCCAGGGTGCCGCGGATGTTGAGCGCTCCCGGCACGCCGTAGAAACTGGCGGTGTAGGTTCCGGGCGAGACGGCGGTCAGGCCGTCGATGGTCTCGATGCCGAACCGCTGCAGGGTGGTGTCGCTGACGAAGCTGGCCGAGCGCGGAGTCTCCAGCAGCGGCTTCTCCAGGCCGAACACCGTGGTGCTGGGCTGCTTCTCCAGCAGGCCGGCCTTGTCGCGGGCCAGGACCAGGACCTCGTCGACGCTGTCCGCGGAGGCGGTGTCTTGGGCTAGGGCCTGGCCCGACACGAAGACGCCGACGGTCAAGACCGAGGTCAGCAGGCGCGCGCGGATCGACATCTAGAAAAGCTCCAGGCCCGCCGGGGAGACGGCGGCGAAGCTAGCAAATGGTCACTTACGCAACGTTCGTCAAAACGTTTTGTAACATTTCAGACTATGTTGCAAGCAGGCGACACCAGGCAGAACTGCCCATGAACTATCGCTTCAGCTTGGCGGAGATCAGCATTCCAAAGCCGACCAGCGCGATCCCACCGCCGATGGCCGGACCCGCCCAGCGAACCTCAGGAAACAGGAGATCAACGCCAACATTCAGGATCAGGCCCGCCGCAACGGCGGATGCCCAGAATATCGCCGTGCGAGTACTGCTCATCGACCCTAAGCCTCGACCATCGGCCGGGTGGCTTCGGGCATGATGTTGAGCACCCGCATCATCGCCAGCCGGGCGCCCTCGACGTCGCCACGGGCGATGACGTTGGCCACTTCGCGGTGCTGCTCGACGTCGGCGATCAGTTCGGCCTCGGTGGCCGCGCCGAACGAGAACACCCAGTAGCGGGCGGCCTTGTGCTGCAGGGGGATGAGGATGCGGGCCAGGGCCAGGTTGCCGCCGGCCCGGGCCACGGCGGCGTGGAAGCGCTGGTCCATCGCCACCAGGGCCGGCAGGTCGCGCGTCCGGGCGGCCTCTTCCCCGCCGTCGAAGGCGGCGCGGATGCCGTCGGCCTCGGCCTTGCTGGCGTGCCTGGCGGCCAGGCCCGCGCAATGGGGTTCGATCAGGGCCCGGGCCTCGTAGCCCTGGCGCAGCTCCACCAGGTCGAGCGGCGCCACCGTGGTGCCCGAACGGGCCCGGCGGATCACCAGCCCCTCCAGGGCCAGCCGCCCCAGGGCGTCGCGCACCCCGGCCAGGCCGGCGTCGTAGCGCGCCGCCAGCGACTGCTCGTCCAGCCGCGCGCCGGGCGCTAGCCGTCCCAGGATCAGGTCGAGCAGGATGCGTTCATAGACCTTGGCCTTCTGCAGATCGGGCGACCAATCCTCCAGCCCCGAGGACGAACAGACGTCCAGCACCAGCATCCGGTCGCGCCCGCCCCCGGCGAGGGCGTCGTCCTGGGCCATAAGCTGTCGCAAGGGGTGGCTCCGTCGCTGGGTGAGCCCTGATATGTACGGTGAAATTTCACCCCAGACCAGCCCGTCGTCCCCAGGCGACCGATCGCCGGCCGGCGCGTTGTGCAGGGAAGACGATCGAGCCGCCACGCGGCCGACGCCCCGAGGAAACGGCCATGACCGGAAGCGACGCCGCCAAGGACAGAATCCTCGAGATTCTCGCCGAGAGCCGAGTGCTGTGCGTGGCCACGCTGCGTCCCGACGGCTGGCCGCAGGCGACCATGGTCGGATACCTGTCCGATGGCCTGACCCTGTACTTCGCCGTCGCCCGCGATAGCCAGAAGCTCGCCAACATCGCCCGCGATCCGCGAATCTCGATCGCCGTCGGCCGACAGGGCCCGCGCGGCGCGCACGTTCACGGCCTGTCGATGGCCGCGATCGCCGCCGAGGTCATCGACCCCGACGAGGTTCGCCGGCTGAACGCCCTGATCCTGACGCGCTATCCCGAGCAGGAAGTCTTCACCCCGCCCGGCCGCTCGATCGCGGTAGTCAAGGCGACGCCCCAGCTCATTTCGCTGATCGACGCCGACAGCCCGGAGGACCAGCCGCTGCTGCTGAGGGTCGAGCCCCAGACGGGAATCCTGTGGCGCGAAGACGCCTAAAGGACAGCGGCCGTCAGAACGCCGGCACCACCGCGCCTGCGTACTTCTGCTCCATGAACGCCTTGACCTCCGGCGAGGTCAGGGCCTTGGCCAGTTTCTGGACGCGCGGGTCGTCCTTATTGTCCGGACGGCCGACCAGGTAGTTCACGTAGGGGCTGTTCTTGTCCTCGATCAGCAGAGCATCCTTGGCCGGGTCCAGCTTGGCGTCGAGGGCGTAGTTGGTGTTGATCACCGCCAGGTCGACCTGATCGAGCACGCGCGGCAGGGTCGCGCCTTCCAGTTCCTTGAACTTCAGGTTCTTCGGATTGGCGGTGATGTCCTTCAGGGTCGACAGCGCCTTGTTCGGGTCGCCCAGGGTGATCACCCCATTGCGGGCCAGCAGCAGCAGAGCCCGGCCCTCGTTGCTGCCCTCGTTGGGGATGGCCACGACCGCGCCACTGGGCAGGTCGCCGATCGCCTTGATCTTGCGCGAATAGGCGCCCAGCGGCTCGATATGCACGCCAACGATCGGGACCAGGCTGGTGCCCTTGTCGGCGTTGAAGGTCTCCAGATAGGGCAGGGTCTGGAAGTAGTTCACGTCTAGCCGCTTCTCGGCGACCTGGATGTTGGGCTGGACGTAGTCGTTGAAGACCTTGATGTCGATCTTCAGGCCTTGCGCCGCCAGCTTGGGCTTGATGAACTCCAGCACCTCGGCGTGGGGCACGGCCGTGGCGGCCACCGTCAGGGTGTCGCCGGCGCTCGGCGCGGGCGTCTTGGAGCAGGCGGCCAGGGCGAGGACGGCGAGGCTGATGAGGGCGGCGCGGCGGGCGACCATGAACGGCTCCGTTAAGGCGATTAATCGGGTAGGGTATTGCCCGGTTCCCGGCGGTTGGCGAAATCAGTTTTCCTGATCCGGAGCCCAGAGTCTTGGATCATCGTCGGGATCATCTCGGGATCATCGTTCCGCGCGCCTTGACCTCGCCGCCAAACAGGGCGCCTGGAGAGGGATGGCCAGAGAAACCGTCTACATCGTCCAAGCCTACAAGGCCGGCCGCGGCAAGGGCCTGAAGGCCGAACAGCAGGTCGGCTGCAAGGACGCCGAGGAGGCCCGCCGCAAGGCCGAGCGGCTGGCGCCGATCCGCGAAGGCGTCGTGGCCTTCGCCGCCTCGGCCGACGTCGAGCTGGGCGACTATGACGAGAACCCGGAGATCATCTTCAAGGCCGGACGGCTGCCGTTCCCGTTCGACCAGGCTTGAGCAAATAACCCTCTCCCGGAGGGGAGAGGGAGGGGCCCGCCGCGAAGCGGTGGGAGGGTGAGGGGTGACGCCCTCACCGTCTTCTCTGAGCGCCCCGCCGGCACGCCGTCTGACGTCTAAACCCCTCACCCTCCCAAGCTTCGCTTGGGCCCCTCCCTCTCCCCATGGGAGAGGGTTATTCGGGATCGTTCGCCGGTTCTTCCGGCCCGGCGATCGTCCAGCTCGACAGGAAGTCCGGGTTCTCCACGGTCTCGCCGCCGGTCAGCGGATAGAGGCCCGGCGCGGCCGGCGCGATGTTCGAGGTCTGGGGCGGCAGGGTGGTGGTGTCGCCGTCCTGCGGGCCCAGCAGGTCGAGCAAGATACCCTCGTCGGCGTCGGCGGTGATCACCACGCCATAGAACGCCTCGCGCCCCTCCAGTTCGCCCTCGGCCGAGAGGAAGGTCAGGTTCACCAGCATGATCTTGCCGACCAGGGTCTGGGCGAAGGCCTCGTCCCAGTGTTCGGGCGGCGGGGCGGAGAGGATGGGGGTGTCGTCGGTCATGGGGGCGTTCTAGCGGCCGAACGGCCGGATTGGAACGCCGTGCGTCCTTCGAGGCTCGGCTCGCCTCGCACCTCAGGATGAGGAGTTCAGCAACAAAGCTCCTCATCCTGAGGCGCCCGCGAAGCGGGCCTCGAAGGACGCACCGCGCCTACCGATGCGAAACCCGTCTCACCACCGTATCCCCAACCATCTGCAGCGCCTGGACCAGCACCAGCAGCAACACCACGGTGACCACCATCACGTCGGTCTGGAAGCGCTGGTAGCCGAAGCGGATGGCCAGATCTCCCAGCCCCCCTGCCCCGACCACCCCGGCCATGGCGGTGTAGGACACCAGGGCGATGGCGGTGACCGTCGCCGCGGCGATCAGCCCCGGCATGGCCTCGGGCAGCAGCGCGCCCAGCACCACCTGCCGACGCTTGGCGCCCATGGCGAAGCTGGCCTCGATGACGCCCTTGTCCACTTCGCGCAGGGCGGTCTCGACCAGGCGGGCGAAGAACGGCGCGGCCCCGGCCACCAGCGGCGGGATCGCTCCGGCCACGCCCAGCGAGGTGCCGACCAGGGCGACGGTCAGCGGGATCATGACGATCAGCAGGATGACGAACGGCACCGAGCGCAGGATGTTGATGACCAGCGACAGCACGCCGTTGGCCGCGCGACTCTGCAGCATCTGGCCCTTGCCGGTCAGGAACAGGATCACCCCCAGCGGCAGGCCCAGGATCACCGTCAACACCATCGAGCCGCCCAGCATCGCCAGGGTGTCGACGGTCGCCTGGCCGATCTCGGCCAAGTCTATGTTTTCCATGAAGGCGCTCATCGGCCCGTCTCCGTGACCATGTCCACCCGGACACCGTCGGCCTGGAACCGCTTGATCGCCGCCTCGACGTCGCCGCCGGTCAGGGCCAGGGTCAGCTGGCCGTAGGGGGTTTCGCGCAGCCGGTGGATGCGGCCGCCGAGGATCGAATAGTCGACGCCGGTCTCGCGGGCCACCAGGCCCAGGATCGGCTTGTAGGTCGCTTCGCCGCGGAAGGTCAGCCGCACCACGCGGCCGCCGACCATGGCGCCGTCGGCCGGGACGCCGTCAGCCTCCATCACGAACCGGCGGGCCGTGGCGCTGGCCGGGTGCAGGAACACCTCCTCGACCGGACCGCTCTCGACCACCGCCCCGCCCTCGAGCACCGCCACCCGGTCGCAGACCCGGCGCACGACGTCCATCTCGTGGGTGATCAGCACGATGGTCAGGCCCAGTTCGCGGTTGAGGTTTGAGACCAGTTCCAGGATCTGTTCGGTGGTCTCGGGGTCCAGCGCGCTGGTCGCCTCGTCGCACAGCAGCACCTTGGGCCCGGTGGCCAGGGCCCGGGCGACGCCCACCCGCTGCTTCTGGCCGCCCGACAGCTGGGCCGGATACTTGGCGGCGAAGTCCGACAGGCCGACGCGGGCCAGCAACTCGGCGGTGCGCGTCCTGACCTCGGCGTCGGGAACACCGGCCAGTCGCAGCGGAAAGGCGACATTGCCGGCCACGGTCTTGGACGACAGCAGGTTGAAGTGCTGGAAGATCATCCCGACCCGGCGGCGCAGGGCCCGCAGGCCCTCGACGCCCAAGGTCGCCACGTCGTCGCCGTCGACCACCACCTGGCCGCCCGAGGGCTTCTCCAGGCCGTTGATCAGCCGGATCAGCGTCGACTTGCCCGCCCCCGAGGCCCCGATCACCCCGAACACCTCGCCGGGCGCGACCGACAGGCTGACGCCCGTCAGGGCGGCGCGGCCGCCGCCGGCATAGGTCTTGGAGACGTCTTGGAAGGTGATCACGGGTCGCGGCCTGAAGCGGATCGGCACGAAGGCCGGGAGCCGCACGATTTAGGCGTTGTGGCGCGAAAGGTGAAGCCAAACCGGTTGATGGGCCCACCAAACCACCGCTGTCATCCCGGGCGTAGCGAAGCGAAGACCCGGGACCGACGCCTGAGCGCCGCGCTTCTGGCGGTCCCGGATCGGCGCGCTGCGCGCTTGTCCGGGATGACAGGACCTTGAGGTCCCCTCACCCCGCCCGCCGCCGCTCCGCGTCCAGGGCCTGGCCGATGCCCGCCAGCAAGGCGACGGCGGTGACCGGCTTGGCGACGTGCAGGTCGGCCCCAGCGGCCAGGGCGTCGTGCCGGTGATGGTCCATGGCGTTGGCGCTGAGCATGACGATCGGGGTGCGCTCGGCGACCGCCAGGTCGCGTTCGTGGACACGGATGGCGCGGGTGGCGGCCAGGCCGTCCATCACCGGCATCTGCATGTCCATCAGCACCAGGTCGAACGACGACGCCTTGAAGGCCTCGACGGCCAGGACGCCGTTCTCCACCACGGTGACCTCGGCGCCGTAGGGGCCGAGGATCAATTGCACGACCTTCTGGTTGATCGGATGGTCCTCGGCCAGCAGCACGCGCAGCGCGCCGCGCCCGCCGTCCAGGAACGCGCCGGGCGCGATCGGAGCCGCCGCGGCGGGCGCGTCGAGGCCGGCCAGGCTCGGGGTCCGCGTCAGCGGGATGGTCACCCGGAACAGGCTGCCGCGCCCGGGCTCGGATTCGGCGACGATCTGGCCGCCCATCATCTCGACCAGGGTCTTGCTGATCGACAGCCCCAGCCCCGTGCCGCCGAACCGCCGGGTGATGGTGGTGTCGGCCTGGCTGAAGCGCTGGAACAGCACGGCCGCGAAGTCGGGATCGAAGCCCACGCCGGTGTCGGCGACCTCCAGCGTCAGCCACGTGGCCTCACCGGCTTCCGCCGGGTCGGCGACCTCGATCCGCGCGACGATCTGGCCCTGGGCGGTGAACTTCAAGGCGTTGGACAGCAGGTTGCCCAACACCTGCCTGATACGGATGCCGTCGCCTCGGAACAGGCCCCGGGCGTGGGCGCCGTGTTCGACGCGGAACGCCAGCCCCTTCTCCTCGGCCCGCATCCGGGTGATGTCCAGCAGGCCGCCCAACTCAGCGTCGAGATCAAAGGCCCGCTCCTCGATGGTCAGGTGACCCGCCTCGATCTTCGAGACGTCGAGGATGTCGGACACCAGCCGCTCCAGGGTCGCGCCGGAGCTCTGGATCAGATCGACCATCTCGCGCTGGGCGGCGGTCAGCTCGGTCTGGCCGAGCGCGGCGACGACGCCGATCACCCCGTTCAGCGGGGTGCGGATCTCGTGGCTCATATTGGCCAGGAAGTCGCTCTTGGCGCGGTTGGCGGCCTCGGCGGCCACCTTGGCCGCTTCCATCTCGGCCTCTTCGCGCAGCCGCTCGGTGACGTCGCGGGCCACGGCGAACACCAGGTCGCCGGAGCGCCGCGCCCGCCATTCCAGCTGGCGATAGTGGCCGTCGCGATGGCGATAGCGGTTGATGAAGCCGAACACCTCGCCGGCCCCGCTGGCCCGCGTCATGTGTTCCCGGGTTTCGGCCACGTCGTCGGGATGGATCAGGGGCAGCAGGGGCGCGCCCTCCAGCGTCTCGATCGGGTAGCCCAGGGCGCTTTCCCAGGCCCGGCTCAGCTTGACGAACCGGCCCTCCAGGTCGCGGATGCACAGCATGTCCAGCGAGACGTCGAAGAAGGTCGTCAGGTTGCGCGCCGTCTCCCCCGCCGCCTCGGCGGCCTGGCGGGCCCGGGCCTCGCTGCAGGCCAGGCTGTCCTCGGCCCGACGGCGGTCGATGGCGATCGCCGCCAGGTCGGCGGCCGCCTCGATGAAGGCGATGTCGTCGTCGTTCGGGGCGGCGATCGTGCGGTGATAGATGGCGAAGGTGCCCAGCACCTCGCCGCTCGCCGCGCGGATCGGCTGCGACCAGCAGGCGGCGAGGTCGGCGGCGGCGGCCAGGTGCTTGTAGTCGACCCACAGCGGGTCGGTCTGGATGTCCTCGACGATGATCCGCTGGTCGAGCGCCGCCGCCGTGCCGCAGGAGCCGGCGGTGGGGCTGATGGCGACACCGTGGATGGCCTGGTTGTAGTCGTCGGGCAGGCTGGGCGCCGCGCCCAGCATCAGATGCCGGCCGGTGTCGTCCAGCAGCAGGATGCTGCACAGGATGCGCGGGTCCTCGGCCTCGACCGCCTGGACGATCGCCTCGAGCACCAGCGGCAGCGGGTTGCCGCCGGCGATCAGGGTCATGGTCCGTCGAAAGGCGTGGTGAGCTGAACTCCGGCTCATGGGCGACGGCGTCTCCGGAAGAAAACCTTCCCTCCCGACCTACCACCTCCGCGCGATGGCGGCGTTAATCCCGGCGCGTCATTCTGAAGCAGGCCGGACATGTCAGGGCCGCTTCACAACCGCGCCGCCCTTCATCACGAAGACCGGCTTTTCCAGCGTCGTCACGTCGGCCAGCGGGTCGCCCGCCACCGCGATCAGGTCGCCGTAGCGGCCCACGGCCACCTGGCCCACGTCCTTCTCCCGGCCCAGGGCCTGGGCGGCGGTGATCGTCGCCGCCTGGATGGCCTGCAGCGGGGTGGCGCCATAGCGCACCATCACCGCGAACTGCCGGGCGTTGTCGCCGTGCGGATAGATGCCGGCGTCGGTGCCGTAGACCATCTTCACCCCGGCCTTGAGCGCCTTGCGGAAGTTCTCGCGCTGGATGTCGCCGATCTCGCGGTCCTTGCGCAGGTTGTCCTCCAGCACGCCGTTCTTCTTGCCCTCGGCCTGGGTGTAGTCGGTGTTGTAGATGTCCATCGAGAAATAGGCGCCCTTCTGGGCGGCCAGCTTGATCCCTTCGTCGTCGACCAGGCTGGCGTGCTCGATGGTGTCGACCCCGGCCCGCACCGCGTCGCGGATCCCGGCCGCCCCGTGGGCGTGGGCGGCGACCTTCAGGCCCCACATGTGGGCCTCCTCGACGATGGCGGTCATCTCGGCCAGCGACAGCTGCTGCTGGCCCGGCTCGGTGTTGCGCGAGAACACCCCGCCCGTGGCGCAGATCTTGATCACCTGGGCGCCGTACTTGCGCACCGCCCGCACCTGCTTGCGACCCTCCTCGGGGCCGTCGGCCACATAGGGGCCCTTCTGGGCCATGGACGGCGGGAAGTAGGTCGAGTCGCAATGGCCGCCGGTGGCGCCGATGGCGTAGCCCGCCGTCACGACGCGCGGCCCCGGCACGAAACCCTGGTCGATCGCCTCGCGCAGGCCCACGTCGTTGAACCGGTCCGAGCCGACGTTGCGCACGGTGGTGAAGCCGGCGTTCAGGGTGTCGGCGGCATGCTTGGTCTGCAGCACCGTCCAGAACGCGTCGCTGTACTGCAGGCCGTCATAGCCGCCGAACAGCGGCGAGCTGTCGAGGTGCACGTGCATGTCGATCAGGCCCGGCAGCAGGGTCGCGCCCGGCAGCTCGACCAGTTTGGCCCCGGCCGGCGTCGGATCGCCCGCCTTGCCCACCGCGGTGATCCGACCGTCGGTGACGATCACCTGCGGATTGTCGACATAGCGGCCGGCGGCCACGTCGAGCAGCCGCGCCGCCCGCACCACCTCGACCTCGGCCGCCCAAACCGTACCGGGCGCGAGAGACCCGGCCAGAGCCGCCGCCACGAAGGTCAGAGCCGTCAATTCACGCCGCATGGTCACGATCCCCAACCCCACCGATGATTCCGCATGCCGACGCTAGCACGCGCCCGGCGGGCGTCGAGCGGCCAAGCTCCACGATCGTCCCCTTGGCGAGCCCGCCCCCCGCCCTATACGGGCAAGGTCTGTGCGGGCGTGGCGAAACTGGTAGACGCAACGGACTTAAAATCCTATGCGCTCCAAATCAGCCACCAAAACCTTCAATAATATCAACAAAAACAAGTCCGACGCATCTGCTTCCAGCAAGCACACTGTTAGCACAAACGCCCAAAAAACGGCGAAGACCCTACAAAATGAAAGGGAAATTCGCCATCAGCTGATGGACGGCAAGGTGCAGCTCTATCAGCGAACGGGCAGCCCCAACTGGCAGTGCGCCTGCTCGATCAACGGCCGCCAACAGCGCGCAAATACTCGCGAGGACAGCCTCAGCCGCGCCGCCGTCTTCGCCCGAGAATGGTATCTGGCGCTGATCAGCGCCGATCGCCCCGCGCCGAATGTCAGATCCGACAAGGCGTCAAAGCCGGCAAAGCCGACCTCGGCCCCCAGGGCCATCGCAGTATCTGGCCCGCCCGTCAGGACGTTCCGGGAAGCTGCGCGACGCTTCATGATCGAGTTCGAGGCCATCACCCAGGGCCAGCGCAACGCGATCTATGTTCACGGTCACCGGCGGCGCCTGGCCAACCACCTGGTGCCGTTCTTCGGGGCCACGGCGGTGGACGACATCGGCGCCGGGATGATCGCCGACTACCGCATCCACCGCATGAGCAACGGACGTCGCGGCAAGCCTCCGGCCCGCAGCACGATGCACCAAGAGATCGTCTGCCTGCGCCAGGTGCTCAAGACCGCCATCCGCCACAAGTGGCTCGACCATCTGCCCGACCTTTCCGCACCCTATGGGCGGTCGGGCAAGGTCTCGCACCGGGCCTGGTTCTCGCCTGAGGAATGGAGGACGTTCGACGCGGCCCTGCGCGAGCGAGCCAGGAACCCGCTCAAGGAACAGTGGCGAACCGCCACCGAGAATCTCCGCGACTGCGTGCTGTTCATGGTCAACACCGGGCTCCGTCCCGACGAGGCCCTCCGCCTGGAGTATCGCGACGTGGCCATCGTCGTCGATGAGGCCACCGGCGAGCGCTTGCTTGAGATCGCCGTGCGGGGAAAGCGCGGCGTCGGCTGGTGCAAAAGCATGCCCGAGGCCGTGGCGCCGTTCAGGCGGCTGAAGAGCCGCAACGCCGGCGCCCCCTTGGACAGGCTGTTCCCCTCGCTTCAGAACGAGTTGTTCAACACAGTCCTGGACGAACTGAACATGAAGGTCGATCGCGAGGGGCAGCGCCGAACCGCCTACAGCCTGCGCCACACCTACATCAGCACCCGTCTTATGAACGGCGCCGACATCTACCAGGTCGCCAAGAACTGCCGAACGAGCGTCGAGATGATCGAGACCTACTACGCCTCGCACATCAAGAACGTGATCGACGCTTCGGCGATCAACGTCCGCAAGACCCCGCCCTCCCGTCAAAAGGCCAGCGCGCCGCCCGTTTGACCGAATGGTCGCCAAAGGCCGGAACCGGCCGACGCGACCATTGGCGAAGGGATGGACCGAACGGTCCAGCCCGGTGGCGTCCGCGCTCCGCACGGAGCGCAGCCATCGCCTCTCCACGGTGCTTGCCGCCAGCCCCGGTTTCCGCGCCGCGCTAGCGGCGCCGCGGAGGATCGCCAGTCAACGGATGGCTAACCGCAACCGGAAGTCAGCCGCTAATCTTTGGCTGGCAGATTTCGCGCCCTGGCGAGCGGAAGGCGGGGCGGTGACGGCGCGACACGGACTCATGGACGGCAAGGTGCAGGTCTATAAACGGCCTGGCAGTCCTCATTGGCAGTGCGCCTGCACGGTCGCCGGCCAGCAAAGGCGCGCCACCACCCGCGAGGAGAGCCTGGCGCGGGCCAAGGACGTGGCCAGCGACTGGTATCTGGGCCTGCTGGGCAAACTGCGCTCTGGCGAACTCAAGCCCGGCAAGACTTTCGCCCAGGCCGCCGACCGCTTCATCGACGAGTTCGCGATCATCACCCAGGGCGAGCGCAGCCCGATCTATGTCGAAGGCCATCGCCAGCGCATCAACAACCACCTCAACCCGTTCTTCGGAAGGGCCGTGGTGAGTGAGATCACCGCCGGCATGGTCCAGGACTACCGCATCCACCGGATGAAGACCGGCCGTAACGGCAAGCCGCCGGCCCGCAGCACCCTGCACCAAGAGATCGTCTGCCTGCGTCAGGTCCTGAAGACCGCCCATCGTCATCGCTGGCTGGAGCAACTGCCCGACCTCTCGCCGCCCTTCAGGGCGGCGAGCAAAATCTCGCACCGGGCCTGGTTCTCGCCCGACGAGTACAAGCAGCTCTACGCCGCGACCCGCGAGCGCGCCAAGCACCCCACGGCGGAGCGCTGGCGCGACGCCAGCGAAACGCTCCACGACTTCGTGCTCTTCATGGTCAACACCGGCCTGCGGCCAGACGAGGCTCTGGGCCTGGAATATCGCGACGTCACCGTGGCGACCGACGAGGCCACCGGCCAGCGCATCCTTGAGATCGCCGTACGCGGCAAGCGCGGGGTCGGCTGGTGCAAGAGCATGCCCGGCGCGGTCATGCCGTTTGGCCGCCTCCAGGCACGCGCTAACGGAGGCCCGAGGGACCGGCTGTTCCCGGCCCTCCCCCGACAGTTGTTCAACACCATCCTCGAAGAGCTGGACCTGAAGGTGGACCGCGAGGGGCAGAGGCGCACGACCTACAGCCTGCGCCACACCTACATCTGCATGCGCCTGATGGAAGGCGCCGACATCTACCAGGTCGCCAAGAACTGCCGCACCAGCGTCGAGATGATCGAGACCTATTACGCCTCGCACATCAAGAACCGGATCGACGCCTCGGCGATCAATGTCCGCAAGACCCGCGCCTCGCCCGACCGCTCGGCCAACGCCGCGGTGCGCCCGGGCCTGTCACGGGCTCGTTCGAAAGTCTCGACGGCCAAGACCTAGCCGACTATAGCTCGGCTCGGTTTAGGCGGGCGTGGCGGAACTGGTAGACGCAACGGACTTAAGCCACAGGATTGAGTGCGCTCGGGGAAATCCGGGACGTAGAACTGCTCAAATTCGGGGAACCCTGTCAGATGGCGATCCCGAGCCAAGCCCCCTCTGGGGGAAGGTGTAGAGACTAGACGGGCAGCACCTAACCTCCGACCTTCGGAGCACGGTGAAGGGATAGTCCAGACCACGAACGACCCGAGCATCGGGACGGCGGCGAAAGCCGAAGTGGTACGAAAATCCGTCAGCCGCAAGGCTATGCCGGTTCGATTCCGGCCGCCCGCACCACCTCACCCACAGACGTGGCGTAGGCGCCTGCAGAGCCCCCTTTGGCACGACGAGGCTCCGACATTGGCGCCATATTGTCCGTCACTCCTGGCCGTGACGGCCCCTCGACGATGCAGCAATCACAGCCGCCAGCGGTGCCCGCAACAACCCAAAAACTGGCGATCAAAGGCCCGAAGGGCGCCATGGAAAAACACCCCTTTGGGGTGGCACACATTACGCACACCTGCGGTTTTGATATAAACCATTGAAATAACTTATGAATTCGATTTGCCATCGTATGCGCGTGTTATGCGCACATTTCGAGATTTTCGGCTAAGCCGTTGATGTTTCGCCAATAATGACGTGCGCAGGATGTGCGCACAACAGCTGGAGACTCAACATGGCCGAGCGCAAACGCTTCCCTTTGAACATCACGCTTCATGAGGAGAGCCGCCTGCGTCTGACCATCACGCGGGCTGCGGCGATCTCGCTGCCATCGGCGCGGACGAAGCGGTCCAGTCGCTCGGTCAGCACGCGATTGCCGTCCGCCGCAATGGCGAGAATGTCGAAATGGACCGCCGCGATGGCTTGAGATCGGTTAGGCCGCTCCAGGAACGCGATCGCTTCTTCGATTCCCGTGGCGCTCGAAACGCCCTCGTTGACCCAAACTGTCTTGGGTGTGAACCAGCGGCGAATGGCGACCTTGCCATCGTCCTCAGGGAAAGCCGCGGAGAATGCGGTGACGGTCTCGATTGGCGTTGGCATTTTACCGTCCCCTGCCTTGATCGTTAGGTCGAGCGGTCGAGCGGTCGAGACCAGGCGACCGTGGAAAACATCATGGCGGCTAGGGTCATGAGCAGGTGCTTCATCTGAAGAGCCTCCTTTTCTCGATGCGGAAGATTTGACGCCCGCAGGCGCGCGCCGCGCCGGGGCGGACAAGGATTTCAGCGCCTGGCGCGGCGCCTGCGAGACGGCGTCCTAGCCGGCGGCGAACTTCTGGATGGCGTTGACGTCGAAATAGTCCCGCCACTCGACGATCTTGTCGCCTTCGATCTCGTAGATGCCCATGATCATCACGCGTCCGATTTCGCTGCCGTCGGCGCGCTCGAACCGATCGAGCCTTTCGGTGAGAATGCGAGGTCCGTCAGCGGCGATCGCGAGCATGTCGATATGGACCGTGGAGATGCCCATCGAGGTCTCCAGTTCATCGATCATGGCGATGGCTTCTTCGGCGCCGGTGGTGACTGAAACGCCTTCGTTGATCCAACGCGTCTTGGGCGTGAACCAGCGCCGAACGGCCGGTCGTCCGCCATCTTCGACGAACGCGGCGCAAAAGGCCGATACGGTCTCGAGGGGCGTGGGCATGGCGATCGCTCTCAGAAAAATGTGGAGGCCTGAATGGCCTCTGTCCTGAGCCGGACTGTGAGCCTCGGCCCGCGTCGCCACGATGCCAGATCTTCCGCAACGATTGCCTGATTTTCCGGAATGACCGATAATAATGGGCAAGCGAAGCCAGATGTCATGATGAGCGAACTCGACGAAATCCGCGCCATGGCGCTGCGTCACGCCGGGCGACAGAACCCGCAACTGCCAAGACTGTTCGCCTACACGCTCGATCACACGACGGAGATCGACCCGCTGATCTACGAGCCTGCGGCCTCCCTGGTGATCCAGGGGGTCCAGCGCATGTTCATCGGCGACCAGATGTTCGAATACGGTCCGGGACAGAGCATGATCGTCGCGGCCGAAATCGCTGCGCTGGGGCAGATCTGCGAGGCGTCGGAGGGGCGACCGTTCCTGGCGATCGGCCTGTTCCTGGACCCGACTTTGCTCTCGAACCTCGTGCTCGAAGTGGCTGCGATCCCTGAACTGCCGATCGAGTCGGGATATGGCGTCAGCACAGCGAGCCCATCTCTCTTGGGCGCCTGGCGAAGACTCCTGGAGTTGCTTGATCGACCAGCCGAGATCGCGGTGCTGGCCCCGCCCCTGGAGCACGAGCTCATATTTCGGCTGCTGATGGGGCCGCATGGCGCGCTGCTGCGTCAGATCGCCGGAGCCGACTCGCGCCTTTCGCACATCCGAAAGGCCATGACCTGGATCCGAGACCACCACACCGAGCGCCTCAATTTTAGGGCGGTCGCCGCGCTGACGGGCATGAGCGTGTCGGTCTTCTACGATCGCTTCAAAGCCGTCGCCGCCGTGAGCCCGCTTCAATACCAGAAGTATATCCGGCTCCACGAGGCCCGCCGGCGCATGATCGCCGGCCAAGCAGGCGCGGCCGAGGCGGGGTTCGCGGTCGGCTATGAGAGCGCTTCTCAGTTCAGTCGCGAGTACAAGCGTCTGTTCGGCGCTCCGCCGGGACGGGACGCCGAGAGAGCCAGGGCTGGCTTGACGCGCGTCAAGCCGCGCTAGTCGGGCGACAGCCTCGCCTCAACGAGAAGAATCTGCACTTGGTCCCAGCGGCCGCGCTGAGGCGCCTCGCCAGGGCCAACGCCGTTTCCGGGCCAAACAGGCGTCGTGCCGCCCGCGCACAAGCGTCTATTCGGAGCGCCGCCGGGCCGGGACACAACATGGCTGAAGACCGGTCTTGGCGGCGGGCCGGCAAGCGCCGTGTCTCCGGAAGTAGAATGAGACGGTGAGTGGGCGACGCCGCCCTCTCTGCCCGTCCGGCGATTGCAGCGTGGGCGTTCAGCTCCCGTCGTCACTTCTGACGGAAGGCGAAGGGCGCACATTAAGGGTCTCGACCTTGGAAAACGCCGCGGCCATGAAGTCCATGAACACGGCTGCTCGACGTGGAAGAAGGCGGCTGGCCACATAGAGGATGTGGATCGGGACGGGGGCTGCTTCGTATCCCGTGAGGATCCGCTTCAGGCGACCGGTCTTCAGTCCGTCTTCAAACAACCAATGCGGGCCAAGGGCGACTCCCAAACCGGCAAGGGCGGCTTCCCGCGCCGCTTGCGGAGCGCTCACACGAATGCGGCCGGACACCGCGACCTCGACATCGGCGAAGCGCCAGGTCGCCCCTGTCGAAAGCAGCGAATAGACGATGCAGTCATGGTGTTTCAGATCTTGCGGGGTTTGCGGCGTCCCGCGCGCGTTCAGATAACCCGTCTCCGCGACGCAGATGCGCGTGAAGAGACCGACACGCCGCGCGCGCAAGGCGCTGTCGCTGAGGTGTCCGATCCGCAGCGCCAGTTCCACGCCGTCGTCGATGAGATTCACGAAGCGATCGGAAATCTGCAGATCGAGATCGAGGTCCGGGTACGTCTTCAGAAACTCGGGGACCTGCGGCATCAGAAACTCATGCGCGAAGGCCGTGGGACAGGCGACGCGCAGCAACCCGGACGGACTGACGTCGCTTTTCAGCGCCGACTCGGCCTCGCTCACGGCGTCGAGAATGCGTCGGGCTTCGACGTAATAGCGCTCGCCTTCGGGCGTCAGGTGCAGCTTCCGGGTGGATCGCTGCAAGAGCCGCTGCTGAAGGTGGGCCTCTAGGGCCGCCACATAGCGGCTCACGTTGGGTTGGCTGAGGCCCAAGTCCCGCGCGGCGGACGAGAAGCCGCCCGTCTCCACCGTCCTGACGAAGCACTCCATGGAGAGTAGACGGTCCATCCTATCCAATCATGCGAATGGCGTATGAAACATATGCAATTTGCCGAACTTATCTTGTTTAGGGCATGAGTGCATCTTGGAAACATCGAGGTCGACCGCAGTCGCCTGAAGTTTTCAAGGATCGCCCCATGTCTCGCCTCTCCGGCAAACGCACCCTCATCACCGGCGGCACGAGTGGGATCGGACTCGCCACCGCCAAGAGCTTCCTCGCCGAGGGCGCCCGCGTCATCATCACGGGCGTGAACCCCGACAGCCTGGCCAGCGCCCGGGCGGAATTGGGCTCGGACGTCACCGTGCTCGCCGCCGATTCCGCAAGCATCGAAGCGCAACGAGACCTGGCCGCGGCCGTGGCTACTGAGTATGGCCAACTCGACGTCGCTTTCATCAACGCCGGCGTGTCCGTGTGGCAGCCCATCGAGGCGTGGACCGAGGAGGCCTATGACCGGTCCTTCGCGATCAACGTCAAGGGCCCCTACTTCCTGATCCAATCACTCTTGCCGGTCTTCGCCAATCCGGCGTCCGTGGTCCTGAACACGTCGATCAACGCCCATGTCGGCATGACGAACTCCTCGGTCTACGCCGCGACCAAGGCGGCGTTCCTGAGCCTGTCGAGGACGCTCTCGAGCGAGCTGATCGGGCGCGGCGTTCGCTTCAACGCCGTCAGCCCCGGACCGGTCGAAACACCGCTGTACGACAAGCTCGGCATCCCGGACGCCTATCGCGACCAGGCGACCCAGGCGATCGCCGCCAGCATTCCGCTCGGCCGCTTTGGCTCGCCCGAGGAAGTGGCCAAGGCGGTGCTGTATCTCGCCTCCGATGAATCCGCCTGGACCGTAGGCGCTGAAATCATCGTCGACGGCGGACGCACCCTGAACGGCTGAGCGCTTAAACAGCAGGAGAATGACCATGACGAACTTGAACACTGAGCCGGACGCGAGGACGCCCATGCGCTCTGAATCGTCCTGAAGGGTGCGGCGATCGCCGTCTCGTCAGTCTGTTGTCGATCGTCGTGGCCATCGCCATGGCGATGGCGCGCTCGAGAGACCGACGGTTCAGCGCCTTTGGCGCAGCGCGGTGGGTATCCCACATGAGGTCCGCGCCGTGGACTTGCTCGGCCGCACGGGGTCATCCTGGGGGCTGCTCGACAAAAGCCTATCTGCGCCAGGATGGCCCCTTGGCTGTACCGTGCTTTGCGCCCACGCGCTTGGGCAAGGGGTCGGCCTTGTCGTGCCCAGCTTTCTGACTTGGCCGGGTTCGGCGATGCGCCAGGAACGGACTCTCACACCCCTCCAGATACCGGACGTCTAGACGCCGCGCAGCCGGCAGTGGAATGGCCGCACGCCTGGCCAGGAGGTACTCGAAAGCTGGCGCAGGGCCGGTCGACGGTTGAAGGGTTTGGGCGGCACCGGCGCACGCTTTATTGAGGCGCTGCCCCGCGAGGTCGACCGTCAGTTGCCTGGCGTCAGGTGGCTTCGGGCCCGGTTTCGCCCTCGCGCAATTCATCGGCTCCGACGAAGGATGCGCCCTCTTCGTCCAAGACCCAGGCGCCCAGGAAAGCGGTGTGGGACGGATCAATGTCCTCGTCGATCAGGTCGCCATTGTAGAGGCCGACGGTGCTAAAGTCGAAGTCGAGTGACAGCTGGTGGGCCATGCCCACCATTTCTTCGGCCATGCGGCGCGAATAGCCTAGGGCTTCGCTGTCGTTGGTGAAATCGTCGCTCAGTGTGCTCACCTCCACCGCATCGCTGCCGTGGGTCGCGCTGGTGGTGACGATGGTGAAGGCGGGCATGGGAGTCTCTCGCAGGTGGGGCACCCACCTAGACCCGTTCGTTCAAGAACGGGGCTACATTCTGCAAAAGCCGTCCTGGCGGCCAGGGGTGAGACCGCCGTACCTCTCTGCGCCAGATGCGGATCTTGGGATCGTTTCTAACTCCAGACGTTCCAACGCTGAGATTGAGAGGTCCCACTCTATTTTGCGGACCACGAACTCCGCTTGAGATAGTAGTGGGCGAACGCCGCTTCGGACGCCGAGCCGCTCTTGGCCGTGATGGCCTAGGTAAGACTGTCCACCGTCCGCCGCCAGCGATTGATGAAGGTGGCGTCAGGATAATCGGCGCGGTGCCGCTGTCGATGAACGTGCTGGCCTTGCCCTACGAGGATCCAGCGCCGGGCTCCGGGCAAGTGGCGCAGTCCGACATCCAGCCACGCCATCATGTCACCCTGCTGGTTAACGCCGTTCAGGTCGGCCTGGACGGCGACGACACCTGGAGCCTGACCGCGCGCGCACGCCAAGTATCGCATCCCCTTGCTCCCCGAACCTTCAGCTTCACGCTCTCGCCATCGAACCTGGACGAGGCGCACGCGAGAGACCCGGGCGGCGCGGACTGACACGCGGCCTTCCCGGTAAAAAAACGCCGCCCCGAAGGGCGGCGCTGCGGGGGAAGGACGGGCGGCCTGCCTAGCCGCCAAATTTGTAGCGCAGCGAAACACCGTAGATGCGGCCGTTCATGAAGTACTGGCGCAGGATGTCGGTGTCGTAGTCGCCGCCGGGCTCGCCGACATAGCGCTGCGGGGCCTTGTTGGTCAGGTTCGACGCGGTCAGCGACAGCGACAGGTCCGGGCGGAGGTTGAAGTTCACCGAGGCGTCGAGGATGCCGTAGCCCTTCAGGTAGCGGCCATCGATCGGATTGGCCGAGACGCCGAACAGCACGTAGTCGGAACGGTAGGTGTAGACGATCCGCGCCGACATGAAGTCGCTCTCGTAGAGACCGGCGATGCTGTAGTTGTTGTCCGACTGGAAGGGCTGGCGGACGATGGTCGTCGGCTTGCCCGGACCCGCCAACTTCGCCGGCAGCTCGGTCTTGACGTAGGTGTAGGACGCCTGGACCCCGAAGTTCTTGGCGAACTCAGGCAGGAAATCGTAGTCGAAGAAGGTCTGGGCGGCCAGCTCGACGCCCTTGGCATAGCCCGGATCGGCGTTGACCGACTGGGTGATCCGGTACTGGCCGGTGGGGCAGCTGTTGGACGTGGTGCCCGAATAGGGCAGCGAGGTCGCCACCGTCTGGCACTGGTCCACGCCCAGTACGAAGCCCTTCACGTCCTTGTAGAACACGGCCGCCGACACGTAGCTCGTGCCGTTGAAGTACTTCTCGAACGACAGGTCGTAGCTGTCGGCATGCAAGGGCTGGAGGTTGGGGTTGCCCTGCGAGCCCAGACCCGTGGTCGGGTTGGTGGTGATCGTCGGGTTGATGTCGGCGACGCCCGGGCGTGTCATGCCTTGGCCGTAACCGAAGCGCACCAGCGTGTCGGGCGTGATGTAGCCGGTGACGTTGAAGGTCGGCAGGACGTCGGTATAGCTGTTGCTCGACTTGTTGGGCGCGACGACCGCCACGCCGCCGACGGTGGCGGCGATCTGGGCCTCGGCGTCGAGATTGGTGCGCACCACCCGAACGCCGACATTGCCGCGGATCCGGTCGTTCAGGAACGCGAAGTCGGCCACGCCGTAGCCGGCGAAGGTCTCTTCGATCGCCAGGCGGCGCGAGGTGACGACCTCGGGCAGCGAGTCCTCGGACGGGATGCCGGCCAGCGGGAAGCGGTTGCGGATGTTGTCGCCCAGCAGCGAGTCCGGATTGGCCGTCAGGTAGCCGCCGCTATAGCCAGCGTCGCCGTCGAACCAGTTGGTGTGCGAACCGGCCACCAGGTCGGGTTGGCTGGTCACGAAGATGGCGTTGGACTGATTGGCCGCCAGGAGAAGGCCGTCGGTCGTCAGGTTCTTGCCGCTGAAGCTGTAGTTATAGAACCGCGACTTCTTCCGGTAATAGCGGGCGCCGAACTTGATGTCCTCGATCACGCTGTCGATGAACTTGTACTTGCCGTCGAACTGA
The DNA here is from genome assembly GCF_001427665.1 of Caulobacter sp. Root655. Classification (GTDB taxonomy): domain Bacteria; phylum Pseudomonadota; class Alphaproteobacteria; order Caulobacterales; family Caulobacteraceae; genus Caulobacter. Next base: position 194,197 of record NZ_LMHC01000022.1, read on the forward strand.
GCAGCCACGCCCTTGTCGTCATAGATGTTGTTGGTGCCGTTGGCGTAGTTGTTGAACGCCCAGGTCGCCGGGCTGGAAAGGTCCGGACCCGAGATCGCCAACTGCTGGGGCGCGCCGATGGAGCGGGTGACGTCCCAGGCCAGGCCGCTACGCGTCACCAGGCCGATCGAGCGGTTGTCCTGGTGCTGGTAGGCGTCGACGTAGGAAACGTCGAGCTTGAGGTCCAGGACGTCGGTCGGGCTCCACTTGGCGCCGCCGGCCAGGATCCAGGTCCGGTAGATCCGGTGCTCGTCGCCGCCGGTGCTGTTGAGGCCCGAGCTCAGCAGCGTGCCCTTGGAGAACCGCTGGCTGGCCAGCAGAACGTCGTCGCCGCCGTTGCTGTTGCGGTTGGTCAGGCCCTCGGTGGTGCTGAACGGGGTGGTGACCAGGTTCTGGGCGTAGCGGCTGTCCACCATGTTCAGGAAGCGATAGCCCTGGTGATACAGATACGAGTTGTAGTTGCCGTCGACATAGAACTCGAGGTTCGAGGTCGGCTTGTACTGGAAGGCGCCGCTGAAGCCCTTGCGCGTGCGCTGGATGTCTTCCTCGGCGACGTTGAGCTGGACGCCGGTCATGTTGACCAGGTTGGCGCGTTCCGCCGGGGTGAGGGTCAGCGGGTCCAGAACGCTCAGCAGATAGGTCACGTCGTTACGGCCTGCGTAGGCCGCACTGGGTCTGGCGCCGGTGATGGGATCGACGACGGTCAGGTACTCGGCGCTATCGGCGCGGACCGCGCGACGCAGTTGCGAACCGCCGACACCGGGCGCGTTGTCGGAGCGGTTCCAGCTCTTCTGGAAATTGGCGGCCAGCAGCAGGCCCATCTCGCCGTCGCCGACGTCCCAGCGGTTCGAGACCAGGCCGAAATATTCGGGCTGCCAGCTCTTGACCATGTCGTTGTACTTGCCCGACAGGGCGGCGCTGGCGGTGAAGCCCTTCAGGTCCAGCGGCTTGCGGGTGCGGATATCGACCAGGCCGCCGATGCCGCCTTCGATGTGCTCGGCCGAGGGGTTCTTGTAGACGTCCAGGCCCGAGATCATCCCAGGGATGGCCGCCTCGATGTTGAACTCACTGCCGCCGGCCGTGAAGTAGTTGCGCCCGTCGACCTGAGAGGCGGTCTGGCCGGACAGGCCGCGAATGGTCAGGCCGCTGCCCGAACCGACCGGCGAGGCGCCCTCCCCGCCGTAGCGATAGCCTTGCACGCCGGGGATCCGCGTCAGCGTCTCGGCGACGTTGGGATCGGGCAGCTTGCCGATGTCCTCCGCGCGGATGGAGTCCACCACTTCCATGGTGTTCTTCTTCATCGTCACCGACGACTGCAGGCTCTGGCGGATGCCGGTGACGACAATTTCCTCGACGGCGCTGTCGTTGGCCGGCGCCGGCGCGGTCTGGGCGCTGGCGACGGTCCAGCCGGCCGTCAGCAGGGCGGCCATCGACGCGGTGGCCAGCAGCCGGCCGTGGGCGCGTTGACGCGAATTCTTGATGGGCTTCGACATTAGGGGTCCCCTCCGGATTGTTCTCGTTGCGCCACCCGATCGGGCGGCGGCGCATGGCTCGCCCGGCTTTTGCCGTGACGTTCCCAGCGCGTGCTGCGGTTAGCCTCTTCGTTTCACTCCTGAATGACGCTCGGCCGGGCCGGCGTCATTTCGTTTGGTCTTGGCGGCCGTGCGGGCCGCTGAAATCTTGTTATCGTTATCAGAAGCGTTTTGCAACAGGCCAATTGTCCTATCAATCGGCAATGCGCCGCGTGAAGCGACCCCGCCGTCGCCGTCACACGCGAAAGTAGTTATCGATATCATACAACGGATGTGTTCCCTTTCAGACGCGCTCGCGTCAGGGCGTCACCCAGAAGCCCTCGACATCGGTCCAGCCGATCCGCGTGGCTGTGTAGGCCGGTCGGCCCGCCGCCGCCTGGCTGAACACACCCATCTGCGCGCCGACCCAGCGCCCCGGCTTGCTGACGAACGGCGCGCCCAGCGGCGTGTAGGTCACCCCGTCGAGGCTGTAGCTGAACACGACCCTGGCGTGGGTCGAGCGCAGCATCGAGGGCGCGTAGTGCGCGAAGTTCGGCGGCGGATCGGCGGCCGTGACCGGCGAAGCGCTGAGCTTCAGGTAGAGGCTCGGCGGCGCGTCCGTCAGCCCCACCGTGACCTGCTCAGGCTGGAAGGCGTCGGCGCCAATGCGGTCCGCCCGGACCAGGCGCACGCCCTCGGCCGTCTTCTCCAGGCCGATCCAGGCATAGTCGGCGCCGAACATCACCAGGCCCGCGCGCTCGCCCACCGCCTTGGGCGCGAAGCTGATCTTCGTCGAGGCGCTGAACGTCTCGGCGGGCAGTTTCTGGGTCAGCAGCGCGCCCGTCTCCCAGAGGTTCTCCGGCGAAGACACGGACTTCAGGCGCAGGACCCCGGGCTGGGCGGTCAGGCTGCTCCAGTCGTCGCCCGGATTGGCGTTCCACTGCCAGGCCAGCGACAAGGCGCCGTCGAACGTATCGCTGGCCTGGACCGCCATCGGCGCGCCCGGCTTGTCGACCTTCGGCTTGCGCCAACGCAAGACCGGCTCGCCCCGGCCGTCGCCGTCGCGGTCCTGGCCGATCACCGGCCAGCCGTTCTTCCAAGCCATGGGCTCCAGCCAGACCCGGCGGCCATAGGAGTCGGTGTCCTGAAAGTGCAGGAACCAGTCCTCGCCCCTGGGGGTCGTCACCCACGCGCCCTGATGAGGCCCGTTGATCTGGGTCTTGCCCTGGTCGAGGACGTTGCGGCCCTCATACGGCCCTTGCAGCGCCCGGGACCGGAAGACGCCCTGCCAGCCGCCCTTCACGCTGCCGGCTGGGGCGAAGATGTAGTACCAGCCGTCACGCTTGTAGAGCTTGGGTCCCTCGGTGGTGAACCAGGGTGAAGGCCCGAACGTCGTGGCCACGTCCGGCAGCTTGGCGCCGTCGATCAGGGTCACCGGCGCGCCGAGGGTCTTGTCGCCCGCCGCGTTCAGGCGACGCGCGGTGATGACGTTGCTGAACCCCGCCCGGCTGCCGGCCCAGCCGTGCGCCAGCCAGCCCTGGCCATCGTCGTCCCAGAACGGCGCGGGATCAATCGCGCCCTTGCTGTCGTCGACCAGCACCGGATCGCTCCAGGGCCCGGCCGGATCGCTGGCCGTGACCAGGAAGATCCCGAAGTCCGGGTCGGGATAGTAGATCAGGAACTTGCCGTCGCGGTGACGGATGGCCGGCGCCCAGACACCGCCGCCGCGCCGGGGCGTGGCGTGATGAGCCACGGGCGTGATCCTCGGCAAGGCGTGGCCGATCAGGGTCCAGTTGACGAGATCGGCGGACTTCAGGATCGGCAGGCCGGGCACGTTGGTGAACGACGAGGCGGTCAGGTAGTAGGCGTCGCCGACCCGAACGACGTCCGGGTCGGAATAGTCGCCGGCCAGCACCGGATTGCGATAGGTCCCGTCGCCCTGGTCGGCGCTGAAGGACGCGGGTCCCGGCTGAGCCAGGGCCGCCGTGCTCGCGGCCAGGGCCAGCAGCACGGCGAGTATCGATTTGGCCACGGCCATGGACGTTTCCGCTACAGGGGTTCGAACAGGATGGCCTGACCGCCGCTGGGCGCGAGCGAAACCGGCAGCACCGTGGCGGCGGTGACCTCCACCTTGCGGATGACCACCGGCGTTTCGAACGCGGCGCGCGCGGGCGCTCCGTCGGCGAAGACCGTGGCCGTCCATCGGCCCTTCCCCAGGAAGTCCAGGGGCGCCTTGAGGACGCGGGCCGTCTCGTTGGTCATCGCGCCCAGGAACCAGCTCTGGCCGTGCCGCCGCGCGACCATCACATGCTCGCCGACAGCCCCCGACAACGCGCGGGTTTCGCCCCAGGTCGTCGGGCACGCGTCGAACCACTGAAGGTCGGGCCAGGGCCGGCCGGCATATTTGTCGGGCGCGTCGTACCAGTAGAGGAAAGTCAGCGGATTATAATAGACCGCCGCCATCGCCAGCTGGTGAGCGTTGGTCGTCTGGTTCTTCGGGTTGGCGTAGCAGATCGTGTAGTCGATCGGCCCGGCCACGGCCCGTGTGAACGGCAAGGTGACGTTGTGGCGCGCGGTCGGGAACTGCTCGTTGCCGCGCACGCCCTCCAGGGCCACGTAGTTGGGCAAGGTGCGCTCCATCCCGGCCGGGCGCAGGTTGTCGTGCAGATTGACCAGCAGCCTGTGCTCGCCGCAGGCCTTGACCAGGTCGAAGATGAAATCGTTGTCGGCCTGGCGGCCTTCCCAGACGAAGCCGAACTTGATCCCCGCCACGCCCCAGCGCCGGTAGGTGTCCAGGATGGCGTCGCGCTGGCGCATGGCCGGCACGCGGTCGACATAGAGGATCATGCCGATCCCCTTGGCGCGCGCCGCGTCGATGATGCGTTGCAGGTCCAGGCCCGGGATCGGGACCGTGGCGTCGCTGGGATCGGTGCCGTCGCCGTACCAGTGGGCGTCGAACTCCACATAGTCCAGCTTCCGCGCGGCCGCGAATTCCACGACCTTCAGGGCGGCTTCGGTGCTGTAGGGCTTGCGGATCCGCACCGCCCTGCCCGGCTTCACCCAGCTGACATCATCCAGCAGGTTGGGCGTGGCCAGGGTCGGGATCAGGTCGGCGCGCGCGATCAGGCCGGCCACATCGTCGGCGAGGATCAGGACGCGCCAAGGCGTGGTCTGGCCGACGTCGAGCACGAAGGTCGGCGCGGCCGGGGTGTCGCCAGGACCCGAATAGCCGGTGGCGCGGCCCGGGTAGCGCATCAGGTAGACGGCCAGGCCGTCGGCCGGGTCGACCGCGGGTCGCAGCATGGCGCGCGGGTAGTGCAGGCGGTCGGATTCGGCGATCAGGGCCGCTCTTCCGTCCATCGACACGACGGTGACCGGCAGGTCCGCCAGCGGACCGACATCGGAGCTTCCCGTCAAATCCGGATGGACGATCGGCGCCAGCTTGGCGGGCGTCGAGCGCTGGTACTCGCCCTCGTCCCGGCTGGACCAGACCTCGACGCCGGCGGGCAGATTGAAGTGCGTGGCCTCCCCGCCCAGGGTGAGGCTGGCGTGATCAGGGGTCTGGCGAAGGACGTAGCGGATCGCGCAGCCCGCGTCATAGGCCCTGGCCGCCACGGCGAAGGCCACCCCCGTCTTCGGGTCGCGCAGCTCGACGGTGATCTCCTCGCAGGCCTGGTCGTAGGCCGAACGAATGCCGAAGGTCGGCGTCCAGGTTCCGGCCAAGCGCTTGCGCGAGACGGCGACCAGCGTGGATCCCGGCCCCAGCAGGCCGCCGCCGCCGAGCACCAGCCCCAGCCGGCTTGGCGCGAGAACCTGGCGGCGGTCGCGGGTGACGCGCCACGACAGACCCCCGCCCCGAAGGTCCAGATCCAGCTGGACCCGTCCGTCGGGCGAGACCACGCGCAGAGGCGCGGCGTTCGTTTTGGGCTTGGCCAGGCTCGGGCCTGCCGCGCCCAGGGGGGCGAGGGCCGCAGTGGCCAGCAGCACGAAAAGGCGGCGGTCGATGGGCGAACGGCTCACCGGCGCGCGCCCAGCCGACGCGCGACGCACGCGCGAACGGACATGAGGAACGAGTTGATCATCGACGCCTCCCGGACCTTGTTGGCCTTCGGCGCCTCGGCCGCGACCCTTTTTCTCGCGCCGGACGGAGACCGTCGAGCGCCTGTTATCGATATCACTCCAATTCGCGCATCGTCAATCGCGCGCGCCCATGGACTGGAGAAGACGCGCTAGCTGGCGGGCGGCGCGGTCGATTGGCGAACGACCAGCGTCAGTTCGGCCAGCACCTGCTTGCGCGCCGGGTCACCCTCGACATCGCGCCGCGCCAGTCCGGCCGCCAGGTCGACCGCGGTGGCGGCCATGTCGGCGATCGGCTGATGAATGGTCGTCAGCTGCGGCCAGATCGTGGACGCCACGGGCGTGTCGTCGAAGCCGCCGATGCTCAGCTCGCTCGGCACGGCGATTCCCATGCCATGGGCGACGGCGCTGACCGCCGCGGCCATGTCGTCGTTGCTGGCGAAGATCGCCGAGGGTCGGCGACGCTGGCCCAGCAACTGGCTGGCCGCCGTCAGGCCCGAACGGTAAGTGAAGGCGCCGTCGACCACATAGGCCTCGGGCACGGCCAGACCGGCCTCGGCCATCGTCGCCCGGAACCCTTCCTCGCGCCGCGCGGAGGTCGAGTGCAGCGGATCGCCGCGCACGAAGGCGATGTCGACATGGCCCAGTTCGATCAGGTGGCGGGTCATCATCGCCGCGCCCGCGAAATCGTCGATCGCCACCGAGGTCACGCCCGACAGCGGCTTGGCGGTCGCGAAGCTGACGGCCTCCACACCGGCCGCCGCCAACAGTTTCAGGATCTTGGCGTCGTCACAGAGCGGCGGCGGCAGGACCACGGCCCCCACGCCGGCCTCGATCAGCTTGGCTACCGCCCGGGCCGATGTGGGGTGGGCGGCCGTGGGTTCGATCAGCAGCTGGCAGCCGATCTCGCCCGCCTTGCGAAACGCGCCCATCAGATAGGCGCTGAGATTGGACGAGTTGGGGTTGGAGTAGAGCACGCCGACCTGGACCACGCCCGTCCGCGTCGCGCGCGCCACCGCGTTGGGGCGATAGCCCAGCTCGGCGATCGATTTGAGCACCTTGGCGCGCGCTGTCTCGCTGATGAACGCATAGTCGTTGATCACGCGCGAGACCGTCATCGAGGAGACGCCAGCGTGCTTGGCCACGTCGTAAAGGGTCACGCTGGGTCGTCGTTGTCCGCTCAAGAGGGTCTCCCATGGACCGCGCTGCGCCCGCGCGGTTCTCGACGACCATTCTAGCCAAGATTTGGCCGTCAACGGCTAGGGTAAATCACCGGCCCAGTCCTCTCGGCGTCGCCAGTCGGTCTCGAGGTGAGCTCATCCGATATCGACATTGGAACGCGCCCGGAGCGGCCCGCCTGTCGCGATGGACGAACCATGACCCGAGGCGTCACGCGCACCATCGACCAGGACGCGGCGCCCCCAGCGGCGGGTTCGATGAAGACGCCCGCGCCGACCCGCTTGCGCACCGGCAGCCTCAGCGCAAGGACGTCCAGGGCGGCCCGAACGGTGACGCGGGACACGCCGAATATCGCGGCCAACTGACGCTCGGTCGGAAGCCGCAGACGCCGATCGCCGTGCCCCGGCACGTCCAGGACGGCCGCCTCCAATAAAGTGGCCAATTGCACGTAGAGGGGCGCGGATCCGTCCGGCGAGCCGATGGTCATGACCGTCCTTATTTGAAGGACAGCCCGCTCACATGGGGCCCGATCTCCAGCACTTCGGGCGCGGGTCCCGTCAGCTTGCGGCCCGCGATCGTGACATTGTCGAACGTCACGTTACGCACGGGCCGATCCGGCGCGTAGCCGGCGATGATCGACGGCCCGGCCCACCCTGAACCCGTGAAGCTGACGTTCTTGAAATGGACCCCGTCGATCAGCAGGCCAGGGCTCGTGCCGTACTTGGCGTTATAGACCACGCGCAGATTGATCAGCTTGCCTTCCTCGACGTGGTCGACCCGGATGTTGCTGAAGGTGACATCGCGAACGGTGTTGGTGTCGCCCGCGCTGATGGCCATCACGCCCTGATATTCGGGATCGTCCTCGTCCAGATTAAGCACGTCGATGTCGTCGAAGACGATGTCCTGCAGGGTGTTGGACTTGGCGCTGTCGCCATGCAGCCCCACGAACATGGCGTGCGCGACGTCGGGCCAGAAGATCGAATGGCTGACCCGGACGCGGCGCGTATCGCCCACCCCGTTCTTGCGCGTGGCGTAGACCGCGACGCTGTCGTCCGAGGTGCGGATGAACGCGCGATCGATGTCGACGTCCTGGCAGGCGAAGATGTTGATCCCGTCGGACCACGCGCCCTTGCTGAACGTCTTGATGTCGCTGAACCGCACGTGGCTGGAGGAACTGCACGCGATCGTGCCATGCGCGGGATTGAGGAAGATCGGCCCCTGGATCGTGACGTTCGTGGAGTCGTGGACGACGAGCTGATCGGCCTGCTCGTTGATGACGCCGTGGCCGATGATCTTGAGGTTCTCGACCTTGGTGGGCGCGAACGTGCCCTGCAGCACCGCGCCGCCGGCGAGGTAGATCGTCTGGTTCGACGCGGTCGGAAAGAAGGCCGCGCCCTCCGGCGGAACGTGCAGACCAGGGCCATAGATCACGACGCCCGGACCGGGCGGCGGCGGCGCGATCGGCTCGCCGGCCAGGATGTGCAGATTGCTCAGGGTGTCGCCGTCGAATTCCACCGAGAGGTTCCGCGGCTTATCAAGCGTGAAGAAGACGACGCCGCCCTTCACCGTGGTCTTGATCGCGGGTTGCTTGGGCCGGACCTCGACCCGTTTGAAATCGCCGTTGTTCTTCTGCACGGCCACCTCGACGGTTCCGCGGAAGTCGAACTGGACCACCGAGGCGTCGCGCGGACGATCCTGGTCGAGCTTGACGTTGTACTCATAGAGATCGCGCCACGGCCCGCCGGGACGCCTGACGCGCACGGTGAAGTCGTCATTGTGCAGGGCGTAGACCAACTTGGCCGGCGGCGTGGGATAGATTTGAAGGTCGGGATCGGCCTGGGCGGCCGCGCTCTTGTCGGTGTCGCTTTGCGCGGCGGCGACGCTCGGCGGACCCAAGATCAGGACCGCGGCGAGCGCCCTGGCCGCGGACCGGGAAACCTTGTGTTCGCGCATGCGTCGCTCCCTCCGTGACGGCTGGGACGCCGTCATCTTGATATTGTTGTGTCCGCTTCCCGTAAGCGCATTCAACAGGATCGGTCCGCCGATCGGAAAAGATCGGGGCGCCGGCCGTGCCAGGCGCCCCGCCTCGGAAAGGGGGGAACTGGATCCGAGAATTCGCAGGAAGGAGCCACGCGGGCTCCTCAAAATTGATATCGATATCATCACCAACACGCAAGCCTTTTAGGGATGGAGCGCCGACCGCGAATTTCGGTTGGTATCGATATCTGTTTCGATTATCACAGAGCGACCCGAGCGGCTCAGAGCCGCGCCGCCGGTTGGCGTCAATCGGGGGGAGGAGTCGCTTACGCCATGAAAAAGAAGAACTACGCGCTGCTGAGCGCCTTCCTGTTCCTCTACTTCTTCGCCCAGGCGATGAGCATTTCCCTGCTGGCCCTGTGGCTCAAGCGGACCCTGGGCCTGACCGGCGCCCAGACCGGCGTGGTGTTCTCGGCCAACTTCATCTTCGCCATGGCCTCCCAGCCGATCTACGGCTTCCTGTCGGACAAGGTCGGCTTCAAGAAGACCATCCTGTGGGTCATCGCCGGCATGGTGACGCTGTCGGGCGTCTTCTTCGCCTTCGTCTACGGCCCGTTGCTGAAGACCAACCTCCTGCTGGGCGCGGCCCTGGGCGGGGTCTATCTGGGCGTCACGTTCATCGCCGGCAGCTACGCGCTGGAGTCCTATGTCGACCGCGTCGGTCGCAAGGACGGGTTCGAATATAGCCGCGCGCGACTGTGGGGCTCGCTGGGCTTCGCGTTCGCGGCCTTCTTCTCGGGCCGGCTCTACAACATCGATCCGCTGATCAACTTCTCCCTGGCCTCGCTGGCCGGCCTGCTGCTGCTGCCGATCCTGGCCATGACCCGGGTCGAGGCCGGCGCCGAGGAACAGACGCGCTCGGAAAGCCTCAAGCCGCTGGACGCCCTGGCGATCCTGAAGCTCCCCAAGTTCTGGGGCTTCATGGTCCTGATCCTGGGCGTCACAAACCTCTACCTGGTCTTCGACCAGCAGTTCCCCGCCTACTACGCCTCGCAGTTCGCCGACCCCAAGCACGGCGCGGCGATGTTCGGCTATCTCAACTCGGCCCAGATCTTCGTCGAGGCCGGGATGCTGTTCGTCGCCCCCTTCATCGTCAACCGCACCGGGGCCAAGAACGGCCTGCTGATCGCGGCCGGCGTCATGATCTTCCGCATCGCCGGATCGGGCCTGGTCGAGGGCCCCGTCGCGATCTCGGCGATGAAGATGCTGCACTCGCTGGAGCTGCCGATCCTGGCGGTCTCGATCTTCCGCTACATCGCCGCCCATTTCGAGACCCGGCTGGCCTCGACCCTCTATCTGGTCGGCGTCAGCTTTGGTCACTCCCTGGGCCTGGCGATCCTCTCGCCGATCGTGGGCAAGTCCTATGACCTGATCGGTTTCCCCCACACCTATCTGTTGATCGCCCTGGGCGCCGCGCTGTTCTGGACCGCTTCGCTGTTCACCCTGTCGCCGACGCCCGATGGCGCGGCGAGCAAGGCCGATCCCGCGCTCAAGACCGCCCTCCCCAACGCCGATCTAGCCAAGGTCGACTAGTTCATGTCCCAAGCTTCCTCCGTTTCCACCGCCGGCGATCCGGCTCGCGAGCCGCTGACCCGGCGCGACGCCCTGCAAGGCCGCAGATCCGACCGCGCGGCCCTGGACGCCATCCTGGCGGCCGTGCTGGCGCGCATCGACGCCAATCTGGCGGTGTTCACCGACGCCTTCCCCGCGCCGTCCAGCGTCGACGGAGTCTATCCCGCCATCGACAACATCGAATGGACCAACGGCTTCTGGACCGGCATGCTGTGGCTGGCCTACGAGGTCAGCGGCCAGGAACGTTATCGCCAGGCCGCCGAGCGGCAGGTGCGAAGCTTCAAGGACCGCGTCGACCGCCGGATCAATGTCGACCATCACGACCTGGGCTTTCTCTATTCGCTGTCGTGCGTGGCGGCCTACAAGCTGACCGGCGATCTTGAGGCGCGCGACGCCGCGCTCGCGGCCGCCCGCCTGCTGCTGGCGCGCTACTTGCCGCAAGCCGGCATCATCCAGGCCTGGGGCGATCTGAGCGATCCCGACCAGGCCGGCCGGATGATCATCGACTGCAACCTCAACCTGCCCCTGCTCTACTGGGCCAGCCAGGTGACCGGCGACCGCGATTTCGCTGACGCCGCCGACCGCCATATCGCGCAGGCGGCGCGCTACATCGTGCGGCCCGACAGCTCGACCTTCCACACCTTCTTCATGGATCCGGTCAGCGGCGCGCCGCGGGTGGGCAAGACCCACCAGGGCTTCAGCGACAGCTCCTGCTGGGCGCGTGGCCAGGCCTGGGGCATCAGCGGCTTTCCGCTGGTCCATCGCTACAAGGCCGATCCGTCGCTGCTGGACCTGAGCGCGCGCCTGGCCAACTATTATCTGAACCGCCTGCCCTCAGACCTGATCTGCTGCTGGGACCTGGTGTTCACCGGACTGCCGCACGAACGCGACAGCTCGGCCGCCGCGATCGCCGCCTGCGGCCTGCTAGAACTGGCCCGCGGCCTGCCGCTGAGCGACCCCGACCGCGCCGCCTACGAGGGCGCGGCCTTGGCCACCGTCGAGACCTTGGGCGCGCGCTACATGCTGCCACCGGGCGCGCCTGGGACGGGCGTCCTGGACCACGCGGTCTACCACATGCCCAACCGCGTCGGCGTCGACGAGGCCTGCATCTGGGGCGACTACTTCTTCCTCGAAGCTTTGGTGCGGCTGACCCGCGTTTGGGAGCCCTACTGGTGATTCAGGTCGGGATCGATTTCGGCGGAACCAAGGTCGAGGCCGCCGCCCTGGACGCCCAGGGCAACTATCTGGCGCGCGTCCGGGCCCCCAATCCGGGCGCCTATGACGCCGCGATCGAGACGGTCCGCGACCTGATCGCCCAGGTCGAACAGCAGGCCGGCGGGCGCGGCACGATCGGCGTCGGCGCTCCCGGCTCGATCTCGCCGACCACGGGCGTGATGCGCAATTCCAACTCGGTCTATCTCAACGGCCGCACCTTTCGCGAGGACCTCACCGCCGCCCTGGGGCGCGACGTGCGCCTGGCCAATGACGCCAACTGCCTGGCCCTGTCCGAGGCCGTCGACGGCGCCGCCGCCGGCGCCCGCGTGGCGTTCGCCATCATCCTGGGCACCGGCTGCGGCGGCGGCCTGGCGGTCGACGGCCGCCTGGTCGAGGGTCCCAACGGCATCGCGGGAGAATGGGGTCACATCCCCCTGCCCTGGCCCAAGCCGGAGGAGAGCCCCGGTCCCCAATGCTGGTGCGGCCAGCGGGGGTGTCTAGAGATGTGGGTCTCGGGCACGGGCCTGCGGCATGACTTCACCGCCGCCACGGGGGTCCATGCCTCGGGCGAGGCGATCATCGACCAGTTCCGCCTGGGCGAGCCGGCCGCCGTGGCCGCGTTCGAGCGCTATGTCGACCGGCTGAGCCGCGCCATCGCCGTCCTGGCCAACATCGTCGATCCCGACGTGCTGGTGCTGGGCGGGGGCCTGTCCAATGTCGCGGAACTCTATGACCGGCTGCCCGGCCTGATCGCGCCTCGGGTGTTTTCCGATCGCTGGTCGGCCAGGATCGCCCCGGCCCGGTGGGGCGACGCCTCGGGCGTGCGCGGCGCCGCCCGCCTGTGGAACGACCTTGCCGACACGCCGGCCGCCGCCCGGGCGCTGGCCGAGGGCGTATCGACATACAGCGTTTGAGACGAAAACCTCGTCCTTCGACAAGCTCAGGATGAGGTTTTTCTACGGCTCGGACTCGAACATGGTCCTCATCCTGAGCCTGTCGAAGGACGAGGACCACGCACCGAGCTTGAATGTCGATCCGCCCTAGCGGGTTCTAGGTCGCTTTCGTGGACCGACGGCGGGGCGCGACCTTGGCCGGCGCCACGCCCGAGGAGCCACGCTTGACCAGGGTGAACTTCATCAGCTGATGGGTCGGCGACGGCGAGTTCCCAGCGCGTTCGGCCTTGATTTCGTCGACGATCAGCGACACGGCGGCCCGGCCCATGGCGCTGATCGGCTGGTGGATGGTCGTCAGTTCGGGCCAGACGGTGCTGGCGATCGGCGTATCGTCGAAGCCGACCACGGTCAGCGCCTCCGGCACGGCGATCCGCAGCCCGTGCGCCACCGCCAGGGCCGCGGCGGCCATGTCGTCGTTGCTGGCGAAGATCGCGGTTGGCCGCTCCTCGGGGCTGAGCAGCAGCTCGGCGGCGGCCAGGCCCGAGCGGTAGGTGAACTGGCCCTGCACCACCCAGTCCGGATCGATCGGCAGCGACGCGGCCGTCATGGCGTCGACGAAGCCCTCGTAGCGAAGCTGGGTCGGCGTGTGCTGAGGATCGCCCTTGATGAAGCCGATCTTGGAATGCCCCAGCTCGATCAGGTGCCGCGTCATGGCCATGGCGCCCTGGTAGTCGTCGATGCGCACCGAGGAGACGTCGTGCATCGGGCGGGCCGTGGCCAGGGCCAGGACCTTCACGCCGGCGGCGTGCAGCATGTTGATGGTCGGGCGGGAGTCGCACAGCGGCGGCGGCAGGATGACGCCGTCCACGCCCTGGTCGAGCAGGCGGCGAACCGCCGCCTTCTGGCTGGCCAGGCCCGTCGATCGCTCCAGCACCAGTTGGGTGCCCAGCTTGGAGCTCTGCTCGATGCCGCCCAGCATGACTTCGCTGAGATAGGAGGCGCTGGGATTGCTGTAGAGCACGCCGATCCGCGGCCCGGTGCTGCCGGCCCGCGTGTTGCGCGCCGACAGGTTGGGCGAATAGTTCAGGGCCTTGATCGCCGCCTGCACGCGCTCGCGCATGGCGTCGCTGACATAGCTGTTGCCGTTGACGACGCGGGACACCGTCATCGAGGCGACGCCGGCGTAGCGCGCCACGTCGTGAATGGTCACCGCCCGTCCAGTGTCCGGCGCCGGGGGCGGTTCGATGGTGTCTTTGCCCTTCGCCAAGCCGGGCTCCCTGAGCGTTGTGGACAACGGGCTCGCGGCGGAGGTCCGGCCGCATCGCGCTGTCGTGACGATTTGGCGTAGTCCGCGCGTCGAAGGATCGGCGGCGCGAGGCCGCCGACCGATTCGAAATCCCCTCGTCGGTTATCGATAACTTCTCAGCCTGGGAAGGGATTGGCAAGGCCGTTGCGCCGGGTCCCTGGGCAGCTCAACGCGGCGCGGTCGATCGGCGCGCCAGGGCGACGTCGCGCTCGCAGGCCTTGGCCGCCCCGTCCACCGTGATCGATCGCGCGCCGTCGCAGGCCAGGCGGATCGCGTAGGTCGGCTGACCCTCGATGCTGACCTCGACGCCCCGCGCGGCCGTCGTCTTGACGACGAAGGCCTTGGACAAGGAATCCAGCTCGACCCGGCCGTCACGCCGCAGATAGCTGCCGTCGGCGACGAACCAGCGCTTGGGCTTTCGCACATCCCCGCCCTCGGGATAGGTCAGGGCCAGGATGTAGGCGTCGGTCTCCCAGCCGCCGAGATCGGCGTTGGCGTTGCGGTGCCGGATGCGACCGTCGGCCAGGAGGTTGAAATAGACCTCGGTGACCTCGCCCTTCTGGTGGATCCTGACCAGCAGGTAGTCCTTGGTTTCGACCCGCTCGATCCGGGGCGCGGCGCCGCCGTTCGGCGTCAGGGCGACCACGAACTTGGTGCGGTCGGTCACGCCCGGCGCCTGCAGACGCAGGTAGGGCTGGGCCTCGTCGGGGGCGTGATCCTTCAGGCCCTTGCCCTCGGCCATGCGCAGCAGCTCGGGATAGTCGGTGGGCAGGCCCGCGTCGGGCAGGGTTTCCGGGAACAGCGGCCGCACGGCCACCTCGGCTTCGCCGTTCTTGACGGTGATGACCTGGCCCTGGCGCTTGGCCTCGCCCTCGTAGTGCAGCAGCCATTCGAACTGGCCCGGCTGCCAGCCCTTGAGGTCGTCGATCACCAAGATCGTATCGCCGACCCACAGGAAGCTGCGGTACTTGCGCTCGAAGGTGCTGGCGTTGGGACCCGTGGCGTCGGCCCAGACGAAGCGCAGGTCCCCCGCGTCGACCAGATGGTCGACCCGCCCGGGGAAGTGCGAGCCGTCATAGGTGTTGCTCGCCGGCTCAGCCTTGCCGTCCAGCGTCACGACATTGTGGGCGATGCTCTGGCGGTAGAAGCCGTCGTATTCGGGCCGGGCGTAGTTGGCGTTGCCGGAGTCGATCAGCAGCTGCTTGCCCTTGTGCCAGAGGATGAAGCTGCCGGCGTCGGCGTGGTTGTGGTTCCAGGTGAAGCCCGAGCGCACCGCCAGGAACGTCGCGTCCGGGGCCCAGGACGACCGCATCGTCGCCGAGCCCAGGTCGCGATCGATCCAGCTGGTCGCCAGACCCGGCCCGCGCGCCGCGCCCGCCCGCGCCTTGGCGGCGGGCCATTGCACCATGTTCTCGGGCTCGTCCCAGACGTCCTGGCCCGGATTGGCTTTCACCGTATCGAGGTACCAGAGATAGCGCGACTGCTGGTCGCCGCTGGCCCAGAGGTTGACGACGGCGTGCGCCCCGCTGGCCGTGGGATTGCCGTCGCCGAAGTTGGTCGACAGCGCCCCCACGCTGGTCGGGTAGAGGTTCTGGATGAACAGGTCCGCGACGCCCGCCAGGCGCGGCGTCGGCGCGGTCTTTTCGGTGAAGGCGTCCAGCCAGGCGCGGCGGAACTTCAGATAACCTTCGACGGCGAAGTCGGCGTAGTTGATGCTTTCGACGAAGGCGCCGTTCGATCCGAAGTGCTGGGGCTTGGTCTCGATCGCGCTGCCGTCGTAGTTGGCCCATTCCTCGGAAGCCTCGTCGATGCGCCGGATCCAGGCATCGGCCTGGGGCTCCTCGGTCTTGACCGCGATGGCCGCGACGCCCGCGCCGAACACGATGTGGCTGAACCAGTTGTGCCCCATGGTGTCGAGACTGTGGATCCGCTCGGCGCCATCGATCCAGTCGGCCAGCGTGGGCTTGATGGCCCCCTTGACCAGGGCCTTGGCCAGCCGGTCGCGCTCGGCCGGGCTGAGCGCGTCGTGGATCGCGTCGAAGGTCTGGCCATAGACATAGGCGCTGGTCCCCATCCCCAGGTCGGAGTTCCAGACCGGCTTGCGGGCCAGGAGGGGTTTGTCAGTCACCCAATTGGGCCGCGCGGCATAGACATCGAGCAGGCCCTTGGCGCGGTCGGCGTAGCGGCGCTCGCCGGTCATGCGATAGGCCAGGGACAGGTCCAGCAGGGCGGCGTTGAGCTCGCGGTCATTGGCGGGTTTGCGCGTCAGGGCCTCGTCGGCCTGGGCGTGGGCGCGGGTCCAGGCGGCCTTGGCGTCGGCGTCCTCCGCCACGCGCGACTTGAATTGCGCCACGTGCGTGTCGCTGAACGAAAGGTAGGGATGCCCCGAACGCAGCGTCTGGGCCTGGGCCGCTCCGCCGATCAAGCACGCCGCCAGGGCCAGGCAGGAAACCCGCCGCATCAAACCAAGCACCAAGCGCCTTCTCCCTGTCGTTTCTTTTAGGCTTCAGTCGCTATGATATCGATATCAGTTCGGACCGCAAGCGCCCGCGCCCTCATCCGCCTCGGACGCCCTCAGGCGAGCGACAGATTGACCGCCAGGCTTCGGCGCACCCCGGCGCTCTTGAACGGATAGACACAGTGCAACATCCACGACGGCCATAGATAGAACTCGCCGACCACCGGCTTGACGGTGAACAGGTTTCGCACTCCGACGGCGCTGCGGCTGTCGATGAACTGCAGGCAGCCGGCGGTGTTCTGCCGCGCCTTGTCGGCCAGGAACTCCGTCTCGTAGTCCGGCGGGACGCGCAGAAACCCGACACTGCTGAACAGGCATCCCTGGTGGAAGTGAGCGGGATTGTAGTCGCCGGCCACCATGTCGTTGACCCAGCCTTCCTTGATCTGGATCTGCAGCTTCTTGTCGGCCAGCTCCTCGGTGCGCTCATAGTCGCCATAGTGCATGAGCGCGTTTTCACAGCGATAGCTGTAGGTGCGGGCCACGTCGTAGAGGAAGTCCGACAGGTCGCTCATCTCGCCGATCACGTCCGTGAGCCGGATTTCCGTCGTGACGGCCCCGGCCAAGTGCTTGGACCAGTCGCGAGCGGCCACCTCGTCGCGCCGCGCGACGATGTCGTCCACGCGCGCGTTGAGGCGCTCGACGACGGCGGGCGGCATCGTGGCCTTGATGATGGTTGGACTGAACGGCGCGACGAGCCGCAGGTCATAGTCATTGGCCATCGCCGGCTCCCGTCGCATCCTACCGCCCGCGCGAGTAGATCACGGCCGTCTGCCCTGGCGCCAGGGTCAGGGCTTTCTCACCCGCCGCGATCGCGCGCTTGGAGACCAGTTCCATCCGCACTCCCTCGCCCGAGGGCAGGTCGACCGTCACGGACTTTTCGGCGCCGGCGTTGATGGCGATCAGATAGGGACCATAGCGCGCCTCGTAGTAGTCGCCGCGCCCGGCATAGGGATTGTCCTGGTCGCGATAGCGCGCCTCGGGCGGCGTCTTGGCCACCGGCAGGACCTCGCCCGCCAGGGCGGCCGGCGCTTCGTCCGGATAGGCGATGAGCGGGATTGCACCGGCCGAGAAGTGCGGGCTGGTCGGGCGGACGCACGACTTGCCGCTGGGCGTGAAGTCGACCCGCGAGGCGATCGTGGCGATCCGGTCCGTCGTCGGGGTCTGGTAGTGGAAGCGGGCCAGGCGGTTGACCCCGCAGTTGGCGCGCCAATAGAGCTCGGCATAAAGGATCTCGTCGCCGTTCTTGATCGCCACGACCCCGTCCTCGGGATCGGCGAACACGACATCGGGCTGGCCCGGCGTCATCGGCAACCGGACGTTCGAGCGCGGCCAGTCCTTGACGACCAGCCACTCGTCATAGGCCTCCAGCAGGCCGATCGTCGTGCGCTGGCCCTTGTCCTTCAGCCTGTCGCGCAGCACCGCGAAGTACTGGCCGTCATCCAGCATCTGGCGCGCGATCGCCATCAGCGCCGGGTCGCGCGTCGCCACGGCGGTGTAGAACGGCGTGTTGTCCCAACCGGACTTCTGCACATAGGTCGTGACGCCCGGATAGACCGGGTCGCGCCAACCGATCGGCGCTTCCAGCAGCATGGTGGCCGCGCCCTCGGCGTCGATCCCCGAATAGCGGAAATAGGTCCGCGCCCGCGCCATCTTCAGAAGCTGCGCGCGCAATTGCGGATCCCCCTCGGCGCCGGGCCTTGGCGCGGTGGCCAGGTAGATGCCGGTCGCCCAGTCGAGGATCTCGCCATAGCTGCCGACGAAGCCCAGCTCCTTGGACAGCCCCATCTTCGTGAAGAGCTTATAGTCGTCAGCGGACCGGAAGCTTCCGGTGTCGGCCGCCGAGCTTGAATAGGTCGCCGCGCCCTTGTCGTCGAGGCTGCCGGTCCAGGGCTGAAGACCCATCGACTCGCGGAGAAAGCCGCGCATCGCCGGCTCCGGCCGGGCCTTGTCGCTGCCAAGCGCCCGAAGGCCCTCATTGCTCCAGTAGACGCCCTGCAGATCGACGATCATCGACTGGTTGGTGTAGAGTCGCCGATGGGACAGGGCGTAGACGAGCCCGTAATCCAGCATCCGAGCATAGGCCTCTCGGCGGGGGATCGACGCCCCCGGCCCCGCCGCGATCTTCGCGTCGAGATAGGGCGCGATGTCGGCCGCCGTCAGCTTCAGCGCCTTGCCGAACGGCCCCAGGACCTCCCAGTCGGGATTGGTCCGCGAGGCGTCGACATAGACCGTCTTCGGATCGGCCAGGAACCGAGCGAAATAGGCGTCGCCGCTCTGGACGAGCTTTTCGGTGACCTTCGGGTTCTTGTAGGCCTTCGTCCAGGACAGGCCGTGGGCGCGGGCCATGAACTGAGCTTCCAGCACCTCCAGCGGTCCCGGCTGGGCCAGCTTGCGCTCGATCTCCAGGTTCACCCGCGCCTTCAGGCCCTCCAGGACCTCGGGTCCCGCCGACGGTCCCGCCTTGGCGAGGGGCGGCGCCTGACCCGTGGCGTCATGGGTCTCAAGGAAGGGCTCGACGTGGACATAGAGTGCGTAGACCGGCCGCGACGGCTGGACCATCGGCTTCTGGAACGCCTCGAACCGGTTGGTGTAGACCGCGTACGGACCGCTGGCGCGGATGGCGCAATCCAGCTGACCGCGCCCCTTGGTCAGGGTCAGCGGCAGCGGGAACGTGCGGTAGGTAAAGCGGCCGGCGAAGGGCGGCGCCTGGGTTCCGATGTCGAGAATCTCGACGTCGCCCAGGTGGCGATAGCCGACCTGTTTGCCGTCGCAGAACAGGGTCAGTTTGTTGTCGTTGGCGTCCCCGCCCCAGAGCCGCACCGAAGCATAGTTCTGGACCGCCGGATCGACCGTGAGCCTGAACGTCAGGTCGCCGCTGAAACGCGCGCCGGGCGAGGCCGGCGGCAACCGTCGCGCCGCCGCGCCCAGACCGCCGGTCACCCGCTCGGAGGCCTTGGCGTCCACGCCGTGCCGGGCTTCGGACGACAGATCCCCGAACACGATCTTGTCGATCAGCGGCGTGGCCGCGTGGCCCTGCGAAGCGACCACCAGCGCGCTGGCCGCGAGGATCAACCCATACTTGGTCATGCCGGCCGCCCGTTGGTGGGTGTTGGTGGCGAACTGGGGAGGCGAGGGATCGATCGCCCCTCGCCTCTCCAGCCGACGTCCTGGACGCCGGGTCCTAGAATTCCCGCCGGACGGTCAGCCAGACCGACCGCGGCGCGTTGCGCTTGAGCAGGAAGCCCGACTCCGGCAGTTGCGCGACCACGTCATAGATCTGGACGTTGCTCGGCAGGTTGGTGCTGATCATCGGGTCGTAGGCCGAGATATACTGTTTGTCGAAGAAGTTGCGGACGTCGAGCGTCATCTTGGTCTTGGCCAGACCTTCGTACTGCACCGACACATCGACATTGTCCTGCTTGGGCAGGAAACGCTGATCCAGCGAGTTGGTATTGAGCTTGCGCTCGTCCATCCAGCGGTGGCGGACGTTGAAACGGAAGTCCTTCCAGCGGTACGAGACGGTGTTGCTGATCGTCCATTTCGGCGAGCGCGCCAGAAGCCCCGCGTCCACGCGCAGGACATCGTCCGATACGCCCAGGCCGTTGGCCCCGGTATTGAGCCAGTTATAGGCCTCGGTCGTCTTGCCGTTCAGGTAGGTGACCGACGGCGACCACTCCAGGTTCCGCGTGATACGCCACTTGGCCCAGCCCTCGAGGCCGCGCGTGAAGTACTTGTTGAAGTTCTCCGGCAGCAGGTAGGTCGAGACATTGTCGGTATCGACCGCCGTCGGATAATCGTTCACGGCGAAGTTCTGATAGAAGTAGGTGATCTGACCATTGAACTTGCGGTCGCCGAACGTGTAGGCGACCTCATGGCCCTTGATGAAGGCCGTCGGGCCCAGCGGTCGCACCAGCGTCGCCGCCGTCGAGTAGCGGTTGACGACCCCCGACGAGGGCTGCTTGGCGTCAGTATAGCGGTAGTAGATCTTGTGCTTGTCGTTGAAATTGTAGCCGATCGCGACGCTGTAATCGACGAGGCCCAAGTCCTTGTCGGCGCGGATGATCTTCGACGCCGTCTGGGTCATGTAGATGTTGTCGTAGACGGTCAGCGGATCGCCATCGAGCCCGCCGTTGGTCAGGGACGCGGCGCCGGCGTTGCGCGTATCCCAGGTCTCGGAATAGGTCTTGGCGTTGAAGTGCTGGTACTTGATGCTGCCGTTGAAGTCGAACTTGCCCGGCGACCAGCTGAAGCCGGCATAGGGCGAGGTCTCCAGGATCGTCGCGCGCTGCGACACCGTGGTGAACAGGCCGCTGCCATAGGCGCCCCAGCCGCCGGCGTCGGTCAGTTGGTAGGCCGTGCCCGTGTTGGTGACGTATCGGGCGTTGAGGTTCTGCACCT
Source organism: Caulobacter sp. Root655 (assembly GCF_001427665.1). GTDB lineage: Bacteria > Pseudomonadota > Alphaproteobacteria > Caulobacterales > Caulobacteraceae > Caulobacter. Next base: position 214,942 of record NZ_LMHC01000022.1, read on the forward strand.
GACCATCGGCCCAGGCTGACACGCCCAAGCCGTTGGCCCAGTTGTCGTTGGCCTGCTCGGACCGGGCGACATAGAGGCCGACGTTCAGGCTGTAGTTGTCGCCGTGATAGCTGGTCGTGAAGTTGCCCATGAAGTCCTTCGACTCCCGGGCGTTGTCCTCGGCCCGCGTCAGCAGCACCAGGTCCTGCGAGCTTGATCCGGTCGGCACGACACCGGAATTGAAGCCGCCACCCGTGCTGGGGATGGTGGCGGTCACCAGGCCGCCACGCATGTCGATGTCGCGGTTGGGCAAGGTGTTGGCCACGATGCACAGGCTGTTGGTCTGGAACGTGGCGGCCGTGACTCGCGGACAGGCCACGCCGGTGCGGTAGTTGGTTCCAAGCTGCGAGCCGTTCACGTTGTTGGCGACGCGGGCGACCAGCTGCCCGGCCGCATTGGTGAACTCGTAATAGCCCGGCGTGCGGTCCAGGTTGTTGATGTTCAGCCCGAAGCGCTCGCGCGTCGCGGCCGCCGAGCCGAGCGACGCCAGGCTCTGAGGCTTGTAGGACTGCCCGCGATAGGTGGACTTCTGCGCGCGGACCGCGCCGGTGAAGCTCCACGGATCATCGGTGTCGTGACGCCAGCTGAGCGAGATGGCGTCCTGCTTGTAGCGGTAGCCGTCGGACGGATCGAGCGAGTGGCTGCCCGGCTTGAAGTAGTTGGGAACGGTCTGCTGTCCGCCGTTCATGAACAGGTTCACGTCGCGGCCAAAGCCCGGGATCTCTTCGGGGTTCTGGTAGCCGTAGGTCGGCTGCTGGAAGGTCGTCAGTTCGGCGTTGGTGTCGTCCAGGTGCTTGAGGATCACATTGAAGGAGCCCGAGCCGCCGGCGCCCGTGTACTCCTTGTACGCGTTCACCTTGAACTGGCCGCCGTGGTTCAGGTCGTAGCCGGGGTTCACCTGGCCGTTGGAGCGGCGATAGAACCCGCTGAGCCCGATGCCGGCGTCGCCGGCCTTGTTGACCCAGCCATAGGCCCCATCGACCTGCTTCCACGACAGGTGAAGGTCTTCGCCCTCGAAGCCAAGGCGGGTCTGGATGACCCCACCCGGTTTCACCGCGCCCGTGATGTAGTTGAAGGTGGCGCCCACCGAGGTTGTCACGCCGGTCGCCGACGAGCCGCCGCGCACCGACTCCACCCGGCTGGTGGAAATGTCGGCGCGGTAGAAATAGCCGTCCTGGAAGCCGCTGAACTTGAACGGCACGACCGGCAGGCCGTCTTCCAGGATCGTCGTCCAGAAATAGCCCGAGGTGTTGGACCCCGTGCCGATGGTCATGCCGCGGGTGAAGACCTCGTTGCGCGCCACGCCGTCATTGGACTCGACGACCACGCCGGGCATGTCACGCAGCATGTCGTCGGCGCTGATCGGCGTGAACTTGGACATGTCGTCTTCGGACAGGATAGAGAACGAGACGTTCGCCTTCTTGGCTTGCGTCCCGGCCATGACCCCCGTGACGATGATGGTGTCGACGGCGTTGACCTCCGTCTTGGCCGACGTCGGGGTCTGCGCGGCGGGCCGACCGGCCGCGGGCGCTGACTGTGCGTGCGCCGGGCTTGCGGAGAGCGCGCAGGCGCCGGCCGCGACAACCAGCGCCATGTGAGAAACTCGCAGAGCGCGGCGACCAGCGCACGCGGGGCTATGACGACCCATTTTATCCCTCCCTCAGGACGCTTGACCGTCCTACTTGTTGATTGTCGAGCCGAAGGCATCGTCACGAACCCGCTCAATTGTTATCGATAACAGCGTCATTCTTTAGCTGTCAACGGTGTTTCGGGCGACCGGGAAAGCTCCAAGCATGCCGGCGGATCGGGCGAGTCCGAACAGGGCGCGGAATCCAGACCTCGCCATTTGATATCGATCTCAGTGACACCCGGAGTTTTCGGCCAAGCGCCAACGGCTGCCCGGAGCCGTCGGTCGACTCTGAGCATTCGCGGCGGCTGACCACCCCGCCCTGCTGATCCGGAGGTCCGAAGGGCTGGCCGAGTCGCGCCAACAGCGGACTCTGGGACCGCTCCGGAAACATGACATTCAGGTGCTGACGCTGGTGGCGTGTCGCCTGCGACGGTTGTCACAGTCCGTTGCTATCCTACCGATCGCCAAAGGTCTGAGTGATCAATGCAACGCCGGCTTCCGCCCCTTGAAAACATCCAGGCGTTCATCGAGGCGGCGCGGGGGCCAAACTTTCGCGCCGCCGCCGAGCGCTGCGCCATCAGCCCCGCCGCCTTCTCGCGACGCCTTCAGGCTCTGGCGTCACAGTTCGATCGGGTCCTGTTCGAACGCACCTCCGACGGGTTGCGGCTGACCGAGGCGGGCGCGCGTTGCCTGCGCGAGCTTGAGCCGGCCTATCTGGAGCTGCGCCGGGCCGCCCGTGCCGCCGTGGGCGACGATGTCGAGCAAACCGAAGTCCGCCTGTCGTTGTCGCACTCGCTGGCCGTGGGCTGGCTGATCCCGCGCCTGGGCGATCTTGGCGCCGTCGCGCCGGACATCCGGCTGTCGTTCGACACCATTCGCGATGACTCGGCCCTGCGGCGCGGCGCGGTCGATCTCGCGGTCTGCTTCAGCGACACCGACTTCTCAGGCCTAACGTCGCGGGCGCTGATCACCGTCTCGGGCACGCCGGTCGCCTCGCCTCAGGTCGCGGCGCGCTTTCGCGCCAATCCCGACCTGTCGGCCTTTCCGCGCCTCGCCGTCAGCGTTCCACTCAATATCTGGGACTGGTGGACGGATCAGGCCGGCTTGACCCGCTTGGCCGCGACGACGCGCTTCGACGTCATGCAGGCCGCCTACGAAGCGGCGGCGCAGGGAATGGGCGTCGTGCTTGGCGCCCTGCCCACCGTACAGCCCTATCTCGACGACGGCAGGCTGGTCGAACTAGGTCTTCCCTGGTTGAAATATCCGGGGGAATACCGCCTGGCCGCCACCAGCGCCGGACGCCGTCGTCGGTCCGTCGCCACGGTCTGGTCTTGGCTGGAAACCCAGGCGGCGAACACGCCGACCGCCTATTTCGGCAAGGCCTCGCGCAGCAGGTCCGATAACCTGTACCCCGCGATCGCGGCCCGGTCCTCCGCCAGGGTCGCCGCCCCTTCGGCATAGGCCGGCGGCAGCGCCTTGGCCTGGTTCGCCGACAGACCGCCGACCGGCCCAGAGGCATAGACGACGGATGCGGCGAGGGCCCGGCTTTCCTCGGCCCAGGCGGAATAGTCGGCCGCCACGGCCCGGCGGCCGCCGGGCGAGGCCGTAGGTCGGGGACGTCGTCGCTCTAGCTCTGTCGCGCGCGCCCGCACCGAGGCGACATCGCCCGAGCGGTGGATGCTGTCATCCCAGAACCAGTGCAGGGTTTCGGAGCGCCCCGTCAGCGGGTCGATGACGAACTGCAGGCTGCCGGCCTTGTCCCCTTCCGGATATCGCGCGGAAAACAGCTGCGCCGTGTGCAGCGGCTGGTGAACGTCTCCCGCCAGATGCATGACCCAACACAGGGCGACGGCGCGCTGGGCGGGCGTGGCGGCGAGATTGGCCACGATCCGCGCGTTCAGGGCGAAGGCCTCGACGCCGTCCATGGCGACGCGATCGTCGGGCAAGACCGCGGGCGGGTCGCCCGCCCAGACGACGGGCTTCATCTCAAGATGCCAACTGGGTTGGTCATAGCCGGTCAGGCGCGCGTCGTCGGGCCAGCGCGCGCACTCCATCATCAGCCTGAGCGCCCGCTCTCGCCCCTCGCTACGATCCTCGGCGACCTCGAACGGCCCTCGGTCCGGATGGCTGTCCAGCAACGCGACCACACGGTCCACGATCGCCGGATCGCTCGCTTCCAGATCGTCGAAGGCGATCGCGGCGATGACCATGTGCCCGGGTCGGGTCCAGGCCGCCGCCGGAGCCGCGCCGAGCGACCAGGCCGCCAACAGCGCCAGCCCCGCTCCGCTGAAGCGTCTGGAGGCGCGCATCAGAAGCTGGCCCCGAGACGGATGAAATATTCCCGGCCATCGACGCCAACGCCGCCCGCCTCGGTATAGGGTCGGCCATCGGTCTGCCCCCGCACGCGATCGGGATAGGCGTCGGTGACGTTCAGCGCGCCGATCTGCACGCGCATCCGCTCGGTCACCCGATAGGCCAAGGTCAGATCCAGCGTGGCGTCGGAACCAAACACCTGGATCGGGCCGACCGGGGCGGCCTTGTAGCGTCCGAACCGCGCCGCGTCGGCTGTCAGGCTCCAACGGCCGACCCGCAGATCCGCCGAAAGCGTCAGCTTGTTGCGAGGTTCGGCGTCGGTCAGCGTGTTGAGCGACGAGGCCGCCAGGAGCGGCAGGGTCGGGACCGTCGGATTGCTGCGCGGGTTGCGCGGATCGGTGTCGAACGCGGCGTAGCCGACGGTCAGGTTCAACCGCCCGTCATCGCCGATCCGGGTGCGCCAGTTTCCGGTCGCCTCGAAGCCCTGGGTCTTGGTGTCGATGGCGTTGGTGAAGAACCGCGCCTGGCTGGCGTTGGTGATGCCGGCGCGCTGCAGGATGGCCGTCACGGCTGGGCCAGATAGGGATTCGCTGAGCGCGATGCGATCCTCGATCTCGATCCTGAAGGCGTCCAGGCTGAAGGTCAGACCGTCACGTGGCATCAGCACGACACCGCCTGAATAGTGTTTGGAGGTTTCCGGACGCAGGTCGCTGGCCCCCAAGGCGCGCGCGACCGGATCGGTGACCGCGAAGGTGCCGATATTGACCAACGCGCCAGCGCTCAACTGGCTGGTGACCGTCGAGAAATACTGCTGCTGCAGCGACGGCGCCCGGAAGCCGCTGCTGACCGTCGTCCGCGCCGCCAGCCAAGGCGTGGCGCGCCAGAACACCGAGGCTTTGCCCGTCGCCTTGCGGCCGAAGTCGCTATAGTCCTCGGCGCGCGCGGCGACCCCGATGTCCAATCCCTTGACGGGGCTGATCTCGGCGTCGACGAAGGCGCTGAAGGCGTTGCGATCCACGTCGATCGGCGTCGGCGGATTGAAGCCGGGAAAGCCCTGCGCCCCGGCGCCGGTGAAAGAGGCCGGCTCGCCCGAGCGGATCTTGAAGGTCTCGTTGCGATACTCCAGGCCGAGCGCCAGGTTGGCGCCCGCCATCACCTGGTCGAAGCCGCGGCTGACCGTCAGATTGGCGAGGTTCTGGCCGTAGGTGACACCGCCGGAATTGAACCGCGTGGGGCTGGTCGCGCCGAGCGAGGTGTTGACGCTGTTGAAGACCTCGAAGTCGCCCCGGTCGTAACCCGCCGTATCGCTCAGGTCATAGCGCCAGCCCGCCATCTCGCCCCGCACGCCCAACGCGCCGCCAAGATCCAGCATGTCCAGATTGATGTTGGGCAGGAAGCCGTTCGGATAGAGCGCCGGCGCGACGCTGGGCAGACGAAACAGCGGCGTGCTGGTCGAGTCGCGCAAGGCCAGCGTACCGAAGCCATAGGCTCGCGCGCCGCCAGGCAGGGCCGCCTCGGCATTGGCCGTGAGCAACAGGTTCTGCGCGTCTGGATCGCCCGTGCGTTGGCTGATGCGGCCAACGCGCGGATCGATCTCGGCCGAATTGGTGGGCTTTCGCGTCCTGGCCTCACCGGTCACGGTGAGGAAGCCGTCGTGGCCCAGCGGCAGCCCGATCCGCCCGGTGATGACCCCCGACTGGCCGTCGCCGTCCTCGGTGACGCCGGCCGTGGCGGTTGCTTCACCGCCTCGGGCGTCGGAGCGCAGCACGATGTTGATCACGCCGGCGATCGCGTCCGAGCCGTACTGGGCGGCGGCGCCGTCCCGCAGCACCTCGATGCGGGCGATGGCCGTCACCGGAATGGTGTTGATGTCGACCGGCACCGTGCCCCGGCCGACGCCGTTGTTGAAGTTCAGCACCGACGAGGCGTGGCGACGATGGCCGTTGACCAGGATCAGCACCTGATCCGGACCCAGCCCGCGCAGCGAGAAGCCTCGCGTGCTGCTGGACGACGGCGAGGTTTGCGAGCGCGGATAGTTGAACGACGGGGCCAGGAAGCCCAGGATCTTGCCAAGATCGGTGAAGCCCCGTTCGGCCAGCACCTCGCCGGTGAACACGTCGACCGGCGCGGCGGTCTCGGTCGCTAGGCGCCCGGGCACGCGCGATCCGACCACCAGCACTTCGTCGATGGTCGACTCCGCCGGCGCGGGCGCCGACGACTGCGCCAACGCGCCCGTCGCGCCCAATGACATCGTCAGCGCCGCACCGGCCGCCAAACCCTTGAACACCGTCATGATCGTACTCCCCGTCTCGTGACGAGGCGTTTAGTCCGGGGCCTGGTCGCGGCGCGAACGCAAAGGCCACAACCGCGTTGCGCGGCGCGCAATCCCAAAGGTTCCCGACCTAGTCATGGCCCTTCTTGAACCTGCCTCCACTGCAGCCGCCTAACGCCATGAACAGCGGACTCTCGCACACCTCCAGATACCGGGCGCGTAGATGCCGCGCAGCCGGCAGTGGAATGGCCGTACGCGCGGCCAGGAGGTACGCGAGAGCTGGCGCGGGGCCGGTAGACGTTGAAGGGTTTAGGCAGCGCCGGCGCACGCCTTATTGAACTGCCGCCCCGCGAGGTCGACACTCAGTTGCCTGGCGTCAGGTGGCTTCGGGCCCGGTTTCGCCCTCGCGCAATTCATCGGCTCCGACGAAGGATGCGCCCTCTTCGTCCAAGACCCAGGCCCCCAGAAAAGCGGTGTGGGACGGATCGATATCCTCGTCGATCAGGTCGCCATCGTAGAGGCCGACGGTGCTAAAGTCGAAGTCGAGCGACAACTGGTGGGCCATGCCCACCATTTCTTCGGCCATGCGGCGCGAATAGCCCAGGGCTTCGCTGTCGTTGGTGAAATCGTCGCTCAGTGTGCTCACCTCCACCGCATCGCTGCCGTGAGTCGCGCTGGTGGTAACGATGGTGAAGGCGGGCATAGGCGTCTCTCGGAGGTCTGAAGCGCCCACCTAGACCCGTTCGTTCAAGAACAGGGCGACATTCCGCGAAAAGCCGTCCTGGTGGCCAGGGGTGAGACGGCCATCCTCTCTGCCAGAAGCGGAACCTGGGATCGTGTCAGAAAGCGGACGTTCCGCTGCATCGCCAAAGACCATCAAGCTCGGGGACGGGCGCAGCTGTCACAATTGCCGTCTAGGCAGGGTCTGAACTGAAGCGGGCCGTCTTGGCCTTCCGACGACGGACCGCTTCGCGTTAGCGCAACACTTCAGCCAGCGGACGAGGGATGAGCGGCGCCGACAGGGAAAGAACACGGTGGTTTCTGCGGAATATCCTGCCGCACGAACCCGCGCTGAGGGGCTGGCTCTCGCGGAGCGCCCCGCCGAGCGTCGATCCCGGCGACGTCATCCAGGAGGCCTATACGATCCTGGCCGAGCTCGAGAGCGTCGAGGCCATCCGTCATCCGCGCGCCTATCTGTTCCAGGTCGCGCGGTCGGTGATCATGCGGCACGTCCGGCGCGCGCGCATCGTCCCGATCCATACCGTCGATGATCTGGAGCGCCTTGAACTGCCGGACGGCGCGGCGTCGCCCGAACAGCACGCGGTCGACCGTGACGAATTGCGCCAGCTGGCCCGCGCGATCGCGGCCATGCCGCCCAAGACCCGCCAGGCCTTCGTTCTTCGCCGCGTCGATGGTCTGCCTCAGCGCGAAATCGCCCTCCGGATGCGCATTTCGGAAAATACAGTCGAGACACATATTTCTCGCGGCATTCTATTCTTGATTGATTGGTTCGGCAGTAGCGGAAACAACCGGTCCCAAACCTCTAAGACAGTGGAATCGGAGATTGCCTCGCTAGATGGCCCAGCCAGACACCAGTCGAGACATTGATCAGGCGGCGTCCGATTGGGCGGCGCGCCTAGATCGTGGGCCGTTGCCGTCCGAGGCCAACCAAGCGCTCCAGGCTTGGCTGAGCGGCGATCCGCGCCGCAAGGGCGCGTTGCTGCGCGCGCAGGCGCTGTCGATGAAGAGCGAGGCCGCCCAGGCGCTGGGATCAGGCTTTGACCCCACCGCTTTTGAAGCGCCGAGGCGATCGCGGTTCGCGGGCGTGTCACGCCGCCAGGCTCTGGCCTGGTCGGGCGCCGGAGCGGCGGCAGCCTCGCTGGCGGCCCTTGGCGTCGCCATGCCCGCGGCCGGATCCGTCATCAGCACCGAGCGCGGCGAAATCCGCCTGACGCCCCTGAAGGACGGCTCGACCGTGCTGCTGAACACCGAGAGCCGGATCAGGATCAAGTACAGCCAGGGCGAGCGGCGGGTCACGCTGCTCAAGGGCGAGGCCTATTTCTCCGTGACGCGCGATGAGGCCCGTCCCTTCATCGTCGAGGTCAACGACCGCCGCTTGCGCACGGCGCAGGCGGGGTTTCGGGTCCGCAAGCTCGACGGGGATCCGATCGACGTGCTAGTCAACCAGGGTCAGGTCGACATCGCGCCCTCGAACCACACGGCCTCCGCGCCCATCTTGGCGATTGGACCCAATACGCGCGTGACCCTGTCCCGTCCCGCCGACGGCCGCCCCGTCGCCGAACATCCACAGCCGATCGCGCCCGAAGCGGTCACGCGGGAACTGGCTTGGCGCGATGGCAAGCTGGCGTTCGAAGGAGAGACGCTGAAGCAGGCGGTGGACACTTTCGCGCGCTACAGCGACACCCGGATCCAGATCCGCGACCCCGATCTGGCGCGCGAGCCGGTGACCGGCCTCTTCATCGCCAACGACCCCGTAGGCTTCAGCCGCGCCATCGCACGCGTGTTCGACGCCAAGCTTGAACAGGACGGCGGCGACGTTGTCCTGACCCGAAGCAGGCCCTCCGGCGCTGCAGCGCAATAAGAAGTTTTTGTAACCGATAGCGGAAGCTCTCGGCTGACGGCTCTCAACCGTGAACGTCGCGACCAACGCGACGATTGGGGGCTACAGCCAATGCGTTCTCGTTATTCCGTCCTCTCCTGTGGGGCGGCCGTCATGGCGCTCGCGACCGCGGCACCGGCCTATGCGCAAGACCGCATCTTCGACATTCCGGCCCAGCCCGCGGTGCGCGCTATTCCCGAACTGGCCCGCCAGGGCCAGGTGCAGATCGTAGCTCCGGCGCGCAATCTCGAAGGCGTCATGACGCCCGCCGTGAAGGGCCGGATGGACGTTCACACGGCGCTCCGCCGCCTGATCGTCGGCACGCCGCTGCAGATCGACTCCGACGACGGTCAGATCATCACCCTGCGATCGTCCGCCCAGGGCGCGTCGAACGCGACCCAGGCGGTCGGCGCGGGCATCGTGCGCGGCCGCGTCCTCAACACCGCCACCGGCGAATATGTGCGCAACGCCGAGATCCGCGTCGAGGGCACGACCATCGTGGCCTACTCCGAGGATGGCGGCGACTTCCGCCTCACGGGCGTGCCGTCCGGCGACGCGACGGTCGTGGTCAAATATACCGGCCTGCAGGAGTCGCGGGCCGTCGTCAGCGTCTCGGCGGGCCAGATGGCGACGCGGGATTTCGCGCTCAGCCCACGCTCCTACGCGGTGGGGGACGAAGTCGAAGCGGTGACCATCGTCGCCAAGCGCGAAGGCCAGGCAGCCGCGATCATGGAGCGCCGCGCCTCGACGAACGCCAAGAACGTAGTCGCCGCCGACAACTTCGGCGCCCTCACCATGGGCGACGTCGGCGAGTTCATGAAGAACATGCCCGGCATTTCGATCGACTACACCGAGGTGGACGCCACGGCGGTGCGCATCGGCGGCCTGGATCCGAAATATTCCACCTTCACCACCGACGGCGCCCGCATGGCCACGGCGACGTCGAACAACAACAACGGCCGCCAGAACTCCTTCGAGCAGATGTCGATCACCGGCGTCGACTCGATCGAGCTGAACAATACGCTGCAGGCCAACATGGACGCCGACGCCCCGGGCGGGGCCATCAACCTGCGCAGCAAGTACGCCTTCCAGCGCAACGGCCGCCTGCTGCGGTTCCAACTCGGCGGCGTCGGCACCTCCGACTCCGGCCTCTCGAAGATCTACCTCCCGGACGACAAGAAGCACGCGCGGATCTTCCCCTCTGCCCAGATCGGCTATGCCGACGTCTTCCTGGACGGCCGCTTGGGGATCGCGTTCAACGCCAGCTACAACGCCAACTACGTCCAGCAGGATCGCACCCAGACCGACTGGTCCTATCTCGCCAACGGCCGGGTCATTCCGTACCAGGTCATGTGGCGCCCCGGTCCGAAGCTGACGTCCCGCAAGGCCGCCAACCTCAGCGTGGACTACAAGATCACGGACGAGCTGGCCCTGTCCCTGCGCGGCACCTACTCGTTCTACGACGTCGAATATTTCAACCAGTACACCTACCTGATCTTCGGAACGACGGCGGCGTCACGGGCCACCGCGGACTCCACGTCCACCCACATCGTGGTCAATCCCAGCACCACGAACACCCGTCTGCACACGCAGTATTCGCACCGCTACGCCGGCACCCCGTCCGCACTCTTCGCCCCCAAGCTGGAGTACCGGGGCGACACCTGGGAGGCCGTGCTGCGCGGCAGCTATTCCACTTCCGAATTCAACTTCCATGACAACGAGAAGGGCTTCTTCCAGCGCACGGACAGCTATCTGACGGGCATCGGCTTCACGCTGGATCGCGCGTCGGAGGATTCGAACGCCTGGACGCTGAAGCAGACCGCCGGTCGCTCCTGGAGCGACCCCACCAGCTTCAATCGCGACGACGCCATCGGCAACAACATCCGCACCGCCGAGTCCAACGCCAACAACCAGATGTACGGCGCCTATGCTGACCTGAAGAAGAAGCTCGAGGTCGGCGCGGTCCAGGTCAAAGTCCTGGCCGGCGCGGGTATCCGCACCAATGTCTGGAAGACCAATGAGGGGTCCTTCCAGCAGTTTAAGTACGTCGGCCCAACGGGCGTCCAGACGGCTCCCGAGGCGGTCATTCCCTGGACCAAGAACTACCAGTTCCAGATCCATGGCTTCGACGCCGGCAACATGAACGACCAGAACTGGCGCGCGGACAGCAACTACGCCGTCTACGATATCTACCAGGCGCACCCGGAATATTTCGCGGCCGACGTCGCGGGCAACCTGAAGCGTCGGCTCGACAACAACAAGAAGGTCGGGGAGGAGGTCAGCGCCGCCTATTTCGAGGTCCAGCCTCGTGTCGGCCGCGCCCAGTTCGACCTCGGTCTGCGCTACGAGAGCACCAAGACCGACGCCCGCGTCGCCGACGTCCGTTCGACCGACGAAATGAAGGCCGCTGGCTTCGAGCCCAAGGCGCAGCCGACCGTCGCCAGCCTTACCTACCAATACCGAAACGGGACCTACACGACGCGCCATGGCGAGTATGACGACTGGTTCCTCAGCGGCGGGGCCAAGTACGACTTCAGCAAGAAGCTGGTCGGCCAACTGGCCTTCAGCCAGTCGATCCTGCGTCCCGACTACGGCAATCTCGGCGGCGTCGTCGCGGTGGACGACAACGCCCAGACCGTCACCGTGCCGAACCCGTTGCTGAAGCCCGAGCATTCGACGAAGTACTTCGCCGGCTTGCAATACTTCCTGGAGCCGTCAGGCGTCGTCGGCGTGTCCGTCTACCAACTGGAGGTGAAGGACATGCAGGAGACCGGCATCTTGGTCGATCCCGAGGATGTCGGCTACAACCCTGGCGACTACAACGGCTACAAGTTCCGCAGCACCCGCAACAAGCCGGGCGTCAGCATCAACAAGGGCGTGACCCTCGAATACGACCAGCAACTGACCTTCCTGCCCGGCGCGCTGCGGGGCCTGGGTCTGCGCGGTTCGATCACCAAGATCGATCCTGACGGCGTGCGCGCGAACATGCCGGGCACGGTGGGCAATTGGGGCGTGCGCTACAGCTACGGCAAGTTCGACGTCCAGCTGACCGGCAACGCGCAGTCCAAGTATCGCACCACCGCCGCGACGACGGACCCCAAGAACGGTATTCTCTACCATGCCGCCCGAGAGCTCTGGAACGTCAGCGCCAGCTATAAGCTCAACAAGAACTTCGAGATGATGCTGGCGGGCCGCAACATCTTCAACGCGCCGGACGTCATCTACTCCAACGTCCGCGAGCGAGTTCAGCAGTACAGCATCTACGGCTCGATGTGGAACGTCGGGATCAAGGGCGCCTTCTAGGCGCCCTTGATCCCGCGCGTGGCGGCGCCGCCCCCCTCGGCGCGGCCACACCTTCCCTTCCCCTACATCTCAGTCGAGGACCTCATCGTGGTTCTGAACATCGATCGCCGCCGTCTCATCCTTGGCGCAGGACTTGGCCTGGGCGCCGTGATGCTCCCGGCCGGCCAAGCGCTCGCCGCCGAGCTTCTCGGCGCCACGGGGTTCACGCACAACGTGGCCAGCGGTGAACCCGGCCCCGACTCCATGCTCTTGTGGACCCGCTATGTCCCGGCGACCGGCGACAACATCCTTCGGCTCGAAGCCGAGGTGGCGCTGGATCCGGACTTCACGAAGGTGGTTTCGGGTGGCAGCGTGCGCACCGGAGCCTATCGCGACTGGACCGCGAAGATCACGGTCGACGGGTTGAAGCCAGGGACCGCCTATTGGTACCGGTTTGTGTCGCCGGACGGGACCAAGTCTCCCGTGGGCCGCACGAAGACCCTGCCCGTGGGTCCCGTCGCCAAGTTCGGGCTGGGCGTCTTCTCCTGCTCCAACCTGCCCTATGGAGTGTTCAACGCCTATGGCCACGCGGCCGCTCGCCCCGATCTGGATTTGTGGCTGCATGTCGGCGACTACATCTACGAATATGGCGCGGCCTCCATCAAGGACGGCGCCCTGGCCGGCGGACGCCTCCCCGAGCCGTCGACCGAAATCCTGGCGATCGCCGACTATCGCCTGCGCTACGCCAGCTATCGCGCCGATCCCGATCTTCAGCGGCTGCACCAGATGGCGGCGATGGTGGCCCTGTGGGACGACCACGAGTCGGCCAACGACAGCTGGGAAGGCGGCGCGCAAAATCACCAGTCGGCGACCGAAGGTGACTGGAACGTGCGCCGGGCCGCGGCGATGCAGGTCTATCGCGAGTGGATGCCGGTCTCGGACGAACCCTGGAAAGCCTATCCGATCGGAACGCTGGCGACGCTGTACCGCACGGAATCGCGGCTGCTGGCGCGCACCCGACCGGCCGACATCGGAGCCGCCTTCCGGGCGGACGACGCCGACGCCGCGCTGAAGGCGTTCCGGGACGGCGTGTGGCAGGATCCCTCGGCGACCATGCTGGGCTCGACCCAGGAGAGCTGGCTGGCGCATGCGCTGAAGAGCAATGCGCGCTCGACGGCCTGGCAACTGGTCGGCATGGGCACGATCATCGGCCGCACCGTGATGCCACAGGACGCCGTCGGCTGGCTGCGTCCGGAAACCACCGAGCGCAAGGCCAACGGCTACAGGAACAACATCCGCGCCGCCAAGCTGGGCTTGCCGATGTGGATGGACCGCTGGGACGGCTATCCCGCCGCGCGTTCACGGCTGCTGAAGGCCGCGCAAGCGGCGGACGCGGATCTCGTCATGCTGGCCGGCGACAGCCACAACGCCTGGGCCTATTCGCTGAACGAAGGCGGCCAGCCCGCCGGCGTCGAGTTCGCCGGCCAGAGCGTCACCTCCGGCGGCGCGGAGGGTGACTTCTCGGCCGACCCCAAGATCGTCGCCCAAGGCTTCATGGCCGCCAATCCCGAACTGAAATGGGCCGACACCAGCCAGCGCGGCTATATGATGGTCGAAGTCACGCCGAAACGCGTGACCAGCGAGTGGCTGTTCCTTCGGACGATCAAGACCCGTGACACCGCGCTCGCGGGCTCGCACCGCATGCACGTGGAACGCGGGCGGAGGGTCCTGATGAGTTGACGTCTGGGAGGAGCGTGGAGCGCCAGGTCTCCCCGCTCGCAGAACCGGGCCGCCTTGGCGACCGCCAGAAAGCGGACGTTCCCAACGTCGGCGATGAGTCAGGTTCGGTCCAAGTTCAGGAGCCAAGCGATGGCCAAAGGCTCCCACCATCGGTTGCGTAGCTTTTGACAAGCCCGTGGGTCGATCCGCCGAGGTTGACGATCGCCTTCTCCCGCGGCCACCCGCGTCGCGGTTTGGGGCGCGCTAGAGCGCTCGCTCTATGTGGATTTCACGCTCGACCTGTCGCCCCTGGGGATTTCGCACGAAGAACAGGAGGCCGCGATGGCGACAATTTCGGCTCCCCTGCCGGCCATGCGCGGCCAGGCCCGCACGCTTCGCGCCGGACACGGCGCCAGAGCGATGGCTCAACGCCTTGTCGGCGTCTCATGTGCTCGCTCCGCCAAGAGCGATGCATCGCTCGACGATGATGGCGATCACTTTGTCCTGCGTGGTTCGCGCCGCCTTGGACTCGACGGCGAATGCCGGCAGGCTCAGGGTCTTGGCGCGTTCGGCGACCCGCCCGGTCAGATCGACGATCGCACGCTCGGCATCGTCCGCTGACAGGCCGATCGTGCGGGCCAGCGCCAGGAAGTCCTGCCGCGTCAAGCGGTCATCCTTGCCGTTCAGCTTGAGGGCCATGCGATCGCCGGCCAGACCCGGAAAGACGCGCGTGGTGACGGCATCGTACAGCGGCGCGAAACGGACCGACGTGAAACCCTTCGCCCCAGCCTCGGCGATCTTGAGCATGGCGAGGTTCTTGAGGTGCATATCGCCATCGGCAATCAGCCAGGCGAAGACCGCGCGGCGGAACAGGATGTCGAGATCCGCCGTCGGATCGGTCGACAGCGGACGCAGCCCCCGTGCCATCCGCTCGATCGTGCCGTCATATTTTGCTGACGTTGGTAGGTCCAAAATCGAGCAAAAGTCCTCAAGCGCCAGCCGCCGTTGATCCTCAGCCCCGCGCCGGATGTCGAAGCGTTCGACCACCAACGCGGGCGACATGCCGTCGGGCATCGCCAGTAGCGCGGTGTCCGGCGCCTCGAAGCCGGCAGAGCGGCCAAGCTCCAGGCAGAGCCATTCGACGATCGGCAGCATCTCGAAGCCCGACGTGCCGGCGGGCTTGAGGATATGGGTGAATGGCTGCTCGATGGCCGGGACGAGAGCGCCATCGAGCATCAAGCTCATCGGCGCCTTGATCTGAACGCCCGACAGGCGCGGGGTTTCGGCGCGCGCGAACATGCGCGCCAGGTTCTGCTCGAAGGTCCCCTCGATCTCGCCCCGCGCCGGGCCGACGTAGCGGCCGGTGAAGCGGCCGGCTTCGACGAAGCCGGCCAGCGTCTTGGTGAGAATGTCGGCGGGTAACGCCGCCAGCTCATCGCGGGTCTCGACGATGACGATATTGGACATATAGCGCCGGCCACGCCGCAGCGCCTCGCGCTCGTCGCGCTCATGGAGAACCTGGGCCAGCCAGCCCTCGGGCAGCAACGATTCGATGAAAGCCGGCAGCTTGCCCGGCGTGGTCTCGCGGACGGGGGCGGGTCCGGTGCGCTTCCGTGGTTTCCAGCGCCATTCGAAACCATCATGGGTCAGGCGGCCGAGTGGCTCACCATGCCACGCAACCAGGAGATCGAGGGCGGCCCTGTTGACCGGCGCCTTGGCGACGCCGGGTTGGGCCAGCAGGAAGCGTTCGGCACCTTCCCCTTCGCGATACCATCCATTCTCGCGCGCCAGCACCCATACCGCGTCGGCCGCCGCCTGGGCGTTGCCATGCTCCTCGACGAGACGCGCCGCCATTTGCGCGCGCATCTCAGCGGTGACTGCGCTGGCGTGTTCGCTGCGCAGGCGGAAGGCTTCCAGAAAGCGCTGGCGTGGTGAAGAGGCGTCAACACGCAGCTCTCCCAGATCGTCGCCGATTACGGCGATCGCGGTCGAGGGATGCTCAGGCGCCTCATTCTGGACGATCTCCAGCGTGCGCAGCCTCGTGCGCTGGTTGCGGCGTCCGCTGATAAACAGCCGGCCATCAGGCGTTGGCGCGAGCAGAACCGCGCTCGCCGACGACAGATAGGCGTTGGGGTAAAGATAGTGCGCGATGCGCACGGCATGGCCCAGGATGTCGGCCTCGACATCACCGCCCTGGTCGACATACACGCCGCGCACGAGCTGGATCAGTTCGCCGGCCTGTGCGCGCTGGTGGGCGCGCCGGGCGTCGATCGTCTCTCCGACAAGATGGATCGCCATAGGATTATCTCGCATCTCAGATGCGCGTTAATTCCACATCTCGGCCCAACTCTCAAGAATTATCGCGCATCTGAGATGCGAGATAATCCTGACGCATTGCGATTAGAGCGCGCCGATGGACCATATCGGCGCGCTCCAGAACCTTCATCCGCGCGAACGGAACGCAGCCACCCCATGACGACTGGCCTAGCAGGTTCGCCGCCCCTGACCCCACGCGAGTCAACGGGTTGCTCCGGAGCGGTCCTAGGATAGTCGCATGAAAGCATGCCCCTTCTGAAGGTCGCTTAAGAGTCAACGGCTGCCCATTCAACATCATCAAAAGGAGAGAGGAAGGATGAGTGGGGCGCAATCGCGCATCTAAAGGGTTTCACTCATGAAAATTGCCTCTTTCTGGTCTCCGCCGTCGAGCGACTGGCGCCTGCCTGCTGAACTTGTTGAGCTGATCTATGCCGAAATCTTCCGCCCCATCACCGCGGAACATCGCGGGAAGTTCTTCCACAATGTCCTGCAGCGAAGGATCCAAGCACTGGGAATTTCGCTCGCCTACGAAGCTCACCTCGAGTTCCCGACGCCCTACCTAGACCAAAATCGGTCCGGGCGGGTGGACGTCATCTGGAACGCGCCACCGGGCGGACGTTCGATCGCGTTCGAGATCGACAGCTGGTGGCGGAAGAAGTCTCTCAAGAAGCTGATCCACATGTCGGCAACCCACCAGCCGGTTTCGATTTACTACGGCAAGGCCATGGTTCCGACGCCGGCGCCGGACTCGGAGCTGCGCAAGATCCATGTCGTGAGGGCCGATCCCAATCGTATCGGCGAATTCGCCAAGACTGGCCGCTGCTGAGCGCTCGTTCGGCCTTGGGCCCAGTTCGACACGCTCGGGCGCTTCCATCGTTTTCCACTTCAGACCGACGGTTGGCTTTGCGCTAGGCGCGACGAGGCGGCGAGCTGCACCTCGCTGAGCCCCCCCTCTTTGCTGGCTCCCTCGGTCGCTCCCTTTCAGTTCCATCGAGGACATCATGAAACCCGATCCCACCTATTTCGACACCGCCGAATACGAAGAGATCCTGATCGATGCTGGCATGCCCTACGAGCAGGCGCGCGCGATGCGGATCGTGCTGGTCCGCGCGCTGATGCAAGCCACCGGCAAGGATCCCGGCGACTACGGGCTCACGCGCAGGCTCGCGCCGGTCAGAACCAGCCTGCCGACATCCCTGCTTCCGTAGTCAGGGTTCCCGCCGTGTTCGTGAGGAGGTTGTCGACGTGCAATCTCCTCACGGCATGCCAATGCACGCACGTCCGAAAATGCAGCGCTCGCGTGGGCGCTGCGGAGAATAGTCTGTCCGCGACGTCGGCGGCGGCGCGGCATCGGCTATTCGCTTGTGGCTACGCCCACGACGGGCCTGGGCTCGATCTCAACCACCTTCTCCATCGGCGCGGACTACACCCTGGGAGGGCGTGTAATTCCTGTGGAGTCAGCGTCCGAAATCCCGCCGAGCCTCTCCCAAAAGATCTTGCTTAAGGAGGAATTTACCCTAATGTTGGAATACGATCCGCTAATAAGCACATAACCTAAGAACAAATTAGAATTATCTTTCAAAATCAACATCAAACACGGACTTAAAATCCGTCGGCCGCAAGGCCTTGCCGGTTCGACCCCGGCCGCCCGCACCAGTCTAGGACCGGCCCGCGCGCCGCTTTCCCCACCAGGCCTGCGCCACCCCCACCGCCAGGGCGACCAGCTGGGCGTCGCTCCACAGGTAGTAGGCGGAGAAGAAGGCCCACTGTTTCAGGGTCATGTCGGTCATGAAGACCACGTGGGTCAGCACCACCAGCAGCTGGAACGCCGCCATGAACAGGATCCACAGCGGACGGTCGAAGACGGCGAAGCCTATCAGCACCAGCAGGTAGACGAGATCGACGGTGAAGATGCCCCACTGCACCGCGTCGTTGTCGGGTCCGTGGACCACCGCCGACAGCATCCAGGCGGCGATGGTGGCCACCGCCACCAGGCGTTCGAAGCGGCGGCCCAGCAACAGGGCCAGGGCGCAGACCGCGAACATGGCCAGAGTGGCCAGCTGGGTAGGCAG
The DNA here is from genome assembly GCF_001427665.1 of Caulobacter sp. Root655. Lineage (GTDB taxonomy): Bacteria > Pseudomonadota > Alphaproteobacteria > Caulobacterales > Caulobacteraceae > Caulobacter. The sequence goes on from NZ_LMHC01000022.1 coordinate 233,205, forward strand.
GATGTTGATCATGTCGGCCCCGGTTTGGAGACCGACATGTTTCGCAAAAACCCGGCGCGGGAAAGGGGCCTCCCGCGTCCTGGCGCGAAAAGCCCCGACCGCCCATTGCCTAGGCGCTTGTGGCCTAGGCGCTCTTGGTCACCTCGCGCAGGTGGGCGGCCTGGCCGCGCGGCCCGTCGACATCGGACTTGTCGCCGTTCCCGACCATGGTCACGCGGCGCAGGCCGATCTGGTCCTTGGCGTCGTTGAGGGCGCCGTGGGCGGCGACCAGCGAGCGGCGCACGCCGGCCAGGGCCGAGGCGGCCTCCAGCACGTGATCGACGGCCGCCTGGCCGACGGTGGCGGCGACCCGGGCCTGCAGCCGGGCGCGCGGCATGGCGGAGATCAGCTCCCCCATCAGCACCAGGGTGTTGTCGACGGCCTCCTCGGTGGTGAACAGCTGGGTGGCAAGGGTCTGGGCGGCGATGCGACGGTCCATGCGAGTTTCTCCCCCCGCGCCGTGGAAGGCGCGTGATTGCAGCGTGAAATGGAATGGGATGGAGCGCCCGGCGGCGCCCCTTTTCCGATGGGCGGTCAGCCGTAGCGCAGGGTCTGGATCAGGTGGGCCACCTGGCGGGCGCTGAGCAGGCCGCCGACCAGCAAGGCGCAGGCGACGGCGATGACCAGGACCAGCAGCAGCCGGAGCGCGGGGTTCAGGGCATGGGCGAGCCCTCCCCCGGGGTTTGCGCCAGGCTCAGACGGAAGTCCTCGTCCAGCACCGTGGCCGCGATGACCAGGATCTCGCGCAGCACCATCTCCGGCGGTTTCGGCAAGGCCTCCTTGCGGACCGCCGAGACCAGGTCGCGAACGATCGGCCCAAGTTCCTTCGGCGCCAGGTCCAGCAGTTGCCGCTCCAGTTCCGGCCAGGCGAAGGCCGGCATCGGCGGGCGGACCTCCAGCGTCGGCCAGTCTCGGATGAAGGCGTCGGACGCGTCCCGGATCTGGCGCGCCTTCTGGACCACCAGGGCCATGCGGTGGGCCGCCAGGCTGGTCACGCCGTCGTCCGTCGGTAGGCTGGGCTTGCTCACGGGTGTCCGCCTCGCTGTAGGAGACGGCAGGAGAGGGTGACGGCGCCAAGCGTGACAGTCCCATTGAGTCGCTGTGGGATTCGATCCCATAGCGGGGCCCAAAGCCGCCCCCATGATCCTGGTCGTGCGCCGCCAGCATCCGCGCCGCGGCGCGCCGACCGTTGACGCCCAGCTTGCGGCAGGCGCTCTCGACCAGGGCGTCGGCCCGCGATTTGGAGACCCCCATCAGCGGCCCGATCTCCTTGGACAGCCGGTGCTGGCTGACCAGCCGCAGGGCCTCGCGTTCGCGTTTTGTCAGCAGTTCGACGCTGGGAACGGAGGGAGGCCTGTCCATGACGCCCGAAAGCTAGCTGGTCGCGAACGCCCCACGCGCCGCGCACCCCGCAAGAATGCATTGCGGCTGACGAAGGCCAAGCCGATACTTCAGAATCGCTGCTTCAGTATCGGATCCAGGCCTTGACCACGCCCACCGGTCCCGACCCCATCGACGTCGCCGTCGGCACCCGCATCCGGGTCCAGCGCCGCCACCTGAAAATCAGCCAGGACGAGCTGGCCCAGGTCCTGGGCCTGACCTTCCAGCAGGTGCAGAAGTACGAGCGCGGGACCAATCGGGTCTCGGCCTCGATGCTGGTGCGCATCGCCGCCAAGCTGCAGACCACGGTCGGCAGCCTGGTGGGCGAAGACATGGTCGCCGAGCACGACATGGCGATGCTGACGGCGCTGTCGACGCCCGGCGCGATCGAACTTCTGCAGGCCTATGGCCAGGCGACGCCCAGGGCGCGCAAGGCCATGCTGGGGATGGCCAAGGCGCTGGTCGAGCCGGAGGGGGACTAAGGTCCCGCACCCACGCTCGTCATCCCCCGACTCGTTCGGGGGACCCAAGCCGAGCTGACCGATATCCTTCGATCCAATCCGCTTGGGTCCCCCGCATAAAGCGGGGGATGACGACCGTTTGTGGTGAGCAGGGGGATTGTTAAGTCCCCTCCGGCATCCGCTCGATTCCCTTGACGCCAACCTCGGTCAACGCCGCGACCAGTTCCTCCACCGCCGCGTCGACCTGGGCCGGATCGCGGCCGCGGATCACCAGGCTGGCGCCATAGAGGTCGGGCGGGGCGAAGAACGGGTAGCTGCCGATCGACAGGTCCGGATGAGCCTTGGCCACGGCCTCCAGCGGCGCGGCGATCGTGCCCTCGCCGGTGCCGGTGACCCGGACGGTCCGGCTGATCACCACCGCTCCGGTGCGCAGGCGCGGGCCGACGTCGCCCAGCATGCCGCGCATGATGGCCGGCACCCCGGCCAGCACGAAGACGTTGCCGATCTGGAAGCCGGGCGGCCCCTGGACCGGGTTCTTCACCAGCGTCCCGCCCTCGGGCACGTGGGCCATGCGCCGGCGGGCGGCGTTGGGCTCGCCCCAGCGCTCGCGCAGCAGGGCCATGATCTCGGGATGCTCGGGCGCGGTGACGCCGAACGCCTTGGCCACCGAGTCGGCGGTGATGTCGTCGTGGGTGGGGCCGATGCCGCCGGTGGTGATCACGTAGTCGTAGCGGTGGCGCAGGGCGTTGACCGCGTCGACGATCTCCTGCTCGACGTCGGGCACGATCCGCACCTCGCAGACGTCGACGCCGTAGGCCGCCAGGTACTTGGCGATGGCGTTGAGGTTCACGTCCTGGGTCCGGCCCGAGAGGATCTCGTCGCCGATGATCAGAACCGCCGCCGTCACGCGCTCGCCCCCGCTGGCTTGGGTAGCCGTCATCGTTCTGATCCCCTACATCCGCATCTGGTCTCCGTCCGACTTAAGGCCCCCATGCTCCTCCCGCAACCGATGGTGCGCGGCGTCATCGTCCAGCGCTACAAGCGCTTCTTCGTCGATATGGTGCTGGACGACGGGCGGGCGATCACCGCCCATTGTCCGAATCCCGGCGCGATGCTGGGCGTCAACCTGCCGGGCCAGGGGGCTTGGGTGTCGTGGTCGGGCGATCCCAAGCGGAAGCTGCCGTGGACGCTGCAACTGGTCGAGGCGAACAACGGCCTGGTCGGCGTCAACACCATGCTGCCCAACAAGCTGGTGGCCGAGGCCCTGGCGGCCGGCGCGATCCCCGAACTGGCCGGTTACGCCACCGTGCGGCCGGAGGTGAAGTACGCCGAGGCCAGCCGGGTCGACTTCCTGCTGACCCATCCGGACCGCCCGTCCTGCTGGCTGGAGGTCAAGAATGTGCATCTCTCGCGAACCCCACCCCTGGCCGAGTTCCCCGACTGCGTGGCGGCGCGCTCGACGCGGCATCTGGGGGATCTGGCGGCCATGGTGGCGCGGGGCGATCGGGCCGTGGCCCTGTTCGTCGTGCAACGTGAGGATTGCGACAGGTTCAGCGCCTGCGCCGACCTCGACCCGGCTTTCGCCAAGGCGTTGGAAAAGGTCGCCAACGTCGGCGTGGAAGTATTGATCTACAAATGCAAAATGGGCGCAGATGCAATTCGCATCACCACTCGTATTCCGTGGCTGCGCGCGACGTGACCTATTGGGGGGCGATGTGGACGCGAACGAGTTCGAACTGCCAGATGCCATCACGGACCTACTAACCGCGCGAAACAAGCTCCGGGAACGCTACCTGGCTCTCGGTTTGACGTTCACTTTGGACGGCAATCTCGTCGGCGATATTGGCGAGGCGGTCGCTGCGGAACTGTTCGGGATCAAGCTGACTCGACGGTGCGGCGTCGGCGTTGATGGACACGCGCCGGATGGGCGCACGGTTCAGGTCAAAGCTAGTGGTTCCAACCTCGGCCCAGCCTTCCGCTTCATCGAGACCCGCGCCGATCATCTGCTGTTCTTCAGCTTCGATTTCGAAACCTGCAAAGGAACGGTGACCTTCAACGGACCCGAGAAAATCGCTATCGCGATGCTCCCCGAAACCTGGACCAACCAACGCTCTGTGACGCTGGGGGGCATCCGTCGAGCTAACGCAGTTGTCAGCGACGCAGACCGATTGCCTCTGTTTCGCTATGACGATCTAGCCTGTCATGCCCCCGATAAGGCCTGAGGGAGCAAGCCCTTGTCCGCACCCGATGACTATGACGACGATGATGATGACGACGATTGGCCCATGCAGTGGGCCGATCCTGCAATCAGGCAGGACTACGAGGCTGCTCTTGGGCGACTCATCCTGGCACACAACGATGTGGATGTGCATTTGACGGAGTTGATTGCCTGCTGCTTGAGGCGGCTAGGCAATCCGCCTGCTCTGGAGCGTCTTGCTCATGGTATGTTCGCTAAGCGGCTGGAGAATCTCGAAATCCTCCAGGCCCTTCCGGTTCAACTGAACCTCAATGGAATGGACATTGCGAACCTGCGGCGACTCAACAACCTCCGCAATGTCGTCGCGCATGGGCATTTTGAGCAAGACCCGTTTGGAGGTGAATATACGCTGCTGTCCAACCGGGAGCGCAGGAGCGATTTTCCCACCGAGCGCCTGAACGAGATCACCGAAGAACTGAACGCAGAGGCGCGATCCCTACATGCTAACACCGCGTTCTACGACGCCTTGGTAGATTTAATCTTGCCCGACCTGGCCTCGGACAGCGAGGGGCCTGCTGAGACCATGACTTAACCGGGGACTTGGCCGCATTCCCCGAAGGCTTCGCCGCCTGCGCCGACCTGGATCCGGTCTACGCCAAGGGTTTGCGCGACGCGGCTGCGGCGGGCGTTGAAGTTCTGTGCTATCGTTGCGACATAAGCCCCGAAGAGATCCGCCTGTCGCGCCGCATTGCATGGCGAGACGCGCCGACCGTTACAGCCTGAGCAGACCGCCATGACCCTTGAAGACGTGACCGAGATCGAAGCCGAGACCCGCACCGGCGCGATCAAGATCCACAAGCCCGCCGACTTCGAGGGCATGCGCCGCGCCGGCAAGCTGGCGGCCGAGTGCCTGGACATGCTGATCCCCTACGTCGTGCCGGGCGTGTCGTCGGACTATCTGGACACCCTGGCCCGCGAGTTCATCCTCGACTGCGGCGCCCTGCCCGCCTGCCTGTTCTATCGCGGCTATCCCAAGACGGTCTGCATCTCGCGCAACCACGTGGTCTGCCACGGCATCCCCGGCGAGTGGGCGCTGCGCGAGGGCGACATCGTCAATATCGACGTCACGGTGATCGTCGACGGCTGGCACGGCGACACCTCGCGGATGTACGGCGTCGGCGAGGTGGGCCCGCGCGCCCGCCGCCTGGTCGAGATCACCTATGAGGGCATGGCTCGCGGCCTGGCCGCCGTGAAGCCAGGCGCGACGCTGGGCGACATCGGCCACGCCATCCAAAGCTATGTCGAGGCCCAGCGCTGCAGCGTGGTCCGCGACTTCTGCGGCCACGGCCTGGGCAAGGTGTTCCACGACGCCCCCAACATCCTGCACTTCGGCCGCCCCGGCCAGGGCGCGGTGCTGAAGCCGGGCATGTTCTTCACCGTCGAGCCGATGGTCAATCTGGGCAAGAGCGCCGTGAAGGTGCTGGGCGACGGCTGGACCGCCGTGACCCGCGACAAGTCGCTGTCGGCCCAGTGCGAGCACTCGATCGGCGTCACGGAAGACGGCTACGAGATCTTCACCGGCTCGCCTACCGGGCTGTTCCAGCCGCCGATCCTGGGCGGGTGAGGATTTAGCTCACGATTCAGGAGACCCTCTCCCGGCGGGAGAGGGAGGGGCCCGCCGCGCAGCGGTGGGAGGGTGAGGGATTACGCCCTCACCGTTTTCTCGCAAGCGCCCTGCCGGCACGCCGTCGGGCGTCTAAACCCCTCACCCTCCCATGCTACGCATGGGCCCCTCCCTCTCCCTCTGGGAGAGGGTTACAATATGGACAACCTTCCATTGATCTGAGCTAATTCGCTCTCGCATGGCGGGACGCGATGGTCAGCGGAAGGTCACTCAAGGCTACGGGCGTCGCCGACGCCGCCGCGCCCAGCCACGCGCTGGGTCACCGTGAGCGCCTGCGCGACCGCGCCAAGGCCGGCGGCCTGGCCGCCCTGCCCGACTATGAACTGCTGGAGCTCTATCTGTTCCGCACCTTCGCGCGCGGCGACGTCAAGCCGATGGCCAAGGCGCTGCTGGCCCGGTTCGGGTCGTTCGGGGCGGTGATCGGGGCCGGGATCGAGGCGCTGAAGACCGTGCCGGGAGTCGGCGAGAGCGCCGCCATCGACCTGACCCTGCTGCACGAGGCCACCCTGCGGGCCGGGCGTGACAAGATCGCCAGGCGGCCGGTGATCTCGTCGTGGACGGCGCTGCTGGGCTATGTCCGCGTCGCCCTGGCCAACGAGCCGCGCGAACAGTTCCGGGTGCTGTTCCTCGACAAGAAGAACCAGCTGATCGCCGACGAGGTGATGAACCACGGCACCGTCGACCACGCCCCGGTCTATCCGCGCGAGGTGATGCGCCGGGCGCTGGAGCTTTCCAGCTCCAACATTATTTTGCTGCACAACCATCCGTCCGGGGATCCCACCCCGTCGCGTCCAGACATCGAGATGACGAGGCAGATCGTCGAGGCCGGCAAGGCGCTGAAGGTCAATGTCCACGACCACCTGGTGGTCGGAAGAGAAGGCGTGGCCAGCTTCAAGGCATTGGGGCTGTTCTGAGTGACGGAACGGCGGTCGCACAACCTGCTTTTGCATTTCGGACCGCGCGCTATAGTCGATCATAGCCGGGGGGCTTTTGGAGGATTGCGATGAATCGGCGTCTTCTCCTGGCCTCGGTCCTGGGCCTTCTGATCCCCGGCGCGGCGTTGGCCCAGTCGGGCGGACCACCCTCTGGCGACAGACCTGGCGGTGGCGGCGGGCGCCCGCCCGGCCATGGCGGCGGTCGACCACCAGGCGGCTCCGGTCCGCCTCCGAGGCCCATGCCTGGACCCGGTCCCAAACCCAAGCCGCCGCCGCGCCCCGTGCCCAAACCGCCGCCCCGGCCCCGGCCGCCGCCTCGCCCGCGCCCGCCGCCGCCCCTGGGCCCGCATCGTCCAGGCGGTGGCCGCCCGCCCGGCTTCCGCCCGATCCGCGGGCCGCGCTGGCGCTATCCGTCGGGCTACCGCTATCGCCGCTGGTCCGTCGGCCTGCTGCTGCCGGCCCTGTTCCTGAGCTCCGCCTACTTCTACGACGACTATTGGCGGATGGGACTGGACGGCCCGCCGTGGGGCTATCGCTGGGTTCGCTACGGACCCGACCTGTTGCTGGTCGACACCCGCACGGGCCGTATCGACGACGTCATCTACGGGGCCTTCTACTAGGCTTCCAACCGCGCGGCGGCGTGCGATCGCACGCCGCCGACGCTCAATCCCCGGGAGCCGAACGCCGAACCGTTCGCGGGCTCACGGCGGACCTTGACCGCTGCGCGCCGATCCTTGAGCGTGCGGCCTCACAGTTCGCCTCGGGAGTTTCCATGGCTCGCCTACTGACCCTGCTGCTCGGCTCCGCCGCCCTGCTGGCCACCGCCGCGCCCTCCTCGCTGGCATGGGCCGCCGACGCCCCGGTCTCCAAGCAGGACAGGGTCCTGCACGAGCGGGTCCTGACCCTGGACACCCACCTCGACACCCCCGAGCACTTCGCCCGCGAGGGCTGGAGCATCACTGACCGCCATGTGGTCACCCAGGACGGCACCCAGGTCGACCTGCCGCGCATGAACGAGGGCGGCCTCGATGGCGGGTTCTTCGTGATCTACACCGGCCAGGGCGCGCTGACCGCCGAGGGCTATCGCGGGGCCCGCGACTTCGCGCTGAACCGCGCCGCCGAGATCCGCGAAATGGTCGCCGCCCACCCCGACAAGTTCGAGCTGGCCTACACCGCCGACGACGCCGAGCGGATCAACAAGACCGGCAAGAAGTTCGTCTTCCAGAGCATCGAGAACAGCTGGCCGATGGGTGAGGACCTCACCCTGATGCAGACCTTCTACGCCACCGGCGTGCGCCTGGCCGGGCCCGTGCACTTCCTCAACAACCAGTTCGCCGACAGCTCGACCGACCCCAAGGGCAAGATCTGGCACGGCTTCTCGCCGCTGGGCCTGCGCTGGCTGGCCGAGGCCAATCGGCTGGGGATCGTCATCGACGTCAGCCACGCCTCCGACGACGTGGTCGACCAGGCCGTTGCCCTGTCGAAGGTCCCGGTCATCGCCTCGCACACCGGCGCCAAGGCGATCTACGACCACCCGCGAAACCTCGACGACGGTCGCTTGAAGAAGATCGCCGACGCCGGCGGGGTGATCTGCATCAACTCGGTCTATCTAAAGAACACCGCCGCCAGCCCCGAGCGCCTGGCGGCGATGAAGGCGCTGGCGCCGTTCCCCGACAGCGAGACCGCGACCGAGGCGCAGATCGTCGCCTTCAACAAGAAGCGCGCCGAGGTCGACGCCAGGTTCCCGCCGGTCCGCGCGACCTTCGAGGAGTTCATGGCCAGCCTGCTGCACACCCTGAAGGTGGTCGGTCCCCAGCACGTCGGCATCGGCGCCGACTGGGACGGCGGCGGCGGGGTGGTCGGCTTCGAGGACGTCGCCGACCTGCCCAAGGTCACGGCCCGGCTGAAGGCGGCCGGCTACACCGACGCCGACGTGGCGGCGATCTGGGGCGGCAACGTGCTGCGGGTGGTGCGTCAGGTGCAGGACTACGCGGCCAAGGAAGCGGCCAAGGCCAAGCCTTCCGGATAACGCCGTTATCGGCTAGGTTGCGCCAGCGTCGCCTTGGGAGAGCTCCGCATGGTCCGTGTCGTGCCTTGGGTCGGCCTGGCGGCCCTGATCAGTCTTGGATCGACGGCGTCGACGTCGGCGGCCCACGCGGCCAGTTTCGACTGCGCCAAGGCCGGCACGCCGACCGAGAAGGCCATCTGCAAGGACCCGGCGGTCTCGAAGCTGGACGAGCAGGTGGCCGCGGCGTTCAAGACCGCCCAGGGCCTCTGGCCGGCGGGGAACTGGTCGACCTACATCCGCACCGAACAGCGGGAGTGGCTCAGGGACCGCAACGGCATCTGCAAGGCTGATGTCGCCTGCCTGAAGCAGGACTACCAGCGCCGCCTGAGCTTCCTGACCCATCCCAGCCTGAAATGGATGGGCCGCTACGTCGCCGGGCGCTGCCCTCACGACGGGGTCTATATGGACGTCACGCAGAACTATCCCGACGCCGGCATCGGGGTGGAGCTCTATATCTGCCCCGACCCCAAGGGAAACATGCTGCTGCAGGCGCGAGGCGACGTCGATGCGTCAGGCAAGCTGAGCTTCGAGGACGCTGGCTGCCCACGCGTCCTGACCTTCACCCAGGACGTCGCGACTCTGTCCGCGCCGAAGACGGAGCGCTGCGCGATGGGGACGGACTTGCACGTCTTCCGGCGCGATCCGGCCAAGTCACCCTATCTTTCGGAGTAGGTCATGACCCGCCTCGTCGCCGCGCTCGCGGCCCTGCTTCTGATCGCCCTCATTTCACCGCTGGGGGCCACGCCGGCCACCGCCGCCAGCTTCGATTGCGCCAAGGCCCGCACCAAGGTCGAGAAGCTGATCTGCAACGACCCGCGGTTGTCGCGCCAGGACGAGGACCTGGCCAAGGCCTATGGCGAGGCGCTGAAGGTCTGGGACGGCAAGATCGCCGCCTATGTGAAGATGACCCAGCGCGGTTGGGTGGGTTCGCGCGCCCTGCTGCCGCCCGACATGGGCCAGGGTGGAATCCTGTGCACCGACGATCAGACCGCCCTGGCCTGCCTGCGCGACATCCACGCCGACCGCATCGCGGTTCTGAGAAGCCCGGGCTTCCGGCTGGGCGGGGTCTATACGCGTGGCCAGGATTTCCTGCGCGTCAAGCCGACGCCGACCGGCCTGGACTTGGCCTACCAGCTGGCCGACGCGAACACGTCCCAGGGCTTTACCGACGACGCCCATCCCGTGAAGGTCGCCACCGGCCAGGAAGTCATGAGCTTTCCACTGACCGGAACGGGTCCCGACGCCTGCCGGCTGGACGCGGCGTTCACCGCCGACCAGGTGGTGCTGACCCAGAAGGGGCCCTGCGGCGGCGCGAAGCTGGGCGGGTGGTGGATGCGTGATCAGACGCGGGATCCAGAGGCGGAGCTGTTCTAGTCTCCCAAAATCCGCGGGATGAGCGGATCAAAATTGGACCTAGGGCTTAGTGCGAGCCCGCCCCCAAGCGTCCCACACCCGCCAGCCCATCAGCACAGCCACGATGCCCGCATAGACCAGCGGCGGACGGTGGTCGGCCTTCACCAGCAGGTAGTAGTGGGCCACGCCCAGCGGCACGATCAGGTAGATCAGCCAGTGGAGCCTCTGCCAGGTCGCCCGCCCCAGCCGGCGGACCATGCCGTTGGTCGAGGTCACGGCCAGCGGGATCAGCAGGGTGAAGCCCAGCATGCCCAGGGTGATGAACGGCCGCTTGAGGATGTCCTTCACCAGCTGTCGCCAGTCGAAGAACAGGTCGACGCCGATATAGGTCAGCAGGTGCAGGCAGATGTAACTGAAGGCGAACAGGCCGACGGTGCGCCGGAAGCGGAGCAGGCGGGGTTGCTTGAGGATCCGCGCGGCCGGAGTGATCGCCAGGCCGACCAGCAGCAGCCGCAGGCCCCAGACGCCGATCTGGCGGATCAGGGCCTCGATCGGATTGGCGCCGAGATCGTCGCTGAAAACCCGCCAGGTCAGCCAGACCAGCGGTGTGAGGCAGGCCAGCCAAACGGCGGCGTAGACGATGTTGTCCTGGGTTTTGCTGGAGCGCTTTTTTGCAGCAACCCGCTCACGCACACTTACCGTTGTCATCCCGGAAGCCTCGCAGAGGCTGTCCGGGAAAAAACCCTAGCCGCCATCAGAAGTTCGCCCGCAGGTCCATGCCCCGGTACAGGTCGGCCACGTACTGCCCATAGCCGTTGAACGGCAGGGTCTCGCGCCGCCGGAATTCGCCGATCCGGCGCTCGGTGGCCTGCGACCAGCGGGGGTGGTCGACGGCCGGATTGACGTTGGAATAGAAGCCGTATTCGCGCGGCGCCGACAGGTTCCAGGCGGTGGCCGGCATGGTCTCGACCAGGCTGATCCTGACGATCGACTTGATGCCCTTGAAGCCGTACTTCCACGGCACGACCAGCCGCAGCGGCGCGCCGTTCTGATTGGGCAGGACGTCGCCATAGAGGCCGACCGCCAGGATCGCCAGCGGGTGGGTGGCCTCGTCGATCCGCAGGCCCTCGCGATAGGGCCATTGCAGCACGTCCCACTTCTGGCCGGGCATTTCCGAGGGTCGCATCAGGGTCTCGAAGGCGACGAACTTGGCCTTCGACGTCGGCCCGACCGCCGCGATCAGGTCCTTGAGCGGAAAGCCCACCCACGGAATGACCATCGACCAGCCCTCGACGCAGCGCATCCGGTAGATGCGCTCTTCAAGCTTCTGCCCCTTGATCAGGTCGTCGATGGCGAAGGTGGCGGGTTTCTCGCAGGCGCCGTCGACCCGCACGGTCCACGGCCGGGTCTTCAGGGACCCGGCGTTCTCGCCCGGGTCCTCCTTGTTGACCCCGAATTCGTAGAAGTTGTTGTAGCTGGTGATGTCCTTCTTCGGCGTCGGCTTCTCGGTGGTCGAGAAACCCGGGCCATAGGTCAGCCCCCGGGCGCTGGCCGTCCCCGCCGCCGCCAACAGGCCCAGCCCGGCCGTCGCGCCGATGAACTCCCGTCGGCGCAGGTAGAGGCCGGGGTCGGTGACGTCGTTGTCGGTCAGGTCGGGCGCGCGGCGGATCAGCATGGCGGGGCTCCAAGGCTACCTTGGAGGATACGTCGCGGAGAGGCGATTGGTTACAGGTGAAGACGCGGAAAGGCGGCTTTCTCCGTTCGGAGAAGGCCGTGGACGCGACGTCAACTCGCCAAAAGAGGTCAACTTAGCTTAAGCACAATTTTAACTGGCAATTCCGCTTCAGGGCGCGCCTATATCACGTCCAGGCGCCACTGACCGTCGGCGACGCCCTCGCCCCTGTCAGCCCTGAGGGCCGACGGGCGACCCAATCCGAGCAAGGGAGAACATCATGGGTTTCTATGGTCCTGAGCCTTTCGACACGGCCGAGGCGACTTACGTCTGGACCGGCCTGGGCACGCCGGGTTTCTTCAGCGTCAACGTGAAGGGGCAAGCGCCGAACTTCACCAGCGGCATCCAGCTGGTCCGCGACCCCCACTTCGTCGGCGGCCTGGCGATCGACGTGATGGGTTGGACCGGCCCCCTGGCGAAGGGGACGACGCCCTATGCGGTGCATGGCTCGTTCAACGGTCTCTACCTGCCCAAGATCCTCATCGTCGGGCAGAACAAGCGCCTGCTGATCGACGTGAAGGAGATCCCCTTCACGACCGACGAGGCCTATGTGAAGCACGTGACGGCCGCGCGGCGGCTTGAGCCGGCCTAGGAGCTGTGGACAGTAAGCGCTGAAGGGTGATGCGGTGCGTCCTTCGAGGCTTCGCTACGCTACGCACCTCAGGATGAGGAGCATTGTTGCTGAAAAACCGCTCAACTGTCCACAGAGCCTAGGGCTCGCCGGCCCGCCCGCGACAGGGAGACACGCACATGTGCGTGTCCCCAACCGCGCTCGACCCTACCGCCTCACCACCGACTCGAACGCCGCCCGCGCCTCGGCCTTGGCCTTGGCCAGCCTGCTCTTCAGCGCCCCGAACGTCCGCGCGCCGCCCGCTCGCGCCAGCAGCGCCCGGAAGGCCTTGGGTTCGGTGTCCGGGTCGTGCCCGTCCTCCAGCGCCACCTTTAGCAGTTGCGACAGGTCCTGCTCCAGCCGCCACGCCGCCTCCAGCGCGACCATCGCCGCCTTGTCGCCCAGGCCGGCCGCTCGCAGCGCCACCAGGGTCTCGCCGGTGTTCTGCGCCAAGGGCCCGCCGGACGCGGCATGGACCAGTTGCAGGAACTGGGCGGCGAACTCGATGTCGACCAGGCCGCCGGGGGTCAGCTTGAGGTCCCAGTCGCCCTTGCCCGGCCGCTCGTCCTCCATCAGCTGGCGCATCTCCAGCACGTCGACGGCGGTGCGTTTGGGATCACGGGCCCGGCGCAGGGCGGCGGCGATCGCGGCCTCGGCCCGGGCCTGGAAGGCCGGCGACGAAGCCCAGATCACCCGGGCCCGGGTCAGGGCCAACAGTTCCCAGGTCTCGGCCTCGCGGTCGTAATAGTCCTCGAAGGCCGCGAAACTGACCGCCACCGGACCCTTGGTGCCCGAGGGCCGCAGCTTGAGGTCCACATCGTAGAGCGTGCCCTCGCCGGTCGGCGCCGACAGGGCCGAGGTCAGGCGCTGGGTGAAGCGGGCGTAGAAGCTGTCGGCGCTCCAGCCCTTGATGGCGGACGTCGCTTCGCTCGTACTTGGCGGATCGTCGGCGGCGTAGAGGGTCATCAGGTCGAGGTCGGACTTGGCGGTCATCTCGCGCGAGCCGGCCTTGCCCAGGGCGACCACCGCCACCTGCCCCGGGAAGGCCCCGCCCAGCCGCTCGACCTCGGCCAGGGCGGCGGGGGCCAGGCCGCCGACGATCAGGTCGGCGAGATCGGCGAAGGCCGCGCCGGCGTCGCGCGCGCCGGCCGTGCCGCTGATCACCCGCACGCCGATCCGGAAGGTCTGGTCGCGGAACAGCCGCCGGGCGGCGTCCATCGCCCCCTCGAAATCGGTCGGGTCCCAGGGCGCGGTCTCGGGCACGGTCATCGGCCCGAAGAAGGCCGGGTCCAGCAGCGCGTCCAGCGCCGTCGGTCGACGGGCCAGGGTGCTGGCCAGGCGCGGGGCGAAGGCCATGACCTCGACGATCAGCTCGAACAGGCGAGGCTGGGCCAGGAACAGCGACTGGATCTGCACGCCCGAACTCAGCCCCGCGAAGAAGTCGCCGAACCGGTTGAAGGCGTCGTCCGGCGCGCCGGTGGCGTTGGCGGCGTCCAACAGGCGCGGAGCCAGGCGGGTGAACAGCTCGCGGCCCCGCGCGGTGCGGGTGGCGGCGATGTGGCCGTGGTGCCAGCCGCGGATGGTGCCGGCCACCCGCTCCGCGTTCGAGAAACCCATGCGCCGCAGGGTGGCCAAGGTCTCCGGATCGTCCTCGACCCCGGTGAACACCAGGCTGCCGAACCGTGACGACAGCGCCTCCTCGCCCTTGAACAGCGCGCCGTAGCGGCGGTTGACGCCCTTCAGCAGGTGGCCGACCAGGGCGTCGAAACCGCGCAGGGCGCCGTGCCCCCACAGCGCCGCCACCCGCTTGCGGTCGGTGTCGGCCTCCGGGAGCTTGTGGGTCTGGTCGTCGGCGATCATCTGGGCCCGGTGCTCCAGGGCCCGCAGGTCGCGATAGGCCTTGATCAGGTAGTCGCGGTCGTCGGGCGTCACATGACCGGCGTCGGACAGGGCGGCCAGGGCGTCGAGGGTGCGCGGGCTTCGCAGGTCTGGGTGGCGGCCGCCGAGGATCAGCTGCTGGGTCTGGACGAAGAACTCGATCTCGCGGATGCCGCCGCGCCCCAGCTTGAGGTCCGCGCCCTTGGCGGTCAGGCGGTCGTCGACCTTGTAGGCGTGGATCTGGCGCTTGATCGAGTGGATGTCGGCGATGGCCGCGAAATCGAGGTTCTTGCGCCAGATGAACGGCTGCAGCTCGGCCAGGAACGCGTCGCCGCGCGCCATGTCGCCGGCCGCGATCCGCGCCTTGATGTGGGCCGCCCGCTCCCAGTTCTGACCGACGCTCTCGTAATATTCGAGCGCCGCGTCGATCGGCATGGCCGGCGGGGTCGAGGACGGGTCGGGGCGCAGGCGCAGGTCGATGCGGAACACGTAACCGTCGGCGGTGCGCTCGGCCAGCATCCGCCCCAGGTGCTGGGTCAGGCGCACGGCCACGCCCTGCGGCTCGACGCCTTCGGCGACGGGCAGCGCTTCGGGCGCGTAGAAGATCGAGAAATCGATGTCGCTGGAGTAGTTGAGCTCGAAGGCCCCGTGCTTGCCCATGGCGATGCAGAACAGGCCGGGGATCGGGCCGTCGAGGCCTCCGCCGACATGGGTCAGGGCGCCCCGTGTCACCTCCAACCGCGCGGCCTGGGCCAAGCTGGCCTGTAGGGCGGCATCGGCGAAGCGGGTCAGGGCCCCGGTCACCGCGTCCAGGTCCCAGGCCCCGCCCAGGTCGCACAGGGCGGTCAGCAGGTGCAGGTCGGCCTTCAGGTCGCGCAGGACCCGGCGGGCGGTCTCGAAGTCGGGCTCGGCTGCGACGGCCTCGGCGGCGACCAGGATCTCGGCGAGGCGGGCGTCGGGATCGCTTTCGAGGATCAACGGCAGCCGCCGCCCGTCGCGCCGCGCCAGGCCGGCCAGGTAGGGCGAGGCGGAAAACACCGGGGCCAGGGCCGGCCAGACGGCCTCGACCACCGGCATGGCCTCGCCGACCTTCTTGCCGACCGCCTCGTGCGCCCGTTCGGCGGCCTTGGGATCGACGATGGGGCCGCAGGGCGAAAGGCGTTCGAGCAGGCGAGTCATGGGCGGCACTGTGGCGCGGGGGAGAGGCGAGGTCGAGGGCGCGCCAAGAAAGCCCCTCCGGCCCTCCGGGCCACCTCCCCCAGAGGGGGAGGATGCTGGTCGCGCTGGATGCTCCCCCTCTGGGGGAGCTGTCGCGGAGCGACTGAGGGGGTCTTCGGCGCTGCCCCCTACCCCGCGAACAGCTTCACATACTCCTCCACCGGCCGCCGGGTGATCGTGTCGTTGACATAGACCTCGACCACCCCGGCCTCCGGCTTCAACATCCGCACCCCCGCCACGCGCATGCGGTCGAACAGCCCCTCGGCGACCTTGGGCCTCAGCACCAGCTCGCGGATGTTGGAGGCGTTGGGGGCCGGCTTGACCGTCGCCAGGCCCTGGGCCTTCAGCGCCGCGAACAGCTGGTCGGCGGCGGCGAAGGCGGCGCGATGGCGGGCGTCGAAATCGTCCAGCGCCGCCAGGGCCGGCACGGCGCATTCCCAACCCTGATAGATCGTGCCGCCGAACCGGTGGCGCAGGTCGCGGACCTTGGCGATATCGGCCTTCGAGCCGGCCAGCACCGCCCCGAACGGCGCGTCGAGATATTTGTAGAGCGAGACATAGACCGTATCGAACAGCGCCGCGGTCCCCGCCACGTCGTAGCCGGGCGGGGCCATCAGCAGGCGCGCGCCGTCCAGGTGCATCTTCACATTCTTGCTTCTGGCGTAGGCCGAGATTTCGTGGGCCAGGGCCAGGTCGACCATCTCGCCCTTCACGCGGCGCACCGGGCTCTCCAGCGAGATCGCCCCGACCCGCAGCGGATAGGGGCCGTTCTCGGCCTCGTCGACCGCCGCCTTGATCTCGGCCAGGGTCGGGGCGGCGCGCCCTTCGGCCAGCGGCACGAGGTTGAGGCCCGACAGCAGCTGGGTGGCGTCGCTCTCGTCGCGATAGAGGTGGCTTTCGTGCTGGACGATCACCCGCGAAGCGTCGCCGGCCAGCACGCGGACCGCCAGGTGGTTGGCCAGGGTGCCGGTCGGCAGGAAGGCGCAGTCCTCCTTGCCCAGCCGCTTGGCGAAGCGGTCCTCCAGCTCGGCGGTCGCGCCGCCGGACAGATAGGCCTCGCGGATCTTGGGCCGCGCCTGCAGCAGCTCCAGCAGGCGCTGGGTGTTGGCGACGGGATTGGGCGGGGCCGAGTCGCCGACCAGCCAGACGCTGCGCGCGTCGGCCGGCGGAAACGGCGGCGGGGCGGCGGGCGGCTGCGTCTGCGCTTGAACCGCCAGGGGCGCGAACGCCGCGCCGACCACGGACATCTCCAGAAAGCGCCGACGATCCATCACCCATCCCCCGACCTGAAAGCCCGAACGGGGTAGCATCGGTCGGCGGGATCGCCGCGTTAAACCTTGCTCATGATCGCGGCGGCGGCGAGCGGTCCAACCGCCGCTTGACAGCCCAGGTTACAGGCGTAATCCTTGCGGTTCGAAGATGCGAGGCGCCATGAACATCACCCAGGCCGAGAGCCGCATCATGGACGCGCTCTGGTCCCGTCAGCCGCTGACGGTGGACGAGATCATGGCGCAGGTCGCCGAGCCGCAGGGCTGGGGCGAGGCCACGGTCAAGACGCTGATCAACCGCCTGTTGAAGCGCAAGGCGATCCGTTCGGACCGCATCGAGGGCCGGGCCCGCTACGCCCCGGTCATCCAGCGCGCCGACTATGTGCAGGCCGAGAGCCAGAGCCTGCTCAACCGGCTATTCGACGGCCAGCTGACGCCGCTGGTGGCGCATTTCGCCCAGCATCGCGCGCTGTCGGCCGACGAAATCAAGCAACTGAAGACGCTGATCGCGGATCTCGACGATGGTGGCTGAACTCCTGGCGATGACCCTGTTGCGGGCCCAGCTGGCCGCCATGGCGGCCGTGGTCCTGGTGCTGTTGCTGCGCGGACCGGTGCGCCGGCTGATCGGCGCCCGCCTGGCCTACCGGCTGTGGGCCCTGGTGCCGGTGGCGGCGATCGCCTGCGTGTTCCCGAGCCTGTCGGAGACCCTGGGTTCGGGCCTGCCGCCCACCCTGATGGGCGAGGAGCACGCCTTCGCCCTGCTGGCCGCCTGGCTGGTCGGCGCCGTCGCCCTGGCCACCGCCATCCTGCTGCAGGAACGCGCCTTCCGGGCGCGGGCCCAGGCCGGCCGCGCGGGTCCGGCGGTGATGGGCGTCTTCTGGCCCCGGATCGTGCTGCCCGCCGACTTCGCCGCCCGCTTCGACGCCGAGGCGCGGCGGATGATCGACCTGCACGAGCGCACCCACATCAAGCGCGGCGACCCGATCGCCAACCTGGCCATCGCCGGCGTCCAGGTGCTGGGCTGGTGCAACCCGCTGATCCATGTCGGCGCCCTGTGCGCCCGGCTCGACCAGGAGATGGCCTGCGACGCCACCGTGCTGGGCCTGCGTCCCGAACTGCGCCGCACCTACGCCCAGGCGCTGGTCCAGGCCCACACCGTGCGCAACGGCTCGCCCCTCGCCTGCTTCTGGGCCGCCCACCCGCTGCTGCTGCGGGTCAGGCTGCTGGCCCGGCCCGAGCCCAGCCATCGCCGCCAGACCGCCGGCGCGGCGGCGATCACCCTGCTGGCCCTGGTCACCGCCGCCGGCGTCTGGACCGTGACGCCGCGTGGCCCCCTGCCGGACCACGAGGTCACCTGGCCCGGCCGTCTCCGCGCCGAGGCCCCCGTCGACGGCATCAACCTGCCTACCATCCACCGCTAGGACCAGGCGTCGGGGCGACGTCTCGTCCGCGCCTTGACGGACCGGATTACATCTGTAACTTTTATGGTCTACAGATGTAATCCGCGCTCCGCGTGGAGCTGAGCGGGGCCCCGACCATGACCTTCGTCCTCAGGATGCCCGCGACGCGCGGCCCCAAGGCCCGACGACGGGCGCTGGCGGTGCGGACCTTCGACCTGGCGGTCATGGCCCTGATCGTCCTCGGGGTCGGGCTGATGCTCGTCTATGTCATCCAGTACGAACTGAAGGTCGAGCCCAAGCGGCCGGCTTCCGGCGCCCGGCTGGTCGCCGCCCGGTCGATGGCGCGGGTGCGCTGGGCCAGCGTCAAGCCGCGGCTGATCGCCCGGCTGGCCCAGCCCCACGCCTTGGAACTGGGCCGGGTGTGGGCGCGGCGCGACGGCCGGGTCTGCGGTCTGGTCAACGGCTGGGGCAGTTTCGGTGGCCTGACCGGCATGACCCGGTTCTACGCCCAGGGCGACGCGCCGGTGTTCAAGCAGGATGGCGGCGAGGACTTCGAATACGAGTGGTGGCAATGCAAGCGCGACCGCTACGTGGTCATCCGAGAAGGGTCCGAGGAGACCGGATTTTGTCCCACCAAGCTGGGTCAGACGCGCTGCTACGACGTGGTCTATGGCCGGCCGCCGGAGCGGCCCTGAGCTATTCCACCCGCGGCAACACCAGGGCCACCCGCAGTCCGGGGCCGAAGCCGTCATAGACGCCCGGCCCCTCGGCCAGCTCCAGCCGGCCGCCGTGCGAGGCGGCCACGGCCTGGACCAGGGACAGGCCCAGCCCCGCCCCCGGCTCGCTGCGGCTGTTCTCCAGCCGCACGAAGCGCTGGACGACGCGGCCGCGGTCCTCCTCGGGCACGCCGGGCCCGGTGTCGGTGACCGAGAACTCCAGCTCGCCGGCCGAGTTGCGCCGGGCGCGCAGCATGATCGCCCCGCCGGTCGGGGTGTACTTGATGGCGTTGTCGAGGATGTTGGCCAGGGCCTGGGCGATGAACTCGCGATTGCCCTTCACGCCCAGGGCCGGGACGATCTCGGCCTTGAAGTCCAGGCCCTTGTCCTCGCAGCTGGCCTCATAGAGTTCAGCCATGTCCGAGGCCAGTTCGCTGGAGTCGAAGATGCTCTGGTCCGGGGCCTCGCCGGCCGCCTGCAGCCGGGCGATGGCCAGCACGGCGTTGAAGGTCTTGAGCACGCCGTCGGCGTCGACCAGCGCCGTCTCCAGGGCCGCCATCGGATCGCCCTTGCCGTTCTCGGCGTCGATCAGGGCGACCTCCATGCGGGCCCGCAGGCGGGTCAATGGCGAGCGCAGGTCGTGGGCGATGGCGTCGCCGGCGTGACGCAGGCCACCCATCAGCCGCTCGATGCGGTCGAGCATGTCGTTGAGCCCCTCGGAGAGCTCGTCATATTCGTCGCGCGTGCCCCGCAGCCTGGCCCGGGCGTGCAGGTCGCCGGCCCGCACGGCGTTCACCAGGTCGACCAGGCCCTGCATGCTGCGGCTGACGTTGCGGCTGACGATCACCCCGCCGGCCAGGCCCAGGATGATGACCAGCACCGCCGCGCCCTGCAGGGCGCGGACGATCTTCATTACATAGCCCTCGGACTCCTGGACATCGGCCCCGACGAACAGCGCCTCGCCGCCGGTCAGCCGCTCCTGCACGCCGCGCGCCGAGCGCTTGACCTCGGCGCCGTCGATGTCGGTCTCGGTGAGCTTGAAGGTCTCCCAGGTCGGGCCAGGACCCTGGAAGTCGTCGATCGGCGACTCCTCGATCGAGCCGGAGATCCGCTTGCCGTCCTTGTCGAGCAGCAGATAGAGGAACGGCCGCTCGCCGGTGGCGCGCTCGACGATGGTCTGGTTGAGGGCGTTGATCCCGCCCACCCGATAGGCGGCTTCCAGGCTCTCCATCTCACGGGTGATGTCGGCGTCGGCGCGGCGGTTCACCTCGCCGGCGGTGGCGATGTAGATGTAGCCGAGGAACGCGCTGGCGGCCGCCGCGAACAGGGCCAGGAACAGCAGGGTCAGCCGGAACGGCGTCGATCGGATCAGGCGCGGCAGGCGCATGGGCTAGCGAAGCTCGTCAAGAAGAGCGGACAGGTCGCGACGGCCATCGACGATACGCAACACTTCGACATCTCCCTCCGCGAAGTCGTAGATGATCACCCACGGCCGAACCGGCAAAGTGAATGTATTTTCACCCAGATCACGCCGCGCACGACCTAATTGAGGAAACGCCGCGAGCCGGTCCAGGGCTTTTTCGAGACGCTCGAGCTGAGCGACCGCGACGCCAAGCCCGTTATCTTCCGCGATCCGCGCGAAGATATCGTCAAGGTCGTGGCCGGCTGGCTCAGACCGATTGAACGCCCCCGTCATCCCAGCCTTATCGCTTGGCGAGATGCCGACGCGTTCCTTCGGCGATGATCTCGGCGATGGTGCGCTTGTCCGATCGGCCTTCGGCGAGCTGGCGACGGGCGATATCCAGCGACCCCTTCAAGGCGTCCCGATTGCGTTCGAACCAAGCTTCGAGCTCGGCCTCGGAAGGCTCCGCACCGAAGTCCTCATGTTCAGGAACGGGCTGGGTCAGCTTGTTCATGCCGAGAGCCTAACACGGGTCGGCGAAGGACCAAACCAAGCGCTACGGATCGAGCCGGTAGCCCGCCCCGCGCACGGTCTGCAGCATGGCCCGTTCGAAGCCCTTGTCGATCTTCGAACGCAGCCGCGAGATGTGCACGTCGATGACGTTGGTCTGCGGGTCGAAGTGGTACTCCCACACCTTCTCCAGCAGCATGGTGCGGGTCACCGACTGGCCGGCGTGGCGCATCATGAACTCCAGCAGCTGGAACTCGCGGGGCTGGAGATCGATCTCCTTGCCCTGGCGATGGACCGTGCGGTTGATCAGGTTCATCTCCAGCTCGCCGACCTTCAGGGTCGTGGCCACCGAGCCCGTCTCGCGGCGGCGCGACAGGGCCTCGACCCGGGCGATCAGCTCGGCGAAGGCGTAGGGCTTGACCAGATAGTCGTCGGCCCCGGCCTTCAGCCCGACCACGCGGTCATTGATCTCGCCCAGGGCCGAGAGGAACAGCACCGGGGTGTTGTCGCCCTCGCGGCGCAGGGTCTCGACCACTTCGACGCCGTTCTTCTTGGGCATCATGCGGTCGACGATCAGCACGTCGAAGTCGCCCTTGCCGGCTTCGGCCAGGCCGGCCTCGCCGTCGGGGGCGTGCACGCACGCATAGCCCGCCTCGGTCAGGCCGTGGCTCATGGCCGCGGCGGCTTCCAGGTCGTCCTCGATGATCAGGATACGCATTCCAGGCCCCTAGATGCACGAAAAGGGGGCGTCACCGAATCGATGACGCCCCCCTCGTGTTCGTCGTCACGGCACGGATGGTGACGTGATCCGCGCCCCCGCGAAAGCCCTCTTGGCGAAAGCCCCCGCGTATCGTCGTTCCCCTACGCCGTCCCTACGGCGCGATCTTCAGCGGCACGATCGTCGGACGACCGGCGCGGATGATCCGCAGGTTGACGCTGGGACGCTGCAGCTTCTTGGCCGCGTCCACCGCCGAGGCGACCTGGGCCGCGTTGGCGACGGGCTCGCCGTTGATGCTGGTCAGGACGTCGCCCTTGCGCAGGCCCTTCTCGCCTGCGTCGGAGCTGGCCTTGACGCCGTCGATCAGCAGGCCGCGCACCGCGGGATCGATGCTGTAGGTGCGGCGGGCCGTGTCGTCGATCGGGGCCAGGGTCAGGCCCAGGGCGTCCGACTTCTGGACCTGCGGCTTGGCCGGAGCCTCGGCGCCGTTCTCGTCGGTGTCGTCTCCGTCGACCGCCAGCTCCTTCTCGGTCGGACGGACACCCGACTTGATGTCGACCGTGCGGGGCTTGCCGCCGCGCAGGACCGACAGCTTCAGGGTGTCGCCCGGACGGCCCTTGGCCACTTCGCGGGTCAGTTCCGAGCCGCTCTTGATGTTGACGCCGTTGACGGCGGTGATCACGTCCTCGGCCATCAGGCCGCCCTTCTGGGCGGGGCCGCCGGTCACCAGGTCGGCGACGATCGCGCCCTTGACCTCACCCAGGCCCTGGGCTTCGGCCATTTCCTTGGTGAAGGGCTGGATCTGGGCGCCGATATAGCCGCGCACCACCTTGCCGCCGCTGATCAGCGCCTTGGCGGTGGCCTCGGCCACGTCGGCGGGAATGGCGAAGCCGATGCCCACCGAGCCGCCGGTCGGCGAGAAGATCGCGGTGTTGACCCCGATCACCCGGCCGTAAATGTCGAACGACGGACCGCCCGAATTGCCCCGGTTGATCGGCGCGTCGATCTGGATGTAGTCGACGAAGGTCGACGAGCTGTCGCCCAGGTCGCGGTTATAGGCCGAGATGATGCCGGCCGTGGCGGTGCCGCCCAGGCCGAACGGGTTGCCGATGGTGATCACCCAGTCGCCGACCCGCGGCTTGGCCTGGTTCTCGAAGTTCACATACGGGAACGCAGCGCCCTTGGCCTTGGGATCGACCACCTTGAGCACGGCCAGATCGGTGCCCTCGTCGCGGCCGACGATGGTGGCCTTCAGTTCGCGGCCGTCCTTCAGCACCACGTTGATGCCGTCGGCGTCGGCGTCGGCGACCACGTGGTTGTTGGTGACCAGGTAGCCGTCGGCCGAGATGAAGAAGCCCGAACCGGAGGACTGCTGCTTGGGACCGGGAGCTTCCTCGCCGTCGTCGCCCGGCTTCTGGCCGCGCGGCACGATGTCGAAGCCTTCCAGGCCCGGGATGCGCAGCTTCGGCGCGGCGGCGGCCTTGGACGTCACGTCGATCTGCACCACGGCGGGCGAGACCTGTTCGAAGATGTCGGCGAACGACAGGGGCGCGCCGGGCGGCGGCGCGAACATCGGGGCCGGATTGCCCGCAACGCCCGAGGTGCGGACCACCTGGGCCGGTTCGGCGGCGCCCGCCGGAGCCATACGCATGCCAACCCCGGCCAGGGCCGCGCAGGCCACGCCCGCGCCGGCCACCGCACCGACAAAGAAACCAGACTTCCTAGCAGCCATCTTACGTCTTTCCTCACCCACGGCGCGCGGCGCCGGGTCCTTGGCTTGAGAACCTAGTTGCGTTGACGAAACGCGCAATGGTCTTCGACTGATCTTTCCGCCACGCCCAAGATAGTCTTGGGGCGTCTTCGCGGCGCAATCGTGTCATTCGTCCTTCAACAGCACCTGGAGCCGGGCCTCTTCGGCCTGGGACAACGCTTCGGGGTCCTCGCCCAGGGGCGATGGCGCCGCCCGGCGACGCAGTAGCATGATCATCAGTCCGGCGCCTAAAACCAAGGCGACAACAGGCGTGGCCCAGAGCAGGGCGTTGCCCGGCGAGAACGGCGGCTTGAGCAGCACGAACTCGCCATAGCGCTCGACCAGGAAGGCGCGGATCTCAGCGTCGCCGCGACCCTGCTTCACTTGGTCGCGCACGATGGAGCGCAAATCGCCGGCCAGGGCGGCTTCGGAATCGTCGATCGACTCGTTCTGGCAGACCAGACAGCGGACCTCGCGGAAGATCGCCCGGGCCCGGGCCTCCTGGGCGGGGTCGGGCAGACGATCGGCCGGGTCGGCGGCGGCTCCGGCGAGGCAGGCGACAGCGGCCAGGATGGCGAGGAGCCGCCTCACGCCGCCGTCTCCGCGCGCTTGGCCACGCCGAACCGCAGCCGGCGGTCCGACAGCGAGATCAGCCCGCCCAGGGCCATGACCAGCGGGCCCAGGAAGATCAGCCGCACCCACGGATTGACGAAGGCCCGCACCAGCCAGGCCGGCTGGCCGTCGGCGCCCGCCCGGCGCTCGCCCAGCACCACGTAGAGATCGTCCAGCACCCGCGGGCAGATCGCCACCTCCGAAGTGGTCTGGCGGCCGGTGGGGTAGAAGCGGCGCTCGGGCGTGGCGGTGCAGATCTCGGCGCCGCCCTTGGTGATCTTCACGATGCCGCGCTCGGCGATGTAGTTGGCGCCCTCGACCGTCCCGACGTCGGTCAGGGCCAGTTCATAGGCGCCCAGCTTCAGCTGGCCGCCGACGCCCAGCGCCTGGGCGGCCTCGACCCGCCAGGTGGTTTCGAACGACGCGCCCAGCACGAACAGGCCCAGGCCCGCATGGGCCAGGGTCGTGCCCCAGGCGCCGCGCGGCAGGCCGACGGTCCGGCGGCGCACCTCGGCCCAGGGGGCGCGGAAGGCCTTCACCCGCTCGGCCAGTTCCAGCAGCGCGCCGCCCATCAGCCAGACGCCCAGGGCCAGACCAGCGCTGGCCAGGGCGCTGCGCGGAGCGACGACGGCGAAGGCCACCAGGCCCAGGATCGCGGCGCAGGCCAGGGCCAGCCACAGGCGTCGCGTCACCAGCCGCGCGTCACCGCGCTTCCAGGCCAGCAGCGGCCCGGCAGGCAACACGGCCATGGCCAGCACCATCAGCGGCACAAAGGTCATGTTGAAGAACGGAGGCCCCACCGACACCGCCTCGCCGTCCACGGCCTCGCGGATCAGCGGGAACAGGGTGCCGACCAGCACCACGGCCGTGGCGGTCGACAGGATGATGTTGTTGAGGACGATGGCGCTCTCGCGGCTGACCGGCGCGAACAGGCCGCCGGCGTTCAGGCTGGGGGCGCGCAGGGCGAACAGAGCGAAGCCCGACCCGGCGGCGATGCCCATGATGGTCAGCAGCAGCACGCCGCGGGCCGGATCGACCGCGAAGGCGTGGACGCTGGTCAGCACGCCCGAGCGCACCAGGAAAGCCCCCAGCATCGAGAAGGTGAAGGCCGCCAGGCCCAGGAACACCGTCCAGCCCGGCAAGGCCCCGCGCTTTTCCAGCACCACGGCCGAATGCAGCAGGGCCGTGCCGATCAGCCACGGCATGAAGCTGGCGTTCTCGACCGGGTCCCAGAACCACCAGCCGCCCCAGCCCAATTCGTAGTAGGCCCAGAAGGCGCCCAGGGTGATGCCGACGGTCAGGAAGCTCCAGGCCGCCAGGGTCCAGGGTCGCACCCAGCGGGCCCAGGCCGCGTCGACCCGGCCCTCGATCAGGGCCGCCATGGCGAACGAGAACACCACCGAAAAGCCGACATAGCCGCAGTAGAGGAACGGCGGATGGAAGGCCAACGCCGGGTCCTGCAGCAGCGGATTGAGCGACGCCCCCTCGACCGGCGCGTCCAGCAGCCGGGCCATCGGGTTGGAGGCGAAGACGGTATAGGCCAGGAACAGCACGCCCAGCGCGCCCTGGGTGGCCACCGCGTAGGCCCGCAGGCGCGGCGGCAGGGCCTTGCCGTAGACCGCCATGGCCGCGCCGTAGCCGGTCAGCACCAGGCACCACAGCAGCATCGAGCCCTCGTGGCTGCCCCAGGCCCCGGCCACCTTGTAAAGCATCGGCTTGGCGGTGTGGGAGTTGGCCGCGACATTGGCCACCGAGAAGTCGGAGACCACGAAGGCGTGGACCAGAGCCAGGAAGGTCAGGGCCACGCACAGGAACGCCCCCAGGGCCGCGCCCTGCCCGGCCCCGGCCAGGATCGCCATCCGCCGCGCCCCGCCGACCGCCGACAGGGTCATCTGCAGGACCGACAGCACCAGGGCCACGACAAGGGCATAGGCCCCGAATTCGGTGATCATGACTTGGCCTTGCCCGTCGACGGCGTGGCGTAGCTCGGCGCCTGCCCGTCCCCGCGCCATTCGCCCTGCGCCTTCAGCGCCTTGGACACTTCGCGCGGCATGTAGCGCTCGTCGTGCTTGGCCAGCACCTGCTTGGCGACGAAGGCGCCGGACTCGTCGAAGGCCCCGGCGGCGACGATGCCCTGGCCCTCGCGGAACAGGTCGGGCAGGTCGCCCTGGAAGCGCACCAGACTGG
Source organism: Caulobacter sp. Root655 (assembly GCF_001427665.1). GTDB lineage: Bacteria > Pseudomonadota > Alphaproteobacteria > Caulobacterales > Caulobacteraceae > Caulobacter. Next base: position 259,323 of record NZ_LMHC01000022.1, read on the forward strand.
TGGAGCGCTGGTCGGCGACCACGAACTCGACCTTGCCGTCCGGATGCTTGACCACGCTGCCCGCCTGGACCAGGCCGCCCAGCTGCACCTTGCGCCCGGCCGGCACGTGGGCGGCGGCGGCCTGGGACGGGGTGTAGAACAGCGAGATGGCGTCGCGCATGCCCCACAGGGCCAGGCCCACGGCCAGGACGACGACCGGGGCGGCGACCGCCAGCACGGTCAGGCGGCGGCGCGCCTTGCGGGATTTGGGCAGGAAACTCATGGGGCGCTCCTGGGCGGGGCGCTCCTGGGCGGGGCGACCTGCGCCGAACGCGGCGTCTGGGCGGCCTGACGCAGGGCGGCCAGCACCTTGGGCTGGTCGTGGAAGCGGGCCTGGGCCTTGGCCAGGGCGGCGTCACGCTGGCCTGAGTCGCCGAGCACGGCGTAGGCCCGCACCAGCTTCACCCAGCCGTCGGCGTCGTCGGGATTGGCCTCGAGCTTGGCGGCCAGGCTGGCGACCATGCCCTGGATGAAGGTCTCGACCTCTGGCTGGTCGCCCGTCGCCGGCGCGGCGGCCTGTTCGGATGAGGCGCCAGTCGGGGCGCCGGTCGGGGCGAGGCTTCCGCGCGCCTCCGTCTGGGCGATCTCGTCGCCGAAACCGGCGCGGCGCGGGTCGTCGGCCGGCAAGGCGGCCAGCAGGGCGCGCCAGTCGGCCAGGCCGCCCGCCAGGTCGCCGTCGGCGATCCGGCCCTTGGCCAGGTGGTAGCGGGCGCTGACATTGGCGGGGTCGCGGCGCAGGGCCTCGGCGAAGGCGCGGCGGGCGTCGGTCCCGACCTCGCCCTGGCCTTCGGCGACCAGCACCTCGCCGAGCCCGACCCACAGGTCGACCCGATCGGGGGCCAGCCTGACGGCGTGGCGCAAGGCCTGGGCGGCGCCGGTCGCGTCGCCCGCCTGGAAGCGGGTCAGGGCCAGAAGCCGGAACAGTTGCGGGTCGTTCGGCTTGGCGCGCGCCGTCTCCTGCAGCACGGCCGCGATCTGCTCGGGCCGCAGTTGCGACAGGGGGGTCTGGCGCCACTGGGCCACGCGCTTGAGGTAGGGCTGGTCGGCCAGGCCGGGAACGCCGATGAACAGATAGGCGGCCAGGGCGCACACCGGGGCCAGGAACGCCGCGAACAGCACGAAGGGCCGGGCCTTGGGACCCGAGACCGGCCAGGCCTGCTGATGGTCGGCGGCGGCGATCAGCCGGCGGCCGGCCTCGGCCCGGGCGGCCTTCAGCTCGGCGTCGGCCAGCAGACCGCGCTCGGCCAGGTCGTCGATCTCGGAAAGCTGTCGCCGGTGCACGGCCAGGCTGGCGTCGTCGCCCACGCCAAGGGACGCGCGCGCGGCGCCGCGCAGCACCAGGGCGGCGACGACGGCCGACAATCCCGCCGCGGCGATCCAGAAAGCGATCATGCGCGCGTGTTACCGGGGAATGGCGACGGCCGTTAGCAAAAAAAGCGCGTAAGGGCGGGCGGGTCCGGGCCCGGGTCGGATGAGCGGCGTGTTGAACGCGCTGGCCAACCGATGAAGCTCAAGGTCCGCGCTCCTACCGTTGTCATCCCGGGCGTAGCGAAGCGAAGACCCGGGACCCAGGGCCACCGCGTTGCGCCGGCCCCTGGGTCCCGGACAGCCTCTGCGAGGCTTCCGGGATGACAACCGGAGGGAACTTAACGCCGCTCAGAGCTTCAGGGCGCGGAACTGTGTACGCGCCCCTAAGCCGCCGCCGCCATCGCCGCGGCGGCGCGGCGGCGGACGATCTCGGCGGTCTTCTCGTCGCGGCTGTAGGCGATGAAGCCGGCGGCCAGGTCGAGATAGCGCTGGGCGATCCCCTGGTCGCCGCCCTCGCCGGTGCGAACCACGTAGAGGATGTCCTCGATATACTGGTCCAGGCGGCCGTTGAGCTTTTCCAGCACCTTGGCCCGGCTGGCGCCGTAGCCGCTGTGGGCGGCGCAAGAGCGGACGTCGGCCACGAAGGCCAGGATGGCGGTCACTCGGCGGGCCAGCCGCGCGTCCGGCTCCGACGTCAGTAGCGGCACGCCCTTGCCGTTCTTGCCGCCGAGGATCGAGATCGGCCGCAGCGGCAGGGTGGCCAGCAGCTCCTTCTCGGCCAGGTTCATCCGGCTCTCGACGGCCTGGGCGATGGCCAGCTTGTACTTGGCGATCCTCCGGCCCCACGGACCGTCCCGATGCAGGGCCACCGATTGCTCGAACTCGGTGATCTGCAGCGACATCTTCTGGGCGGCCAGGGCCGCCCTGCGCCCCTCGGCCTCGCCCTTGTCGGCGTCGAAGCCGCGCACCCGGTCGATGTTCTTCTCGATGTCGGCCAGCACCCGCTCGCCGAACACGCTGACCTCGGACGAGGCCCAGAAGCGGTCCCCCGGCCGGTCCATGACCGCCGAGATCACCCGCAGGATACGCCAGTCGTCGGGCAGGTGCGCGGCCAGCATCTCGAACAGCAGAGGCCCGGCGTCGGAGCGGATGTCGCAGGCGTCGTTATAGGCCAGGCGGGCCGACGAGGCCCGCTCCTCGCTCATCCGGCTGACCCATTCCGACAGCTTGGGCAGGGCCGAACGGACGATGGCCGACAGTTCCAGGCACGAGGCCAGCTCGTCGATGTCGCAGATCTGGTCCAGGGCCACGAAGGCGGGGACCGCCTGGGCGCGCACGCCCTGGGCGGCGACCTTGCATAGCGCATTGAAGACGTCGGGCGGCCCCTGTTCCAGGTCCCATGGATTGCAGCGCGCCGCGGCCTCCTCGACCTGGCGCGGAGCCACGGTCCGCAGGGCCTCCCACAACAGGGACAGGACGCGGGGCGGGAAAGAGGTCTGTTCGGTGTCGCGGACGGCGCACAGCGGCGCGATCGGGGCCAGGACGCTGTTGCGGACGTAGCGGGCGGCGGTCTCGTCCTCGACCAGCCGACGCACCGCCGCCAGGGCGCCCTGCCCGCCGGCCGGGCCGGACAGGGCGAGCTCCAGGCTGCGCAGCGCGGCGTCGGGAGAGGTTTCCACCAGCTTCCGGACCATCAGCAACTTGTCGGCGGCGATCCCGGCCATAACCCCCCGCTGGACCAGCCCAAGACGGGCCGCGTCAACCATGTTGCCAACGAGGTTAAGACTTTCCGAAACCATGAGTTTTTGCGGTTGGGGAGGGAGCGTCGAAAGGTCGCTGGGGATGTCAGGTTGAGAGGCGGAAATGAACCCTCTCCTATAAGGAGAGGGAGGGGCCCGCGCCGTAGGCGTGGGAGGGTGAGGCGTTACGCTGTTTCAGATTCGGGCAGAGCGCTGGGGATGGGCGGTTGACGTCTAAACCCCTCACCCTCCCACCGCTGCGCGGTGGGCCCCTCCCTCTCCCCTTGGGAGAGGGTCTCGGAACGCCCTACCCCTCCGACCGCGGCAGCACCAGCGTCACCCGCAGCCCGCCCAGCGGCGACGCCGACAGCGTCACCGAACCCCCATAGGCCCGGGCCAGCTCGTCGACGATCGACAGGCCCAGCCCGGAGCCCGGGGTGTGCTCGTCCATCCGCTGGCCGCGCTTGAGGGCGTCGGCCCAGCGGTCGGGCGGCAGGCCGGGGCCGTCGTCGTCCACCGTCAGGGTCATCTGCTCGGGCGAACTGGCCACCGCCTCGGCCCGCACCTTGCCCTTGCACCATTTGCCGGCGTTTTCCATGACATTGCCGGCCAGCTCCATGAAGTCCTGGCGCTCGCCCTGGAAGCACAGGGTCTCGGGGCAGCGCCAGTCGATCTCGACGCCCTTGTCCTGGAAGATCCGCTCCAGGGTCACGGCCAGTTCGTCGAGGATCGGCTCGACCGGCGTGCGCTCGCCCGAGGTCTGGGAGCGGGCGGCGGCCCGGGCCCGGCGCAGGTGGTGGTCGACCTGCTCGCGCATGGTCGCCGCCTGGCGCTCGACCACCTCGGCCAGGGTCCCCGGCTGCTGGTTGGCCTCGGTCAGCATCACCGACAGCGGGGTCTTCAGGGCGTGGGCCAGGTTGCCGACGTGGGTGCGCTGGCGCTCGACGACCTCCTGGTTGTGGGCCAGCAGGGCGTTGAGCTCGACGGCCAGGGGCTCCAGCTCTTCGGGATAGAGCCCTTGCAGCCGCTCGGCCTTGCCCCGGCGCACCGAGCCCAGCTCCCGTCGCAGGCGAAAAAGGGGCAAGAGCCCCACCCGCACCTGGATCACCACCGCCGAAACCAGGCCGGCGCCCAGCAGGATCAGGGCGATGGCGGTGTTGCGGGCGAAGATGTCGGCGTCGCGGTCGATCGGCGCGCGGTCCTCGGCGGCGATGAACACCACGGGACGCGGATAGCCCGGCAGGCGGGTCAGGATGGCGGCGGCGCGCAGCCGCGCGTTCTGCGGCCCCATCAGGTCGAAGAACTGGGTCTTGCCCGGATCGGCGGCCAGGCGCTGGGCCTGGGTCGGCGGAATGACCAGGGAGCTGTCGAACAGCGACCGCGACTGGTCGATCATCTTCAAGCCCCCCTCGGGGCGCATCTCGAGGATCTGCCAGTAGCGACCCGAATAGACCCGGGTGGCGCGGATGTCGGTCAGGAACGGCGCCTTGACCACCCCCTCCTCGACGCTGGAACTGGCGTAGAGGTCGTCGGTCAGCACCGTCAGGGCCGCGTCGAAGCGGCGGATCGCCGAATCGCGGAACTGGGCGGTCAGGAACACCCCGGCCACCAGCAGCACGACGACGTTCCAGATCCCGGCCAGCAGCACCAGCCGGCGGACCAGCGATCGCTTGCCGAGGTCCCACATGATCAGGCCTCGCCCGAGCTAGCGGCGATCGGCGGGTTCATCCCCAATTCCGTCTCCCCGGCGAAGGCCGGGGCCCAGGTGAAACCCACGAGCCGCTCCGGATGAATCTGGGTCCCGGCCTTCGCCGGGAAAACGGGAGATAAGTTCGTAGAGCCTAACCTTCGGTCGTCTCGCCTTCCAGCGGCGTCAGGCGGTAGCCCAGGCCGCGCACGGTCTCGATCCGTTCGCTGCCCAGCTTCTTGCGCAGCCGGCCGATGAACACCTCGATGGTGTTGCTGTCGCGGTCGAAATCCTGGTCGTACAGGTGCTCGACCAGCTCGGTGCGACCGATCACCCGGCCCTGGTGCATCATCATGTAGTGCAGCAGGCGGTATTCCAGCGAGGTCAGGCGCAGGGGCTCGCCGTTGACGCTGGCCCGGGCGGCGCGCGGGTCCAGGCGCAGGCCGCCGCAGGTCAGGCTGGGCGAGGCGTGGCCGGCCGAGCGGCGCAGCAGGGCGCGCAGGCGGGCCAGCAGTTCCTCGGTGTGGAAGGGCTTGGTCAGGTAGTCGTCGGCCCCGGCGTCGAAGCCGGCGACCTTCTCGTTCCACGAGCCGCGGGCGGTGAGGATCAGCACCGGCGTGGCGACATTGCCGCGCCGCCAGCGCTCCAGCACCGACACCCCGTCCACCTTGGGCAGGCCCAGGTCGAGGATCACCGCGTCATAGGGCTCGGTCTCACCCAGGAACTGGGCTTCCTCGCCGTCGGCCGCGTGGTCGATGGCGTAGCCCGCGTCCCCCAGGGCCAGCTTCAGCTGGCGCGACAGGTCGGGATCGTCTTCGACAAGCAGGATGCGCATGGGGAACCTTTGGTTGTCGTTAGTCGGCGCTGAGGATCTGGCCGGTCCGGGCGTCGACGATGAAGTCGATGCGGCGACCATCGGTGGTGGCCCAGCGTACGCGATAGTTGGGGCCTTCGAGGCCGGCGTCCAGCACGCGGCCCGGGGTGCGGCGGCTGATCTGCTCGATCACCCGGCTCAGTGGCACCAGCTGGCCCGACTGCACGCCGCCACGCGCCTGGTCCTGCCGGGCCCGCCAATCGGCGCCCAGCGAGTCCGGCCCGCGTTGCGCGGACGCCACGCCGGGCAGGGCGGAGGCGGCCAGCACGGCGGCGAAGAGGATGTGGATCGGCTTCATGGGTTGGGTTTTAAAGCCTCCCGGCTGAATAGAGGCTGAACGCAACCGTTATGGACGGTGAACAAAGTTCTGTCACGGGAGGGTCGGCGATCGATACAGCCTACCGCCGCCGGGGCGCGTAGGGCCGCTGCGCCCGCCACGCCTCCGCGAACTTCTCCAGCTCGGCGTCCGGCCCCTCCGGCAAGGTCACCACCAGCCGGGCGAACAGGTCGCCGCGCTTGCCCTTGCCGTCCGACAGGCCCCGGCCCTTGAGCCGCAGCTTGGCGCCGGAATTGGAGCCCTTGGGGATCGACAGGGTCACCGGGCCGTCGGGGGTGGGGGCCTCGACCTTGCCGCCCAGCACCGCGTCGGGGACGCTGATCGGCAGGTCCATGACCAGGGTGTCGTTCTCGCGCTTGAAGGTCGGATGCGGCTTGATGGCCAGCTCGATCAGGGCGTCGCCGGCCCCGCCCCGGCCGGGGCTGCCCTGGCCCTTGAGGCGCAGGGTCTGGCCTTCCTGGGCGCCGACCGGAATGGTGACGTCGATGGTGCGGCCGTCGGAGAAGGCCACGCGCTTCTTGCCGCCCTTGATCGCCTCTTCCAGGTCGATGTCCAGCCGGGCGCGCACGTCGCCGCCGCGCGGCGAGAAGCCGCCGCCGCCCGCGCCGCGATTGCGGCCCAGGATGTCGCCGAACAGGTCGTTGAGGTCGATCTCGGGGCCCTCGCCGCCCCCGCCGCCGCGACTGAAGCCGCCGCCGCCCCGGTTGAAGCCGCCGCCGAACGGCGAGCCCGCGCCGCCGAACCCGCCGCCGCGCATGGTCTCGCGGCCGTCGGCGTCGATCTCGCCGGCATCGAACTTCTTGCGCTTGTCGACGTCGCCGATGATGTCGAAGGCGGCGCTGACCTGCTTGAAGCGGTCCTCGGACTTCTTGTCGCCGGTATTGGCGTCCGGATGGTGCTGCTTGGCGAGCTTGTGGAACGCCTTGCGGATCTCGGCCGCGGTGGCGGTGCGGGAAACGCCAAGTTCCAGATAGGGGTCGCGCGCCAAGGAGGCTCCTCACTTCAAAGACCAGAACGCCTCAATTAGGCGGTTCGGCGCGCCGTGCAAGCTTATTGTTGCATTAATATCACAGCAACGCCCGCCGAGACGCGCCCCAGCCGAACAGGGCCGAGCCCTGGGCGATCCTGACAGCCAGGACGCCGGTCGGTCCAGCGGGGAAGTCGGCGGCGCGCTGGGTCGCGGCGTAGGTCCAGGTCGGAACGGTGGTTTCCACGGTGCGGACCACGGCCTCGCCGTCGAGGACCTCGACGCGATACACCTCCCGCTCCTCGCCCAGCGGAACCTCGGCGTCCCAGCCGTCGCCGGCCCGGCGGGCGCGGCGGACCCAGGTGACGACGGCGTCGCCGGCTTCGACGCGGACTCGCAGGTGGGCCGGCGACCACGGGCGGGCCGACAGGCCGCGCCAGGTCGCCGCGACCTGGCTCATCGCCGGGCCCGAGGCCGGGCCGCCGGCCGGGGCGGCGCGCCAGATCAGCGGCAGGCCGCGCTCCGACAGGGCCAGGTCGGCCCGGACCAGGGCCGCGTCCAGCACCACCACCGCCGCGCCGGCCGTCGTCAGGGCGGCCATGGCCGGATCGCTGCCGGCCTGGCCGCGCAGCAGGCCCGACAGGGTCCAGACGTCGGCGGCGACCGGCTCGGCCTCCAGGTACTGGATGATCTCCCACGCGCCGCCCTCGCCCTTGACGGCGACGGCGTTGGCGCCGGCCAGGACGGCCGAGCGGTCGCGGCCACGCGGGGCGGCGCCTTCCAGCCGCACGGTCAGGCGATTGGCGCGGTCGAAGCGGTGCAGCGGACCGGCCGGCAGGTCCGACAGGGTGACGCCGACCGTGGCGGGCACGCCGGCCGTGGCCCGGACCCGCAGCGCCTCCAGCCCGGCCCCGGCCTGGACGTCGAAGGCCCGCCACGGCGCGGCGGCCACCGCGACCAGCGGCCGGTCGTCGTCCTGGCCCGGAAGGTCCAGCAGGTGGAGAACAGGCGGGCCCGAGGTCTCGCGCGACGGAGCCGGCGACCAGTCGAGGTCGCCGTCGATCCGCACCGGATCGACCACCGGGACCAGCTGGGCGCGGGGATGTTCGTCCAGGTCGATCCGCGTCACCCGCCAGACGCCGCCGTCCAGGGCGACGCGGTCGCCGGGCTCCAGCCGCAGGGCGGCCAGGGGCGACAGGTGAGCGGTCGTCTCGCGCCCGGCCCCGGGCGCCAGCAGGCGCTGGGCCACGGCCCGGGCCTCGGCGACGACCAGGACCAGCGGCGCGTCGAGGTCGGCGCCGCCCTCCCCCGTCTCCGGCCCGTCTTCGCGGCGGACGATCACCGCGCCGGTCTGGTAGTCGCGGGCGGCGTCGATGAAGCGCAGGCGCAGGGTCTGGACCGGCGCGGCCAGGGCGCGGGTCGACGAGGTCGGCGCCGCGCGGTCCTCGGGCCAGGCCAGGTCGTCGTCGCCCAGCGCCAGGGCCGCCGCGCCGGCCCGTCCGGCCAGGGTCACGCCGTCCCGCCGCTCGACGGCGTCCAGCGCGAAGGCCTCCAGCAGCGGAGCCAGGGCGTCGCGCAGCCGCATCGGCCGGTCGATCACATAGCCCACCACCGAACCGCCCGCCTCCCCGGGGTCCAGCGTCACGCCGGCCCGGTCGGCCAGGGCGGCGACCAGTTCCGGCAGCGGCGCGATCCCCGCCCGGCCGTTCAGCCAGTGGCCCAGGGTCCAGTTGGGCCCGTCGGCCCAGACGGCGGCGCGGGCCGGGAAGTCCGGGAACGGCCGGGCGTCCCAGCACCAGGCGCCGGCCGCCTCGATCATCGCCCCGCCGTACAGCGGCGAGACCGGATTGGTCGCCGGGTCGGCCAGATGGGCCAGCACCGCCTCAAGCGCCCGCCGCTGGCCGACCTCGTCGCGCGTTCCGTCCGAGAACGGCGGCAGGGCGCTTTCCATGCTCTTGGCGTCGACGAACAGATTGGGCGCGTTGGCCCCCTTGTCGACCGCGCCGCAGCCGAACTCGACCAGGCGCAGCGGCTTGGAACCCGGGACCCAGGCGGTGGGCGTCGCCGCGCGCACGCCGCCGGGGCGATCGAAGTGCGGATGGCTCCACCAGGACGCCAGGTCCTTGGGCCGGAACACCCAGGGCTCGCCATGGGCCCCGTCGGTGATCGGCGCGCGGACCTGGGCCAGGCGGTCGGCGTCGGAGGCGTAGTACCAGTCGAAGCCCTCGCCGCCGGTCAGGCCGTGGCGCAGGTAGCCGATATCGTGCGGCCCCTTGAAGCCGGCCGCCGCGTCGAGGTGGCCGTCGCCGTCGCGCCAGTCGGCCAGGGGCGGATAGAAGTCGATGCCGACGAAATCGACATTGCTGTCGCTCCACAGCGGGTCGAGGTGGAAGTGGACGTCGCCGCTGCCGTCGGGCGGCTGGTGGCCGAAATACTCGCTCCAGTCGGCGGCGTAGCCGAGCTTCGTCGCCGGGCCGAGCAGGGTGCGGACCTGACCCGCCAGGGCCTTCAGCGCCGTCACCGCCGGATAGGACGAGACCCCGTCGCGCACCGTGGTCAGGCCGCGCAGCTCCGAACCGAGGATGAAACCGTCCACTCCGCCGGCCAATTGCGCCAACTTGGCGTAGTGCAGCAGCATCCGCCGCAGGCCCCAGTCGCCACCCGGACCGCTGTAGGTGGGCAAGCCCTCGGCCTCGCCGAACTGCGCCGCCGTGGCCGCGCCGAAGAAGCTGGCGACCTGGGCCGCCGCCGCGCCGGTCTTGTCGGGCGAACCCGGACGTCCGGCGGCGGGATGGCAGGTGATCCGGCCGCGCCAGGGATAGGCCCCCTGCGCCGGCGTGCCATAGGGGTCGGGCAGGCTATTGCCGGCCGGCACATCCATCAGCACGAACGGATAGAGCGTCACCCTCAGCCCGCGCCGCTTGAGCTCGGCGATGGCCTGCAGCACCGCCCGGTCGGCCGGCGTGCCGCCATAGGCCAGGGCGCCGTCATGACCGGAGACCACCGCCGCGTCTTGGCGGTCCAGGCCCCCCGCCCGCCAGTCGAACGGGATCGTCGCCTTGGCCGCCTGCTCCACCCGGGGCCGGATGGCGCAGGACCCGCAGCGCAGGTCGTCGCCGAACCAGGCGACCACCAGGGTCACCTCTTCCACATGGGGCAGCTGGGCCTGCAGCTGGTCGAGCGACACCACCAGGTCGGCCCGGCCCTCGCTGTTGTTCAGGGTCTCGGCCGTGGTCCGGGTCAGGCCGTCGCGGCGCAGCACCAGGTCGGTGGCGTAGACGAACTCACCGGCCCCGGGGATCAGGCACACGCCCTTCAAGCGCTCCTCCAAGCCGGCCGGCGCGGCGCTGGCGCGGGGCCGGCGAAACACCTCAAACGACAGCTGCGGCGGGCGATTGCCGTAGGCGGCCAGCGGCAGGTCCTCGAACACCACATAGGCCGTGCCGCGATAGGCCGGAGCGGCCCCTTCCACCGCCTCGATCAGGGCGTCGGGCGCCTGGTCCTCGGCCCCGGCGTGGACCCGCATGACCACGCCGGCCATGTCCATCGGCTTGCCGTCGGCCCAGACCCGGCCGATCCCGTCGATCGGACCCTCGCAGACGGCGACGGCGAACGACAGGCTGTAGGCGGCGCTGGTGGTGCGCGGCCCCTTGCCGCCGCCGGTCCGGCCCTCGACCCAGCGCTCCTTGAACCGCGCCGCCCAGATCACCTGGCCGGCGACCCGGGCCCGGCCGAACACGACGGCCATCGGCGCGCCCTCGGCGGCGCCCGACAGCCGCAACTCCGGAATGCGCGGCCCGGTCCGGCGGGCCGGGGTCAGGGCGTCGATCACGGCGCCGTCGACGACCGCGCCGAGCATCGCGCCGACGGCGCCGCCGACCGGCCCACCCACGGCGGTTCCGACGGCGGAGAGGATGACCTGAGCCATGGGAAGTCTCCAGAAACCCTCTCCCAAAGGGAGAGGGAGGGGCCCAAGCGAAGCTTGGGAGGGTGAGGGGGTGGTGAGTCCGACGGCGTGCCGGCAGGGCGCATCGCGAAAGCGGTGAGGGCGTGATCCCTCACCCTCCCACCGCTGCGCGGCGGGTCCCTCCCTCTCCCGCTGGGAGAGGGTTTTCACGTGCCGACTTCCGGAAACCGGAACGCCGCCACGCACCGCCCGCGCCACCAGCGGCCCAGCCAGCTTTCGACGCAGGCCCGGCCCCAGTAGGCGTGGATCATCCGGTCGGGGCCCGAAAGGATCGCGCAGTGCTTGGCCGGCGCGTCCGGGGCCATGCGGAACACCAGCACGTCGCCGGGCTGGGCGGTGGCGAGGTCGAGCGGCGCCAGGGCGCGGCCCAGGGCCTCGAGCAGCAGCTCCCGCCCGCCCAGCTCGGCCCAGTCCGGACGATAGGGCGGCGGCGCTTCCGGCTCGGCCCCGTGCAGCCCCCGCCAGACCCCACGCACCAGCCCCAGGCAATCGCAGCCGACGCCGCGCAGGCTGGCCTGATGCTGGTAGGGGGTGCCCAGCCAGAGGCGGGCTTCGTGGAGGGCGGCGTTTTCAAAACGGTCATCATCCCGGGCGAAGCGAAGCGAAGATCCGGGACCGCCGGAAGCGCCGAGTTCACGCGTCGGTCCCGGATCTTCGCGCTGCGCGCTCGTCCGGGATGACAACGGAAGAAAAGGAGGTGAACGCCTCACCGCCGCCCCCCATCGTTCCGCTCGCCCTCCGACGGGTACAGCGTCAGGAAATCCTCGCCCGGCGCACTGGGGAAGCCACGGAAGTTGACGCCGTTGCCGAACACCTCCCGGCACGTCGCCCAGCGCTTGTCGCAGGTCGCGCCGGGGAACGCCGCGACGTCCACGCCGCACCGCCCGTCCCCGAACGCCGCGTCGCACGACCGGCCGAACGTGCGCCCCGCCACGCGGTCCAGGGCCGCCAGCGGTCCTTCCAGCGCCAGGGTGAAACCCCCGCCCTCGGCCTTGGCGCCGGCGACCGTGGCGCGCCACAGGTCCACGCCCAGGCCCGGCGCCGACCAATCCACGAGCCGGCAAGCCACGGTCGCGCCGTCATAGAGGCCGGCCGCCAGATCGACCTCGGACAGCCCAGCGTCATCGAAGCCGCCGATCGCCGTGGCCGTCCCCGGCGCGAAACCGGCCGCGGTCTCGGCCGCGCCGGCGGTCCAGCCGCTGGCCGCCCGGCAGGTCGCGCCATCGACCGCCAGATCCCGGTCGTGATCGGTGAACCCCAGGCGGACGCCGTCCCTCCGGGTCAGGATCCAGACGTGGCACAGGCTGGCCGCGCCGCTCTCGATCCGCGCGGCCAGGGCCTGCGGCACCGCGCGCATCAGACCCGCACCTCGACCAGGGCCACGGCGCCGACCCGGGCGGCGTTGAAGCTTTCCAGGGTGACGTCGATGCGGTCGCTGTCGAAGCGCACCGGGGTGTCGAACTCGAAACCGGCGGTCACCGCCGCGCCGGCCGCCGGGGCGATGTTGAACGTCACCAGGCCCGTGGCCGTATCGACGCCGAACGCCGCCGGGCCCAGGACCACCCCGGCCACGGCGACCTTGACGGTCCCGGCCACCGGCTTGGCGATCGGCCGGACCACCGCCGTCGCGCCGTCGCCATAGGTCTTGGCCAGGGCGAAGGTCTTGCGGCTCCCGTCGCCGGTCCCGATCGCCTGGTCGCCGGCGGCCGGGGTCATCGACGGCGCGCACGAGCGGCAGTCGGCCGGGTCGCGGAACCGGAAGCCGAACAATCGCCCGCTCCGTTCCTCGAAGAAGGCCACCAGGGCGGCGGCGTCGTCCAGCGGCCGCGTCGCCGTGCCGATCAGGTAGCGCCGGCGGCCCTGGGCCCAGGGGCTGGACCGCCGCTCGAAGCCCGAGCCGAGGGTCACCACCTGGGTCCGCCGCTCGACCCCGCCGGTGCAGCCGAAAGCCAGGCGCGCGGGCAGGCGCGCCTCGTGGAACGCGCTCATGGCGACGTCTCCTTGCCTGTAAAAACCCTCTCCCATGGGGAGAGGGAGGGGCCCATGCGAAGCATGGGAGGGTGAGGGGGTAAGGCGTCCGACGGCGTGCCGGCAGGGCGCTAAGGGAAAACGGAGAGAGCGTGATCCCTCACCCTCCCACCGCTACGCGGCGGGCCCCTCCCTCTCCCGCTGGGAGAGGGTTTTGGGCGCCGGGTTAAACCTGCGTCATGACCCGCAATTCACTTAAACCGCGAGTTCGCCGGCCCTAGTCTCTTCTCAAGATTGGAGACTTCTCATGGACTGGAAATCGCTGTTCTTCACCGCCGACGGCCGCATCGGCCGCCAGGCGTTCTGGATCGGCTGGTTGATGCTGCTGGGCGTTCACGTGGTGGCCGGTTGGGTCCCGCTGATCGGCTGGGCCCTGGGGCTGGCGGCGCTGTTCGCCTCGGTCTGCCTCTACACCAAGCGCCTGCACGACATGGGCCGCACCGGCTGGTGGCAGGTGCTGCCGATCGTGCTGGGCCCGGTGCTGATCCTCGGCTCGGCCATGACGATCGGCTTCGGCGCGTTGCTCGGCGAACTGACCAATATCGGCGACGGCTGGGCCCTGGCCGGGGTCGGCGGCCTGTTCGTCAGCCTGGCCATCGCCTTCGTGGTGATGATCGGCTTCACCCTGTGGGTGGGGACCGCCGAAGGCCAGCCGGGCGAGAACCGCTACGGCGAACCGCCGCTGACGACCGTGCTGGCTTAACCGCAAAACCGAAACGCTGGTTTTTAGACTTTCCCCACCGCTCCGGCGGTGGGGAAATGCCGCATGGCTTTCTACACCTACATTGTCGTCAGTGGACAGAACGGCACGCTCTACGTCGGCTCCACCGATGATCTGCCACGGCGGATCGAGGAGCATCGCGACAGGCTCCATGACGGCTTCACGGCGAAATACGGCTGCACCATCCTCGTCTGGTATGAAGTGTTCGAGTCGCGCGATGAAGCATTTCGACGCGAACGACGGATCAAGGAATGGCGACGGTCCTGGAAGCTGATGCTGATCGAGGCCGAAAACCCGACTTGGCGGGATCTGTTCGCCGAACTGAACCTAAACGCCTAATTCCCAAAACTCCGCTCATCCCGGCGAATGCCGGGACCCAGATCCCTTAGCGGTGTGGTGATTTGGAGAAGCTCTGAGTCTATGGCGTCAGCCCCGCCGCCATTCCATCTGGGTCCCGGCATTCGCCGGGATGAGCGGGCAAAAAAGGGAACCCTACAGCCGTCGCGCCCCCAAACTCACCGCCCGGGCCAGGGCCTGGGCCAGCTGGGCGTCGGAGCGGGCCAGGCTGGCGGTGTCGCCACCCTGGACGTTGACGGTGACGTTGACCCCGCCGGTTCCGACCGGCTCGATCGCCCCGCCGGTCGCCGGGCGGAACAGTTCAGGCCCGCGCTCGCCGACCAGATAGGCGCCGCCCGCCGTCACCGCGCCGCCGTCGGCCCTCGCTCCGGAAAACGCCGAACCGACCGCGCCGGCCAGGGCCTGGACCAGGCCGCCGCCTCCGGCTCCGCCCGCCCCCGCCGAGACCGCCTCCAGCACCGCTCGCGCCAGCTCGGCCAGGCTGATCTTGCCGTCGGCGGCGGCGTGGGCCAGCGAGCGGGCCAGGCCCGTCCCGGCCTTGGCGAACGCCTCGTCGATGGCGCGCGCCGCCTGCTCGGCCGGGGCCTTGAGGGCCGACAGGGTGGCGGCGGCCTCGGTGGCGCGGGCCGGGACGGCGTCGAGGCCGCCTTCATCGAAATCGCTCATGGAACCTCCTCGTCGGGAAAGCGGGCGACCAGGGCCGCCAAGGCGTCGCGGCTCAGGACCGGCGCGGCCTGGGCCTCGGTCAGGGCTCGCCACTCGGCCAGGGACAGCCGCCAGAAGGCCTCGGGCGGGATCGACAGCCGCAGCGCCAGCCGCAGGGCCGCGCGCCAGTCGGCGTTCACGCGCAGGCCGCCTTCACGCACAGGCGGAGAGGGCGGCCGCCACCGCCGCCACCGCCTCGGGAACCGAGACCGGACGCTGGGAGAGCACGGCCGGATCCTCGCCGCCGCCCTCGAGCAGGGCGGCCAGCACGGCGGTCAGCTCCGTGGCCGACAGGCGGCCGAAGCGTTGCGGCAGCTGGCTCCAGTCGTCCAGCCGCAGCGCCGCCTCGATGCGGGCCAGGGCGCCCAGGGTCAGGCACAGGCGGCGCGGGGTTCCGGCCAGAGGGACGGTGACCTCGCCGCGGGCGGGGTTGGGTGTGGGCATGGGTGTCATCCTTCTCCTCCCCGTGAAACGGAGGAGGTGGCGCGATGCGAATACGCATCGTGACGGAGGGGGCGAGGGACAGGACTCGGAGCGCGCGGACGCCCTCTCCACCACTTCGTGGTCCCCCTCCCCCGTTTCGCGGGGGAGGAGAAAACTCAGATCGCCGTGAACGTCACCGCCCCGGCCGAGGCCAGCGACAGGGCGAACGCCGCCTCGCCGTCGTGCTCGCCGGCATATTCCAGGGCCGCCACCAGGAACGGCCCCTCCAGCTGCGCGAAGTCGGGGATCACCAGCCGCCAGGTGCGGGCGGTCTGGGCGAAGAAGCTGTCGCGGACGGCGGCGTCGGAGGCCGCGTCGCGAAACACTCCCGAGCCGGAGACGGCGACCGAGCGCACGCCCGATCCGGCCAGCAGCTCGCGCCAGCGGCCGGCGCTGTCGCCGTCGGTGGCGTCGATGGTCGCGGCGTTGAGGCTGATGGCGCGGGCCCGCAGGCCGGCCACGGTGACGAAGGCCTGGGGCGACCCGCCGTCGCCGATCTTCAGGAGGATGTCTTTGCCGGCTTGGGCGGCCATGGGGGTGCTCCGTCTGCTCCCTTCCCCCTGGAGGGGGGAAGGGCTGGGGATGGGGGTGGAAGAGGTTCAGGAAGTGGCTCGGCCGAGCTCAAGCCCGCCGCCGACGCCACCCCCACCCCTGCCCCTCCCCCCTCCAGGGGGAGGGAACGACAATCGTCAGATCGCTTCCGTCACCGCCCGCACTCGCAGCACGCCCAGCGACAGTTCGCGGTCGGCGGCGCGGAAGACGTCGGCATAGGTCACTCTCAGCGTAACCAGCCGCCGGCCCTCGACCGGAGGCGCGGCGTTGTGCAGGGCGGCGCGGACGGCGGCGGTGATGGCCCGCGCCTCCTCCGGCCCGCCGAACTTCGAGGCGCAGGTCAGGGTGACCAGGTGCTCCAGACCCCCGCTCGCCTGGGCGTCGTCCGGGCCGAACGGCCGGCTCTCCTGGCGGCTGACGATCACGCAGGGATAGGTGGGCTTGCGCGGTGGATCGACGTGGACCCGCTGGGCGACCAGGACGGCGACGGCCGGGGCGCCTTTCAGGGCCTCGACCAGGGCGGCGGTCAGGGCCGCCTCGGGACCCAAATTCCCGGGGCCGCTCACAGCCGCGCCGTCCGGTAGGGGGCCAGCCACGGCTCGACCAGGCCCGGCGGCGGCTCGGCGCTCGGCTCGGAAGACTGGCCGCGATGCTCGTAGGCGTGGGCGACCAGGGTCAGGACCGCCAGGCGCAGGGGCGCGGGGCTGGCGGGGCTCAGGGCCAGGCCGACGGCCGCGGCGACCCGCGCCTCGGCGGCGTCGATCAGCAGGCCGACCAGGGCGTCCTCGGCGGCGTCGGCCACGCGCAGGAAACCCTTGGCCTCGGCCAGGGTGGTGGAGAGGGGCATGTTGGGGGATTCCTGGAAGGAAGGGACTCCCCCCTCTGGTCCTTCGGACCACCTCCCCCACAGGGGGAGGATTTGATCGCGAAGTCCTCCCCCTGTGGGGGAGGTGTCGGCGAAGCCGACGGAGGGGGGAGGTTTGAGGCGTCAGGCCACGTCTACGAAACCGCGAACTTCAGCAGCTTGATGGCGTCGAAGTTCTGCACCCCGCCGCCGACCCGCTTGGTGGTGTAGAACAGCACGTGCGGCTTGGCCGAATAGGGGTCGCGCAGCACCCGCACCCCGGCCCGGTCGACGATCAGGTAGCCCTTCTCGAAGTCGCCGAACGCGATGGCCAGGCCGTTGGCGGCCACGTCGGGCATGGCCTCGATCTCGGTGACCGGATAGCCCAGCAGCGACGCCGACTGCCCCGGCTGCAGCGCCGCGTTCCAGATGTAGTTGCCCTGGGCGTCCTTGAACTTGCGCACGGCGCTGACCGTGCGGCGGTTCATCACGAAGCGGCCGTTCTGGCGGTACTGGGTCTTGGCCGCGTAGATCAGGTCGATCAGCTTGTCGGTCGGGTTGGACGCCGGCCAGGCGCCCGCCACGCCGGTGGCCAGGTAGCCGACCTGGCCCCAGGTCGCGGCGGCGTCGGCCGCGGCGGTGTAGGCCAGCAGGCCCTTGGGCTTGTTGACCCCATCGCCGGCGACGAAGGCGGCGGTCTCCTGGGCGGCGAAGGCGTCCTGCACCTCCTCGGCCAGCCACTCGTCGATATTGACATAGGCGTCGTCGAGCAGGGCCTGGGTGGCGGCCGGGCTGGCGTAGAGCTCGCCGGCCGGGAAGTCGATGACGTCCAGGGTCGGCGCCGCGGTCTCCGGCCGGACGGCGGTCTCGGCCACCCAGCTGGCGGCCAGGCCGGCGGTCGACACCGGCTTGCGGAACGTGCCCGAGCCGATGGTGCGCACCTGGCAGATGTCGCGCATCGGCGAGGTGGCCTGCAGGCGGCGCAGGATCTGCCGTTCCAGCTCGGCCGGGGCGACATAGCCGCCGGCGCTGGCCACGCCTTCCGACAGGCCCTTGGCCTCGAGCAGCAGGGACGGGGTCTCGCCGGTCTTCATGTAGCGGTCGAAGGCGGCCTTGCGCTCGTCGACACGCGCCAGCGGCGCGTCACCGCCAACCAGAGGCCGCCGGGCGTCGGCCAGCACGCGGTCCAGCCGGCCCTGCGCTTCGGAAACGGCCACGTCGATGCGGGCGACCTTCTCCTCCAGCAAGACGTCGGCCCGCTTGGTCTCCAGCGCGGCCAGGCGCTGGTCGTTGGCGGCCTTGAAGCCCTCGAACGCCGCCAGCACCTCGTGCAAGGCCGCGCGGGCCTCCGGCGAGGCCGCGGCCTGTTTGGTTTCCTTCATGGGAATCTCCGTTTGAAAGGTCCTCCCCCTGTGGGGGAGGCGATCGCGAAGCGATCGGTGGGGGGAGTTTTGGAGGGCTGGGATCACTCCCCCCTCCGTCGGCTCCGCCGACACCTCCCCCACAGGGGGAGGAATGGGATCAGCCGACGCGCTTCAGCCGCGCGCCCGGCAGCATCGGGAAGGTGACGATCGACACCTCCCACAGCTCGACCTCGCGCAGTACCCGCAGGCGGCCGGTGTCGTCGGGTCTCGCCTTCACGGCCCGGAAGCCGATCGACAGGCCGTCCAGCGCCCCGGCCTCGACCAGGGCGGCGACCAGGCGGCCTCTCGGGGTCGTGCGCAGGATCCGCCCACGGACGAACAGGCCCTTGGTGTCCTCGACGATCGCGTCCCAGACCCCGACCGGCTCGGCGTCGTCGTGCTGGTGCAGCATCTTGACGCCGGCCGGGCTGGTGCGGGCCAGGCTGGCCTGAAAGGCGCCGGCGGCGGTGACGTCGTCGTTGAGGTCGCGCGTCCAGAACAGCGAGGCGTGGCCTTCGATGGGGAGGTCTTCGGACATGTAAGGGCTCCGTGGTCCGCCCTCGTCCTTCGACAAGCTCAGGATGAGGGCTAATTCCAGCGCGGCGATTGCATTCGAAGTCCTCATCCTGAGCTTGTCGAAGGACGAGGATTTCGCTCTACGGCCGGTCCAGCTTGGTCTCGATCCGGGCCAGCGAGGCCCGCGTGGCGTCGGCCTGGGTCTCCAGCCGCGCCAGGCGTTCGGCGACCGGGGCCTGGGCGTCGAGGCGCTGGCGCAGGTCGTCGATCCGCGCCGAGGCCCGCCCGGCCCACATCAGGGCGGCGGCGGCCTGCAAGGCCACGGTCACCAGCAGGGCGACGGAGATCTGGCGGTCGAAGCGCCAGCGGTTGGTGGTTGTCGTCATGGGGGATCTCCTGGGCCGTCGGCCGATGAGACAAGGTCCTCCCCCCGTGGGGGAGGCGGCCGAAGGCCGGTGGGGGGCGTTTTCGGAAGGTCGATCGTGGATTCGGCCATCGGCCGATCACGCCCCCCTCCGTCGGCTTCGCCGACACCTCCCCCACAGGGGGAGGATCTGGATCGTGCTACCCCTCCAGCCCCGCCAGCCGCCGCCGCTCGTCGTCGGTCAGGAAACTGGCCCCCTCCAGCCGCGCCCACAGCGCATCCCGCTCGGCCGACAAGGCCGGCACAGCGTCGAGATCACAGCCCACCCGCGCGTCCGGGAACTTCGGCGCCAGCCACGCCGACAGCGCCCGCGCCGCCCGCTCGGCCAGGGGGACCACGGTGTGCCGCCAGAACGCCCCGTTGGCCTCGCGATAGTTGGCGTAGGTCGCGTCGCCGGGGATACCGAGGAGCTGCGGCGGCACGCCGAACGCCAGGGCGATCTCGCGGGCGGCGGCGTGCTTGCCGGCGATGAAGTCCATGTCGGCCGGGGTCAGCGACATCGGCCGCCAGTCCAGCCCGCCCTCCAGC
Source organism: Caulobacter sp. Root655 (assembly GCF_001427665.1). Taxonomy (GTDB): domain Bacteria; phylum Pseudomonadota; class Alphaproteobacteria; order Caulobacterales; family Caulobacteraceae; genus Caulobacter. The sequence goes on from NZ_LMHC01000022.1 coordinate 278,802, forward strand.
AGCAGCGGCCGGCCGGCGTTGGCCGTGCCGGCGTGGGCGTCGCTCAGCTCGGCCTTCAGCCGCTCGAACTGCTCGGCGGAGAGCCGGTCGCCAGCCTCGCGGTTGGCGTAGACCAGGGCCCCGGACGGTCGGGCCGAATTGTCGAGCAGAGCCTTGTTCCAGGCCCCCGAGGCGTTGTGGACGTCGATGGCGAAGGCCGCGGCCTCCAGCGGCGAAAAGCCATAGTGGTCGTCGGTGGGGTTGAACAGTTTCAGGTGCAGCACCGGCAGCCAGCCGGCGGCGTCGCGGCCGATCCGCGCCGTGCGGCCGGCGGCCTGGTAGTCATAGGCCAGCGGCCAGCCGCGCGGGCCGGGCACCACGGTCATCCGGTCGGGCCGCAGGGCGTAGAGCTCGGTGGGGACGGCGTCGCCAGAGGCTTCCAGATAGCCGTTCCCTGCCACCTGCAAGTGGCCGAAGAACGCCTCCATCAGGTCGGCCCCGCCCTGTTCGGGGTTGGGGGCCTGGAGCAGTTGGCGCAGCGGATGGTCGTCGGCGCGCTTGCCGCCAACGAACACGGCCAGCGGCACGGCCGCCGCGGCCTCGGCGATCATCCGCACGCAGCGATAGGCGATCGGGTTCTTGGCGAAGCCCTCGGACGCCAGGGCCGCATAGTCGCGCGGCGTCCAGCGCGGCCGGCCGGCGGTGGTGATGGCGATCAGCCGCGCGGCGCGGGAGTCCTTGGTCTCCGGCGGGCGGCGGGGTCGAAACAGGGGCATGGGAGGGCCTCGCGGAAGTTGAGAACAAATAGAGAACATGCTATGGGTGCGCAATGGCATAACCAACGCCTCCCCCTGTGGGGGAGGTGGCGCGAAGCGCCGGTGGGGGGAGTGAAACAAGATGCGAGAACCCAAGGCCTTCATCACCAAGGCCCGCGAACTTCGAAAAGATATGTCTCTGCCCGAACGCTTGCTGTGGTCAGCCCTCAGAAGCTCGCAGCTCGACGGTTTGAGATTCCGCCGACAGCATCCGATGGGTCCCTACGTCTTCGATTTCTTCTGCGGCGCGGCGCGCCTGGCGGTCGAGGTGGACGACTGCGCCCACGACATGGGCGATCAGCCGGAGCGCGACGCGGTGCGGGACGCCTGGATGGCGGACCGTGGGATCCGCACGCTTCGGATCCCGGCAGGGTGGGTATTGGAGTCGGTAGACATCGCGGTCGCCGCCATACGGTCGGACCTTGCCGAACACTCCCCCCACCGGCCCTTCGGGCCACCTCCCCCACAGGGGGAGGCGTTCGGTACTGGCATGCCTCCCCCTGTGGGGGAGGTGTCGGCGAAGCCGACGGAGGGGGGAGTGTCGTGAACGTTCAAAGCACGCTCAACCGCGGCCGCCTCCCCACCCCCAGCATCAGCTCGCTCAGCGCCCAGACCAGGGCGTCCGCCCGGTCCGGGCTGTGGCCCAGGTCCCCAGACCCCAGCGCCATCAGTTCCTCCTCCAGGGCCGGGAACGCGCCGCAGTGGACGACACGGCCCTGTTCGTACAAGGCCGCCACCGGTTCGGCCCTGGCCCGCTTGCCGATCGAGGCCTTGACCAGCTTGACCGCGCAGGGCGGCGCGGCCTGGGCCAGGACGGCGCGGACCATGTCGCCGCCCTGGTTGGCCTCGGCGACCAGCGCGTCGGCGTTCCAGGCCACGGCGGCCTCCACCGCCCGCCGGGCCCAGCCGTGGGGCGACAGGCCGCGCGCCGTGCGGTCGGCCAGGACGAAGGCCCGGCCGTCGAACCGGCCGCAGACCACGATGCCGCAGGCGTCGCCCGTGGCGGTGGCCGGCGGGTCGACCGCCACGACCACCCGGTCAAAGGCGGCCGGCGGCGCGCCCCGGCAGCGGGCCAGGTCCTCGGCCCGGAACAGCCCGCCTTCGCCCTCGACGATCAGGCCGTCCAGCTCCTGGGCGGCCAGCCGCGTGCCGCCGTACAAGCCCTGCAGGGTGCTCAGGAAGGCCGGCGCCAGATGGTCGGCGTTGGCCGAGGTCGGGGCGCGGGTCTGGGCTGTGCCCGGCTCGGCGATCAGGGCCCGCAGGGCGCGGATCGGCCGGGGCGTGGTGGTGACCACCAGGCGAGGGTCCTGGCCCAGGCGCAGGCCGAACCGCAGCATGGCCAGGGTCTCGGCGGGTTTGGGCCAGGCGCAGAACTCGTCGGCCCAGGCGGCGTGGAACTGCGGACCGCGCAGGCTGTCGGGATCCTCGGCCGAGAAGGCCTGGGCGACGGCGCCGCTCTTCCAGACCAGACGCTTGCGGGTGGCTTCCCAGCGCGGCCGCTCGCCGGCCGGGAACAGCGATTTGATGCCGGAAGGCCCCTCGACCATCACCTCGCGCACGTCGTGGAAGGTGGGACCGACCAGGGCCAGGTTGCAAGGGCCCGTCGCCAGCCCGGCGATCCACGACGCCCCGGCGAAGGTCTTGCCCGCGCCGCGACCGCCCAGGAACAGCCAGGTGGTCCAGGGGTCAGGCGGGGGTTTCTGGTGCGTCTGCGGCGGTCGCCACGCCGCCAGGCAGCGCTCCACCACCGACCACGGCGCTTCCGTGGTCCAGAGATTTAGATTCTCGGGCGTCGCCAACCAGCGCCAGTCGGCGGCGGATTTCGGCGCGAACTTCTTCCACCCGCTCGGGGGTTCGACCAGAGTCGTCATCCATTTCCATCTCCGGGTTTGCGTCGATGTCGTTCTCGTTGGCGGCCGGAGCCTTCGACGCCGAAGCGTCGGCGACCTTGACCTGGTCGGCCACGCCCTTGCGGCTCATCGCTAGGGCGCCGCTGAGGCGACGGCTGGCCAGGCCGGCGCCGGCGACCAGCGTGTTGACCTCGGTCTCGGAGCGCTGGGCGGCGACGGTCTTGATCCGCCGCACGTTGTCGACATGCACCTGGACCAGCTCGACGTCGCTGGCTCGCATCCGCTCTTCGGGGCTCATCTCGCTTCTCCCGGCCATGACACAAAGATACGGGAGCAGCGGGCGCCGCTGATAAGTTTGGGTCGAGAAAGTTTAGGGCGTTGATTTTGCTGGCGTTCGCACGCCAGCCGCCGAGGACGGACGGCGCTCTATCCCCGTGAAGGGGTCCGCCAGGCATCGAATGGACCAATCATTTTGGCTCGGCGGCTCAGTCTTTGAGCCAGAACGCCGTCTCCTTGGCGGCCGTGGCGCAAAAGCCGGGCGTGCGCTTGCCGTCCGGCCCGCCGCACCAGGCCGCCGTGGCGCGCGGCCCTTCATTGGATTGATAGCTCACCCTTGCCGCGTCGATGATCGCGTAGCGGTCGGCGCCGGAGGCCGGCTCGTTGATCCAGGTCAGGTTGAGGGCCGCCATGCCGTTGTCCAGCTTCGTGAAGGCATAGAGGGTAGTCATGAACCGCTGGTCCGCCTTCAGGGCCACGGCGCGATCCGCCACTGCCCCGATCACCTGGGCGGCGGTCCGGACGTGGACCTCCTCGTTCTCCTCTGAACTCTGGCCCAGCGGATAGGTGACCTGGTCGAACGGCGAGGGGCGTTGCTCGATCTCGCCCATGAATCCGTCGGACAGCATCCGCGACGCGGTCGCGAAGCGCTGGTAGCCGTGACGCGGCCCCCACGGGCAGCCGACCACCGACCAGGACGCGCCTTCGGTGGTCATGACCAGCGACTTGATCAGCACCGCCGGGTGGGCCGGATGGCCAAAGCGGGTGAAGATGTAGAGCTCACCGGAGCCCTCCAGGGCGTAAACCTTCACCTTGGCCCACAGCGTTGGCCGGGTTGGATCGGTGGCGGCGGTCGTCGGCTGCACGGCCTCATAGCCCGAAAGCCCCCACGCGTGCCGCTTGGCGTACGTCTCGAACGCCGCATAGCCCGCCCCGCAGTTCGGCCGCGACATGTCGACCCAGCCAGATCCGGTCGGAAAGGGCTGGAACGGCTTGTCCTGCTTTGGCTCACAACTCGTCGCCAGCAGACTGAAGGCGACGACGAACATCAGACGGAAATACTTGAGGCGCCCCATGCGTCCAGAAGACGCGACAGCAGCGCTTGGCGCAAGACCGAAGCGATCTCGCGCCCCTACCCCGCCACCGCGTCCCGCCTTGATCGGCGACAGGGCCTTCAGCTCGTCCAGGCCCTTGACGCTGTTCCTGGTGGGGCTTCAACGCCGCAAGGACGCCCTGCACCGATCCCCCACCCGACCCGCTACGCGGGCCACCCTCCCCGAAAGGGGGAGGGACGGGATGATTTTGGATTTTCAGGTAGCCGCCCCCTCAATCCTCCGGGTCGTAGTCCACGTCGCTCTTGTCGTACATCAGGTCGGTCGCCACGAAGTCCATGGCGTCCTCGGCGTCGACGAACGACAGCTCAGACACCGTCTGGTCGCGCACCGAGATCCCCGCCTTGTGGACGCTGTCGCGGTCGCCGGTGATCAGCGGATGCCAATTGGGCAGGGTCTTGCCCTCGTGCAGCCGGCGATAGGCGCAGGACGGCGGCATCCATTCCAGGTTCTCGATATTGTGCGGCGTCAGCTTGATGCAGTCCGGCACGGTCTTGCGGCGGTTCGCATAGTCCTTGCAGGTGCAGCGGTGCTCGTCGAACAGCTGGCAATGCACCCGCGTGGGGATGATCTCGCCGGTGTCTTCGTCTTCGAAGCGAACCAGGCAGCAAAGGCCGCAGCCGTCGCATAGGCTCTCCCACTCGGGGACAGTCATCTGGTTTAGGGACTTCGTCTCCCAGAAAGGTTTGCGCGCCATGATCCCGGCGTCCTAAACCCAATCGCCGCCAATACCAAACGGGACCATGGGGCCGACGTGAACGACTGGACGCTGCCGCCCTACCGGTTCGACGACAAGGACGGGGGCCCCAAGCCCGCGCCGCCGCCGCAATTCGGGTCCGCGCCGCCGCCTTCCCCGCCGCCGCAGCCCCCGCCCCGCCCCGAGCCGGAGGAGCCGTTCCGCGCGGATTTGAAGCACGCCAAGGCCAAGAAACGCCGGTGGATCTGGTGGACCCTGGCCATCGTCGTGCTGCTGGGCCTGGCCGGCGCCGCCGGCGGGGCCGGCTATGTGTGGTGGAAATACCTGCGCGACACCCCGACCCTGCCGTCGCGCGAGGCGCTGTTCGCCGTCAACCGCGCCCCGGGCATCCGCTTCGAGGACCGCAACGGCCAGGTGATCGCCAGCCGCGGCCCGCGCTACGGCCAGCGCATCACCCTGGCGGCCGTGCCCAACTACCTGCCGCTGGCCTTCATGGCCGCCGAGGACAAGCGCTTCTACAAGCACGGGGCCGTCGACCCGTACGGCATCGTCCGCGCGGCCTGGGTGAACCAGCGGGCCGGCCGCACCGTGCAAGGCGCCTCGACCCTGAGCCAGCAGCTGGCCAAGGGCCTGTTCCTGACCCCCGACCGCACCGTGAAGCGCAAGCTTCAGGAGATGCTGATGGCCCACCGGCTGGAGCAGGTGCTGACCAAGGACGAGGTGCTGGAGCTGTATCTGAACCGGGTGTTCTTCGGGGCCAACACCTTCGGGGTCGACGGGGCCAGCCGCACCTATTTCGGCAAGCCGGCCAGCGACCTGACCCTGTCGGAATCGGCTCTGCTGGCCTCGCTGCCCAAGGCCCCCTCGCGCCTGGCCCTGACCCGCGACATGAGCGGCGCCCTGGCCCGCTCGCGGCTGGTCCTGGCCAACATGCGCAAGGAGGGCTGGATCACCGCCGAGCAGGAGAGCCAGGCCCTGGACGACACCCCGCGCCTGTCGCCGTTGGCCGTGGCCGACGAGGGCGACTACGGCTGGGTGCTGGACTACGCCACCACCGAGGCGGTGCGCATCGCCGGCCAGAACGCCCCCGACCTGGTGGTGCGCCTGACCATCGATCCGCGCCTGCAGCACGTGGGCGTCGAGACCGTCCGCGAGGCGATCCGGCTGGGCGGCGAGAGCGCCGGGGCCCGCCAGGCGGCCCTGCTGTCGCTGTCGTCCGACGGGGCCGTGCGGGCCATGGTCGGCGGCACGGACTATATCGAAAGCCCGTTCAACCGCGCCGTCCAGGCTCGCCGCCAGCCGGGCTCGACCTTCAAGCCGTTCGTCTACGCCGCCGCCCTGGAGAAGGGCGTGCTGCCCACCGACATCCGGGTGGACGAGCCGGTGCGGTTCGGCGACTGGGCGCCCGAGAACTACGCCGGCGGCTATCGCGGTCCGATGACCGTGCAGGCCGCCCTGGTCAATTCGATCAACACCATCGCCGTCAAGCTGGCCCAGGAGGCCGGCGGCCCGGCGATCGGCGACCTGGCCCGGCGGTTCGGGATCACCAGCCTGCCGTCCAACCCCGACCTGTCGGTGGCGCTGGGGGCCTATGAGGTGAACCTGCTGCAGCTGACCTCGGGTTTCCAGGTGTTCCAGCAGGGCGGGAACCGCGTCGAGCCCTATGTCATCGAGAGCATCGCCACCCAGGACGGCACGCCGATCTTCAGCCACACCGTCCCGGCCACGCCGGTCAGCGTCTACGACATCAGCAAGGCCAGCATGATGGTCAAGATGATGAAGAAGGTCGTCGAGGTCGGCACCGCCAAGCGGGCCGCCTTCGGCTGGCCGGCGGCCGGCAAGACCGGCACCAGCCAGAACTGGCGCGACGCCTGGTTCGTGGGCTTCACCCCCGACTACGTGACCGGCGTCTGGGTGGGCAACGACGACGACCGGCCGATGAACAAGGTGGTCGGCGGCGACATCCCGGCCAGCATCTGGCGGCGGTTCATGCTCAGCGCCCACGAGGGCCTGGCGGTCAAGGATTTCCCCTGGCTGTTGCCCGACCCCGCGCCGCAGTCCTCGCCCGACCCGCGCAATGGCTTCTACGAGACCCTGTCGGCGGAGTTCGCCCGCGCGGCCTCGGAGCTGGAGCCGACCGCCGAGCCGGAGACGCCCGCTCCGTCCCCGCCGCCGGAACAGCTGCCCTACTAGGGGCGTGATGATTCACGGCAGAATCGCCATTTTGGATCCGTTTCCCCGGCGAAGGCCGGGGCCCAGGTTCAGCCGTCGTATTGGACGATGACCCGAACGCTCCACCCTATGATCTGGGCCCCGGCCTTCGCCGGGGAAACGGAATGGGGTGGGCGGTTCAGTTCAAGATCATCACGCCCTAGGGGCGCCAAGGACACACCGGGGACACACGCTCGCGTCGCCGCCCGCGCCCCATTTGGCCGGGTCGGTCGGACGGGCGCGCGCCCCTCGCCGTCTGGTCGCCGGCGCTCCGGCCGGCCCTCGCCGCGGCTCGAATCATCGAGCTTCGCCGAAACCATATCGACTTTCGATGAGGTACCCGTTCAAATACTTACCGATATGTAATGGTATCGATAAGGTTACAGCGTTCCGCGAACCAAGATACTACGGCCAAGTTTACATATCGTCGTTATCTTTGCCTTCATATTTCCCCCAAGAAACTAAAATGACTTAATCACGCCCCATTCAAGCGGAGCCGTTGCTTGGATGTGACAGTTCAAGACATATTGATTACACGACCACCTCGGCCGTTGACTGACAGCTTAAGCGGCCTATCCCAAACGCAACCGAAGCCCTCCCGGGGGCGCTCGGGAAACCTGAAGCTGACAGGGCCGCGGATGGGCAGGTCGATCGACCCCAAGCCCGCGCGCTCGGAGGGACCGGACATGAAATTCCAGATCACACGCGGGCGCCTGCTCGCGACGACGATGATGGTGGGGGTCGCCTTCGCCGGCTTCGCCGCCAACGCCCAGACCGCGCAACCCGCCCAGACCGCCCCGGTCGCCACCGCCCCGGCCGATAACGAAGTCGAAGCCGTGGTCGTCACCGGTTCGCTGCTGCGCCGCACCGACACCGCGACCCCGTCGCCGGTCACCATCCAGACCACCGAACAGCTGAAGGCCCAGGGCATCACCACGATCGCCGACGCGATCCGCAGCCTGTCGGCCGACAACTCCGGCTCGATCCCGGCCGCCTTCGGCAACGGCTTCGCCGCCGGCTCGACCGGCGTGTCGCTGCGCGGCCTGTCGGTCAACTCGACCCTGGTGATGATCGACGGCCTGCGCAACGCCAACTACCCGCTGGCCGATGACGGCCAGAAGGCGTTCGTCGACCTCAACTCGATCCCGTTCAACGCGGTCGAGCGCATCGAGACCCTGAAGGACGGCGCCTCGTCGCTGTACGGCGCCGACGCCATCGGCGGCGTGGTCAACATCATCATGAAGTCGAACTACCAGGGCATGAGCGCCGACGCCTCGATCGGCGCCAGCGAGCACGGCGGCGGCGACCAGTACCGCTTCAGCGCCGACATCGGCCACGGCGACCTGGATACCGACAAGTACAACCTGTACGCCGACTTCGAGTACCAGCTGGACAAGCGCATCCGCATCGACCAGCGCGGCTTCCCGTTCAACACCAACGACCTGACCTCGATCCCCGGCGGCCAGAACAACAATCCCCAAGCGGGCGGCAGCACCTTCTACGGCAACGTCAAGCCGGCCTTCCTGACCGAAGCCGGCAACCTGGCCAGCGGCCAGGCGATCGGCGGCGCGGGCAACGAATGGCGTCCGCTGCGCCCCTGCGCCGCCGACGCTCCGCTGACCGTCGACGACCGCATCGACGACGCCACCGGCCAGTCGATCGGCTCCTACTGCGCCCAGAACATCGCCACCTTCGGCGACATTCAGCCCAAGCAGGAGCGCATCGCCACCTATGGTCGCTTCACGATCAAGCCGAACGACAACCTCGAGGCCTACCTCAGCGGCAGCTTCGTGCAGAGCAAGACCTCGGTCACCGGCACGCCGGTCAACATCTCGTCCAGCACCCCGCACAACCTGAGCAACCTGGTCCTGCCGATCACCCTGACCGACGGCAGCCTGAACCCGAACAACCCGTTCGCGGCCCAGGGCCAATACGCCCTGATCAAGTACCGCTTCAGCGACCTGCCGGCCAACTCGCAATACACCAACCGCATGGCCCGCATGGTCGGCGGCGTGAAGGGCTCGGCCTATGATTGGGACTACCAGGCCAACCTGGTGATCGCCCATGGCTGGCTGGAAAGCTCGCTGAACGGCTTCGTCAGCTACGACAACCTGATGAAGGTGATCGCCGACGGCTCGTACAACTTCATCGACCCGTCCAAGAACAGCGCCGCGACCCGCAAGGCCCTGTCGCCGGCCCTGGCCAAGACCTCGACCTCGGACCTCGACTCGATCAGCGTCCAGGCCTCGCGCAGCGTGTTCTCCCTGCCGGGCGGCGACGCCCAGCTGGGTCTCGGCGGCGAGTTCCGCTACGAGGCCACCAACGACCCGGCCCTGAACCCGGTCAACGACGCTCAAGGCCTGGGCAACGCCCGCACCATCGGCAACCGCACCGTCGCCTCGGCCTTCGCCGAGCTGGGCATGCCGATCGTCGAGCAACTGGAAGTCAACGTCTCGGGTCGCTACGACCACTATTCCGACTTCGGCGACAACTTCTCGCCGAAGCTGGGCGTGAAGTTCAGCCCCACCAAGGAAATCGCGCTGCGCGGCACGATCTCCAAGGGCTTCCGCGCCCCCAGCTTCTCGGAATCGGGCGACTCCGCCGCCCAGGGCTTCACGACCTTCTCGTTCCAGGACGCGCAGTACGACGCCTTCCGCGCCGCCCACGGCGAAAACGAGTACACCAAGGACTACTCGCTCTCGCTGATCACCACGGCCAATCCGGACCTGAAGCCGGAAAAGTCGACCAGCTACACCTTCGGCGCGGTCTGGGCCCCGACCCGGAACTTCAGCGTCTCGCTGGACTACTACCACATCAAGAAGAACGACGTGATCGCCCAGGCCGCTCCGGGCGCGGCGCTCGACGCCTACTACGCGGGCGAAGCCATCCCGGCCGGCTACACGATCATCGCCGACGCGGTCGACCCCGATCACCCGACCGCCCCGCGCCGCGTGCTCTCGGTCGCCTCGCCCTACATCAACGCCGACTCGCTGGTGACCAGCGGTCTGGACCTCAACGTCCAGGCCAGCTTCTACCTGCCCTACGACGTGAAGTGGACGACCAACCTCGACGCCACCACCCTGTTCGACTTCAAGTACACGCAGGACGGCACGACCTATAACTACGTCGGCAAGGAAGCGCCTTACGCCCTGTCGTCGGGCGCCGGTACTCCGAAGAACCGCCTGTCGTGGAGCAACACCTTCGAGCACGGTCCCATCCACGTGACCGGCACGATGAACTATGTCAGCGGCATGCGGGAAATCGACGACAGCGCGGCCAACGGCTGCCTGTACGGCGACTCCGACTTCTACTGCCGCGTGAAGTCGTTCACGACGGTGGACCTGACCGGCGCCTACGACGTCACCGAAAAGGCCAGCGTCTACGCCGACGTCATGAACCTGTTCGACGCCGGCCCGATGTTCAACCCGGCCAACTACGCCGCAGTGAACTGGAACCCGACCTACTCGCAGTCGGGCATCGTGGGCCGCTACTTCCGGGTGGGCGTCCGCCTGAAGTACTAGGATCTCGCGTACGGGATCATCCGTGCGATCCCGATGAGATAGAGGGGCCGTCCGCAAGGGCGGCCCCTTTTTCTTTGGGCGGGGCAAGGGCGGCGACGGCGGAGAAGCCCGCCTAGAACCTTCTCCCGGAGGGGAGAAGGAGGGGCCCGCGCCGCAGGCGTGGGAGGATGAGGGGCTACACCGTCAGACGGCGTGCCGGCAGGGCGTTTGAGATGAGTGGTGAGAGCGTGACCCCTCACCCTCCCACCGCTGCGCGGCGGGCCCCTGTCCAGCGGATAGAGAGGTGACGATTTAGCCCGGTTGGATGGGTGACAGTTTTTGGCCT
>NZ_LMHC01000023.1 GCF_001427665.1 Caulobacter sp. Root655
CTAGTGGTTATCCCTGGGCAGGCCCTTGGTCTGGGCGATGCGCTGGTACTTGACCGCTGGTTCCAGCACCGCTCCGGTCTCCATCTGGCCGACGATGGTCCGCTGGATCTCCTGCCACGGGGTCTGGCTTTCCGGATAGGCAAAGCCGCCGGCCGCCTCCAGGGCCTTGCGGCGCTCCGAGATTTCCAGCGGCGTGACCAGCACGTCGACGCGCGACTTGCGCAGGTCGACCCGCACCCGGTCGCCGCTCTTCAGCAGGGCCAGGCCGCCGCCGGCGGCGGCTTCCGGCGAGGCGTTGAGGATCGACGGCGAWCCGGARGTGCCCGATTGGCGACCRTCACCGATGCACGGCAGCTGATGGAYGCCGCGCTTGATCAGGTAGTCGGGGGCTCGCATGTTGACGACCTCGGCCGCGCCGGGATAGCCGATCGGGCCCGCCCCGCGCATGAACAGCACGCTGCGCTCGGTGATSCCCACCGACGGATCGTCGATCCGGTGGTGGTAGTCCTCCGGCCCGTCGAACACGATCGCGTCGCCTTCGAAGGCGTCGGGGTCGTCGGGRTCGGACAGGTAGCGGTCGCGGAACTCGGCGGTGATCACGCTGGTCTTCATGATCGCCGAATTGAACAGGTTGCCGCGCATGACCACGAAGCCGGCGCGTTCAATCAGCGGCTTGTCGAAGGGACGGATCACCGCCTCGTCCTCGATGGCCGCGCCGCGGCAGGCGTCGCCGAGGGTCTGGCCGGAAACGGTCAGGGCGTCCTCGCGGATCAGGCCCTGGGTCATCAGCTGGTTGACCACGGCCGGCACGCCGCCCGCCCGGTAGTAGTCTTCGCCCAGATATTCGCCGGCCGGCTGCAGGTTGACCAGCAGCGGCACCGCCTCGCCATAAGCCTGCCAGTCGTCGACGCTCAGCKCGACGCCGATGTGGCGGGCCAGGGCGTTGAGGTGGATGGGGGCGTTGGTCGAGCCGCCGATCGCCGAATTGACGACCACGGCGTTCAGGAACGCGTCGCGGGTCAGGATGTCGGACGGCTTGATGTCCTCGTGAACCAGATCGACGATCCGCAGGCCGGTCTCGTAGGCGTTCTGCTGCCGGTCGCGATAGGGCGCCGGGATCGCCGCCGACCCCGTCAGCGACATGCCCAGCGCCTCGGTCAGCGAGTTCATGGTCGTGGCCGTGCCCATGGTGTTGCAGTARCCGGTCGAGGGGGCCGAGCTGGCCACCAGCTTGATGAACCCGGCCCGGTCGATCTCGCCGGCCGCCAACAGCTCGCGGGCCTTCCAGACAATGGTCCCCGAGCCCGTGCGCTGGCCCTTGTGCCAGCCGTTCAGCATCGGGCCGACCGACAGGGCGATGGCCGGGATGTTGACCGTGGCCGCCGCCATCAGGCAGGCCGGGGTGGTCTTGTCGCAGCCGATGGTCAGGACGACGCCGTCGATCGGATAGCCGTACAGGGTCTCGACCAGGCCCAGATAGGCCAGGTTGCGGTCCAGGCCCGCGGTCGGCCGCTTGCCGGTCTCCTGGATCGGATGGACCGGGAACTCCAGCGCGATGCCGCCGGCGGTGCGGATGCCTTCGCGGATGCGCTCGGCCAGCACCAGATGGTGACGGTTGCACGGCGACAGGTCCGAGCCGGTCTGAGCGATGCCGATGATCGGCTTGCCCGACTGCAGCTCCTCCAGCGACAGGCCGAAGTTCAGGTAGCGCTCCAGATACAGCGCCGTCATGTCCGCGTTGTCCGGATTGTCGAACCAGGCGCGCGAACGAAGGGCGCGGGGCGGAACGGCGGCAGAGCTCATGACGGCCGTCTCGCCGCTGGCGGATGCCCGACTGCAGCTCCTCCAGCGACAGGCCGAAGTTCAGGTAGCGCTCCAGATACAGCGCCGTCATGTCCGCGTTGTCCGGATTGTCGAACCAGGCGCGCGAACGAAGGGCGCGGGGCGGAACGGCGGCAGAGCTCATGACAGTCCTTGATAGACGGCCCTAGATAGACGAGGCGGGCCTTGGGTCGGCGACAGCAGGAGGCTCTGGCACGGCATCATGAAGATTGTCCGCCATTCGAGCGGGGCAATCGCCATCCCGTTCGTTTCACCCCTGTTCATTTGTCTGACTATACCGCACAAGACATGGCGTCAACGTGAGAGCTTCGTCGCTCGACGGGGGTGACAGCCGTGGTTTTCAGTTGGACATACAACAAGTTCCTTCGCCGATTGTTGTCGGACGATAGACGGATCGAGAGGCGTGCATGACTTTGAAAAATCCGACTCCGACGCGTGAATTCCGCGCGCTTCGCCGGACCCTCCTGGCCATGACGGTCGTTGCGCCCTGGCTTTCGGTCCCGGCTGGAGCGGCCCAGGCGGGTGCTGATTCTCTCGCCTTCCGCCGCCTGGCTCCGACGCCGCCAATGGGCTGGAATAGCTGGGACAGCTTCGCCACCACCCTGACCGAGGACCAGGCGCTGGACAACGCCAAGGTCATGGCGCGGACGCTGCTGCCGCATGGCTATGACGTCTTCACGGTCGACATCCAGTGGTACGAGCCCGGAGCTACGGGCTTCGAGTACCGCGCCGACGCTCACCTCGAACTGGACCCATGGGGTCGGCTGCTGCCGGCGATCAACCGGTTTCCCTCGTCGGCCAACGGCGCGGGATTCAAGCCACTTGGCGACCGCCTCCATGCCCTGGGCCTGAAATTCGGCATCCACCTGATGCGCGGCGTGCCCCGCCAGGCCGCCGACCGCAATCTGCCCGTCCTGGGGACCACCGTGCGCTGCGGCGACATCGCCGACCGCAACAGCCTGTGCCCGTGGAACCCCGACATGTACGGGGTCGACATGAAGAAGCCCGGCGCCCAGGCCTATTATGACAGCGTCTTCAAGCTGCTGGCCGCCTGGGGCGTCGACTACGTCAAGGTCGACGACATGAGCCGGCCCTATCACGACCACGCGCCGGAGATCGAGGCGGTGCGCAAGGCCATCGACGCCAGCGGCCGGCCGATGGTGCTGAGTCTGTCGCCGGGCGAGACGCCGCTCGACGCCGCCGCCCACGTCCAGCGCCACGCCAACCTTTGGCGGATCAGCGACGACTTCTGGGACCAGTGGCCAGCCCTGCTGGAGCAGTTCGGTCGGCTGGAACGCTGGAACCCCCATCGCATCGAGGGCTGCTGGCCCGACGCCGACATGCTGCCGCTGGGGGTGCTGGATCTGGGCAAGCGCACGACCCAGTTCACGCCCGACGAGCAGCGCACGATGATGACCCTGTGGTCGATCGCCCGCTCGCCGCTGATCATGGGCGGTGACCTGAGGAAGCTCGATCCGGCGACGACGGCGCTGTTGACCAATGACGAGGTGCTGGCGGTGAACCAGCGCAGCGGCGGCAACCGGCCGCTGTTCAGCCGCGACGGTTTGGTCGCCTGGGCGGCTGAGGTTCCCAGATCGCGGGCCCGCTACCTGGCGCTGTTCAACACCCGAGATGTCGAGGCGACGGTGGGCGTGGACTTGGCGATGTTGGCCTTGAAAGGTCGCGTGAAGGTGCGGGATCTGTGGGCGCACAAGGATGAAGGCGAGACAGTTTCGCGGCTCGAACGCGCCCTGCCCGCCCACGGCGCGGGGCTGTATCGCCTGGGCTAGCTAGAGCTCTACAGATCTGCCATCCCGGACAAGCGAAGCGCCGATCCGGGATGGCAATGGCTTTGGAGCTGGCCCTACCCCTTCGGGTCGATCGCCGCCCGGGTATCCTCGAGCGCCAGTCCCACCAGCCGCTCCATCGCCTCGCGCGCGTAGTCCGGCCGGCCGGCGGCGATGGCGTCGAACACCTTCCAGTGGTCGGGCATCGGGTCGCGGGGCAATTCGCGCTTGCGCTGCTTGAAGATGGTGGTCCAGCGCACGGCCGCGCCGATGCTGCTCGACAACGTAAACAGCGCCGCGTTGCCCGTGGCTTCCAGCACGGTGTCGTGGAAGTCGCGGTCGGCGGCCTGACCAGCCTCGGTGGCCAGGGTCCGGTTTTCCATCTGGATCAGCGCCTTGCGCATGCGCTCCAGCTGGCCATCGTCGCGACGTTCGGCGGCCAGTGCGGCGGCGGCCGGCTCGACGATCATCCGCAGTTCGTACAAGCCCTTGAGGAACTCCTCGCTGGGCTCGGACTCGAAGACCCAGGCCAGAACCTCGGGGTCCAGCAGACTCCAGCGGTTGCGCTCGGTGACCCGGGTGCCGGTCTTGGGGCGACTCTCGACCAGCCCCTTGGCGGCCAGAATGCGGATCGCTTCGCGGTAGGCGCTGCGCGAGACCTGCAACTGCTCGCTGGAATCGATCTCGTTGTTGAGGATATCGCCCGGAGCGTACTGACCCGAGACGATGGCCACGCCAAGGGTGCGGGCGATCGAGCCATGGATCCTGCTGGTCGAGAGCCCTTCCCGCGCCAATTCCCCGTCTCCAGCCCTGTCCTTATTCTTCGCCACGTCCGCTCCGCTTCCTGCCCAGTCGACCGCCGGAACCCCGTCCGCCCCGCCGATCTCGACGCAGCGCGACACTAGCGAGACTGTTTGTCGGACGACAAGGGATTTCGGAACCCGCGCCCCACGCGCCGCTCCGAGTTTGACAGCCGACCGCAGATCGCTATTTGTCTGACTAAATAGTCCACGCCTTGGGAGGTAGCGACAGCCATGGTGCTGCGGTTCGTGCAACTGAAGGAACAGAGCGGGACGCGAATCCTCGCGGCGGTCAATGACGCGGGCCAGGCCTGGCGGGTCGAGGGGACCGACACCCTGCTGGCGCTGGCGCAGGCCGCCTTGGCGACCGGCGTCACTTTGGCCGAGGCCGCCCAGATCCACCCGCTCGGGGCCGAGATCGACATCCCCGCCGCCCTGGCCGAAGGCCGGGTGCTGGCCCCAATCGACCATCCCGATCCCGCCCACCTGATCCTCACCGGCACCGGCCTGACCCACCTGGGCTCGGCCGAGGGCCGCGACAAGATGCACAAGGCCGCCCAGGCTGGAGAGCAACTGACCGATTCCATGCGGATGTTCCTGATGGGCGTCGAGGGCGGCAAGCCGGCCGAAGGCGCGGTCGGGGCGCAGCCGGAATGGTTCTACAAGGGCGACGGCTCGCATGTCGTCGGGCCGGGCGCGCCCCTGACCTCGCCGGCTTTCGCCCAGGACGGCGGCGAGGAGCCGGAAATCGCAGGCGTCTATCTCATCGGACCCGACGGCTCGCCTCATCGCCTGGGCTTTTGCCTGGCCAATGAGTTCTCCGACCACATCGTCGAGCGCGGCAACTATTTGTGGCTGGCCCACTCCAAGCTGCGCCAGGCGGCCCTGGGCCCCGAACTGCTGACCGGCGAACTACCGGCCGACGTGCGCGGCGCCAGCCGCATCCTGCGCGACGACGCGGTCGCTTGGGAAAAGCCCTTCCTGTCGGGCGAAGCCAACATGTCCCACACCATCGCCAATCTCGAACATCACCACTTCAAGTACGACCTCTTCCGCCGGCCAGGCGACGTCCACGTCCACTTCTTCGGCACCGCCACCCTTTCGTTCTCCGAGGGCTTCCAGACCAAACTGGGCGACATCTTCGAGATCAGCGCCGCGCCCTTCCTCTATCCCGTCCGCAACAGGCTGGCTCAGGCCGAGGCGCGGACGGTGACGGTGCGCAGCCTGTGACCCAGGGCAGGATCCGCATCGCCCTGGTCGGCCTGGGCAAGATCGCCCGCGACCAGCATCTGCCATCCCTGGCCGCCGATCCCCGGTTCGAGCTGACCGCTATCGTCAGTCGCAACGCCGGCCTGGACGGCGTTGCGCACTTCACGGCCCTGGAAGACCTGCTGGCCAGCGACCTCGCCATCGATGCGGTGTCGCTGTGCACGCCGCCGCAGCCCCGCCACCGCCTGGCCCACATGGCCCTGGTCGCCGGCAAGCATGTCATGCTGGAAAAGCCGCCCGGAGCGACGCTCAGTGAGGTCGAGGACCTGCGCCTGACCGCCGCTGAACGCGGCCTGACCCTGCAGACCACCTGGCACTCGCGCTACGCCCAGGGCGTTGCGCCCGCCCGCGACTGGCTGGCCGACAAGACCATCAAGAGCGTGCGCATCGACTGGCGCGAGGACGTCCGTGTTTGGCATCCGGGCCAGACCTGGATCTGGGAGGCCGGCGGCCTGGGCGTGTTCGATCCGGGCATCAACGCCCTGTCGATCGCCACCGCCATCCTGCCTTCACCCTTCTTCCTGACCAGCGCGGCGCTGCACGTGCCCGAGAACTGCCAGTCGCCGATTCAGGCCGAACTCGACTTCGTCGACGCGGCCGGCGCGCCGATCCGCGCCGAGTTCGACTTCCTGCAGACCGGCCCGCAAAGCTGGGACATTGCGGTCGAGACCGACCGCGGCGTGTTGAAGCTGTCGCACGGCGGCGCCAAACTGTGGATCGACGGCGTCCTGCTCCACGAGGGGCCGGACGCTGAATATGCCGGCCTCTACGACGCCTTCGCGCGCCTGGTGGCCGATAACGCCAGCGACGTCGACGTCAGCCCGCTGCGCCACGTGGCCGACGCCTTCCTGCTGGGCCGGCGCGTCGTCGCCCCCGCTTTCATCGAATTGAGCGAGTAATCCGATGTCCGACGCTGTGTTGCGGGCCCTCAACCCCGCCACCAACCAAGCCTTTGGCCCGACGTTCCCCGAGCCCGACGCCGACGCCATCGCGGCGGCCTGCGCGGCGGCGGCGGCGGCGTTCGACGTCTATCGCGAGACCGACCTGGAGACGCGCGCGGCGTTCCTGGAAGCGATCGCCGCCCAGATCGAGGCTATCGGCGAGGTGCTGATCGAGACCGCCATGGCCGAGACCGGCCTGCCGCAGGCCCGATTGGCCGGCGAGCGCGGTCGCACCACCGGTCAATTGCGCCTGTTCGCCCAGGTCGTGCGGCGCGGCGACTGGATCGGGGCGCGGATCGACCCGGCCATGCCCGAGCGCACGCCCCTGCCCCGCGCCGACCTGCGCCAACGCTTCATTCCGCTGGGACCGGTGGTAGTGTTCGGGGCCAGCAACTTCCCCCTGGCCTTCTCGACGGCCGGCGGCGACACCGCCGCGGCCCTGGCGGCCGGCTGCCCGGTGATCGTCAAGGGCCACCCGGCCCACCCCAACACCGGCGCCCTGGTGGGCGGCGCCCTCCAGCGCGCCGTGGCCGCCGCGGGCCTGCCAGCGGGCGTCTTCGCCCTGCTGACCGGCCAGTCGCATGACCTGGGCGGCGGCCTCGTGCGCGATCCGCGCGTCAAGGCCGTGGGCTTCACCGGCTCGCGGGCCGGCGGTATGGCCCTGGTGCGGATCGCCGCCGAGCGCCCCGAGCCGATCCCGGTCTTCGCCGAGATGAGCAGCGTCAATCCCGTGGTGCTGTGCCCGGCCGCCCTGGCGGCGCGGGCCGAGACCCTGGGCGCGGCCTTCGTCGGCTCCCTGACCCTGGGCGCCGGCCAGTTCTGCACCAATCCCGGCCTGGTCTTCGCCCTGGCCGGCCCCGACCTCGACCGCTTCACGGCCGCCGCCACCGCCACCCTGACCGCCGCCCAGCCGCACGTCATGCTGACCCCCGGCATCTTCGGCGCCTACGAGCAGGGCGTCGATCGCCTGGCCGGCCGCGAGGGTGTCGAACCGCTGGCCCGGGGCTGCGTCGGCGACGGCGTCAACCAGGCGGTGGGCGCGCTGTTCGCAGTCGAGGCCGAGGCCTTCCTGCGCGACGCGGTGCTGGGCCACGAGGTGTTCGGCTCGTCGTCGCTGATCGTCCGCGTGGCCGACGCCGCGCAGCTGAAGACCCTGCTGGAAAGTCTGGAAGGCCAACTGACCGCCACCCTGCAGATGGACGCCGCCGACGCCGACTTCGCGCGCGGCCTGCTGCCTATACTGGAACGCAAGGCCGGGCGGATCCTGGCCAATGGCTGGCCCACCGGCGTCGAGGTCTCGCACGCCATGGTCCATGGCGGCCCATTCCCGGCCACCTCGGATCCGCGCGGCACCTCGGTCGGCACGCGGGCCATCGAGCGCTTCCTGCGGCCGGTCTGCTATCAGGACATTTCGGACGACCTGCTGCCAGCGGCGCTCAAGGCCGACAATCCGCTGGGTTTGGCCCGCGCTGTGGATGGCGTTTTGACGTCCTGACGCCGGCACGCACCGACAAACGACAAAAAGCCCGGGAGCCGGGCGCCAGAGGAAACCAGAGCCATGAACGCGCCTTCTTGCACCGCCGCCCTCGCCGCAGCCCTACTGGCCTCCACAGCGCTTTGTGCGGGCAGCGCTCAGGCGGCTGACTACACGCGCAAGCCCTTCGGCAAGGCGCCCGACGGCGTCGAGGTCGAGGCCATCACCCTGACCAACGGTCACGGGGTCAGCGCCACCTTGATCACCTACGGCGCAACCCTGCAGTCGCTGATCGCGCCCGGCCGCGACGGGACCAAGGCCGACATCGCCCTGGGCTTCGCGGACGCCGCCGCCTACGCCAAGAACGCCAGCTACTTCGGCGCCTCGGTCGGCCGGTTCGCCAACCGCATCGGCAAGGGCAAGTTCTCGCTCGACGGCAAGACCTACCAACTGGCGCTGAACAACAACGGCGTCGCGGCCCTGCACGGCGGGGTCAAGGGCTTCGACAAGCAGGTCTGGAAAGTGGTCGACGTCAAGCGCGGTCCCATCGCCTCGGTGACCTTCAGCCTCGTCAGCCCCGACGGCGACGAGGGCTATCCCGGGACCCTGACCGCCACCGCGACCTACGCCCTGGACGAGACGAACCAGCTGACGATCACCTACGGCGCCACCACCGACAAGCCGACCATCGTCAACCTGACCAACCACGCCCTGTTCAACGTCGCCGGCGAAGGCTCGCCCGGCGGAGCGATGGGCAACGTCCTGACCCTGGCGTCCGACGGCTATACGCCGGTCGACGCCGAACTGATCCCGACCGGCCAGATCGCCCCGGTGACCGGCACCCCGTTCGACTTCCGCACGCCCAAGGTGGTGAGTGAGCGGGTCCGCGACGCCCGCGACCCGCAGATCGTCGTCGGCCGCGGCTACGACCACAACATGGTGCTGACCGGCAAGGCCGGCGGCGCCCCGCGCCTGGCCGCCCGCCTGGCCGATCCCAAGAGCGGCCGGGTTCTGGAAATCCTCAGCGATCAGCCGGGGATACAGTTCTACACCGGCAATTTCATCGACGGCACGACGGTGGGCAAGAGCGGCAAGATCTATCGCCAGGGCGACGGCATCGCCCTGGAGCCGCAGCACTTCCCCGACGCGCCCAACAAGCCGGCCTTCGCGCCGGTGCGGCTGGATCCGGGTCAGACCTACCGGAACGTGATGGTGTTTCGTCTGACCACTCAGAAATAGGCCTCGACGGCGCCGGAGTCCGGCCTCTTGTCTCGTCGCAAAAACCTCTACGCCAAGCTGAACACGGCTGCGGGGAACTCCCGTCGCCGCCGTGTTCAGCGGCTATTGAGGCGTCGTGGCCTGCGCCGGCGAAGCCTTGTCTGGAGTCGCGCCGCCGCGGCCGCGCTCGACGCTGATGCGGTCCATCGAGACGACGCGCATTTCGCGTCCGGAATAGCGATGGTCGGGCCCGCGCGTGCATGGCGGCGAAAAGGCTCAGCCTACTTGGCCGCGCGCTTGGGCCGCACCTCCTCGATCGTCCCGTCGGTCGAGTAGGTCAGCGGCTCGATGGCGATCGAACGGCGATGGTCGCCGCCGCCGGCCAGCAGATTGTCGTGGTAGAAGAACCAAGTCCTGCCCTTGTCCTGCAGGATCGCCTGATGGTTGGTCGAGATCTTCAGATAGTCGAGGATCACGCCGCGATAGGCGTAGGGTCCCATGGGGGTCTTGGCCGTGGCGTAGACGATCTGGCCCGGCCAGCCGGTCGAAAAGCTGAAATAGTAGAGCCCCTTGCGCTTATGCAGGAACGGAGCCTCGCCATATTTCTTCTTGGGATCAGCGGCGGGGAAGCCCGTCACGACAAGGTTCTGGATCGGGGCGGCTAGGCTGACCATGTCCGGGCCCAGCTTGACGATCTTGGGCACGCGGGTGCCGAAGACCATGTAGGCTTGGCCATCGTCGTCGATCAGCACCTGCGGATCGATCGGCTCGTCGCCGGCGTTGGCGTCGCGAGCCTTATCGACCAGGGGCGCGCCGATGGCGTCCTTGAAGGGCCCCTCGGGGCGATCGGCGACGGCCACGCCGATCTTATCGCCGCCCACCGGCGCGTAGAAATAGTACTTGCCGTCCCGATAGGCCGCGTCCGGAGCCCACGCCTTGGCGTCGGGCCTGGCCCAACCGAAAACCGAAACGTCCAGGACCGCGCCGGCGTCCGCCCAGCGCTTCATGTCCTTGGAGGTGTAGAGCCGCCAGGTCGTCGAGTCCCAATAGGTTCCGGAATTCGACGCGTCGTCGGTGGCGTAGAGATAGTAGCCGGACTTGAAGGCGTGGGGCGAGGGATCGCCGTTGAAGCGCGGGCTGATCGGTTCGCCGGCCAGAGCCGGACTCGCGAGCAAGGCGGCGAGGACGAGCAAGAAAGGCCTCATGGTGGAACTCCTTGAATTCAACGCTCCGGCGGCGGCCGCCGGAGCGTTGATGGCGAGATGGGAGCCCGCGACTATTGCGGCGTCGTGGCCCGCGCCCGCAAAGCCTTGTCGGGCGTCGTGCCCTCGCCGTCGAACGGCTCAAGCCTGAAGCTCACGCGGGTGGGCTCCAGATGGGTGCGGTACTGCATGTGCGGCTGGCCGACATGGTTCCAGGCCGTGTCGCCGCCGACGCCCCACTGCGCGCCATCGACCAGCAGCGAGACCTCGCCGTGCGGGACGATGTCGGTGCTTTTCCAGGTCCCCTCGGGTCGCCGATAGAGATCGGCATAGGGGAAGGCCAGAACGTTCATCATCAGCGGCGTCTGGCTCCGGACCCGCAGGCCCCTGCCCTCGCCCGAGACCTCCATCCAGCGGACGTCGACCTTGTTGCCGGTGTCCTGGGGCCGCATGTAGTCGTGGCTCTGCTCGGCGATCTGGCCGCGCCACAGGCCGATCGGCGCGCTGGTCTTGCGGTCGACATAGCTCTCGTGCGGACCCCGGCCGTACCACTCGACCGTCTTGATGCTGGTCGGCATCGTGAACCACAGCCCCACCCTGACCGGCGGCGGCAGATCGCTCTTCAGCGGTGTCAGCAGGCCGGCGACATCCACGGTCCCGTCGCCGTTCATGGCGTAGGTGGTGACGAAGCGCGCCGCGCCCGCCCCCAGTTCGTGGTCAACGACGACCTCGGCTCCGCCGCCCGGCAGGCGGCGGCTCGTGATCGAGCGGACCTGTCGCTCCTTGGTCATCGCCTTCCACGGCGTTTGCTGCGAGACCGTGCCCGTGAGGGTGTCGTTGTCGATCTCGGCCCGGAAGAAGTTGGGCGCGCCGCCGGTCAGCAGCGCCGAGCCCGCCTTGCCGTAGCCGGTGACCAGGCCCGTCTTGCGATCCAGCGTCAGGCTGGCGCCGCCGGCCGACAGGGTGACGGCGTCGGCGGTCTCCTTCAGCTCGACGGCGCCCTTGATCGCCGGAGCGGTCACGGCCGAGGGCTGACCCAGGGCGAACTGTTCCCAGCCGACGACATAGCCTTCCGGCGTCAGCGGCACGGCGCCCGCCCGGGCCTTGGCGCGGATGGTGACGAAGTACTCCGCGCCGGCCTTGCGCTCGACCTTGGGCAGCGGCAGCGTGATCGTCTGGGTGGTCCGCGCCTTGGTCGTCAGGGCCGGCACGTCGCCCTTGGCGATGGCCACGCCGTTCTCCTCCAGCACCCACTCGAAAGCGAAGCCGGAAAGGTCCCGGAAGTCGTGGCGGTTGCGCACGGTCACCGCGCCGGTCGCGGGGTCGAAGCCCTCGAACTGAATCGGCGAGAGAACCTTCTGAACCTCATAGATGTGCGGGTTGGGGGTGCGGTCGGGCTGGTTCAGGCCGTCGCCGAACTCGACATCGCCGCCGGGGTTCGGCCCGTACTCGCCGCCGTCGCCCCAGTAGCGACGACCGTCCTTGGTGTAGCGATACATCGACTGGTCGACCCAGTCCCAGATGAAGCCGCCCTGCAGCTTGTCGTACTTGTAGATGGTGTCCCAGTACTCCTTGAAATTCCCGCCGGAATTGCCCTGCATGTGGGAATATTCGCACTGGATCATCGGCTGGGTGCGGGTCGGATCCAGCGCCCAGTCGACCATCTTCTCGACGTCGTCGTACATCGGCGCATAGACGTCGACGTAGCTGTTGGGGGCATGTTCCCAGTCCAGGGTGCCCCAACCGAGATACGAGATCAGGCGCGACGGATCGCGCTTGCGGGCCTCGGCGGCCGCCTTCTCGAAATTGGGCCCGATGCCGGCCTCGTTGCCGAGCGACCAGAAGATCACCGAGGGATGGTTCTTGTCGCGCTCGACCATGTTCAGCACGCGGCTGACGTGAGCGCCTTCCCAGGCCGGGTCGAAGCCGATCTGCAGCTTGGGCCGCAGTTCCGGATGCTTGTTGGCATAGTCCATGTACGCGTGGCTCTCGATGTCGGCCTCGTCCATGACATAGAGGCCGTACTCGTCGGCGAGTGCGTACCAGAGCTCCGCATTCGGATAGTGCGAGGTGCGCACGGCGTTGATGTTGTTGCGCTTCATCAACTCGATGTCGCGGCGCATCGAGGCTTCCGAGATGACGTGGAAGGTCTCGGGGTCGTGCTCGTGGCGATTGACGCCGCGGATGACGATGGGCCGGCCGTTGACCGCCACCCGACCGTCCTTGATCTCGACGGTGCGAAAGCCGATGCGTTGCGGCGTGGCCTGGATGATCTGGCCCTTGGCGTCCAACACCTCGACCAGCAGGGTGTAGAGGTTCGGCGTCTCGGCGGTCCATTGCCGAACGCCCGGGATGGTGGCCGACAGGGTCTCGGTCTTGGCCGCTCCGGCCGCGACCTTGGCCTCCTTGGTCAGGACGGCCTGGTCGCCGTCCAGCAGGGTCATACGCACGGTGACGGCCTGGTCGCGCTTCGTCAGGGCCACGTCGGTCGACAGCACGCCGTCGCGGTAGGCCTTGTCCAAACCGGCGTGAACGAACAGGTCGGTCAGCCGGGCCTTGGGCGCGGCCTTCAGATAGACCGAGCGCTCTATGCCGCTCACCCGCCAGAAATCCTGGTCCTCCAGGTAGGAGCCGTCCGACCAGCGGTGGATCTGGATGGCGACGATGTTCTTCTGTCCCGCCTTCAGTAGCTTGGTGACGTCGAACTCGCTGGGAAGCTTGGAGTCCTCGGAATAACCCGCCTCCTGGCCGTTGACCCAGACGCGATAAGCCGAGCCGGCCGCGCCGATGTGCAGGATCACGTCCTGGCCCGACCAGCCGGCGGGGACCTCGAAGGTCCTACGGTAGGAGCCGACCGGATTGGTGGCGTGCGGGATCAGCGGGCGGTCGGCCGGGAACGGATAGGTGATGTTGTTGTAGCGAGGCTGGTCGTAGCCCTCGGTCTGCCACAGGGCGGGGACCTTGATCGTCTTCCAGCCGCTGACGTCATAGTCCGGCTTTTCAAAGCCGTCGGGGACAGCGTCCGACGAGGGCGAGAAGCTGAACGACCACGGGCCGTCCAGGGTCTGGTAGCGGCTCGAGCGCGTCTGGTCGCCGGCCAGGGCGGCCTCGCGGCTCTCGAACGGGAAGTGGGTGGCGCTGGCCGCCAGCTTGCCCCGCGCATAGACCGCCGGGTTCTCCCAGTCCTGACGCGAGGCGTCCACCTGCACCAGTTCGACGCGCGGCGCTTCGGCGGCCGCGCTCGCGGCCAGCCCCAACCAGGCGACACTGGCCAACAGGACCTTCTTCATACGCACCCTCCCGACCGGCAAAGCCCGGTTTCATTTATAAGATAATTAGTCTCTTAGACCGGCGCCGGCGTCCGCGCCAGACAATGCGCGTCGATGAAGTCGCCGTGCGTCGGCATCCGGTCGACCGCCTGGTTCGCCACCTGACAAAAAGACGCCGGCGTGGCGGAGACCGCCACGCCGGCTAGCAGGGGGAGGAAGTGCTAGTAGGTCACACGCAGGGCGACACCGAACCGTCGATCGTTCAGCTGGTACTGCAACGGCGCGGCGGAGGTGCCGATGTAGAGGACGTTCATGCGGTTGTTCAGATTCACCGCATCGACCGAGATGGCGATGTGCTCGTTCACGTCATAGCTGACCGAGGCGTCGAGAGAGGCGTAGGGCTTGGCGTACTGTGCTTTGCCGTTGGCGCCGCTGCCCGTGGTCTGGTCCAGGTAGCTTGAGCGCCAGTTCCAAGCCACGCGACCGGAAATCGGCCCCTTCTCGTACAGGCCGATCAGGTTGTAGCTGTTCTTCGACAGCTTCTCGAGCGGCAGTTGCTTGGGAATGTCCGTCCCTTCCTCGGCGAAGGGGTTCGAAACGCTGCTGTCGACATAGGTGTAGTTGGCCTGCATGCCCAGGCCGCTGAACAGACCGGGCAGGAAGTCGAAGAACTGCTGATAGCCGAGCTCGACGCCCTTGACGGTGCCGGCCCCGGTGTTGAGCACCGTGCTGACGGCATAGGTTTGGCCGTTGTAGGTGCGGTCCACGACGCCGTTGGCCAGGAAGCCGTCGACCTTCTTGTAGAAGACGCCGCCGGTGAGCGAGCCGGTGTTCGAGAAGTACCACTCGACGGTCAGGTCGTAGTTGTCGGACTTGATGGGATTGAGCAGCGGGTTGCCCGAATTGGCTGTGAGTTTGTCCGGTTCGTTCGGGTCAGGCTTGTTGAGGGTCAGATTGGTCGACAACTGATCGAAGTTGGGGCGCGCCAATCCCTTGGAATAGGCCAGGCGGGCTTGCAGCGTATCGGTGAAGCGGGCGCGCAGGTTGAAGCTCGGCAGGAGCTTCGTGTAGGTCTTATCCACGGTGATCGGCTGGGTCGTGCCGTCGTCGTTGAACTGGGTGCCCTCGGATGCCGCTTCGGTCTTCACCACGCGAAGGCCCAGGCCGCCATCGAGCCTGACGCCGCCCAGTTCCGTCGCATAGTCAGCGACGGCCCAGCCGGTATAGGTCTTCTCGGTCTGGCTGTTGATGTCCCTCGGGTCGAAGTGGTCCTTCATCTGAGCGCCGAGCAGGGCGAACAGCGCCGCCGTCTGCGCCCGAACGCCGCCGCCGGCGGGGAACGCCGGATACAGCAGCCCCCCCTTGACCGTGTTGCCGTCGAACCAATCCTTGGAGGGACCCGGCATCGAAAGCTGCGGGAAGCTGGAAAGCGGGACCAGCGCCGTACCGTTCGGCGCGGTGCAGTCCGGATCGGCGCCCAGGACGGTGACGCACAGGCCGTGCCACGTGCCGCGCAGGTTGATGCTGCTGTCCGAATAGCGCGCGCCGCCGCGCAGCTTGGTGATGAAGCCGCCGCCGACGTCGTAGTCAAAGTCGGCCGCCAGCGCCAAGGTGTCGGCGTCGTTACGCTGCAGCGAGTCCACGATGTAGGGCAGGCTGTAGTTGGCCGGATTGGTCAGCACCGACGGATCGCGCACGTCCCATCGCGGATACTTGCCGGTCAGGTCGAAATCGACGATCGACTTGTGCGGCGCGGTCAGCCCGTTCTGGCCAGATTGGCTGTACAGCGAGAGGATGTGGCCGTTGCGGTCGGCGTTGTAGTACGACTTCAGGTACTGGGCGTCGAAATTGGTCTTCAGCTTGTCGCTGACCCGCCAGGCGGCGTTCAGGGTGAAGTTCTGGCTCTGGCTCCACAGCTGCTGGTCGTAGCGGCCGGTCTCGAAGGTCTGGTTCTGCAGCGAGCCCTTGGTGGCGTAGCCCTCGTCGTTGAAGGAGAAGGCCGCGCCCGGCAGCGGGTCGGTGCCGTAGCTGGTCACCACCCCGGCGGCGTCGCGCTGGTTCGAGCGGTTGTTGTAGTCGTAATAGTAGGCGCCCGTCCGATTGAACCAGTACTTGGTCCGCTGGTACTGGGCGGTCAGCAACAGGTCGTCGTTCGGCTGCCACTGGAAGGCCGTGGCGATGCCCAGGCGCTTGCGGTCGCCGCTGTCGTCGTAGATCTCAAAGCCGTAGGGGACCTGGGCGTTGGCTGGGGCGCCCGCGATCGAGCCGGCCGCCACGGTGTCGAACGGACCAGCCAGCAGGCCGTCCTGGCGGTAGTGGCTCTTGCTGAGCACGGCGTTGACCAGGAAACCCATCTCGCCGACGGACGTGTCCCAGCGGTTGCTGTAGAGGCCGGAGATCGAGCCACCGTCCTTGTCGACACGGTCGTAGTAGTTGCCGCGCACGGTGGCGCTGAGCACCCGGCCGGCCGCGTCGAACGGCTTGCGGGTGCGCAGGTTCACCGCCCCGCCGACCCCGCCCTCGATGATGCTGGCCGGCGCGTTCTTGTAGACATCGATGCCCGAGAGCAGTTCGGGCGGAACGCCTTCCAGGTCGAACGCTCGGCCGCCCGAGGCGGAATAGACGGCGCGCCCGTCCAGGAAATTCTGCACCTGGGTCAGGCCGCGAACGGTGACGGCCGGCTGCGTGCGGTGATCGAAGTCGGTGGCCCCTTCGCCGTAGCGACGTTGAATCTGCACGCCGGTGATGCGTTGCAGCGCCTCGGTGGTGTTGGCGTCGGGCAGCTTGCCGATGTCCTGCGCCTGGACCGAATCGACGACCTGGTCGGCGTTACGCTTGAGGGCCTGAGCCGAGCGGAGGCTTTCTCGCACGCCGGTGACCACAACCTCGGCCACCGCGTTGGAATCGGAAGTCTGGGCCGGTGCGGTTTGGGCCGCGGCGACGCCGCCGGTCGCGGCGACGACCGCCGCAGCCGATGCGCCCGCCATCAACTGGAAATAGAAACTCTTCACGACCACGGTTCCCTCCTATCGCTATCGATCGCGCTCGAACGGCCCGATTTCTTGTCGGACATTATTGCGTATTATTTATATTACAAGTGCCATTCTGAGAATGGCATCGGAGGCCTCGCATCCACTCCGCGCCAATGGCTTTCCATTCACGACGATCGCACGATCCTGGCCTAAGGCCACTGCAGCAAGCGTTACAATGGCCAAATCGACACGGTCATGGGTCGATCGCCGACAGGCCTCGTTCACTGGAGTTCCCTTTCCGGGTCCTTGCCGGCGCTATACGCTTGTCGTACAAATTTGGAGATCAGGGAGGATTAAAGGCTTGCTGCTCGCGCTCTTGGAACGGGCGGCCGCGCCCATGCTTCACGCCACGCTTGGTTCGACCCGTTCACCCGTCTCGAAGGCGGTTCGCCGATGAAAGCGGCCCTTCTTGGCGCCCTCTGCGCGCCCTTCCTGTTCGGCGTCTCGGCGCTGGCTCAGGACGGCTTGACGACCGCCGGCGGCGGCAAACCCCGCCTTATGGTCGACGGAAGGCCGTTCCTGGTGCTCGGCGTCCAGCTCAACAACTCGAGCGGCTACCCGGCTGCCCTGCATGCGCTAGGACCGGCGGTCGAGCGCAGCCACGCCAACACCGTAATGGCGCCGATTGGCTGGGAGTCGATCGAACCGGTCGAGGGGCGTTACGACTTTTCGCTGATCGACGGACTTGTCGCCGAGGCCCGCACGCAGAAGGTCCGGCTGGCGCTATTGTGGTTCGGCTCGTGGAAGAACGGCGCGATGAGCTACACGCCGGCCTGGGTCAAGCACGACACCGTGCGCTTTCCGCGCGTGATGACGCGCGAAGGCCGAGCGATCGAGGCCCTCAGCCCCATTGGAGCGGCCAGCCGGGACGCCGATGCGCGCGCCTTCGGCGCCGTGATGGCCCATCTCAAGGCCATCGACGGCAAGCAGAAGACCGTGATCATGGTCCAGGTCGAGAACGAAGCGGGCGTCTTGGGTTCCGATCGCGATTACTCGCCGACGGCCCAGGCGCTCTATGACGCGCCCGTGCCCACCGACATGCCGGGGGCCAGGCCCGGCGGCTGGACGCAGAACTACGCCGAGCGAGCTCAGGAGGCCTTCATGGCCTACCACACCGCCCGATACGTCGGCGCGGTGGCCGCGGCGGGCAAGGCCGCCTACGACCTGCCGCTCTATGTCAACGTCTGGCCGCGCGAACAGCCGGGGCTGGAACGTCCAGGCGAGAGTTCGCCTTCCGGCGGCGCCGTCTCCTGGCTCCTGCCCCAATGGCGAGCTCTGGCCCCGGCGGTGGATATCGTCGGCGTCGACAACTACGATATCAATGTCGCGCCCTACACCGCCATCGCCCGCGCTTACGACGTTCCCGGAAACCCGTTGTTCGTGCCCGAGACCGGCGGCAGCATGGCCCATGCCCGGCACGCATTCTGGACGATCGCTCAGCCCCACAGCGTCGGGATCTCGAAATTCGGCCTGGACGACCAGTTCGGCCTCAAGGACGGCCGCGAGGCGGAGGAGCCCATGGCCGCGACCTACCGCCTGCTGGGCCCGGCGGCTTCCGTGCTCCTGCCGCTGCGCGACGAAGGCAAGGTCGGGGTGGCCGTCGAAGAGGATGGATTGGCCAATATCCCCCTGCCCTTCTCCGCGGTCGACCTCGTCGCCCGGTTCGGCGAGGTACGCGACGGCTACGGTGGTCCGCGCGGTCAGGGCAACAAGGACCTGTCGGGCCGGGTGCTCGTCGCCGAGGCCGCGCCGGACCGGTTCTATGTCACGGGGACTTCGGCCAATCTGAAATTCTCCCCCAAACTGGGCCAGACTGGATCGGTCCAGCTGGTCACCGTCCAGGAGGGACGGTTCGAAGCCGGAGCCTGGATCGGCGAGCGTTTGCTCAACGGCGACGAAACCGCCTTTGGCCTGATCCTGCCCAAGGAGGGCCGGTCTCTGCTCGTCACCGTGCAGGTCAATCCATGACCCCCTCCCGTCGCGCCCTGCTCGGCGCTGGTTTGGCCCTGGCCAGCGGAGTCGGAGTCACTGCGGCCGCATCCGAACCGGAGGTGAGCGTCAGGCTCTCACCCGCCCTCGATCGGCCAGGACCGGAATTCGAAGGTTGGGGCACGGCCCTGGCTTGGTTCGCCAATGTCAGCGGAAACTGGAATGACCCGGTGCGCCAGCGCCTGGCCGATCTTCTGTACGGATCGGGCGGCCTCGGCTGGACCATCGGGCGTTACAACATCGGCGGCGGGGCGCGTCCGGGGGCGGAGCCCAGCCTGCGACCCGGGGCCGCCGTGGAAGGCTTCTGGCGTCAGCCCGAAGGGGCGACGGGCGACGCCTGGTGGCGCCCCGAGGACGAGGCGATGTGGAATTGGTCGGCGGACGCCGGCCAGAGATGGTGGCTCGACGCCATCAAGGCGCGGGTGTCCGACCCGATCCTCGAGGCGTTCTCCAATTCCCCGCCCTGGTTCATGACGGTCAGCGGCAAGGTCTCAGGCGCGCAAAAGGCGCTCGATGACAATCTGCGACCCGGGCACGAAGCGCGGTTCGCCGCCTATCTGGCCCGCGTCGTCGACGAGTTGCAACGCCGCCATGGCGTCGCCTTTCGCACCCTCTCGCCGGTCAACGAGCCCAATACCGACTACTGGTTCGCCGGCAACCGACAGGAAGGCGCGCATTGGAGCCCGGCCCGCCAGGCGGCGATGTTCATTGCGGCTGACGCCGCGCTCAAGGCGCGCGGACTTTCGACCCGCGTCAGTGGCCCCGATGAAACCAACTCCAGCACGTTCCTCGCCGACTGGGCCGAATACCCGCCGGTTGCCCGGCGCGTGATAGGCCAGTTGAACGTCCACAGCTATGGAACGGTCAACCAGACCGGCGTGCGCGACATCGCTCGAGCGTCCGGGGTGCGCCTTTGGATGTCGGAGGACGACACGCCGATGGACAAGGACCCGGAGAATTTCGACAGCGTGTCCTCGGCCCTCGCCCTGGCCGAACACATTGTCCTGGACCTCAAGCGCCTGGAGCCCTCCGCCTGGGTGTTCTGGCAGGCGGTCGAGGATCTCAGCGCCCGCAACGGCGGCGCCGGGTCCAATTGGGGGCTGATCAAGGCGGATCTGACCCAGCCGCCGGCGGGTCCGCAGGACCTTCATGTGACGTCCAAATACTGGGCGATGGCCCAGTTCAGCCGTTTCATCCAGCCAGGTTACCGCCTGATCTTCGTCGATGACATCGACACGGTCGGCGCGCTGTCGCCCAGCGGCCAAGAACTGGTGTTGGTGCACGTGAATGGCGGCCTATCGGCGCGCCGCCTGGTGGCGCCGCCCGGCTGGATCGGCCGGGCCGTGGTGTCCGACGCCACTCGGCATGCTGAACCAGGCGCGCGGCTCATCGCCCCCCCTCGTTCCGTGACCACCCTGTTGATGCGAAGGCCGACGACCAGGCGATAGACTCCGGGATTCGACTGGGAGTCGACCGGAGTGGCGGCTTGCCAGGCGCGGCAGTGACAGGTCCTTGCGCAGGTGAAGCTCACCGAGGCGTCGAGGATGCCGTGGCCTTTCAGCCAGCGGCCATCGATCAGGACGGCCGAGACGCTGAAAGCACGTAGCCAGAGCCGCCGATTGCCCTTGGGCGAAGCCACTATTTAAAGCACCGCGCTTTCCTGATGAACCAGAGGGGCGTCGACACCGTGCGCCAGCAGGCTCGCGCGGCGGCTATAGGCCAGATAGACCACCAGGCCGACGACGTTCCAGACCACGAACCGGATCAGCGTGGCGGATGGCAGGCTGATCATGAAATAGAGGCAGCCGACGACCGCCAACGGACCGACGATCCACACCGCCGGACAACGGAACAACCGCGGCAGGTCCGGCCGACGCACGCGCAGCACCATAAGGCACACCGCCACGCAGATGAAGGCGAGCAGGGTGCCGGCGTTGGACAGTTCGGCGATCTGAGCCAGCGGCAGGAAGCCCCCGACCAAGGCCACGACCGCGCCGGTGATCAGGGTCAGGGTGACGGGCGCGCCGCTCTTGGCGTGCAGCCGGCCCATGCCGCGCGGCAGCAGGCCGTCCCGCGCCATGACGAAGAACACCCGGGTCTGGCCGAACATCATCACCAGGATGACGCTGGGCAGGGCGATGATGGCGGCGGCGGCGATGCCGAAGGCGGCGGCCGGGTGGCCCAGGCCACGCAGGATGAAGGCCAGCGGCTCGCCCGAACGGGCGAACTCGGCATAGGGCCAGGCTCCGACCGCGCAGGCGGCGACCACCATGTAGATCAGGGTGCAGATCACCATCGAGCCGATGATGCCGATGGTCAGGTCGCGCTTGGGATTCTTGACCTCCTCGGCCGAGGTCGAGACCGCGTCGAAGCCGAAGAAGGCGAAGAACACGATGGCGGCGGCGGCCATCACGCCGCGCGGATGGCCCGCCTCGGTGTGGGCGGCGAAGCCATAAGGCATGAACGGGGTGAAGTTGTGCCCCTTGATGGCCGTGAAGGTCAGGCCGACGAAGACGGCCAGGGCGACGATCTTGATCACCACCAGGCCGATGTTGAGCGTGGCGCTCTCGCGCGCGCCCTTGGCCAGCAGAGCGGTGACGGCGACGGTGATCAGCACGGCCGGCAGGTTGATGATCCCGCCGGCGTACGGTCCGGCCAGGATCTGTGGCGGCAGGTGGATCCCGACACTCTGGAGCAGGCCGACCATGTAGCCCGACCAGCCTACGGCCACGGCCGCGCAGGTGACGGCATATTCCAGCACCAGGCTCCAGCCGACGATCCAGGCCAGACCTTCGCCCAGCACCGCGTAGGCGTAGGTATAGGCGCTGCCGGCGGCCGGGATCAGGGTCGCCACCTCGGCATAGGCCAGGGCGGCGAACACGCACAGGACGCCGCAAGCGGCGAAGGCCAGGATCACCGCTGGTCCCGCCCGCTCGGCGCCGATGCCGGTCAGGGTATAGATCCCCGTGCCGATGATGGCTCCGATGCCCAGGGCCAGCAGGTGCGGCCAGGACAGGGTCGGCTTCAGTCGACGGTCGACCTCCACCGAGACGATCGCGTCAAGCGCCTTGCGGCGGGTCCAGAAGTTCATGCGATTACCCCAAGATCGTCTTTGACGGGCCGGAGACGACCGGCCAGGACGGTGTGAAAACAGGTGGGCGCGAACGCCCCTGAGCAAGCTTCGAAGGCTTCACGACGGACCGAACGGCGCATCGATCGAGGGCGAGGGCTCGGTGAACCAGGCCGCACCGTCCTCGGTGACGTGGAAATGATCCTCCAGCCGCACGCCAAAGCGGTCCGGCACGACGATCATCGGCTCGTTGGAAAAGCACATGCCCGGCGCCAGGGGCGTGCTGTCACCGCGCACCAGATAGGGTCCCTCGTGGATCGACAGGCCGATGCCATGGCCGGTGCGGTGCGGCAGGCCTGGCAGGGCGTAGTCGGGGCCCAGGCCGTAGCGCTGCAGCACCTGACGCGCCGCTTCGTCGATCGCCTCGCAGGGCAGGCCCGGACGGACCGCGGCGAAGGCGGCGGCCTGGGCCTCGTGCTCGATGTCCCAGATCCGGCGATGCTCGTCGCCCGGTTCGCCGAACACATACGTGCGGGTGATGTCGGCGTTGTAGCCCTCGACCTGGCAGCCGGTGTCGATCAGCACCAGCTCGCCCTCCCTCAGCGTCTGGTCGCCGGGCAGGCCGTGCGGATAGGCGGTGGCGCGGTCGAACTGCACGGCGCAGAAGGTCGAGCCGCCGTCGGCGCCCGCGGCGCGATGGGCGGCGTCGATGAACCGCTTGACGGCGCTGGCGGCGATCCCCGGCGCGAGCATCGCGGCAGCCCGGCGGTGGACATCCAGGGTGACGGCCTTGGCGTAACGCATCAGAGCCAGTTCCGCCGGCGACTTGAGGGCGCGGCAGCCGTCGATGACCGGAGTGGCGTCCAGCGCGCGCAAGGACGGCGCGGCCTTGTCCAGCGCGGAGAACAGCGAAAACGGCGCGGCCGGGTCGAGCGCCAGGACGTCGGCGTCGATCTCGGACAGGGCCCGCCCCACCAGGGCGGCGGGACTGTCGTGCTCCTGCCAGAGGCGAATGTCGGCCTCGATCTTCAAGTCGGCTTGCAGCGAACCCAACTCGAAGGCCGGGCAGACCATGATCGGCCGCCCCCTTCGCGGCAGCAGCAACGCCACCAGCCTTTCGGTCGCCCCCCACGGCACGCCCGTGAAATAGCGCAGGCTTGCCCCCGCCCCGACCAGAAGCGCGTCTGCGCCTAGCGCCGCGGTCAGGATTCGCGCCCGCTCCAGCCGCGCCTCGTATTCGACCACGGCGACGGCCGGCGGCCGCCCGGGCCGAGGCGACAATCCCGCCAGTTGCAGGTCCATGGTCGAACCACCGACGCCCAGGGTCATGCCGCGTTCCTCTTTTGCGGATCGACCCGTCGCGCGAACCGGTCCAGGTCGAAAGGGGTCAGATCGACCGCCGGAGTCGCCGCGCCCATCAGGGCCGCGACCAGTTCGCCGGTGACCGCCGCCAGGGTCAGGCCCAGATGCTGGTGACCGAAGGCGTAGTAAAGATTGTTGGCCCGCCGGCTGACGCCGATGGCGGGAAGATAGTCGGGCAAGGTGGGTCTGGCGCCCATCCATTCAGCGATCGGGCCCTCCATCCGCACCCCCAGTTCGGACAGGTGGCGACGCAGGCGCGACCACTTGCGGGGATCGGGCGGCGAGGATTCGCGACCGAACTCGACGAAGCTGGCGGCCCGTAGCCGGTCGCCGAACCGGGTGAGGATCAGCGAGCGATCCTCGAACACGACGGGCGGCAGGTCGCCCCAGCGCCCCGCACCGCCTTCGAGATGGTAGCCGCGCTCGGCGATCACCGGCGCGACATGGCCCAGGTCACGCATCAGCGCACCCGAGCCGACTCCGCCGGCGATCAGCACCCGCTCCGGAGCCAGCCGCTCGCCGTCCTCGAGCAGGACCTCGACACGCCCCTCGATGTTCAGCAGTCGCGCGGCGCGACCGGTCCGCCGCTGGCCGCCCAGGCCCTCGAAGGTCTCGTCCAACAATCGCAGGACCAGGGCCGGGTCACACACCTGACCCGTGTTCTCGAACTGCGCGCCGCCGGCGATCGGGACGTCGATCGACTGCTTCAGCCGTCGCGCCAGCGGATCGGACAGAGGACGCAGCCTGGCCTGGCCGATATCGGTGGCGCGCCAGGCCTCAAAGCCGGCGCGGGCGGCGCCCTGGCTCTCCCAGACGACGACGTGGCCCCGCTCGACCAGCAGATCAGGACGGCCCAGGCAGGCGGCCAGACGCCGCCAGGCCGGCAGGGCGTCCTGAAGCAAGCCACCCAGCGCCCGCTTACCGTGGGCGGCGCCTTCTGGAGTTGACGCCCTTATGAAGCGCATCGCCCAGGGGCCCCAGGCGGCGATGTCCGCCAGGCGGAAATCAAGCGCTCCGCCCAGGATGAACAATCGGCCGATGGCCGAGGCCAGGGCGGCGGGCGAAGCCAGGGGCTCCACCTGCTCGACCGCGATGTGGCCCGCATTACCGTAGGAGGCGGGACGTGACAGGCTTTGCGGATCGAGCAGCAGCACCGTTTCGCCGGCGCGACGCAAGGCCAGGGCGCAGGCCTTGCCGACCACCCCGCCCCCGATCACCAATGTTCCCGCCGCCTGTCCCACCTGGGCTTTACCTCCGCATCGTCATTTCGTATACCGTAGACGAAGCAGTTAGAGGTGCAAGTCGTATGAGCTCCATGAATTGGTCGGGCGTGTTCCCGGCCGCCACTACCCAGTTCAACATCGACCTTTCGATCGACATAGACGCCAGCCAGCAGGTGCTCGACGCCTTGGTTCGCGACGGCGTACACGGTCTCGTGGTGCTGGGCACCTGCGGCGAGAACAATTCGCTCGAAGCCGACGAAAAGCGCCGGGTGCTGCGGGCCGCGGTCGAGGTGGTGGCCGGTCGGGTCCCGATCATCGTCGGGGTCTCGGAGCTGACCACGCCGCGCGCCGCCGCCTTCGCCAAGGACGCCGAATCCATTGGCGCCGATGCGCTGATGGTCTTGCCCGCCATGGTCTACGTGCCG
The DNA here is from genome assembly GCF_001427665.1 of Caulobacter sp. Root655. Classification (GTDB taxonomy): domain Bacteria; phylum Pseudomonadota; class Alphaproteobacteria; order Caulobacterales; family Caulobacteraceae; genus Caulobacter. The sequence goes on from NZ_LMHC01000023.1 coordinate 24,904, forward strand.
ACCGAGGCCGAGCTCGTGGCCCACTTCCGCACCGTCGCCCAAGCCTCCGCCCTGCCGATCATGCTCTACAACAATCCTCCGGCCTATCGCGCCGCCATCACCTTGGACGTGCTGGCCCGCCTGGCTGAAGAGCCGACCATCGTGGCGGTCAAGGAAAGCGCGCCCGACACCCGCCGCTTCACCGATCTGGCACGGGCCTTTGGCGAGCGCTTCATCCTGATGGCCGGCCTCGACGACGTCGCCCTCGAAGGCCTGCTCATGGGCGCCCGCGGCTGGGTCTCGGGCCTGACCAGCGCCTTTCCGCAAGAATCGGTGGCCCTGGTCGCGGCCGTCGATCGCGGCGACCTGGAAGAAGCGCGCCGCATCTATCGCTGGTTCATGCCGCTTCTGCACCTGGACGCCGAACATGACCTGGTGCAGTCGATCAAGCTGGCCGAACAGATCATGGGCCGTGGAACCGAGCGCGTGCGCATGCCACGCCTGCCCTTGGCCGGCGCTCGCCGCGCCCAGGTCATCGCCATGGTCGAGGAAGCCGCCGCCACCCGACCGCTCCTCACCCCAGCGGCCGCGGCCTAAGGCGAGAGGCCTAGAGGAAGTCCATGCGTCACACATTCTTCTGTATCGACGGCCACACCGCGGGCAATCCAGTGCGCCTGGTGGTCGGCGGAGCCCCGCTGCTGCGCGGCGACACGATGAGCGCGCGACGCCAGGACTTCCTCGCCCGCTTCGACTGGATCCGCACCGGCTTGATGTTCGAGCCGCGCGGCCACGACATGATGTCGGGCGGTTTCCTCTATCCGCCCACCCAGCCCGATTGCGACGCCGGCATCCTGTTCATCGAGACCAGCGGTTGCCTGCCGATGTGCGGCCACGGCACGATCGGTATCGTCACCTTCGCGCTGGAGAACGGCCTGATCACCCCGCGCGAACCTGGCAGACTGCGCCTGGAGGTACCCGCGGGCGTCATCGACATCGCCTACGAGACGGCGGGCGACAAGGTCACGGCCGTGAAGATCCGCAACGTCCCGGCCTATCTGGCCGAGGAAGGAGTCCAGATCGACGTCCCGGGCTTTGGCCCACTGGCGATCGACGTGGCCTATGGCGGCAACTTCTACGCCATCGTCGAACCCCAAGGCGCCTATGCTGGAATCGACGCCCTGGGCGCGGCCGAAATCCTGCGGCTCAGCCCGATCGTCCGGACCCTGGTCCGCGAGAAGGTCGAGCCGGTCCACCCGCTCGACCCCACCATCCGTGGCGTCAGCCACGTGTTGTGGGCGGACGCCCCCAAGGCCCCGGACGCCGATGGCCGCAATGCGGTGTTCTATGGCGATGGCGCCATCGACCGTAGCCCCTGCGGCACGGGCACCTCGGCGCGCCTCGCCCACCTGGCGGCCAAGGGGCGACTGAAGGTCGGCGACGCCTTCGTGCACGAAAGCATCATCGGCAGCCGCTTCATCGGCCGCGTTGAAGCCCAGGTCGAACTGGGCGAGCGGGCCGCGATCATTCCCTCGGTTCAGGGTTCGGCGGTCGCCACCGGCCACAATATTCTCTGGATCGATCGCGCCGACCCTTTCTGGGCTGGCTTTCAGGTGATCTAGACTCCCGCCAACCGGTGGAATCTGGTATACGATAAGGCTCATACGCGCCGGACGTTTCGGCGCGCGCCGTCGCCGAAGGTTCCTTCCCAGGGCGGTCCGCCAAGAGGTTCAGCCTGCGCTTATGAATATCGTCGTCCGCACGCTGTCCGATCAGACCTATGAAATCGTCAGGCGCCGCATCCTCGTCGGCGCGATGCAGCCCGGAACCGCCGTGCGCCAGGATGTCATCGCGGCCGAACTGGGGGTCAGCAAGATTCCCCTGCGCGAAGCCCTGGGCCGCCTGGAGCAGGACGGCCTGCTCAGCTCCTATCCCAATCGCGGCTACGTGGTTCGCGATCTGTCGACCGACGAGGCCAGCGAGGTCTTCGCCCTGCGCCTGAAACTCGAGCCCGGCGCGGTCGCCGAGGCTTGCCTGCGGGCCACGCCAACCGACCACGCCGCCGCCGAAAAGGCCCTCTCGGCGCTCGAAGCCGAGCTGGCCAAGCCCGACGGCGATCATGTCAGCTTCAACCGCGCCTTTCATCTGGCGCTGGTGCGTCCCGGCGGGCACATCACTTTCCAGCTGATGGAACGGCTGCAGATTCTCGCCGAACGCTATGTGCGAGTGCACCTCGAACCCCTGGGGCGCGATGAGCGGGCCAGCCAGGAGCATCGCGAGATTCTGACCGCCTGGACGCGAGGCGATGCGGCCGAGGTCGAAGCGCTTACCGTCAACCATATCCTCGGCACCCTGTCGGATCTGAAACAGCAACTGTCGACCTGACGGGCGCCGACGCCCCCAACATTCGAACTCACTACGACGCGCACGAACAGGTTTCGGGCCAGGTTTCGGACCGTCAATCGACGCCCTGTTCCGGCGCGGGCAAAATGGCCGTAGCCGCGAATAAATTGTCTGAGTTATTTCCCCATGCCGTCGATCTCCCGCCCTAGAAGGGGGCAAGTCGAGGCATGTTTCGCCGCACTTTCCGGGGCGGGCTCGGCCGAAAAATCTGTAGGGAAGTAGCCTTTCGGTGCGCGCGCCGTCGCTCGCGAAGCCGTCACAGCGTCAACCCCATCGCGCCAGACGCAATATAAATTCCATAAAAACATATACTTATTGCCACACGACGCTCAAGCGCCTGGATTTCCAACGTGGCGCAAGGCGGGTCCGCACCCTCTCGATGGTAGAATGTATATTGTATAATTTTTTTGACGGCGGCCTAGAGATGTGTCCAATTTGCGACCTCGTAATTGTCAGGGGAGAGGACAGTCATGATCAGCAAGCACGTCATGTTGGCCGCAACAGCCTTAGTCGCGATCACCATGTGTTCGCCGGCCGTCGCGCAAGACATCCAGTCGACCGGCCCACAGGCGAATCCGGCGACCACCGATGAAGGAAATAAGGCCAGGGACGACGACGCGACGCTGGTGGACACCGTCATCGTCAAGGGCATCAGGGGCAGCCTGGACGCGGCGACGAAACGGAAGAAGAATTCGGCCCAGATCGTCGAATCCATCGAGTCCGAGGATGTCGGCAAGCTGCCCGACAACAACGTTCCCGAAGCCCTTTCGCGCGTCACCGGCGTTCAGATCGAACGCATCCACGGCGAAGGCACGAACATCACCATCCGCGGGATCCAGGGGATCTCGACAACCATCAACGGCAACAGCAACAGCGTCGGCGAAGGCCGTTCGGCCAACCTGGCCGACATCCCCGCCGAACTGCTGAAGTCCGTCCAGGTCTACAAGACCCGCACCGCCGACCAGGTCGAAGGCGGCATCGCCGGCACCGTCAATGTCGAACTGCGCCGCCCGCTGGACCTCCGGAACGGCTGGACGATCGCCGGCAGCGTCAAGAACGTCTACGGCAGCACGGGCGACACCAAAAGCCCCTATGCCAGCCTGCTGGTCGCCAACCGGTTCGACACCGGCATCGGCGAGATGGGCTTCCTGATCAACGCCTCCTACACCAAGAACCGCTACGAGGAGGACTTCGTCGAGAGCGAATCCCCCGCCAGGTTCTTCGGCACGACCCTGGCCACCCTGCCGGCCAGCCAGCAGGACATCATCGCGCCCTATGCGGTCAATTACGGCGTCGAGCGAGGCGCGATCACCCGCCCGTCGATCAACGTGGCGGGCCAGTGGCGCGCCAACGAGCATCTCGACTTCGTGGTGGAGGGCTCCTACTTCGGCAGCTCGGAAAAGCGGGCCCGCGACCGTCTGCACGCCACGGTGCGCCAGGACGGCCACACCGTGTCGAACGTGGTCCTGGCCGACGACGACCGGACCGTCCAATCCCTGACCCTCAGCCGGGCCGCCGGCGTCGACGCCAGCAGCCAGTCCTATTACGAAGACGTCGACTCTGACAACTACACGACCAATTTGGAGGCGCATTGGCATAACGATCGGCTGCAGATCAACAGCAGCGCCCAATACAACTGGAGCTCGACAAACTATTACGGCATCCTAAGTTTGGCGCGTCTGCTGGATTCGACCGGACGCCCGATCAGTACGGTCAATGTCGATCTGAACTCCAACAATGTTCCGGGGCGCGGCCCTTACGTCAGCTTCCCGACCACCGACCTGTCCAATGTCGACAACTACCAGATCTTCCAGGTTCACGACGAGCAGACCTACGCCAAGAGCCATGAGTTCGTGTTCAGCAGCGACGCGACCTACCGCCTGAGCGAAGATGGGTTCTTCCGCAGCCTGATGGTCGGCGTCCGCTACAACGATCGCCACACCACGCGCGACTACGGCTACCGCGACGCCTTCCCCACCAGCAGCCTGACCGACTTCGTCGATGGCGTCGGCGTGGAGGCGAGCAAGCTGGAAGTCGGCGGCTTCTCGCCGACCTGGTATCACCTGTCGGGCAAGGACCTGATGGCCAACGCCGCCGGCTTCCGCGCGGCCGCTGGCTGGACGACGGTGAAGCCGTCGAACAACCTCGGCCAGAGCTATGTCGACGACGAGAAGAGCCTGGCCGCGTTCGGCAACCTGAACTACGCCATCAATTCGCGCTTCCCGATCGACGGCGTGGCCGGCGTCCGGGTCGTCAGGACCAAGGGTTCTGTCAACAGCGCCCGCTACACCCTCGACGCCAACTGGAACGAGACCATCACCGAGGCCACGGGCGGCGGCAAATATGTCGATGTGCTGCCCAGCATCAACGCCGTCATTCACTTCACGCCCAAGGTCCAGCTGCGCCTGGCCTACACCTACAATGTGCAGCGCCCCAACTTCCTGGATATGTCGACCTGGCAGACGATCGAGACGGTCACCCACAACATCTTTTCCGGCAACCCGGACCTGAAGCCGAACCGGTCCACCAACTACGACGCCTCGCTCGAGTACTATTTTGGTCGCGGCGGCATCGTTTCGCTGGGCGCGTTCCTGAAGAAGCCGGACGGCTACATGTACTACACCCCGGAAGACGAGGTCATCAACGGCGAGACCTGGCACGTCTTCAAGAACCGCAACGCCGGACCGGGCGAGTTCCAGGGCTACGAAGTCAATGCGTCGGGCTTCTTCGACTTCCTGCCCGGCAAGTGGCGCAACTTCGGCGCCAGCGCCAACTTCACCTACATGGCGAAGTACGAGATCGCCTACCCGTTCGAAGGCGATCAAAAGCTGATCCCAGGCGTCTACGACGCCGACAGCACGTCGAGGTACACATATAATCTTGCACTTTATTACGACACGCCGCAGTTCAGCGCCCGCGTGGCCTACAATTATCGCGCTCGCTACAAGGTGTTCGTCTGGCAGGAATATCCGGAATATTCGCCCTACAACGACGCGACCTCCCGCCTCGACGCGGCGGTGAACTGGACTCCGATCAAGCAACTGACGCTCAGCGTCGAGGGCTCGAACCTCCTAAAGGAGAACAACAACGTCTATTGGGGCGAAGACCGCGTCCTGCCGCTGGGCGCTCGAGTCCAGGCCCGCACCCTGCAGGTCAGCGCCCGCTTCCGCTACTGATCGAGACGCGAGGCGGTCGGCTCCACGGCTGGCCGCCCTCACTCACTGACCATCGCGCCCCCTTTGAAGAGGGCGCGACATCCCTCCCCCCCTTGGGCCGGCCCCCGCCGGCCGATTTTTTGTGTCGGAGCCCGGCCCGCGCGACCCAAGGGCTGCGGAAACGGGGGTGAGATTGGCGAGCCTCGATGGAACGACGACCTGCTCTACCGGCCTTCCACGCGCAGCATCACGACCCCACGGGCGGGGACCTGGAACTCCCGCGGGCCAGCCGGCAGATCGGCGCCGCGCCAGAGGTCGCGCACGCGGACCAAGCCACCCGTGGCGACATCGCTGGCCAGCAGCGTCATCGGCGCCGCCGCCTCGCCTCGATTGAACAGGGCGACGGCGACGGCGCCGTCGGCCAACGGCTTGGTCCACACCTCTGTCGAGCCCTCGCGCCGAATAGCCTTGCCCTGAACGCCCAGGGCGTCCTGGTCCACGGCGATCACCTCGCGGTTCTCCAGCATCTTCAGCACCTCGGCGCTGCTCTGACGTAGATCGTGCCCCATCATCAGCGGCGCGGCGGACATCGCCCAGAGGCTCATGTGGGTGGCGTACTCGTCATGGGACATGCCGCCGTTGCCGATCTCCAGCATGTCCGGATCGTTCCAGCCGCCGGGCCCGGCGTGCTCGGCGCGACCGTTCTTGTCGAAGCCGATCTTCGCCATGGCCCCGTAGTCGTCGGTGATGTCGCCGGTCGTGCGCCAGAGATGGCCGCCGACCTTGCGCCCCCACGAACCGACCTCGAAGCGCCCGTACTCGCACAGCGAATAGACGATCGGCCGGCCCGTCGCGCGCAGCGCCGCGCCCATCTCGTAGTAGGTACGCTGGACCTTGTCGGCGTCGTCATAGAACCATTCGCCCGAACAGAGATCGTATTTGAGGTAGTCGACACCCCAGTCGGCGAAAGTCTGGGCGTCCTGCTGGACGTGGCCGTAGCTGCCCTCGAAACCCGCGCAGGTCCTGGGACCCGGCGCGCTGTAGAGGCCAAACTTCAGCCCTCGGGCATGGACGTAGTCGGCCAGGGCCTTCATGTCCGGGAACTTTTCGTTCGACCGAAGCGCCCCGTCCGGTCCGCGCGTCCCCTGCCAACCGTCGTCGATGTTGACATAGATGTAGCCGGCGTCGCGCAGGCCGGTCGCGACCAGGGCGTCGGCCATGGCGCGAACGGTCTTGTCGTCGATCTTTTCGGCGAACTTGTTCCAGCTGCTCCACCCCATCGGCGGGGTCTGGGCCAGGCCGTCGGGCGCCAAGGCCCCCAACGGCGGCAGGGACGTGGTCTTGAAAGTCCTCGCCCGTGCGTCCGCGGCCGCCCCGTGGCGCCCGACCTGCTCGACATGCGCGTACCAGATATCGCCCGACAGCTTGATGTCCTTGCCCGTCAACACCGCCGTCCATTGCCGGGTGGCGTGGGCCTTGTCGTTGAGATTGCGCAGGTCGAAGGTCGCCTTGTCGCCCTGGATCACCAGGTTCTGCATCTCCATCGGGCCATACCAGGCGGTGGTGACGAAGCCGCGGGGCTTCCCCCCTTCGCTGGACAGGCTCACCATGGTCACGCCCGGGTAGGACGGCGCGGCGTCGAACAGCCATACGCCGTCCAGCGGTGTCGCCGCACGGGCCGTCCCGGCGGCCATGACCGTGATTCCGAGTGAAAGCGTCATCAGGTCGCGAAGCATGGCGATCTCCGTTCCATTTCAAGGCGCGGCGAGACCGGCGCCATGGGCCCAAGGCGGGCGTTTGACAGGTCTAGGACTTGGCGTCGCAGGCCGACGCCGAACCGCTGCCAGAGCGCGGGGCCTGGACCGTCGGGGCAAGGACCTCCCACTCCTGTACGGCCAGGCCCGCATAGGTTCCCTGGGCGCTCGAAGCGTCGAACACCGCGCGGACGCAGCGCGTCGTCACCGGCGAGAACGCGGCGGACTGGAAGGCGTCGACGCTCGTCGCGAAGCCCTTGGGGTCGCGGACCGGTTTCCAGCCGCGATCCCAGTACTCCATCCGCCAGCCCTTCGGCGGAGCGACTCCCACGCCGGAACCGGCCGGCTGGTCGGCCCAGAACCGGATGCGCGCGCCGTTGAGGGTCACCGGCTGGTCGAAGCGGTACTCGATCCACTGGCTCGCGGGGTTGCGCGGCGTCCAGCTGCCCCACATGTCCGGCGGCAGGGGCGCGTTCTTGGTGACGCCGTCGTTCAGCGCCTTGATCCAGTACTGCACCGGCACGGGCATGTTGGAGGCCGTCGCGGTCGCCCTGCCCGCCAGGTTCCGGGTCGCCGCGAGCGGCGGCGCGGGACGCCGGGTCGGCGTGACCGGCAAGATGGCCGGCGGGCTGACACCGTCGTCCCAAGCCATCTTGTCGAGCGCCACGCTGCGACGGAAGTGACCGCCGCCAACCGCGTCGGCGGTGTGATAGGCCAAGTACCACTGACCCTTGAATTCCACAGCGCCCGAATGGGAAGTGGTCGAGGAGACCGGCTTCAGGACCACGCCGCGATAGGTCCAGGGCCCCAGCGGCGACGGGGCGGTGCCGTAGGCGATGCAGGCATGATAGACGGCCGGCGTGCAGTCGGACCGGGGCCCGGCCCGATTGCCGGCATAGAGCATGTAGTAGACGCCCTTGCGCTTCATCAGCCAGGGCGCTTCGAAGAAGCCGTCCAGGCTCTCGACCTTCACCTCCGGCCCCTTGGGCGTGATCATGTCGGCCTGCAACTCCATGCCGCGCAACTGACCGAACGTGCCCCAGTAGAGGTAGATCCGACCATCCTCGTCGATCATCGCCGTAGGGTCGATGTTCTGGATGTCGTTGGCCATCGGCGTCGTCTGGGAGATGATCGGACCGGCCGGATGGGCGTCCTTCCAGGGGCCGGCCGGACTGTCGGCCACGGCCACGCCGATGGCGAACCGGTCCTTGGCCTCGCTGACCGCCTGCAGGACGGGCGCATAGAGATAGAACTTGCCGTCACGCCCCGGGACGATCTGGCCGGCATAAGCCCGGCCAGGCTCGGCCCAATGGAAGACCGCCTCCGGTCGCGCGATCGCGCGATAGTGCAGCCAGTCGCCCGACGCCGGATCCCGGGTCGAAAGCGCCTGCCACTCGTTCATGATGAAGTCGTTGACGTCGGCTGGCGCCGCGTCGCGGCCGGCCAGGATCCACAGCGTGTCGCCGATCACCACGGGGGCTGGATCGGTCGAGTAGTACTGACCGTCCGAAAGGATCGGATTGCCGGTAGCGTGCACGGCGACCGGCTGGGCGGCGGCCGGCGCGAGCGCCGCCAAGGCGAGGGCCAGGCCGACGCTCCACGAAACAGAGCTCATGTCATTCCTCATCGGGATAGGGGCCCTTGCCGCCATCGGCGATGAGTTGGTCGACACGGGCGTCGATCACCGGCAGCGGCACCGAGCCGAGCTCCAGGACGGCGTCATGGAAGGCGCGGATGTTGAACTTGGGACCCAAGGCTTGCTCGGCCCGCTTGCGCGCCTCGACGAAGGTCAACATGCCCATGTAGTAGGATAGCGCCTGGCCCGGCCATGCGATGTAGCGGTCGACCTCAGTTCCGATTTCGTGGTCGGCCATGGCGGTGTTGTCGTGGAGATACTTCCGGGCCTGCTCGCGGCTCCAGCCCTGGGTGTGGATGCCGGTGTCGACGACCAGCCGCGCCGCGCGCCACATCTGATAGCTGAGCATGCCGAACCGGTCATAGGGTGTCTCGTACAACCCCATGTCCTCGCCCAGCGCCTCGCAGTAGAGCGCCCACCCCTCGCCGTAAGCCGACAGGTAGGTGTCGCGACGATAGGCCGGCAGGTCCTTGTTCTCGGCGGCCAACGGCATCTGGAAGGCGTGGCCCGGCGCGCTCTCGTGCAGGGTCAGCGCCATCAGCGAGTAGAGCGGACGAGACGGCAGGTTGTAGGTGTTGACCAGATAGATGCCCGGACCGCCGCGACCACCGGTGTAGAAGGGCGCGATCTCGTCGGGCACCGGGCGGATGGCGAAGCGACTGCGCGGCAAGTGGCCGAACCACTGCGACGCCTTGCCGTCGAAACTCTTGGCGTCCCAGGCCGCGCGATCCAGAAGGTCCTGGGGCGTCTTGGCGTAGAAGCGCGGATCGGTCCGCAGATAGGTCAGGAAGGCCGGAAGGTCGCCGTCAAACTTCACCTCCCTCATCACATCCAGCATCCGACCGCGGATCTTGGCGACCTCGGTCAGCCCGATCTGGTGGATCTGCTCCGGCGTCAGGTCGGTGGTGGTGAACTCGCCGATCTTGGACTGGTAGTAGGCCTTGCCGTCCGGCAGGTCATAGGCCGCCAGGCTTCGCCGCGCGCCGGGGATATATTCGTCGCGCAGGAAGGTTCTCAGGCGCGCGTGGGCAGGCGCGACCGCCTGGACGACGGCGTCGGCCGCCTCGCGGCGAAGCGCATCCTGAACCGTCGGCGGGATGCTGGCCGGCAGGGTCTTGAACGGCGCGTAGAAGGGCGAGGCTTCGGGCGTGGCGGCGTCGGCCACCAGGGCCACGCCGGCGTCGCGTCCCAGCAAGGTCACCTGAGCCGGCGTGAACCCGCGCGCCAGCCCCGCGCGCATGTTGACGATCTGCTGGTCGTAATAGCGCGGGATGTCCCGCATCATCGCGATGTAGCCGCGATAGTCCGCTTCGGTCCGGAAGGTCCCGCGCGCCGATTCCGCGACGTCGCCCCAGAAACTGCTGTCGGCGTTCAGCGGCTTTTCGTATTCGCGATACCGCTGTTCGGCGAGCAGGGCGTCGATCTGGCCCTTGTAGACGGCGTAGTTGACTTGGTTCTTCTTCGACAGCTTGGCGACGGGCAGCTCCGCCAGTTGCCGCGCCACGGTGGTCCAGCGCGCCAGCCGCGCCGCCTGGACCGACGGGCCGACGTCGGGAAGCTTGAGCGCCTCGGTCTTGGGGCCGTCCTCGCTGGGCCCGGCCTGCCTCAGACGCCAGGCATATTCCTCGGTGGAAAGCGCTTCGAAACGCTTGTCGGCCGAGCCCGCCCGCACGGCCGGCGGGCTGGCCAGCGCCGGCGATATGGCCAACATCGGCGCCGTCATCGCCAAACACAGGACCGCCGTGTCGAAAAGCCCGGTTCGCCGCATGTCTAGTCCTTCCGCTCAAGCAACATCATGATGTCCCGATGGAGCGCGCCTGGGATCATCACGCCCTCCCGCAGGCTGCGCGCCCGCGCGGCGTAGCGCCGTTGGGACGGCAGGCGCGCGCCCTGGGCCTCGATCGCCTCGAACATCGTCTCGGCTCGCACCAGGTGGTCGGCGAGCGCCCCGCCCAGGAAACCCGCCGGATCGAGGGCGATGATCAGCTCTCCGCCGATCGGCGAGCCGCCGCGCCCCGCGTCGGCGGCCAGCGACTCCTGGCTGGTCATGTCGCCGATCAATGGCCCGGCCAGCAGCTCCACCATCGCGGCCAGAGCCGAGCCCTTGTGGCCGCCGAAAGTGCGCATCGCGCCGCCGAGAACCTCTTCGGCCACGGTCGTGGCGACGCCGTCGGCGTCGTAGCCCCAATCGCCAGGCACGGCCAGGCCAGCCCGTCGGTGTAGTTCGATCTCGCCCCTGGCCACGGCGCTGGTGGCGAAATCGAAGACGAACGGATCCCGGCCCGGCCGCGGCCAACCGAAGGCGATGGGATTGGTGCCGAACACCGGCCGCGTGCCGCCCTCCGGCGCGACCCAGGCGTGGCTGGGCGTGAAGGCCAGCGCCGCCAGGCCCTCGCGCCAGCGCCTCGACCTCGGGCCACAGGGCCGCGAAATGCACGACCCTGTTCAGCGCCAGGGCGGCGATCCCAAAGCGCCGAGCCTTGTCGACAAGCATCGGACGCCCGCGCTCGAAGGCCAGTTGCGCGAAGCCCCCGCCGCCATCGACCCGCGCCAGGGCCGGCGCCGGTTCGTCCAGCACTGGTTCGGCGTCGACCGCCACCACGCCCTTGGAGACACTGTTGGCGGCCACCAATAGCCGATAGAGGCCGTGCGAGGCGCAGCCGTCACGCTCTCCGGCGACCAGGGTTTCAGCGACGGCGGCGACATGCGCCGGCGACAGGCCCGTCGCGCTCAAGACCTGATGCGCCAGTCGCCGGACCTCGTCGAGCGAAAGCCGAACGGCGTCCGGCCCATCGCCCCCCGCCGCCGGGTTCACGCGGTGGGCACGGGCTTGGCGGCGAACAGTTGCACGCCGAAGACCGGACCCGCCGTGCTGCGGTCGCGCGGCACGAACCGCACCTTGACCTTGGTCTTGCCCTTGGTCAGCGCCTCGGGCAGCGGATATTCGACGTCGAAGAACTTCCCGGGGCGGTCGGCCTCCAGATGCTGGGAAGCGACCTTCACATTGTCGACGAGAATGTCGAAGTCGCGCTTGCGCTCGTCACCCCAGTAGGTCGCCTGCAGGATCAGCGGGCCGGGCCGGAGCTTCATATCGAACTCGAAGAAGCCGCCCGAGCGGGCGTCCCGGCCGTTGCGGTTGCGGTAGGCCACCGGGTAGGACAGCTCCGAGGTCAGGTTGTGATCTCGTTCGGGCTGCATTTCGCCCAGGTGCATGATGTCGACCGAGCGCGCGCTGATGTCCTTGGCCCTTGCCTGCTCGGCCAGGAACGCGGCTTCCTCGGTCTTCCACGCCCCCTCGGTGAAGCGCTTGAAATAGACCGCGCTGCGGCGCTCGTACTGGCTGTAGAACGGCACGAAGGTCAGGTCGCCGGGACGGCCGACGCCGCGGGCGACATAGACGGCCTTTTCCGCCGCCGTCGGGTGGAAGCCCGTCAGCACCGCTTCGCCGACGAGGGCCGGATCGACGCCTTTCCAAGGTTCGCTGCTGGGGCCCAGGTCGGCCGCCAACACCATCGGACCTCGGACCACCGCCACCGTGCTCGCGTCTCCGGGCGTCGCCTCCAGACGCAGGTCCAGCGGCAGGGTGATGGCCACCATGTCGCCCGCCTGCCAGCGACGGTCCACCAGGGCATAGCCTCCGGCCATCTCGGGCGTGACGACCTGACCGTTGACGCTGACCTTGGCCTCGCTCCCCGCCCAGGCCGGTATGCGCAGGGCGATCGCGAAGCGTCCGGTCTTGGCCAGCTTCGTCAGGGTCAGGCGCGATTCCGGTTCGTAGGGATAGCGGGTCTCGAGCTTCAGGGTCGCGCCGCGCGCCTTCCACTGAGCCTCCGCCGGGATGTAGAGGTTGACCAGCAGCGTCCCCTCGCCTTCCCAGAAGATCGACTCGCCATGCTTGGCGTGGCTCTCCATGCCGGTGCCAACGCAGCACCAAAAGGCGTCGTCTTCGTTCGTCGAATAACCCCGATCCGCGCCAGTCAGCAGCGGCGTCATGTAGGTGAAGCCGCCGGTCTTGGGATTCTGCGCCGCCATCACGTGGTTCAGGTGGGCGCGTTCATAGTAGTCGAAGAGCGCGCCTTCCGGCCGCCAGCCATAGAGCTGCCGGGTCAGCTTGAGCATGTTGTAGGTGTTGCAGTGCTCGCAGGTCTGCTCGCTGATGTGGGCGGCGATGCTGTCGGGCGCGGCGAAGTACTCGCGGTCGGCGTTGCCGCCGATCACATAGCTGTGGTGCTGGGTGACGGTGTTCCAGAAGAACCGCGCGGCCGCCGCGTCCTGCGGCTTGCCCGTCAGCTCATAGAGCCGCCCCAGCCCGATCAACTTGGGCACCTGGGTGTTGGCGTGGAAGTTGGCGAGCTTGTCCTGTTGGGCGACCAGGGGGTCCAGGACCTTGTTGTCATAAATCCGCTCGGCGACCGCCAGCCAGCGGCGATCGCCGGTACGGGCATAGAGCTCGGCGTAGCTCTCATTGAGCCCGCCGTACTCGCAGCCCAGCAAGGTCTGCATCTGCTCGTCGTTCAGCGCGGCGAAGACGCGCTCGAAATAGCCGCCCAGGCCCACCGCGACGTCGAGCGCCTGCTGGTTTCCCCAGGCGCGATGGACGTCGAGCAGGCCCGCGAAGGTCTTGTGCACGGTATAGAGAGGCGACCAGGAGCCGTTCAGGTCGAAACCGCCCGAGCGGATATCGCCCTTCATCACCTCGGCGAAGATCTCCTCACCATCGACGACCGCTCCATCCTTACGCTTGCGCTGAAGGGCGCCGACATAGCCGTCGCCGCGCTTGGCCTGAGCCCTGGCCAGCTCGCCGACGATGTAGTCGGCGCGCCGCCGGCATTCGATGTCGCCTGTCTGCTCGTACATGACGACCAGGGCCGACACGTAGTGACCCAGGGTGTGGCCGGCGATGGTGTCGGACTCCCACCCGCCATAGATCTTGCCCTTGGCGGGCAGGCCCGCGAAGGTCATGAAATTGTGCAGAAAGCGGTCGGGGCTCAGTCGCAGCAGGTAGGCCCGATTGACCTCCACAGCGGTCGCGTAGGCCGAGGGCAGCAGGCGGACCGATGACAGCGGCAGGGGCGCGGCCTTGGCGGGGAGCGATGCGCCGCGGGCCTTGGCCAGGGCGCTGATCGGCTGGACCATTCCGGCGAAAGCCGCGGCCGTCAGCATCAGATCGCGGCGTGTCGCCATTGGTTGTCCCCCATATTTGATACCGTATACGATCTTAGGGTCGCGCCCTTCGCTCGTCAATCTGGCTAGGTCGGCCACGATCGTGTTCTCTACAGGACGCACCTCTATTTGTCAGACTATATATCATATAATTTTCTTGACGCTGCGGCGAGGAACCGGTTTGTGCAGGATCGGAAGAGGGGCGCGGCATGTTGGTGGGCAGAACAATCAAAACCAGATCTCGCGTCGCCCATTTCGGCCTGGCGGCACTAGCCCTGGGCCTCGTGGCCACCCCGGCCGCCCGCGGTGAAACCTCGCTTTCGGCCTCGGCCGTTAACACCACCCGCCCGCCCCCCATCGCCGAGCGCTACCGGCGCGCGGACCTGTTCATGCGTGGCGGCCTGGGCCAATTCGTCGTCGACGACAATCTGCAAGCCCGGTTTGTCGCCGACGGTCGCGGGGTTCTCTATGGCCGCGGCAAGCCTGGCCAGCGCGTCATGACCTATCTGAACCTTGGCGACCGCAGCCAAAAGACGGTCGCCCTCGAGGCCGAGCTGATCCGCCAGGTCTCGGCTGCCCTGGAGACGCCGCCCGCCGCTCCGCCGCGAATCGAAGCCGTCGATTTCGATCCGCGAACCGGCGCCTTGATCTTCACCGCCGCCGACAAGCGCTGGAAATCGACCAGGACCGGCCTCGTCGAGGTCCCGGCCCAAACCTTCGATCCGATCCTGTCGCCCGACGGTCGGTTCAAGGTGATCGCCCGCGACTTCAACCTGTTCGTGGTCGACAACAAGAGCGGTCGCCAGGTTGCCCTGACCTCGGACGGCTCGCGCGAACAGCCCTACGGCCGGGACATCCCGCAGCTCGCGCAGATCCTCAAAGCCGGCGTGGAAGAACCCGATCTGCCCGTCTCGGCCCAATGGTCTCCCGACAGCCGGCACCTCCTGACCTGGCGGCTCGATACCCGAGGGGTCAAACGACTCTCGATCACGCAGCAGAACCCCGGCGGTCTCTATCCGCGAAGCTTCTCCTACATCTATCCCCTGGCCGGCGCCGAGACGCTGCCCCAGGCCCAGCGGCTGGTGATCGACGTCGAGCAAGCCTTCCGCGACGGGGCCGGCAAGATCGTGCCGCTGGCCGTCCCGTCCGAGTCCCTGCTCTACCCCGCCGCGCCCGACATGAGCTGGGACGGCGATCATGTCCGCGCGCAATGGACAGAGCGCGGCTACGGCCAACTGGTCGTCTATTCGGCCGATCCCACCAGCGGCGCGGCGAAAGTCGTCGCCCGCGAGAAGGTCACGCCGCTGGTGACCGTCACCTCGTCGAGCCTGCAGCCGGCGCCCGCTCTCGGTGGCGAGTTGGCGATCTCCGAGCGCAGCGGCTGGGCCCAGCTCTATCTGGTCAAGTCCGATACGCCCGACGGCGGCAAGGCCCTGACCACCGGGACCTGGGAAGTGCTGTCGGTCGACCACGTCGACGCCCGCGACGGACTGTTGGTGACCGGCGTCGGCCGCGAGAAGGATCGCAGTCCCTATTACAAGGCGCTCTATCGCGTCGGCCTCGACGGCGCGGCCCCCAAGCTCTTGACCCTCGAACCGCTCGATCATGAGACCAAGGTCTCTCCCGACGGCCGCTGGATCATCGACGAGATGTCGAGCCCAACGGAGCCAACCCGCACCGTGCTGCGCGACGCGCGCGACGGACGCCTGGTGCTCGAACTGAGCCGGGCGGACCCCAGCGCGCTGTGGGCCACCGGCTTTCTGCCGCCGGAACCCTTCACCGGCCTCGCGGCCGACGGCGTCACCCCGCTGTACGGGATGATCTTCCGTCCGATTGGCTATGATCCGAAACGACGCTATCCGGTGATCGACAACGTCTATACCGGCCCGACCACCACCCAGACCCCGACGTCCTGGCGCGGCTCGGTCTCGGCCACCGGCAATAGCGTCGCCCAAATCGGCGCCGTGGTGGTGATGATCGACGGTCGCGGGACCTCGCGCCGCGGCCAGGCCTTCCGCCTGCCGGCCTACCAGAACCTGGGCGAGGTGGGGCTGGACGACCATATCGCCATGATCCGGCAGATGGCCGCGAAGGACCCGGCGCTCGACATCACCCGGGTGGGCGTGTTCGGCGGTTCGGCCGGCGGCTACGACGCCGCGCGGTTCGTGCTGCGCCGACCGGAATTCTTCAAGGTCGCCGTCGCCTCGTCAGGCAACCACGATCTGCGACTCGACAAGGCCTGGTGGCCAGAAGTGTCGATGGGCCTGGCGGACGAGGCGACCTGGGAGCGCAACTCCAACATGTCGGTGGCTGGCAATCTGCAGGGCAAGCTGCTGCTGGTTCACGGCGACATCGACGACAATGTCCCGGTCACCGAAAGCATCCGGCTGGCCAACGCCATCATCCAGGCCGGCAAGGACGTCGATCTGGTGATCCTGCCCAACACCAGCCACGCGGTCTATCAGCCGTTCTTCTGGCGCAAGCTGCGCGACTATTTCACCCGCAATCTGCTCGACGAAGCGCCGCCGGCCGAGCAGCCGGCCGTCCGCATCGCCGCCAACACCGCGAAATGACGAGGCTCCGATGACGAACCTTCGCCCGCTGGCCCTGACCGCCCTGCTGCTGGCCACCACCCCGCTGAGCTTGAGCACGACCAGCCTGGCCTGGGCCCAGGAGCCCGCGCCGACGCCGGCGCCGGCCAAGAAGGTCTTCGCGCCGATCGCCAGGACCGCCTATCGCACCGCCCAGTTCCAGTTCGAGTTGCGCGCCGACACCCAGACCCTGGCGCGCCTGTCGCCGACGGTCGAAACCGGCTTCGATTTCACCCCTGGCGCCCGGGAAGCCGAGCGGCAGGGCGACGGCTACGTCCATGTTGGCGACATCCACTTGCGTCTGCGCACTGAAGGCGGCGCCTGGCGTGATTTCAGCTCTGCTCATCAACGCGAGCCGATCCGCCGCCTGCCGGTCGGCGGGGCGACCTTGGCGGCGGCCGACATCACCGCGTCCCTGGGCCAGGATTCGCCACTCCGCGTCGAACGCCGCTGGGTCGCCGAAGGCGGGGCGCTGGTCCTGCGCTTCGTCCTGACAAACACGTCCAAACAAGCCGTCGAGGTCGGCGGGCTGGGCCTGCCGATGGTGTTCGACAACATCATCACCGACCGCTCGCTGGAGGAGGCCCACGCCCAGGCCAGCTTCGTCGATCCCTATATCGGCCGCGACGCCGGCTACCTGCAGGTCACCCGCCTCAACGGCAAGGGCCCGGCCCTGCTGGTCTTGCCCGAGAAGGCGACGCCGCTGGAGGCCTATCGGCCGATCCAGCAGGCCGGTCGCGGCGCCAAGCCCGGCGACATCTTCACCGACCGCAGCGAGCGCGGCCAGACCTCGGAAGGCTTCTACGACTGGACGGTCGCCAGCAAGGGCTTCGCCGAGCAGGACTGGAAGACCGCCGGAGATCAGTGGAACACGCCCACCAGCTTCTCCCTCGCCCCTGGAGCCAGCCGTACGATCGGCGTGCGCCTGGTCACCTCGCCCTCCCTTCGCGCGATCGAGGACACCCTGGTCGCCAACGGCCGCCCGGTCGCCGTCGGCATCCCGGGCTATGTCGTGCCCACCGACCAGGACGCGTCGCTGTTCCTGAAGTCGCCCAAGCCGGTGGCCAGGATCGAGAGCTATCCGGCCGGTGCGTTGACAGCCACGGCGGTCAAAGCCGGCGCCGGCTGGTCGCGCTACGCCGTTCGCGCGTCGGGCTGGGGCCGGGCGACGCTGTCGATCACCTACGCCGACGACAGCGTGCAGACCGTCTCCTACTTCATCACCAAACCGCTCGATCAGACCATGGCCGACCTGGGTCGGTTCTCGACGACCGGGCAGTGGTTCGAGGACCCGTCCGATCCGTTCAAGCGGTCTCCCGGAATCCTCACCTACGACCGCCAGGCCGACAAGATCGTCACCCAGGATCCGCGGGTCTGGATCTCCGGCATGAGCGACGAAGGCGGCGCGGGCAGCTGGGTCGCGGCGATGATGAAGCAACTGGACAATCCCGACGCCGGCGAAGTGGCCAAGCTCGAACGCGTGGTCAACGAGACCATCGTCGGCGGACTGCAGGTCGCCGAGGGCGAGCACGCCGGCGCCATCAAGAAGAGCCTGTTCTATTACGCGCCGGACGAACTGCCGGACTATTACGACCCCAAGACCAACTGGAAGAGCTGGACCTCGTGGTCGAAGAAGGACGCGGGCGATCTTGGCCGCTCCTACAACTATCCGCACGTGGCCATCGGCCACTGGGTGCTCTATCGCCTGGCTCGCAACCACGACGGCCTGGTCAAGACCCATGACTGGCGCTGGTACCTCGACCACGCCCAGATGACCGCCGTGGCGATGATGCGCGACGCCCCCTACTACGCCCAGTTCGGCCAGATGGAGGGCGACGTCTTCGTCGACATCCTCGAGGACCTCCGCCGCGAGGGCATGACCGACAAGGCCAATGAACTCGAGACCTTGATGAAGGGCCGGGCCGACCACTGGAAGACCCTGCCCTATCCGTTCGGCAGCGAAATGGCCTGGGACTCCACGGGCCAGGCCGAGGTCTATGCCTGGATGCGCTTCTTCGGTTACCAGAAGCAGGCCGACGAGACCCGCGAGGTGATCCTCGCCTATGATCCGACAATCCCGAGCTGGGGCTATAACGGCAACGCCCGGCGCTATTGGGACTTCCTCTACGGCGGCAAGGTTCCGCGGATCGAGCGGCAGATCCATCACTACGGCTCGACCCTGAACGCCGTGCCGCTGTTCGACGCCTACCGCGCCGATCCCGGCGACCTCCACCTTCTGCGAGTCGCCTATGGCGGCCTGATGGGCGGCGTCACCAACATCGACCAGGAGGGGTTCTCGTCGGCCGCCTTCCACTCGGCGCCGGACATGATGTCCTGGGACCCCTACAGCGGCGACTACGGCATGGGCTTCTTCGGCCACGCCTATGCGGCGGCGACCTATCTGGTCAACGACCCGACGTTCGGCTGGCTCGGCTTCGGCGGCAATGTCAGCCAGGGCGACGGCGTGGTGCGGATCGAACCGAAGGACGGCGCACGCACCCGTCTCTTCGTGGCGCCGATCGGCGCCTGGCTGACCCTGGAGGCCGGCAAGATCGACGCCGCCGCCTACAGCCCGGCCACGGGCAAGCTCACCCTGACCCTGGCGCCGCGCGATGCGGCCACCCCGGCCGCCCGGCTGCTGGTGGAAGCCACCACCAAGGGCGCCCGTCCCTATCGGCCGGCCGGCGCAACCCTCGAACGGGGCGCCTACACCCTGCCCCTGACGGATGCGCCGACCACGATCGATCTGGCCCCGAACTGATCCGCGGGAGCCGCATCGACATGACCAGGATCGAACAAATCAAGGTCCATCCATGAACATCGTCATCGTCATGGGTATCCTGGTCACCCTCTTGACCGGCGTCCCCGTACTGATCCAGCTGCTGCGAGATCACCCCAGGGGTCTGCTGATCCTGTTCTTCGCCGAGATGTGGGAGCGTTTCTCCTATTACGGCATGCGCAGCATCCTGATCTTCTATCTGACGCAGCACTTTCTGTTCGACCCGAAAACGGCGGGCGCCCATTACGGCTCCTATACGTCCCTCGTCTATCTGCTGCCACTGATCGGCGGCTTCCTGGCCGACCGGTATCTGGGGGCCCGCAAGGCGGTGATCTTCGGCGCCGTCCTGTTGATCGCCGGCCACCTGACCATGGCGATCGAGGGCGCGCCCGCCACCCAGACCCTGACCTATCGCGGCCACACCTACGACTTCGTGTCCGAAGGTCGCGGCGAAGGCCGGGTCTCGAAGTTGATGGTCGAGAACAAGCCCTATGCGGTGACGGCCTCCAAGACCGGAGACTTCGCCATACAGGGCCTGCCGGAAACCGCCCCCATCCCGACCGTACTGCCCAAAGGCCAGTACCAGTTGGGCGTCACCGGCCGGGACCCGGCCTATCTGAACATCTTCTGGTTCGCCCTGGCCCTGATCATCGTCGGCGTCGGCTTCCTCAAGCCCAACATCTCGACCATCGTCGGCCAACTCTATCCGCCGGGCGACCGTCATCGCGATCCAGGCTTCACCCTCTACTATTACGGCATCAACCTCGGCTCGTTCTGGGCCTCGATCCTCTGCGGCCTCCTGGGTGTGACCGTCGGCTGGTGGGCGGGCTTTGGCCTCGCGGGCCTGGGCATGGTGGCCGGTTTCGTGGTCTTCGTGCTGGGCAAGCCGCTGCTGCAAGGCAAGGGCGAGCCGCCGGCCCCCAAGCAGCTCGATCAGCCGCTGCTGGGCCCGCTGAACCGCGAAGGACTGATCTACATCCTGTCCTTGGTCGGCGTCGCTGCGGTGTGCTTCCTCGTGCGGTACACGGGGATGGTCAACTGGACCCTGATCGCCGGCATGCTCGCCTCCCTGGGCTACATCCTGTGGTTCATGTTCGCCAAGTGCGACAAGGTCGAACGCGAACGCCTGGGCCTGGCGGTGTTCCTGATCTTCGGGGCGGTCGTCTTCTGGACCCTGTTCGACCAGGCCGGCTCGTCGCTCAACCTGTTCGCGGCCACCAATGTCGATCTCGATCTGGTCGCCAATCCGGTGCGGCTGTTGAACGGCGCCGTCACCCTGGCCACGCCCGAACAGCTGGCGGCCGCAGGCGTCGACAAGGCCTCGACCTTCTGGGTCAACACCAGCTTCAACGCCGCCCAGACCCAGGCCCTGGCCTCCGGCTGGCTCCTGATCTTCGCCCCGGTCTTCGCCTTCCTGTGGACCTGGCTGGGCCAGCGCGGCAAGGATCTGAACCCCGTCGTCAAGTTCGGCCTGGCCCTGCTGCAGGTCGGCGCCGGCTTCCTGCTGCTGCAGTTGGGCGCGCACTTCGTCGACGGCGTCTTCCGCATGCCGCTGGCCTTCCTGCTGCTGATGTACCTGCTGCACACCACCGGCGAGCTGTGCCTGTCGCCGGTCGGCCTGTCGCAGATGACCAAGCTGTCGCCGGCGGCGATGGTGTCGTTCGTCATGGCCGTCTGGTTCATGGCCGTGTCGATCGCCGGCAAGGTGGGCGGCTTCATCGCCGGCCTGACGGCCACCGAGACGGTCGGCGGCCAGGTGCTCGACCCGAGCGCGGCCCTGGCCAAGTCGCTGATGGTGTTCAACTGGATCGGCGGCATCGCCATGGTGATCGGCCTGGGCTTCCTGGCCCTGGCCCCGGTCCTCAAGAAGTGGTCGCACGGCTCGGACGAAACCGATCATCACGCGCCGGTGGACACCGCGACGAAGGCCGGCTGAGCGGCCGGCCCTTTTCGTTGGCGACTTGCCGCTCAGGGGATCAAGACCCTCCCCCTGTGGGGGAGGCGATCGCGCAGCGATCGGTGGGGGGAGGTTTGGGATCGTCGATCCGGGATCTGGCCATCGCCGAATACTCCCCCCTCCGTCGGCTTCGCCGACACCTCCCCCACAGGGGGAGGATCTCTCACGCGGAAAGCCCGCTGAGCTTGTGGGGGAGGGTGCGAAGCGCCCGGGCCTCGCCCGGATGATTTGCAGTTTTGAATACCGTTTCGACGAAGTTCAGGCGCTTCGCGCGGCCGTTATCCGGAAGCCTTCGGATCGCGGATTTTTAACCCGCTCCGATGGAGGCCCCCGACGGGCAGGACGTTGGCGCGCCCTGGACCGCATGGGCGATTTCAGCCCATGCCTGCTGGCCTGTTCCCTCTATCCCGGGCGCCGCAGCTTCGTCGCGACTGAGGCGAACCTGCTCCGGACCGACCTGGGACGTCCCTGTGGGACACGACGGACAAGCCTTCCCGCTCGACCACCCCCGAAGACCGCATCGGTCGCCGTACGTGCGCCCTCCCCGTGCCTTCAGGTGAGATCATTATTGGGGCGACCGGAGAGGGTGAGCATGGAAAAAAGTGAGAAAATCGTAGGGCTTTGAAATCGTTGAACCTGACCGCCCTCTATCCCGTAAATCGCGGGGATGGACGACACTACGACCCTCTCCCRYCGGGAGAGGGTTCAGGATGATCAGGGACGCTTCATCACGCAAAAAGACAGCCACCGGCGCTGGGCGCGGTGGCTGTTGAGTTCACCTAGGGGGAGATGACCCTCGAGCACCAGCGAGACCTTCGCCGATCCTCGAGGGAAGCTGGAGGCCTTAGAAGTCCATGGTCAGGCCCACGAACAGCGTCCGGCCCATCGGGTCGTAGACGCCCGGATAGGTATTGCCGTTGCCGAAGGAGCTGAGCAGCCCGGCCGCGATCACCGGCGGGTCCTTGTCGAAGGCGTTGTTCATGCCCGCCCGCAGCGCCAGTTGCTCGCGCACCTTCCAGGTCGCCGCCAGATCGAAGTAGCTGTAGGCCTTGATCTTGCGATTGATCTCTATGTAGTCGGGGCTATGCAGGGAGGGATTGCTGTCGTTGCTCGACAGGCTGGTCCCACCGAAATAGCGCCAGTTGGCCGAGATCGTGGCGGGGACCCACGGCAGGGTCCAGGTCGTTCGCAGTTGATGGCGCCAAGCCGGATTGGGCTGGCCGCAGGTCGGACCGAACAGGCCCTTGCAGTTGTAGGCGCCCAGACCCGGCAACTGCTCGATCTTGCGGCTGTTGAGGTAGGTGCCCACGAAGCTGAAATCGAGGCTGCCCCAGTCGCCGCCCTTGGTCAGCGACGACAGGTCGAGGCGGTAGTTGCTGGTCACGTCGACGCCGGAGGTCTGCAGGAAGCCCGTATTCAGGTTGGTGGCGACGATATAGCCGCGGTCGCCGAACAGCACGCCCGAGGTCGGGTCGCGATGGAACAGGCTGCAGAAGTACGGATTGCCGGTCTCGGTGCACTGTTTGATCACGGTCGGGGCGTCGACCGAGCCGATATACTTGTCGACATAGATGTCGAAATAGTCGAGCGACATCGAGAAGCCCGGCAGGAAGCGCGGGGTCAGCACGACGCCGGCCGTGCGGGTGTCGGCCACTTCCGGCTTCAGGTTAGGATTGCCGCCGCCCTGGGTGACACAGGTTTCGGCTGGGCACGGGAGGATCTTGCCATATTGGGCGGCCGTGACGCCGGTGAGCGCGCAGGCCGCGGCGGACGCCTCCAGCGTCGACATCGCGCAGGGGTCCTTCGCCGAAACATTGCCCAGCGACTGAGGCGCGAACAACTCGCTGATATTGGCCGCCCGCACCGCGCGGTTGTAGCTGGCCCGGAACCGCACATCCGAGGTCGGCGCATATTGCAGCTCGACCTTGTAGGTCGAGACCCGCTTGTCGAGGTAGTCGTACTTCGACGTCCGATAGCCGGCATTGACCGACAGGCTCTTGATGAACGGCGCGTCCTGGACCAGCGGCAGGTCCATTTCGCCATACATCTCGTTGACGCTGAAGGCCCCGGCGTTTTCCTTGGTGCCAGCGGCCTGGGCCAGGGCGTCGGCCTCGAACTTCAGCTCCTCGCGGCGATGCTCGACGCCGAGGGCCAGGGCGACGCCGTCATTGGCCCACGGGCTCTTGATCCCGTACTGGCCAAGATCGCCGTTCACCGTCGCGCTCAGCACCTTCTCGCGCTGCACGCCGTGGGTGTAGGTCGGGGCATAGAGGTACTTGTAGGCCGCCGCGCTGAGGCCCTGGTACTTGAATACGTCGATCGGCACGCAGGACGGATCGGTTCCGTCGACCACCGACTTGCAGGTCGGCGTCCCGTTGACATTGACCACCTGCAGGGCCTTGGCCGCCTTGGCGTTGTCGACGTTGTTCTTGTAGCTCTCGTCGAGCACCACCTGCGAGTAGAGGAAGCCGGCGTCATAGGTCCAGCCTGGCGCGATCTCGCCGCGCGAGCCGAAGTTGATGCGGTAGGCGGTGTGGCGCAGGTCGTCGCGCCGGGGCGAACTGCCCGGCCCGGTCAACCGGTAGCCGATGAAGGTGTCCTGGTTGACGTCCGTGCCGGCGGTCGCCCCGCAGAGCGTCGCCGCCTGGGAGGCCGACATCAGCGGGTTGTTGCAGTTGATCTTGAACGTCGTCCCCTGGAACAGGGCGGACGGCGCCGCCTGCGAGAAGGTGTGGTCGTCCATGAACATGAAGCTGCCGTAGAGCTCGGCGGCCTTGCTGACTTCATAGTGCGCGAACGCGCCGGCCGTATAGCGGCTGTCCGAGCGCTGGATGTAGTTGCTGGGCGCGTAGTTGTAGAGGAACGAGCTGTCGTACGGGACCCAGGTCTTGTTCCCGTCCTTGGTGTTGTTCAGCGTCAGCCCCGCATTGGGCCCGCTGAGCAGGCTGAACAGGCCGTATTCGTTGTTGCTGGAGCCGCCGCAGACCAGGGCGTTGCTCTGGGGCCCGGTCAGGTTGAGGCCGCAGGCCGAATAGTCGCGGGTGTCCTGGGTGACCGGTTTTAGCTCGCGATAACCGACATAGAAGGTGACATTGCCCTTGCCGTCCGGGGCGTTCATCCCGAAGGCCAGGTTGACGTCGGTCCGCGCCCCGTCGGTGACCGAGCTCTCCGGAAGTTTGTAGCCCGCCGTGGTGATCAGCGACCTGGGATAGCTGCTGTCGTTCCTGTGCTGGGCGATGCCGTACTGGGCGTCCAGCCGCACGCCGTTGAGATCCTTCTTGAGGATGAAATTGACGACGCCGGACACGGCGTCGGACCCGTAGACCGCCGACGCGCCGCCCGTCACAACATCCACCCGATCGACCAGGGCGCTGGGAATGAAGTTCACGTCGGCGGTCTCGGTCGGCAGCATTCGCTGGCCGTCCACGAGCACCAGGACGCGGCTGGAGCCCATGTTGCGCAGGTTGACCCGCGCCGTGCCGTCCGAGCCGTTCGAGCCGTTCTCGTTGGAGTCGGCGGTGACCTGCGGCAGGCGGTTGAGCACGCTCTCGATCGAGGTGGCGCCCTGGTACTTGATCTCGTCACCGCCGACGACGGTCATCGGACTGGCCGAGACCAGGTTGGGCCGCTTGATCCGCGACCCCGTCACCACCACCGCATCCAGGGTCGCCGGCTCGTCCGCCGTCGCGACCTCTTGGGCGAAAGCGGTCGGAACCCCAGCCACGACCGACAGGAACGCGACGGCCGCGGCTCCCGCCAAAAGATCAAGACGCGCCAGTCTGCTGCGCATGGAAGTCCCCTCCAACGTCGCGCCTCCGATAGACGCGCTTCGACTTCAGGAAGGCATGATTGTATGATTTATGTCAAATATCTTATACGATATACGTATAATGCCGTGCGAAGAGCCCGTTTTAGTGACGCCTTCGGGCCCCCTTCGAGGCCCCGCGGAATGTCGATCGCCCGACTTCGTTGGGCGTGCGGCGGCGCCTGCCGCGCCGCCGGCTTCCAGCTTCTCGCGCGACTTGCTCAGATGGTTGTCGATAGTCCGCTCGGGCGCGGCGCTCCGGACAGGCGGGCGTCGATGAGCTCGCCACGGGAGAACACCCGCATGGGCGCCCTGGCCCAGGCTAGCGCGGAAAATCGACAGCCTTCCCCGCGGGCGGATCGACGGCTGTAAAGCCGCTATCGCGGGCGCGGAACCCGCATGGCGAGGATCTCTCGGGTCCGCCGCGTGATGCCGTAGAGCATGCCTTTATCGCTCTCATCCCAATCGATGGCTTGGCCTTCGGCCTCCATGGCCAAGGTCTCGACGTGGTCCAGCACGCCGCCGCCCATGGGCAGCCGCAGGACGTACAGTTCCGGCAGGTCGTGGCCACTCAGATAGAGCTTGCCGTCCGGACCCCAGCCGCCGCCCGAGATACTCATCGGCGCGATGCGCTCCAGCACGATGGCCGGAAGACCCCAGGCCTCCAGCCGCCGCCACTGGTCGTCGAACTTCACCAGGGTGGTGTGCCGGTGGTCACGCGGCGCTTCGCCGCCCTTGCCGTCATAGTTGGCGAACATCGCCCACCAGAAGCCGTCGTGGCGGTCGATCCAGGTGACCGAGCCCGTACCCAGGCCCAACGAGATACTGCGCCTGTGGGCCAGGGTCATCGGATCGAACACCTCGACGGTGCTGACATGAGGCGTGCCGGGAAAGTTGGAACTGGCGCAGACCAGGTCCTTGGCGATCACGGCGCATGAGTTGATGT
Organism: Caulobacter sp. Root655; assembly: GCF_001427665.1. Taxonomy (GTDB): domain Bacteria; phylum Pseudomonadota; class Alphaproteobacteria; order Caulobacterales; family Caulobacteraceae; genus Caulobacter. Next base: position 51,069 of record NZ_LMHC01000023.1, read on the forward strand.
GGGGGAAGCGAGCCTTCTCGCCGACCCACTCCGCCCGTTTCTCCCCGGTCTTCTTGTCGAAGCGGACCAGCTTGAAGTTGCTGACCGCATAGACGTCGTTGGGGCCGACGGCGGCGCCCTGGCCGGCGTCGCCGTCATAGCGACGCACGGTCTCGGCCTCGCGGGTGATCGCGGGAACGGGTTTATCGGCCGCCTGCAGCATCAGCGCCGCGAAGAGTTCCAGAACCATCGATCGTTCTCCGTCTTCCGCCTTCGGGACCGAAAACCTCGCCCTTCGACAAGCTCAGGATGAGTTTTCTACTGAACGGCGGTCAAATGGTCCTCATCCAGGCCTCAGCCACACCGTCCGCGGTGGCCGAGCACGCGGCGGAGTTCTTGCCCCACTGAAGATCCAGCGTGAATTTCAATGCAATTTAGAGGATTGTCCGGCCGTCACGCGAACGATAACGTCGCGCCATACATGGATCGGCCAGCGCCCGGACTCGGGGGGCGAGCGTGACCGGACCGCTTCGCTCGTAGCCGCTTCTGTTGAGGTGGATAGTGCCGCCCGCGTCAAGAATGACTGATCTGGAAGCGTGTCCGATGGTGGGCGTGAGCCCCATTGTCACCGGGGCGGCGACCGTGTTCATCGAAGGGCTTCCCGCGGCCCGCAAGGGCGACAAGCTGGGTTGTGGCGGCGTAACCCAGATTGAATCCGGCTCGCCTACCGTTTCCATCGAAGGATCGCTGGCCGCGCGCATAACCGACACCACCTGTCACAAGGGCGTGCTCACCACGGGCGCTTTGACGGTCCTGATCGGCAACGGCGGCGCAGGTCGGTCAACGACCTTGGATGACGCCCATCGCAACTCAGCCCCCTTCGTTCGTGCCTGAGGCCATGGCTGCTGGGCCCCACGAAGCTGGTTCGCCGAATGGCGTTCAAACGCCGCTGCACCTTCGGCGCATAGCACCCTCCTACCTGCGGGAGGCGGCCGACGCGGGGAACCTCTATGCGGTCGTCGATGGCTGCGCGGCGCCGACGATTTCCGATCTGGCGCGGTCGCTTGGCCCGGGCCGAGCCGCCTGCCTGTACCTTGGCGACGCGGCGACCAACTACGGCGACAAGGCGCCCTATCTGCTGCAGGTCGATAGCGCCTTGGCCGCATCGCTGGGCGATGGCGCCAGCGATGCGGCCTGGGGCTGTTTCGTCGTGTCGTCGAGCGGCTTCGAGGCGGTGCGCCGACATCTGCGCGGCTGGCTGACGGTCAATTCACCGGAGGGCGAGGCCTGGCTGTTCAGATTCTGGGACCCTCGGCTCCTGCCCGTCTTCCTGCGCGCCTCCCGGCCCGACGAGCTGAACGCGTTTTTCGGCCCTATCGACGCCTTCGCCGTCGTCGATCCCGCCGGCGACGCCTTCGCGGCCTGGCGGGACACGGCGACCACCGAGGTCGCGCCGCGCCGGCCCGTCGGGGGCCGCTACGCCATCAGCCAAGCCCAGGTGACCGCGTTCCGCCGCGCCGGCATGGCCGACAGCCTGGTCAAGACGTTCTCCGAACCGCAGTCGGCGCGCCGCGACCCTGACAGCGATACGGTGCTGGTCCGCGCGCCGGACGGCGGGATCACCCAGATGGTCCCGGGCGAGGACGGCGCGATCGGCGCGGTGATCAGTCCCCTGGGTCGCCGCTGGTCGATGGACTATCGGGAGGACGGCAAGCTCGTCCGCCTGGTGACGCCGACGGGCTCGGAATTGACTCTGCGGCACGACGCGGCGGGACACGTGGCTAGCGTCGCCCGGGATGGCGTCGAGCGCTTCCAGGCCATTCACGACCTGCACGGACGCGTGCAACGGATCGATTTTCCCGACGGCACCGCCGCCCACACCGCCTACGCCCTCGAGGGTCGGGCGGCGTTGGCCGATACCGACGGCGACCTGGTGTCGGCGCGCCGCGACCGATTGGGACATGTCGAGCAGTTCGGCTACGACCGCGAGCGCCTCGTCGCGGCGGTCGACGGCGCCGGAAACGCCACGCGCTTCGCTTATGAGACCTCGCGCCGGCCCGACGCGACCGTGTTCGCCGACGGACGCCGCGAGACCTACGACTACGACCCCGCCGGTCACCTCCTGCGGCTCGCGCGGACCGACGGTGCGACGCTCAACATCCGGTGCGACGACAAGGGTCGCCCGCTCCGGATCGCCGTCCAGGGCGGCGACGAAGCCACCTTCGAATACGACGGCGAGGGTCGCCTCGTCGCCGCCCGCAACGCGCTCTGCGCTCTGGCCTGGCGCTACGACGCCGCCGGCCGGGTGGTGGAGGAGCGGCAGGGCGAGGTCGTCGTCGGCTACCGGTACGACGAGGTCGGCCTGGTGGGCCTGACCTATCCCACCGGCGAGACCGTCGCCTATCGCCGCGACCTGGACCAGCGCGTCGTCGAGATCAGCGACTGGTCGGGCCAGCCCTATCGGGTCGATTATGGCGAAAACGACGCCGCCTGGCGGCTGACGGGCCCCGACGGCCTCGTCTCGACCGCCTGGCAGAACCGCGTCGGACTGACCACCGCGGTGAAGGTCGAGGTCGGCGGCGCGGCCCTCTGGGAGACCGCCTACGCCTATGACGACGAGGATCGGCTGCGCGAGCGGCGCGACCCGCGCCTGGGCGTGGTGACCTATGACTATGACGCCGAAGGTCAGCTGACCAGCGTGGCGCGCGGCTCGAGCGTCGAGCGGTTCGCCTATGACGGAGCCGGCAACCGCACGCTCAGCGGGGCCGGAGCGGCGGCCTTCGATCCGCTCAACCGCATGCTGTCGCAAGGCGCCAGCCGCTTTGCCCATGACGACCGCGGCGCGATGATCGAGCGGGCGGGCCCCGAGGGTGTCTGGCGCTTCACCCATGACGCCTTCGATCGCCTGGCCTCGGCCCAGGACCAGTGGGGGCGGCGCGTCACCTTCGGTTACGACCCCCTCGGCCGGCGGATCTGGAAACGCGCCGTGGCCGGGCCGCTGGAGACGATCACCCACTTCGTCTGGGCCGGCGAGCAGGTCATCCGCGAGACCACCCAGATCAACGGCCAGGACTATGTCTGGGACCTTGGCGATTCCGCCAAGCCCGGGGCCCGCGACTACCTCTACTGGCCCCAGGGCTGGACGCCGCTGCTGCTGCGCGAAGGCGGGACCGTCTATCGCTATCATACCGACCCGGCCGGCGTGCCCGTCCGGCTGACGGCGCCAGGCGGCCGCACCGTGTGGGAGGCCGATCTCGACGCCTTCGGCCAGGCCCAGGTTAGGGTCGGCGAGATCGCCCAACCCTTGCGGCTGCCCGGCCAGTACGCCGACGACGAGTTCGGCCTGGGCCTGCACTATAACCGCTTCCGCTACTACGACCCGGCGATCGGCCGCTACATCAGCCGCGACCCGATCGGGGTGGCGGGCGGGCTGAACCTCTACCTCTACGCCGGCAACGACCCGATCAACCGCGCCGACCCGCTGGGTCTGTGGTGGAAGATGGCGCTGACGGTCCTGGCGGCGGTGGCGGTGGCCGCCGTGGTCGTCCTCACGGCCCCGATCTCCGGGCCTCTGCTGCTCCTTGCGGCCGGGGCGGCGGCGGGCGCGGCGGCGGGCATGGTCAACGAGGCCCTGAACCAGGAGACCTTCTGCCTTCACTGCATCCTGCTGGCGGGCCTGAAGGGCGCTGCGGTGGGCGCGATTGCGTCGGTTCCATTCATGTTCCTGCCCGCCGCCGCCGGCTACGCCGCCTTCGCCGGCGTCGGGGGCCTGAGCGGGTTCATCGGCTATGCCGCGGACTGGGCGATGACCCCCGGCGCGGAGTGGAGCTGGAAGTCGGCGGCGATCGCCACCGGCCTGGGCGCCGTCCTGGGGCCAGCGGCCAAGTACGTCGGCGGGCGGATCGCGGCGCGAAGGCCTGTCGCTTCAAATCCGGAGCCGCCCCCCGCGACGAGCGGAAGAACGCGCGGACCCGACGGTCGATTTACCTCGAGCGGCGAAGCCCCGGCCGTCTACAATCGATCCACTCAATATCCGAGCGGCTATCGGGCGGGCGTCGTGGACGAAGTGCTCGACGCCAATACGATCCGCAGCGGCCCCAACGCCGGAAAGGTTCGCACCGCCGACGGCGACATCGTGGCGAGAAATGACCCCAGGCTTACGATCGAACATAACAAACCCGTTGTGGAGCATTGGAACGAAACTGGATACAATTCCACCAGGGGCGTTCGAAACGACTTCTACAACAATACAGACAACATGAGCCTCCGACTTCGTTCCGCCAACAGCGCGGATGGTGGCAGAATGTCTGCATCGGGCATTCGATATCGCCAAGATGTTGGAACGAGTTATTCGAGATAGATAGAGAATCGAAATGATTACGATTTCAAAATTGAAAGATAACTTCTATCCGGTCGACGAAATCGATGGAAACGTCGTAAGATGCGGTGACGAGCTGCCAAAAACGACGATCTATACGTACTTCATGATCTGCAATGCTCCCGCGCATTCTCCGATTACGGTATCCGACAATAAAATTGACGATGAATTCGCCAAGCTGGTCTTGAAATCCCGCGGCTGCGAAGGCGCGATCGGCCTGACCAAGGCGGAACTCGCGCCGAACAGCTATGGCTTTTCACATGTGCTCTACGTCCCCCCTCAGTATCACTCCGAACTGAAGGGGCGGCTGGACGCCGATCGCGACAAGGTCACGCTTTGCATCCCCATCTTCAAATCGGAATTCTCGGGATCGGAGACACTTGAGGAGTTCACCGAACTACGGAAACACGTCGTTCCAACATATCGCTGGGACCGGGAAGTCACGCCGAAGATCTCCCTTCGTTTTGACAACATCAAGACAAAGAGCGGAACTGGGGACGGCTACGTCTACGCGCGCTTTGAACAGGTTCTCAAGGAAGTGGAAAATCTTCTTGGCGACAGAGACGGCTTCATCGAGATCCTCAACTACAAAAATGACGTTGTGGAGATCGTGTTTTCAAAGGAAGAGGAATTTTCCTGGATCCGGAATCGCGACGACGCGGCGGGCGAGCCCATTCTGATCGACGCAATCCGCGCCAAACTGTGGACCTTCCTCACGGAGTGAACGCGACGTCGACGCGGAGAGCGACGTCGGTCGAGCGAGGCGCACGGAGCGCCTCGCGATACGCCCGCGCGGTGAGGCGATCAGCGGCTCCCGTGAGTTCGATCACGGGCTTTGCGCGGTGGAGGTCCAGCTTGATGGCCATTCAGGATTTGATCGCGACGATCAACGCGGATCTTCCGACGGCTCCTGACAGAAGCCTGCGCCTGAACCGCCGCGCGGACTTCTGGTGCGCCGCGCCGCCCAGGAGCCCCCTGCCCGCTCTTGGCGTCAGATGTAGCGCCGCGGCGCGGTGACCAGCTTGTCCGTGGTCACTGGCCCGGCGATCAGCGACAGCAGGAACGGGTCTGGCGCACGCCCCGTGTCGGTGACAGGGATGATCAACTGGATCGACCCGCCGGCATAGGAGCGTCGCGTCTGGCGCCCGCCACGATCCTGCTCGGCGCCCGACACCTTGGGCTGGAACTTGGTGGCGCCCCAGCACGCCTGGACGGCGTGGTTTTTCGGCACGTCCATGAACCAGGCCAGGCCCTTGTCGCCCCAATCGTCGCAGACGGCCCACCTCTGGCTCACCGCCTTGACGAGATGCTTGCCCGAGGGCCCGGCGGAGAGGATCTCAGCCACCTCGCTGCCATAGAGCCAGAAGCGGCCCAGACGACCGTTCGCGCCACGGCCGGAGTCACTGAACCGCACCAGGCGGATCGGTCCGGCGATCTCCGTGAAGCGGAAGAACCGGCCTTCGAAGGAGTCGGCTTCCTGGACGCTGATATCGAACGGGCTCATCGGAATCCTCCACCAGGCAAGGGGCCTTGCTTCAACCCTTCAAGGTCACGTCGACGCCGTTCGCCTTGAGCTGCCCGGTCATCCAGTCGGCGACCGCCAACGAGCAGGCCCGGTCGCCGACCACATCAGCCCAAGGCACGCCGCCGGCCGCGCCATGCGTGCCCGTGAACTTCTTTTCCTCGAGCACCCCGTGGCCATCGAGCCAGCGGCCGGTGTTGTAGAAATAGAACCGCGACTTGACCGGATTGCGGATCCAGAAGGCCAGGCTGCGGGCCGTCCGCGCATGGGCGACGAAATCGACATTGTCGGGGATGGTCTGTGACAGGCCCAATTCGCTGGTCTGCATGTCGACGGCGTCGAAGAGGAACATCGCCTTGACGCGCTTGCCCTGGGCCTTGAGCCGCTTGGCCGCGATGATCGCGGTGCAACCGCCGCGACTGTAGCCCACCAGCATCAGCGAACCAGACCCGCCTTGCGCCGCGCCCACCGCGCGGTCGGCGATCGTGGAAACTTCCTTGCCCGTCAGCGAGGGGCCCCGGAAATAGGTGCTTCCCACCACTTGCTTGTTGATCTGGCTGGGGAACGAGTTCCCCATTTCCTTTGCGTAATCCTGGTCGCTGTCAGGTCCGGTTCCATCGATGATGACGATCATACTCTCTCTCGCTGGCCTGAATTGCGAGGGGAGCCTAGCGTCGGCGCACAGCTTACTCAATACAGCTTTGCCACCTTTTGTTGTAATCGTGAAAATGTGCTTGCAAGTCAATCGGATACGGAAGCCATAAGCAAGGTAACCAACTCCAGGCCACAGCAACGTCGCGCCTTTATATTATAGCTTAAGCTTGGGAACCTTTCTGAAACTTACCCGTTTTGGGCAGCCCTTAGAGCATCCAGCCGGTCGCGCACTTTTCGGAAGGCCGCCAAAGCTTCACCATTGAGGCTTCGCCCACTGGTGGTCTGAAAGGTCATCGGGTCGACCTGCGCACTATCGACAATCACCTCGTAGTGCAGGTGAGGCCCCGACGAGAGGCCGGTGTTGCCCGAAATGCCGATAGCCTGGCCTTGTCGCACCGAGGCGCCGACGACGATGCCGGGCGTGTAGCCAGACAGGTGAGCGTAGGCCGTCTGCAGATCCGGCGAGTGCCTGATCCGGATGAAGTTTCCATGGCCGCCATGCGGGCCCACGAAATCCACCACGCCGTCGCCAGACGCATAGACCGTCGTCCCCACGGGAACGGCGAAATCGGTGCCCTTATGGATCCGGGTGTAGCCGAGCACGGGATGCCGCCTGGGCCCGAAGCTGGACGTGATGCGCGCGCCCTCGACCGGCGTACGCATCAGCCCCCTGACAACGCTGGCGCCATTGCCGTCGAACCAGCTGGGCCGGGCGTCGCCGGGCGGCTGGAAGAGATAGAGCGCACGCGATTTGGTCTGGGTCTGCAATGACGCGTAGACAAGCCGTTCGGCGCCCACGATGTCGCCCTGGCCATCGACCTTTTGCTCGAACGCGGCCTCGAAGATGTCGCCCGGCCTGATTTCCCGCTGGAAATCGAAATCGAAGGCGAAGGCGCCGGCGAAATCATTCACCAGCAAATCCACGACGCCCGCCGCCACGGCGGAGGAATAGAAGCTGTTGGCGTCCATTTCCCCGCGCACCACCTTGATCCGGACGTTCAGATCCGAGGCCAGGGACTTGGCGACGAGGCGACCGCTGGCGTCGGGCTGGATAAGCAACCCCGAACCGTCCGCGCGGCGGAGCTCCACCGTTTCGACGGAACCGGCCTGGCCGGTTGGAAAACTCAACGAGACCCTCAGTTCGCCGGGCGCGCCCGCCAAACTCTCGTTGGCCAGCAAGCCAAGTCGCAGCGCTCGGTCAGAAGGAACGCCCTCGGCCATCAGGGCGGCGGCCAGATCCTGAACGCGACCGATCACCAGCGCACGCCGAAACCCGCCATACGGCGTGGCGGTGGGGGCGGTTGCGGCGGCGGGCGGGGATTGCACGGGCGCGGCGGGGCGATGCCAGAGGCTCCAGCCCACCACGGACAACAGGGCCAACGACGCCCCGCCGGAGATCACCCACAGCACAGGCCTCCTTATGCTCAAGCTTGTTCGAGACAATCTCGCCCCGCCCGTATTCACGGCTTCGGACGAGACAGATTTCCGCCGCCAGCTACGAGGATCGAAAGATGGTTCGTCTTCCCGTGCGCCGCGCATCCATCTCTCGTTGCTTGCGTTTCCACAAGCATAACCGCACGGCGCGCGAGAGCCAGGGCTGGAGATGGCAAATGCGACTTCCGCCGCCCCAGCGACTAGTGTTTAAGTGGTATTTCTAGAGTCCGTCGAGGGAAGCGTATGCAGAGCGACAGCCGCGTCGCATGGCGCGAGGGCCTATTCCTTCGACAGCAGCATTTTCAGCAGCAGGATCGGTATTTGGAGGCTTTGGTCGCGACGCGCGCCAACAGCCTGCGTCCCTATCCGTGGGGCGTATCGCAGCTGAAGATCAACGCCGACCTCGCGGCCTTGGGCAAGTTCGCGATCGAATCGATGAATGGCGTGCTGCCCGACGGCTTGCCGTTTTCGATACCCGGCGACCTGCCGCCGCCGCCGCCGCTCGACATACCGGCCGACGCGCGCGACGTGGTCGTGTACCTGACCCTCCCCGCCCGCCAGAGTGGCGCGGTCGAGTTCAAGAGCCGGAGCGAACGCGGCGGCGAGACCGTGCGCTATGTCGTGGACGAAGAGGACGTCGCCGACTCGTTTTCCGACGAACGCGGCCAGGAGCCCATCGAGGTGGCCAGGCCGAACCTGGCGTTCGGCGTCACACAGGACCAGACCTACGGGCGCGTGCTGCTGGGGTTGGCGCGGGTACGCGAAGTCCACAACGGCGCCGTCGTCTTCGACGAACGCTACATCCCGCCAACCCTGGACATCCGGGCCAGCCCCCGGCTGTCAGGCTTCCTGAGCGATATCATCGGCCGGGCCTCGCAACGCGTCGACGAACTGGCCCTGCGCGCCGTCGAGGCGACGGATGGCGGGGCCGAGACCTTCGCCAGCTTCCTGCTGTTGCAAGCGCTCAATCGGTGGAACAGCCAACTTCGCCACCTGGCGGCCCTGCCAGCCGTTCATCCCGAGCGGCTGTATGAAGCCTTCCTGGGCATGGCCGGCGAACTGGCGACCCTGACGCGTCCCGATCGACGCCCCCCGCCCTTCCCGGACTATGTCCACGAGCAATTGCAGCTGACGTTCGAGCCCGTGTTCGAGGTGCTGCAGACCGCCCTCTCGGCCGTGTTCGACCGCTCGGCCATCCAACTGCCCCTGCAGATCGCCGGGCCCGGCGCCTACACCTCGCGGATCACCGATCACAACCTCTACAAGACCGGTTACTTCTACCTGGCCGTCAACGCCCGCGCGTCGCTCGACGACATTCGCGGCCGGTTCCCCGCGGTCGCCAAGATCGGCGCGGTGCAGAAGATGCGCGAAATCGTCGATTCCGCCCTGCCCGGCGTACCGCTGCGGCACACGCCGACCCCGCCGCCGCAGCTGCGTGTGATCCCCGGATACATCTATTTCGAACTCGACCGCTCGGCGCCCGATTGGCGTGACTTCGCCAACGCCGCGGCGCTGGGCCTTCACGTCGCCGGCGAGTGGCCCGACCTCAAGCTTGAGCTCTGGTGCGTCAAGGGAACCGGGCGATGACCGACGACGGCGACGAGAAAAACCCGAACAAGACGGTTTTTCGACCGTCACCGTTGCAAAATCTGCGTCAATCGAGCCAGCCGTCGGCCGCGCCGGCCTTCACGCCCGACGACGTGGCGGCGTTCGCGTCTTCGCCCTTCAAGTCAACACGGGCGCCCCGCCGCGCGACCGGCCTCGACGATGATATCCCGCTTCCGCCAGCGGCCGCGCGATCGCGAAACCCGATGATGATGGCGGCCGCGCCCATCCTGTCGTTGATCGTCGCCGTCCGCTCCGGCCGCGTTCACCTCGCCCTGCCCGAGCTGCACCAGGAGGCGTCGGCTTCGGTCGCGACGTTCGACCAGGCCCTCGTGACCGCCGGCTATGACACCGAAACCCGACAGCGGGCGCGTTACGCGATTTGCGCCACGATCGACGACATCGCCCAAAACCTTCCCGGACAGGACGCCGATGGCGCGGAATGGGCGCGCCGCAGCCTCGTCGTCCAGGTCTTCAACGAGAACATCGGCGGCGACCGTTTCTGGCGCCTGCTCGACGACATGCTGGCCAAGCCGGCGGAATTCGCCAACCTGATCGAACTCTACCACGCGTGCCTCGCCGCCGGCTTCGAGGGCCGCTATCGCGTCGCGCCCGACGGAAAGCGCCGCCTGCACGAGATCATGGCCAGCGTCTATGCGGCGCTGAGTCATACGCGCGGCCTGTCCCAGACCGAGCTGTCGCCCCGTTGGCGGGGTCAGCCGACACCGGCCGCGCGGGTCAGCTTCTGGGCGACCCTGGCGCTGGCCGGCGCCATCGCCCTGGGCGTCCTGCTGGCCCTGTTCATTCTTCTGCGCGTGGTGCTGATCCAGACGGGGCAGCCGTCCCTGGCCGCCCTGAAGGCCATCAATCCGGACCAGCCTCTGCGGATGTCGCGCGTCGCGCCCGCGCCGCCGGTTCTGACCAGCACTCAACTCCAGCGCCTCCAGGGTTTCCTCGCGCCCGAGATCGCCCAGCACCTGGTGGCGGTCGAGCAGGACGCCCAGTCCATCCGCGTGCGCACCACGGTCGGGCAGTTGTTCCGGTCCGGATCGGACAAGCTGGAACCTGGTCGCGAGGCGCTGTTCGCCCGGATCGGCGCGGCCATCGAGGCCGAGCGCGGCTCGGTTCGGGTGGAAGGCCATGCCGACACCGATCGTCTGGCCAGCATCACGTTCCCGGACAATTTCGCGCTCTCCAAGGCGCGCGCCGACGCGGCCGCCAGGATCCTGCGCGGCAAACTCACTGACCCCGCTCGCGTCAGCACCGAGGGCTTCGGCGACAGTCAGCCGATCGCACCCAATTCCTCCGCGAACGGCAAGGCGCTGAACCGCCGGGTCGAAATCGTCATTCCGCGCGCCGAATAGGGCCACGATGAAGCGTTTCTTCCTGAATTGGTGGTTGCTCACCAGCCTGGCGGCGATCCTGGTCGTGGTGCTGCTGGTGCTGGTCCTTCCCCTGGTCGCGCCGTTCCTGAGGCCCTGGTGGGTCAAGGCCTTGCTGGTCGTCCTGGTCGCGACGGCGTGGGGCGCCTTCGCCACGCTCCGGGTGCTGAAGGCCCGCCGGGCCGCCGCCGAGATCGCCAAGCAGTTGGCCGTGGTCTCGCCCGGCGACGTCGAGGCCGAGGCCCTGGCCAACCGCATGCGCGCGGCCTTGGCCAAGCTGAAGACCGCGGTCGGCGACAAACGCGACTATCTCTACGCCCGCCCATGGTACGTCATCATCGGCCCTCCCGGGGCCGGCAAGACCACCGCCCTGCTGAAGTCCGGCGTGCAGTTTCCGTTCGCCGACGCCGCGTTGAAGGGCGTCGGCGGCACCCGGAACCTCGACTTCTGGTTCGCCGACGACGCCGTCCTGGTCGACACGGCCGGGCGCTACACCACCCAGACCTCGGACTCGGCCGTCGACCAGAAGGGCTGGGACAGCTTCCTCAAGCTGCTTCGTCGCACCCGCCCGCTGCAACCGATCAATGGGGTCATGGTCGCCATCGGCCTGGACGAAGTCCTCAATTCGGATCGCGCTGGCCTGGACGAGCACGCCGCGGCCGTACGGCGGCGCCTCCTGGAACTCCGTCGCTCGCTCGAGGTCTCGGCGCCGGTCTATGTGCTGTTCACCAAGGCCGACCTGCTGGCGGGTTTCAGCGAGTTCTTCGACGACCTCGACGTCGAGGGGCGACGCGCCATCCTGGGGGCCACCCTGCCCCTGGAACCGGCGACAGGCCTGGAAGGCGTGCTCGCCGAATTCGACGCCGTGGTCCAGGCCTTGGCCGACCGCGTCGCCAAGCGCCTGCAGGAAGAAACCGACCCGCGTCGCCGCAGCCTGATCCTGGCCTTCCCCTCCCAGGTCGCGTCGCTGCGCGCCCGGCTCAGCCGCTTCCTGGACGGCGCCCTGCTGGCGGAGCAGGACACGCCGCCGATGCTGCGCGGTTTCTACTTCACCAGCGGCGTGCAGGACGGCGCGCCACTGGACCGGATCCTGGGTGAGGTCGCCGCTGTCTACGACGCGCCGAGCGCCCGGCCCACCGGACCGCTGGGCCAAGGCGGCCGAGCCTATTTCCTCAACCGGTTGCTCAAGGAGGTGATCTTCGCCGAGGCCGGCCTGGTCCAGAGCGACGCCAACGCCCGCGCGCGACGTCGCACGGCGCTGATCGCCGGCGTCGCGGGCGTAGCGGTGGTGTCCCTGCTGATCGCCACGCTGTGGGCTGTCAGCTTCGCCAAGAACCGGACGCTTCAGGATCAGCTGCTCAACGGCGCCCAGAACGTCAACGCCGAGGTTCGCAACACCGGGGTCGACCTGGTCGAGGTGCGCGAAGGCGATCCCGATCTGGAACAGGCGCTCTCGCTGATCCGCGCGTTGCGTGACCTGCCGCGGGGTCATGCCGACCAGGCCAAGGGCGGCGCCCCGCTGATGATGCGTTTCGGCCTCTTCCAGGGCGGCCACGCCAAGGCCGCGGACCAGGCCTACCGGGAATCCCTGCAACGCATCCTGCTGCCGCGCATCCTGCTGCGCCTCGAGCGCTACATGCAGGACCACGCCCAGGAGCCGCTCAAGGTCTATGAGCCCTTGAAGGTCTATCTGATGTTGGGCGGCCAGGGACCGCTGGACCCGAAGACCGTCAAGGCGTGGGTGACGGATGACTGGGCCGAGAACGCCTTGCCAGGCGCCGACCGCGCCGAGGTCCGCGAGGAACTGGGCAAGCACCTGGACGCCCTGCTCGCGGACCCGCAATTGGGCCGGGTGTGGCCGGAACGCAAGGCGCCGCTGGATGGCGCGTTGATCGAGTCGACGCGCGCGGCGGTGCAAACCCTGTCGCTCGCCGATCGGGCCTACGCCATCCTGCGCCAGAAGGCGGCGGCCTCCGACCAGGCCGACTGGCGCGCCGACAGCGTGCTGGCGAGCGGGGATCGCCAGGCCTTCCTGAACGGCGACGCGGTTCTGGACTTGAACGTTCCGTACTTCTTCACGCGCGCGGGCTTCGAGCGGGCCTATCAGCCGGGACTTCAGACCGTGGCGTCGGATCTCGAAAAGGATCTGTGGGTCATGGGCCAGGATGCCGACAAGGCCGCCATCCGGGGCCAGATTTCGCAGGTCAAGCCGGGCGTCGCGGCGCTCTACGCCAAGGAATATATCGCGGCCTGGGATGGCGTGGTGCAGGGCCTGAAACCGGCCGACTACTTCACCAGTCCCGCCGCGCTCGGCGCCTTCACCCGCACCCCGTCGCCGTTGAAGGTTCTGCTGCTGGAGGTGCGCAAGAACACCACCTTCGGCAAGGCCCCGACGGTCAACATGTCCAGCAAGCTGAAGACCGCCACGCGGGTCCTCGGAGCGGCGGTCCTGGACTCGGGCGGCGTCGATGCGGGTCGAACGATTTCCAACTACTTCCACCCGCTGTCGGACTATGTCGGCGACGGCAAGGGCGCGGCGCCCGTCGACGAATTCCTCGCGGCCGTGAAGCAGGCGGCCTCGGCCAACATGGCGGCGGGCGTCGCCGGCGGCGGCCTGGGCGGCGTCGCCGTCCAAGGCCAGTTGGCCACCGCCCTGGGCCAGGTCGCGACGGCGGGGGTCGTCGCCCCACCCCAGCTGCAAGGGTTCGTCACGGAGGCGACCCGGAGCGGAAAGGGCGCCGTGGTGTCCTCCGCCCAGAACGCCATTGGCCAGGAGTACGCCTCCAGTCTGGCCGGTGCGTGCCACGGCGTCAGCGACAATCGCTATCCGCTCTACGGCGCCGCGCAGAACGACGCGACCGCCTCGGACATGATGCGGGTCTTCGGCCTGAACGGGCAGTTCGACAACATGGTCCGCGACCGCCTGCAGCCCTTGCTGCTGACCTCCGGTCCGGTCTGGCGCTGGCGGACGGACGACCCGGTGGCGGCCACGCTGGATCCGGCCAGCGCCGAGCAATTCCAGAAAGCCGCCCAGATCCGCGACTTGCTCACCTCCGGCCTGCCGATCAAGGTCGAGGCGACGGGCTTTGGCGGCTCGGTCACCGCCGCCGAGTTTTCAGCCGGCGGCGCGACCTATCGCTTCGAGCCCAACAGCGTCAGCGCCAAGCCGGTGATGTGGGCGATCTCCGGCCTCCCCGAGGCCCACCTCATCCTCTATGCCGGCCCCAAGGAGGTGCGGCGCTACGAGGGACAAGGCGTCTGGGCGCTGTTCCGCCTGATGGACGCCGCGCAGAAGGAAAACGCCGGTCCCAGCGCCGTCAAGGCCACCTTCGGCCAAGGCGCCCAGTCCTTCACCCTCAAGGTCACCCTGCCCTCCGACAAGAATCCGTTCGGTCGCGGGGGCCTATGGTCGTTCCGATGCCCGGCCAAGCTTTAACGCCCCCGTCCGCCTTCGCGTTCGGCAAGCTGCCGACCCACGGCGACTTCGTGGCCCGGGGGCTGTCAGGCCAGGATCGCGACGCCTGGGACGCCTGGGCCAGCACGGGGCTGGAAGAGGCGCGCATGGCCCTGGGCGAGGCGTTCGAGACCCGCCACGACGCCGCGCCACCTGTTCGCTTTTCCTTCGGCCCGGGGCTCTTTGGCGACGGCTGGCGGACGGGCGCGTTCGCACCCTCCGTCGATTCGACGGGGCGACGCTTCATCATCCTGCTCGGCGCACGCACGGGCCATGCGCCGACCACGGAAACCATCGACCTGCTCGCCTCCGCGGCCGAGGGCGAAATCTATCGTACGTTCGAAGCCGCCGCCGACATCGACGCAATGGTGGTCAGCGCGCAAAGTATCTTCCAAACTCTGGGATCAGAGAGCGACTCGGAGGCTGACGGCCGTTTCTGGGCGCCGGACTCACCGCTCGATATCACTGCCAGCCAACCACCCGCCGACCTGATAATCCGGGTTCTGACGACATAGGAGCTGTCCATGGATGATGGGAGTTTGCGGTTTCACGACGCCACCCTCACCCATCCCGGGAAGGTGCGCAGCGACAATGAGGACCAGGTTCTGGCGCGCCCGGACCAAGGTTTGTGGGCGGTCGCCGACGGCATGGGAGGCCATGCCAATGGCAAGTGGTCGTCCAAGGCCATCACCTCGGCCCTGGAAGCCGCCGTCCTGCCCTCCGACTTCGACGACGCGGCGGCGGCGGCGGCGGCGGCGGTCCATGAAGCGAACGAGCGCATCTGGATCGAGTCGGCGGGCAAGCCCATGGGATCCACCGTCGTGGCCCTGTTGCTGCGCGACAGGAGGTTCGTGGTGCTGTGGGCCGGCGACAGTCGCTGCTATTTGCTCCGCGCCGGCCAGCTTTATCAGCTGACCGTCGACCATTCGCAGGTCCAGGACATGGTCATTTCAGGGCGGCTGACGCCCGAGGAAGCCGAAAACCACCCCATGTCGCACGTCCTGTCGCGGGCGGTGGGCGTCGCGCCCCGGCTCGAGCTGGACGCGGTCTCTGACGAAGCCAAGGTGGGCGACGTGTTCCTGGTTTGCAGCGACGGCCTGACCCGTACGATCCCGGACGCGGAACTGGCGACGATGCTGGCGCAGGGCAACCCGGCGGCGGCGGCGGACGACCTGGTGAAGGTGTGCCTGGAACGCGGCGCGCCCGACAATGTCAGCGTGGTCGTGGTCAATTGCGACGAGACCACGCTGCTGGCGCTGACCTGACGCCCTCGCCCGCGCGCCCAGCTCCGAAGGCCGGACTCGCTAGGACCTCTGCTTGGCTTTCATGTCGGCGGCGATCCGTTCGTAGGCGTCGCGGAACTCCTTGGCGAAGACCTCCATGAAGGCTTCGTCCGATCCCCTTGTCACCCCTTCGAATTCCCGCTCGTAGGCCTGCCAGAGCGCGGCGGCGCGCGCGCCCGGCACGATCCTGGCCAGCAGCCCGCGAGTCTCCGCCCGCCCCCGGATCGCCGAGGGCGAGAAGCGATCCAATGTGGAGGCCAACGCCCCCTGCATCGCGGTCAAGGTCGCCAACTGATGCGCTTGCAGGTCGCGGAACGCGTCCTCGACGGCGCGATCGGCGGGCATGAAGCCGCGATCGGGCCGATTGAGCATCTGGGCCATGGCCTTGTCGGTCGATCGCGTGAACTTCAGCGGGTTGTTGCCGTCGAACTCGAGGCTGGTGTTTTGCGCGCCCAGTTGCGCCTTGGCCCGGGCTCTGGCCTCCATCATCACGACCATGCCGCCCAGCAGACGCCGCAGCAGGCCGCCCGCCGTCGACAGAACTTCGAGCGGCGACCCGTTGAAGTCGTCGGGCCTGAGGCCGGCCCCTTGCAGGAAGGCCTGCCATTCCCCGCCCGGGCCCGGCGCCGGGGCCGCCGGACGCGCCTTCGCCCGCGCTGGAGGCGGCGGCGGCGCGGCGGCGACCTCGCCCCAAGGCGCCGTGGTGGGCGAGGACGTCGGCGGCGGCGAGAACGCCGAGGTGGCGGGCGCCGCGAATCCCCGCGCCCAATCGACTTCGTTGGTGACGGCCAATTGGCCCCAGACATCGACCGCCGCGGGCGTCGCCTGCACCGCCGGTTCACTGGACCAGGCCGAGGGCGGCGGGGCCTGCGGCTGGGCCGCGGCCCAAGCCGAAGAGGGTTGCGGCGTCGGCTCCATGCGTGGCGGCGCCCAGGCGCCCGACACCGACCCCTGCCCGCTGGTCGCGGCCCTCGCCGGCGGCTGATCCCAGCGCGCCGGGTCGCCGACCGGTTCTCGGGCGCCGTGGCTGTCCCAACCGCCCCAGGCGGCCGGCGCGGCGGCCGGATTGTCGGCCTCCCGGCCGCGATCCAGGCGCGCCTCGATTTCGTAGTGCCCGACCAGGATCACGTCGCCATCGGCGATCCGATGGGGCGAGGTGATCCGCGCGGTCGAGCGGTTCACGAAGGTGCCGTTGGTGCTGCGATCGACCAGCAGATATCCGTCGTCGCGATACTCGATCTCGCAATGGGCCGAGGAAATGTAGCTGCGCGGATCGGGCAGGCACCAGTCCATGTGAGGAGAGCGCCCGATGCGCGCCCCGTGGCGGTCGAGCTTCAGGCGCGCGGCTTCGCCATTGTCGAGACGATCCAGCGCCTTGATGGTCAAAACGAGAGTCATGCGCGCGCGCTTTCCCGCCCGCTGGCGAACGCCTCGCCAAGCACCAGCGCCGCGCGCAGTCCCTCCTGGCGACGCGCGCCGTGAGTGGCGGCGGTCAGCACGGCGCCGGCGGCGAATGTGCCGGCGGTTTCCCTGGGTGGCGGCAAGGGCTCCACCGCGTCCAGCGCCATCGAACCGCCCGAAAAGAACACCGCCATGGCGCACATTCTCTGCGGGCCGGCGACGCTGGCTTCCGACGCGGCGTCGAAAGCCGCGCGACGTCGCGTCTCGCTAGGATCCTGCAGCCACAACAGCGTGGCCTTCAGCGCGTCGGCGTCCTGTGTGGAAACCTCGGCGGGCGAGAGCTGGCGGACGGCCTGGGCGGCCCACGCGACGACCTCGTAACGCGGCAGGGCCTGGCCCAGGAACAGAGCCGCATCATCATCGCGCCCTTCTCGAAGAAGGCGGTCAAAAAAGATCTCGGGCGCATCCGTGTCGTGCTCGGACACCGGCCACCCCAGAATCGCGGCGACCTGACCCGCTTCGGTCCACTTAACCTGCTTCCAGCGTCTCATTCGCGGTCCTAGTTGATCTTGACGACACCGCCCGTGATCGTGGTCGAGGCCTTCCCATGCACCTCCGTCGTCGTGCCATTCATGACATTTCCGACCCGGGCGGTGCTTGTGATCGACAGGGCGTCCAGCGTGATGCTGGACGGGTTCATCACGATCGAGCTGGACCCCACCTTGAGCGTGATGCTCTGCGCAGCCTCGATCGTCACGGATCCCTTGTCCACCGTTACGGTATAGTTGCCTGAGCGCACGGTGGTTCCATCGTCCAGTTCGATCGTGGTGGTGCGCTTGCCCTTGCTGACCTCATGGGTTTCGTTGCCGGTCTCGATCGTCGTGGTTTCATGCTGCTTGATCGCGGTCGTCCGGTCACGCCCCACTCGGGTCGCGCGATCGCGCTGAACCGTCAGGGTGTCGTCGAGCAAGACGTCGCGCACCATCTCGCGCTGGGCGTGGATGTAAATTTCCTCCGAGCCGCCCTTATCCTCCAGGCGAATTTCGTTGAAGCCCTTGCTGTTGGGTGGCGGCTTCTTTTCCGCGCCGCCGTAGTCGCCCTGCAGCCCGACCGTCTGGGTGCGCCACAGCGAGCGGGTCTTCTGGGCCGGGAGGTCGTAGGCGTGCTTGCGCTGGCCGTTATAGACCCGGCCGGTGATGATCGGCCGGTCCGGATCGCCATTGAGGAAATCGACGATGACCTCCTGCCCGACCCGCGGCAGATCGACATTGCCGAAACCCTCACCGGCCGAGTGGTGCGCGACCCGCATCCAGCAGGACGTCTTGCCCGGCTGATCGGGCGAGCGGTCCCAGTGGAAGCGCACCTTCACCCGGCCCCATTCATCGACATAGATCACTTCGCCAGCAGGCCCCGTCACGGTCGCCGTCTCGACGCCATTGGAGATCGGCTTGACGGCGACCAGCGGCGGCCGAAACAGCGTGCCGCTGGGAATGGCGACGACATTGACCCGCCGCGCCTGGCGATCGTCGCCGCTCCGATGGCTTTCAGCTTCCACGACGTGGTTGACGCCGATGATCAGGTATTCCTGGTTGAAACGATCGACTCCGGCCTCCGTCAAGGTGAACAGCCCGCCGCAGGCCAGACCCAGCACGTCGCCGCCGCCGCTGTACAGGCGTCGCGGCGCGCGGCTGGCGGCCAATCTCGACTGGCCCCGCGCTTCGCCCGCGCTCTTGTCGGTGAAGTCCCCGAGGTACTCGTAGACCTCGAGCGCATCGCCGGGATGCTGGCCAGCGCCCTGGCTGGTCGCCTCGACGGGGTTCTGCGGCTTGGTGAAGTCGAAGCTGCGCAGGGTCACGTTGGCCTGGCTGACCGAACTGACGCTCTCGTTCCAGTCCGAGAGGGTGTCGGGCGTGCTCGCCTCGTCGCCGGCCACTGGGAGAAAGCGAATGCTCTCATAGCCGGGTTCGGGCTTGTGAGCCGATTTGGCGTCGCAGAGGACCAGCTTGTGCGCGGCTTCCTCGTGCCGGAAGTAGTAGTAGACGCCCTCGTCCTCGAACAAGCGCGACAGGAAGTTGAAGTCGCTTTCCTTGTACTGGACGCAGTACTCCCGGGGCTTGTAGCTGCCGGTCAGCTTGTCGAATTCAACGTCCTTCATGCCGGCGTCGGCAAACACCTGCTTGGCGATATCCACGACGCTCTTGTCCTGGAAAATCCGGTAATTCCGGTTGAGGTCCAGCAGCGAAAACCACGGCTTGACGGTCAGCCGGTAGTGCGCGCCGCTGATATCGACCTTGATCAGGGCCGCTTCCGTCAGCAACCCATGGAAGTATCGGACGTGGTCCATTTCGTCGCCGGCGTCGAGTGAAACCGGCTTGCCGAGATGTGGCAGGAAATCGATCTCGTCAGCAGAAAATCCTTCTACTACAATCACAAACGGCTCGCTCAAGCGCTCGATGGACTCGAAACGCTCAAGGTTAAGCTTAGCCGTACCAAGAGCGACAGATATGGTAGCCTGCCGATCCATCAATCGCTCCTGTTACTGACCATGAAACCTACGACCCACGAACGGATGTGCATAGGTGTAGCGAGCAAATTTAACATCTCAACCAGACGCACTTGCCAAAACGATTTCTTCGGCCACACTTCCCGCCGCCCTCCGACGTCGCCTTTTACAAGCCGACGTTGCAAACCGGGCTCGGATGGACGGAGGCGACCTCGAACATGGCGTTTGATCTTGGTCGACTGCTGGCGCCGGTTTCCGATGACGAGCCGACGGGCCCCGACCTCGCCTATGATCCGGCGCGATACGAAATCGAGCAGGCGTTCGAGACCGAAGTGTCGATCGACGCCTCTGGCGTCGAGGCGCAGGCCTCGGACATCGACTGGCGAACGATCCTCGCCAAGATCGTCGAGCAAAGCGACCGCACCAAGGACATCTGGCTGCCCATCTACCTTTGCCGGGCCGGAGCGCGGGCGGGCCAATTGGACACCGTCGAGATCGGAGCCCGATATCTGGCCGGCCTGCTCGAGACCTACTGGCCCACCCTGCATCCTCAACTGGAGGACTACGGTTTCCAGGGACGGAAGGGGCCGTGCGACTCCCTGGCGGGCATCCCCCAGTTCATCACGCCCCTGCGCAAGATCACTTTGATCAGCCATCCTCGCCTTGGCAGCTATTCCATCGATGATTTCGAGCGCTTCCGCCTGGGAGGTGAAAGCGAGCCAGGCTACGGAATGTTCCGCGCCGCCATCGACGATGTTAGCCACGAAGGCCTCGACGAGATCATTCAGCGGCTCAACGGCGTCGAGGACAACCTTCGCCGCGTGGACCTGGTGCTGACCGCGCACGCCGACGAGGGCGGCGGCACCAACTTCCAGGAGACCTACGCGGCGCTCGGTCAGATGCGGCGCGCGGTGCAGGCGTTCGGCCCGAAACCGATCGAATCCGAAATCGGGGAACCCTCGACGGCGCCGGACGTTGCATCGCCAAGCTTCTCGCATAACGCGACTCCCGTGGGAGCGCGCATCGAGACACGGGAGGATGTGGTCCGCGCGCTTGATGCGATGGGCGACTACTACCGACGCAAGGAACCGGGCCATCCGATCTTGGCGTTGCTGCAGCGTGCACGGGAATGGGTGGGATTGGATTTCATGGCGATCCTTGAAGATATCGCTCCTGGAAGCCTCGATGAGGCTCGCACCGTTCTACAATTCCGCAAACAACGCGAATAATTATGACTTCCTGATTGAACATCGCCACCACATAGCCTTATGGTGGAAAGCAACATCATCGGCATCTAACGTCTAATTCCGGGTGAATGATCATGGCGTCGAACAAAGGCGGACAACGGTTTATTAAAGAGAACCGCGCCCCTCGAGTTCATATTGAATACGAGGTGGAGACTTTTGGTTCACGCCAGAAGATCGAAATTCCGTTCGTGGTCGGAGTAATGTCTGATCTTTCCGGAAAATCGAATGTTGAGAAAAAACCGCTTGATAAGCGCGATTTTGTCGAATTCGACATGGATAATTTCGAACAGAAAATGGAAGCCGTCGCACCACGCGCGGCTTTTACGGTCGATAATACCCTGACCGGAGACGGCAAGATCGGCGTGGACCTGACGTTCAAGTCGATGGAAGATTTCTCGCCAGGTCATGTCGCCAAGAATGTCCCGGCCCTGGCCAAGCTTCTTGAAGCGCGCCAGCAGCTCAACGACCTCATGCTCTACATGGATGGCAAGGACGGCGCTCAGGACTTGCTCGACAAGGTCCTGAAGGATCCCGAGCTGATGAAGGCCCTGGCGGCCGCCAAGCCTCCTGCCGACAACGTTTAACAATCTCCGGTAGATCGAGAATGACTTTCGCTACCCTGCCCGTTGGGAGACCGTGATGGCGCAAGAAACGCTTCAGCAGATTGGCGCCCCCGAGGCCGAAACCGTCACCGTGGACGATTTCGCGTCGTTGCTACAACGCGAGTTCAAGCCCAACACCGACGCCAAGCAGGCGCGGATCGAAGAGGCGGTGAAGACCCTCGCGCAACAGGCGCTCGAAGACACCCAGATCATCGGCGCCGACGTCTTTTCGACGGTGGACGCCCTGAAGGCCGCGATCGATCGCAAGCTGACCGAACAGGTCAACAAGATCATCCACCACAAGGACTTCCAGACGCTGGAATCCGCCTGGCGCGGGCTGTGGTACCTCGTGGGCAACACCCCGACCGGCAAGGACCTGAAGGTTCGCGTCCTGAACGTCTCAAAGGACGAGACCCGCAAGATGCTGCGGCAGTTCCGCGACGCGGCCTGGGACCAGAGCCCGTTGTTCAAGAAGATCTACGAAGCCGAGTTCGGCCAACTGGGCGGCCAGCCCTATGGCGCGTTCATCTGCGACTATGCCTTCGACCACACAGCGCCCGACATCGAGGTGATGAAGGGCCTGTCGAAGATCGGCGCCGCGGCGCACGCTCCGTTCATCGCGGCGGCGGACTCGCAATTGCTGGGCATGGAAAGCTGGCAGGAGCTGGCCAACCCCCGCGACATCGCCAAGCAGTTCGACGCCACCGACTACATGGCCTGGCGCTCGTTCCGGGCCTCGAACGACAGCCGCTACATGGCCCTCACCCTGCCCCGCTTCCTGGGTCGCCCGCTCTACGGCGCCAACAGCGAGCCGGTCGAGGAATTCGCGTTCGAGGAAGAAACCGACGGCGGTCAGCACGACAACTATCTGTGGCTGAACGCGTCCTACGCCCTGGGCGTGCGCATCACCGAGGCCTTCAAGACCTACGGCTGGTGCACCCGCATTCGCGGCGTGGAATCCGGCGGCACGGTCGAAGACCTTCCAACCGCGATGTTCCCGACCGACGACGGCGCCATGGACGCCAAGTGCCCCACCGAGATCGCCATCTCCGATCGTCGCGAGGCCGAACTGTCCAAGGCGGGTCTGATGGCCCTGGTGCACCGCAAGAACACTGATCAGGCCACCTTCATCGGCGCGCAGACCCTGCACGCCCCGAAGGCCTACGAAGACGCCGACGCGACCGCCAGCGCCAATCTGTCGGCGCGCCTGCCCTACATCTTCGCCAGTTGCCGCTTCGCGCACTACCTCAAGTGCATGGTGCGCGACTGGATCGGCAGCAATCGCGAAGCGCCGGCCCTGGCCAGCGATCTGCAGTCCTGGATCATGCAGTACGTGGACATGCAGCCGGACTTCTCGACGGAAGAAGACAAGGCCCGCAAACCCCTGAAATCCGCCTCGGTGGATGTCATCCCCGACCCCGAAAACCCAGGCTACTACCGTGGCGTCTTCCGCATGGTGCCGCACTATCAACTCGAGGGGATGGACGTGTCGCTCAGCATGGTCTCGCGCCTGCCGAAGGGCGCGAACTAGCTTTCAGTAGATCATTTTTCGTGAGGAGAACGCCTTATGGCCGTTGATATGTTCCTGAAACTTGAAGGCATTAGTGGCGAGTCCAAGGACACCAGCCACAAGGGTGAAATCGACGTCCTGGCGTGGAGCTGGGGCTTGAGCAATTCCGGCACCGCGCACGTCGGCGGCGGCGCCGGCGCCGGCAAGGTCAACGTGCAGGACCTGTCGTTCACCAAGTACGTCGACCTCTCGACGTCCCCGCTCCTGCTGGCGGCCGCCAATGGCAAGCACATCAGCAAGGCCACGCTCGTCGTGCGCAAGGCCGGTGAATCGCCGCTGGAATACATCACCATCACCATGACCGATTGCCTGGTGAGCGCGGTGTCCACCGGCGGCAGCGGCGGCGAGGATCGCTTGACGGAAAACGTCTCGCTGAACTTCGCCAAGGTCGAGGTCGGCTACAAGGAACAGAGCCAGGCCGGCAAGGCCGCGGGCACCGGCGACTTCAAGTGGGACATCGCCGGCAACGCCAAGTTCTAAGGCGGTCAGCGCCCGGTCTGCGGCAATTCATAGAAGCGAAGCATGAGTAACGCCGACGACCTCCTACGCGCTGGTGATCTGGACGGCGCGCGCCAGGCCCTTGTCGAAAGGGTCAAGCGCGCGCCGGACGATCAGCCCAGCCGCATGTTCCTGTTCCAGCTTTTTTGCATCCTGGGAGAATGGGACAAGGCCAAGGCGCAGCTGAAGGTGCTCACCCAGCTGTCCCCCGAAGCCCAGATGCTCGCGGTCGCCTACAACCTGGCCATCGCCGCCGAACTTGAGCGCGAGAAGACGTTCGCGGGACAATCCCCGCCGGCGCTGCTGGTCAATACCAGCGACTGGGCGGGCGATCTCGCCGTGGCCTTGAACGCTGTCGTCCAGGGACGTCAGGACGACGCCGAGGCCGCGCGAGGCCGCGCCTTCGACGCCGCCCCCGACACGCCCGGCCACTTCAACGACCAGACCTTCGACTGGATCGCCGACGCCGATGCGCGCTTCGGCCCCGCCTTCGAGGCGGTCATCCACGGACGCTGGGGCCTGGTCCCCTTCGACGCGGTGCGGAAGATCACCAGCGAGGGCCCGCAAGACCTGCGCGACCTGGTGTGGCTCCCCGTGGAAATCGAGTTCAAGACCGGACAGGGCGTCGCGGGGATCCTCCCGGTCCGCTATCCGGGAACCCAGGACGCGACGGACGCCAACCTGCTGCTGGCCCGCGCTACCGATTGGCGCGACGCCCCCTTGGGCGCGCAAGGCGTCGGACAGAAACTGTGGTCGCTCGGCGACGGCGAAGAGGTGGGAATCCTGGCGCTTCGCCAACTGGTCTTCGCCTAAGCTCATGGCAGCCCGGATCAATCCAACCCTGTTCGACAAGCTCGTCGCCGACCTCGACATCGACGGTCTTCGCGACGATCCCAAGATCGAAGCCGGTCAGGTCAGCCGGACGGCGACGATGCGGCTTTATCCGATCCAGAAGCTGGAACGCTTCAACGAGGCCGCGCTTCGCGCAACCGTGCTGCGCGAGCTCAACTGGATCCTGAACACCACCAATCTGGGCTCGATCCAGAACCTCAAGCCCTATCCCCAGGTCGCGACGTCCGTCCTCAACTACGGCGTTCCCGACATGGCGGGAAAACTGCTGCAAAGACGCGCCGTCGAAACCCGGGCGCGCGAGATCAAGGAAGCCATCCGCCGCTTCGAGCCGCGCATCTCGCCACAGCGCCTGGATGTCACCGCCACCGCCAAGGACGCCAAGCCCAACGCCGTGACCTTCGTCATCCGCGCCGACGTCACCAGCGCCGTCATGGCCCTGCCCGTCGAGTTCAAGACCGACGTCGAGATCGACACCGGCGCCGCCACGCTGCGGGAGTAGACGGTTGGATCCTCGACTTCTCAGGGCCTACAACGACGAACTCCTCTATCTCCGCGAAACCGCGCGCGAGTTCGGCGAGGAGTATGAGACGGTCGCCGGCCGCCTGGGTCTGAACGCGCCCGCGGACACCGACCCCTATGTCGAGCGACTGCTGGAAGGCGTGGCCTTCCTCGGGGCCCGCGTGAAGCTGAAACTGCAAGACCAGTTTCCAGACTTCACCCAGCACCTGCTCAACGCCATCCAGCCGCACTATCTGTCGCCGACGCCCTCGATGTGCGTCGTGGCCCTCGAGCCGCAGGACGGCGATCACGCCGTCGCGACGGGGTTCCCGGTCCCGCGCCTGACCGAGATGTCGGCCACCTCCACCGATGACGCCGCCACGCCGGTCACCTTCCGCACGGGCCACGCGGTGACCCTTTGGCCGTTGAAGATCACGGAGGCGGAATACCTGCCCACCCGGGCGGCGGTTTCCACCTATGCCGGGGTCACGGGCGTCCGCGCCGAGGCGGGCCTGCGTCTGAAATTCAGCGGCCTGGGCGGCGTTCCGCTTTCGGCGATCGCGCCGGACGCCCTGCCCATCTATCTCGACGGCTCGGAACTGGTGCCCGGAGAGCTCTACAGACAGCTGATCGGCGACGCCGTCGCCACCGTGGCGCGGTCCGTGGACTCGGCCGCCGGCGACGCGGCCTGGGTGAAACTTCCCGCCGCCGAACAGCACGGTTTCGAGGAAGACTGCGCCCTGCTGCCAAACGGGCGGCGCTCGTTCCGGGGCTATCGCCTGCTCACCGAGTATTTCGCATGCCCCGAGCGCTTCCTGTTCGTGCGCTTGCACGAGTTGGGCCAGGTTTTCGCCAAGTGCAAGAACGAGTGCGAGGTGATCTTCCTGTTCAACCGCGCGTCCGCGGCCCTGTCGGGCGCGGTTTCAGTCGCCAATTTCAAGCTCTTCGCGACCCCGGCGATCAACCTGTTCGAGAAGCAGATCGACCGCGTGGCGATCAGCGAATTCGAGCACGAACATCAGTTGATCGCCGATCGCACCCGGCCGCTGGACTTCGAAATCTTCCGCGCGCTGGAGGTCATCGCCTATTCGCAGAAGAACGGCGACGCCCGTCCGGTCGCCCCGTTGCACGCCTTTGGAAGCCTGCTCTACGATTGGACCGAGGCCCTGTTCTACGTCACCCGGCTGCGCCACCGGCGTCTGTCGACCAAGGAGCAGCGACTGAAGCGCAGGGCCGACTATCTGGGCACCGAAACCTGGATCAGCTTGGCCGCTCCCGGAGAGCCCCGGCGGCTGGACGGGGTCTACGAACTGGGCATTCGCGCGCTGGTCACCAATCGCGAACTGGCCGAGAACCTGCGCACCAGCGGGGCGACGGATTTTCGCGTCAGCGGCGTTCCGGTGCGCGCCGTGACGATCGTGCGTGCGCCGACCAAGCCCCGGCCGCCGATGGGCATCAGCGACGGCGCCTGGCGGGTCATCGGCCACCTGACGCCCAACTACGCCTCCTTCGCCCTGGACGACGACGACGATCCGTCGGTTCTGCGCGATCACCTCGCCCTGTACGGACGGATCGACGACCCGACCCTGCGACGACAGATCGACGGAGTCCTGGCCATTCGCTCCGAACCCGTGACCCGTCGCGTGGCGGGACCCGGGCGTAGCGCTTTCGCGCGCGGACAGCGACTACGCCTCAAGCTGGACGACGCGCCTTTCGAAAACGGTCGGATGTTTCTGTTCTCGGCCGTCCTGGAGCGTTTCCTCGGCGAGTTCGCCACCGTGAACGCCTTCACCGAATGCATCTTTGAAAGCCCCCAGGAAGGAACCTTCGCGCAATGGCCGCCGAGAATGGGCGAACGTCGCAACATCTAGAGTTTCTTCGCCGAGCGGCGGGGAATGCGAGGCGGTACGGCCTGTTTGGCCTGCTGCGCGCGGCGGAGGCGCGTGCGCCCGACCTGCCGCGCATCGGCGACTCCCGCCTGCCCTCGCAGAACCTCGTCGATCTGTCGCAAATTCCAGCCCTCGGCTTTCCCGGCTCGACGCTGGAGTCCATCACCGTCAAGGGCGCGCGCGCCAAGGTCGAGGGCTACTGGTTCGGGCTGACCGGTCCGATGGGACCGCTGCCCCTCCACATCAGCGAGTTCGCGCATTTCGAGCGCCGCTACGCCAAGAGCCGGCCGTTCGGGCATTTCCTGGACGTACTGGCCGGGCGAATGCTGCAGTTCTTCTATCGCGCCTGGGCCGAATCCAATCCCGCGGCCAACGCCGATCGCCCCGCCGACGATCGCTTCTCCGGCTATCTGTCGGCCTTGACCGGCGCCACGGAGGGCGTGCGACCCGGCGCGGCCTTTCCCGCCCGCGCCCGCCTCTACTACGCCGGACTGTACGCCTCTCGCCGGAGCGCGGCGGGCATCGAGGACGCGGTCTCCGACCTGCTGAACGCTCCGGTGCGGCTGATCGAATACCGCCCGGTCTGGCGCGACATCGAGCGCCCGGATCAGACGCGCCTGGGCGGAGCGTTCAGCCAGCTCGGCGGTGACGCGGTCTGCGGGCGGCGCACCAGCACCGTATCCGACGCTTTCCGCATCGCCGTGAGCGTCGACACCTTCCACGACTACGAAAATCTGCTGCCCGGAGGGCCCCGCTTCGCGGTCGTCGCCGAGGCGCTGGACTCCTTCGCCCCGTCCCATCTGGAATGGGACCTCGAGATCGAGGCCAGCGAAGCGGCCATGCGCCCGACGGCGCTGGATGGTCGTGCGCGCCTGGGGTGGACCAGCTGGATGAATCCGCCGGCGGGTAGCGGCCCGTGCGCCGAGACCCGCCTGGGCCCGAGCTCGCGCCGCGTCGCTCGGGCCGCCGCTAGAAGAGGTGTCGCATGACCGAGATCAACCGCTCCGCGCTGTTTGGCCGCCTCAGCCCCACGGGTCTGAAGAGCATCGAAACCGCGACCGGCTTCTGCAAGATGCGCGGCAACCCCTATGTCGAGCTGGTCCACTGGATCCACATCCTGCTGCAGGATCCGCAAAACGACCTGGCCGCGATCCGCACGCGGTTCAGCCTGGACGACACGAAACTGGCTCGCGACGTGGTGGCCATGCTCGACGGCTTGCCGCGCGGCGCGACCGCGATCTCCGACTTCTCGCCGCAGATCGAGGAAGCCATCGAGAAAGGCTGGCTCTATGCGTCGCTGATGTTCCAGGCCAGCCGGGTCCGCACCGGCCATCTGGTCTTCGGCATGCTCAAGACGCCAATCCTGCGCAACGCCCTGTTCGCGATCTCGCCGGAGTTCCGCAAGGTCTCGGCCGACGCCCTGGGCGATGAGTTCGACCAGGTCGTCGCCGGCTCGGCCGAGGTCGGCGGGGCTCTCGCCGCCGAGGGGTCTTCAGATCTGGCCGGCGCCCCCGGCGCGCCGTTCTCCGGGGCCTCGGGCGAGACCCTGGCCAAGTATTCCGTCGATCTCACCGAACGGGCGAGATCGGGCGAGCTCGACCAGATCGTCGGCCGCGACGCCGAGATCCGCCAGGTCATCGACATCCTGCTGCGCCGCCGTCAGAACAACCCGATCCTGGCCGGCGAGGCGGGCGTCGGCAAGACGGCGGTCGTCGAGGGGTTGGCGCGCAGGATCATCGACGGCGACGTCCCCCCGGCGCTCAAGGACGTCACCCTTCGCACCCTGGACATTGGGCTGCTGCAGGCCGGCGCCGGGGTGAAGGGAGAATTCGAGAAGCGGCTGCGCCAGGTCATCGACGAGATCGAGTCCTCGCCCAAGCCGATCATCCTGTTCATCGACGAGGCCCATACCTTGATCGGGGCCGGCGGCCAGGCCGGCACCGGCGACGCCGCCAACCTGCTGAAGCCCGCCCTGGCGCGCGGCCGGCTGCGGACCATCGCCGCCACCACCTGGTCGGAATATCGGCAGTATTTCGAGAAGGATCCGGCGCTGACCCGCCGGTTCCAGACGGTCAATGTCGGCGAGCCCGAGACCCATGTCGCGATCTCGATGCTGCGGTCGGTCACCCCCGCGATGGAGAAGCACCACAAGGTGGTGATCCTCGACGAGGCGGTCGAAGCCGCCGTCAAGCTGTCCCAACGCTACGTGCCGGCCCGGCAACTGCCCGACAAGGCCGTCAGCCTGCTCGACACCGCCGGCGCCCGGGTGGCCGTCTCCCAGCACGCCACGCCCGCGCCGGTCGAGAACCGCCGTCGCCGGGTCGAACTGCTGAACGTCGAACTCGGCATCGCCACCCGCGAGGCCGAAGGCCAGTACGCCGGCGCCGAACGCATCGCCAAGCTGAACGAGGCGATCGAGGAGGCCCAGGTCGCGCTCGACGCGGTGGAGACCAAGTGGGCGGCCGAAAAGGAAGCCGTCGCCAACGCCTTCGAGGCCCGCCAGGCTCTGACGACAGCCGCCTCGACGGGCACTGGCGACGTTACCGTCTTGAAGGCCGCGCTCAACGCGGCTCTGGCCGCCGTGGCGGCGGCTCATGGCGACGACCCGATGGTGTTCGGCGAGGTCGACGCCGACGCGGTGGCCGCGGTGGTCGGCGACTGGACCGGCATTCCCATCGGCCGGATGGTCAAGGATGAGATCGCGTCGGTCCTGACCATCGCCGACCAGCTGAAGAAGCGCGTGGTTGGCCAGGATCATGCGATGGACGCCATCGCCAAGCGCATCCAGACCAGCCGCGCCAAGCTCGACAACCCCAATAAGCCGGTCGGCGTGTTCATGCTCTGCGGCCCGTCGGGCGTCGGCAAGACCGAGACCGCCCACGCGCTGTCGGAACTGCTCTATTCCGGCGACGACAGCCTGATCGTCATCAACATGAGCGAGTTCCAGGAGGCCCACACCGTCTCGACCCTGAAGGGCGCGCCGGCCGGCTATGTCGGCTACGGCCAGGGTGGCGTGCTCACCGAGGCGGTGCGCCGACGCCCCTATTCCGTCGTGCTGCTCGACGAGGTCGAAAAGGCTCACCCCGACGTCCACGAGATGTTCTTCCAGGTGTTCGACAAGGGCTACATGGACGACTCCGAGGGGCGTCACATCGATTTCAAGAACACCCTGATCCTGCTGACCTCCAATGTCGGCACCGACCTGATCACCTCGGTGTCGGAAGATGAGGAGATGAAGCCGGAAGCCGAGGCCTTGGCCCAGACGCTGCGGCCCGAACTGCTCAAGGTCTTCCCGCCTGCCCTGCTCGGCCGCCTGCTCGTGCTGCCCTATTATCCGCTTTCGCCGGACATGCTGCAGGGCATCGTGCGCCTGCAGATGGAGCGGGTGAAGAAGCGCATCGCCGAGAACCACGGCATCGTCTTCGCCTACGATCAGGCGGTCGTCGAACTGATCGTCTCGCGTTGCACGGAGGTCGCTTCCGGCGGCCGGATGATCGACGCCATCCTGACCAACACCATGCTGCCAGAGCTCTCGATCGCCCTGCTCGAACATCAGATGGCCGGCGAGGACGTGGCCCGGATCACGGTCGGGGTCGAGAACTCGGTGTTCGTCTACGCGTTCGAAGGCGCTGAAGCGTCCCCGCAAGCCGACGCGCCGGCGATCCTGGAAACCGTGGCCTGATGCCCGAAACGCTCTACGATCAGGTGGCCTATCCCAGCCGACCTTTCCAGCAAACCCATCCCTCGCGGATGGCGTTGCCGGCGGCGTTGTTTGGCCTGGCCTTTGCTCCGGTCGCGACGGCCAGGGTGCTGGAAGTCGGCTGCGGCGAAGGCGGCAACATCATCCCTTTGGCGCTGAGCTATCCGAAGGCGACCGTCGTCGGCTTCGACCTGGCGGAGACGGCGATCGCCGCGGGCCGTCGCACCGTCGACAGCCTGGGCCTGGACAACATCACCCTGAAGACGCTGGACATCCTCGAGGCCGGCGCCGACCTGGGCCAATTCGACTACATCATCGTCCATGGCGTCTATTCCTGGGTGCCCGAGGCCGTGCGCGAGGGCGTCATGCGTCTGATCGACGCCTGTCTCGCGCCCGACGGACTGGCCTTCGTCAGCTACAACGCCCTGCCCGGCTGTCATCTGCGCCTTCTCGTGCGTGAAATGGTCATGCACCACCTGCGAGGCGTGAAAGGCTTCGAGGCCAGGTTGGCCGCGACCCACGAGTTCCTGCACCTGTTCCTCGCCAACGCGCCCGACAACGATCCCACGACCGTCGCGATAAAGACCTATTGCCACTCGATGCTGGATCGTGATCCGCGCGTGCTGTTCCACGACGAGTTGGGTCCAGTGTTTCAGCCGTTCTATCTGAGCGAGTTCGTGGACGAGGCGCGGCGCTGGGGTCTCGATTTCCTGGCCGAAAGCGAAGGCGTGTGGTGGCGCGAAGAGCTTTTCCCCAGCGCACGCGGCAAGGCGGTGGAAAGCCTGATCGGTTCGGATCCCGTGGCCCTGCACCAGTATCTTGACTTCCTCACCGCCCGCGTCTTTCGGCAATCGATCCTGTGCCGCGCCGATCGCGCGGTCGATCGTGTCGTCGATCAGGGTCGCGTTCGAGGCCTTTGGGTCACGGGAAGCGTTCGCTGGCCGGACACCGCCGTCGATCTCGACTCTCTCGCGCCGATGCGGTTCGAGTTCGCGACGGGAGCGGCGATCTCGCTGGACGCACCGGTGCTCAAGCGCGCGCTCTGCGCCATCGGGCGGGCCTGGCCCTCGGCGATCGCGATCGCCGATCTTGCCGACGAGCCCGACGTGCATGAGGGCCTTCTGCAGCTGTTCTGCGCCGGTCACCTGGAGTTGGCCGTGGGCCCGCCGCCGTTCGCGCTCGAGCCCAGCGCGCGCCCCAGGAGCAGCCCACTGGCGCGCCTTCAACTGGACGGCGGGGCGACGACCGTCACCAGCCTGGACCATGCCACGATCGCTCTGGAAGATGCGCCCAGCCGGCGCTTCTTTGAACTGCTGGACGGCAGCCGCACCCACGATGATCTGCGCGACGCGGTCATCGCGGACGGTCACCCTCCCGAGGACGCCCCGGATCTGGTGGCCAAGCAACTCAACGGGCTGGCCCGCCTGGGCCTGCTGATCGCATGAAGACGCAGGCCCGCGCGCCGGTCGCGCCCGGATCATGCCGAAATGTGAGGGCCGGCCGGGTTCCAGCGCGCTCGATCATCGCGATCGCGCCCGACAGGGAGAACCCGCGGCGCAAGCCCCGCATTATCAACTTGCAACCTGCGCGTCGCCAAGGCGAGGTTGCGATCAGAGTTGGAAAGAGACGCCCCCAGTGAGCATGCCGGACGATCCCTCTGACGAAGACGCCGCGCCCGCCCCGAGCTTGACCCAGTCTTCGTCGGGCAGGCGTGGTTCGAGGAAATCGGCGCCGCGCGGCATCCTGCCGATCGGCTTCGTGCTGAACGGCATCTACGAGGTGAAGCGGTTCATCGCGCGCGGCGGCATGGGCGAGGTCTACGAGGGGGTCAACGTCAACGCCGAGGAGCGGGTGGCGGTCAAGGTCATCCTGCCTCACCTCGCCGCGGACCCGAAGGTCCAGGCGTTGTTTCGCAAGGAAGCCAAGACCCTTACGAGCCTGGCCCATCCGGCCCTGGTGCAGTACCGCGTGCTCGCTCGCGAGCCGCGCAAGGATCTCCTATACATCGTCACCGACTTCATCGACGGGGAGCCGCTGACCAACCTGATCGGCCGCAATCCGCCGACGATCGCGGAATTGGTCATGCTCACGCGCCGCCTGGCCGAGGGCCTGCATGCGGCCCACAGCCATGGCGCCATTCACCGCGACATCTCGCCGGAAAATATCCTGCTGTCGGACGGCGTGCTGAGCCGCGCCAAGATCATCGACTTCGGCATCGCCAAGAGCATGGAGATCGGCGCCCATACCGTGGTCGGCGACGGTTTCGCCGGCAAGCTGGGCTACGTCGCGCCGGAACAGTTCGGTGATTTCGATCGGCGCATCGGTCCGTGGACGGATGTCTACAGCCTGGGCCTGGTGGTGCTGGCCCTGGCCGGCGGCAAGGCGCCCGACATGGGCACGACGCTGGTCGAGGCGATCGACCGCCGCCGCGCCGGCGCCGACCTCGCCGCCGTCCCGCCGCTGTTGCAGCCGCTGTTCTCCCGGATGCTCAGCCCTGACCCTCGCGGACGCCCCCAGACCATGGCGGAGGTGATCTCGGCGCTGGATGCGCTCGACGTTCCGTTCGAACCGCCGTCGGCCCTGACCTGGAGCCCGCTGCCGAGGGGCGCCCCGTCCCAAGGCGCGCCGCTCGACCTCGAGCGCACCGTCATCCATTTCGGCTCGGAACCGCCCTCCTGGCAAAGCGCCGAGCCACGCGGGCAAGACAGCCTTCTCCCGTCCCTGGCCGCGATCGAGCCTGACACGGTCGATGAGATCGCGCCCGAGGCGCGCACCGTCTTCGCGCCGTCCGTCCCGCTGCCGCCATCCGTCGATGCAACGACCACGGATGACGCCGCCGCTCCCACGCCCGTCGAACCGCCGATCAGGCCGGAGCCGGTCGCCCCGCCGACGATCCCTCCGGTTGCCGACGCCCCGGTCGCGGCGCGCCCCTCCGAAGACGAGGAGGAAGAGGAGGAGATCAACGAACCGGCGGCGACGATCTTCTCGCCTCCGCCCGAGGTTGAAACGCCAGCCGACGTCGAGCCGGATCCGGCCCCGATCGCGGACCGAGCGGAAGACATCGCACCGCGATCGGTCTTCGCCGCCGCGACGACCCGGCCCGGCAACGAAGCGGAGTCCGCGATTCCGCCGGCCATGGACTTCGCCTACAAGACCGGGAACGACGAAGCCGGGGATGCCCAGCCCATCGTGCGTCGGCGCGTCGGCGCCAAGCTGATGGCGGGCGGAGTCACGGCGGCTGTCGTCGTCGTGGGCATCGGCTTCGCGGTGCTGTCGTCGCAAAAGAAGGCGCGGCCGCCGACGCTTCAGCCCGTCGCCAGCGCGCCCGCGCCGCCGAATGTCGTTCGGGCGGAGCAGGCCATCACGGCGGCGCTGCCGAACGTGCCTTGCGCCTGGCTGACGGTCAGCCGCGGTCAGAACGCCGATGGCTCGGCCAACATCAAGGTCTCCGGCACGGCGGGCGATCCAGTGGCCGCCAACCGCACCGTGGCCGGCGCCGCGCAGACCGCCGGGGCGTCTGGCCTGCAGGTCGACACCACCGAGATCCTGCAGACCGACCAGGCCCTGTGCCCGCTGCTCGACACCGTCGGCAAGTCCGCGGGTCCGCGCGACGCGGCGCCGAGCCTTCTCGCCCAGCAAGCCCGTTTCGAGATCGATCGCGGCATTCAAGGGTGCCCGACCGGTCTTTGGGCGCAGTCGATGATCAATGTCGCGCCCGATCCGACCAGGAACTTCAGCCTGATCGCCATCCAACCGAACGGTCGCCTGCAGCAGTTCGCCGGCAATCGCGAACAATTCGCGGCCTTGGCCGCGCGCAATCCCTATCTCTACAAGGACCTCGGTGGCGGCCGCTATCGCGTGTCCATGTGCCAGAACGCTCCCGGGCTGGCGGGCGTGCTGATGATCGAGGGCGCCGCGCCGTTCGACGTCGGCCTGCGCCCCGGAGCCCTCGAGCGTCCCAAACGGGACTTCCCGGATCGCTTGCGTCAAGTCGCTCAACAGAAGGGCTGGACGATGCAGATGGCCTGGTTCCAGGTCGTCAACGACCAACCGGATCTGCCCGAACAGGCCAGTACGGACGAAGCGGCGCGGCATCGGCGAGAGTTGCTCGCGGCCGAGAAAGCCGCCGCGGCGCAGGCTGCGGTGGCCGCGACGCCGACCGTGGTGGACGTGCCACTGGCCGAGCCGCAGAAACTTCCAGCCGACCACGTCGCCTGTCGTCGTTTCGTGGAGGGCGCCTGGGAGGAGCTAGGCTACGCGACACGGGCGTCCTGTACGGAACGGGTGTTCGCCGGTCGATGCGACGTGCTCTCGGGCCAGTCCGGCGACATAGCGCTACGACGCTACGGAGACCGCTTGCAGGCCAAGACCGGCCGTGGCTTCAACAAGTGGGCGAATGTCGGCAAGTCGGACTGCGCCAAGTAACGCACCTGACGGCGCCGCGCCTTATTGGATCGTGATGGTCTGCAAAACGCCGTCCATTTCGCGAGCGGTCGCCGGCGTGATGTCCATGGCGTTGTTCCAGCCATAGGCGTTGTCGCGCTCGATCACCACGCCGCAAGCGTTGCGGGTGATGACCCGGCTGAGCGCGTCGTTGAGGGTGCGGTCGACCTGCTGCTGGCCGCGGGTCTGGGCGGCGATGAAGCGGGCGTTCTGCTGCTGGTCGAGGGTCTGGGTTTGTTGGTTGAGGCCAGCCAGTTGGCGCTGGAATTCGATCGGCGCGATCACGCCTTGCTGGACCTCGAGCAGCCGGCGCTGCTGATCAAGCGAGGCGCGTCGCTGCGCCAGGTCGGCGTTCAGCGACGCCTGCATCTGGCGCAGCTGGGCCTGCAACGACTGGCCGGCGCGCGAAGCGCTGATGGCGCCGGCCCGCGACAACAGGCACAGGCCGGCGACGGGCGGCCCGAAAGTCTGGGCCGAGGCCGGCGCGGCGGCCAACACCGCCAGGCCGATGAGCAGAACCCCGATCAATCTCATCTCGCCCCCTGCCCGCTCAGCTCGCCGCCGCGACCCGATCGGCGCAGGATTTCTCCTGCCAGACCACTTCGGACACGGTGACATTGTAGTGTCCGCGCGGCCGCGTGAAGCGAATCTCCATCCGGCAGCGCACCCGGTCCACGCTGCCGGGCGCGACCGGGAAGAACAGCACGTAGTTCCACCGTCGCCTGACGCTCTCCGCGAAATGCGGCGGGCCCAGCAAGGGGTAGATGCTGAACTTGTCGACCCCCGGCGTGATCAGCCGCACGGAGGCCGGACTGACCGTCACGCCCAGTTTATCGCGTTCGCCCGGGACTTCGTGAAAGGCGCCGGGATCGACCGACGCCACATAGATCGTGGCGGACGGGGTCGAGGCGTCTCGTGCGACGGCCGCGGCCGGGCTCGCGAGGCTGAGCCCCGAAAGGATCGTAAGGATGAGGCGCTGGGCTTTCATCATGTCCTCCTTGGAATGGTGAAATGGGGAATGTGAAGATCAGAACTGGAAGCCGACGCCGAGATTGGCGCCCGTGCGTTCCCGGGTGTCGTAGGTGGCGCCCGCCTTGAAGATCGTGCGGCCGTCGTCCATCACCCGCGAGAGGCCGAAGGCGAAGGCCGACTGTCCGCCATAGGTGCCAGCGCCCACGGCGACCATGCTGCGGCCCGGCTCATAGGCCTGGGGCAGGCCCGCCGCCGCCAGCGCGCCCGCGGTGCCGGCGAAGGCGTCGCGCCGCGCTTGCGACATGTCGACCACGAAGCCCTGCAGCCGCGAGTCGGTATAGGCGTTGGCCGTCGAGATCGCGTTCGACAGCCCGTCGTTGAGCTGCTGGACATTGACCGCGTCGGTCGGCGCCACCCCGGCGGCGACATTGTGCAGCGTCGTGGCCTGGCCGCCCGGATTGAACGTCACCGCGTTGTGGCCGGCGTCATATTGCACCGAATTGCTGGCCAACTGCTGAACCGGGTAGAGCTGCGAGCCGTTGACCGCGTCGGTCGAGGTGGCGGTCACCGCCCCCGCCCCGACGTTGCGGACCACGTTGCCGCCCATGTCCACGCTGGTGTTCTGGCCCACGGCCAGGCCGCCATTGGCGTTGATCACGCCGTTGAAGGTCGGGTTGTCGGCCATGGCGATCTGCAGCTGGTTGCCGCTGAGCGTCACCACGGTATTCGTGCCCGCCGTCACGTTAAGCGTGCCGTTCGACGGGACATTGGTGGCCGGGCCGCCGTTGGCCTGGATGTTCCAGCCCGCGGCCGCCGTCTGGTTCAGGGCCTGCAGCGCATCGTTGACGCTGCCGTAGTTGTTCCCGCCAACGTTCAGGCTCGTCGTCACCGTGCCGGTGGTCGAGTCATAGCTCGAATTGCCGCCCATACCGGCCGCCACGCTGCCGCCGAGATTGGTGACGTTGGCGCCGAGGTTGGTGACGGTGTTCTCGACGGTGGTCACGCGGCCATCCAGATTGGTGACCGCCGTCGTCTGGGCGCCCAGCGCGTCCCCGACATTGGTGTAGGTGGCGCCTCCGACCGTATAGGTGGGCGCGGTGTAGGTCCCGGTGGTCGGATCGTAGGACGCCCCGCCGCCCAGCGCGCCCGCGGTGTTCTGGGCCACCTGGTTGAGCTGGCTGACGTTCACCGCGTCGGTCGGCGCCGAACCGGCCGCGACATTGGTGATCTGCCGCTCGGCGCCCGCGCTGCCCACCGACACCTCGCCCACCGAGTTCTGTGGCGCGGCCAGGCCGTAGCCGGCATAGCCGGTCCGCGAACCGACCGCCGTCGTCGCGCCCGCGCCCAGCGCCACGCTGCCCGCGAAGCTGGCGTTGGCGCCGGCTCCAAGGGCCAGAGCCTGTATGCCGTTGGCGACCGAGTTGGTGCCCAGCGCCACCCCGTCGGCCAGGTTCACCGTCGCGTTCTGGCCGAGGGCCACGCCGCCCGGGGCCGTGATCTGGACGATGGCGCCGTTACCCAGGCCCACGCCGTTGTCGCCGTTGACCGTGGTCCGCGGGCCGATCGCCACCGAGTCAGCGCCGACGGCCAGGGAGTCCGGCGCCGTCGAATTGGCGTGGAAATACTGGATCGGCGTCACCGAGAACGAACTCATCGCCCCCTTCAGCTGCCGTAGCGTCACCGCGTCCTGGTCCAGGGTGCCGTCGGCGACGTTGGTGATCTGGCGATAGCTGGTGGCGTTGCCGACCGACAGAGCGCCCAGCAGCGTCAGGTCGCTGGTGTTGTAGGGCACCAGGTTGGTCCCGACGATGATGCTGCCCGAGGCCGGAGCCAGGGCGCGGTCGGACACCGACCCGGAACCCAACGCGATGCCGCCCAGGATGCTGGACTGGGCGCCGCGTCCCAGCGCCACCGCGTCGCCCGCCGTGGTGCGCGCTTCATAGCCCAGCGCCGTGGAGCCCACCGCCTGCGCGAAGGCGTCGCTTTGCGCGAGCCCGGTTTCGTTGGTGCGGGCATAGCGGATGCCGTCGCCGTTGGCGTCGGTATAGGCGTTGGTCGTGTCGCCGGCGATGTTGGTCAGCGCGCCGCCCATGTTGGCGATGTCGGTGGTGTTCTGGGTGACCTGGGTTCCCAGGTTGGTGATGTCGGTCGTGTTCTGGGTGACTTGGTTTCCCAGGTTGGTGGTGGTGGTCCCCAGATTGGCGATGTCGCTTGTGTTCTGGGTCACCTGGTTTCCAAGGTTGGTGGTGGTGGTTCCCAGATTGGCGATGTCGGTCGTGTTCTGGGTCACCTGGTTTCCAAGGTTGGTGGTGGTGGTTCCCAGATTGGCGATATCGGTCGTGTTCTGAGTGACCTGGGTTCCCAGGCTGGCGATGTCGGTCGTGTTCTGGGTGACCTGGGTGTTGGTGGCGAACAGCTGCGAGCCGTTGATTCCGTCCGTCGAGGATCCGTCGATCCGCCCGGCCGCGACGTTCTGGATCTGGCGTTCGGCGCCGGCGGAACCGATCGAGAAGGCGCCGCTGGGGGCCACGCCGGCGAAGGCGTAGTTGACGCCGCCGATGGTCGCGCCAGTGACGGCGGTGGTGACGCCGGAGGCCGCGTTCAGGCCGATCGCCACGTCGCCGGCGTTGTTGGCCACCGCGTTCGGGCCGACGGCGACGGAGTCCGTCCCCAGCGGCTGGGAGTCGGCCAGCACCGAATTGGCGTGGAAATACTTGATGCCCGCGCCGGTGTTGATGTTGGTGACCGTGCTGGAGAGGTTGGCGATATCGGTGGTGTTAGTGGCGATATTGGTGGTGTTGGCGGCGATGTCGGTGGTGTTCTGGGTCACCTGCTGGTTGGTGGCGAACAGTTGCGAGCCGTTGACCGCGTCGGTCGAACCGCCGTTGATCCGCCCCGCCGCTAGGTTGGTGATCGTCCGCTCGGCGCCGCCCGCGCCGACGCTGACCGTGCTGGTCGGAGTCGTGCCGGCGAAATTGTAGGTCACGCCACCGATCACCGTGTTCGCCGTGCCCACGGCCGCGGCCGTGACCGAGCCTGAACCCAGGGCGACGTCGCCGGCGTTGTTGGCGACGGCGGTGTCGCCGAAGGCCAGCGCGCCCGCGGCCCCCGCGCGGCTGAAGTTGCCCAGCGCCACCGAGCCCTGGCCGATCGCGACGTTGTTGTTGCCGATGGCGACCGCGCCGTTGGCCGCGTTGGCCGCCGTGGCGCTGGCCGTGCCGTCGGCGTTGGCGATGTTGTTGGCGCCGCCCGTGAAGGCGCCCGTGCCGCTGGCATAGCTCGGATCGCCGATGGAGACCGCGCCGTCGCCATAGGCGACGTTGCCGGCGCCGATGGCGACGGCCTTGCCGCCGGTCGCGGTCGCGCTGGTGCCGATGGCGACGGCGTCTTCGGTCTCGGCGAAGGACTGAGAACCGACCGCGATGGCGTTGGTCCCGGTCGCAAAGGTGTCGCGGCCCATCGCGATGGCGCCGTCCTGGGACGCTGTCGCGTCCGTGCCGATGCCGATGGCGCTTTCTCCACTGGCGCTGGTCGCGAAGGTGCTCGAGCCGAGATAGACCGAGTTGATCCCGCTCGCCCTCGTCCCGACGCCGACGGAGACGGAATTCTGGGCGCTGGATTGGGCGCCGCGGCCCAGAGCGGTGCTGTTGACCCCGCTGGCGCGGGTTTCACGTCCAACGGCGGTGGAATTGGCGGCGATCGCCTGGCTCTGGCGTCCCATCGCGACGGTGTCGGCGGCGTTCGCGATCGAGCCCAGGCCGACCGCTACGGCGTTCGTGTCGCTGGCGGCGGAGTTGTTGCCCAGCGCCACGGCGGAGAGGCCCGAAGCATTGGCGTTGGGGCCGAGCGCCGCCGAGCTTGTTCCCGTCGCACGGGAACTTGTCCCGATCGCGATGGCGAATTGGGCCGACGCAAGGGATTCTCGTCCCATCGCGGTAGCGTCGGCCTGAGATGCTATCACATCTGTGCCAATGCCGATGGCGCTCTGTCCGCTGGCGCCCGTTCCAACCGTGCGCGAGCCAAGATAGGTCGCGTTCAGCGCGCTCGCCGTGGCCCCGGCTCCAAGCGCCGCCGCATTGGTCCCTGTCGCCATGGCGTTCTGGCCGATCGACGTCGTCGCATTCCTGGTGACGCCGATACCGGCGTTGGTTCCGATCGCGACGTTGTCGTTGCCGGTGACCAGGCTGCCCGCGGCGGCCTGCAGAGTCCCGTCATAGGTGACCGTGCCGTCGCCGGTTCCCAGGGCCAGGTTGCGTGTTCCCGTGACGCCCGAGCCGGCGCCTCTCATGACGCTGGCGACGCCGCCGCCGATGGCGGTGTTCTGCGCGCCGCTGACGAGCGCGCCGGCCGCGACGCCCATGGCGACCGAACCGGAGTTGCCGACGGTTGAACCGGCGCCGGCGCCCTGTCCGACCACGACCGTGCTGCTGCCGACCGCGACAGCCTGCGTGCCCAGCGCGAGCGAACTCAGCCCCTGCGCTTGAGCGCCATTCCCGACGGCGGTAGCGGCATTGCTCGTCGCGACGGCCGAAGAGCCCAGCGCGACGCTCTGAGTCCCGCCCGCGTTGGCCGCGACGCCAAGTGCGACGGAATTGACCCCTGACGCCACGGTGTTGGCGCCGAGCGCGTAGGCTCCAGCGGCCGATGCGTTGGCCGCGACACCTATCGCCACGGCATTGCTCCCGGTCGCCCGGCTTACACGTCCTATCGCCGTGCCGTCGGCCGCGGTTACCGTCACATCCGTGCCGATGGCGATGGCCCCCTGTGCGGTAGCGCCTGTTCCCGGAGCGGTGCGGGCTCCCAGATAGACAGCGTTCACGTCCGTGGCCGTGGACCCGATGCCTATGGCGACGGCGTTCAGGGCTTCGCCATGAGAGTTGGTCCCTATCGCGATCGAGCCGCCGCCAATGGCGCTTCCGCCGCCGGCCGCGTACTGCGCCTGGGCCGGGGCGGAGAGGCCCAGCGCCATGATCGCGGCCAAGCCACCGATCGCGCTGGCCTGACCCAGCCCGCCGCCAACACCCAAGGTTCCGAGCCCCAGAGCCTTGCGGCTGACGCCGAGCACCTGATGGGCCCTGCGCAGGATCGCCATCAGCCGGCGAAGTTGCGACCAGCCCCGTCCGTCCCCGCCGCCCATCCAGTTGCGGACGAAGCCGGCGCCACGGCGACCCTGTTTCGAAACGTACCCAAGCTTTTCCATGGTGACGCTACCCTCAATATTGGCCCGCCAGTCCCTTCGGGTCGCTGGCGAGAACCACGCTCTGGGCCCGGTTCAGTCGTCCTGTGCGAGTGGGCCGCCGACCCGCACAACTGATCCCGCGCGCCGGCTTCGCCCGGCTCGCGGGACGCGGCTTCAGGGCCGCTGGGTCATTCCGGACAGGGTCACCACCACGCAGGCGGAACCGCTCGGGATCATCAAAGCCTGCCCCTGGGCTCCGCCGAGCTGGTATTGCCAGACGCCCGAAAGGCTCTGACCCACCACGCTCCCGGCCGGCAGCAGGCGGACAACCTCGGCGCAGGGCTGCTGGAAGGGCGCCACGCGCACCAGGTACCCTTCGCACCCGCCCGCTCCGGGCGCGGCGAGGACAACCCCGCCCGCGGCGCCCTTGAGGTCGGGCAGGTCGTAGGTCATGCCCAGGACGCCCTGCACG
The DNA here is from genome assembly GCF_001427665.1 of Caulobacter sp. Root655. GTDB lineage: Bacteria > Pseudomonadota > Alphaproteobacteria > Caulobacterales > Caulobacteraceae > Caulobacter. The sequence continues at coordinate 92,586 of NZ_LMHC01000023.1, forward strand.
ATATGGGCGTCGGGAGCGCCCTGGTTCGCCTCGGTCTTCACCGAGAACGCCGCGCCGCGGGTCAGGCCTTGGCCGAGCGCCTCATAGAGGTTCGCGCAGGTCCGCGCGCCGACCTTGCTGGCCTGGTCACGGAAGACATCGACGTTGGCGGGGGCACTGGCTGCCGCCGCAGCCGCGATGGGAGCGAAGGCGCAGACGTTGCCGATGAGCGCGAGCCCGAAAATCGCCGCGACGGCGCGTGGGCGCCAGCGGTGCGTCACGGCGCCGCGTTGCTGAACATGATTACCCACCAATACTTTGATCGCCGTCACTCTAAACTCCCTACTGACGGAGAGCATCACGGCGCCGGAGGCCTTTGGTCCCCGAAACGGCGCTGTTTCTCGCCTAGGTGGTAGATATAGGTGAGCGAACAGCCCGAAGCATTAACAAGTAGTTAACGCAAACACCCAAAAAGGGGCAATGATACCGATATCATTTACCGATATCAGCCAATTTTCAGTGAAACTGTATTATATATTTACTATCATTGGAGTATATTTCAGGAAATCATTCCAATATATTCAAATACGCCACAGCCACAACTTTTTTCCAAGGATAAATGGGCCCCTCGGCCCCAGAGAAGAGGTCGTTGGGAGAACATTTCCGCGCAACTGAAATGAACATTTCTCGCAAATTGCAAACCCCAAGGCCGTCGGCAAGCTGAGCCATTTTTGTAAAAGCGGCAGTTGGATTTATAATATAATATGACCACATACAAAATATACATGCCACGTATCGAGATATAACAGTACACGACGCCATACTTTACATTTCAATATTTCTAAATTGCTCAATATACATGATCTTTTGAACATCACTTACAATCATACATCACGTTTAATTGAAATTATGCCCAAAACTTTAGATATATCATCTTACGAGTCACAATTAACCAGTCCAATGTGGTTAATAACCTGCTCCCGCAACCAAAAATATCCAGACCTGAGCGGAAATGTAAAGTTTTACATACATTTTGCGCCCGCCATACGGGTATACCTCGAACGAATATGCGATATTTGTTGTAAAATTTGAACTTGCAGAAAGATATGTGACAATAATATTGAATACCGTAGGTCACAAATCTGTTTTTGTATAGAATTTTGAAATTTCAACACTGAATGACCTAAATCAATTGCCGATAAACTCGACACCCCAGAAATTTCTCGATCAGGGTCTTTTTGAACGCAGAATCCGACCGCCCCACCAGTCATCAGCGTGAAGTCGGAAGAATCGACGAGGACGACGCGTTGTGTGGAGCAAGCGAATCCGCCCGCCTCAATTCAGAATCCAAGTCTCTCGCGCGATCTGGTCGCCACCGCCAGGGCGTCGGTCCGATCATTTCAGCCGCCATGGGTGGGCGCCATCGACAACGCTAGCTGTTCTTCGTGGCGGCCAAGCCGCTCGTGACGGGCTTCGAATTTCACATCATCCAGAGCGGGTCGAAATCGACATGCCCGACGCGCGACCGCGGAATTTGACCGGCGTCGCCGCATCTCAATGCGCGTGGTCATGGCCTGCATGCCGACGACGCCAGTTCAGAACGTGGGCCGTGGCCAGGACGACGCCGCCGACCACCGTCAGCGGACGCTCCCAGGCGACCAACGGCATCCCAAGAGCGCCGGCCAGCATGAGGCCAAGACCCAGCGCCGCGAGAGCGACGAGGGGCCAGGCGTGGGGGCGACGCGCGCGCCAGTCCATGAACGCCAGCAGGGCGATCGGCGCGGCCACGCAGACGAACACCACATGCACCCACTCCGCATGGACCCAGACGCCGACGAATGGCAGGGCGAGCGCCAGCACGGGCAGCGCCAGGCAGTGGGCCAGGCACAGGGCCGACAGGCTGATCGCCGAGGCGTCCAGAGCGCGCGCCAGGGTCGCTTTCATCGCGAGTTTCCCATCCGATTGAAGAGCGTCACCCACCGCCCCGTCGGCGGCCGCCCGGCCCAGCGCCATCCAGGTGCGCGAGGCTTCCCGGTGGGCCCGTCCGTGCGCCTCGATCGCGACCCAGGCCTGGAACGCCCCCTGCTCTCGCGGCGCAAGGCCGCGCGAATCCCGGCGGACGATCCAATAGGCGGCGACCGCGGCTGGATCCATGCGCCGAACTCGACTCCAGTTGAACATCCAGGTGGCTCCCTCGCCTCGCCTCGCCAGGGTCATGGCGGCTCGCAAAAATAGATCCGCCTGGGCTCGTCCCCAGCCTCGCCCGCGCCCAAGGCTTGCGGCGGCGCGAAGCGATAGAGGACCAACAGCCAGTCGGCTTCTTCCAGGCTGATCCCCAGGATCGCGGCCACCCAGTTCGGGGTCGGCTCCTCGTCGTCGAGCGGCGGGCCGGCGTTGCCGCCTAGCCCCACGACGGGAACGGATCGGGCAGCTTGGCCCAGGCCTTGGGCCCGAAGCCGAACTGCAGGTCCGACAGCAGGCAGTCGTCGAAGCCCTTGGTCAGCGCCGCCTGGTCCATGTCCTGGCCGATCAGCACGATCTCCTGCCGCCGGTCGCCATGCGGCGCTTTCCAGACCTTCATGATGGTGTCCAGCCAGGCCGGATCGTCTGGCCACTGGTCGCGCGGCGCGGTCGCCCACCAGCGGCCATGCGGGCCGTGCTGGGTGACGGCGCCGGCCTGGCTCCAGCCGCCGACCCGGTCGGGCCGGGTCGCCAACCAGAAAAAGCCCTTGGACCGCAGGACGCCCGGCCATTCGCGCTCCAGCCAGGCCTTCAGCTTCGCCGGATGGAAGGGCTTGGCGGCGCGGTAGACAAAGTGGCCGATGCCGTATTCCTCGGTCTCGGGCAGGACCTCGCCCATCAGCGCCTTCTGCCAGCCGGCCGCGCCCTCGGCGCGCTCGTAGCTGAACAGCCGGGTGTCGAGCACGGCGTCCAGGGCCACCGCTCCGCGTTCCGAGACCACGATCCGGGCGTCCGGGTTGAAGGCGGCGATGATCCCGCGCAGTCGCCCCAGGTCCGAGGCCGAGACCAGGTCGGCCTTGTTCAGCACGACGACGTCGGCGAACTCGATCTGTTCGACCAGCAGGTCGACCACGGTGCGCGCGTCGCCGTCGCCCGCCGTCTCGCCGCGGTCGGACAGCCGGTCGCGCGAGCCGTAGTCGCGCGGGAAGTTGAAGGCATCGACCACGGTGACCATGGTGTCCAGCCGCGCGACGTCCGCCAGGCTGGCCCCGGCCTCGTCGCGGAAATCGAAGGTGGCGGCCACCGGCATCGGCTCGGAGACGCCGGTCGACTCGATCAGCAGGTAGTCGAAGCGCCGCTCGGCCGCCAACCGCCGCACCTCCTGCAGCAGGTCGTCGCGCAGGGTGCAGCAGATGCAGCCATTGGACATCTCGACCAACGCCTCGTCGGTGCGTGACAGACCCGCCCCGCCCTCGGCGACCAGGGCGGCGTCGATATTGACCTCGCTCATGTCGTTGACGATCACCGCGACCCGCTTGCCCTCGCGGTTGCCCAGCACGTGGTTGAGCAGGGTGGTCTTGCCCGCGCCGAGGAAGCCCGAGAGCACGGTGACCGGCAGGCGGCGGTCGATGCGGCCGGCCGGAGGCGTTGAGGAGGTCGAGGTCATGGCGAACCTATCAAGTGTTATAATATAACACCAATAGGCGAGGCGCCGAAAGGGTGCAAGCGCTATTGTTATAACATAACACTCGTGCTTAAACGACATGGTCCCGCCGCGAGAATCCTCGATGCTCCCCCCCTCATCGACCGCCGCCAGTTGCTGGTTTTCGGCGGCGGCGCGCTTCTCGCGGCGGGCGCTCCGGCTGGCCATGGACGGACCGATCGCGGCGCGAACGCCCTTCACCCTGGGCGTGGCCAGCGGCGACCCGCGCCCACTGGGAGCTGGGCTGGTTCTTGGCCTATCGGTCTCGCCAGCCGATTTCCTCAAGCGCCAGGCAGCGGACCAGCGATGCCGGGCCCCACGGTCGCATCGTGCTCCTGGAACACGGCGAGACCGCCTGGACGCAGCAGGCCTCTTGGGGAAGGGATGGTCATAGGGCGAGCGAGGCGGTCAGGCCCCCGGCGCGCCGCGCAAGCTGTTGTTGGTCCGATCGCGATCGGGCGTGCGATGATCCGGATCGATCACCGCCTCGACCACCGGCGAGGTCGTATCGACGGCGAAGACGTGCGATCCCGACTGCATCCAGGTCTCCACCGGGACGCGGATGTCGCGATGACCGCCATCCTGGAACATCACCCGCAGGGTGGCCGGCAGCACCAGCTGCCCCCGGTTCTCGACCGTGACCTTGGCCCCCTTGGCCAGGTCGGCGTCCTGGGCGATGCCGGCCACGTCCATGTCGAGCGTCCAATTGTTCAGGTACCAGCCGCGCCAGAACCAGCTCAGATCCTCGCCGCCGGCGCTCTCCATGGCCCGGAAAAAGTCGCTGGGCTTGGGGTGCTTGAACGCCCAATCGGCGATGAACTTACGGAACGCCGGATCGAAGCGCTCGGGCCCCAGGATGTCCTCGCGTAGCAGGGTCAGACCGAACGCCGATTTGAAATAGGTGATCGGGTGGCGGTACTTTTCCCGGACGGTGTCGGCCCGAGACAGGATCGGCGGAGCGGCGGCGTCCTCGAGGATGGCGGCGATCTGGTCGGCCGGCGCCCCGGGACCCGGAGCATATTCGGAATCGCGCTTGGGACCGTAGACCCCGCCGCCGAAGGCGTCGGACTCATAGACGTCGATGAAGGTGTTGAAGCCCTCGTCCATCCAGGCGTCGCGCCGTTCGTCAAAGCCGACGATCATCGGAAACCAGGTGTGGCCGATCTCGTGGGCGGTGATCCAGAACAGGTCCTTGCCCTTGTCGTCGACGCCGTCGAACACGATGCCGGGATATTCCATGCCCGTGGCCGGCCCGGCGACATTGATCGCGTTGGGGTAGGGATAGGGGTACCAGCGGGTCGAGAACTGCTCGACCGCATGCTTGAGATATTCCGTCGACCGGCTCCAGGCCCCCTCGCCGACGCTCTCGACCGGATAGACCGACTGGGCCAGGGCGGTCTTGCCGCCAGGCAGGTTGATGCGCGCGGCGTCCCAGACGAAGACCTTCGAGGCGGTGAAGGCCACGTCGCGGGTATCGTCCATGTGGAAGCGCCAGGTCTTGGTTCCGGTCGCGGCGGACGAAGCGACGGCCTCCTCGGGCGGACGGATCAGCACCGTCTGGTCGCTGGCCCGCGCCTTGGCCAGGCGGGCCTGCTGCTCGGCGGAGAGCACGTCCTTGGGGTTGGTCAGGGCGCCCGAGCCAGCGACGATCATGTCGGCGGGCACGGTGACAGCGTAGTCGAAGCTGCCGTAGTCGAGGTAAAACTCGTTGGCGAGGTAGGGCAGCGTGTCCCAGCCGCGCACGTCGTCATAGACGGCCATGCGCGGATACCACTGGGCGATGTCGAAGATGTCGCCCTTGTCCGAAGGCCCCCAGGCGGTGCGGCCGCCAAACGCGCCCGGCACGGCGTAGTGGTAACGGATCGTCAACTTGACCTGACCGCCGCCGCCCTTCAGCGCCGCCGGCAGGGTCACGCGCATGCGGGTGTCGTCGACCAGGAAGGGCGCCGCGGCGGTCTTGCCGACCTGCTCGACCTCGACGGCCTCGATCGCATAGCCGTCGGTGAATTCCTTGCGCGGCCGACCGCCCAGAGCGCCAGCCCGGGAATCCCTGCGATAGACGTTCTGGTCGAGCTGCAGCCACAGGCTGCCCAGCGCGTCAGGGCTGTTGTTGGCGTAGGTGATCGTCACCGTCGCCGACAGGGTCTTGGCCGCCGGGTCGAGCCGCGCGTCGATGCGGTAGTCGGCGCGGTTCTGCCAATAGCCGGCTCCCGGCGCGCCCGCTCCGTTGCGCACGCCGCTGGCGGGCGCCGGCAGGGTCAGGGGCGCGAAGGTCTTCAGCGGCGCGTAGTCGTTGGGCGGGAAAACCGGCGCCGCGGTCTGGGCGAGAGCGAGCGGGGCGGCCAGCAGGCTCCCCGCCAGAGCCAGGATCGAGACCCGGATCATCGACGCGTCCCGGTCTTGACGCCGCCCCGCAGCAGCTCGTCCACCAGCGCCTTCTGGCCATAGACCTGCAGGAAGGCCTCGGTCGCCCCGGCCGTCGAGGTCACCACCGTGCGGTTGATGGTCCCGTCATAGGCGAAGGCCCCGCCCAGCGAGTGGATGTTGCCGTCGAAGGCCGCGCCGATCACCTCGCCCCTGGCGTTCAGCACTGGCGAGCCGGAATTGCCGCCGATGATGTCGTTGGTCGTGACGAAGTCGAACACCGTGTCGTCCTTCAGCTTGTCCTGGGCGGCGAGCCAGCGCGGCGCCAGGGCGAACGGCTCCTGGCCCGTGGCGCGCGTCCACAGACCCTTGAACACCGTGGTCGGAGAAATGGTCTGGCCGCGATAGGTCCAGCCGGCGACCTTGCCGTAGGACAGGCGCGGCGAGAAGGTGGCGTCCGGATAGATCTTGTCGCCATAGACGGCGAAGCGGGCGGCGGCGATCTTCTGGGCGGCCTGACCGCTGGGGCCGGTGACCTTCTCCTCATAGGCCTTGCGGGCCTGGCGCGCGGCCGCGTCGGTGGCCAGGACGTACTGGATCAGCGGATCCTTGGAGGCCTGGATGGCCGGCAGGCCGCCGTCCCACAGCGCCTTGCGCACGGCCGGGTCAGCCAGGCTGGAAGCGGCCAGGCGTGCGGCGATGGTCTCGGGCGACTCCTTGCCCAGCAAACCCTGGGTCTGGGATGCGTCGGCGGTCAGCACCTCGCGCACCTTCAGTAGCCAGAACTCGATCTGCATCTGGTTGAGGATCGGATCGATCGGCTTGGCGTCGAGCACTTCCTTTTCCAGCAGCGACAGGCGGGCGTCGGCATATTCGGGCAGGCGTTCGGGATTGGGCTTGGCGCGCTCCTGCGCCGCGCGCACCAGGTCGACGGCGTAGCCGTACAGCGGCGAGAAGAAGCCGGCCCGTCCCTCGAGCAGGACATAGGGCGCATAGAGGCCGGCTCGGTCGAGCTGGACCTTGGCGATGGCGCTCCACGGATCGCCGATCCTGGTCGCCAGGGCCGGATCGGCCGCGACCCTGGCCTTCAGCGCGGCGTCGGCCTGGCGCTTGCCGGCCAGGAAGCCGGGCTCCGACAGCGCCTGCATCTGGCCGACATAGACCTTGTAGCTGTTCTCGATGCCGAACAGCTCGTGGCTGGCCACCCGCTGCTGCTCGGGCCCGCGCTTGCCGAACTCGATCAGACGGCCGCGCAGCTCGGCCAACTGGGTCAGGGTCATCGGCATCGAGACGTCGCGCAGGAAGTCCAGCTGGTCGGCGGTCAGCAGGCGGCTGGTGGAGCCGGGATTGCCGGCCACGAAGGTCGGTTCGCCCTCCTTGGGCGGTGCGGGATTCCACACCAGGTGCCCCGGCGTGGCGACCGGCTTGCCGTTCTCGTAGAGGCGCACGAACGACATATCGAGGTCATAGCGCGGGAAGTTGAAGTTGTCCGGGTCGCCGCCGAAGAAGGCCGTCTGCAGCTCGGGCGCGAACGCCAGGCGCACGTCGGCGTACTTCTTGAAGGTGTAGAGCTTGTACTGGCCGTCCTGGTAGAGGTTGACCACCTGGCAGGTCTGGACCGCCTCCTTGCCCACGCAGTTGGATTTTTCGATATCGGCGATGGCGGCGTTGCGGGCCTTGATGAACTCCGCGCCCGTCTTGCCGGCGGCGGTCTGGCGCACCGGGTCGGTGACGTCCTTGATCGACAGCAGCACCTCGGCCTGCATGCCCGGGCACTGGCGCTCCTCGCGGCCGTCGGTGGTCAGGAAACCGGTCTTGAGGTGATCGCTGGTCGCCGTCGACAGGTCCTGGGCGCAGTCGGCCACGCAGTGGTGATTGGTCAGGACCAGGCCTTGGCCCGAGACGATCGAGGCTGAGCAGCCGGTCGACAGCCGCACGGCGTTGGCCTGCACGTGATCGAGCCAGCGCTTGTCGATGGTCACGCCATAGGTCGCCTTGACCGCGGCGGCCGGGAAGTTGTCGAAGGTCCACATGCCCTCGTCGGCCTGGGCGGCTCCCGCGCCAAGGGCCAGCAGGCAGGCGGCGCTGGCGCCGGTCAGCAGATCGCGCATCTTCAAAGTCCTCATGGCGGGCGGCTCAGCCGCCCCGGTCGAGGCGGAAGAACAGATCCTTCTCGCCGTTGTTGGTCAGAGCCATGCGGCCCGAAAGGGGGATCAGGCCCGCGGTCAGCTTGACGCCCGAGCGGCTGACCACCTCGACCACTTCCGGTGCGGCCGGCTCGGCGTCGACGTCGCGCCCCGCCTGGATTTCGACCTGAGCGTGGGCGTCCATGGCCAGGAGCAAGCGCCCCGACGCCTTCAGGGTCATGTTGTGGGAGTTGGAGAGCCATTCGTGGATCTGTGGGCGCGAGACGCCCAAGGCCGCGGCCAGGTCGGCCTGACGAAGACCTTCGGTCGCCTTGAGGTGCTCGAAACGCGCGACGACGCCACGCCACATCGCCGCCTGGGCCCGGGCGACGGCCAGGGCCTGCTCCTCAAGACCGAAATGCCGCAACCGCTGTCCCAATCGAGGGCTCCGTCACCAAACACGGCGTCACGGGGCTGACGCGCCCGCCCCGTGACGCCGTCTCGTCAGAACTTGGCGCTCAGCACCAGGCGCACGTCACGGCCCGGCATGACGACCGCATCCTTGTTGAGCGCGGTGGCGTTGCGGATCGTCTCGTCGGCGAGGTTGTGGCCGACCAGCGTCAGCGCGATCCCCGGCTTGGCCTTGAACGGCTTCCAGCGAACCTGGGCGTCGACCGAGGTGTAGCCGTCGGTCGCCAGATCGGCCACGCCGACGTGATCCTGCGAGGACACCGCCAGCACCAGGAAGCTGGCGTCGATCGTATCGTTGGCCCAGTCGAGACCGCCGCCGAACCGGCCGGGTTGGATACGCGGCACATCACCGCCGCCGCCCGTGAACTTGGCGCGGACATAGTCGCCCAGCACCTGGCCCGAGAGCTTGCCGCCCGCCACCGAGGTCAGCGGGAAGAAGGCCTTCATCTCCGCGCCCCAGAAGTTGGCGTCGCGCTGGCCGTAGTTGAGTTCCTTCAACTCGCCGTCACCGCCAAGGCTGCAGACGCCGTCCTCGTCGCACAGGCGTCCGGTCAGCGCGCCGTAGATGTAGTTGTCGAACCGCGCGCCCCAAACCGAAGCCTCAAGGCGTCCGGTCGAGCCCAGCTTGTAGCGCGCCGTCGCCTCCAGGGAGTTGGCCCGCTCGATCTTCAGGCTCGGATCACCCGTCTCGAAGGTCGCCGGACCATCGTGTGGTCCCCGGGCGAACAGTTCGGTCTGGGCCGGCGCCCGGGCGGCCGAGGCGGCGGTCAGGCCCAGCCGCAGCGTGTCGGAGGCCTCATAAGTAAAGCCCAGCGAGCCGCTGACCGGCGTGTAGTTGCGCCGCGTGGAGACGCCGGACGCCGGCGTGCCCTCGATGCGCGTGCGCTCGACACGCAGGGCGCCCTGCATTTGCAGCGCCCCGATCGGCGCCTCCACGAAGGCGAAGGCCGCGCCGCTTTCGGTGTGGGTCGGCAGCAGATAGTCGGCTCCTTCGCCCAGCGCGCTGAACTTTCGGTCCTGGAATTGGACGCCCAGGGCCGAGGCCGAAAGCGGACCCGTCGGGCCAAACAGCGCTTCGGCCCGACCGTCCCACTCCTTGTTGTTGAAGGTCGACAGCACGACATTGCCCTCGGGATCGATCTCGCTGTGGGTGTAGTCGGCGTAGCCGGCATCGACATTGAGCCGCTGCAGGGCGCCTTGGTCGAGCTTGAACGAGGAGCCGAAAGCGCCCTTGTCCTGCTTCATGCGGATGTAGGTGTCGTCGGACGGGATGCCGTATCGGGCCTCGTAATGCGTGCCGCTGGCGCCGACACGGCTGTCGTCGCCGAAGAAATAGGACGCGCCGCCCGAATAGCCGTTACCCCGGAAGAACGAGTTGGGCTGCTCTCCATCAGGCGTTTCGTAGTTGCTCGCCCGACGTCCAAAGCCGTCCAGGTGGACGGCGAAAGGCCCCTGCCCCGCGTCGATGCTGACGGCGCCTTCGCCGGTCGCCGCGCTGGAGGCATAGGCGGTCGTGGCCTCGCCCTCGATCCCGTCGATGGGCTTGAGCGGAATGCGGTTGTTGATCACGTTGACGACGCCGCCGATCGCCTGGCTGCCATAGCGCAGGGTGGCCGCGCCGCGCACCACCTCGATCGACTGCGCCGCCAAGGGATCGATCGGCACGCCGTGGTCGGGACCCACGTCCGAGACGTCCGAGCTGGACAGACCGTTCTCGGCCAACTTGACGCGCTGGGCGTCCATGCCGCGGATCACCGGGCGGCTGGCGCCGGCGGCGAAGCCCGTGCCCGCGACGCCAGGGATATTGCGCAGGGCGTCGGCCAGGCTGGCGCCGCCGTTGCCGAGCACTTGGTCGCGGCCGACCTGCTCGACGATCGTCGCGAAGCGGTCCGGGTCACCGGCGAGCGGCGAAGCGGTGACCACCACCTCCGAGACCGAATGGCCCAGATCCTGGGCCTGGGCCATCGCCGTCCAAGCCAGCAAGACCCCGGCGCTTGACGCCGTCAACAACATCGAACGCAGCCGCATGAGGTACTCCCAAAAATCGAACTCCAGCTTCGTATGTTATATCGTAACGTCTTCCAAGCCCATCATTGAGCCATTTCGTGAAGGACAGCCAAGGTGATGCATTTGGATCACGACGCCGACAAACTGAGCTGGCGAGGGGTCGCGGCGTTTGACGACGCCTTTTCAGCGCTGCTCCCGAAGCCTCGGCCTTGGAACTGGTAACCGGCTTTGATGAGGGACCAGCAGGTGATGCCGTGGAAGCACGCCGAAACGCGCCGTTCCTTCGGCGGTCAGGCCTAGGCCCCGAGTGTAGCGACCGCTTCGGTCAAGGCGCCGCGAGACTCGACGCGCCCAAGAGGGGTCAGGTCCCGAAATGCTCGGTGAGACAGGCCTTGAGGCGCGCGAAGTCGTTGGCGATATAGGGCTTTCGCATCACGTCCTGGAAGGCGAAAGCGGGCAAGATCTCAACGCGGCAGAACCGGTCGGGCGCGGTTACCGAGAACCGCTGGGCCTCGTAGGGCCTGTGTCAACGAACGTCCGCCCTGCGTCACATCGCCACGGGCGTTGTCCGCGAGTTTCACCGCGACGCGGGCCTACGCCGCGCGTACGTCCAAAAATCGAAGGCCCGCCTACCTTCCTCACCTCCGCCGCCGCGCGTTTCCGCTTGGGGTGAGTTAAAAAACTTCACCATAGCGTGTATCGGCAGCGTAGACTGTCGCCTTAGACGTCCGCCCTGGGTGAACCAACGCGCGGCCACGCCAAGGAAGATCGGATCTCGGTTTCTGGGGATCGCAATGTGGCTGCACCTGACCTCCGCGGCGACCTTCATCGGCAAGTCTGGGCGCCGTTGCGGATGAACCCACCCATCAACTTCGCATTCGATGCGCCATCGCGCGTGGTCGGCGTCAGCATGGTGTCCTGATGCTGGTCCCGGCGCCATGGGGTCGTTGCGGCCTTCGTCGGCTACGGCTGCGAGGCCTCATCGCACTCGGCGCGGCCCTGTCGTGGTCCGCGGCCGGCGCGACCTCTCTCGAGTATCAGGTGAAGGCGGCCTACCTCTACAAGCTTGTCTCGTTCGTGGACTGGCCCCCCGGATCGCTTCCCCCGCCGGGCGCCCCGGTCAATCTCTGCGTCGTGGGCGATGACCCCTTCGGGGCGACCTTGGACCAGGTGGCGCAGAACCAGCAGGTCAATGGACGTCCGCTGATCGTGCGCCGTATGGCGACGGTGTCGAAGTCGTCGGGTTGCCACGTCCTCTACATCACCGGATCGAAACGTCAGTCGATCGCCAGCGCCCTGCAATCGGTCAAGGGCGCGCCGAGCCTGACGATCACCGACGGCACGGAGGCGCGCGGGAGTGTCGTTCAGTTCGTCGTCAGGGAAGGCCGCGTCCGTTTCACCGTCGACGTCACGATCGCCGCCCAGAACGGCTTGACCATCAGCGCCAAGCTGCTGAGCCTGGCGCTATCTGTGAGGGATGGGCCCACCTCATGACCTGGCGCGATGAATTTCAGCCGCGTAGCGGGCGTTCCGGCTTCGCGTTCGGCGGCCTCGCCTTGATCGGTGCGTTGGCGCTGGTGGCCGTGGGCCTGCTGATGGGCATCTACAACGAGCAGGCGTACCGGGCCCAGAAAACCCGGGAGGTCGCCGTCCAGGCCCAGATTCTCGCGGCCAGCGTGACCGCGGCGCTGGCCTTCGACGACCGGAAGGTGGCTCTGGAATATGTCGAGGCGCTCGGCGCCAATCCGGAGGTGGAAGCCGCGGGCGTCTATGACACCCAGGGCCGCCTGCTGGCCGGTCACGCTCGTCCGGGCGCCGCGCCCGCGCCCTCGACGGCCGCCAAGGGGCCGACGTCGCGCGACGATCGGTACATCGTCGTGACCGCGCCGGTTCGACAGGGCGAAGCCGTCATGGGCTCGGTCTATTTGCGCACCGTGGTGGAGGCCCTGCCCCAGCGGTTGGCGCGATACGCCGGCGTCGCCGTGCTGCTGGTCATGGCCGCGCTGCTGGTCAGCGTGCTCGGCGTGGGGCAGATGCTCCTGAAGCGAGCGAACGCCAGGCTGGAGGAGCGGGCCCAGGCCCTGGGCGACGCCAACAACGCCCTGCAGATCCACATCCAGGAACGCGAGCGAGCGGAGGAAGCCCTTCGCCAGGGACAGAAGATGGAGGCGATCGGCAAGCTGACCGGCGGCCTCGCTCACGACTTCAACAACCTGCTGATGGTCGCCTCGGGCGGCCTGGACATCCTGGAAAAGACCGAGGACCCCGTGAAGCGCCAGCGGTTCGCCGGCGCCGTTCGCCAGGCGCTCGATCGCGGCGCCGAGCTGACCAGCAAGCTTCTGGCCTTTTCCCGCCGATCGCCGCTGAAACCGGAGGTCGTCGACCTGTCGACGCGCATTCCCGACCTTTCGATCCTGCTCGAACGTTCCTTGCGCGAAGACATCACCGTGGAGTTGCGCCTGGCCGACGATCTCTGGCCGGTGGAGGTGGATTCCACCCAGCTCGAGGTCACGTTGCTGAACATCGCGGTCAACGCCCGCGACGCCATGCCCAAGGGCGGCTCGCTGACGATCGTGGGCAATAATCAGCCCGATCTGGCCGAAGGCGAGTTGATCGGAGACTTCGTTCGCCTGTCGATCATCGACGACGGCGTGGGCATGGCCGCCGAACACGTCGCCCGAGCCTTCGAACCGTTCTTCACCACCAAGGAGGTGGGCCGGGGAACCGGACTGGGGCTCAGCCAGGTCTACGGCTTCACGCGGGCGTCGGGCGGCGACGTCCAGATCGAAAGCGCGCCGGAACTGGGGACGGTTATCTCGCTCTTGCTGCCGCGCTCCGCCAAGTCGGCCCCGGTCAAGGCCTCCGTGACCGTGCAACCGACGGCCTCTTCGAACCAGGGCCGGGTGCTGCTGGTCGAGGACGACGACAATGTCGCGCTGATCGTGCTGGAGATGCTCCAGGCCCTCGCCTATCAACCCACCCGCGTCGAGAGCGGCGCGGCGGCGCTACGGATACTCAATCAACGCAGTGATTTCGACATCGTCTTCTCGGACATGGTCATGCCCGGCGGGATGGGGGGCATGGATCTGGCGCGGGTGGTCAGCCAGAAATATCCTCGCCTGCCCGTCGTCCTGACGACCGGGTTCAGCGAGGCCGCCACGACCGCGGCGAAGGCGGGCTTCCGCGTCCTGCCCAAGCCCTATGCGATCGAAGCCCTGGCCAGCGAACTTGGCGCGGCGCGACAAGGCGTCTAGTCCTCGGCATGAGCCTGGAACCTAGAAGCTCCAACGAAGGTCCGCGAAGACGCTTCTGGGGACCACGACACCGCCGGGGAATTCCTGGCTGCGCTGGTGCAGCAGGTTGGAGCCGGACAGGGACAGTTGCACCCGGTCGGAGAGGTTCCAGGCGACCCTGCCGTTGAGTTCCATATAGGACGGCAGGCGGGGGTCAGGCAGGGCGTCCACATAGCGGACGGCCGCGTCCAACGTCACCGTCCGTCCAAGATCCATCGACGACCTCAACGACGCCTGGTGTTCGGGATCATCCCCCGCCTGCTCCATACCCAGTATGCGGCTCGAACCGGGTTTGAACTTCAGGCGCTTCTCGAGTCGATTATACCCCCCGGCCAGCCGCCACCACGGGGTGAGGTGGTATTCGCCCCAGACCTCCACGCCATAGCTGTGGCCCGCCATGCCGTTGCCCCAGTGGAGCGGCAGGAGCGTGACCCGGTCGAACTCGATGGTGCGCAGGTCGTCATAGACGTTGTAATAGGTCGAGACCGAAAACGAGACCTTGGCGGAAGGCCGGATCCGCGTACCGATCTCGTAGGCCGTGAGCTTTTCGGACTGGAAGGTTCCGCCGCCGGTCAGGAACCGGATCGCGCCCAGGTATTCGACGACGTCCCGATCGAACGGCGTGGCCGAGCGCACCGCCTTCGAGGCCGCCGCCCACACCATGGCCTTGTCGTTGGGCGTCCAGGAAATCCGCGCGCTCGGCAGCAGTTCGGGATCGAGGTAGGGGTCGTCCTCGACCTTGAGGCCCAGGGTCAGCTTGGTGGTCTTGGTGACGGCGAGGCTGTCCTGGACGAACAGATTGGCGAGGTTGAGATCGCCGCGGGCCGGCTCGTAGAAGAGCGTCGGCGAACTGCCGATGGCGTAGTGGCTGTGACGGAAGCCGCCGCCCCAGACGACCGCCTGCCGGGCGCCGAGATCGAAGCTGTGGCGGATATCGACGTCGTAGGTGTCCACCTTGAAGACGCCGCGACGTACGGCGCGATCATAATAGGCCTGGACCTGGAGCTCCGCCCCGCCGTCGCCCAGACGGGTCCAGCGCGCGAGCAGGTTGTGGCCCGCCAGGCCGACGTCCGACGCGCCGTCGTAGACGTCGCCCTGCAGCGTCAAGGCGTTGCCCGACGCCGGGGTCCAGTCGAGGCGGAAACCGCCCTGCGTTCGGGACAGGTCTTGGTCCGCCTTGCCGTCGGCGGTGATGGTCCCCATGCTGTCCGCCTTCAGGTCGCGCACATAGACGCGATAGGTCAGACTTTCGCCGAGCCGGCCGCCATAGCGCAGGCTGACCGAACGCCCGTGGCTTCCCCCGCCCGCCTCCAGGAAGCCGCCCTGAGTGTCGCCCGATTTTCGCGTGGTGATGTTGATCACGCCGTTGACGGCGTTGGCCCCCCAGAGGGTCGCGCCGGGCCCGCTGATCACCTCGATGCGGTCGATGTCGGCCGGCAGGACATCCTGCATGTCCCAATAGACGCCGGAGTACAGCGGCGTGTAGACGCTTCGGCCGTCGATCAGCACCAGCAGCTTGTTGGTGAAGTTCTGCGCCGCCTCGTTGCCGTTGAAGCCGCGCGCCGTGACGATGTATCGGCTGGCGGTGAACTGCTGCACCTGGAGATTGGGCGCCAGGCGGAGCATTTCCGGCACCGTTCGCGCGCCCGACCGGACGATGTCGTCATGGGTGATGACATAGATCGCCGACGGCGCTTCCCGCACGGGTTCGGCGCGCTTGGAGACGGACGTCACCTGGATTTCGCCGAGTTCCTCGATCGAGAGATTGGCGAAATTGATCGATGTTTGGGCGTGACCGGCGGTGGCGACCATTGCGGCCCAGGCCGCGCCGAGGACTCGGATTGTCGCCAGTCGCGTCCAAGACGTTGTTCGCATCCGCAGCTCCCCTTCAGCCTTGGCTACCCGATGGCAACTGGAACAGGCTCCGCGCGGCGGCATGAACTGAAGATCGCCCGCCTCTTCCGGGGCGGTTTCTCCCCAAAAAGAAACCGGACCTCGCCGAGCGATCGCCAGACGGGCAAGCGTTCAACAAGGCGACGATCTCCACGCCTCGTCGGTGAGACTAACATGACCCACACGGATAGGTTGGAGAATGTTGGCGGGCCGCGACAGGCAGGTTCCATTCCGCGTCTGATGGATCGAGCCCAATACGAGCGCCCGAGCACGGTTGCGGCGATGATCTCGTGAAGTGGGGCTGACGAAGAATCCGGGCGGAGCCGATCCCCAACATTGGCGAGATGGCATTGGGAAACGGGGCGGTTCTGGCCTCCCGTTTCATGCGCTTTCGGCGTCTAACGGCGGATCGGTAGCGTCCTCTGGTCGTCAAGATGTCTGGCTTCCCGAGAACTTCCGTCAGCCGCCGCCCCTTTCGCATCGCGCTCGACACCGTCAAGGGTGAAGGCCCTGACGACTAGATCGCCGCCTCGATCGCCGCGTTCTCCGGTGGCGTCGATCGCCGCCTCGCGAGTTGCTCCACGATGTCCTCATGAACACCTCGCCCCAGGGGGTAGAACAGCATCACCACGGCGCAAGCCAGCAGGCCGAGGGCGGGAAACACGACCATGATGGTCTTCATGCCGTGCAGGGTCGCCGCCGTCTGCTCGACATTGGGATGGTAGCCGACCAGGTCCAGGGACCAGCCGAACAAACCCGCGCCGAGGCCCAGGGCTGCCTTGAGAAAGAACTGGCCCAGCCCGAAGATGAAGCTCTCGGCGCGAAAGCCGGTCCGCCATTCGCCATACTCGACGGTGTCCGGCAGCATCGACCAGAAGGTCAGCGCCAGGCCGAGCGACGCCACCTGCATATAGGCGAGGAAGGCGATCATCAGCGCCGGGCTACGAATATCCGTCACCGCGAAGGCGCCGAGACCGGCCAGGCCCCAGCCGGCGGCGACGAACCAGGCCATGCGTTTGCCGATGAACTTGGTCACCAGCAACCAGGCCGGCACGATCAGCAGGCCCAGCGCCGCGCAGAGCGCCAGGGCGGTCCGCGACGCGGCCTCGTCATGCAGGTAGTATTTGAAATAGTAGAGCACCGACTTGCCAAGCGCCGTCGTGCAGGCCACGGCGCAGACGATGCCGCCCATCACCGCCCAGAAGGCGCGGTTGCCGCGCAACGACCGCCAGTAGTCCGCCATCCGCGGCGGCGCGACCGTCTCCTCGGTCTCGGGCGGCTCGCGGGTGACGGCGAAGACGATGGGAAAGATCGCCGTGGCGATCAGGGCCAGGACGCAGGCGGCGTAGAAGAAGCCGCGCGCCTGATCGCCGCCACCGAACCGCGCGACCATCGGCTGGGTGGTCAGGGCCACGACCAGGCCGGCCAAGGTCGCGAAGATGATCCGCATGCCGGCCAGCGTCGAGCGTTCGCCCGAGCTCGAGGTCAGCCGGGCGTTCAACGAGGTGTAGGGGATCGACAGAGCTGTGTAGCAGGTGCGGAACAGGAAATGGGCCGCCATCACCACGGCGACCAGGCCAAGGCCGTCCAGGGCGGGCTCGTAATAGAGGAAGCTGAAGGACAGGCCGACCGGAACCGCGCCCAGCAGGATGTAGGGGCGATAGCGTCCCCACTCGCTACGCGTGCGATCGGCGATGGCTCCCATGAACGGGTCGATCGCCCCGTCCCAGATCGACGCCAGCATATAGATCAGGCCCGCCGTGCCCGCCGACAGCCCCAGGGCGTCGGTGTAGTAGAACAGCAAGAACAGCGACACGCTCTGCCAATAGAGATTGCAGGCGAAGTCGCCGGCCGTGAAACCGACCTTGCGGGCGAAACTCAGGCGCGGCGCCGTGGCCGATAGCTCTGTCACGAGATGATCCCTCCCATCGCCGACGCGGACCCGCCGCGTGTCGAGCGCCGCGGCTAGGACCGATCAGTCGTTTCACGAGAATGGATCGAGTGGCCGCAGGAGTCAAAAAATAGATCGAAAATCTTTTTGGATATAATTTGCGAGAAATTTCCGGCCGATTCAGGCGCCCGCCCCGGCTTTTGGGGAAGAGGTCTCCATCTGCTTGAGCTTCTCGATGATCGACTTCCGGATCGGGTCGGCCACCGCGAAATAGCTTTCAATCAGCGCCTGGGTCCGCTCGCCGTCCCGGGCGACGATAGCCTCGACGATCAGCCGATGGTCGGCGTGATGGTCATAGTAGCGGTCGCTCTCGAGGTCGGCGAACAGGTTGACATAGCGCTCAAGGCGAGCGCCGACGTCCTTGTAGATTTTCAGCAACAGGGGCGATCGGCATCCGGAGAGCAAGGTCATGTGCAGGTCGCCATAAGCTCTCTGCCACATCTCGCGCGCTTCCGGGTCGCCATCGATGATTTTCTTAACCTTCAGGGATCGATGAAGCTGGATGACAACCTGCTCCTCCCAATCGTCATCGCCCAACTCCATGGCCATTCCGAGCATCATCTTGTAGATGCCTTGGTATCCGGTCAGGAGATCATGGTAGTCGGCCCGAGAAACCGGGGCGACCCGGTGCCCCTTCTGATGTTCGTGGACCACCAGGCCGCTGTCGGCCAACAGCAGGATCGCCTCGCGGATCGGGCTGTGGCCGACGTTGTAGAACTTGGTCAGATGCTCGATCTTCAGCCGCTCCATCGGCTCGAACACCCCTCGGACAATGTCGCGCCGCAGCCAGAAGGCGACCGCCTGGGTCGGATTGCGGGCCGGATCGACCGGCGCGGCCACGCTGGGCGCCGTGAAGGTCGAAACGGAAGGGATTTGCGTCGGCATCGCCTGGTTCAGCCTCTTTGAATCGATTCTGAGTATCTGGGCGACGATATGACTGCGTGACCTGCTTGCGAAGCAATTTCGCGATGGCAAGGACCGGGGCGGTCCATCTAACCTCACCCCGCTCCAGATTTGTCGAGGGCGTCGGCCCAGCAGGCGCGCGCCAGCTCGACCAGCTTGAGCGCCTCGGTCCAACGGTCGGCCTCCTCGCGAAGCTGGCCCGAGGCGTCGGGAACCAGCCGGGCGTAGAAGAAGGACGCGGGCAACAGTTCGGGATAGAAACCCATGCAGTCGCCGGGGCCGGCGCTGGCCAGGAAACCCGCGAAGCCGCGGGTCCAGAGGTCGCGGAAGGCGGCGACATGGGTGTCGGCGGGGTCGCCGGCGACCGGAACCTGAATACAGCCCGGATCGGACACCCGGCCGTGCAGGAACCGCGTTCGTTCGAGGACCGGCGCCAGCCGGGCGACCTTGGCGGCGAGGTCGCCATAGGTCATCTCGGCGCCGGTGTACCAGTGCGAGAAGTCGCCGTTAAACCGCACGCCCGGGCAGCGTTCAACCAGGTCCAGCGTGCGCTTCATGTCCTGGGTGATGGTGGCGCGGTGGGTCTCGACGAACAGCGGATGGTCTTCGCCGACCGAGGCCTCGACGATGGCCTCGACCAGGGCCAGGGCCTCGTCGTCGTTTTCGAAGCCCGAACCTACATGGAGCGTGGTGCAGTCGTAGCCGGCGTCGCGATGACGGGCCGCCAGGTCGCGGGCCTCCTGGGGCCGGTCCACGCGGGCCAGGGCCGTTGGAACCAGGCCGGCCTCGCGCGCGGCGACCGGGTCGCGGGTCTGCACCGCCTCGAAGCCGGCCTCGCGAACGGCATGCAGGGCACGCGGACCACGGGGGCCCTCGGACCAATCGGGCAGGTTCATCAGGGTGATCAGGCTCAGCCCGATCCGTAGCCGCGGGGCGTCCGTTCCGCCGTCGCGGGTGTTCGGGGTGTCTGGCATCGCCGTCTCGCAAGCAGGTCTGGTGAAAATGTCCGCCCGCGCGAACAGGAGGCGCGCGGGCGGCAGTCGAGGAGGAGGAAAGGTCAGTAGGCGAGGTCGAGCGACACGCCGACGATGCGCCGGGCCTCGTACGGGATGAACTGGCTGTAGTTGCCCGGCGCCGCGCCGAAGGGCGTGGCGAACATCACCTGGTTGTAGACCTGATCGGTGAGGTTCTTGCCGAACACGGCGAGCTTCCAGCGTCCGTCCGCCGCCGCCACGCCGATCGCGCCGTTCACCAGGGTCAGGGAGTCCTGGACCGTGGCCGGATCGTTGGGGAAGGCCATGCCCATCTTCGAGCGATAGCTCACGCCAAGATCGGCCTGGACCTTCAGGGCGCTGGCGACCGGCCGCTCATAGTGGGTTCCAAGGTTGAGGGTCCACTTGGGCGATCCCGTCCACTGGCCGGTGAGGTCCTGCTGCGGCGCGGGGCAGGTGGGTGTCACGCTCTGGCCGCATGGGGCGTTGCGATAGTCGCCCCACTTGACGTCGGCATAGGCGCCGCTGGCGGTGAGGGTCCAATCGACGTCCGGCAGCGGCCGCGAGGTCAGGTCGAACTCGACGCCCTGGGTCTTCACCTCGCCGCTCTGGATGGAATAGACGGTGGTGATCGGGTCGCGCGCCGAGACCTGGTAGTCCTTCACCTCGGTGTGGAAGGCGGTGAGGTTGAAGATCAAGCGCAGGTCGGGCCAACTGGTGCGCAGGCCGACCTCGTAGTTGATCGGCTTTTCCGGCGCGACGCTCGGCAAGGTGGCAAGGCCGATATTGGTGTCGTAGCCGCCGCCCTTGTAGCCGCTGGTCGCGGTGGCGAAGGCCATGATGTCGTGGCTGAAGTCGTACTGCAGGCCGGCGCGCCAGACGGTGGCGTCGCTGCGCTTGGACGCCGACGCCGAGTCACGGAGCAGGAAGCGCGGATCAAACCGGCGCTTGGTCGCGGACGCCGTCTCCTCCAGCGCGCGTCCGCCCAGGATCACGCGAAACTTGTCGCTCAGATTGACGTTCGCCTGGCCGAAGAGCGCGATGTTGCGGGTGCTGGCCTCGTTGCGGACCACCTTGCTGTAGAAGGGTGCGGGGACGGCCGGGAAGACCTGGACCGAGGTCGATCCGACCTTGCCGTCGAAATAGAACAGGCCGGCCACATAGTCGATCAGCCCCCCCTGGGGCGAGGTCAGTCGCAGTTCTTGTGTCCACTGGCGCTGCTTGAAGTCCGAGAAGTTGGTGTCCAGCAGGTTCAGGGGGCTGGAGTCCGAATCCAGGCCGTCGTGGGTCAACCAGCGCCGCCAGGCGGTGATCGAGGTCAGGGTGTAGCCGTCGCCGAACCGGTAGTCGGCCTGGGTCGACAGGCCGTAGCTTTCGGCTTGGGAGAAGACGTCGCCGCCGATGTTCTGCTTCTGGTTGGTCCCGGACGGCACGATCCCGGCCGCCAGGCTCTGCCGCTCAGGCGCCAGGGATGGCGTGGGGCCGACCGAGAACAGGGTGAACATGCAGCAGGCCGCGTCGCGCTTCCAATAGTCGCCGATGGCCGTGAGCTCGAGGTCGGCGGTTGGCGTCCATTCCAGCTTGCCGCGGAAGCCGTAGTCGTTGCGGTCGTTCAGCTTGCGGCCGTCGAAGATGTTGTCGATGTAGCCGTCGCGCTTGTTCAGCCGGGCCGAGACCAGGAAGCGCAGGTCGTCGGTGATCGGCCCGGTGACCAGGCCGCTGATCTTGCGCTCGTCGTCCGGCCACGCCCAGCTGGTGGACAGCTTGGCGTGGAACTGGTCGGACGGGCGGCTGGTGGTGACGTTGATGACGCCGGCTGAGGCGTTCTTGCCAAACAGCGTGCCCTGGGGGCCGCGCAGGACCTCGATGCGCTCGACGTCCGGCAGATCGGTCAGCGAGGCCCCCGACTGACCCAGGACGACGCCGTCGAGGACGAAGGCCGTGCTGCCCTCGATCGATTCCGACGAGAACGAGCTGGTCCCGACGCCGCGCACGAAGAAGCCGAAGCTGCGCGGTCCCGCCGCGTTGGTCAGTTGCACCCCGGGCACCAGGTACTGGATGTCGGTGGTCTCGTTGAAGCGGAAGGCCTCGAGGGTCTCGGCGCTAACGACCGCCACCGACAGCGGCACGTCCTGCAGCCGTTCCACGCGCTTCTGGGCGGTGACGACCACCTCGCCCAGGGTGGTGGCGGCGTTTGTCGCCGCGCCGGCCGGGGGCTGGGCGCTTTGGGCCAGGGCCTGGCCGCCGCTGGCCGCCAGGGTCGCGACGGCGGTCGCCGCCAGCAGGCCAAGGCGCAAGCGCCCCGCACGGGGCGCGAAGCGGCGCCCCTGGATTTCCGCCAAGGTCATGGATTTCCCTCCCAGATATTATCTGTTTTCTCGTTAATTGAATTATTCGATCTAATTTTTCGACATGTCAATCCAGGGCATATTTCGGCGTTCTCTCAAGGTCGCATGCCCCTGCCATGGCCACGGTTCGCACCGCCATGAAGGCATGCGCGCCAAAAATGCCCCTTGATGAGCGAATTGATTCGATCAATTATTGTTTGAAGACAAAAAATAGATCAAAAAAATGTCGGGAAGAAATTTATGACCAAACAGGAGCGGAAAGCGGCTTGGCGATCCCAGGGCTTCTTCATCGAGCGAGGGATGCTGTCGTCGGCCCAGACCTCGGCGATCGAAGCCGAGGTGGTGGGCCGCATCCGCGCCGACCCTCCCGAGGGGCATCCCGACGAGCGGCTGTACTTTTCCGGCCCCGACTACCTGATCTATCCGGAGACGGCGCCCAGCCCAGCGGCCCTGAACCCGGAAGACCGGGTCTCGAAGGTCTTCAACTGCCACGCCGAGGGCCTGGCGCGGCGGGCCGCCGAGCGCGCCGATGTCGTGGACCGCGTGGCCGAGATCCTGGGTCCGGACGTCGACTGTTTCCAGAGCCAGTTCATCTTCAAGAATCCCGGCGTCGTCGGGCAGCCCTGGCACCAGGACTCCTACTACTTTCGCTTCGACCGCCAGCCGCAGGTCGGCGTCTGGGTCGCCCTGACCGAAGCGACGCTGGAGAACGGGTGCCTCTGGGTCCTGCCCGGCTCGCATCGGGGCACGATCCACGAGCACGTTCCGGATCGCCGGCCTCAGGCCAATCGCGGCTATCTGGAGATCGTCGACCAGGACGTCTCGGCACGCCTCCCGGTGCTGATGGCGCCGGGCGACGTGCTGTTTTTCCACAGCTTCCTGATGCACATGTCGACCGACAACGTCGCCGATCACCGCCGCTCAGCCATGGTCTACCACTATGGCCAGGCGGGCTCCCAGCCGCTGTCGCCCGAGGCCGAGGCAATGCTGCGCCCGGTCAATCGCTGGCTTCCCGTCCGCCGAACCGCCTGACCCGAGCCCTCCCCGCTCCGGGCGAAGACATGCCGTCCGGGCGCCTGTCCATCCCTTCCCCCCTGTCCATCCCTTCCATCGAGAGACACCATGCCCATCACCGCCGCCGCAGCGGGCGTCCAGCCCCACCCCCTCAATCGTGATTTCGTCTGGGGCGACACGGTCGCCGACCCGCTCCGCCGCCTCTCGGCCAACCAGGCCGCGTGTTTCAACGAAGACGGCTTCGTCAGGCTGGAAGGAGTCTTCAGCCTCGAGGAGATCGCCGCCGTCACGGCCGCCATCGATCCGATCGAGGAGGAGCGCGAGCGCTATGTCCGCGAGCAGCACGCCGGTCGCATGCGCCTGTCGGAAGCCGACATCATCACCTTCACGACCCACATCGTCCGCAACTCGCAGATCCTGCGCGACTTCGCCGCCCATCGCGTGATCAAGGACATCTGTCACGACCTGATCGGCCCGGACGTCCGCCTCTACTGGGACCAGTCGGTCTACAAGAAGACCGGCAAGCCGCAGGAATTCCCCTGGCACCAGGACAACGGCTACACCTTCGTCACGCCGCAGCAGTACCTGACCCTGTGGATTCCGCTGGTCGACGTCGACGCGGAAAACGGTTGCCCCTGGATCGCGCCGGGCCTGCACAAGCTGGGCACCCTGGAGCACTGGCCCACCGACATCGGCCTCAAATGCCTGGAGACCGCGCCCGCCGCGGTCTGCGTGCCGGCCAAGGCGGGCGACGTGGTCGCCTTCTCCTCGCTCGCGCCGCACCGGACCGGGCCCAACCTCAAGACCGGCACGGTGCGCAAGGCCTACATCCTGCAATACGCCCCCGACGGCGCCTACGCCCCACAGCCCGACGGCGCGCGGATCTCCCTGAACGACCCCGAACGGCAGTTCAGCATCCTCAACGGCGGCCGATAGGTCCCGACATGGCCGACGACATCGAAACTCTCATAGAGCGCTTCCAGCGGGACGGCTTCGTCCACGCCCGCGCGGTCCTGGGACCCGACGAGGTGGCGGGCTTCGCCGCGGCGATCGATCGTGCGGTGGCGACGCGCAAGCGATCCGATCCCCGCGCCCTGGCCGACAAATCCGCCTACGAGCAGTCCTTCATCCAGTGCCAGTATCTGTGGGAGGACCACCCCGCGGTGCGGGGGCTGACCTTCCACCCGAAGGTCGCGGGACTGGCCGCGGCCCTGATCGGCGCCGAGCGGGTGCGGCTATGGCACGACCAGGCGCTCTACAAGGAACCGGGCGGCCGCGAGACCGAGGCCCATCAGGATCACGCCTACTGGCCGATCGCCGAGACGGACACCCTGACGGTGTGGATTCCACTGTGCGAGGTCGACGAACTGACGGGCTGCATGGGTTATGTGCCGGGCACCCATCGCGGCGACTGCGAGTTCGTCGACATCTTCACCGCGCCGGGATCCGGCAAGGCGCTGGAGGCCAAGTACGGCGATATCGCGCCGGTCTTCATCCCCTGCGCGCCTGGGGACCTGCTGTTCCACCACGGCCGCACCGTGCACATGGCCAAGCCCAACCGCTCCGAACGAATGCGGCGCGCCTATACGGCCATCTATTTCCGCGATGGATGCATGCGCGCCCCCGGCTATGCCCACCCCTCGGTGGATCGCGACGCCATCGCGATCGGCGCGCCCATCGTCGGAGCGGCGACGCCGGTAGCGTGGCCCCTGTCCAGCGAGGGTTTTCCGCGACCGCGCCCCTGGCCCGTCGCCGTGAGCGATCGGCAACGCCGCGCCAGCGCCCTTGGCGTCATCCCTCCCACGAAAGGCTAGATGATGACGTTGATCAAGGTCCGACCTCAGGCCGATCTCTTCCTGGACGCCCGGGGCCGACAGGTCATGCTCAGGGGCGTCAATCTCGGCGGCGACAGCAAGACGCCCTATCCGGACGGCGGGACCCAGTTCCCATCCGACTTCTCCGACCATCGCCAGGTCAGCTTTATCGGCCGGCCCTTTCCGCTGGAGGACGCCGAAGAGCATCTCGCCCGGTTGGCGGGTTGGGGCTTCAACGTCGTCCGGCTGCTGACCACCTGGGAGGCCGTCGAGCACGCCGGGCCTGGTCTCTATGACGAGGCCTATCTCGACTATTTCGCCGAGGTCTGCCGACGGTGCGGCGCGCACGGCTTGCATGTCTTTGTCGACTTCCACCAGGACGTCTGGAGCCGGATGAGCGGCGGCGACGGCGCGCCGGGCTGGACGTTCGAAGCCGTCGGCCTCGACTTCACCCGCTTCCCGGCCGCCGGCGCGGCGCATGTGATGCAGGCGAAATTCGACTACGCCGACCCCAGCGACCGCCAGGCGGCCTATCCTCAGATGAGCTGGGGCTCGAACTATCGCCTGCCGGCCAACGGGATCATGTGGACCCTGTTCTGGGGTGGACGGACCTTCACCCCGGACTTCCGGGTCGACGGCGCGAACGTGCAGGATTTCCTGCAGGGGCGCTACCTCGGGGCGATCGACGCCGTCGCCCGCCGCCTCAAGGCCCTGCCCAACGTCCTGGGCTTCGACACCCTGAACGAACCGGGGCTCGGCTGGCTCGGCCAGGGCTTGAGCTATCGTCACCTCGCGCCGACGGCCCAGGATCCAACCCCGCCCCGGGTCGGACCAGCCCTTTCGCCGCTCGACAGCCTGGCCGTGGCGCGCGGGATCGCGACCACCGTTCCGCTCCTGGCGCGCAACGCCAACACCGGCGCGGCCGAACCGAGCGGCGAGACGACGGTCAATCCGGACGGCGTTTCGATCTGGACCAGGGGCGCCGAATGCCCCTTTGAACGCCACGGAATCTATCGGGTCGAGGGAGGACGTCCCGTCGCCGCCGCCGAGGACGTCTTCCGGCGGCATGCCGGTCGCGCGCTCGACATCCCCAATGACGCGTTCGGGCCGCTGTTTCGAAAGGTGGCCGAGACGACCCGCCGGCATGAACCCGATTGGGCGGTGTTCGCCGAGCTCGATCCGTTCGGGACCGCATTCGGACGAACCTTTCCCGATGACATGCCCGAGCGCTCGGTCAACGCCAGCCACTGGTACGACGTCGCCATCCTGTTCCAGAAGACGGTCGATCCGGACCCGACGCCGACTCCATCGGAGACCCTGGCCGCGCCGGACCGTCGCCAGGATCGCTACCTGCGCCAGCTTTCGCACTACGCCACGCTGTCGCGACGGATCGTCGGCGGCGCGCCCACCCTCATCGGAGAGTTCGGCATCCCGTTCGATCTCGACGAGGGCGAAGCCTACGCCCACTGGGCGAGCGGCCGGCGGGATCGTGCAATCTGGAGCCCGCATGTCCGGGCGCTGAGCGCGATGTACGATGCCCTGGACGCCCTGCTGCTGCATGCGACGCAATGGAACTACACCGCCAGCAACCGCAACAGCCTGCGCGTCGGAGACGGCTGGAACCAGGAGGACCTGTCGATCTTCTCCGCCGATCAGCGCGACGCGCCGGAGGACCGGGACTCTGGTGGGCGCGCCGTCGAGGGCTTCTGCCGTCCGTTCGCCCGCGCCGTCCAGGGTCGGATCGGCGGCATGGGCTTTCAACGGGAACAGCGCGCCTTTCATCTGCGGTTCGACGCCGACCCCACGATCGACGCTCCGACAGAGATCTACGCGCCGAGGGTCCAGTACCCAGCCGGCTTCGACGTCCTTGCCAAAGGCGCTCGCGTTCGCCTGGAATCGCAGCCGACGGGCCAACGTCTCCTTGTCCACGCACTGGAGCCCGGTTGCGTTGACCTGATGCTGAAGCCGTCGAGCCGCCCCTGATCCGATCGGCGGGTGGCGGACGATCGCTTGGAAATTGGCCAAGGCGCGCGGCGTTATCGGTTGGGCGGCGATCAGGCGCAGGACGCCGCTGTCCCGCTCCCCGGTAAGCCGCGTCGCGCTGAATGCGATCAACCCGAGGGGCGCCAGGAAAACCAGAACGAACGCCAGGTCGAACGAACCCAGCGTCAACGCGCGCGAGTTTCCCGGATCGTAGGCCGCGTCCGGAAAGATCGCGTTGAAGTCGACGCGGATCTGGTGGGGCTGAAGGTCGGACTGGCCCGCGGCCAGCGCCGCCAACGGGGTCGGTGGCTTAACCGCGTGCGTCACCAGGAAGTAGGTCATGTAGCCGAACGCGTCGGTACACCACACGACCCGGGGAAAGCGGCCAGGCGAAGTTTCATGCGGCCTCTCGCTTTACGCAGGAGCAATGCCATAATACAACTAAAGGAAGTTTTGTCAGCTGATACACGAATGAAGAGCTTCGCCTCCCAACGCTGCATCCCCACTGGAGAAAGACTATGAGCAAATGGCATCCCGTGGTCGCGAAGCTGCAAAAGCTGATCAAGGATAACGGCTGGGAGGCGCGCTTCGAGAAAGCCGTCGCCCAGGCCCGGGCCTGGAACATCCCCGAGTTGGCCGACCTGAAGGACCTCGAGAGCTACTACGTCTACATCAACGACTTTCTGCGTTGGGTCCCGAGCGAGAACGAGCCGGGCCGCGAGGTCTACAACAAGCTCTGCAAGTTCTATTTCGTGTTGGACCAGGAGGCGGTGATCGGCCTGCAGAACAAGGTCGTCCCGCACGACAAGGCCCCGCCCCTGACGCCGCTGTCGGCCTGGCTGGTCGACTATGCCGACGCCCTGGGCGCTTTCCTCGATACGCCGGAATCCCTGACGCCGGCCTCGCTGGAGACCTTCCGCAAGTCGCCCAACTACAATCTGGACGACTACATCGAGCCACACGGCGGCTGGAAGAGCTTCAACCAGTTCTTCGCCCGCAACTTCAAGCCGGGCTACCGGCCCGTCGCGGCCATTGCCGACCAGAGGATCGTGGTCTCGCCCGCCGACTCCACCTTCGCCGGCCAGTGGGAAATTCGCTCGGATTCCCACGTGACGGTGAAGAACCTGCATTGGAAGATCGAGGAGCTGATGGAGGGCAGCCCCTACAAGGACCGCTTCAAGAACGGCCTCTTCATGCATGCGTTCCTGGGGCCGAACGATTACCACCGGCAGCACGCCCCCGTCGGCGGCACGGTGCTGGAGGCCCGCGTCATACCTGGCCAAGTCTATCTGGCGGTCGTGGCCGAGCCGGTCGGTGATGACGAGAACGGCGCGCACAAGTTGAAGCCGCTGCGCGCTTTCGACGCCCCCGATGCGGCCGGCTACCAGTTCGCCCAGGCCCGCGGTCTGATCGTGCTGGACACCCCAATCGGCTTGGTCGCCGTGCTGCCGATCGGCATGTGCCAGGTCTCGTCGGTCATCCTGACCGCCGAGGTCGGCGTCACCGTCCGCAAGGGCGAAGAGCTCGCCTACTTCCAGTTCGGCGGCTCGGACATCATCGTCCTGTTCGAGGCCAAGAGTAACGTCAGCTTCACCGCCCAACCCAACGTCCACTACAAGATCGGCACGAAGATCGCGGACGCTTATCCGGCGGTATAGGGCGGCGCGCGGCGGGACGGCCGGCGGCGCTCTCCACAGGATCGACCGGGTTCAATCATCAGACGCCGCGGTTTTGAGAGTGGCGCGCGGCTGAGCAGGCAAAAAGAAAGGGACCGGTGTGACCCTGAAGTCCACACCGGTCAGGAAGGTTTGCCAGCGGGGGACGCTGGCAAACCATGGGTCCGCGAGAGGGAGCTCTCGCTGACAGACTAGAACTTGCCGCGCACGCCGAACTTGATCGTTCGGCCGTCATACTTGGCGTAGTCGAGGCGGGTCTTCTTGCCGTTACCGTAGCGACCCGCGACGTCTTCGAAGTAGTCGAAGCCCAACGTGTTGGTCAGGTTCAGGACATCGAGACGCAGTTCAAGGGCGTCGCTGATCTTGTAGCTGACGTTGCCGTCAAGGTAGCCCGCCCCAGCATGCCAGCGCTCCAGATCCGAACCATCCGGGTTGGTGTCGATGATGTTCCGAGCCTTGTAGTTGTAGGTCAGTCGCGCGCCCAGCGGGCCCTTTTCGTAGTAACCGGTCAGGCTGTACGAATATTTCGGGATGCGGTTGACCATGTCGATCGACCCGTCCTGCTTACGATACTTCAGATCGCTGCTCTTCGAGTTGACCTTGGTGTAGCTGGCCAGGGCGCCAAAACCGTCCCACGGCGCAGGCAGGAAATCAAACGACTGCTGATAGGCGAACTCGAGACCGTCGAGATTCACCGTGCCGCCATTGATGAAGGTATCGACATCGATGGGGAGGTTGGGGTCGACATGCCCGTTCTGGGTCTGCCAGATGATGGCCAGCGACTGGTCGGGAAGGCCGAGGCTGGAAAACGGCACGACCGAACGCTGAGCGATCGTCGTATCCTCCAGCTTCTTCTTGAAGTAACCCGCGCTCAGAATGCCGCCGCGCCCGAAGTACCACTCCACCGTCGTATCCCAGTTCGTCGAGACTTCCGGCTTCAGGTCTGGGTTACCCGAGGTCGCATAGGTGTTGTAGATATTGGGAATGACCGTCTGAGCAGCGATCCGCGACAACGAGGCTCGCGTGATGGTCTTGCCCCAGGAACCACGCCAGACCAAATTGGGGATCACGTCGTAAGCGAAGCTGACCGAAGGCAGGGTGTTGTTGTAGCTGCTCTCTTCGGTATTGGGCTGATAGGCGCCGCCGGTCCCCGTCTTCTTGAAGTTGTCGATGGTCATGTCGGTTTGCGAATAACGCACGCCGGCATTGATACGCAGTTCGCGGTCAAGAACCTGCCCGCTGAAATCCGACTGGATAAAGGCGGTGCTGACCTGTTCGTCGGCCGTAAAGCTGCTGGAGAGATCGATCGGCGAGGCCATGGCGGCGCCGACAGGATCAAGCACGCTGACCATATAGTCGCGCGAGAAAGTGGCCCATTGCTGCGGGTAGTTGTCGCCGATGACGAGGTTATCGAGCGGCACGTGATGCAGCATCGAGGCGCGCAGCCCCGCGGCGCCGATCGCGGCCAGGCGGGCTTGAACGATCGAGGTTCCGTTACGCTTGGTCTTTTGCTTGGTCGTATCGACGTATGACAGGCCAGCCTTCAGGTGACCCTTCCAGTCGCCAAGCCCGTAGTCCCAGTCGGCCACCAGCTTGGCGACCCGCTCTGTATCGACCTCGCGATTCCAGTCCACGGCCGTGCTGAAATCTTCGAAATTGGCCGGGTTGGTAAAGTCGACGCCCGGCGCGGAGAGCCCCGGATAGACGCGGTCATTGCCCCAGTCGAGGGTGGAGGTCACGCCGTAGATGTTCGAGACGATCCGCTTGTTGTTATAGAACGCCCGGCTGTCCGAAGCCGCGAGCTGGCCAGTCAGTCTCAATGAATCGTTGACTTGGTACTTGGCGTTGAGGCCGCCGTACCCAAACTTCGTCTCGGCGTTGTAGTAGTAGCTCTCGCCCAGATAAGACGTGTTCCCGAACGTTCCCTGGAGCAGATTGCCGTCGACGATGCTGACGTTGATGGGCACGAGGCCGTTGTGACCAGAGGTTCCCGGACGGGCGGCCACATTGGTGGTGGCCGAGTTGCGGATCGGCAGGCCGAAGGTGAACTCGTCACGCGAGTCTTGCAGATGCGACAGCAGCGTGTCGAAGCTCACGTCCAGCTTGTCGTTCTTGTACTGGAGCGAAGACACCAGGCCGTCGCGATCACGCGTGTTCTCGGCGCCGTAGTAGCGGTAGAAACGCGACAGATAGGCGTTGTCGATCGCCGTTCGATTGCCAAGCATGCCCGCGGCCCGCGGATCAGCCCAGTCCAGCGCCATGTTGAAGGGACCATTGCGCATGGTCGGCGGCGTCTTGGTGTCGACGGGGACGGGGTGGCCAGCCAGATAGTTGCTGTTATAGCCGCCCGTCGCCTCGAAACCCGACTTCATGTTGACGCTGGTCGAGTGGGCGACACCGATCAGGAAGCCCCAATTGTTCCAGGTCTTGGAGAACAGCCCAAAGACGTTCGGGTCCATCTTCTTGGACGCCGTGTTGTAGGAGGCCACCGCGTTGAAGCGCAGAACCTGGCCGCCGGCGCCGTCGAACGGCCTTGGCGTCTGCAGATCGACCACGCCGCCGACGCCGCCTTCTTCAAGTTCAGCCAAGGGCGTCTTGTAAAAGTCCACGCGGCCGAACAGCTCGGAAGCAAAGACGTCGTAGTTGAAGTCGCGCGAAGAGCCGCCGACGTTGGTCGAGGAGGTCGTATGGACCGGAGCGCCGTTGAGGGTCGTCACCGTATATTCGGGACCAAGGCCCCGGATGGCGATGCGCTGGCCTTCGTTGGAAGCGCCATCGCGGCTCATGTAAATTCCGGGGATGCGCTGCAGGGCTTCGGCGACGTTAGCCTCGGGGAATTTGCCGATGTCTTCGGCGACGATCGAGTCTCGGACGGCGATCGCGTCGCGCTTCAGGGTCAGCGCCTTCTCCAGCGAGGAGCGGAAGCCGGTCACCACAACCTCTTCGACGGTGTCGGTGGCGGTGGCAGCTGGCGTCGCCGCGTCCTGGGCCCAGGCCGCGGTGACCCCGCCCATTCCCATGGTCAAAATCGTCGTCAGCAGAAGCTTCTTCTTCACGATGTCTTTCCTCCCCATTGCGGTCTTGCCGCGCAGCACTCGCCCGCTCGCCTTGCGTTGGAGCAAAGCGGCGGCCGACGAACAAAAGGCGGTCTGCCGGCGTCAGGAGGCGCGTGACGTACGCGAACTTGTTTCCTCACCCCGGACGCCGAGCGCCTCTGGATCTTCTGTCACGCATATCGACACAAGCACGCAGCTATGGGAACGGCATTTGTAGTATTTTTCAGCCAAACCGCGTTCGGACGCGCAGAGCGTTGCGTTGGCGCAACACTGCTCCGTGGACTATCGTTCAAAACTGGAACGCAAGCGGCCGCCAGGCCGCGCCCTGCCCTATCGGTAGCCGAACTCAGCGCTGATCTTGGCGGTGGCTTCCTTGACGTAGGCGGTCACGGTTTCGATTCGCGCGTCGTCCATGTACTGGGCGATCGACGAGACCGAGACCGCCGCGACGATCTTGCCGCTCATGTCGCGGATCGGGGCGGCCACGCAGCGGATGTGATCTTCGTTCTCGTCCAGATCCAGGGCCGCGCCCTTGGCGCGATAGGCCCGCATCACCTCCAGCCATTGGCGAAGGTCGTAACGATAGCGGGGAAAGATCGCCGCCTCGCGCAGGAAGACCTCGCGCCAGACGTCTTCGCTTTCATCAAGCAGCAGAGCCTTGCCAAGCCCTGTGTGGCGCAAAGGTTGACGCTCGCCGACCACGCAGCGCACCTCGATGCGGCGCGAGCCGGGAATCTTGTCGATATAGTGCACCTGGTCGCGCTCCAGAACGCCCAGGTTCACGGTGTCGCCGGTGTCGATCGACAGCTGGCGCAGATGCTCGCGGCTGACGCGGGTCAGGGTGATCTGCTGGGAGGCGGCGTAGCCGAGCTCCAGCAGCTTGGTGCCCAGCGCATAGCCTTCGCGGGCGTTGAAGGACAAAAAGCCGGCCTCCACCAGGGTCGAAGCCAGGCGGTGGACGGTGGTCTTGTTCAGCTGCAGCGCCTTGGCCATCTGGCCCAGGGTCGCATCGCCCTTGGCCACGCGACTGAGCACCTCCAACCCCTTGAACAGGGTCAGCGCTCCGGCGCTGGTGCGCGGAGAAGAGGAATGATCCCCTTCATCATCATCAACAGCGATGTCGACGGACTGGGACATCTAAGGCAACTCTCGCCATGGCGCGACGCGCCGTTCCGGTATTTGATACGCTTCGGCGTTCCTTTTGAAAACCCCAGCCCCTCGCCAAGCCCTAGAAATCGACGGCGTAGTCCTTTGGAAACGCCTTGCCGGCGAAGGCGAGCTTCTGGGTCCACGGCTCAGCGGGGGCCGTCCAGAAACTGTCGGCGGGCGCAAGACCCAGCGCCAGGAAGCCCTCGGTGGTGATGTACATGCTGCCGTTGTTCGAATACCAGTCGCCCAGGGTCGGATGGTGGCCCACGAAGCCGATGGTGAGGAAGCCGTCCGGCGTGAAATTGCTCGGCTCGCTGAACACGGCCTTGTGGACGGCCACCAGCGCCGAACGCACTTGCCCTTCCGAGACCTTGGCCGGCAGTTGCTTGCGCCAGGCCAGCAGCGCCAGCGGCTGAAAGACGGCCGTGCGATAGGTCAGCGACCGGCCGAACGGCGGAAACGTGCCTTCCGGGGATACGAACCGCTCCAGATGTTCGCTGTAGCGCTGGGCGCGCTTGACGGCCAGCTCGCGCCATTTGGTCAGGTCGTCCTTCCAGAACGGCGCCTTGTGGGCCTCCATGACCTCCAGCACCTGGATCATCATCGGGTGCATGACGAACGAGCTGTAATAGTCGAAGTGGAAGGTCGCGCCGTCCTGGATCCAGCCGTCGCCGATGTACCATTCGTCGATCTTGCGCACGGCGGTGTTCAGCCGCATCGGGTCGGACTCCTCGCCGATCGACAGCAGGAAGGCCTCGTTCATCGCCGCGAACAGCAGCCAGTTGATGAAGGGCGGGTTGACCCGCCGCAGTCCCTTGATCTCCTCGACGATGCGCCTCTTGGTCGTTGCGTCCAGGGGCTCCCACAGCGCCTTGGGCGCGCGCAGCAGAGCCTGGGTGAAATAGGCGGAATCGACCAGGGCCTGACCGTGGCCGCGCCAGGTCAGATAGTCGGGGCTTGAGGGATCCACGGCGTGGACATAGCTTTGCAGCGCCTGCTCGGTCAGGCGCTTGCGCGTGCGACCTTCGGGGGTGTCGTCCTCGGGCAGGCTCAGCCAGGGCGATAGTCCCGAGATCAGTCTGCCAAAGCACTCCAGATAGGCCACGCTCTTTTCGCGCCCGTCCCAAGTCGGGCTGAGCTCCAGCGGAAAGGACGCCTTCAGTCGCCCCTGCGACATCGCCGAAAGGACCGGATCGGCGATCGATTGCAGCAGACCGGCCATATAGGCTCGATCGGTCTTGGCCTGCGCCTTGGCGGGCGCGGCCTGAGCCGCGTTGGAGCTGGCCAGGGTCGCGGCCCCGACCAGGGCCGTCTTCAGGAAGTCGCGCTTGTGCATGATAGCCCCCTTAGTTGCCGCTGTTGCGTGGCGTGCGCGGGACCGAAACACCGCGATCCTTGGCGGGCTTCAGGCCCAGGTCCCCCACCGCCGCCGCCGCCAGCAAGAATGCGCCCACGCCGTAGAATTGGGTGTCGTCGTAGCTGACGCTTTCGGGACGATCAGACACCGGCTGGACGTAGCCGAACTTGCCGTCGGGGTGGACCGCGCGCGTCAGCGCCGCCCAGCCCTTACGGACAGTGGGCTCGAAGGTCGCCCGGTCCAGCAAGCCGGACTTGATCCCCCAGGCCAGGCCATAGGTGAAAAAGGCGGTGCCGCTGGATTCCGGCGGCGACTTGGCCGGGTCCGAGAGCAAGGACGGCGACCAATAGCCGTCGGCCTTTTGAATCGCCTTCAGCTTGCCGGCCATCTCCTTGAAGACCGCCTCCATCTTGAGGCGATCAGGATCGCCGGCCGGCAAGAGCGGGATCATGCGGGCCAGACCCGCCAGCACCCAGCCGTCGCCCCTGCTCCAGAACACCTTCTCCCCATCGGGGCCACGTCGCGTGAAGAAGCGCGAGTCTCGATAATAGAGGTGCTCGTCTCGGTCGTAGAGATAGGCGGTGACCGCGGCGAACTCCGACTTGGCGTAGGCGGCGTAGCGCGGATCACCGCTTACCTTCGACAGCTCCAGCCAGGTGGTCGGCGCCATGAACAGCGCATCGCTCCAGCACCAGCGCTGGTCGCAGTCCACGCCCCGCGGGTCGGAGTATTCAGCGTGCTCCAGCCCCACCTTGGGCGGATAGGTCAGGATGGCGTCGAACCGCTGGCGCAGCGGCGCGATCGCCTCGGCGCCGGCGCCGTTTTGCGCCGCCCACAGATAGGCCTGGCCGATCACGTGGTCGTCGGCGTGATAAAAGCGCTTGCCCAATTCCCACTGGTTGGCCAGCCCCCGCGCGAGGATGGCTTGCCGATAGGCCGGATTGGACGAGCGATCGGCCAGATCGGTCAGGCCAACCAGCAGCGCGCCCTGGACCCAGCCCTTCGGGTCGGCGGTGTCGCGCGAGGTGTTGGGCGGAATGTAGCCGGCCGCCATGGTCGCCAGCTGGTAGTCGGCGACCTTCTCGGCCAGGGCCATCACGTCGTCGCGCGAATAGGGGACGGGGCTGGGCGCCTGGGACACGGCGGCCAGCGCGGCCGGCGCCGCCGAGGGCGCCAGGGACGCGGTCAACATCGCCAAGGCGAGCGCGGTGTGAGCCAGGGACGTCATGGAGGAACTTTTCCTTGGGAAAGGGTGGCGGGTCGCGCGCTTCATCGCGCCCCCTATCGAAGCTGACAGATGTCGAGGACATCCATGTCGTGATAGTCGAGGTTCTCGCCCCCCATCGCCCAGATGAAGGCGTAGTTAGAGGTCGCCGCGCCGCAGTGCACCGACCACGGCGGGCAGATCACCGCCTGCTCATTGGCCACGATCAGGTGACGCGTCTCATCCGGCGGACCCATGAAGTGGAAGACGCGATCATCGAGGCCCAGCTGGAAATAGAAATAGGCCTCGGACCGCCGGTCATGCAGGTGGGGCGGCATGGTGTTCCACACGCTGCCGGGCTTGAGGATCGTCAGGCCCAAAAGGAGCTGGGCCGAGGCGCAGACCCCCGGCACGACCAGTTGGTAGATGATGCGATGGTTGGAGGTCTCTGGCGCGCCGCGTTCCAGCGGGATGGCCGCGCGAGTCGACAAGGCGCGGGTCTCGTAGGCCGCATGGGCCGGCGTCGAGGCCAGATAGAACCGCGCGGGGACGGCCGGATCACGGCTTGCGAAACGCACGTCCGCCGCGCCTCGGCCGATATAGAGCGCGTCCAGCGGGTCGAGCTGATGCACCGTCCCATCCACCGTGACACGCCCGGGGCCCTCGCCGACATTGACGACCCCCATTTCCCGTGACGCCAGGAAGGGCGCTCCGCTTTGCGAGGGCGGCTCGGTTTGAACCGGCAGGGCGAGCTCTTCGAGGAGCGGCGCCGCGCCGCCGATCACCAGACGTTCCTGGTGCAGGTAGTTGAGGGTCACCGTCTCGGGCGCGAACAGACGATCGACGAGGTAACGGTCGCGCAGGTCTTGCGAGGCCGCGCCGTCCATCATGTCCGGATGGGTGGCGTAATAGACCTTGGCGAAGGGCCCCGAGGGAGAAGCGCCCACATCGCTGGCCGCGCTCGCGCCCGGCCGAGCCGCCGAACGGCGCCCCTTGCTGACACCGCTGGTTCTTAGGCTCACGCCGCTGGCCACGCACCCCTCCCGACCCGCGCGCAAACCGCCGGCCACTTGCTCTTGTATTGATACTATAATTGCAAAATTGAAACGCAAGACCATAAATCGGAATGAGCAGACACAGGCCCACTGGCGTGACCCCGCCCACAGCAGGCTTTGCTCACCAGGGTCTTTGGAGGACGTGTATCGATAATCAAATTCACGATCGACGATTCGTGACGCTTTTCGCCAAAGCCCCCGTCACGCTAGATTTCGACGCCGCCGCGCCTGGCCAACCTGCCCCTCCGCAGGGCCACCAACCCAGACGGACCGGCGCCCAGCTTCGGCCCGCACGGTTATCTGACCGAAACGATGAACGTTCCCCTTTGGTTCACGCGCCGCTACACTCGCCGCCATGGCCGGCGACGGGATTCGCAAGATCATTCATATCGACATGGACGCCTTCTATGCGTCGGTCGAACAGCGCGACGATCCCAGCCTCAAGGGGCGACCGCTGGCGGTCGGCCATGGCGCCCGGCGCGGCGTGGTGGCGGCCGCCAGCTACGAGGCGCGGGCCTTCGGCGTGAGATCGGCCATGCCCTCGACCACGGCGCTGCGCAAATGCCCGGACCTAGTGTTCGCCCCGCCCAGGTTCGAGGTCTACAAGGCCGTCTCGCGGCAGATCCATGGGATCTTCGCCGACTACACGGACCTGATCGAGCCGCTGTCGCTGGACGAGGCCTATCTCGACGTCACCGAAAACCGCCGCGGCCTGGCGACCGCCACCGACACCGCCCAGGAGATCCGGGCGCGAATCCTCGCGGAAACCGGCCTGACCGCGTCGGCCGGGATTTCCTACAACAAGTTCCTGGCCAAGCTGGCCTCCGACCAGCGCAAGCCCAACGGCCAGTTCGTCGTCCCGCCGGGCAAGGGCGAGGCCTTCGTCCAGTCCCTGCCGATCGGCCGTTTCCATGGCGTCGGTCAGGTCACCGAGGCCAAGATGAAGCGGCTGGGCGTCCACACGGGCGAGGACCTGCATCGCCGGAGCCTGACCTTCCTGCAGCATCATTTCGGCAAGTCGGGGGCTTGGTACTACGCCATCGCCCGTGGCGAGGACCATCGCGCCGTCAATCCCGACCGGGTGCGCAAGTCCTTGGGTTCGGAGACCACTTTCGCCCAGGACGTCGTCGATCCGCAGGCCATCGAGGCCGGGGTCCTGGCGATGGCCGACGACGTCTGGGCCTGGTGCGAGAAGACCGGCGCCCGCGCGCGCACCATCACCGTGAAGATCAAATGGGCTGATTTCCAGCAGGCGACCCGCAGCCGCTCCCTGCCCTCGCCCGTCGCCGATCACCAGACGCTGCGCCGGACGAGCCTGGACCTGATCCGCTCGGTCTATCCGCCGCGCCTGGGCATCCGCCTGGTCGGCGTCACCCTGTCGAACCTCGACCAGGAAATCGCGCTGCGCGACGAGCAGTTGGGCTTGGGATTCGCCGCCGCCTGCGTCAATGGACCGGACTAGACGCGGCCTTGCTCAGGGCGCCACCACGACGTCCCAACCGTGAAGCCGCGTCTGGTTGCGCTGCGGGTCAAGGCGAGCGTTCTGAGCGAAGAGCGCACCGGTAGGACCGACGGGGTCGGCCGCGCACATTCGCAGCGTCGCCTCGAACAGGTCGCGATGAACCGACTTGTGGCATAGAAACAGCTTGTTCTGGATGTATGCGAACGCCACTAGGCCGGCGCCGAGCGCCAGATGGGCATTGACCGCTTGAGAGACGCCTAACCGGACCGGGTTGAGGAAGTCGTCGCAGGCGATGATGCCGCCCTCAGCCAGCAGAGCGCCCGAAATCAGCAAGTCGTGGCTGACGTCCTCGACCAGATGCGAGCCGTCGATGCTGATGAACCGCACTGGGCCTTCCAGTCGCAACACCAGGCTCGCGACGTCATGGACAACCGAGGGGCCGCGCAGGAACGCGAAGCCGGTCCCGAGCCCGACAGCGGCGAGATTCTGGCGAACCACCTCCTCGTCGACACGCTCGAAGGTGTCCAGCCCCAGAACCATGCCGCCGCGCGGCGCGACCTCGCGCAGCAGCACAGAGAAGTAGAGCCCGGCGTAGATGCCGATCTCCAGAGCCGCCCCCTCGACACCCTTTTCGGACTGCCAGCGCATCAGCTCCATGGTGCGGAGCGCGACATAGTCGTCCAGCCAGCCTGGGATGCGATCGTGGATGAGGGCGAGGAAGGCCCGGTCCGCGTCCAGGCCCGCGGCGTCCGCCTTGGGCTCTTCTGCTATAGCTTCCACCTCGGCCTCAACGGACGGGGGGGCGATCGACTCGGTGACAGTCAGAGGAGTCAGGATGGGAGGCCCCGGCTGCGACGACCCGAACCAGCATTCGCGCTCGCTGACCATATCCCATTCGATCTGATACTCACCGGCCAGATCCGGAACATGGAAGGCGCACACGAAAATCGCTTCGCCGCCGGGGACTGTAATGTCCATGACCAACGTGCGTTCGCAGTCCCAGATCACCATGCCGCCTTCGGCGTCGCGCACGTGCGGACTGAAACCCAACTGGGCGCCGCGCTTGCTCCAGTCGGGAAACCAGGCCAGCCCGCCAGTGTTGCGCACCCTGACGCGGGCGATCACCCGTGTCCCCGCTTTAGCCTCGGCGGGCATGTCGACCTCGAGCACCTGCATGCCCCAGGACGTACCGCTCGCCAGGAAGGCGTCGCGCACCTCGGCATGGACCACCGCCCCGCCTGATCGTCGTGGATCATGAGCCATCTTGACGAAGCCCTCCGCCGGGCGACGAGGACCACCAATCCGGTCGGGATACTGGGCATCGTTTTCGATCGCCGCCCCTGCGGCGTGATATCGCTCCAGCTTGCGTTGGCGATCCAGCGGCGAGCACCAGACCGGTTCGAAATGCAGGATGCTGGCGCGCGGTTCCTGAAAGCCAGGGCCCAACACGTGGTAGCCGCTGTGAGGACGGGCCGGCTTCCAGACCAGGCTGCGATCGTTGCGGAACAGGCGCATCTGCCAGTCGGGATGCCAGGGCAGGGAGAAGGCGAATTCGCAAGGCGCCTCGTTGACGATCCACTTGCGAGGGAACCAGAAGTGGGTGGCGCCCGCGCGCGACATCAGCTCTGGCAATAGCGTCGCGAAGGCAGGCTCCAAGCTTTCATCGTCGTCCACCACCAAGATCCAGTCGCCGACCGCGTAGTCGAAGATCATCATCCGGGCCGCGGCCATCTGACCGTCATGGCGGAAGGTGAAGACGTCGTCGGCCCATCGCGCGGCGATCTCCGCCGTATCGTCGGCCGACTCCGCGTCGACCCCGACAACGATCTGGTCAGCCAACCACGACAGCTGGGCGAGGAGCGGCTCCAGACGGTCGGCCGAATTCTTGGTCAGGATGCTGATAGTCAGTCGCGGGGCGCCGCTGAAGCCCACAGGACGCGCGTTGGGAGACAAGGCGCCGGACAGGCTGAATTTTTCAGTCATCGATCATCCATCCGCCCCGTCCCGGCGTCGCCTGCCCATTTTCCGGTGCCCTGACGTGCACAATGCTCTATCCCAAACTTCCGGGACACGCGAAGGACAGTTCGTGACAACCCTTTTTTGCGCAAGGCCGACCACGCCCAATATTGGCAATGATCTGATCAACCGGGCGACCCGCGACCTGCTGTATGCGGTGTTCGGCGAAGAGACCTCGATCGTCAATATTTCCGCTTTCGCCAATGGTGGGCGTGGCGGCCTTTCGGCCGCGCAAATCTACGACATGAATCGCTTCGCCGATGGGGTGGTGATCGGCGGCGGCAACCTGTTCGAGAATGGCCAGCTGACCATCGACCGCCACGCCCTGCGGTCGCTGCGCACGCCGATGATGCTGATCGGTGTTTCCCACGGGCGGATCTACGACGCGGTTGGGGCATGGACCCATCGCAGCGATTCGATGCCGGACACCGAGGCCCGTGAACTGGTGGCCAAGGCCGAGATCGCGATGGTTCGCGATCACGGCTCGCTCGCCATTTTGCAAGCCATGGGAGTCGGCCACGTCGAGCAGGCCGGCTGCCCAACGATGTTCATGGCGCCCAACGCCCCCGGCGCCCCGTGCGACGGCCGCGTGCTGCTGTCCGTCCGTCATCCGGCCCGGATGAGCGTTCCGCCCGCCCTGCAATGGCGCACGCCACAGGACGTGCGCCGCCTGGCCGACGCGCTGCGGGATGTCTATGGCGACCGGGTTCACCTAGTGTGCCACGACTACATGGACCTGGAGTTCGCCGCCGGCTTCCCGGACGTGCCGCATCTGTATTTCGACGATGTCGATCGCTATGTGGCCGCGCTGCGCGGCTGCTTGCTGAACGTCACCTATCGGCTGCACGCCTTCCTGCCCTGCCTGGCTTTCGGCGCCCACTCGATTCATCTGTCCTACGACGAGCGCGGCAAGGCCATGGTCGATACCGCGGGCATGGGGACCTGGGACATCGACCTGATGACCGAGACCGATCTGGTCAGCGCGGTGCTGGCGAGAGCCGCCGCTCCCGCCGACTACCAGCGTCTGAGAACTCAGGCCGCCGACGGCCTGGCGCGGATGCGCGATCTTACCCTCTCTGGACTGCAACGCTTCGCCGGCGCGGTCGAAAGGCACCGGTCCGATGCCAAGCGGAGATAGCCCCACCATGGCGCCCGCCGTCACCCCGCCATCGCACCAGGTTTGCGGCGCCGAGACCCTGGACGGGCTGAACGCCCTGCACCGGCGAGTGATCGACGAGATCCTCGCCGCGATCGCCGCCTTGAAAGGACCCGAAGCCGTCGCGCGCCTGGACGGTGACCTGGGCCGACTGCATCTGGTCATCGCCGCCGCCGAGGTGGGCTTCCTCCGCGACCAGGTGCTGGAAGCATTGCGCGGGGACCTGTTGCGACTGGCGGTGCAGGTAGGCCGCGACGTCCTGGGTTGGACACACGATTTCCACGTCGACGACTATCTGATCCTGCGCGTGAACCTGCCTTACACCGTGGCGCGCCGCGCGACGGCTTCGGACGAGAATCCCGGTATCGGCCGCGTCAGCCCGTCGGTGCGCGCGATCGCGGCTTCCCGGCGCGTCAAGGACCCGGTCTACGATCCCCAGAGCTACCACAAAGGCCATCCGCCCCCGGCCTGGGCGCACGGTCCGCATCTGGACAGTTGGGCCGGCCACTCCCGCGACGGCTTCAATATCTGGTGGGCGATTTCCGAGGTGCCCGCCGAGACCGGCATGGTGCTGTATCCGGAATTGGCTGACACGCCGCTGTCGTGTGATCGGCGCAGCCTCTATCTCAACGCCGGACACCCGCTGCCGCCGCCCACCTTCTTGCCGCTGGCGGCGGGCCAGATGTTGATCTTCGACCCCGAAATCCTGCATGGCACCCACCTGAACGTTACCGATCAGACCCGGGTGGCTATCTCGCTGCGCCTCAACGCCGCCGAGCCGACCTTCGACCCAGCCTCCTTCTACGCCCGCGAGTTCTGGCGCACGGCCGGCGCCATCGAACGCGGCGAGGCCGACGCGGTGCTTCACCTGAAGCGCGAAGACCACCTGTCGCTGGACGCTCCGCGGCCAGTGCCGGCGCTCCGCCGCCCGGCGCCGATCACGCCACTGGCGGTGGACGGGTCGACGGTGCGGATCGCGCTGGATCACCCTCTCGCAAAAGGCGAGCGGCTCGACATCGATCTCGGCGATCGGCGGGTGTTGCTGCTGGGA
Organism: Caulobacter sp. Root655; assembly: GCF_001427665.1. Lineage (GTDB taxonomy): Bacteria > Pseudomonadota > Alphaproteobacteria > Caulobacterales > Caulobacteraceae > Caulobacter. The sequence continues at coordinate 134,570 of NZ_LMHC01000023.1, forward strand.
ACGGCCGACGGACTGCGCGCCGTCGATGGGACCTGCCCGCACTACGGCCTGGATCTCATCGACGGCGGCCTGGCCGGCCACCGGCTGCATTGTCCGGGCTGCGCCATCGCTTTCGACCTGCGCACCGGCCGCTCCCTCTGCGCCGACCTGACACTGGGCGTCCACCACGTCCACCAGACTGACAGCGAGGTTGCGGTCACCCTGGACCGCGCCCCGGACGCCTAGCATCCGCCTTCGGCGCCTGGGCAAGCCAAACCTTTGGCCTTGAACACGCCTGCGTCCTAAGCAGCGATCCGCACGGATGACCCCCGGTTGCGCGCCCACCTTAAAGACCTTTGATTGTGCCTCAAGCGCGGCAACGCTTGGTGTGGTCTGGGCGGCTCCGGGGTGGCTCCGGGAAACCCTGGCGTAAAATAGCGTAGGCGCGCCCAGGACGATCCGAACGACGATTTCTTCTCGATCAAATGTTTCCGCCCAACCAACGCGGACTGAATTGAGAAGTGACGGCCACCGCGCGCTAAATCATGATTGCGACTCAGTCGCCCCGGAACAATCCCGAAGCAAGTCCGCCGCACATTAAAGATGTTAATAGACTCAAATACTTGCAGGATATCGATTTCGGTTTTGTAGACCGAAGGTCACGGGTTCGATTCCTGTAACCGGCGCCATATCCACCGCGCGCGGCGTCACTCCAGGATGTCGGCCGACGAGATCACCGAGACCAGCTCGGCCTGGCGATGCACGCCGACCTTGATCATGGCCGAGGCCATCTGAACGCGCAGGGTGTTGATGCTGACATGGCGCTCGACGGCGATCTCGACCGGCTCGCGTCCCTGGACGACCCTGGAAACGATCTCGGCCTCCGCCGGCGAAAAGTTGAACATCATCCGCGCCCGCTCGGCCAGGCGGGGCGAAGCCCGGCCAACCTCGCGCACGGTGATCAGCGCGCAGCGAAAGCTGCTCTCGTCGGTCGAGAACGGTTCGATCAGCAGCACCAGCGGCTTGGCGCTGCGCGAACGGTGAATCAGCATCGCCCCGGCGTGTCCTTGGCGAACCGCCCCGGCGATACGGCTATGCAGGGCCTCGGCCTCGAAATCGCTTTCGGTGGTCAACAAACCGCCGTTCTCGGCCAGGCCATCGCCTCGCGTCACATAGCCCCAGGCCAGATCGTTGGCGGCATAGGCGCAACCTTCACTGTCCGTGACGATGACGCCGAAGTTCACCAGGTTAAGGATGGCGTTGGCGACATGCGCCTCGAAGACGCCGCGCTCGACAGCCGTATCCACGACTTCAATCATCTTTCTCAGCCCCATCCGCGCACCCTCGCTGCATCTTCTTCCGCTTGCCTGGTCGTCGCGAAGCGCCTGTGTGGAAAATGAACATGAAACGTAAAATTGCTTCAGCACACTCACTCAACCACAAAGAACAGACACCTCTAAGGCGAACAAAACAAAGCCTCCTTGATCATTTGATGCTAACCATAGCGCAAAATCGCACCCCAAATTGGGTAGTTGAAAAGACTATTATTGAGACTCTGGGTCAATAAACCCCACCCATCAGAAGAAAGCTCGCCTAGTAAGATATATATACGTAAAAACAGCAAAATTCTCCGAACTTCATTTAAGCAGTTCGATGTGCGCCAAGTGATGAGTGACCGCTAACAGGCCAGAGTTCCAGCCGGCGTACAGGGCGCCTACCGCGATCGCCACACCGTAGGGCAGGCCCGCCCGCGGCCGGGGCCAACCCGAGGCGACCAGCAACCCCTCGTAGGGCCGCACGGCCAGGGCCGTGATCGCCAGCGCCCCGCCCGTCAACGCGGTGGCCACCAGCAGCAGCAACAGATTGTCCATCCCGGCGAACAGCGCCGCCGCCGCCAACAGCTTGACGTCGCCGGCGCCCATCACCCGGCCGACAAACATCGGAAAGCCGACGACCAGGGCCAGGGCGAAGGCCGCCAGGCAGGACAGCCAGCCGGGGGCCAGCCACCCCTGCGTCAGGCCGACCAGGAACACGCCCACCAGCCCAACGACGGTCCAGTTGGGAATCCGCCGCGCCCAGATGTCGTAGCCGGCCGCCGACAGCAGCAGGCCGGCATAGGCGATCGACCAGGCCAGGCGGACATAGTCAATTTCCATCGCCGACCCCGCGCCCGGCCTGGGCCTTGAGGCTGATCGCCAGCTTGCGGTTCTCGCTGGCCAGCGGGTAGTAGGCGCCGCGCGCCTGGCCCGCCTCGTCCAGCAAGGTCATGGCCTTCTCGTAGTCGCCGCGCAGCAGCGCCGCGAAGCCGGCGTTGTTGAGCAGGGCGGCGGAATCGTCCCTGCCCGCCCCGCGCGCCGAGGCGCGGCCATAGTCGCCTTGCAGGGCCAGGACCAGCCTCAGATTGCCGCGCGCGGCGGTCAGGTCGGGCCGCTTCTCCAGCGCCGCCACGAAATCGGCCGAGGCTTCGCCCAGGCGTCCCTGCAGCATGCGCGAATAGCCCCGGTTGTTCAGCGGCAAGGCCTCGCGGCCCGAGGCGTCCAGCGCCCGGGCGTAGGCCGCTTCGGCGTTGACCCAGTCGTGGCGGCGGTCGTATTCGCGGCCCAGGCCGTTCCAGGCCCGCCAGAGGCTCGGTTCCCTGGCCGTCGCCGCCGACAGGGCCGCGACCGCCGCGGCCGCCTGTCCCTGGGCCGAAAGGGCCAGCCCCTCGCCCTGGAGAGTCCTGGCGGCGAAGGCCCCGTCGGCCGGAACCTGGCGAAAGGCGGCCAGGGCCGCGTCGTAGTCGCCGCGGGCCAGGCGGGTCTCGCCCATCAGCACCAGAAAACGGGGATCCTCGGCGCCGCCCATGAGGGCGTTGTTGAGCAGGCCGGCCGCGTCCACCGTCCGCCCTTCGGCCAGGGCGGCCTCGACGGCGGCCACGACCGCGTCCCGCGCGGCGGGGGCCTGTCCGGCGGAGACCGCCGGCGTCGCCGGCTTCGACCAGAGCCACGACCCCGCCGCCCAGCAGGGCGACCCGACGATGATCGCGACGCCGCAGACGGCGCCGAGCAGGAGAGCGCTCTTCATGCCTTGGTCCTCGGAAGGGTGGGAGATGTCGCCGCCGCCGGGTCAGGCGACGCGGCGAGGCTCGACGCCTCGGCCGAAACGGGGGCCGAAGCCGGCGCGGACGGCGGCGCGGCGGCCTGGAGGGTCGGCGAGCTTGCCTTCAGCCCCTGAAGCCGCGCCGAATAGGCGATGTTGTTGGCGACGATCGCCGAGTTCGGATCGGCCTGGAGGGCGCGGGCGTAGTACCGGCCGCTGAGGTCGAAACGGCCCAGTTCGTCATAGACCACGCCCTGGGCGTTCAGCACCCGGACGTCGCCCGGCGCGCGGGCGGCGGCCACCTGCAGCAGGTCCAGCGCCAGGGCGTAGTCGCGCGCCCGGATCGCGTCGGCCGCCCGCGCGTAGAGCCGGTTGACGACCGCTGCGGGATCGGGCGGGGCAAGGTCGGCATTGGGCACGGCGCGGATGCGGACATCCAGCGGCGCCCGGCTGGCGAACTGCCCCTGCCCGGTCAATCGTCCCCAGACCGAACACCCTCCCAGCGCCGGAAGCACCAGGCAGCAGCACGCCGTCAGCAGAAACCGTCGCATGTCAGTGACGCCCTTTCAGGGCGGGCAGCAGGTTGTGGGCGACGTCCAGGCCCGCCGGCAAGAGCAGGGCCGTGACGATGACCGGCAGGATGCAGGCCACGAGCGGCATGGTCAGCAGCACCGGGATGCGCATGGCCTTCTCCTCGCCGCGCAGGAACCGTCGTTCGCGCAACTCGCTCGAATAGGAGCGCAGGGTCTGGGTGATGCTGGCCCCGAGGCTCTCGGTCTGGATCATCAGCGCGGCGAAGGCCCGCAGGGAATCGACGTTGATCCGCTCGGCCATCCGTCGCAGGGCGTCGGAGCGGCTGCGCCCGGCGCGCAATTCCTGGGAGACGCGATTGAACTCGCAGGCGATGTCGCGATGCGAGTTGGCGATCTCGTGGCTGACCCGCACGAAGGCCGCGTCGACCCCCAGGCCCGCCTCGACGCAGACCATCATCAGGTCCAGGGCGTCGGGAAACTGGTTCTCCAACCGCTCGCGACGGTCGGTGGCCCGCAGGTCCACGAAGATGGCCGGCGCCGTCAGGCCGGCGCCGCACAGGAGAAGGGCCCCGATGATCAGCTGCGCGCCGGTGATCGGCACCGAGGTCAGCTTCTGCGAGACCACCAGCAGCAAGGGCAGGCCCGCGGCCGCGATCACGCGGATCAACACATACAGGGACGGGGCCGACGGATGGGTGAAGCCGGCCTCGATCAGGGTGCGCGCCTGCCCCCGGGGGGTCTTGTCGGCGGCGCCGGGCAGTCGCGACTGCACCCAGGCCAGGATGGGATTCTTGACCTCGGAGTCCTTCAGCAGGCCTTCGCCGGCCGGACCGGCGAGCGTCCCATCCGCCGTCGGACGATCCTTCATCCGCCGCCGCAGGACGGCCCCTCGCTCCATCTGCTGAAGCACGACCCAGGTCACGCCGACCACGCCCAGGAAGATCCCGATCAAGAGAAGCATGTCCATGTCCGACCTCAATATTTGAACTGGACGATCCGGCGGATCATCAACTGGCCGATGAGGTAGAGCACCACCACGCCACCGACGACGGGCCAGAAGGCCGGGTCGGAGAACTTGCTGGTGTAGAATTCGGGATGGAAGATGCTGACGGCCGAGACGCAGAGGATCGGCAGCAAGCTGAGGATCAGGGCCGACATGCGCCCCTCGCTGGACAGCGCCTGGATGCGCTTGTTGAGCGAAGCGCGGCCCCGGATCACCGTCGCCAGGCCCGCCAGGATCTCGGCCAGGTTGCCGCCGGTCTCGTTCTGGATGGCGATGCTGACGGAGAAGAAGGCGACGTCGGCCGAACCGGTGCGCCGCGCCAGGCTGGCCAGGGCGTCCTTGAACTCGCCGCCATAGGTGGTCTCGTCCATGACAAGGCCGAACTCGCTGCCGATCGGGTCGGACATCTCCTGGGTCACCAGGTTGACCGCCGAGATCACCGGATGGCCGGCGCGCAGGGCCCGCACCATGACGTCCAGCGCCAGGGGCAGTTGTTCCTCCAGCCTGCGCAGGCGGCTGGCGCGGCGGTTGGTGATCCACATCAGGGCCACGGCGCCCGACAGGCCCGCCGCGCCCACGGCCGCCATCATCACCTGGGGAAAGGGCGTGCTGATCGGCGAGGACCGCAGGAAGACCATGGCCGCCAGCCATAGCCCTCCGGCCACGGCGGCGGTGAAACCGACGACCTGCAGCGGCCCGGCCGACAGTCCGGCCTGGCGGCAATAGAGCGTGGCGCGGTCGTGCAGCGCCCCGTAGGGCGTGCGGCCGATCCAGCTGGCCCGCGTCTTGCGCAGGAGGGTCTGGTAGACTTGGTCGGGAGCCATGCCGCTGGCCATCAGGGTCAGGCGGCGATTGACCCGCTGGCCGTGCTCGCGGGCGCCCATGAACAGGCCGAACAGCGCCTGGCCGCCCAGCACCACGGCCATGAAGACCAGAACCAGAACCATGGGAGCGAGGAGGTTTTCCATGGCGTCACGCCGAGACCCGGCCGGGCGCGAACAGGTCGATCGGCAGCTCGATGCCGCGCGCGCGCAGCACCTCCATGAGCCGGGGCCGCACGCCGGTGGCCTCGTACTGGCCGATCACCTTTCCCTCGGTCGAGCGACCGATCCGCCGGAAGCGGAAGATTTCCTGCATGCAGATGACGTCCTCTTCCATGCCCGAGATCTCGGAGATCGAGACGATGCGGCGGGCGCCGTCCTCCATGCGCTCGGCCTGGACGACGACGTGGATGGCCGAGGCGATCTGGCCGCGGATCGAGCGGGCCGGGATGTCGAGCCCCGCCATGCCGATCATCTGCTCGACGCGTGACAGGGCGTCGCGCGCCGTGTTGGCGTGGACGGTGGTCATCGAGCCGTCGTGGCCGGTGTTCATCGCCTGCAGCATGTCGAAGGCCTCGCCCGAGCGGACTTCGCCGACGATGATCCGGTCGGGGCGCATGCGCAGGGCGTTGCGGACCAGTTCGCGCTGCTGCACCTCGCCCTGGCCCTCGATGTTGGCGGGCCGGGTCTCCAGTCGCCCCACATGCGATTGCTGCAGCTGCAGTTCGGCGGAGTCCTCGATGGTGATGATCCGCTCGTGGTCGTCGATATAGGCCGACAGGGCGTTGAGCAGGGTGGTCTTGCCCGAGCCGGTGCCGCCCGAGATCAGCACGTTGCGTCGCGCCTGGACGATGGCCTCGAGCACCAGCGCCATCTCCTGGGTGATGCTGCCCAGCTCCACCAGGCGGCTCATGGCCAGGGGCACGCGCGAGAACTTGCGGATCGAGACCAGCGGCCCGTCCACGGCCAGGGGCGGGATGATGGCGTTGACCCGCGAGCCGTCGGCCAGGCGGGCGTCGACCATCGGCTGGGACTCGTCCACCCGCCGGCCCACCGCGGCGACGATCTTGTTGACGATCCGCACCAGGTGCCGGGTGTCCTGGAAGCGCACGTTGGTGCGCTGCAGCCGCCCGCCCCGCTCCACATAGACGGCTTCGTGGGTGTTGATCAGGATGTCGGTGATGCTGTCGTCCTTGAGCAGCGGCTCCAACGGTCCCAGACCCAGAAGTTCGTCGAGGATCTCGTCGATCAGGAGGTCGGTCTGGGCCGGGGTCAGCAGGCGCTTCTCCTCGGCCAGCAGGCCGATCACCGCGCCGCGGATCTCCAGGCGCAGGGTCTCGCGCGGGGTCCTGTCCAGCAGGTTGAGATTCAGCAGGTCGATCAGCCGCTGGTGCAGCCGCACCTTCAGGCCAAGGGCGTCGTCGATCGGCGTGGTCAGCGGATAGTCCGCCGGAACCGCCGTTGCTTCGATATGTCGGGACTCGTCGTTCCAGAACATGACAGCCTTACCTTCCCATGCCGGCGGCGGCCGGCGCGGCGTGAACGGGCGCGATGACCTCGGCCAGGCGGGCGATCGCCGCCTCGATCTTGCTGCCGCGCCGCAGGGCGCTCAGCGCCACGCCTTCGTCGATGGCCTGGTGCATCAGCCGGCGATCCTCGGGGATCACCAGGTCGAACGGCCGGCCGATGGCCTGCTGGGCGGCCTTCAGCGAGATGCCGCTGGCGCTCTCGGATTCGACCTGGTTGCAGATCAGGGTGACGGGAATGTCGTCCAGGGCCTGGGCGGCCAGCATGTGCAGCTGCCGGCGGGCCAGATAGACGTGCGGCACCGACAGGCGGGTGACCAGCAGGATGCGCTGCGACTGGCGCAGCAGCCGGTTGGTCCACGCGGTCCACACCGTCGGCAGGTCGATCAGGGTGATCTCGAAATCCCGGCGAAGCCCCGCCAGCAGGCCGTCGATCAGGGCGGGGTTCAGGGTTTCGATCGGCATCAGTTCGTGTGGCGCGGCCAGCACGCAGGCGCCGCTGCGGTGCGACGGCAAGGACGAGGCGAACGGCACCTCCTCCACGGCGCCGCCGGCCGCCAGCACCTGGGCCACGGTCACCGTGTCCGGCACGTCGAGATAGAGGGCCGCCGCGCCCATCTGCAGGTCGAGGTCGGCCAGGCAGACGCCGGCCAGGGCCGGGTTGACGGCCAGCATCACCGCCAGCTGGGCCGCCAGCGAGGTCGCTCCGACCCCGCCCCCGGCCTTCAGCAAGGTGACGACCTCGCCGCGCCGCCGCTGGGCGCGACCGGTGTCGAGGCGACAGAAGATCCGCTCCAGGGCGATGGCCAGGGCGGTGTCGGTGACCGGCGCGGGCAGCACGTCCGCCGCCCCCTGATGGATCAGTCGGCGCGTGGTCTCCACGTCGGCGCCGCGCACCAGCACCAGCACCTCCACCCGTCCGGCGCAGGCGGCGACGCGGGTGGCCAGGCGCTCCTGTTCGGCCGCGTCGGCGGCGTCCAGGCCGACGATCAGCAGGTCGAAAGTCTGGACGGCGCGCTCTGGCCAGGCGTTGTCGAGGACCTGGAAGGTGACGGCCGGGAACATGGCCGACAGCATCGCCACCGGCGGTTCCGGGCCCAGGCCCGGCCCGCACAGACCCACGCGCCAGGCGCAAGGCCGGCTGGGCTGGGCGACGCTATCCGTCGTCTTCGGTCGTCCGAAATGGAGCAGGCTCATGAAAGGCTCTCCCCGCTGAGGGTGGACGCCGTCGCCGGCAAGGTGAACGGCGCAACGCCGAAGATCTGAAGGGCCGCGCTCTGGAAGGTCACGCCGGTCAGGCTGACCGTGACCAGGGGCTCCATGTCGGGCGCGTAGGGGTTGCCCACCTTGCCCAGGCCGACATGGCGATAGGTGATGACCACGTTGGCGGCGGTGATGTCGGGGTCGTAGGCCTGCATCTTGGCCAGCACGGCGCCGAACGTTGTCGTGTCGAAGCCGGGATCGCCGCCGCTGCCGGCGATCTGGGTGCAGGTCGAGCCAACCCCCGTGCAGCTGAACGCCATGTCGGGCACGACGGCGCCTCCGCCCAGCGTGCCGGAGCCGTCATAATCGGCCATGTAGGTCGAGATGATCGGGCTGACCACGGCCAGACGCACCCCTTCGCGGGTGGCGGCCTTGGCCGTGTTGATGCGCCAGGCCAGGCGGCCCATGTCGATGACGCCCAGCAGCATCGAGACGAACACCAGGCACACCAGGCCGAACTCGACGGCGGTGGTTCCCCGCTGCTCGCGGACCAGGCGGGAGATGAGGCCGGCGCGGCGCATCACTCGGTCCACGCTTGCTGGGCGCTGACCGAGAAGGTGGTCAGGCTGACGCCGGTCAGGCCGCCGAAGGCGTCGACATAGGGCGGCGAGGCCGTCACCTTGACCACCGGCACGTCGGCCATGCCGTCGTAGCGACCGGAGTAGGTTCCGCCCGCGTTGCTGACGCAGGTGACGGTGACGACGACGCTGGCGTCGCTGGTCCAGTCGGCGATCAGGGGTCCGCCCACGGCGTCGATGTCGCCCGTGCGCGCCAGGTGCTGGACGTGCAGTTGGTCGGCCCCGGACAGCCCCGCGCAGGTCATCGGCAGGCGAGCGGCGTAGCGGGCCGCGTCGCGCACCGCCGAGACGGCGATGTGGTAGTTCCAGAACAGTCGCCCAACGCCGATGAAGGCGAACATCAGCAGCATCAGGAACGGCAGGACCAGGGCGAACTCGACCGCCGCCGAGCCACGGCGCCCGATCAGGAACCGGCGCAGGAGGGCGGCGGGGCTAGTCATAGAGCCGCACCGAATAGAGCATCGTTTCCGCGCCCACCGACGAGACGTCGGTGGTGGCGCCGATGACCTCGCCGTAGATCGAGTTGTTGTGGGCCGGCGCCGTCAGGAACAGGTCGACGTAGGAGATCACGTTCACGGTCGAGCTGCCGTGGACGTTGTCGGCGAGGCAGTTGACGACCACCACCGAGATCGTGCGGCGGTCCGGCGTGGACTGGGCGCCCAGCTTGTTGCACTGGGGCGCGGCGTAGTCGTTCGAGCCACTGACCGCCGCCTGGCCGTCGGAGAAGGCGCCGGCCGGCTTGGCGATCGCCCCACTCAGCATGGCCAGCTCCCATTGATAGACCTGGTAGCGGGTCGGGGTCGTGCCGCCCGCCACCGTCGCGGGTCCGTAGGCGGCCCAGCCCGAACCCGCCGCGCCGGCCGGAATCTCCGGGACGTAGGTGCCCGGCGTGATGCCCGAATGGTTGGTGGCGAAGTACTGGGCAACGTTCCAGACGCCGGAACCGATCTTTGCGGTCCCTTGACCGCAATCCAGCGGGAAGCCCATGCCGGTGCTGACCGCGGCGCTGCTGGCGCATGAATCGCCGGGCGCCGAAACGGCAGGCGAGCAGGCGCTGGCGCCGGCGTTGGTCTTGACCCCGATCATGGTGTTCATGGCCGGGGCGAAGAAAATGTCGTTCTTGTTGCCCGACGCCGACGCGTTGTAGATGTCGAACCGCGTGTTGAACCAGTCGTCGGCCGAGGCGATGTTGCCGGTCTGGGTCTGCACCGACGTGCCGAAGCATTCGGTCAGCGGCGGGTTGCGGCCCATGGCGTTCTTGACGTCGGCCGCGCCGGACCCCACCGACAGGAAGCCGAAATTGCCGGGGCCCCACGCACCGTTGCCGCCGGGCGGCGGAGTCAGCAGGAAGCTGCGACCGATATAGGCGTTGCCGTCGAACGTCAGGCTCGTGGCTTCGTCCGGGTTGCAGATCATCAGCGGCGGCACCTTGCAGATCGCCGTGCCGTAGCCGGCCACCGCGTGGGCGGTGGCGTTGAAGCCGGTAGCCCCGGTCAACATCCCGAACACCAGGCCCAGCGACCGGGGCGTCAGGTCGATGCGGATGAAGCTGGCGCCGGCGTCGGTCGTGGCCACGACGTCCGGATCCTGGGCACTGAGGAAGGCGATGTCGGCGGGCACGACCGCGACATTGGTTTCGAAGGCGTCGGCCAGGGCCTCGCGGTTGCCGACCAGGCTGCCCATGGCCGCGGACTGGGCCCGCCCCATCGCGCCGGCGGTTCCGTCCAGCTGGCTGGCCCCGGCCAGGGCGGCGGCGTCGACGGCGCTTTCCAGCTCGGCCCTCAGGGCATAGGCGCGGCTGACGTCGTAGGCCAGGCCGCCGATCCCCACCAGGGCGATCAGGGCGACCCCCGTGAGGGCCGCCACCGCGCCGGACTGATCGTCAATGAAACGTCGAACGAGAGACATGGTCAGTTGGCGGGGGCCGGGCCCTTCGCCCCTCCCTTGATGTCGACGCTGGAGGTCGAGGCCGAAGCCGGCGCGATGACCTGGTTCTTGCCGTAGCGGGTGGCGGCCAGCGCCGCCCGGGCCCCGTCGCCGCCCGGCTGCAGCACCCGGTCGTAGCGGGCCTCGGGATCGGCGATCTGGGCGGCCAGGTTGGCGCGCACGGCGTTGCCGAAATCGGGGCTGAGGTCGCGGCTGGCGTCGGCGCAACCGGCCAGGGCCAGCAGGGCGGCCAGAGCCGTCAGGGGGCGAACGATCATCCTAGTGGAGCACATAGCCGTAAGGTCCATCGACCCCTCCCTTGGCGTTTCCGGTCAGGAGCACGCGGTCCTCGGGCGACAGGGCGCCCTTGCCCGACTGGGTCCTGCCCAGCAGGAACAGTTCGGTGTCGGAGGGCGGCACGAAGCCGTCGGCGGGCGTCGCCATCCTGCCGCGCGTCGGCCGGACCAGGTGCGGCGTGACCACGATCACCAGCTCGGTCTGGTTGCGCTGATAGCTGGTCGAGCGGAACAGGGTCCCCAGCACGGGCAGGTCGCCCAGCATCGGGAACTGGCGGATCTGGTTCTGGTAGTCGTCGCGGATCAGGCCGGCGATGGTGAAGGACTCGCCGTCCCGGAGCTCGACCGTGGTCTTGGCGCGCCGCACCTTGATGCCGGGGATGCGCAGGCCGTTGCTGACGAACGAGCTGTTGGGGTCGATGCTCGAGACCTCGGGATTGACCACCAGGTTGATCATGCCGTCCTGCAGCACCGTCGGCGTGAAGGCCAGGGCGATGCCGAACTGCTTGAACTCGACGGTGATGGTCGTCAGGCCGCCGCTCTGGTTCTGGGCGACCGGCACGGGAAACTCGCCGCCGGCCAGGAAGTTGGCCGTATCGCCCGACATGGCCGTCAGGTTCGGCTCGGCCAGGGTCTTGACCGCGCCCTTGGTCTCCAGGGCGTCGAACAGCACGTTGAGGTCGACGTCGCCGGCCCGGAGCGGGAACTTCAGCAGGCCGAAGCTGTCGAGCACGCCGCCGATCACCCCGGTGTCGCCGGTGCCGATGACGAACTTGTGGTAGCTGGGCGAGGCCGGATCGGCGGTCGCGACGTTCAGTCGCAAGGCCTTGGCGGTCGCCCGCTCCATCTCGACGATGCGCACCGACAGGGTCACCTGTTGCGAGCCTTGCACCGTCATCAGGTTGACCACCTGCCCGGGGGCGAAGCTCTCGGCCAGGGCGGCGGCGCGGCCGGCGGCGGCGCCGCTGCTGACCGGACCCGACAGCAGGATCGACTGGTTGCTGGCGGCGACCACCAGGCCATCCTCGCCGGGCATGATGTCGTGCAGGCGTTGCCGCAGCGTGTCGACGTCGGCCGAGACGACCACGTTGGCGGCGGCCATCAGGGAGCGGCCGGGACCGTAGACGGTGAGCGTGGTGGTCCCCAGCTTCTTGCCCACCACATAGACCGAACGCGCGGTCAGCGGCAGGACGTCGGCGGTGTCGGGGTTGGCGACCATCAGGTCGGTGTAGGGGCCGGGCAGTTCCAGCACCTGGGCCTTGCCGACCGGCACGGTGACCTCGACCCGGCGGACCGAGGTCTCGGAAACGGCCGCGGCGGGCTGGGCCAGACCTGTCGCGGGAAGCGCGGTCGCCAGGCTGGCGGCGGCGAGCGCGAGACCGCAGGCGACCGCCGGGCGGACCAGCAGGAGTTTTCGGGTCATGGTTGGGCGTCCGGTTGCGCGCGACGTCCGGCCGCGCAGGCAGGGATGGAGCGGGATGGCAGGGGCGGCGGTCACAGCGTCACCTGATAGCCAGTGGTCACCACGCCTCGGGTCACCCGCACTTCGGTGGCGCGGGGCTCGATGCGGGGAGCGGCGACGCGACGCGGGGCAGGAGCGCGAGCACGGACCGGCATGGCTGGCGCCGCGACCCGCGGCGATCCGCCACGCGCCAGGTCGGCCAGGGTCGTCACCTGGCGCTGAAGGGGGGCCTGGTCGGAGATCTGCCGCAGCGACAGCGACACCGCGCCGACGGCCTGGGCCAGGGTGATGACCTGGGCCTGGTCGGGCGTCACCTCGACGGTGATGGCCTTGACCACCACCGGCTTGTCGGCCGCCTGGTTGTCGGACTGGTCCACGCCCACGACACGGACGTTCTCGGCCAGGACCTGGGTGAGGCTGGTTTCCGGCGCGTTGGCGTCCTGGCTGCGGGTCAGCAGGACGTCCACCCGGTCGCCCGGCAGGACGAAGCCACCGACGCCGGCGACGTCGTTGGCGCGCAGCGACACCGCGCGCATGCCCTCGGCGAGGGAGCCGGAAAGATTGGCGCGCCCGCCGGGTCCCGAGACGCGGTCGGGCAGGATGGGCTCGTTGGAGCCGATGTCCTTGAGCACGATGCGCGCGCCGGCCTGGGTCGAGGCGGCCTCCGCGACGGTGCGGAACGCCCCGGGAGGCACGGCGTCGGCGGGATAGCGGGCCACCTTGAGCACCGCGGATTGCAGCTTGAAGCCTCGGGTCAGCGGCTGTGAAGCCACGACCACCGGCACGGAGCCCACGTCGCGAGCGGCGGGCGCGGCGTTGCGCGCCGATCCCAGATAGACCCGGGCGGCCAGAACGGCTCCCAAGCCGAGCACGACCGCGACGGCGAGCGAAACGACGGTTCGCGTTTGCATGCGCACCCCTCCCCAGCTCGGCGACGCGACCTCACGGGTCCGTCGCCTGGGTCGGCGACGCGGCGAGCGGGCCGCGTCGCCGACGGTTCAGTCAGCAGTTGGCGGCGGTCGGATTGGCGACGCAGGTAGCCGCGTCGGTGATCGCCTGGCCGATGTTCGTGCCCAGCAGGACAGCGGCCACCGCGATGGCGCTGCCGATGATCGCCAGGATCAACGCGTACTCGGCCGCCGCGGCGCCCTCTTCTTCGAGAATGAAGTCACGCAGAATATTCATGGACCTATACCTCGCTTATATTGACCCTACCCAAGTTTGGGGAGGCTTTTAAGAAGAGGACACCCCCTTCGGGTCCACATTTAAGGTCTTAATGGATTGTTAAGTAAATAGATATTGGTACGTAATCAATATTATATATATTAAACTCGAATATTTAGTTAGTTCACATCATGTTATGAGGAATGATTATCATGAAGATCGCGCACCCGGCGATTAGTTCAACCGCGAAAGGCTCTAAGGCTTGAAGGCGAACACTAGAGGTTGAGGCGCAACCTCTAGTGTATCCACAGCCATACGGGTCAAATGATGTCGAACAACGGAAGCACGGCGGCGCTTCAAAGCATCGTGACCAAGCTCGACAGGCCCGGCCCTCAGGTCGCGCGGAGCGCGCGCCTCAGGATAAACTCCGGCCGGGGCTAGGTTCAGCCGTCGTGCCGGACGATGACTCGAAACTCTCCGCCCTATGATCTGGGCCCCGGCCTTCGCCGGGGAAACGGAATGGGGTGGGCTCTAGCGCCATGACCCCGGCGATCAGCGCCCGAGGCAACGCCCGCCTCCGCGCCGCCGATGCGTTCGCCGTAAGCCCCAGCCCCAACGCCAGTCGGAACGACCTACGCCCGCGCAAGGCCTTGGCGCACGAACCGCGCACCAAGATCACGCCAACGCCTCAGGATTGAATAACAATAACGTATTAGAAGATTTTTCGAAACATCCGATAGAAATAGTTGTGCGTCGAAACATTCCAATCTGAAGCATCCATACAACTGCCGTATTTGGTTCCTAGTGATTACTTTTACCTAGCTGTCAATACTATTGACACAGCCCGGAACTGGGACGATCGCTAACCACTGTTTCGCTTCGCGTTGGCAAACGCGGACCGAGTGGGCGGCAAACGGTCGTGGACAAGGGAGGCTGCCCCCTCTCTGTCTCCCCGCGTTCACGAGGCCGCGCGCGCCTCCGGCGTCGACGTCGGAGTTCTCCCCAGCACACTCCGGCGTCGACGTCGTGACAGAAGCCACCCTTTGGATCGCGCGGACGAGCGGACTGCACGCGCGCGGAATGTTCAGGAGCCAGTCATGGCCGACATCGACCTCACTTCGCCCGGCAGTACGACGACGATCGACGGCGTCATTATCACCTATGGTGACCCGATAGGCTCGGGCACCGGTCTCTACGACCCGTTCCTAGGGATCAACGACAATGACGGCGACGAAGAAGGCTTCAACACCGATGCGAGCGGTGTCCTCGACACCGACCAAAGCAAGACCAGCAGCCTGACGTTCAACGACATTCCGGTCAAAATCATCGACGGCGTGGAATATTTCGAATTCCGCCTGGACCTGAACCAGACCAACGCCGACACGAATATCTCCCTGACCAGCCTGAAGCTCTATTACTCGTCGGCCGCCGCGACGGGCGCGGACTACATCGCCGCCACCAACGAGCTGGATTCCGACTTCACCAAGGTCTTCGACCTGGACAGCGGCGGCGATACCCGTCTGCTGCTCGACGCGCACTCCTCCGGCAGCGGCAATGACGACTACGTCTTCTTCGTGCCGGTATCGTCCTTCGCGGGGGCCGATTTCGCCACCGACTTCATCACCCTGTACGCCGACTTCGGTTCGCCCGGCACGGACTACGCCGCGAACGACGGCTTCGAGGAGTTCAACACCGAGAAGGTGTCGACCATCAACGGCGTCAAGTTCAACGACACCGACGGCGACGGCGTCAAGGACGCCGGTGAGGCCGGCCTGGCGGGCTGGACCATCTTCATCGACACGGACAAGGACGGCGTGCTCGACGCCGACGAACGCTCGACGGTCACCGACGCCAACGGCGCCTTCCAGTTCGCGGGCGTTGGGACGTCGCTCGAATCCGTCCAAATCGACGAGGTCCTGCAAGCCGGCTGGGTCCAGACGACGGGCGACTTCGAGACGGTCGACGTCTCCAGCGCCGGGAACTACAGCGTCGAGATCGGCAACTTCCTGCCCAACCCGGCCCTGAACATCACCAAGGACGCCAGCGTCCCCGGCGGCACGGCCAATGCGGCGGGCGAAGTGATCAGCTACACGATCAGCGTCGCCAACACCGGCAACGTCGCCCTGACCGGCGTGGTGGTGACCGACCCGTTCGTGTCGAACCTGGCTCCGGTCCTGTCCGGCGGCTTCAACAGCGGTGACATCGATCACGACAGCGTCCTCGACACCACCGAGACCTGGCACTACACGGCGACCCACACCGTCACCCAGGCCGAGATCGACGCCGGCGGCACCATCGATAACACCGCCACGGCCGACAGTGACCAGACCGGTCCCGACACCGACCCGGCTTCGATCCCCGTCGAGCAGAACCCGGCCCTGAACATCACCAAGGACGGCAGCGTCCCCGGCGGCACGGCCGACACGGCCGGCGAGCTGATCAACTACACGATCAGCGTCGCCAACACCGGCAACATGACGCTGAGCGGCGTGACGGTCACCGACCCGTTCGCGGATGTCGGCTCCATCGTGCGCGGGGCTGACGTCTCGGGCGACAACGACGCCCTGCTCGAAGTCGGCGAAACCTGGGGCTATACGGCGGCTCACACCGTCACCCAGGCCGAGATCGACTCCAATGGCGGCGGCGACGGCGCGCTGGAGAACACCGCCACGGCCGACTCCACCCAGACCGGACCGGATACCGACGACGCCAGCGTGCCCGTCGAACAAAGGCCCAGCCTGAACATCACCAAGGACGCCAGCGTCCCGGGCGGCACGGCCGACGCGGCGGGTGAACTGATCAGCTATACGATCACGGTCGCCAACACCGGCAACACCACCCTGACCGGCGTGACCGTCACCGACCCGTTCGCGGATGTCGGCTCGATCGTGCGCGGCGCTGACGTGGTGGGCGATAACGACGCCCTGCTCGAAGTCGGCGAAACCTGGGGCTATACGGCGGCTCACACCGTCACCCAGGCCGAGATCGACTCCAACGGCGGCGGCGACGGCGCCCTGGAGAACACCGCCACGGCGGACTCCGACCAGACCAGCGATGACGACGACGACGCCTCGGTTCCGGTGTCCCGCAATCCGGCCCTGAACATCACCAAGGACGCCAGCGTCCCGGGCGGTACGGCCGACACGGCCGGCGAGCTGATCAGCTACACGATCACCGTCGCCAATACCGGCAACACCACCCTGACCGGCGTGACCGTCACCGACCCGTTCGCGGATGTCGGCTCGATCGTGCGCGGCGCTGACGTCTCCGGCGACAACGACGCCCTGCTCGAAGTCGGCGAAACCTGGGGCTATACGGCGGCCCATACCGTCACCCAGGCCGAACTCGACTCCAACGGCGGCGGCGACGGCATCCTGGAGAACACGGCCACGGCCGACTCCAACGAGACCGGACCTGACACCGACGACGCCAACGTGCCCGTCGATCAGATTCCGGGCCTGAACATCACCAAGGACGCCAGCGTCCCTGGCGGCACGGCCGACACGGCCGGCGAGCTGATCAGCTACACGATCAGCGTCCAGAACACCGGCAACACGACGCTGACCGGCGTGGTGGTGAGCGACCCGTTCGCGGATGTCGGATCGATCGTGCGCGGGGCTGACGTCTCGGGCGACAACGACGCCCTGCTGGAAGTCGGCGAGACCTGGGGTTACACGGCGACCCATACCGTCACCCAGGCCGAGATCGACTCCAATGGCGGCGGCGACGGCCAACTGGAGAACGTCGCGACGGCCTCCTCCGACCAGGTCGAGCCGGACACCGACGACGCCACGGTCCCGGTCGAGCAAAGGCCCAGCCTCAACATCACCAAGGACGCCAGCGTCCCTGGCGGCACGGCCAACGCAGCGGGTGAACTGATCAGCTACACGATCAGCGTCGCCAATACCGGCAACACCACCCTGACCGGGGTGACGGTCACCGACCCGTTCGCGGACGTCGGCTCGATCGTGCGCGGCGCTGACGTGTCGGGCGACAACGACGCCCTGCTGGAAGTCGGCGAAACCTGGGGCTACACGGCGGCCCACACCGTCACCCAGGCCGAGATCGACTCCAACGGCGGCGGCGACGGCGCGCTGGAGAACACCGCCACGGCCGACTCCAACGAGACCGGACCGGACACGGATGACGCCTCCGTCCCGGTCGATCGCAGCCCGGCCCTGAACATCACCAAGGACGCCTCTGTCCCTGGCGGCACGGCCGACGCGGCGGGCGAACTGATCAGCTACACGATCAGCGTCGCCAACACCGGCAACACCACCCTGACCGGGGTGACGGTGACCGACCCGTTCGCGGACGTCGGATCGATCGTCCGCGGCGCCGACGTCTTGGGCGACAACGACGCCCTGCTGGAAGTCGGCGAAACCTGGGGTTACACGGCGGCCCATACCGTCACCCAGGCCGAGCTCGACTCCAACGGCGGCGGCGACGGCCTGTTGCAGAACACGGCCACGGCCGACTCCAACGAGACCGGACCTGACACCGACGACGCCAACGTGCCGGTCGCGCAACGCGCCAGCATCGACATCGAGAAGTACGTGTCGATCGATGGAGGCCAGACCTGGGACGACGCCGACAACCCGCAGGGACCGGTCGCCATCTCGAGCGCGGACATCCAGTTCAAGTTCGTGGTGACCAACACCGGCAACGTGACCCTGACCGACGCCACGGTCACCGACTCGGTGTTCGACCTGAACGGCGCGGATCCGGGCACGGCGATGTCGCTGGGCACGCTCGATGTCGGAGAGACCAACACGTTCTACTACGACGCCTCCTGGACCGTCGGCCAGCATGTCAACGACGCCACCGCCACCGGGACCTATTCCGGCGGCCCGGTGAGCGACCACGACCTGGCCTACTATTTCGGCCTGATCGACTGCGTCGGCGTGCGGACCCCCGGCTTCTGGTCCTCGCCCAACGGCCTGACCTTCTGGGACGGCACGGTCGGCAATGAAACCAAGTCGGGACCGGAATTCGCCGACGGCGAACTGCTGGCCTACAACAACGGCATCAACGACGGACCCGACCCAGGCACGAGCAACAAGGAGGAACGCTACATCCTGCTGGGTGATGACGACGGCGACGGGATCACCGACGCCGGCGAAGACACCCTGAAGATCTCGCTGGATCTGGCGCTGAAGATCATCAACGCCTCCCAGAAGACGCAGCAGGACGCCCGTTGGGTTCTCGGACGCGACGCGGTCGCCGCCTGGCTGAACTTCGAGGCCGGCAACGACGACGGCAGCCCCCTCGACCTCAACAGTCCGGCCCACAAGATGGACCTGGCGATCGACTGGCTGCAGCAGTACGCAGACTCCAACCATGACGGAGTGCTGGACTTCGGCGGCGCGGCCATCAAGCAAAGCAGCGCGGCCTGGCAGGGCTCCGGCGCGGGCCTTCACACCGCGCTCGACGAGTACAACAACTTCGGCACGGTCAATGGCGTGGCCTATGCCTGCGACGCCGACGACCATGTCTTCGTGGACGCCCTGACCCGCTACCATCACGAAGACGTGCTGGCATGACCGGGCGTAGCGCGGAAGGCGGGCGGACGGACCGGGCCCGGCAACGGATCCCGGAGCCGCTCGCCACCGCGCTGCGGACTTGCCGGCGGCATCTCTTGATCGCCGCCGGCTTCAGCGCCCTGGTCAACATCCTGTACCTGGCGCCGACGCTGTACATGTTGCAGATCTACGACAGGGTCCTGCCCACGGGCGGGATCCTGACTCTTGTCTTCCTCACCGTAGCGGTCGTCTTCGCCCTGGCCACCCTGGCCATGCTGGACAGCCTGCGTCAGCGGATTCTCGTCCGGCTCGGCCTGCGGCTCGACCGCCAGCTGGCCGCCGAGGTCCTGACCCGGCTGACCGGTGGGTTGGGCTCGGCCGCCAACCCGCGGCTGCGCCAGGCGATGCGGGAGTTCGACGCCTTCCGCAACATCATCGCCGGTCCGGCCGCCCTGGCCATGCTGGACGCGCCCTGGACGCCGATCTACCTGTTCCTGTGCTTCGTCCTGCACCCGCTGCTGGGCGTGATCTCGGTGCTCGGCGCCCTGGCCCTGCTGATCCTGGCCGTGCTCAACGAGCGCGCCACCCGCAGCAAACTGGAGGCGCTGCACGAAGCCTCCGCCCAGGCCTATGCGGCCCAGGAGGCCATCGCCACCCATGGCGGACTGGTGCGGGCCCTGGGCATGCGCGAGCCGCTGATCGTGCGCCAACTCCTCGAACGCCGCACCGCCGTCGGCCTTCAAGCCGACGCCCAGTTCACCGGCGGGGTCTATTCGGGCCTGATCCGCTTCCTGCGGCTGACCCTGCAATCCCTGGCCCTGGGCACCGGCGCCTGGCTGGCCGTCCGTCACGAGATCTCGGCCGGGGGCGTGATCGCCGCCTCGATCCTGCTCAGCCGCAGCCTGCAGCCGATCGAGCAGATCGTCGGCGCCTGGAAGGGCGTCATCCAGGCCCGCGACGGCTTCCGCACCCTGGTCGACCTGTTCCAGCAAGCGCCGGTCATGACGCCCCGGACCCGCCTGCCCGCCCCCGAAGGCCGCCTCCGGGCCGAGCAGGCCAGTGTGCGGACCCCGGACGGGACCGGCATGATCCTGCGCGGCGTCTCCTTCGACCTGAACCCGGGCGAGATCATCGGCGTCGTCGGCCCCAGCGGGGCCGGCAAGACCACCCTGGCCCGCGTGCTGGTCGGCGCCCTGGCGCCCGACCACGGCTGCGTGCGCATCGACGGCGCCGACCTCGCCGACTGGCAGCAGGAGCGCCTGGCCTCCTATATCGGCTACCTTCCCCAGAACTGCGGCCTGTTCGCGGGGACGGTGAAGGAGAACATCGCCCGCTTCGCCAGCATCCTCGAGAGCGACCCGCGGGAGATCGACGAGCGCACCGTGGCCGCCGCCACCGCCGCCGGGGCGCACGAGATGATCCTGCGCCTGCCGGAAGCCTATGACACGCCGCTCGCAGCCGGCGGCGGCGGGCTTTCCGCCGGCCAGGCCCAGCGCCTGGCCCTGGCTCGCGCCCTGTACGGCGATCCGCGCATCTTCGTTCTCGACGAGCCCAATTCGAACCTCGATTCCGAGGGCGAGACGGCGCTGGAGCACGCCATCGCCGCCCAAAAGGCGCGCGGCGCGGCCCTGGTGGTCATCGCCCACCGCCTCAACATCCTGGGCGTCGCCGACAAGCTGCTGGTGCTGCGCGACGGGGCGGTCGACCTCTACGGTCCGCGCCGCGACGTCCTGCAGGCGCTGGAGGCGCGGGTCGCCAGCCTGCCACGCGCGGCCAACGCCGCGCCCGACCTGCGGGTTACGAGGTAGCACCATGACCGGTTCGCTCATTCACTCGACCCCGGGCGGGATCATCAACATCGACAGCTTCGCGGACGACGGTCCGACGGACGGCACCCGTTGGGAACTGCGCGTCGGCCTGTGCGTGGCGGGCGCGTTCTTCGTCGGCTTCCTCGGCTGGGCGGCGCTCGCGCCGCTGGACGCCGGCGCCTACGCCCCGGGCGTGGTCGTGGTGTCGGGCAGCCGCCAGGCCGTGCAGCACCGCGAGGGCGGCGTCATCTCGGCCCTGCGCGTGCAGGAGGGCGACGTGGTCCGCCAGGGCCAGGTGCTGGTCGAGATCAACGTCCAGGACGTCCGCGCCCTGGAACGAGCCCTGGCCTCGCGGACCTTCGCCGTCGAGGCGCGGCGGGCCCGCCTGATCGCCGAGCGCGACGGCCTGGACGAACCGCCGGCGCCCCTCGCCTTCATCGGCCTGCCGCCCGAGGACCAGATCCTGGCCGACGAGGCCATGGGACTGGAGCGCCGCCAGCTGGCTGCCCGGCGCGGCGCGCGGGCCTCGCAGCACGGCGTGCTCGGCGAACGCGCCAGCCAGCTGAGCGAACAGATCAACGGCTACAACCGCCAGCTGGCCGCCAATCGCGAACAGCAGCGGCTGATCGGCGAAGAGCTTGTGGGCATGAAGAAGCTGGCCGCCCTGGGCTATGCGCCCCTGACCCGGGTGCGGGCGCTGGAGCGCGCCGCCGCCGACCTGACCGGCGCCGACGGGGCCTTCCGCGCCCAGGCGGCCAGCGCCCGCGAGGGCATCGGCGAGACCCGGATGCAGGCCCTGCAGGTCGATCGCCAGCAGATGGACGAGGTGATCGTCGACCTTCGGCAGTCCGAGGTCGAGCTCAACGAGCTCAAGCCCAAGCTGTCGGCCGCCCGCGATCAGCTGTCGCGCGGCATGGTCCGCGCCCCGGCCTCCGGCCAGGTGGTGGGCCTGAAGGTGTTCACGGTCGGCGGCCTGGCCCAGCCGGGCGACACCCTGATGGAGATCGTGCCCAAGCGCGCGCCGCTGGTCATCGAGGCGCGGGTGTCGTCAAACGACGCCGACGACATCCATGTCGGCCAGACCACCGACGTGCGCCTGACCGCCTTCCACGACCGCCACCTGCCGCTGCTGGAGGGCACGGTGACCAAGCTGTCGGCCGACGGCTTCACCGACGAGAAGACCGGCGCCCACTATTTCCGCGCCGAGGTCGCCGTGCCGCCCGAGGAGCTGGCCGCGCTCAAGCAGCCCGGTCGCGAGGCGCCGATGCTGAAGGCCGGCCTGCCGGTCGAGGTGGTGGTGCCGTTGCGCAAGCGGACCGCCCTGCAATACATGATCGAGCCGCTGCAGCAGCGCCTGTTCCGGGCCTTCCGCGAACAATGAACCGGTCCCGCCGGCTCTGGCGACCCTGGATGGAACGTCGCCATGCGCGTTCGGCATGGCCGGCGCCGGCATCGGCATGGGCCTCCGCCGGACCGCTCCCCTAGACTGGCCGCCAGCGGCGCGCGGTCGGCGCGGCAATGGCCTTGGGGGAAATGCACCGATGAAGATCTCGAACACCCGCCGCCTGCTCGCCCTGCTGGCGGGCGCGATGCTGGCGGGCGGCGCGGCGAGCGCCCAGGCCCAGTCGGTCAACCGCTTCCCCGAACGGGTCTGCGACGTGCGCGACCACGGGGCCGGCGGCACGCGGATCTGGTTCGACACCGAGAGCTTCCAGGCCGCCATCGACGCCTGCGCCAAGGCCGGCGGCGGCACGGTGCGGGTGACCCGCGGCGAATATCTGATCGGCCCCATCTGGCTGAAGTCCAACATCCGCCTGGAGGTCCAGAAAGGCGCCGAGGTGTTGGCCGCCACCGACCCTGCCCTGTTCCCGCAGGGGGAACGGGCCGGGCTGATCAACGTCAAGGACGCCGACAACGTCGCCGTGGTCGGCGAGGGCCTGATCGACGGCCAGGGCGCGGTGTGGTGGGAGCGGATCCGGGCGATCTGGCGCGCCAATCCCAACTTCGCCACTGACGGCCAGGCCCGCCAGCAGCAAAAGGACGACCGTCCCCGCCTGATCCTGGTGTCGCACAGCACCAACGTCCGGTTCGAGGGCGTGCGGATCGAGAACTCGCCGTCATTCCACCTGGTGCTCAACGACGCCGACCACGTGACCATCGACCGCGTGCGCATCACCGCCCCGGCCCACGCCCCCAACACCGACGCCATCGACCCGATCGACAGCCGCTACGTGGTGATCACCAACAACGTCATCAGCGTCGGCGACGACATCGTGGCCATCAAGTCCAACGGCCCCGACCCCCGCCATCCCGACGCCGTGTCGTCCGATATCCTGATCGCGGGCAACACCATCCTGGCCGGACGGGGCATCTGCATCGGCAGCGGCGCCAGCGGCGGTGTCGCCCGCGTGCGGGTCGAGAACAACAGCTTCGACGGCTCGATGTACGGCCTGCGCATCAAGACCATGCGCGGCAAGGGCGGCAAGATCCGCGACGTGGTGTTCAAGAACAACCGCATGAAGGACGTCGAGACCCCGCTGGTGTTCACCAGCTACTACGAGTACCGGCCGCTGGACCTGAAGGCGGCGACGGCGCTGTTGCAGCCGGGCGGCTTCCTGCTGGGCAACCAGATCTGGCCCGGCCCGACCGATCCCGCCCAGCCGATCGTCGCCGACAGGACGCCGGACATGGCGGGCATCGTCGTCGACGGCCTGACAGCCACCGGCGCCGACCGGGCCGGCATCGTCGTGGGCCTGCCCGAACGGCCGATCGCCGGCCTGACCCTGCGCAACGTCCGCATCGAGGCCAAGCGCGGCCTGCTGGTCCGCAACGCGGCGGTCTCGACGTCGAAGGCGGTGATCACGGTGGCGGACGGGACGCCGTACAGGCTGGAGGTCGGCGCGACCGTGGCGCGCTAGCGCCGCGGGTCGAAAGCGCGGCGTCCATGCCAAACGGGCATGGGTCCCAACCGGATCGGCATTGGCCCCGGCCGTCGCGTCAAGCCTAAACTGTCGCGCGGCCTCGTCCTTCCTACCCGGGCGGCTCGCGAACTTTCTCCCCCAAACATCAAGGGGCGCCGACCCCGGGTTCGCCCCGGTCGGCGCCCTTCTTTTTTCAGCGAACCGCCAGTTCGCTCCAGAACGCCTCGGCCGCCAGGCTCTGGCGGGCGGTGGGACGGAAGACGCGGATATCGACGGGGGCTTCCCAGTCGCCGCCCGCCGCGCGCACCAGCCGCCCCTGCGCCACCTCGTTCTCGGCCAGGCTGACCGGCAGCCAGGCCACGCCCCGGCCGTCGCGCGCCATGGTCATCAGGCTGGCGGCCAGCCGCGCGGAGAACACGACCTTCAAGCCCTGAGCGCGATCGGTGAAGCGCTGGGCCTCGATGATCCGCCCCAGCCCCGACTCGTCGCTATAGGCCAGGTAGGGGATCTCGTCCGCCCCGTCCGACAGGCTCCAGCGCGGCCCGCCGTCCGGACCCGGCGCGACGAACGGCGCCAAGGCGTCCTGGCCGACCACCTGCGAGCGGAACTGCGCCCCGAACCGGCTGGGCGCGGCGGCGTGGTGATGGCACAGCAGGAACTGCGCCTCGCCGTGCAGCATCAGGTCCTCGCAGGCCTGCATGCTGTCGGAGATCAGCCGGATCGGGCCCAGCGTGGCCCGCGATTCCAGCTCGCGCATCCATTGCGGGAAGAAGGTGAAGGACAGGGCGTGGGTGGCGGCGAACCGCAGGGTGGCGGCCTCCATCCCGCCGGCCTCGCGGCTCTCGCGTCGCAGCTGGTTGATGCGGCGGATCAGTTCGTCGGCGCCGGTGCGGAACTGCTGGCCGGCCGCCGTCAGGGTGACGCCCGGCGTGGCGCGGTCGAACAGCGGCGCGCCCACCCAGTCTTCCAGCGCCCGCACCCGCCGGCTGAAGGCGGGCTGGGTCACGTGGCGGTTTTCGGCCGCCCGCGAGAAGTTTCCGGTCTCGGCCAGGGCGACGAAATCCTCGAGCCAGATCAATTCCATGGATGATGCCTGTTGCGCATAGCGATCGCCGGGAACGGCATTGGCTCGCGATTTGACGCTTGCCTAGGGTCCAGTCGCCAACTGGAGAACACCGTGCGTATCCTCGACATCCGCGAGAAGACCGTCTCAATCGCCTCGCCGATCGCCAATGCCTATATCGACTTCTCGAAGATGACTTGCTCGGTCGTCGCCGTCATCACCGATGTGGTGCGCGATGGCAAGCCGGTGATCGGCTACGGCTTCAATTCCAACGGCCGCTACGGCCAAGGCGCTCTGATGCGCGACCGCTTCCTGCCGCGCCTGGCCGAGGCGGCGCCCGACAGCCTGATCGACCCGGAAACCGGCAATCTCGACCCCTTCGCCATCTGGAAGGCCCTGATGGCCAACGAGAAGCCCGGCGGCCACGGCGAGCGCTCGGTGGCGGTCGGCACCCTGGACATGGCGGTCTGGGACGCGGTGGCCAAGATCGCCGAAAAGCCGCTCTATCGTCTGCTGGCCGACCGCTATCGTGGTGGCGTCGCCGACGACAAGGTCTGGGTCTACGCGGCCGGCGGCTACTACTATCCGGGCAAGGACGACGCCCAATTGCAGGCCGAGATGCGCGGCTATCGCGACCGCGGCTACCAGGTGGTCAAGATGAAGATCGGCGGCGCGCCGCTGGACGTCGACCTGCGTCGCATCGAGTCTGTGCTCGAGATCGTCGGCGACGGCCAGAACCTGGCGGTCGACGCCAACGGCCGCTTCGACCTGGAGACCGCCCTCGCCTACGCGCAGGCGCTCAAGCCCTACAACCTGTTCTGGTACGAGGAAGCCGGCGATCCGTTGGACTATCGCCTGCAGGCCGAGCTTTCCCGCCACTACGACCTGCCGATGGCCACCGGCGAGAACCTGTTCTCGCACCAGGACGCCCGCAACCTGCTGCGCCACGGCGGCATGCGGCCCGACCGCGACTTCCTGCAGTTCGACTGCGCCCTGTCATATGGCCTTGTCGAATACCTGCGCACGCTGGAGGTCCTGGAGCAGAACGGCTGGTCGTCGCGCCGGATCGTGCCGCACGGGGGGCATCAGATGTCGCTCAACATCGCCGCCGGCCTGCACCTGGGCGGCAACGAGTCCTATCCCGACGTCTTCAAGCCATTTGGCGGTTTCGCCGACGGCATCGCGGTCGAGAACGGCCATGTCGGCCTGCCCGACGCGCCCGGCGTCGGCTTCGAGGCCAAGTCGGAGCTCATCGCCCTGATGCGCACCCTTACCGAGGACGTCACCGCCGCCAGCCACGCGGCCTGAACCACACGACGACCCGGCGATCAAAGCCGGGCGCATTAGGGGGTAACGACCATTTCGACGCTCAAGCGACTGCTGTCCCAGATCTACGTCCAGGTGCTGTTCGCCATCGTCATCGGGGCGCTGGTGGGCCTGTGGTTCCCCCAGGTCGGAACCGCGCTGAAACCGCTGGCCGACGGCTTCATCAAGCTGATCAAGATGCTGCTGGCGCCGATCATCTTCGGCACCGTGGTGGTCGGCATCGCCAAGATGGGCGATCTCAAGGCGGTCGGTCGGATCGGCGTCAAGGCGCTGGTCTATTTCGAGGTGCTGTCGACCATCGCCCTGGTCGTCGGGCTGGTGGTGGTCAACGTCCTCAAGCCCGGCGCCGGCATGAACATCGACGCGTCGAACCTGGACGGCCAGGCCTTGGCCGGCTTCACGGCGGCGGCCAAGGAACAGGGCGTCGTGCCCTTCCTGCTCGACATCATTCCCACCACCCTGGTCGACGCCTTCGCCAAGGGGGCGATGCTGCAGGTCATCCTGCTGTCGGTGCTGATCGGGGTCGGGGTCGGCCAGATGGGTCCGCGCGCCAAGCCGCTGGTCGAGATGATCGACCTGTTTCTGGAGGCGATCTTCAAGGTGGTGGGCATGGTCATGCGCCTGGCCCCGCTGGGCGCCGGGGCCGGCATCGCCTTCACCATCGGCAAGTACGGGATCGACACCCTGTGGTCGCTGGCCCACCTGCTGATCGCCCTCTACGTCACCTCGCTGTTCTTCGTGCTGGTGGTGCTGGGCGGGGTGATGCGTTCGACCGGCCTGCCGTTCTTCGCGTTCCTGGGCTTCATCCGCGAGGAGATCTTCGTGGTGCTGGGCACCTGCTCGACCGAGGCCGTGCTGCCCCGGTTGATGCAGAAACTGGAGGATCTGGGCTGCGCCAAGCCGGTGGTCGGGCTGGTGCTGCCGACCGGCTACACGTTCAACGCCGACGGCACCTGCATCTACCTGACCCTGGCGACGGTGTTCGTCGCCCAGGCGACCAACACCCATCTGGGCCTCGTCGACCAGCTGGTGATCCTGGCGGTGCTGCTGCTGACCTCCAAGGGGTCGGCGGGCGTGGCGGGCGCGGGCTTCGTGACCCTGGCGGCGACCCTGTCGACCCTGCACGCCGTGCCGGTCAGTGGCCTGGTCCTGCTGCTGGGCGTCGACCGCTTCCTCAACGAGGCCCGCGCCGTCACCAACCTGATCGGCAACAGCGTCGCCACCGTGGCCATCGCCAAGTGGGACGGGGCGCTGGACATGGACAAGGCCCGCGAAACCCTCGCGCGCCGCCCTCAAGCCGACGCGACTTGATCTCGACATCACTTTGAATGACACCGGTTTCCATAACAGACTCGATACGAGCGAATTCAGGGAGGGCGCCATGGCCCGCTTAACCAGACAGACCCTCAAGGCCGCGCTGCTGCTGTCGGCCGCGCTGATCGCCGCACCGGGCCTGGGCCACGCCGCCCCAGAACAACAGGACGACGGCGGCCTGCTCTTCCACCTGACCGGCGACAAGGGGCTGACCGCCGACCTCGCCGCCGGCCAGGCCGCGCCCAACTTCGCCGACAAGGTCAAGATCCAGACTGACCCCGCCCACGGCCCCTATATCGAGGCCTCGGGCGACGAAGTGCTCAGTTGGATGGCCCCGGGCAACATCTACGCCCAGCGCGGCACGCTCAGTTTCTACTGGCGGGCCCGCGACCCGGTCGGCCCGACGCCCTTCCCGCTGTTCCGCGTCGGCTACGCCGACCACACCAGCTGGGACATGGCCTGGCTGCGCGTCGACTGGAACGGCAAGGGCTTCGACGCCTTCGTCACCGACAACAATCTCGCGCGCGTCCGCGTGAGCGTCGACGCCCCGGCGCCCCGGCCCGACCAATGGATCCTTGTGACCTTCACCTGGGACGAGACCAAGGGGATCGCCCTCTATGTCGACGGCAAACCGGTGGCCGCCAAGGCCCAGGTCGCCGCCCTCGACGCGGGCCTGGACCAGTTCGGTCCGCACAGCCGGGTGATCTCGCCCCACCAGGTGCAGAGCGCCTACCAGTTCGTCCGCGGCGGCGACGTCGACGACATCCGCGTCTACGACCACGCGCTGGGCGACGCCGACATCGCGGGACTGGCGGCCGGCAAGGAACCGGCCGCCGCGCCGCCGACCACCGCCGACGCCAAGGCCTGGCTCCACCGCTACGGCTGGGACCACCCGGCCGATCCGCCGCCCTACCTGGCCGATGCCGCGACCCGGGTGCGCAAGGTCGAGTTCACCGACCAGTACGACCTGAAGGAACGGATGGACCTGGGCTCGGACGGCATCGCCGAGACCACCTGGCCCGGCGTCTACAACCGCTCCAAGCTGCCCGGCCGCTACGACTATTTCGAGCTGCCCGACTGGAACGTCTATGTCGAGGGCGGCAAGGCCATCACCTTCACCCTGCCCGACGAGCCGTGGAACCGGCTGGAGTTCCAGGGCGCGGCCTATGGCGCGCTGACCGCGATCGACGCCGCCGGCAAGGAGACCCCGCTGGCCAGGCGGGCCCAGGGCCAGTTGCGCACCATCAACCAGTTCGCGCCCCTGAAGGGCGGCAAGCTGCGGTTCGACAACCTCGTCCAGGAAACCCCGATCCAGGAACTGGCCGCCTACGACGTCACGGCTGGCGCCGAGCCCGACGAGTTCACGCTGAGCTATGTCGTGCGGCCGGGCGCCGATCCCGCCGCCTATCCGACGCTGGACGACCTGACCACCTTCGTCAAAGGCCGGTTCGCGGCCGGCGAGCGGAACATGGTCGCCGCCCTGCCCGCCTCGGCCCCGGTCAAGGCCCGGGTCGAGGCCGCCGGCCCCAAGCTGCCGATCGTCCACGTGCTGATCCCCGCCGACTTCCGCCTGGGCCGGGCCGGCGGGCCGGTGGGCAAGTTCCAGTACGGCTGGCAGGGCATGGACGCCGGCCTCGACGGCGTGGCGATCGACATCCCGGCCCTGAACGTCAAGGCCACGCACGGCGGGCTGTTCCCGCTGAACATCAAGGTCAAGGACCCGCTGTGGCCGGGCCGCGACCTGATCGACGTCAACGTCTCGGTCAAGCCGGGCGAGGCCCGCACGGTGTTCCTCGACACCCGCGACCGCCTGCTGCCGCCGGACAGGAGCCTCTACCTGACCATCGCCGGGGCCGGCGGCGACTTCGACGCCAGACAGCTGGACGGCATGGCCGTGCGGCTGAAGTTCAAGCCCGCCCAGGACGCCAGGCCCGAGCACATCGCCGACCGCCTGGTCCAGGCACGCGACAACCTGGCCTTCCTGGTCGAGGAGCACGACGTCTCCAAGCGCCTGGCCCGTTACGCGCGGCTGGACCTGGAGTTGTCGGACCTGCTGCGGGTCGATCCGCAGAACCGGCACGGCCGCGAGATGTGGGCCGAGCTCAATCCCGAACAGCCGGGCGTTCCCGTCACCCTGCCCGTGGCCCCGGCCGGGGTTCCGAAATGGGCCTTCCTGCAGGTCGAGGACCTCAAGCGGGTCCGCCACTTCATCGAATGGTGGATCGACAACCGCCAGGTCCCCTACGGCGACTTCGGCGGCGGCATTTCCGACGACAACGACCTGACCCAGCAGTGGCCGCCCCTGGCCTTGATGGGCGACATTCCCGACAAGACCACCGCCTCGCTCAACGCCCTGGCCGACGCCGCCTACAAGAACGACATGCTTCCCCTGGGCCTGTCGAAGATCAAGACCGACGAGCTCCACTCCTACGAGGAGGGGATCAACCTCAAGGCCGAGGCGATGTACACCAGCTACGGCGACCCCAAGGTCGTCGAGCGGCTGATGGAGACGGCCCGAGCCTATCCGACCGTCATGGGCAAGGGCGAGGACGGCCACGTCCACGTGCTCAGCCGGTTCTTCTCGGCGACCGACGTGTCGCGGGACGGCCCGTGGGGCTGGTCGCACCCCTATTCCTACCTGATCCTGCATCCCGGGATCATGCTGGCCGACTTCAACGGCGACCCGACCCTGCGCAAGCTGATCGTCGACCTGGCCGACGGCCACATGGCCCACGGCAAGCAGGATCCGGACGGGACCTGGCGCTATCCGGAGGACATCAACGCCGCCACCGGCCAGTCGCGCGGCGAACTGGCCGGCAAGGCGCGCGGCAACATCTCGGCCATCCAGCTGTTCTGGGCCGCCTGGCGCTGGACCGGCGACGAGAAGTACCTGCTGCCGCTGAAGGGCGAGATGGCGCACGGCAAGCTGCGCGGCATGGACGAGCTGAACAGCGACGTCGTCGACATGCTGGGCCAGCGCGCGACCTGGGGCGCGGAGTTCGAGCGCCGGGCCAAGGCCGGCGACAACGATCCCTTCACCCTCTACGAGGCCTGGCGGACCAGCGGCGACACCCGCTTCCTGGAGAAGGTCTATGGCGACGAGATCACCACCGCCGAGCAGCGGATGTGGATGATGACCGACGCCCACTGGTGGTCGGACCGGGTGGAGCTGTTCAGCGACATCCTGCAGCGCTCGCGCCTGGGCGGCATGGCCCTGCGACGGAACCAGATGTTCCCCGGTCACCTGGTCAGCTGGCGCTTCGACACGCCGACCGGGGCCGAGGACGTCGGCATCCTGGTCACGGGCGGCCCAAAGGGGTTCAGGGTCACCGGTTACAACCTGACCGGCCGGCCGATCCACGCGGTGATGACCGGCTGGGACGTCGTCGCCGGCCAGTGGAAGATGGTCCGCGCCGTCGAGGGCGCCGCCGATCCGGGGACCCGCCTGGCCTTCGAGCGCACCACCGGCGTCGACGTGACCTTCGCGCCCGGCAAGACCACCACCTGGGACTTCGCGCTGGAAACCCCCGCCGCCCCGGCAGCCGGGCGCGCCGACCTGGGCGTCGGTCGTGACGACGTCAAGGCGACGCGCTCGGGCCTGACGGTGACCGTCCACAGCCTGGGCTCCAGGCCGGCCCCGGCCAGCATTGTGGTGCTGGAAGACGCCGCCGGTCACGAACTGGCCCGCGCCACGACGCCCGCCCTGCCCGCGCCGCTCGACCTGAAGCCCAAGACCGCCCAGGTGAGCTTGGCGTCGAAGGCCGGCTGGAAGACCGGCTATCGCGTGCGGATCGTCACCCCGACCGGCGCGCCGGAGATCACCCAGCTCAACAACATCGTCACCGCCCCCTGACCAAAAACCGGAGACCCCGGAGCGGACGCGCTCCGGGGGCGTTACCTCGCCATGGCCGAAACCCTCACCGTTCCCCGCGACCTCTTCCTGCGCCTGCGCGCCCGGTTGCCCGCCGTCACCCGCGAGCACCTGTTCGACTGCTACGCGATCAGCGAAACCACCTGGACCAAGCTGCGCGACGGCAAGCCCGTCAAGCGCTCCACCCTGGAGCGGATCCTGCGCCGCTACGAAGGGTTGATCGCCCGCGCCGCGTGATGCCGGACCGGCATCAACAGGTTCGAGAACGGCATTGGCGGCGCGCCGCCGCCGGCTCCTAGTCTCCCGGCGGGATGAGGTCCCGCCGCCGATCCGAACACCGGTCGGCGCCCGGCCCCTCCCGAGAACAAGACCGAGCATCGGTCAGAAAATGTCCCGTCGGGAGGGAAATGGGTATGCATACTGTTCAACGCCGCACATGGCTGGCGAGCGCGTCCTTGGCCGCCGTCTGCCTGGGCCTGGCCGCCACGCCGGCCCTGGCGCGGCAAGACGCGGCGCCGCCGGCGCAAGCCACGCCGAACAATGACGCCGTGTCGGAAGTGGTGGTCACCGGCTTCCGCTCCAGCCTGGCCAAGGCCCTAAACGTCAAGCGCCAGGAGTCCGCGGCCGTCGACTCCATCCTGGCCGAGGACATCGGCAAGTTCCCCGACCTCAACCTCTCGGAATCCATCCAGCGCATCCCCGGCGTCGCCCTGGCGCGCGACGGCGGCGAAGGCCGGCAAATCTCGGTGCGGGGCCTGGGCCCGCAGTTCACCCGCGTGCGCATCAACGGCATGGAAGCCCTGACCACCGGCGGCGGTTCCGACGCCGGCGGCGGCATCAACCGCGGCCGCTCGTTCGACTTCAACGTCTTCGCCTCGGACCTGTTCAGCGCCATCACCGTGCGCAAGACGGCCGAAGCGGCCACGGAGGAAGGCTCGCTCGGCGCCACCGTCGACCTGCGCACCGCCCGCGCCTTCGACTATCACGGCTTCAAGATGGTCGGCTCGCTGCAGGGCAGCTACAACGACCTGGCCAAGTCGACCAATCCGCGCGGCGCCTTCATGGTCTCCAACACCTGGAAGGACGACACCTTCGGCGCCCTGCTGTCGGTGGCCTACACCAAGCGCAAGCTGGACGACGAGGGCTCCTCGACCGTCCGCTGGGCGACTGGCGCCGCCTTCGGCCCCGGCTTCGACGCCCTGCCCAACGGCGCGGGCCTGCCGACCACGGTCAACCCGGCCGCCGCCGCCAACAACGCCGCCTTCCACCCGCGCTTCCCGCGCTACGACAACTATATCGACGACCAGGAGCGCATCGGCGGCACCCTGTCGCTGCAATGGCGGCCGAGCGACAAGACCCTGATCAGCTTCGACGGCCTCTATGCCGACTTCAAGGGCACGCGCGAGGAGCAGTACCTCGAGGCGCCGTCGTTCAGCGTCGGCGGGGCCTGCACCGCGGCCAACGTCAACACCTCCTGCGGCATCGCCCAGACCCACGTGGTGTCCTCGACCATCGACAGCCACAACACGATGATCGCCGGCAAGTTCAACAACGTCGACCTGCGGGTCGAAAACCGCTTCGACGAACTCGACACCAAGTTCACCCAGCTGGGCCTGAACCTCGACCACCAGATCACCGACGACATCAAGGTCACAGGCCTGCTGGGCCATTCGAAGTCGGACCACCAGAACCCGGTGCAGACGACAGTCCAGTTCGACCAGTTCAACGTCCAGGGCTATTCCTACGACTACAGCAACGGCAACCTGCCGGTGATCGACTACGGCAGCGCCCAGCTGACCAACCCGTCGAGCTGGGTGCTGACCCAGATCCGCCAGCGCCCGCAGACCGCCGTCAACACCTATGACGTCGCTCAGATCGACGGCGAATGGGCCAATCTGGGGATCTTCAAGCTGAGCGGCGGCGCGGCGTTCAAGGAGTACAAGTTCACGACCACCGAGCTGCGCCGCTCCAACGGCTCCAGCACCAATATCGAACCCACCGTGCCGGCCGCCCTGGTGGCCCTCCCGACCTCGTCGTACGGCAAGGTCGTCAACTTCGCCGGCGCCGACGTGCTGATCCCCAACGTCCAGACCGCCGCCGGCGTGCTCAGCCTCTATGACCAGACAGCCTATGGCGGCGCGTTCCACCTGGGCAAGGAACCGGCCCTGGGCAACAACCGCGGCGTCACCGAGAAGGACGCCGGCGGCTATGTGCAGGCCGACTTCGACACCCAGGTCGCGGGGCGTCCGCTACGCGGCAATTTCGGAGTGCGCTACGTCAAGACCAAGCAGCGGTCGCAGGGCTACACCTATGTCAGCGGCGCGCCGCTGGCGATCACCGCCGAGCGTGAATACAGCGACACCCTGCCGTCGATGAACGTGGTCTACGAGCCGATCGACAATTTCCTGATCCGCTTCGGCGCGGCCAAGGTGATGTCGCGGCCCGACCTCGGCAGCCTGACCCCGGGCGCGACGATCAGCGTCTCGGGCGCCGGCCGCAGCGTCACCGCCGGCAACCCCAACCTCGACCCGTTCCGGGCCAAGGCCTACGACCTGTCGTTCGAATGGTACTTCCAGCAGTCGGGCCTGCTGTCGCTGGCGGTGTTCAAGAAAGAGATCGGCAGCTTCGTCCAGACGCTGCAGACCAACGGGGCTTTCACCGGCAATGCGTTCGGCCTGCCCGACAGCGTGGCCATCGCCGCCTGCGGCGCGACCAACGGCTGCAGCCCCAGCGCCCAGTGGCAGTTCACCGTGCCGAGCAACACTCCCGGCGGCGACCTGACCGGCTACGAGATCAACTACCAGCAGCCGTTGACCTTCCTGCCGGGCTTCCTCAAGCACACCGGCGTGCTGCTGAACTACACGCACGTCAAATCGTCGATCAACTACCTGAACGGCGCCGGCGCGGTGGTGGCCACGGCCAACCTGACCGGCCTGTCGCCCAGCTCGTACAACGCCACGGTCTATTACGAGGACAGCAAGTGGAGCGCCCGCGCCTCGGCGGCCTACCGCGACGCCTACCTGACCCGGATCCCGGGCTCGGAGGCCGGCACCGACGCCGACGGCGCCGCCTCGACGCTCAATGTCGACGCCTCGCTGCAGTACACGGTCAACGACCACTTCAAGCTCACCTTGGAGGGCGTGAACCTGACCGACGAGAACCAGGACCAGTTCAACGACTCCGTCGCCGACCGGTCCTCGTTCTATCACCACACGGGCCGCGAGTTCATTCTGGGCGTCCGCTACACCTACTGACGGCCAGATGAAGCGATGGCGCGATGGTTTGTCCCCGCCGCGCCTCGACAGCAGAGGTGCGCGGACGTCCCTCCCGGCGTCCGCGCGCTTTCGCGTTTCCCCAATCGCGGTCAGGATCAGCCATGCTCGTTCGCGCCCTTCTCGCCACCGCTGTCGCCCTCAACCTGAGTCTGGGCCTGGCGAGCGCCGTCCAGGCCCAGATCGCGGTCTCGGCCAATGACGGCAAGCAGGTGCTGGACGACGGCGAGCAGGTGGTCCCAGCCCATCCGGCCCCGGACTCCGTCACCCTGATCGACATGTCCGCCTCGCCGCCCCGGAGCGTCGGCGACGTCGCCGCCCCGACCAGCGTCATCGGGCCACCGTCCAGCGTGGCGGTGGCGCCCGACGAGTCCTTCGCCCTGGTCACCGCGGCCCGCAGGCTGACGCCCGGCGATCCCACCACCATCAGCCCGGACGACGTGGTCAGCGTCATCGACCTGAAGACCCGGCGCGTGACCGCCACCCTGCACGCCGGGGCCGGGGCCTCGGGGGTGTCGATCAACCGAGCCGGGACCCTGGCCCTGGTGGCCAACCGCGCCGAGGGCACGGTCAGCGTCTTCACCGTCGCCGGCGGCGTCCTGACCCCGGTCGGCAAGGTCCGGGTCGGCGAACCGGACTCCTCGCCGGCCATGCCGATCTTCTTCGACGACGACCACCGGGCCCTGGTGTCGCGCGACCGTGATCACAAGATCGTCCAGCTGAGCCTCGACGGCGCGACCGTCGCCGTCACGTCGGTGACCCTGGCCCCCGGCCTGCGCCCCTATCAGATCGACACCGACGGCCCGCGCCGCTTCGCCGTGTCGGGAAACATCGGCGGCGGCGGGCGCGACGTCGATACGATCAGCCTGATCGACTTGGCCCCAGCCATCCCCCGCGTCGTCGACACCGTGGCCGTCGGCCTGACGCCGGAAGGCCTGAAGATGTCGCCCGACGGCCGTTACGTCGCGGTCAACGTCAACAACGGCTCCAACCTCGCCCGCGCGGCGCCAGGCTATCATCCCAAGGGCCTGGTCCAGATCTGGCGCATCGACGGCGAAAGGCTGACCAAGGTCACGCAGGCCGACGTCGGCGCCTGGGGTCAGGGGATCGCCTGGTCGCGCGACTCCCGCCGCCTGCTGGTCCAGTGCGTGGTCGGCCAGACGATCGAGGCCTTCGCCTTCGACGGCCGCCGCCTGCGCCACACCGCCACCCTGCCCATGCCCGCTGGCCCGGCGGCGATCAGGACCGCCGAGCCGTGAGGGCCTTGGCTTCCGTCCTTCAGGCCGGGGCGACCGGGCAGTAGCGGTCCACGAAGGCCTGGTGGCTCGGCATCCGGTCCACCGCGCGGGCGATGTTGCCCTTCAGGTCGTTCAGCGCCTGGCGCAG
Organism: Caulobacter sp. Root655; assembly: GCF_001427665.1. Taxonomy (GTDB): domain Bacteria; phylum Pseudomonadota; class Alphaproteobacteria; order Caulobacterales; family Caulobacteraceae; genus Caulobacter. Next base: position 170,682 of record NZ_LMHC01000023.1, read on the forward strand.
CTGCTCGGGTGGCATCAGACGGCCCATGTGGTGGTGGCCGCTTGGTCGCAACCTCTGCCCCAGCATCACCTGCAGCCAGGAGTCGGTCTGGAACAGTTCGCCCGGGGCCCGGAACACGTGGCCGCTGTCACGAAACAGGGCGATGCGATGGGCCAGGCTGTCGGGGATTTCCATGGTCCGGCAGTGGTCCCAGAACGGGCTGTCGGTCCGCTCGGTCAGCTTGTAGTGCAGCACGACGAAGTCGCGGATCTTCTCGATCTCGTCGTCGGCCAGATGGTTGAAGCGGTCGCTGAGCGCTTCGTTGCAGCCGGCGAACGGGAAGAGCTGAAGCAGCCGGTGCACCGCGACCATGATCATGTGGATCGAGGTGGATTCCAGCGGCTCGATGAAGCCGGCGGCCAGACCTATGGCGACGCAGTTCTTGTGCCAGGCCTTGCGGCGGCGGCCGGCGCGGAAGCGGATGAGCCGGGGCTCGGCCACCATCTCGCCCTCGATCATGTCGCGCAGCCCCGCCTGCGCCTCGTCGTCGCTCATATGGTCGCTGGAATAGACGAAGCCGTTGCCGATCTTGCCCTGCAGCGGAATGCCCCACAGCCATCCCGCCCGATGGGCGATGGCGCGGGTGTAGGGATAGGCCGGAGCGTCCGTGCGCGTCTGAACCGCCAGGGCGCTGTTGTTGGGCAGCCAGTGGGTCCAATCCTCGAAACCGACCTCCAGAGCGCCCCCCATCAGCAGCGACCGGAAGCCGGTGCAGTCGATGAAGAGGTCGCCCTCGATCACCTCGCCCGACTCCAGCACCAGCGCCTCGATGAACCCGTCGTCGGACCGCTGCTTGACGCTGGTGATCTTGCCCTCGACCCGCCGGACGCCCTTGCCCTCGCTCTTCGCGCGCAGGTACCGGCCGTAGAGGGTGGCGTCGATGTGATAGGCGTAATTCAACGAGGCGTTCTCGTCGGTGAAGAACCGGTGATCCTCGGCGGCCTTGAGCTCAAGACAGTAGTCTCCAAGGTCGCCGCCGAACCCCTGCGCCTTGGCCTGAAGCCAGAAGTGGTGGAAATCGCCGAGCCAGGTTGATTTCCCGATCTGACCGAACGAGTGGATGTACCGGTCGCCGATCTCGCCCCAGTTCTCGAACGAAATCCCCAGCTTGAAGGTCGCCTGGCAGGCGCTCATGAATTCCGGTTCGTCCAGATTGAGCAGAGCGTTGAAGGTGCGCGCCGTGGGGACGGTCGACTCCCCTACCCCGACCGTGCCGATGTCGTCGGATTCGATCAGGGTGATGTCCAGCAGCGGCCCCAGTTGCTTCGACAGGGCGGCGGCGGCCATCCAGCCGGCGGAGCCGCCGCCGGCGATCACCACCTTCTTCACGACCTGTTCGGCCATCGGAGCCTTCTCCTCGTTCATCGGTTCAGTCGGTTGAGCAGCAGAGCGCGCAGGCGGCGGGCCTTGAGGTCGTCCATCGGCCCCAGCGCGCCGCGCGCCGCCTCGGGCAGGTGGGCGCCAGCGCGGTCGGAGGGCCCGAAGACATAGTGGTCGAACAGCTCGCGCCAGCCCTGCTTCTCGAAGTCGGGGCGATCGCGCAGGCTGAGCAGGCCATGCAGCAGGGTGTTCATGGGCGTGTCCATGAAGCCCGGCGCGCTGTTCCACCAGTAATTGACCAGCACGTTGAAGGCGTCCAGGGCCTCGACCTGGTGCCACCACAGGGCCGGGTAGACCAGCACGTCGCCGGGCTCCAGTTCGGCGACCTGGGCGGCGGCCAGGGCGTCGCGGAAACCCGGGAAGCGGTCGTGGTCGGGGTTCTCGAAATCAACCATGCTCACGGCCTGGCCGCCGGGCGTCGGCTCCAGCGGGCCGGGATAGAGATTGTGGACCTGGTTGGGCGGAAACAGCGTGAAGCGGCGGCGTCCGACCACGCAGCAGGCGATGTTGTTGGACATGTCGTAGTGGGCGGCCGCCGTCGTGCGATTGCCGATCCAGATGCTGACCAGCGGCGGCTCGCCGCCGAACACTTCGGGATCCAGCCCCAGGTCGTTCCGCTCGCGAAAACCCGGCAGATAGGTGTCCAGGTCGGTGGAGCCGACATAGAGGGAGGGGGCGCTCTCGTCGGCGAGATGTCGCGAGATGTTGTCCAGGACGGCGTCCAGCGGCTCGCGCCTAGCCTGGAAGTTCATCCCGGTGACCGTGTCGTCGTAGAAGAACCGTCCCTTGATTTCCGGCGCCCCACGATAGGCGACCACCCGCTGGCCCTTGGCGAAGCCGGCGAGGTAGGCCATCGCCGGCTCCGGGCCCTCCAGGCCCAGCCTGACCAGCGGCCAGTCGCGAGCCAGCCCCCTGAAGATCATCGGCCTCTGGTCACGCAGGATCTCGTCGAAAGGGATGTCCTTCGGCGACGAGACCGCGACCACCGGGGTCCTGCACGCGATATCGACCATGAATTCAGACTTCCGCCAGCCGGCGGGTTTTCAGGTCGATCAGGGTCCGCAGGTTGCCCATCGACGATACGACCCACTGGGCCGCGCGCAGAAGCCCGGACCGGTGGAGCCGCAGGAGATCCGCCGCGTCCAGCCCCACCAGGCGTTCCTGGGAGATCGTGTAGAGGTCGGGCAGGTCGTAGGACCGCTCGTCGTCGAGCTTGATCTCCACCACGACCGGCTCGATCAGCGCCAGTTCCTCGAAGGCGGCGAACATCGCCGGGCCCATCTCCAGGCCGTCATAGATGGCGCCGAGAAGACCCACGACCCCCTGCAGGTAAGGCGCGTTGCCGCCGGCCGGCAGGAACACCGCCTCCCCTTCCGTCCGGCTGATCCGCGGATGGTCCAGATCGACATGGATCATCAGTTCGGGCTGAGCGGCGTCGGCCGAGCGATCGCCCTGCAGCGCGATCGAGAACGGTCCCCGTTGCTGCACCGCGGGGACGTAACGGGCCCGCCAGCTCCCGTCGTCCAGGAACAGGTTCTCGTCCCGATCCAGTCCCAGCAGGGCGATGGTCTGGTAGGCGCCGGTCGCGTCCTTGCGGAAGAACATCGGGTACTCGCGCTGGACGTCCTCGAACTCGGTCGGCAGCACCAGAACCTGGTTGATGTCGTCGCCGAACCGCGCGCCGTGGCCCGTGAGGACCCGCAGGTCCCCATGGTCGACATTGTTCAGCAGCACTCTGTTGGTCATGTCCGCCTTCCGGGCTCGCGAAAAGCCGAGCCCCTGCCCTGTAGCCTTGAGAAGAAAAAGGCCGCTGCAAGCAGCGACCTTTCCCCCATCGTGGATCTACGTCCACCACCTAGAAGCGATAGCGCGCTCCGAGCAGGAAGCGGCGATCCAGTTCCTGAGCGTACCACAGCTGGTTCTCGTCACGGGCATAGGTCCGCAGGCTCTCCTTGGTCAGGTTGATCCCTTCCAGCGAGATGGCGAGTTTTTCCGTCACGTCGTAGCTGATGTTGATGTCCAGCTGGCCGAAGGGTTCGACGAAGACCGGGTTCCTGGAGCCGCCACGGTTGGTGGCCTGCAGGAAGCGGTCGCGCCAGTTATAGGCTACGCGGGCCGAGATGCCGTACTTCTCGTAGATCAGCGTGGCGTTGGCCGTGTCGCTGAGCCCGAGCAGCGCGAACTGGTCCTGCCCCGGATCCGCGGCGATATCGAAGCCGATGTCGCCGCGCACCATGGTGTAGGCCGCGGCAACGCCGAACCCGGTGTCGCCGATGAAGTGCTGGGCGGCGATTTCGAAACCGTGGATCTTGCCGGTCTCGTTGTTGATCGGCTTGGAGACTTGGAAATTGAACAGCGGATCGGTCGCGGTCGGCTCGATGTCGACCGTGGCCAGGATGTTGTCCACGAACGCCTGGTTGAGGTCGCCACCCGGTCCGCGGTTGGCCTGGAACTGGGCGGTCGCGGCGGCCACCGAGCCGGTCTGCTGGATCAGGGCCGTCATCGTGAACAGATTCACGTCGGTCTGGTCGGCGCCGATCGTCGTGAGCGAAGCCTTGGCGTCGCCCGAACGGGTGCCGGCCGCGCCGGAGCTGGGATCGCGCAGACCGAACAGGTTCTGCATGACGGTGCCCCGACCGACGAAGTTGTTGACCCGCTTCTCGAAGAAGCCCGCCGAGATGAAGCTGCTGGGCTTGTAGTACCACTCCAGCGAAACGTCGAAGTTGTCGGAGATCGCCGGCTGCAGGTTCGGGTTGCCCGAGGTGCCGAGTGGGACGGCGCCGTTGGCGATCGGACGGTTGGGTGCCCCGGCGGTCTGGGCGGCGAACAGATCGCCGTAGTCCGGGCGCCCGAGGGTGCGGCTGAACGAGAAGCGCCCCACGATGTCGTCGGTCAGCTCCACCTGGAAGTCCATCGCCGGCAACAGGCTGGAATACTTGCCCTTGCCGGAAACCGGCGAGTAGGTGGAGAGTGTATCGACGCGGAAGTCGTTGTCGGCGGTCCAGATGATAGCCCGCGGCGTGCGGACCAGCGAAGTGGACGTGACCTTGGTCTCTTCGTAGCGCACGCCGGCCACCAGGGTGGCCGGGCGTCCCGCCAGTTGCGCCTTCCAGGTCAATTGGAAGTAGCCAGCCAGGATGTCCTCGTCGACGCGGTTGTTGTCCTGACTGGTGACGGCGACGGCGTTGCCGCGCTGGGCGTAGACCGGCGACAGGGCGTTGTAGAGGTCGACCGCATTGGCGCGGAACGAGATCAGGCCAGGCCCGCTCTGCTTCGGATCGAAGCTGTCGAACTTGCAGGCCATGCAGAAGGTGCTGACCAGGCCGTTGGCGTACTGGTTCACGTCACGCGGATTGGAGATGCCCCAGCTGCCCAGGTCCTGCTGGGTGTTGACGGCCGATTGGGTCATCTTGGAGGAGCGGTAGTTCACCCCGAAGTCGAACCGGCTGCCGCCGTCGTCATCCAGGTCCCAGCTGGCGTCGGCGCGGATTTCCTTGATCTCGTGCTGCTGGCGCTGGGCGGAGGTGCGGGCCACCTGGCTGCCCAGGTCGCCGACGTCCAGCACGCCGTTGGCGTTGCCGCGCGGCAGGGCGTCGTTGATCGTGAAGCTCTGGACCGGAATCTTGCCGCTGTAGTCCACCGAGTGGCTCGAAACGATCGGCGCGCCGATGCTGACCGAGGTCGAGCTCGTCCCGTTGGGGGCGTCCGGCGCGCTGTCGGCCTTCGAGATGTGGCCGTCCACCGTCACCTTGAACCGGTCGCTGAGGTCCCAGGCGGCGTTCAGCCCGTAGGACTTCAAGGTGTCCTCGTTAGCGCGATACTGCTGCTCGAAGCCCATGTCTTTGGTGCCGCTGAGCGTTTCCTGCAGCAGCACGGCGGTGGCGACGACGGGGTTGTCGTCGAACGTCACCTTGTCGAACGGACGGTTGAACCAGTTGGTGCTGTCGTTGCGCTTTTCGTAGGTCTTGTTGCGCGCATAGAGGGCGTCAGCCGTCAGGGTCAGGTTTTCGATCGGACGATATTGCACGGTCGCCTGGCCGTTCAGGCGTTCGCGCTGGCCTTCGGAGAAGTGGTAGCGGCTGTCGTTCGGGATCGAGACCCAGGTGTTGGGATCCTTCGGCGCGTTGGTGATCTGGGTGGCGCCGCCGTTGCGGACGTAGCCGTTGGCCGGATTGATGAAGTCCGAGTAGTGGCGCATGTTCCAGTCGTTGGAGGTGGCGGCGCGGCTGGTAAAATTGCGCTTCTGATAGCTGCCGAATAGCGCGACGCCGAACTTGTCGCTGTCGTCGGTCCAGTTGAGCAGGCCGGAGACTTCCGGCGTCAGCTTGTCGGCGTCCTCCAGGCTCTTGTCGACGCCGGTGTCGTAGACCGCCTTGACGCCGATGCTGCCCGAAAGCCCGGATTCGCGCGCCTCGAACGGGTGGCGCGTCTTGACGTTGATCGTCGCGCCGATCCCGCCGGAGGGGATCGCGGCGCGGCCGGTCTTGTAGACCTCCAGCGTGCTGACGCCTTCCGAGGCCAGGTTGGAGAAGTCGAAGGACCGGCTGGTGCCGCCGGCGAAGTCCGCCGACTGGTCGCCGCCGACGGTCACCACATTGGCGGTCGGCATGGTGCGGCCGTTGAGCGTCACCAGGTTGAACCCGCCACCGAAGCCGCGCACCGTGACCTGAGAGCCCTCGCCGTTCGTGCGGTCGATGGACACGCCGGTGATGCGCTGCAGCGACTCCGCCAGGTTGGTGTCGGGGAACTTGCCGATGTCCTCGGCCGAGATCGCGTCGACGACGCCGCTGTTGCTGCGCTTGATCTCGATGGCGCGGTCGAGCGAGGCCCGAATGCCCGTGACGATGATCTCTTCCACGGTATCAGATTTAGGCGCCTCCTGGGCCGCGGCATGGCCTGCGGCAAGCGCCGCCGACAAGGCCAACAGAGACGCAGACGTAGTCCACCGACGGTGCCGTTTCATGGTCGTTTCCCCGCGCTTTGCCCGTGAATTGGGCTTCAATTTTTTTGTTACAACATCGTCAAAAATTTCCAGGGGCGCCTCGCGAAAGCCCCAAATTTCAACTTGACGACGAAGTCATCGGTAGCGGTAACATCGCTATGCGAAATAGGTCAAGCACTCCGAAAGGTCTTTTAGACACTTTTTGACAGCGCTGTTTTTGCCGATTTGCCGCGACTATTGACCAAACCGTTATGGCGCCAGTGGTTTCGCCACTTTTTGACATAATTGTATTATTATTGCCACGTCGGCACGAAACTACTTTTGCGCGTGCTCAGAAACCGGCCGTCAGGCGCTTGCTCGCGTCGCGACGCCGTGTCGCCCGGGAATCACGGTCGGGCCGTCGGCCCAAGACGAAGACCGTCCGAACCCCGCCTAAGTTGTCGGCCGAACGGGCATCTGGATCAGATTGAAGAAGGTCAGCACGACGACGTCGTCCTGGTTGGTGACGGTGGTGGCCGTGCGGATCGTGCCGCGATCGGGCCGGGTCCGGGACGGGGTCACGGCGACGAGTTGGCGTCGCACCCGCAGCGCATCACCCGGCCGCACCGGATGCAGCCAGCAAAGCTCGTCGATCCGCATGCCCAGCATCGGCGTGGCGCCGAACGGCGCGAGCTCGACATATTCGCGCATCACCCGCGAGGCCACGTGCCAGCCGCTGGCGATCAAGCCCCCGAACCGCCCCCGCGCGGCCGCGACCGGATCCAGGTGCATCGGTTGCGGGTCGAACTGCCTCGCGAAGGCGATGATCTCGGCCTCCGAGATCGTGAAGGGCTCGCCTTCCCAGGTTTCCCCCACCTGGAGGTCGTCGAGATAGCGATCGGGATAGGCCAAGGCCTACCGTCCCGGCTCGGTCATCGACGGCGGGTCGCTGGCGGGAAAGCTCTCCTCCAGGGCCTCGTCCAGCCGCGCGTCTTCCCGGGCCCTGGCGTTGATCGCCAGGCTGGCCTCCATGCGCGCCAGTTGCTCCGGGGTGGCCGACTTCTGATGCCGAGCCTTCCAGTCTCCGAAGGGCATGCCATAGACCGCCTCGCGCGCCTGATCGCGATCGAGCGCGCCGTCCGAGGCTTCGCTGACCCAGTCGGCCAGGCAGTTCCGGCAGAACCCCGCCTCGCCCATCAGGTCGACGTTCTGGACGTCGCGCCGAAGCCGCAGGTGCTCGATCAGCCGCCGGAACGCGGCCGCGGCCACCCGGTCATCCAAGGGAATCTCGCTCATCGCCGCCTCGCTGGTCCGCACGCGCCAGACCTATCCCACCCGTCGCGCGCGACGCAACGCCGGCCTGCCGCTTCAGGCGCCAAGCAACGCCTCATAGCGGGCGATGTTCTCGATCAGCCACTGTTCGAGCCGCTCCAGCTCATTGATGTGGGTGGGGGTCTCGTCGCGCTCGCCGCCGTCGTCTTCGCGGGCCTTGACCTGCAAGTCGCCGCTGCGCAGGGCGCCCAGACGCTCGGCCAGGGCTTCCTGTTCCTGCTTGTGGCGTTCGATGAGGCGATTGAGTTCGGCCTTGTCCATACTCGGTCTCCACACGGGCCCGGCGCGAGGGCCAGGCCGTTCAAGGATCAAGCTTAAGGCCGCGGCCCTCGCGCGTCGATCAAGCGGCCGGGGTACAGGCAAAAAAAAGCCCGGCACAAAGGCCGGGCAGTCATTAGGGAGGAAACGCCCAGGAAGGGCAGGAGCGCCAAAGGCGGCTCCACGGGTTGATATCTAGTGGGCCCGGGTCGGGGATCAAGGCGGGGTTCCACCTTTGATGCGCACATCGCCCAGAAAGATTGGTTGCGCTAACAAACGGTGCAAGCTGCGCCATGATGCTCAAATCATGAGCGCTAAAATCCGCCGAAGCGAACGCGCCGGGGAATCGCCCTCAACCCTTCAGCCGCACCTTCACGGTCGTCGACAGGCCCGGCCGCAGGCGCTCCAGCCCCGCCTGCCCCGGTTCGATGCGGATGCGCACCGGCACGCGCTGGACGATCTTGGTGAAGTTGCCCGTCCCCGGCTCGAACGGCAGCAGCGAGAACTGCGACCCCGAACCCGGCGCGAAGCTTTCCACCGAACCCTTCAGGGCCGGACCGTCCAGGGCGTCGACCTTGATCGTCGCGGCCTGGCCGATGACCATGCGCGAGACCTGGGTCTCCTTGAAATTGGCCACCACATAGAGCGCCCGCAGCGGCACCACGGTCAGCAGGCGCGTGCCTGGCTGCACGTAGTCGCCCGGCTCGGCCTGGCGGTCGCCGACCACCCCGTCGATCGGGGCGCGGATCAGGGTGTGGGCCTGGTCCTGGCGCGCCAGGTCGAGGGCGGCCTGGGCGCGGGCGACCGAGGCCTGTGCCTGGGCCAATGCGGCGTTCAGCGAAGCGCGCTTGGCGGTCGTCACGGAGGCCTGGTTGCGGCTGACGTCGAACTCGGCGCGGCTGCGCTCGGCGGTCGACTGGGCGGTGATCGCCGCGGCCTGGTAGCGCTCGACATCGCGGCGGGCGACCGCGCCACTGCTGGCCAGGGCGTCGAAGCGGGCTCGGTCGGACTGGGCCTGGGCGTTCTGGGCGTCGGCGGCGCGGATCGAGGTCTGGGCGGCGCGGATGTTGGAGGCGGCCAGTTGCTCCTCGGCGTCCAGGGCGATCAGAGCCGCCCGCGCGGCCTCGACCGAGGCCTGGGCGTCCTGCAGGTCGGCGCCGGCCGAGGCGACGCGGGCGTCAAACTCTTCGGGGTCGATGCGCACCAGCGGGTCGCCGCGCTTGACGGTCTGGTTGTGGGCGACCAGCACCTCGGAGACCAGGCCCCGCACCTTGGGGGCGATGGTCGAGCTGTCGGCCTGCACATAGGCCGCGTCGGTCGAGACCACCGCCTTGGGCGCGGCCAGATAGACGCCCCCGGCCACGGCCAGGACGATCGCGCCACCGACCATCAGGGCGGTGCGCGGCGAGAACGGCAGGCCCTTGCGGGTCTTGGCCGTCGCCTGGTTCGGGGGCGGGGCGACCGGAGCGGCGACGCCGACCGGCGTATCGAGGATCGCGGCGGTCATCGCTCGAACACCAGCAAGGTCGAGGTCGCCGAGGCGTAGAGCCGCCCCGCCGCGTCCTTGATCGTCGCCTCGGTGAAGGCCGCCCGTCGGCCGAAGGTCACCACCCGGCCCTCTGCGCGGACCGGACCGGTCTTGTCGGTCATCGCCCGGTGATAGGTCACCTTCAGCTCCAGGGTCGTGTAGCCCTGGGTGGCGCTGAGCTTGGAATGGGCCGCGCAGCCGCAGGCGGAGTCGAGCAGGGTCGCCGCATAGCCGCCGTGCACCGTGCCGATCGGATTGTAGACGTGCCGGCCCGGCGTGCCCTCGAAGGCCGCCCAGCCGTCGCCGGCTTCCACGAGCGTGAACTCCAGGGTGTCGCCGATCGGCGGACGGCCGCCGGCCGCCACCATGGCCCGCAGTTGCTCCAGTCCGGTGACGCCGGGGGCGAGTTGGTCGACCAGGGTGGTCATTGGGTCAGCTCCAGGCCGAGACGGCGTTGCAGGGCGGCGCGGGTGCGCGCGAGGATGGCGTCCGACCGCGCCGGGTCGGGCTCGGCCCGGGCCAGGGCGACGGCCCCGACCATCTCCGACAGCATCGAGCCGGCGGCTTCCTCGGCGTCGGCGCGGCCCAGTTCGGCCAGCACCTGGGCCAGGCGGTCGGTCAGGTTGGCCACGCCCTGGGCGAAGCGCTCGCGCGACGGGGCGGCCAGGCGCGGGGCGTCGGCCGACAGGAACGGCAGGGGGCAGCCGGCGGTGCGCGTATCGCGATGGGCGGCCGACAGGTAGAAGTCGAGATAGGCCCGGAGCCCCTCGGCGGGCGTGCGCCCCTCCACCGCCCGGTCCAGCCGCCCCCGACTCTCGACGAACATCTGGCCGACGGCGGCGGCGATGAAATCGTCCTTGGACTTGAAGTGGGCGTAGAAGCCGCCGTGGGTCAGGCCGGCCTCGGCCATCACCGCGGCGACGCCGATCCGGTGCGGCCCCTCGGCCCGAAGGGCCTTGGCCGCCGCCTTCAACACCCGCTCCCGGGTCTGCTGCTTGTGGTCCGCATCGTAGCGCATGGCTTGCGATCTCCATTGCATGATGCATATAATATTACGGTGATCATACTTTCAAGAGGGCGTCATGCGCGACACCGCCGAAATCCCCGGTCCGCCCCCCTCGGCGCCGGCGGCGGCGATCAATCCGCTGAACCTGCCGGACGCGACCAAGTACCTGATCTTCGCGGTGATGGCCTTTGGCCAGTTCATGGCCCTGATCGACATCCAGATCGTCGCCGCCTCGCTGAACGACGTGCAGGCCGGGTTGTCGGCCGGGCCCGACGAGATCAGCTGGGTGCAGACTGGCTACCTGATGGCCGAGCTGGTGATGATCCCGTTCGCCGCCTTCCTGGCCCAAGCCCTATCGACCCGCTGGCTGTTCGCCCTGTCGGCCGGGCTGTTCACCCTGTCCAGCGCCCTGTGCGGCATGGCCTGGGACATCAATTCGATGATCCTGTTCCGGGTGATCCAGGGCTTCGTCGGCGGAGCCATGGTGCCGACGGTGTTCGCCACGGGCTTCGCGATGTTCGAGGGCAAGCAGCGGGCGATGATCCCGGCGATCCTCGGCATGGTCTCGGTGCTGGCCCCGACCCTGGGCCCCACGGTCGGCGGCTGGCTGACCGACGCGGCCGGCTGGCGGTGGATCTTCTACATCAACATCGTGCCGGGGATCATCGTCACCCTGCTGGCCGTCAGGTTCATCCGCGTCGACGCGCCCAAGCTGTCGATGCTCAAGACCATCGACTATTCCCACCTGGCGGCGATGGCGGTGTTCCTGGGCGGACTGGAATATGTGCTGGAGGAAGGCCCGCGCCACGACTGGTTCGGCGAGCCGTCGATCACCATCGCCGCCTGGCTGTCGTTCGTGGGGCTGCTGCTGTTCCTGGAGCGCTCGTTCAACTCCGGCGGCCCGGTCGTGCGGCTTAGCCCGTTCCGCAGGCCGACCTTCGTGTTCGCCTGCGTGTTCAACCTGGTGATCGGCTTTGGGCTCTATTCGGCGACCTATCTGATCCCGGTCTTCCTGGGCCGGGTGCGCGGCTATAACAGCCAGGAGATCGGCACCACCGTGGTGGTCACCGGCGTCGCCCAGATCCTGTCGGTGGTGATCGCCGCGCGGCTGTCGCAGCGGGTCGACCCGCGCATCCTGATCACCGTCGGCCTCAGCGCCTTCGCCAGCAGCCTGTTCCTGACCTCGCACCTGACCCCGGAATGGGGCTTCCACGCCCTGCTCTGGCCCCAGGCCCTGCGGGGCTTCGCGATCATGCTGTGCATCGTGCCCAGCGTGAACCTGGCCCTCTCCGGCTTCGCCATGGCCGAGCTGCGCTACGCGTCGGGCCTGTTCAACCTGATGCGCAACCTGGGCGGCGCCATCGGCATCGCCGTGGTCAACACCTGGCTGGGCGACAACACCCGCATCCATGTGGCGCGGATGGGCGAAAGCCTGGGCGAGGCCGGCCGCGTCGCCCCCGACTTCGTGGCCGCCCTGGCCGCCCGGATCGGCCAGCTGACGCCCGACCCCGCCCATGCCGCCCTGCTGGCCCAGGGCGAACTGGCCAAGGTCATCGGCCGCGCCGCCACGACCCTGGCCTTCAACGACGTCTTCCGGCTGATGTCGTGGATCTTCCTGGCCGCCCTGATCATGGTGCCGTTCTGCAAGCCCGCCCCGCAGACGTCGGCGCCGCCGCCTGACGCGCACTGAGGTATCGCCCTTCTACTTCCGTCTTCCCGGCGAAGGCCGGGACCCAGATTCATCTAGAGAGGCTCGTGGGTGTCACCTGGGCCCCGGCCTTCGCCGGGGAGACGGAGGTGGGTCGGCTTGCCCCATTGCGCCCCGAAGCGCTACGACACGGCATGACCACCGTTCTCTACATCGACGCCGACGCCTGCCCCGTGAAGGACGAGGTCTACAAGGTCGCCGCGCGCTATGGCCTGAAGACCTTCGTGGTCTCCAACAGCTGGATCCGCGTGCCCCTGACCCCGGCCATCGAGCAGGTGGTGGTCGACGCCGGGCCCGACATCGCCGACGACTGGATCGCCGAGCGGGCCGGCCCCGGCGACGTGGTGATCACCAACGACATCCCCCTGGCCGACCGGGTGCTGAAGGCCGGCGGCCAGGCCCTGGGCACGACGGGGCGGCTGTTCACGACGGACACTATAGGCTCGGCCCTCGCCTCGCGGGCCATCGGCGAGCACCTGCGCTCGATGGGCGAGGTGACCAGCGGCCCCAAGGCCTTCGGTCCGGCCGACCGCAGCAAGTTCCTGCAGGCGCTGGACACCGCCGTGGTCAAGGCGCGGCGCGTGGTCCGATGATCGAGATCACGTCCTGGCTGCGCATCGACGACGACGAGCTCGTCGAGAAGGCCACCCGCGCCTCGGGGCCGGGCGGCCAGCACGTCAACAAGACCTCGACGGCGATCGAGCTGCGGTTCGACGTGCGGGGCTCCCCGAACCTGCCCGAGGACGTCAAGACCCGGCTCGAGGCGCTGGGCGGCAGCCGCATGACCCTGGACGGGGTGCTGGTGCTGTTCGCCCAGGGCAGCCGGTCGCAGGAGATGAACAGGCAGGAAGCGCGCGAACGGCTGGTGGAGCTGATCCGCAAGGCGACGGAAAAGCCGAAGCCCCGGCGGCCGACCAAACCGACCTATTCCAGCAAGCTCAAGCGGCTGGAGACGAAGGGCAAGCGGGCGGGGATCAAGAGCCTGCGGGGGCGACCGAGGGGGGACGACTAGGCCGGCAATTTTCCAAGCGGTCTTTGAGAGATCCTACCCCTGCTCCCAGGCCGCGCCCTGCGGCGCTGGCCCGTACGACAGCACCTCGTGCTTCCATTCCGGTTCGGTGATCAGCCCGCCGAGGATCTTCTGCAGATAGGTCGCCAGGTTGGCCTGCTCTTCCTCGGTCAGTTCGGCGCAGACTTCCTGGTTGATCGGCCGGATGTCGTCGCCGACCCGGTCCAGAAGTTCCGCCCCCGCCGGCGTCAGGCGCACCACCACCTTGCGGCGGTCCGACGCCTGGGCGCCGCGCTCGACCAGGCCGTCGCGGATCAGGCCGTCGATCGAGCGGGTCAGGGTGGTGCGGTCCGCGGCCGACAGCTTGGCCAGGCGGGTCATCGAGCATTCGCCGAACCGCGCCAGCGAGGCCAGCGCGACCCACTTGCCGAAGTTCAGTCCGTGCTGAGCGATGCAATCGGCCGCCAGGGCGCGCCGGTGCTGCTCTGTCTGGTACATCAGATAACTGACATAGGTCGGCAACGGCAAACCGTGGCCCTCCTGATGGTCTTGATCTGACATGGTTCCCCCCACGCCGTTCGAGCGCTGTCTTCTCACAAGCTAGGCCGTCGCACAATCATGGCGCGCGGCTCACCCGCGCGGTCGCGCTCGAATGCACATTTCATGGAAGCTCCCGGCGCCGATCTGGTGGCGTGAACGGTGATAGCGTCACCGTTCGCAAAACCCTAACGCCACGTTAACCACCCGGTTCCAGGCGACAAAAAACCCCGCGAACGGATTCGCGGGGTCGCTGTGTCTTTCGCCTCGGAATAGGCGGCGGCGCCCTTCTGGCGCGCCTCGCCTAGAACTGGGGCCTCAGTTGGGGATGGTGGCGTTGCGGGCCCGGGCCCGGGTCAACCAGTCGTCCGGATAGGTCTCGCGCACCACGATCGACTTGAACTGGCCCACCGGGATGTGGGTGTTCTCGCCGGGATTGAGGTCGCGCGACACCGAGTGGCCGGCGAACTCCTCGATGATGGTGATCACCTGGCTGCTGCCGGCGGTGTTTTCGATGAAGACCATGTTCATTGTCGTCGTTCCGAAAGCTCTGGGGTCAGCGGCTTGAGGGTTCAGCGAAAGGCGATCAGGCGGTGTGCAGTTCGATGGCCGGCGCCGAGATCGGTTGGCGGGCCCAGGTCTTGATGTCCGCGGCCGTCTGCGGCCGGCGGAAGGCCCCGCGGGCGTGGTCGTCGCAGTAGGAGCCCCGGGCGGTCTTTTCGCGACCGCAGAAGCCGAAGTCGTTGGCGTCGGGATTGCCGATCGGCCAGCGACAGGAATGGGTGGAAAGACCCAGGATGGTCGAGGTCGGCGCCATCTCGGCCAGTTCGATCAGGCGAAGGGCGGGCCGCGGCGCGGCGGTGATGTCGCGGACGGGACGGGTGCGGGCCGGGGCCCGGCTGGCGGTGCGCGCCGTGGTGCGCTGGCGGACCGGAACCTCGCGGACGGTGATGCCCAGGCGGTGCACCTTGCCGATCACCGCGCTGCGGCTGACGCCGCCCAATTGCCGAGCCACCTGGCTGGCGCTCAGGCCTTCGAGCCACAATTTGCGTAGGGTGGCGGTGCGCTCGTCGTTCCAGTCCATGACCTTGTTTCCATCCCGTCGCCAGAGCAGCCCCTCCGGCCTTATCTGGGTACGTTTATGGTTAATTAGGGTCAATTTATTATGTGCATACCCACGGTTTGCGATTGCCCATTTTGCGTTTGCAATCTGTTACATAGCGCTCGTTGTCGCAGGGCGTTCGCTGAAAGATGGCGAGACCTTGACCGAATAACGGCGTTATATATTGGATGCGCGACCCATAGTTGGGCAGGAAAATGAATGCGGCGCGGCGCCGCACAGCTTGCGGCATAGTGTCAGTCGGGAACCTTTGAATGCGTCAGTTTCACCTCGCCGCGACGGCGGTTTTTTGCGTCTTTCTGGCCGGCTGCTCGAAACCCGCCGACAGCGGTTCGGGCGCCACGTCGGCGACACCGCCCACGGCGGCGCCGACCGACACCGAGAAGCAGGCGCTGCTGGCCGCCCTGCCCGCCCCCTACAACACCGGCGACCTGCTGAACGGCCAAAGCAAGTTCGCCCTCTGCCGCTCGTGCCACACCATCACCCAGGGCGGGCCCAACATGACCGGCCCCAACCTCTACGGCGTGTTCGGCCGCAAGGCCGGGACCCTGGCCAGCTACAAGTACTCGCCCGTGGTCGCCGCCGCTGGCTTCGCCTGGGACGCCGAGCACCTGGACAAGTGGCTGGCCGACCCGCGCGGCTTCATGCCCGGCACCAAGATGACCTTCGCCGGCCTGAAAGACCCCAAGGACCGCGTCGACCTGATCGCCTATCTGAAAGTTGAGACCGGCTACAAGCCTCCCAAAGGCTGAACTGGGACGGACCCATGGACCACGCGCAAGCGCTGCTGACCAAGGTCTACGACGCCTATAACCGGCAGGATTTCGCCGCTTTCTCGGCGTATCTGACGCTGGATGTCGATTGGCCCAACCAACTGCAAGGCGGCCGGGTGGTCGGTCACGACGCCGTGGCCGCCCAATGGCGCGAGACCGCCAAATCGATCCAGGTGGACCTGGCCCCGGTGACCTTCGCCCTGGAACCCGACGGCCGGATCGCCGTGAACGTCAACCAGGTCGTGCGCAATCTGGGCGGCCAGATCTGGTCCGACAGCTGCGTACGGCACCTGTTCACGCTGGACGGCGGGATGATCGCCCGGCTGGACGTCGAGCCGCTGGATGGAGGAACCTGACCATGAGCGCGGCGTCGGACCTGATCACCCGGTTGCACGACGCCCTCAATCGCCGTGACCTCGACGCGGCCATGGCCCAGATCCATCCGCGGGCCCGGTTCCGGGACTATCTCGAGGGCGGTGAGATCGAGGGCCTGGTCGCCATCCGGGACTTCTACCAGCGCCTGTTCGACATGCTCGCGCCCGACCTGGCCCTGATCGCGCTCAAGCCCCTGCCCGGCGGCCGGGTGCGAGCCGACATCCAGTCCTCGGTCCGCGACCGTTCAGGCCACCTGTGGTCCGACACCCGCGTCGTGGCGATCTACACCATCACCGACGGGCTGATCTCGAGCGTCGAACTTCTGGACGGCACGGGGTAGAGGGCGACTGCTCCACATTGAATCACTTTTTACCCGCTCATCCCGGCGAATGCCGGGACCCAGATGGAATGGCTCTGGTGTGGGCTCCAAGGGCTCTGCGTTGCTCCAATCCGCCACCCCGCCTGGGATCTGGGTCCCGGCATTCGCCGGGATGAGCGGAGATTGGGAGTGCTTCAATGTTGAGCAAACCCACTCCAGGCCTCAGATCAGCAGATCCGCGCAGGCGTCGAGGATCGCGTCGGCGTCCAGCCGGTACTTGGCGTAGAGGTCCGGCAGGTCGCCCGACTGGCCGAAGGTCTCCAGGCCCAGGGCCCGCAGGCGCATGCCCCGTACCGAGCCCAGCCACGACAGCGTGGACGGCGCGCCGTCGATCACCGTCACCAGCCCGGCGTCGCGCGACAGCGGGGCCAGGAGGGTCTCGATGGTCGAGGTCCGCGCGGCGCCGTCGGTCCAGCGCGAACGGCCGGCGGCGGTCCAGTCCTGGTGCAGGACGTCGGCCGAGGTGATCGCCAGCAGGCCGGCGCCCGGCTCGTCCTCCAGCACCGCCTCGAAGGCCGCCAGGGCCTCGGGAGCCAGGGCCCCGGCATAGGCGATGGCCAGGCGCGCGCCGGGGGCCGGCGGCCGCAGCCAGTAGGCGCCGTCGACCACGCCCTGGCGCCAGGCGTCGTCCGTCCGTTCGGGTTGGGCGATCACCCGGGTGGATAGCCGCAGATAGGTCGAGGCCCCCTGCTCGGCCTGGATCCGTTCGAAGGCGTGAGCCATCAGCACCGCCGTCTCGTCGGCGAAGGCCGGCTCGTAACTGTCCAGTCCTGGCTGGCTCATGCCGATCAGCGGCGAGCCGATCGACTGGTGCGCCCCGCCTTCGGGGGCCAGGGTCAGGCCGGACGGCGTCGCCACCAGCAGGAACCGGGCGTCCTGGTAGCAGGCGTAGTTCAGCGCATCGAGACCCCGGGCGATGAACGGATCATATAGGGTGCCGACCGGGAACAGGCGCTCGCCGAACAGCGGCGCGGTCAGGCCCAGGGCCGCCAGGACGATGAACAGGTTGTTCTCGGCGATGCCCAGCTCGACATGCTGGCCGGTCTCGACCTTGGACCACACCTGGGACGAAGGGATGCGTCGACGCTTGAAGACGTCCTCGTGGGCCCGGCGCTGGAACACGCCGCGCCGGTTGACGAACCCGCCGAGGTTGGTCGAGACCGTGACGTCGGGCGAGGTGGTGACCACCCGGCCGGCGAACTCGTCGTCGCGGCGCGAGATCTCGAACATCACCTTGCCGAACGCCGCCTGGGTGGACTGCTCGCCGCCGCCCAGCACCGGGACCAGCAGTTCGTCGGCCGTCGGGGTGGCGACGGTGGGCGCGACGTGGCGGCGCTGGACGTCGGCGGCGAACGGCGCGCGGGCGACCAGGCCCTTGAGCGCCGTGCGCTCGGCGCTGGACAGGCCCGACAGCGCGTCCCACTCCTCGCCCTCGGTCACGCCCAGCCGGCCGCGCAGTTCGGCGATCTGGGTTTCGGTCATCAGGCCGGCGTGGTTGTCCTTGTGGCCCTGGAACGGCAGGCGCAGGCCCTTGACGGTATAGGCGATGAAGAACCGGGGGGCGTCGTCCTGGCCGGCCCGCTCGAAGGCCTCCAGGATGGTCTCCATGCAGTGGCCGCCCAGCTCGGTCATCAGCTCTCCGAGGTCGACGTCCTTGTAGCCGGCGATCAAGGCCAGGGCGTCGGCGTCGCCGGCCAGGTCGGCGGACAAACGCTCGCGCCAGGCCGTCCCGCCCTGGTAGCTGAGGGCGGCGTAGAGGTCGTTGGGCGCGGTCTCGATCCAGGCCTTCAGGGCTTCGCCGCCCGGCCTGGCGAAGGCCTCGCGCTGGCGCTTGGACCATTTCAACGTCTCGACGGTCCAGCCGGCGGCCTCGAAGATCTCGCCGTAGCGGGTGAACATCCGGTCCTGGGTGGTCGCGTCCAGGCTCTGGCGGTTGTAGTCGACGATCCACCAGGTGTTGCGGATGTCGTGCTTGCAGGCCTCGATCAGGGCCTCGTAGATGTTGCCCTCGTCCAGCTCGGCGTCGCCCAGCAGCGAGATCATCCGGCCCATCCGCTCGGGCTTCACCGCCCCGCGCGCCGCCAGGTAGTCCTGGGTCAGCGAGGCGAAGGCGGTCATGGCCACGCCCAGCCCCACCGAGCCCGTGGAGAAATCGACATCGTCGACGTCCTTGGTGCGCGAGGGATAGGACTGGGCCCCGCCCAGGGCGCGGAAGGCCTTCAGCTTGTCCAGGCTCTGGCGGCCGAACAGGTGTTGGATGGCGTGGAACACCGGGCTGGCGTGCGGCTTGACCGCCACCCGGTCCTGCGGCCGCAGCGCCTTCATGTAGAGCGCCGTCATCAGGGTGGTCATCGAGGCGCACGAGGCCTGGTGCCCGCCGACCTTCAGGCCGTCGCGGCTCTCACGCAGGTGGTTGGCGTTGTGGATCGTCCACGAGGCCAACCAGAGAATGCGTTCCTCGATGCGACGCAGAAGCGCAAGCTCCTGCCGCTTCGCCGCCAAAATGGCTTCAGCCATGCTTCCTCACCCAACTCAGACGGGTGAGGCTTGCCCTTCCCCGTTCTTCTCACGGGCTTCATAGTCCTCGATCTGCCGCGCCGTCCACTCCGGAGACTTCGTGAAGCGCGCCAGCAGATTGTAGAACACCGGCACCACGAACAGCGTCAGCAGGGTGGCGAAGATCGCGCCCATGAAGATCACCGCCCCGATCGTCTTGCGGCTCCCCGCCCCCGCGCCGGTCCACAGCATCAGCGGCAGGGCGCCCATGGCGGTCGCGATCGAGGTCATGATGATCGGCCGCAGACGCAGGGCGGCGGCCTCGATCACCGCCTCCTTCACCTTCAGGCCCTCGTCGCGCAGCTGGTTGGCGAACTCGACGATCAGGATGCCGTTCTTGGCGGCGATGCCGACCAGGATGATCAGGCCGATCTGACTGTAGGTGTTGATGGTCGAGCCGGTCATCAGCAGGCCAAACAGCCCGCCTAGCACCGCCAGCGGCACGGTCAGCATGATCACGGCCGGGTGGATCCAGCTTTCGAACTGCGCGGCCAGCACCAGGAAGACCAGCAGCAGGGCCAGGCCGAAGGCGACGCCGACGGCGCCCGAGGCTTCCAGGAAGTCCTTGGCCTGGCCGCCCCACTTGACGCTGACGCCGGGGCTCGGATGGGCGGCGGCCTGCGCCTGGAAGAACGTCACCGCGTCGCCGACCGTGTAGCCGGGCGACAGCTGGGAGGTCAGGGTCACCGAGCGCAGACGGTCAACACGGGGCCGGTCGGCCGCGTCGCCCCGCAGCTCGGTGGTGACCACGGTCGATAGTGGCACCAGGGTTCCGGACTGGGTGCGCACCTGAAGTTGGTCCAGGTTGGCGAGGCTGCGGCGCTGCTCCAGGCTGGACTGCAGGATGACATCGTATTCCTGGCCGTTCTTGATGTAGGTCGTGGCGCGGCGGGAGCCGAACATGGTCTCCAGCGCCCGGCCGATCGATTGGGCCGAGACCCCCAGGCTGGCGGCCTTGTCGCGATCGATCTGCACGGCAAGACGCGGCGAGGTCGGCTCGTAGTCGATGCGCGGGCGCGACAGGCCCGGATTGGCCTGGGCCGCGGCCAGGATCGGCTTGAGCCAATTGGCCAGCTCGACATAGTCGTTGCCGGTGGCGATCAGGTCGACATTGGTGCCGCCGCCTCCGCCGCCGCCGCGCTGGAAGGCGCCGCGCACGCTGGCCACGGCGCGAACGCCGGTGATCCTGCTCAGGCTCTTGTTGAGTTCGGCGGCCACCTCGTCGGCGGTCTTGTCGCGCTCGCCCCAGTCCTTGAGCACCAGCACGCCGTTGCCGGTGTTGAACTGGTTCTGGCCAAAGCGCGGCACGCCGATGATGGTCCGCGCGGCGACGCCGTCGGCGCGGTATTTCTCCAGCTGCTTCTCGACGGCGTTGGCGGCCTTGACGGTGTAGTCGAAGCCCGCGCCCTCGGGGCCGTTGATGGAGACGTCGACGCGACCGCGGTCCTCGGCCGGCACCAGTTCCTGCGGCAGCGCCACGAACAGCCCCCCGGCCACTACCGCCAGAACCAGCACCACGGCGCCGGCCCCGATCGTGGCCGAGCGCGCCGCCAGCAGGCCTTCCAGCGAATGGCGATAGCTGTCTTTCAGCCTGTCCATCGCCTGATCGACCTTGCGATTGAACCAGTTGCCGCCGGCGGCGGGCTTGAGCAGCTTGGAGGCCAGCATCGGCGACAGACTCAGCGCCAGCAGGGCCGAAAAGCCGACGGCCGCCGCGATCGCCACGGCCAGCTCGACGAACAGCCGGCCGATATAGCCGGGCAGGAACATCAGCGGCGCGAACACCGAGATCAACACGATGGTGGTGGCCACCACCGCGAAGAACACCTGCCGGGTGCCGCGCAGAGCCGCGACATTGGCCGGCTCGCCCTCATCCACCCGGCGCTGGATGTTCTCGACCACGACGATGGCGTCGTCGACCACCAGGCCGACGGCCAGCACCAGGGCCAGCAGGGTCAGCAGGTTCAGTGAAAAGCCCAACGGGGCCAGGACGATGAAGGTCGACAGGATGCAGATCGGCGCGACGATCGAGGGGATCAGGGCCGAGCGCCAACTGCCCAGGAACACCAGGTTGACCAGGGCCACCAGCCCGATCGAGATACCCATGGTGACCCACACTTCGTGGATCGCCTCGGCCGTGAAGATCGAATTGTCGACGGCCTTGATCAGCTGTGTGCCGGGCGGCAGCGTCTTGTTGATCTCCGTCAGCTCGCTATCGACCACCTTGGAGATGGCGACGTCGTTGGCTTGCGATTGACGGGTCAGGAAGATGCCGATCTGGTTGACGCCGTTGCCGCGATAGAGCCTGCGGCGTTCGTTGGAGCCCTCCTCCACGCGCGCCACGTCGCCCAGACGGAGCACGAAGCCGTTGGCGTCGGCCGCCCTCAACGGCAACTTCGCGAAATCCTCGGGCCGAGAATAGCTGCGCGCCACACGGATGGTGAAGTCCTTGGCGTCGCTTTCCAGCGCCCCGGCCGGCAGTTCGACGTTCTGGCTGTTCAGCGCGGTCTCGATGTCGTCCACCGTCACCCCGCGCGCCGCCATGGCGTCGGGGTTTAGCCAGATGCGCATGGCGTAGAGCTGGCCACTAAGGCCGGCCTGGGCGACGCCCGGCACGGTCGACAACCGCTCGACCAGATAACGGTCGGCGTAGTCGGCCAGCTCCAGCGGCGACAAGGTCGTGGAGGACAGGTTGAGGAAGACGATCGGCGAGCTGTCGGCCTGGGCCTTGGCGATCTGCGGCGGGTCGGCCTGGTCGGGCAGGTTGGCGGTCACCCGGCTGACGGCGTCGCGCACGTCGTTGGCGGCGGCGTCGAGGTCGCGGTCCAGGGTGAAGGTGATGGTGATTTGCGAGCGGCCGTCGCGCGAGCTGCTGTTGACCCGGTCGATGCCCTGGATGCCGGCCACCTGGCGCTCGATCACCTGGGTGATGCGCTCCTCGATGACCTCGGCCGAGGCGCCGGTATAGGTGGTCGAAATCGACACCACGGGCGGATCGACGTTGGGCAGTTCGCGGATCGGCAGGCTGGTGAAGGCGGCCAGGCCGATGACGCAGAGGATGATCGCGGCGACGGCCGCGAAGACCGGGCGGCGGACGGAAAGGTCGGACAGCATCAGCCGGCCTTCTTCTGACCGGGCTTGCCGCCCTGTGCCTTGTCGCCCTTGCCGCCGCCGACCGGCGCGCCGTCTTGCACGCGGTTGAGGCCGTCGCCGACGATCCGGTCACCGGCCTTCAGGCCCGAGACGATCTCGACGAAGCCGTCGGCGCTGAGGCCGGTCTGCACCGTGGTGCGCCGGGCGATCTGGCCCTTGGGGCCCTTGGCGATCAGGAACACCGAGGCCTGCGTGCCCTCGAACTGGACGGCGGCCTCGGGGACCGCCACGGCCTGGCGCTGGCCCTGGTCGATGCCGACCTTGATCAGCATGCCCGGCTTGAGGCGTCCGTCGGCGTTGGCGAACTCGGCCCGGGCCTTGAGGGCGCGGGTGGTCGGGTCGATGCGGGTGTCGATCTGGGCGATATGCCCCGTGAAGCTCTCGCCCGGCAGGGCGTCGGGCGCGGCGGTGATCGTCAGGCCTTCGCGCAGGATCGGCAGGTAGCGGTCGGGCACCGAGAAATCGACGCGGATCAGCGAGACGTCGTCCAGGCTGACGATGGCGGTGCCGGGGCTGATCAGCGTGCCCGGCGCGATGTCGGAAATGCCCACCCGGCCGGCGAACGGCGCGCGGATCACCCGGTCCAGCTTCTGGGCGCTGGCGGAATTGAGCGCGGCGCGGGCGGTGTCGCGGGCGGCCAGGTACTGCTCGGCGGTGGCGCGCGGGGCGACGCCCTTGTCGGCCAGCGCCTTCCAGCGGGTATATTCGCGGTCGGCCTGGGCCAGTTGAGCCTGGGCCTGGGCGATGCCGGCGTTCTCCTGGTCGGCCTTCAGCTCGACCAGCACCTGACCCTTGGACACCGCCTGGCCGTCGGTGAAGTGCACGGCGGTGATCAGCTCGGCGGTGTTGGAGGTGATGGTCACCGACTGGCGGCCCTTGGCCACGCCCAGCACCTCGATACGGTCGGTGAAGGCGCGTGGCTGCACGGTGATTTGCGAGACCGCCGTGGCGCGCCCGCCGCCGCCCGGTCCGGCCTGACCCGTGGCCTTGCCGCCGAACGCCAGCTTCAGCCCGCCGATCACCAGCATCAGCAGAACCGCGACAACCGCCGCGACGAAGAAGAAGTGTCTGCGGATCACGAAAAGCTCCGGGCGCCGAAAGGAGTCGGTCTAGCTGTCTGAATGCGGCTCATAGCCGCCTGCCCTAACCCACGTCCAGTGACACACGGATGACCGAATATTACGGTTTTGACACAGTCAGAACCGGCGCCACGCCGCGACGACGCCGCCCTGGTCCGCGGGGGTTTCGCGACCCGACAGCGCCTGACGCCATCCGACCTGGAAACTCCAGTCCCCCAGATCGCGCACCACCGACAGTTCGGCCTTCATCCAGCGCGATCCGACCGGCTTGGATTCCGCCTTGCCGGCATAGGCCTGGGCCAGCAACAGCCAAGGTTTGGCGGGACGGAGGCCCAGGGTGAGGTCGGCCCGGGTCTCGTCGGCCAGGCCGCCACGTTTCAGCCGCGCGACCTGGATTTCACCGAAGACATGCCGGCCGCGCCACTCCCGCGAGGTCCCCGCCAGCAGCCGCGCTTCGAGGTCGGTGTCGCCCCGGCCGGGCGCCGCGTAGCCCGCATTGCGCCCCACCCCGTCCTTGGCGGCGCCCAGATAAAGGCTGACCGCTGATCGATCCGTATGCAGCAGAGCGTAGCGCAGGCCCAGTTCGATCGGCCCGCGCCCGTCATAGGCGACGAAACGGTCGTGGCCGCGCGTCACGCCGGCCTTGGCCTGCAGGGTCAGGCGATCGCTCAGGCCGTATTCGCTGTAGACCGAGAGGTTCTGGTCCCGCCGACGGTCGATGGCGACGCGCACGCCATCCGGATCAAAGCCTTCGTCGGCCCGCTGGTCCTCGTATTTGAGGATGGCCAGCCCTTCCCCGTCCTTCATCGGCCAGGCCCCGGCCCAGGCGGACTGCGCGCAAAAGAAAGCCGCCGCGACCCCGGGGATCGCGGCGGCCCATCGTTTTCGCCGTTTCGGCGTCAATCCGCGTAGCCGGGGGACTCCCGGTCGAGCTGGCGCAGGCAACCGGGCCAGGCCAGGCCGGAGATCATGCCCATGCCCATGCCGGTCTGGCTGCGGACCTCGGCCTGGGCGGCCTCCGGCGCCTCCAGCACGTTGTCGCGGCCGGCGCTGAGCGCCATCACCTGTTGGGCGCAAGCGCGCTCGAGGAAGAACATCCCCAGCCAGCACTCGGCCGCCGTCGCTCCCACCGACAGGGTGCCGTGGTTGCGCAACATCATCAGCTTCTTCTCACCGAGGTCGGCCACCAGCCGTTCTCTTTCGTCAAGGTTGAGCGCTATACCTTCATAGTCGTGATAGGAGAGCTGTGGCAAGACGATTAATGCGTGCTGCGACAGCGGCAGCAGCCCATCCTTGTTGGCCGACACCCCCACGCCCTGGTCGGTGTGCAGGTGCATGACGAAATGGGCGTCTTCGCGGGCGGCGTGGATCGCCGAATGGATCGTGAACCCCGCCGGATTGATGAAGTACGGCGTCTTGTCGATGACATTGCCGTCCAGATCGACCTTGACCAGCATCGAGGCGGTCATCTCGCCGAAGAACATGCCGTAGGGATTGATCAGGAAGTGGTGCTCGGGCCCCGGGATACGGGCCGAGATGTGGGTGAAGATCATGTCGTCCCAGCCGTGGACGGCGACCAGGCGATAGAGCGCGGCCAGATCGACGCGGGCCTTCCACTCGGCCTCGCTGACCTTGTCCTTGAGCGACGTGGCGATGGGCGATGCACCGTCGGCCATGAGCGGATCCTTCCTAGGTTATCGTTGTTAGCTTGAAGGTCGCGCCGAGAGGCCCTTGCGTCAAGCGTCGTGCGTCCTTCGAGGCTCGCCATGGGCTCGCACCTCAGGATGAGGCGCTCAGCAACAGCGTTCCTCATCCTGAGGCGCCCGCGCCAGCGGGCCTCGAAGGACGCACGGTGATGTGATAGCGCGTCTGGCTCCGATGGCTTGAGCAATCCCCATGATCCCCTGGCAGCATCTCGACACCGCCCAGGTTCCCGGCGACGGCGACGAGCTGCGGCTGATGCGGCGCGGGACCGAATATTCGATCATGACCGGCGGAATCGAGCTGATGAACAGCCGCCTCAGCGGGTCGGAAGAGGCCTTGGCCACCCTGGCCTTCGAACGCATCGGCGGCCGGCCCAAGGCGCGGGTGCTGATCGGCGGCCTGGGCATGGGCTTCACCCTGCGCGCCGCCCTGGCCGTGTTCGGCCCGGACGCGGAGATCGTCGTCGCCGAACTGGTCCCCGCCGTGGTCGCCTGGGCGCGCGGCCCGCTCGGCGGCCTCTACGGCGACAGCCTGTCAGACCCCCGCGCCCGGATCCATGAGGGCGACGTGGGCGAGCTGATCCGCGCGGGCGACGGCGCCTTCGACGCCATCCTGCTCGACGTCGACAACGGCCCCGGCGGCCTCAGCCGCAAGGAGAACGACGGGTTATATAGCCCGGGCGGGCTGGCGGCGGCCAAGCGGGCCCTGCGCCCCGGCGGCGTGCTGGAGGTCTGGTCCTCGACGCGGGACAGCGCCTTCACCCGGCGATTGAAGCAGGCCGGCTACGCGGTCGAGGAGGTCGGCGTGCGCGCCCACAAGGGACGCGGCGCGCGGCATGTGATCTGGATGGCGACAGGGCCCTGACGCCAACGGGAGACGACGATGAAGACCATCCTGACGATCACCGCCGGAGTCCTGGCGCTGTGGGGCGGCCAGGCGGCGGCCCAGACCGCCGTCATCCGCGACAACCCGCCTGGACTGTTCACCAGCCCGCGCTTCACCAATGTGATCGAGGTCCCGGCCGGGACGACCCTGGTCTTCGTGTCGGGCCTCACCGCCCAGGGCCCGGACGGCTCCGCGCCCAAGGACCCGCGGGCCCAGGCCGACGCCGTGTTCGCCAACCTGCGCACGGCCCTGGCCGCGCGTGGCCTGACGCCCGCCGACGTGATCCAGGTCCGCGCCTTCCTGGTCGACATCCAAACCACCCTGCCCGCCTATCGCAAGGCGTATGGCGACTTCATCGGCAAGGCCCCGCCGCCGGCCAGCACGGCGGTCGGCGTCGCCGGCCTGGTCCGTCCGGACCTGTTGCTGGAGGTGGAACTGGTCGCGGCCAGGCCGACGGCGGTGCGGCCTTAGACAAAAGTCCTCCCCCTGTGGGGGAGGCGATCGCGTAGCGATCGGTGGGGGGAACCTGCCGAGGTGGGATCACTCCCCCCTCCGGCGCTTCGCGCCACCTCCCCCATAGGGGGAGGAATTCTAGTCCGACCGGTCGCCCTTCATCAGCCGCGCCTTGTCGCGCTGCCAGTCGCGGGCGGCTTCGGTTTCGCGCTTGTCGTGGTTCTTCTTGCCCTTGGCCAGGCCGACCTCGAGCTTCACCAGGCCCTTCTCGTTGAAATAGATCTTCAGCGGGATCAGCGTGCGGCCGTCGCGCTGCACCGCGCCGATCAGCTTGTCGATCTGCTTGCGGTGCAGCAGCAGCTTCCGGTGGCGGCGCGGCTCGTGGTTGAAGCGGTTGGCCTGGCCGTAGGGCGGAATGTCGGCGTTGATCAGCTTGATCTCGCGCCCTTCGACCGAGGCGTAGGACTCGGCGATATTGGCCCGCCCCACGCGCAACGACTTGACCTCGGTGCCGGTCAGCATGATGCCGGCCTCGAAGGTCTCCTCGATGAAATAGTCGTACCGCGCGCGGCGGTTCTCGGCGATCGGCTTGGTCATCAGACCAGACCAGCCTCGTGCATGGCCTCGAGGATCTCCGGCTTCACCGCGTCGCTACACGGCGAGATCGGCAGACGCGTGTCGGCCTCGCACAGGCCCAGGCGCGCCATGGCGAACTTGGTCGGCGACGGCGAGGCGTCGAGGAACAGCGCCCTGTGCAGCCGCACCAGGCGGTCCTGCCAATAGAGCGCGGTCTCCCACTCGCCGCCCAGGCAGGCGTTGATGAAGGTGGCGCAGGCGTCGGGCGCGACGTTGGAGGTCACCGAGATCACCCCGTGGCCGCCGTGCGCCACGTAGCCGAGCGCGGTGGGATCGTCGCCCGACAGCATCACCCAATCGGGGCCGCACAGGATCCGCTGCATGCTGGCCCGGGTCATGTCGCCGGTGGCGTCCTTGATGCCGACGATGTTGGGCAGCTTGGCCAGGCGGGCCAGGGTCTCGTTGCTGATGTCGCTGCCGGTGCGGCCCGGCACGTTGTAGACCAGCACCGGAAGCTGCACGGCGTCGTTGATCGCCTTGTAGTGCTGGTACATGCCCTCCTGGCTGGGGCGCACATAGTAGGGCGTCACAACCAGGGCCGCGTCGGCGCCGACCGCCTTGGCGTGGGCGACCAGTTCGATGGCCTCGGCGGTCGAGTTGGAGCCCGCCCCGGCGATCACCGGCACGCGGCCGCGCGCGGTCTGCACGCACAGCTCGACGACGCGCTTGTGCTCGTCATGCGACAGGGTGGCGGTCTCGCCCGTGGTGCCCACCGGCACCAGGCCGTGGACGCCGCCGGCGATCTGGCGCTCGACCAGGGCCACGAAGGTTTTCTCATCCACCGCGCCGTTGCGGAAGGGCGTGACCAGCGCCGGAATGACGCCCTTGAACGGAGAATGAGCCATGACTTGCAATTTGCCGTGAGAAACGCGCCGCGACGGTTGCGGCTGGAGAATGGGGGCGGACAATATCTTGGTCGCGGCGTCCCGCAACTGCTCCGTCGTCCTCTGATGTCATTTGGTGACGTTTCCGAGGGGGTCAATCCTCGGCGAAGCGGTCTATAGGTGCTGGGAAGGACGATGATCGCCGTAAATCGGCCCCGTCCCCCCTCGAAAAGGACATAGCCCCGCTCCGCGAGAGCCGGGAGGTTTGGGAGACAAGGTTTTGGCGTCAGGGTTGGGTAAGGTGTTGCTGGGCGGCGCCGGCGCCATCACGGCTTTGGGGATCGTGGCCTTCGGGGTGGCGGTCGCCCAGGAGGATGTCGCCGACCTGCCCCGCGCGCCGCAGCCCTATACCGGCTCGGCCACGCCGCGTGGCCTGATCACCACCCCGCCGATCGCCAGCTACGCCACGCCCGCCGAGGCCGACGCCGGCAACCTGCGCATCGCGGTGACCAGCCGCGACCCCTCCACCATCCGCATGGCGATGAGCGGCATCCAGGACCCGCTGTCGCGCAAGATCGCCCTGTGGGCCCTGGTCGACGCCGGCGCCGAGACCATGAGCTTCTTCGAGCTGGACCAGGCGCGCCGCGACCTGTCGGGCTGGCCGCGCGGCGGCCGTCGCGACGCCGCGGCGGAAAAGGCCCTGCCCACCTCCGGCCTCGACGCCCAGCGGACCATCGCCTGGTTCGGCGGCGCCGACCCCAAGACCGCCGAAGGGGCCATGGCCCTGGCGGCGGCCTACCAGGCCGCCGGCCGCGCCGGCGACGCCACCACCCTGATTCGCCGCTTCTGGCGCGACCAGGTGTTCGAGCTGGACGCCCAACGCGGCATGTACGCGCGGTTCGGGACGCTGCTGACCGCCGACGACATCACCCGCCGCGCCGACATCCTGCTGTACGGGGCCCAGGGCCCCGCCGCCCGCGACGCGGTGGCCCTGCTGCCCTACGACCAGCAGGCGCCCGCCCAGGCGCGCCTGGGCCTGCGCTCGAACGCGACCAACGCCAACGACCTGTTCGCCGCCCTGACGCCCGCCCAGCAGGCCTCGCCGGGCGTGGCCTTCGAACGCGCGGCCTATCTGCGCCGCAAGGGCCTGGACACCCTGGCCCTGCCGCTGGTGCGCCTGTTCCCCTCGCCGCCGCCGACCGACGAGGCGGCCGCCGCCGTCTGGCGCGAGCGTCGCGCCCTGGTGGTCGGGGCCCTGAAGAACGGCGACAGCGCCGGCGCCTACGCCGCGGCCAACGCCGGGCTGAAAGCCGGGCCCGACGCGGCCGAGGCCGAGTTCTACGCCGGCTGGATCGCCCTGAGCCGATTGAAGAACCCCGACGCCGCCGCCCGTCACTTCGCCCGCATCGCCGAGATCGGCGCCTCGCCGATCACCCGCGGCCGGGCGCTCTACTGGCAGGGCCGGGCGGCCGAGGCGCAGGGCGACCAGATCGCCGCCAAGACCTTCTATTCGGACGGCGCGCGCTACATCACCACCTTCTACGGCCAGCTGGCCGCCGAGAAGGCCGGGATCACGGAGATCCGCCTCGACAAGGACCCGGTGGTCACCCAGGCCGACCGCGCCCGCTTCGAAGGCCGCGAACTGGTGCGCGCCGCCCGCGTCCTGGCCGGGATCGGGGCCCGCGACGCGTTCAGGGCCTTCGTGCTCTATATCGACGACCAACTTCCCTCCGCGGAAGAAGAGGCCCTGCTGGTCGACCTGGCTCGGAACTATGGCGACCAGGACCTGGCCATGCGCGCCGTGCGCACCGCGGCCCAGCGCGGCTTCATCCTGGCCGAGCGCGGCTATCCGCTGCTGGACCACCATTTCACGCCGGGACCGGGCGCGGCCGAGACGGCCTTCGTCTATTCGATCTCGCGCCAGGAGAGCAATTTCGACCCCAACGCCCGCTCGTCTCCGGGCGCGCGCGGCATGATGCAGCTGATGCCGGCCACCGCCGCCAGCGTGGCCCGCCAGCTGGGCGAAGCCCACAGCGTCGACCGCCTGTCGGACCCGTCCTACAACATGCGCCTGGGCTCGACCTACCTGGGCAGCATGGTCAGCAATTTCAGCGGCTCCTACATCATGGCCGCCGCCGCCTATAACGCCGGCCCCAGCCGCCCGCCGCAATGGACCGCCCTGTGCGGCGACCCGCGCGGCGCGACCACGGACCCGCTCGACTTCATCGAATGCATCCCGTTCTCCGAAACCCGCAACTACGTGATGCGGACGCTGGAGACGACGATGGTCTACCGCGCGCGCCTGAACGGCAATGTCGCGCCCCTGACGCTGTCGACGGACCTGAAACGGGGCGGATACAGCTACGCGACCATCCCGTCCGGCCCCATCGGCGGGACGATCGGAGGGACGACGGCGCCCTCGACCCCGGCGATCCCGATCGGCGGCTACAGGCCGGGGACGCGCTGATCTAGCTTTCAAAGAGACCCTCTCCCAGAGGGAGAGGGAGGGGCCCGCCGCGTAGCGGTGGGAGGGTGAGGGGTTTAGACGCCAACCGCCGATCCCCAATGCCCTGCCCGGATCTGAAACAGCGTAACCCCTCACCCTCCCACGCCTACGGCGTGGGCCCCTCCCTCTCCCTCTGGGAGAGGGTTCTTCGCGCGGCGACCACCAGCCCCGCCGGCGTCTCGACCAGCGCCCCGTCCAGCCGGAACACGTCGGCCAACACGGTCGGCGACAGCGCCTCCAGCGGCGCGCCGTCGGCCGCGACGCGGCCGTGATCAAGCACCAGCACCCGGTCGCAGGCCCGCGCCGCCAGGCCCAGGTCGTGCAGCGTCACCACCACCGCCGCCCCGGCCGACGCCTGCGCGCGCAGCAGGTCCAAGGTCAGCAGTTGGGCGTCGGGGTCCAGGCCCGCCACCGGCTCGTCGGCGACCAGCAGCGGCGCGCGGGTGGCCAGCAGCCGGGCCAGCAGCACCCTCGCCCGCTCGCCGCCCGACATGTCGAGCACGCCGCGCTCGGCCAGATGGGACATCCCCACCCGCGTCAGGCGCTCGCGGGCCACCGCCAGGGCCTCGCCCGGCGGCAGGTCCGGCGCGCCCAGGGCGGCGACGTCGAGGGCCGGCAGGTTCCAGGCCAGGCGGCGCTCCTGCGGCAGATAGCCGACCAGCCGCGCCCGCTCGATCGGGTTGAGGCCGCCGATCGCGCGGCCGCCTAGCAGCGCCCGCCCGGTCTCCAGCGGCATCAGGCCCAGGCCCGCCCGCAGCAGGCTGGTCTTGCCCGCGCCGTTGGGTCCGACCACGCCCAGCACCTCGCCGGGCGCGACGCTCAGGCCGGCGCCGTCCAGCACCAGGGCCTTGCCGCGCCGGGCCTTCGCGCCCTCGATGGTCCAGGCGGCGGTCACGACCGCCAACTCCGCGCCGCGCGCCAGGCCAGCAAGGCGAAGACCGGCGCGCCGAACAGGGCGGTGACCACGCCCAGCTTCAGTTCCTGCTCGGTCGGGATCAGCCGGGCGGCCAGGTCGGCGGCGACCAGCAGCAGCGCGCCAGCCAGGGCGGAAGGCCGCAGGATCTTGCCCGGATCGTCGCGCGCGGCCGCTCGCACTAGGTGCGGCGCGGCCAGGCCGACGAAGCCGATGACGCCAGCGGCGGCCACGGAAGCGCCGGCCAGCAGCGCCGAGCCGGCCACCGCCGCCACCCGCAGCCGGGCCATCGGCAGGCCAGACATCTGGGCCGCCTCCTCGCCCAGGGTCAGCATCCGCAGGCCCTGGGCGGCGTAGAGACACAGCCCCGCCCCCACCGCCATCGGCGGCAGGGCGCGCAGGATGTCGGTGAAATCGCGGTTCTCGACCGAGCCCATCAGCCAGGCCAGGACCTCGGCCATGGCCACCGGCGACGGCGACAGGTTGAACACCAGGGCGGTCAGCGCCCCGGCGAAGGCCGACAACGCCACGCCGAACAGGATCAGCACCTCGGGCTCGCGGAACCGCGCCGCCAGGCCGACGACGACCGCGCCGGCCAGCAAGGCCCCGGCCAGGGCGCTGACCTCGACCGCGCCGGGCAGCGCCGCCAGGCCGCCGGCGATCGCCAGCGACGCCCCCAGCCCGGCCGTGGCCGAGACGCCCAGCACGCCCGGCTCGGCCAGCGGATTGCGCAGCAGCCCCTGCATCGCCGCCCCGGCCAGGCCCAGACCCGCGCCGATCAGGGCGGCCATCACCACGCGCGGCAGACGGATGGTCCACAGCACCTCACCGGGCGGCGAGCCCGGATCGCTCAGGGCCTGATGGTACTGGGCCAAGCTCAGCGGGCTTTCGCCCAGGCTCACGGCCACCACGGCGACCACGACCAGGGCCAGCAGCAGCAGGAGTTCCAGACGCCGCGCGCTCATGGCCGCGTCGCCTTGGCCAGGACCTGCGCCCCGTCGGCGGCGAACCAGGCCGAGCAGCCCAGCATGGCGCCGGGCAGCGAGGCGATCACCCGGCCCCGGGTCGCCTGGCGCAGCGCCGCGTGCCGTCCAGGACCCCAGCGGTCCGCGCCGGCCCGGGTCAGGTCGAAAAAGCCCAGCACCACCGCCTTGGGCGGGGCCAGCACCAGCGCCTCCAGCGGCGCGGGCGAAAAATAGGGCTGGGCGGCGGCGTTGGCGAAGCCGGCGGCCCGCAGCATCGCGTCGATCATGGTGCTGGACCCGGCCGTATAGCCGCCCGGCGTCAGATAGAAGGCGCTCCGACCCCGCCCCGCCCCAGCCGCCCGCGCCAGCTTGCCATCCATTTCGGCCAGCAAGACCTCGCCCGCCGCCTGGCGGTTCAGCGCCACGGCCACCTGACGGACATTGGCGCGCACGCCGTCGAAGTCGGTGGCGTCGCCCAGGCTGACGGTACGGATCCCCCGCCGTTGCAGGGCCGCCGTCAGCCGGGCGTCGCCGCCCCACTGGCGCACCACGACGTCGGGCCGCGCGCCCAGCACCGCCTCGATCGTCGTCCGCCGTTGCGGCAAGCCCTCGGCCCTGGCCCTTAGGAAGGAGTCCGGCGCATCGGCGCGCGGTGACAGGCCAACCACCGCCGCGCGCGGGGCCAGGGCCAGCACGTACTGGTCGGCGCAGGAGTCGAGCGACATCACCCGCTGGGCCGCGGCGGGCCCCGCCAACCCCATAAGGCCGCCGGCGAACAGGGCGACCAAGCCGACGCGCATCGCTCTAGTCCGTGACCAGGCCGTGCAGCAGGCCATCGAGCATGACGGTCATCAGCTCCTCGCGCGGCGCCCAGTTGCGGTCGGGTATGGTGATCAGCAGGGCCACCAGGCCATGGCAGGCGGCCCACAGCACCTGGGCCGCGCTCTCGCCCGAGCCCGTGCGCAGGCGCCCGGCGGCGGCGATCTCGTGGATCGGGCCGCTGAACTCCTCGAAGCAGCGATCGCCCAGCTCGGCGGTGGCGGCCTGCTTCTCCTTGGAGATCACGTCGCGCGAACCGCAGAACACCAGTTGGTAGGTGTTGGGGTTCTCCAGGGCGAAGCGCATATAGGCTTCCAGCATCAGCCGCACCCGCGACACCGCGTCGATCGGCCGGTGGGCGATGTCGACATTGACCGCCAGCAGCTGGCCGATCGCGTCGTCGCTGATCTCCAGCAGGATCTGATCCTTGTCGCGAAAGTGCATGTAGAGGGCCGTCGACGACACCCCCACGGCATCGGCGATCTTGCGGATCGTCGCCCCGGCATAGCCTTCGGCGATGAAGATCTTCTCGGCGGCGGCCAGAATCTCTCCGCGGCGCAGGTGCCCGTCGCCCTTGGGCTTGCGCGCCGACTTGTGCGGCTTCTTCAACGCGATCGTCACGATCTGGCGTTCCCCTTACCTAGTCCCCGAACCCGACACTAAACGGGAATCACACAAACGTCGCAACTGTCGACGAAATACGTGAAACGCGTGTTTTTACGTTTGACACTCCATGGTTGAAGATTCGCTATCTGCGCGCTGGATATCCGCAAGCGCGACGGGGGAGCGATGGCGCGGGAGGAACGAGACCAGCAAGGTCGCGCCTGGCGCGCGCGCCCATCGATACTGGCGCCGGGCGGGCCCGCGCCGCTCTTGCCCGATGGAGCGCACAGACGCCTGTCGCCAGCCCAGGCGGTGGTGCTGATCCTCCTGGCGGCCCTGGTCATGACCCTGGCGGCGACGCGTCCGGCCCTGCTGACCGAGACCTTCCACTGGCTGTTCATGACCGGCTTCATGCTGAGCGCCGTGGTCAAGCTGGCGGCGGCCTGCACGCCGCGCCTGGCCGTCGTCCCGCCATCGCCGGACGATGCGGACCTGCCCGTCTACACCGTGATCTGCCCGCTGTTCCGCGAGGCGGCGGTGGCGGCCGAACTGGTCGAGAACCTGTCGCGCCTGGATTATCCGCGCGACCGCCTGCAGGTGTTGATCGCGCTGGAGGCCAAGGACCACGAGACCCAGGCCGCCTTCCAGGCCCTGCCCCTGCCGACCTTCGTCCAGGTGCTGATCGTGCCGCCCGGCTCGCCCCAGACCAAGCCCCGCGCCTGCAACCACGCCCTGGAGCGGGCGCGCGGGCAACTGGTGGTGATCTACGACGCCGAGGACGCGCCCCACCCCGGTCAACTGCGCGAGGCCGCCGCCCGCTTCGCCGCCGAGGGGCCAGAGCTGGCCTGCCTGCAGGCCCCGCTGCGCATCGAGGCCGACCGGCGGTTCATCGGCGAACAGTTCGCCCTGGAATACGCCGTGCAGTTCGAGGTGCTGCAACCCGCTTTGGCCCGCTGGGGCCTGCCCTTCCCACTAGGCGGCACCAGCAACCACTTCCGCGCGGAAGCCCTGCGCGCCATCGCCGGGTGGGACGCCTACAACGTCACCGAGGACGCCGACATCGGTTTTCGGCTGGCCACCCGGGACTACCGGCTGGGCGTCATCGCCTCGCCCACCTTCGAAACGCCGCCGCGCCTGGGCCCATGGTTCCCGCAACGCGCCCGCTGGGTGAAGGGTCATATCCAGACTCTGGCGGTGCATCTGCGCGGACCGGCGGCCCGGAGCCCGCGCGGCCTGACCTCGCTGGTCCTGACCCTGGTCCTGTCGGTGGCCTCGTCCCATCTGCATGGGCCGCTGTTCTTCTGGTTGCTGGCCAAGGTCGTCGGGGCCTTGCTGGGCGTCCAAGGGCTGATCGACGGCGGAGACTTCGTGGTCCTGTCGTTCGGCTGGTCCTGCGCCGCGATCGCCGGGGCGCGCGGCCTGGAGCGGGCCGGCGCCAAGCCGCGTCTCCTGCCGTTGTTCGGCGCGATGCTGTACTGGCCGCTGCAAAGCTTGGCCGCCGCCAACGCCGCCGTGCAGTTCGTGGTCGCCCCTTTCCATTGGGACAAGACCCCGCACCAGCCCCGCACCCCGTCCAAAACCTCGTCCCCCGCCTCGCCCCAGACTGGACGGGGCTTGCCCTGAGCGCGTATTGGCGGGGTCATGGATCCGACCGTCGCCCCCGCCCCCCTCGTCATGCGCACCACCGGTTGGGCCGACTACGCCCTGCTCGACAGCGGCCATGGCAGGAAGCTGGAGCGCTACGGCCGCTACACCGTGGTGCGGCCCGAGCCGCAGTGCTTCTGGACCCCGCGCCTGCCCGCCAAGGCCTGGGACGAGGCCGACGCCGTCTTCGACCCAACCGACGAGGACGAGGCCGGCCGCTGGCGCTTCAAGGGCAAGCCGCTGGAGAAGTTCCCGCTGGCCTGGGGCGAGGCCAGGTTCCACGGCCAGTTCACGCCGTTCCGCCACCTGGCCTTCTTCCCCGAACAGGCCGCCAACTGGGCCTGGCAGGACGCCCGCGTCCGGGCCTTCAAGACCCGCCAGCCCAAGATCCTGAACCTGTTCGGCTACACCGGCGTGGCCAGCCTGGTCTGCGCCGCGGCCGGAGCGGCCGTCACCCACGTGGACGCCTCCAAGAAATCGGTCGGCTTCGCGCGCGACAACGCCGCCTTCGCCGGCCTGTCCGACAAGCCAATCCGCTGGATCGTCGAGGACGCCCGCCGCTTCGTGGCCCGCGAGGTGCGCCGTGGCTCGCAATATGACGGGATCATCCTGGACCCCCCGAAATTCGGCCGCGGGGCCGACGGCGAGGTCTGGCGGCTGTTCGAGGACCTGGCCGAGCTCACGGCGAACTGCGCCCAGATCCTCAGCCTCGACGCCTCGTTCCTGCTGATGAACGCCTATGCCGCCCGGGTTTCGGGCGCGGCGATGTCGGGCCTGCTGGCCCAGGAACTGAAGGGGCGCGGCGGGGTCATCGACTGGGGCGAGCTATCGCTGGTCGAGGAAAAGGGCGACCGGCAGATCGGCCTGTCGTTCTTCGCGCGCT
Source organism: Caulobacter sp. Root655 (assembly GCF_001427665.1). Taxonomy (GTDB): domain Bacteria; phylum Pseudomonadota; class Alphaproteobacteria; order Caulobacterales; family Caulobacteraceae; genus Caulobacter. The sequence continues at coordinate 206,670 of NZ_LMHC01000023.1, forward strand.
GGGCTTGCGACAACGCGGCGGGAGCCTGATCATGACCAAGACCGTCACCTCCCTTTCGAACAGCACGGTGAAAGCCGTCCGCGCCCTGCACATGCGCAAGGAGCGCGAGGACAGCGGCCTGTTCCTGGCCGAAGGCCTGAAGATCGTCATCGAGGCGATCGACTGCGGCCACGCCCCCAAGATCCTGATGTACGGCCCCGACGCCGCCGACCATCCGATGCTGCAGAAGGCCGCCCAGGCCTGCTTCAAGGCCGGCGGCGAGATCATCGAGGTCAATCGCGAGATCCTCGAAAAGGTCTCGCGCCGCGACAATCCCCAAGCCGTGGTCGGGGTGTTCCAGCAGGTCTACACGCCGCTGTCGGCCATCGTCCCCGAGAGCGCCCCGTGCTGGGTGGCCATGCAGGCCGTGCGCGACCCTGGCAACCTGGGCACCGTGATCCGCACGGCCGACGCGGCCGGTTGCGGCGGGGTGATCCTGGTCGGCGACTGCGTCGACCCCTATTCGGTCGAGGGCGTGCGGGCGACCATGGGCTCGATCTTCGCCGTCAAGATCGCCAAGGCCAGCATCCAGGAGTTCCTGGCCTGGCGCGAGGATTGGCCGGGCAGCGTGATCGGCACGCTCTTGACCGCCACGGTCGATCACAAGAACGCAGACTATGTGAAGCCGTCGCTGATCCTGATGGGCAACGAGCAGCAGGGCCTGCCGCCCGAACTGGCGGCGGCCTGCGACGTCAACGTCAAGATCCCGATGCGCGGCCGGGCCGACAGCCTGAACCTGTCGGTGGCGACGGGCATCATGATCTACACGGTGACGGGGTAGCCCAGGTCATGGCGGGTCGATCGTCAGGGTGAAACCTTCGTTGCCGAGAGGGAACAACTCGTCCGTTGTCGCCTCATCGTCATACATCCCCACAGATTGACCAGAACCTGCTATACTCAGCCGACAAGCTGACCTCAGCGCCATTCCACCGGCAGAGCAACTCTTTCCCCGCCCCTAGTCCGGCGAGCCCTCGCCAGGTTGGGGGCGCTGTTGCGCTTACTGTACGGACTTCAGAAAAGACCATGATCAAACGCGCCGAAATCACCTGCGCCGCTCAGAACGGGCGCCACAGCCCCTACGAGCGGATCACCCATGTCGGCGGCGGCAAGACCAAGCCCTGGAAGCTGACGATCAAGGAAGCGATCAAGCTGCTCGATAGCGGCAAGTGGCAGTTCTACGTGATGCGCGACGACGCGCCGGTGAAGGTCGAGGCCCTGAACAGTCGAACCGGGTGTCGTTACCTGAAGACGGTCAATGACCGCAACGAGCCGCTGGACCTGCTGACGCTGCCGGACTGCCCGGCCGACGAGGTCGTTTCGGGATAGACGCCCTCTCGCCCCGGAGAGGGCTCCATGCGAGCGTAGATGTCGCTGTCCTCAACGAAATCAACGGCTTGAAGTTTCTCGATCTATTTCGTCCTCACCCCTTCCGGGCGCCCCGATACTGAGCTCACCCCAGCGCACGGGGAGGGACGTCGGCCGGCGACCTGACGGGCGGTGGGGGGTGGTCGAGCGGGAAGCGCTCGCCGGTGGTCTTTAAGGGACAGCCTTCGCGGCGGTCCAGGGCAGGTTCCCTGCAACATGGGACGAAGCCCTGGCGGCGAGGGATCGGCGGACGCGGCAGGTGTGGGCTGAAATCGCCTACACGGTCCGGAAGGTTCGCTAGCCTTCCGCCCGCCGGGGGCCTCCATCGGAGCGGGTTAAAAATCCGCGATCCGAAGGCTCTCGTCCGCAGGCCGCGCGAAGCGCTCGTCTTCGTCGAAACGGTATTCAAAACTGCAAATCCTCCGGGCGGAGCCCGGGCGCTTCGCGACCCTCCCCAATCCCTCAGCGGGTTTCCGCGTGAGATCACACCCACTTGCCCCCACCTGACCGCTTCGCGGTCTGTCAGCGGCGAGGGGGCGGAGCCTTCGCGCTTAGGCTCTTCCCCCTCTGGGGGAAGACGGCCGAAGGCCCGTAGGGGGCAAGGACGTGAGCCCCCTACTTCACCCGCGTCCAGTTCTGGGTCTTGCAGATCGGCGCGACGATGCAGCCCTTGAGCTTCAACGTGTTGGGCGAGGTCAGGATGATGGTGCCCGAATAGGTGCCGCCGTCGTCGGCGTTATAGACCTTGCCGCTGCTCCACTTGGTCGGGCCGCCGGTGAAGTCGTAGAGCATCTGCATGTTCTTCAGCGGACGGGCGCGCAGGCTGGCGTCCTTGTTCTTGAGGTCCTTGGCCGTCGGATCGGTCTGGATGTGGTTCGAGGTCACCAGCTTGCCGCACAGGCTGTTGCCGCAGCGGCTGATCTCGACCTGGCCGCCATTGGTCTCGGTCTGCCACAGCCCGGTGGCGTCCTGGGCCAGGGCCGGGGCGGAAAGGGCCACGGCGAAGGCGGCGGCGAGGATGGGCAGTTTCATCTGGCGTCTCTCCCAAGAGCTTCGTGCTGTTCTAACGCGCGTTCGGCTGAACCGGCCATGAATTGCTCGCCGGGTTCGAACACCCCTCGCCTGGTTTCGGGCCTAGTTCCGCGGCCCCCTCCGAGCGGCGGGGCTCGAACAGGTCGTGTAGCTGTTGACGTTCAGGCGGCCAGCCACCATGCCCAGCTTCGCGGGAAGGTCGCGGATGTGCGAGCTCCGGGTTTCCCGCACCGCGGCCAGGGCGACGCTGGCGCAGGCGAAGGCGTCCTGCGCCGCGTCGTGGTGCTTGAACGCCACGCCCAGGAAGTCGCAGACCGCGTTCAGCTTGCCCGACGGCAGGGCCGGCCAGGTGTTGCGGGCGACCTGGACGGTGCAGAGGTAGTCGAACTCCGGAAACGGCAGTCCGTAGAGCTCGCAGGTGCGCCGCATCACGCTGATGTCGAACGCCGCGTTGTGGGCGATCACCGTGGCCCCCTCGATCCGGGCCTTGAGCCGCGACAGCACGGCGGGAAACTCATCGGCGTCCTCGACATCGCCCGGCCGAATGCCGTGGACCGCGATGTTCCAGCCCGAGAACCGCATGTCGGCCGGGCGGATGTAGTGATGCTCGACCTGGGTGATCACGCCGTCCTCGATCCACGCCAGGCCGATGGCGCAGGGGCTCGAACGCTGCTCGTTGGCCGTCTCGAAATCGATCGCCACGACGGGCAAGGGCAGTCTCCTCGAAAGTTCGTCGGCGATGGACGTTCGTCAGCCCACCATCTCCAGCCACTCGTCCTCGGTCATCACCTGGATGCCCAGGTCCGTCGCGGTCTTCAGCTTCGACCCCGCCCCCGGTCCGGCCACCACGAGGTCGGTCTTCTTCGACACCGACGAGGCCACCTTGGCGCCCAGGGCCTCGGCCTGGGCCTTGGCTTCGTCGCGGGTCATCTTCTCCAGCGAACCGGTGAAGACGATGGTCTTGCCGGCCACGGCGGTGTCGGTCTTGGGCTTGGCCACCGCCTGGATGTCGAGCTGTTCGACCAGGTTGGCCACCTTTTCGCGATTGTGGTCCTCGGCGAAGAACCGGGCGATCGACTGGGCCGCCACCGGCCCGACGCCGTCGACCGCCGCCAGTTGCAGATAGTCGTCGCCCGGCGCGCCCTGGGCCGCCTCGACCAGGGCCTGGGCGAAGGCGTCCCAGTCGCCGTAGCGTTCGGTCAGGGCCGCCTTGGCCGGTTTGGAGAGCTTGGGCACGGCATGGCCGATCTTGACCTCCAGGCTGTCGGCCTCGGGCCACGGATCGGACTTCAGCCCCCCCTTCCCGGCCTCGACCAGCTCGTCGCGGGCCTTGGGTCCAACCCCGGCCGCTCCGGCCAACTCCAGATAGACCGCGCCGGGCAATTGGCCGGCCGCCTTCTCGGCCAAGGCCTGCAAGTCCTCGAAGCGGTCGAAGTTGCGGGCCAGGACGGTCGAGGTGGTCTCGCCGATATCGCGCATGCCCAGGCCGTAGATCACCCGGTCCAGGCCGACGGTCCGCCGCGCCTCGATGCCCTTGACCAGGTTGGCCACCGAGGTTTCGCCATAGCCGTCGCGCTCCCGCAACTCCGTCAGCTTTTCCTCGTCCCGGGCAAGCTTGAAGATGTCGGCCGGCTCCTTGATCCAGCCGGCCTCGAAGAAGGCCGCCAGTTGCTTCTCGCCCAGGCCCTCGATGTCGAAGGCCCGGCGGGAGACGAAGTGGCGCAGGTGCTCGATGCGCTGGAACGGACAGGCGAACTCGCCGCTGCACCGACGCACCACCGTCTCGGCCCCTGCCGCCGTGGTCTCGCGGACCAGCGGCGTGTGCAGCGGACAGGGGCAATGGGTCGGGAACTCGAACGGGACCGCGTCCGCCGGCCGCTCGTCCAGCACCGGCCCGACGATCTGCGGGATGACGTCGCCGGCCCGTTGCAGGATCACCGTGTCGCCGACCCGGACATCCTTGCGGGCGATCTCGTCGGCGTTGTGCAGGGTGGCGTTGGTCACCGACACCCCGCCCACCGTCACGGGCTTCAGCCGCGCCACCGGGGTGATCGCCCCAGTGCGCCCCACCTGCAGGTCGATGGCCTCCAGGATCGTGCGGGCCTGCTGGGCAGGGAACTTGCGGGCGACGGCCCAGCGCGGCGAGCGCGACACGAAGCCCAGGCGACGCTGCTGTTCCAGGTCGTCGACCTTGTAGACCACCCCGTCGATGTCGAACGGCAGCTTGGGACGCAGCACCTCGAACTCGGCATAGGCGTCGAGCAGGCCTTGCGCGTCCTGAACCCGACGGGCCGGCGGCGCGGTGGTGACGAAGCCCCAGTCCTCGAGCTTGTCCAGCGCCTCCCACTGGCCGGCGGCGAACGGCGCGCTGACCAGGCCCCAGGCATAGGCGAAGAACCGCAGCGGCCGCTGGGCGCTGATCTTCGGGTCGATCTGGCGCAGCGAGCCGGCCGCGAAGTTGCGGGGGTTGGCGTAGGTGCGCTGGCCGGCTTCGAGGGCGGCGGCGTTGAAGGCGGCGAAGGCCTCCAGCTCGACATAGACCTCGCCGCGTACCTCGATGACGTCGGGCCAGCCGGAACCTTTCAGGCGATGGGGGATGTCGGCCAGGGTCCGCAGGTTGGCGGTGACGTCCTCGCCCACCTTGCCGTCGCCCCGCGTCGCCCCCTGGACCAGCACGCCCTTCTCGTAGCGCAGCGAGGCCGACAGCCCGTCGATCTTCGGCTCGGCGGTGTAGAACACCGGCTCGCTTCCCAGCCGCAGAAACCGGCGGATGCGGGCGTCGAACTCGGTCGCCTCGTCGTTGGAGAAGGCGTTGTCGAGGCTGAGCATCGGCACGCCGTGCTCGACGGCCGAGAACTGCTCGGCCCGCGCCGCCCCGACCCGCAAGCTCGGGGAGTTGTCGCGGACCAGGTGCGGGAAGCGGTCCTCGATGTCGAGGTTGCGGCGCTTGAGGGCGTCGTACTCGCCGTCGGAAATGACCGGGGCGTCTTCCTGGTGGTAACGCAGGTCGTGGCCCGCCAGCTCGTCGGCCAGGCGCGTCAGCTCCTCGACGGCCTGGTCTTCGGTGAGGTCGGCGACGGCGATCTGGGGCACGGGCGAATCCGGAGGAGCTGGAGAACGGCGGCAGACTAGCCGGTCCTCCCCCTCTGGGGGAGGTGTCGGCGTAGCCGACGGTGGGGGGAGTTTGCTGAATCTTCCGAGCACTCCCCCTACCGGCCTTCGGCCGCCTCCCCCACAAGGGGAGGACCTTTAACCGCGATGGCCTAGACCTTGCTCCTGAAGCCCCGAAGGAGCCCGCCGCATGACCCAGACCGCAACGCTGTCCCAGAACGGTTCTCGGGGCCAATCCCGCGACTTGGCCCGTGGCGGCGCCCTGGACCTCCTGCGGTTCGTCGCGGCCCTGTTCATCGTGCTCTACCACGTGGCCGAGCGAGCCCCGGTGTCGCTGTTCGCCATCCATCCGGCCTTTGGACGCGGCTACCTGGCCACCGACTTCTTCCTGATGCTGTCGGGTTATGTGCTGGCCAGGACCTATGGCGAGCGGGTGTTGGGCCCCAAAGGCTCAGGCGGGGGGGTTGGAACCGGGGAGTTCCTCAAGCGCCGCCTCCTGCGCATCTGGCCGGCCCACCTGGTCATGCTGGCCTTGTTCGTGGCTTTCGTGCTGGCCACCGGCGCCATCGGCCTGGCCCCGCAAAACCCGCAATGGTTCCAGTGGAGCCAGCTCCTGCCGCAGGTCTTCCTGGTTCAGGCTTGGTTCGTGCCCGGCCCCTCGGGCTGGAACATGCCGACCTGGACGCTGTCGGCCCTGATCGTCTGCTATGCCGGCTTCCCGACCGCCTGGCGGCTGACCGCCAAGGTCGCCTCGCCCTGGGTCACCCTGGCGGTCGGCGTGGCGATCTTCCTGGTCGTCGACTACGCGGCCAAGGCGATCACCGGCATCCCCGCCCACCAGCTGCCGCTGCGGTTTGGCCTGGTGCGCGGCGTTCCGCTGTTCATCCTCGGCATGCTGATCGCCCGGCTGGGGACCGCGAGCGCCGCGCCGCGCCCCCTCTTCCCGTATTGGGCCGACGGCCTGGCGATCTTCGCCGGCGTCGGGGTTCTGGCCCTGCAGGTGGCCGGCCGCTTCGACCACGCCAGCCTGGCCCTGCTGGGCCTGCTGATCTACGCCGCCGGCGCCTCGGGCTCAAAGGGCTGGGGCTGGGCCAGCCTGGCCGGGCGGCTGTCGTTTTCGCTGTTCCTGACCAACCAGCTGGCCGCCGTGGTCTGGTTCGGCGTGACCCGCGCCGTTGGTGACAAGCTCGGCTTCGAAGGTTCGATACTGTGGCTGACCTGGGCTCTGGCCCTGCCCGCCTGCGTCGTCGCCGCCTGGCTGTTCGAGCGTTTCGTCGATGCGCCGCTGCAGGTGTGGATCAAGGCGCGGCAGCAGCGCAAGGCGGCGGCCAAGGCGGTGGAACTGGCGCCGGCCTGATTTACTCGGAAGGCCCCGGAAATCCAGGACCCCACTTCCGTTGTCATCCCGGAAGCCTCGCAGAGGCTGTCCGGGACCCAGGGGACTGGGCAGAGGCGGTGCGGTTCACCTGGGTCCCGGACAAGCGCTGCGCGCTTTCCGGGATGACAACAAGAGAGTGAATTCCAGGAGCTTGAACCCCAGCTTACCCGATCAGCGCCCGCGCCGCGGCCCTGGCCGCCTCGGTCACCTCCGCCCCCGACAGCATCCGGGCGATCTCTTCCTGGCGTTCGGCCGGCGACAGCGGCTCCACCCGGGTGCGGGTCGAGGTTTCGTCGCCGGACTTGGCGATCCGCCAGTGGGCGTCGGCCCGGGCGGCGACCTGGGCCGAGTGGGTGACCACCAGGACCTGGGCCCCATTGCCCTGGGAACCGTCGGCCAGGCGCTTGAGGCGCAAGCCCACGGCGTCGGCCACGGCCCCGCCGACCCCCTGGTCGACTTCGTCGAAGATCATCAGCGGCTGGGCGCCCTCGCCTCTTCCCGCCAGGGCGGCTTTCAGGGCCAGGGCGAAGCGGGCCAGTTCGCCGCCCGAGGCGATGGCCTCCATCGGGCCGAACGGCGCGCCGGGGTTGGTCGAGATTTCGAAGGCGACGCGGTCGATGCCCGTGGGCCCGGCGCGGTCCTCGTCCAGGGCCTCGACGGCGACGCGGAACCGGGCCTTCTCCAGTTTCAGCGGCGCCAGTTCGGCCATCACCGCGGTCGCCAGGCGGTCGCCGGCGGCGCGGCGCTCGGCCGACAGGGCCTGGGCGGCGAACAGATAGCCGTCGCGGGCGTCCGCCGCCTCCTGCTCGGCGGCCTTCAAGGCCTCGCCGGAGGTCTCGATGGCCTGGAGCTGGGCGGCGAAATCTGCCCGCACCGAAGGCAGCAGTTCGGGGGCGACGTTCAGCTTGCGGGCCATGCCGCGCAGGGCGAACAGCCGCTCCTCGGTCTTCTCCAACTGGTCGGGCTCGAACTCGAAGCTTTCGGCGGCCGCGTCGATGGCGGCGGTGGCTTCCTGAGCCTCGACCAGGGCGCGGTCGATGGCCTCGCAGGCGGCGGCCAGCCGGGTCATGGCGAGGCCGTCGGCCGGGGCGCCGGCGTGGGCGGCGCGCTCCCGGGCCCGCTCCAGGGCGCGGAAGGCGCTGGCCAGCTTGCCTGACAGCGCGTCGCCGCCCAGGGCGTCGCGAGCGGCCTCGATATCGGCCAGGGCCTTCTCGGCCGAGCCCAGCAAGGCCCGCTCCTCGGCCAGGGCCGTCTCCTCGCCCTCGCGGGGGTCCAGGCGGTCCAGTTCGGAGAGGCGGAGGGTCAGCTCCTCGGTCTCGGCGGCGGCGCGGTCGGACAGCTCGCGCAGGGCGGCGGCCTTCTCGCGGGCCGCCCGCCAGCCGCTCCAGGCCGAGGCCACGGCCCCGACGGCGACCGAGCCGAAGGCGTCCAGCAGAGTGCGATGGGTGCGCGGGTCGAGCAGGCCGACGGTCTCGTGCTGGCCATGGACCTCGAGCAGCAGGGCGCCGAGGTCCTTGAGCACGCCGACGCTGGTGGCCTGGTCGTTGACGAAGGCCCGTGATCTGCCATCGGCCGAAAGCTGGCGGCGCAGGACCAGGTCCTCGTCGCGGCCGTAGTCCAGGCCCTTGTCGTCGAGATAGGCGAAGGCCGGGTGGTCGGCCGCCAAGGCGAACATGGCCGTGGCGCTGGCGTGGCCGGCGGCCCCGCGCCGCACCAGGCCGGCGTCGGCCCGGGCGCCGGTGGCCAGGCCCAGGGCGTCGAGGATGATCGACTTGCCAGCTCCGGTTTCACCGGTCAGGGCGGTCAGGCCCGGCCCGATGGCCAGGTCCAGGCTCTCGATGAGCACGACGTCGCGGATGGAAAGGCCGATCAGCATGGGACGCAGGATCGCCGGGAATCAGCATTTTTCAAAGGGGGCTTGTTCCCCGGGTGTTCTCACCGCCCGCGAACGACGAAAAACGGGCCGATCCTCGAAGGATCGGCCCGTTGAAATCACATCCCCAGGATGCCCTTGATGCCGCCCTTCTTGGGCGGGGTCGCCCCGGGCGGCGCCAGGGTGGCGTCCTTGTCCTGGGTCAGGCGGTCCAGGAAGTTCTTCTTGTTGCCGGCCTTCAGCGGCTCGACGGCGGGCTTGAGGCCGGCGTTGTTGAGCAGCTTGTAGGCGTCGGCGTACCAGGGGTCGCCCGGGAAGTTGTAGCCCAGCACCGCGCCGTTGCGCTTGGCCTCGTCCAGCAGGCCCAGGGTCATGTAGCTCTCGACCAGGCGATAGAGGGCTTCGGGGGTGTGCGAGGTGGTCTGGTGGCGGTCGACCACGGTGCGGAACCGGCCGATGGCGGCCAGGGTCTGGCCGCTCTTCAGATAGTAGCGGCCGATGGTCATTTCCTTGCCGGCCAGCTGGTCGTTGACCATGTCGATCTTCAGGCGAGCGTCCTGGGCGTATTCCGAGTTGGGATAGCGCTGGACGACGTCGCGCAGCGAGGCCAGGGCCTGCTCGGTGGCGGCCTGGTCGCGGTTCACGTCGACGATCTGCTCGAAATAGCAGACGGCCTTCAGATAGTAGGCGTAGGAGGCCGACGGGTTGCCCGGGTACAGGCCGATGAAGCGGTCGGCGTCCGAGATCGCCTCGTTGTACTGGTTGCCCTGGTAGTGGGCGTAGCCGGTCATCAGGATCGAGCGGCGCGACCATTCCGAATAGGGGTGCTGGCGCTCGACCTCGCGGAAATAGTCGACGGCTTCGTTCCAGTTGCCACGGTCCAGACGATTGGCGCCGGTCGAATAGAGCAGCTCCACCGGGCGCTCTTCGTAGGCCAGGGAGGGCTTCTTATGCTTGCCGGCGCAGGCGTTTACAGACAACGCGACCAGCACGGCGGCGGTGACCGTAGCGGCCTGGCGTCCCGAGAAATTACGAAGCACGGACTTTTCACCCTCGAAGCAAACGTGCGCCCCTGCGCCGTGCAAGGCTTCTACACCACGCCGATGCGGGCGCAAATGGAAGCCGAGCCGTGACAAGGATACGCCCCAAGACGCATCCCCCAGGAATCCGCCCAAACGCTACTGACACCGGCTTTTTGACCAAATCAGGTCGAAGCGCCGATACCCAGGTCCAGATTGTCAGACGGCTTCGGCCAATTGCACCGAATGGGTCCGCATCCGCCAGGCGCGTGGCTTGGCCATCAGGGCCCGGACAATGGCGTTGTTCAGGCCGTGACCGGCCAGCACGCCCTCGAAACGGCCGATGACCGGCGCGCCCAGGACATAGAGGTCGCCCACCGCGTCCAGCGCCTTGTGGCGCACGAACTCGTCGGGACGGCGCAGGCCTTCCGGGTTGAGCACCCGGTCGCCGTCGACGACCACCGCGTTCTCCATCGAGCCGCCACGGGCCAGACCGATGGCGCGCAGGGCCTCGACGTCGCGGACAAAGCCAAAGGTGCGGCAGTTGGAAAGCTCGGCGCGGAACGATTCTTCGTCGATGGTCAGGTCGACGCGCTGGCGGCCGATGGCCTTGCTGGCGAAGGCGATCTCGAAGGCGACCTCGAAGCGGTCCGACGGCGACAGGCTGGCCCGCTTGTCGCCCTCCTCGACCACGACGGTCTCCAGGATTTCGATGTAGCGGCGCGCGGCTTCCTGCTTGCGGCGACCGGCGCGGTCGAGGATCTGCACGAAGGGTTCGGACGAGCCGTCCATGATCGGCACTTCGGGGCCGTCCAGCTCGACGACGCAGTTGTCGATGGCCAGGGCGGCCAGCGCGGCCATCAGGTGTTCGATGGTGGAGACGCGCACGTCGGCGGCGTTGTTGATCACGGTGCCAAGCTGAGTCTGGCAGACGGCGTCGGGCTTCACCGGCACGCGGTTGTCGCGGTCGTGGACATCGGTCCGCACGAAGACGACGCCGGTGTCGACCGGCGCGGGGCGCACGGCGACGCGGACGTGCGAACCCGTATGCAGGCCCACTCCCGCGAAGATCACCGGTCCCGCGACCGTGTGCTGAAAATATGCCGAAGCCGACAAAACAGAGACCCTTACCTTGACCAGCGGAGCGGCTCTTTGACCGCCTCTCGCCCCGCATACCATTTAGGGACAATGCTGCGACGCGGCAAAGCAAGTCCTGTTTCCGATTGTTACCTCCCTACAGGCTTGTTTCTAATGGCCTTTTTCGCCCAATCTTGGCCATTTTTACGCCGCATTGCAGAGCTTGCGCCCAACGCGTGGGGTCGCCGCGCAATCTTGTGCCCTCCCCCTGGCCTGTCTCGCACGTCGTCGCTAGGCTCTCGCCTCTTTCCGGCGCCAACATCTCCTGGATACCGTTTCGATGACCAAGACCTTGCGTATGGCCGCGTCCGCCCTCGCCCTTTCCCTGGCCGCCTTCGCGGTCGCGCCGGCGGCCCTGGCCGCCCAGGACCAAGGCGGCCGCGGCTTCACCGCCAAGGACATGGTCCGGCTGGAGCGGATCAGCGACCCGCGGGTGTCGCCGGACGGCCGCTACGTGCTCTACAGCGTGCGGACGATGGACTACGCGGCCAACAAGGCCTCGATGTCGCTGTGGATCGCCGACCTCAAGGCCCGCATGGCCCCGCGCCGGCTGGCGATCTCGGACGGCGGCGCGTCCAGCGGGCGCTGGTCGCCGGACGGCAAGGGCGTCTATTTCGTCTCGGGACGGACAGGCGGGCTGGACCAGGTCTACCGCACCGACGTCGCCGGCGAGACGGCCGTTCAGGTGACCACGGCCCCCTTCGACGTCGGGGCCTTCAAGCTCGCCCCGGACGGCAAGACCATCGTCATCGCCCAGTCGGTCTATCCCGACTGCCCGACCCTGGAATGCACCAAGGACAGGCTGGCGGCCAAGGCCGGCGTCAAGACCACCGGCGTGGTGTTCGACAAGCTGTTCATCCGTCATTGGGACACCTGGGCCGACGGCACGCAAAACCACCTCTACGCGCTCGCGCTGGATGACAAGGGCGTGGCGAGCGGCGCGCCGGTCGCGCTGATGAACGGCTTCAACGGCGACGCGCCCACCAAGCCGTTCGGCGGCGACGAAGACTTCACCATCAGCCCCGACGGCAAGACGGTGGTGTTCTCGGCCAAGATCGCCGGCCGCGACGAGCCCTGGACCACCAATTACGACCTGTGGCGAGCGCCGCTGGACGGTTCGGCCGCGCCGGTCAACGAGACCGAGGGCAACAAGGCCTGGGACGCCCAGCCCAGCTTCTCGCCCGATGGCAAGACCAGCGCCTGGCTGGCCATGAAGCGCCCGGGCTTCGAGGCCGACCGCTTCGGCGTCATGGTGCGCGAAGGCGGCAAGATCCGTGAACTGGCCCCGAGCTGGGACCACTCGGCCCAGTCGATCACCTGGAGCGCCGACGGCAAGACGATCTACACGACGGCCGAGGACGTCGGTCAGACCCGCCTGTTCGCCATCGACGTGAAGTCCGGCAAGGCCACCGCCCTGACCGGGCTCGGCCATGTCGGCGGCTTCGGCGTCGGCGGCTCCAGCATCGTCTACGCCCAGGACGATCTGAAGGGCCCGGCCCAGCTCTACGCGCTCTCGATCGCCAAAAAGACCGAGGCGCCCATCAAGCTGACCAACAACAACGCCGAAGCCCTGACCGGCGTGGCCATGGGCGAGCCCGAGCAGTTCAGCTTCCCGGGCTGGAACGGCGAGACCGTGCACGGCTACGTGGTCAAGCCGGCCAATTTCGACGCCTCGAAGAAGTACCCCGTCGCCTTCCTGATCCACGGCGGCCCACAGGGCAGCTTCGGCAACCTGTTCCACTATCGCTGGAACGCCCAGACCTACGCCGGGGCGGGCTACGCCGTGGTGATGATCGATTTCCACGGCTCGACCGGCTACGGCCAGGCCTTCACCGACGCCATCAGCCAGCACTGGGGCGACCGTCCGCTGGAAGACCTGCAGAAGGGCTGGGCGTTCGCGACGTCGAAGTACGGCTTCCTCGACAAGGACCGCGCCTGCGCCCTGGGCGGCTCGTACGGCGGCTTCATGGTCAACTGGATCGCCAGCCAGTGGAAAGAGCCGTGGAAGTGCCTGGTGAATCACGACGGCATCTTCGACAGCCGCTTCATGGGCTATTCCACCGAGGAGCTATGGTTCAGCGAGTGGGAGAACGGCGGCCCGCCCTTCGCGCCCGACACCACCTATTCGAAGTTCAACCCCGCCGACCACGTCGCCGACTGGAGCGTGCCGACCCTGGTCGTGCAGGGCGGCCAGGACTTCCGCGTGCCGCTGGAACAGGGCATCGCCACCTTCACCGCCCTGCAGCGCAAGGGCGTGCCCAGCAAGCTGCTCTACTATCCCAACGAGAACCACTGGGTGCTCAAGGCCCAGAACTCGGTGCAGTGGCACGGCGAGGTCCTGAAGTGGCTGGACCAGTGGACCAACACCAAGAACTAGACGCCATGAACTGGGGACAGGCGCATGCGCCTGTCCCCAACCGATGTCAGACCCGGCCCGTCGCCACCGCCCAGGTCAGCCGGGCCCGCGCCTCCAACTCGCCCAGCGCCCGCGTTCCAGTCTGGGCGGCCGCCAGGGCGGCCAGCGCGGCGGCCGGGAAGGCCGCCACCGAAAGCGCCTTCAACTCGTCCCGCGCCTTGGCCAGGGCCTCGCGCACCCGGCGCCGGACGTCGGCCTGGGTCCAGTCGAGCGGCAGCCGGTCCACGCCCGCCAGTTTCAGCCGCCACAGCCCCGCCAGGCCGTAGGCCCGCGCCGCGCTCTTCACTGCGTGGAGGTCGGCCTCGGGGTCCAGTCGCCAGGTCGCCAGCATCATCACCGCCCCGGCCGTGGCGTCGATATAGGCCAGGACCTGCGCTTCGGTCGCGAACGGCGCGCCGTCCAGGTCGGCCATCCGCGCCTCGGCCATTTCGGCCAGAGCGCTTGACGGATAGCCGGCGGCGGCGACCGCCTCGACCGTGGGGTGTTTGCGCGGCGGCCGCCTCGCGGCGACCTCCTCCATGGCCTCCCGCCACCAGGTCAGGCGGATCTCGCCCATCAGGGCGTTGCTGACCCCGCCGGCCACCCGGGCCAGCTCGTAGTTGAAGGCGTACAGCGCCACGACGTCGGCCCGCGCATTGGGATCGGCGATGAACCGGCTGGCCAGCCAGCGGTCCGGGTCCATGCGGCGGACCAGGGCGTCGAGATCGGTGTCGGGGCTGGTGTCCAAGGGCGTCGTCATGGGCGCGGCTTATGCGCCACGTCGCCCAAAAGAAAAAGGCCCGCCGGATGGGCGGGCCTTCTCCAGGATATCGGCGAGACCGATCAGCCGAACAGCGTCTGGTACATCGTCATGGTCACCAGCATCGGGATGCTGAGCAGCGTGTTGATACGCGAGAACAGCATGGCGATCCTGGCGGACTTGGCCTTGGTGTCCGCGTCGGCCTCGACGATGCCCAGGGCGCGCTTCTGGTTCGGCCAGATCACGCCCCAGACGTTGATGAACATGATCGTCGCCAGCCACATGCCCAGGCCGATGAAGGTGAAGCCCATGTCGACGCCGCGCTCGTAGCCGCCCCACAGGCCCAGCGTCGCCGCTTCGGCGAAGTAGCCGCGCGAGATGGCCAGGATCACGCCCATCACCCAGGTGGCCAGGGCCGCCCAGCGGAACCAGAACAGCGCCTCGGGCGCGATATATTTGGAGACCGCCGGCTTCAGCTCGGCCGGGATCTGCGGCATCACCCGGATCTGCACGAAGTTGAAATAGTAGAGCAACCCGATCCACAGGATGCCGAAGAACACGTGCAGCACACGGAAGACGGCCTGGAAATAGGCGGCGTCGAAGCCGTGTGGGCTATGCCCGAAGCCAAATACGATCACCAGCGCCAGGATGACGCTGAGGATGATGGTGTTACGAAAATTCGAAAGTAGTCCGGCCATGGTTCAGCCCCCTGAAATTCCAACCCTGGCGATCAGGTATAGGCCTGTTCGCGGAGTCGGCAAGAGTCGGGTTTTGCAAGCGCCTTGCGTCCTTCGAGGCCCGCTGCGCGGGCGCCTCAGGATGAGGAGGCTTTGTGCACTGAATTCCTCATCCTGAGGCGCGAGGCGTAGCCGAGCCTCGAAGGACGCAGGACCTAAACCGCGATCAGCGCCGCCGCCAGCCGCCGGCCCTCGCTGGCCAGGACGTTGTAGGTGCGGGCGGCGGCCTCGGTGCTCATGAACTCAAGGCCCAGGCCGGCGGCCTTGAGGGCGTCGCGCACCGGGCGCGGCGGCAGGGCGTTGACCAGCCCCACGCCCAGCAGCACGAACTCGACCGCCGGGCCGGCCGCGAAGACCTCGGCGAAGTCGTCGGGCGTCAGGTCGGCCAGGGCCTTGGCGGCCCAGTCCCGCGGCTGATCGTCGAGGATCAGCAGCGAGCCCGGGCGCCATTGGCCGGAGACGCGGAAACCGCCGCCGCCCCAGGCGTCGATCGATGGCGGCTGGCGTAGCATCAGGGACGGGTGCCGGCGCCGAGCTTGATCGGCTCGGCCTCTTCGTCGCCGCGCTTGACGCCCCAGACCAGGATCAGCGGCAGGGCGATATAGACCGACGAATAGGTGCCGATGATGATGCCGAAGGTCATGGTGAAGACCAGCGGGAACAGCACCGGGCCGCCGAAGAACATCGTCCCGCCCAGGGCCAGCAGGGCCGTGGTGCCGGTGATGACCGTCCGCGACAGACGCTCGTTCTCCGACAGGTCGATGATGTCGCGCAGCGGCGTGGTCTTGTACTTGCGCAGGTTCTCCTTGAGGCGGTCGAAGGTGATGACCTTCTCGTTCATGGAGTAGCCGATCACCGTCAGCAGGGCGGCGATCGAGGTCATCGAGAACTCGATGCGCATCACCGACAGCAGGCCCAGCGTCAGGATGATGTCGTGGAACACCGCGACCACGGCGCCGACCCCGAACTGCCACTGGAAGCGGAACCAGATGTAGCCGAGCATCAGCAGCAGGGCGATGCCGAGCGCCTTGAAGCCCGAGCCGAGCAGTTCGCCCGACACCTTGGGGCCGACTTCCGAGCGGTCGGTGATCTTGGCGCCCGGGAAGGTTTCCGCGACCTTGGCGGTCATCCGGTCGGCGGCGGCGCTGGGCGCCTCGCCGGGTTCGGGCAGAAAGCGCACGATCGCGGCGTTGCCGGAGCCGAAGCTCTGGACCTGCGGGTCGTGCGCCCCGCCCTGTTCCAGGGTCGAGCGCAGCTTGGCCAGGGGCAATTGCTGGGCGGTGGCGACGCGGAAGGAGACGCCCCCCTTGAAGTCGATGCCGAGGTTCAGGCCCTGGGTGAAGAACGACACGCAGGAGCCAAGGATCAGCAGGGCGGAGATCCCGGCGGCGACCGGAGCCCACTTCACGAAACGGAAGTGGGTCTGGCGGGGGATCAGGCGGATGAGAGGCCAAACCATGATGTGAACCTAAGCGATCGGCAGCTTCTTCGGCTTGGCGACCTTGAACCACCAACCGATGAGCACTTGAGTAATGATGATGGCGGTGAACACCGAGGTGAACACGCCGATCGAGAGCGTCCAGGCGAAGCCCTTGATGGGCCCCGACCCGAAGCCGAACATGATGCCGGCCGAGATCAGGCTGGTGATGTTGGCGTCCATGATCGAGACCATGGCCCGGCGGAAGCCGGTGTCGGCCGCCGACATCGGCGATCGTCCCCCCGCCGCCTCGTCCCGCATCCGTTCGTAGATCAGCACGTTGGCGTCGACCGCGACCGCCAGGGTCAGGATCAGGCCGGCGATGCCGGGGAAGGTCAGGGTGGCCTGGGTGAACGACATGATGCCGATGATCATCAGCACGTTGACCACCAGGGCGATGGCCGCGAACACCCCGAACAGGCCGTAGGCCAGGACGATGAACACGAACATCGCGGCGGCGCCGATGGCCAGCGAGATGGCGCCGGCCCGCACGGCGTCGGCGCCGAGCTCGGCCCCCACGGTGCGCTGTTCCTCGAGGTTCAGCTTGGCGGGCAGAGCCCCCGAGCGCAGCAGCAGGGCCAGCTCGTTGGCGCTTTCCGGCGTGAAGTTGCCGGTGATCTGGCCCGAACCGCCTGGGATCGCGCCCTGGATGACCGGCGCCGAGATGTACCTGTTGTCGAGCACGATGGCGAAGCGCTTGCCGATGTTGCGCGCCGTGGCGTCGCCGAACTTGCGGGCGCCGGGGCCGCCGAAGCGGAAAGAGACCACCGCCTCGTTGTTCTGGCCGAACGCCTGGCCGGCGTCGACCAGGTCCTCGCCGGTCACCAGGGCCCGCTTGGCCATGGCAAGCGGCGGAGCGCCCGGCTCCGTGCCGGACAGAACCATCACGCCCGGCGGGATGCGGCCGGCGGCGATGTCTTCCGGCGTGACGGTGTCGTCGACCATCTGGAAGGTCAGCTTGGCCGTCTGGCCGATCACCGCGCGCAGACGGTTGGGATCGCTTTCGCCGGCCGCCTGGATGACGATCCGGTTGTAGCCCTGACGGGTGATGATCGGTTCCTTGGTGCCCAGGGAGTCGATCCGGCGACGGATCGTCTCGATGGACTGGTCCACGGCCTTGGCGGCGTCGGCCCGCGCGGCCTCGGCCACGAAGCTGAGCTCCAGGCGCCCGTCGCCCTTGTTGTTGACCGTCACGTCGCGGCCGCTGATCGTGCCCTGAAGGGGCCCGCCGACCGAGCGGCGCAGCAGGCTGAGGGCCTGGTCCACCTTGCTCGGGTCGGTGACGCGCACCCGCACGATGCCGCCAGCCTCGCCCAGTTCGCTGAAGGTGATCTGATCGTTGCGCAACGCGGTCCGCACGTCCTCGACCATGTTGGTCAGGCGTTCGGCCCGCAGGGCGTCGGTGTCGACCTCATAGAGCAGGTACGACCCGCCCTGCAGGTCGAGGCCGAGGTTCAGCTTCTGCTGGGGAACCCAGCCAGGCAGCGCGTCGAGCGTCCTCTGCGGCAGGAGATTCGGCAGGGTGAAGACGATGCCGAAAATCACCGACAGTATGACGGCGGTGACTTTCCAGCGGGAGAGGGTCAGCATGGATTACAGGCTCTAGACGACGCTTTGCAGCGTCTAGTGGCGGGCAGCGCCCCGTGGTCGGCGCGGAGGGTGATCAGCTCTTGGGGTCGTTGGCCGGGGCGGGTTCGCCCTTGGCGCGGATCTCGGCGATCATGCTCTTGACGACCTTGATGGTCACGCCCTGGGCGATCTCGACGCCGACTTCGCTGTCCTCGACCCGGACGACCTTGCCCAGGATGCCGCTCGACAGCACGACGTTGTCGCCGCGCTTGACGGCGGCGATGGCCGCGGCGTGGGCCTTGGCGCGCTGCTGTTGCGGACGGATCAGCATGAAATAGAACAGCACGACCATCAGCACGATGGGCGCGATCTGGATCAGTTGGGCTTGCAGGCCAGCGGGCATGTCGTCTCCAAGAAATTCTGGGTGGCGTCCCTCCCACATGGGGGGCCGGCCAAGTCGGCGGAAGCTATGCGTTCACCTCCCCTTTTGCAATGACGGCGCGGTGGGGCTAGGAGGCAACACATGGACGACGCCACCACAGCCTATCTCGCCCGTATCGCCGACGCCTTGGAGCGTCTGGCCCCGACGGCCTCGGCGCCGCCGTCATTCGATGGCGCGCGCCTTTTCCGGCATGAACCAAACGGCGGTAACTTCGTACCGGCGCCCGACTATCCGATGCCGCTGGACCTGCTGATCGGCGTCGAGCGGCAGAAGGACCGCTTCGTCGAGAACCTGCGCCGCTTCGCCGTCGGCCTGCCCAGCAACCACGTGCTGCTGTGGGGCGTGCGCGGCACTGGCAAGAGCTCGCTGACCAAGTCGGCCTTCATGGTGCTGGCCGCCGAGTATCCGGACCTCAAGCTGGTCGAGGTCGACCGCGACGAGGTCACCGCCCTGCCCCCGCTGTTCGACCTGCTGCGCGCGCGGTCGGAGCGCTTCGTGGTGCTGTGCGACGACCTGTCGTTCGAGGACGGGGCCGAGGCCGCCAAGGCCCTGAAGTCGGCCCTGGAGGGCGGCGTGGCCGGACCGCCGGAGAACGTGCTGTTCGTCGCCACCTCGAACCGCCGCCACCTGATGCCGCGCGACCACACCGAGAACCAGGGCGCGATCGCCAGCGCCGAGAACGCCGAGGAGGAGATGAGCGTCTCCGACCGCTTCGGCCTGTGGATCGGCTTCCCGCCCATGGACCAGGCCACCTATCTGGCGGCGATCCAGGGCTATGCCGCCCGGTTCGGCCTGCAAGTCGAGAACCTCGACCGCCGGGCGCTGCAATGGTCACAGCTGCGTGGAGCGCGGTCGGGCCGGGTGGCGTACCAGTTCATCCGTGACCTGGCCGGCGAGCTGGGTGTAAACCTGCCCGTGTAGAACCGTCTGGAGCCTCGCCATGGGCAAGCCCTGGTTTCGCGTCAAACGTTACGGCCTCGGCGCCGGATTGCCGTGCAGTTGGCAAGGCTGGGCGGTGACGGCGGGATTCGCCGCGATCCTGTTCGGCGCCGGCCTGGCCGAGCTTCCTTACGGCCCGCGCCTGGCGATCGTTCTCGCCGCCGCGATCGCCTTCCTCGCCGTCGCCCGACTCAAGAGCGACGCCCCGTGGAAATGGCGCTGGGGCGGGAAGTAAAGACGCCCTCTCCCGGAGGGAGAGGGTTCAGAGATTTGACTACCTCGGCAGCACCAGGCCCGGATCCACCGGACGGGCCTTGTCCTTCGGGGTCGGGGCGTAACGGACCTCGAAGTGCAGTTGCGGCTCGGTGACGCCGCCGGTCTGGCCGACGGAGCCCAGGGTGGCGCCCTGCGAGACCTGCTGGCGCATCTTCACTTCGGTGGACGACAGGTGGGCATAGGCCGTCACCCAGCCGTCGGCGTGCTTGACCAGCACCAGATTGCCGAAGCCCGGCACCTGGTTGCCGGCATAGACCACCTCGCCGGCGGCGGCGGCGCGGACCGGCGTGCCGGAGGGGGCGCGGATGTTGACGCCGTCGTTGCGCTGGCCCGTGCCCTTGGCGCCGAAGCTCGAGATCGTCTCGCCCTGCAATGGCCAGACGAAGCGGCCGCGCCCGGCGGCGGTGATCTCGGCCTCGGTCGGCGGCGGGCTGGCGCCGATGATCTGGCCCGGCCCGGGCGGCGGTGTGACGGGCTGAGCCGAGACCGGGCCGGTGGGACGCGGATAGCTGCTGACCGGCGGCGGCGTATAGGGACGCGGCGTCGAAGGCGTCGGCGTGTAGGGCGTCGGGCTCGAGGGCGTCGGCGCGGGCGGGTTGTAGATCGGCGCCGGGGTGGTCGGCTGCGGGGTCGGGCGCGGCGCGGGCGGCTGCGTCGTGACCGTGGTCTTCAGGGGGCCCTTGTCCTTGTAGCCGGACGGCAGGCGCAGCTTCTGGCCCTTCTTGATGGTCGAGCCGACGCGGATGTCGTTCTCGTCGGCCAGGGCGGCGGGCTTGACGTTGAAGCGCTTGGCGATGTTGGCCAGGGTGTCGCCGCTGTTGGCGACATAGGCCTTGGCCGTGGTCGCCGGGCCCTTGAGCTTCTGGCCGGGCTGGATGCGGTACGGGGCCTTGAGGTCGTTGTCCTTGACCAGGTCGGCGCGGGTGGTGTCCAGGCCGCGGGCGATGGCGTCGATCGCGTCACCCGACTTCACCGTATAGGCGCGGCGCGGGCCGGCCACCTCGACAACGGAACCGGTGACGCTGGTCGTGGTGGTGGTAATGGCCCGGGCCGGCGGCGGCTCCGAGACGGTCTCGGTCATCCGCGACGGCGTCGGGGTGGCGGCCGGCGGCGCATAGGTCGGCGCGCTGGTCTGGACCGGACGGCTGGGGCCTGGCGTCATGGTCGCGCCCTGGGCGACCGGCTGCATCACCGTGGTCCGGGTCGGGCCCTTGTCCTTGTAGCCGGACGGCAGACGCAGCTTCTGACCCTTGCGGATCGCGGAACCGGTCTTCAGGTCGTTCTCGTCGGCCAGGGCCCCGGCCGAGACCGAGAAGCGCTTGGCGATGGCGAACATCGTGTCGCCGGTCTGGACCACATAGGCCTTGGCGTCGGTGGTCGGGCCCTTCAGCGTCTGGCCCGGCTTGATCCGGTAGGGCGACTTGAGGTCGTTGTCCTTGGCCAGGTCGGCGCGGGTGGTGCCCAGGGTGCGGGCGATGGCGTCGATATTGTCGCCGGACTTGACGGTATAGGTCTTGGCCGCGCCGGTCACCGAGACGACCTGGCCGCCGACCGTGGTCACCACCACCGGACGCGGCGGCGGGGCCGGACGATTTTCGACGGGCGGCGGTGGCGGAGGCGGCGACGACTCGGCGGGCGTCACCGGAGCCAGCGGCTGGCTCGACACGCCAACGCTGCTGGGCGGCGAGGAAAGGTTGACGGGCGGCTCGTCGTCCTGGGTCGAGACCGGCGGGCCTTCGGGCTGCTGGGCGGCCGGCGGAGCCTGGACGATCGGGAAGTTGGGCGTCGAGCGCCCGTCGCTGTCACGGGAGGGATACTGCGCGCCGCCGGTGCTTTCGCAGGCCGCGAGGGTTCCAGCCGTCAGGGCGATCACCGCCGCGCGCGTCCACAACTGCCGCATAGCCACTCCTTTGCCTCGCGAGGCTCCAGACGCCGTCGCAAGGGTAAATCAATCATTAAACATCCCGCGCCGCGCCGAGAACCCGAGAACGGGAACCCAGCGTCGCCGCCCGCCTATTCGCGGGCGACGCCGTCCAGGATCGGGACGAAACGCACATCGCACAGAACTTCGACCGTGAAGCCCCCCTTACCGTCGCCGGCATAGCGGCGAAGGCTCTGCACCGGGCCCTTGCCCACCGGCGCCACGAGGACGCCTTGGGGCTTGAGCTGGGCCAGCAGAGCTTCAGGTTCATCCTGGGCCGCCGCCGTGACCAGAATACGGTCAAACGGCGCCTGTTTGGGCCAGCCTTCCCAACCATCCCCAAATTTCGTGATGACGTTGGTCAGGCCAAGAGTCGCGAAGCGCGCCTCGGCCTCCTTCATCAGGGTCCGGTAGCGTTCGATCGTGTAGACCAGCCGCGAAACGCGGCTGAGGATGGCGGTCTGGTAGCCCGAGCCGGTGCCGATCTCCAGCACCCGACAGCGCGGCTCCAGGGTCAGGGCCTGGGTCATCAGCCCGACGATGAACGGCTGGCTGATGGTCTGGCCGCAGGCGATCGGCAGGGCCGAGTCCTCCCACGAGCGTTCCTTGAACAGGTCGGGCGTGAACAGGTCGCGCGGGGTCTTCTCGATGGCCGCCAGCACGGCCGGGTCGGTGACGCCCTGGGCGCGCAGGGCCTTCATCAGGGCCTGCAGGCGCACCTCGGGCGTTTCGGGCTTCCTGGCCTGGGCCATCACGACCCCGTTTCCATTTTTGCGGGTTCCGCTCTAGGCGGCGAACCGCCGAGCAGGCCCTTCATCGCCGCGACCGTGGCGTTGTGGGTCAGGTCGATGTGCAGGGGCGTGACGGAGATGCGCCCGTCATGGACGGCTTTCAGGTCGGTGCCCTCCGCGAGAATGGACGGCTTGGCGATGAAGCCGGTCCAGTAATAGTCGCGACCACGCAGGTCGGTCCGCTTTTCCATGCGCCGCATGTGCGAGTCGCGGAAGCCCTGGCGGGTGACTTCCACCTCGGTGACGCTTTCGGGGGCAAGGGCTGGGAAGTTGACGTTCATGATCACGTCCTTGGGCCAGCCGATCTCCAGCAGGCGGCGGACGATGCCCGGACCATAGATCTCGGCGGTGGCCCAGTGAATGATAACCTCATCGTGGGCGAAGGTCATGGCCTGCGACAGGGCGATCGACGGGACGCCCAGGGCCATGCCCTCGATCGCGCCGGCCACCGTGCCCGACAGGGTGACGTCCTCGGCGATGTTCTGGCCGCGGTTGACGCCCGACAGCACCAGGTCGGGCGCGGCGCCCTCGATCAGCTCCTGCACGGCCATGGCCACGCAGTCGGTGGGCGTGCCTTCGACGGCGAAGCGGCGCGGGTCGATGCGGCGCACGCGGATCGGGTCGGCCAGGGTCAGGGCCCGGCTGGCGCCCGACTGCTCGTACTCCGGCGCGCAGATCCAGATGTCGTCGGACAGCGTCCGAGCGATGCGCTCCAGGCTTTGCAGGCCCTCGGCATGGATGCCGTCGTCGTTGGTGAGGAGGATGCGCATCAGCGGGCGGGCTCAAAAACGTCTGTCATCCCGGACGAGCGCGTAGCGCGAAGATCCGGGACCGGCGCGTGAACGTAAGCGCTTCCGGCGGTCCCGGATCTGCGCTTCGCTTGTCCGGGATGACAGACGTTTTTGGTAAAAGTGGTGTTCACGCCTCCCCCCCGATGTGCGTCACGCCGCCCATGTACGGAACCAGCACCTCCGGCACCGTGATCCGCCCGGTCTCGTCCTGGTAGTTTTCCAGCACCGCCACCAGGGTGCGGCCGACGGCTAGGCCCGAGCCGTTGAGGGTGTGGACGTAGTGCGCGCCCTTCTCGCCGGCGCGTTTAAAGCGGGCGCCCATGCGCCGGGCCTGGAAGTCGCCGCAGTTGGAGCACGAGCTGATCTCGCGATAGGTGTTTTGCGACGGCAGCCAGACCTCGAGGTCGTAGGTCTTGCGCGCCCCGAAGCCCATGTCGCCGGCGCACAGCAGCATGGTGCGGAACGGCAGCTCCAGCGCCTTCAGCACCGCCTCGGCGCAACCGACCATGCGCTCGTGCTCGGCCTCGCTTTGGTCGGGCGTGGTGATCGACACCAGCTCGACCTTGTAGAACTGGTGCTGGCGGATCATGCCTCGGGTGTCGCGGCCCGACGCGCCGGCTTCCGAGCGGAAGCTGGGGGTCAGGGCGGTCATCCGCAGCGGCAGCTCGGCCTCGTCGGTGATCTGCTCACGGACGATATTGGTCAGCGAGACTTCGGCGGTGGGGATGAGCCAGTGGCGAGAGCGCCGAAGCACGATCTCGCGTATTCCTCGAAGCTCGTTCTGGGCCGCGATTTCGGAAAGAATTCCGCCTCCCGAAGTGGTCACGGGGTCGGCTTGATCAAGATAGGCGATCGCATCTGCGACACCGGCCTCGACCTCCGCCACGTTCCCACAAAAGAAAAGATCTTCCTCAAACTTCGGCAACTGCCCCGTCCCGAACAGCGCCTCGTCCTTGACCAGCAGCGGCGGCGACACCTCGGTGTAGCCGTTCTGCACCGTCTGCAGATCCAGCATGAACTGGCCGAGCGCCCGTTCCAGCCGGGCGATCTGGCCCTTCAGCACCACGAAGCGGGCGCCGGACATCCGGGCGGCGGCTTCGAAGTCCATGCCGCCGAGGGCCGCGCCGAGGTCGACGTGGTCCTTGGGGGCGTTCAGCCGGCCGGCCGGCAGCTTGGAGGCGTCGCCCCAGCGGCGGATCTCGACATTGCCGGCCTCGTCCTCGCCCGGCGGCACGTCGGCGGCGGGGATGTTGGGCAGGGCCGCCAGCAGGTCGCGCAGTTCGCCGCCGACCTCGGCCTCGGTCCTGGCCGCCGAGGCCATGACCTCCTTCAGATGCTCGACCTCGGCCATCAGGCGGGCGGCTTCGGCCTCGTCCTTCTTGGCCTTGGCCATGCCGATCAGCTTGGAGCTCTCGTTACGCTTGGCCTGGGCCTCCTGCAGGGCGGTCTGGGCCGCGCGCAGGGCCGCGTCCAGCTTGACCGCCTGGTCGGCCGCGCCCGAACGGCCCTTGGCCGACCAGGCGGCTTCGAAGGCTTCGGGATTGTCGCGGATGGCCTTGATGTCGTGCATCGGGAGCGCTCGGGGGAGAAGTCGGCGGGAACGGACCTCTCTAAGGCGCGTCGGCGGGGGCGCCAAGCGTGGTGT
Organism: Caulobacter sp. Root655; assembly: GCF_001427665.1. Lineage (GTDB taxonomy): Bacteria > Pseudomonadota > Alphaproteobacteria > Caulobacterales > Caulobacteraceae > Caulobacter. Next base: position 231,367 of record NZ_LMHC01000023.1, read on the forward strand.
CGGGACGCGGGTACACAGGGCTGTCATCCCGGACGTAGCGAAGCGAAGATCCGGGACCGACGCGTGAACTCGGCGCTTCCGGCGGTCCCGGATCTTCGCGCTACGCGCTCGTCCGGGATGACAGCCGCGGGTGGAAAGGAAACTAAACCGCCACCACGTCCTTGCCCGCCTCGCGCTCGTCCTTGGCCTTGCGGCGTTCGATCAGCCACACGCACCAGATCGAGATCTCGTAGAGCAGGCACATCGGGATCGCCAGGGTCATCTGGCTGATCGGGTCGGGCGGGGTCAGGATGGCGGCGGCGATGAACACGCCGACGATGGCGTAGCGGCGGCCCTCGCGCAGCATCTTGCTGGAGAGGATGCCGGCCATGCCGAGCAGCGACACCACCACCGGCAGCTGGAAGCACAGGCCGAAGGCCAGCAGCAGGGTGGTCACCAGGGTCAGGTAGTCGCTGACCTTGGGCAGCAGCTGGATCGAAATGCCGGCCGTGGTGATCTGCTGGCTCAGCGAGAACCACAGCACGAACGGCAGCATGACGTAATAGACCAGCGCCGCGCCCAGGAAGAACATCAGCGGCGAGGCCAGCAGGAACGGCAGGAACGCTCCGCGCTCGTTCTTGTAGAGGCCCGGGGCCACGAAACGGTACAGCTGCCAGGCCAGCACCGGGAAGGTCAGGACCACCGCCCCGAACCCGGCCAGCTTCAGCTTGGTGAAGAAGAACTCCAGGGCGGCCGTATAGACCAGGCCCAGCGTCTTGACGTCGCCGACCGGGATGGCCTTCAGCCCCACCAGGGCCAGCAGCAGGTCGAACGGTCCATGGTGGCCGCCGGACGCCTTCTGGGCGGCCAGCAGCTGCTGGGCCACAGTGAACGGCTTGACCAGGAACAGGAAGATCTGGTCGGCGAAGGCGAAGCAGAGGCCAAAACCCAGGAACAGGGCGACGACGCAGATGATCAGCCGCATGCGCAGCTCGATCAGGTGGTCCATCAGCGGGGCGCGCGAGGCTTCGATCTCGTCTTCCGGATCGTGTCCGATGGCGTTGGTCACGAGGCGATGTCCGATTTTGGCGCGCGCTTGCGGGCCGGCTTGGCCGGGACCGAGATGTCGGTCTTGTCGGCCTTGGCGACGGCCCGCCTGGGCTTGGAGACGATTTCGACCGTCGGCTTGGGGGCCGGGGCCGGCGCGGGCTTGGCGGCGCGCGGCTTGCGGGCTGGCTTGGAGACGATCTCGACGGTCGGCTCCGGCAGATGGATCGTCGGGTCCGCGGCCTGGTAGGCGGCGTGCGGCGAGACCTGCACCGCGCCGCTGTTGAGGCTGGCGTCGATGTCGGCGAACACCTGGTCGACGTGGCTGGCGTCGCCGGCCTGGGACGCGGCGTCGCGCATCGGGGCGGTGTATTGCCCCTCGCGCATGGCCTGGACTTCCTTGCGCAGCTCGTCGAGCTCCGATTGGCGGGCCATCTCGTCGAAGCTGGCGCGGAATTCGTTGGCCATGCCGCGGATGCGCGCGACGAACTGGCCAAGCTTGCGCAGCAGGACCGGCAGGTCCTTGGGCCCGACCACGATCAGAGCGACCGCGGCGATGACCAGGAGTTCGGTGCCGCCGATATCAGGGAGCATGGACGCGCCTTAGAGCGAGCGGCCGAAGGCCAGCGCGCGAAGTGAAACGGCCGCCCTCCCCTGCTCGGGAAAGGCGGCGCGACGTATCTCCTACGACTTGCGCAGGTCTTCTTTTTCGGCCTCGGTGCGCGGCAGGGCGCCCGTCGACTTGTTGGCCGAGACCTCGTCGGAGGTGTCGTCCTTCAGGCCGTCCTTGAAAGCTTTGATGCCCTTGGCCGCGTCGCCCATGATGCCGGACAGCTTGCCGCGCCCGCCAAACAGCAGGGCGACGACCGCGATCACGATCACCCAGTGGATCCAGCTCATGCTACCCATGACGACGATGCTCCTTGCGACAGCGGCCCATTAGCCGGTGCGGCGTGTCGTTACAATATCCCAGACAATATAGGCCGTCGCGCGGCGGGGGGCCAATGCTATCGGACCTCAACTGTCCCCCAGGAAATCCTGCGCGAATTCGGGCGCCTCGTCGCCGTCCAGCGGGTCCTCGTCCTCGCCGGGACGCAGGCCCATCGGGTCGGGCACCGAGAAGCCGGGCGGCAGGTCCAGCGACAGCAGGCCGGCGGCGCGCATCTCGGCGACGCCCGGCAGGTCGGCCAGGGTGGCCAGGCCGTAGTGCTCGAGGAAGGCGTCGGTGGTGCCGAAGGTCACCGGGCGGCCCGGCGTGCGGCGGCGGCCGCGCATCTTGACCAGGCCCAGTTCCAGCAACACGTCCAGCGTGCCCCGGCTGGCCTGGACGCCGCGCACGGCCTCGATCTCGGCCCGGGTGACGGGCTGGTGGTAGGCGATGATCGCCAGGGTCTCCTGGGCGGCCTTGGAGAGGCGTCGCGGCTCTTCGCGCTCCTCGGTCATCAGGAAGGCCAGGTCGGCGGCGGTCTGGTAGCGCCAGCGGCCGGCCACCTGGACCAGCTCGATGCCCTGGCCGGCGTAGCGGACCGCCAGGTCGGCCAGGCCCCGCTCGATGTCGGCGCCCTCCGGCAGGCGCTTGGCCAGGTCGGCGACGCTCAGCGGCTCGGCCGCCGCGAACAGCAGGGCCTCGATGCAGCGCTCGGTGAAGAGAGGGTCGATGGTCATGACGAGGTCCTCCCCCTTTGGGGGAGGCGATCGCGCAGCGATCGGTGGGGGGAACCTGCGAAGGTGGGGGCGCTCCCCCCACCGGCCCATTCGGGCCGCCTCCCCCACGGGGGGAGGACCTTGAGAATGGAACTCACGTGATCGCCTCCAACGGCGTCGTCCGCGTCCGCAGGTAGACGTCCGAGAACGCCTCCATCTGCCGGGCCTCCAGGACGCCCTCCTTCACCAGCTCCAGGCTGGCGGCCAGGGTCGAGGCCAGGTAACTGGCCGGGCTGGGACCGTCGGGGTCTTCCTCGTGCTGGTCGACCGGCGCGACGCCCGACAGGGTCGTCCAGTCGGCCATCGCCGGCAGCAGGGTCCGCAAGCGGTCGCGGGCGTCCTCCAGCGGATAGGCCTGGGGCGGACGCGGGGCGTAGTGGCGGCCGTGCTCGCGTTTGCGCTGGGTGATGTAGGCGGTCATCAGGGCGTAGAGGTCGCCCTCGAAGCGGGTCGACGAGACGATCTTCACCGCCTCCGGATCGCCGCGCATGAACACGTCGCGCTTGAGGATCGGCTGGTCCTTCAGCGCCTCGACGGCCTTGCGCATGACGTCCAGCTTGGCCAGGCGGAAGGCCAGCTGGGCGGCCATCTCCTCGGCCGGCGGCTCCTCGGCCTTGGGGCGTTCGGGCTTGGGCAGCAGCAGGCGTGACTTCAGATAGGCCAGCCAGGCGGCCATCACCAGATAGTCGGCGGCCAGCGAGAAGCGCACCCGGCGGGCCTGCTGCACAAAGGCCAGGTACTGCTCGGCCAGCTTGGTGATCGACAGCTGCAGCAGGTCGACCTTCTGGCTGCGCGCCAGGGCCAGCAGCACGTGCAGCGGGCCTTCATAGCCCTCGATGTCGATGACCAGGGCCGCGCCGTCTTCGGCCGCGGCGTCGGCGGCCTCGAAGTCGAGGGTGGGCTGGAAGCCCGTGCTCACGCAAATTGTCCATTGAAGGCGGCGTCGAAGCGGGCGCGGGCCTCGGCGACGTCGAGCGGCTCGGGGACCTTTACGATCCGCGCCATCACCGCCTGCACCCGGCGCTTGGCCTCGCGCGACAGCTTGCCGACGCCGGACATCACAGCCTTCATCTCGGCCATGTCGCCGTTGCAATGCAGGACGACGTCGCAGCCGGCCGACAGGCTGTCCTTGGCGCGCTGCCTGAAGTCGCCCGACAGCGCCTTCATCGACAGGTCGTCGCTCATCAGAAGTCCGTCGAAGCCGATGGATTCCCTGATGATTTTCTTGATGGCCTTGCGCGAGGTGGTGGCGGGGCGGCCACGGTCGATGGCCGTGTAGACCACGTGGGCGGTCATCGCCATCGGCATGTCGGACAGCACGCGGAACGGCGCGAAGTCGCGGGCCTCCAGCTCGGCCAGCTTGGCCTTGACCACCGGCAGCTCCAGGTGGCTGTCGGACATCGCCCGGCCGTGGCCGGGGATGTGCTTGATGATCGGCAGCACCCCGCCGGCCAGCAGGCCCTCGGCCGCCGCCCGGCCCAGGGTCGCCACCTGCTCGGGCGTGTCGCCATAGGCGCGGTCGCCGATGATCTCGTGACCCTTCGGATCGGGCACGTCCAGCACCGGCACGCAGTCGACATTGATGCCCAGCGACGTCAGGTCGTGGGCGATCAGCCGCGCGCCCAGGCGGGTGATCTCGCGGGCCACCAGCGGGTCGTTGGCCACCAGGGCGCCATAGGCGCGGCCCGGCGGGTAGGTCTTCCAGTGCGGCGGCTGCAGGCGGGCGACACGGCCGCCTTCCTGGTCGATCAGGATCGGCGCGTCGTCTCGGCCCACCGTGGCCCGCAGGGCGGCGGTCAGGGCCCGCACCTGGTCAGGGCTCTCGATATTGCGCCGGAAGAGGATGAAGCCCCACGGCTTCACGTCCCGGAAGAAGGCGGCCTCTTCCGCCAGCAGGGCGGTCCCGGCGCAGCCGAGGATGGCGGCGGAAATGGCCAAGCGCCCTACTCCCTTACTTCACGAAGCAGGATTTGCCGGCGGCGCTCAGGGCGTCGCAGAACGCCTTGGCGTCGGCGCGGCTGGCGAAGCCGGTGACGGCGGTGCGGTAGAGGGTGGCGCCGTTCTTGTCGATCGCCTCGACCTTCTTGCCCTTGCCTGCCGCCAGGCCCGGCGCGATGCGGGCGGCGTCAGACCAGGCCTTGTCGGCCAGAGCGGTCGAGGACAGGGCGCCGATCTGCACGCTGGCCGGGCCGCCGGCCGAGGCGGCGACCGCGGGCTTGGTCGCGACGACCGTCGGCTTGGCGACCGGCGGCGCGGACCGGGGCGAGACGGCGGCGGTGGCCAGGCCTTCGATGGTCGGCTGCTTGGCGGGAGGCTTGACCGCCGGGGGCTTGGCGGCGGGCGCGGCCGAGATGGGCGCGCTGGGGCCGACCGGAGCGGGCTTGGCCGGGGCCAGGGTCGCGGTCTGGACCGGCGCGGTCGGCGGCGGCGCGACCGGACGGGCCAACGGCGTCTCGGGCTGGGCGGCGAAGGTCGGCGAGGCCTCGGGGGTCTCGTTCTTGTAGATCTGCAGGCCGGCGGCCGGATCGGTCGGCTGGGTCGCGCCGGCCGGCGGCGCGGACTTCATCGCGGCGACGGGCTCGCCGACCGTGCGCGGCGGCTCGCCCTGGCCGCGCACGCCGCCGCGATAGATCAGCAGCACCGCGACCACCAGCGTGGCCAGGACCACGGCGCTGAGGATCAGGGTCATGGGCAGGGGCCGCGAGCCGCGAACCGGTTGGCGCGCGTCGAACGAGAGCGGCGCATCGGTGGGCGGCGTATAGGCGCCGCGGTGGGGATCGGACATTCGCGTCGAGGCTCCAGAATTCCAGCGCGCGGATCGTCCCAGACGGGCGAATCAGACGCGCGCGACCGCAGTTTATCGAAGCCCGAGCCTACCCAGAACCGCCGGCGAAAGTTGGACTAGTTCCAGACGTCCAACTGGAACAACTTCCGGTGCTCTTCGATGGCGAAACGGTCGGTCATGCCCGCGATATAGTCGCAGACCACGCGGGCGCGGCCGGCCTCGTCGCGATTCTGCGACCGGGCGAACCATTCCGACGGCAGGACGTCGGGCTCGGCCAAGAACAGGCTGAACATCTCGGCCAGAATGCGGCGGGCCTGGCTCCGCGTCCGATTGACGCGCCAGTGGCGGTACATCCGGGCGTGCAGGAACTGGCGCAGCCGGGCCAGGTCCTCGGCCATGTCCGGCGAGAAGGCGACCAGGGCGTGGTCCAGGGCCCGCACCTCGTCGGCGGTCTGCACGCCGGTGGCGGCGGCCCGCTTCAGGGTCTCGCCCATCACGTCGTCGACCATCGCCCCGATCATCCGCCGCACGGCCTCCAGCCGGGTCAGGCGCAGGTCGAGGTCCGGGCGCTCGCTGCGCACGGCGGCCAGGATCGGGCCGATCAGCGGCACGTCCATCAGCTCGTCCAGGGTGAACAGCCCCGCCTCGACCCCGTCGTCGACGTCGTGGTTGTTGTAGGCGATATCGTCGGCCAGGGCCGCGACCTGGGCCTCGGCCGAGGCCCAGGTGTTGAGGCCCAGCTTGTATTCGCCGTCGTACTTGGAGATCGCCTTCCAGGACGGCTTGCCCAGCTTTTCGGTCACCGGGCCGTTGTGCTTGATGATCCCTTCCAGGGTCTCCCAGGTCAGGTTCAAGCCGTCGAAGTCCGGATAGCGGCGCTCCAGCTCGGTGACGACGCGGAAGGTCTGGACGTTGTGATCGAAGCCGCCATAGGGGGCCATCTTGGCCTGAAGTTCGTCCTCACCGGCGTGGCCGAACGGCGGGTGGCCGATGTCGTGGCCCAGGGCGATGGTCTCGGCCAGGTCGCTGTCCAGCCCCAACGCGGTCGCTAGCGAACGCGCAACTTGCGCCACTTCCAGCGAATGGGTCAGGCGGGTGCGGAAGTTGTCGCCTTCGTGGGCGACGAACACCTGGGTCTTTTCCTTCAGCCGCCGGAAGGCCGAGGTGTGGATGATGCGGTCGCGGTCGCGGGCGAACGGGGTGCGCGTGCGGCTCTCGTCCTCCGGGAAGCGGCGTCCCCGCGACTTGGCCGGATCTTCGGCATAGGGGGCTCGCGGAACGAGGAACGGAGACGACGACATAGGCGGCCTTTGCTGATCGCCCCCTTTCCCTGGGGCGCGGACACCCTCATATAGGCCAAGCACGGGTTTTCCACAGCCATGACCGACACCACCGTAACGCTTTCTCCCAACGCCGCCCGCCGGCTGCGCACGATCTCGGAGGCCGAGGGCCATCCGGTGATGCTGCGCGTCGCCGTGGACGGCGGCGGCTGCTCGGGTTTCCAGTACCGTTTCGACCTGGTCGACGCCGCCGAGGCCGACGACCTTCGAGTCGAGCGCGACGGAGCCGCGGCCCTGGTCGACGTCATCTCCCTGGCCCTGCTGAAGGGCTCGGAGATCGATTTCGTCGACGAACTGGCCGGCGCCGAGTTCAAGGTGCGCAACCCCAACGCCAAGTCCAGCTGCGGCTGCGGCGTCAGCTTCTCGATCTGAATTCCGACGCTATCGCGCCGTGAAATGGGAGTGCGTATGGTTCAGGACGCGGTGAAGGGCTTGCTTGCCATCAGCAACACCCTGTCTGACGATCTTCGCGCCGAACAATTGGATGCCGCCGTCAAGGAACTTGACGCCCTTGCCGCTCCTCTGTCGGAAGAGGACGTTCGCGCCTTGTTGTCCTTGCTCCCGCAGGGAGGTGATACCGCATTCGGGCTCAACTGGACTGTTCTGCACGCCATCGAGTCCGCACTCTGCTGGCCGCTCTGGGATACGCTCCAAGACGAGCGCAGTGAATGGACGCGGATACTGCGGCTGAGGCTCGCTAATGCCGGCCTTCACCCACCCCAAGAAGGCGGCTCGGCGAAAGCTTGAGTAGAAGGCTTGCCGCCCTAAGCCAACACGAACCGCAGCACCGTCATCGTCACGGCCGCCCAAGCCAAGGGCGTGAGGACCGCGGCTACCGCGCCGGCCAGGGCCAGGGGCCATCGTCGCCAGAACCAGCAGCAAAAGCCGGTTGCGTCGCGAAATCTGGAACCCCGACTTGAGCGCCTTGCCCATGAGCCCTAGCCTCCCGCCGCCGACTGGAGCCGTCAATGCGCATCGCCACCTGGAACGTCAATTCCGTCAACGCCCGCCTGGAAAGAGTCCTGGAGTGGTTCGAATCGGCCGCGCCCGACGTGGCGGTGCTGCAGGAGATCAAGTGCGTCGACGAGAAGTTCCCCACCGAAGCCTTTGAACGGCTGGGCTATAACGTCGCCGTCCATGGCCAGAAGACCTACAACGGCGTGGCCCTGCTCTCGAAATATCCGCTGGAGGACGTGCGGCGCGGCCTGCCCTTCCTGCACGAGGGCGAGGTCGACGAGCAGTCGCGCTACATCGAGGCGGTGATCGCCGCCCCCAAGCCCGTCCGCGTCGCCGGCATCTACCTGCCCAACGGCAATCCGCTGGGCACCGAGAAGTTCGACTACAAGCTAGCCTGGATGCGCCGGCTCCACGCCCACGCCCAGGGGTTGCTGGCTCTGGAGGAGCCGCTGCTCATCGCCGGCGACTACAACGTCATCCCCGAGGTCGAGGACGTGGCCAATCCCGAGGCCTGGCTGGGCGACGCCCTGTTCCAGCCCGAGAGCCGCGGCGCGTTCCGGGCGCTGAAGAACCTGGGCCTGGTCGACGCCTACATGCAGGCCGACGGCGCGCCGCACGGCTACACTTTCTGGGACTACCAGGCCGGCGCGTGGCCGCGAAACCTGGGCATCCGCATCGACCATCTGCTGCTGTCGCCGCAGGCCGCCGACAAGCTGGCCGGGGTGACGATCCACCGCGACGAGCGCGACAAGGAAAAGCCGTCGGACCACGTTCCCGTGGTCGCCGAACTCGCGCTGTAGCGCCGCCCTCTGGCCCCAAACAGGGACTCTCGCTAGCCTGATCCCATGAGTGAACTCTGGCGTCTCATGTTGCTGGTGACGATCTCGGCCTCGGCCGTGACGTTCCTGGGCAGCGCCGCGATCTGGTTCATGGACGAGGACCGCCGGATCCGCCGCGCCCTGCGCCACGTGCTGAAGGGCGCGCCGGAGACGGTGATCGTCGCGCGGGGACGTGGGCGCGGAGCGGGCTTCAACTTCACGACCAACCAGGCCGCCGTCGCCTGGGACAGCGGCGCCTGGTGCCTGCTCTATCGCATCGACGAGCTGATGGGCGCCGAGCTGTCGGTCGACGGCCAGGTGATCGGTCGGGTGTTCCGGGGCGAGCAGCGCCGGGCCATCGACCAGATCGTGCAGCAGGCCGCCCAGGTGACCCTGAAGCTGATCTTCGACGATCCGCGCCACCCGGACTTCGAACTGGAGCTGTGGGTGGACGGCGACCAGCAACGGCGCGAGACCCGCTCGCCGGCCGACGCCATCCAGGAGGCCAACCGCTGGCTGCTGCGGGCAGACGCCATCGTCCGCCGGCCCCTGGCTCCCAAGGCGCAGCCCCAGGCCGCCGTCCAGGCCCGTCCGCCGGCCGAGCCGGAGATCGCGCGGCCGCAGCCGGCTCCCAAGCCCTACCAGCCGGCGCTCGAGGCCGTGACGGCAACGGCGCCCCGCCCGACCGCCACCGCTCCGCTGTTCGACGAGATCGACACCACCGCCGACCCGATGGAGGCTCCGTGGGACGACGACCTCGACGACGCCCCGTCGCCCTTCGCCGAAAAGTCCTACAAGCCAGTCTCGAAGGCCGCCCGTCCGCCTAGGGGCGATCAGGACGAACTGCCGTTCGACCTGGACGAGGACGACTGACGGGCGGCCGATCTAGCGGCTCTGTTGCGCCTGCACGCGACGCCGTTCCCACTCGACCAATATATCGAGAAAGGCCGTGACGCGGGCGCGGCGAAAGCGGGTGGCCGGCGTGACGGCGTAGATGCCGCCGCTCTCGAGGCCCCATGCGGGCAGCAACCGCGTCAGGCGGCCGCTCGCCAGATCCGTCGCGACGGCGAAGTCCGGAAGCACCGAGGCCCCGACCCCGGCCCGCACCGCCTCGAGGACCCCCAGGGTCGCGTCGATGGCGAGCGTGGCTGACACCCGCACCGCCCGCTGCTGTCCTTCGCTGTTGGAAAAGGTCCAGCCCAGCGGATCGCGCAGGACGCTGTTGGCGACAAACGGCAGGTGGGCGATCTGGCCGGGTTCGTCGTCGTCGCCCAGGCACGCCGCGAGTTCGGGACCGGCGACCAGCACCTGCTGGAACGATCCGATGCGCCGCGCCCGCAGGTTGCTGTCGGCAAGCCAGCCGACCCGGATCGCCAGTTCGATGTCCTTCTCGACGGGATCGAGGGTCCGGTCGCTGATCACGAGATCGGCGGTGCAGGCAGGAAAGCGCCGATGAAATTCGGCGATCGCCGGAACGACCACGGCGACCCCGTAGTCGAAGGGCGCGGTCAGGCGCAGCATGCCCGTCGGCGTGCGGTCCTCGCCCTCCAGCCCGTCGAAGGCCTCCTGGGCTTCGGACAGGATGCGGGCGCAACGTTCATAGAAGGCGCGGCCCTCCTCGGTCGGACGGACGCTGCGGGTGGTGCGCACCAGCAAGGTCGTCTCGAAGGCCTGTTCAAGCCGGGCGACCTGCTGGCTGACCACGGCCTTGGTGATGCCCAGGCGCTCGGCCGCGGCGGTGAACGAGCCGGTTTCGACCACCTCGGCGAAATAGGCCAGGCGCTTGAGGTTGTTGATCCCGCGCTTGGCGCCGTCACGCTGATTGTATGCTTGAGGCATACAGAAGGTGTATTTTCCCGGTCTGCGAATTGCAATCGACGAGGCGCATGTTGGCCGCGGACCTGGAGCCGCCCTCATGCCTACGCCCCTGACGCCGACTCGGAGACAGACGATGACCATGATCGCAGGCGGCGCGGCCGCATCCCTCGCGGGCCAGGGCGACGCCTTGGCCGCCGGCGCCAAGCTGGAATGGCGAGCCTTCCCCGCCGGTGAAAACGGCTTCTTCCGGGCGCCGGTCCTGGTCTGGGGGCCCACCGACGCCCTGCTGATCGACGGCGGCTTCACGCTCTCCGACGGCCGGGCCCTGGTCGAGGCGATCAAGGCCACGGGTCGCAAGCTGACCGCGATCTATGTCAGCCAGAGCGATCCGGACTACTATTTCAGCCTGGACCCGATCAAGGCCGCCTTCCCGGACGCGCGGGTGCTCGCCGCCTCGGCGACGATCGCGGCGATCCAGGCCAGTGTCGAGAAGAAGCTCGCCACCTGGGGGCCGCAGTTGGGCGACAACGGCCCCAAGACCCTGGCCGACATCGTCATGCCGACAGCGTTCGACGGCGACCATCTGGCCGTCGACGGCCAGGCGATCCAGATCGTCCCGGCCCAGGGCCTGGCCAATCGCCGCTACCTCTGGGCGCCGTCGCTGTCGGCGGTCTTCGGCGGCGTGCTGGTGTTCTCCGGCGTGCACGTCTGGACCGCCGACACCGCCGGCGCGGACGCCCGCGCGGCCTGGGTCAAGGAACTGGACGCCATGCTGGCCCGCGCCCCGGCCGTGGTCGTGCCCGGGCACATGACGCCGTCGGCGCCGACCGGTCAGGCCGCTCTCGCCTACACCCGCGACTACCTGCTGGTCTTCGAGCAGGAACTGGCCAAGGCCAAGGATAGCGCCGCCCTGATCGCGGCGATGACCGCCCGCTATCCGGATGCGGGCATGGGCGTGGCGCTGCAGGTCGGCGCCAAGGTCGCCACCGGCGAGATGAAGTGGGGCTGAAGCCGGCATGACGCTCCCTCGGGCGCCATGCCGGCGTGGCGGGCGCTCGCCCGCCCAGCGTTCTCAGATATCCGCGTAGACGTGGGTCTCCGCCGCCGCGCCCGGATGGGTGACGGCGCCCAGATAGGCCGGACCGACCAGTTGGGCGAACTTCCAGATCGCGCCGCTGTTGTAGTCGGTCCCGCGCGGCTTCCAGGCGGCCTTGCGGCGCGCCAGTTCGTCGGCCTCGACCTCCAGGTCGATCGTCCCCTTGGTGGCGTCGATGCTGATGATGTCGCCGTCCTGGACCAGGGCGATCGGGCCGCCGGCCGCCGCTTCCGGACCGACATGGCCGATGCACAGGCCGCGCGTGGCGCCCGAGAAGCGGCCGTCGGTGATCAGGGCGATGTTCTCGACGCCCTGGCCGTAGATGGCGGCCGTGGTCGACAGCATCTCGCGCATCCCCGGCCCGCCCTTGGGGCCCTCGTAGCGGATGACCAGGACGTCGCCTTCCTTGTAGTCGCGGTTCGACACCGCCTCGAAACAGGCCGCCTCGCCGTCGAACACCCGGGCGGGGCCGCGATGCACCTGGTGCTTGAGGCCGGCCACCTTGACGATGCCGCCCTCGGGGGCCAGCGAGCCCCACAGGCCGACGACGCCGCCGGTCGGCGACAGCGGGTTGGAGACCGGGCGGATCACGTCCTGGTCGTCGCGCCAGACCACATCGGCCAGGTTCTCGGCCAGGGTCTTGCCGGTCACGGTCATGCAATCGCCGTGCAGCAGGCCGGCGTCCAGCAGGGTGCGCAGCAGCATCGGCACGCCGCCGGCCTCGCCCATGTCCTTGGCCACGTAGCGGCCGCCGGGCTTCAGGTCGGCGATGTAGGGGGTGCGAGCGGCGATCTCGGCCACGTCCTTGAGGGTGAACTCGATGCCGCACTCATGGGCCATGGCCGGCAGGTGCAGGGCGCCGTTGGTCGAACCGCCGGTGGCGGCGACGACGACGGCGGCGTTCTCGAACGCCTTGCGGGTGCAGATGTCGCGCGGCCGGATGTTCTGCTCGATCAGCCGCATCACCGCCTCGCCCGAGGCCACGGCGTACTGGTCGCGGTCCAGATAAGGCGCCGGCAGGGCCGAGGACAGCGGCAGGGCCAGGCCGATGGCTTCCGACACGCAGGCCATGGTGTTGGCGGTGAACTGGCCGCCGCAGGCGCCGTCCGACGGACAGGCGTGCTGCTCCAGCTCGCACAGGGTCTTGGCGTCCATGGTCCCGGCGGCATAGGCGCCGACGCCCTCGAATACGTCCATGACGGTGATGTCGCGACCCTGGAAGCGGCCCGGCAGGATCGAACCGCCGTACAGGAACACGCTGGGCACGTTGAGGCGCAGCATGGCCATCATCATGCCCGGCAGGCTCTTGTCGCAGCCGGCGACCCCGACCAGGGCGTCATAGCCGTGGCCGCGCATGGTCAGTTCGACGGAGTCGGCGATCACGTCGCGGCTGACGAGGGACGAGCGCATGCCCTCGTGGCCCATGGCGATGCCGTCGGTGACGGTGATGGTGCAGAACTCGCGCGGCGTGCCGCCGGCCGCCTTGACGCCTTGCGAGGCGGCGTGCGCCTGGCGCATCAGGGCGGTGTTGCACGGCGCGGCCTCGTTCCAGCACGAGGCCACCCCGACGAATGGCTGGGCGATCTCGCGGGTGCCAAGACCCATGGCGTAGTAATACGAGCGGTGCGGCGCGCGGGCCGGCCCCTCGGTCACGTGCCGGCTCGGGAGTTTGGACTTGTCCCAGCTGCCGTCGGGGTTCTTGGTCATGATGGTACGCCTTCCGAATAGAGCGGTGTGGTTAGCTCAGGCGGGCGCGGGACGGAAGAGTCAGACGCCGAGTTTTTGCCGGAAAAGGGCTTGAGGGCGCGTGTTTCATTGCGAGCGGTTCGCGAATGTGACGGCCGTCACGCATGATCACACCCTCGGCGCGATCGCCCTCTGTACGTCGCCGGCAAAATGATGGTAGCGCTCACATCGCCGCACCTTGGACGACGAACAGCGCCGGGGCGGTTTGGGCAGGAACTTCGGGAGCGTCGCAAGGCCATGAAGATCACCGACAGATCGCGCGTCACGACGGGGCTTCACGCCAGCCTCCTGGCGTCAGCCCTGGCCGTCCTGCTGGCCGGATCGGCGGCCGTCGCCGGCGACAAGGTCCCGACCCGCCATGTCGCGATCGACGCCCAGGCCCCCACCGTCCCGCGAGACCGCTTCCACGACCTGTCGATCGGCTCCGACTATCCCGGCACCCTGCTGCGCGAGGACAGCCTGGCCCAACTGAAGACGACTCGCGACGAGCTCGGGTTCCGCTATATCCGCTTCCACGCGATCTTCCATGACGTGCTCGGGACCTACCGCGTCGTCGACGGCAAACCGGTCTATGACTGGACCAAGATCGACGAACTCTACGACCGCCTGCTGAAGATCGGGATCAAGCCCTTCGTCGAGCTGGGCTTCACCCCGGACGCGATGAAGACCTCGAACCAGACGATCTTCTGGTGGAAGGGCAACACCTCCCACCCCGACCCGAAGCAATGGGCCGGCCTGGTCGACGCCTTCGTCCGCCACGTCCAACAACGCTATGGCGAGGCCGAGGTGCGATCCTGGTATTTCGAGGTCTGGAACGAGCCCAACCTCGACGGTTTCTGGGAGAAGGCCGACCAGAAGGCCTATTTCGAGCTCTATGACCTGACGGCGCGGACCATCAAGGCCATCGATCCCGCGCTGAAGGTCGGCGGCCCCTCGACGGCGGGCGCGGCCTGGACACCCGAATTCATCCGCCATGTCGAGGCCTCGGGCGCGCCGGTCGACTTCATCACCACCCACACCTACGGCGTGGACGGCGGTTTCCTCGACGAGAAGGGCCAGCAGGACACCAAGCTGTCACCCTCTCCCGACGCGATCGTCGGCGACGTGCGCCGCGTGCGCCAGGAGATCGAGGCGTCGTCCAAGCCCGGTCTGCCGCTCTATTTCACCGAATGGAGCACCAGCTACACGCCGCGCGACCCGGTCCACGATTCCTATGTCAGCGCGCCCTATATCCTGAGCAAGCTGAAGGCCAGCCAGGGCCTGCTGCAAGGCATGAGCTACTGGACCTATAGCGATCTGTTCGAGGAACCCGGCCCGCCGTCCGCGCCCTTCGAGGGCGGCTTCGGCCTGATGAATCCGCAAGGGATCCGCAAGCCCGCCTGGTTCGCCTACAAGTACCTGAACCAGCTGGGCGACAAGGCGATCAAGGTCGCCGACGCCCAGACCTGGGCCACCACCGACGGCGACGGCGTGCAAGCTGTGATCTGGGACTTCCGCCAGCCGGTGCAGGCGGTCAGCAACCGCCCTTACTACACCAAGGTTCAGCCCACGCGGGACGTCGAGCCCGTCAGCCTGGACCTCCGGGGCCTGAAGCCTGGCCGGTATGACGTCCAGATCTTCCGCACCGGCTTCAAGGCCAACGACGCCTATACGGCCTATCTGGAACTGGGTTCGCCCAAGACGCTGAGCGATCAGCAGGTGCGGGACCTGAACGCCCTGACGGTGGATCGACCGGAAACCCAGACCCTCAGCGTCGGCAAGTCGGGCGCGACCAGCCTCCAGGTCCCGATGCGCGCCAACGACGTCGTCCTGGTCAAACTGGCGCCGCGCTAGAGTCCGACTTTTCGCCTCTGAATCCCAGCTTTCTCCGTTTCCCCGGCGAAGGCCGGGGCCCAGGTGAAACCCACGAGCCGCTCTGGATGAATCTGGGTCCCGGCCTTCGCCGGGAAAACGGCGTTGGGACTGGCGCGCTTCAACGAGAAGCAAACGCGCGCTAGACGCCAAGCAGGCGGTCGCGTTCGCGATGAATCACGGCCGCCAGATGGTCGCCGACCGTCCGCACCGCCGCCGAGCGGCGCAGGTCTTCGTGCATGGCCAGCCACAGGCCCCGGTTGGGCGGCGCGGCGCTCGACCAGCGCCGCAGCCCCGGATCGCCGTCGGCCAGGAAGCACGGCAGCATCACCACCCCCAGCCCGGCCCGCGCCGCCGGCATCAGGATGCTCATGTCGTTGCTGCGGAAACTGACCGGTCGACCGGCCGCGAAGGTCCGCAGCCATTCCTGCGGCGGCAGGCGATCCATCTCGGCGTCGTAGCTGACCAGCGACCAGTCGCCGTCGGGTTCGTGCGGATAGTCGGCGGCGGCATAGAGCCCGTAGGCCATCTCGCCCACCTTGCGCGCCACGCTGGTCGGCTCGCTCGGGGCCTGGAGGCGCAGCGTCAGGTCGGCCTCACGCCGGGTCAGCGACACCAGTGAGGCCTCGCCGCGCAGGGTGACGGTGATCGACGGCCGGGCGCGGCGCAGCTCGACCAGGCTTTCGGCCAGCATGAACATCGCCAGGGACGGCGGGACGCTGACCACCACCTCGGCCGCCGGCGGCTGGCGCTCGGCCTGGGCCAGGCGCTCGACCGCCAGCGCCCGGTCCTCCATGTCGAAGGCCAGGGCCGCGACCCGCTCGCCCGCCTCGGTCAGGGCCGTGCCCCGGCCGCGCCGCTCCAGCAGCCGCAGGCCGGTGCGCGCCTCCAGGGCGGCGACCCGGCGGCCAACCGTGGCATGGTCGACGCCCAGCGCCCGCGCGGCGCCCGACAGCGAGCCCTGTCGCCCGACGGCGGCGAGGTGGCGAAGGTCTTCCCAATCCATCCGTGCATTTTCGCACAAATGGAGTGCGATCTCACGGAATTTTCGGAGACTGGACGACATGCGAACCTTGGAGCTCAAGAAGGAGAATTAATCCATGGTCCGCACCATCGAACTCGTCGGCACGGGCGGCGTCGAACAGCTTCAGCCAGCGCGCCGTCCGCTCCCCGCCCCCGGCGAGGGCGAACTGCGGGTCCGTCATGACGTGGCCGGGGTCAACTTCATCGACGTCTATTACCGGACCGGCCTCTACCCCCTGTCGCTGCCGACCGTGCTCGGCGTCGAAGGCGCCGGCGTGGTCGAGGCGGTGGGCGACGGCGTCCAGGGCTTCGCGCCCGGCGACCGCGTCGCCTATGCCGGCGCGCCGATGGGCGGCTACGCCGAGGCCCGCAACCTGCCGGCGTCGCGCGCCATCAAGCTGCCGGACGGCGTCGACACGCGGGTCGCGGCGGGCGCCATGCTGCGCGGCCTCACCGTCCAGATGCTGCTGCGCGGCCCGCGCCCGGCGACGCCTGGCTCGACCATCCTGGTCCACGCCGCCGCCGGCGGTCTGGGCCAGCTTCTGACCCGCTGGGCCAGGCGGATGGACCTCACGGTGATCGGCACGGTCAGTTCGGAGGCCAAGGCTGAAGTCGCCCGGGCGGCGGGCGCGGCCGAGGTGATCGTCGGCCGCGACGCCGACTTCGTGGCCCAGACCCTGGCCCTGACCGATGGCCGGGGCGTTGATGTCGCCTATGACGGCCTGGGTGGCGATTACCTGCGCCGAACCTTCGACGCCGTCGCGCCGTTCGGCATGGTGGTCAATGTCGGCCAGGCGGCCGGCCCGGTCCCGCCGGTCGTGGTCGCCGACCTGAGCAAGCGGGCCCTGGCCCTGTGGCGGCCCAGCGTCATGGCCTATGTCACGGACGTTCCCCGCTACCGCGCGGCGGCGGCCGACCTGCTGGGCGCGATCGAGCGCGGCGACCTCACCGTCGAGATCGGCGGCGAGTACGCGCTGGAGGACGTGGGGAAGGCCCACGCCGACCTGGAGGCCGGACGGACGACGGGAAGCTTGTTGCTGCTTCCTTGATTGAGGCCAGCGCAGAGAACCCCCTCAATCGCTCCGCGACTGCTCTCCCAGAGGGGGAGCATCTAGCGCCGCGTAGATCCTCCCCCTTGGGCGAGGTGGCCCGAAGGGCCGGAGGGGGCGACCCCGCCCTAGCCGCAGGCCTGCTCTACCGCCAGCCCCAGGTCCAGCGCCCGCGCCGCCTCCTCGCCCGTCACCACCGGACGGGGCGCCTGCCCGCGCACCGCCGCCAGGAACCCGGCCACGCTCTGGCCCAGAGGATCCTTGCCGGCCGGGGTCTCGGTGAAATCCTCGATCAGCGGGAACGGGGTGGTGTTGCGGAAGGTGCGGGCGAGGAAGTCGATCTCGACCTCGCCTGAGGGATAGACGACCTTCATGGTCCGCTCGCGGGCTTCGGCGACGCGCGAGCTGTCGAACACGGCAGTGAAGCCGTTGTCGAAGGTGGCCTCGGCCTTGACCCAATCTAGCGAAGGATTGGCGAGCGAGGTCGAGCGGGTGATCGCCCCCTCGCCTTCCACCGTCACCGGCTCGGCGTCGCAGATCGCCAGGGCCAGGTCGATGTCGTGGATCATCAGGTCCAGCACCACCGAGACGTCGAGGTTGCGGTCCGACGGCGTGCCACGCCGCACGGCTTCCAGGCGCAGCGGCTGCTCAGGGATGTCCAGCAGGCCCATGGCCTGGAACACCACGCGCTCCTGGTGACCGCAGGCCAGGGGCAGCTTGCGCTTGGCGGCCTCGGCGACCAGGGCGTCGGCGTCTTCCGGCGTCACGGCCAGGGGCTTTTCCGAATAGACCGGCTTGCCGGCCTTCAGCGCCGCCAGCACGGCCGGGGCGTGGTGCACGGCGGGGGTGGCGACGGTGACCACGTCGACGGCGGCCAGGAAACCCGGGAGGTCGTCGAAAGCTTCCGCTCCCAGCGGCTCGGCCAGCGCCCTGGCCCGTGCGAGGTCGATGTCGAACACCGCCACCAGGGTCACGTCGGGAAGGTCCACGTACTTCTTGGCGTGATAGCCGCCGAACACGCCGGCGCCGACGACGCCCGCCTTGAGAGGAGCTTGGGTCATGGGGCGGTGTCTAACCGGTTCGCCGGGATGCGGGAAGCGCTTGGAAGCGGAGGCGAGAGCGGGTTAAACAGTCGTTTAACGAAAAAGCCCCAGGGAGCGACGACCATGACCGCCTCGCGTGAAATCCGTCTGAAGAGCCGCCCGGTGGGCGTTCCGGCCACCACCGACTTCGAGTTGGCCACCGTCGAGGTCCGCCCGCCCGGCGACGGCGAGATCCAGGTTCGGAACCTGTGGATGTCGGTCGACCCCTACATGCGCGGCCGGATGACCGATCGCAAAAGCTATGTGCCGCCGTTCGAGCTGGGCAAGGTGCTGCAGGGCGGCGCGATCGGCGAGGTCGTCGGCTCCAACGATCCGGACTTCAAGCCCGGCGACATCGTCAGCACCATGTTCGGCTGGCGCGAGCTGTTCAACGTCTCGCCCAAGGCCCTGGCGGCGGCGGGCATGGGCGCGGTCACCAAGATCGACACCCATGGCCTGCCGCCCCAGACCTTCCTGGGCGTGGCCGGCATGCCGGGCCTGACCGCCTATGCCGGCCTGCTGCGGATCGCCGCCCTCAAGGACGGCGACGTGGTGTTCGTCTCGGCCGCCGCCGGGGCCGTGGGCCAGGTCGTCTGCCAGATCGCCAAGAACAAGGGCCACACGGTGATCGGCTCGGCCGGCGGACCGGAAAAGGTCGCCTTCCTCAAGAGTATCGGCGTCGATCACGTCATCGACTACAAGGCCACCCCTGACGTGGTCGCCGAGCTTGAGCGCGTCGCGCCCAAGGGCATCGACGTCTATTTCGAGAACGTCGGCGGCGTGCATCTGGAAGCCGCCATCAACTCGGCCCGCCCGTTCGCCCGCTTCGCCCTGTGCGGGATGATCTCGCAGTACAACGAGACCGGAAAGCCGGTCGGCCCGGCCAACATCATCCAGGCGGTCGGCAAGAGCCTGCGGCTGGAGGGCTTCATCGTCTCCAACCACTACGACCTGGCGCCGCAGTTCATCAAGGACATGGCCGGCTGGATCGGCGCCGGCCAGATGAAGTGGAACGAGACGATCGAGGAAGGCGTCGACCGCGCGCCCGAAGCCTTCATCAAGCTCTTCAAGGGCGAGAACCTGGGCAAGATGCTGGTCAAGCTGACCTAAGCGCTCGGGACTGAAACGGGGGACGCACGCTCGCGGCAAGGCCTATGCGGACTTGGCCGAAACCTTGGAGTGAGCGTGTGTCCTCTCGCCTGCTCCGAGCACCTCCAATAATTTATTGTAGACGCCATTGAACGCTCAGGTAGCATACCTTCACTACGCTCGAATGGGGCGTGCGAGGGGGCGATCATGGGCAGATTTGCGACGCGGGCCGCGATCCGCGCGGGATGGCGGCTGGGGGCGGCGGTCGCCGCGCTAGGCTTCGGCCTGGGCGTCGCCCAGGCGCAGGACCGGGTGGTCAGCAACCCCCGCCTGCTCGGCGTCGAATCGCCCGAGAACGCCGGCCAACCCAAGGCGGTCCCCAACCTGATCGCGGCGGCGACCACCGCCAAGTCGGCCGACCGGCCGTTCGACCTCAACGTCGTCTATACCGATGGCCGGCTCTACAACCCCGCCACCCTGAGCTACGACAAGGTCCGGCTGCGCAGCTACAACGGCACTGACGTCAAGCCGGACGCGCCCTATGTGGCCCCGACCATCCAGGCGTGGCCAGGCGACACCGTGCGGGTCAATCTCGACAACCAGCTGCCGGCCGACCCCAGCTGCGTGACCAGCGGGCCGGTCAACAGCCCGCACTGCTTCAACGGCACGAACCTGCACTCGCACGGCCTGTGGGTCAGCCCGACGGGCAACAGCGACAACGTGCTGCTGTCGATCAATCCGGGGGTGCAGTTCGAGTACGAATACAACATCCCGCGCACCCATCCGGCCGGGACCTTCTGGTACCACACCCACCGTCACGGCTCGACCGCGCTGCAGGTGTCCAGCGGCATGGCCGGGGCGCTGATCATCCGCGGCGAACGGCTTCCGACCCCGACGGCCAACGGCGACCTCGACACCCTGCTCTTCAAGAGCGGCCGGTCGATGCCCGACGAGGTGCTGGTGTTCCAGCAGATCCAGTACGCCTGCCTGGACGCGGCCGGCAACATCAAGGTCAAGACCGTCATGGGCCCGGACGGCAAGCCCAAGGTCGTCGCCTGGATCTGCGACAAGGGCGACACCGGGGTCATCGAGACCTATGAAGACAAGAACGGCAACGGCTTCGGGCCCGGCAGCTGGGGCCAGTCGGGACGCTACACCAGCATCAATGGCGAGGTCCTGGCCACGCTGAAGGCCAAGGCCGGCGAACTGGCCCGCTGGCGACTGATCCATGCCGGGGTGCGCGACACCCTCTCGGTGCAGTTCGTGCCGATGACCGACGCCGGGGTGAAGGCCATGGAAAGCCTGGCCGCCGTCGACGGCGACGCCTTCCGGTCCGCCAACTGCGTCGGCGCGCCCGTGCCGGTCCACGTGGTGGCCAGCGACGGCCTGACCATGGCCCAGGCCCAGCGAGCGACCACGGTCACCCTGCAGCCCGGCTACCGCAACGACCTGCTGGTGGTGTTCCCCAAGGCCGGCA
Organism: Caulobacter sp. Root655; assembly: GCF_001427665.1. Taxonomy (GTDB): domain Bacteria; phylum Pseudomonadota; class Alphaproteobacteria; order Caulobacterales; family Caulobacteraceae; genus Caulobacter. The sequence continues at coordinate 252,228 of NZ_LMHC01000023.1, forward strand.
ACTACTGCATGCTCGACGCCGCCACGCCCAAGTCCGCCACGGTCAACGGCGACGACGTCGGTACGCGGCTGCTGGGCAAGGTGGTGGTGGCCAAGGGCCAGGACATCGCCAACATCCCTGCCTTCGTCACCGCCGAACTGGTCGAAGCCGCCCGGGCCCAGATGCCGGCCGCCGTGCGCGTCCAGGTGATCGGCGACCTGCGCGACGGCCTGAAGCTGACCCGCTTCGTCCCGCACCAGACCGTCACCGACGCCGAGGTGGCCGGCAAGCCCCGGCAGGAAGTGACGTTCAACATCGACGTCAAGGCCACGCCGACAGCATTCGAGGTCGGCTCGCAGGACTATGCGCCCCGCCCCTACAAGCCCGACCGCATCGATCGCACCCTGGTGCTGGGCCAGGCCCAGGAATGGGTGCTGAAGTCCGACTTCGTCAGCCACCCGTTCCACATCCACGTCAATCCGTTCGAGGTGGTCGCCATCCTCGATCCGGACGGCAAGGACGTCAGCGCCCCCGGGGCCGTGGACAGCTATGACGGGACGGTCGACCCGCAGTATCCGGGCCTGAAGGGGGTCTGGAAGGACACCCTGTGGGTCAAGAGCGTGCAGAAGGTCAAGAACGGCCCCTACATGTCCTACACCCTGATCACCCGTACCCGGTACGAGCGCTACATCGGCGAGTACGTGCTGCACTGCCACATCCTCGACCACGAGGACCAGGGCATGATGCAGAACGTCGAGATCGTCCTGCCCAACGGGGCCGGCGGCGTCGCCCACGGCCACCACTGACCTCGAGGCCGGCCGGGCCCAGGGTCCCGCCGGCCTCTCCATCTCGACCCCAAGATCGACGGCAAGAGGGAAACCGGGCATGACCCAGAGCGTCTTCGAAACGGGCGGCGTGCAACGCCGGACCCTGCTGGCCGGGGCCGTCGCCGCGGCGAGCGTCGCGGCTCTGGGCGGCGGCCGGGCGATGGCGGCGACCCAGGCCCGCTACCGTCGCCACAACGTCGCCAGCCCCGAGGGGGCCAAGATGCTGGAGAGCTACAAGACGGCGATCACCGCCATGCTGGCCCTGCCGCCGGCCGACCCGCGCAACTGGTATCGCCACGCCCTGACCCACACCATGGACTGCCCGCACGGCAACTGGTGGTTCGTGGTCTGGCACCGGGGCTATGTCGGCTGGTTCGAGCAGGTCTGCCGCGACCTCAGCGGCAATCCCGATTTCGCCTTCCCCTACTGGGACTGGACCGCCAATCCGCAGGTGCCGGCGGCGATGTTCGACGGGGTGCTCAATCCCAACGACCCAGCCTATATCGCCAGCCTGGATCGGTTCAACGCCGAGTTCGGCCCGGTGCTCGACACGTTCTGGAACGGCCTGACGCCGGCCCAGAACGGCCAACTTCTGATCCGGGGCCTGCGCTTCCCCGCCGACCTGCTGTTCGATATCGGACCCAAGGGCGGGCCGATGTTCTTCCCGCGGGGCAGCGCGCGCGGCTCGACCCAGGCCAAGCCGGGCTTCGACGACATCACCAACAACGCCGTCTCGCCGTGGATGCTGGACAACGCCCTGGCCCCGCGCGACTTCATCGGTTTCGCCAGCCCCAAGACCTTCTATCACGGCAGCATCACCGGCTTCGGGGTGCTGGAAGGCCAGCCGCACAACAAGGTGCACAACTGCACCGGCGGCATCTGGACCGACCCGAACGGGCAGACGACCTATGGCGACGGCTTCATGCAGTCCAACCTGTCGCCGGTCGATCCGCTGTTCTTCCTGCACCATTCCAACATCGACCGGCTGTGGGACGTGTGGACGCGCAAGCAGCAGGGCTATGGCTATCCCACCCTGCCCGACAACAATCCCAGCGCGCTCGACCCCAAGGGCGACCTGGGCCGCTGGCAAGCCGAACCGTTCGTGTTCTTCTCCGACGCCAAGGGCCAGGTGCTGCCGCCGCAGAAGCAATTGGCCGGTTATTACGCGACGATCGGCGAGTTCGACTACGACTACCAGCCCGGCTCGGGCGAACAGGTCGTGCCGCCGGCCGCGCCCACCACCAAGAAGCTGAAGGCCGTGGCGGCGGCCCCGCCGCAACGGTTCGCCGGCACGCTGAAGGTCGCGGGCAAGACCAGCCTGGGGGCCGCCGACGTCGCCGTGCCCACCGTCCTGCTGACCCAGGCCGCCCAGCCGAACGGGCCCCGGCTGTTCGCCACCATCACCGTCGAACTGTCGCCGTTCGAGCACGGCCAGGACCTGGCGGTGCTGATCAACACGCCCGAGGGCCAGGCCTTCGACGCCAAGTCGCCAGGCTTCGTCACCACCCTGTCGATGTTCGGCAACCACGTCGTGCAGCGCCCGGTGACCTTCATGGTGCCGCTGTCGAAACCGCTGGCGGCGCTGAATGGCCAGAAGCTGCTGCGGGCCAATCAGCCGCTGAGCATCAGGGTCGCCAGGCTGGGCTCCGGCGGACCCAGGCCGGCGATGCTGCACAGCCATGGTCTCGCCGCCTCCGGGGCCACCACCTCCACCGCCCAGGTGGTCAGCATCGTCATCGAGTCGCACTGAGCCCAGCAGAGGAGCCCGCCATGATCGCCGGCCTGTGGACCTATCGCAGCTACCTCAACGATCCCGCCCTGGTCGACGGCGATCCCGCCAAGGCGCTGGCCCTGATCTTCGGCGAAGGCGTCTTCAGCTTCGAGACGCCGACGCCGGAGACCCTGACCGGCACGCTCGACATGGGCGGCGGCTACGTGCTGGACCTCGAGGGCGAGATCGCGACCTCGGCCGACGAGCCTGTCGTCCTGGTCATCAACGGCTATGGCCGCGACGGCACACCGACCGCCGGCTGGGAATATGACTACCATTGCTGGCCCGGCTACGCCTGGCCGGACGGCGTCGACCAGGTCCTGTCCCTGGTCGGCACGGTGGTGCGGGCCAAGCCGCACAACGGCGAGCCGGCCGGCGTGGTCGCCTCGTTCATCGCCGTGAGCCAGTCGTGACCGCCGCCGCCAAGCCGCCGCCCGTCTTCACCGTGGGCATCGTCCTCTATCCGGGCTTCGACATCCTGGACGTGGCCGGCCCGCATGAGGTGTTCGGGTTCTTCGACGGCGCGGTGATCGGCCGGACCGTCAAGGTGGCGACGGTGGCCCAGACCAAGGCGGCGCTGCCGACCTCGGGCGTGCTGCGGGTGCTGCCGGAATATGACTTCGGTGACTGCCCGCCGATCGACCTGCTGTTCGTGCCCGGCGGCGGCGACGGCCTGGACAAGGCGATCGGCGACCAGGCCCTGCTGGCCTTCCTGCGCAAGGCCGCCAAGCACGCCCGTTACGTGGCCGGAGTCTGCACTGGCGGCTTGCTGCTGGGCGCGGCCGGGTTGCTGGACGGCTACCAGGCCACCACCCACTGGGGCTTCATCGACTGCCTGAAGCTGTTTCCCAAGGTCAAGGTCGTCAACGGCTGCCCGCGCTGGGTGCGCGACCGCAACCGCATCACCGGCGGCGGCATCTCGTCGTCGATCGACGAGTCGCTGTTCCTGCTGGACACCCTGGTCTCCGACCTGGCGCCGGGCAAGGACAAGGCAGCCCTGGCCGAACTGACCACCCGGCAGGTCCAGCTCTCGATCCAGTACAATCCCCAGCCGCCCTTCTCGGGCGGTGACCCCTGCTCGGTGGACTACGCGGTGTTCGAACCGGTGAACGCCGGCATGGCCGGGTTCCGCGAGATCGTTTCCAAGGCGATCCTGGCGCGGCCCTGAACTCAGGGACCAGCGTGCCCTGGGTCCCGGGTCTTCGGCCCGCCGCGCGGTCCTGCGCCCGGGATGACAACCACCAGAGAGGGTGGGTTCCGGTTGAATCCAGGATCTACCGCCCCTTCAATTCCGTCAGCTCATACCCCGCGCCGGCCTTGCGGAACTTGAACGCCACGCGGGTCCCGGCCGTCAGCGGCGCCTCGGCCAGCACGTCGCCATAGCCCTGGAACGCGGTGCGGCCGGCGACCAGTCCAGCGCCGCTCGCGCCCTCGTGATCGAGCGTTACCAGTTGGCCTTCCAGCGCCGCGATCACGCCCGTCGAGTCGTATTCCGGACCCGCTGGAACCGGCGTTTGAGCCGTTTCAGCGGGCTTCGGCGGCGTCTTCGCCGACTGGCCAGGACCGCAGGCCGCGAGAACGCCGATCACGGCGATTGAAAAAATAATCTTTATTTTCATGGACTTGAATGACTTTCAGGCCTGACGGGTCGTTCCGGATACGGCGCTTCTATAAGGTTTTTCGCCGCAAGTGCGAAAAGAGCGGCGATTGTGGTAGCGAATTCGTGATCGAAGTTTTACATTCACGACACCGACGGCTCTCCACGTCGGTTGCCGAAGACACGCAGAACCAGCAGCAGAACGCGCCCGATCCTAGCGGAAACGGCACGTCCCGTAAGCCGGTCTTGCGCGCGCTCGGTCCCCCGCGGAGAGGCCCGGCCCGGCGCCGGACAGCCCGAGACGATGGACCATGAGCGAACGCGGCGCCTTCTTCGACCTGACCTCCTCGCGGAGCGTCGCCTATGAAACGGTGATCTCCGTCAGCGACCGGGTCGAGATTCCGACCGACGCGCCCCTGGCCATGCCGGTCCAACCCCTGGCCTTCTGGCAGGGCGGCGCCCGTCCATCCAACACCGCCGCCAACACCGACATGACCCTGCGCCGCTGGGGCGTGTTCGTCGCCACCGCGATCATGGCGTTCGCCGGCTGGAAGGCCACGTTCGACACCATCGCCCTGGGCGGCGTCACGCGCCTGGAAGCCGTCTGCATCGTGCTGCTGGCCCCGCTGTTCCTGGCCCTGGCCCTGTGGTTTTGCACCGCCGTGGTCGGCTTCGTGGTGCTGCTGGGCAAGCCCAAGGATCCGCTCGGCATCGACGAAACCCTGCCGATGCCCCGGCCCAAGGCCCGCACCGCCATCCTGATGCCCGTGCACAACGAGGACGCCGCCGAGGTGTTCGCCCGCCTGCGCGCCATGGACGCCTCGCTGGCCGAGACCGGCAACAGCCGCGCCTTCGACATCTTCATCCTCAGCGACACTCGCGACGCCGCCGTGGCCCTGGCAGAACAGGCCTGCTTCGCCCGCTTCCGCCGCGAGGCCAGCAGCCACGTCTTCTATCGCAAGCGCACCCAGAACACGGGCCGCAAGGCCGGCAACATCGCCGACTGGGTGGCCCGCTGGGGCGGCGACTACGAGCACATGCTGGTGCTGGACGCCGACAGCCTGATGACCGGCGAGGCCATGGTCCGCCTGGCCGACGCCATGGAGCGTCATCCGCGCATCGGCCTGATCCAGACCATGCCGATGATCATCAACGGCCAGACGGTCTTCGCCCGCACCCTGCAATTCGCCACGCGCCTGTACGGTCGCGTCGCCTGGACCGGCCTGGCCTGGTGGTCGGGCTCGGAAAGCAGCTTCTGGGGCCACAACGCCATCGTCCGCACCAAGGCCTTCGCCGAGACCTGCGGCCTTCCCAGCCTGAACGGCCCCAAGCCGTTCGGCGGCGAGGTGATGAGCCACGACGCCCTGGAAAGCGCCCTGCTGCGCCGTGGCGGCTGGGGCGTGCACCTGGCTCCCTATCTGGGTGGCTCCTACGAGGAAAGCCCCTCCAACCTGCTGGATTTCGCCACCCGTGACCGTCGCTGGTGCCGGGGCAACGTGCAGCACGTGCCGCTGATCGGCCTGCCCGGCCTGCACTGGATGAGCCGTCTGCACCTAGTGATCGGCGTGCTCAGCTACGTGCTGTCGCCGCTGTGGTTCGTGGCCCTGTCGTCGGGGATCATCTCGCGCATGCTGATGCCCGAGTTGAAGAAGGCCGCCTTCACCATGGCCGACCTGCAGGCCGCGGCCCACGCCCTGATCGACTGGCGCGAGATCCAAGCCACCGCCTGGGCGATGATCATCACCTTCGTGCTGCTGTTCGGCCCCAAGATCCTGGGCTCGATCCTGGTGTTCTCGCGCAAGCACGAGATCAAGGGCTTCGGCGGCCGTCGCCGGATCCTGGCCGGCCTGGGCGTCGAGATGCTGCTCTCGGCGCTGGTCGCCCCGATGCTGATGTTCACCCAGACCCGCGCCCTGGTCGAGATCCTGGCCGGCAAGGTCGGCGGCTGGGCCACCCAGCGCCGCGACGCCGACAAGGTCACCAGCCAGGAGGCCTTCAAGGCCATGGGCTGGATCAGCATCACCGGCCTGACCCTGGCGGTGATGTTCTGGTTCACGCCGGACCTGCTGACCGCTACCCTGCCGATCCTGGCCGGCCTGGTCCTGGCCGTGCCGCTGACCATGCTGGGGGCCCACAAGATCGCCGGCCTGAAGCTGAAGGCCAACGGCCTGTTCATGACTCCGGAAGAGCGCCGCCCGCCGGCCATCGTCCGCGCGGCCCTGGGCCCGGCCTGCGAGCCGCCGGCCGCCTGGTTCCCCGGCCAGCGCCACACGGCCATGGTCGCCGAACCGGCGACGGAACGGAACGCGGCCTAAGCGCCTTATGGGGCCTGACGCCTTTATGCGCAGGCCTCTACATAAGGATATGGCCGCCTCGGCTCGACCGGAGTAGAAGCGCGCTTCGTTCAATCCTAACGGAGCGTCCGCCGTGTCGCGCCTCTTCAGCGCCTATGTGATCGTCGACTGGAGCGCGGCCACCAAGCCGACGACGGGGGCGGATTCCGTGTGGATCGGCGTGGTCAAGCGCGACGTGCGCTTTCGCCTGACCTATGAAAGCTTCAACCCGCCGACCCGCCAGGAAGCCGAGACCAAGCTGGCGGCGATCCTCGACGACCTGAAGAAGCGCAACGAACGGGCCCTGGTCGGTTTCGACTTCCCACTGGGCTTCCCGCGCGGCGTCACCGCCGCCCTGTCGCTGAAGGGCGAGCATCCCTGGCGCGCGGTCTGGGACCAGTTGGCCAAGATGGTCAAGGACAAGGCCGACAACACCAACAACCGCTTCGGCGTCGGCTCGGAGCTGAACCGCCGGCTGACCGGCGGCCCGTTCCCGTTCTGGGGCTGCCCGCCCAAGGACACCTTGACGACCCTGCAGCCCAAGAAGACCCGCGAGCACGGCCCAGGCGACCTGCCGGAGTTCCGCCACGCAGACCTGGCGGCCCATCCTTCAAAAGGGGGGGGAGCGGCCTCGATCTGGAAGCTCTACTATAACGGCTCGGTCGGCGGTCAGGCGATCGTCGGCATTCCGGCCGCGCGCCGGTTGAGGGACGCGCGCGGCGAGGCCGCCCGCGTCTGGCCGTTCGAGACCAGCTTCAAGGCCCTGGCCGAGGCCGACCTCGAGGGCGTCCAGGTGGTGATCGCCGAGGTCTATCCCTCGCTGATCAAGGCGACGCCGGCCGCCGGCGAGGTCAAGGACGCCGCCCAGGTGCGGGCCCTGGCCGAGCACTTCGCCAAGCTGGACGAGGCGGGCAAGTTGGCCGCGCTGTTCGGGCCGTCCAAGGACGCGCCGGCCGACGTGGTGCGGGACGCTGAGACCGAAGAGGGCTGGATTTTGGGGGCGGGCGTCTAGGCCGCTCCGCTGGCGGGGACAGGCACATGTGCCTGTCCCCAACCGTGCCCCCTACCGGTCCTCCGCGGCCAAGGCTTCTTCCACCACGGTCGCCGCGCCGAACGCGACCGGGATCGAGGTCTCGTCGCCCGGGTTGGCCGGGTCGAACCAGACGACCACGGGATCGCCGACCCGTGGCAACTGGACCGCGTCGAAATTGTCGGTCTTGGTCACCCAGCGGTCGACGCCCTGGTGGTCGGTGAACTTGACGACGACGCGGAGCCTCGGCTGATTCATGATTTCGACCCCGGTGTCGTGCAGTTCGGTGATCAGGCCGCGCGTCTTGATCCCCGTCTCGATCACGGCCTTGGCCCGCGCCCTGCGGCGGCTCTCGGCCCTGGCCTGGTTGCGGCCGATCCAAGCCAGGCCGGCGCCGATCAGGACCAGCAGCGCCGGAGCCCAGTAGCGCGACGTCCAGGCGATCCAGGCGCCGGCGTCCCACGGCCCCGTCCGCTCGCCGGGCGGCGTCGCGTCCGTGAAGCCTTCGGACGACCCGACCCAGAAATCGCCGCCCACAGACGAGGCGCCGCCGTTGGCGACGGCCGCGAAGACACCGGGCTCGGGCGCGGCGACCCAGAACAGGCTCGCGCCCAGCCAGAACCCCACCGCGCAGCCGATCAGGGTGACGGCCGCCGGAAGCGAGAACCCGGCGCCGAGCCCGAAACGCGAGGTCATGGCGGCCGCGAACCCGAGATCCAGGACAAAGCCGACGATCGAACCGACGAACACCGCCCAGAACAGGCCGGGCACGACGTTGGCGGGATACAGATCCGGCGTCAGATAGAGCAGGCCCATCGGATAGCGGATGGTGTCGGCCAGCCCCAGGCCGAACAACGCCCAGGCCGCGAAGACCAGGAACAGTCCCAGCCCCGCGCCGCCGCCCGGCTCTTGCCGGCTCTCCTCGAGCGCCTTGCGTCGCCGTTCGACGGCCGGATCCACCGTGCTCAAATCAACGCCCTCCCGATACAACCTGAGGAAACGGCGCCGCTCGGCTATCGTTCCTTCAGATCCAGCATCCGGTAGCGCCCCAGCAGCAGGCCGGCGGCCAGGAAACTGGTGATGATCACCGACCAGACGATGCCCTGCACGCCCAGCTTCATCGGCAGGGCCAGCCACCAGGCCAGGGGTCCCATGATCAGGGCGTAGCTGATCATGTGGGTCGTGGTCGGAATCCACACCTCGCCCCGGGCCCGCAGGGCCTGGGCGCAGACCACCTGCACGGCGTCGGGGACCAGGAACAGGCAGCTGAGCGCCAGGGCCGGCGCGATCAGGGTCAAGGCGGCCGGGTCGCTGGTGTAGGCCTCGGCCACCAGATGGCGCAGCGGCAGCAGCAGCACCGAGACCAGCAATGCAAAGACGGCGGTGACGCCGAAGGCGATCCAGCCGGCCCGGCTCATGCCCTTGGTGTCGCGCGCGCCATAGGCTCGGCCGACCTGCACCGCCGTGGCGGTCGACAGGCCCAGCGGGACCATGAAGATCACCGCCACCACGTTCAGCACCACCGCCCAGGCGGCCACCGAATAGCCGCCCAGCCAGCCGGCCACCAGGCTCATGCCGGCGAAGGCCCCGGCCTCGAACAGGTTCGAGCCGCCCGCCCCATAACCGACCCGGCGCTGCTCGCGCTCGGCGGCCAGGTCGGACGCCGGCTTGTCGAAGACGCCCATGGTCCTGGCGTCCTTCAGGCGCACGATGACCACCGCCAGCATCACGGCGAAGGCGGCGCGGGCCACGAAGGTCGACCAGGCCGCGCCCACCGCCCCCAGGGCCGGCAGGCCGAAGGTCCCCGGCACCAGCAGCAGGTTGACCGCCAAGTTGATCAGGTTGGCGATCCACATGGCCACGGTCACCAGGCCCGGCCGGCCCAGGCCCTCCAACCAGAAGCTCAGGGTCACGCTCAGGGCGAACATCGGCAGCGACAGCGAAAAGACGATCAGCGGCGCGGTCGCCCCATTGGCCAGGGCCTTGTCCAGGCCGGCGTGATGCATCAGCGGCGGTCCGGCGACCGCCAGCAGGGCCGCGCCGGCCACGCCCAGCCACAGGGCATAGGACAGGCCGCGCCGCAGCACCGCCCCGGTCTCGTGCGGCTTGCCCGCCCCCACGGCGCGCGAGGCCATGACCTGCACCCCGACCAGCAGGCCGACCGTCATGGTCACGAACACCGAGGTCGGGGCCCAGGCCATGGCGTGGAAGCCCAGCTGCGTCGCCGAATAGTGGCCGACCACGATGGCGTCGGTCAGGCCCATGACCATGATGCCCAGGCGCGACAACACCACCGGCCCCGCCAGGCGGAGCAGTTCGACGAGATCGGAGACGATGACGCCGTGCGGCTTCCCGGAGGGGGAAGCCGGCGCGGCCGCGGAACGCGGCATGGACAGGGCCTTTTCAAAGAAGGCCGGGAAAGTGACCGATGCACAAGCTTTGGGCAACCCCCGGTTACAGCGCTCTTGGGCATGGTGGGCTCCTTTTGGGTTGAATGGCTCACGCCCTTGCCCCCTACGGATCGCTTCGCGATCGTCTTCCCCCATAGGGGGAAGAGTTCCGTGCCGCCGACTCCGCCCCCTCGCCGCTGACAGACCGCGAAGCGGTCAGGTGGGGGCAAGCGGGTGTGATCCCACGCGGAAACCCGCTGAGAATGTGAGGAGGCGCGGAGCGGCCGGGCCAGGCCCGGAGACCGTGAGTATTGTGTTTGCGTTTCGGCGTGGACCGACCGCTCCGCGAAACCGTTNCACGCGGAAACCCGCTGAGAATGTGAGGAGGCGCGGAGCGGCCGGGCCAGGCCCGGAGACCGTGAGTATTGTGTTTGCGTTTCGGCGTGGACCGACCGCTCCGCGAAACCGTTATTCTCGAGGGACGGCGACTGAGGGCTTGTTTCATCCCGGTCGACGTTCCCCCTCGGACGGGCAGGATCAAAGTCGCCCGGAAGGGGCCGTCGGCGACTCCGACAGATCCTGGAACAGGCCGGTTTGTCATCCCGGTCGACGTTCCCCCTCGGACGGGCAGGATCAAAGTCGCCCGGAAGGGGCCGTCGGCGACTCCGACAGATCCTGGAACAGGCCGGTTTGAACCTCCCGACCCCGTCGACCCGCCTGTCCCGCCATCGTCCGCGCCGGACCTTGGAGCCTTCTGAGCCCCGCCGCCCGCCGTGATCCGATCGCCAGGCCAGGCGGCCCCGCTCGGTTCCATCTCCATCGCCGCTTCGGGTCGGTACCAAGCGCCCTCCTCCGCGATGGAGACAGCGATCAGTATGGGCGTGGTTGTGAGTACGCCAGCGATCGTGACGCTGATTATTTTGTACGGCGTTGAGATTGCTGAACTTCGTTCCAGCCGCGACGGGGATAGACAGGGCGCCGGCCAGCAGGTCGTCGACGGAGGCGTCGCCAAGGNTCCGCGACGGAGACAGCGATCAGTATGGGCGTGGTTGTGAGTACGCCAGCGATCGTGACGCTGATTATTTTGTACGGCGTTGAGATTGCTGAACTTCGTTCCAGCCGCGACGGGGATAGACGCCCGCCTGTCCCCGCCCCCCTTCCCCTCAGTGCGGCCAGGCTTCGGCCAACACCTTGGCCACGCCGTTCTTCCAGCTGACCTCCAGGGCCGGCGTCTTGGGTTGGCCCGCCGCGAACAGTTCGTAGATCACCAAGCCGTTGTTCTGGGTGCTTTCGATGACCCGGACCGGCGCGACGGCGTGGGCGGCCTTGGTCGCCGCGTCGCGCACGGCCTGCGGGGCCGAAACCCAGGCGATGTCGCGCTGGGTCTCGACGATCTCCCAGCGACCGTCCTTTTCCAGCAGATCGAACTCGATCTCGGCCCCGTCCGGCAGCACGCCCTCGACATCGAAATAGCGGCGGTTCTCGCGCGCCTTCAGCTCGGCCTCCTTGATGACCAGGCCCGGCGCGGCAGCCTTGACGACGGCGATCACCGCCGGCGGCAGGTCGGCGGCCGCGACGGTGGTGATCTTGGTTTCGGGCGCGCCGGCGAGGGCGGCGGAGGCGACCAGCGCCAAGGCGGGGGCAAGCATCAGGCGCGTGAACATGACGAACTCTCCGGACGGCCAATTTGCAAAGACACCGGTATCATGGCGTCCCTCCTGCCAGGAACCGTTGAAAACCGCCGATCGTTCCCGTCAAATCCCCACGGGCGGGTCACTGGCGATGGAGAGCCTCATGATGTCCCACAAACACTTGATCGCGGCGGCGGCGGCCATTTTGCTCGTTCCCGGAGCGGCCCTCGCCCACCACGGCTGGAGCAGCTACGACGCCGGAAAGACGCTCAAGATCACCGCGCCGCTGACGTCGATCGCCTGGCGCAATCCGCATGGCGAGGCCAAGGTCAACTACAACGGCAAGACCTGGGCCGTGGTGCTGGCGCCGGTCGCCCGCATGGAGGCGCGGGGCCTGACCGAGGCGATGATCGGCGGCGGCAAGCCGGTGACGATCGAGGGCTATCCGCGCAAGGACGGCGTTCCCGAGATGCGCATCGAGCGGATCACCGTCGACGGCAAGACGGTCGAGCTGCGCTAGGTGGAGGCCCTGGCCGTCGCGCTGGAAGCCTCGCCCCTGGGTGCGTGGGCGCGCGGTTCGGACCTGGCCTACCCGGTCGCCAACCTGGTCCACCTGCTAGGCCTGGTGCTGCTGGTCGGCGGCATCGGCCTGCTGGACCTGCGGTTGACCGGTCTGTTCAGGAGCCTGCCCGTCGCGACCCTGTCGCGCGTGCTGACCCCGCTGGCGATCGCCGGCCTGGTCCTGCTCGGCCTGGGCGGGGCGGTGATGTTCAGCGCGGACGCGACCGCCCTGTTCGCCTCGACGGTGTTCCGCTGGAAGGTGGCGCTGATCGCGCTGGCCCTGGCCAACGCCGCGGCGTTCCGCTGGCTCCGGCGACGGCGGATGGCGCGCTGGGATGTCGACCCGCCGCCGGCCGGGCGCGTCATGGCCGCCGGTTCGCTGGGACTCTGGCTGATCGTCGCGGGCCTGGGCCGATGGATCGCCTACAGCTAGGCTCGACGCTTTCCCAGTGAGTCCCCATGGCCCGCCACCTCGCCCTCCTGTCGCTGCTCGTCGAAGACTATGACCAGGCCCTGGCCTTCTATGTCGGCAAGCTGGGCTTCAGCCTGGTCGAGGACAGCGACCTGGGCGGCGGCAAGCGCTGGGTCGTCGTCTCGCCCGGCCCCGGCGGCTCGCGGTTCCTGTTGGCCCAGGCGGCCGACGATCGCCAGGCGGCGCGGGTCGGCGACCAGGGCGGCGGCCGGGTCTGGCTGTTCCTGCACACCGACGACTTCGCCGGCGACCACGCCCGGATGACCGCCGCCGGCGTGCGGTTCCTCGAAGAGCCGCGCCACGAGGCCTATGGCAGCGTGGCGGTGTTCGAGGACCTCTACGGCAACCGCTGGGACCTGCTACAGCCCAAGACCTGACCTTGCTTGCCCTACCGCGATCGGAGTCTTCGATGAAACTGCTCGGCGTTTCCGGCAGCCTGCGGGCCGCCTCGTTCAACACCGCCCTGCTGCACGCGGCCCAGGAGGTGGCGCCGGACGGGGTGACGATCGAGATCTTCCGCCTGCACGACCTGCCGCTGTTCAACCAGGACGTCGAGGACCAGGGCGATCCCGCGCCGGTCACGGCCTGGAAGGACGCCGTGCGCGGCGCCGACGCCCTGCTGCTGGCCTGCCCGGAATATAACGGCGGGGTGACCGGCGTGCTGAAGAACGCCATCGACTGGGCCTCGCGCGGCGCGCCCTCGGCGCTACAGGGCAAGACCGCCTGCATCATCGGCGCCTCGCCGGGCGTGACCGGCACGGTGCGGGCCCAGGACGCCCTGCGTCAGTCGCTGCGCAAGGTCTCGGCGCAATACTGGCCGCTGAGCGAGATGCTGGTGGGCCAGGCTCACACCAAGATCGAGGCCGGGGTGGTCACGGACGAGAAGACCCGGGCCTATCTGGCCCGACACCTGGCCACGTTCGTGGAGCACATGCGGGGCGGTTGACACAAGGTCGGGCCGTGATCTGAAGTCCTATTCCGGCCCAGCCGCCAACTTCCTATTCGACCCTGAGCGGACGTTCGAACGGTCAGCTTTCGAAATCCGAAACCCTCTCGTCCCTCCCCCCTGCGGGGAGGGTGGCCCGCGTAGCGCGTCGGGTGGGGGTCCGGTGCAGGGCCGTTCGTTGCGGCGGTGAAGCCCCACCCACCAGCTTCGCTGGTCCCCCCTCCCCATAAAGGGGAGGGAAAGGCGATCCGTCCGTTGTTATCGGCGCTCGCGTATCTCCCTTTCGCTTCAAGGCAGGAATGACGGACGTCGGCGACGGCGAATGGCAAGATTGCTCCCCTCCCGCGTTGCACCACGACAAGCGCGGGCGTAAGACCGCCGCAATCCTGAAACCGGTCTTTCGAGTCCACGTCCTCCCAGGGGAGTCCTGAACCATGTCGCTCGAGTCCGCCGCCCTGCGGCGCATCGCCCCGTCCGCCACCATCGCCATCAGCGCCAAGGCGCGCGCCCTGAAAGCGGCCGGCCGGGACGTGATCGCCCTTTCCGCCGGCGAACCGGACTTCGACACCCCCGACAACATCAAGGAAGCCGGCATCGCGGCGATCCGGGCCGGCAAGACCAAGTACACCGACCCCGACGGCATGCCCGAGCTGAAGGCGGCGATCTGCGCCAAGTTCAAGCGCGAGAACGGCCTGGACTACAAGCCCAGTCAAGTCCACGTCGCCCCGGGCGGCAAGCCGGTGATCTTCAACGCCCTGGTCGCCACCCTGAACCCGGGCGACGAGGTGGTCATCCCCGCCCCGTACTGGGTGTCGTATCCCGACATGACCCTGCTGGCCGGCGGCACGCCGGTGCCGGTGGAAACCACCGCCGAGAGCGGCTTCAAGCTGACCCCCGACGCCCTGGAAGCGGCGATCACGCCGAAGACCAAGTGGCTGCTGATCAACAGTCCGTCCAACCCCTCGGGCGGCGCCTATACCCGCGCCGAGCTGCAGGCCCTCGCCGACGTGCTGCTGCGCCACCCGCACGTGTGGGTGCTGACCGACGACATGTACGAGCACCTGGTGTTCGACGACTTCGAGTTCACCACCATCGCCCAGGTCGAGCCCAGGCTCTATGACCGCACCCTGACGATGAACGGCGTGTCGAAGTCCTACGCCATGACCGGCTGGCGGATCGGCTACGCGGCCGGACCGGAAGCCCTGATCAAGGCCATGGCCAAGATGATCAGCCAGACCACCTCCAACCCCTCGTCCATCTCGCAATGGGCGGCGCTGGAGGCGCTGAACGGCACGCAGGACTTCATCAAGCCGAACGCCAAGCTGTTCCAGGAGCGCCGCGACCTGGTGGTGTCGATGCTGAACCAGGCCACGGGCATCCACTGCCCGACCCCGGAAGGCGCGTTCTACGTCTATCCGTCCTGCGCCGGCCTGATCGGCAAGACCGCCCCCAGCGGCAAGGTCATCGAGACAGACGAGGACTTCGCCGGCGAACTGCTGGACGCCGAGGGCGTGGCCGTGGTGCACGGCGCGGCGTTCGGCCTGTCGCCGTTCTTCCGCATCAGCTACGCCACCAGCAACGACGTGCTGGAGGACGCGTGCGCGCGCATCCAGCGCTTCTGCGGCAACGTGAAGTAGGGACCTAGGGGGACACACACTCATCGCGAGGCGTTCCGGTCTTATGATCGGACGTTGGTGAGATGAGTGTGTGTCCCCGCCTCGTCCGCGGGGACTTGAGGGGGTTTCCCGCCCTTCATGACAGAAATCGCAACCCTTTCAGCGCGAACCGCGCTAGGGGATCGCCGTCGCGTCTCTGCGACAAAGGAGGTCGCCGCATGGCCCGTACACCGAACTATTCCTTCGAACGCCAGGAGCGCGAGCGCCTGAAGGCCCGCAAGGCCGCTGAAAAGGCCGCCGAGAAGGCCGCCGCCAAGGCCGCTGGCCAGCCCTACGACCCGGACGACGCCGACGCCAAGCCCCCGACCGACGACCAATAGACCGCGACCGCCGAAAGACCGCCCATGCCCAGCTCGACCGCCTACAATCACGAGACCGTATCGCTGGATGGCGAGCACTTTTCCGACTGCGAGTTCCGCGACTGCCGCCTGACCTACGCCGGCGGCAAGGCCCCGACCTTCGACAACTGCAAGGTCGTGGACTGCGAGTGGAAGTTCGAGGGGCCGGCCGAGCAGACCCTGGCCCATCTGAAGGCGGTGTGGAACGCGGGCGGCAAGGCCCCGGTCCAGGCGCTGATCAAGGAAATCACCGGCGGCGGCCGCTAGGCCTTTTCGGAGCCTTGTGCGCCGCGAGGGGTTAGTACCCCGAAGGCAAGGCGCGAGGTTCGAAAAGAACGGCGATGCGCAGCGCGGCGGAATGCCTGGCCAAGGCCACCGAGATGGAACGACAGGCCGGCCTGTGCGACACGCCGAGCCTGCGCACCGACCTCCTGTCGATGGCGCGGACTTGGCGCTACGTCGCCCAGCAGGCCCTGTGGCAGGACACCTTGGACGCCACCGCCCCGCCCCACTGACGAAAGCGACCCACGACAACGGTTCGGGATAGGCGTACAGCTTGACGATCGGCGCCTATCCGTTGCCGTCCGCGAACGTCATTGCGCCTAGGATCGGACGATGCCCCGCTTGATGACGCGCGCGATCCCCGGCATCGAAGACGCCCAGACGCTGGCCCAGGCGATCGTCGACACCATCCACGAACCGCTGCTGGTGCTCGACTCGGACTTGCGCGTGCTGGCCGCCAGCCGTTCGTTCTACGAGACGTTCAGGGTCGACCCCGAACAGACGATGGGTTGCCTGCTCTACGACCTGGGCGACGGCCAGTGGGACATTCCGGCCCTGCGCCTGCTGCTCGAGACGATCATCCCCGAGCGCGTGGCCATGAACGGCTTCGAGGTCAGCCACGACTTCCCGGACCTGGGCCAGCGGATCATGCTGCTCAACGCCCGCAAGGTGCTCTACGAGACCAGCTCCAATTCGACGATCCTGCTGGCCTTCACCGACATCACCGCTCGCCGGGCGATCGAGCGCGAGAAGGAAAGCCTGCTGGACCGGACCCGCGACCTGCTGAACCAGAAACAGGTGCTGCTGCAGGAAATGCAGCACCGGGTCGCCAACAGCCTGCAGATCATCGCCAGCATCCTGATGCTCAAGGCCAGGGCCGTCACCTCCGAGGAGACTCGCTTTCACCTGAAGGACGCCCACCAGCGGGTGATCTCGGTGGCCGAGGTGCAGTCGCACCTGCACGCCTCGGGCGGCGTCGACCAGATCGAGGTTGGACCCTACCTGTCGAAGCTCTGCGGCAGCCTGGCCGGCTCGATGATCGGCGAGAGCCAGCCCATCGCCCTGACCGTCGTCGCCGACCATGGCCTGATCGGTTCGGACAAGGCCGTCAGCATCGGCCTGATCGTCACCGAACTGGTGATCAATGCGGTCAAGTACGCCTTCCCGATCGCCAGGGACGACGCCGGGATCACCGTCGCCTTCGATAGCGGAGCGGACGGCTGGACCCTGGTCGTCTCGGACAATGGGGTCGGCAAGACCGAGACCGACATCGCCGCCACGCACGGTGGTCTCGGCACGGTGATCGTCGACGCCCTGGTCAAGCAGCTCGACGGCCACATGACCGTGACGACCACCGCCGGCGTGACCGTGACGATCCGGCACAAGGACGTCCCGGTTCTGGCGCCGATCGCCGCTTAAACGATCGTTTGACCCACCCCCGCCCCGCGGGCGATGCTGCGCGACGGCGCGGCGCCAGACCGCGCGTGGGAGGCCAGAGATGCGGTTGAACGAGCCCCGGGTCCGTCCGGTGAACATGGACGCCCTCACCCCGGACCAAGCCGAGGTCCTCGCGCCGCTGGGAGCCGGCGGCGTCATCCCGGCCGGGCGGGTGCTCAACATCTTCCGCACCCTGGCCCACGCCCCCAAGGCCCTGAAGGCCTTCCTGACCTGGGGCAACTACATCCTCTCCAAGAAGAACGACCTGCCGGCCAGGGAGCGCGAAATCGTCATCCTGCGCACCGGCTGGCTGTGCCGCTCGGGCTATGAGTGGACGCAGCACGTCGAGATCGGCCTGCGCTGCGGCCTGACCCCGGACGAGATCCCCAAGCTGAAGGCCGGACCGGACGCCGGCTGGAGCCCCGCCGACGCGGCCCTGGTCCGCGCCGCCGACGAACTGCACGCCGACCAGTTCGTCTCAACCCCGACCTGGACCGCCCTGCTCGCCCATTTCGGCGAGAAGCAGGCCATGGACGTGGTGTTCACCGCTGGCCAGTACACTCAGGTCTGCATGATGCTGAACAGCTTCGGCGTGCAACTGGACGACGGCCAGACGCTCGATCCCGACTTCGCGAAGGCCTGACCATGACCGGACGGCTGGCGGGCAAGCGCGCGGTGATCGTCGGGGCCGGCCAGACGCCGGGCGAGACGCTGGGCAACGGCCGAGCCATGGCCCTGCTGTTCGCCCGGCAAGGCGCGACCGTGCTGTGCGTCGACCGTGTCCTTGACCGGGCCGAGGAGACGGCGGCGATGATCGCGGCCGAGGGCGGGCGTTCATTCGCCCTGGCCGCCGACATCCGCGACGCGAGCGCCGCCCAGGCCATCGTCGACGCCGCCCAGGCCCAGCTCGGCGGGTTGGACATCCTGGTCAACAATGTCGGGATCGGCGGTCGCGGCGACGGCCCGGCCCATCACCTGACCGAGGAGGCCTTCGACCTGATCCTCGACGTCAATCTGAAGGGTCTGTGGCGGGTGACCAAGGCCGCCCTGCCCGTCCTGCGCGCCCAGGGTCACGGGGCGATCGTCAACATCTCGTCCCTGGCCGGCATGGCCGGCGGAAACCAGCTGGCCTACGAGGTCTCCAAGGCCGCCGTGAACCGCCTGACGACCAGCGTCGCCCAGGCCAACGCCGGCAAGGGCGTGCGCTGCAACGCCGTCGCGCCCGGCCTGATGGACACCCCGATGGCCGTGGCCGGCATCGCCGAGGCCAAGGGCCAGGACATCGAGACCGTCCGCGCCTCCCGCAACGCTCGCGTGCCGCTGAACGGTGTCATGGGCACGGCCTGGGACACCGCCCACGCGGCCCTGTTCCTGGCCTCCGACGAGGCGGGTTTCATCACCGGCGTGGTGCTGCCGGTGGACGGTGGGATGTCGAGCCGGGTCGGCTAGGCGCCCCTGGGCGCGTTTGCGCGTTCGACCATAAGGTGTAGCTTCGGCGGATGCCTTGCCTCGCCATTCGCCCCCACGCCGCTTTCGCCATTGCCCTGTTGGCGGCTTTCGCGGCCTTCGGCGGCGTCACGCCTGCCCGCGCTCAGACCCCGTCGCCAGACGCGCCCCACGAGATCAACGTGACCTCGGACTCAGCGCCTGGCTGGATTCCGTCCCCGGATCAGGAGCGCGCGGCGCGGGAGGCCGCGACCGCCTTCCTTGCCGCCCTCGACACCGGCAAGGCCCGCGAGGCCTATGCGCTTCTGGCCGACAAGAACCGACGCCATATGCCCTATGCGACGTTCTCCGCCGGCGTATCGCGGTTCAATGCCGAGGCCGGCGCCGTCGTCGAGCGGCGCGTCGTCAAGACCACCTGGACGAAGGATCCGTCAGACGCACCGGTTCCCGGCGTCTATGCGGCGATCGATCTGGTGAGCCATTTCGCCAGGATCGACCGCCATTGCGGCTACCTGATCCTCTATCAACCGCCCGCCGGAGGTCCGTTTCGCGTGATGCGCCAGCAGGACGCCTATGTCACGAACGCCTCGGCCGACAGCATCGAGACGCAACAATCCAAGGCTCAGCTGGACGCCGCCTGGAGGAGCGCGTCGGCCGGTTGCCCGAACTATGTCGCCGAGGGTCCACAGGCCGATGCGCCCTTGCCCGAGCAGCCCGGCGCGACCGGCTATCCCAGCGTCGCCGCCGCCCTGGTCGATCTGCGCTCACGGCCCGGCGTGGAATTCTCGACCCAGAATGGCTGGACCATCGCCACCGACAACGGCTCGCTGACCTTGTGGTCCTTCGCCCCCACCGACCATCCCGCCTATCCGTCGGCGGTGAAGCGCCAGGCGGTACAAACGGGCGGCCAAACGTCACTGCAAATGAGCGTCCTCTGCGAAGCTGACAAGACATCCTGCGACGCGCTGGTTCGCTCATTCCAGGATCTGAGCGCCCAGATGACGCGGAGCCTGCAGAAGGGCCGTTGAGCCGCTTTTCCGCACTCCCCCCGCGCTTCGTGCCTTGGGACGCGATTTATACGACTTCTCCTTCTGAGAACGACTTGCAACTAAACGCGCGCCGCCCTAAGCAGCGCGCTAAGAATAGTTCGCATTAGCACCTGAGGTCGTCGTGAAGCCCCAAGCCCTGCTGCTCGCCCTGCTGGCGACCGCCGCCCCCCTGCATGCCATGGCGGCGGACGTGACGGCCGACGACGACAAGAGCGCGGTGGATGGCGTCGTCGTCACCGCCCGGGCCCACGACACCGTCGGTTCGACGGCCAGCAAGCTGGCCACGCCCCTGGTCGAGACCCCGCAATCGGTGTCGATCATCACCGCTGACGAGATCGACAAGTTGGGCTTGCAGTCGCTGAACCAGGCCATGCGCTACGTGGCCGGTGTGACTCCCGAAACGCGTGGCGGGGCGGTCACCCGCTACGACCAGTTCAAGCTGCGCGGCTTCGAGGTGACGACCACCTTCCTCGATGGCCTGTCGAGCCAGTACCCGGGCTGGTACGCCGACGCCCAGGTCGACGCCTCGACCGTGGACCGCATCGAGATCCTCAAGGGCCCGGCGTCGGTGCTGTACGGGAACTCGCCCCCGGGCGGACTGCTGAATTTCGTGTCCAAGACGCCCAAGGAAGTCGCCAGCGGCGAGATCGAGGTGCGCGCTGGCAGTCGCGACCTGTACGAAACCTCGCTCGACACCACCGGCCCGATCGCCGGCGACAGCCGCTACACCTACCGGCTGCTGGCGCTGTATCGCGAGGGCGACGGACAGGCCCAAACCACCCGCTACGAACGCTACCTGATCGCGCCGTCCTTCACCTGGCGACCGGACGACGCCACCACCATCACCCTGCTGGG
The DNA here is from genome assembly GCF_001427665.1 of Caulobacter sp. Root655. Lineage (GTDB taxonomy): Bacteria > Pseudomonadota > Alphaproteobacteria > Caulobacterales > Caulobacteraceae > Caulobacter. Next base: position 272,848 of record NZ_LMHC01000023.1, read on the forward strand.
CCGCTACCAGCACGATCCCAAGTCCAACTCCTACGGCTCCGCGCCGTCGAAGGGCTCGGCCTTCGCCAACCCGCTGGGCCAGCTTTCGCCCGACTTTTACGACGGCGACCCCAACTTCGAGGCCTATAACCGCACCCAGGCCTCGATCGGTTACCTGGCCGAGCACCGGTTCAGCGACGTCTTCGCCTTCCACCAGAACCTTCGCTACACCCGCGTCGAGAGCAACTACGAGTCGGTCTATGCCAGCGGCCTGGCGGACGACAACCGCACCCTTCACCGGGGCACGGCCGCGTCGCTGGAGAGCAATGACGGCTTGGCCGTCGACAACCAGCTCAGCGCCCGCTTCGACACCGGCCCCCTGACCCACAATGTCCTGCTCGGGCTCGACTACCAGCACATGATGGCCAAGGTGCTGTTCGGCCTGGGCACGGCGCCGGACCTGGACATCTTCAACCCGGTCTACGGCCAGGCGACAATCGGCGACCCGCGCGGCCCCGCCGGCTTCTACAACGCCGACAGCCGCATCAAGCAGGAGCAGACCGGCCTCTACGCCCAGGACCAGATCAAGCTCGACCGCCTGGTCGTGCTGCTGGGCCTACGCCACGACAAGGTGACCCAGGACACCACCGCCCTGGGCGCGACGAACACCACCACCAGCGTTGATCAAAGCAAGACCACCGGTCGGGTCGGCGTCCTCTACCACTTCGACAGCGGCCTGGCGCCCTATGCCAGCTGGTCGCAGTCGTTCGAGCCCCAGGGTCAGACCGATTTCGCCGGCAACCCGTTCAAGCCGGTGACCGGCGACCAGGTCGAGGGCGGCCTGAAGTACGAGTCGCCCGACAAGCGCGTCTACGCCACCCTGGCGGCCTTCGAGATCAAGCGGAAGGACGCCCTGACCGCCGACCCGGACCACCTGAACTTCAGCGTCCAGGACGGCGAGCTGCGTTCGCGTGGCGTCGAGTTCGAAGGCCGCGCCCATCTGACTCATCGGCTGAAACTGACCGCGGCGGCCACCAAGCTCGACGTCGCGTTCACCAAAAGCAACGACGGCCTGCTCGGCAAAACCCCGGTCGGCGTCGCCGAAAAAACCGCCTCGGCCTATCTCGACTACGACTTCGGCGGCCCGCTGGACGGCCTCGCCGGCGGCGCCGGCGTGCGTTATGTCGGCCCCAGTTGGGGCGACACGGCCAACACCTTCAAGTCGCCCTCCTACACCCTGGTCGACCTGAACCTCGGCTACACGCTGGGCAAGCTGAACCCGTCGCTCCAGGGCTGGCGGGCCACGGCCAGCGCCACCAACCTGTTCGACAAGCGGTACGTGTCGTCGTGCTACTCGGTCGACTGGTGTTGGTTCGGCGAGCAGCGCACCGTGCAAGTCGGCCTCAAGCGCAGCTGGTAGGCGCATGAGCCCAGCGATCCAACCCCTGTTGGCGTCAGCGGCGACTCTCGCGGTCGCCGTCGGCGTCTGGCTACTATGGCGGGCCTGGAAGCGCCATCCCCAGCCGCGCGGCCGACTGATCGCCGGCGGCTGGGCGTTGCTGCTGCTGGCCGCCGTGCTGCTGGCCCCGTGGGCCGGCGGCGATCGCGGCGTGGCCATCGAGACCCTGCTGGCGGCCGTCGCCGCCACGGTGTTCATCGTCGTCAGCGGGCGCTGGGCGTCGCCCAAGGGCAAGAAAGCCCGGCCGATCCGCGCCACGGCCATGATCTCGGGGGGCGCCGATCCCGCCATCGGCCCCGCCACCACGCCGTTGCGCACCGTGGCCGCCGTGCTGCTGGCCCTGCCCGTCTCGCTGGCGGCGTCGGTCGGCGTCGGTCTGGTCCTGGCGATCTGGGTTCCGGGATCACAGGCCGACAAGCTGGTGACCGCAGCCTTCGGCGCGCCGCTGGTGATGGCCGGGGCCATGGTCTGGACCTGCGCCGACCGCCGCCTGCTGCGCACCACCGCGGTGCTGCTCGCCGTCACCGCGCTCTGCGCCCTGGCCGTCGTCCTGCGGCCGCACTGAGGAATTCGACATGGACGCCGCCGTTCCCCCCGACACCGCCAGCGCCCGCCCCAGGCGCCGGACCTCGATCTGGCCCAAGGCCTCGCCGGCCTTCGTGCGCACCGTGCTGTCGGGGCACTCCGGGCTGGGCCTGGTGGCCGCCGCCCTGATCTACATCGTCTGCCTCAGCGGCACGGTCGCGGTGTTCATCAACGAGCTGAAGCTGTGGGAACAGCCCGCCGCGCCGCGCCTGACCCAGATCAGCCCCCACGCCGTCCAGGCCTTCGCCGAGGCGGTGACCAAGGCCCACCCCAAGACGCCCTACACCTATATCGGCCTGCCGACCGACGACGTGCCCCACCTGTACGCGATGATTCAGGACGGCGACGACAAGGTGCTGGTCGGCGACGCCCAGGGCGCCGTCGTCGGCGACATCGCCGCCGAGTGGTCCCACTTCATCGAACACCTGCACATCTATCTGCACCTGCCCGAGACCCTGGGCCTGATCGTCGTCGGCCTGGTCGGGGCGGCCCTGACCGGCCTGATCGTCTCGGGCTTCCTGGCCCACCCCAAGATCTTCCGCGACGCCTTCGCCTTTCGCTGGGCCGGCGCCAGGCGGCTGTCCCGGGCCGACCTGCACAACCGCCTCAGCGTCTGGGGCGCGCCCTTCCACTTCGTCGTCGCCTGGACTGGGGCCTATATCGGCCTGGCCACCGTGCTGCTGTTCGCCGTGGCCGGGGTCACCGCCAAGGGCGATGTCGCCAAGGTCACCGCGCCGATCTACGGCGTGGTGCGCAAGGCCGATCCCACGCCCGCGCCCTATCCCGACCTGGTCGCGACCCTGGCCTGGTTCGCCCCCCTGAAGCCCGACGTCGAGCCCGAGCTGATCGCCCTGACCGCGCCGGGCACCCGGGGCCAGACCATCGAGGTCAACGCCGCGCTGCCCAAGCGCCTGGTCTATGCCGAGCGCTACGAATTCGACGGCCAGGGCCGGATGATCAAGAAACTGGGTCTGTCGGACGACGGCCTGGGCAAGCAGGTGTTCGCTTCGTCCTACCCGCTGCATTTCGGCTCGTTCGGCGGCCTGCCGGTCAAGATCGCCTATGGGCTGCTGGGCGTCGCCCTGTGCGTGGTGACCAGCAGCGGCGTGACCATCTGGCTGACCCGCCGCCGCGATCGCGGACGTCCCGCGCCGCGCCTGGAGAAGGCTTGGACGGCGGTCGCCTGGGGCGCGCCCGCGACCCTGGCCCTGTCTGCCGTCCTGTGGCTGGCGATCAAGGCCCCGCCGGTCTGGGTGTTCTGGGCTCCGCTGGCCGTCGCGGTCGCCGCCGCCGTGGCGGTCAAGGACGCGCGGTTCTGGACGGTGGGCCTGCGGGCGGCGACCAGCCTGGCGCTGGCGGCGGTCGTGGCGGTTCACGTGGCGCGGTTCGGCGCTCTGGCGTTCAGCTCGACGGCGCTGGGGGTGAACCTGACGCTGCTGGCGCTGGCGGTGGTGATCGCGCCGTGGCGGAGGGCACGGACGGGGACACACACTCAGCCCCGCCACCTCGCCACCTAGACAAGGGCCTGGGGTGAGTGTGTGTCCCCAGCTCATCCACGGACCAGAAACCTACCCGTCGATCCAGTCCGTCAGCCCCTCGCGAGCGTGCGTCTCGCGCAGCGACGGCATCGCCCGCATCCGCGACAGGTAGCGGGCGACATGCGGCCACGCCGTGGCGGGCCTGGGCATGTTGCGCGACCACCGCATCAGCATGGTCGCCAGGAAATCGACGGCCGACAGCCGCTCACCCAGCATGTAGGGGCCGCGCCCAGCCAGTTGCGCGTCGAGGCGGTCCCAGACGGCCTCGATCCGCGCCTGGGCCACGGCCTGGACGGCCTGGGCGCCGGCCTCGCCCGCCGGCTCGTGCGGATAGAACCAGGCCCGGAAGCTCGGCAGCAGGGTGTTGGCCAGATAGATCATCCCCTGCAGGTAGGCCGCGCGTTCGGGCGCGCCGACCGGCGGGGCCAGGCCCTTGTCGGCGTGGCGCTCGGCCAGCAGCATCAGGATCGCCGTGCTCTCGCACACCGGCGCCCCGTCGACGATCAGGGTCGGGACCACGCCGGCCGGGTTGAGCTTGAGGTACTCCGGCTGCTTGTGGGCGCCGGCCTGGATGTCGGTCAGCACCAGTTCGAACGGCGCGCCGATCTCGATCAGCATCCAGTGCACGGCCAGGGCGGCCGTGCTGGGGCTATAGTAGAGTTGGTACATGGGAATCCCTCGCCCGCGATGGGCGAGGGATCGGTCGGCGAGGCCTGGCTGTCAATCGGCGTGCGACGAACTTCAGTGCTTCTCGCGCCAGGCCGCCTTGGCGGCGTCCTTGGTCAGGGTCAGGTGCACGCCCTCGTCGTCGACGTGGTCGACCCAGGTGATCGGGATTAGATGATGCTTGAGGCCGCTGCCCAGGTCGAGCTTGGTCAGCTCGATCTCGCCGCCGACCACGTGGTCCACGCGGCCGACATGGCCGCCGTCCGAACCGACCACTTCGAGATGTTCCTGAATTCGCGAGGCGTCGATCATGATGTTCCTCCTGATGTTGGTGACCGCCCGAGGGGCTAACGGACAGGCGCCCGGCGCAGTTTCCAGAGCGCTTGCGCAGAGCGAATGTTCTCTATATGTTCCCGTCAAGGTTGCGACTTTGCCGAGGCCGCGATCCTGGCTATCACTCGCGGGTCGGACGCGTTCGCCGCCAGGACCCGTCGATGGGGAAAGACCGATGATCAAGCCGCTCGCCGCCGCCCTGTGCCTGCTGATCGGCGGAGCGACTTCGGCGGCCTGGGCCCAGCCGGCGCCGGCGACGGTTGAAGCGCCGGCGGCGGCCGCTCCGGCCCCGGTTGCGCTCCCCGCTACGCCTCCCGTCACGCCCCTGGCCCGTGTCGACGCGGTGTTCGCCGACGACGGCGTCACCCTCACCGACGGCGGCAAGAGCGTGCTGTTCTACCGCACCGCGCCCGCCGATCCCCACGAGCCGGGCCGGCTGAACTATGTGCACCCCATCTACGCCCCTGACGGAACGGTGCTGACGCAGGATCGCCCGGCCGACCACCCGCACCAGCGCGGGGCCTTCTGGAGCTGGCACCAGGTGATCGTCGACGGGAAGACCGTCGCCGACGGCTGGTTCATGAAGGGCCTGACCTTCCACGTCCGCGAGAAGCGCTTCAAGGGCGACGGCGCCGGCGGCGGGACCCTGGTGGTCAATGCCGACTGGATCGTCAATTCCGGACCGGAGGTGGCCTATGTGGCCCGCGAGACCACCAAGGTCCGGGTCCATCCGCTGAAGGCCGGCGCGCGGCGCATCGACTTCGACACCGTGATCACCGCCCGCGCCGATACCCTGGCCCTGGGCGGCAGCGACGACGTCAAGGGCTATGGTGGCTTCTCGGTGCGGCTGGTCATGCCCGACCGCCTGGCCTTCGGCTCGGACGGCAAGGCCGTGACCCCGGCGGTCGGCCCGGTGGACGCCGGCAAGGCCATGGGCTTCGCCTGGCCGCAGGGCGCCGGCGCGCCGGCCTGGACGGTGGGCCTGGCCTGCAAGGCCAACGGGACGCCGATCACCCGCTGGATCCTGCGCAAGGAGCTGTCGATGCAGAATTGCGTGTTCCCCGGCCGCGCGCCGTTCGTGCTCAGGAAGGACCAGACCCTGCGCCTGCAGTCGACCCTGATCCTGCGCCCGGCCACACCGCCGAAACCCCCGAAGCCAACCAAGAAGGGCTAGGCCGTGGCCGATATCCTCAACCTCAACCGGGCCCGCAAGGCCAAGACCAAGGCGGGCGCCAAGGCCCAGGCCGTCGAGAACCGCGCCAAGTTCGGCCGCACCAAGGGCGACAAGGCCCTTGAGGCCGCACGCGCCGACAAGCTGAAGCGCGAGCTGGACGGCGCCAAGCGCGAGGAGTGAGCGTGCGGACTCCATTGAGCCCCACCCAATTGTTGTCATCCCGGCTGTAGTGAAGCGAAAGGCCGGGACCCAGGGGCCACCGCGTTGCGCCGCCCCCCAGGTCCCGGACAGCCTCTGCGAGGCTTCCGGGATGACAACTGTATTTGAAGCTTCGACGTCTCCAGGAGACGCGTGGGTTCGATCGTGTCTGGGTCCGACAACCGCGGGTCCCCGTTCTACCGGAGCCCCAGATACCGCATGGGCTTGGCCAGCGTCGCGTCACGGATCGCCGCCAGCCGGGCCTCGTCCGCCACGCGCCGAACCGCCCGCCTGGCCGCCTGACGCTGACGAAACTCCTGCCACATCAGCACCCAGCCGAAGGTGGTTTCCTTATGGGTCTTGATTGCCTCGTCCATCATCGTCGCCTTCCGTGCGCTGCGATGACGTGAAAATCCTCCTTTCGTCCCTGGGTGACAAACGCGGTCTCCTTGGCTATACATAAGCTATCCTTATGCCAGACATCCTCGCCACCCTGCCGCTCAGCGCCATCCGGATCTTCGAGGCGGCCGCGCGCCTGAAGAGCTTCACCCGGGCGGCCGACGAACTGGGCGTCAGCCAGGCCGCCGTCAGCTGGCAGGTCAAGGCGCTGGAGCAACGGCTGGACCAGCCGCTGTTCGTGCGCCGGCCGCGTGAGGTGGACCTGACCCCGGCGGGAGAGCGCCTGTCGCGGGCGGCCACCGAGGCCATGGCCATCCTGCGCGCCGCCGTCTCCGACCTGGTCGAGACCGAGGAGGGCGTGCTGTCGATCACCACCGTCCAGAGCCTCGGCGCCCAATGGCTGGCCCCGCGCCTGGGCGGCTTCCAGGTGGCCCATCCCCGGATCGCCGTGCGGCTGGAGACCTCCAGCCGCGTGGTCGACCTGACGCGCGAGACCTACGACCTGGCCCTGCGCGGCGGCCAGGGCCATTGGCCGGGCCTGGAAAGCCACTACCTGGCCCCCTCGATCCAGACCGCCCTCTGCACCCCTGCGTTCCTGGCGCGGATCGGCGGCCTGGCCACGCCCGCCGACCTGGTCGACGCTCCGCGCATCGGCTCGGCCGCCGAATGGGCCACGTGGTTCGACGCGGCCGGGGTCGCGCCCTGCGACGATCGCGCCGTGCCGCGCCTGATGGCAGACGCCCAGGCGCTGGAGGTGGCCTCGGCCCTGGCCGAGCAGGGCGTGGCCCTGGGCTCGCCGATCTTCTACGCCCAGGACCTGGCCCAGGGCCGGCTGGTCGCGCCGTTCGACGTCGTCGCCCACTACGGCGGCGGCTATTGGATCACCTACCCGGCCGAACGTCGCCGCGTGCGCAAGATCGCCGCCTTCCGCGACTGGATCCTGGCCCAGGCGGCGGCCGATCCGCTGATCGCCCGCCATCGGGCGCCGTGAGGGATCAGGCCCCGCCCCGCCGGGCCAGTCGGCCGTCGGCGCTGGCCCCTTTGTCCGATTTGGCGTAACATCGTTCTCCTTGAAGGAGATCCGAAATGACACCTTGGGAATTCAAGGGTCGGGAACTCGTCAACTGCACGTGCGAGTACGGCTGCAACTGCCAATTCAACGCCCTGCCCGACAAGGGACATTGCCACGCGGTCGCCGGGATCGTCATCGACGAGGGGCGTTTCGGCGACGCGCGCCTGGACGGCATGAAAATCGCGGCGATCTTCAAATGGCCCGGGCCGATCCATGAAGGCAACGGCGAGGCCATGGCCTTCGTCGATGAACGGGCGGACGCGGCCCAGCGCGACGGTCTCCTGCGGATCATGAGCGGTCAGGACACCGCGCCGTTCGCCACGATGTTCGCGGTGTTCGCCTCGACGCTCACCAAGATGCACGATCCGGTGTTCACCAGGATCGACATCGACATCGACGTCGACGGTCGCCAGGGCCGCGTCTTTGTCCAGGACCATATCGATCTGACCGGCCGCCCGATCCGCAATCCCGTGACCGGGGCCGACACCCGCGCGCAGATCATTCTGCCCGACGGCTTCGAATATGAACTGGCGGAGATCGGCAGCGCCTCGAGCCGGACCGGTGGTCCTGTCCTGGTACAGATCGACGACAAGTACGCGCAGTTCGCCCGGCTGCACCTGAACAACAACGGCGTCGTACGCTCACGGACGGCGTCCGCGGCCGCCTGACGTGGCGAGCGAGAGCGAAGCGGCGATGCTGGAGCGCGTGCTGAGGCACGAGCGCATGATCGCGTCGGTGGGGCTGGCCCTGCTCTGCGCGCTGGCTTGGCTCTACCTGCTGACCGGCGCCGGGCTCGACATGAGCGCGTCGGAGATGACCACGCTCTCGCTCTTTCCGCACAAGGCGGCGCAGGCCTCGGCCGCGATGTCGATGCCGATGTCGATGTCCGCGGCGGAGATGCGGGACATGGCGATGGGGCCGCCGGCCTGGAGCCCCGGCCTCTGGGCGCTGACCGCCGCCATGTGGTGGACCATGATGGTCGCGATGATGACGCCCAGCGCGGCCCCGACCATCCTGCTCTACGGACGGGCGCACCGGCACGCGCTGGCCCATGGCCAGGCGGCGGGCCTGGCGCCCGTCTGGGCGTTCGCGGCGGGCTATCTGCTCGTCTGGCTCGGCTTCTCGCTCGCGGCCGCGGGGCTGCACTGGGGCCTGGAGCGCGCCAGCCTGGTTTCGGCCGCGACGATGGGCTCGCGGAGCCGGTGGCTGTCCGGGGCCGTCCTGATGGCCGCCGGGGCCTACCAGCTCTCGCCGCTGCAGCAGGCCTGCCTTGGCCATTGCCGCTCGCCCGCGGCGTTCCTCTCACGCCACTGGCGGCCGGGAGCCCTGGGCGCCGTCCGGCTGGGCGTCCTGCACGGGACCTACTGCGTTGGCTGCTGCTGGCTGCTCATGGCGCTGCTATTTGTCGGCGGAGTGATGAACCTGGCCTGGATCGCGGCCCTGACACTGCTGGTCATGGCCGAAAAGGTGTTTCCAGGCGGGCCATGGGTCGCCCGTGTTTGCGGAGTCGTGATGCTTGCATGGGGCGCGGCCACGCTCCTGGTGTGACGGCTCTAGCCGCGCAGGAACTCGTCCACCAGCGCCTGGTCGCCGTCATAGACCCAGCACTCGGCCAGCAGGTCGCCGTCGATCCTGTAGACCAGCACTCGGTCCAGCTCGGTGACCACGCCGTCGCGTTCGAAGGCCTCGCGGGCGATGACCACCGCGCGTTCGGGACCGGCCGTGACGTCGACGATCCTCACCAGCTTGCGGCGCGTGCGGCGGCTGACCTCGGCCAGGGTCGCCAGGGCCGCCGCCAGGCCGACATGGTCGCCGCTCAGCGGGTGGTCGCCGAAATAGTGCAGGGTGAAGTCCGGGTGATAGCAGGCGCGCAGGGCCGTCAGGTCGCCCGCCTCCCAGGCGCGGGCATAGCGCTCGGCGACAGCGCGGTTGGCGGCCGTCCGGTCGCCGGCGGTCATGCGACCACGAACCGGTCGCGAAGACTTTCGGGGATGCCCTGATAGACCGTGGCCGGCGAGATCTTCAACCGGTGGCGGGCCTCGTCCAGCGGCAGGGCGAACAGGGCCGGATAGTCGACCTCGGGCAGCCAGGCCGCCTTGCGGCCGTTGCGCCAGGCCTGCCGGGCGGCCTGCCCGTAGGGCTGGCCGTTCTTCTGCCTGGCGAACTGCCTGGCCCCGGCCATGGCGATCACCGCGAAGCCCAGGCTACGGGTCTGGGCGTAGGAGAAGGCCACCACGCAGACCTCGCCCAGGGCGTCGGTCCCGTAGCCGGTCAGCACGTGCCAGACGTCATGGACGTCGCGCATCCGCCGCGCGTACCAGGCCAGCGGGTGGGCCGCGTCGACGTCGGCCTCCGGAACCTTGCGGCTCTCCTCGGCCAGCCCCTCGGCCGACAGGCCGCGCGGGGCGATGAACTCGCGATAGGCCGCGCCCACCGTACCGGGCGCGAAGCCGGCCAGCCAGGCGGGATCGGACAGCCGCTCGGCGAACTCGTCGCGCTCGTAGGCGATGCGGCCGCCCTCCGGCGTGCTCAGCAGTCGGCGATAGCCCTTGGGGATGGCCCTGCCCGACAGCGCCCGCATGATCTCGAACACCTGGCGGGTGTCCTCCTTGTCGGCGATCAGGCGCCGGACGGCCCGAAGCGCCCGCAAAGGCTGCAGATTGAACGCGTCGCGCTGCCGACGCATCGGCTGGCGGAGGTTTTGCTCGCCGAGGGCTTGCGTGGCCGCGATCATAGGGCATTCTCCTGCTGGACCCCACAAAGATGACATCGCGTCATTTTTATTCAAGGGGTTCAGCGACCCCTGCTATGTGAAAATGGGGACGGCGAGATGGGCAGTCTTAAAAAGCGTTCGATCAACCTGGCCGGCCACGCCACCTCGCTGGCCCTGGAGCCGGAATTCTGGGCCGTGCTGCAGCACGCGGCGGCGGCCGACGCGATCAGCATCGCCGGCCTGATCCAGCGCATCGACGCCGGACGCGGCGACCGGCCGCTGGCCTCGGCCTGCCGGGTGTTCGCGCTACAGCACAATCAAGCCCGTTAGCGCTCGACGCCGGGCCCTGGCTTCGGCAACGGCGCCGGTTGTGGATTGGGTGTCGGGGCCCGCGGCAGGGTCGGCGCGGCCGGCAGCCGCATCGCGAAATCGTCGGGCCGCACGGCCAGCAGGCCCGAACGCCAGCTGCCCCACACCAGGGCCCCGACGAACAGCAGAACGATCAGCAAGGCCAGCCCCACAAGTCCGATGTGCTGGGGATGCATGTCGTGACGGTACGCCACCTTGTCTCTCCCGTGCGTTTCGTCCCATCAGGAAAACGGCGGGGCGTGGTCGAGGTTCCTGTTTCGCGCGATCGGGCGCGAGGGCTTAAGCCCGGCGAACTTTGTGCTACATATGTTCCATGTCTCAAGGCTTCGACTCGACTGATTTCCCCGGCGACCTCCCCGCCCCGCGCATCTCCGACCTGGCCCGCCCGCGCGGACCGGAAGGCCCGACTCCGAACTATCTGGAGGGCCTGAACCCCGAACAGCGCGCCGCCGTCGAGGCGACCGAAGGCCCGGTCCTGGTGCTGGCCGGGGCCGGCACCGGCAAGACCCGGGTGCTGACCACCCGCCTGGCCCACATCCTGGCGACCGGCCGCGCCCGGCCGTGGGAGCTGCTGGTCGTCACCTTCACCAACAAGGCCGCGCGCGAGATGCGCGAACGCATCACCCACATCATCGGCGACCAGGCCGAGGGCCTGCGCTGGCTGGGCACCTTCCACTCGGTGGCCGCCCAGATCCTGCGCCGCCATGCCGAGTTGGTGGGGCTGAAATCCAGCTACACGATCATCGACACCGACGACCAGGAGCGGCTGCTCAAGCAACTGATCGAGGCCGCCGACATCGACGCCAAGCGCTGGACGCCGCGCATCCTCGCCGGGCTGATCGACACCTGGAAGAACCGCGGCTGGACGCCCGATCGCGTGCCCGGTTCGGAGGCCGGCGAGTTCGCCAACGGCCGTGGGATCACCCTCTACCGCCAGTACCAGGAGCGGCTGCGGATCCTCAACGCCTGCGACTTCGGCGACCTGCTGCTGCACAACATCACCATCCTCACCAGCCACCCGGACGTGCTGGCCGACTTCCAGCGGCGCTTCCAGTACGTGATGGTCGACGAGTACCAGGACACCAACGTCGCCCAGTACCTGTGGCTGCGGCTGCTGGCCCAGGGCCGCCAGAACGTCTGCTGCGTGGGCGACGACGACCAGTCGATCTATGGCTGGCGCGGGGCCGAGGTCGACAACATCCTGCGCTTCGAGCGCGACTTCCCCGGCGCCAAGGTGGTCAAGCTGGAGCGCAACTACCGCTCCACCGAGCACATCCTGGCCGCCGCCTCGGGCCTGATCGACGCCAACAAGAGCCGGCTGGGCAAGACCCTGTGGACCGAGATCACCGGCGGCGAGAAGGTCAAGGTCAGCGGCGTCTGGGACGGCGAGGCCGAGAGCCGGATGGTCGCCGACGAAATCGAGAAGGCCAAGCGGGCCGGCCGCAAGTACAGCCACATGGCCATCCTCGTGCGCGCCTCGTTCCAGATGCGGGCCTTCGAGGAGCGCTTCGTGATGCTGCAGATCCCCTACAAGGTGGTCGGCGGCCCGCGGTTCTTCGAACGGGCCGAGATCCGCGACGCCCACGCTTACCTCAGGCTGATCCAGTCGCCCGACGACGACTTGGCCTTCGAGCGCATCGTCAACACCCCCAAGCGCGGCATCGGCGACACCTCGGTGCAGAAGCTGCTGCAGATCGCCCGGCTGGAGGGCATCTCCACGGTCGACGCGGCGCGGGTGATCATCGGCGGCGACGACCTGCCGGCCCGCACCCGCACGGCGCTGAGCAATTTCCTGCGCGACCTCGACCGCTGGCGGGCCCTGGCCGTCAACACTCCGCACCAGCGGGTGATGGAGGCGGTGCTGGAGGAGAGCGGCTATACCGACGCCCTGCGCCTCGACAAGGGCCCCACCAGCCAGACCCGGCTGGAGAACCTGAAGGAACTGGTCCAGTCGATGAGCGCCTTCGACACGCTGGAGGCCTACCTGGAGCACGTGTCGCTGGTCATGGACCTCGACAAGGGGGCCGGTGATGACGCGGTGTGGATCATGACCCTGCACTCGGCCAAGGGGCTGGAGTTCCCGCTGGTGTTCCTGCCCGGCTGGGAGGAAGGCGTGTTCCCCAGCCAGCGCAGCATGGACGACAAGGGCGAGAAGGGCCTCGAGGAAGAGCGCCGCCTCGCCTATGTGGGCATCACTCGGGCCCGCGAGGAGGCCCGGATCAGCTTCGTGGCCAACCGCCAGGTCTACGGCCGCTGGACCAGCCAGTTGCCGAGCCGCTTCGTCGACGAACTGCCCCTGGCCCACGTCGATGCGGCCTCGGAGACCGGCTATTACGGCGGCGGACCGGGCATGCAGCAGACCGTGGCCTCACGCTGGGATGATCCCGGGACCAGCACCTTCACCGCCGGCAGCTACGACAGCCCCGGCTGGAAGCGGGCCCAGGACCGGGCGTCAGGCTTCGGCGAGCGCGCGGCGCCCAGCTGGCGGGCTGGCGGCTCGGCCGCCCGCTCGGCCCCGATCGAGGGCGAGGGCCGGCTGGTGGCCGTCTCGGCCAGTTCGGCGGCCAGCACCCACAAGCGCGGCGACCGGGTGTTCCACGTCAAGTTCGGCTACGGCAAGATCACCGCCGTCGAGGGCAACAAGCTTTCCGTGTCGTTCGACAAGGCCGGCGACAAGAAGGTGATCGACAGCTTCGTGGAGAAGGCGTGAGGCGCCCCTGAACCGCTCATCCGGCGAACGCCGGGATGAGCGGCGTCTGAGGCGGAACGTGGGATTGGCCCAGGCCAGCAATCGCGATCAAATGCCCCTCTGACGGGCAGGCTATCCAAGCCCCACGCTTCGTCACGAGACCCGCCATGAACCCCGTCCAGAAAGCCGTCTGGTTCATCGAAAGCCATTTCGCCCAGGTCCTCGACCTGGACGAGATCGCCGACGCCGGCGGTATTTCACGCTTCCACATGTCCCGCGCGTTCGTGGTCGCCACCGGCCTGCCGGTGATCGGCTATCTGCGCGCGCGGCGGCTGACGGAGGCGGCGCGGACCCTGGCCGATGGCGCGCCCGACATCCTGTCGGTGGCGCTGGAGGCCGGCTACGGCTCGCACGAGGCGTTCACCCGCGCGTTCCGCGACCAGTTCGGGATCACCCCCGAGCAGGTGCGGGCGGCGCGCGACCTCGAACCCCTCAGCCTCGTGGAGCCCCTCATGCTGGACTCATCGCCTCGAACCGACCTCGCCCCGCCGCGCATCGAACAGGGCCGCGCCCTGCTGATCGCCGGTCTCGCCGGCCACTATGGCTGCGAAGGCCCCGGCGGCATCCCCGCCCAGTGGCAGCGTTTCAACGAGCACGTCGGCCATATCCCCGGCCAGATCGGCGACGTCGCCTACGGCCTGTGCTTGAACAGCGACGAGCTGGGCAATTTCGACTATGTCAGCGGCGTCGAGGTGGCCGACTTCTCCGACCTGCCGGAGGGCTTCGTTTCGGCTCGTGTACCGGCCCACCTGTACGCGGTGTTCCGCCATGCCGAGCACATCTCGACCATTCGCCAGACCATGCACGCCATCTACACCGAATGGCTACCCAACTCGGACTACGAGGCCGCCGACGCTCCGTTCTTCGAGCGCTACGGCCCGGAATTCGACCCCCGCACCGGCGAAGGCGGGCTGGAGGCGTGGATTCCGGTGACGAAGAAGGGCTGAGCCTCCAACGTTGTCATCCCGGACAAGCGCGCAGCGCGCCGATCCGGGACCGGCGCGTGAACGCGGCGCTTCCGGCGGTCCCGGATCTTCGCTTCGCTACGTCCGGGATGACAATGAATGGGGGAGCACGCCCTACCCCTACCCCCGCACCCGCGCCGGATTGCCCACCACCGTCGCGCCCGCCGGCACGTCGCGGGTGACCACGCTGCCGGCCCCGATGATGGCGTCGTCGCCGACCGTCACACCCGGCACGATGATCGCCCCGCCGCCGATCCAGACGTTGGAGCCGATGGCGACCGGCCGCGAGTACTCGATCCCCGTCCGGCGCTCGGCGTGGTCGCGCGGGTGGTCGGCGGTGTAGATCTGGACGTGCGGACCGATCGTCGTCCGGGCCCCGATGGTGACGGTGGTCACGTCGAGGATCACGCAGTTGAAGTTGAGGAACACGCCCTCGCCGATGCTGATGTTGTAGCCGTAGTCGCAATGGAACGGCGGCCGGATGCTGGCGCGGTCGCCAACGCTGGCCAGCCGTTCGCGCAGCAGGGCGTGCCGCGCGCCGACCGGCAGGTCCAAGGCGTTGTAGCGCCCCATCCAGGCCACCGCCGCCTCGTGGTCGGCCTGGATTTCGGGATCGATGGGATCATAGAGGTCGCCGGCCAGCATGCGCTGCTTCTGGGTGCGGGCGTCGGTCACGCGAGGAGGCTCCTAACTGCGCCCTCTCCATGCCAGACGCGGCGGCGATCTCAAACCTTCCGCGGGAGCCTCCCGGTCAGCCGTCCCAGGCCTGGACATTCGTCTGGTCGGTAATGAGGCCATTCACCAGGGTGAGCATCGCGGTTGAGAACACGCGGGCGCCGTCGGGATAGGCGCACGCCTGGGTGAACGCCAGGTGCTCGTTGTCAGCGATCACGGCATCGACATGGTGGGTCATCGCCCGGCCGCAGACGTCCTCGTAAAAGGACCGGATCTCGCCCTTTCCGTGGAGTTCCAGGGGAGAGCTTGGCGGGTGGTCGCGGTCGATGATCCTCATCACCGCGTCGTCGGCGTAGAACCCCGTCAGGGCGCGCGCGTCGCGGCCTTCGATAGCCTGCTTCAGTTGGGTGGTCGTCACGGAGGTCATGGGACGGTCCTCCTCCAGGCCGGCGCCGTCCGGCGCCGCGAACGCGTGGCGGGCCGACGATCGGTCGCCTCATGGCTTGGCGACGGCAGTCTACGCTCGCGGGGGTGAAAGGCGAACCGACTAAAAAACAGGCACATGGCGACACTCCCTCCGTCCCCCGCCTCCAGGGCCGTGCGCGACTCGCCGGCGCCGGACGCCAGGACCGCCCGACTCCGGACTGAGTCGGCCCTTCACGCCCTTGCGCACCGCCCATATCGCCCCCATTTCCGCGCCTCGCCAGACAACAGCCCTAACGCGGCCTTCGGGCGGATCACCGCTATCCCAAGCGGGAAGCCACTTTGCGCGGCGCCCCTGTGTTAAAGCGGCGCACCGACGCGGCAGCCCCTTCCAAAGCTGCCGCGTTTCCATATCTAATCTAACAAGGCGGGTGGTTCGGCCCGCCGGGAGAAAGTGGTCGATGGCCGAGCGAAAGCAAGGCGGACAAAACAACGGCGCGGGCTCTTCGGTCATCACGGAAGTGAAGCCGAAGACGCAGAAGCCCTCGCTGTATCGCGTACTAATCTTGAACGACGACTACACCCCTATGGAGTTCGTCGTTTACGTACTTGAACGTTTCTTCAACAAGTCGCGCGAAGATGCGACCCGGATCATGCTGCACGTTCATCAGCATGGCGTCGGCGTTTGCGGCGTTTTCACCTACGAAGTTGCCGAGACCAAGGTCGCGCAAGTGATCGACTCGGCGCGCAGGCATCAGCACCCACTGCAGTGCACCATGGAAAAGGATTGAGGAGCCTCCCCTTGCCCTCTTTTTCGCGCCCACTCGAAGAATCCCTGCATCGCGCCGTCGCTTACGCCAATCAGCGCAAGCACGAGTACGCCACGCTTGAACACCTGCTGCTGTCGCTCACCGACGACGACGACGCGGCCGGGGTCATGCGGGCTTGCGATGTCGACCTCAACGCTCTGAAGAAGAGCCTCGTGAACTATCTCGACGTCGAACTGGCCTCGCTGGTCGTCGACGACGAGGATGACGCCAAGCCCACGGCGGGCTTCCAGCGCGTGATCCAGCGCGCCGTCATTCACGTGCAGTCCTCCGGCCGCGAAGAAGTTACCGGCGCCAATGTGCTGGTGGCGATCTTCTCGGAACGGGAAAGCCACGCCGCCTACTTCCTGCAAGAGCAGGACATGACCCGCTACGACGCGGTGAACTTCATCGCCCACGGCATCGCCAAGAAGGCGGGCGCCTCCGAGCCGAAGACGGCCAAGGGCGCCACGGTCGAGGAAGACGTCGAGAAGCCCAACGCCAAGACCGGCGGCGAGGCCCTCGAAGCCTATTGCGTCGACCTCAACGAGAAGGCTCGCCAGGGCAAGGTCGATCCGTTGATCGGCCGCGCCAACGAAGTCGAGCGGGCGATCCAGATCCTCTGCCGCCGGACCAAGAACAACCCGTTGCTGGTCGGCGAACCCGGCGTCGGCAAGACGGCGATCGCCGAGGGCCTGGCCCGCAAGATCATCACCAACCAGGTTCCCGAAGTCCTGGCCGGCGCCACCATCTTCTCGCTCGACATGGGCGCGCTGCTGGCTGGCACCCGCTATCGCGGCGACTTCGAGGAACGCGTCAAGCAGGTGGTCAAGGAACTGGAGAACCACCCCAACGCGGTGCTGTTCATCGACGAGATCCACACGGTGATCGGCGCGGGCGCCACCTCGGGCGGGGCCATGGACGCCTCCAACCTGCTGAAGCCGGCTCTCGCCTCCGGCACCCTGCGGTGCATGGGGTCGACCACCTACAAGGAGTTCCGTCAGCACTTCGAGAAGGATCGGGCCCTGGTCCGTCGCTTCCAGAAGATCGACGTCAACGAACCGACGGTGGAAGACACCATCAAGATCCTCAAGGGCCTGAAGACCTATTACGAGGACTTCCACAAGCTGAAGTACACCAACGAGGCCCTGAAGGTCGCGGTGGAGCTGTCGGCCAAGTACATCACCGACCGCAAGCTGCCCGACAAGGCGATCGACGTGATCGACGAGGCGGGCGCCGGCCAGATGTTGCTGCCCGAGAGCCGTCGCAAGAAGGTCCTGGGCGTCAAGGAGATCGAGGCCGTGGTGGCCAAGATCGCCCGCATCCCGCCCAAGTCGGTCAGCAAGTCGGACACCGAGTCGCTGCGTGAACTGGAACGCGACCTGAAGCGGGCGGTGTTCGGTCAGGAAGAGGCGCTTGCTCAGCTGTCCTCGGCCATGAAGCTGGCCCGGGCAGGCCTGCGCGACCCGGAAAAGCCGATCGGCAGCTACCTGTTCAGCGGCCCGACCGGCGTCGGCAAGACCGAAGCGGCCAAGCAACTGGCCTCGACCCTCGGGATCGAGATGATCCGCTTCGACATGTCGGAATACATGGAGCGCCACACCGTCAGCCGGCTGATCGGGGCTCCCCCCGGCTATGTCGGCTACGACCAGGGCGGCCAGCTGACCGACGCCGTCGACCAGCACCCGCACGCCGTGGTGCTGCTGGACGAGATCGAGAAGGCCCACGCCGACGTCTACAACATCCTGCTCCAGGTCATGGACCACGGGGTGCTGACCGACAGCAACGGCAAGAAGGTCGACTTCAGGAACGTCATCCTGATCATGACCACCAACGCCGGGGCTTCGGACGCCCAGCGCCAGGCGATCGGCTTCGGCCGTGACAAGGTGCAGGGCGAGGAAGAGGCCGCGCTCAAGCGCCTGTTCACCCCGGAGTTCCGCAACCGCCTCGACGCGGTGGTGGCCTTCAAGCCGCTGACGCCGGACATCATCCGCCAGGTCGTGCAGAAGTTCGTCATGCAGATGGAGGCCCAGCTGGCCGACCGGAACGTGACGATCTCGCTGAGCGACGACGCGGCCGACTGGCTGGCCAAGAACGGCTTCGACGAGCTCTACGGCGCCCGTCCCCTGGCGCGGGTGATCCAGGAGCACATCAAGAAGCCGCTGGCCGACGACATCCTGTTCGGACGTCTCGTCCGGGGGGGCCACGTCAAGGTCATCCTCAAGGACAGCAAGATCGACTTCGAGATCGAGAGCGCGCCCGAAAAGCCGGGCAAGGCTCCCAAGGAAGACGAAGCCGAACCGGCCCTGGCCGAATAGGCGTCAAGCCGCGACAAGACAGCGGGAGGCCCGGAGCGATCCGGGCCTCTTTGCTTTTGGACGCGCGCGCCGCCGCTCAAGACCCGCTACGGCGCCTGACGAGACGCCGGGGCTAGAGCGCCGCCGAGATCTTCTCCGCCAACGCCTTCAGGTCCTCGACATCGGCCATGCCCTCGCCATGCCGGCCCAGGGCCTCGCCCTCGTAGCGGGGGATGATGTGGAAATGCAGGTGGAACACGGTCTGGCCGGCCGGCGTGCCGTTGAACTGGGTGACCACCACACCGTCGGGCTTCAGGGCGGTGGTCACCGCCTGGGTCACCTTCTGCACCGCGCCGATCAGCCGGCCCAGGGTCTTGGTCTCGGCCTCCAGCAGGTTGCGGGCCTGGCTGGTCTTGGAGACCACCAGCACGTGGCCGCGCGACTGCGGGAAGACGTCCATGAAGGCCAGGACCTGGTCGTCCTCGAACACCTTCACGGCCGGAATCTCGCCGCGGATGATCTTGGCGAAGATGTTGTCGGCGTCGTAGCTTCCGTGAAGGCTCATGATCGTCTCCAGTTGATCGGCCCTGTACCTAGCAAACCGGGAGGGGCGCGCAAATGACCACGAGCCCGACGCGTCGCGGCGTGTTGGCGGCCACGGCCGCGCTCGGCGCCGCCGGACCGGCGTTCGCCGAGGCCGGCGCGCTTCGCCGCGAAGAGCTGTCCGTCACCACCGACGACGGCGTCCGCCTGCATGTGCGCGAGGTGAGCCCGGCCTCGCCACGGGGCGCGCCGCTGATCCTGCTGCATGGGGCCCGGGCGCCCGGCGTCGCCTCGTTCGACCTGCCCGTGGCCGGCGGATCCCTGGCCGGCGACCTGGCGTTGCGCCTGAACCGCCGGGTCTATCTGCTGGACGTCCGCGGCTATGGCGCCTCGCAACGGCCGGCGGCGATGTCCCGGCCGCCCGGCGAAAGCCGACCCCTGACCCGCGCCTACGAGGTGGCTCGCGACATCGACGCCGCCCGCGCGCTGGCCAGCCAGCGGGCCGGCGGCGACCGCGTCGGACTGGTTGGCTGGGCGACCGGCGGCCTGTGGGCGGGGTTCTACGCGGCGCTGCGGCCGGAGACCGTCAGCGGCCTGGTGATCCTCAATGGACTCTATGGCGGGGCCGACGCCCATCCGATGCTGGGCCCCGGCTCGGCGGTCGCCCAGCCAGGACAGCCGCGACGCTTCGATCCGGCGACCGGCGGCTACGCGCTCTATCCGGCGGCCTCGCTGCTGGGCGCCTGGGAGCGCGGCATCCCCTCGGTCGACAAGGACGCGTGGCGCGACCCGGCGATCGCCCAGGCCCTGGCGGCGGCGGTGCTGGCCAGCGACCCGGAAAGCGGAACCCATGCGCCGCCCCAGTTCCGCGCCCCGCTGGGCGCGCTGGAAGACAGCTTCTACCAGGCCTGCGGGCGGCGGCTGTACGACGCTGGTTCGATCACCGCTCCGACCCTGCTGCTGCGCGCCGAACACGACTTCTGGAGCCGCCAGGCCGACCTCGACGCCTTCGTGGCTGACGCCGCCCGCTCGTCCTCGGTCAAGGTCGTGAGTCTGCCCGGCGCGACCCACTTCGCGCACCTGGACCGGCCGGAGCGCGGCCGCGACCGCCTGCTGGCCGAACTGGCCGGCCATTTCGAAGAAACCCGCGCATGACCGAGCAACTCACCGAGCGCCAGGCGAAGTGGTTCGCCTCGGTCCAGGCCAGCCTGGAGCGCGACACCGGCAAGAGCCTGGCGCAATGGGTCGAGATCGTTCGCCGCGACTGCACGGAAACCCGGCCCCGGGCGCGGACCCAATGGCTGAAGGAGGTCCACGGACTGGGCGTCAACCGCGCGGCCCACATCCTGTCGGCGGCTTTTCCCGAAGGGCCGGGCTGGGACGACGCCGACGCCCTGCGCGCGGCGCTGTGGACCGACCCGGCCGCGACCGCGATCCTGCGGGCGCTGGAAGCGGCCGTCGCCGACTTCCCCGGCATGGTCAGCGGCCAGCGCAAGGCCTTCAGCGCCTGGTCCCACAAGGTGCAGTTCGCCGCCGCCAAGCCGGTCAGGGGCGGGACGGCGATGCTCGGCCTGGCGCTGACGCCCGAAGCCTCCCCTCGCCTCTCGTCGCCGAAGAACGAAAGCTGGTCGGAACGCCTGAAAGCCAAGCTCGCCCTGGCCTCGCCGAGCGACGTGGACGACGAGGTCCGCGCGCTGCTGAAGGCGGCCTGGGAACGCTCATAGGGCGGTTCCCAGGCCGGAACACGACGGCTCACCCTTCGTTCAAGTCTCGTACGGAGGAACTCAACATGCCCAAGGACGCCGATCTCGCCGCCAAGTTCTGGAAGGCCCTGAAGTCCGACCGCACGGTCATGCTGGCCCTTCCCGGGGTCGCGGACGGACATGCCCAGCCGATGACCGCGCTGTTCGAGGGCGACCACAGCGGGCCGCTGTGGATCTTCACCTCGGCCGACAACCATATCGCCGCGGCGACCGGCCCCGCTGGGCGCGAGGCGCTCATTTACTTCGCCTCGAAAGGCCACGACCTGTTCGCCACCGTGGACGGCGCGTTGAAGGTGGACACCGACTACACGACGCTGGAACGCCTGTGGAATCCCTTCGTCGCCGCCTGGTTCGATGGCAAGGACGATCCCAAGCTGCGCCTGTTGCGGTTCGACCCACGCCACGCCCAGATCTGGCTGAACGAGAACAGCCTGTTCGCCAGCGTCCGCATGCTGCTCGGGACCGACCCAAAGAAGGCCTACAAGGACAAGGTGGGCGAGGTCGAGCTCGGTTAAAGCGTGATGACACCGGGCAAAACCGGCCTTGCCTTCAAGCGCCGTTTCCCCGGCGAAGGCCGGGGCCCAGATGCAGCCGCGACGCCGGCCAGACTTCCGAAACACCCTGCTCTATGACCTGGGCCCCGGCCTTCGCCGGGGAAACGGAAATTGAGACGATTCACAATTATCTTAGGCTCGGCTAACGCTCCTCGCGGAACGGCGAGAATTCCTCGGTCAGCATCTCGATCTCGGCGCTGACCGCCTCGCGCTCGTGTTCCAGATAGCGGGCGACCGGTTCGCGCAAGGCCGGGTCGGCGATCCAGTGGGCCGAATAGACCGGGCTGGGCAGGTAGCCGCGGGCGATCTTGTGCTGGCCCTGGGCGCCGGCCTCGACGCGCGGCAGGCCCAGGCGGATGGCGTGCTCGATGGCCTGATAGTAGCAGAGCTCGAAGTGCAGGAACGGCACGTCCTCGGTGCAGCCCCAGTGGCGGCCGTAGAGGCAGTCACCGCCGATCAGGTTCAGGGCCCCAGCGATCCACGGGCCGCCCGGGCGGCGGGCCAGGATCAGCAGAACCTTGTCGGCCATCCGCTCGCCCAGCAACGAATAGAAGGCGCGGTTCAGATAGGGTCGCCCCCACTTGCGACCGCCGGTGTCCATGTAGAAGCCGAAGAAGGCGTCCCAGTGGTCCTCGGTCAGCTGGTCGCCGGTCAGGGCGACGATCTCCAGCCCGGCCTGGGCGTCGCGCCGCTCGCGACGGATGGTCTTGCGGCGGTTGGACGACAGGGCGGCCAGGAAGTCGTCGAAGGTCGCGTAGCCGGCGTTGTGCCAGTGGTACTGCTGGTCCTGCCGCGGCAGCATGCCGCGCTCGCCCATCCAGGCCCATTCGTCGGCCCTCGGGAAGGTCACGTGCAGCGACGAGGCGCCCAGCCGCTGGCACAGGGTCAACGCCCCGCCCAGCAGAGCCATGCGTCCCTCGTCGACGTCGATGTCGGGGCGGACGATCAGCCGGGGGCCGGTGACCGGCGAGAACGGCGCCGAACATTGCAGCTTGGGATAATAGGCCCCGCCGGCCCGCTCGTAGGCGTCGGCCCAGCTGTGGTCGAAGACGTATTCGCCCTGGCTGTGGGACTTCAGATACAGCGGCATGACGGCCGCGACCTCTCCGTTCTCGTCTTGGACGGACAGGTGATGTGGCGCCCAGCCGGTGCGCGGGGTGGCGCAGCCGCTCTCTTCCAGCGCGTCGAGGAAGTCAAAGCTGACGAAGGGGTCGCCCGAGGGCCCGGCGCAGGCGTCCCAGGCCTCGCGGCCGATCTCGGCGATGCGCCGATGGACGCGCACCTCCGCCTTGACGGCTGTCACGCGGCGAAGCCCTCGAAGATCAGGTTGTCGCAATGGTCGCTGACGCTGTCCCACTGTTCAGCCGAGCGCACCGTCCAGGCGATCACCGGCATGCCCTTGGCGCGCAGCAGGTCGGCGCGCGGGCTGGGCAGCATGTCCATTCCCAGGGCCAGGAAATCGGGCCGGGCGATCTCGACATGCTCCAGCGCCGCCAGCGACTTGCGCAGCTCCGGCGCCAGCTTGCGGGCGTTCTCGTCGGCCCAGCCGTAGCTGTCCAGGCCGCGCAGGATCTGCGGCTGGTGCTCGGCGAACCAGGCGTGGGAATAGGGGTTGAAGCCGATCACCGCGGTCGGGCCGTTGTGATCGAGCAGGATCTCGGAGACCTGCTTCTCCAGTTCACCCACCTCGCCGAACGGCGTCTTCAGTTCGATATAGACCATGGCCCGGTGACCGATCACGGTCAGGGCGTCGGCCAGGGTCGGGATGGTCTCGTCGGCGCCCGACAGCGTCAGCTGGCCCAGTTCGGCGGCCGTGTGGTCGCGCAGCTTGCCCGGGGCGCCGGTCAGGCGCTCGAGATGATCGTCGTGGAACACCACCACGTGGTTGTCGGCGGTCAGTTGCACGTCCAGTTCGATGGCGTAGCCGCCGGCGCAGGCGGCCTGGAAGGCGGCCAGGGAGTTCTCGGGCGCGCCGCCGGGCGACCACAGGCCGCGATGCGCCACGGCCGGTTCGAACAGGCGCTCCCACGCCTCGCCGAACACCTCGGTTCCGGGCCGGGCGCGGGCGCGCATCAGAACACCTCGACCACGGCGTCGACCTCGACCGAGAAGCCCAACGGCAGGCGATAGACCCCCACCGCCGAACGGGCGTGGCGGCCGGCGTCGCCGAACACCTCGACCATCAGGTCCGAACAGCCGTTGATGACCTTGGGGATGTCGGTGAAGTCCTGGCTGACCTGGACGAAGCCGCCCAGCTTGACCACCCGCTTGACCCGGTCGAGGTCGCCCGTGGCGGCCTTCATCTGGGCCAGCAGGTTGATCCCGCAAAGGCGCGCGCCCTGCTGGGCGGTTTCCAGGTCGACCTCGGTCCCGACCGTGCCCTTGAGGCCGCCATTGGCGTCGAGCGAGATCTGACCGGAAATATGGATCAGGTTCCCGGCCTGGACGAAGGGAACATAGTTGGCGACCGGCGCCACCGGTTGCGGCAGCACGATTCCGAGACCCGCCAGACGCTCTTCGACCTTCGACATCACACACTCCAGAAACCTGGCCCCATGCTTAGCGCGACGTGATCACAGGACAAGAAAAAAGGCCCGGACCGTTCCCGGTCCGGGCCTTCAAACTGTGTCGCGGCTCTATCGCCTGGGGCCTGAGGGCCCGAAAGGCTTAGCGCGCGGCTTGGAACTTCTCGACGGTGGCGCTGACGCGTTCGTTCAGCGGCTTCACCGAGTCCTTGATCGAGGCCGAGACGATCTCCGAAGCCTTGCTCACCTGGGCGATGTAGGCTTCCAGGGCCGACTTGGCCCAAGCGGTCTGCAGCTCGACGGCTTCCTGGACGCTCTTGGCGCCGGCCAGCGACTTGGCGGCGGCGACCTGGTCTTCAGCGGCCTTCTTCGAATAGGCGAACGCCTGGGCGCCCAGGGCTTCGGCGCCCTTGGTCGCGGCGGTCACCGAGGCGACGACGGCTTCCAGGTTCTTCTTCGAATGGGTGTTGGCCTCGGCCAGAGCGGCCAGGGACTTTTCGACGCCGTCCTTGAACGCTTGGTTCGAGGCGGTGCTGAACTGCTCGACGGTGTTCTTCAGGGTTTCGGTAGCGGCCATGGGGAGGCTCCTGGCAAAGGCGGGGCATGGCGCGGGACTAACGATCCTGCTCATGCGGTTGGGACAACATCGGTGTCTCATGTTGCAGTGCAGCAGTCAAGAATTTTGTGCAGCGCACCATAACCCTAGGGAAGAGCCATTCAACTGATGCGCGATAACCGAAGCGTCACCGCAACGCCTTGAAATTATCCATGTCCGCGGCGAAACCACTCACCACTTGTTTACTTTAGCGTAAGGCGACGACGCGCATGCTAAGGTCACGCGTGTGGCGGTGCGGAACCGCTCAGTTCAAATGACGGACGCATTTCTCATGTTCGCCAAGTTTATGTCCGCCCGTTTCGTTCTGGCTGCCGCTGGCCTGGCTAGCGCGCTGATGTGCGGCCTGGCCGCGCCGACGACGGCCGCCGCGCAAATCCCGTACCTGCAGCTGAACAGCGCCGAGCCCAAGTACGCGGCGATCGTGATCGACGCCAATTCGGGCGAAATGCTTTACGACAAAAGGGCCGACAGCCCGCGCTACCCGGCTTCGGTCACCAAGGTGATGACGCTGTACCTCACCTTCGAGGCGCTCAGCGAAGGCCGGCTGAAGCTGACCGACCGCGTGCCGTTCTCGTCCCGCGCGGCCGCCCAGGCCCCGACCAAGCTGGGCCTGCAGGCCGGCGACAGCATCAGCGTCGACGAAGCGATCCGCGCCATGACGGTGAAGTCGGCCAACGACGCCGCCGTGGCCATGGCCGAGCGACTCGGCGGCAGCGAGAGCCGCTTCGCCGCCCTGATGACCCTGCGTGGTCAAGAATTGGGCATGCGCAACAGCCGTTTCGTTAACGCTTCTGGCCTGCCCGACAGCCGCCAGATCAGCACCGCCCGCGATCTGGCCATCCTGTCGCGCGCCACCATGCGCGACTTCCCGCAGTACTATTCCTACTTCAGCATCACCGGCTTCAATTTCCGCGGCAACTATGTCCGCGGCCACAACCGCCTGCTGACCAACATGCCCGGCTTCGACGGGCTGAAGACCGGCTACACCAACGCCTCGGGCTACAACCTCGCCGGCTCGGCCGTGCGCGACGGTCGCCGCCTGATCGCCGTGGTCCTGGGCGGCTCGTCCACCGCCTGGCGCGACAACAACATGGAAGACCTGCTGACCACCGGCTTCGACGTGCTCAAGCGTCGCTCGCACGGCGAGCGCACCACCATCGCCTCCAACCTGTATGAAGACGAGCCGACCGGCCCGATCATGCGTCCCTCGTCCGAGGAAGGCGACGGCGACCAGGCCGGCCTGAAGATCGTGCTGACCGACAATCCCCGGCCGCCGCCGGCGCTCAAGGTCTCGCCGACCCTGAAGGCCGCTCAAATTCCGGCAAAGGGGGCCAAGAAGGCCAAGGGCGAGTGGGGCGTGCAGGTCGGGGCGTTCAAGTCCAAGGGCCTGGCCCGGGAACAACTGATGATCGTGCGCTCGCGCTTTTCCAAGTTCGTGTCCGACGCCGAGGGCGCGGTCGAGGGCGCGGCCGGCGGGAACTTCCGGGCCCAGTTCCAGGGCCTGACCGCCGAGGCGGCCCGCGGCGCCTGCCAGGCGATCTCCGCCAAGCGTCAGCCCTGCATGGTCCTGGCGCCGGGCTGAACGCGGGCTATTTCAAGAGACGATCCCGCGCGGCGTTGAGCTGCGCGGCCAGACCGGCGGTGCCGCCCTTGTCGGGATGGGCCAGGCGGATCAGGCGAGTATAGGCGGCCTGGATTTCCGCGCCGGTGGCTTGCGGGCCAACACCCAGGATGGACCGGGCTTCGGACAGGCTGAGCTCAAGCTTGGCGTCCGCCCCCGCCCGGCGCACGACGGGCCGCTGTCGCGCCGTCACCGCCGTCCACAGCCCGATCACGAACAGCACGACGCCCGGCTCCCAGGCCCCGCGAATGCTGGCATAGGCCGCGCCGGCAAAGGCCACGACAGCCGTCACGCCGGCGCCGATCCGCCAGCCGTCGCCCTTCAGGAACGGTTTGCGGCGGCCCCACAGCAAGAAGACGACGACCACCGCGCCGATCAGCAGATAGAACATTCAGCGTCCCTGACGCCGCCAGACGCCTACTCGGCGGCGAGCAGAGTTTCCCCGGAAAAGGCGGCCAGGCCAAGGGAATGCATCAGGGCCCGAAGTTCCTGGCGCGCGGCCAGGTGCTGCAACGACACCGGCACCGGCCGCACCTGGGGCGACAGGTCGGCGATGGTCAGGCCGAACGGGAACAGTTCGCGATAGATCACCCGGTCGCGCAGACCCGGACCCATGCGGAAACCGACCCGCTTCGACAAGGCCGTGAGGCGATCCTCGACGCGCTTGCGGTTACGGGCCTCGGTGGTGGCCAGGCGGTTGCGCAGCACCACCCAGTCCAGGGCCTGGCGCTGGCCCGACAGGGCGCGGGCCTTGCGGGCCTCCCACACGGTCAGGGAATAGAGGCTGGGCTTCTGCAGATCCATGGTGACCGGATCGATGTGGCCCAGCATGTCGAAGTCGACGAAGCTGTCGTTCATCGGCGTGACGATCAGGTCGGCCAGGCCGTGGGCCATGCGCGAAATCGCGGTGTCGCCGCCGGGGGTGTCGATCAGCACGAAGTCGGCGGCGTCGCGCGCGGCGGCGAACGCGGCCTCGAACTTCTCGACCTGACCGACTTCCGGTCCGGCGGCCAGGGCGACGTCGTCGTCGCTGAGGCGTTGTTGGATCGGCATGGGCAAGGTCACGCCATTGGCCGCGCCCCAGGCCTGGCGGTTCTCGAAGAACCGCATCGACGAGCACTGGCGCAGGTCCAGGTCCAGCAGCGCCACCTTGGCGCCGCCGTACAACAGGGCGGTGGCCAGGTGCACGGCGATCGTGGACTTGCCCGCTCCGCCCTTTTCATTGCCGACGACGATGACGCGCGGCTCGGCCATGGTTGCCTTCCTTCTTTTCGCCCGACTCGGCGACTCTCACTGAAAGATTAACATGAACGACGTACCCTGAGAGGGTTAGGCGTCAATCCAGGGTTCCTTCCCTGTGGACCCATTGTCGCAGGTGGACGCCCGGGGTGGTCTCCGTCATAAGCCAACGCCTGTTCGACGCAGGAGTTCGCCGTGTCCCATCCGGCCCCGAAGATCGTCCGTACGGTCGCCGACCTGCGCGACCAGGTGCGCACCTGGAAGACGGCAGGCGAGCGCGTCGCCCTGATCCCGACCATGGGCGCCCTGCACGAAGGCCACCTGTCGCTGATCAAGCTGGGACAGGTCCATGCCCAAAGGACGGTGGCCAGCATCTTCGTCAATCCCCGGCAGTTCGCCCCGCATGAGGATTTCGACTCCTATCCGCGTGGCGAGGCCCGTGACGTCGACTTGCTGGCTGAAGTCGGCTGCGACCTGCTGTTCGCCCCCAATGTCGCCGAGATGTACGCCCCGGGTTTCTCGACCGCGATCGAGGTCTCGGGCGTCTCGGAACCGCTGGAAGGCGCGGCGCGGCCGCAATTCTTCGGCGGCGTCGCCACCGTGGTCACCAAGCTGCTGATCCAGGCCCAGGCCGAAGTCGCCCTGTTCGGCGAGAAGGACTACCAGCAGCTTCAGGTCATCAAGCGCGTGGTCCGTGACCTGGACCTGCCGGTCGAGATCATCGGCGCCCCGACCGCGCGGGCCCCGGACGGCCTCGCCCTCTCCTCGCGCAACGCCTATCTCAGCGCCGAGGAACGCGCCGCCGCCGTCGCTCTGCCGACCGCGCTGAAGGCCGCCGCCCAGGCCGTGGCGGCTGGCGGCCGGGTCGACGAGGCCGAGGCCGCCGGCAAGGCCGCCCTGACGGCCGCGGGGTTCGGTCAGATCGATTATCTGGAGGTCCGCGAGGCCAGCGACCTGTCGCGCCTGGGCCCTGGCCCGATCAACGACGCGAACGCCCGCATCCTGGTCGCCGCGTGGCTGGGCAGGACGCGGCTGATCGACAACATGGCGGTCTAGGGCCTGCCTTCTAGCGTTGAATCAGGGCCCCTTCCCCGTTTCCCCGGCGAAGGCCGGGGCCCAGGTGAAGCTCACGAGCCGCTCGGGATGAATCTGGGTCCCGGCCTTCGCCGGGAAGACGGGAAAGCGGTAGCTCTCCTGGATCAGGCCCCGTCCGCTTAAGCTCATGCCAACGCTACCAGGCCCCCAGTTCGCGCAGCTGCCGGGCCAGGTCCGCCGGCATCTCGGCGGCCTCGGCCTCGGTCAGGTCGGGCGGCGCGTCCTCGGCCCTGAGGTAGCGCCAGCCCTGGAACGGACGGCGCGGGGTCGGCGCCACCCGCACGATGGTCGGGTCGACCGTCACCTCGCAGCGCGACGCCTGGCCCTCGCCGACCGTGTCGATGGCCAGGATGGTCTGGCGGCACAGGATCTGGCCCTTCATCACCCGGTACAGCGAGCCGCCAGCCAGCACCTCATCGACGCGCTTGGGCGTCATGCGGGTGTGCATGATCCAGGGACGGTCGGCCTCGGCGTGCCAGGCGACCAATTCCTCGATGTTGTCGCAGCCGACGACCAGCTTGATGATGTGCAGGGGCATGAGCCGTACTTAGGGCCAGCGCCCCGCCGAGGAAAGAGCCGCGAGATTCAGGGTGTCGCGACGGCGGCCTCCCGCGTCCGCCGCGCATTTTTACTCGACATGACAGCGTAGTCATTTTCTATGGCGGATGGACGATCGATGTTCGGTCGGCGGGGTTCAAGCGATCGCGGTCAACGCGACGCGGATTTTGGGGGGCGACATGACGCCAGCACAGCTCAGCGTAGCTTTCTTTCTGCAGATGTTCGTGATCATCGCCACCTGTCGCGCGGTCGGCTGGGTGGCGAAGAAGTATCTGGGCCAGCCCCAGGTCGTGGGCGAGATGATCGCCGGCGTGATCCTCGGCCCGTCCCTGTTCGGGCTGCTGGCCCCCGACATCCAGCACATGCTGTTCCCCAAGGAATCCAAGACCATCCTCTATGTCGGCGCCCAGCTGGGCGTGGGCCTCTACATGTTCCTGGTCGGCCTGGGCTTCCGCAGCGAGCACTTCAAGAGCAACGCCAAGAGCGCCGCCGCCGTCTCGATCTCGGGCATGGCCGCGCCGTTCCTGGTGGCCGTGGCCATCGCACCCTGGCTGCTCAGCCAGAACCTGTTCGGCAAGGGCATCGACACCTTCCAGGCCACCCTGTTCATGGGCGCGGCGATCTCGATCACCGCCTTCCCGATGCTGGCCCGGATCATCTATGAGCGCGGCCTGACTAACACCCCGCTGGGCACCCTGTCGCTGTCGGCCGGGGCCATCGACGACGCCGGGGCCTGGACGGTGCTGGCCATCGTGCTGGCCAGCTTCGGCGGCGGCCCGATGGTCGCGGTCAAGGCCATCGTCGGCGGCGTCGCCTTCGTGGTCCTGATGCTGACCCTGGGTCCCAAGCTGCTGGCTCCGCTAGGCCGCTGGGCCGAGCGCGAGGGCAAGGTCAGCCCCAGCCTGCTGGGCGTGGTGTTGATGCTGTTCATGCTCAGCGCCTTCGCCATGGACGCCATCGGCATCCACGCGGTGTTCGGCGGCTTCATCCTGGGCACGGTCATGCCACGCGGCGTGCTGAGTCGGGAGATCAAGAAGCAGCTGGAGCCGTTCGCGGTGATCGTGCTGCTGCCGATGTTCTTCACCTTCTCGGGCCTCAACACCCAGCTGAACATGGTCAACAATGTCGGCCTGCTGCTGGTCGCCGCCGTGATCCTGCTGGGCTCGATCCTGGCCAAGGGTGGGGCCTGCTGGGCCGCCGCGCGCCTGACCGGTCAAGACAACCCGACGGCCCTGGGCATCGGCGCGCTGATGAACTCGCGGGGCCTGATGGAGCTGATCATCATCAATATCGGCCTGCAGCGCGGGATCATCGGCCCGGCCCTGTTCTCGATGCTGGTGCTGATGGCGATCGTCACGACGCTGATGGCCTCGCCGATGTTCGAGCTGGTCTACGGCAAGAAGGCCCGCGAGCGCGGCGAGCTGGGGGCGCTGAACGAGGACGAGGACGACGCGCCGCCGGTGCTGGCGTCGGTTCGGCCGTAGTCTGGGATTGGGGACACGCCCGTGGGCGTGTCCCCGTCACCGCACGAAGGCTCTAGGACGCGATGTCGAGCGCCGGCTCCAGCCGCGCCAGCACCACGCCCTCGCTGACCTGGCCGCCGGCGGTCGCCGACAGCTCGGCCACCACGCCGTCGAATGGCGCGGCCAGCGCGTGCTCCATCTTCATGGCCTCGAGGGTCAGCAGGGTCTGGCCCTTGACCACCGCCTGGCCGGCCTCGACCGCCACCGAGACAATCTTGCCCGGCATCGGCGACAGCACCACCCCGTCCGAAACCGAGACATGGGCCGCGCCCACCTTGGACGTAAAGTCAAACTCACGGACGTCGCCGCCCTCGAACACATAGAGCAGGTCGTCGCCGAAGGCCGCGGGCAGCACGTCGACGTCGTCCAGCGCCCGGCCGTCCTCGACGGTGATGTCCCACGACCAGTCGTCGCCCAGGCTTCCCGAGAGGGTTCCTCCCGCCAGGGCCACACGCAACGGCACGGTCTTGCCGTCCACGCTCATCGGCAGATGCATGGCCGCCCGAGGCGCGTTCATGCGGAAGCCCAGCAGCCGCGACGGCCCGCCGTTCCAGACGTCGGCCTTCGGCGTGTCGGCCTCCATGAAGGCCTCCAGCCGCTGGCCGATGGCCGCCAGGGTCGGAGCGTCGGAGAACTCGCGCACGGTCAGCTCCTCCAGCCGCGCCTCGATGAAGCCGGTGTCGATCGCGCCATCGATGAAGTCGGGATGGCTGGCGCACTTGGCCAGGAAGGCGGCGTTGGTCTTGACCGGATAGACCTCGACCAGGCGGCAGGCCTCGGCCAGGCGGGCCGCGGCGTCCTCGCGGTCGACGCCGTGGGCGATCAGCTTGGCGATCATCGGGTCGTAGAACGGGGTCACCTCGCCGCCCTCCTCCACCGCGCTGTCGACCCGTACGTCGCCCTCGGGCAGCCTAAAGTGGATCAGCGGCCCGGTGCTGGGCAGGAAGCCGGTGGCGGGGTTCTCGGCATAGAGGCGGGCCTCCATGGCCCAGCCGTCCAGGATGATCTCGTCCTGGCTCAGCGGCAGGGGCTCGCCGGAGGCCACCCGCAGCTGCCATTCGACCAGGTCCTGGCCGGTGACCATCTCGGTGACCGGGTGCTCGACCTGCAGCCGGGTGTTCATTTCCATGAACCAGATGCGGTCGGCGCGCAGGCCCTCGGAGGCGTCGGCGATGAACTCCACCGTGCCGGCCCCGACATAGCCCACCGCCTGGGCCGCCTTGACCGCCGCGTCGCAGACGGCGGCGCGGGTGGCCTCGTCCATGCCGGGGGCCGGGGCCTCCTCGATGACCTTCTGGTGGCGGCGCTGCAGCGAGCAGTCGCGCTCGAACAGGTGGACGACGTTGCCATGGCTGTCGCCGAACACCTGAACCTCGATGTGGCGCGGCCGGGTGACGTACTTCTCCAGCAGCACGCGATCGTCACCGAAGCTGGCGGCGGCCTCGCGCTGGCACGAGGCCAGCATGGCGGCGAAGTCCTCCGCCCGTTCGACCTTGCGCATGCCCTTGCCGCCGCCGCCGGCCACGGCCTTGATCAGCACGGGGAAGCCGATCAGCTGCGCCTCGGCGCTCAAGCGCTCCACCGACTGGTCGTCGCCCAGATAGCCCGGCGTGGTCGGCACGCCCGCCGCGATCATCACCTTCTTGGCGGCGTCCTTCAGGCCCATGGCGCGGATCGCCGAAGGCGGCGGGCCGACCCAAACCAGGCCGGCGTCGATCACCGCCTGGGCGAAGTCGGCGTTCTCGGACAGGAAGCCGTAGCCGGGGTGGATCGCCTCGGCCCCTGACTGGCGGGCGGCGGCCAGGATCTTCTCGGGAACCAGATAGCTCTCCCGGGCCGGGGCCGGGCCGATCAGGATGGCCATGTCGGCCTCCATCACGAACGGCGCCTCGGCGTCGGCCTCGGAATAGACCGCGATGGTCCGCACGCCCAGCTCACGGGCGGTGCGGATGATCCGGCGGGCGATCTCGCCGCGGTTGGCGATGAGGACGGAGGAGATCAACGGTGAAATCCTAGATCTGCGCCAAGGCGAAAACGAGCAAGGCGGTGAGAAGCACGACGAAGGAGATAAGCGTAGAAGTCCAGACGAAGAAGGTCTTGAAGACCGCCCCCACGATGCTGGAGCCGTAGGCCCCGCGCAGGGTTTGGAACAGGTTGATGGGGGTCCAGATCATCAGCAGCACGAACCACCATTTCCGGACGGGGTCGGGCAGCACCAAGCCCAAGGCGTTGGTCAGGAACGAGAACGACAGGAGGTTGGTGGCCACGATCAGGTGGTCGTAGATGAAGTACTGCCGCTTGTTGACGTAGACCAGCGCCAGGCTCAGCCCCAGCATCGGCAGCAGCAGCACCGCCAGGCGGTGGCCCCAGCCGAACATCACGACCATGTAGTATTCGGGATTTTCCAGGGCCTTGGCCAAGCCGGTCTTGAACCAGTGCGCCTTCTGTCCGGGCTTGGCGTGAGCGCTCGTGGCGGCCGGCGCGGCATGGCCTTCATCGCCCGTGGTGACCACCGGGTCGCCGTGCTCGGGCGCGGTGACGGTCGTTCCGGCCTCGGGCACATTGATCGTGACGCCGCCGAACTTGCCGTTTTCGACCGAAGCCGAGCGGATCCGCTGGGCCGCGGCCTTGCGCATCTTGTCGTCGGCCTCAAGCAACTCCTGAGCGGCCAGCGGATTGGTTTGCAGGTGGTCGGCCTTGGCGATGGCCTCGGCGTAGCGGGTCTGGGCCTTGGCCACGTCGGCCTGATAGTCGATCGGAGCCTTGGCGACGGCGTCCTGGTAATCCTTCTGGACCTTGGCGCGGTCCTCGTCCGGATCCTTCAGACTCTCGTCGCGGTCCTTGGCCGCAGAAGCCAGGATTTCGTCGCGATCCCTGGCGGCGTCGGCGAGCCGCTCGTCACGGTTCTTGGCGGCCTCGACACGCATGCGGCCGGCCTCGGCGGCCCGTCCCTGTGGCGTGGCCAGGGCCTCGGCACGCTTGTGGGCGTCTTCCTCGGCATGGTGCTGCACCGAATGGATGGCGTGCTCGGCCGCGAAAATGAACAGCAGCAGGGCCACAAGGAAGGTGCGGAACGGCGGCACATGCCGCACGATGCGGCCTTCCATATAGTCCTTGGCCAACTTGCCAGGCTGGAAGAACAGCGCCGGCAAGGTCAGGGCCAGACGGCCGTCGAGGTGGAACATCCCCTCGATCGCCTCCCAGATCAGATGCAGGATCGAGCGCTTGTGATTGTCGCCGTTCTGGCCGCATTCGTGGCAGTACGGGCCTTCCAGCGCCGCGCCGCAATTGGCGCAGGGCTGACCGACACCCGTGAACGGGTGCTTCTTCCGTCGCTTGAAGAACTCGGTGAACGAGTCCGCCGCCGCCGCTTCCAGTTCGCCCGTCATATTGCCCCTGCTCGACTCTAGATGGTCCAGCTGGGTTTACGGCGTTCGAGGAACGCGCGCACGCCTTCTTGTCCTTCGTCCGACACCCGCCGGCGAGCGATGCGTTTTGCCGTTTCCTCGATCAGGCCCCGGTCGATTTTCTGGTCGACCAGGTCGTTGACCAGGGCCTTGGCGTCGCCGATCGCGCCGGGGGCGCAGGCGGCGACCTCCTCGATCAGGGCGTCCTGGGCGGCCTCCAGGCCGGCGGCGTCGTCGAACACCTCGTCGACCAGGCCGTAGCTCCAGGCCGCGTCGGCGTCGAATACCCGGCCGGTGGCGAACAGCAGCTTGGCGGTGCGCGGGCCGAGCGCCGCGATCACATAGGGGCTGATGGTGGCCGGGGTCAGGCCCAGCTTGACCTCCGAGAAGGCGAACTTGGCGTCGGCCGTGGCCAGGGCGTGGTCGCAGGCGGCGACCAGGCCGGCCCCGCCGCCGAACGCCGGGCCTTCGACCAGGGCCACGGTCAGGGCCGGGACGTCGTGCAGGGCCTTGAGCATGTGGGCCAGGCCCAGGGCGTCGTCGCGGTTGTCGTCCTCGCTCCAGTCGGCGGCCGAGGCCATCCATTCCAGGTCGGCGCCGGCGCTGAACGTCCCGCCCACCCCGCGCAGGAAGACGATCCGCACGCCCTCGGCCCCGTGCAGGGTCTCGAACGCCTGGTGCAGGGCGGCGATGGTGGCGGCGTCGAAGGCGTTCTTCTTGGCCGGACGGTTGATCCAGACGGTCACCGCGCCGCCTTCCGTGGAATCAATGTGGACCAGCGGGCTCATGGCGTCGGTGTCGGGAACCTCGGCGATCGGATTGGTCATCAGATTTTCCTAGTTTTCCGGATGAAACGTAGTCCGACTCTGGCCTGGCGACGTTGTGCGCCTTCGCATGACACTCGGTAGGATCAACATTTTACCAGCGGGTCGGGGTTGGCGCCGTTCCTGGCCAGGATCGTCCAAATCTTTCTATAGTTACGGCACAACCTAACTCGATCAATGGACACGCCGGCGTCCTTCATCTCTCGTTCGAAATCCTTGGGGTTCTCTACCACCAATTGATAGGAGAAAATTCCGGTTGGGTCTGCCGATACATCATTTGCCCAATATTCTATTTCCTTTGCGTATCCAGACCCCCATATTTTTCGATCAGATTTTGCCTTCTTCAATATGAAGAAAACTTCTTCAATGTACAACATTTCTTCGCTGTATGAACTTCCGTCTTTCATTATATTTTTTATGCATTTGTCATTGTCTGAGTGTGCATGCCACACATAAATGCATCTAAAATTTTCTTTCGCCGTTTCGTGCTCTACAAAAATTTCCCCCGAAGCGTTCAGCGCTATATCCGCTGCCAGTCGAGATTGAATCCTTACGCTCCAGTAAGTCAGCAATAGCGCCAGCATGGCTATCAACACTCCACCGTGCTTAATAGCTATCGCCACGCGCCTACGACACGCTTTTGCCTGTACTTTCGAACCACTCTTACGACGACGGTCGCTGTCACAATTAACAGCGCTATGAAAAGCACCATCGCGAGGACGTCGAAACACCGCGCCAAACCGTCGAAAAACCACGTTTGATAGGACACCCCTTACCCCCGCGTGCAATTTTCACATTCTAAACACACCGAAGGTTGTTTCGGCTATCGGGGCGTTGAGGCTGGCGCTGATCGCCAGGCCCAGCACGTCGCGGGTCTGGACCGGGTCGATGATGCCGTCGTCCCACAGGCGGGCGGTGGCGTGGTAGGGGTCGCCCTCGGCCTCGTAGCGGGCGCGGATCGGGGCCTTGAAGGCCTCCTCGTCCTCGGCGGCCCAGGTCTCGCCCTTGGCCTCCAGGCCGTCGCGCTTGATTGTGGACAGCACGCTGGCCGCCTGCTCGCCGCCCATCACCGAGATTCTCGAATTTGGCCAGGTGAACAGGAAGCGCGGGCTGTAGGCCCGGCCGCACATGCCGTAGTTGCCCGCGCCGAACGACCCGCCGATCAGCACGGTGAACTTCGGCACCTCGGCCGAAGCCACCGCCGTGACCAGCTTGGCGCCATCCTTGGCGATGCCGCCGGCCTCGTACTTGCCGCCGACCATGAAGCCCGAGATGTTCTGCAGGAACACCAGCGGGATCTTGCGCTTGCAGGCCAGCTCGATGAAGTGCGCGCCCTTCACGGCGCTCTCGCTGAACAGCACGCCGTTATTGGCCAGGATGGCCACCGGCTGGCCCCAGATGCGGGCGAAACCGCAGACCAGGGTCGTGCCGTACAGCGCCTTGAACTCGTCGAACACGCTGCCGTCGACGATGCGGGCAATCACCTCGCGCACGTCGTAGGGCGCGCGCACGTCGGTGGGGACGACGCCATACAGCTCGGCCGGGTCATGGACCGGGGGCTTGGCCTCGTGGATCTCGGTCTCGACGCGCTTGGTGGTGTTGAGGTTGGCGACGATCGAGCGGACGATCTCCAGCGCGTGCTCGTCGTCATTGGCCACATGGTCGACCACGCCCGAGCGCCGGCCGTGGGTGTCGGCCCCGCCCAGTTCCTCGGCCGAGATCACCTCGCCGGTGGCCGCCTTCACCAGCGGCGGGCCGGCCAGGAAGATGGTGCCCTGGTCGCGGACGATCACCGTCTCGTCGCTCATGGCCGGCACATAGGCCCCGCCGGCCGTGCACGAGCCCATGACGCAGGCGATCTGGGCGATGCCCGCCGCGCTCATCCGGGCCTGGTTGAAGAAGATGCGGCCGAAGTGGTCGCGGTC
This sequence comes from Caulobacter sp. Root655, assembly GCF_001427665.1. GTDB lineage: Bacteria > Pseudomonadota > Alphaproteobacteria > Caulobacterales > Caulobacteraceae > Caulobacter. The sequence continues at coordinate 309,441 of NZ_LMHC01000023.1, forward strand.
GGGGAACACCTCGGCCTGGTGCGGCAGGTTGGCCCCGCCGCTGTCGACCAGATAGACGCACGGCAGGCGGTTCTGCTGGGCGATCTCCTGGGCGCGAAGGTGCTTCTTCACGGTCATCGGGAAATAGGCGCCGCCCTTCACGGTGGCGTCGTTGGCGACGATCATCACCTCGCGGCCCGAGACCCGGCCGATACCGGTGATCACGCCGGCCCCGGGAGCCTCGCCGTTGTAGAGGTCGCAGGCCGCCAGCTGGCCGATCTCCAGGAACGGCGAGCCGGGGTCCAGCAGGCGCTCGACCCGCTGGCGCGGCAGCAGCTTGCCCCGCGCCGCGTGGCGGTGGCGGGCGGTTTCCGGACCGCCGAGGGCCGCGGTCGCGACCCTTTCGCGCAGCGCCTGGGCCAGGGCCCGGTTGTGCGCGGCGTTTTTGGCGAACGACTCGCCGTTTTTGTCGATACCCGTGTTCATCTTCGGCATTAGCGAGGCATAGCCTTTTCCGTTTCGTCCCGAAAGCCGCAGTTTTTGACCTTCGATGGCCAAGTTCAGCGGTTCAAGTTAGCGTCCCACCCGTGGTCACCCTGCCCGACTTCATGGCCGATACGGCCCTCGCCCGGCTCTTCGCGCAAGAACATCGCGAAGGCGACGCCGCCTGGTTCTCCTTGCCCGGCGGCGCGACACTCTACGCGCCCGGCGAGGCGGCGGACTATCTCTACTTCCTGCGCACCGGCCGGTTGGGCGCGTTTCGGCGGGAGGAAGGCCAGGAGCCGCAGTTCCTGGGGGTGATCCGCCCCGGCGAGCCGGCCGGCGAGATGGCGATGATCGCCGGCGCCCCGCATTCGGCCAACCTGGTGGCCCTGCGCGATTCGGAAATCCTCGCCCTGCCCCGCGCCGCCTTCTTCGAGGCGGTCGAGCGCGATCCGGCGGTGATGATCGAGCTGTCGCGGCTGATGATCCGCCGGGCCCGCCAGGCCGGGGCCCACGCCTCGATCGGCGACCCGTCGGTCTACGGCTTCATCGCCGTCGAGCCTGGCAAGCTGATCCGCCCGGTCGTCGAGCGCATCGCCCACGCCATCCTGGCCCTGGGCTATTCGGTCACCGTCGAGGGGGCCGAGTCGTTGCTGGCCCCGACCGAATGGTTCAGCAATGTCGAGCGTCGCCACGACTTCGTGCTGTACGTGGCCGAGGCCAGCGAGACCGCCTGGAAGCACGTGGTCGGGCGCCAGGTGGACCGCCTGTTCCGCGTCGGCCAGGGCGACCGCAAGCCGCCGCCGGTCATCCCGTCCTACGCCTCGGGCCCTTTGCAGGACCAGCGCCTGGTCGACCTGATCCTGCTGCAGCCGGCCAGCGTCACCCATCCGAAGGGGTCGGCCGAGTGGCTGAACGCCACCCAGGCCGCCCGCCTGTTCCATCTGCGCGAGAACGGCATGGCCGACGTCGAGCGCCTGGCGCGGGTGCTGACCGGGCAGTCGGTCGGGTTGGTGCTGTCGGGCGGCGGAGCTCGCGCCTACGCCCATGTCGGCGCCATCCAGGCCTTGCGCGAGCGCGGCGTGCCGATCGACTTCGTCGGCGGCTCGTCGATGGGCGCCGTGGTCGCCGCCGGCCTGGCCATGGGCTGGGACGACGGCGAGATGGAGACCCGCATCCGCAAGGCCTTCGTGGATTCCAGCCCGCTGGACGACATCGCCTTCCCGCTGGTGGCCATGACCCGGGGCCTGAAGGTCAAGGCGCGGCTGGAGGAGCATTTCGACGACATCGAGATCGCCGACCTGTGGTTGCCGTTCTTCTGCGTCTCCTCGAATCTGACCTCGGGGGCCTATCACCTGCACCGCCAGGGCGTGCTGCAGGACGCCCTAAGGGCCTCGATCTCGCTGCCCGGCGTGCTGCCGCCGGTCGCCGACGGCAATTCGGTGCTGGTCGACGGCGCGGTGATGAAGAACTTCCCGGCCGACGTGATGCGCGCCTTCCAGCTGGGTCCGATCGTCGGAGTCGACGTCACGCGCGGCCGCAGCATCACCGCCGAGGACGTCGATCGCCCGGCCTCGCTGTGGACCTGGTTCTGGTCGGGCGAGTGGCGCAAGGGTCCGCCGATCGTCGCCCTGCTGATGCGGGCCGCCACGGTGTCGACCGGCCGCGACCTGACCGCCAGCCGCGAGGCCTCGGACGTGCTGATCACCCCCAAGCTCGACAAGATCGACATCCGCGACTGGAAGGCCTTCGAGCCCGCGGTCGCGGCCGGACGCACCGCCGCGGCGCTGGCGCTGGACAACCTGGGCAAGCCGGTCACCGAACTTCGTCGCCGCCCCAGCCTCGCCGACCTGGCCCGGGCCGCCGTCAGTAGCGCTGGGCGACCATGAACATCCGGGTGAACGGGAACAGCGTCACCCCGTCGGCGCGGCGCGGATAGTCGATCGCCAGCCGGGCCCGCCAGGCCGTGAGGAAGGCCGCCCGTTCGGCGGGGCCCTCCAGCGCTTCCAGATAGGGCTTGAGGCTGGTTCCCGAGGTCCAGTCGACGATCGGATCCTCGCCGCCCAGGGCGTGGACATAGGTCGTGACCCAGATGTCGAGCTCGGCGCTGAGCGGCGACAGCCAGTCGTGATAAGGCCGAGGATCGACGCCGGACCGCACCCGCTCCAGATCGACCAGGCGCGGCGCCCAGGGGCCGTTCTGGGCCACCTCGCGCAGGCTGCGCCGCCAGCCGTCGTCGGCCACCACCGGAATCTGGCAGGCCAGGACGCCGCCGGGCGCCAGCAGGCCCATCAGGCGCGGGAACAGCGTCTCGTGATGGTCCAGCCACTGCAAGGCGGCGTTGGTGAAGATCAGGTCGGGCGGGATTTCGGGAGCAAAGCCGGCGATGTCGCCCAGCACCCAATCGATGTCGCCGCGCATTGCCCGTCCCCGGGCCAGCATCTCGGGGCTGGAGTCCAGGCCGTGCACCCGGGCGCCCGGATGACGGGCCGCCAGCAGGGCCGCGTGCTCCCCCGTGCCGCAGCCCAGGTCCCAGATCTCGCGAGGGCCCAGATCCCGCGGAATCTGCAGCATCAGGTCGAGCGCCGGGCGGTCGCGATAGGTCTTGTAGCGCTGGTAGACATCGGGATCCCAGGTCGGCATCGGCCCTCCACGGTCAAGCTGCGACAATCGGTCCGCCTATTTGGCCCGACCCGTCGCTTTTGTCGCATGGGTCTGGAACGCAACCATGCCTATGTTTGGTCAAGGCGCTCATCCAACGCGCCACAGGAAGGAAACCGCCGTGAACCGCGCCGTCGCCATCGCCATCGCCGCCAAGGTCCCGACTTTGAACGTGCACCGCGCGGGCATGCTGGTTCTCAACACCGGTTTCTGGACCCTCATCATCCTGGTCGGGCGAGCCCTCTACGCCTGACGGTGATGATGCGGCCCCGGGTCGCGCTTATTCCCCCTTTGCGCGACCCGGGAGTGCCCGGCGCGCCTTGGCTTCAATCCAAGGTCGAGCTATGAACTCCCGAAGACTTTCGGGGAAAAAAGCATGAAAAGATGGGTTTCCGCGCTCCTTGGCGCGGTCGGTGTTCTGTCGGTCGCCTCGCCAGCCGCCGCCTATAGCGAATGCGAGGCCAAGGTCCTTGGCGCCTTCTACTCGCTGGAAGGCTATATCTGGATCAACCTGGACAATGGCGGTGGCGCGGCGGTCGTCGATAAGACCGACCCGAACAGGGAAGCCTACCTCTCGATCCTGCTCACCGCCCGGGCGACGAACAAGCCGATCAGGATCCGCTTCAACCACGACGCCTCCACATGCACCACGACCAACTACGACATCACCGGAATCTGGATCCCGTAGCCGACTTCCCGTCCTCGTTGGCTCCTGGACGGCGCCGTGGGCACATGGCCATCACGACGACAGAAAGGCTATCCCGCTGCCCTGAACTTCGGCGCCGCGACGTTGCGGCGTAGTGTCGCCATATTACCCTCTTTGCAGAACCGCCGATCGGCGCCCATATTCCTCTTGTGTTGTTCAACAACTGAAAGGAGGTGACCAGTGTCTCATTGTCTCCAACCGAGGTCGCGAGTGACCTGGAGCCTGAAGAACGAGGTTTCCAACTGAGGGCGTTGAACGCCTAAGGTTCAAGTCACGCCGCGACGCGGCTACGACGATGGAGGGCCGCCCCGAGCAATCGGGGCGGCCCTTTTCATTTTGATGCTCCCCTTTTGGAGGAGCTGTCGCGAAGCGACCGAGGGGGTAGGCCCCCTCCGGCCCTCCGGGCCACCTCCCCCAAAGGGGGAGGATCTACCCCCCGACCAGCTCGCGCCCGATCAGGAACCGGCGGATTTCGTTGGTCCCCGCGCCGATGTCGTAGAGCTTGGCGTCGCGCACCAGGCGCTCGACCGGCCATTCCTTGGTGTAGCCGGCGCCGCCCAGGGCCTGGACGGCCTCAAGCGACACCTTCACCGCGTTCTCCGAGGCCATCAGGATCGCCCCGGCCGCGTCGAACCGCGTGGTCTTGCCGGCGTCGCAGGCGCGGGCCACGGCGTAGACATAGGCCCGGGCCGAGTTCAGGGCGACGTACATGTCGGCCACCTTGCCCTGCATCAGCTGGAACGAGCCGATCGCCTTGCCGAACTGCTTGCGGTCGCGAACATAGGGCAGGACCACGTCCAGGCAGGCCTGCATGATGCCCAGGGGGCCCGCCGACAGCACGGCGCGCTCATAGTCCAGGCCGCTCATCAGCACCCCGACGCCGCCGCCCACCGGGCCCATGACGTTCTCTTCGGGGACCTCGCAGTCCTCGAACACCAGCTCGGCGGTGTCGGACCCGCGCATGCCCATCTTGTCGAGCTTCTTGCTGACGCTGAAGCCTTTCATACCCTTCTCGATCAGGAAGGCGGTGATCCGGCCCTCATCGGTCTTGGCGTAGACCACCAGGGTGTCGGCGTGCGGGGCGTTGGTGATCCAGAACTTCGTTCCGTTCAGCACGTAGCGGTCGCCGACCAACTCGGCCTTGAGCTTCATCGACACCACGTCGGAACCGGAGCCGGCCTCGCTCATGGCCAGGGAGCCGACGTGTTCGCCGCTGATCAGCTTGGGCAGGTACCGCCGCTTCTGCTCGGGCGTGCCCCAGCGGCGGATCTGGTTGACGCAGAGATTGGAGTGGGCGCCGTAGCTGAGCCCCACCGAGGCCGAGGCGCGGCTGACCTCCTCCATGGCGATGACGTGCTCGAGATAGCCCAGGCCCAGGCCGCCGAACTCCTCCTCGACCGTGATGCCGTGCAGGCCGAGGTCGCCCATCGGGACCCACAGCTCGCGCGGGAAGAGGTTGGTTTCGTCGATCTTCGCCGCGATCGGCGCGATATGGTCGGCCGCGAAGCGGGCGGTGGTGTCACGGATCGCGTCGGCCGTCTCGCCCAGCGCGAAGTCCATCGAGGGTGCGGTTTGGTTCGTCATGGGCACGTGCATAGCACAAACGCCCACGGATCAAGCAGACCCGCGGGCGTTCATGCTCTCGATCCCGAGATCGCGGGTTCTAGTCTTCGACCTGCGGTTCCGGGTCGCCCAACCGACGCATCAGCAGATAGGCCGAGGTGGCGAAGCAGATCATGCCAATGACGCTGGCCGCCCAACCGAACATCCGGATCGGCGACAGGCCCTCGCCCGCCCCGACGCTGAGGTTCCACAGGATCCCGCCGCCGAACAGCGCCAGGCCCAGCAGGCCCAGGCTGACCAGCAGGCTGACCCCGCCGAAGGCGTGCGGCTGGGCCTCGGCGAACGGCACCTCCTGCGGTCCGAGGTCGACCTCGGCGGCGCTGGTCGAGAAGCCGCCCAGATTGAACAGCGACCCGCCGGCGGCCGGACGCGCCGTCTCGAACAGGTTGGGCTCGCTGGCGGACGGGGTTTCGATCGTGGGTTGTGGCGCGAACAGGGGCTCGGCGACCGGCTCTTCCGGCGTCAGCTGGAACGGCGCGGCCACGGGCTCGACCGCGACCAGGGCCTCGGGCGCCTGGTAGACGGCCGGGGCCGGTGCGGCGGCGGCGGGAACGGGCGGCTCGGGCAGGACCAGGTCCTGGACCGGCGCGGCGACGCTCAGGGGCGGAGCCGGGATCGGGATCGCCGCGACGCCTTCGTCGGGCAGGATGGCTTCCAGGCGCGCGCCGACCGCGGCGGCGGCCTGCTCGCTGGCGCTCGGCCCCCGGTTCTCGACCAGGGGAACGGCGTCGCCGTCCTCGCGCAGGGCGATGGCCCTGTCGCCCAACAGCGAGGTGGTGATCGCGGCCGGCGTCTGGGCGGGGATCAGATGGCCCGCGTCATGGTCGATCCTGGGACGCAGCACCGAACTCGGCGCGGCCACCCAGCCACCGTCGGCCGGCGTCAGGAACAGGGTCTTCTCGGCCGAACGGCGGCGCACCAGGGCGTCGATGACGATCCGCTCGCCCTCGAAATCGGCCTTGCGCCACATCTCCATGGCGCAGGCGGCCTGCAGCAGCGAACCCTCGTTCAGCCGGCGCAGCACGCCCGACCGGACGAAGTTTTCCGTGCCGATATTGAAGGCGAAACAGACCAGGGCGTCGAACTGGTTCTGGTTCAGCGGCGTGTAGACGTTCTCGTTGACCGCGTGGGCCACGGTGATCAGATCGTAGAGCAGGAGAGCTTCAGCGTCCTGTTCCGAGACGGAAGCCCCGACCCGCGCCGTCAGCGTATGGCCATAGCCCAGCGTCCAGCGCCCGTCGGCGAGCTGCGCGGCTTTCATCCGGTAACCTTCGAATCTCTTGATGAGATCGACGGCGGCGCGGGAGACCTGATAACGCGGTTTCATCGCCAAGAATGACCCAGTTTGAGACAGACGCGGATGCGTTCAGAGGGTTCCGCGCAAGATGGGCGCCGTTTGTGGCGTCCCATGCCTTATCTAACGGCTTGTCGGCTCGGACGTCGCGCCCTGCGTCCTTCGAGGCTCGCCTTCGGCGCGCACCTCAGGATGAGGAGCACTATTGCTGAAGTCCTCATCCTGAGGCGCCCTCCATCGGAGGGCCTCGAAGGACGCAGCGCGGCTAGTGCAACAACAGCGCCGCGATCAGCAGCACCGCGAAGAAGCCGGTGAAGTCGGTCAGGAAGGTCACGAAGATCGACGACGACACCGCCGGGTCACGTCCCATCTTGGCCAGGGCCAGGGGGGCCAGGATGCCGCCCACCGCGGCGGTGAAGATGTTGGTGATCAGGGCCAGGCCGACGATGATCGCCAGCTTGCCGTGATGGTCGGCCGGGCCGAAGAACAGATAGGTCGCGCCGCCCATCACCAGGGCCAGGGTGCAGCCGTTGACGATGCCCACCGACAGCTCGCGCAGGATGATCCGGCGAGCGTTGGCCGTGGTCAGCTCCTTGCTGGCCAGGGCGCGCACGGCCACGGCCAGGGTCTGGGTGCCGGCGTTGCCGCCCAGGGACGAGACGATCGGCATCAGGATGGCCAGGGCCACCAGCTTGGCGATCTCGTCCTGGAACACCGCCACGCCGCTGACGGCAATGGTGGCGGTGACCAGGTTCAGCAGCAACCACGGCAGGCGGGCGCGGACGATGTCGACGACCGTGGCGTCACGGCCGGCGTCGCTGACCCCGGCCAGGGCCAGGATGTCTTCCTCGGCCTCTTCGCGGATGACCCCGACGATGTCGTCGACGGTGATCTGGCCCACCAGCCGCCCGCCGGCCTCGACGACCGGGGCGCTGATCAGGTGGTACTTGTCGAAGATGTAGGCGACCTCTTCCTGGTCCATGTCGACGGTGATCTCGGTCACCGCCTCCATGATCTCGGCCAGGGGGGTCTCCAGCTTGCTGGTCAGCAGCAGGCTGATCGGCAGGGCGCCGACCGGGGTGAAGCTGGGATCGACCACATAGACGTCGAAGAACAGCTCCGGCAGGTGGTCGCCGGACTCGCGCACGTGGTCGATGGTCTGGCCCACGGTCCAGAACTGCGGCGCGGCCAGGAACTCGCGCTGCATCAGGCGGCCGGCCGTCTCGTCCTCGTAGGACAGCGAGGTCTCGATCGCCGCGCGGTCGCCCTCGTCCATGGCGGCCAGGACCTGGGCGCGCTTGCCCTCGTCCAGGTCGTCGATGACGTCGGCGGCGTCGTCGGAGTCCAGTTCCTCCAGCGCCTTGGCCAGGGTGTGCGAAGGCGTGGCCTCCAGCACCTCCTCGCGCAGGTTGTCGTCCAGCTCGGCGATGATCTCGCCCAGCCATTCGGGGTCGAGGACCGGGATCACCTCTTCGCGGTAGCCGGCCGACAGGAAGCCCATCAGGTCGGCGACGTCGGCGGGGTCCAGCGCATGGACCAGCTCACGCAGGCGCGCGGTGTCGCCGCGGTCGGCCGCGTCGATCACCATCGCGACATATTCGGGATTGAGGGCGTAGTCGTCGCCAAGGGCGAGGTCTTCGAGATCCTCGACCGTCTCGGGTTCGGGGATCAGCAGGTTATGGCGCGCGGCGTCGGTCAGGTCGGCTGTTTCCCGGGACATTGGGACCTCCTGAACTCTTAAGACGTGCGTCCTGCGCGTGACCTGAAGCTGCGAAGGGTCAAACCCTTCCCCTGAAATGGTTAGAGCGCGCCTGACGAGTCGGAAACCGATTTCGCCAGGCACGCTCTATGCCGTTGTCTCACCTGGTGCGGTCGAGAAGACTCGAACTTCCACGGGTTGCCCCACAGCGACCTCAACGCTGCGCGTCTACCAATTCCGCCACGACCGCTCGTGGTGAGGCGCGGCAGGTAGCAAACTGAGTCTGCTTTGGGAAGAGCGGAGTTCGCTCATGGCGAACAAAGCGTCGTTCCGACGCCGCGGAGGTCCTTAGACCCCGCCGGCCATGTAATCGTAGACGTCGGCGGCGCGGGTCACCTGGATGGCGATGCGGTCGTCGCTGATCTGGATTTCGCCGCGGGCGATCGGGTGGTTGTTGGCCAGGATCCAGACCTCGTCATTGGTCTTGGCGTCCAGCGGGATCACCGCGCCGCGGCCCATACGCAGCAGTTGCTGCATCGGCAGGATCGAGCGCCCCAGAAGAACGGAGATCTCGACATTGACGGCGTTGACCTGGCTCACGAAGTAAGTCCCTGGAAGGCGCACGCGACCATGGTCGGTCGCGCGATGCCCATTGCAAGACTAAGGCCGCATGCTTGATCGCCCGTTAAGCCTTGAAAATAAGGCCCTTCCGCTGCTGGGTCGCCCGGACGGCGCCCCTGCCGGCTGGGCGGTTTCGACCGGGTACGTGCCCTACCCGGCAGCCGTTGCCGCCATGGAGGCCCGCGCCGCCGCCATCGCCGAGGGCGCGGCGGGCGAACTGGTGTGGCTGCTGGAGCATCCGCCGCTCTATACCGCCGGGATCTCGTCCAAGCCCGCCGATCTGATCGCCCCCGACCGCTTCCCGGTGTTCGAGAGCGGGCGCGGCGGCCAGTTCACCTATCACGGGCCGGGCCAGCGGGTGGCCTATGTCATGCTGGACCTGACCCAGCGCGGTCGCGACGTGCGAGCCTTCGTGGCGGCGCTGGAGGGCTGGATCATCGACGCCCTGGCCGCCTTCAACGTGACGGGCGAGATGCGCGATGGCCGGGTCGGGGTCTGGGTCGAGCGCAAGGGCCCCGGCTGGTCGCGCGACGACAAGATCGCCGCCCTCGGGGTCAAGCTGCGCAAGTGGGTCAGCTTCCACGGGATCAGCCTGAACGTCGAACCCGACCTGGAGCACTTCTCGGGCATCGTGCCCTGCGGCCAGACCGAGCACGGCGTCACCAGCCTGGTGGACCTGGGCCTGCCGGTGACCATGGATGAGGCCGACGCGGCCCTGCGGACCAGCTTCACGCGGGTGTTCGGTCCGGTCGAGGACACGGCTCCGCCGGTTTAGACCACCACCGTCGGCTTCAGCGGGTTGGGTCCGTAGCGGTTGGCCCCCTGCTCGCCCGGCATGGCGCCCAGTTCGATGACCGCCCAGACCACGACGGCGGCGAACAGGAAGTCCAGGAAGTGCTTGGGCGTCGGCCAGACGGCGATCAGCGACATCAGGACCAGCGCCGCCCACCAGCCCGACCGCCCGCGGTCGTGCAGGCGTTTGGACAGCACGCAGGCGCCGCAGAACACCAGGGTCGGATAGACCAGCCAACCGGTCAGCCAGTGCAGGGCGTCGGGCAGGCTGGCGTCGTAAAGAATGGCGACGCCCAGCAACACCCCGGCGACGATCAGGAATGGACCGCGCGCGATCCGCCCGGAGGCCGACAGGAAGAGATCCGTCCATTCGCCGCGATCGTTCATTCAGGCGGGTTCCAGCGATTCCGATACGTCGAACCTAGGCCTCGCCGCGTTCCGGCGAAAGGCCTAGGCGAAGACCTCGGCCAGCTTGCTGTCGGTGTCGCCGCCGATGCCCTTGGGGGACTTGCCGTAGCTGTTGGGGCCTTGGGTCCCGTCCAGGAAGCCCAGCTCGACCGCGCCCCAGATCCAGCCGACGATCGGCACCAGCCAGAAGAACGCCACCCAGCCACCGCCCTTGTCGCGATCGTGACAGCGCTTGAGCGCGGTCGAGATGCTGACCCAGAGCGACGGGACGTAGAGCGCGTACTGAACCACATCGGTCGCGGTCGCATCCGTGCCGAAGACCGCAAGGGCCACCAGGTTGATCGCCAAGCAGACGAGACTGCTGGCGATGTTGATCAGCCAGTAGTCGCGCCGGCGAAGACGCCCCTCGAAGCCGAACACCTTGTCCATCAACGCCATCGAATCGTCTCTGTAAACTCAACCTTGGCGCACACAACCATGCCTAGGCGAACTCCACCAGCACCTCGTCCGCTGCCACCGGATCGCCGCCCTTGGCGTTGACGGCCTTGACCACGCCGTCGCGCTCGGCCCGGATGATGTTCTGCATCTTCATGGCCTCGAGCACGCAGACCACCTCGCCCTCGCGGACCTGCTGGCCCAGGACGACGTCCATCGACACCACCAGGCCCGGCATCGGCGACAGCACCAGGCGCGAGGTGTCGGCGGCCTGCTTCTCGGGCAGCTTGTCGTGTAGTTCGGCCGAGCGTGGGGTCAGGACCAAAACCAGGGCCTTGGCGGCCCGGTGGCGGATCACGAAGCCCTCGGGGGCCGGCGTCACCTGGACGGTGAAGGCCTTGCCGTCGAGCTTGCCCTTGAACACCGGCTTGCCCGGTCGCCAGTCGATCGTCTCCAGGATGATCGTACGGCCCTCGTCGGGCAGTTCGACGCTCAGATGCTCGGCCTCGCCCGACAGCTTGACCCGGCGCTTGGCGTGGCCGACCGCCACGATCCATTCGGTGCGCACCGGATTGGTGAGCCCCGCCTGGGTCGAACGGGCCCGGGCGGCGTAGACCCGCTGCATGGCCGCGCCGACCGCGGTCATGACGTCGATCTGTTCGGACGTCGGCGCCACGCCTTTGAAGCCGTCGGCGAACTCGTCCTTGATATAGTTGGTCGAGATGACGCCCGAGCGGTAGCGCTCCTGGTCCATCACCGCGGCCAGGAACGGGATGTTCTGGCCCAGGCCCTCGATGTGGAAGTCCTCCAGCGCCCGGCCCATGCCGTCGATCGCCGCCAGGCGGGTCGGGGCCCAGGTGCAGAGCTTGGAAATCATCGGGTCGTAGTACATCGAGATCTCGTCGCCCTCGCGGACCCCGGCGTCGTTGCGGACGGTGTAGCCGGCGGGTTGCTCGCCCTCCTCCGGGGGCGCGTAGCGCACCAGCCGGCCGATGCTGGGCAGGAACTTGCGGTAGGGGTCCTCGGCGTAGATGCGGCTCTCGATGGCCCAGCCGTTGATCTTCAGGTCCTTCTGTTCGAAGGCCAGTTTCTCGCCCCAGGCGCTGCGGATCATCTGCTCGACCAGGTCCAGGCCGGTGATCAGCTCGGTGACCGGATGCTCGACCTGCAGCCGGGTGTTCATCTCCAGGAAGTAGAAGCTCTTGTCCTGGCCGGCCACGAACTCGACCGTGCCGGCGCTGTCGTAGTTCACCGCCTGGGCCAGGGCCACCGCCTGGGCGCCCATGGCCGCCCGGGTGGCCGCGTCGAGCAGCGGGGACGGAGCCTCCTCGATGACCTTCTGGTTGCGGCGCTGGATCGAGCATTCGCGCTCGAACAGGTGGACGACGTGGCCGTGCTTGTCGCCCAGCACCTGGATCTCGATGTGGCGCGGGCTCTCGATGAACTTCTCGATGAAGATCCGGTCGTCGCCGAACGCCCCGGCCGCCTCGGCGCGGACGGCGGGGAAGCCTTCCTCGACATCCTTGCGGTTCCAGGCCACCCGGATGCCCTTGCCGCCGCCGCCGGCGCTGGCCTTGATCATCACCGGATAACCGATCTCCTCGGAGATCTTGATGGCGTGGGCGGTGTCGTCGATCTCGCCGATATGGCCCGGCACGCAGGAGACGCCGGCCTTCTGGGCGAACTTCTTGCTTTCGATCTTGTCGCCCATCGCCGAGATGGCGCCCGGGTTGGGGCCGATGAACACGATGCCCTCGTCGGCGCAGGCTTGCGCGAACTCGGCCTTCTCGGACAGGAAACCGAAGCCCGGATGCACCGCTTCCGCGCCGGTCTGCTTGCAGGCGGCGATGATCTTGTCGGCCACCAGGTAGGACTGGTTGGCCGGGGCCAGACCGATGTGCACCGTCTCGTCGGCCATCTCCACGGCCAGGCTGTCGGCGTCGGCGTCGGAATAGACCACGACCGTCTTGATGCCCAGGCGACGGCAGGTCTTGATCACCCGCACCGCGATCTCGCCCCGATTGGCGATCAGCAGCTTCTTGAACATCAGGCCATCCCCTACGCGCTTCTCGTGTCTCGTTGGACACGGACTAGCAGGCCATCAGAGGTTTGCAACGGCGCCGCAGCGTGACAATATTGATGACACCGGTTTCCATAGAGAACCGAAGGGAGTGACGCAGGGTGAGGGTACAAGGTTCCGACCGGTTTTCTGGCGCGGGCGCGGCGGCGCGGCGATGAGCGATTCCGCCCCCCACGCACCCCACGGACCGCCGATCGCCCTCTCGCAACGCCCTGGCGACCGAGGGCGGCGAACCCTTGATCCTCGACGACCGGATCGTCGGCGCGGCGGTCCTCTCCCAAACCCCTGTCCTTAGCGCTTGATCCAAAGGAACCCACCGATGTCCCGTAAAGCCACGCTCGCCCTGATCGCCCTGATCGCCCTGGGGGGCGCCGCCCTCGTCGCCGGACCCGCCCTCGCCCAGACCGCGCCCGCCGCCGCCGTGCCCGCCGCGCCGCATGCTCCGCCCTATGGCCGCGCCGTGACCCTGGCCGAGGCCAAGACCGTCGTGGCGGCCGCCGAGGCCGAGGCTCGCAAGCAGGGCTGGCTGATGGTGATCACCGTTGTCGAACCGAACGGCGCCCTGGTGATGAGCCAGAAGATGGACGGGGCGCAGTACGGTTCCAACGACGTGGCCCGGCGCAAGGCCGAGACCAGCGCCAACTTCCGCCGGCCCACCTCCTATTTCCAGGAGGCGGTGAAGGGCGGCACGCTGAACGCCATCTTCACCGGCGCCCTGGCCATCGAGGGCGGCGAGCTGTTGATCATCGACGGCAAGATCGCCGGCGCGATCGGGGCCTCGGGCGGTTCCGGCGCCCAGGACGGCCTGATCGCCCGAGCTGGCGCGGCGGCGGTGAAGTAGGTCTCGGCAGCCCGGCCGTTGCGGAATGATCTGAAAAGCCTGTCATCCCGGCCTCGGGGCGCGCAAGCGGCCCGCCTGACGGCGGGCTGGCGCGCGGCGCCAAGATCCGGGACCGAGGCGTGAACGCAGGCGCTTCCGGCGGTCCCGGATCGGCGGCCCTTCGGGCCTTGTCCGGGACGACAGGCCTTGTGCATGGGTGGGCTACCCTTCGAACTCCTTGGCGAACATTGCCACGTATTCGTCGTGCGCCGCGCCGGCTTCCGGGGCGACCAGGCGGCAGATCGCGGCGCTGAACGTCACCGGAGACGTGCCCGCGGCGGTGACCAGGCGGCCGTCGGTCACCGCCTTGGCGGTGTCGACATAGCCGTCGGCCCCGGCATAGCCCGGGGCGGTCTTGGCCAGCCAGTCCGCGCCGTTCGAGGTATGGGCCTTGCCGGTCAGCAGGCCGGCCCGGGCCGCCGCCACCGTGCCGGCGCAGATCGCGCCGATGATCTTGCCGTCGGCCTGGGCCTGGCGCAGCAGGCTGAACAGCGCCGAGTCCTCATAGTCGGCCCAGGCGTCCGAGCCGATCAGCAGCAGCACGTCGGCGTCGGCCAGCACCGGGTCGGAGAACCTGTAGTCGGCCGCCGCCAGCACGCCGCCGATCGAGGTTTGCGGCTCGCCGTCCGGCGTGGCGATCTCGACCTGGACGCCATAATATTCGCGCAGGGCCGGCAGCACCTGCCCGGCCTCCCAGTCGGCCCAGCCCGGTTGCAGGAAAGCGACGGCGACGGTCATTGGGAAATCCTTTCAGCGACTCGGAAGGGAACGCGATGGGTGCTTCTACGCTCCGCCGCGTCAAAACCTGGCAGCACCTTGTCATGAGGCTGGCCCCTATCGGTCGCGCCCTCCCGGTCCTAGATTGTAGCCCATGACCGACACCGCCACCTTTTCCGCCACGGGTTTCGACCTCACGCCGCCGACCGAGCCCGAACGCCTGCGCCTCGAGGCCGACCTGACGGCCGAGGAGGCCCGCGTCCTGCTGCATCACGGCACCGAGGCCCCGTTCTGCGGCGGCCTGCTGGGCGAGAAGAGCCCCGGCGTCTATTGCTGCCGCGAATGCGGCCTGCCGCTGTTCGAGCACAGGACCAAGTTCGAGAGCGGCACCGGCTGGCCCAGCTTCTACGCCCCGTTCGACGAGGCCCACGTCAAGGAGGTGCGCGACACCTCCTACGGCATGCTGCGCATCGAGAGCCGCTGCACCCGCTGCGACAGCCACCAGGGCCACGTGTTCCCCGACGGCCCGGCCCCGACCCGGCTGCGCTACTGCATCAATTCGGTGTCGCTGCAATTCGTGAAGGCCGGCGATCCCCTGCCCGACCCGCTGCATCGCGGCGACAAGGTCTCGGCCTAGCAAGGGCGCCCGCGCCGGGCGGACGCCCCGCCAGGTTCAGGCGTCCACCGCCGCCTTGGCCGAGGCCCCGACGCCCAGGCCGGCGCTGATCGCCGCGGCGTAGTCGGACGGCAGGGGCGCGCTCTGGCCGCCCGATGCCTCGGTCGACCAGATGCCGCCGCTGTTCCACAGGAAGCCGCCGGTGATTCCGGTTCCGGCCAGGCCCGCGAAGGTCTGCTCCAGCGAGGCCGGGTCGCCGCCGTCGGCGCCCAGTACGCCGTAGCCCGGCACGATGAAGGCGTAGGCGTCGGTCACGCCGGTCCCGGAGGTGTCCTGCACCGCCTGCGCCCACTCGGTCGGCGAATTGCCGCCGCCGCCCGCGTAGCATTGCAGGTTCATCCACTTCACCAGCTGGGTCCCGGCCTGCTGGTAGACGTCCGTCAGGCAACTGGTCCAGAAGCTGGTCGCCGTGTACGGACAATAGGTGGCGAACAGGCCCAGCGACCCGACGTCCTGGGTCAGGGTGACGATCATCGTCTGGTCCTGGGTGGTGTAGTCGCCCTCATAGTCGAAATCGACGCCGGTGACGCCGAAGGTCGACTTCAGGATCGCCAGATTGGCCTTCACCTGGTCGCGCGAAGCCAGCCAGGCGGTGAAGTCGCTGGTGGTGCCCCAGGCGCCCACCGAAACCAGCAGGTCGCGCACGCTGCCGCCGGTCATCAGGGCCGAGATCAACTTCGGGAAGTCGGGATTGACGCCGCTCTTGTTGTCCGTCGCGTACTGGATCTGGCCGCCGCTGACGAACAGGGTGTCGTTCAGATAGAGGTCGCCGCCGGCGTGGATGTGGATCGACCACAGGATCACCGTGGTGATCCCCGCGTTCAGCTGCTGGACCTGGGTGGCGTAGGGCACGGGGGGATTGGGATAGCCGTCCTGGAACAGGCCGTTGCCGTAGATGGCGATGGGATAGGCCGACATGGAAAAGCCTCCGGCTCGGGATGAGCGGCGGGAGGTTAGCGCGACGAATACACTTCTGAGTGTATTTTTTGATCACTCTCGCGTGACGAGGTTCCCGCCTTCGGTGACCATCGGCACGCTGTAGGTGAGGTAGCCGCGCTCGACCATGCGCCGCATAGCCTCGTAGACCTCGGCCAGTTCCTCATAGGCGGCGCGCAGGGCGGCCAGCCGCGCGGTCTGTTCGGGGGTGATGGCCGAGGCGGTCTCGGTCATGGCCACGGCCTCGGCCACCCAGCGGGACCGGGCCAGGGCGGCGGCCACCGCCAGGCGCTGGAACTTGCCGGAGTCGCTCTTGCCGACCACCTGGGCGATGACCGTGCTGTTGGAGGCGAACGCCGTATAGTCGATCTGCTCCAGGTGGCCGCGCAGGCGGCGCTGGGTCTGCGGATCGGTGTCCTGCGGCTCGAAATGGTCGTTGGACCGGCGGAAACTGGATGTCACGGTCGAAGACATGACGAACTCCGATGGCGCCCGCCATATTGACGGACGTGCGAAAACTCTGCGCCAACAGCCTTAACGGCCCATTGAGAAGCTTCAGCGCGGGCGGCGGGCCCACGCTTGCCGGGACAGCCCGCGAGGCTCATGCTGATCCTTGGGGAGCGGATTTTGGGGGCGCGGATTGGAGACCGGCATGGACGTCCGCCTTCTGCTGCTCGGCATGATTGGCGTCACCGCCTGCGCGGCCGCGCCGGCCGCCCCGACGGCGTTGGCGCGCGGCGGCCCCGTGGCGCTGGGCGCCGGCCCCGTCCGCCTCGAACTCCCGGTCAGCCCCGCCCTGCGCGACAAGGCCGCGTCCGGAAGCCGGTTGCGCCTGGTGCTCGACCAGCTCACCGCCGCCGCGCAGCCGGGCGTGCTCTACCGCATCGGCCTGGAGGACGATCCGGGTCCGGCGCTCGGCCACATCAACTTCTACAACGTCGTCACCGGAGGGCCGGCCGAATTCAGTTTCGAGGCCACCGAGCCCCTGGCTCGCGCGGCGAAGGCCGGGCGGGTCGTCGTCGTGATCTCGCCGGTGGGAACGCCCAACCCCGACGCCAGGGCCGGGATCGGCCGCATCGAGGTTTTCGCGCGCTGATTGCGTAAAGCTACTTTTAAGTGCATTAATTCTCCCGGCACGCATGACGGTATCGTCAGTGAACGGGGAGAAAACGCGATGGGTTCGGTATCAAGGCGCCTGATGATCGCCGGTGGCGCGGCCATTCCCTTCGCCCAATGGTTCGGGGGCCAGGCCTGGGCGCAGGGGGTCTCGATCCGCCGCGACCTGTCCACACCGGGCGGCCAGGCCGACCTCCAGAAGTACGCCAAGGCGGTCAAGATCCTGACCGCCCTGCCCGAGAGCGACCCACGCGGCTGGATGTTCCAGTGGTACATCCACGCCGTGCGCGGCGACCGCACCAAGGCCGCCGAACTCGCCCGCGTCTATCCGGCGCCCAGCCCGCAACGGCAGCTGGCCCAGGATTCCTGGAGCACCTGCCAGGCGCACGGCCCCGGCACGGTCGAGGACTACTTCCTGCCCTGGCACCGGATGTACGTGTTCTTCATCGAGTCGATCATCAAGAAGACCTTGAACGACCCGACCTTCGCCATGCCCTACTGGCGCTATACCCAGCCCGCCCAGCGGGCCCTGCCCGCGGCGTTCCGGCAGCCGGGTTCGCCGGCCCTGGGCACGCTCTACCGGCCCAATCGCAACGGCTGGACGAACGCCGGCTCTCCGATCGACCAGGGCGTGGTTCCCTCGCCGCTCAACACCTCGTCCCTGCTGCAGAAGAGCTACCGCCCCGCCAGCGGCGACCAGGGCTTCTGCATGGGCATCGATTTCAACCTGCACGGCACGGTGCACGTCCAGACCGGCAACGGGGTCGGCATGGGCTCGGTCGCCTGGGCCGCCAACGACCCGATCTTCTGGATGCACCACTCCAACATCGACCGCATGTGGGGCAGCTGGAACAAGAACGGCGGCTGCAACCCCAGCGACGCCGGCTGGCTGAGCAAGACCTTCATCTTCCCCGACGCCAACGGCCAGAAGATCATCGCCAAGGTCGGCGACTTCAAGGCGCTGGCGCCGCTGAAATACACCTACGACCTCTTCGAGCCCGGGCCGAAGATCGGCGTCTGCCTCAACCGGGTCTTCAAGCTGGCGCAGCTGCCCCATATCGCCCTGGCGGAGCGCCCCTTCCCGATCGATCCGCTGGGTCCGGTGGCGATCAAGCTCTCGGCGCCCAGGGAGAACGTGCCCAGGGCCAATCTGAAGCTGCTTCAAACGGCCGGCGCCGCGCGCCCGCGCCTGGTGATCTCGGCGCTTCAGGCCCAGATCCAGCCCGAGGTGCTGTTCCGCGTCGAGATCCAGGCCAACGAAAAGGCCCGGCCGGTGACCGTCGGCTTCCTGAACTTCTTCGACGCGGTGGCCAGCGAACATGCCGATCACGCCGACATGGGTCAGGCCGGCGACGCGCCGTCGGACAAGTTCTTCAGCTTCGACATCGGCGACGCGGTCAGGGGCCTCACGAGCGAGCCCATCGTGACCCTGACGCCAGTCGGAAAGGGCGCGGCCGGCAGCAAGCCGGTCGTCGGCTCGGTCCGCGTCATCCAGGGCTGAGGCTCGGCGAGGCGTTCCTTGCAGCGCGAGGAACGCTTCGCCCCTACCCCAGCGCTTTCCAGCCGAACGCCAGCAAAGGCCCGCTGTCGGCCGCGAAGTCGGCGATGATCGCGGGCAGGCCGGGGCCGGCGATCTCGGCGCCGGTCAGGGGCCGGCGGACCAGCCAGCGGGTGCGCTTGAGCGCGGGCTCCAGCGGGCCGCCGGCGTGGTCCTCGAAGCCCTTGGGCATCCGCTTGACCGGATCGCCCGGCTCGATCGGCAGGCCGGCCTTGGTCAGCGCCTTCTCGACCTTGGCCCAGGCCGCCGGGTCGGCGGCGATCGCCCGGCGGAAGGCGTCGATGTGCGGGCGTTCGGTCAGGTAGAAACCGGCCGCCGCGAACGGGCCGTGGCCGTAATAGCCCTCGTCCTCGCCGCGCGTCGACGGCAGGGTCGAAGGGTCCAGCGGATCGATCGTCTCGGGGTCGAAGGCGGGCCGCGAACCGCCCTCGGGCTCGATATGCACATAGACCAGCCCCGGCGACAGCTTCTTGCCGTCCCGGGTCAGGGTGGCCGAGACGTGGCTCTTGTAGGGCCGCTTGTCCTTGGAAAACCGCACGTCGCGGTGGATGCGGAAGACGCTCTTCTTCGGATCGCCCGCCAGCGGCAGGTCGCGCGCCGCGAAGGCGTCGTTCAAGGCCAGGATCAGCGCGGCCAGGCTGGGCTTGAGACCGTCGTCATAGGTGACGCGGTGGGCGGCGAACCAGTCGCGGTCGTTGTGCGCGGCCAGGCCGGTCAGGAAGGCAAGGTCGGTGGCCGCGAAGCCGGGGAACGGGGGGTGAGTCATGTTCGTTATGCTAGCCTCGAAACATAGCGCGCGTCCCTGCTGACAGGTCCTGTCAGCAACCTGCATGAAATAGAACATTTGAAGAACAAAAGGCCTTGCGGATCGTCGCCGACGGGCTGACCTTCCACGCCGACGCGAACCCCCATCCCAGGAGCACCCCCATGAGCACCCAAGACATCGCCACCGATCTGGTGGCCCTGTGCAAGGCCGGCAAGTTCGACGAGGCCGGCGAGAAATACTGGGCCGACGACGTGGTCAGCTACGAGGCCATGCCCGGCGACATGGCGCGGATCGCCGGCAAGGACGGCGTGCGCGGCAAGGGCGAATGGTGGGCCGCCAACCACGAGGTGCACGGCGTGGAAGTGACCGGCCCCTATGTCAACGGCGACCAGTTCGCGGTCGGCTTCAAGATGGACGTCACGCCCAAGGCATCCGGCGAGCGGACCACCATGGACGAGGTCGGCCTCTACACGATCCGCGACGGCAAGATCGCCGAGGAGCGGTTCTTTTATTGAGTCAAGGAGACGGGACGCCCGCGAAATCCCTCTCCCATGGGGAGAGGGAGGGGCCCGCCGCGCAGCGGTGGGAGGGTGAGGGGGTAAGGCGTCAACCGCCTATCCCCCAAGCCCTGCCCGGATCTTCAACAGCGTAACCCCTCGCCCTCCCACGCCTGCGGCGTGGGCCCCTCCCTCTCCCTCTGGGAGAGGGTTCACGTCTGCGCCGATAGCGGTCCCTACAGCTCCAGGAACGCCTCGAAGCCGCCGAAGATCATCCGCTTGGCATCGAACGGCATGTTGGCCATGCTGTCCTTCAGGCGCTCGTCGGCCATCACCTTGGCCATGATCTCGTCGCGCGAGGCCTTGTCCTTGTAGGTGATCCACGAGAACACCACGATCTCGTCGTCGGTGGCCTGCACCGCGCGCGGAAACGAGGTGAGCTCGCCATAGGGCACGTCGTCGCCGAGGCACTCGACGTAGGACAGCGCGCCGTACTCCATCCAGACCGACCCGCCCAGCTGGGCCATCTTCTTGTAGGCGTCGATATTGGCCTTGGGGACCGCGAGCACGAAACCATCGACATAGGACATGGCGTCCTCCTTTTCGCTGTGACGAAACAAGGACGCTGGAGCGACGGACGTTCCGACATCGGGTCGGTGATTTATCGGTCGGCGCGCGGCAGCCGGGCCTGACGCGGGTCAGGGCCGGACGACGTATCCGTCGGTCGGCGCGATCCAGAGCACCGTGGTCGCCATTTCCGGCACGGACCGCCCATCAAGCGTGGCTGAAACCGCCAGCGCGCCATTACCCTGCATATAGAAGCTGCAGATCTCCTTGCCGAGCATGGGGGCCATGGCCGCCAGGAGTTGCTCGCGCACCTTGGCGGACACGGCTGGATCGGCCGGCCGCCCCTCCACGAAGACTTCGGCGTCGTCGAGATCCGAGAGCGCGCCACACACCGCGTCCGACTTTACCGTCACCGGCTCCGCGGTCTTCATCGTCACCAGCGGTGAAGGCGCGACAAGCACTTCGGCCGTGTTGATGATGGTTCCGTCGGTCTTGAAGACGTAGCCGGCGATGGACTGGCAGGTCTTGGCCGAGGGGTTGGGCGCATAGCACTGCAACAGCCCCGCGCGCGCCGGGGCCAGGGGATCGGCGGCGGCGGCCGGGGCGGCTTGCGCCGCCACGACCGCCAGGATCAGCGCCACCACGCTCAGCCCTCCGTCTTCAGATAGATCTCCGACCCCTGCTCGCGGAACTTGTCGCTCATCGCCGCCATGCCCTCCTCGATGGAGTTGGGGGCCATGCCGGCCGCGAACTCGCGGACTTCCTGGCTGATCTTCATCGAGCAGAACTTGGGCCCGCACATCGAGCAGAAGTGGGCGGTCTTGTGGGCTTCCTTGGGCAGGGTCTCGTCGTGGAAGGCCCGGGCGGTCTCGGGGTCGAGGCCGAGGTTGAACTGGTCCTCCCAGCGGAACTCGAACCGCGCCCGGCTGATGGCGTCGTCCCACATGGCCGCGCCGGGGTGACCCTTGGCCAGGTCGGCGGCGTGAGCGGCCAGCTTGTAGGTGATGACGCCGGTCTTGACGTCGTCGCGGTCGGGCAAGCCCAGGTGCTCCTTGGGCGTCACGTAGCAAAGCATGGCCGTGCCGAACCAGCCGATCATCGCCGCCCCGATCGCCGAGGTGATGTGGTCGTAGCCAGGGGCGATGTCGGTGGTCAACGGGCCGAGCGTGTAGAAGGGGGCCTCGTGGCAGTGCTTGAGCTGCTCGTCCATGTTGGCCTTGATCTTGTGCATGGCCACGTGGCCCGGCCCTTCGATCATCACCTGCACGCCGTGCTTCCAGGCCACCTTGGTCAGTTCGCCCAGGGTGCGCAGTTCGGCGAACTGGGCCTCGTCATTGGCGTCGGCGGTCGAGCCGGGACGCAGGCCGTCGCCCAGCGAGAACGACACGTCGTAGGCGCGCATGATCTCGCAGATCTCTTCGAACCGCTCGTAGAGGAAGTTCTCCTTGTGGTGCGCCAGGCACCACTTGGCCATGATCGAGCCGCCGCGCGAGACGATGCCCGTCACGCGTTTCGCCGTAAGAGGGATGAACGGGAGACGGACGCCGGCATGGATGGTGAAATAGTCCACCCCCTGCTCGGCCTGCTCGATCAGGGTGTCGCGGAAGACCTCCCAGTTGAGGTCCTCGGCCACGCCGTTGACCTTCTCCAGCGCCTGGTAGATCGGCACCGTGCCGATCGGCACCGGGCTGTTGCGGATGATCCAGTCGCGGATATTGTGGATGTTGCGGCCGGTCGACAGGTCCATGACCGTGTCGGCGCCCCAGCGCGTGGCCCAGACCAGCTTGTCGACCTCATCGGCGACGGTGGAGAGCACCGCCGAATTGCCGATGTTGGCGTTGATCTTGACCAGGAAGTTGCGGCCGATCGCCATCGGCTCCAACTCGCCGTGGTTGATGTTGGCCGGAATGATGGCTCGGCCGCGGGCCACTTCCTGGCGGACGAACTCGGGGGTCACGAAGTCGGGGATCGAAGCGCCGAAGTCCTCGCCGTCGCGGACGCACGGGCGGTCCTGCTCGCGGCGCAGGTTCTCGCGGATGGCGACATATTCCATCTCGGCGGTAATGATCCCGGCCCGGGCATATTCCAGCTGGGTGACCAGCTTGCCCTGGGTTCCCTTGAAGATCGGGCGCTTGGCGGTGAATTGCGGGGCCAGGTGCTTGCCCTGGGCGAAGCCGTTGTCCTCGGGCTTGACCTCGCGGGGATTGGCCACCAGCTCGCAGTCGCCGCGGGCGATGATCCACGGCTCGCGCGAGCGCTCCAGGCCCTGCTCGATATCGATCTTGGCGTGCGGGTCGGTATAGGGGCCCGACGGGTCGTAGATGGTGACCGGCGGCTCGTTGGCGCTGGGGTGGACCGCGACCTCGCGGAACGGCACCCGGATGTCGGGGAACAGCGAGCCGGCCTGGTAGACCTTGTGGCTGCCGGGGCGTTCGCCGGTCGGGATGGCGCCGATGGCGTCTTTGATGGGCAGTTGAACGTTCATTTCGGGCGCTCCTCAAGCGTTAAGGAGACCCGGACGTGTCGTGCTAAGTCGGTCTACGGAAAGGGTTTTCGGGCCCGGTCCGCGTTCCCTCCCTTCGCCGGCATGACCCGGATCAGGTTCGACGGGTCAGGGCTAAGGCCCAATCTCAGCCGCGCGAAGCGGCCCCCCGGTGAACTGGGGGACACTAGGCCGACTGACGTGCGGGTCAAGGGTGCGGGCGTCACCGTCATTCCAGAAGGCGTTTGGCGCGCTCGAGGATCGAGGCCCGGTCCAGGGCGGTCTCCAGTCGTTCGAGGCCGGCCAGGGCGTCGTCGGCCTCGGCGTTCAGGTCCACCGCCGCCGCCGCCAGGGCGCGCCAGACCGGGGCCAGCCGCGCGGCCAGCTCGGCCCCTTCGCCGGTGAGCCGCAGGACGCGGCTGCGGCCGTCCCGGGCGTCGCGCTCCCAGGTGATCAAGCCGGCGTCGGCCAGGGCCTGGCGCACCTGGCTCACCGAGACGTGGCTGACCCCCAAGGCGGCGGCCAATTCGCCGACCGGCAGCGGGCCATGAAGGTCCAGCAGGTTGAACACGCCAAACCAGCGCTGCTCGAAACGCACGCCGAGCTCGGCATAGAGCTTGCCGGCGTCGCGGTCGATCCGTTCGGACAGACGCCGCAGCCGCCCGCCGATGGCGGCGGGGCCGGACCGGCTGGTGTAGAGGCGGAAATCCGGCGGCGCGAGCTCGGCCATTGACAATATCCGTAAGGGCTTACATTTCTTCCGCCGTTCCCATAGCGAGGATCTGGGCGGATGAACAGACGCGACTTCGTGGCCGTCTCGGTGCTGGCGGCCGGCGGCGCCTGGGCGGGCGGGAGCTGGGCCGCCGATCCCGTGGCCGACCTGGCGGGGTCCGAGCCGGCCAAGGTGTGGTTTCGGCAGTGGCTGACCGCCTTCAACGCCCAGGATCCGTCGGCCTATCGCGCCTTCGTCCAGGCGCACGTGCCCGACCTGGTTCCCTATATCGATGACGACCTGGCCACGCGGGAGGCGTCGGGCGGCTTGGAGGTGTTGCGCGCCAGCCTGACCGCGCCCGGCGAACTGACCGTGTGGGTCAAGGACCGCGACTGGGACCGGTTCTCGCGCGTCATGCTCACGGTCGGACCCGCGGGCCAGATCGCCGACCTCAACTTCGCCGGCGCGCCGGTCCCGGAAGACTTCAAGGTCGCCCGCGGCGGCGAAGCCGAGGCCATCGGCGCCTTGGACGGGAAACTGCGGGCCGAGGCCCAGGCGGACCGCTTCTCCGGCGCGGTGCTGGTCGCCAAGGGCGCGCGGACGCCCCTGCGCGAGGCCTATGGCCTGGCCGACCGCGCCAAGACCCTGCCGGCGACGCCGGCCACGCGGTTCTGTGTCGGCTCGATGGGCAAGATGTTCACCGCCGTCGGCGTCGTTCAGCAGATCCAGGCCGGGCGCATCCGCCTGGCCGATCCGGTCGCCGCCCATCTGCCGGACTATCCGAACGCGGCCCTGGCCAAGCGCCTGACGATCGAGCACCTGCTGACCCACACCGGCGGCACGGGCGACATCTTCGGTCCTTTCTACGAGGCCCACCAGGCCGAGTTGAACACCCTGGCCGACTATGTGCGGCTGTATGGCCCGCGCGAGCCGGCGTTCGAGCCCGGTTCGAAGTTCGGCTACAGCAACTACGGGTTCGTGCTGCTCGGCGCGATCCTCGAACGGGCGACCGGCCAGGCCTATGACGACTATTGCGCGGAGCATGTGTTCCGCCTGGCCGGCATGACGGCGACCGGCCCGAGGTTCGAGGATGGCCGGACCGCCCGGCCCTACTCAGGCAGCGCGCGCACGGGCCTGAAGGCGCTGCCCCCCTATGCCGGCCTGCCGGCGGGAGGCGGCTATTCCACGGTGGAAGACCTGCGCGCCTTCGCCGACGCCCTGCGCGGCCGCCGCCTGCTCGACGCCGAACACACCACGCTGCTCACCACGGGGCGGGTCGATGCGAGCGGAACCTCGCGTTGGGCCCTCGGCTTCAGGGTCCAGAGCCGCAACGGCGAGCCCTGCTACGGCCACGGCGGCGGCGCGCCCGGGGTGAACAGCGACCTGGCGATCTATCCGCGCTCCGGCTACGTCACCGCCGTGCTGTGCAATCGCGGCCACCCCCTGGCGGTGAACGCCGCCGACTATGTCGGCGCCCGCCTTCCGGCCTGATCCGTTCGGCTCCTACAGCGTCCGCGCCGCGAACGTGTCGCACGCCCCCGGGTCGCCGGCGTCGTAGCCCTTGCCGAACCACCGCATGCGCTGGGCGCTGCTGCCATGGGTGAAGCTGTCGGGCATGACCCGGCCCTGGCTCTGTTCCTGGATGGCGTCGTCGCCGACCGCCGCCGCCGCGCCCAGGCCATCCTCGATGTCGGCCCGGGTGATGGCGATGCCGTCGCCCGAAGCCTCCGGCGCGTGCCGGGCCCAGACGCCGGCATAGCAGTCGGCCTGCAGCTCCAGTCGCACCGAGCCGCTGGTCGCCCCGCGCGCGCCCATCCGCTGGGCCTGATCGGAAGCGCCGGTCAGGGTCTGGATGTGATGGCCGATCTCATGGCTGATCACATAGGCCCGGGCGAACTCGCCCTTGGCCCCGAAGCGGGTTTCCAGCTCGTTCCAGAAACTGGTGTCCAGATAGACCTTGTGGTCGGCCGGGCAGTAGAACGGCCCCATGGCTGACTGGCCCGTGCCGCAACCAGTGCCGGTCGCCTGAGTGTAGAGCACCACGGAGGTCGGCGGCGTATAGCGGATGCCGTGCTTGGCCAGGACCGGGCCCCAGACGTCGGCGTTGGAGGTCTCGATCACGTCGATGAACTGGCCCTCGGTGTCGGCGACCTGGCCGCGCGAACCTTCCTGGGCGGTGGGCTGCTGCGTGCCCTGGACCGCGTTCATCGTGGTCTGCGGATCGACCCCGAACACGAAATAGCCGATCACGGCCAGCACGACCGCGCCGATGCCGCCGCCAGCCACCCCGACCGGCCCCAGACGGCGCCGGTCCTCGATATTGCCTGAACGGCGTCCCCCACCCCATTCCATGTGATCGTTCTCCGGTTTGTTCTGATCAGGCTAGAGCATTTTCGAGCGAAGCGGGCGCCGGTTCGCGTGAAGACAATGCGTTGAAACAAGGAACTAGTATGCCGGCGTGATGGCGCGCAGGCGGGCGTTGCTCTCGGCCAGGCGCTGATCGGTCAGCGCGTCGATGCGGGCGGCGTCGGCGGCGAGGTCGGCGGCGTCCGGCCCGCGTGGCGGAACGACCGGCAAGGCGGGCCGCAGGGTCGGCTTGGTTGGCGGGTTGGCGGCGGAATCCAGCGCGCGCAGGGTCAGTTGGGTGTTGTAGCGGTTCTGGGCGGCCGAGGCCTCGCGCTGGGCGGCCAGGAGGCTCTGGCGGGAGATTTCCTGCTGTTGCCGGATCTCGTCCTGTTGCCGCAGGACCCTCAGGTCGACCTGGGCCAGCGCCGGCGGGCCAATAGCCAACGTCGCCAAGGCGGCGCCGATGGCCGTCGTCATCCAAAGTCGAGCCGTGGGCATGACGCGCACTCCGAGTCTCCCGGGCCCCGAGCCTAGCGCATTCCGTGCGTCGGTTTCAGGGCCGCTTGACGGTAAAACGCGTCAGCTCCTTTTTCGGCGCATCCCAGTCGGGATCCAGTTCGGCGGCCTTGGTGTAGTCGCGATAGGCGGCCGTCACGTCGCCCAGGTTCTCATGGGCGATGGCGCGGTTGTAGAAGGCCTTTTGCGGGTCCTTGACGCCCAGGGCCAGGCCCAGGTCGATCTGGGTCAGACCCTCGCCGTAACGCTGTGTGCCGACATAGGCCGCGCCGCGATTGACGAAGGCCTCGCCCAGGTTCGGATCGATCTCGGACGCGGCGTCGAAGTCACTGACCGCCCGGACATAGTCGCGCTGGCGCATCTGCAGCACGCCGCGGTTGACGTAGGTGCGGGCGCGGTCGCGAAAGCTCAGGGTCTCGGTCTCCAGGGCCAGGGTGCAGGTCGTCACCGAGGCCCGGTCCGAGCGGCCGTTGATCGCGGCGATCGAGCAGTCCTTGGCCGCGCCGCCGCCGATCACCAGGGTCGAGGCGCTGGCCGCCCCGGCGCACAGCAGGACGGTCGCGGCGAGGCCGGCGGTCCACGGGGCGGATTGAAGCCAAGCCATGCGTTTCTCCCATATCGGGCGCGGCCTTCTGGCGAGAAGCGCGCGCCCCTTCTTGCCGAAACCCCCTTCTTGCCGAAACCCCCTCCTTGCCGAAACAATGGGAGCAGTCGCGCGGAAGCCGCGCCGGGTCGTGCTTTTGTGGGCGGCAGCATAGCACGGCCATGCGCTAGGCTGTAGGGGATCGACGATCGCCGGCTCTTCAGTTCTTCAGAGTGTGAGAGACACCCGCATGCATCTGGCCCGCTTCCCCCGCGCCCGCTTCGCCCACCTGCCCACGCCGCTGGAGCCCCTGCCCCGCCTGGGCGCGGAGCTCGGGATCGACCTGTGGGTCAAGCGCGACGACTGCACCGGCCTGGCCGGCGGCGGCAACAAGACCCGCAAGCTGGAATTCCTGCTCGGCGAGGCCTTGGCCCAAGGCTGCGACACCCTGGTGACCCAGGGTGCGGTGCAGTCCAACCACGTGCGCCAGACCATCGCCGCCGGAGCCCGTTTCGGCCTGAAGAGCGAGATCATCCTGGAGGAGCGCACCGGTTCCAAGGCGTCCGACTACACGGGCAACGGCAATGTGCTGCTCGACCGGCTGATGGGCGCTTCGATCCGCTTCGTGCCCGGCGGGACCGATATGGTCGCTGAGCTGGAAAGCAGCGCGCAAGCGGTGCGCCAGCGCGGCGGCAAGCCCTATGTGATCCCCGGCGGCGGTTCGAACACGGTCGGGGCCCTGGGCTATGTGGACTGTGCCCGCGAACTGGTGGTCCAGGCCGACGAACGCGACCTGAAGATCGACCGCCTGGTCACCGCCACCGGCAGCGCCGGCACCCACGCCGGCCTGGTGGCCGGCTTCGCGGCGCTCAGCGTCGACATCCCGATCCTCGGCTTCGGCGTCCGCGCGCCCAAGGCCAAGCAGGAGGAAAACGTCTTCAACCTGGCGCTGGCCACCGCCGAGGTCGTCGGCGCGGCGGGCCGCGTGACCCGCGAGATGGTGGTCGCCGACTGCGACTATGTCGGCGCGGGCTACGGCCTGGTCGACCAGGGGGTGATCGACGCCCTGACCCTGGCGGCCCGCACCGAGGGCCTGCTGCTGGACCCAGTCTATTCGGGCAAGGCGATGAAGGGCCTGATCGACCAGGCCCGCAAGGGCGCGTTCAAGGGCGAACGGGTGGTGTTCCTGCACACCGGCGGCGCGCAGGGGCTGTTCGGGTACCAGAGCGAAATGGAAGCGGCGCTGGTTTAGACAGGGGCGACGCACCAAATTGGTGTCATCCCGGACAAGCGCGTAGCGCGCCGATCCGGGACCGCCGAAAGCGCATGCGTTTGGGGCGGTCCCGGGTCTTCGCTACGCTGCGCCCGGGATGACATTTGGAAGAGGTGGAACTGATGTCAAAAACCCTCGGCGTCCTCGGCGGCATGGGCCCGGCCGCCACCCTCGACTTCCTGGCCAAGCTGCAGGCCGCCACCCCGGTGACCCGCGAGCAGGACCATCTGCGGGTGCTGGTCGACATCAACCCCAAGGTCCCCGACCGCAACAACAGTTACGACGCCGCCGGTCCGGTGCTGGCGGCCATGGCCGTGGGCCTGCGCGACGCCGGGGCCCAGGTCCTGGCCATCGCCTGCAACACCGCCCATGCCTATGCCGATGCGGTCAAGGCCAGCGGCCTGCCGCTGGTGGACCTGATCGAGACCGCCGGCCTGGCCGCCGAAGCCCTGGGCGCCCAGCGCGTCGGCGTGCTGGGCACCGGCGGGGCCCTGGTCCTCTATCGCCGGACCTTCTCGCACCAGGCCATCGAGGCGGTCACCCTGGACGACCACGAGCAGGTCGAGTTCATGGCCCTGCTCTACCGCATCAAGCACGGCGACCTGGGCCCGGCCTCGCGCGAGACCATGGCGGCCCTGGCCCACCGCCTGGTCGGCAAGGGGGCGCAGGTGGTGGTGGCCGGCTGTACCGAGGTTCCCCTGGTGATGAGCGCGGCCGACCTGGCCGTGCCGTTCATCGACGCCACCGAGGCATTGGCGCGGCGGTGCGTGGAGGTGTGCCTGGCGGAGGGGTGATCCAAGCGGCATTTTCGAATGTCAGCAAGGGGTGGAAGGTAGACGTCTGAAGCGCCCGCTTCAGATGAAGGCCGCGCACACGGACCCCCTCTCTCTAAGAGAGAGGGATCAGGAACGTCCGCTCAGGGTCGAAAGCGGACATTGACGCCCGTCCGAAAAACCGACGCTGGGATGGCTTCGAAGTTACGCGCCCGCGCGCTCGTGGCGAGGGCCTGGCTAGGCGGCCTCTCGCGCCACGAATGGCGACACCACGCTGATCGCCCGCGAGACATAGATCTCCTTCTCTCCCACCGGCGCCACATAGTGGATCGCCGCCTCGGCCTCCGCCCGGCCGGCGCCGCGCAGGATCATCCAGGCGGCGAGGTATTGCGAGGCCAGGCAGCCGCCGGCCGTCGCCACGTTGCCCCGGGCGAAGAACGGCGCGTCGAGGACCTCGACGCCGGCCTCGACCACCCAGGGCTTGGTCGTCAGGTCGGTGCAGGCCGGGACGCCGTCGATCAGGCCCAGCTTGGCCAGGATCAGCGTGCCCGAGCACTGGGCGGCGATCAGCTGGCGCGACGGGTCGAGGCGGATCTGGGACAGCAGGCCGGCGTCGGCGGCGACCTCGCGGGTGCGCACGCCGCTGCCGATGATCACCGCGTCGGCCTGGGCGGCGAAGGCCAGCGGCTGCTGGCGGCGCACGGTGACGCCGTTCATCGAGGTCACCTCCTCGGTGGGCGCGGTGATGTGGGCCTTCCAGCCCTTGGGTTTCAGGCGATTGAGGATCGCCGCGGCGATGAACGAGTCCAGCTCGTTGAAACCGTCGAAGGTCAGGACCGCGATCTGCATGGGCGTCACTCCTCGCCCCGCGCTGTGCCACGGGGCGGACGACGCATCAAGCCACGACCCTACTCCGCCGCGAAACGCGCGAAGCTGCGGGGTTCGGGTTTGATCGAGACCTGGGCTCGGATCCCCTCGTCGAACAAGGCGCTGGCGTAGTCGAGGGCGGCCTTGTAGGCGGCCTCCTGGGTCGAGTGTCGCGACAGGGTCTGCCCCTGTCGCTCCACCGTCCAGTCGAACGGCTTGGTGACAACCATGATCGATTCCATGGCCTGCTCCTGATCCGGCGGTTCCGACACCGCGCGTGATCCCCCGCCGTCATAGACCCCCGATTCCTCCGTCTCGACTATGCAGAACGGCGCAGTTTCGATCCGTGGGCGTTGGTTTCGGCGGCGCTAGCGACCGCAGCAGCCGCCGTGGCCGCCGGTCGAGCCGCCGCCATGTCCTCCGCCACCGTAGCGGCCGCCGCCAGACACCGTGACGCTGGTCGAAGAG
The DNA here is from genome assembly GCF_001427665.1 of Caulobacter sp. Root655. Classification (GTDB taxonomy): domain Bacteria; phylum Pseudomonadota; class Alphaproteobacteria; order Caulobacterales; family Caulobacteraceae; genus Caulobacter. The sequence continues at coordinate 339,955 of NZ_LMHC01000023.1, forward strand.
CTCGCGCTGGATGCGGCGCTGGCCCCGGCGCCCGACCAGGCCCGACCATAACCACCCGCGCCATAGTAGGACCTGCCCCCGTAAGATTGGCCCCCGTGAGATTGGCCGCCGTAGGATTGACCGCCGTTCCAGCCGCCGCCGACGCCGTACCGGGCGGTCGTTCCGCCGTAATAGTAGCCGTCGAGCGACTGGGCGTAGCCGTCGCCGGCCAGATAGCTGCCCTGCGAGCTCCAGCCGTCGCCGTCATAGCGTTCGCTGTAGGACTCGTAGCTTTCCTCGGAGCTCTCGACGCTCTGTTCGACGGCCGAGCCGCCGTAGACGCGACCATGGTCCTGGTAGACGCGGCGGTCGTCGTCGCAGTCGCAGCCGCGACGATAGGCGACCGGCGGCTGGCGCTCGACATAGACCGGCACGCGCTTCTCGATGATCCGGTCCACCGGACGATCGACATAGACGGGACGGTCGACCGGAACCTCCACGCGTCGTTCGACCACGCGGTCGACAGGACGATCGATATAGACCGGGCGATCGACCGGACGATCGACGACGCGCACCACCGGCACCTCGACGCGCTTTTCCACGATGCGGTCGACGGGGACTTCCACCCGCTTCTCGACGATGCGGTCCACTGGTCGATCGACATAGACGGGGCGATCGACGGGCTTTTCGACGATCTTGACGACCGGAACCTCGACCCGCTTCTCGACAATCCGATCCACCGGACGGTCGACATAGACCGGGCGATCGACGGGCACTTCGACCCGGTGTTCGATATAGACCGGCTGCTTGACGATCTTTTCCACATAGACCGGGCGTTCGACGACCCGCACCCGGACCGCCGGCTTGCGCGCCGGCTTGGCCTTGGTGACGGGCACGACGCGGGCGGGATAGCCGTCCGCCGCCGCGGTCGAGATCATGACCGGGCCCAGGGCGGCGAAGGTGATCGCCGCGGCTCCGATCAGGAGAATGTTCTTCGGGTTCATGCCTAGCGCCTTTCCGACTCCGCCGCTCCGCGCTTGCCGGCCGCTTCCCCCGAAGCGCGGTCGAAAAAGCGTCCCATTCTGGGTCGCGACAGATTGGATGCAGCAAGCGGTGGGCCACCTTTGAGCGCTCGATCCCAGCCCTGGGCTTTCGCCCTGCGTCCTTCGAGGCTTCGCTACGCTACGCACCTCAGGATGAGGAAAGCAGCACAGAGCTCCTCATCCTGAGGCGCCCTCCAGCGGAGGGCCTCGAAGGACGCACGGCGCTTCCCGATCTCGACTGTCCACACGTCCTTGAGCCTACAGCCCGAAGATCCGCCGCAGCCATTTCGGCACACGGTGCGGACGGGGCTCCGCCTCGACCGCCTCCTCTTCGTCGCGAGGCTCCCCGCGCGAGACCCTCGGGACCGGCGGACTGTCGCGGGCGATCAGGCCGGCCTTCAGGCCGCTGGTCATGACGTCGCGCCAGATGCGAGCGGGGATGTCGCCGCCGACCACGCGGCTCATCGGTGAGTGGTCGTCGTTGCCGACCCAGACCCCGACCACCAGGTCGCCGGTGAAGCCGACGAACACCGCGTCGCGATAGTCCTGGGTGGTGCCGGTCTTGCCGTAGGCGCGCTGGGAAAGGCGGGCGGCGCGGCCGGTACCCTCCTGAACCACCGCCCCCAGCATATCGAGCAGGGCCTCGCGCTGACCGGGGTCCAGGACCGCCGGGGTCGACGCGGCGACGCGCGGGCGGCCGTAGGGCTGGATCGGCATCTTGCCCGAGGCCACGGCGGCGTAGGCGGCGGTCAGCTCCAGCAGGTTGGTCTCGGCCGTGCCCAGGGCCAGGGTGGCGTCGTCCTCGCGCAGCGGCGAGGTGATCCCCAGGTCACGCGCCGCCTTCACCACCGCTGGGCCACCGGCCGTCCGGTAGACCCGCGCGGCGATGACGTTGTTGGACTGGGCGAAGGCGTCGCGCAGGGTCAGGTCGCGCCCGCCGCCGCCTTCGTAGTTGCTGGGCGTCCAACCGCCGATGGTCACCGGGGCGCCGACCACCAGGCTGTCGGGGCCGGCCCCGTCGCGCAGGGCGGCCAGATAGACGAACAGCTTGAAGGCGCTGCCGGGCTGGCGCTTGGCCTGGACGGCGCGGTTGAACGGGCTCTGGCGGTAGTTTCGCCCGCCGACCATCGCCACCACCCGGCCGTCCGGCCGCATCGCCACCAGGGCCACCTGCCCGGCCCTAGCCTTCCCGGACGACGCCATGCCCCGCGCCACGGCCCGCTCCGCCAGGCGCTGCAGGCGGGAGTCCAGGGTGGTGGGAACCTTGACCTCGCCATAGGCCGCGCCGTCGAAGGCCGACTTGACCCGTGGCGAGATCCAGTCAGCGAAATAGCCGCCCACCGGCAGGGCGGCGCGGGCCACGGGGACCTTGACCTGGCCGGCCTCGCGCGCCTGTTCGGGCGTGATGGCCTTGGTGTCGACCATGGCGTCCAGCACCAGCCGGGCCCGCCGCCTCGCCGCCTCGGGGTGATCGACGGGGTCGAGGTCGACCGGGGCCTTGACGATCCCGGCCAGGATCGCCGCCTCGCCGATCGTCAGCTGTTCGGGCGGCTTGCCGAAATAGTGCCGGGCCGCCGCGCCCAGACCATAGACGCCGTCGCCGAAATAGATGCTGGAGAGGTAGCGCGACAGGATCTCGTCCTTGGACAGCCGCAGTTCCAGCCACAGGGCGATCATCGCCTCCTGGCCCTTGCGGCGCAGGCTGCGCTCGGGCGCGAGGAAGGCGTTCTTGGCCAGTTGCTGGGTGATGGTGCTGCCGCCCTGGACGGTGTGGCCGGCCTTGGCGTTGACCACGAAGGCGCGGGTGACCCCCACCAGGTCGATCCCCAGGTGGTGGTAGAAACGGCGGTCCTCGATGGCCAGGAAAGCGGCCGGCACAGGCTTGGGCAGCGCCTTGATCACCACCGGCGGTTCCTTGTAGGCGCCGCGCCGGGCGAAGGGCTGGCCCCGGTTGTCGAGCAGGATGATCGCCCGGCTGGGCAGCGGTTCCAGGGCACGAGAGATCGGCAGGCTGGAGCCCAGCCAGACCAGCGGCGCGACCAACGCCAGCAAGCCCCCGAGCCCCGCCCCGAACAGCAGCCGGTGGCGGATCACGAAGGCGCGCGTGGCGATCCAGGCCGAGGCCAATCGGGCCTTCACATCCTCGGGGACCATATGCGCCGCGCCTCCTCGGCTCAGCGCCGCTCAAGCCCGCAAAACGAACCGGAGGCAACGGATCAAGAGAGGGCGGCGATTCAAAGGCGGGACGCGCCGCGTCCTAGGCTCGAACTCAATTGACGCTCCCCTTTTGTTGTCATCCCGGCTGTAGCGAAGCGAAAGGCCGGGACCCAGGGCAACCGCGGTGCGCCGGCCCCTGGGTCCCGGACAGCCTCTGCGAGGCTTCCGGGATGACAACCAAATTTAGGGCGCTGATATCTTGAGAGTATTTCGACAGGCCAATTGAGTACGGACTCTATTCCGCCGGCAATTGCATGAAGGCGTCGACCCGGTCCAAGGCCGACAGCGGCGAGCGGATGCTGCAGCGCAGCCCCTCGGCGCGGTAGTCGACATCGACCTGCCCGCCCAGTTCTCCCGGCAAGGCCAGTTCGACGATCCGCGAGCCGAACCCGCGTCGCTCCGGCGGCCGGACCGTGGGACCGTCCCGCTCGACCCACTCGATGTTCAGCCGGTCGCCGCCCTCCACCGACCAGCGAATGTCCACGTGGCCCGCCGCCACCGACAGGGCGCCGTATTTCAGGGCGTTGATCGCCAGTTCGTGGAAGGCCAGGGCCATGACCACCGCCGGCTTGGGCGAGACCAGCAGGTCATCGCCGGTGATGGTCAGCTGGCCGGGATTGGAGCGGTAGGGCGTCACCGAGCCGTCGATGATCTGGCGCAGGCTGGCGGCCGACCAGTTCTCGTCGGTCAGCACGTTGTGGGTGGCGGCGATGGCCATCAGCCGTCCTTCGAACGCGCCGCGCACCGCCAGGTCGACGCCGGCGTTGCGCAGCGACTGGCTGGCGATCGACTGGATGGTGGCCAGGGTGTTCTTGACCCGGTGGTTCAACTCGTTGACCAGAAGTTGGCGTTGGGCCTCCGATCGCATCTCGCCGGTGACGTCGCGCGAGGTGGCCAGCACCCGAGTCACCCGTCCCTCGTCGAGGATCGGCGAGACCGTGGTGTCCCACCAGCGCAGGGCGCCCTTGGCCGTGGGGCAGATGGCCCTGAAGGCGGTCGCTTCCCCGATCAGCGCGCGGCGCAGTGCGTGTTCGACGGCGGGGCGGCTCTCGGCCGGCCACATGTCGGGCCAGTATTTCAGGCGGTTGCGACCCTCGAAATCATCGATCTCGAACACCGCCTGGCCCTGGGCGTTCATGTACTCGACAAAGCCCTCGGCGCTGATCACCCGGATACAGTCGCGGCTGGCCTCGACGATGCTGAGGAAGTACGCGCCCGCGCCTTCCAGAACCGCCCTGTCAGATCCCTCGTCCGCCACCGGGGTCTCCTCGCACGGCTCCATGATCACCCGCCCTGGCGACAATTCAAGCGATGCGTGTATTTCGGACGGGCTTTTGGCGCCGGGGCGGCCCGGCGGCCTAATCGGCGCGCTCTTCGCGGCTGGCTTCCAGCATGCCAACCACGGCCGCTGACAGGCGCGAGGTCTGGGCCATGCGGCGCAGGGCCTCGCGGGCGTGATCGCTCTCGGCGCATTCGGCTTGGCGCTCGAGGCGTTCGGCTTCGTCCAGGTGGTCGAGTTGGCTGGGCATGGAAATTATTTACGAGGGATGAATGGGTCGGACCATGTGACCACTGGTCGCAGAACGGTGTAACTTCACATAAAAACAACGCCTTATGCCGTTACCGGTCCCAGAGATGAAAACGGCCCCGAGGCCATTTCTGACCCCGGAGCCGTCGTCCTGTTCCCCAACAGGACGGCGTCGCGCGCAGCCGAAACGGGCGCGGCGGCGTCGCCTCAAAGAACGTGGCGCTGTTCTCGCCGAACCCCCGTTCCGGCACAAGGTGACGCCCTGTCGCAGGTGACGCGGCGTCATCAACCGTCGCTATGCGAAAAGCCTCTGGTCAAGTCATGACACCGGTATCATAACTGGCGCCAACAACGCGCCGGCCAACGGGCGACAAGGGTTTCGGCACGACCGGACCGGGAGGACGCCAAGGGATCGCGGGGGTGGAAGGCCCCTCTCGCTCCCCCTCGCCGGTGGTCATGGCGCGTCCTTGCGTCGCGGTTCGACGTGACAGGCCCTGGGAGAGTTTTGACCGCCATGCCGCTGAGCCCGCTGACCCGTCGCCGCCTGCTGGCGACCACCACCGCGACCTTCGCCGCCGCCGCGGCCCTGGCTCCGCTGCAGGCCCTGGCCCAGGGCGTCGCCCCGGCCAGGGACCAGGTGCTGGCCACCATGAAGAAGGCCACCACCTTCATGGCCGAAAAGGCCGCCTACGAAGGCGGCTACGTCTGGAGCTACCTGCCCGACTTCTCCCGCCGGTTCGGCGAGATGGAAGCCTATCCGACCATGATCTGGGTGCAGCCGCCCGGCACGGCGACCATGGGCCACCTGTTCCTCGACGCCTACCACGCCACCGGCGATCTCTATTACTACGAGGCCGCCAAGAAGGCCGCCTCGGCCCTGATCAAGATCCAGCACCCGGCCGGTGGCTGGAGCTACATGGGCGACCTGGCCGGCGAGGCCTCGCTGAAGAAATGGTACGACACCATCGGCAAGAACGGCTGGCGGCTCGAGGAATTCCAGCACTACTACGGCAACGCCACCTTCGACGACGAAGGCACCTCCGAGAGCGCCCAGTTCCTGCTGCGGCTCTACCTGGAAAAGAAGGACAAGGCCTTCAAGCCGGCCCTCGACAAGGCCATCGCCTTCGTCCTCGACAGCCAGTACCCGGTCGGCGGCTGGCCCCAGCGCTTCCCGCTGTCGGGCGGCTTCGAGAACCACGGCCACGCCGACTACACCGGCTACATCACCTTCAACGACTCCGTGGCCGACGAGAACATCAAGTTCCTGATCATGGTCTGGCAGACCCTGGGCGAAAAGCGGGTGCTCGAGCCCATCCGCCGGGCCATGGACTGCTTCGTCGCCGCCCAGCAGCCGATGCCGCAACCCGGCTGGGGCCTGCAGCACACGGTGGCCGACCTCAAGCCGGCCGGCGCCCGCACCTATGAGCCGAAAGCCTTCGCCAGCCACACCAGCGCCGGCAACCTCGAGAACCTGATGGATTTCTACGAGCTGACGGGCGACCCGAAATACCTGGCCCGCATACCCGAATGCATCGACTGGCTGGCGTCGCTGAAGCTCGACGACAAGATCGCCCCGGGCAAGCCGCGCTATCCCACCTTCATCGAGATCGGCACCAACGAGCCGCTCTACGTGCACCGCCGCGGCTCCAACGTGTTCAACGGCGAGTACTTCGTCGACAAGCACTGGGAAAACACCATCGTCCACTACTCGTCGTTCCGGTCGGTCAACATCGACAAGCTGCGCAAGCGCTATGCGACGCTGAAGGCCACCCCGCCCGACGTGGTCAGCAAGGCCTCGCCCCTGAAGGGCGGCGCCAAGCCCCTGCCGCGCTATTTCACCACCGGCGACATCTCGGTGTCGGACCTCAACATCGGCACGCTGAAGGCCGCCGACGGCAAGACCACCGCCGCCGACGCCGCCGCCCTGATGGCCGGCCTCAACAGCGAGGGCTGGTGGCCCACCGAGATGAAGGCGGTCAGCAACCCTTATATCGGCGACGGCTCGACCACCGTAACCCCGGGCGAGTTCTCCCAGACCCGGGTCGGCGACCCCACCGACACCTCGCCCTACCTGGCCGACGTGCCGAAGGTGGGCATCTCGACGGGGGCGTATATCGAGAACATGGCGGCGCTGATCCGGTATGTGACGGCGTAAGACCGGGGACGATCCGGGGGACACACACTCACGGCAGGACCAGTTCGGTCCAGGCGAAGGTCGTGGAGTGAGTGTGTGTCCCCACGCCTACCTCTCACCCCAGCCCCTTGCGCATGAACCAGCGCGGATAGAACGGCGCCGGGCCTTCCATGGTCGCGAACACCTCAAACCCCAGCCGCTCGTAGAACGGCCGGGCCTGGAAGGCGTAGGTGTCGAGCCACATCAGGTGGCAGCCGCGCCGCCGGGCCTCGGCCTCGGCGCGCGTCATCAGGTCAGTTCCGACGCCTGTCCCGCGCAGAGCCTCGGGCACCACGATCATGTCGATATAGAACGCGCCCCACCGCGACTGCGCCCACAGCCCGCCCAGCACCGCCGTCTCGCCCGGCGCGGTGATCAGCAGGGCGAAGTCGTGGTTGTCGGGCGGCCCGACCTGCTGGCCCGTGAAGGCGCGCAGCACCGCCAGGCCTTGCTGGTAGGACTCCAGCGACGGCGTGTCGGTCTCTCGGATCACCGGCTCGAACGGCATCGCGCTTCACCCTCTTTGGCGTGAGGCTAGCCCGCTTTCGCCTCTCCCGTAAAACGGAGCGGCCAAGGACATCTTGATCGTCCGCGACGGGCGGCTAGGTTGGGTCAAACATCTGTTCGCGAGACCACCCCATGACCGACGCCTTCATCTGCGACGCCATCCGCACGCCGATCGGCCGCTACGGCGGGGCGCTGGCGAGCGTTCGGGCCGACGACCTGGCGGCGATCCCGCTGGCCGCCCTAATGGCCCGCAACGGCGGCGTCGACTGGAGCGCGCTGGACGACGTGGTGCTGGGCTGCGCCAACCAGGCCGGCGAGGACAACCGCAACGTGGCGCGCATGGGAGCCCTGCTGGCCGGCCTGCCGACCACCGCTTCGGGCTCGACCGTCAACCGGCTGTGCGGCTCGGGCCTGGACGCCCTGGGCGTCGCCGCCCGCGCCATCAAGGCCGGCGAGGCCCAGTTGATGATCGCCGGCGGCGTCGAGAGCATGAGCCGCGCGCCGTTCGTGATGGGCAAGGCCGACAGCGCCTTCTCGCGCAGCGCCGAGATCTTCGACACCACCATCGGCTGGCGGTTCGTCAATCCCCGCATGCGGGCCGCCTATGGCGTCGACGCCATGCCCGAGACCGCCGAAAACGTCGCCGACGACTGGCAAGTCACGCGAGCGGACCAGGACGCCTTCGCCCTGCGCAGCCAGGCTCGCGCGGCGGCCGCCCAGGCCAGCGGCCGGTTCGACGCCGAGATCGTCCCCGTCACCCTGCCCCAGCGCAAGGGCGACCCGGTGGTGGTGTCCCGGGACGAGCATCCGCGCGCCACCACGATCGAGGCGCTGTCGGCCCTCAAGCCCATCGTCCGGCCGAACGGCACGATCACCGCCGGCAACGCCTCGGGCGTCAATGACGGCGCCGCCGCCCTGATCGTCGCCTCCGAGGCGGCGGTGAAGCAGCACGGATTGACGCCCCGGGCCCGGGTGCTGGGCGTGGCCGCCGCCGGGGTCGAGCCGCGCGTCATGGGCATCGGCCCCGTGCCGGCCACGCGCAAGCTGCTGACCCGCCTGGGCTTGTCGATCGGCGACATCGACGTGGTCGAGCTGAACGAGGCCTTCGCCGCCCAGGGCCTGGCGGTGCTGCGCGACCTGGGCCTGCCCGACGACGGCGAGCACGTGAACCCCAACGGCGGCGCGATCGCCCTGGGCCATCCGCTGGGCATGAGCGGCGCGCGGCTGGGGCTGACCGTGGTCGAGGAACTGCACCGGCGCGGCGGACGCTACGGCCTGGCGACGATGTGCATCGGCGTGGGCCAGGGCATCGCGATGGTGGTGGAACGAGTTTAGGGCCGCGCCTTGCGTCCTTCGAGGCTCGCCTCCGGCTCGCACCTCAGGATGAGGGATGCTTTTCAGAATTCCTCATCCTGAGGCGCCCGCGCAGCGGGCCTCGAAGGACGCAGTGCGGCGTCGACAGACTAGGCGCGCGCCGCCTTGATCGCCTGCTCCAACCTGGCCCGCCGTTCGGCGAAGCCCTCGTTCGCCGCCGCCTCCTCGGCCTCCAGCGCGCCGCGCCGCTCGGCGAAGGCCACTTCGGACGCCTCGGCCTCATCCTCCAACGCTTCGAGCTGGGCCCGCAGCGCCGCCAGCGCCTCGGCCCGCGCGATCTCCGCCTTCGACGGCTTGCGCCGCGCCCTGGCGGGCAGCGCCTTCAACGCCGCGCCCAGGCCGCCGGCCGGGGTGGTGATGACGGTGTCCGGCGCGGCCATGGCGGCCTCATGGGCCGCGCCCTCGCCGATCTCCCGCGCCGTGCCGTCCTTGAACAGGTCGCGGCCGACGTCCCAGGCCTCCAGCGCCTTGGCGCGCGAGGTCGTGGCCACCGTGTAGTCGTGGAGACCGTCCGACCAGGCAAAGACCTTGAGCTTGCGCGCCATCCGCTTCGATGTGGCTAGGGTTGAGGACGGGGACGCGCAGAGGTGCGTGTCCCCAAACGGTTCGTCTACTTGCGCAGATTCATCCCCAGGGTCGGGCCGATGCCGTCCGGATGGTCGCCGAACGGGTTGCCGGCGTGATGCCTGGCTACCTTCTCCAGCCGGCGGCGCAGGTCGTCGTCGAGCGGCAGTTCGGCCCTGGGGACCGGGTCGTCCTCGTCCACGGGTTCATCGACGATCGAAGCGGCCAGGACCTGGCGCAGGCGCGCGCCGAACCGGGCGTCGTCCGGCGAACCCGGGATGGGCGGCTCCTCCAGGAAAGCCATGACCTCCTCGAGGGCGGTGTCGTTGTCGACGGCGTCGATCATCGCGGGTCTCCAAGCCAAGTTTCACCGATCATCAAACGATCACCAGTCCATGGCGGTTGCGAAGCGGCCCCTCGCGGCCCTAGACAGGCCCGCTCACCTCTCTGGACGCCCGACCATGGCCTGGACCCGCCTGTACGAAGAAGCCGAGCCGCAGCGGGTCAACCGCTGGCTGGCCCAGAACGGCGTCTGCTCGCGGCGAGAGGCCGAGGCGCTGATCCTGCAGGGCCTGGTGTCGATCGACGGCCTGCGCGTCGACGACGTCGGCCGCAAGATCGAGCCCGGCCAGACCCTGGTGCTGTCCGACCGCGCCCAGGCCCAGTTGGAGGGCGCCCTGACGGTGATGATCCACAAGCCGGTGGGTGTCGTCTCGGCCCAGCCCGACACCGGCCAGGTTCCGGCCGTGCGCCTTCTCACGCGCGACGCCTTGTACGGCCAGAGCCCGGTGATCCCCGGCTTCGAGAACAAGCTGGCTCCGGTCGGCCGCCTGGACATGGATTCGCGCGGCCTGTTGATCCTGTCTGAGGACGGTGTGGTGGCCAAGGCGGTGATCGGCCCGGCCTCGGAGATGGAGAAGGAATATCTGGTCTGGGTCGACGGCTGGATCACCGACGACAAGCTGGCCCTGCTGCGCCACGGCCTGGAGCTGGACGAGCGCCCGCTGCGCCCCGCCCAGGTCGAGCTGGTCGGCCGCCAGCAGCTGAAGTTCATCCTGCGGGAAGGCCGCAACCGCCAGATCCGCCGGATGTGCGAGCTGGTCGAGCTGACCGTTGTCGACCTGCTGCGGATCCGCATCGGCGACCTGTTGCTGGGCGACCTGCCGGAGGGCCGCTGGCGTCCGTTATCCCCCATCGAACGGTCAAGCTTGATCAGCGGCCGTTGACCCCCGGCCAAGCGGGGGGCAGGGTCGCATTACCTCTTGGGGGATCGCCCCGGGAGGACTAAGTCCGGTCGTCCGCCGCCGACAGTTCGTACAGTCATGATCGCCATCAGCCCGACCGCCGCCAAAGAACAGAAGACGCCCCCGCGCAAGAACCGCAACCGCCACCGCAAGCCGGTGCGCGCGCTGCGGACCATCCTGCCGACGATCGCCCTGGGCGTCGCCGTGGCGATCGTCGGCCAGGGCACGATCCGCGCCATGGCGGCCAAGGACGCGCCGCTCGCCGCCAGCGGCGCGCCGCTGCGGATGGAAAACCCCCGCTTCACCGGCACGCTGAAGGACGGCCGCGCCTTCCTGATCACCGCCACCTCGGCGACGCGCGACCCGAACAACGCCGACCAGGTGTTCCTCAAGAGCCCGCAGCTGACCCGCGGCTACGGCTCCGAGGCCCCTACCCACGTGGTGTCCAAGGACGGCGCCTACCAGGAGGAGAAGGGCTCGCTGCTGCTGACCGGCGACGTCAAGATCGACAACGGCGCGGGTTACCGCTTCGCCTCGCAGAAGGCGCTGATCGACACCCGCACCGGCGATCTGGTGGGCAACGCCGCCATCCAGGGCGCGGGCCCCAACAACAGCCAGGTGCAGGCCGACAGCTACACCGTCGGCGACAAGGGCGACCGGGTGATCTTCAAGGGCCGGGTGCGCACGCGCCTTCAACCGCAGCAGTGATCCAGTCCAAAGCCAAGACACGCGGATCCAGGGCCAGGGTCTGCTTCCTCTATATCGCCCAGACCCATCAGATCCTGCACAGCCTGCCGATCGCCATCGCCATGGCCCGCGGCTGGCCCGACATCGACGTCGAGATCGCCGCCACCTCGCAGGAGCACCTGGATTATGTGCGCGGCCTGCTGGACTCCCTGGGCGCCCCGCCGATCACCTCGCGCCTGCTGCCGCCGACCTGGCTGCGGAACCTGCGGCTGAGGGACGCCACCACGCCGCCCAAGGCCCTGATGCTGGCCGCCAACGCCCGGCGGCTGAGCCGCTACGACGCCATCGTCACGCCCGAGCGCACCACCGCCCTGCTGCGCAAGCTGGGGGTCAAGGACAGCCTGCTGGTCTACACCCAGCACGGGGCCGGAGATCGCGGCGGGCCGTTCGAGGCGCGGCTGCGGACGTTCGACCTGGTCATGGCCGCCGGGCCCAAGCAACGCGACCGGATGATCGACGAAGGCTGGATCGCCCCCGGGGCCTGCGCCATGGTCGGCTATCCCAAGTTCGACATCATCGACGCCCTGCCACCCTCGCCCCTGCCCGTCTTCGACCAGGCCAGGCCGGTGGTGCTCTACAATCCCCATTTCCACCCGACCCTGGGCTCGTGGACACGCTGGGGTCGGCGGGTGCTCGAGCAATTCGCCGCCGACCAACGTTACAATTTGGTCTTCGCTCCCCATATCCGCCTCTTCGAAGGCGCCGATCCGAAGACCGTCGAGGCCCTGGCCCCGTTCGTCGATCATCCGCGCATCCACATCGACCTGGGGGGACCGGCCGCGATCGACATGACCTATACCCGCGCGGCCGACATCTATCTGGGCGACGTCTCCAGCCAGGTCTACGAGTTCCTGCGCACGCCCAAGCCCTGCCTGTTCCTCAATGCCGAGGGCGCCGCCTGGGAGGGCGACGAGAGCTTCCACCACTGGCGCTATGGCCCGGTCCTGGACAACGTGGACGGCCTGGCCGACGCCGTCGACTCGGCCCGGCGGACGCACGGCGACTATGTCGAGATCCAGAAGCGCGGCTTCGCCGAGAGCTTCGACCTGCAAGAGACGCCGTCGTCGACGCGCGCCGCCCAGGCGATCGCCGACCGGCTGCCGAAGTTGAACCGTCGGCCCAAATGACCCAGGATTCCAACGTTCTGAAGCGGGTTCTGGCCAATGCCGGAACGCTGCTCGGCGGCCGAACCGTCAACGCCCTGGTCGGCCTGGCCTATATCGCCATGACCGCGCGGGGCCTGGGCGCGGTGCAGATGGGCATGCTGGTGTTGATCAACGCCTACGCCCAGTTCCTCGGCGACGTGGCCAAGTTCCAGTCCTGGCAGACGGTGCTGCAGTACGGGACTGGCGCCCTGCTGGAGGACGACCGCCCGCGCTTCCAGCAGGTGCTGCGCTTCTCGATGCTGCTGGACCTGATCGGGGCGGCGGTCGGGGTGGCCCTAGGGGTCGGCGGCGCGCTGCTGCTGGGCTCGGCCTTCGGCTGGCCGAAGGAGCTAGCCCCAGCCGCCGCGCTCTACGCGCTGTCGATCGCCATGATGACCTCGGCCACCTCGGTGGGCCTGCTGCGCCTGTTCGACCGCTTCCGCTTCCTGGCCGCCGAACAGGCCGTCAGCTCGACCGTACGACTGATCGGCTGCGCGGTGGCCTTCGCGTATGACGCGTCGATCGGCTGGTTCCTGGCCGCCTGGGCGGCCGGCACCGTGGCCTCGTTCCTCTATGTGCTGGGCGTGGCCTGGTGGGACCTGGCGCGCCGCGAACTTCTGCAAGGCTTCACCCTGGCCGGTCCGCTGAGCGAGGGCCTGCCCGGCGCCTGGCGCTTCGCCTGGGCGACCAATTTCAACGGCAGCCTCGACACCGCCTTCACCCACGTCATCACCCTGGTGGTCGGCGCCGTGCTGGGCCCGGCCCAGGCGGCCCTGTGGCGGGTCGGCCGGCAGGTGGCCGACGGCATGGCCAAGCCCGCCAAGCTGCTGGTGCCCGCCCTCTATCCCGAACTGGCCAAGCTGAAGGCCACCGGCGGGGAAAAGGAGATGCACAAGCTGGCCGGCCAGATCGGCGTGATGGGCGGCGCGGTGGCCGGCGTGCTGCTGCTGGTCTGCGTGCTGTTTGGCGGACCGTTGCTGACCCTGGTGATGGGCAAGCCCTTCGCCGCCGCCGCCCCGATCATGACCTGGCAGGTCGCCGCCGCCGCCATCGGCATGCTGGCCCTGCCGCTGGAGCCGATGCTGGTCTCGATGAACAAGGCCGGTTTCGCCCTGCGCGTGCGCGGAGCGGTCTGCGCCATCTACCTGGTGGCCCTGGTCCCGATAATCCGCGCTCTGGGCCTGACCGGGGCCGGCGTCGCCCTGGTCGCCGCCGCCGCCGCCATGGCCCTGGGCATGTTCTGGGCCCTGCGGCGAAGCCTGGCGCAAACCTCCGCCGCCAAAGACGACGAACAAACTTGCGCCGACCGTGAAAACGGCGCCAAAGGCCTTTCCTGATGATGACTCCCCAGATTACCCCCACGTCCTCCTCGCGAACCGTGCGTTTCGCCGATTTCCCCACCCTGACCGCCGCGCTCGACTTCGCGGCGACCGGTGAAACCGGGGTCAACCTCTATTCGCTGCGCGGCGAACTGGTCGAGGCCCTGCCCTACGCCAAGCTGCGCGAGCAGGCCCTGGTTCTGGCCCAGCGCCTGCTGGCCACCGGCGCCAAGCCGGGCGACAGCGTCGGCCTGATCGCCGACACCGACGCCGATTTCGTGCGCGCCTTCTTCGCCTGCCAGTACGCCGGCCTGGTCCCGGCGCCCCTGCCCCTGCCCGCGCCGCTGGGCGGCCGCGAGGCCTATGTCGAACAGATCGCCCGCATGCTGGGCTCGGCCCACGCCAAGCTGCTGATCGGCCAAAACGGCATGAAGGACTGGGTGGCCGAGATCGCCGCCAAGACCGCGCTGAGCTTCGCCGGCGTCCTGGCCGACCTGCCCGAGGCGGCCGGTCATGCGCTGCCCGAGGTCACGCCGGACAACACCTGCTACCTGCAGTTCTCGTCGGGCAGCACGCGCTTCCCGACCGGGGTGCTGGTCACCCACCGCGCCCTGATGGCCAACGCCGTCGCCATCACCCGCGACGGCCTCCAGGTCCGACCGACCGACCGCGCCGTCTCGTGGCTGCCGCTCTATCACGACATGGGCCTGATCGGCTTCCTGCTGAGCCCCATGACCAGCCAGATGTCGGTCGACCTGCTGCCCACCGGGGCCTTCGTGCGCCGGCCGCTGCTGTGGCTGGACCTGATCACCAAGAACGGCGGCACCATCTCCTACAGCCCGACCTTCGGCTTCGAGCTGTGCGCGCGTCGCGCCGAGGTGGCGTCGATCGAGCACCTGGACCTGAAGAACTGGCGCAGCGCCGGCCTGGGCGGCGACATGATCCGCACCGGTCCGCTGAAAGCGTTCTCCGAGCGCTTCGCGGCCGTCGGTTTCTCGGACACGGCCTATGTGGCCAGCTACGGCATGGCCGAGGCGACCCTGGCCCTGTCGATGGCCCCACTGGGCGGCGGCCTGAAGACCGAACGCCTGGATGTCGAGCGCCTGGAGCAGCACGAGGCCGTCGTCACTGAAGACACCGAGCGCTCGCGCGAGTTCGCCCGCAACGGCCCGGCCCTGCCCGGCCACGAGTTGGAAGTGCGCGACGAGAACGGCGCGGTGCTGCCCGAGCGCGGCGTCGGCCGCATCTATGCCCGCGGCCCCAGCCTGATGCGGGAATATTTCGAGCAGCCCGAGGAGACCGCCCGCGTGCTGTCGGCCGACGGCTGGCTGGACACCGGTGACCTGGGCTTCCTGATCGACGGCGAGATCGTCATCACCGGTCGCGGCAAGGACCTGATCATCCTCAACGGCCGCAACATCTGGCCGCAGGACCTGGAATGGACCGCCGAGGCCGAGGTCGAGAGCCTGCGCAGCGGCGACGTCGCGGCCTTCTCGGTGCCCGGCGATGGCGAGGAGACAGTCGTGGTGCTGGTCCAGGCGCGCGGCGGCGACACAGACACCCGCACGACCCTGGTCGAGAAGATCACCGGCGTGCTGCGTTTGCGCCACCAGGTCGAGGCCCAGGTCCAACTGGTCGGGGCCCACGCCCTGCCCCAGACCTCGTCGGGCAAGCTGAGCCGCTCCAAGGCCAGGACCGCCTATCTGGCCGGCGCCTACGCCGAGCGCGTCTAAGCCATGAGCCGGGCTCCGACCGGAGCCGTGGTAGCCGTCACCGGCGCCACCGGTTTTCTGGGCCGTCGCCTGGTCAAGGTCCTCGCCGATGACGGCTGGACGGTGCGCGTGCTGGCCCGCCGCGACATCGCCGATCCGGCGTGGCTGGGCCTCGAACCTCAACTGGTGATCGGCGACCTGGCCAACACCCGGGCTCTGGCGGCGCTGTGCGACGGCGCCGAGGTCGTGGTCCACGTGGCCGGCCTGATCAAGGCCTCGTCCCGCGCCGTGTTCGACCGGGCCAATGTCGAGGGCTCGCGGCAGGTCGCCCTGGCGGCCAAGGCGGCCGGCGCGCGACTCGTCCTGGTCTCCAGCCTGGCGGCGCGCGAGCCGCAATTGTCCGATTACGCGGCCAGCAAACGTGGCGGAGAAGACACGGCCCGCGAAATATTCGGCGAAAGCCTGACCATTGTCCGACCGCCCGCGATCTACGGTCCGGGCGACATCGAAACGCTCAGACTGTTCAAAATGGCCTCCGAGGCGGCGATTTTGCCGGTCCTGGACCCCGCCGCCCGCATGGCCTGGATCCATGCCGACGACGCGGCCGCCTGCATCGCCGCCTTGGTCAAAACGCCGCGCCCCGGGCTCTACGCCTTGTCCGACAACCGTCCGGACGGGTATGGCTGGCGAGAATTGATGCAAACCGCGTCCAAAGCGGTCGGCGCTTCGCCCAGGCTGGTCCGGATTCCGGCGTGGGTGATCAAATCTTTGGCGAAACTGTCAAAATGGGCTTCGATCGCCACAGGCAAGGATACAATTCTCACGCCAGGCAAGGCTCGGGAGTTGCTTCACGCCGATTGGGCCCTATCTAGCAACGATCCGATTCCGGACTTTCCCCCGACGCGGTACCCTCTCGAAGAGGGATTCGCGCAAAGCGTGCGCTGGTATCGCTCGGAAGGCTGGTTGAAGGATAAAAAAGCTCGAAAGTAGCCGATTACGGCGATTTTCTGGCAAGACGCCTGTTACAATTCGGTTATGTAGGACTTTGGTCGGGGATGTCGGCGCGTTCGATGGAAGCTGTTACGGATCTCACTCTGCGTGAAATCGGCTTGGCTACGGGCAAGGTGCTCGGACGCTCGGTCGATGTGACGAACGACACACATATCGGCCGCGATTTGGCTGTAGATTCCTTGGCCCTGATGAACATCATCATGGAGCTCGAAGATAGCTTCGACATCTCCATTCCTCTGGATCGCCTGGCTTCGGTCGAAACGGCCGGAGACCTCGCAAACCTGATCAAAGATCTCCGGAATAGGGCCTAAGCAATGGGGCTGTTCGACAAGCACATCGCATATCGCGACGCATACAACGCGATCCGGCAAGCCGGCGCCGATCCCTTCAGCGTGCGCTTCGACGCCGTGGTCTCGCCGACCGAAGGCGTGATCAACGGCAAACGCACCATCCTGCTGGGCACCAACAACTATCTGGGCCTGACCTTCGACCCCGAGGCGATCGCCTCCTCGGTCAAGGCCGTGCAGGAGCGTGGCACCGGCACGACCGGTTCCCGCATCGCCAACGGCAGCTTCGAGGCCCACGTCGAGCTCGAGACAGCTCTGGCCAAGTTCTACAAGCGCAAGCACGCCATGGTGTTCACCACCGGCTACCAGGCCAATCTGGGCGTGCTGTCGACCCTGGTCGGCCGCGGCGACCACCTGATCCTCGACGCCGACAGCCACGCCAGCATCTATGACGGCGCGCGCCTGGGCCACGCCGAGGTCATCCGCTTCCGCCACAACGACCCGGAAGACCTGTACAAGCGCCTGCGCCGCATGAAAGACGTTCCGGGCGAGCGCCTGATCGTCGTCGAAGGCATCTATTCGATGATCGGCGACATCGCGCCGCTCAAGGAAATCGCCGCCGTGAAACGCGAGCTGGGCGGCTACCTGCTGGTCGACGAAGCCCACTCGATGGGCGTGCTCGGCGAAAACGGCCGCGGCCTGGCCGAACTGGCCGGCGTCGAGGCGGACGTCGACTTCGTGGTCGGCACCTTCTCCAAGAGCCTGGGGGCCATCGGCGGCTTCTGCGTCTCCGACATGGACGACTTCGACGTCATGCGCGTCACCTGCCGTCCCTACATGTTCACCGCTTCCCTGCCGCCGTCGGTGGTCTCCTCGACGGTGACCGCCCTGCGTCGCCTGGAAGAGCAGCCCGAGCTGCGCCACAAGCTGATGGCCAACGCCCGTCGCCTGTACGACGGCCTGAGCTCGATGGGCTTCATGACCGGCCCGACGTCCAGCCCGATCGTGGCGATCACCATGCCCGACACCGAGCGCGCGATCGGCATGTGGAACGCCCTGCTGCAGAACGGCGTCTATCTGAACCTGGCCCTGCCGCCCGCCACCCCGGACAGCCGTCCGCTGCTGCGCACCAGCGTCAGCGCCGCCCACACCGACGAACAGATCGACCAGGTCCTGGCCGTGTTCGCCGAGGTCGGCGCGGCCATGGGTCTGATCGAAAGCCCGCTGCAGCGCGTCTCGGCCTAACCGCCGCTAGATCCAGGAACCTGAAAAGGCCTGAGGGAAACCTCAGGCCTTTTTGGCGTTCTGGGCCTGGCGCGTGCGCCAGAGCCGCCAGAGCACGCCGGGCGCGGCCAGCACCGGATGGCGTTCGCGCCACGGCGTCAGCGGCACCGACAGGCCCGTGTGGCGCTCGATCTTCCAGGCCGCATAGCGCGCCGCCCCGTCGAAGGTGAAGGCGGCCTTGATCAACCGCGCGTAGTTCAGCGGCCGGCCCAGGCGACGGCGCAGCACCCAGGCGGCCTTGATCCGCTTGCGCGCCTCGGGCGGCAGGTTCGGCTGCACCGCGCCCCTCGACACGATGTCCAGCAGCCCCTCCTCCCGCCAGCAAGCGATCAGCAGCCGCTCGTAGCGCGCCACGTCGAAGGCCAGGATCGACTGCTCGCGCCCGCCCTTCTCGACCCGGAACTCGGCGGCGTAGGTCTGCTGGAACAGCGCCGACCAATAGGCCTGCGGCGGCCCCTCCTCGGGACCCAGGGCGGCGGCGAAACGGGCGGCGGTGCGGGCGGCGTCGGCGACCGCGTCGATCACCGCCGGGGCGATGGCCGGGTCGGCGGTCCAGACCAGGGCCGCGGGCTGGACGAAGCGGGTCCAGATCGTGGTGTCCGCGCCCCGCCCCGTCACGGCCCGCTGGAACTGGGCCAGGGTCATCGCGGCGACCTTGGCGCGCAGCACCCGGCCGTCGAGTTCGATCTCGTGATAGCTGACGTCGGGCCACAGCACCCGGCCCGCCAGACCGCGCAAGCCCCGTCGAGGCCCGGCGGTCAGGACGTAGAAATCCATCACGCCGTCCAGGTCGCCGGTCCGCAGGATCGAGCCGTAGAACAGCACCGCAACCGGCGCGTCGAACAGCGCGACCAGCTTGGCCGCGTAGCCCACCGCCAGGCGCGGCGCGGGGGCCGACAGCTCGTCGCGGGTCAGGCTGGCGACGGTTTCTGTCACGAGGCCAGGAACCGCAGGGCCGGCGCCAGCGCCACGGTCAGGCCGCAGCCGCCGTCATAGACGTCGCCGTCGACCACCAGGGGCTGGTCGGTGGTGATGCGCAGGCGCTCGGCGTCGCCGCGCCGATAGCCGTACTGTTCCTGCCAGGCGGAATCGCGCCCCTTCAGCAGGGCCGGGAAGGCGCCGGGCAGCCGCCGGGGCGGCGCGTCGACCTCGAGATACTTCATGCCCTCGCGCGGCGGTCCGAACGGCTTGAGGTTGAACGGCAGGCGCTTGAGGGTGGTGGCCAGGACGATGAAGCGGTCGGCCGTGCGCTTGTCCTGGTCGTCGACGGCCAGGCACAGGGGCACGCCGGCCCGCCACTCGTCGCGGGCCCCGCCCATCACCGTGCCGATCAGCGCGCCCAGCACGCTCATCGCCACCGAGATGCTGTGGAAGGCGCCCAGCTTGTGGACGTTCTGGGCCAGGCTGGTGGCGCGCACGAAGGCCCCCAGACCGAACACGAAGCCGCGCAGCGACGGCCGCCCGTCGTCCCAGCGCACTTCCAGCGGCGCGCGGAGCTTGATCACGGCATTGCCGGACCGGGCCGCCGCGATGGCGTCCTCCAGGGTCCAGTCGCGCGGCACGCCCAGGTCGATGGCCAGAACGTTGGTCTTGCCCGAGGGCAGCAGGGCGATCAGCGGCGGGTTGTCGC
This sequence comes from Caulobacter sp. Root655, assembly GCF_001427665.1. Taxonomy (GTDB): domain Bacteria; phylum Pseudomonadota; class Alphaproteobacteria; order Caulobacterales; family Caulobacteraceae; genus Caulobacter. Next base: position 359,719 of record NZ_LMHC01000023.1, read on the forward strand.
CGAAGGCGCGGGGCAGCAGGCTGAGCACATCGCGGATCGTGCCGTCGCCGCCGTCGATGACCAGCAGGCCGACGCCGCACTGGGCGAAGGCCTCCAGGTCCTGCTCCAGGGCCTCGGGGGTCGCGGGCTCGACCAGCAGCACCGCGTCGGGCGTCGAGGTCTCCTCGGCGCGCCCGATATTGGCGTGGCTCCTGGGATTGCGGACGACCCCGATGCGCATCAGCGCGATAACCATGAGACGACGGAACCCTTGGGCGCGACCAGGCCCTGCAGAATCTGGGCGGCATGGACGAGCAAGCAGATCGCCGTCCAGACCGCGACGGCTGTGAATCCGATGTCGGGACGCCCGACCAGGACCGCAAGGGTCAGCAGGATGAGGTTGGGGTTGCGGCGGGCGGTGATCAGCCGGAAGAAGCTGTCGAACGGCCGCCAGGCGTGCATCTCGACCTTGAACAGGGCCAGGAAGATCCCCTCCTCCACCCGCTGGGCGACATAGCCGCCGACGATGATCGCCAGCATCAGCCCGCCATACGGCACGGTGAAGCCCAGGGCTCCGAGGCCAACGAACCAGGCCCACCACCAGAACGGCGGATGCACCAGGTCGATGCCGTGGTCGAAGACGTTGCCCCATTTCGACGAGGTCAGGGTCACCCGCGCCAGCTTGCCATCGACGGTGTCGAGGAAGGTCATGATCCAGGCGCAGACCAGGCCCCAGCCATAATGGCCCGTCCAGAACAGCCCGAAGGCGGCCAGCACCAGCAGGAAGCCGATCAAGGTCACCTGGTTCGGCGTCATCTTCGCCAGCGCGCACCAACGGGTGACGATCCGGGCCGGCGTCGGCCAGACGTACTTGGTCACCAGGTCGGTGACGCCCTTGTACGAGCCCTGGAACAGGCGCCTCTCGACGGCGACTTGGGTCTGCGGCGTCAGGCGCTCCAGCACCGGCGGCTCGCGCTTGCGCAGGGCGCTGTTGTAGGCCGAACCCAGCTCCAGCGCCGTCAGGCGGGTCATGGCCAGGGCGGTGACGTCCTCGCCGGTGTCCAGCCGCACGATGGCGTCCCGAGCCACGGCGGCGGGCACGTTGACGGCGACCACCCGGCCGCTCTCATCGACCAGGGCCACGCCCGGACGCCCGGCCAGGGCCTTGATCAGCGACTCGTCGAACACCCAGCCGGCGTCGACCACCACCACCTCGCCGCGGATGAACACCGTGTCGGGCGTGGCCTCGACCAGGTCCAGGCGGCGGTAGATTCGCGACAGCCGCTCGGCGGAAGTCATCCCCCAGAGGCGGGTTCTGGCCTGGCCCACCGTGACGGCGGACGGGCTGGAGGCCCCCTTCGGATCATTTTCGACGGTCACGTTAAGACAACCCCTTGAAACCCGAGGCGATTGATAAGCAGCTTCGGCTCCTTCCGCCAGAATCCGTGATCCAAGTCTTGTCGATATTCCGCCTCGCCCACCTCTCCGACCTCCACCTGCCGCCGCCGAAGGGCGCTTTTGGCTGGCGAGACCTGCTGTCCAAGCGGCTGCTGAGCCGCATCGCCTGGCGACGCAAGGGCGAGGAACACCGGCCCGAGGTGCTGGCGGCGCTGGTCGCCGACCTCAAGGGTCAGGCCCACGACCATATCGCCATTACCGGCGACCTGACCAACTTCGCGTCGAAGGTCGAACTCGAGGCCGCCCGCCGCTGGCTGGAGGCCCTGGGACCGGCTCGCGACATCACCGTCAGCCCCGGCAACCACGACGCCCTGATCGACCCCGGGCAGGCTCAACCGTTCGCGTCCTGGGCGCCCTGGCTGGGCGACAGCGGCGAGGCGAACTTTCCGCAGGTGCGGGTCCGCGATGGTGTGGCGGTGTTCAACCTCTGCTCGGCCGTGCCGACCGCCCTGCACCTGGCCACCGGCCAGCTGGGCGCGGCGCAACTGGAGCGCCTCGACGCCCTGCTCGGCGATTCCACCTATCATGACCTGTTCCGCGTGGTGCTGCTGCACCACCCGCCGGTGCCGGGCGCGGTGTCCAAGCGCAAGTCGCTGGTCGACCAGGACGACCTGCGGGCCCTGCTGGCCCGGCACGGCGCGGACCTCGTCCTGCACGGCCACGCCCACGAGGCGATGGTGGCGACGACCCCGGGTCCGGACGGAACGATGATCCCGGTGCTGGGCGTGCCTTCCGCCTCGGCGGCCGGCGGCCTTGGCCATCCCGCCGCGCGCTGGCACGGCGTCGAGATCGCCCGCCAGGCGGACGGGTCGCGCGAGGTCAAGGTCGTGGCGCGCGGGCTCGATCCGAAGACCAGCCAGGTGGCGGAGCTGGGCCGCTACGTCCTCACCCAGGCCGGCCGACTGGCGCCTCAACGCGGATAGCGCATGCGGATCCGCAGGGTGATGTTGTCGGAGCCGGTCCTGAAGCGCGCGGCCTCGAACGTCGGCACGCCGAACTTGGTCGGCGCGTCGTTGGAGAAGCCGTAGCCCTCGCCGGGCAGGCCGACGGCGTTGCGGTCGAAGTCGTGGTTGGCGTTGGTGTCGTGATAGACGGCCACCGCGTAGGCGTCGGGTCTGGGCAGGTAGAAACAGACCTGGGTCACCGGCGCCGTGGTCCGGACCCGCGCCCGCATCAGCTTGCCGCGCGGGGCCATGAAGCGGTGCGAGTCGGACGGATAGAGGGTGACGGCGACCTCGCCCTGGTTGGATCTCAGCTGTCCCACCTGGACGATGAGCTTCATGCCGGTCGGACGCCCCTCGCAGTCGCCGCCGCGCGAGGCGACGCCGTCGGATTCCGCCGCCGACGACGACCCGGCCATGGCCGCGAAACCGGCGACGGCCACGGCGAAGAGTGCGGATCGTACTTCCATCAAAAAGGGCGCATCCCTATTGTAAGACCGACGGCGGCTCACGCCCCGAGGCGAGGCCGACCATGACCAATCCCACCGCGACGAGTTTCGGTTTTCCGCGCACCAGGGTCGCCGAAACCGCCAGTTGGCTCATTCTCGTACGTCCCAAGCAGCCGACATTTGGGTCATTGGTCCTGATATGCAAGGAAGAGGCCGAGGCTTTCTCGAAACTGAGTCCCGCCGCGTTCGCCGACCTGAAGACGGCGACGGACGGTATCGAGCGGATGCTGGGCGAGGTCGTGGCGTATGAGAAGATCAACTATCTGATGCTGATGATGGTCGACAAGGACGTGCACTTCCACGTGATCCCGCGCTACGCGGGAACGCGCGAGCATGACGGCCAGGTGTTCCACGACGCCGGCTGGCCCGCCGTTCCGGCCCTGGGCTCCACCGTCGACCTGGACCTGGACGCCGCCGAGCGTCTGGCCCGGACCCTGGCTCAGGCCTGGTCGGCGGCGTGAGCAAGCACCCGATCCCCGTTCCGCACGGCACGTCGCGCCTGCGCCTGATCGACCGCTACCTTCTGCGCCTGCTGTTCTGGCCGATCATCGGTTGCCTGGGCGTGACGGTGATCGCCCTGCTGCTGGAACGCGTGCTGCGGCTGCTGGACGTGCTGTCGCAAAGCAGCGCCCGCTTCGGCTACGTCACCTCGCTGGCCGCCAACCTGGTGCCGCACTATCTGGGCCTGGCCCTGCCCGTGGCGTTCTTCGTGGCCCTGTTCATCGTCATCACCAAGCTGAGCGACGGCTCCGAGATCGACGCCCTGCTGGCCAGCGGCCAGTCCCTGACCCGCATCGCCGCGCCGTTCATCTGTGTCGGCCTGTTCCTGACGGTCTTCAGCCTGATCGTCTTCGGCTACATGCAGCCCTACAGCCGCTACGCCTATCGCGCGGTGATGCACGAGGCCGTCAACGCCGGCTGGAACGGCAAGCTTTCGGGCGGAGCCTTCATCGACGAGCCCAAGCTGCTGATGACCGCCGACGACGCCGACCCCGCGGGCCAGCGCCTGACGCGGGTGTTCATCCGCCGCCTCGACGCCAACGGTCGCGAGGAGGTGATCACCGCCGCCACCGCCGACTTGGCGGCCGACCCGGGGGTCAAGACCGTCACCATGCTGCTGCGCAAGGGCCAGCGGATCGGCCTGGACGCACGCGGCCAGTACCGCACCCTGGTCTTCGACCAGTTCACCACCCAGGTGCCGTTGGCCGGCGCGGCCGCCCTGCTGCGGACCCGTGGCGGCGACGAGCGCGAGCTGACCCTGGGCGAACTGGCCCGACAGGCCGAACTGCCCAAGCCGGTCGTGCCGCGCGCCACCCTGCTGGCCGAACTCTACGGCCGGCTGGCGCGGGCCTTCTTCCTGCCCTTCCTGCCGCTGCTGGCCTTCCCGCTGGGCCTGGCCGCCAAGCGCGGCAACCGCACGCCCGGCCTGATCATCGCCGGCGTGCTGCTGCTGGCCTTCCAGCACAGCCTGCAGCTAGGCCAGAGCCTGGCGGAGTCCGGCAAGGCCATGCCCCTGGCGGCGATCGGCGCGCCGTTCCTGATCTTCACCAGCTTCAGCGTCTGGATGTTCATCGGCAGCCGCAAGCGGCCCGGCCAGACGCCGGTCACCGAACTGATCCGCCGCATGGGCATCGGCATCGTCCGCTTCCGCCGCATGTTCCGGTCCAAGTTCGAACGGGCGAACGCATGAAGATCCAGCTCTACGTCCTGCGCACGGTCGCCACCCGCGTGCTCGGCGCCGCCGTGGTGCTGTTCTCGATCCTGCAGATCCTCGACCTGCTGGAAGTGACCACGGAAATCCTCGACCGCGGCCTGGGCACGGCGGGGGTGCTGTACTACGCCGCCCTGCGCTCGCCGCGCCTGGTCGAGCAGGTGGCGCCGATCGCCACCCTGGCCGGCGGCCTGTTCGCCTTCTCGCAGCTGGCCCGCGAGAGCGCGATCATCGCCATGCGCGCCACCGGCATCTCGGCCTATCGCATCGTCGGCATGGCCATGCCCGTGGCCTTCCTGGTCATGGCCCTGGACTTCAGCTGCTCCCAGATCATCGCCCCACGCACCGACCCGGTCCTGAGCGCCTGGTGGCAGGCCACCACCCCGGTCGCCGACCGCAAGGTTCCGGGACCGCGCAGCTTCCGGGCCGGCGACGACCTGGTGATCGCCGACGGCGCCTCGTCCGACGGCCGCCAGCTGAACGTCGTGAGGGTCTATCGCCGCGACAAGGCCGGTCGCCTGGTCGAGCGCATCGAGGCGCCGACCGCCACCTACGGCCACGGCGGCGGCTGGACCCTGAACAAGCCGGTGATCGTCCGGTTCAACGGCGAGCAGGTCAATGTCGTGCCCGCCGCCCAGATGACCTGGCCCTCGCCGCTGCATCGCCAGGACGTCCAGGCCCTGTTCGCCGACAGCCCGGTGCCGAGCGCCGCCACGGCCCGCCGGGTCCTGCTGAACGGCGGCGGCGACCGTCCGGCGGCCTATTACGAGACCCAGTTCCTGGCCGCCTTCGCCGGACCGTTCGCGGCCCTGGTCATGCTGCTGCTCAGCGCCCCCGTGGCCCTGGCCAATTTCCGCAGCGGCCAGGGCGCGGTGCTGCTGACCGGCGGCCTGGCGGCGGGCCTGATCTTCCTGGTCGCCAACGGCATGCTGACCGCCCTAGGCGAAGGGGGCGCGCTATCGCCGCTCCTGGCCGTCTGGGGCGGCCCCGTGATCTTCGCCGCCCTCGCGGTCTACGCCTTAGTCGTCTTGGAGGGCTGAATGCCGTTCGACACCGTCGATTCCGACCTTACGGTCATTCCCGTCCGCACCAGGGCGGAGCTGAAGCGCTTCATCAACCTGGCCAATCGCCTCAACGCCAAGGACCCCAACTGGGTCGTGCCGTTGATGATGGAGCGGATGGCCGCCCTGACGCCGAAGACCAACCCGTTCTTCGAGCATGCCGAGGTCCAGATGTGGCTGGCCCAGCGGGCCGGCCGCGACGTGGGCCGGATCAGCGCCCAGATCGACGCCCTGGCGGTCCAGGAGCCCGGCCAGAAGACCGGCAATTTCGGGATGATCGCCGCCGAGGACGACCCGGCGGTGTTCAAGATCCTGTTCCGCACCGCCGAGGACTGGCTGCGGGCCCGCGGCTGCACCAACGCCCTGGGCCCGTTCAACCTGTCGATCAACGAGGAGGTCGGCCTGCTGGTCGACGGCTTCGACACCCCGCCGATGGTGATGATGGGCCACGATCCGGCCTATGCCGCCGCGCGGGTCGAGGAGCAGGGCTACGCCAAGGCCAAGGACGTTTACGCCTATGTCTGCGATCCCACCGCCGCCCTGCCGGCCGTGGTGGTGCGCCGGGTCAAGCGCGGCCTGCCCGAGGGCGTGACCCTGCGCCAGCTCGACATGAGCCGCTATGACGAGGAGGTTCGGTCGCTGACCGAGATCCTCAACGACGCCTGGGCCGGCAACTGGGGCTTCGTGCCCACCACCGAGGCCGAGACCGCTCAGCTGGGCAAGGCCCTGAAGGACGTGCTCGACAAGCGCCTGATCCTGTTCGCCGAGATCGACGGCGAGCCCGCCGGCTTCATTGTGCTGCTGCCCAACGTCAACGAGGCCATCGAAGGCCTGAACGGCAAGCTGCTGCCGTTCGGCTGGGCCAGGCTGCTGTGGCGGCTGAAGGTCAAGCGCGTGAAGTCGATCCGCATCCCGCTGATGGGCCTCAAGCGCAAGTTCGCCGACAGCCTGCGCGGCCAGGTCGTGCCCTTCCACCTGATGAACGCCGGCCGCGACGCCGGCCTGGCCCTGGGCTACGACAAGTTCGAATTCTCGTGGGTGCTGGAAGGCAACCTGCCGATGCGGCGGATCTCCGAGGCCATGGGCGCAGAGATCTACAAGACCTACCGCATCTACGAGAAGGCGCTTTGAGCTTCCAGGCTCTGGTCCTGGCCGGCTCGCGCGGCGGGATTGACCCCGTCGCCGACTATGCCGGCGTCAGCCACAAGGGCCTGATCGTCCTGGGCGGCCAGACCCTGCTGACCCGGGTGCTGACGGCGCTGGACCAGGCCGGGGCGCGGCGGATCGGGGTCTCGACCTCGGACGCGGCGCTCGAAGCGGCCCTGGTGGCGATGCTGGCGGCCCCGTCCCTGGCCGCCGACATCCAGGTGCTGGCTTCGGCCGAAGGTCCCAGCCTAAGCGTCCGCCAGGGCGCGGCGGCCATGGGCACGCCCCTGCTGGTCACCACGGTCGACCACGCCCTGCTGCGGCCCGAATGGCTGACCGAGTTCATGGCCGACGCGCCGCAAGACGCCGACATCGCCATCCTGCTGGCCCCCGAGGCCCTGGTGCGGGCCGCCGCGCCGGAGACCAGGCGCACCTATCTGGCGTTTCGCGACGGCCGCTATTCGGGCTGCAACCTGTTCCTGCTCAAGACCGACCGGGCCCTGCAGGCCATCGACCTGTGGCGCAAGGTCGAGCAGCACCGCAAGCAGCCCTGGAAGATCGCCGCCATGCTCGGCCCGGTGATGCTGGGCCGCTACCTGCTGGGCCGCATGACCCTGGACGAGACCGTCAGCCGCATCGGCGCCCTGGCCGGAGTCAAGGCCGTGGCGGTGCGCGCCCGGCACGGGCTGGCGGCGGTGGACGTCGACAAGCCCAGCGACCTGGACCTGGTGCGCAGCCTGGTCGAGGGCTGAGGAACGCGCTTGTTGGCCGTCGCGCCAAGCTCTCGCACCCTCTCGACGATTTTCTCCAAGCCGCGTGTCGATCCGCCAGGGGCTGGTTCGTCGTCCTCAATAGCGAGACAGTGCAGCGGACGATAACGTTCGCGGCTCGCTCCAGGAGGATGCCCCATGCGCTTCATGTCGTTCGTAAAGTCCGCTCAGCCCGCGGCCCCGACCCCGGAACTGATGGAGGCGATGCACAAGCTCGCCAACCGCGAGATCCAGGCCGGCCGCATGATCGATTCCGGTGGCCTGGAGCCGCTGGCCAACGGCGCTCGCGTCAGCATCATCGACGGCAAGATCAGCGTGCTCGACGGGCCGTTCGTGGAGGCCAAGGAGGTCATCGGCGGCTACGCGATCTTCGAATTCCACAGCAAGGAAGAGGCGGTCGCCTCGGCGGTCGAGTTCATGCAGCTCCACGTCGAGCACATGCCTGGCTGGGAGGGGACCTGCGAGGTTCGGGCGTTCGCCGGGTTCGCCGGCCAGTGAGGCGGCCGTGACGGCCGCCGACGCCCGTCGCGCGATCCTCGCCGTCTGGCGGGTGGAACAGCCCCGGCTGATCACCAGCCTGGCGAGGATGCTGCGCGACGTGCCGCTGGCCGAGGAGCTGACTCAGGACGCCCTGCTGGCCGCCCTCGAGCGGTGGCCGGCGACAGGCGTCCCCGAAAGGCCCGGGGCCTGGCTGATGGCGACCGCCAAGCGCCGGGCCCTGGATCAGCTGCGGCGCGGCAAGATGCTGGATCGCAAGCACCAGATGGTCGCCCGAGACCTGGAGGCCGAGGAACAGGCCATGCCCGATCTGGACTCCGCCTTGGACGACGACATCGGCGACGAGCTGCTGCGCCTGATCTTCACCGCCTGTCATCCGCTGCTGTCGCGCGAGGCCCGCGCGGCCCTGGCGCTGCGGATGATCTGCGGCCTGACCACCGAGGAGATCGCCCGGGCGTTCCTGGTCCCCGACACCACGATCGCCCAGCGCATCGTGCGCGCCAAACGGACCCTTTCGGACTCGGGGCTGGCCTATGAGACCCCACGCGGCGAGGAACTGGCGCGGCGGCTCTCGACGGTGCTGGAGGTCGTCTACCTGATCTTCAACGAGGGCTACACGGCGGCGCGCGGCGAGGACTGGCTGCGTCCCCAGCTCTGTAACGAAGCGCTGCGCATGGGCCGTGTGCTGACCGCCATCGCGCCGCGCGAGCCCGAGGCCCACGGCCTGCTGGCCCTGATGGAGCTGAACGCCTCGCGCGCGGCGGCACGCACCGACCCGATGGGCGAGCCGATCCTGATGCTCGACCAGAACCGTGCCCTCTGGGACCAGCTGCAGATCCGCCGGGGCTTGCGGGCGCTGGAGCGGGCGCGCGGCCTGGGCGGCGCGGACGGCGTCTACGCCCTGCAAGCGGCCCTCGTCGCCTGTCACGCCCAGGCGGGGACGGCGGCGGACACCGACTGGTCGCGCATCGCCGAGCTCTATGCGCGACTGGCCGCCGTCGCCCCCTCGCCGGTCATCGAACTCAACCGCGCGGTCGCCGTCGGCATGGCCCAGGGCCCGGAGGCGGGGCTGGCGATCGTCGACCGCCTCGCGGGCGAGCCGGCGCTCAAGGGCTACCACCTGCTGCCCAGCGTTCGAGGCAACCTGCTTCACAAGCTGGGCCGTTTCGAGGAGGCGCGCGCCGCGTTCGAAGCCGCCGCGGCGCTGGCCGGCAACCGGCGCGAACAGGATCTGCTGAAGCGGCGGGCGGCGGAGGCCGCCCTGCCCTGAACGAAAAACCCCGCTCCCGAGTGTGGGAGCGGGGTCATTCCGCCTTGGAAACAAACCCACCTCTCCGCTTTCCCGGCGAAGGCCGGGATCCAGATTCACCATGAGCAACTCGTGGGTTTCACCTGGGCCCCGGCCTTCGCCGGGGAAACGGGGGATGGAACAGCGATCTAAGCGCTGAGGGATCAGCCCTAGTTCAGCTTCGCCGAGACCGAAATCCCCACGATGCGCGGGTCGTTGTAGACCGCCGCCATGTAGTTCTCGATCACGCCCTTGAGGTTCTTCTCGTTGGTGATGTTGCGGCCGAACAGCGCCACTTCATAGGCGCCGTTGCCGCCTTCGTAGCCGAGCTTCAGCCCGCCTTCGAAGTTGTTCTTCGAGTAGAACTCATCCGTGTCGTAGAGCACGAAGTTCGTATAGCCCTGCACGTTCCAGTCGGTGGCGACGAACAGCTTGCCGTCGGCGCCGACCGGCAGGTCGTAGCGCGCCGTGAAGTTGAAGTTGTACTTCGGCGCGTTGGGCAGCGGCTGGCCGTCGATCTGGGCGAAGGTGCTGGTGCCGAACGGGCCGACGATCGCGATCGTCGGGTTCTTGACCGTGCAGACCACAACGCTGTTGAGGGCGCAGACCTGGGCGTAGACGCGCTTGTCCTTGATCTCGCTGTGCAGCAGGCTGAGGCCGGCCGTCAGCAGCAGGTTGGACACCGGACGCCATTCGGCGTCGGCTTCCATGCCGTAGGCCTGGGCCTTGTCGGCGTTGAACAGCACGCCGTTGCCGTTCGAGTCGTTGCCGTTCAGCTGGATGTCCTTGACCTCATAGGCGAAGGCCGAGGCGTTGAAGCGCAGGCTGTTGTCGAGCAGGGCGCTCTTGAAGCCGGCTTCCCACGACAGGATCGTCTCGGAATCAGCGGTCGTGAAGTCGGCGTTGAACACCGCCGAACGGCCCTGGATGGTCGGGCCGCGGAAGCCCTTGGCGACGCGGGCGTAGACGCTGACGTCGGGGTTCACCTGGTAGAGCGCGCTCAGGTCCCAGCTGGGCTGTTCGTCGGTCAGGCGCACATAGCGACGGCCGCCATAGGTGACGACGCCGGCGGCGGTGTCGGCGGTCTTCTTCAGCACCGTCTTCTTGGCGTCATAGGTCTCGCGCGCGCCGGCGGTGATCGTCAGGGCGTCGGTGACCTTGTAGCTGAGCTGCCCGAAGACCGCCCACGAGGTGTTGAGGTTGTTCAGCCGCACCCAGTTGTTGGGGTTGGTCTTGGTGAAATAGGCGCGCTGGTAGAAGTCGGTAGTGTCGCGCGAGTCGAAGTACATGCCGCCGACCTGCCACTTCAGGCGGTCGTCGCCGTTGCTGGCCAGGCGGATTTCCTGGGTCAGCTGGTCGAGGTCGCGGATCTGGCCCATGGACTGGCCAAAGCCGTTGGGAATGCCGTTCACGGGGTAGTTGGCGGCCGCGCCGCCGTCGGTGTCGCCGCGGCTGTAGCCGGCGGTGGTCTCATAGGCGCTGATCGAGGTCAGGGTCACCGGGCCGAAGTCGTAGGCGACGTTCAGCGACGTGCCTTGGGTGTCATAGGCCTGCGGGTTGTTGGCGGCCTCGTCGAAGGCGACCTGGTCGCGCGGCGCGTTGGGCTTGTTGGAGCCCTTCTTCAGCGCCTGGCGCAGGAACAGGGTCGAGGTGCCCTCGTAGTTGCGGGCGTGGGCCGAGGCCAGGACCGTCAGTTGGTCGGTCGGCGTGGCCAGGATCTGCAGCCGCACGTCCTTTTCGTCGAAGCCGCCCATGGCGTTCTTCTTCGGCGTCACGGTGCCGTCGGCGCTGGCGCCGGCGAAGACGTTGTCGACGTAGTCGTCGCGGTGCTGGTAGAGGGCCGAAACCCGGAAGGCCAGCTTGTCGGCCACGATCGGGCCGCCGATGCCGCCGTCGAAGGTGGTCGTGCCGTAGGTGCCGTACGAGGCGCTGGCGCGGCCTTCCAGGGTCTGGGTCGGCTTGTTGGTGTCGAACTTGACGATGCCGGCCGTGGTGTTGCGACCGAACAGCGAGCCCTGCGGGCCGCGCAGCACTTCCACCTGCTTGACGTCGAACACCGGGTTCGACTTCAGGACCACGTGCTCGAGGACGACGTCGTCCTGGATGATCGACACCGGCTGCGAGGCGCCGAGGTAGAAGTCGATATTGCCCAGGCCGCGGATGTAGAAGCGCGGGAAGATGCGACCCGTGGTGGTCTCGGCGTAGAAGCTGGGCACCTTGCCCGACAGCGAGATGATGTCGTCGCCGCCGCCCTGGATGGCGCGCAGCTGGTCGCCGCCGACCACGGCCACCGACACCGGCACCTTCTGCAGGTTTTCCGAACGGCGCTCGGCCGTGACGACGATCTCGTCCAGCGCGGTCGCCGACGGCGTCGCGTCCTGGGCCAGGGCGGCGCCGCCAAACGACAACGCCGACAGCGCCGCGCCCATCAGCAGGCTGACTTTCTGAGTTCCGAACCTACGCATCATGTCCCTTTGTTTTTCCCCGCCCGACCAAGGGCTCGAATCGTCAAAACGTCCGGAGAGCTATTGGCCCAACCGACGACAGGCTCAAGCCGGCGCGCCAGCTTGAGTTGAAGCCTTCGCCGTATAGGCGCGAGGTGTGACTTGGCGATGACAGGGTAAGAAACGGCTTACTTCCGGCCTTTCGGGCGCGAAACGGCCCGATGCGGCCGCCAAGCCGCATCGCCGGCGGCGAATCCCCCAGGACCTGGAAAATCGCCGCCTGACCAAGCCTTCGGCGCCGGCGCGCAAGGGCTGGGCGCCGGCGAGCCCTCCGCCCCGGCGCGCTGGACGTTCCGCCCGACGTTCCTGGGCCAGATGGTGATCGCGGAAAGCGACGCGGCTTCGAGCGAAGGCGGCGTCACGCCGGGTCATAGGATCTCGTGGATCTCATAACGCACGCCGCCCGGAACCCTGCCGCCCTGCGCGACGGCGACGATGCTGTTGATCCAGCCGTACCGTTCCGACGCGGTCTCGAAATAGGGGGTCGTGCGGAGATAATATTCCGACCGGTCGACGATCTCGCCGCGGGCAAGACGCTGGTCAACCTCCGCCGAAGCCCGGCGGACGCCGCGGTAGGTCATCAGGATATGGGCGTCGTCATCGGTGACGAGGAGCAGGCGCACATCCTGCTGGAACGCGCCGTCGGCCCGCATCAGCAGGAGGTCGGACCCGATGAGCGGGGAGACGTCGCCCTTCAACCGGTCGCCCTCGAAGGCGCCGCCCGAAACCGGGTAGATGCGACGACCGCCGGCCGGTGTCTGGCCAAGGTCGATCATCGGATGCAGGTGAAGGGTCAGGTCGAAGAGCGGACGGGCTTGCAGGGACAAATTCGGAACTCCTATCTATAGCATCGCGCGGAAAAGTGGCCGCTGGTTTTCAGCAATAGCGATGCGAAAACAAATACCTAGAGCCAGTCGTGCGATTCCTATATCGCGCGACTGGCTCTAGGCGGTCTCCTCTGACACCCTCGACGGCGACGGCAAAACGCGGACTTCTTGCGATTACGACAAGGATAACTTGTGAAGCGTCCCTCCCTGGAATCCCTGCGGATCTTGGCCGCGTGCGTGCGGTCCGGCAGCTTCGTCGCGGCGGCCGAGACCCTGTTCCTGACTCCCGCCGCCGTCAGCCTGCGCATTCGCACGCTCGAACAGGACCTTGGAACGCCGCTGTTCGTGCGGAGGGGACCGCGCGCCACGGCGACGGAAGAGGCGATCGCGCTCGCGACGCGCATCGATCGGGCCCTGGGCGAAATCGACCTGGCGCTCGAGGCCTTCCACCACCCCCGTCCGCTTATCCGCATCACGGCGCCGCCGACCTTCGCCGCCCGCTGGCTGGCCCCGCGTCTGGAGCAATATCAAGCCGCCCATCCCGACCTTGCGATCGAGCTCGACGTCTCGACGGACATGCGATCCGGGAACGGCTTCGATGTCGCCATTCGGACGGGAAGCGGTCCCTGGCCCGGCTGGCGATCCCACCCCCTGTTTCCGGTCGACCTGATGCCCATGCTCGACCCGGACCAGGCGGTGCGGCGGCGCATCGTCCAGCCCGCGGATCTGGCGCGCTGCCTGTTGCTGCCTCATCCGGATTGGCCGCGATGGCTGCGCGAAGCCGGCGCGCCCGACGACGGTCGCTTTCAATTCGGCGCTGTCGACTATCCCAGCCACGAATTGAACGCGGACGCCGCCCTTGCCGGCAAAGGCGTGGCTCTGCTTCCCCGCAGCCTGTTCGGGCCGATGCTCGACGCTGGCCGTCTGGTGGCGCCGTTCGAGCAGGCGCTGGTCGACGCCGATTGGCATTTCGCGCTTCTGCACGCGGAGGAGACGCGGCAGGAACCGGCCGACCTGGTGGCGTGGCTCCTCTCCCAGGCTCGAACGGGCGAGGATAGCGCGCGACTTGCGCCTTCGGACCCGCCGCGGTTCGAGGCGTCAGCGCCCTGAGCGGGCCGCGCGATCACGGGTCGTGAGGGCGAGACCGGCCGAAATCAACGCCGCCGACCCCTACTCCCCCGCCGCCACCCAGGCCGCCGCCAGGGCGCGGTTGCCCGGCAGGTCTTCAGGGAAGTCCATCTCGGCCCATTGCAGGCCCTCGATCGACTGGGTGCGAACCACGTCGTGGTCCCCCCCACCGTGTTCCTGGGCGATCTGGTTGATGACGCTGAGGTACCAGCGCTTGAGGCCCTCGGGCGTGCGCAGGGCCTGCTCGACGATGCGGGTGAACAGGGCCGCGCCCTCGGGGTCGAACTTCAGGAAGCCGATCGACTCGGCGTCGTACTGCTCGATGGTCTTGCCGATGGCCCGCAGGGACAGCCCCTCGGTCAGCACCTTCATGTCGTCGGCGTCGTAACCGGCGGCCTTGCGGTCGATGGTGACGGTGATCGGCGCGGACGGCGCGGCGATCAGGCGCTGGGCGATGGCGGTCTCGAACAGGGTGTCGCCGTTCAGCAGCAGGAAGTCGCCGCGCATCTCGCCGCGCGCCAGCCAGCAGGTCGCCAGGTTGTCGGTCAGGGCGTAGAACGGGTTGAACAGGGTCCGCACGGTCAGGCCGGGGATGTCGAGCCCCGCGACCTCCTTCTCGACCGTGTCGGCGGCAAAGCCGGTGACGACCACCGCCTCGGTGATCCCGGCCTGCGCCAGGTGCTTGAGCTGCCAGTGCAGCACGGTGCGGCCCGAAAGCTCGACCAGGCACTTGGGACGGGTGTCGGTGAGCGGCGACAGGCGCTTGCCCTGGCCGGCGCTGAGGATGATGGCTTTGGCCGGTTTCGCCACGGGACGTCTCGTTTCAATCAAGGTTCAGCGCAGAGCGCCAAATAGCGACGACGGGACGGGCCAACAAGCCCGCCCCGTCGTGTTGGGCCGGAGTATCAAGTTTCGCCGGGCCGGCGCAAGCGCGGGTCCCCCTAGAACGGCACGGTGAACTTCACCGCCAGGCTCTGGTTGCTGACCCGGTCACCGAACTGCCCCGACCAGTTGAGCCTGGCGCTGGCCCCCTTGGCCCCCACGATCGACACCCCTAGCTCGGTGTCGAGCGTGGTCTTGTCCAGCCGTCCGGCGACGCTGAACTGGCCCGACGGTCCCGGCGCGCTTTCGAAGGCGGCGGTGAACAGCGGCGCCTTGCCCGACAGGGTGGTGGTCGCGCCGACCCGGGCATAGGGCCGGATCGCCGTGACGCCCTGCATGAACTCGCCGCCGACCTCGAGCTTGGCGCTCAGGCGGGTGGCGCGGTCCTTCTGCTCGGGGCCCACCAGGTTCAGGGCTCCGGCCCCGGTCTCGGCGAAGGCGTCGGTCTTGATCCGGCTGTGGCTCAGCTCGGCGATCGGCTTGGCGTATAGTCGGTCCTCGCCCAGGCGGTAGCTGATCCGGGCGGTCAGGGCCTGGAAGGTCTGTCGCTGCTTGGCCTCCGCCATCCGCAGGCCCGAGGGCAACAGCACCGCCCGGCGGGTCTCCAGCGAGCTCATGCCGGTGTCGAAGGCCAGGGCCGCCGTCAGCGGACCCTGGATGCGCTTGGCGACCACGCCGAACTGATAGCGCTCGCCCGAGCCGTTGGTGCGGGTCTCGATCCCGGTCCGCAGGCTTTCAGCCGAAGCCGCGGCGCCGACCCGCCAGTGTGGGGCCACCTCGCCCTCGAAACCGCCCGACAGGCCCGTCGCGCGCTCCTCGAAGGCCATGTCCTGGGCCGTGGCGTCCAGCTTGACCAGGCGACCGCCGGCCTTGGCCCAGACGCAGCCCTCCGGCGACGCCGCGACCTGGCCGGGGGCCGTGGGGCAGCTCATCAGCGAGTCGGTGAAGCCGGCGATGGCGAAGTTGGTCACCGCCACCTGGTCGGCATAGGCCTCGGGGCTGAAGCTGTCGTAATAGTTCGCCAGGGCCACCTGCGACGGCTCCCAGAACAGTTCGGCCGCCACGGGCGCGAAGCCCGTCGAGCTTCCGGTCAGCTGGATGTTGTTGATGTGGTCGCCGACGGCCGTGCGGTTGACGTTGAACCCGGCCGGCGAGAAGTCGACCACATAGTGCAGGTTCAGGTCGTCGGCCGTGGTCTTCAGTTCGAAGGTGGCGATCGACGAGGTTGGGGCCACCAGTTGCAGGCCGGACGAGGTCAGGGCGCCCACGCCGTTGAGGATCGTGGCGGTGTGGTCGCCCGGCAGGATGTGGCCGGGGTCCATGATCTGCAGGACGAACTTGCCCTTCAGGTCCAGCTTGCCGGTGACGTCCAGGCGGTCGATTTCGCCCGCCTTGCCGGTCTTGCCCAGGTCGAGGTCGGCCAGGAACACGCCGCTGGCCGTCTGGGTGAAGTTGCCCTCGACGCGGGTGGTCTGCACCAGGCCATTGCCGCCCGGGGTGAACACCCCGTCGGTCTTCAGCAGCCCGCCGTTCAGCTTGATGAAGTCCAGCGACTGCAGGACGGCCGTCGACAGGTTGTTGAAGGCGTTGATCCCGCTTCCCAGGTCGATGTTGCCGACCACGCCCTTGTGGCTGTTGATCGTGTCGTTGCCGGTCGTGCCGACGATCGCCAGGTTCGAGGCCGCCGAGACCACGCCCATCAGGTTGATGACGTTGTCCTTGCCGCCGTCGACCAGCACGCCCTTGCCGTAGACCGAGCCGCCGCGCACGTCGCCGTTCAGGGTGGCGACGATGTCCTTGGCGGCGTAGGTCGGACCTGCGGCCGGGGCCAGGGCCAGGCTGTGCAGGCCCGCGGCCGGAACGTCGCCCGCCTGGCTCTGGAAGAAGGCCCCGACGCCGTTCTTGCCGCCGACATAGATATTGCCGTTCTGGACCACGGTGACCGTGCCCGCGTCGCCGGTCCCGCCCAGCGAGCCGGCGAACGACAGGCCAAGGCCGCTGCCGAACAGCCCGCCGCCGCCGCCCACGCTCTGGGCGAAGATGCCGACCGAACCCTCGCCCAGCAGGACGATGTCGCCGGTGTTGGTCACCGTCACGTCGCCGCCGTCGCCGCCATAGCCGTCCAACGGGTTGACGCTCAGCTTGCCATAGCTGCTGTAGTCCTCGCCGCCGTACGGGCCCAGGTCGCCCCACGAGGCGATGCCCAACGACGTGTCGCCGGCCACGCCACCGCCGCCGCCCACGCTCTGGGCGAAGATGCCGTAGGCGCCGTAGCCCGAGGTCTGGATCAGGCCGCTGTTGGTCACCGTCACGTCGCCGCCGTCGCCGGCCGTGCCACCGACGCCGGAGAACACGATCTGGCCGACGCCCGTGATCGTCCCCTCGCCGCCCGTGCCGCCGCCGCCGCCGACGCTCTGGGCCATGATGCCGTGCGACAGCCGGCCGGAGGTGTAGATCGCGCCGCTGTTGTCGACCTTGACCACGCCGCCGTCGCCGGCCGAACCGCCCGTGCCGCCGATGCTGACGCCCCAGGCCGGCTCGCTGAACGAGTCGATCAGGTCCTTGGTGGCGGTCAGGTTGCCGACCACCTTCATGGTGTCCGACAGGCCCTTGCTGTAGGAATAGGTGTCGTCGCCGTCGTAGTCGGTGGCCCCGCCCGTGCCGCCGCCGCCGCCCACGCTCTGGGCGAACACGCCGCGCGACAGAGCCCCTTCGGTGACGATGGTCCCGCTGTTGGTCACCCGGACCTCGCCGCCGTTCCCGGCCACGCCGCCCTGGCCGCCGATGCTGACCTCGCCGGCCAGGCCCGAACCGCCGTCGCCGCCGCCGCCGCCGACCGATTGGGCGAACACCCCGTGGGCGTCCTTGCCCTTGGTCCAGATCAGGCCGCTGTTGCCGACCGTGACCAGGCCGCCGTCGCCGCCGCCCGCGCCCGAACCGCCGATGGCGATCTGGCCGCCCTTGGCCTCGCCCTTGTTGGCCATGTCGAGGAAGGTGACGACCTCCTCGCCCTGGGTCGAAATCAGGCCGCCGCGACCGCCGCCGCCGCCGACCGACTGGGCGAACACGCCGTGCGAGTCGCCGCCCAGGGTCAGGATCTGGCCGCTGTTGGTCACATTGACCTCGCCGCCCTGCCCGGCCGCGCCGCCCTGGCCGCCGATCGACAGGTTGACCGAGGTCGCCTTGCTCGTGCCGGCCGCCTTCTTGGAGAAGCTCAGCGAGAAGCCGCGGGCGTCGCCGCCGCCACCGCCACCGCCGCCCACCGACTGGGCCACGATGCCGGTGGCGTTGCCGCCGACCGTGCTCAGCGAGCCGCTGTTGAACACCTGGACCAAGCCGCCGTCGCCGGCCGCGCCGCCCGTGCCGCCCAGGGCGATGGCGTAGGTTCCGTTCCTGCCCTGACCGAAGCTGCCCGAAGCCGCCGTGGACACGCCGGCGTCGCCGCCACCGCCACCGATGCTCTGGGCATAGATGGCGTTGGCCTGGGACTCGCCGGTGGTGGCCACGACGCCGCTGTTGGTCACCTTGACCACGCCGCCGTCGTTGCCCGTTCCGCCGGCCCCGCCCAGGGCCACCGAG
The DNA here is from genome assembly GCF_001427665.1 of Caulobacter sp. Root655. Taxonomy (GTDB): domain Bacteria; phylum Pseudomonadota; class Alphaproteobacteria; order Caulobacterales; family Caulobacteraceae; genus Caulobacter. The sequence continues at coordinate 378,000 of NZ_LMHC01000023.1, forward strand.
ATGTTGTTGCTGCCCGAGCCCAGGCTGACCGTGCCGGCCCCGCCGGCCATGTAGTCGGACCACTGGTTCTCGTCGATGCCGGCCATGCCGCCGTGGCCGCCGCCGCCGCCGATGCTCTCGGCGAAGATGCCGTGCGACTGCTCGCCGTGGGTGACCACCGTGCCGCTGTTGACGACCGTGACGTCGCCGCCGATCGAGCCCGTGGCGCCCGAGCCGCCCATGTTCATGGCCAGGTTGGTTGAATTGCCGCCCGACACCGCCAGGGCCCCGGCCGCGCCGCCGGCCCCGCCGCCACCGCCCACGCTCTGGGCGAAGATGCCGATGGCGTCGTCGCCCTCGGTGACCACCAGGTCGGTGGAGGTGACGTGGACGTCGCCGCCCTTGCCCCCGCCGCCGCCCGAACCGCCGAACGCCAGCGAGATGTTCTTGGACTTGGCGCCGCCCAGGGCCGCCGAGACGGCCATGCCGCCCGTGCCGCCGCCGCCGCCCACGCTCTGGGCGAACACCGCCGTGGCGCCGTCGCCCGTGGTGCCGACCTTGCCGTTGTTGGTCACATAGACGTCGCGGCCGATGCCCGCCGAGCCGCCGGAGCCGCCGATCGACACGCCGATGGCGATGTTGTCGGTCGAGGACAGGCCGCCGGTCAGGGCCCCGGCGAAACCGCCGTCGCCGCCGCCGCCGCCCACGCTCTGGGCGAACACGCCGTAGGCGCGCGCGCCCTCGGTGGTGGTCACGCCGTCGGTGGTGACCCGGACGACGCCGGCGTCGCCTGCCGAACCGCCCGCGCCGCCGATGCTGGCCGAGACGCCGATCGTGCTGGTTCCCGCCGTCAGCGCGCCGCTGATCGAGAAGCCGCCGCTGCCACCGCCGCCGCCGATGCTCTGGGCGATCAGGCCGTGAGCCGCCTCGCCATGGGTCACCGCGCCCAGGTCGCTGGTCACCGTGACGTCCAGGCCGTCGCCGCCCGCCCCGCCAAAGCCGCCGATCGCGGCGCCGACGCCCACCGGCTTGCCCGACGACAGCGCCGCCGTCACCGCGGCCGAGAAGCCGCCATTGCCGCCGCCGCCGCCGATGCTCTGGGCCTGGACCGCATAGGCGCGGTCGCCATGGGTCTCGATCAGGTCGCGGCTGTGGACGGCCACGACGCCGCCGTCGCCGCCGACCCCACCGCCGCCGCCGATGCTCAAGCTGCCCGCGCCGGTGCTCTTGCCGACCGAGACGCCGGCCGCCAGCGAGAAGCCGCCGCTGCCACCGCCGCCGCCGACCGACTGGGCCAGGATGCCCACCGCGTCGTCGCCGTGGGTTTCGATCTGGCCGAAGCTGTCGACCGTGACATCCAGGCCATCGCCGCCACCGGCCCCGAAGCCGCCGATGCCGACCGCCACCGCGCCGCTGGTCTGGCCCGCGGCGACCGCCACGGCCCCTGTCCAGCCGCCGGCCCCACCGCCGCCGCCGATCGATTGCGCCTGCAGGCCGTTGGCCCGCGCGCCGGTCGTTGAAATGTCCGCGTGGCTGGTCACCGTGACCGTCTTGCCGTCGCCGGCCGCGCCGCCGAAACCGCCGATGCTGAGCGAGCCCGAGCCGGCCGTCTGGCCCGCCCCGACGCCCGCCGCCAGGCTGAAGCCGCCGCTGCCGCCGCCGCCGCCGATCGACTGGGCCAGCACCGCCGTGGCGTCGTCGCCCAAGGTCAGGATCAGATCGATGACATCGACCTGCACCTCGCCGCCGTCGCCGCCCACGCCGCCAAAGCCGCCGACGCCGACCGTGACCGCCGCGCCGGTCTGGCCCGCGCCCACGGCCAGCGAACCGCTCCAACCGCCGCTGCCGCCACCGCCGCCAACGCTCTGGGCCTGCACGCCGTACGACCGGAAGCCGTCCGTCGCGATCTGGCCTTCGCTCTTCACCTTGACCAGCTCGGCGTCGCCGCCCGCTCCGCCCGCGCCGCCGACGCTGACGCTGGCCGCCCCGGCCGTCTGGCCCGCGCCGACCCCAGCCGACAGCGAGAAGCCGCCCGTGCCGCCGCCGCCGCCGATGCTCTGGGCCAGCAGGCCCGCCGCGTCGTCGCCCTCGGTGGTCACATTGCCCTTGCTGCCGACCGTGACGGCCTTGCCGTCGCCGCCCAGTCCGGCCGAACCGCCGACGCTGACGCTGACCGCCCCGGCCGTCTGGCCCGCGCCGATGGCGAGCGAACCGCTCCAGCCGCCGTCGCCGCCGCCGCCGCCGACCGACTGGGCGTAGACGCCCGCCGCCCGGTCGCCGCGCGTATGGATGTCGCCTTCGCTGCCGACGGTCACCGCCTCGGCCGAGCCGCCGCCCGTGCCGCTGCCGCCGACGCTGACGCTGCCCGCGCCCGCCGTCTGTCCGCCGGCGACCCCGGCCGCCAGCGAGAAGCCGCCCGTGCCGCCGCCGCCGCCGATGCTCTGGGCCAGGATGCCGTGCGAATCCGCGCCCACCGTGTCGATGTCGCCGAGGCTGTCGACGTCGACGATGTTGCCCGCGCCGCCATTGCCGCCCGAGCCGCCGACCCCGACCGCCACCGTGCCGGCCCCGACGCCGCCGGCGATGCCCAGCGCGCCCGTCCAGCCGCCTCCGCCACCGCCGCCGCCCACGCTCTGGGCATAGATCGCCGAAGAGCGGTCGCCGAGGGTGACCAGGTCGCCCGTGCTGTCGACGTCGACCGCCCCGGCCTTGCCGCCGCCGCCGCCCGAACCGCCGACGCTGACCGCCGCCGAACCGGCGAACTTGCCGCCCGCCAGGCCCGCCGCGAGGCTGAACCCGCCCGTGCCGCCGCCGCCGCCGACCGACTGGGCCATCAGACCCGCCGCGTCGTCGCCTTCGGTGGTCACCGCGCCGTGGTTGATGACGGTGACCGCCTCGCCCGCGCCGCCCAGGGCGGCCGAGCCGCCGACCGAGACACCGACCGCGCCCGCGCCCAGGCCGCCGGCCCCGGCCAACGAACCGCTCCAGCCGCCGTTGCCGCCGCCGCCGCCGATGCTCTGGGCGAACACGCCCGCCCCGCGGTCGCCGCGCGTATGGATCGCGCCGGTGGTGTCGACATCGACCGTCTTGGCCGCGCCGCCGCCGGCCCCCGAGCCACCGACCCCGACCGAGCCGCTCACCGCGCCCACGCCGCCGGCCAGGGCCGCCGCGATAGAGAACCCGCCGCTGCCGCCGCCGCCGCCCACGCTCTGGGCGAAGATGCCGCTTGAATCGACGCCGTAGGTGTCGATGCCGCCGATGCTCTTGACGTCGACGATGCCGCCGGCTCCGCCCGTGCCGCCGGAGCCGCCGATCGACACCGCTACCGCGCCGCCCGCCACGCCGCCGGCCCCGGACACCGCGCCGGTCCAGCCGCCCGTGCCGCCGCCGCCGCCGACCGCCTGGGCGTAGATTCCCGACGAGCGGTCGCCTTCGGTGAGGATGTCCGTGGCGCTGAGCACCGTGACGGCGCCGGCGTCGCCGCCGCCGCCGCCCGTGCCGCCGACCCCGACGCTGGCCGAGCCGGCCATGCCGCCGCCCGCCACCGCCCCGGCCAGGGCGAAGCCGCCCGTGCCGCCGCCGCCGCCGACGCTCTGGGCCAGCAGGCCCGCGCTGTCGACACCGCGCGTGTGGACGGTCCCGGCCACGTCGACCGTGACCTCGTCGCCGAACCCGCCGCCGCCGGCTCCGCCGCCGACCGCCACGCCGATCGACGCGCTGAGCCCGCCCGAGGCCGCCCCGGCGATCGCGCCGCTCCAGCCGCCGTTGCCGCCGCCGCCGCCGACCGACTGGGCGAAGATCCCGGCCGAACGGTCGCCGCCGGTGTCGATGGTCACGCCGCTGGCGTGGTCGATCTTGACCTTGCCGCCCTTGCCGCCCGAACCGCCCTTGCCGCCGACCGAGATCGCGCCCGAGGCCGCGCCGACGTCGCCGCCCGCCAGGGCCGCGGCCACCGCGTAGCCGCCCTCGCCGCCGCCGCCGCCCACGCTCTGGGCGAACACGCCGCGCGAATCCGCGCCGCTGGTGGTCAAGACCCCGTCGGCCGTGACGTGGACGAGGCCGCCCTCGCCGCCGCCGCCGCCGGCTCCGCCGACCCCGATGCTGACCGCGCCGTAGACGCCCGCCGCGCCGCCGGCCCCGAAGCCGCCGCTGCCGCCGCCGCCGCCCACGCTCTGGGCGTAGATCGCCGAGGCGCGCTCGCCGCCGGTGACGATCGAACCGCTGTTGGCCACCGTGACGTCACCGCCGTTGCTGGCCGTGCCGCCGGCCCCGCCGATCGACAGGTTGACGAACAGGCCGAAACTCGTGGAGTCGCCGCCGCTGCCGCCGCCGCCGCCGACGCTCTGGGCGAACACGCCGCCCGAGCCGTCGGCCTCGGTGACTATGGTTCCGGTGTTGCGCACCGTGACCGCGCCGCCGATCCCGCCGCCCGCGCCGTCGCCGCCGATGGCGAACATCGCGCCCGCGCCGCCGCCGTTGCCGCCGCCACCGCCGACGCTCTGGGCGAACACCGCGTAGGAATCATAGCCATGGGTGGTCAGGTCGCCGTTGTTGGTGACGCCGACCGCGTCGCCGGCCCCGCCGGCTCCGCCTGAACCGCCGATGGCCACCAGGCCGCCGGAGCCAGCGCCGTTGCCGCCGCCGCCACCGATGCTCTGGGCGAACACCGCCTGCGAGAGCTTGCCGTCGGTCTCGATCGAACCGTCATTGATCACGTCAACCGTACCGCCCTTGCCCGAGGCGCCGCCGCCGCCGCCGATGCCGACCAGGCCGCCGGCCCCGGCCCCCGCGCCGCCGCCGCCGCCGACGCTCTGAGCGAAGACGCCCTGGGCCAACTCGCCGTGGGTCTCGACCCGGCCGGTATTGTGGGCCGAGACATTGCCGCCCGTACCGGACGCCCCGCCGCCGCCGCCGATCGCCACCAGGCCGCCGGCCCCGCCGCCGACCCCGCCGCTGCCGCCGACGCTCTGGGCGAACAGGCCGACCGAGCCGAGGCCGCGGGTGTCGATCACTCCGCCGTTGAACACCGTGACGTCGCCGCCCGCGCCGCCGCCGGAGCCGCCGCCGCCCAGGGCCGCGATGCCGGCGGCCCCGCCGGCCGCTCCGCCGCCGCCGCCGATGCTCTGGGCCAGGACGCCGAAGGAAAAGTCGTTGTGGGTGAGGATGCCGCCGTTGTTGGTGACGTCGACCGAGCCGCCCGCGCCCGCCGCGTTGGACCCGCCGGCGAAGGCCCCGATACCGCCGGCCGAGCCGCCCGAACCGGACAGGCCGGCGATGCTCTGGGCCAGGATGCCGTTGGACCGCTCGCCGAAGGTCTCCAGGTCGCCGTCATTGTCGACCCCCGCGAAGCCGCCCGGACCGCTGCCGCTGCCGGCCCCGCCGGCCCCGACCACGCCGGAGCCCGATCCGCCATCGCCGCCCGCGCCGCCCGCGCTCTGCACGCGGATGGCCGAGGAGTCCGCGCCCTGGGTGGTGACCGTCGCGTGGTTGGTCAGGTCGGCCGTACCGCCCGCCCCGCCATGGTCGCCGTCGCCGCCCTCGCCATAGGCCCCATAGCCGTCGCCGCCGTCGCCGCCGCCCGAGGCGCGGCTCAGCACCTCGATCCCGGCCGCGCCGGTGCCGGTGGTCGCCACCGCGCCGCTGACCGTCAGATGGACCGTGCCGCCGTCGCCGCCCGCGCCGCCGTCGCCGCCGAAGCCGACCAGGATGAGCGGCGGCACCAGATAGCCGTCACCGCCGCTGCCGCCGTGGCTGCCATTGGCCGTGGCCTGCACCGCCGGCGCGCCGTTGCCGTCGTAGCTGCCGCTGATCGACTGGTTGATCGTCCCGCCGGCATTGCCGTCGTCGCCGTCGCCGCCGCTCGCCGGATAGGAGCCGCCGCCGCTGACGCCCCCGCCATTGGCCTGAACCACGTAGTCGCCGGCCGCCGCGGGCACGGCCGCCAGGACCGTGGCGCTCACCGCCCCGGCCGCCAGCACCCGGCCCAGACCCTTGAGCAGCTTGCGGGCGGCGCTCTCCAGGCGAACGGCCTGGGCGCGGCTCTTGAAATCGATGACCGGGGCGTCCGCCTCTTGCGCCAGCACGGGCCGCGCGGCCGCCAGCCCGGCCAGCGACGCCAGGGCGTCATGCAGGCGCAGCAGCAGCTTGGGCGGCAGGGCTCCGGGGGTCCCGAACGAGGCGGCCAGCAGGCAGGCGACGGCGTCCTGGGTCGCCAGAAGCTCCGGCGCGGCCGGGCCGAACCGCTCGCTCAAAGCCGCGGCGACCCGCGGATCGCGCGCCTCGCGCGCCCAGCGGCCGGCCAGTTGCTCCAGCCCCTCGGCGAACCGGGCCAGACGATCGGCACGCGAAGATTCAGCGCCGACGGCTTTCGCCGTCTCAGTCGCGAACTGGCTCATGGATCGTCCCCCCGGATGCGGACGGTCGAAATCAGATCGATCCGCACGCTGTAGTTTAACCGTTCCTATCGCCGACTCGGACCGGTTTCGCCATCTGGGAGAACAAGGTTCTTGATCCCGAAACGAAACAGCGATCGCCGACAGTCACGCTTGATGCAATTTCGAGGGGAAATTGGAGCGGGCGATGGGAATCGAACCCACGACATTCTGCTTGGGAAGCAGACGCTCTACCTCTGAGCTACGCCCGCATTGGACGGAAGCGACGCGCCGTCCAAGCGCTGCGCTCGTCTAGCTGGTCTGATCCCGCAGCTCAAGACCATCCGTTGACGCCGACTGTGGAGCGGCGCACGATCGGGTCAAACAAGCGTTCGGGAGGACGACGCCATGGCCGACGGTCACCAGCATCCAGACGAGCATGCCCGGGCTCAGTTTCACGCCATGACCGAGGGCACGCCCCAGGACTGGGCGATCATCGCCAACGCCTCGATGGCGTTCGGCCGCGAGCTGCCCACGCGGCTGGTCTCGCACCTGAAACTGCTGCAGGGCGACTGCGGCGGCTTCGCCATCGACCGGCTGGACCACAGCCTGCAGACCGCCACCCGCGCCTTCCAAGACGGCCGCGACGAGGAATACGTGGTCTGCGCCCTGTTGCACGACATCGGCGACATCCTGGGCCCGCGCAATCACGCCGACATCGCCGCCGCGATCCTCCAGCCCTTCGTCTCGGAGGAGAACCACTGGATGGTGGCCCACCACGCCATCTTCCAGGGCTACTATTTCTTCCAGCACCTGGGCCTGGACCGCGACATGCGCGACCAGTTCCGGGGTCATCCCAGCTTCGAACATACCGCCCAGTTCTGCCACATCTACGACCAGGAGGCCTTCGACCCGGCCTACACGTCGATGCCTCTGGAAGCCTTCGAGCCGATGCTGCACCGGGTGATGTCGACGCCCAAGCGGTCGATCTACCTGCGCAAGGAGGCAGCGGCGGCGGCGGGAGCTTAAACTAAAGCCTCCCCCCGTGGGGGAGGCGGCCGAAGGCCGGTGGGGGGATAGGATGGCCCCGACCAGGCATGGGATTGGTTGCCCTAAAACTCCCCCCACCGATCGCTACGCGATCGCCTCCCCCACAGGGGGAGGACCTTGAAAACCGAAGCCCTACTCCACCACCTCTGCCTTGATGCCCAGCTTCGCCAGCTGAGCCTGCAAGCTGTCCGGCCCCGTCAGGTGCCCCGCCCCCACCGCCACGAAGCTGACGCCCGAGCCGGCCAGCCTGGTCTTCAGTTGCCCCGCCCAGTCGCGGTTCCGGTCGACCAGCAGCAGTTGGTAGAGGTCGGGATAGTCACGCTGCATTTCGTCGACCATCTGGCGTTCCAGTTCGCCCTGGTCGCCCGCCGCCCAGGCTGTCACCAGGGCGTCGACCTTGCCGGGCCCCTCGTCGACGTCGTCCAGGGTGGATTCCAGCAGCTCCCGCTCCTGGTCCGGGGTCATGTCGGCGAAGAACCGCACCTGCTGCTCGGCGGTCTCGAAGGCCGAGATCGGCTTGCCCGCCGCCTTGGCCTGGGCGGTCAGCAGCTTCTCGACACCGCTTTCGGGATCGTAGCCGGCCTGTAGCAGCGGAGTCAGCGACACGGTCAGGGCCGCCAGCCAGGGCCGCATGACGTCGATGGCCTGAGGCGGAAAGCCCATGCCCTGAGCCGCCGCTTGCAGCTTCCGGTACGTCTCCGGACTGAGCTTGCTGGAGAGCGGCGTGGCCCGGTCGACCCCGTATTGCAACATCAGCGGCTGCATCGCCTTGGGGTCGTCGGGCTGCTCGATCTCCATCACCACGTCGTCGGCCTGGGTGAAGGCCTTGGCGATCCGGGCCGAGCGCCACTGGGTCTGGGGCTTGAGCACGTGGACGGTCCCGAACAGGTAGATCGTCGAGTCCTTGTCCTTGATCGCCCACAGCGAGGGTTCGGCGAAAGCAGGAGCCGCCCCCACCGCCAGAAGGGCGATGAGGGCGAGCGCGACGTGGCGGGCGGCGTTGAGCAGAATCATCATCCGCCGAGTGTTTCGGCCAGACGGCGGCGGAGCAAGGCCGCGTCTGACTCGCCCCCACATAGGATAGCAGACGGGCGAGGTCGGGAAGCGCCCTGCGTCCTTCGAGGCCCTCCCTTGGAGGGCGCCTCAGGATGAGGAATTCAGCAACAACGCTCCTCATCCTGAGGTGCGTAGCGCAGCGAAGCCTCGAAGGACGCAGGACACTCGCCAAAAGAACCTTACCGTCGCCTCTCCCTAGCGCAGGAAGCTCTCCACCTCGGCGGCGAAGGCGGCCGGCTGGTCCAGCATGATGAAGTGCAGCGAACCGTCGATGCGCTTGACCTTGGCCGAGGCCATCGGGGCGTAGGCCTGGGTGTAGAGGTCGTCATAGGCCGCCTGCGGCGCGCCGGTGGCCGCGTCCCACGGATAGAGCATCACGGTCGGGGTCTTGATGGCCGCGATCTCGCCGCGCAGGTCGGTGGTCAGGTCGTCATAGAGGGCGCGGCCGGTCACCGAGGGGTCGGAGGCGATCGCGGCGGCGGTGGCGGCCTTCAGGCCCTCGGGCGACTTGACCAGGCGGGCCATGGTCCGGGTCTCGCCGGCGGCCCAGGCTTCGGGCGTGGACTTCGCGGCCACGTCGCGCATGGCGGTCGCCTGGGGCTTGACCGCCTCGACGGTGGCGGTCGGCGAGAAGACCACGGGGTAGAAGGGCAGGCTGTCGACCACCATCAGCCGGCCGACGTCCTCCGGGTGCTGACGGGACAGCATCAGGCCCATCAGCCCGCCCATCGAGTGGCCGATCACGGCCGGCGACTTCAGGTGGGCCGACTTGATGTAGCCGTCCAGGGCGTCGAGCGTCGGTTGCAGGACGGGCCCCTCGGCGTTGGCGCCGACCGGGGCTCCGGCGAAGCCCGCCACCTGGACGACGTGCAGGCGGTAGCGGCCTTCCAGCTGCTTGACGGTGGCGTCCCAGACGGCGCTGGACGAGGCCAGACCGGGGATCAGCACCACGTCGGGCCCCTTGCCCGTCACCGTGACGGTCAAGCGGGGCGCGGCGGCCGAGGGGGCGGCGACGCGGGCGGCGACGGGGGCGGCCTGGGCCGGATGCAGGACGGCGGCGAAGGCGGTGGCGGTGACGGCGCAAGCGAAGGCGGCGCGCGCCAGGATATGGCGGACGGTCATGATGGTCTCCGTGGGTGGGGTTTGGTCTAGGTCAGGGCTTTGGACGGCGGGACGAGGTCAGGCCTCGTCCTGGAAGATGGTCTCGATCGGCAGGCCGAACAGGCGGGCGATCTTGAAGGCCAGCGGCAGGCTGGGATCGTACTTGCCGGTCTCCAGGGCGTTGATGGTCTGGCGCGAGACCTCCAGCCGGTCGGCGAGATCCGCCTGGCTCCAGTCCCGCTCGGCCCGCAGGACCTTGAGGCGGTTCTTCACCGGTACCTCCATTTCACCAGAGGCTGGGCCAGGCCCATCGCGGCGCAGAAGACCGGGAACACCATGTAGAGCGGCAGGTGGGGCACGAGGTCGGCGTTCTCCAGGAACCCCCAGGCGGTGCAACCGGCCAGGGTGACGCCGATGCCCCAGAGCATGGCCTGGACCAGCATCGAGCGCAGGAACTCGTCGGTCTCCTCCACCAGATAGAGGCCCATGATGGCGATCACCGCGATGATCGGCAGGGCGGGCGCGATGGCCAGCCCCCACAGCAGCGCCCCTTGAGGGGCCCAGGCCTTGATCATCCAGATCGAGGCGAACAGCACCGCGACATAGGCGCCCATCGCCGGAAAGAACCGGACGAGATAGCGCTTGGCGGCCGGGCTCATGGTCTTGGGTTTGCGGATCATCTCGCTAACTCCCGATGGACAAATGTCAGGACCGGCCGGCCAGCCAACGGCTGATAGGGCGGACCAGGCGGCCGGCGACCTTCAGGACGCCCGCGGCCAACAGGGCCGCGAACACCGGTCCTTGCGACGCTGGCGGGAAGGACAGGCTCAGGGTGGAGGTGGCGGCGTCGAGGGCCAGGCCTCCGGTCGTCAGGAACGCGACGACGGCGATGGCGCCGGCCACCATGGATCCGGCCAGCGCGGCCTTGGCGATCCGGTTTTCAGCTTCGTGATGCATGACAAGCTCCCTCGTCTAAGTGACAAGGACACTTGTCTTACATCGTCACGATCATGTCAAGCGAGCTTGTCAAATTATCAAGGAGAGGCGACAGGCTACAGGAGCAGCGCTACCCGTCAGGCGGCCTTGCGCGAGGGCTGCGCGTCGAGTTGGTTGGCCAGGTTCAGATGGACGGGCCGGCCCGTCGACATGCCGAAGGTCTGGGCCAGCCGGCTTTCACGCGGGGCGCGGGCGATCGTCCAGCCGTAGCGCGAGAAGCGGTCGCCGTAGTCGGCCCAGCGGATGACCCGGCCCTGGTCGTCACAACGCCAGATGGCCTTGTCGCAACCCGGGATGGGGACGGCCTTGCTCCAGATCGCGACACGCTTGGCGTGGGTCGAATAGGTCCCGCCGAAGAGTGCGTTCATGATCAAGCCTTCCACCGCGTCGGCGCCCCGGTGAGTCGCGGCGCCGACAAGGGGAAACTAGCACTAGTGGGACCCCATTTGAGGCCCCACCACATCTAGTGCGACGCCGTGACGCGCGACCGAATGGCCGGTCAGGCGATCGACGAACGACGGTCGCGGTCCAGGCGGACGACGATATCGGCGCGGGCCGGCATTTCGCGGGCGATGTGGCGGGTCAGGCGCTCGTAGTGCTGGACGAAGGCGGCGACCTGGGCGTCGTCCATGGCGCGGGCGCTCCCCTGCCCGCCCCCCTGCCTGGGCGCCGCCAGCCGGTCGCGCAGCTTGCGCTCCTGCTCCTGGCGCCAGGCGAGCACGGTCTCGAAATCGGGGGCCACGAACTGGATCAGCAGGTCGAGGCGCGCGAACAGCGTCCTGTAGGGCCCGGCCAGGGCGGCGTTGACATGGGCCCGCCAGGCGCCGTCCTTGTCGCTTTCGCGCTCGAGCGTGTTGACGGGCTTGCGCAGGGCCGCCTCCGGTTCCGGACGGGCGCCGACGCACCAGCCCTCGAACAGCACGATGTCGACCGGCCCTTCGACCACCGGCCAGCTTTCGACGGGCGCGCGGGTGTCGGTCGCCTTGTCGAAGCGCGGTATCGCCGTCGCCCCGTCGCTCGCCAGGCCGTCCAGCACCGCCAGGCCCAGGGCGACGTCGTGCGTGCCGGGCGCGCCGCGCGTCCGCAGCAGGGGATGGACGTCGCGCGCCAGGGCCTCGCGGGCCTCGATCGGCAGGTAGAGGTCGTCCAGCGACAGCGTCGCCACCCGCAGCCCCCGCTGCTCCAGCAGCCGGCGCACGACCAGGACGGCCGTCGACTTGCCGCTGCCCTGCGGTCCGCAGATCCCGACCACGAAGGCCGGCCCCATGGCCACCGCCGCGATGCGGGCGGCCAGCGGCGCGTGCAGGGTCTCGACCTCGGCGGCGAAGCCGGGCGGCAGGGCTTCGTCGCGGAGCAAGGCGGCCAGCCAGTCGGGATCCAGTGTCGTCGTCATGATTCCCTTATGCCAGGGAATGGCGACAAGCCGACGGATGAGAGCGCCCCGGCCAAGTCCACGAACCCTAGCGCCACGCCTTGAAATGCTTGGACAATTTCAGCCCCTGGCGCTGGTAGTGCGAACCGCCCTCGCCATAGAGGCGGTCCGGTCGGGCGGTCAGGGGCTCATAGACCAGCCGGGCGACGATCTGGCCGTCCTCCAGCAGGAACGGGGTCTCGTGGCTGCGCACCTCGAGCACGCCCTTGGAGCCGACGGCGCCGGCCTCCTCGGTGCCGAATCCGGGGTCGAAGAAGCCGGCGTAGTGGACGCGGAACTCGCCGACCGACGGGTCGATCGGGGTCATTTCGGCCGCTTCCATCACCGGGATCTGGATGTCGTCCTTGGAAGCCAGGATGTAGAACTCGCCCGGGTCGAGCAGCAGTTCGCCGTGGCGGGTCTCCAGTGGCTCCCAGAAGTCGCGCGGGTCGTGGCCGTCCTCGTGGTCCAGGTCGACGACCCCGGCGTGGCGGCGGCCGCGGAAACCGACGACGCCGGTGGTCAGGTCGACGCCGACGCTCTTGATCGCCAGCTTGGCCGGTTCGCCACGCTTGAGGCGCAGCTGGTTCAGCCGGGTGCCGGCCCGCACCAGCACCGAGAAGGTCTGCGGCGCGATCTCGATGAACAGCGGCCCTTCATAGCCGGCCTCGACGTCGTCGAAGGCCTTGCTGTGGTCGGTCAGCAGGCGGACAAACACGTCCACCCGACCGGTCGAGCTCTTGGGATTGCCGCGCGCCGCCACATTGGCCGGCAGGGCCAGGCTCTCCTGGATCTGGGCGATGTAGACGCAGCCCTTTTCCAGCACCGCGCCCTTGGTCAGGTCCAGCTCGTGCATCGCAACATCTTTGAGGCGCTCGGGCACGCGGCGGGCCACGCCGGGCAGGAACGAGGCCCGCACCCGCCAGCACCGCGCGCCCAGGCGCAGGTCAAGGCTGGCCGGCTGCACCTGGTCGGTGTCGAACGGGGTCTGCGAGGTGATCGCCTCTTGCGCGATCAGGTCCTCGATGGATTGGCAGGGCAGAATCCCCGCTGCGTGGGCGTCGGTCATCGGGGCGACACTCGCTAAACGCCGCCTGGAAGGCAAGGCTTGGACGCCGTCCGTCGCCGTACAACTCGCCTTTGGCAATTCTAATGTTGAAATAAGGTTCGCGCGGCTTGACCCTGGGTTCCGCAAAACCCTTTATGCCGGCCGTTTCTAGAGCGTGGCAGCCGAAAGTGGATGCCGGTTTCGGCGCCGGCCACGCTCCAATGTTTGTAAAGAGAGCCTGTTTATCCGTTTCTCCGAAACGGACAGGCTCTCGCGTCGAAGAGAAGGACCGCCATGGCCGAGGACCCGAAGGACTGGGACGTCGCCACCAAGCTGATCCGTGGCGGCCTGGCGCGCTCGCAATATATGGAGACCGCCGAGGCGCTCTACCTGACCCAGGGCTTCACCTATGACACCGCCGAGGGCGCCGACCGCCGGTTCTCGGGCGAGGACCCGGGCTTCGTCTATTCGCGGTTCAACAACCCGACCGTGAAGATGTTCGAGGACCGCCTGGCGCTGCTGGAAGGCGCCGAGGTCTGCCGCGCCACCGCCACCGGCATGGCCGCCGTCCATGCGTCGCTGATGGGCCTGGTCCGGGCCGGCGACCATGTGGTGGCCGGCCAGGCGCTGTTCGGCTCGTGCCGCTGGCTGGTGGCCGAATGGCTGCCGCGCTTCGGCGTCGAGACCACCTTCGTCGACGCCACCGACCCCAAGGCCTGGGAGGCGGCGATCCGCCCCAACACCAAGGCCGTACTGATCGAGACGCCTTCGAATCCGGTGCTGGAGATCACCGACATCGCCGCGGTGGCGCAGATGGCCCACGCGGTCGGCGCCAAGGTCATCGTCGACAACGTCTTCGCCACCCCGATCTTCCAGCAGCCGCTGCAGCTGGGCGCCGACATCGTGGTCTATTCGGCCACCAAGCACATCGACGGCCAGGGCCGGGTGCTGGGCGGGGCGATCTTGACCAGCGAGGCGATCAACGAGGAATTCTACCGCGACGCCCTGCGCCACACCGGCCCATCGATGTCGCCGTTCAACGCCTGGGTGATGGTCAAGGGCCTGGAGACCCTGGACCTGCGCGTCCGCCGCCAGACCGACACCTGCGCCGCCCTGGCCGACGTCATCGGCGAGCACAGGAAGACCCGGCAGGTGCTCTACCCCTTCCGCCACGACCACCCGGGCCACAACGTCGCCAAGAAGCAGATGAGCGGCGGCGGAACCGTGCTGGCCCTCGACCTCGGCTCGCGCGAAGCGGCGTTCAAGTTCCTCAACGCGCTGGAGATCGTCGACATCTCCAACAATCTGGGCGACGCCAAGTCGATGGCCACCCACCCGCCGACCACCACCCACCGCTCGGTGCCCGAGGAGATGCGCCCGTCGCTGGGCGTGGTCGAGGGTGGCGTGCGCCTGTCGGTCGGCCTCGAAAGCCTGTCGGACCTGACCCGAGACGTGACCCGTGCGCTCGATCAGGCGTGAGTCCTCCCCCCCGCTGAAGCGGATCCGTCGCCGTCGCGGCGCGGATACGGGTATCTATGAAGCGCGCACCCGCGACGTCGTGGTGCGCGTCTCGCCGGTGTTCCAGCCGGAGGAGTCCGCGCCCGAGGAAGGCCTGTGGATGTGGGCCTATACCGTGGAGATCGAGAACCACGGGATCGAGACCGTGCAACTGATCGCCCGCTCCTGGACCATCACCGACGGCCTCAACCGCAGCAGCGAGGTCGAAGGCTCCGGCGTGGTCGGCGAGCAACCGGAGCTGCGGCCCCGCGAAGCGTTCCGCTATGTCAGCAACTGCCCGCTGCCGACCCCGTCGGGCGCCATGGTCGGGCATTTCCAGATGATGACCGAGGCCGGCGAGGTGTTCGACGCCGCGATCCCGGAATTCTCGCTGCACCTGCCGGGCGCGGCGCGACGGGTGAACTGAGCCCGCGCGCGGCTTGGTTGCATTGTCGGGACAACTGAGCGACGGTCCCTGCTTTCGGCGAGCGGGGGGACGGCGAAATGGCGACCTACACGATCACGGTCCGCAACCAGAGCAGCCAATCGAAGAGCTATGTCGTCTTCATGGCGCCGCCCCCGGCAAGGGGACTGGACAGCGGGCAGCCGCCCTACGCCAACGTCTGGGCGTCTCTCGATAATGTCACGGGCGGTTCCTACGACAGCGTGGTCTACGCGGAGGCTGACGTCATGCCCGGCAGCCTCGCCGCCCCCGGGCCGGCGCCCAGCTTCTATGTGTCGGAAGACGACGACGCGCCCGGCCAGGTGATCGACCCGTCCCAGGCTTCGGACACCGCCGTGGTCGATTTCACCGGGCGGCCACAGACCTCGGCGACGGTGACCCACGGCGCCGATGGCGGCTTCCTGGTCCAGTACAACGGATGAGCGGCCTGCTCCGGCCGTCCTGAACGGCCAAGCGTCGCTGTAGCGTTGCATTCGCCCAATAATTGTTGGACCTCTCCTACACAACCTCGCGCAGGAGGCTTCGGCCATGACCACCCACACGCTGCAGATCTTCAACCAAAGCGGCTTGTCCAAGAGCTACGTCATCTTCATGGAGCCGCCGCTCACCTCGACGGGCGGCGACGTGCCGCAGGCCTTCACGAATGCCTGGATGACGTTCGACAGCATCACCAACGGCGGCTTCGACAGCATCACTTTCGACGACGCGGTCTATGCCTACTGGGGCACGACGCCGGACACGTGCGGGCCGGGCACGATCGTGACCAACGGCGGCGTCGCCACGGTCGACCTGTCGCAGCAGGACGAAGTCGCCTTCAGCGGCGGGCCGCCGACGGGTTTCGGGCCGGTGACGCCGGGCAAGGCGCAGACCGGTTCGTTCAGGATCGTGGCTGGAGCGGACTTCACCCCCGCCGCCGGCCACGTGTTCGGCTGGGCCAAAGGCGCCGCCACCCCGATTCCCGTCCCCGTGTCGACCGTCCTGGCCGTACCGAACATGACCTACGAGATCACGCCGGTCCTCAACAAGTTCTACGTCTCGGAAGGCGAGCACAGCCCGGGCGAGGTGATCGACACTTCGATGAACACGAACTTCGTCATGGTCGACTTCACGGGGCTGCCGCAGACCACGGCGACGGTGATCCAGAGCGCCAATGGCACATACAACGTCCAGTACAGCAACTGAGGGCTGGCCATGGCGATCCTGACAATCGAGATCTTGAACGACAGCGGCGCGGCGCGAAGCTACGCGGTGTTCAGCGCCCCGCCGGAGGTGAGGTTCGAAAACCGTCCCGTGAAGGCCCATCCCTGCGCCTGGCTGGTCTTCGACCAGACGCCGGCCGGCGGTCGCGTGACCTCGACCTTCAGCGAAAGCGTCTACGCCTTCCTGAACTGGCCCGCGTCCCTGGCCCCGGGGGTCGTGGTGCAGGACAACAGCTACGTCTCGGCCGACCCCCGGGCCCGCGACTGGATTCCCGTCGTCCAGGAGCGCGACCATTTCGCTTTCGGCGAGACCATCCAGGACAGGTCGGCCTACGGGACGTTTTCGCTGATGACGGACGAGCACGTCACGGCCCAGAACCAGGTCGTGCTCGGCGTCGCCAAGTTCGGCGACAGTTCACTGGCGGTCCCGATCGCCTGTTTCGTCGGCCAGCCGCACGGCCTCTTCGAGATCAAACCAGTCCTGAAGTTCCATGTCGTCGAGGGAACCTATGCCCGCGGCGAGGTGATCGGGCTGGACGGGCCAGGCGACGGAGCCGTCGTCGACTTCACCGGCAAGGGCGACGTCAAGGCTGTCGTGACCCATCACGCCGACGGGACCTACACCGTGCAATACGGCCCGAACTGACCCTTCCACCTGGCGACGCGCCGAGGCCAGCGAGGCGAGCATGGCGATCTGGACAATCGAGGTTCTGAACGACAGCGGCGGGGTCAAGAGCTATGCAGTGCTCGCCGCGCCGCCCGAGGTGACCCAGGGGGGCCGCCCCGTGCCGGTTCATTCCACCGCCTGGATTCCGTTCGACTATGTCGAGCCCGGCGACCGCGGGACCGCGACCTTCAGCGAGGCCGTCTACGCCCTCTTCACCTGGCCGGTGACCCTGGCGCCGAAGGTCGTGGTGCCGCGCGGCTTCACGCAGGCGGTCAACCCCGTGGCCCGGGACCTGATCACCATCAAGGAGATGGGGCGCCGGAGCATGTCCGCCGTCCCCACGCCGGGCGCGGCGCCGCCAGACTCCTTCTCGATCTTCACCGAAGCCGACTTCCCGGCCGACGGCCCGGTGGTGCTTGGCATGTCCAAGCTGGGCGCCCACCGGTCGCCGGCGCCGGTCGCCGCCTTCGCCGCCCAGCCGCACCTGACCTTCGACATCAAGCCCGGGGCCAGGTTCCATGTCGTCGAAGGTCGCTACGTGCGCGGCAAGGTGATCGACATCGCCCGCACGCCCAACGCCGTTATCGACTTCGCCGGCAGGGAGAAGGCCGTCGCGACCGTGACCCAGGGGGCCGACGGCGCGTTCACGGTCGTCTACGGCCAGGGCTGATCGGCATTCAGCGCTCCGGGCTGCTCGATCGCTCCCCGAACTTTCCCTTTAATATCCGTCATTCCCGCCCTTGTGGCGGGAATGACGACAAAAAGGGGATCAAGTGTCATAGCCCTCCCCCAAGGGAAGAGCGCCCGCCCCTCAGCCCGCCGCCGCTTCCGGCGCCAGGGCATAGACCCGCGAGCAGTATTCGCAGGTCACGTGGATCTTGCCGTCGGGCTCGACCATCTCGGCGACCTCCTCGGCGGTGAACGAGCCCAGCACGCCGGCGATGCGGTCTTCCGAGCAGCGGCAGAAGGCGCGCAGCGGCTTCTCCTCGATCAGCCGCACGCCGTCCTCGTTGAACAGCCGCCACAGCAGCAGCGTCGTCGGCACCGTCGGGTCGATCAGTTCGTCCTCGCCGGTGGTCTCGAACAGGGCCTGGGCGTGGGTCCAGGCGTCCTCGGTGTCGCCGCGCGCCGCGTCGCCGGCGATCGACTGGATCAGGATGCCGCCGGCCCGCCATTTCAGGCCCTCGCCGGTGTCGGCCTGGCCGACGGCCAGGCGCACCCGGGTCGGGGTCTGTTCGGACTGGGCGAAATACTGCTCGGCGCACAGGGCCAGGGTCTCGCCCTCGATCGGGGTGATGCCCTGGTAACGGTCCATGTCCGCGCCCTGGTCGACGGTCATCATGAAGGTGCCGCCGCCCAGCAGGGTCCGGGCTCCGGGCCGCACGAAACCTTCCGACACCTTGGCCACCGCCTCGGGGTCGAACCGGCAATAGCCGCGCAGGCCGCCGCTGGTGTCGTAGTCGACGACCACGTAGCGCACCGGGCCGTCGCCCTGGGCCTGGATGATCAGCCGGCCCTCGAACTTCAGGCTGGAGCCGACCAGCGCCGCCAGGACGCAGGCCTCGCCCAGCAGGTTGGCGACGGGCTCGGGATAGTCGTGACGGGTCAGCACCTCGTCGACGGCGCCGCCCAGGCGCACGATCCGGCCGCGCACGGGCAGGCCCTCGATCTGGAAGGCGGAAACGATGTCGTCGGGGGCGGGCTCGGGGGCGGTGTGTGCGGCGATGTCGGTCATGGGGCGGTTAGATAGGAGGTTCCAGGGAAAATGCGAGCCCCCAAGTCCTCCCCCTGTGGGGGAGGTGTCGGCGAAGCCGACGGTGGGGGGAGTGATAGGACATCGACCACATCCAAGATCAACGGTCCTAAAACTCCCCCCACCGGTCGCTGCGCGACCGCCTCCCCCACAGGGGGAGGACTCAATCCACGAACGGCTTCTCGATCTCGTAGACGGCGTCTTCCAGCTTGTCGCGGAACAGCTGCTGGGCGTCCTGGACGCCCTGGTTGTAGTAGTACGGCCCCATCTGCTCGGAGATGAAATCCAGCAGGAAACCGGCCTGCAGCGGGCTGGCCTCGCAGTCGAGTTCGCGGTCCAGATAGCGCGTCAGCCTGTCGAGCAAGGCGTCGCGCTTCTGCTTGTTGAACTCGATCTTGGCCATGCTACCCGATCGCCCCGAAGCACCAGGCCAGCACCGACTTCTGGGCGTGGATGCGGTTCTCCGCCTCGTCCCAGGCCAGCGAGCGCGGGCCGTCGAGCACGCTGTCGGTGACCTCCTCGCCGCGATGGGCCGGCAGGCAGTGCAGGAAGACGCCGTCCGGGGCCGACAGGTCCATCAACGCGTCGTCGACCTGATAGGGCTCCAGCGCCGCCAGTCGCTCGTCGTGGTCGGTGTCGCCCATCGACACCCAGGTATCGGCCACCACCACGTCGGCGCCGCGCACGGCCTCCCTGGCGTCGTCGGTCATGGTGATCTGGCCCTGCAGGTCGGCGGCGCGGGCCAGGTCGACCAGGTCGGGGTGATAGACCGCCGGGCAGGCGATCTTCAGCTTGAAGCCCAGCAGCGGCGCGGCGTGGATGAAGCTGGAGCAGACGTTGTTGCCGTCGCCGACCCAGGCGATGGTCTTGCCGCCCACGTCGCCGCGATGCTCTTCGATGGTCAGCAGGTCGGCCATGATCTGGCACGGGTGGCTCTTGTCGGTCAGGCCGTTGATCACCGGCACGGTAGAGACCTGGGCGAAACGTTCGACGTCGGCGTGGCTGTTG
Organism: Caulobacter sp. Root655; assembly: GCF_001427665.1. Taxonomy (GTDB): domain Bacteria; phylum Pseudomonadota; class Alphaproteobacteria; order Caulobacterales; family Caulobacteraceae; genus Caulobacter. Next base: position 397,599 of record NZ_LMHC01000023.1, read on the forward strand.
GCGCGGATCATCACCGCGTCGACCATCCGCGACAGCACCTTGGCGGTGTCCTCGATGGTCTCGCCGCGGCCCAGCTGCATGTCGTTGGACGTCGAGATGATGCCGCTGCCGCCCAGCTGGCGGATCGCCGCGTCGAACGAGAAACGGGTGCGGGTCGAGTTCTTCTGGAAGATCATCGCCAGCACGCGATCGCGGGCCGGGGCGTCGGCGTCGACCTTGCCCTTCGGCCAGCCCGCGCGGGCGGCCTTGCGAGCCTTGGCGTCCTCGAGCATGGCGCGCAAGCTGGGCCCGTCGAGCTTCCACAGGTCGATGAAGTGCCGGGGGGTGGTCATCTTGGGCCACGTTTCGGGATGCCGCCCTCGTCCTTCGACGGGCTCAGGATGAGGGCGAATGACAGTCCAAGTTTCCTCACCCTGAGCTTGTCGAAGGGCGAGGAAACGGTTGCGAAGGTTCTCTAGGCCGCGACCTTCGCCCGAGCGGCCTCGCAGGCCTTTTCGAGCTTGGCGATGGCTTCGGAGGCTTCCTCGACGGTGAGGTTCAGCGGCGGCAGCAGGCGCACGCAGTTGTCGCCGCCCCCGGCCACCAGCAGCTTCTCGTCGCGGGCCAGGACCATGAACTCGCGATTGTTCGGGATCAGCTTGATGCCGATGAGGAAGCCCTTGCCGCGGATGTCGACGATGACGTCCGGGAAGCGGTCCTTCAGGCCGTTCAGCTGCTGGGTGAAGTAGCCGGCGACCTGTTTGACGTTGTCGAGGATCTCGGGGGTGTTGATCGTGTCGAACGCCGCCTTGCCCACGGCCATGGCCAGCGGGTTGCCGCCGAAGGTCGAGCCGTGGACGCCCACGGTCATGCCCTTGGCCGCCTCGGCGGTGGCCAGGCACGCGCCGACCGGGAAGCCGCCGCCCAGGGCCTTGGCGATGCACATGATGTCCGGCGCGGCGTCGCTGGCCCACTCGTAGGCGAACAGCTTGCCGGTCCGGCCCATGCCGCATTGCACTTCGTCGTAGATCAGCAGCACGCCGGCCTCGCGGGTCAGCTGGCGCAGCTCGTTCAGCTGGGCCTCGGTCATGGCCCGAGCCCCGCCCTCGCCCTGCACCGGCTCGATGATCACCGCCGCCGTGGTCGGGTTGGCCACCGCGGCCTTGATGGCCTCGATGTCGCCGAAGGTCAGCTGGGTGTAGCCCGGCAGGCGCGGGCCGAAGCCCTCGACATAGCTGGGATTGCCCGAGGCGTTGACGGCGGCGTAGGAGCGGCCGTGGAACGAGCCGTCGAAGCCGAAGATCTCGATCCGCTCGGGCTGGCCGTTGGCGGTGTGGTACTTGCGGGCCGTCTTCAGGGCGCACTCGATCGCCTCGGTGCCCGAATTGGTGAAGAACACCACGTCGGCGAAGCTGTTGGCGCACAGCTTGTCGGCCAACTCTTCCTGCTCCGGAATCCGGTAGATGTTGGAGACGTGCCAGAGCTTCTCGCCCTGGGTCTTCAGCGCCTCGACCAGCACGGGGTGGGCGTGGCCCAGGCCGTCGGTGGCGATGCCCGCCACGCAGTCCAGATAGACGTCGCCGTCGGTCGAGAACAGGCGCGCGCCTCGGCCTTTCTCGAACGCCAACGGGGCGCGATTGTAGACGCCCATGATGTGCTGTTGCGAGGGGTTAGACGGCGTCGAACTGCTCAAGACGGCCTCCCAAAAAGGAAAGAAGCCCCCACGCTTGGAGCGTGGGGACCGGAAGGCTCAGCGTTGTCGGCGCGTAGGCTGGCTCTGTCAACAAACCGGCCGTGAATTTTGGGTGTCAGGGCGTGGAAGCCACACTGTTTCCGGTCACATCCCTCAAGCTTGGCCCGGCGGCGGCCCCGCGAACATCCGGCCGGCCACTTCGGGCACGTAGAAGGCGTGGTAGCGGGCCGCGCCTTCCGGCGGCAGCACCTCGACCAGGGCGCGGTTCTCGATCCACAGTTCGACCAGGTCGAACACCCCGCCGCGGTCGCAGTGCACGGCCCGCCAGCCCTTGGCCTGGCCCAGGGCGATGATCTGGTCCGCCGACAGGCTGGAGGTGATGGCCACGTGGTAGCCGCTGGCGTCCTGCGGGTCGCCGTCCTGGCGGATCTGGGTCTCCCACGGCATGACCGTCGGCCCGTCGGCGACGCGGCCGTCGGAAACGCCCTGGCCCGGATGGTGGGCGCTGGTCTCGGGAACCACCTCGACGCCCAGGCCCGAGCCGTCATGGGCGATGGCCACCCAGGCGCCCTCGACCACCGGGAACGGCATCACCATGCCGTCGATGATCTTGCCGAACACCTCGGCGACGCCCCTGGGGTCGCGGGCGGGAATTGAGAAATGCGCGATCATGGCCATTCAGGCCCCCTCTTCTTCGATGTGGTCGGCGGCGATGGGCGCGGAACCCCGGCGCTTCAAGGCGGCCAGCAGAGCGTCGGTGGCCCAGGCGACGGCGTCCGCCGCCGGTGGGCCGGCCAGGTCCCACTGCTCGCGCAGGGACAGCCAGGCGTAGCCGGAATAGAGCAGCTGCAGCATGGCGGCGGCCTTGGCCCGCTCGCCCTCCGGCAGGTCGGGCGCGGCCTGGGCCACCACCGCCAGGAAGGCTTGGCGGCGTTCGGGATCCAGGCTGGCCCGGGCGGCCCGCCCCTGGGCCGTGGTCAGGCGGGCGGTGATGTGGGCCGGCGCGGCGTCGAAACTGGCCAGCAGCGGCGCGATCCTGGCCCGCAGGTCCTCGACCGTCTCCGGCAGGCCGGCATTGACGCCCGCCTGCCGATTGAGGTGCGCCCACAGGGCCCGCAGCAGCAGTTCGCGGCTGGGGAAGTGGCGATAGACGGTCACCTCGGTGACTTGGGCGCGTTCGGCGACGGCGCGGTTGGTCGGCTCCTGACCGCCGCCCTCGTCCATCAAGGCGGCCATGGCCGACAGGATCCGGACCTTGGTGGCCTCGGACTGATCGCGCCGCAGGGACGAGTTGTATGAGCGAACGGTGTTCATGATGTAATCATGTATTACATCAATTAGTGCATTACAACATGAAATGAGCGAAACCGTCGCCGACTTGCGTCCCGAACCCGCTACAGCCTAGGCTTGTGGCGCTCGGGGGAGCCAACGTCGTTCAGGAGACCGCCGATGAAGATCCTCGCCCCCGCCCTGCTCTCGCTCACGGTTCTGACCGCCTGCGCGACGCCGTCCTCCACGCCCTCCGCGCCGACGATGGCGGAACCCGCCGCGGCCGTGACGGGCGCGGTGTTCTGGCGCGAACGGATCATGCTGCCGCCGACCACCAAGGTGATCGTGCGCCTGCAGGACGTCAGCCTGGCCGACGCGCCCGCCAAGCTGATCGCCGAACAGGTGATCGACGGCGTGCGCGTGCCGCCCGCCAAGTTCAGCCTGGCCTACGACCCGGCGACGATCGCGCCGAACGCCCGGATTTCGGTCTCGGCCCGCGTGGAGGTGGACGGCAAGCTGCGCTTCATCAGCGACACCCACATCCCGGTGATCAACGGCGGCCCGACGGAGGGCGTCCCGGTGCTGGTGGTTGGGGTCGCGCAATAGCGTTCGTTCCGCTCATCCTGGCGAATGCCGGGATGAGCGGATTTGTAAGTCTCAGCTCTTCAGCCGATACCCGCTGCGGAATAGCGCCCAGCACCACAGGAACAGCCCGACCGACAACGCGGCCGTCACCGCCACGCCGATCGCGATCGAGCCGTCGGCGTGGCCGATGAAGCCGTAGCGGAAGCCGTCGATCAGATAGAAGAACGGGTTGAAGTGGCTGGCCGTGCGGAACGGCTCGGGCAGCCTGTCGACCAGGTAGAAGGTGCCCGACAGGAAGGTCATCGGCATGATCACGAAGTTGGTCACCGCCGCCAGCTGGTCGAACTTCTCGGCCCACAGGCCGGCCAGCACGCCCGTCAGGCCCAGGATGAACGACGCGCCGATCGCGAAGTAGAAGATCGCCCACAGGTGCGAGACCTGCAGGCCCGCGCCCGGCAGCACGCCGATCACCAGGGCGGTGACCGCCCCGACCACCACGCCGCGCGTCGCCGCCCCCAGGCCGAACGCCGCCACCTGCTCCAGCGGCGACAGCGGCGGCGTCAGGAAGTCCGGCGTCAGCCCCATCATCTTGGCCTGGATCAGGGATGACGAGGCGTTGGCGAAGGCGTTGTTGAGAATGGCCATCATGATCAGGCCCGGGGCCACGAAATGGCCGAAGCTGATGTCGCCCACCGCCGGGCGGCTGGGCCCCACGGCGACCACGAACACCAGCATGTAGAGCAGCGTCGTCACCACCGGGGCGGCCACGGTCTGGGTGCCCACCTTCCAGAAGCGGCGGATCTCGCGCTGATAGAGGGTGAAGAACCCGCTCCAGTTCCAGCCGTGATAGTCGCGCGGCTGCGGGGGGATGACGGCGTCCGTCATGTCTTTCATGTGCTTGGGTCCTGAAACGCCCTCGCCATGTGCGCCCGAGGCCGCCCCGGCGCAAGCGCCGCCCCGACAGAATCAATATCTAGTTCCTGTGGACAGACACCCTGGCGCCTATTGTGTGTTTTAACGTATTCTTTACACTATCTGGTAGGCCAACCGCCGGCGGGGCGGTTCGTATACCAGATGTAGAGGCTATGGCGAGTCTGGGGTGACCCGCCATGGACCTTTTTAAAAGGCGGAGATGGGTCATGAGCTGGACAGACGAACGGGTCACCACCTTGAAGAAGCTCTGGCTGGACGGTCTGTCCGCCAGTCAGATCGCCAAACAGCTCGGCGGCGTGACGCGCAACGCCGTGATCGGCAAGGTCCACCGGTTGGGCCTGTCGGGCCGCGCCGCGCCGTCGCAACCCGCGCGCCCGGCCTTCAAGGCCCCGCGTCCGGCCCGTCCGGCCGCCACGACAATGCCCTCGGCTCCGCGCCGGGTGATCGCCGCGGAACCGGCCTCGCTGCCGAGCGTCGCCGCCCAGCCCTCGGTCCCGGCCTTCCGCGACGAGCAACCGGGTTCGGCCACCGTGCTGACCCTGGGCGCCCACATGTGCAAGTGGCCGATCGGCGATCCGTCGACCGACGGCTTCACCTTCTGCGGCCGCCGCTCGTCGGACGGTCCGTACTGCAACGAACACGCTCGGGTCGCCTACCAGCCCCAGCAGACCAAGAAGAAGTCGGGCCCGACCGAACTGGCCCGCTCGCTGCGCCGGTATATCTAGGTCGCCAGACACTTTTCTCGACGAACGCGATCCCGGACGGCCGAGAGGTTGTCCGGGATTTCGTGTGTCTGAGGCGTTCCAGGCTATAGGCTGGCCGCCCACGCCCAGGTTGACAGGGCCACACTGGAGCTTCGAGGATGTCGCCGCGCCACGGGGCGCGCGAGGGAGTACGCACATGGCGTCCTGGCGAGACATCAGCGTTCCCGAGCGGTTCACGACGATCAAGGGCTCGCGCGGCAAGACCTTGCTCTACCTCGCGATCAGCCTGGGTTTCGTCGCGATCGGAACCTTCCTGTTCCGCGCGCCCGGCCAGACGACGATCGCCTGGCTCTGCACCGGGTTCTTCGCGATGTGCGCCGTGGTGTTCGCCTGGCTGCTCGTTCATCCCCACACCCTGACCCTGGATGAGCGCGGCTTCACGCTGAGCGGCGGCATGGTTCGCGCGCCCAAGACGATCTCCTGGCGCGATATCGAAGGCTTCTTCGTCTACCGGCTGCCCAAGGGCGGCAAGATGATCGGCTACAATTTCGCGCCCGGCGTCAGGAAGGACACGGTGATGGCCAAGATCGTGCGCGGCCTCGCCGCCGACGGCGCCCTGCCCAAGGGCTGGTCGGAATCGCCCGACGAGATGGCGCAAACCCTCAACGCCTATCGGGCCCGGGCCTTGTCGGCGAGGCGCTGACGACAAATCACATGAAGCCCTCGCCCCTCCTGTTCGCCCTGTTGTTGTGGACGCCGGCCCTTGCCTGGGCCAAGGCGCCCGCCACCTCGACCCCGCCCCGGCGGCGGGATCGCGTGGAACGCCTTCGGCTCCACCTCGATGGAGACCTACCGGGCCGGGCCCGAGGCCGATCGGCTCGCCTGCTATCGAAGCTGAAATAGCCCAACGGGTTCCGGAGCCTGCGCCCCTATCGGCAAGCCTCGGGCGCGCGATCGTTGAGGCGCTGTTCCTTGACCGCGGCCATGAGGTTGGCTCCGACAAACAGGCACACCACGAGACACACGCCCGCCACCGCCAGGTTCAGGCGCTTACGATATCCGGCCCCGTACGCGACCGCGCCGACCCCATAGATCAGCAGGCCTGGAACGGCGAACATCATGACGCCGAGCGGTCCGTCGCAGTCCACCGCGTCGACGCCCCAGGCCTTGTACTCGTTCGGCGTCGCCACGCCGCTCATCAGCACGATCGGCAAGGCCGCGATCAAGGCGGCTATTCCAAGCCATTCGCGTCGGGTCGTCCTGTCGTTCATGCCGCCATCTGGCACGAGCACGAAGGTCGGGAAAAGGGTTGAAAGCGACCGCCCGCCCGACCGCGAGCGGCGGCGGGGGCGCACGCCCCATTTCGCCGCCCGCCCTATCCGTCCTAGATAGAACCCCATGACCGACGTCGCCCCCGATTCCAACGCGCCGGCCTATTCCGTCTCGGAACTGGCCTTCGCCCTGAAGCGCACGCTGGAAACCAGCTACGCCTTCGTGCGGCTGCGCGGCGAGCTCAGCAAGGTCACCCATCACGGCAACGGCCACGTCTATCTGACCCTCAAGGACGACAAATCGGCCATCGACGGCGTGGTCTGGAAGGGCAATGTGCGCGGTCTGGGCGTGCGCCCCGAGCACGGGCTGGAGGTGATCGTCACCGGCAAGATCACCACCTATCCGGCCGGTTCGCGCTACCAGATCGTCATCGAGACCATGGAGGCCGCCGGGGTCGGCGCCCTGCTCGCCCAGCTGGAGCGCCTGAAGGCCAAGCTCGCCGCCGAGGGCCTGTTCGCCCCCGACCGCAAGCGGCCCCTGCCCTCGATGCCGGCCGTGGTCGGGGTGATCACCAGCCCGACCGGGGCGGTGATCCGCGACATCCTGCATCGCATCCGCGACCGCTGGCCCTGCCAGGTGCTGGTTTGGCCCGTGGTCGTGCAGGGCGACGCCGCCGCCGGCCAGGTCAGCGCCGCCATCCGCGGCTTCAACGCCATCGCACCCGGCGGCGCCGTGCCGCGCCCCGACATCTTGATCGTCGCCCGGGGCGGCGGCTCGGTCGAGGACCTGTGGGCCTTCAACGACGAAGGCCTGGCCCGCACCGTGGCCGAGGGCACGATCCCGCTGATCTCGGCCGTGGGCCACGAGACCGACACCACCCTGATCGACTTCGTCTCCGACCGCCGCGCGCCCACCCCCACCGCCGCCGCCGAGATGGCGACGCCCGTGCTCAGCGAGCTGCGGGCCCTGGTCTCCGACTACGACCGCCGCCTGAGCAACAGCGGCGGCCGGGCGGTGGAGGAGCGGCGGACGCGCCTCACCAGCGCGGCGCGCGGCCTGCCCCGCCCCGCCGACCTGCTGGCCCTGGCCCAGCAGCGGCTGGACCTGGCGGTGCGCGGCCTGCCCCGTCTGGACGACCTGACCGCCCCCGCCGACCGCCGCTTCAAGGAGGTGGCCGCCCGCCTGGACGCGGCCTTGCAGCGCAACACCGACATCCACGCCCGCGACCTGCTGAAGGTCACCGCCCGCCTGTCGCCCGACACCCTGCATCGTCAGCGCGCCGACGCCGGCCGTCGGGTCGGCGACTTGCGCCGTCGCCTGGACCTGGCCGCGCGCCGCGTCCCGGAACGCATCGCCCAGCACGCCCGCCTGCCCGCCTTGCAGGACCGCCTGAACGCCGTCGCCCGTCGGCGGCTGGAGCGCGAGGGCGACCGCCTGGCCGGCCTGGAAAAGCTGCGCCAGTCGCTCAATCCTACGCGGCCATTGGAGTTGGGCTTCGCTCTCGTGCACAAGGCCGACGGCGGGATTGCTCGTTCGGCGTCCGAACTCGCGAGCGGTGAGCGAGTTCGATTGCAGTTCAAGCTCGGCGACCGCGACGCGGTCATCGACGGGGAGAGTTCCATGGCGATTTCACCGCCGGCGGCCCCGGCCCGTCCGGCGCCGAAACCCAAGGCCCCGCCGCCGCCGTCCAGCCAGGGCAGCCTTTTTTAATACCGCTCATCCCGGCGAATGCCGGGACCCAGATCCCATAGCGTTGGGGATGACTGGAAGGGCTCAGCACTCCTGGCGTCAGCCCCGGCGCCAATCCATCTGGGTCCCGGCCTTCGCCGGGATGAGCGGATGTTTGGGTATCTGGCCGGCCTCATCCAATTGGCGTAAAAGACCCGCATGAACGCGTTCGATCCCAATCTCGGCAAATCCGGCGGCCCGGCCGTCCTGCACTATGGCGACGGCGAGTTCGCCGTGATGAGCCCTGGCCACTATGTGCTGTGCGCCGTCACTGGCGCGAAAGTCTCGCTGGACGCCCTGCGCTACTGGAGCCCCGAGCTGCAGGAAGCCTATGCCGGTCCCGCCGAAGCCCTGAAGCGCTGGCAGGAGAGCCGGGGCTGAACCGGCGGGACGCGCTCGTCGGCCTGGGCGCGGGCCTGGCCGGCGCGCTTTCCCTCAAGTCCATCGCCAGCGCCGCCGCGCCGGGCCTGTCGCTGTCGGGCCGGTTCGTGCAGGGCGGCTTCGTGGTCGGCCGCACCGCGCCGCGCGCCACCGTGCTGCTGAACGGCGCCCCCGTCACCCAGGCCTCGGCGGCCGGCTGGTTCGTGATCGGCTTCGACCGCGACGCCCCGCCGCCGGCCCTGATCACCGTCGAGACCCCGGACGGCTCGGCCAGCCACCAGGCGACGATCGCCCCGGGCGACTTCGACATCCAGCGGATCGACGGCCTGGCCGGCGACCAGGTATCGCCCAGCGACCCGGCTCTGCTGGCCCGCATCGCCGCCGAGAACGCCCGCAAGAGCGCCGGCTTCGCCAGCCGCGTCGACGGCGACTTCTTCCGCGCCGGCTTCATCATGCCGGTCCAGGCCGTGCGGCGTTCGTCGCGGTTCGGCGGCCAGCGCATCCTGAACGGCCAGCCCAAGCGCCCGCACTACGGTGTCGACCTGGCCGCGCCGGTCGGTACGCCGGTGGTCGCGCCGGCGGCCGGGGTGGTCAGCTTCGCCGAGACCGGCTTGCACTTCGAGGGCGGGCTGATCCTGATCGACCACGGCCAGGGCCTGATCACCGCCTATCTGCACCTGTCGCGCGTCGCCGTGACCGCCGGCCAGTCGGTGACCCAGGGCCAGTTGATCGGCGCCGTCGGCAAGGAAGGCCGCGCCACCGGTCCCCACCTGTGCTGGCGGATGCGCTGGCGCGACCAGAACCTGGATCCGTCCCTGATGGTCGGCTTCACCCCGCCTCGCGTATAAAGCGAGTTTTGTTGGGTCAATTCCCCTCCCAGGGGATCGACAGCCCGTTAACTGTGAAGTATCCCCAGCCATCCCGTTTTTCGTGATGGAGGTCTGCCCGCATGTCCGCGGCGCTCGAACAGCTGCGCTTCCTGCTGGTGGACGACAACCATCACATGCGGGCGATCGTTTCGACGATCCTCAAGGGCGTTGGCGTTCGGCACGTGCACGAGGCGATGGACGGCGCCGAGGCCCTGCAGGTCGTGCGCGACCGCCAGGTCGACATCGCCATCGTCGACTTCAAGATGTCGCCGCTGGACGGCGTGCAGTTCACCCAGCTGGTGCGCAAGTCGCCCGACAGCGCCGACCCGTTCCTGCCGATCATCATGCTGACCGGCTTCGCCGAGCGTCACCGGGTGTTCGAGGCCCGCGACGCCGGGGTCACCGAGATCGTCGTCAAGCCGGTCACCGCCCGCTCGCTGCTCGACCGCATCAACACGGTGATCTTCAAGCCGCGCCCCTTCATCCGCACGGGCGACTATTTCGGCCCCTGCCGCCGGCGCCGCGACGACCCCCACTACAAGGGCCCGCACCGGCGCGCGTCGGAGCGGACGCTGGAGCTGTAGCGCCAACCCTGCGGCGCATCTCTGAACCCTCTCCCAGCGGGAGAGAGTGCGTGAGAGCGTGGACGCCCTTCGCATCCAGCAAAATCAATGGCTTGAAGTTTTTCGATCTTTTTGGTCCTCACCCCTTCCAGACGCCCGATACTGAGCTCACCCCATCGCACGGGGAGGGACGTCGGCCGGCGACCTGACGGGCGGTGGGCAGTGGTCGAGCGGGAAGGCTTGGTCGCCGCGCCTCACAAGGGCGCCCTCGGTCGGTTCGGAGCAGGTTCGCCTCAGTCGCGACGAAACTCCGGCGCCGGGGGTAGGCGGATCAGGTCAGCAGGTGCGAGGGGGTTACTCGCACGGTCCGGGACCGGGGCTCGCCGCCCTGGCCCGCCCGTCGGGGGCGAATGCAGACCGGCTAAGTGATAAAACCACTGCCTACCGGNTCGAACAACGGTTCCACGCGAAGCGCTCGTCTTCGTCGAAACGGTATTCAAACTGCAAAACCTCCGGGCGGAGCCCGGGCGCTTCGCACCCTCCCCATCCCATCCCATCGCAGCTTCGGCGCGTGAGCGTGGAGCCGCGTCCTGAGTTGGGGACAGGCGCATGCGCCTGTCCCCGTCCGCGACCACACCCACTTGCCCCCACCTGACCGCTTCGCGGTCTGTCAGCGGCGAGGGGGCGGAGCCGCGCGCACAGGGCTCTTCCCATGGGGGAAGACGATCGCGAAGCGATCCGTAGGGGGCAAGGGCGCCGCCACAGGAGACCCCAGACGTGACCGCCCTAATCCCCCCGCGCCGCCAACGCCGCATAGACCTCGTTGGGCCAGCGGCGGTGGACCCAGAACCATTCCTCGGGCCGTTCGCGGATGCGGTCTTCCATGAAGGCGTTGACCAGCTTCACGCCGGCCTCGATGTCGGCGGTGCGGTCGCCGCTGTCGGGCAGGACGATCGGGTCGTGGACCACCGCCCGAAACCGCGCGCCCTTGACGCGCTGCACCGACATCGGCTGCAGCACCGTGCCGAAACGGATCGCCAGCCGCGTCGGTCCCGGCGCGGTGCGCGCCGGATGGCCGAAGAACGGGGCCTCGACGCCGCCGTTGAACTTCTGGTCGTTCATCAGGGCCACCGATACGCCGCGCTTCATGGCCTCCAGCAGCTCGCGCGCGCCGTCGCCGCCCTTGGGGGCGAACAGCCGCACGCCGTAACGGAAGCGGCTGGCCTTGATGCGTTCGTCGACATAGGGGTTGTTGGCGGCGCGGTAGGTCATCTCGCAGGTGACGCCGGAATCGACGATCGCGGCGGGCATCACCTCCCAGTTCGACAGGTGTCCCGAAACGAAGACCACCGGGATCTGCTCGGCGGCGATCCGGAACAGGCGCTCCTGGCCCACCACCTCGACCCGGCCGGTGGACGGCAGGATTTTGTCCATCAGCGGGAACTCGGCGAAGGTGCGGCCCAGGCCGTCCCATTGCGCCTTGAGCATCGCCGCGCACCAGGCCTGGTCCTTCTCCGGGAAGGCCAGCGTCAGGTTGCGCCGCGCCACCTTGTGGGCGCCGCTCAACGGGCCGAACGTGCGGCCGATCCAGCCGCCGAACGCCGAGGCCGCGTCGACGCCCAGCAGGCGCACGACGCCGATGAACAGGTCAAAACCAAGCGCTTCCGCGCGCCAAAGGAGGTCCTGGGCCCAAGGCCGACGCTTATCCGACATGGACCCTTACTACCCTGCTTCGCGAGCAAGTGGGACTCGGCGCGTCGCCCGATTCGGGCCGGTTTCGCCCGGCACGCGACTTGCGGCCGTCAAACCAGGTCGTTCCGTTTCGGGACGGGGGTTAATAATCGGGGCGTGATCTCCATGGGCAACGATATCGACGTTTATCTGGGCAAGCGACTGCGCCGCCGGCGCCGTCTGCTCGGACTGACACAACAACAGCTGGCCGGCGCCGTGGGCGTCCGTTTCCAGCAGATCCAGAAGTACGAGTGCGGCGCCAACCGCATTTCGGCGGCGCGCCTGTGGCAGCTGTCCGAAGCGCTCGAGGTTCCAGTCGGCTACTTCTATGACGGCCTGTCGGACCAGGCGCGCCAGGAAGCCGTCGGCGAGGCCGAAGGCGGCGAGATGTTCGCCCGCAAGGAGACGCTGGACCTGGTCCGCGCCTACTACCTGCTGGGCGAGCGTCCGCGTCGTCGTCTGCTGGACCTGGCCAAGTCGCTGAACGGCGGCGAGTTGGCGGAAGCCTGAGGTTCTGGAGCGCGGGCGGTGGCGTCGAGTCGAAGGGCGGGGTAATTCTCCGCCCATGACGCTCTCCGCCGACCGCCTCGCCCAGCTCGACGCTTTTGTCATCGACCTCAACCGCGTCTCGGCGGCGGCGATCCTGCCGCTGTTCCGGGCCGACCATGGGCTCGAGGACAAAGGGGCGGGCAAGAACCTGCCGCGCGACAGCCACGCGGCGTTCGATCCGGTCACCGAGGCCGATCGCGGCGCCGAGGCGGCGATCCGCGCGCTGATTTCGGAGCGCTATCCCGAACACGGCGTGATCGGCGAGGAGTACGGCGAAGACCGTCCCGACGCCGAATTCGTCTGGGTGCTCGACCCGATCGACGGCACCCGCGCCTTCATCTCCGGCCTGCCGCTGTGGACCACCCTGATCGGCCTGCGCCACCAGGGCCGCCCGGTGCTGGGCTCGATCGGCCAGCCCTATGTCGGCGAGGTGTTCATCGGTTCGGCCGCCGGCTCGCGCCTGATGTCGCGCGGCCAGACCACGCCGATCCGGGTGCGCGAGTGCGCCAAGCTGACCGACGCCGTCATCGCCACCACCGATCCCGACGCCTGCTTTGACGGCGCCGAACTGGGCGCCTGGCGCCAGGTGCGGGCCGCCGCCAAGCTGGCCCGCCTGGGCTGCGACGCCTATGCCTACGCCATGGTCGCCATGGGCAAGATGGACATGGTCATCGAGGCCGGCCTGAAGTCCTGGGACATCGAGGCCGCCATCCCGCTGATCGAAGGGGCCGGCGGCGTGGTCACCGACTGGCGCGGCCAGCCGGTCGGCCAGGACGGCGGCCAGATGGTGATCTCGGGGGACAGGCGGACGCTGGACGAGGCGCTGGTGGCGCTGCGGCGGTCGGCGAAATAGGCCCGACGCTAAGCGGCCCGCCACACGGGAAACACCGCGACGTCGGTCGAACTCATGGCCCTCGTCATGGCCTCGAAATCAAAGCCAGGCAGGGCCATCAGCTGGTCGATGACAATCTGCTCATCGGTGGCGCCGCCTGGAAAGGCTACGGCGACCAGGTCGTCCGCACCAAACAGCAGCCACCACAAATCCGCTCCCCAGGGACCGGAGTCGTCCGTCTCGATCACCACTCCGCGAAGGTCCGAGATCGGGAGTTGATGCTCCCGCTTGTCGGGATCACGAACAGCAATGACGGTCCCATCGAAAGACACGATGTAAGCCGTCTCGGGTTCAGCCTGGCGCCGGAGCGCTGACCCGCCGAACGACTTCAACCAGGTCCAGATACTCAAGCAGCCCCCCCGACGTCCAAGGGAGCGACCCCGCCCACCGTCTCGTCGAACGCCGCCCAGAACTGGGCGCGCTTGTCGTCGGTCTCGATCAGGATCTCGTGGAAGGCGCCGTCGATCTCCAGATAGCGGCCCTTGGGGATGCGGGCGGCGACCGCCCGCTCGTCGGCGACCGTCACCCGGCTGTCGTCGCCGGCCCCGACGATGGTCACGGGAATGGAAATGGCCTCGACGCCCTTCGACCGCCGCAGCCAGGCGCAGGCGGAGAACGCGAAATCGGTCCAGCCCCAGGTGATGCCGCCCAGGGCGAGGTCGGGATTGGCGCGGACCTGGGCCTGGTGGCGGGCGTAGCGCGCCGCGTCGTGGGTCAGCGCATCCTTGGGGAAGGTCTGGATGAAGGGGTCGCCCTTGTCGCCCAGCACATAGTCGCTCGCCAGACCCGCACGGGCCATGATCCAGGCCAAGGCCCGCGCCGCGCGGGGCGGCTTGCCGCCGGTGTTGAGGCCCAGCATCGGCGCCGACAGCACCGCGGCGGAAAAGCGCGTCTCGCCCTTGGCCAGGACCAGGGCCGTCAGGCAACCGCCCATCGAGTGGCCCAGCGCGATCCAGGGCTTGGGCAGGCGCGCCTCGAAGGTCGCCAACAGGGCCTGATAGTCGGCGAGGAAGGGCTTGAAGCCCGCCGCGTGGCCCTTCAGGCGGTCGGGCAGCGCGCGGTGCGACAGCCCCTGCCCGCGCCAGTCGTGGACCAGCACGACGAAGCCCCGATCCAGCAGGTCCTGGACCACCTCGAAATATTTCTCGATCGGTTCGCTGCGGCCGGGACTGACCACCACCGAGCCACGGGGTTGGCCGTCAGGCGAAAAGAAAGCGGCGCGGAGGGTCGCCCCATCCGCGCCGCTGAACCATTCGGCCTTTCCGTGATCGGGAACGGGCGCCTCGGGAATCGAGACCAGAGACGCCGTCCCGGTCATGGATCAGCGCATCTTCGCGAAGAGGGCCGCCATCTTCGACTGCAGCGCCATGGCCGTACCCATGTCCGACAGCTTCAGCTTGCCGGTCATCACCGCCATGGTCGGGTCCAGCGAGCCGGCGCCGATGGCCAGCAGGTCGTCCAGCGACAGGGTCATGGTCAGGTCGGCGGGAGTGTCTTCGTTGGTCACGGCGCCGCCATCGATATGGATGACGCCGGTGTCCTTCAGGTCGAACTTCAGGCTCTTGCCCAGGCCGCTGTCGTCGCCAACAGCGCCTTTGATACGATCGGTGATTTCCTGCAACGTGGCCATGAGCGCGGTCTCCCTGTCTGCGCGTGGATTCTTCGGCGGCAGACTGGCCGCTCGGCGGCGGCGAGTAAACACTGTTCAGACGCGCCGGCGGCTATTTCTTCTTGTCGTAGAATCCCACGCTGGCCGGCATCCTGCCCAGCCGCACCTTGACCGCGCCCTTGAACTGTTCCGGCCGATAATAGGGCATGCCCTCGACGACCGGCAACGGCTGGGAGGCGCCGTTGGGGAACACGGCCACCCCGGACTCGGCCTTGGCGAAGGCGATCCCGGTCATGGTTGGAGCGATCATCGCCATAGGACCGGCGGCCTTTCGGATCGCGGCGTTGGTCTCGGTCACGGTGGCGACCAGATCGCGGGTCTCGTACTCCATCGCCGGCTTGAGCGTCGGATCCAGGTCCATGGCGATCCCGAACTTGGTCTCGGGCGGCGCGTCCAGCGTCACCTGCGCCTTGGCCTGCAGTTGCGCCAGGGTGGGCGTGCGCTCGAACCGTCCCGCCGCATCAATCGGCAGCGGCGTGCGCGCGCCACCGGCCTCGATGAGCGTGGCCTTGACCCCGGCCGGGGGCTTGCCGCCCTGACGCAGGCTGTAGCTCACCCTCATGCGCGAGCGTTCGTTGGCCGGCACCTTCAGGAAGGCCTCCAGGAACGGAAAGACCTTGGTGGCCGGCACGGTCTTGCCGGTGTCGGCCCAAGCGGCGGTGGCGAAGACGCCGGAGGTCAGCGTGGCGGAAGCGAGGGCCAGGGCGATCAGGGCCGGAGCGGCGGCGTGGCGGGATAGGGTCATGGTCACCGGGGTTTGACGAACTTCAGGGTCATGCGGTCGCTCTCGCCGATGGCGTCGTACTTGGCGTGGTCGAAGCCCGGCTCGGCCGGCTCGCCGCGCGGCGCCGACAGCCGGGTGGGCGGCAGGGTCCAGACGCCGAACGGATGGTCCTTGGTGTCCTTGGGATTGGCGTTGATCTCGCTTTCGCCCGCCAGGACGAACCCCGCCTCCTTGGCCATCTCGACCACATAGGCTTGCTGCACATAGCCGTCGGCCGCCAGGACGTCCTGCACGCGGCCGGGCTCGCCCCGATGCTCCTCGATCCCCAGCACGCCGCCAGGCTTCAGGACCGTGAAGGCGTCGCGGAAGGCCTTCTCGGTCAGGCCGGCCGCCATCCAGTTGTGCAGGTTGCGCAGGAACAGCACGAGGTCGGCCGAGCCGGCCGGGGCCACCGGGCCGCTGGCGGGGCCGAAGGCGGTGATCGCGACGTCGCCATAGACCTTGGGCTTGGCGGTCAGCTTGTGGCGATAGGCTTCGACGATCTCTCCGGCGGTCGGTTCGTCGGGAAGGTCGGTCTGCAACGAGGCGGCGTACAGCTTGCCGCCCGTCGCCGCCAGATAGGGGGCCAGGATGTCGGTGTACCAACCGGCCCCGGGCCAGAACTCGACCACGGTCTGGCCGGGCTTCAGACCCCAGAATTCAAGGCTCTCGACCGGATGGCGCCAGACGTCGCGGGCCTTGTCGGCGGGCGAGCGCCAGTCGCCCTGGGTCGCGGCCTTCAGGGTCATCGGCTCGGCCTTGGCCGTCGGCTTGGCCTGGGCGACCTTGTCGGCCTTGCGGCCGCAACCGGCCACGCCCAAGGCGCCGGCTCCCGCCAGCAAACCGCGTCGCGACCACCAAAGTCCCTGGCTCATGCTCCCCCCAACATCTCAACTTTCGCCAGGATCATGCACGCGACCTTGGCGAAACGGCGCCCATCGGGCCCGGCGGGATCAGCCCGGCTTGCGGAAGCGCAGCGTCATGCGGTCGCTCTCGCCGATGGCGTCGTACTTGGCGTGGTCGAAGGCGGGGTCGGCGGGCTGGCCGCTGGGCGCGCTTTGACGCACTGGCGGCAGGGTCCAGACGCCGAACGGATGGTCCTTGGTGTCCTTGGGGTTGGCGTTGATCTCCGACTGGGCGTCGAGCTTGAAACCGGCCTTTTCCGCCAAGGCCACCACCGTCGCGGTGGCCAGGTAGCCGTCCGCGCCCTTGTCGGTCTCTGACTTGGGGTCGGCCCGGTGATCCTCGATCCCGAGCAGGCCGCCCGGCTTCAGCACCGCGAAGAAATCGGCGAAAATCTTGTCGGCGACGCCCGGTTGGCCGGTCCAGTTGTGGACGTTGCGGGCGGTGATGACCAAGTCGGCCGAGCCCGGCGCGCCCAGCGGTCCGGCCACCGGCCCGAAGTTGGCGAACTGGACCGTGCCGTACTTGGCCGGATCGGCGAAGCGGGTCTCGAACGCCGCCCTGCCCTTCTTGGCCCCCTCGGAAATCTTCGGATTGGCCAGGTCGGCGACACCGGCCACATAGGTTCCACCCGTGATCTTGGCGTAGGGCGCGAGAATCTCGGTCCAGTAGCCGCCGCCCGGCGACACCTCGACGATGGTCTGTTTCGGCTTCAGCCCCCAGAAAACCAGGCTCGCATAGGGATGGCGAGCGCCGTCGCGGGCTACGCTGGCGGGCGCGCGGTCGGGCGAGGAGATGGCCAGTTGCAGGGCGGAGTCATCGGCCAGGGCCGGCGTCGCGCCAAGGCAAAACGCCGTGGCGGCCAGGAGCAGGAGATGGCGGCGGTCGGTCATCATCGGGGCTCTCGAAACGATTGGCCAAGATTGGGCGCGCCGACCTTAGCGGTGGGCGAACAACGATCAAGCGATTCACCGCCGACGCCGCCATTCAACCTCTTGAAGTGAAAAATCGGCGCACCACCTTGGTCTCGAAGGCGCTGGAACCCCGGGCCTTCCAGATCACGGGCGACGCCTATCCAGGGTCGCCAAAGATCTGAACTGATTGAACAACCTTGCTTGAAAAGAAGGATGTGACCATGCGTACGATCGACCTTTCCCCCCTGTATCGCTCCGTCGTCGGCTTTGACCGGCTGGCCGCCCAGCTGGACGCCGCCGCCTCGAACGAAGCCGCCTCAGGCTACCCTCCCTACAACATCGAGCGCACCGACGAGAACGCCTACCGCGTCGAGATCGCCGTGGCAGGCTTCAAGCCGGAGGAACTCGGCGTCGAGGTGAAGGAAAACCTCCTCACCGTCACCGGTCGCAAGCCGGCCAATGACGAAGCCAAGCGCTACCTCCACCGCGGTCTGGCCGCGCGCAACTTCGAGCGCCGCTTCCAGTTGGCCGACTACGTGGTCGTGACCGACGCCGCCCTGTCGGACGGCCTGCTGTCGATCGCCCTGAAGCGCGAACTGCCCGAGGCCCTCAAGCCGCGCACCATCGAGATCAAGGCCGGCTCGACGCTGATCGAAGGCGAAAAAGCGGCCTAACCGCGCCGTCGCGCGTTAGCTTTTCTCCCCCTCCAGACTTTTGGGCGGTGCCGCGAGGCGCCGCCCTCTTTCGTCGGAAATCGCCCGAGCCCGTGGCGGCGTCCTGGCGGTCCAATCGGGCGCCTTGGAAACCTGCTTCACGTTCCGCATGCCGCTCGCCTAGGCGGGCGCGAAATCCAGGCCCTGGACCTGGGACAGGTCGCAACCGCGCAGACTGGTCTTGGTCAGGCGCGCGCCGGTGAGGTCCGCGCCCCGCAGGTCCGCACCGTCCAGCACCGCCTCGCTGAGATCGGCGGCCTGGAGCAGGGCGTAGCGCAGGCGCGTCGCCGTGAGATTGGCCACGGTCTTGCGCTCGGGGCCCAACGGCAGGGGCGACAGCGACGCCTGGCGCAGGTCGGCCTTGGTCAGGTTGGCCCCCGACAGCTTGGCCCCGCGCAGGTCGGCGCCGCGCAGGTTGGCGGTGCGCAGGTCGGCGTTCTGCAGGTTCGCGCCCTGAAGCTGGGCTCCCGAGAGGTCGATGCCGACCATGCAGGCCCCGACCGCGCTCATCGCCGTCAGGCGCAGCCCCTTCAGCCGGTCACCCAGCGGACGCAGGTCCTCGCCGTCGAGGCGGGCCGGCGCGCCCTCCTTGCCGCCGGTCCGGCACCAGACCTGGTTGTCCAGGCAGCGCCGATGGATTTCGTCGGCCTGCGACACCGCCTGGGCGGTCGAGGCTGTCAGGCAACCCTGCATCTCCGCGCCGCTGGTCCGGGCGCCGGAGGTGTCGACCCCGGTCATAACCGCGCCGGTGAAATTGGCGCCTTCCAGGTTGGCGCCGCTGACATCGGCCCCGTCGAGGATGGCCCCGGTCAGGTTGGCGTCCTTGAGATTGGCGCCCGAGAGCTTGGCGCCACGCAGCGAACAGTCGCTGAAATCGGCCTTGAACGCCGAGACGCCCGAGAACTGCGAGCCGTCGAGCGTCGCCCCCGAGAAATTGGCCTCGTCGACCTCGCCGGTGCGGGCCTCGTGGCGACAGGACTCCAATCCCTTGCGCGGATGCGGGACGGCCACCTGGCCTTCACGGAAGTCGGCCTGGGTCAGGTCGGCCTGGGAAAGGTTGGCGCCGCGCAGGCAGGCGCCGCGCAGGTCGGCGCGAACCAGGATCGCCTGGCGCAGGTCGGCCTTGCGCAGGTCGGCGCCGAACAGACTGGCGCGTTCCAGCTTGGTGCGGACCATGCGGCAGCCGTCGAGGATCGAGGCCGACAGGTCGGCGTCGGCCAGGTTACGGAACGACAGGTCCAGGCCCGACAGGTTCATGAACCGCAGCGAGGCGCGCTTGCCGCCCTGCTTGCCGGTGACGAACTTCTCGTGGGCTGTGACGATCATGTCGAGTTCGGCCTGACTCAGCCGCCGACGTCCAGCAAGGCTCCGCGCCGCTGTCATGTTCCCCCAAGCTCCCCCGAACCTATTGGTTCAGGCTACAGAATAACGAGGACCGACAAGCGAAGCGTTAAGGCCGCGTCGCTTTGTCGCAACTTACGAACGTTCAGGTGAAGAAGCGCGCCGCCGACCGGCTCAGATCACGTCGTCCAGGCCGCGCGCGCCCATGCGGATCGCGCCGGTGATGTCGATGTCCTTGAGCAGGGCGTTGGTGAAGTTGGCGCGCGACAGGTCGGCGCCGCTCAAACAGGCCTGGCGCAGATCGGCGCGCGCGAAGTCGGCGTTGGTCAGCAGGGCGCCGGTCAGATCGCTGGGCAGCAGGCGGTCGCGGCCGATCAGCAGCGGCCCCAGCTGGGCCTCGCGCAGGTCCGATCCCGCCAGCTTGGCGCCCTTCAGCCGCGCCCCGCGCAGGTCGGCCCGGCGCAGGTTGCAGGATCGCAGGTCGGCGCCTTCCAGCTGCGCGCCCTGCATCTGCACGCTCTCCATGTCGAGGCCGTAGAACACCGCCCCCTTGGCCGATAGGGCGGTCAGGTTGAAGCCGCGCACCGACTTGAGATTGCGCAGGTCGGCCCTGTCGAACACCGAGGGCTTGCCCTCCGCGCCGCCGGTCTCGCACCAGCGCGCGTGGTCGGCGATCATCCGCTCGTAGGGCATGTCGGAAACGTCGGTGCCCGAGGCCTTGTCGGTCAGTGCGCCGTCCAGGTTGGTGTCGTTGATGTTCCACGACATCGTCTTGGCGCCCACCAGCACGGCGTTGCGCAGGTCCGCGCCGGTTAGGTTGGCCCCGGAAAGGTCCGCCCCCGCCAGGTTGGCGCCGTTGAAATTGGCCTGCTTGAGGTTGGCGCGCACCAGCTTGGCGTCCTTGAGGATCGCGTCGCTGAAGTCGGCCTTGGTGGCGATGATGCCCGACAGGCGCGAGCGTTCCAGGTTGGCCCCGGCCAGGATCGCGCCATGGGCCTGGGCCTCGCGCTGCTGGGGTTCGAGAACCCGGTAGCCTTCCTTGCGGTCGGCGGCGGCGATCTGGCCTTCGCGCAGGTCGGCCTCGAACAGGTCCGCGCCGGTCAGGTTGGCGCCCCGAAGGCTGGAGCCGCGCAGGTCGCAGCGCCGCATCGAGGCGTCGGTCAGGTCCGAGCCCTGCAGGTCGGCGCCGTAGAGACTGGCGTTGTCGAGCTTGGTGCGTCGCAGGTCGCACCCGACCAGCAAGGCGCCGGTGAAGTCTGCGTCGCACAGATTGCGCCCGGTGACCGACAGGCCGGACAGATCGCAGAAGGCGAAGACCGCGCGCGCCCCTCCCAGCCGAGCCGACCACAGGCGGTCATGCTTGGCGCAGATCAGATCCACGTCGTGTTGCGTCAGGCGTCGATGCTCTTGGCCTGCCGCGGGTGGGGCGTTCATGGCTGCTCGTGTCGAATCCCCGAAGGGTCAGGCGAACAGAATGCGCGGACCCGCATTAACGCTGCGTTTCCAAGCCCTTCGGGGCGACCAGAGGTCGCTCCGCCGCCCGTCCTCAACCGGCCATTGGAAGCGGCTGGGCGCGCGACTCGTCGAGGTAGCGGGCGCCGGTCGGCTTCAGGTCGCCGTCCAGATCGATGGCCAGCGGATTGCCGGTGGGGATCTCGACATGGACGATCTCGGCGTCGGGCACGTTGAACAGGTGCTTGACGATGGCGCGCAGCGAGTTGCCGTGGGCGGCTACCAGGATCGTCTCGCCGGCCTTGAGCTTGGGCGCGATCTCGGCTTCCCAATAGGGCAGGACGCGGACCAGGGTGGTCTTCAGGCTCTCGGTGGCCGGCAGGTCCAGGCCCGCGTAGCGACGGTCCTTGTTGAAGTCGTATTCGCCGCCCGGGGCCAGTTCCGGCGGCGGGATGTCGTAGGAACGGCGCCAGATGGTGACTTGCTCCTCGCCGTGCTTCTCGGCGGTCTCGGCCTTGTTCAGGCCGGTCAGGCCGCCGTAGTGGCGCTCGTTCAGCCGCCAGTCCTTGGTCACCGGCACGAAGCTCTGGCCCGCCGCGTCCAGCGCCAGGTTGCAGGTGCGGATCGCGCGGGTCTGGACCGAGGTGTAGGCCTCGTCGAGTTCGAGGCCGGCGGCCTTGATCAGCTCACCGCCCTTGCGGGCCTGGGCCTCGCCTTCGGCGGTCAGATCCACGTCCACCCAGCCGGTGAAGCGGTTTTCGAGATTCCACTGGCTTTGGCCGTGGCGGAGCAGGACGAGGACGGGCATCAGGCCTCCAAGATGTGTCGCAGGGCGGGCTAAGCCCCAGGGGACCTTGCGTCAAGCGCCCCGCCCTTCTCTCGCACCCCTCTCCCTGTTTAAAAAAAAGGGGCGTGCTATAGGCAGGCCATGCCCGATCGCATCTTCATGCCGCTCATGGCGCTCATCGGCCTGGCCATGATCGCCTTCTCTCTCGTCTGGCCCCAAGGCTACGGCGACCGTTCGCCCCCGCCGTGGGGGACGGTGCCCATCCAGCAGACGCCCGAGATGCGCGCCAAGATCCAGCGCGAGAAGGACGCCGCCGCCCTGCGCGACCAGCAGGCCAGGCAGCAGGTGACCGACGCCCGCGCCGCGGAAGCGGGGCAATGAGCGCCTTCGACGCGATCGTCGTCGGCCAGCGAGTGCTGAACGCCGAAGCGCAGGCGCTGTGCCAGCTGTCCGCCGCGTTGGACGAATCGTTCGTCCGCGCCGTGGAGGCGCTGTTCGACGCCAAGGGCCGGGTCGTCTGCACCGGGATCGGCAAGTCGGGCCACGTGGCGCGCAAGATCGCCGCCACCCTGGCTTCCACCGGCTCGCCCGCCATGTTCGTGCACGCCGCCGAGGCCAGCCACGGCGACCTGGGCATGATCGGCCAGGGCGACGTCGTGCTGGCCCTGTCGAAGTCCGGCGAGGCGCGCGAGCTGTCCGACACCCTGGCCTACGCCAAGCGGTTCTCGATCCCGATCATCGCCGTCACCGCCGTGGCCGACAGCCAGCTGGGCCGGGCCGGCGACATTCTGCTGCTGTTGCCCGACGCGCCCGAGGCGACGTCCGAGGTCAGCGCGCCCACCACCTCCACCACCCTGCAGATGGCCCTGGGCGACGCCCTGGCCGTGGCCCTGCTGGAGCGGCGCGGATTCACCGCCAGCGACTTCCGCGTCTTCCATCCCGGCGGCAAGCTGGGCGCAATGCTGCGCACGGTCGGCGACCTGATGCACGGTCATGACGAGCTGCCGCTGACCCGCGAAGCCGCGCCAATGTCCGAAGCCCTGCTGGTGATGAGCGAAAAGCGCTTCGGCGCCGTGGGCGTGGTCGCGCCGGACGGGACCCTCAGCGGACTGATCACCGACGGCGACCTGCGCCGTCACATGGACGGGCTGATGGGCCACGCGGCCGGCGAGGTCATGACCCGGGGTCCCCAGACCATCGCGCCCGGGGCCCTGGCGGCCGAAGCCCTGAAGATCATGAACGATCGACGCATCACCGTGCTGTTCGTGGTCGAGCAGCAACGCCCGGTCGGCATCCTGCACGTGCACGACCTGCTGCGCGCCGGCGTGATCTGAGACTCCCCCGATTCCGCTTGCGCGCCGCGGCCAAGACGGGCGATCTCGCGCCATGCGCCCACGCTTCGCTCCGCTCCTGATCGCCGCCGCCCTGCTGGCCGGCCCTGCCCTGGCGGCCGATCCAGGGACCCTGGAGCACAAGGACACGATGCGCGACGCGGTCGCCGCGCCGCTCGAGGACCTGAACCTCAAGCAGACCCAGATCCCGGCCGTGCTGAACCGCGCCGTCGCCGATCCCTACGACGTGGAGGGCCTGGGCCGCTGCGAAGGTCTGGCCGGCGAGATCGGCCGGCTGGACGCCGCCCTGGGTCCGGACCTGGACGAGGTCCCGCCGCCCGACCAGCGCTCGCGCGGCAAGAAGGTCGCCGACGCCGCCTGGGGCGCTGGTGTCGGGGAGGTGCGCAACACCACCCAGAACGTCCTGCCCTTCCGAGGCTGGATCCGCAGGCTGACCGGCGCGGCCAAGCACGACAGGGCGGTGCAGGCCGCGATCCGGGCCGGCGCCGTGCGTCGCGGCTATCTGAAGGGCGTGGGCATGCGGATGAACTGCGCCCCGCCGGCCGCGCCCAGCTGGTTCGTGCCCGCGCCGCCGCCCAAGCCGGTGGTCGCGCCCACGTCGATGGACCGGCTGACCGCGTTCTGGGCGGGGGTCGTTGGCTGGTGGCGCAGCTGGTGGCCGTTCTAGGCGGCCGCCAGCGCCTCGCGCACCTTGGCGGCCAGGTGCTGGGGTTCGAACGGCTTCATCACATAGCCGACCGCGCCCAGTTGCACGGCCTGGACGATGCGGTCCAGACGGCCGTCGCCGGTCAGCATCAGGACCTGGATGTCCGCGCCGTTCGGCGATTCCTTGATCGCCTTCAGGGCGTCGAGTCCGCTCTGGCCGGGCATGCGCACGTCGAGCAGGGTCAGGACCGGCGTTTCGCGGATCAGCGCGCCGAGGACCAGCGCCACCGAGCCGAAGGTCCGCACGGCGAAGCCCTCGCGCTCCAGGCTGATCTGGACCAGTTCCAGGGTGGCGGCGTCGTCATCGACGACAAAGATCAAGGGCGGCGCGAACGGCATGCGACAGCCTTAACGCCCAAGCTTGCTCGGTGGAAGACCGGCGTTAACTATTCGCCAAAAGCATCTTCGATGCGCCTTGGAACATGGCGCTAGCGCGTGCCGAAGGTCCGGTCGCCGGCGTCGCCCAGGCCGGGCACGATGTAGCCGTGGTCGTTGAGCTCGGCGTCGATCGCCGCCGTCCAGATCTGCACGTCGGGATGGGCGGCCCGCAGGGTCTCGACGCCCTGGCGCGAGGCCACCAGGCAGACGAAACGCAGATCGGTGACGCCGGACTTCTTCAGCCGGGCGATGGCGGCGACCGCCGTGTGGCCAGTGGCCAGCATCGGGTCGACCACGATCACCAGACGGTCGGCGATGTCCTCGGGCGTCTTGTAATAATACTCGACCGCCTCCAGCGAGGTCGGGTCGCGGTACAGGCCGATGTGCGCCACCCGCGCCGACGGCACCAGGTCGAGCATGCCTTCGGCCATGCCCAGGCCGGCGCGCAAGATCGGGGCGAAGACCAGCTTCTTGCCGGCGATGACCTCGGCGTCGGTCGGCGCCACCGGGGTCTCGATCCGGACGGTGTGGGTGGGCAGGCCGCGCGTCACCTCGTAGCAGAGCAGAGTCGCGGTTTCGCGCATCAGGGCGCGGAACGTCTTCGTCGAGGTGCCCTTGTCGCGCATCTTGGTCAGCTTGTGGCGGACCAGCGGGTGGTCGACGATGGTGACGCCATGCATGGGCTGGGCTTCCGTCTTGCGAGGACGCCAAGCCGCGCCCTCCTCCACCGTCCCAAGTGCCGCCTTACGGCCGCCGCGCCAAGTGGAAATCGCCTACCGATCCGGCCCGAACGCCGCGAGGAACACCTCGACGGCCGGGAGCACTTCCCGATCGATCTCCTCGGCGGTGGGTTCAGCCATGGCGTTGCACAGACGGGCCTTCATCATCCGGTTCTGGCACAGACCGATGAACTGGTGCGCGGCATGGACGGGATCGGTGAGCTTCAACTGCCCCCGGTCGGCGGCCTTCTGGAGAATGGCGCCCAGCAGTTCTGACCCGCTCTTGGGCCCGGCTTCATAGAACGCCCTGCCGATTTCCGGCGTGCGCTGGGCTTCGGCGACGATCACCCGGAAATTGCTCAGGCTGAAATCGCTGAGCACGATCGACAGGTAGGTGCGCCCCACTTTGGTCAGGGCGGCGCGGATGTCGTCCACCTCGGCCGAGATCTCGAACATGGCGTCGCGCTGCCAGGCGCAGTGGCGGACCACATAGGCGGCGAACAACTGCTCCTTGTTCTTGAAGTAGTTGTAGAGCGTGCCCTTCGACCCGCCGACCCGCGCGGCGATCGTCGACATGGACGCGTTGGCGTAGCCCTCCTCGAGAAAGACGTCGCGGGCGACGTCGAGGATAGCCTCACGGCGGGCGTCTCGGTCGAGGCGCGGTTTCAGGTCCTGAATCATTCTTTTTCCATCAAGGCGGCGCCCCCCTTGATCCCGTCAAGCCGCGGGTTATATCCAGCAGCTCATATGACCGTACAGTACGGTCAGTTCAAGTCGGCCGCGCCCATGACCTCGAACGCTCTGGATCAGCTCCCCGCCTCCAAACCGCCGAGGACGAGGGAGATCGGCGTCACCCTTTCGATTCTGATGGCCGCCTTGCTGACCAGCGCCTGCGCGACCATGCCGGCCGCGACCCCGGCCCGCGTGGCCAAGGCCCCGGACGCCTATGCGACGACCCAGACCCTGTCCGCCCCCGACGCCGCCTGGCCGGTCGATGCGTGGTGGAAGGCCTATGGCGACACCCAACTGGACGGCCTGGTCGACGAGGCCCTGACCGGGTCGCCGACCCTTGCCCAGGCCGAGGCCCGCCTGCGCCGCGCCCAGGCCCTGGCCAACCAGGCCAAGGCGGCGCGACTGCCCAGCGTCAGCGCCAACGGCGGCGTCGACCGCTCCAAGCAGAGCTACAACAACGGCATCCCCGCCGACTTCGTACCCCAGGGCTACAACGACTATGGCCGGCTGAGCCTGGACTTCAGCTGGGAGCTGGACTTCTGGGGCAAGAACCGCGCAGCCGTCGCCGCCGCGACCTCCGAGGCCAAGGCCGCCCAGGCCGACGCCGCCCAGGCCCGGCTGATGCTGGCCACCTCGGTGGCCGCGGCCTATGCCGACCTCGGCCGGCTCTACGCCGAGCGCGACGTGGCCGAACGGGCCGTGGCGTTGCGGCTGGAAACCCTCGACCTGGTGAGCGACCGGGTGACCAACGGCCTCGACACCCGCGGCGAGCTGCGCCAGGCGGAGGCTGGCCCGCCCACGGCCCGCGCTGAACTGGCGGCCGTCGACGAACAGATCGCCCAGACCCGCAACGCCCTGGCCGCCCTGCTGGGAGCGGGCCCCGACCGCGGCCTGTCGATCGCCCGCCCGAGCATCGCCGCCCTCAAGCCGTTCGGCCTGCCGGCCAACCTGGCCGCCGACCTGATCGGCCGCCGCCCAGACATCGTCGCCGCCAAGTGGCGGGCCGAGGCCAGCAGCCGCCGGATCGGCCAGGCCAAGGCCGCCTTCTATCCCAACGTCAATCTGGCGGCCGCCATCGGCGTGCAGTCGCTGCACCTGGACAAGCTGTTCGACAGCGGTTCGGACGTCGGCAGCGTCGGCCCCGCCATCAGCCTGCCGATCTTCGAGGGCGGCCGCCTGAAGGCCAACCTGCGGGTCGCCGAAGCCGACCGTGACGGCGCCGTGGCCGCCTATGACGACGCCGTCACCCAGGCCCTGCGCGACGTCGCCGACGTCGCCGCCAGCGAGCGGGCCCTGGCCACACGGCTGGGCGAGTCCCGCGCCGCCCTGGCGGCCAACGAGGACGGCTACCGGATCGCCAAGCTGCGCTACCAGGGCGGGCTGTCGACCTACCAGAACGTGCTGCTGGCCGAGCAGGCCGTCCTGACCCAGCGCCGGATCGTCGCCGATCTCGACAGTCGCGCCCTGGCCCTGGACGTCGCCCTGGTGCGGGCCCTGGGCGGCGGTTTCACCCCCGCCTGACGCCGACCGACAACCTCTTCGCCTTATCCAATCTTCGCGCCTCCAGGATCTCCCCCATGGCCGACACCGCCGCTTCCACTTCGAACCCCAACGGCCGCCGCCGCCAGCTGCTGACCGGCCTCGCCGCCGTGGTGGTGATCGGTATCGTGATCTGGGTGCTGTATGCCATTCTCATCGGGGGCAAGCACGTCGAGACCGACAACGCCTATGTCGGGGCCGACACCGCCCAGGTGACGCCGCTGATCAGCGGACCGGTCGCCAAGGTGCTGGTCTCCGAGACCCAGATCGTCGCCGCCGGCCAGCCACTGGTGGTGATCGACGACGCCGACGCCCAGATCGCCGTGCTTTCGGCCCAGGCCGCGCTCGGCCAGGCCCAGCGCAAGGTGCAGGGCTACTTCGCCAGCGACACGGCCCTGGCCGGCCAGGTCGCGGCCCGTGACGCCGACATCGCCCGCGCCAACGCCACCGTGACCGGCGCCCAGGCCAGCCTCGAACAGGCCAGGATCGAGCTGTCCCGCCGCAAGGCCCTGTCGGAGTCCGGCGCGGTGTCGGGCGAGGAGCTGACCACCGCCCAGAGCCGCTTCACCAACGCCCAGTCGGCCCTGGTCGAAGCCCGCGCCGCCCAGGCCCAGGCCCTGGCCAGCCGCAACGCCGCCGAAGGCACGCGCGGCGTCAACACCGCCCTGATCTCCGGCCTTCCTGCCGGCAAGAACCCCGAGGTGGTCGCCGCCGAGGCCCGCCTGGCCAGCGCCCAACTGGCCCTGACCCGCACCGTGCTGCGCGCCCCGATCGCCGGCGTGGTCTCCAAGAAGAACGTCCAGGTCGGCCAGCAAATCCAGGTCGGCGCGCCGCTGATGTCCATTGTCCCGACCACCACCGCCTATGTCGACGCCAATTTCAAGGAAGTGCAGCTGGACAAGGTGGCCGTCGGCCAGCCGGTGACCCTGACGTCCGACCTCTATGGCGGCGGCGTGAAGTTCCACGGCAAGGTGGTCGGCCTGTCGGGCGGCACCGGCTCGGCCTTCTCGCTGATCCCGGCCCAGAACGCCTCGGGCAACTGGATCAAGGTGGTGCAGCGCCTCCCGGTGCGGATCGCCCTGGATCCGGCGGACCTGAAGAGCCACCCCCTGCGGGTCGGCCTGTCGATGAAGGCCGCCATCGACATCTCCAAGTAGCCCACCGGTTCAAGCCTGATCCAAGGAGCGCCGCATGGCCGCCCAGGACTCCTCCCCCGCCGCCGGAGCCGCGTCGACCGGCCCAGCGCCGATGACCGGCATCCTGTTGGCCGTCACCTCGATCGCCCTGGCGCTGGGCACCTTCATGCAGGTGCTCGACAGCACCATCGCCAACGTCTCGATCCCGACCATCGCCGGCAATCTGGGGGTCAGCACCAGCCAGGGCACCTGGGTGATCACCTCGTTCGCGGTGGCCAACGGCGTCTCGGTGCCGCTGACCGGCTGGCTGATGGGCCGCTATGGGGTAGTCAAGACCTTCGTCGCCTCGGTGCTGCTGTTCACCCTGGCCTCGTTCCTGTGCGGCATCTCCTGGAACCTCTCGTCGCTGATCGGCTTCCGCATCCTGCAGGGCCTGGTCTCCGGTCCGATGATCCCGGGCTCGCAGGCCCTGCTGATCATGATCTTCCCGGCCAGCAAGCGCGGCACGGCTCTGGCCATCTGGTCGATGACCACCCTGGTGGCGCCGATCTGCGGCCCGATCCTGGGCGGCTACATCTCCGACAACCTGGCCTGGCCGTGGATCTTCCTGATCAATGTGCCCATCGGCCTGATCTGCGCCTTCCTGTGCTGGCGCGGCATGGCCACGCGCGAGACGCCCACCCGTAAGGCGCCGATCGACACCACCGGCTTCATGCTGCTGCTGGTCTGGGTCGGCGCGCTGCAGGTGATGCTCGACACCGGCAAGGACGCCGACTGGTTCAACTCGCCGGCCATCGTCGTCGAGACCCTGGTGGCGATCGTCGGCTTCATCGCCTGGGTGATCTGGGAACTGCACGAGAAGAACCCGATCGTCGACCTGTCGCTATTCAAGTCGAGGAACTTCACCCTGGGCGCCGTGGCGCTTTGTCTAGGCTATGCGGTGTTCTTCGGCAGCAACCTGCTGCAACCGCTGTGGCTGCAGACCCGGATGGGCTACATCGCCACCTGGGCCGGGCTCGTGGCCGCGCCGAGCGGCGTGGTGGCCGTGTTCCTGACCCCGTTCACGGCGCGTCTGATGCAGAAGGTCGACGCCCGCTGGATCGCCACCCTGTCGATGGTTGCCTTCGCCCTGTCGTTCTACATGCGCTCGGGCTTCACGCCGGGCGTCGACTTCAAGGCCCTGGTCTGGCCGATGCTGGTGCAAGGCGTGGCGATGAGCACCTTCTTCATCTCGATGGTCACCATCTCGCTGAACGGCGTGCCGCCGCACCAACTGCCGTCGGCCTCGGGCCTGTCGAACTTTTCGCGGATCACCGCCGGCAGCTTCGCCGCCTCCCTGACCACCACGGTCTGGGATCGTAGCGAATCCCTGCACCAGACGCGGATTTCGGAGACCATGGCGTCCAACGATCCAGCCTGGCTGGCGGCTCTGGAGCAGATGCAGGCTGCGGGGATGAGCCACGCCCAGGCCGTGGGCGCGGCGACCAGCCAGGTGATCAACCAGGCCTATCTGCTGGCCACCGTGGATTTCTTCCGCGCCTCGGCCTGGCTGACCGTGCTGCTGATCCCTGTCATCTGGTTGACCAACAAAGCCATGAGCGGCGGCGGGGCCCCCGCGGCCGCCGACTAGCCCTCCCGGTCGGGACGCTACCCTTCCTTCTCGACGGCGCTTAAGATGGCGCCGTCGAGAAGGTTTTGAGTAAGATGACGACACCGGCAGCCAATCCCCTACGCCTCTACCAGCGGGTGGCCGCGGCGATCGGCCAGGCCATCGCCGACGGACGCTATCAGCCAGGTCAGCGCCTGGCCTCCGAACGCGACCTGGCCGAGGAATTCGGCGTCAGCCGCCCCACCGTTCGCCGTGCCGTGATCGCCCTGGAGATGCGCGGCCAGCTCGAGGCCAAGCAGGGGTCGGGGGTCTATGTCCGCCAGCCTGGCCCGCCGCCGCCCGTCACGCGGGATCTGGACATCGGCGCCTTCGACCAGGCCGAAGCCCGCCGCCTGTTCGAAGGTGAAGCCGCCGCCCTGGCCGCCACCCTGATCACCGACGAGGAACTGGTCTATCTGGAGACCCTGGTGGCCGAGATGAACAGCGAGGAGTCGACCAAGGAGCAGAGCGAGCTCGCCGACCGCCAGTTCCACATCACCATCGCCCAGGCCACCCGCAACAGCGCCATCGTCCGGGTGGTCGAGAACACCTGGGACCTGCGCTACAAGTCGCGCCTGTGCATGCAGATGCTGGAAAAGGCCCGGCACGTGCGCAAGCGGCCGCTGAACGACGAGCACCAGGACATTATCGAGTCTCTGCGCACCCGCGACCCCAAGGCGGCGCGGGCGGCGATGCAGACCCATCTGGGCGGCCTGATCGAGAACCTGCTGCTGACCGCCGAACTGGAGGCCATGGAGCAGACCCGCGAACGCCTGGCCACCAAGCGCGAGGAAATCGCGCTGCGGGCGGCCAGCGCGGCGAAGTAGCTCTCCACGAAAAAAAGGCCGGATCCGCGAACGGATCCGGCCACAGGGGGGATGTTTGCCGGCCTAGAAGTTCACGTCCAGACGCGCGCCGAAGTAGCGGAAGGCGTCACGGCCGGGGAACCAGGTCTTGCCCTGGGCCACCACGCCCGGCGCGCTGTAGCCGGACGTGCCGTTGCCCAGGCCCTGGGCGTAGCGCTTGTCGAACAGGTTGTTGGCGAAGGCGGTCAGCTTGTACTTGCCCTCGCGGTCGGCGATGCCGAGGTTCATGTCGACGATGCTGTAGGCCTTCTGCACCGTGCGGGGATCCTGGTTCAGCGAGAAGTTGATGTCGTCCTGCCAGCGCACGGTGGCGCCGACGAAGGCCTTGAAGGGCACGTTCTCCGGCAGGTCGATGTCGTACTGGCCGCCGACGCTGAACTTGTACTTGGGCACGTTGTTCAGGCGCTTGCCCTTCAGGTTCTGCACCCGGCCGTTGGTGGTCGCGGTGCGGTAGCATTCGCCCGGGGCGCCGACATAGCCGGCGGGCTGGAGCGGAAGGTCGGCCACGGCGGGTTGGCTGCCGTTACAGGGGCCGTTCGGGAAATCGACCACCGTCGCGTCGGTGTAGGCGAAGGCCCCGTTCAGGCGGAAGTTCTTGGTGATCCGCGCCACGCCGTCCAGCTCCAGACCCTGGGTGCGAAGTTGGCCGACGCTGTTGAGGAAGGTCAGGAAGGTGCCGTCCGGCAGGAACGAGGTCACCGAGGTCTGGAAGCCCTTGTAGTCGGCCCGGAACACGGTGGCGTTGAAATAGACCCGACGGTCCAGCAGGCTGCTCTTGAAGCCCAACTCGTAGTTCTTGGCCGTTTCCGGCGGTACCGGCATGTTCGCCGCGACCCGGGCGTCGAAGGTGCTGACCAGGTCGTAGGCCTGGCCCTTGTAGCCCGTCGAATAGGTGGCGAAGGTCATGATGTCCGGCGTCCACTTGTACTGGACCCCGACCTTGCCGGTCACCGCGTCGTCCTGGTTGGCGCCGCTGAATTCCTGGACGGTGGTCGCCGCGCCGGGCGTGGTGCTGGCGAAGATCGTCTTGTGGAAATTGTAGTCGATCTTCTGGCGGTTGACCCGCGCGCCGCCGGTCAAGCTGAGCTTGTCGGTCAGGTCGAAGGTGGCGTTGGCGTAGGCCGAGTAGTTCTCGTTGGTGCTTTCGGCCAGATAGCGCGCCAGCTGCAGCACCGGGCCACGGTTGAGATAGCGATCCAGTTCGTTGCGGGCGTACCAGAGGCCGGCCACGTAGCGCAGGCGGGTGTCGCCCGGAGAGGTGAGGCGGAACTCCTGGGTCACCGACTTGGCGTGGAAATAGCCGTTGATCACGGCGCCGCTGTTGATCCCCGACGGGTTTGCGACCGGGAAGCCGATCAGGAACGGCACGTCGGTGCCGTCGATATCTTGGAAGTCGGTCATCTTCCAGCGATCCATCGAGGAGATCGACGAGAAGGTGTGAGCTTTCAGCGGCGAGGTGTCGCCGAAATTGTAGTCGAGGCGGGCGGTCGCGCCGAACACCTCGGAATTGCCGCCGCCGATGCGGTCGTCGGCCCGGATGAAGTGGTTGTTCTTGTCGAACGTGATCCCGCGCAGGGTGGTCGTGGCGGGGAAGCCCGGTTCGCCCTGATAGAACAGTCCCGGCGTCAGCTCGGTGATCGCGCTGGCGCAGCAGCTGGAGACGTTGTGGTTGAAGCGCGGCGCCAAGCTCAGGGTCAGGTTCTCGGTCGGGGTCCACTCGATCTTGGCGGTGGCGGTCAAGCCCGAGCTGCCGTTGACGTTCTTGCCGGTGGTCAGGTTCTTGAGATTGCCGTCGTAGTCGCTCTTCGAAACCGTCAGGCGTACCCGGACGTCATCGTTGATCGGGCCCGTGACCGTGAAGCCGGCGCGCTTTTCGCCGTCGTCGGTGGTCAGGATCATCGACTTGCCGCCGAACTCGCGTGCCGGGGCGGCGGTGACGATGTTGAGCACGCCGGCGATGGCGCTCTTGCCGAACAGCGTGCTCTGCGGGCCGCGCAGCACTTCCACCCGCTCGACGTCGATCAGGTCCTTGAAGGCCGCGGCCTGGAAGCCGATCGGCACGTCGTCGATGACCACCGCGACATCGGACTCGACGGCGATGCCATTCGAGAACGTGCCGATGCCGCGCATCTTGATGCTGAAATTGCCCGGCTGCGAGCCGTAGTCGATCGATATGGCCGGTGACAGCTTCACCACGTCGCCCAGTTCGCGGACGTTGTTGCGGTCGATGACGTCCTGGGTCAGGGCGGTGACCGACACCGGCACATCCTGCAGGCGCTCGGCGCGCTTGGTGGAGGTGACGATGATCTCCTCGAGCTGGGCCGAGGCTTCGCCCCCGCCCGACTGAGCCTGAGCGTAGGCGCCGCCCGACGTGAGAGCGCCGACCGCGAGCACGGCCGTAGACGCCAACAACAGACGCTGGATCTTTCTCATAGCTTCCTTCGCTTCCCCGCAAGCGCCGAG
Source organism: Caulobacter sp. Root655 (assembly GCF_001427665.1). Classification (GTDB taxonomy): domain Bacteria; phylum Pseudomonadota; class Alphaproteobacteria; order Caulobacterales; family Caulobacteraceae; genus Caulobacter. Next base: position 430,827 of record NZ_LMHC01000023.1, read on the forward strand.
CCGGTTGGTCCGGTCGATGAACGGCGCCTAATTTGGTAAGACCAAAAATGGCTACCGGCGCAGCAAATTGTCAAGTAGGTATGAAAATCAAGGTCACCTTCCGATAAGATATTGAAATTTCTAACTTTAAATCTTGACCTTTGGCGACGATCGATCATTGGCTTTGTGAATTTCGTTAGTTCATGGTCATTTAGCTTTGCGACTTATCGGTTAATTGGTAATACCAATCTGATCACGCAAATGAGAGGCGCATGAAACAGGTTCGCGATCGCATCGGCGGCGATATTCACCCGCTCGCCGCCTTCGCCTGCCCCACAACGGTCGCGATGACGGACGGCATGGCACGGTCGACTACCGCTTCGTCTGGTCGATGGGCGGCGAAAACCTCGATTTCGACGACATGGGTACGCTGGCGTTGGCGCAACTGCGCTGAACCGGTCCAAACCGGCCGATAAAAACAAGAACGACCTGGGAGACAAGATGATGCTGCGACGCCTGTTGGGAACGCTTTTGGCGACCGTGGCCGTGATGGGCCCGCTCGGGGCCTGCGCGGCGACGCCGGCCAAGCCCGTCGCGACCGCCCAGGCCTCGGCCCTGACCGAGGCCGCCCGCGTGGCCGACTGGCAGCTGAGCCACATGGACAATTTCGACTACATCCCGACCTCGCAGTTCCGACACGACACCGAGGCGCCGCGCGACTGGGTTCAGGCGGCGTTCTATATCGGCCTGACCGCCTTCGCCGACGCCTCCAAGCAGCCCAAGTACGCCGAGGCGATCATCGCCCACGGTCAGGCCGAAAGCTGGGGTTTCGACCATCGGCCGCGCCACGGCGACGCCGACGCCACGGGCGCGGTCTGGGTGTGGGCAGCCGCCCGCACCCACGATCCGGCCAAGCTGGTCCCGGTTCGCGCCCGCTTCGACGCGGTGCTGGCCGATCCCTCGACGGTCGACCTGGGCTTCGAGGCCAAGCCTCCGGAAGGCGGCCAGCCCTATTGCCAGGCCCGCTGGTGCTGGAGCGACGCCCTGTTCATGGCCCCGCCCGTCTGGGTCGCCCTGTCGAAGGAGACCCAGGATCCGCGATACCTGGCCCACGCCGACAGCGAGTTCTGGGCGGCGACCGACCTGCTCTACGACAAGGACGAACACCTGTATTTCCGCGACAGCCGGTTCATCGCCCAGCGCAGCCCGGCCGGTCAGAAGATCTTCTGGGGTCGCGGCAACGGCTGGGCCTATGCCGGTGTCGTTCGAATCCTGCAAGACCTGCCCAAGGACCATCCCAGCCGACCGCGCTACGAGGCGCTGTTCAGGCAGATGTCCGCCAGGATCGTCACCCTGCAGGGCGAACAGGGCTATTGGCCCGTCTCGCTGCTGGAACCGCAGAAGACGCCCGAGACCAGCGGCACCGGCTTCTTCGTCTATGGCCTGGCCTGGGGCGTGAACCACGGCCTGCTGCCGGCGGTGCAATACCGTCCGACGGTCGATCGCGGATGGAAAGCCCTGACGGCGGCGATCGAGCCGAACGGCAAGCTGGGCTGGGTGCAGCGGGTCGGCGCCGCGCCCGACACGGTGGGTCCGGACGACACCCAGCTCTACGGCGTCGGCGCATTCCTGCTGGCGGCCAGCGAGGTGTCCAGATTGCCGCCGGCCGGCAAGCGGTAACGCTGTTTGCCCCGCCGTCCGCCCCCGCTAGGATGATCGACATGACCACCGGCGCCGCAGATTCCCAGAAGCTCTACCAGCAGATCGCCCGGGCGATCTCGACCGCCATCAGCGATGGCCGCTACGGACCGGGCGACAAGCTGCCGTCCGAACGCGAACTGGCTGATGACTTCGGCGTCAGTCGCCCGACCATCCGCGATGCGATGATCGCTCTGGAGTTCCAGGGCCTGGTCGAGGCGCGGCAAGGGTCGGGCGTCTATGTCAACGCCTCCGCGCCGGTCGCCGAGGACGTCGCCGAACTGGAGGTCGGCCCCCTGGAACTGACCGAGGCGCGACGCCTGTTCGAGGGCGAGGCCTGCGCCCTGTCGGCCGCGACCGTCACCGACGAACATCTGGCCCACCTCGACCATGTCGTGGGCCAGATGGCGCGCAGCTTCGCCCCCGACGAGGTCGAGCGCCTGGAGCAGGAATTCCACCTGGCCATCGCCCGCGCCACGGGCAACGCCGCGATCGAGTCCGGCGTCGAGGACCTGTGGACCCTGCGCCAGCAGTCGCCGGCCTGCGTCGCCATGCTGCGCCGGGCCCGCGCCAACGGAGCCGGCGATTTCGTCGAGGAGCACCGCCAGATCGTCAACGCCCTGCGCGAACGCGATCCCAAGGCGGCGCGCCAGGCGATCCACGTCCACCTGGCCCAGGTGATCGACGACCTGCTGGCGGTGGCCGAACTCGACGCCCTGCAACAGACCCGCCAGAAGATGGCCGATCAGCGCCGCGAACTGGCCCGCCGCACCGAGATCTGAGCCCTCCCCGCCCGCCTCCAATTCGGCCTGTCCGCCGCCTGCCGGCAAGGCCAGAAACGAGATCGCCCGATGCCCAAGCTGATCCTTTCCCTCGCTGCGGCCGCGACCCTGGCCGTTCCGGCGCTCGCCCTCGCCCAGGTCCCCGCGTCGCCCTCCAAGCCGCACGCCGAGTTCCAGCTGCCCAAGCCCGACGCCGAGGGCCAGAAGCCCCGCGCCGTGGTGACCCTGGCGCCCTACCGCTACGACGACATCCTGTGGGAGAACGACCGCACCGCCCATCGCATCTACGGCAAGGCCCTGGAGGCGGCCGAGCCGCCCTCGACCTCCGGCATCGACGCCTGGGGCAAGAGCGTCCGCTGGCCCTACATGGACCGCCAGCTGCGCACCGGCGACCAGCATTCCAACCATGGCGAAGGCCTGGACTTCTACGACGTCAACACCTTCCGCGGGGCCGGCGGCCTGGGGATCTGGCAGGACAACAAGCTGTGGACCTCGCGCAACTGGAAGACCTGGAAGGTCCTTCAGAACGGCCCGAACGTGGCCTCGTTCAAGGTCGACTACGCGCCCTGGCCGGTGGACGTGGACCGCAAGGTCTGGGAGAGCCGCGTCTTCACCCTGCCGCTGGGCACCAACTTCACGCGGATGGTCTCGACCATCAGCTCCGACAAGCCAGGCCCGCTGGTGGTCGGCATCGGCATCAGCAAGCGCAAGGGCCCGAACGGCTCAGGCGTGTTCACCAAGGACCTCGGCGCTGGCCGTGTTTCCTACTGGGAGCCGACCGATCCGGTGAAGGGCACGATGGGCATCGCTCTGATGGTCGACCCCAAGGCGCTGGTCGAGGTGCGCCAGGACGCCGACAACTACCTCGTCCTGGTCAAGGTCGAGCCCGGCAAGCCGTTCGTCTACTATATGGGCGCGGCCTGGGACAAAGGCCTCGACTTCCACGACCGCGCCGGCTGGGAGACCTATGTAAGGGAACAGGTTCCGAACTTCGACCCGGCGGCCAAGCCGTAGGCCTGGCGCGCCGGGGTTACTGGGTCAAGACGACGGACTTCACCTCTCCGCCAGCAAGGGTGACCGCGGTCGCGATCGTCCCGCCCTGTTGCTGCAGATTGGGTGTGTAGGAGCCGCCGACGGCCTCCCAACTGACGACGGCGGTCACATAGTACCGACCATCGGGAAGCCCGGTGAATTCAAACTCGCCCTGAATATTGCACGTCGTCATCTGCGAGAACTCATCGAACGGCAGCGCCGCCCACGTCGTCCTGCGGCTCATGCCGCCGCTGATCGACCCATAAGCCCTATGGACAAAGGCGTCGGTGACCTCGCCTGACGGGATGATGCGGGCCTGCAGCCCGGCGCACGTCCGCACCTCGCCGCCGCGCGTACGAAGGAACGCGCTTCCCTTGATCGTGTTCTTGCCGACGACCTTCGCCCAATCCAGATTCGAGAGCTGCGCGACTCCCACGGGCGCTCCCTCGACCTCGAGCTTCACAAAAGCCGGGTTTGGAACAAGGTCCTGGGCGGCGCCCGTGGCCGCATCGACGCCAATGCCGATAATTCCGCCAGCGAGAAGGTTTCCGGCCAAGCCGCCGGCGCCGCCTTTGGACATCTCGTGAGTGACCATGATCTTGGCGGGCTTGTAGCCAGGCTTCGAGACGGTCGCGACGAACTCACTCTTCCGCTTCATCTGAATGGCGCAGGGCGTCGCATTGCAGAAATGTCCGTTCGTGGTTTCAACCTTGGCGCCGACTGGGTCGCTGTTGACTTCCCAGGCGTCGGTCGTACCCCGCGTGACGGATGCGCACGCGCCAAGCATGAGACACGCCGACGCAGCCGCGAAAAACTGGGTTTTCATGCCCTCTCCCCTGGACGCCCCCTGCGTCCGAAGCGCCACCATAGAGCGTCACTATAAATCGATGCAACCGAGTCGGATGGAGGCGTTCTCACTACGGCGGCGCTCCATGCCGGCGCCGGTCACGCCGATCAGCTCTGGCGCCACCACGACGGCGACACCGATCTGGCTCGGCATGGCGAGCGTTTGCATTGATTTTGTTGTTGGTGCGGGCGGCCGGGGTCGAACCGGCACTCCTTTCGGAACCGGATTTTGAGTCCGGCGCGTCTACCAATTCCACCACGCCCGCACGGCGCCGGCCTGCTCAAGATCGCGGGCCGTTTCCCATTCCAACAGGCCGGACGTCAGGACGTCTCGGCGAGGGGAGTGCTGTCTAGCAAAGGCGCGGGCGAAGTTCCAGCACTCCGATCGTTTTCCTCGCCGGACTAGTCGCCCGGTGCGGTGTCGGCTCCGTACAGCGTGCCGGCCGCCACTTCCAGCCGCCCCAGCAGGCGCTTGAGCGTCGCCACCTCGCCCGGCGCCAGGCCAGCCAGCAGCGCGGCCTCGTAGGCCCGGGCCAGCGGCACGATCTCGGCGAACAGGCGGCGCCCCGCGGCGGTCAGTTCCAAGCTGTGCGAGCGGCGGTCGATACGGTTACTCAGCCGCACGGCCAGGCGGCGCTCGACCAGTTCCTGGGCGGCGCGGCTGACCCGCACCTTGTCCATGGCCGTGCGCACCACGGCCGACTGCTGGGTCAGGGGCCCTTCGGCCAGCACCGACATCAGCCGCCATTGCGGGATGCTGAGGCCGAAGCGATCCTCATAGGCGCGAGCGATCAGCCGGCTGACGGCGCTGGACGCCGTCGCCAGCTGATAGGGCAGATAATCGGCCAGCGACACGTGTTCGGGCGCCCCTTCGGGGGGAATCGTCGTCATCGGTGAAACCGTAGCGGCCATGCCGTGCTTCCTCTCGTCCTCCAGACGCCCGCGACTCTGGCGGTCGCTCGCATCGACGTTGATCGATCTGGCGCGGGCCCGACAGCTTGCTCAATCACGGCGCGGTCGCAGGACAGGAAACGAGACATTTCGCTCGACGGTTGTGCATCCCGCCGCTTCAACGCCCAGCGAAGGGGCGCCGCCCGGCTCAATGATCCTCGGACGGCTTCTTGGGGCCAGAGGCGGTCTGAGTCAGCGCCTTCTGGCAGCGTTCCAGTTCGTTCAGGCAATCGCCCCGACTCCAGAAATCGGAAAATTCCACAACGGCCATGCGGACTTGGCGAGAATAGTCCTTGTGGTCAAGGACCTTGGCCTCTTCTTCGGGCTTGTCGTGACCATGGCCGGGCTCATGCCCCGGACGATGGCCGGTCAGAACCAGGGTCTGGCCGCCCAGGATGGTGACATTGGCCGCGGCCAGTTCCAGCTCGGTCTCCTTGCGCGCGCCGCCATGGCCGTCGTCGTGGCCGTGCGGGTCGTCTTTCTTGCCGCCGTGGGCGTCCTTGGCCTTGTCCTTGGGTTTTTCCTCGATCGGTTCGCCCTTGAGAGCCTCCGCCACGCCCTTCAGCGCCTTGGCGCAGGGACCGCCGAAGGCCAGGACCGGACCGATCCGCCGCTGGACCTCCTCGACCAGGTCCTGCGCCTTGTAGAGCAGCTCGCCCGAGGGCGCGCTGGTGGCCGCGACGCACTTGGCCTTGATCGCCTCGTGGATGGTCTTGGGAACCTCGCGCCAGCGCTCGTCCCGGCCGCGCCCGCCCACATGCTTGCCGACGAAATAGGTCAGGACGGCCACCGCCAGCACGACCAGGCCGATCCCGGCCAGCAAGGTGGGATCGAAGATCGGGATCGGCGTTTCGACGGGAAACTCTGACTGGTACACCGGACCCCCTCCAGCATCGGCGAAGCAGAGCCCTATGGTTAACGCAACACGGTCAAGGTTGCACGACCAAGGTTATGCGAGCGGCCGGGAAATCACGCCGCGCGCCCGGGCGCCCTGGTCGTAGCGGCTGGGACCGCCATAGACGGCGACTTCGCACAGAATGTCGCCGCCCGGTTCGGCCGCCCACAGGTAATTCCGCTCGACCTCGACGTTGCGGCCGGCCGGCGAAATGCCCTCGAAGGTGTCGCCCCAGGGAATCACCTTGTTCAGGTCGCGCCAGGTCAGGGTCAGGCCCCGCGACAGCTCGTCCTGCGCCATGGCTTCAAGGTCGGGATCGCTCAAGGTCGGGCTCCAGGGGTGTGGTCATATCCGGCCATCGCCTCGACAACGCTCCGCGCGCAAGATAGGCGCTGCGCAGGACGAGGAGAAACGACGATGGCCGCTCCGAAAGGCAAGCGCGACTTCCGCGACGAGGACCGCCTCGATCCGCGCGAACGCCACCATGTGGAATACTGGATGAAGCGCTGGGGCGTGACCAAGGATCAGTTGGTCGCCGCTCACCGCAAGGTCGGCAACTCGATCAAGGACATCGGCGCCGAGCTGGGCAAGAAGCGCTAGCGGCTGTCCCTATCGCTTGTCGCGCCGGAACTTCGCCGCCTCGGCCGCCAGGGACGTCGAGGCCGGATCGTGCTCGTCCGGTTCCGGCAGGAACGGCAGGTGGCCGGCCACGCCGCGCACGGCCAGCCACAGAGGATGGCTGAAGTGGCCCAGGATCCGCAGGGGCCGGCGCTTGTCGTCGGTGACGTCCCAGCCTTCCAGCTCGAACGCGTCGGCCTGCTCGCGCATCGACCTGACGTCGATGCCGTCCCAGCCTTCCGGATCGGGGATGGCGGCGGCCTCGTCGGCGGTGAGGCCGAAGGTGTCGCGCGCCAACTGGTCGATCTCGGGGAACTCGGCTCGCGCCTCCGGATCGGCGAACGACGGCTTCATCAGCGCCCGGGTTTCCAGGTCGGCGAAGCCGGGCAGATCGATCAGGCGGCGCGGGGCCATGCCCTTAGGCCTCTTCGGCGTTGTCGTTACGCCAATACGGCGCGACCACGCCCTGCAGCTTGATGGTCATGGGGTTGCCCTTGCGGTCGACGGCCTTGCCGGCGGTGACGCGGATCCAGCCCTCGCTGACGCAGTACTCGTCGACATTGGTCTTCTCGACGCCGTTGAAGACGATGCCCACGCCGCGCTCGAGGATGTCGGCGTCATAGTGCGGGCTGCTGGGATTGGAGGCCAGGCGGTCGGGAGGCGTGTCGCTCATGGAATGGTCTTTCGAAGAATGTAGACAGCAAACGCCGTCCGAACGCGCGTGATAGCCACCCGGGCCCGCAATTCCAATAGGATTGCACATCACCGCGCGAACCGCCGCGACAAGACACCGCCCCCCTGCTAGCTACGGCGCGTCCTCATCCAGGAGCCTCCATGCTGCGTCGTATGTATGACTGGGTCATGAGCCTGGCCGCCTCGCGCCACGCCCCGCTGGGCCTGTTCGCCATCTCGTTCGCCGAAAGCTCGTTCTTTCCCATCCCGCCCGACGTGATGCTGGCGCCGATGGTGCTGGCCAAGCCGGAGAAGGCCTGGCGCTACGCGGCGCTCTGCACCCTGGCTTCGGTGGTCGGCGGAATCCTCGGCTACGCGATCGGCTTCTTCCTGGAGCAACCGGCGCAGCAGTTGCTGGCGATGCTGGGCAAGCCGACAGCCCTGGCCGACGCCGAGTGCTGGTACGCGCGCTGGGGATCGTGGGTGATCATCGCCAAGGGCTTCACGCCCATCCCCTTCAAGCTGGTGACCATCACGTCCGGTTTGTTGCACTTCAGCTTCCTGACGTTCATCGTCGCCGCGACCGTCACCCGGGGCGCGCGGTTCTTCCTTGTCGCCGGCGTGGTCAAGAAATTCGGCCCGGCCATGCTGCCGGTGATCGAGAAGCGCCTGGCCCTGTTCGCCGGCATCCTCATCGCCCTCCTTGTCATCGGCCTCACAGCCAGCCACTTCTTGGGGGGAAGCAGCGGCGGAGCCTGCGCGGCATGACGATCGACAACACGGCGGAAGTCCAGACGGCGGGTCCCTTGGTCCCCACCCGCTCGCCGCTGGCCTGGGCCGCCGACCACTGGCCGGTCCTGGCCTTCGCGGCCTGCGCCTTCATGCTGGGCGCGGCCCACGCCTTCGAGACCTTCGGCAAGCTGGCGCCGTGCCTGCTGTGCCTCAAGCAGCGCGAGGTTTACTGGGTCACAGGGACCGTGGCCCTGGTCGCCGTCGTGCTGTCGCGCACCGCCTGGGCGGCGCGCGTGCGGCGGCCGCTGATCCTGCTGATCGGCGTCGGCTTCCTCTACGGCGCGGGCCTGGCGGCCTATCACGCCGGCGCGGAGTGGAAGTGGTGGCCCGGCCCGGCCGCCTGCGCCGCCGGCGGCGGGGCGTCCGCCGACGACTTGGTCGCCATGCTCAAGGGCGCCAAGATCGCCGCCCCGTCCTGCGACAAGGCCGTCTGGGTGTTCCTGGGCCTGTCGATGGCCGGCTGGAACGCCGTGATCTCCCTGGCCCTGGCCGTGGCCTCGTTCGCCGCCGCTCTGACCAAGCCGAAAGCGGCCTGAGATGAACCAGCCCGTCCCTCCCCGGCCCGGCCTCGGCGCCCAGAAGGCGCGGCTGGCCGAGATCCTGCGGGTCGACCAGGCCGGCGAACTGGCGGCCGTGCATATCTATCGCGGCCAGCAGGTCGTGATGCGCAACGCCCCGGGGCGCGAGCGCATCGCCGACCAGTTGAAGGACATGGAGGGTCACGAGCAGGTTCACTTGAACCGCTTCGACCAGCTTCTGGGCGAACGCGGCGTGCGCCCCACCCTGATGTCGCCGGTCTGGCGCGCCGCCGCCTTCGCCCTGGGCGCCGGCACGGCCCTGCTGGGCGAGAAGGCCGCCCACGCCTGCACCGAGGCGGTGGAGACGGTGATCGAGCAGCACTATGCCGGCCAGATCGCCGAGCTGGAGGCACGCGACCCGGCCCTGGCCGCCGAGCTCACCCAGTTCCGCGACGACGAGCTGGCCCACAAGGCGGTCGCCATCGAGGAAGGCGCCCTGGAGGCGCCGGCCTATCCGCTGCTGTCGGCGGTGATCCGCGCCGGCTGCCGCGCGGCGATCAAGATCAGCGAGAAGATCTGACCGGCGTTCGCTGAAACGCCGCGAAAACCGCCCTCCAAACTTCGCCCTTGGCGCGCGACGCGGCCACGCTTACCCATGTCTCCGGAATTTTTGGGTATCGGGGAGTTTCGCGTGAACATGCATCTTCGTCGGGCCGCGGCCCTCTGCGCCGTCTCGGTCCTGGCCCTGGCCGCCGCCGCCCAGGCCGCGACGCCCGTGAACCCGGTCAAGCCGTTGCCGACCACCGCCCTGACGCTGGGCACGGGCGGTCAGATGCCGGCCGAAGAGGCCGCCGTGACGATCGAGCACGTCGACCTGAAGGTGAAGGTGATCCCCGAGCGCAAGGCGATCGAGGGCGACGCGACCCTGACGTTGGCGGCCAAGAGCGCCTTGCCCCGCATCGTTCTGGACCTGGACCGCGACCTGCCGATCAGCAGCCTGACGGTCGACGGCAAGGCCCTGCCGGCCTCGGCCTGGAGCAACCCCGAAGGCCGCCTGACCATCACCCCACTGGCTCCGATCGCCGCCGGCGCCCGTACCGTCGTCCAGATCCGCTACGGCGGCGTACCGCATGTCGCCGAGAAGGCCCCCTGGGATGGCGGCTTCGTCTGGAAGACCGCCCCGACCGGCGAGCCGTGGATCGCCACGGCGGTGCAGGGCGACGGCTGTGACCTGTTCTGGCCCTGCATCGACTTCCCGACCGGCGAGCCCCTGCTGGTCGACTTCTACGTCACCGTCCCCGCCCCGCTGTCGGCCCCGGCTGGCGGCGTGCTGGTCGACGTTGTCGAGAAGGACGGCTGGCGCACGTTCCACTGGCGACAGAAGAGCCCCAACACCTACGCCATAGCCCTCAACGTCGGCCCGTACCTCAAGCTTGAGGACACCTACAAGAGCCGGTTCGGCGACAGTTTCCCGATCGAGTACTGGTATCTGAAGAGCGACGATCCGGCGAAAGCCAAGGCCCTGTTCGCCGAGTTCGCCCCGACGCTGGACTTCTTCGAGGCGATGATCGGACCCTATCCGTTCCGTTCCGAAAAGCTGGGTGTGGTCGAGACCCCGCATCTGGGCATGGAACACCAGACCATGAACGCCTACGGCAACGAGTACGCCAAGGACGTCTATGGCTATGACTGGCTGTTCCAGCACGAACTGTCGCATGAGTGGTTCGGCAACCAGGTGACCAATGTCGATTGGGACGACATGTGGATCCACGAAGGCCTGGGCAGCTACATGCAGCCGCTCTATTCGCAGTGGCTGCACGGCGACATGGAGTACATGGCCCGCCTCAATAGCCAGCGCGCCACCACCCTCAACAAGTTCCCCGTCGTCGCCGACCGGGTGATGACCGAGGACGACGTCTACAAGCCGGTCGGAGGCCCCGCCGGCGACATCTACGCCAAGGGTTCGAACATCATGCACACGCTGCGCGCCACCATCGGCGACGAGGCGTTCTTCAAGTCCGTGCGCACCCTGGTCTACGGCCGGCCCGACCCCAAGCCGGGCAATTTCCAGCCGCGCTACGCCACCACCAAGGAGTTCATCCGCATCGTCAACGACGTGACGGGCAAGGACTATCAGTGGTTCTTCGACGCCTATTTCTACCAGGCCAAGCTGCCGGAGTTGCTGCCGACCCGCGACGGCGACGACCTGGTGCTGAGCTGGAAGACGCCCTCGAGCAAGGCCTTCCCGATGCCGGTCGAGGTCAAGGTCGGCGACAAGGTCGTCACCGTCCCGATGGCCAATGGCGCGGGCCGCGTCATGGTGGGCGGCGCCGTACCGGTAATCGTTGACCCGGCCTCCAAGATCCTGCGCCGCCAGCCGTATCTGGAAGAGTACCAGGCCTGGAAGAAGGCCAAGGACGAGGCGGCCAAGAAAGCGGAGGAGGCCAAGAAGGCCGAGGCCGCCAAGCCGGCGACGGCCAAACCCTAAGCTCCCGCATCGTCATCCCCCGACCTGTTGTCGTTCGGGGGATGACGGGAGTGTCGTGACCTCCAACCCCGGTCATCTTCCGTTGACCCTGTTCCTTCACGGCTTGTAGTCCAAGCTCGCCTAAGGCTTTGCGCTCAACATGAGCAGGAAGCCGATGCTGACGCCCAACCATGTCGTGACCACCGCCCGCGCCGTCCTGGTCGCCGGCGCCCTGACCGCCGCGACGCTGATGCTGGGCCCCTGGCCTGGCCTCGAGGAAGTGTTCGGCCTCAGCGACAAGGCGGCCCACGCCATCGCGTTCGGCGGCCTGTTGGCGGTCTCGTTCCTGGCCTTCCCCCGTATGCGCCGCAACGACCTGGCGATCGCCGCCGTGATGCTGGGCGCCACCGTGGAGGTGGCTCAGCTGTTCACCGCCGACCGCAGCGCTTCGTTCAGCGACCTCTTCGCCGACACGGCCGGGGTGGGCGTCGTCTATCTGTGCAGCCAAATCGAAAGCGTGCGCGCCCTGGCCCGTAAGAAAGGCGAGATGACCTTTACCGACATCGCCGCCCAGGACCGCCGACGCGGCTCGCGTCGCCTGTCGCCGGTGATCAAGGCGGTGTTCACCCCGCCGGTCCCGCCGGCGGAAGCGGAGCGCCCCGCCAACTTCGCCGGCCGGGCCTCGCGGCACTTCCCCTCGCGTCGGGCCTAGGTAATACGCTTGACGCTGACCGGGTCGCTGCCCGGAAAGCTCTCTTCCAGGCCTTCGTCGAGAAGCGCTTCCTGGCGGCTTTCGGAACACTCGACCTTCTCGGCCAGTTGATCGTGCTTTTCGCCTTCCGCCAGCGGGGTTTCAGCCTCGCGGGCGTGCGGCGCGTCGAAATGCTTGTCCTCTTGCCGCACCTTGCCGTCAGCCGCCATGTCGGCGGTCGTGGCGCTGGTGCCGTGCGTGAAGTGGCGGCCGGTTTCTTCCTTCTTGTGGCCAAACATCATGGGGTCTCCCGTTCGTCGCCCGTAAGGGCGTCCCCGGTAAAACCCGTGAGCCAGAGCCGGAGTTGCCTGCGAAACGTCGCCTCAGAAGCCGAACACTACCGACCAAAGGGCCACATTGGCCACGGCCAGGGCGACCATCAGCCACCGCAGCCGACGTTTGACGCTCAGTTGCTGTCCATGGGTGTGAAGTGTCGGACCGATAAGCATCTAACCCTCCCGCCGAACAGCCCCCTGTCCTTGGGTCTGCTCGGCGGTGAGTCGATGCAAGCGGAGCCGGAGAGGTCTTTTCCGGTTCCGCTATACTTTTATTTTTCTGCCCGGGACTTCCACACCCGCCAGAGTCGCGAATCAATTCTCGATTCGGCGCGAGGTGACGCGCGTTTCCTTAGGCCTCCAGTTCGATATCCCAGTACAGATAGTCCAACCAACTGGCGTGCAGGTGGCCCGGCGGGAACCGGCGGCCACGATCCTGAAGTTCATGCATGCTGGGCCGCCGCGCCGTGTGGAACGGGTGCATGCCCGCCTCGCGCGGCGTGCGGCCGCCCTTGCTGAGATTGCAGGGCGCGCAAGCGGTGACGATGTTCTCCCAGGTGGTGCGGCCGCCGCGCGAGCGGGGGATCACATGGTCGAAGGTCAGGTCGTCGGGCGCGCCGCAATACTGGCAGGAGAACCCGTCGCGCAGGAACAGGTTGAAGCGCGTGAAGGCCGGCGGACGATCCTGAGGGACGTACTGCTTCAGCGACACCACGCTGGGCAGTTTCATCTCGAAGGACGGCGAATGCACCACGTGGTCGTAGGTCGAGACGACATCGACACGTTCGAGGAACACCGCCTTGATCACCTCCTGCCAGGGCCAGAGGGACAACGGATAGTAGCTCAGGGGCCGGTAGTCGGCGTTGAGCACGAGCGCCGGCATGCCGGACGGGGGACGGGACAGCACCTGCATCAGGGCCTCCCATCGGACCGGTGACGGTCCCTATGAAGCGGGTACGCGATCGGACTGAAGACGGGCCTCCTTCCTACGCATTCTCAGGAATCGCCATTCACTCCCGAACGCATGGAAAGGATGATCCAACTCGGCGACAGAACCAAGACATCCTTGCGCTTGGCGGACGAACAATCGGGGCTATGGTCAGAGGCGGACAATCGCCCCCATGAGGGACATTTCGCATGCCGTCGCCCACCCTCGCCGCGATCGTCCTGGCCGGACTCCTGGCGACCGACCCGCCCGCGCCGCTGCTTCCGGGGATCATCGACACTCCCGCCACCGAGGTGCGGCCCGCCTTCAGTCTGGACGGGCGCTGCGTGCTCTGGGGAACCATCGGCGCGCCGGGAACCGGCTGGCGCATCCTGCAGACCTGTCGGGACGGCGAGGCCTGGTCCAAGCCGGAACCGGTGTCGTTCGACGGTCCCGACAACGACTTCGACCCCGCGTTCTCCGCCGACGGACGAACGGTCTATTTCTTCTCCAACCGGCCGGGCGGTCAGGGCGGCGACGACCTGTACGCGGTCGACCGCGACCCGGCGACCGGCGCCTTTGGCCCGTCGCGCAACCTGGGTCCGCGCTTCAACACGCCGGGCGACGAGTGGGCGCCGACGCCGACCGCCGACGGCCGCCTGATCTTCTCGTCCAACGGCCATGGCGGCTTCGGCGACCAGGATCTGTTCGAGGGCGATCTGACAGGCGGCGGCGCTGTTCGCAATCTTGGTCCCGGCGTCAACGGCCCGCAGGACGACTTCGATGCGACCTTGCTGCATGACGGCCGGACGCTGGTGTTCGCCTCCGGTGACCTGAAGGCCGACACCCGCGTGACGCTGCGGATCTCCCGACCGCTGAACGGCGGCTACGCGCCGCGCACGACTCTGCCGGCCCCGGCCAACTGCTCGGACGCGATCAATAACGGACCCGCGATCGATCCCCGGCGGCCGGACGTCTTCTACTATTCGGCCCATTGCCCGACCCTGGGCCCCGGACGGATGGACATCTTCGAGGTCCCTTCGCCGGTCCCGTAGGACGGTCAGTCGATCGAAACGATCTCGACCTCGCCGCCGGCCACCGTCGCCGTCTCGCCCACGCCCTTGCCGAGCAGGGCGCGGGCCACTGGCGAAACGTAGGAGATCGAACCCTGGGTCGGGTCGGCCTCGTCCTCGCCGACGATGCGGAAAGTCTGGCGACGGCCGTCCTCGCGATCAAAGGTCACCATCCCGCCGAACTGCACCACGTCCAGGGCGGGGTCGATCTCGCGCAACTGGGCGCTGGCCCGCCGGGCGGAATAGTAGCGCAGGTCGCGGGTGGCGCGGGCCATGGCGGTGCGGTCCTGGGCCACGTCGCCGCCGGCCTGGGCGGCGCTGTAGGCGGCGCGGGCGGCGGCCAGCCCCTCCTCCAGCCGCGCCAGCCCTCGCGGCGTCACCAGGTTGGGGTGCGGCGAGATCGGACGGTCGAGCAGGTCGGCGGCGAAGGCCTCGCTGTCGCCTTCCTTGGTGAAGGCGACGCTCATCGGCCGATCGCCGGAACGAAGGAACTCAGGGTCATCTCTAGGAAATCCGGCCTGTGGCGGGATGTTCCGCGACAGGAGCATCTGACCTAGTCGCGTGGGCCGACGCGATCAAGGCCGCGATCCGACATGCAAAAGCCGCCGGCGGGCAAGCGCGGGCGGCTTCGAACAACAAACGTCTGGATAACGGCCGGCGATGGTGTCGGCGGGACAGCGGGGGGATCCGCCGGTCCCGTGGGCCACGAACGCGAACGGACTAGATCGCCACGCCGATCAGGGCGGCGGCGACGCCGATAGCGGCGGTCAGGAAGAAGCCGACAGCCATGCGGTCGAGAACGGTTTCGAAGGCGAAGAGGGTATTGGTCATCACACACATCCTTGAGTTGGAACACTTGAGTTTCAGGCGGGCGCGGTGATCGAGAGAGCCGCCCCCGGTCCAATCTGGACAGTGCTTAGATAACATCAATCTAAACGATGTCAAGATAATCTTTACAGCGTTTGGATGGATTTTAGGAACGGAAGGAGTTACAGTGGCCGCGATGACACAGCCCGCCACAGCCGACACCCGCCCCTACCACCATGGCGACCTCAGCCGCGCCCTGGTCGAGGCCGCTCGCCGGATCCTGGAAACCGAGGGCCCGGCCGCCCTTTCGCTGCGGGCCGTGGCGCGCGAGGCCGGGGTCAGCCCGGCCGCGCCCTACCACCACTTCAAGGACAAGAGCGAACTTCTGGAGGCCGTCGCCCACGAGGGCTGGATGGCGCTGGACGTCGCGCTGACCGCGGCCCGCGCCAAGGCCAGCGACAGCAACGCGCGCATGACCAGCCTGGGCGTGGCCTATGTCTGCTTCGCCCGTGACAACCCCGCCCTCTACCGGGTGATGTATGACTGTTCGCGCGACAAGGATTCCCTTCCCGACCAGATGAAGGAGGAAGGCGCCTACTGCCAGGTTCGCAACACCATCGACGAACGCAGCGGCGGCACGGTTTCGCCGATCGACCTGGAACTGGCCACCATCGCCGCCTGGTGCGCCGGCCACGGCCTGGCCGAGATGATCGGCTTCAAGCAATTCGCCCCGCTGAAAGAGGCGTTGGGCGGCGAGGAAGCCTTCCTGCGCGCTGTGTTCGAACATCTGGGCATGTTCGCCAAGCTCGACCAGGGCTGATCTCCGCTTGCGCTTCGCCACCCGCTTCGCGCCCTCGCCGACCGGCTTCCTGCATCGCGGCCATGCCTTCTCGGCCCTGACCGCCTTCGACGCGGCCCGGGCGGCTGACGGCCGCTTCGTGCTGCGCATCGAGGACATCGACGCCACCCGCAGCCGCCCCGAATACGAGGCCGCGATCCTCGAGGACCTGGCCTGGCTGGGGCTCGACTGGGAAACCCCCGTCCGGCGTCAGTCGGAGCACCTGGCCGACTATCACCACGCCATCGACGCCCTGCGCGCCAAGGGACTGGTCTATCGCTGCTTCCGCACCCGCAAGGAGCTGGACATCGGCCGCGCGCCGCACGAACCCGCGACGCCCTTCACCGGCGCGCCCCTGCGTCCCGACGAGGAGGCCGCGCGGCTGGAACGCGGCGAGGCCTTCGCCTGGCGGCTGTCGCTGGACGCGGCTCGGCGGGCGCTGGGCGGCTTCGAGGCCCTGAGCTTCGTCGAGGACGGCGCGGGCCCGCACGGCGAGAACGGCCTGATCCAGGCGCGTCCCGAACTGGCAGGCGACATCGTCCTGGCCCGCAAGGACGTCGGTGTCGCCTATCACCTGGCCGTGGTTCTGGACGACACCCTGCAAGGGATCACCCACGTGATCCGCGGCCACGACCTGTTCGAGGCGGCCCACATCCAGCGCCTGCTGCAAGCCCTGCTCGACCTGCCGACCCCGACCTATCGCCACCACCGGCTGCTGACCGGCCCTGACGGCAAACGCTACGCCAAGCGCGACAAGGCCCAGACCCTGCGCGAGCTGCGCGTGGCGGGGGTGACGCCGCGAACGCTGCGGGCGGAGATGGGGCTGGGTTGAGGAACGCGGCGTCGTTCACCGCCCCGCCGACAGCGCCGCCTTCAGCACGTCGAACACGCGCGGATCCTGCATCTGCGCGATGTTGAACCGCATGAAACCGGACGCGGCCTGCGAAACGCTGAAGACGTTGCCCGGCGCGAGGATGACACCCTCGCGGAGCGCCACCCTGGCGACCTCCGCCGCGTCCGCGCCGTCCGGCAGTCGGCTCCAGAGATAGAAGCCGCCGCGCGGCTTGACCCAGGGGCGGACGCCCAGGTCCTCGAGCCGTGTCGCCGTGTCGCGCCTGGCGCTCGACAGGCGCCGCCGGAGCGCCTCCATGTGTCGGCGATAACCGCTATCCATCAGGCTGTCGAAGACCAGTTGAGTCGCCACCGGGCTGGCGCCGCCGAAACTCGTCGCCACCTGCAGATCGACCAGCGCCTCGATCCAGTCGGGCCGCGCCGCGATGTAGCCGCAGCGAACGGACGCCGACAGCGTCTTGGAGAAGCTGCCGATGCGGATCACGCCGGACAGGCCATCGAAGGCCGCCAGGCGCGGCGAGGGCTCCGGCTCGAACTCCGCGAAGATCTCGTCCTCGACGATCACCAGGCCATGGGCCGAGGCGGCGGCCAGCAGCCTGTGGGCGGTCCGCGGCGACATCGTCGCGCCGGTCGGATTGTGGATGGCGGAATTGGTGATGTAGAGCCGCGGCCGGTGCTCGGCGAGCGCCTCGGCGAACAGCGTCGCGTCCGGACCTGTCGGCGTATAGGGCACGCCGACGACCTTGGCCTGGTGCACGCGCAGCAAGGCCTGGAAGTTGAAGTAGCAGGGGTCATCGACCAGCACCGTATCCCCCGGCCTCAGCAGGAACCGGCAGATGAGGTCGATGGCCTGAGTGCCCGACGAGGTCAGCAGGAACTGGTCCGGACCGACGTCCAGACCTTCGCCGGCGCAACGCCGCGCCAGTAGCGCTCGCAGGCCGAACGACCCGCGCGTCCCACCATAGTCGGCGAGGATGGCGTCGTCGGCGCGGGCGAGACCACGAATGGCGCGTCGGACGATCGCGTTCGGCATCCACGCCGGCGGAAGCCATCCGCAGCCCGGCTTCAGCGCCAGCGGCCCGGCGTCGAGCGACTGGCGCGAAACCCAGAGAGGATCGATCGCCCGGTCGCCTTGGGGTTCGAGCACATTGAGCGAAGGCGGCGCGAGGCCGGCCGACACGTAGAAGCCAGAACCCGGTCGCGAACGGACGACGCCCTCCGCCGCCAGGCGGTCATAGGCCTCCACGACGGTCGAAGGCGACACCTTCAAGGTCGCCGCGAGACCGCGGATCGAGGGCAGCCTGTCGTCGCGCGTCAGGTCCCGGGCGGCGATCCTGTGGCGGATCGCTTCCATCACCTCGCCTGTCCGGGTCACGCCGTCCCGCATTCCTTCGACCTCAAAACCGTATGTCTTCTTTGACCATACAGTTCGGGCGAAACTGTACGAACTGTCGCTGTCCGCGCCAAGGCCGAACGGGCTATGCCCCAGCTCCTTCTTCAGCGGAAACCCAGATGGAACAGACGTCCAAAGGATGGGGCAGCGGCCTCCTCGGCGTGGTCATCTTCAGCGGCTCCCTCCCGGCCACGCGGGCGGCGGTCGGCGACTTTTCGCCCCTGTTCCTGACTTCGGCGCGGGCGGTCATCGCCGCCGTGCTCGGCGTGGTCTTTCTGTGGGCGCTGCGGCAAGGGCGGCCGGCGAAGAGCGACCTCGTCCCGCTCATCATCGTGGCGCTGGGCGTGGTGGTCGGCTTTCCATTGCTGACGGCGCTGGCGCTTCAGCACGTCACCTCCGCCCATTCCATCGTCTTCGTCGGCCTGCTGCCGCTGGCGACGGCGATCTTCGGCGTGCTGCGCGGCGGCGAGCGGCCCAGGCCCGCCTTCTGGATCTTCTCCGTCGTCGGCGGCCTGTCCGTCGCGGGGTTCGCGCTGTCTCAAGGCGGCTCGACATCCCTGACCGGCGACCTCCTGATGGTGGCGGCGATCCTGCTGTGCGGCCTGGGCTACGCCGAGGGCGCGGTCCTGTCCCGGCGGCTGGGCGGCTGGCAGGTGATCAGCTGGGCCCTGGTGCTGGCGCTGCCGGTCATGGCGGTCATGGCGCTGGCGACCCTGCCCAGTGGCTGGAGCGGGATCGGCGGACCGGCCTGGTTGGGCCTGGCCTATGTCTCGGTGTTCAGCATGCTGGTCGGCTTCGTGTTCTGGTATCGCGGCCTCGCCCTCGGCGGGATCGCCAAGGTCGGACAGCTGCAACTGCTCCAGCCGTTCTTCGGGCTGACACTGGCGGGGCTTCTGCTGCACGAACCGGTGGCCTGGACCATGGTCGCGGTGACCGGGGTGATCGTCCTCTGCGTGGCGGGCGCCAAGCGGTTCGCCTGACGGCGCCGTCCTCCCCTTGCCCGCTCCCCCGCCGCCGTGCTCACTGCGCGCCAACACAGTCGCGGGGTTCGCATGCGAAAGATGATCTGGGGCGCGGCCCTCTCGGCCAACCTGGCGGCGGGTCTGGCGGCGGTGGCCCTGGCGAGCGGCGCCCACGCCGCCGCGCCGAAGTTCCTGCCCGGCGCCTGCGCCGGCGACTATACCGGCGTCGCCAACCGGATCGAGTGCGGGACCCTGGTGGTCGACGAGACGCGCGGCGGTCCGGGCGTGCGGCGCGTCGCCCTCCCCGTCGCCATCGTCAGGGCCAGCGCGCCCAAGGCGGGCGCCGTGCCGGTCATCTATCTGCACGGCGGTCCCGGCGGCGGCACGGCCGAGCGCGTCGCCCGCCAGTTGCGCGGCGCGGCCGGTCGCGAACTGGTCGCCGTCGACCAGGACTGGATCTTCTTCGACCAGCGTGGCGGCGGCCTGTCCCAGCCTTCGCTCGACTGCGGCGAAGTCGCCCTGAACGACGCCGGCCCGCTGAACGACGCCGCCGCCCAGGAGCTGGTCGCCTGCTCGGAGCGGCTCCAGGCCTCGGGCGTCGACCTGTCGCGCTACAATGCCGAGGAGGTGGTCAAGGATATCCAGGACCTGCGCCAGACCCTTGGCCTCAAGCAGGTCGACTTGCTGGGCGTCTCCTACGGCACCCGCATCGCCCTGGCCGTCGTCAAGCACGACCCGCGCGGCGTACGGGCCGTGGTGCTGGACTCGCCCTGGACGCCGGAGGCCAAGTGGGCCGAGGGTGGGCCGGAGATGGTGTCCGACGCGGTGAAGGAGATCTTCAAGCGCTGCGCCGCCGACGCCGCCTGCGCCGCCAAGTATCCGCATCCCGGCGCCGACCTCGACACCGTCGCCAACCGCCTGCTGGCCGGTCCCCAGACCATCAACGGCCGCGTCTACGCCGCCGACGACCTGGGCGGCTATCTGATGGACGCGGCCTATAGCGGCCCGGACGCCCGGGCCCTGCCCGCCACCGTCGCCAAGTTCGCGGCCGGCGACATGACCGCCCTGGCCGAGCAGATGGAGGGGCGCAGCGGCTATGCCGAGGCCCAGCACCTGACCCATCTGTGCAAGGAGGAGTTCCCCTTCGAGAGCGAGGCGAAGATGCGGGCCGGCGCCCAGCGCGACCCGGTTTCGCGCCTGCTGGAGGCCTCGATGGGGCGCTATTTCGCGGTCTGCAAGGCCTATCCGGTCGGCACGCCCGACCCGGTCGAGGCCCAGCCGGTCAGCAGCGCCCTGCCGACCCTGTTCCTGGCCGCCGAGATCGATCCGGGCTGCCCGCCGGCCGTGGCCAAGGCGGCGGTCGGCCGCTTTTCCAAGGGCCAGCTGTCGATCATCCCCAACACCACCCACGGCGTGTCGCGAAACAGCGCCTGCGCCCGCAAGATGATCCGCGCCTTCCTGGCCGACCCCAACGCCCCGATCGACCAGAGCTGCCTGCATCCCGAGCATGATCGGTTCGTCTTCGATCTGGACTAGGTACGCTTCAGTCCCTCCCCCTGTGGGGGAGGCGGCCGAAGGCCGGTGGGGGGAGGCTTAGGATCGCCGGTCCGGGTTGTGGCCATCGGCCGATCATTCCCCCCTCCGTCGGCTTCGCCGACACCTCCCCCACAGGGGGAGGACTTGACGCCCCCCCTTCAATCCTCCGCCACCCAATACCGATACCCATAGGCCGGCAGGAAACCCAGGTCGCCGTAGAGCGCGATGGCCGGGGCGTTGTCGGCCTCGACCTGGAGATAGGCCCACCGCGCGCCCAGAACCGAGGCTTCGTGCAGCAAGGTCGCCAGGATCCGCCGCGCCAGCCCCCGGCGGCGATGGTCCGGCAAGGTCCGCATGCCGAAGATCCCGACCCATTCGCCGTCGATCGCGCTGGCTCCCAGGGCCGCGGTCTCGCCGTCGAGGTCCAGGCGGGCGAAGCGGGCGGGCGCGGGGATGCGCGCCAGGGCGTCCAACCGTTCGCGGGCGTCGGCGGCGTTGCCGGCCGCGCTGGCGGCGAACACCGCCTCGAAGGCCGGATCGGGCCGGTCGGACAGGATCGCGGCGGCCGGCGCGCCGCCGACCACCTCCCCCACCATCACCAGCGTATCGTGGACGGGCCGGTAGCCGCGCGCCGCCAGGTGTTCGGACAGGTTGGCCGGGACTACCGCCCCTTCGGCCAGCTTGAACCGGGTCGGCAGGCCCCGCGTGGCGTAGAACGCCTCGACCGCGTCGATCGCCTCGTCGACCGGCCAACCGGGGTCGCCCAACGGCCAGCAGGCGTTGATGCGCAGCGACCAGCCGTCCGAGGCGTTCAGCCGCCAGCCGCCCAGGGCGGCGCTCTCGCGCGCGGGCCACGCCCGGTCGGCGACGGGCTCGAGAAGGCGGGGATCGACGATCATGACGCCTCAATAGCAGACGGGCGCCGGTTGCTTGCAACCGACGCCCGTCAAATCTCGCGATAGGCCGAAAAACCTAGAGCGTTTTCAAGCGAAGTGGGTACCGGTTCGCGTGAAGAAAACGCGTCAAAACAAAAGACTAGCGCGCCCGGCCTGATGCAATCAGGTCGGGAAACGCTCTAGGCTCTGTGGACAGTTGAGCGGTTTGGTCCAGGAAGCGCCGTGCGTCCTTTCAGCAACAATGCTCCTCATCCTGAGGTGCGTAGCGTAGCGAAGCCTCGAAGGACGCACCGCATCACCCTTCAGCGCTTACTGTCCACAGCTCCTAGAGGGGCTTCAGATTGTTGGCCGCGATCTTGCCGCGCTCTTCGGCGGTGTCGAAGCTGACCTTCTGGCCTTCGTCGAGGCTGCGCAGCCCCGCGCGTTCGACGGCGCTGATGTGGACGAACACGTCCTTGCCGCCGTCATCGGGCTGGATGAAGCCGAAACCCTTGGTTCCGTTGAACCATTTCACCACGCCGGTCGCCATATCGAAGTCTCCTAGACCAAAGCCGATCCGATGCCCGGACATCGCGGGCGGGTAACAATCGCAGTTGTCCGGGTAGCGGTAGCAGGCCCAAATCCAGGATTGCGCGGCAGATTGGACACGGCCCTGTTGAGGGGTCAATTCAAAAAACGCCGATATGCTTAAGCGCGCATTCGGCTTCAATGCTCGGCCAGCAGCGCCTCGACCAATCCGTGGGCTTCGGGGCTGGACCAGTCGGCGTCGCCCGACAGCCGGGCCCGCTCACGGCCCTGCTTGTCGTAGATCACGGTGGTCGGGTAGCCCTGGGCGCGCGGATCCAGTTCGAACGACAGCTTGTAGCCGGGGTCACGATAGACCTGCAGCGGCGCGTTGGCCGTCATCTCGGCCCGCACCAGGTTGAGGTCGCTGTCGCGGTCGACGCTGATCGGCAGCACCTTCAGCGGCTGGGTCGCGTAGCTGGCCTGGAGTTTCGCCAGGGTCGGCATCTCCTTCTTGCAGGGCGCGCACCAGGTGGCCCAGAGGTTCATCACCACCACCTGGCCCTTGAAATCGGCCAGGGTCAGTTCCTTGCCGGCCCCGTCGGTGAACACCGTGGCCGGTTGGCCGCGCGGCTCGGCGGGCACTTCCAGCTTCTCTAGCGACGCTTTCTTGAATTCCTTGAGGTCGACGACGCCTGCGGGTTTGAACGAAGCCGAGGCGATGACGTATAGAACCGCCGCGACGCCGATCAGCAGAACGGCGCCGATCGCCCACTTCAGCGGGCTGCGCTTCGGCGCCGCCTGGTTCTTGTCCGACTGGATTTCGCTCATATGACCGACAACGCCTCCGATAAGCCCCAGACCGCGACGGGCGGACAGGGCCAAGCCATGTGGGGCGGCAGGTTCTCGGCCAAGCCGGCGGAGCTGATGCAGGCGATCAATGTCAGCATCGGCTTCGACAAGCGCCTGTGGGCGCAGGACTTGGCGGGCTCCCGCGCCCATGCCCGGATGTTGATTACCCAGGGCGTGATTGCAAGCCAGGACGGCGAGGAAATCCTCAGGGGCCTGGACGCCATCGAGGCCGAGATCGTCGCCGGGACCTTCCCGTTCCGCGACGAGTACGAAGACATCCACATGAACATCGAGGCGCGGCTGCGCGAGCTGATCGGCCCGACGGCCGGCCGGCTGCACACCGCCCGCTCGCGCAACGACCAGGTGGCGGTCGATTTCCGCCTGTGGGTCCGCGAGGCCTGCGACCGTTCCGCAGCCCAGCTCGAGGCTTTGCAAAAGGCGCTGGTCGCCCAGGCCGAGGCCTATGCCGACGCCCTGATGCCGGGCTTCACCCACCTGCAGCCGGCCCAGCCGGTGACCTTCGGCCACCACCTGATGGCCTATGTCGAGATGTTCGGCCGCGACGCCTCGCGGTTCAAGGACGCCCGGGCCCGGATGAACGAGTGCCCGCTGGGCGCCGCCGCCCTGGCCGGTTCGCCCTTCCCGATCGACCGTCACGCCACGGCCGCCGCCCTGGGCTTCGATCGGCCGACCGCCAATTCACTGGACAGCGTCTCGGCCCGCGACTTCGCCCTGGAGGCCCTGTCGGCCGCCTCGATCGCCGCCACCCACCTGTCGCGCCTGGCCGAGGAGATCGTGCTGTGGACGACGCCGATGTTCGGCTTCATCAAGCTGACCGACGCCTTCACCACCGGCAGCTCGATCATGCCGCAGAAGAAGAACCCCGACGCGGCTGAACTGATCCGCGCCAAGGTCGGCCGGATCCTGGGCTCGCTGACCACCCTGACGGTGGTGATGAAAGGCCTGCCGCTGGCCTATTCCAAGGACATGCAGGAGGACAAGGTCCCGACCTTCGAGGCCTTCGACGCCCTGGAGCTGAGCCTGCTGGCCATGGCCGGCATGGTCGCCGACCTGACGCCGAACACGCAGAAAATGGCCGCCGCCGCCGGCGCGGGCTTCTCCACCGCCACCGACCTGGCCGATTGGCTGGTCCGCACGCTGAACATGCCTTTCCGCGACGCCCACCACGTGACAGGCTCGGCCGTGAAGGCGGCGGAGATCAAGGGCGTGGATCTGGCGGAACTGGCGCTGGCCGACTTGCAGGCGATCGAGCCGCGCATCACTTCTGATATCTACACCGTGCTCACGCCCGCCGCCTCGGCGGCCAGCCGCATCAGCTATGGCGGGACCGCTCCCGCCCAGGTTCGCGCCCAGGTCGCGCGTTGGAAGGAACTGCTCGGATGATCCGTCCCCTCGCTTTCGTGACCCTGGCCGCGCTGGCCGTGTCGTCCATGGGCCTGGCGGCCTGCGGCAAGCAGGCCGCGCTCGAGCGTCCGGCCCCGCTGTGGAACGCCCAGAAGAAGGCCGCCTTCGAGGCCGAGCGCCGCGCCGGTTCGGCCCAGGCCAACCAGCCGGCCCGCCCCGGCGGCGTCCAGGAAAACATGGACCCGGCGTCGAGCAACCGCACCAACCGCGCCGCGCCGCTGGGCGGCACCCAGACCGACCCGTTCGGCGGCCCCTCGGCCGCCGGCTTCCCCGGCGCGACGAAGAACTGAGACCCTCGCCCTGCGTCCTTCGAGGCTCGCCTGCGGCTCGCACCTCAGGATGAGGCAGTCCGCACAAAGCTCCTCATCCTGAGGCGCCCGCGCAGCGGGCCTCGAAGGACGCAAGGCGCTTGAAGAAAATCGCCAGGAAAGCCCTGAAGTGAACCATTTCGAATACGGCCCCGAAGGCCTCGCCTGCGAAGGCGTCCCGCTGGCCCGCATCGCCGACGCGGTCGGCACGCCGGTCTATGTCTATTCCCGCGCCACGCTGGAGCGGCACTACACGGTGTTCCGCGCCGCCCTGGAGCTGGCCGGGATCGTCGACCCTTTGATCGCCTATGCGGTGAAGGCCAATTCCAACGTCGCGGTGCTCAAGGTGCTGGGCGACCTGGGGGCCGGGGCCGACACGGTGTCGGAGGGCGAGGTGCGTCGCGCCCTGGCGGCCGGCATCCCCGGCGAGCGGATCGTGTTCTCCGGCGTCGGCAAGAAGCGCGGCGAGATCGCCTTCGCGCTGCAAGCGGGCGTCGCCGAGATCAACGTCGAGTCCGAGCCCGAGCTGAACCTGATCGCCGTCGTCGCCGCCGAGCTGGGCGTCAAGGCCAAGGTGGCGTTCCGGGTCAATCCCGACGTCGCGGCCGGCGGCCACGCCAAGATCGCCACGGGCAAGTCCGAGAACAAGTTCGGCGTGTCGTTCGCCGAGGCCGCGCGCCTCTACGCCAATGCCTCGAACCACGCCCATCTCGAGCCGATCGGCGTGGCCTGCCACATCGGCAGCCAGATCACCGACCTGACGCCCATGCGCCAGGCCTTCACCAAGATGCGCGGCCTGGTCGAACAACTGTTGGGCGAGGGCTTGCACGTCGAGCGCCTGGACCTGGGCGGCGGCCTGGGCGTGCCCTATTTCAACATGCCCGAACCGCCCTCGCCCGCCGACTTCGCGGCCATGGTCGCCGAAGTGACGCAGGGCCTGCCCGTGACGCTGGCCTTCGAGCCGGGCCGGGTGATCGCCGCCAACGCCGGGGTGCTGGTCAGCGAGGTGATCCACGTCCACGAGCGGCCGGAGGGCAAGCGCTTCCTGGTCATCGACGCGGCGATGAACGACCTGATCCGCCCGGCGATGTACGACGCCTTCCACGACATCCGTCCGCTGACCCCGCGCACGGGGGAAACGAACTACGACGTCGTGGGGCCGATCTGCGAGACCGGCGACACGTTCACCCGTGATCGCGCCTTGCCGCCGTTGGGGGCGGGGGATCTGGTGGCCTTCATGTCGGCGGGCGCCTACGGCGCGGCCATGGCCAGCGAGTACAACACCCGGCCGCTGGTCCCCGAGGTGCTGGTCGACGGGGACAGGTTCGCGGTGATCCGCGCGCGGCCGTCGTATGAGGAGATGCTGAGCCGGGACGTGGTGCCGGACTGGGTTTAGAAATTCCTCCCCCTTTGGGGGAGGTGTCGGCGCAGCCGACGGAGGGGGGAGTTTGGCGAGGTGGGCCTGCTCCCCCCACCGGCGCTTCGCGCCGCCTCCCCCACAGGGGGAGGATTAAGGTCGATCAGTCCATCGCCCCGATATACGGCAGCCCACGGCTCTTGCCCTCATCGTCCAGGCCGTAACCCACCAGGTACCGGGCCGGCGCTTCCCAGGCCACGAAATCGGGCTCGATGCGCGGCTTGGGCCAGGGCTTGCGGGCGAAGACGGCGGTCAGGACTTCGCTGGCGCCGGCGTCCTTGACCAGGCGGGCGGCCTCGCCCAGCGACAGGCCGGTGTCGAGCACGTCGTCCAGCACCAGGGCGCGGCGGCCGATCAGTGGGCGCTGCAGGTCGGCGCGGACCTCGCAGCGGCCCGAGCTCTTGCGCTCGTCATGGTAAGAGGCCAGCCACAGGGCGTCGAAGCGCACGTCGCGACCGGCCCGCCACAGCGCCCGGGTCAGGTCGGCGGCGAACCACAGGCCACCGGTCAGCAAGCAGACGGCGACGGTGTCGTTGTCGATGCGCGGCGCGATCAGCTTGGCCAGGGCTTCCACCCGCTCGGCGATCTCTTCTTGCGAGATCAGGACTTCGGGGGCGGCGCGATCGGTCATTTCAGGATTCTTCAGTGGTGGTCGGCCGGGGCCGGTTCGACCGCTCCGGTCTCATGACCTGGGGGCTCCTGTCCAGCCCCTTGCGCCGCGTCGGCGTCGGCCGGGGCGCCGGCGGCGATCTCGGCCGGCTGGTCCTGGGCCCCGCGCAGCGAGGGGGCCTGGTGGTCGGAAACCTTCTCCAACCGGGGCGCGGCGCCGGCCGCCCTGGCCGCGCCGGCTTCCAGGGCGAAGCCGATTTCCAGGATCTTGGCGGTCTTGGGCGGGTCCAGCAGGGTCACCGAGAAGTGCCGGGTCTGGCTGGGCGGGATCATCGGGTCGGCGGCGGCGGCAAGCTTGCCGGCCACCCGCTTGTCGTGGGCGTTGAGCAGGGCCACCCGCAGCGGCGGGGTGGCGACCGTATGGTCGGTGATGTTGCGCAGAATCCCGGTGATGGTCACGGCGGCATGGCCGTCCTGCATCGACGGCTCGGCCTTCAGGTTCTCGATCACCAAGCCGACATTGTTCACCGGCATGCGGGCGAAGGCGTAGGCTCCGGCGGTGCTGGGCCACAAGTGGGCGACGTTCATCCGGAACACGCCGGCGGCCACCAGGATGACCACCATCACCGCGACCATGCCGCCCCAGATGACGCCGGTGGTCTTGGCTTCCCTCAGCCGGCGCTCGGCGTCGGCGCGGGCCCGGAACACCTTGGGCAGTTCCTCGCCCGGCAGGGCGCTGACCGGGGCTTCGGGGTCGTCGGTGGCATTGGTCGCGCCGTCCAGCGCGGTCAGGTTCGGTTCGGCGGCCAGGTCGGCGGCCGACGGCTCCTCGAACAGGTCCAGGGCTTCTTCGTTGCGGGCCGTCCAGCGGTGGCCGCAGGCCGCGCATCGCACGACACGTCCAGCCGAGCCGACCTTGGAGTCATCGACGAAATAGCGGCTGGCGCACTCGGGACAGGTCAGTATCATGGCCGCGAATCGGACGCTCCCCGCTCCTACCCACGAGGTCGCCGATTTTGCCAGCCATGTCCACAAGCCCCAGCGACACACCCTTGCGCATCGACGAAGATCCGGACGATGACTCCGTCCCCGTCGTCCGCTTCGAGGGCGTCTCGATGCGGTATGGACGAGGGCCGGAAACCCTGAGCGACCTCGCCTTTTCTCTACACCCAGGGTCTTTCCATTTCCTCACCGGCCCGTCGGGGGCCGGCAAGAGTTCGCTGCTCAAGCTGATCTACCTGGCCCACCGTGCGTCAAGGGGTCGCGTCGAGCTGTTCGGCCGCGACGTCAGCCTGGTCAAGCCCGAGGACCTGCCGTTCCTGCGCCGCCGCATCGGCGTGGTGTTCCAGGAGTTCCGGCTGCTGGAACACCTGTCGGTGTTCGACAACGCCGCCCTGCCGCTGCGCATCTCGGGCCGCAAGCCGGCGACCTATCGCGACGACGTGGCCGAGCTGCTGCAATGGGTAGGCCTGGGCGACCGCATGCACGCCCTGCCCGCCACCCTGTCGGGCGGCGAGAAGCAGCGCCTGGCCATCGCCCGCGCCGTGGTCGATCGGCCCGACGTGCTGCTGGCCGACGAGCCGACCGGCAATGTCGATCCGGCCATGTCGCTGCGCCTGCTGCGGCTGTTCGTCGAGCTCAACCGCCTGGGCACCACGGTGCTGATCGCCACCCACGACGAAGACCTGGTGGCCCGCGCCAACCGCCCGACCCTGCACCTCGAAAAGGGCCGCCTGGTCGATTTCGGCGACTCCGGCGACGGCTATGATGAGGATTACGCGGGGGGCGGGGCATGAGCGAGGGCTTCACCGTCGCCCGCTGGAAGCCGGCGCCGCTGCTGCCGCCCCGCGACGCCCGCGACGGCTCGCTGGTGTTCGTGGTCGCGGTGCTGTGCTTCCTGGCCTGCCTGACGGCCCTGGCCGCCCTGGCTTCGACCCGCGCCGCCACCGGCTGGACCGCCCAACTGACCGGCTCTGCCACCGTCGTGGTGCGCCCGCGCTCGGGCGAGACCCCCGACAGCGCCGCGGCCCGCGCCGCCGAGACCCTGTCGGGGGTCAAGGGCGTCACCGAGGCCCGCGCCCTGCCCAAGGACAAGGCCGAGGCCCTGCTCGAACCCTGGATCGGCCGCGAGGCCCTGATCGCCGACCTGCCCGTTCCGCGCCTGGTGACCCTGGACCTCGACGCCAGGGCCCCGGCCACGGCCGCCACGCTGGCCAAGGCGCTGAAGGAAGCCAATGTCGACGCCGTGGTCGACGACCACAGCCGCTGGATCGCCGACATCGAGCGCGCCGCCCGCCTGGCCCGCTGGGCGGCGATCGGCGTCTTCGCCCTGATCGCCGCCGCCGCCGGGGCGGTGATCATCTTCGCCACCCGCGCCGCCCTGACCGCGCGTCACGACGTCATCGAGGTCCTGCACTTCTCGGGGGCCGAGGACAGCTTCATCGCCAGCCTGTTCCAGAACCGTTTCGCGGGCATGGCCTTCATCGCCGGCTTGCTGGGCGGCGCGGGCGCGGCCATCATCGGCGCGGCGGCGCGGCTCGCGGGGGGCGGCCAGGGACTGACTCCGGTCTTGCCGCTGGCCTGGATCGATCTGCTGGCGCCCCTGCCCTGCCCGTTGGTGGCGGCGCTGGTGGCCGGGATCGCGGCCCGCGCCGCCTCCCTGCGCCTGTTGAGAGCCATGCCATGAAGAGCATCGCGGCCCTGCTGATCCTGGTGATGGTCTGGTTCGTGGGCCTGCTGGCCTTCACCAGCCGCGTCGACCAGTCCACGCCGCCCGCTGAACCGCCCGTCTCGGACGGGGTGGTGGTGCTGACCGGCGCGTCCAACCTGCGGCTGGAGGCGGCGACCAAGCTGTTGGAAGCCGGCAAGGGCAAGCGGTTGCTGATCTCCGGCGTCAACCGCGAAGCTTCTCGCGAAGACGTGCTGGGTGTCACCAAGGCCGTGCGGCCGATCTACGAATGCTGCATCGACCTGGGCTACAGCGCGGCCGACACCATCGGCAACGCCAGCGAGACCGCCGAGTGGGCCAAGGCCAAGGACTATCACAGCCTGATCGTCGTCACGGCCGACTACCACATGCCACGCTCGATGCTGGAACTGCGGGCGACCATGCCCGACGTGACGCTGCACCCCTATCCGGTGGTCACCGAGAGCCTCAACGCCCACCGTTGGTGGAAAGGCGGCACGAGCGCGCGGCGCATGACCGTGGAATACTGCAAGTACCTGGCGATCCTGGGCCGTGAGGCGTTCCTCAAGCTGGGTCCGAAGGAGAAGGCAGAACCCCCGACGGGCGAAGCAACGAAGGAAGCGTCTTGATCTATCTGCGTTCATTCCTGTTCCAGCTGTATTTCTGGGTGTGGTCGGTGTTCACCACCCTGTGGATGCTGCCGTTCCTGGTGCTGCCGCGCAAAGCCACCATCTGGGCGCTGCGGGTGTGGGCCAATGGGCTGATCCTGGGATTGCGCGTGCTGGCCGGGACCAAGGTCGAGGTGCGGGGCCGCGAACACCTGCCGGCCGGTCCAGCCCTGATCGCCGCCAAGCACCAGTCGATGTTCGACGTCTTCGCCCAGTTCGCCCTGCTGCCCGACGCCTGCCTGGTGATGAAGAAGGAACTGCTGCGCGTGCCGCTGTTCGGCTGGTACGGGCTGAAGGCGGGGATGATCGTCGTCGACCGCGCCGGCCACTCCATGGCTCTGAAGAAGCTGGTGCGCGACACCGTCGACCGGATGAAGGAAACCCGCCAGGTGGTGATTTTCCCCGAAGGCACTCGCGGCGATGTCGGGGTCGGCGGCGACTACAAGCCGGGCATCGCCGCGCTCTATCGCGAGCTGGACCTGCCGGTCACGCCCTTGGCCCTGAACTGCGGCGTCCACTGGCCCAAGGGCTTCCTGCGGCCACCGGGCACGATCGTCTTCGAATACCTGCCCGCCATCCCCGCCGGCCTGAAGCGCGGCGAGTTCATGCGCGAGGTCCAGACCCGCATCGACGCCGCCACCAAGGCGTTGGAGGACGAAGGGCTCTAGGAGGAGCAACAACGGATGAACGCCAGACACGTCGCGGCGATCGCCGCCATCCTCTTCGCCGGGTCGGCGGCGCCAGCCACCGCCGCGCCCAAGGCCTGCGCGCTGTTAGCGACCGACCAGACACAAATCTCGCAGGCGATCCGCTCCATTTTCACCGCGCTCGCCAAGGATGACGAGGCCGGCCTCGGCGCCGCCACTTCGTCCGGCTTCTATGCCTACGAAGGCAAGCGGGTCACGGGCCCCGAGCTCGCGGCGCTGATCCGCAAGGCCCACGAGGCGGGGCGAATCTACGAATGGAACCTGGGGCCCATCGACATCCACGGCGGATGCGACGTCGCCTGGGCGGCCTGGGAAAATCACGGACGGGTCGGCGACGCCACGGGGATGAAACCGATGACCTGGCTGGAATCGGCGGCCCTGCACCGCGACGGGTCGCGTTGGGTGGTGGACTTCCTGCACGCGACGCGGGTGGCGCCGGCTCAGTAACCGGCGGCGTCGCGGAGCAACCGCCTCACCCAGTCATTGACCACCGCGTCCAATACCAGGTGCACGCGGTCCTCCACGCCCCGATTGGCCACGCTGTGCGGATCGGACAGCCGTAGGTACCAGGCGCTGCCCGGCGCCATGACGACCCGCGCGCCGTTCAGCCGGAATTCGACCTCGGGATTGGTGGTGATCGGAATGTGGATGCGCACCGCGCCCTTGGCGACGTCGAGATCGTTGTCGCTATGCTCCTTGATCACCGAACCGGGGGTCAACCGCATCAGGCGGACGCTCTGGACCTCGCAGGCGAAGGCGGCCAGGACCTCGCGGAAATAGCCGCAGGCCGCCAGCATCGGGGTGTCCTCGAACGCCGTGGCCGTCGGGTCCGAATAGATCATCATGACCGGATGGCTGGCCCCGGCGACGCCGCGCAGGGGGATGACGCTCCAGTCGCCCTCGTAGTTTTGGGTGACGAAGTGCGAAATCCAGTCGACCGACGAAAGCCTGTCGAGATCACCGCGCAACAGGACGGGATCGAACGACAAAGGCAGTTGTAGTCGATCGGGAAACACCATCCTCTCCCCCTAGTCTTCCGTATCTTCCGCGACCAGCCCCACAAGCGCCGACCGGGAACCCCGATGCTTCCAAACCCTGGCCCCGGAAACCCTGGCCCCAGACCTGGCGCGCGCGACGCCCTGGCCCGTCTCCATACGCTGGTTCTCCAGGACGCCATCCTCCAGGAACGGCTGGGCGCCGTCGAGGATGTTCCCGCCTTCATCGACCGGGCCGTCGAGGCGGCGCGGTCCCGCGATATCGGCCTGGACGCCGACGACCTGAACGTTCTGCTGCGGAGAGACCCCCTGGGCCTGGACCGCCTGGCGCGGCCGGCGCTCATCGACGACTTCACGCCAATGCCGGGCTGGCTTCCGACCGAACTGTCGTGGGATGGCGTCCAGCACACCGTCGCCTGGGCCTGGTTCGGCCGGCGCCGCCTGGTCGAGCCCTTCTTCGAGGGCTCCTTGCGAAGCGTCCTGCAGCAGCCGTTCAACCGGCTGTTTCGCTTCCGCACGCCGCTAGCCCAGCTCGATGCGTGGCCCGCCAGCCTGCCCACCCTGCGGCCGGATGGCTTCATCTTCCACATGTCGCGTTGCGGTTCGACCCTGGTCGCCCAGATGCTGGCGAGACTGGAGGCCCATGTCGTGGTGTCAGAGGCCCCGCCCATCGACACCGTCGTGCAACTGGACCGTCTGGCGTCCCAGCCCGGCGACGAGGCCCACGCGGCCCTGCTGAGGGCGATGATCGGCGCGCTTGGCCAGGTCCGCGACCCCGGCCAAAGCCGCTATTTCGTCAAGCTGGACAGCTGGCACACCCTGGCCCTGCCGCTGTTTCGCAAGACCTTCCCCGGCGTGCCCTGGGTGTTCCTCTATCGCGACCCGGTGGAGGTGCTGGTCTCCCAGGCCCGCCAACGCGGCATCCAGATGGTGCCGGACTATGCGCCGCCCGGCTTCTACGGCCTGGACCTGCCGGACGGCGTTCCCGACGATGACTATTGCGCGCGGGTCCTGGCCGTCGTCTGCGAGGCCGCCTTGCGCGGCCACGCCGAGGGCGGCGGCCTGCTGGTCAACTATGCGCAGCTGCCTGACGCGCTGCACACACAGATCCTGCCGCATTTCGGCATCACCGGCACGACCGCCGAGCGTCAGGCCATGGACCTGGCGGCGCTGCGCGACGCCAAGCTCCCGCAGGTCGCCTTCGCGCCGGACTCGGGACGCAAGCGGCAGGCGGCGACCGCGGCGATCGCCGCCGCCAGCGACCGGCATCTGGCTGAGATCTACCACCGACTCGAAGCGTTGCGCCTGGGAGACTAGGCGACGGCTTCCCGCGCCTCGACCATCTTGAGCAGGGTCTCCATCGCATGGTCGCGCACCCCGTCCTCGCGCAAGTGCAGGACGAGGTCGCGCAGGTAGTCGATGTTGCGCCCCGACAGGCCCGTCGCTCCGGCGATCAGTTCGCACTGCTGATCCAGCGTCAGGGCCCCCGCCCATTGGCCGTGGTTGCGGTCCGACAGGAAGACCAGGGCCGGGGCTCTGCCGTTTCCGTCGATCCGCACCTCGGACCAGGCCTCGAAATAGGTCTCGGTTGGCTGCTCGCGCTCGCGCAGATAGTCATAGACCTCGGGCCAGGCGCTCCCCGCCACGCGGTAGGCCGCGCCGCGCACCGCGCCGCCCGGAGCCAGGCCCAGCACCAGGCCGGGCCGCTCATAGGTGCCCCGGTGGTGCACCGAATAGATGCAGAAGGCGCGGCGTCGCCCATGGAGCACGGCCGTTCTTCGCTCTATGAACGGGAACCCGGGCCGCCACATCAGCGATCCATATCCGAACACCCAGCGGTCTTCGCTGTCCGTTGCCATTACTCTTCCCGACCGGAGCCGCTTCTTCCATGACCCATAACGCCGCCGCCCCGTCCCGCAAGCCCCGGCGTCGTGGTCTGTGGGCGCCTTTCGTGGTGCTGGCGATCATTGTGCTGGGATGGAGCATCGGCTGGCTGTGGCTGCGCGGCCAGGCCGAGCAGCGGATGGACGCCACCGCCGTGTCGATGAAGACCCGCGGCTACGACCTGTCGTGGAAGAGCCGGACCTTCAGCGGCTACCCGTTCCGCATGGACGTCCGCCTGACCGACGCGCGGGTGGCCGAGCCGTCGGGCTGGGCGCTGCGGGCCCCGGAACTGAAGGGCGAGGCCCTGGCCTACGACATCGGCCACTGGGTCGTGGTCGCCCCCGCCGGCGTGGTGATGACCCGGCCGGTCGGCGGCGACGTGGCGATCACCGGCCAGGCCCTGCGGGCCAGCTTCGCCGGCTTCGACCAGTATCCGCCGCGCATCGCGGTCGAGGGCGCCCACCTGACCTTCACCCCGGCCCCCGGCGCCGCGCCCTTCCCGCTGCTGTCGACGGCCCTGCTGCGGCTGCGCGTCTACCCGGGTCCGGACGACCAGGCCGCGGTCCAGTTCAAGGCCGACGGCGCCAAGGCCCGCTTTACAGGCCTGCTGGGCCGCATCGCCCAGGACCGCACCGCCGCCCTGTTGTGGGACGCCCGCCTGACCAAGGTCGGCGCCCTGCGCGGGACCAGCTGGGCCGACGCCGTACGCGACTGGTCCCAGGCCGGCGGCGCCCTGACGGTGCGGCAGGGCAAGCTGACGGCGGGCGAGGCGCTGCTGGAGGCCAAGTCCGGCGACCTGACCGTCGGGATCGACGGCCGCCTGCGGGGCGCGCTGGACGTCGCGGTCCGCGAGACCCCGACGCCGGGCGAGACCCCGAAGAGCCCCGAAGCCGCCGCCGCGGCGATCGCCCAGGCCCTGGGCCAGGACCCGACCCTGTCGGCCACCCTGCGGTTCGACGACGGCCGCACCCGGCTGGGTCTGTTCGACACCGGACCTTCGCCGCGAGTTTATTGAGCCTGGGGTACTTTGAATTCCGTCTCCCCGGCGAAGGCCGGGGCCCAGGTCAAACCCACGAGCCGCTCTGGATGAATCTGGATCCCGGCCTTCGCTGGGAAAACGGTGGTGGGCAGGTTTTGAGCGAATTGCGATCGATGAACCACGCAAGTTTATTCCCCGCGACCTGCCCTATTGCGCCTCCGGCGGCAAAGTCTATGGTCCGCCCTCCAATTTCGGGGACAAATCATGGGTAGCGACGCAGGCGATGCGACGCCTTCGCTGGACGAGGTCCGATGGCGTATCGACGCCATCGACGGTGAGCTTCTGGCCCTGCTCGACGAGCGGGCGGGCCTGGCCCGCGCCGTGGCGGCGGCCAAGGCGGCGGCCGGCGACACCGGCTTTGGCCTGCGCCCCGGCCGCGAGGCCCTGATCATCCGCAAGCTGCTGTCGACCCCGCGCACCGCCGCCGGCGACGCCCTGGTGATCCGCATCTGGCGCGAGCTGATGTCCGACAGCCTGGCGCGCCAGGGGCCCTATCACCTGACCGTCTGGGGCGGCCGCGACCCAGCCCGCGCCGTGGAACTGACCCGCCTGCGCTTCGGCGTGGCCCCGCCGATGCGGGTGGTCGCCTCCGACAAGGAGGCCCTGGCCGCCGCCAAGACGCCCTGGGGCGTCGGCGTCCTGGCGTTGGCCCCCGACAGCGCCTGGTGGGCCCGTCTGCTGGCCGAGCCCCGCCTGAAGATCTTCGCCGCCCTGCCCTGCCTGGAACGCTGGGGCCCGCAGGCGGCCTTCGCGGTGGCCGAGGTCGAGGTCGAACCGACCGGCGGCGACCAGACCTTCTGGGTCACCGACAGCCCCAAGGCCGTCGACGCCATCGTCGAGGCCCTGGCCGTCGACGGCGTGGCGGCCGAACTGGTCGCCGAGGCGGGCGGGCTGAAGCTGTTCTCGCTGCTGGGCTTCTACCAGGCCGGCGACGAGCGCCTGGCCCGCGCCCCGGGCCATCTGACGGGCGTCATCGGGGCCGCGCCCACCCCGTTCGACGTTTAGATGGGCGACGTGTAAGAACACAGCCTCTCCGCTACCGAGTTCCCCGATGACCGCTCCCGCCACCGACCGCTTCGCCGCGCCCCGCCCCACCCCCAAGCCGGGCGTGCTCGACATCGCCGCTTACGTTGGCGGCAAGTCGAAGGTCGAGGGGATCGCCCATCCGGTGAAGCTGTCGAGCAACGAGAACATCCTGGGCTGCAGCGAGATGGCCCGCGCCGCCTATCGCGACGCCGCCGACCGCCTGCACCTCTATCCGGACGGCAAGGCCACCGCCCTGCGCGCCGCCGTCGCCGCCCACTTCCGCCTGGAGCCCGAGCGCCTGACCTTCGGCGACGGCTCGGACGAGATCTTCGCCCTGCTCAACCAGGTCTATCTGGAGCCCGGCGACAACATCGTCCAGGGCGAGCACGGCTTCGCCGCCTACGCCATCGGGGCCCGGGCCTGCCAGGGCGAGGTCCGCTTCGCCAAGGAGCCGGGCCAGCGCATCGACATCGACGAGGTGGTCAAGTGCGTCGACGAGCGCACCCGGCTGGTGTTCATCGCCAACCCCGCCAACCCGACCGGCACCTGGCTGACCGGCGAGGAGGTCCGCGCCCTGCACGCCGCCCTGCCGCCGTCGGTGGTGCTGGTGCTGGACGGCGCCTATGCCGAGTTCTGCACCGACCCGCGCTTCGAGGACGGCCTGGACCTGGCGCGGAACGCCGAGAACGTCATCGTCACCCGCACCTTCTCCAAGCTGCACGGCCTGGCCGCGCTGCGGGTGGGCTGGGGCTATGGTCCCAGCGGCATCATCGACCCGATCGAGCTCATCCGCCCGCCGTTCAACACCTCGATCCCGGCGCAGGACGCCGCCATCGCCGCCCTGGCCGATGAGGACTTCCAGAAGCGCTCGGTCGCCCTGGTCGAACAGTGGCGGCCGTGGCTGACCCAGCAGCTGGGCGGACTGGGCCTGGAGGTCACCCCCTCGGCCGCCAATTTCGTGCTGGTCAACTTCCCCGACGTGCCGGGCAAGACCGCCCGCGAGGCCGAGGCCTTCCTGGCGTCGAAGGGCTATCTGGTCCGGGCCGTGGCCAATTACGGCCTGCCGGACGCCATCCGCATCTCGATTGGGCTGGAGGCGCAGAACCGGGCGGTGGTGGATCTGATCGCCGCGTTCGTGGGGCGCTAGATGACCCCCCCCGGCCTGATCTATCCGAAAATGACCGTCATCGGCTTTGGCCTGATCGGCGGCTCGATCGTCCGCGCGGCGCGTGAGCACAAGCTGGTCGGCGAGGTCGTCGTGGTCGACGCCAGCCCCGCCCACCGGGCTCGCGTCGAGGAACTGGGTCTGGCCGACACGGTCACCGCCGACGTCGCCGAGGGTGTGGCCGGCGCCGACCTGGTGGTCATCGCCACCCCGGTCCTGGCCACCGCCGACGTGGCCGCGATCGCCGCCGCCGCCATGAAGCCGGGCGCCACCCTGACCGACGTCGGCTCGGTCAAGGCCGGCCCGGCCGAGGCCATGTACGCGGCGGCTCCGGCCGGCGTGCACGTCATCCCCGGCCACCCGATCGCCGGCACCGAGCACTCCGGTCCCGATGCCGGCTTCGCCGAGCTGTTCGAGAACCGCTGGACGATCCTGACCCCGAAGATCAACGACGACGAGGCCTACGCCCTGGCCGTCGCCCGGCTGTCGAGCTTCTGGCGGGCGATCGGGGCCAATGTCGAGCTGATGGACGAGAAGCACCATGACCTGGTGCTGGCCGTCACCAGCCACCTGCCCCACCTGATCGCCTACACCATCGTCGGCAGCGCCGCCGACCTGGAGAACGTCACCGAGAGCGAGGTGATGAAATATTCAGCCGGCGGCTTCCGCGACTTCACCCGCATCGCCGCCAGCGACCCCACCATGTGGCGCGACATCTTCGTGGCCAACAAGGACGCGGTGCTGGAGATGCTGGGCCGGTTCACCGAGGACCTGCAGGCCATGAGCCGCGCCATCCGCTGGGGCGACGCCGACACCCTGCACGACCACTTCACCCGCACCCGGGCCATCCGCCGCGGCATCGTCGCGGCCGGCCAGGAGAGCGCCGAGCCGAACTTCGGCCGCGATCGCGGGAAGCACTGAGGGCGGAACGCTCATGAACGCCTACGCCTGGCTCGCCCTCGCCATCGTCGCCGAGGTGATCGCCACCTCGGCCCTGAAGGCCGCCGAGGGCTTCACCCGGCCCCTGCCGTCGATCATCACCGCCGTCGGCTACGCGGTGGCGTTCTACGGCCTGTCCCAGACCCTGAAGTCGATGCCGGTGGGCCTGGCCTACGCCATCTGGTCGGGCGTGGGGATCGTGCTGGTCACCGCCATCGCCTGGGTGGTCTACAGGCAGCGCCTCGACCTGCCGGCCCTGGCGGGCATGGGCCTGATCATCGCCGGGGTGCTGGTGATCAACCTGTTCAGCAAGAGCGCGGCGGGGCACTAGCCTTCACGCGGCCGCCCCTCGGGGGAGGATCAACACCCTTGCGCCCCGCGCCATCCAGGCACACTGGCGCACAGGTCGACACCGACTGCGTTCACGTCTTCACCCTGCGGGACAGCAAGGTCAGCGACTTCCAGGAATACGCCGACAGCGCCCAGATCGCGGCGGGGTACCGGCGCTAAGCCGGGCGGATGGCCAGCTTCAGGTGATCTTCTTGGCGCTGGGCGGGTCGCTGGCGGGGAAGCTTTCCTCCAGGCTTTCGTCGATCAAGGCTTCCTGGCGGTCCTCGGCCTTGTCGAGATGCTCGGCCAGCTGGTCGGGCTTCTCGCCCTCGGGCAAAGGCTCGACCGCGCGGCTGGTCGGGGTGTCTTCGGTCTGGAAGGCCTCCTTGACGTCGGTCTCGGAGACGCGGTCCTCGGGATGGCCGGGCTGGCCCAGGTTCTGGGCCTGGGAGAAGTCGCCCAGCACGCCGGGTTGCGAGCCGTCTTGCGGCGCGGTTTGGTCAGCCATGGTGATGTCCTCGGAGTGGACCTGATCAACGGTTGGCGCGGGGGCCTGTTCCGAAGGTCGTCCGGCCGACGGCGGGGGCTCGTTCTTCCCGCCTGAAGGGCGCCGCTTTCGACACACGATCGGGAATGTGAGGGAAATCCTCCGCGTCCGCCCCATCTTGACGCTTGCGCCAAATTCGAACGGCCGTAAGACTTCCCCGCAGGTAAAGGGGATCCGTAAGTGAGTCCGAAGAGCGACGTCGCCGCCGCCAATCCAGCGCCCGAGCCCGATATCGAGGGCGTGGACAATGAAGCCGTCACCAAGAACCTGGTGTTCGTCGCCGCCGAGCGCCTGTTCGCGCTGCACGGCTTCCAGAACGTGTCGGTGCGCGACATCACCGCCGCGGCGGGGGTCAACCTGGCTTCGGTGAACTATCACTTCGGCTCCAAGGACGCCCTGCTCTACGAGATCTTCCGCCGGCGCACCGTCGAGCTGAACCGCGAGCGGGCCAAGAAGCTGCACGAGGCCACCGACCGCCATGACGGCTCGCCGCCGGTGCGCGAGATCCTGGCCGCCCTGCTGACCCCGCCGCTGAAGTGGTTGGCCCCCGACCACGAGCGGCGCATCTCGCTGCAGTTCCTGATCCGGGCCCGCAGCGAAGGCACCGACGAAATCCGCCAGGTGCTCAAGACCGACGTCACTCACCTGCGCCGCTTCTCCGACGCCCTGCTCAAGGCGCGCCCGGATCTGGCGCCGGAGGAGATCTACTGGCGGCTGCACTT
This sequence comes from Caulobacter sp. Root655, assembly GCF_001427665.1. GTDB lineage: Bacteria > Pseudomonadota > Alphaproteobacteria > Caulobacterales > Caulobacteraceae > Caulobacter. The sequence goes on from NZ_LMHC01000023.1 coordinate 470,208, forward strand.
CACCCTGGGCATGCTGCACAACAACCGCTTCGCCGAATTCGACCGTCTGAACGTGCTCTCGGAAGGCACCACCAGCGAAGCCGACGTCGAGAGCCTGTTGCAACGCATGCTGGCCTTCGCCGAGGCGGGGTTCGCGGCTTAAGGCCGAGACCTCGTCGCGATCCAGGACAACTCGCACCGCTGACGTTTTGAGGCGCTGACAATTCTCGACGCGGCGCGCGCGAGCACGTCCGAGTCTGACGCATACCTGGAACAAAATAGGAACAAGCGGCCTTGAAGGCTGGGCGACAGCCCGCCGCCGAGATCGTGAAAACCCGCCGTCGCAATTTTCCGCGACGGCGATCCAGAACCCGAATTGAACCTCCAAGGATTTTCCAAATGAATAGATCATCCCCTCTGCGCGGCCTGGCGCCGAAAAGCGCCAAGGTCGCCGCCGCGGCGCTGTGCCTGGCGATCTTGACGGCGCCGGCCGCGACATTCGCCGCCAACGCTCCGGGCGCCACGGTCGGCGCGATCCGCTGGGACGCCTGGGTGGGCGATCTGCCCACCGGCGCCGGTGGTCATGTCGGTCTGGAGGTCGAGCGCAATCTCGGCCTGAACCAGTTCCACGACCGCGTGCCGTTCTACGGCGTGGAGACCGGTACGGATTCCGTCAACGTCCGCCAACTGACCCAGGTCCAGATGGACGCCGACATCGCCTACGCCAAGCGCGCCGGCCTCAACTATTGGGCCTTCTGCTACTTCCCGGACAACGACGGCATGTCGACGGCCCGCAACCTCTACCAGTCGAGCACCCAGCGCGAGAACCTCAACTATACCTACGTCGTCAGCATGAGCTCGGTCCCAGCCGCGACCCTGGCGTCGGAGTTCAGCCTCGGCCACTTCCAGAAGGTGCTCAACGGCCGTCCGCTGCTCTATGTGATGATCAACAGCGGCGACACCACGGCCGACATGGCGACCTATGTGGCCGGCGTGAGATCGGCGGCGGCGACCGTGGGGGCGGCCAACCCCTACATCGTTCTGCTCTCGCCCTACGCCGCCACGGCGTCCAGCTACGCCACGGCCGCCGGCGCGGACGCCATCAGCACCTACGCCGACGGCGCGATCAACGGCGTGGCCTATTCGACGTTGATCTCGCAGAACGCCAGCACCTGGAACACCTTCAAGAATACCGGCAAGAAGGTGGTGCCCTCGGTGACCACGGGCTGGGACAATCGGCCACGGTCGCTCTATCCGCAGAGCTGGTGGGGCGGCGCCTCGGCACCCGCCAACGCCTGGGTCCAGAAGGCCACGCCGGCCGAGATCGGGACCAACCTGCAGAACGCCGTCAACTGGGTGCAGACCAACCAAACCACGGCCGACGCCAACACGGTGCTGATGTACGCCTGGAACGAGTTCGACGAGGGCGGCTGGATGACCCCCACTCTGCAGAGCGGCACGGACCGCGTCGACGCCGTCTCGGAGGTGCTGAAATATTCCAGCACCTCGAACTGGCCCGGCCAGACCGCCCACGGCGCGTTCGACGGCGATCCGAACACCAACTGGCAGGCCGGGCCGGGCACGAGCTACGCCGGCCAGTGGCTGGAGGTCGACTTCGGTCGGGACGCCATCTTCAGCCAGGCGACGATCAGCGAGTACGGCACACGGACGACGGGTTACCGGATCGAGTACCTGAACGGCTCGACCTGGAAAACCGCCTACACCGGAACCGGCATCGGCGCGTCGAGCACGGTGACCTTCCCGGCGGTGACCGGCCGCAAGGCCCGAATCTATTTCACCTCGGGAACCGACACCGCGATCATCTACGCGATGGCGCTCAACGCCACGCCGGTCAACGCAACGAACCTGGGGCTGAACCGCTCCTACGCCAGCTCGACCAACTGGGACGCCACCCAGACGGCCGACAAGGCTTTCGACGGCGATCCCAATACCAACTGGCAGGGTCGCGGCGCCACGGTGGCCAACACCTGGCTGGAGGCTGATTTCGGAGTCCGAAAGGCGTTCAACACCGTCACTATGACGGAATTCGGCGACCGCACCGGCGGCTACCGGATCGAATACTGGACCGGAACCGCCTGGGCGACCGCCTACACCGGCACGACCATCGGAACCAGCAGCACGGTGACCTTCCCCACGGTGATCGGCAGCAAGGTCCGGCTGTACTTCACGGCCGGCTCCCTGGCGCCGATTATCTATGAGATGACCGTCAGCCTGAACTAGGACCGGGTCCTGGCGCCGAGCCTTCGCCGAAAGGCGGAGGCTCGGTTGAGGCCGGGAGAACGAGGGTGGGGTGACGCGCCTCCATGGGAAACGATCTCGGCCTGGGACCGGAAAGTTCACCGCCGTATCGTCAGCCCCAGGGTGATCATCCGCGGCGCCCCCCGTGTCGTCAGTTGGGATCGTCGAGGGTGAACAGGTCGGCGCCCTCGTCATAGGCGAAGGCTTCAGCGTAGCGGGCCCAACTGGTCACCGCCTTCAACGTCTGCTCGGCGTAGTCGGGCGACATTGAGTCCTCCAGCTCGTCGCGGAACCGCGCGGCCGGCGCCTTGTGCGAGGCCCGCTCGTCCAGCACCCGCCGGACGTGGCCGGCCAGCGGCACATGGGCCAGCAGGTGCTGGGCGAACAGCTGCTTGCGCGTATCGACGTCGGCTTGCGCATAGCGCCTGGCCGCCGGCGTCAGGCGCAAGTCTCCGCCCTCCAGCTCGGCGAACCGCAGCAACTGCAGGGTCTCGGCGATGGGGAACAGCTCGTCGGCCTCGTATTGCAGCTCCTTGGCCAGGTCGGGCATGTGGGCCTGGCCGTCGAACGGCGCGCCGTCCACCGCCTCGATCAGCCCGGCCAGGGTGTTGGTCGAGACGCGGGGCAGCACCATGCCGACGCCCGTTCCGGGAAACAGCCCCTCGTTCTGGCGACCGCCCTGCGCCTGGCCCGGCTGGGTCATCTGGACGTAGATGCTCTCGACCAGGGCCCGGAACGCCGGGTCCAGGCGGTTGCGCGGTTGCGGCAGGTCGACCTTGACCGTGGACACCACCCGCCCCGGATTGGACGAGAACACCAGGATGCGGTCGCACATCAGCACCGCCTCCTCGATGTTGTGCGTCACCATCAGGATCGCCTTGATCGGCATCCGGCCCTCGCACCACAGGTCCAGCAGGTCGGTGCGCAAGGTCTCGGCGGTCAGCACGTCCAGGGCCGAGAACGGCTCATCCATCAGCAGGATCGAGGGATCGACCACCAGGGCGCGGGCCAGGCCGACACGCTGGCGCATGCCGCCCGACAGCTCCTTGGGATAGGCGTTCTCGAAGCCGTCCAGGCCGATCAGGTCGATGGCCGCCAGGGCCCGCCGCCGGCGCTCGTCGGGCTTGACGCGCTTGGCCTCCAGTCCGACCTCGACGTTCTGCAGCACGGTCAGCCAAGGGAACAGCGCGAAGCTCTGGAAGACCATGCTGACCGTGGTCGGCGGCTCGCCGGCACGGGACGGAAACACGATCTCGCCGGAGGTCGGGGTGATCAGGCCGGCGATCGACCGCAGCAGGGTCGACTTGCCCGAGCCCGACCGGCCCAGCAGGCCGACGATCTCGTTGTCGCGCAGGGTCAGGTCGACGTCGTCGAGCACCAGAAGATTGGCCCCGCCGGCCTTGCCGTACAGGTGGCGCACGTCGCGCACCTCGACCAGGACGTTGTCGTGGCCAAGGGCTTGAACGAGGGTTTGGATGGGGGTGAAACGAGTCATGGGAACGCTCCCTAAGCCAGACGGAGACGGCGCTCGGCGAACCGGTACATCGGCCGCCACAGGGCGCGGTTGAAGGCGATGACGAAGATCGACATCACGGCGACGCCCAGGGCGACGCGGGCGTAGTCGCCGGCGGCCGTGGCCCTGGCGATGAAGGCGCCCAGGCCGGCGGCCTCCAGGTGTTTGTCGCCCCAGGTGACGGCCTCGGCGACGATGCTGGCGTTCCACGACCCGCCCGAGGCCGTCAGGGCGCCGGTGACGTAGTAGGGGAAGATTCCGGGTATCCCGACCTGCCGCCACCACTGCCAGCCACGCATCTTGAAGATCCCGGCCGCCTCCTTGAGGTCGCCGGGAATGGCGCTGGCCCCAGCGATGACGTTGAACAGGATGTACCACTGGGTTCCCAGCACCATCAGCGGCGACAGCCAGACATTGGGGTCCAGCCGCCAGGCGACGATCGCCGCCACCGCGAACGGGAACATCACATTGGCCGGGAAGGCCGCCAGGAACTGGGCGATCGGCTGCAGGCGTTCGGCCCAGGCCGGACGCAGGCCGATCCACATGCCGATCGGGACCCAGACCACGGTCGCCAAGGCGATCAGCACCACCACCCGGACCAGGGTGGCCAGGCCCAGGCCGAAGGCCGTCAGCAGGTCGGTCAGCGCCAGGTGGGCGCTGAGGAACTCCCACAACACCCAGGCTCCGGCCAGGCCCAGGGCGACGACCAGGGCGACCCAGAGGCCGTCGAGGACCCGTCCGGTTCCGGCGGACAGTTCAAGCCGCGCGAACCTCGCCTTGGGGATCGTCGGCCAGTCGATGGCGGCCATGGCCGTGGCCGGCCAGGTCAGCGGGGCCGCCAGGGCGCGCAGCCAGCGGGTGCGGCGCACCAGGTCGTAGAGCCACGACCTGGGGCGCTCGCCCGAGGCGGTCTGCTCGAAGCGGAACTTGTCGGCCCAGGCCACGATCGGCCGGAACACCAACTGGTCGTAGAGCACGATGACCACCGCCATGGCGCCGACGCCGATGGCGACGGCCTTGATGTCCTGGCGAGCTATGGCCAGGGACAGCCAGGAGCCGATCCCGGGCAAGGTGACCGTGGTGTTCCCGACGGTAATCGCCTCCGACGCCACGACGAAGAACCAGCCGCCCGACATCGACATCATCACGTTCCACACCAGGCCGGGCGTGGCGAACGGCAGCTCCAGCCGCACGAACCGCCGCCAGGGCGAGAAGGCGAACTGCCGGCTGACTTCGTCCAGGTCGGACGGGATCGCGCGCAGCGACTGATAGAAGCTGAAGGCCATGTTCCAGGCCTGGCTGGTGAAGATGGCGAAGATCGCCGCGCACTCGACGCCAAGCTGGCGGCCGGGGAACAGGCCCATGAAGAAGGTGACGGTGAAGGTCAGGAAACCCAGCACCGGTACCGATTGCAGGATGTCGAGCGCCGGTACGATGACCAGCTCGGCCTTCCGGCTCTTGGCCGCCAGGGTCGCCACCGTGAAGGTGAAGACCAGCGAGGCGCCCAGCGCCAGGAACATCCGCAGCGTGGTGCGCAGGGCGTATTGCGGCAGGCGGACCGGGTCCAGCGTCACCGGCGTCGTGTGCAGCACGGCCAGGGACTGGCCCATGTCCTCGGCCCCGCGCACGATCAGGATCGCGGCGGCGGCGAGCAGCAGGAAAGCGATCAGGTCCGCCCAGGACGGGACGGTTCCGACGCGCAGGAAACGCGCGAACGGGCGCGCGGCCTTGGGGTCTCCGGACAGGAAAACCATGGGGCTCTACCTCGTGAATGGCCGCGAGCGGCCGTCACGGAGGGAGCCTGGAACCAGACCCTACCGGGACGCCTCTCGCGGCGTGTTGGATCGACTGTGACTGTCGCTGGGCATGGGTTCGGGGTTCCGTTGAGAGCCTTCATGCTGCGACGCAGCAGGAAGCTCGGCGGCGGAATGATCCTCGCCGCCGGACCTGTCAAGCTGTTTGTCGCGCGCCCCGGGGATTTCAAGATTCCCGGCGCGCTCAACCCTCCGCCGAATCACCCAACCGTGACGGAACGAAGCTCCCTGCGCTGGGTTATGCTGGCCTCATGGCGCGGCGGCGTGAAAACAACAAAAGCGGGAGGAACGTCATGATCAAGAGTTTCGAGCACCAGGCCCCATTGGACACGTCCCATATCCCCCACGCGGAGCCCAAGCCGCAGCACGGCCAGAAGCCGGACGCGGAATGCCTGAAGCCGCCCGAGAAGCGGTCGTTCGAACCGCGACCGGGACATTAGGGGGTTTCTACTTCACCCGCCGCCCGCCCTTCGAATAGCCCATCGTCATCGGGTCCGGCTCCCGGCGTTTCAGGTAGGAGGCCTGGGGCGCGTCGGCGCCCGGCTGTTCCATGATCCGGACGTCGCGGCGGATCAGCTCGATCTGGTCGCGCAGGGCGGCGGCGGTCTCGAAGTCCTCGGAGGCCACGGCCTGGGCCATCTCCTCCTCCAGTTCCGACAGGTGGGTTTCGGCGGACATGGCGAGCTCCCGAGCGCGACGGTGACCCGATGATAACGCCTGACGCCGCGATCGGCTCTCCAGACCTTGAGGCCGTGGAAAACCAGGCGTAAGCCCCTGCCCGTGTCCTCCGTTCAGTCCACAGTCCGGCAAGAGCCCCCCGTCGTCGGGACCCGCCTGATCTCCCTGGCCGTCGCCAGCGCCCTCCTGATGGAGTTCATCGACTCCACCGCCCTGTCGACCGCCCTGCCCACCCTGGCCCGCGCCTTCAGCGTCGATCCGATCCATCTCAAGCTGGCGCTCACCTCCTACATCCTGGCCCTGGCGGTGTTCACCCCGGCCAGCGGTTGGGCGGCGGAACGGTTCGGGGCGCGGCGGGTGTTCATGACCGCCATGGCCGTCTTCCTGGCCGGCTCGGCCCTGTGCGGCCTGTCGCGCAACCTCGAGGCCCTGGTCGCCTCGCGTATCCTGCAGGGGATCGGCGGAGCGATGATGACGCCGGTGGCGCGGCTGATCGTGGTCGGCTCGACGCCCAAGGAAAAACTGATCCGGGCCATGGGCTGGTTCACCATGCCCGCCCTGGTCGGCCCGCTGATCGGACCGCCTCTGGCCGGCCTGGTGCTCAGCGTCGCCGACTGGCCGTGGATCTTCTACCTGAACCTGCCGATCGGCCTGCTCGGCATGACGGCGGTGATGCGCTTCGTGCCCAGGGGCCAGCCGACCGACATGGGCCGGTTCGACACCCTGGGCTTCCTGCTATCGGCCGTGGCGATCAGCGGCCTGGTGGTGGTGGCCGAGACGGCGGGCCTGTCGCTCCTGCCCTCCTGGGCGCAGATGAGCGTCCTCGCCCTGGCCCTGGCCAGCGGCTGGCTCTACCTGCGCAAGGCCAAAACGACGCCCAAGCCGATCCTCGACCTGGGCCTGCTTCAATACCGCACTTTCCGCGCCAGCTTGCTGGGCGGAGCCTTCGTGCGGCTGGGGATCGGGGCCAGCCCGTTCCTGATGCCGCTGTTGCTGCAAGTGGCCCTGGGCTGGAGCCCGCTGAAGGCCAGCGTCGTGACCCTGGGAACCGGGGTCGGGGTGCTGATCGCCCGTCCCTTCGCCGCCGCCGGCCTCAAGCGCTTCGGCTTCCGCACCTCGCTGGCGGTGTTCGTCACCCTGACGGCCCTGCTGACCGCCGCTCCGGGCTTCTTCACCACCGGCACGCCGATGCTGTTGATGGCCGGGGTGCTGTTCTTCGGCGGCTTCGCGCGCTCGAACCAGTTCATCGCCGCCAACACCATCGCCTATGCCGACGTGCCGCAGGAGAAGGTGGCCGCCGCCTCGACCCTGAGCGCCGTGGCCCAGCAGGTGGGCCTGGCCCTGGGGGTCAGCTTCGGCGGGCTGATGCTGCACCTGGCGCGCGGCGGAGGGGCGCACCTGACGCCCGACCGCTTCACCTGGCCGTTCGTGGCGATCGGGCTGGTGACGCTGCTGGCCCTGCCGGTCTATCTGCGGCTGGACCGGGACGCGGGGTCGGAGATCAGCGGGCGGGTTCGCATTCCTCCCCCTCTGGGGGAGGTGTCGCCAAAGGCGACGGAGGGCGGATGAGGTGGCTCCGCGGGTAGGATTCGAACCCGCCGCGAACTTGCCGCCCCATCACACGCCCCCCACCGGTCGCTTCGCGACCGCCTCCCCCACAGGGGGAGGACCTTCGTGACTATCCCCGCGCCGCCGCGATCCGCGAGCGGGCGATCTCGTCGGCCACCAGGTTCGCCGGCCGCTTGTCGATCAGCGAGTGGTCGAGCACTTCGCCCAGGGTCTGGGCCAGGCGATCGAGCTTGGTCGCCACCCATTGCGGGTCGAACGCCGCGCCGGCCGCCAGGGCGCGGATCTCGCCGGCCACGTTGATGATGCCGCCGCCGTTGATCACATAGTCGGGCGCGTAGAGGATGCCGCGGTCGAACACCGCCTGGCCGATGGTGGCGTCGGCCAGCTGGTTGTTGGCCCCGCCGGCGATCACCTTGACCTTCAGGCGCGGCAGGGTGGTGGTCGAGATCGCGCCGCCCAGGGCGCAGGGGGCGAAGACGTCGGCGTCGACGTCGAAGATGGCGTCGGTCGGCACGATCTGGGCGCCGGTCCTGGCGGCCACTTCCGCCAGCGCCTGCTGGTTGACGTCGGCGATGATCAGCTGGGCGCCGGCGGCGTGCAGCTTCTCGGCCAGATAGGCGCCGACATGGCCGACGCCCTGGATGGCGACCTTCACGCCCTTCAGGTCGCGGTTCAGGGCCCGCTGGACGCACAGGCGCACGCCGCGGAACACGCCCTCGGCGGTGACCGGCGACGGGTCGCCCGAGGCGCTGGCGTGGCCTTCCAGGCCGGCGACGTAGCGGGTGGTCTTACGGGTGCTGACCAGGTCGGCGGGCGAAACGCCGACGTCCTCGGCGGTCCAATACTGGCCGTTCAGGCTGTCGACCGCGCGGCCGAAGGCTTCGAACAGGGCGGGGGTCTTCTGGCTGCGGGCGTCGCCGATGATCACGGCCTTGCCGCCGCCGAAGTCCAGGTCAGCCATGGCGTTCTTGTACGACATGCCGCGCGACAGCCGCAGGGCGTCGGTCACGGCCGCGTCGCTGCTGCTGTAGTCCCACATCCGGCAGCCGCCGGCCGCGGGCCCCCGGGCCGTGGAGTGGATGGCGATGATCGACTTGAGGCCGGTTTTTTCGTCAAAGAACGCGTGAACGCCTTCGTGTCCCTCGAAATCCGGGGAATCGAACAAGGTCATGCCGTCAGTCCTGCCTCAGCCAGAAAGTTTGCGCAGCGTGTACGCTTCCGGGCGGCGGGTCACAAGGGCCGAGACCGCGCGCCCATCGTGGCGCCGCCGCAAAACCTTACAGGTGCAGGGCCTGTTCCAGCGCGAAGGCCAGCGAAATGGCCGCGCCGGAGGTCAGCAGGGTGCGCAGGCGCGGGCGCCAGGCGGGCCCCTCGTGGTTGGTCACGTCCCACAGCCATTGCAGGATGAACACCAGCAGGAAGCCCGACAGCTGCCAGGCCGGCTCGAACTTCAGCCCGCCCAGCAGCAGGCCGAAACCGGCCAGGGGAAACAGCAGCGACAGACCCAAGGTCAGCCAGCGCGGGCTGGGATGCTCGATCTCGAGCCCACAGCGGATGCCGCCCAGATAGGACAGCATGGCGGTGGAATAGGCCAGCAGGCTGATCAGCGCGACCTGGCGCATGTCCATCGGCCCGTAACAGAACAGCGCCGAGCAGACGACGAAGGGCAGGAGCGTGGCCAGCCCGCATACCCAGACCGCCGGTGGGACCGGCACGCGGTCTTCGTGTGCGTGATTGGCCGCTGCTTCAAACGCCATGACAACTCCTTCGGAAGGCGGCCACCGGCCGCTTCTCCCGTTCCCCCCGGAAAGTGCGACTATTACCGACCCCAGCCCATAGGTCCACGGAGGATATTTGGCCACAGGGCGCATCCTTGGGATGTGGGAGTGTGAAAGCTCAGCCGTAGAGGCGGCAAGACGCGGTCGGCCCGGTCAGACGTGGCGACCTTCAAGCCTCGCGGTTTGCGCCACAACGGCAAGTGTTCACCAGAACCGACTTTCGGTTTGCCGCGACCTGAGGTCCGGTTTCGGGCATGTGACCGAGGTCCTCCCCCCTGCGGGGAGGGTGGCCCGCGTAGCGGGTCGGGTGGGGGTCCGGTGCAGGGCCGTTCGTTGCGGCGGTGAAGCCCCACCCACCAGCTTCGCTGGTCCCCCCTCCCCAAAATGGGGAGGGAAGGGCGACCGTCCGCGAGCCATCCTAGTCGGACGTCAGATCGAAGAGCCTGCCGCCGCCAACCACCACACCCGCGCTCGTGCTTCAGCGAGAGCTGAGCGTCCATCATCATAGATACCGCAGTCGGGACCGGCGGCGCCCCAAGCGTTCGATGCAGCGCTTTTTGACTGCTTTCGATAGGTCGTGAGGCCGTCGCTACGGCGGACCACAACAATGCGTTCTTTGCCGTCGGGCCGCTCAAAACTGCCAAGGATGTGTTCGTTGGGCACAGCTCAATCCTAGAAGCTCGGCCGTCCGACATCCACCCCGAACGAACTCTTGCCAAGTCCGCCTACAGCGCCGCGCTCTATCTGGCTAGATTCCGAAAGCCTGGAAGCCCCTAGCGCGAGAACGCCGACAGGCGGCTGAGGGTGTCGCCGTCCAGCGAACCGGTGGCCGAGAGCTCCTGGTCGCGCTGGTAGGCGGCGATGGCCATCTGCAGGGCCGGCGAGGTGACGCCGTCCTGGGGGCCCTGGTAGTAGCCGAGCTTGGACAGGGCGCGCTGGGCGGTGGCCAGGCTGGGGCTGGGCGCGGCCGCGCCCTGGAGCGAGGCGACCTGGGTCGGGGCGACATAGGCCTGCGAGCGGAAGCCGGTGGCCGAACGCTCGGCGATCCGCTGGCTTTCGGCGGTCATCTGGCCACGCAGGGCCATGGCCCGGGCGCGCGAGGCGTTGTCGCCGGACTTGGCGGCGATCAGGTACCACTTGTAGGCCTCGGACGGGTTCTGGCTGACGCCCCAACCGCCTTCATAGAGCTGGGCCAGGTTGAACTGGCTGTCGACCAGGCCGAGGTCGGCGGCCTTGCGGAACCAGCTGGCGGCCTTGGTCGAGTTCCGTTCGCCGCCTTCGCCCTTGTAGTAGTAGAGGGCCAGGTTGTGCATGGCGCGGGCTTCGCCGGCCGTGGCGGCGCGTTCGGTCCAGCGGCGGGCCTCGGGCAGGTCCTTCTTCACGCCGCCCTCACCGACCTCGTACATCTTGGCCAGGTAGAACTGGGCGCGCGGCAGGCCGAGGTTGGCGGCCTTGCGCAGGGGCTCCAGACCGGTGCGGTCCTTGGCCTCGATGCGGCGCACGCCGTCGTCGTAGAGGGCCTGGGCGTTCTCGGCGGACGGCGCGGCGACGGGCATCGTCTCGGCCAGGGCCGGGGTGACCTGCGACGTCAGGGCGACGGTGGCGCGCGGCGCGCCGGGGCTGGTGTCGGCTTCGGCGGAGCGGATCTCGCCGGTCGCCTTGTTGGCCGTGCCCTGGGCGACGCGCTCGGGAAGCGCGCCAGCGCCCTCGCCGGTACTGAGGATCATGCCAGCGCCAGCGACGCCGAGGAAAGCCGCCGCCCCCGAAACCATCAAAGCCGTCTTGATCGTCGACTTGTTCTTGGCCTTCTTCGCGGAGCCCTTGGCGCCGAAGCCGGCGAACAGCGAGGTTCCGGGCGCCTTCTTGGGCTTGTCCTTGCCCTTGGCCTCGCCGGCGGCGGCGGCCAGGCGGGCGGCGGCGCGAGCCTGTTCGATCACTTCACGGGTCGACAGCGGACGCGACGGCGCGGCCGGCGCCTCGGGCGCGGTGAAATCGGTGTCCAAGTCGGCTTCAGGTTCGAACGCGGTCGTGAACGCCGCTTCCGGCTCCAGCTCCGGTTCGAGCTCGGGTTCCGGCGTGGCGGCGGCCAGGCCAAAGCCGTCGGCGGCCTCGAAGTCCTCGTCGCCGAAATCGGGCTCGACGGGCGTGCTGGCCGGGAAGCTGGGCGCCAGAAACGCCGGGGCGTCGAAGGCGGCGGGCGCGGCGGTGCGGGCCGGGGTCGAGGCCATTGACGCGGTATGGGCCGGGATAAAGGCCGACGGCTGGTGGAAGACGTCCTCGGGAACGGCCTCGCCGCCGAACGAATAGCGCTCGCCGTCGAACGGCGACGCCGCGTAGTGCGGAGCCGGGGTCGGAGCCGGCGCGGCCTGTTCGGCCAGGCGGCGCTGGGCTTCGCCGAGCTTGGTGTCGATCTTCTCGCGAGCTTCTTCCAGCAGGCGCGCGGTGCGCTCCTCGCTCTGGCGAATGCGGTCGACCAGTTCCTGCGAGGTGCGCTCGTGGCGCTGGTTCAAGCGATCGGTGACGCGGGTGACCTGGTCGCCGACGTCGTCGATGGCCAGGGCGTTGCGGCGCTCGGCGTTGCTGATCCGCTCGGCCAGCTTCTCGGTGATGCGGGCGATCTCGGTCCCGAGCTTTTCCAGGGCCTGGGCCTGGACGCTGTCGGCGCGGTGCAGCTTCTGCTCGACGGCCGTGGCGATGCGGGCCACTTCGCCGCCGACCTGCTCGATGGCGGCGCTGTTGCGGGCTTCCGAGGTCTGGACGCGGCGGTTCAGGGCGTCGGCCATGCCGACCACCTCGCGACCCATGCGCTCGATGGCCTGGGCCGAGCGCTGCTCGGCGGCCTGCACGTGGGCGGTCATCTCGCCCAGCTTGTGCTCCATGCGGTCGAAGCGGCCGTCGGCGGACTGGCGCAGCTTGGCGGCCATCTCCAGGCGGGCGGCTTCCATGCGCTGGGTCAGGCCGTTCGACAGGTCGTCCAGACGCTTCTGGACGCCCTCGCCGACGTCGCGGCCCTCGACGGTCTGCAGACGGCCGTCCAGGGCGGTGAACGAGGCGCCCAAGGCTTGCAAGGCTTCGGCGGTGCGGGCCTCGGCGGCTTCCAGGCGTTGACCCAGGCGGGCCACGACTTCGTCGACCAGGGCCACGGGATCGCCGCCGACCAGGCCGGCCTGGTTGTCGAGACGGTTTTCGAGGTGGGCGATGGTCTCGCGGGTGCGGGCCTCGCCCTCATAGAGGTGGCCGGCGACCTTGCCCAAGGCGCCTTCCAGCGCGCGGAGCGCCTCGGCCGAGCGCGGGCCGACGGCTTCGGCCTCCATGCGGCGCAGGCGTTCGGCGTTGCGGGTCTGGTCGGTCTTGATCTCGTCGACCGCGCCTTCGAAGCGGGCGGCGACGGCGATCTGCTCGCGTTCGGCCGAGGCCAGGCGTTGCAGGGCGCCGCGCACCGACTCGTCGATGCCGGAAATGGCCTGGGCCGAGCGGGTCTCGGCGGCCTCGATGCGGTGGGTCAGGCGGTCCAGCGCGATGGCCACGCGGCCGACCTCGTCGGCGGGATGCTCGGGCGCCTCGATGCGGGCCGGGGCGTCGCCGCGGTTGGTCTCGTAATAGGGCTTGTTGGCGGGTGTGGCGCGACCGGCGTTGGCGAAGGCTTCCAGGGTCACCGCGTCGGGTCCCTCGCCGTCGATGATCATCCGATTCAGCCACTCGCCCAGGGTCATGCCGGAGCGACGCGCGAGGTCCTTAGCGACCTCTCGTGCCTTGGGGTCTATCCCCTTTACGCTCCATGGCGCCGCGGCCGTCATCGAATCGATCTCCCAACACCTGGGGACCAACGCTAGACACCGATTCCTAGCGTGTAAACGCGACCAAAACCGCTATATGTTGCGTTTGGCCAAACTTAACTGTGGATGGTTAACAGGCGCACCTTCCAACATATGTACCTAAGATTCGGCTGAACGTGGTTAACGGCCGTTAACCATTTACACGGCCGATTGTCGCAGGCCATGAGGGGCCAATGGACCTGACCAGCACGATCGCCGCCGCCCTGATCGCCCTCGCCCTGACCGTGTTCTGCGGCTGGCGCGGGGCCCGTCCGATCAATGTTCTAAAGGGTCCACGCATGGTTCCGTGGCGGGTGTTGATGCTGGGCGGCGCCGTCGTCACCCTGCTGATGACGGCCCATTTGCTCAATCTGCTGGGGATGAAGACGGGCGACCCGCGCTACTAGGTCGCGGCCTTTTGGTCAGTCCCGACACGCCGCCCGACGATAGCAGGCCGATGTCGGCGAGCAGAAAAGGGATCGCCCACTTGTGAGGCGCGGCAATGTAACGCGGCTGCCAGACCGGATCGTACTTGTCCTTGTAGCGCCGGACACCCTGGAAATTGTAGATTTCCTCGCCGCGCTCATACAGCAGCCGTCCCACCCGCGACATGATCGGGGCCAGGGGGCGGTCCTCCAGGCCGGCCAGCGGCGCGACGCCGAATTCGAAGGCGTGATAGCCCTGCGCCTTGCCCCAGCCCAGCAACTCGACGAACAGGTAGTCCATGACGTTCTTGGGTGCATTGTCGGAATAGCGCATCAGGTCCATGGAGAACGACACCTTGCCCGCCGTGGTCCACAGGGTGGCGAAGGCGACGATCCGGCCCTCGACCCGCACCAGGGCGATCGGGAACTCGGCGACGTAGCGCGGGTCGAAGCCGCCCATCGAGAACGCCTTCTCGCCGCCGGCATGGTGCGACAGCCAGGCGTCGGAGATGGTCTTCAGTTCGTCCATCACCGCGGCGGCCCCACCGGCCGGCAGCACTTCGAAGGCCGCCCCGCCCTCCCCGGCCTTGCGCCAGTTGCGGCGCAGCACCTCGCGGCGACGGCCGGCCAGGGAAAAGGCCTCCAGCGGCACGGCGGCGCTCTCGCCGGTCTTCTGGATGGCCAGGCCCAGGTCGACGCTGTCTGGCAGGTCGGCCGGACCCAGGGCGTAGAAGCCGGCGCGGGCCGCGTGGGCGTCGGCCAGTTCGCGGAACCGCCAGAACAGCTCCATGCGCTCGTCGTCGCGGCCCACGGGCGGGCCCATGGCGATCCAAGAGCGGCCGCGCACCCCGAACATCAGGAAGCTCTCGCCCGAGGCCGAGAACAGGAAGCGCTTGTCGCCCAGCAGAGCCAGGTTGGACGGCGGCTCGGCGGCCTCGGCCTTGGCCAGGATGGCGCGGACCCTGTCAAACTCAGGATCGGTGTCATCGACAACGGACGGCGTGGCCGGGGTGGCGATCAGCCGCCAGACGCCGATGGCCATCAGGGTGATGGCGGCAGCGGCCGACGAGCGGATGGCCCGGGCCACGTCCTTGTCGCCGATCATCTTCATCACCGACTGGTCGGCGTATTCGGTGTGGCGGAACGTCCACCAGCCGCACAGCGCCACCCCGCCCAGGGCCATGGCCGCCGACAGCAGCCAGCCGGGGGTGATCTCCATGCGCGACAGGGCCGCCGTGCGGGGGAAGGCTTCGTGGAACGGCAGGATGGCCAGCAGGATGGCGGTCAGGATGACCGTCTCCTCCCAGTTCAGGCCCTTGAACAAGGCCAGAACCGCGCCGGCCGCCAGGGTGACCAGCGCCGCCCACCAGGCCGCGTCGAGGCGCGAACGCAGGCCGAACGCCAGCAGCACCAGCACCAGGCCCAGGATCGACGAGAGGAAGTGGCTGATCTCGATCAGCGGCCCGGGAGCGACCGCCACCCAGAGGGCGAAACGGGTCGGTTCGGAGGGCGTGGCGCCGGAGGCCAGCAGCAGGATGCCCGCGCCGGCCGCCAGGATGGCCGCCAGGGTCGGCGCGACGGCCAGGGCGGCGGGTCTCAGTTCAGGCGCGGACATCAAGACCTCTGATCGGCGAATCCCCGGCGGGACACGTCATCGGCGTCTTCTATACCGCGCCTTGCCAAGGTTGGTCGCCCATCGCGTGATAAACGGATGTTTGAATCTCGACTTGCTCCCGGCGTTTCCTGGCGTAGTCTGCGCGCCGACGACGCGGGAGAGCGTCGCGACGACAAGACGAACCAGATTTGGGGAGAACGGCCATGGCGGATTTCGGCGGCGGCGAACTGGAGACCTTCCGCGCCGAGACGCGCGCCTGGCTGGAGGCTAACTATCCCCCATCGCTGAGCGCCCCGATGGGCGAGGACGACGCGCCCTGGGGCGGCCGCAAGTTCGCGTGGAAGAACCCCGACGCCAAGCTGTGGCTGGACCGCATGGCCGAACGCGGCTGGACCGCCCCGATGTGGCCCCGCGAATACGGCGGCGGCGGCCTGTCCAAGGCCCAGAACAAGGTGCTCGACCAGGAACTGCGCCGCATTAAAGCACGACCCGCCCTGATGAGCTTCGGCGTCTGGATGCTGGGCCCGGTGCTGCTGGAATACGCCACCGAAGAACAGAAACAGCGCTTCCTGCCACAGATCGTCCGCGGCGAGATCCGCTGGTGCCAGGGCTATAGCGAGCCGGGCGCCGGCTCCGACCTAGCCTCCCTCCAAACCAAGTGCGAAGACAAGGGCGATCACTGGCTGATCAACGGCCAGAAGGTGTGGACCAGCTACGCCGACCAGGCCGACTGGATCTTCTGCCTGGTGCGCACCGACACCACCAAGAAGCACGAGGGTATCTCGTTCGTGCTGTTCGACATGACCTCGCCCGGCGTCGAGGCCCGGCCGATCAAGCTGATCAGCGGCAGCTCGCCGTTCTGCGAGACCTTCTTCGACAATGTGAAGGTTCCGAAGGAACAGCTGGTGGGCAAGGTCAACGGCGGCTGGGACATCGCCAAGCGCCTGCTACAGTACGAGCGCCAGAACATCTCGGCCTCGGGCTTTGGCGGCGGCGGCGGGCTGGACCTGGTCGACGTGGCCAAGAAAGAGGTCGGGGTCGACGCGTCCGGCAAACTGCTGGACGGCGACCTGCGCGGCCGCATCGCCCACCACCGCATGGACGGCCACGCCTTCATGCTGACCGTGCGCCGCGCCGAGCAGGAGTCCAAGACCGGCAGCGGCCCCAGCGCCGCCGTCTCGATCATCAAGTACGCGGCCGCCAAGATGAACCAGGACCGCTATGAGCTGATGGTCGAGGCCATGGGCCTGCAAGGCCTGGGCTGGGAGGGCGAAGGCTTCAGCCAGGACGAACTGAACGTCACCCGCGGCATGCTGCGCTCGAAGGGCAATTCGATCGAGGGCGGCACCAGCGAGGTCAACCTCAACGTCGTCGCCAAGCGGGTGCTTGGGCTGCTGGACCATCAGTAGTCCGATGATCGAGTTCTGGTACGAGTTCGGCTCCACCTACAGCTATCCCGCCGCCATGCGCGTCGAGCGGCTGGCCCAGCAGGCGGGCGTCGCCGTGGCGTGGCGACCGTTCCTGCTGGGACCGCTGATGCATGACCAGCAGGGACTGAACGACAGCCCGTTCAACGCCTTCCCCGTCAAGGGCGACTACATGTGGCGCGACCTGCGGCGGGTCTGCGACCAGGAGGGCCTGGCCCTGGTCCATCCCAGCCAGTTTCCGCGCAACGGGCTTCTCGCCGCGCGCGTGGCCATCGTCGGGTTGGACCAAGGCTGGACCCCGGCCTTCAGCCGCACGGTCTACCAGGCCAATTTCGTCGACGACCGCGACATCTCGAAGGCCGAGGTGCTGGCCCCGCTGATCGCCGCCGTGGGGGCCGATCCCGACCAGGTGCTGGCCGCCGCCAACAGCGATCCGGTCAAGGCCCTCCTGAAGGACCACGTCCGCCAGGCCCGGGAGCGCGGCCTGTTCGGCGCGCCCAGCTTCGTCACCGCCGACGGCGAGCTGTTCTGGGGCAACGACCGTCTCGAAACCGCCCTCGCCTGGGCCGTCCGCCATCAAGACCTTGAACATGCCAATGGGGAGCAAGCCTGACATGGCCGTCCTGACCGAAGAACAGACCATGCTGCGCGACGCCGCCAAAGGCTGGACGCAGGACAGCGCCCCAGTCGCCGCCCTGCGCAAGCTGCGCGATGGCGGCACCAAGGCCAGCTTCGACGCCGCGACCTGGAGCGAGATGGGCGCCATGGGCTGGGCCGGGGTAATCGTCCCCGAGGCGCATGACGGCTCGGCCTTCGGCTATCTGGGCCTGGGGCTGATCCTGGAGGAGACCGGCCGCAATCTGGTGGCCTCGCCCCTGCTCTCCACCGCGATGATCGCCGCCAGCGCCCTGACCCTGGGCGGCTCCGACGCCCAGCAGGCCGCCTGGCTGCCGAAGATCGCCACCGGCGAGGCGGTTGGAACCCTGGCCATCGACGAGGGCTCGCACCACGCGCCGCTGGCCACCGCCCTGTCGGCGACCAAGTCGGGCGGCGGCTTCGTGTTGAACGGGACCAAGACCTTCGTCATCGACGGCGAGGCCGCCGACCTGCTGATCGTCGTCGCCCGCACCTCGGGCGCGCCGGGCGACAGCGACGGGATCACCCTGTTCCTGGTTCCCGGCGACGCGGCGGGCGTGACCCGCGCGCACCTGTCGCTGGCCGACAGCCGTGGCGCGGCCCGCATCGCCTTCGACAGCGTCACGGTCGGCGCCGACGCGGTGCTGGGCGAGGTCGACAAGGGCTGGACGATCCTCGAGCCGGTGCTGGACCGCGCCTATGCGGGCCTGGCCGCCGAGATGCTGGGCACGGCCACGGCCGCCTTCGAGATCACCCTGGACTATCTGAAGACCCGCACCCAGTTCGGCCAGGTGATCGGAACCTTCCAGGCTCTGCAGCACCGCGCCGCCAAGCTGTTCACCGACCTGGAGACCACCCGCTCCTGCGTCGAGGCCGCACTGGAAGCGGCCGACGCGGGCGGAGACACCCGTCTGCTGGCCTCCCTGGCCAAGGCCAAGGCCAGCGAGGTGCTGCACCTGGCCTCCAACGAGATGGTCCAGATGCACGGCGGCATCGGCATGACCGACGAGCACGACTCCGGCCTCTATATGAAGCGGGCCCGCGTCGCCGAGGCCCTGTTCGGCAGCGCGTCGTTCCACCGCGACCGCTACGCGCGGCTGTCGGGGTTTTAATTAGGGTCCCGTCCCTCCCCTTTACGGGGAGGGTGGCGGCGAAGCCGACGGGTGGGGTTCGGTGCAGGGAGTCGTTGCGGCGGCTCCCCCACCCGACCCCTTCGGGGCCACCCTCCCCGCAAGGGGGAGGGACAGCATATCGATCAACGCTTCCGCGTCGGGAACGGCGCGTGGGCCAGGCGCAGCAGGTTGGCCGCGCCGGGGGCGCCGAACGGGGTGCCGGCGACGATCAGGACACGCTCTCCCGGTCCGACCAGACCCAGTTCCGCGGCCTTGGCCACGGCGTCGGTGGTGACGACCTCCAGGCTGTCGGGCTGGGCCGAGACG
Source organism: Caulobacter sp. Root655 (assembly GCF_001427665.1). GTDB lineage: Bacteria > Pseudomonadota > Alphaproteobacteria > Caulobacterales > Caulobacteraceae > Caulobacter. The sequence continues at coordinate 489,155 of NZ_LMHC01000023.1, forward strand.
CGGGCTTCCACGCCCCAGACCAGGCACATGCGACGCACCGCGTCGATCTGCGGCGACAGGGCCAGCACCGGTTGCAAGGGCCGCTCGCGCGCCAGGCGGCGGGCGGTGGCGCCGGTGGTGGTGAAGGCCACCAGGCACTTGGTCGAGCCGGCCTTGGCGGCCTGAGCGGCGGCCACCACCAGGACGTCGGCGTCCTCGTCATCGTGCGGCTGTTCGGCCTGCATCAGCTCGGGCCAGCGCGGGTCGCGTTCCACCCGTTCGATGATGCGGTTCATCATCGCCACGGATTCCTCCGGATAGTCGCCGGCCGCGGACTCGGCCGACAGCATCACCGCGTCGGCGCCCTCATAGACGGCGTTGGCGACGTCGGAGGCCTCGGCCCGGGTCGGAGTGGGCGAGCTGGTCATCGATTCCAGCATCTGGGTGGCGACGATCACCGGGATGCCGCGTTCGCGGGCGGCGCGCAGGATGACCTTCTGGGCCACCGGCACCTCCTCGGGGGCCATCTCGACGCCCAGGTCGCCGCGCGCCACCATCACCCCGTCGCAGAGGTCCATGATCGCGCCCAGGCATTCCAGGGCCTGGGGCTTCTCGATCTTGGCCAGCACGGCGGCGCGGCCTTCGACGATGCGGCGCAGTTCGGCCATGTCCTCGGGCGCCTGCACGAACGACAGGGCGATCCAGTCGACGCCCAGGCGCAGGGCGAAGGCCAGGTCCTCGCGGTCCTTCGGCGTCAGGGGCGACATCGGGATGACCACGTCGGGCACCGCCACGCCCTTGCGCTCCGACAGCTTGCCGCCATTGACCACCTTGGTGTTGGCGTAGCCCGGACCGGCGTCGGTGACCGTCATCCGCAGCTTGCCGTCGTCCAGCAGCAGCGTCGCGCCGGGGCGCATGGCCACCAGGATTTCAGGATGCGGAAGATGCACGCGGGTCTCGTCGCCGGGCGTCGGGTCGCTGTCGAAGCGGAACGCCTGGCCGGCCTTCAGCGTCACCGGGCCGTCGGCGAACTTGCCGACGCGCAGCTTGGGGCCTTGCAGGTCGGCCAGGATGCCCAGCGGCCGGCCCACCACCGCCTCGGCGTCGCGGATGGCCTTGTAGGACGCGGCGTGGTTGTCGTGGCTGCCGTGGCTGAAGTTCAGGCGGAAGACGTCGGCTCCGGCCTTGGCCAGGGTAATGATCATCTCCGGCGAGCTGCTGGCCGGGCCGATGGTGGCGACAATGCGGGAGCGGCGCGCGCGGATCATGAACCTGCTCCGGAGAGGCTGGAAGTTGCTGCAACGCGGCAAGAAATGATGCGTTGCGGAAAGAATTTGCTTCGGGCGAACATCATTCTCGAATTTCGCGCCTGACAACGTTGTCTAGCGTTCCGGGTCCGGATTCGCATCGCTGACTTAGCGTCAACCACCAAGCCTTTCCACCTCGAAAGAAATATTCGAGTTCAGCGGGACCGCGCGACCCTGAGCTCCGGCCGCCCAGCCCGCGTCTTTCTAGCGGACCGGCCCGGTCGACTCGCGCACCACGAGCTCGAAGTCCAGCAGGCGCGACGGCGGAGCCTCGCCCTCCCCTCGCTTGGTTCCGCCCAGCAGCAGGTCGGCGGCGGCGGCGGCCATGGCCTGGATCGGCTGGCGCACGGTGGTCAGTTGCGGCCAGACCACCTTGGCGCCGGGCGTGTCGTCGAAGCCGGCCACCGACAGGGTCTCGGGCACGTTGAGACGCAGGCGGTTGGCCACGGCCATCACGCCTAGCGCCATGTCGTCGTTGGAGGCGAAAATCGCGGTGGGCCGGTCGTCGCCCGCCAGCAGCCGCTCGGCCGCCTCGAAGCCGGATCGGAACGAGAAATAGCCCTGCTCGACATGGCTCTCCCGCACCGCATGGCCATGCACGGTCATCGCCTGTGCATAGCCCTCGTAGCGCAGGTGCGAGGCGCCGTGGTCGGGGTGACCCTTGATGAAGCCGATGTCGGTGTGGCCCAGGGCGATCAGGTGGGCGGTCATCTCGTAGGCGGCCCGCACGTCGTCCATGCGCACATGGGCCGAGCGGTCGAGGTCCTGGTCGGGCGACAGGCGCACATAGGGCACACCTTCGGCCTCGAGCACCGCCAGCACCGTGGGATTGTCGCAGACCGGCGGGGTCAGGATCACCCCGTCCATGCGCAGGGTCGAGAGCATCGGCTCGATCTGGGCGGCGACGTCGCCCTCGGAATCGATCGGCTCGACGATCAGGTGGTAGCCCTCCTCGCGGCAGCGGGCGATCGCGCCCAGCTGCACGTCGGTGACATAGGCGGGGCTGGGGTTGTCGAAGAACACGCCGATCAGATAGGCCTTCGAGCCCGCCAGGCTGCGGGCCGAGATGTTGGGCCGGTAGTTCAGGGCGGCCACGGCCTCCTGCACCCGCGTTCGGGTATCGGTCTTGACGTTGGGTTCGCGGTTCAGCACCCGCGACACGGTCTTGATCGAAACACCCGACAGGCGGGCGACCTCATGGATCGTAACCTTGGAACTCAAGACCGGCCTCGCGAAGCGTCGGAAAATCGACAAGCCACGCAATAAGCCATGACAGCCTTGTCAAGGCGAGCCCAGTTTTGCGGAAAGGGGCTGGAACGCCCTGCGTCCTTCGAGGCCCGCTGCACGGGCGCCTCAGGAAGAGGAACTCAGCAGCAAACCACTTGCCTCATCCTGAGGTGCGAGCCGCAGGCGAAGCCTCGAAGGACGCAGGGCGTCAAAGCCTAGGAAACCGCCGCGCGACCGTCCGGAGTCATCGCCACGGCCGCGCCGATCAGGGCGGTGTGCGGGTTCATCACCACGTGGGTGGGGATGGCCTTGGTGTAATCGCTGAGTCGGCCCTTGGCCTCGAACCGGGCGCGGAACGGCCCCTGGTCCAGCAGGTCGACGATGCGCGGCGCGATGCCGCCGGCGATGAACACCCCGCCCCGCGCGCCCAGCGCCAGGGCCAGGTCGCCGGCCGAGGAACCAAGGATGCCGCAGAAGCGGTCGATGGTGGCCTTGCAGCAACTGTCGCCGGCCACGCCGTGCTCGGTGATCTGCTTGGCGGTCAGTTCCTCGACCTGGCGGCCCTCGACCGCGCCAAGGATGACATGCAGGTCTTCCATGCCAGGACCCGACAGCAGGCGCTCGATCGAGCAGCGACCGAAGCGTTTGATCAGTACCCGGAGGATCTCGACCTCGGTGTCGTCGGTGGGCGCGAAGGCGATATGGCCGCCCTCGGTGGTCAGCGGCGTCTCGACGCCGTGCCGGCGCACCATGCCGGCCGCGCCGAAGCCGGTGCCAGGGCCGAGGATCGCCAGGTCGCCCTCGCCCGAGGTCGGCAACGGGCCGATCTGGCGCAGGTCCTTGGGCGCCAGGCGTGGGGCGGCCAGGGCCTGGGCGGTGAAGTCGTTGATCAACTTGGCCGAGCGGAAGCCGCCGGCCCGGCGCAGGCTGTCCTCCGACAGCTTCCAGTCGCTGTTGGTGAAGTGCACCGTGCCGTGCTCGATCGGGCCGGCCACCGCCACCACCGCGTGCTCGGCGTGCTTGAGGCCCATCTTGGCCAGGTAGTGCTCGATGGCGTCCTCGGCCGTGTCGTAGTCCTCGCCCTTGTACGAGGTCGGCTCGATCAGCTGGGGATCGGCGCCGTCGAAATCGACCAGGGCGAAGCGCGCGTTGGTGCCGCCGATGTCGCCGACCAGGCCAAGTCCGATGGAGTTCAAGCCGCTCATATCCGTCTCTTCCTAAGCAAACAGCACGGAAGCGCCGTGGTCGGACGCGCCGACCCCCGAACGCAACAGGCCGAAGAGTTCCCGCCCATAGCCCGGCTTGGACGCCGGGACTTTCGCCGGCGTTCGGGCGCGCAAGGTCGCCTCGTCAACCAGGATTTTCAGTTCGCCCGTGTGGGCGTTGAGAGAAATGACGTCGCCATCCTGAACATAGGCCAGAGCGCCGCCCTTGGCCGCTTCCGGGGTCAGGTGGATGGCCGCCGGGGTCTTGCCCGAGGCGCCCGACATCCGGCCGTCGGTGACCAGGGCCACCTTGAAGCCGCGGTCCAGCAGCACCGAGATCGACGGCGACAGGTTGTGCAGTTCGGGCATGCCGTTGGCCGACGGGCCCTGGAAGCGCACCACCACTACCACGTCGCGGTCCAGCTCGCCGCGCTTGAAGGCGGCGATGAAGTCTTCCTGTTCCTGGAACACGGCGGCCGGAGCGGTGATCACCTGGTGCTCGGGCTTCACGGCCGAGACCTTGATCACGCCGCGCCCGAGGTTGCCGGTCAGCAGGCGCAGACCGCCTTCGGGGCTGAACGGGTCGGAGACCGGGCGCAGGACGGCGAGGTCCAGCGAGTCCTCGGCCCCGTCGCGCCAGACCAGCTCGCCGTCGACCAGGATCGGCTCCTGGGTGTAGCGCGACAGGCCGGGGCCGGCCACGGTCAGCACGTCCTCGTGGGCCAGGCCGGCCTTCAGCAGTTCGCGGACCACGAAGTGGATGCCGCCGGCGGCATGGAAGTGGTTCACGTCGGCCGAGCCGTTCGGATAGACCTTGGCCAGCAGTGGCGTGGCCTTGGAGATGTCGTCCATGTCCTCGAGGGTCAGGATGACGCCCGCCGCGTGGGCCATGGCCACGATGTGCAGGGCCAGGTTGGTCGAGCCGCCGGTGGCCATTAGGCCAACCACGCCGTTGACCACGGCCTTCTCGTCGATCACCCGGCCGACCGGGATCCAGTCATTGCCCTTGTGGGTGATGGCCGCGACGCGCTTGGCGGCTTCCTTGACCAGCGCCGTGCGCAGCGGGGTGTTGGGATGCACGAAGGCCGAGCCCGGCAGGTGCAGGCCCATCAGCTCCATCAGCATCTGGTTGGTGTTGGCCGTGCCGTAGAAGGTGCAGGTGCCGGGGCCATGATAGGAGGCGCTCTCGGCGGCCAGCAGTTCCTCGCGGCCGACCTTGCCCTCGGCGTAGAGGGCACGGATGCGGGCCTTTTCGGAATTGGGCAGGCCCGAGGTCATCGGCCCGGCCGGCACGAACATCGCCGGCAGGTGGCTGAAGGCCAGGGCGCCGATCAGCAGGCCCGGGACGATCTTGTCGCAGACGCCCAGATACAGCGCGCCGTCGAAGGCGTCGTGGGTCAAGGCGATGCCGGTGGCCATGGCAATGACGTCGCGCGAAAACAGCGACAGCTCCATGCCCGGGCGGCCCTGGGTGACACCGTCGCACATGGCCGGCACCCCGCCGGCGAACTGGGCGGTGGCCCCGACCTCGCGCGCGGCGTCCTTGATCAGCGCCGGGTACTCTTCCAGCGGCTGGTGGGCCGACAGCATGTCGTTATAGGCCGAGACGATGCCCAGGTTGGGGGCGTTGGGGTCGAGGGCGCGGACCTTGTCGACGCCCGGCGAGGCGGCGAAGGCATGGGCCCAGTTGGCGCAGCTGAGCTTGGCGCGACCCGGCTGGGCGGCGGCGGCGGCGTCGAGATTGGCCAGGTAGGCGGCGCGCGCGTCGCGGCTGCGCGCGATGATCCGGGCCGTGACTTCAGCGATGACAGGATTCAGGGCCATGCGACTACTCCGCCCACAGAATACGGACCGGGGCGCGGTCCTGGTTCAGAATCGCCGCGATCGGCAGGCTGGGATCGACCGGCCCCTCGAGCAAGGCCTTCTTGGCGTCGCCGGTGACCAGCAGAACGATCAGCGACGACTGCATCAACGCCTGGAAGGTCAGGCTGATCCGGGGCAGGTCCGGCGCGGGCGAACCGGCCGGGACGGCGATCACCGTGCGCCCGGTCTTGGGATCGAGGCCGGCCTCCAGGGCCGGGTTGCCCGGAAACAGCGAGGCGAAGTGGCCGTCGGGGCCCACGCCCAGCAGCACCACGCCGAACGGCAGGATCTTGGCCATGCCCGCCTGCGCCCGGTCGGCCGCCTCCTGCTGTCCGGCGCCGTCGAAGTAGAGCGGCGCGAAACTGGCCTTGGCCGCCTTGTCGACCAGCAGGTGACGACGGACCAGACCCTCGTTGCTGCCCGGATCCGACGGCGGCACGCAGCGCTCGTCGGTCAGGGTGACCGTGATCTTGTCCCAAGGCGCGGTCAGGGTGGCCAGGCGGTCATAGACCGGGGCCGGAGTCGTGCCGCCAGTGGCGGCGAACCCGGCCTGGCCGCGCTTGGCCACCGCGTCGTTGAGGGCCGAGACCAACACCGAGGCGGCGGCGTCGAACAGCGCCTCGCGCGTCGGGAAGGCTTCGATCTTGGCCACCTGGATTTGGGGGAGGGTCATGACGGTCACGCCTATTCGTTCCAGGCCCGGCCTTGCGGGGAGATCAGGGCGGCGGCGCCCTGCGGTCCCCAGGTGCCGGCGGCGTAGGGCGCCGGCTCGGCCCCGGCCTGGGCCCAGGCCGCCGCGACGCCGTCGACGAACTTCCAGGCCTGCTCGACCTCGTCGCGCCGCACGAACAGGGTGCGATCGCCGCGGAACACGTCCAGCAGCAGCTTCTCGTAGGCGATCCGTCGACGGCCGCCCGGCGCGGCCATGTTCAGCGACAGCGGCAGCGATTGCAGGCGCATGCCCTCTTCCGACAGGCCCGGACGCTTGGTCATCACGGTCAGCGAGATGTCTTCGTCGGGCTGCAGATCGATGACCAGGCGGTTGGCCTTGGTCTCGCCCTGGGCGGCGGCGCCGAAGATGTTATGCGGCACAGGCTTGAACTGCACGACGATCTGCGTGCGACGGTCGGGCAGGTTCTTGCCGGTGCGCAGGAAGAACGGAACGCCAGCCCAGCGCCAGTTGTCGATATCGACCTTCATGGCCACGAAGGTCTCGGTCTTGCTGGGCTTGCCGACCTCTTCCAGATAGCCCTCGCGGGCCGTGCCCTCGACCACGCCGCCCACATACTGGCCGCGCACGGTGTCGTGGGCGACATTGGCCTTGGTAAAGGGCCGCAGGGACCGCAGCACCTTGACCTTTTCGTCGCGGACCGCGTCCGGGTCGAAGCCTGACGGCGCCTCCATGGCGACCAGGCACAGCAGCTGCAGCAGGTGGTTCTGCAGCATGTCGCGCAGGGCGCCGTACTCGTCGTAATAGGGCCAGCGGTCGCCGACCTTCTCGGTCTCGGCGATGGTGATCTGGACGTGGTCGATCGACTTGTTGTCCCACAGGGGCTCAAACAAGATATTGGCGAAGCGCAGGGCGGTCAGGTTCTGGACCGTCTCCTTGCCCAGATAGTGGTCGATGCGGAAGATCTGGCCCTCGTCGACCACCGCGCCCACGGCGCCGTTGATGACGCACGAGCTCTGGAAGTCCTTGCCGATCGGCTTTTCCAGCACCAGGCGGGTTTTCGGTCCCGTCAGGCCGGCGGCCTGTAGTGCGCCGCAGACCGAGCCATACAGGCTGGGCGACAGGGCGAAATAGACCACGAGGTCGCCATGCTTGCCGATCTTTTCGGCCAGCGCCTTGGCGCCCGCTTCCTGGGTGATGTCGACCGCGAGGTAGTCGAGACGGGCGGCGAGGCGATTCCAGGCCGCCTCCTCGACGGTGGCGCGCTTGCCCAGCTGTTCGCGGACCAGTTTGCGATAACCGTCGGCGTCATGGTCGTGGCGCGCCAGGCCGATGATCCGCAGGTCGTGCGGCAGCAGACGGTCGACCTCGAGAAAATACAGTGATGGCAGCAACATGCGCAGGGCCAGGTCGCCCGCGCCACCCAGCAGGACCAGCACTTCTCGACCGGCTTGATCGGTGTTTGTCTCTTTGGTCAATGCTTCCACCCTATGACAACGTTGTCATGACACGCCCGTTCGAGCAATGCAAGCGGGCCCCGTCGACGCCCCGACAGGACCGCGCGCGCGGCGCTTAACTAGGGGGTTTGCGCGGCCAGGGCCATAAGACCAATCGCTTTTCCAGGGCGAAAGTTTCCCCAAGGGCGACATGAAAGCGGCCGCCGAGGGAACGGCGACCGCTTGGAACTGGTATTTGTCGAAAGGTCCGGCCCCTACAGGAGCTGTGAACAGTCGAGATCGGGAAGCGCCTTGCGTCCTTCGAGGCCCTCCTTTGGAGGGCGCCTCAGGATAAGGAGCTTTGTGCCGCTTTCCTCATCCTGAGGTGCGTAGCGAAGCGAAGCCTCGAAGGACGCACGGCGCTCGCCGAGGATAGCTGTCCGCGGCCCCTACAGGCCGTAGGACGCCAGCAGGTTCATGTTCAGGCGCATGGGCTCCGGCGGGGCCTCGCTGCGCTCCGCCACGTCCTTGGCGTAGGCCTTGAAGGTCGGAAGCTCGACCAAGGCGCTGGCGTCCTCGTCGCGCGTGTTGACGAACAGGTGGACGAAATTGACCCCGTCGCGAAACAGCGCGTAGGCCACGTGGTCGGGCCGCGTGATCTTCAGCTCGTTGAACACCGCCAGCGACAGCGCCTCGTTCTCGTCGGCTCGATCCGGCTTGGCCGCGTAGCGTACCAGTGTCACCCTTTGCATGGTCTTGTTCCTCGTCGAGCGGCGCGCGGAAGTGCGGCCCTCGCAGATCAAGACGCCGGGCGCGGCGCAAAGGATTCGGCGACGAAAATTCAGGGGCGCCGCGAATCCTTCGCCCACCGGTTGACGTCATGTAGGCGGGCCGTTCTTTCGACGGCGGCGACCGGAAGGGAAACGACATGGCGGACGGCAGCTTGGACTCCGAGGCGTTCAGCCGATTGATGGGCGACCTGCGCCCCAGCCTGCACCGCTACTGCGCGCGGATGGTCGGCTCGGCGTTCGACGGCGAGGACGTGGTCCAGGACGCCCTGGCCAAGGCGGCCGCGGCCTATCCCGGGGCCGGCGCGATCGAGCGTCCCGACCGCTGGCTGTTTCGCATCGCCCACAACACCGCCCTCGACGCCCTGCGCCACCGCAAGCGCCATGCCGTGCTCGGCGCCGACGACGACCTGGGCGACGTCACCGACCTCGCCGCCGAGACCGACGTCCGGGTGGCGGCGACCGCCAGCCTGGCCGTGCTGCTGCGCCTGCCGGTGGCCCAACGGTCCTGCGTGGCGCTGGTCGATGTGCTGGGCCATTCGCTGGACGAGACCGCCGAGCTTCTCGACTTCACCCTGGCGGCCACCAAGGCGGCCCTGCATCGCGGCCGGGTGCGCCTGAAGGACTTGGCCGAGGCGCCGGAAGAGGCCCCTCCCCGGCTCGACCCCGCCGAGCGCGAGCGCCTGCGCGCCTATGCCGACCGCTTCAACGCCCGCGACTTCGACGCCCTGCGCGCCCTGCTCAGCGAGGACGTCCGGCTGGACCTGACCAACCGCACCCGTCTGGACGGTCGCAAGGACGTCTCGGTCTATTTTACCCGCTACGACGCCACGGCGGGCTGGCGGTTCGAGCCCGGCCTGGCCGAGGGCCGCCCCGCCCTGCTGGTCAGCGACCCGGCCGACCCGACCGCCGCCGTCCGCTACGTGGTGCTGCTGGATTGGCGGGACGGCGAGATCGCCGCGATCCGCGACTTCCTCTACGCGCCCTATGTGATGGAGAGCCTGGCGGTGGAGCGCGGCTAGCGCCGTCTTCCTTGCTTACCGGGCGTCATTGACGCATAGTTCCTGGCGATGCGAAGTCCTCGAACGGCAATATCCGTCGCCAAGGAGGCCATGATGAGCATGACGTTCGGACAGGATCTGATCGCCAGCCTGGGCGAAGCGCTGGACCATGCCAGCGGGACCGCCGGCGGCGCGCGCGAACACGTCGTGGAGACGCCGGATGTGCGGTCCCTGCGGGAACAGCTGAACATGTCCCAACAGGAATTCTCGCGCGCCTACAAGATTCCCCTGCCGACCCTGAAAGGCTGGGAACAGGGCCGTCGGCAACCCGACGCCACCGCCTCGGCCTTCCTCAAGGTGATCGCGCGGCTGCCGAAGGAAACCCGGGACGCGCTAATCGTCTAGAGCGCGTTTGGCCTACATTGAAGCGCCCGCCCCAAACGCCGTTTTCCCGGCGAAGGCCGGGACCCAGATTCATCCTGAGCGGCTCGTGGGTTTCACCTGGGCCCCGGCCTTCGCCGGGGAAACGGAATTTGAGAAGCACGATTCAATCTGAAGCAAACATGCTCTAGCCGCTGGCCTGAGCCCGGAAGCGGTCCTTCATCTTGGCGACCCAGCCGTTGAAGGCCTCGTTGTCGGCGGTGACCCGGCTGAAGTCGTCGCTCGACAGGCTGGCGGGATCGGCTCCGGCCAGGGCGACGCGCAGGCCGTCGGGATTGCGCGCCCCCTCGATGAAGCCGCCATAGCGCTGGCGCAGGCGACCCAGGGCCGCGTCGTCGTCGGCCAGGCTGAAGGCGACGCCGGCCCGCAGCAGCTTGGCCTCCTCGCCGGTGTTCAGGGTCCCCGGCGTCTTCCACCGGTCGCCCAGGGCGCGCTCGTACATCAGGCCGGCCTGAGGCCAGGCGTGCTGTTTCCAGGCGACGTCGGCGCGGATGTCCTCGGCGTCGCGGCCCTTGTCGCTCTCGATGACTTCCAGCGCCGCGTCGTAGCGGCCCAGGCCCATCAGGGCGCGGGACGTGGCCAGGCGGCGCTCGGCGTTGAGGGCCGGCGGCAGCACGGTGGTGCGGGTGTTGTTGATGGAGTCCAGCGCGCTCTCGGGCTTGCGGTCCATCAGGTAGATCCAGGCCAGGTCGGTGGCCACCTGGGCCTTGGGCACGCCGTTCAGGCGGTTGTCGACCTGGTACTTCAGCAGCTTGGCGGCCTCGTCCAGCAGGTCGACATCGACCAGGCGGCGCACCAGGTTGCGGACCATCTGGTCGCCGTCGGCGCCGATCGGGGTCAGGTCCTGGAAGTCGTAGAACAGGCCCACCGCCTGGATCGGCTGCATGCCGTCGGCCAGGCCGTCGAGGAACAGGGCGCGGAAGGCGGTGTTGAGGTCGTTGCGCAGGGCGATGGCCTGCGGCAGGTCGGGCAGGTTGTTGCCCGCCGAATGCAGCACCTCCAGCGCCTCGCGATAGCGGCCCTGCTTGATCTGCAGCTGCCCTAGGGCCCGGATGGTCTCGAGCTCGGTCGCATCGCCGCGCCAGCGGAAACGCAGCTGGTCCAGGCCCTTGGCGGCGACATCGGCCCCGATCTGATTCCTGGCCAGGCGCAGCTGGATGGCGTGCAGGGTGGCCGGGGACGCGAGGCGGTCGATGCCGGAACGGGCGATGGCCTGGAACACCGGCAGGGCCCGCGAGTCGCCCTTGGCCTCGAAGGCCTTGGCCAGGGTCAGGCGCAGCTCCAACTGGTCCTCGACCGGGATGTTGGGCAGCTTCAGAGCCTGGTTGACCAGGCCGATGGCGGTGTCCGGCGCGCCGCCGCCGACCGAGGCCTCGGCCTGGGCGCCCAGGAAGCGGGCCTGCCACACGGCCGGGAACATGTTCAGAGCCCGCGCGCCGTCGACGAACCGGGCGTTGGCGTCGACCCACTGGCCGGTCTTGGCGGCGACATAGCCTCGCCACAGGGCGGCCGACGGATCGTCGGCCAGGACCGGTGAAGCGAAGTCGGTCTCGGCCTCGGCGTAGCGGCGAGCCAGCACCTTGGCCACGCCGCGCAGGCCGCGGAACTCGGCGTCGCCCATCAAGGTCTGGTGGGCGCGGCCGGCGGCGTTGAGCACGCCGATCGCCTCGTAGGACAAGCCGGAGCCGACCAGGAAGCGGGCCAGGGCCATGCGGGCGGCGGTGTCGTCGCCCTTGCCCGCGCCATCGCTGGCCGCCGGGATCGCGCCCAGCAGGGCGTTGTAGCGGGCCAGGAAGCCGCCCGACCCGGTCTTGGCCCAGTGCTCGGGATCGATCAGGGCCGGCATGGCCATGGCCTGGGGCGCGCCGACCATGCCGTCGCTCGGCTGGCCGCTGGCCGCCGAGGACAGCAGCAAGCCTTTGGGGCGACCGATGCGGACGATATCGCCGTCGGCGGTCACCTGCAGGTCGCCGGAATAGCTTTCCACCACCAGGCCGGTGGCCGACTGCAGCAGGGCCATCTCGACATAGTCGCGGCGTGACGGCAGGCCCTTGGATGGAGCCAGGGCGGTGGCGACGGCCAGGCGGTCGCCGACCGCGGAGTCGGCCACCCACAGAACCGTGGTCGCGCCGGCCACGTTGGCCGTGAGGGTCGCGGGGCTGGCGACGTCGTCGCGCGCCACGCGGACGAGGTCGGGCGAGTCCTGGATCCCCGCGCCCAGCGCGATCGTCCAGTTGGACCCGACGCCACCGGCGTAGAAGGGTTCGGCCTGCGGCGTGACGATCCGTAGGGCCGCGTAGTCTGGGCCCTTGAAGACCTGGATATTGCGGTACTGCGCCGTGCTGGACGGCAGCCTGCCGATATCCAGCCGGGCCGGCGCGTCGAACACCACCCAGACGGCCTCGCCCCGACGGAACACGGCGGCTCCGGCCGGCGCGGCCCAGTCGAAGCTCAGTTGCACCTGGCCGCCTGCCCTGGAGAACTTCACCGGCACGACGCCGCTGGCGGGCGTCGGGTTGGGCCGGCGCGGCGCCACCAGGGCGACGCCAGTCGATGGCGCGGCGGCGGCGATCGGCGCGCGGGCGAACAGGTTGACGAAGTCGTCGCCGTCGGCGTTTCCGGCCCGGAAGTCGGCGTCATCGGCCAGGCTGACGACGATCTCGACCACGCCGCCGACATGGCGCGCCTGGGCGGTCTTCACCCAGCGCGGCGGGCCCACCGTCAGGGGCGTCAGGTTGGGATTGGCGTCGCTCGGGAAGCGCAGGACCAGGGTCTCGCCTTCACGGCGGGCCTGCATGCCCCGCGAACCGGGAAATTCCAGCCGCGTGAAGTCCGGCGCCTGGGCGACCCGGACCACGAGGCCGCGCGAGGCGGCGGGTTTGGCGGCGGAAGACTTGCTGGCCGAGGGTTGGGCGGCGCGACGCGGCGCGGCGGACATCGACACCGACGGGGCGGCGACCCCGAGGATGCAGACCGCCGCGACACTCGATCTCAGAAAGGCCCCCAGCCGCATGCCCACCTCAGCCGGACGTCTTGGCCGCGGCCGGATCGGCGCCGGCCAGCGGCGCGGCGGCCTGGGCCTTGGGCGCGACGGCGGCGGGCGGCGCGTTGGCGGCGGCCAGGGCGGCCTTGCCCTTGGCGATGGCGTCGGCCGACAGGCGGTTGGCCAAGCGTTCGGTCAGGATCTTGGCGTCGTTGGGCGACATGTTGGCCAGGATCATGCTGAGCGTGCGCTCCTTCATCTTCGACGCGATCGGCAGGCGCACGCTATCGTCCAGCACGCTCATGCGGGCGGCGGCGTCCTTGGGCTTCATGGCCGAATAGACCAGCACCATGCGGTCGGCCTCCGCCTGCTTCTGAGCGTCGGCCTGGCCCAGCAGGCCCTGGATCTCGCCCTTCATGCCGTTCAGCGCCTTCATCTTGGCGTCGAGCTTGCCCTCGGCGGCGGCCAGCAGCTGCAGCTGGACGTCGATGTCCTGCTCGCGCTGGTCCAGCTGGCCGCGACGCTGGCCCAGGCTCTGCAGAACGCGCAGTTCGGCGGGCGACAGGCCGGCCTCGCGGGCCAGGTCGGTGGCGGACGGGGCGCAGACGCGCGGCGGCGGGGTTTGGGCGCCCCCCTGGGCGGCCGCGTCCTTGCCGGCGTCATCGGCCGACGGGGCCTTTTCGACGTCCGGCTTGGCCACGCCCTCGGCGAAGGCCTTGGCCCCGCTCAGCATGTTGGGCAGCGACTTGGCCCCGGCCAGGGCATTGACCACCAGCACGCCGACCACGGCGATCCCGACGATCGGCAGGATGCGCGGAACGTTTTTCATCGGCGGCCTCTAAAATTCGAACCGGGGCGCGGCGGATCTTCCGGGCCCTCGAACAGGTCATCATCTATCCGCGCTCGTGAACGCGGCGTTTCCTTGGGCCCAGAAGATCGCCCGGCGGCAGGTGGCGCGATGTCGCGGGGGATGCGGGCCTCGCGATCCAGTAGCTTCTCGAAGTCCTCGGCGCGCAGCCGGCGGGACGTTTCGGACAGCGTCTCGGGCTCCGGCGCCCGCTCAGGAGGCGGAACGGCCGGACGGGCGGGGGTCGGAGCGGCGCGCGCCGTCGCGGCGGGCGGCGGCGTCACCATCGGCCGGTTCAGGCGCTCGTCCAGTTGAGTGGCCAGGGCCTGGGCCCGGTCGATGCGGTCGGCCAGGGTGTCGGCGGCCTCGTCGGTGGCGGCCCGCAGGTCGGCCAGGCCCTGCTCGGCCCGCATGGCGGCGCGGTCCAGGTCGGCCACGGCCTTGGCGAAGCCCTCGTGGCTGTCGCGCAGAGCCTTCAGCCGGCGCTCCAGGCGCACGCCGAAGCCCAGGGCGACCAGCAGCAGGATCGCCAGCAGACCGTTGAGGGCGATGGCCGTCAGGCTCATTTCAGCTTCTGAACCGCTTTCTTGGCCGCCGGGGTCAGCGGCGCGTCGGCGCGCACGGCGATCGAGTGGTTGCGGCGGCCCATCCGCCCGCGGGTCAGCGGGATCGAACCGGCGCGCAGCTCGACCGGGCTGTCGGGCGTGGCGTTGAGCATCAGGGTGTCGCCCACCTTCAGGTCCAGCACGCGGCTGAGCGGCAGCTGCTGCTCGTCGAGCACGGCGCGTACCTCCATCTGGGTGGTCCAGAGTTCGGTGGCCAAGTGGCCTTCCCAGATGTTGTCGCGGCCGAACTTCTCGCCCATGAACTGCTGCAGCAGCATCTTCCGGATGGGCTCAAGGGTGGCATAGGGCAGCAGAAGCTCGATTCGACCGCCACGGTCTTCCATGTCGATCCGAAGCTTCACAAGAATCGCGGCGTTGGCCGGCCGGGCGATGGCGGCGAAGCGCGGATTGGTCTCCAGGCGGTCCAGGGTGAAGCTGACGGGATGCAGGGGCTCAAAGGCGGCCTTGGCGTCGTGCAGCACCACCTCGACCATCCGCTGCACCAGCACCCGCTCGATGGTGGTGTAGGGCCGGCCCTCGATGCGCATGGCCGCGGTGCCGCGACGGCCGCCCAGCAGCACGTCGACGATCGAGTAGATCAGGTTGGAATCGACCGTCAGCAGGCCGTAATTGTCCAGCTCCTCGGCCCGGAACACCGCCAGGATGGCCGGCAGCGGGATCGAGTTCAGATAGTCGCCGAAGCGGATCGAGCTGATGTTGTCGAGGCTGACCTCGACGTTGTCGCTGGTGAAGTTGCGCAGGGACGTCGTCATCAACCGCACCAGGCGGTCGAAGACGATTTCCAGCATCGGCAGGCGTTCGTACGAGACCAGCGCCGAGTTGATGATCGCCCGGATGCCGGTGCGATCGTCATTGCCGTCGCCGGACATGTCGAAGCCCAGCAGGCTGTCGATCTCGTCCTGGTTCAGGATGCGCTCGGCGCCCATGCCGTCGCCGCCGCCGTCGTCCCAGCCGCCCATGCCGCCGCTGAAGTCGCCGAACTGGTTGTCGCCCACGCCGGCGTCGCCGGTTTCGCTCGGGGGGTTCTCCGAGGCCCACTGGGCCATCGCGGCCTGATCGTCGATTTCGTCCGCCATGATGTTCGCCTCAACCAGCCCCGAAGGGCTAGTTGATCAGCATCTCCTCGATCAGCACCGCGTTCACCTTGGAGGGCGCGGCGACCAGATTAACGCGACGCAGCAGTTCGGCCCGCAGCTGGTAGCTGCCCTGGCTGCCGTTGAGGTCTTCGGGGCGCAGTTCGCGCAGGAAGGTCTGGAACATGTCCTGCAGACGCGGGAGGTTCGGCGTCAGGTGGTCGGCCGTCTCCTGGTCGGGCAGTTCGAAGGTCAGCTTCAGCTTCAGGAAGGTCGAGCGGCCGTCGGCGGCCTGCATGTTCACCACGATGTCGGGCAGGGTGTAGAACACCACGCCGTCGGGGCCTTCCTTGATGACCGGCGCGCCGGCGGCGGCCGCGCCACCCTCGGCGCCGCCATGACCGCCCTTCTCTTCCTTCTTTTCTTTCTTCTTCGGCTTTTCGTGGCCGGCTTCGCCTTGCGCGGCGGGCTTGGGCTTCATCAGCAGGAACGTGGTGAGGCCACCGCCGATCAGCACGACGCCGGCCGCCGCCGCGATGATGATCATCATCGGCGGTTTCTTCTTGGCGGGAGTTTCGCCCTCGGTCGCGCCCTCTTCGCCTTCGGGGGCGGGAGCGTCCTTGGGAGGTTTGTTGGCCACGCGCGCGGTTCCTTGGAATCTATGGATCTAGTCATGCGTGGAGCATGGTTAACGATCCCTTTTGAAGGCCATTTCGCCGCAGGCTGAATCTGCCCGGCAGACTCCGCCACCGAGCGCCCGTTAACCTTCCTTTTCGTTGAAATCCCTGAACTTTTGGAGTTGGCACAAGGGTTGCTTGCAGGACTGCGGCGCATTTGTCGCGCCAGCCGTTTCGGTAACCGGTCATGGACAACGCTCTGTATGTGGGACTTTCGCGGCAGATGACTCTGCGCCGCGAACTCGACATCGTGGCCAACAACATCGCCAACGCCAACACGACCGGGTTCAAGGTCGAGCAGCTGATGGTGCGCACCGAGCCGGCCAAGCCGGCCCGCACCGACGGCGGCACGAACCCCGTGAAGTTCGTGCTGGACGACGGCGTGGCGCGCGACTTCTCGCAAGGCGGCCTGATCCAGACCAGCGGCGATTTCGACCTGGCCATCGAGGGTCAGGGCTTCTTCAAGATCACCACCGCCGGCGGCGAGCGCTACACCCGCGACGGCCGGTTCACGATGAGCCCCGAGGGCAAGCTGGTCACCCAGAACGGCGCGGCCGTGCAGGACGAGGGCGGCGGCGAGATCAACATCGACCCGCTGAAGGGCCCGGTCACCATCGCCCGCGACGGCACGGTCAGCCAGGGCGCAGAGCGCGTCGGCAAGATCGGCGTCGTGCGGATGGCCGACCTGGCCTCGCTGCGCAAGGACGGCGACAACCTGTACCGCAACATCTCCAACGACACGCCCCAGCAGGCCACGGACGCCGTCGTCCACCAGGGCATGCTGGAATCCTCCAACGTCCAAGCCATCACCCAGATCACCAAGCTGATCGAGGTCAGCCGCGCCTACGAGAGCGTGAGCAAGATGATGGATCAAACCTCGGAACTGTCCCGGTCCGCCGTCGAGCGGATGGGCAAGGTCCAGTAAGGGATAACTGAACGATGCAAGCTCTTCGCACCGCCGCGTCCGGCATGTCGGCCCAACAGCTGAACGTCGAAGTCATCTCCAACAACATCGCCAACATGAACACCGTTGGCTTCAAGCGTCAGCGGGCCGAGTTCCAGGACCTGATCTACCAGACCATCGAACGGGCCGGCTCGCAGTCGTCCAGCGACGGCAACGTGGTGCCCACCGGCGTGCAGGTCGGCGGCGGCGTCAAGGCCGGCTCGGTCTACCGGATCAACCAGCAGGGCACGCCCACCATGACCAACAACCCGTTGGACGTGGCCATCCAGGGCAAGGGCTTCCTGCAGATCCTGCTGCCCTCGGGCGAGACCGGCTACACCCGGGCCGGCAACTTCTCGACCAACGACCAGGGCCAGATCGTCACCGAAGACGGCTACACCGTCCTGCCAGGGGTCACCGTCCCGCAGAACATCACCGGCCTGACGATCGGCAAGACCGGCCTGGTGCAGGTCAATGTCGAGGGCGACCCGCAACCCCAGACCATCGGTCAGATCGAACTGGCCAACTTCATGAACGAAGGCGGGCTGGAATCAGTGGGCGACAACCTGCTGATGGAGACCGCGGCCTCGGGCCCGGCCAACATCGCCGCCCCCGGCCAGCCCGGCTTCGGCACCCTGCTGCAGAACTACACCGAGGCCAGCAACGTCGACTCGGTCAGCGAGATCACCGCCCTGATCGTCGCCCAACGCGCCTACGAGATGAACTCCAAGGTCATCACCACCGCCGACCAGATGCTCCAGACCACCTCGAACCTGAGGTCCTAGGCTGATGAAAACGCTCGTCCTCTCCCTCGCCGCCCTGCTGATCGCCTCGCCGGCCCTGGCCGGCCAGGCCGTCTCGCTGCGGTCCGACACCACCGACGCCGACGGCCGGGTCACCCTGGGCGAGCTGTTCGACGGCGCGGGCGCGGCCTCCGACATGGTCATCGCCACCCGCGCGGGGCCCACCGTGGTGCTCGACGCCGCCCAGGTGCAGATCACCGCCCGCCGGGCCGGCCTGGACTGGTCCAACCCCAACGGCGTGCGCCGGATCATCGTCCGCGCCGGCTCGGGTTCGGGCGGCGACGGCGCCCTGGCCGGCGCCTCGCGCGGCAATGTGGAAGTTCTTGCCTATGCCCGCAGCATGGCGACCGGCGACATCGTCCAACCGGAAGACCTGATCTGGGTCAAGGCCGCCGCCAGCCCCTCGGACGCGCCGCGCGACGCCGACGCCCTGATCGGCATGACCGCCAAGCGCGCGCTGCGCCAGGGCTCGGCCGCCAGCCTGCGCGACGTCTCCACCCCACTGGTGATCAAGGCGGGTGATATTGTCGCGGTCACCTACGAGGACGCCGGCGTGGCGCTGACCTTGCAGGGCAAGGCCATGGCGGCCGGCGCCGTGGGCGACAGCCTGATGGTCCAGAACACCGCCAGCAAGAAGATCATCGAGACCGTGGTCACCGGCCCGGGCTCGACCGCCGTCGGTCCGCAGGCGATGCGCCTGAAGGCCTCCCGCAATTCGCTGCGCTACGCCGCTCGCTAAGAAGGTCACGTTCCATGCGCCCCGCTTTCGTCGCCCTCGCCGCCCTGACCCTGCTCCCGCTCGCCGCCTGCTCCACCGTCACCGAGGCGGTGAAGGGCCCCGAACTGGCCCCCGTCGGCTATCCCGCCCAGTTGGCGCCGATGACCCAGCAATATGTCCAGCCCCCGGTCCAGGCCGCCTCCTCCAACTCGCTGTGGCGGGTCGGGGCGCGCGCCTTCTTCAACGACCAGCGCGCCAGCAAGGTCGGCGACATCCTGACCGTCAACATCGACATCGACGATAGCGCCACGACCAAGAACCAGACCTCGTCGTCGCGCGCCTCGAACGGTTCGCTCGGCGTGCCCAACTTCCTGGGCTTGGAATCCAGCCTCGGGAAGGTCCTGCCGGGCGGCTTCGATCCGGCCAACATGGTCAGCACCAAGTCGGGCTTCTCCAACGCCGGGGCCGGCGCGATCACCCGCTCGGAAAAGATCAGCCTGACCATCGCCGCGGTGGTGTCCGGCGTGCTGCCCAACGGTAACCTGGTGATCCAGGGCACCCAGGAGGTGCGCACCAACGCCGAGCTGCGCCAGCTGACCGTGGCCGGCATCGTGCGGCCGGAAGACATCTCCTCGGCCAACACCATCAAGCACACCCAGATCGCCGAGGCCCGCATCAACTACGGCGGCCGCGGCGACCTCAGCCGCGTGCAGAAGACCCCGGCCGGCCAGTCGCTGGTCGAGAAGTTCTCGCCGTTCTGACCGCTGGCCGCCTAACGGCTTGAACGGGCGAACGCGCGGGACCAAGTTACCCGCGTCACAGCGTTCGCCCGGACTCGCCGGGCTCTGGCATTGGGAGCCCGACCTCATGAGCACCACCGCTCGCGCCCTTTCCGCCGTGGTCGGCGTCGCCCTGCTGGCCGCCCTGCCCGTCGCCGCCCAGGCCCAGGCGTTCAGCGGCTCGATGGGCGTGGCCGGACGCTGGGCGATCGACCTGCCGCGCTCGAAGTTCAACACCGCCCTGACCGGCCCCCCGCCGCTGAGCGGCGAGCTCGACATCACCGTCGACGACGGGAAAAACCTGGCCTGGACCCTGGTCGAGGAGGACGAGGCCGGCGTCGCCGCCCTGCAGTTCGCCCACGCCGTCCTCGACGGCGCGCCGACCAAGGCCGTGGTCAACCTCAACCTCGTGATGATCAGCGTCCAGCGCGTCGGCCAGAGCGCCGTGACCGTGACGACGCACGGCGACGCCGGCGTGCGCCACCAGTCGATGAAGGTGACCCGCACCGATCCTAACACCATCCTGGTCGAACAGGACATCGACGGCCAGCCAGGCCCGCCGGACCAGACTCTGATCTTGACGCGGGTGAAGTAGGCGCCGTGCGTCCTTCGAGGCTCGGCTGCGCCTCGCACCTCAGGATGAGGAAAGCAGCAAAACGCTCCTCATCCTGAGGCGCCCACGCAGTGGGCCTCGAAGGACGCACGGCTTCACCGGTAGCTCAGCGTCCAGCTCACCGTCATCGGACCCGACAATGCCCGCGCCCCGCTCGCGCATTCCGTCAGGCTGCTGAACGGCCCGGTCGGCGTCTGGTAGGCCTTCTCGTCCTTCAGCGGCCGCGACGTGCAGGTCAGCCCCGTCACCTTGAACGACCGGACATCCCCGGCCCCGAACGCCGTCGCCCCGCCCTTCGTGGCCGGCGCGCCCGAGAACGAGGCGAACGCCAGGTCCACGGCCTTGATCGCCTGCTGGCCCTTGGGCGTGAAGACGTCGGTGCGGCTGATCCTGCCGGACTCCAGGACGTAGGTGGTCTTGACGCTCAGGCGATCGTCGGCGATCGGCGCATCGGCGCCCAGGCGGTCCAGCCGCGACTGCTCGAACGTGACGATCGTGCGCGCGCCCTGCTCAGTGATCTTGACGTCGCTGGCATAGGCCAGCGGCGTCAGCTGGCCGCCGTCGGCCAGGGTGACGCGCGGCAGGAGCTGCGGGAACTCGCCGTCGGCGACGCCCGACAGCATGCCGGGCGAAAACGGGATCGGGTAATAGGGGCTGTTCTCGTGCTGGCTCTTGCCGCCGTTGATGATCGGCAGGGTCACCACGCGAGTCTCGCCCCCTTTGGCCTTGTCGCGAAGGGTGACGACCAGGCGGTCGTGCTGGCCCTTGGCGAACCAGGTCACCGAGCGCTTGGGCAGGGTGTCGAGCCAGGCCACATAGCCGGGGTCGGGCGCCTTGTCCTTGAAGCCCAGCTCGTTCCAGATGGCGCTGGTATAGATGTGTTGGCGGGCCAGGCTGAGGTTCTCGCCCAGGATCCGATGCTTGTCGCGATAGCCGTCGGTGCGCCGGCCGTGCTCCCACAGGTCCACCGAACCCATCTTGGGATCGAACCAGAAATCCATGTAGCGGGCGGTGACGCGCGAGGAGAAGGCATAGGCCATCGTCTTCTCCCGCGGGGTCAGCACGTCCAGCTTGGCCGCCGCGGTCAGCACCTCGAGGAAGGCGGTCTCGCCGTAGGTTCCGATGCTGCGGCCGTATTCGAAACCCTCACCGCGCGGGTTCAAGCGCGGCAGCATCAGGTCGACCGACTTGCGCAGCCAGCCCTTGACCTCGGGCGTCGCCGGCATGCCGGCCTCGATCAGCCGGTGGGCGATCTCGCCGATCAGCAGCACGCTGTAGCGGTCGAAGCGCCCTTCCCCGTCGGTCTCGTCGGCGAAGCCGTATTCGCCGGAATACTTGCGGTAGTGGTCGAGCACGCGCTCCAGCAGCTGTTCGCTGGCCGAGGCGTCCTCCCAGCCCAGTTGGTAGCGCAGCCGCGCCACGCTGAAGGCCACGCCGTAATAGTTGTTGGGCAGGTTGATCAGGGTCAGGTCGTCGGTGCGGACGAACCGCCGCCAGTCCAGCTTGGCCTTCAGCTTGGCCAGGGTCTCGGGCGACACGGCCTGCTCCAGCAGGCCGGCCTCCTTCAGCATGTGCAGGGCCTGGCAGTAGTAATAGATGCCCCAGGTGTTGTTGGTGTCGTCGACGGTCATGTCGGCGATCTGGCGGTAGGCGGCCAGGTAGATCTTGAACTTGGGGTCGTCGCGCGGCGTATCGACCAGCAGGTAGGCCAGGCCGATCGCCACCTTGCCGGGCAGGAACTTGTCGTCTGCGTCGAACACCCGCACGCCGTCCAGCGTCATATCCCGCTTCTCGACCATCAGCTTGTCGAGCAGCACGGCCATCTGCGGCAGTAGCCGCGTCTCGACCGTGCGGTTCATCGGCGCCACCGACGAGAGGTAGGCCTGGCCGCGCACGTCCGGTTGGGCCAGGGCCGGAGACGCGACGGCGGCCAGGATGGCCGCCGTCAGAAGGGGATTCAGAAGGGGATACAGACGCTGGGCTTTGGGCATGAGGATACTCAGTAGGAGATGGAGAACCGCGCGCCGACATAGCGCTCGCTGTCACGGGCCGGCTTCCAGTTGACCGCGTTGGTCGTCGGGTTGGTCGTCTGACTGACGTTCCACTGGGCCGAGCGTCCCTTGGTCAGGGCGTAGCTCTTGTCGAACAGGTTGTTGACGAAGGCGGTCAGCTTCCAGCGGTCGGTCTGCACGCCGCCCGACAGGTTGAAGATGCCGTAGTCATTCTGCACCGAGTCCGGATCCTGCAGCAGGTTGAAGATCACCGCCGACTGCCAGCGGAAGCCCGCATTGACGAAGCCGGTGTAGCCTTCGGCCATCTGACGCTCGTAGAGCGCGTTGATGTTGGCGTTCCATTCCGGCGCGTTGAACAGCGGCTTGCCCGACAGATCCTGCAGACCGCCGACGCAGCCTTGGGCCACCGTCTGCTGCGCGAAGCAGCTGGCGTTGGGGAAGTCGTTCATCACCGCCTTGTTGTACGACCCGCCCCCATTCACCGACAGGCCGTGGCCCAGCTTGGCCGAGAACTCGGTCTCGACGCCCTTGGACGTCACCTTGCCGATGCTGTTGAGCACGTTCTGGTTGGTGATCAGGTCGCGGCTCTGGGCCTGGAAGCCTTGGAAATTCATGTAGAACGCCGTGACGTTCCAGGTCAGGCGGCGGTCCAGCAGCGTGCTCTTGAAACCGATCTCGTAGCTGTCGACGGTCTCCGGGTCGATCGGCTGCTGCGAGGCGATGGCGTCGGCGATCGGATAGCCCTTCAGCGGCCCGGTGGTCAGCAGGGTGCGGGTGGTCAGACTGCTGGTCAGGTCGTAGGCCATGCCCTTGTAGCCACGCGAATAGGTGGCGAAGGTCATGAAGTCGGGCGAGGCCTGGAAGCGCAGGCCGACCTTGCCGGTGACGGCGGTGTCGTCGTTGCAGGTCTGGATGTTCAGGGTTGGGCTCTTGGTCGAGCAGCCCGGGTCGCCGTAGCTGATCTTGTTGCCCAGATCGAAGAACTTGTAGCTGATCTTCTCCTTGTTGACCCGCAGGCCGGCGATCAGGTCCAGCGTCTCGGTCAGGCCCAGCGTGCCCTGGCCGAACAGCGCGAAGTTCTCGGACTTGGCGTTGGCGATATAGGCCGAATAGGCCGTGCCGTTGGTGGTCGGCAGCGAGGCCAGGCCGTTATAGGTCCCCAGCTCGTTGGAGCCGCGCACGAAGTAGCGCTTGGAGCTGGTGCGGCTGTAATAGGCGCCGGCCACGTACTTCAGGCGGCCCTCGTCCGGCGAGGTCAGGCGGAATTCCTGGGTCACCGAATTGATCTTGAAATAGCCGCCGTTGCCCGAGCCGCCCTTTGGCGCGGTGGGCGCATAGACGCTGAAGTCGAAGGCCGTCCCGTCTGTGTCCTGGCGGTCGTACAGATAGTAGCGGTCGTAGGACGAGATCGAGGCCAGGGTGAAGCCGTTGAGGTTCCGCGTGACCTTCAGGCCCGAACCGTAGTCGAGCGCGTTGCCGCGAGCGTTGACGTCCTGGGCGGTCTTGCGGTTGTTCTCGCCGGGCACGATGCCCTGCAGGATCGTGGCTTGCGGGATGTTGTTCTTGCCGGCCGTGACGCCGGGGCTGAGGAAGAACTCGGCGCCCGCGCAGCACGAGGCCAGGGTGCGGGTGATGTAGGGCGACAGGGTCACCGACCAGTCGTCGGTCGGGGTCCAGACCAGCTTGGCGCGCAGGGTGGTGTCGGACTGGCCGTTCAGCCAGTCGCCGGTCGCCACGTTATGGATGTTGCCGCGATACTTGCTGTAGTTGGCCGCCACGCGGAAGGCCAGGGTGTCGCTGATCGGGCCCGAGACCGTGGCCTGGACGCGGGCCTCGTGGTCGTTGGTGGCCATGACCTCGGCCCGACCGGTGAAGGTCTTGGTCGGGGCCTGAGTGGTGATGCTGATTACACCGGCCGAGGCGGCCTTGCCGAACAGGGTGTTCTGCGGGCCGCGCAGCACTTCCACCTGGGCCACGTCGACCAGGGCCGAGAAGGCCGCGGCCTGGAAGGCCTGCGGGATGTCGTCGATCACCACCGCGACGCTCGCCTCGGTGGCGATGCTGTAGGCGTAGGTGCCGATGCCGCGGATGTTGATGCTGTTGTTGGCCGGCTGGCTGGTCTTGGTGATGGTCACCGAGGGAGCGACCTTGACGATGTCGTCGAAGTCGCGGACCCCGGCCCGTTCCAGACCGGCGGCGGTGACCACCAGGACCGACGACGGCACGTCCTGGACATTCTCGGCGCGTTTGCCCGAGGTGACGACGATCTCCTCGATCGTGTCGCCGCCCGATGCGGGCGCGGTCTGAGCGTGAGCGATTCCCGAGACGCCGCCGAGCGCGCAGACGGCGGTCGAAAGGCGCAAGAGTGACTTGAACGACATGGCATCCTCCCCTTCGCCGCCTTGTTCGGCGACGATCATTGTTATGTGGTGTGACCATTTGCTACCGGTGTCATAGAAATTGTCAAGCCAATTGTCGGCCAAGGCTGGCTCCGGTCAGACCAATTACCGGTACCATTGGCCCCCTGATGAGGATTCACAAACCACCTGGTTACCAATTGAACCTGAGGTCGATTCCGAGACGAGCCAACGGCCGGTCGAGGGCGCTTGTGGCGGCGTCTTGAGCCACGGCGGCGCGACGGATCATCCCCGAGGCGATGGGCGGGCGGTCCAGCCCGGTATTTGGTCTGACCAGGCCCCTGTCGCGACGTAACAACGCATCCGGACGAAGCCGACGACGTTTGACGTGCGAGCGGCGTGGCGTCTTCGCCGAGCTTGCTCTAACTTGGCGTTGGCCCGGCGATGCACGCTGGGCGGGAAAGTCGCATGACCACCTCGACCGCCGAAACTCGTAAGCTCTACCAGCAAGTCGCCAACGCGATCGCCGAATCGATCCGGGAAGGCGCCTTCCAGCCCGGCCACCGCCTGCCCTCCGAGCGCGACCTGGCCGAGGACTACAAGGTCAGCCGCCCCACGGTGCGTGAGGCGATGATCGCCCTGGAAATCCGCGGCCTGGTCGAGGCCCGCCACGGCTCGGGTGTCTATGTCACCGAGGCGCCCGCCCCCGAGGTCCTGGCCCCCGAGCTCGACATCGGGGCCTTCGAACTGACCGAGGCCCGCCGCCTGATCGAGGGCGAGTCCTGCGCCCTGGCCGCCACCACCATCACCGACGAGGAACTGGTCGAATTGGCCAAGATCCTCGACGACATGGTCGAGGAGAACGAACACGACGTGCGCGGCGACCTGGCCGACCGCCGGTTCCACGTCACGATCGCCCGCGCCACCCGCAACAGCGCCCTGGTCACGGTGATCGAGAACCTCTGGGACCTGCGCTACAAGTCGCCGCTGTGCCGGGCCATGCTGGAGCGAGCCCGCCAGGTCGGCGTGCGACCGCTGATCGACGACCACCAGGAAATCCTCAGCGCCCTGCAGCTCCGCGACCCCAAGGCGGCCCGCAACGCCATGCGCGAACACTTGGGCCGGGTGATCGACAACCTGCTGACCGCCACCGAGATCGACGCCTTGCAGCAGGCCCGCAGCGAGGTCGCCGCGCGTCGCAACGAGCTGGCGCGCCGCTCTCTGATCTAGCTTCATATCCGGAATGAGGGATGGGCGACTGAGGGGAAGGCCCCAGCCGCCCGTCGCCGGCCGGCCCCGGGAGGAGGTGCGATGAAGGACAAGTTCATCGCGTTGGCCGACGAGGTTCGTCGAGCGCACCATAGCTAAGTCGAAAGCCGACGCAAGATAATTGGCCTGACCATAAATCCTACAATTTCGCCATGTGGCCAGGCCGGTCCACTTTGGCGTGACGCCGCCTCTCGACTTGACCGGCGGCCAAACGTCCCTAGCACTGGCGCCCGACGCGGCCGGACAAGGTCGCGCACGAAGTTCACGCATCCTTGGGGGAAACCGACGCCATGCGCGCCAGCCTGATCATCGCCCTTTCCGCCCTGATGCTGACCCCTGCCGTGGTCCAGGCGAGGCCGGTCGCGTCGCCGGCGGCGGTCGACCAGACGACGGCGACCCAGGCCCTGACGCTGGGCCGCGAGGTCGCCGACTGGCAACTGGCCCACATGGACGGCTTCGACTACACGCATTTCCACCGCTACACCGCCGACCCGCGTGGCTGGATCCAGGGGGCGCTGTTCGTCGGGCTGGCGGCCTTCGCCCAGCGCACCGGCGATCCCCGCTACGCCCAGGCGGTGCGCGCCCATGGCCTGGCGCAGGGCTGGGGCCTGGGCCACCGCCCGCTGCACGCCGACGACCAGGTGATCGGCCAGGCCTGGCTGTGGGTCTATTCCAAGGACCGCGACCCGGCCCAGATCGCCGCCCTGCGCGCCCGCTTCGACGCGATCCTGGCCAACCCGCCGATCGCCGACCTGGCGTTTGTCGACGGGACCGAGGCGCAGCCGTGCCAGGCCCGCTGGTGCTGGAGCGACGCCCTGTTCATGGCCCCGGCCGCCTGGACGGGCCTGAGCCAGGCCACCGGCGACCCGCGCTACGCGGCCTATGCCGACAAGGAGTTCTGGGCGACCACCGACTACCTGCTCGACAAGCAGGAGCACCTCTATGTCCGCGACAGCCGCTATCTCGACCGCCGCGACGACCAGGGCCGCAAGATCTTCTGGAGCCGGGGCAACGGCTGGGCCTATGCGGGGATCGTCGACGTGCTGAAGACCCTGCCGGCCGACCACCCGTCGCGGCCGCGCTACGAGGCGCTGTTTCGCCAGATGTCGGACCGGCTGCTGACGCTGCAGAAGCCCGACGGCTGCTGGGCCCCATCCCTGCTGGCGCCGGAGCACGCCCCGCCCGAGACCAGCGGCACGGCGTTCTTCGTCTACGGCCTGGCCTATGGCGTGAACCACGGCCTGCTGAAGGGCGCGAAGTACGACGCCGCCGTCGCCAGGGGCTGGTCCGCCCTGGCCGCCGCCGTCCAGCCGGACGGCAAGCTGGGGTGGGTGCAGCAGGTCGGCTACGCGCCCGACCACGTGTCGGCCGACGACACCCAGCTCTACGGCGTGGGCGCCTTTCTTTTGGCTGCCTCGGAAGTCGGCGCGCGCTAAGGTCGAGTCGCAACCTTTGGTTTTTCGGGGGAACACCATGGCCGCGATCTTCAGCGCCGCCTGTCCGCATTGCGGCAACGCCAACAACATCTGGAACAACGCCGAGGCCCTCAAGGCCCAATGCGGACTGTGCGACAAGGACATGTTCCTGGGGCGACCGGCCGACACCGACGCCGCGCGCTTCGCCAAGCATGTCGCCGCCAACCAGATTCCGGTGCTGGCGATGTTCTGGCTGCGCGCCGCCGGGGTCGTGGGCAGCGGCCGGGACATCAACCTGCCCCTTTACGCCGCGCGCTTCGAACCTCGCGTCCGGTTCATCAACGTCAATATCGACGACAATCTGGACCTTGCCCAGGCTCACAAGGTGACCGCCGCGCCGACCCTGCTCTTCTTCAAGGGCGGGCAGGTCGTCCGGAAAGAGATCGGCAAACCTTACCGCGAGCCGCCGAAATCCGGCGCCCCGCCCCGCCCCGACCCGCTCGTCGAGTGGCTGCAGGAACTCACGGACGCCGCTTGAAGCCCGGCCCAGGCGCCCTCGAGCATTTTCGAGCGAAGTGGACACCGGTTCGCGTGAAGGAAATGCGCAAAAACAAGGAGACCTAGAGCGCCCGGCCTGATGCAATCAGGTCGGGAAACGCTCTGGGTGCATCCCAAGCCCTCCCCCGTCCGTTGTGAGGCGCGAAGGAACGTCATGGCCGAGACCGTCAACATCGTCTGCCCGCATTGCGACGCCACCAACCGCCTGCCGGCCGCGCGCGACGCCAAGGCGGCCAAGTGCGGTCGCTGCGCCAAGTCGTTGTTCGAGGGCCAGCCGGTCAGCCTGAGCTCCGCCCGCTTCCGCAAGCACCTGGCCAACAGCCAGATCCCGCTGGTCGCCGACTTCTGGGCCGCCTGGTGCGGTCCGTGCCGGGCGGTCGCCCCGGTGTTCGCCAAGGCCGCCGCCGAGCTGGAGCCTCGCGCCCGGTTCGTGAAGATCGACGTCGACGCCGAGCCGGCCCTGGCGCAAGCCTATGGCGTGCGCGGCATCCCCGCCCTGTTCCTGTTCAAGGACGGCAAGGTCGCCGCGAACCAGGCCGGCCTGCCCGACCCCGGCTTCTTCCGGCGCTGGCTGGACGAGCACGCCGACACGTCCGACTAGGGCCGCGGGACCCTGGCGCAAGCTCCCGCGTTTAGCTTGGACGTAGTTGCGTGAACGGTAGCTCCATATCGGAAGACCGCCATGCCCAAGGTCACCTGCCTCATCGTCGGATCCGCCCTGCTGCTGTCGGCCTGCGGTTCCGGCCCGGCCCTGCCCCCCGAACTGGGCTATGGCCCCACCCCCACCCTGCCCTTGCCCCAAAAGCAGTTCCTGCCGGTGATGAAGATTGCCCCGGCGGTCGGCTGGGCCGACGGCCAGACGCCCGAGGCCGCCCCCGGCTTCGTGGCCACCGCCCTGGTCCGCGACCTGGAGCATCCGCGCTGGCTCTATGTGCTGCCCAACGGCGACGTGCTGATCGCCGAGACCAACGCCCCGCCCAAGCCGGAGGACGGCAAGGGCTTCAAGGGCTGGATCAAGAAGATCGTCATGAAACGGGCCGGCGCCGCCGTGCCCTCGGCCAACCGCATCACCCTGGTGCGCGACGCCGACAACGACGGCACGCCCGAAGCGCGCACCATCTTCCTGTCGGGCCTGAACTCGCCGTTCGGCATGGCCCTGGTCGGAAACACCTTCTACGTCGCCGACAGCGACGCCCTGGTCGCCTTCCCCTACCAGCCTGGCCAGACCCGGATCACCGCCGCCCCGCGCAAGGTCGCCGACCTGCCGGCCGGGCTGATCAACCACCACTGGACCAAGAACGTCATCGCCAGCCCGGACGGGTCGAAGCTCTATGTGACCGTCGGCTCCAACAGCAATGTCGGTGAGAACGGCATGGCGGCCGAGGAGCGGCGGGCCGCGATCCTGGAGATCGACCCGGCCACCGGCGCCAGCCGTGTCTTCGCCTCGGGCCTGCGCAACCCCAACGGCATGGACTGGCAGCCGCGGAGTGGGGCGCTATGGACCAGTGTCAACGAACGCGACGAGATCGGCAACGACCTGGTCCCCGACTACATGACCTCGGTCAAGGACGGCGGCTTCTACGGCTGGCCCTACAGCTATTACGGCCAGACGGTCGACACGCGGGTCAAGCCGCAGCGGCCCGACCTGGTGGCCCGGGCGATCAAGCCCGACTACGCCCTGGGAGCCCACACCGCCTCGCTGGGACTGACCTTCTACAAGGCCGACGCCTTCCCGGCCCGCTACAGGGGCGGGGCCTTCATCGGCCAGCACGGCTCGTGGAACCGCAAGCCGGTCAACGGCTACAAGGTGGCCTTCGTGCCCTTCGCGAACGGCATGCCGTCGGGCCCGGCGGAGACCTTCCTGACCGGCTTCCTCAACGCCAAGGGCGAGGCCCTGGGCCGGCCGGTGGGCGTGGCGGTCGACAAGTCCGGCGCCCTGCTGGTCGCCGATGACGTAGGCAACGTGGTCTGGCGCGTGGTCTCGACCGCATCGCCCGCGACAAGCAGCGCCAAATAATTTTCGACTTGCCGCTGTGGGTCGGGCGATGATGCGCGTCATGCACCCTGAGAACGTCGAGAGTCTTGGCGTCGAAAACCTTTGGGCGGGATCGTGCGGCCAGCCATCGAGCCAGATCTGAACGGACTGAATCGGCGCTATCGGCCGGCGCTGATGGCGTTCTTCATGCGTCGGGCCGCCAACCACAGCGACGCCGAGGACATGACCCAGGAGCTGTTCGCCAAGCTGGCCACGGCCCAGGCCAGCGTGATGGACAACGCCGACGCCTATATCTTCCAGATGGCCGCCAACCTGCTGCGCGACCGGGGCCGGCGCGAGAAGGTGCGGGCCAACTACCGGGCCAGCGTCGACACCGGTCTGGCCGACCTGGAGCCGCTCGACCCGGCCCGGGTGCTGCTGGGCCGCGAAAGCCTGGGCGAGGTGTCCGACGCCTTGCGCGAACTGCCTGAACGCACGCGCGCCATCTTCCTTCTGTTTCGCCTGGAAGGCATGAAGCAGGCTGAGTTGGCGACCCTCTATGGCGTCTCCATCAGCGCGGTGCAGAAACACATCTTCAAGGCCATGACCCATCTGACCAAGCGCGTGAGGGCCAGCCAATGAGCGTGGTTTCGCCCGAGGACCGGCTGGACGCCGCCCGCGAGCAGGCCGCGCTGTGGTGCGTGCGCCTGGCCGACGACGATCTGTCGCGCGCCGAGCACGAAGAGCTGCAGGCCTGGTTCGACGCCGACGAGACCCATCGTGGCCTGCTGGACGACGCCGTGACGGCCTGGCGGGCGATCGAGGAACAGGCCGCCAGCCCCGGCATGATCGCCTTGCGCGGCGAGGCCCTGGAAGACCTGCGCCGGGCCCAGCGCGAACGTTGGGCCCGGCCGGCCCAGCGACCGGCCCTGTGGACCGCCCTGGCGGCCAGCCTGGTGGTGGCCGTGGCCGCCGGCGTCGCCTGGCGCGCCAGCCTGCCCGACGTCTACCGCACCACCGAGGGCGAGCGGCGGATCGTCGAGTTGGCCGACGGCTCACGCGCCTCGCTCGACAGCGCCACCGTGCTGAAGGTCAAGTACGAGAGCGGTCGCCGACGCCTGTGGCTGGACAGCGGCCGCGCCAAGTTCTCGGTGGCCAAGGATCCGCTGCGGCCGTTCTCGGTCGCGGCCGGCGACAAGCTGGTGGTCGCCACCGGCACGGTGTTCAGCGTCGAGCGCCTGACCGGCCAGATGCGCGTGGTGCTCTACGAGGGCCATGTGGCGGTGCTGGACGACAGGACCGGCCGCAGCGAAACGCCTGTCCCGATCAGGATCGGCGCCGTGCCGGCCGAGAAGCTGCTGACCCCCGACCACGAACTGGTGACCTCGACCTCGTCCGACGCCACGGTGGTCAGCCCCACCGATCCGGCGCGGGCCCGGTCGTGGGAGAATGGCCAGCTGGTGTTCCAGGACGAACCGATGGACCTGGCCGTCGAGCGGGTGAACCGATACGCCCGCGACAAGCTGAGGATCGGCGACCCCGGCGTCGGCCGGTTGCGCATCAGCGGGGTGTTCACCTCGGGCGACACCGGCGCCTTCGTCGACGGCGTCACCGCCGTCCTGCCTGTCCACGCGGTTGCGGCCAATGGCGTTACCGTGCTGAAAATCGATCGCGGACAAAAAAATTCGGCGCCGGCCGGTGTGTCTTCGACGAGTTGAGGCGTCTCACCTCCAAAGCGCCGCAATGCACGTCGGCGCGTAGGGAGGGATGACAATGCGCAGACCGTTCGACCGCCGCCTCGCCTGGGGCTCCACCACCGCCATGGCCCTGATGATGCTGGCCGCCCCCGCGGCCGTCCATGCCCAGCAGCCCCCTCAACAGACAAGGGGGGCCACCTACAGTTTCGACATTCCCGCCCAGGACCTGAGCGGCGCCTTGCGCGCCTTCGGTCAGGCCTCGGGCCAGCAGGTGGCCTTCGACGAGGCGACCGTGCGCGGCAAGCGCGCCCCCGCCTTGAGCGGCGCCTACACCGCCGACGCCGCGCTCAAGCGCCTGCTGAGCGGCGCCGGCCTGAGCGCCCAGCCCACCGCCAGCGGCGTCTACGCCATCCGCGCCAAGACCCTGCTGGTCGCCACCAGCGCCCAGAGCCAGGCCGAGCCCGCCACCGCGGTCGAGCCCGAGCCCGACACCCCCTCGCAGGTCGAGGAAGTCATCGTCGTCGGCACTCCGGGCGGCAAGGGCATCGACAAGCTGTCGGCCAGCTTCGCCGTCACCACCGTCAACGCCGACGACATCGCCAAGGCCTCGCCCAAGAGCACGGCCGAACTGCTGACCCTGGTGCCTGGCGTCTGGGTGGAAACCTCGGGCGGCGTGGCCGGCGCCAACGTCTTCGTGCGCGGTTTCCCCGCCACCGGCGACGCCGAGTTCCTGACCATCCAGCTGCAGGGCGCGCCGATCTATCCGCCCTCGACCCTGTCGTTCCTCGAGAACAGCTCGATCTTCCGGGTCGACGAGACGGTGTCGCGGATGGAAGCCCTGCGTGGCGGCCCCAACCCGATCTTCTCCAACGGCCAGCCGGGCCTGACCACCAACTTCCAGCTCAAGGACGGCGGCGAGGAGACCCACGGCCTGGTCAAGGCCTCGACCTCGGACTACGGCCTGCGCCGCATCGACGGCGTGCTGAGCGGCAAGCTGGCGGACGACCTGTTCTTCATGGTCGGCGGCTACGCCACCCGCTCGCACGGGGTGCGCGACACCCAGTTCGACAACGAGAACGGCCAGCAGTTCACCGTCAACATCACCAAGCGGATGGAGAACGGCAAGTTCAACCTCTATGGCCGCTTCACCGACGACCACGGGGCCTGGTACCTGCCGTTCGCGGTCAACGTGCCGGGCATCGACAAGGGCGAGTACACCCAACTGGGCGAGGCCAGCCGCTTCCACACCCTGCAGGTCCACGCCAACGGCGCCACGCGCAGCTTCGACCTGGCCGACGGCCGGGGCTGGAAGGGCTATGTGGTCGGCGGCAGCTTCGAGCATGACTTCGGCGACGGCTGGACCCTGCGCGACCGCTTCAGCGTCACCAAGGGCGACGCCAACACCTACGGCCTGGTGCCGGACGGCGGCGCGGTGACGGTCGGCGCGCTCAACGCCGTCGTGCCCGGCGCGATCACCACCCGCAGTGGCGCCGCCCTGGGCGCCAACGACTACGTGCAGAACTGGGGCGCCTGGATCGTCGAGAAGCAGATCGAGGCGATCACCAACGACCTCAGCGTCTCCAAGACAATCGGCGCGCACGCGCTGTCGGTCGGCTACTACGCCTCCAGCTTCTCGTCGGACGACTTCTGGACGATCGGCAACTTCCGCCCGATGCAGGTCAAGGCCAACGGCGACTACCTGGCCGCGCCGATCACCTGCGCCAACCTGGCCACGGCCGGCAGCGGCTCGGGCTGCTGGGGCTATGGCCTGACCTCGGCCGGCGACGGGCGGGTGGACGCGATCTACCTGGCCGACTCCTGGCAGGTGTTCGATCCCCTGCGCATCGACCTGGGCGTCCGTCGCGAGCGCTTCCAGACCGACTACGTGGTCGACGACGGCCCGGGCTTCCCCGACGGCCTGGCCACGCGCATCACCGACTACAGCAACAGCAAGACGTCCTACACGGTCGGCGTGAACTACGACATCAACGCCACCTCGGGCGTGTTTGGCCGCTATTCGCGCGGCTACAAGTTCCCCAGCTTCGACAACTTCCGCGAAAACCTGACCGACACCCTCAGCGTCGACCAGTACGAGCTGGGCTACAAGCTGCGCAGCGGACCGTTCGAACTGTACGCCACCGGCTTCGCCAACGAGTTCAAGGGCGCCAAGTTCGCCGACGTCGGCGGCATCCAGGAGAGCAACAGCAACAAGGCCCACGGCATCGAGCTGGACGGTCGCTGGAAGTCGGACTTCGGCCTGTCCCTGGCCCTGAACGGCACCTTCCAGAAGACCGAGATCACCAAGTCCAGCATCCCGGCCAACAAGGGCAACAGCGCCCAGCGTCAGCCCGACTGGATGATCCGCTTCACCCCCAGCTACGACGTGACCCTGGGGGCGGTGGACGCCACCTTCTACGGCACGGTCGCGGCGGTGGACGACCGCTTCGCCGACAACGCCAACACCCAGGTGCTGAAGGGCTACACCAAGATCGATCTGGGGATGATCTTCGACGTCTCGGACTTCACCGTCCAGATCGCCGCCGACAACCTCACCGACAGCCACGGCCTGACCGAGGGCGACCCGCGCTCGACCAGCGGCGCCAACGCCCGGCCGATCTTCGGCCGCTCGTTCAAGTTCAGCGTCGGCTACAACTTCTGACCGGTTCGCCGCCGATCAGTCTCCGCCGGGCCGGCCCCAATCCGGCCTGGTGGGACAGGCAGTTGCTCCCCAAGTGACTCCCTGCAACGGATCGGGTCTTCGCGGACCCGATCCGTCCTTTTATCGTTCTGCTTGTAATTCAATCGCTCATCCCGGCGAAAGCCGGGACCCAAGCCGAGCCCCACGGTTTCGCTTTGAGCCAGGAATGCCCACCCCGCTTGGGTCCCGGCTTTCGCCGGGATGAGCGGGATAATGAGGAATTGCCGTGAACCGTCGCCTCGTTCTGATCGCCTCCATCGCCTGGCTAGGCCTTGCTGCACCAACCCTGGCCCAGACCGCCGCCCCCAAGGCTAACGAGGTCCCCTCCCCGGCCGACACCTACGCCGAGCTGTTCCACCAGGTGCAGATGCGCAAGCTGTTCCCGGACGGCAAGACCTTCGTCGATGCAGCGCCCAGGCGCCCGCCGGCCCAGATCCTGGCCGCCTACCGGGCCCACGCGACCTTCACCGACGCCGAACTCAAGCGCTTCGTGCGGGCCAACTTCGATGTCCCCGAAAGCGCTCCGTTGCCGCCGCCGTCCAAGGACCGCACCACCCTCAAGGCTCACATCGCCACCCTGTGGCCCGTCCTCACCCGTCCGCCGGTGACCGCCGTCGAGGGCGGCTCGGCCCTGCCGCTGGACAAGCCGTTCGTGGTCCCTGGCGGGCGCTTCCGCGAGATGTACTACTGGGACAGCTACTTCACGATGCTGGGCCTGGTCGCCGACGGCCAGCACGCGGCGGTCGAGAACATGGTCGACGACTTCAGCGGCCTGATCGATCGCTACGGCCACATCCCCAACGGCACGCGCAGCTACTATCTGAGCCGCTCGCAGCCGCCGTTCTACTTCGCCATGGTCGGGATCGCCGACAAGACCGACAAGGCCCGGTTCAAGGCCCGCGTCGACCTGATGCGCCGCGAGCACGCCTTCTGGATGGACGGCGAGAAGGGCCTGGCGCCCGGCAAGGCCTATCGCCGCGTGGTCGCCCTGCCGGACGGCGCGATCCTCAACCGCTACGCCGACGATCGCGCGACGCCGCGCGACGAGTCCTATCGCGAGGACGTGTTGACGGCCCGCGAAGTCATGAACCGCCCCGCCGGCGAGGTGTTCCGCGACCTGCGCTCGGGCGCCGAGAGCGGCTGGGACTACAGCTCGCGCTGGATGGCCGACGGCGAGAGCCTGAAGACCATCCAGACCACCTCGATCCTGCCCGTCGACCTCAACAGCCTGCTCTACGGCCTGGAGACGGCGATCGCCGAGGGCTGCGGGGCGGTGTCCGACGCCGCCTGCGTCGATGAGTTCACCGGCCGCGCCAAGGCCCGCCGCGCGGCGATGGACGCCTATCTATGGGACGCCCCGCGCGGGCTCTATCTCGACTACCAGTGGCGCGACCGGGCCAAGCTGGACCATGTCAGCGCCGCGACGCTGTATCCGCTGTTCGTCGGCGCGGCGAGCCCGGACCAGGCCAAGGCGGTGGCGGCCCAGACCCGCGCCCTGTTGCTGGCCCCCGGCGGCCTGCGCACCACCACCGTCGCCACCGGCCAGCAGTGGGACACCCCCAACGGCTGGGCGCCCTTGCAGTGGGTGGCGGTCTCGGGCCTGCGCCGCTACGGCGAGGAGGCCCTGGCCAAGGACATCGGCGAGCGCTGGCTAAAGACCGTGGCCCGCGAATACCAGGCCAGCGGCAAGATGCTGGAGAAGTACGACATCGAGGAAGCCAAGGCCGGCGGCGGCGGGGAATATCCGCTGCAGGACGGGTTCGGTTGGACCAATGGCGTGACGCGGGTGCTGCTGGAGATGTATCCGGCGGCGGGTCAATAAGCGAGACGGCAACGCCTTGCGTCCTTCGAGGCCGCTTCGCGGCGCCTCAGGATGAGGAGCGCTTTGCCGATTTCCTCTTCCTGAGGCGTGAGGCGCAGCCGAGCCTCGAAGGACGCAGTGCCTAAGCCGCCACTACCTCGCTCTCGTCCAGCCCCACCTCGCGCGGCGGGGCGTTGTAGATCGCCTCGTCCAGGATCCCTTCGCGCTTGGCCACGATGGTCGGCACCAGGGCCTGGCCGGCGACGTTGACCGCCGTGCGGCCCATGTCGAGGATCGGGTCGATGGCCAGCAGCAGGCCGACGCCTTCCAGCGGCAGGCCCAGGGTCGACAGCGTCAGGGTCAGCATCACCACCGCCCCGGTCAGGCCGGCCGTCGCCGCCGAGCCCAGCACCGAGACGAAGACGATCAGGCCGTAGTCGGTCACGCTCAGCGGCAGGTGATAGAACTGGGCGATGAAGATCGCCGCCACGGCCGGGTAGATCGCCGCGCAGCCGTCCATCTTGGTGGTCGCGCCCAGCGGCACGGCGAAGGCGGCGTAAGCGCGCGGCACGCCCAGGCGGGTCTCGGTTACGCTCTCGGTGACCGGCAGGGTCCCGACGGAGGAACGCGACACGAAGCCCAGCTGGATGGCCGGCCAGGCGCCCTGGAAGAAGCGCAGCGGGTTCAGGCCGTTCAACGCCAGGATCGCCGGGTAGACCACCAGCAGCACCAGGGCCAGGCCGATATAGATGGCGGCGGTGAAGGCCCCCAGCTGGCTCAGGGTCGTCCAGCCGTACTGGGCCACGGCGTTGCCCAGCAGGCCGATGGTGCCGATCGGGGTCAGGCGGATCACCCACCACAGCACCTTGCGCACCACGGCCAGGGCCGAGGCGTTGAAGGCCAGGAAGCCCTCCGCGGCCGGCCCGACCTTGATGGCGGCGATCCCGGCCACCAGGGCCAGGACCAGGATCTGCAGCACGTTGAACGAGGTCGTGGTGGTGGCCGCGCCCTCGACGATCTTGGTCGAGGCTTGCAGGCCCAGGATGTTGGAGGGAACCAGGCCCGTCAGGAAGTCGAGCCACGAGCCGGTGGTGCGCGGGGCGTGGGCCGTCGCCAGGTCGACGACGGCGTGGTCGCCCGGCCGCAGGACCAGGCCCAGGGTGATGCCGATGGCCACGGCGATCAGGGCGGTGATCGCGAACCACGCCAAGGTGCGCCAGACCAGCCGCGCGGCGTTCTGCAATTCGCGCAGGTTGGCGATGCTGGCGACGATGGCGGTGAACACCAGCGGCGGCACCAGGGTGCGCAGCAGTTGCACGAAGATCGAACCGACCAGGCGCAGCGCCTCGGCCAAGCCGTGGCCCGCCTGCCCTTCCGCCGGCCCTAGCGACCGGGCCAGCAGGCCCAGTCCCAGGCCGATGACCATGGCGATCAGCACCTGGACGCCGAACCCGCCGATGAACCGGCTCTTGGCGGCTTTCGCCTGGACCTGGGCCATGTCGATCCTCTCGTGAGAGCCGGTTTCGGCTCCCTGCATGAACGCCTCAAGGCGCGCGTCGGGCAAGACCGCGCGGACCTTCTTGCCTTCGCTTCTGACGCCGCCGGGTGGAAACGCCCAATCAGAATTCATCGACGCCGCTTCAGCGCACCTGGATCGTCCGGATCGCGCAAGACGGCGCCCGGCGTCGGCGTGTCACATGGTGGCCATGGTCCGGTGGCTTTAGAAAGGGATCAGTCGCAGCCTCCATTCCCCGGGGATCTCATGAGCCTGTCCTTCCTCGTCGGCGCCATCATCGGCTCGGGCGTTTTCATCGTGCTGGGTCGCGCCCCCGCCCAGAAGCTGGTCGACGCCGTAGCGGCCCGGATCGGCAAATCGCGCTGACCTTCGCCGGAAGCATCGCGCTCGACGCCTGACAGTCTTCGCGCCGACGGACCGCCCGAACACGCAAGTGTGTCGGAACGAAGTCTATGCGCGGGCCTTTACTTTGTATCGACGCGCCGTTGGCGCGCCTCAGATGCCAAGGAGGCGTTCATGTCTATTCTTGCGTGGATCGTGCTGGGCCTCGTGGCCGGGTTCATCGCCAGCAAGCTCGTAAGCCGCAGCGGCGGCAGCCTGGTAGTGGATCTGGTGCTCGGGATCGTCGGCGCCGTGGTCGGCGGCTTCCTGTTCAATCAGTTCGGCGCCGGCGGCGTTTCAGGGCTGAACCTCTACAGCCTGCTGGTCTCGGTAATCGGCGCGGTGGTCGTTCTGGCCATCTACCACGCGTTCACCGGCCGCAAAGCTCTCTGACGCCCCGCACGACTGACAAGGAAGTGGCGCCTTCGGCTCGGCCGGAGGCGCTCTTTTCTTGGACGGACCACGAAGAAGCCCGGACGCCTAAGACGCCCGGGCTTTCCGCCGAGGAACCGGAAGAAGGTCCTAGTGGCCGCCGGCCACCGCGTCCTCCTGGATGGCGTGGATAGGCGCGCGTTTGGCGGCCATCGAGAACCACAGCACATACAGGTAACAGACCATCGGCACGACGAAGGCCAGCGAGCGCGCGCCGATCGGGAAGTGGGCCACGAACTGGTCGACCGTGAAGCCGTAGAGGATGGAGATGAACCCTCCGCCGCAGATGGCCATGCACATCAGGCCCGAGGTCGCCGAGGCCGGGGCGGACGAACGCTCCAGTGTCAGGGTGAAGATGGTCGGGAACATGATCGAGTTGAACAGGCCGATCAGGATGGCCGCGACGCCCGGGACGAAGCCCATGGTCAGCGGCGCGACGAACTGGCCCGGCAGGGTCACCGAGCCGCCGAGCGGCGTGGCCGGCATCTGGTAGGTCGCGATGACGACCCCGCACAGCGCCGCGGCGCAGGCCGCCACGATGCTCAGCATGGTCGTGGCCTTGACGTAGCGAAGCAGCACCGAACCGCCGAAGCGGCCGAACATCGCGAACAACATGAAGATCGGGCCGACGAAGCCGGCGACCTGCGACGGGACGTTGAGGATCTGCTTCTGTTCGAGGAAGAAGATCATGCCCGAGATCACGCAGACCTCGGCTCCGACATAGAGGAAGATGCCCAGCGAGCCCAGATTGGCCCATTTCGACTGCAGCGCCTTGAACGGCGATTCAGTGTGCGCGGCCATCTTCGGCGCGTGATGGGTGATGGTGTTGCGCACCAGGAACACGGCCAGGGTGAAGAGGGCCAGGATGCCGGCGATCATCAGGTAGACGTTGGTGACGAAGCCGAGGCCGGCGGTCTTCATCGTCTCGGTGATGACCACGTCCTGCTCGAACAGGGGTCCCTGCAGCAGGAACCTCGCGCCGAAGATGCCGCCCAGATAGGCGCCCATCGAGTTGAAGGCCTGCGACAGGTTGAGGCGGAAGTGCGACTCCTTGGGATCCCCCATCGAGGCGATCAGCGGATTGGCCGCGACCTGCAGCAGGGTGATGCCCGAAGCGGCGACAAACAGCCCCAGCAGCACGGTGATGAAGTTGTGCGAGAAGGTCGTCGACCAGGCGATCAGGCAGCCGACGACGATGCCGATCAGGCCAAGAATGATCGACTTGGCGTAGCCGTTCTTGGCCAGATAGGCCCCCGACGGGATCGACATGACCCCGTAGGCGATGAAGAACGCGAACTGGTTCAGCTGGGTCTCGAAGTCCGTGAGCGTGTAGACGACCTTCATGCTCTTGACGAGCGGGTCGATCAGGTTGGTCACGAACGCCCAGATGAAGAACAGGGCCGTGACATAGATGACGGCCAGGAGGACACCGCCCCCGCCTGACTTCGTCCCGGCGGCGCCGTTCACCGGCGCGCCTGCACCCATACCTGCCATGTGATTTCACTCCCCTGTCCGTCGTTGCGGGACGAGACATCCATCTCATCGGTGACAACGTTGTCAAGCGCGGAGGCCAAAAACACGTCGCCGAGGGTCCCGGAACGAAACCGGTCGCACGATTCGTCGGTTGGTTCGAAGACCGCCGCGAAGCGATCAGGTGCGCGGGCGCTAAGCGGCCTTGCGGCTGGGCGTCCGGACGACCGGCGCCGTCCAGACGTCATGCGTCGCCTCGCCGGCCAGGATGTTCTCGGCGGTCTGCAGGCCACTGAGCGTGGCGTGATCGCGTCCGCCCGCCCGGTGCAGGCCATTGCGGCCGGCCAGGTGCAGGGTCGGAAACTGTATCTTCAGGTCCAGCCGGATCATCGCCCGATGCTCGGCGCAGTCCTCGTCCTCGATCGGGATCGCCTTGCGTTGGCGCACGACGACGGCGTCCTTGACCGCGCCGCGGTCCATCAGTCCCATCGCGGCCGCCTCGCGCCTGGCCAGGGCGATCAGCTCCACGTCGCTGGCCGTCCACAGGCCGTCGCCCTCGAAGCAGAAATATTCCAGCCCGATACAGCTGAGATCTCCGGCCGAAGCCATGCCCGGCGACCAGGCGCGGAAGTTCTGCACCCGGCTGACCTTCAGGTCCGCGTCATGGACGTCGATCGCCGTCTCGCGCAGCGGTTCGCATGTGCGTCCGATCAGGGCGACGGTGATCTGGTCGCGGTACATCAGCTCGCCCGCGTGGAACAGGCTGATCGGCGTCGGAAGCAAGGCGCCGGCCAGTTCCCGCAGCGGCGCGGTGGAGATCACCTGGTCGGCGGTATAGGCCTCGCTGGCGCCGTCGACCCCGCGAGCCAGGACGGTCCACAGCTTGCCGATGGGGTCGAACCGCAATTCCTCGACGCGTCGGTCCAGGCCGATTTCGCCGCCCAGATCGACGATCCGCTCGGCGCAAGCCCGCCACACCGCGCCCGCCCCGTCACGGGGATAGCGGAAGTTGGCCGACGGCCGGGCCGCTCCAGCCCAACCGGTCGGCATCTGCTCGCTGATCAGGCCCGACACTTTCTCGGCGAAGGGCTGGAACAGCATCGAGGCCAGCCTGCCGCCGAAGCGGTTGCGGATCTCGTCGCTGAAGCTCCGGGGCGTCTTGATCGGACGGATCTTGGCCATCCCGAACGAGGCCAGGCACGCCGCGCCGCCGCGCAGACCCAGATGGGCCAGGGCTTCCAGCGTCTTCAACGGATAGGCGTAGAACTGGTCGCGGTGATAGATGCGCGTGGTGCGCGGCTGTTCGACGAAGCCGTCCGGCAGCAGTTCGGACCACAGGTCACGCACGCTGGACGACGCGGATTCGAAAGCCTCGCCGTTCAGGTCGATGCGGAAACCGTCGTGGACGATCGTACGGCCGCGGCCACCGACCTGCCCGTCCATCTCCAGCACGGTCACGTCGCGCCCGGCCTTGGCCAGAACATAGGCGGCGGTCAGGCCGGCGGGCCCGGCTCCGATCACCAAGGTTTCGACGTGTCGACCCATGACGCGATGGTCCTCGTTCAAGGCCATCATCGCCAAATTTGGTTAAGATCGCGCCCCCGACCCTGGTGAACCCGGAGGCAAAATTCGACTTGGGACGTTGTGTCGCGGCCCGCCGTTCAGGCCAGTTGGCCGGCGATCGGCAAGCTGCGGATCCGCTTGCCGGTCGCCGCGAAGATGGCGTTGACCAGGGCGGCCGGCGCGGGCGGCAGGGCCGGCTCGCCCAGGCCCGTCGGGTCGTGGTCGGTGACGCGGAAATGCACCTCGACGTCCGGCGCGTCGGCGAAGCGCAGCATCGGGAAATCGCCGAAATTGCTCTGGGTCGCCGCCCCGTTCTCGATGGTGATCTGCTGGCCCATGGCCGAGCCGATGCCGTCGAGGACCGAGCCCTGCACCTGCTGTTCGGCGCCGTTGGGGTTGACGATCTGCCGGCCGACATCCACCGCCGCCCAGGCCTTGCGCACCTCGACCTGGCCGTCGGCCACGGTGACCTCCACGACCACCGCCACATAGCCGCGATGGCTGTAGTGGCAGGCCACGCCCAGGCCGACGCCGGCGGCGGTCTTGCGGCCCCAGCCGGACTTCTCGGCGACCAGGTCGAGCACGCCGCGCATCCGGCCAGTGTCGAAACTGTCGCCCTTCCCCGGTTCGCCGATCAGCCGCGGCTCGCCCAGCAGCTTGCGGCGGAAGGCCACCGGGTCCTGGCCGGCCGCGTGGGCGACCTCGTCGGTGAAGCCCTGCAGCACGAAGCCATAGGCGTTGTTGCCTGGAGCCCGCAGCCAGCCGGTCGGCACGCCCAGCGCCATCACCGAGACGTCGAGGGCGTAGTGGGGCACGGCCCCGAACGGGAACTGGGTGGCGTTCATGCCCGCCGCCCGCACGAACTTCTCTCCTTCGCCGAAGGAGACGAAGTGGTTGCGCCAGGCGACCAGGTCGCCCTTGGCGTCCAGCCCGGCCGTCAGGCTGTGGTAGCCGGCCGGACGGTAGAAGTCGTGCTGCAGGTCGTCCTCACGGGTCCACAGCAGCTTGACCGGCGCGCCGACCACCTTGGAGATCCACGCCGCCTCGACCATGAAGTCGTTCATCAGCCGCCGGCCGAAGCCGCCGCCACTGCGGGTGAAGTGGATGGTGATGTCGTCGGGCTTGATCCCCAGGGTCTTGGCCACCAGCTCGCGACCGTCCTCGGGGTTCTGGGCCGGAGCCCAGATCTCGACCTTGCCGTCCTTGAAGCTGGCCGTGCAGTTCTGCGGCTCCAGGGTGGCGTGGGCGTTGAACGGATAGCTGTACTCGGCCTGGACGAGCTTGGCCGCGCCGGCCAGGCCGGCCTTGACGTCGCCGACCGTCCGGACGTTGCGATGCGGCGGCTGCTTGTGCAGCTCGGCCGCCTTGGCGGCGAAGCCGGCGCTGCTCTGGGCGCTGGTCGGGTGATCGGCCCAGGTGACCTCCAGCGCGTTGCGGCCCTTGCGCGCCGCCCACCAGGTGTCGCCCACCACCACCACGCCACCCAGCAGGCCTTCCAGTTCGGTTCCGCCATCGACCACGAAGGCGTGGCGCACGCCCTTGACCGCCTTGGCCGGCGCCAGGTCGACCTTGGCCACCTTGGCGGCGAACACCGGAGCCTTGAGGAAGGTGGCGTACAGCATGCCCGGCACGCGCACGTCGATGCCGTACAGCGGCTTGCCGGTGACGATGGCCGGGGTGTCCGACTGCGGCTGGGCCTTGCCGATGATGCGGTAGGTCTTGGGGTCCTTCAGCGTCAGCGTCTTGGGGTCGGGCGCGGTCAGACCGGCGGCCGCTTGGGCCAGCTCGCCGTAGGACGCCCGGCGCTTGCCGGCCGTGTCGACCACGAAGCCCGGCTCGGTGGTCAGGCCGGCGGCGGGCGTCTTCCAGCGCTGGGCGGCCGCTTGGATCAGCAAGGCGCGGCCGACCGCGCCGACCTGGCGCATCGGCGTCCAGTCGTCAGGGGTCGAGGTGCTGCCGCCGGCCGATTGCTCGCCGAACACCTTGGCGTCGATCGGCGCCTGCTCGATCCGCACCCTGGACCAGTCGGCGTCCAGTTCCTCGGCGATCAGCATCGGCGACGAGGTCTTGATCCCCTGACCGATCTCCGGACGCGTGGCGGCGATGGTCACCACCCCGTCGGGGGCGATGCGGACGAAGGCGTTGAAGGGATTGGCCGTGGCCTCGCCCTCCGCCCGGCCGGCGGCCGGCAGGTTGAACGACAACAGCAGGCCGCCGCCGGCCGCCGCGCCGGTTTTCAGGAACAGGCGGCGCGAGGGACTCTGAAGAAGGGTCGCGTCCATGGTCACGCCTCCACCTGGCCGGAGGCGACCTTGATGGCCTTGCGGATGCGGATGTAGGTGGCGCAGCGGCAGAGGTTGCCGTTCATCGCCGCATCGATCTCGTCGTCGGTCGGCTTGGGCGCGGCGGTCAGCAGGGCCGTGGCCGACATGATCTGGCCGGCCTGGCAGTAGCCACATTGCGGCACATCGATGGCCGTCCAGGCCTGCTGCACCTTGGCCCCGACCGGTCCTGCCCCGACGCCCTCGATCGTGGTCACCGCCTTGGCGCCCACCCGGGCCAGCGAGGTGACGCAGGAGCGCATCGCCACGCCGTCGATGTGCACGGTGCAGGCCCCGCACTGGGCCACGCCGCAGCCGTACTTGGTCCCGACCAGGCCCAGCACGTCGCGCAGCACCCACAGCAGCGGGGTGTCGGGCTCGGCGTCCACCGCGTGGACCTGTCCGTTCACCGTCAGCTTGGTCGCCATCGTTCACACTCCCGGATCGTCACGGCGACACACTGCCAAAGCCCGGGGGCGGCGCCCAGAGGCCACGACCGTTACAAAACCGTCATACAAGGGCTTGAACAGGGCCCACTTCCATGGTTCCGGTCCGGCCAGACATCGCGTTGTTCCGTGGTCGGAGCGCGCGTGCGATTTCCGCGCTTCGAACAAGAGGATGAAGCGACCATGTTGGGTTTGTTCCGGGCCGTGATGCCCAAGGAAGACCGCTTCTTCCACCTGTTCTCGCAACACGCCGCGACCCTGGTGCTGGGCGCCCAGGCGCTGCGCGACCTTATGGAAGGCGGCGACGGCATCGAGGCCGCCAGCGGCCGCGTCTACCAGCACGAGGAAGAGGCCGACGAGATCACCCGCCAGGTGATGGGCGCCATCCGCCGCAGCTTCATCACGCCGTTCGATCGCAGCGACATCCAGGACCTGACCACCTCGCTGGACGACGCCATCGACCAGATGCGCAAGACCGCCAAGGTGGTCAGCCTGTTCGAGGTCAAGACTTTCGAGCCGCAGATGCGCGAGATGGCGCGGATCATCGTCGAGGCCGCCGAACTGACCGTCCAGGCCGTGGCCCTGCTGCCCAAGATGCGCCAGAACGCCCACCGGCTGACCGAACTAGCCGTGCGGGTCACCCAGATCGAGGAACAGGCCGACCTGATGTACGACCAAGGCCGCAAGGCGCTGTTCCTGGCCCACCGCACGGGTGATCCGATGGCCTTCATCGTCGGCGTCGACATCTACAGCCACCTGGAAAAGGTGGTCGACCGCTTCGAGGACGTCGCCAACCGCATCAGCGGTATCGTGATCGAGCAGGTCTAGTGGAC
Source organism: Caulobacter sp. Root655 (assembly GCF_001427665.1). Classification (GTDB taxonomy): domain Bacteria; phylum Pseudomonadota; class Alphaproteobacteria; order Caulobacterales; family Caulobacteraceae; genus Caulobacter. Next base: position 533,878 of record NZ_LMHC01000023.1, read on the forward strand.
CCCACCTTCATTATCCTGGTCTTCCTGGTGATCGTCGCCCTGGGCTTCGACTTCCTCAACGGCCTGCACGACGCCGCCAACTCGATCGCCACCATCGTCTCGACGCGGGTTCTGTCGGCCAAGTGGGCCGTGCTGTGGGCGGCGTTCTTCAACTTCATCGCCTTCCTGTTCTTCGGCCTGCACGTGGCCAAGATGGTCGGCTCGGGGATCATCGACCCGCACATCATCAGCGACCGGCTGATCTTCGCGGCCCTGATGGGGGCGATCAGCTGGAACCTGATCACCTGGTGGGCCGGCATCCCCTCCTCCAGCTCTCACGCCCTGATCGGCGGCCTGGTCGGCGCCTCGGTGGCTGCGGTCGGCGGCTTCGGCGCGGTGCAATGGGCGGGACTGGGCAAGACCGCGGCCGGGATCGTCGTCTCGCCGCTGATGGGCTTCCTGCTGGCGCTGGTGTTGGTGCTGGTCGTCTCGTGGACGTTCCTGAAGTCGTCGCCGTTCTTCGCCGACAAGGTGTTCCGCAAGCTGCAGTTCGTCTCGGCGGCCATGTACTCGCTGGGCCACGGCGGCAACGACGCCCAGAAGACCATGGGCATCATCGCCGCCCTGCTCTACGCCCACGGCGCGACGAACGCGCCGGGGACGATCCCGCTGTGGGTGGTGCTGTCGTGCCAGGCGGCCATGGCGTTGGGCACGCTGTTCGGCGGCTGGCGCATCGTCCACACCATGGGCAGCAAGATCACCCGCCTGACTCCGATGCAGGGCTTCTGCGCCGAGACCGGCGGGGCGATTACTTTGTTCCTGGCGACCCATATCGGCGTTCCGGTCTCGACGACTCACACGATCACGGGCGCTATTGTCGGCGTCGGCGCCTCGCGCCGGGTTTCGGCCGTCCGCTGGGGCGTGGCCAAGAGCATCGTCACCGCCTGGGTGGTGACCCTGCCCGCGGCAGGCCTGGTGGCCGCGACCTTCTATTACCTAGGGTTCTGGATGAAGTGAGCGATCTGGCGGGCGGCAAGCAAGGGGGAAGCAAGACCGGACAGCGGCGCCGCCAGGTGGCCGCCCTGCCCTGGCGCGCCGCCTCCGGCGCGGATGGCGCCGCGCCGCCCGGCCTGGAGATCCTGCTGGTCTCGTCCCGCGAGACCCGTCGCTGGGTGATCCCCAAGGGCTGGCCGATGAAGGGCAAGGCCGACCACCTGGCCGCCGCCCAGGAAGCCTATGAGGAGGCCGGCCTCGACGGCCGCATCGTCGAGCGGCCGATCGGCGACTATCCCTATCTGAAGCGCCTGAAGAGCGGCGTCGGGCGTCCCGTCACGGTCGATGTCTTCCCGCTGGAAGTCACCGGCGAGCACGCCACCTGGCCGGAGAAGGGCCAGCGCGTCCTGCAATGGATGAGCCCGGTCGAGGCCGCCCTGGCGGTGCAGGAACCCGAGCTGCGCGACCTGATCGCCCGGTTCGCCGGCGTCGAGCTTCCGACCGAGGAACGCCCCGATCCGGTCCCGGCTCCCACGCCGGTGAAAGTGGCTTTGCAGCGTCTGCGGCGACGGATCACGGCGCTGCTGAACCACCCTAGACGCTGATCTTCCGGGCGGAAGCTGGGGATAACTCGACAAACGCCTTCGCGTTATCTATGTTCTCGTTACGTTCCGGAACGAGAATCGCCATGCAGCTTTCCCTCGACCTCTCGACCTCCCCGCTCGAAGCGATGCGCGACGCGTTGCTGAAGACGTTCGGGCCGCAGCGGCCGACCAGGCGGCTCGACCCGGTGTCGCAGCTGGTCAAGTCGGCGATCAGCGGCCGGACCAAGGACGCGGTGTCCTGGGCGGCCTATCACCGGCTCAAGGACCGCTTCGCGACCTGGGAAGAGCTGGCCGAGGCGCCGGACGCCGTGGTGCTGGAGCTCATCAAGGAGGTGAGTTATCCCGAGGACAAGGCCCGCCACTTGCCGCACGCCCTGCGCCTGATCCAGGTGCGCAGCGGCTGGAAACTGTCGCTCGACCATCTGAGCGAGCTGGAGCTGGATTCCGCCCGCTGGTGGCTGCAGGGCCTGCCCGGCGTCGGCGTCAAGGTCGCCGCCTCGGTGCTCAACTTCAGCCCGCTGAACATGCGGGCCCTGGTGGTCGACACCCACGTCCACCGTGTCGCCGGCCGGCTGGGCCTGATCCCGGCCAGCTACGACACCGCCCACGCCTATCGGGCGCTGATGGACCTGGTTCCCGACAGCTGGACGGCCGAGGACCTGTACGAGCTGCACTGGCTGATGAAGGGCCTGGGGCAACTGCTGTGCGGCCATCACGCGCCCCGCTGCGGGGCGTGTTCGCTGAAGGCCACCTGTTCGCGGGTGGGGGTGGAGCGCAGCGCCGACATCCTGGCCTGGCGGCCGCGCTCCTAGAACCCTCTCCCGCTGGGAGAGGGCGACCGCGCTAGCCTCCCGCACCGGCCAGCTCATCGAACGTCTTCGTCCCGATGCCGTAGCTTCGCCAGTCCTTGTAGTCGAAGTGCCACCACTCCTCGGGATAGACCTCGAACCCTTCGGCCATCAGCGCCTCGCGTAGCAGGACCCGTAGCGCCCGTTGGCGCGTCGTGCCGCCGATGAAGTCGGCGTAGGAACGGCCCGACATCTCGTCGTAGCGGCTGGGCATCTCGACCGGCTTGCCGGTTTTCAGGTCGTACAGCGTCAGGTCCACCGCGCAGCCCCGGTTGTGACGCGACCCCTGGGCGGGGTCGGCGACGAACATGTGGTCCCGCGGCGGAGTCGCCTCCCAGAACATCCAGGTGACGAACCAGGGACGGTAGGCGTCGTGGATCAGCAGGCCGTAGCCCTTGGCCTCCAGGGCCTTGGCCGCCCGCGCCAGTGCCTCGGCGGCCGGACGCTGCATGTAGGCGGCGGCGCGCTCGTAGAGCGGCAGGCCCATGAAGTTGTCGGGGCCGGCGTAGCGGATGTCGAAGCGGATCGCGGGGTCGACGGTCGCCAGGTCGACGAGGTCGGCGGGCCGATGGTCGGCCGTCTCGACCGGCGGCGTGGCGGCCAGGGCCTTGGCCCGCAGGGCGTCCGGGTCGGCGCGCACCGCCGCCCGGATTCCGGCCTCGACCTCGGCCCCGAAATCGTGGCGGGCCAGGCGCGTTCCGTCCAGGCGCACGGCGACCGGTTCCAGCGCCAGCTCGCCGCCACCGTCGATGCGATAGCGGCCGCGCCCCAGCGGCGTCAGTCCGGCGTCGGCATGGCCTTGGCCATCGACACGCAAGGTCCCGTCCCGCTCGAACACCGTCAGCGGCGCGGCGCGCTCGCCGTACTGGCCGACCGCCGCCATTTCGGCGGCGTCCAGGGACTGGGCGAAGGCGCCCGTGGTCGAGCCCATGGTCGAGATCGTGGTCAGGATCAGCCCCATCAGGCAGGCGGCGATGACGTTGAAGGTTCGGTCCAGTCTTCGCATCGCCCCCCGCCCTCGTCCTATTTCATCGTCGGGATGACGAAGGCGTCGCCTTCGTGGTCGCCCTCCGGCCACCGCGCGGTGATGGTCTTGACCTTGGTATAGAACTTCACGCCCTCGACGCCGTGCTGGTTGGTGTCGCCGAACGCGCTGCGCTTCCAGCCGCCGAAGGTGTGGTAGGCCACCGGCACCGGGATCGGCACGTTGATGCCGACCATGCCGACATTGACCCGCGAGGCGAACTCGCGCGCCGCCTTGCCGTTGCGGGTGAAGATCGCCACGCCGTTGCCGTACTGGTGCTCGGACGGCAGGGCCAGCGCTTCCTCGAAGGTCTCTGCACGGACGATCTGCAGCACCGGGCCGAAGATTTCTTCCTGATAGGTCTTCATGCCTTTCTTGACGCCGTCGAACAGCGAGGGGCCGATGAAGAAGCCCTTCTCGAAGCCCTGCAGGGCGAAGTCGCGGCCGTCGACCACCAATTCCGCACCCTCTTCCACACCAATCCGGATGTAATCCGAGATCTTGGCGCGGTGCTGGGCGCTGACCACCGGGCCGTAGTGGGCGTCGAGGTCGGTGGAGATCCCGACCTTCAGGGTCTGCATCTCGGCGACCATCCGCTCGCGCAGCTCGTCACCGGTCTTCTTGCCGACCGGCACGACGACGGGCAGCGCCATGCAGCGCTCGCCGGCCGAGCCGAAGGCCGCGCCCGACAGGTCCTTGACCACCTGGTCGAGGTCGGCGTCGGGCAGGACGATCCCGTGGTTCTTGGCCCCGCCCATGGCCTGGACGCGTTTCCCGTGCGCCGTGCCGGTCTGGTAGACATAGTGGGCGATGTCCGACGAGCCAACGAAGCTGACGGCGCGGATCAGCGGGTGGGTCAGGATGGCGTCGACGGCGGTCTTGTCGCCGTGCACGACGTTGAGCACCCCGGCGGGCGCGCCGGCCTCCATCATCAGCTCGGCCAGCCTAACCGGCACGGTCGGGTCCTTTTCCGACGGCTTGAGGATGAAGCTGTTGCCCACGGCGATCGAGATGCCGAACATCCACATCGGGATCATGGCCGGGAAGTTGAACGGGGTGATGCCGGCGCAGACGCCCAACGGCTGGCGCATCGAATAGACGTCGATGCCGGGCCCCGCGCCCTCGGTATATTCGCCCTTGAGGATGTGGGGGATGCCGCAGGCGAACTCGATCACCTCCAGGCCGCGCTGGATGTCGCCCTTGCTGTCGGCGACGACCTTGCCGTGCTCGGACGACAGCATTTCGGCCAGGGCGTTCATGTCGCGCTCGATCAGGCGCTTGAACTCGAACATCACCCGGGCCCGGCGCTGCGGATTTGTCGCGGCCCAGCCGATCTGCGCCGCGGCGGCGGCCTGGACGGCGGCGTCCAGCTCGGCGTCGCTCGCCAGCTGCACGCGGGCCTGGACCTCGCCGGTGTTGGGGTTGAACACGTCACCGAAGCGGCCGGACGTCCCTTCGAGGGTCTGTCCGTTCACGAAATGGCTGATCGTCCGCATGATACGCTCCCTAGACCTTGTTTTGCGCGTCAATAGCACCCGACTACACGCGCGTATCCCGCAAATTTCTTCCGCCCTGCGTCCTTCGAGGCTCGCCTGCGGCTCGCACCTCAGGATGAGGACCGTGGGTTGGCTTTGAATTCCTCATCCTGAGGTGCGTAGCGTAGCGAAGCCTCGAAGGACGCACCAAGCCTACTCCTCCACATGCACCCGGCGGAACCGGCCCTGCAGATAGACCAACGGCTCGTGGCCGGGATCGTAGCGAAGCTTGACCACCCGCCCGACATAGACCCGGTGGTCGCCGGCGTCGAAGACCTGGTGGGTGACGCATTCGAAATTGGCCATGCAGCCGGGCAGGATCGGGGCGCCGGTGCTCCAGGCCTCGGTCTCGACCCCGGCGAAGCGGTCGCCCTCCTTGAGGGTGAACTGGCGGGCCATGAGCTGCTGGTCGGCGTGCAGCACGTTGACGGTGAACCGGCCGGCCGCGTCCAGGGCTGGCAGGCTCTTGGATTTCAGGTCGACGCAGACCAGGGCCAGCGGCGGGTCCAGCGACACCGAGGTGAAGCTGTTGGCGGTCAACCCGACCCGGCGGCCGTCCTCACCCGTGGTGGTGACGACCGTCACCCCGGTGGTGAAGCACCCGAAGGCGCTCCGCAAAGCCCGGGCGTCGTGCGCGCCGCCCTCGCCCAGTTCAATCGTGACCGCCTGACTCATTCGCTCACAAGTGGGGCAAAGCGGCGCGTCCGGCAAGGCTTCAGGCCGCGCTCGCCGCGCGGCGCAGCGCCAGGGCCTGGCGCACGCCTCGGATGTCGCAACGCCAATCCGGCAGGATCAGCATGATGGCCAGAGCTTCCAGTTGCGAGGCCACGCCCATCGCGAAGGCGACCGCCAGCACCAAGCCGCCGGTCCCGGTGATCAGCAACTGGGTCAGCAGCGCCCACAGCGCCAGTCCGAACAGCTTCGACAGCAGATGGTGCGGCGACGCCTCCCTGCGGAAGCGGGCGAAGCTGACGGCGTGGGCCGTCAGTTCCATCACGCCCAGCACCAGGACCGCCGGCCAGAGCGTGGCGACCAGACGCGGATGCAGGATCAGGACGGCGGCGGTCGCACACAGCCAGAAGACCACGTCGGCCCGGCTGTCGAAGATGCGCAGGCGATCGGTGACGCTGCCCAGGCGCCGAGCGATCACCCCGTCGAAGATGTCGGACAGCACCCCGACCGCGAGCAGGGCCGCGCAGCTCCAGCGGGCCGGCGAGCCGACCAGCAGCGCCAGGGCGAGGATCAGCAGCCCGGCGGCGACGCGCAGCGCGATGAGGAGATAGGGGATGGCGCGCGGGGTCATGCGCGGACGGTAGTGGGAATGGCCAGAACCACAAGCTGACGCCTCAACGCCTGTCCCTCCCCCTCGTGGGGAGGGCGGCGGCGAAGCCGACGGGTGGGGGCCGGTGCAGGACGTCCATTCCCCGCGCTCAATGCGGCGGCTCCCCCACCCGACCCCTTCGGGGCCACCCTCCCCGCAAGGGGGAGGGACGGGGCGTTTTGCTAGCCGCATTGCGTTTGCATCCGCCCGGCACGGCCGCATCCGGGGCGGATGTGGGCTTCCAACAGGCAGACGTTGGAAATGTCCGAGATGGGTGGTGAAGCTTGGAAAAACTCAATGGATTTGAGGGATGACCGCGGCGCGAGAGCGGTGAACCGGAAAAGCGTTCTTGAGCGAGTCTCTGACCCTTCGGACGTCAAGATCTTCGTAGTCCACGGAGACATTGATAGTCTTTGGCGCGCCTAGCCGACGGGTTGCCTCCTCGAAGACAAGCCGGCCCGCGTATTGCAAATAGGCACGCTCCGCCGGGTTGGCGGAGACTCGCAATGAACCGATGCTGCTCACGGCGGTTGGTGCAAGGTCGGCGGCAACCTGAAAATTTCCGAGCCGAAGCGACACCACGGCCATCAGGAGGTTCGTCGTCGTAGACTCCACCGTACCAGGAGGCGCTAAGCCATATATGCGCACGAGCCTACGCTCAGCGGAAAGATAGTCCTGCCGAGCTACATCCTTTTGCGCACGGACCAACTCGACCGCCATGCGCACGACCGCAGGCAAGTGCTTCAGGTTCCGAAGCGCGACCATGAGGCGGCTAAACCCACGCTGCGGCATATCCTAACGGCCTCTCCACAGTTGCCGGCTTCAACATAGATGCTCGCGCAGACGAAAGTCCGAAACGGGTCGAATCTCGCGGTGCGCGCCCCTACCCCTCGATCACGTGCGGCACGAACCGCGCCAGGTTCTTGGTCACCACGCTGTCGTCCTCGCGGATGCCGATGCCGACCGGTTCGGCCCCGACGATCCAGGCGCCGACCACCGGGCGCTTGCCGTCGAATTCCGGCGGCGGGTGGTAGGCCTGGAGGATCGCGCCCTCCTGGCCATAGCCCTGGTCGAGCACGGGTTCGTCGCCGCCGACGATCTCGACATTGGCCCCTTCGCGCGAGAACAGCGGCTTGCGCACGTACCGCCCGCCGAGGTTCGAGGCGGCGGGGTCGCCCTCGAAATAGGCCTCCAGCAGGTTGGGGTGGCCGGGGTGGCGCTCCCACAGCAGCGGCAGGGCGCCCTTGTTGGACAGGATCGACTTCCACGCGGGTTCCAGCCAGCGCACCTGGGCGGTCTTCAGGTGGGCGGCATAGGGCTCGCGCAGCATGTGCTCCCACGGATAGAGCTTGAAGGCCGCCTGCAACACGAAGCCTTCCAGGTCGACGAACTGGCCCTCGGCGTTGACGCCGATGGCGTCCATGGCCACGAACTTCGGCTCGATGCCGGCCTGGATCGCCAGGTCCTCCAGGAAGCGCACGGTCTGGCGGTCCTCGACAGCCTCGGCGTCGCTGGCGAAGTGGACGAAGCCGCCGGTCGGGAACAGGGTCTTGAACCGGTCGCGCAGCGCCTCGAACAGGCTATTGAACTGGTCGGCGTTGGCCGGCAGCGTCCCGTTGGCGATCAGTTCTTCCAGCCACAGCCACTGGAAGGTGGCGGCCTCGAAGACGCTGGTCGGGGTGTCGGCGTTGTATTCGTAGAGCTTGGGCTTGCTGACGCCGTCATAGCCGAAGTCGAAGCGGCCATAGAGCGACGGCGACTTGGCGCGCCAGGAGGCGGCCACGAAGTCGCGGTGCTCGGCCGGGATCGCCAGCCGGGTCATCAGTTCCTCGCTGGCGACCACCTCGTCGACCAGGTCCAGGCACAGGTCATGGAGCTCGGCGGCGGCCGGCTCCAGGTCGTCCTCCACCTGCTTGAGGGTGAAGGCGTAGGCCACGCTCTCGTCCCAATAGGCCTGGCCCTCGGTGTGGTGGTAGACGAAGCCGACGGCCTCGGCCTTGGCCTTCCAGTCGGGACGGGGCGTCAGCTTGAGGCGGCGCATTGTGGTCATCCTCTGAGTCCATCCGGCCCCTCGGGTCGCGCGAAGTGCGCGCCCAAGCGCCGAGGCAATGGACAGGGAGCAAAGATAGGGTGAGCCTTTGACCTTCGGGCCGAAATCCTCGTCCTTCGACAAGCTCAGGATGAGGATTTCTACTGAACCGCCGCGAAACTAGCCCTCATCCTGAGCTTGTCGAAGGACGAGGGCTAGTTTCGCGGCCTCGACCGTCAAAGGCTCAGGACGTCCTAAGCCTCGTCAGGCTTCTGCTCGATCTGCAGGGTCGGCTTGGCCGGGGCCAGGCGCGCCAGGACGTCGTCGGCCGAGGACTGGCCGGGCAGGATGCCGGCCAGGCGCAGCTTCTCGTCCAGGTCGGCGCCGGTGCGGCGGTCTTCCAGTTCACCGGCCGCCTTGATGCGCTCGCCGCGGATCGCCTGCTTTTCCTTGATGCGAGCCAGGCTGTCGGCGGCCGAGCCCAGCGACGAGCCCGCGCCGGCGCCGCGCGCGGCGACCGAGGCCTGAGCCTTCTGGACGGACTCGTTGACCTTCACGACGTCGACCTCGCGACGCAGGGTCTCGATGCGGCGGTCGGTGGCGCTGATGGCGGTGTGCAGCTGGTCTTCGGCGACCCGCATGTCGGCGACCTGCGGCTCCTTCAGGGCGATGTCCGACTCCAGGTCGGCGATGCGCTGGGCCACCTGGCGGGCCAGGTCCATGTCGCCCTTGGTGACGGCGGCGCGGGCCGAGCCCTCGTACTTGACGACCTGGTCGCGGAAGCTGGCGACTTCCTTTTCCAGGATGCGTCGGCGGGCCACCAGGCTGGCCATGTCGTCGCGGGCCTTGCCCTGGGCGGTGTCGGCGTCGCGGATTTCCTGGTCGAGGATGCGCAGGGCGTTGGCGTCGACGACGGCCGAGGTGGCGTCATGCGCGCCCGCGCGACCCAGGGTGAACAGCTTTTGCCAGATGGACATTGGAAGGCTCCGAAGGGTCGTGGAATCAGGCGGCGGGGGTGAAGGACGAGCGCAGGTCCGAGGCGGCCTCGATGGCGTTCTCGGCCAGGGCCCGCAGCTCGATCAGAATGTCGTCCAGCGACGAGGTCGTCGCCAGCTCGCCGAACAGCTCGTAATAGTCGCGGTCGCCGACCGCGCTGATGCCGAAGTTCGACAGCGGCACCAGCTTCTGGGCCTTGAGCAGGAATTCGTTGAAGGCGTGGCGGTCCTTCTGTTCGTCGACCGGCCACAGCAGCGTCGAGGCGGCGATCTGCTGGTCGCTGACGCTGACATAGATCTCCAGGTCGCCGTGATCGTGCATGGTGACCAGCAGGATCGGATCGGCGCCCTCGACGACGCGGGCCGTCATGGCGTCGCTGAATCCGTCGCCAAGGGCGGTCTTCAGCGAGCGAACAGTCCAGGCGGGGGTCGTCATCGGGCGGTGTCTCCAATCGGCGATGAGTGTTTCATACTAGATGGGCGGACGAACGCCAGTCGTCGAGAGCGCAACCTTGCGTGCTCGCATGACAAGTTGGTAATGGCGCGGCCCCTTTTGCGAAGGCGGCGCGCGTCGTACATGTGGACGAGTTTCGCATTCGGATCGCTTCATGTTCAGCAAGCTCTTCGGCCGCAAGGACAGCGCGCCCGCCTCGGCCCTGCCGGCGATCCGCAACGTCACCCTGGGCCGCACGGTCTGGCTCGACACGCTGGCCTGGCGGCGGCTGGGCGACGACCTGAAGTTCGTGCTCGACACCGACACCCTGGAAATCACCGCCCAGGGCTTGGTCGAGCTGCGCGAGGGCGGCTTCGTCCACCGGTTCTACACCGACGACAACGTGATGTTCCAGGCGGTCTCCGACGACCGCGAGGGCCAGCGGGTCACCGACATCACCGTCTTCATCCCCTGGGACAGCGCCTATCCGGGCGGCCGGGCCGACGAGGAGGCCTGGGCCAAGCGCCTGCGGGCCCGCACCTTCACCGGTCCCGGCCTGCCGGAATACCGGCGCGACTGGTTCGGCGACGAGGCCGACAGCCAGGAACCGGTGAGCTTCTGGGAAGACGTCCACGACGACCGCGACGGCATCCCGGATCGGCGGATCTTCCAGACCTGCATGCTGTTCTCCCGCGATTTGCCGGGCGACGGCCGCGAGCTTCTGCTAGCCATTCAGCAGGAAAACGAGAACGAGGACACGCGCCAGCGCGAGGTCTCGTTCGAGATCATGGTCGGCGTGGCGTTGAACGTCGGCGAATTCCGGGCCTAGCGCCCAAGAGCGTGGCAGCCGAAAGTGTGAGCGGTTTTGGCGCCCGCCACGCTCTTAATGTTTAGTTTGGAGCCTCCGGCTCCAAGGGGGAATGAGAATGAGCGACCTGCACGGATTTGGCGGCAACGCCCTGGCGTTCCTGGTGGCCTTCGTCGCCGCCGGCCTGTTCACCGTGGCCTTCAAGGTCATCTACCAGTGGGTGACGCCCTATAACGAGGCCAAGCTGATCCGCGAGGGCAATGTCGCCGCGGCCCTGGCCCTGGGCGGCGCCCTGGTGGGCTACGTGCTGCCCCTGGCCTCGGCCCTGAGCAACACCGTCAGCCTGATCGAGTTCTGCGCCTGGGCCGCTCTGGCCGGCGTGATCCAGATCGCCGCCTTCACCCTGGTGCGCATCGTGGCGATGAAGGACCTGACCAGCCGGATCGAGAAGGGCGAGATCGCCGCCGGCGTCTATCTGATGAGCATCTCCCTGGCGGTCGGCCTGCTCAACGCCGCCTGCATGACGGCCTGAGGAGAGCGACCATGTCGGACCAACCCTCTCCCCCGCGTCGCCGCCTGCGCTCCAGCGGCCTGGCCCTGACCAGCCTGATGGCCGGCACGGCGATGTCGATCAGCGCTTGCGACGGCTCGCCCGGCGCCACCCAGTGGGGCGACCCGCCGGCCGCCGTCTCGAGCGTCGACGCCAAGACCTTCGCCAGCCTGGACGAGTGCAAGAGCTCCGGCGACATGACCGCCGAGCAGTGCGACACCGCCTACGCCCAGGCCCAGAAGGACAGCGCCGCCAACGCGCCCAAGTTCGGCGACCAGCAGAGCTGCGAGGAGCGCTACGGCGTCGACCAGTGCGTGCCGCGCAGCAGCCAGGGCGGCGGCAGCTTCTTCACCCCGCTGCTGACCGGCTTCATCGTCGGCCAGGCGCTCAGCAACATGGGCGGCGGCTATCGCGGCGCGCCGATGTACCGCGACCGCGACGGCGGCTACGTCAACGGCTCGGGCTATCCGGTGTCGCGCGACTACGTCACCGGCCGCACGCGGGTGCGCTCCGACAGCTTCGACGCGCCCGAGGCCCGCGCCCCGGCCCGGGTCCAGAGCCGCAGTTCGGTGATCTCGCGCGGCGGCTTCGGCGGCGGCGGACGGTCGTACGGGGGGTAGGCGCCCGCTACCAACATGATCCGGGATGAGCGGAACCGTGGGGCCTCGAACTGGACTGTAAACCATTGTAAAATTGCCGGGACAACCGGAGCGGTTGGGATTTCGGCGGGCTAGTCTGCCAGCGCGGACGGCCGCCTTGGTCCATGCCCCCCACGGATTTGGCGTCGCCCCGCCGCGCGTCCCATGCTTCGACTCCATGCGAAGCGCGGGACGCGCGAGTTCTTCTGGTTTGCAAGTGAGCCCATGAAAGTCGCCCTGCTCGACGACGACGACAGCCACAACGCGCTGGTCGCCGCCCTTCTCGGGCCGGCGGGTTATGACTGCACCAGTTTCACCCACCCCGAACGCCTGCTGGCCGAGCTGCGCCGCCAGACCTTCGACCTGATCATCCTCGACTGGAACATGCCCGACCTCAGCGGCATCGAGACCCTGCGCCGGATCGGCGAGGTGCTGACCCCCGCGCCGCCGGTGTTGCTGCTGACCAGCCGCTCGATCGAGGCCGACCTGGTCGAGGGCCTCAACGCCGGGGCCGACGACTACATCGTCAAGCCGCTGCAGCCCCCGGTGCTGCTGGCCCGGGTCAACGCCCTGGCCCGCCGCGCCTATCGCCCGGCCGCCATCCCGCAGGTCGAACAGCACGGGCCCTACCGCCTGGACCCCGGCGCCCAGACGGCCGGCTGGGGCGACCGGGTCGAGGCCCTGACGCCCAAGGAGTTCCAGCTGGCCTCGCTGCTGTTCAACAACCTGGCCCGGCCGCTGTCGCGCGAGTACCTGCTGCGCCGGGTCTGGGGCCAGCGGCCGGACCTGGAGACCCGCACCCTGGACGCCCACATCTCGCGCCTGCGATCAAAGCTTCACCTTCGGCCCGCGAACGGCTTTAGACTGACCACGGTCTACGGGTTCGGCTACCGACTGGAAGCCTGCGAACCCGAAGCCGACACCGCGACCGGAGCCGTTCCCTCATGAAGCTTGCCCCTGTGCGGGACCTCGCCGCCGCCGCGGCGTTGAGCCTCGTTCCTGGCATGGCCCTGGCCGGTCCGCCGACCGCTCCGCCTCCCCCCTCGCCCATCGACGCGCCGATCACCTACGTGGTCCAGCGGGGCGACACCCTCTACGACCTGGCCAAGGCCTATCTGCGCAGCGTCAACGACTACCGCCACGTGCAGCGCGTCAACCGGATCAGCCAGCCCCGCGCGCTGCCGATCGGCGCGCGCCTGCGCATCGACCCGGCCCTGCTCCGCACCGACCCGCTCGACGCCCGGCTCAGCGCCTTCAGCGGCCGGGTCCAGGTCGAGACCGGCGGCCGCCTCGCGCCGGCTCGGGTCGGCATGGCGATCCTCGAAGGCCAGCGGCTGATCACCGGCCCCAACGCCTTCGCCACCATCGACATCGCCGACGCCTCGCGGGTCACCCTGCCCTCCAACACCAGCCTGCGCGTCGTGCGCCTGCGCCAGGTGGTGCTGACCAGCGCCCCGCAGCGGATCTTCCAGCTGGACGAGGGCCGCGGGACGGTGTCGGCCACCCCGACCACCAACCCCAACGCCCGCTTCGAGGTCCGCACGCCGGTCTCGATCTCGGCCGTGCGCGGCACCGAGTTCCGGGTGCGCTACGCCCCGGCCCAGCCGGGCCTGCTGGCCCGCGCCCAGACCGAGGTGCTGAAGGGCGCCGTGGCGGTCTATGCGCCCGACGCCAGTTCCGTGGTCCTGAACACGGCGACGGCCACCCCGGCCGGCTTCGGCGTCACCGCCACCGCCGACGCTGTCAGCGGGCCGACCGCCTTGCTGCCACCGCCCCGCCTGGCGGCGGGCGACGACCGGCAAAGCGAGCGGATAGTCCGCTTCGCCGCCGAGCCCGTGGCCGGGGCCGCCGCCTACCGGATGCAGCTGTCGCGCGACGCCGGCTTCGTCGACCTGTTCGCCGAGGCCACGGCGCCCGAGCCGGTCGCGGTGTTCGACGACATGCCGGGCGGCACCTATTTCATCCGCCTGACCGCGCTGGACGGCGGCGGACTGGAAGGCCTGGGGGCCGACTACAGCTTCGACCGCGACCTGGACACCCTGGAGCCGGGCCCCTCGCCCACGCCCAGCGTCGAAGGCAAGCACCGCTACTTCCTGTTCCGCTGGAACGCCGCCGGCGACGGTGTGCGCAGCTTCCGCTTCCAGCTGTTTTCCGGAACCGAGCCGGTCTCGCCGATCGTCGACCAGCCCGGCCTGACAGACCCACAGCTGACCCTCACCGACCTGCCGCCCGGCGCCTATAGCTGGCGCGTCAGCGCGGTGCGGTTCAAGAAGGGGACCTACACCGAACGACTCGGCCCATTGCAGCCATTGCAGATCGGTCGCTAGAACCTTGTTCAGCGCTTTTTCCTCAAGCGAACCGACACCCGCTTCACTCGAAAACGCTTCGGGCCTGGATCTTCCCTTGCGATTGTTCCGACGCCACCCGCCCCGGTCCACCAAGCGTCGGCTGCTCAGCTGGCTGGTCGTCGCCGCCCTGACCAGCCTGGCCCTGGCCGCCCTGACGGCCAGCCCGCTGACCACGCGGCTGGACAACATCCTCTATGACCGCCTGCAGCGGGCCTCGGCCCGGCCGGTCGACCCGTCGATCCTGATTGTCGGCGTCGACGAGCGCAGCCTGCGCGAACTGGGCGCCTGGCCCTGGTCGCGGGCCAGGCACGCGGCGATGATCGACCGACTGACCCAGGCCGGCGCCAAGGCCATCGTCTACGACGTGCTGTTCAGCCAACCAGCCCCCGACCCGACCGACGACGCGGCCCTGGCCTCGGCCATCGCCCGCTCGGGCAAGGTCTACCTGCCACAGTTCCTGGAGTCCGACGGCCAGGACGGCGCCCCACCGACCCTGGTCGGGCCGCTGCCCGAATTGGCCCAGGGCGCGGCCGGCCTTGGCCTGGCCCACGTGCGGTTCGACGCCGACGGCGTGGTCCGGCGCATGGCCCCGTTCGAGGCGGGTGGCCCGGACCTGGCGCCCGACCTGATGACCGTGGTCCATCGCGCCACCAAGGCGTTCGGCGCGCCCGACGCAACGCGCGGCTCGGCCCAGACCCTGCTGATCCCCTTCGCCGGACCGCCCGACCGCTATCGCCAGATCGCCTTTTCCAGCGTGCTGGCCGGAGAGATCCCGCCCGAGCTGATCGCCGGCCGCACGGTGTTCGTCGGCCTGACCGCGCCGGGCCTGGGTCCCGCCTTCCCGACCCCGGTCACCCCCGACGCGGCCAGCATGACCGGCGTGCAGCTGCAGGCCAGCGTGCTGGACGGCCTGCGCGGCGGCAAGATGGTCAAGCCAGCCGGCCTGGTCAGCCGCCTGACCTTCGCGCTCAGCCTGCTGTGGCTGCTGCTGGCCGGCCTGCTGGTGCTGCCGCCGCGCGCCGCCCTGCTGCTGCTGGCCAGCCTGCTGGCGGTCGCCCTGGGCGTCAGCGCCGCCCTGTTCGGCGTCGCCCACCTGTGGCTGTCGCCGGTGGCGGCGATCCTTGGCCTGGCGGTGGTCTCGCTGGTTTGGGGCTGGGGCCAGCTGGGCCGGGTCAACGACCTGCTGGGCCATCAGCTGGATCGCCTGCGGTCGGCTGGGCCGGCTTCCTCCGCCCGCGACGAAGCCGGCTTCGAGAGCGACGTCGTCGCCCGCCAGGCCTTCAGCCTGGGCGCGGCCATTACCCGGATCGACGACCTGCGGCGGTTCTCGGCCGACGCCCTGTTTAGCCTGCCCGACGCCACCCTGGTGGCCGACGCCGAGCGCCGGGTGATCGCCGCCAACGCCGCCGCCCGGACCTTGCTGGGCCGCGCGCCCCAGGCGACGGCCGGCGGGACCCTGGCCTGCGCCCTCAACGCCCTGGAGCCGCTGGGCCGCACCTTCCCGCCGACCTGGCCAACCGAGGCCGACAGCGGCCGGGCCATCGACCTGCACCTGGCCGACGGCCGCGCCTACCAGTTGCAGACGGTGTTCCGTCGCGACGAGGCGGGTGGCGACGCCGGCTGGATCCTGCGCCTGGCCGACATCACGCCCCTGACCGCCGCCATGCGCCAGCGCGAGCAGGCCCTGCAACTGCTGACCCACGACATGCGCTCGCCGCAGACCTCGATCCTGGCCCTGCTGGCCACCACGCCGGACCTGCCGGCCGACGTCTCCGAGCGCCTGGCCGCCTGCGCCCGCCGCACCCTGGCCCTGGCCGACGGCTTCGTGCAGCTGGCCCGGGCCGAGGTCACCCAGACGATCATGGAGCCGCTCGACGTCTGCGACGTGGCCGTCGAGGCGGTGGACGAGTTGTGGCCGCAATGCCGCCAGCGCCGGATCGAGATCCGCCAGGAGGGCGGTGACGCGCCGATGATGGTGCTGGGCGACCGCGGCGTGCTGGCCCGGGCCCTGGTCAACCTGATCGGCAACGCGGTGAAGTACAGCCCCGACGGGGCCGGCATCACCGTGCGCGCCGCCGCGGTGCTGGACGACGGCCGCACCTTCATCGACCTCGCCGTCGTCGACCAGGGCCCGGGCCTGACGCCCGAGGAGGCCGCCCTGGCCTTCCGTCCGTTCCAGCGCTTCGACCGGCCGGGCGCCAGCGCCATCGACGGCGCCGGCCTGGGCCTGGCCTTCGTCCAGGCCGCCGCCGCGCGCCACGGCGGCGCGGTGACCTGCACCAGCACGCCGGGACAAGGGGCGACGTTCACGCTGAGACTGCCGGAGGTGGCGGCGGGATAGGCGCCGTGCGTCCTTCGAGGCCCTCCGTTGGAGGGCGCCTCAGGAAGAGGAATTCTGTGCTGCCTTCCTCATCCTGAGGTGCGTAGCGTAGCGAAGCCTCGAAGGACGCACGGTCCCTGGCTCCGCCCCGCCCCCCTACGGCTTGACGAACTTCAGGATGAACTGGTCCGTCTTGCCCCGGATGGCGGGGTCGAAGACGATCAGGGTGCGCGGGTCGGCGGGGTTGCGCAGCAGCGGGCTCTCGGCCGCCAGCTTGAAGCCCGCGCCTTCGACCTCCTTCTTGACCGCCGCGATGTCGATGCGGTGCAGGCTGTCGGACGCCGTGGTCCCCGAGCCGTCGGCGGCGGCATGGTCGACGATCAGGAACACGCCGCCGGGCTTCAGCGCCTTGAAGATCGCGGCGTCGATCGCGGCGGCGGCGCCGGCCGGCGACGATTTCAGGTGCAGGTCGTGATAGTTCTGGACGGTGATCACCAGGTCCAGGTCGCCGGGCAGGTCCAGCGCGCCGAGACTGCCGTTCAGCGGCGTGACGTTCTTGTAGGCCCCGGCCACGGCCTTCAGGTCTTCGCCGTAGCTGGCCTTGTAGGCGATGAATTCGGCGGGCTGGTAGGCGTAGACCTTGCCCGTCGGGCCGACGGCCGGTGACAGGATGCGGGTGAAATAACCGCCGCCGATGATGAAATCCAGCGCCTTGGCGCCCGGCTTGACCCCGGCCAGGGCCAGGATCTCGCCCGGATGCCGGGCGGCGTCGCGGGCGGTGTCGGCCGCCGGACGGGCCGGGTCGGCCAGGGCGGCGGTGATGTTGGCCGGAATCTGGGCGTAGACCGGAAGGGCGAACGCGCCGACGGCGAACGCCGCCAGGATGGAAAGCATGGGTCGCGACGTCATGGGGGTTTCCTCACCTTTGGCTTTGGACTTCGATAGCGTGTCCAGAGCATCGGGTGAACGACGTTCTGCGAGATGACGGATTGTTAATCCTGGCCCTTGCCGGGCGGCGAGCTCAGGGCCGCCAGCAGTCGGTCGGCCAGGTCCGTCGCATCCGTGCCGGACGAACGCACCGTGGCCCACCCTGTCGGCTTGCCGGTGGCGACGTCGAGGACCACGAGGGTGGCGACGCGGACGGGGCCGCGACGCGACCACAGGCGAAGCCGGGTGGGGGCGCTGCGCCACGGGGCCTGGGCGGCCAGGGGGCCGGCGGCGGCGGAAACCCCGACGGCGGGCGGCGAGGTCCCGACCGCCACCTGCACCAGATAGGCCGGGGCCCGCGCGCCGGAGGCGTCGGCCCCACCGGCGACCAGGCGGCTCAGCACCTGGGCTTCGATCGCCTTGGCTAGGGCCGCGTCGGCCTCGGTCGGCGCCGCCGGGCTGGTCGGGGCGGCCAGGGCCTGGCCGGCCAGGGCTGGAAGGGCGCCATCATGCGCCAGGCGCGGCGGGGTGGCGCAGCCGGCCAGCACCAGGGTCGAGAACGCGACCGAGGCCGTCACTACAATACGCACGTGTGTCTGCTCCCCGACCGAAGGCTCGGTCCTCAAACTCTAGCTTCCGGACGCGGCCGGGTCATCCGTTTCGAAGGACCTAGGTCTGGCCCAGCCAGACGATCAGCCGCCACAGGCCCCAGCCGATGACCGCCCACAGCGCCAGGCTGACCAGGCCGGCGACGGCCAGGAACACCAGCCGGGGACGGCCGTCAGCCTTCCGGTGCGGGGCCGGGTGCAGACCCAGGCGGTCGGCCAGGTCCTGCAAGGCCGTCATCACGTTCATCGCGCCCCGACGCCAACGCCCCGACGGGCGTTGGCGGGCGTTTCGCCGCGCAACAGGCCATAGGCCTGGTCGGTCAGCGCCCAGCGATGGCTGTAGGGCCCGTAGGGCAGGTGCAGCAGGCCCGATGCGCGCGGATCGCTGGCCTGACCGCAATAGGCGGCGAAGGCGGCGTCCAGCTCGCGCCGCAGGCTCTCCGGCGGGCGATAGACGCCGCGCTGCTTGGCGATATAGGCCACCACCAGGTCGCGATGCGCCGCACCGCCCAGGTCCAGCAGGGCCTGGGTGATCTCGGCGACCAGCGGATTGAGGAACGCGACCCCGACGCTCGTCGCGCCAAGGCCGCGTGTCGCGACCGCCCGGTTCATGGTCCATCCCCTAAAACGCTGTTCGGCGGATGTTAAAGGGCATGAACCCCAGCGCCACCAGAGGTGGTGGCCTCGTTTTTACAAAGCGTTACATTGACCTGGCGTCCCAAACCCGCCGTCGATCGGGTCAATGCGTCTCATAGGCCGCCTTGCCGCCGTTGAGGGCGAAGGCTTCTTCCGGCGACAGCACCAGCTTCTTGCGGCCGAAGGCGGCGAAGTAGGCGATGCCGACCGCGAACCAGACGGCCACGCCGATCACCCCGCTGCGATAGATCGGGTCTTTCAGTTGGTAGAAGATGGTGACCAGCGAGATCACCACCGTCAGGACCGCGCCGGTGACCCCGAACCGGCTCTTGTAGGGCCGTTCCATCAGCGGGAACTTGCGGCGTAGCAGGATGAACGACACGCCCTGGGCCACATAGGACAGCATGGCCCCAAACACCGCCATGTTCAGCAGCGTGCCGCCGATCGCCGCCGCGCCCTTCTCGGCCCCCAGGATGAACCAGACCGCCAGCATCACCAGCAGGCCGGCGGCCGAGCCGGTCAGCAGGGCGACGTCCGGGGTCTTGCGCACCCCGTGGGTCACCGACAGGGCGCGCGGGAAGTAGCCGGCCCGCGACAGCGAATAGATCTGCCGGCCATAGGCGAAGATGATGGCGTGGAAGCTGGCGACCAGGCCGGCCACCGCGATCGCCGCCAGGACCTTGGCCAGGCCGCCGCCGTAGATCGTTCGGAAGCCCTCCAGGATCGGCTCGCCCGACTTCGACAGCGCGAAGGCCCCCGGCGCGATGGCGCTGTTGAGCCACAGCACCAGCAGGGCCGAGACGATCAGGGTCGAGATGCCCAGGATGATGCCCTTGGGCAGGTCGCGGGCCGGAGTGTGCGACTCCTCGGCCGCCAGGGGCAGTTGCTCGATGGCCAGGAACAGCCAGACCGCGAACGGCAGCTGGGCCAGGGCCCCGCCGACCCCGGCCGGCAGGAACGGTCCATGACCGTCCTTCAGCTCGGTCCCGCCGGGGCCAACGTTCATGGCGTACTTGAAGAAGTCGGCGTGCGGCAGGGCGCTGACCCAGAACACCACCAGACAGGCCAGGGCCAGCAGGGTGATGAACACCGTGAACTTGAACGACATCGCCACCCCGCCGGCGTTCAGCCCGACGAAAATGACATAGGCCCCGATCCAGTAGAGCGGTTGCACCCAGGCCGGCGTCTCGAAGATGCCGCCCAGATAGCTGCCGATGAAGAAGCAGACGACGGCGGCGGTCAGCACGTATTCGACGTTCTCGCACAGGCCGGTGACGAAGCCGCCCCATGGCCCCATGGCGGCGCGGGCGAAGCTGTAGGCTCCGCCGGTGTGCGGCTGGGCCGCCGCCATCTCGGCGATCGAGAAGGTCAGGCCCAGATACATGACAGTGATGATCAGGGTGGCCACCAGCATGCCGCCCCAGCCGCCGACGCCCATCCCCAGGTTCCAGCCCGAGAACTGGCCGGAGATCACCGCTCCGACCCCCAGGGCCCACAGCGAGAACACGCCCGCATAGCGTTTCAGTCCGCGCTTGTCGAAATACGCGGCGTCGACCTTTTCGTAGCTGACGCCGCCGCCGGCGGTTTCTTCGCTCATGACCCGTCCCCTGATTGCGAGCTCCCGGGGGGAGATTGCACGCGCAAAGCGAGGACGGCGACTCCGCGTTCTGGTGGGCCGGTGTTTGGACGACCGGCGTTCACTATTTCGGCGCCGCGCCGCGGGTCTGCTATGAAGGCGGCATGATCACCATCGACTATCTCGACCACCTGGTGCTGACCGTGGCCAGCCTGGAGGCGACCACCGCCTGGTACCGCGACGTGCTGGGCATGCGGGTGGAGACCTTCGGCGAGGGCCGCACGGCCCTGGTGTTCGGTGGCGAGAAGATCAACCTGCACGAGGCTGGCCAGGAGTTCGAGCCCAAGGCGCTGAGACCGACGCCGGGCTCGGCCGACCTGTGCTTCGTGTCCTCGACGCCGATCGAGGCGGTGATCGAACATCTCGGCGCGCTGGGGGTGGCGGTCGAGGAAGGGCCGGTGAAGCGGACGGGCGCGTCGGGGCCGATCCTGTCGGTCTATGTGCGGGACCCGGATGAGAACTTGATCGAGATCTCGAACCTGGTGTGAGGCGGTAAACGCGAACCCTCTCCCATGGGGAGAGGGAGGGGCCCATGCGAAGCATGGGAGGGTGAGGGGGTAAGACGTCGGACGGCGTGCCGGCAGGGCGCCCGTGAGAAAACGGTGAGGGCGTAACCCCTCACCCTCCCACGCCTTCGGCGCGGGCCCCTCCCTCTCCCTCTGGGAGAGGGTTCAGGGTGGCGTTCCCCAGCAACGCCGTGTCGCTCTCGTCCTTCAGCCCTACCCCCGTCAGCTCCAACCGCAGCGCCTCGCGTGCGTGCCAGGCCAGCTTGAACGCCGCCGCCGCGTAGCTCAGCCCCTCGGCCCGGATGTTGGAGACGCAGTTGCGCATCGCGTCGGTGCGGCCGACCCGAGGATCGAAGGTGATGTAGGCGCCCAGGCTGTCGGGCGACGACAGGCCGGGCCGCTCGCCGACCAGCAGGATCACCAGCCGCGCGCCCAGAAGTTCGCCAACCGCGTCGCCCAGCGCCACCCGCGCCTGGCGGGCGACCACCACCGGCCCCAGGCGCCAGCCGGCCTCCCGCACGGCGGGCAACAGGGCCTCGACCAGCGGCGCGGCGTGGGCGTGGACGGCGGTGCTGGACAGGCCATCGGCGATGACGATGGCCAGGTCGCAGGACCCCCGCGCCAGGGCGGCGCCTCCCGCCGCCGACAGCGTCCGCCCCAGGTCGGGCCGGCGCAGATAGGACGCCCGGTCCGGGGCGGCGCTGTCGACGATCGTCGTCGCCAGGCCCAGGGCCTCGATCGCCGCCGCCACGCTTTCGGCGTCGAACGCCGTATGCACCGCGTCGCGGGCCTGGGCGTGGGCCAGGGCGAGGGCCAGCACCTCGGCGGTCGGCAGGCTGGACCCCGAGCGGCCCAGGGCGATGCGGGCCGGGGTGTGGCGGCGCAGGGCCGTCCAGGGATCGGGCGTGACCGGCGCGTTCAAGTTCTGGCCCCCGCCCCCGCCGTCAGCAGCGGGTGGCCGGCGGCGCGCGGGGCCAGGCGGCCGTCGGCCCCGACGATCCGCGCGCGCTCCAGCCAGGCCTCGAACTCCGGCGCCCGTTTCAGGCCCAGCAGCTCGCGGACATAGAGGGCGTCGTGGAATGAGGTCGACTGGTAGTTCAGCATCACGTCGTCGGCCCCCGGCACGCCCATGATGAAGGTGACGCCCGCCGTGGCCAGCAGGGTCAGCAGGCTGTCCATGTCGTCCTGGTCGGCCTCGGCGTGGTTGGTGTAGCAGACGTCCACCCCTAGCGGCGCGCCCAGCAGCTTGCCGCAGAAGTGGTCCTCCAGGCCCGCCCGGATGATCTGCTTGCCGTCATAGAGGTATTCCGGCCCGATGAAGCCGACCACGCTGTTGACCAGCAGCGGCTCGAAGGCCCGGGCCACCCCGTAGGCGCGGGCCTCCAGGGTCTGCTGGTCGATCCCATGATGCGCGCCGGCCGACAGGGCCGAGCCCTGGCCGGTCTCGAAATACATGACGTTGTCGCCGACCGTGCCCCGGTTCAGCGACCGGCCGGCGTCGAGACCCTCCCGCAGCAGCGCCAGGGTAACCCCGAAGCTGGCGTTGGCCGCCTGCGTGCCGGCGATCGACTGGAATACCAGGTCGACCGGCGCGCCGCGCTCGATCAGCTGGATCGCCGTGGTGACGTGGGTCAGCACGCAGGACTGGGTGGGGATTTCGAAGCGCTGGATCAGGTCGTCCATCAGCCGGGTCAGGTCGGCCAGCACCGACAGGCTGTCGCTGGCCGGATTGATGCCGATCACCGCGTCGCCGCAGCCGTAGAGCAGGCCGTCCAGGATCGAGGCGGTGATCCCGGCCGGGTCGTCGGTCGGGTGGTTGGGCTGCAAGCGCACGGCCATGGTCCCGGGAAGGCCGATGGTGTCACGAAACTTCGTCGTCACCCGGCATTTGGAGGCGGCCAGGATCAGGTCCTGGTTACGCATCAGCTTGCTGACCGCCGCCACCATCTCCGGCGTCAGGCCCGGGGCCAGGCGGGCCAGGGCGGCGGGCGTGGCGATCTCCGACAGCAGCCAGTCGCGAAACTCGCCGACCGTCAGCGACGCTACCGGCGCGAAGGCCTGGGCGTCGTGGCCGTCGAGGATCAGCCGAGTGACCTCGTCGGTCTCGTAGGGGACCAGGGCCTGGCCCAGGAAGGCCCTCAGCGGCGTGTCGGCCAGGGCCATCTTGGCGGCGACATTGTGCTGGGCGCTGGTGGCGGCGATCCCGGCCAACACGTCGCCCGAACGCAACGGCGAGGCCTTGGCCATCAGGTCGGCCAGACCCTCGAAGGTCCAGGTCGTGGCTCCCAGCGTCGCGCGATAGGTCATGGCGGTGAAGGTGGCGCCGATGGGCGCGGCTGGGAAGCCGGCGGCGTGGTGACGGGATATTCAAGGCGATCCTGCGCCATCGTTGATCGCGGACCTGCCGTTTCGCCTACGCGACGCGCGCTTCCTCCTCAACGTCCGTCATCCCGGGTTGTGCCCACGGTTCAGCCGACGGTGAAGCGCTTTGGCGCTCTGGCGCGCCACACCTCCGCACCCTGGGGCGGACAGATGGGCCGGACAGCCTCTGCGAGGCTTCCGGGATGACAACCCATTTGGAGCTTCGGTGTCTCCAGGGGACTCCCTAAGCCGCCGCCATCTGCTGCTTGACCCGCTCGGCCAGGGTCTTGATGTCGATCGGCTTGGGCAGGAAGGTGACCCCCGTCTCGCCTTCCAGCAGGTCGCTGAACTCGGCCTCGGCATAGCCGCTGATGAACATCACCGGGGCGTTGCCCAGATAGGGGCGGGCCTTCTTGAGCAGGGTCGGGCCGTCGATGCCGGGCATGATCACGTCGCTGATCAGCAGGTCGATGGTCCCGGCGTGCGCCTCGGCGATCAGCAGGGCCTCCTCGCCGTCGCAGGCCTCCAGGACCTCGTAGCCCCGGGCCCGCAGCAGGCGGGCGGCGACGCCGCGCACGGCGTCCTCGTCCTCGACGAACAGGATGCGGCCGGCGCCCGACAAGTCGCGGGGCGGACGCGGCCTGGCCGGTTCGGCGACCGCCAGGGCCGCCGCGGCGGCCGCCTGCTGGGCGGGGGTGGCCTCATAGACCGGCAGGAAGATGCGGAAAGCCGCGCCCTCGTTCGGGCGGCTGTGGACGTGGATCCAGCCGTCGCTCTGCTTGACGATGCCGTAGACCGTGGCCAGGCCCAGGCCGGTGCCCTCGCCCACCGGCTTGGTGGTGAAGAACGGGTCGAAGATCTTGCCCATCACCTCGGGCGGGATGCCGGGGCCGTCGTCGCTGACCTCGATGAACGCCTGGTCGCCCAAGGCGCCGGGGAAGCCCAGGCCCTGGGCCTCTTCCTGGGTCAGGCGGGCGACGCGGATGCGCACCACGCCGCCGCCCTTGGCCGCCCGCACCGCGTCGCGGGCGTTGACGGCCAGGTTCATGACGGCGGTCTCCAGCTGGCTCTTGTCGGCCCGCACCTGCGGCAGGTCGCGGCCGTAGTCGGTGACCAGCTTGACGTCCTCGCGCAGCAGGCGGCGCAGCAGGACCTCGAACTCGCTGATCAGTTCGCCCAGCTCCAGCACCTCGCGCTGCACGGTCTGCTTGCGGCTGAAGGCCAGCAGCTTGCGCACCAGGTCGGCGGCGCGGACGCCGGTCTGGCGGATCTCGTTGAGGCCTTCGTAGGACGGATCGCCGACCGGATGGCGGTGCAGCAGCTCGTCCAGGCGCAGCTGGATGGCGGTCAGCAGGTTGTTGAAGTCGTGGGCCACGCCGCCGGCCAACTGGCCGATGGCCTGCATCTTCTGGGCCTGGGCGAGCTGCAGCTCCATCTGCTTCTGCTCGGAGACGTCGATCAGATAGGCCACCAGCCGCCCGTCGACGCGGTACAGATAGAGGTGGGCGATGCGGGTCGGGTCACGGGCCAAGCGCACCTCGAACGGCCCCGCCTTGCCCTCGGCCAGGCGGGCGTCGGCGTCGGCCCGCGACGGCGGATCGATCAGGGCGCCGAACAGCGTGCCGGTCGGCACCGGGCCAGCCATGGCGTTCAGGGCCGGATTGGCTTCCAGAATGCGGGCGTTGAAGGGGTCCAGGCCTTCCAGCAAGGCCGCGCCGAACGGCGAGGCGCCGGAGAAGGCGTCCAGGGTGCGGGGAGCCGGGGCGGCCTCCGCCACGGTCGGGGCCGGGGCGACCGCCAGCGGCAGGGCCGGCGCCTCGATCACCACGGGCAGGCGCACCAGCAGTCGGCCGCCGCGCAGGCGGGAGGCCTCGGCGCGGTGCTCCCGGCCGGCGAGGATCAGCACCCCGTCGGCGCGCTCGCCGCCGCGGGCCTTGACCAGGGCGGCGAACAGGCCGGCCCCCGCCGCGCCCTTGGGCAGGCGGCGGGCGTCGCCCACGGTCAGGGCCCAGGCGTCGTTGGCGGCCAGCACGCGGCCGTCGGCGGCGGTCAGGGCGGCGGGTTCGGACAGGGCGTCGATGAAGGTCTCGGCGCCGTCCAGGTCCTGGTCCTGGCTCGAGGTCGAGGCGCGGATGGCCACCAGGCCCAGGATCGCCACGCCGGCGACGCCGCCCAGCAACAACAGGCCCGCCAGGGTGGTCGGTCCGGCACGCAGGGCGGGCGCGGCGGCGAACACCGCGGCCAGCACCAGGAACACCGCCGCACCCCAGATCAGGAGGTCGGGGCGACGCTTGGCGCCGGGGATGTCCTTTACGTCGATGTCTTTCAGGGACGTCTCGGTCATGGGGGACCGATATCCTTCTTCAGCCTTTACGGGACCTTGTCCCTTCGATTCGCGGCACAGGATACTCTTAACGCGTCGTCTGAGCGCGATCCCTGATCGATTGTCGATTCCGTGACGGAATGGAGGAGGCTCCGCCCTAGGGTTTTCCGCCGCCGACATTGACGCGTAGCCGGCCCAGCAGGTCGCGCAGTTGGTCCACCATCGCGTCATCGAGGTCGCCGCGCAGGCGGACGTCGAAGCGCTCGGCCGTCTGGCGCAGGTGGAGAAATCGGGCCCGTCCCTCGGGGGTCAGGCTGACCTGGTGCGAGCGGCGGTCGCCCGGGTCGCGCGCCCGGACGATCAGCCCGTCGGCCTCCAGGCCGTTGAGGTGGTGGGTCAGGGTGGGGCCCTGGACCCCGACCGCCTGGGCCAGCTCGGACTGGCTTCGCTCGCCGCCGGGCGCCAGCGACAGCAGCACCAGCCAGACCGGCAGCGACCCGCCGGCTTCGACCATGGCGTCGTCGAACGCACGGGCCACGGCCTTGGAGGCCTGGGAGAGCACGAAGCCGATCGGCGGTTTGGTGGGTTTCATGACTCAATATATAGACATCGAATGATTCGACGTCTATATATTTCGCGCCAGACTGCCCTCCGCGAAAGGACCCCGCCATGACCATCGGATTGATCCTGCTGCTGTCGTTCCACGTGCTGGCCGCCATCTTCTGGGCGGGCACGACCTTCGTGCTGGCCCGGACGGGCGGAGCCGGGATCGAGGCCTTGCGCCGCCCGCAGACCGGGGCCGCGGTCGTCGCCGTGCTGACCGGCGCGGGCCTGGGCGCCTGGGTGCATGGCGGCGCCTTCGGCCGCACCGAACAGGTGCTGATGATCGCGGTCGTCGCCTCCCTGGCCGCCTTGACCGTCCAACTGCTGGACCGCGCCCATCCCGCCCGCAGCCAGCGCATCGCCGCCGGCCTGCTGATGATCGCCGTCGTCGGGATGGTGGCGGCGCGCTACGTGGCGTGACCGACCTCAGCCGCCTCAGCCCCGCGCCTTGGCCTTCTTGTTGTTCATCACGAAGCCGATGACCTTGGCCACCGCCTCGAAATGGTCGGCCGGGATCTGCTCGTCCACCTCGACCGAGGCGTAGAGGGCGCGGGCCAGGGGCGGGTCTTCCAGCACATAGACCCCAGCCTCCTCGGCCACGGCGCGGATCCGCAGGGCCAGGGCGTCGACGCCCTTGGCCACGCAGACCGGCGCGGCGTTCTCGCCCTGCTCGTATTTCAGCGCCACGGCGTAGTGGGTGGGGTTCATGACCACCACGGTCGCCTTGGGCACGGCCTGCATCATCCGCTGGCGCGAGCGCTGCATGCGCAACTGCTTCTGCTTGCCCTTGACGTGAGGGTCGCCCTCGGACTGCTTCATCTCGTCCTTGACGTCCTGCAGGCTCATCCGCATGCGCTTGTTGAAGCGCATGCGCTGCCAGAACCAGTCGAAGCCGGCCGTGCAGATCAGGAAGATCAGCACCGCCCAGAACAGCTTGACGCACAGCTTCATCGCCAGCGGCGTCATCGCCCCCACGTCCATGCCCACCAGATTGACGAACTCGAAGGCGTGCGGCTTGACCACGAACCAGGCGATGACGCCGGTGACGATGAACTTCAGGGCCGACTTGGCGAACTGCACGAAGCCGTCGGGGCCGAAGATCCGGCCCAGGCCCTTGATGATGTCCAGCTTCTTGAGGTCCGGCTTGATCTTGTCGGCCGACAGGATGAAGCCGGACTGGCTGACATTGGCCGCCGCGCCCAGCAGGCCCGACACGACCATGACCAGGACCACGGCCGGCAAGGCGGCGAGGATGGCGGTCTTGGCGATCGCCCGGATGCCGCCCTCGACGTCCATGGTGCCGGCGTGGGCCAGGAACGGGGTCAGGGCCCCGACCAGGTCGCGGGCCAGCCAGCCGCCGGCGATCACCACCACCCCAAAGGCGCCCGACAGCGAGGCCAACTGCGAGATGTCGGCGGACTTGGGGACGTCGCCCTTGGCGCGGGCGTCCGACAGCTTCTTGGCTGTTGGTTCTTCTGTTTTCGAGGCGTCGTCAGTCTCTTCGGCCATGCCGACGCTCCCCTAGTTGAACACCGCCAGGAGGTCGCGATAGCGATCGCTCCAGACCATGGCGATGCCGCCGAGCGAGAGGCCCAGCAGGGAGAGGCCCAGGATGACGCTGAGCGGCGAGGTGACGAAGAAGATCTGGAACGACGGCATCACCCGGCCGACCAGGCCGGTGGCCAGGTTGAAGACGATCGAAAACACCAGCACCGGCGCGGCCAGCTGGACGCCCAGCTTGAAGCTGTCGGCCACTGTACGCACCGCCAGAGCGGCGGCGTCGTTGACCGGCACGACGCGGGTGAACGGAAAGATGTCGTAGGACTTGACGATCGCCCCGATGAACAGGTGATGCAGGTCGGTGACCATGACCAGGGTCAGGCCCAGCATCGACAGGAAGGTGGCCACCGCCGTGCTGCTGGGCGCGCCGGCCGGGTTGGCGGTCTGGGCGAAGGACAGGGTGGTCTGGATCGAGATGATTTCGCCGGCCGTGGTCAGCGAGCTCATGAACATCTTCAGCACCGCGCCGATCATCAGGCCGATCAACACCTCGTGCAGCACCGCGCCGGCCAGGGCGCCGACGCCGACGGGCACGGTGATGATGCTCTTGGAGACCAGCGGGGCCAGCAGCATGGCCATCAGCACGGCGAAGGACAGGCGGATGCGCGGCGGCACGACAGTCTCGCCGATGCCGGGAATCAGCATGACCATCGCCCCGACCCGGGCGAAGACCAGGCCGCCGACATAGACCTGAAGAACCGTGGCGTAGCTGTCCAAGTCCCCTGCCCCTACATCCCGGCGATCTTGGCGGCGATCTCGCGCATGAAGCCCGACATCAGCGCGCCCATCAGCGGCAGGAACAGCAGCAGCGAGATGAAGATCGCCACGATCTTGGGGGCGTAGACCAGGGTGGCTTCCTGGATCTGGGTCAGGGCCTGGAACAGGCCGATGGCCACACCGACCACCAGGCCGACGATCAGGATCGGCGCGCAGAGCTGCAGGGTGAGCCAGATCGCGTCGCGTCCGACATCCAGGACTTCGGCTCCGGTCATCGGAGAGCCTCTCATGACGCGCGCACGCGGGGTGGGAACTGATGTCCGCACCATCGCCCGTCATGGTTAACAGCGGGTTAGGGAGGGTTAATGGAAGCTGTGGAGAACCGTGGCGAATGGTCGCCGGGGCGGTCGCTCTTCCCCCTATGGGGGAGGAGCGCCGAAGGCGCGGAGGGGGCAAGTGCGCCAGTGATGCGTCACACTTGCCCCCACCTGGCGACTGCGTCGCCTGTCCGCCCCCATAGGGGGCGGAGCCGAGTCCCTTACTTCGGCTTCCGCGCCGCCTGGACCTCGATCTCGACCAGCATGCCCGGGGCCACCAGCGACGACACCTGGCTGGTGATGCGCGAGGGCTTGTTGGGCTGGGTCGCGGTGCCGAAGAAGGTCTTGTAGGCCTCCATCATGCCGGGGAAATCCATCTTGCCGCCCTTGGCCGGGTCGCCGACCAGCAGGACGCGCATCATCACCACGTCGCCCATGGTCGCGCCCTGGCTCTTCAGCGCTTCCTCGATGCGGCCCAGCACGCCCATCGTCTGGGTCTTGGTGTCGCCGAAGGTGGCGGTCAGGGCCGGATCGCCCTTGTCGACGACCATCGGCGGGGTCATGCCGCTGACATAGATGGTGTCGTAGCCGGCCGGCACGGTCACCACGCTGGCGATCGGCGAGGTGGGCGCGCCGCCACGGACGATCTCGGCGGCGTTTGCAGCGCCGGCTCCAATGGCCAGCATGCTGGTCAGGGCGGCGGCGGCGAGGATCAGGCGCTTCATGGGTCGTCTCCTTGAGGGCTTTTTCTAGTGAGCCTGCAGGTTGCGAGGCTTCTTGGCGGCATTGATCTTGGCGCGAGCGGCGACGACGTCGGCGGTGGTCACCGGCTTGCCCTTGTTGCCCCAGGACGTGCGGACATAGGTCAGCAGCGAGGCCAGGTCGGCGTCGTTGAGGTCGTCCTTGAAGGCCGGCATGCCCGCCCGACCGGCCAGGACGGTGGTCAGCATCGGCGCGGGATCACCCTGCACGAAGGGGTCGCCGGCCAGGGCCGGAAAAGCGCCCTTCACACCCTTGCCGCTGGTCTGGTGGCAAGCGGAGCAATTGTCATTGAACAGCGACTGCGGCGTCGCGGCCTGAACCGACACGGCGAAGGCGGACGCGGCCAACAGGCCGCAGGCGAAGACGATCGAACGGCTCATGGAATCTCCCGAAACACTTCTTCCCCAGGCATAGCCCAGCCTCACGCGGTGCGCACCCGGGCGTGGATCTTGCCGATCTGCTGCCAGGCCGACTCGATGGCCCCGGCCTGCCAGCCGCCCAGATAGCTGAGGTGCTCGCCGGCCAGGTAGACCCGGCCGTCGGGCTCGCACAACACCGGATAGGCCTCCTTGCGCCCCTGCTCGCCCCACTCGGCCCAGCCGCCCAGATTGAACTCGGCCAGGTGCCAGCAGAACGAGAAGGCGGTCTCGAAGTTCTCGGCGTATTCCGGGAACACCTTCTGGCCGGCGGCGACGGCGAAGGCCGCGCGGTCGGCCGGGGTCTTGGCGCTGATCTTGGCCGCCTCGCCACCGAACGCATAGAAGCCCAGCAGCACGCCCTTCTGGCTCTGCCAGCCGGTGGACGGCAGGGTGATGGTGTTGATGCCGGGCATGTCGTTGTAGATGTGGCCGCCGTAGATGTGGTGGTTCTCTTCCCAGAACCGGGTCTTCATCTGCAGGCCGATTTTGTTGACCGGCGCATAGGCCACGCCCGACATCGCCGCCTTGAATGGCTTGGAGAAGTCGGCGTCGATGCCCTTCAGCACGCTGAGCGGGATGGTGCAGACGCAGTAGTCGGCGGTGATGGTGTCCTGCTCGCCGAACTTGTCGGTGTAGGTGACGGTCACGCCCTTGGGGCTCTGCTTGATCTTCTGGACCACGCAGGAATAGCGGATCAGGCTGCCGACGCGCTTCTCGAAGCCCTTGGCGATCTGATCCATGCCGCCGATCGGCTGCAGCATCGTGCGCTGCTGCTCGTAGCCGCTGACCGAGGTCAGCACATGCCAGGCGCCCGAGTGCAGCACGTCGGTCAGGCTGTAGGGGACCGAGGGCTTGCCCGGCCCCGGATCGACCCCCGCCCCCGGATGCACCGCGAAGCCGCGGCCTTCGGTGCCGGTATAGGTCAGGTCGGTGGCCGAAAGCCGGCCCTCGTTGATCATGTAGGCCACGAACAGGTCGCGGTCCTCCGCCGTCAGGGGCGCGTCCAGCTGGCCCTTCGAGGCCGCCTTGGCGATCATCTCGGCGGCGTAGCCGCGGGCGTCGGCGGCGATCTCGCCCTTGCGGATCGGCTTGCCCTTCAGCGGGCCCGAGCCCTTCTCGAAATAGACGTAGGCCGCGTCGTTGTCGTTGACGAAGCTCTCCAACAGCACGCCGAACTGCTTGGTGTAGTGCAGGGTCGAACGGTGGTGATACGGGATCCGCCACGGGCCGTGGTTGATGTAGAGGCCCTCGTCGAAGTCGCAGGTCTGGGCGTTGCCGTTGAGGTCGGTGTGCTGGAAGCCTTTGCGCGCCGTCTGGCAGCGACCGCCGGCGAAGGACCGGGCCTCGATGACCTGCACCTCGTAACCGGCCTTGGTCAGCTCGTAGGCCGCCGTCATGCCGGCCAAGCCCGCGCCCAGCACCACGATCTTGGTCCCCTTGCCGCCACCTTCGAGGGTGGGGGGCGCGGCCATCGCCGAGGAGAAGCCGAAGCCCAGGGCGTCCATGCCCGCCATCGCCAAGGACACGCCGCCGAAAGCCGCCAGGCCTTCGAAAAACCGCCGCCGCGTCAGTACGCCACCCGACGCCGCCGCCGATTGATCACTCATACGACCCCCGAATTATCCGCCGCGATAGCCGCCCATGAACCAAGCGTCCGCGTGCTGATATGTCAGGCCACGGCAGGGGTGGAACAATGCGAAAAACTCGCCAGCCTTATGAGAAGTCCCGGTATGCCGTACCCATGGGCGCCCATGATGCCGCTTGTATGAAGAGCAGGCGAGGTGAAATTTTACGGCGGAAAAGTGCGTTCCCGACGGCGGAAAATGAAATTGACGAAAAACGCAAAAGAGCCGGGCGCGAGGCCCGGCTCTTTCTCAGGCGAAGTCCTTCCGACAGGGATCAGAAGGCGACGGTCACCCGGCCGTAGTAGTAGCCGCCGTTGATGCCGAACGGCGAGTAGGTGGGGTATTGGGCCACGCAACCGCCGCCGGAAGCGACGCAGGCGCTCTGGAAGGCGGCGGACAGCTTGTCCGGATACTCGTTGAACAGATTGTTGGCGCCGATCGTCGCGGTGACGCCAGCCGGCAGCTTGTAGGAGACCTCCAGGTCGGTGATCGCCGCCGTACCGATCTTGGTGTTGAGCAGCGGGCCGGTGCCGGGATCCGACAGCGACGAGGATTCGCCGTGGAAGGTCTCGGTCAGGTTCACGGTCAGTTGGCCGTAGCTGTAGAGCGCGTTCAGGCCGACCTTGAACTTGGGCGAGGCCTTTTCGAGCAGCGAGGCGGCGTTGCCGGCGAACAGCACCTGGCCGTTCGGGAACGGCACGCTGGGCGTCGACAGCGAGGCCGGCGGCGCCTTCACCTTGGTGATCTTGGTGGTGTTGTAGTTGCCGCTCAGGGTCCAGTCGACGCGGCCGTAGGCGCCCAGGTCGGTCGGGTACGAGACCACGACGTCCACGCCCTGGGTGCGGGTGTCCAGCCCGTTGGAGAAGATGTTGATCCCCGTGCTGGTCACCGTCGGGTCCAGGCTGTTGCCGTTGGCGATGATCGCGGCCGTGACCTGCGGCGAGGTCACCACTCCGTTGCGCAGGCCGTAGACCGAGCTGGAGCCGAAGATCCGGTCGCGCAGTTCAATGCGGTAGGCGTCGATCGTCGCGGTCATCTTCGGAATCGGATGCAGCACGGCGCCGATGCTGTAGTTGCGCGACTTTTCCGGCTTCAGCTTGCCGATGCCCAGAAGGGCGGCCGCCGCCGAGTTCGGCGCCAGTTGGACGAAGGCCGAGGTCGGCGAGACGTTGGTGGCCGAATAGTAGGATTCGGCCAGGGTCGGGGCGCGGAAGCCGGTGCTGGCCGTGCCGCGGATGGCGATCATCTCGTTGAAGTCGTAGCGGCTGGTCAGCTTGAAGACGGTGGTGTCGCCAAAGTCGCTGAAGTGCTCGAAGCGCGCCGCGGCGTCGATCTTCCAGGCGATGACCGGCGAGACCGCCAGGTCGGTATAGGCCGCCCAGTTGGTGCGGCTGTGGCCGCCGGCGTCGGTCTTGGAGAAGCCCGGATAGGACTGCGAGCCTTCCTTGTAGGTCGAGGCGGCGTCGCCCTGGCCGATGGCATAGGTGTCACGCCGCTGTTCGAAGCCGAAGGCCACGTCCAGCGGGGTGGCGAGGCCAACCTCGAAGTCCCTGCGCAGGTCGAGGTTGTTGGTCCACTGGGTGGTCAGCCAGCTGCCGGCGTGGAACGAGGTCGGGGTGAAGCCCTTGGTCGTCAGGGTGGAGGTGTCGGCATAGAGGCTGGCGTTGGCCGAGTCCTCGACGCGAACCTCGATGGAGTCCTTGCCGTAGGTGGCGCTGAGGTCGACGTCCCAGCCCAGCACCGCGCCCGAGACGCCCAGAGTCATGGCGTAGTCGTCCTCGATGATCCGCTCGCGGGGGCTGAAGCCCAGCGGGAAGGGCCGGTCGGCCGCGCCCTGCTTGCCCTGGACGCGGCTGTACCGGCGGTAGTTCTCGTAAGCCGAGGCGTCCTTGTGGCCGTAGGTGCCGAACGAATAGACCTCGAAGTCGGCCGGCAGCGTGATGGCGGCGTTGTAGCCCAGATTGCTGAGCCGGTACTCGGCGTCGCCCGAGATCAGGTTGAGGTTCGGGTAGCCCGGGATCTGGCTTTCAACGGCGTTGTTGGCCGCCGAATAGCTGGGGCTGGCCGGGTTGTAGATGCGCTGGTCGGGCAGGCCGCGGTTGCTGAAGCCGTGGTACTTGGTCTCGGCGGTCAGGTTCAGGTAGCTGTTCTCGGTCGGCGCCATGCCGAGGTTGACCGAAAGGCCGGCGGTCTTGCCGCCGCCATCGAAATATTCACCGCCGGTGGCCGAGATCGTGCCGCCCGAGGCGCCCTTCTTGAGAATGACGTTGATGACGCCGGCGATGGCGTCGGTGCCGTACTGGGCGGCCGCGCCGTCGGTCAGCACTTCGATCCGACCGATCGAAGCCATGGGGATGAAGTTGAGGTCGGCCGCGGCCGCGCCTTGATAGGAACCCGAAAGGACGGCCAGGTTGCCGGTGGTGTGACGGCGCTTGCCGTTGATCAGCACCAGGGCGTGGTTGGGGCTGAGGCCCCGCAGGCGGGCCGAAAGGGTCAGGTTGGCGGCGTCGCCGCCGAAGGCCTGGGCGTTGAACGACGGCACCAGATTGGCCAGGCCCAGACGCAGGTCGGTCTGGCCGGTGCGCTGGAGCGTCGTGGAATCGACCACCTGCACGGGCGCGGGGCTGTCGATGACCTTCAGGCCGGTCTGACGGGTGCCGGTGACGATCACCGCTTCCAGTTCGGCGGCCTCGGTCGGTTCGGGAACGTCGGCGGCGAATGCATTCGCGCTGCACGCCAAAGCGATGCTGACGGTTGAAATCCCTGCAAGCAGAACATTCCGTGAGCGATTATTCATTTAGTATCCCCTCGTAGCGCTTCAACGCGCGATTGTTCTCTCCTCCATGGCGTTTCCCGGTAAGCGTGTTCTTGTTATTACACTAGAATACAGACGCAACTCACGGCCACAGCCGCGCACGAACAGTTCGTCAGCCCTGAAATTTCTGCAACCGCTTCGATCGCCGTGAGATCGCAAGGTGGTGATTGGAGCCCCAGGCGCCCCTTTGCACGGCGCCTGCCCGCATTTTTGGGCAGAATGCTGATCACCGACGCGGCGCCGAAACGCCTCGATCCCTCCCGGGTGGGTCCCAAAAATTTGGCCGACCGTCCCAGGGACGACCGGCCAAATGTCTTCGAGGGCAAGAATCCCGGCTGCGGGATTCGACCTAGTTCGCCGGGGCGGCGCCCGCCGGCTGGGTCATGGCCGTGGCCGCCAGCAGCATCCACGAGGTGTGGGGGATCCACTGCTCGATCCACCGCCAGTTCTGCTCGTCCGGACCGGCGGCGAAGGCGATTCCCCGGCCGGAGTCGCTGTCGGGGGCGCCGGTGATCCCGTTGGAGATCCCGCCCACCACCATGTCGCCGGCGCTGTCGGCGTGCGGCGGGTTCTTGGCCCCGAACCCGTAGAGCAGGCTCAGGTCGTAGGGATTGCGCCCCAGGGTCCAGTCGATATTGGCCTGGGCGAAGGTCGCCAGGTCCGGGGCGACGCCGAAGGTCCCGCCGGCTCGCGGATCGGTCGCCCGGCCGCCGATCACCGCGGCGTAGGACAGCGAGGCCAGCCGCGCGCTTTCGCCCTGCCACCAGTAGCCGGTCTCGTTGACGTGCGGCATGAAGAAGCCCTCCTGCCGCCCGCCGACCGGCTTGCCGGCCTTGGACATACGGAAGGTCTGGCGCGGATAGTCGTAGGGGTTGGCGACCTTGGCGTTGAGGGCCAGTTGCGCGGCCAGGCTCTTGGCGATCACCGCCCTGGCCGAAGCGGCGCGGGCGGCGTCGGGCTCGATGTCCAGGTACTCGCCCAGGGCCAGCACAGGGAAGCCGGCGTCGGCCCCGTGGTAGAACGGCCGGTCGCCGTCGTCGCTGCGGAACCAACCCTCGGGCGTCAGGCGGCCCTCCAGGGCCTTGGCGCGCCGGCGGGCGGCGTCCAGATAGGTCGGCCTCCCGGTCGAACGGAAAAGCTCGGTGGCGGCCAGCAGCAGCGTGTAGTCGTCGATGATGTTCTCGTGGCCGTCGTCGACATAGCGACGGTTGTTGGCCTGGAGGTGCGCGAAGGCCCGCTCCGCATCGGCTTCGTACTGCTCGTCCGAGAACACGCCCTTAACGCCGCTGGCCTTGGACAGCCGCGCGGCGCGGGCCAGGGCCGCCACCGCCACCGCCCCGCCTTCGCGGGCGGCGGCCTGGTAGTCCTTGGTGTAGACGCCCTCGACCCCGACATAGCCGGTGACCACCCGCTCGGCGCCGGGCGTCGCCCAGCGGTCGAAGACGGTCATGTAGAAGTAGCCCTCGGGCGACAGCAGCCGGTGCAGGTAGTCGGCGCCCCACAGAGCCTCCTCGATCAGCTGCTGTTCCAGCCCGGCCTTGCGGAACCGCTCGGGGGCCATGTCGTGAGCCTTGGCCAGCGACCAGGCGGTGAACGAGGTCTGCTGGGGATTGAAGAAGTTGGCGTAGGACAGGTGCGACAGGTACTTGCCGTTGTCGCCGCCGGCGTCCTTCCATCCGCCCCAAACGTCGACGACGCGCTTCGTGCCGTAGACGCGGATCTGGTGGTCGGCCGGTTTGGTGTGGCGGCTGAGCTTGAAATATCTTACCAGCGCTGAAGCCGTGGTGACGAACAGCGCGTCGTCGATGACCTTGACGGGCGCCGAGGTCGCCGTGTCACCGCCGATGGCGACCTTCAGCTGATAGGTCCCCTCCGTCTCCACCCCCGAGAAATCGGCCTGGTAATATTGCTTGCCCGCGCCCCATTCGCCGAAGGCCGGCAGCGGCGTCAGGGCGCCGGTCAGGCCGGGCGCGCCGTCCTTGAGCACCGTGAAGGCGCCCGGGGCGCCATCCTTCAAGGCGAGAGCCGGGCCTGAATATTCGACCACCGCCACCTTGGGTCCGTCGCGCTCCAGGGCGACCTGGTTGAGATGGACCTTGAGCTCATCGGCGACAGCGCCACCGGCCAGGGCCGAGCCCGCCATCAGCGCGCCCATCCAGGCCACGAACCGTTTCTTCTTGGCGAGCATAACGCCTCCCCCAAATCCAGAATGACTATTGAACGACGAAGCTTCGACCGGCCCGCTTGCCGTCGGCCGAGCGCGCCCGCACCTCGACCGGGCCAGAAACGGGCGCGTCCGGGACGTAGGGCCGCCAGGCTCCGCCCTCGACGCGGTACTCGATCGGCAGGCCCGGAAACTCGACATTGGCGCGCAGCTTGTCGCCCTCGACCACCGCCCCGACGGTCGGCACGCGATAGGCGACGCCCGCCGCGTCCAGCCGGGCCAGCTCGCGCCCGCCCAGCAGGTTGGCGAAGGCGTTCCAGTCGGCGTCGCGCCGGGCCCGCTGCGCCGCGTCGAAGGCGCCGGTGGCGCGGCTGTAGCCGGCGCCGGGCGCATAGGGCTCTTCCCAGTCGGCGACATGCCAGGCGCGTTCGGCCAAGGCCAGCAGGCGTGGATACAGCATGTAGTCGACCTGGGCGTCGGAGCGGATGGTCTCGCTCCACAGCTGGCCTTGCAGGCCGGCGAATCGGACGCCGGGCTTCAGCGGATGCTCGTCCTTCGAGGCCTGGTCCTTGCCGTGCAGGTCGGTCCACAGCTCGGCGTGGGCCGGCAGGTTCTCGGGCATGAAGTCGAACACCTTGCGCGTGCCGGTGGCGCGCGAGGGCCAGTCGTAGCCGCGCTCCTTGGGATCGGCCGCGTAGGGGCTGTCGAAGTACAGGACCTCGGGGGTCGAGATCACCACCTCCCAGCCCTGGTTGGCCTGGAGGTGTGCGCTGGCCGGCCCCTCCCCGCCCAGCGCGCCCCAGTTGTTGGAGTGCACCTGGCCGGGCATGCGCTCGGCCTTGGCGTGGCTCATGCCGTCGCTCCAGCCTGCCGGGACAACGCCCCTGGCCGCCAGCATGGCCGAGACCCGCTCGATGAAATGACCGCCCAGCTCGGCCGGCGCGATCCCGGTCTTCTTCTCATAGGCCGCGCAGGCCGGTGAGGCGGTCCAGGCGCCAGGCGTCTCGTCGGCGCCGATGTGGTAGCGGGTCAGGGGCTGGCCGGCGGCGGCGTGCAGCCGGGCCATCTCGTCCACCACCTTGCCGAGGAAGGCGTAGCTGCTGTCGAGACAGACATTGATGGTGTTGTCGCTGTAGTGCTGGATGCTGCTGTAGACGCTTTTGTTGGCCGCCTCGCTGAGCAGGTAGCGGCCGGCCTCGGCTTCCGGACGGCCGGTGGCGCGCAGGCGGGCGGCGCGGGCCTCCATCGCCTTGATCGCCGCCCGCGAATGGCCGGGCATGTCGAAGGACGGGATCACCTGGATGTGGCGCGCCTGGGCCGCCCGGACGATCTGGATGTAGTCGGCCCGCGAATAGAAGCCGTTGACCGGCGCGCTCGGATCGGGACCCGAGCCCAGTTGCGGGATCAGGCAGGTCCGTTCGGCCAGGTCGTGGCAGCGGCGCGAACCGACCTGCGTCAGCTCCGGCAACCCCGTGATCTCGACCCGCCAGCCCTCGTCGTCGGCCAGGTGCAGGTGCAGGCGGTTGAGCTTGTAGGCCGCCATCTGGTCGAGGATGGCCAGGACCTCGGCCTTGGAATGGAAGTTGCGGGCCACGTCGACGTGCAGGCCACGGAAGGCGAAGCGCGGCGCGTCGTCGATCGTCAGCGCGGGGACCGAGCGGCGGGCGTCGAGCAGGGCGGTCAGCGAGGCCAGGCCGTTGGCCGCGCCCTCGGCGTCGGACGCCGTCACCTGGATCGCCTGGGCTGTCGTCGTCAGGTGGTAGGCGCCGGGCGACGGCGTCTTGGCGGGCGTCACCGTGATCTTCAGCGGCGCGCCGCCCTTCGCCTGACCCACCCCGGCCTTGGCCAGGCGCGACAGGGCGGCCGCGAGTTCCGTGCGTTGCACGCCGGCGAGCGACACGGCCACGCCGCGTGAGAGGTCCAGACTCGCGCCGTTCGGATCGAGCCTGGTGCTCAACGGGGTCGGCAGGATCGCGCCGCGCGGGATCGGCCGCACGCTGGCCCCGGCGGCGGCGTTGACCTGATAGAGGCGCGGAGCGGTGGCCCATACCGTGACGTCGGCCGCCGCGCCGCCGGCCAGGCGGGCCTCGTCGGTGAACGGCGCGACGAAGGCCAGGCTCTCCAGGCCCGTCTCCGGGTCGATCACCGGCCGGGTGCTGGCGATGGTCCGCGCGGCCAGGCCGTCGGCCGCCACATAGTAGTTGGGCATCGGATAGAGCTCGGACAGCTGATGACCGTCCAGGCGCAGGGCGATGCGGATCGGCTGGCCCGGAGCGAAGCCGGCGAAGGCCGCCGTCGGCGTCAGGCGATAGAGGTCGCCGTTGATGTGGATGAGCGCGAAGAGGTCGCCGCCGGCGTTCTGGATCTTGTCGACGCTGCTGAAATACAGCGACCAGCCAGCCGCCGGGGCCTCGGGCGCCGACAGGGTCAGCTCGGCCAGCATGCAGGATGGGTTGGGCGCGCAGGCCGTGGCGGCGGGCCGGTTGTCGAGCACCTTGTAGCCGACCTTCAGGGTCGCGGCGAACCGGTCGAGTTGCGCCTGGGTCGGCTGGGCCAGGGTCCCGCCCGCGCCCAACAGCATCGCCAAGGCCGCGCTCGCGCCTAGCCAGGTCCGCGTCTGTCGTTTCCTCACGTCGGGCCCTTTCGTCGGTGGCTCCGGCAGATTCTGGAAAAGGTGGGAGGACGGCCCACAAGAACGCCGTCCTCCCGGTTCTGACGATTAAGGGAGGAACGTCAGAAGGTGTAGCCCAGGCGCACGCCCCAGGTGCGCGGCGGGTCGTAGGAACCGCGGATCGCGCCGCGATTGAAGCCGCCGTAGTTCTTGGTGTCCTTGTTGGTCAGGTTCTCGCCGAACAGCTCGACAGAGTACCGGTCCTCGGGGGCCTTGATCTTCAGGCTGGCGTTGATCTTGGCGAAGGCGTGCTGCGAGTTGTCGAAGTGCTTCAGGTCCAGGTTCTGGACGTCCATCCACATGCGGTCCTGCCAGTGGACCTGGACATAGGGCAGCAAGGCGTAGCCGTTCTTCAGCCCGATGGTGTGCTCGTAGGTCACCGACATCGAGTACTTCGGAGCGAAGGGCAGCTGGTTGCCGACGATGGTGTCCTGGCCGGGCGCGCCGCAGTGGGCCACGCCCAGGATCTCGCGCTCGGCGCAGGCGAAGCCGTCGGAGAAGGTTCCGCCGTTCTTGATCTTGGTGTCCAGCCAGGCGCCGTAGCCCGACAGGCGGCCGTTGGCCCAGGGGATGATGTCGAACTCGACCTCGAGGCCCTGGATCCGGGCGCTGTTGAGGTTGTCGGTGGTCCAGGCCAGCACCGGGTCGCCGAAGTGGGGGCTGATCGGGTTGGTGTCGACGCCGACCACCTTCTCGCCGGTGTTCTGCATGTCGGTATAGTCGCTGTAGAAACCGGTGATCGACAGGCGGGCGCGGCCTTCCAGCAGCGTGGCCTTGTAGCCCAGTTCGTAGGTCTTCACCGTCTCGGGATCATAGGTGAGAAGGTTCATGCAACCGTTGTTGCAGAAGTCGAACATCTCATACATGCCGCCCATCTTGTAGCCGGTGGCGACCGAGGCGAACCACATGGTGTTGTCGTCCGGATAGTACTGAGCGCCCAGGCGATAGGTGCCTTGCTTCCACTTCATGGCCACGTTGTTGGGCTCACCGCCCGGCATGACCGTGCCCAGGGGCGCGTCGCCGCCCATGTCGAAGTTCAGGTCCGGCGCCTGATGGCCGCGGATGCTGTCGGGCGTGTGATGACCATTGTACCAGGCGCTGGAGCCCTCCCAGAAGGCGTAGGTCATCCCGCCCTGGTCGGTCTTCCTGTCCCAGCTGTAGCGATAGCCGGCCGTCAGGT
Source organism: Caulobacter sp. Root655 (assembly GCF_001427665.1). Lineage (GTDB taxonomy): Bacteria > Pseudomonadota > Alphaproteobacteria > Caulobacterales > Caulobacteraceae > Caulobacter. Next base: position 574,134 of record NZ_LMHC01000023.1, read on the forward strand.
TCAACTTCTCGAGCACGCGATAGTCGAACTGGCCGAACAGGGCCTTGGATTCCGTGGTGCGCTTGTTCTGGTCGAACACCCAGGTGTCGGGCAGGCCGTCCGGCTGAAAGCCCAGCACCGGATCGTACGACGCCGCCGTGCTCTGGTCCGACCAGCTTTTGTTGGCCAGCATCTCGATATCATAACGGATCTTCTTGTTTTCCTTGAGGTAGTACGCGCCAAGCACGTACTGGAACTTGGAAGGACCGGTCGACTTCAGCTGCACCTCGTGGGTGGTGGTGCGATAGCGGCTGCCCTTGGTGGCCCAGCTCTCGTCCCAGATCGGGTAGTAGCCGGTCAGCACGGCTTCGGGCGAATGCAGCGACGGATCGCCGATCGACGCCCAGGCCGAGGGCGGATGGGCGCCGCCGTCGATGTCGGCCACCTGGTCGCGCCTCTGGTCCTGGTACGCGGTGCGGTACTCCAGCATCGCCTTGTCGGTCAGCGCGTAGCCGACCTTCAGCTGGTAGTCGTCGACCGTCATGTCCCGCTTGCCGGGCACGTTGATCTTGGCGTAGCGCAGCGGATGGTCGCAGGCCGCCGGAGTTCCGGCCGCCTGCTGGCAGTCGACATAGTCGATGTCGCCCGCGCCCTGGTCCGAGAACCGCGAGACCGTGCCGGTCAGCTCCAGCTTCTCGATCGGCCGCCAGCGGCTGATCAGGCGCACGGCCCATTGATCGGCGTTGTTGTAGTAGTCCTTGGGCTTGACCAGGTGGTTGCGGCGCTGGTCGACGTCGGGAATCCCGTCCTTGTGGATGCCGTAGGCTGGCTCCTCCAGGTCGGTGAAGTCCTGCACCTGGGTGATGTAGCCGTCGTGCTTCTCGACCATGAAGGCCGCGCGCACGGCGAACTTGTCGCTGATCCCCCAGTTGACGCTGCCGCGCAGCTGCTTGGCGTTGTAGTTGCCAAGCTCGCCCTCGACCTTGCCGAAGACGTCGTTGAACACCGGCTTGGCGGGGATGATGTTGATCGCGCCGGCTGGCGAGTTCATGCCGAACAGCGTGCCCTGCGGCCCGCGCAGCACCTCGACACGCTCGACGTCGAACATCAGCGCCAGAGCGCCCTGCGAGCGGGGGGAATAGAAGCCGTCCTGGTGGATGGCGACCGCGCCCTCGCCCACCTCGGTGAAGTCGGTCGAGGTGACGCCGCGAATGGTGGCGGCCGTGCCGCTGTCCTGGCCGGTGCTCAGTTGCACGTTGGGCATGGTGGCCGACAGGTCGCGGGCCGATTTGATCCCCTGGCGGTCCAGGCTGTCCTGGGTGAAGGCCGAGATCGCCAGCGGCGTCTGCATCAGCTTGGTTTCACGCTTCGAAGCGGTGACCACCAGCTCTTCCAGCACCCCGACGTCGGAGGCGGCGGCGGCCTGTTGGGCCATGGCGACGGCGGGCAGAGCCGCGGCGGCCAGGGCCGAGCTCATCAGCAAAGCGGTGCGTCGACCGATGTGGCGACGACGTGCGACTTGAGTCACGGAACTCCCCCTTCTTCTTGTTTTTACAAGCACTTGAACCTCGACGGATCTTCCGTCCGGCTCACCCTTCAAGCGCTCGCAGCCAATCTTTCGTCCGGGATCGACGCGACGCGCCGCCCTTCGACCCTGGAACGATAGGCGCCGGATTTGGGGGGTGTCAATATATACTTCTATTGGATGTTTTTATTATAACGCGCTGATCGAAGCGGTGGCGCCCGAGGATAAAACGCGATCAGAGGGTGTTAGCGCGACCACTTGGGCGGCCACCCAGGAACGTCTCGACCTCCAGCCGGCCCTGGCGTTCCTGCAGCAGCACGTCGAAGCTGGGCGACAGCATCTCGTGGATCGGCAGCACCGCCGCCCCGAGGATCGAGCTGTCCTCCTGGCGCTCGGACAGGGTAATGCGCACGCCTCCGTCCCCTGCCCCGCCGCGCACCGAATGGCGCAGCGGCATGGCCAGGGCCACCAGCCTTTCGACCAGGGCCCGCGGGGCCGAACCGCCGATGACGATGGTCGAGGGGTCGAGCATGTTCTCGATGATGCAGATGGCGTTGCGCAGGTGGCCGGCGGCCTGCCGGCACCAATCCATCAGCCGCTCGTCCTCGGCGGCCAGCAGCGCGAGGATCTGGGCGTTGGTCAGCTCGACGTCGGGGTCGCCGCTGACGAACTCAGACAGCGAGTGCAGCGAGACGTAGCGCTCCAGGCAGCCATGGTTGCCGCAGTAGCAGGCCTTGCCGTGCGGCACGATCGGGATGTGGCCGATCTCGGTGGCGTTGCCGTTGGCGCCCTTGTAGGCGGCCTTGTCCGTGACCAGCGCCCCGCCCAGGCCGACGCCGAAATGCAGGTAGAAGAAGCCCGTCAGGCCCTGCGCCACGCCGAACAGCGACTCGCCCAGCGCCCCGGCCGCGCTGTCGATGTTGTAGAACACGTGCAGGCCAGTGGCCTTTTGCAGGTCCTCGAGGATCGACAGGTCGGTCCAGCCCTCGAAGGCGGTGGGCCCGGTGAAGCTGAGGCCGGGCACGTCGAACGGCCCCGGCAGGGCCACGCCCACGCCCCAGATGCGCTTGGCGTCGGCCGAGCAGGCCTGCAGTTCACGCACCAGCTGGACCATGGTCGCCAGGGTGGCCGCCTGGTCGCGGGCGTCGATCTCGACCTCGCGACGGTGCAGCACCTCGCCCACCAGGTTGACCAGGGCCGCCGAGGCCCGGCGTGGCTCCAGGCTGATGCCGATCGAGTCGCCCCCGCGCGGGTTCAGGGTGAAGGCCATGGGCGGCTGGCCGCGGGCCTTCTCGCCCTTCAGCCGCTTGGAGACGACTAGGCCGATCTCCCCCAGGTCCTGGGTGATGTTGGCCACCGTCTGGGGGCTGAGCGCCACCAGGTCGATGATCTCCTTGCGCGAGACCTCGCCACGACGGCGGATGACGTCCAGCACGATGCGCCGGTTGTAGGGCGCGCTGGACTGCTGGGTGGCGCCGCGGGTGGCCATGCGGGCTTTTAAACTCCAGATCTCGGAGGCGACTCCTGCCACTCGGATGGCATGTTCACAAGGCCCGCGCTCTCTCAGCCAATTTCTTCCATCCATTGGTTTTATTAATTGACACGCGCCGGACGCCCTCGCATCCTTGCCGTCGAACAAGGGGGCCGCCGACACGAAGCGGGCCCAGACATACGATCTGGGGGCGGAGACGTGGCGCGGCGATCCAAGGCGGATCGGCAGGCGCCGCCCCGTTCCTGGACATGGGACGAATGAGCAAACCTCCGATGGATCATCGAAACACCGCCCCGCCCAGTCTGGCGATCATCGGCGACGTCGCCGTCGATCTGGTGCTGGGCCCCGTCGACGGCTGGCCGGCCATCGGCACCGAGACGATCATGCGGCGCAGCGAGCTACGGGCCGGCGGCTCGGGCGGCAACACCGCCCTGGCCATGCGTCACCTGGGCGCGCCATGCCGCCTGCTGTCGCAGGTCGGCGCCGACACCTTCGGCGGCTGGCTGGCGGGCGAGTTCTCCGGCATCGACGCACAACTGGGCGTAGCCCAGGCGGCGACCACGGTGTCGACGGGCGTCATCCACACCTGCGGCGAGCGGACCTTCTTCACCACCAGGGGCCATCTGGAAGAGCAGAGCTGGGCTCAAATTCGCCCCTTGGTGGGAGCCGCCCCCACCCCTGGCTCCATCGCCCTGCTGACCGGCGCCTTCCTGCTGCCGAAGATGCGCGACGCCTATGGCCAGGTGATCGATGACCTGGCCGAACTGGGCTACCAGATCGCCATCGACACCGGCTGGCCGCCCGAGGGCTGGACCCCGGCGATCCGCGCCGCGACCCTGGGCTGGCTCAGCCGCTGCGACCACATCCTGCTCAACGAGATCGAGGTCACCGGCTTGGCCGAGACCGACGACCTGGACACCGCCCTGCGCCGGCTGACCCCGCTGCTGCGGCCCGAGGCGGTGCTGGTCGCCAAGACCGGGGCCAAGGGGGCGGTGGCCCACTACGGCGGCGCCCGGTTCGCCGCCGCCGCGCCCCAGGTCGAGGTGTTCGACACCATCGGGGCCGGCGACTCGTTCAATGCCGGCTACCTGGCGGCGCGCCTTTCAGGCCTGGGAATCCAAGACGCCCTGGCCGGCGGTTGCCGCGCGGCCTCGGCGATCATCAACCACTTCCCGCGCCGCGCCATCGCGCCGGGGCAGTTGGCCGACCTGGTCGCGCCAGCCCACGCCGGGCGGAACTAGAGTTTTGTTTTAACGCATTTTCTTCACGCGAACCGGCATCCACTTCGCTCGAAAATGCCTTGGAAGACGGACGGGGAAACGACGATGAAAAACCGGGCTCTGGTGGTCGGCTACATTCTGGTCGTCTGGTTCGTGATCTCGTTCGTGACCAACATCATCGGCCCGCTGATGCCGCTGATCATCTCCGACTTCCACCTCAGCCTGACCCTGGCCGGCTTCCTGCCGTTCTCGTTCTTCCTGGCCTATGGCGTGGTGTCGATCCCGGCCGGGATGATGATCGAGACCTTCGGGCCCAAGCCCGTGCTGCTGGCGGCCTTCCTGCTGAACCTGGCCGGGGCGCTGGCCTTCTCACGCTTCCCGACCTACGGCGTGGCGGTCGGGGCGCTGTTCGTGATCGGCCTGGGCATGGCGATGCTGCAGGTGGTGATCAATCCGCTGATGCGCGTGGCCGGCGGCGAGCAGCACTTCGCCTTCTATTCGGTGATGGGCCAGTTGGTGTTCGGCCTGGCTTCGTTCGTCAGCCCGCTGGTGTTCGCCGGCCTGATGACCGGCCAGGACGCCAGGGACCTGCTGGCCGCCCTGCCCTTCGCCGCCCGGCCCCAGTGGATCGCGCTCTACTGGCTGTTCGCTGCGATCTTCGGGGCGGTGATCCTGGTCACCCTTTGCATGAAGATCCCCGTGATCGAGCTGAAGGACGACGAGAAGGCCGGGGCTTTCGACGCCTATGTCACCCTGCTCAAGACCCCGCACGTGATCCTGTTCTTCCTGGGCATCGCCGCCTATGTCGGCACGGAACAGAGCCTGGCCAACTGGATGAGCCAGTTCCTGTCGACCTATCACGGCGTTTCGCCAACCGCCGAGGGCGCCCACAGCGTCGGCAATTTCTGGGGCCTGATGTCGGTGGGCTGTCTGGTCGGCCTGGGCGCGCTGAAGCTGTTGGACGCCAAGGCGGTGCTGGTGGCGATCTGCGCCCTGGCCATGATCTGCGTCGGCGCGGCGCTGTTCGGCGATCGTCAGCTGTCGCTGATCGCTTTTCCGACCTGCGGCTTCTTCCTGTCGGCGATGTTCTCGATCGTCTTCTCGCTGGCGCTCAACTCCGTGCCGAAGAACCACGGGGCGCTGTCGGGCATCCTGTGCTCGGGCATCCTGGGAGGGGCCGTCGTGCCGCTGATCGTCGGGGCGTTGGGCGAGCACATCGGCCTGCGCGCGGCGATGCTGGCGGTGCTCGTGACGCTGGGCTTCCTGATGAGCATCGGGTTCTGGGCCCGGCCGCTGGTGCGCAACGAGACGATCGCCTGGCGGAAGAAGGCGGCGGTTTAGTTTTAGAAACCCTCTCCCAGCGGGAGAGGGTTCTACGCCCTCAGCACCCCGGCCCGCCCCCCAGTGGCAGACACCGCCCATCGACGTCCGCCGGCACGGTCACGCCTGTCACCGCGGCGATCGTCGGGGCGATGTCCACGGTCTCGATCGGCAGCACCCGCTCGCGCGCGCCCGCGCCCTTCCACCAGAACAGGATCGGCACCCGCCGGTCGTAGTTCCACGGGCTGCCATGGCTGGCCACGTAGTTGGCGTTGGCGTTGGCCGGGGTCAGGTAGGGCTGGAAGGCCACCAGGATGTCGCCGACCCGCCCGGGATAGGCGCTGCGGCGCATGCGTTCCGCGACGCTGATCTCGTCCGGCGGCGTGCCCTTGGGCGGCGGCGCGGCGGTGGCCAGGGCGCCCGCGTCATAGGCCTCGAACACCTCCGACCGCTTGGCCAGGATCGCCAGGGTCACGGCGGTGATCCGCGCATGGTCGACGGCCGACGGCGCCTTGTCGTCCGAACCGACCACATAAAGCGACTCGATGCCGCCCGCCTGGACCAGAGGATCGTAACCCAGGCCCAATTGCTCGCGGACGGCGGCGTTGAGGTCCTTCAGCCAGACGATCGGCGACACGCGGCCGGCGTCGTAGCCCTGTTCGCGCAGGCGCTCGGGAAAGTCCGAGCCGCCATGGTCGGCGGCCAGCACCACCAGGACCTGGCCCTTCACCTTGGACAGGCCGTCGAGGAAGCTTCCCAGCCGGGCGTCGAGCTGGCCTAGCTGGTCGCACATCTCCGGCCCGCGCGTGCCGAACCGGTGGCCGACGAAGTCGGTGCCCGACAGGCTGACCGTCAACACGTCGACCGCGTCGCCGTCGCCCAGATGGAATGTCTCGCGCAGCGCCTGGGCGGCTTCCAGGGTCACGCGGTCGGTATAGGGGCTGGTCGCCAGGTTCCGGGCCGCGCCGGCCGCATCGGTCGCCTTGGGCAGCGGCAGGGCCGCGCGCCACTGGCGGTCGCCGGTGACATAATCGGCCTCCTTGGCCGCACAGCCCTTGTCGGCGTAGGTCCAGGCGGTCGGCGCTTTCTTGAGGTCCGCCGCCAGCTTGAGGTTCAGCGCCGCCACCGGCGCCAGCCGCGCCTTGGCGTCCTGCCCCGGCTCGACCCAGGTGGTGAAACCAAAGCCCTGCTGCAGCCAGAACACGCCGTCGCCGCGGTGGCCGGCCATGGCGATCGCCCCGCGGTCCTTGCCCGACACCGCGTAGACCTTGCTCTTCGGAGAGGCGGCCTTCAGCCAGTCGCCATAGGTGGTGGCCAGCAGCAGCTTGGGGCTCACCCCCTTGGCGGCGGGGTCGTGGGCCAGGGTCACCGACGGATCGTCCAGGCAATAGGTCTTCTGGCCTGTCGCCAGGTCGTAGAAGTCGTTGGCGACGATGCCGGTCTTGTTGGGATACTTGCCGGTCAGCAGGGTGGAGTGGCCCGGGCAGGTCTCGGTCATGCCGTGCGACTGGTAGCCGCTGGGATAGACCACGCCCTCGCGCGCCATTCGCCCGAGCCCGCCCTTGAAGTTGCCCCGATACTGTTCGAACAGGCTGGCGCTGAATTGGTCGATCGAGATCACGACCACCAGCTTGGGTTGGGGCTTGGCGATGGTCGCGGCTTGGGCGGGACCGGCGAGGGCGAACAGGGCGGCGGCCAGGGCCGAGCCGGCGACGGTTTTGGTGAAGCTGGACATGGCGCGCACCATGCATTGTCACAAAACCGTCGCAAGTCGGAATTGGCCGAGCGCCGATGTTTCCGACCGGATGTCCTGATGGCGCTCAGGCCTCGGTGTGGCTGACGAACTCCACCAGCCGACCGTCGGGATCGTGGGCGAAGCCGGCATAGTAGTAGGGATGGATCTGCGGCAGGACGGCGGGCGCGCGCTCCTGTACGCCGCCGTGGTCGCCGGCCATGGCGTAGGCCCGATCGACCGCGGCCCGGTCGTCGGTCACGAAGGCGTAGTGCACGTCGGCCGAGGGATCGCCCTCGACGATCCAGAAGTCGAGACGACCTCCCGAGCCGAAGCCCTTCTTCGGCCCGTCGACCACCAGGCTGTAGCCGGCGGGCTCCAGGACCTGCCGGTAGAAGCCGACGCAATCGGCCAGGCGACGGGTGCGGATTTCCAGATGATCAAGCAAGGGATTGGAACCTTTCAACGGAGAACACGTCAGCGACGCCGTGAGGTTTAGCCGCGCCAGCCTGCCTTCTGACCGCGAAGAACGACCTTTGAACGCGGAAATTCCGCGTTCTGGCGCGGCATCCGGAGTGCTAGCGTCACGGCATGAAGCTTGATCGTTTCGACCGCCAACTCCTCAACCTCGTCCAGGACGACGCGGGGCAGACTTCCGAGCAGTTGGCCCAGCAGGTCGCCCTGTCCCCCTCGGCCGTGCAGCGCCGCCTGCGCAAGCTGAAGGACGCCGGGGTCATCGTCCGCCACACCGCCATCCTCGAACCGCGCAAGGTGGGACGGCCGACCTTCTTCATCGTCTCGCTGGAGGTCGAGCGCGACCGCCCCGAACTGCTGGCCCAACTTCGGGCCTGGCTGGCGGCGCAGGAGCATGTGCAGCAGGCCTTCTACGTCACCGGCGAAGCCGACTTCATCCTGGTGGTCACCGCGCCCGACACCGAGACCTACGACGCCCTGATGGCCCGCCTGGCGGTGGAGAACCCCAACGTTCGCAAGTTCACCACCAATGTCGCCCTGGGCGTGGTCAAGCGCGGCCTGACGATCCCGGTGCCGCTGGACGAGGCGGACTAGAGTCACGGGAGGGCGGAGCCTGAGGAGGTCGACCATGGGTGGAAAGCAGTCCTTTGCACCAGTGTCGAGACTCCGCCGGCCACATGCGCTCTATTGCTGTTCAAAGCGGAGCGTTTGGAGAGCGGCATGATCCACGGCTTGAGGGCGACCATCGCAGCGGTGGCGCTTTTGCTCGGCGGCCCGCCACTGGCCGCCGCCGCGCAGCAATCCCCCGCCGTCGCGGCCGAGAATCGGGACGGTCAGCGGGACTTTGACTGGGAGGTCGGTGAATGGACGACACGCCTGTCTCGCCTCCAGCGCCCTCTGAGCGGTTCGAGCACCTGGGTCAAGTACGAGGGCGTGACTGTCGTGCGCCCTGTGCTGGGCGGCAGCGCCAATCTGGTCGAACTGAAGGTCGAAGGACCGGCTGGACGGATCGAGGGCCTGTCCTTGCGCCTGTACGACCCGGACGCCCGGCAGTGGAGCCTCAACTTCGCCGGCGGCGGGGTGCTGACCCGGCCGGTGTATGGCAAGTTCAGGGACGGTCGCGGCGTATTCTACGGACAGGACACGCTGGGCGCCCGGGCCATCCTGGTGCGCTTCATCATCTCCGACGTGACCGCCAACTCCGCTCGCTTCGAGCAAGCGTTTTCCGATGACGGCGGGATCAACTGGGAAGTGAATTGGATCGCCGTCGACACCCGCCGCTGAGCGCGCACTTCGCGCGTCGCGATGTCCGCCGAGGGGTCGAAAGCCGATCTTGGACCGCACGTCAGCGCTTCAACCCCGCCGCCAGCGCCTTGGCCGCCTGGGCCGGCGAGACCTTGCCGTCGTCGCGATCGACCGAGAAGTTGGCCGCCCTCATCGCTTCGACCGTGATCGCGCCGTCCAGCCCCGCCAGCGCCTTGCGCAACCGTGCGTCGCCGGCCCGGCCCGGGGCGATCAGCAGCACGGCGTCGTAGGGCGGCAGCGCCCCCTTCGGGTCGCCCAGCACCACCAGGCCGTCGGCGGCGATGCGGCCGTCGCTGGAAAAGGCCGAGATCACGTCGGCCTCGCCCGAACCGAGGGCGCGGTACATGAAGGTCGGCTGGAACTGGCGGCGGGCCTTGAAGCGCAGGCCGTAGGTGCGCTCGACGCTGGCCCATTCGGGGCGCGAGAAGAACTCCAGGTCGCCGCCCATGGTCAGGTCCGGCGCCTTGGCGGCCAGGTCGGCCAGGGTCATGATCCCCAGCGCCTGGGCGCGGTCGCGGCGCATGGCCAGGGCGTAGGCGTTCTCGAAGCCCAGCGGCGCCAGCAGCACGACGCCGTCGCGGCGTTTCAGCTCGGTCCGCAGCCCGTCCAGCACCGCCGCCCTGCCGGGATTGTCGGTCCGCCCCAGGACGTTGGCCCACAGGGTGCCGGAATAGTCGACATAGGCGTCGATTTCGCCGGCGGCCAGGGCGCGGTAGGCGACGGCCGAGCCGAGGTTGATCTTGCGCGTGACCCGCGCGCCCTGCCCCTCCAGCCGGTCGGCCATCAGCTCGGCCAGGATGTACTGCTCGGAGAAGTTCTTGGCTCCGATCACGTAGGAAGACGGGCGCGGCGCCAGATCAGCCGCCAGGGGCGCGACGGCGACGGCCAAGCCGATCGCCAGGCCGGCCAGGCCCGCGCCCCAGACCCGGCGGTCGCGTCGCTCGGCCCCGCGCTCGACCAGGCCCAGAAGCTGGTCGACCACCAGGGCCAGGCCCGCCGAGGCGACGCAGCCGGTCAATACCATCGCCCAGTTCTCGGTCTGCAGGCCGGAGAAGATGTAGTCGCCCAGCGAGGTCTGGCCGACGGGCGTGGAGAGCGTGGCCGCTCCGATGGTCCAAACCGCCGCCGTGCGCACGCCGGCCATGATCACCGGCAGGGCCAGGGGCAGCTCCACCCGCCACAGCCGCTGGCGATCGGTCATGCCGACGCCGCGCGCCGCCTCGACCACCGCCGGCTCGACGCCGGTCAGGCCGGCCACGGTGTTGCGCAGGATCGGCAGCATCGAATACAGCGTCAGGGCCAGCAGCGACGGCAGGAAGCCCAGGGCCGAGAAGCCGTGGCCGAACGCGGCCTTGGCCAGGTTCGAGAGCAGCAGCAGCAACGGATAGAACAGGGCCAGCAGGGCCAGGCTGGGGATGGTCTGCACCAGCCCGGCCAGGGCCAGGGCCGGCCAGCGCAGGCGCGGGCTGCGGGCGGCCAGCACGCCCAGCGGCAGGGCTACAGCCAAGCCCAGGACCAGGGCCGAGGCCGACAGCACCACGTGCCAGGCCAGGCGTTCAGGCAGCAGGGACAACAGGCCGCTATTCACCGGCGATCTCCCGCATCCGGGCGGCCTGGCGGCGCGGGGCCTGCATCAGGGCCTCGACCGCCGGGTCGGCATGGCCGGCCAGCAGGGCGCGCGGGGTGTTGTCGGCGATCACCCTGCCCCCGGCCATCACCACGATGCGGTCGGCCAGCAGCACGGCCTCGGCGATGTCGTGGGTGACCATCACCGTGGTCAGGGACAGCTGGTCGTGCAGGCGGCGGACGTCGTCGGCCAGGGCGACGCGGGTCACCGAGTCCAGCGCCCCGAACGGCTCGTCCATCAGCAGGATCGACGGCCGCGCCGCCAGGGCCCGGGCCACGCCCACCCGCTGGCGCTGGCCGCCGGACAGGTTGGCGGGACGCCGCGTCGCCAATTCGCGGGGCAGGGCCACCAGGTCGAGCAGTTCCGCGGTGCGCGCCGTGATCTTGGCCGCGTCCCAGCCCAGCAGGGTCGGGACCACGCCGATGTTCTCGCCCACCGTCAGGTGCGGAAACAGGCCGACCTCCTGGAACACGTAGCCGATGCGGCGGCGCAGGGTCGGGCCGTCCAGGTCGGCGGTCGGCGCGCCGTCGATCCGCACCTGGCCGCCGGTGGGCGTGACCAGGCCGTTGAGGGTCTTGAGCAGGGTGGTCTTGCCGGCCCCCGAGCCGCCGACCAGGGCGACGAACTGGCCGCGCGGGATCACAAGATCGGTGGGCTGGAGGACGGCCACACCGTCATAGGCCTTGCTGACCTGGTCCAGGACGATGGCGTCGGTCATGCGGCTCCAGATCGGCGTGGGCGAGACAAGCGGCGTCCCAGGGACGTGCTGTCGCAGGGGCGTCCTGTCACAGTCAGCCAGAACGCGCGGCGTGGGAAGCCTATTGCGACAGCTGATTCCCCGCGCGCGGTTCGCCGCGACGAGGCCGGCTCCCGGAGACCGATCATGACCGCCACCCTCGCCGCCCGCCCGTTCGAAGCCCGCGTCACCCCCGCCGACAAGCGCGCCCGCGCCTTGATCAGCCGCCTGCGCTGGGCCGTCTTCGCGATGGCGCTGCTGAACGCCGTGGTCTGGGGCGGCATGATCGCGGCCCTGCGCGGCGTGGTCGACCTGCACGAGCTGGTGGACCAGGCCTGGGCTTGGGGCGCGGCCTGGCTGGCGGCGCTGCCCCACGTGAGCATCACGATTTCGCACTGAGCCGCCTTTCCTCGCGGCAAGGCTTCGCCGCCTCACGCGGCGCGCCGCTGAGGTTCGGGGAGGGACGCGGAGCGCCGGGCTGGGCCCGGAGTTTGATTTGGAAATACCGTTTCGACACAGACCGACGCTCCGCGCGGTGCGTTTTCCAGGAGCGCTCGACGGTCGGCGTTGTTGGCGCCTCGCCGATTGAAGCCCCCGGCGGGAGAACGGAGCCAACGAAGCCCCGTCCGGTCCGCGTGCGTCACCGCACGCCTGCCGCCCTCGTCGGCCCATGCATCCCACGCCGTATCTGTGTTCCATGCCCGGCCGGCACCAGAGGGATACAGGTCGCGGTTCCGTCCGAGGACGACACCGCCACCGACGAGCGCTACCCGCTCGACCGCCCCCCAAGGCCACGAAGGTCGCTGGCCACGCGCCCTCCCCATGCCTTGAGGTGGGTTGACTATGCGGCGGCTTCTGGAGGGGAGGACAGACGGGTTTTCGGCGTTGAATTCGTTGGGGAATGACGGCGGTTGCGGTGGGGACAACTTTCTCCGCTCACCTTTCTAGCGTCATCCCGGGCCTTGCCTCAGCGTCCTGTCCCTCCCCCTTGTGGGGAGGGTGGCGGCGAAGCCGACGGGTGGGGGCCGGTGCAGGGCGCCTATTCCCCGCGCTCAATGCGGCGGCTCCCCCACCCGACCCCTTCGGGGCCATCCTCCCCGCAAGGGGGAGGGACGAGGCGTGTTGCTGGCGGCGCGGCGGAAGAGCCTTGCCAACCGCGCGTCCTGAGCGCGAAATGACCGTATCGGGGGAAACTAAAGGCTACGTGGAGATAGCCATGGCCGCCAGCTTGGACGCCCCGAGCACCGCTTCACCCGCCGCGAAGCCGCGCAAGCGCGGTCGCGCCAAGCGCAGCAGCCTGCGCTGGGCCGTGGTCGTGATGGTGTTGCTGAACGTTCTGGTGTGGGGCGGCATGATCGCCCTGACGCGCGGCCTGATCGCCTTGGGCGGTCAGCCCGGTTTGCGCCTGTTTCCCTGACGGGCCGAAGAAACCGAAAGCAACGATCCGCTCTTCCCGTGTCCCTCTTCCCAGGGCCGGCTCCCAGGTCCCGCGACCTCCCGTGTATCCCTGAGATTTTGCCGATAGCGAGTTCTACAATCTGCTCCATATTTTGATGGAGATATGAACCATATCTGACGCACTCGCCGTCTTGGACCGACTATCCAATGCCCGTTCGCTCGAAGAGGTGGAGCAGGCCCGCCGCGATCTTCTCGCTGAGGCGTATGAACAGCGCCGCTTGATGAAGACCAATGAGTTCGAACGCAGCGCGGAGATTGGCGACACCTAGCAGGGCGGATTGGAAAGAGGGACACGCGCTCTTTTCCCACTGCTTGAGCCCCTTCGCCCACCCCCTAGATCGGCATCCGCATGATTTCCTGATAGGCCGAGATCACCTGGTCGCGGACGGCCATCACCGTGTCGAGGCTGGCCTCGGCCGACGAGATGGCGGTGACGACGTCGATCAGTTCGGCCTTGCCGGCCGCCTGCTGGCCGATCTTCATTTCGGCCGCCTTGGTCTGGTGCAGGGTGTCGGTCATGGCCGACTTCAGCATCTCGCCGAAATCCATGCCCTTCTTGACCTCGCCGACCCCGCCCAGCGACGGCGTGGCCATCGAACCCTGGGCGGCGTAGGCCTTGGCGGCCGCGAGCGCGGTGATCATCGGCTAGCCCTTACTTGCGCAGGATGTCGAGGGTGCGCGATTCCATGGCGCGCGACGTCTCGATGACATTGAGATTGGCTTCGTAGGCGCGTTGCGCCTCCTTCATGTCCAGCGCCTCGACCAGGGTGTCGACGTTGGGCAGCTTCATGTAGCCCTGGGCGTCGGCCGCCGGATTGCCGGGCTCGTAGACGGTGCGGAAGTCCTTGCGGTCGGGATCGACGCGAGCCATCGACACGCCCTCGGCGCCGGCCACCGTCATCGGGCGGAACACCGGCACCTGGCGGCGATAGGGGTCGCCGCCCGGCGTGCGGGCCGTGGAATTGGCGTTGGCGATGTTCTCGGCGATCACCCGCATCCGGCCCTGCTGGGCCTTCAGGGCGCTGGCGGCGACTTGCATGGTCGCCATCGACTGGGAGCGGATCTCAGGCATCTTAAGTCTCCTTAGCCGCCCGGACGGCGCGTGGCCGTCTTCAGCATCTGCATCGATTTCTGGTAGAAGCCGACCGCCGCGTCGTAGTTCATCCGCGCGTCGGTCATCTTCAGCATCTGGTCCTCGAGCGTCACCGAATTGCCGTCGAGGGTGGTCTCGGTGTCGGCGCCCTCCGGCGAGCGCCAGACGCTGGCCGGCCTGGACGGCGCCATGTGGGCGGCGCTGGTGGCGATCATCTGGACGCCCGAGGTCGCCGTTCCCACCGGTCCGCCGCGATAGGGCTGGCCCGTGGTCTGCGACGCCAGCGACGCCTGGAAGGTGTAGGCCTTCAGGTCGCGCGGCCGGTAATCCGGCGTATCGCCGTTGGCGACGTTCTGCGCGATGACCTTCTGCCGTTCGGACAGATAGCCCATGCGGCTCTTGAGCATCGCGAAGAGAGGAATGTCATCGGGACCCATGCCGTCATGGTGAAGAAACAGGGTTAATCCAGCCTTAAGAACCTTGGGGCACACCAGGGGTGCGGCTCCGCGTCGCGCCCTTTTGCACCGTCAGGCGACATGAACTTCGACTTCGTTGAACTGATCCGCGCCGTCGCCGCCCTGGCCATCACCCTGGGGCTGGTCGGGCTGGCCGGCGTGGCCCTGCGCAAGTTCGGCCCCGACGCCATGTCGCGCCTGTCGATCCTGCGCAAGGAACGGCGGATGCAGGTGGTCGAGACCCTGGCCCTGGACCCCACGCGGCGCCTGGTGCTGTTCACCCTCGACGGCGAGGAGCGCCTGCTGGTGCTGGGCGACGGCAAGCTGCTGGAATGGGGCCCCAAGCCGGTGGCGACGGCGCCGGTCTCGATCGCCAAGATCTCTTCCTCGACGGGGCCCGTGGTCTGATGCGCGGTTTCCTCAAGCTGATCACCGGCGCCGACCCCAAGGACCTGCGCCAGGCGGCGATCATCGCGGTGCTGGCCGGCCTGGTCACGGTGCTGGGCCCGGCGGCCGCCGTCGCCCAATCGGCGATCAATGTCGACCTGGGCACCGGCGCGGGCCTGTCCGAGCGCGTGGTGCAGATGGTCGGCCTGCTGACCGTGCTGAGCCTGGCGCCGTCGATCGTCATCATGACCACCTCGTTCGTGCGGATCGTCGTGGTGCTGGGCCTGCTGCGCACCGCCATCGGCGTGCAGCAGAGCCCGCCCAACCCGGTGATCATCAGCCTGGCCCTGTTCCTGACCGCCATCGTCATGGGTCCGACCTTCGAGAAGTCCTACGACGAGGGCGTCAAGCCGCTGCTCGACAAGCAGATGGAGATGCCCGAGGCGTTCGACGCCGCCGCCCAGCCTGTGAAGGTCTTCATGCTGCGGCAGGTGGACCAGGACGACCTGGCGCTGTTCATCCGCCTGTCGAAGATCGAGAAGCCCAAGACCGCCGCCGACACGCCACTCAAGGTGGTCACCCCGGCCTTCATGATCTCGGAACTGAAGCGCGCCTTCGAGATCGGCTTCCTGCTGTTCATCCCGTTCCTGGTCATCGACCTGGTGGTCGCCAGCGTGCTGATGAGCATGGGCATGATGATGCTGCCGCCCGCCAGCGTCAGCCTGCCGTTCAAGCTGATCTTCTTCGTGCTAGTGGACGGCTGGCGACTCGTCGCCGGCAGCCTGGTCGAGAGCTTCCAGCGCGGCGCCGGCGGCTAGAAAACAAGAAGAAGCAGAAGAACAACGATGGGCGTTTTCGTACTGGGGTCGATCAATCTGGACGCCGTGGCGCGGGTCGACGACCTGCCGCGGCCGGGCGAGACGGTGGCCGGCATTTCGCTGGAGCTGTTCCCGGGCGGCAAGGGCGCCAACCAGGCGGTGGCCGCCGCCCGGATGGGCGTGGCGACCCGGCTGATGGGCGCGGTCGGCAAGGAAGACAGCGGCCCCAGCCTGAAGGCCAAGCTGGCCGGCTACGGCGTGCAGGTCTCCGACGTCATGGAGCTGCCGTCGATCCCCACCGGCCAGGCCCACGTCTGGGTGTCCAACAGCGGCGAGAACATGATCGTCGTCACCGGCGGCGCCAACGCCACGCTCACCCCCTCGCATGTGGCCGCCACGGCGCTGGAGGGCCAGCGCGTGCTGCTGTGCCAGCTGGAAACCCCGGCCCCCGCCATCGAGGCCCTGTTCCGGGCCGGCGTGGCCAAGGGCGCCCTGCGCATCCTCAACGCGGCCCCCGCCCTGCCCCAGGGCGCGGCGCTGTTCCCGCTGACCGACATCCTGATCCTCAACCAGACCGAACTGGCCACCTACGCCCGGCTGGGCCACGAGCCGTCGCGCCTGGAAGAGGTCTCGCGGGTCGCCCGCAAGCTGATGAGCCGCCCCGACCAGACGGTGATCGTCACCCTCGGTTCGGCCGGCGTGGCCACCGTGCGCCGCGACGAGGCCTTCCTGGTCGAGGGCCGCAAGGTCAAGGCCGTCGACACCACCGGGGCCGGCGACTGCTTCTGCGGAGCCCTGGCCGCCTGCCTGGCGGGCAACATGGACCTGCGCGAGGCCGTCGAGCAGGCCAACGCCGCCGCCGCCCTGTCGGTGCAGAAGGCCGGCGCCGCCCCGTCGATGCCCAGCCGTCGCGAGGTGGAGGCGTTCCTGAAGGGGTGAGGCCTCGCCGCGCACGATCATGAAGTAAGGTTCATTTGCACGGCGGCGCTTTAGCCTGCCCTCTCTCGCCAACATCGCGGGAGCTTGGAACACATGGTCGGCAGAATCTTCGCCGCGGGCGTCGCCGTCCTCACCGCGGCCTTCGCCGTCGCCGCGCCGCTCACCGTCCAGGCCGCTCCGGACGCTCGCGCCCAACGGACCGACGCCATCGTCCGCCGGGCCATCGCCGATAGCCGCATTCCCGGCCTGCAGATCGCGGTGGTCAAGGACGGCAAGGTGGTGCTGGAACGCGCCTACGGCGTCGCCAACCTGCAGACGCCCGCTCCCGTGACGGACCAGACCATCTTCTCGATCAATTCGATCACCAAGGCCTTCACCGGCGTGGCGGCGATGCGGGAGGTCGAGGCCGGCCGCCTGGACCTGTCCAAGCCGGTCTCGGCCTATCTCGACGACCTGCCGCAAGCCTGGCGCGAGGTCACGATCCGCCAGCTTCTCAGCCACACCTCGGGCCTGCCCAACATCATCAACAACGCGACGGGCAAGATGAAGGGCGCGACCGAAGCCGAGGCGTGGGCCTGGGCCGCCGCCCAGCCGATGGCCTTCGAGCCTGGCGAACGGTTCAGTTACAACCAGACCAACTACGGCCTGATCCAACAGGTGATCAACAAACTGGAAGGCCGACCGCGGGACGCCACCGTGGCCGATCCGCAGTTTCAATTGGTCGGCATGACCCGCACGGTGTTTGGCGACAGCCGCGACGTCATTCCTGGCAAGGCCGCCGGCTACGCCTATCGCTATCCGGACCCCGCCGCCCCGGGGGTTCTCAAGCCGGTCCAGGAAGAGTTCGAGCCGCTGCACCGCGCGGCCTCGGGCCTCAACAGCACCGCCGACGACATGGCGCGCTGGATGATCGCCATCATGGACGGCCGCCTGCTCAAGCCCGCGGCGCGTCAGACGATGTGGACGCCCGTCGCTTTCAACAACGGCCAGGCCGGCCAGTGGGGCATGGGCTGGGTGGTCATGCCGCGCCCCGACCACCCAGCGGTCGGCATGACGGGCGGCAGTCGCGCCGCCATGCGGCTCTATCCCCAGGATGGCGTCGGCGTGGTCATTCTGACCAACCTCTCGGGCGCGACGCCCGAAGACCTGATCGACGAGATCGCCGCCCTCTACATTCCCAGCATGAAACTGACCGGCGTCTCCGGCCTGCGGGCCGCGCTGCGGGCCCGGGGCTTCGAGAACGCGCCGGCCGTCCTGGCCGAGCTTCGCCGCCAGGATCCGGGCTTCAAGCCCGCCGAACTGGAACTGAACGACTGGGGCTATCGCCTGCTCACCACCGGCAAGTCCAAGGAAGGGCTGGCGGTGCTGAAGATCGGCGCCGAGCTCTACCCCGACAGCGGTAACGCCTTCGACAGCCTGGCCGAGGCCTATCAAGTGAATGGCGACCGCGCCGAGGCGATCCGCAACTACCGGCGCTCGCTGGAACTAGACCCGAAGAACACCAACGCGGCGGGTCGCCTCAAGGCGCTGGAAACGCCGGCCTGATGGCTCAAGCCGCGCGGATGCCGCTATGCTGGCCGGCGTCCTGCGAGCCGACCACCGCGTCGTAGCCGAGGATCATGTCGACGTCGCGGCCGTTGCTGGCCAGCGGCAGGCGCAGCCACAGGATCGACATGTGCGGCGAGCCCTTCCAGGCCAGGCTGTGCACGCCGACGCCGGGACGGCGCTCGTTGACGACCTTGTCCAGTTGCTCGCGCCAGTATTCGACGGCGGCGCTGTTGTAGACGTCGTTCAGGGCCTTGCCGGTGATCTCCCGGCCATAGACCGAGTAGAGACCGGTGCCGGCCAACCGCAGGCGGTAGTCCACAGCCCCGTCGAGGTCACGCTTGACGTCGATCAGGCTGACGGTGGGCAGCATGCGCTTGATGCTGGTGGGATGCAGGTCAACGCGCGCGGGGAGGCTAGCCCCCCGACGGAGGGACGCCCAGTAGGCGAACATCTCCTGGTGAGCACGGGCCGCCGTAGCGGATGCGCTCAGCTGCGCGTTCATCTTCAGATTCCTTAACAAGCCGTTGGAATCACGACGATTCACTATGTCTTAAGGACCGAATCGCCGCCAGCGAAAATCGCGGCCTACAGCAAAGATTCCCTCGAAGAGTCAATCCGCAAGCGAAACGCCCGGCTCCCGCGAGGGATGCCGGGCGTGGCTGGAATTTGCGCGGAAACGGCGCAAGCGCTTGTTTGAATTAACGTTAATGAACGCTCAGACTCAGCTTGAGCGTATCCTAGCGCCCTTTGCGGACCGGTTTGCGGCCGCCCTGCCCCAGGCCCATCTGCTTGGCCAGATCCGACCGCGCCTTGGCGTAATTGGGCGCCACCATGGGATAGTCCTTCGAAAGGTCCCACTTGGCCCGATACTGTTCGGGGCTCAAATCGTACTGGGTCCGCAGGTGCCGCTTCAGCGACTTGAACTTCCGGCCGTCCTCGAGACAGACCAGATAGTCCGGCGTGATCGAACGCCGGACCGACACCGCCGGCTCCTTGCTGACCGCCGACGCCTCGGCCTCGCCCCCGACGCTGGCCAGCGCCCCGTGCACGCAGCGGATCAGCCCCGGCACGTCCGATGCGGCGATGTGGTTGCCCCCGACATAGGCGGCGACCAGGCTGGCCGTGATCTCGATGAGTTCGGACTGTTCGTCCATGTGTATCCGTGCTCCCCCGACTCCCTTGGTCCTGATGGATCCAATTGAGTTTTGGATAGCAGATTATGACCTTCCGGCAACATAGACGCGAGGTCATCCTGGGTAGATGTCGGCAGGTCGACAGACCTTGATCGCCACCTGTACATCCTTCAGTTGAACTAAACTCTTGGTTTCTGGACGACAGTATTCGTCGAATGCGTTCGACGGTCGTGGCGAACTAGCGCCCGAAATCTCGCGAGAGCGCCAGCATGGCCGCGCGCTGCGGCACCGAATACTCGTCGACGGCGCCTTCGTCGCCCTCGCGGATGGCCTTAAGCAGGGCCGGGGTCATGGCCGACGACAGCGACCAGTTCCAATAGCGCAGCACGGTCTGGGCGCGGTCCACGGCCACCGTGTCGAACGCCGCCAGCACGCGTTCGAGGCCCGGCGCCGGCGCGCCGGCCGAGTCGGTCTCCGGCCGCCGCAACCCGCGCCACAAGGCCCGTACGGCGCCGCGCGGCAGGCCGGTGGCCTTGCACAGGATGGCCAGCGGCTCGCCGCCGGGGTCGGTGAAGATCTTGGCGCCGGTCATTGGCTTGAGGCCCGACAGGTAGGAGATCTCCTCGGCGATCTCGCGGGTCATGCCGTTCTGGGCGGCGGAGACGGCGGCCTCCAGGCTGTCGTAGGGGCTCTTGGCGATCGCCGCGCGATTTCGCTGACGCCGTTCAATGAATTGCAAGGCCTTGCGCGACAACGGGTCCTGCCAGCCTTCCGCCGACGCCAGCGGGAAGACGTCGCCGACCGCATCCTGCAGGATTTCGCGCGACACGGCGAAGCGTTGCAAAATCGTCCGGCGCGCGTCGGCGTCCGACCACCAGAACATCACGTAGGCGTGGCTGGGCCGCAGTTCCGGACGCTTGAGCAGCAGGGCGATCAGGTTCGGGTTGTCGCGGGTCGCCGCGACGATGTTCTCCAGCCCCTGGTGACTGAAGCGCACCAGCTCGTTCTTCAGCAGGATCTCGGTGACGGCCGTTTCGTCCATGTCGACCAGGGCATCGGCCACCACCTCGCTGACCCCGCGCCGCTGGGCGATCAGCCGGCGATGGTCGTGGCCGGCGTTGTAAAGGCAGTTGATCAGGTCGGCGTCGCTGAGGTTGGGCGAGTTCTCGAGCAGGGCGCGGGCCACCGGCAGTTCGTCGCGCAGCAGCAGGCGGACCAGCACGCCGGGCATCTCGGTCAGGTTGGCCAGGCGCCGGGCCACCTTCTCGCGTTCGCCCACGACGGCGTCGCGCAGCATCTCGACCAGCAGGTCGGCGGTCACCGAGCGCTCGAAGGCGTTGATGCGGCTGGCCGGCAGGCACAGCACGTCGGCCAGCCGCTTGAGCAAGGCGGCGCGCGAGCGGTGCGCGACGACCGGCTCGGGCTGGGGGCTGTCGAAGGGCGTGGCGTGATCGTTCATGGTCGTCCTGACGGAAAACCGCCGTGCTCAAATCTAGACCAGAACGCCCTTAACGTCGGATGAGCGGCCGGCACGATCGCCTCCTGGCCTGGACGCTGCGGGCGGGGCGGCCTGGCTCCGCCACGCCTAGAATTCCCGCCACTCGCCGGGTCGCGAACGCGGCTCGATCTTAAGCGCGTTGGCGCCCTGCACATAGCGTTCGCGAAAAGCTTCCCGGCGCGGCGCGGCGGGGGCCTCGCGACGCTCGCGATCCTGGCGCGGGCGGTATTCATGGACCTCGGCGCCCACCTGGAAGCGGCCGATCAGGCGCTCCAGCTCGGCGGCCTCCGAGGCCAGGGCGTGGCTGGCGGCGGTCGATTGCTCGACCATGGCGGCATTCTGCTGGGTGACCTGGTCCATCTGGTTGACCGCGACATTGACCTCGGCCAGGCCGACGGCCTGCTCCTTGGACGAGGCGGCGATCTCGCCGACCAGGTCGTTGATCTCGTCCACCTGGGCCAGGATCTGGTCGAGGGTCTGGCCGGTCTCGCCGACCAGCTTGACGCCCTTGCCGACCTGTTCGCTGGAGGCGCGGATCAGGCTCTTGATCTCCTTGGCCGCCTCGGCCGAGCGCTGGGCCAGGGCCCGCACTTCCTGCGCCACCACCGCGAAGCCGCGACCGGCGTCGCCGGCCCGGGCGGCCTCCACCCCGGCGTTCAGCGCCAGCAGGTTGGTCTGGAAAGCGATCTCGTCGATCACCCCGATGATCTGGGTGATCGACTGCGACGACTTTTCGATGCCGCCCATGGCCTCGACGGCCTCGCGCACTACCTTGCCGCTGCGCTCGGCGTTGGCCTTGGTGCTCTGGGTGACGCCGCGCGCCTTCTCGGCGCTGTCGGAACTGCGACGAACGGTGGCGGTGATCTGGTCGAGGGCGGCGGCGGTCTGCTCCAGGCCCGCGGCCTGGCGTTCCGTACGCCGCGACAGGTCGTCGGCGGCGGTCGAGATTTCGCCGCAGCCGCCGCGGATGCTGCGGGCGGCGCCCAGGATGCCGGCCATGGTCTGCTGCAGGCTTTCCACGGCGGCGTTGAAATCGCGCGGCGCCTTGCGGGCCTCGCCGTCGAAGCCGTCCTCGCGCATCCGCCAGATCAGGTCGCCGTCGGCCAGCTTCTCCATGCCCTCGCCGAGGGTCGCCACGGCGGCGGCCTGGCTTCGGGCGAAGGCCGCGACCTCGTCGGCCCGGCGCTGGCGCTCGGCCTCGGCGACGGCGCGTTCGGCCTCCCGCTCGGCGCGGTGGCGCTCGTTCCTGGCCAGGTCGTGGCGGAAACCGTCCAGGGCGCGGGCCACCGCCCCGATCTCGTGATCGTCAGCCCCGCCGACCGGTTGCTCGTAGCGTCCGGCGCCCAGCCCTTCCACCGATCGCGTCAAGCCGGCCATGGCCCGCCGCGACGCCGCGCTCCAGGCCAGGATCAGCAGGGCCAAGGTCCCGACCAGCGTCGCCAGTCCGGCCACGACGAACGGCGAGGCCAGGCCGGCGCCCGCGGCGAGCGCCCAGCCGATCTGACCCAGCCCCGCCAACAACCCCGTCACGACGATCAGCTTCCAGCCCAAGGACAGCCGATTGAACCCGTTCATCCCGAATCTCCGCCCCATCGAGGGGATGGTCCAGCAATGGCGGCTGATTCCTAATGGCGCATTAACCATGATGTCGCTGCGACGTTCTGGCCGCGCTTGACGGGCGTCGGTGGCCGCACGACGCTGGTCGCCACCGGGGCCAAAGGCCGGGGGGATGGCGATGCATCGGATCTCGGACGCCATGGCCGCCTTGCGAGCGGCGGCCACCGACCACGACCTGGCCAATCTCGCGCGGTTCGGCATCGACGCGCCCAACGCCTTGGGCGTGTCGATGGCCAACCTGCAGAAGATCGCCAAGCGCCTGGGCCGCGATCACGACCTGGCCGCCGCGCTCTGGGAAACCGGCCAGTACGAAGCCCGGATGCTGGCCAGCCTGGTCGATGATCCGGCCCAGGTGACGCCCGGGCAGATGGACGCGTGGCGGGCCGGGTTCGACAACTGGGCGATCGTCGACACCGTCTGTTTCAAGCTGTTCGACCAGTCACCGCACGCCTTCGCCAAGGTGACCGAGTGGGCTGCTTTGAACGACGAGTTCGGCCGGCGCGCGGCCTTCGCCCTGCTGGCCTGCCTGGCGCTACACCGAAAGGGCGGCGACGACCAGCCGTTCCTCGACGGCCTGATCCTGATCGAGGGCGCGGCCGGCGACGACCGCAACTTCGTCAAGAAGGGCGTGAACTGGGCGCTGCGGGCGATCGGCGGTCGCAAGAGCCCGGCGCTCAAGGCCGCCGCCCTGGAAACCGCCCGCCGCCTGGCCGCCTCGCCCGACGCCGCGCCGCGCTGGGTGGGCAAGGACGCGCTGCGGGCCCTGACCAAGGCCGCGAAGGGCTGAAACACGGAAATCTGGCGAACCCTGTCGGATTTGGACCGCCCCGAACGTCCTTTGTCCAACCGCCGTGAAGGAGAGACCCGATGAGTGACCTGGCTTTGGGCACGAAGCCCCCTCGCCGTCTTGGCCGCGGCGTCATCGCGGTCGTCGCCGGCTTCGCGACGGTCGTCGTGCTGTCGATCGCCACCGACGCCGTGCTGCACGCGCTGAAGGTCTATCCGCCGCCCGAGCAGGGCCTGCACGATCCGCTGCTGAACCTGCTGGCCCTGGCCTATCGCAGCGTTTTCACGGTAGCGGGCGGCTGGGTCACCGCCCGGCTCGCGCCGAGCACGCCGCGGCGCCACGCCTTCATCCTGGGCGTCCTGGGCCTGGTCGCGGGCACGGCCGGGGTGATCGCCAGCTGGAACCTGAACCTCGGCCCGCACTGGTATCCGATCGCCCTGGCGGTCAGCGGCCTGCCTCTGTGCTGGCTGGGCGGCGTGCTGGCGACCAAGGGGCGAGCGGCATGAGACTGCCTCGAAGCGGCTGGTCGATCGCCCTGGAGGCGGTGCGGGAGCGTCGCGGACACCCGCCCGCGCCCGTGTCGTCGCCGATCGGCGCCTCGGCGCGCCACGAGGGCGGCTCCCCTCCCCGGCGCGGCGGCGATCCCGGCCCCGGACGGACTAGCGGCTGATCCCGACCGCCCGCGCCCGCCGCAGCAACAGGCGGTCCCAGTCGCCGCCCTCCGTCGCCCAGACCTGGTCGTTCAGCTTCTTGAAGACCAACACGCCGTGGCGGGTGGCGTCGGCCATCACAATCTCGCCGCCGGGGCCGATCCGCCAGGCGTAGAGGTCGTCCCAGTGCGGGACCGCGCCCTTGCAGCGCTTGGACGCGACCAGCTGGTAGCCGCCGATCACGCCCGCCGCGTTGAACCGCACGGTGCAGGTCGATGCGCCCTCGCCGTCCTTGCCGACCACCCACGACCCGACGAAGGCCTTGGGCCCCTTCGGCATCGCGTCGCTGGGCGGGGTCTTGGTCTTGCGCGTCTTGGCCATCTGGCCGGTCAGGTCGGCGGCCCCGGCATAGGGCGATGGCTTGGCCGCCCCGACCACGGTCGGGTCGTCCCGGGCGTGGGCCAAGACAGGAATGACCGTCGCCAGGACGGCCAGCAGCGCGATCCTATGCATGGATTTCCCTCCGTTCGACCGGAGCGGATCACGACGGGCGGCGTGCGTCCAGCGTGCGCGGTTCAGACCCGCTCGACCAACACCCCGGGCCGGCTGGCGTCCAGCCCGAAGGTCACCGGCAGGTGACGCACGTGCGGGGTCTGCAGGTTCAGCGCCTTGGCCCCGCGCGCCACGGCCAGCTTGCCCAGGGCCGTGGGGCCAAAACCGTTCTGGACCTTGGGCCGCGCGCCCAGCCGCCGGCGCAGTACACCGTTGGCGTAGATGACGTTGGCCCGCATCAGGGCCGGCGGGGTCATGAACTCGATCGAGATCGAGACGTTGAGCATCGGGCCGTTCTCGATCCGGTGCGGGGCGTTCTGCTTCCAGGTGACCATGGTCCCCGGCGTCAGGTCGTAGGCCTGGGCGCCGTCATCCCAGGCGGGCTCGAAGGCGAACTGCTCGGCCGTCTCGCGCAGCACGATCTTCTCCAGCGCCAGTTCGCCGACATAGGGGTCGGCGACCGGATAGACCCAGACCTTCTTGCGGCCGCGCACCTGCCACAGCGACACCAGCGGCACGTCCAGATGGTAGAACACCTGGGCGTTGGCCGAGCTGATCAGCATGCCCAGGTCGCGCTTGAAGGTGCGCAGGCCGGGCACGTGGGCCTCCTTATCGGCGAAGATCTCGTCGCAGAGGGCGGCGTATTCCGGGACGAAGTCGTTGGTGCGGCGCAGGTTCAGCCAGATGCGGCCGGCCTTGGCGGCCTCCAGGAGCTGGTCGCCGGAAAGGTTTCCCGCCGCGCCCTTGCGCCAGGTGGTCCAGGCCTTGGGGTCCTCGCCCATGGTGAAGACGCCCAGCTGGTCGCGCGGATACTGGTCGAGCAGCCGCGCCAGGCCCTCGTCGTCGAACATCGGCCGCTCGTGCAGGCCATGCTGGAAGGTCAGGTTCTCGGCGCCGAAGGCCTTGGCCTTGTCGGCGGTCCAATCGCTGATGATGCTCACGCGGTCCTCCCGTAGAACTGGATCTTGAAGGGACCCCACCAGAGGGTCTTGCCCAGGCCGCGGGCGGCGCGGTCCAGCCACTCGGCCCGGTCGCCGGCCCGGGTCAGCCACTTGAAGCCGGCCACGACGCCGAACACGGCGGCCTGCGCGACGCCGACCGCCATCCAGCGGGCGACGCCCAGGCGGTCGGGCGGGCTGGCGGCGGCGCAATGGGCCGAGGGGCCCTGGCCGTAGGCGAAGGCGCGGCGGATCGTGTAGTCCAGGGTCAGGCGGTCGGGCACGGGGTCTTCCCAGACCCAGGCCGCGGGCTCCCAGGCGAAGCGCGCGCCGCCGGCCCGCATGTGACCGAACAGCATGTCGTCCTCGCCGCCGATATGGTTGCGCTCGACCGCGAAGGGCGCGACCGGGTCGGGCAGTGCGGCGCGGCGCAGCAGGCTGTCGCCGCAGCCGTAGTAATGGTCGATGACACCCGCCTCGGCTTGGCCCTCGCGCGAGAAGAACCGCTCCAGGTAATCGCGATGCGCGGCGACGCCGGCCGGCGCCCGGGCGCGGACCGGACCGAAGACCACGTCGGCGTCGTAGCGGACCTGGGCGGCCAGCAGCGCCGCCAGCCAGCCGGCCGGAGCCTCCTCGTCGTCGTCCAGGAAGGCGATCAGTTCACCGCCGGCCCTGGCCATGCCGGCGTTGCGGGCGTTGGCCACGCCGGGGCGCGGTTCGTGGACATAGTGGACGGCAAACGGAGCCTCGCTGGCCAGGGCGGCGGCCGTGGCCTGCGCCGAGGGCGTCTGATCATTGTCGACGATCACCAGCTCCAGTTCGGCGACATCGACGCCGATCTGGGCGAACACCGAGCGGGCCGCGACGGCCAGGCCGTCGAGGCGTCGCTGGGTGGGAATCATGACCGTGACGCGCATCCGAGCTCCATCCTTTTTTCGGAGTCTTACCCGGCTCGTCTTTGCGCTTGGTTAGCAACGGCGTGGACCAGGCCCCGCACGCGCCCGCCCATGGTGAGTTCGACGCTGGCGATGGCTTCCATGCGCCGCCGCAGCTTTCCAACCGGACCCGCGCCGCTTCCGCCGGCCAGGGTCCAGACCCCGTCCAGCGAGCTGGCGACGCGTCCGGCCATGCCCGAGGCCGTCGCCACGCCGTCGCCAATCTGGATCTGGCTCAGCGCATAGGCGCCCTTGTAGTGGTCGTGACCCGGGCCAAGATCGTAGCGCTCCAGGCCCAAGCCCGGCATGGCGGCGATGGCCCGCATGAAGAAGATCTGCCCCGGCGACCAATCGGCGTAGGCCGGGTTGGTCGAGGCGATCCACGGGTGGTAGACGCCGTTCAACCGCACGCCGAAGTGGCCGCTGACCAGCTGACCGCCGGCATAGAGGGTGATCATCAGGCCCTGGAATGGCCCTTCCTGCTTGTGGAACAGGTCCAGCAGCAGGTCGCGCGTCCAGTCAGGCCGCAGGAAATCGTGGACGCCGGTGCGCTCCAGCTGTTCACGCTTCCAGGTGATCAGCTGGTCAAACGCTTCGCGCGAGCGATCGGGGCCGACCAGTTCGATGGTCCCCATCTCGCGCTCGAGCTTGTTGTCCAGCCGGCGCCAGTTCTTGATCTTCTTGGGGCTGGCCGCCCGGACGGCCTCCAGATAGGTCTCGGCGTCGGTGTTGGCCAGGCCGATGACGTGGGCCGTCTTCAGTTCGGCCTGGCCGAACACGCCATGGGGGTCGATCAGGCCGGTGTAGCGGAACGAGGTCAGATTGGCCGCCCGCAGCACCTCGGCCCCGTTCAGGTCGGCGTCCGGCCTGGAGACCAGACCGTGATAGTCCGACAACGGCGAGCCGATCGGCCGGGCCAGATGACCGGGACGGCGGTGATGCGGCAGGAAGCCCAGGACCTCGCCCCGACGGCGGATCACCGCCACGCGCGTGTCGTCGCGCACCGCGCCGACCGCGCGGGCGAAGTCCGGTCCCATCAGCGGGCTGCTGAAGGCCGGTTCGGCCGCCGCCATGTCGCGCCAAATCCGCCGCTCGACGGCGGACAGTTCGCGCGGGTGAAGGGTTTCAATGTCCAGCATCGCCATGTGTCCTAATCCGACCCGGTTAGGGGAATGATGGGACTGGGACTGCAACCGGCGGGCCAAACGTGTCCCGTTGCGGGAACGGCCTAGGCGAAGGTCGCCTTGAGGATGAATTCGAGGCCCTGCCGGTCGACCGCGTCGAAGGCGGCGGGCCTGTCGGAATCGACGTCGAACACCGCCAGCAGCGTGCCGGCGGCGTCGAACACCGGCACGACGATCTCGCTGGCCGAACGGCTGTCGCAGGCGATGTGCCCCGGGAAGGCGTGGACGTCCTCGACCAGCTGGGTCTGGCCGGTCTCCGCCGCCGTTCCGCAGACGCCGCGGCCGTAGGCGATGCGCAGGCAGCCCAGCGTGCCCTGGTAGGGCCCGACCACCAGTTCGCGGTCCTTGGTCGGATCCACCACGTAGAAGCCGGTCCAGAAATAGTGGTCGAAGCTGCTGGCCAGCATCGAGGCCACGGTCGCCATCCGGGCGGTGAGGTTGCCCTCTCCGTCCAGCACCGAGGCGATCTCCTGCGCCACTTCGGCGTAGCGGGCGGCCTTGTCGGCGGTCAGGGTCTTGTCGTTGAAAGCTTCAGCCATGGCGGGGATATAGCGCGTCCTGCGGCGGATGCGAGGGGGGCGAGCGAAGCAGGCCGCGGAGGTTCAACACGCGCGCGCCCTCTCTCTATGAGAGAGGGTGTCTTTACTCAAACGGATGCTCGCCCCATGCCGGCCAGATATCCGGCAAGTCGCTGGACACCTTGTCCGGATACGCCGGAACGCGCTTTTCGAGGAACGAGCTGACGCCTTCCTTGGCGTCGCCGGCCGCGCCGCGCGACTGGATGGCCCGGCTGTCGGCCTTGTGGGCCTCCATCGGGTGGTCGGCGCCGGCCATCCGCCACAGCAGCTGGCGGGTCAGGGCCACCGAAACCGGGGCGGTGTTGTCAGCGATCTCGCGGGCCAGGGCGCGGGCGGCGGGCAGCAGATCTTCGGGCGCGTGCAGCGAACGGACCAGGCCGCGCTCATGCGCCTCCTGGGCGCCGAACACCCGGCCGGTGTAGCACCACTCCAGCGCCGTCTGCAGGCCGACCAGCCGCGGCAGGAACCAGGACGAGCAGGCCTCGGGCGTGATGCCGCGCCGCGCGAACACGAAACCGAACTTGGCCTCGGTCGAGGCCAGGCGAATGTCCATCGGCAGTTGCATGGTCACGCCGACCCCCACCGCCGCGCCGTTGATGGCCCCGATGATCGGCTTGAGGCTGTCGTACATCCGCAGGGTCACGCGGCCGCCGCCGTCGCGATAGATGTCGCCGACCTTGCCCTCCTCGCGTTCCAGCGCCTGGGGGTTGGTGCGGTCGAAGGTGGCGCCGCCGGCCGACAGGTCCGCTCCCGCGCAGAACGCCCGCCCCGCGCCGGTGATGATCACCGCCTTCACCGCGTCGTCGCCGTCGGTGATGTCGAAGACGCCGATCAGCTCCTTCATCATCCTGGCGGTGAAGGCGTTGAGCTTTTCGGGCCGGTTGAGGGTGATGGTCGCGATCCCGTCCTCGACGGCATAGAGCAGGGTCTCGAACGTGGGCGCGGTCATGGGGTTTCCTCCGGATCTGACCACACTCAAACACGCGTATGAAAAGTGGGCAACCGTCGTGCGTCCTTCGAGGCCCGCTCCGCGGGCGCCTCAGGATGAGGAAGTCCATGGCTCTGAATTCCTCATCCTGAGGTGCGTAGCGCAGCGAAGCCTCGAAGGACGCAACGTCGTCTCCATCCTTCCCTCACGACACCCTTGGACATCGGCCAAGACCCTGCGCATTGTAGGTGAACACCGATCATGCGGAAAACACGCGGACGGACAAGGGAGAGAACGATGACGTCGATCATCGAGGCCGACTACATCGTGGTGGGCGCCGGCTCGGCCGGGTGCGTGCTGGCGGCGCGGTTGTCGGAGAACGGCCGGCACAGGGTGCTGCTGCTGGAGGCCGGCGGCGACGATCGCCCCACCAGGAACCCCTCGCAGTTCCTGTCCAACCTGATGATCCACATCCCGGTCGGCTATGCGACGACCCTGAAGGACCCCAAGGTCAACTGGCTGTACGCCACCGAACCCGACCCCGGCACCGGCGGCCGCCAGCACGTCTGGCCGCGCGGCAAGGTGCTGGGCGGCTCGTCCTCGATCAACGCCATGCTCTATGTGCGCGGCCAGCGGGCCGACTACGACGGCTGGCGGCAGATGGGCAATTCCGGCTGGGGCTGGGACGACGTCCTGCCGTTCTTCCGCAAGTCCGAGAACCAGGAGCGCGGGGCCTGCGACCTGCACGCCACGGGCGGCCCGCTCAACGTCGCCGACATGCGCGACGGCCACGCCATTTCCGAGTTGCTGATCGAGGCCTGCCACGAGGCCGGCATTCCGCGCACCGTCGACCTGAACGGCGAGGAGCAGGAGGGCGCGACCTGGTACCAGGTCACCCAGAAGAATGGCGCCCGCTGCTCGGCGGCGGTGGCCTATCTGCATCCGGCCATGAACCGCTCCAACCTGCGGGTCGAGACCAATGCCCTGGCCAGCCGGGTGCTGTTCGAGGGCAAGTGCGCCGTGGGCGTCGAATTCACCCAGAACGGCGTCACCCGCACCGCCAGGGCTCGAGCCGAGGTGATCCTGGCCGGCGGGGCGGTCAATTCGCCCCAGTTGCTGCAGCTGTCGGGCGTCGGTCCCGGCGCGCTGCTGGCCGAACACGGCGTCGCCGTGGTCCACGACCTGCCGGGCGTCGGCGAGAACCTGCAGGACCACTACGTCACCGGGGCCCGCTTCCGCCTCAAGGCCGGGACCCTCTCGGTCAACGAGCAGAGCAAGGGCGCGCGGCTGGCCGGCGAGGCGCTGAAGTACCTGTTCACCCGCAAGGGCCTGCTGACCCTGTCGGCGGCCCATGTGGCGGCCTTCTGCAAGTCGCGGCCCGACCTGGCCAGCCCCGACCTGCAGTTCCACATCCTGCCGGCCACCATGGACCTGGAAAAGCTGTTCAACGAACAGAAGATGGAGCTGGAGAGCGCGCCGGGCCTGACCATCGCCCCCTGCCAGCTGCGGCCCGAGAGCCGCGGGCACATCCGCATCAAGTCGGCCGACCCCACCGCCCATCCGGCGATCTTCGCCAATTACCTGGCCGATCCGCTGGACCAGGAGGTGACGGTGGCCGGCCTGCGCTGGGCCCGCAAGATCGCCGCCCAGCCGGCCATCGCCCCGCTGATCGACCACGAGATGAACCCCGGCCCGGACTTCGCGACCGACGAAATGCTGCTGGCCTACGCCCGCGCCTCGGGCTCGACGATCTATCACCCGGTCGGCACCTGCCAGATGGGCTCGGGCCCGATGGCGGTGGTCGACGACCGGCTGCGGGTGCGCGGCGTCACCGGCCTGCGGGTCATCGACGCCTCGATCATGCCACGCCTGGTCTCGGGTAACACCAACGCCCCGACCATCATGATCGGCGAGAAGGGCGCGGCGATGATCCTGCAGGACGCCGCCGCGACGGTGGCCGCCTGATGCACCCGCCCCCTTCGTTGTCATCCCGGGCCCTCGGGTCGCGCGAAGCGCGCGCCCAAGGATAAACTCCGCGAAGCGAAGACCCGGGACCCAGGGGCCGTGCGCACCGCCCCTGGGTCCCGGATAGCCTCTACGAGGCTTCCGGGATGACAACCTGAGTTCACAATCACCGAGGCGCCCCGAATGCACCCTTCGATCCACGCCCAGACCCAGCCCGACAAGCCCGCCTATGTCATGGCCGGTTCCGGCGAGACGGTGACCTACGGCCAGCTCGACGCCCGCTCCAACCAGGGGGCGCAGCTGTTCCGGTCGCTGGGCCTGCAACCAGGCGACGTCATCGCGCTGCTGATGGACAACAGCCCGCGGTTTTTCGAAATCACCTGGGCGGCGCAGCGCAGCGGGCTCTACTACACCTGCGTCTCGACCAAGCTGACACCGGGCGAGGTCGAGTACATCGTCAAGGACTGCGGGGCGAAGGCCTTCATCACCAGCCCGGGCCTCGACGCAATCGCCGAGGCCGTGGCCTCGTTGATCCCCGGCGTGCGGCTGTTCCGGACCGGCGGCGGGCGCGGCGCGTTCGAGGACTTCGAGGCGGCGCGCGACGCCCTGCCGGCGACGCCGATCGCCGACGAGACGGCCGGCAGCGACATGCTCTATTCGTCGGGCACCACCGGCCGTCCCAAGGGGGTCAAGCCAGCGCTGAGCGGCGGGCCGATCGACGCGCCCAACGCCCTGCAAACCATGGCCCAGGGGCTGTTCGGCTTCAGCGGCGACAGCGTCTACCTGTCGCCCGCCCCGCTCTACCACGCCGCCCCGCTGCGCTGGTGCATGACCGTGCACAGGCTGGGCGGCACGGTGGTGGTGATGGAGAAGTTCGATCCGGAGACGGCGCTGGCCTTGATCGAGACGCACAAGATCACCTGCGGCCAGTTCGTGCCGACCCACTTCGTGCGGATGCTGAAACTGCCGGAGGCCGTGCGCGCCCAGTACGACGTCTCGTCGATCCGCTCGGCGGTCCACGCCGCCGCCCCCTGCCCGGTTCCGGTCAAGGAGCAGATGATCGCCTGGTGGGGGCCGGTGATCTTCGAATATTACGCCGGCACCGAGGGCAACGGCTTCTGCTGGATCAACTCGGAGAACTGGCTCGCCCACAGGGGCTCGGTGGGCCAGGCCGTGCTGGGGACCTTGCGAATCTGCGACGAGGACGGCGAACAGGTCCCGCCGCGCACCGAGGGCGCGGTCTATTTCGAAGGCGGCCCGGCCGTGAACTACCACAACGCCCCGGAAAAGACCGCCGAGAGCTACAACCAGCATGGCTGGACCACCCTGGGCGACGTTGGCTGGGTCGACGAGGACGGCTACCTCTACCTGACCGACCGCAAGAGCTTCATGATCATCTCCGGCGGGGTGAACATCTATCCGCAGGAGATCGAGAACCTGCTGATCACCCACCCCAAGGTCGCCGACGCCGCCGTGGTCGGCGCGCCGCACGAGGAGATGGGCGAACAGGTGGTGGCGGTGATCCAGCCGCTGGACTGGGCCAGCGACCAGACGGCCCTGGCCGAGGAACTGATGGCCTTCGCCCGCGCCCACCTCAGCCATGTGAAGTCACCGAAGCGGATCGACTTCATGGCCGAACTGCCCCGGCACGCGACGGGGAAGCTCTACAAGCGGCTGATCCGCGACGCGTATTGGAGCAAGGGCGACAGCCGGATCGTCTAGCTGAGCGCCCCCCCCTTGCGGGTGCATGGACTGGGGACATCCGTGATGGCTTGGGGATGTCTTCGGGCTGATCGCTTGCCCGCGGCGCCGCCGCGTGCGACCAATCAAACAAACGTTTAGAGCGCTTGGGAGAAAGCACCATGAAGGAAGTCGCCTACGCCGACATCGCCAGCCTGGTCGGGCAGGAGATCGGGGTTTCGGACTGGGTCGAGATCAGCCAGGAGCGGGTCAACCAGTTCGCCGAGGCCACCGGCGACCACCAGTGGATCCATGTCGATGTCGAGCGCGCCACCCGCGAGATCGGCGGCCCGATCGCCCACGGATTCCTCACCCTGTCGCTGATCCCGATGCTGGGCGCCGGCATCCTGCACGTGAGCGGCGTGACGCGCGGCATCAATTATGGCTGCGACAAGGTGCGGTTCACCGGCATGGTCCGGGTCGGCAAGAAGGTGCGCATGCGCCAGAAGCTGCTCAGCGTCGAGCCCAAGGCCGGCGGCCTGCAGATGAAGAACGAGTGCACCATCGAGATCGAGGGCGAGGAGCGCCCCGCCTGCGTCGCCGAGACCATCTCGATCATCTACGGCTGAGCCCGAAACGCGCCGGCATTACCTGGCGCGTAATCGACCGGGGGCCGGTCAGGGGGAATGTTCGGGGCGCTCGAGCACATCGAGCGTCACCGAAAGGACCCCAGCCATGACCGCCCCCGCCACCGTCGCCGACCGCTATATCGCCCTCTGGAACGAAACCGACGCCAACCGCCGCCGCGACCTGCTGGCCCGCGATTGGTCGGCGGACGCGACCTATGTCGACCCGCTGATG
This sequence comes from Caulobacter sp. Root655, assembly GCF_001427665.1. Lineage (GTDB taxonomy): Bacteria > Pseudomonadota > Alphaproteobacteria > Caulobacterales > Caulobacteraceae > Caulobacter. The sequence goes on from NZ_LMHC01000023.1 coordinate 607,548, forward strand.
CAGGCCCAGGGCCGCGACGGCGTCGATGGCCTGGTGGCCGGCGCCCAGTCGCGGTTTCCCGGCTTCCGCTTCGCGCTGGACGGCCCCGCCGACGGCCATGGCCAGCACGTCCGCTTCTCGTGGACCCTGGGCCCGGCCGGCGTCGAGGGCGACGCGGCCCCGGTGCGCGGCACCGACTTCGTCGAGATCGACCCCGACGGCCGCCTGAACCGGGTTACTGGCTTCCTCGACCGCGTGCCGGCCTAGACAGACAGCCGAACGGCCGCGGATCGCTCCGCGGCCGTTCGATCGCTCCTGGCGCATTGCTACCGCGCGACCGCCACGGCGGTGGCCGACACCGCCACGGCGGCCTGGGTCGCCGCCTGGGTCGAGGGCTCGACCGGCTTGGCGGGCTTGGCCTGGACAACCGGCGGACCGGCCAGCTTGTCGAACAGCGCCACCGTCTCGCGGATGTACTTGGCGTGGGTGACGATGCCGATCTCCAGCCGCTCGCCCGACAGTTCGACCTGCTGGGTCAGCATGCCGGCCACGAACTGCACCTCCTGGCTCTCGGTCGAGCCGGGCCGGCGGCGGGCGCCCTGGGCCATGAACACCGGCCCGCCCGAATTGCCGGGGAACACCGAGAAGTCCATCAGGAAGGTCGGGAACACGCTGGCCGGGGCCAGCGGATACGACGCCACCCGGCCCGAACGCAGGATCGGAAAGCCGGCCGGGTTGGCCGACAGTCCGCGCGGGAAGCCCAGGGCCATCATCTCGTCGCCGGGACCCAGGCCGTACTTGTTGAAGGTGTCGTCCTGGGCCAGCCAGGCCAGGGGGATCGCCGCCTTAGCGAACTCAGCCGGAGCCTCGACCACGATGGCGGCGACGTCACGGGTCGGATGCTTGACCCACAGCGGATGGTCGCCGTCGCGGATCTTCAGCGTGAGGGGGTCATAGCGCCAGACACCATCGGCGCTCTGGATGCGGTAGCCGATCTTGGCCGAGGCCGAGGGCATCTTGTCGAAGACGTGGGCGGCGGTGACCAGGATGGTGCGCGGGCGGCCGTCGGGCGTCGGGTCCTCGATCAGGAACCCCGTGCCGACCGTGCGCGACCCGTCGCCGAGCGATTGCTCGAGCTGCACGGTCGCTTGGATCAGATCGACCGACAGGTCCCAAGCCATCTACGCCCTCACGCCCCCGGATCACCTTACGCCCGGGGCCAGTTTGACCAGCGTCGTCAACACGCACAAGTTGGCGTTCTGACGCATCGCGGGGGAAATCTGACCATGAACCGGCGCAAAATGATGACGAGCGCGGCAGCGGTGCTTACGTCAGCGTCGGCGATCCATCCCGGGACCGCCCAATCCGAGAGTCGCATGCCTGAGTCATCCAAGCCTTCGTCGTCCAAGCCCGTCCCTCCCCTCGCCCGCAAGGTCCCCAAACGCACCGAGCAACTGGGCCGGGTCCGCGTCGACGACTACGCCTGGATGAAGGACGACAACTGGCAGAAGGTCCTGCGCGACCCGACCCTGATCAAGACCGAGGTCAAGGAGCACCTGACCGCCGAGAACGCCTACCAGAAGGCCATGCTCGCCCCGACCGAACCGCTGCAGAAGGCGATGTTCGAGGAGATGAAGGGCCGCATCAAGGAGGACGACTCCTCGGTGCCGGCCCCCGATGGGCCATTCGAATACTATTCGCGCTTCAACATCGGTGGCCAGCACCCGATCTTCGCCCGCCGGCCCAAGGGCGCTTTGGACGGGAAGACGGACGGCGAGGAGATCCTGCTCGACGCCGACGCCCTGGCCAAGGGCAAGGCCTACAGCCAGGTCAGCGCCGCCGACCACAGCCCCGACCACGGGCTGTTCGCCTATGCCGAGGACGCCCAGGGCTCCGAAGTCCACCACATCTATGTGAAGGATCTGGCGACCGGCCAGATCCTGCCCGAACCGGTCGAGAGCAGCACCGGCGACTTCGCCTGGTCGCCCGATTCGCGATGGCTGTTCTGGACCCACCGCGACGACAACGGCCGTTCCGACAAGATCTACCGCCGCCCGGCCCGCGGCGGCCTCAAGGACGACGTGCTGGTCTATGACGAGCCCGACGACGGCTTCTTCGTCAGCGTCGGCGTGACCGGCTCGGACGCCTTCATCACCATCAGCGCCGGCGACCACGAGACGTCGGAGACCCTGCTCATCCCCGCTTCCGACCCGACGGCGACGCCCAAGGTGGTCGAGCCGCGCACGGTCGGCCTGCGCTATTCGCTGGAACACTGGGACGACCGCTTCGTGATCCTGACCAACGCCGACCAGGCCATCGACTTCAAGCTGGTCGAGGCCCCGGTCGAGACGCCGGGCCGCGCGCACTGGAAGGACTTCGTGGCCCACAAGCCAGGGACCTTCATCACCGGCCTGAGCGCCTACAAGAATCACCTGGTGCGCCTGGAGCGGGTCAACGCCAACACCCGCATCGTCATCACCGAACGGACGAACAAGACCGAAAAGCCGATCGTCATCGACGAGGAGGCCTATGTCCTCGGCGTCGAAGGCGGCTACGAGTTCGACACGCCGGTGATGCGCTATGTCTACCAGTCGCCGACCACGCCCCGGCAGTGGTTCGACTACGACATGGTCACGGGCGAGAAGACTCTGCGCAAGACCCAGGAAATCCCCTCCGGCCACGATCCGGCCGCCTATGTCACTCGGCGGCTCTACGCCAAGGCTCCCGACGGGGCTGAAGTTCCGATCACCGTGCTGATGAAGAAAGGCGTGGCGCTGGACGGCACGGCGCCGCTGCTGCTGTACGGCTACGGCAGCTACGGCATGTCGATGGACCCGTCGTTTTCGATCCGCAACCTCAGCCTGGTCGATCGCGGCTGGATCTGGGCCACCGCGCACGTCCGCGGCGGTTCGGAGAAGGGCTATGGCTGGTTCCTGGACGGCCGCAAGTTCACCAAGAAGAATACCTTCACCGACTTCATCGCCTGCGCCGAGCACCTGCACGCGGCGGGCTACGGGGCCAAGGGCCGCACCGTGGCCTATGGCGGCTCGGCCGGCGGCATGCTGATGGGGGCGATCACCAACCTGCGTCCCGACCTGTGGTCCGGGATCATCGGGGCGGTGCCGTTCGTCGACGTGCTCAACACCATGAGCGACACCTCCCTGCCCCTGACCCCGCCGGAATGGCCCGAATGGGGCAATCCGCTGGAGGACAAGGAGGCCTACGACTACATCGCCAGCTACAGCCCTTACGACAACGTCGCCGCCAAGCCCTACCCGGCCGTGCTGGCCACCGGCGGCCTCTCGGACCCGCGCGTCACCTACTGGGAGCCCGAGAAGTGGACCGCGAAACTGCGCGAACACACGACCAGCGGTGATCCGATTTTGCTCAAGATCAACATGGAAGCCGGCCACGGCGGCGCCTCGGGTCGTTTCGACTTCCTCAAGGAGATCGCCCTGGACTACGCCTTCGCCGTCTGGGCGGTGGACAAGGGTTGGAAGGCTTGAGCTTGATGTCGCGTGAACCGATCCTCCCCCTCTGGGGGAGGTGGCCCGAAGGGCCGGAGGGGGGTGTGTCCCCGCCGGCGCAACCTCCCCCCACCGTCGGCTTCGCCGACACCTCCCCCACGGGGGGAGGACTTCGAGCATGACCGTGACCGTCCGCCCCTCCACCGACGCCGACCTGCCGGCCATCACCGCGATCTATGGCTGGAACGTCCTCAACGGCCTGGGCACCTTCGAGGAGGTCCCGCCGGACATCGCCGAGATGACTCGCCGTCGCGCGGGCTTCCTCGACAAGGGCATGCCCTATCTGGTCGCCGAGCAGGACGGCGCCGTCCTCGGCTATGCCTATGCCGGCCCGTTCCGCCTGCGCGCCGCCTATCGCTACACCGTCGAGGACAGCGTCTATGTCGGCCCGGACGCCGTCGGCAAGGGCGTTGGCAAGGCTCTGCTCTCGGCGTTGATCGCCGCCTGCGAGGCCCTGGGCCTGCGCCAGATGTGCGCGGTGATCGGCGACAGCGGCAACGCCGCCTCCATCGGCCTGCACGCGTCGCTGGGCTTCGAGCAGCGCGGCCTGTTCCCGGCCATGGGCTACAAGTTCGACCGCTGGGTCGACCTGGTCTGGATGCAGCGCCCGCTCAACGGCGGCGGCACGCGCGAACCGGACACCCCGGGCATGACGCTGAGCGGCGTCTGAGGTCTTTGGGTTTCGCGGAACGAAAAAACCCCCGCCGTCGCCGGCGGGGGTTTTGCGTTTCTCGACCGTGAAGGGGTCGGATCAGCCCTTGCGGCCGCGCGGGGCCTTGGCCTTGCGGCCGCCCTGGCCCAGGCCCAGGGCCTTGGCCATGGCCGAGCGCGCTTCGCTGTAGGCCGGCGCGGTGGTCGGGTAATCGTTGGGCAGGCCCCACTTGGCCTTGTACTCGGCGACGGTCATGCCGTGCGTGGTCAGGTGACGCTTCAGGGTCTTGTACGGCTTGCCGTCCTCGAAGCTGATCAGCGCGTCCGGCGTAATGCTGCGACGGATTTGGGCCGGGGTAGCCTTCGTAACAGTCTCGACCGGAACGGCTTCAGGGGAACCAATACCGGCCAAAGCATCGTGGGTCGCCCGAATCAGCGCCGGCAAATCGGAGACCGACGTGCTGTTATTGGCCACGTAGTTGGCGACGATCTCGGCGGTGAGCTCGATCAGGGTAGCCTTGTCTTCCACGAGTGTCTCTCCGATGTGTCTTTGACTTGGAAATACACCCGCCTCGCCGAAATACAAGTACTCAATCGTGGTAATCGCGCCGGTAAGGGTCACAATCCAAACGAATCTTGAGAACAGCAACGAGAAAATCGATGCCGATCTAAACCAGGGAAAACCCCGAAAGTGTGGTTTCCCCTTACCTGATAGCCAGTTCGAGACCGATGTTGTTCGAGCAAAGGTTTCAGCGCCGCAACGATTCGACGCGGCGGCAGACGAGGAAGATCAGCGCCGCCGATCGCAAAGCCACGGGGCTCGCGACTCGGCTAGTTGATTCAACAGGACTTGCGATGCATGGCGATTTTGTGGACGTCGCGCCCTGGACGCTGACCCCTGTCGGGAAGCCGCGAGGCGGCGGCGCCCGAGGGCGGCGCGGGGCCGCCGGAGGCGGCGACTTTTGCAGGAAGGAGAGAAGTGGCTGGGGAACTAGGACTCGAACCTAGAACGACGGTACCAAAAACCGCTGTGTTACCATTACACCATTCCCCAGCAGGAACGGCGAAACCCCGTGGGGCCCGGCGAGGCGGTGGAGATAGCCCAGGAGTCGGACGGATGCAACGCTGCTTTGAACTTCTTTTTCGAGGTCGTTTTTTGTCGCTTGCGAGACCGCCGAGCCGCATCTATAAGCCGCCCTCCAAGTCGGAGTGTGGCTCAGTCTGGTAGAGCACTGCGTTCGGGACGCAGGGGTCGCAGGTTCAAATCCTGCCACTCCGACCATTATTTTCCCGAGAATTCCCAAAAACATGGCTTCCCGCCCCCTCTGGGCGAACCGGGGGCGAAGCACCTTGGCGTCCAAACGCCGGGTTGCGCGCTGTTCATTTGACCGCAACGCCAGTGTCGCTACTAGCTTGCTCGGCAATTGGCAGCAGGACGTCCGATGAAGCAGTTTCTCATGACCGTGGCCGGCGTCTTCGTCGGCTTGGTGTTGTTCCTTGTCGGCGTCCCCTTCCTGCTGATCGTCATGGCGGCCAGCGCCACGCGTCCCGCCCCGGTTCCCGCCCATACCGTGCTGCAGCTCGACCTGCGCGGCGGTCTGTCCGATCAGGAGTCCCAGAGCCCGTTCGCGGCGTTCGGCGGCGGCGGCGGCCAGTCGGTGATGTCGATCATCCAGACGCTGCGCCGGGCCGAGACCGACGACAAGGTCGAGGCGGTGCTGGTGCGCCTGCCGGAGGGCGGCATCGCCCCGGCCTCGGCCGACGAGCTGCGCCTGGCCTTCAAGCACTTCCGCGCGGTCGGCAAGAAGCCGATCATCGCCCACAGCCAGGGCCTCTATCCCTCGGGGCTGGTCACCTCGACCTACATGCTCGGCGCGGCCGCCAGCGAGTTCTGGATGCAGCCCGACAGTTCCCTGCAGGCGGTCGGCGCGGCCAGCGAGGAGATGTTCTTCAAGCGCTTCTTCGACAAGTACGGCGTCAAGGCCGAGTACGAGCAGCGCTACGAGTACAAGAACGCCGTCAATCCCTACCTCCATAGCGACTACACGCCGGCCCACCGCGAATCGACGCTGTCGTGGATGGGATCGGTCTACAACTCGGCCCTGACGACGGCCGCCCAGGATCGCAAGGTCGATCCGGCGGCGCTGATCAAGACCATCGAGGCGGGCCCCTACAGCGCCGAGGAGGCCCAGGCCAAGGGCCTGATCGACAAGGTCGGCCAGGTGAAGGACGTCCAGGACGCCATGCTCGGCCGGGCCGGCAAGGGCGCCAAGTTGCTGGACTTCGACGACTACGCCTCCCGCGCCAAACGCGCCCCGCCCAAGACGGGGCCGACCATCGCCGTGGTCAGCGCCGAGGGGGCGATCATGACCGGCAGCGGCGAGGGCGGCTCGCCGTTCGGCGGCGACAGCACGATCTATTCCGACCATGTGGCCAAGGCGCTGTACGACGCGATCGACGACAAGGACGTCAAGGCGATCGTGTTCCGGGTTTCCTCGCCCGGCGGCTCCGACACCGCGTCCGAGCAGATCCTGGCCGCCGTGAAGGCCGCCAGGAAGGCCGGAAAGCCCATCGTCGTCAGCATGGGCACCTATGCGGCGTCCGGCGGCTACTGGATCTCGTCGGGCGCCTCGGCGATCGTCGCCGAGCCCACCACCCTGACCGGCTCGATCGGCGTGTTCGGCGGCAAGTTCGCCCTGGGCGACGCCCTGGCGCGGTTCGGCGTCGACACCCGCCAGGTGCACGTGGGCGGCGACTATGCCGGCGCGTTCGGTACGGGCGAAGGCTTCACGCCCGACCAGCGCGCCAAGTTCTCGGCCTGGATGGACCGCATCTACGCCGGCTTCATCAACCGCGTCGCCGAAGGCCGCAAGCTGCCGCCAGAACGGGTGCGCGAGATCGCCAAGGGCCGGGTCTGGACCGGCGTCCAGGCCAAGCAGCTGGGCCTGGTCGACGAACTGGGCGGCTTCTATGAGGCCGTCGACAAGGCCAAGGGCCTGGCCGGGATCAAGGGCGAGGTGAAGCTCAAGAAGTTCGGCGGCTCCAACTCGCCGTTCGAGGCCCTGGAGAAGGCGCTGGGGGTCAGCTCGGCCTCGCTGCGCACCATGGCCGCCTCGGCCTGGCTGCTGGGCGACCCGCGCTCGCAGTCGATCATGGACGAGATGGCCAAGGCCCGGCTGCGGAGCCAGGGCGCCTCGGTGCTGGCCGACACGCCGGTGCGGTAGGGGACAATTCCTCCCCCTGTGGGGGAGGCGATCGCGCAGCGATCGGTGGGGAGAGGTTTGGGGTTGTCGATCCTGGATTTGGCCATCGGCCGACTACTCCCCCCTCCGTCGGCTTCGCCGACACCTCCCCCACAGGGGGAGGCTTTGGGGCACACGACTTCGCTGTCTCACGCGGATCACTGCTGAGTGGGTGGGGAGGGTCGCGAAGGCTGTCACCCAAGACCTCGGCAGACCTCGGCGAGCGCTTCCCGCTCGACCACCCCCGAAAGCCGCATCGGTCGCCGTACGTGCGCCCTCCCCGCCGGCGTCCATGCTCTCACGGACCCTCTCCCRYKGGGAGAGGGTTCAGGAAAAAGCAACCCAAGGGTCGCGCCCAAAGAAAAACGGCGGGCTCGTGAGAGCCCGCCGCCATTCCGAGTTCCAAGCGATGGTTTGCTTAGAACGCCCAGTCGAAGCCGAGGCGAACCGAGCGAGGCGCTTGGTAGGCCGTGACCTTTTGGTAGTCCGGGTTGACGGCGCCGCCGGTCTTCTCGCCGAACTCGTCCTTCTCGATGCCCGCATCCAGGTTGAACACGTTGAAGATGTCGGCGCGGAGCACCAGGCCACCGCCTTCCTTGTCCATGTAGGGCACCGAAGGGATGAACTTCGACGGCACGGAGTAGCGCACCGAGAGGTCGAAGCGGGTGACCCACTCGCCCTCGAACACCGAACCGCGGTTGGCGACCTTGCCACCGCAGAAGCGGGCCGCGGCGCCGTACGAGGCGTTGGCCGTCTCGTAGTCGGTCTCGAGCGTGCCGTCGTTGGGATCGAAGTTTTCAGGCGCGTTGCCGATGCAGCCGTACTTGCGCGGCGAGATCACCGACAGGTTACCGCCGACCAGCAGGTCGTCGGTCACCGCGTACGAGCCGAACAGCTTCAGCTGGTGACCACGGTGGTTCGGCAGCAGGCCGTAGGTGCCCGGGATGAAGGCCAGGTGGTCGAAGTCGACAGTGATGCCGGCGTCGGTCTGACCGTTGTCCGAACGCGAAGCCCCTTCGAAGTTACCCTTCGATTCGGAGATCGTGTACGAGCCTTGCAGGCCCCACTTGCCGTCGAAGGCGCGCTCGAAGCTCATTTCCAGGCCGAGATATTCGCGCTTGGCCTTCGGGAACCCGATCTGCTGGCTGGTGACCGTGATCGTGCGGATCTGGGTTTCGCCCGGAAGCGGGTCGCTGAGGACCATCTTCACGTCGCTGCCCGGGTTGACGATCAGGTACTGGTGCTCGCCGTTCCACACGTCCGCGCAGCCGGTGCCGCCGGCGTTGTGCAGCGCATAGCCGTTCGCGCTACACCAGTTCTGCACACCGACGTCCAGCAGGGTGTCTTCGCTGATCCGACCGAGGTTGCGGTAGGTCAGGTTGACGCCAGCGGTCCACAGCTCGTTGAAGCGGTGCTGGTAGCCCAGGATGTACTCGTCCTGGTAGGTCGACTTCAGGTTCTTCGCGGCGACGGCGTCCGGGTTGGGCGAGATGCCGTTGTTACGGACCTGACAGGCGACCGTTCCGGTCGGAGCGTTGCTGCCCACGGTGGCCGGGCAGGGAACCAGGCTGCCGCCGGTGACTTGGGCGCCGAGGCCCGCCACGGGGAAGCCGGTGACCGGATCCAGCGCGCCGAAGGTGGTCGCGCCACCGGCCGGACGCCAGAACTCGGAGATGTCGATGGCCGGGCTCGCCGCGCGGAACGCGGTGTTGGTGGCCACCGGCAGGTAGGTCCGGCCGTAGGAGCCGAACACCTTGTCGTTGCGGTCGCCGAACAGGTCGTAGGCGAAGCCGCCGCGCAGGCCGATCTCGTTGTCAAACGACGAGAACACCTGGCCGTTGGGATCGGCCACCGCGAATTGATCCTTGCGGACGCCGAGGTTCAGGGTCAGGCGATCGTTGAGGTCCCAGGCGTCCTGGATGTAGTACGCCTTGTTCTTGCCGGCGAAACCACCACCGGTCTGGAACTTGCGGCCTTCGATATATTGCTGGCCAGGCAAGACCGCGCCGCCCAGAGCACCCGAAGCGCCGGCCGTGCGATAGGTGTAGTTCCGGCCGCCGTTCCGCACCGTGAACTGGGTCAGGTTGGTGTTTTCTTGGTCGTAGCCGAAGCGAATGTGGTGATCGCCGATCAGCTTGAAGTAGAGGTCGGCGTCAGCGCGATAGAATTCGCGCTCGGCGATCGACGGGAAGGTGCCGGCGGCGGTCTTCTGAACCGAACGGTCCACGGTCGGCGTCACGCGGGTGTCTTGCACCCGGGCGAAGCTGGACAGGTTGCCGACGGCGGCGTTGTCGACTTCGCTGCGGCCGTAGGCGGCCGAAAGCGTCAGCCAGTCGGTGAACGTGCCGGTGTAACGCGCCACGTAGTTTTCGCCGCCCTGGAACAGGGTTTCGGCGCTGGCACGCGTCGACAAGGGCTGGTTGGTGATCGGGTCGATGCCGAAAATGTCGCGCTTGCGCTTACGGCTGGTGTCGAAATAGGTGAGCTCGAGGTGCTGGCGGTCGGTGATGTAGCCGTCCAGCTTGAAGGCGTAGAAGGGGTCGGCCGTACGGTCCTCGACATATTGGCCGCCGGTGGTGGCCGTCGTGGATTCCAGGTTCTGGAAGCTGGCCAGACCGTAGAAGAACAGGTGGTCCTTGATGATCGGGCCGCCGGCTTCGACGATCAGGCTCTTGTCCGTACGGTTCACCAGGTCGTTCCGGGTGATCGTGGTGTTCGGAGACTTTTCGCGCATGCTGTTCGGCTCGTAGTTGCCGTGCAGGGCGAAGGTGAAGTCGTTCGAGCCCGACTTGGTCACCGCGTTGACCACGGCGCCGGTGCCACGGCCGAATTCGGCGGGATAGCCGCCGGTCTTCACTTCAACCGACTTGTAGAACTCGAAGGGCACCAGGGTGGCGCCGATGCCGTTCACGAAGTTGGTGATGTTCAGGCCGTTGACGAAGAAGACGTTCTCGCCGATCGACGCGCCGCCGACGGCGGCTTGCGACTGGCCTTGGCTGACGAAGGTGCCGACGGTGTCGCCCGGCACGGCCGAGGGAGCCAGCAGGGTCAGCGCGGTCACGTTGCGCGCGATCGGGACCTGCTTGGTCAGGGTTTCGACGTCGACGACCAGGCCCGTGGTGGTGCCCGAGAAGTCCAGCTGCGGGTTGGCGGTGCCGGTGACGACGACTTCCGAAACCGAAGCGCCTTCTTCGGCGATGGTGAAGCCGTAGTTCGAAGCCGAACCGATGCCGACGCGGACGTTACCGTCGCTGGCGGGCTGGAAGCCGGCCTTGCTGATGGCGACCGAGTAGCCGCCCGACGGGATCAGGGCGGCGCGGAACTGACCGTCCGAATTGGTGGTCAGGTCGCGCTCGAAGCCTTGAGCCAGCGACTTGACCTTCACCGTGGCGCCGGCGACCGGAGCGCCGTTGGTGTCGGTGACGGTGCCGATGAGCGTGCCGCTCGAATAGTCTTGAGCGCTGGCCAGGGTCGGGACGGCCGTGACGATCGCCGTCACGGCGAGCGGCGCGGCGACGGTGGCCAGTCCGGCCAGCAGCGTCGACGCAAAAAGGCGCGCGCGAACGCCGCCCTTGGTGGAATTCATCTTCATAATATCCCCTCTAGCATGGCGGAGCATCCGACCGACCGCGAGCCCCGCAAGGGAACATTGCGCTCGATGTGTATGGATTTTCGCCCCAACTCCACCACGAGAACTTAGGTGTCCCGGAAAACATTTCCCCGGTTGCGGCGACGTTAGGAGCCGCGCCGCTCACCGGTCAATTGCCATTACCGATCCGTAATCACATCGCTACGCCCTGTCGCATTATCGCAACACGATCGCCGCATTTTTGACGAACGCCGCTCAGATTCTCCACAAACAGGCCGGCAAACCGGGTCGGGCGCCCCGTAGTCCCTTGGTTAGCAAGGCAAATTCGACCCCGGCGGCGCGTTGAGAACACATTTCGGAACGCCCATGCCGGAGACGGCAAAAATGCCTCACGGCGCGTTGACATTCACAAAATATGCCCGTCAAAAACCAGTGTTCTCGGGTCATATATGCGTCATATGATCGATGCTAAAAAGTTTTATCCGTAAGATGCTCAATTTCGCGACAGATCAAAAACCACGCCGACCGTTGCGGAGGCGCCCCCGAGCCGGGATGATGCGGCCTGGGCAGCCTTTGCCCGTGACCTTGTGAGCGACTTGCCATGACCGGCTTCCGACACGTGACCGACTCGCTTTCGGTCAGCCCGCAGATCGCCGTGGAGGATCTGGGCCGCGCCGCCGCCGAGGGATTCGTCCTGGTGATCAACAACCGCCCCGACGACGAGGAGCCGGGCCAGCCTTCCAGCGCCCAGATGGAGGCCGCCGCCCAGGCCGCGGGCCTGGCCTATGTCCATGTTCCGGTGCGGGGCGGCCCGACGCCCGACCAGGTCGAGGCGGTGCGGCGGGCGGTGGAAGCCGCCGAGGGGCCGGTGCTGGCCTTCTGCCGGTCGGGCACCCGCTCGATCGTCACATGGTCGCTGGGCCAGGCGATTTCGGGCGCCAGCGATCGCGACACCCTGGTGCGCCAGGGCGCGGCGGCGGGCTACGACCTGTCGGGCGTGTTGGGCGGCTAACTAGTAGCGGTGTGTCAGGGCGACCCGGGCGGCCATCGTCGAGGGCTCGGGCTCGCAACTGGCCAGCACGAACTGCGCCACGATGAGACACAGGATGGCGAAGGCCGCTCGCTGGAGCCGTTTTGAAACAAAAATCGCTGCGTCGGCGGCCATGATCCGTACTCCGGGTGGTTTACGGGTCGTTAATCGCAAGACCGGCGCCGGAGCCCCTTTCTCCCGAAGAGACCCCCATGATCCCCTTCGTCCGTGAGATCGAGTTCGAATACGGCCGCTGCGACCAGGTCTCGCCGCTGATCCGTCGGGTGATCGCCGACAATCCCGGGCCGTTCACCTACACCGGCACCGGCACCTACATCGTCGGGCGCGGGACAGTGGCGGTGATCGACCCCGGCCCCGACCTCGACGGCCACCTGCGGGCGCTGCTGGCCGCCCTTGACGGCGAGACGGTCAGCCACATCCTGGTCACCCACCACCACAGCGACCACTCTCCCCTCGCCCGCCCGCTGGCCCGGGCGACCGGCGCGACCATCCACGGCCGCCGCGCGCCGCACCTGGCCGAGGCGGCGTCGGACCTGATGCTGGAAGCCGGCGACGACGACGGCTTCCGCCCCGATGTCGAGATCGCCGACGGCGCGGTGTTCGAAGGTCCCGGCTGGACCCTGCGGGCGGTGACCACCCCCGGCCACACCTCCAACCATGTCTGCTTCGCCCTGGCGGAAGAGAACGCCCTGTTCAGCGGCGACCACATCATGGGCTGGTCGACCACGGTGATCACCCCGCCGGACGGCGACATGGGCGCCTACTTCGCCAGCCTGGACAAGGTGAAGGCGCTGGACTTCGACACCCTGTGGCCGACCCACGGCTCGCCGGTCCGCGACGTGGCGCCGTTCATCCAGGCCTATGCCGACCACCGCCGCTCGCGCGAGGCGCAGATCCTGGCGGCCCTGGCGCAGGGCCCGACCACGATCAAGGCCATGGTCCCCAGCCTCTACGCCGCCGTCGACCCCCGCCTGCACCCGGCGGCGGCGATGTCGGTGCTGGCGCACGTGCTGCTGCTGGTGAAGGAGGGCCGGGTGACGTGCGAGGGCGTGGCGGGGCTGGATTCGGAATATCGGCTGGCCTGAACTTGCCCCCACCTGACCGCTTCGCGGTCTGTCCGCCCCCATGGGGAGCGGAGCGCCGAAGGCGCGGAGGGGGCAAGCGGTTGGCGCCCTACCCCTTCACCACCGCCAGCAACCCGCCCACCCGGCGGCAGTTGCGGCCCATGTCCGCGCCCGGCGCGCGGCCGACGGACCGCATGTCGACCCGCGCGCCGGCGGCGTCGGGACGCACCCGCACCACCAGGTCGTCCTTCAGGCCGTACCAGAAGCTCTGGCCCGTGGCCTCCAGCCGGCCGTCGATCGGATCGTCGGTGACCAGGGTCAGGCCGGCGGCCTGGACCGCGGCCTTGGCCGACTCGTAGGCGTCGGCGGGCGAGCGCGCCAGGACCAGCGGCCGGGCGGCCGGGCAGGTCTCGGCGTTGACGTCGGCGACGCGACGGCCGGCGAAGTCGGCCGAGCCGACCGGCAGGCTGGGGTCCGGCTCGACGGTCTGGGCCTCGCCGCCGCGCGCGGCCAGGCCCGCGTCCGACAGCATCAGCGGCGTCTTCCAGTCGGTGGAGACGTCGTGGATCGGCGGGGCGCGACCGCCGACGGCATTGGCCGCCACCATCACGCCCAGGGTGGCGATGGTGATCGCCAAGGCCAGCAGCGCCTTCTTCCACAGCTTCGAGAAGCCGCCGAACAGGGCGACGATCAGGGCCAGCACGCCGGTGGCGACGCCGAGCGTGGCGACCTTGGGCGCCCAGTCCAGGGTCAGCAGGTCATAGCCGACCGGCTGGCCGAACAGGCCAAGCTTCACCCCCACGGCGCCGGCGGCCACCAGCAGGGCCGGCGCCAGGGCGACCAGGACCGCCACGTCGACCAGGACTCCGGCCGCGCCCGAGGACTTGCCCTTGGCGTCGGCCTTCCGGGCCTTCTTTCCGCCCTTCGACGGGATAACCGGCATGGCCAGCGGCGGCTCCTCGGCGACGAACACCGGCTTGGCGTGGAAGGCCTCCTCCGGGACCGGAGCGAGGGCGGCCGCGGCGGTCGCCGTCAACGGGCCGAGCGGAAAGTGTTCGGACTCGCCGCGCGCCTCGAACGCCGGTTCGGCTTCGGGGGCGGCGGCGACGGGAACGACTTCCGGCTCGGGTTCCGCCACGGGCTGGGACGGCGCTTCGGCCAGGGCCTCGACCACCTGTGGTTCCAGCAGCGGCGGCGGCTCCGACAGCGGCTCCTCCGGCTCGGGCGCGTAGATGCGCGCGGCCTGGGCGCCGTCGGCGGCGGCCAGGGTGGCGGCCGGCGGTTCGGGTTCGGGTTCGGGTGCCGCTTCGGCGACCACCGCGGCGGCGGCCAGGCTGGGCAGCACGTAGTCGGCCATGCGCTGGCGGATCAGCTTCTTGTCGATCTTGCCGGTCGCGCCCAGCGGGATGTCGTCGACGAACACCACGTCGTCGGGCGTCCACCACTTGGCGATCTTGCCTTCCAGGAAGGCCAGGAACTCCTCCTTGGTGGCGGTCTCGCCCTCCTTGAGCTTGACCAGCAGGATCGGCCGCTCGTCCCACTTGGGGTGGGCCACGCCGATCACCGCCGTCATCGCCGCCTTGGGGTGGCCCAGGGCGATGTTCTCGATGTCGATGGTGCTGATCCATTCGCCGCCCGACTTGACCACGTCCTTGGCCCGGTCGGTGATCTGCATGAAGCCGTGGTCGTCGATGGTGGCCACGTCGCCGGTGTCGAAGAAGCCTTCCGCGTCGAGGATCTTGCCGCCCGCGCCGCGGAAATATTCGGCGGCGATGATCGGGCCCTTGATCTTCAGGTTGCCGAAGCTCTTGCCGTCATGCGGCAGGCGATTGCCGGCGTCGTCGGTCAGCTTCAGCTCGACGCCCAGCGGCGGGCGGCCCTGCTTGAGGCGATAGGGCATCTGCTGGTCGTAGGGCAGCTTGGCCAGTTCGTCGGTCATCACCGACAGGGTGCCGACCGGCGACGTCTCGGTCATGCCCCAGGCGTGGACCACCTCGACGTCATAGTCTTCCTGGAAGGCGCGGATGATGTGTTCGGGACAGGCCGCCCCGCCGATCACCACCTTGTTCAGCACCGGCAGCTTCAGGTCGTTCTCGCGCAGGTGCTGCAGCAGCATCTGCCAGACGGTGGGCACGGCGGCCGAGAAGGTGACGCCCTCGCTGTCAAGCAGCTCGTAGATCGAGGCCCCGTCCATCTTGGCTCCGGGCATGACCATCTTGGCGCCGGTCCCCGGGGCCGAGAACGCCACGCCCCAGGCGTTGGCGTGGAACATCGGCACCACCGGCAGGATCACGTCCTTCTGCGACAGGCCCATCACGTCGGGCTGCAGGGTGATCAGGGTGTGCAGGAAGTTGGAGCGGTGCGAATACAGCACCCCCTTGGGATCGCCCGTCGTGCCCGAGGTGTAGCAGAGGCCGGCGGCCGTGCCCTCGTCGAAGCCGCCCCAGGCGCAGTCGGCCGGATGTTCGGCGACCAGGTCCTCGAAGCACAGCACGCCCTTGTAGTTGGGCGCCTCGCCCGCCGGCTTGAAGTCGACCGGCATGTGGTCGCGGTCGGTGAACACCACCACGTGCTCGAGGCTGGGCACGCGCGGCAGGATGGCCGCGACGATCGGCAGGAAGGTCAGGTCGGTGAAGATCACCCGGTCGCCGGCATGGTCGGCGATCCAGGCGATCTGCTCGGGAAACAGGCGCGGGTTCAGGGTGTGGCAGATGGCGCCGATGCCCATGATGCCGTACCAGGCTTCCATGTGGCGGGCGGTGTTCCAGGCCAGGGTGGCGACCCGGTCGCCGGGCTTGACGCCCAAGGCCAGCAAGGCGTTGGACACCCGCTTGGCCCGCTCGTGGATCGCGCCGTAGGTGGTGCGGACGATCGGCCCCTCGACCGAACGGGTGACCACTTCGCGGCCGCCGTGCCACAGGGCCGCGTGGTCGATGATCTTGTCGACCGTCAAGGCCCCGTGCTGCATCAAGCCCTGCATCGATCCCACTCTCCCGCATCATTATCGTTGTTCAGACAAGGCTAGCGGGGCGGCGGCGGCGGCGCAACGCGGCGCGCGCCTTGGGCGAACCTTTGGACTGTCGCCCAACGAGGGCGCCCCCGCGCTGATCAGCCGCAGCGGGTGTTCATCCCGCACAACTCGCTATCCGCTACTGTGCGAAACGAACAACGCCGTTCGATGAATGAGGCTGACCAGGTGCGATGGCTCGATTCCCCTTGGGCCGATGACCGGCTGGACGAGGTGGCGCTGGACACCCACCGCCTCCTGCCGTCACGGCTGATCCCGGCGACCTTGACCGCCGTGGCGGTGGCCTTCGGCCTGGGACTTCCAATCGCCTTGGGCTGGCTGGCGAGCCTGGCGCTGGCCGAGGGGCTGGCGCGACTGGCGACCCGACGCTTCAAGCCCGGCGTTCCCGGCTTGCCGCGGCTGCGCGCGGCCTTCGTCCTGGCGGCGCTCCCGATCAACCTGATCTGGGCCGGGCTCGGCGCCCTGATGTGGTTCGCGCCCGCGCCCGAATTGAAGATGGCCGCTGTCGCCATCTGGGTCGGGCAGATCGTCTACACCCAGAACTTCCGGCACCAGCCGGCGGCGTTGCTGGCGGTCAGCGCCACCGCGCCGATGGCCAGCATGCTGGTCTTTCCGCTGTTCTTCTACGACGCCCACGGCGTGGCCGCCAACGTCGCCCGCTGGGGCCTGATGGCCGTGGTGCTGACCACCATCAACGTGATGCTGAGCAACCGCGCCGCCGCCCGGCGCCTGGACGACCTGACCCGCGGCCTGCGCGACGAGCGCGAGCGGGCCCTGGAGGCCAACCGCGCCAAGTCGACCTTCATCGCCGTCACCAGCCACGAGTTGCGCACGCCGATGAACGGCCTGCTGGGCATGGCCTACGCCCTGGACCGTTCGAACCTCAACGAAAGCCAGCGCCGCCACGTGCGCCTGATGATCAAGTCCGGCGACAGCCTGATGCAGGTGCTCAACGATGTCCTGGACCTGTCGAAGATCGAGGCCGGCAAGGTCGATATGGACCACGTGGCCACCAACCTGCCCGAACTGGTCCTGGCGGCCGGCGACGCCTGGCGCGACGCCGCCCGCGAGAAGGGCCTGTGGCTGAAGACCGAGGTCGATCCCCAGGCGCCCGCCTGGATCCTGGCCGACCCGCTGCGCATCCGTCAGGTGCTGATGAACCTGATCTCCAACGGCCTGAAGTTCACCAGCCAGGGCGGCGTCACGATCCAGCTGGCCGCGTCAACGCCCCGCGCCGACGGCCTGCAGGACGTCCGCCTGCGGGTGATCGACACCGGCATCGGCGTCTCCCCCCAGTTCCACGACCGGATCTTCGACAGTTTCACCCAGGCCGACAACACCGTCTCGCGCAACCACGGCGGCACCGGCCTGGGCCTGACCATCTCACGCGCCCTGGCCCGCCAGATGGGCGGCGACCTGGCGCTGGAGAGCCACGCGGACGGCGCCGCCTTCGTCTTCACCCTGCGCGCGGCGATGAGCGCGCCGCCGGCGGCGATGCTCGATGACGACGAGATCGACGATGCGACGCCCGACTTCGACACCTTGCGAATCCTGATGGCCGAGGACAACGCCATCAATCAGGTCGTGGTCCGCACCATGCTGGAAGCGACCGGCGCGGTCCTGACCGTCGTCGACGAGGGCCAGGCCGCCCTGCACGCCCTCCAGGCCGGCGCGTTCGACGTGGTGCTGATGGACATCAACATGCCGGTGATGGACGGGATCACGGCGCTGGCCGCCATTCGCGCGGGCCAGGCGGGCGATCCGGCCTTGCCGGTGATCGCGCTGACCGCCTCGGCCATGTCGGGCGACCGCGAGCGCTTCCTGGCCATGGGCTTCGACGACCACCTGGGCAAGCCGATCCGCCCGATCGAGCTGCTGTCGGCGATCAGCGCGGCGGTGCGGCCGCGAGCCCGAAGCGTGCAGATGGCGCGGTCTTAGGGTTCGGACTCAATTGGCGCCCACCCAACTGTTGTCATCCCGGCCGTAGGACCGCGCAGCGGGCCGAAGCGCCGGGACCCAGGGCAACCGCAGTGCGCCGGCCCCTGGGTCCCGGACAGCCTCTGCGAGGCTTCCGGGATGACAACCATTAGTGAGGGCTTTGACGCTACTCAGGAATTCAAGCGTTCAAGTGGGGGCGGACCCTAGAGCCGCCCAGCCGCCCTACCCCATCGTCTCGGCCAGGGCCCGGGCCTCGTCCTCGAACGCGCTGACCGTATCGACCCGGCGCCAGGTGATCTCGCCGGTGTCGCGGGTCAGCTGATTTTCCAGCACCGCCACGTCGGCGTCCGAGGCGTCGTTGACGCGGGCGGCGACGCGGGCGCGTAGCACTTCGGGCGGAGCTTCCAGCCACACGCCCTGGAACGCCACGTCGGCGCTCTTGGCCAGGGCTTCGGCGCGAGCGCGTTGCTCGGGCTTGAGGAACACCGCGTCGACCACCACCGAGCGGCCGGCCGCCAGGGTCAGGGCGGCGTCGCGGAACAGCTCGTCATAGACCCGGTCGCTCATCTCGGCGGCGTAGGCTTCCTTGGGCAGGCGCTGCAGCGAGGGCACGCCCCACAGGCGCTTGCGGATCTCGTCGGTGCGCAGGACCACCGCGCCGGGGGCGGAGCCCAGGCCGGGCGCGCAGACCCGGGCGAAGGTCGACTTGCCCGACCCCGAGAGGCCGCCCGTCGCCACCAGGTTGACCGGACGCGGGGCCAGGTGCTCCAGCGCCGTGGCCAGATAGGCCCGCGCCGCCTCGTCGTCGTTGCTGTAGGCCCAGACGTGGGTACGCACCGCGGCCCGCACGCTGAGCATCAGCGGCAAGGCGGCCAGGCCGGTCCACAGGCCCTCGCCGAAGGTGCGGCCGGCCTCGTCCAGATAGGCGTTCAGCACCCGGCCGGCCGCGTCGCGGCGACGGCGGAAATCCAGGTCCATCAGCAGGAAGGCCAGGTCGTACTGGATGTCGATGTCCGACAGGGCGTCGTTGAACTCGATGCAGTCGAAGAGGATCGGCTTGCCTTCTTCGATCAGGATGTTGCCCAAGTGCAGGTCGCCGTGACAGTGGCGGGCGAAGCCCTGCCCGGCCCTTGTGTTGAGCAGCGGACCCAGGCGCTCCAGCGCCAGGTCGGTCTCGGCGATCAGCCGCTCGACGGCCTGCGAACCCAGGCGCGGGGCCAGGCCGCGCAGCAGGTTGGCGTTCGAGGCGATGGTGTAGCCCAGGGCCCCCACCCCGCCGCCCTGGGGCCGCAGCGGCGCCCCGGCGTGGAACTGGGCGATGGTCCGGCCCAGGGCCTCCTCCAGGGCGTCGTCGATCGCCCAGGGCTGGACGGACAGCACGCCCTGCTCGTCGAAGCGGCGCATCTCCAGCAGGAATTCGACGGTCTCGCCCGTCCCGTCGATCTCGACCCCGCCGTCCTCGGTGCGGGTCAGCCGGCGCACGGCGCGATAGATGTCGGGCGCGGCCGAGCGGTTGAACGACAGTTCCCGCTCCAGCGCCCAGCGACGCAGTTCCAGGGTGGAATAGTCGAGGAAGCCGAAATTGACCGGACGCTTGACCTTCCAGGCGGCCTCGCCGACCAGGAACACGCGCGCGCAGGACGTCTCGATCACCCGATCGGCCCGTTCGCCCAGCCAGGCGGCCACTTCCTGCTCGCGAACCGTTTCCGCGTCCTTGATCACGCCCAAACCCCGTCCAAAACCCAGCCCATGACGCCAACACTCGGGGCGCGGCGTCCCCATAGCGGAAAGTTCCGTCCACGTCCCCCACGGCGACTTGCTTGCGCTATGGTTGAATGACTATGGTGAACGTCACCGTAGATCGAGTCGTCGTCGCATGCTTATGGGCGCTGGGCTGAACAGGCCCGAACGCAAGAAATCCGACATCCTGGCGGCGGCGCGTGGCGTCTTCCTGCGCCAGGGCTATCCGGACACCGGCATGGAGGTCGTGGCCAGGGCGGCCGGCGTCTCCACCGCCACGCTCTACGCCTACTTTCCCAGCAAGGCGAAGCTGTTCGAGGTGGTGGTGTACGACACCGTGCGGGACATGGCCGCTCCGGTCCGCGAGAGCGCCGACGCCGGGGGCGACGCCCAGGCGCGGCTGATGGCCCTGTCCCGCGCCTATGCCGCCTTCTCCTCGCGCCCCGCCACGCGCGCGATGTTCCGGCTGGTCACGGCCGAACGACGGCGCTTCGAATCCTTGGCGGAACATTTCCTGCGCAGCGCCCGCGACGAACTGGGCGGGGCGGCGATCGCCCTGATCCAGGACCTGGTCCGGTCTGGCGAACTGTCGGTCGACAAGCCCTCCTGGGCCGCCGGCCAACTGCTGGGCATGCTCGACCACGCCACCCTGGTGCTCGGCCTGGCCGCCGGCGACCATGTGCAGCCGGGACGGCCGCTGGAGGATATCTGCCGGGACGCGGTGGAAACGTTCCTGGCGCGGTATGGAAACCCTCTCCCAGAGGGAGAGGGAGGGGCCCGCGCCGAAGGCGTGGGAGGGTGAGGGGTTACGCCCTCGCCGTTTTCTCGCGACGCCCTGCCGGCACGCCGTCGGACGTCTTACCCCCTCACCCTCCCAAGCTTCGCTTGGGCCCCTCCCTCTCCCCATGGGAGAGGGTTTCTTTTTACGGGAACAGCCGCTTGGTCTCCCAGCCCTCGCCGACCCGCTCATAGACCAGGCGTTCGTGCAGGCGGAACGGGCGGTCGCGCCAGAATTCGATGACTTGGGGCACGACGCGGTAGCCCGACCAGTGCGGCGGGCGCGGCACCTTGCCCAGGCCGAACTTCAGCGCCATCTCGGCCACCCGCCGCTCGAGGGCCAGGCGATCGGGCAGCGGCCGCGACTGGTCCGAGGCCCAGGCGCCCAGCTGGCTGTGGCGGGCGCGGCTGGCGAAATAGGCGTCGGCCTCCTGCGGCGTCACCGGCTCGACCACGCCGCGCACCCGCACCTGGCGGCGTAGCGACTTCCAGTGGAACAGCAGGGCGGCCTTGGGATGCCCCCCAAGTTCAACCCCCTTGGCGCTCTGGGTGTTGGTGTAGAAGACGAAGCCGCGCGCATCCACGCTCTTGAGCAGCACCATGCGCGAATCCGGCAGACCATCATCGTCGACCGTCGACAGCGCCATGGCGTTGGGATCGTGCGGCTCGTCCTTGCCGGCCTCGGCCAGCCAGTCCTCGAACAGCCGGATCGGATCGCCCTCCGGCAGCAGCGGCGGCGGCGTGGCCTGCGTCACCTGGCGGACATAGTCGTCCTCGGACGGCGAGGCGGGGATCAGGGGCGCATCGGTCATGTCACCGATATAGGGCGCCCGTCGACGTGGGGCCACGCTTGACGCGCCAAGCTTGACGCGCGCATCTGCCGCCCACGAGCGCGGACGGTTCCGCGCCCCAGGATTTGGACTCCCATGAAACTCGGCACGCGGGCGCGGTTGGCCTGGATTCCCCTGGCGCTGTGGTGCGCGGCCGGGCTCGGCATCGGCTGGATCGAGGCCGTCCGGTGGAAGGGCGACGACGTCCAGGACTGGATCATCCTGGCGATCGGCGGGGTCTTCCTGTTCGCGGCCGGGGCCTGGAACCTGCTGAAGCTGCGCAACCGCGCCGCCGAACAGGCGCGGGTCGAGGGGCCCGACGTCGACGTCCCGGTGACCTGGCATCGCAAGAGCGGCTCGTGGGCGGTGATTATCTTCGCGGCCGGCGTGTTCGGCGTCTTCGGCCTGGTCTGGCTGATAAGCGGCCAGATCCGGTAAAGGCCGAGGCTGCCGCCGTGCGTCCTTCGAGGCCCTCCTACGGAGGGCGCCTCAGGATGAGGAATTCAGCAATGCGGTCCTCATCCTGAGGCGCCGCGCAGCGGCCTCGAAGGACGCAGGGCGGACGCCGCGCATCCCCGCGAAGCCAGAACCGTCGCCGCCGAAAGTCTTAACTTAACGCCCCGTTGACCAAGTCGCGGCAGGGTCGGCGTCATGACCGCCCGCGCTTCTTCCGTCCTCAGCCTTCAGGCCGCGCGCGCCATCCTCGGCGTCGCCCCGGGCGCCGACGAGCGCGAGCTGCGGGCCGCCTATCGCGAAGCCGCCAAGCGCGCCCACCCCGACCGCCCCGGCGGCGACGCGGCCCTGTTCCGCGACGTACTGACCGCCTATCGCCTGCTGCAGGACAATCCGGTCCAGCCGATCCACTTCCCGCCCGCCGTCGCCGAACCGGCCCGCGTCGAGCAGGCCACCCTGACGATCGACACCGCCATGGCCTTCGCCGGCGGGACCCTGGAAATGATGGTCGACGCCCGCAAGCTGCGCCTGACCCTGCCCGCCGGCCTGCGCGAGGACGACCAGGTGCGGGTCGAGGACGTGGTGTTCCGCGTCGCCGTCAAGACCGATCCACAAGCCCTGGTGCGCGGCGACGACCTGTGGCTGACCGCCCGCCTGGACTCCCGGGTCCTCGCCGAGGGCGGGCGCATCGAGGTGGCCACGGCCATCGGCCCGCGCCTGGTGTGGATCTCGACCAAGGCCGCCGCCCGCGGCCTGGTGCGCCTGCCCGGCCAGGGCCTGCCGGCCCGCGGCGCCCACCCGCAAGGCGACCTGTTCCTGCGCCTGGAAGCCGTCGACGGCGGGGCCGAGAGCGCCGCCCGCTCGCAGTTGAAGCGTTTCGCGGCGGCCTGGGCGGCTTAAACGCCTTCAAACATCCGTTCTGATGGTTCTATGCTTCCCGACGCCGCCAAAGAGCGGACGGGAGGAAAGACGATGACCCAGGACGACCTGCGCGCCCGGCGCGAGACGATCGTGCGCGAGCACATGGCCGACGAGATCGATCACGCCTGGGACAAGGTGCTGGCGACTTTCCCCCACCCCCACTACGAGATCATCGCCACCGGCGCCGTCCATGACGGCCGTCCCGACGTCGAGCGCTACTACACCACCTCGCGCCAGACCTTCCCCGACCAGCGCAACACCCTGCTGTCGCTGCGCCATATCGACGACGGGATCGTGGTCGAGTTCATCCTGGAGGGCACGCAGAAGGGCCCGCTGGGCCCCCTGCCCGCCACCGGCCGGCCGTTCGCCTGCCAGATGACAGCCTTCTTCCTGTTCGACGGCGAGACCCTGGTCTGCGAGCGGATCTATTCCGACACCCTGACCATCGTGCGCCAGCTTCTGGGCGACCTGACGCCGATGGAGGCGCTGAGCGCGCTGGTCGAGGCGGCGAAGGTGAAGGCGGCTTAGACGGCGGCCGAAAAATAGATCGCGCGCGATAAAAAATCACGCCCGAGCTCTTGCCATTTAATCGCGCACGATTAAATCGTTCTCACGAGACAATCACAGGAGCTTCTCATGTCCACCCTCTATCAAACCCGCGCCACGGCCACCGGCGGCCGCGAAGGCGCCGTCCGCACCGACGACGGCCTGCTGGACGTCACTCTGGCCATGCCCAAGGCCCTGGGCGGCAAGGGCAATGGCACCAATCCCGAGCAGTTGTTCGCGGCCGGCTACGCGGCCTGCTTCCAGAGCGCCATGGCCTTCGTCGCCCGCCAGCAGAAGATCGGCCTGACCGGCTCGACCGTCACCGGCGTCGTCGGACTCGCCCCGCTCGAGGTCGGCTTCAAGCTGGAAGTGGCGCTGGAGGTCGAAACCCAGGGCCTGACCCAGGAAGAAGCCGAAGCCCTGGTTGCGACGGCGCACAAGGTCTGCCCCTATTCCAACGCCACGCGCGGCAACGTCGATGTCGCCATCACCACAAAGGCCGCATGAGCCAGAACACCGACAGCACCCAGCACGACACGGTCGAGGCCCTGCGCCTCGACCGTCAGCTGTGCTTCGCCCTCTATGGCGCCGCCAATCGCGTGACGCGGCTGTACCGGCCGTTGCTCGACGCCCTTGGCCTGACCTATCCGCAGTACCTGGCCATGCTGGTGCTGTGGGAGGCCAGCCCCCGGACGGTGGGCGCCCTGGGCGAGGCGCTGGACCTGGAGTCCAGCACCCTGACGCCCCTGCTCAAGCGGCTGGAGGCCCAGGGCCTGATCGCCCGGGCTCGCGACCCGCAGGACGAGCGCCGGGTGATCGTCACCCTGACGCCGACCGGCGCGGCCCTGCGCGACCGTGCCAAGGCCGTGCCCGAGCAACTCCTCTGCCTGCTGGAACTGCCGCTGAGCGAGCTGGGCGACCTGCGCGAACGGCTCAAGAGGTTGGCGGTTTAGGCGCCCTGGACAGTGGATGTTGCTGGCCGCCCTGGGCGAGCGCCCTGCGTCCTTCGAGGCTTCGCTACGCTACGCACCTCAGGAAGAGGAGCGTAATGGCTAAATTCCTCATCCTGAGGCGCCCTCCAGAGGAGGGCCTCGAAGGACGCACGATGCTTCCAGATCTCAACCGTCAGGGCGCGATCGCCAGTTCGAACGGCGTCGCCGGCAGGCCGGTCGCGCCATAGAGGTTGACCACCGGGCTGTCGGCCCAGGCGTAGCGGACCTTGACCGGCGTGAAGCCGGCCGGAACCGCCAGGCTGATCTTGTCGGCGCTCAGGGCCGTGTCGGCGAACCGGCAGGCGCCGGCGGCGTCGCACAGCTCGAAGCCGATCGGCCTCGCGTCGCCCTGGACCACCGCCGGCTGGTCCAGGCGCACCGTCACCGCGCCGCCTTGCAGCGTCGCCGAGACCGGGGCCGGGCCGGCGGCGATCAGCGTGCTGTCGCCATAGGCCAGCTTGCGGGCCTGCAGCGCCAGGCGCAGCCCGACCTGCTGCTTGTTGGCGGGATGGATGTCGTAGATGTCGCCGATGTCGACGGCCGAGGCGAGGCCGACCTTGGGGTCGGCGGCGGCCACGCGGCGCTGCACGTCGCGGATCCCCGCCCATCCGGACTCGACGGGCGTGGTGTTGCGCGATCCGAAGTCAGCCAGCTGGACGATCAGGAACGGCAGGTCGGGCCCACCGAACGCCTTGCGCCAGTCGGCGATCATGGCCGGCAGCAGCCGTGCATAGACCGCGGGTTCGGCGACGTTGGCCTCGCCCTGGTACCAGGCGAAGCCCTTCAGGCCGTAGGGCGCCAGCGGGGCGATCATGCCGTTGCGCAGGGTCGACAGGCCGCTCGACCCGACCCAAGAGGCCGTGGGCGGCAGGCCGCTGTGGGCGATGGACTCCGCGACCTTGTAGCGCCAGGTTCCGCCCAGCGGGACGAACGCGCCGTCGTCCAGCTTCAACCCCTTCTCGGCGGCCGGCCCCCAGGCTCCACCGCCGCCGCCGGTGTCGATGGCCCGCACCGCGATCAGATTGGGACCGGCCTTCAGCACGCCGGGCGCGATTCTGTACTCACGGGGCTTGTTCCAGCCCTGCGTCGTGCCCACTCCGCGGCCGTTGACGAAGGTAGTGTCCAGATCGTCAATCGGCCCCAACGACAGGGTCGCGCCCTGCTTGGCCTGCTGGGCGGTCAAGGTGATGGTGGCGCGCAGCCAGATCGTGCCGTCGAAGCTTTCCAGGCCGGGATTGGTCTCCCAGAACAGTTCGGCCGGCATGGTCTTCCAGTCGCGGTCGTCGAAGTCGGTGCGGCTCCAGGCCGCGGCCTGCGGCTGGGCCTTGGCCGCCCAGCGGTCGAGCATGGCGCTCCAATGGGCCATGCCGACGTCCGGCGACTTGGCGTACTCGGCCAGCAGTTGCAGGCCTTCGTCATAGCCGCCCAGGGCGTGCAGCCCCTCGCGGCTGATCCAGTCCTGGATCACCGAGCCGCCCCAGGTGGCGTCGATCAGGCCGACCGGGATGCCGGTGGTCTTCTTGATGTCGCGGCCCATGAAGAAGCAGGCGGCGCTGAAGTTGTTGGCGGATTCGGGGCTGGCCACCCGCCACACCGCCTCCTTGGGCAAGGCGGTGGTCGGCGCTGGCAGGCTGGTGCGGCCGGTCTGCAGCAGGCGGATGTCAGGGTCGGCCGACTTGGCCGCCTCGGCTTCGCCGCCCAGGGCGCGGCGCAGCGGGTATTCCATGTTCGACTGGCCCGAGCACAGCCAGACGTCGCCGACCAGCAGGTCCGAGATCGTCTGGCTATCGCCGCCCGCCTTGGCCGTGAGGGTCAGGGCCGCACCGGGTTCCCGGGCCGGGAAGGTGGTGAACCAGCGGCCTTGCGCGTCGGCCGTCGCCGTCGCCTCGGCGTCGCCCAGCGACAGGATCACGGCCTCGCCCGGCCTGGCCCCGCCCCACACCCGGATCGGCTGGCCGCGTTGCAGCACGGCGTGGTCGGTGAAGACGGGAGCGAGGACAGGCGCGGCGGCGGCGGCCCCCACCGTTGCCGTCAGAGCTGTGGCGGCCAGCAGGCCAAGGATCTTCGAGCGCATGGACTAACCCCAAAAAGACCGCTCATCCCGGCGAATGCCGGGACCCAGATCCCAAAGCCGAGAGGCTGACTGGAAGAGCATTGAGCCCATGGAACCAGCACTCAACCATGCCATCTGGGTCCCGGCATTCGCCGGGATGAGCGGATATAAAAACCCTAGTTCGCGGCCTTGGCCGGGCACACCGCGCCCGCCGGGTCCGTCGTCAGCTTCACACCCTGCAGCGACACCGTCATCGCCCCCGGTGTGCTCAAGGCGAACGGCGCGGTGACCTTGGTCACGTCGGTTCCGGCCGCCTGGAAGCACTTGAGCGAGATTTTCAGGCTCTTCCATTCGCCCACCGGCGAGGCGGCCAGCACCGGCGTCACGTCCAGCTTGCCGGCCCCGATCGACAGGGCGACCGGCGCGGCCGGCCTGGCGTCGAGCCGGTAGTCGACCAGCAGGGCGATGTCGGCGTTGGTCTGGAACGACAGGTCGAGCGGCTTGTCGGCGGCCAGGGCCACCGTCGCCGGAACGTCACCCGAGAAGGTGACCTGGCGACCGGCTTCCTGCACGCCGCCGGCGTCCACCGGCCGGACCTGAACGGCGGTGGTCGGGGTGAGCGTGAACGCGAACGGCGCCGGGGTCTTGCCGCCGACGAAGTAGTTGCTGAGGTTGTCGGCCTCGATCGTGAAGCCGGGCTTCTCCGACAGGGCGCCCAGGCGGACCTTGTCCTTGTAGGTCAGGCCGTAGCCATAGGCGAACAGCGGGCTGTAGCCCTTGTCGCCACGGTTCAGCGTGAACTGGCCGGCGGTCCTGGGCCAGCTGAACGACAGCTTGCCGTGGAAGTCGGCGCGCGGCTTGCCGGCCGCGTCGCCGATCAGCACGTCGGCGATCCCGCCGCCCTCCGAGCCCGGCAGCCAGGCCGCCACGAAGGCGTCCGAGGCGTTGATCTCGGGGTTCACCCACAGCGGCCGGCCGCTGAGGAACACCGCCACCACCGGCACGCCGGCGGCCTTCAGTTTCTTCAGCAGCGCCAGGTCGGTCTTGGCGCCGGGCTGGAATTCCAGGGTCTTGATGTCGCCGACGCCCTCGGCATAGGGCGTCTCGCCGAACACCACGATGGCGACGTCGGGCTTGGCCTCGAAGCCGCCGTCGACGCTCAGCGTCGCCTTGCCGCCGGACGCCTCGACCGTTTCCTTCAGGCCCGAATAGATCGACTGGGCGTTGGGGAAGTCGGCCTTGGTGTTGCCCGTGCCCTGCCACGACAGGGTCCAGCCGCCGGCCTGCTGACCGATGTCGTCGGCGCCCGAGCCGGCCACCAGCACGTTCGCCGAAGCCTTGATCGGCAGCACGCCGTTGTTCTTCAACAGCACCAGCGACTCGCGCACCGCCTGGCGGGCGATGGCGCGGTGGTCGGCCGAGGCCATCACCGCCTCCTTGCCCTCCAGCGGCCGCGCCTGCTGGAACAGGCCCAGCTTGGCCTTGACCCGCAGGATGCGGCGCACGGCGTCGTCGATGCGGGCCATCGGGATCTCGCCCGACTTCGCCTGGGCGACCGTGTTGGCGTAGAGTTCCTTCCAGCTGTCGGGGGCCATGTACATGTCCAGGCCCGCATTGGCGGCCTGCGGACAGTTCTTGGGCGTGCAGCCGACCACCTGGCCGTGGCCGTTCCAGTCGCCGACCACGAAGCCGTCGAAGCCCATCCGCCCCTTCAGCACGTCGGTCAGCAGGCTCTTGTTGCCGTGCATCTTCTCGCCGTTCCAGCTGTTGAACGACGCCATGATCGTCAGGGTCCCGGCGTTGATGGCCGGGACGTAGCCCTGGGCGTGCAGGCGGACGAGATCGGCTTCCGAGACCTGGGTGTCGCCCTGGTCGTGACCCTCGTGGGTGCCGCCGTCGCCGAGGAAGTGCTTGGCGCTGGCCGCCACGTGGCCGTGCTGGATGACGCTGCCCTGGCTGACCGCGCCCTGCAGGCCCAGGATCATCTGGCCGGCATAGTCGCGGACGATCTGCGGATCTTCCGAATAGCCCTCATAGGCCCGGCCCCACCGGTCGTCGCGCGGCACGGTCAGGGTGGGACCGAACGCCCAGTCGAAGCCGGCGGCGGCCGTTTCCTGGGCCGTCGCCGCGCCGATCCTGCGGATCAGCTCCGGATCGCGCGTCGCGCCCAGGCCGATGTTGTGCGGAAAGAGGGTCGCGCCCACCGCGTTGCCGTTGCCGTGCACCGAGTCGATGCCGAACATCAGCGGGATGTGCGTGCCCTCCGGACGGGCGTCGGCCCCGGCTCGGAAAGCTTCGACCGACTTGAGCCACGGGCCGATCGGCGAGCGGTCGGGCGCGCCCAGCGGCGGTGAACTGCCGCCGGCCAGGATCGAGCCCAGCGGATAGGCCTTCAGGTCTTCCGGCTTGATCGAGGCGAAATCGGCCTGGATCATCTGGCCGACCTTCTCCTCGAGGGTCAGCTTGGCCAGCAGCGAGTCGACGAAGGCCTCGGTCTGGGGATCGACCACGCCCTGGCTCTTGGCGACGGGCCAGAGGGCGGGATGGGCGGCGCTCTTGGAGTCAGCCGCGAACGACGCGCTGGTCAGAAGGGTGGTCGCCAACAGCGCCACGCAGAAGGCCTTGGTGTTCATCCCCAAACTTTCTCTTTTTGCTGACAACGCTGTCAGTCAGACGACAGCGCGGTCCTAGCATTCTGGTAGCGGTAACTAAAGGCTCGACGATGATGCATATACGATCTAATTTATGTGACAAATAGAAACGTCGGGGAGCGCGGAAATGTGGGGAAATCGAGCCGCGACGCCGGCGGGCGCGGCCATGGTCGCGGTTCGCCTGATTCCCGCTGACTAGACGGAAATCCCGGTGCCCTCGTTTAAAACCACCCTCGCCCTGCTGGCCGCCGCCGGCGCGCTGGTCTCGCTCGGCCCGGCCCTCGCCGCCTCGCCGGCCACCACGTCCTATGCCTGGCGCAGCGCCGAGGTGCTGGGCGGCGGCTTCGTCAGCGGCGTCGTCTATCACCCGACCGAGAAGGGCCTGGTCTATGCCCGCACCGACATCGGCGGGGCCTATCGCCTGGACCGCCAGACCGGCGCCTGGGTGGCGCTCAACGACGACCTGACGCGGGCCGACAACCAGCTGGCCGGCGCGCTCAGCCTGGCTGTCGATCCCCAGGACCCCGACCGCCTCTACATGGCGGCCGGCGAATATACCGGCCCTTACGCGCGTGGCGGCGCCCTGCTGCGCTCCACCGACCGGGGCGCGACCTGGGCCAAGGCCGAGCTGCCGGTGAAGATCGGCGGCAACGAGGATGGCCGCAACACCGGCGAGCGGCTGATGGTCGATCCGCACCGGGGCGCGGTGCTGCTGCTGGGCGCCAAGGACGGCCTCTACCGCAGCGCCGACCACGGCGCGACCTGGGCGCGGGTCGCGGCCTTTCCCAAGCTGCATGTCACCGTGGTGGCCTTCGATCCCGTCGAGAAGACCCAGGCCGGCGAGACGGCGATCGTCTATGCCGGAACCAGCGGCGGCCTGCTGGTCAGCACCGACGCCGGCGCGACCTGGGGCCTGGTCGGCGGCCAGCCCAAGGGCCTGATCCCCCATCACCTGGCGCTCGACGCCGAGGGCGGGGTCTATGTCACCTACGGCAACGGCCTGGGCCCCAACGGCGTCACCGACGGCGGGGTCTGGCGCCTGGACCCCGACACCGGCGCCTGGACCGACATCACCCCGGTCAAGCCGTCCGGAACCGACGTGTTCGGCTATGGCGGCCTCAGCCTGGACCCTAGCCGCCCGGGCGTGATCATGGTCTCGACCCTCGACCGCTGGGGGGTCGGTGACGAGGTGTTCCGCAGCCTCGACGGCGGCAAGACCTGGAAGGCCCTGCGCGACACGTCGCGCCACGACGTCGGTCGCGCCACCTGGGTCCGCCGCCTGGAGGGCAAGGATGGTCGCCAGATGGGCCATTGGATCGGTGATTTCGACATCGACCCGACCGATCCGGACGAGGCGATCTATGTCACCGGCTATGGCCTGTGGCGCACGAAGAACCTGACCGAGGCCGACCGCTCGGGCCGCACCGACTGGCGGTTCGACGACGAGGGCATCGAGGAGACCGTGCCGCTGGAACTGGTCAGCCCGCCCAATGGCGCCTCTGGCGGCGCGCCCCTGGTCAGCACGATCGGCGACATCGGCGGCTTCCGCCACGACGACCTGACTTCGGCGGGGGCCAGCCGCTATTTCGATCCGCACGGCGGCACCAATCGCGGCCTGGACTTCGCCGAATTGGCCCCCGACGTCATGGTCCGGACCAGCGACCCGACCCCGACCGGCGGCTTCCGCTCGACCGATGGCGGCAAGAGCTGGAAGGCGTTCGCCAGCGCCCCGCCCCGCGACGCGGGTATCGACACCGGCCGCATCGCCCTGTCGGCCGATGGCCAGCGGATGGTCTGGGCGATGCGCCGCGCCCCGCCCTACGTGTCCAGCGACCAGGGCCAGACCTGGCGGGCGGTCCAGGGCGTCACGGCCGGTGACCAGCCCAGCTTCGTCCCGGCCTCGGATCGGGTGAACCCGTCGCGGTTCTATCTCTATGACGCCGCCCAGGGCGCGGTCCTGGCCAGCACCGATGGCGGCGAGACCTTCAAGATCACGGCTCGCAACCTGCCGGACGCCAGTCCGCTGAAAGCCGTCCCAGGGATCGAGGGCGAGGTCTGGCTGCCGACCCGCCAGGGCCTGATGCGCTCGACCCACGGCGGGGCCGATTTCAAACGGATCGCTGGAGTCGATGGCGCCGGCCTGGTCGGCTTCGGCAAGGCCGCGCCCGGCCAGGTCCATCCGGCGGTATTCATCTGGGGCACGGTCGAGGGCGTCGAGGGCGTGTTCCGCTCCGACGACGTCGGCAAGACCTGGCTCAAGCTCAACGACCAGCGCTGGGGCTTCGCCGGACTGAGCGCCCTGACCGGCGATCCGAACCGGTTCGGCCGGGTCTATCTGGGCGTCCATGGCCGGGGGATCGTCTATGGCGACCCCGCCCCGGCGAAACCGTAGAAGCGTTCGAAGGAAACCCCATGGCCCTCAATCGCCGCGACATCCTCAACCTCGGGGCCGGCCTGGCCGCCGCCTCGGCCACGCCCGCGCTCGCCGCCAACAAAGGCGGCTTCCAGCCCAGCTGGGGCTCGCTGGCCGCCGGCTACAAGACGCCCGACTGGTTCCGCGACGCCAAGCTCGGCATCTGGTCGCACTGGGGCCCGCAATGCGTGCCCGAGTACGGCGACTGGTACGGCCGCCAGATGTATATCCAGGGCAACGGCGTCTACGACCACCACGTCAAGACCTACGGCCACCCGACGAAGTTCGGCTTCATGGAGCTGATCAACCGCTGGAAGGCCGAGCGCTGGGACCCCGAAGGCCTGATGAAGAAGTACCAGGCCGCCGGGGCCAAGTACTTCATGTCGATGGCCAACCACCACGACAACCTCGACATGTTCGCCAGCCGCCACCACGCCTGGAACACGCTGCGCGTCGGTCCGGGGCGGGATATCGTCGGGACCTGGGAGAAGGTCGCCCGCGCCCACGGCATGAGGTTCGGCGTGTCCAACCACGCGGCCCACGCCTGGCACTGGTGGCAGACGGCCTATGGCTACGACGCCGAGGGCCCGCTGAAGGGCCAGCGCTACGACGCCTTCCGACTGACCAAGGCCGACGGCCAGGGCAAGTGGTGGCAGGGGCTGGACCCGCAGGAACTCTATACCGGCCGCAACATGCTGATCCCAGACGGCGTGGACAACATCAAGGCCGCCAACGCCTGGCACGACGCCCATGACGGCGAGTGGATCGAGACCCCGCCGCCGAACAATCCGGGCTTCACGCGAAGCTGGCTGGCCCGGCAGAACGACCTGGTCGATCGCTACCGGCCCGACATGGTCTATTTCGACAACTACACCCTGCCGCTCGGCCAGGCCGGGCTCGAGGCCACCGCCCACTACTACAACCAGGCCCACGCCTGGCGCGGGGCCAGCGACGTGGTGGTCACCGGCAAGAAGCTCAGCCCCCTGCAGCGCCGAGGCATCGTCGAGGACGTCGAGCGCGGCTTCTCCGACCGCCTGCGGCCCGAGCCGTGGCAGACCGACACCTGCATCGGCAACTGGCACTACGACCGGGGGCTCTACGATCGCGACGGCTACAAGAGCGCCAAGGACGTGATCCAGCGGCTGATCGACGTGGTCAGCAAGAACGGTTGCCTGCTGGTCTCGATCCCCCAGCGCGGCGACGGGACGATCGACGACAAGGAAGAGAAGGTGCTGGAAGGCATGGCCGGCTGGATCGCCGTCAACGGCCCGGCCATCCACGCCTCGCGGCCCTGGCGGATCTACGGCGAGGGCCCGACCCGCTTCGTCGAGGGCATGCAGAACGAGGGCGACGCCAAGCCGTTCCAGGCGACCGACATCCGCTTCGTCACCAAGGCCGGCGACCTCTACGCCCTGCCGATGGCCTGGCCGGCGGGCGAGCTGGTGATCGAGAGTCTGGCGACGTCGGGCCCGACCAGCGCGGGCGAGGTGCGGCGGGTGGAACTGCTGGGCGCCGGCGAGCCGCTGGCCTTCGTCCGCGACGGCAAGGGGCTGCGGGTGACGCTGCCGGGCGCGCGGCCGGCGTTCACGCCGGTGCTGAAGATCAGCGGGCCGGGCCTGACCTAAACCCTCTCCCGGAGGGGAGAGGGAGGGGCCCGCGTCCCGAAGGGGCGTGGGAGGGTGAGGGGTGACGCCGTGTCAATCTTGACCCGGTGCGAACATCCCGGACATCTAAACTCCTCACCCTCCCATGCTGCGCATGGGCCCCTCCCTCTCCCTCTGGGAGAGGGTGTCCGCGATGCTCAGGCCTCCCCCATGACCGACCTCACCGGCCGCACCCTCCTGATCACCGGCGCCTCCTCCGGCATCGGGGCCAACCTGGCCCGCGCCGCCGCCAAGGCCGGCGCCAAGGTCGCCGCCGCCGCCCGCCGCGCCGACAAGCTGGAAACCCTCGTCGCCGAGATCACCGCGACCGGCGGCCAGGCCCAGGCCTTCGCCATGGACGTCGAGGACGAGGCCTCGGTGATCGCCGGCTACGACGCGGTCGAAGCGGCGTTCGGCCCGCCCGACTCGGTGATCGCCAACGCCGGCATCAGCCTCCAGGGCTCGGCGCTGGACATCCCCATCGACGATTTCGACAAGGTGCTGGCGGTCAATACGCGCGGCGTGTTCCTGACCGCCCGCGAAGGCGCCCGGCGGATGATCCGGGCCGGCAGCCCGGCCAGCGAGCGCGGCCGCATCCTGCTGGTCGCCTCGATCGGGGCCCACAAGGTGCTGCCGGGCCTGACCGCCTATGTCACCTCCAAGGCCGCCACCGCCCACATGGGCAAGAGCCTGGCCCGCGAGTGGGCGCGCAAGGGGATCAACGTCAACGTCCTGTGCCCCGGCTACATCAAGACCGAGCTCAACGACGAATGGTTCGACAGCGAAGGCGGTACGAGGCTGGTGGCGACCTTCCCGCGCAAGCGGCTGATGGAGACCGGCGACCTGGAAGCCATGGCGCTGTACCTGACCTCGGACGCGGCGCGGGCGGTGACGGGGTCGGTGTTCACCGTCGACGACGGGCAGTCGCTGTAGGGCGCCAAGCCCTTCGAAACCTTCTCCCAGAGGGAGAAGGTGGCGGCGTAGCCGACGGATGAGGGGTTACGCCGTCCGACGGCGTGCCGGCAGGGCGCCGAGCGAAAACGGTGAGGGCGTCACCCCTCACCCTCCCGCCGCTGCGCGGCGGGCCCCTGTCCAGCGGATAGAGAGGTGACGATTTAGCCCGGTTGGATGGGTGACAGTTTTTGGCCTCTGTGGTCGAGGAGCCCGATGG
>NZ_LMHC01000024.1 GCF_001427665.1 Caulobacter sp. Root655
GCGCTCCAGATACAGCGCCGTCATGTCCGCGTTGTCCGGATTGTCGAACCAGGCGCGCGAACGAAGGGCGCGGGGCGGAACGGCGGCAGAGCTCATGACGTCAATCGTCCCATTTCGTACAGGTCTTCAATCGCACTTCGGTTTCCTCGCGGCTGGATCGCCGCCTCGCGCTAACGATGCAGCGCCGCGTCGCCCCAGGTGACGGGATCAGGATGTCGCGAGGCGCCGGGCGTTCGCGCGACCAGTTCCAGCAGCTTGACCCCTGAAACCTCGACGCCGAGATTCTGCGGCGGCTGGCCGAATCTCAGCGGCCGCGACTTCGCCAGAAGCTTGCCGTCGCCATAGACCAGAAAGGTCACGGGCCCAGAGCGATCCTGGGCGGAATCGTCCACGCCGACGCTGGCGGTGAAGCGACGGAAGCCGGCGTTGCGCACTTCCAGGCGCGAATTGGCCAGGACGCCAAGGCCGGTCTCGAACCGCCGCCCGGCGATCGCCAGTTCCTGGTCGTAGGGGGTGCGGTCGGCCTGGGCCCCGCCCCAACCGCCGTAACGAGGCGGCTCGCCAAAGCCGCGCGTGCCGCGCCAGGGCAGGATGGCGCGGTGGACCAGCGGGTCGGCCTGCGGGGTCACGACCCCGTCGATCGCGGGGTTCACCGCCCCGGGCTGTTCAGAGAGAAAGACGCCGTCGGTGAGCTTGCGCGCGCCCCTGGCTCGGAACACCAGAGTCTGGCGCGGCGCCAACTGGAACTTCTGGTCGGCGCGGAAGCGGCTCGCCGCGCCGGTCCAGAGATCCGTGAGCTCGATGTCGGCCGTGGCCAGGAACTTCAGGTGATCCGCGGTGAGTACGGCCTCGGCCGGCGCGGCCGTGCGGTTGAGGATCGCCACGGCCTTGTCGCCGCCGGCGAGCGTCTTGACGAAGATGGAGAGGTCGCCGGAATCGAAGGCCAGCACGGCCTGGTTGCCCGCCGGATCCTGGTTCAGCGCGATGATGTCCCGAGCGCCCAGCACGTCCAGCAGCGACGGCGCGGCCGTCCTCAGGTCGTAGCCGATGATAAGCGGCGCATTGACCATCGCCCAGAGCGCGAAATGCGATCGAGCCTCGACCAGGTGCGCTTCGTCAAAGTCGCCCTTGCCGACGTACAGCATGTCCGGATCGTTCCACGAGCCGGGATGCGCGTAGAGGGCCCGCCGGGAGACGCTGTCGAGATTGTGCAGCATCCGGCTCCAGGTCGGCGAAATGTCCTCGCTGGTGCGCGACATGGCGCCGACGTCCTTGCCCCAGGCGCGCACGTCGGCCGCGCCCCACAGGCAGATCGAATAGACGAAGTCGCCGTCGGGGTTGCTGCGATCCAAGGCCGCGCCCACCGCCTGGTAGAGAGACCGAACCGCCGGAATGTCCGTGCGCCCGAGGGAGTCGACGTCGACCAGTGGCCCCAGCGCGCGATATTGTCCCGCCTTGACCCGAGCGTCGGTGGGCGGCAAGCCCCGCACCCCACACCCGTCGACCTTGATCAGATCGAAGCCCCACTCTTGAAAATAGAGGGCGATGTCCTGGTCGACGTGGCCATAGAGGCCGACTTCCCGTTCGCGCACGTCGCCTTCGGGCTGGTTGGGAAGGGTCGAGGTGAAGACCTGGCCGCAGCTGTTGCGGCCGATGTCGGAATAGATACCGGCCTTCAGGCCCATGGCGTGGAGCCGGTCGGTCAGGGGCCGAAAACTGGTCCCGCCGTCCGGCGTCGCGGCCGACGGGAAGCGGGCCGTGCGGATCAGCATGCGGCCGTCGCTGGCGCGGCGCTTGAGCCACCAGCCGTCGTCGATGTTCACATAGCGATAGCCTTTGGCCGCCAGGCCGGCATCGACCAGGATCTGGGCCGAGGCCATGACCTTTTCTTCATCGATGTCGCTGGTGAAGGCGTTCCAGCTGTTCCATCCCATCGGCGGCGTGCGCGCCGCGGCGCGCTCGTAGGCGGTCCAGCGGCCAGCCGCCGCGAGCGGATCGGCGTTCGCGGCGGTGGCGAAGCCGGCGAGCACGACGGCGAGGACCGCGGCGACGGAGCGAGCGAAGATCATGGGCGTCCTGGGCAAAGGCTTGGTCCGTCGGTCTAGCGCGCCGTGAAGGCCAGGTTGGCGCCGAAGAACGGCAGTACGTAATCCTGGATCCGCCGCGCCACGTCGCTGGTGTGGTCGCCGGGATAGATCTCGAAGCTGTTGGCGACGCCGTAGCGGTCCATGGATTCGTGCAACTTGGCCGCGTCGGTCTTCAGGCTATCGCGGTCGCCGACGTCGATGGCGATCGCCTTGTAGCGGCGCAACGCCCCGACATACTGGTCGACGAAGGCCAAGGGCGCATTGGCCGCCCACTTGGCCAGCACGTCGGGCTGGACCTGGCCGTTCTCCACCGGAAGGTCCAGATAGAGCGGCGGCTTCTTGGGGTTTGGCGACCAGGCCGCCGCCGTCGCCATCTGGGCCCGAAGGCCCCAAGGCAGCTTCTGCGCGTCCTCGAGCGTCTTGACCTGGGCCAGGGCCGTCGCGGCCTCGGCGTTGAACTGGCCAGGGTCGCGCGGCGAAAGACAGCACGGGCTCATCATGTAGAGCGCGCCGAACACGTCGGCATGGCGCATGCCGATGCGGCTGGCGCCATAGCCGCCCATCGAATGGCCCACCAGGCCCCGGCTCTCACGTCTGGGCAGGGTGCGGTAGTGGCCATCGATGTAGCCGACCAGGTCCTTGGCGATGAAGGTCTCGAAATCGCCCGTCGTCTGCGAGCTGGAATACATCGATCCGTTGTGGACCGTCTTGCTGTCGGGCAGCACGACGATCATCTCGGCCGCGCCGCGCGCGAAGGCGCCTTCGATGGTCTGGGGAACGTGGATTTCGCCAATCCACTGCTCCGCCCCGATCGAATAGCCGTGAAGGGCGTAGACGACCGGATAGCGCCGGTCAGGATGGCTCTTGTAGCCCGGCGGCAAGACCACGATCACGTCGCGATCGGCGCTCTCGCCTTCCAGATTGCCTTCGATGGCGAGGGAATGGACCTTGATCCTTTCGACCGTCGCGGGTTTGGCGCCGGCCACTGGAGGCGGCGCGTTCGTCGTCACCTGGGCGCCCGCCATGGTCGGTAGAGTCAGTCCGAGCGCCATGATCGCCGCGAGGCGAACACAGGACCGAAGACCGCGGACGCCGCCGCCCCGCGTGTCACAGGCGATCATTCAATCCTCCCCCGTCGCACATCTTGACATTGCATGGCGCGACTTGTTAGCGCTACCATTTGTCGGGCTAAATATAGTCATGTCAAGGGACGCCGAAGGGCCTGAGCTGCCTTTCGTGGACCAACTTCGTCAGAACGAACGCCGCCAGCGCCGCCACCAACCCAATGCTCCATCGAATTCGCGCGGACGACGGGCAAAAGCACCACCGCCTGATTGCAAAGGGGCGGAAGGATAAAATGACTGAGTAATTAGGGAGAACGTCATGCGCTATGGATGGATGCTGGCCACCTGCCTGGGCTGGGCGATGGCCGTGCCGACAGGGGTCGACGCCGAACCGGTCAAGGTGACGATCGACGGCGCGCGCCGCGCCGCCCCGGTCACCAAGTACGAATACGGCATGTTCATCGAACCCATCGGCGGCCTGGTGGCGCGCACGCTGTGGGCGGAAATGCTGGACGACCGCAAGTTCTACTATCCGGTCGTGCCGGCGGCCCTCGACGCGCCGCCGCCCCTGAACGCCGAGGGACGCCCCGGCGTCAGCTATCGCAAGTGGCGGCCCATCGGCGGCGACGACGCCGTGATCATGGATTCCAAGGCGGCCTATGTCGGCGTCCAGAGCCCTCGCGTCGCCCTCGACGGGACGATCCGCAAGGGCTTTTCGCAATCGGGCATCGGGCTGGCCAAGGGCAAGCGCTACGACGGTTATGTATTGCTGTCGGGCGACGCGTCGGCCCAGGTCGAGGTCGCGCTGGTCTGGGGCCCCGGCACGGACGACCGACAGACCATCGCCCTTCCCTCTCCCGGCGCCGATTGGAAGCGCGCCGCGTTCAGCTTCACCCCGGCCGCCGACGCCGCCGATGCGCGCCTGGAGATCACCGGCCTGGGTTCGGGCTCGTTCCGCGTCGGCGCGGTGTCCTTGATGCCTTCCGACAATGTTCGCGGCTGGCGCGCCGACAGTACGGCGATCGCCCGTTCGCTCAATTCGGGCATGTGGCGCCTGCCCGGCGGCAACTTCCTGTCGAACTGGGACTGGCACGGCGCGCTCGGCCCGCGGGACAAGCGCGCCCCGATGTTCGACCACGCCTGGAGCGCGATGCAGCCCAACGACATCGGCATGGACGAATGGATGGACCTGACCAAGATCCTCGGCGTCGAGCCCTACGTCACCGTCGACGCCGGACTTGGAGACGCCAATTCGGCGGCCGAAGAGGTCGAATATCTCAACGGGCCGGCGACCAGCGTCTGGGGCGCGCGCCGGGCCGCCAACGGCCACCCCGAGCCGTATGGAGTCAAGTTCTGGAACATCGGCAACGAGCCCTATGGCTGGTGGCAGATCGGCAAGACCTCGCTCGACTATTTCATGATCAAGCACAACGCCTTCGCCGCCGCGATGCGCGCGGTCGACCCGACGATCACCCTGATCGGATCCGGCGCCATGCCCGACCAGCTGCATCCGCGCGAGGCCCAGGAGAACGCTTCGCTCGAGAGCATCGCGCCGAAATTCGGAACCGAACAGGACTGGACGGGCGGCCTCCTGGCCAAGGCCTGGGGCAATTTCGACGGCATTTCCGAGCATTGGTACGACCGGCCCGAGAAGCGTCCCAACGCCCCGGCCGACGCCGAGTTGATGGAATATGCGCGCTCGCCCTCCAACCAGGTGCGGATGAAGGCCGAGGAATGGAAGATCTACGAGCAGCGCTTCCCGGCCATGAAGGACAAGAAGGTCTTCCTGTCGATCGACGAGTACGCCTATTTCGGCGAGGTCAATCTGAAGTCGGCCCTGGCCTACGCTCTGGTCCTGCAGGAGATGTTGCGCCACACCGACTTCCTGACCATGGGGGCGTTCACGACCGGCGCCTCGACCATGGACATCACCTCGACCGACGCGACGCTCAATTCGACCGGGGCGGTATTCAAGTTCTATGGCGAGCACTTCGGCGCCGGCGTCGTCCCGATCGCCATCTCGGGAAACGCGCCGCAGCCCGAGCCAAAATATCCGGTCGGCTATGATCACCCCAAGGTGCTGGCCGGCAGCCCCACCTATCCGCTCGACGTGATCGCGGGTCTGAGCCCCGACGGCAAGACTTTGCGGATCGGCGTCGTCAACGCCACCTTCACCGAGCAGTCCCTGAACCTCGACCTGAAGTCGCTGGCGGTTCGCGGCGCGGGTCGGCGCTGGATTCTGACCGGCGCGTCGCTGGAGGCGGCCAACAAGGTCGGTACGCCCGCCGGCGTGACGGTCACCAGCTCGGCTTATCGCCCTGGGTCTCGCCTAGTGGTTGGGCCGATCTCGGCGACCGTGTTCGAGTTTCCCGTCGCGGCCGGCGATCGATAGGGATGCGGGGCGTCGACCTCGGCGATCGGCGCCCTCAACCGCCTCGTAGCATCCGCATCACGCCAGCGCGGATCTTTCCGTAGGCGCCGTCCGCCAGCGGCCCGAGGATGCCGTGACGCGACGGCGGCAGGTGGCTCAGAGGATGCCCATCCGGGCGAAAAACGTAATGATCGAAGAACGCGCGCCAGGCCTGGCGCTCGGCCGGCGGACGCTCGGCGATGGCGATCATGGCCAGCATCATCGTGGCGAACGGCGCGTCGGGTCCGGCTGAAAACCCATCCCACCAGTAGTTGACGAGCAGGTTCCTGGGCTCGAGCGCCTCGACCTGATGCCACCACAGCTTGGGCAGGTAGAGCGCGTCGCCAGGCGCGAGCTCGACCACGGCGGCCCGATCCCGCGCCTGCTCGAAGCGCGGATAGCGTGGATCGCCCGGCTCGGCGCCGACCGCTAGCCCCACGGGTTGGCCCGCCAGGGTGTGGTCGATGGGTCCGACATAGAGATCCCCGACGGCGTCCGGCGGATAAAGCGTGAAGCGCCGCCGGCCGGCGACCACGCAAGCCAGGTTGTCGTAGGTGTCGTAGTGGCAGGCCACCCGGCTGGCGTTGCCGAGCCAGACGCGCGGCCGTGCGGTTCGCGGCAGGAAGGCGACCCGGTGTTCGAGGTCGAAGCCGGGCAGATAGTCCTCGGTCGGGAGCGAGCCCATGTAGACAGTGGCGCGGCTCGTGTCGGCGGCGGCCTGGCCGATGCGCTCCAAGGCCTGGCGCAGGGTCAGCGACTCGCGATCGAAGTTGAAGCCGTCAGGACCTTCGCCATAGTGGTACCGCCCGGCGATGGCGGGCGCGCCGATGAAGGCCTGGCCGGTCAATCCGGCGTCGAGGACCAGGAGATAGTCGGCCAGATCCTGCCAGGATCGGGCGGCCGCCCGTGTCGAGGGCCAGTCGCGGCACAGACCTCTCAGCACCACGGGCCCGCAGGACTGGGCCACGTCGCGCGCGAAGCCCGCCGCGTCCCATTCCGGCGCGGGATCGAGCTCGACAACCTCGACCGGTCGCCCCGAGGTCATGCCGCCAGCCGCTCGTTTCTCAGGTGGGCCAGGACCGAGACCTGCTTGAGCGATCCGGCCATGGCGAAGATCAGTTGCAGGTAGCCGCGGCGAAAAAGATCGAGCACGGCCGCGTCTTCCAGTTCGGCCAGCGTGTCGAGGCTGACGGTGTAGAGACCGCCAAGACTGAGGGACCGCCCATCGTCGAACGACAGATCGACATCGATCGGCTCAACCAGGCGACGGGCGACGATCGCCTGGATGAAGGCGTCGGTCTCCGGGACGCCGACGCTGAGCTGACCCAGCACATGCTGGATTCGCCGCAACGCCTGGCTCGGCTGCCCGTCCGCCTCGAAGAGCGCGGTTCCGCGCTCGGTGGCGAAACGGGGATGGCCGGGATCGATCGCGATCGCGCCCCCGGACGGGAGGAAAAACCCCTGACGTTCAAGATCCAACGGCAGGAACGCGCATCGACCGGGCGCGTCGCGCAGCAGCAGATTCTCGCCCGGCTCGAAGCCGAACATCGCCCCGGCGTAGAATTGCCCCGTCTCCGGATTCTTGGTCAAGAAGATCGGGCAAGTCGCCGCGGCGGCCGCGAATTCGGCGGCCACGATCTGGACGAAATACGGTTCTTCGGTCGGAAGATCCGCCTGGCGCAAGCCGGCGTGATGCTGAGCGTTCAGCAATTCCAAGTCCATCGCCATGGTTCTTCCTCCTTGCGGGCCGCTTGTCGGCTTGGCCTGCATGCGTCTTCGAACGATCGATAGCGGCGATCAGAACGCACGTCCAACCCAGTAGCGATTACACCGACAAATACTCTTGATACCGGTACCTGTTAGCGCTACCTTCCTAGTAACAAGAATATAAAATTACGCAGGGAGGTTGTGATGCGATCGGACCGCAAGGACGACGGCTGAATCCCCTTTACTCGTGAATACAATAAGTTACGGCCGAAACATGCGTTCGGCCGAGCGAGTACGCACGCGTTCATTCCATTGAACCGGGAGGGGAAAAATGAAAAAGCCCAAGCTTTCTAATCAGAGTAATACGACCGCGCGTCAGCGCGTTTCCAAGGCCGCCCTGGTTGGCGCTTCCAGTCTTCTGACCCTTGTGCTCTGCGGCGCGGCCAACGCCGCCGAGCGCGCCGGAGATGAGCCGATGGCCACGGCCGCGGCCACGTCCGCGCCCGCCGCTGAACCGGCCGCCGCTCCCCAGTCCAACGACTCCACCACCGTCGGCGAAGTCATCGTCACGGGCCTGCGCGGTTCGCTGCAGCGCAATCTCGACATCAAGCGCAACTCGGAGGGCGTTGTCGACGCCATTTCGGCCGAGGACATCGGCAAGTTCCCCGATTCCAACGTGGCCGCGTCGCTGCAACGCCTGCCGGGCGTCTCCATCCAGCGGTCCGGCGCCCGCGGCGAACCGCAAGGCATCACCGTTCGCGGCTTTGGCGGCGACTTCAACGAAACCCTTTATGACGGGCGCCGGATCTCGACCGCCACGGGCGGACGTTCGGTGGACTTCAGCACCGTCGGCGCCGACTTCGTCGGCGGCCTGTCGGTGCTCAAGACCCCGGACGTGTCGCTGTCGAGCAGCTCGATCGGCGCGACGGTCAATGTCCAGTTTCCCAAGCCGTTCGACCGTCCCGGCCGGCGCATGGCGTTCACCGCCTCCGGTTCGCTGCAGGACGACGCCGGCAAGGTGGTGCCGACCATCGGCGCCCTGTTCAGCGACACCTTCGCCGACGACAAGTTCGGGGTGCTGGTCGACGCGATGTACACGCGCCACGACACCCAGACCAACCGCGTCTTCGTCAGCGGCTGGCCGGGCGGCTACTACAGGCCTTGCCAGCTGACGCCCACCTGTACGGACGCCGAGCTGCGCGACCCGACCAACAAGACCATCCTCGGTTGGTTCGAGCAGCAGTATGGGGCCACCCAGGTCTACACCAAGGATGAGCGGGTCGACGGCCGCATCGCCCTGCAATGGAGCCCGGTCGACGGCGTGACGGTGACGCTTGACGACAACTATTCGCGCCAGACCATCCGCTCAGACAACTTCGGCTACGGCATCTGGTTCAACCAGGACAACCTGAGAAACGTCAAGCTGGACGAGAACGGCACGACGGTCGACTTCACGCAGTCCGGAGCACAGACCGATTTCACGGCGGGGACCGATCGCTCGGTCCTGCAGACCAACCAGACCGGCCTGAACCTCAAATGGGACGTGTCCGACAACCTGAAGTTCGAGGCCGACGCCAGCTACGCCAAGAGCTGGCTCAATCCCGGCGGCCAAATCACCAGCGACAACGCCGACGTGGGCTACGGCTTCGGCATCGGGCCGTCCCTGGGCATCAGCATCGGCGGCGACAGCAAGAACACCCTGCCGGTGCTGCACGGCTACGGCCCCAACGGCGACGCCGCGCGCTGGGTCGACACCTCGGTCATCGGCTCGCACGTCACCGTGCGCCAGGCCCAGGAGAACACCGACGTCGTCAAGCAACTGCGGTTCGCCGGCGCCTGGGAGCAGGAAGGCTTCCGCATCAAGGCGGGCGGCAGCTACCTGG
Organism: Caulobacter sp. Root655; assembly: GCF_001427665.1. Taxonomy (GTDB): domain Bacteria; phylum Pseudomonadota; class Alphaproteobacteria; order Caulobacterales; family Caulobacteraceae; genus Caulobacter. The sequence continues at coordinate 9,152 of NZ_LMHC01000024.1, forward strand.
AAGACCACTACCAGTTCCAGCAGAGCAACACCTTCGTCAACAACTACTGGCAGGCCTATCCCGGCTACGGCCCTGCCTCGGGCGCCAACGGCGGCGTCATGGTTCCGGCCAGCCTGTTCACCGGCAAGGTCAGCACCAACAACTTCATCCCCGGCTTCGACGGCGCCCTGCCGCCGTACCTGCTGAAGTTCGACGCCCACGCCTATCAGCAGTTCCTGACGAGCCTGGGCAATCCCCAGACCCAGAACATTCCTGGCTTCAACTATGGCCCCCCCCCTAAGGTCCCTGGGACCGTCGGGGCCAACTTTACCGGCGCGTTCGACATGGCGCTCGACAACGGCAGCATCCGCGACATCACCGAAAAGACCTGGGCGCTGTTCGTGAAGGCCAATTTCGAGGTCGACGTGGCCGGTATGCCGTTCCACTTCAACGCCGGCGTGCGTGAAGAAAACACCCACGTCACGGCCAACGGCTTTGGTCAGCTGCCCACGGAGATCACGCGCGGGGCCGGCGATCCGACCCTGCTGACCGTGAAATTGAGCGATCCCCAGGCCGTCTCGACCAAGAGCAATTACTCCTACCTGTTGCCCAGCCTCGACATGAAGCTGGAACTGACCGAGAGCCTACACCTGCGTCTGGACGCCTCGCGGACCCTGACCCGTCCGGGCCTCAACCTGCTGACGCCCGTGCTCAGCGTCGGGACCGGCCAACGGGTCGGCGCCTTGACGGCCAGCGGCGGCGCCCCGGCGCTCAAGCCCTATCTGGCCGACAACTTCGACGCGGCGCTGGAGTGGTACTACCGGCCCAACTCCTATGCCTCGATCGATTTCTTCGTGAAGGACGTCAGCAACTTCATCGTCGGCGGCACCCAGCGGCAGACGATCAACGGCGTGATCGATCCCTCCACGGGCCAGCCGGCGATCTTCAGCGTCACCCAGCAGGTGAACGGACCGGAGGCGACCGTGCGCGGCGTCGAACTGGCCTGGCAGCACGTGTTCGGCGACAGCGGCTTTGGTTTCAACGGCAACGTTACTCTGGTCGACACCAACAAGCCCTATGATCGCACCGACATTTCCCAGAGCGGCTTTGCGATCACCGGCCTGGCGGACTCCGCCAACCTCGTGGCCTTCTATGACAAGAACGGCCTGGAGGCGCGGGTCGCGATCAACTACCGCAAGGAATATCTGCGCGGCTTTGGCCAGAACCAGAATACCGGCGCCTTCGGTTCGGAACCGACCTTCGAAAACCCGAACCTGCAGATCGACTTCAGCACCAGCTACGCGCTGACCAAGCAGATCAATCTGTTCTTCGAGGCCTTGAACCTCACCAACGAGACGCAAAGCACGCACGGACGGTTCGACAACCAGCTGCTGGACGTGTTCGCCTACGGCCGGCGCTACACCGCCGGCGCTCGCTTCCGCTTCTAGGTCCCCTTGGCTGGGAACGTCGCTTCGGCGGCGTTCCCAGCCGCTTCTTTGTGCCGAGGCCATGGTGCGTCCTGTCAAAAACATCGTGATCGTCGGCGGCGGGACCGCCGGATGGCTCACCGCCGGCCTCATCGCCGCCAAGCACCGCGCGCGCCTGGCGACGGGCTTCACCGTCACCTTGGTGGAATCGCCGAACACGCCGATCATCGGGGTCGGCGAAGGCACTTGGCCGACCTTGCGCACCAGCCTGGCCAAGATCGGCGTTTCCGAGACCGACTTCTTCCGCGAATGCGACGCGGCGTTCAAGCAGGGGGCCAAGTTCGCGCGCTGGACGACCGGCGCGGCCGACGACGCCTATTATCATCCGCTGATGCTGCCGCAGGGCTTTGCGCAGGTGAACCTCGCGCCGCACTGGCTCGTCGGCGCCCGCGGGCAGAGCTTCTGCGACGCGGTCACCCCACAGGGACGACTCTGCGACGAGGGGCTGGCCCCCAAAACCATCACCGCGGCGCCCTATCAAGGCGCGGCCAACTACGCCTACCACCTCGACGCGGGCAAGTTCGCGCCCTTCCTGCAGCGACACTGCTGCGACAAGCTCGACGTGCGCCACGTCCTGGCCGACGTGCAGAGCGTGTCCATGACCGACGACGGCGATATTCGCGGCGTCGTGACGAAGCAGCATGGCGAGATCCAGGGCGACCTGTTCGTCGACTGCACCGGCTTTCGCGCCTTGCTGCTGGGCGACGCGCTGGGCGTGCCGTTCCGCGACTGCGGCGACGTGCTGTTCTGCGACACCGCGCTGGCCATCCAGGTTCCCTACGAAACCGAAACCAGCCCAATCGCCAGCCACACCATTTCCACGGCCCAGTCGGCCGGATGGATCTGGGATATCGGCCTGCCCACCCGCCGCGGCGTCGGGCACGTCTATTCCAGTCGCCACATCAGCGACGAGGACGCCGAGCGCGAACTGCGGGCCTATATCGGCCCGGCGGGCCGCGACCTTCCGGCCAGGAAGATCCCGATCCGTTCGGGTCATCGCGAGACGTTCTGGAAGCGCAACTGCGTGGCCGTCGGCCTTGCCGCCGGCTTCCTCGAGCCGTTGGAAGCGTCCGCCATCGTCTTGATCGAGCTGTCGGCCAAACTGATCGCCGAGCAGATGCCCGCCTGCCGCGAGGTAATGGACATCGTCGCCGCGCGGTTCAACGCCACCACGCACTACCGGTGGGGCCGCATCATCGACTTCCTGAAGCTGCACTACGTTCTCAGCCAGCGGTCGGACAGCGCCTTTTGGCGGGACAACCGCGCGCGGGAGACGATCCCCGACCGGCTGGCCGATCTGCTCTTGCTCTGGAGCCATCAACCGCCGTGGCTGCACGACGAGTTCGACCGCGCCGACGAGGTCTTTCCGGCGGCCAGCTATCAATACGTCCTCTACGGCATGGGGTTTCGCACGCAGATCGAGCCGCAAGCCCTGGCCGATGAGCGGGTGCTCGCCGAGCGCGCCTTGCGCGAGACCGCGGCCCAGACCGAGCGACTGCGCGCCAGCCTGCCGCGCCACCGCGACCTGATCCGCAAGATCGTCGAACACGGCCTGCAGCCCGTATGACGCTGCCCGGCGTGTCCGCCTCTGTCTTGGCGCTATGCCTGCTGGGCGCGGATCTGGCTCAGGCCCAGTCGCTACCGACCGTCGCGATCCCCAAGGTCACGTCGAGCGATCGGCCAAATTCCGAACAGGCCTTCGCCGCGGTGGAGATCCACGAACGCCCGAAGCCCGTTCCGCTGGTCTTCGAGGTTTCGCCGCGCGGCTCGGACGCCGGCGACGGATCGACCGCCCGCCCGTTCGCCAGTCTCGCTCGGGCCCAGGCCGCCGTGCGCGAGCTGGTCCGATTACGCCAACAATCGCCTTGTCGAAAACATCCCCGTCGAGGGCCAGGCCTGGCCTGAAGGCGCGCGCGGCGTGATCGCGCGCGCCGGCCCGGCTCCGTCCCGCTGACGCCCCTCCCCGAAAATCCGCTCAATCCTCGAGGTAGCTTACATGTTCAGGTCCAATTGGCGACGATGCGGCTTGGCGACGGCGCTCTGTGCGGCGCTGTCCGTGAGCGCCCCGCCCGTCCACGCCGCGCCCGTGGCGCCAAGCGTGCCCGTCTCGCCGCCGACGTCGGCCGAACGCGCCAAGGCCGATCGACTGGCCACGGAGTTGGTGGGCCAGATGACGCTCGACGAGAAGCTCGAGCAACTGCTCAACACCGCGCCGGCGATCCCGCGCCTGGGAATCCCGGCCTATAATTGGTGGACAGAGTCGTTGCACGGCGCCTTGGGCGCTCTGCCCACCACGAACTTCCCCGAGCCTATCGGCCTGGCGGCGACCTTCGATCCCGCGCTCGTTCACGACGTCGCCGGCGCGATCGGAACGGAGATGCAGGACCTGCACGCCCTGGCGCGCGCGACCGGCCGCATGGGCCGCATCGGCACAGGCCTGAACACATGGTCGCCCAATATCAACATCTTTCGCGACCCGCGGTGGGGCCGCGGCCAGGAGACCTACGGCGAGGATCCGTTCCTGACGGCGCGGATGGGCGTGGCCTTCGTTCAGGGCGTCCAAGGCGATGACCCTGATCATCCGCGCATTATCGCGACCCCCAAGCATTTCGCGGTCCACAGTGGGCCAGAATCCACGCGCCACAGCGCCAATGTCTTCGTTTCGCGCCACGATCTGGAGGACACCTACCTGCCGGCGTTCCGTGCCGCCGTCGTCGAAGGCCGCGCCGGCTCGATCATGTGCGCCTATAATCGCATCGACGGCCAGCCGGCCTGCGCGAGCGATCTCCTGCTCAAGGATCATCTGCGCGGCGCGTGGAAATTCGACGGCTATGTCGTGTCCGACTGCGACGCGGTCAAGGACATCGCCGATCATCACAAGTATGCGCCCGACGCGGCCAGCGCCGTGGCCGCGTCACTGCGAGCCGGCGTCGACAACGAGTGCAACGGCGCGACCCTGACCGATACGGACGGCCTGGCGGGTCGATACCGCGAGGCGCTGGATCGCGACCTGATCACCACCGCGGAGATCGACACGGCTCTGGTGCGCTTGTTCTCGGCCAGGCTTCGCAATGGCGACTTGCCGGCCAAGGGCCAGCCCGGCGGACGCGCGGCTCCGAGCGGGGTGACGACGCCCGAACACGAGGCCCTGGCCCTGACCGCCAGCGAGAAGAGTCTCGTACTCCTCAAGAACGACGGAGTGCTGCCGCTCAAGCCGGGTCTGCGCATCGCGGTGATCGGCCCCCTGGGCGACGCCACCCGCGTGCTGCGTGGCAACTACTCCTCGGCGTTGTCGGCGCCGCCCATCTCGGTGGTCGACGGTCTGCGGCGCACCCTCCCCTCCGCTCAGGTCAGCTACGCGCCGTTTGGACCCTCGTTCACCGATGGCGATCGCGTTCCGACCGCCGCCTTGCGCACCCCCGACGGAAAGGCCGGTCTGCTGGCGCGCTATTTCAACACCGCCGAACCCGCGCCCGCCCGGTTCGCCCCCGGGACGTTCGGCGAGACCGTCGCCAAGATGACCTATGCCGACAAGCCGGTGGCCACGCGGGTCGAGGCGGACGTGGCGGCCCGCAGCCTGGACCTGGCCAGCGTCTCCGACCACCACCGGGTTGTCTGGACAGGCTTCCTGGTTCCGCCCGAGAGTGGGACTTATCGCCTGGGCTTGGCGGGCTTCAACGGGGAGCTGAAGTTCGACGGCAAACCATTCGCCGATCTTCGCAAGGCCGGCTGGGCGAGCCTGCCGACCCTGAAGACCATTCGCCTGGAAAAAGACCGTCGCTACCCGATCGAGGTGACGTCGGAGTCGCACGCCTTGTCCGGCGTCAACCTGGTCTGGAAACGGGTCGCCACCGATCCGACCGCCGAACTCAAGGCCGCCGCGGCCAAGGCCGACGTGCTGGTGGCGGTCGTTGGCCTGACCTCGGACCTGGAAGCCGAGGAGTCTCCAGTCGAGATCCCGGGCTTCAAGGGCGGCGACAAGACCACGCTGGATCTGCCTGCCGACCAGCGGGCCATGCTCGAACAGGCCAAGGCCCTGGGTAAGCCGCTGATCGTCGTGGCGATGAACGGCAGCCCGCTGAACTTTTCCTGGGCCAAGGACAACGCCTCGGCTCTCCTGGAAGCCTGGTACCCCGGCCAGTCCGGCGGCTTGGCGATCGCCAATGTCCTGACCGGCAAGACCAATCCGGCAGGGCGTCTGCCGCTGACCTTCTATCGGTCGACCGACGATCTTCCCTCGTTCGACGACTACGCCATGGCCGGCCGCACCTATCGCTATTTCGAAGGAACGCCCGTCTATCCCTTCGGCTACGGCCTCAGCTACACCCGCTTCGACTACGGCCCGCTCAAGGTGGAACCGGCGGCCAAGGGGGCGGGCCAGGGCGTGCGCGTGGTCACGACGATCAAGAACACAGGCGCTCGGCCCGGCTCAGAAGTCGCTCAGCTCTATCTGGACTTCCCCAAGGCGCCTGGCGCGCCCCGTCTAGCCCTGCGCGGCTTCCAGCGGATCGCGCTGAAGCCGGGCGAGACCCGCGACCTCACCTTCACGCTCTCGTCTCGCGATCTCAGTTCTGTCGATCTTGATGGCCAGCGCCGCGTGAGCGCGGGCCGCTATCGCGTCAGCGTCGGTTCGGGCCAGCCTGACACCGGGGTTGCAAGCCGGTCGGCGGACTTCGCGGTCGACGCGGCCGTCGCGGTGGCCAAGTAGACGAACCGACCATCGCGCCTTGGCCAAAAGGCTGGGGCTCGGCCTTTCGACGCCGACGGCCAGATCCACGACCTGTCGGGCCACGTCGCCGACATCACCGGCGCTGGTTCGACGCCTATGTGCGCTGGATCGGCATGCATGGGATGCTGAAGCCCAAGCCTTAGCGTGTTCGGAAGCCTCGTCCCGAAGATACTCGCCGCCCGCTCCGCGCGGGCGGCGAGCTGGCGCCCGAAAGCCGTCGCGCCAAGCCGGCGCGGCGAGGACCGCGGCGTCGCCAATCGCTGCAACCACCACCGTCTGAGCATTTCGATAGAAAAAGAAGCGCCCGGGCCTGAGGGCGGCGCTGAGGCCGGCCTGGGCCCGGGCGAGACCGCCCAGGGGGAAGGGAGGGCGGGCGGTCCAAGACAGCCAATGGCCGCAGCAGCTTTAGGAAATCTGCACAACAGATTCACCCAACAGCGCCTAGTTACGACAATGGTTGCGTTAACATTGGTCTATTTACTTGGATTTGTCCAACCAATATCATACCGCAGTCGAGATAAAATCTATCCATCAACCAGATCGTCCTGGCCGATCGCATACAAATGTCGGACGGAAATCAGCGATGGAAAGCACGCCCAGGGCCGATGTCCGGCGCCAAGCCGCCAACGACCCGCACGCCGGCCTTAGTCGATTGACGCCGGCTGAGCGGAAGGTGCTTCAAGGCGTGAACCTGGGCCTGCCGAACAAACAGATCGCGTGGGATCTCGGCATCGCCGAAGCCACCGTCAAGGCGCATATGACGGCGCTGATGCGCAAGCTCAAGGTCCAGAACCGAACGCAAGCGGCCACGATGGCGCGAGCAATGAGCCTTGGATGCGCCGTAAGCTCCGACTAAAGATCGAAACTTCGTTCGACAGGCGGCCTGCTATCCAACGCTGGCGTTGGAGGCGCCACGACGATCGCTGATTGCGTCGAGTGCGCAATGGATTAGGTAGCGTCAAACGCGACGGTGACGGGGGACGGGTTGGCAAGGAACGCTGGGGGCGCTCGCCCGACCATTCTCGACGTCGCGGCGGAGGCGGGCGTGTCGCCGATGACCGTCTCGCGCGTGATCAATGCACGCCCGGGCGTCGGACCTGACGCACGCGCGGCGGTGGTCAAGGCGGTTCAGGTTCTGGGCTATACGCCCAACGTGGCCGCGCGCAGCCTGGTGACGTCCGCCGAACTCAGGATCGGCGTGATCTACTCCAACCCCAGCGCCGCCTTCATGAGCGACTTCCTGACAGGCGTGTACGAGGAAGCCTCGGCACGTGGAGCCCACCTGATCCTGCTCAAGGGCGGGCAAGGCGGACGTCCGCCCGAGGCCGCGGCGCTGAAACACCTGATCGCATCAGGTGTTTCCGGCCTGATCCTGGCCCCGCCGCTTGGCGAGTCCCCCGTCGTGCTCCAGGTGCTTCGCAAGGCGCGGCTGCCGATGGCGGCCGTCGGCGCCTACGACGTCGAGGGCGCGATCTGCGTGCGCATCAACGACCGTAAGGCCGCTTACGAGATGACGCGCGAACTGATCGATCTTGGCCATCGCCGTCTGGGCTTCATCTTGGGCAATCCGGACCAGGCGGCGAGCGCCGAACGATTGGCGGGCTTCTATGCGGCCGTGCGTGAGGCCGGCGGCGTGACGACGGCGATTGCCCAGGGCGATTTCAGCTTCACTTCCGGCTTGGCGGCCGCCGAACAATTGCTCGACGCGACCCCGTCGCCGACCGCGATCTTCGCCAGCAACGACGACATGGCGGCCGCCGTGGTGTCCGTCGCCCATCGACGCCACCTCGACGTGCCGAGCGAACTGACCGTCGTCGGGTTTGACGACACTTCGGCCGCGGTCACCCTCTGGCCGCCCCTGACGACGGTCCATCAGCCCGTCCGCAAGCTCGCGGCCGAGGCGCTTGGCCTGCTGGCCGCTCAGATCGCCGGCGGCGAACCGTTGGGCCAGGAAAACGACCGCGTGCTCGAGCACGAGATCATCACGCGCCTGTCGGCCTCGCCTCCCGAGCGCTAGTCGCCCTCGCGCCCTTCATAACGAAAATAGGCGAAGTCGGCCGGCGTGGCGGCGCCGGCCATGTCCTGACAGGCCATGCCCACGAAGGGGCCGGTGAAATTGGGCAGCCCCGGCAGCGAGGCTTCGTCCGAGAGGATGCTGGCGTCGAGCACGTCGGGCAATCGCCGCCACGCGACCTCCTCTCCCCCGCGCCAGGCGAACCAAAGCCGATCGTGATCGACCTCCACCCGCAGTTCGACGGGGCCGTCAGGCAAGGCCGCCTCGACGACCTTCAGGGCGCAGCCGCCGAGATCAGGCGACGCGGTCATGACCTGCAAGCGCCGAACGCCGTCGTCCCGGGTGACATGCAGGTAGTGGAACTTTGTGCTGTTGTAGTAGCAGATCAGCCCCGCCGCCTGCTGGAAGTCGGCGGGCTCGAAATCCAGCCGCGTCGTCGCCGAATAGCGCCAATGCTCCTGGCGACGCGCGACCAGGGCCTGCCGGAACGGACTGCCGACGGTCTCGCGACCATAGAGGCGCAAATGGCCCGGGCGAGCGGTGAGACTGAAGATCTCGTCGGGATACGGGGTGCGAAGCCATTGAAACTGGGCCGGCAGCGAGGTTGCGTCGAAGCCGCCGTCCCAGACGTCTTCCGGCCACGGCGCGGACGGCAGACCGGGCGCCGGCGGCTGGGGATCGGGCGCGGCGTCGGCGGTCATGGTTCTGAGCCAGCCGTCCTCGCACCATCGCATCGGCTGCAGGGCCGTTTCACGGCCAAGAACGCAGCGCTGGCGGTCAGGCAACGGCCGCCCGCAGAGATAGGCCATCCACACGGTTCCATCGGCCAGTTCGATCAGGTCGCCATGACCCGCGCGGGCGAGCGGACCCTCCCGGCTTCCGCCCGAGGACAAGACCACGACATCGGGGTGCGGCTCGTAGGGTCCAAACAGGCTGCGCGAACGCGCCATGACGACCGCGTGTCCCCAGCCGGTTCCGCCCTCGGCGACCAGGAGATGATACCAGTGGTCGCGCTTGTAGATATGCGGCCCCTCCGTGAAGCCGCGCTCCGTGCCCGTGAAGATCAGCCGCCGCTCACCCACCAGCGCGCCGGTGCGACGGTCGAGCTCCTGGGCGACGATGCCGGCGAAGCGCGGCCGGTCGGGGCGATGGTCCCAGAGCATGTTCAGCAGCCAGCTCTTGCCGTCGTCGTCATGGAACAGGGCCGGATCGAACCCGCTGCTGTTGAGATAGACGGGGTCGGACCACTCGCCGTCGATGCGATCGCAGGTCACCAGGTAGTTGTGGAAGTCACGCAGCGTCACGCCGTTGGCGCCGTCGAGCGTCGACTGACCGAACCGTTTGACGTCGGTATAGACCAGCCAGAAACGGCCGTCGGCATGGGTCAGGTCCGGCGCCCATACACCGCAGGAATCGGGATCGCCGCGCATGTCCAATTGCGCGGGCCGTGTCAGGGGCCGGGCCGCCAGGCGCCAGTGAACCAGGTCTCGACTATGATGAATCTGGACGCCGGGAAACCACTCGAAGGTGGAGGTGGCGATGTAGGCGTCGTCGCCCACGCGGACGATCGAGGGATCGGGATTGAACCCCCTGAGGATAGGATTGCGAAACGTGTTCATGCGGGTTTGCGCACCAGGGTCCAGAGCAGGGCGGCGCCGACCAGATCGAGCAGGCCGAGCACGATGAAGAAGGGGCCATAGCCGATCTGATCGACCAGACGGCCAAGGACCAGCGTGAACACCAGGACCCCAAGATTGCCGGCCAGTCCGGCGATACCGGCCACGGTCGCCACCTCGTTGCGGGCGAACAGATCCGAGGCCATGGTGATCACCGTCACCGACAAGGTCTGGTGGGCAAAGCCGCCCAGGCACAGCAGGGCGATGGCCACATAGGGGTTCGCCGCCAGGCCGACGAAGATCATGCCGGTCATCAGAACAGCCCCGAGCGTGAACGCCCAGCGCCGCGCGTCGATCAGGTGCACGCCGCGTCCCTGCAGGAACGCCACGATGGCCGGACCGAACAAGCAGCCCAGATCGGCGGCGAGAAACGGAAGCCACGCGAACATCGCGATGTGCGCCAGATCAAAGCCGCGGACACGAGCCAGGTAGAGCGGCATCCAAAACGAGAGCATGCCCCAGACCGGGTCGGCCAGCAGGCGCGGCAGGGCGATCCCCCACATCTCGCGGCGTCGCACGAAGTCGGCCCAGCTTGGCCGCTTGTCCCGAGCAGCCAGTTGCATCTCCTGCCCGGCTTCGATGTAGGCGCGCTCGGCCGCGCCCAGCCGACGATGTCGCTCGGGCGGGCGGTACCAGAACAACCAAGCCACCGTCCAGACCAGGCCCAGCGCGCCGGCCACGACGAAGGCCAGCCGCCAGCTGTGGGTGGCCACGGCCCACGCCACCAGGAGCGGTGCGAACACCGCGCCGAACGAGGCTCCGATATTGTAGACGCCGCTGGCCAGGCCGCGCTCCCGGGCCGGGAACCATTCGGCCGTCAGCTTCTGACCGGCCGGCTGCGCCGAGCCCTCGGCCAGCCCCAGGGCGAAGCGCAGCCCCGCGAACGGAGCCCATCCCTGGGCCGCCACGTGGGCGATGGTTATCAGCGACCAGAGCGCCACGCACACGGTGAAGCCAAGCCTCAGCCCTGCCCCGTCGAGGAAATAGCCAACGATCGGTTGGAACATCACGCCCAGCTGAAAGGCGCTCGTGATCCAGGCGTACTGTTCGCTCGAGATCGACTGTTCGTTCAGGATCATCGGCGCGGACACGCCCAGCACCGAGCGGGCGAGGTAGTTCAGGACCATGGCCAGGACGAACAGTCCGATGATGGTCCATCGCACCATGGGAAATCCGGGCCTTGGCTCCAGGCCGAGACCGAAGCTGCCGTGAGAACCGCGCACCGCGCCTCCGATAACGTTACCATCCCCGAACGTCGTCTTATGACACGTCCTTTTCCGGCCATTCGCGCCGAATTTGTGCGCGACAGCACCGTCTTCGCTCCCGTCTAGCGAAGGCTGACGCTTGTTTCAATGTTATTATGTCAGAGTATTGACTTGCCAGGACAGCAGACATACCCAATTTTGAGGTAACGCTACCATCGCGGCGGTCCAAGCCCGCGGGAGAGCGCCAAATCGCGCCGGCCAACGGCGCTTGGGAGGGAATGAACATGTTTTCAAAGGGCATTGAGCCTTCGAGTTCGCGCGCCAAGAGCGCCAGGGGCTCCCACCAGGACAGCGCCGCGGCCCCGACCGTCAGAGGCCGTTTAGTCCGGCAAATAAGGCGCGAGGCTTTCGGCTCGGCCGGCGCGGCCGCCTTGCTTGCCAGCCTGTTCGCCGGGCCGGCCCTGGCCCAGGCCGTGGTGCCCGCGCCGGGGGCCACGCCGGAAACCGCCGCGGTCAGCGAGATCGTCGTCACGGGAACCCGCATTCAGACCACGGGCTTCACCGCACCGACGCCGACGTCGGTGATCGGCGAGGCTCAGATCCAGAACAATGCTCAACCCAATATCTTCGCCACCATCGTTCAGCTGCCGTCGCTGCAAGGGTCGAGCGGCTCGACGACGAACACCTTCAGCACTTCCAGCGGCCAGCAGGGCCTCAGCTCCTTCTCGCTGCGCGGCCTGGGCACGATCCGCACCCTGACCCTGCTCGACGGCCAGCGCGTGGTCGGCGCCTATTATACCGGCGTCACCGACGTCAGCCTGTTTCCGCAACTGCTGATCCAGCGCGTGGACGTGGTCAACGGCGGGGCCTCGGCCTCCTACGGGTCCGATGCGGTGGGCGGCGTCGTCAACTTCATCACCGACACCCGCTTCACCGGGTTCAAGGGCAACGTCCAGGCCGGGATCACCACCTACGGCGACGATGAGCAAGGCCTGGTGCAACTGGCCGGCGGCCGCAGCTTCCTCAATGACCGCCTGCACGTGGTCGCCAGCGGCGAATGGGCCAAGGAGGACGGCGTGGGTCCCGGCGGCTTTGGCCTGGATCTGGCCGGCGACCGCGACTGGTTCACCCAGACCACGATGATCAACCGCAACGTCACCAACGACGGCTCGCCGCAGTACCTGATGCGCGACTACGCCCAGCCCTACGCCTACACCAAGTACGGCCTGATCTCCGCCGGCCCGCTGCAAGGCATCGCCTTCGACCAGAACGGCCAACCCTTCCAGTTCCAGTACGGCTCGAACGGCGTGCCCGACAAGAACGCCTCGGGCAGCGTCACCGGCTGCTTCCCCGGCTCCTGCGTCGGCGGCGACCTGTCGGGCAATATCGACAGCGGCCGCACGCTGCAGTCGGCGATCGAGCGCCGGGTGGCCTATGGCCGCGTCGGCTACGACTTCGCCGACAACAACGAGGCCTATGTCTCGTTCAATCTCGGCCAGGTCAAAACCAGCAACCAGCCGGTGAACGGGGAAAATCGCCCGGGCCTGACCCTGCAGTGCGCCAACCCGTACGTGCCCGCCTCGGTGCAGGCGGCCTGCGCGAGCGCGGGCGTCACCAGCTTCCAGTTCGGCACGAGCAATGCGCTGCTGCCCAACACCGAGGTCCACACCGATCGTCGCCAGTATCGCGTCGTCGGGGGGCTGAAGGGCAAGTTCGCGCTCCTCGACACCGATTGGAGCTATGACGCCTATTACGAGCACGGGGTGAACAAGACGGCGGTCGACGTCGATCACATCATCCTGAACCCGCGCTTCAATCAGGCGATCCAGGCCACCACGCTCAATGGCGCGATCGTCTGCGCCGACCCCATCGCCCGGGCCAACGGCTGCCAGCCGCTCAACATCATCGGCGGCAAGACGCCATCGGCGGCGGCGCTCGCCTATGTCCAGCCGGAAAACGGCCCGTTCCAACGCCTGCGCATGACGCAAGACGTGGCCAGCCTGAATTTCTCGGGCGCTCCGCTCAACCTGTGGGCCGGGCCGCTATCGGTGGCGTTCGGCGCCGAATATCGCCGCGAATTCTACACCGTCCACGCCGACCCCTATGGCGCCGGCGTTTCCGACCGTAGTCCCAACTCCACCGAGTTCCCGGCCGATCCTGTCCTGTCGACCATCGGCAACAACTGGTACGCGGGCAACTACAAGAACGGCAACGGCGCCTATCACGTCAAGGAAGCCTATCTCGAAGTCGACCTTCCCCTGATCGACACCGAGGCCCTCGGGCGCGCCAACTTCAACACCGCGGCGCGGGTGACCGACTACAGCACGTCGGGAACCGTCTGGACCTGGAAGGCCGGCGGCACCTGGGACACGCCGATCAAGGGGCTGCGCCTGCGCGGCGTCACCTCGCGTGACGTGCGCGCGCCCAACCTGTCGGAACTGTTCGCCGCGCCGGTCACCACCACCCTGCCCAACTTCCTCGATCCGGCGCGCAATGTGAGCGTGGTGGCGATCCAGAGTGTGGTCGGCAATCCCAATCTGACCCCTGAGATCGCCCGCAACACCCAGCTCGGAGTGGTCTTGGCCAATCCCCCGTGGCTGCCCGGCTTCAGCGCCTCGTTCGACTATTACAAGATCAAGATCGACGACGTCGTTTCGAGCCTGGGGGCGGCCCAGATCGTCGACTATTGCTTCCGCAACATCCTGCCCGAGACCTGCGGAACCTATAATCTCAACAACACCAGCGGCCCCAACTACATCAATGTCCAGTCGTTCAACCTGGCCTCGTGGAAGACCAGCGGTTTCGACATCGAGGCCAGCTATCGCTGGCAGCGCCCGTTCGGTCTGGACGGCAACTTCACCCTGCGAGCGCTGGCCACCCACATCCGTGAATTCATCACCGACACGGGGCTGCCGGGCACTATTCCAACCGACTCGGCGGGTGTGAACACCGGATCGACGCCGGACTGGAAATGGCTGGCGATCCAGACCTACGAGGGCGATCGCTTCAGCCTGACGGTGCAGGAGCGTTGGTTCAGCGACGGCAACTACGGCAACCAATATGTCGTCTGCGCCGCGGGAAGCTGCCCCGCCTCGACCGTCAACGCGCCTACGATCGACAACAACTTCATGCCGGGGGCGTTCTACCTCGACATCGGCGGAACCTATAATATTCGCAAGGACGTCACAGCCTATTTCAAGGTCGACAACGTCTTCGATCACGACCCCGCCAAGTCGCCTCAATATGCCAACCCCGCCTTGTACGACATCGTCGGCCGCATCTATCGCACCGGCGTGCGCTTCAAGTTCTAACGAAAATCAAAGTCGCCGAGAACGCCTTTGGAAACGGCGGTCAACGAAGGGGAGCCACCTCTCAGACTTGCGAACTTCGGGACTCGAAGTTCGCAAGTCTGAGCTCGTCGGAATCGATCAGCGACCACCCCCTGAATTCTCCACATCGCTCCCTATATGTCGGATCTCCTCTCGACCGGACTCCGCCATGACCAAGCCTTTGAAGATCGACTTCGTCTCCGACGTCTCCTGCCCCTGGTGCATCGTCGGTCTGGGCGGGCTGGAACAGGCCCTCGAACGGGTCGGCGACCTGGTCGAGGCGGAAATCCATTTCCAGCCCTTCGAGCTCAATCCCAACATGCCGCCCGAAGGCCAGAACATCGTCGAGCACGTCGCCGAGAAATACGGCGCGACGCCCGAGCAGTCGGCGTCCAACCGCAAGGCTATCCACGACCGCGCGGCGGCCGTGGGCTTCACGATGACCACCAACGAGAACAGCCGCATCTACAACACCTTCGACGCCCACCGCCTGCTGCACTGGGCCGGGATCGTCGGCGGCCAGCCGGCGCTGAAGCGCGCGCTGTTCGACGCCTATTTCACCGATGGGCTCAGCCCGGCCGACCATGACGTCCTGGTCGCCGCCGCGGAGAAGGTCGGCCTCGATGGAGCCGCGGCGCGACAGGTGCTGAGGTCCGGCCAATATGCCCAGGAGGTTCGCGACGCCGAACGCGCCTGGCAGGCGGCGGGCATCAAATCGGTGCCGGCCGTGGTGATCAACGACCGCTACCTGATCTCGGGCGGCCAGCCGGCCGAGTATTTCGAGCAGGCCCTGCGCAAGATCGCCGCCGAGGTCTAGGGGCGCGACCGGCCTCAGTGGGCCTTCTTGCGCGGAATCAGATGGACGGCGGCGACGATCACCCCGCCGATGATGAAGCCGACCACGGCCGAGCCGGCCGCCATGGCCATCCAGCCTGTCACGACGCCGACACCCGGGACGCCGGCCGCCCAGTGCGACGCGCCCTCAACGAGGTGCGGCACGGTGTCCAGGCCGAAATGCTCCAGTCCATGGACGATGATCCCGCCGCCGACCCACAGCATGGCCGCCGTGCCGATCACCGTCAGCGCCTCCATTGTCACCGGCATGGCTTTCACCAGCCCCCGGCCCAGTCCGCGCACCAGTCGCGTCCGCCGCTGGGCCAGGTGCAGGCCGATGTCGTCCATCTTCACGATCAGGCCGACGACGCCGTAGACGGCGATGGTCAGCAGCACCCCGACCAGGGCCAGGGATCCGGCCTGAATGGCCAGGGGGCGGTCGGCGACGTCGGCCAGGGCGATAGCCATGATCTCGCCCGACAGGATCAGGTCGGTGCGGATGGCCCCGGCCACCTTCTGGGCCTCGAGGTCCTTGCTGCTCAGGGCCAGTTCTTCGAGTTCCTCCCCCGCCTCGTGCGGGCTGAAGGCCTCGATGATCTTCTCGGTGGCCTCGAAGCAGAGATAGGCGCCGCCCAGCATCAGGATCGGCGTCACGGCCCAGGGCGCGAAGGCGCTGAGCAGCAGCGCGCCGGGCAGCAGGAACAGCAGCTTGTTGCGGAACGAGCCGACCGCGATCTTCCAGACGATCGGCAGCTCGCGATCGGGCGTGAAGCCCATGGCGTAGCCGGGCGTCACGGCGGCGTCGTCGACCACCACCCCGACCGCCTTGGTCCCCGCCTTGCCGGCCGCCCCGGCCACATCGTCCAGCGAAGCGGCGGCGAGCTTGGTGATGCCGGCGATGTCGTCGAGCAGGGCGGCAAGGCCGGAGGGCATGGGCGTTCTCTGTGGCGCGTGGAAGAGGTCCTGTCGCGAATAGACCGGACCACGCGCCTTGGTCGAGCCTTGATCCGCCCTTGCCGAGGACGACGCCGGCCTTTTTGTCGATCCGCCAGGCGACCCTTCAGATTCCCTGGGTCGGCCGTCAGAATAAAATCAGCTCCTGTGGCAGTTGCGATAAAGCCGCGACGCTCCAGATAAGCGGGATGCCGGCGCGGTCGTCGGCCAATCCTTCAGGGACCGCTTTCATGCCCACATTGTTCGACCCGCTTCGCCTCGGCGACCTGGACCTGCCCAACCGCGTGGTGATGGCCCCGCTGACCCGTCTTCGGGCCGGCGACAGCCAGATCCCCAACGCCCTGATGGCCGAGTACTACGCCCAGCGCGCGTCGGCCGGCCTGCTGATCACCGAGGGCGTGCCGGTCTCGCCGCAAGGCGTCGGCTATCAGGGCGTCCCCGGCATCTGGTCGCCGGAACAGGTCGAAGGCTGGAAGCTGGTCACCAAGGCCGTGCACCACAAGGGCGGCCGGATCTTCATGCAGATCTGGCACGTGGGCCGGATTTCCGACCCCTCGTTCCACAACGGCGCCGCGCCGGTCGGCCCCAGCGCGTTGCCCGCCAACGGTCACGTCAGCCTGCTGCGTCCCGAGCGCCCCTACCCCACCCCGCGCGCGCTGAGCACCGAGGAAGTGGCCGGCGTGGTCGAGTCCTTCCGGATCGGCGCCCAGAACGCCAAGGACGCCGGCTTCGACGGCGTCGAACTGCACGGCGCCAACGGCTACCTGCTCGACCAATTCCTGCAGGACGGCTCCAACCAGCGCACCGACCAATACGGCGGTTCGATCGAGAACCGCGCCCGGCTGATGCTTGAGGCCACCGATGCCGCCATCTCGGTGTTCGGTCCGGGCCGCGTGGGCATGCACCTGGCGCCGCGCGCCGATGGTCACTCAATGGGCGACAGCGACCTGGCCGCCACCTTCGGCTATGTGGCCACGGAACTGGGCAAGCGCGGGATCGCCTTCCTCTGCGCCCGCGAATACCACGGCCCCGACAGCCTGGGCGCGGACCTGCGGGCCGCGTTCGGGGGCGTCTATATCGCCAACGAGAAGTTCACCGGCGAGACGGCCCAGGCGGCCCTCGACGCCGGCGCCGCCGACGCCGTGGCCTTCGGCAAGGCGTTCATCGCCAATCCCGACCTGGTCGAGCGCCTTCGCGCCGGCGCGGCGCTCAACGCCCCCGACCCCACCACCTTCTACGGCGGCGGGGCCGAGGGCTATGTCGACTATCCCGCCCTGAAGACGCCCGTGGCCGTCGCCGCGGAATAGCCGAAACCGCTCCGGGCGCGGCATTTCCGCCCGTGTCTGTATCCGCTGCGCCATTTGCCGCGTTGGGTCTTCACCCCGCGCCGCGCAGCGGATACAGGCTTAACCATGAGCCAGAGCAACCATCACTGGAAGACCGTCCTGCAGCGGGGCGTCACGGCCCTGGACTTCCAGATCACCAGCCCTCCCAACGCCTCGCCAACCATGATCGCCGAGCCGGCGCCCCAGAAGCGGGCCCTGCCGGTGATGGTCTTCCACGCCGTGGCCGCCGCCGCGGTGGTGGACAGTTGGGTGGCGGGCGGCGAAGGCGAGGTGCTGATCGATCGGCCGGCCATCCTGGCCCGCCAGCGGCTGCTGACCGCCAAGGCCGCCGAGCCGCCGGGCAGCACGCCGTCGCCGTTCTCGACGGGCTACGCGACCGCCTACAAGCTTGAACTGGCCCGCCTGGTGTGGCTGGCGATCATCGACCACCCGGCCCGCCGGCTGGAGGCCCTGGCCGCCGTCTACGCGCCGCTCGAGCCGCGCGTCAAACTGGTTTAGGGCCGCCGTCCAATACGCCCCGTACTTCCGCTCATCCCGGCGAATGCCGGGACCCAGATGGAATAGCGGTGGGGCTGACGCCAAGCACGCCGAGCCCTTCCCATCATCCCTGCGCCTTGGGATCTGGGTCCCGGCGTTCGCCGGGATGAGCGGGGTCAGGGGGTCACAGAGTCTCCTCGCCCCCTACCAGACCCCGGTATTCGGCATCGACGCCCACGGCTCGGCGGCGTCCAGATTGCCGTCCTGCAGCAGTTCCACCGAGATGTTGTCGGGCGAGCGGACGAAGGCCATGTGGCCGTCGCGCGGCGGGCGGTTGATCGTCACGCCCATGTCCATCAGCCGCTGGCAGGTCTCGTAGATGTCATCGACCCGATAGGCCAGGTGGCCGAAGTTGCGGCCGCCGTCATAGTCCTCGGGGTCCCAGTTGTAGGTCAGCTCGACCAGCGGCGCCTTGCGCTCCTTGGCCAGCTCGGCGTCTTCCGGGGCGGCCAGGAACACCAGGGTGAAGCGGCCCTTGTCGTTCTCCATCCGGTACATCTCGGTCAGGCCCAGGCCTTCGCAATAGAACCGCAGCGAGGCGTCTAGGTCCTTCACGCGAACCATGGTGTGCAGATAGCGCAAGGGGCTGCTCCTGATCTCGAACGGGGGCTTGGCCTCGAGGATACAGCGGGCGCGCCCCTTCCCGCAGCCCACAATTGTCGCCGAAGCGGTCCGTCAGGCGCTATTTCGCCGTCGGCGCGGTCTCGCCCCGCAGAACGCGCCGCGCCCGCTCCACGGCCTCCAGCAGGTTGCCCAGGGCCAGGCTCTCGGGGCTGTCGGCGCGATAGATCTCGCGCAGGGCCGGCACGCGGTCCTGGCAAGCGGCCATGGCGTCCAGGGCCTGATCGATCTTTCGCGTCAACATGACAATAACCGCCGTTTCAGTTCTAGTTTTGTTCTAGCCCGACGGCCGCGTGAGTCAATGTCCGCCCTACTCGGCCGCCACCGGTTTCTCCCGAGTCTGCCGCCGCCACAACGCCGCGTATTCGCCGCCGGCTTCCAGCAGGACGGCATGGGTCCCGCGCTCCACCACCTTGCCGCGACGCAGGACCACGATCTCGTCGGCGTCGGCGATGGTCGACAGGCGGTGGGCGACGACCAGGGTGGTGCGGCCGGCCCGGGCCTTGCGCAAGGTGGCCTGGATGGCGGCCTCGGTGCGGCTGTCCAGGGCGCTGGTGGCCTCGTCGAGGATCAGCACCCGGGGATCGGCCAGCAGGGCCCGGGCGATGCCCACCCGCTGGCGCTCGCCGCCCGACAGCTTCAGCCCGCGCTCGCCGACCTTGGTGTCCATGCCCTCGGGCAGACTTCGGATGAACTCGCCCAGCTCGGCGGCCTCGGCGGCGGCCCAGACGTCGGTCTCGGAGGCCTCGGGACGGGCGAAGGCGATGTTGGCCATCAGGGTGTCGTTGAACAGGGCGACGTCCTGCGGCACCAGGGCCACGGCCCGGCGCAAGGAGGCCTGTTTCAGGGCCTTCAGATCGTGGCCGTCCAGGGTGACGCGGCCGCCCTGCGGATCGATCATCCGCAGCGCCAGGCGCACCAGGGTGGTCTTGCCCGCCCCCGACGGCCCGACGATCGCCACCGTCGTGCCGGGCTCGGCCGAGAAGATGACGTTCTGCAGGCCCTCGGAGCGCGCGCCGTGGCGGAACGACACCGCCTCGAACGACACCGCCCCGCCCCGCCGGTCGGCGGGCGGCGGCAGGTCGATGGCGTCCTGGGCGTCGGCGACGTCTGGCTGGGCGCGGCGCAATTCCAGCATGGCTTCCATGTCGATGAACGACTGGCGGATCTCGCGATAGGCGAAGCCCAGGATGTTGAGCGGTCCGTAGAGGTTGACCAGGATCAGCACGGCGGCGGTGACGTCGCCGGGGCCGATGCGGCCGCCGGCCGCCTCGCTGCCGGCCAGAATGGCCATCACGCCCAGGCCCAGGCTCATCACCGCCGACTGGATGACGTTGAGCAGGGTCAGCGAATTGGTCGCCCGGATGTTGGCCTCGCCATAGGTCCGCAGGGCGCGCTCGTAGCCGCCCACGGCCCGGTCCTCGGCCCCGAAGGCCTTGACCGTCTCGTAGTTCAAGAGAGCGTCCACGGCCCGACCGGCCGCCTCGGCGTCGGCCTCGTTCATCACCCGCCGGTGGCCGATCCGCCAGTCGGAGATCGCGAAGGTCAGCACGCCATAGATCACCACGGTGACGATGGCGGTCAGGGCGAAGCGCCAGTCATAGGCCTTGGCCAGCACAACGGCGGCCATCACTAGCTCGACGGCGGTGGGGGCGATGTTGAACACCAGGCCGCGCAGCAGGAAGTCCATCGACCGCGCGCCGCGATCGATGATCCGCGACAGCGAGCCGGTGCGCTTGGTTTGATGGAAGTCGATCGACAGCGACAGGGCGTGGGCGAAGGTCTCGACCGCCGCCCGGGTCTGGGCGGCCTGGGCCACCGGGGTGAACACCGCGTCGCGGGCCTGGGGGGCGGCGGCGGCGATGAAGCGGATCAGGGCCCAGCCGGCGGCCAGCCCCGCGAAGGCGTAGCTGACCTGGACCGCGGCGCTGTGCCCCGCCCCCAGCTCGTTGACCGCCTTGCCCAGCAGCAGCGGCGCGATCACGCCCAGGAACTTGCCGACGAAGGTGAAGGCCAGGGCCAGGGTCACCCGCCAGCGCAGGCCGGGCGCCTTGGAACGCATCACCAGGCGCGCCAGGTCGGCCAGGGCCTTCCAGCCGTCGGGCTTGACCTCGGGGGCCGCCACCGCGCCGGCCACGGGCGCGCCGCGCGCCGACATGCCCCTCACCGGGCGCCTTCCAGCAACTGCGTGGTCTGGACGCCGCCGCCCGGCGTCATCCAGTCGATCCGCCAGCCCAGCGGCGTCAGGGTCGAGCGCGCCGGCCCCCCCGAGGGCGGTTGTGGCGGAACCACTTCGAGGACGATCTGCTGCTCGCCGCCCTCACCGGACACCTGGATGACCCGCGGGCCGGCCTCCAGGGCCTGGCTCAGCGACACGGTGAACCGGCCGGCGGCGTCGGTCTTGCTCTCGCCGCGCGTGGCGCGGTCGACGCGCACGCCCAGGCCGGCGCCGGGCGCGGCGACGCCGGAGATCACCCCGCCGCCGCTGCGGTCATAGTCGATGGCCAGCATCCTGGGCGACGCCGAGTCCGGCGCCATCACCTCGGCGCCCGCCCCGGCCCGCAGCATCACGGCGTTTCCGCTGGGCGTGACCATCAGATAGCCCTGGGCCTGCACGGTGCGTCCTTCCAGGGTCATCGACAGGCCGTAGAGCCGCGGTTCGGCGGCCAGCGGGGCCACCAGCCGCCAGCGGCCGGACGCGTCGGCCTTGCCCAGCAGGGCCTCGCCGGTCGGCGCGCCCAGCCTCACGCTGGCCTTGGGCGCGGCTTCGCCCGACAGCGCCACGGCGTCGCCCTTGCGCTCGGCCGACAAGACGCGGGGCGGCTTCAGATAGCCGGCGTGGGGCGCGGCCTGCCCGGAATTGGCCGGGGCGGCGTCGGGCCGCCAGCCCTGTTCGTCGCGATCGCAGCCCCCCAGCGCCACCGCGACGAGCACGGCGAAAGCCGAGGCCGACTTGAAACCGATCCTGCGAATCCTGATCATGGCGTATCCAACGGTCGCCGACGCCTTGGCGGCCCGTTTCCTGGGTGTTCACGTGCGGCGCGCCGACCTTATTCACAAGGACCGGCGCGCTATTTATTTTTCTGGAGTGGACGACGATGCCCGACCTGTCCAGCGGCCAAGACGCTCCCCTGACCTCGGTCTGCGTCTACTGCGGTTCGTCCAACGCGGCCGACCCGGCCTTCCTGGAGGCCGCCTTCGAGATCGGCGCCGATTTCGCCAGGGCGGGGCTGAAGCTGGTCTATGGCGGCGGCGGCGTGGGCCTGATGGGCGCCACCGCCCGCGGAGCCCACGCGGCCGGCGGCGCGGTGCTGGGCATCATCCCGGACTTCCTGCGCGACCGCGAGCAGCCGTTCGACGATGTCGAGACCGTGATCGTCACCTCGATGCACGAGCGCAAGATGCTGATGTTCGAGCGCTCCGACGCCTTCGTCGTGCTGCCCGGCGGCATCGGGACGCTGGAGGAGATCATCGAACTGCTGTCCTGGCGACGCCTGGACCTGCACCGCAAGCCCATCGTCTTCCACAATCCCCGCGGCTTCTGGGACCCTCTGTTCGCCCTGCTGCGGCACACCATCGACGAGGGTCTGACCCCACCCGCCCTGGCCGACTATTGGCGATCCGTCGAGAAGGCCGGCGACATAACGCCCACCCTCCTTTCCTGGAGCGTAAAAAGCGGGCAAACGGACGTTTCAGACACGGTTCGCCTGTTGACTTAGTTGCGAAAAGAAACGAACCTAGGGTTGGGCCGCCCTCCCATTGCCGGCCTGGGGATATAGGAAACAACCATGCGTATCTTTGTCGCCGCGCTTGTCGCGGCTTCCGCCATGTCGACCGCCGCCCTGGCCGCCGAAGGCGCTGTCATCAAGCTGCAGGCTCCGGCCAAGGTCCCGACCTTGATCCAGGACGGCGCCGCCTGGCGCTGCACCGGCGACGTCTGCGCCGCGCCCCAGGTCAAGGCCCTGCCGATCGGCCGCGCCTGCCGCAAGGTCGCCGCCGAACTGGGCGCCGTCGTTTCGTTCAACTATCGCGGAGCCGAACTCGACGCCGCCGGCCTCACCGACTGCAACGCCGCCGCCAAATCCTAGACGCGGCCGACATTCAGCCGAAGACCAGGGGCGGTCCGCACGGCGGGCCGCCCCTTTCTCTTACTTGCGCTCCGGGCTCTTCGACGGCTCCGCCACCGGCGGCTTGGGCGTTTGCCTTCCACCGACCAGCATCCCGCCGAGCAAGGCGAAGGACAGCATGGCGTGGTTCATCTTCGATACGTTCATTGGCGGCGTCTCCCAGACAGGCCGTTGGACCAGGAGACGCGCGCGGCTTACAGGGGCTCACCCTCCTAGTCGTCAGCGCGTCGTCGAAAAGCATGCGCCAGAGCTTGACGAAAGCAAGAAAAATAATCCGAACACGGATGAAATCCGCCTACGGATGAACGCCCCGAACGACCCGGTTTCATCCGCCAAGGCGACGCTTCGCGCACGGACGAAAAGCGCCCGGCCAAGACCTCGGCGAGCGGCTGGGCGGTCTTGGCGAGGCGGAAATCGGTCACGGCGCGGTCCATCTGTTGTCCTGCGGTGTTGAACGCTCATCCCTTGGCCGGCGGGGCGGGGAAACCGTCGAACCGCAAAGAAAAACCGCCCGCGACGGCGTGTCGCGGGCGGTTTCGACTTCAATCGGCGGTTGTCCGTAGGCGGTCTCTTTGTTTTGACGCGCGATCAGACGCCGAACCGGCCTCCACTTCAGCTGATCGCGCTTACGCCGCCTTACCGCCCACCTGGCCGAACGACAGGCCTTCGTAGCGCTTCAGGTGGTGGTCGACCGAGCCGAACAGGCCCTCGATGATCGAGGCGCGCTTGAAGTAGTGGCCGATCGCCAGCTCGTCGGTCATGCCCATGCCGCCGTGAATCTGGATGGCGTTCTGGCCGACGAACTTGCAGGCCCGGCCGATCCGCACCTTGGCGGCGGAAACGGCCTTGGCGCGCTCGGCGTCGCTTTCGTCCAGCTTGATGGTGGCCATGTAGGTCATCGACACGGCCTGCTCGACCTCGATGAACATGTCGACCATGCGATGCTGCAGGACCTGGAAGTTGCTGATCGCCGTGCCGAACTGCTTGCGCTGCTTGGCGTAATCCAGGGTGCCCTCGTGCAGCTTGCGCAGCACGCCCACGGCCTCGGCGCCGACGGCGGCGGTAGCCTCGTCGATCACCTTGTTGACCAGGGGCAGGCCGCCGCCCTCTTCGCCGATCAGGGCGTCGGCCGGGATCGAGACGTTCTCGAAATAGACTTCCGAGGCGCGGCCGCCGTCGACGGTCGGATAGTCGCGGGTGACGATGCCCGGCAGGGTCTTGTCGACCAGGAACACCGAGACGCCGCCGGCGTCGCGCTGGGCCCCGCCGGTGCGGGCGGTGACCACCAGGTGGCTGGCGAACGGCGCGCCGACCACCACGGCCTTGTGGCCGTTGAGCACGTAGCCCGCGCCGTCCTTCTTGGCCGTGGTCTTCAGGTCCTGCCAGGTGTAGCGGGCCTGCGGTTCGGCATAGGCGAAGGCGATCGTGGTCGTGCCGGCGATGATGCCCTCGACGACCGAGGTCGCGCCGGCATAGCCCGAGTGCTTCATGAAGCCGCCACCGATCACCACGGTGCCCAGATAGGGCTCGATGACCAGCGCCCTACCGAACTCCTCCATGATGATCATGTTGTCGATCGCGCCGCCGCCCAGGCCGCCCAGTTCCTCGCTGAACGAGGCGCCCAGAATGCCCAGCTCCTCGGCGAAGGCCTGCCAGTAGTCGGCGCGCCAGCCGCTTTCGGAGGCGACGATCTTGCGGCGGGTCTCGAAGTCGTACTTGTCCTGCAGGAAGCTCGCGACCGTGTCGCGAACCATCGACTGTTCTTCGGTGAAGTTGAAGTCCATGAGGGCGGTTTCCTCTTATTGCCCCCCTCCCCCTTGCGGGGAGGGGTTGGGGGTGGGGATGTCAGCGCCGATGATCGAGACTACGCGCTGAGCGGCGGTATGCGGGTCGTGGATGGCCTGCTCGTTTGGAATACGGATCACCGTATAGCCGCGCGATTCAAGCCAGGATTGGCGCTCGGCGTCGCGGGACGCCACGTGGGGTAGCTCGTGAATTCCGCCGTCCACCTCGATGATCACGCGATGATGGTGGCAGACGAAGTCCACGACGTAGGGGCCGAAGGGGGATTGGCGGCGAAAGTGCGATCCGGGGATCTCGACCTTCCGCAGCGCCTTCCAGAACAGCTTTTCGGCCAAGGTTGGTTCACGACGCATCCGGCGGGCTGATCGATCGGCCCGCTCCGATGTGTGCAAAGGTCCTGGCGTTCGTGCTGACACCCCCACCCCCTACCCCCTCCCCGCAAGGGGGAGGGGAACTGCAAATACTCAGGCCTTGATCACAACCCCAGCACCATCTTGGCGATGATGTTGCGCTGGATCTCGTTGGAGCCGCCGTAGATCGACGTCTTGCGGACGTTGAAGTAGGTCGGCGCCGCGCGATGGGCGAAGTCGGGGCCGATCGGATGAGCGTTGTCGCCGTCCTTCGGGAAGCCGCGGAAATACGGCGCGTCGTAGTGGCCGGCCGCCTCGAGCACCAGCTCGGTGATCCGCTGCTGGATCTCCGTGCCCTTGATCTTCAGCACACTGGACTCGGGTCCAGGACCCTTGCCGGCCGCCTCGCCCGCCAGGGTGCGCAGCTCGGTATATTCCAGCGCCGTCAGGTCGATCTCCAGGTCGGCGACCTTGCGCTTGAACATCGGGTCGTTGATCAGCGCCGTGCCGTCGTCACCCAGCTCCTCGGCGGCGATCTGACGGATGCGCTCGATGCCGCGCTTGGAGCGCGCCACGCCGGCGATGCCCGAACGCTCGTGGGCCAGCAGGAACTTGGCGCAGGTCCAGCCCTTGTTCTCCTCGTAGATGCGGTTCTCGACCGGCACCTTGACGTTCTCGAGCCAGACCTCGTTGACCTCGTGCTCGCCGCCCAGGGTGATGATCGGCCGCACGGTGACGCCCGGCGACTTCATGTCGATCAGCAGGAACGAGATGCCTTCCTGGATCTTGGCGACCGGGTCGGTGCGGACCAGGCAGAAGATCCAGTCGCCGTGCTGGGCCAGGGTGGTCCAGGTCTTCTGGCCGTTGACCAGGTAGTATTCCTTGCCGTCGTCGCCGGTGAAACGTTCGGCCTTGGTCTTCAGGCTGGCCAGGTCGGACCCAGCGCCCGGCTCCGAGTAGCCCTGGGCCCACCAGATGTCACCCGACAGGGTCGGCGGCAGGAAGCGTTCCTTCTGCTCGGGGGTGGCGAAGGTGTAGATCACCGGCCCGACCATGTTGATGCCGAACGGCAGGATCGGCACGCAGTCGGCGCGGGCGGTCTCTTCCGACCAGATGTAGCGCTGCACCGAGGTCCAGCCCGGACCGCCGAACTTGTCCGGCCAGGCCGGGGCGACCCAGCCCTTCTTGGCCAGGACGCGGTGCCAGGACAGGAAGTCCTCCTTCGCCATTTCCTCGCCCTCTTCCTGCTTCTCGCGCAGGCCGGCCGGGTAGTTTTCGGCGATGAAGGCCCGGACTTCGTCGCGGAAGGCGACGTCTTCAGGCGAGAAATCGAGATTCATGGCGGGCTCCCGTAATCGGCCTCTCAAGGGGCCGTCTTTGACTGTCGGGAGTCACAATAGGGTTCGAACGAGCGTTTGGAAAGATGACCTTAGCGTCAACGTAAACGATGGTTAGTTCGAGGGAGCCGCCGTGCGTCCTTCGAGGCTCGCCAAGCGGCTCGCACCTCAGGATGAGGCGCGTGGGTCGGCTCTGAATTCCTCATCCTGAGGCGCCCGCGCAGCGGGCCTCGAAGGACGCACGGCGTCACAGGACCTCGCAGGCCAGGCGTACCAGCGCCAGGGCCGTGGCCCCGCCGACGCCCTCCTCTTCGGCGATGTCCAGGTCGATCAGCGGCCGCTTGCCCAGCACGGCGAGCAGGCGGGCGTGCCCCTTGGCCGGCCCCACATGGGCGGCCAGGCAGTGGGCGATCAGGGCGGGGTCGAGGGCATGCAGCACGGCGGCGGCCGCGCAGGCGGCGTAGCCGTCGAGCAGGACGGGGATCTTCTGGACCCGGGCGGCCAGGATCGCGCCGACCAGGGCGGCGGTCTCGCGTCCGCCCAGTTCGCGCAAGGCCTGCAACGGGTCGGAGAGGTCGGCCTCGCCGGCGGCGCGGGCCACGGCGGCGGCGACCGGCTCGGGCGCGTCACTCCAGTCGCCGGCCTCCCCGCCGAACAGGGCCAGGGCGATGGCCGCCACGGCCCGTTCGGCCTCGGCGGCGATGACGCCGGGGATCAGCAGGTCGGGCTGCTTGGCCAGGGCCTCCATGCCGAAGGCCATGGTGGCGGCGCATTCCTTCTCGCTCATCGAAGCCTTGAGGGTCGCGTCGGGCGTCGGGCGGTCGACGGCCAGGTCGAAGGCCTCCAGCCCCGCGCCCTGCGCGCCGGCGATGCGGCAGACATTGGCTCCGCCCGAGGCCACGGCCTCCAGGCGCTCACGGGCGTAGCCGCGCGGCCCCACGCCCTGGCGGGCGCCGGCATAGAGGGCGACGACGGGGCGCAGGACCGCGGGCGGGGTCTTGCCGGTCCAGGCCGTCAGCCACGCCGAAATCTCGGCCAGGCGATCGCCGCCGGTCGTGAAAGCCGGGGGCGCGACAACCGGCGCGTCGGCGGCCAGCTTGCGGATGTCGTCGAAGGGGGAAACGGTCATGGGCGCGGACTTAAGCCAGCCCGCGCCCGATGCAAAGGGCGTGACGTCGATCGTCGGTCGATCAGGCGCCGGTCGGGTTCTCGATCAAGCCCTTGCAGGCCCCATCCCGCTCGGCGGTCAGCGCCGCCTTGCGGGTTTCGTTGCCGCTGGAACCTTCCCGCCTGGCGGTCGTCTCCAGGGAATCGGACCGGTCGCGGATACCCGGGTCACGGCCCTTGCGTTGAACCTCGACGAAATCCGAGAGCGCCTTGGCGTCGACGGCGCCCAGGTTCTGGGCCCTGGCCAGGCCCAGGCAGCGCGAGGCGCGCAACAGGTCCCCGTCGCTGATGCGCGCGGGCGCGGCGAAGGCGGGAACGGTCGTCACGCACGCGACGGCCAGCGCCAGGGCGAGCGAGGGCTTCAAGGCCGGCATGGTCCGATCTCCGAAGGAAGGGTGACGGGATGTGAAATCCGATACAGACCCCGTCCCTTCAGGCGGCCCTTGCGCGGCTGGCCCGGAGCGGCGAGATTTACGCATGTCTTCGGATCCGATCCCGCCAACCCTGGCCCCTCCCCGCGCCATCGTGACGCCCTGCGTGAAGGTGTGCGCCGTCGATGGCCTGACGGGCGTTTGCCTGGGTTGCCGGCGAACCCTTCCGGAGATCGCGGGCTGGTCGCGGCTGAGCGACGAGGAGCGGGCGGCGATCATGGCCGCCCTGCCCCAGCGCCCGGACCCGATGGCCAGCCTGATGGCTGGCCAGGTCTGAAACCTTAGTTGCCCGAAAGCCTAGTTGGAGGTGTTGACGGCCGCGCCGGTCGTCGCGCCGCTGAGCCAGGCCGAGCAGACGCCCGAGCGTTCGGCCAGCAGCTTTTCCTTCTTGGCGCTGTCGGCCTTGTCGCCTTCCTTCTGGGCGCCGGCGATCTTGTTCTTGGCCGAGGCGCGGATCGGCAGTTCGCGGTTGCCGGTTTCCTGCGTCAGGAACGCGTCGATGCCGGCGGTGTCGAGCTTGCCCAGGCCTTCGGAAGCGGCCAGACCGCGGCAGCGGGCGGCCTGCAGGAAATCGAAATTGCTGATGGGGGTCGCGGCTTGGGCCGCGCCCGCCAGAGCCGAAACGGCGACGACGGTCGCGACAATGATCTTGTTCATGGCGGTGTTCCCTCGATAGGCACTTACTTGCTGACCGGCAACGTGCCGCAAAACCGCGCGGATATTAAGTTACATCGAAGTTATCTTGCACATTACATGGGTGTAATCTGAGTAGTGGCAAGTATTACACTTTTTTAATTTGCCGCTGAGTTACCGCTTCATTAACTGTAAATTTTTGCCGACCCGTTGATTCACGGGTTGAGAACCCCTTTGCCTCTATTCTCCAGGCAACGGTCGTAGAAACGGCCAGCAGCCTGCAAGGCGGGGTGACTTCGATGCTCAAGTTCGCGACCATCGCGATCGTAGGCGCGCTCTCGGCGGTCGGGGCGGCGAAAGCCGTCGTGTCGCTGGACGATCTGCGCCAACCGGACCTGCGCGGCCCCGCGCCGGCCGCCGCCGTCGCGGACGACGGCGCCGCCCAGATCGTCAAGGGTCCGGACGGTCACTTCTGGGCCGAGGCCAAGGTCGACGGCCGCGCCGTGCGCTTCCTGATCGACACCGGCGCCACCACCGTCGCCCTCAGCCAGACCGACGCCCAGCGCCTGGGCATCGACGTGCGCGGCCTGGACTACAAGTACAAGGTGATCACCGCCTCCGGCCAGACCCGCGCCGCCTCGGTGAAACTGGCCAGCGTGGCCGTGGCCGGCGCCCAGGTGCGCGACGTCGACGCCATGGTCATCGAAAAGGGCCTGGAGACCTCGCTGCTGGGCATGAGCTATCTGGGCCGGCTGTCCAGCTTCCAGGCTACGCCGCGCGCGCTGATCCTTCGGTCGTAGAGGCCTACGATATTTGTTTAGCGCATTTTCTTCGCGCGAACCGGAATCCACTTCGCTCGAAAATGCTCAGCTCGCGGCCGCTTCCAGCGTCCGGGCCTCGCGCGCGTCCACCGCCTGGCGGACGGCGGCCAGGGCGCGATCGACCACCTCCAGCCCCGCTCCGGCGGCGACGCCCTCGACGGTGAGGATGCGTCGCCAGGCGCGCGCGCCCGGCATGCCGTGGAACAGGCCCAGCATGTGGCGGCCCATGGCGGCCAGATGCACCCCCGCCGCCAGCTGACCGGCCATGTAGGGCTTGTAGAGTTCGACCGCCTCGAAGGCGTCGACGTCGCGCCCCTCCCCGAACACCCGGCGGTCGACCTGCCCCAGCAAGCCCGGCTCGTGATAGGCCGCCCGGCCCAGCATGACGCCGTCGACGTGCTCCAACTGGTCCAGCGAGGCGTCCAGGTCGGGGATACCGCCGTTGATGACGATGGTCAGGTCCGGACGCTCGGCCTTCAGGCGATGGACCAGCGGATAATCCAGCGGCGGCACGTCGCGGTTCTCCTTGGGCGACAGGCCCTTCAACCAGGCCTTGCGGGCATGGACCACGAAGCTGGTGACGCCCGCCTTGGCCGACAGGTCGACCAGCTCGAACAGGCTCTGCTCCGGATCCTGGTCGTCGACGCCGATCCGGCACTTGACCGTCACCGGCACGGACACCGCCGCCGCCATGGCCGCCATGCAGTCGGCCACCAGGGCCGGCTCGCGCATCAGGCAGGCCCCGAACCGTCCGCTCTGCACGCGGTCGGACGGGCAGCCGACGTTCAGGTTGATCTCGTCATAGCCGAAGTCCTCGCCGATCCGCGCCGCGGCGGCCAGATCGGCCGGCTCCGAGCCGCCCAGTTGCAGCGCCACTGGATGCTGGCCGGCGTCGAAGCCCAGCAACTTCTCGCGATCGCCGTTCAGCACCGCCCCGCTGGTCACCATCTCCGAATACAGCAGCGCCTTGCGCGACAGCACCCGGTGCAACGACCGGCAATGCCGGTCGCTCCAGTCCATCATCGGCGCGACAGATAGTCTATGTGGTTGATATGTCTGCATTTCGACTAGTTTCAGCACGCCGAGACGTGTTCAGGTTCACCCTTCGCCCGCGTCTCTACGACGTTTTTCGCCACTCTACGACCACTCACCGAACACAAGCGCGCACGCCTTGGCGTCGATGCGTTCGGACCGGAGCCTCCACCGCTAACGGCTAATGGCCAGGTCGCCGACCAGGCTGAAGCCGTGCGCCTCGGCCAGGGTGGCCTTGCCCGCCCGGATCCGCGCCAGGGGATTGGGTCGCGGCTCGGCGACCTTGGTGAGCGCGTTGCGGTCAACGTGCCGGAAGGGTTCGGATCGGCCGCGGACCTGAAGCATGGTCGTCGACACGTAGCTCCAGCCGCCGTCGGCGTTGAAGCTCACATCGAGCTGGTAGGAATCCGTCCGGAACGCCCATTCCAGGAAATCCGTCGAACAGATGCCGTACCCGGGGCCGCCTCGCTCGGCCCTGACGACGAGGCTGGAACCGTCCGGCGCGGCGCGACCGCTCGCCAGCGCCACCTGGCCGCGTGGAATGGCCAGGGTCTGCATGATCAGCCCGGTGGCCGGCTCCCAGAGCCAGTAGCCGGTCTGGTCGTGGAAGGTGGTGTCCTCGTCCGACGCGACGATATGGACGTGGTAGCGCAGCCCGTAGAACAGCTGGGGCCCGTTCGCCTGGGGGTCGATAGGCTGCATCTCGATGCGCTCGAGATAGTCGCGCCGTTCAGGGCCCTCGGCCTTCGGGTTCACGTCGACCCCTTTGCGCCCTTCCCACACACCGGCCAGCGGTCGGAGCGGCCCCAGATTGGCCAGGGTCTCCGGGTCCACGTCCTCGGGCTCGCTGAAGATGTCGTCGGGGAAGTTGATCATCGCGCCACTGCTCCGGCGAAGCCAAGACCTGCCTCTATCGCGATGAACCCTCCCGTCAAGTGGCGATGCCGCGCCGCGGGCACGAAGCGCGCTTCGGGGCTCGGTGATCCGCGGGAAACGGCTGCGCGCAACGAAGCGTCGCCGAATCGCACGACACAAGACGTGACAACAGGGGCACACGCCATGATCCATCGCCGCCAAC
This sequence comes from Caulobacter sp. Root655, assembly GCF_001427665.1. Classification (GTDB taxonomy): domain Bacteria; phylum Pseudomonadota; class Alphaproteobacteria; order Caulobacterales; family Caulobacteraceae; genus Caulobacter. The sequence goes on from NZ_LMHC01000024.1 coordinate 40,642, forward strand.
GCCTCGCCGCCGCCAGCGCCCTGGCCCTGATGCTCGGCGCCGTCGCCGGACAGGCCTCCGCCCAAGCCGTCGCGCCGGTCGGCGCCACCGTCCCGACCGCCGAAGGTGGCGCCAACGCCGCCGCCCTGCTCTACAACCGCGCCGACCCGGGCAAGAGCGTCATCGCCACGACCGGCGAACTGGGGGGCCTGGAGTTCCACGGCCTGGACGGCGCGCGCAAGAGCGCCCTGCCCGGCGGCGAGATCTATGGCGTCGACGTGCGCGACGATGTCCTGGCCGTGCTGGACCGCAAGGATGGCCGCATCCGCCTGTCGCGCTACGACTTCGCCACGGGCCAGGTCAGCGCCATCGACGCCCGGCCGCTGATGCTGGGCTATGCCGGCGAAGGCCTGTGCCTGCACAGGAGCGCCCGCGACGGTTCGCTGTACGCCTTCGCCCTCGGCGGCGACGGCCAGCTCGACCAGTGGCTGCTGTTCCCCACCGCCGACGGCAAGCTGGACGGCCGCATCGTGCGCCGCCTGCACCTGTCGTCCGAGGCCAAGTACTGCGTCACCGACGACGCCAGCGGCGTGCTCTATGTCGCCCAACAGGCGGTCGGCGTCTGGCGCTACGACGCCGATCCGGAAGCCGAAGCGGTCGCGACCGTCGTCGACATCAACCGCCTGGGCCATATCGCCGGCGAGGTCGGCGGCCTGGCCATCCTGAACGGCGGCGCGCAGGGCGACTACCTGGTCGCCGTCAACGCCGACGCCGGCGACTACAACGTCTATGACCGCAACGCCGACGACCGGTTCCTGGGCCGCTTCCGCATCCAGGCCGATGGCGTCGACGCCATCGAAGGTCCCTCGGGCCTGTTCGGCGTCCGCGCGCCGGTCGGGGCGGGCCTGCCGGCCGGCGCGCTGCTGGTCACCGACGACCGCAAGGTCGGGGCCAACACCAAGCTGCTGTCCTGGCAGGATGTGGCGGCGGCGCTGAAGGTCTCGCCCGGCCAGATCGCGCCGCCGACCGCGCCGAGCCGGCTGGCCCTGGTCAAGCCGACCCTGGAAACCCGGCCGGTGGAGCACGGTGGCGACGCGGCCGACGACCCGGCGATCTTCGTCCACCCCACCGACCCGGCTCGCAGCGTCATCGTCGCCACCGACAAGAAGGCCGGACTCTATGTCTACGACCTGGCCGGCAAGCCGCTGCAGTTCCTGTCCGACGGCAAGATGAACAATGTCGACCTGCGCGGCGGCTTCAAGCTGGGCGGCAAGACCGCGACCCTGGTCGTCGCCAGCGACCGCACCCACAAGTCGATCGCCCTTTACACGATCGATCCCGAAACCCGGATGCTGACCAGCGTCGCCGACGGGGTGCAGGCCACCGACCTGTCCGACCCCTATGGCCTGTGCCTGTACAAGAGCCGCAAGGGCCCGACCTATGTGTTCATCAGCGATCCAGACGGCGGCGTGCGCCAGTGGAGGCTGGTCGCCACGCCGGCCGGCAGGGTCCGCGCCGAGAAGGTCCGCGACCTGAAGTTCGATACCCAGACCGAGGGCTGCGTCGCCGACGACGAGACCGGGGCGCTCTACGTGGCCGAGGAGGACGTCGCCCTGTGGAAGCTGGGCGCCGAGCCGACGGCGGGCCAGGCCAAGACCGCCGTGGTTCGCATCGCCGACAATCCCGCCCTGAAGGCCGATCTGGAGGGTGTCGGCCTCTACGCCCAGCCCGGCGGCAAGGGCTATCTGGTGGTCTCCAGCCAGGGCAACAACAGCTACGCCCTGTTCCGGCGCGAGGGCGACCACGCCTATGTCGGCAGCTTCGCGGCGGTCGCCGACGGCGCGGCGGGCATCGACGGGATCTCGGAAACCGACGGCCTCGACGTGACCAGCGCCTCGCTGGGCGCGGGCCTGGAAGGCGGCGCCTTCGTCGCACAGGACGGCCGCAACGTCTCGCCGCCGGAGAACCAGAACTTCAAGCTCGTGCCCTGGTCGGCGATCGCCAAAGCGCTGAAGCTGGATTAGAGCGCCCGACCTGATTGCATCAGGCCCCGCGCTCTAGTCTTTTTGCTGGATCCGGCGCGAGCCTGAACGTCAGGCGAAGATCTTGACGATCATCGCCAGGATCTCTTCCTTCGAGCGCACGCCCATCTTGCCGTGAATATGTTTGATGTGGGTGCGCACCGTCAGGATCGAGACGCCCTTGCTGTCAGCGATGCGTTCGGCGCTGTTGCCCTCGATGATGTGCTGCAGGATTCGCGCCTCCATGGCGCTCAGGCCGAACAGCCGCTCCAGCCTGGGCAGGTGGGCGGGGACGTCGAAGTCCTTGAAGGTGATGACCACCACCCGGGTCCCGGCCTCGCTCACGGCGCGCATGCGCAACAGGAAGCGCCGGTCCAGGTCGCTGTCGATGAACTGGCACACCTCTTCGCCGGCGAGCGTCTCGGCCAGGCGCTCGGTCAGGAACTGTTGAGCGCGGCGATCGGCGCCGGCGATCCTGCCACCCCGGTCGACCAGGGGGCCGCCGTCGGCCAGCAAGGTCGCGGCGGCGCGCGAGCGCCAGAGAAACATCCCATGCGGATCGATCACGATCCGGGCGACGTCTTCGTCCAAACAGAAACGGCTGGCGCCGACATCATCCATCCTCGCGGTGGAAAACGACCCGTCCATCGTTGAGCCTCCCTGCGACCGGCGTGGCGCCGGCGTCTAGCTGGACCTGGTTTTTTCGGTCCAATCTTTCCCTATTTAAAACCAATTAGGGGCTAATGTTCTACAACCTAGAATTAACACGAACACCATAGCGGCAGTTTGCCGCAAGTTAGGTGCAAGTCAGTCGCATCTAAGTTGCACAAATAGTCGTTTGTATTACTAAGCCCAAACTACATTTTGTTAAGCAATGTAAATTCCCGCACCAGGTGAAACTATCAAGTGTACCCAAGCTGGGGGATTTCACCGGCTAAGTTCTCTGCAATCGTCATCCAGACATTAAGAACTTGTTAAGCAAACAAGGGCTGGGGCCATGGCAGGGAAGTACGCGAGAATTCCGCGCGCCGTCCGTTCAGAACGTAAGCCGGCCCGCTGGGAGTGGATCGTCGGTGGCGGTCTTCTAGCGGGGGCTGTCTTTCTGATGTGTCTGGACGACGCCCAAGCGCAGGTCACCGCCTATGCTGGCGGATCGCCCTCGAACATCGTGCTGTCCATCCCCGTGACGGCGTCGGTCGGCGGGCGATGCGGCTTCGCCCCGGGCCTGGCGCCCAGCGGCTCGACGGACGTCGGCGAGGTCAACAACGCCTTTTCCGCCGACTTCCCGTTCACGCTCGAATGCACCGTGCCGTTCCGCGCGGCCGTGATCTCGCAGAATGGCGGCCTGCTGGCCCCCAGCGTCACGCCCGCCGTCGGCTACACCAACCTGGCGCCCTACCTCGTCGACCTGAACCTGGTCGGCGACGTCGGTGTCACGCCGGTCAGCGGCACCTGCGACACGGCCGACCTGCAAACCTCGTCGGGCGCCGGCTGCGTCTTCAAGGGACCGGCCACCGCCGGCCAGGGGCTGCGCCTGGACGGCTCGTCCTACGACACCCCCGGTTCGTTTCTGCGGGTCCACCGCGGCGCCTACGCCGCCCCCGAGATCCTGACCGCCGCCAACGCCTATGCGGACTCGCTCACGGTGACACTCAGCGTCTCGCCGTGACGCCCCTTCCGGCCCCGCTTCCCCGGCGGTTTCCGGTCGACATTTCAGGGGATGGGGCCACCGCCCCGGCAAACGGAACCAAGAGACCGGCCAGACCGGATCAATATTGGGAGTGGATGAGATGAACAAGACGATCCTGATCGGCGCCGCCCTGCTGGGTCTCGCCGTCGCCCCGGCCGTCATGGCCCAGACGGTGACCGGCACGGTCAACGTCACCGGCAGCGTCGCGGCCAAATGCGTGGTCATCACCGGCGGCAGCGGCTCCAGCTTCTCGGGCTCGATCCCGCTGGGCGAACTGGCTGGAACCGACGGCACACTGGCCACGACGCTCTCGGGCTCGACCAACGCCAGCCCCGCCGGGTCCACCCAGTTCCGGGTCAACTGCAACAGCGCCGCGCCCAAGGTGACGATCAGCTCGACCCGCCTGTCCCTGACGCCGTCGGTCGCGGCCCCCGCCGGCTACACCGGCGTCATCGACTATACCGCCGCGCTCGACGCCGCCCTGTCCTCGGGCAGCACCGAAACGGTGGCCTACGTGACCGCCGCCGCCCTGCCCGCCCCCACCGTCCAGTCGCTGTCGGCCAGCCTGGCCAACAGCCCCAACAACCTGACGGTCAAGGCCTACGCCCTCAACACCGGCGCTGGCGACCTGCTGATGGCCGGCAACTACGCGAGCGTCATCTCCATCACCATCGAGCCGGTCTGACCACGGCGATCGGGAGAATGATCATGCGACACAAGATCCTCCTGTCGGCCGCCGCGGCGAGCTTCGCGCTCGTCTGCGGGGCCGGGCCGGCCCTGGCCCAGTCCCAGACGGGAACGGTGCTGGTCAACGGCACGGTGGCCAACCGCTGCCTGTTCGTGACCGGCGACGTCGTCCTGGACCTGGGCGAGCTGGCCCTGCTCAGCGGTGACACCGCCGCCCTGGGCCGCCTGGACGCCAGCAAGGTGACCAGTCGCACGGCCACCCTCAACGGCTGGTGCAACGGCGTCTCGGCCAGCATGGCGGTCGAGGCCCTGCCGATCCTCAACACCAGCTTCACCGACGCGGCCCCGTCCGGTTTCGACCGGCGGATCGACTACACCGCCACGGCCACGGCGCAGCCGACCGGCGGCGCGGTCTCGGCGTCGGACAGCACCCTGGCCAGTGGCGGTGGCACGGCCAGCACCACGGGCATCTTCAGCAGCGACATCACCGTCAGCTTCGCCACGCCGGCGACGCCGACCGGGGGACGCCTGATCGCGGGATCCTATGCGGGCTCCGTGGTCGTGACCCTGTCGCCGGTCACCTGAGCGCAAGGAGAAGGAGGTCGTCATGATCCAGCATCGAACCCGTTTCGTCGGACTCGCGGCGACCGCCCTCGCCTTCGCGGCCTCGGCCGCGGCGACCGGCGCCCTGGCCCAGGGCCAGGGGCCCGTCCAGGGCAATGTCGGCCTCGACGCCCAGGTCAGCCGGCTCTGCGCGCTGGGCGCCCCAACCCCGGCGGGCCTGACGCTCGGCCAGATTTCCGAAGGCTCGGGAACCCGGGTCGGCCGGCTGGCGACGATCGCCTCCCAGGCCATCACCCTGCCCGACTCGTTCTGCAACTACGCCGGCGCGGCCCTGGCCATCGCCGCCTCGCCCCTGGCCCTGACCAGCGGCACGACCCAGACCGGCTTCGTCGGCTCGGTCAACTACACCTGCACGATCAGCGCCTGGGGCGCGACGGCGGCCACGGTCCGCACCAGCGCCTCCAGTTCGTCCGGCAGCGGCGTCAGCTCGACCAACGCCGCTCCGCGCGAAACCGACCTGGTCCTGGTGGTCTCCGACTTCGCCGCCGCCACCGACGACCTGCTGCAACCGGGCGCCTACCTGGCCCTGGTCACCATCACCCTCGGGCCCGACGCGGGCCTGACCGCATCGGGGAGCTGAACCATGCGCCGCTCCTTCCCCCTCCTGGCCGCCCTGACGCCCCTGGCCCTGGTCCTGGCCACCGCCGCGGCGGCCCAGACCGCCGGCCCGTCGGACTCCGTCGGCCCGATCCAGATCTCTGGCTTCGTCCCCAACAACATCTGCACGCTGGGCAACCTCAGCGACGGCGACAACCTGTTCGACGTCGGCGTGATGATCGACACGGCCACCGGCCTGCTGCGACCCGATCTGTCGGCCCCGCCCAAGGTGCTGACCGGCACGCAGTGCAGCTCGCGCAGCCTGTTGACGATCGCCGCCACCACGATGACGGCCCAGGCCTTCACCGCCACGCCGCCGGCCGGCTTCTCGCGCGCGGTCGACTATACGGCCACCGCCTCGGGCTGGACGCCGACCAGCGCCAGCTACTCGACCGGTTCCAGCGTCAACGCCGCCGCCACCCAGGTCCGCGAAACTCCCGGCGCGGCCGACATCACGATCAGCCTGTCGAACTTCGCGACAACGGGCGGCGACGCCCTGCACCCCGTGGCCGACGACACCTACCAAGGCGCCGTGGTCGTCACCCTGGCCGCGGCCAGCTGAAGGAGACGCGCCATGAACAGCCCAAACATCCTCGCGGCGACCGCCCTGACCACCGCCTCGGCCCTGGCCCTTCTCCTGGCCGGACAAGCGGCGCGGGCCCAGACCGATGGCGACAACACCCGCAACATGCTGGTGCGGGGACGCGTGCCCCAGGTCTGCACCCTGGCCACGCCGACCCTGGCCGGCGGCGCCCTGAACAATTTCCGGACGCTGAACGGCAGCAGCCTCGAGGTCGACCAGCTGACCGACCCGGTCACCCTGTCGACGCGCGCCGCCTCGGCGGAGATCAGCTTCGCGGCGGTCTGCAACTTCGCCCACCAGGTCGTGCTGGAAAGCCGCAACAACGGCCTGTGGCGGTCCGAGCTGGGCCTCACCCCGGCCCCGACCGGCTTCAGCGACGCGGTGCCCTACACCGCCACCCTGGTCTGGGGGCCGATCAACACCAGCCTCCAGGCCGACGCCAGCGCCCGCCGGATCCGCGACCGCACCCAGGCCGTCGATCGGCCCGTGGCCGGCGCCATCGTGCTGCGGCTCGATATCCAGCCGGGCGCGACCAACCTGCAGACCAATGCTCCGTTGGTGTCCGGCGTCTATCGCGACACCCTGCGGCTGACGGTGGAACCCCAATGAAAACCGCCCTCCTCCTCATCGCCGCGGCCCTCGCCGCGACCAGCGCCCCCGCCGCCACCTGGGCTCAGACGGCCTCGACCGGCGACCGCGCCAGCAGCTCGCTGGACCTGTTCGGCCGAGCCCCCAGCGCCTGCGTGCTGTCGCCGCCCGCCGCGGCCGCCGGGTCCAACGCCAGCTTCTCCGCCCAGGGCGGCCAGGCCGGCGTGGTCCGCTTCACCCAGTTCGTCGACCCGCAAACGGCCCAGCCGCGCGCGGCCTCGATCAGCCTGGCCTTCCCCGTGGTCTGCAACTCGGCCCACCGGCTGACCGTGCGGACCGACGGGACGGGCCTGACCCGCGCGGCCGGAGCGGCGCCCGCCCCCGGCTTCCGCGACCGCCTCGGCTTCGAGCTCTCGGCCGATTGGGCCGGAGCCCGCGCCGTCGGCTCGAGCGCCGCGCTCACCCCCATCGACCTGCGCACCGCCAACGGCGCCGCGGGCCAGATGAACCTCATTGTCGACGTCCCCGGCGGCGGAGCGCCGCTGGTGGCGGGCGACTATTCCGGAACGCTCGTCGTCGAACTCGAAGCGTCCAACTGAACCCTAGGAATGGAACCGGCATGATGCGTTCGAAGAACAATCGCAAGCGCTGGCTGGGGGCCGTCGCCGCCGCGAGCCTGGTCCTGGCCAGCCTGCCTGGGGCGGGCCTGCCCGGGGCCGGCGGACGCGCGGTGGCGATGACGGTGCAACCGGTCGTCATCGACCTGAAGCCGACCGGCCGCGGCATGTCGCAGATCGTCACGGTGCAGAACACCTTCGCCAACCCGCTGCCCGTCGAACTGCGCGCCGAGGAGCTGACCTTCGACGAGAAGGGGGCCCATCCGGGCGACACCCCGTCCAACGACCTGCTGATCTTCCCGCCCCAGGCGGTGATCCAGCCCGGCGAGACCCAGGCGTTCCGCATCCAGTGGGTCGGCGACCCGGCCCTGACGCAGAGCAAGCACTACTACGTCACCGTCGCCCAGATGCCGGTGAAGCTGCCGGAAGGCCAGTCGGCCATCCAGATCCTCTACAATTTCCAAGTGCTGGCCAGCGTCAGTCCCACGGGCGGCAAGCCCAATCTGTCGCTGTCGAAGGCCGAGATCGGCGTCGACGCCGCCGGCAAGCCGATCGCCGTCGTCTACATGGCCAACACCTCCAACACGCACGGCTACCTGTCGCGCGGACGCCTGCGGATCACCGAGAAGGACGCGACCGGCAAGGCCGTCTTCCAACGGACCCTTCCCGGCCCCGAGATCCAGCAGACGATCGGCTTCGGCCTGATCGCACCCGGCCAGACGCGCCGGATCGCCGTTCCCATCGAACTGCCCTTGACTGCGGCAGCAGGAGGCTCCCTTGAAGCCCAATTCTCGTCCGACGAAGGGCGCTAGGCTCATGGCCTACCGCCGCTGGCTCCTGGCCTGCTGCCTGGCGGGCGCGACTCCGGTCGTCGCCCTGGCGGCCCCGGCCTCGACCCCGGCCGTCGGCCCGCCCGCCGCACAGGAACCGACCCGCACCGTCAGCCCGGCCGACGCCCAGCGTCAGCTGAACCCCACCGGCCGCGACGTGAACCTGACGGTTCCGCTGAAGGACGGCGACTTCTACCTCGGCGACATGCCGCTGACGATCTCGGCCGACGGACAGCTGTCGATGCCGTCCGACCGGCTGCTGGGCCTGCTGTCCGGCGTGCTCGACGGTCCCTCGATGGTCGCCCTGAAGTCGGCCTTCAACGGCCGGCTGATGGTGGGACCGGACGCGGTGACCCACGCCCGGATCCAGATGACCTACGACCCGCGCACGCTGGAGCTGCGCCTGCAGATCCCGCCCGAGCTGAAGGCCGTGCGCAGCCTGCAGATCTCGGCGATGGACCGCGCGAACATCGGCTCGTACGTCCCGCCAGCGGGGTTCAGCGGCTATCTCAACGTCCGCGGCTCGGTCGACTATGTCGAACAGGGTCTGGGCGACGGCTTCGGCGACCCGACCTTCCTGCTCGACAGCGCCATCCGCCTGAACGGCTTCGTGCTGGAGAACGAGGCGGTGTGGCAACCGGGCGCGACCAACGACTACCAGCGCCTGGGCACCCGCGTCGTGTTCGACGACGTCAAGAACACCCTGCGCTGGACGGCCGGCGACCTGCAGGCCACCAGCCGCGGGTTCCAGTCGGCGCCCGACATCGCCGGGATCTCGATCTTTCGCTCCTACAGTGTGCTGCAGCCGCAGACCATCGCGCGGCCTCGGGGCCAGGAAAGCTTCACCCTGGCGCGGTCCTCGGACGTCAGCGTCATCCTCAACAACCAGCTAACCCGTCGCCTGCACCTGGACCCCGGCCGCTACAACGTCCGCGACTTCCCGTTCGCCCAGGGCTCCAACGACGTGCGCCTGGTGATCGAGGACGACACCGGGCGTCGCGAGACCCTGCGCTTCAACGTCTTCTTCGACCGGGCCCAGCTGGATCCCGGCCTGTCGGAATTCGGTCTCTACGCCGGCGTCATGGCGCCGTTGCTGGCCGACGGCCCCGACTATCAGGACAACTTCACCGCCAGCGGCTTCTACCGTCGCGGGATCACCAACCGGGTGACCCTGGGCGTCAACGCCCAGGGCGACGAGCGCACCGTGATGGCCGGGGCCGAGGGCCTGTTCGGGACCCCCTTCGGCACCCTGGGCGTCGATTTCGGCCTGTCGCACATCGACACCTTCGGCTCGGGCTACGCGGCGACCGTCACCTTCCAGCGGCTGTTCCAGTTCGCCGGCGGCCAGGCCGACGCCCTGAACCTGTCGCTCGAGACCCGCAGCCGCGAGTTCGGGCCGGTGGGGACGTTCTTCCCCGACAACCGCTACAACTACGAGCTGGGGGTCGGCTATTCGCACGCCTTCAGCGACGCGGTCTATGCCAGCCTCGACGGCCGCTATTCCAACGGCCGCGACAACTATCCCGACTCCAGCAGCTACCGCCTGGGCGTCGGCTACCGCCTGGCCTCCAACCTCGCCCTGACCGCCAACCTGATGTACGACGACGTGCCGGGACGGCGCGAAACCTCGGCCTTCATCTCGCTCAGCTGGCAATTCTCGAACAATTCCAGCCTGCGCGCCGAATATGACGGCCGCGAGGATCGGGCCCGCCTGGCCTACCAGGTGCTGCACGGCCAGGGCGTGGGCTCCTACAACGCCTATGCCGAGGTGTCGCGCTCGCCCGACGACTCCGCCTTCAACGGCAGCTTCAACTACATCGCCAACCGGGCGGAGCTGGGCCTTTCGCACTTCACCGCCTTCGACGGGCCCGACAACGGCCGCACCTCCATGCGGCTCGGAACCTCGATCGGCTTCGCCGACGGCGCCGTGTCGATCGGCCGGCCGATCTACGACAGCTTCGCCATCGTCCAGGGCCACAAGAGCCTGAAGGGCGCCGACATCACGGTGAACCCGACGCCGTTCGGCTACACCTCCAACACCGGCGCGCTGGGTACGGCGCTCGAGACCAATCTCAGCGCCTATGCCGAACGGACGATCACGGTGGACGCGACCAACGCCCCGCCGGGATACGACCTGGGCACGGGCTCCTTCCGGGTCTTCCCGCCCTATCGCGGCGGCTACAAGCTGGTGGTGGGTTCGGACTACTCGATCACCGCCATCGGTCGCCTGCTCGACGCCGACGGCGCGCCGCTGGTCCTGATCTCGGGCCGCGCGGTCGAGGTCGCCAAGCCCGACCAGGCGCCGGTCATCCTGTTCACCAACCGCGACGGACGCTTCGGCGCCTCGGGCCTGCGGCCTGGCCAATGGCGGATCGAGATGGGGACCACGCCCCCCACGGTCTACCGGCTCGACGTTCCCGCCAGCGCCGAAGGCTTCGTCAAGACCGGCGACCTCAAGCCCAACACCTCCGGAGGCCAACCATGAACCCCCGCCGCCCCAGGCTGCTCCTCGGACTCGCCGCCGGCGCCAGCCTGCTGGCCGGCGGGTCGGCCATGGCCCAGTGCGTCACCTTCGACCCGGTGGTGCTGTCGGGCAATTTCGACCCGTTCAATCCCAGTGGCACGACGGTGCAGACCCTGACGATCACCGCTCACCGCCCGCCGGCGGTCGGCGGCATGAAGACGCAGGAGGTCGATTTCATCTATCTGCGCCGGCCCGACACGCCCGCCAGCCTGACCATCGTCCAGACCGCGACGGGCGGCCAGATCCTCGAGAACCCGCCCGGACACGTCCTCGACCCCAACAACGTCAACCCCAACGAGGTCGAACTGAACTTCGGCGGCGTCGGCCAGCCCGACGTTAAGACCTTCGTGGTGACGGTGACCGTGCCCAGCGGCGCGGACCTGCCGGCCGGGACGACCGACCTCAATCTGGACCTGAAATACTTCTGCAAGCGCACCGGCAACGCGCCCCACGACTCGGGAATCGATCCCAACTCGCTGATCGTGCGGATCAACGTGCTCAGCGCCCTGCAGGCCAGCTTCGTAGGCCCGGCCCTCGACTTCGGCGAGATCGGAACCCTGACCACCGCCGCCCTGCCGTCGACGCCCAATTCGGTGAAGCAGCGGACGGGCAATGTGCGGGTGGCCAGTTCGGGTCCCTATTCGGTGGACCTGACCTCGCAGAACCAGTTCCGGATGACCTATCCGGGCGGATCCCTGGCGACGACCAACCAGCGGATCCCCTATGTTCTGGATTTCCTGGGCCAGTCCAAGACCACGGCCTCGCCCACCTTCGCCACGGTGACCTGCCAGCGGGCGGGACTGACCGGCCAGTACCTGGCCGTGACCCCGACCCTGCTGGAGGGCGGCGCGGGCAAGGTTCCCTCGACCAACTACCAGGACATCCTGACCGTGACGATCACGCCCCTGGCGGTGCCGCCGGCGTCCGCGCCCGTCGCCTGCATGTAAGGGCGACAGGCGCTCCGACGGCGGCGCTCCGTCGTCGTCAGAGCGCGGCGATCCGCAGCGAAAGGTCACCGATCTGGCCGGCGTCCGCGCCCGGATCCAAGCGCACCATGTGCGCCTGCGAGGCGGCCGTCGCGGACCGGCTGATCAGGGTGACGCCGGTCGACGACAGGGCGATCCGCTGGCCGTCGACATAGATCGCCGCGTCATGCAGGCCCTGGGCGTGCGACAGCCAGACCTCGTAGCCGGCGGCGCTGTTGCAGAACTCGGTCATGCGACCCAGCTCGGTCGCCTGGCTGGCCGAGGCGGAGCTGTTTTCCAGGTCCACGCGGCAGATCACCGGCACATGGCCTTCGAGTCGCAGTTCATAATTGTTCGGCGCGGCGTCATTCGGCGCGGCGACGGCGCTGGTGGCCAGGCCAAGGAAGGCGGCCGCAGCCAGGAGCATTTTGATACGCATAGCAAACCCCATTTGCGGATGATGGAATGATCATCGCGGGTCGAGGTTAAGCAACCGGCCCCAAAATATGGTAAACAAATTATGTAACAATAATGACGTATCGCCGCTATGCAATATTTGATACGCAACTTCACATAGCAATATCTCACTAGTAAGAATTTACTAGTGAGATATTCGGGCAGTAGTCTTGAATATTTTCGATCCCTGGCGAGATAAAATCCCGGTATCAGCGCGATCGGTGCGGGCTGATCGACCGACGCCGGATCAAGGCATGGTGCTGATGCCCTGATCCGGCGTTCGACGGGCGGGGGCGCCGTCGATGATCGCCGATGGCTTTGCAGCAACATCGACGAACCGATCCCAGTCGCGGAGAAGACAAAACGGGGGAGGCCTTGTCCCGCGACACACAAATACTACCACATCAAGAACACTTAACAATAACAACGCCTTACTATATTGTGTAGATTTTATTCCACAGGCCGGAATCAACCATCACTCTAGTATGTCGGCCGACGAAATCACCGAGACCAGCTCAGCTTGGCGATGCACGCCAACCTTGATCATGGCCGAAGCCATCTGCACCCGCAGGGTGTTGATGCTGACGTTGCGCTCGGCGGCGATCTCGGCCGGTTCGCGCCCCTGGGCGACCCTGGAAACGATCTCGGCCTCAGCCGGGGAGAAGCTGAACATCATCCGCGCCCGCTCGGCCAAGCGCGGCGAGGCGCGACCGACCTCGCGCACGGTGATCAGCGCGCAGCGGAAAGCGCCGTCGCCGGCCGACAAGGGTTCGATCAGCAGCACCAAAGGCTTGGCGCTGCGCGAACGGTGGATCTGCATCGCCCCCGAGCGCCCTTGGTGAACCGCCCCGGCGATGCGACTCCGCAGGCCCTCTGTCTCGGACCCGCTTTCGGCCGCCAACAGGCCGCCGCTCTCGGCCAGGCCGTCTCCTCGGGCCACGTAGCCCCAGGCCAGATCGTTGGCGGCATAGGTGCAACCTTGACCGTCGACGACGATGACGCCGAAGTTCACCAGGTTGAGAACGGCGTTGGCGATATGCGCCTCGAAGACCCCTCGCTCGACAGCCGAATCCACGACTTCGATCATCTTTGCCAGCCCCATTCGCGTACCCTCGCTGCCTTCGCCTGTCTGGTCGTCGAGAGGTTGCGCGGACGGGCAAATGAATATGAAGCGCAGAGTTGCGCCAGGTATTCACATTGCCGTAAAGAATAGATGCACCTTCAACGAGCAGAGCAAAGCTCCTTTCATCATTGGATGATATTTTCGGCGCGAAATCGCACCCAAAATTGGGTAGTCAAAAAGACTATTATCGACACTTATGAGTAGCAAGTACTTGTTATGCAGCGAAAAATTCGCGCATCTGGATACATGTATGCAAAATCAGTAAAGTACGACGATTTCAATTTGAATATATCGACGCCTGTCAAGTCGCATAGACGCCGCATGCATCATCGATGGCGAGCGTTCCGTCAAACTCGCCGTCGGCCGGACGCGACCGTCTCGCGGCTCCCCATCCGTCGGCGGCTTTCGGTCGATGACCGAACCGGCCAGCCGTTCGACTATCCGGGCTTCAAGGCCGTGCTGTCGGCCAACGCCCCGCAGAACAGCAACACCGACGACAGGGTCACGCCGCGCGTGGTCGGGCTGATCTCCAACCGCTGGGGTGATTTCGGGGCCTTGGCCCGGGCGGCGTCCATGTCCTGACGAAACAGCGGCGAGGCGTGCTCGGCGCCGTGGATCACCGCGCCCGACTGTATCCCGGCCTCGGCGGCGCCGACGCTGTGCGAGCCGCAGATGTAGCGGCTTTCGGCATAGTCCCGTCCCCAGGCGTAGAGGCCGCCGGCGGCGGCGCCAGGATCGTCGTCAGGTCGGGACGTTGGTCGGGACGTTGGTCGGGCGCCAGATAGCCGCGCGGGGGCGCGCCCGGCAGGGTTTCCAGAGGCAGGCCCGCGCAGCGCTCGGCGGCCCGCACCGGGTTGCAGACCGCGACGGCGCCGCCCGTCAATCGGACCGTATAGCCGCCGGCCAGGCGGGGGTCGGCCCACATGTAGTCGGTCGAGACGTACTGCGCGCCGCTGGACAGGGCCGCGCTGCGCTGGGTGACGTCGTTGCGCCGCGCCGCCCAGGTGTCGGCGTCGGCGCGGGTGCGGACGATGAAGCCGGCGCGCACGGCGGCGGCGATGCGGTCGTGCTGGCCGACGGGATCGTTGAGGGTCAGATAGGCGGCGGCCGGCGACTGCTCGTCGGTGTTGACGAACATCGCCCGGCCTTCCAGCGACGTCCGCGCCCCCCGGTACATCGCCACCTTCTCCGGGCTTTCGTCGAGCGCGAAGAACACTTTGCCGCGCGCCTGGGCCAGGGTTGGCCAGCCGCCGGCCAGGACGGCTTCGCGCAGGGTGGCGCGCTTGCCGCGCACATGGTCGGGCGTGATCAGCTGGCTGTCGGCGAAGACCGAGCGCACCTCGGCGTCCAGCGCGTCGAAGGCCCGGGCGTCGAACGGCAGGGCGGCCACGCCGCCGGGCAGGCTGGGCGGGCCCTCCTTGGCGTTGATCAGGATCAGGATCGGCGTGTGGTCGGGATGGGCGCGCGACCAGTCCCGCACCAGGGTCAGGCACTGGACGAAGGCCGGGCACGACGATCGGAAGTCGACGTCGGGCATGTGCATGACCTTGAAGCCTGGACGCGCCATCGCCGCCTTGAAGGCCGGCGTCAGGTCGGCGCCCTGGCCCAGCGCGGTGCGCGGCGTCGCGAAACGGCCGCCGTCGGGATCACGGACGACGTCCAGCTCCAGTTGGCGCGCGCCCTGGTCGAGCTGCTCGGCCAAGGGCCGATGTCCATAGTCCAGGCCCAGGGCCGGCTGGCCGCCCGCCGCGACCATGGCCGCCATCTCGTCGGCGGGAACGGCCAATTTGTAACTGTTGTGCGTGCCGACGGCCGCGATGTCGTTGAGACGCAGCGCGGCGTCTCGCGCGCCATTCTGAGCGAGGGGGGCCGCGCCCAGCAGGGCGATCAACAGACTCAACATGGCGCTCTCCGAAGGTTCGTCCGAGCCGTAATGCGGTTTCGTGACAGGTCTTCGGAGACCATTACTTCGACAGCGACAGGATCGCGCCACGGGCCGATCCGGTCGGATTTGTCATTTTCGCGTCAGCGAGGAGACTGGGTCGGTCGCCGATAGTCCGGTTTCCTCGCCCTGTCGGCTCGCGGACCGCTCCGCCCCCCGTCGCGGCTCGCTCAGGCCTTCAGGCGCGGGGATCCACGCTGTAGGCTGACGCCCTGTCGCGGAATCCCGTCATGTCCGCCGCGCGTTGATAAGGGGCGCATCGCCGCCATGAAGATCCTGATTGTCGAGGACGAACCCAAGACCGTCGCCTACCTGCGCAAGGGGCTGACGGAGCAGGGTTACGCCGTGGATTTCGCCAGCGACGGTGAAAGCGGCCTGCACCTGGCCCAGACCCTGGACTATGACGCGGTGATCCTCGACGTCATGCTGCCGCGCCTCGACGGGATCGCGCTGCTGGAGCGCCTGCGCCAAAGCCGCCAGACCCCGGTCATCATGCTCACCGCCCGCGACAGCGTCGACGCCCGCCTCCAGGGCCTGGGGGCCGGCGCGGACGACTATCTGGTCAAGCCGTTCTCGTTCCTGGAATTGCTGGCCCGGCTGCAGGCGATCACCCGGCGCGGCCGCAACGAGTCGACCTCGATCACCGTCGGTGACCTGCACCTGGACCTGCTGTCACGCCGCGCCACCCGGGCCGGCAAGCGCCTGAACCTGACAGCCAAGGAGTTCGCCCTGCTGGCCGTGCTGGGCCGGCGCCAGTCGCAGATCGTCTCGAAGACCGCGATCACCGAGCTGGTCTGGGACATCAATTTCGACACCAACACCAATGTCGTCGAGGTGGCGATCAAGCGCCTGCGCGCCAAGATCGACGGCGCGTTCGAAAGCAAGCTGCTGCACACCATCCGTGGCATGGGTTACGTGCTCGAGCACCGGCCGGAGGAGACCCCGTGATGCCGACCTCCATCGCCGGACGCCTGACCCTGATGTTCGCCGTGGCCACGGGGCTGGTCTCCGCCCTGGCCGGCACGGCCATCTTCATGTTCCAGACCCTGGAGCTGAAGCGGCACCAGGCCGAGGAACTGCGGGCCCGCTTCGAGATCGTCGAGACCATGGTCCGGCACCTGGGCGGAGCGGATCGATGGCCGATGCTGGCCGACAAGCTGACGTCCTTCACCCCGGCCAACGACAGCATCCGCTATCGGGTCGAGAGCCCCGACCCCCGCTTCGCCTACGGCGCGCCCTGGCCGGCCGGGGCCCAGGCCCAGGGGCCACGCGAAGGCGTCGGCTACGTCCGGTTCGACCAGCGGCGCTTCATGACCCTGTCCCAGGTGGTGCCCCCCTACCGCGAGCGTCCGGCCGTGCGCCTGACCATCGCCGCTGACACCGCGCCTTTCGACGCCTCGGGACTGGTCCTGGGCGTCGGGGTGCTGACCGCCTCGCTGCTGACGGTGGCGGCGGTGAGCCTGCTGGGGCGCCGCATCGCCAAGGGCGGGCTGGCGCCGGTCGACCGGCTGTCGCGGCACGCCGCGGCGCTGAACCCCGACGACCTCAGCCTGAGAATGCCGACCCAGCGGCTGCCGGCGGAACTGAAGGGGCTGATGGCCGCCTTCAACGGCGCCCTCGACCGTCTGCAGAACGCCTATGTCCGGCTGTCCTCGTTCAACGCCGACGTGGCCCACGAGCTGCGCACCCCGCTCAGCAACCTGATCGGCCAGACCCAGGTGGCCCTGTCGCGCACCCGGCGGACCGACGAGCTGGAAGAGGTGCTGCACTCCAACCTGGAAGAGCTGGAACGGCTCAGGACCATCATCAACGACATGCTGTTCCTGGCCAGGGCCGACCAGGGGGCGATGGCGGCCAACCTCGCGCCGACCTCGCTGGCCGCCCTGGTCCGCAAGACGGCCGACTTCCTCGACGTGCTGTTGGAGGAGGCCGGCGTCACCTTGCGGGTGGAAGGCGACGCGACCATCGCCGTGGAGGAGTCGCTGCTGGGCCGCGCGATGACCAACCTGCTCGACAACGCCATCCGCCATGGGGCTGGGCCTGGCCTGGTGACCGTGACCATCGAGGACCATGGCGACCAGGTCTGCATCGGCGTGCGCAACCACGGAACGCCCATCCACGAGGCGCACCTGGCCAGGCTGTTCGACCGGTTCTACCGCCTGGATCCGGCGCGGGAGAACAGCGGCGACAGCCACGGCCTGGGCCTGGCGGTCGTCAAGGCCGTGGCCTCGATGCATTGCGGCAGCGTCTTCGCGCGCTGCGAGAACGGCGAGGTGCTGGTCGGCCTGTTCCTGAAGAAGCGCGCCCGGGCGGGCCTCGATGATTCCGTCGAGACGTCCGCCCCCCGCCCCGCCGGCGCGCCGGTCAAACCGGAGATGACCCAGCCGGTCTAGTGTGACGATTGAATTGACGGCCCTCGATCATGAGGCGTGGGCTATCTGCATTGGCTCCCGCACAAAAACCTTGTCATCCCGGGCGAAGCGAAGCGCAGACCCGGGACCGCCACAAGCGCATGCGCTCAGGCGTCGGTCCCGGATCTTCGCGCTGCGCGCTCGTCCGGGATGACAGCGGTAATGAGCGATATGCGATAGTTCTGAGTACCGAGCGGCGTCCAGACCCTCCCTCGACAACAGCTCACGACCCCAGCGCCCCGTCCCAACCGCCGCCCAGGGCCCGCACCAGATCGACGCCGGCCGCCAGCCGGCGCGCGCGGATGTCGAGCGCCGAGCGGCGGGCGTCCAGTTCGGCCGTCTGGGCCGTCACCACTTCCAGATAGCTGGCCGCGCCCTCGCGATAGCGGGTGGTGGCCAGGGCGTTGGTCTGGACGGCGGCGTCCACGGCCTCCGTCTGCCGCGCCTCGGCCGCCGCCAGGCGGTTGGCCAGGGCCATCTGGTCCTCGACCTCGCGGAAGGCGTCCAGCACGGTCTGGCGATAGAGCGCCGCCTGTTCCTCGAACGCCGCGCGGCTGCCGGCGACGTCGGCGCGCCGCGCGCCGCCGTCCAGCAGCGGCAGGCTGACGGCCACGGGTCCCAGGGCCCATTGATGGTTCGAGGCCGACAACAGGTCGCCGCCCGTCGACTGGAACCCGCCGGTCGCCGCCAGGGTCAGGCTCGGATAGGCGGCGGCCCGGGCCACCCCGATGCGGGCGTTGGCGGCCGCCACCCGGCGCTCGGCGGCGGCGATGTCGGGCCGGCGCTGCAGCAGGTCGGACGGGGCGCTGACCGGCACGCGCGGCGGTTCGACGACGTCGGCGGCGGCGGCGATCGTGAAGCTGGACGCCGACTCGCCCAGCAGGGCGGCGATGGCGTGCTCCAGCAGCGCCCGGTCGGCCAGCGCCTGTTCGTACTGCGCCTGGGTGACGGCCAGCTGGGTCCGGGCCCGGCCGACATCGACCGCGCTGGAGGCGCCGCCGCGGAACCGCTTGTCGGTCAGGGCCAGGGCCTTCTGATAGGCGTCGGCGGTCTGGGTCAGGACCGAGATCTGGGCGTCGAGCTCGCGCAGCTGGAAATAGGTGTCGGCGAGCCGGGCCTGCAGGCTGAGCCGGACCGAGGCCAGGTCGGCGGCGCTGGCCTGGGCCTCGGCGCGACCGGCCGCCACCAGGTTGCGCACCCGACCCCAGAGGTCGAGCTCGTAAAGCGCCGTGGCGGTGAGGACATTGTTGTCCCGCCGGCCGTTGGCGGCGTTGCGGTCGCGCTCGGCGCTGGCCGTGGCGCTCACCGACGGCCAACGGTCGGCGCCGACCCGGCGCGCCAGGGCCGTTGCCTGGTCGTAGCGGGCCAGCGCCACGGCCAGCGCGGGGCTGCCGGTTTCCAGGCGCTGCTCCAGGGCGTCGAGGGCCGGGTCGCCGAAGATCCGCCACCAGGGCCCGCGCGCTTCGGCGTCGGCCGGCGCGGCCGGGGTCCACGGGCCGGTTTCGCGATAGGCCGGGGCCGCCGCGACCGAGACCGGCGGCGCATAGGCCGGGGCCAGGCTGCAGCCTCCGAGCGCCAGCAGGGCGACGGCCGCGAAGCTACGGGCGGGCTGACTACGAGCGGGCATTGGCCGCGCCCTTGGCCACGTTCTGGGGCCGCACCGCGCGCACGACGTCGCCGTTGGTGATGGAGTCCGGGGGACTGTTGACCACCCATTCCGTGGCCCCCACGCCGCCGGCCAGCTCCAGGTCGGCCCCGAAGTCCCGGGCGATCCGCACGGGCCGGATGCTGACGCGGTTGTCGGCCCCGACCACGGCCACCGACGTGCCCTCCTTGCGGAACAGCAGGGCGCTGGACGGCACCCGCAGCGGGCTGGCGCCGGCCGCCGGGCCTTGCAGATTCAGGGTCACCTGGGCGTAGGCGCCGGGCTTGAGGCGGCCGGCGCTGTTGTCGAACACCAACTGGATCAACATGGCCCCCGACTGGGCGTCGACGGCGTCGGCCGAGCGGACAAGCTGGGCCTCGAACACCTGGTCCGGCTGGTCGGGCACGGTGAAGTGCGCCGTCAACCCGGGCCGGATGCCGGCAGCCAGGCTTTGCGGCACGCTGACATAGAGCCGCAGCTTGCGGGTGTCGGCCACGGTGAACAGCGGCGTGGCCCGGCCGTCGCCGGCCGCGATCAGGGCGCCGACGTCGGTGTCGCGGCTGGTCACCACGCCGTCGAACGGCGCGACGATCCGCCGGAAGCCGGTCAACGCCCGCAGGCGCTGGACGTTGGCCTGGGCCTCGTTGCGCATCGCCTGGCGGGCGGCGAAATCGCCGCGCTTCTCGTCGGCCTCCTGCTGGGAGACCGCGTTCTCGCTGACCAGGCGGTCCCAGCGGGTGGCGGTGACGGACGCCAGGTCGCGCTGGGCCTGGGCCGTGGCCAGGGCGGCGTTGGCGGCGACCAACTGCTGGTCGACTTCCGGGGCGTCGACCTCGGCCAGGACCTGTCCGGCCTTCACCGGGGTTCCGATGTCGGCGTACCAATTGCGCAGGTAGCCGCTGGTCCGGGCGTAGACCGGAGCCTGGGCCCAGGCCTGCAGGCGACCCGGCAGGACCAGCGTCCCGGCGTCGCCGCGCGACGGCTGGGTGACGCTGACCGACTGCACCGCGCTGTCGCGGGTCGTCGCGCTCAGTTCCTGGCGCGCCATCAGCCGGGTGGCCGCGCCCACGCCGAGGACGATCACCAGGGCGGCGCCGACGAAGAGGGCGGCGCGACGCAGCCGCCTGGGATTGGTTTGGGGAAGGATGGTGTCAGGCATGGACGGGACCTTCGGAGGACGCATCCCGGGGGGACGCGCGGCGGCCGTGAACGAGGGCGAAGACGCAGGGAACGAAGAGGAGCGAGGCGCAGGTGGCGAAGATCAGCCCGCCGACCACCGCCCGGCCGAGCGGCGCGTTCTGCTCGCCGCCCTCCCCCAGGCCCAGGGCCATGGGGGCCATGCCGATGACCATGGCCAGGGCGGTCATCAGCACCGGCCGGAAGCGGGTGACCCCGGCCTCGAAGGCGGCTTGCAGGGCGTCGCCGTGCTCGGCCAGGCGTTCGCGGGCGAAGCTGACCACCAGGATGGAATTGGCCGTGGCCACCCCCATGCACATGATCGCGCCGGTCAGGGCGGGCACTGACAGCGGCGTGCCGCTGGCGAACAGCATCCAGGCGATGCCGGCCAGCGCCGCCGGCAGGGCCGAGATGATCACGAACGGGTCCGACCAGGACTGGAAGTTGATGACGATCAGCAGATAGATCATCACCACCGCGCCCAGCAGGCCCCAGCCCATGCCCGAGAAGGCGGTGTTCATGGTCTGGTACTGGCCGCGCAGGGTCACCTTGACGGTGGCGGGCTTGTCCTTCTCCAGGGTCTTGAGAACCTTCTGGACGTCGGTCGCCACGCCGCCCAGGTCGCGGCCCTGGGTGGCGGCGAAGACGTTGATCATCGGCTGGATGTTGTACTGCGAGACGACGGCCTGGGTCGAGCCGCGGCTCAGCGCGCCCAGGCCGCCCAGCACCTGCGGGTCCTGGCCCGGGGCGCGCGCGCCGCTGACCGGGATCGCGGCCAGCTTCTGCAGGCTGTCGATCATGTATTCCGGGGTCTGGGCGACGACGGGATAGGACACGCCGTTGGCGGGGTTGAGCCAGAAGACCGGCGAGGCCTGGGCGCTGCCGGCCACGGCCCCGGCCAGGCTGGCGGTGACGTCGCGCTCGTCCAGGCCCAGGGCGTTGATCCGCGTGCGATCGACGTCGAAACGCAGTTCGGGGGCGCCCGCCGGCTGCTGGATCCGCGCGTCCGCCACCCCGTCGACGCCGCGGATCGCCCGCAGGATCTTCTGGGCGTAGGCCTGGTTGGCGGCCAGGTTGTTGCCGGTCACCTGGATGTCGATCGGGGCTGGGGCGCCGAAGTTCAGGATCTGGCTGGTGACGTCGGCGGGCAGGAACGAGAAGGTGGCGTTCGGGAACAGCCGGGGCATCTCACGGCGCAGCCTGGCGATGTGCTCGGCCGTGGGGCTGTGGCCCTTCTTCAGGCTGATCAGGATGTCGCCGTCCTGCGGGCCGATCGTGCCCGAGGCGTTGTAGGCGACGTTGATGCCGCTGCTGCTGAGGCCGATGTTGTCGACGACCGTCTCGATCTCGGAGGCGGGGATGATCGCGCGGACCTGATGCTGGATCCTGTCGAACAGCGCCGCCGACTCCTCGATCCGCGAGCCCACCGGCGCCCGGACGTGCATGGCGATCGCCCCGGAATCCACCGCCGGAAAGAAGTTGCGGCCCAGGAATGGCACGAGGGCGAGGCTGAGGATCGCGAAGGCCAGGAAGCCGGCGACGAAGACCCGACCCGATCCCAGGGCGAAACCCAGGACCCCCGAATAACCGTCGCGGAAGGCGCTGAAGCGACGCTCGAAGCCCTGCTGGAAGCGCCCGAACGACCCCCGCGGCGGCGCATGCTCTTCATGCCCACCCCCCTCATGTCCATGGGGCGCATGCGGCCGCAGCAGGTACATGGCCATGGTCGGCACCAGTGTCCGCGACAGCAGGAACGACGCGATCATCGCGAAGACCACCGACAGGGCCATCGGCACGAACAGGAACCCGGAAACGCCCGGCAGGAAGAACATCGGCACGAAGACGATGCAGATGCAGAGCAGACTGACGAAGGCTGGCGTGACGATCTGGGCGGCGCCGTCGAGGATCGCCGTGCGCACGTCCTTGCCCTGCTCCAGGTGCCAGTTGATGTTCTCGATGGTCACCGTGGCGTCGTCGACCAGGATGCCCACCGCCAGGGCCAGGCCGCCCAGGGTCATGACGTTGAGCGTCTGGCCAAAGGCCGCCAGGGCGGCGATGGCGGCCAGCACCGCCAGCGGGATCGAGATCGCGATGATCACCGTCGAGCGCCAGGAACCCAGGAACAGCAGGATCATCAGCGAGGTCAGGATCGCCGCCAGCGCCCCCTCGTGCACCACGCCGTCGATGGCCGCCTTGACGAAGGCCGACTGGTCGTTGAGCGGCGTGATGCTCAGTTCCTTGGGCAGGTTGAGCTTCAGCTCCGGCAGGGCCGCCTTGACGCCGTCGACGATGGCGATGGTCGAGGTGGAGCCGGACTTCAGCACCGTCATCAGCACCGAGCGCTGGCCGTCGACGTGAACCACGTTCTGCTGCGGCGCCGAGCCGTCGCGCACGTGGGCGACGTCGCTCATGCGGACGGTCGAGCCGTTGACCGTGCGGATCGGCAGGTTGTTGAGCTCCTCGACCGAGCCCGGAGCGTTGTTGAGCTTCAAGCTGTACTGGAACTCGCCGATCTTCACGAAACCGGCCGGGGTGATCTGGGTCTGGGCGGCGATGGCGGCCCCGACGTCGGTGGCCGACAGGCCCTTGGACAGCAGCGCCTGGGGGTCGATGTCGACCTGGATCTGGCGCGTCCGGCCGCCGAACGGGAACGGCACGGCCGCCCCGGGCACGGTGACCAGGCGGGTGCGGATGAAGTTGACGCCGTAGTCGAACAGCTGCTGCTCGTTGAGCCCTTCCCCCGACAGCGCCAGCTGGACGATCGGCACGGTCGAGGCGTTGTAGTTGAGGATCAGCGGCGGCGTCGTGCCCGCCGGCATCTGGCGCAGCAGGGTCTGGGAGACGGCGGTAATCTGGGCGTTGGCCAGCCGCACGTCGGCGCCAGGCTGGAAATAGACCTTGACCACGCCGATGCCTGGCAGGGAATTGGCCTCGATGTGCTCGATGTCGTTGACCGTCGTGGTCAGGGCGCGCTGGTAGGGCGTCAGCACGCGCCCCGACATCTCCGACGCCGACAGGCCGTTATAGGTCCAGGCCACCGCCACGACCGGCACCCGGATGTTGGGGAAGATGTCCGTGGGGGTGCGCAGGACGGCCAGCACCCCGACGATGAAGACCATGATGGCCATCACCACGAAGGTATAGGGGCGTGAAAGCGCGATCCGCACGAGGGAGATCATGGCTGGTTCCGTCGTTGCGGAAGAAGGACGACCGCAGGCCTACCAGCGCCACGCGGTCGCCAGGCTGACGCCAAACTGACAAGCCCGTCATCCAGCGTCCCGCACGGCCCGATCAGGGCTCGAGGATGCGGCTTTCGCGCTGGGTCTCCGGCATCCGCAGATAGACGACCAGCGAGCAGGCGATCATCGCGGTGACATACCAGTAGAAGCCGCGCTCCAGCCCCTGCCCCTTGAACCAAAGGGCGACATATTCCGCCGTCCCGCCGAAGACCGTGTTGGCCAGGGCGTAAGGCAGAGCCACGCCCAGGGCGCGGATGTGAGCCGGAAACAGCTCGGCCTTCACCACCGCGTTGATCGAGGTGTAGCCGGTGACGATGACCAGCGCGCCCAGCACCAGCAGGAAGGCGGCGAACGAGCTGGAGACGGTCTCCAGGGTCCGGAAGATGATCCAGGTGAAGGCCACGCCGGCGATGCCGAAGCCGATCATCAACGGCTTGCGGCCGATGCGGTCCGAGAGCGCGCCAGCCACGGGTTGCAGCAGCATGTAGATGAACAGCGCCGCGGCCGTGATCTCGGTCGACGCCTCGCGGCTGAAGCCTGAGGTGTTGACCAGGAATTTCTGCATGTAGGTGGAATAGGCGTAGAAGGCGAGCGTGCCGCCGGCGGTCAGGGCGATGACGGTGAACGCCTGCTTCGGGTGGTCGCGGAACAGGGTCCAGCCGCTGGACCTCGGGCCCGGCGTCGCCTGGGCGTTGGTGAAGCTCTTGGTCTCGCTCAGGCCGCGCCGGATGAAATAGACCGCCACCGCCAGCGCGCCGCCGATGGCGAACGGGATGCGCCAGCCCCAGCTTTCCAGGTCGCGCACCGGCATGACCGCCTGCAGGACCAGCAGCACGCAAAGGGCGATCAGCTGCCCCGAGATCAGGGTCACGTACTGGAAGCTGGAGAAGAACCCCCGGCTTTCCCGCCCGGCCATCTCGGACAGGTAGGTGGCCGAGGCTCCGTACTCGCCGCCGACCGACAGCCCCTGCATCAGCCGGGCGATCACCAGGATGGTCGGGGCCAGTATGCCGATGCGGTCATAGCCCGGCGTCACCGCGATCAGCAGCGAGCCCAGGCACATCAGGGTCACCGAGAAGGTCAACCCCGCCTTGCGTCCCTTGCGGTCGGCGTAGATTCCCATGATCCACGCCCCGATCGGACGCATGACGAAACCGACCGCGAACACCGCCGCCGCGCTCAGCAGCTGGGCGGTCGAGTCGTCCGACGGAAAGAACACCGGCGCGAAATAGAGAGTGAACGCCGAATAGGCATACCAGTCGTACCACTCGACCAGATTGCCCGCCGATCCGCCAATGATCGACTTCAGGCGCTGGCGTCGTTCCGATGATTTTTCCAAAGCGCTGTTTCCCCCTGACGGTCTTTAGTTCCGGTCGAACGAGGATCAGCGGCTCATGGCGAACGTCCCACCCCGTCGCCCGTGTAGAACGGGCGAGACGCCGAACTCCGCTATCCTGCCATGACCTCCAGTTTTCCTGGGGTCCCAAGGCTCCGCTCGCGGCGATATAAAACCTACCGATTGAGTAGGAATTGAACGATAGGGCGCGAATGGAGCGCCGGCTCGAGATGGGGGCGACATCATGGACGACGTGACCGCGCGCTTGAACTGGTTCAAGGCCGTGATCCTGCCGCACGAGGCCGGCCTGCGGTCGCGCCTGCGCAGGGTTTGCCCCTCGGGCTTCGACATCGACAACCTGGTGGCCGAAAGTCTGGCCCGCGCCTACACGGCCAAGGACATCGAGCGGATCACGGCCGGGCGCGGCTATCTTTTCAGGATCGCCCGCAACCTCCTGATCGACGCCGCCCGCAAGGACACCATCGTCTCGCTCGACTTCGTGGCCGACCTGGACATGCTGCGGTCCGACGACTCCCTGGAGGCGTCCCTGACGGCGCGCGACGAACTGCGCCACCTTCAGGCGATCATCGAGACCCTGCCTCCGCAGTGCCGTCGCGTCTTTTTGCTACGTAGGGTTCAAGAAGTTTCTTTCCAGGAGATAGCGGCTCAGATGTCGCTATCCGTTTCGACAGTTGAGAAGCATCTTGCTAGGGCTGTGATGCTCGTGGCCAAGGCTATGTCCGAGCGCGAGGAAGACAGTTTTGACCGAACCACCCGCAGGTCTGGACAGCCGGCAGGCGATCGACGACCAGGCGTCGGCGTTCGTCGCTAGGCTGCAGGGCGAGATCGACGAAGCCGGGCGACAAGCCATCTTCGCGTGGGTCGCCGCCGACCCGCGCCACGCCGTCGCCTTCGCGCGCATGGAAGCGGCCTGGGAGGCCGGCGCCCGCCTGCGGGCCTGCCCGCCCGCGATCGAAAGCCAGCCCGCCAACCAGGACGCCCCCGCCCCGCCCCTGGTGTCGCGCCGCGCCCTGGTCGGCGGCTTCGTCGCCGCCACGGTGGTGGCCGGCGCGGCGACGGCGACCTGGCGCTACACCCGCGACGTCGAGCTCTATCGCACCCGCCTGGGCGAACGCCGGATCGTCACCCTGTCGGACGGCTCCCGCGTCCACCTCAACACCGCCTCGACCATCGAGGTGGCGATGGAGAAGCGGCGGCGGCGCATTCACCTGGTCAAGGGCGAGGCGCTGTTCGAGGTCGCCCACGACACCGCGCGCCCGTTCCTGGTCGACGCCGGCTCGGCGCGCCTGCGCGCCGTCGGCACCGCCTTCAATGTCCGCATCCGCGAGACCCTGGTCGAACTGACGGTCACCGAGGGAGTCGTCGCCGTCGCCCAGGGCGGCGGCCACGCTCTGGAACGCGCCGCGCCCCGCATCGCCGCCGGCGACGGCGCGGTCATCCGCTCCGGCGCGGTCGCGCCGACCGTCCTCAATCCCGACCTCCTGCGCCAGCGCACGGCCTGGCAGGACGGGGTGATCGAACTGGACGGCGAAACGCTTCCCCAGGCGGTCGAGGAGTTCAACCGCTATCGCGACCATCCGATCATCGTCGGCGACCCCCGGCTGGCCAATCTGCGGGTCGGCGGCCGCTTCGAAGTCGACGAGGCCGACAAGTTCATCACCGCGCTGGAAGGCAGTTTTGCCGTCAGCGCCATCCCCACCGCCGACGGCAGCATCTTGCTGGTGGTGCGGTCCTAGAATTTATTCTCGACACGGATGGCGGTTCTCCCCGCCCCGGCCCGTTTGACCTGATTGACACGGTTCAACCGCGCTTTGGGGGCGTTCGAGACATGGCTGGCGGATCTGCATTCAACATCTGGTATCGTGGCGCGCTGCTGGCCACGGTCGCCGCGGCGGCCTTCCCCGCGACGGCGGCGGACAAGTCCACCGAGTTCCACATCGCGGCCCAGCCGATGCAGGGGGCGCTGAACGCGCTTTCCGAACAATCGGGCGTGCGCCTGCTCTACCCGTACGACCAGGTCGCGGGTCTGCGGTCGCGGGCGGTGACCGGTCGCATGCCCACCCGCCAGGCGCTCGAGAAGATCATCGAGCGGTCATCGCTGCGGATCGCGATCATGCAGGACGGCCTGATCGCCCTCACGGCCGCGCCCGCCCAGCAAGGCCTGATCAAGGCCAGCGCGCCAGGGGCCTTCGCGGCCGCCGAGATCGCACAGACCACCGCGGTGGCGGCGCCGGAAGACGTCACGCCCGAGGAGGTCGAGGAGGTGGTGGTGACCGGCGTGCGCGGCGTGGCGCGGACGGTGATCAAGAGCCCGACGCCGATCGACGTACTCAGCGCCGCCGACCTGGAGCGCACGGGCAAGGCCGGCGCCTTCCAGGCCCTGCAGACCCTGGTCCCGTCGTTCAACCTGCCGGCCCGAGCCGGCGGCGGCACCGCCACGGTGATCGCCACCGGCGGCCTGCGCGGCCTGAACCCCGACCAAACCCTGGTGCTGGTCAACGGCAAGCGCCGCCACAAGACCTCGCTGATCAACTCGGTCTCGTCGCTCTACAACGGCTCGGTTCCCGCCGACCTCGACCTGATCCCGACCTCGTCGATCGGCCGCATCGAGGTGCTGCGCGACGGGGCCGCCGCCCAGTACGGTTCGGACGCCATCGCCGGGGTGATCAACATCATCCTCAAGGACACGCCCGGCGGCTCGATCAGCGTCACTCACGGCCAAAACTTCGACCGCGACGACGGCCAGTTCACCCAGGTCGTCGGCAACTACGGCGTCAAGATCGGCGACCGGGGCTTCCTCAACCTGTCGTTCGCGACCAAGGACCAGGCGCTGTCCAACCGCGCCGTCCCGGTGGCCTCGTCCATCCAGATATATCCGAAGATCAACGGCCAGCCCGACCCGCGCGAGGCCACGGTCGACCGCCTGGTCACCCGCAACTCCGGCGTCCTGCCGCAGAACGGCGTCAATCTCGGCTACAACGGCCACTACGAACTGGAGAGCGGCGTCGAACTCTATTCGTTCGGCACGGCCAGCCAGCGGACCTCGGACCTGCCCTTCACCTTCCGGTCGCCCAACAGCGTCAACGCCCTGCCCCAAATCTATCCCGAAGGCTTCCGGCCCAACCTGGTGATCAAGGAAGACGACTTCGAGCTGGCGGTCGGCGCGCGGGGCAAGTTCCGCGGCTGGTCCTGGGAGGTCTCGTCCACCTACGGCAAGGACCTGGCCAAGGAGCACGTGTCCGAGAGCATCAACGCCAGCCTGGGCCCGGCCAGCCCCACCGACTTCTACGTCGGCAAGCTGGTCTCGTCCGAATGGGTCAATTCGCTCGACGTGACGCGCGGTTTCTCCCTGGCCAGCGGCGGCGACCTGCAGCTGTCGTTCGGGGCGCAGCATCGCCGCGAGACCTATCAGGTCGGCGCCGGCGAACCGCTCAGCTACGCGGCGGGAAACTACGTCATTCCGGCCGGTCAGCCGTTCGCGGGGCAGCGCCCGGCGACCGGGGCCCAGGCCGCGCCGGGCTTCCAGCCCACCGACGCCAGCAAGTCCTCGCGCAACAATTACGCGGCCTATGGCGAGGTCGGATACACCCCGACCCAGAAGCTCTTCCTCGGCGCGGCGATCCGCTACGAGGACTATGACGACGCCTCGGGCGACACCGTGGTCGGCAAGGTCAACGGCCGCTACGAGCTGACGCCCTGGCTGGCCATCCGAGGCGCGGCGAGCACGGGCTTCCGCGCCCCGGGCCTGGCCCAGGAAAACTACGCCGCCAGCTCCAGCCAGTTCCGCCAGGTGGGCGGCACGCTCGACCTGCTGCAAATCAAGACCCTGCCGGTCGGTTCGCGCGAGGCGGTCGCCCTGGGCGCCAAGCCGCTGAAGCCGGAGGAGTCCAAGAACTACAGCCTGGGCGTCACCCTGGAGCCCCTGCCCCGCCTGAGCGTCACGGTCGACGCCTACCAGATCGACGTCGATGGCCGCATCGCCATCACCAGCACCCTGACGGGCCCGGCGGTCAGCAACATCCTGGTCGCCAACGGCCTTCCCGGTTCGCTCAGCGCCCAGTACTACACCAACGCCATCGACACCCGCACGCGGGGCGTCGACCTGGTGGCCGCCTACCGGCAGGACCTGGACGCCTACGGCACGCTGCGCTTCACCCTCGGCTACAACCACAACAAGACGAAGATCACCGACATCATCGACAACCCGCCGGAACTGGCCGCCCTGGGTCCAAGTTACGCGCTGTTCGATCGCTTGAGCCAGGGTTACCTGACCAAGTCCTTCCCGAAGGACAAGGTCAGCCTCGGCGTCAACTGGTCGTGGGACAAGCTCAACGTCAACATGCGGCAGACGCGGTTCGGCAGCTACACGGTCCAGCAGAACCTGGTGGGCGGCAAGCCGACCAACGACCGTTCCTATGGCGCCAAGTGGATCACCGACCTCGAGGCCAGCTATCGCGTGACCAAGGCCATCAGCGTCGCGGTCGGAGCCAACAACCTGCTGAACATCTATCCGTCGCGCAGCGGCGCGGACAACGCGTCGAATACGGTCTTCAACGCCAATACCGGCGCCGGCCAGTATCCCGGCATCTCGCCGTTCGGCTTCACGGGCGGCTCCTACTACGCCCGCCTGCAATGGGACTTCTGACCGCGCTCCAGGCCAAGGAAACAACTGATCATGCGTAAACGGACATTCCTGGGCGCGTCCCTGGGCCTGGGCGTCGCCGGCCTGGCCGGCGGCTTCGCCGAGGCCGCGCCCAAGAGCTTCGCGGGCCGGGGCGAGATCCTGTGGGACAGCTACGGCGTCCCGCACGTCTACGGCAAGGACGAGGCGGCGGTGTTCTACGGCTTCGGCTGGGCCCAGGCCCAGAACCACGCCAACATCGTCATCCATCTCTATGGCGAGGCCCGCGGCCGGGCGGCCGAGTACTGGGGCGAGAGCTTCGCGGACTCCGACCGCTGGCTGCTGGCCAACGACGTGCCGGCCCGCGCCGCGTCGTGGTATCGGGCCGAGACCGCGCAGTTCCGCGCCAATCTCGACGCCTTCGCCGAGGGGATCAACGCCTACGCCAAGGCCCATCCGGACAAGATCGACCCCACCGTGGCCGTGGTGCTGCCGGTCAGCGGCGTCGACGTGGTGGCCCACGCCCACCGGCTGATGAACTTCATCTACATCGCGCCGCGCGAGCGGACGATGGGCGGGTCCAACCCCGCCGCCAACGCCGGCTCCAACGCCTGGGCGGTGGCGCCGTCCCGGTCGGCCAGCGGCAACACCCTGCTGCTGGCCAATCCGCACCTGCCCTGGCCGACCAGCTACTTCACCTATTTCGAGGCCGACCTGAACGGGCCGGGCTTCCAGATGTACGGCGCCACCCAGGTCGGCCTGCCGGTGCTGCGCTTCGCCTTCAACCAGCGGATGGGCTTCACCAACACCGTCAACACCCTGCTGGGTTCGACCAATTACGAGCTGAAGCTGGCCGACGGCGGCTATCTGTTCGACGGCAAGGTCCTGCCGTTCAAGACCCGCGAGGCCCGCTTCAAGATCAAGGCGGCCGACGGGACCCTGCGCACCGAGACCCTGACCATCCGCTCGTCGGTCCACGGCCCGGTATTCGACCGCCCCGACGGCAAGACCGTGGCCCTGCGGGTCGCCGGCCTCGACCGGCCCGGCGGCCTCTCGCAGTACTGGGACATGGGCAAGTCCCGCAGCTTCGCCGAGTTCGAAAAGGTGCTGAAGCGGCTGCAGGTGGCCAAGTTCAACATCATCTACGGCGACAAGGAAGGCCACATCCAGTTCCTGGACAACGGCATCCTGCCCAAGCACGATCAGGGCGACCTGGCGTTCTGGAGCGGCTTCGTGCCGGGCGACACCTCGGCCACCCTGTGGACCGACATCCTGTCCTATGACGACCTGCCCAAGGTCACCGATCCGCCGACCGGCTTCGTCCAGAACGCCAACGACCCGCCCTGGGTGGCCACCTATCCGCAGACCATCCGCTACGAGGACTACCCGCCCTATCTGGCGCCCAACGGACCGATGTCGTTGCGGGCCCAGCAGTCGGTCCACCTGCTGGCCGACACGCCCAAGCTGTCGTTCGACGACTTCGTGGCCCACAAGCTGTCGCACCACACCCTGATGGCCGACCGCGTGCTGCCCGACCTGATCGCCGCCGCCCAGGGCGATCCCGACCCCGAGGTCCAGGCCGCCGTCGCCCTGCTGAAGGCCTGGGACCGGCGGACCGTGGCCGACAGCCGCGCGGCCCTGCTGTTCGAGACCTGGGCCGGCAAGTTCGCGCCCAACAACTTCACCAGCCTGGCCAACTACAAGGTCAAGTGGTCGCCCACCGATCCGGTCTCCACCCCTAGCGGCATCGCCGATCCGGCCGCCGCCGTCGGCATGCTGAAGGCGGCCATCGTCGACACCAAGGCCAAATACGGCGCCATCGACCGCCCGTTCGGCGAGGTGTCGCGCTTCGCCATCGACGAGGTGAACCTCCCCGGCAACGGCGGGTTCGGCAACACCGGCATCTTCCGCACCATCACCTGGGGCCCGCTGAAGAACGGCCAGCGCACGCCGCAGCACGGCGAGACCTGGGTGTCGCTGGTCGAGTTCTCCACCCCGATCAAGGCGGTGGGGCTGATGAGCTACGGCAACGCCAGCCAGCCCGGCTCGCCGCACCGCGCCGACCAACTGCGGCACTTGGCCGACAACACCCTGCGCACCCTGTGGACCACCCGGGCCGAGGTCGAACAGCACCTCGAAGCCCGCACGCCCCTCTGACCCCTGCCCCCGGAGACGATGACGATGAGAAAGACCCTGATGCTCGCCCTGGCGGCGGCGACCCTGGCGATCACCGCCGGCCAGGCCCTGGCGGCCAATCCGCACGACGGCGCCTGGGCCTCGGTGGAGGCCAAGTCCTACTGGAGCGACGGCAAGCTGCCCAAGGGCTTCAAGCTGACCCTCAACCTGCTGTTCGGCGACAACAAGCTTGAGTATCACTCGGTCAACACCACCCGCCCAGGCACGGAGTTCAAGACCGACTACCTGACCACCCTGGACGGCACGCCGACCGTGTTCGAGAACCAGGAGCGGTTCAATCAGGTCTCGGTCAAGCAACTGGGGCCCGACGAGTTCCAGATCCTGAAGATGAAGGACGGCGACGTCATCGTCGGCGAGTTCTGGACCTTCCGCCCCGACGGCAAGACCCTGGTCCGCCGCGGGGTCGGCAAGTCGCCCGAGGGCAAGTCGAAGGCCTATCAGGAGACCTTCGTCCGGCAATAGGGCCTGGGACCGCGCCCGTCTTGGGCGCGGTCCGCTCCGCGCGGCGATCACTTCAAGCTCGACGCCGGCTGGGATAGCCTCGGCGGATGACAAGAACGATCCCCGCCGACTTCACCGATCCCGACGCCCTGGCCCAGGCGGTGATCGACGTCGTTGGCCGCAGGATCGTGCTGGGCCTGCCGCTGGGCCTGGGCAAGGCCAACCACGTGGCCAACGCCCTGTTCGCCCGCGCCATGGCCGACCCGTCGATCCACCTGCACATCTTCTCGGCCCTGACCCTGGAGCCGCCAAGGCCCAAGTCGGAGATGGAGGCGCGGTTCGTCGGGCCGGTGCTGGACCGGCTGCTGGGCGGCTACCCCGCCCTCGCCTACGCCGCCGTGCAGCGCGCCGACGCCCTGCCCGCCAACATCCAGGTCGACGAGTTCTTCTTCCAGGCCGGCACACGGCTGAACGTCGCCAGCGCCCAACGCAGCTACATCAGCGCCAACTACACCCACGCCTCGCGCTACCTGCTCGACCGCGGGGTCAATGTCGTCGCCCAACTGGTGGCCAAACGCGGCGATCGCTTCAGCCTCAGCGGCAACAGCGACATCACCCTGGACCTGCTGACCGCCCGCCAGGCGGGCCAGGCCGCGTTCCTGCTGGTCGGCCAGGTCAATGACGAACTGCCCTTCATGCCCGGCGACGGCGACCTGGCAATAGAGGTCTTCAGTCATGTGCTCGACGGACCCGCCGTGCAGTTCCCGCTGTTCGCCCCGCCCAAGGAGCCGGTCACAGACGCCCACTACGCCATCGGCTTCCATGCCGCCGGCCTGATCCCCGACGGCGGCACATTGCAGATGGGCATCGGCTCGATCAGCGACGCGGTGGCCCAGGGCTTGATCGTCCGTCATCGCCAGCCGGCGGCCTTCAGGGAAACCCTGGAACGCCTGGCTCCGGGTCAACCCGTCCGCCACGCCGAACCGTTCGACACCGGCCTCTACGCCTGCACCGAGATGTTCGTCGATTGCCTGCTCGACCTCTATCGGGCCGGCGTGCTGAAGCGCCAGGTCGACGGGGCCGTGCTGCACGGTGGCTTCTTCCTGGGTCCCAAGGCCTTCTACACCGCCCTGCGCGACATGCCGGACGCCGAGCGCGCCAGGTTCCAGATGAAGGCGATCTCGTTCACCAACGAACTCTATGGCGACGAGGAGGCCAAACGCCTCGCCCGCCGCGGCGGCCGGTTCATCAACACCGCGATGATGGCGACGCTGCTGGGCGCGGTGATCTCCGACGGGCTGGAGGACGGCCGCGTGGTCAGCGGCGTTGGCGGCCAGTACAACTTCGTCGCCCAGGCCTTCGCCCTGGCCGACGCTCGTTCGATCATCACCCTGGACGCGGTGCGCGGCGCCGGCCCCAGCACGACCTCGAACATCCTGTGGTCCTATGGCCACGGCACCATTCCGCGCCACCTGCGCGACGTGGTGGTCACCGAGTACGGCGTGGCCGACCTGCGCGGCAAGACCGACCGCGACGTCATCGCCGCCCTGCTGGCCGTCGCCGACAGCCGCTTCCAGCCGGGGCTCCTGAAGGCCGCCCTCGAGGCCGGCAAGATCGAGGCCGGCTACCAGATCGACGCCGCCCATCGCGACAACACCCCCGAGCGCCTGGCCGCCGCCCTGCGGCCGGCCAAGGACGCCGGCCTGGCGCCGCTGTTCCCGTTCGGCACGGACTTCGACGCCCTGGAACAGTCCATGCTGCCGGCCCTGGCCGCGCTCAAGGCCGCCCAACCCTCGCCCGCCCGCCTGGCCCGCCTGCTGTGGAGCGGGCTGACCGCTTCGTCGAAGGATGCCGGGCCCGCCCTGGCCCGGCTCGCCCTCGACCATCCCGGCGACCTGAAGGCGCGGCTCTACGCGGCTCTGTTCAAGGGCGCCTGGCGCGCAACCCACCGCCCCGGCATCGAACCCTAGCGCCGGGACGGAGCGATCCACGTCACTTGGCCGGGATCGCAACGGATCGGTCGGCGCGCCATCACCCTCGACGGTGTCGTCTCTTCCGCATTCCCGGGCTTCGTTCTCGAAACCAAGGATCGCCCTCCGCGCTAGGCGCGTCCCTGCCTCAAGTGGGGCGCGTGACATTTCCATCGTGAAATGTCGGCGCAACGTCGGGCCCCAAGAACATCCCCACGAGCGCCGTTCGACCGTTCGCGCCACGGCCAAGCATCCAGTTCGCTACCGTGGCGTTTGTTGTTTGGTCGCGTTCGCCGCCCTTCGCCATGCCCGCCGCTCGCCCGAGGCCCTCGATGACCGCACTGCCCCCGCACCAGCCCCGCACCGTCAGCCGCAAGGCCCAGATCATCGGCGGCGCGATCGCCCTGGCGGTGCTGGCGGGGATCGTCTGGCTGGCCTGGACGCTGATGCACGCCGCGCCGAGCGCCGGCGCCGGCGGGGGCGGCTTCGGCGGCGGTCCCGGCGGCGGCGGCGGACGGCGCGGTCCCGCCAGCACGGTGGCGGTGGCCACGGCCGGTCAGGCCGACCTGCCGGTGATCATCGAGGCCCTGGGCGCGGTGACCCCGGCCGCGACGGTGACGGTCCGCCCGCAGGTGTCGGGCACGATCACCCAGGTGCTGTTCAAGGAAGGCCAGATGGTCCGCGCCGGCCAGGCGTTGGCGCAGATCGATCCGCGCCAGTTCCAGATGGACCTGATGCAGGCCCAGGGCAACCTGACCCGCGACGAGGCCCAGCTGGCCAGCGCCCGCGTCACCCTGGCCCGCTTCCAGACCCTGCTGACCCAGGACAGCATCGCCCGCCAGGAGGTCGACACCCAGGCCGCCACCGTCAAGCAGTTGCAGGGCACGGTGATGGCCGACCGCGCCGCCGTAGGCACGGCCCAGCTGAACCTCGGCTACGCCCGTATCGTCGCGCCGGTCAGCGGCAGGGTCGGCCTGCGGGTCGTCGATGTCGGCAACTATATCGCCGCGGGCGACGCCAACGGCGTGGCGGTGGTCACCACCGTCTCGCCGATCGATGTGGAGTTCACCGTCCCGCAGGACGACGTGCCCCGCATCGGGGCCCGCGTCGCCACCGGCGCCGTCCTGCCGGTCACCGCGCTGGACCGGACGCGGACCGTGACCCTGGACAAGGGGACCTTCTCGACCCTCGACAACGTCGTCGACACCGGCACCGGCACGGTCAAGGCCAAGGCCCGGTTCGCCAACACCGGCGGGGCGCTGTTCCCCAGCCAGTTCGTCAATGTCCGGCTGGAGCTGGACAACATCAAGGGCGCGGTCGTCGTGCCCGCCACCGCCCTGCGCCAGAGCGCCGACGGGGCGTTCGTCTGGGTGCTGAACGCCGACCAGACGGTCAGCAAGCGCAAGGTCACGGCCGGCCCCTCGACCACCACCCAGGTCTCCATCGCCACCGGCCTGAAGGTCGGCGAGAAGGTGATCACCGAAGGCGGCGACCGTCTGACGGAAGGCGGCAAGGTCCAGCTTCCAGGCCAGGCGGCCCAACGCCCGGGCCAAGGCAAGGGCAAGGGCAAGGGCGGCGAGCGTCGCCGCCGCCAGCAGCAAGCCCAGTAGCCGGGCCCGCATCCGATGAACCCCTCGCGTCCCTTCATCCAGCGGCCGGTCGCCACGGCCCTGTTCATGGCGGCCATCGTCCTGGCCGGCCTGGTCGGCTTCCGGCTGCTGCCGCTGTCGGCCCTGCCCCAGGTCGACTATCCCACCATCCAGATCCAGACCCTCTATCCGGGGGCCAGCCCCGAGGTGATGAGCCAGACGGTCACCGCCCCGCTGGAGCGCCAGTTGGGCGAGATGTCCGGCCTGGCGCGGATGAGCTCGGTCAGCACGGCCGGCGCCTCGATCATCACCCTGCAGTTCAACCTCGGCGAGACGCTGGACGTCGCCGAGCAGGAGGTGCAGGCGGCGATCAACGCCTCCAACAGCCTGCTGCCCGCCGACCTGCCCGCCCCGCCGGTCTACGCCAAGGTCAATCCGGCCGACGCCCCGGTCCTGACCCTGGCGGTGACGTCTGACACCCTGCCGCTGACCGAGGTGCAGAACCTGGTCAACACCCGCCTGGCCCAGAAGATCAGCCAGGTCTCCGGCGTCGGCCTGGTCACCCTGAGCGGCGGCCAGCGCCCGGCCATCCGCATCCAGGCCGACACCCAGGCCATGGCCTCGTACGGCGTCACCCTGGCCAACCTGCAGAGCGCCATCAGCAACGCCAACGCCAACAGCGCCAAGGGCAGTTTCGACGGCCCGACCCGCAGCTACACCATCAACGCCAACGACCAGTTGCTGACCGTCGAGGACTATTCCAGCCTGATCGTCGCCTACAAGAACCAGGCCCCGATCCGCCTGCGCGACATCGCCCAGGTGGTGCAGAGCGCCGAGAACACCCGCCTGGGCGCCTGGGCCAGCCAGACCCCGGCGATCGTCGTCAACGTCCAGCGCCAGCCCGGCGCCAACGTCATCAAGACCGTCGACGCCATCAAGGCCAAGCTGCCGGAGCTGGAAGAGGCCCTGCCCGCCACGCTCAAGGTCGAGGTGCTGGCCGACCGCACCACCGGCATCCGATCGTCCGTCCACCACGTGGAGATCGAGCTGCTGCTGGCCGTGGTGATGGTGGTGGTGGTGATCTTCTTCTTCCTCCACAGCCTGCGCGCCACCCTGATCGCCGGCCTGGCCGTGCCGATCTCGCTGATCGGCTCGTGCGGGGTGATGTACCTGCTGGGCTACAGTCTCAACAACCTGAGCCTGATGGCCCTGACCATCGCCACGGGGTTCGTGGTCGACGACGCCATCGTCATGATCGAGAACATCTCGCGCCACCTGGAGCGCGGTGAGAAACCGATGGCCGCCGCCCTGAACGGGGCCCGCGAAATCGGCTTCACGATCATCTCGCTGACCGTCTCGCTGATCGCCGTGCTGATCCCGCTGCTGTTCATGGGCGACGTGGTCGGGCGGCTGTTTCGCGAGTTCGCGGTCACCCTGGCCATCACCATCCTGATCTCGGCCGTGGTGTCGCTGACCCTGACGCCGATGCTGTCGGCCCGCTGGCTGAAGCCGCAGAGCGAAGAGAAGCCGGGCCGCGTCGCCCGCAAGTCGCAGGAGGTCTTCGAGCGGGTCGAGCGCCAGTACGAACGCGGGCTGGCCTGGGTGCTGAAGCGCCAGAAGGCCACCCTGGTCGTCGCGGTCCTGACCTTCGCCCTGACCGCCGCCCTCTACCTGATCATCCCCAAGGGCCTGTTCCCCACCCAGGACACCGGCCAACTTCAAGCACGTACGGAAGTCGAGCAGTCGGTGTCCTACGACCGTATGGCCGGGCTGCAGCAACAGGCGGCCAAGGCGATCCTGGCCGACCCGGCGGTGGAGAACCTCAGCTCGTTCATCGGCGTCGACGGCGCCAACAACGCCATGCTCCACACCGGCCAGATGCTGATCAACCTCAAGCCCGACCGCAAGGGCTCGCAGGAGAAGATCATGCAGCGGCTGCGCGACCGCGTCGCCGCCGTGCCGGGCGTCACCCTCTACCTGCAGCCCACCCAGGACCTGACCATCGACGCCGAGACCGGCCCCACCCTCTACCGACTGTCGCTGGAGGGGGCCGACACCGCCACGGTGCGCGAATGGGCCGGCAAGCTGGCTGAACGGCTGAAGACCGTGAAGTCGGTGCGCAACGTCTATAGCGACGCCGGCGCCGTGGGCGCGGCGGCCTATGTCGACATCGACCGCGACACCGCCGCGCGTCTTTCGATCACCGCGGCCGACATCGACGACGCCCTGTACAGCGCCTTCGGACAGCGCATCGTCTCGACCATCTTCACCGAGACCAACCAGTACCGGGTGATCCTCGAGGCCAAGCCCGGCCTGCTGACCGCGCCGCAGTCGCTGGGCCTGCTGAACCTCAAGACCGGCGGCGGCAGTCCCACCCCGCTGTCGGCGATCTCGACCATCCGCGAGCAGACCGCGCCGCTGCAGGTGACCCACGTCGCCCAGTTCCCGGCCACCACCCTCGGCTTCGACACCGCGCCCGGCGTCTCGCTGGGCAAGGCGGTCGACGACATCCGCGCGGCGATGAAGGACATCGGCATGCCGGTGGCCGTCACCCACACCTTCCTGGGCGCGGCGGGGGCCTACGAGAACTCGCTGTCCAACCAGCTGTGGCTGATCCTGGCCGCCGTGGTCTGCGTCTACATCGTGCTGGGCGTGCTCTACGAGAGCTACATCCACCCGCTGACCATCCTGTCGACCCTGCCGTCGGCCGGGGTCGGGGCGCTGCTGGCCCTGTGGATCACCGGCAACGACCTGGGCGTCATCGGGATCATCGGCATCATCCTGCTGATCGGCATCGTCAAGAAGAACGCGATCATGATGATCGACTTCGCCATCGACGCCCAGCGCAACCAGGGCAAGAGCCCCCAGGACGCCATCTTCCAGGCCGCCATCCTGCGCTTCCGGCCGATCCTGATGACCACCCTGGCGGCCCTGTTCGCCGCCGTGCCGCTGATGCTCAGCTTCGGCGACGGCGGCGAGCTGCGCCGCCCTCTGGGCATCGCCATCTTCGGCGGCCTGCTGGTCAGCCAGTTGCTGACCATGTTCACCACCCCGGTGATCTACCTGGCCTTCGACCGCCTGAGCCCGGCCGACCGCGGTCTGCGCCATGAAGAGCGTATCGACCCCGAGCCGATCCCAGGGACACCGTCGTGAACCTCTCGGCCCCGTTCATCCGCCGGCCGGTGGCGACGGTCCTGCTGACCATCGGCCTGGCCATGGCCGGGATCGCGGCCTTCTTCGTGCTGCCGATCTCGCCCCTGCCGCAGGTCGACTATCCGACCATCTCGGTCTCGGCCAACCTGTCGGGGGCCAGCCCCGACACCATGGCCTCCAGCGTCGCCACCCCGCTGGAGCGGCGACTGGGGGTGATCCCCGGCGTCACCGAGATGACCTCGCAGAGCAATACCGGCTCGGCCCGGGTGACCCTGCAGTTCGACCTCAACCGCAATATCGACGGCGCGGCCCGCGAAGTGCAGGCGGCGATCAACGCGGCGCGCGGCGATCTGCCCGCCACGCTGCGCAGCAACCCCACCTACCGCAAGCAGAACCCCTCCGACGCGCCCGTCATCATCCTGGCCCTGACCAGCGACACCAAGACCCCGGGCCAGATCTACGACGCGGTCTCCAACATCGTCTCCCAGCGCCTGGCCCAGGTGACGGGCGTCGGCGACGTCGAGATCGGCGGCGGCTCGCTGCCGGCCGTGCGGGTGTCGGTCAACCCGTTCCTGCTCAACAAGTACGGCGTCGCCCTGGAAGACGTCCGCGCCGCCGTCCAGGCCGCCAACGCCAACCGCCCAAAGGGCGCGGTCGAGGGCGATGGCCAGCGGTTCCAGGTCTATACCAGCAGCGGCGGGCGCAAGGCCGCCGACTATGCCGGCCTGGTCGTGGCCTGGCGCGGCGACGCCGGGGTCAAGCTCTCGGACGTGGCCAGCGTCACCGACAGCGTCGCCGACACCCGCACTCTGGGCCTGTTCAACGGCAAGCCGGCCATCATCATCCTGGTCACCCGCCAGCCGGGGGCCAACATCATCCAGACGGTGGACAGCGTCCGCCAGGTGCTGCCCGAGCTGCGCGCCCAGCTGCCGGCCGACGTCAGCATCCAGGTGGCCAGCGACAGCACCAACTCGATCCGCGCCTCGCTGCACGAGATCGAGGTCACCCTGCTGATCTCAATCGTGCTGGTCGTCCTGGTGGTCAGCGCCTTCCTGCGCGGCGCCCGGGCCACCTTCATCCCGGCGGCGGCGACCATCGTCTCGCTGCTGGGCACATTCGGGGTGATGTACCTGCTGGGCTTCTCGCTCAACAACCTCAGCCTGATGGCCATCACCGTGGCGACCGGCTTCGTCGTCGACGACGCCATCGTCGTGCTGGAGAACACCCAGCGCCACATCGAGAACGGCATGGAACGCTTCGCCGCTGCCACCCTGGGGGCCAAGGAGGTCGGCTTCACGGTGCTGTCGATCAGCATCTCGCTGGTGGCGGTGTTCATCCCGTTGCTGTTCATGGGCGGCCAGGTCGGGCGGCTGTTCCGCGAGTTCGCCGTCACCCTGTCGGCGGCGGTGCTGATCTCGCTGGTCATCTCGCTGACCACCACGCCGATGATGTGCGCCTACCTGCTGCGGCCGCGCCCCGAAGGCCAGAAGGAGGGCCGGATCGGCCGCTGGTTCGAGGCCGGCTTCAACCGCGTGCACAGGACCTACGAACACAGCCTCGACTGG
Organism: Caulobacter sp. Root655; assembly: GCF_001427665.1. Classification (GTDB taxonomy): domain Bacteria; phylum Pseudomonadota; class Alphaproteobacteria; order Caulobacterales; family Caulobacteraceae; genus Caulobacter. The sequence goes on from NZ_LMHC01000024.1 coordinate 81,231, forward strand.
GCCCTGGCCGCCAAGCCGGTGGTGCTGCTGATCCTGGTGGTGGTGCTGGGCCTGACCGCCTGGCTCTATATCGCCGTGCCCAAGGGCTTCTTCCCGCAGCAGGACAGCGGCCAGATCCAGGCCGGGCTGCGCGCCGACCAGAGCGTGTCGTTCCAGGCCATGCAGCTGAAACTGCGGCAGGTGGTCGAGATCATCCGCAAGGACCCGGCGGTCGACACCGTGGTCGGCTTCACCGGCGGGGCCCGGGCCGGCGGCGGCTTCATGTTCGTCAACCTCAAGCCGTTGGGCGATGGGGCCGACGAGCGCAAGGAGAAGGGCTCCGCGGTCATCAACCGCCTGCGGCCCAAGCTGCAGCAGGTGACCGGCATCAGCGTCTTCCTCAACCCCGTGCAGGACGTGCGGATGGGCGGCCGGCAGGCCAACTCGACCTACCAGTACACCCTGACCAGCGACAGCAGCGCCGCCCTCAAGCAGTGGGCTCCCAAGCTGGCCGAGGCGATGAAAGAGCACAGCGACGTGATGACCGACGTCGATTCCGACCAGTCGGAGAACGGCGTCGAGACCTACATCACCATCGACCGCGACAGCGCCTCGCGGATGGGCGTCACCCCGCGCGCCATCGACAACGCCCTCTACGACGCCTTCGGCCAGCGCCAGGTGGCGACCATCTACGAAGACATCAATCAGTACAGCGTGATCCTGGAATGGCAGAAGGCCTTCGCCCAGGGTCCCGAGGCCCTGAACGACGTCTATGTGCCCACCACTTCCGGTGGGGGGGCGGCCGCGACGACCGGCGGAACCACCAGCAGCGGCGCGGCGGTCAACCCGTCGCTGCGCGACCCCTCGACCGGCTCGGCCCTCAACACGACGGTGACGCCGATGACGCCGCTGATGGCGATCGCCAGCGTCGCCCAGGCCGCCACCCCGACCTCGATCAACCACCAGAACGGCGAGCTGGCCACCACCGTGTCGTTCAACCTGGCCGACGGCAAGTCGCTGAGCGACGCCCAGGCCGCCATCAAGCAGGCCGAGGCCGACATCGGCCTGCCGACCAGCGTGCGCGGCGGGTTCCAGGGCAGCGCCCGCAGCTACAACGAGCAGATGAAGCAGCAGCCGCTGCTGATCGCCGCCGCCGTCATCGCCATCTACATCGTGCTGGGCATGCTCTACGAGAGCTACGTCCACCCGCTGACCGTGCTGTCCACCCTGCCCGCCGCCGGGGTCGGGGCGGTGCTGGCCCTGCTGGTCTTCAAGATGGAGTTCTCGATCATCGCCCTGATCGGGGTGTTCCTGCTGCTGGGCATCGTCAAGAAGAACGCCATCCTGATCATCGACTTCGCCCTGGAGGCCCAGCGCTCGCGCGGGCTGACGGCGATCGAGGCGGTGCGCGAGGCCAGTCTGCTGCGCTTCCGGCCGATCCTGATGACCACCCTGGCCGCCGCCCTGGGCGCCCTGCCCCTGGCCATCGGCTTTGGCGAAGGCGCCGAGCTGCGCCGGCCGCTGGGCATCACCATCATCGGCGGGCTGATCGCCAGCCAGCTGCTGACCCTGATCACCACGCCGGTCGTCTACGTCTATCTCGACCGCCTGCGGGGCAAGCCGCGCGACGAGCGCTACCTGACCCACAATCCCACCGCGCCCCCGAACGCGCCGGAGCCCGCCTGATGTCCGTTCAACGCCTGGCCTGCGCCGTCTCCGCCCTCGCCCTGCTGTCGGCCTGCACGGTGGGCCCGGCCTATCAAAAGCCGGCCCTCGCCACGCCGACACCGCTACCCGCCACCTTCAAGGCGCTGGACGGCTGGAAGCCGGCGACGCCCGGTGACCTGCTGGATCGCGGCGACTGGTGGACCCTGCTGGGCGATCCGCGACTCGACGCCCTGATCGCCCGGGTCAACGTCTCCAACCAGACCATCGCCGCCGCCGAGGCCAACTATCGCCAGGCCCGGGCCCTGGTGCGCGAGCAGCGGGCCAGCCTGTTCCCGACCCTCGACTTGACCGGTTCGGCGACCAGGAGCGGCGGTTCGGGCTCGACCAGTTCGGGGACCAGCGGCTCCAGCAGCGGCCAACGCTACCAGGCCGGCATCGGCGCCAGTTGGGAGCCGGACGTCTGGGGCCGCATCCGCCAGACCGTCAACGGCGCGCAGGCCTCGGCCCAGGCCAGCGCCGCCGACCTGGCGGCCGCCAAGCTGTCGATGCAGGGCGAATTGGCGATAAGCTATCTGGGCCTGCGCCAGACCGACGCCGAGATCGCGCTCGTCTCGAAGACCGTCGAGGGCTACCAGCGTAGCCTGACCATCACCCAGAACCGCTACGCCGCCGCCATCGCGCCCAAGTCCGACGTGCTGCAGGCCCAGACCCAGCTGGCCAACGCCCAGGCCGACCTGGCCAGCCTGGAACAGACCCGGGCGACCTACGAAAACGCCATCGCCGTGCTGGTGGGCGAACCGGCCAGCGCCTTCAAGGTCACCGCCGACCCGAACTGGGCCGCCCAACTGCCGGAGATCCCGGCCGGCGTGCCCTCCACCCTGCTGGAGCGCCGCCCCGACATCGCCGCCGCCGAGCGCCGGGTGGCCGCCGCCAACGCCGACATCGGCGTGGCCCGCGCCGCCTTCTTCCCCACCCTGTCGCTGACCGGCTCGGGCGCCAGCGGCGCCAGCCGCCTGGGCGACCTGTTCTCGGCCTCGGCCAACACCTGGTCGCTGGGCCTGTCAGCGGCCCAGACCCTGTTCGACGCCGGGGCCCGCAAGGCCCGGGTGGAGCAGGCCCGCGCGTCCTACGACGCCTCGGTCGCCGACTACCGGCAGACCGTGCTGACCGCCTTCGAGGACGTCGAGAACCAGTTGACCGGCGTCCGCGTGCTGGAACGCCGCTACGGCCTGCTGCAGACCTCGTCCAGCGCCGCCGACCAGACCGAGCAGATGCTGCTCAACCAGTATCGCGCCGGCCAGGTGGCCTATACCGACGTGGTGACCGCCCAGGCCTCGGCCCTGTCGGCCCGGCGCGCGCTGCTGACGGCGGCGGTGGCCCGCCAGACCACGGCGGTGGCCCTGATCCAGGCCCTGGGCGGCGGCTGGACCGCGCCGGGCTGAGGCCCGCCGGTCAGGCCATCAGCGTCATCAGCTCGCGGGCCACGCCCGGCGCCGAGGCGGTGTTCTGGCCGGTCACCAGCAAGCCGTCGCGGACCAAGTGCGACCGCCCTTCCGGCCCACAGCGGTAGTCCGCTCCCAGCCCCCGCAAGACCTGTTCCGCCGACCAGGCCGGCGCGGGCGCGGCGCCAGTCCCCCATCCTTCCCGATCGGACAGGGCGGTCAGCCGCCGGCCGGCGACGAAGGGCGCGCCGTCCGGCCGCCTCAGCCCCGCCAGAACGGCGGGGGCATGGCCGATAAAGCCCATGGGTCTTCCGGCTCGTGCGAAGGCCTCGATCAGCCCCTGCGAAACGGGGTCGGCGGGCAGGTCGAACAGCGCGCCCAGGCCACCAGGATAGAGCACCGCCGCGAAGTCCTCCGGCGCCACCTGCGACAGCTTCAGTGTGTCGGCCAGCAGGTCACGGGCGGCATTGTCGCTCCGGAACCGCGCCGCCAGGACCGGATCGGCTTCCCGCTGGTCCATGCCCGGGTCCAGCGGCGGGGGGCCGCCGCGTGGCGAGGCCAGAGCCACGTCGATCCCGGCCGTCACGAAGAGATAGTAGGGGCTCAGGAACTGGTCGAAACTCAGCCCGCATCCTCCCCCGCCGTCCGGCGGGCGTCCGTGGGACGTGAGCACCATCAGCACATCCACGACCAGGCATTCCTTTCGCGCCAACGCCGGATGCTGCGCCCTTCGACGGGGTCGGCGCTTGAACGTTCCGCCTCCCCGCCGAGACCAAACATCCAATCGCCGAGGCCAGCGGGAAGCCCCGTTCTCCGGTCGCGCCTCGGGGCGACGACGGCGCCCGCCTCGCCCACGCCGGCCGTTCTGGAGCTCGATTCCACCGAATCCGCCGCGCCGCTCACCAGCCGATCGACGGTCCGCCCGGTCGCCAGGGTCTCGTCGATCGCCCCCGCTCGTTGTCAACCACTCCGGTAAGGGCTTGATAAAGCCTGATTTTTCCGCGAGGAAGCGTGCGCCAGCGTCTCTAGGACCCGCGCATTAACCCTTGTTTCCATCATAGGGTGACAAAGCGCGTTTCCCCCGGCAGGCTTGGCTCTCTTTTGATTCCCAGCAGATGAGCTGACTTATGAACGTTTCGGATCTGGTCGACGCCGCCGTGGCCGCCGACGACAAGCTGACCAAGGCCCAAGCCAAGGCCATCATCGACGGCGTCTTCAAGTCGTTGACCGACGCCGCCGTGAAGGGCGAAGAAGCCTCGATCCCGGGCTTCGGCAAGTTCAAGGTGCAGGCCAAGCCGGCCCGCACCGGCCGCAACCCTTCGACGGGCGCCGCCATCGAAATCGCCGCCAGCAAGAAGGTCGCCTTCACGCCGGCCAAGCAGCTGAAGGACGCCGTCAACGGCTAATCCACGGCGAGCGGTCGGCCTCCGTCCTGGACGGGAGCCGACCGCTCATCCTGGCCGCCTTGGCCGGCCAGACGATATTCCGGGCCAGCGATCACGCGCCCGACGAAGGGGTTTGCCCCTCCCCCTCCTCTTCCCATGACTTCGACGGTTCAGGCGCGGTTTGACGTTCGGCGAAACAGCTGACGCACGGCGGCGGCATGGCTGCGGCCGATCGGCGGACGCGCTCCGGTCGACAGCACCGCGGTCAGCCCCCCGCCCGGACGCGGCGCCAACTGGGCCACCCGGTCGCGCTGCACCACGGCCGAACGGTGGATGCGCACGAAGCAGGCCGGATCCAGGCGCTCGATCAGGCTGCGGATCGAGTCCCGCACCAGATAGCTGCGCTCGCCGACATGCAGGCGGACATAGTCGCGCTCGGCCTCGATCCAGTCGAGGTCGCGCACCAGAAGCCGCTGGGCCCCGCCGCGGTTGTCGATCCACAGCTCGGTCTCGAAGCCGCCGCCCACCGCCTCCGGATGCTCGGCCCGCAGGTCCTGGACGATGGCCCGCAGTTCGCCGATCCGCTGCTCGGCGTCCCGAGCCCGGACCTGGGCGCGGGCTCGGGCCAGGGCCTCGGCCACGCGCGGGGCGTCGAACGGCTTGAGCAGATAGTCCACCGCCGCCAGGTCGAAGGCCTGGATGGCGTAGCGGTCGAAGGCGGTGGCGAAGATCACCACCGGCCCCTCCCGTGGCCCGTTTGGCGGCCCGGCCAAGGCGCGGGCCACGCTGACCCCGTCGAGGCCCGGCATCTTGATGTCGATGATCACCACCTCGGCGGCGGTCTCGCGCGCCCGGGCCAGGGCCTGGTCGCCGTCGGTGGCCGTGGCGACGATCCGCACGTCCTCGACCTCGGAGACCAGCCGTTGCAGCCGGCGCAAGGCCAGGGGCTCGTCGTCGGCCAGCAGGACGGTGAGGGCCGGCGGCGTCATGCGCGCTCCAGGGGCAGATCCAGGCGCACCTGGAAACCGCGCGGCTCGCGCACGCCGCAGGTCAGGGTCGCCCGCTCGCCATAGTGGGTCTCCAGGCGGCGGCGGACGTTCTCCAGTCCGACGCCCAGGCCCGGCGGCGCGCCGGCGCCCGAGGCCCCGTCGTCGCTGACCGTGATCGACATCATGCCCCCCGCCTGGGCGGCGGCCACCACCTCGATGGTCATCGGCTCGCGGGTGCGCGACAGGCCATGCTTGACGGCGTTCTCGATGACCGGCTGCAGGATCAGATTGGGCGCCAGGGCGTCGGCCAGGTCGGCCGGGATACGCTCGACATAGGACAGGCGGTCGCCGAAGCGGATCTGCTCGATGGCCACGTACTGGCGCTCGCCGTCCAGTTCCTCGGCCAGGGTGACCATCTCGCGCACGTCGCGCTCCAGCGAGCGGCGCAGGAAGCCCGACAGGCCCAGGATCATCTGCTCGGCGCGATCGTTCTGGCGCTCCATGACCAGGGTCGCCAGGGCATTGAGGGTGTTGAACAGGAAGTGCGGGCTGATCTGGTAGCGCAGCATGCGGTTCTGGGTCTCGGTGGCCAGCACCCGCGCCGCCTCCAGCTTGAACCGGGCCTCCCGCGCCGCCAGGTCGGCGTGAACCGCCATGAAGATCGCCGCCCAGGCCCCGAAGAACCAGAACACCGTGCGGGCGATCAGCATCACCCCCCAGAACGTCGACTCCGGCCAACGCGGCAGGATCACGACATAGACCGTGTAGTCGAGCACGCCGAAGATCAGCGAGCCGACCAGCGACAGTCCCGCCGCCAGGGCCAGTCGCCAGCCGAACGGCCATGGCGTCGAGCGCAGCAGCAGCGGCCCCATGGCCAGGCACATCATCGCGCCGACCAGGCAGATGATCCCGCGGCGGAAGGCGCCGTCCCAGAAGTGCGGCGCGCCGGCGCTCACCCAGCCCAGGGTCATGGCGGCATAGGCCAGCAGCCAGACCCCGGCCGTGGCGATCAGGATGGTCCGGGTCTGCTGTTGTGCGGCGGGCGTCGACCTCATGGCGCATTGTCGCTGCTGGCGCGGCGGTCGCAAAGCGTTGTTCGCAGACGCAGCGGCGTCGTTCGCAGACCCCCGCGCCGCCCGCAGCACTCCGCCGACCGTTGGTCTCCCAACGCCTGACAAGACCGCTCGCCCCGCCAAGACTGGGATTCGACGCTCACCGGAGGGAGCCCAGATGACGGCCCGGCCAAAGGACATCCCGATACTGACCCTGCGCACCCAGATCACCATCGAGATTTCGGCCCAGGACTATGTCGAGGCGGCGGAGCATCAGCGACGGGCGCAGGCCCTGTTCGCGGCCGTCCGCGCCGAATATCCCGCCGCCGCCTTCTCGTTCCACCACGTGCGCCCCAAGGGCGCCGGACGCCCCGAGGGCGAGACCCCTTCGGACGGACGGCCGCGCCACTACAAGACCCGCCCCCGCGCCCTGGCGGTCTATCATGACAGCTAACGTGGTCCGCATCCGCCGCCGCGACGCGGTGCTCGGCGCCCTGGAGGCCTTCCGGCGGATCTATCCGCCCATCAGCCTGACCAGCATCCGGGCCTTCCTCTACGTGGCCGAGAACCCGGGCATCAACGTCTCGGAACTGGCCCAGGCCTGCGGGCTGACCGACGCCGGCGCCTCGCGGGTGTCGCGCGGCCTGGCGGCGCGGGGCATCGACCGGCCGCTGCCGCCCTCGCTGGGCCTGCTGGACTGCGCGACCAGCGCCGCCGACCCGCGCGAGCGTGTCCTGCGACTCTCGGCCAGCGGTCAGGCCCTGGTCGCGCGCATCGAGCTGCTGATCGCCGCCCACACGCCCATCGTCGTGTCCAATGACCCGACCCCCGACCCTGCCCCCGGCCCGAACGTCGAGGCCGCCCCCGCCCGGTCCACGCGATCCAATTGAGGCAAGCCATGTCTTCGCACCCCAAGGCCGGGATCACCCCCCTGGTCGCCGTCGTCGGCGGCGGATTGACCGCCGCGCTGCTGGACATCCTCTACGCCTTCGCCGCCTCCGGCCTGCGCGACGTGGGGCCGGTCCGGGTGTTGCAGTCGGTGGCCAGCGGCCTGCTCGGCAAGGCCAGCTACCAGGGCGGCCTGGCGACCGCCGCCCTGGGCGGTCTGCTGCACGCGGCGATCGCCCTGGTCATGGCGGCGGTCTACGTGACCGCCAGCCGGTCCCTGCCCGCCCTCGACAAGCGCCCCTGGCTGTGGGGACCGGTCTACGGCCTGGGCTGCTACATGGTGATGAACTACGTGGTGCTGGCCATCCGGTTCGGCCCCCGCCCCACCCCCGAGTTGGCCATGCTGCTCGGCGGGGTGGCGATCCACATGTTCGGCGTCGGCCTGCCGATCGCCCTGTTCGCCGCCCGCGCCGCCCTGCCCGACCGGACGCCGGCCGCCGCCGTCTAGAAGTCCGTACCCGCTTCATGCGGGTGACCCAAGCGGCGCTGGACGTGGCGTCAGATCCCGCTTGGGTCCCCCGAACAGTTCGGGGGTGACGAACGTGGGTGGGCGGCGAGTTGATCATCAACGGCGGCATGGGCACGCTCTGACGCCAGGGCCGTAGAGAGGCCGCTTTCCCGTGCGAGGGATATCTCCACGGCGTCTACGACCTTTTGGGGTCTTGATCTCCGTCCCGGTTTGACTGACACCGCTTTCCAATAACAACGACGGGAAGGAACGCATGGCCGCCGGAGCGGACGAGATCGGGAAGTCGAGCCGGAGACCGTCCGGGTCAACACTCTTGTCATCGTGCGTTGGTACCTGACGCCATGGCCGAAACCCTCACCGTTCCCCGCGACCTCGTCCTGCGCCTGCGCGCCCGGCTGCCGGCCGTGACCCGCGAGCATCTGTTCGACTGCTATTCGATCAGCGAGACCACCTGGACCAAGCTGCGCGACGGCAAGCCCATTAAGCGCTCGACCCTGGAGCGGATCCTGCACCGCTACGAAAGGCTGATGGCCCATGCGGCCTGACCTGTTGGCCGCCGCCCTGGTCGTCGCCGGCCTGACCGCCCAGGCCGCCCTGGCCGCCGAAGCCAGCCGCGCGCCCTATGGCGTCATGGCGAGCGGCGCGCCGGTCGAGGTCTTCACCCTGAAGAACGACCACGGCATGAGCGTCAAGGTGCTGTCCCTGGGCGGGATCATCACCCAGGTCAACGTCCCGGACCGCGCGGGTCAGGTCGCGAACGTCGTGCTGGAACTGGCCGACCTCAAGGCCTACGAGGCCAAGCCGTTCTTCAGCTCGCTGCTCGGCCGCTACGCCAACCGCATCTCCGGCGGCGGCTTCACCCTGGACGGCGTGCGCCACGACCTGCCCAGCGGCCCCGAAGGCATCTCCTCGCATGGCGGTCCCACCAGCATGGCCAAGCAGGTGTGGACCGGAACCCCGTTCCAGCGGCGCGGCGAGGCCGGGGTGACCCTGGCCTATGTCGCCACCGACGGCGAAGGCGGCTATCCCGGCGCCCTGTCGGTCAGCGTGACCTACACTCTGACCGCCAAGAACGCCCTGCGCATCGACTATCGGGCCACCACCGACAAGGCGACCGTGCTCAACCTCAGCCACCACGCCTATTTCAACCTGGCGGGCGGCGGGACGGTCTACGACCAGACGGTCCAGGTGATGGCCAAGGCCTTCACCCCGATCGACGTCCGCAAGCTGGCGATCGGCACGGTGGCGCCGGTGGCCGGCACGGGGCTGGACCTGCGCCGGGCGAAGCGCCTGGGTGACGCGGTGGCGGCCGACGATCCGCAGATCAAGCTGGGCGGTGGCCTGGACCACAACTTCGTCGTCAACGGCGGCGGACGCGGCAAGCTGGCCCTAGCGGTGCGGATGGCCGATCCTGCCAGCGGCCGGACCCTGGACGTGCGCACCACCCAACCGGGCGTCCAGCTGTTCACCGCCAACAGCTTCAACGGTTCGCTGAAGGCCCCCGATGGCCGCCCCCTGGACAAGGGCGCCGGCCTGGCGATCGAGACCCAGCACTTCGCCGACAGCCCCAACCATCCGAACTTTCCCTCCACAGTCCTGCGGCCGGGAGAGGTGTTTCGGCAGACGACGGAGTTCCGGTTCGGGGTGAGCAAGTAGGTCCGCTCCGTGCGGACAGAGGGTGGATCTCGGAACAGGTGTCCATTTCCACTTCAAAAGGCCCGTGGTTGCTACGCTCACGCCGACTTGTGGCCATGCGCGACGCCCTTGCGAACGGCACGGCTAGATTCTAGAGCGTTTCCCGACCTGATTGCATCAGGCCGGGGCTCCAGGTTTTTGTTTTGGCGCATTTTCTTCACGCGAACCGGCATCCACTTCGCTCGAAAATGCTCTAGGGAGCGCCATGAGCGATCTCCTGACGCCCACCGAGGTCGATCCGCTGGAGGCGGAGCAAGCCGCCGCCCTGGACCGCGACGGTTATCTCCTGCTGCGGGGCGCCGCGCCCGAAGCGTGGCGCGATGCCCTGCGCGCCGCCTTCGACGCCGGTGTGGGGACCAAGGACCAATGGGCCACGCCCCGAGGCGCCGGCTGGCGCCACGCTCTGGTCGATCTCGATCCCACGGTGCAGCGGACCTGCCGCTTGCCGTCCCTGCTGGCGGCGGGAGGGCAGATGCTGGGCGGCCCCTTTTTCCTCAGCCAGGTCGAGGGCCGCGAGCCGCTGCCGGACGGGGGCCATCAGCCCCTGCACCGTGATGGCGCAGGCCTGAACGCCGTCGCCGCGCTGGTCTTCCTCGATCCCTATGGGCCGGACAACGGCGCCACCCGCGTGGTTCCGCGCCATCTCGACCGGGGCGAGCCGGACGAGACCCTGTCCTTGATCCTGGCGGGTGAGGCGGGGGACATCCTGGTGTTCGACGCCGACCTGTTGCATGGGGCGACCTGCAACCGCTCCGGCGCGCGGCGACGTTCACTTCTGCTGAACTTCATGCCGGAGCACAATCGGGCGGGCGAGGACGCCTGTCGCGCCGTCCGCAACGTGCGCATGGACACCAGCGAGGTGTTCGTCCCGTAAGCGAGGTGGAAGGCCTAAGCCGCCGCCCCTTGCCGGAATTCCCGCGGCGACATCCCGTACTGGTCGCGGAACGTCCGGCTGAAGTGGGCCGAACCGTTGAAGCCCCAGCGGAAGCAGATCTCCGAGATCGACAGCCGCGCGTGCTGCGGGCTGGCCAGGTCGGTGCGACAGCGTTCCAGCCGCCGGGTGCGCAGATAGTGGCTGAAGGTCTCGTCGGCGCTGGCGAACAGCTTCTGGACGTAGCGCGGCGAGACCCCCTCTTCGTCGGCCACCTGGCGCAAGGACAGGTCCGGGTCGGGCAGCAGGGTCTCGATGGTCTGGCACAGCCGCTGCAGGTGGGCGGTCGGCGCACCGCCGCCGCCGCCGACGCCCAGGACGTCGGCCTCGGCCCCGCCCTCGACCAGGCAGATGGCCAGGAACTCGGTCAGGGCCAGTTCGACGGGCCGCAGCTGGTCGACGGTCAGGTCCTCCAGCCCGTCGGCCGTGGCCCGCAGCAGGCCCGACAGGATGTGGGCCACGCCGGTCGCCCCCTGCAACCGTCCGATCCGCAGGTTGACCGGCGCGATCAGCCGGTGGTCCAGGGCCACGCGCGGGGCGCGGACGAACATCAGCCGGCAGCGGGTCTCCAGCCGCAGGGCCGCGGGCTGGCCGGTCGGGCCGTAGGCGATGTCGCCGGCCACCATCTCCTCGGCCAGGTCGTCGGTGACCAGGGTGGCCTCGCCGCTCAGCAGCACCGCCAGCCAGACCGCCGCCGGCTGGCCGGTGCGGCGGCCGGAGATCGCCTGGGCCCCGGCCTCGACCAGGGCGAACTCGATGCCCAGGGGCGAGGTCAGGCAGACCACCGAGGCGCTGGCCGGCTCGGCGTCCGACAAGCCCTCGATCGGCAGGCCCAGCCGGCTCATCGCCTCGCGCCAGGCCTCCGCGCGCTCGGCGCGGGGGTGGCTGTCGGTGCTGAACGACCAGGCTTTCATGGGACGCCCTATCCGCTCTTCTTGGGAAAGATGTCGCGCGGGATGCGCACATGGCAGCCCTGCTTGCCGTCGACCACCTGGGTGACGCCGAAGTCGCTGGCCACGCTCATCAGTGAGTAGGCGTCGTTCTTCGACAGGCCCACATGGTCGCTGAGCAGGGTCAGCATGTTCAGCGAAGCGTCGCGCATGGCGACATCAAGATCCTCGTGGAAGCCATGGACGATCCACCACTTTGGCGTCTCCAGCAGAGGTCCAGGCGACTCGAAGTCCTTGCGCAGCACGATCTGCATCAGGACGTTCAGCGAGCTCTCGATGGCCGTGCCGGAAATCTCGCCGTCGCCCTGCGACACGTGGGGGTCGCCGATCGAGAACAGCCCACCCTCGACCTGCACGGGGTAGTACATCGTCGCCCCCGCCCCGATCCGCCAGTTGTCGATATTGCCGCCATGGGCGCCGGGCGGGATGGTGCTGACGCGGCCGTCGACGGCCGGCGCGACCCCGGCGGTGCCCAGGTGCGGCCGGGCCGCCACCCGCACCCCGTTCAGGGCCGGCTGGCGGTCGCATTCGGGGCAATGGGTGATGGTTCCGGGGATCAGGTACTTGCCCTGGAAGTCGTAGGCATAGAGGGCGCTGGCGGTGTTGGCGTTGGGATCCAGCTCGTAGATCGTCACCCGCTCCTTCTCGCCGAACTCCTTGTAGAGGTAGCCCCAGTTGGCCGCGAGGTTGGAGCCGTAGTTGTTGCGCGGAACCATGCGCAGGTAGCGCACCTCCAGCACGTCGCCGGGCTTGGCGTCCTCCACGAAGATCGGCCCGGTCATGATGTGGACACCGGGGTTGCGGTCGTCCTCGGGGATGTCGGTGAAGATCCTGGTCACCGCCTCGTCCATCATCAGGTGGGGGGCGTCGCCGGCGTGGTGGGTGATCGCCTCGGCCGAGACCAGGTCGCCGCTCTTGATGCGCAGGGACGGGCCGGTCGACGGGTCGAAATAGCCCCAGTGCACGGTCTTGGGCGTGGCGCGCAGGGTGTGCAGGGCTCCGGGCAGAACGTCGGGACGGGTCTGGCCGGGTTCGCAGATGAAGGGCATCGGAGTCTCCGGGTCAGGCCGCCACGGGCGCGAGCGTGACGCTGGTCATGCTCAGCGAGCCGTGCTCGATGTGGTCGGGGGCGAAGGTCGGCGCGTCGCCCGGCAGGCGCGCGCCCAGCACGTAGAGCAGCGGCCAGTAGTGGTCCGGGGTCGGCACGGAACGCGACGCGTCCTGGCCCTGCGAGGCGAAGTCCACCGCCCGCTGCGGGGCGTCGTCGACGATGGCCTGCTTGATGTGGTCATTGAACCGCCGCGACCACTCATAGGGCGCGCAATGGCGCTCGCCCCAGTTCATGGCCGGCAGGTTGTGGACGATGTTGCCGGTGCCGACGATCAGCACGCCTTCGTCGCGCAGGGGCGCCAGCCGTTTGGCCAGCTCGAAGTGCCAGGCCGGCGGCTTGCCGGCGTCCATGGAGAGTTGCACCACCGGCACGTCGGCGTCGGGATAGGCCTTGCTCAGCACCGACCAGGTCCCGTGGTCCAGGCCCCAGGCCTGCTGGTCCAGGAAGACCGGCTGCGGGGCCAGAAGCTGCGCCACCCGCGCCGCCAGCTCGGGCGAGCCCGGAGCCGGATACTGCACGTCGAACAAGGCCTTGGGGAAGGAAGCTCCGAAATCGTGAATGGTGCGCGGCGCGGCCATGGCGGTGACGCCGACCCCCTGGGTCAGCCAGTGAGCCGAGACGCAGAGGATGGCCTTGGGCTTGCCGAACGCCTCGCCCATCGCCTTCCAGGTCTTGGTGGTGTCGTTGGTCTCCAGGGCGATCATCGGGCTGCCGTGACCGAAGAAGACGACGGGCATCCGGCTCATGCGGCGGTTCCCTCTTTTAGCGCCGCCCAGGCCTTCTGGTAGCGCGGGGTGAGCCAGCGGTTGAACTGCACCTGCGCGCCCTCCTGCCAGCTATAGCGGCCGCGCACCGCGAAGCGCGAGCGCAGGCCCTGCTGGACCAGGGCGTCGACATGCATGTCCTGGGCGATGATCTTGCCCGCCGAGGTCATGATCATCTCCAGCCGCTCCTCGAAGCCGGGGGTCTCGGTGGCGCCGGGGGCGACCAGCAGGCCGGTGTCCTGCTCCATGGTCTCGGGGCCGGTGGGCCGCAGGATCAGGTAGATGACCATGTCGCTGGTCATCACCAGCGAGAGGGTCGGCGGGATGTTGGCGAAGGTGGCGCGGTTGCGATCCTCGTCGGTCAGCTTCGGGAACACCGGCAGCACGGCCTTCTGGGTCGGGTTGAAGCTGGCGTCGGGATGGGTCGTTCCGTTGTAGCGCAGGAAGCCGGCGTCGCCCTCGCCCGCCTCGGGGAAGCTGCACAGCTCGCTGGGGATGAAGTCGTGCAGCGGGCCGCGATGCAGCTTGTTGGCGTGGTAGCCGTCGTTGTTGTTCTCGAACATCACCTTCCAGTTCCAGGCGAACTGGCCGGTCATCGGCGGGGTCAGGCCCTCGGCGTTGGCGAGGTCGAAGTTGGCGATGGCGCTCTCGACGTCCGAAAGGCGCGGCGCCAGCGGCGGCGCGTCCGCGTCGAAATTGATGAAGATGAAGCCCAGCCAGACCTCGACCTTGAAGCTCGGCAGCTTCACCGACTTCTTGTCGAAGTCGCAAGTGCGGTCCATGGCCGGGGCGTTCACCAGGTCGCCGTTCAGCGAATAGACCCAGTGGTGGTAGGGGCAGACGAAGCCGCGGGTGTTGCCCCGGCCCTCGGCCACCAGCATGGCGCGGTGCTGGCACACGGCCGACATCGCCTTGATCTCGTCCGACCGGTTGCGGGTGACGATGATCGGCTCGCCGATGATCGTGGTGGTGAAGTAGTCGCCCTGTTCCTTGATCCAGTCGACGCGGCCCACGCACAGCCATTCGTGATTGAACAGCGCCTCCTTCTCGAAGTCGTAGAAGGCGGCGTCGGTGTAGCAGGCCGGCGGCAGGGTCTCGGCCGAACCGACGTCGAGCATCGAGCGCGACAGGCCGTCGAAGAAGGCGTCGTTCAAATATGCGGAGGCGGGCGGACTGGGGCCCATGGTGCAAGCGCTCCCTTCGAGAGATCGATACGGAGGCTAGGCGCGGCGCGCCCCACGGTCTTGCACCAGCGCGCACGATAACTTGGCCATCGCCTGACACCGGGGCGGGTTCGCCGCCTTCTGGGGCGGAAATGAGCAAAAGACACGCAGCTTCCGGCGGAAGGGAAGTTCGCCCAGCGCGCACGGAAAGGGATCGGGCGCGCTCAGGCAAGACGGGCCCGGCGACCCCGCCTAGGCTTTGCTTCAGACACCGCCAAAGGACCGCGCCCCGTGGACATGACGCTCGCCGACGACCTCGCCATCCAGGACCTGAAACCCGGCTTCGGCGCGCTGATCCAGGGCGTCGACCTGCCCACCGCCACGGACGAGAAGATCGACGAGGTGGTCGCCGCCTTCCATCGCCACGGCGCCATCGTGCTGCGCGACCAGACCATGACCCCCGACGACCTGATGCGATTCATCGGCCGATTCGGCGATCCGGAGGACCACACCCAGACCCGCTTCACCCTGCCCGGCTATCCGAAGATCTTCATCCTCAGCAACCGGGTCGTCGACGGCAAGCCGATCGGCGCCCACAACGACGGCGTCGGCTGGCACACCGACTACAGCTACAAGCCCGAGCCGGTGATGCTGACCATGCTCTATGCGGTGGAAGTGCCCGACGAGGGCTCCGACACCCTGCTGGCCGACGGCTGCGCCGCCTGGAACGCCCTGTCGCCCGAAAAGCAGGCCGAGCTTCTGCCCCTGCGCCTGCACCACAGCTACAAACACTTCATGGCCACCCGCGAGTTCGGGGCCCAGATCCTGTCGCCGGAACTGGAGGCGGCCAATCCCGACGTCGAGCACCCGCTGATCCGCACCCACCCGGCCGACGGCCGCAAGGCGCTGTGGCCGTCGACCGGCACGGTGACGCAGGTGATCGGCAAGCCCGGCCCCGAGGGCCTGGCGCTGATCGACGAGCTGGTGGCCTTCATGACCGGCGACGACTTCGTCTATCGCCACAAGTGGCGGGCCGGCGACCTGCTGATGTGGGACAACCGCTGCACCCTGCACACCGGCACGCTGTACGACGACACCAAGTACTTCCGGACGATGCAGCGGTTGTGGGTGAAAGGGGACAAGCCCTATTGAATGCTCCCCCTGTGGGGGAGCTGTCGCGGAGCGACTGAGGGGGTGAGTATCTGAGACGCCCCGGCTTCTCCCCCCTCCGGCCCTTCGGGCCACCTCCCCCACAGGGGGAGGACCGAGTTTTCAGGAGTTGAAATGACCCAAACCTGGCTGATCACCGGCGTGTCCGGCGGCCTCGGGCGCGAGATCGCCCTGGCGGCCCTGGCGCGCGGCGACGTCGTCGTCGGCACGGTGCGCAAGGCGCGCGACGCCGACGCCTTCGAGCTGCTGGGCGGCCACGCCCTGATCCTCGACGTCACCGACGAAGCCGCGGTGCGGGCCGGCGTCGCCAAGGCGCAAGCCCTGACCGGCCGGATCGACATCCTGGTCAACAACGCCGGCTACGGCCTGGTCGGGGCGGTCGAAGAGGCCTCGCTCGACGAGATCCGCGCCCAGTTCGAGACCAATGTCATCGGCCCCCTGGCCCTGCTCAAGGCGGTGCTGCCGGCCATGCGCGCCCGCCGGGCCGGGCGGATCATCAACATCACCTCGGTCTCGGGCCTGGCCGTCTGGGCCGGCACCGGGGTCTATTGCGCCAGCAAGTGGGCGCTGGAGGGCCTGACCCAGACCCTGGCCGCCGAGGTCGCCGAACTTGGAATCAATGTCATCAATATCGCCCCGGGAGGCCTGCGGACGGCTTTCTCGGCCGGCTCCAAGGCGATCGTGGCGTCCAAGATCGCCGACTATGACGGCCTGGCCCGCGACGCCGAACGGATCATGGCCGACCACGCCGGCGCCGAGCCCGGCGACCCGGCCAAGGCGGCCCAGGCCATCCTCCAGGTCGCCGACGCCGACGCCCCGCCGATGCACCTGCTGCTGGGCGAGGACGCCCTGAAATACGCCGGCTACGCGGCCGCCGCCCTGCGGGCCGACATCGACGCCTGGAAAGACCTCACCCTGTCGATCGGCTTCCCCGACGGCCCCTTCGCTGTGCAAGAGGACCACCCGTGACCAACACCCTGATCTTCGTCGACCTGGCCTCCGAAGACCCGTCCGCCGCCGGCAAGTTCTACGCCGAAGTGTTTGGCTGGGAGAACGACGCCCGCCCCGAGGGCCTCTATCACCGCATGGTGCCGGGCGGGTTCTTCAAGAAGCCCGACGGGACCGACAGCGAGATCGGCAACCTGCACCTGGGAATCTTCAAGGCCGCCAACGCCCGCCCCCATCCGGAGCCGACCGGCGTCGAGCCGCGCTACCTCTCGACCGACGGCCGCAAGCCGCGGATCTGGGTGCTGATCAGCGACGACGACAGCGCCGACCGCATCCTGGACACGGCCGTCGGCCTGGGCGCCGAGCTGCTGTGGCGCGACCACTACTGGGCCGAATTCAACGGCTACAACCACGCCTTCCGCGACCCGTGGGGCAACGAGATCCTGCTGTGGGGCAAGGCGGGGGCGAACCCGCAGATCCCGGAGAGCTATACGCGGGAGTAGGTTTGCGCGCGCCCTTACGGTCGTCATTCCCCGCTTTATGCGGCGGATGACGGATGTAGGGCCGTCCTACCGAAACTCCAGCACATCACCGTCCAGCGGCGTCTGGTCATGCCGCGCCGTCGGCGACGGCGGGCCGAACGACACCTTCGCCGTCTGGTCGAGCGCGTCGCTGATGCTCGCGGCGCCCAGGCGGTCGAAGCGGTCGATCACGAACGGCAGGCCCTCGGACTCCTCGAAGGTCGGCGCGTCGGTGACCTGGAAATGCAGATGGGGCGCATTGGCGGCGCCCGACTGGCCCAGAAGGCCGAGCACCGCGCCGCGCTTCACCCGGTCGCCGACCTTGACGGTCAGGCTGCCGGACTGGAGGTGGGCGTAGGACACGAAGACCTTGGGCGCGATCTCCAGCACCACGAAATTGCCCATCAGCGACCGGGCGGTCAGCTCGGCGGACGCGGGCGGGCTGGTCATCGGCTTGTTGTTGGGCCTGCCGTCGCGGGCGTCGCGCACCACGCCGTCGGCCACGGCCAGCACCGGCGCGCCGAAACCCGTCCAGTCGGCGTCGGTCGACTCGGCCAGTTGATCGCGCGCCACGTGGACGAGATGGCCCGCCCCGTCGAGGCCGAAGAAGTCGATGGCGTAACGCTGTGGGACGGTCACCCGGCCGTTGGCGGCCACCAGGCTTCCCCAGTGGTGGGACAGGTGATTGCCCGGCCCCTCATGGGCCAACCAACGCCCCGCGCCCAGCGGCGGGCCGATGACGATCGGCGGCGTGGCGTCGACGACCGTGCGAACGCCGTCAACCCGGCGCCACGGCCCGTTCTCGGGCTGAAACTCCAGCTGATGGCGCAGGACCTTGGGCGGTTTGGCGCCGACCGGCAGGTCGAGCCACAGGAACAGCACCACCCGCCCGCCGCCCTCGACCGGGACGCCGGAACCCGCCACGTCGGCCGGGTGGGCCAGCAGATCGTTGACCTGGGCGTCGATGAAACTGGCCAACGGCTTGGCGCCATCATCGGCATAGACCGTCACCCGACGCAGGCTCAGCAGGCCGGTGTCCTTGTAGAAATTGCTGACATGCAGCTCGTAGGCCAGATGGATCACCCCGTCGCTGCCGACCGTCGGCCGGGGCGGCGCCAGGACCTGAACCTCAACCGGGGCCTGGGCGAAGGCCTGGGCGGGAGCGGCGACAGCGGCCCCGACATGCGACGCCGGGAGCAGGCCCAGGAACGCCGCGTTGAGGGAGATGAGAAACCGACGCGCCTTCACGGACACCACTCCCCGACCGTTCCATATGTTTGAAAACGACCGGGCCGGCTTGTCAAACCGGAACACCCGCGGCGAGATTTAGCGTCCGTCATTCACGCGTTCGGGCGCGCCGACGAAGTCCTTGGCGCAATACCAGCCGCCTTGGAACGGCGCGGCGACCGGGTCCTCCGGGCCGCCGGCCAGGATCTCCCCCGCCCAGTCCTCGGCGTTATCCTTCGGTTCGTAGCCCAGGAACGCCACCTCGCGATTGTCCCAGAAATTCCGCGTGTTGGCCGAGACTCCGTAGGCGACCGCATAGCCGAAATCCAAGGCCTCGACCCCACAGCGGACCAGTTCGACCATGTCGCGCGGGCTGACCCAGACCGACAGGTGGCGTGGGTCGGTCGGGGCGTCGCGATAGGCGCCGATCCGCAAGGACAGCACCTGCAGGCCGAACTTGTCGGCGTACATCCGGCCCATGGCCTCGCCGAACACCTTGCTGACTCCGTAGTAGCTGTCGGGCCTGGGAACCATGGTATTCGCCGTCGGCGTATCGCGGCGATGAAAGCCGGCGGCGTGATGCGACGAGGCGAACAGCACCCGCTTGACGCCCGCCAGCCGCGCGGCCTCGAACAGGTTGTGGACCCCGATGATATTGGCCGGGAGGACCTGCTCCCAGGCGTTCGTCTCGGGCTCGACGGGCACGCCGGCCATGTGAACCACGCAGTCGATCCCGGTCATCGCCGCGACCAGTGACGGGATGTCCAAGAGGTCGGCCTGGACGGTTTCTTCGCCCGGCGCGGCCGGCGGCATCGGCGCGATGTCGGCCAGGCGCATCAGGCCGTAGCGGCCGCGCAGACCCTCGCGGATCGCGCCGCCGATGCCGCCGGCGGCGCCGAGCAGGAGGATGCGGCGGTTGGCGGGGTCCATCTACAAACTCCCTGTCATCCCGGACGTACCCCGGCGAAAGCCGGGGGAAGATCCGGGACCGCCGGAAGCGCTGAGTTCACGCGTCGGTCCCGGATCGGCGCGCTGCGCGCTTGTCCGGGATGACAGCCGTGATTGGATGGAGTGCTTCGAGCCTAGAACGGCTTGTCGCCCGCCACCGTCACCCGGAAACCCGTCCGTGTGTCCGGGAAGTAGTCCCAGATCGCCTGGTGCCAGGTGCAGCGGTTGTCCCAGAAGGCCACCGAGTTCTTCTGCCAGCGGAAGCGCACCTGGAAGTCGGGGTTCGACGCGTGTTGATAGAGGTAGCTGAGGATCGCCGCGCTCTCGGCCTTGGTCAGGCCGGCGACGTGGGTGGTGTAGGACGGGTTGACGAACAGGCTCTTGCGACCGCTGACCGGATGGGTGCGGACGATCGGGTGGGTCGAGCAATTGTACTTGCGGTCGATGTCCGGGAAGATCGCCTTGTAGACCGGGTTGGCGTCGTGCACCGCCGACAGGCCTTCCAGATAGGCCTTCATC
The DNA here is from genome assembly GCF_001427665.1 of Caulobacter sp. Root655. GTDB lineage: Bacteria > Pseudomonadota > Alphaproteobacteria > Caulobacterales > Caulobacteraceae > Caulobacter. Next base: position 101,110 of record NZ_LMHC01000024.1, read on the forward strand.
CGATCCGACAGGGTCTCGTAGGCCGCGTACATGCTGGCGAAGCAGGTGTCGCCGCCGTCGTCGGGCAGGACCTTCATGTGCAGAATGCTGCCCAGCGGCGGCTCGGGGTCGCAGGTCAGGTCCGAATGCCAGTTCTCGCCGGCCACGAACCTGGAATTGGCGTCGGCGTGGATGGCGACGATCTCGGGATGGCCCTCGATGCCGGGCACGCCCGAATGGATGGCCAGGTTTCCGAACTTGCGGCCGAAATCCTTGTGGGCCTCGTGGTCCATCTCCTGGTCGCGAAAGAAGATCACCTGGTACTGGGTCAGGGCCTGGTGCAGCTCCTCGAACTGGCGGTTCGACAGGGGCTGGCCCAGATCCACCCCGAAGATCTCGGCGCCGATCCGGCGGGTCATCGGCCTCACATCGAGCACGTCGTAAGCCATGCGGCGCAACTCCAACTAAACGTTCAGAAAACCGCCGCGCACGTAGACGAGCGGGGCCTTGGCTTCATCGACCACGACGCGCAGGACGCGGCCGACCAGGATCTCGTGATCGCCGCCGTCATGAGCGGCGTGCAGCTCACATTCGACGGCCGCCGCGCAGCCGGCCAGCACCGGCGCGCCGCACACCCCCGTCTCGACGGCGGTCAGGGCGAAGCGGTCGTCGGCCCCGCTCTTGGCGAAGCGGTGGGCCAGGTCGCCCTGCTCGGCCGACAGGATGTTGACGCAGAACGTCCTGGCCTGGCTCAGGGCCGCCAGGGTGCGGCTGTCGCGCTTGAGGCAGACCATGACCAGCGGCGGGTCCAGCGACACCGCGCTGAAGGCGCTGACCGTGGTGCCGACCAGGCGGCCCTCGTGACAGGTAGTGACCACCGTCACCCCGGCCGCGAAACTGCCCATGGCCTTGCGGAAGTCCGACGGCTCCGGCGCGAGTTCCTTCACCGCGCCCATCAGCCGTTCCCGAATGGGTTGTCGGGATAGACCGCCGAGGCCGGACGCTTGGCGCCGTTCTCGGGATCGGCCCGGCCGCAGACCGCCAGGGCGGTCAGGGCATAGACCAGGGCGCTGTCGACCAGGTCCTGGGGCGTGGGCCGCCAGCGCTTGAAGCCGGTGGTGATGGCCGGGATGCGATGCATGTTGAAGACGTTGTGGTCGCGCCACATGCTGGAATAGACCGGGTTGGCCAGCGCCACGGGGTGACCCAGGCTCAGCTTGGTGGCGTCGTCGACGGCGGCGACCAGCGGGGCCACCTCGCGGGCGTCGGCCTCGAAACCATGGCGCACCACCACCGGCTCGATGTCGATGCGTCCCAGGCCGGCCTCGCGGACCATGGCCTCCAGCGAATGCTGGACGTCGGCCACCCGCTGCTTCGGATTGAGGCCGACCTCGAGATAGAGGTTCACCAGCTCGGTGCCGGCCCCGAAGGCGAACGGAATGCCGCCGCGGATCGAGGCGATCTGCGACTTGGGCTGGGCCACGCCGCCCGGGCTGTCATAGCGGCTGTTCTTCTCCCACTCGCCGCTCCAGGCGTGGATGGCGTCGGTCAGCCGGCCGATCTTGTAGATCGGGTTGGGGTGCTGGGCCGCCGTCGCCGGCTGGTCGAGCAGCGGGGTGAACACCCCCTCGCCCCAGACCTGGAAGCGGAACACCGCATAGCCGCAGCCCACCCAGGTCAGGCCGAAGTCGCAGCCCTCGGCGGCGATGGCGTAGTCGGGGGCCACGCCGCCGTGGTGGAACAGGTAGTGGGCCCCGATGTCCTTGCCCATATAGGCCACGCCCCGGTGCTCCTCGATCGGCTCGGGGCCGATCTCGCCGGGACAGGCGGTCAGGTACATCTTGCCGGCCAGCTCGTAGCCGGCGGTCTTCAGGGCCTTGGCGGCAATGAGGAAGCAGCTCAATGGGCCGCGATCATTGGCGATCGGGTAGCCGTAGAGCTTGCCGTCCTCCAGCCAGCATTTCTCCCATTCGGGATTGGCCATCGTCTCGGGGCTGTACTTGTAGGCGTCGAGGTCGGGGTTCCAGGTCGGCGCCTCGGTGTCGAGGTGGGCGGTGAACAGCAGGTTCTTGCCGACGCCCTTGCCGCCGTGCGTGCCAATGATGTTCGGACGTTCCGGCGTGGCCCCCACCTTGCGCGGCGAAAAGCCCTCGCGCGCCATCCAGTCGTGGACGTAGTTGGCGACCTCCAGCTCCTTGCCCGACGGCGCGGGGATGTTGCCCAGGGTCAGGGCCAGCTCGACGATCTCGTCCTGGCTGATCGCGGCGGCGATGGCGGCGCGGTCGGCGTCGGTGACGGCGTAGGGCGCGCTGGCGCCCAGGGGCGGAAATCCATCGGCCATACTCAAGCAGCCCCTTTCCAGGCGCGCGCGACCGCCGCCGTGTCGGTGAGGATCGCGCTGTTCAGTTCCATCACCTTCAGCGACGCCGCGTGGATGTCGGCCTCGTAGGCGGCGCAGGCGTCGGCGGCGACGAACACGTGGTAGTCGAGGTCGAAGGCGTCGCGCACGGTGCTGTCGACGCAGCACTCGGTGGTCAGGCCGGCCACCACCAGGGTGTCGACATCCATCTCCGTCAGCTTGACGTCCAGGTCGGTGCCGACGAAACCGCTGTAGCGGGTCTTGGACACCACCCGTTCGCCCGGCAGGGGCTTGGGACCGTAGAAGTCCGAGCCCACGGCGCCGGCCCGGCACAGGGCCGCGTCGACGTCGGGATCCCCGCCGCGACGGCGCATGCGCTCGTTCCAGGCCGGGGAGTCGGTCTCGGGCGTCGTCGACAGGCCGACGAACACCACCGGCACGCCGGCGGCGCGGGCGCTGTCGGCCAGGGCTTGCGCGGCGGCCAGGGCCGGCGCGACCACGCTCATGTCGATGAAGGCCCCCAGCACGCCGTCGGGCGAGGCGAAGTCGACCTGCATGTCGATGATCAGTACCGCCGTGCGGCCGGGCGCGATCCAGCCGGCCAGGTCGCCCGTGGTTGCGGCGGTCGGGTTCACGGCGTTCACGAATAGACCGCCCGCAGGCCCGGCAGGATGTCAGAGCCGAACATGGTCAGGCCCTCGACATAGTCGGGGAAAATCAGCATCAGGCCGTCCAGCTCGCAATAGGTGACGAACTCCTCGACCTGGGCGGCGCAGGAACTCGGCGAGCCGACCACGGTGTGGGTCATGAAGGCGCCCTGCTGGGCTGCGACGGAACTCAGCTTCTCGGCCGGCACGCCCCAGCTGGCCAGCATGGCCAGGATCGCGCCCATGTCGGCGCCGTCCTTGTAGTGCTCGACCAAACCTTGCGCCTTCGCGTCGGTGTCGCCGTGGACAATGGTGCACATGGCGTAGGTCTTGATGGTCTTGCCCATGCCCTCGGCCGCCTTCTTGGCCCGCAGCGAGGCGTCGCGGCGCTCGTCGGGCGTGCGGCCGCCGATGAAGCAGATGTCGGCCTCGCGCACCGAGAACTGGAAGCCACGGTCCGACATGCCAGCGCAGATCAGCTCGGGACGCGGCTTGGACAGCGGCTTGGGCTTGGACTGGCAGTCCTTCATCGTGAAGAACTTGCCGGCGAAGTCGACGCTGTCCTCGGCCCACAGGCGCTTGACCACCGTGGTCCATTCCTCGGTCAGGGCGTAGCGGTCGTCATGGCTGAGGCTGTCGTCCCAGGCCCCCATCTGGTCGAACTCGCCCTTGTAGGCGCCCGCCACGATGTTGAGGCCCGCGCGGCCGCCGCTGATGTGGTCGAGAGTGGAAATTAGCTTCGCGGCCACCGCCGGGTTCTGCAGCAGCGGATGGATAGTGGCCCAGATGCGGACGCTCGAAGTGGCCTCGGCGATGCCGGCCATCATCGTCACCGACTCCAGGGCCGTGCCCCAGTGGTCGGTCTCGCCGCCGAAGCCGCGGAACTTGCCCATCGACATCACGAAGTCCATGCCGACCTGGTCGGCGGTGACCGCCGCGGCCTTGTTCTGCTGGTAGAGGCCGTCGAGGACCGGCGTGGTCTTGGAGATGATCCAGCCGCCGTTGGCGACCGGCAGGAACACCCCGAAGTCCTTGTGCTTGGATGGGCTGTGGAACATGGCGCTTCCTCCTCAGGCGGCGTCTTGAAGCATGGTCGGGACCGGTTCCGCGACCGGTTCCACATGGGTGGCCTTGCGCGGCGGCCGCATGAACAGCGCCGCGACGAAGATTACGCCGATTATGGCGGCGAATACCTGGAAGGTTGGGGCGAAGCCACCGAGACGGTCACGCATCACGCCGCCGATCACCGGCCCCAGGGCCGAGACCGCGCCCACCAGGCAGACCAGCGAGAAGATCTCCAGATTGTTCTTCCGGCCATAATAGTTGAGCAAAAGAATGCTGATCGCCAGCACCGTCATGCCGAACCCGACGCCGACGCCGACGGCGAACAGCATCATCAGCGGCCAGGTCGTGGCATGGGTCAGGGCCAGCAGGCCGACGGCCATCATCCCCTGGGCCCCGGCCAGCAACCAGCGCGGATCGACGCGATCGCCCAGCAGGCCTCCGCCCATGCGGGCCACCACCTGCATCAGGGATTCGAAGCTGATGACGCTGACCGCCACGGCCGAGACCACGCCCAGTTCGCTGAAGTGGGTCGGCGCCAGGCTGACGGCGGTGACCCCGCCCAGCAGGTGGGCGAAATAGGCGGCCAGGATCACCCAGAACTGCGGGGTGGCGAGGGCCTCCTTCACCGTCCAGTCGGTGGTGGTGCGATAGACCTTGGCGTTGACGGGCGCGGTCTGGGCCTCCTGCGCCACCGCCTTGTCGGTTTCGACGGCGGCGGCGGCCAGCCAGGCGCGGCCGCCGACCAGGGCCGCGCACAGGGCGCCGACCGCCACCGAGGCGATGGCCTGGGCCCACCAGTACGGACGCCAGCCGCCGTGGGCCGCCGCCATGCCGGTCAGGGCCATCCAGGGTCCGGCCACCCCGCCCAGCGAGCCGATGGTGAAATAGACCCCGAACGGCAGGGCGCGCTTCTTGAACAGCATCGACAGCACGTGGGTGCCGGGGATCAGGGCCATCATCTGGTAGCCGACGCCCAGCAGGGCCGTGCCGACCAGATAGACCGGCAGGCCGTGCGCGCTAGCCAGGCAGGCGAAGCCCGCCACCATCACCGCCGAGCCGGCGACGATGGTCAGCCGCACCCCCAGCCTGCGGATCAGGATGGCCGGCAGCCACGACGAGCCGCCGCAGAAGGCCCCCAGCAGGGTGAAGCCCAGGAACGCCGTGCCGAAGCTCCACCCCTGTTCCTTGATCATCGCCGGCAGCACGACGCCCAGCGACGAGAAGGTCGAGGCGGTGATCAGGAACAGCAGCAGGCTCAGCGCGCCGAGCAGCAGCCAGGATCTCCACGGGATCGTCGACATGGGGGCCTCCATGTTTAAGCGATGAACCCCACGCCCCGTCTCCAGGGCGTGTGGGCGGCGGGAACTAGAACTTGCGGGCCAGGGTCAGGCGCCATTCGCGGCCCCTGCTCGGCAGGGCGCCGAGGTTGGCGTAGCTGTCGGCGTCGGGGGTGAAGTAGAGCTTGTCGAACAGGTTATCGACGTTGAACGTCGCCGTGTACGGACCGTAGCTGTAATAGGCCGAGGCGTTGGCCACCCAGTAGGCCGGATAGGTCACGGCGTCCTGCACGGTGCCCGAGGTCTTGGTCACGTGGGTGACCCCGAACGTGCCGCCGACCTTGCCCCAGTCGTAATCGTTGCTGGTGTAGGCGCCGTACAGGCTGACCACCGACTTGGGGATCAGGGTGTAGTCGTAGTCCCCCGCTCGGCCGGCCAGGCCGGCGAAGCTCCACACCACATAGGTGCCGCCGAAGGCTTGCGAACCCGGGACGCCGGCGGTGTAGGCCGGGATGTACTGGAACGACGCATCCGGCCCCTTGACGGTCGTGTGCTGGGTGTTGCCCGAGAAGGTGAAGCTGAAGTTCTCGGACGCCAGCCAGCGGACCTCCAGCTCCACGCCCTTGGCGCGGGTGCCGGTCGGGGTGGCGTTGATGCCCATCAGCTGGGTGCGATTCTGGCGGTAGCCGGCCAGCGAGCCCACCAGCGTGCCGCGCAGCCACTGGAACTTGAAACCGGCCTCGGCCAGGTCGCTGTCCGACAGCCAGGCGTCGGTGGCCGAGGCCACCAGGCCCGGGGCGATGTCACCGGCCTGGCTCATCTCCAGGGCCGAGGCCTTGGCGTAGGTGATGTAGGGCATGATGTCGGCCGGGGCCTTGTAGGTCAGGCTGGCGGTGTAGGTGCCCTTGCCCTTGCTGGCCTTCTGCTGGCCGGCGATCTGGTAGCTGAGCACGCCGGTATCTTGCGACTTGACGTCGTAGTCGTCGTAGCGCCCGCCCAGCATCAGGTTCAGCTTTTCGCCGACCATGATGTCGGTGGTGAAGAACACGCCCTGCTGGGTCCAGTCGGACTTGTTGTCGTTCTCCCAGGCCAGCCCGAGAACGCCGGCTCCGGTCTCGGTGCTGAAGGGACTGTCGATGATGTCGGTGGCGGTGGCGCCGAAGGCGATGTCGCGACGGTCCAGGGCGATCACACCGCTATTGTAGCTCTCGCGTCGGCGGCCCGAGAAGTCGCGGTACGAGGCCCCGACGAACGACTTGGCGCTGACCTTGCCGTCCAGGAATTCGTTGGCGAAATTGTAGGTGACGCGGGCCTCCCACACCGAGCTGTCGAACCAGGCCGGGTAGCCGTAGGAGACGAAGCGCTTGTTCTCCTGGTCGTCATAGAACAGCTGGGCCTTGATGGCGCTGGTCGCCGTCAGGTCCTTGGCCAGGTCGAAATAGAAGGTGTTGGTGTTGGTCTTCGAGAAGTCGGCCGGGCTGATATAGACCTGCTGCGGGCTGAGCTTCAACGTGCCGACCCCGGTGTCCAGGGTGTGGGCGGCGTTGGTGTTGTAGAAGTTGTAGTACGGGATGTAGAGCGGGTTGAAGGTCGGGTCGTAATAGTAGGGGTTGGCGGCGTTACCGCTGATCTCGTTGAGGGTCAGGCGGCCGTTGTGGTCGCTGTCGACGATGCTGGTGTCGCGGCCAGTGGTGTAGTTCCTATTGTCGATCAGGTCCTGGGTCAGGCGGTTCCAGCCCGGCGTCTGCACGTCGCCGTCCGAGTGGTAGAGCATACCGCCGAACGCCGTGGTCCAGCCGTTGCCCAGGTCGAAGTCGGCGGAAATCTCGCCGGTCTGGCGACGCGGATAGACGCCCTTGTAATAGCTGTGGCTATCCTCGGCCTCGCCATAGACATAGACGCCGCCGGTCACCGGCCCGAAATTGACCGGCAGGCCGAACTGCCCGGTGACGTTCTTCTTGTTGTACGAGCCGTAGGTGGCGGTGATCTCGCCGGTCGGCTCGCTGAGATAGCCGCCCTCGTTCTTCCCCGACTTGGGGATGAAGTTGAGCATGCCGCCGACCTTGCCCGAGCCGTAGATCGGGGTGGGCGGGCCGCGCACGATCTGGATCTGGTCAGCCGCGCCGATCGGCGTCGAATAGGTGCCGCGGTTCTCGATCCGCTTGAAGCCCCGGAAGTAGTTCTCGGCCAGGGTGCCGCGAATGTTGAGCGCGCCGGGCACCCCGTAGAAGCTGGCGGTATAGGTGCCCGGCGACACTGCCGTGAGGCCGTCGATCGTCTCGATGCCGTAACGTTGCAGCGTTACGTCGCTGACGAAGCTGGCCGAGCGCGGCGTTTCCAGCAGCGGCTTGTCCAGCCCGAACACGGTGTTGTTGGGCTGCTTCTCCAGCAGGCCTGCCTTGTCGCGCGCCTTGACGACGATCTCGTCGACGGCGGTTGACGCGTCGGCCGGGACCGGATCGGCAGCGGCGAAGGCATGGCCAGACAGGGCGAGCAGCACAGCGGCGGAAGCACCCGCCATCAAAAGCCGTTGGTTCGACATGACGTCCTCGTTCGAGGCGTCGCGCCCATCACCCGCGGTGATTATCCCCAGGACGACGCCTCTTGAGGAGCAGCATCACCCGCCCTCGCCGTCCTGGCCGGATCGTCAACTGACATTTTGAACGAAATGTCTCCGCCGCTCGCTTCTTGTTCAGTCCGCGCCGCCTTGCGCCCGGCGAAGGTCAAGAAACTTGATCCACAGCGCACAAGGGGCCGCCAAAAGCGTCGCGACTTGACCGGCCGTCCGCGCTGGACGGCCCGAGGGCTTCAGCCCCGGGTGGTGTCGATCCAGACCACGTCACCCCGATCGCGGTCATGAACCCAGGGCATGTCCTTCAAGCCGCTCCAGGCGGCGGTGAGCAACCCGCAGACGATGACGGTCATCAGGACAAAGCTGCGAACAGCATGAAACGCGGACATGGACGCCTCCCACGCCGACTATCCGCCGGCGTGGTTTCCGCCGCATTGACGGGGGGCGCCCGCGGGCTGCGACAGAGGATCGCGCCTAGGCCGTCGCGCGCGCCGCCAGCGCCGCCTCGCGCGACATCCCGCCCGCCGCCTTGCGCTCGCTGTAGCGATCGACCAGGTGATCGGCGCGGTCCCGCGTCAGCAGGGTGAACTTGACCAGTTCCTCCATCACGTCGACCACCCGGTCATAATAGGCCGAGGGGCGCATGCGACCCTGCTCGTCGAACTCCTGCCAGGCCATGGCCACCGACGACTGGTTGGGAATGGTGATCATCCGCATCCAGCGGCCCAGCAGGCGCAGGGTGTTGACGGCGTTGAACGACTGCGAGCCGCCGCTGACCTGCATCACCGCCAGGGTCCGGCCCTGGGTCGGCCGCACGCTGCCGATCTCCAGCGGGATCCAGTCGATCTGCGCCTTCATCACCCCGGTGATCGCCCCGTGCCGTTCCGGACTGCACCACACCTGACCCTCCGACCACAATGAGAGGGTCCGTAGTTCCTGGACCTTGGGATGATCGGGGCCGACAGCGTCCGGCAGCGGCAGGTCGCGGGGATCGAAGATCCGGGTCTCGCAGCCCATCAACTCCAGCAGCCGTGCCGCCTCCTCGGTCAGCAACCGGCTGAACGAACGCTCCCGCAGCGAGCCGTAAAGCAGCAGGATGCGCGGCGGATGGACCTGGGGCGCCGCGACCTCCAGGCCGGCCGGGGTCGGAACGGACAGGAACCGGGATTGCAGGGCGGGCAGGTCGGTCATGGCGGGAAGATCCTCGAAGCCGTCTTCCCCTCGTCACATATTTCCATCATATTGGAAATATGGAATTGAAAGCCGCCACTGTTTCGCTTTCCGCGCTCGGCCACGAGGGCCGTTTGGCGATCTTCCGCCTGCTGGTCCAGGCCGGCCCGCCCGGCGTCGCCGCCGGCGAGATCGCCCGCCGCCTGGCCATGGTCCCCAACACCCTGTCGGCCAACCTCAACATCCTGTCGCATGCCGGGCTGATCGGCGCGCGGCGCGAGGGCCGGTCGATCATCTACACCGCCGACTACGCGGCGATGAGCGGCCTGCTGGGCTTCCTGATGGAGGACTGCTGCGGCGGCGCGCCGGAGATCTGCGCGCCGCTTGAGGGCCTGATCGCCCGAGCGACCTGTTGCGAGGCGCAGTGACCGCTTACTTCGACCTCCCTCGCCGTCTGGCCGCCGAAGCCCTGGGCTCGGCCCTGCTGCTGGCCGTGGTCATCGGTTCCGGGATCATGGGTGAGCGGTTGGCGGGCGGCAATGTCGCCATCGCCCTGCTCGGCAACACCGTGGCCACCGGCGCGGGCCTGGTGGTGCTGATCACCGTGTTCGGGCCGATCTCGGGCGCCCATTTCAATCCCGCCGTCACCCTGGTCGCCCTGCTCCGCAAGGAGATGTCGACGCGCGACGCCCTGCTCTATCCGCCGGCCCAGGTCGCCGGGGCCGTGGCCGGGGTCTGGCTGGCCCATGCGATGTTCGGCGAACCGATCCTCCAGATCTCGACCCGGCTGCGCGACGGTCCCGCCCAGATGCTGTCCGAGGCGGTGGCGACCTTCGGCCTGGTCGTGACCATCCTGGGCGCGGTCCGCTTCCGGCCCGACTTCACGGCCGTCGCGGTCGGACTTTACATCACCGCCGCCTACTGGTTCACCGCCTCGACATCGTTCGCCAATCCGGCGGTCACCGTGGCGCGCGCCCTGTCGGACACCTTCGCCGGCGTCGCCCCCGCCTCGGCGCCCGCCTTCATCCTCTCCCAGCTCGTCGGCGCCCTGCTGGCGACAGGAGTGTTCGGATGGCTTCTCAAGGACCAAGACCGCCCATGACCCGGACCAATTTCCCCGTCACGATCTTCCACAATCCCAAGTGCGGCACCTCGCGCAACGTCTTGGCCATGATCCAGGCCTCGGGCGTCGAGCCCACGGTCGTCGAATACCTGAAGGCCGGCTGGACGCGGGAACAGCTTGGGGACCTGCTGGCCAAGGCCGGCGCGACGCCGCGCGACTGGCTGCGCGCCAAGGGACCGGCTACCGAGCTGGGCCTGTTGGAGCCGGGCGTGACTGACGACGCGATCCTCGCCGCCATGATCGCCGAGCCGATCCTGGTGGAACGCCCGATCGTCGTCTCGGCCAAGGGCGTCGGGCTGTGCCGCCCCTCCGAGCGCGTGTTCGACCTGCTGGACGCCGCGCCAGAGAGCTTCACCAAGGAAGACGGCGAGGTCGTGCGGTCCAAGGGCTGACCCGACGATCGTCCGTGAACGGACGCTGTCGCAAATCTGTCGCCAAACTGTGACAAATGACGACCGCATAGGACGTAGATTTCACGCGTCCCCTCCTTCTCGCCCCCTCGAAAGTAGGATGCCGTCATGAAGACCCTGCTCGGAACCGCCGCCGCGCTCGCCCTGCTGACCGGCGCGTCCAGCGCCCACGCCGCCCGCGACTATGTCTGGGCCGCCGGCTCGTCGACCGTGTTCCCGTTCTCGACCCGCACCGCCGAGAACTTCAGCAAGAAGACCGGCAAGAAGTCGCCGAAGATCGAAAGCCTGGGCACCGGCGGCGGCATCAAGATGTTCTGCGGCGGCATGGGCGAGAAGTTCCCCGACATCGCCAACGCCTCGCGGCCGATGAAGAAGTCCGAGTTCGAAGCCTGCAAGGCCAAGGGCGTCAACAACATCGTCGAGTTGAAGATCGGCTTCGACGGCATCGTCGTGGCGATGGACAAGAAGGCGCCAGACTACAACTTCAAGGTCGAGCACCTGTATCTGGGCCTGGCCCAGAACGCCCTGCGCGGCGGCCAGTTCGTGGCCAACCCCTACAAGACCTGGAAGGACATCGGCGCCGGCCTGCCGGCCAACCGCATCCTGGTCTACGGCCCGCCGCCCACCTCCGGCACCCGCGACGCCTTCGTCGAACTGGCCATCGAGGGCGGGGCCAAGAAGTTCCCCACCGCCAAGGCCCTGCACGACAGCGACGAGAAGGCCTTCAAGGCCAAGGTCGACCCGCTGCGCACCGACGGCCCGTGGGTCGACGCCGGTGAGAACGACAACGCCATCGTCGGCACCATCGAGAAGACCCCGGGCGCCCTGGGCGTGTTCGGCTATTCCTTCCTCGAGGAGAACGCCAACCGCATCAAGGCCGCCAGCGTCAACGGCGTGAAGCCTTCGGCCCAGACGATCGCCAACGGCTCCTACCCGCTGGCCCGCTCGCTCTACATCTACGTCAAGAAGGACCAGATCGGCGTGACGCCCGGCCTGAAGGAGTTCATCGCCGAGTTCGTCTCCGACTCGGCCACCGGCCGGGGCGGCTACCTGCAGGGCCGCGGCCTGATCCCCCTGCCCCCGGCCCAGCACGAGGCCATGAAGGGCGCGGCGAACAAACTGCCGGCGATGGCCGCGCCGAAGTCGTAAGGTTCACGATCCCAAGCGTTACAACGCGGCCCCGGACCGCTCCGGGGCCGCGTGCGTTTGGACTGGGTGCAAACGCACAAACGCACTTGACCTCGCCGGGTCAGGCGCGTTCGATGGCTGCCCTGGTGGTTGGAGACAGCCCATGACTGAACGCATCGAGGAACGTCTGCAGGATTTGGAACGCCTGGTGATCAAACAGGCCGAGCGCATAGAGGCGATTGAGCAGCAGCTCAGCGTCATGCGCCATATTTCGCGCTACGCGGCCCCGCCCCGGCCGCGGGAAGACGAAGCGGCCTAACGCCCTTACAACCTAATTTATCGGTTGCTCGGAGCCCGCCCGCGAGGTCATGCCCGCGGCGGCGGCGTCGTCGGCCATCTGGGCGTCGACGGTCTGCGCCGGCTGGGCGGCGGCCGGGGCCGGGATCGTGGCGACCGGGGCGCCCGGCTGCTCGGGCTTGGGCGCGGCGATCGCGACCGGCGGCCGCGCGGCGGCGGCGCTGGCGGCGTCATCGGCGGCGGTGCGAATTTCGGTCGGACCGTCCTGATAGCCTCGGTCGGACGTCATCGAGCTGGCGATCATCAGCACGCCCATGGTGGCGATCGCCCCCACCAGCGCCCCCACGACGATCCATCCGAACGGATTGCTCTTGCGTTCGGCCTTGGCCATCCGGGACTATCCTCTGATCTGCGGCCCTCTTTTAGGAGCCGACCCAACGCCGGACAGGTCCGACGTCGACGTGGACGAAGTTGCTCGTGGGATAATAACCCACACCGCCACGTCCGAGATCCAGGGCCGCGGCCCTTACCCGATCCAGAGCGACATCCTCCAGATAGATATCAATAGCCTTGCCGTCCATGTGCAGGCTGCGTTTGGCGACCTCGCCGCTGCGTTCGTTGAGCATGGCGTTGGTCTTGGGCGAGCGGTAGCCGGAGATCACCTGGAAGTGGTCCTTGGTGTCGGTCTTCCTGGCCAGGTCGGCCAGGGTGTCGAACAGCCGGGGGTTCATCGGGTGGACGTCGCCGGTCCGGAAGTCGCGCAGCACCTTGTCCAGGGCCTGGACGGCGTCGGGCACGTACTCGCCCTTTTCGAAATAGACCGCTTCCAGCCGTTCCTGGGTGTGGATGTTGTGCAGCTTCAGCCAGCGCTGGGCGGTCGCGGCGGGGCGGTAGGAGCCGAGGGGAACCGCCGCCTGGGTCGCCGCGGCTTCCGCGGGCAGGCCTTCGACGGGCAGACCCTCGGGCAGTTGCGACTGGCGCAGCAGCAGGTCGCCGATCGGGTCGCTATCGGCGAGTTTGGCTTGGGCGAGCGCCGCCATGGGCCCGACCATGCTCGCGCCGAGCACGCCGAAACCAAGCCCAAGCAGCTTGCGTCGATCGATCATGGTACGCTTTCCCGACTAACTTCGCGCGATGGCCGGAAGGCGGGCCACCGCACTTGGCGGCCCTCACGCGAGCACTAGAACGCCAAAGTCCTTTCCGAACTGGAAAGGACCGAGACGGGAAAGAGGCCTTACGCGGGACCCCGGGTCAAGCTGCGCCGGGGGCGGATGCGGCAATACGCAGCACCAGCTCCCTGTCCCAGCCATAGGGGTCGTCGCGGAAGTTCACCTGCCCGTCTGGGGTCACATAAGCGGTCCAGTACAGCAGAAATACGGCGATCGGCTGGGCCAGGGGGGCCCGCACGGTCTTGCCCGCGGCGATGGTCTCGTCGACCACCTCCGGGCTCCAGGCCGGGTCGGCGGCCAGCAGCTGCTTGGCCAGCGGGATCGGCTTTTCCAGGCGCACGCAGCCGTGGCTGGCCAGGCGGCTGAAGCTGGCGAACTTCGAGCGGCTGGGGGTGTCGTGCAGATAGACGCCGTAGGGGTTGTTGAAGTCGAACTTCACCAGACCCAGGGCCGCCTTGGGACCGGCCTTCTGCTGCAGGCGCGAGCCGCCGCCCTCGGTCTGGATGACGATGAAGTCGTTGTTGGCGAAATAGCGCGGATTGGCCCGCTGCTTGGGCCACAGCTCCTTGGCGGCGATCGAGGACGGCACGTTCCAGGGCGGGTTGAGGACGATCGAGTGGATCGTCGACGACAGCATCGGCGTCTCGTCGCCTGGCCGGCCGGTCACCGCCCGCATGGTCAGGTTCGGGGCGTCGTCGTGGAAGACGCTCATCACCGCGGCGGCGATGTTGACCTGGATGCGATCGGCCGGCAGTTGCTGGGGCAGCCAGCGCCAGCGCTCCATATTGGCCAGGATCTGGTCGATGCGGCGTTCGACCGGCACGTTCAGCGCCGTCAGGGTCTGCGGACCCAGCCCGCCGTCGGGATTGAGGCCGAAGCGCTTCTGGGCCCGCATCAGCGCCTGTTGCAGGGCCTCGTCGAACACCGGGGCGCCGTCGACGGCGATGGTCGGGTCCTCGACGGCCAGCCGGGCCTCCAGGGCCGCGATGCGCGGATCGTTCTTCGCGCCCAGCTTCAGCGGCGGCGTTCCGGCTGCCAGCGGCTTCCAGCCGCCGCGCGCGGCGATGTCGCGATAGGTCGCCAGGCCCTTCCGCAGGGTCTGGTAGCCGGTATAGGGCGGCGGCAGGCTATCCAGCCAGGGCCCCAGGCGATCCTGGCCGGCGGCCTGCACGAAGTCGGGGCCAGGGTCGTAGGCGGCCGGGCGCAGGCCCCAGTCGCCCAGGAAGGCGTCCGACGCCAGGCGACCCGAACGCACGGCCTTGGCGTAGCGCAGGATGTTGAGGATCAGTTGCGCCTGGCCCGCCTGGCGGGTGGCGGTGTCGCGCGCGCCCAGCATCGGCAGGATGGCGTCGGCCGAGAAGTCTCCGGGTTCGAAACCGTGGGTCGGGGCCTGGGCCAGGGTCCGCGTCAGCAACTCGACCTGGTCGGGCCGCAGCACCACGCTGGTCGGCGGCGGCGTGAAGACCTGAGGCTGCTGCGGCGCCCTCACCAGCGGCGGGTTCTGGACCTGGGCGCGAGCCGCCGCGATCGACAGGAAAGAAAGCGCGCCGCCAAGCAGTGCGCCCCGTTTGGTCCAGGTCTTCATCACCGTCAAAAAGTCTCGCCGCACGCTCGCACGCGGCCGGTCCGCGTCGCTTCAAATGGCCGTTACGTCTCTTGCTCGTTAATGCAAGTATCGTGGAAGGCGAACGGTTGAAACAGCTTCAGGTTCTTTATTTTCCACGCGGAACCTTAAGGCCACACCGGCGGTTTGATCCGAGGTCGGGGCGCGCGCCCGCGCGTTTCCGCATCAGGACTTCAACCCGATGAAGATCGCCCAGGTTCCGCCGCTGTACGAAGCCGTCCCGCCGAGTCTCTACGGCGGCACCGAGCGGGTCGTGGCGCACCTGACCGACGCCTTGGTCGACCTGGGGCACGAGGTCACCCTGTTCGCCTCGGGCGACGCCCGCACCAAGGCCGAGCTGGTGGTGGTGCGCGACCAGGCGATCCGCCTGGACCCCGCCCCGCTGAAGTCGGATCTGGCCGCCCACATGGCGATGCTGGCCGAGGTCCGTCGCCACGCCCACCGCTTCGACGTCATCCATTTCCACACCGACATGATCCAGTTCCCGATGTTCGAGGACATGCCGGAAAAGACCCTGACCACCCTGCACGGCCGCCTCGACCTCAAGGACCTGCCGGGCGTCTACCGCCGCTGGCCGCAATATCCGCTGGTCTCGATCTCGGACGCCCAGCGCGCACCCCTGCCCTTCGCCAACTGGGCGGGCACCGTGCTGCACGGCATGGCCGCCGAGATCTATGATTTCAGCGAGAGATCCGAGGGTTACCTGGCCTTCCTCGGCCGCATTTCCCCCGAGAAGGGCCCCGACCGCGCCATCGCCATCGCCAAGCGCCTGGGCAAGACGCTGAAGATCGCCGCCAAGATCGACGCCGCCGACCGCGCCTATTTCCACGACGAGATCGAATACCTGCTGGACGATCCGCTGATCGAGTTCATCGGCGAGATCGGCGACCACCAGAAATCGGCCTTCCTCGGCGGCGCCGACGCCCTGCTGTTCCCCATCGCCTGGCCCGAGCCGTTCGGCCTGGTGATGATCGAAGCCATGGCCTGCGGCACGCCGGTGATCGCCTATGACTGCGGCTCGGTGCCCGAGGTGATCGAGGACGGCCTGACCGGCTTCATCGTCCGGGACGAGGACGGCGCCGTGGCCGCCGGGCGCCGCCTGGACCGGATCAACCGGTTCGACGTGCGCCGGCGATTCGAGACCCGGTTCTCGGCGGTCGCCATGGCCCGCCGCTACCTGAACCTCTATGATCGCCTGGAAGAAGCGTCCGCGCCGAAGCGCCTGACGCTGGCCCAAAGCGCCTGACCGTTTCGGCCACGCGACCGCCGCGTCCGGAACACGATCGGGTTTTAGGAAACGAGAACCCGCCCGCCGTATCCGCGCGGCGCGGCGGGCTTTCGAGGGACTTCAGCGCATGGGGCCGAGACCATGGATGATCTGACGCCGGCCCCGGCTGGCACGATCGAACAGGGCGAGACGACAGAGCCCCGGACGCCCTCCAACCTGTTCGCGCTGAAGGACAAGGACACCTTCCTGGTGGCCGACGCGTTCGGCGACGTGCTGGGCGCGGCCGACGGCCTGTTCCACGACGACACCCGCCTGTTGTCGCGCCTGCGACTGCTGATCGGCGGTCGGCCCCCGGCCCTGCTGAGCGCGGCGGTGTCGCAGGACAATGTCTATTTCACCTCCCACTCGACCAACGAGCCCCTGCCGGCCCTGGGCGGCGCGGCCGCCCCGCACGGGGCGATCCACATCGAGCGCAAGCGCCTCCTGTGGGACCAGCGGCTGTTCGAGCGCCTGCGCTTCGTCAACTACAGCCGCGACATGGTCATCCTGCCGGTCGGGCTGGAATATGACGCCGATTTCCACGACATGTTCGAGGTGCGCGGCTCCACGCGCCCGGCCGGTCGCGGCCGCGTGCTGCCCGCCCAGATGAACGGCCGCAGCGTCACCTACGCCTATGACGGCCTGGACGGCGTGCGGCGCACCAGCGTCATCTCGTTCTCGGAACCGCCGGGACGGCTGGGCCCGCGATGCGCCGATTTCATGTTCATGCTGACCCCGGAAACCCATTTCGACCTCTATGTCGAGGTCGGCACGGCCCCGGACCAGACGCCCAGCCGCGAGCGCTGGCGAGCCGCCGCCGCCCGGGCCCGGCTGGACATGCGCAAGCGCCGGCGGCGCGGGGCGCGGCTGCACACCTCCGGCCGGCTGTTCAACGACTGGCTGGAGAAGTCGCGGGCCGACCTGGCCCTGCTGACCACCGAGTTCGCCACCGGCCCCTATCCCTATGCCGGCATCCCATGGTTCTCGACCCCGTTCGGCCGCGACGCCATCATCACCGCCTGGCAAGTGCTGTGGATCGAGCCCAGCCTGGCGCGCGGCGTGCTGGGCTACCTGGCCGAGCACCAGGCCGAGGAGGTCAGCGCCTTCCGCGACAGCGCGCCCGGCAAGATCATGCACGAGACCCGCAAGGGCGAGATGACCGCGCTCGGCGAGCTGCCGTTCGGCCGCTATTACGGCGGGGTCGACACCACGCCGCTGTTCGTGGCCCTGGCCTGCGCCTACGCCGAACGCACCGGCGACCTGGCCTTCATCGAAAGCCTGTGGGAGCCCCTGCTCAACGCCATCGCCTGGATCGAGCACTTCGGCGACAGCGACGGCGACGGCCTGATCGACTACGCCCGCGGCCTCGACTCCGGCCTCTCGAACCAGAACTGGAAGGACAGCGAGGACAGCGTGTTCCACGCCGACGGCCATTTCCCCGACGGGCCGATCGCCGTGGTCGAGGTCCAGGGTTACGCCTTCGCGGCCTTCAGGGGCATGGCCGACCTGGCCGAGCGGCGCGGCGATCCCGTCAACGCCGCGCGCTGGCGGGCCAAGGCCGAACACCTGCGCCAGGAGGTCGAGGACCGCTTCTGGATGGAGGACAAGGGCTTCTACGCCATGGCCATCGACGGCCATGGCCAGCCCTGCCGGGTGAGGGGCTCAAATCCCGGCCACCTGCTGTTCTGCGGCCTGCCGTCGCCGGAGCGGGCCGCGAAGGTGGCCGACGCCCTGCTGTCGGCGGCGTTCCACAACGGGTTCGGCGTGCGGACCCTGGCCCAGGGCGAGCCGCGCTTCAATCCGATGAGCTACCACAACGGCTCGGTCTGGCCGCACGACACCGCCATCTGCGCCATGGGCCTGTCGCGCTACGGCAACCGCGACGGGGTGGTGGAGATGACCTCGGGCCTGTTCGAGACCGCCGCCCATTACGAGATGCGGCTGCCCGAGCTGTTCTGCGGCTTCCCGCGTCAGCCGGGCGAGCCGCCGGTGGCCTATCCGGTGGCCTGCCTGCCCCAGGCCTGGGCGGCGGGCTCGGCCTTCATGATGCTGCAGGCCTGCCTGGGCGTCACCGTCGACGGTTGGAAGGGCGAGATCCACCTGACCGATCCCCGCCTGCCGATCGGCATCGACCACCTGTCGATCGAGGGGCTGTGCGTCGGCGGCGGCCTGACCGACATCACCTTCGAGCACATCGGCGGCTATGTCGCCGCCCAGGCGGGCAAGCATTCCACCGTTCCGATCCTGATCCGAAGCTAGAGGCCCCATGCCCCAGACCCTCGACCTCTTCCCGATCGGCAATTGCACCGTCAGCGCCCTGATCGACCGTTGCGGCCGCTTCGTGTGGGCCTGCATGCCGCGCGTCGATTCCGACCCGGTGTTCAGTTCGCTGCTGGGCGGGCTGGAGCCGGGCGACCCGGTCGCCAAGGGGACCTGGGAGGTGGCGGTGGACGGCGTCACGGGGGTCGAGCAGGCCTATCTGCGCAACACGCCGATCCTGCGCACGGTGATCACCGACGCCGACGGGGCCAGTCTGGAGATCCTCGACTTCTCGCCGCGCTACCAGCAGTTCGGCCGGATCTTCCGCCCCACCGCCTTCATCCGCCTGATCCGGCCGATCAGCGGCGTCTGCCGCGTCACCCTGCGCGCCCGGCCGACCGCCGCGTGGGGCGCGCACCTAGCCGAGCACACCAGCGGCTCCAACCACATCCGCTACCTGTGCTCGGACATGACCTTGCGCCTCTCCACCGACGGGCCGGTGTCGCACATCCTGGAGGAGCGCACCTTCCGCCTGGAGCGGCCGATCGCCATGTTCCTGGGGGCCGACGAGGGCTTCAACGCCGACATCGGCGCCACCTGCAATCGCATGCTGCAGCAGACCCAGGAATACTGGATGGACTGGGTGCGAGGCCTGGCCGTGCCGCTCGACTACCAGGGCGCGGTGATCCGCGCCGCCATCGCCCTGAAGCTCTGCATGCACGAGGAGACCGGGGCGATCGTCGCGGCCCTGACCACCTCGATCCCCGAGCACGCCAGCAGCGGCCGCAACTGGGACTATCGCTACTGCTGGCTGCGCGACGCCTATTACGTGGTCCAGGCCCTGAACCGGCTGGGCGCGGTGGACATCCTCGAGAACTATCTGGGCTATCTGCGCAACATCGTCGACCGGGCGGCCGGCGGCCACATCCAGCCGCTGTTCGGGGTGGGGTTCGAGCCGCAGCTGACCGAGCGCTTCGCCCCCGACCTGCCCGGCTATCGCGGCATGGGGCCGGTGCGCATCGGCAACCAGGCCTTCGAGCACCAGCAGCACGATGTCTACGGCCAGATCATCCTGTCCTCGACCCAGGCCTTCTTCGACGAGCGCCTGCTGCGGCCGGGCACGGTGGAGGACTTCCAGAACCTGGAACCGGTGGGCGAGCGGGCCTTCCAGCTGCACGACCAGCCCGACGCCAGCCTGTGGGAGTTCCGCGGCCGGGCCAATGTCCACACCTATTCGGCGGTGATGTGCTGGGCGGCCTGCGACCGCCTGGGCAACGCCGCCGCCAAGCTGGGCCTGGCCGACCGCGCCGACTTCTGGAACGCCCGCGCCGCCCAGGTCCGCGCCACCATCGACAAGCGGGCCTGGAACGAGGACCTCGGCCGCTTCGCCGCCACCTTCGAGGGCGACGAGCTGGACGCCAGCCTGCTGCAGCTGGTCGACCTGCGCTTCATCGAGGCCAACGATCCGCGCAACGCCGCCACGGTGGCGGCCATCGAGGCCGGCCTGCGCAAGGGCTCCTACCTGCTGCGCTACGCCATCCCCGACGACTTCGGCGCCCCGCAGACGGCGTTCAACATCTGCACCTTCTGGCTGATCGAAGCCCTCTACCTGGCCGGCCGCATCCAGGAAGCCCGCGACCTGTTCGAGGAAATGCTGGCGCGGCGAACCACCGCCGGCCTGCTGTCGGAGGACATCGGCTTCGCGGACGGCGAGCTGTGGGGGAACTACCCGCAGACCTATTCGCTGGTCGGGCTGATCAACTGCGCGGTGCTGCTGAGCCGGCCATGGACGTCGGTGCGGTAGAAGAAACCCTCTCCCAGAGGGAGAGGGTTTCGTTGACGCGCCCCCTCTTGCGAAAAACGCCACGATCCTCAAGAACCGAAGGGTGAAGCACGACACCCAAAGGTTCGCCGCCCTGGACGGCCTGCGCGGCGTCGCGGCGGCGGGGGTGCTGCTCTATCACTTCGCCGGCTGGTCGGGCCGGCCGGGCGGCTTCGCCCACGGCTATCTGGCGGTGGATTTCTTCTTCTGCCTCAGTGGCTTCGTCCTGGCCCACGCCTTCCAGCAAGGCGATATCGGCTGGGCCGCCTATCTGCGCATCCGGGTCGTCCGGATCTGGCCGTTGCTGGTGCTGTCGACCGTCATCGGCGCGATCCTCACCTCGCGGCACAGCCCGCCGTTCTGGCCCAACCTGGTCCGCAACCTGCTGCTGATCCCCCGCCTCGACCCGACACCCTACGGGACCTTTCCCTCCCTGTTCCCGTTCAACCCGCCGGCCTGGTCGCTGTGCCTGGAGGTGGTGGTCAGCGCCCTGTGGTTCCCGCTCCGCCGGCTGATCGACGCGGGCCTTCTGACCATCCTGATCGCCTGTTTCGCGGTGATGCTGTGGGCCGCGTCGGGCATGCACGGGATCGAGACCGGCTGGGACCGGGCGACCTTCTGGATCGGCTTCTGCCGCGCCGCCTACAGCTTCACCCTCGGCTGGCTGGCCTGGCGCCATCGCGCCCTGGTCTCGCGCCCCCGCCTGCTGGTCGCGGCCGTCGTGCTGACGGCGGCGATGGTCGCGCCGATCCTGCCCGTCCGCAACGAGGTCTACGACCTGGCCTGCGTCACGCTGCTGTTCCCGCTGGTGGTGCTGATGGGCGCCCATGACCCGGGCGGCGCGGCGGGCGCGCTGTGCCGGCGGGCAGGCGAGCTTTCCTATCCGGTCTACGCCCTGCACTGGGCGATCTGGGCGGTGATGCTGCGGGTCTTTCCGCGGGAGGACCTGGCGCAGCCCCTGTGGTTCTGCGGCCTGGCGCTGCTGGTCACGCCGCTGGTCGCCTGGATCGCGTGGCGGTTTTACGACGTTCCCGTCCGGCGATGGCTGGGGCGCCGAGCGGCCAGGACACAATGAGGTTGGACGGGCCCCTGTCCCCGTTCCATTCTCCCGGCCGCGAAGCTCCCCGTCACCCGTCACGAGGTCCCATGCCGACAAGCCTCCTGGTCGCCAGCCTGCTGGCCGCCGCTTCCGCCGAACCCGCCACGACCGATCCGTTGATCTATTTCGAAGGCGCCTGGAATTGCGCGGGCCATTTCGAGCCGTCGAAGAAGCCCCTGGCCTCGGCGATGGTCTTCAGCCGCGACCCCGACACCAGCGCCCTGCTCAAGCAGCATCGCGACGCCGCGCCGGGAACCTACAAGGCGGCCGAGACCTGGAGCTTCGCCCGGGCGGCCGGCGGCTTCCGCGCCAGCATCGCCGACGGCTTCAGCGGCCTGCGCTGGTACGCCTCGCCGGGCTGGGACGGCGACCGCTGGACCTGGACCCGCACCGGGATCGGCGAGCCGGGCGAGCAGTTCGTCTATGTCCGCACCGGTCCGGCGACGATGACCGTGGACTGGATGATTTCGCGAGCCGGCGCGCCGCTCGTCCTGGGCGACACCCTGGAGTGCAAGAAAGCCTAGGACGCCTTCTTGCGCGACGCCGGCTTCTTGGCCGGCGCGCCCGGCTTGTGGCCCAGGCTCTTGCGCAGGGCCTCCATCAGGTCGACGACATTGGTGGTTTCCGGCTCTTCCACCGTCACCTTGGACTCGCCGCCTGTTTCCTTCTGCTTGATCAGGGCCCGCAGGGCGTCCTCGTAGCGGTCCTTGAACGTGCTGGGATCGAAGGGACCTTCCTGCTGCTCGATGATCTTCTCGGCGATGGCCACCATCTGGGGGTCGGCCTTGCGGTCGGGGATGTCGTCGAACAGCTCGGCGGGGTCGCGCACCTCGTCGTGGCTGCGCAGGGTGTAGGCGACCAGGCCGTTGTCGCGCGGCTCGATGGCCATCAGGCGTTCGCGGGTGTGCATCACCACCCGGCCCAGGGCGATCTTGCCCGCCCCCGCCATGGCGTCGCGGATCACGGTGTAGGCGTCGGTCGCCAGCTTGCCGTCGGGGACCAGGAAATAGGGGTTGTCCCAGTACAGACGATCGATGTCGGCCGCGTCGACGAAGCGCTCGATGTCGATGGTGCGGGTGCTTTCCAGCCGGACGCTGTCGATCTCCTCGGGGGTGAGGATCACGTAGTGGCCTTTCTCGTACTCGTAGCCCTTGACCAGGTCGGCGCGGTCCACGGGCCCCAGGTCCGGGTCGGTGGCGACCATCTTGATGCGGTTGTGGGTCTTGGGGTGCAGCAGGTTGAACCGCACCTCGCCGCCGGGGCTGACGGCCGTGTACATCGCCACCGGACAGCTCACCAATGACAGGCGCAGATGGCCTTGCCAGGTGGGCCGCGGGGCCATGTCAGCCCCTCCCCCCGGCCCGCACGGTCAGGGCCGGCGTGGCGTTAGCGGCCTTGGGCAAGGCCTCCTTCGTGCTCGTGTGGGCCGGCTCGCGCAGGGCGGCCACGAAGTCGTCGCGCCAGGCGGTGACGTCATGACGGGTGACGTTGTCCATCAGCGCCTCCCAGCGCCGCTTGCGGTCGGCCAGGTCCATGCTCAGCGCCCGGGTCAGGGCGTCGGAGATCTCCTCGGGGCTGTTGGGGTTGATGATCAGCGCCTCCTTCAGCTGGCGCGCGGCGCCGGCGAAGCGCGACAGGATCAGCACCCCGGGATCGTCCGGCGTCTGCGAGGCGACATACTCCTTGGCCACCAGGTTCATGCCGTCGCGCAGCGGCGTGACCAGGGCGGCCTTGGAGGCGCGATAGACCCCCGCCAGCTCGTCGCGGCGGTAGCTGCGGTTGAGGTAGCGGATCGGGTTGTAGTCCATGTCGGCATATTCGCCGTTGATCCGGCCGATCAGGCCGTCCAACCGGGCGCGCAGGTCCTGGTAGGCCTCGACCTCGTCGCGCGACACCGGGGCGATCTGCAGCAGCATCACCTCGCGGCGGGCGTCCTCGTTGTCGTGCAGGAAGCGCTCGAAGCCGATCAGCCGCTCCTCCAGCCCCTTGGAATAGTCGAGGCGGTCGACGCCGACGATCATCTTGCGGAACACGCTGTGGGCCATCAGCCGGTCATAGACCCGGCTGGCGCGGAAGCTGTCCTTGATGCGGGCGAAGTCCTCGGCGTCGATGCCGATCGGGAAAGCCCCGGCCTGAGTACTCAGGCCGAAGGCCGTCAGCCGCCCATCCTCGGTGCGCTCGCCGCCGACCTCGTTGAACACGTAGCCCTCGAAGGCCTGGACGCTCTCCTCGGTCTGGAAGCCGATCAGGTCGTAGTGGAACATCGCCTCGACCAGCGGCCGGTGGCGCGGCAGGGTCACCACCAGCTGGTGGGCCGGCCAGGGGATGTGCAGGAAGAAGCCGATGCGGTTGGTCACCCCCAGCCGTCGCAGCTCCCGCGCCATCGGGATCAGGTGGTAGTCATGCACCCAGATCATGTCGTCCGGCTCGATCAGCGGCAGCAGGGTCTCGGCGAACCGCTTGTTGACCCGGTCGTAGCCCTCGCCGAACGAGCGGTCGTAGGCGGTCAGGTCGACGCGGTAGTGGAACAGCGGCCACAGGGTCTTGTTGGCGTAGCC
The DNA here is from genome assembly GCF_001427665.1 of Caulobacter sp. Root655. GTDB lineage: Bacteria > Pseudomonadota > Alphaproteobacteria > Caulobacterales > Caulobacteraceae > Caulobacter. The sequence continues at coordinate 124,935 of NZ_LMHC01000024.1, forward strand.
GTTGTAATATTCCTGATAGTCGCCCTCCTCCAGGTCGACGGTCGCCACCGTGACGCCGTCGGCCTTCTGCATGTTGAGCTGGCCGGTGAACTCGGTGGTGGTCTTGCCGCTCCAGCCGAACCAGATGCCGGAATATTCGCGCAAGGCGGCGGCCAGGGCCATGGCCAGGCCGCCGACGCTCTCCTCGCCCTTGCCCGTGGGCGGATTGACCCGGTTGGAGACGACGATCAGACGGCTCATGCGGGCGCCTCCTTGATGGCGGCGCTCAGCCAGGCGAGCACGGCGTTGAAATCGTTCAGGCGATAGGTCGCCTGGGTGGGACGTTCGGGACCGGTCAGCACGCCGTAGCCGCCCAGGCTGGCGGCGGCGGCGAAGCCGTCCTCGTCGGTCAGGTCGTCGCCGACGAACACCGGAACGGCGCCGACGAACGGGGCCTCGCGCAGGAAGGCGGCGACCGCCTTGCCCTTGTCCTGGCCGGGCGTGCGCAGCTCGGCGACCATGTCGCCCAGCTGGAGCACCAGGTCGGAGGATCGCGCCAGCCGCTCGGCGGCCTCGACCACCGCGTCGGCGGCCGTGGGGACATTGCGGTAATGCAGGGCGACGCTCAGCCCCTTGTCCTCGAACAGCAGGTCCCTGTCGCTCCGCGCCAGGTCGCGCAGCACCTCGCGGGCATGGTCGAGGTCGGGGTGCGGCTGGACGCGGTCGACGCCATGAGCCCCGCGCCGCACCAGGCCGTGGACGGCCGCGATGGCGCCCACCCGGCCCTCCAGGATGCGGTCGAGATCTTCCAGCGCCCGGCCGCTGACGACGGCCAGCCGACCGTCCAGCGCCCGCGACAAGTCGTCGAGCAACGCCGCGCGCCGCGCGTCCGGCCCGACGTCGTCGGGCCGGGGCATGATCGGGGCGAGGGTTCCGTCGAGATCCAGAAACAGCGCCGCGCGGGGCGGCAGGGCGATGGGGGGTGGCGGCAAGTCGGTCGGCGCATGCCGAACGGCTGACCCGGACGCGGTCATGGCGATGAGGCCTCTCCGAAACTGTAAGCCTCAAGAACGCGCGCTGACGGGGTTTCGATCCGTTCGGGCGCGACGGGGCCCGGTCACGATCCGCTCACGGGGGCGTGCGCGGGCGCCGGCCTCCGGGTTCTATGGACGGCTGGGGAACCGCCCTGCGTCCTTCGAGGCCCTCCCTTGGAGGGCGCCTCAGGATGAGGAAGTCAGCAACAGAGCTCCTCATCCTGAGGTGCGAGCCGAAGGCGAAGCCTCGAAGGACGCACGGCGAAAACAGCCTCTACTGTCCATCGCCGCTAGAGCGAAACGGCCCGCAGGACGGCCCGACCCAGGGCCTCGTAGTCGCCATTGAAGTGGTGGCTTCCGGCCAGCCTGACCTGACGAATGGTGGTCGCGGGCAGGTCGGCGCAGACGTCGCGCCGCTCCTTGTCGCCGTAGATACAGGTCATCGGCAGGCCCTTCAGCGCCTCGATGGCCGGGGCGACCGGGTAGGAGTCCGCCGACGGCCGGTTCAGCCAGCTGTTGAGATGGAAGGCCAGGTCGCCGTCGGGACCGGTTCCGATCAGCACCATGGTCTTGACCTGGGCCCGTACGTCGGGCGGCAGGCGCGGCACGATGGCCGGCAAGGCGTCGGCGCCGAAGGAGTAGCCGACCAGCACCACCTCGCGGCGTCCCCAGCTCCGCTGGTAGCGGCGCAGCGACGCGGTCAGGTCGTCGGCCGCGGCTTGCGGCGAGCGCGGCGTCAGGAAGTAGCGCAGGGAATCGACGCCGATCACCGGCACGCCGCCCTTGGCCAACACCTTGGCGACGTCGCGGTCCAGCGGCCCCCAGCCGCCGTCGCCCGAATAGAGCACGGCCAGGGTGTCGCCGGGCGCCGAGGTCTCGACCAGCCGCAGGGCCGCGACACGGTCGTCCGGCGACGAGGCCTGGGACGGGGCGGTCAGGAACAGCGTGGCGAGCAGGGCCAGGGCGGCGCGGAGGACCATGCCGCCACGACACGCTCCAATCTTGACCATGACGGGGCGAAGGTGGGGCGGTGTTGTGGGGACTTCATTTTTCCTGTCATCCCGGACGAGCGCGGAGCGCGAAGATCCGGGACCGCCGGAAACGCTGCGCCCTGGCGTCGGTCCCGGATCTTCGCTGCGCTTCGTCCGGGATGACAGGCCGGGGGTCACCCCAGCCGCTTGATCGCTGCCTTCAGCGGCTTGGCCGCGTCGAAATAGTCCGCCCAGGCCGTGCTCTTGGCGATCAGGGCCGGGGCGGCGCGGATCGTGAACCGCGCGGGATCCAGCCCGGCCTTCACCTGGGTCCAGTTCAGCGGCATCGATACGCTCCCCCCGGGCCTCGCCCGAGCCGACAGCGGCGCAACGGCGGTGCTGGTGCGGTCGTTGCGCAGGTAGTCGAGGAAGATCCGCCCCTCGCGCGCCGCCTTGCTCATGGTGATCAGGTACCGGTCCGGGCTATCGGCGGCCATCCGGGCGCAGACCTCGCGGGCGAAGGCCTTGGCGGCGTCCCACGGGACCTTGTCGGACAAGGGCGTGACGACGTGCAGCCCCTTGCCGCCGGTGGTCTTGCAGAAGCCAACCAGCCCCACCTCCTCCAGCCGGTCGCGGATCTCGCGCGCGCCCGCGATCACATCGTCGAAGGTGACGCCCGGGGCCGGGTCGAGGTCGAAGACCAGGCGGCCGGCCACCTCGGGATCGCCCGGCTGGCAGTTCCAGGGGTGGATCTCGACGGCGGCGATCTGGGCGGCGGCGACCAGGGCCTCGACGCGGTCGAACTGGAGGTAGGGCTGCTTGTCGCCCTTCACCGAGACCAGCTCGATCAGCGACGACATCCCGCGCATCGCGTGGCGCTGGAAGAAGGTCTCGCCGCCGATGCCGTCGGGCACGCGGAGGATCGAGGCGGGGCGGCCCTTCAGGTGCGGCAGCATCCAATCGCCGACCGCCGCCATGTAGCGAGCCAGCTCGATCTTGGTGCCCGGTGCTCCATCGACGTCGGGCCACAGCGGCTTGTCGGGCTTTGAGATCGTCACGCCCAGCACGACACTGTCGCCCTTCGCCGTCGAGATCGTCGCCGGTCCGGCCTTGGACACCGCCTTCGGAGTCGGCGTCGCCAACTCGGCCGTCTCGGCCTTGGCCGGAACCTCGGCCTCGACCTCGGCGGCGGGCTTGTCCTCGCGCAGCCCCTTGAAGGCGGCCTGGCGGATCGCGCCGTCGGCGGTAAAGCCGGCATATTCGATCTCGGCCACCAGTTCCGGCTTCACCCAGCGGACGTTCTTGGCCCCGCGTGGCGCGCCCTTGCCCTCGAACGGCGACGTGTCGGTCTCCAGGGCCTTCAGCCTGGGGAGCAGGCCCTCGACCGTGTCGCGGCCGAAACCCGTGCCGACCCGGCCGACATGCGCCAGCTTGCCGTCGCGCATTACCCCGGCGATCAGCGAGCGGAAGGCGCTGCCCGTCGTCGTATAGCCGCCGATCACCACCTCGTGCCCGGCCCGGCACTTGGCCTTGGTCCAGGTCTCGCCGCGGCCGCTGCGATAGGGCGCGTCCAGCCGCTTGGAGATGATCCCCTCCAGCTCCAGCTTGCAGGCCGACAGCAGCACCGCGTCGCCGGCCGCCTCGAAGTGGTCGACGAAGCGCAGGCGCGGGTCGCCCTGCCCCAGCATCACCTTCAGCCGGGCCTTGCGCTCGCGCAGCGGCAGGGCGCGCAGGTCCTCGCCGTCCTCCGCCAGAAGGTCGAAGGCGAAGAAGATCAGGTCACCCGTGTCGCCGTCCGCCAGCGCCGCCTGCAGGCCGGCGAAGTGAGGCTGGCCGGCGGCGTCCAGCGCCACCACCTCGCCGTCGAGGATGGCGTCGGGCAGGCCGGCGGCGGCCTTGGCGATCGCCGCGAACCTGGCGGTCCAGTCCAGGCCCTTGCGGGTGCGCAAGGTCGCGCGGCCGTCCTCGACGCGCAGTTGCAGGCGATAGCCGTCGAACTTGATCTCGTGCGCCCAGCCGGGGTCGGACGGCGGACGGTCGAGGGACTTGCACAGCTGGGGTTCGATGAAGTCGGGGAGGACGGCGAGTTTCTTCCCCTTCTTGCTGTCATCCCGGACGAGTGCGGAGCGCGAAGATCCGGGACCGCCGGAAGCGCGGCGCTCTGGCGTCGGTCCCGGGTCTGCGCTTCGCTTCGCCCGGGATGACAACGTGGGAGGCTCTGAAAACGTCCGCGTTTCCTCCGCTTCCTTGGCCAACATCTCCCGCTCCGCCTTCGTCCGGCTCTCCCACACCGCGTCGCCCTTGCCCTTCGATTTCAGGATGAACGGCTTGGGGCCCCGGCCCTTGCCGGCCGCGATGTCGGCCATGGTCCGGCCCGAGGCGACCGAGGCGTCCTCGTCCAGGATCGCCGCGCCGTCGCCCGGCCGCGCCGCCTCGTCCTCGTGCTTGATCAGCAGCCAGTTGGAGCGTTTTCCCCCTCCTTGTCGCTTGACGCCGTCCCTGGCGTCGCGGTCCCAGGCCATCCGCACCAGCACCCAGGAGCCGTGCAGCCGCCCGCCCTCGAGCACGAACTTCAGCTCGCCCTTCTTCAGCGCCTTGGCCACGTCTTCGAAGCCCGGCTCGGGCGCCCAGAAGCCGCGATCCCACAGCTGCACCGTGCCGCCGCCATACTGGCCCTTGGGGATCGTGCCCTCGAAGTCGCCGTAGTCGAGCGGATGGTCCTCGACCTCGACCGCCAGCCGCTTGTCGGCCGGGTCCAGCGACGGCCCGCGTGTCACCGCCCACGACTTCAGCACCCCGTCGACCTCCAGCCGGAAGTCGTAGTGCAGCCGCGTGGCGTCGTGCTTCTGGATCACGAACCGGGCGTGCGGAGCCGGCGCCACGGCCGCGTCGCCGCTGGGTTCGGCGGTCTTCTCGAAGTCGCGCTTGCGGCGATATTCGGTGAGCTGTCCCTGGGGCATGGCGCGCTCCTCGTCCGTTACGGAAAACCGCCGGAGCGTTCAGGGTTCCCCCGGCCCAGCCTGGCCAGGCGGTGAAGGATGGACAGGCCGACCATGGTGGCCAGGCAACGCCCAGATCGAAGGCCTGACAAACGCCGGCCACCGGTGTCGGTTGGCCGATTGTCAATGACACCGGTTTCCATTATGCACGATCAAAGCCCGTCGAACGGGAGTGTGTGTGCGAGGGAGGATTCGCGGCGTGACCGTTTCCGAGGCCGAGAGCGAAGTGTTCGCGCCGGCGTCCATTGCCCCACAGTTTGTCGAGGCGCGCCTGAAGGGCGTGTCGGTTCCCGGCTATCCGGGCGGCGTCCTGCCCCAGACCATGGCCGAAGGCTACGCCGTGCAGGACCTGGCCATCGATTCGTGGCCGGACGAACTGGTCGGCTGGAAGGTGGGCCTGGTGCCCCCGCAGCATCGCGAGCGCCTGGGCGCCGAGCGCCTGGCCGGCTGCATCTTCAGCAAGAACGTCTGGGAAGCGGGCGACGCCCCCACCCCGTTCCGCGCCATCGCCGGCGGCTTCACGGCCGTCGAGGCCGAGTTCATCGTCCGCCTGGGCAAGGACGCGCCCGAAGGCAAGACCGAATGGACCGCCGAGGAAGCCGCCGACTATGTCGGCGAGATGATCGTCGGCGTCGAGATCGCCGGCAGCCCGCTGGCCACCATCAACCAGCTCGGCCCCCCCATCGTCGCCTCCGACTTCGGCAACAACGACGGCCAGATCCTCGGTACGGTCATCGAGAACTGGCGCGTCATCGCCTGGGAAGACATGCCCGCCGAGACCTTCATCAACGGCGTATCGGTCGGCAAGGGCGGCGCGTTCTCGATCCCCGGCTCGCCCCTGGCGGCCCTGGCCTTCCTGCTGGGCCACGTCGCCTCGCGCGGCCGGCCGCTGAAGAAGGGCATGCTGGTCACCACCGGCGCCAGCACCGGCATTCATGACATTGCGGCCGGCGACAGCGCCCGCGTAGACTTCGGACAGCTTGGAAGCGTGGCCTGCGTCGCCGTTCCGGCTTAAGAACGAAAAACCGGCGGGGGCGCCGGAAGAACAACAAGACCACAAGGGTAAGGAAGCCGTGTCCATGGACGCTCCAACGATGCCCGCCCCCTCTGAAAGGATCGGGCGGTACAGGTGGGTGATTGTCGGCCTGCTGTTCCTGGCGATGGTGATCAACTACGTCGATCGCCAGACCATCGGGTTGCTGAAGCACGACCTGTCCACCGAGTTCGGCTGGGACGAGAAGCACTACGCCGACCTGGTGTTCTATTTCCAGCTGGCCTACGCGGTGGCCTATCTGGCCTGGGGCAAGATCATGGACAAGATCGGGGCCCGCTGGGGCTTCGGCATCGCCTTCCTGATCTGGCAGGTGGCCCATATCAGCCACGCCCTGGCCCGCGGCTTCGGCGGCTTCGCCATCGCCCGCATGGGGCTGGGGATCGGCGAGGCCGGCGGCTTCCCGGGCGGCATCAAGGCGGTGGCCGAGTGGTTCCCCAAGAACGAACGGGCCCTGGCCACCGGCATCTTCAACGCCGGCACCAATATCGGCGCCATCGTCACCCCGCTGGTGGTGCCGGGCATCGTGCTGGCCTTCGGCTGGCAGATGGCCTTCATCGTCACCGGCGTGGCCGGCCTGGTCTGGCTGCCGCTGTGGCTGATCGTCTATCGCCGGCCGCGTGAGCAAAAGCGCCTGGGCGCGGCCGAACTGGCCCATATCGAGCAGGACCCGGCCGACCCGGTCGAGAAGATCGGCTGGCTCAAGCTGCTGGGCAAGAAGGAAACCTGGGCTTTCGCCCTGGGCAAGTTCCTGATCGACCCGATCTGGTGGATGTTCCTGTTCTGGCTGCCCGACTTCCTGGGCAAGCGCTACGGCCTGGACCTCAAGAGCTTCGGCCCGCCGCTGATCGCCATCTACCTGCTCAGCGACGTGGGCAGCGTCGGCGGCGGCTGGCTGTCGTCCAAGTTCATGAAGATGGGCTGGACGATCAACCGGGCCCGCAAGACCACCATGCTGATCTGCGCCCTGCTGGCCACGCCGGTGGTGTTCGCCGCCAATGTCGACAGCCTGTGGGTCGCGGTGCTGATCATCGGGGTGGCCACCGCCGCCCACCAGGGCTTCTCGGCCAACCTCTACACCCTGCCGTCCGACGTCTTCCCGCGCGGCGCCGTCGGCTCCGTCGTCGGCATCGGCGGCATGCTCGGCGCCTTCGGCGGCATGGTGTTCTCCAAGTACATCGGCCAGGTGCTCGACCAGATCGGCACCTACACCCCGATCTTCCTGGTCGCCGGCAGCGCCTATCTGATCGCGCTGCTGGTGGTGCACATCCTCACGCCGAAGATGGAACCGGTGAAGATCTAGGTCTTCGCTTCGGTTTCAAGATGATGAGCCCCCGGTCGGAAGGCCGGGGGCTTTTTCTTTGGTGTCGTCGCGGAGACCCTCTCCCRCKGGGAGAGGGAGGGGCCCGCCGCGAAGCGGTGGGAGGGTGAGGGGGTGGTGAACCTGACGGCGTGCCGGCAGAGCGCTACGTCAAAACGGTGACAGCGTGATCCCTCACCCTCCCACGCTCTTCGAGCGCGGGCCCCTCCCTCTCCCGCTGGGAGAGGGTTATAAGAATCCCATGTCCTCCCCCCTCCCCATCCACGTCGCCCTGGTCGGCTACGGCTTCGTCGGCAAGACCTTCCACGCGCCGCTGATCGTCGCCACCCCGGGTCTGGTCCTGCACACCGTGGTCTCCAGCGACCCGGTCAAGGTGCTGGCCGACCACCCGGTCGCCAAGGTCGTTCCCGACCTGGCGACCGCCCTGGCCGACCCGGCCGTCGACCTGGTGGTGATCGCCACCCCCGATCCACTGCACGCCCCCCAGGCCCACGCCGCCCTGGACGCCGGCAAAGCCGTGGTGATCGACAAGCCGTTCGCCGTCACCCTGGAAGAGGCCCGCGCCGTCGCGGACCACGCCGCCCGGGCCGGCAAGCTGCTGAGCATCTTTCACAACCGCCGCTGGGACAGCGACTTCCTGACCCTCAAGGGCCTGATCGCCGACGGGTCGCTGGGCGAGATCGTCCAGTACGAGAGCCATTTCGACCGCTTCCGCCCGGTGGTCCGCGACCGCTGGCGCGAGGCTCCCGGAGCCGGGGCGCTGCTCGACCTCGGTCCGCACCTGATCGACCAGGCCCTGAAGCTGTTCGGTCCGCCCACCTCGGTCTTCGCCGACCTCGCCATCCAGAAGGACGGCGGCAAGGCCCCCGACTATTTCCACCTGCTGCTGCGCTATCCGCGCCTGCGGGTGCTGCTGCACGCCAGCCAGATGACCGTGGCCAGCGACCTGCGCATGGCCGTGCACGGGACCAAGGCTAGCTTCCTCAAGCAGGGCCTGGACCCGCAGGAGAACGCCCTGAAGGCCGGGGTCATTCCGGGCTCGCAAGGCTGGGGCGTCGATCCGCGTCCCGGGACCCTGACCGTGCCGGACGGCGAAGGCACGGCCAGCCGCGTGGTCGCGGGCGCGCCGGGCGACTACCTGGCCTACTACGCCGGCATCCGCGACGCCCTGCTGGGCCATGGCGACAACCCCGCCCCGCCGGAAGAGGCCCTGGCGGTGATGGAACTGATCGACCTGGCCGCCCGCAGCGCCGCCGAGGGCCGGGAGCTGCGCCTGTGACTATGAAGAATGGGACCGACGCCGAGTTGCTGGCCGCCATCGCCATCCAGGAAAACACCCTGGTGTTCGAGCGCTTCACCCTGGAGACCGCCTGGACCCTGGGAACCGCCCTGCGCGACGCCGCCGTCGCCCGCGCCGCGCCGGTGGCCATCGACATCAGCCTGCGCGAGCGCCCACTGTTCCACGCCGCCCTGCCCGGCGCGGGCCCCGACAACGCCGACTGGGTCCGCCGCAAGCGCAACACGGTGCTGACGCTGGGAACCAGCACCTTGGCGGTAGGGCTGAAGCTGAAGGTGTCCGGCGAGACCCTGGAGCAGCGCTACGGCCTGCAGCTACGGGACCACGCGGCCCATGGCGGCGGCTTTCCGCTGATCCTGGCGGGGCTGGGCTGCATCGGGGCGATCACGGTCTCGGGCCTGCCCCAGGTCGAGGACCACGGACTGGTGGTGGACGTGCTGGGGCGGGTGCTGGGGGCGTAGCCCACCGCTCAAAATACTCCGCTCATCCCGGCGAAAGCCGGGACCCAAGCGGCTTGCCCAGACAGGGCTTAGCGCGAAATTCCGGACTCGGCTTGGGTCCCGGCTTTCGCCGGGATGAGCGGATAATGGGGAAGCTCAGCCTTCGTCCGCCGCCACCGGCGCGTCACTCGCTCCCACATCCCCCTCCTCCGTCTCCGGAGCCTCGGGCATCGGCATTGGCCGTTCGATCCGCGCCCGGATCTCGGGGTCCTTCAGCAGCGCCACCCGCATCACCTCCCGCGCCCGCGGGGCCGCGGCGCTGGAGCCGAACTGGCCGCCGTGCTCGATGATCACCGACAGGGCGTAGCGCGGGTTGTCGTAGGGGGCGAAGGCGATGAACAGGTTGTGGTCCTTGAGCTTCCAGGCCACGCCCTGGTTGCCGCGCGAGGCCCCGGCCGCGTACTGGCGCACCTGGGCGGTGCCGGTCTTGCCGGCCATCTTGACGTCGCCCAGGCCCAGCTGGCTCTGCTTGAAAGCCCCGCCCGTCGGGTCGTTGGCCACCGCCGCCATGCCGTTGCGAACGATGTCGAGATGCGCCTGGCTGAACGGCAGGTCCGGCGCCGCGTCGCCATGCGGCTGCTCGACCCCGCCCACCGACTTGACCAGCCGGGGATTGAGCGCCTTGCGGCCATTGGCCAGCCGCGCGGTCATCACCGCCAGTTGCAGGGCGTTGACGTTGATATAGCCCTGGCCGATCCCGTAGGGCACGCTGTCGCCCGGATGCCAGGTCGGGTCGCGCTTGAAGGTCTGGCGCTTCCACTCGCGCGAGCCGACCAGGCCCTTCTTCTGGCCGGGGATGCCGATGTCGAACGTCCCGCCATAGCCGAAGGCCTTGGCGGTGGTCGCGATCGGGTCGGGGCCGATGCGCAGGGCCATCTGGTAGAAATAGACGTCGCAGCTGTTCTTGATGGCGGCGTGCATGTCCTGCACGCCGTGGCCGCCCTTCTTGTGGCAGTGCCAGACCCGGCCGCCGAACGCCCAGCCGCCGGTGCACAGCACCCGCTCGGTCGGATCGACCCCGGCGGTCAGGGCCGCCATGGCCACGGTCGGCTTGAAGGTCGAGCCGGGCGGATAGGTGCCGGTCATCACCTTGTCGAGCAGCGGCTTGCGCTCGTACTCGGCCAAGGCCTTGTACTCGGGCCCCGACAGGCCCTTCACGAAACGGTTGGCGTCGAAGCTGGGGGCCGAGGCCATGGCCAGCAGGTCGCCGGTCCGGCAATCCATCACCACGATGGCCCCGCTCTCGTCGCCCATCACTTCCAGGGCGCGGTTCTGAATGTCGGCGTCGAGGGTCAGGCGGATGTCGGCGCCCGGCCCCGGCGCGATGTCGCCCTCGGGGTCGAGGCGCACGGTGCGGCCCTGGGCGTCCACCTCGGCCTTGGTCGCCCCGGCATGGCCGCGCAGGGCGGCGTCGAAGGCCTTCTCCACCCCCAGCTTGCCGATCCGGAAGCCCGGGTGGTGCAGCAGGTCCTGGTCCTGGCCGGGGTCGGCCCTGGCGCTCTCCAGGTCGCGGTCCGAGACCTTGGCGACATAGCCGATCACGTGGGCGAAGGCCCCGCCGAACGGATAGACCCGCACCTCGCCCATGTCGGCCGTCACGTTGGGCAGCTCGGGAGCGCGGATGTTGACGCGGGAAAACTCCTCCCAGGTCATGTCCTCCATCACCGCGACCGGCGCCTTCTTCGGCGCGTGGGCCAGGTCCTTGAGGATGCGGGTCCGGCGGGCCGGATCGATCGGCACCAGCTGGGCCAGCTCATCCAGCGTCGCCTCGGCGTCGAAGCCCTTGTCCTTGGTGACCAGCAGCCGGAAATTGGGACGGTTGGAGGCCAGCGACACGCCGTTGCGGTCGAGGATCTGGCCGCGCGGCGGCGACACCAGGCGGTAGTTGAACTGGTTGCCGGCCGAAAGCTTCTGGTAGCGCCGCGCCTCGACCAGCTGCAACTGGGCCAGGCGTCCGCCCAGGGCCAGCAGCCCCGCCCCGGCCAGGCCGCCCATCAGGAAGGCCCGGCGGTGGAACATGCCCTGCCGTTCGTTGACCTCGGAAAAGAAGATCGTCGGTTCGCTCACCGTCCACCGCCGCGAACGGGCGTCGGGAGGGTGTCAGGCGACGTCGCTCGACGGCGCGCTTTCCGCGCGGCGGCCAGGGGATTCATGGGGTGGGGGTGGCCGCGCGCTGGAGTTGATCTGTACGCAGAGTGGACCTGTGCGGGCCGGCGTCAATGGGTCGAGCGGAGCGGGCGAAAATTAATTTCTCGGCGCACGCCCAAACCGGTCCTCCCCCTGTGGGGGAGGCGGCCGAAGGCCGGTGGGGGGAGCTTGGGCAGGTCGGTCCTGCGGGCGGTCGAGGCCGTGGACCTCCCCCCTCCGTCGGCTGCGCCGACACCTCCCCCACAGGGGGAGGAATTGGTCTATCCCCATCGCCCCCGCCATCATTCCCCAACGAATTCAACGCCAAAAATCAACTTATCCTCCCCCTCTCACGCCCCCGCATAATCAACCCACCTCAAGGCATGGGGAGGGCGCGTGGCCAGCGACCTTCGTGGCCTTGGGTGCGGTCGAGCGGGTAGCGCTCGTCGGCGGCGGTTCGAAAGAGCCGCGACCCGCATGCCACCTATGGGGAGCCGCCCATGGACGACAGGAACGGCGGAGCATGACGGGGCTGGCGAGGGCGACAGGCGTGCGGGGGATACGTCGTTGGCCCGGCCCGCCCGCCGGGGGCATAGACCCGGTAAGGCCTTAAGAGGGCCACCCGCCGGACGCTCCTGGAAAACGCACCGCGCGGAGCGTCGGTCTGTGTCGAAACGGTATTTCCAAATCAAACTCCGGGCCCAGCCCGGCGCTCCGCGTCCCTCCCCACACCTTCAGCGGCTTTCCGCGTGAGGCGGCGAAGTCGTGTTCATAAGTCCTCCCCCTGTGGGGGAGGTGTCGGCGAAGCCGACGGTGGGGGGAGTGATCGGCAGATGGCCAGATCTACGATCGACGATCCCCAAACTCCCCCCACCGGTCGCTGCGCGACCACCTCCCCCACAGGGGGAGGCGTTAATCAGAAAGGAGTTCTTCATGCCCAAATCCCGCGACCGCCGCCCGCCGCAAGAGCCGCCCGAACCCTGGGAAAAGCGCCCTTCCCCACGCAGGCGCGAATATGTGCTGCGGGAAATCCGGCGACGCCTGGACCTCCTCTATCCCCACGAGCACGGCCACGCCCAGCAAAAAGCCCCCGACCTCGCGGCCAGGGGCTCTGCTTGGAGCGACGAAGTCGAGGACTAGCGGATGACCCGCGCGCCCTTGCCCTTCATCACGGCCTCGACCTCTTCCTTGCGCACCATCGAGGTGTCGCCGGGGGTGGTCATGGCCAGGGCGCCGTGAGCCGCGCCGTACTCGACGGCGGCCTGGGGACCCTTGCCTTCCATGAAGCCGTAGGCCAGCCCGGAGGCGAAGCCGTCGCCGCCGCCGACCCGGTCGTAGATCTCCAGGTTCTCGCGCATCATCGACTGATAGAATTCGCCGCCGGCATAGAGGATGGCGGACCAGTCGTTGATCGAGGCGGTCTTGGCGTTGCGCAGGGTCGTCGCCGCGACCTTGAAGTTGGGGAACTGGGCGACGGCCGTCTGGATCATCTTCTTGAAGTTGGCCGGATCGATCGACGAGATGTGCTCGTCCAGGCCTTCGACTTCAAAGCCCAGGCAGGCGGTGAAGTCTTCTTCGTTGCCGATCATCACGTCGACATACTGGGCGATGTTGCGGTTGACGACCTGGGCGCCGGCCTTGCCGCCCTGGCTCTTCCACAGCGAGGCCCGGTAGTTGAGGTCGTAGGAGACCACGGTGCCGTACTTGCGGGCCACTTCCACCGCTTCGATCACGGCTTCGGCGGTGTTGCTGGACAGGGCCGCGAAGATGCCGCCGGTGTGGAACCAGCGGACGCCTTCCTCGCCGAACAGCTTTTCCCAGTTCACTTCGCCGGGACGGATCTGCGAGGCGGCCGAGTGGCCCCGGTCGCTACAGCCCAGGGCGGGACGCACGCCGAAACCCTTCTCGGTGAAGTTCAGGCCGACCCGGGTGTTGCGGCCCAGGCCGTCGAAGTCGCGCCAGATGACGTGGGACATGTCCACGCCGCCCTGGTTGATCAGGTCCTGGACCAGCCAGCCGAGGTCGTTCTCCGGCAGGGCGGTGACCACGGTCGAGCGCTTGCCCCAGCACTTGTTGAAGGCGCGGGCCACGTTGTACTCGCCGCCGCCTTCCCAGACCTGGAACTGGCGGCTGTTGCGCACTCGGCCGAAGCCCGGGTCGAAGCGCAGCATCACTTCGCCGAAGCTGGCGCAGTCCCACTTCGTTTCCGAAGCGGGGCGGATCTTGAGGACGTTATCGGTCATGCGGGATCAGGCCTTTCCACGAACCTTCTTGATCAGGTCCACCGTCTCGCGGACCTTCTTGGTAATGCCGGCGTAGTCGCCCGCATCGAGCAGCTCCTGGGTGATCAGCTTGGAGCCCATGCCGGCGGCGACGATGCCCGCGCCGAACCACTTGGTGACCGAGGCTTCGTCCGGATCGACGCCGCCGGTCGGCATGATGCGGGTCCAGGGCATCGGGCCCAGCACCGCCTTGATGAAGTCCGGGCCGCCGACCGACGAGCCGGGGAACACCTTGACGATCTCGCAGCCCAGTTCTTCGGCGTAGGAGATTTCCGAGGCCGAGCCGCAGCCGGGCGAATACGGGATCTTGCGGCGGTTGCAGACCTTGGCGACGTCGGCGTTGAGGATCGGGCCGACCACGAACTTGGCGCCGTTGGCGATGTAGATGCCGGCGGTCGGCGCATCGACGATCGAGCCGACGCCCATGATCACGCGCGGGTCGGCCGAGGCGAAGTGACGGGTCACTTCGTAGAAGACGTGGCTGGCGAAGTCGCCGCGGTTGGTGAACTCGATGCAGGGCGCGCCGCCGTCGGCGCAGGCCTGGATCACCTTCTTACAGACCTCGACGTCGGGGTGATAGAACACCGGGATGACGCCCTGGTCCATCAGCGCCGTCAGAACGGCCATGCGGTCTTTCACCATCGGTACTGCTCCTCAAAGGATCGATCTTGCGTCTGGCCCTGCTGGCGGGCCTCGGCGTGGAAGATTTCGCCGCGATCGGCGCTGGGCGACCGTTTAGACCGCGTCGCGGGCGGACGCCACACCGGAGGCTCCCCCAGCGTCAATTCCCGACGCCAATTCCATGACTCTCTCGTGATCGTCCTTCGTTTCCATCCCGCCCGGGGCGCCGTCCCGATTGCCTCGGGTCCTGGCGCTGAGGCCGCCTCAAATAAAGGGCGTCGGGCCAAAGCCCGACGCCCGAGTTTGCGCAGGAGCGAACTCAGAAAGAGCCGCGAACGCTTGGGACCGGGCAGACCAGTCCGAAACGTCATGAGACCGGGAGAAAAAGTGGTCTGACCACTTTGTCACCGGTGTCATCGAGGAATTTACTCCGAAGCCTCGCCTTGTGCAAGCGGGTTAAAAACGGTGTTCGTGTTTTGACAAGATTGACGAAAACGACGCGCGGGAGCCGGGGACACGAGTGGGGACACACACTCACGGCAAGCACGCGGCCAAGTCTGGCGACGCCGTGGAGTGAGTGTGTGTCCCCGATCCAGCCCCCGCCCTCACCCGGTGTTGCGCAGGCCCGCCGCGATGCCGGCCACGGTCAGCTGGATGGCCAGGCGCACGTTCTCGTCCTGGTCGCCGGCCCGGCGGCGGGTCAGCAGTTCCAGCTGCAGGTGGTTCAGCGGATCGACCGACAGCCCGGCCAGGGCGACGGACTCCGCCAGCTCCGGCTGGTTGTCGAGCAAGGCGCTGCCGCCCCGGATTGCCAAGGCGATCTGGCTGGCGTTGTCGTGCTCCCGGTGGATGGCAGCGAAGATCCGTTCGGCATTCGCCTTGTCGGGCGACAGGGCCATGTACCGGGCGGCGATGCCCATGTGGCTCTGGGCCAGGGCCAGCTCCATGTTCGACAACAGGGCTCCGAAGAAGTCGAAGCCACCCGCCAGGTCCTGCAGCTGCCCCGTCGACAGCCCGGCCCGTTCGACGCCCGAGGCGAAGCCGTACCAGCCGGGCAGCATGAAGCGGGCCTGCGACCAGCTGAACACCCACGGGATGGCCCGCAGGTCCTCGATCTTGCGGCTGGCGGTGCGCGAGGCGGGCCGGCTGCCGATGTTGAGGCCGACGATCTCGCCGATCGGCGTGGCCGACCAGAAGAAATCCTCGAAGGCCGGGTCGTCGTACACCAGGGCCCGGAAGCCATGGAACGAGGCCTGCGCCAAGTCGGTCATCGCCGCCTCGACCTTGGGGTCGGGACGGTGAGGCTCACGCTCGCTGGCCA
Source organism: Caulobacter sp. Root655 (assembly GCF_001427665.1). Classification (GTDB taxonomy): domain Bacteria; phylum Pseudomonadota; class Alphaproteobacteria; order Caulobacterales; family Caulobacteraceae; genus Caulobacter. The sequence goes on from NZ_LMHC01000024.1 coordinate 140,438, forward strand.
TCAGCACCGCGGCGGCCAGGCCGTCGAGGTTGCGGCGGGCGGTGGGCTGGTCGCCAAACCGGCGGGCGATCATCTCGCCCTGCTCGGTCATGCGGATGCGGCCCTGGACGGTGCCCGAGGGCTGGGCCATCACCGCCTCGGCGGCCGGCCCCCCGCCCCGTCCGACCGAGCCGCCCCGGCCGTGGAACAGTTGCAGGCCCACGCCCATGCGCTCGGCCTCGAACGCCAGGGCCGAGGCGCCGCGCGCCACGCCGCGCCGCGAGGCCACGTAGCCGCCGTCCTTGTTGCTGTCGGAATAGCCGAGCATGATCTCCTGCACCGGCCGGTCGCCCAGGATGGTGCGCGAGATCGGCAGCTCCAGCCACTGGCGCAGCACGCGGGGGCCGTTCTCCAGGTCGCCGATGGTCTCGAACAGCGGGCTGATCTTCACCGAGGCGCGCGGCGCGGCACCGCCCCAGACCAGGCCGACCTGCTTGAGCAGGACCAGCGGCTCGAGGATGTCCGACAGGGTCGCCGACTTGGAGATCACATAGGCGCCCAGGCACCCGTGACCGTAGTCGCGGACCATCTGGGCGGCGGCCTCCATGGTCGCCAGCTCGCGGGTGGTCTCCTCGCCATAGGCGGTGAATGGCGAGACCAGCGGCCGCTGGTGCGACAGCTCGCTGATCAGCAGCTTGGAACGGGCCTCCTCGTCGAGCTCCAGGTATTTCACACCGGCCCCGGCCCGCCGGTACAGTTCGTCCAGAGTGCGTTCGTGGACGTCGGCGTTCTGGCGCAGATCCAGGCTCATCAGGTGGAAGCCGCAGGCCTGGGCCACCTCAACCAGGGTGCGCAGCGAACTACCGACCAGGCGTTCGCCGCCGTGGCGCCCCAGAGAGTCGATGATGACCTTGAGGTCGGAGACGAAGGCCTCGGGATGGCCGTAGGGGTCGACCTTGGCGTCCTCGGTGGCGAAGATCACCCGCGAGCCGGTCAGCTTCTTGGAGACCGCGTTCAGGCGATCGAAGATCAGTTCCAGCGCCAGGCGATAGGGCTCGTCCAGGCGGTGCACCGACGGGTCGCTGGCCTGGGCGGCCAGGGCCAGCACCTCTTCCGACACCGGCGTATAGGCGGTGGAAACCGCCAGGTTGGACCACAGCTTGCGCACCTCGCCGGCGTACCAGTCGAGGATCACCCGGGCCTGGGAGGCCAGGGCCAGCTTCAGGGTGTCGCCGTTGACGCCGGGATGGCCGTCGCGGTCACCGCCCAGCCACGAGCCCATCTTCAGCAACGGGGCCATCTGGCCATGCTCACCGACCTGCCGCGACCAGTCGCCGTACAGGTCGATGATCGCCGGCAGGATCGAGGTGCGGACGATCGACAGGGCGTTGCGGATCTCGTCCTTCACGGTGATCCGCTCGGGACGATACAGCCGGGTGCGCCACATCAGGGCGATCTCGCGGAACAGCCGCTCGCGGATGTCGGCGTCGAGGTCGGCCGGCAGGTGGTGGCGGCGCAGGGCCATCAGCCGCGAGATCTCGGTCTCGCGGTCGACCATGCTGCGGCGGCGCACCTCGGTCGGGTGGGCGGTCAGCACCGGCACCACGTTCATCGAGGCCAGGACCCGGGTCAGCTCGGCCTTGGTCTTGCCGGCCTTGATCAGCCGCTCGACGGCGTCGACCAGGGTGCGCGGACGCTCGTCGCCCGGCTGGGCGTCGGCCTCGGCGTGACGGCGGCGGCCAGCGACATCCTCGCCGATATTGGCCAGCATCGAATGGCTGGCCAGGGCCCGGGCCAGGAAGATCGCCTGGTCGCTCGACAGGTCGGCGAACAGATGGTCCAGCCGCGCGGCTTCGCCGTCGGAGCTTTCCTGCGAGGCGGCCTTGCGAGCCGTGGCCACCAGCTCGGCGGCGGCATCGCCGTCGAGATAGGCGATGGCCTCGTTCAGCAGGTCGCTGAGCAGGTTGGCGTTCTGCCGCACGTGGCGGCTGGTGGGGCGATCCCCCTCTGGCGACGAGAGGCCGAGCGACAGGGGGTTGCGCATGCGCGAAGCTCCGCGGCCGCCGCGAGACGCGACGGCTCATCAGGTAAGAAACGTACGAAACGGCGGGAGGGCGTTAGCCCTCGCTGCCGTAGCGGCGCCCTTACCGCGCTTTGTGCATCGCGAAAAGGCGGCGAGCGGCATGGTTGCGGTACCAAACGCCGTTTGGCGCAGAAATATTCCCTAGCGGGCCAACCAGCCGCCATCGACGGGCAAGGTGATGCCCTGGACGTAGTCGGCGGCCGACGAGGCCAGGAACACCGCGGCCCCGCCCAGGTCGCCTGGCTGGCCCCAGCGGCCGGCCGGGATGCGGGCCAGGATCGAGGCGTTGCGGTCGGCGTCGTTGCGCAGGGCCTCGGTGTTGTTGGTGTCGAAATAGCCCGGGGCGATGGCGTTGACGTTGATGCCCTTGGACGCCCACTCGTTGGCCAGGATCTTGGTCAGGCCCGCCAGGCCGCTCTTGCTGGCTGTGTAGCTGGGCACGCGGATGCCGCCCTGGAAGGACAGCAGGCTGGCGATGTTGATGACCTTGCCGATGCTGCCCTGCCCGCCCTGCTTGAGCACCTGCTTGGCGAAGGCCTGGGTCAGGAAGAACACCGACTTCAGGTTGGTGTCCATCACCGCATCCCAGTCGGCCTCAGAGAACTCGATGCTGTCGGCGCGGCGGATGATGCCGGCGTTGTTGACCAGGATGTCGACCTTGCCGAACGCGGCGACCGTCTCGTCGACAACGCGCTGCACGGGCTCGATCGAGCCGAAGTCAGCCTGGATCGACAGGAACTCGCGGCCGGTCGCCTCGACCAGGGCTTGGGTCTGGGTCGGCGCGCTGCGGCCGGCGGCGGCGACATTGGCGCCGGCTTCGGCGAGGGCCACGGCCACGGCCTGGCCAAGACCGGTGTTGGCGCCGGTGACGAGGGCGACCTTGCCTTCGAGGCTGAACGAATGGGCCATGGTGCTGTTTTCCTGATCCAAATTGTTGTCATCCCGGAAGCGGCGAAGCCGCTGTCCGGGACCCAGGGGCGGCGCGCGCGGCTCCTGGGTCCCGGGTCTTCGCTGCGCTTCGCCCGGGATGACACGGGAAAAGCGCGGGAGCCTTCGCTCCTACTTCAGCTGGCAGATGTCCAGCACGTTCATGTCGGTATAGTCGAGGTTCTCGCCGCCCATCGCCCAGATGAACGTGTAGTTCGAGGTGCCCGAGCCCATGTGGATCGACCACGGCGGGCTCATCACCGCTTCCTGGTCGGCGATCACGATGTGACGCATCTCGTCCGGCTCGCCCATGTAGTGGAACACCCGGTCGTTTTCGCCGAGACCGAAGTAGAAATAGGCTTCCGACCGGCGGTCGTGCAGGTGGGGCGGCATGGTGTTCCAGACGCTGCCCGGCTTCAGCACCGTCATGCCCAGCAGCAACTGGGCCGACTTGCAGGTGGTCGGCACGATGTATTGGTAGATGGTGCGCTCGTTGGAGGTCTCCAGCGCGCCGCGCTCCAGCGGAACGGCGTTGGCGAATTCCAGCTTCTTGGTCTCGAAGGCGGCGTGGGCCGGCAGGCTGGTGAGATAGAAGCGGGCCGGGTTGGCGGCGTCGACGCTCTCGAACACCACGTCCTTGGCGCCCATGGTCACGTAGATGCCGTCACGCGGCTCGATGTCGTAGACGACGCCGTCGACCGTGACCTTGCCCTTGCCGCCACCGACATTGATGGCGCCCAGCTCACGACGCTCCAGGAACGGGTGGCCGGCCGCCGAGGCGGGCTCGGTCTGGTCGGGCAGCTTGACGCCCTTGGAGACCGGGGCCGCGCCGCCGATCACGAAGCGTTCGGCATGGTTGTACTGCAGCACGATCTCGTCGGCCGCGAACAGGCCCTGCATCAGGTAGCGATCACGCAGGTCGTCGTTGCTGACCGCGTACATCATGTCGGGGTGGGTGGCGTGGTAGGTCTTGGCGAACATCAGGAAGCTCCGGAAAATCTAGTCGGCGGCGTGCTTGGCGGCGGCCGGCGTGGGCGCCGGTCGCGGTTGATCGAGTTTGTAGGCCCGCTTGGGCAGGTTGTAGGTCAGGTCGACGATCAGTTCGGCGGCCTCGACATCGTCCATGCGATGTTCGGCGACCATCCGGGCCAGGAAGGCGCTGTCGACGCGGCGGGCCACGTCGTGGCGGGCCGGGATCGACAGGAAGGCGCGGGTGTCGTCGTTGAAGCCGACGGTGTTGTAGAAACCCGCCGTCTCGGTGACCTGCTCGCGGAACCGCATCATGCCCTCGGGGCTGTCGTGGAACCACCAGGATGGGCCCAGCTTAAGCACCGGATAATGGCCGGCCAGCGGGGCCAGTTCGCGGCTGTAGACCGTCTCGTCCAGGGTGAAGAGGATGATCGACAGGCGCGGGTCGGCGCCAAACTTGGAGAGCAAAGGTTTCAGCGCATCGACATATTCGGTGCGCATCGGGATGTCGGCGCCCTTGTCGCGGCCATGGCTGGCCAGCAGGCTGACATTGTGGTTGCGGTGCGAGCCGGGGTGGATCTGCATGACCAGCCCGTCGTCCAGGCTCATCTTGGCCATCTCGGTCAGCATCTGGGCGCGGAACAGTTCGGCCTTGGCCGGGGTGACCTCGCCCTTCAGCAGGCTCTGGAACAGGGCCTCGGCCTCGATGTCGCTGAGGTCGGCGGTGGCGGCGGTCGGGTGGCCGTGGTCGCTGGACGTGGCGCCGGCGTCGATGAAGGCGGCCCGGCGGACGCGGTGGCCCTCCAGATAGCCCCGCCAGCTGGTGACGTCCTGGCCCGAGACCTCGGCGAAGCGGTCGAACGCGCGGCCGAAGCGCTCGTCCTCGAAATCGATGACGGCGTCGGGGCGATAGGCGGTGATCACATGACCGCCCCAACCGCTCTCACGGATGGCGTGGTGGTGCTTGAGGCTGTCCTGCGGGCCCTCGGTGGTGGCCAGGGTCTCGATGTTGAAGCGGTCGAACAGGGCGCGCGGGCGGAAGGCCTCGGTGGCCAGGGCCTCGTTGATCCTGTCGAAATAGAGGTCGGCGGTGTCGGCGCCCAGGAAGACGTCGAAGCCGAATACCTTGCTGAACACGTGGTTCAGCCAGATCCACGACGGCGTGCCGCGGAACAGGTGGAAGTTCTGCGCCAGCAGCCGCCAGGCGGCGCGCGGATCGGTGCCCGGGACGCCGGCCTTGGAGCGCACCTTGAGGCTCTCGAGCGAGACCCCCTGACTGTAGAGCATGCGGAACAGGTAGTGGTCGGGCGCCAGCAGCAGGTCGGTGGCGTCCTCGAACGGATCGTTGGTCGCGAACCACGACGGGTCGGTATGGCCGTGCGGGCTGATGATCGGCAGGTCCTTGACCTGCCCGTACAGCGCCCGGGCGATGCCCCGCGTCCGCTCGTCGGCGGGAAACAGGCGGTCTTCGTGAAATACCAGAGGCCGAGCCATGGCTGCTCTCTACTCCCTAATCCGCCGACGGCCTTCGCGGGCCGCTTCGACGCGCTTGGTAACCGGTGTCATGACATGATGCAAGCCGCAGGGGCTCGCCCCACCCTATACCGAGGGCGGGGGACCGGACGACTCGCGAACGACAAGATAGGGGATCGTGCTGTTGGGGTCGCGCTTCTCGCGCGCCGCGGCGCCGATCAGCTTCTCGGCGGCGATCCGCCCCACTTCCCGGGTCGGGATATGGATGGTCGTCAGCGGCGGCCAGACGGCTTGGGCGATCTGGAAGTCGTCGAACCCGACCACGGTCAGGTCGGCCGGCACCTGCAGGCCCGCGCGACGCGCCGCCTGCAGCACGCCGGCGGCCATTTCGTCGTTGCCGGCGAAGATCGCGGTCGGCCGCGGGGTCTTGGCCAGCAGCGCCTCGCCGCAAGCCAGGCCCGACTCGAAAGTGTAGGCGCCCTGCACGACGTAGTCGGGATCCAGTTTCAGGCCGCCCTTGGTCAGGGCGTCCTCGAAGCCCCCTCGCCGCTCGTGCGACGATCGGAAGCTGGGCAGGCCGGTGATGAAGCCGATCTTCTTGTGGCCCAACTCGACCAGGTGCTGCCCCATGGCCTCGCTGCCCAGCCGGTCATGGCCGACAATCATGTGCTCGGGCGCGTCCAGTTCGACCGAGGCGATGCGGATATATTCGCAGCCGATCTCGCGCAGCAGCTTGGCCACCCGCTCGTCTTCCGAAACCGACGGCGGCAGCACGACGCCGAACAGCTTCTGGCGCTCCACGAAGGTGCGCACGTCCAGCAGGAAGGTCGGGCTGGAGCGGTCGCAAGGGTGGACCACCAGCTCGAACCCCGAACCCCGGATGCCGTCCAGCAGGCCCAGCTGCATGTTGACGACATATTGCGGGTTGGGGTTGTCGTAGATCATGCCGATCAGGAACGAGCGGCGGAACGCCAGCCCCCGAGCCTGGGGGTCGGGAGCGTAGCCCCACTCGGCGATCACCGCCTCGATCCGCTCGCGCGTCTCGTCGCGTACGAACGGCGACTGGTTGATGACTCGCGAGACGGTCTTCTTGGACACCCCGGCCAGACGGGCGATGTCGTTGATCGTGGCGCGCTTGCGCCCGCCTTCGAGGCCCCCGCCTTCGCGGTCGGTGTCGAATTCCGCGTTGTCGGCGGCCGTCAGGGGGGGCTTGGACAAGGTCAAGGCGTTTCCATGCGGCGATCGTTGTTCTGTTTTGTCATACTCTACCGAGGGCGGCCTCGCTACAGATGCCCTGACAGGCGTAATTGCTCTATGGTGACACCGGTTTCCTCGGCGCACTGACGAGGATGGCAACACGAAACGTCGCGATGACCAAGACTTTGATGACTGAACCGACCTCCACCCCCTCCGAATCGATCCACGGCGTCGATCCGCGCGACCACGTGGCGACGGCGTTGCGCGACCTGGCGGCCGGCGAGACTCTCGACCTGCACGGCGTCGCGATCACCGCCCGCGCCGACATCCCCAAGGGCCACAAGATCGCCGTGGCGGCCGTGGCCTCCGGCGGCGACGTGCTGAAATACGGCTGGCCGATCGGCCGGGCCACGGCCGACATCGCGGTCGGCGACCATGTGCACGTCCACAATGTCGAGACGCGACTGTCGGGCGTCGAGGATTTCGTCTATGCCGCGTCCGTTCCGGCCGCCCATGACACCCCGCCCGCCGGGACCTTCCTGGGCTATCGCCGCGGGAACGGCCGGGTCGGCACCCGCAACGAGATTTGGGTGCTGTGCACCGTCGGCTGCGTGGCCAACACCGCACGGCGGATCGCCGAGAAAGCCAACGCCCGATTCGCCGGCCGCGTCGACGGAGTGTTCGCCTTCCCCCACCCGTTCGGCTGCTCGCAGTTGGGCGACGACCTGACCCATACCCGCAAGCTGATCGCCGGCCTGGCCGCCCATCCCAACGCCGGCGGCGTGCTGATTCTCGGCCTGGGCTGCGAGAACAACCAGCTGAAGGCCCTGCTGGACTCGGCGCCGGGCCTGGATCCTCAGCGCCTGCGGTCCTTCACCACCCAGATGGTCGAGGACGAGTTCGAGGACGGCCTGGCGGCCATCGAGGCCCTGGTCGAGATCGCCGAACGCGACCGCCGCGCGCCCTCACCGCTGTCGGACCTGGTGGTCGGCCTCAAGTGCGGCGGGTCGGACGGGTTCTCCGGCGTCACCGCCAACCCGCTGGTCGGGCGCATCGCCGACAAGGTCTCCGACGCCGGCGGCACGCCGGTGCTCACCGAGATCCCCGAGGTGTTCGGGGCCGAGCAGGTGCTGTTGTCGCGCGCCGCCAGCCAGGATGTGTTCGACGGCGCGGTGCGGGTGATCGACGACTTCAAGCGCTACTTCATCGACAACCACCAGCCGATCTACGAAAACCCCTCGCCCGGCAACATCGCCGGCGGCATCACCACCCTCGAGGAAAAGTCCCTGGGCGCGGTGCAGAAGGGCGGACGCTCGCCCCTGGCCTCGGTGTTGCGCTACGGCGAGCAGGTGGGGCCGCACGGCCTGACCCTGCTGGAGGCGCCCGGCAACGACGCGGTCTCGTCCACCGCCCTGACGGCGGCGGGGGCGACCGTGATCCTGTTCACCACTGGGCGCGGCACGCCGCTGGGCTTCCCCGCCCCCACCCTGAAGATCGCGTCCAACAGCGCCCTGGCCGTCCGCAAGCCTGGCTGGATCGACTTCGACGCCGGTGTCGTGCTGTCAGGCCAGACCATGGACGCGGCGGCCGACTCCCTGATGGATCTGGTGGTGGCCACGGCCTCGGGCCAGCCGACCAAGGCCGAACTCAACGGCGAACGCGAAATCGCCATCTGGAAGACAGGTGTAACGCTTTGACGACCCAAACGCTCTCCCGCCCGCTGCGCCTGAACGCCGTCAGCTTTCCCGCCGCCATTCCCGGCGTCGCCCTGCCCGCCTATGACCGCGACAAGGTCACGGTCGGTGTCGTGCACTTCGGCCCCGGCGCCTTCCACCGCGCCCACCAGGCCTTCTATTTCGACCAATTGCTGGCCAAGGACCCGCGCTGGGGGATCAGCGCCGTGTCGCTGAAGAGCCCCGGCGTCCGCGATGCCCTGCGACCGCAGGACGGCCTCTACACCCTGGCCCAGCTCGACGCCGAGACCACTTTCCGCGTCGTGGGATCGATCCTCGAGGTGCTGGTCGCGCCCGAGGACCCGCCGGCCGTGTTCGCCCGCCTGGCCGCGCCGCATACGCGCATGGTCACCCTGACCGTCACCGAGAAGGGCTATTGCCTGACCGGCGACGGCAAGCTCGACACCGCCCACCCCGACATCGTCCATGACCTGGCCAGCCCGCGCGAGCCGGTCAGCGCCATCGGCTACATCGTCGAGGGCCTGCGCCGCCGCCATCAGGCTGGCCTGGCCCCCTACGCCGTGGTGGCTTGCGACAACCTCGCCGACAATGGCTGGCGGCTGAAGGCGGCGACCGTGGCCTTCGCCCAGGCCGTGGACCCGGTCCTGGCCGCGTGGATCGAGACCGAAGCCCGCTTCCCGCGCACCATGGTCGACAGCATCACCCCCGCCACCGACGACGCCCTGCGGGCCCGGGTCGAAGCCGCCACCGGCCTGACCGACGCCTGGCCGATCCAGCGCGAGGCCTTCACCCAATGGGTGGTCGAGGACGTGCTGGGCGATGCTTCGGCGAAGGGGGGCGCGCCCGACCTGGCCAGCGTCGGCGTCACCCTGACCGACGACGTGCGCGGCTTCGAACGCGCCAAGCTGCGGCTGCTGAACGGCGTGCACTCGACCATCGCCTATGTCGGCTTGCTGAAGGGCTTTGAGACGGTGTTCGAGGCGATCAGCGACCCGGACCTGGCCAGGATCGCCGAGGACCTGATGGTCCAGGACATCATCCCGACCCTGACCGCCCCGCGCGGCCTGGACCTGGCCGCCTACGCCCAGGCGATCCTCGGCCGGTTCCGCAATCCCGAAATCCGCCACCTGCTGGCCCAGATCGCCTGGGACGGTTCGCAGAAGCTGCCGTTCCGCATCCTCGGCACGGTCGCCGACGCCTTGGCCGCCGGCCGCCCGGTCGACCGCCTCGCCCTGCCCCTGGCCGCCTGGATGCACTTCGTGCGCCGCCGCGCCGCCGAGGGCGTGGCGATCGTCGATCCGCTGGCCGGTCGCCTGGTCGAAACGGCGGCCGCCTGTACCGGCGACGCCCACGCCGACGTCGGCCAGTTCCTGAAGCTGGAGCCGGTGTTCAGCCGGGCGTTGGCAGGCAACCCGGTGTTCGTGGCGGCGCTGGAGACGGCTTACGCCGAACTCGGTTAATTCCCTCTGGTTGTCATCCCGGAAGCCTCGCAGAGGCTGTCCGGGACCCAGGGGCCGGCGCACCGCGGTCGCCCTGGGTCCCGGCCTTTCGCTTCGCTACAGCCGGGATGACAACGGGATTTGGTCGAGGAATCTACCGCGTCACGCCCTTGCCCGTCACCACCGGCGCCACGGTGGCCAGCAGGATTCTCAGGTCGAACAGGAACCCCTGCCGCTGGAGGTATTCGGCGTCCAGGGCCACCTTCTGGGGAATGGCGATCTCGTCCCGGCCGTTGATCTGCGCCCAGCCGGTTACGCCGGGACGAAGAACCTCGACGCCGGCCTCGGTGCGCAGGGCCACCAGGTCATGCTGGTTGAACAGGGCCGGCCTCGGCCCGACCAGGCTCATGTCCCCGACCAGTACGCTCCACAGTTGCGGCAGCTCGTCGAGACTGGTCTTGCGCAGCAAAGCCCCCGGCGGCGTCAACCAGCAGTCGGGGTCATCCAGCAAATGGGTGGCGACCTCGGGCGTGTCGATCCGCATGGTCCGGAACTTGGGCATCGAGAACAGCCGGTTGTCGCGCCCCACCCGCTGCGACCAGTAGAGGGCCGGCCCCGGTGAACTCAAGCGCACGATCGCCGCCAGGATCAGCAGCGGCGCGGCCAGCACCAGCAGGGCCGCGCCCGAGGCCGCCACGTCGAAGAGACGTTTCACGTCAGGCCCACGTCCCTAGGCCAGGTCGCCGAACGCGGCGTCCAGCAGCAGATAGGCGCGGCCGGCGTCCGACGACAGCAGGGCCGCCACCAGGAAGCCTTCGCGATCCTGCTCCGAGGCCTCGTCCATCATGCCCGCATAGCGGCGCAGGAAGCGCTCGGCGTCGGCCCGCAACGGCGCGTCGGAGAACAGACGGCGGACCAGCCGGCGGATGGCGGCCGGCGCCAGCTTCTTGACCACTTCGCGCGCCCCGGCCCCGTCATGGGTCTGGATGGTGGCGGCGATCTCGTCGATGCGGCCGCGCGGCAGCAGGGCCGCCGGGTCGATGCCCATGGCCAGGATCTCGGCGGCCATCTTCTCGCCCAGGGCGGCGTCGCCCGGCGCGGCGCTTTCCAGCCCCGACAGCAGGTTGCGCCATGACCAGCCACCGGGCGGCTCGGCCCGTTCGCTCGACGGAGCCGGCGCTTGCGGGGCGGCGTTGCGGCCACCGGCGGCGTCGAACACCGAGCGGAACTCGTCGTCGGTGGCGGTGGGCGTCAGGCGCAGGCGCGGACGCAGGCCGATGTCCTCGGCGCCGGGCTCGTTAGCCGGCGGCGCGACGGGCGGCGGAGCCACGGGTGGCGGGACGGACGGCGGTGGAGCGGCCTGCGCCTGGCGGAGCGGCGGCGGAGCTCGCGCCGGCGCTTGGGGCGTGGGGGCGGCCGCGCCCATCCGGCTGACCGCCTCGCTGAGCATGTCGTAGTTGCGCCGCACGCGTTCCTGGAAGGCCTGGTCGATCGCCGCGGTCTCCTCGGCCGTCTGACGCGCGGCCAGCCGCAGGGACTCGATGCCGTGGTCGATCTGGGCCCGAACCTCGTTGGCCCGCGCCAGGGCCTCGGCCGGCAGGTCGGCGGTGCGACGGCCGACATCAGCCAGCATCGACTCCATCTCGGCGATGGTGGTGCGCGCGGTCTCGACGCTTTCGGCAAGCTTCAGGGCCGTGCGGGCTCCGGCCTGCTCGACCACCTGAGCCGACTGCTCGATCAGGTCGCGGGCCTCGTCCATGCGGGACTCGAACACCGTGTCGGCCTTCTGGCCGGCGGCGAAGGCGATCTCGTTGAGCTGGTCGACCCGGCCACGCGCCGTTTCGACCCGTTGCTCGACCCCTTCGCTGGCCTTGCGGGCGGCCGCGGCCATGGCGTCGAGCGCCTGGTTGAGCGCGCTCTCCAGATCGCCGCGTTGACCGCCGGCCGCGCTGGCCAGGGCGGCGATGGCGCTGGAGGTTTCCGCCGCCAGGGCCTCGCGCTCGGCGCGGGCGGTCTCGGCGACTTCGCGCAGTTGTTCGGCCGCCGCGCCGATCAGGCCGCGCAGGACCTCGGCGCCCATGGCCGCCATGTCGCCCATCTCGGTGGCGCCGGCCCGGGTGTGGCCGATGAACTCGGTGAGTTGGGCGGTGCGGGTCTCGGCCTCCGAGGCGAAGTCCTCCTGGTCGGTGCGCAGCGACTGGCTGGCGGCCACCAGGGCGGCGCGCTGCTGGGCCAGGTTGCGTTCGACGGCGGACATCTGGTCGCCGACCCCCTGGCCGGCGGTTTCCAGGCGGGCGATCTGGCGCGACAGGTCCTCGGCCCCGACCCGCGCGGCGTCGGACGCCTCGCCGGCGGCGGCGGCCAGGTCGGCGGCGCGGGCGGCCAGGGCGGCCTCGGCCTCGCGCAGCTGGGTCTCGGCCAGGTCGGACGCCTCGGCGACCATGCGGGCCTGGCTGCCGATGGCGTCGACCACGGCGGTGGACTGGGCGTCCAGCGACGTCGACAGGGCATGCATCGCCTGACGCTCGTGGCCCAGGCCCTCGGCCAGTTGCTTGGCCATGCGGGCCGACTCGCCGGTCGCCTGGGTGAGGGCCAGGGTCTCTTCGGCCAGGGCTTCGCGCAGCGCCTGGACGCGGACCCGCGCCTCATCGGCGGCGGCCGTGGCAGCGTCGATCTCGGCGCGGATGCCTTCGACCGCGTTGGTGACGCCGACCGCGGCCAGAGCGGCGGGGGTCAGCAGCCGGTCGGTCATGACGCGGTTGCGCTTCAGTTCGGCCGAGACGCCCATGGCCTGACGCAGCATGTAGGCGCCCAGCAGGGTGAAGATGGCCGGCCCGATCGCCAGGGCCGCGAACACCAACAGGGCGAACTGGTCGACCTTCAGGGCCGGCACACCGGCCCCGTAGCCGAGGGCGAAGGCCAGCGGCGCCAGGGTCCAGAGCGCGGCGGCCGCGACGGCCAGGCTCCAGAACAGCGGGGCCGGCATCGGCTTCTTGTCCCCATAGGTCGACAAGGGCGTGGGCTGCGGAGCGACCTGGGAGGCCGGCGGCGTTTCGCGCGGCGGGGAGACCGCCGCTTCCGAACGCCGCGACAGGGTTGGCGGTTCGGGCTCGGCCACCGGGGCGGGCGGCTGCGCGACCGACGCCGTCAGAAAGGATGGTAGCGGCGCATGCGGCTCGGGTTCGACCCGGGCGTTGCGCTTGACGCGCGAAGCGTACGGCGTGAACGGCGCGGGTTCGGGCTGAGGTTCCGGGGCCTTGAATTCCGGGGGCTGAAACTCCGGCGTCCTGTCTTCGGGCTCCAGAGCTTCAGGTTCCGGGGCGGCGACAGCCTCGGGCTCGGGCTCGGGCGCGGGTTCCGGCGGCTTGGGCTGCGGCTTGGGCGTGGACGAGAAGAAGCCGCGCCGGGCGCTGGCGCGGGGCGTCTCCGGCGTCGGGATCGGCGCGGGTTCGGGATCGAGACCCAGCGGGCCGCGATCGAGATTCGGCGGGGTCGGAGCTTCCGGCACGGCCGCGATGTCGAGATCCAGGTCGGGTTCGCTGACCGGCGCATCCGCCTCGGGCTCGGCCTGGCGGCCGAAATCCTCGACCGGCGGTTCCAGAGGAATGCCGGAGAAATCAAGCGGTTGGCGCTTCTTAGGCTTCATACGCAGCCATAGTCCCAGGGCGAACGGCATGGGGCCGGATGAACTTCCGCCGCGCGGACGCCCCACCCTCGCGCAACGAATAAACCTAGCGACGAAAAGCCCGCGCGCATAGCGGGTTCCGGCGGTTTTCCCGTCACGGGCGAAGGTTGCCCCGCAAGGGGTTCAGGCGCTGACGGCCGCGGTCTGCCGATGGGGACAGGCCGTCGAGCTTTCGATGGCCTGCTGGCGGGGCGTGCGCGCGATGGTTCGCTCGGCTTTCGGGGGAGCCTTGACCTGCCGGTCCACCACCACGCCGAACTGGCACAGCGCCATGGCCGAAAGCCAGAGCATGATCGCGGCGAAGAATTCAGCCAAGGCGGACATCGGCGGACCCATATTCCGATAGCGACGTTATGCGATAGTTCGCGGCCAGGCCCGAATGAACTTTTGGTCATGAAAAACGACGCGCGCCGGCCTGTCTGCCATCGAAGCTCACAGCGCCTGCAGTTTTCACCGCCTTGCTCGTCCCGTCCCCGAGACCTAGGTCCAGGCCACAGGATCATCGATCGGCCTCGCGTTTATGCGCGGGGGCGGAGCTTTCCATTTGCGGATGCGCGTTTTGCCCCCTACCCAAGTCGCTTCTCTGTCGCACGACGCCTTCACGGATCAGTCGATGACCGCGCCGACTCCGGCCCTCTTGACCCCGGCGAGGCTGACGCACCTGCAGCGGCTGGAAGCCGAGAGCATCCACATCCTGCGGGAGGTCGCCGCCGAGTGCGAGCGGCCGGTCATGCTGTATTCGATCGGCAAGGACAGCGCGGTGATGCTGCACCTGGCCGCCAAGGCGTTCTATCCTTCGAAGCCGCCCTTCCCGCTGCTGCACGTCGACACGACCTGGAAGTTCCGGGCCATGTACGAGTTGCGCGACACCATCGCCGAGCGGCTGGGCTTCGACCTGCTGGTCCACAAGAATCCCGAAGCCGAGGCGCGCGGCATCAACCCGTTCGACCACGGCAGCGCCCTGCACACCGACCTGTGGAAGACCGAGGGCCTCAAGCAGGCCCTGGCCAAGTACGGTTTCGACGCGGCCTTCGGCGGCGCCCGCCGCGACGAGGAGAAGAGCCGCGCCAAGGAGCGGGTGTTCAGCTTCCGCTCGTCCGAGCAGCGGTGGGACCCCAAGGACCAGCGACCCGAGCTGTGGAAGCTCTACAACACCCGCAAGCACCCCGGCGAAAGCCTGCGGGTGTTCCCGATCTCCAACTGGACCGAGCTGGACGTCTGGCAATACATCCACCTGGAGAACATCCCGATCGTGCCGCTGTACTTCGCGGCCGAGCGGCCGGTGGTCGAGCGCGACGGCGCGCTGATCATGGTCGACGACGACCGTTTCCGCCTGCGGCCCGGCGAGGTCCCGCAGATGAAGAGCGTGCGGTTCCGCACCCTGGGCTGCTATCCGCTGACCGGCGCGGTCGAGAGCACGGCCTCGACCTTGCCCGAGGTGATCCAGGAGATGCTGCTGACCACCACCAGCGAGCGCCAGGGCCGGGTCATCGACCATGACCAGTCCGCCTCGATGGAGAAGAAGAAGCAGGAGGGCTATTTCTGATGCCTCCCCCCACTTTGAATGCGATCTACAAGCCCTCCGATCTGATCGCCGACGACATCGACGCCTATCTGCTGGCCCACCAGCACAAGTCGCTGCTGCGCTTCATCACCTGCGGCTCGGTGGATGACGGCAAGTCGACCCTGATCGGCCGGCTGCTCTACGACAGCAAGATGATCTTCGAGGACCAGCTTGCATCTCTCGAAGCGGACTCCAAACGGATCGGCACGCAAGGCGGGGCGATCGACTTCGCCCTGCTGGTCGACGGCCTGGCCGCCGAGCGTGAGCAGGGCATCACCATCGACGTCGCCTACCGGTTCTTCGCGACCGACAAGCGCAAGTTCATCGTCGCCGACACCCCCGGCCACGAGCAGTACACCCGCAACATGGTCACCGGCGCCTCGACCGCCGACGCCGCCGTGATCCTGATCGACGCCCGCAAGGGCGTGCTGACCCAGACCCGCCGCCACTCGTATCTCGTCAAGCTGCTGGGCATCCGCCACGTGGTGCTGGCGGTCAACAAGATGGACCTGGTCGGCTGGGACCGGGCGGTGTTCGACGAGATCGTCGCCGACTATCGCGCCTTCGCCGACCAGATCGGGCTGGAGGTCTTCACCCCGATCCCGATCTCGGGCCTGACCGGGGCCAACATGGCCAGCCGCGGCGAGGACTCGCCCTGGTTCGACGGTCCGATCCTGATGGACTGGCTGGAGGGCGTCGAAGTCGAGGACGACCTGCGGAGCCAGCCATTCCGCATGCCCGTGCAGTGGGTCAACCGGCCCAACCTCGACTTCCGCGGCTTCTCCGGCCAGATCGCCGCCGGCACGGTCAAGCCGGGCGACAAGGTCAAGTCGCTGCCTTCGGGCCGCGAAAGCACCGTGGCCCGCATCGTCACCCTGCCCGACGACCTGCCCGAGGCCTTCGCCGGCCAGTCGGTGACGATCACCCTGGCCGACGAGATCGATGTCAGCCGCGGCGACATCCTGGTCGCGGCCGACAACCCCGTCGCCGTCGCCGGTCAGTTCGAAGCCACCGTGGTCTGGATGGACGACGAGCCCCTGCCCCCGGGCCGCTCCTACCTGTTGAAGATCGGCACACGGACGGTCGGGGCCAGCGTCACCGAGATCAAGCACCGGGTGAACGTCAACACGCTCGAGCACCTGGCCGCCAAGCGGCTGGAGCTCAACGAGATCGGCGAGGTCAACCTGTCGCTCGACCAGGCTATCCCCTTCGAGCCCTATACGGTCAACCGCGACCTGGGCGGCTTCATCCTGATCGACCGGATCAGCAACCGCACCGTTGGGGCCGGCCTGCTGAACTTCGCCCTGCGCCGGGCCGATAACATCCACTGGCAGCATACCGACGTCAGCAAGGCCTCGCGCGCCGCCCTCAAGGGTCAGCGCGGCCGGGTGGTCTGGCTGACCGGCCTGTCGGGCGCCGGCAAGTCGACGATCGCCAACCTGGTCGAAAAGCGCCTGCACGCCCTGGGCCGCCACACCTATCTGCTGGACGGCGACAATGTTCGCCACGGCCTCAACAAGAACCTCGGCTTCACCGAGGAGGACCGGGTCGAGAACATCCGCCGGGTCGCCGAGGTGTCCAAGCTGATGGTCGACGCCGGGCTGATCGTGCTGACCGCCTTCATCTCGCCGTTCCGGGCCGAACGCCGGCTGGCGCGGGAGATCCTCAAGGACGGCGAGTTCGTCGAGGTGTTCGTCGACACGCCGCTGGCCGTGGCCGAGCAACGCGACGTCAAGGGCCTCTACAAGAAGGCGCGGGCCGGCGACCTGAAGAACTTCACCGGCATCGACAGCCCCTACGAGGCGCCCGAGCATCCGGAGCTGCGGATCGACACGACCACCATCGGCCCGGTCGAAGCCGCCGAGCGGATCGTCGCCTGGCTGGAAGGCGAGCTGGATTACGAGATCTAGCCGCTCCCTTCTTCTTCCGTTTTCCCGACGAAGGTCGAGACCCAGATTCAGCCGGAGCCTCTCGTGGGTTTCACCTGGGCCCCGGCCTTCGCCGGGGCGACGGGTGGGGTAGAGGTTCACGGCTGGGTCACGCCCCCATCCGGGGCGGCGCGAGCCGCGTCAGCCTCAAGGCCCCGATCAACCCCAGACCGCCCATGACGGCCATCACCAGGTAGCCCTTCACGCCGAACGCGTCGAACAGCGGGCCCGAGGCCAGGGTGGCGACGCCCAGCATGAAACCGGCCGATAGGGCCGAGTTGATGGCCTGGGCGGCCGAAGCGCTTTGCGGCGGGGCCAGGCGCTCGATCAGCCGCAGCGAGGCCATGAAGCTGGCCGCGAAGGTCAGGGCGTGCAGGGCCTGCAGCGGGAACAGCAGCCACAGCGGCGGGGCGAAGGCCAGGGCCGTCCAGCGGATCGCCGCCGCCGCCCCGCCCAGCACCAGCAGGCGCTCAGGCCCGACCTTGCGCCGCCACGGCTCGGCGAACCACATGAAGCCGACCTCGACGGCGACGCCGACGCCCCACAGTACGCCGATCATCGGCTCGGAAATCCCCTCACGCCGCCAGAGCAGGGTCGAGAAGCCGTAGTAGAAGGCGTGGGTCC
This sequence comes from Caulobacter sp. Root655, assembly GCF_001427665.1. Lineage (GTDB taxonomy): Bacteria > Pseudomonadota > Alphaproteobacteria > Caulobacterales > Caulobacteraceae > Caulobacter. The sequence goes on from NZ_LMHC01000024.1 coordinate 158,000, forward strand.
CCTGGATCAGGCCGACGGTGATCACGGCCAACAGGAAGGTCCTGTCGCGCAGCAGCACGCCCAGCCCCTTCCAGCGCGTGGCCTTGTCGGGCGCGACCTCGGCCTCGTGGACCCGGTCCGGCGGCACGACGGTGGCGGCGAGCAGGGCGCAGCCGAGGACGGCCACGGTGATCCAGATCGGGATGATGCTGGGCGCGGCGACCGTCAGGATCGCCCCCATGGCCAGGTTGCCGACGATGAAGGCCGCCGAGCCGGCCCCGCGCGGCAGGCCGTAGTTGAAGCCCTCGATCCGCGAGCGCCGCAGGGCGATCACGTCGACCAGCGGCGTCAGGGTGGTCAGGCAGGTCATGCCGACCAGCCAGCACAGCAGCAGGGTCGGAAAGCCCGGCGCGGCCAGCATGGCGATGTAGCCAGCCCCCGCCCCCAGGGCGAGCCAGGCCATCGGCGTGCGCCGCAGGGTGAAGCCGTCGGCCCAGACCGCCAGGGCCGGTCCGGTGAACGGCCGGATCAGCATCGGCAGGGCCAGGATCAGGCCGATCTGCGCGCCGGTCAGGCCGCGGGCGTGGAAATAGGTGGCGATGAACGGCAGGCTGACGCCGGTGCCGAGGTAGGAGACGACGTAGAACAAGCCGAGGCGGGAAGCGGAGGACGCCTTCAAACACCTTCTCCCAGAGGGAGAGGGTTCAGGGGGCGGCGCCCGGCCCTCACCCCTACTCCGCCCCGCCGAACTGGGCCGTCCATTCGGCGATCTGGTCGTCCTCGATCTTCCTGAACAGCACCTCCGGCGCCCGCACCGGCAGGCCAACGGGCAGGATCGACAGTTCGGCCGCCGCGTCGGTCGTCGGCCACTCGGGCGGCCACGACAGCGCGAACGCCTCGGCGATCTTCTCGGCCGCGAACGGGATGAACGGCGCCGAGATGCGGGCGTACAGCGCCGCGAGGTTCAGAGCGGTACGGACGATCACGGCGGCGCGGTCGCGGTCGGTCTTGATCGCCGTCCACGGGGCGGCTTCCTGCAGGTACTCGTTGCCGACCACCCACAGCGCCCGCAGGGCCTGGGCGCTCTTGCGCACCTCGATGCCATCCATCTGCTCGGTCAGGTCGGCCAGGCGCGCGGCGACGTCGGCGTAGAGCTTCTCCTCCAGCGGGCCGGGCGCGCCGCCGTCGGGGATCACGCCGTCGAACTTGCCTTCCGTGAACTTCAGGATGCGGTTGACGAAATTGCCCAGCACGTCGGCCAGGTCGCGGTTGATGGCGCTGGCGAACTGCTCCCAGGTGAAGGCCGTATCGCTGCTCTCGGGCGCGTTGGAGGTCAGGTACCAGCGCCAGAAGTCGGGCGGCAGGATCTCCAGCGCCGCGTCCATGAACACGCCGCGCCTGTTGCTGGTCGAGAACTTGCCGCCGTACCAGTTGAGCCAGTTGAAGGCCTTGAGCATGTCGACGCTCTTCCACGGCTCTTCCGAGCCGAGGGTCGTGGCCGGGAAGCTGACGGTGTGGAAGGCGACGTTGTCCTTGCCCATGAACTGCACGTAGCGGACGTTATCGGCGCCCTCATCGGTGCGCCACCACGACTTCCAGTCGCGGCCCGGACCGGCCTCGGCCCACTCCTGGGTGGCGGCGATATATTCGATCGGCGCGTCGAACCAGACGTAGAACACCTTGTCCTCGAAGCCCGGACGCGGAAATTCGCCCTTGGTCACCGGGATGCCCCAAGCCAGGTCGCGGGTGATGCCGCGATCGATCAGGCCCTCGTCCAGGTGCTTGTAGGCGATCGACTTGGCCAGCAGCGGCCAGTCGGCGTGGCCGTCGACCCAGGCCCGGATGCGGTCGGCCATCCTGGTCTGAAGGAGATAGAGGTGGCGGGTGTCGCGCACCTCCAGGTTCCGCGACCCGGAAATCACCGAATAGGCGTCCTTCAGGTCGGTGGGGTCCAGCAGGTTGCCACAGTTGTCGCACTGGTCGCCGCGCGCCTTCTCGAAGCCGCAGTGCGGACAGGTGCCTTCGATGTAGCGGTCGGGCAGGAAGCGGGCGTCGTCGATGGAATAGACCATCTGGTCGACGCGCTCCTCGATCAGGCCCCGCGCTTCCAGCACCTCGCAGAAATGCTGGGTCAGGCGGTGGTTCTGCGGCGAGGACGAGCGGCCGAAATGGTCCCACGACAGGCCGAACGCCCGGCCGACGTCGTGCTGCAGGACATGCTGCTCGGCGCAGTAGGTGGCCACGTCCTGGCCGGCGGCGGCGGCGGCCAGTTCGGCCGGAGTGCCGTGCTCGTCGGTGGCGCAGATATAGAGAGTGTCGTTGCCCCGCGCCCGCTGGAACCGCGCATAGACGTCGGCCGGCAGCATCGAACCCGCCAGATTGCCCAGGTGCTTGATGCCGTTGATGTACGGCAGGGCGGAGGTGATCAGGATGCGGGCCATGGGGCGGTCGGTCTTTCGGGAGTCGCGGGGAGCGGTTGGATATAGAAGCTGGGGCGCGGAAACGAAAGCGCCCTGCCCTAGCCGCCTCCAGAACCAAGGCCCTCCCCCTGTGGGGGAGGCGGCCGAAGGCCGGTGGGGGGAGGTTTGGGGTCTTTGATCCGGGTCGTGGCCATTGGCCGATCCCTCCCCCCTCCGATCGCTGCGCGATCGCCTCCCCCACGGGGGGAGGACCTGGAAGGCACGGCCTCGCGACCTCACGCGGAAACCCGCTGAGCTATCGGAAAGGGTCGCGGAGCGCCGGACACCGTCCGGAGTTTGAAAAACAATACCGTTTCGACGAAGCCCAGTCGCTCCGCGCCATCGTTTTCCGGAAGCCTGCGGCGCTGAGCCTTTGTTAGGGCCTCGCCGCCTTGAAGCCTCCGACGGGCGGGCCAGGGCAACGCCCCCGGTCCCGGACCGCGAGCGCTAAACGCCCGCCTGTTGTTCCGCCGACCCTCGCATCACGTCGTATCTGTGTTCCACGCTCGACCAGCACCAGAGACGCAAGGTNCCCGGTCCCGGACCGCGAGCGCTAAACGCCCGCCTGTTGTTCCGCCGACCCTCGCATCACGTCGTATCTGTGTTCCACGCTCGACCAGCACCAGAGACGCAAGGTTGGTCCCGAAGGACCGCCGACAGAGCTTCCCGCTCGATCGCCCCCCGCCGCCGCATCGGTCGCTGGCCATGCGCCCTTTCCCCGCGACGAGGTGAGATGAGCATACGGCGGGTTTTGAGGGGGAGGACAGGCGGGGTGCGGGTTGAGGGAATTCAGCCGGTTAGGCGCAAACAGCACGCGAAGTTGGCCCCTTCTTGCGCCCTCTCCCGGAGGGGAGAGGGTTCAGGAAGTTCGGGGATGTTATCGGCGGGAGCCCCGCGAGGACCGGGGCAGGTCTCGCGGGCGATGAGGGGAACCGGCCTTGCGGCGCTCCACGCCCCTCCCCGGGGGGAGGATTTCGCCCTAGAGCGTTTCCCGACCTGATTGCATCAGGCCGGGCGCTCTAGGTTTTTGTTTTTGCGCATTTTCTTCACGCGAACCGGTGTCCACTTCGCTCGAAAATGCCCTAGCCCCCGACCGACCGCAGAGCCCGCATCTGCGGACGCGTCAGCAGCGCGCGAAGATCGTCCTGGAAATCCAGGCGGCAGGCATGGGCCGACCAGGCGCCCAGCTTTTCCTGGCGCGTGCGGGTCTCGCACATCGCCTCGCCGGCGGCGTCGATACGGGCCTTGAAGATGCGGGCGTCGTCAGCCCGGCTCAGGTCGAGGTCGCCGATCGGGATACGCACCACCGGCGCGGTCGGCGCGGCGTGGGCCGCCTGGGCCAGGCCGAGCGCGGGAAGCGCCGCCAGGGCCAGGATCGCGGCGGTGGAGACCTTGGCGATGAACGTTCCCATGGCGACATTCCCTGTAATCCCGACGCCGTCCGCGTCGTTGTTGGGAAATCTATGCCGGCAAGACTTGAGGAACGCCCGTTACGTCTGCTTCATGACGCCTAATTCACAAATGAACGGATTGTAATGTTCTACTGTGTTGAAGAGTTCAGGCGCGCTTCCTTGACCGGCGGCCTTTCCAAAGCTTGGTAGACCACCGTGCGCGTCGTGGCGTCGAGGCCCGAGCCGACCCCGCCCAGGCGCTGGATCATGCCGATGAAGAACAGGTCGTTGGTCGGGTCGACCCAGAACCAGGTGCCGGCGCTGCCGCCCCAGCTGATGGTGCCCGCCCCCACCGGCGCGCCCGAGGCGCGCGGATCGACCGCCACCGCGATGTCGAGGCCATAGCCCATGCCGGCCCCGAACGGGAACGGCTTCTTGTCCGGCCGCAGCACGTTGGCCGTGCCGTTGGTGGTGATCTGGAAGCTGGCCGGCAGGTGGTTCAGCCGCATCAGGGCCACGCTCTCGGGCTCGAGCACCCGCACGCCGTCCAGCTGGCCGCCGTTGAGGATCATCTGGGCGAAGCGGGCGAAGTCGCCGGCGGTGGACAGCAGCCCCCCGCCGCCCGACGGGGCGGGCGGCGGCTGGGTGATGTCGCGCCACGGGCCCTCGCCGGCCGGAATCAGCTTGCCGGTGGCCGGATCGGCGTCATAGACGGCGGCGACTCGGGAGAGCTTCTCGGGCGGCGCCCAGAAGGCGGTGTCCTTCATGCCCAGGGGCACGAAGATCCGCTGCTCCATGAACACCGGCAACGACTGGCCCGACAGCTTCTCGACGATGTAGCCCTGGATGTCGGCGGCGACGCTGTAGCGCCACAGCGTGCCCGGCTGGGCGTACATCGGCAGGGTGGACACCTTCTGGATCAGTTGCTCCAGCGACTCCGACTGCAGCACCCCGGCCCGGTAATAGGCCTGGTCGGCCATGCTGCCGGGGTCGTCGGCCAGGCCATAGGCGAAGCCGGCCGTGTGGGTCATCAGCTCGCGCATGGTCGGCGAGCGGCTGACGGGGGTCAGGATCGGACGGCCCTCGGCGTCGACGCCGGAGGCGATGCGCAGGTTGGCGAACTCGGGCACGTACTTGGTGACCGGGTCGTCCAGCTTCCACTTGCCCTCCTGGTAGAGGATCAGCATGGCCACGCCGGTGACGGGCTTGGTCTCCGAGCGGATGCGGAAGATGGCGTCGACGGGCATGGCCTCGCCGGTTTCCAGGCTGCGCTTGCCGAAGGTCTTCAGCGACACGACGCGGCCGTGGCGGCCCAGCAGGGTCACCCCGCCGGCGATCTGGCCCTGGTCGACCAGGGTCTGCATCGTCTCGTCCAGCTTCCTGAGCTTGACCGCCGAGAAGCCCATCGCCTCGGGCTTGGCGCGCGGCAGGGGCGCGGCCGAGACCGCTCCGGCGGCGCTCAGTCCGAGCAGCGCGGCCAAGGCGCCGGCGGTCTTGCGGATGAAGCTCATGCTCCCTTCCCCCTGGAGGGGGGAAGGGTCGGGGATGGGGGTGGAAGAGCTTCAGGATAGAACGCCAACGCAGCGGCTTCCGCCGGCGGCGCCACCCCCACTCCTGCCCCTCCCCCCTCCAGGGGGAGGGAGAAGCGCTCGACCGCCCCGCCCATCACTTCGGCCGGAAGCGCTTGGAGGTCGGGAAGCCCTTGGGCGACAGCTTGCCGGCCCCGGCCCGACGACCGATCCACTCGCGCCACTCGACCCAGTCGCGACGACGGCCGGCGGTGTCGATCCAGAACGCGCCGACGTCGGTGTTGAACGAGATGGCGTCGCGCAGGCCGCCCTCGCGGTAGGCCTGCAGCTTGACGCCCTTGCCGCGCGGCATTTCCGGCAGTTCCTCCAGCGGAAAGATCAGGATCTTGCCGTTGTCGCCGATCACCGCCAGCTGGTCGCCGACCGCTTCCAGGCAGAAGGCCGCGCCGGCCGCATCGACCGTCAGCACCTGCTTGCCGGCCTTGCGGTTGGCCAGGGCCTCTTCTTCCGGCAGCAGGAAGCCGTAGCCCTGCTTGGAGGCCAGGAAGCGCTTGCGCCCGGCCTTGAACGGGAAGACGTCGATGATCTTCACCTTGTCGTCCAGCTCGATCATCATCCGCACCGGCTCGCCATGGCCGCGGGCCGACGGCAGGTTGGAACAGGGCAGCGTGAAGAACCGGCCGTCGCTGGTGAACAGCAGCAGCTTGTCGGTGGTCTCGGCCGGGACCAGGAAGCCCAGCTTGTCGCCTTCCTTGAACTTCAGCTCCGAAGGGTCCTCGACCTTGCCCTTGGCGGCGCGGATCCAGCCGCGATCCGACAGGATGATGGTGATCGGCTCGCGCACGATCATCGCCTCCAGGGCGGCCTCGGCGTCGACCACCGGGGCGTCCTCGAACACCGAGCGGCCCAACGTTCCCGTGGGGCGCGGCTTGTCCAGCGGGTGCTTGATCTTCAGCAGCACGGCGCGCACCTGGCGCAGGCCCGTGCCGACCAGGTCCCACTGCAGCTTGTCGCTGGCCAGCATGGCCATGATGCCGTCGCGCTCTTCCACCAGCTCGGCGTGCTCGCGGCGAATCTCCATCTCTTCCAGCTTGGCCAGTTGGCGCAGGCGGGTGTTGAGGATGGCGTCGGCCTGAAGTTCGCTGAGGGAGAAGGCCTCCATCAGCTTCTTCTTGGGCTCGTCCTCGTAGCGGACAATGCGGATCACCTCGTCGAGATTGAGGTAGGCGATCAGCAGGCCGTCCAGGATGTGCAGGCGGGCTTCGATCTTGCTCAGCCGGTTGCGCGCCCGGCGGGTCAGCACGTCGCGGCGGTGGGCCAGGAAGGCGACCAGCGCCTGCTTGATGCCCATGACACCGGGGGTGCCGCGCGCGTCCAGCACGTTGATGTTGACCGGGAAGCGGCTTTCCAGCGCCGAGAGCTTGAACAGGCTCTCCATCAGCACTTCGGGCTCGACGTTGCGGGTCTTGGGCTCCAGCACCAGCCGGATGTCCTCGGCGCTTTCGTCGCGGACGTCGCCCAGCAAGGCCGCTTTCTTGGAGTCGATCAGGTCGGCCAGTTGCTCGACCAGGTCGGACTTCTTCACCTGGTACGGGATTTCGGTGACGACGATCTGGTACGTGCCGCGACCGGTGTCTTCCTTCTCCCACTTAGCGCGGGTGCGCACGCCGCCGCGGCCGGTCTCGTAGGTTTCCAGCAGGCTCTCGCGCGACTCGACGATCACGCCGCCGGTCGGGAAGTCCGGGCCCGGCACGCGTTCGAGGATATCGGCGGTGGTCGCCTCGGGGCGCGACAGCAGCAGCAGGCAGGCGTCGATCAGCTCGGCCGGGTTGTGCGGCGGGATCGAGGTGGCCATGCCGACGGCGATACCCGACGAGCCGTTGGCCAGCAGGTTGGGAAAGCCCGACGGCAGGACCACCGGCTCCTCGTCCTGGCCGTCATAGGACGGCTTGAAGTCGACCGCGTCCTCATCGATGCCGTCCAGCAGCAGCATGGCCGCCGCCGTCATCTTGCACTCGGTGTAGCGCATGGCGGCGGGGTTATCGCCGTCGATGTTGCCGAAATTGCCCTGGCCGTCGACCAGCGGCACGCGCTGAGCGAAGTCCTGGGCCAGGCGGACCAGGGCGTCGTAGATCGACTGGTCGCCGTGCGGGTGGAAGTTACCCATCACCTCGCCGACCACCTTGGCGCACTTGCGCGCGGCGCCTTCGGGGTTGAGGCGCATGTTGTTCATGGCGTGCAGCACGCGACGATGCACCGGCTTGAGGCCGTCGCGCACGTCGGGCAGGGCTCGCGAGCCGATCGTCGACAGCGCATAGGCCAGGTAGCGCTTGGACAGCGCCTCGCTCAGCGGTTCGTCGAGAATGCGGTCGCCGTCGCCGGGGCCGCCAGGGGGGAGGACTGGTTTGTTCATTGGGGAGATTCGTTACGCGTGGAAGGCACCCTAGCCAATCCCGCGCGGCAAATCCTCCCCTTGAACGCCTTTTGTTCTCAAGCTTCGACCAGACGCGGGTCCCCCGCTTCGATCGCCAGTGTCTTGCGCGTGGTCAGGGCGCCGTCGCGGCGAGTGATGGCGTCCAGCACCTTGAACTCGGTGACCCAGCGCTCGGGCGTGACGTCGCAGATCGCGTAGCCGCGCTGGCTGTTGTTGAACTTCAGCTGCGGGTTGCTGGCCTGGATCTTCACGAACTCGGCGGTCTGGTCGACGCCGTCGCCGCCCGACGAGATCGAGGTGACCACGAACTCGGTGGCGATCGGCCGGGCGGCCGGATGGGCGCCGTCCAGCTGCAGTTCGCCGGCGAAGTTCTGGTGCTCGTCGCCGGTCAGCACCACGGGATTGGCGATCTTGCGGTCGCGAAGCGTCTTGAGCAGCCGCTCGCGCGGCGTGCGGTAGCCGGCCCAGCTATCGGGATTGGCCAGCACGCCCGGACCCGGATCGCGGTCGAGGTCCATCATCATCACCTGCTGGGCCAGGACGTTCCAGGTAGCCTTGGACGCGGTCAGCCCCTCGGTCAGCCACTTCTCCTGGCGCAGGCCCATCATCTCGGCGTCGGCCCGGTCCAGCTCGTTGCAGGCCGCGAACCTGTCGCCGCACGGCTGGTCGGTGCGGAACTGGCGGGTGTCGAGCAGGTTCAGCTCCAGCAGCCGGCCATAGGCGGCGCGGCGGTAGATCTGGATGGAGGTCCCGACCGGGAAGGCGCTCATCCGCAGCGGCATGTGCTCGTAATAGGCCTGGGCGGCGGCCTGGCGGCGCAGGTTGAAGACCTTGGGGTCCGTGCCGTCCTGGTCGAGGTCGGAGACCCAGTTGTTGTCGGTCTCGTGGTCGTCCCAGACCACGAACCACGGGGCGGCGGCGTGTGCGGCCTGCAGATCGGCGTCCATCTTGTACTGGGCGTAGCGGCGGCGGTAGTCGTCGAGGCTGTAGATCTCGCCGCCGAAATGCTGGCGGACGTTTTCGCGCGGGCCCTCGGCGCTGTTCGAGACCCGGGCGCCGCGGCCCTCATAGATGTAGTCGCCATAGCAGAACACGAAGTCGGGGTTGTCCTGGGCCAGCTTGCGATAGGCGGTGTAGTAACCCGCCTCATAGTGCTGGCAGCCGGCGACGGCGAAGCGCACGCGGTCGACGGCGGCGCCGGCGGCAGGGGCCGTGCGGGCCCGACCGACCAGGCTGCGCTCCTTGCCGGCCGTGAAGCGGTACCAATGGTCGCGCCCGGGCTCGAGACCCGCCACCTCGACGTGAACGGCGTGGCCCAGCTCGGGCATGGCCACGGCCGTTCCCTTGGCGACGACGGTCTTGAACCCGCGGTCGGCGGCGACTTCCCAGCTCACCTCGACCGGCGCCGTCGGCATGCCGTAGCCGATCTCGAACGGCTCCGGGGCCAGGCGGGTCCAGATCACGAACCCGTCCGGCCACGGGTCCCCCGAGGCGACGCCCAGCTGGAAAGGATACTGGACGAACACCGCCTGGGCGAAGGCCTGGTTGCCGGCCAGCGGGATCGACATCGCCGTGACGGCGGCGGCGCCGAAGGTCTTCAGCAGGCGGCGGCGGTTGAAGGCGTAGCGGTCGAGCAGGACGGACATGGGACGGGACTCCGGAGGGGGTCCTGCCCGATAGCCGCGCTTTGTGACGGTTCGATCTCAAAAGTCAAAACGCCGCCCGCGCTTTTGGTTGATTAATTATTAATTACGTTCCTTATAGTTGAGTTTCATTCTTGTCCTTGGGGGGCTTGATGCGCATTCGATACTTCACCCTGATCCCGCTAGTGCTCAGCCTAGTCGGTTGCGCTGATCGAGGGCCGTGGACATTTGCGGCGTCGCCCATGCTCTCCGCGAATAAAAACAAGCCCTACCTCCCGATGCAGCTAAGCCTGCCAATTCTGCTGGGGGGCAGTAGTGCCGACTCCCTGGAAACCGCGTTAGCCAAGTTCAACACCGACCCAACGCAGCCAAAACGAAACGCCGTCGTCGGGGCTTTGCTCGCGGCGTCCGAAAGGAATTGCGACATCTACGTCGAAAATCTGAGAGGGAACCAGGCAACTTGGCGAACCACATTCAGCCTCTCTACCGTTGTACTTGGCGCAGCGGGATCCATTGTCACCGACGCGGATAGCGCCCGCACCCTGTCCGCGCTTTCCGGAGCGGCAGGCGGTGCATCGGGGAAGATGGACGAAAACATCCTGGCCGGCCGCGGAGCCGAAGTCATCCTGACCGGTATTCGCGCGGCGCGTGAGCCTTACCGACTCCAGCTCATTGATAGCATGAAGAAACAACCCTATCCTGATTGGCCCTTAGAAGTCGCCCTTGCTGACGTCATGCGTTACCATGGTCGTTGCAACGTCATATCCGGCCTCTCTGCCATCCAGACCGCGACGGAAAAGGACATCGAATCCGCCGTCGCCAAGAAATAGCTAAAGCCGCCCCGCCTCGGCCAACCGGTCCAGCAGCCACACCCGGGCCGGCGGCAGCGGCTTGTTCAGCGGGTGGAACACGAACTGCTCGAGGAAATGGCCGGTGATGTCGAGCCCCGCCTTGACGTCGCCCGGGGCCAGCCCGCCCTGGGCCGACAGCATGAACGGCGGCAGCGGCAGCAGCTTGTCGTGATAGGGCGCGCCCGCCGCCCGGCTAACCGCCCGGCCGGTGCGCGGACTGACATAGACCAGGTCGTCCAGCGAGCCGGTGGCGGCGCACCGCGAGAGGTCCAGGCCGAAACCCAGGTCCTGCAGCAGGCCGGCCTCGAACCGCACATAGACCGCCGGCCAGATCTCGGGAATGGCCAGGGCGGCGATCATCGCCTCCAGCGCATGAAAGGCGCCGGGGTGCGGTTCCCGCTCCGGCAAGGCCCCGGCGGCGACGGCGGCGGCGGCCGAGAGGCCGGACAAGGCCAGCGGCTCGTCGAACAGCGACGAGGGCCCCTCGCCCATCGGCTCCAGGGTCGCCCCGCCCAGTTGGCCGTCCATCCGGGCGCGATAGCGGGCGATGACCCGCGCCCCGGCCTGCAGGAACGGCTTCATCCGCCGCGAGGCCGCGCCCGAGACGTGGGCGGCGAACTTGCCGCGGTCCTGGGTCAGCAGTTCGACGATCGCCCCGGTCTCGCCGTGGGCGCGCGCCGACAGCACGAAGGCCTCGTCCTCCCATTCCATCAGCCTGACGTCCCCCAGGCCACGACTGTCTCCAGCACGGGCCGCCACGAGGGCTCAACCGGCAGGCCGATGACGTCGCGCAGGGTCGCCTCCAGCTCGTCGACCGACAGGTCGCGCTGCTCGACCAGCGCGCCGGTGACGTCGCGATGGGTCAGGCGGTTGTTCTTCATCGCGTAGCGCGCGGTGGGCGTGGTGCGGCCCGCCGTCAGGCTCCAGGTGAAGTGCGAGTCGGGATGGGCGTAGGTGTAGTAGTTGGCGTGCTCGTAATCGACGTCGGCCAGGGGCCCGAGCGCCACCTGATAGGTCGGCGCCCAATGCCCCGAGAGGTCGGCCAGGACCAGCCGCTCGCCACCCATGTCCGGCGCGACCGTCTCCAGGCGGAACGCGCCGTTGGGGGTTTCCTGCACCTCGTCGGAGAACAACCGCAGCGGCGCGGTCAGCACACAGCCGCCGAATCCGACGTCCGCCAACCAGGTTTCGCTCTCGCCCGGGATCTTCACGCTCAGCACCATGTGCGAGCGGGCGCGCGTGGGCGCGTCGGCGGGCTTCATCCACCAGACCCGGGCCATCAGGCCCCGCACGTCGAACCCGAGCGCCGTCAGCACCCGCTTCAGCAGGCCGTTCTGCTCGTAGCAGTAGCCGCCGCGCCCGGCCCCGATCAGCTTGGCGTCAATGGCGGCGGGGTCCAGGTCGATCGGCCGGCCTAGCAGCACGTCGAGGTTCTCGAACGGGATGGCGTCGGGGTGCTTCTGGTGGATGGCGCGCAGCACCGCGAGCGTCGGCTCGCGCGGGCCGTCATAGCCGATGCGAGCGAAATAGGCGTCGAGATCGACCGAGGGAGAAGCCGCTTCGGCGGGCGCGATGTCGAGCTTGCTCACGGGCGCGATATTCCCTGTCTGTTCACGGTCCAAGGACAGGGTGTCGGCGGTGAAGTCAAGCCTCCCCCACACCGCTCATCCCGGCGAATGCCGGGACCCAGATGGGATGGCTCGAAGGTGGACGCCACGAGCGCCGCGCTCTTCCAATCATCCACACCGCTATGGGATCTGGGTCCCGGCGTTCGCCGGGATGAGCGGATTGTGGTTGGGCCTAAACGTCGAAGTCCAACCCCATGTCGTTGAACAGTCCGCGTTCCTCGGCCCAGTTCTCCTTGACCTTGACGTGCAGGAACAGGTGGATCTTGCGGTCGAGGATCTGCTCCAGCTCCTCGCGCGAGGTCTTGCCGATCCACTTGATCACCTCGCCGCCCTTGCCCAGCACGATGGCCCGCTGGCCGTCGCGCTCGACATAGATGGTCTGCTCGATGCGGGCGCTGCCGTCCGGACGTTCCTCGAAGGCGGTCGTCTCGACGGACGCCGCGTAGGGCAGTTCCTCGTGGACGCGCAGATAGATCTTCTCGCGGGTGATCTCAGCGGCCAGCAGGCGGGCCGGCAGGTCGGCGGTCTGGTCTTCCGGATAGAGCCAGGGCCCCTCCGGCATCAGCGAGGCCAGCTTGGCCATCAGGTCGTCGACGCCCGCGCCGGTGCTGGCGCTGATCATGAAGACCTCGGAATAGACGCCGGTCTCGAACAGGTCCTGGGTGACGGCCAGCAGGGTGTCGCGCTTGACGCCGTCGATCTTGTTGAGCGCCAGGATCACCTGGCGGTTGGCGGCCTTCAGGCCCTCGATGATGGTCTGGACGTCCTGCACCGAGCGGTGCTCGCCGGCCGAGGCGCGGCGCTCGCGAGCGGCCAGTTCGGCCTGGACGTCGACCAGGTGGACGACGACTTCGCTGTCCTCGGCGCCGCTCCAGGCCGAGCGGACCATGGCCCGGTCCAGCCGCCGACGCGGGGTGAAGATGCCGGGGGTGTCGACCAGGATGATCTGGGTCTGGCCGGTCATGGCCACGCCGCGCACGGGGAAGCGCGTCGTCTGGACCTTCTGGGTGACGATCGAGACCTTGGCGCCGACCATGCGGTTGACCAGGGTGGACTTGCCGGCGTTCGGGGCGCCGATGATGGCGGCGAACCCGGCGCGGGTGCTTTGGGGGGTGGTTTCAGTCATTGCGGGTGCGTGTAGCACACTCCTCCCCCTGTGGGGGAGGCGATCACGAAGTGATCGGTGGGGGGACCAAAAGCCTCCCCCCGTGGGGGAGGTGTCGGCGAAGCCGACGGTGGGGGGAGTGTTCGGCGGACGGCCAACGGCAAGGTTGGACGCCCTAAAACTCCCCCCACCGGCCTTCGGCCGCCCCCCCCAAAGGGGGAGGACCTATCAAACCCCCGCCCCTTCCCGCTCCAGCAGCGCCTTGGCCGCCGCCTTCTCGGCCTCCTGGCGCGAGCGCCCCTCGGCATGGACCGGGTCGACGCCGACCACGGTCACCTGCACGGTGAACACCGGCGCGTGGTCGGGGCCCTTGCGGTCCTTGACGGCATAGGTCGGCAGGGGCTTGCCCTGGGCCTGGGCCCATTCCTGCAGGGCGGTCTTGGGATCGCGCGGCTTGCCCTCGCCGGCCTTGTCGAACTCGCCGGACCACAGGTCGAGGAACACCCGGCGGGCCGTTTCCAGCCCCCCATCGCGATAAAGCGCCGCCATCAGCGCCTCGGCGGCGCCGGCCAGGATCGAGTCGGTCTCGCGGCCGCCGATCTTGCTGGACGAGGCCGACAGCCGCAGCGCCGGGCCCATCTCGGCCGCGCGGGCGACCCGGGCGCAGGTCTCGCGGCTGACCAGGGCGTTGAGGCGCGGGGCCAGCTCGCCCTCCTTGGCCTTGGGAAAGCGCTCGGCCAGGGCCTCGGCGGCCAGCAGGCCCAGCACGCGGTCGCCGATGAACTCCAGCACCTCGTTGTCGGCCGTCTTCTTGGCTCCGTCGCCGACGCTGGCGTGAGTCAGCGCCTGCTCCAGCAGCTTGCGATCGCCGAAGGTGTGACCGATCCGGCGCTCGAGGTCGCCGACGGCGACTGCGCGCCTGTCCACTACTTTAGAACGCGGAAGAAGCGGCTCGGACGGGCGTCCATGAACCAGGTCCAGGGCTTGAACAGGTGGGCGTCGGCGTTCCACGACAGCAGGATCAGCTGGGCGCGGCCCACCAGGTTTTCGGCCGGCACGAAGCCGACGCCTTCCTGCATGCCGATGTACTGGTCGTTGCCCGGGTCCCAGGCGCAAACGCCCGAGCCGGTCTTGAACGGCGAGACCTGCGGGTCGAAGCGGCTGTCCAGCGAGTTGTCGCGGTTGTCGCCCATGAAGAAGTAGCAGTTCTCCGGCACGGTATAGACGCCGGTGTTGTCGGCGTCGCCGTCGGGACCATAGTCCTGGGTGGCGTACTTGCGGCCCTCGGGATTGGTTTCCTCGAAGCGCTGGATGCTGCGCGTGCCGTAGCCCGTGTCGGCCAGCACCGAGGGCATTTCGGCGCGTTTCAGCGCCTGGCCGTTGATGTAGACCACGCCGCCGCGCACCTGCACCTTGTCGCCGGGCATGCCGATCAGGCGCTTGATGTAGTCGACATTGGGGTCGCGCGGCAGCTTGAAGACCACGATGTCGCCGCGGGTCGGGGCCTTGCCCAGGATGCGGCCGTCGAACAGCGGCGGGCTGAACGGGATCGAGTGCTTCGAATAGCCGTAGCTGAACTTCGAAACGATGATGTAGTCGCCCTGGTAGAGGTTGGGCTCCATCGACGCCGACGGGATGGTGAAGGGCTGGAACAGCAGGATCCGCAGCACCAGGGCGATGCCCAGGGCGTAGGCGACCGTCTTGACGATCTCGATGAACTCCTTGACCGCCCCGTTCTTGTCTTCGGCGGTCTCGATGTCGGCGGTGTCGGTCATGCGCGCGGGAGCTCTCGACGGAATGGGCTTCGGGACGGACCCGACGAGCCTAGCTAGACGGGCTTTACGACGGGAGCAAGCTTGGCGCCCGTTAACTCGCCTTCATGGCGTGTTCGGGGCGAACCGGCTCCGCGTTCAGCTTGACCGTGAGACCGGGGCCTAAATTGTGGCGAAGGCGGCCAGCAACGTCAGGGCGACGAATCCCCAGCCGGCCAGCAGCCAGGCGAACGGCCGTTCCTGCCAGGGCATCAGGGCGCGACGAGCGCGCGCCTTCGCCGTCCGACACGTCCTCGATTCGGTATCGACCCACAAAGTCATCGCCCCGTCCCACAACGGCGCCGTTGGCGGCGTCTCGGGGGATGGATTGCAAGGCGGAGGCCGGAAGAAGGTCCTCCCCCCGTGGGGGAGGCGGTCGCGCAGCGACCGGTGGGGGGACTTATGGGATCTTCACCCCCTTGACGGCGGGCGGCGCGAACGCCCCCCTCCGTCGGCTTCGCCGACACCTCCCCCACGGGGGGAGGACTTAGGTTCCGGCCGCCACCGCCTCGATGATCACGAAGGCCTGGGCGTAGGGATGGTCGTCGGTCAGCGACAGGTGGACCACGGCGGTCATGCCCGGCGGGGTCAGTTGCGCCAGCCGCTCGGCCGCGCCGCCGGTCAAGGCCATGGTCGGCTTGCCCGACGGCAGGTTGACCACGCCCATGCCGGCCAGGTGCACGCCGCGCTTCAACCCCGTGCCCAGGGCCTTGGAGCAGGCCTCCTTGGCGGCGAAGCGCTTGGCGTAGCTACTGGCGCGGTCGGGCTTGCGCTCGGACCGCTTGCGCTCGGTCTCGGTGAACACCTTGTTGGTGAAGCGGTCGCCGAACCGTTCGAGGGATTTCTCGATCCGGCGGATGTCGCACAGGTCCGAACCGATCCCGATGATCATGCCAACGCCTCCATGCGCGCCGCGTCCATCAGGGTCCGCATCCGCAGGATGGCCTGGGGCAGGCCGACGAAAATCGCCTCGCCAATGAGAAAGTGGCCGATGTTGAGTTCGGCGATCTGCGGGATGGCGGCGATGGGCTTGACCGTGGCGTAGTCGATGCCGTGGCCAGCATGGACTTCCAGGCCGAGGCCGGCGGCCAGGACCGCGCCGGCCTTCAGGCGTTCCAGGATGGCGGCGGCGCGGTCGGCGTGGCCGTCGCGGGCGGCGTCGCAATAGGCGCCGGTGTGCAGTTCCACGACCTGGGCTCCGACGTCGGCCGAGGCCTGGATCTGGGCCGGGTCGGCCTCGATGAACAGCGAAACCCGGGCCCCGGCGCCGCGCAGGCGGCTGGTGGCGTCGGCGATGCGATTGGCGCCGCGGACCACGTCGAGGCCGCCCTCGGTGGTCACCTCCTCGCGCCGCTCGGGCACCAGGCAGGCGGCGTGCGGCCGGGCGGCCAGGGCGATGCCGACCATCTCGTCGGTGACCGCCATCTCGAAGTTCAGCGGCTTGCCGCGCTTGAGGCACAGGGCGTTGAGCAGGGCGATGTCAGCGTCGCTGATGTGGCGACGGTCCTCGCGCAGGTGGGCGGTGATGCCGTCGGCCCCCGCCGCCAGGGCCAGCTCGGCGGCCCGCACCGGTTCCGGATAGCTGGACCCGCGCGCGTTGCGGATCGTGGCCACGTGGTCGATGTTGACGCCGAGCCGCAGCATGGTCGTCAGCCCCTCAGCCGCCGGCTGCCCGGATCCTCGATCGGCACGGCCGCCAGTTCCGGCGGCAGGGCGTCGGCCGGATAGGCCGGGACCTCGAGGCTGCACAGCGAGACCAGCGGCACGCCGACATCGACCTTGCCGCCCGAACGGTCGACGATGCAGGCCGCCGCGATGACGTCGCCGCCGGCCTCCTGGATCGCGGCGATGCACTCGCGCGACGACAGGCCGGTGGTGACGATGTCCTCGACCATCACCACCTTCTGGCCGGGCTCCAGGTGGAAGCCGCGGCGGAACTTGAAGGCCCCGCCCTCGCGCTCGACATAGATCGAGGCGACGTTCAGGTGGCGGGCGGTCTCGTAGCCGGGGATGATCCCGCCGACGGCCGGCGACACGGCCACGTCGGGCTGGCCCACCGTGGCGATGATCTTTTCGGCCAGCGCCTTGCAGAGGCGCTCGCAGCGCTCGGGCCGCATGAACACCAGGTTCTTCTGCAGGAAGACGGGGCTATGCAGGCCGGAGGACAGCACGAAGTGGCCTTCGCGCAAGGCGCCGGCGGCGCGGAATTCGTCGAGGACGTCGTCGTTGGTCATGAGACGTGGATATAGCGAACCCGCGCGAGTCTACAAATCGCGACGTGGCGTGAGGGCCGCCAACTCGCCGATCAGGGGAACAAAAGCCAAACCCAACCGCTATGGTCTGGTCCCCGCGTGAGTGAGGCGGACACGAGTCGCCCCGGACAACCCCGTGAGGCGCGACGGCCACCGCCGGCGAAAGGCGCGTGCGCGAAAACTCCCGACGCCCAGCCGGTCCGCGACCGCGGACATGACGAGCAACCCAAAGGTGGCTCCATGGCCCACGACACCGTCGCGACCTCGGCCAGCCTGTACCTGAAGGCCGACGAGCTCGACCTGCTCGCCCTGAAGGCCAACAGTCCCGGACATGCCAGCATCTACCGCCGCGTGGCCAATGCGAACCGCGTGGCCGCCGCCGTCGCCAAGATCTCCGAGACGATGGACTATCACGACGCCCTGGCCGGTGTAGGAAAGGACCATGTCGGATGAATCGCTTCCCCCGCCCCGTCCTCGCATAGGCTGCGGCGCCGCCGTCCTCGACGCCCAGGGCCGCCTGCTGCTGGTCCAGCGCCGCCGCGCCCCCGAAGCCGACCACTGGGGCGTGCCGGGCGGCAAGCTGGACTGGGGCGAAAGCGCCCGGACCTGCGCCGAACGCGAGATCGCCGAGGAACTGGGGATCACCGTCGTCGCCGGGGCCGTGCTGGCCGTCACCGACATGATCGCGCCCGACCACCACTGGGTGGCGGTGACCTATCGCGCCGAGCGGTTCGAGGGCCAGCCGGCGGTCCAAGAGCCGCAGGCCCTGGCCGACTGGGGATGGTTCGCGCTGGACGCCCTGCCCTCGCCGCTGACCCGGGCGACCCAGGACGCCGTGGCCGCTCTTTAAAGCTCCTTGGCCAGCCGCCAGGCCCGCAGCGGCAGGATATAGTCGCGGTTGCCGATCGCCTCGGCGTCGAGCCCCGCCAACACCGCCCCGATGTCGAACGCCATGGCGCGACTGCGCGCGAAATAGCCGTGCTGGACCGTGGGGTCGGCGTGGCGGGCCACGTTGCGGCAATCGACCAGCACCACCTTCTTGGGCAACAGGTCGACCATGCGCGGTCCGTCCGAGCCCAGCCGGTCGGGGTTGGCCTTGGTCTTGTCGGAGATCGTCAGCGCGCGGTCGGCCGGGTTGAAATAGACGGTCACCTGTCGCGCCAGGCGCGGCAGCAGCTTGAGCTTGTCGTCGCGCTCGAAGGTGTCGTCGTCCTCGTCGGGCGCGGCCAGCAGGATCTGGTCGAAGGCCCGCGTCAGGCTGTCGGGCTGCTTGGCGATCGTCGCCTGCAGGCCCTGGCGCAGCACATAGGCGCCCATGCTGTGGGCCAGCAGGTGGACGCTGCGCTGGCAGCGATCCTCGACCGACATGCTGAACAGGAACTCACGCAGCTTGAGGAAGGTCCGCGCCAGGGCGGGTCCCGAGGCCCGGGCGTCCTCGCGATCGCTGTAGTACGACATCAGCGGCACCGCCTCGCCGTCCGAGGGCCAGCTGAACACCACCACGTTCACCGGCCGGCCGGCGTCGGTCGCCGCGGCCCGGACCCGCACGTCGCGCGCCAGCCTAGCCCCGGCCTCCAGGGCGCCGTTGAAGCTGACATTGAAGCCGTGAATGAACACCAGGGTGTCGCAGCCCCCGTCGATCATCGTCTTGCGCAGGTCTTCGAGAAAGGCGCCGCCGCCGGTCTTGGTGATGTCGGGCTCGCCCTTGATGTCGGGATAGACGAACACCGACCCCGATTGCAGGCTCTCGGCCCCGTCGGGAAAATCCACGTGGCCGAACCTCAAGGCCGCCACGCCGTCGGGATTGAAGCGCGGGCCGAAGACCAGCTTCTTGTTCTCGGGCTGCTGGTTCCTGTTGGTGGCGAAATAGACCCGGACGGCGACCATCTTCGCTCCCTCACGCGCTACACGCCGGGGAGAGTGCCCCCGTCGCGCGAACGCGGCAAGGCGGTCAGGGTTCGGGCGCTTCGCTAGAGGTTTCCGCCATAGGCGGCCAGAGCCTCGTCCACCCGGGCTTTCACCGCCGGCGGCATGCTGCTTGTCCAGACGCAGCGGAAAGCCATGCGAAAGCTCGGCCGCCGGCGAGCCTCCAACAAAATTCGTTCAAGATTTTCGTCGGTCGCCTTGGTGAGGAGCTCCTCAACCGCTCCCGCACCCAAGACGGCGAGCACGTTGACGTCGTCGGTCAGTTCAGAGACGGCCAAGGCGACATTGAGCGCCCTGTGGGAGTCGTCGGCGACCAGTTCGATCAAGCGCCACCAGGGGTCATCGCCTTCTTCACCGGGATCGACCTCCGGATCGGTGTCCACGCAGGAACGCGCCAGGGCGAGATCCGCAGCGTCAAGCTCTGCCACCCTAGCCCCGCGTCCGGTCCACCGTCTCGACGGTCGGACAGGTCCGCAGCGCCGCCGAGATGTTGGTCAGGTGCTTGGCGTCGCGCACTTCCACATCGATGTCGACGTCGAAGAAGTCGCTCTGCCGATGGTGCATGCGCAGATTGACGATGTTGCCGCCAGCCTCGCCGATGATCGTGCAGACCTGGCCCAGCACGCCCGGCGCATTGCCGATGGTGGCGTGCAGGCGGGCCAGGGACACCGTCTCGCGCTCGGCCTCGGGCGTCCAGTTGAGGTCGCGCCAGAGGTCCTCGCGGTCCTCGTATTCGGCCAGTTTCGGGCAGTCGATGGTGTGGACGTCGAGCCCTTCACCGTCCTCGCGCAGGATGCCGACGATGCGGTCGCCCGGCACCGGGCTGCAGCAGTGGGCGAAGTGCAGCGAGACGCCGGGGGTCAGGCCGCCGCCGCGCACATAGAGCCGCGCGCCCTTGCCGCCCTCGATCTTGCGCCGCGCCGTGGCCACGGCCACGTCGGTGTCCTTCATGCCTGGGAAGGCCGTCTCCAGCACCTGGCTGGGCGACACCCGGCCGCGTCCGACGGCGTCGAACAGGGCGTCCTCGGTGTCCAGGGCGTAGCGCTCCAGGATCGGCCGCAGCGACACGTCCTTCAGCTTCTTGCCGGCCCGCTCGAACACCTGCTCCACCGAGGCCTTGCCCAGGCGCAGGAACTCTTCCTTCTCGGTCTGGCGGATGTGGCGGCGGATGGCCGAGCGCGCCCGGCCGGTCACCGTCAGCGAACGCCAGTCCGGCGGCACCACCGGCTTGGAGCCGCGGATCACCTCGACCACGTCGCCGTTGTTGAGGCCGGTGCGCAGGGGCTTCAGCTCGCCGTTGATCTTCACGCCGATGCAGGTGTCGCCGACGCTGGTGTGGACGGCGTAGGCGAAGTCCAGCGGCATGGCGCCGCGCGGCAGGCTGACCAGCTTGCCCTTGGGCGTGAACACGAACACCTGGTCGAGGAACATCTCCAGCTTGGCGTGCTCGACCAGTTCCTCGGCGTCGCCGCCGTGTTCCAGCACCTGGACCAGCTGGCGCAGGTTGGCCAGCGGATCGCGGCCGCCGGCCGCCTCCATGCCTTCCAGGTCCAGGCCGTAGGAGGCGTCCTTGTAGCGGAAGTGGGCGGCCACGCCCTCCTCGTTGACCCGGTCCATGGCCTCGGTGCGGATCTGCATCTCGATGCGCATGCCGCGCGGCCCCACCACCGTGGTGTGCAGCGAGCGGTAGTTGTTGCGCTTGGGGGTCGAGATGAAATCCTTGAAGCGGTCGGGCACGCTGGACCAGGCGCGGTGGACGACGCCCAGCGCGCGGTAGCAGTCCTCCTCGCTGTCGACGATCACCCGGAAGGCGTAGATGTCGGACATCTGCGAGAAGCCGATCGATTTCCTCTGCAGCTTGCGCCAGATCGAATAGGGCGACTTTTCGCGGCCGAACACCCGGGCCGGCACGTCGGCCGATTCCAGCCGCGCGGCGATCTCCTGGCTGACCAGGGCGACGGCCCCGCCCTGCTCGGCGCGCAGGGTGTCGAGCCGGCGGATGATCGCGTTGCGGGCCACCGGATTGGTGTGCTCGAACGACAGCTCCTCCAGCTCGGTGCAGATGCGGTGGCAGCCGATGTTGCGGGCCAGGGGCGCGTAGATGTCGCGCGTCTCGCGAGCGATCCGCTCGCGCTTGGCCTCGCTCTTGATGAAATGCAGCGTCCGCATGTTGTGCAGACGGTCGGCCAGCTTGACCAGCAGGACGCGGACGTCCTTGGAGATGGCCAGGATGAACTTGCGCAGGTTCTCGGCCTGGCGCGAGTGCTCGGCCTGCAGCTCCAGCTTCGACAGCTTGGTGACGCCCTCGACCAGCTCGGCGATCTCCTCGCCGAACAGGCCCGCGATCTCCTCCTTGGTGACCGGGGTGTCCTCGATCACGTCGTGCAGCAGCGCCGTGACGATGGTCGCGGTGTCGAGGCGATATTCGGTGAGGATGCCGGCCACCTCGATCGGGTGGGCGTAGTAGGGGTCGCCGCTGGCCCGGGTCTGCGAGCCGTGCATGCGCATGGCGTAGACATAGGCGCGGTTCAGCAGGGCCTCGTCGGCCGTCGGATCGTAGGCGTGGACGCGCTCGATCAACTCGTACTGGCGAAGGAACTTCTGGCGGGGCTTGGCGGCCGGGGTCGCAACCGGAGCCGCGGCGGGCTCGACGGGGACCACAGACGAAGACGCGCCCGATTCCCCCCCAAGAGATGGAGAAGCTTCGGGCGCGCGTTCGGAAGGAGCGGCGGCGGGCGCCGCTTCGAGAATGAGAGGGTCTGCGCCGTCGGGGCTCAGTACCGCTCCTCCTGACCGCCGTCGCGGTCGCTCTGCAGGGCGCGAACCAGCTCGAGTTCGCTCATCTGCATGTGGGTGGGATCGGCCAGCAGGGCGAGGGTTTCGGCCTCTTCCTCGGCTTCGGTGTGCTCGTCCACGCGCTGCAGCGTGGTGATCAGCTGTTCCTTGAGGCCCTCGTGATCGACCACGTCGTCGGCGATCTCGCGCAGGGCGACGACGGGGTTCTTGTCGTTGTCGCGATCGACGAGCAGCGAGGCGCCGGCCGAGATGCCGCGCGCCCGATGGGCGGACAGCAGGACCAGAGCGAAGCGGTTGGGAACCTTCTCGACGCAATCTTCGACGGTGACGCGGGCCATGAATTCCTCGGGCTGTGAGCCTTGGTTATCGCAAAATAGGGTTCCACGCGGCGTTGTGCAACGCCGCAGAGGTGGAGTCCCAGCTTTCGCGAGGGGGCGCTTATGCCGCGTTCGCGGGGAGAAGTCCAGCGGGACGGAACCGGCGCGGGCTTTGAGCGACCGCTGGGAGTCTCGGCGTCCGCCTTGGAGATCAGGCTCCAGGCTGGTCGGCTCCTTTCAGGGGGTGAGCCAAGGGGGACATGCACTCACGCCAGAGCCTCAGCCGCATGCGCACCGTGCTTGCAGTGAGTGCGTGTCCCCACGGATTTGCTGCGTTGCTTTCAAGGCCATGGATGCAATTGGGGACACGCACTCACCCCCAGTCTTGGAATTCGATTTTCGAGTCCTTGCCATGAGAGCACGTCCCGCCTCCTCGGCTGGATCATGGCCCGCAATGTGTGCTGGAGCTCTTCCGCGACGGGTAGAGCTAGCCCTGGCAGCATCGTCGAATGGCCTCGGTCACATCTCCGGCGACGTCGTCCTGCGCCTTCAGGAGATCGCGCGACGAGCGATCATAGCTCTGCGACCAGACCACGACACCATCGGCCGCGCGCACGACGCGCGCCGAGACCCGCAGCGTGTCTCCAGATTTGCGCAAGCTGCCGTCGACCACATAGTCGACGTTCAGCACCTTCGCCGTCTCGGCGACCGTCATCTTCTTGCCCTTCAGCGCGAAGGAGTCCGTGGGCGCGGTCACCCGCAAACCCTCCATATGGCTCAAGCGCGTGATCAGTTCCTCGGTCATGCCATCGGCGAAATACTCCTCGTTCATGGCCTGGCTGGTGAGGTCGAGGAACGGAAGGACAGCCACGGCCCGTGTGGGCTGCCGTGGAACGGCGGGCGACGGTGACGAGGGGGCATCGCCGGCGGCGCCGTGGCTCAGGACGACAAACCCCAGCGCCACGGCCGCGGCCGCGGCCGCGGCGCAACCCGCAAGCAGCCCGAGCCGGCGCCGCGATGGCGGCGACGCCATCGGCGCGGAAGCCGCGGGCCCGACGTCCGTCGCGACGGAGGCCACCAGGCGGTAACCCTGGCGTGGCACGGTGGCGATGTAGGCCGGCTCTTTGCGATTGTCCCCGAGCAGGCGGCGGAGCGACGTGACCGCCTGGTAGACGGAGTCCTGGGATACCACGGCGCCCGCCCAGACTTCGTCGAGGAGATGGTCGATGGTGACCGTCCGCCCGGCGTGCTCGGCGAGGCAGACGAGGAGTCGCATTGACCGATCGTCGACGCGCAAGCGCTCGCCGTCGCGAGCGATCTGGCCGGATTTGGGATCGACCGACCAGGCGCCGACGCGGAAGGCGGATCCAGGAAAGGGGCTCATGTCTCTGCGGAATCTCCGGAATCTGAACAGGCCTGAGAGCCGCAGGCGGGACGTGCGAAGGTCTCGCGAACGCGGGAGACGTCAAGGGCCAAGGGCGAAAATCGCAACGGCCGATCTTCCTCAACCGAAGTTTTCAGAGCTTTTCAGGAGACCATTCAGGACCTCCGCAACGGTGGTCGGCACCTTGGCCAAGCGCCGCGGTGAACGGCCGGCGCCGTGGCGCGACCGCGCCTTTGACTGAGACGCACCTCACCTGGGAGACCCCTGAATGACCCGAATGCTGCCTTGCCTCGCGGCCGCTCTGACGATAGCCGCCGCCATCGATCCGGCTCGCGCCCAGGCGCTCTTCAATCCCGATGAGGCGCCGGCGGGGACCTACACGATCGACTCGAAGGAGACGCTGGTCCGCTACGGGACCATCCACATGGGCATCAACGAGTTCTGGGGCACCTTTCCCGGCGCCAAGGGGACGCTGGTGATCGATCCAAAGTCGCTCGATGGCGCCAAGCTCGACGTCGCCGTGCCGATCGCCACGGTGTCTACGACCAACAAGGACCTCGACACTCAGCTCGTGTCCTCGACATTCTTCGATGCGGCGAAGTATCCCGAAATGCGTTTCGTCTCGACCTCGGTGAGCCGCACGGGACCGACGACGGCCAAGGTCGCTGGCGACCTGACCTTGCATGGCGTCACGAAGCCAATCGTGCTCGACGCCACCTTCACCGGCGCGGGGCCCAATCAGTTTTCCAAGGTCTTCACCATCGGCTTCAAAGCCCAAGGCCAGATCAACCGCTCGGAATTCGGAATCGCCAAGTGGGTTCCCGTCATCAGCGACGCCACGACCATCAATATCAGCGCGGCTTTCGAGAAGAAGTAGGGCGCCGCCGAGGTGCTAGCGGTCGGGGACATGCTCTCACGCAACGGCCTCAGCCACATGCGTGGAGCGCGTGCCGTGAGTGCGCGTCCCCGGTCGCCGAGTCCCTACCGCCTCCCCTGCGGATGGATCGTCTCGCCGCGTTCGAGCATGGCGACGAACGTCTCGATCTTCTTCCTGCGTCCGGCTTCCGTCTTCATGTTGTGGGTGCGGAAGGCCAGGGCGAAGCGGTTCTGGGCGGACAGCCGCTCCAGCATCGCCTTGGCCGCCGGGCTGGCGTCGATCGCCGCCTGGAGGTCGTCGGGGATCTTCATGTCCTTGCCGCTGCCGTAGGCCCGGCCCCACCGTCCGTCGGCCTTGGCCGCCTCGACCTCGCGCAGGCCATGCTCGGTCATCCGGCCCTCGGCGATCAGGCGGGCGACGTTGTCGACATTGATCTGGCTCCAGATGCTCTTCTTGCCGCGCGGCGTGTAGCGCTGCAGGAAGCTCTTGTCGTCGAAGCCCTTGCGCACCCCGTCGATCCACCCCCAGCACAGCACCACGCCCACCGCCTGCGCCCAGGTGATCGAGGGCAGACCCGATGCGACCTTGTGCATCTTGATCCAGACCTCGCTCTCCTGGTCATGATGGCGCGCGAGCCAGGCGTAGAAGGCGTCGGCGTCCACGAACTCATGGACCCGCGCCGGATCGACCTCGATTGCAGCCATCAATGATCCTCGGACGGCGGACGAACGGTCCCGGGCGCGCGGCCCGGGACGACGAGCTTGAAGGCGGGACCTACCAGACCTTCACGCGCTGCTCGGGCGACAGGTACAGCGGGTCGCCGGGCTTGATCTGGAAGGCGGCGTACCAGGCGTCGAGGTTGCGCACCGTCAGGGCCCGGTACTGGGCCGGGGCGTGGCCGTCGGTGACCAGGGCCTGGCGCAGGGCCGCCGGCCGCGCATAGGTCAGCCAGCTCTGGGCGTAGGCCAGGAAGAACCGCTGGTCGCCGGTCAGGCCGTCGATCACCGGCGCCGGCTTGCCGCCCAGCGAGGCGTGGTAGGCGTCCAGCGCCGCCGCCAGGCCGGCGACGTCGGCGATGTTCTCGCTGAGGGTCTGCTTGCCGTTCACGGCCAGGTCGGGGAACGGCTTGTAACCGTCGAACTGCAGGGCCAGGGCCGTGCCCGCCTTCTGGAAGTGGTCGAAGTCGGACGGCGTCCACCAGTTGCGCAGACGGCCCTGCGAGTCGAACTGCGCGCCTTGGTCGTCGAAGCTGTGGCTGATCTCATGGCCGATGGTGGCGCCGGTCGCCCCGTAGTTGGCGGCGGCGTCATAGCTGGCGTCGAAGTTGGGGGCCTGCAGGATGGCGGCCGGGAAGTTCAGGCCGTTCAGCATCGGCAGGTTCACGGCGTTGACGGTCTGGGGCGTCATCACCCACTCGCCGCGGTCGACCGCCTTGCCCAGCTTGGCCAGGGTGGTCTGGTAGTCGAAGACCTCCGAGCGCTGGAAATTGCCCAGAGCGTCGCCGCGCACGACCTTCAGCCCCGAATAGTCGCGCCACTTGTCGGGATAGCCGACGCCGACCTTCAGCACGTCGACCTTGCGATGGGCCTCGGCCTTGGTCTCGGGCGCCATCCAGTCCAGGCTGTCGATGCGCTTTTCGAAGGCGACCTTCATGGTGTCGACCATGGCCGAGACCTCGGCCTTCGACTGGGCCGGGAAGTATTTGGCGACATAGAGCTGGCCGACCGCGTCGCCGAGCACGGCGTTGGTCGAATTGACCCCGCGCTTCCAGCGGGCGGCCAGCTGCGGCGTGCCCTGCAGGGCCGTGCCGTAGAAGGCGAAGCGCTCGTCGACAAAAGCCTTGGGCAGCAGGTTGCTGTAGTGGTCCAGCAGGTGGAAGGTCAGATAGTCCTTCCAGGTGTCGAGGCTCTCGTCGGCGGCGACCTTGCCCAGACCCGTGACCATGGTCGGGTGCCAGACGATGAAGCGCGGCTGGTCGGACAGGCCGGCGGCGGCGAAGAAGGCCTTCCAGTCCAGCCCAGGCGCCTTCGCGGCGAAGTCGGCCGGGGTCCAGCTGTTGTTGGCCTTCTGGACGTCGGCGCTGTCGGCGCGGCTGCCCGAGGCCTGGGCGAGCCTGGTCTCCAGGGCCATGATCCGCGCGGCCTTGGCCTCGGCGTCGGCGATCCCGCCCAGGGTCAGGATCTTGGCGATGTGAGCCTGGTACTTGGTCCGGGCCTCCTGCATCGAGGCGCTGTCGCCCACATAGTACTGGCGGTCGGGCATGCCCAACCCGCCCTGCAGCAGGAACGGCGCGTACTTGGTCGTGTCGTCGAAGGCCGGCGAGGCCCACAGGCCCAGGACGTTGTCGGTGTAGAAATCGGTGGAATTGAGGGCGTCGACATCGGCCCGCAGGTTGCCGCCCAGCACGCCGGCCAGGGCCGTCTTGTCCTTGATCGCGGCGATGCGGGCCAGGCCAGCCTTCAGCGGCGCCGTCCCCTTGGCCTCGATGCCCGCCTCGTCCATGTAGCTGGCGTAGTAGTCGCCGACCTTCTGGCCGTCGCCCGCGCCGCCAGCTTTCGCCGCGGTCTGGATCAGGTCGACCGTCCGCTTGGCGGCCTCCTCGACCATCACCGCGCTCTTGCCGTAGCTGTTGCGGTCGGCCGGGATCGGATGGGCCTTGACCCATTCGCCATTGGCGTAGGTCCAGAAGTCGGCGCCCGGGGCGACGGCCTTGTCGAAGCTGGTCTGGTCGACGCCGCTCTTGTCGCCGGCGAAGGCGGCCGAAACGAACGGCGGAGCGGCGGAGAGCAACGCGCAGGCGGCGGCGCAGGCGAGCAGCGAACGTGTGAAGGACATGCGAGAAAATTCCCCAAGGCGCGCGCGCCGGGCGGCGCGACGACGCTCAACGCGAAGTTTGGGCGGACTATTGAGCCGAGGCCGGCGGGCCGCGAATTAAAGTTTGGCAATGTTGACGGACGACCGGGGACACACGCTCACCCCAGAGCGTCCTGCGATCCTGCCGTCGTGTTAGCGGTGGGTGGGTGTCCCCAACTCTGGCGCGGCGTCCGTCCCGACCGTCGCTTCCGTCGCCAGCTCGCCAGCCGTTCGTCCGCCGACCGGATGCCGCCAACCCGGCGCGATCTCCGCCAGCGGGCCCATCACGAACAGCCGCTCCCGCGCGCGGGGATGGGGCACGACCACCTCGCCCTTGAGCACCGTCCGGCCGTGGGCGACCAGGTCGAGGTCCAGGGTGCGGGGGGCGTTGGGCTGGCCGCGCCGGCGGTCGAAGCGGGCCTCGATGCGATGCAGCGCCGCCAGCGCCGCGTCCGCCGCCAGCGTCGTCTCGACCAGGGCCACGCCGTTGAGATAGGCTGGCGCGGTCGGGTCGGGCCAGGCGGCCGAGGTCCACCACGAGGAGCAGGCCGCGACCTTCAGCCCCTCGGACGCCAGGGCCTCGACTGCGGCGTCCAACAGAGCCTCGCGACTCGGGTAAGCTCCCGCCAGGCTGCAGCCCAGCGCCACCACCGTCACGTCATCCAGCCAATTTTGATCGAACTGATTTTTCAAGGAATTCCGACCCAGTGACCTTCTATCCGACCGAGCGCCTGGCGCTGTTCATCGACGGGGCCAATTTCTTCTCCGCCGCCAAGGCCCTGAACCTCGACATCGACTACCGCAAGCTGCTGGACGAGTTCCGCAAGCGCGGCGTGCTGGTGCGGGCCTATTACTACACCGCCATCGCCGAAAACGAGGAGTATTCCCCGATCCGGCCGCTGGTCGACTGGCTCGACTACAACGGCTTCACCCTGGTGACCAAGCCGGCCCGCGAATTCACCGACAGCCAGGGCCGCAAGCGCTGGCGCGGCGACATGGACGTCGAGATCGCCGTCGACATGCTGGAGATGGCCGCCACGGTCGATCACCTGGTGCTGTTCTCCGGCGACGGCGACTTCCGCGCCCTGGTCGAGGCCGTGCAGCGCAAGGGCCGCCGCGTCACCGTGGTCTCCACCATGAAGAGCCAGCCGCCGATGACCAGCGACGACCTGCGCCGCCAGGCCGACAACTTCGTCGACCTGGCCGACCTGGGCGCCATCATCGGCCGCCCGCAGCGCGGCAATCCCCTGCCCCGCTTCGTCACCGAGCCGGCGCGATCGTCGGAACGCGACATGCCAGACCGCGACATGGACGACGAAGACTAGGATGGCCCAGCACTCCAACATCCCCGGCGAGGTCGTGCCCTCACGCGCCGAGCCGCCGCGCGACTGCCCGCTGTGCCCGCGGCTGGTGGCCTATCGTCGCGAGAACCAGGACCTCTATCCCGACTGGTTCAACGGCCCCGCCCCGTCGTTCGGCGACAGGGACGCCCGGCTGCTGGTCGTCGGCCTGGCTCCGGGCCGCAAGGGGGCCAACCGCACCGGCCGGCCGTTCACCGGCGACTATGCCGGGACCCTGCTCTACGACACCCTGATCAAGTACGGCTTCGCCACCGGCAAGTTCGAAGCCCGGCCCGACGACAGCCTGAAACTGGTCGGCAGCGCGGTGACCAACGCCGTGCGCTGCGCCCCGCCCGGCAACAAGCCCGAGACCTCGGAAGAGAACAACTGCCGCCCCTTCCTGACCGCACGGCTGGAAATGTTCCCCAAGCTGAAGGCCATTGTCACCCTGGGCGACGTCTCGCGACGGAACCTGCTGAAGGCCCTGGGCCTGAAGGCCTCGGCGGGCATCCCCGGCCACGGCTCGGAGTTCCAGGCCGGGCCGTACCGGGTGTTCAACAGCTATCACTGCTCGCGGCTGAACACCAACACCGGGCGGCTGACAACGCCGATGTTCGAGGACCTGTTCGGGCGGGTGAAGACGTATCTGGACGAGGTGGAGTAGTGTTCGAGAAACCCTCTCCCAGCGGGAGAGGGAGGGGCCCGCCGCGTAGCGGTGGGAAGGTGAGGGATTACACCCTCACCGTTTTCCTCAACGCCCTACCGGCACGCCGTTAGGCGTCAAAACCCCTCACCCTCCCAAGCTTCGCTTGGGTCCCTCCCTCTCCCCATGGGAGAGGGTTTTAAGCTCATCACACCAGCCCGGATCCGGCCGACCGTGGGGTGGTACGTCATGGCGCCTACCCCTACTTCTCTAGCCGCGCCACCAGGCTGGAGGTGTCCCACCGCTGGCCGCCCATCGCCTGGACCTCCTGGTAGAAGCCGTCGATCAGAGCCGTGGTCTCCAGCCGGGCGCCGTTGACGGCCGCCTCGCCCAGGGCGATGCCGAGGTCCTTGCGCATCCAGTCGACCGCGAAGCCGAAGTCGAACTTGCCCTCCGACATGGTCTTCCAGCGGTTCTCCATCTGCCACGACTGGGCGGCGCCCTTGGAGATCGCCGCCAGCACGTCGTCGGTCGGCAGGCCGGCGCGCTTGGCGAAGTGCAGGGCCTCGGCGACGCCCTGCACGACCCCGGCGATGGCGATCTGGTTGCACATCTTGGTCAATTGGCCCGCGCCCGACGGTCCCATGTGGCGGATGGCCTTGGCGTAGGCGTCCAGCACCGGCTCGACCCGGGCGTAGGCGGCCTCGTCGCCGCCGGCCATGATCGTCAGCTGGCCGTTCTCGGCCCCCGCCTGACCGCCCGACACCGGGGCGTCGATGAACCACCGGCCGGCGGCGCGCGCCGCCGCGTCCATCTCGCGGGCCACGGTGGCCGAGGTGGTGGTGTGGTCGACGATCACCCCGCCCGCCGCTATCGCCGGCAGAGCCTGCGCCACGACGTCGCGGACGTCATCGTCATTGCCGACGCACAGCACCACCAGTTCCGCGCCCGCCACCGCCTCGGCGATGGTCGGCCTGGCGCCGCCGCCATGCTTTTCGACCCAGCGCGCGGCCTTTTCCGGACTGCGGTTGAAGACCGTGACGTCGTGGCCGGCCGCCTTCAGGTGGCCGGCCATCGGAAAGCCCATCACGCCCAGGCCGATAAACGCCGTCTTCATGGTCGAACTCCTCACATGGCCTGCGCCCTTCCCCGCGACATCGCCCTTCGCGGCCGCGATCGCAACGGCATTTTAACGTCCAGGCCCCAGGTTCCGGGGAACAGGGTTAAGCAGGCTTAAGCACAATGGCCGTCAGCGGCGAACAGCCGATCGTCATCAAGAAGGTCAAGAAGGTCGTCGGCGGGGGTCACCACGGCGGCGCCTGGAAGGTGGCCTATGCCGACTTCGTGACCGCGATGATGGCCTTCTTCCTGCTGATGTGGCTGCTGAACGTCACCAGCCCCGAGCAGAAACAGGGCATCGCCGACTATTTCGCGCCGGCCTCGATCTCGCAGACCACCAGCGGTTCGGGCGGCATTCTCGGCGGCACGTCGCTGGGCGACGACGGCGCCAAGGCCGACGGCAAGATGTCGGTCGTCCAGCAGATGGCCCCCGAGGCCCCGACGGAAACCAGCAAGGACGGCCAGAGCTCGACCACCGCCAGCCTCGACTCGGCCAGCGAGCAGGCTCTGCGCGACGCCCTGGCCAAGAAGGAGCAGGACAGCTTCGCCTCGGCCGCCCAGTCGCTGCGCCAGTCGCTGCAGGAAATGCCGGAGCTGGCCGAACTGTCCAAGCAGATCATGATCGACCAGACCCCCGAGGGCCTGCGCATCCAGCTGATCGACCAGGACGGCCGCTCGATGTTCAAGGAGAACTCGCGCGAGCCGAACGACCGGGCCCGCATCCTGCTGCGCGCCATCTCCAAGATCATCAACCAGCTGCCCAACCGCATCACCATCTCGGGCCACACCAGCGCCAGCGCCGCCGGCAAGCGGGCCGACTCGGACTGGGCCCTGTCGGCCGGGCGCGCCGACGCCTCGCGCCAGATCCTGCGCGGGGCCGGCGTCGACGAGGACCGCATCTACCAGGTGTCGGGCAAGGCCAATTCCGAGCCGCTGTACGCGGACGATCCCACCCTGGCCGGCAACCGGCGCATCTCGATCGTGCTGCTGCGCGAAAAGCCCGTGCTGCCCGATGGCCTTTGACGGGAGCCTGTGACGCGATGCCGCTGACCTCGCCGGCATGGCTTGCGCAAGCGGCGCGGATGCCCCCTAATCGGCTATCGGCCAGGATCGGCTGGCCGAACCACTAGAGGGAACAGGCGCTTTCCGTGACGCAGCATTTTCCGACGCGACAGCTGCGGTTCTTCCTGACGGCGCCCACGCCTTGCCCCTACCTGCCCGGCCGCGAGGAGCGGAAGGTCTTCGCCCACTTGCCGCTGTCCGACGGCCCCACGGTCAATGACAGCCTGACCCAGGTCGGCTTCCGCCGCTCGCAGAACATCGCCTACCGCCCCGCCTGCGAGACCTGCCGCGCCTGCCAGTCGGCCCGCGCCCCGGCCGGCGACTACGTATTTTCGCGCTCCGAGCGCCGGGCCCTGGTCCGCAACACCGACCTGGAGCGCCACCTGGTCGAGGCCGAGGCCACGCTGGAGCAGTTCGAGCTGCTGCGCCGCTACCTGCTGACCCGCCACGCCGACGGCGGCATGGCCGAGATGACCTGGCCTGACTACGTGGCCATGGTCGAGGACACGGCGGTCCGCACCCACCTGATCGAATACCGCCTGCGCTCGCAGGACCGCGGCCCCGGCGACCTGATCGCCTGCGTGCTGGTCGACGTCCTCGCCGACGGCCTGTCGCTGGTCTACAGCTTCTACGACCCCACCCTGGTCAAGCGCAGCCTGGGCTCGTTCATCATCCTGGACCACATCCTCCAGGCCCAGATCAACAACCTGCCCTATGTCTATCTGGGCTACTGGGTGCCGGGCAGCGAGAAGATGGCCTACAAGGCCCGCTTCTCGCCGCTGGAGATCCTCAAGCCCGGCGGCTGGGCCCTGATGTCGGCCCGCGAACGCGGCGCGAGGCCGCCCAAGCCGGTCGGCGGCGGCGGATCCACCACTGCCGGGGTGGAACTCAGCGACGCCGAGCCGGCGGAACTGGCGGGCTTCCCGTCGCCGGGGAAGCCTTAGGCGCTTTGCGTCCTTCGAGGCTCGGCTTCGCCTCGCACCTCAGGATGAGGAAGTCAGAGCAACAAAGCTCCTCATCCTGAGGCGCCCGCGCAGCGGGCCTCGAAGGACGCACTGACCTACCGCGCGAAACTCACCCCGCCGTCCACGGTCACGGCCGAGCCCGTCACATAGTCCCCGGCCCGCGAGGCCAGGAAGATCGCCGTCCCGGCCATGTCCTCGGTCGTGCCGATGCGGCCGGCCGGGATGCGCTGCGACACCGCCTCGGCGTGGTCGCGGGCCACCTTGTTCATGTCCGAGGCGAAGGCGCCGGGCGCGATGCAGCTGACGGCGATGTTGTCGCCCGCCAGGCGCAGGGCCATGCGCTTGGTCATGTGCAGCAGGCCAGCCTTGCTGGCGCCGTAGGGATAGGTCTCCTCGCCAGCCACCGACTGGCCATCGATCGAGGCGATGTTGATGACCTTGGCGACGTGGTCCTTGCCGGCCGCGCGCAGGTGGCCGATCAGGGCCTGGGTCAGGAAGAACGGGGTCTTCATGTTGAGGTCGACGACCTTGTCCCAGCCGCTCTCGGGGAACTCGTCGAAGGGCGCGCCCCAGGCGGCGCCGGCGTTGTTGACCAGGATGTCCAGCTTGTCCTCGCGCTCGGCGATCCGCGCCACCAGGCCGTTGATCCCCTCCAGGGTCGAGACGTCGGCCGGCAGCGAGACGCACTCGCCGATCGCCGACAGTTCCTCGGCGGCGGCGTCGCAGGCGGCGGCCTTGCGGGCCGACACATAGACCCGGCGGGCGCCGTAGGTGAGGAAGCCCTCGGCGATCATCTTGCCGATGCCGCGCGAGCCGCCGGTGACCAGGGCGACGCGGCCCTTCAGGGAAAACAGGTTCTGCATCATGGCCTTGTCTTTCAGAAGTGGGTTCAAAAGTGTCTGGCGGCGCTGAGCGCGCCGAGCCGTTGGGTGATGGCGAAGAATTCGGCGACGGTTTCGTCGATGATCTGGGCGGCGGGTTTCACTTCGTCGATCAGGCCGACCGTCTGCCCCGCGAGCGCGGGCGCCGCCTCCATGTCGCCGCCGAAATAGACGCCCAGAATGCCCTTGAGGGCGTCTGGCGGCATCAGGCCGGCCTCATGGATTTCCCGCGTGCGTTCGGACTTCAGGGCGCGGATACAGGGGCTGGCCTTCTTGTTGAGAATCCAGGTGCCCGTCTCCTTGGAGCCGGTGATGGCGGCCTTGTAGTTGTCGTGCACCGGGCTCTCGGCGGCGCTGACGAAGCGGGTGCCCATCTGCACGGCCTCGGCCCCCAGGGCGAAGGCGGCGGCCATGCCGCGACCATCGCAGATGCCGCCGGCCGCGATCAGCGGCACGTCGACCCGGGCCCGGATGGCCTGCAGCAAGACCAGGGTCGAGACCTCCTCGGGGTTCTTGAAGCCCCCGCCCTCGGCCCCCTCGACCACCAGGCCGTCGATCCCGGCCTCGGCGCATTTCACGGCGGCGTCGACCGTCGGCACGGCGTGGTAGACGACGATCCCGGCGTCCTTCAGCGGCCCGATGAACTTGGCCGGGCTGCCGGCCGAGGTGGTGACGAACTTGACGCCGCTCTCGCAGACGAAACGCAGCATGGCGTCGTCCTTGAGGAACAGGATCGGCAGGTTGACCCCGAACGGCAGGCCGCTGTCGGCCATCTTGCGGATCTCGGCCTTGCAGTTTTCGGTCTCGCCGGACGAGGTCTCGATGATCCCCAATCCCCCGGCCCTTGAGACGGCGCTGGCCAGGGGATAGCGGGCGATCCAGCCCATCGGGGCCTGGACGATGGGGTACTTGGCGCCCGTGTGGGCCAGGACGCGATTACTCATTTGGCGGGCGCTTCGGGGATCAGCAGCACCCGGCCGACGGCCTGGCGGCTCTCGATATAGGCGTGGGCGGCGGCGGCCTCCGACAGCGGGAAGGTCCGGTCGATCACCACCTGAAGCTCGCCGCGCGCGGCCTCGTCGATCAGTTGCTGGATCATGTCGTGGACGCGGTCGGTCATGATCTCGGCCCCCAGGAACACGCCCGACAGCGACCGGTTGCCGCCCATCAGCGACGACACGTCCACCTTGGTCGGCTCGCGTCCGGCCATGCCGACCAGCGAGATGCGGCCGCGGTAGCCCAGGGCCAGGATGCTGCCCTGCAAGGTCTGGCCGCCGACCGGATCGACCACCAGGTCGACGCCCTTGCCGCCGGTCAGCTTCATGACCTGCTCGACCACGTCGTCGCGGCCGTAATTGATACCGTGGTC
Organism: Caulobacter sp. Root655; assembly: GCF_001427665.1. Lineage (GTDB taxonomy): Bacteria > Pseudomonadota > Alphaproteobacteria > Caulobacterales > Caulobacteraceae > Caulobacter. The sequence goes on from NZ_LMHC01000024.1 coordinate 192,614, forward strand.
GAGGCCGAAGGCCTTCAGCTTCTCCAGCCGTTCGTCGCTGGAGGCGGTGGCCAGCACCGTCGCCCCGGCCCGCTTGGCCAGCTGGATGGCGGCGATGCCGACCGCGCCGGCCCCGGCCTGGACCAGCACGGTCTCGCCGGCCTTCAGGCGGCCGGTCCCGAACAGGCACTCATGCGCCGTACCGAACGGCACCGGGATGGCGGAGGCTTGCCGGATGTCGAAGCCGTCGGGGATCGACCAGGCGTTGCGAGCCGGCACGCCGCGCAGCGCCGCGTGCGAGCCGAAGGCGTTCACGGTGACGACCTTCTGGCCGACCTTCAGGTGCGTGACCTCGGCCCCGACCTCGACGATCTCGCCGGCCGCCTGGTAGCCGACGATGTGCGGGCTGCCGGCCATCTGGCCGCCGCCGCGGTTGAGGGTGTCGCCGCCCTCGATGCTGACCGCCTCGACGCGGATCACCACGCCGCCAGCGTGGCATTCCGGATCGGCGAGGTCCTCATAGCGGAACACGTCCGGCGAACCGGTTTCGTAATAGACGGCGGCCTTCATGGGGCGCTCCCTAAGCTTCTGTTTTCGTTGGCCCAAAACGGGGCGGTTACTTGGTTGGATCGACCAGGGCCTGGTAGACCAGGGTGGCGGCGTCCAGATCGATACGGGCCAGGGTCGGATCGGCCTCCTTGCCCAGGATGTGGATCATTCCCAGCATGAACAGGTCGTTCTTGGGGTCGATCCAGAACCAGGTGCCGGCCGCCCCGCCCCAACTATAGGTCCCCTCGCCCTGCAACGTTCCCGCTCGGACCGGGTCGGTGACCACCGCGACGTCGAGGCCGAAGCCCAGTCCGCGGGCCGGCGAGAACATCGCCCCCGGCGCGCCCATGACGGGGTCGGACAGGTGGTTGCCGGCCATCAGCGCGATCGTGCCCGGGGCCAGGATCCGCGCGCCGTCCAACTGGCCGCCGTTCAGCAGCATCTGAGCGAAGCGGGCGTAGTCGGCGGTGGTCGAGACCAGCCCGCCGCCGCCCGAGGCCACCGGCGGCGGCTTGCTGACGTCCAGCACCATGAAGTTGTCGGCCACGACCAGCTTCTTGGCCTTCGGGTCGATCGCGTAGAGCGTAGCCAGGCGGTCGGTCTTGGCCGGCGGCAGCCAGAAGCCGGTGTCGACCATCTTCAGCGGGCCGAAGATCCGGCTCTGCATGAAGTCCGCCAGGCTCTGGCCCGACAGCTTCTCGACGATATAGCCCTGCACGTCGACCGAGGCGCTGTAGCGCCACTCCGTGCCCGGCTGGCTGGCCAGAGGCAGCTTGGACAGGGTGTCGATGAAGGCCCGCGGGGTCTTGGAGCTGAGCAGGCCGCTGTCGCGATAGGCCTTCTCGACCGGCTGGTCGGTGCGCAGACCATAGGCGAAGCCGCCCGTGTGGCTCATGATCTCGCGCATGGTCGGCGGCCGCGAGGCGGGTTCGGTGATGAAGGTCCCGTCCGGGTTCTGGCCCTTGTAGACCCGCAGGTCGGCGAATTCGGGCACGAACTTGGTGACCGGATCGTCGAGGCGCCACTTGCCCTCCTCGAACAGGATCATCATCGCCACGCCGGTCACCGGCTTGGTCTGGGAATAGATCCGGAAGACCGTGTCCTTGGTCATCGGCGCGCCGCCGATCGCCTTCCGGCCGAAGGTCTCGAAGCTGACGACCTTGCCGTGGCGGGCGATCAGGGTGGTGGCGCCCGGCAGGTGGCCCTGGTCGACCAGGCCCTGCATGTAGGCGTCCAGGCGCTTGAGGCGTTCGGGCGAGAAGCCGACGGCCTGGGGCTCGGCGGACGTCAGGATCGCGACCGGCGCGGCCTTCGGGGCGCTCCAGGCGGGACCGCCCGCCAGGGTCAGGACGGCCATCGCCGCCGCCATCGTCAGCCGAACCCGCATCCACTGCCCCCGAACAGTTGTTTGAGAGCACCTTAGCTTGGTTTGGCCCATCGGCAATGACGATAGGAAATCGTCCCCCTCCAAGGGAGAACTTGGAGACGCCCTTGCCCGCCGCCCATCGTTGCGGCTAAGGAGAAGCCCCGCTCGGCGCAGCGGATTGGCCGGTTTAGCTCAGCTGGTAGAGCAGCGGTTTTGTAAACCGAAGGTCACGGGTTCGATTCCTGTAACCGGCACCATTATAACGCATTGTTTTCAAAGACATCCAAGATCGAATTGCTACGGACGCTGGCGTCGAACGGCGGCGTGGAGCCGGCGGCGCTAGACGTTCGCAGTTTGGTACCGAATTGGCGCCCGCTGTCGGACGAAGCCGATCACTACGAGTACGCCTGGCCGTCGGCAACGCCGCCAATAGCGGACTCGCGGAGCATTCCAACAACACGACTTTCAGCCCGTAGCTCTCAGGTCATGAGCGCCCATCTAGCACAATGGGCAGGCCTACTAAGCAGGCATGTCGCCTCGCCGCCCTCAAATTCGGACAAAGGCGGCCAGTTCTTCCGGCTCTCCCGTGGGAAATGCGGACTTGAGGTGATCAAGGAACGCCGACACCCGCGCGCTGAGCAGGCGCCGCGACGGGTAGAGCGTCCAAAGGGCAATTTCTGGCCCGTCGATGTCACCCCAGTGCAACAGGCGGCCCGCCGCCAAGTCGGGACCAACCAGCGAGACGGGAAGTCGCGCGACGCCGACACCAGCCCGAACCGCATCGCGAACCATGATCATCGATGACAGACCAAGGACGGGATCGACCACGATGGTCGAACGCCCAGTCGCGTTCGCCACCTTCCAGGCCTCGGTTCCGGACCCTGCCCCGCGCACGATGGCGGGGACGGCCGATCCGTCCGTGGGCCGGGCAAGATCGGGGCTGGCCACGACCACCAGGCGATCACGCATGAAGGCGCGCCCGACGAGGGTCTCGTCCGGGTCCGGATTCACGCGGATCACCAGATCGTAGCCTTCCTCGACCATGTCGACGGCTCGATCTTCCGTCGTCACCTCCAGGCGGACGTCCGGGAATTTCATGGCGAACTCGGCGGCCAGCCTTCCCATCGCGATCTGCGAGAACAGCAAGGGCGCGCTGATCCGCAGCAATCCGCGGGGGGTGCTCCCGCCGGAAGCAATCCCCGCCGCGGTCTCGTCGAGTTCGGTGAGCAACGCGGCGGTTCGCTCATGGAGCGCCCGTCCCTCCTGGGTGAGCTTCAGCGTCCGCCCGCCACGCTCGAAGAGGCGCAGGCCGAGGCTAGCCTCAAGCTCGACGACCCTGCGCGACAAGGTCGCCTTGGGCCGCCCGGCGGCGCGCGCGGCTCGGCCGACCCCTCCATGCCGCGCGACCAGATTGAAGTCAGCAAGGGCAAGCAAATCCATGCGTTCCACCAGTGAGACATGCTGTTCATATCTAGAGTCTATTGGTCTGCATGTGGATCACTAATTTCCCGGGTGTTCCTTCAAACCCCGGAGATCTTCCATGACCATCCTTGTTACCGGCGCCACCGGCCGTGTCGGCGGCCAAGTCGTCCAGCAACTCGTGCAGCGCGACGCCGACGTGCGCGTCCTGGTCCGCGATCCCTCGAAGGCCAGCTTCCCGGCCGGCGTGGAAGTCGTGCAAGGCGACCTGCTCGACATCGACGCGGTGCGCGCGGCGTTCGCCGGCGTCCGTACGCTGTTCCTGCTCAACGCGGTGGCGGCGGACGAATTCACCCAGGCGCTGATCGCGCTCAACGTCGCCCGCGAGTCCGGCGTCGAACGGGTCGTCTATCTGTCGGTGATCCACGCCGATCGCTTCGTGAACGTGCCGCACTTCGCGGTGAAGTCCGGCGCCGAGCGGATGATCGAGCAGATGGGCTTCAGCGCCACGATCCTGCGCCCGGCCTACTTCATCGACAACGAGCTGACGATCAAGGACGTCGTCCTCGACCACGGCGTCTATCCGATGCCGATTGGCGGCAAGGGCCTGGCCATGGTCGACGCCCGCGACATCGCCGAGGTCGCGGCGATCGAGCTGATCCGCCGCGACCGGGCCCCGGGCAAGCTGCCGATCGAGACCCTCAATCTGGTCGGCCCCGATACGCTGACCGGGTCGGACGTGGCGGCGATCTGGTCGGACGTCCTGGGCCGCCCGGTCGTCTATGGCGGCGATGATCCCACGGCGTTCGAGCAGAACCTGACGAACTTCATGCCCAAATGGATGGCCTATGAAATGCGCCTGATGGCCGAGCGCTTTGTCGGCGACGGCATGCTCCCCGAGGCTGGCGACATCGCGCGCCTGACCGGAATCCTGGGCCGCCCGCTGCACACCTATCGCGACTTCGCGACCCAGATCGCCGCGGCCGCCGCCAAGTCGGCCTGACCGCTCAGCACGCTCCCGAGGAAGACGACCATGATCTATTCAACCGCCACCGTCCCGGTGAACCCGGAAGGCGAAACCAGGCTGACCCGTGCGCAAGTCTGGGCTGGCCTGGAACTCAAGGCCCGCGACGCCCGCCTGTTCCTGCCGCCGGGCCTCTGCACGCACTGCGATGTCGTGGAGGAAAGCGCGACCCATTTCGTCCGCGAAGCCACGATCGGCGGCGCCGACCTCCGCGAGATCGTCACCCTGGAACCTCGGAGCAAGGTCACCTTCTTCCAGGCCGCCGGTCCGCGTGAAGGCGCCATCATCAACGAACTGTTCGAGGATGAGACTGGAGCGCTGCAACTGCGCTTCTATTGCTATCTGGGCCTGCGCGACAAGGAGCCCAACGGCCCCGAAGAGCAGGCCGACCAGAAGCAATTCGACAGCGGCGGCTACAGGATCGCCCTGCTGTCGACGCTGAAGCGGACCCGCGAACTGCTTGCAAGCGACCAACTTCGAGCCTGACGACCAGGCCGCGGAGCCGCTTCTTCAAGAGGCGGCTCCCGTGCGTCGATCGTCGCCTTCCGCACCAGCGTGGCGCTGGAAGCACTCGGCCAGCACATCCCCCAGCACCCGCACCTTGCGCGTCTGGAAATCGCTCGGCGGGCGGACAAGATAGATACCGGCCGGCGGCGAGGGAAAGGCCTCCAGCACCGTGACCAGGGCGCCCGAGGCGATTGCGTCCTGGATCAGGAAATCCGGCAAGGCCGCGATGCCCAGGCCCTGGATCGCGGCGGCGGCCAGGGCCACGCCGTTGTCGGCCTTGAAACGCCCATGGGGCCGAACCGAAAGCATCTGCCCGCCAGTCATGAACCGCCACGTCTCCGTGCCTTGCATGAGGCATTCGTGTTCGGCCAGCGCCTCGGGCGTTTCCGGCGCGCCATGCGTGGCGATGTAGTCGGGACTGGCGACGCAGCGTCCCCGCAGAGGCGCGATCCGGCGTGCAAGCAGGTTGGAATCCGTCAGGTAGCCCACGCGGATGCCGGCATCGAATCCCTCACCGACCAGGTCCACGAAGCGATCGCTGTAGGACGTGTGAACATGCAGCTTGGGGTGTCGACTCGCCAGCAACGCTAGCACCGGCGCGAAGTGGGTGGGTCCCAGCGTCAGCGGCGCCGCGATCCGCAACCGCCCCGTCAACTGGCCTTCCGGGGCGACGGCGTCCCGCGCGGCCTCGATCTCGGCGACCACCCGCGCCGCATGCTGGCGAAAGGTCGCGCCGGCTTCCGTCAGCGCCGCGCCGCGTGTGGTCCGTGTGAGAAGCTCCACGTCGAGGGCGGCCTCCAAGCGCTTCAGGCGACGGCTGACGATCGACTTGGGAAGTCCCAGCCGTCTCGCCCCGGCGGTCACGCCGCCGGCGTCGGCCACTTCGACGAAGGTGGCGAGATCTTCCAGGTCGAACATCGATAGCGTTCCACTTTTCGCGACACAGATGTCGCTTTTGTCAATCTACCATTACCCATATAGGAACGCCAATCTCTCCTCATCGACTGAGGGCATTTGGGCCCTGCCAACCGGAGAGATCCAAATGACCACCTCGCAGCGCGTCTTCAGGCACGAAGACTCGGCCCTCGTGCTGATCGACTACCAGACCGAGATGTTCGACAATGTCCGTTCTGAAACCTCCACCGACCTGATCGACCTGAACGTTCGCCTGCTGATCAAGGCCGCCAAGGCCTTCGGCATGCCCGTCATCCTGTCGACGGTCGGTGTGAAGATGGGCGTGAACCACCCAACCCGTCAGTCCATCGCCGACGAACTGTCGGGCGTCGAGGTCATCGACCGCTCGTCCATGAACGCCTGGGAAGACGGGGCCTTTCGCGCGGCCGTCGAGAAGACCGGACGCAAGAAGCTGATCTTCGGCGCCCTCTACACCGAGATCTGCCTGGCCTTCCCCGTCCTGGAGGCCATGGCCGACGGCTATGACGTGACCTTCGTCGTCGACGCCGTCGGCGGCATGTCGCAGTTGGCCCACCGCACCGCCGTTGAACGGCTGACCCAGGCGGGCGCGGCGCCCAACACCGCCATGGCCGTGGTCACCGAACTGTTTCGCGACTGGGCCTCGCCGGTGGCGAACGACGCCCGCGCTATCCTCACCGCCCACGCAACTGATCTCGCCGCCCTCGCCCCGCGCTGAGCGGTTCAGCAAACCCACGCCCAAGGAGCGCCTCATGTCTCTGGCTACCCTCAACCCCGCCCCGGTCGTCCTGTCATCCCCGCGTCCGATCGTTCACCGCACGCGGGGGCGCGGCCACGGACCGATCACCCGGCTGATGAGCCCTGGCGACCTGGGTCAGGCGCTGAAGCCCTTCGTCTTCCTCGACCTGTTCGAGGCCGATCCCCGGATGATGGCGGAAAGCATGGGGATTCATCCCCACTCGGGCATCGCCACCATCACGCTCCTCACTCAAGGCGATCTTCGCTTCGATGACCCGGACGCCGGGCAAGGCACGATCGGCTACGGCGGCGTCGAATGGATGCGGGCCGGCGGCGGGGTCTGGCATGGCAAGGAACTGTCGGCCGGCGCTTCGGCGCGGATCCAGGGCTTCCAGCTGTGGATCGCGCTGCCGCCCGAGACGGAGAACGCGCCGTCCGAGAGCCAATATATTCCGGCGGAAGGCATCGCCAATGTCGGACCGGCCCATGTGATCCTTGGCCAGTACGAGGGCGTTGGCAGCCCTGTCCGCGCGCCGGCCGGCGTCAACTATCTGCTGGTCACGCTGCGGCCGGGCGAAACCTGGTCGTACACGCCGCCAGCCGGGCACGAGGCCGCCTGGGTAGCCGTCGCCAGCGGCAAGCTTCAGACCACCGAGGCGCTGTCTGGCGGCGACATGGCCGTCTTCGCCCCGTCGCAGGACAGGATCATCTTCTCCGCGCTGGGCGACCAGGACGCCGTCTTCGTGCTGGGTTCGGCCGCACCGCACCCGCATGACCTGCACATGGGCTACTATTCGGTCCACACCTCGGCCGAAGCCCTCGTGCGCGGCGAGAGCCGGATCGCCGAGCTTGGCCGGGCCTTGGCCGAGGCGGGCGACCGCCGCACCCAGTCTGGCTCTACGCCCGTCTTCCGCTGAAACCAGACCACACGGGCGGCGAGCCGCCCGCCCCGCCCTCGTTCTCGTGATCCTCAAGGCCGGGGGAGCGGCGTCCGCGGGTGTCATAGGCTGGACGCTGGGCCAACTCGGCTACACGCCCGGCGCCCATCAAGCCTGGGCGGTCCTCGCAGGGATGAAGGCGCTGGCGTGCGGTGTGCCGATCGTTGGCGGCATGGTCGCCATCCCGGTGCTCTCGCACCTCTCGGTCGGACATCTGGCCCATGCGAGAGTCCTCCGCGCGCTGGGCGCGCGGAGGCTCGGCGCCGATCAGGGATCGAGCGGATCCAAGGGATCGACGCGCAGCGACGACGCCGCGGGCCGGAAGGTCAGTTCGACAGACGAGAGCCTCTCTCCGACCTTGCCCGGCTGATAGCCGAGCTCGATCCTGTTGCGCTCGCTGAACAGGGCGCTCTCGATGTATTTGCTCTGCTCGGCATTCGTGACAATCAGGGCCTCTTGATCGACCGGCGCCCCCAGCGCGACAAGCCGGCGCGTGACGTTGCGCAGATTGGTCGTCGTGTGCCGGGCATAAGGCTCGACCACGATGCTCTCGGGCGGAATGGCGAAACGCTCGATCAGCGCATTTCGCATCTCCAGGGCTTCCACGTTGGGCGACAGTCGAGGATGCACGGCGCCGCCGCTGAGGATGATGAAGGGCGCGGCGCCGTCGGCGAAGCGCTGGGCCGCCATGCGGACGTTCAGCTTGCCCCGCGCGCTGAGCGTCAGCCCTGGATTCTCGGGTCCGACGCCAGGCACGATGATCGCCGTGAACCGGTAGCGCCGCCAGTCGATGGCGCGCGCGTGCGCCAGGGCGGCGCCGTTGTAGCGTTCGTCGAGCGGCTCGAACGCCGACGCCGTGCCCCGATCGTTCACGTCCAGCAGCGCCAGGGCCAGGGAGATGCTTGGATCAAGCACCGCGCTACGATCCTGCTTGCCAGCCTCCGCCACACTCACGGCGTCGACGAGGGTCGCGCTGAACAAGGCGGCGCCTGGGGGGTCGATTGGGCCATCGATCTGGGGATAGCGCGGCGGCGCGCCGAGGCCGTAGACCTGCAGGATGCTGTTGAGACCCTTCAGTTCGCGCGCGACCTGGGCCTGAAGGCCGTCGTCGGCCGAGGCGGCCTGACGCGCGGGTCCTTGCAGAGCGTGATCCGCGAGCGCCGCGACGTCCGCGATCTCCGCATCGCTCCAGAGACCGGCGCGCAAAAGACAGCCTGGGGCCTGCTGACACGCGTCCATCCGCCCGCGACGCTCGGCGAGCGGCGCGCTCAGGTTCGACGCCTTGTCGCCGGCGGCGGCCTGGGCCCGCTCCAAGGCGGTCAGCGCGGGGAAGAGGCGCGCCGCGAGCACCGACCACTGCTGGTCGCCAACCGGGGCGCAATGCCCCGGCCGCGCCAGCAGCAGCGTCGCCAGGACAAGAGCCGAGGTCAGCCCTGCCCTCACCATGACTTGCTCACCACGAACCGGAAGCTTCGGCCAAAGATCGGCCGCCCGTAGATCGCCTCGCGGCTGCCTTGTCCCGACAGGGTGTCGGTGCGGGTGTTGCCCTCGGTCAAGCCGTGGGCATTGGTCAAGTTGTCGCCGACGACCTGGGCGCGCCAGGCGCCGTTCGTCAACATCACTCCGGCGCTGTAGGCGCCGTAGCTCGGCAGAGCGGTGTTGTTGAAGAAATCGACGTATCGCTTGCCCGTGTATTCGTATCGGCCATAGAGCTCGACGCTGCCCATCGCCGTCTCGAAAGTGAAGTTGGGGCGGATATTGCCGAAAATCTTGGACTCACGAATGATCTGGTTGCCTTCGACCTGGCTGGGGTCCGCGCCGGCAGCGTTGACGAGACTCTTGTATTGCGGATCTTGAACCGTCAGCGAGCCGTCGATCGAGAACCAGTTCGCCAGGCGCAGCGCGCCGTCCATCTCCGCGCCCTTGACGACCGCCGTGCCGACGAACGGAACCGTCTGGTCGTTGCGGCCGGTCACCGGATTGAAGGCGAGGAACGAGGCGTTGAGCGGATCAAACTTGGTGTAGAAGCCCGTCACGTACAGGTACGACCGGCCGTAGGTGGCCTTGAAGCCGACTTCGAACTGGTCCGCCTTGGTCTTGACGATGGTCGGGTTGACCGAGGCGGTGACCTGCAGGCTGGGCGGCACTTCCAGGTGCGACGCGCGTGCATAGACGCCCAGGTCGCTGGTGAAGTCGTAGTTGGCGCCCAGCGTCCAGTTCGTGACCGTGGGGCTCAGCTTGTGAGGTTGGGTCGCGCCCGTGAAGTAGCGCGTGGCGTCGTCGGCCAGGGTGGTGGTGTCGCCGAGGTTCGTCTGGTCGGTGAGCAGCGCGTAGCCGTCGAAGCTGTAGCGCTCATGACGGACGCCGGCGTCCAGGCGGATTTTGTCCGTGATGTCCCAGGTATCGTTGGCGTAGAGCGCGACCATCTTGGCGTCGGCGTCCCCCTGGTTCAGGGTGGTGGTGTAACGCAGAACCCCCTTGTCGGTGACGTAGCCGAGGACGGCGCCGGTCGAGGAGTAGGCGACCAGATCCAGCGTCCGCGGCTTGCCGGCGACCTCGATCAGATAGTCTTGATAGACCGACTTGCTCGTCTGACCGTAGATGCTGCCATAAACGCCGGCCTTGATGTCATGGGAGCCCAGACCGGTTTCGAACCTGCGGGTGACGCTCAGATCGCCCTGGGTCGAGTAGAAGTCCGAGCCGACGGCCCGATACTGGCCCTGCATGACCAGGCCCGACGCCGACGCCGGATTGTAGACCGTAGCGCCGTTCGTGCCGGCGATCGCATAGCCAAGCCGGCTCACCGCGCCGAAAGCGGTGGTCGCCGCGCTCACGAAGCCGGCCGCGAAGGTGGTCGCGTCCGCCGGGTTCGACGTCGAATAGAAGGCGTCGAAGTTCAGGCTCCCCTTGGTGAAGCCGCCCTTCGCCGCGACCAGCCAGCCGTCGAACTCGCCTTCGTACTGCAGGCCGATGTTGCCGTACTGCATGTGCCGACCGTCCGCGAGATCGCGCGTGTCGTATTGCATCACGCCAGCGCCGTTCCGGTACTTCTGGTTGACGTTTCGGAGCGACGGCGAGTTCATCGTGCCGTCGAAGTAGTCGATGTACTTGTCGAGCGAGACCGACGGGTCCCGCGGATCGGCGGTCGGGATCGGCAGATAGAAGAGGTTGTGGTCGTCGAGGTAGTTGACGCTGACGCGGATCGAACCGTTGTCGAGGTCGTGCTTGATATTGGCCCGGATCTGGCCGCCGCGATCGTTGGCGAAGCCGTTGTCACGATGGCCGTCGTCCTGCCGGATGAAGCCGCCGACAGCATAGTAGGTTTTGTCGCTGATCGGCCCGGCTTGATAGGCGTCCAGGCGATAGAGGCCCGTGGTCCCCAGCGTCAGTTGCGCTTTGCCCCGGGTCGTGTCGTTGCCCGAGACCGTGACGTTGTTGACGATCGCGGCCGCTTGGCTGGCGTAGATGGGCGCGGGACCGCCGCGCACGACCTCCATGCGATCGGTCATCAGATCGTAGCGCTCGAGGTCGGCGGCGCGGAAGAAGAAGCCGTCGATCTCGTGGAAAAGCGGCAGTCCATCCTGCTGGAAATAGGCATAGCCGCCGTCCGTGGGAATGCCGCGGACACGCGTGATGTTCTGCACCTCGCCGCCGGTCGGCTCGACCTGGATGCCCGGAAGCTTTCCGAGCAGATCGGCCATGTTCAGCGGCGCCAGCTTCTGGATTTGGTTCTGAGACAGGGCGTTCGCCGCATAGGACACGTCGAAGCGACGCTCGGCCCGGGCCGAACCCGTGACAATGACCTGGTCGACCTGGGAGGAGGTTTCGGCCGTCGCGTCGACCACGGCGGCGGGTCGCGTGGTGGCAGGTGAAGCGCTGGTCTGGGCCGCGACTGGGAAGGCGGCGGCGCACAAGGCGGCCAAGGCGCAACCTCGGGCAAGCATGGTCTTGGTCATCGGTACCCCCATGGGATTTCGGTTGGGTGGCGTATGGAGGCGCGCTGCGACATATTTATTTATTACTTGTAAAATAAATCGGATTCTGACCGTTCACCGCTCCGCGCCCCTACAGAGACCCTTGGTGAATTCCGCGCCCTTCAATTTGTCCGACGAAGAAAAGCGATTGCTCTGGCGCCTGCGGACCCACGGCCCTGCCGGGCGGACGGAACTCGCGGCCGTGCTGCGTGTGAGCAACGCCACGGTCACCAAGCTCTCCCGTAACCTGCTCGCCTTGGGACTGATCGAGGCGGTGGAATCGCCAGACCCGCAAGGTCGCGGACGCCCTACGACGCCCCTTCGTGTCGCGGCGGAGGGCGGTTATGCCGTCGGCGCGACAGTCCATCAGGGTGTTTTTGAAATAGCCCTAGTCGACTACGCGGGCGGGATCATTTCACTGACCAGCGAAGAGATCGATCCGCCCGATCCGCACCGCTTCGCCAGGCTGGTGGATCGAAGAATCCACGATCTCGCCGTTGAACATCGCCTGCTCGGAACCCGCCTGTTGGGCGTTGGCATAGGCGTTCCAGGACCATCGCTTTCCCGCGACGGCAACCGTTGGAGCGTTGTACACACCCTTCCGGGTTGGCGCGACGTGCCGCTACGCCAGATCATGGACGAAACGCTCGGCCTGCCGGTCTGGCTCGAGAATGACGCCACCGCGGCGGTGCTGGCGGAATTCTATCTCGGAGGCCTCCTGCGGCGATGCTCCACCGCGATCGTCTTCTTGCTCGGCTATGGCATCGGGGCCGGGGTCATCGACGATGGACGCCTGTTGAAGGGCGAGTTCGGCAACGCCGGCGAGGTCGGGACCCTCTATCCTAGCGACCGGCCCCGCCCAACGACGCTCGACCTCCTTTCGGTGCTGCGTGACGAGGGATGCGACATCAATTCCGTCGCCGATTTCGAGGAACAGACGCGTGGGTACGAGCACGTCATAGACCGCTGGCTCGAACGCGCGTCCCATCAGCTGGAAATCGCCGTCAACAGCGGGATCGCCTGGTTCGACCCCGGCGCGATCATTCTCGCGAGCCCTTTACCAGCGTCCCTGGTCGCGCGATTGGCGGATCGACTTAATCAGCATCGACTTCTTTGGGGCCTACACCGCGCCGCCATCGAAATCGCCGTGTCCAGCTTCGGGGGTAGTTCGACCGCTCTGGGCGCCGCGCTATTGCCGATCCACGCCTCCATCGCGCGGGGCTAGAGAAGGAACCCAGAATGGACATGTCGCGGCGAAACCGCGACAGGTAGCCCCCCTCGCACCAGACCTGGCATTGACCAGCGAGCCTAGCCGACGCCGCATCTCCGGAGCGATCCAGCCGAGCCTGGATGTCGTCACCATCCCAGCCGCTTGAGCCACGACTCTCCCCTCCGGCTCGGCCGGGGCTGATCGAACCTCGTCACTCAACAGATCGCGGACACATCTGGCTGATGGGATTGGATCCTGTCGCGGTCAGGAGGCCAAGACGGTAGGGCAGATTGATGTAGTCCGTGCCGGCCGGGTGGGATTCCAGGCCCTGATAGAGGAACCGCAGGGGCTTGCAGGGATCGATCGTCAGCGTCTGGTCATGGCCGCTGCGCAGCAGTTCGCCGTGGGAAACGCCTTCCGCCCAGGCCGGCCCGTCGAACGTGACATTGTCCCCCCCGGCGAAGGACTTCGAGGCGCTGATGGCCAGCGGGCGCCACTCGCCGTCCAGCCTGTCGCTGGTCCAGGCGCGGAAGTAGCGGCCGCGCGGGCTGATGGCCTCGACCGCGGTGAGGTAGGTGTTCGTCCCCGCGATCTTGTAGTGCATGCTGGCTTCGAAGATGTCGTCGCGCTCGCCGGCCATGACGATCTTGGTGTCCGTGAAGCCCTCGGGGAACCGGCCGATGGGCGTCTGCGACCGGTAGAGCTTGCCGTTGTCGCCCGTGTTGAAGAGGTGGCAGGTGGCGTCGTCGCAAATGACCCAGAAGTCGAGCCAGCTCTCCTGACCCGAGTCTTTGACGACGGCCGGCGTTTGCGAAAAGAACGGCTTCGGCGTGCTCCACGACATGGGGTCTTCGATGTTCGCGGTCGTCGAGTAGAGCGGCGGGCCGCCCTGATAGACCATGTACCAGAGCTTCTGCGGCGCGAAGTAGAAGACCTGCGGCGCGGCGCGATAGCCGGGGCCAATGCCGGACTGTTTCAGGCTGACGACCTCGGCCTTGGGCGCCTCGGACCAGTCGGTGAAACGGCTGTAGGCCAGGTTCCATCCATCGGGGGCGGCCGTGGTCATGAAGACGTGGTAGGCGCCGTTGAAATAGACCACCGAGGGATCCTTGAGGCCGGCATAGCGCTCGCCCTTGGCGGACGGCGCGATCAGCTGCGCTGAGGAATGCCATTGGAAACCTCCCTTCTCGCCCGCCTGGGCCTGCGTCGCGCCGACCAGGCTGGCGAGGCCGAGGAGGGCGGCGGCCGCGACCCGGGCTGAAGTCCGGCCTTTGATGATCGTCATGGGCGTGTGTCCTGTCTGGAAATCGAAATGGAGATGGGAGTGATCAGTTGGAGGATCGGAAGCGACCGCGGGCCAGCAGCCTGTCGGCCAGCCAGCGCCGGGCGGGCTCGTCGTAGAGTTTGAGGCAGGCATAGGCGATCGCGACAGCGGCCACGAACACGCCGGCCCCCACCAGGGCGCCCCGCGCCGGGGGAACCTTCTTGTCCACCACCCAGCCGGTGTAGATGTAGATCAGGGGATAGTGGGTGATGTAGAGCGGATAGGACAGGTCGCCGAAGAAGCGGGCGATCCGCACCGAGGGGCCGCTCGCGTCCTTCTCGCCGGCCCCGATCATGACGATCAGCGGAAACAGCACGATCACGCAGGCCGCTTCGTAGAGGCCATTGGCCCACAGCCGCTCCGTTCCGCCAAACCGCGGGAGCGCCAGCGCCGCGACCAGCAGCAGGCTGCAGACCGCGAAGGCGCCGCCGACCTTGACCCGCTTGCCCAGCCGCATGAGCAGCACCCCAGCGAAGAACGGGAAGAGCACGCGCGTCAGGCCGATGCGAATTCCACCGGCGTCGAGCGCCCACCCACCAATGACGTCGCCCCTGGGACCGAACACCAGCATGTGGATCAGCGCCAAGGCCGCCAGGGCCACCAGGACGCCCAGCGCCCGGTTCGACAGCTTCCGCAGGCCCACCGCGTAGAGGATGTTGGCGAGGTACTCGTAGAACAGCGACCAGGCCGGCCCATTGAGCGGATAGATCTCGCCCCACCCGCGAATTTCCGCCGATGGCGTCAGCGGGACCATCAGGCAGCCGAGCAGCATCACCGCCACCACCTGCCAGGCCGAAACGGCCTCCAGCTTGGGGAAGATCGAGAAGTGCTGGAAGGCGACCAGGGCCGCGCCGATCAGACTGCCCATGATGATCATCGGCTGGAGCCGGACCAGACGGCGCTTGTAGAACGCCCATTGGCTCATCCCCGCCGCCCAGCGCTCGTCATAGGCATAGGCGATCACGAAGCCCGACAGCAGGAAGAAGAAGTCCACCGCGAGGTAGCCGTGATTGACGATCTGCTTTTGTGGATTGCCTCCGGCATAGGCCTCGAAGAGATGGAAGATGACCACCATCAGGGACGCCACGCCGCGCAAGCCATCGAGGATGACATAGTGGCCCTTCGCCGGCGCGGTGGCGTCTGTCGACGTCGCCGCGGCCGATCCGGGCATGGCGAGCGCCCCAGTTTGCTCAGTCATGTATCCTCGCAAAGTCGTGTGGATCGCACCGCGCGTTCCAACCCTAGTGAACGGGTTTGATGGTGATCGCGGCCCCGCCGCCCACGCTCATGGGAATGTGAAGAACGTCGCGGTTCGAGATCGACTTGACGACATGTTCGACGTCATTGGCCCCAGCGCCGTCTTGCCAGATCTCGGCCTTGAACTTCCCTCCCCCCAGAAAGCCGAGCGGTATGGCGACGGTGCGTGACTCCTCGTTCGTCATGGCGCCGACGTACCAGGTCTGACCCTTGCGCCGCGCCACCACGACGTGGCTTTCCGGCGATCCATCGATGAACCGCGTCTCGTCCCAGGCGGTCGGAACATCCTTGAGAAACTCGAAGCCCGGCGCGTTCGCATAGGCCGCGGGGTCGTCGGAGATCATCTGCAGCGGGCTGTCGAACACCACGTACTGGGCCAGGGCCTGGCCGCGCGTCGTGCGGGTCATCGGCATGACTTCCCGGGCGACATAGGTCTGCGGCGTGCTGTTGCGGAAACCGCCCGGGGTATAGTCCATGGGGCCCAGCAGCATGCGGGTATAGGCGAGCTTGACGTTGTGCCCGGGCGTGACCTGTCCCCAGGCGAACTTGTTGTATTCCAGCCCCAGCACGCCTTCCTGGGTGATGTAGTTGGGATAGGTGCGCGCCAGCCCGGCCGGAGGGAAGGCGCCGTGCATGTCCAGGAGCAGATGGCGCTTGGCGGTTTCCTGGGCCAGGCGGACATAGAACTGGACCATCTCCTGGTCGTCCCGTTCCATGAAGTCGACCTTGACGCCCTTGATCCCCCAACGCTGATAGGTGTCGAGCACCGCCTCCATCCGGGGTTCGACATGCTTCCAGTGCGCCCACAGGATGAGCCCGACGCCCTTTGAGTCCGCGTATTTCACCAGGGCCGGCATATCGATCACCGGATTGCTCTGGGTGATGTCGGTCTTCGGGTCCGCGTCGCAGCACGGAGTGGCGTTGAGGGGCCATCCTGCGTCGATGAGAAAATAGGGAAAGCCGGACTCGGCCGCGAAATCGATGAAGCGGCGGAAACGCTCCATGGTCGGCTTCTCGCCGGCCGTCGGTCCAGACCACCAGTCCCAGGCCACCTTGCCGGGCTTGACCCAGGAATAGTCGCCCTCGGCCTGGGCGGAGAGATTTCCGATCAGGTGGGATTGGATGAGATCGCCGGCGCGGTCGGCCATCATGACCGCGCGCCAGGCGCTGGTCAGGCCGGCGGCGGATCTGACGGCGACATCCTTGCGGTCGGGTAGCGGCGTCACCCTGACCTTCAGCCCGCCGTCGACCGGGGACAGGCTCGATCCCGCATAGGCCTCTATCCCCGACTGCACGATCGCATAGTGGGTGCGGCCGGAGGCGGACGAACAGACCACCGGAACGTCATAGAGCTTGGCGCCGTCCAGTTCGGAGATCTTCTTCAGGGCCCATGAATTCTCATGAGAGCTCGAATATTCGGTGACTTCGCAGGCGGGGTCGTTCGGAAAGCGGTACGCCGTCTTTTCCCCCTTGAGCACCACCGGCGCGTCCTTGGGCAACAGATAGCGAAACGCGACTCCGTCGTTGGAGGCCCGTGCTTCCACCGAAAGCGTCCGATGGGCGCCGGTCTTTTCACGGAAGGTGACGATCGCCCCATTGTGCCAGTCTCGCGCCGCGCTGGCCTTTGTCGCCGTCAAGGCAAGGTCGCGCTTCTGACTTTGCTTTTGAATATCGACGACCTCCAGATCCGAGAAATCGGGTGCGTTCGCCAGCTCCAGGCCCATCGGAGAAGCGGACACGATCGGTTCGCCCTCGCGATAGACCGAGTAGCTCGCCCCGTCGGCCGCGATCCTGATCTCCGCCTTCTTGTCGGGCGAGGCCACGACGATTTGGGACACGGCCAGCGCCATCATGATGTTGAACAACGGAAGATTCCCTTGGAGTGAGATTCAGAGGGCGCGAAGACGATGGCTGCGGTTACCCACCGCCAATGGCCTCAGGCGAAGCTGATCTTGAAAACGCTGGCGTGGCGGGTCGGCGCGCGCGCCGGGACCTCGATCGACAGCGCGCCGGCGCCCTGGCGGAACTTGAGCGGCCCGCGACGGCCCAGCATCTCGACCCGCGCCACGCGCCGACGCTCATGGGGATTGCCCGCGGCGAGCGCGGCGATCTCGGTGGAGCCCGACGGTTCTCCGAGCGCGATCGCATAGAGCGTGTCGCCCTTGGTCGTGAAGCGAATGTCCCGAGCGGTATAGGCCGCGCTCTCCTGGAACGCCCCGGCCGCGGCTTCGGTCGGCCCTTCGCCGAACACCTTCCACGGCCGTGTTCCGTGAATGGCTTCGGCGTTCGCCGCCATCCATGGCGCCAGCTCCTCCAGGAGCAGTTGCGACTCGGGCGGCAGGCTGCCGTCCGGATACAGCACGACGTTCAGCAGCAGGTTGCCGTTCTTGCTGACGATGTCGGCCAGCATGGCGATGACTTCCGACGTGGTCTTGTACTTGTAGCCGTCGCTGTAGAACCAATCGCCGTTGGAGGTGTCGGTCTGCCACGGCAGCGGATTGATGCCGTTCAGGACCCCGCGCTCGACATCCTGGACCGCCCATTCCTTGTGGAATTCGCCGGAGCCCAGATCCTTGCAATTGTAGACGGCCTCGAGCTTGCCGCCGCGCGCGATGCTGCTGTTGTACATGTGCGCGACCAGGCTTCGCCCGACCACGCCGAACGGCAGCCCTCCGTCCGAGTACAGAAGGTCCGGCTCGTAGGTGTCAAGCAGGTCGCGCATGCGGTCGAACCAGATCTGATGGAACCGCGGATCCTTGGTGTACCAGGTGTCGGGGGCGACGCGATAAGGCTCGTTGTGCGGCGGATGGTAGAGGTCGGCGTACTTGGGGTCCGCGCCGTCATAGGCCACGCCGTTTTCGGGCCAGGCCTGGTTATAGAGATGGCTGGGATGCCACCAGTTGTGGCTGGCGCCCAGGTGCTCCGATACGCCGAAACGCAGCTTGCGCTTGCGTGCAGCCGCCTTCCAGGCGCCGACGATGTCGCGCTTGGGGCCCATGGCCACCGCGTTCCAGCGATGATGCTTGGAGTTCCACAGGTCGAAATTGTCGTGATGCACGCCCATGCTGACGAAGTACTTGGCGCCGGCGGCGGCGTACTGGTCCATGAGGACCTCGGGATCGAACTTCTCCGCCGTCCACAAGGGAATGATGTCCTTGTAGCCGACCTTGGAAGGCTGGCCGTAGGTCTTCAG
The DNA here is from genome assembly GCF_001427665.1 of Caulobacter sp. Root655. Lineage (GTDB taxonomy): Bacteria > Pseudomonadota > Alphaproteobacteria > Caulobacterales > Caulobacteraceae > Caulobacter. Next base: position 211,025 of record NZ_LMHC01000024.1, read on the forward strand.
GTGGTGGTCGTAGTGCGGGTGGCCCGGAACGTACATCTGCCGGGCGTACCAGTCGCCCTGGCGCGGCACGGCCTGCGGGCCCCAATGGGCCCAGATCCCGAACTTGGCGTCGCGGAACCAGTCGGGGGCCTGGTAGGTCTTCAGGGACTCGGGCTCCTGGCGGAACGGGCCCTTGGCCATGGGCAGCCGATAGTCCGGCGCCGGCAGCTTGGCGCAGGCGTCCGCGGACGGCTCCTGCCTCGCCTGGGCGGCTCCCGCCAGGCCCAGCGCCGCGAGGGCTGGGACACCCAGGAAATGCCGCTTGTTCAACGTCACCATGCTCAACTCCCAAATTTCTTTGAATATTCCTGTTGGACCGCGACCTACGGATCGCGAACCCGACGACCAAGATGTCCGCTATTTTCCGACGGAATGAAGTACGCGCCCAAAGAACGGCAGAACGTTATTCTGGAAACGACTGGCGACGGCGCTGCCGTGGTCCCCACTGTAAATTTCGAAAGTGTTCTCCACGCCAGAGGCGTCCATGCGTTCGTGCAATTCGGCCGCGTCGACCTTCAGCCCGTCCTGGTCGCCCACATCCATGGCGATCGCCTGATATCGCCGCAGATTGAAGACGTACTGGTCGAGCATGCTCAGGGGCGCGTTGGCGGCCCATCGCGCCAGCACCGACCGGTCGACGACGCCGTTCGACGTCGGCAGATCGACATAGAACGGCGGCTTCTTCGGGTTCGGCGACCAGGCGGCGGCGACGGCGAAGGTCGCGCGCGGCAGGAAGCCGAGCTTGGTCGCCTCTTCCCGGGTTTTGACGGCTTCAACACTCGCGGCGGCTTCTGGCGGCGGAACCTCGCGGGCCGAAAGGCAGCATGGGCTCATGATGTAGAGCGCGCCAAACGTCTCGGGGTGCTTCATGCCGATGCGCGCGACGCCGTAGCCGCCCATGGAGTGACCGGCGAGGCCGCGGCTCAGGCGGTCCGGAAGGGTGCGGTAATGGGTATCGACGTAGCTGACCAGGTCGCGGGTGATGAACCCTTCCCAGTCGCCGATCGTCACTGAACTCGAGTACATGGAGCCGTTGTGCAGGGTCTGGGTGTCCGGCAAGACGACGATCACGTCGGGCGCGCCCGACGCGAAGGCGGCCTCGACGGTTCGCGGGGTCTGGAGCAATCCCGCGAACGCGTCGGCGGTCATGCCATATCCATGCAGCGCGTAGACGACCGGATAGCGGCGCGACGGGTTGGCGGCATAGCCGGGTGGGAGATAGACCACGACATCCCGATCAGCCGACTCGCCTTCGAGATTGCCCTCCAAGGCCGCGCCGTGGACCTTGATACGGTCGACGGTCACGGATTTGGCGCTCGCCGCGGGAGGCGACGGCGAGGCCGCCCGCAAGTCCGTGCTCGACGCCGCCAATAGAATGGCCATCGCTATGGAAGCCCAACCGGTTTTCACGTGCGTCCCCTTTCCCTTCACGGGTGGAAGCCTGAAATTGCCCCCCCGTTTCCTGCTCTCGCGCGCCCCGTTCCGGAGGCTTGGCCGACGATCAGTTCGGGTTGCCCACCGGAATAATCGCCGCGCCCTGGGCCGCTCCGAACTTGATCCGCAGGACCTGCTGGCGATCGACCAGATTGAGGCCGTTGTCGGTCTGGTCGCCGTTCCAGACCCGCCGGAAGATCCATTTTCCGTTCTCGAACCGGCCCTCCTCGACGCGGAGCATCTGGCCGCTTTCGGGCTTGGACGGCTCGAACTTCACGCGGGTGTTGAAACCGGTCAGCAGGTAGTCGCCCGGACCAAGCTCGGCGACCGCCGCGCCGCCCACGGGCTGGGGATTGCCGGTCGGCTTGTCCGTTCCGAACTGCCATTGGCCGAAGGTGGCGACGGCGCGATAGGGACCGAGCTCCATCACCTGGGTGTGGTTGGCCTTGGGGTCGGTCGGCTCGGAGACGCCCCAGGTCTTGCCCGCGAACGCCAGGGCCGCCCACTCGCGCGCCATGGGCTCGAACAGGGTGTAATTCCGGGCGAACAGCTTGGCCTTGGACTCGTCGAAGTCCTTGGCCCCGAGCGGGTAGTTGTAATAGCCGGTGTCGTCCATGCCGAACGGCGAGAACCCGATCGCGCCCTTGCCGATGGTCGCGAAGAAATAGCGGGCGAACTCGGTGTCGTTGCCGGTTTCGGGCACGAAGAGCGCGTTGTCGGGCCTGGAGTAGTAGTCCAGATAGGCCAGGTACGCCGCGTGGTCGCGGACATAGATGTCCGGCGCGACCAGGTCGATCGACGGCGCGGCGGCCTTGTAGACGTCGATCACGTGATGCACCGGCCCGCCGCTGGCGTAGGTCGGGGCCGGCTGCCGGCCGAAGGCCGAAGCCAGGGCCGCGTTCATGTACATCGGCAGCGGCTTGACCGCCTTGCCAGCCTTGGCGATCTCCTCGACATAGGCGGCGAACGACCAGGCATTGAAATATTCGTCCGCGTCGGCCCCGAACACGGCCTTCCAGCTTCCCGGCGATTTGCCCAGGCGCTTGAGCAGGGCGGCGGGAACTGGTCCGTCGAACAGCTTCTGGGCCGCGGGCGAGAAGTCCCGGACGCTGCCGTAGGAGCCGACCTCGTTTTCCGGCTGGATCATGATGATCGTGTTCTGCGGGTCGATCTGGCGGATGTGCTCCATCAGCTTGACGAAGGCGCGCTTGTCGGCCTCCAGCGTGGTCCGGCTATGCGGCGACAGCACATAGTGGGGCTGGCCGCTGGCGGTGATCATCCGCGGGAAGCGCTTGCCGTCGAGCTTGACCCATTCCGGCGTGTAGCTGGGCCCAGTGTTCTTCCAGGTGCCGAACCACAACAGCACCAGCCGCACCTTGTTGGCGCGGGCCTGCTCCACCAGCGTGTCCACGAACGAGAAGTCGAACCGACCCTCGACGGGCTCGATCTGCTCCCAGGCGACCGGGACCTCGACGGTGTTGGCGTGGATGCGCTTGATCGTGGGCCAGACCTCCGGCAGCACGTCCGGATAGTTGCTGCTGTTGTTGACCTGGGCGCCCAGCATCAGGAACGGCGCGCCGTCGACGAACAGGGCGTGGCGGCCGTCGCGGGTCACGATGCGCGGAACCGGGTTGGTCGGCTGCGCCTCGGCCGCCGCCACCGCTCCGCCGGCGAAAGCCAGGACGAGGGCCGCCAGGCTGCTCACGAAACGCGGCGACCGGCCGCCACGGATCGAAGTCCACATGCGCGGAAAAACTCCATGAGCCCGCCCGAATGGCGAGGTCGACGTGTTGGATGAGGATCTGGCGAGGCTTCCCTGTCGTTCGGTCGCGTTCATTCGCGTTCCCCGACGATCACGGATGCGCTCATTCCGAACGGTTCGCCGGGCGCGACGGTCATCAGCACCGCCACGGTCCGCTCGCCCTCCTTGGCCGGCAGCGGTGCGGTCAGGGCTCCAGGCGCGGTGTCCGTCTTGGCCGCGACCTTGACGCCGTCGACATAGATCTCGGCGGGCCCCGTCAGGCGGCTGAACAGGAGCTTTCCGCCAGCCCGCCGCACTGTCGCGCGCGGCGTGAAGATCGCGCGATAGAGCGCGAACCCGCCCTCGGGAACGGCGTCCTGCAGCAATCCAGGCCTCGCCCAGGTCCAGGAATTCATGTCGTTGTCGGCCGGCTTGGTCAACGGGTCGGGACGAACGCGCGCCACCGGCGATACGCGCCAATCGGACAGGATCGAGATAGGCGGGGTCCGCGGCGCCGCCGGCAGCGTTCCGGAATGGACGGACAGCTGGGTTTGCGCCGCTCGCAGCCCCGGCGCCGACGCTTTCAGGCGCAGGACGCCGCTGGACCCGCGCTCGCTCTGCACGATCACCTGGGCCAGGCCGTTGAACAGGCTGCGCGCATTGCCCTTTTCCGGTTCATGGCAATTGGGGTCGCCGTTGCCCAGGCCGATGATCCGCCCGTTGTCGATCTCGAAGGTCACCGCCAGGTTGGCCGTGGGGACGGCCCGTCCGGCCTTGTCCAGGGCCTCGACGGTGATCGGCGCGGCGTCGCCGCCGTCGCCGGTCAGGACGGTTCGATCCGGCGTCAGGCGCAAGGCGACCGGCGGACCGGCGGTCTCGACGATCGCCTTCGACACCGGCTGGCCGCCGACATAGCCGATCGCCTCCAGGCGCCCGGGCGCATAGGGCACGGTCCAGGACGGCATGACGAAGGGATCGACCGCCTGACGCGAGACCAGCTTGCCATTAAGGCGCAGTTCCACCGCCTCGGCGTTGGTCAGCGCCATCACCTTGATCGGCTGGCCCTCCTTGCCTGGCCAGGTCCAGTGCGGAGCCAGGTCCAGCAGAGGGCGGTCCTTGATCCACTGCGCCCGGTGCAGGAAGAACGCCATCTTCGGGAAGCCGCACAGGTCCATGGCCCCGAAGAACGAGCTGGCCGAGGGCCATTCGAGCGGCGTCGGTTCGCCGCGATAGTCGAAGCCCGACCACAGAAAGGCGCCCGCCACGAACGGACGCTTGGCGATCGCCTCCCAGCCCTTGCGATGGGTGGTTCCCCAGGACGACGGCTCCTCGTCGTTCTCGGCCAGGATGTTGCGCGAGCGGTCGGTGAACCATTCGCCCCGGGTCATGAACGCGGAGGTGTCCTCCGAACTCATCATCGGCAACTGCGGATGCTCGGCGTGGAACCGGTCGTAGTTGTCGGACTGGTAGTTGAAGCCGACCACGTCGACGGCCTGCGAGACATTGATCGGGTTGAACATCCCGTCGTTCATCGCGGCGGTGACCGGGCGGCTGTCGTCCAGGCGCTTGACGGCCGCCACCATCCGCCGAACCATCTGATAGCCCGCCTCGGTGCCCTGCATGGGCTCCTCGTTGAACACCGACCACAGGAAGACGCTGGGGTGGTTGCGGTCGCGGCGGATCAGCCATTCCAGCTGCCGCATGTAGTCGGGGCTGGGATTGAAGTTGCGGTTCTCGTCGAGGATCAGGACGCCCAGCCGATCGGCCGCCTCCAGCATCTCCGGGGCCGGGGCGTTGTGGGCGCAGCGGACGGCGTTGGCGCCCATCGCCTTGACCCGGCGCAACCGGAAATCCCACAGGCTGTCGGGCACGGCCACGCCGACCCCGGCATGGTCCTGGTGCAGGCACACGCCGTGGATCTTCAAGGCGCGGTCGTTGAGGAAGAACCCCTGGGCGGCGTCGAACCGCAGCGTGCGGAAGCCGGTCGAGGTGATCGCCTCGTCGACCACTTTGCCAGCCTGCAAGACGCGGGTGCGCACGGTGTAGAGGGCCGGATCGTCGACCGACCATAGGCGCGGCGCGGCGACGTCCAGCACGAGGCGGGCCTCGGCCTGGTCCAGCGATGGGGCCTCGGCGGCCACGCGCCCCGCGCCCACCACCTTGCCCCAGGGATCGATCAGCTGGGCCTCGACCTCGACCGCCTCGGCTTTGGGGCCGATATTGCCCAGGGTGGCGACCACCGGCAGGGTCCAGCGCCCCGCTCCGTCTCGTCGCGGATCGGCGTGGACGCCGTCGTCGACGATGTGCACGGCGGCGCGCTTGGTCAGCCAGACGTGGCGATAGATGCCACCGCCCTCGTACCACCATCCCTCCATCGGATCGGCGTCGACGCGCACGGCGATGCTGTTGAGCTCGTCGCCGTAGCGGGCGAACGGGGTCAGGTCGATCTGCAGGGCGTTGTAGCCGCTCCAGTTGTGCGCCACGACACTGCCATTGAACCAGACCGTCGCATGGGTGGCGATGGCCCCGAACGCGATGGAGATGTGCTTGCCGCGATCGGCGGGATCCAACCGCAGGGCGCGGCGATACCAGGCCTTGCCGCGCGGGCGATAGCCTTGGGCGAGGTTCTCGTCCTTGTCGAACGGCCCCTCGACCACCCAGTCATGCGGCAAGTCCAGTTCGCGCCAGTCGCTATCGTCGTACTCGGGCGAGGCCGCGCCCCCGGCGTTGCCGGCCTTGGCGTTGGCATAGGACCAGCCATGGCCCCTGATTTTCGGAAACGGCACGTCGCCAAGATGGAAGCGCCAGCCCTGATCCAGCGACACCCGCTCGCCCGGCGCCTTGAGCTCAGGCCTGGGGTAGAACCGCTCGGGTCGGGCGGCGAGGTCCGCGTCCGCCCAGGCCAAGCCGGGCGCGCCGCCGGCGCCGACCAGCGCGACAGCGGAACTCGTCCATAGGAAGCGGCGGCGGTCCAAGTTCATACCGCTGATCTCATTCATTCTGCTCACCTCAATTGCCCGGCGCGCCGTTCGGCCGAAGGGCGTCGCGCATGGCGGCGGCCCGCCTCTTGCCGTGCTTGCTCATGCCGACGTTCGCGCGCGCGCCCTCCCTAGCGCGAGACAACCTGCACCGCCGCCAACGCCTGGGCGGCCATCGCCTTGTCGCCGGAGGCTGTCAGCTTGCCGGCCTTGTCGTCCCAACGCAGCTTCACGACCTTGCTGACGCCCTTCTCGTAGGCGTTGGTCACCCCGTCGTCGTCATAGAGCGTGAATTCGGCGTCGCGGCCCGGATAGACCTTCACGGCGCTGATCGCCTGCGGCGTGGCCGTATTGAGGATCGGCGCGCCCATCGGGATGATCGAGCCGGCGCGGACGAACAACGGGATGGTGTCGATCGGCGCATGGACGCCGATCGTCTGGCCGCCGGTGAACTTCTTGCCCGTCCAGTAGTCGTACCAGTCGGCGCCGGCCGGCAGGTAGACGTCGCGGCTCTCCACGCCCTGGTCGGTGATCGGCGCCACCAGGAAGGCCGGGCCGAACATGTACTGGTCGCCCAGGGTGGCCACCTTGGGATCGTTGGGGAAGTCCATGAACAGCCCGCGCATGAACGGCGCGCCGGTCTCGTAGGTCGTATGCCCCATGGAATAGAGGTAGGGCATCAGGGCGTAGCGCAGCTTCAGGTACTTGGCGACCACGCCCTCGGCCCCCTTGCCCAGGGTCCAGACCTCGGTGTCCTTGCGCATGCCATGCACCCGCAGGGTCGGGGTGAAGGTTCCGTACTGGAACCAGCGGGCGAACAGCTCGGGATAGTCGTTGTTCTGGCCGACCACGGCGCGGGCGTCGGACGGATCCAGCAGCGGCGGCTTGGTCGCCGTCGTGGTCTGCGGCAGCCACTGCCAGCCGCCGATGTCGTTGCCCCAATAGGCCAGGCCCGAGGCGGTGAAGTTCAGGCCGGTCGGCACCTGGCGCTTGAGGGCTTCCCAGGTCGGCTGGATGTCGGACGACCAGAACAGCGCGCCGTTGCGCTGGGCGCCGATATAGGCGGCCCGGGCCAGGATCAGGTTGCGCTTGTCGGGCCGGTCGCGGCGCGAGCCCTCGGCCACGCCCTGGGTGTGCACCAACGGGAACAGGTTGTGATAGCGGTCGCCCGAGCCGATCGAGAAGAAATAGCCGTCCGGAACCAGGTCTGGCTCGGTCTCGTCCAGCCAGAACCAGTCGAAGCCCTTGGAGGCGATGTTGTCGCGGATCTTGCCCCAGAACCACTCGCGGGCCTGAGGATTGGTGCTGTCGATCAGCGCCCCGGCGCGGTCGCTGCGGAACGCGAGGCCGTCCGCCGGCTTGCCGTCGGCGTCCTTCAGCAGCCAACCCTTGTCGGCCAGGAAATTGAAGTAGCGGCCTTCCTTCTCGTAGCGCGGCCAGACGCTGATGATGCTGGAGACGCCCGCGTCATGCAGGGTCTTGTTCATGGCCGACGGGTCCGGGAAGGCGACCGGATCGATGTCCATCTGGCCCATCCGGGTCCAGTGGAACCAGTCCAGCACCATGATGTCGAGCGGATAGCCGCGGTCGCGATAGCCCTTGGCGACGTCGAGGATCTGCGCCTGCGTCTCGTAGCGGGCCTTGCTCTGGATGTAGCCGAAGGCGGCCTTGGGCGGCAGCGGCGTCACGCCGGTCAGCTTGCGGTAGCCGGCGTAGATCTCGTCATAGCTGCCGCCGGTGATCACGAAGAACGACACTCGCTCGCCGACCTTCGACTGCCACAGGGTGCGGCCGTTGACGGCCGGATAGACCTTGGTGTCGGACGGATTGTCCCACAGGATTCCGTAGCCCTTGTTCGAGACCATGAACGGCACGCAGACCGTCTCGCCGTGCGGGGCGTCGTAGTCGTGCTTGCAGTCGATCTCCCGGCCGCGCAGGTCGAGTATCCCCTCTTGGTTCTGGCCCAGGCCGTAGAAGTGTTCGTCGACGGTCGTCGAGAAGCTGGCCCCGGCTCTATAGGTCCGCTCGCCGTTGACCACGTGCGGCGACATCTCCCAGCCGTTCATCGCCACCAGATCCGAACCATCCGCTTTGCGCACCTTCACCGACACCGGCGGCAAGGCCGGGGCGAAATAGCGATCCATCTGGGAAGGCGGACCCGGCCAGGGCTGGGCGACCACTTCCAGCGACAGGGCGCCGGAGGTGAAGACGTCGGCCCCGCTCTTCTGGTCATGGCGCCAGCCCTTGGCGTCGCTGGCTCCCGTGAAGCCGTAGCCGGGAGCCGCGGCGGCCAGGTCCTTGTCCTGGCTGATGGTCACCCGGACGATGTTGGGGGCGTAGGTCTCGACCGAGACGTAGGAGCCGTTGCGGTCCATTACCGCCAAGGGCTCGGCCATCGCCGCGCCGGCGGCGAGACTCAAGGCCAGGGCCGAGACCAGTCCAGCCGTCGAACGTCGCGTGCTCTTGTTCCGTTGATGCATGTCTTCCTCCCCAATACGCTCGTGAGCTCCGACCCGCAGCGTCGCCGCGCCGATCCGAGATCTTCCTTTGTCCCACATCCTCGTCGGTGGCGCGCAGGATGCCGCGCGGTCCTCGGAGTTTTCGCCGCTGACACTCGGCCGTTCGCCTCTCATGCCACGCATCAGCAGGCCGCCTGGGCCGTGGCGGGCGCGGCCGCCAGGCCTTCCAGGAACTGGGCATGGAGCGGCATGGCTTGAGCGGTTTTGCCGATCATGTCGCGCACATGCCGCACGAACCGCCGCGCCTCATAACTCGATATGCCGTACGTCCAACCCATCTCCGGCCTTGCCGACATAGTCGCGCAGGACACGCTCGGCCGCGCCGAGGTCGGTGTGATCGGAAAGACGCCCACGCCCGCCCCGAGAATACCAATCTCGGCGGACTCGGCCAACGAGATCTCGATGCCGCCGGGAGACTGCGCGCCCAGGGTTCGGGCCAGGTAAGCGGCCGCCAGCCAGCCGGCCGTTCCGCCGCCAACGATCAGTATTCGCTTACTCAAGAGCCTCCTCCGGAAAGAAAAAAGTCGCCCCTCGGCCGGGGAAAAACTGGCCGAAGGGCGAAGGGGGAGGAAAAATTAGAAAGACAGCCGAAGGCTGGCGCTCACGCGACGGTCGGCGATGAACCCGCTGCGGATGTACTTGCGGTCGTCGAGGTAGCCGCCCATCGAGGCGCCCTGCAACAACATCGCCCGTAGAACGCTCTGCCTCCGAAGCATTTTGTCCCTCCCATCGGCGCGCCTGGGTCCTGGCGCTCTGAAGGCGCCGACTGGACCATGTTGACCACCGCCAGATGGCAGCGTTGTCATTGCCCTATGGACCTATCCCATTACCGGAAATTGGCAAGTCAATTCCTCAGACAAATAGAATTCATTTTTGACGGATGCCTCAACGGCACAATGACACCGGTGGCATTCTGGCGCCGAGGCGGCACCGGTAGAATCTGACGCCATAGACGGACTATCCTATCCATCTAATTAGATTTACTAGATAATTTCCAAAATGTAGCTCTCTATATCCTGTCACCTTCGACGCCAATCGTTCACGATGGCGGCGACCTTTTCAACGAGTCCTGGTCGGACAATACGGCGCCCTATCGGCCAGAACTCCGCACTCGCTTCGGTACGTACTAGGCGACGCGTTGGACGCGACCTCGCCCCTCCATGAAGCGGCGGGGCGCCGTGCGCTATCGAATTCCACGCAGCGCCAGTCGGTCGAATTTGATCCGCAGCTTAACGGCATATCCCGCACCGCTCATGCGCAAAAGGCCGTTCCCAAGGGAGGGCAGATCGACGGCGCGACGGCGCCGGCTCCCGAGGCGAGCTCACAATTGTCACACAATTACACTCGTGCCTCCCGTGATCCGTGCTAGGCAACGACCAACGGCGCGACGCACGGCGTCGGTCAGGGGAGTGAACCCATGCGAAACCGCGCTGGTGTCGGCTTGCTGGCCGCCCTGTTGTCCGTGGGTGCGCCGGCGCTCGCCCAGACACCCGCCGCCGTTCCCGTCTCGATCACCGTCGATGCCGCCAAGCCCCTTGAGGAACTTCGGCCGATTTGGCGGTTCTTTGGAGCCGACGAGCCGAACTACGCAACCATGAAGGACGGCCGCAAACTGCTTGGTCATCTGGGCGCGCTCAAGCCCAAGGCCGTCTACTTCCGAGCGCATAACCTGCTCAACACCGGAGACGGCGCCCCCGCTCTGAAATGGGGCAGCACCAACGTCTACACCGAGGACGCCAACGGACGACCGGTCTACGACTGGACGATCCTGGACAGGCTGTTCGATACCTACCTAGCCAACGGCGTCCGGCCCTACGTCCAGATCGGCTTCATGCCGCAAGCGCTCTCGAGCCATCCCGAGCCCTACCAACACGCCTGGCGGCCGGGCTTCGACTACAACCTGATCAGCGGCGGATGGGGCTATCCGCCCAAGGACTACGACAAGTGGTCAGAATTGGCCTACCAGTGGGTGCGCCATTGCGTCGAGCGCTACGGCCGTGCCGAGGTCGAGACCTGGTACTTCGAGGTCTGGAACGAACCCAATGGCCCCGCCTATTGGAAAGGCACGCCTGAGGAATTTTACAAGCTGCACGACTACGCCATCGCCGGGGTGCGACGCGCCCTGCCGACGGCTCGCGTGGGCGGGCCCGATGTCGCCGGCAGCGGCGGCCAGTTCATGGAGGACTTCCTCACCCACGTGACTGATGGGACCAACTACGTCACCGGCCAAAAAGGCACGCCGACCGACTTCCTGGCCTTCCACGCCAAGGGCGCGCCGCGCTTCGTCGATGGCCACATCCAGATGGGGATCGCCACACAACTGGCCGGCATCGACAAGGGTTTTGCAATGATCGCGGCGCGGCCGCCCTTGAAGGCCAAGCCGATCGTGATCGGCGAATCCGACCCAGAGGGGTGCGCCGCCTGCCAAGGACCCAGTTTCAGCTATCGGAACGGCACGGTCTATTCCAGCTACACGGCCGCCAGCTTCGCTCGCAAGTATGACCTGGCGGCCCGGCGCGGCGTCACGCTGGACGGCGCCCTGACCTGGGCCTTCGAGTTTGAGGACCAGCCCTATTTCGCGGGCTTCCGCCAACTGTCCAGCAATGGCCTCGACCTGGCGGTGGTCAACGTGTTCAGAATGTTCAGCCTTATGGGGCCACAGCGGATCGAGGCCGTCAGTTCGGGGCAAATCCCGCTCGACGAAATCCTCAGCAAAGGCGTCCGCGGACGACCCGATATCGGAGCCCTGGCCAGCTTGGGATCCGATCGACTGGCGATCCTGGTCTGGAACTACCACGACGATGACGTGCCTGGCCCTGCCGCCGACATTAGCCTGGACCTCAGAAACCTGCCGCGGGCTTTCGCCGGCGCCAAGCTGACCCACTACCGGGTGGACGAGGATCACGGCAATGTCTACGGCGCATGGCGGCGGATGGGCTCGCCACCGGCCCCAACCAAGGCCCAGTACGACACCTTGGAGCAGGCCAGCGGCTTGGCCGTGCTCGACGGTCCACTGCCGGCTCGGACCAAGTCCGGGCTAACCCTGACCTTCCAACTGCCGCGACAGGGTGTATCCCTGCTGGTGCTGGAGACGACCAGGCCGCGATAGCGTGAAGACCTTGGCGGACTGGTCCAGGGAGGGTCTGCCGCCCGGAAGCGGGCGCCGATGTGGCGCCGGATGCTGTCATGGCGAAGCGCCCTCCCGTCGGCACTGCCCGGACTTCAGGAGTACGCGCGTGCGCAAGACATCGACCCTGCTCATCGCAACGGCCCTCGCGCTACTGTCCGCCGGCGCGCGGGCGGCCGAACGCCGGACCCTGCCGCTGGCCGACAGCTGGCGCTTCATCCAGGGCGACCCGCAAGGGGCCGAGACGGCCGGCTTCGACGACACGGGCTGGACTCGCGTCTCGGTTCCCCACGACTGGGCGATCACTGGGCCGTTCGACGTGGAGGCGCGGGCCGGCGGGGCTGGCGGCTTCCTGGCGACCGGCGTGGCCTGGTACCGCCGCACCCTGGACGTGCGGCCGGTCGCCGGTCGCCGCTGGTTCGTCGAACTGGACGGGGTGATGGAGCGCAGCGGCGTCTGGATTAACGGCCACCACCTGGGCCATCGACCGAACGGCTATGTCGGCCTGCGCTACGATGTCACCGACTTTCTGAACCCGGATGGCCCCAGCATGCTGGCCGTGCGCGCCGACACCTCGGCCGCCCCCTCGTCGCGCTGGTACGCCGGTTCAGGCGTCTACCGGAACGTGCGACTGATCGAAACCGGCGACCTGCATGTAGACCAGGGCGGCGTTTTCGTTACCACGCCGACGATCACGAAGGATCGCGGCACGGTCCGCATCCAGGTCGATGTCGTCAATGACGGCAAGGCCGGGTCGCGGACGGGCCTCGAGATCGTCATCACCGGCCCCGACGGTGGGATCGTGGCTCGAAAGACCGTCGCGCCCACCGAGATTGGCGTCGCACGCACCCAGACCCTGGGCGGTGAGCTCGACATCCCCTCGCCACGGCTCTGGGACACCTCGGCCCCAAACCTCTACCGGGCGACCGTCCGGGTGGTCGACGCCGATGGCGCCGTGCAGGACAATGAGGCCGTGGCCTTCGGCGTCCGCGACGCCCGCTTCGAGGCCGACACCGGCTTCTGGCTGAACGGCCGGAACGTCAAGCTGAAGGGCGTGGCCCTGCACGCCGATGGCGGGGCCCTGGGCGCGGCCGTGCCGCTGGCGGTCTGGCGCCAGCGCCTCACTGCCCTGAAGGCCCTGGGCGTCAACGCCATCCGCACCGCCCACAACCCGCCCTCGCCAGAGTTCCTCGACCTGGCCGACCAGATGGGCTTCCTGGTCATGGACGAGCTGTTCGATCAGTGGAACGTCGCCAAGACGCCGGGCGACTACCACCTGTTCTTCAGCGACTGGCACAGGCGCGACGCCCGCGACATGCTGCGCCGCGACCGCAACCACCCCAGCGTCGTCCTGTGGAGCGCCGGCAACGAGATCCACGACACCGCCTATCCGGTCCAGGCCAAGGCGGCGCTGAGAAGCCTGCTCGAGGTGATGCACGCCACCGACCCGACCCGACCGGTGACCATGGGTCTGTTCCGCCCCAATGTGACCGGTGACTACGACAACGGTCTGGCCGACATGCTCGACGTGGTCGGCCAGAACTATCGCGAGGCCGAACTGACCGCCGCCCACGAGGCCAGGCCCAGCCGCAAGATCGTCGGGACCGAGAACAGCAAGACGCGCGGCTCGTGGATCGCCGTGCGCGACTACGCCCCCTATGCTGGCATGTTCCTGTGGACCGGGGTCGACTATCTGGGCGAGGCCGACCGCAGCGGCTGGCCCAATATCGACAATCCCGCCGGCCTGCTCGACCGCGCCGGGGCGCTGAAGGTCGCGGGCATGCAGCGGGCCGGCTGGTGGGCCGAAAGTCCGGTCATCCACGTCGTACGCAACGCCGCCCCCGCCGCCCCGCCCCCCTCGAACGACGGGGCGGGACCGGCCCCTACCCTGCCGACCATGGTCGCGGTGGCCACGCCGCCGCCGAAGACCGAGATTCTCGACGACTGGACCCCGGCCGACCTGACGCCGCATCCAGAGACCATCGAGGTCTACAGCAACTGTTCCAGCGTCGAGGTTTCGCTCAACGGCCGCGCCCTGGGGGCCAAGTCCCTGCCCGCCAACGGCGCGCCGCGCCAGTGGAACGTGACCTTCGCGCCCGGCGAGGTCATGGCCCGCTGCGCCGATGGCGGCCCCAGCGACCGGCTGCGCACCGCCGGCCCCGCCGCCCGCATCGAACTGGTCGCCGACGTGACGAGCGTGGGGTCGACCTTCGACGACCTGGCCTTCGTCCGCGCTCAGGTGACCGATGCCAAGGGGGTGGTCGTGCCGTCGTCCGAAGCCCCGATCACCTTCACGGTCAGCGGCCGGGGCCGCTTCGTCGCCGCCGACAACGGCGCCCCGACCGACCATACGATCTTCGCCTCGCCGACCCGCCAGGCCTATCGCGGCAAGGCCACCGCCTTCGTGCGCGGATCAGGCGCGAGTGGCGGCGTCACCGTCCAGGCCAGCGCGCCCGGCCTGAAACCCGCCGCCCTGACCATCCCAACCGGCTCGCCACGGCCCTGAACGGAGTTCCCATGTTTGACGATTTCGACGGCCGGGGCGTGTTGGTCACCGGCGCCAGCACCGGCATCGGCGCCGCTACGGCCCTGGCCTTCGCCCGCAAGGGCGCGCGGGTGGCGGTCCACTACAATTCCAGCGCCGCCGCCGCCCAGGCCGTGGTCGACGAGATCACGGCGGCCGGCGGCTTCGCGGCGGCGATCCAGGCCGATCTGGGCGATCCAGCCCAGGCCGCACCGATGGTCGAGGCCGCCGCCCAGGCGCTCGGCCGGCTGGATGTACTGGTCAACAACGCCGGTTCCCTGACCGGCAGGACCCAGTTCATGGACTGGACCGAAGACACCTTCGACGCGGTGATGAACCTCAATGTCCGCTCACTGATCGCCGCCTCCCAGGCGGTCGTGCCGCATCTCGAAGCCCAGGGCGGCGGGGCGATCGTCAACCTCGGCTCGATCGCCGCCAACGACGGCGGCGGACCGGGCTCGGGCCACTACGCCTCGGCCAAGGCCTATGTGCATAACCTGACGCGCCACATGGCCCGCGACCTCGCCAAGCGGAACATCCGGGTCAACGCCGTCGCCCCCGGTGTGATCGCCACGCCCTTCCACGTCCAGACACCGGCCGACCGGATGGAGGCGATGAAGAACGCCGTGCATCTGGGCCGGATCGGCGAGCCCCGAGACGTGGTCGGCCCGATCCTGTTCCTCGCCTCGCCCAGCCTCAGCGGCTACGTCACCGGCCAGATCCTGCACGTCAATGGCGGGCAGCTGATGCCCTGAGTTTCATTTTACGGGATAACATCTCGAAATGTGAAATTCGTTGCGTCCACGCGGGCCGCCCGATATTCGTAGGGTCAACAAGCGTGACGCGCCGAGAGGATCGCGCAGGGAGGCCACGCAGTGATGTTGCATAGACGCGCCGTCCTGGCCGCCCTCGCCTCCGCCTCCGGACTTGGCGTGGCGGCAAGAGCAGCGGAACCGGCCAGACTCATGCAGGCCTGGGCTTTCGATTTCGGCGACAACCAACTCGCCCCGGGCCACCTCCGGGTCGCGCGCGACGCCGCCTACGATCCCGCGGTCGGCTATGGCTTCGAACCCTCGCCGACACCGGGGCCTTTCCTGTTCTCGATCGCCGCGGCGGAAGGCGACTACCGGGTGATCCTGGAACTTGGCGGCAAGGCGGCGTCGGATACCACGGTCAAGGCCGAGTCCCGGCGGCTGATGGCCGAGCGCATCGTCACCCGCCCCGGGAAGACGGCGACGGTGGAGTTCGTGGTCAATGTCCGCACCCCGATTCTGACCGCCCCGCCGCCCAACGCGCCGGGCGGGGCGCGCGTGCCGCTCAATCCACGCGAGATCGATTCCTACGACTGGGATGGCAAGCTGACCCTGGAGTTCTGCGGCCCCGCCCCAGCCCTGCGCCGACTGCGGATCGAGCCCGTCACCGTGCCCACGATGTTCCTCGCCGGTGACTCGACCGTCACCGACCAGCGCTTCGAGCCGGCCGCCAGCTGGGGCCAGATGCTGCCCCGGTTTTTCAAGCCCGAGATCTCGGTCGCCAACCATGCCGAGTCCGGTGAATCTCTAAAATCCTTCCTGGTCGAGCGGCGACTGGACAAGATCCTCAGTCGCATCAAGCCCGGCGACTGGCTGCTGATCCAGTTCGGCCACAACGACCAGAAGATCCAGTGGCCCCAGACCTATGTCGAGGCCACCACCACCTATCGCGACTATCTGAAGGTCTATATCGGCGAGGCCCGGCGGCGTGGCGCGACGCCGGTGCTGGTGACCTCGATGCACCGCAGAAAGTTCGACGCGGCCGGCAGGATCGTCAACACGCTGAGCGACTACCCCGAGGCCGTCCGCGCCGTCGCCCACGAGACCGGAGCTCCTCTGATCGATCTGTTGACCATGAGCGCGGCTTTCTACGAGGCCCTAGGTCCCGACCAGGCCTGGAAGGCCTTCAACAACGGCGGCGAGGACGCCACTCACCACGACAACTACGGCGCCTATCAATTGGCCCAATGCGTTGTCGCGGGGATCCGGTCGGCGGTCCCTGAGCTGGCCCTCCACCTGATCGACGGCCTGCCGCCGTTCGACCCCGCCCGCCCGCCCCTGCCCGACAGCTTCATCATGGCCGCCAGCGCCGCCCACAGCACGGAGGCTCCCCGTGGCAACTGACCGTCGATCCTTGCTGGGTCTGGGCGCCCTGGCCATGGCGGCGCCCAGCCTGGTCCGCGCCCAGGCGCCAGTCGAGGTCGTCGATCTGTGGCCCGGCCCCGCCCCGGGCGGCGAGCGCGTCACCGTCGAGGAGAAAGTGATCCTGCGCACGCCGGGCGGTGATCCCAACGACACCGCCTTCGTCAATGTCCGCAAGCCGTGGCTGATGATGCGGCGACCGGCCAAGCCCAACGGCGCGGCGATCCTGATGATTCCCGGCGGCGGTTATGTGCGGGTGGCGGTAAGCAAAGCCGGCGGGTCGATCGACGCCTGGATCGCCGACCAAGGGATCACCGCCTTCGTCATGGACTATCGTCTGCCGGCCGACGGCTGGGCCGCCGGGCCGGACGTCGCCCTGCAGGACGCTCAGCGCGCCATCCGCCTGATCCGCGCTCGCGCCCCGGAACTGGGCCTGGATCCGGCCCGCGTGGCCGTGGCCGGCTTCTCGGCCGGCGGCCACGTGGCCGCGCGCCTGGCGACCCGTTTCGCGAACGACGCCTATGCGCCGATCGACGCGGCCGATCGTCTGCCGACCCGGCCGCTGGCGGCGGGCCTGTTCTATCCGGTCGTCACCATGACAGCCCCACACGCCTACGGCCCGTCGCTGAGAGCCCTGGCGGGCAAGACCCCCACCGACGCCCAGCGCCTGGCGGTGTCGGCCGAACTGAATATTCCCGCCGACACCCCGCCGACCTTCATCGCGACCGCGGCCGACGACAGGGTGGTGCCGATGGAGAACAGCCTGCTGATGTTCCAGGCCCTGCGCGCCCAGAAGATCGCCAGCGAGTTGCACGTCTTCGAAGCTGGCGGTCACGGCTTTGGCCTAAAGGGGCCTGGCGGCGCGCCGATGCCCTGGCCGGACCTGCTAACCGCCTTCCTCAGGCGGCACGGACTCTACGCATGAAACAAGCGGCGCTGGACGTTCGCGCCTTCGGGGCGCGGGGCGACGGCGTGGCGCTCGACACCGACGCCATCAACGCCGCCATCGTAGTGGTCCACGCAGCGGGCGGCGGCGAGGTGCGCCTGCCCGCCGGCCGCTACCTGTCGTTCTCGATCCGCCTGCTCAGCGGCGTGACCCTGCGGCTGGAAGAAGGCTGCGTGCTGGAGGCCGCCGATCCCGTCCGCCACGCCGGCGCCTATGATCCCGCCGAACCCAACCCCTTCGACCTCTACCAGGACTTCGGCCACAGCCACTGGCGCAACAGCCTGATCTGGGCCGACGATGTCGAGGACGCGGCCATTCTCGGACCGGGCCTGATCGACGGTCTGGGATTGACCCGGGAAGGCCCCGGCTCACGCTGGACACGGCAGGTGGGAGAGTTTCCGCTCAGCATGGCCAATCTCCAACCCGAGGAACTGGCGATCCTATCGCCGAACCTGGAGGCCATGATCGGCCAGGGCAACAAGGCCATCGCGTTGAAGAATGCTCGCCGGATCACGCTGGACGGCTTCACCGTCTTTCGCGGCGGTCATTTCGCGGTGCTGGCCACCGGTTGCGACGACCTGACGATCACCGGCCTCTCGATCGACACCAACCGCGACGGGATCGACATCGACGCCTGCCGCGACGTGCGCGTCACCGGCTGCCGGGTCAACACGCCCAATGACGACGCCATCGTCCTGAAAAGCTCCCTGGCCCTGGGTGCGGCCCGGGCCACCGAGCGGGTGGAGATCACCGGCTGCCAGGTCAGCGGCTACGACCTGGGCACGATGCTGGACGGAACCCTCGGTCGCACCCAGCAACTCGCACCCGACCAGGACCGCGTCACCGGCCGCATCAAGCTGGGCACCGAGTCGAACGGCGGCTTCCGCCACATCACCATCAGCGACTGCGTCTTCAACCGCTCGCGCGGCCTGGCCCTGGAAACCGTCGATGGCGGGGTGATCGAGGACATCTCGATCAACAACGTCGTCATGCGCGAGGTGACCACCGCGCCGCTGTTCCTGCGCCTGGGCAATCGACGGCGCGGACCGGATGGCACGGGGCGCGGGGCGATCCGCCGGATCGAGGTGCGCAACCTCACCGCCTGGGACATCCATCCCGACTACGCCGCGACGATCGCCGGCCTGGCGGATGACCCGATCGAGGACGTCACGCTGACCGATGTCTGCCTGGTCTATGCCGGCGGCGGCGATCGCGCCTGGGCCGCGCACCGGCCCGCCGAATTGGCGGAAGCTTATCCAGAGCCCAGCATGTTCGGCCCGACCCCAGCCTACGGCCTGTGGGTTCGCCACGTCCACGGCCTGCGCCTGGAAAATATCCGCATCGAGACGCTCAAGCCCGACCACCGGCCGCCGATCCTGCTGCAATCGACGCGGAGGGCGCAGTTGAACCGGCTGGAACTGGCCTGGGTCGAGGGCACGGAGCCGATCGTCGCCGAGAAGGTCACGGCCCTGGTCGCCGCCCCGCCCCGGCGGGTCGGCCTGGCCATGGCTCACGGAGGATCGCGATGAGGCGCCGCGCGATCCTGGCCGGCCTGGCGACCCTGGCCGCGACCCCGGCTCTCGCCGCGGCGGGCGCGCCCGATCGGCGCGGCCGGCGGCTGCACGCTGACGACTTCCGGCGCGGCCTGGACCGATGGGCGATCGAGGCCGAAAAGCCAGCCCGCATCGACGCCCGCGGCGGCGTGCTCGACATCGACGCGCCCGCCGGCCTGACCCTGTGGTTCCGCCCCGAACTGACCGGGCCAGTGTCGATCGAATACCAGGCCCAGGCGGTGTCGTCGGGCGACGTCAATGACCGGGTCAGCGACCTCAACGCCTTCTGGATGGCGCGCGAGGTTTCAGGCGAAAGCCCCTTGGCCAACCCGCGCTCGGGGGCCTTCGCCGACTACGACACGCTGGAGACCTACTATGTGGGACAAGGCGGCAACGGCAACACCACGACCCGCTTCCGCCGTTATGTCGGTCGACCGGGCGACCGCCCCCTCCTGCCCCAGCACGACCACGCGGCGGCTGACGAGATGCTGACTCCCAACCGCTGGACGACGGTGCGGCTGGTGGCGGACGGCGGGTTGATCCAGTACTGGAGCGACGGCCGCAAGCTGTTCGAGCTGAACGATCCGGCCCCCTATGCGCGAGGCTGGTTTGGCCTACGCACGACGCAGAGCCATCTGCGGATCCGGCGGTTTGGGGTGTCTGACCAAGCATAACCCTTCTCTTCTCCCCTTGCGGGAGATGGGAGGCGTCTCGTCACCATCCCTCCGGCAACCGCTCCGGAGCCGCGTCGCCGACCAGGGCCAGCAACTCGATCAGGTTCAGCGACCATTGCGACGACTGATTGGTCGAGACGTTGGCGATCTCGTCGACGGAGTCGAGCACGGCCGAGCCGGTCACGCGGGTGACGGGCGGCGGGCGGCTGGGCTTGCCGCCTCCGCGGCGGTCGATGAGGAACTCGTCCCAGGCCCGGCGGGCCAGCACGGGATCGTTCAGCTTGTGCGCCGCCCAGGCGGTCAGCTTGGCGTGCCAGACCGGATAGCCGAACACCCGATCCGTCGCCTTGGGACCCAGCGTCGCCTGACGCTCGACCTGCGGCGCGTTGTAATAGACGCAGAACCGCGTCCAGGCCTTGGACCAAACCGGATCGTCGATCAGGCCGTCCAGCTCGAACACGAACTCGGCCCCACCCATGATGGTCACCAGGTGGTAGCTGGTGGCGAAGGCGCCGCCGATATCGACCATGGTCGCCGTGGCCGGGTCGTAGCCGAAGCCCGGGCCGGAGAACATGCCCAGCGGCGAGGCGGCGATGGCGTCCAGGCCCTTGATGATCTTGTCGCGCCATCGCGTGTCGCCGGTACGCTCCCAGGCCACCAGCCAGTTGCTGGCGAAGGCGAACCAGTCCGGACCGGTGCGGGCGTGGGTGGGATAGGCCGACTTCTCCAACCGCTTGCGCACCGGATCGACGGCGGCCAGGGCGTGGTCGGCATCGACCTCGGCGGCCATCAGGTCGCCGGTCCGCTCGTCGGCGGTCAGGTAGTAGTAGTGACGGCGCAGCAGAGCCTGGCTGATCCGGACCTCCTTGGCCCCGTCGCCCCAGTGGCTGACATTGTGTCGCGAACCCAGGCCCTTGAACGGCCCCAGGTGGTAGACGTCGACCTCGCCGGTGTGGCGGGTCATGGCCTCGGCCAGGCGGAACAGGTCCGCGCGGCCCGAACGCAGATAAGCCGTCCAGAACCACAGGTCCGGCGCCAGTTCGCTATTGGCCCAGGCATAGCCGCCCACGTCGTAGCGCCAGACGTGGCGGTCCTGGTCGTAGGTGTGCATCACGTCGCCGTGGTCCCAGAACCCGTACCAGCGCCGCTGCTCGACCTCGTTAAGGTAGAAGCCCGCCAGGCGGTCGAGCTCGTCCTGCAGCCGCGCCTTGACCGGGGTCGAGCGGTCGACCGGGCTCCAGGCGCCGAACACGCCGCAGGCCTGGTAGTAGGTCGGCGCGCAGACCGGCAGAGGCGGCGCGGCGACATGGCTGGCCATCGCCGACAAGGCCGCACGGGACGGCGTCGCCGCCAGGGGCCACAAAAAGATCTCGTTGGTGCGGGCTATGCCCAGCGGCGTGCTGTGGCCAGGCTCGACGTCCTCGTACTGGATCTCCAGGCCGTGGGCTTTGTCGCTGTAGTGGCGCAGGTCCATGGCCTGCGCCTGGGGCGACCACAGCCACAGGGTGACCGTCGCCGCCTCTCCCGTCGCGCCGGTGATCTCCAGGCCGGTCGGATGCCGCTGCCAGAAGTCGCGCAAGCCGAAGGCGACACCGCCCGAGACGCCGCCGACATAGCCCAGGCCTGACGCCCGACCGCCCTGGTCGGCGCGCAGCCAGGAACTGTTCGCGCCCGTGCGCTTGTCGATCGTGAAGGCGTCGGACTCGCCCTGGAACAGACGAAAGCCGTCCCAGGCTGGCACGGTCGCCAGTTGCTCGCGGGTCTTGGCGTCCATGGCCGACAGGGCTGGGACGGGCCTGCCCTCCAGTTGATCGGCGAAGCGGTCGGCCAGGGCGAACTTGGCCGGCGCCCAGCCTGGCAGGTTGCGCACCGCCTCGCCCCACATCCCCTCTCCCTGCCCTGAAAAGCGGACATGGCGGTTGTGGAGTTCGTCGGTCAGGGGCGCGTCGAAGCGCACGCCCAGGCCGGCGATGAAGTCGCCGGCGGCGTCGCCATCGAAGGTGAAGCTGTGGGTCAGTTTCAGGCCGCCCGCCGCGTCCACCGCGGCCCGGACGCAGAACGGCAGCCAGGCGCGGCCCGCCGCCGAGCGGTGACGACCGTCGATGCGCACCAGGGCCCGGACAGGCCCGCGCTGCTCGACGGTCACGGCCTCGACCATACTGTCGAAGGTCTCGGTGGTCACCGTGCCGGTCTCGCCAGGCGGTTTGTCCCGCGACAGGCAGACCAGCCGTCCGTCGCGCAGGGTCTCGCGACCCTTGACCAGAACCTGCCCGATCAGGGCGCGCCCCGAGCGCGGTAGCCGGCAGACGAGATCGCCGGCGGTGATCTCGACGGCGTCGGTGGTCTCGCGGACCGTGACCGGCCTCGGCGGGGCGGCCGGCTTGCCAGGCTCGATCCGGAAGCGCTTCTCCGAAGACGGTCCGGCGATCGCGTGGCCCGTCCACTTGACCGAACCGTCCGGCCAGTAGGCCAGCGGCCAGGTCTGAAGCGGGATCGCCGCGCCGGTCTCCGAAACGGCCCGCAACGCAACCGTCTTGCCCAGGGTTCCGCGCGGCCAGGGCGCGCCCCAGATCGCCGCGGCCGCAACCGCCAGAGGCGCATCGCCAAGCCAGGCCGCCTCGACCGGCGCGACCTGGGGCCTGGCTTGGCCAACCCCAGGCGCGGCGGAGGCGGAGAGCGCCAGGCTCGACGCCAGCACACCCCGTCGCGTCGCTCCCGAAGTCACGCCCATCCGCCCAGACTCTTCACCTTGACGCGTTTTCTTCACGCGAACCGGTCTCCACTTCGCTCGAAAACGCTTCAGAACTTCATCGTCGCGCCGACGAAGAACCGACGGCCGAAGTAGGCCAGTTCGGTCAGGCGGATGTCGCCGGCGGTCGAACGCTCGTCTTCCTTGGTCAGGTTCTTGCCTTCCACGAAGAACGACAGGCCAGGCGCCCAGCTGAAACCGGGCTTCACCGTGACCTTGCCGTCGAGATAGCCGGTCGAGTCGCGATAGACGGGCTGGAGCGAATTGTCGGCGGCCGACACCAGGTACCTGGAGCGGTAGTTGTAGGCCAGGCGGGCGTTGAACGGGCCCTTGTCGTACCACAGGGTCAGGTTGGCGCTGTCCGAGGACAGGCCCGGGAACGGCAGCGGCGAGCCGTCCAGCTGCGAGAAGAGCCGGACGTTCTTGGCCTTCTGGTAGGTGTAGTTCACGTCGACGCCGAAGCCCGAGAGGAAGCCCGGCAGGAAGGTGAAGGCGGTCTTGGCGGTCACTTCGACCCCCGAGATCTTAGCGCCCTGGCCGTTGATGTAGGTGTTGTAGTTGTAGAGCTGGCCATCCCCATAGACGTCGCGCTTGCCGATCAGGGTGCGGGACGAGACGTAGAACGACTCGATGTCCTTCTTGAACAGGCCGACCGACACCTGGGTGTCCTGATTGGGATAGTATTCGAAGCTGAGGTCGTACTGGTTGGCCCGGTAGGGTTTCAGCTCCGGGTTTCCGGCGTTGCAGCTCGGCTCGTCGAACTCGCCGTTGGCGTCGGGCGAGGCGTCGGTGGTGCACGCCACCGTCGGCATCAGGAAGTCCATGCGCGGACGGGCCATCAGGTCGGCGAAGCCGGCGCGCACTGACAGCTTGTTGGGAATGAACCACAGGCCGACGTTGAAGCTGGGAAGCCAGACCGTGTAGTCCTTGGTCATCTTGCCCAGGGAATTGCTCAGCACAAAGCTGGTCGCCCCGTAGGTGGCGCTGCGGCTCGAAACACCCTCGCCGGTCGTCTGGGTGTGGACCCGGCGCCAGCCGAAGTTGCCGTCGATCTCGTAGCTCCCCAGCGGGAAGTTGTAGTCGAACTTCAGGTAGATGGCATCGGTCTTTTCCGCGATGCGATACGGAAACTGGCTGTGGGGCTTGCCGTCGCTGCCGACGGTGTTCTCCAGGTTGTTCAGGTTGAAGTGCGAGGTGTCGAGGTTCTGCGACACCTTGTCGAAGTCCGGATAGTTCCAGTTGGACGGGATCGAGCCGCCGCCCCAGTAGAAGTCGCTGGGCAACGGGTTCATCGCCGAGCCGAACAGGGCGTTGGAGAAGCCGCGCGACCAGGTTTCCCCCGACGTCCAGTAGCCGGTGGTGCTGGGAACCCCGAGCGCCGGATCAGTCTGGTCCGCCAGCTGGGTCGCGGAGATCACCGCCGTCGAATTGATGGCGTTGGAATAGATCACGGTGTCGTCGAGGAGCGACGAGGGATTGGCCCCGCCGTCGAGGATGAAGCCGCCGTAGCCGTAGCCCTTGGTCGAGAAGTCGGTGGCGCGGCCGCCGAACTCGATCTTAGTGATGAACGGCAGGTGGGTCTCGTAGTCGAAGTCGAGCTTGTACTGCTCTTCCTTCGACCCGTTGTTCGACGGGCGGTACTGGATCTGCCATTGGCGGATCGCCGAGGCGTCGGTGGGGCTAAAGCCGCTGGCGAAGGCGAAGGACGGGTTGCCGGTCGCCGGATCGAGCGTCACCGACATGCCGGGTGTGTCGAAGCTGACGCTGACATTGTTGGTCTGCGACACGGTGCTGGTGTCGGCCTTGGAGCCCTGGAACTCGACCTGCAGGCGGTCACCGCGATAGTTGGCGCCGAAGTTGTAGTAATTGCTGGTCGTGTCGTACCTGAAGTCGCGGGCGCTGATGCCGAAGCCGTTGTTGCCGCCGACCCCCGTGGTGTTCACGCAGTTGCCCAGCGTGTAGCCCATGACGTTGTGGTTGGCGTCGACCTTGACCGCGCTGGCCGTGGTGTTCGTCGGTGAGCAGGTGGTGGCCGTGGCCGTGTTGCGCAGGCGGTTGGCCGTGGTGAAGTCGGTGCCGTAGTTGATGTCGTTGAGGGTCTGGGTGCGGTCGTTGCGGTTGTAGCTGACCCAGGCGTCGATCTTGTCGGTGAAGCGGTACTGGGCCGTGAACTCGGCCGAGATCCGCTCGTCGTTGCGCGTCCAGACGCCGTAGCGGGCCGTACGCGGCGCGTAGTCGTTCCACTGCGACGTACAGGCGGAGCGCAGGTTGGTCGTCGAGATCTGGGTCGCGTCCGGCGTGGTCAGGGCGGCGCAGCCGGCCTGGGTGGTGACGTTGCGCGCCAGGTCGTTGATCTGGGAGTTGTAGGCGCTGCTGTAGTACGGGACCGTCTTGTCGGCCGAAGCGTCGAAGTCGGCGAACCGGCCCCACGACGAGTTGCGGACATAGTCGCCGCGGGTGTCGACGTCGTCATAGGTGACGTTGGCCATCAGGCCGAGGCGACCATCGAACAGGGTGGTGGCGGCGAAGATATTGCCGCGCGGCTTCCAGCTATCGGTGGTGTCGAGGTTCTGGGCCGAGGCGGTCAGCGACAACACCGGCTTCTTGAAGTCCAGCGGCTTGCGGGTCTTCACCGAGACCGTGCCGCCGACGCCGCCTTCGGTCATGTCGGCGGTGAAGCCCTTGAACACGTCGATCGACTGGACCAGCTCCGAAGCCAGTTCACGGAAGTCGTTGGAACGGCCGCCGCCGCCGTAGACCTGCAGGTTGCCCGCGGTCGACAGCGTGCTCATGCCGTTGATTTCGACGCGGTTCAGATCGGGCTCCACGCCACGGATCGAGACCGCGTTGCCTTCGCCGAAGTCGCGGGCCAGCTGCACGCCGGTGATCCGGCCCAGGGCCTCGCCGACGTTCTTGTCGGGGAACTGGCTGATGTCCTCGGCGACGATCGAGTCGGAGATCGTGCCGTTCCGCTTCTTGCGGTTCATGGCCGACTGCAGACTGGCGCGGGTGCCGACGACGACCACTTCCTCGATCGTGTTGGCCTCGGCGCTCGAGCTCGCGGCCGGAGCCGCGCTCTGGGCGTATGCGCCGGTGGCGCAGGCCAGGCCGGCGGCCAGGGCCAACAAGGATGTCGTGGCGACGGCCGCACGGCGGCCGCGAGTGGTTGCAAGCATTGGGTTCCCTCCCTCTAACCATGACCTAGGCGTCCTCGGTGAAAAGGACCCTGGGCGCTTCGACCACGACCGAGGCAGCCCTCCGGCGGGCTGCTCACGGCGCACGTCGGCGCATTTTTCATACAATATGAATAGTTCCATATATTGAGATGTCAACGCATTTTGTGGGAAGACACAATCCAGTTTCCGTGATGTAAGGAGCAGGATCGCTGACAACGCTGCGGCGGCGCGGCTTTGAAGGCCGCCAAGAACGG
Organism: Caulobacter sp. Root655; assembly: GCF_001427665.1. Classification (GTDB taxonomy): domain Bacteria; phylum Pseudomonadota; class Alphaproteobacteria; order Caulobacterales; family Caulobacteraceae; genus Caulobacter. Next base: position 236,913 of record NZ_LMHC01000024.1, read on the forward strand.
CCGTCGCGAGCCGCAAAACGGGGAAACCAAAGGGTTCGACGCATGAGCAAGCGTGGGGAAAACCGGCGCGCGCGGGTCGCGATGGCGATCCTTCTGGGCGTGACGGCGCTATCGTCCGTGAGCGGATCGGCCCTGGCCGCGCCGCGCCGGATGGAAGCGCTGGACCGCGGCCTCGTCGCCGTGCCGGCGATCGACGGCGGGGTGCTGGTCAGTTGGCGGCTGCTGGGCGACGATCCCGCCAAGATCGCCTTCAATCTCTATCGCGACGGAGCGAAACTGAACGCCGCGCCCCTGACCGGACCCACCGACTTCGTCGACGAAGCCGGCGGCCCGGCGGCGACCTATATCGTCCGCGCCGTCGTCAGCGGCCAGGAAGCCGCCGCCAGCAAGCCGGCCGAGGTCTGGGCGAACGGCTATCTGAGCATACCGATCCAGCCGCCGCCCGATGGCGTGACGCCGGACGGCGAGGCCTATTCATACACCGCCAACGACGCCAGCGTGGGCGACCTGGACGGCGACGGCCGCTATGAGATCGTCCTCAAGTGGGACCCGACCAATTCCAAGGACAACGCGTTCGGCGGCTATACCGGCTCGGCCTATATCGACGCCTATACGCTGGAAGGCCGGCGGCTGTGGCGCATTGACCTGGGCCGCAACATCCGGGCCGGCGCCCACTATGCCCAGTTCCAGGTCTATGACCTGGACGGCGACGGCAGGGCCGAGGTGGCCATGCGCACCAGCGACGGCACGGTGGATGGGACCGGCCAGATGCTGGGCGACCCCAACGCCGACTGGCGCGGCAAGGACGGCGAGGTTCCGCAGGCCGACCGCACCGGCGCGGTGACCAAGGCCGACGGGACCAAGGTGGCGTCCCTGACCGGCCGCATCCTCAAGGGCCCCGAATACCTGACGGTGTTCGACGGCCTGACCGGCAAGGCCTTGGCCAGCGCGCCCTACAGTCCGCCCCGCGACCCGCGCACCGACGCCCCGACCACCGAACAGATGACGCAGGTGTGGGGCGACGGCTACGCCAACCGCTCCGACCGCTTCCTGGCCGCGACGGCCTATCTGGATGGCCAGCGGCCCAGCCTGATCTTCGCCCGCGGCTATTATGGCCGGACCACCCTGGCGGCCTGGGACTGGCGGGACGGCAAGTTGACCCGGCGCTGGCTGTTCGACAGCGCCGCGCCCGGCAACGAGAAATTCGGCGGCCAGGGCAACCACCAGCTCAGCGTCGCCGATGTCGACGGCGACGGCCGCGACGAGATTATCTACGGCTCCATGGCGGTGGACGACGACGGCAAGGGCCTGTGGAGCGCGGAGCTGTTCCACGGCGACGCCATGCACGTGGGCGACCTGGACCCCACCCGTCCGGGCCTGGAGAAGTTCGGCGTCCACGAGAGCCCGGGCAGGAACGGCGGGATCGGCGCGGCCATGCTCGACGCCCGCACCGGCAAGGTGCTGTGGACCACCCCCACCGAGAGGGACACCGGCCGGGGCCTGTCGGCCGATATGGATCCGCGCTTTCCGGGCGAGGAAGCCTGGGGCAGCAACAGCGAGCTGCTCTACACCGCGCAAGGCAAACCGATCGACGGGATGAAACACCCGCGCCAGACCAACTTCGCGATCTGGTGGGACGGCGACGACCTGCGCGAACTGCTCGATCGCAACCAGATCAGCAAATGGGACTGGAAGACCGGCGAGGCCAAGCCCCTGCTGACCGCCCAGGGCGTGGCCTCGAACAACGGCACCAAGGCCACCCCCGCCCTGTCGGCCGATATCCTGGGCGACTGGCGTGAGGAGGTGATCTGGAGGGCCGAGGACAATCACACGTTGCGGATCTACGCCACGCCCTATCCCACCCAGCGGCGGCTGGTGACACTGATGCACGACCCGCAGTATCGACTGTCGATCGCCTGGCAGAACACCGCCTACAACCAGCCGCCACACACCAGCTTCTATCTGGGCGAAGGCATGAAAACGCCTGCCCATCCCGACATCCGGACCAAGTGAGCCCGACGATGAAAGCCCCTCTCCTTTCCGCCCTGGCGCTGATCCTGGCGATCCTGGCGCCCTCGGCGCGCGCCCAGGACATGATGACGACCGCCAAGCCGGGCCAGCCCGAGCCGCCACGCGAATGGATCGACAAGGACACCGGCCACCGCGTAATCCGCCTGTCGGACAAGCCCGGCAGCGGCAGCCTCTATTTCAACTTCAACGGCTACACGCCCGACGGGTCGATGCTGATGATCAGCACGCCCGACGGCATCTCGGCCGTCGATCTGAAGACCCACGCCCTGAAGCCGGTCGTCGACGGCAAGGTGCGGCTGCTGTTCGTCGGCCGCAAGACCGGCCAAGTCTACTACCAGCGCACCGCCGAGGACGGCACGGGCGCGGTCGAGGCGGCCGATCCCAAAACCCGCAAAGTCCGCGTGGTCGCCAAGCTGGAACGCGGCGTCGGCATCCAGACCATCAACGCCGACGAGACCCTGCTGGCCGGCGTGGCCAACCGCATCGACGTTCCGGTTCCGCCCAACCTGGCCGACGCCCTGCCCAAAAGGCCCGACGACGTGAAGGGCGCCGACGGCCGCGAGCTTTCCTATGCCGAGGGCCGCGAGGTGCAACTGAACGCGCGCCTGGACAGCCGCATCCCGATGGAGATCTTCACGATCAACACCGTGACCGGCGAGCGCAAGGTCGTCCACCAGGCCACGGACTGGCTCAACCACCTGCAGTTCTCGCCCACCGATCCGCACCTGCTGATGTTCTGCCATGAGGGTCCCTGGCACAAGGTCGACCGCCTGTGGCTGGTGCGCACCGATCGCGCCGACCCGCCGGTCAAGATCCACACCCGGGCGATGAACATGGAGATCGCCGGCCACGAATGGTTCAGCGCCGACGGCAAGACCGTCTGGTACGACCTGCAGACCCCGCGCGGCGAGGACTTCTGGGTGGCCGGCTATGAGATCGCGACGGGCAAGCGCACCTGGCTGCACCTGGACCGTAACGCCTGGTCGGTGCACTTCAACAGCTCGCCGGACGGCAAGCTGTTCGCCGGTGACGGCGGCGACAGCGAGATGGTCGCCCATGCGCCGGACGGCAAGTGGCTGTACCTGATGCACCCGCGCGCCATCCCCGACGTCGCCGGCATCCACGCGCCGGGCTCCGAGGCCCTGATCCAGCCGGGCGTCCTCGACACCGAGCGCCTGGTCAACATGAAGGCTCACGACTACCGCCTGGAGCCCAACGTCAATTTCACGCCGGACGCCAAGTGGATCGTGTTCCGCTCCAACATGCACGGGGCCAACCACGTCTATGCGGTCGAGGTGGCCAAGGCGGCTCCGTAGGCAGGTTCCGCCAGCACGCGAAGGCTCCGCCCCCTCGCCGCTGACAGACCGCGAAGCGGTCAGGTGGGGGCAAGTGTCAGCCGCTCAAACCCACGTGGGCCAAAGCGGAGCCTCTCTCAGCGGCAGCCGCGTCCCCGCAAACCGTCCATGGCGACGGCCAACCGACCGCCCAGTTGTCTCTGGGCTTCTGTCGTCAGGTGAAGCTCGTCTTCCTTGCGGGGCAAGCCCTTGGCCGACACCATGTCGACGCATGAAGGCGGACGCTCCGCTTGGGCGGCCTGGATCCCTGACCAGGCAGGATAGGTCTTCGGCGCGCTGACCTCTGGCGAAGGCGGATCGGCCAGTTGGACCATCACGACCGGCAGGCGATCGTCGCCTAGATCCAGGCGAAACCGAGCGACCAGCGCCTCGAAGTCGGATCGCCAGACGCTGGCCGTTTCCGGACGTCCCGCGTCGGTCTCGCCCTGGTACCAGAGGATGCCCGCCACGTGGCCGCCGACCGCCCGCGCCCTGGCCAGACACGCGCCATACAGGGTGTCGCGGCGGTCGGAGGGCGTCCACTCTTCCATCGACGAGCCGCCCTTGGCGCAAGGCACGAGCAGCACCGAACCCCCGTGCATCCGGCGAAGCGCACGCGCGAAGAACAGGCCTGGACCGACGGCCGCCTTGGGGTCGGCGGAGACGGCGTCCACCTGCCCGGCCGCATCATCGAGCGGATCCAAGGCCACGCGCCATTGTTCGTCATTGCCGTAAAGCTGGATGGCGGGATCGGCGGTCCGCTCCTCCGGCATCAGGTCCGCCAGCAGACCGCGCCCCGACATGTTGGACTGTCCGGCCAGCAGGTAGATTTCTGGACCTGCCTTGGCGTCGACGATCGTCGTCATGGCCGTCGCCGCCGCGACGCAGGCCAGAAGGCCCAGCCGCCGGCCGATGGATCGATATCGCATCGCGCCTACTCCCTACGGCCGCCGATAGAGCTCCGCCTCGATGATGCCCAGACCACCGCCCGCCGCAACCTTCTCGGCGCCGGTATCCAGCCCCGCCTTGGCGCCGGTGATCTCGACGATTTTACCGAAGGCGTCGCGGTCGACGGTGGGGCCGGTCAGGGCGATGCGCAGCTTGCGCCCCTTCACCGGCTTCAGCGGCAGGGTGGCGTAGCCCAGGCTCTTGGCTGGCTCGCCCTCATAGACCGTGACGCCGTCCATGGTGATGCGCAGCGGATAGGAGCGCAGGCGCCAGCCGATCATCTTCAGGACCACCTCGTTCAGCACCTGGGGCTTGTCGAGCTGGTACTCGATCCAGGCTTTGGCCAGTTGGCCGTCGCTGGCCCAGTGGGTGGTCTCGTCGTCGTCCTGGGCTAGGCCGACGGTCGCCGGGTTCGAGCCGGCCACCGTCGCGGCGGGCTTCACCATCACCCGGCGGACCCTGAACGACGGCGTCGAGGGCGTCGGGCCGCGCGCCAGGCTAACCGGCAAAGGCCTGTCGATCGCCGCCGGCGTCGCGACGTCCAGCGTCAAGGTCGCGGGCTTCAGGCCCTCGGCCTGGGCGCTCACCGTCACCTTGCCCGCGTCCAACGTCGAGCGCAGGGCCACGCGGTTGATCCCGGCCTCGACCGGCAGGTCACGCGACAGGATGTAGTTGTCGTCGCCGCGCGAAGCGCCAGCATAGGACGTCACGCCATCGACGGTGTGCGCCCCGGTTGCGACATTGCCCGGCGTGGAGGCCGGCGCCTGCGTCGGCTTGGCGGCGGCCTTGGAGTCGCCCTGGGCGATGCCGCCGCGCCATTCGACGGGACCGGAGACGTCGAACTTCACCAGATCGAGCGCTGTGGGCACACGCCGTCCCTCGGCGTCGACCGCCTCGACATCGACCAGGGCGATATCGGCCGCGTCGGCCCGCCAACCTAGCGGACTGACATGCGGCGTCAGACGCAGAGCCACGGCCGGGCCGGTGGTCACGACCTCATCTGACGACGCGACCTTGCCACCGGCGTCGCGGCCGACCGCGCGCAGCGTTCCCGGGGCCCAGGCCACGGCCTTGAAGGTGAACAGGAAGCCGTCCGACTTCACGCCCTGGCCCAGAGACTTGCCGTTCAGCAGCAGCTCGACGCTGTCGGCGCTGGAGACCACCAGCATGTCCTTCACCGTACCCGGCGCGTAGTTCCAGTGACCGATCAGGTGGGTGCGGGGCGTCTCCACATCGACCCAGCCGTCCCACATAACCTGGTGGGCGTAGAAGCCCTCCTTTGGCAGGCGCATGGCGTCGACCTCGCCGCTGCGACGATAGTTGTTGTCGCCGCGGAAGTGGGTGTTGCTGTCGGAGAAGATGATGTTGACCCCGCCCGAGCTGACACGGTCGCCGCCACCGGGACGCTCGCGCCAGTAGTCGAACCACCGCCGCACGTCCTCGACCGCGTGGCTGTCCTGGTTGCGGTTGTAGTCGGGGCTGTCGATGTGGAACGGCGGGGTGAAGTCGTCCTGGAACTTCCGCGCCGCCTCGTCGCGGGAATATTCCATGGCCCAGACCGGCTTGGTGGCGCTCTTGTTGATGTAGAGCATCTCGCCGCCGTATTCGGCGACCTTGCTGGACAGCATCTCGCGTGAGCCGATGGCGCGGCCGCCGTGCGGGTCGAACTGGTCGCGGACGGCCTTGAGCTGCGCCATGTGCTCGTCGCTGATGTTCTCGTTGCCGCCCTCATAGAACAGGATCGAGGGGTTGTTGCGGAAGGCGACGATAGCGTCGCGCATCACTTCGATCCGCTGCTCCCAGCGGCGACCGGTGACATCGCTCTCGGCGTCGCCGGCCGGCATGGCCTGGGGCAGGCCCACGCGGTCGGCCGACCGCACGTCCCGGGCCGCCGGGGTGATGTGCATCCAGCGCACCAGGTTGCCGCCGCTCTGCACCATCAGGCCATTGGAGAGATCGCTGATCCACGGCGGGATGTCGGTCCCCAGGGCCGGCCACTCGTTGCTGGTGCGCTGGGCATAGCCGTGCACCTGCATGACCCGGTCATTGAGGAAGATCATGCCGTTGCGGAACGCGGTCTTGCGAAAGCCGGTGCGGGTGACGACCTCGTCGACCGTCGCGCCGTCCTCAACCAAGGCGGTGCTTACCGCATAGAGATAGCCGTAACCCCAGCTCCAGAAATGGAGGTCCTTCAAACGGGCCTCGGCGGTGACCATCCGCGTCTCGCCCGGCGCCAGGGTGACGGTCGGTCCGGCCAAGGCGCCCGCCGGCTTGCCATCGACGTCGTGCAAGGTCACCCGGTAGGCGAAAGTGCGCGGCCGGGCGGAGTCGTTGCGCACCTGAGATTCGGCATGGACTCGCGCCGCTCCGCCCCTGATGTCGAATTCGTCGGCCCAGACATAGACCCCGGTCGTGCCGAGGCTGGAATAGAGCGGCAGGGTCTGGTGCAGGTCGCCGGTCAGGTGCAGTCGCACGGCGCGGTGTATGCCGCCGTAGTTGACGTTGAAATTGCTGTTGTTCCACTGGAACCCGCTACCGCTGGCTCGCTCTTTGTATTTCCAGTCGCTGTCGACGCGCACAGCGACGACATTGACGTAGGGCGCGGGCCGCAGCAGACGGCTGGCGTCGACGCCGAAGGCGGTCACGCCGTTCTCGTGCCCGCCGGCCAGCACGCCGTTGACATAGACGTCGCCAGCCTGGCGCACGCCCTCGAATTCCAGGATCGCCTTGCCGCCAACCGCGGGTCCCGCTCGGTTCGACGGCAGGACGAAGCGCTTGCGATACCAGGTCACGCCGGTTTTCAGGTCATGGATATCGACCTTGAAGGCCGCGTCCTCATTGAAGGCGCGCGGCAGGGTGACGAGCTTCCAGGCTGCGTCGTCGAAATCGACGCGCTCGGCCCCGGCAAGGTCACCGGCCACCATCCGCCAGCCGTCGTTGAAGGCTTGGTCGACGCGGGAGCCGGCCGCCGCCTGAGCCCCAGCCAGACCTACGCCTAGCACCAGGAAGAGCCAGGGAAGAATCCATCGGGTCGCGATGCGCGGCATGGGATCGCCTCGAATTGGCCAGGCCACTTCCCAACCATTCGCACCAGTGGCTTGACAAGCCGACGCATGTCAAGCATTCTCACAATGTCAGGTAATGTTCCATATATTGGAATATTACCTGTGAGCCGGCTTGGCGTTCCGCCCTGTCTCTCCCCATTTTGACTTGCCCGCCTTCTTCCCCCGTTCGGGCGGCGGAGCGCCTTGAGGCGCTCCGTTTCTTCTTTCCTATTCAGGACAGTTCGGACCGCCGAGGATGGGCGGATCCCCGGTCGCGATCGACCGGACATAGACCGACACCGGCAACTTCAGGGCGCCCAGACGGGCCGCCGCCAGCGCAGCCGCCAGGCGCGCCCCGCCCTCGTTGATGTGGGTCGTGTCGCTGATCCCATCGGGATAGCGGGCGATATGATCCTGCGGCGTATAGAGCAGGTAGAGGCTGCGCGAGGCCGCCTCGCCCCGCACCTGCAGCGCGGCCATGCTGTCGGCGTCCAGATCGATCAGCGGCGCGCCGGTGCGCTGGGCCACGGCCCGGACCGCCTCGGCATAGGGACCGTGAGCGTCCTGGACCTTGCCATCGACGAACAGATGCTTGGCGATCGGGGTCATCAGCACCGGCTGGCCGCCCTTGGCCCGCACGTCGGCCACGAAGCGGGTCAGGTTGTCGGCATAGGCGCCCTGCGGATCGGTGAAGCGGACGATCTTCACCCGGTCGGCGTCGTTGTGGCCAAACTGGATCAGCACGGTGTCACCGGGCTTGAGCTGGGCCAGCAAGGCGTCCCACAGGCCCTCCTCGATGAAGGTCTTGGTCGAGCGGCCGCCGCGCGCCAGGTTCACCACCTCGACGCGGGGGTCCAGCGAGCACTTCAGCACCATGCCCCAGCCCATCTGCGGGTACTTGTCCGAACCGTAGTTGGCGGCGGTGGAGTCGCTGGCGATCAGGATGCGCGCGACCGGCGCCGGCATGGGCGCCGGGACTGGAACCGGTTGCGGCTCGGGCGCCGGAGCGGCTTGCGGAGCGCCGGCGATCGCCAGGGCCGCGACGAGGGACAGCAGCAGCCCGCTCATCGGGCGGTCTCCGCCAGGATGGAGCGATTGATCTCGGCGATGGAATTGACGCCGGTGAGGGCCATGGCCACGCGCATCTCCTTTTCGATCAGGTCGAGAAGCTGGGTCACGCCCGGTCCGCCGCGCGCGGCCAGGGCGTAGACGAAGGCCCGGCCCAGCAGCACGCCCTTGGCGCCCAGGGCCAGCATCCGTACGACGTCGAGGCCGGAGCGCACGCCGCTGTCGGCCAGCACGGTCAGGCGATCGCCCACCGCCTCGGCGATGGCCGGCAGGGCGCGGGCCGACGACAGGACGCCATCCAGCTGCCGCCCGCCGTGGTTGGAGACCACCACCCCGTCGGCCCCGATATCGGCGGCGGCCTTGGCGTCTTCCGGATCCAGCACGCCCTTGATGATCAGCGGCCCCTTCCAGAACTCCCGGATCCAGTCGAGGTCGCGCCAGGTGATCGAGGGATCGAAATTGGCCCCCAGCCAGCCCATGAAGTCCTCGAGACCCGAGTTCTCGCCCAGCACGGGCGCGACATTGCCCAGCGTGTGCGGCCTGCCCCGCACGCCCACGTCCCAGGCCCAACCGGGCTTGCCGGCGGCCTGGATCAGGCGACGCACAGCGGCGTTCGGCCCCGACATCCCGGAATGGGCGTCGCGATAGCGCGCGCCCGGCACCGGCATGTCGACGGTGAAAACCAGGGTCGAGGCCCCCGCCTCCGCCGCCCGGGTCAGCAGGTCCCGCATGAAGCCCCGATCGCGCAGCACGTAGAGCTGGAACCAGATGGGTGCGCTGCTGGCGGCCGAAACCTCGGTCAGGTCACAGACCGAGACCGTGGACAGGCAGAACGGCACGCCCTTGGCGGCGGCGGCCCTGGCCGCCTGGCACTCGCCACGCCGCGCGTACATACCCGTCAATCCGACCGGGGCCAGGGCCACCGGCAAGGCCTGTTTGACGCCGAACAGGGTGGTGGAGAGATCGGCCTGGGAAACGTCCTTGAGCACCCGCTGTCGCAGGCTGATGTCGGCCAGGTCCGAGACGTTGCGACCCAGGGTCCGCTCGGCATAGGCGCCGCCGTCGATATAGTCGAACAGGAAGCGCGGCAGGCGTCGCTTGGCCGCTTCCCGGAAGTCGGTCGTCGATGAGACGATCATGGTTGCTCTCGCGGCTTGGATGGGCCTGTTGCGGGGCTTGCGCGTGCGACGGACGCGAGCGTTTAGTCAGGACGCCATCCCAGGTCGATGCTGATGGCGCGCGCGGCGGCTCTGACTGGATCGACCAGCGCGGCCATGCGTCCATCGTCCATGTATTGCGGCACGCTGGAGACGCTCAGCGCGGCTACCACCGCGCCGCTGGCGCCGCGGATCGGAGCCGCCACGCATCGGACCTTGTCGGCGTTCTCCTCGACATCGAACGCCGCGCCCTGGGCCTTGAAGATCTCCATGCGGCCCATCCACACGACTTCGGCGTCGACGCCCCCTGGCCGGTCTGGATTGTCGTGAAAGGCCGCGCGCCAGGCCGCCTCGCCATCGTCCAGCAGCATGGCGCGCCCCAGTCCCGTGGAGGCCAGGGGACGCCGCTCGCCGATCACCGACCGGATCTCGACCCGCCGCGAGCCGCGAACCTGATCGACATAGCGGATGTCGCCCCCTTCGCGGATAGCCAGGTTGACCGCATCGCCGTGGAGACGAGCGAGATCCTCCAGGTAAGGACGCGCCAGCGTGGGCAGGGACAGGTGGGTTCGCGCGACGGCGTCAAGCTGCAACAGCTTGGCTCCCAATTCATAACCCTTCACGCCCAGTCGAAGGAAATTTCGCTCGACCAGGGCGGCCGCCAGGCGATGGGTGGTGCTGCGCGTGAGACCAATGCGATCGGTCAACGCCTTCAACGGGATTGGACCGACTTGGGCGACGATATCCAGCAGGTCCAGACCTCGCATCAAGGTCTGGCTCCCGTGTCCGCCGCCTTCTCGATCAAGTGAATCCGTCATGGACGCTATTGTAGGTTCACGAAAGCGCCGCCGTCGACCAGCAGGGCCGCGCCGGTGACGTATCTGGCCAGGTCCGAGGCGAGGAAAACGATCGGCCCCGCCAGATCGTCCGGCTCGCCCAAGCGGCCCAGCGGAATTCGGCCGGCCATGTAATCGCGCTTGTTCTGATCGGCCAGGTCTTCCCTGTTGATCGCCGTCTCGATGGTGCCCGGCAGCACCGAGTTGCAGCGGATGCCGTGTTTGCCCAGGGCGATGGCGGTGGACTGCATCAGGCTGTGCACCCCGGCCTTGGTCGGAGTGTAGTGGGTCTGCATCTCTCCACCGACCAGGGCGCTGATCGAGCTGACGGCGATGATCGATCCGCCGTGACCCTGGCGGACCATCTGGTTGGCGGCCGCCTGCACCATGTAGTAGGCGCCGTGTAGGTTGACCCGCAGAGTCCGTTCCAAGATCTCTGGCGGCATGTCGAGGAAGGCGTGGAAAGGGCAGATTCCGGCGTTGTTGACGAAGACGTCGACCACGCCAAACGCCTCGACGGCCGCCCGAACGAAGACGCCTGCCGTCGAGGCCTCGGCGACGTCGCCCTTCACGGCGATGGCGCGACGGCCCAAGGCCTCGATCTGGGCGACGGCGTCGGCGGCTCCGGCGTCGTCGCCGTGATAGTTGATCACCACGTCGGCGCCGTGTCGCGCGCAGCCGATGGCGGCGGCCTTTCCGATCCCCTGCGAGGCGCCGGTCACCAGCACCACCTTGTCCTTGAGAAGCATCGTTCCTCCGCTCGAGACGAACACCTAGCGCTTGACGCCAGGCGCCCTCTTCTCGTTCCAGCCCAACTCCATGCCGATGGCGTTGGCGCATTCGCGCACGTCGTCGGCAAGCGCCGACATCCGCGCGTCATCCATGTATTGAGCCGCGCCCGAGACGCTGATCGCCGCCACGATCTGCCCACCGGGGCCGCGCACAGGCGCGGCGACACAGCGGATGCGATCCTCGTTCTCCTCCAGGTCGAAGGCCACGCCACGCTTGGCGTAGCCGCGCATCCATTCGATCCACTGTTCCTCGCCGGGGCCGCCGGGCGTCGGCGGCCCTTCCTTGCGATAGAGTTCGCGCCAACGCGCCTCGGTGCCGTCCAGCACCAGGGCCTTGCCCAGGCCGGTCGAACGGATCGGCTGGCGATCGCCCACTCGCGAACTGATGTTGATGCGGCGGCGTCCAGTGAGTTTGTCGAGATAGTGCGCGCGATCGTCGTCCAGCACGCCCAGGTGCACGGTGTCCTCGAGTTCTTCCCACAGGCGCTCAAGATGTGGCCTGGCCAGGCGTGGCAGGTCCATTTGCTGGCCAGCCAGATAACCCAGTTCCAGCAGTTTCGAGCCTAGACCGTAGCCTTCGCGCGGCGTCTGTGAGAGCAGGCGCCGTTCGACCAGCGCGGTGGCCAGGCGGTGGGTGGTGCTGCGCGTCAAGCCCAGGCGTTCGGCGAGCGCGGGCAGGCCGATGGCGCCGGAATCGGCGACGACGTCGAGCAGGTCGAGACCCCGGAAGAGCGTCTGGCTGCCGCTCGGCCCCTTGACGCGTGAACTGTCTTCCTTCGCCACCGATCCGGCTCCACTTGACGCGTCACGTTTCATTTTGTAGCACTCTCTCTCATAATATGATACTTAAAGCAAGCGGCGACGGGACAATTCGACCACCCAGCCCATGTCGCGCCACCGTGTCATATGACGTCTTGGGGAGGTAGGCGCGACCGAACGAAGGTTCCGCCAAGCATGTCGGAGGACCTGAATCTTCCGTCACGCCCTCTTCTTCCTTGAAGTAGATCGCCTCCATCTGGATGCGTTGGGCTGGAGTTGGTTTTCCTATGCCGTTTCCCCTCATCCGGCAGGTTCGCGCCTTCGTGGTCCGCGGCGGCGGAGCCGATTATCACGATCAGGGTGAGGGTCACTGGATCGACGACCACATCGCCACGCCGATGTCGCGCTATCCGGAATATCGCCAGAGCCGGCAGAGTTTCGGCATCAACGTGCTCGGCACCCTGGTCGTCGAGATCGAAGCCGCCGACGGCACGATCGGCTTCGCGGTGACCACCGGCGGCGAGCCGGCCGCCTACATCGTCGAAAAGCACCTGGCCCGCTTCCTGGAAGGCCGCGACCCGACCGAGATCGAGAAGATCTGGGATCAGATGTACTTCTCCACCCAATACTATGGCCGCAAGGGCCTGGTGGTGAACGCCCTGTCCGGCGTCGACCTGGCCCTGTGGGACCTGCTGGGCAAGCTGCGCCAGGAGCCGGTCTATCACCTGCTGGGCGGCAAGGTTCGCGACGAACTGACCTTCTACGCCACCGGCGCGCGTCCCGACCTGGCCCAGAAGATGGGCTTCATCGGCGGCAAGATGCCCCTGCACCACGGCCCGACCGAGGGCGAAGAAGGCCTGCGCAAGAACATCGAAGAGCTGGCCACCATGCGCGAGCGCACGGGCGAGGACTTCTGGCTGATGTTCGACTGCTGGATGGCGCTGGACCTCAACTACGCCGTCAAGCTGGCCCACAAGGCACATGAATACGGCCTCAAGTGGATCGAAGAGGCTCTGAGCCCCGACGACTACTGGGGTTATCGCGACCTGAAGAAGGCGGCGCCGCCTGGCATGCTGGTGACCACCGGCGAGCACGAAGCCACCCGCTGGGGCTTCCGCATGCTGCTGGAGATGGAATGCTGCGACATCATCCAGCCCGACGTCGGCTGGTGCGGCGGCATGACCGAGCTGGTGAAGATCTCCAACCTGGCCGACTCGCGCGGCGTCATGTGCATCCCGCACGGCTCCAGCGTCTACAGCTACCACTTCGTCACCACGCGCCATAACAGCCCGTTCGCCGAGTTCCTGATGATGGCCCCGAAGGCCGACGAGGTGGTGCCGATGTTCCATCCGCAGCTGATCGGCGAGCCCGTCCCGGTGAACGGCAAGCTCAAGCTCTCCGACGCCCCCGGTTTCGGCGTCGAACTCAATCGCGAGGTCGGTCTGCACCGACCTTACGCCCGCTAATTTCCTCGAACGCTAAATCCCCCGAAAGCGTGAAGTCATGAAACTCCTGCGTTACGGCCCCCGCGGCGCCGAAAAGCCCGGCCTCCTCGACGCCGACGGCCAGATCCGCGACCTGTCGGGCCACATCGACGACATCACCGGCGCGATCCTGTCGCCCGAGGGCCTGAAGACGCTGGCCGCCATCGATCCGGCCACTCTGCCGATCGTCGAAGGCTCGCCCCGCTACGGCGTGCCGGTCGGCAGCGTCGGAAAGTTCCTGGCCATCGGCCTGAACTTCGCCGACCACGCCAAGGAAGCAGGCCTCGAACCCCCGCCCGAGCCGATCTTCTTCACCAAGGCGATCAGCTGCCTCAGCGGTCCCAATGACGACGTGATGATCCCCAAAGACGCCCTGAAGACCGACTGGGAGGTCGAGCTGGGCGTGGTGATCGGCAAGCGGGCCCGCTACGTCGAGCAGGCCGACGCCCTGGACTACGTCGCCGGCTATGTGCTGGTGAACGACGTCTCCGAGCGCGCCTACCAGAAGGAACTCGGCTCCCAGTGGGACAAGGGCAAGGGCTGCGACACCTTCGGCCCGGTCGGTCCGTGGCTGGTCACCTCGGACGAGGTGGGCGACTGCCAGGACCTGGAGATGTTCCTGGACCTCAACGGCAAGCGCATGCAGACCGGCAACACCAAGACGATGATCTTCGGGGTCGCCGAGTGCATCGCCTATATGAGCCGCTTCATCACCCTGGAGCCGGGCGACATTCTCACGACGGGCACCCCGCCCGGCGTGGGTGAAGGCCAGAAGCCCGACAAGATCTTCCTGAAGGCCGGCGACGTCATGAAGCTGGGCGTCCAGAGGCTGGGTGAGCAGCAGCAGAGGGTCGTCGCCTGGACCCAGGAGGGCGTCGCGTGAGCGACGGTCTCCTCTTCCCGGATCACGTCTTCGCTGACCGCTTCAAGGGGCGCACGGCGATCGTCACGGGCGGCGCCTCGGGCCTTGGCCGCTCGGTCGCGGCCCGGATCGTCGCCGAGGGTGGGCAGGTCTCGCTGTGGGACGTCGACGCCGACGGCCTGGAGGCCGCCGCCGCCGTGGCGGGCGCCAAGCACACCTACGCCCTGGATGTCTCCGATCAGGCGCAGGTCGCCAAGGCCGCCAGCGCCGCCAGCGCCGCTCTGGGGCGGATCGACATCCTCGTCGCCTCCGCCGGCATCACCGGCGCCACGGCGCCCGTGCATGAGTTCCCGCTCGACAGCTGGCGGCGGGTAATCGACATCAACCTCAACGGCCTGTTCTACTGCTGCCGCGAGGTCACGCCCTACATGCTGGCCAATGGCTATGGTCGCATCGTCAACGTCGCATCGGTGGCCGGCAAGGAAGGCAACCCCAACGCCAGCGCCTATTCGGCCAGCAAGGCTGGCGTGATCGGCCTGACCAAGTCGCTGGGCAAGGAACTGGCCACCCAGGGCGTGATCGCCAACAGCATCACCCCGGCGACCTTCGAAAGCCCGATCCTGGAGCAGTTGCCGCAAAGCCAGGTCGACTACATGCGCTCCAAGATCCCGATGGGCCGCCTGGGCGAGGTGCACGAGAGCGTCGCCATGGTCTGCTTCATGGCCAGCGAGGAATGCAGCTTCACCACAGGGGCGACCTTCGACACTTCCGGCGGCCGCACGACCTTCTAGAGCATTTTCAAGCGAAGTGGATGCCGGTTCGCGTGAAGAAAATGCGCAAAAACAAAGACCTAGAGCGCCCGGCCTGATGCAATCAGGTCGGGAAACGCTCTAGGGGAGTTGGGAACGATGACCTACGCCGGCCCGATCATCGATCCCCACATGCACCTGTGGGACCTGGAGCGGCACTACTACGCCTGGCTTCAGGACACCCCGCTGCCGAACAACCCGGCCGGGGACATGTCTCCCCTCGCCTATCGCACCTACGGCCTGGACGACTACTTGGCCGACACCGTCGGCTGGAACGTCGTCCAGGCGGTGCATGTCGAATGCGGCCTGCCACCCAAGGACCAGCTCTCCGAGACCGACTGGCTGCAGGGCCTGGCCGACACCCGAGGCGTCATCGGCGGCATCGTCGCGGGGGCCTGGCTGGACGATCCGGGCGTCGAGGCGCTGCTCGAGGCTCAGGCGGCGCGTCCCAACGTCCGGGGCGTCCGCCAGATCGTCAGCTGGCACATCGATCCGGCCAGGACCTATGGCGACCGCGACCTGTTGCAGGACCCGCAATGGCGAAAGGGCTACGCCCTGCTCGCCAGGCACGGCTTGTCGTTCGACCTGCAGCTCTATCCTTCGCAGATGGCGACGTCCGCCGATCTGGCCGCCGCCCATCCGGACATTCCGGTGATCGTCAACCATGCCGGCATGCCCACCGATCGCGACGCGACCGGTCTGGCCGCCTGGCGCGAGGGCCTGGCCCTGCTGGCCGAGAAACCCAATGTCAGCTGCAAGATCTCGGGCCTGGCCATGGTCGACCGAACCTGGACCCCAGAGAGTCTGCGGCCCTTCATCCTGAGGGTGATCGAGGCCTTCGGTCCCGAGCGCTGCATGTTCGCCAGCAACTTCCCCGTAGAGAAGGTCCACGGCGCGTTCGACGCCTTCTATCGCGCCTACGACGCCGTCACGGCGGACTTCAGCAAGGCCGAACGGGTCCTGCTGTTTGGCGGAGCGGCGGCGCGGATCTATCGCCTGCGCGACCCAGCCGCCTGATCGATCAGAACAAGAAACGGGAGGACAGATGAGCATCGACCAGGATCGCCCCCTCGCCTTCCGCATGCAGCTGAAGCCGGGTGTCGCCGCCGAATATGAGCGTCGCCATGACGAACTCTGGCCCGACCTCGCGGAAGCCCTGCGCAAGGTCGGAATCCATGACTATTCGATCTTCCTCGACGAGGAGACGATGAGCCTGTTCGCCGTCCTGCGCCTGCGCCCCGACCACACCAAGAACGCCTTGCCGCTGGAACCGGTGATGAAGCGCTGGTGGGACTACATGGCCGACCTGATGGAGGTGTATCCAGACAACCGTCCGCGCGAATGGCCGCTGAAACCCGTTTTCTACTTCGAGGGATAGGCATGATTCGCCCTCCCTTCCACGCCCTAGGTCTGGCCACCATCCTGCTGGCGACCACCGCCCCCGTTCAGTCGCTTGGGGCCGAACCCGTGCGCTACACGATGACGGCGTTCACCAACGCCAGCCAGTCGAACATGAGCGTCTACGACTCGACGGACGCGACGCGCTTTACGCTGAAGAGGCCCCTGGCTTACACCCCACCCCAAGGCCTGATCCGCGACCCCAGCGTGATGAAGCACACCGACGGCTGGTACTATGTCGCCTACACCACCGGCTGGAGCGGAAACACCATCGGCCTGGCCCGCAGCCGCGACCTGGCCGACTGGACCTATCTGCGCGACATCAAGGTCCAGGTCCCCGGCGCGACCAATAGCTGGGCGCCGGAATGGTTCGTCGACCAAGATGGGTCGGTGAACCTGATCCTGTCGGTCTCGGCCGCCGGCATCGCCGGCCAGTTCCAACCCTACCGCATCACCGCGACCGACGCTTCGCTGGCGACCTGGTCCGCGCCCAAGCCGTTGTCGGGGCTGGGTCCCAACTTCATCGATACGTTCGTGGTGCGCGACGGCGGGCTCTACAACGCCTTCGCCAAGAACGAGACCAGCAAGTTCATCGAGTTGTGGACCGCCCCGTCGCTGGACGGCCCTTGGCAGGCCAAGGGAACCGGGGACTGGGCCGGCTGGGGCCGGGGCGTCGAAGGCCCTGCCCTGACCCGAACGCCAGAAGGGTCCTGGCGGATCTATTTCGACGAGTATTCGGCCAAGCGCTACTGGTACAGCGACAGCCGGGACGGCTTCCGGACTTGGACCAGGAAGGTCGAACTGCCCGAGCTGTCGGGCACGGTGCGCCACTTCACCGTGCTGAAGGAAGGCGGCGAGACCGCCGTCGCCGCCAAGCCGGCGCAAGCCCACCAGATCACCTGGGACAAGTATTCGCTGAAGGTCGATGGCGAGCGCGTGTTCTCCTGGGGCGGCGAGTTCCACCCCTTCCGCGTGCCCAGTCCCGACCTGTGGCGCGACATCCTCCAGAAGATGAAGGCCAGCGGCTACAACACCGTCGCCATCTATTTCGACTGGGGCTACCACTCGCCCAAGCAGGGGGTCTACGACTTCAGCGGCGTGCGCGACATGGACCGCGTGCTGACCATGGCCAAGGAAGAAGGCCTCTACGTCATCACCCGCGCCGGGCCTTACGTGAACGCCGAGCTGACCCGGGGCGGCTTTCCCGGCTGGCTGGTCAACCAGCAGGCTCGCGCCCGCACCGACGCGCCGGAATATATCGCCGCTTCCGACGAATGGCTGACCCAGATCAACGCCGTCATCGCCCGCCACCAACTGACCACCGGCCAGGGCACGGTGATCGCCCACCAGATCGAGAACGAGCTGGACGTCGTCGGCGCCCCGCAGCAACGCTACATGCAGTGGCTGGCCGACAAGGCCAAGGCTGATGGCGTCACCGTCCCGATCTTCCACAACGACAAGGGCCGCAACGGCTACTGGGTCCCCAAGGGCTCGAACGTGCCGGGCACGGTGGAAGGCCCCAACGACCTCTACGCCTTCGACGGCTATCCGGGCGGCAACTGCAAGGTCGACTCCACCCCGGCCAATCCGGGCGTTGCGCCCGACTGGGGTTTGTACGGGGCCGGCGGGGCCAAGGGCGGGGCCTCGGCCAGTCCGAACACGCCGGGCTTCCTGGCCGAGTTCGGCGGTGGCTGGTTCGACTATTGGGGCAGCAACGGCGACTACGACTGCACCGCCATCCACCGCGGTGTCGGCTACCAGCGGGTGTTCTACGCCACCAACCTCGCCAACGGGATCACGCTGCAAAGCTTCTACATGACCTATGGCGGAACCTCGTGGGGCTGGCTGCCGGCCCCGGTGGTGTTCACCTCCTACGACTACGGGGCGGCCATCGACGAGGCCCGGGGCCTGCGCGACAAGGCCCGGGTGATGAAGCAGATGGGCGAGTTCATCGCCGCCGTGCCCGATCTTCGCCGGATGGACAAGGGCGCGGCCGTCGTTCCCTCCAACGACAAGGTCCGCGTCTATCACAACGTCAATGTCGAGACGGGCGGCCACCTCTATGTGGTGGTCCACAATCCCAGCAGCGGGACCAGCGACGAAGCCTTCACCTTCAAGATCGCCACCCGTGACGGCGAGTACGAGGTCGCCTCGCGGCTCAAGGGCCAGGACAGCAAGATGCTGATGGCTTCGTATGACCTGGGCGGCCAGCGGCTGGTCTATTCGACCTCGGAAATCCAGACCCAGCTGAAATGGAACGACGGCGACCTGGCCCTGCTCTACGGCCGCGCCGGCGAGGCGGGCGAGACGGTGCTGCGCTATGCCTCCGCGCCGACGGTCCAAGTTTTGGACGGCGAGGTCGCCTCCAGCTTCGACGCCGCCAAGGGCGACCTGAAGCTGGCCTATGTCCATAAGGAATTGATCCGCATACGGATCATAGGCGGCGGTCGCCCGCCCCTCACCCTGCTGCTGGCCGACGCGGAGACGGGCCAGACCTTCTGGCGGCGCGACCATCTCCTGGTGCGCGGGCCAGGCCTGGTGCGCAGCGACGCGATCAAGGGCGGGACCCTGTCCCTGACTGGCGACACCGAGACCGACAGCCCGCTGGAAGTCTTCGCGCCCAAGGGCGTTACGACCGTCAGTTGGAACGGCGTCAAGGTCGCGACCAGGGTCACGGCCTCCGCCAGCCTGCTGGCCGAAAAGGCCCTGGCCGGCCCCGTCGCTGTCGCCGTCCCCGACCTGGCCAGGCTGAACTGGAAGACCGCGCCCGGTTCGCCCGAGGCCGACCCCGCCTTCGACGACAGCGCCTGGCAGAAGGCCGAGGGGCGCCGCAGCGGCTCGACCGTGCGCGGCCCGACCGGCCAGCCGGCCCTGGACATGAGCACCTACGGCTTCCACCAGGGCGACGTCTGGTATCGCGGCCGCTATACGGCCAAGCCCGGCATCGACACCCTGACCCTGCACTACGGGGCCGGCGGCGCGGGCATGCTGCAGGTCTGGCTGGACGGCCGGTTCTTGGGCCAGCACGAGCTGGATGGCGGCCTGCCTCGGCCGATCACCACCGGCGTGGCGATCTTCAAGCTGCCGCCGGACCTGCGCGGGTCCAGCGAGCATGTGCTGTCGGTGATGGTGCGCAACAACGGCCACAACTGGGATCTCGACGCCGACGACTTCCACAAAGAGGCCCGTGGCCTGGTCTCGGCCTCGCTGTCGGGGCCGGGAACCTACAGCTTCGCCACACCGATCGCCTGGAAGATCCAGGGCAATCTCGGCGGCGAGGACATCCAGGACCCGGTGCGCGGAAACGCCAACAACGGCGGCCAGTTCGGCGAGCGCAACGGCTGGCACCTGCCCGGTTTCCCGGACGCGACCTGGGCCAAGGCCGACATGGCCACGACCCAGCCCCATGCCGGCACGACCTGGTACCGAACGACCTTCGACCTGGCCCTGCCCAAGGATCAGGACACGACCCTGGGCCTGACCATCGGCGATCCGTCGACGCCGCGCTCGCCCGGCCGCTACCGGGTGCTGATCTTCGTCAACGGCTGGAACATGGGCCAGTTCATCGCCCATGTCGGCCCGCAACGGACCTTCGTCCTGCCGACCGGCATCATCGACCTGCACGGCAAGAACACCCTGGCCCTGGCGGTCACCAGCGACGGCGCGCCCGGCGACGCCCTGGAGACCGTGAAACTCGTCAATCTGCGTACCGTGCGCGGCGGGATCCCCGTCGCAAAGGTCGCCGCGCCCGACTTCAAGCCGTGAGCGCCGGCCGCTCGCGCCCCGTTCTGTAAGGAGACTACCCCGTGCCCAACCTCGCTCACGGCCTCGACGCCAAGGACATCAAGGCCAAGATCGCCCTGCTGATCAGCAACCTCGTCGACATCAAGGACGAGACGGGCGAGTTCCTGCTGCGCCTTGACGACGGCCGGGTAATCGACACCAAGGGCTGGAACGACTGGGAATGGACCCATGGCGTAGGGCTCTACGGCCTGTGGAAACAGTACGAGATGAGCGGCGATCCCCGCGCCTTCGAGATCATGACGACCTGGTTCGCCGACCGCTTCGAGGCCGGCACCCCGACCAAGAACATCAACACCGTCTCGCCCTTCCTGACCCTGGCCTATCTGTACGAGGCCACGGGCGACCACACCTACCTGCCCTATCTGGAGACCTGGGCCGACTACGTGATGTACGAGGGCCCCCGCACCGAGGAAGGCGGCTTCCAGCACATCGTCTTCAACAGCGAGAACCCGCAGCAGCTGTGGGACGACACCCTGATGATGAGCGTCCTGCCCCTGGCCAAGATCGGCCTGCTACTGGGCCGCGACGACTTCATCGAGGAGGCCAAGCGCCAGTTCATGGTGCACATCAAGTACCTGGCCGACCGCAAGACCGGGATGTGGTTCCACGGTTGGACCTTCGAAGGCCGGCACAATTTCGCCGACGCCCTGTGGGCGCGGGGCAATTGCTGGGTGACGATCGCCATCCCCGAGTTCATCGAGCTCCTCGACCTGCCGCCCGGCGACGCCCTGCGCGCCTTCCTGATCGACACGCTGGAGGCCCAGATCAAGGCCCTGGCCCGCTATCAGGACGAGGCCACGGGTCTTTGGCATACCCTGGTCGATGACGAGACCTCGTACCTGGAAGCCTCGGCCGCCGCCGGCTTCGCCTATGGGATCCTGAAGGCCGTCCGCAAGCGCTACATCGGCAAGTCGTACGAAGTCGTGGCGATCAAGGCGCTCAAGGGCGTGCTGACCCATATCGACGACAAGGGCGAGCTGCAGCAGGTCTCGTTCGGCACCCCCGTGTTCGACACCCTGCAGGGTTACAAGGACATTCCCCTGACCTCGATGCCCTACGGCCAGTCGCTGGCCCTGCTGGCGCTGGGCGAATTCCAGCGGGCCTTCATCTAGGCCGCTCCAGCCGGTCAAAAACAATAACAAGAACATCAGGGCGGATCCGATGCAGCCTCGCAAAATCAAACTGATCAACTACCTGGCCTACGGGTCCAACGACCTGTTCGGCGCCGGGGCGATGGCCATCATCAGCGGCTGGATCCTCTATTTCTACACCACCTTCTGTGGTCTTTCGGCGGTGCAGGCGACGGCGATCTTCGCCATCGCCCGCCTGCTGGACGCGGTGTTCAGCCCGCTGGTCGGCCACCTGTCGGACCATTTCTACACTACCAAGTTGGGGCGAAAATTCGGGCGGCGGCGGTTCTTCGTGCTGGCCGCCATCCCCTTGCTGCCCAGCTTCGCGATCATGTGGATCAGCGGCCAGACCTTCTGGTTCTACCTGGTCACCTACGTCCTGTTCGAGCTGGTCTACGCCTTCGAGCTGATCCCCTACGAGACCCTCGCGGCCGAGATGTCCAAGGACTACAAGGTCAAGGCCAAGTTCGCCGGTTGCCGCATCCTGTTCGCCCAGACCTCGGCGATCATGGCCGGCTTCCTGCCAGCCGCGATCATCAACCACCTGGGCAAGGACTCGGCGGACACCTTCCTCTATCTGGGGATCGGCGCGGCGATCACCTTCATGGTCACGGCGGGTTTCGTCTATCTGTTCACCTGGGAGCGGCCGCCCGGCGAGACCGGCATCGCGGCGCGCGAGGGCAAGCTGTCGCTGTGGGACAGCTTCAAGGCGCTCTACGCCAACCTGTTCTCGACCCTGCGCATCCGGGCCTTCCGCCAGCACCTGGGCATGTATCTGGGCGGCTATATCAGCCAGGACATCTTCAACGGCGTGTTCGTGTTCTTCGTGGTCTTCGCCCTGGGCGCCACCACCGCCGACGCCGGCAATTTCATGGGCTTCATGGCCTTCGCCCAGCTGGCGGCGGTGGCCGGGTTCATCTGGCTGATCCTGCGCATCCACCCCGCCCCGTCCTACCGGCTGGCGGTGAGTTTCTACGCTCTGGCCGTGCTGGGTTTCCTGGCCATCTACCTGATCTCGCCGACCGACCTTCTGGCCTGGATGATGGCGCCCGTGCTGCTGGCCGGCCTGGGTCGCGGCGGCCTCAACTACATTCCTTGGAACATCTACAACTACATGGCCGACGTCGACGAGATCGTCACTGGCAAGCGCCGCGAGGGCGCCTTCGCCGGAGTCATGACCTTCGTGCGCAAGACCATGCAGGCGGCCGCCATCGCCATGGTGGGCCTGATCCTCGAGGCCGGCGGCTTCGTCTCCAAGGCCAAGACCCAGAGCCCCGAGGCCATCGCCACCATCCTGACCGTCCTGGTGGCCGGCACCTTGGCCCTGCTGGTCTTCGGTTTCGTGGTCTCGCTGCGCTTCCGGCTGAACCACCGGACCCATCAGATCCTGATGGAGGAGATCGAGCGCTTTCGCGCCGAGGACCAGGCGTCACCCACGCCGGAGCACCGCGCCGTGGTCGAGGACCTCACGGGCTGGCGCTACGAGCGGCTCTGGGGACGAGGCTGACGACGCCGTCGATCAGTGGGGAGGGGTGGCGGCGACCGGCAAAAGGCGGAGATGGTCGATCGCCAGGTCGGTCCCGCGGGCGACGATGACCAGGTCATGGATACCGGGCGTCATCGCGTCGGCCACTTCCACGCGCAGCAGGTTGTCGAGCACGCCCTGGGCCCAGGCGGGGCTTCCCGTCTCGCGGGCGATGTCGAAGGCCTTGGGAGGAGCACCGTCGATCGAGACCTCCAGACGCAGGGCGCCGTCGCCGTTCCTCCCATAGAGCGGAAGCAGGCCCAGCTCCAATCGCCTCTCGCCCGCGTCGGCGACCTTGAACCGATAGGTGAGGCGCGCGCCCTCCCCTTGAGCGAACATCGCGCCGCCGCCCCTACCCAGACCTTCGACAAGGCGCCAGCCCTGGTTGGCGGTAAAGGCCTCGGCTTCGACGATATCGTCACTCGGTGGTGGCGGCTTCGTCGGAGCCACTGGCGAAGCCGCACCGGCCGGACCCAGAAGGCCCGCCACCGGCAGGCTCAGGCGACTGGCCCTGAAGCCCGGCCATTGATTGTCGGCCGGCTCCTCGGCCATCAGGTGACGCCATTTGCCGCCAGCCACGTCGTTGTTGAACCGTGCGGTGAGCGCCTTGATCTCTTCATCGGCCGCCACCGCCATCTTGGCGAAGTCCCGAGCGGATTCCGGTTTTGAGTCGATCAGCGCGGCGTAGCGCTCGGCGCCGAAGAACCGGCGGTTCGCCGCCGCCGCCGCGCGCACCGGGTAGTCGACCAGTTCGAAAAAGGCGTCCGACAGGTCGGTGGGCATCGATGCGCCGACTTGGCCCGTCGCGTCGACCAAGATGTTGAAGCGGCGCAGGCGCTCGGCCGTTTCGGTGGCCGACAACCGACTGGCGCGCGGCTTCCGGCCGGGCAACCACCATTGCAGATGTTCGGGCCGGCGCTCGAAATTGAGCCGGTAGTGTTCGTCCAGCACCGCGCCGACGCCGGCGCCGCGCTCCTGGCCGAAGGTGCGCCCCGCCCAATCGTCGAGATAGGCGCGCTGGCTCCGTCCGCGCCATCGATCGATGTCCCAGGCCATTTCCATGAACAGGCTGATGTCGATCTCGGCGGGCTTGATGTCCCCGACATTGGCGATCCAGAGCCTCCGGGCGCCCAGGTCGTAGGCGCGCGTCATCTCCTCCTGGACCAGGGCCGGCGGCGTCGTGCTCAGCCAGAGATACGAGAGCGGCGCGCCCAGATAGGACAGGTGATAATAGACCCCGGTCCCGCCCGAACGCGCCCGCTCGGCGTCGTTCGGGAACTGGCGGATGTAGCCGAAATTGTCGTCGGGCCAGACGATGGTCACGTCGTCGGGGACTTTCAGCCCGCCCCGATAGAGATCGAGCACCTCCTTGTAGGGCGTGAAGACCTGCGGAACGCGCTTGAGATCGGGATTGACGTTGTCGCGCAGCAGGGCCCGCTGGTCCGCGATGATCCGGTCCAACAGCGCCACCTTGCCCGCAGGGGTCTCCGCGCCGACGATCCCGGAATCGTGGATGCCGCGCATCCCCAGCGTCCACAGGTTCCCGTAGCGCGCGTTGCTCCGCACCCTTTCTTCCCAATAGGCCCGCACCCCGTCGGGATTGGCGGCGTAGTTGAACCTGGCCGGGTCCTGCTTCCACTCGCCGACATTGTTGCGCTGCATCGGCTCGGCGTGGGACGAGCCCATGACGATCGCGTATTCGTCGGCCAGGCGGGCGTTTTCGGGATCGCTGTTGAACGGCGCGCTGACCTTGTGCATGGCCGGCCACAAGGTATTGGCCTTCAGGCGTAGCAGCAGGCGGAAGACTTGGGCGTAGGTCTTGGGACCGATATTGCCCTTGCCCGGCTCGAAGGTCTGCGCCGCCCACGGGGTCAGGCCCCAGTCCTCATCGTTGATAAAGAGCCCGCGATAGCGGACGGACGGCGGACCGAACCTGCGGGTTTCGGGCGCGACCACGAGGGCGTCCCGACGCCGCGGCTTGACGTCGGCCCACCAGGTCCAGGGCGAAACCCCCATGGCCTCGCTCAGCTCATAGGCCCCGAAGGCCGCGCCCCGGCGATCGCTGCCGACGATGACCAGCGCCCGCTCGATCCCGGGAAGCGGGCGCTCGACCGTGGCGATCAGGAAACTCTCCCAGGCGCCGCTCAGGCGGCCAACGTCGAGCTTCCTCGCGGCGACCATCCTGTCGATGAGCCGGTTTTTCCCCAGCGTACCGATGACGACCAGGGTCTTGCCGACCGGCTCCGCCGCGGCCTCCACCGAAGGCCTGACTCCGGTGACGGCGGCGATATCGGCCGAAAGATCGGTCGCCGCATGGGCGACGACCGGCGCGTCGGCGGGGTCGCTGACGATCGCGGCCGCATGGCCGTCGACCACCAGAGGAAACCCGCCGACGACAGACGCGGAAACCAGCGGCCTTGGACCATCCCTTTCCGACGCCGCGACGGCCGGCCCGCAAAGGACGGCGGCGAGCACGGCGAAGACCAAGCCGAACGTCCGCGCCAGCATGGCCAACTTCTTCCGGTCCATTCGGCGTTTCTAGAACTTGTACTGCAGTCCCAGGTTAAATTGCCTGCCGGTGTGGGTGTAGACGAAGGTGCTGTCTCGCGTGGAGTCGATGAACTGTCGATTGAAGCGGTCAAAGATGTTGAGACCCTCCAGAGACAGCTTGAAATGATCGTTGATCTGGTAGGAGGCCGCCATGTCGAAGGTCAGGTTGGCGTCATAGCCTTCCAGGTCCTGATAGGGATTGTTGGCCGGCAGGGCGACGATCGATTTGTCCCTGTACGAGGCCGAGACACGAGCGCTGAATCTGTCATCCTCATAGTAAAGCGTGGCGTTGTAGGCGTTCTTCGACAAGCCCACCAAGTCGTTTGTGGTGACCGCGCCAGAGGCCAGGAAGTAGTCGATCTGGGAGTCGACATAGGTGTAGTTGATCAGCGCGCCGGTATGACGCAGGAGGCCAGGCAGGAAGGTGAACGCCTGCTGGTAGTTGATCTCCAAGCCCTTCAGCGGCCCACCGGGCGTGTTCACCGGTCGAGTGACGGTGAAGAGCGTGTTGTCCGGATCGAGCTGCGATGTGCCCAGCAAGGCCAGGGGCAGGCCAGTTTGCCGGAAGCTCATCTGCTGGGACTGGTTTTGGACGTAGGTGGCGATGTCCTTGTAGAAGACCCCGACTCCCAGGATGCCACCTGGCGCGAAGTACCATTCGGCGCCGAGGTCGACCGTCGTGGCGCGGATCGGATCCAGGTCGGGGTTACCCGAGGTGATCGAGGGCGTGCCGTTCAGGTTCAGGCTGCCGCCTGGCGTGAGGAAGCCCAGGTCCGGCCTGGCGACGACCTTGGCCCACGAGAAGCGCAGCATCAGGTCGTCGGTCATGTCGACCGCGAAGTTCACCGACGGGAGAACGTCGTGATACTTGTTGTCGGCGGTGACCCCCACGCCGCCGATCTGGTTGCCACGCGACTCCAGCTCGGTCTGGGCGAAACGGAAACCGACGTCGCCGCGCACCGGCAGACCGCCGATCTCGGTCTTGAGATCGGCCTGGAAATAGGCCGAGGCGACCTTCTCGTCGACGCGCCGGATGCCGCCGTTGTTGGGGATCAGGGCGTACATCCCCGTCTCGCTGTAGAGGTTCTGGCTGGCGACGAACTTGTCGTAGTCGATGGTCGCCCAACTGGTCGGGAAGACGCCGCTGTCGATGCCGTGACCGCCGAACCCGGACACCGTCTTGGTGACCGCCTGCAGGTCGGCGGTGCTCAGGGTCGGGACCAGGAAGTTGTTCGCGCGCTGCTTGGCCGAGGTGTCGAACGAGAACTCGTCATAGTGCGCGCCGACCTTGAGGGTCAGAGCCTCATCAAAGGCCCAGGCCAGGTTCAGCTCGCCGGTGCGGTAAATGTTGGTGGTGAAGGTCTGCTGCAGCCGCACCTCGGCGTTCGGCGCGCCGAAGCTGTAGAGGCTGGCGTCGGCGACGTTGAAGTCGTGGGTGATGGTCGGCTGGTCGCGGTTCTTGCGGAAGTCGATGGTCATGCCGGCGTTGGGACGCTGGAACATGATCGTCGTGGTCATCGGCTGATCGTAGTCCGATTTCGAGTAACCGATCAGCCCGCTCACCTTCAGTCGGTCGGTCAGCTCGTGGGTTCCGGCCAGGGTGTATTGCTGGAAGACGTTCTGGAACTCGTCGTGCTGGGTGTCGGACCGCACGTCGACGCCGCCAAAGCGCGCGTAGTCGACGTCGTAGACCGTCAGGCCCTTGTTGATGTCCGTCTGGCTGGTCCCGGCATTCCGCAGGACCAGTTCGCGCACGGCCGTCTGCGGCTTGCCGTTCTGGCTGATCGCGCGCGCGAACGAAAAGCCCTCCAGCCAGTTTTCCTCGCGCTTGACGTTGTAGTTCGAATAGAGCGCGTCGAAGCTCAGCGAGGTCCGCGAACTCGGCTTCCATTGCAGGGCCAAGGTCGCGCCCGTGCGCTCCTGCTCATGATGGAAACGGCCGTAGCGGGGCAGGCGCGGGAAGAACACGGTCGAGCGGTTGGCCTGGTCGTAGACGGTGTCGTTGGCCGCCGGTCGCGCCACGCCCGTGGCGCAGTTGAGGGCGTCCGTGCCGTTGGCGGGATTGGTGGCGGGGTTCTGCGAAGCACGGCCCACGGGCGTGCAGAAACCGCCGTCGATCGTGGCTGGATTCCAGCCCCCCGAGCCCCACTGGTCCTCGAGGAACTCGCGCTTGCTGTAGGCCAACGAGGCCTGAGCCCCGAACTCGCCCCAGGCGGTGTTCCAGTTGTTGCCGATCACCGCGCTGAACTTGGGGTCGGAGTGCTTGGACAGGTCATTATATCCGGCCGAGGCGCCGAGCACCAAGGTCAGGCCCTTGTGGTCCAGCGGCTTGGCGGTCTCCAGGTCGACGGTCGCGCCCAGCGAGCCCTCGATGACCTCGGCCTGGGCGGTCTTGCGCACCGTGATGCCGCTGAACAGCTCCGAGGCGAAGGTGTTGAAATCGAATCCCCGGCCCAGATTGGCGCCTCGGTCGCTGGTGGTGGCGCCGCTGGTCGCCTGAGCCTCCATGCCGTTGATCCGCACACGGGTGAAGGTCGGCGGCAACCCGCGGACGGTGATGGTCCGCCCCTCTCCCGCCACCCGGGTGATCGACACGCCCGGCACTCGTTGGATCGACTCGGCGAGGTTGGCGTCGGGGAAGTCGGCGATATCCTCGGCCTTGATGGCGTCAACGACGCCCGACGACTGACGCTTGATGTTGAGGGCGCTTCTCAGGCTTTCGCGAAAGCCCGTGACCACCACTTCCTCGACGGCCGTCGCTTCCGCGTCGCCCGATTGCACTGCGGACGAGGCGCCGGCGGATTGTGCATTGGCGGCGGTCGCTACAAATGGGCCCGCCCAGGCAAGGGCCAAGAGCGAGCAGCCCGTGGTGAGACCACGCATGGATGATGACATAAATCCCTCCCTCCAGGGCGCGCGTTGATGCGCGCCTACATTTCCACCCAAGGCGCCGGCTGATCCGGTCTGTGCATTGTGCGAGGCCGCCTGAAATCCCACATTATGGGAGACAGTCTCATAATTGATCACAGTATGTAGGACAAATGGCAAACGCAAGCCCTGAGGCCGCGAGCCCTCGCCACGGGCGAAGCCACGACATGAACATGGATTTGCAATGCCGCCAGACCGCCACAGACGACAAGCGACAGGCCTTCCAGGAGATGATCGAAGCAGCGACATCGAAGCACCGCTCTTCGACGTCATCCAGGCCCACTCACTCTCGCGGCTGTTCCGCGACCAGTTCCTGTTCAGTTCTACGTCAGGAAGCTAGCCAAGAACGGCGTCGAGGTAGTCTCCATCACTCAGAAGCTGGGTGACGATCCGATGAACCAGATAATGCGCAAGATCATGACGCTCTTCGACGAGCACCAGTCCAAGGAGAACGGCAAGCACACCCTGCGGGCCATGAAGGAGAACGCCCGCCAGGGCTTTGGAATGGCTCCAGACCCCCGATCGGCTATCGAGTCATCATCGCCGACCATCACACCCCGGCCGAGCCGTCCGCCTACGCGGCCCGCGACGAGTTGATCCGCCGAACTCGCGGCCAAGCGCCCGCTAGGCGCGCCAGCGCAGTTGCGCCCCTATCGGTTGGAAGAAGCGCGAGACGCCCCGGAAGGAGACGGTGAGGCGACCAAGGACCTAGGCTTTGCGAACCATGTCGCGTCCGCCGGTCCTTTCGAGCTTGGCGAGCAACCGATTGTAGGTCGATTGTCGTATAGGCCTGCCATCGCGCAGAGACAGACCTTGGTCACCGCCGGCAGCGCACTGCGAATGACCAGGACTTTCTCTTGATCGACGAGCACCATGTTCATGCGTACGGCTTCCAATGATGCGCCAGCAGGCGCGTGCCGGCGGCGACCAGCGCCGCCGCCAGCGGGAAAAGTCAGGGTTTCAGGGTCCCAGCCTTGAGATCGGCCGCGCCCTTCAGGGCCAGGTCGTCGGAGGCCGCGCCGACCGCGACCTGATAGCTGCCCTTGTCGATTACCCAGCGATTGGCCTTGACGTCGAAGCGGCCCAGCAGGCGCGCGTCGGCGGCAAGCGTGACGCGACGAGTCTCACCGGGTTTGAGATCGATCTTGTCGAAGCCGATCAGACGCTGCAGCGGCTCGCCGCTTGCACCGGTCAGATAGACCTGCGGTGCGGCCTTGCCGGCTCGCACACCGGTGTTAGCCACATCGAAGCTGACCGTCAGGGTGTCGCCGCCAGCGACCTTCAGGTTCGAGAAGCCGAACGTCGTGTAGGACAGCCCGTGGCCGAACGCGAACAGCGGCTTGTCGCCAGTCTTGGCGAAGCGGCGGTAGCCGACGTCGGCGCCCTCGACATAGTCGACGTCGAAGCGGGTCTTTTCCGGCACGCCCAGGCCCGGGAGCCGCTCGCGCGGATATTGGGCCAGCGAGGCAGGGAAGGTCACGGGCAGGCGGCCCGAGGCATCGACCTGGCCGAACAGCACGTCGGCTATGGCGTCACCACCCCGCGCGCCGGAATACCAGGCCTCAACGACGGCCCCGGCCTGCTTCAACCAGGGCATTGCCACCGCCCCGCCGGTCTGCAGCACGACCACGGCCTTGGGATTGGCGGCCGTCACCGCGGCGATCAGCGCGTCCTGGCCGTCAGGCAGCGACAGGTCAACGGCGTCCTCGCCCTCGCCCATCCACTGGTTGCCGAACACCACCACCACGTCGGCGGCCTTGGCGGCCGCGACCGCCGAAGCGACGTAACGGCCATCGTCGAAGGTCACCTTGGCTTGTGGCGCCAGCCTGCGGATCGCGGCCAGCGGCGAGGAAGGGTGGAAGTACTGGCTGCGGAACTGGGCCATCATCCCCTCCCCGCCCAGCGGGATGATCGTCTTGACGCCGCCGGGCGGCACGACCTGGGAAGAGCCGCCGCCTGACAACACGCCGGCGTCGGCGTGGCCGCCGATCACGGCGATCGACCGGGCGGTCTTGGCAAGCGGCAGCAGGCCTTCGGTATTCTTCAGCAACACAATGCCTTCGCGCGCCGCCTCCAGGCTGACCGCGCCATTGGCGGCGTAGTCGATCTCGGACTTGGCGGCGGGGCGATCGAACAGGCCGGCGGCGAACATCGAGCGCAAGATCCGGCGGCTCATATCCGACAGGCGCGCGGCCGGGACCTCCCCCTTCTCGACAGCCGCCTTCAGTGGCGCGCCGAACCAAGTGGTCCCGTCCAGTTGCTCGCCGGACTGCTGGTCAAGACCCTTGAGGGCGTAGTCGGTTGCGTGGACCGCGCCCCAGTCGGACATCACCCAGCCCTTATAGCCCCAATCGCGCTTGAGCACGGTGTTCAGCAGGTGGTTATTGCCGCAGCTATAGTCGCCATTGACCAGGTTGTAGGCGCACATCACCGAGCCGGGCTGGCCCTTTTCGATGGCGATCTCAAACGCCAGGAGGTCGCTCTCGCGGTGCGCCCCCTCCTCGATCACCGAGTTGGCGGTCATGCGGCCGGTCTCCTGACCGTTCAGCGAGAAGTGCTTGATCGTCGATACGACGCCTTGGTCTTGGATGCCCTTGATCGCCGCGCCCGCCAGCGAACCGGCAAGCCACGGGTCCTCGCCCAGATATTCGAAATTGCGGCCGTTGCGGGGATCGCGCGCCAGATTGACGCCGCCGGCCAGTTGCACATTGAACCCCTTGGCGCGGGCCTCGCGGCCGACAACCGCGCCGCCTTCATAGATCAGCCGCGTGTTGAAGGTCGCCGCCTGCGCCAGGCCCGACGGCAGGGCGGTGGCGCCGTCGCCTGGCCTCACCCCCAGGGGATTGGTCACACCAAGGCTCGCGTCACTCTCCTGCAGGGCCGGGACGCCCAGACGCGGCACGCCGGGGAAATAGCCGGCCGATCCGATCGCGCCTTGCGGCGCCTCGAAGCCCAAGACCGGCATGGCCATCGGCCCATGCACCAGGCCGATCCGCTCATCCAGGGTCAGCGCTCTGTCGAGCAGCGCGGCGCGCTCGTCTGGCGAGAGCTTGGCCTCGCTCCAGGGATGATCGGGAGGCGTGGCGGCTTGAGCGGCAACGGCGAACGCCAGAACGGCGAAGCTCGAGGCGAGTGACAGGGAGCGATGCAGGGTCATGATTCTTCGTCGTTCAGGGGGCGAGCCTGAAAAGGGCGGGCAGGCGTCGCGGACCTCGTCAGGCCCGGGGCAGGCGCCGACGAAGAGGCCTGACCAATTTCCGCAGGATGTCGCGCGCGTGGCATGAGACCTCCAGTTTCCCCCGGCCCTCACGATGAGGGCCTTTGCGATTCACCGCTTCTGTGACGGCGACGTGGACGTTTTAGCTTCTTACGAAAACGTTTTCTATGACAATCGAAATTGGTCAGGCCTCTTTTTGCGGATCGATGCTGGATGCTTGCGAAACTTGGGTTCAGCCGCGGGGTGGCGCGGCCGATTGCCGGGAGATCAAGCGATAGTCGAGCTTGCGCTCCTGGATCCGTGCACGGAACCTTTTGTCGCCAAAGCCGGCGATGAGCATGTCCACCGCCGCCTCGGCCATCTCCGCGATGGGCTGGTGAACCGTCGTGAGGGGCGGCCAGGATGTTTGCGCCGCCAGTGAATTGTCGAAGCCAACGACCGAGATCCGCTCCGGCACACCGACCCCGTGCTTGGCCAATGCGGCAAGCGCGCCGATGGCCATTTCATCGTTGCCGGCGAAGATGGCCGTAGGCGGCGGATCCAAGGCCAGGAGCGTTTCGGCCGCGCTGAACCCCGACATGCCAAAGAAGTTGCCGATGACAATCCAATCGTCGGGAACCGTGACGCCACATTCTCGCATGGCGGCGAGGTAGCCTTCTCGTCGGCGCACGGCGGCGCGGTGATCAGCGGGACCGCCTATGAAAGCGATGCGGCGATGGCCCATTTCCCACAGCTGCAGAGTCTGCTCCCGAGCGGCCTCCTGGTCGTCGATCCAAACGTAGGGCGAGCGTTCCAGATCGCTATTTGGCGCCAGGCGGACGTAGGGGACCCTTGCATCTTCGACCGCGGCCAGGAGGCGTGGATCGTCGCAGAGCGGCGGGGTCAGGACGAGGCCGTCAAAGGCGGCGTCGCGCAACATCAGCCCCAAGGCTTCAGGCGTGATGACCCCTTCGGGCGTCTCGATTTGCTCGACGACGAGGTGGTAGCCGGCGCGGCGGCAGGCGTTCATCGCGCCAAGCTGGACCTCTCCGACATAGTGGTAGCCGCCCAGGCGTAGAAACATGACGCCGATCAAGTAGCTGCGCCGCCCCGACAGCGCGCGCGCGGAGACGTTTGGCCGATAGCCTAGGCGATCAACGATTTCGAGGACCCGGGCGCGGACTTCAGGCCCGGCCCCCTCTCCCCGATTGAGAACCCGAGAGACCGTCGCGATTGACACACCCGCTTCGCGCGCGATGTCGATGATCGTGACGCCCTTGTCGTTGCTTTTCCCCATCGCCCAACGTCTAGCAGGAATTGCCGTCTGGACGAGTCCCGGCCTCGTCCCGCCGCAGGCCCGCAACAACAAAAAGCGACGCGCCATCTAGGCGCGCCGCCGGTCGCCGAAGCGACGAGGGGCCCGGGAACAAAGGGGCAGATCCCCGGGAAGACGCGGCGCGATCGGCCGCGCGAAGCGTGTTGCGCCTAGAAGCCCACCCGCGCGCGGATGCCGACATAGCGCTTGGAGTTGCGTGGCAGCAGCTGAGCGATCGCTCCGGCATTGGACGAGCCGGTGTAGCCAAGCGAGCTGGCGTAGTGCTGGTCGAACAGATTGTTGACGAACAGAGCCACGCGGTAGTTGTCCTCATCGCGGCCCGTGACGCCGATGCTGGCGTTGACCACGCCGTAGGCCTTCTGGCGCGAGATGGGCGTACCCAGGAGGTCGAGCATGACGGCGCTCTGATGCGTGTACTCGGCGGTGACGAAACCGTCGAAGGGCAAGCTCGGCAACTCGACGTCATAGACGCCAGCCAGCGAGTACTTGAACTTCGGCGAGTTGGCCAAGGGCTTGCCCGAAAGGTTCTGGAAGTTCGAAGCCCCCACGGGGCGGCAGCCCTGCGCGAGCGTCTGGTTGGTGTAGCAAGGCGCGTTCGTGAATTCGCGGATCGTCGCGTCGGTATAGGCGGCGGAAGCGTCGATGCGCAGGGCGCGCACCGGCTTGGCCGAAACCTCGACCTCGACGCCCTTGCTCCGCAGCGAACCCACATTGCTCAACTGCGGCACGATGGTGCCGTCCGGCTGGGTGACGCCGCCCTGGGCCTGGAAGTCGGTGAAGTCGGTCAGAAAGCCCGTGACATTGAGCTGAACGCGGTTTTCCAGAACGCGGCTCTTGAGGCCCAGCTCGTAGGCTTTGCTCGTCTCGGGACGCACCGGCTTGGCCGCTCGCCCGGGATTGAAGCCCGTGCTGATGTCGAAGCCCTGACCCTTGTAGCCCGTCGACAACGACGCATAGGCCATGACGTTTTCGGCCAGGTCCTGACGCAGCGCGACCTTGTAGGTGATGTGATCATCCTTGGCCTTGCCCGAGCAGGTCGACAAGCACGAGGCGTTGTTGGCCGGCGGGGCCGCCGTCGGCGTGCGATTGAGGAAGGTGGCCTCGATCACTTCGTGATTGAAGCGCAGACCGCCATCGACGTGGGTCTTCTCGCCGACGTGGTAGGTCATCTGGGTGAAGGCGGCCATGGTCTTGGTGCCGGCGGTCGCCGCCCAGCTCGTCGCGGCGTTGGGGCCGCGCGAGAATGAACGATCGGAGTCCCCGTCGGCGTAAAACAAGGCGAACAGGTAGTCGAGCTTGCGCGAGCCGCTCGAAACCAGCCGCAGTTCCTGCGTAAAGTTCGTCGAGTGGAACGGGCCGCCGGCCGTGGAGCCGTTGGGCAGGATGCTCGTCGGGTCGGCCGTGTTCAGCAGCGTCGGCGAACCGAGGGTGTCCAGGTCCTCCAGGAAGCGAAAGCGCCAGTCCTGGTAGCTGGTGATGGACACCAGATTGGCGACGCCCAAATCCAGGCTGGCGCGGCCGTTCAGCATGATCTGCTTGCTGGTGTTCTTCGGCTCGGTGTCGAGGCGGATCCTGTAGTTGCCATCCCCCGGCGTGAGCCCGACAGCCGATAGGGCCAGCGGCGCGCCAAAGGCGCTGGCGCCCGGATTGATGCTGCGGAACGTCCGGACCTGGCCGTCGGTCTTGGTGTTGGTGTGCGAGGCCGTCAGGGCGATGTTGAGATTGTCGGTCGGATCCAGCTCAAGTCGTCCGCGAACGCCGTAAGACCGGTCGCCGTTCAGTTTGTGACCGGTGTTGAGGTTGCGGATATAGCCGTCGCGATCACCGTAGAAGGCGTTGAGGCGGAAGCCGGCCTTGTCGGAGATCGGGCCCGAGACCATGCCTTCGACGCGCTTTTCGCCATCGCTGGTCAGCGTTCCGCCGACGGAGCCCGTCAGGGTCTTGGTCGGCTTCTGGGTGACGATGTTGATGACGCCGGCGGCGGCGTTCTTGCCGAAGAGCGTGCCTTGCGGACCGCGCAGGACTTCCAGCCGGGCGATGTCGTTGAGACCGGAAAAGGCCTGGGCCTGCTGCAGCAACGCGACGTCATCGACCACGACCGCAACGCTGGGCTCGATGCCGATGCTGAACGAGAACGTGCCGATCCCGCGCAGATTGATGCTGTTGCCGGTGGCGTTGGTGTTTTCCGTGACCGTCAAGCTGGGCGAGACGCGGACCACATCCGTGACTTGGACGACGTTCCGCGCTTCCAGTTGCTCGCTGCTGACGGCGCTGACGGCGGCGGGCACGTCCTGCAGGTTCTGTTCGCGCTTTTGCGCGGTGACGACGATCTCGTCGAGCGCCACGGCTTGGTTGGCCGACTGCGGCGCAGTCTGCGCCCAAGCCTGGCCGGAAGCCGCGATCATGGCGGCGCTCGCCATCCAAAGAAGACGCCTGTTCATTTTCCCCTCCTGCTTTTTTTAGCGAACGGTCTGTCCGATCGCGCTTAATCTGTCTTACCAATTTTTGGGTTTATGGTTTTAGCGTCAACCTCTTTTTGCCTGACAACCCACGCGATCTGGACCACAATCGGCCAGCGCGCCAGCCGGCCCGACAGGCCTGGGCGCGCACAAGCAACGCTGACGACGATTTGGGAGATACGGAATGACGGCTCGCGCAAAGGGGGGCGCAGAAAAGACGAGCCCCGTCGACGACGGCGCCGCGAGCGGAGACCGCATCTACCAAAGATTGGCCCGGCACGTTTTCGATGATCTGATCGCGGGGCGCTACGAGATCGGCAGCCGCCTGCCCGCCGAGCGCGAGCTCTGCGCCGAGTACGGCGCCAGTCGTCCCGCGGTGCGCGAGGCGCTGATTGCGCTCGAGGTCCAAGGCTACATCGATATTCGCGTGGGCTCAGGCGCCTACGTTCGGCGACTGCCGGGCCGCGAAGACCACCCAGGCTTCGCCATCACCGCCTTCGAACTGACCGAGACGCGCCTGGCGTTCGAAGGCGAGGCCGCCGCGCTGGCCGCCAATCATATCAATGACGACGAGATCGCCCGGCTTGAAATGCTGCTGGAAGACATGACGGCCGAAAACCTCCGCCCCAAGGTGACGGAGGACGCCGACCGGGCGTTCCACATGACCATCGCCCAGGCCACGCGCAACGCCGGGATCGTGCTGACCATCGAGGAGCTGTGGCGCCTGCGCTCGGCCTCGCCGGCTTGCGCGCTGCTTCACAACAAGGCCCGCAGCGCCAAGATCCGCCCCGTCGTGGCCGAGCACCGCCGCATCGTCGAGGCGCTCAAGGCCCGGGATCCGCAGGCCGCCAGGGCCGCCATGCGCGCCCACCTCGCTGCCGTGATGGATCACCTGCTCTTCACGACCGAAGAGCTGGCGCTGGAGGAAGCGCGCCGGACGGCCGCTGGCGTGCGAGCGCGCTTCTCCGCCGCCGCTCACAAAATCTGACTGACCAATTTTCCTGAATTGATCTGGCAGATTTGATTTAAGGCGCTAAGCTCGCTCCAACGCCGCCATCAGGCGACGACTGGGAGGGCATGCCGATGAGACGACTGCTACTGGCCACGGCGATGACGATCCTCGTCGCGCCAGCGATCGTCCGAGCCGAGTCGCCGGCGGCCCCGGCGCGCGCGGAGACCGCCCTGGCCGAGAACTGGCGCTTTCGCCAGGACGACACCCTGAGCGGCGCCGAAAGCCCGTCCTTCGACGACCACGACTGGCAGCCCGTCGCCGTGCCGCACACCTGGAACCGGGTTGGCCTCTATCTGCCCGGTCCGGTCGAGCGCACGCATAAGGCCGAGACCATCAACAAGACCCAGGGCGTGGGCTGGTACCGGCTGGCGTTCGCCGCGCCCAAGCTGGACGGGCGCCGCGCCTACCTGCAGTTCGATGCGGCCAGCCGCGCCGCCAAGGTCTGGCTGAACGGCGCCTACCTGGGCGAACACCAGGGCGGCTTCTCGCGCTTCCGTCTCGACGCCACCGACGCCCTGCGCGGCGAGGGCCAGAATCTGCTGGTCGTACGCACCGACAACAGCAAACCCGCGCCGGGTTCCCCGACGGCCGACAACCTGCCCCTGACCGGCGACTTCTTCGTGCATGGCGGTCTCTACCGTCCCGTCAGCTTGGTTCTCACCAACGCCGCCCATTTCGACATGCTCGATTTCGGCGGCGCCGGCGTCTATGCGAACACCGCCACGCTTTCGCCCGCCAAGGCCGAAATCCAGGTTCGCGCCAAACTCCGAAACGAAATGGCCGGAGCCTTGGCCGCCCGCGTGGTGATCAAACTCTATGACGCCGCGGGTCGCGTAGCCGCTCAAGCCAGCACGACCGCGGCCATCCCCGCCAAGGGCGCCAAGGAGGCGTCCCTCACCCTGTCGCTCGCCAATCCGCATCTTTGGAGCGGCGTGGCCGATCCGTACCTCTACCGATTGGAGACCGAACTGGTCTCCGCCGACGGCAGGGTCCTCGACCTGGTGACGACGCCCTTTGGGGTTCGCCAGATGGCGTTCGACCCCGATCGGGGCTTTCTGCTGAACGGCAAACCTTATCGCCTGCACGGCGTCGGTTATCACCAGGACCGTGAGGGCAAGGGCTGGGCGACCAGCCCCGCCGATATCGAGGACGACATGGCGACCCTGCGCGAGATGGGCGCCAACACCCTTCGACTGACCCACTACCAGCACGGTCAAGTCATCCATGATCTGGCGGACAAGTATGGCTTTGTGCTCTGGGACGAAATCCCGCTGGTCTCCGCCTGGACGTCGGGCGGCGCGCTCGAGCCGACCCCGGCCCTGATCGAGAACGCGCGTCAGCAACTCAAGGAACTGATCCGACAGAACTACAATCACGCCTCGGTCGCGACTTGGGGCATCGCCAACGAAGTCGATTTCGGCAACTCGTTCCCTGCCTTCCTGACCGGTTACCCGGACGGCAAGTCGCCCGATCCGATGCCGCTGCTGAAGTCGTTGAACGACTTGGCCCATCAGGAAGACCCAGCGCGGCCCACGGCCCTGGCGACGTGCTGCGAAGGCCGGGTTTTCGCCGCCGGCGTCGATGTGCCGACCACCGCGGAGGCCGCCGACCTGGGCGGCGCCAACCGCTATTTCGGCTGGTATTTCGGCGCGCCCGACGACCTGGGCCCGCATCTGGACGCCCTGCGCGCCAAGCGTCCGCGCCAACCCCTGTCGGTGACCGAGTATGGCGCCGGCGGCGGTGTGACCATCCACACCGACGACGTCCTGGGCGGCCCGATCGACTCCCGTGGCCGCGCGCAGCCCGAGGAGTACGAGAGCTACATTCACGAGACCGCCTGGGCGGCCCTGTCGCAGCGCCCCTATCTCTGGGGCACATGGCTTTGGAACGCCTTCGACTTCGCCACCACGATCCGTCACGAGGGCGACGCCGACGACATCAACACCAAGGGCCTGGTCACCTATGACCGCAAGATCCGCAAGGACACCTGGTACTTCTACAAGGCCAACTGGGCGACGACGCCCACGGTGCACATCAACGGCCGGCGCTATGTCGACCGCGCCTATCCGGTCACCGATGTGCGGGTGTATTCGAACGGCGCGGCGACCGAGCTTACGCTGAACGGACACTCGCTGGGATCGCTCAGCGACTGTCCGCAGCGGATCTGCGTTTGGCCGGCCGTGCGCCTGGCGCCGGGCGAGAACGTCCTGATTGCCCGCGCCGATTTCGGCGGCCGCCCCTTCGAGGACCGTATCACCTGGAAGCGCCCGGCCGACACAGCCGCGCCATTCCGCATCGACGCCGGCGCGATCGTCGGCGCGGGCAAGATCACGGCCTTTGGCTCCGACGCCTTCTTCAAGGGCGGCGAGGCTCAGTCGGCCAATACCCCGGCCGACTACGGACGCCCCGCCGCGCGGGCCCAGATCAGCGGAACCGACGAGATCGATGTGACCGCCAGCTATCGCCAAGGCCGTTTCATCTATGCGATCCCGGCCGCGCCCGGCCGCTATCGCGTGAGCCTGACCTTCGTCGAGCCCAAGCTGGCGAGCGGCGAGCGGCGCTTCGACATCGTCGCCAACGGCGCGCGGGTGCTTGGCGACCTTGATATTTCGGCGCAGGCCGGCGGTCCGCTGAAGGCGCTGAACAAGACGTTCGAGACCAGCGCCGGCGACCAGGGCCTGACGTTGGAGTTCACCCCCACCAAGGGCGAGGCGATCGTCTCCGCGATCGAGATCACGCCCCTCCCCGCCTCCAGGCCATAGGATTCCAAGACGTGTTGATGACGTAGGCTTTGCGAACCATGTCGCGTCCGCCGGTCCTTTCGAGCTTGGCGAGCAACCGATTGTAGGTCGATTGTCGTATAGGCCTGCCATCGCGCAGAGAGCGAAAGTACTCAACGGTCCGGCATCGACGGCGCGCCGAACGTCGAGACATCGCCTATGTGCGGTAGCTCGGATCGATCCGGTCCAGCTTTCGCAACAGCGCCGGCCAGGCCCATCTTTCGGCCACGCCTGCGTCCTGCGCCATTCGGGCCTGATCGGCGACCTTTTCGACAACGCCTTGGTGCGGCTCATTGAGGCCCGCACGCTCGGCGCCGCCCAACGCGAAGACCTGGATCGAGCATGCGCGCTCCAATTGGTGCATGCGCACGAACGCCTCGGCGACGGTCGTCCCGATGGTCAACGTACCGTGGTTTCGGAGGATCATCGCCTTCTTGTCCCCGAGGTCCGCGACGATACGCTCGCGCTCATCCAGGTCGGTCGCGAACCCTTCGAGGTCGTGATAGGCGACTTCTGAGTAGACGGTCATCGCGGTCTGCGAGTGTGGCAGGAGCGCGTCCTTGGTCATGGCGACCGCCTGTCCATGCAGTGAATGCAGATGCAACACCGCGCCCGCCCCGTCGCGGCCTTCTTCTCCATGACGTCGTGGCCCGTCTCGATCAGCCAAGTCTCGTGTCGTCCGGATCGCGCAACGCCCTCCCCTCCTTGTCGAGGCGAGCTTGGCCGCTCTATACCGGCTATCCACCTTTTCTCGCCGATCCGAAGGTCTGCATAGCCGGCCCGGGGCGCGCTAAAAGCCGCCGCGAGTTGTCGCTTCCAAATCATGGCGCTGCCAAGCTGTCGGCAGATTTCAGTGAGAGGACTCCTGGAAGACGCCCGCGCCTCTCTGGATAGAGCAGCATCAAAGCGCGCTTCCGGAAGACTAATGTGGGGTCTCAATTCTCCTCAACGATCGCGAGACCCCACGCAGCCAGGTCAATTTTCTGCCCGCTGGCAACCTTCCTGTCTTGCAGCAATTCGGTTCCGGCTCGCGCCACTGTCAATTGCTGCGGCGTCGCGGAGTAATTGAATATGTATCGAACAGCGTGTCCGTTCCTCAAAGTCCCACCGCGAACGATCAGCGGGAATCGGACGCCGGGAATAGTCGGCTCGACGCCGGCCCGTTCGACCTCGCCAGCCACGATTTTCTCTATCACCGCGTCACTCGGCATGAAGCCGATGTAGCTGACTTCTCCCTTGCCCCACGTATTTCGGGTCATCGCCGCGTCTGCCGGCCAAGATGGATGTTTGTAACGCGCGACCACCTTGGCCGTCGTTGGCTGCAGCATCTCCATCCACCAGCGAGCCTTGTTGTCGGCCTCTCCCACACCGAACGGATCGCCATCGAGCGAGACATTCTCGGGCGTGGTGAACAGTTGATAGCTGACCCCCGCTGCCTGGGAAATCGCACCCGGCTGCGTCGCGTAACGGACCTTGACGTTTTCGTCCGAGAAGCCGCTCTTGAAAGTATAGACAAGATGACCTCCGCGTTTGGCGTAATCATTGAGCCGCGCGATTTCAGCATCGCTGGCCGCGTACAATGCGGGCACAACGATCAGCTTGTAGTTATCGAGCTTCATCGTTGAATCGGGCGACAGGATATCGACTTCAACATTCATCCGGTAGAGCGCATCATAGAATGGGCGCAGAACCTGATTATATTCGATGCCACTTGGTTTGAACGAATTAAACGCGCTGAGCGCCCTGTTGCTGACGTAAATCGCCACGCTGTTGCGCTTGGTCATGCCGGCAAGCTTTGGCCCCAGTCGCTTGAAGTCGGCGCCGACGGTGCTCGCCTCTTCGTAGACCGGATTGGGCTTATAATCCTGCGTGAGCAGACCGCGCCAATAGGTTTCGATCGCGTTGGCGGTGGTCGCCCAATGCCAATAGGCGACCATCTGCGCCCCGGAGGCGACGTGGCTAAAAGCCTGGAGGCGAAGCTGACCAGGATAAGGCGTCCATTGGGCCCATCCCTGGGCCTCCGTTTCTATCACCAGATAATTTTGACCGTTGCGAATCGACCGCGCGAGGTCGCCGCCGAAGGCGATCTCCGCTCCCGTCAGCTTATCCTGGCTGGGATGATAGATGTCGATCCCGGCGATATCGAGGGGCTTGGCCGAATTCCAATGATCGACTTCCGGCTGGATGCCGTAGGAAGTCTCACGCCACCCCAGGTCGAAATTCTGCGTCAGAAATTGGCCGGGTCGGGCGTGGGCGCGGACGATCTTCGCCTGCCAGGTCAGGAAATCGGTGACGAGCCCGCGCTGGAACGCGGCGAACGCGTTGGACATGCTGGCGTTGATCGATGCGTTGGTTGAGGGGAAATCCTCCCAGCGATTGATCCGGTTGCTCCAATAATTGAGGCCCCATGCATCGTTCAATGCATCGAGGCTGGGCCACTTTTGCTTCATTTGAGCAACGAAGGCAGCCTGCACATTGGGACCGCTGCTACTGTAAGCCTTGGTCTCATTATCGAGCTGGTACCCGATGACCGCCGGATGATCCTTTACATGATCGACCAGCGCCACGATTACGCGCTCGGCCGCCGCGCGGTAATCTGGATCACTAATGTCCATGTTCTGCCGGGGCCCATATTGCGCTCGAACGCCGTTGGGCCCGACAACAAGCACGTTGGGATGCTCTCGGGCGAGCCAGGTCGGGATCGCGTAAGTCGGCGTGCCGACGATCACCTTGATGCCCTGCTTGTGCATCGCCGCCAGCACCCTATCGACGTGGCTGAAGTCGAACACGCCCGGCTGCGGTTCCAGAGTGCCCCAGGTGGACTCGGCAATCCGCACGACCGTTATCCCGGCCGCTTTCATCATCCGGGCGTCCTCATCGACACGGTCGACCGGCGTATATTCGTCGTAATAGGCGACCCCGTAGAGGATGGTGTCCGGCACTTGCGCGTGCGCTGACGCGACGCCAATTGTGGCGCTCGCCAGCCAAAATGCGCCCCAAAACGCCCTCCAAAACGGTCTCATAGCGCTCTCCATTTGTCGGACATAATAAAAGCCTCGACGGGCGATGCAATGGTGCGCTGAGCCCTGTCTGCGGGAGGTTGCGGTGTTCACGCTGGTGTCAAACCTACTGGATTCCCTGAGAAACGATGGATGAGCGACAATACGGGACAACTATAGACGACCTCTTGCCCTGGATAAGGGCCTAGAAGCGAGCGACGGTCCACGCCTGATCGGCAACTGCTCGATCTGATCATTGCCGAAAAATGGCGCTGCTTGGCCTAGCCGCCCCCCGGGCCACGTTGAATACGTTGGCAAGGATGTTGCGCCAGGACTGAGATCAGGCCATTTGTCTGACAAGCAGAGTGCAGACGGAGGCGAGACGACCATGCTTGATAAGAGCTTTGGCATGTCACGGCGTGGCCTACTGCTCACGAGCGCCGCCGTCGTTTTCGCGAGCCGCCAGCGCGCCTATGCAGCCGTTCGACCCAACAAACCGGATATTCTGGTGCGGGATGGGGACGCGACGGTGACTGTGTTCGCGCTTAGCGACCGCGCCTTCCGGGTCCGCGTCTCCCGGAACGCCGATCCCGGCGATGCGGCCAGCGAGATGCTGGGGGGCTCACCTTTGCGTCCCTTGGTCCGCAAAACCAGTCTTTCGGCGGGCGTACGCCTGGACGTTCCACATGCGCGGTGCGACTGGGATGCAAAATCGCGACGCCTGTCGTTCTTTGATCGCGACGGCGCCCTTCTCCTCGCCGAAGCGCCGGGAACTCGCCGGATCGACCCGCATATGATCGACGGCGAGCCGACGCAGGCGGTAACGCAGGGATTTGTCAGTCCGCCCGACGAACGTCTGTATGGCACGGGCTGCTTCCAGGACGGCCATCTCAACATCCGCAGCCTGCCGCGGCGGCTTACGCAGGTCAACACCCAGATCAGCCAGCCCTTCATGTTGTCCAGCAAGGGCTATGGCCTG
This sequence comes from Caulobacter sp. Root655, assembly GCF_001427665.1. GTDB lineage: Bacteria > Pseudomonadota > Alphaproteobacteria > Caulobacterales > Caulobacteraceae > Caulobacter. The sequence continues at coordinate 280,132 of NZ_LMHC01000024.1, forward strand.
CTTTGGCACAATGACGGCATGGCGGAGATCAACACGCCCGGCCAGGCGATACCGCTGGTGCGGCAGACGGTGGCCGGCGCCGCGCAAACGACCGATGTCACGACGAGCAGCGGCAATGCGCGCGTCGAGCGACGAGAGGCGGAATTCGTCGGGCGATTCACCGTCACGCGGAGGGGCGGCCACGCCTTCCTGCTCGATCTTGGGCGGAAGATGTCGTCACGCCATTATGTCGAAATCGACGGCAAGCCGGCGACCGACCTCGCCAGCCCGTGGCTGCCCCCTACGGCGAGTTTTCTGCGCGAACTGGAGCCAGGCGAGCATAGCGTTCTGGTCCGGGCGCTGCAGGAGGATGAGCCGGTACTGACCTTCGGCCCGATCGAAGACCGCACGACCTGGTCGTCGCCCGTGTCCGAGGGAATAGACTATGTGGTCATCGCCGGGCCGAACGCGGCCGAGGTGATGGCGGGCTATCACGAGCTTCTCGGGCCGCAGCCGATGATGCCGTTGTGGGCGCTCGGATACATTCACTGTCGCGAACGATTTCATTCGTCCGAAGAGATATTGGCGACCGCGCACGAGTTTCGCCGCCGCAAGCTGCCCTGCGACATGATGGTTCAGGATTGGCAGTACTGGGGCAAGTATGGCTGGAACGCGATGCGTTTTGACGAGGATCATTATCCTGATCCCGCCGGGCTCGTGCGCGATCTCCATGCGCTGGACATGCGTTTGATGCTTTCGGTCTGGTCTAAGGTCGGAAAGGAAACCGAGCTTGGCAAGGAAGTGGCCGCCCGCGATTTCTATGTTCCCGGCGCCGACTGGATCGACTTCTTCAATCCGGCCGCGGCTCGCTTCTACGGCCAGACCCAGAACGATCGCCTTGCCTCGCTCGGGATCGATGCTTGGTGGCAGGATGCGACCGAACCGGAGAATGACGATCTGGTCGGGCGCTCCATCTACGCCGCCCCCGGTCACAGGCAGCCTGGCGAGAAGCGCCGCAATCTCTATTCATTGCAGGTCAGCCGAGCCGTCTACGAGGCGCAGCGCGGCGCCTATCCCGATAAGCGGGTCATGATCCTCACGCGATCGGCCGCGCCCGGACAGCAGCGCTACGCGGCCGCGACTTGGTCAGGCGACATCGGCAATGATTGGGAGACGCTGCGCCGCCAGATCCCGGCCGGGCTCAACATGGCCGCGGCGGGCCAGGCATGGTGGACGGTCGACGCAGGCGGTTTTTTCCGGCCGGGCAAGGGACAATATACCGATCCGGCCTATCACGAGCGCTTCATTCGCTGGTTCCAGTTCGCGACGTTCCTGCCGATGCTGCGTGTCCACGGCTACATGACGGACACAGAATTCTGGCGATTTGGCGAGACGGTCGAGGGCATTGCGCGTTCCTATCTCGAACTGCGATACCGATTATTGCCCTATACCTACGCGCTTGCGGCGGAGGCGTCTTCCCACGGCATGCCCGTCATTCGTCCTCTGACGTTCGACTTTTCCGACGATGCGGCGGCGCTAGATCAGGTTCATGCCTACATGTTCGGCCCTGCCATCCACGTGGCGCCGGTGGTCGCGCCGGACGCGCGCGAGTGGGATGTCTATCTGCCACGAACGGCCGGCGGCTGGTACGACTTCTGGACCGGTGTCCATCGCGAGGGCGGGCGAGAGCATCGGGTGCCGGCCGACCTCGACCGGATACCGCTCCATGTCCGCGCAGGCAGCATCCTGCCGCTCGGCCCGGTCCGCCAATCGACGGTGGACCTGGCGGGCGGCGACCTCGATCTGCTGGTTTATCCCGGACGTGACGCCGCGGCCACGCTCTATGACGACGATGGAACGTCCTATCGCTATGAGACCGGAGCGGCAGCGCGCACGGCGCTTGATTGGGACGACGCGACAGGAGCGTTGACGATCGGCGCCCGCAGGGGCGGTTTTGCTGGCATGAAAGCGCAGCGGACGCTCCGTGCGCACCTCATGGGCCCGGAACGCGCAGCGCTCGCCTTCGGCCGGGCGCCCGAAGCTTCCTACACGGGACAGGCTGTCAGACTCCTGTTGCGGACATAAACACGCCAGAGGGACATGCGGGTGCGGCTGTGGCGAACTGCTCCTTCGCATGCCCGCATAAGGAACCGGACCGTGCCTGGCAAGCATGCCGGCTCGGGCTGTAAGACCCGTCGTGCTTCATCGTCGGCGCCGCCGCCGAGGTCACCCCGGTGGCCGAGATCGGCGAGTTCACCTTCAAGCCGGGCGCGATCTCGCTGTCGCTGATGGACGACTATGCCCGTCTGGTGCGGCGGGAGCTGGTGGAAGCCCCCAATCACAAGCGGTCAGGGCTAGAGGCTGGCCCTGCCCGGCAACAGCGACCGGAAACTCGGCTTGCGACGCTCAATGATCTTCTTGAGCGCGAAGCTCGACTGGATGTGCGCCACGCCGGCGATGGGCGTCAGCGTGTCGGTCAACAGCGCCTGGTATTCGTCCAAGTCGCGCACGACCACCCGCAGCAGATAGTCCGCCCCGCCCGTCATCATGAAGCAACTGACGATCTGCGGGATTTTGACGATCTCGGCCTCGAAGGCCGTCAACGCATCCTTCGCCTGCCGATCAAGCGTCACCGAAACGAAGATGCTGATCGCGCCAAGGAAGCGCGCCTCGTCGAGTTCAGCGCCATACCCGGTGATATAACCTTCCTGTTCCAGGCGACGCACCCGGCGCAGGGTCGGGGTCAGGGACAGCCCGACCGTCTCGGAGAGATCGCGCCAACTCATCCGCCCCTCGTCACCGAGTGCGGCCAGAATACGCAGATCGATGCGATCCAGATCCTTGATAACAGTATTCATGCGGCCCGGCCTCAACGCAGCGGCTCAAGGGCCGCCGGGTGATCCCTAGCGCATTTCAACACCTATTCGCCGAGCTCGTAGCGCAAACGGCCTAATAATATAGGCTCGAGTCCGTAAAATTGGCAAAAATCTACAACGCTTGGCGATACTGTTGATTCAGTAGTCATTTCAAAAGGGCGAGACTAACACTCTCGATTCCCTCAATTTCTGCGTGCGCAAAGGCGCATGATCTTTCCATGCCTGCATCTTGTTTTGACTTGTTATTGATGATATGGCCAAAAATGATGCTTCTGCATTCAATTCAATAATGAACATCGTTATGTATTCCTGCGACGCCTTCCATCGAGGTTGATGGTCCCCGTATCACAATTTGGGGGATGACCATGGTCACCGATGAGCGGAAGAATTGGGCGCGGCCGCTGAAGGCGCTTCTATTGGCAGGTGTGGCGGGCATGGCCGCCACGGGCGCAACAGCGCAAACGACCAGCGCCGGGGCGGGAGCCGAAAGCGACACGGCGATGGAGGAGATCGTGGTGACGGCGCTCAAGCGCTCCACCAGCCTGCAAACCACGCCGGCGGCGATCTCAGCGGTCACCGGCCAGACCCTGGCCCGTATGGGCGTGACCGACTCCCAGGATCTGTCCAAGATCGCGCCAGGCCTGATCATTCGCGAGAACCCACTCGGCGGCGCCCGAGTGACCATCCGCAACATCCGCGCCGCGGGCGAACCCACCGTCGGGGTCTATTACGACGAGACGCCGATCATCGGCAGCTCTGGCGTGACCAACGATTCCGGCTCGAGCACGCCGGACATCCGCCTGTTCGACGTGGACCGGGTGGAGGTGCTGCGCGGTCCGCAGGGCACGCTCTATGGCGCCGGATCGATGGCCGGGACGGTGCGCATCCTCTTCCAGCAGCCCAAGAACGACATCTACGAGGGGCAGATCACCACGCAGGCCTCCGACACCGCTCACGGCGGCTATGGCGGAGAAGTTCAGGGCATGGTCAACCTGCCGCTGGTCGAAGACCGTCTGGCCGCCCGCGTCGTGGCCTTCTATCGCGACCACGACGGCTACATCGATGACTCGACGCTGCACCTGAAGAACATCAACGACCAGACCTCCAAAGGCGGGCGTTTGATGCTGCGGTTCACGCCCTCGGACCGGTTGACGCTCGACGCGATGGCCGTGGTTCAGACCACGCGAGCCTCGATCAACAACTGGTCGCTGTCGGCGGGGCCGTTCGACGCCAACTACGCGACGCTGCAGCCCTATGATGACGACCTTCACCTCTACAGCCTGTCGGCCAAATGGGACCTCGACTTCGCGACGGTCACCGCCAACGCTTCCTATTCGCGCCGGGAGATGGCCTACAACTACGACTTCTCAACCTACTTCACCTATGTCGCCGGCCGCCTGACCAATGGCTCGGCCGCGCAGCAACTGGCGCTGTCCCAGGTCCCGTCGACGGCCTATTCGCCCCAGGTCACCGACACCTACACCCAGGAACTGCGGATCTCCTCGCATGAGGGCGGCCCCCTGCAATGGACGGCGGGGGTCTATAATTCCCGGCGCGAGGGCGACATCGACAGCTACGTGGTCGCCGCCGACGCGACGACGGGGCGCATGGTCACGCCCTTGACCGAGACCGCCTCGACCAGCGGCGGCGTCACCCGCCCAACCAACGTCTACTACCATCGCTCGGTCGACGACGTGCTCAAGCAAACGGCCGCCTTCGGCGAGGGCACGTTGAGCTTTGGCCCCAAGATCGACCTGACGGTGGGCACGCGCTATTTCGACTACAAGAAGTCCGTCGTCGGCGCGGTCCTTGTCGGCAATACGCTGATCGGCTCCGCGATCTCGGCCCCCGCGCTCTATCAGACCCAGGAGGACGGCTGGGTCTCCAAGCTCAATCTCAGCTACAAGGCCACGCACGACATCCTGGTCTATGGCGAGGCGTCCCAGGGCTACCGGCCCGGCGGCGTCAACCAGGTCATCGGGCTGCCGGCTTCGCTGGCCCCCTACCAGTCCGACAGCCTGTGGAATTACGAGCTGGGAACCAAGACCGCCTGGTTCGGGCGTCGCCTGACCCTCAATGTCGACCTATTCCGGATCGACTGGAAGAACATGCAGGTGACCGGCACGACGAGCACGCAGTCGAACGGCAGCACCTTCTCGTTCATCTCCAACGCGGGCGACGCGCGCTCGCAGGGCGTCGAATTCGACGCCAACTACCAGCCGATGGCGGGACTTCAACTGCAATTATCCGGCTCCTACATCGACGCCAAGCTGATGTCGAACCAGATGAGCAGCGTGCTGAACGCCCCGGGCCTCAAGGGCGACAAGATCCCTTATGTGCCGGAAGCGACCTTGCAGGGCTCGATCCAGTACGGATGGGCGGCCAGTGACGACCTGCAAGCCAGCGTCCGCGCCGACGTCACCTACAACTCCACGTCCTGGACCCAATTTCGGCGCACCAACGCGACCCTCCAGAAGCTTCCCGGCTTCGCGACGGTCGGCGCCCGAGCCGGTCTCGAGAGCCGCGGCGGCGGCTGGAGCGCGTCGGTGTTCGTGTCCAACCTCTTCGACGAGCTTGGCCTGAGCGAGAAGGGTAACAGCGTCATCTACGGCAGCGCCACGGCGGTTCGCGCCGTCAGCATCACCCCGCGAACGATCGGCTTCGACCTGAGCAAGCGCTTCTAGGCGGACAAGGCGCGGCGCGGTTCGTCCGCGCCGCCAGGCATGCGAATCCAAGGACGAAATCCATGAGAACGACGTTCAAGCTTCTGCGCCTTGGCGCCCTCGCCGCGGCCCTCGCCCTGCCTCTGGCCGGACCGGCCCTGGCGCTCGACAAGGTCATCCACGCCGGAAAGCTGTTCGACGGCGCCTCCGGCCGCATTCAGTCGAACATGTCGATCCTCGTGCACGACGACAGGATCACCAAGGTGGTCGACGGTTTCGTCAGCCCCGCGGGCGCCGAGGTCATCGACCTTTCCGGCCAGACCGTGCTGCCGGGCTTCATCGACGTCCACGTGCACATCGCCGTCAGCGGCCTGGACGCCAAGATGCGCAACTCGCCCGAGGACCAGACCCTGACCGCGGCGGACAACGCCCGCAAGACGCTGATGGCCGGCTTCACGAGCGCGCGCGATTGTGGGGGCGACATCGAGGTCACCGCCGCGCTCAAGCGCGCCATCAACAAGGGCCTGGTTCCCGGCCCCAGGCTTTGGGTCGCCGGCCAGCCTCTTGGCCCCACCGGTGGTCACGGCGACCCGTCCAACGATGTCGACGCCAGCTGGGATCGGCACGACGAATGGATGTTGGGCGTCGTCGACAGCCCCGAGGCCGCCGTGCGGGCGGTGCGCAAGCTGCGCCAGCGCGGCGCCGACCTCATCAAGATCATGCCCAGCGGCGGCGTCGCCAGCGTCGGCGACGATCCCAACCTGCAACTGATGACCGACGCCGAGATCTCGGCCGTCGTGCAAACCGCCCATAGCCTGAACATGAAGGTCGCCGCCCACGCCCATGGACGCGCGGCGATCGACGCGGCCGTCCGCCTGGGCGTGGATTCGATCGAACACGGCACCTATGCCGGCCCCGAGAGCTATGCGGCCATGAAGCAAAAGGGCGTCTACCTGGTCGGCACGCTCACCGTGGCGCAGGACATCTATCGCATCGCCACGACCACTCCGGACAAGCTGCCGCCGGGCGTGGCGCAAAAGGCCATCGCGGTGACGCCGACCATGATGGGCAACGTCGCCAACGCCTACAAGGCCGGCGTCAAGCTGGCCCTGGGCACCGACACGTTTGGCCTGCGCCCGCATGGGCAGAACGGCGCGGAGTTCGAATACCTCGTCCAGGCCGGCGTCTCGCCCGCCGACGCGATCCTGGCCGGCACGCGCAACGGCGCCGACCTGATCGGCTCCAGCGACATCGGCGTCATCGCGCCCGGCCGCTACGCCGACCTCGTGGCGGTCGCCGGCGACCCGCTCTCCGACATCAAGCTGCTGGAGAACGTGCAGTTCGTGATGAAGGGCGGCGCCGTCTACAAGAGCAATGGGCACGCCGTCGATGGCCGCCCCTAGCGCCCAGGCATCTCGCCCATCTTCCGCACCGGGCAAGCACACCCTGCTGGAAGACGCGCACGCCCTGGTCCTGGCGTCGCTGTTCATCGCCGTCGGCATCGCGTTCCTCAAGGCTGCGGGCCTGTTCACCGGCGGCTTGGCGGGCGCGGCGCTCATTCTCTCCTACGGCGTGAAGGCGCCCGTGAGCGTGATCTTCTTCGCGCTCAACGCGCCCTTCCACCTCCTGGCCTGGCGGTTTTTCGGGCGCGGCTTCGCGTTCAAGACGATCATCACCAACCTGCTGCTTGTCGCCATGGGCCTGCTGATCCCGAACTGGCTGGGCCTGGCGGCGGTTTCTCCGCTGTTCGCGGCCCTTTTCGGCGGGGCCTTGATCGGTTTCGGCATCATGGCGCTTGCCCGCCACGGCGCCAGCGTCGGGGGCACCGGCGTGCTGGCGATCTACATGCAAGAGCGCCATGGCGTCAGCGCCGGCCTCGTCCAACTCGTTTTCGACGCGATCATCGTCGGAGCGGGGTTCTTCGTCATGCCGCCGCGCGAGGTTCTCTTGTCGATTGTCAGCGCCGCCGCGCTTAGCGGCGTTCTGATGATCAACCACAAGCCGGGGCGCTATGTGGCGGGCTCATCGCCGAAGCCGGGGCGAGCAACCCCACGCCAAATCGGAATTTCGCACGCCGGCGGACCAGGCGAGCTGGACAAGAAGACACGAACGCCGCGGTGATCTGGGCCGGCTGCGGTAAGGGGCGGCTAGCGCCACTAGGGGCCGTGGGCCGCATCGCTTAACATGTTGGGACATTTTCATTGATCATTTGGGACAATTCGCCAGGTAGGTTTCCATGGCCACCTCCACTCGCCTCCACCCTGATAGCCCCCAAGCCGGACGTCGCGGGGCAGATCGAAGCTCTGATCCGTGAAATTCTGCCAAATCACCGATGCTCTATCGAGCACGTGCGCCAGCGCCTCGCTTTGGATCGTCGAACACTATCAAGACGGTTGAAAGCACAAGGAAATACATACTCGTACATTCTGAATCGCGTGCGCCGGGACATGCTCCATGACTACATGAGGCGCGATGATATTTCTCTAACGTATATTACGAGACTCCTGGGCTTCTCTAGCCTACCAGCGTTATCACGCTGGCGAAGCTAGTATGATGACAGGCCCTAGCTTCGGAAACTGGAGCGCACGGGCGAAGCCCTCTGGGCCCGCGGCGACGTCTACGTATCCGCTTTCACAATGCCAGAGGGCCCAATGCGCCGGGGCGACGGCAAGGCTTCAAAGTCCAAAGGCCCCGCCAAGCTGTCCTAATTGGATAAATGACGCGTGCGTCTCCGGCGGGCGACACGCCTAAAGATTGCATTGCAGCTCTATCCCATGCGGGATTCGAACGCATAGAGCCGCCGATTCTACGATTCTTGCGCAAAAAAAGACCCGCCATTCAACTTTGGCGGGCTCTGGCGTGGGCTAGCGCAGTCTGGCGTAGGGCACTCGTACGATCGGCGAAGGATGGCGCGCCCTGCTGGATTCGAACCAGCGACCGCTCGCTTAGAAGGCGAGTGCTCTATCCAACTGAGCTAAGGGCGCGAACCTGGGAAACCTTGGGGCCGAACGGCTAGTGCGTCCAGGGTTGGCGGCGGCCGGCGGCGAAGTTGTCGGCATAGGTCTTGATGATGCGCTTGGGCGTCTTGGGCTCGAACAGCTGGAACGAGATTTCATGGCGCTGGGCGTAGGCGATCGCCTCGTCGCGGGTCTCGAAGCTCAGGCGGACCTGGCCGTTCATGTCGCTCGACTGGGTCCAGCCCATCAGCGGGTCGGAACGTCTGGCCGAGGCCGGCTCGAATTCCAGCACCCAGTCGGTGGTCTTGGCCTTGCCGGACTGCATGGCGGTCTTGGCGGGGCGGTAGATGCGCGCGAGCATGAGCCTCTCCAGGTCGTTCCTTGCCCCCAGAAGGGGCCTGCGGTGGTCGGAGCGGCAGGATTTGAACCTGCGACCCTCTGGTCCCAAACCAGATGCGCTACCAGGCTGCGCTACGCTCCGGAACACCGGCAGGCGCGTGCTCTACAGGGCTTCGCCGCGCGGGGCAACGCGCCACGTCCAGCTTTCCGGTAGAACTCAGCCTTTCGGGAAGATTTTGTTGAGCACCCGGTCGCCAGGCAGGATGCCCAGTTGCGCCGCCCGCCCCCCGGCGATCTCCAGCACGCCGCCGATGACGCCGCCGGAGGGGATCGGGGTCTCGTCATGCGGCACGGCGTTGCGGGCGATCGACAGCACCCGGCCATTCGGCGCGATGTAGATGATGTCCAGCGGGATCAGGGTGTTCTTCATCCAGAACGCAGCCCGCTGGGGCTTGCTGTAGGGGAACAGCATGCCGCGGTCGGGGGCCAGGGACTTGCGGAACATCAGGCCGCGCTGCTGCTCGGCCGGGGTAATGGCGAGTTCGACGGTGAACCTGGCCGACCCCCGGCTGGTCAGGATCTCGACGGTGTCGAGCCGGGCCGCCGGCTTGGCGGTCCCAAGGGAGGAGGATGGGGCGGCCGGCCTTGGCTTGGCCTGATAGGCGTAGGTCGGAGTCGCGACCAGGGCCGCGCCGAGCGCCACCAGGACCAGGATCCGTCGTCCGATCTTCGTCATCAAAGCCACGCCAACCTCGCCACCGCTGTTCCTCGACCGCCCACGGGCCGAAACCGCCGCGCGTCGCGCGACGGTTCAATCCATACGACGCGCCTGGCCGGTGGCGAAAGTCAGTCCTCGCCGGCCGTGATCTCGGCGACCACCAAGCCCTTGGGGCCCTCGGCGAAGCGCACCATCACGTCGTCGCCCGGCTGCAGGTCTTCCAGACCGCCGCGCCGCAGGGTCTCGATGTGGACGAAGATGTCGCCCGACTGGCCGTCGCGGACGACGAAGCCGTAACCCTTGGTGCGGTTGAACCACTTGACCTTGGCCCGTTCGGCCGGGCCGACGGGCTCCAGGGCCTGGCGGCCGCTGTCGATGCCGGAGCGAAGACCATGGTCGCGGCGCAGGCCCATCCCGCCGTCGCCGAACGCCCGCTTGGGACGCTCCATCGGCGCGCTGGCCGCGCTTTCGTCCAGGTCGACAACCTCGGACACTTGCCAGCCCTTGGGCCGCTTGACCACGTCGCAGACGATGACCGCGCCCTCCAGCGCCGTCTCCCGCCCGCAGTTGCGCAGCGAGGTGACATGCAACAGCACGTCCTTCAAGCCGGTCTGACCGGGATCGTCGGGTACGATGAAACCGTAGCCCTTCCCCGTATCAAACCACTTCACACGACCGCTGATGCGCACAAATTCCTCGTGCGATCCCGATTCTTCGAAATCGAAACCAGACATTCCGCCCCTCTGGCTCGCCCAAACAGCCCTAGCGGGCGAGCACTACAGAATAACACTGTTCTCGCGGAAGGAGAGCCGTCAATAACCAATCGTCGGGGAACGGCCGTCAATCAACGCCCGCGACATTTCGTCGCAGCGTCTAGATCGACATCAACCTGAAATGTCCGTGGCGGTGGTAGTCCCTAGGGGAGTCGAACCCCTCTCTCCAGAATGAAAATCTGGCGTCCTAACCGATAGACGAAGGGACCACGGCGCCTGCATTAGGCGGGTATTCGCATGTAAAGTCTAAGTAGGCTTCGCGGTGGTAGTCCCTAGGGGAGTCGAACCCCTCTCTCCAGAATGAAAATCTGGCGTCCTAACCGATAGACGAAGGGACCACGTGGCCGCGAAGAGCAGGCGATATACAAAGCTTCCCCCCGGGGCGCAAGCGACCCGGCGCAGTTTTTTCAAGTCGTGCGCATACGGGGGTCGGCGGCGTCCTCGATCTCCAGCTGAACCCCTTCGCGGCCCATGTAATCGTCCGGTTTCAGACGGCCCACGGCGTGCAGCGCGCCGCCGCCGGCCAGGAGGCGCTGGCCCAGGGCGGTCTCGGCCGAGCGCCAGGAGATCGCCTTGATTCGGTCGCCCGACGGCCCGACCAGATCAACTCGCACATGGCCGCCCTTCATCGCCATCATCCGCTCGGGGCGCACGCCAGCCAGGGCGAACATCGGCTCGGGGTTGCCCGGACCGAACGGAGCCAGTTGCTGGAACTCGGCCCACAGGGCGCGGTTGGCGGCGCGCGGCTGGACCAGGGCGTCGATATCGACCCCCTCGACGCCGACGGCCTCCATCTCGCCGGCCAGGCGCTCTTCGAGGAAGGCGCGGAACTCGGGAATGGAATCGGGACGGATGCTAAGGCCCGCCGCCATGGCGTGGCCGCCGCCGGCCATCAGCAGGCCGGCCTCGAAAGCCGCCTGGATGGCCGCGCCGAGGTTGACGCCCGGCTGCGAGCGGCCCGAACCTTTGCCGACATTGGCGGCGCGATCGATGCCGATCACAACCACCGGCTTGCGATAGCGCTCGCGCAGGCGGCCGGCGACGATGCCGATCACCCCGGGGTGCCAACCCTCCCCCGCCACGACGATGACCGGGGCGTCGGGGTTGAAGTTGCTGCCGCGCTCGAGGATGGCCGCGGCCTCCTCGACCACCCCGGCCTCGACGGCCTTGCGTTCGGTGTTGAGGAGGTCGAGCTCCTCGGCCAGGGCCTGGGCCTCCAACGGATCATCCGTGGACAGCAGGCGCGCGCCGAGGTCGGAGCGTCCGATCCGGCCGCCGGCGTTGATCCGCGGTCCCAGGATGAAGCCGGCGTGGAACACCGAAGCGGGGCCCGAGCCCTTGCCCACCTCGAACAGGGCCTTGAGGCCCGGATTGCCCCAACTGGACATGGTGCGCAGCCCCAAGGTCGTCAGGGCGCGGTTGAAGCCGACCAGCTGGGTGACGTCGCAGACCTCGCCCATGGCCACCAGATCGAGCCACTGGCGCAGGTCGGGTTCGGGGCGGTCCTCGCGGAACAGGCCACGCCGGCGGGCCTCGCGGTTGAGGGCGACCAACAGCACGAAGGTCACGCCAGCGGCGGCCAGCACCCCCTGCCCGCTCTGGCAGCCCGGGCGGTTGGGATTGACCACGGCGGCGGCGGCCGGCGGGTCCTCGCGCATCAGGTGGTGGTCGATCACCACCACCTCCAGCCCGATGGTCGCGGCGCTGGCGATGGCGTCATAGGCCGCCGCCCCACAGTCCAGGGTGACGACCAGCTCGGCCCCGGTATCGCGGATGGTCTTGAAGGCCGCCGGGCTGGGGCCATAGCCCTCGGTCAGGCGGTCGGGAATGTAGATCGGCAGCTCGACGCCCATATGCCGGAACCACCGCACCAACTGAGCGGCGCTGGTGGCCCCGTCGACGTCATAGTCGGCGAACACCATGGTCGAGCGACCGCTTTCCAGCGCGTCGATCAGGATCCGCGCCGCCTCGTCCATGTCGGTGAAGCTCGACGGGTCGGGGAACAGCGCCTTAAGGGTTGGCCGCAGATAATTCTCGGCCCCATCGACGCCTACGCCGCGGGAGGCCAGGGCCCGAGCCAAGGGCTCGGACAGGCCATGCAACTGCTGGTGGCTGCGCGCGGCGGCCGCGTCGCCTGGCCGCTCGCGCCAGGCCCGGCCGCTCAGCGAGTGCGAGACGTCGAGGAAGTGGCCGGTGTCGAGAGAGGCGTGTCCGTCGGCGGTCATAGGTTAGCGCCTCATCCATTCAGCGTGGCTGACGGCACGAATGACTAGTGGCAAGAAAATCGCTGGACGCATCGTAGAGACCTACGCTTCAGCCTAGATTCGTTCCAGCTGAGCATCGCTTTCAGCCAATTCCAGCCAAGTACGAAACGATGCCGCTGCACGCTGCCAGCTCGCCTCCGGCGAAGTATTGGGGCGCGCACTCGGATGCTGGGCGAGAAAATCGATGCACAGATTCTGCCGCCGAAGTCGCCGGGCCGCCTTCCCTCCCAAGGTGACAATGAACGCGTTCGGAAGCACAGCAATCTGGCGGGCCAGATAGTTCGTCACACACACGTTTTCGACAACCTTGTCGATCGGTCCTCCGGAAAATTTGGCGGAGCAAAGCACGGCGTCCGTGATCCAGGTTTTCTCCAACTGCTCGGTGAGCGTCTCGTTGGGCCAACAGAGATCTAGGATTTTGCGAAGATTACGATGAAAGGGCGCGGGACGACCGCTGCGCCGCAACGAATCCGTTTCCAATAAAGACTCAAAATAATTGGCGTGATCCGCCACCCATGCGGTCGAATCACCTACGTACTGCTCGCCGTCTGCCGGATTGCCTGGTTCAGCATTTACGAGAACGAGTCGGACGTTCTCGGATGACCCGTTGCCTCCCACAAAACCTCGCGGAATATGACCAGCCTCGGGCCGCCATGTGCAGTGGTCTGCACATATTCCCTCGAAATGCGGGCAAGGGGACATTGCATGTTGGAGTATCGCAGCAAGTTCCGGCGAAGGCATAAAACCACCCCTGCACCCGCTTCCTTGAGCATTGCAGCCAAGCTTACTCAGCGGGCGAATTCGAAGATATAGCCACCCTACGTCAACTTAGGACGCGATACTCGCGATCCCTAAGCTGCCGTGACCAGATCCACCTCGTTGGCCGAGCCCAGCACCACCGGCACCCGCTGGTGCAGCTTGGTCGGCTGCAGGTCGAGGATCGCCGCCTGGCCGTCGGTGGTGGCCTTGCCGCCGGCCCGCTCGACGATCAGCGACATTGGGTTGGCTTCATAGAGCAGGCGCAGCTTGCCCGGCTTGTCCGGCTCGCGGCTGTCCCACGGATACAGGAAGATCCCGCCACGCATCAGGATGCGGTGGACGTCTGCGACCATCGAGGCCACCCAGCGCATGTTGAAGTTCTTGCCGCGCGGCCCCGCCTTGCCCTGCAGGCAACCGTCGATGTAGCGCCGGACTGGTTCGGCCCAGTGGCGCTGGTTGGACATGTTGATCGCGAACTCGGCGGTGTCGGGCGAGATCGCCACCTCGCCGTGGGTCAGACGCCAGGCGCCGTCCGCGTCGAGGGTGAAACCCACGACGGCGTTCGACAGGGTCAGGATCAGCATGGTCTGAGGACCATAGACAGCGTAGCCGGCGGCGACCTGACGGCGGCCGGGTTGCAGGAAGTCGGCCTCGGTTGGGACGCCGGCGGCCGGCGCGGGCAGGATCGAGAAGATCGTGCCGACCGAGACGTTGACGTCGATATTGCTGGAGCCGTCCAGCGGATCGAAGGTGACCAGGAAGCCCCCTTCCCGCCCGGTCGTCTCGATCTCCTCGAGCTCCTCGGACGCCAGCCCCGCCACCGCCGCGCAGCCCTTCAGGGCGTCGCGCAGGATGTCATTGGTGATGATGTCGAGCTTCTTCTGCTCTTCGTCCTGGACGTTGACCTGGCCCGCCGCGCCCAGGCTGCCCGAGATCGCGCCCGAGGCGACGACCTTGCTGATCTGGACGCAGGCGCCGGCGACCGCCGCGATCACGTCCTTGACCGCCGGATCAGCGGCCTGCTCGGCGGCCAGGTGGTCGGCGAGATCGATCAGGGTGGTCATGCGGAGGCCTCGAATGGCGGCGGGATTCGCCGCGACCTTAGTCAAAGGGTGGGTGCGAGCCAACGACGGCTACCCCGCCGAAGCGGGGTTCAAGGTTATGGCCTGGAAAAGGCGGCAGTCTTGAGACGCCGCGCCTAGAGCAAGCCGCGCGACATAGGCCCGGCTTGCTCTAGGTTTTTGTTTTCGCATCGTTTCTACGGAAAACCGGTCCCCACTTTTCCGCACGATGCTCTAGACCTTCCGCTTCATCCGCACTTCGCGCACCGTGCCGGTGGTCGAATTCATCACCAGGGTGTGGGTGTGGACGAAGCCGTCCTTGTAGGTGACACCGTCCAGCAGGTTGCCCCAGGTGACGCCGGTGGCGGCGAAGATGGCGTCGGCGCGGACGATGTCGTGCAGGTCGTACTTCTTGTCGAGCTCGGTGATGCCCCACTTGGCGGCGCGGGCCTTCTCGTCGGCGTTGCGGAACAACAGCCGGCCCTGGAACTGGCCGCCGACGCACTTCAGCGCGGCGCAGGCCAGCACCCCCTCGGGCGCGCCACCGGAGCCGACATAGAGGTCGATGCCGGTGGAAGGATCGGTGGTGTTGATCACCCCGGCCACGTCGCCGTCGGTGATCAGATGCACCCGCGCGCCGACCGAGCGGACGCTGGCGATGATCTCGGCGTGGCGAGGGCGGTCCAGCACGCAGACGGTGATCTGCTCCGGCGGGACGCCCTTGGCCGCGGCGATGGCCTGGACATTCTCGGCCGGGGACTTGTCGAGGTCGATCACGCCGGCCGGCAGGCCGGGGCCGCAGGCGATCTTGTCCATATAGGTGTCGGGCGCGTTCAGCAGCGTGCCCTTGGGCGCCCAGGCCATCACCGCCAGGGCGTTGGGCATGGCCTTGGCCGCCAGGGTGGTGCCCTCCAGCGGGTCCAGGGCGATGTCGACCTTCGGACCTTTGCCCGTGCCGACCTTCTCGCCGATGTAGAGCATGGGCGCTTCGTCGCGCTCGCCCTCGCCGATCACGATCTCGCCTGCGATGGTCAGTTCGTTGAGCGCGTTGCGCATGGCGTCGACCGCGGCCTGGTCGGCCGCCTTCTCGTCGCCCCGACCCACCATGGTCCAGGAGGCGATGGCGGCGGCTTCGGTCACCCGGACCGCGTCCAGGACCAGCGAGCGGTCCAGGGTCTTCGAACTCATCAGTGTCTCCCAGCCTATGCGAGGCCTAAGTCCCGACCGCTTCGCGCGGTTCTCAGATGCGCGCGACGCGCAAAAGGCGGGGACGCTCTAGCACGGCGTGCAGCTTTTCGATGCGGCTAATCGCGTCCAGGAGATTGGATTCGGGAGTCGCATGGGTGACGAGCACAATGGGAACGCCCCCCGCCCCTTCGACGGGCTTCTGCAGGAAGCTGTCGATCGAGACGGCGCATTCGGCCAGGGTTTCGGAGATCGCGGCGATGGCCCCAGGCTCGTCACGGACCATGACCCGCAGATAGGCCTTGCCCACCGAACGGGCCGGATCGACGGCGACGAACGGCTTCAGCTGGCCGGCTGGAGCCTGGAACACCGGACGCTTGGCGCCGGTCATGACGTCGGCGATGTCGGCGGCCACGGCGGCGGCGGTGGGCCCCGCGCCGGCGCCCGGGCCCTGGATGAAGATCCGGCCGATTCGCTTGCCCTCGATGAACAGGGCGTTGAGCGCCCCGCCGGCCTGGGCCAGGGGATGGTCGAGCGGCACCAGCGACGGATGCACCTTCACCGACACGCCGTCGTCGGTCTTGGCCGCGCCGGCCACCAGCTTGATGCGATAGCCCAGGTCCTTGGCCAGTTTGATGTCCAGCAGCTCGACGTCGCTGATGCCCTCGATCTCGGCGGCGCCGAAATCGGGCGCGCAGCCGAAGGCCAGGGCGGCCAGGATGCTGATCTTGTGACCGGCGTCGAAGCCGCCGACGTCCATGGTCGGGTCGGCCTCGGCATAGCCCAGGGCCTGGGCCTCGCGCAGCACGTCGGCGAAGTCGCGGCCGGTCTTCTCCATCTCCGAGAGGATGAAGTTGCAGGTGCCGTTGAGGATGCCGGCCACGCCGATCACGTCGTCGCCGACCATGGCCTCGCGCAGCATCTTCACCGCCGGCGTGCCCCCCATCACGGCGGCCTCGAACAATAGCGGAGCGTTGTTGGCCTCGGCCAGGGCCGCCAGTTCGGCGCCGTGCTCGGCGATCAGGGCCTTGTTGGCGGTGACCACCGGCTTGCCCAGCTTCAGCGCCGCCTCGACCGCGGCCTTGGCCGGACCGTCCGAGCCGCCGACCAGCTCGACGAACAGATCGACGTCCGGCGACGACGCCAGGGCGACGGGGTCGTCGAACCAGGTCAGACCCGAAATGTCGATGGCGCGCGGCCGCGAGCGCGAGCGGGCCGACACCGCCGTCACCACGGCGCGGTCGCCGGCCGGGGCGAAGTCGGGGCGCTCGGCCAGGAACTGCAGCAGGCCGCCGCCGACGGTGCCGAGGCCGGCGACGCCGACGCGCCAGGTTTTCTGGGTCATGTTCTGCGTTCCTGGTTCCGAGGGTCGAGCGACGCCCATCCTTTTGGGGGATTTGGGCGGCTCAGACCTGTTCCATCTTGTTGTGCGCCTTGGCCAGGATCGTGTCGGCGTTGGCGATGAACTTCTTGACGTTGCGGGCGGCCTGCTTGATGCGCTGCTCGTTCTCGACTAGGCCGATGCGCACATAGCCCTCGCCGTATTCGCCGAAACCGATGCCGGGAGCCACGGCGACGCCGGCCTCCTCGATCAGCAGGCGCGAGAACAGCATCGAGCCGGCGGCCTCGTAGGCCGGCGGGATCTTGGCCCAGGCGAACATCGAGGCCGGCGGGTTGGGAATATCCCACCCGGCCCGCTGCATCGACGACACCAGGGTGTCGCGACGGCTCTTGTAGATGGCGCGGATCTCGTCGACGCAGTCCTGCGGACCGTTCAGCGCCGCAGCGGCGGCCACCTGCACCGGGGTGTAGGCGCCGTAGTCGAGATAGGACTTCACCCGAGCCAGGGCGGCGCAGATGCGGGCGTTGCCGACCACCATGCCCACGCGCCAGCCGGCCATGGCGTAGGTCTTGGACAGCGAGTTGACCTCGACCGCGATGTCCTTGGCCCCATCGACCTGCAGGATCGAGGGCGGCGGGTTGTTGTCGAAATAGATCTCGCCATAGGCCACGTCGCTGATCACCAGCAGGTCGTGCTTCTTGGCCAGGGCCACGGCGTCCTTGTAGAAGTCCAGGTCCACCCACTGGGCCGTCGGGTTGGACGGGTAGGACAGGATCAGCACGCTGGGCGGCGGCACCGAGTGCTTCACCGCGCGGCTGATGTTGGACAGGTACTGCTCGGGCGACAGGGCCGGCACGTGGCGGATCACCCCGCCGGCCATGATGAAGCCGAAGGCGTGGATCGGATAGGCCGGGTTGGGGCAGATGATCACGTCGCCGGGCGCGGTCAGGGCCTGGGCCAGGTTGGCGAAGCCTTCCTTTGAGCCCAGGGTGGCGATCACCTCGGTGTCGGGGTTCAGCTTCACGCCGAACCGGCGGCCGTAGTAGCCGGCCATCGCCTTGCGCAGGCCGGCGATGCCCTTGGACGCCGAGTAGCGGCCGGCCTTGGGATCGCGCGCCGTCTCGATCAGCTTGTCGACGATGTGCTTGGGGGTCGGCATGTCGGGATTGCCCATGCCGAAATCGATGATGTCGGTGCCCTCGGCGCGCAGGCGCGCCTTGATCTTGTTCACCTCTTCGAAAACGTAGGGCGGCAGGCGACGGATACGGTGGAAATCGGAGGTCATGAAAGGGCTCATTGCGCCGCTTCGGCGCGCCGGGAGCAGATGTCGGGCATGGATAGACCCCGAGCGGGGTCCAGCCAAGCCAGTTCAAGGGAAATTATGCCTCCGTCGCCCTATTGGGGCTTGGACGGAGGCGCGGTAGCTCGTTCGCGCGCCGCCTTCGCGAAGGCTTCGGTCGCGGCGCGGTCGGCGTCGGTGGGAATGTCGAGCGCCGGCGCCTTGGCCGCGGCGCGGGCCTTGGCGGCGTAGACCTCGGTGTTCGACAGGGTCCAGGTGCCGGGCGCGGTGTCGCGCATCAGCTTGGCGGCGGCCACCTTCTCGTCGCCGACGGCCTTCTTGAACTGGACCGGCGTGCGCACGTCGGTCGGAATCGCCGGGATATCCATGAAGGACGGGCGGTCGGCGCGCTTGGAGGCCTTGGCCGCGGCGTTGGCGGCGGCGGCCACCGGCGAGGCCGGATCGGCCGGCGGCGGCGAGAACGGCGACGCGCAGGCGGCAAGGCTCAGGGCCACGCCACAGAAGAGTACGCCAAGACGTACGATTTTGCCGGTTTCGTCGTTCATCTTGCCTCAGGTCTTATGCGATGATCGCGGCGAGCGAAAGGCCATCCGCATCACCAAGTGAGATGGCCCAAGACAAGAAGGTGGAAGGAAGCCCATGGCCATGACTGAAACCTCCCCCAAACCGCGTAAAAAGGCCGCTCCAAAGGCCGACGCGGCGCAGGCCGCCGCCAAGCCATCGCCAAAAGCGACTCCGAAGCCCAAGCCCTCGCCGGACGCCGCCGCGGCCTCGGCCGAATCGGCGACGCGCCGGGAGCCGCCGCCGACCGCCATTCCGCCCAACTTCGAGGCCTTCCTCTCGCCCGATCAGCGTCAGATGCTGGAGACCCTTTCGGCCAACCTGGCCCGCGCGGCGGTCACCGCCCAGGGCGCGATCGCCGAGGCCGCCCTGCGCCAGGCCGACCGGCCGGCCGCCCTCAACCCCGATCCCTTCCATGTCGGCCCCGCCTTCAACGAGGTGATGACCAGCCTGGCGGCCCAGCCCGACCGGCTGCTGCGGGCCCAGGCCGACCTCTTCAGCCGCTACATGGACCTTTGGCAGTCCGCCGCCCGCAAGATGACCGGCGAGCCGACCCAGCCCGTCGTCTCCCCCTCCAGCGGCGACAAGCGGTTCAGCGACCCCGACTGGGCGTCCAATCCGATGTTCGACATGATGAAGCAGTCCTATCTGCTGTCGTCCAACTGGCTGAACGAGCTGGTGTCGCAGGCCGAGGGCGTCGACCCGTCGGCCAAGCGGCGGGTGGCGTTCTTCACCAAGATGCTGACCGACGCCTTCTCGCCGTCGAACTTCTTGATCTCCAACCCCGCCGCCCTGCGCGAGGTGATGCAGAGCAAGGGCGAGAGCCTGGTGCGCGGCATGGAGAACTTCGCCGCCGACCTGGAGCGCGGCGGCGGCCAACTGGCGATCAGCCAGACCGACCTGGCCAAGTTCAAGGTCGGCGAGAACGTCGCCACCGCGCCCGGCAAGGTGGTCTACCAGAACGACATCCTGCAACTGCTGCAGTTCGACCCAACCACCGAGCGGGTCCATGAAATTCCGCTGCTGATCTTCCCGCCGTGGATCAACAAGTTCTACATCCTCGACTTGCGCCCCGAGAACTCGATGATCCGCTGGCTGACCGGCCAGGGCTTCACGGTGTTCGTCGCCTCGTGGGTCAATCCCGACAGCCGCCAGGCCGACAAGACCTTCGAGGACTACATGTTCGAGGGCGTCTATGACGCCAGCCAGCAGGTGATGGCCCAGACCGGCGTCGATAAGGTCAACACCGTCGGCTACTGCATCGGCGGCACCCTGCTGTCCTGCGCCCTGGCCCACATGGCGGCCAAGGGCGACAAGCGGATCAATTCGGCCACCTTCTTCGCCGCCCAGCAGGACTTCTCCGAGGCCGGCGACCTGCTGCTGTTCACCGACGAGACCTGGATCAAGACCATCGAGGAGCAGATCGACCGCCAGGGCGGCTACCTGCCCAGCCAGTCGATGGCCGACACCTTCAACAGCCTGCGCGGCAACGACCTGATCTGGTCGTTCTTCATCAACAACTACCTGATGGGCAAGGAGCCGCGGCCCTTCGACCTGCTGTTCTGGAACGCCGACCAGACGCGCATGCCCAAGGCCCTGCACCTCTACTACCTGCGCAACTTCTACAAGGACAACGCCCTGACCAAGGGCCACCTGACCCTGGGCGGCGAGGCGCTGGACCTGTCGAAGGTCGAGACGCCGATCTACGTCCAGTCGTCCAAGGACGACCACATCGCCCCCTACCGCAGCGTCTATCGCGGCGCGCGGGCCTTCGGCGGGCCGGTGACCTTCACCATGGCCGGCTCGGGCCACATCGCCGGGGTGATCAACCACCCTGACGCGATGAAGTACCAGCACTGGACCAACGAGCACCTGCCAGGCTCGGTCGAGGGCTGGCGGGCCGGCGCCGCCGAGCATCCCGGCTCGTGGTGGCCGCACTGGGCGACCTGGCTGAAGGCGAAGTCGGGCAAGCTGGTCCCTGCCCGCGATCCGGCCAGGGGCGTCCTCAAACCGATCGAGGACGCCCCTGGAAGCTATGTCCGCGTGCGGTCGAACGCAGCGGTCTAGCTAGATCAGCCCAACCTCATAGGCCAGCTCAACCGGCATCGCCTCGGCGATGTCGATCAGCGGCTGCACGCGTTCCAGGTGCTCAATGAAACGCGGATCCCGGCGGAAACGCTCGGCGTCCTGGGCCGTGTCGAAGGAGGAGATCAACACCACCACGCCCTTCGCCGGCGACTTCAACATCCGGCTCCCGCGCACGCCTTGGACCTGGCCGCGCACGCGCATGAACTGAGCGTGCTGCAAGGCGACGAATTCGTCGAACTTGCCGGGCTTGGTCTGGATGATGCTGATGCTGAAAACCGGCGGGTCGGACAAGGCGGCCGCGACCGTGGCGTGATCTGGAACGGTGAGCGTGGTCATGAAGGCTCCTGGAAAGGCGTTGCCGTGGGAGGAGCCCTTCCTGTAAAACCTCAACCTTAGTTGAGGTCAAGCGCCAATGCCGAAATCTGATTTCCCATGCGCCGGCGGAACCCTGAGCGTCGGCGAAGTCGCCAAGCGCAGCGGCGTGGCCGTCTCCACCCTGCACTTCTACGAGACCAGGGGCCTGATCCGCAGCCTGCGCACCGAGGGCAACCAGCGGCGTTATCCGCGCGGCGTGCTGCGGCGGGTGGCGGTGATCAAGGTCGCCCAGCGCACCGGCATTCCCCTGGCCTCGATTCAGGAGGCCCTGACCACGCTGCCCGACAGCCGCGCCCCGACCGCCGAGGAATGGTCCGCCCTGTCGCGCACATGGCAGGCCGAGCTGAACGAACGCATCCGCCGCCTGACCCAACTTCGCGACCAGTTGGACGACTGCATCGGCTGTGGCTGCCTGTCGCTGAAGACCTGTCCGCTGCGCAATCCCCAGGACGCGCTCGGCGCACAAGGCGCGGGAGCGCGGCTGCTGGAAGCGAACGCGGACTGACATCGGCCAAGACGATCGGCGTTCGCCCAAAACTCGCCCGGATTGTGGTGGAGCTTCGCGCCATGTCCGGACTCAGCCGCCGCACCGCCGTGGGAATGCTGATCGCCGCGCCGGTGTTTGGCGGGGCGAACGCCATGGCGCGCCCCGCCGACGCGGACGACGGCGAGCGCTTGGCTTCGGCGGCGCGCAGCCAGGTCGGCGTCACCAGGGACTATGACCCCAGCTATCGCGCCATCCCCTATCCCAACGGCGACGTGCTGCGCACCACCGGGGTCTGCGCCGACGTGCTGGTGCGGGCGGCGCGCGACGCCTGGAAGGCGGACCTGCAGCAGCGCGTCCATGAGGACATGAGCCGGGCCTTCAACGCCTATCCCTCGCGGCGCGCCTGGGGCCTGAAGGGGCCGGACTCCAACATCGACCATCGCCGGGTGCTGAACCTGGAAACCTACCTGGCCCGCCAGAACGCCCTGTTGGCCCGCGCCCCGGCCAAGGCCGGCGGCGACCGCTTCACCGATCCGCTGCCCGGCGACATCCTGACCTGGCGAGTGTGGGGCGGCCGGCCGCATATCGGCGTGGTCAGCGCCGGTCCCGACCATCCGCGCGTGGTCCACAACATCGGCGGGGGCGCGAAGGAAGAGCCGCTGTGGATGTTCAAGCTGCACACGGCGGTCGCGCACTACCGCTGGCGGGTCTAGCGAAGGCGGGTCTAGCGAAGGCGGCGGAGCTTTACAGCCCCGCCCCTTCCTTCAAACCCAGCATCAGGTTCAGATTCTGCACCGCCGCGCCCGAGGCGCCCTTGCCCAGGTTGTCGAGCAGGGCCACCAGGCGCACCTGGCCGCTGCTTTCCGAACCGAACACGAACAGTTTCAGCCGGTTGGTGCCGTTCAGCCCCTCCGGGTCGAGCGTGGTCAGGTTCTTGGCCTCGTGCAGCGACGCCACCTCGACGAAAGCCTCGCGCTCGTAGTGCTTGGCCAGCGCCTCGTGAATCTCGGTCACCGACACGCTGCCGTTCAGCATGCCCAGATGCAGCGGCAGCTCCACCAGCATGCCCTGGGCGTAGCGGCCGACGGCCGGGGTGAAGATCGGCCGGGTCAGCAGGCCGCCGTGCGACTGGATCTCGGGCAGGTGCTTGTGGCCCAGACCAAGGGCGTAGATGCGGTACGGAACGGTGGTGTAGTTCGGCGAGCTCTTGTCCTCGAACTCGGCGATCATCGCCTTGCCGCCGCCCGTGTAGCCAGACACCGCGTTGAACGACAGCGGCAGGTCGGGGGCGACGATGTCGGCTGAGACCAGCGGCCGGACCAGGGCGATCGCGCCCGTCGCGTAGCAGCCGGGGTTGGACACCCGTGTCGAGGCGGCGACCTTGCCGCGCTGGGCGCCGTCCAGTTCGGGAAAGCCGTAGGTCCAGCCCCGCGCGGTGCGGTGAGCGGTCGACGCGTCGATCACCTTGACCCGCGGATTGTCGATCAGCGCGACGGCTTCCACAGCCGCCTCATCGGGCAGGCACAGGATGACCGCGTCGGCGTCGTTCAGCATCGCCTTGCGGGCGCTGGCGTCCTTGCGCTTGTCCGGATCGATCGAGACCAGTTGCAGGTCCTTGCGGCCGACCAGGCGCTCGCGGATCTGCAGGCCCGTGGTGCCGGCTTCGCCGTCGATGAAGACTTTCGGGGTCATGGACATCCCAATCGCAAGGACAAGAAAACAAGAAAAAGGCGCTTCGGCCGAAACCGAAGCGCCTTTCCATAAGCACGAAACGTGACGCGCTTAGCGCTTCGAGAACTGGAAGCTGCGGCGGGCCTTGGCCTTGCCGTACTTCTTACGCTCGACCACGCGGCTGTCGCGGGTCAGGAAGCCGTGCGGCTTCAGCAGCGGACGCAGGCCCGGCTCGTAGTAGGTCAGGGCCTTGGACAGGCCGTGACGCACGGCGCCGGCTTGACCCGACAGGCCCGAGCCTTCGACGGTCACGACGACGTCGAACTGGCCTTCGCGGTCGGTGACCTGGAAGGGCTGGGCGATCATCATCCGCAGCACGGGGCGAGCGAAGTACACTTCCTGGTCGCGACCATTGATCGTGATCGTGCCCTTGCCGGGCTTGATCCAGACGCGGGCGATCGCGTTCTTGCGCTTGCCGGTCGCGTAGGCGCGGCCCTGGGCGTCGAGCTTCTGGACGGCCGGAGCGGCCGCTTCGGGGTTGCTGGACAGGCTAGCCAGCGCGTCAAAGCCTTGAGCTTCGGACATGACTTAGGCGCTCCGGGTGTTCTTGGCGTTGCGCGAAGCGAAATCGATCACTTCAGGGCTTTGCGCTTGGTGCGGGTGCTCACCGTTGTTGTAGATGAGCAGGTGGGTCAGTTGCTTGCGGGCCAAGGGGCTTTCCTTGGGCAGCATGCGCTCGACGGCCTTTTCGAGGACGCGTTCCGGGAAGCGGCCTTCCAGCAGCTTGCGCGGGTTGGTCGACTTGACGCCGCCCGGGTGACCGGTGTGGCGATAGTAGATCTTGTCGTCCATCTTCTTGCCGGTGAACTTCACCTTGTCGGCGTTGATCACGACGACGAAGTCGCCGCAGTCGACGTTCGGGGTGTAGTCAGCACGATGCTTGCCGCGAAGACGCATGGCGATGAACGTCGCCAGGCGGCCGACAACGGCGTCCTGGGCGTCGACCACGATCCACTTCTTCTCGACCTCGGCGGGCTTCAGGGAAGCCGTGGTCTTTTGCATGGGATTGATCCGTATTCCTTGTGCGTCGGGGGCCAAGGAAAGCGGCTCCGTCTGCGTGAGGGGCGGCAGGTACAGGAGGGTTCGCGGCCTGTCAACAATGCGTGCGCAAGAAACTCCGCAAACCCTTGTGCAGCAAGGAATTTCGCGATGAGGTATCATAATACCACATCGTCGCTGTCATGATCCCGTTATCGGGCGAAGGCATAGGGCACGCCTAGCTCCGGAGATCCGTTCATGCCCTTCTCGCGCCGCGCCTTCATCGCCTCCGCCGCCACCAGCCTGGCCTTCGCCGGCTTCGGCGCCCGCGCCCAGGACGAGGCGGCCGAGCTGCCGTCCTATCTGAACGAGGTCGAGGGCTACGGCCCGCTGCTGCCCGACCCCAAGGGCATGCTCGACCTGCCCCGGGGCTTCTCGTACCGGATCATCTCGCAGGCCGGCGAGACGATGTCGGACGGCCTGCTGGTGCCCGGGGCCTTCGACGGCATGGGCTGCTTCTCGCTGGGTGGCGACCATGTGGCCCTGGTGCGCAACCACGAACTGGGTCCGGCGGCGTTCAACGACGGGGCGTTCGGCCTGGGCGGCCACCTGGCCCATCGCCTGCCCAAGGATCGCGCCTACGACTTCGCGGATACCGGCCTGCCTCTCCCCGGCGGCACGACCACGGTGGTCTACGACCTGAAGACCGGCCAGACGGTCAGCCAGCACCTCAGCCTGGCCGGCACGGCGGTCAACTGCGCCGGCGGGACCACGCCCTGGGGCTCGTGGATCACCTGCGAGGAGACGACGCTGACGGCCGGCCTCGAGATCGGCAAGGACCACGGCTACGCCTTCGAAGTGCCCAGCGCCGGCAAGGGCCTGGCCGATCCGATCCCGCTGAAGGCCATGGGCCGCTTCAAGCACGAGGCCGCCTGCATCGATCCGCGCACCGGCGTCGTCTACATGACCGAGGACCTGCAGGACGGCCTGTTCTATCGCTTCCTGCCCAACGATCGCCGAAACCTGGCGGCCGGCGGCAAGCTGCAAGCGTTGGGCATCGTCGGCGTCGCCGAGGACGCCGACACCCGCAACCAGGAAGGCGCCGACAACCTCAAGCCTGGGGCCTGGGTCGAGACGCGCTGGATCGACCTGGACGGCGTCGACAATCCCTATGACGACCTGCGGCTGCGCGGCCACGCCAAGGGCGCGGCGTTCTTCGCCCGGGGCGAAGGCGTGCACTGGGGCACGGGCGAGCTCTACTTCACCTGCACCTCGGGCGGCGCGGCCGGCTCGGGCCAGATCTTCCGCTACGTACCCAGCCCCCAGGAAGGCCAGGCCGGCGAGGCCGACAAGCCGGGTCGCCTGCAGTTGTTCGTCGAGAGCAAGGACGAGCGGGTGCTGGACTTCGCCGACAACATCACGGTCTCGCCGCTGGGCCACATCGTCGTCTGCGAGGACCGCTATTCGGACGTGAAGCCCAACCACCTCAAGGGCGTCACCCCGCAGGGCAAGGTCTACACCCTGGGGCGCAACGTGTTCCGGGGCAATTCGGAGTTCGCCGGGGCCTGTTTCTCGCCCGACGGCCAGACCCTGTTCGTCAACGTCCAGTGGCCCGGGATCACCTTGGCGATCACCGGGCCTTGGGCGAGCGTGAAGGTTTAGGGCTTGGCGTCGAAGCCGTAGGCGTGGCGCATGACCTGGAACAGGTAGCTCTCCTCGACCACGCCATGCACCAGATACGCTCCCGGACCGTCGGCGAACACCCCCACGTCCTCGCCCGAGTGGGCGGAACTGGGCAGGTTAGCCAGAGCCTCCTGGTGGTAGTCGACGTCGTCGGTGTCTTCCTTCGAGGGGTCGGCGCGCGAGCCGCCGCCTTCCGGACCGCCGGGGCCGGTGGCGAAGCTCAGCACGGTGTAGGGCTTGCCGTCGCCGGCCACGATCGGCTCGCCCTCGTTGCCGGCCAGGCCGAGGATCGGGGCGTTACGAGCGGCGTAGCCCGAGATCACCAGGCCGTGGCTATGGTCGGCGGTGACGATGACCAGGGTGTCCTTGAGGTCCACCTTGTCGAGCGCGGCCTGGATAGCTTTCGAGAACTCGACGGTCTCGGTCAGGGTGCGCTTGGCGTTGTTGAGGTGGCTGCCCATGTCGATCTTGCCGCCCTCGACCAGCAGGAAATAGCCCTTGGGGTTGGTCGATAGCAGGTCGATGGCCTTGGTGGTCATGGCCGCCAGGGTCGGCACGCCCTGCCCCAGCACCGGACGCTCGACCTCGTAGGGCAGGTGTTCGTTGGCGAACAGGCCCAGCACCGGGCCGGTCTGGGTCGGATCCAGGGCGGCCAGTTGCGCGTCGGTGGTCACATAGGCGGCCTTGGGGGCCTTCAGCCACTCGGCGGTCAGGTCGCGGCCGTCGGCGCGCTTGCCATCCTTGGCCTCGGGCAGGAAGCGCGAGCGTCCGCCGCCCATGGCGACGTCCAGGCGCAGGCCAATCGGGGCCTCGACCAGTTGGCGGGCGATGTCCCGGCAGCCCGCGGCCAGGGCGTCGGTCGGCATGTCGCCGTCGCCTTCCCAGTCGCGATAGGAGGTGTGGGCGTAGGTCCCGGCCGGGGTGGCGTGGGTGATGCGGGTGGTGGTCACCGCGCCGGCCGACAGGCCATGGGCCTTGGCCAGTTCGGCGATGGTCTGGACGCGGGTCCCGACCTCGCTGGCGCAGCTTTCCGGTTTGGCGGCGCCCGACAGGCCGATGACCTTGTTGCGGGTCTTCACGCCGGTGGTGATGGCGGTGATGCCGGCGGCGCTGTCGGTGACCTGGGTGTCGTGGCTGTAGGTCTTGGACAGCGCCGTCCACGGCAGCTTTTCGAACGACAACGCATTGCTCTCGCCGTCGACGCCGCGCTGCTGGCCCTCGTAGATGCGGCTGGCGACGACCGTGGAGATGCCCATGCCGTCGCCCAGGAACAGGATGACGTTCTTGGCGCGGCCGGTATTGGGACTGACCGCCAGCGCCTTGGCCAGGGCCGCCTCCCCGGCCTTGTAATAGGCGTCGCCCGGCGCGGCGTTGGTCGCCGGCGCGAGCGGCTTGGGGGCGGGTTTCGGCGCGGCCTGGGCGAGGACGGGCGCGGCCAGGAGCAGGGCTCCGGCCAGGAGGTGGGAAGCGCGGATCACGGGACGGAACTCCAGCAAGGGAACCCGCGTGCTTTGCTGCAAAGTTGTGACAGTTCTTCGAGCGCTTCGCCCCTAACCTCGCCATCCCCCCGACTTGTTCGGCGATGACGGATTGGGCGGGCGGACTAGGGCCGCCGCACCCGCCAGGCGAAGGCCGTGGCCGTGGCCAGCAGGATCGCCGCTCCGGCCTGGTGCAGCACGCCCAGGGCCAGAGGCACGGCGGCCATCAGCGTCCAGATCCCCAGGCCGGCCTGCACGCAGACCACCCCGACCAGCACGAAGGCGGCCGCCTTGGCGTCCTCGGGCATGCGCCGGGTCCGCGCGGCGGCTACGCCGACGACGATGGCGGCGACGAACAGGGCGTAGGCCATCAGCCGGTGATGCAGCTGCACCGCGCCCTGGCTGTGGGCCAGGGTGCCCCAGAAGCCGTGGCCGGCATATTCGGCCGGGATCAGGGCGCCGTTCATCAGCGGCCAGTCGTTATAGACCAGCCCGGCGTCGTTGCCCGCGACCAGCGCACCCAGCAGGCTCTGGAAGAACACCGCGCCCAGGAAGGCCAGCGCCCAGCCGCGCCAGGTCGTCCGCTCCTCGATGCGCGGCGCGCCGGCCCAGGCGTCCAGCGCCGTCCAGATCAGCATGACGAACAGCGCCAGGGCCAGGCCAAGGTGGATCATCAACCGCTCGGGCGCGACCGAGACCCGCTCCGACAGGCCGCTGGAGACCATCCACCAGCCGACCAGCCCCTGCAGGCCGCCCAGGGCCAGCAGCACCACGCAACGCCAGACCAGCCGGCGCGGGATCATCCGGCGGATCAGGAAGAAGGCGAACGGCAGGGCGAACACCAGGCCGACCAGGCGACCCAGCAGCCGGTGCGCCCACTCCCACCAGAAGATGCCCTTATAGGCTTCCAGCGTCATGCCGGCATTGACCAGCCTGTACTGCGGGATCTGCTTGTAGAGTGCGAAATTGGCCTGCCAGGCCTGTTCCGACATCGGCGGCATCGCGCCCATGATCGGTTTCCACTGGGTAATCGACAGCCCGGAATCGGTCAGGCGCGTCGCGCCCCCGACCACCACCATGGCGAAGACGAGAACGGCCACCACGAACAGCCAGATGGCCACGGGCCGGGAACGATCGGAACGCAGGAAGGACGTCATGACAGCCGCAAAGATCGCCGTTTGAGGGCGTGAATAAGGCGAAGCCTTGCCGTACGCCGCGCAGGTCGCGACGTCCATGCCCTCATGACGGTTGCGGCGCGGCGTGCGATGATCATGCCTGGGCGCCGGGGCGGGCGCGGGTTCGGAGACCATCGATGAGCGGCGTGGGCGTGTTCGTGGCGGTCGTCATCGGCATTCTGGCCGGCTGGATCGCCGATCTGGTGCTGGCCCGCCGGCACGCGCTGTTCACCAAGCTCTTGATCGGCGTCGTCGGCTCGTTCATCGGAGCGTTCGTCGCCCAACGGCTGGACTTCAGGTTCGACGGCTTCCTCGGCAGCCTGCTGGTCTCCAGCCTGGGGGCGATCTTCTTCCTGGCCGTCCTGGGTATCGTCTCGGGCATCTTCCGGAGACCCGCTTGAGCGCTCCCCTCATCCCCGCCCGCCTGCGCAAATTGATCGGCGGGATCGGCATCATGGTGTTCCTGGCCGCCTATGTCTGGGCCTTCACCAGCCTGTACGACTACCTGCCCAACAACCGGGCCATCCACCTGATCTATTTCGCTGTCGCCGGACTGGCCTGGGGGCTGCCCTTGCTGCCGCTGATGTCGTGGATGGGCAAGGCGGACAGGAAGCTCTGAGGCTCACGGACTTGCCCCCACCTGACCGCTTCGCGGTCTGTCCGCCGCCATAGGGGGCGGAGCCTCAGCTCTTCCCCCTATGGGGGAAGACGGTCGCGAAGCGACCCGTAGGGGGCAAGTGGGCCGAACCCGCAAACGAAAAAGGCCGCCCCGAAGGGCGGCCTTTGCGTTCTTCCGGTCTCATTTCCAATAAAGGAAATGGTCGGAGCGACAGGATTCGAACCTGCGACCCCTTGACCCCCAGTCAAGTGCGCTACCAGGCTGCGCCACGCTCCGATCCGGAAGGAGCGCCCTTATAGGTGCGAGCCTTGCCGGGGGCAATGGGATTTCGCGGGGTTTCCCGGCTGTTTTTCAGCGGCCCTCAGAGCCCCTTCAAAAGCCCGTCCAGCCGGGCTTTCACGGCCTTCAAGTCGTCCAGCGCCAGGACCAGGCGGTCGCGGGCTTCCTCGCCCAGCTCGCCGTGCGGCGCAGAATCGATCGGCACGTCGATCGGGATGTCGAGCGAGGCCGAGCCGTTATCGCCCAGGCCGGCGGCGATCACATGGGTGATCCCCTGCTCGCGATGCAGCTTCTGCACGCCCTTGATGGTGTAGCCCTCGGCGTGCAGCAGGGCGCGCACGCCGCTGAGCACGGCGATGTCCTGCGGGCGGTAGAACCGCCGGCCGCCGGCCCGCTTCATGGGCCGGATGAACGAGAACTTGGTTTCCCAGAAGCGCAGGACGTGCTGCGGCACGCCCAGCTCTTCGGCGGCTTCGGAGATCGTGCGGAAGGCGTTGGGTCCCTTCGCCACCGCCGACCGCTCCCCTAGCCGCCCAAGGCGCGGTCGATTCGCGCCTTCATGACTTGCGAGGCCCGGAAGCCGATCACCCGGCGGGGCTCGATCTCGGCCGGCTCGCCGGTCTTGGGATTGCGGCCCATCCGGGCCCGCTTGTCGCGGACCTGGAAGACGCCGAATCCGGAAAGCTTGACGGTTTCGCCCCGTTCCAGCGCCTCGGCGACCAGATCGAGAGTCCGTTCGACCAGACCCGCGCAATCCTGGCGGGTCAGACCGACTTCCTCATGAACCGCCTCGCAGAGATCGGCCCGGGTCAATGTCGCGCCTTTCATGACGCCCCCTACGCTGGATTGGCACCCCAGAGGGCACGCGTCAGACCGGGCCGAGACCCGTTTTTCCGCAACGTGCTCTCATCAACTCAAGCCTGCATGCCGCGATTATCGCATGGAGTCAAAGGCTGAGCGCCAAGACTTCAGGCGATGACACAAGCTGACCGCCTAAAATGGCCACGCTTGACCCAAAGACGCCGCGCTTTTGCCTACAGGCGAATGACGCAGGCGCCCCAGGTCAGCCCGCCGCCCATCGCCTCGAGCAGCAAGAGCTGGCCCGGCTTGATGCGGCCGTCGGCGATTCCCTGGGCGAAGGCCAGCGGGATCGAGGCGGCCGAGGTGTTGGCGTGGAGGGCCACGGTCGAGATCACCTTGCTCTCGTCGATGCCCACCCGATGGGCGACGCCGGCCAGGATGCGCTGGTTGGCCTGGTGCGGAATGAACCAGTCGACCTCGGGGATCGTGACGTCGGCCGCCTTGGCCGCCGCGTGGATCGCCTCGGAGATGTTGATCACCGCGTGCTTGAACACCTGGTTGCCCAGCATCCGCAGCTTGCCGACCGTGCCCGTGGTGGACGGACCACCGTCGACATAGAGCAATTCCTGCTTGGTCCCGTCGGCGCGCAGGGCGAAGCCCAGCAGGCCCTGGTCGGCCGTGGTCCCCTGCCCTTCGCGCGGCTCCAGCACCACCGCGCCGGCCCCGTCGCCGAACAGCACGCAGGTGCCGCGGTCGGTCCAGTCCATCAGCCGGGTCATGGCCTCGGCCCCGATCACCAGGGCGCATTTCGAATGACCCCGGGCCACGAAGCCGTCGGCGACGCTCAGCGCGTAGACGAAACCCGAGCACACGGCCTGGACGTCGAAGGCGATGCCGACCGGCGCGCCCAGCTTGCGCTGGACGATGGTGGCGGTGGCCGGGAAGGTCATATCCGGCGTGGTGGTGGCGACGATGATCAGATCGACGTCGGCGGCGGTCTTGCCGGCCTTCTCCAGCGCCTGCACGGCGGCGCGCCAGGCCAGGTCCGAGACCGGCTGGTCATCGGCCACCTTGTGGCGCTGGCGGATGCCGGTGCGCTCGACGATCCATTCGTCGCTGGTGTCGACGGTTTCGGCCAACTGATCGTTGGTGACCACGTTGTCCGGCAGATAGGCCCCGACGCCGGTGACGGCGCTACGAATTACGCTCACTCGGAAGCTCCCTGGCCCTCGGCGCCCGACACGCCTTCGGCCGTCAATTCTACACCGGACTTGAGGCCGGTTTCGGTCAGGCGTTTCAGATTGCGATCGATCTCGGCCGAGAAGTCGCTGCGGGCCAGGTCGACGGCCACGCGGATGGCCGAGGCGTAGCCCGTGGCGTCCGCGCCGCCGTGGCTCTTGACCACGATGCCGTTCAGCCCCAGCAGCGGCCCGCCATTGACGCGCGCCGGATCCAGGCGCTGGCGCATCTTCTTCAAGGCGCCCGAGGCGATCAACGCCCCCAGCATCGCCAGGGGGCTCGAGGTCAGGGTCGTCCTCATCTCGGCGGCGAAGAAGCGGGCCAAGCCCTCGGCGGTCTTCAGAGCGACATTGCCGGTGAAGCCGTCGGTGACGACGACGTCGACCGTGCCCTTGGCGATGTCGGTGCCCTCGACGAAGCCGCGATAGTCGAAGTCCAGCGTGGTTTCCTTGAGGATGGCGTGCGCCTCGCGCACTTCCTCATGACCTTTCTGGTCTTCGGAGCCGACATTGAGCAGGCCGACGGTCGGTCGGTCGGAACCGTGCACCGCGTGGTGGAAAGCCGCGCCCATGATCGCGAACTCGACCAACTGGGCCGCGTCGCTCTCGACATTGGCCCCGACGTCGAGCACGGCGGAGACGCCGCGCATGGTCGGCCAGTTGGCGACGATGGCCGGGCGCTCCAGGTTGGCCCCCATGCGCAGGATCAGCTTGGAAATCGCCATCAGGGCGCCGGTGTTGCCGGCCGAGACGACGGCCTGGGCCTGGTTCTCGCGGATCGCCTCGACGGCGTTCCACAGGCTGGAGCCCTTGCCCCGGCGCATGGCCTGGGCGGGCTTCTCGTCCATCGAGATGGCCTTGTCGGTGTGACGCACCTCGCTGACCGCCCGGGCGGCCGGCGACTTGGCCAGTTCGGCGTTCAGCAGGGCTTGGTCGCCGTGCAGCAGGAAGCGGACGTCCGGCAGGTTTCCGGCGGCGATCGCGACGGCGGGCACGATCACGGACGGACCGTGATCCCCGCCCATGGCGTCGATCGAAATGACAATGGGTTGAGGCACGAGGCGCTATCGGCTCCTGGAGCGGCGCACCGCTAGGTCAAGGCGGCGGGACGATACAGGCGCGAGGATATCACGCAAGCAGAACGGAACCGGCATTTCAGGCCCCGTCGCCGCTGGGATCGGGATCGGCCTTCAGCGCTTTCAGCGCCGCGAATGGCGACAGCTCCACCGGTTCGGGCGGTGCCTCGAACACCGCGCCCGGCTTGCGGGGGAACGGGTCCAGCTCCAGGGCCAGGTGCTCGATCACATAGCCCGAGACGTCGATGGTCTCGCCTTCCAGCACGTCGGGCGGATCGTCGCCCTCCGGGTCCAACGCCAGGTCGCCGTTCTCGTCCGGCGAAGTGTTCTCGCTGTCGGCCGGCAGCACGCGGACCGAGAAGCGTGATTCGACCGGCTCCTCGAACTCGTCGGCCGAGACGCTGCACACCTGGGTGACGCGGGCCCGGATCAGGCCGGAAACCTCGGCGCCGTCCATCCAGGGACGCAGGAAGATCTCGGCGTCCAGCGAATCCAGCGACACGAGGTTCAGCGTCTTGGCGATCGCCTTGCGAGCGGCCTCGTCGGGCTCGAAGCGCAGATCCATGCCGCGCCCCATGCGCCCCAGGGTGACGCTGTAGGGCCAGGGATTGATCACGCCTTCAGCCATTGGGCCTCTCCTTGCATCAAGCGCTCCAGCGGCTGGGCCGCCAGATGGTCGCGCGCGGCGACCACATAGGCCGTCAGGGCCGCCACGTCGCCCTCGTCGCGCTCCTCGAAGGCCGTGCGGGCCAGAAGGTCTGTCAGGGCCGCCTGGTCCGGCAGGCCGGCGACCGCCTCGTCGAAGGCCTTCAGGCGGCCGTAGAACGCTCCGGCCAGCTTCTTCATTTTCTTGCCCACCGCCGTGTCGGAGACGCCGATTTCACGGAAGGCGTCGTCCAGGCCGCGCACATAGGCGTCGAACGTGGCCTGGGAAAGCTCGGCCGCCGACTCGCCGTGGCCCTTCAATCGCTCCAGCAACAGCACCACGTGCAGGGTGAAGAGCTCGAACCGGCCTTCCAGCGAGTCGCGCACGCCCATCTGGACGTAAAGTGGCGCGGAACGGGCCTGGGCCACCGCGCCGGCATAGAGTTTGCTCCCCGCCGCCTTGGCGGGCCTGGGTTTGAGCAGCCGGTCCAGAAACATGACTTCGCCTCGATTTCGCCGCGACACGGAACTAACTTCGCCATCCGATCCACGCGGACCATTGAACTAAGCCCGCGCGGGCGATAGGTCAAAGTCAGCCTTTTTAGGTTCCGGAGCCTGCATGTTTCGTCCCGCCGTTCTCGCCGCCGCTGTCATCGGCCTCGCCGCCGTCGCCGGAGGCTGCACGCCGCTGACGAGCTATTCCGGTTTCCAGGCCATCGAAGCCAAGCCCGTCGACATGAAGGTCGGCGAGGACAGCAAGTCGACGGTCACCGAAAAGCTGGGCTCGCCCTCGGCCACCTCCACTTTCGACGCCAATTCTTGGTACTACATCTCGCAGACCACCGACCGCGTGGCCTTCTACAGGCCGCGGGTGATCAAGCGCGACGTGGTCGCGATCAAGTTCAACCCGGCCGACGAAAAAGTCGCCTCGGTGGACACCTACACGCTGAAGGACGGCAAGGTCATCGCCTACAACGGTCGTGAAACGCCGACCCGTGGCCGCGAAATGACCATCCTCGAGCAGCTGCTGGGCAACGTCGGCCGCGGCGGCATGCTGCCGCAGGACGATCAGGACACCCCGGGCAACCGCCCGCAGGACCGCCGCTAGGCCCCCAAGCGTCCCGACAAGCCGAGCCGTACCGATGGTTAAGCATAACCATCTGAAATTCCGCGACATTTCGTCGCCGGTATCAACGGTTTCTCAACGACGATCCGATTACGCTCCCTGGTGAGGTCGCGGTGGCTGACGCCGCCTTTCCGGGGGGAAGACTTTGAGCGCACCTAATCTGCGTTCGTTGACGGTGCTCATCATCGACGACAACGCGCCCATGCGCGAGATCATCGGCACGGTGCTGAAGTCGCTGGGCGTGCGCAAGATCATCGAGGCCGGCGACGGCGTCGAGGCGCTGAAGGCCGTCACCGAGCGCGAAATCGATATCATCTTCACCGACCTGATGATGCAGCCGGTTGACGGCCTGGCGTTCATCCGCTGGGTGCGCACCTCGCCGGCCAGCGGCAATCCCTATGTCCCGATCATCATGGTCACCGGCCACGCCACCCGCGCCAGCCTGGACGAGGCGCGGATGGCCGGGGTCACCGAATTCCTGGCCAAGCCCCTCACCGCCCGCGGCGTGCTGCACCGGGTCAACGAGGTGATCAACAACCCGCGCGACTTCGTGCGGGCCGGCGCCTATTTCGGCCCCTGCCGCCGGCGGCGCATCGATCACGACTACGAGGGCCAGGAACGCCGTGGCGCGGTCGCCGCCGAGGCCGAGGTCGCGCTCGACGACATGTACTGACCGGCGTCCGCCAGCGCCCGGAATCGAAAACGCCCCGGAGGTTTCCCTCCGGGGCGTCGTCGTATCCGGCGTGGATCGTGATCAGACGCCGTGGGCCAGGATCGCCAGCAGCAGCAGGGCCACGATGTTGGTGATCTTGATCATCGGGTTCACGGCGGGGCCCGAGGTGTCCTTGTAGGGGTCGCCGACGGTGTCGCCGGTGACGGCCGCCTTGTGGGTGTCGCCGCCCTTGGAGTGCAGGACGCCGTCCTTGTCGGTGAAGCCTTCCTCGATCACCTTCTTGGCGTTGTCCCAGGCGCCGCCGCCGCTGGTCATCGAGATGGCGACGAACAGGCCGGTGACGATCACGCCCATCAGCATGGCGCCCAGCGACGCGAAGGCGTCGACCTTGCCGGCGATGGCCTTGATCACGAAGAACAGCACCACCGGCGAAACCACCGGCAGGAGCGACGGCACGATCATCTCGCGGATCGCCGCCTTGGTCAGGATGTCCACGGCCCTGCCGTATTCCGGCTTCACCTCATAGGTCATGATGCCCGGGTTCTCGCGGAACTGGCGACGGACCTCGGCCACCACGGCTTCGGCCGCCCGGCCCACGGCGGTCATCGACATGCCGCCAAACAGGAAGGGCAGCAGCCCCCCGAACAGCAGGCCGACCACCACATAGGGGTTGGACAGGTCGAAGGTCACCGGGCCCATGCCCTCGAAGAAGCTGCCCGCCTCGGCATGGGCCGAGAAGAACTTCAGGTCTTCGGTATAGGCGGCGAACAGCACCAGGGCGCCCAGGCCGGCCGAACCGATGGCGTAGCCCTTGGTGACGGCCTTGGTGGTGTTGCCCACGGCGTCGAGAGCGTCGGTGGTGACGCGGACTTCCTTGGGCAGACCGGCCATTTCAGCGATGCCGCCGGCGTTGTCGGTGACCGGACCAAAGGCGTCCAGGGCGACGATGAAGCCGGCCAGGGACAGCATGGTGGTGGTGGCGATGGCGATGCCGAACAGGCCCGCCAGGTTATAGGTCACCAGGATGCCGACGATGATGGTCAGGGCCGGCAGGGCGGTGGATTCCAGCGACATGGCCAGGCCCTGGATGACGTTGGTGCCATGACCCGAGACGGATGCCTGGGCCACCGACTTCACCGGGCGGAAATTGGTGCCGGTGTAGTATTCGGTGATCACCACGATCAGGGCGGTGACGGCCAGGCCGGCCAGGCCGCAGAAGAACAGGGCGTTGGCGTCGAAGGTGCGGTCGCCCACCGTGACGGCGGTCGGCACCAGTTGGTGGATCACGTAGTAGACCGCCGGGATCGACAGCACACCGGTGACGATCAAGCCCTGATAGAGGGCGCCCATGATGTTCTGCTTCTTGCCCAGACGCACGGCGAACGAGCCGATGATCGAGGTGACGATGCAGACGGCGCAGATGGCCAGCGGCAGCAGCATCATCGACGATACGGCTTCCGTGCCGCGGAAGAAGATCGCCGCCAGCACCATGGTGGCGACCGTGGTCACGGCATAGGTCTCGAACAGGTCGGCGGCCATGCCGGCGCAGTCGCCGACGTTGTCGCCCACGTTGTCGGCGATGGTCGCGGCGTTGCGCGGGTCATCTTCCGGGATGCCGGCCTCGACCTTGCCCACCAGATCGCCGCCGACGTCGGCGCCCTTGGTGAAGATGCCCCCGCCCAGGCGGGCGAAGATCGAGATCAGCGAGGCGCCGAAGCCCAGCGACACCAGCGAGTCGACCACCACGCGGTCGGTGCCGGCGTGGCCGGTGCTCAGCAGCACGGCGAAGTAACCGGCGACGCCGATCAAGGCGAAGCCCGCCACCAGCATGCCGGTCACGGCGCCGGAGGTGAAGGCCATCTTCAGTCCGGCCGCCAGGCTCTCGGACGAGGCCTGCGCCGTGCGGACATTGGCCCGCACCGAGATCAGCATGCCCGCGAAGCCGGCCGCGCCCGACAGAGTCGCGCCCAGGGCGAAGCCGACGGGCTGTTCCCAGGATTTGAAGAAGAACGCCAGCAAGGCGATGACCGCCACCCCGACGATGGCGATCGTCGTGTACTGGCGGTTCAGATAGGCCTGGGCCCCTTCCTGGATCGCCGCGGCGATCTCCTGCATCTTCGCATTGCCGGGCGAAGCCCGCATCAAGGAAGCCGTCTGCACGGCGCCGTACAGCACCGCCAGCAGCCCGGCCCCAATGGCCACGTAAAGCCAAGAACTCATCGGTAAGTCGCCCTCTTCGCGTTTCAATAACGAGAGGGTCGCCGGCTCGGCAGGATCACGACCCGTCAGGATCGCGCCCGGCCGCACACGACGGGCGGGCCTATGGCCTCATGCCCCCTCGATGCTCCCTGATGACGCCGGTTTGGCGCCAAGGCGGGGACAGTGCCAAATGGTCGCGGCCCGCGCAACCGCTTGCGGGAACGGCGTTCAGTCAGGGACGGACGCGGATGCGGGCCTAGGGAACGATGTTCGGGTCCGGCGCCGGTTCCCGATGCGGCGCGGGCTTTCCCCCCGCCTGGGCCCCGGCCTTGGCCGGCGGCGGAACGAAGTTGCGCGGCGTCTGCTTGACGACCGTCACCAGGGCCACCTTGCCAGGCCCGATCAGGCCGTTGACCTCGCGCAGCACCGAGGCCTTCAGGCGCGTCTCGTCCAGCGCGACGTAGCTGTCGGGCCGCGTGAAGGGCCTGTCGTGGGCCTCGCGCACCACGGCGTCGCGCAGCATCGGCTCCTTGCTCCCGAACGCCGTGGTCGGAACTCCTGTCTTCAAGGTGATGTTGAGTTGGACGAAGACGTAGTTGACCAGTCGGCCGTCGACGATGATCGGCAGGGCCATGGACTGCAGCTTGATCACCGGATCGGCCTTCGCCTCCCCTTCGCCGTCCTTTTTCTTCGGCGAGCTGGCGAGGGCCGGCGTCACCGCCAGCAGGGCCAGCGGGGCGATCAGCAGGACGCGGCGGGCGATCGACATGGAGCGGGTCATGGTTCCCGCTTAACCAAGAAAGTTTGAGGTTTTGCTACCGCGGGCCATCACGCATCGGAAGGCCCAAAGCTTTTGAGGTTAGCCAGTAAACAAAGAGAGCGCAGACAATCATGAGCGCGATCAATGCTACGAAGATCACGTGCGAGGCGGTCTCAGCGCCGAGAGCTCGAGCAAGCCAAGTGAAGGTCCCGGCCGGAACGAGGTCGGCCAGCCGCATCGCCGCGACTCGGTAGGCAAAGAGCGTTGCTACAAACAACGCGAACCTGAGGACCCGCCGCCAGTCGAAAACCACCGTCTACCCGTGCAGCCAGCCCAGCCGTTCCGGCGTGATGTCCTTGCCCTTGAACAGAGCGCAGACCCCCTCGCCTTCCACGAACTCGCCAATGTCGCGCACGGGCACGCCAGCGGCCATGGCGGCGGCCTGGAAGGCGGCCACGTCGGTGGGATCGACGGCGCAGACGATCTCGTAGTCGTCGCCGCCCGAGGCCAGCGACATCCGCGCCTCGCCGGCTTCCGGCTGGGCACCCAGCCACTTGCGGGCGCCGGGCGACAGCGGCAGCCGGTCAAGGTCGACCTTGACCCGCAGGCCGCTGGCCTTGGCCACGTGGCCGGCGTCGGCCAGCAGGCCGTCGGACACGTCGGCGGCGGCGCGCGCATAGGCGCGCAGGGCGTCACGGATGCTCAGGCGCGGCGGCGGCATGCGATAGCGGCGGGCCAGGCCGCCGTCGGGATCCTCGACCTCGCCCCAGTGGGCCAGCAGGCCCAGCCAGCCGTCGCCGATCGTGCCGCTGACCATCAGCCGGTCGCCAACCCGCGCGCCCCTGCGCAGCACCGCGTCGCCGCTGGGAACCCAGCCGAGGAAGGTGGCCGAGACCACCAGCGGGCCCGAGGTCGTGACCGTGTCGCCGCCCAGCAGGTTGACGTCGTAGAGCGCGCCGTCCTCGGCCAGGCCGCGCGCGAAGGTCTCGCGGTCGGTCACGGTGGTGCCCGAGGGCCAGCCCACCGCCAGGAAGTAGCCGTAGGGAACCGCGCCCTTGGCGGCCAGGTCCGACAGGTTGGTGCGCAACAGCCGCTTGGCCACCACGTCCAGGTCCTCGCCGGCCAGGAAATGCACGCCTGCCACCATGGCGTCCTTGGTGATCACCAGGTCGTAGCCGGGGCGCGAGGGCAGCACCGCCGCGTCGTCCAGCAGGTCAAGCGCCGCGGCGTCGCCGCGGGTCAGCGGCCGCAGGAAGCGCGCGATCAGGCCAAATTCGTTGACCGACGCGACCTCTGCCGGCGGCACGGTCTCCTCGAACCACGCATCGTCGACCGCCGCCGTTTCCGGCGCCGGCTCGGCGAACCAGTCGTCGTCAGTTTCTGGCGTCACGCGCGATGGCGTCCAGGGCGCCATTGATGAAACCGGATTCCGGTCCCTCGAAGAAGGATTTGGCGATCTCGACATACTCGTCGATCACCACCTCGGTGGGCACGTCGGGGCGGTGCATGAGCTCATAGGCCCCCGAACGCAGGACCGCGCGGGCCGTGGCGTCCAGGCGCTCCAGCTTCCAGCCCGAGGCCAGGCGCCTGACGATGGCCTGGTCGACGGCGGCCTGGTGGGCGACGACGCCCTTGGCCAGCTCGGCGAAGAAGGTCTCGTCGGCCGCCGCCAGCTTGTCGCCGTCCGGACCGTCGACGTCGCGATCGAAGCGATGCTCGGAGAACTCGCGGACCACGGCGTCGACGCCGACGCCCGAGACTTCCATCTGGTACAGCGCCTGCACGGCCGCCAGGCGGGCGACGGAGCGCGGCTTGACGCGATCGTCCCGGCTCATCGGCCCGCTCCCAGCAGTTGGGCGCGCAGGGCGACCAGTTCCAGGCATTCGCGGGCCGCGTGGCCGCCACGATCGCCTTCGGAGACCCGGGCGCGCGCCCAGGCCTGGTCTTCGTCCTCGACGTTCAGCACGCCGTAGCCGATGGCCAGGCGCTTGCCGATCGCCAGGTCCTGCAAACCGCGCGCGGTCTCGTTGGCGACGATCTCGAAGGTGTAGGTCTCGCCGCGCATGACGACGCCCAGGGCGACGTAGCCGTCATAGCGCACGCCGACCGGACGATGGCCGGCCTCTTCGGCCAGGGCGACGGCGCTGGGAATTTGCAAGGCGTCGGAGACGGTGATCACGTCAAAGTCCGCGCCATGCGCCTCGATCGCCTGGGTCGCGCCGCGCAGCAGTTCGTCGGAAAGCCCCGAATAACGTCGGCCCTCCACGATCAGCAGACGAATCTTGTCTTCAACCATAGTCCTTGAACTCTCCCCGGCGGGACCGGTCACCTAGAACCAAAGGGCTCCGCCGCAAAATCGAATCGTAGTCCGGCGGCGTCGCCGCCAAAACCGAATCACAGGATGCGCCTATAGCTCGTCTTCGGCGACGTCGCTCAGGCCTTCTTCCCCCAGAAACTTCGCGAAATCACTGGTTTCCCGGAAATCACGATAGACCGAGGCGTATCTGACGTAGGCCACGTCATCGAGCGACTTCAGCGCCTTCATGGCCATCTCGCCCACCGCCGAGGAGGGCAATTCGGTCTCGCCCAGGCTTTCCAGCTGGC
Organism: Caulobacter sp. Root655; assembly: GCF_001427665.1. GTDB lineage: Bacteria > Pseudomonadota > Alphaproteobacteria > Caulobacterales > Caulobacteraceae > Caulobacter. The sequence goes on from NZ_LMHC01000024.1 coordinate 320,924, forward strand.
GGACGATGCCGTTGACCATCCGCTCGACCCGCTCGGGATCCACCGGCCGCTTCTGCATGGCCAGCGAGATCGAGCGGACCAGCTTCTCGCGGTCGAACGGCGAACGGCGGCCCGAACGCTTGACGATCGTCAGTTCGCGCAGCTGCACTCGCTCGAAGGTGGTGAAGCGGCCGCCGCACTCAGGACACAGCCGACGGCGACGGATGGCCGCCCCGTCTTCCGACGGGCGGCTGTCCTTCACCTGGCTTTCCAGGTGGCCACAGAACGGGCAGCGCATGATCTAGGCCCTCCCGCCCGACACAGGCCTATTAGTTGTAGATCGGGAACCGGGCCGTCAAGGCCAGGACTTCCTCGCGCACCTTGGCCTCGACCTCGCCGTTGCCGGTCGGGCCATTGGCGGCAAGGCCGTTGACGACCTCGCCGATCAGCTGGCCGACCCGGGTGAACTCGGCCGTGCCGAAGCCGCGGGTGGTGCCAGCCGGGGTGCCCAGGCGGATGCCCGAGGTGACGGTGAACGGCGCGGTGTCGAACGGCACGCCGTTCTTGTTGCAGGTCATGTGGGCGCGCTCGAGGCTGTGCTCGGCGTCGCGGCCGGTCACGCCCTTGGGCCGCAGGTCGACCAACATCAGGTGGCTGTCGGTGCCGCCCGAAACGATATTGACGCCCTGGGTCTGCAGGGCTTCGGACAACGCGCGGGCGTTGTCGATCACCTGCTGGGCGTAGACCTTGAACTCCGGCCGCAGCGCCTCGCCGAAGGCCACGGCCTTGGCGGCGATGACGTGCTCCAGCGGGCCGCCCTGCAGACCCGGGAACACCGCCGAATTGACCTTCTTGATGATCGCTTCGTCATTGGTCAGCACCATGCCGCCACGCGGACCGCGCAGGGTCTTGTGGGTGGTGGTGGTGACCACGTGGGCGTGCGGGATGGGGCTGGGGAACACGCCGCCGGCCACCAGGCCCGCGAAGTGGGCCATGTCGACCATCAGATAGGCGCCGATCTTGTCGGCGATCTCGCGGAAGCGGGCGAAGTCGATCTGGCGGCTGTAGGCGCTGCCGCCGGCGATGATCAGCTTGGGCTTCTCGCGGACTGCGATCTCCTCGACGGCGTCGTAGTCGATCAGTTGGTCCTGCTGGCGCACGGTGTAGGACACCGGCTTGAACCACTTGCCCGACTGGTTGGCGGGGCTGCCGTGGGTCAGGTGGCCGCCGGCCGCCAGGTCCATGCCCAGGAAGGTGTCGCCCGGCTGCAGCAGCGACATGAACACCGACTGGTTGGCCTGCGAGCCCGAGTGCGGCTGGACGTTGGCGAAGGCCGCGCCGAACAGCGCCTTGGCGCGCTCGATGGCAATGGTCTCGATCTCGTCGACATATTCGCAGCCGCCGTAGTAGCGCTTGCCCGGATAGCCCTCGGCGTACTTGTTGGTCAGGATCGAACCCTGGGCCTCGAGCACGGCGCGCGAGACGATGTTCTCCGAGGCGATCAGCTCGATCTGGTTCTGCTGACGATTCAGCTCCAGGCCGATGCGGTCGAAGATGTCGCGGTCGGCGGCGGCGAGGTCGGCGCCGAAGAAGGCGTTCTTGTCGGCGGTGATGTTGTTGGCCGGTGCGGTCATCGACGCTCTCCTGGGGCTGGGAGATTAAAAGGGCGACTGGCGGGGAGTCGGTCGCGCTCTCTTTACCCCCCTTCGCGCCACGATCAATCCGGGAACCTCACCGGCGGGGACGCGTTGCGCAGGAACCGGCGCCGGCAAGGCTGGCGCACCGGGTGTTTCAGTGACTGTAAATGACAAGGCGGACTGGCATGGCGACGTCGCACGGCGAGGCGGAAATCAACGACAACGACATCGACATCCTGGGCCTCAGCGCCGGCATCGTGGCCGCTTATGTCGCACAGAACACCGTGGCGCGTTCGGCGGTGCCCGAATTGATCCGCTCGGTGCATGGCGCGCTTTCAGCGCTTGGCGCCGTGCAGGCTCCGCCCGTGGCCGACCGCGCCAAGCCGGCGGTGCCGGTCTCGCGCTCGGTGCAGCGCGACTACATCGTCTGCCTGGAAGACGGCAAGAAACTGAAGATGCTCAAGCGCTACCTGCGCACCCACTACGACATGAGCCCCGAAGACTACCGCCGCAAATGGTCGCTGCCCGGGGATTATCCGATGGTGGCGCCGGCCTATGCCGAGCGGCGGTCGGACTTCGCCAAGCAGATCGGCCTGGGCAAGGGCGCGATGCGGGGGCGGTAAATTAGGCTCCCTCTCCCAGTGGGAGAGGGAGGGGCCCGCCGCGTAGCGGTGGGAGGGTGAGGGGTTTAGACGTCCAACGTCATTCCCCAACGCCCTGCCCGGATTTGAAACAGCGTAATCCCTCACCCTCCCACGCCGATGGCGTGGGCCCCTCCCTCTCCCGCTGGGAGAGGGTGAGTTTTACGCCGCGTGGCCGCCCATGCGGGCCACGTTGCAATGGGCCCACAGCGTTTCCATCGCCCCGACCAGCTTGCGCATCATGTCGTCGGTGTGGAACGGCGTCGGGGTGAAGCGCAGGCGTTCGGTGCCGCGCGGCACGGTGGGGTAGTTGATCGGCTGCACATAGACGCCGTGATCGGCCAGCAGCATGTCGCTGATCAGCTTGGTGTGGTGGGGGTCGCCGACCAGCACCGGGACGATGTGGCTGTCGTTGTCCATCACCGGCAGGCCGGCGGCCTTGAACATCGCCTTCAGGGTGGCGGCGCGCTCCTGGTGGGCCTCGCGGACCTCCGGGTGCTGCTTGAGCCACCGGACGCTGGCCAGGGCTCCGGCGGTGAGCGCCGGCGGCAGCGAGGTGGTGAAGATGAAGCCCGAGGCCACCAGGCGGATGGCGTCCACCACCACGGCGTCGCCGGTGATGTAGCCGCCCATGACGCCGAAGGCCTTGCCCAGGGTGCCCTCGATGATGTCGATCTGGTCCATCAGGCCGTCGCGCTCGGCGACGCCGCCGCCGCGCGGGCCGTACATGCCCACGGCGTGGACCTCGTCCAGATAGGTCATGGCGCCGTACTTCTTGGCCAGGGCCACCGTGCCGGCCAGGTCGGCGATGTCGCCGTCCATGGAATAGACGCTCTCGAAGGCGATCAGCTTGGGCGCGTCGGCCGGCGCGGCGATCAGCAGTTCTTCAAGGTGGGCCAGGTCGTTGTGCCGGAAGATGTGGCGCTGGCAGCCGCCGTTGCGGATGCCAGCGATCATCGAGGCGTGGTTCTGGGCGTCGGAGAAGATGACCAGGCCCGGCAGGATCTTCTGCAGGGCCGACAGGCTGGCCTCGTTGGAGACGTAGCCCGAGGTGAACAGCAGGGCCGCTTCCTTGCCATGCAGGTCGGCCAGCTCGGCCTCCAGCTCGACATGGTGGTGGTTCGTGCCCGAGATGTTGCGCGTGCCGCCCGAGCCCGAGCCGTGGTCGTCGATCGCCGCGTGCATGGCGTCCAGCACCACGGGATTCTGGCCCTGGCCGAGATAGTCGTTGGAGCACCAGACCACGATCTCGCTCTCGCCGCCGTCCGGACGGGTCCAGGTGGCGCGCGGGAAGGCGCCGCGATGGCGCTTCACATCGGCGAACACCCGATAGCGGCCTTCGTCACGGATCTGGTCGACGGCGCTGCGGAACGCGGCTTTGTAGTCCATGGCATCTTTACCCGAGGAGCACGCAGGCCCGATCGGTCCCTTCTCAAGGCTTGGCTTTTCGCACCAGCGACGCGCACTGTCCACATAAGGACGTTTACCTACAAAGCCCAAGGCGCGAATGGCCGCATTGTCTTCGTGAGTGAACAGACCCGACGAGCCCCGGCGACTCAGCCCAGCTGCGACAACTGTCCCCGTAGCATCTGCAGCACGGCGGAGAAGTCCTTGCCGCCGAATCCGTTGCCGTCGAACAGGGCGTAGAGAGCCTCGGCCTGGGCGCCCATCGGGGTGCTCGCGCCGGCCTTGGCGGCGGCGTCCTGGGCCAGCTTCAGGTCCTTGAGCATCATCGCCGTGGCGAACCCACCCTCGTAGTTTCGGTCGGCCGGAGTCGAGGGGCCGACGCCCGGGACCGGGCAATAGGTCGACACCGACCAGCACTGACCCGACGATTTGCTGGCGATCTCGAAAAACCGGTCGGCGGCCAGGCCCAGCTTCTCGGCCAAGGCGAAGGCCTCGCAGGTTCCCAGCATCGAGATGCCCAGCAGCATGTTGTTGCAGATCTTGGCCGCCTGCCCCGCCCCGTGGTCGCCGGCGTGGATGGTCACCCGCGACATCGGTTCAAGCGCCGCCTCGACGGCGGCAAAGTCGGCGGCGTCGCAGCCGACCATGAAGGCCAGGGTCCCGGCCTCGGCGGCCATGATCCCGCCCGACACCGGCGCGTCGGCGAAGCGGAAGCCCGCCGCCTTGGCCTGGGCGGCTACCGCGCGGGCGCTCTCGACATCGATGGTCGAGCAGTCGATCAGCAGGGCGGTCTTGGGGGCATGGGCCAGGATCTGGTCGCCGTAGACGGACCGAACGTGCTGTCCGGCCGGCAGCATGGTGATGACGACCTCGGCGTCCTTCACCGCTTCGGCCACGGAAGCCGTCGCCTGGCAGCCGGCCGCCACGGCCCGTTCCAGCGCCGCCGCCGACAGGTCGAAGGCGCTGACGTGATGCTGGGCCTTGGCCTGGTTGGCGGCCATGCCGCCGCCCATGTTGCCGAGCCCGATGAAGGCGATGCGGGTCATGCTTGGTGTCTCCTCACGCAAACGGCCGCACCTTCATGGGCACAACGCTTTGTTATATTTCACAATAGGTTGTCATCCCGGAAGCCTCGCAGAGGCTGTCCGGGACCCAGGTGACTGGGCCGACGCGGTGCAACCGCCCCTGGGTCCCGGACAAGCGCTGCGCGCTTTCCGGGATGACAGCTTTTGAAGTGGTTTTTACCGCGCGCCGGCCGGCTTGCGGAACTTGTAGATGAACTGGTCGGTCTTGCCGCGGATCGACGGATCGAAGACGCTGAGGTTGCGCTTGTCGCCGCTGTCGCGCAGCACGCGGCTTTCGCCCTCGAAGATGAAGCCGGCGGCGGTGACTTCCGCCTTCACCGCCGCGGGATCGATGCGGTGAAGGGTCTCGGTGTCGCGCAGGCCCGAGCCGGCCTGCGCCGCGTGGTCGAGCACCAGATAGACGCCGCCGGGCTTCAAGGCCTTGAAGACCTGGCGGTTGACCACCGACAGGTCGGCCGGGCCCATGAACTTGTCGTGCATGTCGTGATAGTTCTGGGCGGTGAACACCAGGTCCAGCTTCTCGGGCGCGTTGAAGTTGGGCAAGGTGTTGAGGATCACCGACACGTTGCGATAGTTCGGATCGGCGGCGATCGCCTTCACCGCCGGCTCGCGCTTGGCCAGCTTGGTCAGTTCGTCGGGCACATAGGCGTAGACGTGGCCGCGCGGCCCGACGGCCTTGGACAGGATGCGGGTGAAATAGCCGCCGCCGGGGATCAGGTCGGCGACCTTGGCGCCCGGCTTGACGCCGGCGAAGGCCAGGACCTGGCCGGGCAGGCGCAGTTCGTCGCGCACCATGTCGGCGGACGGGCGCGACGGATCCGACAGCGCCGCGGTGATGTTGGCGGGAACGGCGGCGGGCGCGTCGGCCGGCGGCGGCGGCGGCGCCATGGGGCCCATCGGGGTCGTGGCGCAGGCGGTCAGGGTGAGCGCGGCGACGAGGCTGAGTAGCGGCTTACGCATGGTATTCCTTCCGACGAACATCTTCTTCTTGCCGACAAGCTAGCGCAGCGAAGACGCTACGTCAGCGGCGTCCATTCCTGATCGCTCGGCAGAGGCGCGAAAATCTCGTCGAGCATCGCGTCGCTAACGCCTTCAAGCTCTGCCGGATCCCAGCGCGGGGCGTTATCCTTGTCGATGATCACCGCGCGCACGCCCTCGATGAAGTCGTGCCTCTGAACCACGCGGGCCCCGATGCGGTATTCCATGGCCATGTTATCGGCGAAGTCGGTCAGGGCCGCGCCGGTCTCGAGCTGGCGGAAGGCCACCTTCAGGGTCTGGGACGACTTGGTCTTCAGCACCGCCAGCTGGGCCTTGCCCCAGTCGCTGGAGTCGGCCTCCAGGAACTCGAAGATTTCCTCGACGCTGGTCCCCACGAACAGGCGGTTGAGGTCCTGCTCGATGCTGATTAGCGGCGCCTTGCCGGCGTCGGCGCGGTATTTCTTCAGGGTGTCGTCGATGCGGCGCGGGTCGGCGACGATGGCCTTCTTCAGGCCCTCGACGGCGCCGAACTCGACGAAGTGGGTGGCGATGCCCAGGCGCAGGCAGTCGGCGCCCTTGATCCGCGCCCCGGTCAGGGCCAGCCACAGCCCGGCCTTGCCCGGCAGGCGCGGCAGGTACCAGCCGCCGCCAACGTCCGGGAACAGGCCGATGCCGGTCTCGGGCATGGCGTAGGTCGTGCGCTCGGTGGCGATCCGGTAGTGGGCCGGCATCGAGATTCCGACGCCGCCACCCATTACCACCCCGTCCATCACCGCCACCACCGGGGTCTCGTAGGTGAACAGCAGGTGGTTGAGCTGATACTCGGTGTGGAAGAAGGCCCGGGCTTCCTTGCCGTCGCCCGCCCCGCTGTGGGCCAGCATGCGGATGTCGCCGCCGGCGCAGAAGCCGCGCTCGCCGGCGTGGTCGATGATGACCATGTAGATCTCGGGATCTTCCCGCCAGTCAAGCAGCGCGCCGATCATGATCTCGCACATGGTCTGGGTCAGGGCGTGCAGGGCCTGGGGCCGGTTCAGGGTCAGCCGGCCGACGTTCTTCTGAACGCGGACGAGGACTTCGGGTTGGTCGTTCATGCGAGGTCCTTGACGGGTTCGAGGTCTTCGACCGGCGCGCAGGCGAAGCGGTCGAGTTGGCCGGCGCTCAGCCGGTAGAGGGCGTCCTGCGGCACGTCCAGTTCCATCACCTCGGCGGGCGACAGGCCCGCATAGGCGCCGCGCAGCAGTCGGCCCGCGATGCCATGGCTGACGACGATCAGCCGCCGCTCGGGCTCGGCGACCTGCTCGGCCAGCCAGTCGGACACTCGCGTCATCACCTGGTCATAGGTCTCGCCGCCGGGCGCGGCGAAGAACCATCGCCTGTCGGCGAAGATCTCGGGGTGCTCTCGCGCCAGCTCCGCCCGTAGACGGCCTTCCCACGCCCCGACCGTCAGCTCCATCAGCCGGTCGTCGAATTCGACGGACAGGTCCAGGCGGGCGCCGATGATTCCGGCCGTATCGCGCGCCCGCCGCAGCGGGCTGGCGACGATCCGCCAAGAGGCCGGTGAATCCCGGACGATGAGGTCGTGCAGCAGATCCCCCATCGCCCCGGCCTGGGCGCGGCCCAGCGCCGTCAGGTCGGACTCCATCTGCCCCTGCAGGCGATGCTCGCGATTGAACGCGGTCTGGCCGTGGCGGCAGAGATAGATCACGTGGCGCTTCCCCAAGCTCCGAAGGCGCTCGACATAGTCCGGAACGCCGTCGATGTCGCCTCGTCTCGAGGCATGACGACCGCGGCTGGACGCCTGTCCGTGCATTTTTGCTGGCCACGACGCCCCATGGCCGGTAACGGCGCGGTATGATCGAACCCCATTCCTCCGGCGGCTACATCCTGGAAGAACTCGTCGTCGGGATGGTCGCCGAAAAACGCGTCGCCATCACCGAAGAGCGCATCCAGAAGTTCGCCGAAGCCTCGGACGACTTCAATCCCGTGCACATGGACGAGGCCTTCGCGTCCAAGACCGCCTATCGCGGCCGGATCGCCCACGGCCTGTTGTCGGCCTCGTTCGGGTCCGCCCTGGTCGGCACCATCCTGCCAGGCGCGGGCGCGATCTATCTGGCCCAGACCCTGGCGTTCCACAGGCCCGTGCGCATCGGCGACGTCGTGGTCTCCCGCGTCACCATCGCCGCGATCGACGAGGTGAGCGCGCGGGTGACGCTGCGCTGCGAAGGCTTTGTCGGCGACGACCTGATCATGGACGGCGAAGCCACCGTCCGCGTTCCACGTCGCCGCCGCGCCAAGACCTGACACCCGGCGCTACTGCCGAAACATCTCGCGCGCGATGATCACCCGCATGATCTCGTTGGTGCCTTCCAGGATCTGGTGCACCCGCAGGTCGCGGACGATGCGCTCCAGCGGGTAGTCCTGCAGGTAGCCGTAACCGCCGTGCAGCTGCAAGGCGTCGTTGGCCACCTGGAAGCCGGCGTCGGTGGCGAAGCGCTTGGCCATGGCGCACAGCTTCGTCGCCTGAGGATCTCGGTTGTCGAGCGCGTGGGCGGCGCGGCGCACCATCAGCCGGGCGGCCTCCAGGTCGGTGGCCATGTCGGCCAGCTTGAACTGCAGGGCCTGGAAGTCCTTCAGCGGCTTGCCGAACTGGTTGCGGGTCTCGATATAGGCCTTGGCGGTGTCGAGGGCCAGCTGCGCCCCGCCCAGCGAGCACGAGGCGATGTTCAGCCGCCCGCCGTCCAGGCCCATCATGGCGAAGCGGAAGCCCTCGCCTTCCTGGCCGATACGGTTGGCGACCGGCACCCGGCATTCGTCGAAGTTCACCGCCGCGGTCGGTTGGCTGTTCCAGCCCATCTTGCGCTCGTTGGCCCCGAAGCTCAGGCCCGGCGTCCCCTTCTCGACCACGAAGGCCGACACGCCCTTGGCGCCGTCCACGCCGGTGCGGGCCATGACCACATAGACGTCCGAGACCCCGCCGCCCGAGATGAAGGCCTTGCCGCCGTTCAGCACGTAGTGGTCGCCGTCCAGCCGCGCGGTGGTGCGCATGTTGGCGGCGTCCGAGCCCGAGCCCGGCTCGGTCAGGCAATAGCTGGCGATCAATTCCATGGTCGTCAGGCGCGGCAGATAGCGGTTGCGCAGCTCATCCGAGCCGAACCGGTCGATCATCCACGAGGCCATGTTGTGGATGGTCAGATAGGCCGCGGTCGACACGTCGCCATAGCTCAGGGCCTCGAAGATGATCGAAGCGTCAAGGCGCGACAGGCCCGTGCCGCCGACGTCCTCCTGCACATAGATGCCGGCGAAGCCCAGCTCGGCTGCCTGGCGCAGCACGTCGACCGGGAAATGCTTCTTCTCGTCCCACTCGGCGGAATGCGGGGCAAGCTGTCCCTCGGCGAAGGCCCTGGCCGCGTCCTGAATAGCGACCTGATCGTCAGTCAGCGCGAAATCCATGCGCGATATCCTCCCGTGCGGGGCAGAGTGAACCCCTCGCCTTCTTGGCCGCTGACGTGCCGCGCGGCGCGCGCTGTGTCAATCATATCTCACTTGGCGACTTTACATGCTGCGGTGCGGCCAAAAACGTCGCGCCGCCCTTGATCCGCAACACGTCCCGTACCAAATCGCCCCCATCGGAGGCGTCGTCTTTCTGTCATGCGTAAGTTCATTGCCGTTTTCGCCGCTCTCGCGGCGCTTGCCAGCGTGTCGTCGGTTCAGGCGGCCGACCTGGGTGTTTGGACCGGCCCGAAGGACAATGTCCGGGTCGCGATCAAGAGCTGCGGGACCAGCACCTGCGGCACCGTGGTCTATGCCAGCCCCAAGGCCGAGGCCGACGCCCGCAAGAGCGGCCTGACAACTCTGGTCGGCCAGCAACTGCTGCGCAACTTCGAGCCCGACGGCAAGGGCAACATGCGCGGCAAGGTCTTCGTGCCGACCCTGAAGGTCACCCTGTCGGGCACCGCCGAGTTCATCGACGCTCGCACCATGCGCGCCAAGGGCTGCGTCCTGGGCAAGGTGCTGTGCAAGTCGCAGATCTGGACCCGCATCGACACCGTCACGGCGCGGCTGGACGACCGCGCCAGCTGACACGCCCCTGTTCGATCCGCGACAAACCGCTTGATCCGGACCCCACAAGACGCCAGCCTCAGGTTGACAGTGTTCAGTTAGGCGTCCGCAGAGACGCCGGCCTGGGTGAGGAACGCGGCGAGCTCCAAGCTTCGCCGCCTAGGGAAGGTGTGCGCCATGACGGAGACCGCCGCGCTCGAAGGCGCCTCGCGACAGTCGTCGACCGAGCATTTCGACGTGATCATCGTCGGGGCTGGAATCTCCGGAATAGGCGGAGCCTACCACCTGGCCCAGCAGCGGCCGGGGACGCGTTTCGTGGTTCTCGAGGCCATGGAGAGCTTCGGCGGCACCTGGCATAGCCACCGGTACCCGGGCATCCGCTCCGACAGCGATCTCTATACCTTCGGCTACCGGTTCAAGCCGTGGATCGGGCCGCCGATCGCCACGGGCGCCGAAATCCTGACCTATATGGGCGAGGTGATCGCCGACAACGATCTGGGCCGGCACATCCGTTACGGCCACGGAATCGTCTCGGCCCGCTGGTCCGGCGCCGACAAGCTCTGGACGCTGGAGGTCCGGCGCGAGGACGGCGAAATCGCCCGCTTCACCACCGGCTTCCTGTGGATGTGCCAGGGCTACTACCGGCAACGGCAGGGCTACACCCCCGAATGGCCCGGCATGGAGGCCTTCAAGGGCCAGATCGTCCACCCGCAGGAATGGCCCGAGAACCTCGACTACAAGGGCAAGACGGTGGTCGTCATCGGCTCCGGGGCGACCGCCGCGACCCTGGTCCCGGCCATCGCCGACGACAGCGGCCATGTGACCCTGCTGCAGCGCTCGCCGACCTTCTTCGTGCCTGGGCGCAACGAGAACGAACTGGCCAACACCCTGCGCGAGCTGGAGATCGACGAGTCGTGGATCCACGAGATCGTCCGCCGCAAGGTGCTGCTCGACCAGGCGGTGTTCACCCGCCGCGCCGTCGAGGAGCCCGAGGTCGTCACCCAGGAGCTGCTCGAAGGCGTGAAGGCCTTCCTGGGTCCCGACTTCGACATCGCGACCCATTTCACCCCGCGCTACCGGCCCTGGCGGCAGCGGATCGCCTTCGTGCCCGATGGCGACCTCTTCCAAGGCATCGCCGCGGGCAAGGCGTCGGTCGTCACCGACGAGATCGAACGCTTCACCGAAACCGGCCTGCTGTTGAAATCCGGCCGGACGCTGGACGCCGACATCATCGTCACCGCCACCGGCTTCAACCTCAACGCCCTGGGCGACATCGCCTTCAGCATCGACGACCGGCCGCTGGATTTCGCCGACACCGTCACCTATCGCGGCATGATGTTCACCGGCGTGCCCAACCTCATCTGGGTGTTCGGCTATTTCCGGGCCAGCTGGACCCTGCGGGCCGATCTGGTCGGCGACTTCGTCTGCCGGCTGCTGGCGCACATGGAGGACAAGGGCGCCAGGCAGGTCTCGGTGGCGCTGCGCCCCGAGGACAAGGACATGCCGCTTTCCGGCTGGATCGATCCGGAGAACTTCAATCCGGGCTACCTGACGCGCGGCATGCACCTGCTGCCCAAGGCGGGGAGCAAGTCCGAATGGCGACACACCCAGGACTACTGGGCCGAGAAGGACGAGATCCCGGCCATCGACCTGGACGATCCCGCCTTCGTCTATTCCTGAAGGCTGCGAGGCAAGGGCGGCGGGTGCTTAAGGGCTTCGTCACCCTTGCCTCGCGCCGCCTCCCGCGCGAAACCCTAGGCCATGACCACGCCCCCGCTCGCCCCCTACCCCGCCACCCGCCTGCGCCGCCTGCGCCAGGCCGACTGGACCCGCCGCCTGGTGCGCGAGACCACGCTGACGCCGTCCGACCTGATCTGGTCGATGGTGGTGCACGAGGGCGAGGGCGTGATCCCCGTCGCCTCGATGCCGGGCGTCGAGCGCCTGTCGGTCAAGGAGGCCGCCAAGGCCGCCGTGCGGGCCCGCGACCTGGGCATCCCGGCCATCGCCATCTTCCCGCATATCGACGGGGCCCGGAAGGACGCGTTCGGCTCGATCGCCGCCGATCCGGACGGCGTCATCCCCCGCGCCGTCAAGGCCATGAAGGACGCCGCCCCCGAGGTCGGGATCATGTGCGACGTGGCCTTGGACCCCTTCACCGACCACGGCCACGACGGCGTGGTCGAGGGCGGCCGCATCCTCAACGACCCGACCATCGAGCGGCTGATCGAACAGGGCCTGATGCAGGCGGAAGCCGGCGCCGACATCCTGGCCCCGTCCGACATGATGGACGGCCGGATCGGCAAGCTGCGCGCGGCCCTGGAGGCCGCGAACTTCCAGGACACGATGATCATGTCCTACGCCGCCAAGTACGCCTCGGCCTTCTACGGCCCGTACCGTGACGCCATCGGCTCGGCGAAACTGTCGGCCGGCCAGGGCGACAAGAAGACCTACCAGATGGACCCGGCCAACACCGAGGAGGCGATCCGCGAGGTTGCCCTCGACATCGCCGAAGGCGCCGACATGGTCATGGTCAAGCCGGGCATGCCCTATCTCGACATCCTGCGCCGCCTGGTCGAGGAATTCCGCATGCCCACCTACGCCTTCCAGGTCTCGGGCGAGTACGCGATGATCAAGGCCGCCGGGATGAACGGCTGGATCGACGAGGAACGCGCCATCCTCGAAAGCCTGACCGCCTTCAAGCGAGCCGGCGCGGCCGGGATCATCAGCTATTTCGCGCCCTGGGCGGCGGAAAAGCTGGGCGCGTGAGGTTCGGAACCCTCAGATCGATCGCCCATAACCTGGGCGACTCCATCGCTTCGGGCCTGGGTCTCCCCATAGGCCTCTACGGCTACGACGTCTTCGCCGAAGCCCGGGCCTCGGCCGAGGGCTATGTCGAGATCGATTTCATGAAGGGCGAAATGCGCGGGGCCATGCCTTCGAACGTCATGTCCGAGGCGATCCTGCGCTATCTCGACTGGCTGTCGATCCTGGCCGCCAAGCATGGTGGATCGGTCGGAGACTTCGCGGATTTGACCATCCGCTTTATCGACGCCTCGCCCTACGGCCCGCATTTCGTCGTGACGGTCGCGAGCAGCAAGGAGCGTCGGGACACCACGGTCTATCACGGCCATGGCGGCCTCACCCTGGCCAGAACCGCGGCCACCGGGACGCTCGGCTGACATGGCCAGGCCCGGGACCGCCTTCAGCCAAGGCCGGTTCTATGGCGTCTCGACCGTCGAGCGCTGCCGGCCGCCTGGGTCGCCGCCGCCACAGCCCCACCCGCCCAGGCCAGGCCCAACGCCGATTACGACTACCTGATCTGGCTGCAGACCTTCGCCGGCCACAAGGCCTGGGTGATGAGCGGCACGGGCGGCAACAAGGTCGTGGTGGTTCCCGACCTCGCGCTGGTCGCGGTGATCACCACCACCAACTTCAACGTCCGCCAGCCGCACGCCATCTCGGAGAAACTGCTGAGCGAGCATGTGCTGGCGGCGGTTCAGCCGTAGGCGTCAGTTCGGCAACTGGATCAGCGCGTCGAACGGCTTGCCCTGGCGCAGGGCCTGCAGCGGCGCGGTGTCGGCATAGACCACCTCCTCGATGATCCGGCCGTCGCGCAAGGTCAGCTTGTCGACGCCCCGCCAGGTCACGAGGTGTTCGCCGTAACGGTTGGAGCTTTCCCACTCGATCACCACCACCTCGCCGCGCGTGGTCCAGCCGACCAGGGACCAGGTCAGGTGGGGCGCGTTGACCTTGGTCAGGTCGTTCAGCATGCCGATCTCGTCGCCCCGGATCACGCGGTTGGCGAAGGGATAGTGGAGCTGGCCCTCGGGATGCCAGAGCGCGAGAAAGGCCGCGCCGTCCTTGGCCGCCCAGGCGGCGGCGAAGCGGTCCACGAAGGTTTGTTTTTCGGCGTCGGTCATGGTGTGTCTCCTGTGAGAGACTCTGGCTAAGGCATGGGCCCGACGGCGTCTGGCGCTATCCGGACCTCATCATCGACGCTGGCGACCTCGCGGTGGCGGACGCGAATCCTTTCCGTTGCTAGCCTCGCGCCCATGCCTTCGACCATCGACATCGTCACCGCCGTGATCCGCGACAACACCGGCCTCATGCTGGTGGTCCGCAAGCGCGGCACGACCCGCTTCATGAAGCCCGGCGGCAAGCGCGAGCCCGGCGAGGACGACCTGACCGCCCTGGCCCGCGAGCTGGACGAGGAACTGGGCTGCCGCCTGGTGTCGGCCACCCGGCTTGGCGACTTCGAGGCGCCGGCCGCCAACGAGCCCGGCTTCACCGTGCGGGCGGCGACCTACCTCGCGGAAGTCGAGGGCGCGATCGAAGCCCGGGCCGAGATTGACGAACTGGCCTGGATCGACCCGGCCGCGCCGGGCGCACGACCGCTGGCCCCGTTGATGCTCAAGGTTCTGGCCGCCTTGCTCGCGCTGGAACCCGATCTGGCGTAACCTCGTTCCCAGTGTTCGGCCCGAGGCCGCGTACGACGGCCCGGTTCGTTCCTCATGGAGGTTACGCATGGACGCCGACTTCAACGACACCAACAAGCCCGATCTGCTGGCCCACGAGCAGACCTACCACGGCTTCAGCATCCTCCTGCGATGGTGCATGCTGGGCCTGGCCACCGCCATCTCGACCCTGACCGTGTGGTTCGCCACCCCGGCCGGGTTCCTGGGCGGGTTGATCATCGGGATCGTGGTGTTCGCCGTCGGCTACGCCATCCTGGTGCGGCGTGAAGAGAAGCAGCCGCTCAGCCTGTGGACCGAAGGGCGGTAGAAACCGCCGCTACGACCTTACCCTCGGCAAGGCGTCCAACCACCGCGCGTAGGCTCTCTCCCGCGTGGCGACATTGAGCGCCGGCTTCAGCAGTTCCGCTTCCGGCCGCGCCCGCGCCGCCTCCTCGACCGAGCCGTAGACCCCCGCCCCGACCCCAGCGAACAGGGCCGCGCCCAGGGCGGTGGTCTCCTGGTAGCCGGCGCGGTGCACGGGGATGCCGGTCAGGTCGGCCAGGCGCTGGCTGAACCAGGCGCTCTTGGCCATGCCGCCGTCGATGCGCAGCGCGGCGTCCTCGAAGGCCGAGGGGGCGTCGGCCCGCATGGCCTCGATCAGGTCACGGCCCTGGAAGACGCAGGAGTCGTAGGTGGCCGCGGCGATCTCGGCCAGGCCGGCGTCGCGGGTCAGGCCGAAGACCGCGCCACGCGCCTCGGCGTCCCACCACGGCGCGCCAAGGCCGGTGAAGGCCGGGACCACGACCACGGCATGGTCGCCGCGCGCCGAGCGGGCCAGGGCCTCGGCCCCGCGCGGGCCGCCGGTGACGCCCAGTCCCTCGTTCAGCCACTGGATCGCCGCCCCCGCCACGAAGATCGAGCCCTCCAGCGCGTAGGTCGTGCGCCCGCCCACCCGCGCCGCCACCGTGGTCAGCAGGCGCGAGGCCGAATGCGGCCGCGTCTCGCCGGTATTGACCAGCATGAAGCCGCCGGTGCCGTAGGTGACCTTCATCTCGCCGGGTCGGATGCAGCCCTGGCCCATCAGCGCGGCCTGCTGATCGCCGGCCACGCCGCGGATCGGCAGGGGCCGGCCCAGGATGTCCGCTGTGACCTGGCCATAGTCGGCCGCGCAGTCCAGCACCGCCGGCAACAGGTTTCGCGGCACGTTCAGCAGGGCCAGCATCTCGTCCGACCAGGCCTGCTTTTCGATGTCGAACAGCAGGGTGCGCGAGGCGTTGGTGGCGTCGGTGACGTGCGCGCCCATCCCCGTCAGCCGCCAGATGACCCAGGTGTCGATGGTGCCGCACAGCAACTCGCCCGCTTCGGCCCGCCCTCGCGCGCCAGGCACATTGTCGAGAATCCAGGCGATCTTGGTGCCGGAGAAATAGGGGTCGAGCAGCAGGCCGGTCACGGCGGTGACCACGGGTTCGTGTCCGGCCGCCCTCAGGCGGTCGCAGACGTCGGCCGTGCGGCGGTCCTGCCAGACGATGGCCGGATGGATCGGCCGGCCCGTGGCCTTATCCCAGACCACCACGGTCTCGCGCTGGTTGGTGACGCCCAGGGCGACGATGTCGGCGGCGTCGCGGTCGCATTTCTCGACGGTGTCGCGCAGCACGCCCACGCAGGCGGCGTAGATTTCCTCGGCGTCGTGCTCCACCCAGCCGTCGCGCGGATAGCTCTGGCGCAGCGGCCGGCCGGCGTCGCACACCGGCTTGCCGCTGGTCTCGAACAGGATCGCCCGGGTGCTGGTCGTGCCCTGATCGAGCGCCAGGATCAGAGGTTGGCCCATGCGTCTTGCTTCTCCCGGCTGGCCTTTTCGGCGTTATTCTACCTGCGGCATCGCGACGCAAATCTTCGCGTTCCATGGATTCACCTGTTTAAGCATGTTTTCATCTGACACCGCCAAGGTCGTCTTGGTTAAGCTTTGAGCCGAGGAGTCTGGTGAGCCAGGCCGACCAGACCGCGCAGCTCCTGTCCCTGGCCCGCAGCCGCGAGCCGGCCGACCGTGAACGCCTGCTCGCCGGCATCGTCGACCTGTGCGACGCCAGCCAGGTCGAGGGCTGCCCCGCCGCGCCCGAAGTGCGGATCCTGCTGGATTCGATCTTCATGACCCTGGTGGTCGAGGCCGAGCGCGACATCCGCGCCCGCCTGGCCGAACGCCTGGCCGACGCCGCCTGGGCGCCCGCGGCCCTGATCAACATCCTGGCCCTGGACGAGATCGAGATCGCCCGCCCGATCATTGCCCGCAGCCCGGTCCTGCAGGACCACGACCTGATCCGCCTGCTGGTCCAGGCCACGCTGGAACACCAGATCGAGATCGCCCGCCGTCCAGAGCTGTCGCCCGCCGTGGTCGAGGCCATCCTGGCCAAGGACGAGTCGGCCGTGTTGACCGCCCTGGCCAGCAACCCCACCGCCCAGGTCTCGCCGGACGGCCTGCGCCGCCTGGTCGACAAGGCGCGCGACGTGGTCGCCCTGCGCTCGCCCCTGGCCCGCCACCCCAGCCTGTCCAGCGACCTGGCCGAACAGCTCTATCTGTGGGTCGGCCGCGCCCTGCGCGACGCCCTGGTCGTCCGCTTCCAGCTGGACCCCGACAAGATGGCCCAGGCCATCGAGGCTTCGCTGCGCGCCGTCCATCAGGGGTCGACCGCCATCGACACCCCCAGCCTGGAGCAGGACGAGGACCGCGAGGAGATGGAGGCGGCCCTGGTGGAGAAGCTCGACGCCGCCGGCCAACTGCGTCCCGGCTACCTGCTGCGGGTGCTGCGCGAACGACGGCTGCCGCTGTTCCTGTTCGCCCTGGCGCGCCTGGGCCAGTTCGACATCCGCCAGGTGCGGCGGGCCGTCGACAGCAACCGTCCCGAACTGCTGGCCCTGGCCTGTTCGGCCGTGGGCATCGACCGCAGCGTCTTCCCGACCATCCTGGACCATGTGCGCCAGTTGAACGGCGGCCGTCCGGGCGGCGGAGCCGAAGCCGCGCGCAAGGCCAGCGGCGCCTTCGGCCCGTTCGCGCCCGACATCGCCGCCATGGCGTTCCGCCAGGCGGTCAGCGCGGCTTAATCCCGCAAAATCCACGCTCCACCTGTGTCATCCCGGACGAAGCGAAGCGCAGATCCGGGACCGCCGGAAGCACTGAGTTCACGCGTCGGTCCCGGATCTGCGCGCTGCGCGCTTGTCCGGGATGACCACACTTCGAGGGCTTTGAACCCTTACCCAATCAGGTTTGACAAGCACGCGGCGATCCCGCCACTTGGCGAAATGTTCCAGCCCCTGCCCTTCGTGACTCGCCTGACCTTCAAGGCCAGTGACCGCCCCGAGGCGCAGGAAGCCCTCGAACGCCTGACCGCTCGCTACGGCGACGTCGGCGACGAGAACGCCCAGGTGATCGTCGCCCTGGGCGGCGACGGCTTCATGCTGGAAACCCTGCACGACACCATGGCGCGCCAGACGCCGATCTACGGCATGAACCGCGGCTCGGTCGGCTTCCTGATGAACGAGTACAGCGAAGACGACCTGCTGGGGCGGATCAACGCCGCCGAACGGGCCGTGATCCATCCGCTGGCCATGGTCGCCATCGACTCCAACCGCAAGCAGCACCGGGCCCTGGCCATCAACGAGGTGTCGCTGCTGCGCCAGACCCGGCAGACCGCCAAGCTGCGGATCAGCATCGACGGCAAGGTGCGGATGGGCGAGCTGGTCTGCGACGGCGTGCTGCTGGCCACCCCGGCCGGCTCGACGGCCTACAACCTGTCGGCCCACGGCCCGATCATCCCGATCGGCGCCCAGGTGCTGGCCCTGACCCCGATCAGCGCCTTCCGTCCCCGGCGCTGGCGTGGCGCGCTTTTGCCGCAGACGGCGCGGGTGACCTTCGAGGTCCTGGAATGCGATAAGAGGCCGGTAAGCGCCGTGGCCGACAATTTCGAGGTTCGCGACGTGGTCGAAGTTCATATCGCCGAGGACAGCAGCGCCAGCCTTTCCATGCTCTTCGACGCCGGTCGAAGCCTGGAGGAACGGGTCCTGACGGAGCAGTTCTCGGCCTAGTCGGACGGATGAATATTGGTCAGGGCAATGACCGGTGTTTGGCCAGGGTGGAAATGGGCGTCTCATCTAATGTTAACGCCTTGGATTTTACATTCTGTACCTAATGCCGATGGGAGGCGTCCGTGACCAACAAGTCCGCCGCGGAAGTGATTCAGGTGCCGAACATGCTCAAACTCAAGGTTGGCGGACGGGGCGGGATCGACATGGCGGCGATCGCCAAGGCCGAGGCCGCGCTGAAAAGCCTGTCGGGCAACTTCGCCCAGTGGCTGAACGACGAGATCGTCAAGCTGGAGGCCGCCCGCCAGGACGTCCGGGCCCATGGCCTGACCGCCGAGACGGTCGAGACCCTCTATCTGCGCGCCCATGACCTCAAGGGCCTGGGCGCCACCTACGACTTCCCGCTGATCACCCGCCTGGCCGCCTCGCTGTGCAAGCTGATCGACGACCCCGACACGCGCCTGGCGGCCCCGATGTTCCTGGTCGACGCCCATATCGACGCCATCAAGGCCTGCGTCCGCGACGACATCAGGGTCGACACCCACCCGGTCGGCAAGGTGCTGGCGGCCGAGCTGGAAGGCCGCGTGGCGGACTATCTGGCCGGCTGATCGGCCGACCTTCGAAGGTTCTGAAAAGCCCCGGCCGCGTCGGGGCTTTTTCTTTGCCTCTCGCCTCGCCGACGGCGGCCGCCCGACCATGTCGACGCTCTAGTAGACCCAGAGGCCCAGGACCGAGTCGGCGCGGGCGACCGTGCAAGATCCACCGTCCGTCGAGAAGCGGACCTTCACGTGCTGTCCGGTCGCCTTGGCGGTCAACAGCATCGAAAAGAACCGGTCCTTCGAGGCGTTGTTGGGGTCGATATAGATCTGCCCGCCTTCCTTGAAGTAGGCGAAGACCTCTCCGGTCGTTCCGGCATAAATCATGGCGACCGTGTAGTCGCATTCGGTGAACGCCCGCGCTGGCGTGCTCGCCATCAGAGCCGCTCCGCACGCCAGTCCGGCCAACCCTCGCGCGACGGATGTAAGCGCTGGGCCGTTGGCCTTTGCACGGGTCGACATCGTGATACTCACTACAGCTTGAAATTGTCTTCGACCGTGTCACCAAGTCGGGAAGCTTGTCCATTGGCAAGCCAGCGGGACGGTGAGATTCGTCGAGTGGATCAGATCCCGAACAGCCCCTTCAGGTACGGATTGAGCATCCGCCCATCCGGATCCAGCGCCGCTCGTAGCTTCAGGAAGTCCTTCCAGCGCGGATAGAGCGCGGCCAGTTGGTCGCCCGACACACTGTGCAGCTTGCCCCAGTGCGGCCGGCCGCCGTAGCGGCGGAAGATCGGCTCGATCAGGGTGTAGAGGAAGGCGAACTCGTCCTTGTAGTAGGCATGGACGGCGATCGAACCCCGGGGCTCGCCTTGAAAAGGCGACAGCCAGGCGTCGTCGGGGGCGATGCGGCGAGCCTCGATCGGGAAGAACACGTCGGGGCGGTGTTTCTCGATGGCCGCCACCACCTCGGCCAGAGCCTTCAGCTGGACCCCGGCCGGCAGGTGGAACTCCATCTCGTTGAACCGCACCGGCCGCTCGGTGGACAGCAGCTTCCAGCCCTCGTCGATCGCCTTCTCGGGCTTGGCGCCGGCCAGCAGGGCGCGGCCGGCGGCCTTGCGCAGCGGGGTCGAGAAGCCCAGCAGGTTGCGCAGCCCCTTAAGGGCGTCGAGGAAGACGGTGTCCTGGTCGGGACCGCGCGCCAGGGCCGGCTTGTCGGTCTCGTCGTGGCTGATGGCGACGGCCAGGCCCGTGAACGGCACGGCGTAGAACTCGTAGTTGCGGTGCTTGGCCCAGCGCGCCTCGGCCTGGGCCAGGGCGTCCTCGAACGGCTCGATCCAGACGTTGCGTTCGATCCGGCGGTTGGGGATCGTCTTCAGCCGCGCCTGGGTGATGACGCCCAGGCTACCCAGCGAGACCTTGGCGGCGTGGAAGATGTCGGCCTGGCGCGTTTCGTCGCAGTCGATCACCTGGCCCTGGGGCGTGACCAGGCGCAGGGCGGTGACGTCGCCGTGCAGGGCCTTCAGCCCAACGCCCGTGCCATGGGTGCCGGTGCCCAGCGCCCCGGCCAGCGACTGCTTGTTGATGTCGGGCAGGTTGGCCATGGCCCGGCCGTTCCGAGCGAGCGCGGGGCCGAGCGCGCCCAGCCGCGTGCCGGCCGCGACCACTGCCTCGTCGCCCTCCCAGGCGATGATCCCCGACAGGGCGTCCAGCGACACCAGGGTCCCGCTGGTCGGAGCCAGGGCGGTGAACGAGTGTCCCGCCCCCACCGGCCGGATCGGCGCGACGGCGGTCTTCAGGGCGGCGACCAGGTCCGCCTCGGTCTTCGGCGCGAGGCGGGCCGAGGGATAGGCGTGCTGCACACCCGACCAGTTGCGCCACAGCAGGTGGCCCTCGGCATCGGTGGTCGGCGGGGCCTGCGGTTCGGGCTTGTCGTGGGTGGCGACCGCATAGCCGCCGCCGACCACCGCCGCGCCGAGGCCAAAGCCTCCGGCCAGCAGCGCCCCGCGTCTCGAGACCTTCATGCGCTCCCCCACCCTTATGTCGCGGAGTCTTCGCGCCCCGCCATGAAGCGTATGAGAGCTTTGAAATCGTCCGGGTTGCAAGCGACGCACTGGCCGCCGGCCGGCATGGCCTGGAAACCCTGGATACTGTGGTCGAGCAGCATGGCCTCGCCCTGCTTCCAGCGCGGGTCCCAGGCCTGGCGGTCGTGGACCAGCGGAGCGCCCGTGCCGGGGATGGCGTGGCAGGCCTTGCAGGACTCGCCATAGAGCGTCGCCAGGCGTGCGTCGGCCGGCGCCAGCGTCAGGGCCTGCTCCGGCGTCGGCGCGGGCGGGACCGGTTTGGAACAGGCCGCCAGGCCCGCGACGAGGACCAGAGCGGCCAGGGAGCGCACTATTCGGCGATCCCGTTCAGGCGCTTGGCGGCGCTGACGGTGTTGGCCAGCAGCATGGCGATGGTCATTGGTCCCACCCCGCCCGGCACCGGGGTGATGGCCCCGGCCACCGCCTTGGCCTCGTCGAAGGCCACGTCGCCGACCAGGCGGGTCTTGCCGGCCGCGGCGGCCACGGGATCGCGCGACGGGAAGCGGCTGATGCCGACGTCGATCACCGTGGCGCCCGGCTTGATCCAGTCGCCCTTGACCATCTCGGCCCGGCCCACGGCCGCCACCAGGATGTCGGCTTCGCGGCAGATGGCCGGCAGGTCCTTGGAGCGCGAATGGGCGATGGTCACCGTGCAGTCGGCGGCCAGCAGCAACTGGGCCATCGGCTTGCCCATCAGGTTGGAGCGGCCGATCACCACCGCCCGCTTGCCGGTCAGGTCGCCGACCACGTCTTTCAGCAGCACCATGCAGCCGGCCGGGGTGCAGGAGGTCAGGGCCGGCAGGCCGCTGGCCAGGCGGCCGGCGTTGGTCACGGTCAGGCCGTCGACGTCCTTGTCGGGCGAGATCGCCGCGACGATCGCGGCCTGGCTGAGATGGTCGGGCACCGGGAACTGCACCAGCACGCCGTGGATCGCCGGGTCGTCGTTCAGGCGCTCGACCAGCGACAGCAGCTCGGCCTGGCTGGTGTCGGCCGGCAGGCGGTGAGTCTCGGAATGCATGCCGGCGGCAAGAGTCTGCTCGCCCTTGCTGCGCACATAGACCTGGCTGGCGGGGTCCTCGCCGACCAGCACCACGGCCAGGCCCGGCGTCAGGCCGTGCTCGGCCTTCAGCACCGCGACCTCGGCGGCGATCTTCTCGCGAAGCTGGGCCGCGAAGGCCTTGCCGTCGATGATTCTGGCTTGCGACATCGCCGTCTCCTGTTTGCGCGTGCCTAGCCCCTGGATCGACCGCACGCAATATCCGCCAACCGCCGCAGGAAGTCGCTTTGCCGTCCGCCAATCATGCTAGAGCCGAACCATGGTCTCCGCGTCCGCATCCCAACGCGCCGACGTCGTCCTGGTGGGCGGCGGACTGGCCAACAGCCTGATCGCCCTGCGGCTGAAAAGTCTGCGGCCGACGCTACGCGTGGTGATGCTGGAGCAAGGTCCGACGATCGGCGGCGAGCACACCTGGTGCCACTTCGCCACCGACGTCGACGCCGCCGTGGCTGGCTGGCTGCGACCGCTGATCGTCCATCGCTGGTCGGGCTACGAGGTGCGGTTTCCGGGCCATCGGCGCGAACTGGCCACCGACTACCTGGCCATCACCTCGCAACGCCTGCACCAGGTGGTCGGCGCCGCCCTGGGGTCCGACGCCTGGCTGGGCGCCTCGGTCACCGACGTCAATCCGCACCAGGTCACCCTGGCCGACGGCCGGATCCTGGTCGCCGGGGCGGTGATCGACGGCCGCGGCCCGCGCAAGAGCCGGAGCCTGGCCCTGGGCTACCAGAAGTTCGTTGGCCAGGGCGTGCGCCTGACCGCGCCGCACGGCCTGACCCGGCCGATCATCATGGACGCCACGGTCTCGCAGGAAGATGGCTACCGCTTCGTCTATGTCCTGCCGCTGGACCCCACGCGCCTGCTGATCGAGGACACCCGCTACAGCGACGGCCCCGCCCTCGACCGCGTCGGCCTGCGCCGGGCCATCGGCGCCTACGCCAAGGCCCAGGGCTGGACCATCGCGCAGGTCGAGCGCGAGGAGGACGGCATCCTGCCCATCGCCCTGGGCGGCGACATCGACGCCTACTGGAAGGAAGCCCGCTCGCAGGTGGCCGAGGTCGGCCTGCGCGCCGCCCTCTTCCAGCCGACCACCGGCTATTCCCTGCCCGACGCGGCCCGCATGGCCGAGGCCATCGCCGGCTTGCCCAAGATCACCAGCGCCACGGTCCGAGCTTGCGTCGAGGCGCGATCCAAGACCACCTGGCGGCGGCGGCGCTTCCTGCGGCTGCTCAATCGCATGCTGTTTCGGGCCTGCGCGCCCGACCAGCGCTACCGGGTGCTGGAGCGGTTCTACCGCCTGTCGCCCGGCCTGATCCAACGCTTCTACGCCGCCCGTCTGACCCGATGGGACAGGGTCCGGATCCTGATCGGCAAGCCGCCGGTGCCGATCTCGGCGGCCATCAAATGCATCAGCGAAAGCTCGGTGTTCGGAGGACAAGACGCATGACCAGCACGACGCCGCTCTCTCCCAAGCCCAAGGCCGCCGTGATCGGCGCCGGGTTCGGCGGCCTGGCCCTGGCCATCCGCCTGCAGTCGAACGGCTTCGACGTCACCGTGTTCGAAGGCCGCGAGAAGCCGGGCGGCCGGGCCTATGTCTGGCACGACGACGGCTTCACCTTCGACGCCGGCCCGACGGTGATCACCGATCCCGATTGCCTGAAGGAACTGTTCGAACTCTCCGGCCGCAGGATCGAGGACTATGTCGAGCTGCTGCCGGTCGATCCATTCTACCGCTTGGTCTGGGAAGACGGCGACGTCTTCGACTACGTTGACGACCAGGAAGGTCTGGATCGCCAGATCGCCGCCCGCAACCCGGCCGACGTCGAGGGCTACCGCCGCTTCCACGCCTATTCCGAGGAGCTGTACCAGAAGGGCTATGTCGAACTGGGCGCCGTGCCGTTCCTCGACTTTTCCAGCATGCTCGCCAACGCCCCGGCCCTGATGAAGCTGCAGGCCTGGCGCAGCGTCTATGACAAGGTCGCCGGCTTCGTGAAGGACGAGCACGTGCGCCAGGCGCTGTCGTTCCACAGCCTGCTGGTCGGTGGCAGCCCGTTCGCCACCTCGTCGATCTACGCCCTGATCCACGCCCTGGAGCGTCGCGGCGGCGTCTGGTTCCCGCGCGGCGGCACGCACGCCCTGGTCCGGGCGCTGGTGAAATTGTTCGAAGACCTGGGCGGCCAGATCCACCTGGGTCAGCCGATCCAGAAGATCACCACCAAGGCCGGCCGCGTCACCGGCGTGATCCGCGCCGACGGCCAGTTCGAGGCCTTCGACACCGTCGCCTCGAACGCCGACGTCATGCACACCTATCGCCATCTTCTGGCCGACGACCCACGGGGCAAGAAGGTGGGCAAGGCGCTGGAAGGCAAGCGCTGGAGCCCGTCGCTGTTCGTGGTCTATTTCGGCCTGAAGACCACCCACCCCGAGATCCGCCACCACACCATCTGCTTCGGCAACCGCTATCGCGAACTGATCGGCGAGATCTACGGCAAGGACGGCCTGGCCGACGACTTCTCGCTGTACCTGCATCACCCGAGCGCCAGCGACCCGTCGATGGCCCCGGAGGGCTGCTCGGCCTTCTACGCCCTGTCGCCGGTGCCCAACCTGGAGACCGCCAATATCGACTGGTCGGTCGAAGGGCCCAGGTACCGCGACAAGGTCCTGGCCTATCTGGAGAAGCACTACATCCCGGGCCTGACCGCCGATATGGTCACCTGCCGGTTCATCACCCCGGACGACTTCGTGACCGACCTCAACGCCTGGAAGGGCGCGGCCTTCTCGCTGGAGCCGATCCTGACCCAGAGCGCCTTCTTCCGCACCCACAACCGCGACGACGTGATCCCCAACCTCTATTTCGTCGGGGCCGGGACGCATCCGGGCGCGGGCATTCCGGGCGTGGTCGGCTCGGCCAAGGCGACGGCCGGCCTGATGATCGACGACTACGATACCGTCCCCGCATGAGCGACTTGGAAGCGCAGAGCCGCGAGGCGATCCAGAAGGGCAGCAAGAGCTTCGCCGCCGCCGCCGCCCTGTTCGACGCCGAAACGCGAGCCGACGCCGAAATGCTCTACGCTTGGTGCCGTCACTGCGACGACGTGATCGACGGCCAGACCCTGGGCCACGGCATGAGCCCGGTGGCCGACGGCCCGGCGCGGCTGGAGGCCCTCTACGCCCAGACCCGCGCCGCGATGGCAGGCGAAAGGCCCACCGACCCGGTGTTCGCCGCCTTCCAGACCGTGGCCCTGCGTCGGGGCATTCCCGAGCGCTACGCCCTGGACATGATCGATGGCTTCGCCATGGACGTGGCCGGCCGCCGCTACCAGACCCTCGACGACCTGCTGGAATACTGCTGGGGCGTGGCCGGCGTGGTCGGAACGATGATGGCCCTGGTCATGGGCGTCCGCCCGGACGACCTGCCAACCCTGCGCCGCGCCCAGGACCTGGGCCTGGGCTTCCAACTGACCAACATCGCCCGCGACATCGTCGAGGACGCCCGCAACGGCCGGGTCTACGTGCCCGGCGACTGGCTGGCCGAACGGGGCGTGCCGGAGGACGCGGTCGCCGATCCAGCCCACAGGACCGCCGTGGCGGTCCTCGCGAAGAGGCTGGTCGACGCCGCGGAGCCCTACTACGCCTCCGCCCGCTGGGGCTTGCGCGACCTGCCGGTCCGCTCGGCCTGGGCCATCGCGGCGGCGCGCGGGGTCTATCGGCAGATCGGGCTGGACGTGGTGAAGGCTGGCGACACGGCGTGGGACGAGCGCGTGGTGGTCAGCGGCCGGATGAAGGCCTGGCGGGCGCTGGAGGGTGGCGTCGTGGCGCTGCGCTCGGCGACGCTGGACCGCTGGGGCAAGGCGCCGGCGCGGCCTGATCTATGGTCGAAAATCTAGGAAACGGCGCACTTGCCCCCTCCGGGCCTGACGGCCCTCCTCCCCCATAGGGGGAAGAGCTTCGCGCTTTGGGCTCCGCCCCCTATGGGGGCGGACAGGCGACGAAGTCGCCAGGTGGGGGCAAGTCCGAAGACGCCCTAAACCCCCACGCCCCTATCCCGCAGCTTCGCCTTCAGCTCCCGCACCGGCCGGGCCAGCAGGAACCCGAACGACACCGCCCCGTCCTTCGTATGCACCGCGTGATGGATCCGGTGCGCCTGGATCAACTGCCGCCAGTACCGCGACTTGCCCAGCGGCACCTTGAACCGCTGGTGCACCATGCCGTCGTGGAACACCGCGTAGATCGCGCCATAGGCCGTGACGCCCAACCCGATCGGCAGCAGCCACGGAATCCCGTGTACGCCGAAATAGATCGCCACGATGGCCGGGGCGGCGAACACCACCGCGAACAGGTCGTTGAGCTCGAACATGCCGGTGCGCGGCTCGTGGTGCGAGCGGTGCCACACCCACAGGAAGCCGTGCATCACGTAGCGGTGCGTGAACCAGGCGAAGCCTTCCATGAAGGCCAGGGCCGCCAGGAACAGGGCCAGGTCGAGGCCGAGGATCTGCATCGTTCTCCTACCGTCGCAACCGGCGGGCCAGCACATGGGCCAGGCCCAGGCCGACCAGGCCGATGGCCGTCAGCACGCCCCAGGCCTTATACACCGCGCCGACCCCGGCGTCGCGCCAGAGGATGGCCTGATAGGCCTCGATGGCCCAGGCGTGCGGCGTGAACCAGCCCACCTGTTGCAGCCAGGGCGGCATCAGGAAGCGCGGCACCATGCTGCCGCCGACCGCCGCCAGGACCAGGATCACGAAGGTCGACAACATCTGCGCCTGGTCGCGTGTCCGACAGATCGAGACCAGGCCGAGCGCCAGCCCCGCCGCGCAGGCCGAGGCCGCCAGGGTGGTCGGCAGCCACAGGGCCGCGTGCTGGACCACCGCCACGCCGTAGACGAGCTGGGCGGTGGCGAAGATCGTCACGGCCTGGAC
Source organism: Caulobacter sp. Root655 (assembly GCF_001427665.1). Classification (GTDB taxonomy): domain Bacteria; phylum Pseudomonadota; class Alphaproteobacteria; order Caulobacterales; family Caulobacteraceae; genus Caulobacter. The sequence continues at coordinate 347,834 of NZ_LMHC01000024.1, forward strand.
GAGGCCCTGGGCGACCAGGAACAGGAACTTGCCGGTCACCACCGGCCCCATGCCGGCCACCCCGGCCAGCAGGCGATCGGCGACGCCGGTGCGCCGTTCCTCCATCAGGCCCAGCGCGCCCTGCATGGCCGAGAACAGGGCGAACAGGATCATCACCGCCCCGGCGTAGTAGGCGATCACCCCGCCTCCGGTCTTGACGTCCTTGACCTCCTCGCGGTCGAACAGGCTGGTGTCGGTCCTGGGCGGAGCCTTGCGCAGGGCCCGCGCCGCGGCGTCGACCCGGGCGATCTGGGCGGGCGTCAACGAACCCAGGGCCGGCGCGACCTGGTCGACCGTGCGGCGCAGGGCGACGTCGGGCAAGGCGGCCGCCAGGACCTGCTGGACCCTTGCCTGGGTCAGGGGCGCGGCCACGGCGCGGCTGGAATCGGCGACGATCAGGAATGGCTTGCCCGGCCCGGCGGGGTCGGTGCGGATCACCAGCCCGGCGTCGGCCTGTCCCGCCTTGACCTGGCGGCGCACCTCGCTGTCCGTGGACGGAGAAACGACCTCGGCGCGGATGTCGGGCGACTTGACCAGCGCCGTCGTCAATCGCGCGGAGGTCTCGGTCCTGGCCATGTCGGCCACGGCCAGCTTCAGTTGGATATTCTCGCCCGTGGTGCCGGCGAACACCGACGAGAAGATCAGAAACACCAGCGGCGGCAGCAGGAAGGTCATGATCAGCGCGCCGCGGTCGCGCCACAGCTCCAGCGCCATGACCCGCACCATGGCGACGATCATCAGCAGGCGAGCGCTCATGCCGCCTGCTTCCGCTCGGCCAGCAGGGTGAACAGGTTGGCCAGCGACGGCTCTCGCACCCGGATCTCGCTCGGCGCCAACCCCGCTTCGCGCAGACGCTTGTCCAGCCGCTCGGCGGCCGCGTAGCCGTCGGCGTCGAGCCGCGACCAGACCAGCGACCGGGGCGTGCGCTCCAGCCCCTCCTGGGCCAAGCGGGCCTCGCCGGCGGGGTCGGCCTCTGTCGTCAGGTGGACGAGGATCTCCATCCGGGCGCCGAAGGCTTCGGCGACCAGCGCCTTGGGTTCGCCTTCCAGCACCATCCGGCCCTCGCGCAGGAACCCGACCCGGTCGGCCAGAGCCCCGGCTTGCTCCAGGTCGTGGGTGGTCATCAGCACGGCGACGCCCAGGTCACGCAGGCCCCGGATCACCACGTCGACCGCCTCCCGGGCGTCGATGTCGACGCCGACGGTCGGCTCGTCGAGGATCAGCAGGGAGGGTTCATGGACGATCGCGGCGGCGATGTTGGCCCGGCGCTGATAGCCGCCCGACAGGTGCTTGATCGGCACATGGGCGCGATCGACCGTACGGGTCAGTTCCAGGGCGCGTCGCACGGCGGCGGCCACGGCCTTGCGCGGCGTGCCGGCCAGGACGGCGAAGGTCTGGAGGTTCTCGGCCACCGTCAGGTTCGGATAGAGCGCGATCTCCTGCGGGACCAGGCCCAGGCCCGCGCGGGCGGTGGGGACCCGGGCCGGGTCGCGGCCGTTCAGCAGCACCTCGCCGCTGTCGGGTCGGATGCGGCCGCAGATCGTGCGGATCAGGGTGGTCTTACCCGCCCCGTTCGGACCCAGCAGGGCATAGATCTCGCCGGGCCGCAGCGTCAGGTCGACGTCGCGCAGCACGGGCTTGCCGCCATAGGCGTGGACCGCGCCCTTTACCGTCAGAATGGGATCTGGACTCACGCCGCCGCCTTGCGCCCCGCGAACAGGCCGCCGACATAGGCGCCCAGCAGGTCGCCGCAACCGACGCCGGCCAGGGCGTTCGCGGCGCTGGCCAGGTGGCCTTCCATGGCCTGGCGAGCGCCGGCCAGGCCCAGGGTCGAGACCACCGTGGTCATGGCCGCGTCCTTGCCGACATCCTTGCCGGCCGCCTCGGCCGAACCTTGGGCGTCGATCAGGTCGTCGCGAATCTGGAAGGCCAGGCCGACGTGGCGGGCGAACAGGCCGACGGCCTCGACCGCCGTCACGGACGCCCCGGCGATCGCCGCTCCGCCCTGGGCGGCGGCGATGATCAGCACGCCGGTCTTCTCGTGGTTCAGCCGGTCCAGCGTGGCCTGGTCGCGCAGCTTCTCACGATCGAACAGGTCGCGGGCCTGGCCGGCGATCAGGCCGGAGAACCCCACCGCCTGGGCGGCGCGGGCGGTCAGGTCGGCGCGCAGGGGGCCCGGCAGGCCAGCGTCGGCGGCGATCACCGCATAGGCCTGGTTCAGCAGGCCGACGCCGGCCAGGATCGCCGTGGCCTCGTCGAAGGCCCGGTGGATGGTCGGCAGGCCCCGGCGCAGGCCGGCGTTGTCCATCGACGGCAGGTCGTCGAGGATCAGCGAGGCGGCGTGGATCATCTCGAAGGCGCAGGCCGCATCCAGGGCCGCGCCCTCCGGCGCGCCGAACTCGGCGGCGGCCAGCAGGGTGACCATCGGACGAAAACGTTTCCCCGGCGCCAGCAGAGCGTAGCGCACCGCCTCGACCAGGCGGTCCGGCGCCGAGCCGACGGGCGGCGCGAGTTCGGCCAGCCGACGGTCGACGCCGACGCGCAAGGCTTCAAATCTCTGCGGAAAAGCGGCGTGGTCGTCCATCTCGCGAGTTGCGACCGTGTTCTTCTCGCCCCGACGCGGGCCCGCTCATTTGAAGGCGCCCTCGGCGGGCGTCAACTTAAAGGTCCAGTCCTCCCCCTTGGGGGAGATGTCGGCGAAGCCGACGGTGGGGGAGGACCATCACCCCCGGCAGAACCCGAAGAACCGCTTGATGTTGGCCCGCTCGTCCGGCGAGCGGGCGTTCTGGGGGTAGACATGGTCCTCGACCTGGGCGATCGCGCCGGTCTTCTCGAAACTGGCCAGCACCGGATCGGCCAGCGGAATCTCGCCCATCGCGTCCCACCCGCCGGTCAGTTCCGAGCGCTGCAGGCGCGCCACGTAGCGCCCTTCGGCCTTGGCGGACCGGAACCGCACCGCGCCGGGGCCGGGCTTGCCCTTCTCCAGGTCGGTGACGAAGCCGACGGCCGGCGCCTGACGGCGGCAGTCGAACATGATCCCGACGATGTCGCTGTCGGGCACGCCGTAGCTCAGATGCACCTTGCCGCCGAGGCCCTCACGATAGTTCCAGACCATGTTGGCGGGCGGCGACGAGGCCGCGTCCTCGGCCCGGCCGGCGGTCAAGCCCATCGGCGCCGTGGTGGTCGAACAGGCCCCCAACACCGCCGCGCTCGCGCCCAGCAGCAGCCAAAGTCCCCAGCGCTTCATCATCCGCTCCCCTGTCAGCCCAACGCCCCTGTAGCCGCGTTCGACGCGAATGGCGACGCTTCACACCCCATGGACGATCCCGACGCGGCAAGGCAGGTTGTGCTTTCGGGGTGACGCGCTGCCTGGAGAAGCCTGATGAAGACCCCTGCCCTCGCCGCCCTCGCCCTGGTCGCCGCGCTCGGCGCCTGCGACCGCAAGCCGGCCGAGGCGCCGCAAGCCCCGGCCGCTCCGACGGCGCCCGCCGCCCCGGCTCCCGCCGCCCGCCCCCTGGCCTTCGACCAGTCCGACGACGCCGCCAAGGTCGCCCTGCGCCTGCCGGCCGAGATCGCCCGCTTCCCCGCCCTGCACGCCCTGCTCTACGACCGTGAGGTCGCGGGCCTGAAAGCCTTCGCGGCCAAGGCCCAGGCCGACCGCAAGGCGTCGGACGGATCCTACCCCTGGCGGGCCTATGGCCGGCAAAGCCAATGGTTCCTGAGCGCCGACGCCGCGCCGCTGGTGGCCTTACGCGCCCTGTGGTTCGAGGACACCGGCGGCGCCCATCCCAACCATGGCGGCTCGACCCTGCTCTGGAACACCGCCAGCAACAGCGAGATCCAGACCAAGGCCCTGTTCCGTCCCGACGCCGACATGAAGGTGCTGGACAAGGCGATCTGCGACGCGGTCGGCGCCGCCAAGTCGCACCGCGAGGGTGCCGTGCCGCTGAACGACATGTTCGCCTGTCCCAAATGGTCCGAAACCGTGCTGGTGCTGACCCCCTCGACCACGCCGGGCAAGATCGGCGGCCTGACCGCGATCATCGACCCCTACGTGGTCGGCCCCTATGCCGAGGGCGACTACGAGGTCACCGTCCCGGCCTCGACCTTCCAGGCCCTGCTGGCCCCGGCCTATGCCGGCGCCTTCGGCGGCGCGCCCAAGTCGCCGGGCAATCCGGATGGGACGCTGAGCGTGACGATGGATGTGGTGAAGTAGATTGTCTTATATTTGCAGCCAATGCGGCGTCACTCATGAGGGACTGCCGGCCTCTACTTGTCGCGCTCCCGGCCTATGGTTGGAAGCGACGGAAGAGGAGCGCGCGCGGGACTTCCGTTTGAGCGATGATTTCTGCGCGTTTCGCGAAGAGCACTTCTTCGTTCGCTGCGTGCTGAAAATCCCGATCGTCGATTCCGACAGCGAAGTATTCGAGTTCGGGGTCTGGAGCACGTTAAGCGCGGAGAATTTCTGGCGCTACGTGGAGACGTTCGACGATCAGGACCAATCGAAGCTCGGTGAAATGTTCGGCTGGTTTTCCAATCGGTTGGCGGGCTACCCCGACACACAGGGGTTGGCCTGCCACGTGGTTCCGCAGGATAACCGGCAACGACCGACTATCGTCCTGGAGCCAACGGATCACCCCCTCGCCATCCAGCAGCGGGAGGGGGTGACCTTAGACTACGTACTCCGCTACCTGCACGACAACGGCGTGCTTTAGTCAGGATGTTCCGCCTCTAGAGCGGAATATTGTCGTGCTTCTTCCAGGGGTTGGTCAGTTCCTTGCCCCGCAGGCTCTTGAGCGCCCGGACGATGCGGCGGCGGGTGCCGTGCGGCATGATCACGTCGTCGATATAGCCGCGCGAGGCGGCCACGAACGGGTTGGCGAAGCGCTCCTTGTACTCGGCCTCGCGGGCGGCCAGGGCGACCGGGTCCTTGGCCTCCTGGCGGAAGATGATCTCGACCGCGCCCTTGGCCCCCATCACCGCGATCTCGGCGGTGGGCCAGGCATAGTTGAAGTCGCCGCGCAGGTGCTTGGAGCTCATCACGTCATAGGCCCCGCCATAGGCCTTGCGGGTGATCAGGGTGATCTTCGGCACGGTGGCTTCGGCATAGGCGAACAGCAGCTTGGCGCCATGCTTGATCAGGCCGCCGTACTCCTGCTTGGTGCCGGGCATGAAGCCGGGCACATCCACCAGGGTGATGATCGGGATGTTGAAGGCGTCGCAGAACCGCACGAAGCGGGCGGCCTTGCGGCTGCTATCGATGTCCAGCACCCCGGCCAGCACCTGAGGCTGGTTGGCGACGATGCCGACGCTCTCGCCGTCCATGCGGGCGAAGCCGCAGACGATGTTCTTGGCCCACTCGCTGCTGATCTCGAAGAAGTCGGCCTCGTCGACCATCTTCAGGATCAGTTCCTTCATGTCGTAGGGCTTGCCCGGATCGCTGGGGATCAGGCTGTCGAGGCTGGGCTCCTCGCGATAGGGCTCGTCGAAGCTTTCGCGCTCGGGCGTGGTCTCGCGGTTGGACGACGGCAGGAAGTCGATCAGCCGGCGCACCTGGGTCAAGGCTTCCAGGTCGTTCTCGAACGCCCCCTCGGCCACGCCCGATTTGCTGGCGTGCACCCGGGCCCCGCCCAGTTCCTCGGCGGTGACCACCTCGTTGGTGACGGTCTTGACCACGTCCGGGCCGGTCACGAACATGTAGCTCGTGTCCTTCACCATGAAGATGAAGTCCGTCATGGCCGGCGAATAGACGTCGCCGCCGGCGCAGGGGCCCATGATCACGCTGATCTGCGGCACCACGCCCGAGGCCATGACGTTCTCGAGGAAGATGTCGGCGTATCCGGCCAGGCTGTCGACGCCCTCCTGGATGCGCGCGCCGCCGGCGTCGAACAGGCCGATGATCGGCGCGCCGATCTTCATCGCCTGGCGCTGGACCTTGACGATCTTGGCCGCGTGGGCGCCCGACAGGCTGCCGCCGAACACCGTGAAATCCTTGGAGAAGACGTAGACGACCTTGCCGTTGATCGTGCCCCAGCCGGTGACGACGCCGTCGCCGGGCACCTTCTGCTCGGCCATGCCGAACTCGACACCACGGTGCTCGACGAACATGTCGAACTCCTCGAACGAGCCCTCGTCCAGCAGCAGGTCGATGCGCTCGCGGGCGGTCAGCTTGCCCTTGGCGTGCTGGGCGGCCACGCGCTTCTCGCCACCGCCGGCCCGGGCCTGCTCGCGACGACGATCCAGTTCCTCGAGAATGTGCTGCACGCGGACGCTCCCCTGCTCTCTTACTGGGTAGAATTCCCTACCTTATGGACCGACGCCTAATGGCGCGAGCCCTCCGTGGCAAGGCATCCGTTGCGGCAGTGCAGCAACGCCCTAGGCCGCGCTCGCCGGGACGTGGACGGCGATGGTTCTCACCGCCGCAGCGCCGCGAACCATTGCTCCAGCACCTCGGCTTCCACGGCTAGGGCCTGGGCGCGGGCGACGGCCTCGGCGTCCTGACCCCAGGTTTCGGCCTGGAAGGTCTCCTCCAGCCGCGACAGGTCCAGGGCCCGCTGGCCGGTCACCGCCCCGGCCCGCAGCGCCAGGGACAGCACGGTCGAGCCCAGCAGGCCCGCACCATAGGCCACCCCGGCCAGGGTGAAGTCATCCATGGTCAGGGCCAGCGCCTCGACGGACGCCAGGGCGGCCGGCGGCTGGGCCGTGTGGATGACGCCGCTGACCGGCTGCAGGTTCAGGCCCAGCTCGGCCCGGGCCCAGTCCAGCATGCCGCCCCAGTCGCGTTTCTGGCGCTCGACCAGCGGCGTCGGGTGATCGGCCCAGTAACAGAGCAAGTCGGAGCCGGCATAGGCCGCAACCTCGGCGGCGACTTCGGCGCGGGTCTCTCGGATGCGGTCGATGGCGGTGAAGGCCAGGCGGGTGGCGGGCATCACCGTGGAGTCGATGACCTCGACCTGGGCCTCCCACTCGTCGGCGACCAATTGGGCCAGGGCCTGGGTGGGCAGGACCAGCGGCGCCTTGGCCGGCGACTTGGGCGTGCGGCCGTCCAGCAGCACGGCGAAACCGCCCTCGTGGGGCGCGATGGTCGCGGCCTTGTAGAACCGGCGGGGGCGATGCAGCAGGTCGGGCTTGTCGGCCAAGGCGTGATCTTCTTTTCAATCCGGACATCAAAGAAACGCGTCCAGCGCGTTGAATGGGCAAACAACGCCCACGACGCAAGGGAGAGACGGCTTGAGCCTGCCTCCGACCGACATGATGGCCGCCATCGCCGCCACCCGCTTCGGCCTGGGCGCACGCCCCGGCGAGATCGCGGCGGCGCGAAGCGACCCGCGCGGCTTCCTGACCGCCCAGATCCGTCCCCAGGGCGCCGACCAGCCGCAGGCCGGCGCCGAGGGCTCGGCTCAACGGCTGTCCGACTTCCGCGACTACCAGATGCAGAAGCGCGACGCGAAGGCCGCTCAAGGCGAGGTGGGGGGCAATCCCAAGCCCGATCCGCTCAAGGACGCCAAGAAGATGCTGCGCGACGACACGGGCGGCGACTTCCTGGCCCGCGCTCAGCTGGCCTCGACCACCGATGCGGCGTTCCGCGAGCGCTGGGCGCTGTTCTGGGCCAACCACTTCACCGTCTCGGCCACCAAGCAGATCACCGGCACGGTGATCGGGCCGTTCGAGCAGGAGGCCATCCGCCCGCACGTGTTCGGCCGCTTCGAGGACCTGCTGGTCGCCTCGTCCACCCACCCGGCCATGCTGCTCTATCTGGACCAGGCCCAGTCGATCGGTCCCGACAGCAAGGCGGGCGCCTACATGCAGCGGCGGGCGAAGGGCGGCGGCCTCAACGAGAACCTGGCCCGGGAGATCATGGAGTTGCACACGGTCGGCGTCGAGGCCGGCTACAGCCAGGCCGACGTCACCGAATTCGCCCGGGCCATGACCGGTTTCAGCATCGGCCGGCCGCAGGAGGAACGCGCCTTCCAGTTCCTGTTCCGCGACAACGCCCATGAGCCCGGCGCCCGGACGGTGATGGGTCGGCGCTATGGCCAGGATGGCCAGGCCCAGGCCCTGGCGGTGATGCGCGACCTGGCCGCCAGCCCCCAGACCGCCCGTCACGTCGCGACCAAGCTGGCCGTCCATTTCGTGGGCGACGATCCCCCGCCGGCCCTGGTGGCCCGGCTGGAGAAGAGCTTCAACGACAGCGGCGGGCGGCTCGACGACCTGGCCCGCGCGCTGGTCAACGCGCCGGAGTCCTGGGACCCCGCCCCCGCCAAGTTCAAGATGCCCTACGAGTTCGCGATCTCGACCTGGCGGTCGGTGGGCGGCCAGCCCCAGGCGATCGGCAAGTTGGCGCCGGTGCTGACCGGCCTGGGCCAGAAGCCGTTCTCGGCCCCCTCGCCCAAGGGCTGGCCGGAGGAGGCCCAGGTCTGGTGCGCGCCCGACGCCCTGATCAAGCGCCTACGGTTCAGCGAGGCCTTCGCGGCCCAGGCCGCCGACCGCCTCGACCCCGTCGAATTCGCCCAATCGACCCTGGGCGCCCGCCTCACCCCGCCCGTCGCCAAGGCCGTGGCCCGGGCCGAGACCCGCCGCGAGGCCATGGCCCTGTTGCTGATGAGTCCGGAGTTCCAACGCCGATGAACGCGCTCCCTTCCCCCCATCTCTCCAGGCGGTCCCTGCTGGCCGGCATCGGCCTTTCGGTCAGTTTCCTGGGCGGATCGGCCTTCGCCACCGCCGACGGCCCCCTGTCGACGCGCAAGATGGTGGTGGTGATCTGCCGAGGCGGCATGGACGGCCTGACCGTCAGCCCGCCGGTCGGCGATCCCGACTACGCAGGCTTACGCGGCGACGTGGCCGTGCCCGCCGACCAGGCGCTGAAGCTGGATTCCACCTTCGCCCTGCACCCCGCCCTGACCTCGGTCCACGCCCTGGCGCTGAAGGGCCAGGCCCGCATCGCCCCGGCCATCGCCAGCCCCGACCGGGCCCGCTCGCACTTCGAGGCCCAGGACGTGCTGGAGACCGGCGCCGCCCAGGTCTACGGCGTCGGTTCCGGCTGGTTGAACCGCACGCTGGAAGTGATGGGCCCTCGCAAGGTCGAGGGCCTGTCGGTCGGCGCCACCGCCCCGTTGATCCTGCGCGGCAAGGTCCAGGCCGCCAGTTGGTCGCCGGGCCCGGGCGTCGACGAGACCGCACGCCTGCCGACCCTGCTGCAGGACATCTACAAGGCCGACCCGCTGATGGGCCCAGCCTTCGCGCGTGGCCTGGAGACCGAGGCCATGGCCCAGGCCGCGATGCCGCCTCCGGCTCCCAAGGTCATTCCGGCCTCGGCCGACAAGGCGTCCATGCCGCCAAACATGATGGGCGCGCAAACCATGGTCCCGGCCGCCCCCAACCCGAAGCAAGGCCGCGAGGCCGCGCGGTCCCTGGGCGCGACCCTGGCCGGCTTCATGGTCCAGCCGGGCGGGCCGCGCATCGCCGCGATCTCATTGGACGGTTGGGACACCCATGCCGGCCAGGTCGGGCAGTTGAACAGCCGGTTGTCCTACCTGGACGCCGTCCTCGACGGGCTGAACACCGGGCTGGGCGCGGAATGGAGCAACACCGTGGTGGTGGTCACCACCGAGTTTGGCCGCACCGCCCGCGTCAACGGCACCGGCGGCACCGACCACGGCACGGGCTCGACCGCCCTGGTGCTGGGCGGCGGCCTGAAGCGCGGCGGGATCATCGGCGACTGGCCGACCCTGAAACAGACGGCGCTGTTCGAGAACCGCGACGTGACGCCCAGCCTGGACCTGCGTGGCCTGTTCAAGGGCGTGCTGAACGAGCACATGGGCGTCGAGCGCGCGGCGCTGGAAGGGACGGTGTTTCCCGACAGCGCAGGGGCGAAGATGGTTACGGGGTTGGTTTAGCCCAGCGCCCCGTCCCTCCCCCTTGCGGGGAGGGTATGCGACGGGCGACGTCGAGCCGCTCGCGCTGGGCCGGCGGCAGGCTGGCGGCGTCGTCCAGGGCGTCCTACCTACCGCCGCTTCACCTGCCGCCGCGCGAAGGGGTCGTACTCGGCCTCGTCTTCCGAGAAGCCGAACTTGGCGAAGCCGGCCTTCATCTCGGGGCTCAGCGGCGCTTCGATGGCCAGGGTACCGACCGTCGGGTGGGGCAACAGGATCGAGCGGGCGTGAAGTTGCAGCTTCAGGCCCTCCGACAGTTGCAACGCCTTCTCGTCGCTATATTTGGGGTCGCCGAGGATCGGGTGGCCGATGGCCTTCATGTGGGCGCGCAGCTGGTGGGTGCGGCCGGTGTGCGGGCGCAGGGCCATCCAGGTGACCCGGGGGCCGGCCCGGCTGATCGAGACGAATTCGGTCTCGGCCGGCTGGGCGTCCGGATCCTTGGGCTCGGCCGGCACGACCAGTTCGCGGTCGCCCACGCCGCGCTTGGCCAGGTGCAGCTCGATGACGCCCTCGGTCGGGTGCGGGTTGCCGGCGACGATGGCCCAGTAGGTCTTCTGGGCGCGACGCCGGGCGAAGGCGCCCGACAGCTTGGCGGCCGCGCCGGGGGTCTTGCCCAGCAGCAGCACGCCGGAGGTGTCGCGGTCCAGGCGGTGGACCAGCTTGGGCCGGTTGACGCCCTCGCCCCAGGCGCTGAGCAGCTTGTCGATGTGGTGGGTGGTCTTGGTGCCGCCCTGCACGGCCAGGCCGGCGGGCTTGTTCAGCGCCAGGACTTCCTCGTCCTCGTACAGCACCAGCGACTTGGCGAAGGCGATGTCGCGCTTGGACAGCGCCAGCTTCTCGTTCGGATCGGGGGCGTCGGGCAGCGGCGGCACACGGATCTGCGCGCCAGCCGCCAGCTTGGTGTCGGCCTTGGCCCGCGAACCGTCGACTCGCACCTGGCCGGAGCGGAACAGCTTGTTGAGCTGGATGTGGTTCAGATGCGGCCAGCGGCGCTTGAACCAGCGGTCCAGTCGGACGCCGTCCTCGCCGTTGTCCACATAAAGGGTGCGTACTTCTCTCATGCCGCGAAAATCCTGCGGGCGATCAAGAGGCCCGCGAAAACAGCCGCCACGGACAGGATCACGCTGGCGGTCGTATAGGTAAAGGCCTGGGCGTAGGCGCGCTTCTCGATCATCAGCGCGGTCTCCAGCGAAAAGGCCGAAAAGGTGGTGAAACCGCCCAACACGCCGACCCCAAGCAGGACGCGCCATTGCTCCTGATTGGCGCCGCCGCGGTGGGCGAGCCAGGAAACCAACGCCCCCATGAGCAGCCCGCCCGTCAGATTGACGGTGAAGGTGCCGTAGGGCCAGTTGAACCCGAACAGCCGGAAGGTCTGCACGCCCACCAGATATCGGGCGACGGCGCCGATGGCGCCACCGGCGGCTACGAGGAAAAGTTTGGTCATTGGGCCCCTTATGCGCCGAGCGGGCCCGAACGCCAAGTCGGTCGGACCGGCGGCGCCCTAGTCGCGTCGGCAAGGCCCGCCGGCGCCTTCAGCGGGATCGCCGACAACACCCTTAACGGTCCAGGCCCGCCGCCCGGCGCTGGGGCCGTCGGATTGACTGATTTCCGTGCTCTGCAGTCCGCCCGAACTCTCCCCGCGCCCAAGTAAATCGCAGACTAAGCTATACTGTAGAAGCGTGCTTAACCCTTGAGCGACTTGCGGTAACCGCGTTTGGAAACTGTATTCTTGCACCGACTGTTAAGCGTATGAAGGGCATGCTGGAGCCTCCTCACGCCCCAAGGCGAACATGCCCTTCGATTCGAGCCAAAACGACGATCGCCACGAGCGCCTGACGCTCAGCGCCCCCGTGCTGCAAAGGCTGGCGGGGTCGGATTTGATCGCCCGTGGTTCGGTCAACATCATCAGCACCAAGGCCATCCGCCGCTGGGCCGGCGACTGGTGGGACAAGAAGCGCGTCGACGTCTGGACCTATGTCGAGCGCAAGCTGGCCGAACACCTGGACCGCGCCGACCTGCGCGCCCGGATCGGCGAAGACGACTTCCTGATCGCCATGAACAACGACCAGGGCCTGGCGGCTCAGGCCACCAGCGTGCGCATCCTCGAGGACGTGCTGACCCACCTGCTGGGCGCGGCCGAGCCGTCGGATCTGGGCGTGCGCGCCGTGATCGGCGTCGAGGCGAACGGCGTGGTCTGCCGGCCGATCGACGCCGCCGTGGTCCTGGCCGCCCGGGCCCGCCGCGACTCGACGCGTTCGCCCATCCGCTTCGACATCGACCCGCTGGAAGAGACCCGCCGCACCCCGGTGGCCTTCACCACGGGCGGCGGCGCGGCCCTGCGCGTCGACTTCACCCTCGAGCACATGATCAGCCTGCGCCGCAACGTGGCCACAGCCGTGCGCATCGAGCCGGTCGTCACCCACCTGGGTTCGGGCAAGCAGATCAGCGCTCGCGCCGTCTCGCGCCTGCCCGACCGCGACGCCGCCTTCATCGACGAGGCGGCCCTGAAGTTCGCCGCCGTCTTCGCCCGCGCCTCGCAGGGCCACGACCGTCCCGACCTGATCGTGCCGGCCTCGTTCCGCACCCTGGGCACCCAGCGCGGCCGCGACATGCTGACCGGCACCAGCGGCCTGTCCCTGGCCCTGCTGCGCGGCGGGGTGATGATGGAACTGGTCGACGTCACGCGCGGCACGCCCGCCGGGCGTCTGCTGGAAGTGGTCGGCCTGCTCAAGGCCCTGACGCGCGGCGTCATCGCCCGCGTGCCGCCCGAAAAGGAAGCGCTGCGCGTGCTCCGCGACGCCCGCCTGGCCGGCCTGACCCTCGACGCCAGCGACCTGTCCGGCCCGGCCGAGAAGATCGCCGCCGAGATCATGGCGTTCGGCCGCGACGCCAAGGGCCTAGCCCCGATGGTCGCCCTGCAAGGCCTGCCCGCCGAGGGCTATTTCGCTGCCGCCGAGACGGCTGGCCTGACCCACGCGGCGCTGCGGGCTTCGCACCCGATCCCGGCGACCGCCGCCAAGAAGGCGGTCGGGTAGCTCACGCCCTGCGTCCTTCGAGGCTCGGCTAGATCGCCGCCCGGCCTTGCCCCACGGTCCGGACAATGTCGCGGGCGTCGTAGACGTCGCGGTCCCTCGGCTTGGCGCCCTTGCCGAACACCACTTCCATCGAACTGCTGACGGCGGGACCGGGACCGAGGTTGAAGCTGGTGCCCAGCCCCACCCCGACAGAACTCCTGCGGCCGTAACTGCCCGAACCGCCGCCGATCGACAGGGTCGAGCCTCCGCCCTGGCCGGTGCTCTGGGTCACCCGGTCGGCGACGCGGAACCAGTCATAGCCGTCGCGCAGCGCCAGCTCGGCCGAGCGCAGCAGCGCGTAGTCCGACACCTGGTTGACCGGCGCGCCGGGATTGCCCTGGAAGGTCACGCGGTAGCGACCGGCCTCCAACCGGTACTCGGAATAGCCCGCCGCGCGCGGCGCGGTCTGCGCGCCATAGAGGGTCGGGGCGGCGGTGGCGCAGGCGCTCAGCAGAGCGGCGGAAAAGGCCAAGGCGATCAGCGGCTTCATGACGACATCTCCTGCCAGGCTTAACGGGCGTCCGGCCGCTGGCGTTCCGGCCCCTGCCGGTCTGGAACGGCAAGGCCCAGCTTATCCAGAATCGCGCGCATGTCGTCCGGGATCGGCGCGCTGATCCGCCGCTCGCCGCCCTCGGGATGCGGGAAGACCAGGCTGGCGGCGTGCAGCATCAGGCGCGGCACGGGCGCGCCGCCCAGCATCAGCGCCCCGCCGTAGCGGCTGTCGCCGGCGATCGGCCGGCCGATCGAGGCCATGTGAACCCGCAACTGGTGCATGCGGCCGGTGTCGGGGCTCAGCTCGACCAGGGCCGCGCCCTCCCCCGCCGCCAGGGTCTTGTAGCGGCTGCGGGCGGTCTCGGCGTCCGGGTGGCCCTCCTCGCAGACCCGCATATAGGCCTCGCGACCGATCGACTCGCGGCGCAGGGGCGCGTCGATCTGGCCGCCGCGCGGATCGGGCGCGCCCGGCGTGACGATGGCTAGATAGGTCTTGCGGAACCGCTTGCCCATCAGGGCCTTGCCCAGGAAGGTCGCCGCCGGCTTGGTGCGGGCGGTAAGGATCACGCCGGAGGTGTCGCGGTCCAGGCGGTGGATCAGCCGCGGCCGCGGCCGGTCGCGTCGGGCCAGGGCCCACAGCAGGTCGTCCAGGGTATGGGCCTGGATGCGACCGCCCTGGCTGGACAGGCCCGCCGGCTTGTTGAGCACGAAGACGCTGTCGTCCTCGTGGATCACCAGCGATCGGGTGAACGCGACCTCCGCCTCGGTCAGGACGACGGGCGTGTCGGAGGCCTTGGGTTTGGGAGCCAGCGGCGGACGGCGGGGCGGACGGTTCATGCCGGCTCTTCCTTGGGGGCGATCCACAGCGCGCGCGCGTTGAGGAACAGCCACAGCAACAGCAGTCCGGCCGGCGCCAAGGCCCAGCCGCCGCGCGAGGCCAAGCTGGTCAACAGGAATACCGCGAAGGCCAGCGGCAAGACATGGACGAGGTTGGCCATCGAGGCCCGCCAGTGCGGCGGCCGGCTGAGGACCAGCAGCGGTCCGCGCGCCCGGCGACGGGCGACCAGGGGCGTAACGACCAGCAACAGGGTGACCAGGGCGATGGGGATCATCGCCACCACCGCGCCGGCCAGCGGGATGGCGATGGCGTCCGACCACTCCGGCAGTTGCTCGCGATACATCCGATGCAGCGGATCGGCCGCCAGGCCCGCCAGGGTGGCCAACAGGGCCAGGAACGTTATGCCCAGGACGATCAGAGCGTTGCGCTGGGTCGTCAGCAACCGCGTCCCGAACCGCGCCACGAGGCCCGCGACGACGGCCGCGAAGGCCGCCAGGCTGAGGCAGCTATAGGCCAGGTCGGCGTACAGCCATTTGTGGGTGGCGTACTTGGCCTGCAGCACGCCGAACCGGGCCGTGGCCTGCTTGAAGTCGGCCAGTTGCGGTTCGCCGAAATAGAGCAGGCCGCGCAAGGCGTGCAACTCGGCGAAATAGGCCTTGGAGTCGCTGTGCCAGGGCGTGACGGCGGCCAGCCACAGCAGCAGCCCGCCCACCGCCAGCAGGATCAGGCAGAGCGCGGCGGTCACGCGGACCGCGGGTGTAAGCTTCACTTGCCGTCTCTCCGCAGGCGGTTCCAGGCGTCCAGCCGTTCCTTGACCTTGGCCTCGGCCCCGACCGGCTTGGGCTCATACAGGCTGGGACGCGCCATGCCATCGGGGAAATAGTTCTGGCCCGAGACCCCGCCCTCGACGTCGTGGTCGTAGGCGTAGCCGTCGCCATAGCCCAGCGTCTTCATCAACTTGGTCGGGGCGTTGAGGATGTGGGCCGGCGGCGGCAGGCTGCCGGTCTCCTTGGCGGCGCGGCGGGCGGCCTTGTAGGCCATGTAGACGGCGTTGGACTTGGGCGCGCTGGCCATGTGGACCACGGCCTGGGCCAGGGCCAGTTCGCCCTCGGGCGACCCGAGGAAGTCGTAGGCGTCCTTGGCGGCGGTGGTCAGCAGCAGGCTCAGCGGGTCGGCCGCGCCGATGTCCTCCGACGCCATCCGCACCAGGCGGCGGGCGATGAACAGCGGGTCCTCGCCGCCCTCCAGCATCCGCGCCAGCCAGTAGAGCGCCGCGTCCGGATCGCTGCCGCGCACCGACTTATGCAGGGCCGAGACGAGATTGTAGTGCTCCTCGCGGTTCTTGTCGTAGGCCGGGCGGCGCTTCTGTAGGAACTGGGCGAGCTGGGTGGGGTTGAGCGGCGTGTCCGTGCCGACGGCCAGCAGGGTCTCGGTCAGGGTCAGCAGATAGCGGCCGTCACCGTCGGCCATGGCCACCAGGGTCGCGCGAGCGTCGGGATCGAGCGGCAGCTTCCGCCCCTCGGCGGCCTCGGCCTTGACCAGCAGGGCCTCCAGCGCCTCCTCGTCCAGGCGCTTGAGCACGAAGACCTGGCAGCGCGACAGCAGAGCGCCGTTCAGCTCGAACGACGGGTTCTCGGTCGTCGCCCCGACCAGGGTGACGATGCCCTCCTCGACGAACGGCAGGAAACCGTCCTGCTGGGCGCGGTTGAAGCGGTGGATCTCGTCGACGAACAGCAGGGTGGACTGGCCGGCCTGGCGGCGCATGCGGGCCTGCTCGAAGGCCTTCTTCAGGTCTGCGACGCCGGAGAACACCGCCGAGATCTGCATGAACTCGTAGCCGCCGGCCTTGGCCAGCAGGCGGGCGATAGTGGTCTTGCCGGTGCCGGGCGGCCCCCACAGGATCATCGAGGCCAGGCGACGAGCCGCGGCCATCCGGCCGATGGGGCCGTCGGGGCCCAGCAGGTGTTCCTGGCCCACCACTTCGTCGAGGGTCTGGGGTCGCAGGCGGTCTGCCAGCGGGCTGGGCGCATGGGGCGTCAGGCCGGCGGCTTGGAAAAGATCGGACATGGGGTAGGTTTACTTAATCGTGGGAGGAACCACCATGACCAACGACGGCGACCCGACCCGGGCTCCGCAATCCGGCGTCACCCCCTATCTGTCCGTGGTCGGCGGCAAGGCGGCCGTGGAGTTCTACAAACGAGCTTTCCTGGCGGAGGAAACGTTCCGCAACACTGCCGATGACGGCGAGCGGATCCTGCATTCACGGCTGATCATCAATGGCGACTGGGTGATGCTGTCGGACCATTTCGCCGAGATGGCCGGCGGCGCGGCTTTCGTCCCGCCCGCCTCGGTCACCCTGCACCTGCAGGTCGACGACGCCGACACTTGGTGGAACCGAGCGATCGAGGCCGGCGCGACCGTCCGCTTCCCGCTGGCCGACCAGTTCTGGGGCGACCGCTACGGCCAACTAGTCGATCCGTTCGGTCACAGCTGGTCGATCGCTTCGAAGATCAAGGCGTAGGCAAGCCTACTCCGCCATGCTCTCGCCGGAACCGCCGAATTCGGCCGGGAAGTCCTTCAGCTTGGGCAGGCCGTCGTGCATCGGCAGGACGGTCTGGGCGTAGTTCACGTGTACGCCCGGCGCGAAGGCCAGGGTCGGGAGCGTGGCGGCGAACACGTCCACCAGCCCCAGGGTCGGATGGTTGGTCATCAGATGCCCGCCGCACTTGGCGCAGTACTGCCGCTGGCTGAACGCGGTCTTCTGATAGGTCGCCACCTCGTCGGACCCCGAAATGATCCGCACGGCCTCGGGTTTCCACAGGCTGAAGGCGTTGACCGGCCCGCCCGACCACGAACGGCACGACTGGCAATGGCAATAGCCCATGGCCTCCGGCTCGCCGGTGACCTCCAACTGGACCGTGCCGCAAAAGCAACTTCCAACATGGGTCATGGCGCGTTTCCTCGACCTTCGTATCGTCGGTTGGCCAGCCAGGCCACGGTACCGCTCGCGCGCCTTTCGAACAAGCGTCGCGAGCACCGAGGCGGGCTCCGCTACGCCCGCAGCCGCGCCGTGATCCGTTGGCCGTTGCGCTCGATCGTCACCGTCCAGGTCGAACCGCCGGCGTTGGCGACTGCCGCCAGCTCGGCGGTGGTGTTGATGGCCTTGCCGTTGACCTCGCGGACGAAGTCGCCCGGACGCAGGCCGGCGTTCAGCGCGAAGCCCTGGCCGATCTTGGTGACCAGCACGCCGCGACCGGCGAAGGCGTCGACGCCCAGATCCTGGGCCACGGCGGGCGACAGGTTGACGACGGTGGCTCCGTCGAAAGGGTTGCGCCCCTTCAGCACCCGCTCGTCGCGGGCCGGGCTTTCCGGCGCGGCCTCGGCCTTCAGCGTCAGGGTCTGTTCCTTGCCGCCGCGGTTGATCAGCACCGTGACCCGGTCGCCGACCTTGTGGGTGCCGATGGCGAAGGCGCCGCCGCCCTCGTCGTTCACCGCCTGGCCGTCGATGGTCAGGATCACGTCGCCCTCGCGGATGCCGGCCCGCTGCGCCGAGCCGCCCGGGTAGACGTCAGAGATCACCACGCCGCGCGGCGTGGCCAGGCCCAGGCCGCGGGCGATCTCGGCGGTCACGGGCTGGCCCTTCACGCCCAGCCAGGGCCGCACCACGCTGTGGCCGCCGCCCAGGGCCGTGCCGACGACCTGCCGCACCACGGCGGCCGGAATGGCGAAGCCGACGCCGCTGGACGAGCCCGAGCGCGAGATGATGAAGGTGTTCACCCCGATCAGGTCGCCGTCCATGTCGACCAGCGGACCGCCGGAATTGCCCGGATTGATCGCCGCGTCGGTCTGGATGTAGCTGCCGAACTCGGCCGCTCCGACGTCGGTGCGGGCCAGGGCCGAGACGATGCCGTTGGTCACGGTCTGGCCGACCCCGAACGGGTTGCCCAGGGCCAGCACCAGGTCGCCGACCTCCAGCTGTTCCTGGTCGTCGATGGCGATCACCGGCAGGCGCTCGCCCTTGGTGTCGATCTTCAGCACCGCCAGGTCGGAGCGCGGATCGTCCAGCAGCACCGTGGCCGGGAACTCCCGGCGGTCGGCCAGCTGGACGGTGATGTCGCTCATGTTCTCGATATTGTGGTGGTTGGTGATGATCACCCCGTCGGCACGAACGATCGCGCCAGACCCCAGCGAGCCCTGCACCTGATCGCGCGGCGCGCCGCCGCCGCCGCCCATGAAGAAGTCCCAGAACGGATCGCGCGCCTGCTGGCGCACCACGCGCCTGCTGGCGACGTTGACGATGGCCGGAGCGGTCTTCTTCACCACCGGCGAGAACGAGGCCTTCATCGAGCCCGGGTCGCTGGGGACGCGGCGAGTCGGCTGGGCCAGGTCCGGGATCGATTGAGCCTTCGACGGCCCTTGCGGCGAACAGGCGGCCAGCACGGCCAGGGCGGGAAGCAGGACGCGATAGGATCGCATGGGGGTTCGCGACTCCGTGGAAGCAGCCCGTGACATCAGCCGAGCTTTCGGGCGCATTGATGGCGGCCAAGGTTCGAGACCTTGGCCCTGGGTCTGAAGACGGAAACCCTCAGGCCGCCTGGGGTTCCGCCGCCAGCGGCCGGGCGACGCGCAGGGTCAGGACGGCGGCGGCCAGCACCATTGCCGAGGCGATCAGGATCGGCAGACCCGGCAGGTGCAGGGTCGCGTCGTGACGGATCGCCCAGGCGAACGGCAGCAGGTACAGCGAGGGCCCGACGATGGCGGTGATGCCCATCATCGCCGAATTGGCGCCCTGCAGCTGGCCCTGCTCCCAGGGCTCGACCCGGCGGGTCATCAGGCCCTGCAGACCCGGCTGGATCAGGCCCGAGAAGGCGAAGATCGGCAGGCCGCACAGGTACAGCCAGCCCGTCGGCGCCAGGGCGTAGATCAGGAACCCGACGGCGCACGAGAACAGGCCGATCAGCAGCGCCCCGCGCTCGCCCACCCGCCTGACGATCGGGCCGACCACGAAGCTCTGCAGCAGAATCCCGGCGATCCCGCTGCCCATCAGGGTCAGGCCGATCACCGCGGTCGACCAGTGATAGCGAAAGCCCATGTACAGCACGAAGACGCTGGGCAGCACGTTGTGGGACAGCTGGAACAGGAAACCCACCCCGGCCAGGCCCAGCAGGTCGGGCTTGCTCTTCAGCAGGTTCAGCGACCCCAGCGGATTGGCCTTCCTCCAGTCGAAGCGCTTGACCCGCTTCTCCGGCGGCAGGGATTCCGGCAGCACGAAGAAGCCGTACAGCCAGTTGCACAGGGCCAGGGCCGCGCAGACCAGGAACGGCAGGCGATGGTCGAAATGCCAGAGCCAGCCGCCCAGGGCCGGGCCGAAGGTGAAGCCCACCCCGAACGCCGCGCCCATCAGGCCAAAGCCCTTGGCGCGGTCCTGCGGCGCGGTGACGTCGGCCACATAGGCCCCGGCCGTCGAGAAGCTGGCGGCGGTCATGCCGTTGAACACCCGGCCGACGAACAGCCACCAGAGGTTCGGCGCGAAGGCCATGAAGAGGAAGTCGATCCCCAGGCCGAAGATCGAGGTCAGGATCACCGGTCGGCGGCCGAACCGGTCGGACATCAGGCCCAGGATCGGCGAGCAGAAGAACTGCATCACCCCCCAGGTGGTGGCGAACAGCACCGTCCACAGCGCGGTTTCGGCCGTGTCGCCGCCGTTGAACCGCTTCATCAACTCGGGCAGCACCGGAATCATCACGCCCAGCGACAGCACGTCCAGGGTGGCGGTGACGAAGATGAAGCCCAGCGCCGCCTGGCGGTGGGTTTTGCTGATGGCCTTGGTCATGACGCCTCCCCTAACTCTGTTCTTCGACGCTTTCCACCTCGGTCGTCATCCCCCGACTTGTTCGGGGATGACGATTCAAGGGGACGGTGAAATCATCGACTGCCTGAGACTTTCCAGCAGGTCCCGCCACCACGCCCCATGCCGGTGCAGGAACACGCCGTCCGGGAAGTGATGCCGCGCCACGTGCTCGATCGGCACCGTATCCCAGCCGCGATGCTCGACGGTGACGCGGGTTTCGTCTCCCACGGCCTCGAACCGCACCTCGACCTCGGTGTCCATGCCGGGCGCGAAGGTCGCCTGGCGCCAGCCGAACACCAGCCGCTCGCCGGGCGTCCAGACGCGGACGGGGCCGATCTCGAAGACCTTGCCGCTGGGCAGGCGTTCCACGAGACGAACACCTTCCCCCCTGGCCTCCCCCGCCCCTTCGAACGCCAGCACGCCGGGCGAGCGCGGGGTGAACGAGAACAGGTCGTTGGGCCGCCACCAGGCGCCGATGTCGGCGGTGAAGACCTCGAACACCCGCAACGGCGCGGCCTTGATGCGCAGGGCGACCAGGACCTTCGAACTCAAGTCCCCGCCTCCACATGGGCCTTGAGGGCCAGGAGCTGATCGCTCCACAGCGCCTCGGTCGCCTCGGCCCAGGCCTTCAGCTCGGCCATCGGGGCGGATCGCAGCGCATAGACCCGCACCCGGGCGTCGAACGGCGGATGGGTTTCCTCGACCAGCCCAGCCTGGCGCAGGGTGCGCAGGTGGCGGCTCATGGCCGGAGCCGACAGGCCGGCGGCCAGAGCCAGTTCACCGGCCCGACGCGGGCCCTGGCGCAGCAGGTCCACCGTCGCCCGCCGGTGCGGGTCGGCCAGGGCCGCCAGGGTGACGTCGAGCGAGACGCTCATGATGGCGCTTGAGCGTCGGTCGGGGCGCGACCGGCGTCCAGCAGGGCGATCTGCCGCTTGTTGGCCTTCAGCCGCCAGGCCGCCTCCAGCGCGCCGCGCAGGGTGGGCTCGTCGACGGCCGCCAGCACGACCAGGGTCGCGCCCTTCAGGCCCCAGGCCCCAGGCACGGGGGCGAACATCGTCGGCTCGACCCCGACCACCATCTCTTGCTGCTCGCGGGTCAGCGACACCATGCCAAAGCCGGGGTTGGGGTAGCCCAGGGTGGCGAAGATCCGTCCGACCCGGAAATCCACCGTGCCCATGTGCGCGCTCTCGATCGCCTCGGGCAGGGCCAGGGCCAGGCGGCGGAAATCGTCCTGCGTCATGGGCGGGTCACATCCAGCCTTGGATCTTCAAGCCCGACGCCGCCTCGGCCTCCTCGCGGCTCACCGCCTTGACCGCCGCGCCCACGGTCCAGAAGTGGCCCTCCAGGTCGCGGCAGCGGTACGTACGGTCGCCATAGAACTGGTCGGCCGGCTCCATCAGGATCTCGGCCCCCGCCGCGCGGGCACGCTGGCAATGGGCGTCGACATCGCCTTCGACCTTGATGTGCACGGTCTGGGTGTTGAGGCCGTCGATCGAGGCCGGGCTGCGGTGCTGATCGGTCCATTCCGTGCCGATCATCACCAGGCTGTCGCCGAACTTCATCTCCGAATGGGCCAGGTTGCCGTCGGCGTCTTCGATCAGCATCACCAGTTCGAAGTCGAACGCCGCCTCCAGCCATTTCAGCGCCGCCTTGGGGTCGCGATAGCAGAGGGCCGAGGTCAGGGAAGCGCGGGCCATGGCGAAGCTCCATTTGCAGTTTGGCGAAATATTTAACGCATATCGAAACTAAAATCGCAAGCCTTGAGGATTGACGCCGAACTTCAACGACTGTACCGATCAGTACAATTGTACCAATCGGTACAGACGAGCAGGAAACCGACCGATGTCCGCCATCCGCCCCCCGCTTCCGCCGTTCACCCACCAGACCGCCGTCGCCAAGGTCCAGGCCGCCGAGGACGGCTGGAACAGCCGCGACGCCGCCAAGGTGGCCCTGGCCTATTCGGAAGACACCTCCTGGCGCAATCGCGCCGAGTTCGCGCAAGGCCGCGCGGCCGCCCAGGCCCTGCTGGCGCGCAAGTGGGACAAGGAGCTGGATTACCGGCTGATCAAGGAGCTTTGGGCCTTCACCGGCAATCGCATCTCGGTCCGCTTCCGCTATGAATATCGCGACGACTCCAACCGGTGGCACGTGGCCTACGGGAACGAGCAGTGGGAGTTCGAGGCCGATGGCCTGATGAGGCGGCGCGAGGCCAGTATCAACGAACGCCCGATCGACGAGAGCGAGCGCCGGTTCTTCTGGCCGCTCGGACCGCGCCCGGCCGACCATCCGGGCCTGACCGAAATGGGGTTGTGACCGCGTGGGCAGGACTGTCGGAGGCAAGGGCGCCAGCGAACGCGCGCAAGTGGTTCCGTTGTTGGCGGAGGCCTTCCGCGAGAACGGGTTCGAGGGCGCCAGCCTGTCGGTGATCGGCCAGCGCACGGGCCTGGGCAAGGGCAGCCTCTATCACTTCTTCCCCGGCGGGAAGGAAGAGATGGGGGCCGCCGTCCTGGCCCAGATCGACGGCTGGTTCGAGACCGAGGTGTTCGCGCCGCTGCGCGGGCCCGGCGACCCGCGCGCGGCGATCGGGGCGATGCGCGCCGCCGTCGACACCTATTTCCGCTCCGGCCGCCGTGTCTGCCTGGTCGGGGCCTTCGCGCTCGACAATGTCCGCGAGCGCTTTCCAGGCCAGGTCCGCGACTATTTCGCCGCCTGGCGCGACGCCCTGGCCGCGACGCTGGAACGCGGCGGCGTGGCGGCGCCCGAAGCGCGGGACGCGGCCGAGGACGCCCTGATCCAGGTCCAGGGCGCGCTGGTGCTGTGCCGGGCCCTGGACGACCCGGAGGTCTTCGCGGCGGCCCTGGCGCGCATGGAGCGGCGGCTGCTGGCCCTGCTCTAACGCAGCGCCGCCTTCACCGGCTTCAGTCGGCCGTCGCCCTTGTCGCCCCGGATGCCGATGACGCGGGTCAGCAGCGGATAGACGTCGACATTGTCGAACACCGGCAGCACCACGCCGCGCTTGAACGCCGGGCCGTGGGCGACGAACACCGCCCGCATGGTCGGATCGGCGGGATCATAGCCATGAGCGCCCCCGTCACGCGGATGATCGGCCAAGCGCTTCTTGATGGCCTCGGCCGTGGCGAAGTACCAGCCCGTCTCCGCCAGACAGACGATCGGCGGCACGCGCGGATTGGTCCCGTAGCCGTAACGGGCCGGGATCTTGCCCTTCTCCCAGCAGTTCAGATGCGGGATGGGGCGCAGCAGGGCGGCCGTGACCTCGGCCTCGTGGCCGGGCAGCGGCCGGACCGAAACCACCGAACCGGTGCTGACGAAGCGCGCCTTGGCCGGATCGACCAGGGTCGAGACGTCGATCAGCCCGCTCAGCGGCTGGGGCGCCATGCCGTGGTCGGCGACGACGACGATGTTGGTGGTCTCGTAGAGGCCCCTCGCCTTCAGTCCCCTCACCAACCGGCCGATGGCCGCGTCGACACCGGCGGCGGCGGCGTTCACCTCCGGCGAGTCCGGGCCGTAGTGGTGGCCCTGGGTGTCGACCGGATCGAAATAGAGGGTACCGAAGCCCAGGGCCGGGTCCTTGGCGTCGATCCACGACAGCAGGATGTCGACCCGGTCATTGGCGACGATTTTCTGGTCGAAGGCTTTCCAGTGGCTGGGGCGCGCGCCGTCGATCTCGGTCTCCGAGCCGGGCCAGAACAGGGTTCCGGCATGGACGCCCTGCTGCTCGGCGCTGACCCAGATCGGCTTGGCCTGGCTCCACCAGCGCGGGTCCACGACCGCCTCGTGGCTGGACATCCTGAAGGTCACGCCCGGGATCGCGGGATCTTCCATCACGTTGTCGACCACCCCGTTGTGGTCGGGCCGCTTGCCCGTCACCAGGGTATAGTGGTTGGGAAAGGTCAGGGACGGGAACGAGGGCCGCATCGCCCCGCGCGCGCCGTCGGCGGCCAGGGCGCTCAGGGTCGGGGTGTTTCCCCGGTCCAGATAGTCGGCCCGGAACCCGTCGATCGACACCAGGACGGTCAGCGCCGCCTTGGGGGCGGCGGGCGGCGTCCCGGTGGCGCAAGCGCTCAGCACCAAGACCAGAGCCAGGGCAGCCCAGCGACACACAGCGACCATCACGCACCTCGAACCCCACCAAGCCTCGCTATAGCCCGACTATGTGACGCCCCGCCACGGATGACCGCGACTTAACTTGGCGGTTTTCGCGCCTCCGGCCATAGTCGCGGCGTCTTCCAGGGAGTCGCCGAATGAACCTCGCCGGACCAAACCCCGCATGAACCTTGCCCTGGAGGCCGAGAACCTCGTCAAGACCTACGGCGCGGTGCGCGCGCTGGACGGCCTGTCCCTGAGCATCCCGGCCGGCGGCGTGTTCGGCGTGCTGGGTCCCAACGGGGCCGGCAAGAGCACCCTGTTCCGCATCGCGCTGGGCCTGGTGCGCCCGACCAGCGGCGCCGCGCGGCTGTTCGGCGCCCCGGCCGGCCAGACCTCGTCGCTGCGGCGGGTGGGGGCGATGATCGAGACCCCGCGCTATCCGCCCTACCTGACCGCCCGCGACACCCTGAAGATGCTGGCCCTCGAAAGCGGCGCGGCCGGCGCCGACATCGAATACTGGATCGAGCGCGTCGGGCTGGGCGGCGCCGCCGACCGCAAGACCGGCGGCTTCTCGGTGGGCATGAAGCAGCGGCTGGGCCTGGCCGCCGCCTTCTTCACCCGCCCGGAACTGGTGATCCTCGACGAGCCGACCAGTGGCATGGACCCGGCCGGCATCCAGGAAATCCGCGCCCTGATCCGCGACCTGGCCGACAAGGAAGGCGTGACCATCATCCTGGCCAGCCACCAGCTGGACGAGGTCCGCCGGGTCTGTGACCGGGTGGCGATCCTCTCCAAGGGCAAGCTGGCCGCCGAGGGCGACGTCGAGTCGCTGACCGGCGGCCGTCCCCGCCTGCGGCTGACGGTGACGCCGGTCGAGGCGGCCCTGACGGTGCTCGGCGCCAAGGGCGAACCGGACGGCCCCCACGCCGTGCTGGCCGACGTGCTGCGCGCCGAGACCCCAGCCCTGATCCGGGCCCTCGTGGAAGCGGGGGTCGAGATCACCGAGGCGCGCTGGCGCGAAGGCGACCTGGAAAGCGCCTATCTGGGCGCGCTTGAACCAAAGGATCTCGCCGATGCTCGCTGACGCCATCGCCGCCGAGCGCTTCCGGCTAATCCGCGACCGCACCGCCGTGTTCTGGGGCTTCCTGTTCGCCCCCCTCGCCTCGCTGCTGTTCAGCCTGGCCGGCGACATCTTCGTGCGCCTGGCCTTTCACAGGACCATCCCCGGCGCGACCACCGACCTGGCCAACCGGGCCATGGGCGCGGTGGCCGGCGCCTCGGGCCCGGTCACGGCCCTGTTCCTGCTGATCGGCGCGGCGGCGATCGTCGCCGGCGACTACCGCTGGGAGAGCTGGCGGCTGGTGACCCCGCGCAACAGCCGCCTCAACCTGCTGGCCGCCAAGCTGATCGTCTTCGCCGAGGCCTCGGCCTGGAGCCTGCTGCTGACGGCCCTGGCCGCGGTGCTGGCCGGGCTGTTCAGCAGCGTCGTCAACGCCGCCCCGCTGGTGGGCTCCGGCGTGGGTTCGGCCTTCCTGGGCCAGTTCGCCGGCGTCTTCCTGATCACCTGGCTCGAGGTGCTGATGATCGGCGCCCTGGCCGCCCTGGTCGGGGTGGTCACCCGCTCGACCATGGGCGCGGTGATCGCCGGCCTGGTGGTGGTGGTCGTGCAGTCCACCGCCGCCGCCGCGGTCCAGGCCGCCAGCTGGAAGACCCTGGCCATCCCCGCCTACGCGGCCCGCACCCTCAAGACCTTCGTCGCCGCCCCGGAAGGCTTCCGGCCCGACGCCGGTCCGGCGGGGCTGGGGTTGGTGATGCTGCTCGTGTGGCTGGCGGTGCTGGCCACCGGCGCGCTGGTGCTGTTCAGGCGGCAGGACCTGACGAAGGAATAGCGACCCGGCCTTGCTTCACGGTCCGTCGCAGGCGGCCTCGAGCGCCGTCAAGTCGCGCAGGATCGCCTGGATCCGCGCGTCGGAACCTTGGCTGAACACCTCGCTGGCGCTCGGCGGCGTCGGATCGCCCAAAGCCGCCACCTCGCGCTCCAGCCGCGCCAAGGCCGCCTGCTGCGCGTGGCGGGCCTTGGCGGCCTTGAGGTGGACGATGCGACGCTCGACGGGGTCGTGGATGCGGGGCGGGCGGGGCTGGGTCATGTGGGCTCCATCAAGGTCCTCCCCCTCTGGGGGAGGCGGTCGCGTAGCGACCGGTGGGGGGAGTTTGCGGCGGTCGGTCCTGTGTGCGGTCCAGGCCATACTGCTCCCCCCTCCGTCGGCTTCGCCGACACCTCCCCCACAGGGGGAGGCTTTGGGACACACGGCTTCGCCGCCTCACGCGGAAACCCGCTGAGCTGTTGGGGAGGGTGCGAAGCGCCCGGGCTCCGCCCGGAGGTTTTGCGTTTTTAAGTACCGTTTCGACGAAGACGAGCGCTTCGCGTGGARCCGTTGTTCGAGAGCGTCCGGTAGGCAGTGGTTTTATCACTTAGCCGGTCTGCATTCGCCCCCGACGGGCGGGCCAGGGCGGCGAGCCCCGGTCCCGGNGTTTTATCACTTAGCCGGTCTGCATTCGCCCCCGACGGGCGGGCCAGGGCGGCGAGCCCCGGTCCCGGACCGTGCGAGTAACCCCCTCGCACCTGCTGCCTTGTCCGCCTCCCCCCGGCGCCGGAGCTTCGTCGCGACTGAGGCGAACCTGCTCCGAACCGACCAGAGGCGCCCTTGTGAGGCGCGGCGGCCAAGCCTTCCCGCTCGACCACTCCTGAAAGCCGCATCGGTCGCCGTACGTGCGCCCTCCCCGTGCCTTCAGGTGAGGTCAGTATCGGGGAGGCTGGAGGGGGTCCTGAAAGCCGCATCGGTCGCCGTACGTGCGCCCTCCCCGTGCCTTCAGGTGAGGTCAGTATCGGGGAGGCTGGAGGGGGTGAGGACGAAAAACATCGAGAAACTTCAAGCCGTTGATTTTGTTGAGTGCGAAGGGCGTCCATGCTCTGACGGACCCTCTCCCATGGGGAGAGGGAGGGGCCCAAGCGAAGCTTGGGAGGGTGAGGGGGTTCTGAGCTGACCGGCGTGCCGGCAGAGCGCCCAGAGAAAACGGTGAGGGTGTAATCGCTCGCTCTCCCACCGCTGCGCGGCGGGCCCCTCCCTCTCCCGCTGGGAGAGGGTGTAGGGAACGCCAAGACGCAAAAAAGGCCCCGGATCGCTCCGGGGCCTTTTCCGTTCAGCTGGCGCTGGAAAGTCTTAGTCGTCCGAGGCGTTGTCGAACACCGGGCCCGAATCCTTGCCCTTGGCCGAGACGTCGCGGTCGACGAACTCGATGACGGCCAGCGGGGCGTTGTCGCCGTAGCGGAAGCCGGCCTTCAGGACGCGGATGTAGCCGCCCTGACGGTCCTTGTAGCGGGGACCGATGGTGGCGAACAGCTTGCCGACTTGCTCGACGTCGCGGACGGTGCTGATGGCCTGACGACGGGCGTGCAGGTCGCCGCGCTTGGCCAGGGTGACCAGCTTTTCGACGAAGGGACGCAGTTCCTTGGCCTTCGGGAGGGTGGTGACGATCTGCTCGTGCTTGATCAGCGAGGCCGACATGTTGGCGAACATGGCGGTGCGGTGAGCGGACGTACGGCCCAGTTTACGGTGTGCTTTACCGTGACGCATCGTAGTGTCTCCTGGGCCTCGGCCCGCTGTGGCGCGCGAAAAAGCGCCGATTGTCACCAATCCCGGCGGCGTCCCTGCCGGGGTCAGAACGAAGCGCCGGGGCCCTCCACCGCTGTTGCGGCTTCAAAAGGCCCAGGCCGCTCTTCGGAAAGAGCGGCCCGGATTAAGCGCGGTACTCAGGTCTTAGATCTGGTCTTCGAACTTCTTGGCCAGATCTTCGATGTTTTCGGGCGGCCAGTTCGGCACGTCCATGCCCAGGTGCAGACCCATGCCGGCCAGCACTTCCTTGATCTCGTTCAAGGACTTGCGGCCGAAGTTCGGGGTGCGGAGCATCTCGGCTTCGGTCTTCTGGATCAGGTCGCCGATATAGACGATGTTGTCGTTCTTCAGGCAGTTGGCCGAGCGAACCGACAGTTCCAGCTCATCGACCTTCTTCAGGAGCGCCGGGTTGAACGGCAGTTCCGGCTTGGCCTCGTCAGCCGTCTTGGCCTTGGGCTCTTCGAAGGTGATGAAGATCTGCAACTGGTCTTGCAGGATGCGGGCGGCGTAGGCCACCGCGTCCACCGGCGTGACCGCGCCGTTGGTTTCCACTTCCAGGATCAGCTTGTCATAGTCCAGCGACTGGCCCTGACGGGTCGGCTCAACGCGATAGGCGACGCGCTTGACCGGCGAATACAGGGCGTCGACGGCGATCAGGCCGATCGGCGCGTCTTCCGGACGGTTCTTGTCGGCCGGGACGTAGCCCTTGCCGGTGTTGACCGTGAACTCCATGCGCACCGAAGCGCCGTCGTCCAACGTGCAGAGCACGTGGTCGGGGTTCAGGATCTCGATGTCCGAAGGCGTTTCGATCTGACCCGCGGTCACCGGGCCGGGGCCCGTGGCGCGCAGGGTCATGCGCTTGGGGCCTTCGGCGTGCATGCGCACGGCCAGTTGCTTGATGTTCAGAACGATGTCGACGACGTCTTCGCGGACGCCTTCGAGCGAGGAGAATTCGTGCACCACGCCATCGATCTGGATGGCGGTGACGGCGGCGCCCTGAAGCGAGGAGAGCAGGACGCGGCGGAGAGCGTTGCCGAGCGTCACACCGAAGCCGCGCTCGAGCGGCTCAGCCACGATGCGAGCCTTGCGGGTCGCGTCGGCGCCAGTCTCGATTTGCGGCTTCTCAGGACGGATCAGCTCGTTCCAGTTTCTTTCGATCACGTGGTCGATCCCTTGAACGCGGCTCGCCGGCCGCGAATCTCGCAGCCGGCGATGGAGAATTGGGTAGTAATAGTACTAGACGCGACGACGCTTGGGCGGACGGCAGCCGTTGTGCGGGATCGGCGTCACGTCACGGATCGTCGTGATGGTCATGCCCGCGGCCTGGAGGGCGCGCAGGGCCGACTCACGGCCCGAACCCGGACCCGACACGTTGACCTCGAGGGTCTTCACACCGTGCTCGGCGGCCTTCTTGCCCGCGTCTTCCGCTGCCATTTGAGCGGCATACGGGGTCGACTTGCGCGAGCCCTTGAAGCCCATCGCGCCGGCGCTCGACCAGGAAATGGTGTTCCCTTGAGCGTCGGTGATGGTGATCATGGTGTTGTTGAACGAGGCGTTCACGTGCGCCACGCCCGAGGTGATGTTCTTGCGTTCGCGCTTTTTAACGCGTGCCGGTTCCTTGGCCATCGTTCAGGCTGCCTTACTTCTTCTTGCCGGCGATCGGCTTCGCCGGACCCTTGCGGGTGCGAGCATTGGTATGGGTGCGCTGACCGCGGACCGGCAGGCCCTTGCGGTGACGCAGGCCGCGATAGCAGGCCAGGTCCATCAGACGCTTGATGTTCATCGAATTTTCGCGGCGCAGGTCGCCTTCGACGGTGAAGTCCTTGTCGATCGTTTCACGGATCTGCAGGACTTCGGCGTCGGTCAGCTGGTTGACCCGGCGGGCGTCATCGATGCCCACCTTCGTGACGATGTCACGAGCGGACTTCTGGCCGATGCCATGAATATACTGAAGCGCGATCAGAACGCGCTTGTTCGTCGGGATGTTGACGCCTGCAATACGGGCCACGTCTAATGTTCTCCTAGTCACGCACTAAAGACGCGAACGGCGCGCCCGGCCCGGTCTTTCGACCCAGTCCGGCGCGCACAGATCGCGCCCTTTCGCGGAAGCGCCCCGTTATAGGGATAGTTGCGCATCCGTCAATGGCGGAATCCGATCGAATGAAAGGATTCCAACGAAGTCTCAGGCCACGACCGAAAGCGCGGCGTCGATAGAGGCGGCCACCGTTTCCACGGAAGCCATGCCATCCAGTTCCGTGAGCTTGCCTTGCTCGCGGTAGTACGGGAGCAGCGGCGCGGTCTGGGCGTTGTAGGCCGCCAGGCGCGTCACGAACACTTCCGGATTGTCGTCAGGTCGGCCCTGTTCGGCGAATCGCTTGCTGATCCGCTCGATGAGCGCCGGCTCGTCTACCTTGAGTCGGAGAACGGAGTCGATCTTCTGGCCGCGCTTGGCCAGCATGGCGTCCAGGGCCCGCGCCTGGGGCACCGTGCGGGGGAAGCCGTCGAAGATGGCTCCACCGGCCGCTTCGGCCTCCGGCAGCCTGTCCTCGATCAGGGCGATGACGATCTCGTCGGTGACCAGGTCGCCGCGGTCCAGCACGCCCTTGACCCTCGTCCCCATCTCGGAGCCCGAGGCGATGGCGGCCCGCAGCATGTCGCCGGTCGACAGCTGGACCATGCCGCGCTGATCGACCAGGCGCTTGGCCTGGGTGCCCTTGCCCGCCGCCGGCGGTCCGAACAGGATCAAGTTCATCAATGCACTTCCCGCGTTCCCCGGGTCTGCCGCCCGTGCCAGCCAGACCTAGAGTGGGTTCGACAAAAACGGAAGCCGGTTTGTGACAACCGGCTTCCGCGCTGTGGCCTTACGTCGCGTCGATAGGAGGCTTAGCGCCCCTTGCCGCCACGCAGTTTCGACTTCTTGATCAGGCCTTCGTACTGGTGGGCCAGCAGATGGGACTGGATCTGGGCGACGGTGTCCATGGTCACGGTCACGACGATCAGGATCGAGGTGCCGCCCAGGGTGAACTTGGTCGGGCCCATGCTGTTCATCAGCAGTTCCGGCAGGATGCAGACGGCGGTGATATAGGCCGCGCCGATCACCGTCAGGCGGGTCAGGACATAGTCCAGATACTCCGCCGTCCGCTTGCCCGGACGGATGCCCGGCATGAAGCCGCCATACTTGCGCAGGTTCTCGGCGGTCTCTTCCGGATTGAACACGACCGAGGTGTAGAAGAACGTGAAGAAGATGATCAGGCCGGCATAGAGCGCCATGAACAGCGGCTGGCCGTGCTGCAGCGCGCCCACCACGGTGGGCAGCCATTGCAGCCAGCTGGGCAGGTTGGCGGTGGCCAGGAAGCCCATGGCCGTGGTCGGCAGCAGCAGCAGGCTGGAGGCGAAGATCGGCGGGATGACGCCGGCGGTGTTCAGCTTCAGCGGGATGAACGAGGTGTCGCCGCCGATCATCCGGTTGCCCTGCTGGCGCTTGGGATAGTGGATCAGGATGCGGCGCTGCGAGCGTTCGATGAAGACGATGAAGAAGATCACCGCGATCGCCAGGCCAGCGACGGCGAACAGGGCGAAGGGCGACATGGCGCCGGTCTGCACCTGGGTGAACATCTGCACCACGCCCAGCGGCAGGGCCGAGACGATGCCGGTGAAGATGATCAGGGACACGCCGTTGCCGACGCCGCGGCTGGTGATCTGCTCGCCCAGCCACATCAGGAACAGGGTGCCGCCGGTCAGGGCCACGACGGTGGAGGCGATGAAGAACGCCGGGGCGATGCCGCCGACCACCATGCCCGCCTGGCTCTGCAGGCCGACCGCGATCGAGAACGACTGGATCAGGGCCAGCACCACGGCCAGGTAGCGGGTGTACTGGTTGAGGGTCTTGCGGCCGGCTTCGCCGCCTTCCTTCTTCAGCTTTTCCCACGGCGGATACACCGAGCCCATCAGCTGCACGATGATCGAGGCGCTGATGTAGGGCATGACGTTCAGCGAGAACACGGCCATGCGCTGCACGGCCCCGCCCGAGAACATGTTGAACATGCCCAGGATGCCCTTCGACTGGCCGGCGAAGGCCGCCGCGAAGGCCTCGGGATTGATCCCCGGGATCGGCACATAGGTGCCCAGCCGATAGACCATCAGCGCGATGAGCGTGAACCAGATGCGCTTGTGAAGTTCGGTGGCCTTCTGGAAGGACCCGAAGTTCATGTTGGCTGCGAGTTGTTCGGCGGCCGAGGCCATTCAAATCCCCACGTCGAGAGCGCGCGCCGCGTCCGCGGTCAGGTCGCGCTCCAAGCATAATTCACAAGCCGGGCCCGGATCGAAGCGAGTCACGATCCGGGCTTGGCCCGAGTACGGAGCCGTACATAGGTGAGGCTCGCCGCGATGTCACGGCGAGCCTCGTTATTCTGTCATCCCGGTGGGAAGCCGCGGGAAGTTTCCGGAGGGCCGGAGCCCTCCCCTCCCCGCGATCCCAGCCTGCCGCCAAGAGGCGGCGTCCGGGATGACGCTTGGTCTTAGGCCTCGGCCTGAACCTTGGCCTTCTTGGTCACGGTCACCGAACCGCCGGCGGCTTCGACGGCCTTGATGGCCGCTTGCGTCGCCGAATAGACGGTCAGGTTCAGCTTGGCCTTGATCTCGCCCTTGCCCAGCAGCTTGACGCCGTCCAGCTCGCGACGGATCACGCCGGCGGCGATCAGGTCGGCGGCGGTCAGCGTCGCGCCGGCCTTCAGCTTGCCAGCTTCGACGGCCTGTTCCAGGCGCCACAGGTTCACTTCGGCGAAGTCGAGGCGGAAGGGGTTGTTGAAGCCGCGCTTAGGCATACGCATGTGCAGCGGCATCTGGCCGCCTTCGAAGCCGGCGATGGCGACGCCCGAGCGCGCCTTCTGGCCCTTAACGCCGCGACCACCGGTCTTGCCCTTGCCCGAACCCGGGCCGCGGCCGATGCGCATGCGGCCCTTGGTCGAGCCGGGAGCCGGAGCCAGTTCATTAAGCTTGGTCATATGTGCCTCTCCTTGGAGATCTGCGCCCGGCCAGCGGCCGGACTCGGCTTTTGAAAACAGTATCTAAACTCAAACGAAAACCACCCCGGTTTTCACCGGGGTGGCGATTTCGACGTCTCGTAGCAGAACTACTCGACGATTTCCAGCAGGTGCGCGACCTTGCGGATCATGCCGCGAACCGACGGGGTGTCTTCCAGCTCGGACTCGCGTCCCAGCTTGTTGAGACCCAGGCCGGCCAGCGTAGCGCGCTGGACGGCGTTGCGGCGGATCGGGCTGCCGGTTTGGCGAACCTTGACGGTTTTTGCAGTAGCCATGTCTTAGCCCTCGATGGCGTCCGGAGCCGAGGCTCCGTCGGCGCGGCGGCCGAGAATGTCGCCAACCTTCTTGCCGCGCTTGGCGGCGATCTGGCGGGGCGACGATTGAACCTTCAGGGCCTCGAACGTGGCGCGAACCATGTTGTACGGGTTGCTGGAACCCGTCGACTTGGCCACGACGTCCTGGACGCCCAGGGTTTCGAGAACCGCGCGCATCGGACCACCAGCGATGACGCCCGTGCCGGGAGGGGCAGCGCGCATCATGACCTTGCCAGCGCCCCAACGGCCGTAGCCGTCGTGGTGCAGGGTGCGCGATTCCCGCAGGGGAACGCGAACCATGGTCTTCTTGGCTTCTTCGGTCGCCTTGCGGATGGCTTCCGGCACTTCACGCGCCTTGCCATGACCGAAGCCGACGCGGCCCTTTTGGTCGCCGACGACCATCAGAGCGGCGAAGCTGAAGCGACGGCCGCCCTTCACGGTGGCGGCGACGCGGTTGATGTGAACGAGCTTTTCGACGATGTCGCTGTCGACCCGCTCTTCGGGGGCGTTGCGGTCGCGACGGCCGCGGTTTTGGCCGCCTTCTCCGCGCTGTTGATCACCACGAGCCATGATGTTTCCCTTAGAAGTTCAGGCCGGCTTCGCGCGCGGCGTCGGCCAGGGCTTTCACCCGTCCGTGGAAGATGTAGCCACCGCGATCGAAGACGACGTCCTTGACGCCTTTTTCGATAGCGCGCTCGGCGACGAGCTTGCCGACGAGAGCGGCCGCGTCCTTGTCCGCGCCCTTGGTCGCGGCTTCACCCTCGAGGGTGGAAGCCGACGCCAGGGTCACGCCGCGTTCATCATCGATGATCTGGGCGTAGATGTTCTTGGACGAACGGAAGACCGACAGACGCGGACGACCGTTGGACAGGGCCTTGAGGCGGGTGCGGGTGCGTTGGGCACGACGCACGGCGGATTCGCGAGGTGAGAGCGCCATGGCTTACTTCTTCTTGCCTTCCTTGCGGCGAACCTTCTCGCCAGCATAGCGCACGCCTTTGCCCTTGTAGGGCTCGGGCGGACGAATGCGGCGAATCTTCGCGGCAATCTCGCCGACCGCCTGCTTGTCAGCGCCGGCGATCTTGATTTCGGTCTGCTTGGGCACCGCGAAGGTGACGCCGGCCGGAGGCTCGACATTCACATCGTGGGAGAAACCGAGCTGGATGGAGAGCGCATCGCCCTTCATCGCGGCGCGGTAACCGACGCCGACCAGCTCGAGGGTTTCCTCGAAGCCGGCGGTGACGCCTTGCACCATGTTGGCGACCAGCGTGCGGGACAGACCCCACATCGACTTGGCGCGCTTGCTGTCATCGCGGGCCACCAGCAGAAGGTCGGAACCTTCCTGGCTGACGGTGATCTCTTCCGCGATGGTCCAGGAGAGTTGACCCTTGGGGCCCTTAACCGTGACGGTCTGCCCGTCGAGCGTGACATTCACGCCCGAGGGGATCGCGACGGCTTTCTTACCGATCCGTGACATGTTTTTCCCTCCCGCGCCTAGTAGACGCGGCAGAGGACTTCGCCACCGACATTAGCGTCGCGGGCGGCGGAGTCCGACATGACGCCCTTCGGCGTCGAAAGGATCGAGATACCAAGGCCGTTCTTGATCGGCTTCAGGTCCTTGATCGACGAATAGACGCGACGGCCAGGCTTGGACACGCGGCTGATTTCGGCGATCACGGGCTCACCGTCAAAATACTTGAGCTCGATCTCGAATTCGGGGAACGCACCGGGCTTCTCGACCAGCGAGTAGCCGCGGATGTAGCCTTCGTCGGCCAGCACGTCCAGGACGCGAGCACGCAGCTTGGAAGCCGGCGTCGCGACCTTGGCGCGCTTGCGCGTGGCGGCGTTCTTGATGCGAGCGATCATATCGCTCAGGGGATCGTTCATCGACATCTGATCGTCCTCACCAGCTCGACTTGACGAGGCCGGGGATCTGGCCCGACGAGCCGAGCTCGCGGAGCGCGATACGGCTCATCTTCAGCTTGCGATAATAGGCGCGCGGGCGGCCCGTGACTTCGCACCGGTTACGGATGCGAACGGCGGACGAGCTGCGCGGAAGCTTCGCGAGCTTCAGGCGGGCTTCGAAGCGTTCTTCGAGCGGCAGGCTTTCGTCATTGGCGATCGCCTTCAGCGCGACGCGCTTGCTGGCATACTGCTTAACGAGGGCCTTGACCGCGAGATTGCGGTTGACGGCGCTTTTCTTGGCCATGGTGTGTTTCCCTGCCCGCTCTTAATTCGTGAACGGGAACTGGAATTCCTTCAGGAGAGCCTTGGCTTCCTGATCGGTCTTCGCAGTGGTGCAGACGATGATGTCCATGCCCCAGATCTGTTCGATCTGGTCATAGTTGATTTCCGGGAACACCAGGTGCTCCTTCAGGCCCATGGCGTAGTTGCCACGACCGTCGAAGCTCTTGCCGTTCAGGCCGCGGAAGTCCTTCACGCGCGGCAGCGCGATCGTGACCAGGCGGTCGAGGAATTCGTACATCCGGTCCTTGCGGAGGGTCACCTTGGCGCCGACCACCATGCCTTCGCGCAGCTTGAAGCCGGCGATGGACTTGCGGGCCTTCGTGGCGACCGGCTTCTGGCCAGCAATGGCCATCAGATCCTTCAGCGCGGTCTGGGCCTTCTTGGAGTCGGCCACGGCCTCGCCGATACCCATGTTCAGGACGATCTTGTCCAGCTTGGGGATCTGCATTTCGTTGGTGTACGCGAACTGTTCCTTCATCGCGGCGCGGATACGCGCGCGATATTCGGACTTCAGCCGCGGCTCGTAAGCTTGATCAACCATTGATCACCTCGCCCGTCGTCTTGGCGAAACGCACCTTCTTGTCGCCTTCGATCTTGAAGCCGACGCGGGTGGGTTTGCCCTTGGAATCGACGATCGCGACGTTCGAGACGTGCAGCGCCGCTTCCTTGCTCTTGATGCCGCCTTGCGGATCGGCCTGGGTGGCCTTGGTGTGGCGTTGAACCAGGTTCACGCCTTGCACCAGGACACGGTTCGCCTTGACGAGAACCTGGGTCACAGCGCCTTGCTTGCCCTTGTCCTTGCCGGCCAGGACGACAACGCGGTCGCCCTTCTTGATCTTAGCGGCCATTACAGCACCTCGGGGGCGAGGGAGATGATCTTCATGTGGTTCTTCGCGCGCA
The DNA here is from genome assembly GCF_001427665.1 of Caulobacter sp. Root655. Taxonomy (GTDB): domain Bacteria; phylum Pseudomonadota; class Alphaproteobacteria; order Caulobacterales; family Caulobacteraceae; genus Caulobacter. The sequence continues at coordinate 384,341 of NZ_LMHC01000024.1, forward strand.
GTTCGCGGGGAACCGGGCCGAAGATCCGCGTGCCGACCGGCTCGCTCTGCTTGTTGACGATCACCGCGGCGTTCTTGTCGAAACGGATCAGCGATCCGTCCTTACGCTTCATGCCTTGGTTCACGCGAACGACGACGGCGCGAAGCACGTCGCCCTTCTTCACGCGGCCGCGAGGAATGGCTTCCTTCACGGACACGACGATCACGTCACCGACGCTGGCGTAGCGACGACCTGCGCCACCCAGCACCTTGATGCACATGACCCGGCGGGCGCCGGAGTTGTCGGCGACTTCCAGGTTAGTTTGCATCTGGATCATGGTTCAAACCTTCCAGATTAAGCCGAAGCCTTGGGAAGGACTTCCCAGGTCTTCAGCTTGGACTTCGGAGCGCACTCAACGATGCGGGCAACTTCGCCCGCCTTGTACGCATTGCTCTCATCGTGCGCGTGGTACTTCTTGGACCGACGCACGATCTTCTTCAGCAGCGGGTGAACGATGGTCCGTTCAACCTTAACCACTACGGTCTTGTCGCCCTTATCGGAGACGACAACCCCTTCGAGGATACGCTTGGGCATATCGTTCTCCTTAAGCCGCGGCCTTGGCGCGCAGCACGGTCTTGATGCGGGCGATTTCCTTGCGGATCTCACCAACGCGGTGGGTCTTTTCCACCTGACCGGTCGCCGCCTGGAAGCGCAGGTTGAACTGCTCCTTCTTGAGGTTGAGCAGTTGCTCGGCGAGCTGGTCGGGCGTCATGCCCCGGACGTCTTGGATCTTGGTCATGCCGCTTCGGCCTCCAGAGCCGCACCGGCGTCGATGCGGGTCACGACGCGCGTGCGGATCGGCAGCTTGGCCGCGCCGAGGCGCAGAGCTTCGCGGGCGATATCGTCCGGCACACCGTCGATTTCGAACATGATCCGGCCCGGCGCGACGCGCGCGGCCCAGTGATCGACGGCGCCCTTGCCCTTACCCATCCGGACTTCGGCCGGCTTGCCGGTGACCGGCACGTCGGGGAAAATACGGATCCAGACGCGGCCTTGACGCTTCATCTGGCGGGTGATCGCGCGGCGGGCCGCTTCGATCTGGCGAGCCGTGATGCGTTCCGGCTCAACGGCTTTCAGACCGTAGGAGCCGAAATTCAGCAGGGTGCCGCCCTTCGAGGTGCCGTGGATACGGCCCTTGAACTGCTTGCGGTACTTGGTTTTTTTCGGTGACAGCATAGCGCTCTATCCTTAGCCCCGATCGCGACGGCCGCGATCACCCCGGTCGGGACGATCGCCGCGCTCGCGTCCGCCACCTTCGCCGGCCGGGCCGGATTCAGTGGCAAGACGCTTGTCGAGCGCCATCGGGTCGTGGTCCAGCACTTCGCCTTTGAAGATCCAGGTCTTCACGCCGATGATGCCGTAGGTGGTCTTGGCTTCCGCGAAACCGTAGTCGATGTCGGCGCGCAGGGTGTGGAGCGGCACGCGACCTTCGCGATACCATTCCATCCGCGCGATTTCAGCGCCGCCGAGGCGGCCCGACACGTTGATGCGGATGCCCTTGGCGCCGAGACGGACGGCCGATTGGATCGACCGCTTCATGGCGCGACGGAAGGCGATCCGGCGCTCGAGCTGCTGGGCGATGGACTCGGCCACCAGCTGGGCGTCGGTTTCGGGCTTGCGGATCTCGACGATGTTCAGGTGAACCTCGCCTTCGGTCATCACCGACAGGTCCTTGCGGAGCTTGTCGATGTCGGCGCCCTTCTTGCCGATGATCACGCCGGGACGCGCCGCATAGATCGTGACGCGGCACTTCTTGTGCGGACGCTCGATGATGATGCGCGACACGCCGGCTTGATACAGGCGCTTCTTCAGCATCGTGCGGACCGCGAGGTCCTGATGCAGAAGCTTGCCGTACTGCTCGCCGTCGGCGAACCAACGGCTGTCCCAGGTACGGTTGATGCCGAGCCGCAGCCCGACCGGATTGACTTTCTGACCCATCAGGCGGCCTCACCCAGTTCGCGGACCACGATGGTGATCTCGGAGAACGGCTTTTCAACGCGCGTCGCACGGCCGCGGGCGCGGGGCGAGAAGCGCTTCATCACCAGGTTCTTGCCCACATAGGCCTCGGCGACGACCAGCGAGTCGATGTCGAGGTTGTGGTTGTTCTCGGCGTTGGAGATCGCCGAGTACAGCGCCTTGCGGACGTCCTGAGCGATACGCTTGTGGCTGAATTCGAGCTCGTTCAGAGCGCGTTGGACGTTCAGGCCACGGATGGACTGAGCGACCAGGTTCAGCTTGCGAGCGCTGGTGCGCAGGGTACGAACCTTGCACATCGCCTCGTTGGCCGGCAGGCGGCGAGCTTGTTTAGCTTGGCTCATGGCCTACTTCCTCTTCGCCTTCTTGTCGGCGGCGTGGCCGGGGAAGCTGCGGGTGGGTGCGAACTCACCGAACTTCATGCCGACCATGTCTTCCGACACGGAGACGGGGATGTGCTTGTGACCGTTGTGCACGCCGAACACCAGGCCGACGAACTGCGGCATGATGGTCGAGCGGCGCGACCAGGTCTTGATCACATCCTTGCGGCCCGACGCCAGGGCGACATCGGCTTTCTTCAGGAGGTACCCGTCGACAAACGGGCCTTTCCAGACGGAGCGGGTCATGGCTTAGCGGCCCTTTTTCGCTTTGTGGCGCGAACGGATGATGAACTTATCCGTGGCCTTGTTGACGCGGGTCTTGGCGCCCTTGGTCGGCTTACCGGCCGGGGTCACCGGGTTACGACCGCCCGAGGTCCGACCTTCACCACCACCGTGGGGGTGGTCGACCGGGTTCATGGCGACGCCGCGAACGTGCGGACGACGGCCCATGTGACGCGAACGACCGGCCTTGCCGAGGTTCTGGTTCGAGTGGTCGGGGTTCGACACGGCGCCGATGGTGGCCATGCAGGTGTCCAGGACCATGCGCAGTTCGCCCGAGTTCAGGCGGATCTGGGCGTAGCCGGCGTCACGACCGACCAGCTGGGCGTAGGCGCCAGCCGAACGTGCGATCTGACCACCCTTGGCGGGCTTCAGTTCGACGTTATGGATGATCGTGCCGATCGGCATGGTGCGCAGCGGCGAGGCGTTGCCCGGCTTCACGTCGACCTTCTCGCCGGTGACGACTTCGTCGCCGGCCTTCAGGCGTTGCGGGGCCAGGATGTAGGCCAGCTCGCCATCGGTCTCATACTTGATGAGCGCGATGAAGGCGGTGCGGTTCGGGTCGTACTCAAGGCGGACGACCGTGGCCGTGCCTTGCTTGCGACGCTTGAAGTCGACCAGGCGATAGAGGCGCTTGGCGCCGCCGCCGCGGAAGCGGACCGCGATGCGGCCATTGCCGCCACGACCGCCCGACTTGGTCAGACCTTCGACCAGCTTCTTTTCCGGGCGGCCCTTGTGGAGCTCGCTGCGGTCGATCAGCACCAAGCCGCGTTGGCCCGGGCTGGTCGGGTTATAATGCTTCAAGGCCATCTGATTAGAGCCCCGTCGTGATGTCGATCGACTGGCCTTCGGCCAGGGTCACGATGGCTTTTTTGACATCGGAGCGGCGTCCGATGATGCCACGGAAGCGCTTGGTCTTGCCCTTGGTGACCAGGGTGTTGACCTTGGTGACCTTGACCTTGAACAGCTCTTCGACAGCGGCGGCGATTTCGTCCTTCGACGCATCGGCGGACACCCGGAAGACGACCTTGTTCTGCTCGCTGAGCAGGGTGGCCTTCTCGGTGATCACCGGCGACAGGATCGTGTCGTAGTGGCGGGCGGTAGCGGCCATTACGCGGCTTCCTTCTCAGCGAAGCGCGCCGAGATCGCTTCCACCGCGTCCTTCGTGAGGACCAGGGTGTGGCGACGCAGCACGTCATAGACGTTCAGGCCGGCGTTCGGCAGCACGTCGATGTTCGGAATGTTGCGGGCGGCGAGCTTGAAGTTGCCGTCCACTTCCGGACCCGCGATGACCAGGGCGTTCTTCAGACCCATCTTGTCGAAGGTGGCGCGCAGGGCGGCCGTCTTCGGATCGGTCAGAGCCACGTTGTCCAGCACGATCAGCGAGCCGGCCTTGGCCTTCGAGGACAGGGCGTGGCGCAGAGCCATGGCGCGGATCTTCTTGGGAAGATCGAACGCGTGGCTGCGGACGACAGGGCCGTGGGCCTTGGCGCCGCCGACGAACTGAGCCGCACGGCGCGAACCGTGACGAGCCGAGCCGGTGCCCTTTTGCTTGTACATCTTCTTGCCCGTACGAGAGACCTCGTTGCGGACCTGAATCTTGTGGTTCCCGGAGCGGCGCTTGGCCAGCTGCCAGGTGACGACGCGCTGCAGGATGTCGCCGCGGATGTCGGCGATGCCAAAGATGGCGTCGTCGAGATCAACGGAACCGGCCTTGCCGCCGTCCAGTTTGATGACGTCGAGTTTCATTAGCCTTCGCCCTCTTCGGTCGTCGCCGCGGAGGTTTCTTCAGCGGGGGTTTCAGCCGCGGCTTGAGCCGGAGCTTCGCCAGCCGTGCGGAAGGCGCCCGGACGCTTCACGTCGGCCGGAGCGGCCTTCTTGATCGCGTCGCGAACCTTGACGTACGAGCCTTCGTGGCCGGGGACAGCGCCCTTGACCAGGATCAGGCCGCGTTCGACGTCCACTTTCCAAACGGTGACGTTCAGGGTGGTGACGGTTTCCTGACCCAGGTGACCGGCCATCTTCTTGCCCGGGAACGTACGACCCGGATCCTGGCGGTTGCCGGTCGAGCCGTGCGAACGGTGCGAGACCGAGACGCCGTGGGTGGCGCGCAGACCGCCGAAGTTCCAGCGCTTCATGGCGCCGGCGAAACCCTTACCGACGGTGAGGCCCTGGATGTCGACCTTCTGGCCGGCGACGTAGTGGTCAGCGGTGAATTCCGCGCCCACTTCGATCAGGGCGGCTTCATCGACGCGGAACTCGGCGACGACCCGCTTGGGTTCGACCGAGGCCTTGGCGAAGTGGCCGCGCATGCCGTTGGAGGTGTTCTTCGGCTTCTTGGCGCCGGCGCCGAGTTGCAGGGCGGTGTAACCGTCCTTCTCGACCGTGCGCTGAGCCGTCACCTGGCAGCCGTCCAGCGAAAGGACGGTGACGGGGATGTGCTGTCCGGTTTCGTCGAAGAAGCGGGTCATGCCCAGCTTCTTGGCGAGAACGCCTGTGCGTTGTGCGGGGAGAGTCATCTGTTCGGCTCTCCTTACAGCTTGATTTCGACGTCGACGCCGGCCGACAGGTCGAGCTTCATCAGCGCGTCCACGGTCTGCGGGGTCGGATCAACGATGTCGAGGACGCGCTTGTGCGTACGGATCTCGAACTGCTCGCGCGACTTCTTGTCGACGTGCGGCGAGCGGTTGACGGTGAATTTCTCGATAAGCGTGGGCAGGGGGATGGGACCCCGCACCGTCGCACCCGTGCGCTTGGCCGTATTGACGATCTCGCGCGTGGAATGATCCAACACGCGGTGATCGAAGGCCTTGAGCCGGATGCGGATGTTCTGACGATCCATATCGCTCGGTTTCCTAGTGGGCTGCGCCCGCGTCTCGAACCATTTCAAAGACCAACCCGGAACCTCTCCGAAAAGAGACTCCGCACGCAGCGTCCGCAAAACAAATTGGCCCCGGCGGTCACCCGCAAGGGCCGGTGACTGAAAACTGCGCCCCAAAAGGCGCGATCGGCAGTCGTTCGCGAACCGCGTCTAAGCCCGAAAGCTCACAGCCGGTCCAACAGAAGGGGGCTTTTACGTGCCGAATCCCATTTCGTCAAGCGCTTCGGGAGAGGGATTGCGCGACACCAAAAGGCTCTCGCCCTCGCCTCCCCCAAACCGCTCATTCCGGCGAAAGCCGGGGTAAGCGGGATCAGGGTGCAAGCCCGCCCGACAAACCAGCGTTAGGTCAAACATGCCCTTCATCGACGATCGATAAAGCATGAACGTGCGGGCGCACGCGTTGGGAATCCCAGGTCGTTTCCGCAAGTGTCATAAAACTGCATCAATCCGCCGCCGTCGATCGGTCCACGGGTTGTGGACCCGGGCGAAGCTCCATAAATCCGCCGCTCCTCGACGGACCGGCGGCCCTCCCCAAACGACCGCCTGCCGATCGAGGCCACACAGTAAGGGGATTACCCACTATGAAGACCCAACTCTTTGCCGCCGCCGCCGTCCTGGCGATGGCCGTTTCGGCTCCCGCCTTCGCCCAGAACATCGGTTCGGTCGGCGCCGCCGTGAACTACACCGACCTGGACACCAACATCGCCAGCGGCGACGGCACCTCGGTGAAGGTCGACGGCTCGGTCGCCATCCCGACCGGCGCCTGGACCGTGACCCTGAACGGCAATGTCTCGGTCAACGACAACGACCTGAGCGACGAAACCGTCGCTTCGACCGCCGCTCACCTGACCACCAAGGTCGGTGACAGCTGGCGCGTCGGCGGCTTCGCCGCCCTGTCGCGTCCGTCGAACGACACCCTGTGGGCCGTCGGCGCCGAAGCTTCGAAGTACTTCAGCAACGTCACGCTGAACGGCCTGGTCGCCTACGGTCAATCCAACGACCTGAACGCCGACCTGTACGCCGCGCGCGGCGAAGCCCGCTACTTCGTCTCGGACGACTTCCGCCTGGACGCCGGCCTCGGCTACGCCAAGCTGGACGGCGGCGCCAATGACGCCGACGTCTGGGACGTCAATGTCGGCGGCGAATACAAGTTCGCCAACACCGGCTGGTCGACCTTCGGCAAGTACGCCCACACCGAAGCCGAAGACCTGTTCGACCTGAAGTCGGACGCGGTGAAGATCGGCGTGCGCTACACCTTCGGCGGCAGCCTGAAGGCCCGCGACGCGGCCGGCGCCGACCTGATCGACGCCGACACCCTGTTCGGCCTCGGCATCCGCTAAGGAGCGCTTGCGCTCCTTAGTTTGAAGAAGCGCAACCTGTCCGAAGGACAGGCTGCGGACGGAAGCCGTTCGCCTTCAGCGGACAACGGAACGCCCCGGAGCCTCAGGCTCCGGGGCGTTTCACTTTATATATAGAGCGACGCTCGACGGTCGCTGGACGACCGGCCCTAGCGGCCGATGATCACGTCGCCCGAGCCAGCCACCGACTTCTTGACCGCGCCGGTGACCTTGGCGATGCGCACGTCGCCCGAGCCGGCCACCGACACCTCGACATCATTGGCCACGCCGCCGAAGTCGACCCCGCCCGACCCCATGATGCTGACCTCGACCTCGCGCGAGCTGCCGCCGGCGACGGTGACGTCGCCCGAACCGGCGATGGCCACCTCGAGCTTGCCGGCCACGCTGGCCGCGGTGACGTCGCCCGAGCCGGCGATCGAGACGTTCAGGTCGCCCGCGATCTCCTGGGTGTGGACATCGCCGGAACCGGCGATGTTGATCTCGGTCGAACCGGCCGACCCGGCCTTGGTGTCGCCCGAGCCGGCCTGGTTCAGCTCGAACTTGCCCTTGACGTTGCCGACCGTCCAATCGCCGCAACCGGCGTTGCTCAGCTCCAGCGCCTCGGTGCGGCCGACGCTGCCGAACACCGCGCCGGCGGCGCCGATCTCGACGTCGAGCGGCGTGCGGATCACGATCTGCGGAATATCCTCCCACTTCACGTCGCCGACCCCGCGCACATGGACGGTGGTCTTGCCCATCACGCTGTTGCAGCCATTGATGCGGTTGCGCCGCAGGCCGCCGTCGATGGTGGTCTGGGAGCCGGTCTGGCGAATCTCCAGGGGCAGGCTCCGGTTGGTGGTCAGGAACTCGACCTTCACGTCCTTACGGGCCTCGGGGATCACCACCACCCTGGCGACGGCGTCCTTGATCTTCACGGACGGCTCGGCGGCGGCGGTCCCGGCGAAACCCCAGGTCGTCGCGGTGGCGGCGGCGCCGGCGGCCAGGATCAGAAGTGCGCGCATCGGAATTCCCTCGAACGAAAATGTTGTTGAGGGAAAGCTAGCGGCGAGATCGGCGGGAAACGACTTAATTCGAGGTCATGACCCGGATGTCATGATCCCGCCGCAATTGCCGCTGAGGCGGGACGCCCCCTCCGTCACATCGTTGATAGCGATGCGCCACCTCCCCCGTTTCACGGGTGAGGAGAACAGATCCGCCTCCTCCTCACCCGCATCGCGGGGGAGGGCTATCGCATATGACCAAAAAGCGGTTGTCATCCCGGACGAGCGCGCAGCGCGAAGATCCGGGACCGACGCGTGAACTCAGCGCTTCCGGCGGTCCCGGATCTGCCCCCGGCTTTCGCCGATCCATATGCGATAGCCCCGCATCGTGACGGAGGGGGCGTCCGTCGCTTGCTATTGAATCCCGCTCGCCTGCAATCGCACCGGAACCGACTTGTAGGCCGGGGTTCCGCTGCGCCGGTCGTGGTCCTCCAGGGCCACCAGCACATTGGTCTCCGGATAGTAGGCGGCCAGGCAGCCGCGCGGGATCTCGCGCTCCACCAGGGTGAAGCCCCGCACCGCCCGCGCGCCCGTCTCGTCGAAGGCGGCCAGCAGGTCGATGCGGTCGCCGGCCTTCAGGCCCCGCGCGGCGATGTCGGCCGGATGGGCAAAGACCACGTCGCGCCGGCCGAACACCCCTCGATAGCGGTCGTTCGTACCGTAGATGGTGGTGTTGTACTGGTCATGGCTGCGCAGGGTGGTCAGCAGCATGACGTCGACCTCGCCGCGCCGGGCGTCCTGGCCGTCGTGCTTGTGGACCAGGAACTGGGCCTTGCCGCTGGGCGTCTTCCACACCCGGTCGGCGTGGGGCAGCGGCAGGCGGAAACCGCCGGGCGTGCGCACGCGCTCATTATAATCGGCGAAGGCCTCGGGGAAGACCGCCGCGATCAGGTCGCGGATCCTGTCGTAGTCGGCGACCAGCCCCTCCCAATCGACGATGTCACCGCGCCCGAACAGCGCCGCGCCGATGCCGGCGACGATCGCCGGTTCCGACTTCAGCTGGTCCGAGGCTGGGGCGTTGAGGCCGCGCGAGGCGTGGACCATCGACATCGAGTCCTCGACCGTCACCGCCTGGCGACCGCTGGCCTGGACGTCGATCTCGGTGCGTCCCAGGCAAGGCAGCAGCAGCGTCCCCTCGCCCACCAGCAGGTGGGTGCGATTGAGCTTGGTGGCCACGTGCACGGCCAGCCCGACCTTCTCCAGGGCCGCGAAGGTGCGCACCGGATCGGGCGCGGCGACCGCGAAATTGCCGCCCAGGCCGATGAACACCTTGATCTGACCCGCCTCCATGGCGGCGATCGCTTCGACCACCGTATGGCCGTGCTCGCGCGGCGACTTGAAGTCGAACACCCGGTCCATGGCGTCCAGGAACGCCTCCGAGGGCTTCTCCCAGATCCCGACCGTGCGGTCGCCCTGGACGTTGGAATGGCCGCGCAGCGGGCAGATCCCCGCCCCTTCCCGGCCGATATTGCCCTTCAGCAGCAGCAGGTTAACCAGTTGCTGCACGGTGCTGGACGACGAGCGGTGCTGGGTCAGGCCCATGCCGTAGCAGAGGATCGTCGCCTTGGCGCCGGCATAGGCGCGGGCCGCTTCCTCGATCTGGGCGCGCGACAGGCCGGACCCCGCCTCGATCTCGTCCCAGGTCAGGGCGTCCAGCACGGCGACCAGGGCCTCGAAGCCCTGGGTGTGCTCGGCGATGAAGGCGCGGTCCAGCACGCCCTCGTTGTCATGGGGGCCCTGACTCTCGGCGTCCAGGGCCAGCACCGCCTTCATCATCCCCTGCACCGCCAGAGCGTCGCCGCCCACCGTCAGCTGGTAATAGGCCGAGGCGATCGGGGTGGAGGTCAGGGTCGCCATCTCGACCGGGTCCTGCGGCGAGGCGAACTTCTCCAGCGCCCGCTCCCGCAGCGGGTTGAAGGCCAGGATCGTCGCGCCGCGCCGGGAGGCGTCGCGCAGGGTGGACATCATCCGCGGATGGTTGGTGCCGGGGTTATGGCCAAAGCACAGGATCAGGTCGGCGTGGTCGAAGTCCTCCAGGCTGACCGAACCCTTGCCCACACCCAGGGAGTCCGGCAGGCCGACGCTGGTCGGCTCGTGGCACATGTTGGAGCAGTCGGGGAAATTGTTGGTCCCGACCCGGCGGCCCAGCAGCTGGAACAGGAAGGCCGCCTCGTTCGAGGCCCGGCCCGAGGCATAGAACTCGGCCTGGTCGGGATGGTCGAGCGCCCGCAGGGCGTCGGCGGTGCGGGCGAAGGCCGCGTCCCAGGTGATCGGCAGATAGCGGTCGCTGGTCCGGTCATAGGCCATGGGATGGGTCAGCCGACCCAGGTCCTCCAGGGCATGGTCGCTCCAGGTCTTCAGTTCGGTGACAGTGTGGGCGGCCAGCACCTGCGGCGTCGTGCGCTTGCTGGTCGCCTCCCAGGCCACCGCCTTGGCCCCGTTCTCGCAGAACTCGAACGACGAGGTGTGCTTGGGGTCGGGCCAGGCGCAGCCGGGGCAGTCGAAGCCCTCCGGCTGGTTGGCGCGCAGCAGGGTCTTGCCGCCTTCGATCACGGTTTCCTGGCCAGTCAGCGCCCCGGCCACCGCCTTCAGCGCGCCCCAGCCGCCGGCGGCGGAGTCGTAGCGATGGATGCCGGGAATGCCCGCGTTCGCCTTGGCGTCGCCATTTCCATCCGTGGCCATCACGCATACTCCGAAACAGCGTCGAACAGGCGGTCGGCGCGGGTGAACACGGTGTGGCCGTCGGACCGCGCCAGGGCCACCAGGGTGACGCCCGCCGTCTCGGCGCGCTGGATCGCCAGGTCGGTGGGGGCGGAGACGGCCACCAGCATCGAGCAGCCCATCCTCGCGGTCTTCTCGACCATCTCGAACGAGCAGCGGCTGGTCACCAGCACGAAGCCGGTCTGGGCATCAAAGACGGGAGCGTCCGCGCCCTCTCCAGCCATCGCGCCGGCCAGCTTGTCCAGCGCGTTGTGCCGGCCGACGTCCTCGCGGACCAGCACCAGCGCGCCATCCGCCGTCGCGAAGGCGGCGGCGTGAGTGGCGCGGGTCAGGCGGCCCAGGGTCTGGGCGTCGTCCAGGGCGTCCACGGCCCGCTGGATCGCCTGGTGCGAGACACGGGCCCCCTGCCCCACCGTCGGCAAGGGCCGCACGGCGTCGGCCAGGCGCTGCACGCCGCACAGCCCGCAGCTGGACCGGCCCTCCAGGGTGCGCGGCCGGGCCTTGCGCTGGATCGCGCCCGGCCGCAGCCGGACGTCGGCCAGCCAGCCCAGGTCGGTCTCCTGGACCTCGACGTCGAGAATGTCGGCCCCGGCCGCGACCGCCTCGGTGATCGTGAAGCCGACGGCCAGGTCCCGGAGGTCGGCGGGCGTGGCCATCAGCACCGTGTGCGGCCGGCCGTCGAACGACAGGCCCACGGCGGCCTCGGTGGGCGTTTCCCGGGCGATCGACTCGAGCGGCGCGGCGGAGCGCCACTGCACGGCGGAACGGCGGCTGGCGGGGTGCTTCGACATGGCCCAACTCTAGCCCCCAGGCCGGACGCCCGCCACGCCAAACAGGCGAGCGCCTGGAGTCGTCCGCCGGTCCTCCTTGCGGATCATCCGCGTGATCACGACGGCAGGAACGTTCAAAATTCCGGCGTTTGGGGAGATGACCTGAGAGCGCTCCTGACGCACTCTGTCTTCCATGGCTTCCACCTTCGACACCCGTCGCGATCAGATGTTCCCCAGCCTGGCGCCGGAGGAGATCGACCGCATTCGCCGGTTCGGCGAGGTCGTCCACGCCGAGGCCGGCGCGACCCTGGCCAGGGCCGGCGAGGTTTCGCCCGGGCTGATGGTGATCCTGGACGGCAGGGCCCGGATCAGCCGGCGCGACGCCCATGATGAAAGCCACCTGATCGTCGAGCATGGCCCCGGCCAGTTCATCGGCGAACTGGCCCAGCTGTCGGACCGGGCGTCCCTGGTCGACGTCCATGCCGTGACCGCGCTGGAGGCGCTGCGGATCCGGCCCGACCGTCTGCGCGCGGTGCTGGTCGCCGAGGCCGAGCTGGGCGAGCGGATCATGCGGGCCCTGATCCTGCGCCGCGTCTCCCTGATCGAGACCGGAGCCGGCGGCCCGATCATCATCGGCCGGACCGGCGACGCCGAGGTCATCCGGCTGTCCGGCTTCCTGGCCCGCAACGGCAACCCCTACCAGCACCTGGATCCCGACACCGTCGACTGCGCCCGGGTGCTGATCGACCGGTTCTCGGTCGACGAGGCCGAGCTGCCGATCGTGCTGTGTCCCGGCGGCCAGCTGCTGCGCCATCCCTCCAACGCCGAACTGGCGCGCTGCATCGGCATGGTCGGCAAGCTGGACCCGACCCGGGTCTATGACGTGGCCGTGGTCGGGGCCGGGCCGGCGGGCCTGGCCACCGCCGTCTATGCCGCCTCCGAAGGCCTGTCGGTGCTGGTGCTCGACACCCGGGCGTTCGGCGGCCAGGCCGGGGCCTCGGCGCGCATCGAGAACTATCTGGGCTTTCCCACCGGCGTCTCGGGCATGGCCCTGATGGGCCGCGCCTACAACCAGGCTCAGAAGTTCGGGGCCGACCTGGCCATTCCCGACGAGGTGGCCAGCCTGGACTGCGACGGCGAGTCTCCGGACGGCCTGGGCGGCTACCACCTGCAACTGACCAGCGGCGAGACCACCCAGGCCAGGACCGTGGTGATCGCCAGCGGCGCGCGCTACCGGCGGCTGGACGTCTCCAATCTCGACCGCTTCGAGGGCAGCTGCGTCCACTACTGGGCCTCGCCGCTCGAGGCCAAGCTGTGCGCGGGCCAGGAGGTGGCGCTGGTCGGGGCCGGCAACTCGGCCGGCCAGGCGGCGGTCTACCTGGCCAGCCAGGTCGCCAAGGTCTGGCTGGTCATTCGCGGCGAGAGCCTGGCGGCCAGCATGTCGCGCTACCTGATCGAGCGGATCGAAAGCCTGCCCAATATCGAGGTCGTGACCCGCAGCGAGATCTTCGAACTGGACGGCGACGAGGGCCAGCTGCGGGCCGTGCGCTGGCGCCAGGTCCAGACCGGCGCGGAGACCCGGCGCGAGATCAACCACCTGTTCCTGTTCATTGGCGCGGCGCCCAACACCGGCTGGCTGGCCCAGTGCCATGTCGAGCTCGACAACCACGGCTTCGTGCGCACCGGCGCCGACCTGGCCCCCGGCCATCCGTCGCTGCAGACCAGCCGCCACGGGGTGTTCGCGATCGGCGACGTGCGGGCGGGCTCGGTCAAGCGGGTGGCGGCGGCGGTCGGCGAAGGCGCCCAGGTGGTGGCGGCGATCCACGCCTATTTGTCGGAACCGGTGACGGGGGCCTGAGGCTAGGAGAATTCGTCGGCCAAGTTGACTTATCCCCACGCCGCTCATTGGATTTGTGGGTCAGGTCGGTCGCCGCCGAACTACGCATCCTCAAATTGCATGCCGCCTTGCTTGCTGCGATGGTCGCATCGTCAACAAAGGGGGCCGTCATGAGACTTTCCATGCTTTCGCTCGGCGCGGCGGGCCTGCTGCTGGCGGGTCCCGCCCTGGCCGCCGCGCCCAGCTGCGTCGCACCCGACTACGCCCGACATGCCCGCGCGCTGGTGGCGCCCTATGTGGACGCCCAGGCCTTCACCGGCTCGATCCTGGTGACCAAGGACGGCGCGCCGGTATTTCGCCAGGGTTTCGCGATGGCCAACCGCGAATGGGAGGCGCCCAATACGCCCGACACCAAGTTTCGCCTCGGTTCGATCACCAAGCAGTTCACCGCCGCCGCTGTCCTGCTGCTGGCCGAGGATGGCAAGCTCTCGGTCGATGACCCGGTCTCGAAATTCTATCCTGCGGCGCCCGCCGCCTGGTCGAAGGTGACGATCAAGCATCTGCTGACCCACACTTCCGGAATCCCCAGCTACACCAGCATCCCCGGCTTCTTCGACAAGAGCTCCAAGCTGCCGCTGAGTCCCGTCGAGATCGTCAAGCTCACCCAGGACAAGCCCCTCGAGTTCGAGCCGGGCGGCAAGTTCCAGTACGACAACACCGCCTATGTGCTGCTCGGCGTGGTCATCGAGAAGGCCTCGGGGCAAGCCTATGCGGACTTCCTCCGCACTCGGATCTTTACGCCCCTGGGCATGAACGACACCGGCTACGATGTCTCCGCGACAGTCCTGCGCCACCGCGCCAGCGGCTATCAGCCAGGCCTCGAAGGCCAACTGGTCAACGCCGACTATCTGGACATGAACCTGCCCCATGCAGCCGGCTCGCTCTATTCCACGGTCGATGACCTGTCGAAGTGGGATCGAGCCATCGTGGCGGGCAAGCTGTTGAAACCCGCCTCGTGGACGGCGGCCTTCACGGACTACGGTCACGGCTACGGTTATGGCTGGTTCTTGAACAAGCTGGGCCAACATCGGCGTATCCAGCATGGCGGCGGCATCAATGGCTTCTCCGCCGCCCTGCAGCGCTATCCTGATGACGGCCTGGCGGTCGTCGTTCTGGGTAACGCCATGAGCGCCCAGTCCGAGCGCATCGCCGACCAATTGGCCCAGCTGTGTTTCGGTGAATACAAGGCGCCGGTCGCCATGACCGTGCCGCCGGCCCAGATGGACCGCTATGTCGGGACCTACGCCCTCGGTCCCGACGTGCCAATCAGGGTCTGGCGGGTGGGAACGCGCCTGTTTACCCAGGTAAAGGGGCAACTTCCGGTGGAGATCTACGCCAGGACGCCGACCACCTTTTTCGCGGGGATCGTCGAGGCGGACTTCAGCTTCCTCCCCGATGGCGAAGGCCAAGCCCAGACCCTGATCCTGAAGCAATGGGGCAACGAAACCAAGGCGGCTCGGATCGCTCCGGCGCCCTAACGATCGCCGGCGCACGACCGGGGCCCCCTCCGTGGGCTTCGCCGACACCTCCCGCAGAGGGAGGGCTATCGCATATGGATTCGCCGCGAAGAAAGCTGTCATCCCGGACAAGCGAAGCGCAGATCCGGGACCGCCGGAAGCTCTGAGTTCACGCCCTGGTCCCGGATCTTCGCGCTGCGCGCTCGTCCGGGATGACAACCGTTTTTGGTCATATGCGATAGCCCTGCCCAGAAGGGGGAGGAATGCAAAAGGCCCCGGGGTTTCCCCCGGGGCCTTGGCTAGTTCGGTAGAGACTTCAGAAGGTCGAAGACTATTCGACGATCTTGGCC
>NZ_LMHC01000025.1 GCF_001427665.1 Caulobacter sp. Root655
TGGTTCTACCAGGAACCCATCGGGCTCCTCGACCACAGAGGCCAAAAACTGTCACCCATCCAACCGGGCTAAATCGTCACCTCTCTATCCGCTGGACAGCTCCCCCGTCGACAGGTGGGGCCGCATCTGCCACGCGCCGGGCGGCAAGGTCTGGGGTCTGGGCCCTTCGAGATAGGTCTCGACCAGCGCCTCCGCGCCGGGTTCCGACACCGAGAACTGGTCGATGCGCGGGGTGGCGCGGGCCAGGACGGCGGCGATGGCGTCCACGGAGCCCACCCGCAGCGGCGCGGGGCCGTCCAGCCGGGCCGAGACCTCGGCGTAGACCCCGACGGCGATCACCTCGCGGCCCTGGCGCAGCACGCCGTAGCCGACGTGGGTGAAGCCGGCGGCCAGCAGGTTGGCGCGGTGGCCGGGGCTGGTCTTCCACTGGCCCATGATCTGGTCGGGACGCACCGGGCCGTTGGCGTTGAGGCGTTCGGCGATGTTCTCGCCCGGGGCGCCGATCAGGTCGCGGGCCAGCAGGCCGACACGGGCGGCGGGGCCGAAGCCTTCGCGGGTCATGTGGTCGAAGAGGCCGGTGCGGGCGATGTCGGCGGCGTGGGCGCGGGCGGCCAGGGTCAGGCCGGGATCGACCGCCAGTTCGCGCAAGCCGCGACCCCGGCGGAAGATGTCGCCCAGGTCCGTCAGGTCTTCCTCGAACGCCGGATCGAAGTCGCCCCGGCTCTGGGCCATCTGGGCCCGCAGGCGGCGGTCATAGGCCAGCCAGGGGGCGCTCGTGGCGGCGCGAGCGAGGCCGGGAAGCAGCAGGCCGGCGACGGCGGTGGTGATCAGGGCGCGGCGGTCGAAGATGGTCATGATCCTCAAGGCGGTTGACAGCGTCCCGTTTCGGCAAGCTCTAAGGTCTCATGAGACCTGTCCGTTCCATCTGGCTGGCCGGCCCCGAGCCCTGGCTGCCCCAAGCCGAGGCGCAAGGGGCCCGTCAGCGCGCCCTGTGCGCCGACCTGGGCTTCATCGGCCTGACCGCTCCGACCATCGTCGGGACCGATCCCGACAACGCTGAGATCCAAGCCCGCGAACTCTATGCCGAGCGTATGGCGAAGTTGCGTCAGGCCGACGCCGGGGTGGTCAACCTGACCCCGTGGCGCGGCCCGTCCTGCGCCGCCAGCGCCGCCTTCGAGGCCGGGGTGCTGGCCGGGCTGGGGCGGCCGATCCTGGCCTATCTCAACGTCGCCGACGAGAGCCAGGCCGAATATGTCGACCGGGTCGAGGCCCATGTCGGCGCCCAGCGCGACGAGGCCGGCGTCTGGCGCGACGGCGACGGCTGCGTGGTCGAGGACTTCGGCCTGCCCGAGACGGTGATGCTGTGGGCCGAGGCGCGGCGACTGTTCGTGATCGTCACCGAAGACCCGCTGCACGACCTGACCGGGCTGGAGCTGTGTCTGGACGCGCTGGCGCTGTACGCGGAGTAGCTCCTCCCCCTGTGGGGGAGGTGTCGGCGCAGCCGACGGAGGGGGGATTGATCGGCAGACGGCGGAGTCCTGGATCGACGGCCCTAAATCTCCCCCCACCGATCGCCGCGCGATCGCCTCCCCCACAGGGGGAGGGCTTCGCTCACCACCCCAGATCCGCCTCCCCCCGCAGAATCGCCTCCGCCTCGGCCGAATGCGCCCCGCTCCCCCGTTCGTGCAGCACCAGCGGCGGCAGCAGGATCAGCGGCGCCTTGCCGGTCTTGATCGCCCGGACGATCACCCGCTTGGCCGGGGCGTCGGCGAACGGCGCGATCGGGCGGATCCGAAACGACCCGGCCTTGGGGGCCAGCAGGGCCAGGAGGTCGGCCAGGCGGTCGGCGCGGTGGATCAGGGTGACGCTGCCGCCTTCGCGCACCGCCTTCAGGCAGAAGGCCGTCCAGGCCGCCAGGCCGCCGTCGGCCATCCAGGCGCCGGACTTCTCCGGCGCGGGGGCGCGCAGGGCGGCGGGATCGTCGAAGAACGGCGGATTGCTGATCGCGGCGTCGAACACCGGCAGGTCCAGGGCCCGAAAGCCGCGCTCGACGTCGCCGTCGACGATCTCGACCCGGTCGTCCAGTCCGTTCAGGCCGACATTGCCGCGGGCCAGGTCGGCGGCGGTCGCATCGCGCTCCAATCCGACGAATCGCACCCCCTCGCGCCGACGCGCGGCGGCCAGCAGCGCCCCGCCGACCCCACAGCCGGCCTCGATCACCCGCTCACCGGGCGCGGCGTCGCAGGCCGCCGCCAGCAGGGCCGCGTCCATGCCGGCCCGGTAGCCGGTCACGGCCTGGCGCAGTCGTACACGGCCGTTCAGGACGGCGTCTTCGGTGAGCCCGGTGGTCGGTATCGCGTACGGCAACGTTTCAAGCCTTGTGCTCGCCTTGACCCTGACCTATCCCGCCACCATTGTCGCTCGCAACGGCTGATCAAGCCCACGGGACGCGCGGCGCAGGCCGAACCACCGGCGGGCGTCAGTCAGGGAGAGTATCGTTTTGGACGCAGCTGCAGCGACCCTCGCCCGGGAGCCGGGATCGGTGGATCGTCTCGCGCGGCTGGCCGCCGCCGACATGGCCGGGGTCGACGCTCTGATCACCGCGCGCATGCAGAGCGAGGTTCCGGTCATCCCGGCCTTGGCCGAGCACCTGATCGCCGCTGGCGGCAAGCGCCTGCGTCCGCTGCTCACCGTGGCCGCCGCGCGCCTTGCGGGTTCCGACAACGACACCTGCCTGAAGCTGGCCGCCGCCGTCGAATTCATCCACACCGCCACCCTGCTGCACGACGACGTGGTCGACGGCAGCCAGCTGCGGCGCGGCAAGGTCGCGGCCCACCTGATCTGGGGCGCGGCGCAGAGCGTGCTGGTCGGCGACTTCCTGTTCGCCCGGGCCTTCGAGCTGATGGTCGAGACGAACTCGATGAAGGCGCTGGAGATCCTGGCCAAGGCCAGCCGCGTCATCGCCGAGGGCGAGGTGCTGCAGCTCACCCGCAGCCACGACCTGAACCTGAGCCAGGCGCTCTATCTGGAAATCATCGGCGCCAAGACCGCCGAGCTGTTCGCGGCCGCCTCCGAGGCCGGCGGCGTGTCGGCCGGGGTGTCGGCCGTGCAGTCGGACGCCCTGCGGGCCTACGGCATGAACCTGGGTCTGGCCTTCCAGCTGGCCGACGACGCCCTGGACTACGGCGGCACGACCGAGGCCCTGGGCAAGAACGCCGGCGACGATTTCCGCGAAGGCAAGGCCACCCTGCCGCTGCTGCTGGCCATCGCCCGCTCGGGCCCGCGCGAGGCCGAGTTCTGGGAACGGGCCATCGGCCGTCGCGAACAGACCGAGGCCGACTTCCGCCGGGCCCGCGAGCTGATCGTCGGCACCGGAGCCCTGGAAGGCACCCTCGATCTGGCCTCGGAATATGCCGACAAGGCCAAGGCGGCGCTGGCCAGCTTCCCGGCCAACGAGTGGCGTTCCAGCCTGGAAAGCCTGGCCGACTTCGCGGTCAGCCGGCGGGCTTGATGGCGCGGCGGGGCGTGGCCAAGGGCCGAAGTCCGCTCCCGGCGGCCCCGGACGGCCCCGCGCCGCGCCTGGCGACCACCCTGGAGACCTCGCCCGCCAATCCCAGCGGCGACCCTCACGGACACGCTCATGAGGCCGGCGAGGTCGCCGGCAAGGTGATCGGCGGAGGCCTGGGCGTGGTGATCGGCCTGGGCGTTCTGCTGCTGATGTTCGGCCCGGTGCTGTGGGCGCCGCTGTGGGCCGGGTTCTCGGCCGCCGCGCGGACCAAGGTTCTGGTCCACAACGGCTGGCTGACCGCCGGCGCGGCGATCGCCGCCGCCCTGGCCGTCGCCTTCGTCCAGTTCCTGCTGCTGGTCCAGAAGAGCCCGCTGTTGCGCTATCCGGCCGTGCTGCTGTTCTCGCTGGCCTGGGTGGGCGGGCTGTGGCTGGAATTGACCGCTCCGCCGCACAATTGGCTGTCACCCCCGCCGCTGCACGCGCCGGGGACCTGGGCGATGGTCGCCATCGGCGCCGGCACGGTGATCTATGCCGGCCTCTACCTGCTGATCCTCACGCGCTTCGGCAAGGGCCGCTGGGCGCGGAAGTGGCAGCTGATCAAGTAGCGCTGTGCGTCCTTCGAGGCCCGCTTCGCGGGCGCCTCAGGATGAGGAATTCAGAACCCATCCACGGCCCTCATCCTGAGGTGCGAGGCGCAGCCGAGCCTCGAAGGACGCAGGGCGCCTAACCCTTCGCCTTCAAACACAGGTCCAGGTGCGTGCCGTTGTCGTCCTCGACATGCCGTTTCCAGGCCGCGTCGACATTGGCGATCACCTCGGCCGGCGTCGCGCCCTTCACGGCCTCGCGCTTCTTCTTGCGGTGCAGGATCTCGATGCCGTAGCCCATGTCGAGGAAGAAGCTCAGCAGGGCCGAGCCCTCTGCGCGCGAGGTCTCGGCCTGGAAGCGCGGCGAATATTCCAGGAAGGTGATGGGCTTCTGCTCGGCCATGAAGGCCTTGGCGCCCATGAACGCCCGGTACTCCATGCCCTCGATGTCGATCTTCATGACGTCGACCTTGCCGAACTCGCCGCGCAGCAGGTCCAGCGGCACGACGGGCGCGATGTCGAAATCGCTCAGGTCGCTGGGCGTGCCGTCGCCCGACGGCTCCAACTGGTGGTTGTTGTGCATGGTCTGGCGGCGCAGGAAGGCGGTGCCCAGGGTGTCGGACACCCCGACCAGGATCAGGCGGATGTTGTCGACCGCGTTGGCCTTGGTGCTCTCCAGGATCACGCGGCCGTTGCCGGGGCTCATCTCGACGGCGATCACCTGGCCAG
The DNA here is from genome assembly GCF_001427665.1 of Caulobacter sp. Root655. Classification (GTDB taxonomy): domain Bacteria; phylum Pseudomonadota; class Alphaproteobacteria; order Caulobacterales; family Caulobacteraceae; genus Caulobacter. Next base: position 4,822 of record NZ_LMHC01000025.1, read on the forward strand.
TTGGACCAACTTGCTTGCCGGCCGGCAGGGCGAAGGCGCCCCAGCTGGCCCCGACGTCGAGCACGGTCATGCCCGGCTTCAGGGTTTGCAGGAAATAGTCCAGCACCCAGGGCTCGTAGTCCTTGCCGTCCAACAGCTGCTTGGTGATCACCCAGTGGTCGGGCATGCGGAAGGTGCAGCCGCGGAACTTCACCGAGGTGGGGACGGGCGCGACCCCGACCGGCAGCGAGATGGCTTGATGCTTCTTCTTGCGGAACAGGCCCATGGAGTCCTCGTCGCGGGGCGGCGCGGGGATTCGCGGCGCGGCGGTCTTGTTTCTGGATCGTCATGTAGCGATACCGGGCCGCGACGTCACCCGCCCAAGGGCTCAGCCTCGACACGGACCGCGATTCGTCGCACGGCTAGGCTTGGACCGAAGTGGAGACCGCGATGATCCGGCTGTTGCTCAACATCCTGTGGTTCGTGATGGGCGGCTGGATCAGCGGCCTGCTGTGGCTGCTGGGCGGCCTGTTGCTGGCTGTCACCGTCGTCGGCCTGCCCTATACCGGCGCGGCCTGGCGGATCGCCGGCTTCGCCTTCTGGCCGTTCGGCAAGGAGATCGTCCCGCGCGAGATCGTGACCGGCAAGGGCGACCTGGGCACCGGCGGCCTGGGCTGCGTGCTCAACGTCATCTGGTTCGTGCTGGGCGGCTGGTACATCGCCCTGTCGCACCTAGTGATCGCCGTGGCCGAGGCCGTGACGATCATCGGTATCCCCTTCGCCATCAAGGACCTGCAACTGGCCGTGGTGGCCCTGGCCCCGATCGGCCGGGTTGTGGTGGATAAGCGCTAGGCTTCAGAAGCCGGTGAAGAGACGGTCGACGGCGCGACGGATGTCGTCTTCGTGGGCGGCGAGCGATGTAATTCCGCGACGAAGGTCAGCGCTCCGGATCGCAGCCATGCCTGCAACGCTAATCAGGAGCGATCGATCATCCCATGCGATCGGGATCTCGAAATCCGTGAGCTTGACCGCCCGTCGCGCAAGCACCGGCGCAACCACGACTTCAGTGAGATCGGCGAGAAGGTGGGATGACCGCACCATCACGAACGGCACGCCCTCCCGCATGGAAGCAACCGGGTTCTCGTAGAGATCGAACTGCCGCACTCACCATTTCCGAAAATGATCTGAGATCAGGCCGTACTTCTCGACGTGGGCGTTGTGCTCCTTGATCGCTTCGGCGTTCTCCTCCGCCCACCGCCGGGCGCGCTCTTCGGCGCCGGCTGGATCGACCTTCTGCAGATGCAGCCGCAACTGCGTCTCGCTCATGCCGGCTGCGGAGATCCCCAGCCGCTTGGCCGGGGCCAGCAGTTCCGGATCGATGCCGATGTCGAGTTCGACCTTGCCCATGCCACCAACCTAACACGGCTCCCGGCGGCCTTGTAGCCGTCAGCCCTCGTCGTCGGGCGACAGCAGGATGTCCAGGAAGGTCTGGCGGCGGTTGAGGAAATTGCGGGTCACCTGGAAGTGCTCGGTGTCCTCGTAGTCCACCCGTTCCAGGCCGCGCTCGGAGGCCTGGTAGATCCAGGCGTCGGGATAGCCCAGCAGGATCGGCGAGTGGGTGGCGATGATGAACTGCGAGCGGGCCAGGACTAGCTCGTGCAGACGCGCCAAGAACGACAGCTGGCGCTGGGGCGACAGGGCGGCTTCCGGCTCGTCGAGGATGTAGAGGCCGTCGCCCCGGAAGCGGTTGTCGAACAGGGCGAAGAAGGCCTCGCCGTGCGACTGCTCGTGCAGGGGCGTGCCGCCGTAGCCGCTGACCCCGACGTCCTCGACATAGCTGGCGACGTTGAAGAAGCTCTCGGCCCGCAGGAAGAAGCCGTCGTGCGGCCGCAGCGCCCCACGCACCTTGCGCAGATGCTGGTGCAACGGCGAATGCGAGGCCCGGGTCGACAGCTGGAAGTTCTGCGACCCGCCCTCGGCGTTGAAGCCCCAGGCCACGGCCAGGGCCTCGATCAGGGTCGACTTGCCCGAGCCGTTCTCGCCGACGATGAAGGTGACGCGCGGGTGGAAGGCCAGGGTTTCGAGATCGCGCACCACCGGCAGGTTGAAGGGGTAGACGTCGCTGTCCCAGCCCTCGCGCCGCTCGACCCGGGCTTCGATCCAGTAGGGACGGTCGAGGGCGGTCATTGTTCCTCGCTCATTTGCCGTCCCGATGGACGACCATCGTTGGTGCGCGCGCGGTGTTCAAGCGCCGACATCCCGCCGCATCTGGAAGCGGCGATGACAGAACGCGTCGGTCCAGGGATAGCCAGCTGTTGGCGGATATTGACTTTGGAGATTTTAGAGATAAAAACTTCTAAATCAGAAGTTCATCTCGGAGCCGGAAAATGCGCCAGATAGCAGTCAGCATCGACGTTTACTCGCTTATCTGGTCGCTTCGCGAAGCGCCGGAGAGCACCGAAACGGAGATACTAGAGAGAGTTCTCAGCGGTCTTCGGGCCCCTTCGTCTGCACGGATGCTCAATGTGGGAGGGGAACAACCCGTGGCTCTGGGGAGTGGGCGTCTACGCCATGCGAAATGGTGGGAGGTGGTCAGGCAAGCGCTGGAAGAACTCGGCGGAGAGGCATCACTTGAAAATATCTACAAGCAAGTGACTAGGCTTTCAAAAGGATCCGATAGATCGATCCCGAAACACCTTGAGTCCGTCGTGCGGGGAACCCTCGAAGACAATTGCGCGGACTCAGAGCGCTGGAAGAGAGTGCGAGATGTGTTTTGCATGCCAAAAGGAAAAGGTGCCGGCGTATGGGCAAATAGATAGCCCACACGCCGCGCAAGATCACCTTTAGCCTGGCGAGATCATGTTCTCGGGGCGGACGTACTGGTCGAACTCTTCGTTGGTCAGGTAGCCGCCGCCGACCGTCTCCTCGCGCAGGGTGGTGCCGTTCTTGTGGGCGGTCTTGGCGATCTTGGCGCAGATGTCGTAGCCGAGACGGCCGTTGAGCGCGGTCACCAGCATCAGGCTGTTCTCGACGCCCTTCTGGATGTTGTCGACGCGCGGCTCGATGCCGACGACGCAGTTGTCGGTGAAGCTGACGGCGGCGTCGGCCAGCAAGCGCACCGACTGCAGGAAGTTGTAGGCCATCACCGGGTTGAAGACGTTCAGCTCGAAATGGCCCTGGCTGCCGGCGAAGGTGACGGCGGCGTGGTTGCCGAACACCTGGACGCAGACCTGGGTGAGGGCTTCGGACTGGGTCGGGTTGACCTTGCCCGGCATGATCGACGAGCCGGGTTCGTTCTCCGGCAGGCTCAGCTCGCCCAGGCCGGCGCGGGGGCCGCTGCCCAGGAAGCGGATGTCGTTGGCGATCTTGAACAGGCTGGCGGCGACGGTGTTGATCGCGCCGTGGCTGAAGACCATGGCGTCGTGGGCGGCCAGGGCTTCGAACTTGTTGGGGGCGGTGGTGAAGGGCAGGCCGGTGATGGCGGCGATCTGCTCGGCCACCTTCTCGGCGAAGCCGACGGGGGCGTTGAGGCCGGTGCCGACAGCGGTGCCGCCCTGGGCCAGTTCCATCAGCTTGGGCAGGGTCAGCTCGATGCGCTCGATGCCGTTGGCGACTTGCTGGGCATAGCCGCCGAACTCCTGGCCCAGGGTCAGGGGCGTGGCGTCCTGGGTGTGGGTGCGGCCGATCTTGATGATCTTGGCCCAGGCCTCGGACTTGGTCTTCAGGGCCGTGTGCAGGTGCTTGAGGGCGGGTAACAGGTCGCTGACGATCTGTTCGGCGCAGGCGATGTGCATGGCCGTCGGGAACGTGTCGTTCGACGACTGGCTCATATTGACGTGGTCGTTGGGGTGGACGGGCTTCTTGCTGCCCATCTCGCCGCCCAGCATCTCGATGGCGCGGTTCGAGATCACCTCGTTGGCGTTCATGTTCGACTGGGTGCCGGAGCCCGTCTGCCAGACCACCAGCGGGAAGTGGGCGTTCAGCTTGCCTTCGATGACTTCGTTGGCGGCCGCGACGATGGTTTCGGCGATCTTCGGGTCCAGCTTGCCCAGGGCCAGGTTGGCCTCGGCGGCGGCGCGCTTGACCACGCCCAGGGCGCGAACGATCGGCAGGGGCTGCTTCTCCCAGCCGATCTTGAAGTTGCCGAGCGAGCGCTGGGCCTGGGCGCCCCAGTACTTGTCGGCCTCGACGGCGATCGGGCCAAAGGTGTCGGTCTCGTTGCGCGTGGCGGTCATGCGGCGGGTCTCCGAAAATCTGTCGAGCGGGGTCTAGACCCATGGCGCGCGCAGGGCAACGCTCCCGGCTTGCGAAGCCGCACCGGCGACGCTACGACGGGAACGTTCGAAGAACGGAGTCCGCCATGAGCCCTCACATCGCCCTGTTGCGGGCCGTCAATGTCGGCGGCCGCAAGGTGCTGAAGGACGATCTGCTGGGCCTGGCCCAGGACCTGGGTTTCGACGACGCCAAGACCCTGCTGGCCAGCGGCAACCTGGTGCTGTGGGGCAAGGGCGGCCCCCTTAAAAGTAATGTGGACGCCGACATCGAGGCGCGGCTGGAGGACGGACTGGAGAAGCGCATGGGCCTGCGCACCGACTTCATGGTCCGCTCGCCGGCCGAGCTGAAGACGATCATCGCCGACAACCCGTGGCCGGACCTGGCGACGGAGCGACCCGGCCACCTGGTGGTCAACTTCCTCAAGCATCCCGTCCCGGCGGCCGATGTCGAGGTGCTGCGCGCGGCGATCACCGGCCGCGAGCGGGTGGAGGCGCACGGCAGGGAGCTCTATGTCGACTTCATCGACGGCATCGGCGAGTCGATGCTCGACCGCGACTGGAAGAAGACCAAGAGGGCGCCGGTCGGCACGGCGCGCAACTGGAACACCGTGCTCAAGCTGGCGGCGATGGTGGGGCTCTGACCGAGAGGCCGACCTCTGGCGACATCTTACGCTCCAAGGACAGTTGAGCAGTTTGGGCCGAAAAGCGCCGTGAAATTCAATTTGACAGCGCTGTCTTTCGTGGCAATGTCCCGCCAACAAAAAGGGGGGAGACCATGGGTTCGGCAAAGGCTGACGGTGGACGGATCGTTGCGCTCGATGTTCTGCGAGGACTGGCCGTCGCGGGCATGATCCTGGTGACCAGCCCGGGGTCTTGGGACCGGGCCTACGCGCCCCTGAAGCACGCGGCCTGGGACGGGTGGACGCCCGCCGACCTGGTGTTTCCCACCTTCCTGTTCTGCGTCGGCATGGCGATCGGCCTGTCGGTCCCACGCCTGCGGGCCGGGGAGAGGACCTCCGCCGCGCTATGGATCAAGGTCGCCCGGCGGACGGCTCTGCTGATCGCGCTGGGCCTGGTGCTCAACGCCCTGCCGAGCTTCGACCTGGCTCATCTGCGCATTCCCGGCATCCTGCAGCGGATCGGCCTCTGCTACGCCCTGGCCAGCGCCATCTGCATCCTGCCCGCCAAGGCCGTACCGGAGGGCGGACCGCGCCTGAATGTCGGCGGCGTCGTCCTGGCCATCGTGGTGCTGCTGGTCGGCTACTGGGCGTTGCTGACCTTAACGCCCGTGCCCGGGTTCGGCGTCGATCGGTGGGACTCGCAAGGCGCGCTGCCGGCTTTCGTCGATCGGGCCGTCTTCACGATTCCGCACCTGTGGCCCTACGGCACGACGCAGGGCGTGGGGGTGACCTACGATCCCGAAGGCCTGCTCTCGACGCTTCCGGCCACGGTCAACGTGCTGCTGGGCGCTCTCGCGGCGACGGTCCTCGCCCGGGCCGGCGATGGGCGCGAGGGAAAGGGCCGAACTCTGGCCGCGCTGCTCGCCCTAGGCGCGGCCTTGATCGTCGTCGGCCTGGCGCTGGATCCAATCGTGCCGGTCAATAAGCGGATCTGGACGCCCAGCTTCGCCCTGTTCAGCAGCGGCGCGTCGCTGGTCGCGCTGATGGTGCTGCACGCCGTTCTGGCGGCGCGGCCGGCGCGGATCGCCGCCTGGCCGCTGAAGGTGTTGGGCGGCAACGCCATCCTGGCCTTCGTGGTGTCCCAGGTTCTGGGGGCCTGCGCGGGCCTGGCCGTGCAACATCGGATCGGGGTTCCGGACCTGACGCCGCAGGGCTTCGGCTTCGAGACCGCCCAGCGCCTGACGGCCGATCCCTATCTGGCCTCGTTTCTCTGCGCCCTGGCGATCCTGACCCTGATCACCGCCGTGATCGCGCCGCTGGATCGACGTGGGATCCATCTGCGGCTCTAGCCATGGCCCGGTGGCGAGCGCTCGGCTATAGGAGCGCAACGCCTTCTGGAGAAGCCCCATGCTCGTCGCCACCACCAATGACCTGTCCGGCTATCGCATCGTCGCCCATCTGGGCCTGGTGCGCGGCGTCACCGTTCGCTCGCGCAGCGTGATCGGCAACATCGGCGGCTCGATCCAGTCGATCTTCGGCGGCAAGCTGTCGATCTACGTCAACCTGGCCGAGGCGGCTCGCAAGGAGGCCTACGACCTGCTGGTGGCCCATGCCGCCGAGCTGGGGGCCAACGCGGTTATCGCCATGCGCTACGACGCTAACGAGATCATGGAAGGCATCACCGAGGTGCTGGCCTATGGCACCGCCGTGCGGGTCGAGCCGGTCGCCTAGGCGTGCCCAACCCGAGCTTGAATGACGGCTGGATCCATCACGGCAAGGTCCGGGCCCGGGAAGAGAACGGCGAGCTGACCCTGGTGGTTGACGGCCTGACCACCCAGGCCAAGTACTACAAGCCGCTGATCTACGAATTCTTCCGCAAGGTCTGGCGCGGTTCGCGGCCGGCCTGGGGCGAGTTCTCGGTCGAGATCGGCATGGAGTTCGTCGGCGAGCCGCCGTGGATGGACCTCGACAACCTGGCCAAGGCCCTGCTGGACGCCATCAAGGGCTACGCCTTCCACGACGACGCCCAGGTGGCCCGGCTGCTGGTCGAGCGCCGCCCGGCCGAGCGCGAGCGGATCATCATCGTGGTGCGGAAGCTAGAGACGCGCTTTCTGCGGTCCACGCTCGAAGGCTGACGCGCCGACCGAGATCAGGATCACCGCCACGAAGGCGCCGTATCGGCCCGCGCTGATCGGACCGGCGGGCGTCAGGGCGTCGAAATGGGCCAGCACCAGGTTGGCGCCGGCCAGGCCCGGCAGGGTGAAGGCCAGGGCCGGAAACAATCGTCGCCCGCGCGGAATGCGCCGCAGCCGCGCCGTGGCCTGGAAGGCGAAGGCCACCGCGCCGGCCGCGGCGAAGGCGTTCAGCGCATAGAACCAGAAGGCCCGCTCCAGCAGGCCGTCGCCGAACGCCGCGTAGAACAGAGTCGTGGCCAGCCAGACGGCAAGCCCGGCGGCGGAAAAGACGATGACGTCCTGCTTTGACACGATCGGCTCCCCCCGGAGGTTTCCCTGGGCTCGTGGGTGCAGATTACGTGCCGGTGATGACAGGCCGTGCGTCCTTCGAGGCCCGCTGCGCGGGCGCCTCAGGATGAGGAGCTTTGTTGCTGAATTCCTCATCCTGAGGTGTGAGGCGTAGCCGAGCCTCGAAGGACGCAGAGCGCTAAGCGTTCCAGAACTCCAGGAAGCCCCAGGCCGCCAGGATCAGGGCGAAGCTCAGGAAGATCAGGGTGGTGCAGGTGAAGCCCAGCTTGCGCAGCGAGGTCCAGCTGTCGACCCGCCGGCCGCCGCGCCACACCACCGGAGCCATGGCCAGGGTGGCGATGGTCAGCAGGGTGGCGACGAAGGCGCAGGCCGAGGCGGTCAGCAGCCAGCCGCTGGGCCAGCCGAAGAACACCTTGGCGACGTCCGAGGCGCCGGCCGCGAAGATGCCGACGCCGGTCAGGGCGGTCAGCCACAGCACCGCCTGGATGGTCTGCAGCAGGCTGGCGCGGGCCTGGGTCGGGGTCTGGCGCGACTCGCGGCGGTCGCGGGTGAAGACCCCGATCAGGGTGGCGATCGCGGCCAGGGCGGTCAGGGCCGCGAAGGTCTTCAACAGGCCCGGCGCGTAGGGGAAGCCGACGCGCTCGAAAGCCGCCGCGCCCGTCGGCGAGAAGAACCGCGCGACATGGCCTTCTTCGCGCTGGAAGACCAGCAGGCCCGCGCCGCGGAGCGGCGCGAAGACGTCGGGCTCGTCGGTCGCCGTCCACTGGCTGGTCTTGCCGCCTTGGGTCAGGGTCAGGCGGCCGTCCGGGGCGGCGCGGACCGTGGCCCCGCCGATCAGCCGGTCGATGAAGCCTTCCAGCCCGCCATAGGCGCGGCGGGTTGTCAGGAACTGGCCCTCATAGGCCCGGGCCTGTTCGGCGGTCAGGCGGCTGGCGGGCGGAACCTCGGGGCGGGGGGCGTAGAAGCGTTCGACGATCGTGGCGGGCAGGCTGGCGGGCAGGTCGGCGCCGGTGTCGGTGTTGACGGCCACGAACACGCCCAGGCCCAGGTCGGGGACCATGACCATGCTGGAGTGGAACCACAGGGTCGCGCCGTCGTGGCCGAAGCCCCGGTGACCGCCGGGCAGGGGGATGTCCATGAAGCCGGCGTTCCAGCCCGGCGCGCCCTCGGCGGGACGGTACATCGGAGTGCGGAAGGCGGCGCTGGTCTTGGGCGAGAACACGGTCCGGCCGTCGATGACGCCGCCGTTCAGCAGCATGGTCATGTAGCGGGCCATGTCGCCGGCCGTGCTCGAGGCCGCGCCGGCGGGGGCGATGTGGCCGATGAATTCGGGGGCTTCGGTCTGGAAGCCCAGGGGCGTCCAGCGGAAGCCGTCCGAGCGGTCGGCGGCCAGGGACGCGGCCATCGGCGCGGGCAGGTCGTCGCGCCAGGGACGGTCTTCGCGGAAGGTGGTGTGGGTCAGGCCGGCGGGGAAGATCACCTGGTCGGTGACGACCTTCTCGAAGGGCTGGCCGGTGACATTGGCCAGGGCCGCGCCGGCCAGGGCCACGCCATAGTTGGAATAGGCCGGCAGCAGACCCGGTTCGCGCACCCGATTGGGACGCTCCTGGCGCAGATAGAGCTCCAGCGGGCGTTCGCGGCGCGGATCGCGCTCGAACAGCTGGCCCAGGGCCCGGTCCTCGAACCCGGGGGTGTGGGTCATCAGGTCGCGCAGGCGCACCGGGGTCTTCTTGCCCTGGTCCTTCAGTTGCAGCTTCTCGGGCAGGTAGATGTTGATCGGGGTGTCCAGGCGCATGCGCCCGGCCTCGACCTCGTTCATCAGGGCGATCCAGGTGAAGGTCTTGGAGATCGAGCCGACGCGAAACAGCGTGCGGTCGGGATCGACGCGGCGGCCGTCGCTCAGACTGGCGACGCCATAGCCCTTCTTCAGCACCACCTGGCCGTTCTGCACCACGGCGACGGTGACGCCGGCGATGTGGTCGCTGGTCATGCTGTTGCGCACCACGCCGTCGACGAAGGCCTCGAGGTCGGCGGCCGGCAGCGGGGCGACGCCGGCCGGCGGAGCGATGGCGGCGGCGGGCGTGGCGGTCGGCGGGACGGCTCTTTGCGTGGCCGGCGCCGTGGTCGCGGCCGGCGTCGCGATCCTGGCCGGCGCGGCGGCGACAGGGCGCGGACGTGGGCGCGGGCGCTGGGCGCGCGGGCGGATCTTCGTGTACGGAATGGGCGCGGTCGGGGTCACGATCGTCGAGGCGGCCGGCGGCAGCTTGGCGGGGGCGTCCTGGGCGTCAGCCACCGACGCGCCGAGCAGGCCGCCGATGAGCGCCGCCAGGGCGGCGGCCTTGAACGAAAGACGCAGCGTCACGAACAAGACCTCAATGGCTGTGTGGAAATAGGTGAACTGACCTTCTAGGGCGCCCCGGCGGCGGATCAAAGGGGCCGCGGCGCGACCCGGACTCCTTTCCCGTGGACGCCTGCCGCGCGGGCGGTCCGATCAGTGGACGCCCGGCGGGGCCGGTCGGGGCGGAAAGGCGTAGAGCGGCAGCAGCGGGCGCAGGCTCGGACCGATCCACAGCTGCGGCTCGGACGCGGGTTCGGCCCCGGTGTCGCGCTCTCGTCGGGCGACGCAGGCCTGCACCGCCCGGCCCAGGGCGGCGAAATCGCGGGCCGTGGGGGCCGAGGACAGGAAGCAGTCGTCGAAATAGGGATACTTGTCGTCCTCGCTGCAACCGAACGAGGTGCGGTCGGATCGCGCCGCCGTCAGGATCATCCGGTCGTCCTTCCGCAGGGGGCGGACGAAGACCCCCGAGAAGCAGGCCGACACCACCACGATCGACGGCCGCGCCGGGCAGGCGTCGTCGATCATCGCCGCCAGCAGGTGCGGCGGCAGGAGGCCGTCATCGACCTGCACCCCCTCGGGCGCGCCGTGGCTGCTGACATAGAACAGGCAGCCGGCGGGGTTCCTGACCGCCAGGTCGCGCAGGCCGGCGTGGATGCGGCGCAGGTCGGTCTTGCCGGGCTTGACGGCGGGATAGCGCCTGGGGCGAACCGAATACTGACGGATGGCGCCCGGCGAGAAGCCCAGGTCCGCCAGGGCCCGGCTGACGTCGCGACGGGCGTTGTCGAAGGCCTCGGTGGGACCGCCGGAATGGGCGTGCCAGTCGCCGGCCACGACGACAGCGGCCCAGTGGGCGAACGGCCCATCCGTGGCGTGGACGGCGGCGGCGCGGACCGGCTGAGCGAGAAGCAGCACCAGCAAACCAAGGATCAGGCCCGCGGTCTGCTTCATGGCGCCTATTTCTTGAATTTCACGAAGGGCGTCGGGATGGCCGTGGCGCTGGCCTTGGCCAGCAGCCGGCCCTCGGGGTCGTAGAGTTCGCCCTCGGTGAAGCAGACCGTCTTGCCCCACTTCACCACCCAGCCGACGCCCTTGAGCGGCCCGGGCAGGGCGGGGCGCAGGAAGCTGGTCTTCATCTCCAGGGTCGGCACCACGCAGGTCATGCCCGAGGTGATCATCCCGGCCACCGACATGCACTCGTCGAGCATGGCGCTGACGAAGCCGCCCTGCACCTGGCCCATCGGGTTGCCGACCGCCTCGACGCTGGGCTCGAAGGCGATCTCGACCCGGCGCTCGGCCTGGCTGACCGAGATCATCCGGAACCCCAGGGTGCGGGCGCTGCCGGGCGGGTTCTTCGACGCGTGGAAGCGCGCGAGGATCGCTTCGTCGGTCAGGGTCTGCGGCGTGTCCGAGGCGACGTCGCTCACGCGCTACTTCTTGCGGAACTGGTCGAGCGAAATGATCTTCGGCGCATCGTCGCCGCCGTCGCTCGGGGTGGTGACCTCGGGTTCCGGTTCCGGCTCGGGAGCCTGAGGCGCGATCTCTGGCGCTTCGAACTGCAGGGCGAACTGCACCGACGGGTCGTAGAACCGGGTCACGGCCGCATAGGGCACCGATAGCCGCTTGGGTTGGCCGCCGAACTTCAGGGTGACCGAGAAGAAGGTCTCGCCCGGCGCCAGGTCCCAGTACTGGTGCTGCAGGATGATGGTCATCTCGTCGGGATACTTGCCCAGCAGGTCCTGCGGGCCGGAAACGCCGGCCGCCTGGGTCTTGAAGGTGATGTAGAGATGGTGCGGCTCGGGCAGGCCGCCGGGCGCGGCGGCCTTGCGCAGGGCGGCCTTGACCACGCCGCGCAACGCGTCCTGGGCCATCGCCTCGTATTGCATCAGGTCTTCAGGCGGATTGGTCTGGGCCATGCGGTCCATCGAAAGCAGGAAACTGGAACGAAGCGCGCAGAGTAGCCTGTCGCGGGGGCGGGGAGAAGGTGGGGGAGGGGTGGAATTTGGAAGAAAGAAGAGGCCCGTGCTGGCCCCCTCCGTCGCGGCGCTTCGCGCCGCGCCACCTCCCCCGCTGCGCGAGGGAGGAAGTGGAGGGATTCTGTTGGCAGGCTCCCTCCGGGCCCCGCCTAGGGATCTGAACCCCTAGGACTTAAGAGGCGAATTCACTAGAACCGCATTACGCGGCGATAGCGAACTCTTCAGCGAAGTTATCGTTCGCATTTAGAAAAATGGCCCGAAACGGTGAGCCACGCCGAGAGAAAGCATACACCTTTACACGTCTGTCGATGCTGATCGGCCCCATGCAGTCCCGCGATAACTCGGGAGAGATTTGGTGGAGCCGCCGGGAATCGCACCCGGGTCCAGTCCGCTTATTACGTGCGCGTTTATCCCCATAGTTCGGGCGAACCCGGACAAACTCAATATAGGGGGTGGGACGCGTCGAGGGAAGGCCGACGTTGGCCCCGACTGGGAAAACGACCGGCTTCGCGCGGACGAGGCGGCGGCTCCAGGCTCAGCCGGCCCTCGGTCATGCGGCCGATCAGCAGGCCGCCGCCGTCCTCGAACAGGCGCACGCTGTCGCCCTCCATCTCGTAATGGCCGGTGAAGACCACCTCGCCGTCGTGGCGTTCTTCGAAGCGGCCATCCATCTGCAGTTCAAGGGCGACGCCGTCGGCGCTGGCCCACACGCCGGACACGCGGCGAGCGATCTTGGGGTAGTATTTCATGGGAACCTCGGGGGCGGGCGGCCTCGTCACGACCAGACAGGAGCTGTGACGAAGCAGACCTCGCCAATGTGACGCGTCCGAGCCCCTGGGTGATAGACCGATGCTCCGACTTGATTGCACGATCCTGCACATCAGGTCCGGAGGGCGTGACGGCTCCCTCCGGCTTGGCTAGGAGAATGTCCGTTGCCGAAAGGAATTTGGTCATGGTCGAGCAAGGCGAACTCGCGGCGCTGATTGAACGATACGCGCCCACCGACGGCACGCACGAAATCTGCGGCGAACGGGTGGCGGTGGTGCGCTCCAGCCAGCCCAGCGAGCCGCACCACGGCGTGTTCGGCGCCGCCGTCTGCGTGGTGGCCCAGGGCCGCAAGCAGGTGATCAGCGGCGGGACCACCCTGGTCTACGACGCCATGCGCTACCTGGTGGCCTCGGTGGACCTGCCGGTGATCGGCCAGGTGGTCGAGGCCTCGCCGGAGACGCCGTACCTGTGCTTCCGCCTGGCGCTGGATCCGGAGGTGATCGGCGACCTGCTGCTGCAGACCGGCGGCGAGCCGGCTTTGGCCCAGGACGCCGGCCCGCTGGTCGGGGCCATGGCGATCAGCGAGGTCAATCCGCCGCTACTGGACGCGGTGATGCGGATGGTGCGGCTGATGGAGACGCCCCGCGACGCCGCCGTCCTGGCCCCGCTGATCGAGCGCGAGATCCTCTACCGCATGCTGCTGGGCGACCAGGGGCCGCGCCTGGCCCAGATCGCCCGGGCCGACGGCCGCATGCGCCAGGTTCGGCGGGCCATCGGCTGGATCAAGCAGAACTTCGACCAGCATTTCAGCATCGACGACCTGGCGGCCGAGGCGCGGATGAGCCCATCCGCCTTGCATCGCCATTTCAAGGCGGTCACGGCGCTCAGCCCCCTGCAATATCAGAAGCAGATCCGCCTGCAGGAGGCGCGCAAGCTGATCCTGGCCCAGCGGCTGGACGCCGGTTCGGCCGGCCACGCGGTGGGTTATGACAGCGCCTCGCAGTTCAGCCGCGAGTACGCCCGACTGTTCGGCGCGCCGCCACTGCGCGACGTGGCCCGCCTGCGGGCCCGGCCGGACATGCTGCTCGACACCTGAAGCGTTCCAACCGTCGGGTGTTCCGGGCGCATGAGCAACGCCTGGATGTTTTCCCCTATTCCTAGACTCGCCAAACAGAGACAAGCTCCCCGGGGCTTGTCTCCAAGGTGGAGGCGAGAATCGGAGAGGGAAGCGGCCAATGTCAAAAATCATTGCCGAGTTCATCGGCACGTTCGCCTTGGTCTTGTTTGGCTGTGGCGCGGCAGTTCTTGGGGGCGAGCACGTCGGACAACTGGGCATCGCCTTGGCGTTCGGCTTCGCGATCATCGCCATGGCTTACGGCATCGGTCCGGTGTCGGGGTGTCACGTCAATCCGGCGGTCAGTCTGGCCGCCTTCGTCGCCGGACGGATGAGCATCAAGGAGATGCTGCTTTACTGGGTCGCCCAGTTCGCCGGCGCGGCGGCGGGGGCGGCGGTGCTGCTGTGCATCGCTGGTTCGACCGCCCATGGCCTGGGCCAGAACGGCTGGGGACCGGGCTACGGCGGCGGCTTCCCCATCCATGCGGCCTTCGTCTTCGAGGTGGTGATGACCGCCCTGTTCGTCATCGTCATCCTGGGCTCAACCGGGACCGACGCCGCGCCGGGCTTCGCCGGGCTGGGCATCGGCATCGCCCTGGCGGTGATCCACATCGTCGGCATCCAGGTGACCGGCGTCTCGGTCAATCCGGCCCGCAGCTTCGGCCCGGCGATCTTCGTCGGCGGCCAGGCCCTGGCCCAGCTGTGGCTGTTCTTCGTCGCTCCGGCGATCGGCGCTGTGCTGGGCGCGCTGCTCTACCGCTTCAATTTGTTGAAGGTGGGCTGACCGGCGGGAGGGCGTTCGCGGGCCCCGAGGGTTCGCGAACGCCCTCTTCTCGCGGCGCCTCGTCGTCGGCGGGGAGCGGCACGGCCGACGGTTGCGGCCGGTTGCTCTGGCCGGCCTTCAGCCGTCCGCCGGAAGCGATCAGCGAGTCATAGGCCCGCTGCTGGCGCGAGAAGTCGCCGCCGTGGGCGAACACCGCGTCGAACCGGGCGTCGCGTCCCGAAGCCGCCGCCAGGGCCGCCGCCAGGGCCGGGGCGATCGAGCCGACCTCGGCGTCGTCGCAGGCTCGGCGCAGGTGACGAGCCTGGCCGGGGACCAGCAGGGTGACGTCCCACGAGACGCCGTCCAGGCACACCGGCTCCACGGCCCCGCCGCCATAGTCGACGATCACCAAGCGGGGCTGGCTCCACAGCGCGTGGCCCGCCAGGGCCTTCAGCGGCGCGACCTGCTCGGGCGCCAGCTCGGCGTCGATGTCCACCCGGCGGGTGATCTCCGGCGTGCAGCAGCCCAGGCCGGCCCGGGCCTGGACGAAGGCGCGTCCGTCGCGGCGCACGGTGACCCGCACCACGGCCTGGCGCACGCCGAGCGACGGCCGGGCCCAGACTTCCAGCACCATTTCGCCGCGCTTGATCAGCTGGCTTTGCAAGGGCTGCAGGCCCCACAGGCGGTAGAGCAGGGGATCGACGCCGTTGTCGATCGGCACGAGCGTCTCGCCGGGGCGCAGGCGGCGGCCCTGGAACGGGTCCTGCTCGGGCGGCGGCTTGGGGATTTCCGGCGCCCACCAGACGGCGGGGTCGGGCGGCGCGGACACGACCGGAGGCGCGGGTTGCTGGCCGGCGAGGGCGAACCCCGCGAGCAGGCCGGCCAAAAGCATCGCGCCCGTCATCACTACATTCCTTCAACGCCCCGCTCGATGGAAAGCACGCCGGTGCGCGACAGTTCCACCAGGCCCAGCGGCCGCATCAGGTCGAGGAACTTGTCGATCTTCGACGGCGCGCCCGAAATCTCGAACACGAAGCTCTCCAGGGTGGTGTCCACCGGCTTGGCGCGGAAGATCTCGGCGATGCGCAGGGCCTCGACGCGATCGACGCCGGAGCCGCGCACCTTGACCAGGGCCAGCTCGCGCTCGACGCCGTTGGGGTCGCGGGTCACGTCGTGGACCCGGCGGACGTTGACCACCTTGTCGAGCTGGGCTTCGATCTGGTCGAGCACGTGGCGGGTGCCGCGGGTGACCACGGTGATGCGGCTGGTGTGGGCCTTGTGGTCGGTCTCGGCGACCGTCAGGCTTTCGATGTTGTAGCCGCGCGCGGCGAACAGCCCGACCACCCGGTGGAGCACGCCCGGCTCGTTGTCGACCAGCAGGGCGAAGGTCGCGGTCTGCTCGACCTCGGACGCGGTGGGCATGTCGTAGGCTGATCCTGGGGTGGTTGTGGGTTGGAGGTCGGTCATCTAGGCGCTCTAACAGTCTGCTCTTGTTGTTTTGGCTTACCGCCACGGCGACGTGACAGAGACGGTAGCGCATCCCAATCGCCCCGTATCATCGCTTCTTTCTTGGCGCGGGACCAACCCTTGATGCGTCGCTCGGTGTCGATGGCGTCGATGATGTACTGGAAGGGTTCACACCACACGAGGGTCACTGGAAGGCGGGCTGCAGTGTACTCACCGCCGCGCCCCTCTTGATGCTGCGCGACCCGCACTTGCACGTCCGGTCCCCGGTGAGAGCCAACATAGTAAGAACCATCGCGGCACTGGAGCATGTAAACCCACGCGCCGTGGAGATCGTACATCGGCTCTGCGTCCTTCGAGGCGAACCTTTCAGGTTCGCACCTCAGGATGAGGAAGTTGGTGCGGGGCGGGGAAGCAGAAAAACCGAGGCTTTACTGACTTCCTCATCCTGAGGCGCCCTCCGCAGGAGGGCCTCGAAGGACGCACGGCGCCTAAACCAGCCCCGCCCCCGCCGCCCCGATCACGTTCCCGATGTCCTCGACGTCGCCCATGATCATCTCGTTGTGGGCCTTGCCCGAGGGGATCATCGGCAGGCAGTTCTCGTGCTTCTCGACGCGGCAGTCGAAGACCACGACCTTGTCGCTGTTGATCATTTCCAGGATCTTGCCGTCCAGCTCGGCCGGGTCCGAGCAGCGGATGCCGACGGCGCCATAGGCCTCGGCCAGCTTCACGAAATCGGGCAGGCTGTCGGAATAGGAGTGGCTGTAGCGCTCGCCGTGCAGCAGTTGCTGCCATTGGCGGACCATGCCCATCCATTCGTTGTTGAGGATGAAGATCTTGACCGGCAGGTCGAACTGCACCGCCGTCGACAGCTCCTGGATGCACATCTGGATCGAGGCCTCGCCGGCGATGTCGATGACCAGGCTGCCCGGATGGGCCAACTGTACGCCGATTGCGGCGGGCAGGCCGTAGCCCATGGTGCCCAGGCCGCCGGAGGTCATCCAGTGGTTGGGCTCCTCGAAGCGGAAGAACTGCGCGGCCCACATCTGGTGCTGGCCGACTTCCGTCGTGATGTAGACGTCCTTGTCCTGGGTCAGGGCGTACAGCCGCTCGATGGCGTACTGCGGCTTGATGACCGTCTCCGAGCGCCGGTAGTTCAGGCACTGGCGGGCGCGCCAGGTGTCGATCTGGGCCCACCAGTCGGTCAGGGCGGCCTTGTTGGCCTGGTGGCCGGCCGCCTTCCAGGCCGCGATCAGGTCTTCAAGAACGCTGGCGGCGTCGCCGATGATCGGCAGGTCGACGCGGACGTTCTTGTTGATCGACGAGGCGTCGATATCGATGTGGATCTTCTTGCTGCCCGGCGAGAAGGCGTCCAGCCGACCGGTGACCCGGTCGTCGAAGCGGGCCCCGACGCAGATCATCACGTCGCAGTCGTGCATGGCGTTGTTGGCCTCGAAGGTGCCGTGCATGCCCAGCATGCCCAGCCAGGCCGGATCGGCGGCCGGGAAGGCGCCCAGGCCCATCAGGGTCGAGGTGACCGGCGCGCCGGTCAGGGCCTGGAACTCGCGCAGCAACTGGCTGGCCTTGGGGCCGGCGTTGATGACGCCGCCGCCGGTGTAGAAGATCGGCCGGCGGGCCCGGGCGATCAGGGCCGCGGCCTCGGCGACGCGGCTCGCCTCGCCCTTGGTCTTGGGATTGTAGGCGTGGGTCGAGCGGACCTCGCCTGGGCCGTAATATTCGCCCTTGGCGAACTGGACGTCCTTGGGGATGTCGATCAGCACCGGTCCCGGGCGACCGGTCGTGGCGATCTTGAAGGCCTCGTGGATGATCTGCGGCAAGTCGCGGACGTCTTTGACCAGGTAGTTGTGCTTGGTGCACGAGCGGGTCATGCCGACGGTGTCGGCTTCCTGGAAGGCGTCGGTGCCGATCAGGTGGGTGGGGACCTGGCCGGTGATGACCACCATCGGGATGGAGTCCATCAGGGCGTCCATGATGCCGGTGATGGCGTTGGTCGCGCCCGGGCCGGAGGTGACCAGGACGACGCCCGGCTTGCCCGAGCTGCGGGCATAGCCCTCGGCCGCGTGGGTCGCGCCCTGTTCGTGGCGGACCAGGATGTGCTGCAGGCGCGGCTCGTGGAACAGCGCGTCATAGATCGGCAGGACCGCGCCGCCCGGATAGCCGAACAGCACCTCGACGCCCTGGTCCACGAGGCCGCGGACCACGATCTCGGCGCCGGTCATGCTGCGGGAGGCGGTGTCGGCGGGGGCCGAGCTCTCGATGGTCTGGTGGGCGGTCATGGCGGGGGTCCCGGATGGACTGTGAGTAGGGCTGAAAAGAAAAAAGGTCCCGAAGGACCTTTGTACGCGCGACCGATCTATCAGCGTGACTTCAAGGTCACGCCGTGAACGGCCGCTCCATAAGTACGATCATGGTGTTGCGCACGAGTCTGTTACTCCAAATGGATGATCGGGGAATGCCATGCTCGCGAGAGGGCGTCAAGGCGCGCTTTGACGCAAGAAACGACCCGTGGCGGCGGCGCCACGCCGTCGCCCGCGGCCAATTTCAGCCCAAGGTCTTCAGCAGCAGGGCAAGGGTTTGCTCGGCGAAGCTGCGCATGTTGGCCGCGCGGTCGTCGATCCCGGTCTCGACGGTAAGACTAACCTCCTGCTCGGCGCCGACCACGGCCATGCAGCTGTGGCCGGCCGCGTCGCCGTAGCGGTTGCCGTCCGGCCCGGCCGCGCCGGTTTCCGACAGGCCCCAGGTCGCCTTGAGGTTCTTGCCGACCACCCGGGCCAGCAGCACGGCGTAGGGCTCGCTGGCCGAGCGCAGCCCGTCCATGGCCTTTTGCGGGATGTCCAGCAGGGTCAGCCGGGCCCGGGCCGTGTAGACCACCGCGCCGCCGGCGTAGAACTTCGAGGCCCCCGGCACGGCCAGCAAGGCCGACGAGATCAGCCCGCCGGCCGAGGATTCGGCCACGGCGACGGTCTCGCCGCGTTCGGTCAGGCGGGTGGCGACGGCGGCGGCGAGGCGGTCGAGTTCGGTCATGGGGAGGGTCCGTGAGTCGGTTGGGCGAGCATCATGTTCGCACATATTTCCCGCTCTTCCCGGCGAAGGCCGGGATCCAGATGGGATGGCTTTAAGGCTGACGCCACGAGCGCCGAGCCCATCCAACCATCCCCAGCGCTATGGGATCTGGGTCCCGGCCTTCGCCGGGAAGAGCGGTTTAAGGGAAGGGGTTAGGGAAGCAAACTTCCAAGCTGCTCCACCTGCCCCTCGTGATCCAGCATCGTGATCCTCTCCCAATCCGGCGTCTGATTCCGGAACCACGTCATCTGCCGCTTCGCATACCGCCGCGTCTCTTGCCGGGCGGCGTCAAGGGCCGTCTCCAGATCGGTCTCCCCCCGCAAATGCGCGGCCAGTTCACGATAGCCCAGGGCCTTGAGGGCGGGGAGCGAGGCAGGCAGGCCGCGGGTCTCCATCGCCGCCACCTCGTCCAGCGCGCCGTTCTCGACCATCATCGACAGCCGGGCGTCGCAGCGGGCGTAGAGTTCGGCGCGCGGCGGGTCCAGCACCACGCCGCGCCAGCTTCCCGGCGCCAGGGTGGGGCGGGTGTCGGTCTGCCAGGCGGTCAGCGACTTGCCGGTGGCCATGGCCACGGCGTGGGCGCGGATCAGCCGCTGGCGGTCGCCGATCTCGATGCGCGCCGCGGCGGCGGGGTCGAGCGCGGCCAGCACGTCGCGGAATTCCGGTTCGCCCTGGGCGGCGTAGAGCAGGCTGGAAATCTCGCGCTGGGTCTCCGGCACCTGCGGGATGTCGGCCAGGCCGTCGGTCAGGGCGCGGAAATAGAGCCCGGTGCCGCCGACCACGATGGTAGGGCGACCCCGCGCGGCGATGTCGGCCAGGGCGGCGGCGGCGGCCTCCAGCCAGCGGCCGACCGACCAGCCGTCGGCGGCGTCGACCAGGTCGAACAGATGGTGCGGAGCCTGGGCCAGCTCCTCGGGCGACGGGCCGGCCGTCAGCACCCGCAGGCCCGCATAGAGCTGCATCGAATCGGCGTTGACCAACTCGCCGCCGGTCTCGCGCGCCAGCTTCAGCGCCAGGGCGGACTTGCCGCTGGCCGTGGGTCCGGCGATAAGGACGATCTGTGCGTCGGACAATCTCAGGTCGATCCTTTGGGGCCTCGAGGGCCGCTGCGTCGGCCCTTCTAGCGTCGTTTGTGAGAAACCATGAAAACCATCGTCAGCGCCATCCTGGTCGCCGTCGCCTTCGGGGCCGCCGCGCCGGCCGTGGCGGCCTCCGCCGTCAAATCCGCGACCAAGCCCGTGGCGCAAACCGCGCCGGCCGGCCTGGACGAGCGCCTGGGTTGCGGCGTGATGCTGGTGACCATCGACGAGGTCCTGCAGCGCAATCCGGATCTGGCGACCAAGTTCTCCAAGGGCGACAGCAGCAGCGCGGCGATGATGCCGATGTTCCGCATGCTGGGAGCCAGCGGCGAGATCCTGCTCGACAAGGCCTATGCCGAAGGCCTCGCCCAGGGCCAGACGCCGACCGTGCTCTATCGTCGCGGCGTGGCCAATCTGTCGGCCAATTTCGCTGCCGGAGGGGGCAAGGAACAGGCCATGGCTGTGTTCACCCGCTGCATGGCGGTGGTCGCGCCGGCCTCCTGATCGACCGCTCGCGGCGCTTCGAAGGTTGACGCGGGCGGCTTCCTCCAATAGCCGCCGGTCATGCTCGCCATCACCCTCGTCTCGCCCGACCCCGCCGCCCTGGCGACGGCGATCGCCGCCGTGCGCGCCGCGGTCGCCGTCACCGCCGAGACGCCGCTGGGGGAGGGGGCGGTCGATCTGGCCGCCGACCTGCCGCTGGCCGAGGCCCACGCGGCGGTGAAGGCGGCGATCGGCGACGCGCCGGCCGACTTCGCCGTCCAACCGGCCGAGGGGCGTCGCAAGCGTCTGCTGATCGCCGACATGGACTCCACCATCATCGGCTGCGAGTGTCTGGACGAACTGGCCGACTTCGCCGGGGTCAAGGCCCAGGTTTCGGAGATCACCGAGCGGGCCATGCGCGGCGAGCTATTGTTCGAAGGCGCGTTGCGCGAGCGGGTCGGCATGCTCGAGGGGCTGTCGACCGATGCGCTGCAGGCCTGCTACGACGACCGCGTGAAGCTCAATCCCGGCGCCGCGACCCTGGTGCGCACCATGGCCGCCCACGGGGCCCGCTGCGCCCTGGTCTCGGGCGGCTTCACCTTCTTCACCAGCCGGGTGGCGGAGGCGGCGGGCTTCCACGTCAACCGGGCCAACACCCTGATCGAAGCGGGCGGCAAGCTGACCGGTCGGGTGGGCGACCCGATCCTCGGCAAGGAGGCCAAGCTGGCGGCCTTGCAGGAAGAGACCGCCGCCCTGGGCCTGACCCCGGCCGACGCCCTGGCCGTCGGCGACGGGGCCAACGACCTGGCGATGATCGAGGCCGCCGGCCTGGGCGTCGCCTACCGCGCCAAGCCGATCGTCGCGGCCCAGGCCCACGCCAAGGTCGATCACGCCGACCTGACGGCCTTGCTCTACTTCCAGGGCTACAAGGCCTCGGAGTTCGCGTCTTGACCTTCCCGCGCGGCGTCCAGGCCGTGGTGTTCGACATGGACGGCCTGCTGCTCGACACCGAGACCGTCTACCAGGCGGCGATGATCGAGGCCGGCCAGGCGTTCGGCGTCGATTTCACGGCCGCGACCTACGCCTCGATGGTCGGCAAGACCAATCCGGAATGCGGGGTGATGCTGCGCGAACTCTACGGCGCGAGCTTCCCGGTCGAGGACTATTTCGCCCGCACCTGGAGCGACGTCGAGATCCTGCTCGAGGCCGAGGTGCGGCTGAAGACCGGGGTGATGGAGATCCTCGACTACCTGGACGCCCTGGCCATCCCCCGCGCCATCGCCACCTCCAACAGCCGCCAGGCGGTGGACCGCTATCTGGGCCGTTTCGACCTGGTGCGCCGCTTCCACGCCGTGGTCGCCAACGCCGACGTCGCCCGCCACAAGCCGCATCCGGACCCGTATCTGGAGGCCGCCCGGCGGCTGAACGTCCATCCGACCCTGTGCCTGGCGCTGGAGGACTCCCACCCCGGGGTGAGGGCGGCGCACGCGGCGGGAATGATGACGATCATGGTGCCCGACATCCTCGACCCGACCGAGGAGATGCACGACAAGTGCGTCCACATCGCCGAGAGCCTGCACGTGGTGCTGGGGCTGCTGAAGGCGGCGAGCTGAAGGGCTGCTCCCTTCCCCCTTGAGGGGGGAAGGGCCGGGGATGGGGGTGAACGCGAAGCGTTCAACCGTCGGCTCCCCCGGGGACTCGACGAAGGTCGATGGAACGCTGCGCGTTCACCCCCATCCGACCTGCTTCGCAGGCCACCTTCCCCCATCAAGGGGGAAGGATTCTGTTGGCCCTACCCCGCCGGGCCCTTCTCGAAATAGCGGAAGAAGGCGCTGTCGGGCGAGAGCACCAGGGTGGTGTCGCCCTTGCCCAGGGACGCCTCATAGGCCTGCATCGAGCGGTAGAACGACGCGAAGGCCGGGTCGCGGCCGAAGCTGGAGGCGAACAGCTGGGCGCGCTGGGCGTCGGCGTCGCCGCGGATGGTCTCGGCTTCCTCATAGGCCGTCGCGACGATCTCGCGGCGCTTCTGCTCGCCCATGGCCCGCAGTTCGGCGGCTTCCTGCTTGCGGGCGGTCTGCATGCGCTCGAACACCGCCTGCTCGTTGGCCGGGGGCAGGTCGGCGCGCTTGATCCGCACGTCGATGATCTGCACGCCCAGATCGCCGGCGGCGACCTGGCGGGCGACCTTGGCGCGGATGGCGGCCATCACCTGGGCGCGCTTGCCGGCGATGACGTCTTCCGAGTTCGAGCGGCCGACCTCCTCGCGCAGGGCGGCGTTGACGATGCTTTCCAGCCGGTCCTTGGCGACGCTCTCGGTGCCGAGGGTCCGGTAGAACTGGCGCGGATCGGTGATGCGGTAGCGGACGAAGGCGTCGACCACCAGGCGCTCCTGGTCGGCGGCGGTCACCTCTTCCTCGTTGGCGTTGAGGGCGATGTTGCGCTTGTCGAACTTCAGCACCGTCTCGAACGGGCTCTTCATGTGCAGTCCGGGCGTCAGCACGGTGCGCACGGGGTCGCCGAAGCGGACGACCAGGGCCTGCTGGCGCTGGTCGACCTTGAACAGCACCACATTGGCCAGGATCACCAGGGCCAGGACGGCGACGCCGGCGAAGACGGTCGTACCCTTGAGGTTGTTCATCGGACAGCTCCCTCGGCGGCGTTGGCGTTCGGGGCGGAGGTCCTGGGCCGGAAGGTTTCGGACGGCAGGATGACGGGGGCGTTGGCGCCCTTGCTGTCGACGATCACCTTGTTGGAATTGGCCAGGACGCGCTGCATCGTCTCGATGTAGAGGCGCTCGCGCGTCACCGCCGGGGCCAGCTTGTACTGCTCGTAGACCTGGTTGAAGCGGGCGGCGTCACCGCCGGCCTCGCGCACCACCTGTTCGCGATAGCCGAGCGCCGCCTGCTTGATCTGGGCCGCCTCGCCGCGCGCGTTGTTGGCGGCCGACTGGGCGTTCTGGGCGGCGCGCTGCACGTCGCGATAGGCTTCCAGCACGGGGCCGGGCGTCGTGGCGGTCTGGATGTTGACGTTCTGGATCGACACGCCGATGTCGTAGCGGTCGAGGATCTGCTGCATCAGGCGCTTGGTCTGGTCCTGCACCTGGCCGCGGCCGTTGGTCAGGATCGGGGTGAGAGCGGTGCGGCCGACCACTTCGCGCATGGCGCTCTCGGCCACGTCCTTGATCACCGCGTCGGGCTCATAGACGTTGAAGCTGTATTTGGCGGCGTCCGAGACGTGCCACTGCACGGTGAAGCTCAGGTCGACGATGTTCTCGTCGCCGGTCAGCATCAGGCGCTCGTCGGGCACCGGCGCGCTGACCGTGCCGCCGACGTCCAGGGCCTGGGTGGCGGTGACCTGCACCAGCTCGGCGGTCTCGACCGGATAGGGCAGGTGGTAGCGCAGGCCGGGACCGGCGGTGCGGGTATAGGCGCCGAAGGTGGTGATCACGGCCTGTTCCTTGGGCTGCACCACATAGAAGCCCGACAGAGCCCACAGGGCGACGACGCCGGCCGCCGACAGGGCGATGGCGCGGGGCCGGCCGGGGCCGCTGAAGGTCTGGCGCAGGCGCCGGTTGAGGCGCTCGATCAGGGCGTTGACGTCGACGGGCGGCGGCGGGCCGCCGGGACCTCTGGGGCCGCCGCCGGGACGCGGGTCGTCGCCCCTGGGTCGATCGCCGTCCTTCTTGCCGTCGTTCGGCGGGGATCCCCAGGGTCCGGGGCCTGCGTTGTCGTTCCAGGGCATGGGCGGCGTGGTCTTCCCGTCACTGCTACTTTGGCGGGGTTGTAAAACGACCCCCGCACGCGGATATGAGAGCCCCCGCAGCACAAGGCAAGACAATCCCGTGACCGCAGTCCTTCCCGCCACCCTCGACGACGCCCGCGCGGCGCTGGACCTGATCGTCGATCCGGTCTCGGGCGAGGGGCTGGTCGCGGCCGGACTGGTGCAAGGCCTGGTGGTGCGAGCCGGTCGCGCCGGCTTCATGCTCGAGGTGCCGGCCTC
Organism: Caulobacter sp. Root655; assembly: GCF_001427665.1. Lineage (GTDB taxonomy): Bacteria > Pseudomonadota > Alphaproteobacteria > Caulobacterales > Caulobacteraceae > Caulobacter. The sequence goes on from NZ_LMHC01000025.1 coordinate 29,243, forward strand.
GCGAGCCGCGACCTACGCCCCGGTGCGCGAGGCCGCCGAAAAGGTCCTGGCCGCCTTGCCGGGAATCGACGCCGCCCAGGTGGTGCTGACCGCCCAGGCCGGTCCCGAGACCACCCGGGTGCGCAAGGGCGCCAAGGTCTCCGAGGATAGTCAGGCCCGCCTCGTCCCGCCGCCGGAGGCCGAGAAGCCGGCCCATGTGAAGCACGTGATCGCCGTGGCCTCGGGCAAGGGCGGGGTGGGCAAGTCGACCATCGCCACCAACCTGGCCTGCGCCTTCGCCGCCCAAGGCCTGCGCGTCGGCCTGCTGGACGCCGACGTCTACGGCCCGTCGGCCCCGCGGATGATGGGGGTCGACGGCGAGCCCAGCTTCGAGGACGGCAAGCTGCAGCCGCTGGAGGCTCACGGGATCAAGCTGATGTCGATCGGCTTTCTGGTCGACGAGGGCAAGGCGATGATCTGGCGCGGCCCGATGGCCTCGTCGGCGGTGCGCCAGATGATCCACGACGTGGCCTGGGGCTCGGAAGCCGCGCCGCTGGACGTGCTGGTGGTCGACCTGCCGCCGGGCACCGGCGACATCCAGCTGACCCTGGTGCAGAAGCTGCGGATCGACGGCGTGGTGCTGGTCACCACCCCGCAGGAGATCGCCCTGATTGACGCCCGCCGGGCGGCGGCGATGTTCGGCAAGACCGCCACACCGATCCTGGGCCTGATCGAGAACATGGCCTTCTTCGCCGACCCGGCGACCGGCGCGCCGATCCCGATCTTCGGGGCCGGCGGCGGAGTGGCCGAGGCGGCGACCCTGGGCGTGCCGGTCCTGGCCCAGGTTCCGATCGAGATCGCCGTGCGCGAAGCCGGCGACGCCGGGACGCCGGTGGTGCTGCGGGCCCCGGAGAGCGCCGCGGCCAAGGCGTTCGTCGGCGCGGCGGCGGCGCTGTGGCGCGTCGTGGGCGTGGGTTAGGCGTTGTGGACTGTTGAACAGGCCTAGGCTTGGGAGCGCCGTGCGTCCTTCGAGGCCCTCCTTTGGAGGGCGCCTCAGGATGAGGAACTCAGCCGCAACGTTCCTCATCCTGAGGTGCGCAGCGTAGCGAAGCCTCGAAGGGCGCAGGGCCTTCAAGGTCTACTGTCCACGGTCCCCGGGCTTTTTCGCCGCCGGACCCGTTGCCTATCGACTAAAGGTTGTTCGCATGACACCGTTCGCCCATCGAGGGAGAGCGCATCATGTCGACAAGCAACAACCCGCTGGGACAGGCGTTTTCCGCCTATCTCGAGACGATCGCCAACTATTATGACCCGGAGGCGCTGGCCCTGATCAAGGCCGTGGCGGCCCGGTCGCCCAGCCCCACCACCGTCGAGATCGCCTATCAGTTGCTCGGCGGCTGGACCGGGACAGGGATGACCCTGCCGCCGCCGATGCCGCCGGCCCCCGCGCTGAGCTTTCCGGCCGACCATGGCGAGCACTGGGACACGCCGATCGAGTGGCGCTACCTGACCCAGAGCCTCGACCTGGTGGGCGGCGGCAAGGTGAACGTGATCACCAACCTGTTCCGCAAGGCCATCGCCACCGCCGCCACCGCGCCGAGCCTGACCGAGGTCGAGCGGCAGATCTACAGCACCAGCATCGCCGTGACGCTGGAATTGCCGGGCCAGCCGGTGGCGCACTACGCCCTGCCGCCCACCACCTTCTCGGCCCTGGAGGGCGGGGTGGAGATCGGCAACGACCCGTTCAAGATGGTGGTCGGCAAGGTCAGGCTGACCGGGACCTCGGACGTCTTCCCGATCACCTTCCGCATCGAGGACGACGGCGACCCGCTGGCCGGCCGCCCGGCCCTGGTGGTCGACATCGTGGCCCAGGCGACCAATCCGCTCTTCCTGCAGGGCAAGGACGGCTACATCGGCGCCCCGGTCGGCGCGCCGACCAGCGTGGCCTGGTACTATTACAGCTGGCCCCAACAGGCGACGACCGGCACGGTCACCGTGGGCGGCGTGGCCTACCAGGTCGCCTCGGGCGTCACTTGGATGGACCATCAGTGGGGTGGCTATCCGGCCCCGGCCACGGCGGCCGCGCCGGGCTGGAGCGGCTGGTGCTGGTTCGAGTTCCAGTTCGAAGGCGACCGCTCCCTGACCCTGGCCTGCCCGCACACGGCGGTGGTCGGCGGCAAGCTGCCCTTCTTCAACGGTGGCTTCGGAACCTATGTGGAGGGCGGCCGGTCGTGGCTGATCCCGGCCCTGCTGGAGGTCGGCGACTATGCGCCCAGCCAGGCCACCGGCGTCGGCTACCCGTCCGATTGGACGCTGGAGGCCGGAACGCTGGGCGGGCCGGTGATGCTGGTCGTCAAGCCCAAGACCCTGGTCGCCGACCAGGCGATGTGGATGGGCGGCCTGACCGAATATTCCGAAGCGGCCGCCACCGTGACCGCCATCGGCATGGTCAACGGCGAGCCGGTCAAGATGTCGGGCGTCGGCTATTGCGAAGGCGTCGGCTTCGAGAACCCCGCCGAACAGAAGCTGCGCGTCGAGACTTGGCTGCGCGCCAAGCTGGAAGGGCAAGACCCCCCAACGAAAACGGCCGCCCAGGTTGCCCGGGCGGCCGCGTCTTCGTCAGGTCACGTCGAAGCCTAGAAGCTCCAGCGCAGGCCGCTCGAGATGACGACGGCCGAACCGCCGACGTCGCCCTTGAGGTTCAGGGTCGTGGCCGCCGCGGTGCCCGGATAGATGGTTTCCGTGCGGTTGATCGTGGCGTCATCGAAGCTGATGTACGACAGGGCCGCGTCCAGCTTGATGGCGTCGGTGGCGGCCCAGGTGGCGCCGACCGCGTAGAGCATGCGGTCGCCGTCCGGCACGCGGGCGGTGCGGCCGACGTCCGGGGTCGGGGTCGGGTCGTACTCCACGCCGGCCCGCAGGGTCAGCTTGGGATTGACGTCATAGTCGACGCCGGCGGCCACCGTGGTGGTGTCCTTGTAGTTCTGGTGGCTGACGCTGCCGCCGCCGGGATAGGTGACGACGATCTCCTTGAACTCGCTCCAGCCGATGCGCGACACCGAGGCGTTCAGGGTGGTCTTGGGGTTCACCTGCCAGCGGGCGCCGATATGGGCCATCCACGGGGTGGTGATCGTGGCCTTGCCGTCGGTGTCGACATTGGCGCTGGCCAGCGGGCCGAGCAGGCCGGAAACCACCACGTGGCCGTCCAGCTTGTGGTCGATCTTCGAACGGTACGAGGCGCCGATCGTCAGGGCCGGCGAGGCGTGGAACTGCGCGCCGACGTTCCAGCCGTAGTCCCAGTTGCCATCGCCCTTCAGCGAGGACGAACCGTCGGGCAGCAGGGGCGACAGGTTGGGCAGGGCCGAGGTCAGCTCGGCGTCGGTGTACTGGGCCGAAACGCCCACGCCCAGGTCGAGCATGTCGTTGACGCGGTAGGCGACCGTGCCGTTGACGTCGATGGTCTTCAGGTTCGACTTCAGGGCGTCGTAGCGGGTCCAGCTACGGCTGTTGTAGTCGGTGGTGAAGTTGTAGGGCGCGGCGGCCGACAGGCCGACGGCCAGCTTGTCGTTGACGCGGAAGGCGGCGGCGAAGTTGGGGACGATGCCGTTGTTGATCGGACCGCCGGCCCGGGTTTCGCCGCCGACCGGGGTGGTCAGGCCGCCGGGGATGACCGGACGGGTCAGGGTCGAGCCGCGGTCATTGACCTGGGAGTCGACCTGCACGAGGTGAATGCCGCCGTAGATTTCGTTCTGTTCGAGACCGGCGATCGAGGCCGGGTTCCACCACAGGCTGGCGGCGCCGCGGTCGGCGACCTCGCCCGAATAGGCGCGACCGGCGCCGCGCACCGATTGCTCCTGCAGGTAGAAAGCCGCGGCCGAGGCCTGGCTGGCGACGACGAGCGTGGCGAGAGCCACGCCGGCGGCGAGGGCATTACGCGAGAGAGACATGTGACGACCTTCTGGGGAGGAAGATCCGGCGTCCTTGATGAGGCCGGTTGGCGTCGCTCTAACGCATGTAGTCAAAAACCGTTGCTATTTATTCGCAAACTGGTGAATTTTGTGCCTGACGTCAAAGAACAGTGCGCGCTATTGCAGTAACCGATTTCGCCGTTCTGTCAGAAGTCGCTCTAGTTGCCTAAAAAGGGCGCGAACTGGTTTACGTAGGGGAATACCTACACGAACCACATTCGCGCCGCAATTCAGGCTGGTCGAAAGTGCTCTTTAGCCGCCGGCCATCTTGCGGAAGAACTTCTGGCCCTGTTCTCCACCGTTGAAATAGGCCTTCTGGCCTGGCTCGGCGGTGATCTGTTCCCAGTTGTCGCGGACTTCCTCGGCCGACAGTCCGCCCTCGCCGAGATAGGCGCCTTCGGTCTCGAAAATGCGCGACAGGGCGAAGGCGCCGGCGCCGGCGGTCAGGATCGCGCCGGTCGGGGCGTCTTCCGACACCAGATAGACGACGCCCGGGGTGACGTATTCGGGCTTGAGCTTCTCCAGCACTTCCGGCGGCATCAGGCCCTCGGTCATGCGGGTGGCGGCCACCGGGCTGATGGCGTTGATCTTGACGTTGTTCTTGGCGCCTTCGAGCTTCAGCGTGTTCATCAGGCCCAGCACCGCCATCTTGGCCGCGCCGTAGTTGGACTGGCCGAAATTGCCGTACATGCCCGAGGACGAGGTGGTGACGACGATGCGGCCGTAGTTCTGAGCCTTCATGATGTCCCACACGGCCTTGATCGGCTTGAAGGTGCCGAACACGTGGACCTGGATCACGGCCTCGAAGTCGGCCAGTTCCATCTTGGTCAGGGTGCGGTCCCGCAGGATGCCGGCGTTGGCGATCAGGATGTCGATCCGGCCCCACTTTTCCATGGTCGTCCTGACCATGTCGGCGACGCCGGCGTCGTCGGTCACCGAGGCGCCGTGGGCGATGGCCTGGCCGCCGAGGGCCTCGATTTCCTTGACCACGGCGAGGGCCGCTTCCGACGAGCCGCCCGAGCCATCGACGCTGCCGCCCAGGTCGTTGACCACCACCTTGGCCCCGCGCCGCGCCAGCTCCAGCGCATGCTGTCGGCCCAGACCGCCGCCGGCCCCCGTGACGATCGCCACCTGACCGTCGAACCGGATATCGTCCGCCATGCTCTTATCTCCCTCAAACGCGTGTTTGGTTTGGCGCGTTTGTGCGGCGCGGGAGAGGGGGCGTCAAGAGAGGCTCAGCGCGTACTGCGGCTTAGCACAGCGATCAGTTCGGCGATCTTCTCGCGCTGGGCGTCGGGATCGCCGCTGCTGATGGCGTGCTCGACGCAGTGGGCGACGTGGTCGGCCAGCACCTCCTCCTCGACCTTGCGCAGGGCCGCCTGCACCGCCGAGATCTGGGTGACCACGTCGATGCAGTAGCGGTCGTCGGCGATCATCTTGGCCAGGCCCCGCACCTGACCCTCGATGCGATTGAGGCGTTTGGTGGCCGAGGCCTTGGTGTCGGCTTGCATGATATTATACCCTAGGGGGGTAGTAAGTTTACCCCATGGGGGTATATATAGGCCAAACACGCCTACCGGAGAAGTCCCGATGCCGTCCGGCCCCGATCACGACCACGCCCATCATGACCATTCCGCCCCTGGTTGCTGTCATGGCGGCCAGAATAGGGACGAGGGCGCGGCGCGGGATCCTTCCGCGATCATGCCCAAGGGCACGATCTACACCTGCCCCATGCACCCCGAGATTCGCCAGGAGGGCCCCGGCTCATGCCCTATTTGCGGCATGGCCCTGGAGCCCGAGACGCCCAGCCTGGACGACGGGCCCAACCCCGAACTGGCCGACATGAGCCGGCGGTTCTGGGTCGGCCTGGCCCTGACCCTGCCGATCTTCGTCATGGACATGGGCGCCCACCTGCTGGGCCTGACCCTGCCTTGGGACGCCCGGATCACCGCCTGGATCCAGCTGGTCCTGGCCAGTCCGGTGGTGCTGTGGGCGGGGTGGCCGTTCTTCCAGCGGGGCTGGGCCTCGCTGGTCACGCGAAACCTCAACATGTTCACCTTGATCGCCCTGGGGACGGGGGCCTCCTACCTCTATTCCGTGGTCGCCACCGTGGCGCCGGGCTTCCTGCCGCCCAGCCTGGGCGGCGGCCATGCGGGCCACGGCGCGCCGCCGGTCTATTTCGAGGCGGCCGCGGTGATCACCGTGCTGGTCCTGCTGGGCCAGGTGCTGGAGCTGCGGGCCCGCGAGCAGACCGGCGGCGCGATCCGCGCCCTGTTGGACCTGGCCCCGCGCACCGCCCGGCGGGTGGCCGACGACGGGACTGACGCCGAGGTGGCGATCGACGCCATCCATCCGGGCGACCGCCTGCGCGTGCGGCCCGGCGAGAAGATCCCGGTCGATGGCGTGGTGGTCGAGGGCCGGGGCCATGTCGACGAGTCGATGGTCACCGGCGAGCCGATGCCGGTGCTGAAGGAGGCCGGCTCGGCCGTGGTCGGCGGGGCCATCAACCAGACCGGGGCCTTCGTCATGCGGGCCGAGAAGGTCGGCGGCGACACCATGCTGGCCCGCATCGTGGCCATGGTCGCCCAGGCCCAGCGTTCGCGCGCGCCGATCCAGCGCCTGGCCGACCGGGTCTCGGCCTGGTTCGTGCCGATCGTCATCGCCGTCGCCGTCCTGGCCTTCGCCGCCTGGGCTCTGGTCGGGCCCGAGCCGCGCCTGGCCCACGCCCTGGTCGCCGCCGTCGGCGTGCTGATCATCGCCTGTCCCTGCGCCCTGGGCCTGGCCACGCCGATGTCGATCATGGTCGGTGTCGGTCGCGGGGCCCATGTCGGAGTGCTGCTGAAGGACGCCCAGGCCCTGGAGCGGCTGGAGAAGGTCGATGTGCTGGTGGTCGACAAGACCGGCACCCTGACCGTGGGCAAGCCGACCCTGACCCGCATCGAGGCGGAAGGCATCGGCGAGGACGAGCTGCTGCGCCTGGCCGCCAGCCTGGAGCGCGGCAGCGAGCACCCCTTGGCCCACGCCGTCGTCGAAGCGGCCAAGGCCCGGGACCTGGTCCTGGCCGAGCCCTCGACCTTCGACTCGCCGATCGGCAAGGGCGTGACGGGCACGGTCGAGGGTCGCGCGCTGGTGATCGGCGCCGACCGCTACCTGACCGAGCTGGGCCTGGACCTCGGCGCCTGGACCGACCGGATGGCGGCGCTGCGCGGGGAGGGAGCCACGGTGGTGCTGGTGGCCGTCGATGGCGCGGTGGCCGGGCTGCTGGCCATCACCGACCCGATCAAGGAGTCCGCGCGCCCGGCCATCGCGGCCCTGAAGGCCCAGGGCGTGCGGCTGGTGATGATGACCGGCGACAACCGCCTCACCGCCCAGGCGGTGGCCCGCGCCCTGGGCATCGACGAGGTCGAGGCCGACGTCGCCCCCGAGCGCAAGGCGGCGGTGGTCGGGCGGCTCAGGGCCGAGGGCGCGGTGGTGGCCATGGCCGGCGACGGGGTCAACGACGCCCCGGCCCTGGCGGCGGCCGACGTCGGCATCGCCATGGGCGGCGGCACGGACGTGGCCATCGAGGCGGCGGGCGTCACCCTGCTGAAGGGCGACCTGACCGGCGTGGCGCGGGCCCGCGGCCTGTCGCGGGCGGTGATGGCCAACATCCGCCAGAACCTGGCCTTCGCCTTCGCCTACAACGCCATCGGCGTGCCGATCGCGGCGGGCGTGCTCTATCCCGCCTACGGCCTGACCCTGACGCCGCAACTGGCGGCCCTGGCCATGGCGCTCAGCTCGGTCAGCGTGATCGGCAACGCGCTGCGGCTGCGGATGTGGAAAGGGTGAGGCCGTGCGTCCTTCGAGGCCCGCTGTCGCGGGCGCCTCAGGATGAGGAGCTCTGTACTGAATTCCTCATCCTGAGGTGCGAGCCGCAGGCGAGCCTCGAAGGACGCAAGGCGGCCACCCAAAGTCTACGCCTTCTTCTTACCCGCCACCGACGGCTTGGGTTCATCGCGCTTCACGCCGGCCTTCTTGCCGGGCTTCATGAACTTCACCAGCACCCGCTGACCCACCAGCAGCGGGGCGCCGTCGGCGCTGACCACCACCTCGACGACGCGTTCGTCGCTGCGCTGGTTGGGGTCGTCGGAGGCCAGCTTGCGGGCTCCGAAGACGGCGGCGCGGCGCAGCACCTTGCCGACATAGGTCTTGGTCGGGTCGCCCTCCGGCTGGATCTCGACCTCCTGGCCGATGGTCACGTTGGGGATGTCGGCCTCGACGATCTCGGCGCGGACGATGCGGGCGGTCTGCGGCTCCAGGTCGAACATCGGCGTGACGTTCAGGGTCGAGGCGCCGGCGCCCGGATTGGCGTAGCGGCGGGCGATGCGGCCGTCGGCCGGGGCGCGGATCACCGTCAGTTCCTGGTTGTAGCGGGCCTGGGCCAGTTGGGCGGTGGTCACCTGGATGGCGGCCAGCTGGGCGGCGATGTTGGCGTTGGCCGAGGCGATCTGGTCCTGGGCGGCGTCCAGCCGCTGGCCGGCCACGAAGTTGGAGGCCGACAGGGTCTTCAGGCGGTTGTACTCACGCTGGCCGGTGCGCAGCTGCACCTGGTAGAGCGCCAGCTGGGCGCGGGCGGAGACCAGGCTGGCCTCGGCGGTGTCGGCGGCCAGGCGCGCGTCGTTGTCGTCCTGCCTGGCCAGGGGCTGGCCGGAGGCGACGTCCTCGCCCTCCTGGACATAGACGTCGCGCACGATGCCCTGGCGGCGCGCGGCTACCTGGATGATGCCGCCCTCGACGTCGGCCTTGCCGTTGGCGATGGCCGCGTAGGGGCTGGGCTCCTGCGCGATGGCGGCCGCCTCGAGCTGTTTCTTCTTCTCGGCCGCCTGGCTCTTCATGAAGAAGAAGCCGCCGCTCGCCAGGGCGACGACGACGAGGACGATCCAGAAAGCGGGGCGGCGCAGAAAGCGGGGCATGAAGGTTCCCTCGGAAATCAATGGCTGAGCGGCGCGGGATTGGCGTCGGGCGTTCTACGCACGTCGTCCAGGATCCGGCCGTCTTCGATGTGGATGACGCGGTCGGCATAGGCCTCGAGCCGCGGGTCGTGGGTGACGCAGATCACCGCCGCGCCGCGTTCGGTGGCGGCGGCGCGCAGCAGGCCGATGACGATCTGGCCGCTTTTCCCGTCAAGAGCGGAGGTTGGCTCGTCCGCGAAGATCAGGTTCGGGTTCTTGGCCATGGCCCGGGCGATGGCGACGCGCTGCTTCTCGCCGCCGGACAGCTCCGAAGGCCGCTGGTTGACGCGCGGGCCCAGGCCCACTTCCTCCAGCGCCGCCTGGGCGCGGCGGGCCGACTCGCCGGGGCCGACGCCCTGGTACTTCAGCGCCGTCATCACCTGCTGCTTGGCGGTGAGGGCGGGGAACAGGTTGAAGCCCTGGAAGATGAAGCCGCAGTGGTCGAGGCGGAACTTGTCGATCTTGCCGGGCGACAGCTTCCACAGGTCGGCCGCCTCCAGGGCCGCCACCTTGCCCTCGTCCGGGCGCAGCAGGCCCGACAGGGCCGCCACCAGGGTCGACTTGCCCGAGCCGGAGGGACCCATGACCATGGTCACGTCGCCGTGCTTGGCGTCGAAATCCACGCCCTTGAGCACCTCGATGAAGGTTCGTCCGGTCTTGAAGCGTTTGACGATGCCCTTGGCGGTCAGGGCGCTTTCGCCGCGCTTGTGGCTGTTGTCGCCGGTCATCGCAGGAGATCCGCAGGTTGGCTGTTCTTCAGGACGCCCAGCGACAGGAAGCCGGACAGCATGGCGATGATGATCAGGAACACCGCGACCACCGCCACCAGCATCGGCGGGAACGACATCGGCACCCCGCCGGCCGTGGCCGCCAGCGAGACCAGCCAGGTCAGCGCGGCGGAGGCGATCACCCCGACGATCCCGACCCAGAAGCTCAGCTCCATGACGATGTTGCGCAGGTCGCCGATCGACACGCCCAGAGCGCGCAGGCTGGCAAACTCCTTGATGTTGGCCATGATCGCCCCGCGCAGGGTCTGCCAGGTGATCACCACCCCGATCAGCAGGCCCAGGAAGGCCGAGAAGCCCAGGATGATGCCGATGATCTGGTCGTCCAGCATGGCGCCGGAATTGGCGTCGGCCAGCTCCTGGCGGGTCCAGGCGCGGAACTTGCCGTCGCCCTTCTTGTTCAGCTGGGCGGCGACGATCTCGGCGCGGGCCGGGTCGCGGATCTGCACCATCAGCGGGCCGACACGCTGGCCGGTGTCGGCCTCGCCCAGCATCCGCAGGGTGTCGCGCGACATCACCAGGGTCGGCTGGATGATGTTGGGATAGCCGGTGGTGACCACGCCGATGGTGATGGTCTTGCCATTGTAGAGGGCCTTGTCGCCCTTCTTGACGCCCAGGCGTTTGAGGGCGGTCTGGTCGACGGCCACCGAATAGGGACGGCGCAGGGCCTCGATCATGCTGTCGGTGTAGTCGGTCGGCACGGTGACGAAGCCCGGGATCGCGTCGATCACCGTGACATTGACGAACTCGCTCTTGCGGCCGCCGCCGCCGCCCTTCTGGCCGCCCTTGGCCGCCTGCTTGGCGCGGGCGTCGGCCTTGGCCTGGTCCTCGGGCGACAGGATGTTCTGGAAGCGGCCGCCGGAGCCGTCCAGCGGCGCCACCTGCAGCACTTCGGGATGGGTATAGACCAGCGGGATCATCCGGCGGGGCAGGCCCGACGGTCCGCCGAACAGCGCCTTGGCGCCGGGACCCAGCACCATGATGTCGGCGCGAGCCCGGTCGATCTGGGCGGTGAAGCCCTTGCCGATGCCGACGAAGATGCCGACCTGGGCCAGCACCAGCAGGCCCGAGAACGCCAAGGCGACCACGGCCGCCATGTAACGACGCCACTCGTACAACAGTGTGGCCAAGGCCAACGACATGCGCGAAACGCTCCCCAATCGACGGTTGCAGCAATGAACGGCGATCTTGGAGCGGCCAAGTTAAATCGGGGTAAGGCGAGCGATACACGCTCCGCGAGCGGCGTTCTGCGCGGTTTGGCGGCGCGGGGAGGGAAGGGGATCTTCGAAACCCTCGACGCGCCCAGGCCACCACCGCGTCCCGCTAGACGGTGAACTCGCGGCCTAGCGGACGCCCCAGGGGCGAGCAGAACGCTCGGCCCCAACGGTCGCCCTGCGCATAGCGCTTGCGCCGCGCCCCCTAATCATAGTCATTTGGGCCCTTGGCTGGCGTCGCGGGGGCGTCGCCGCATGTTTAAGGTTCTTCCGTCTTGATCTTTCTTCCCGAGAACGTCCAAGCCTTGTCGGGCGTGGCGCTGATCCTCGGCCTTTGCTGGCTCGTGTCCGAGAACCGCAAGCGCTTCCCGTTCGTGCTGGCCGTCTGCGCCATCGCCATCCAGCTGATTCTGGTGTTCGTGCTGTTCAAGCTGCCGGCGATGCGCAGCGCGCTGCAGGGCGTCAACGGCGCGGTCGAGGGCCTGGCCTCGTCGACTCAGGCCGGCACCAACTTCGTGTTCGGCTACCTGTCCGGCACCGCCCCGCCCTATACCGAGACCAATCCGGGGGCGGGTTTCCTGTTCGCCTTCCGGGTGATGCCGGTGATCCTGGTGGTCTGCGCCCTGTCGGCCCTGCTGTGGCACTGGGGCATCCTGAAGTGGCTGGCCAAGGGGCTGGGCTTCCTGTTCCAGAAGACCCTGGGCCTGCGCGGCCCTCCCGCTCTCGCGACCGCCGCCACCATCTTCATGGGCCAGATCGAGGGGCCGATCTTCATCCGCGCCTATCTGGAGCGCCTGACCCGGTCGGAGCTGTTCATGCTGATCGCGGTCGGCATGGCCTGCGTGTCCGGCTCGACCATGGTCGCCTACGCCACCATCCTGCACGACGTGCTGCCCAACGCCGCCGCCCACGTGCTGGCCGCCTCGCTGATCTCGGCCCCGGCCGGGGTGCTGCTGGCCCGGATCATGGTGCCCGGCGACCCCAGCGAGAAGTCCGACGACCTGGACCTGGCCGAGGAAGACAAGACCTACGGCAGCTCGATCGACGCGGTGATGAAGGGCACCACCGACGGCCTGCAGATCGCGCTCAATGTCGGCGCCACCCTGATCGTCTTCATCGCCCTGGCCACCATGGTCGACAAGATCCTGTTCGCCCTGCCGATGGTCGGCGGCGAGCATCTGAGCATCGCCCGCGTGCTGGGCGTGGTCTTCGCGCCCCTGGCCTGGGCCATGGGCGTTCCCTGGAAGGAGGCCGGCAGCGCCGGCGGCCTGCTGGGCGTCAAGCTGATCCTCACCGAGTTCACGGCCTTCATCCAGATGGCCAAGACCGGCCCGGAACTGCTGGACCCCCGCACCCGGATCATCATGACCTATGCCCTGTGCGGCTTCGCCAACATCGGCTCGGTGGGCATGAACGTCGCCGGCTTCTCGGTGCTGGTGCCCCAGCGCCGGCAAGAGGTGCTGGGCCTGGTCTGGAAGGCGATGATGGCCGGTTTCCTGGCCACCTGCCTGACCGGCTCGCTGATCGGCCTGATGCCGCGGGCCTGGTTCGGGCTGTAACCACCATAGGTTGACTCATTTCCTCCCTTCCCCCTTGATGGGGGAAGGGCCGGGGATGGGGGTGATCCAGCGTGTCAGGCAAACCAGAAAAGCCTCTTCACGCCCACGGCGCCGTCAAACGCGCCAGACGTCTACGCCGTGAAATGACCGCCAGTGAGCGCGTCCTCTGGGAAGCGCTCCGCCGCTTCAACCTCCACATCAGGCGCCAAGCCCCGATGGGACGCTATGTCCTCGACTTCGTCCATCATGGCGCGCGTTTGGTGATCGAGGTCGATGGTGGGCGGCACGACCTGCCTGAAGCCCAACTGCACGACGCCGAGCGTGACGCTTGGCTCAACGCTCAGGGTTATCGTGTGCTGCGTATTCGCGATCGGGACGCGTTCGGGGATGCGGATGCCGTCGCCGATCGTATCGCGGCGGAGATTCAGCGGTCACCCCCATCCCAACCCTTCCCCCATCAAGGGGGAAGGGCTTAGTCGGCGCTTCCCTTACCTGGCGAAAGCCGCGCATCCTCCCGGTCAAAAGCCGGGAGGATTTCTTTTGAAACTCTACGACAGCCGCCGCGCCCCCAACCCCCGCCGCGTGCGCTGGTTCATGGCCGAGAAGGGCATCGAGGACATCGAGATCGTCGATGTCGACATCTTCGGCGGCCAGCATCGCCAGCCCGATTACCTGGCCAAGGCCGGCCTGCCCAACGTCCCGGCCCTGGAGATGGACAACGGCGCGACCATCACCGAGTCGGTGGCCATCTGCCGCTATCTGGAAAGCGTCTATCCCGAGCCCAACCTGTTCGGTCGGGATCCCTGCGAGATCGCCGTGATCGAGATGTGGACGCGGCGGGCCGAGATGATGGTGTCCACGCCGCTGATGATGGCCGTGCGCCATTCGCATCCCGCCATGGCCGCCATCGAGACCCAGATCCCCGAGGTCGCCGCCCACGGCCGCGCCACCGCCGAGAAGGGCCTGAGGGTGCTGGACCACCGGCTGGCCGACAGCGAATTCATCGCCGGCGACCGGGTGACGATCGCCGACATCCTGGCGGTGACCGGCATCGATTTCGCGCGGATGGTGCGGTTCAGGCCGGACCCGGAGCTGGTCAACGTCAACCGCTGGCTGGCGGCGATGATGGCCCGGCCCGCGGCGAAGGCGGGGGTGTAGGGAGTTTTAGGTCCTCCCCCTGTGGGGGAGGCGATCGCGAAGCGATCGGTGGGGGGAGTATTAGGACAGTTGATCCGCGCGGTGGTCGATCGCGTATCTCTCCCCCACCGTCGGCTACGCCGACACCTCCCCCACAGGGGGAGGCTCTAGCTCAGCGCGCCCTGATCTTCTTGATCACGCCCGAGAAGTTCAGCATCGGCGCCCCAGCCGTCGAGATCAGTCCGCGCACGAACAGCAGCGAGCCGCCGGCCTTGGTCACCTCGCCGACGGACTCCACCAGGTCCCCCGCCTTGGCCGGGCCCAGGAACTCGCCGTTCAGGCTGACGGTGACGGCCCGCGCGTCCTTCAGATGCGCCCAGGAGATCGAAAACAGCGAATAGTCGGCGAAGGTCATCATGCAGCCGCCGTGCATGAAGCCGCCGCCGTTCATGTGGCGGGCCTCGGCGCGGAAGGCGCTGCGGATCACGCCGTTCTCTTCCCGGAAGTAGAACGGCCCGGTCTGGTCCTCGAAGGCGTCCATGCCCGCCCAGGTGCGCCAGCCGGCCCATTCGCCCTGCGTGACCAGCTTCGGGCCGTCCCAGATCTCGTTGCCGCCGTCCATGATCCGTCCCCTTCGTTGTCTTTGGGGATGCAGCTAAGGCCCGGGCAAGGCGGACGCAAGCGGCCGCGCTCGCGCTGCTGACAGATTCGTGGCATCCCTCCGCCCATGACCACCACGATCCCCCTGTCTTCCCCGATAAAAGACACCATCCTCGCGCAGCTGGCCGCCGTGGCGGCCGGCAAGTCCATCGACCCGATGTCGGTCGCCAAGGCCGTCGAGCCCGAGCGCTGGCAGCGCCTGCTGGGCCACGTGCGCACCAACGCCATCGAGCTGGCCCGCGAAGGCAAGATCGTCATCCTGCGCCACAACAAGCCGGTCAATCCGGAGAAGTTCCGGGGCGTCTACCGCCTGCGCCTGCGCATGGAAGGCGACCCGACCAGCTTCGAGGATGCGGTCGAGGGCGGCGAGGCGTAGTTCCCACCGCAAAACGGCTGTCATCCCGGACGAGCGCGCAGCGCGAAGATCCGGGACCGACGCGTGAACGCCGCGCTTCCGGCGGTCCCGGCTCTTCGCTTCGCTACGGCCGGGATGACAGGGCTTAGGCACCCAAGTCTTGTATCAAAACCCAACCCGTGGACCTATGAGCGAAACTCATAAGGGGAGGTCCACCATGATCGTCTATGGCTCGTCGCTGTCGCCCTATGTGCGCAAGACCCTGGCCTTCGGAGCCGAGAAGGGTCTGGTCCTGGAGAACAAGGTCTCGGTCCCCGGTTCGCCCGACCCCGAGTTCCTGGCCTGCAGCCCGTTCCGAAAGATCCCCGGCTTCCGCGACGGGGATTTCCAGATCTCCGACTCCTCGGCGATCATCACCTATCTGGAAGCCCTGCACCCCGAACCCAACCTGATCCCGCCGGACCCGAAGAACCGGGCGCGCGCCGTCTGGTTCGAGGAGTTCGCCGACACCATCGTGGTCGCCGCGGCCGGACCTCTGTTCTTCAACCGCATCGTCGGGCCGCGCTTCATGGGCGCGACCTGCGACGAGGCCGTCGCGGCCAAGGCCGAGAACGAGACCATTCCGCCGCTCCTCGACTATCTGGAGGGCCTGATCCCGACGTCCGGCTTCCTGCTGGAGGACCGTCTGACCCTGGCCGACATCGCCGTGGCCAGCCCGTTCGCCAATCTGGGCCACCTGAACTTCGACCTGTCGCGCTGGCCCAGGGCCAAGGCCTATGCCGCCGCTATCCTGGCCCGGCCGTCGTTCGCGGCGCTGGTGGCCAAGGAGGCGCGGCTGCTGGGCGGGTGAGGGGACCGCTTGCCTTCCGCCGCCCATCCCCTACTTCCACGCCATGCCGCTGGACGCCCTTCTCGCCGACATCGCCGCCTGCCGGGCCTGCGCGCCGTACCTGCCGCATACGCCCCGGCCGGTGGTGCGGGTCGGCGCGGGGACGCGGCTACTGATCTGTGGTCAGGCGCCCGGCCGCCTGGCGCACGAGACCGGCCTGCCGTTCAACGACCCGTCCGGCGAGCGCCTGCGCACGTGGATGGGCGTCGATCGCGAGACCTTCTATGGCCGGCCGGAGATCGGTGTGGCGGCCATGGCCTTCTGCTTTCCGGGAACCAGCCCCCAGGGCGGGGACTATCCGCCGCCGGCCCGCTGCGCGGCGCTGTGGCGGCCGGGGCTGCTGGCGCAACTGCCCCGGGTCGAACTGACCCTGCTGGTCGGGAGCCATGCCCAGGCCTGGGCGTTGGGTGATCGTATGAAGGCGAACATGACCGACACCGTCGCCGCCTGGCGCGACTATCTGGACGCCGGCGTCCTACCCCTGCCGCACCCGTCGTGGCGCAACACCGGCTGGCTGAAGCGCAATCCCTGGTTCGACGCCGAGGTCGCGCCCTATCTTCGCCGTCGAGTGGCGGGCATCCTGGGCGCATGAACCGCCGGAGCCTTCTTCTCAACGCCGCCTGTGTCGCCGGTCTGGCCGCCTGCGCGCCCATCACCCAGCGGCCCGGCCTGGGGCAGCTTGGCTTCCGGGGCGCGCGCCTGGACGCCGACGGCATGGTCAGTTTCGACGGCCAGCGGCTGGGGATGCAGCGCTGGCTGCCGCCCGAGGGCGTCGCGGTCACCCAGGTGGTGGTCGGTCTGCACGGCATGAACGACTATTCCAACGCCTTCCATCTGGCCGGTCCGTTCTGGGCCCAGCAGGGGATCGCCACCTATGCCCTCGACCTTCGCGGGTTCGGGCGCTCGCCCGACCGCGGGGTCTGGGCGCCGGTCGACCTGATGGTCGAGGACGTGCGCACCGCCGTCGCCCTGGTCCGCGAGGCCCATCCCGAGGCCAAGGTCGCCATCGCCGGGGTGAGCATGGGCGGGGCGGTGACCATCGCCGCCATGGCCTCGGAGCGACCGCCGGCCGCCGACAGCATCCTGCTGTTCGCCCCCGCCGTCTGGGGCTGGTCCAACCAGCCGCTGCCCTACAAGACCAGCCTGTGGATCACCGCCCACACCGCGCGCGGCTGGGTGGTCAAGCCGCCCGAGTGGCTGGTCAAGCGCGTGCAGCCCACCGACAACATCGAAGAACTGCGGCGCATGGGCCGCGATCCGCTGATGATCTGGGGCGCGCGCTCCGATACCCTCTACGGCCTGGTCGGGCTGATGGAGAGGGCCTGGTCGTCGCTGGGCCGGGTGCAGGTTCCGGTCGCCTATTTCTACGGGGCCAACGACCAGATCATCCCCAAGGAGCCGACCATGGAGGCGGCCCGGCGGCTCAAGCCCGACGACCGCTCGGCCTATTACGCCAACGGCTGGCACCTGTTGCTGGTCGACAAGCAGGCCGAGGTGGTGTGGCGCGACGCGGCGGCGTTCCTCAAGGACCCGCTGGCCGACCTGCCGTCCGGCGCCCCGCCGATCCCGGGCGCGCCCACCGCGCCCAACGTGGTCAAGACCCAGGCGACGCGGGGCGGGTGAGGGGGGTTTCCAACCGTCAGCTTGCCGGCAGCGCCATCCTCACATCGGCTTCCTCGATCATCTTCAGCATTTCGTCCGAGACCGACGCGGTCTGACCCAGCCGGTTGGCCTGCATGGCCAGCACCCGTTCGAACAGGTTGCGCACATCGCGTCCGTTGGCGAAGTTGACGGCCACGGCGCGTCGCCGCGCCAATTCCCCGCGGACCATTTCGCGAGCCGTGCCGGACAGGACGTAGTCGGCGCTCTTGGCCTGCCGTTCAAAGATTTCGAGGGTCTCGTCGGGGGTGTAGTCCGGAAAGTCGATGGTGCGCGCGAACCGCGAGCGCAGGCCGGGGTTGGAGTCCAGGAAGGCCTGCATCTGTTCGCCGTATCCGGCCGCGATCACCACCAGATCGTCCCGGTGGTCCTCCATCAGCTTGAGAAGCGTTTCAATCGCTTCGGACCCGAAGTCCTGGCCGCCCTTCGACATCAGGGCGTAGGCTTCGTCGATGAAGAGGACCCCTCCCAGCGCCTGCTCGACCACGGCCGCCACCCTCGGCGCGGTCTGGCCGACGTATCCGGCGACCAGTTGGCTGCGGTCCACCTCGACCAATTGCCCTCTCGAGATCAGGCCGAGCTTACCGTAGATCTGCGAAACGATCCGGGCGACCGTGGTCTTGCCGGTCCCGGGATTGCCGGAGAAAACCAAGTGCAAACTCAGCTCCGACACCGGGAGATTCCGCTCGCGTCGCATCTGCGAGACCTTGGCGATGTTCACCAGGGTGTCGATCTCCCGCTTGACCGACTGCAGCCCAACCAGGGCATGAAGCTTTGCGATGCATGCCTCGACCGTCTCATCCGTCACGGCCGTCGACTGGGCCGCCCGCCGATCCGGCGCTTTGGCGACGTCCCCGCAGCAGTCGCCCGGGGGCGGCGCGATCGAGGAGGCTGTCATTTCCGCCAGCGCCTTTTTCACCAGAGGCGCCTTCTCGTGCAGAAGGTTGGTGAGCCAGGTAATCTGCGCCAGCTCGGGCTCCGTCGCCTTGTCGTCGGCCAGGACCAAGGCTTCGGTGAAGCGATTGAAGAAGCGTACGACGCTGTCCGTGGCGGGGGTGTAGGGCAATCCGCCGATCGCTCGCTCGCCGACGGCGGCGGCGAGCATGAGGACGTGGAGGTTGTGGCCTGCGTCCGCCCGAAACTTGGCTTCGTCCTCGATGCAGCCGGCCCATAGACGTTGGTAGTAATCGGCCGTGTTGGTGACGCCGAAGGCGCGATTGATGAGATCGACTTCCAGGGGCGTCAGCCGACCCAACGGGTTGCAGACATGGACGCAGGCCGCCGCAGCGGCCAGGAACACGGTATCGGGAGCGCTGTCGCCGAAATCCGCCTTGGCTTCCGCGAGCCTCACCAGCCCGAGGTCAAAATTGTACCGCAGGTCTCTCCAGAGGTCGCCGGCCTCTTCGGCCAGGACGGCGGCTTCCCCGCCCAGGGTTGGCGGGTCTGCGGGCCAACCCAATTCAGGCGACGCCGGGGGTTCAAGGGGCGCGGATGAACTGAACGTGGGGTGAGGGGCCATGTCGGAGGCGTGCGCCTTCGCGGGCCTGGTCCGAGCCGCTTGGCGCTTCCACCAGAAGACGAGGGATATCGCAAGAAACCAGCCGAAAATCGTCCATCCCAGCAGGAGGTCGACCAGGCCGACGATGACGAGGTGGCGTGCGCGCAGCCGCGCGAACGCGCCAAATACGACGGGGACGAAATACAGCAGGATGTAGATCAGGGCAAACCAACCCGACACGGGCTGGGTCACGGTCGTTGCTGCTTGCATATAGGCCCCCCTGGCAACTCGGCTTTGAACTGGCCCCAACA
This sequence comes from Caulobacter sp. Root655, assembly GCF_001427665.1. Lineage (GTDB taxonomy): Bacteria > Pseudomonadota > Alphaproteobacteria > Caulobacterales > Caulobacteraceae > Caulobacter. Next base: position 48,248 of record NZ_LMHC01000025.1, read on the forward strand.
GACCATCTGATCGCCGCAGCGCCTAGGTGCTACTTGAGGTGCGCCGCCGCCGTGGGCCGCAAATTACTTTGAGGCGGCGGGGAGGGAGGGACCAACGGACCCGACATGAGGCGTCGCGACCGAGCCGCGCCCGGCCGCGGAACGCGCCCATCCAGAATATTCACGGGCGGTTGTCGGATCGCGTCACGCCCGGTCGTCCTGGGAAGGCAAGCAGCGGAGGACTGACGATGAGCCAGATTCAGAAGGGCCATGTTGAAGCGGGCGGCGTCCGCTATGGCTACGAGATCCGCGGCCCCCAAAACCAAGGAACGGGCGCGCCCCTGCTCCTGCTGCACGGCGGTTTCGGCACGATGGAAATGTTCGCGCCCGTGCTGGGGAGCCTGACGGCGCGGCGGCGGGTGATCGCCGTCGACCTCTACGGCCACGGCCGCACCGCGCTCACCGACCGGCCGATCGACGCCATCGCCATGGGCGACGACATGGCGACCCTGGTGCGCGCCCTCGGGTTCGAGCGGGTGGACGTCCTGGGCTTCTCGTTCGGCGGCATGGTCGCCTTCCGGCTGGCGGTCCAGCACCCCGAGGTGGTGAACAGGCTGGTCCTGGCCTCCGCGCCCTATGCCAACACGGGCTTCTACGCGGACATTCGGGAGCAGCAGAAGGCCATCACCCGCGAGAGCGCGGCGATGATGATGCAGGCCCCATTCTACGACATCTACAAGGCCGTGGCGCCGCGGGTGGAGGATTTCCCCGAGTTCGTGGCGCGCATGGGCGAGGCCATCCGCAAACCCTACGACTGGTCGGAAGAGGCCAAGACCCTGAAGCCGACCACGCTGCTGATCTATGGCGACAGCGACATGTTCGAGCCCGAGCACATCGTGCGCTTCTACCAGCTGCTCGGCGGGGGCTTGCGCGACGCCGGCTGGGACGGGGCCGGCATGGCCCGCCATCGGCTGGCGATCCTGCCCGGCGTCACCCACTACGAGATGTCCGACGCTCCGGGTCTTGTCGATACGGCGCTGGCCTTCCTCGAAGGCGCGGAAAAGGGCGCGAACCCGGACGTGGGGTGAAGTCCGCTTTCCGCCCACAAAGTCCCTACCGCACCGCCGCCGGGGCCAGGATCAGCGGGATCTCTTCGTTGAGCGGATCGGACACGCAGGCCGTCGCCAGCTTGCGGTTGAGCTTGTCCTTCTTCTTGTCCAGCTTCAGCCCCAGGGCCGTGCCCGCCGCCGCGCCGGCGAACGGCAGGACCAGGTTGCCACCCACGGTCACCGCCGTGCGGACCACGTTGTGGTCGCTGTAGCCGCTGGCCTTGGTCCGGGCCTCTTCACAGTGCTCGGTGGCGTATTTCGGATCGGCGATGTCGAGCTGGGCCACGGTCTTCTTGGGCGTTTCGCCCGCGACGGCGTGGCCGGCCAACATCGCGGTGAATATGAGTCCGGTCAGGATCGGGCGCATGACGGGCCCTCCGGTGATTGGGGTTGATCAACGCCCGACGGCGGTGGGTGATCCGTCCTTGGCCCCGCCGCGCCGTCAATCCGGCCGCAGCGACTTCCAGCCGACCGCGTGCACCCGGCCCCGGCCGAGGGCCGCCGCCAGGGGCGGGGTCCCGAACAGCGGCGCGAAGGCCGCATCCAGGATGTTCAAGCCCCCGGTGAACGCCCCGAAGGCCGGCAGCACCAGCCGCGTCCCGTCGGTGACGAAGCAGCGCCGTCGCACGCTGGCCCGGCCGCTGGTCACCCGCGCGGCCGGATGCAGGTGGCCGGCCACCTCGCCGGGCTGGGCGCCGGGCAAGGGCTCGTGGCGGAAGGCCAGGCCGCCGATCGCCGCCTCGTCGACCACCGCGCCGGGCAGGGCGCGGGGGCCGTCCGCGTCATGGTTGCCCACCGCCCAGACCAGGTCGCGGCCCAGGGCCAGGGCGGCGATGCGGGCGCGGTCGTCGGCCGGCAGGCGGTCCTCGCCGGCCCCATCATGGAAACTGTCGCCCAGGAAGATCAAGGTGGCCGGGTTCAACGCCGCCAGTTCGCGCTCCAGCCGGTCCAGGGTCTCGCGGGTGTCGTAGGGCGGTAGCATCTGGCCAAAGCGCGCGGCGTAGCTGCTGCCCTTCTCGAAATGCAGGTCGGCGACCACCATCGCGCGCGCGCCCTCCAGCCACAGGGCGCCGGAGTGGCGCAGCGTCGCGCGGGTTCCGAAGACCTCGATCTTCAGCCCGCCGCAGTCGCTGATCTTGAAGCTCAGACTACTCACGCAACGCACTCTCTCATGACATCGCCTCGGCGATCAGGTCTTCCTCGGCCTCGGCCAGGATCATCTCGCCGGCCGCATCGCCCGGCGCCCGCTCGCGGCCGATCTCCAGCATGATCGGCACGGCGAAGGGCGAAACCCGGTCCAGCGCCGCATGGCGGATCTTGCCCTGGACCCGCGCCAGCATGTCACCCAGCCGCGCCACGTCCAGCGAGCCGGTCGCCGCGTCGGCCCGGGCGCAGCGCAGCAGCAGGTGGTCGGGCTGGTGGCGGCGCAGCACGTCATAGATCAGGTCGGTCGAGAAGGTCACCTGACGGCCGGACTTCTCCTCGCCCGGATGTCGCCGCTCGATCAGGCCGGAGATCAGGGCGCAGGCCTTGAAGGCCCGTTTCATCAGGAAGCTCTCGTTCAACCAGGCCTCGAGGTCGTCGCCCAGCATGTCCTGTGCGAACAAGGCGTCGAGGTCGAGGTCCTCCATCGACTTCAGCGACCAGATGTTGACCGCGTAGTCGTTGGCCACGAAGCCCAGCGGCCCAATGCCCAGCCGGTCCAGCCGCCGGGTCAGCAGCATGGCCAGGGTGGTGTGGGCCAGGCGGCCTTCGAAGCTGTAGAACACCAGGTGGAAGCGCTTGCCGTGCGGGAAGGTCTCCAGCAGCAACTCGTCCTCGGTCGGCATGATCGAGCGCAGCTTCTGGTAGCCCAGCCATTCCTGGACGTCGGCGGGCAGGGCGGCCCATTCGGTCTCGTCGTGCATCATCGCCCGCACCCGGCTGGCCAGGTAGGTCGAGAGCGGGAACTTCGACCCGCCCCAGCTGGGCATCATCGGGTCCTTGTCGGGGGCGGGGCTGACGAAGGCGTCCGTGCCGACCAGGCTGTTGAACCGCCAGACCTGGCCGGCGAAGATGAAGGTGTCGCCGGGCTTCATCGACTCGAAGAAGCCTTCCTCGGCCTCGCCGACCTTGCGTCCGCCCATCGGTCTTTTGCCGCCGCCGACCCGCACATTGACCATGGCCGCCGTGACGATCGTACCGACGTTCATCCGGTGGCGCAGCACGGTCTGGGCGTTGCGGGCCCGCCACAGGCCGTCCTGGCCCGGCACGATGCGGCGGAACTTGTCGTAGCTCTTGAGGGCGTAGCCGCCGGTCGAGACGAAATCGACGACGGTCTCGAAATCTTCCCAGGCCAGGTCGGCATAGGGTCCGGCGGCGCGGATCTCGTCATAGAGGTCGGTCAGGGCGAACGGCTCTGAGCAGGCCAGGCCCATGACGTGCTGGGCCAGGACGTCCAGCGCGCCGGTCCGGGCCGGCTCGCCGTCCAGGTGACCGCCCAGGATGGCGTCGGCGGCGGCGCGGCACTCCAGCATCTCGAAGCGGCTGGCGGGGACCAGGATGGCGCGCGACGGCTCGTCCAGCCGGTGGTTGGCGCGGCCGATGCGCTGGACCATCCGCGAGGCGCCCTTCGGGGCGGCCAGCTGGATCACCAGGTCGACGTCGCCCCAGTCGATGCCCATGTCGAGGGTGGAGGTGCAGACCACGGCCCGGATCTCGCCGCGCGCCATGGCCGCCTCGACCTTGCGCCGCTGCTCGGCCGCCAGGCTGCCGTGGTGCAGGGCGATGGCCAGGCCGTCGTCGTTGAGCTTCCACAGTTCCTGGAACGCGAATTCCGCCTGGAAGCGGGTGTTGACGAAGACGAGGGCGGTCTTCGACGCCTTGATGATCTCGTACACCTCGGCCATGGCATGCTCGGCCGTGTGGCCCGCCCACGGCACCTTGCCGCCGCTGACCAGCACCTCGACGATCGGCTGCGCGCCGCCCGAGCCGAGGACGAGGTCGACGGTGTGGTCGGTAGAAATAAGGACCTCCCCCTGTGGGGGAGGTGTCGATCGAAGATCGACGGAGGGGGGAGTTTGCGGACTCGGCGGACTCCCCCCTCCGACGCTTCGCATCGCCTCCCCCACAGGGGGAGGTCCTTTGTCATGATGGCCCAGCCACCTTCTCACCAGGTCCGGGTCGTCCACCGTCGCCGACAGCCCCACCCGCCGCATCTTGGGCGAAAACAGCTGCAGCCGCGCCAGGCCCAGGGCCAGCAGGTCGCCGCGCTTGTTGAGCCACATGGCGTGGGCCTCGTCGACGATCACGCAGGACAGGTCGGCGAAATACTCCCGCGCGCCTTCCCAGGCGCAGAACAACGCCAGTTGCTCGGGCGTGGTCAGCAGGATGTCGGGTGGCCGCAGGCGCTGGCGGGCCTTGCGGGCCTCGCCGGTGTCGCCGGTGCGGCTCTCGGCGACGACCTTCAGCCCCATCTCGCGGATCGGCGTGGCCAGGTTGCGCTCGATGTCGACGGCCAAGGCCTTGAGCGGCGAGACGTAGAGGGTGTGCACCCCGGCCGGCGTGTTGCGCGGCGGCCGTTCGGACAGTTCGATCAGGCTGGGCAGGAAGCCCGCCAGGGTCTTGCCGCCGCCGGTCGGGGCGATCAGCAGGGCGTCGCGGCCCTGCCGACCCTTCTCGACCATGGCCAGCTGGTGGGCCCGCGGCGCCCAGCCGCGCGCGGCGAACCAGTCTGAAAACCGGGGAGGAAGGGCGTCGGCCGCGAGCATTCCGTCGCCTATAGCATGTTCCCGTTCCGTTTCCATGCGATCCGCGCTAGTTAAACGCCCGTGACCGCACAGATTCCCACCCTCGAACTGGCCCCCGCCCTGGTGGTGCTGCCCGGACCCCGCGCCGGCTTCGCCGACGGCGGCACGGGCGGCGAGGGGCGGCCGCTGCGCACCCCCGACGCCCGCGACCTGCTGGAGCACGGTCCTGTGCTGGTGGCCCACGCCTCGATGACCGCCAAGCGGCTGAACCTGCACGCCCCGACCCGAAGCCGGAGCGTGTTCGACGTGCTGGAGCTCTATGTCTTCACCCGGCCCGCCACCTTCTGCGCGCCGTCGGCGGTGGGGCTGGCCACGGCCCTGGGCCTGCCCGAGCCGAAGGGCGCGCCGGCCCAGGCCCAGACCCTGCGCGACGCCGCCGACGCCCTGCTGCGTGAACTGGCCCTGACGCCCCGGCCGTCGCGCGAGGAGGCCCTGGCGGTGGCCGAGACCATGGCCCGGGCCGGCTGGTCCTGGGGCCCCGCGGTGATCGGCGCCCTGCGTTCGGCCCCATTCGGCAACCAGTTCCGCAGCTCCGGCCTCGACGTCTGGGCCCGCGCCACGGAGTGGGAGGACCAGGCCCCGCCCGGCGAGCCCGGCTCCAAGCCGGTCGACCCCGAACGGGCCAGCGAGCGGCTGAAGGAGCTGCTGCAACGCTCGGGCCTGGACGAGGTGCGCGAGGCCCAGGACACCTTCGCCCGCGAGGCCGCCTTCGCCTTCGCCCCCCGCGAGCGCGAGGGCGAACCGCATATGATGCTGGCCGAGGCCGGCACCGGGGTCGGCAAGACCCTGGGCTATCTGGCGCCGGCCTCGATCTGGGCCGAAATGAACGGCCCGTCGGTGTGGATCAGCACCTATACCCGCGCCCTGCAGCGCCAGATCGAGCGCGAGAGCCATTCGATCTATCCCGACCCGCTGGTCCGGGCTCGCAAGGCGGTGGTCCGCAAGGGTCGCGAGAACTACATCTGCCTGCTGAACTTCCAGGAACAGGTCAACACCGCCCAGCTGGGCAATGGCGACCTGATCGGCCTGGCCCTGGCCGCCCGCTGGGCCCGCGTCAGCCGCGACGGCGACATGACCGGTGGCGACTTCCCGGCCTGGCTGCCCACCCTGTTCGCGATCCCGCCCTCGGCCCAGGCCGGCCCGGCCAATCTGGTCGACCGGCGCGGCGAGTGCATCCACGCCGGCTGCCAGCACTATCGCGTCTGCTTCATCGAAAAGGCCGTGCGGGCCAGCAAGCGGGCCGACATCGTCATCGCCAACCACGCCCTGGTGCTCAGCCAGGCGGCCTTCGACGGGGCCCGGGCGGCGCGCGGCCTGAAGGGCGACAACGAGACCACCTCGCTCAAGCGCATCGTCTTCGACGAGGGCCACCATCTGTTCGACGCCGCCGACAGCGCCTTTTCGGCCGCCCTGTCCGGGGCCGAGGCCGCCGAGATGCGCCGCTGGCTGCGCGGGCCGGAGGGCCGGGGCCGTCGGGGGCGCGGGCTGGAGACCCGCCTGCTCGACATCATCGGCGAGCGCGAGGGCGCGCGAGCCTCGCTGACCGCCGCCCTGCACGCCGCCGCCGCCCTGCCGGGCGAGGGCTGGTCGGGCCGGATCGCGCCGCCCGACGGCCAGGTCAATCCGATCGGCCCGATCGAGACCTTCCTGGTGGCGGTGATCGAACAACTGCGGGCCCGGGTCACCGACCGCCCCGGCGCGGCCGAGCAGGGGCTGCAATGCGCCGCCCGCCCGGCCATCGAGCTGGTTCGCGAGCGGGCCGGCGAGGCCTCGCGGGCCCTGGCCGGCATCGAGGCCCCGCTGCTGGCCCTGGCGCGCCACCTGGAAGACGTGCTGGACGAGGAGGCCGACACCCTGCCGACCTCGGAGCGGGCGCGGATCGAGGGCGCGCTGCGCGGTCTGGATCGCCGTTGCCGCATGACCCTGCCGGCCTGGCGCTCGATCCTGAAAGCCATCGACGAGGACGCGGAGGACGACCCGGACTTCGTCGACTGGTTCGAGGCGACCTTCCTCTATGGCCGCGTCGTCGACGCCGCCTGCCGCCGGCACTGGGTGGACCCGACCGAGCCGCTGCGCGCCGCCGTGCTGAGCCCCGCCCACGGCGTGCTGGTGACCAGCGCCACCCTGACCGACCCGGCCCTGGAGGACCCCTTCGCCCTGGCCGAGATGCGCACCGGCGCCGCGCGCCTGCCGCAAAGCCCCAAGGTGCTGAAGCTGGTCTCGCCGTTCGACTACGCCAATCACGCCAAGGCCTTCGTGGTCACCGACGTCGGCAAGGACGATCCGCGCCAGGTGTCGGCGGCGATGCGCGAGCTGTTCCTGGCGGCCGGCGGCGGGGGGCTGGGCCTGTTCACCGCCATCCGCCGGCTGAAGGCCGTGCACGAGCGCATCGCCGCGCCCCTGGCCGACAAGGGCCTGGCCCTCTACGCCCAGCACGTCGACCCGCTGGAGGCCGGGGCCCTGGTCGATATCTTCCGGGCCGAGCAGGACGCCTGCCTGCTGGGCACCGACGCCATCCGCGACGGCATCGATGTTCCGGGCCGCAGCTTGCGCCTGCTGGTCTTCGACCGCGTGCCGTGGCCGCGCCCCGACGTGCTGCACAAGGCCCGCCGCGCCAGGTTCGGCGGCAAAGGGTACGATGACTCGACCGCGCGGGCCCGCATCAGCCAGGCCTTCGGCCGCCTGATCCGCCGAGCCGACGACAAGGGCGTGTTCGTGATGCTGGACGCCGCCGCGCCCACCCGGCTGTTCTCCAGCTTGCCAGAGGGCGTGACCATCGAGCGCGTGGGCCTGGTCGAGGCCATCGAGGCCACCGCCGCATTTCTGTCAGAAGGCTGAGCTTAAACAGTCGCTTGTGAAGTGTCCGGGGGAACCCGTGTCGAGGAAGCGTACAGTGGCGTTGCGTGAGGTTGGAGCCGTGGTCGCGGCGGTTGTGGTGCTAGCGGGCGCCTCGGCGTCCCGGGCCGGGGAATTCGTGCGGCCCGACTGCCGGACGGTGGTCAGGCCGACCGACGCCCTGAACTTCGACACCGACGAGCACCAGCGCTGGTACAAGCGGTTCTGGACCGGAACCTGCGACCACCTGTCGTTCTGCTTCGCCGGCTCGCCCAACTGGAACGACATCGTCGGCAAGCTGCTGGCCAAGGGCGGCGCGGCCGAACAGCCCTTGCTCCTGCCCAAGGCCTGCCGCCTGGGCCAGCTGATCGGTCTGGAATGGGCCAAGGACAAGGACGTCCAGAAGATCAGCACCAAGGACCTCAAGCGCTTCAACGCCATGCTGGAGGCGGCCGGCGATCCGCTGAAGGGCGTCGAGGCGGTCGAGGCCAAGGCCCTGGCGATGACGGGGACGACGGGGCGCTAGAACACACAACCGTTATCATCCCGGACAACCCCGGCGAAAGCCGGGGGCAGATCCGGGACCGCCGGAAGCGCCTGCGTTCACGCCCCGGTCCCGGATCCTCGCGCTGTGCGCCAGCCCGCCGCCAGGCGGGCCGCTTGCGCGCCCCGAGGTCGGGATGACAACGTTGGTGGCGGCGGCCGCCCCAACAGAGTCCTGTACTCGACGCAATGCGGTCGAATTCCTGCAACGCAACGGGTCTACACCCGCGCCCGGGGGCAAGTGCCAGGAGCGTTGCCATGACCAGAGCCGAAACTACCGCCGACTTGGCCATCGACGAGGCCGCCGACCCCGGTCACGCTCGCTCGGCCCGCGCTCTTGTCCAGGCCGTGCGCTGGCGCAGCGGCCTGTCGCAGGATGAATTCGCTCGCGCGTTCTGCATTCCCCTCGACCAACTGGCCACGCTTGAACTGGGCCAGGCCCGGCCCGATACGGCCCTGACCGCCTATCTGCGCGTGGTCGACCACGCGCCCGACGTGGTGCGCGAGGCGCTGGAGCGGGCGGGGTTGTAGGGGGAGACGGTCTTGCACCCTCTCCCCATGGGAGAGGGTTTCCGGATCATTCTACCCCCGCACCAGTTCCCGCATCGCCTTGTCCAGCCCCTCGATGGTCAGCGGGAACATCCGGTCGTTCATCAGCTGCTTCATCACCCCGATCGACTGGGTGTAGTCCCAGTGGCGCTCAGGCGTGGGGTTGAGCCAGACGGCGCTCTGGTAGATGTCGGTGACCCGGGTCATCCACATCGCCCCGGCCTCCTCGTTCCAGTGCTCGACGCTGCCGCCCGGATAGGTGATCTCGTAGGGGCTCATCGTCGCGTCGCCCACGAAGATGACCTTGTAGTCGTGGGGGAACTTGTGGAGCACCTCCCAGGTCGGGGTCTTCTCGGCCTGGCGGCGGCGGTTGTCCTTCCATACGGCCTCGTACAGGCAGTTGTGGAAGTAGAAGAATTCCAGGTGCTTGAACTCGGTCTTGGCGGCGCTGAACAGCTCCTCGCAGAGCTTGATATGGCCGTCCATCGAGCCGCCGATGTCGAAGAACAGCAGCACCTTGATGGTGTTGCGGCGCTCGGGACGCATCTGGATGTCGAGATAGCCCTTCTCGGCCGTGCCGCGGATGGTGCCGTTGAGGTCCAGCTCCTCCTGCGCCCCCTGACGGGCGAACTTGCGCAGGCGGCGCAGGGCGACCTTGATGTTGCGGGTGCCCAGTTCGACGCTGTCGTCGAGGTTCTTGTACTCGCGCTTGTCCCAGACCTTGACCGCCTTGCCGTGGCGGCTCTTGTCCTGGCCGATGCGCACGCCCTCGGGATTGTAGCCGTTGGCCCCGAACGGGCTGGTGCCGCCGGTGCCGATCCACTTGGAGCCGCCTTCGTGGCGCTCCTTCTGCTCGCGAAGGCGCTCCTGCAGGGTCTCCATCAACTTCTCGAAGCCGCCCAGGGCCTCGATCTGCGCCTTCTCCTCATCGGTGAGGAACTTCTCGGTCAGCAGTTTCAGCCACTCGGCCGGGATCTCGGCGGTGATGCCGTCCTCCACCGTCTCCAGGCCCTTGAAGACGTGGCTGAACACCCGGTCGAACTTGTCGAGATTCTTCTCGTCCTTCACCAGGCTGGCCCGCGACAGGAAGTAGAAGTCCTCGATCCGCCGGTCGATGACGTCCTTGTCGAGGGCCTCCATCAGCAGGAGGTATTCGCGCAGGCTCACGGGCACCTTGGCCTGGCGGAGCTCGGAGAAGAAGCGGAAGAACATGGGGCTGCTTTCGAACGGTTGTTCGAAGGATGGCGGTTTATGGCGTGCGGCGCAACGGCCGTGCGTCCTTCGAGGCCCGCTGCGCGGGCGCCTCAGGATGAGGAAGCTCGTGGGGGCGGCTTCTCTGAATTCCTCATCCTGAGGTGCGAGGCGAAGCCGAGCCTCGAAGGACGCAGGGCGTCACCCCCGTCGCAGGATGAACTCCAGGTCCCGCGTCTCGCCGACCGCGAAGCGGTATTCGCCGACCTTCTCGAACCCCAGGCGCTCATAGAGCTTCTGGGCCCCGAAGTTCTCGGACCACACGCCGATCCACAGCGGGCGCGGGCCGTCCTTCTCCAGCCAGTCCAGCGCCGCGTTCAGCAACAGCGAGCCGCGGCCGCCGCCCTGGTGCGACTTCAGCACATAGACCCGGTGCAACTCGCCGTGCGCGGGGCTGGCGTCGGGATGGGGCAGGCCGCAGGGGCCGGCCAGGGCGTAGCCGATGGCTTCGCCGTCCTCGTCCTCCAGCAGCCAGGTGGCCTTGTCCGGATCCGCCAGGTCGCGCCGGGTCCGCTCCAGGCCGTAAGCGTAGGCCAGGAAGGTCTCCAGGTCCTGCGTCGGGTAGAGATGGGCGAAGGTCTCGCTGAAGGTGCGGGCGCCGAGGCTCGACACCGTGTCGGCGTCCTCGATCGTGGCGCGGCGGAGCGTGGCGGGGCGGATGGTCGTGGCGGTGCTCAACGGTTAGGATCCTCGCATGGATGTCGCGCTCTATACCCACCTGGATATGCTCGACCATCGGCCCGGCGACAACCACGCCGAGCGGCCCGAGCGTCTGCGGGCGGTGATCGACGCGCTGGAGGATGAGGCCGGCCTGGACCTGGAGGCGTTCGAGGCCCCGCTGGTCGACTTCGCCGACCTGGCCCTGGTCCATCCTCAGGGCTTCATCGAAGCCATCCTGGCCGCCGCGCCGCGGGCCGGGACCCACGCCCTGGACCCCGACACGGTGCTGTCGGCCGGCAGCCTGACCGCCGCGCGCCGCGCCGCCGGCGCCGTGGCCGCCGCGACCCGAGCGGTGGCGGCGGGTCAGAAAACGCGGGCCTTTTGTGCCGTGCGGCCGCCGGGCCACCATGCCGAGCCGGGCGTGGCCATGGGGTTCTGCGTGTTCTCCAACATCGCCGTGGCGGCGCGGGTCGCCCAGGCCTCGGGGCTCAAGCGGGTGGCGATCGTCGATTTCGACGTCCACCACGGCAACGGCACCCAGGCGGTGTTCGAGCGCGATCCGAGCGTGTTCTTCGCCTCGATCCACCAGTCGCCGCTCTATCCCGGCACCGGCGATCCGTCCGAATCGGGCGTCGGCAACGTCGCCAACGCCACCGTCGCGCCCCACGCGCCCCGCGAGGTCTGGCGCCGGGGTTTCGAGGGGCTGATGCAGCAGGTGGACGGCTTCGCTCCCGAACTGATCCTGGTCTCGGCCGGCTTCGACGCCCATGTCCGTGATCCCCTGGCCCAGCAGAGCCTGGAGGCCGAGGATTTCGCCTGGGCGACCCGGGCGATCGCCTCGGTGGCGAACCGGCGTTGCGGCGGGCGTATTGTTTCCTCGCTCGAGGGCGGCTACGACCTAGAAGCGCTCGGCCGCTCGGCGGCGGCGCATGTCAGAGCGTTGCAGGAGGGGTGAGAGGTTCGGGAATTCGCGCGAGGCGCGAAATCGGACTTCCAGAATCAATGGCCGACGAATTGCCCGCCGACCACCTTTCTCCGCAAGTCGCCGTCACGCCTCGGCCCGGCGCCATCACCCTGGCCCGGCACGGCGAACCGGCCCTGTCGCGCGACATCCGTTTCAACGCCCCGGCCTATGGCGACTGGTGGGCGCTGTACGAGGAGGGCGGCCTGCTGCCCGGCCAGACCCCGCCGGAAACGCTGAAGGCCGCCGCCCAGCGGGCCGGGACGATCATCGCCTCCACCCGCCGCCGCTCGATCGAGACCGCCCATGCCGTCACCGCCGGCAAGGCCTTCGCCAGCGACCCGCTGTTCATCGAGGCCCCGCTGCCGCCGCCGCCCTGGCCGCGCTGGATCAAGATGTCGCCCAAGAACTGGGGCTTCTTCGCCCGCTTCTGGTGGTGGTTCTTCAACCACCACGCCGGCCAGGAAAGCCGCGCCCAGGCCGAGGTCCGAGCCGACCAGGCGGCCGAGCTGCTGATCGGCCTGTCTTCGAGCGGCCAGGAGGTGCTGGTCGTGGCCCACGGCTTCTTCAACACCATGATCGGCCTGGCCCTGCAGAAGCGCGGCTTGAAGAAGACGCTGGACCAGGGTTTCAAGTACTGGTGCGTGAAGCGCTTCGAACGGGTCTAGGCGCTGAATTCGCCGTCACCGCTTGGGCTGTCCAAGCCTCGTTCATCAAAAGCCGAACCAACGAAGTTGCCCGCGCGGCGGCCCGCCACTAGGGTGCGGCGGTTCGCCCCGGAGTAGAAATGATCAGTCCACAGGATCTTGAAGGCATGAGCTTCGAGCAGGCCCTGGCCCGGCTCGAGCAGATCGTCGGCGAACTGGAGTCCGGCAAGGCCGAGCTCGAGCGCTCGATCGAGATCTACGAGGACGGCGCGGCTCTCAAGGCGCACTGCGAAAAGAAGCTCGAAGCCGCCCGCCTGAAGGTCGAGAAGATCGTGCTGGGCCAAGGCGGCGTGGTCAGCGCCGAGGCGGCCGAGTTCAACTGATGGGCCAGGCGTCCTCCCAGATCGGCTACGAGGACTTCGAGCGGGTCGATATCCGTATCGGCACCGTCATCGAGGCCGCGCCGTTCCCGGAGGCGCGCAAGCCCGCCTACAGGCTGACCATCGATTTCGGCCCCGAGATCGGCGTCAAGAAATCCTCTGCCCAGGTCACCAAGCACTACGCCCTGGACGAACTGATCGGTCGCCGCGTGGCGGCCGTGGTCAATTTTCCGCCACGCCAGATCGGTCCGGTGATGTCCGAAGTCCTCTGCCTGGGCTTTCCGGACGCCGAGGGCGGCGTGGTGCTGGTCGACGTGGACCGTGACGTTCCCAACGGGGGGAAGCTGTTTTGATCGACCTCGAGAAGCGCATCGTCCAGGCGGCCGACATCGTCACCGTGGCGCTGGACGAACTGCTGCCGCGGGCCGAGGGGCCCGAGAGCCGGCTGACCGAGGCCATGCGCTACGCGGCGCTGGGGCCCGGCAAGCGGCTGCGGCCGTTCTTCGCGCTGGAAACCGGCAAGATGTTCGACCTGCCCGAGCGGCCGGTGCTGCGCGCCGCCTGCGCGCTGGAGTGCATCCACGCCTACAGCCTGGTGCATGACGATCTGCCGGCCATGGACGACGACGACATGCGTCGCGGCCGTCCCACCGTGCACGTACAATATGACGAGGCCACCGCGATCCTGGCCGGCGACGCCCTGCAGACCGCCGCCTTCGAGATCATGGCCCACCCCGACACCCATGACGACGGTCACGTCCGTTCGGAACTGGTGCGCAAGCTGGCCATCGCCTCGGGCGCCAAGGGCATGTGCGGCGGCCAGATGATCGACCTGCTGGGCGTCCGCGACGACCTGGGGGCCGTGGCCCGCATGCAGCGCCTGAAGACCGGGGCGCTGATCGCCTTCGCCTTCGAGATCCCGCTGATCATCGCCCGGGCCAAGCCGGAGGAGCGCGCCGCCCTGATGGGTTTCGCCCAGGACCTGGGCCTGGCCTACCAGATCGTCGACGACATCCTCGACGCCGAGGGCGACGCGGCGGTGCTGGGCAAGGCGGCCGGCGGCAAGGACGCCGCCAAGGGCAAGGCCAACTACGTCACCCTGCTGGGCCTGGGCGCCGCCAAGGAGCGGGTCAACCTGTTGGCCGTGCAAACCAAGTCACACCTCGATATATTCGGCGAACGGGCCGATCATCTGCGCCGCAGCGTTGATTTCGTGCTGGACCGCCGCAACTGACCGCGCTTTCTTCGGACATGTCTCTCGTGACCCCACTCCTCGACACCATCTCCTCGCCGGCCGACACGCGCGGCTTTTCCATCGCCGAGCTCAAGCAGCTGGCGAGCGAGGTGCGGGCCGAGACCATCGACGCCGTCTCGGTGACCGGCGGTCATCTGGGCGCGGGCCTGGGAGTGGTCGAGCTGACCGTCGCCCTGCACCACGTGTTCGAGACGCCCAAGGACATCGTCATCTGGGACGTCGGCCACCAGGCCTATCCGCACAAGATCCTCACCGGCCGCCGCGATCGCATCCGCACCCTGCGCCAGGGCGGCGGGCTGTCGGGCTTCACCAAGCGGGCCGAGAGCGTCTACGACCCGTTCGGCGCGGCCCACGCGGCCACCTCGATCTCGGCGGCGCTCGGCTTCTGCGCCGCCCGCGACGCCAAGGGCGAGAACAACAGCGTCATCGCGGTGATCGGCGACGGCTCGATGAGCGCCGGCATGGCCTATGAGGCGATGAACGCGGCGGTCGACACCACCAAGCGGCTGATCGTCATCCTCAACGACAACGACATGTCGATCGCGCCCCCGGTGGGCGGCATGAGCGCCTATCTGGCCAACTTGGTTTCCGGCGGCGCCTACCGCAAGGTGCGCAAGCTGGGCAAGACGGTGGTCGAGAAGCTGCCGTCGCCGATCCGCGACGCGGCCCGCAAGGCCGAGGAATACGCCCGTGGCATGGTCACCGGCGGCACTTTCTTCGAGGAGCTTGGCTTCCACTATGTCGGCCCGATCGACGGCCACGACATGGACGCCCTGGTCTCGGTGCTGAACAACGTCAAGCACTTCGACGAAAAGCCGGTGCTGGTCCACGTCGTCACCCAGAAGGGCAAGGGCTACGCCCCGGCCGAGGGCGCCGACGACAAGCTGCACGCCGTGGTCAAGTTCGACGTGGTCACCGGCCAGCAGCACAAGGCGGCCGCCGGCCCGCCCAGCTACACCAAGGTCTTCGCCCAGGAACTGATCAAGCACGCGGCGGTCGACGACAAGATCGTGGCCATCACCGCCGCCATGCCCTCGGGCACCGGGCTGGACCTGTTCGGCAAGGCCTATCCGCACCGCACCTTCGACGTCGGCATCGCCGAGCAGCACGCAGTGACCTTCGCCGCCGGCCTGGCCGCCGACGGCATGAAGCCGTTCGCCGCGATCTATTCGACCTTCCTGCAGCGCGGCTACGACCAGGTGGTCCACGACGTGGCCATCCAGCGCCTGCCCGTGCGCTTCGCCATGGACCGGGCCGGCCTGGTCGGCGCCGACGGCCCGACCCATGCCGGCACCTTCGACCTCGGCTTCATGGGGGCGCTGCCCGGCATGGTGCTGATGGCGGCGGCCGACGAACTGGAGCTGGCCCACATGGTCGCCACGGCCGTCGAGATCGACGACCGTCCCAGCGCCTTCCGCTATCCGCGCGGCGAGGGGCTGGGCCTGACCCTGCCCGACCTGGCCGCGCCGCTGGAGATCGGCAAGGGCCGCATCGTCCGCGAGGGGACCAGCGTCGCCATCGTCTCGCTGGGCACCCGCCTGGCCGAATGCCTGAAGGCCGCCGACCTGCTGGCGGCGCGCGGCCTGTCGGCCACGGTCGCCGACGCCCGCTTCGCCAAGCCGCTGGACATCGACATGCTGCTGCGGCTGGCCCGCGAGCACGAGGCGATCATCACGGTCGAAGAAGGCGCCATGGGCGGCTTCGGGGCCTTCGTGCTGCAGGCCCTGGCCCAGCACGGCGCTCTGGACCGCGGCCTGAAGATCCGCACCCTGGTGTTGCCCGACATCTTCCAGGACCAGGACAAGCCCGACGTCATGTACGCCCAGGCCGGCCTCGACGCCGAGGGCATCCTGCGCGGGGCGCTGTCGGCCCTGGGCGTGGACAATGTCAGCGCGGCGGGGCGGCGGGCTTAAGCGCCTTGCGTCCTTCGAGGCTTCGCCTGCGGCTCGCACCTCAGGATGAGGAAGTCAGTAGAAACGGTCCTCATCCTGAGGCGCCCGCGTAGCGGGCCTCGAAGGACGCAGGGCCGGCCGCTTCTAAGCCTCGCACGCCCTAAAGAAGGCCTTCACCTGGCCCCGATCGGCCGGAGCCGCCGCGATCCCGTGACGGGTGTCGCCATGCAGGATCGCCAGATCACCCGTACGACGGAAGTTGCTCAGCACCGGCGTGTCGCGGTCGGTGACAGCCTGTAGCAGGCTGTCGTCGCCAAGCCCCGGCGTCGTCGTGGCCGCGAGGCGCGCCGTCTGGCCGCCGGAACTGACGGCCAGTCGCGAACCCGTCAGGCCCGTCGCGGTCAGGGTCACGCGGCCGGGCGTGGCGGCGCAGGTCATCATCAGCAGCACCTCGTCGCTGGACGGGCGGCCATAGGCCAGCTTCGGGCCCTCGCCCGGATCCTGCATGAACGCCCAGGCGTAGCCGGGCATGGCGGCCTGCTGGCTGGCGCAGCCGGCTAGGCCGAGGGCCAGCAGGACGGCGAGGGCGAGACGGCGAGGCATGGGAGCGCTCCTTCGCCGGAAACAACGTCCCCCCGCGCGCCGGGTTCACCTCAGCCCAGCCGCCACTCCAGGACGTCGTCGCCGGCCGTGGCCAGGCCGCCCTCCAGCCCGATCGGAAAGGCGTCGGGATCGGTCAGCCGCGCCAGGGTGGTCGCGTCGGCCGCCGGGACCCGCGCCAGGGCCCTGGAACCGTCGCTGACGCGGACGATCGCCACGCCGTGGGTCGCGGCCCCCTCGCGGTCGTAGAGCACTGTGTGGGTCTCCAGCGTCGCCTGGCCGGTCGCGGTCTCGACGAAGGCGGGGACCGGTCCGCGCCGCGCGTCGGCCTGGGCCTGGACGCTGGCGTCCTCCAGCGACCGTGTGCCGTCCGGGGCCGGACGGTCTGCGAGAACCAGGCCGTGATGCTTGGTGACGAACTCGCCCTGTCCGTAGAGCAGGCCGGTCCCGCCGCCCGCCCTCAGCCGCCGGGTCATCGCGGCGGCGGCGTGGGTCATGTAGTCGTTCATCGGCGCCCCGAAGAAGGTCAGGCCGCCGGTCACGGTCGGCGTGACGCCTTCGGCCAGGCCCAGGGTTCGGCGGGCCATCTTCGGCACGCAGGGGAAGCAGCTGTAGAGCTCCAGGGCGTCGAAGTCGCCAAGGTCCCCGACCATGCCGCCCATGGCCTCCAGCACGGCGTCCTGAGCCGGGGAGGCGTGGTAGTGGTCGCGTTGCAGATAGTCGCTAGGCTCCCGGGCCGCGGCTCCGCCCCAGACGAACACCAGGCGGTCCTCGGCGATCCCCGCCGCCCGGGCGTCGGCCAAGCTGGTCAGGATCACCGCCGCGCCCTGGTTCACCGCCATGTTGGCGACCATCAGCTTGGTGTAGGGCCAAGCGATCGGCCGGTTGTCGGGGCGCGGCGTGGTGATCTCGTCCGGCGTGAGGCGGCGCTTGAGCCAGGCGTTCGGGTTCTCCGCCGCCACCGCCGAATAGGCCGACCACAGGGCCCCCGACTCGGCCAGGGCCTGGCGCGGCGTCTGGCCCCAGTGGTGGGCGGCGGCGTTCTCGTAGAACGGATAGACGCTGACCGGCAGGAACACGCCCAGCTTCAGGGCCAGCGGATGGACCTCGATGCGCGGTCCGCCGCCGGTGGCCGGCGGCTTGGTCGTCCACGGCAGTTCGACCCCGGCGGCCCGGGCCTTGTTGACGCTCCACTGCGCCTCGGCCCCGACCACGGCGGCGACCCGCGCCTCGCCCCGGGCGATGCGCTGGGCGGCCTCATGGAGAAAGCGGATCGGGCTCTCGCCGCCGACCGGGCCGTAGACGGTGCGGGCCGGGGCGATGTCGAGGCGGGCGCACAGCTCGCTCGCCGTGTCGGCGTAGCGCCAGCTCAATTGGTTGACGACGTCCAGCGAGCCGATCCTGCCCAGAAAGCCGCCGCCCGCGTCGGCGTCGGCCTCGCGCAGGGCCCGGGCCATCAGGGCCAGGGGCTCCAGCGCCAGGCCAAGGTCGCTGGGCCGGTCGACGACCTCGCCGACGCCGACGATGACGGGGATGCGGTCGGCGGGCGTGCTCACAGGACAGACTCTCCGTGGCTTTCGGCGGCCAGGGCCCGCTGGTAGCCGTCCCGGGCCTTCAGGCGCGCCAGGTGGGCGGTGAAGGGGACGGGGAACTTGTCGGCGAAGCCCAGGCTTTCGGCCAGCTTCAGGGCGTAGCCGACCGAGATGTCGGCCATGGTGAAGCGGCCGGCGGCGACATAGCCGGAACCGTCGAGCAGCTTGGCCGCGCCCTTCAGCCGCGACAGGAACCACTGCACGTAGTCGGCGGCGGCCTGCGGCAGCCGGCGCTCCTCGGGCTCGAACACCGCGTAGCGCAGGTGGATGGTCTGCGGGAAGGTGAGGGTGGCCTCGCCCATGTGCAGGAAATTCAGATAGGCCCCGAACCCCGGCTCGTCGGGACCCACGGTCAGGTCGCTGGGTCCATGGCGGCGGGCCAGGTATTCGCAGATCGCCGACGACTCGCTCATCAAGGTCTCGCCGTCGAGCAGGGTCGGCGTCGTGCCCAGCGGGTTGATGTCCAGATAGCCCGGCTCGCGAAACCGTGGCGGGAAGGCCGTCAGCTTGAGGTCATAGGGCAGCCCCAGCTCCTCCAGGGCCCACAGGGCCCGGAACGAGCGCGCGCCGACGCAGTGATAGAGCGTGATCATCGATCGCCTCCCGTGGGGCTTTCCGCCTTCGTTGTGGGCAGCATCCGACGGAACGACGCGCGAGGCCATCGTGCCCTTACGTCCGCCGCGCCGGGCGGGTAGATTGCGAACGCACGGACTCGTCACCGTCGAACGCGACACGTCGAATGACGGGGTCCCCAGAGGGGAAAGTCTTTGAAATCTTGGAAGGGAATGGTGGGCGCAGTAGGATTCGAACCTACGACCCGCTGATTAAGAGTCAGCTGCTCTACCAACTGAGCTATGCGCCCGCGCGGCCCGAAGCGGTGGTTTGCCTCGGCGGCGAGGCGCGGAACATACGCAAAGAATCTTGGAACGCAAGGGACTATTTTTTGGCCAGACGAGACATCAGCGGCGCGGTCGATTTCGCCTATCTGGAAGGGTTCGCGGCCGACGATTCGACGGTCATCGACGAAGTGCTGGCCCTGTTCCGCGAACAAGCCGCCCTGTGGTCGCCGATGCTGAGCAAGAGCCACCCCGGCTGGAGCGACGCCGTCCACACCGTCAAGGGCGCGGCGCGGGGCGTCGGGGCCTTCGCCCTGGGCGATGTGTGCGAGGGCGCCGAGGCGGGAACGCACAGCCTGGACGCGGTGCGCAACGCGCTGGACCTGGCCCTGATGGACATCGCCGCCTACGCCCACGAGCGGGCATTGCGGTCGTTGAAGGGGTAGAGCAGCAGACTACGAATCTGAGGGTCGGACGTTCGAATCGTTCCGGGCGCGCCATTTTCTCCAAGAAAATCAAAGACTTACCCTTCGGGGCGCAAGCGCCCCCGACTAGGGATTCGTTTTAGTCGGGGTTTTAGTCGGGGGATTTTCTCCTCCCGGGAGCTGTCTGTCTCCGCCTCGTACGATCCATGTCCCTTGTAGCCCTTCGCCGCACCCCTGTTTCGCTGCCGCCCTCCGCTAGGTTGTCGCGTTACGGATACTGAGCCGGCGTGATTCGACGAGGGCAGGCGCGGCCGTTCGCAGGCTGACAGACCGGGCCGACTCACGCTGGACTCGCCGTCATGGTCCACGCATCCGAAAGGTCGCGTTCGAGCGGCAAGACCACCAGCCGGCTTAGACGCGAACAGTATCGCAAGAAGCTCGACGGCCTTCTGAAGGCGGCCGATGAGGGTCCCTTTCTGGGCCTGATATGGGCGACGCAAACGCTGCAATCGGGCGGAGAAGACGCGGTTCGTGGCGCGCTGTGCTCGACGATGTGGCCCGACGCGCTGTCGGCTGGAAAGAGCCAGAACTCGGCCTGTTCCGGATAGAGCATTCGGCCCCAACGCATGGCCCGGATCACGCAGCGCCCTGGTTCGCCTCGGCCCACACCAGCATGCCTTGGGGATGCCAGAACCATTCCCAGAGCCAAAGGCAGAACCACCATAGCCGGATCATCGCGCCCTCCCCGGAGCAAATCTGGCGAACGTCGCCCGCTATTCAACAGGCTCCCAGCCCAGCGCCTCGGCTGACCAGAAAGCCGCCTTGTTCTTCTCGATGAGACGCAGATAGCGAGGCCGCTGCGCCACCGGCACGAGGTCCGGGTTTGCGTACTTCCCGATGAAATCCCGTTGCAGCAGTCCCGCATAGGCGGTGCCCGATTTGACCATGGCGTGGCCGTTGCGCGGGGCGTTTTTCACGATCACCTCGGCAACCTCACCGGCCTGCTCGAAATGCCCCTTGGTGATAAGATCATCGACAACGCCCAGCGCCAAATCTCCAATCGCCTCGCGCCGCGTAAGCGGGCGCATGTAGAGGCCGGACGCGATGGCGCGGTCCGACATTGGCAATTTCTCACGATACCAGGCATCGCGAGTCGGGTTGGCCCCGTTGGTTGTTTCCAGATTGAGCGGTTTGCCGGTCTCGTCGGTGTAGCGGATGAACAGATGCAGCGGCGCGTCGACCAGGGCGATGCCCTTTATTCTCATCTTCTCGGCGAGGATCAGGAACAGCGTCGGCATCGACACGCAGTTGCCGCGACGGGTCGTGAGGTAGGTTGCTAGCTGTTGGTTGCCCGGCTTCTGACCAAGTGGATCGGTGAGGTCGTAGCTGAAGGCCCTGCCGCCATTCCACGGCCCGGCGTCGTAGATGACATGGCGAAGGAAGGCGAGTTTCTTAAGGTCGGGCGCGCCGGGTCCTGCAATCTCGGTTGCCGCCTTCGCCAGCGCATCGAGCTGCGCCATGATGGCGATCGCGTTGGTCGCCGGCGCGACTATCCTGTCGAAGGCCAGCTTGGTCCGCGCATAGTCCAACCGTTCGTCCGGCTGCGCGAAGATGGCCTTTACAGTCGCCACGACACCCGGCGACGCCGCCAGCGCCGTAGCGGGCTCCAGGAGGATCGTAAGGGGAAACGCGGCGAGGCAACGACGCGACGGGACCATCACCGCGACCGGCTACCAGCCGCAATGCGATAGAAAGCCGTGTCTGCGTTCAAGTTTGCCCATCTCAGGAATCGACGCGGCGCGCGAATAGGACGGTGGTTGAGACCAGGTCTCTGGACATGAAGACGTACACATAGCCCTCGCGCCTATCGACAACGATGATATTGGCGACCGACGGATTGCAGATTTGCGCGACCTCGGAATTGCCCGAGCAATAGACCTCGACAACCTTCCCCATCTTGCCACTGACGATGTCGGCTCGGGTTTTCCCAAAAAACAGCTTCTCCACATTGGGCTTGGCGATAGCGCATCCCGGCAGCAGCGCGACGGCAACGAGCGGTGCCAGCAGTTGGGTTATTCTCTTCGCGAACGAAGTCATGATTTCACCGATCTCTTAGAACGCGCGAAAGGGGTAGAAGACGGAGTAGCGCGCGCCGCGCACCCGGCGACGGATCAGCGCGCGCGGCCTGTCTACCGGGGACTGCACCCGCCTTGCTCTGGCGGACGAATGCAGGGCGGCGGTGGCGGTGGCGGCGGAGAACTGAACTGAACGTGATTGGCCTGGTCGACGCCCGGATTCCAGCCGCTCGGATTGGGAATCGACTTGGGATCGACGCCGGAAGCCGTCGCTGAACGATTGACGATGGCCCTCACGTAGGAGTTGCTGTTGGCGCCATCGCCCGGCAGGACGTCGTAATCCGGGTTTGGCTGTATGTTGGTATCAGCACCGTCCCGCCCTGAAATTCCCGCTACGCCATCAGCGCCCCAATAGCCTTGTTGGCCATTCCCGCCTTTGCCGCCCAGCTGGAGGATGTCGAGGTCAAGAGAAACGGCCGACTGCGCCGTAAAGACCGACAAGGCGTTGATCTCAATCGATCCGCCGTCGAAACCAGCTTCGCCATCTTCGGCAGATTCGGTTTCGGGAGCCCACGTTTTCCAACCGACGACTGACCCCGGGGTAGAATCACTGTCCATGCCGGAAACGTCGAACAGGACAATGCCGTTGGGCCGCGCTGGATCTATCCCGATGTGGAGTTCATTGCAGTCGATGCGAAGATCAAGAGCATGATCCGTTATACTCGTGCGGCGACTTATCGATCGGCTGAGTGTCACTGTTCCGGCAAAAATCCGGAAAACGTGCTGGTGCGGGTGGGCATCGAGGTAGTCGGCCAAGTCGATTTCGGGGAGATAGTCCCAGTCGGGAATGTCGGCCGGTGACAGGACGGGCGTGGGGTCCGCGCGATACATCAGCACTCCAGATCATACAGGTCGGGACCTGAAGCGATTTTTTGGCTCAGCCCCCTAAGGCCGACGTGGATCAAGCTTGTCCGTTTTCCGGAACAGCACAAGGCGAAAGTGTGACGCGCACCATTTTCGGTTGAGCCAGCATCCGCTTTGACTATCGACGAAGTTGCTGACTGGGGTGTCGAGCACCTGGGGAGGGGCACATGAAATCGATCGCTCTCGGAGCCATCACGCTGCCGATGTTGCTGCCTGTCGCCGTCGAGGCTCATGGCGGCCGAACGAACGCCCCCACGGCGGGTTTGGCGATACCTTTCCGAACGTCAGCTTTTGCGGCCGGTCGTTTGGTCCGCCAGATGGCCAGCGGCCACTCATAGTTCTCCGCAGCATCCGTATCCGCGCGCCATTTTTCCCGATAAAGCTGCCGCTTGGTGCTCTTTGGACCGCCTCTCTGGGTAGAGATTGCGCTCCGATAAGCCCAACGTAAGCAAGGGCTTGCGCCACTGGGCGCTAATCCCCTTCTTCCGCCGATCCTTATGTTCGCTCCTCAGTGGCGGTGAACAGATCCTCGACACCCTCGTGCACCAGGATCTCGGCGGCAGCAGCATCGTCACCGAGGGTGCATAGGCCATTTGGCAGCACCTCTGGGTCGTAGGTCTTGACATCGTAACGATCACCACTCCGGATCGCGCAGAAGAGCAGCGGGTAGTGAAGGTTGCCGAACGTATTCCGGATGGCGTTCGCATCCAGACCCCTGGGTGGGTGTAGCTGAAAGTTCGTGCTCGATATGGCTCCGCTTGCGCGAGCTGCATACCAAGCTTCGCACATTGCCCTGAATCGGGGGTCAGCTTGCGGCCTGACACACCAGATGCGGCAACGAGCAGCTTTTTCTTTGGTCTGATCCCACATCACTAAGAAGAGGAACGGCATCCCGTCCAGCGAGGCGAGGGTATCGGATGTGGCTGATTTTGTACCGGCCTTGATGACCCCATTGAACCTCGGAGTGTCGATAGCCTCCCACGTATTCGCTGCCTTGACGTCGGAACCGTCTTTGAGATCAGCCCCCTTCTTGCGGGCAAGCCCACTGAGCCCCGTTAGGACGCTGATCAGGATTTGCGACCACCCGCGAGTGTCCATCGGAACGGGATGTCCAGTCTCCCGAGCGACCGGCACCATCGCATGGAATTGCTCGTAGTGAAGATTGAGGAGGTCGAGCGCCTCAGCAACTCTGTCCTTACTGTCGTTCATATTGCTCTACCACCTAGTCAGATAGACATTGAGCCCCTCAGCCAGGGCCACGAGCGTGGAGAACGAGACATTGGCCTCTGCGCTTCGCTTCGCCCGGGATGACAAGGTTGGAAACAACAGAAGGGCCTCAGCCCTTCGTGCGGTCCCAGCTGTCGTACTCATAGGCGATGCAGCGGTCGATCAGCGTGCGCCACACCGGCTCGGCGATGGCCTCGGACAGCCCCGATGCGCGGGCGGCGGCCTTGACCTTGTCGACCACGTCCTCGATCCGCGCGCGGTCGAACACCTTGGAGCGGTCGGCCTTGATGCGGGCGGCGGCGTCCATGTAACCCTGGCGCTCGGTCAGCAGGACCACCAGGGCCCGGTCCAGGGCGTCCACGCCTTGGCGCACGTCGGCCATGGACTGGCAGTCGCCGGGAACCCGTCGTTCACCGACCTCGATATTCGTCTTGACCATTTAGCCCTAGATGCCCGCGCCGTTGTCCATGGTGAGGAGCGCCGCTTCATGCGCGGCGGCCTCGGCCTGCAGCCAGGAAACGAACGCCTTCACCTGCGGCAGCCGCCCCTTGGCCTTGGGGTGGACGACGTAATAGGCGAAGTCCACGGCCGTGGGAATCTCGAATGGGATGACCAGACGGCCGGCGTCCAGATCGGCCTGGGCCAGGGTCTGTTTGGCCAGCGCGATGCCCCGGCCGTTGGCGGCGGCCTCGATCACCAGGCTGGACTGGTTGAAGCGCGGACCCCGGGCCCCGTCCACCGACTTGATGCCGCGCGCCGCCAGCCACATGGCCCAGTCGGGACAGCTGTCGTCGGCGTCCGGCGAGCCGTCGTGCAGCAGGATGTGGCGGTTGAGATCTTCCGGCGATTCCAAGGGGTTGGAGGCCAGGAGTTCGGGCGAGGCGACCGGGATCACCGTCTCGCTGAGCAGGCGGATGACCTCCAGGCCCGGATAGCGGCCCGAGCCGTAGCGGATGGCCAGGTCGACCTCGCCGGCCGCGAAATCCACCACCTCCATGCCGGCCGACAGCCAGACGTCGACCTGGGGCTGGGCCTGCTCGAATTTGCCCAGGCGCGGCACCAGCCACTTGGCGGCGAACGAGGGGGCGGCGGTCAGGGTCAGGCGGCGACCGTCGACGGCGGCGGTCAGCAGGGAGGCGGCCTCGGCCAGCCGGTCGAAGGCCTCGCGCAGGGCGGGCAGGGCGGTCTGGGCGGCGTCTGTCAGCAGCAGGCCCTTGGGCGTGCGCTTGAACAGGGCCGCGCCGACATAGTCCTCGAGGTTCTGAATCTGCTGGCTGACGGCGCCGGGCGTCACCGACAGCTCGTCGGCGGCGCGGCTGAAGTTCAGGTGACGCGCCGCGGCCTCGAACGCACGCAGGGCGTTGAGGGGGGGCAGGCGCCGCCGTTCCGACTGTCTTTCCATGAGTTTTACTGAACGCCCCGGCAGAAGACCTTGTTTGCGAAGTGGCCCGGTCGCGACCAATTTGCAAGCGTTCGCTGATGGATCGGCCCTTTTCATCGGTGAACGCGAGCGGGGCGGACCCTAGGGTTCGCCCCGTAATGCATTGGGTTCAACCGGTTTGGCCGAAAGGTCGGACCGGCGTTTTGTCGATGGCGTCTGGCTTATAGAGGACCTGAATCATGGCTCGGCCCCCGGTCCGATCCGCCTCCGCCCGTTCCGCTCCCGGTCTCGTCGCGCTCGGCGGCGGGGACAGCATCCGTGCGCCGGGCCGCGTGATCCTGGTCGGGGCCGGCCCTGGCGATCCAGAGCTGCTGACGATCAAGGCGCTCAAGGCGCTGCGGGCCGCCGACGTCATCGTCCATGACGGCCTGGTCTCCGACGAGATCCTCGACCTGGCGCCCGAGGCGGCGCGGCGGATCAACGTCGCTAAGCGCAAGTCGCGCCACACCCTGCCGCAGGACGACATCAACCAGCTGCTGGTGGCCCTGGCCCTGGACGGCCTGACCGTGGTGCGGCTGAAGGGCGGCGACCCGTTCCTGTTCGGCCGCGGCGGCGAGGAACTGACCGCCTGCCGCGAGGCCGGCGTCGAGTGCTCGGTGATCCCCGGCGTCACCGCCGCCCTGGCCGCCGCGGCCGGCGCCGGCGCCCCCCTGACCCATCGCGGCAGCGCCCAGGCCGTGACCTTCGTCACCGGCCACGCGGCTCATGGTGAGCCCGACCTGGACTGGGCGGCCCTGGCCCGTCCGAACCAGACCGTCGTGGTCTATATGGGCGTCAGCACCGCCGCCCTGATCTCCGAGCGCCTGACGGCCGCCGGCCGCGCGGGCTCGACCCCGGCCCTGATCGTCGAGAACGCCAGCCGTTCCGACGAGCGCCGGATTCTTACCACCCTGGCCGAGTTGGCCGTCGCCGCCGAGGGCCTGAAGGGGCCGGGGCTGCTGATGGTCGGCGAGTCGATGGCGATGGCCGTCGAAGCCGCGCCCGACATCATTTCCGAAAACATTCAGCGCGCGAGTCCCCATTCATGAAGGTCCTCACCGCCAATCGCCTGACCGACGGCGAGGTCGTGTTCTGGAAGGCCGGCCACTGGGTCGAGGGCTTCGGCGAGGCCGAACTGTTCGACGCGGCGCGTGAAGCCGAGGCCGAAGAGGCCGCCGCCAAAGGCAAGGCCCAGGCGACCGTGGTCGTCGACGCCTATCTGATCGACGTGTCGGAAGTCGAAGGCGGCCTCGCGCCCGTCAGCTACCGCGAACGCATCCGGGCCCTCGGGCCCACCAACGAACCCACCCACGGCAAGCAGGCCGTCGGCGGCGAGGTGATCGAGGCGCTGCGCCACGCCCACGGCGCGGCCCGCTCGACCGGCCGCGTCGACCTGATCCGCAGGAAGTAGACGAGATGTATCAGTACGACGTCATCGACCGCGAGTTCCTGACCGACCGCTCCAACGAGTTCCGGCACCAGGTGGCCCGCCGCCTGTCCGGCGAGCTGACCGAGGACCAGTTCAAGCCGCTGCGGCTGATGAACGGCCTCTATCTGCAGCTCCACGCCTACATGCTGCGGGTGGCCATTCCGTATGGTTCGCTGAACAGCCGCCAGGCCCGCCGCCTGGCCTGGATCGCCCGCACCTACGACAAGAACTACGGGCACATGACCACCCGCCAGAACGTCCAGTTCAACTGGGTGAAGCTGAAGGACACGCCCGACATCCTCGACGCCCTGGCCGAGGTCGACCTGCACGCCATCCAGACCAGCGGCAACTGCATCCGCAACGTCACCGCCGACCCCTATGCCGGCGCCACGGCCGAGGAGATCGACGATCCGCGCGTCTGGTCCGAAGTACTGCGCCAGTGGTCGACCCTGCACCCGGAATTCAGCTTCCTGCCGCGCAAGTTCAAGATCGCCATCACCGGCGCCCTGACCGACCGCGCGGCGGTCAAGGTCCACGACATCGGCCTGATCCTGCGTCACGGCCGAGATGGCGCCATGGGCTTCGAGGTGATCGTCGGCGGCGGCCAGGGGCGCACGCCCTATGTCGGCCCGATGATCAAACAGTTCCTGCCGGCCGAGCGCCTGCTGAGCTACGTCGAGGCGATCCTGCGCGTCTACAACCGCCACGGCCGCCGCGACAACATCTACAAGGCCCGCATCAAGATCCTGGTCGCCGCCCTGGGCGCCGAGGAGTTCGGTCGCCAGGTGGAAGAAGAGTGGGGCAAGATCGACGCCGCCCGCGCCGACCTGCCGGCCGCCGAACTGGCCCGCATCCGCGCGTCCTTCGCCCAGACCCGGTTCGAGACCCTGCCGGACGTGTCGGAGACCTTCGAGGCGGCCCGCGCCGCCAGCCCGGCCCTGCAACGCTTCGTCCGCAACAACGTCAAGCCGCACAAGCAGCCCGGCTACGCCATCGTCGAGGTGTCGCTGAAGGCCATCGGCCAGACGCCGGGCGACGCCACCGCCGAGCAGTTGGACGTGGTCGCCGACCTGGCCGAGCGCTACAGCCTGGACGACCTGCGCGTCACCCACGCCCAGAACCTGGTCCTGCCGCACGTCAAGCTGGACGACCTGCCGGCCGTGCATGCGGTGCTGGAAAAGCATGGCCTGGCGACCGCCAACATCGACCTGGCCAGCGACATCATCGCCTGCCCGGGCCTGGACTACTGCGCCCTGGCCAACGCCCGCGCCATCCCGATCGCCCAGGACATCGCCGCCAAGTTCGCCGACCCGGACCGGGCCGAGAAGATCGGCGAGCTGAAGATCAAGATCAGCGGCTGCATCAACGCCTGCGGCCACCACCACGTGGCCCACATCGGCATCCTGGGCGTCGATAAGAAGGGCGAGGAGTTCTATCAGCTGTCGCTCGGCGGCTCGGGGGCGGAGGACGCCAGCATCGGCCGGATCCTCGGCCCCGGCCTGTCGGCCGACAAGGTCGCCCCCGCCATCGACTCCCTGGTCGAGGCCTATCTTTCGATCCGCACCGGCGAGGAGCGCTTCCTCGACACCTATCGCCGCGTCGGTCTCGAACCCTTCAAGGAGGCGGTCTATGCCCAGGCTGATTAAGCTTGCCGGAGCCCCAGGCGACAAGAACTTCGGGGCCGAATGGGCCGACGACGGCTTCACCCACGTGGCCGACGAGGACGCCCTGCCCGAGGGCGACGTGATCCTGTCCCTGGCCCGCTTCCAGGCCGAGGGCGAGATCCTGCTGTCGAACTCGCGCCGGGTCGGTGTGCGCATCGAGTCCGACCAGGAGGTCGAGGCCCTGGCCTATGACCTGCCGCGCCTGGCGGTGGTGGCCCTGGCCTTCCCGAAATACCGCGACGGCCGCGCCTACACCTCGGCCCGCCTGCTGCGCGAGCGCCTGGGCTTCACCGGCGAGGTGAGGGCGGTCGGCGACGTGCTGCAGGAGCAGGCCGGCTTCATGGTCCGCTGCGGCTTCGACGCCTTCGAGCCCAATGACGGCGCCACCCCGGAGGCCTGGACCAAGGCCGCCCATCGCTTCCGTCATGTCTATCAACGCGCGGCGGACGATCGTCTTGTCGCTTTCGAGGAGAGGGCCGTCTGATGGCCTACGACCAGACCGCGATCGAGGTGAAGCCGACTGCCGCTCAGCAGCCGACGGCCAGAAACCTGGCCGCGCGACTGGACGCCGAGCTGCGCGACGCCCATCCGCTGACCATCCTGCGCAAGGCCTTCGAGACCTTCGGCGACAAGCTGGCCCTGGTCTCGTCCTTCGGGGCGGAATCGGCGGTGCTCCTGCACCTGGCCAGCCAGGTCTCGCGGGACATCCCCGTGCTGTTCCTCGACACCGGCATGCTGTTTGGCCAGACCCTAGACTACCGCAAGAGCCTGGCCGCCCAGTTGGGCCTGAGCGACGTGCGCGACCTGCGTCCGGCCTTCGCCGACCTGGCGGTCACCGACCCCAAGTCCGACCTCTGGCGCACCGACACCGACGCCTGCTGCCACATCCGCAAGGTGCTGCCTCTGGACCGCGCCCTGGGCGAGTTCGACGGCTGGATCACCGGCCGCAAGCGCTTCCACGGCGGCGACCGCCTGCGCCTGGCGGTGGTCGAGGAGTCGGAAGGCAAGATCAAGTTCAACCCCCTGGCCAACTGGGGCAAGGCCGAGCTGGACGCCTATGTCGCCGAGCACGACCTGCCGGCCCATCCGCTGGTCAGCCAAGGCTTCCCCTCGGTGGGCTGCTGGCCCTGCACCAAGCCGGTCGACGACCCGAACGCCGACGTGCGGGCCGGACGCTGGGCGGGACAGGACAAGACGGAATGCGGCATCCACGTCGCCCGGGCTCCGGGCGCGGCGCCGAACGTGGGCGAGGGGATCTAGCCCCCTTTTCACCGTCATTCCCGCCCTTGTGGCGGGAACCCCTGGTTCAGCACGACGGTGCGCCGCCTTGACGCGCTGGCGCGTCACCCCTCTGTCCGTACGGCGGACAAAGGGGTTCCCGCCACAAGGGCGGGAATGACGGTTGTTTGTTGAGAGAGGCAGGGAACCCGGAGGCTACTCCGGCGGGCAGCCCTTGAACTCGCCGACCTTGGTCACCGAGAGCGTCGCCAGGTTCAGGTTCATCAGCGGTTGCATCGAGGTTCGGCCCTGGCCGCTGAACAGGTCCAGCCTGTTGCCCTTGATCGCGCCCCCGACGTCCGAGGCGTACCAGTAGCCGTCGTGCTTCTCGCCGTTGGGCATCGGCAGGCCGACGGTCTCCTTGATGAACACCACGGTGCGGCGCGGGATCACGGTCTTGTCGACCGCCAGGGTGCGCATCGCCACCACCTTGCAGCCCAGGCTGTCCAGCGCCCGGATGCCCTTGGCGCCGGCGTGGTAGAGCGTGGCCTTCATCTTGTATTCGACCGAGCCCGGCATGGTGCCCGTCAGGGCGCCGGTGATCAGGTCGCCCAGCGGATCGCCACGGGCGGAATCGGTGTCGGCGGCCAGGGCGGGGAGGGCGATGGACATGGCCGCGACGGCCAGAAATCCCGCAAACGTGCGTCGCATCGAGGGGTACCTCTTATCGGCGTAGAGTGTCGGTCGGCGGCCTGATTACTAAGATCACGGCCCCGTGACAACCTATTCAGGGGCGACTTGGTGTCGCGATGCACGTCTCGCGACAGCGTTCCCGGCCATCGCGCGACGGGCATTTTGGTTCCCCGGCGCCCGCAAAGCCGCCTCTGGCAAGGTCTTGTGTGCTGACGCTTGACGCCTGTTCGCGCCCGACGCTGGCGAAGTGCATCGAGGTGTCCTAAACCCGGATTGCCCGCGAATGCGGCGCCTTTTTCCAGCCTTCGGTCGGATGGAGACGTCGGGAATCGCCGATCGCGAGTCGCGGGCGATCATTGCCGTGGAGCGCTCATGAAGCCGTCCGTTCGTCTGTCCGTCTCCCTGGCGGTGGTCGCCGCCATCGCCGCGCCGTCGAGCTCGGCCCTGGCCTGGGGCGCCTGGGGCCACCGCCTGGTGGGAGTGGTCGCCGCCGAGAGCCTGCCCAGCGATGTGCCGGCCTTCCTGCGCACCCCCCAGGCTGTCGCCGCCATCGGCGAATACGCCCGCGAGCCGGACCGCTGGAAGGGCTCGGGCAAGGTCCACGACACCGACCGCGACGCCGCCCACTTTCTGGACCTCGACGACCAGGGCCTGATGTACGGCGGGCCGAAGTTCACGGTCGAGACCCTGCCGCCCACCCGCGCCGACTACGAGACGGCCCTGCGCGCCGTCGGCCAGGACAGCTGGAAGGCCGGCTACCTGCCCTATTCGATCATCGACGGCTATCAGCAGTTGGTGAAGGACTTCACCTACTGGCGCATCCTCGATGCCGTCTCCAGGACCGAGAAGGACAAGACCCGGAAGGCCTATTACGTCGCCGACCTGAAGCGCCGCGAGGCGCTGCTGGTGCGCGACCTGGGCGTCTGGGCCCACTATGTCGGCGACGCCAGCCAGCCGCTGCACGTCAGCGTGCACTACAACGGCTGGGGCGATTACCCCAATCCGAACGGCTACACCCAGAGCCGGGCCACCCATGGCAATTTCGAGGGGCCACTGGTCAAGGCCGTGGCCGTCAACGCCGACGTCAAGACGCTGGTCCCGGCCTATGTCGACTGCAAGTGCTCGATCGAGACGCGGACGGTGAGCTACCTGACCACCACCGAGACCTTCGTCGAGCCGCTGTACAAGCTGGAGAAGGAGGGCGGCCTGGTCGCCGCCGACCCGCGCGCCAAGGCCTTCGTCGACGAACGCCTGGCGGCCGGCGCGACCCAGTTGCGCGACATGGTGGTCGATGCCTGGCGGGCCAGCGCCGACGGCAAGATCGGCTATCGCCCCGAGACCTCCGTCGCCGACGTGGTGTCGGGCAAGGCCGATCCGTGGATCGACCTCTACGGCAAGGACTGACCGCTTGCTGGCCTTCGACGCGCCGACGCCCGGCCTGGAATACAAGAACCGCTGGGCCGCCTTCGGCATCGCCGAGGGGCGGGACGGCAGGATCGCCCTGGTCGAGGTGCGCAAGCCCGGCCGGGCGCCGTATTTCGACCTGCCCGGCGGGGCGGTCGACGGCGGCGAGGACGAACGCATGGCCATCGCCCGCGAGTTCGGCGAGGAGACCGGCCTGGTGGTCGAGGTCGGCGCCCAGATCGTCGAGGTCAGCCAGCCGTTCCTGAAGTCCGACGGGCAGCCGGTGCGCAATTTCGGTGGGATCTACGTCGTGACGGTAACCGGCGAGCAGCCCGAACTGAAGGTCGAGGACGACCATGCGCTGGTCTGGCTGGACCCGCGGGACGCGGTGGTGGCGCTGAGGCACGACGCCCACGCCTGGGCGGTGGCGGCGTGGTTGCGGCGGGGGTGATGCCTATGGACCCTCTCCCAGCGGGAGAGGGTTACTTCAAGCGCATCGCCTTGGCCTTTTCCGGCGCGACCTGATCGAACAGCAGGGCCAGGTGCGTGTCCTTGGCGTGGTCGTTGTGCAGGTCCCAGGCCAGCGATACCGGCAGGCGCAGGCGGGCGCCGTCGGCCAGCCTGGCCACCAGCACCCGCCAGCTGAACCCTTCGCCGGGTTCGCCCAGCGGGTCCTTGAACTCCAGCGGGGCCGGATCGCGCAGGCGGAACTCGCGGCCCTCGTGGGCGTCGAACCAGGCCAGGTCGGCCTGGGCGATCGGGTCTGGACCCGGCGCGGCCAGCTTGCCCTTCAGATTGCGGACCATGACGAGCCTCCTGCTTGCAGCGGGGCTCTCTAGCAGCTTGGCGAGGTCGGCTCCAGCCAGGTCCTCCCCCCGTGGGGGAGGCGGCCGAAGGCCGGTGGGGGGAGTTTTGGGGTGTCGGTCCAGGTCACGACCGTCGGCCGATCACTCCCCCCTCCGTCGGCTTCGCCGACACCTCCCCACAGGGGGAGGAATAAAAACACCCGGGTAATATTGACTCCGTAATTCATCCGGGTAAAAGTGGCGCATGGAGATGACCATGACCGACCGACGAAACCTGGTGCGCGACTACAAGGACCGTGAGGTCGAGGCGGGCGTCTACGCCATTCGCTGTGTCCCGACCGGCGAGGTGTGGATCGGCGGCACGCCCGACCTGTCGACGCGCCAGAACGGCGTCTGGTTCTCGCTGCGGATGGGCGGCCATTCCAGTCCCAGCCTGCAGGCGGCCTGGAAGACCCACGGCGAGGCGGCGTTCGGCTTCGAGGTGCTGGAGGTGATCGACGACAAGGGCCTGGAGCGGCTGGGCCGCGCCTCGCTGCTGGTCGAGCGCCGCGAGCACTGGCGGGCCAGCCTGAGCGCCGAGGGGCTGCGGCGATGAGCGGTTACGTGGTGTTCGACGGCGAGCGGCGGATCGCGGCCGGTTCGCGGCTCGAAGCGGCGGTCGCCGCCCAGGCCCGGCTGGGCGCCGCGCCGGAGGCCTCGGTGTTGATCTTCGACCCCGACGGCCGGCAGGTGGATTTCGACCTGCGCGGCGGTCCCTGGGACATCGCCCGGCGCTTGGGGGAAGATGCGGTGGAGCTTCCGCCGCGCGGCCGGGGGCGGCCCAAGCTGGGCGTCACGGCCCGCGAGGTCACCCTGCTGCCGCGCCACTGGGAATGGCTGGCCGCCCAGCCCGGCGGGGCCTCGGTGGCGCTGCGCAAGCTGGTCGAGGCCGCCCGCCGCGAGACCGAGGGACCCGATCGGCGCCGCGCGGCCCGCGACGCGACCTACCGCTTCGCCCAGGTGATGGCCGGCGATCGTCCGGGCTTCGAGGACGCCACGCGCGCCCTGTTCGCCGGCGACGCCGCCGGCTTCGCCGCCCGGATCGCGGATTGGCCCGCCGACATCGCCGAGCACCTGCGAACCCTGGCGGCGGAGGCGTTCTAGAGCGTTTTCAAGCGAAGTGGGTACCGGTTCGCGTGAAGAAAACGCGTCAAAACAAAAGACTAGAGCGCCCGGCCTGATGCAATCAGGTCGGGAAACGCTCTAGCTAGACCGCGCGGACGTCGCGGCCTAGGCCGTCGAGGGCCAGCAGCGCGGCGACGTGGGTCCACAGGCGCTCGATCTCCTGACCGGCGGGGTTGGCCGGGTCCCACTCGCCGACCGACCGGCCGTGGGCGACCGATTGCTGGTAGATGGCCCGGGCGCGCAGGCCGACGGGGGCGACGGGCAGGCCGCAGAACCGCAGGGCCTCGATGGCCTTCTGCACCCCCACCGGCTCCAGTCCGCCGCGCTTGGGCGGGGCCTGGCTGAGGACGATCAGCCCGGCCTTGCCCAGGCGGCGGATCATCTCGGCCGAACGCGCCACCGAGGCGATGTCGAGGAAGGTGGGCCGGCACACCAGCACGCAGAGGTCGGCGTGGTTCGCCGCCACGGCCACGTCGGAGTCCGGCGCCGCGGGCGTGTCGATCAGCATCACGTCATAGGCGTCGTGCTCGGCCTGGGAGCGGGTCTGGAACAGTTTACCGGCGTTGATCTCGGCCAGGGTCGGGCCTAGCGCGGTGCGGGCCCGCAGGGAGTCGGAGGCCGAACGCTGCGGGTCGATGTCGGCGAGCATGGTGCGCCACCCGGCCAGATGCGCGGCCAGGGCCAGGTTGATCGACAAGGTGGTCTTGCCGGCCCCACCCTTGCGGGAAATCACAGCCAGGGTCTTCACGTCCGACACACTCCCCAACACCCCCGATCGCGGCCGGAAGCCTGTGGATAACTTAGCCGCCCGTTACGACAGCTTCGCAACGGAAATGTCGTGTTACGGGAATCTTAACCATGCGGCGACGCATCGGGGCCGAAAGCTTGGCTGGAAATGAGCGATCGGCGGGCGATTTGGGTTCGCGCCGCGCTCGCGTCGGGCTTGACCCGACCGGGGGCATGGGCGAGGCAGGGGTGTGATAGCCCGCCTGATCGAATTTTTCACCAACATGGACCGCCGCGCCTGGCGCACGGTGGCGGTGTCCTTCGTGCTGTTCGGCGGGGTGGGCGTGGTCTTCCTGTTCGGCGCGCAGCTGCTCGGTCTGAACGGCGAGGTGGCGGTCGAGCATTGGCTGGGCGCGGCGCATGGCCCCTGGGCCCTGCCGGTGGCGGTGGGGGCCTTCGCGGTCCTGGCTTTCGTCGGCGTGCCGCAGTTCGTGCTGATCGCCGCGGCGGTGGTCGCCTTCGGGCCCTGGACCGGCTTCGCCTACAGCTGGATCGGCACCCTGGTGTCGTCCCTGGTCGGCTTCTGGCTGGGGCGGACGTTCGGCGGCCGGCTGCTGCGGGACCTGGCCGGCGACGGCGTGGCCAAGTTCATGAAGCTGATCGGCAAGAACGGCTTCCTGGCCAGCCTGATCGTCCGGCTGGTGCCCTCGGCTCCGTTCATCGTCGTCAACATGGCGGCCGGGGTCACGCCGATGAAGCTGCGCGATTTTTCGGCCGGCACGGCGGTCGGCATCATACCGAAGA
Organism: Caulobacter sp. Root655; assembly: GCF_001427665.1. GTDB lineage: Bacteria > Pseudomonadota > Alphaproteobacteria > Caulobacterales > Caulobacteraceae > Caulobacter. The sequence goes on from NZ_LMHC01000025.1 coordinate 83,104, forward strand.
TCGCCCTGACCGCCTTCGCCGGCAATTCGATCGTCCAGGCGATGAAGGGCGGCGGCAAGCAACACATCGTCATGCTGGTCATCGTCGCCGCCATCTGGCTGGGCGCGGGCTGGGTCGCCCGCAACTGGCTGAAGGCCAAGGAAGACCAGGTCGGGTCCGATCAGGCCGGGTCTGGTGGCGACCCGGCCTGATCCGCTTCACCGCTTGGTGGTCGGCTTGGCGGTTGGCTTGGTCGTTGGCTTGGCGGCGGGGCGTCGATGCAGGGCGTCCTTGAAGCCGGCCGCCAGGCGCAGGCCTTCCTCGAGACGCGCTTCGTACTGTTCCGTCAGCCGGTCCAGGCTTTGGGTCCAGGCCGTGTCCAGGGCGTCGACGGTCTTGGCGGCCAAGCCCGGGGCGCGGCCGTCGCCGGCCGCCCCGGCCATCAGCAGGGCGGCGCCCAGGCCCGCCTGCAACAGCACTTCGGGCCGCGGCGTCAGGCCAAGCGCGCCCAGGACCGCGAACCGTTCGAATTCGGGCCGTCGGTCGATCGGCGCGCGCTCCCAGGGATCGTAGGTCTCCTGAATCCACTCCCACCAGGGGATCTTCGGCTTGTAGAGGAAGTCGCGGATGATCAGCCGGCCGCACGCGCCGCGGGCCAGCGCCAGGTACTGGTCGGCCAGGCCGCCCCAGTAGTAGCAGCGCTCGAAGTCGAACCCGGCGCCGCCCTTTTCCAGCGTGTCGCCGATCTTGCCGGGATCGACGCCCCCGCCGAAGTGCGGCAGTTCTTCCTTCAGGCGGGGGAAGGCGGCGATGTCGAGCAGGGCGTTCCACCACACCACATGGTGGCGCTTGGCCGGGATCAGCCAGTAGATGATGTTGCGGTAATAGGCCTTGATGGCCTCGTAGTGCGGCGAGGCCTTGCGGCCGCCGTTGCCGTCCGGGATGTAGAAGCCGAACAGCCGCTGGTCGGTCTGGGGAAAGCCGCCCAGGCCCTTCAGCGTCATGTCGCCGGTCAGGTTGATGTTGAAGAAGTGGTGCCAGGTGGAGTCGACCACCACCCGGCCGCGCTTGACCCGGTGGCCGTCCCAGGCGGCGATCACCCCGAAGCTGCGGGCGGCCACGATGTCGGGGTCGTCGAAAGTTCCGGGGGCGATGGCCAGGGTGACGTGGCCGCCGAGCACGTCGGCGGTGGCGATGACTTCCGGGACCAGGTCGGGGTCGCCGTCGGTCGGAAACTCGGCCACCGTCGCGCCGGCCAGCTTGTAGGTCAGGGTCGCGAAGTTGTCGGGAACCTCGCAATGGCCCTCGTGCATGTGGTCCGGCAGATATTTGATCACCCCGGCCGGCGAGCAGAGCAGGGGGTGGGGGTATCTCGACTTGGCCAGATAGCCGCCGGAGATCTTGATCCCGCCGCTGTACCAGGCCGGATGGATTTCCTGGGCGATCTCGTCGGACTGGTCCTCGAATTGCACCACGTGGTCGGGACCCGGGCGGGTTGTGTCGAAGCGGTTGACGCCCTGGCCGTCGGGGGCCGGCGGGTGACCCTTCGGGTCGAAGGAGGGCCACCAGCGCCGCAGGCTGCGCACGCGCGGAATGATCCGCCCGACCTCGGCGCCGAGGTTTTCGTGGTCGCCGGTGGCGAAGAAGCCGCCGCCCTTTTCCATGTACTGGGCGATGGCTTCGGCCTGTGGCGCGAGCGCCGGGTCGATGTCCTCCGCGCCGCGGGTGATGGCGAACAGCAGCACCATGTCGTAGTCGGCCAGCACCCGGGCGACGCCGTTGACCGTGAAGCCCTGGTCGAAGCGGAAGCCCACCACGTCGGCGCCGGTGGTGGCCTTCATGGCGGCCTCTCCACCGGGTTCCGGGGCGTCGCGATGGGCCTTGGTGACCTCGATCTTGAAGCCCAGCCACGAGGTGTTCAGCAGCACGTCGACGAATTCGCCGAGATGGAATTCCCGGTTCGGCTCGTGGCTGGTCCAATGGAGGAAGCCGCCGTCGAAGCGGTCAGTGACGATCAGGACGCGTACAAGGGGCTTCATCGGGACCTCCGGTTTTGGGAGAGACGCCACTGGCCAGACGCATGCACGCTAAGTGCAAGTATGGGTCATTACACAACTATAGATAACATTTCCATGGGAAATCGCGGCGGTCGATCCGGGCCTAGGCGGCGGGCGACAACCCCAGCGCCTCGCGGGTCGCGGTCCGCCAGGCGCGGACGATCTCGCCGAACCAGTGGATCCGCGCCGCGTCGGTCATGCCGTCCTGGCGTTCGATCCCGGCGATCCAGGCCTGGACGAAGAACGGCAGGAAGCTCCGCACCGCATGGCGGCAGGCGGCCTGAAGCGCTTCCGGCGCGCCGGGCGGCGCGGCGATGAACGGCTCGCCCAGCCGGGTCAGCAGGGCGTCGCAGGCCGCCGCCCAGGGCGCGGCCTCGGGCGCGGCGCGGGCGTCGCGCAGCAGCAGCAGGAACAGCGCCGGACGGGCCCGGGCCATGTCGATCATCCCGGCCAGGCTGGAGCCATAGCCGCCCCATGGCGGAGCGCCGGCCGCCTCGATGCGAGCCAGTGCGCCGCCGAACAGGGCGTCGATCAGGGCCTGGCGCGACGGGTAGAGCCGGTAGACCAGGATCTTGGCCATGCCCAGGCGGTCAGCGACGTCCTGCATGGTGGCGGCCTGCAGGCCCTTTTCCGCGAACACCTCGACGGCGGCGTCCAGCACCGCTTGGCCGCGCGCGTCGCGATCGACCCTCGGCTTGGGCTGGCCGGGGCGGCCGCGGGGTTTGGGGCGAGTTGGATTTGCAGCGCTCATCTTCGGTGATATGTAGAATGAAACTATAAAGTTTCAAAATGATCATCCGGGAGAATGCGATGTCGGCCAACATGCTCAAGAGCCGCGCGGCGCCGTGGGTTCTGGCCGTCGCGCTGGCGGCGGCGCCGGCCTGGGCCCTGGCCGGCGAACCGGCCTCGACCATGACGGCGGCCAGCCAGAAGGTCGTGGCCGACAGTCTGCCGTTCTCCGACAAGCAGGACTTCGACTTCGCCGATCGCGGCTGGCTGGGCACCCGCGCCGACCCGCTGATCAAGCGCGCCGACGGCAAGGTGGCCTGGGACCTGTCGGCCTACGACTTCCTGAAGGGCGCGCCGCCGGCCACGGTCAATCCCAGCCTGTGGCGCCAGGCCCAGCTCCTTTCGCGCCACGGCCTCTACAAGGTGTCCGACCGCGTCTGGCAGGTGCGGGGCTTCGACATCTCCAACGTCACCTTCATCCAGGGCGACACCGGCTGGATCGTCGTCGATCCGCTGACCACGGCCGAGACGGCGAAGGCGGCCTTCGAACTGGTCACCGAGACGCTGGGCGCGCGGCCGGTCAAGGCGGTGATCTACACCCACAGCCACAGCGACCACTTCGGCGGGGTGCGCGGCATCGTCGACCAGAAGGACGTCGAGACCGGCAAGATCGCCATCGTCGCGCCCGAAGGCTTCATGAAGGAAGTGGTCAGCGAGAACGTGCTGGCCGGGAACGCCATGAGCCGCCGGGCCCAGTACCAGTTCGGCTTGTTGCTGCCGCCCGGCCTGGAGGGCCAGGTCAGCGCCGGCATCGGCCAGGGCGTCGCCAAGGGTTCGATCACCCTGATCCCGCCGACCCAGTCGATCGACCACACCGGCCAGGAGCTGACCCTGGACGGGCTGAAGATCCGCTTCCAGTACACGCCCAACACCGAAGCACCGGCCGAGATGAACCTGTTCATGCCGGACCTGAAGACCCTGCTGGTGGCCGAGAACGCCACGGTGACCATGCACAACGTGCTGACCCCGCGCGGCGCCCTGGTGCGCGACAGCAAGGCCTGGGCCGACAGCCTGACGCAGACCCTCAACCTGTTCGGCGACCAGTCCGACGTGATGGTCGCCAGCCACGGCTGGCCGCGTTTCGGTCGCGATACGCTGAAGACCTTCCTGGCCGACAACCGCGACGCCTACAAATACCTGCACGACCAGTCGGTGCGGATGATGAACCTGGGCATGACCGGCGACGAGATCGCCGCGACCATCCAGCTGCCGCCCAGCCTGGCCAAGGACTGGTACAACCGCGGCTATTACGGGAGCATGAGCTTCAACAGCCGGGCGGTCTATCAGCGCTACATGGGCTGGTACGACGCCAATCCCGTCCACCTGGCGCCGCGGCCGCCGGCCCAGACCGGCGCCCGCTATGTCGAGGCGATGGGCGGGGCGGCGCATGTGCGCGAGATGGCCAAGGCGGCGGCGGGGAAGGGCGACTACGCCTGGGCCGCCGCCCTGCTCGACCACCTGGTGATGTCCGATCCGGCCGACACGGCGGCCAAGACGCAGCTGGCGGCGGCCTACGATCAGTTGGGCTACCAGACCGAGAACGCCATCTGGCGCAACATGTACCTGACGGCGGCCGACGAACTGCGCGGCGGAATCCGCAAGTTCCCGCCGTCGCCCGCGCCGCTCGACATGTTGCAGGGCCTGCCCAGCGAGATGATCTTCGACGTCCTGGCCATCCGCCTGAACGCCGACAAGGTCGGCGACGCGCACCTGAAGCTGGCCTTCGTCTTCCCCGAGCGCGACGAGCGGTTCGTGGTCGAGGTGCGCAACCGGGTGCTGGTGGCGCAGCGTTCCCCAAAGGGGCAAGGGAGGAGCGAGCCGGTGGACGCGACGCTCACGGTGGCCCGGCCGGTGTTCCTCGACTCGCTGTTCAGGGGCACGCCCCTGGCGGCCAAGGTCGTTTCGGGGGAGGCCAAGCTGGAGGGCGATCGCGCCGCCATGGGCCGCCTGGCGGGGTGGTTTGACGCTTTCACCAGCGATTTCCCGATCGTGACCCGCCCCAAATAGGGTGGGTTCTGGAAGGAACTTGCTCTGTGTGCGGCCAATCGCGCGAAAAGAGCAAAATGCTTGCTGGATTCCGGGTCGCTGTGTAGAAAGCAACCATGAACGTCGCGCGCCAACTGCTTTCGCTTCGGCTTACCACCCCCTGGGCGCTCTAGGGGCCGCGCTTCGTCGTGGCCGGGCGCGCAGGGGATAACCGACCCGCAGCCGCCCCGCACGCAGACACCTTCCGACGAGTAGCTCCATGACCCCCCCGACTTCTGGCGTATCGCCCGGCGCTTTCGACAAGCGCGACAACGTCGTCATTTTCGACACCACCATGCGCGACGGCGAACAATCGCCCGGCGCCTCGATGTCGCATGACGAGAAGCTGGAACTGGCCAAGATCCTCGAGGAGATGGGGGTCGACGTCATCGAGGCCGGCTTCCCGATCGCCTCGAACGGCGACTTCGAGGCGGTCCGCGAGATCGCCAAGATCGTCAAGAACTCCACCATCGCCGGCCTGTGCCGCGCCCATCAGGTCGACATCGACCGTTGCGCCGAGGCCCTGAAGGGCACGCAGCGCGGCCGCATCCACGTGGTCATCGCCACCAGCGACCTGCACATGAAGCACAAGCTGCAGATGGAGCCCGACGCGGTGATCGACGTGATCGCCCGCTCGGTGACCCACGCCCGCAACCTGCGCGACGACGTCGAATGGTCGGCCGAGGACGCCACCCGCAGCGATCGTCAGTTCCTGCGCCGCGCCATCGAGACGGCGATCAAGGCCGGGGCCACGACGATCAACCTGCCCGACACCGTCGGCTATACCTATCCGTCGGAATATGCCGACCTGTTCAGCTGGATGACCCAGAACGTCGAGGGCGCCGACAAGGTGATCTTCTCGACCCACTGCCACAACGACCTGGGCCTGGCCGTGGCCAACAGCCTGGCCGGCGTGCAGGGCGGGGCGCGCCAGATCGAGTGCGCGATCAACGGCCTGGGCGAGCGGGCCGGCAACGCGGCGCTGGAAGAGATCGTCATGGCCCTGAAGGTGCGGGCCGACAAGCTGCCCTTCCAGACCGGCATCGACACCACCCACATCACCCGCGCCAGCCGCTACGTCTCGGCCATCACCGGTTTCCCGGTGCAGTACAACAAGGCCATCGTCGGCAAGAACGCCTTCGCGCACGAGAGCGGCATCCACCAGGACGGGATGCTGAAGAACCGCGAGACCTACGAGATCATGACCCCGGAATCGGTCGGCCAGGCGCCGTCCAGCCTGGTCATGGGCAAGCACTCGGGCAGCCACGCCTTCCGCGCCAAGCTGAAGGACCTGGGCTACGAGCTGGGCCAGAACGCCCTGAAGGAGGCCTTCGGCCGTTTCAAGGACCTGGCCGACCGCAAGAAGCACGTCTATGACGACGACATCATCGCCCTGGTCGACGACGCCCTGGCGCGCGGGTCGGAGCGCATCCGCGTCCAGCGCCTGCGGGTGGTGGCCGGCACCGACGGCCAGTCGGCCGAGCTGACCCTGGAAGTCGACGGCGAGATCAAGACCTCGGAAGCCTCCGGCGACGGTCCGGTCGACGCGGTGTTCAACGCCATCCAGCAGATCGTGCCGCACGACGCCGCCCTGCGCCTGTTCCAGGTGCACGCGGTCACCGAAGGCACCGACGCCCAGGCCCAGGTCTCGGTCCGCCTCGAGGAGGATGGCCGCATCGCCACCGGCCAGGCCGCCGACACCGACACCCTGACCGCCTCGGCCAAGGCCTATGTCAACGCCCTGAACAACCTCATGGCGCGCAAGGAAAAGAGCCGACCGGAAGCAGCGATCGCCAGCGGGTTTTAAGCTCGGGTCAGCATCCCAAACGGTTGTCATCCCGGAAGCCTCGCAGAGGCTGTCCGGGACCCAGGGGCCGGCGCAATGCGGTGGTCCTGGGTCCCGGCTCTTCGCTTCGCTACGGCCGGGATGACAACTGTTTGGGCTGGCTGTGAGACCCTAAGCCGCCGCCCGCTTCGAAAACGGCCGCGTCGCCAGCAGTTCCGCCGACAACTCCGCCTGCGCCTCGACTTCCAGCCCCAGCGCCCGCAGGTCCTCGCACAACGTCCGGCGCGGCTCCTGGTCGAGGAACGCCCCGGCGTCGATGACCAGCGCGCCGCCTGGGCGCAGCATGGTCAGGGTCGAGGCCGCGGCGGCGCGGGCGTCGGGGACGGTGGAGCAGCCGACGATCAGCAGCACGTCGCTCTGTTCGTCGGCGGCCCGGCAGGTGGCCCGGCGGGCGGCTTCTACCCGGTCATAACCCTTGCGCCACAGCACGCTCATCGCCTCGCCCGCGTCGGGTCCGGTCACCGCCACGAAACACAGCGGCGTGGCCTCGGCGAGGGTAAGCATGCGCTCGAGGGTGCGGGAGATCCCGTCGGTCGGAACGCCGAGCAGGAACTGCGCGGCCTGACGGAACGGATGGGACGACATGGTCGAAACCTCTGACTGGTCGAGCCCGTCACCGGACGAGCCGACCGCCAGGGTGTGCGCCTTCGGGGCCTAAGGCCTCTATTCGGATTGGGGCCGTCCGCATAAGGGCGGCATAAGGATCAGCCGATGCTGGACGACGACAAGACAGCGACACCGCCGGTCTGGCGCGAGATCGACGCCCGCTCGCGCGCCCTCGGCTTCGACATGCCGTCGGAGGCGGGGACGGGGGCCATGCTGCGGCTGCTGGCGGCTTCCAAGCCCTCCGGCCGCCTGCTGGAGCTCGGGACGGGCACGGGCCTGGCCACCGCCTGGCTGCTGGACGGCATGGGGCCGGGGGCGACCTTGGTCAGCCTGGACAACGATGCGCGCGTCCAGGCCGTGGCCCGCGCGGCGCTCGACGATGACTCGCGCGTGACCTTCGTGGCCGGCGACGGCCTCGACTACGTTCGGAGCCAGGCGCCGGCCAGTTTCGACCTGATCTTCGCCGACGCGTGGCCGGGCAAGTACGACGGGCTGGACGAGACCCTGGCGCTGCTGCGTCCCGGCGGACTCTATGTGGTCGACGACATGTCGCGACAGCCCAACTGGCCGGAAGGCCACCAGCCCCGCGTCGACGTCCTGACGGCGCGGCTGAAATCCCATCCCGACCTCGCGACCGTGGCCCTGGACTGGGCGTCGGGACTGGTCATCGTGGCGAGACGGCCATGATCTGGATTCCCATCACTGTCGCCGCCGCCGCCTTCCAGGTGGCCCGCAACGCCGCCCAGCGCTCGGTGATGGGCGGGGCGGGGCCGTGGGGCGCGACCCTGGTGCGGTTCCTGTTCGGCCTGCCGTTCGCCACCCTGTTCGCCGGCGTCGCCTGGGCGGTGACGCCCGGCGCCGCGGCGCACGCGACGCCCGGGTTCTGGCTGGCCTGCCTGGCGGGCGCGGCCTTGCAGATCGGCGCCACCGCGGCCCTGCTGACCGCCATGCACCGCTCGTCCTTCGCCCTGGGCACCGCCCTGCAACAGAGCGGCCTGCCGTTCGCCCTGGTCTGGGGCGCGCTGCTGTTCGGCGACAAGGTCTCGGCCGTGACCTGGATCGGCGGCCTGATCGCCACGCTCGGGCTGGCGGCCCTGACTTGGCCGCGCGGCGGGCCGCCGATGCGACGGGGCGCGGTCCTGGCCGGGCTGGGCTCGGGCGCGGCCTTCGCCCTGTGCGCCAACTGCTTCCGCCAGGCGTCCCTGGCCTTCGACCCGGCCCATCCGGCGGTCTCGGCGCTGGTCACGGTGATGGTGGTCCAGGCCATCCAGACCGTGGTCCTGACGGCGTTCCTGGCGGCGCGCAATCCCGACGCCCTGGCCGAGGTGGTCAAGGCCTGGCGGCGGTCGCTGGGCGCGGGCTTCTGCGGCGCGGCGGCTTCGGGCCTGTGGTTCACCGCCATGGCGCTGAGCCCGGTTGGGCCGGTGCGGGCGGTGGGGGTGGTCGAGATGCCGATGGCCGCCCTGGCCGGACGGCGGCTGTTCGCCGAGCGTATGACCGCTTCGCAGATGATCTTCGGCCTGGTCACGGCGGTCGGCGTGGTCATGGCCGCGCTCGGCTAGAAATCGCCATGTTTCTGGGATGAAACCTCCCGCGCCGCCGTTCTGCGAAAACAGGTGAGCAAGGCCTGCTAATAGACCTTGAAATCAACGCTTTCGCAGGGCAAACGGGCGACGTCGGCGCGCTTTGTGGCAGTCAGACGACGGCGCGGCGGGAGCTCGCGCTCCCGTCGTGCGGCAGGCGCTCGTCAATGGGACAAAGCCCGTAATCGCGGGAATCATGTTGTCCTCGTTCGGAATTGAAGTAGGAGCCATCTTTTCCCTTCGCCTTCGGCGCAAACGCGCCGCAAATGGCTCTGCTTTCGCCTATCCGCCGCCTTCCTTCTTTTGACGACCCAGCCGCCTTCGCCCCCCTATCCCGTCAGTCAGGGCTTTCAATGTTTTCTTCCCTCTTCGGCGTCATCTCCAACGACATCGCCATCGACCTGGGCACCGCCAACACCCTCATCTACATGAAGGGCAAGGGCATCGTGCTGAACGAACCGTCGGTGGTGGCGCTGCGCAATGTCGGCGGCCGCAAGATCGTTCACGCCGTCGGGATCGAGGCCAAGCAGATGCTGGGCCGCACGCCGGGCCACATGGAAGCCATCCGCCCGATGCGCGACGGAGTCATCGCCGACTTCGAAGTCGCCGAGGAGATGATCAAGTACTTCATCCGCAAGGTTCACAACCGCAAGGGCTTCGTGAACCCCAAGGTCATCGTCTGCGTGCCGTCGGGCGCCACCGCCGTGGAACGCCGCGCCATCAACGACAGCTGCCTCAACGCCTCGGCCCGCCGCGTGGGCCTGATCGACGAGCCGATGGCCGCGGCGATCGGCGCCGGCCTGCCCATCCACGAGCCGACCGGCTCGATGGTCGTCGACATCGGCGGCGGCACCACCGAGGTGGCCGTGCTGTCGCTGTCGGGCATCGTCTATTCGCGCTCGGTGCGGGTCGGCGGCGACAAGATGGACGAGGCGATCATCAGCTACATGCGTCGCCACCATAACCTGCTGATCGGCGAAACCACCGCCGAGCGCATCAAGAAGGAAATCGGCACCGCCCGCGCCCCGGCCGACGGCGAAGGCCTGTCGATCGACGTCAAGGGCCGCGACCTGATGCAGGGCGTGCCGCGCGAAGTCCGCATCTCGGAAAAGCAAGCCGCCGACGCCCTGGCCGAACCGGTCGGGCAGATCGTCGAGGCCGTGAAGGTGGCTCTGGAAGCCACCCCGCCGGAACTGGCCAGCGACATCGCCGACAAGGGCATCATGCTGACCGGCGGCGGCGCTCTGCTGCGCGGCCTGGACGCCGAGATCCGCGACCACACCGGCCTGCCGGTGACGGTGGCCGACGACCCGCTGTCGTGCGTGGCCCTGGGCTGCGGCAAGGTGCTCGAACATCCCAAGTGGATGAAGGGCGTGCTTGAGTCCACTCTCGCCTAATCACTCACCTCTGAGTCGGCGCCCGGTGCGCCGGGAGAACAGCACGTGCCCTTTCGCGAAGGTCCGCTGGGCGACCTGAAAGTGCCGCTCACCTGGACCGCGGCCGTGGCGTTGATCGTCGCGGTCGTGATCGCGGTGGCGTTCCTGCTGGCCGACCGGCGCGAGACCCTCCAGCAACAGGCCTACGGCGTCACCCGTCAGACGGTCGACACGGTGTCCAAGCCGGTCAGCGGCGTGATCGCCGCGCCGGGCCGCTGGACGGGCCTGGGCGTCGATTTCGCCAGCAGCTACTTCTTCACCGCCTCCGAGAACCGCCGGCTGAAGGCCGAGCTCAAGGAGATGCGCGGCTATCGCGACCAGTACCTGGCCGAAGTCGACAAGAACGACCGCTACCGCTCGCTGCTGGGCCTGCGCACCGATCCGCCGATCCCGATGGTCGCCGCCCGGGTGGTCAGCGACAGCCGGGGCCCGTTCGCCAACACCCGCCTGGCCGACGCCGGCGCCGAAAAGGGCGTGCTGGTCGGCAATCCGGTGATGAACGAGCGCGGCCTGGTCGGCCGCGTGGTCGGCGTCGCCAACGGGGCCAGCCGGGTGCTGCTGCTGACCGACATCGCCTCGCGTACGCCGGTGATGATCGACCGCACCAACGCCCGCGCCATCCTGACCGGCGACGGCGGTCCCAATCCCAAGCTGGAATATCTGCGCGGCGCCGATCCGATCAAGGAGGGCGACCGGGTCGTCACCTCGGGCGACGGCGGCGTGGTGCCGCGCGGCCTGCCGGTCGGCGCGGCGGTCAAGGGCCTGGACGGCCGCTGGCGCGTGGTGCTGTTCGCCGACGACACCGCCATCGACTATGTCCGCATCCTGCTGTTCAAGGACTTCGCCCAGCTGGCCGACCAGAAGGCGCTGCTGACCCGCAACCTGCCGCCGGTGACCACCGAGGACCCCAACGTCTCGATCCTGGGCCCCGCCGCTGGAGCCAAGCCGCCGCCGCCCGCCGCCGCCACGCCGACGACCGCGCCCGCGACGACCGCGCCCAAGCCCGTCGCCCCGGCCGTGACCACGGCCGCGCCGAAACCCGCTACGCCCAAGCCCGCCACGCCCAAGCCCGCCACGCCAAGGCCCGCGACCGCGCAGCCCAGGGCCGCCACGCCGCGCGCGACGGTCCCGACCGCGCCGCAACCGCCTGGAGGCGGCGTATGACCATGGGCGGCGCACGGCCTCTGCATCCCGGCCGTTGGCTGGGCGTGCCGCTGCTGATCAGCGTTCTGGCGACCGTCGTCTTCGCCGCGCCCATCCGCATCTACGGCCTGCAACTTCCGGAGCCGGTGTTCGCCATGGTCCCGGCCTTCGCCTGGGCCCTGATCCGGCCGTCGATCCTGGCCCCGTTCGCCCTGCTGTTCCTGGGTCTGTTCCTGGACGTGTTCTGGGGCGGGGCGACCGGCCTGTGGGGCCTGTCGCTGCTGGTCGCCTACGCCACGGCCCTGGCTGGCCGCAACATGATGACCGGCCAGAGCCGGCCGATCATGTGGGCGTGGTTCAGCGGCGTGACCGGGGTGGCGATGATCGCCGGCTTCCTGTTCACGATGCTCGACAGCCTGGCCATGCCCAGCCTCCTGGCGGTGTTCTGGCAGTTCCTGGTCACCGCCCTGTTGTTCCCGTTCGCCCACCGGCTGATCGACCGGTTCGAGGACGCGGACGTCCGGTTCCGGTGACGCCATGAGCGAACCGTCCATCTTCTTCTTCGAGGTCAACGAACGGCAGGGGGTCTTCCACCGCCGCGCGTTCCTGATGGGCGGCCTGGCCGGCGGCGGACTGTTGGCCCTGGGCGGTCGCCTGGCCCAGCTGCAGCTGGTCGAGGCCCAGCGCTACCAGAAGCTTTCGGCAGGCAACCAGTTCAACTACCGCCTGACGCCGCCGCCGCGCGGCCTGATCCTCGACCGCAACGGCGTGGCCCTGGCCTCGAACCGGCCCAATTTCCGGCTGCTGGTCACCAAGGAGTCCAAGGACTTCGACGTCGAGGCGACGCTGGACGACCTGGCCCTGCTGGTGCCGATCGACGGCTCGCGCCGCGCCCGGCTGCTCAAGGACATCGCCCGGGCGCCGAAGAAGGCCCCGGTGGCGGTGATGGAGGACATGACCTGGGAGGAGTTCTCCCGCGTCAACATCCGCGCCCCGGAACTGCCCGGCGTCACCGCCGACATGGGCGAGGTGCGGGTCTATCCGTTCGGCGGGGCCTTCGCCCACGTCATCGGTTACGTGGCCAAGGTCTCGGACCGCGACCTGGAGAAGGCCAAGGACGAGCCCGACCAGGACCTGCTGCACCACCCGGGCTTCCGGATCGGCAAGCAGGGGGTGGAGAAGGCCCTGGACCGCGAGCTGCGCGGCCGTCCGGGCGCCACCAAGGCCGAGGTCGACGCCCAGGGCCGGGTGGTGCGCCTCGACCCCGAGGGCGACATCCCGCCGACCGCCGGCAAGGAAGTGCGGCTGACCCTGGACGCCGACATCCAGAACCGCGCCCTGGAGGTGATGGGCGACGAGAGCGGCGCCATCGTCGTCATGGACATCCGCAACGGCGACCTGCTGGCCATGGTCTCGGCCCCCAGCTTCGACGCCAACCGCTTCGTCAAGGGGCTGTCGGGGCCCGAGTACAAGGCCCTGGCCGAGTACGAGCGCAAGCCGCTGCTGGACAAGGCGCTGAGCGGCACCTATCCGCCGGGCTCGACCTTCAAGCCGACCGTCGGCCTGGCCGCCTTGGCGGCGGGCGTCGATCCCGAAGCGCGGGTGAATTGCGGCGGCAGCTGGTACTATGGCAACCGCACATGGCGGTGCTGGCAGAAGAACGGCCACGGCTCGCAGAACATGCACGAGGCCATCAAGAACTCCTGCGACGTCTACTTCTACCAGACCGCCCTGAAGGTCGGGCCGGACGCCATCGCCACGGCCGCCCGGGCCATGGGTTTCGGCCAGATCTTCGACATCGGCATTCCCGGCCAGAAGAAGGGCCTGGTCCCCGACCGGGCCTGGAAGAAGGCCGCCTTCAAGAAGAACCCCGCCAACCAGATCTGGTTTCCTGGCGAGACCCCCAGCTACGGGATCGGGCAGGGGGCCCTGAACGTCAACGCCCTGCAGCTGGCGGTGATGACCTCGCGCCTGGCCAACGGCAAGAAGGCGCTCAATCCGCGACTTATCAAGTCGGTCGGCGGGGTGGAGCAGCCCAGCGGCGCGGCCGTGCCCGACCTGCCGTTCTCGATGGAGCACCTGGCCTATGTGCGCGGCGGCATGGAGGCGGTGGCCAACGACGTGCGCGGCACCGCCTATCGCCAGAGCCAGCTGGGCCTGGGCGACGTCAAGATGGCCGGCAAGACCGGCACGGCCCAGGTGCGCAGCTACGACAAGGTCGCCAACCGCAAGAGCGACAGCGTCGCCTGGCGACTCAAGGACCACAACCTGTTCGTGGCCTTCGCCCCCTATGACGACCCCCGCTACGCCGTCGCCGTGATCATCGAGCACGGCGGCCTGGGCGGCGCGACGGCCGGCGCCCCGCGGGCCCGCGAGGTCATGCGCGTGGCGCTGCTGAAGGATCCGGAGATCCGCGCCCGCATCGAGCGTCCCATGCCGATGCCCGAGGCGCCGGTCGAGACTGGTCCCGACGGCGCCGTCGAGGGCGCGGCCCCCGAAGACCCGATCGAAGGCGCGCCGCCGCCGCCCACGCCGACGCCCGCGCCCGGAGCTCCCCAATGACCCTCAGCGGCGGCCTCAGCCGGCCCGGCGAACGCGACCGGCCGATCATCAAGTTCATGGAGATCGACTGGACCCTGTGCCTGGTCCTGTGCCTGATCGCCGGCACCGGCAGCATGATGCTGTTCTCGATCGCCGGCGCCTCGTGGGAGCCGTGGGCCGCCAAGCACCTGATCCGCTTCGGCATCTATTTCGTGCTGATGATCGGCCTGGCGATGATCGACCTGCGGGTGTGGTTCAGCCTGGCCTATCCGGTCTACGGGGTCGGGCTGATCCTGCTGGTGCTGGTCGAGGCGATCGGCGACGTCTCGCTGGGCGCCCAGCGCTGGCTGTCGATCGGCGGCTTCCGCTTCCAGCCGTCCGAGATCATGAAGATCGGCGTCGTCCTGGCCCTGGCCCGCTATTATCACGGCCTGTCGGCCGACAGCGCCCGGCTGTCGTGGAAGCTGCTGATCCCCGCCACCCTGATCGGCGCCCCGACCTTGCTCGTCGCCCACCAGCCCGACCTGGGGACGGCGGTGCTGATCGCCGCGCCGGGCATCGCGGTGATGGTGCTGGCCGGGCTGTCGCTGCGGCTGATCATCGCCGGTATCGTCGCGGTGCTGGCGGCCCTGCCGCCGTTCATCTTCTTCGTGCTGCACGACTACCAGCGCAACCGGATCCTGACCTTCATGGACCCGGAAAAGGACCCGTCGGGCAACGGCTACCACATCATGCAGTCGAAGATCGCCCTGGGCTCGGGCGGGCTGATGGGCAAGGGCTTCGGCCTGGGGTCGCAGAGCCAGCTGAACTTCCTGCCCGAGAAGCAGACCGACTTCATCTTCGCCACCCTGGCCGAGGAGTTCGGCTTCATCGGCTGCTTCAGCGTGCTGTTCCTGTACGGCGTGGCGATCTTCATGGCCCTGCGCATCGCCTCGATCAGCCACAGCCACTTCGGCCGGCTGTCGGCGGCGGGCGTCACGGCGACCTTCGCCCTCTACGTGCTGATCAACGGCGCGATGGTCATGGGCATGGCCCCGGTGGTCGGCGTGCCGATGCCGATGCTCAGCTACGGCGGCACCGTCATGCTGACGGTGATGGTCGGGTTCGGACTGGTGCAGGCGGTGCGGGTGCACCGCTATACCGAGGTGACCAGCGGCAAGGGCTCGCTGATGTAGTCAGGAGCGTCGAACCTCCGTCCCTCCCCCTCGTGGGGTGGCCTCCGAAGGAGGTCGGGTGGGGGATCGGTGCAGGGCGCCTGAAGTCAGCAGGCCCCACCCGTCGGCTTCGCCGCCACCCTCCCCATAAAGGGGAGGGAAGACGTCTAGGGTTCCAGCGTGTAGTCCATCACGTAGAGGTGCTGGCCGTCCTTGATCTCGATCTTGAACGTCCCGGCCAGGCCCTTCAGGTCGCCGCCGCCGGAATCGGGCACGATCAGCACCTCCATCACCCGCTTGTCGCCCTGCATCCAGCCATTGTGGACCAGGGCGAAGCTGCCCTTGTGGCCGTCCAGGGTTCCGGTGACCCGCTCGACCGCGACATAGGCCGCCGAGCCGGGCTTGGAGCCGCTGGCCGCCAGCATCTCGGCCTTGCCGGTCCCGACCAGGGCGCCGGCGAAGGTTTTGTCGATCGTCAGCCGGCTGAGCGTCGAACCGTCGCTCTTGTCTTCGGTCACCGGGGTGATCTTGACCTCGAAGGTCCCGACGGCGTGATGGGGCGTCGCGGCTAGGGCGGTGGCGGTGGCGAGGAGAGCGGCGAGCATGGCGCCCGCCAAGGCGAGGGAAGATCGAACGATCATGCTGAGACAGGCCTTTTGAAGAACGTTGTTCTTGCAATAGGGCAAGGTCGCCCTTTCGTCACGGCCTCTTGGAAACGCCGTTTGATGGGCTCCGCAAGTTGACGGATGCAACGTTGACGTGTCTAGATTGAAAGCGCACGGTTCGTCGTCGTTTCAATTGGGGACCATCCATGAAAGCGCCGTTGATTACAGTGTGCCTCGCCATCGCGGTAAGCCTGTCAGCCACGGCGGGCGTTCAAGCCGGATCGAGCAAGCCCAAGGCGACGGACGCCTTGCGCCTGGACGTCTATGTCGTGCGCCAGCAGGCCGCGGAACGCGATCCGGGCTCCGAGCGGACCATCAGGCAAGAACGTGAAGACTGGGTGATGGCGCTGAACGCTCAGGCCATGCCGGCGAGGCAGTCGAAATCGCGCCTGTCGGCCGAAGACTGTGATCGCCGCATGAAGATCGCCGTCCGCCAGAAGGATTTCGGCTTGGCGACACGCGTCGCGGCGGCCTGCCCCTCGGATGGCGCCAAGTCGTAGGGGCGACTCGCGCGGCCTACTTCCCCTTCAGCGCCCGCCCGGTCACCACCGCCCCGGCCCCGAACCTCCCCCGCAGGCCGTCGATCACCGTCTCGCTCTTCAGCGCCTTGCGCTCGTCGCCGGCGAAGAAGTCGTCGGCCGCGCCCTCGGCCGAGACGAAGTCGGTCAGGCCCGCGCCGATCAGGCGATAGCTCAAGCCCTTGGGCTCGGCCGCCAGCAGCTCGCGGGCCACCTGGAACAGGGTGCGGGCGGTCTGGATCGGGACGGGCAGGGTGCGGCGGCGGGTGTGGATCTTGAAGTCGGGGGTGCGCAACTTCAGGGTCGCCACCCGGCCGGCCACGCCGCCGGCCCGGGCCTGGCGGGCGACCTTCTCGCACAGCGGCCACAGCTCGTCCTCCAGCGCCTCGCGCTGGTGGAGGTCGTCGTTGAAGGTGGTCTCGGCGCTGATGGTCTTGCGCTCCTGCTCGGGATCCACCGCCCGCGCGTCGCGGCCGTGGGCCAGGTGATGCAGGCGCAGGCCGCTCGAGCCCAGCACCTTGACCAACCATTTGAGGTCGGCCGAGGCGATGTCGCCGACCGTGCGCAGGCCTTCCGAGGCCAGGGTGGCGACCGTGGCCGGGCCGACGCCGGGCAGGATCGACACCGGACGCGGGGCGAGGAACGCCTCGACGCCCGTCGCGCCGATCACCGAGAAGCCGCGCGGCTTGTCCAGCTCCGAGGCGATCTTGGCCAGGAACTTGTTGGGCGCCAGGCCGATCGAGACGGTGAGGCCGATCTCGGTCTCGATCTCCTTCTGGGCCCGGGCCAGCATCACCGCCGGCGGCGCGCCGTGCAGGCGCTCGGTGCCCGACAGGTCGATCCAGGCCTCGTCCAGCGACAGCGGCTGCACCAGCGGCGTCAGGGCGTCCAGCTTGGCCATGATCCGCCGGCTCTCGTGCCGGTACTTGGCGAAGTTGGGCTTGATGACCACGGCGTCGGGGCACAGCTTCAGCGCCTTGTACATCGGCATGGCCGAGCGCGGGCCGCTCATCCGGGCGATGTAGCAGGCCGTCGTCACTACCCCGCGCTTGCCCCCGCCGACGATCACCGGCTTGTCGCGCAAGGTGGGATCGTCGCGCTTCTCGACCGAGGCGTAGAAGGCGTCGCAGTCCAGATGGGCCATGCTCAGCTGGCCCAGCTCCTCGTGGAAGATCACGCGCGGCGAACGGCAGGACGGACAGCGCGAGACCTTGGCCTCGCCCGTCGCCAGGCAGTCGCGGCAGAGGGATTTCATGAGAGAGGAGCCTTCGCGGCCGGACGACCGCCTCTAAAACGGTTGTCATCCCGGACAAGCGAAGCGCAGATCCGGGACCGCCGGAAGCGTCTGCGTTCACGCGTCGGTCCCGGATCTTCGCGCTGCGCGCCGCCCGCTGTCAGGCGGGCCGCTTGCGCGACCCGAGGCCGGGATGACAACCGTTCTAGGCTATAGGCGATAGCCCCGACCTTCATGAGAACAGCTTGAGCTCGATGGCCGTCTTCAAGTCGGGCCACAGGTCGATGCGGGTGTGCCGCTCCGGCGCGCAGGGGGCGAGGGGGCGCAGGCGCGCGTCGGCCACCATCTGGAAGCGCGACACGCCAGGCGCGGTCTGGGCCACCGAGTCCAGCTGCGGCAGCAGGTCGTCGATGAACACCGAGGGCCCGGTGGTCCGCGCGGCCAGGTCGGCGGCGGGCGGGCCCTTGGGGCCGCTGTTGATCACCAGCGGATAGTCGAAGCCGTGGGTCTTCAGCCACCGGGCTCGCGATTGGCGGCCGTGCTCGGGGGCGTTGGTCAGGATCACCACGTCGGCTCGGGTCGACAGGTCGGCCAGGGCGTCGGCGGCCCCGTCGGCCGGCAGCAGGTCGCCCGACCCATCGCGGAAGAAGTCGTCGAACAGCGCCTTGCCGGCGATCAGGTCGACATGCTGGGTCTCGCCCGGCCGGTAGATGTTCTGGAACAGGGCGTAGCGGTCGAATCGCAGCTCGAAACCGTGGCGCGCGATGAACGCGCCGAAGCCGGCCATGAACTGGGCCAGCACCTCATCGACATCGACGATGACCAGGGGCGCATCGGGGCGCACGGCGCAGGCCTGAAGGTCGGAATAACTAGGGTCCATGATCCAAGGTCGGTGTCGTAAAACGCGATTAGCGCGGGCTTAAGGATATTCGTGGCATCTGGAACCCAGAAGCGACGCGAATCCCTCACGCGCCGCCACGGACCGGAATGGTCGGGGTCAGGATGACGAAGAAGGTCCTCATCGTGGAGGATAATGAGCTGAACATGAAGCTGTTTCATGATCTGCTCGAAGCCCAGGGCTACGAGATCCTGCAGACCCGCGAGGGCTTGCAGGCTCTGTCGATCGCCCGTGAGCATCGCCCCGACCTGATCCTGATGGATATCCAGCTGCCCGAGATCTCCGGCCTCGAAGTCACCAAGTGGCTGAAGGAGGACGACGATCTGTCACATATCCCCGTCGTCGCCGTTACGGCATTCGCCATGAAGGGCGACGAGGAGCGGATTCGCGAGGGCGGGTGCGAGGCCTATATCTCCAAGCCCATCTCGGTGTCGCACTTCCTCGACACCATCACCCGGTTGCTGGAGAGGTAGGCCCGTGAGCGCGCGCATCCTGGTCGTCGACGATATCGAGGCCAATGTCCGCCTGCTCGAGGCCAAGCTTTCGGCCGAATATTACCAGGTCTCTACAGCCCACGATGGCCCGACGGCCTTGTCGATGGCGGCCGACGAACTGCCCGACGTCATCCTGCTGGACGTGATGATGCCCGGCATGGACGGCTTCACCGTCTGCAAGAAGCTCAAGGAAGACCCGGTCACCCGCCACATCCCCGTCGTGCTGGTCACGGCGCTGGACGGCCGCGCCGACCGCATCCAGGGGCTGGAGGCGGGCGCCTCCGACTTCCTGACCAAACCCATCGACGACGTCATGCTGTTCGCCCGCGTGCGCAGCCTGACCCGCTTCAAGCTGGTGATCGACGAACTGCGCCAGCGCGAGGCCTCGGGCCGCCGCATGGGCGTGATCGCCGGAGCCGCCTCACGCCTCGACGGCCTGGGCGGCCGGGTGCTGATCGTCGACGACAACGAACGCCAGGCCCAGCGCGTGGCCGCCGAACTGGCGGTCGAGCACCGTCCGGTAGTCGAATCCGATCCCGTGAAGGCCCAGATCAGCGCCGGCGGGCCGGTCGATCTGATCATCATCAACGCCGCCGCCAAGGGCTTCGACGGCCTGCGCTTCGCCGCCAGCCTGCGCTCGGACGAGCGCACCCGCCACCTGCCGATCCTGGCCATGGTCGATCCCGACGAGCGCCCGCGCCTGGTCAAGGCGCTGGAGATCGGCATCAACGACATCCTGCCGCGGCCGATCGACCCGCAGGAGCTGTCGGCCCGGGTCAAGACCCAGATCCAGCGCAAGCGCTACACCGACTACCTGCGTCAGAACCTCGACCACAGCCTGGAGCTGGCGGTCACCGACCAGCTGACCGGCTTGCACAACCGCCGTTACATGTCCGGCCAGCTCGATTCGCTGGTCAAGCGCGCGGCCCTGGGCGGCGACCCGGTCGCGGCCCTGCTGATCGACATCGACCACTTCAAGAAGATCAACGACGGCTTCGGCCACGACGTCGGCGACGAGGTGCTGCGCGAGTTCGCCCTGCGCCTGGCCTCCAACGTCCGCGCCATCGACCTGCCTTGCCGCTACGGCGGCGAGGAGTTCACGGTGATCATGCCCGACACCCAGCTGGCCGACGCCCTGCGCATCGCCGAGCGGATCCGCATGCACGTGTCGGGCTCGCCGTTCCGGGTGGCTCACGGTTCGGAACTGCTGACGGTGACCATCTCGATCGGCGTCTCGGCGACTTTCGGCCCGAACGACACGCCCGAAACCCTGCTCAAGCGGGCCGACGAGGCGGTGTACGAGGCCAAGGCCTCGGGGCGGAACGCCGTCGTGGGCAAGGCGGCGGCTTAGGGGCTAGGCCCTAGGTTCATTCTCCAAATCCCCCAAAACTCCGCTCTTCCCGGCGAAGGCCGGGATCCAGATGGAATAGCGGTGGGCCTGACGCCAAGAGCGCTGAGCCCTTCCAATCAACCACACCGCCAGGGGATCTGGATCCCGGCCTTCGCCGGGAAGAGCGGATCATGAAAGATCAGTCCTTCGGAACCAGCCTGATCTCATACAGCCGCGGCCACAGCTTCCCCGTCACGATCAGCCGATCCGCCTTGGCGTCGTAAGCGATGCCGTTCAGCACGTCGGCCCCGGGTCGGTCCTCGACCGGCAACAGGCCCGTCAGGTCGATCCAGCCCTTCACCCGGCCCGTCACCGGGTCGATGCGGGCGATGCGGTCGGTCTGCCAGATGTTGGCGTAGATCTCGCCCTTGACCCATTCCAGCTCGTTGAGCTGGTCGACCGGCTGACCCTGGTCGGTGACCGTGACGCCGCCGGTCTCCTTCAGCGTCTCGGGGTCGAGGAACCGCAGGCGCGAGGTTCCGTCGCTCATGTAGATTCGATGGTCGTTGCGGGTCAGGGCCCAGCCCTCGCCGGGGTAGGAAAATTCGCCGCGGGTTTCGAAATCGTCGAGGTCGTAGATGAAGCCCAGCTGGTTCTGCCAGGTCAGCTCGATCAACCGGTCCTTCCAGTCGATGATGCCCTCGCCGAAGAACTGGCTGGGGATCGAGCGCTCCAGCTCCACCCGGCCGGTCCCCAGGTCGATCTTGCGGATCGACGAGGCGCCTTCGCGGCCGGTGCTCTCATAGAGGAAGCCGCCCAGCAGAAAGAGGCCCTCGGTGAAGGCGTTGGGATCGTGCGGATAGGTGCGCACCACCTGGTAGCCCTGGACCGGCGTGGCGGCGTGAGCCAGCGGCGAACAGGCGGTCAACAGCAAGGCGAAGAGGGCGGTCAGGAAGGGTTGGCGCATCTCAAACCCTTACCGGGCAACCGCCCAAAGAAAAACGCCCGACTTCGCAGCCGGGCGTTTTCGTGTGCGTCGCTGGGACGGACAAGATCCTACTTGATCTTGCCTTCCTTGAATTCGACGTGCTTGCGGATGACCGGATCGTACTTCTTCAGCACCATCTTTTCGGTCTTGGTGCGGGCGTTCTTCTTGGTCACGTAGAAGAAGCCGGTGTCCGCCGTCGAGTTCAGGCGGATCTTGATGGAAGCCGGTTTGGCCATGGTCGAATCCCTGCGATGGTCGCGCAGGTCCCTACGCGGTCGAAATAAGAGGCGCGGAACATACTCACCAGCTGGGCAAAGTCAACCGATGTGAGGCGGGCAATTCCTCCCCCCGTGGGGGAGGTGTCGGCGAAGCCGACGGAGGGGGGAGTTATAGGCCGGCAACCATGGCTCGGATCGACGACCCTGAAACTCCCCCCACCGGCCTTCGGCCGCCTCCCCCACAGGGGGAGGACCTTGTTCAAAGATAGCTCAGCTGCCGCGCCCCGCGCAGGAAGCGCATGAACGGGGCTGGACGTCCAGGCTCGGCCAGGCGCTGGCCGACCTCGTGGACGACGAAGCGGGTGATGTTGGGCAGGTCCAGCGCCCGGGCCTGGTCGAAGTCGAACCAGCCGATCTCGTCCAACTCACCGCAGTCGGGCTGGCGCTCCAGGCTGAGCAGGGCGCTGGCCGGGGCCATGAAGAACCGGGCGTCGAAGCGGCGGGTGCGGTAGGGCGGGGTGATGGCCCGGGCCACGAACGACAGCGACGCCAGGTCGGGCAGGGCGCCCTGGGCCAGGAACGGCCGCCAGGCCCCCGCGCCAGGCCGCGCGGGGGCGGCCTTGGCCAGCAGCAGGCCGGTCTCCTCGAAGGTCTCGCGCACCGCCGCCAGGGCCAGGGCGCGGGCCAGGCGCGCGGGCGTGGGGTGGCGCGGCTCGACGGCCAGCCGCGCGGCGGTGTCGGGCGACAGCTCGTTGGCCGAGGGCGCGACATAGTCGCCGCGATCGACCCGGCCGCCGGGGAACACCCACTTGTCGGCCATGAAGGCCAGGCCGCGATTGCGCCGGCCCATCAGCAGCCGGGGCCTCGGGCCGTCGTCGCGGACGATGATCAGGGTGGCGGCATGGCGCGGCTTCAGCACGCCGGCGTTGGGGTCGCGGACGTCGCCGTCGTTGCGGGTGTCGAATTGGGCTTCGGCTGGTTCGTCCATGCGGGGGAGCTTAGTCCGGAAGCGGACGGGCGCCAGCCGTCCGTAGGGGCAGGGCCCCCGTTTGGGGGACATGCCCATGGGCAGGTCGCCAGCAGCATCTCCCGCGCTTGACCGCCCCATGCTCCGCCGCCCAAGCTCGCGCGGGGATTTCAGGAATCGAGGGACGGCATGTTCGCAAGGGTTTCCGGGCTGGCTCTGGCCGCCGCATTGCTGGGCGCGCCCGCGTTCGCCGCGCCCTCCACCGCCCAGGTCGCCGCGGCCGCCAAGGCCGTCCAGCCCAAGGTCGTGGCCTGGCGGCGCGACATCCACGAGCATCCGGAGCTGGGCAACCAGGAGGTCCGCACCGCCGCCCTGGTGGCCAAGGAGCTGAGGGCGCTGGGCTTCGAGGTCCGCGAGGGCGTCGGCCGCACCGGCGTGGTCGGGGTGCTGAAGGGCGGCAAGCCAGGCAAGGTGGTGGCCCTGCGCGCCGACATGGACGCCCTGCCGGTCGAGGAGAAGACCGGCCTGCCGTTCGCCTCCAAGGTCACCGCCCCATGGGAGGGCCGGACCCTGCCGGTGATGCACGCCTGCGGTCACGACACCCACGTGGCCATGCTGCTGGGCGCGGCGACCGTGCTGGCCGGCATGAAGGCGGAGATCCCCGGGACGGTGGTGGTGATCTTCCAGCCGGCCGAGGAGGGCTCGCAGGCCGGCGAGGAGGGCGGGGCGCTGCTGATGATCCGCGACGGCGTTCTGGACCACCCCAAGGTCGACGCCATCTTCGGCCTGCACATCGGCCCCGGCGACGCCAATGCCCTGAACTACCGGGCCGGCGGCTTCTATGCGGGCTCCGAGCGCATGACGATCACCGTCAAGGGCAAGCAGACCCACGGGGCGCGGCCGTGGGCCGGGGTCGACATGGCCAGCGTCTCGGCCGACATCGTCCAGGCCTTCAACCAGATCGCCGCCCGCCAGATCGACGTCGGCGCCTCGCCGACGGTGCTGACCGTGGCGACCATCAACATGGGGGTGCGCAACAACATCATCCCCGAGGACCTGGTGATGACCGGCACCCTGCGGACCTTCAATCCGGCCCGGCGCGCGGACGTGATCGACAGGGTGCAGAAGACGGTGGCGGCGATCGGCGACCGCTACGGGGCCAAGGCCCAGGCGGTGTTCACCCAGCCCTATCCGGTCACCTATAACGACCCGGCGCTGTCGGGATGGGTCAAGGCCAGCCTGGAGAAGGCCTCGCCGGGCAAGGTCGACGACCAGGCGGCGCTGGTCACCGGTGCCGAGGACTTCTCGCGCTACGGCGAGAAGATCCCGGCGGTGTTCGTGCAGTTGGGCGGCCGGCCGGCCAACGTGCCGGCGGCGACCGCCCCGGCCAACCACTCGCCGTATTTCGACGTCGACGAGGCGGTGTTCGAGACGGGGGTTAAGGCCGAGGTGATGATGGCGCTGGACTATCTTGCGAAGAAGTAGGCGTGCGTCGAAGGAGATTTTCTTGCGGTTCTTGAGTTTCGCCGCGGTCGCGGTCCTGGCCCTTTCCCATCCGGCGTCGGCGGCGGAGACCGCCCTGACGCCCAATATCGGCGGTCGGGCGGTGGCCCAGCCCGGCGGCGCGGCGGCGTTCGGCTGGCCGGGCGTCTATTTCGAAGGTCGCTTCACCGGGCCTTCGGTCGAGGTGGCGGTCGATGCGGGCGCCGAGCACCTGGCGGTCAGCGTCGATGGGCGGGTTCGCGCCGAGCTGAGCACCGGTTCGGCCCGCCTGACGCTGGGCGGCCTGGGGCCGGGCGAACACGTCGTGCGCCTGGACAAGCTGACCGAGAGCCAGACCGGCTCGGCGCGGTTCCTCGGGTTCTTCGTGGGATCCGGGGGCCGGGCCCTGCCGCCGCCCGCCCGCGCCCGGAGGATCGAGTTCATCGGCGATTCCCATACCGTGGGTTATGGCGTTCGCTCGACGAAGCGCGACTGCACGCAGGCCGAGATCCACGACCTGACCGACACCAGCCTGGCCTTCGGCCCGACCCTGGCGCGCCGCCTCGACGCGGACTATCGGATCGTCGCCTTTTCCGGGCGGGGCGTGGTGCGCAACTATGGCGGCTCGTCGCCGGGCCAGTCCTTGCCGGCGCTCTATTCGCGCATGATCCCCGGCGAGGCCTCGCCGAGCGTCGATCCGGCCGAGCCCTGGCGGCCGGACCTGATCGTCATCGGCCTGGGCACGAACGATTTCTCGACGCCCCTCCAGCCGGGCGAGGCCTGGACCGATGACGCCGCTCTGCACGCCGCCTATCGCCAGACCTATGCCGCCTTCATTCGCGACCTGGCCCGCCGCCAGCCACAGGCGCGCTTCCTGCTGATCGCCGGCGACAGCTTCGCGGCCGACGTCGAGGACGTGGCGCGGACGGTCGACGCCGAAGCGCCTAGCCTGGCGACCCCGGTGCGGATCACCGGCATGGACCTGGGCGCCTGCGACTGGCACCCGTCGATCGCCGATCAGCGGATGATGGCCGACCGCCTGGAAGCGGCGGCCCGGGCGGTCCTTCCCTGAGGACCCTCTCCCATGGGGAGAGGGAGGGGCCCAAGCCAAGCTTGGGAGGGTGAGGGGGTTCTGAGTCCGACGGCGTGCCGGCAGGGCGCTCGCGTGAAATCGGTGAGGCTGTAACCCCTCACCCTCCCAACCGCTTCGCGGCCGGGCCCCTCCCTCTCCCGCTGGGAGAGGGTTCTACAACTACCGCCGCTTCCCGCGCCGCACGCCCTTGGGCAGCCCGCCGCGCGGCTTGACCGCCGCCTTCGACCGCGCCCCCAGCCTCGGCCGGGGCGCCTTCGGGTCGGCCGGCAGCGGCTCGCTCAGCATCTCGAACAGCAGGCCGCCGGTCACGGGCGTGGCCTCGCGCAGGCGGATATCCACCGCCAGGCCCAGCGGCCAGCGCTTGCCGGTGCGTTCGCCGACCAGGGCGTGCATGCGGTCGTCGTGGACGAAATATTCCTCGCCCAGGGTCGAGACCGGCACCAGGCCGTCGGCCCCCGTCTCGTCCAGCTTCACGAACAGGCCAAAGCGGGTGACGCCGGTGATCCGGCCGGTGAAGGTCGCGCCCACCCGGTCGGCCAGGAAGGCGGCGATGTAGCGGTCGGTGGCGTCGCGCTCGGCGGCCATGGCCCGGCGCTCGGCGTGGGTGATGACCTCGGCGGTGTCCTTGATCTGCGAGATGTCCTGGTCGGTCAGGCCGTCGTCGCCCAGTTTCAGGGCCCGGATCAGCGCCCTATGGACGATCAGGTCGGCATAGCGGCGGATCGGGCTGGTGAAGTGGGCGTAGCGCGCCAGGTTCAGGCCGAAGTGCCCGAGGTTGTCGCTGGAATAGTGGGCCTGCATCTGGGTGCGCAGGACCACCTCGTTGATGATCGCCTGGTGCGGGCTCTCGCGGGTGTCGTCCAGCAGCTTGTTGAAGCGCGCGGTGGTCGGGGCCTCGCCCTTCGACCACTTCACTTCCAGGGTCTGCAGGAACTCGACCAGGCTCATGACCTTTTCCTGGCTCGGCGTGTCGTGAACCCGGTAGATCAGCGGCGTGCGCTTGGCTTCCAGGCTCTCGGCGGCCGAGACGTTGGCCTGGATCATCATCTCCTCGATCAGCTTGTGGGCCTCGAGGCTGGGGCGGCGGGTGATCGAGGCGATCTCGCCGTCCTGGGTAATGATGATCTTGCGCTCGTCGCTCTCGATGGCCAGGGGCGAGCGGATGTCGCGGCCCTTGCCCATCAGGCGGAAGGCGGCCCACAGGGGCTTCAGGATCGGGTCCAGCAGCGGGCCGGCCTTGT
Source organism: Caulobacter sp. Root655 (assembly GCF_001427665.1). Taxonomy (GTDB): domain Bacteria; phylum Pseudomonadota; class Alphaproteobacteria; order Caulobacterales; family Caulobacteraceae; genus Caulobacter. Next base: position 109,391 of record NZ_LMHC01000025.1, read on the forward strand.
CGGCGTCCTGGCCTTCCGGCGGGGCGACGCCGTCGATGGCGGCCTGGGCCTGCTCGTAGGACAGCTTGGCGGCGCTGCGCATCAGCCCGCGCACGAACCTGTGGCTCTTCTTTCGGCCGGCGTTGTCGAACACCATCCGCACGGCCAGGGTCGCCCGGTTCTCGCCTTCACGCAGCGAGCACAGGCCGTTGGACAGCACTTCGGGCAGCATCGGCTCCACCCGGTCGGGGAAATAGACGCTGTTGCCCTTCTCGCGGGCTTCGCGGTCCAGCGTCGTGCCGGGGCGCACATAGGCGGCGACGTCGGCGATGGCCACCCAGACGATCCAGCCGCCCACATTGCCGGCGTCCGGGTCGGGATGGGCGTAGACGGCGTCGTCGTGGTCGCGGGCGTCCACGGGATCAATGGTCACGAACGGCAGGTCGCGCAGGTCGTCGCGGCCTTCCAGCGTCGGCGGCTTGGCGGCGGCGGCCTCGGCCTCGGCCTCTTCGCTGAAGCCGGTGGGGATGCCGTGGCTGTAGATGGCGATCAGCGAGGCGGCGCGCGGGTGGTCTTCGCGGCCGACCACTTCCAGCACCTTGCCGAACTTGGGACCGTAGCGGCCCGAGGCCGTGCCGACCTGGGCCAGCACCAGGTCGCCGTCCTTGAGGTCCTTGGCCTCCTGCTCGTTGAGCAGCAGGCTTTCCTTGGACTTGCGGTCGACGGGCTCGACGCGGGTCTCGCGGCGGTGCTTGCGGATGACACCCAGCACCTTGTGGGCGCTCTGGCCCAGGCGCTTGATCAGCCGGGCCTCGGTGTCGCCGTTCTCCAGCTGCTCGAAACGGACCAGCAGGCGGTCCCCCATGCCCGGCGCGCCGCCGGCGTTGGCGTCGCCCTTGCCGGGGGCCAGGCGGATCAGCGGCAGGTCCTCGCCGCCCTTGGTCAGGCGAACGAACAGGTCGCCGTCGGCGTCGGTTTCGACCACGTCGGCCACGCCGACGGGGGGCAGGGCGCCGGCTTCGGCGAAGCCACGACGACCGCGTTTGCCCAGGGCGCCTTGGGCCTCAAGTTCGCGCAGCATCTCGCGCAGGGCCCGGCGGTCCGCGCCCTTGAGGCCGAAATGGCGGGCGATGTCGGCCTTAGCCGCCTCGCCGGCGTCGCGCAGGAAGGCGATCAGGGTGTCACGGTCGGGCAGACCCGCGGGGGGCTTCACCGCCTTGGAAGCGGCGGGGAACTTGGATGATTTGGGCGAGCGCGGTTTGGCCATGTCCTTCGTCTAACGCGGGACGGGGGGCGATGGGAAAGGGAAATGGGATCGGGGCCTGCTCGCGCGCACGGTCTGCCCTAAAATCCCTGTCATCCCGGACGAGCGTAGCGAAGATCCGGGACCGACGCCTGAGCGCCGCGCTTCCGGCGGTCCCGGATAACGGCTTCGCCGTTTCCGGGATGACAAGTCTTTGAATTGGGAAACTTATCGCCCTTCGACCTCAGTACAGATCCTCGATCCGCTGCGGGATGGACTGTGGCGGCGGCTCCGGCTTCTTCTCGGCGATCGGGGGAGGCGACGGCGCCGTCTCGATCACCGGGGCGGCCTCGTCGGGCGCCTCGACCACCTCGACCGGCTTGGGCTTGGGCGCTTCCACGGGCGGCGGCGGCGGGGCGATCGCCACCACGGGCTGGGCCTCGCGCACCGGCACGCCCGACACCTCGGCCAGGGGCGCGGTGGAGACGGCCTGGCTCTTGTCGCCCTTGTCCATCGCGCCCTTGAGCCCGAACGCGAAGCCGCCGACCGCGATCGCCGACAGGATCACGACCACGACAGGCAGAGGGAGGGGGCGTTCGAGCGACGTCATGAGCCTAGCCTAACCCCCAATCTTTCACTGACCAAGAGACCGAGGCGCGTCACGCCTCGGCTTTGGCTTTCTTGGCGGCGGGCTTTTTCGCCGCCGGTTTCTTGGCCGCCGGCTTCTTCGCCGCAGTCTTCTTCGCAGGAGCCGCGCCATCCGCCGCGACGGCCTTCGCCTTGGCTGGAGCCTTCTTGGTCGCCGCCTTCTTCGCCGGCTTCTTGCCGCCGCCCTTGGCGACGCGGTCGGCCAGCAGCACCACGGCCTCGTCCATGGTCAGGGCGGCCGGATCGGCGCCCTTGGGGACGTTGGCGTTGGTGTCGCCGTGCTTGATGTAGGGCCCGAAGCGCCCCGACAGCACGCGCACCGGCTTGCCGTCTTCCGGGTGATTGCCCAGCTCGGCCAGCGCCGCAGCCTGGCCGCGCTGCGGACGCCCGCCGCCGGCCCGCTTGTCGGCCAGCAGCACCACGGCGCGGTTCAGGCCGATGTCGAACACCTCCTCGGGGTTTTCCAGGTTGGCGTAGGTGCCGTCGTGCAGCACGAACGGCCCGAAGCGGCCCAGGCCGGCGGTGATGGTCTTGCCGTCGTCCGGATGCTTGCCGACCTCGCGGGGCAGGGACAGCAGGCGCAGGGCCTTTTCCAGGTCCAGCCCGGCCGGCGTCCAGCCCTTGGGCAGGCTGGAGCGCTTGGGCTTGTCGCCGCTGTCGGTCGCCGCTGGTTCCTCGACATAGGGTCCGAAGCGGCCGTTCTTCAGCCACACCGCGCGGCCGGTCGCCGGGTTGATCCCCAGCTCCTTGTCGGCGGCTTCGGCCTCGCCGTCGCCCTCGGACGTCGCCAGCTGGCGGGTGAACCGGCATTCGGGATAGTTCGAACAGCCGATGAAGGCCCCGAACTTGCCCACCTTCAGCGACAGCATCCCTGTGCCGCAGGTCGGGCACAGGCGCGGGTCCGACCCGTCGCCCTTGTCGGGAAAGATGTGCGGGCCCAGCGACTCGTTGAGGGCGTCCAGGACGTTGGTGGTGCGCAGTTCGGCGATCTCGCCGACGGCGGCGTGGAAGTCCTTCCAGAAGTCCCGCAGGAATTCCTTCCAGTCCAGCTTGCCGTCTGACACCAGGTCGAGCTTTTCCTCCAGCGCGGCGGTGAAGTCGTACTCCACGTAGCGGCGGAAGAACTGCTCCAGGAACGCGGTGACCAGGCGGCCCTTGTCCTCGGGAATGAAGCGCTGCTTGTCCATGCGGACATATTCGCGGTCGCGCAACACGGTCAGCACCGAGGCGTAGGTCGAGGGGCGGCCGATGCCCAGCTCTTCCATCTTCTTGACCAGGCTGGCTTCCGAATAGCGCGGGGGCGGCTCGGTGAAGTGCTGGTCGGCGCGGGCGTCCAGCACCTTGGCGGTCGCGCCTTCCTCGATCATCGGCAGGCGGGCGGAATCTTCGTCGCCCTCGTCGTCGCGGCCTTCCTCGTAGACGGCCAGGTAGCCGGGGAACAGCACCACCTGGCCGGTGGCGCGCATCCCCGTCTGGCCGTCGGCGCTCTCCAGGTCGACGGTGGTGCGCTCGATGCGGGCGCTCTCCATCTGCGAGGCGATCATCCGCTTCCAGATCAGTTCGTAGAGGCGGGCCAGGTCCGGCTCCAGCCGCAGCGAGGCCGGGTTGCGGTTCAGGCTGGTCGGGCGGATGGCTTCGTGAGCCTCCTGGGCGTTCTTGGCCTTGGCCTTGTAGTAGCGCGGGGTCTCGGGGACGTAGGGCGCGCCGTAGACGTTGCCGATCACGCTGCGCGCCTCGGCGATGCCCTCGGGTTCCACCGACACGCCGTCGGTCCGCATATAGGTGATCAGGCCGACGGTCTCGCCGCCGATGTCGATGCCTTCATACAGCTTCTGGGCCGCCTGCATGGTGCGCTGGGCCGAGAAGCCCAGCTTGCGCGAGGCTTCCTGCTGCAGGGTCGAGGTGGTGAAGGGCGGGGCGGGCGAGCGCTTGCCCGGCTTCTTCTCGACGGCGGCGACCTTGAAGGTCGCCTTCTCCACCGCGGCCTTGGCGGCCAGGGCCGAGCCCTCGTTGTTGAGGTCGAACTTGGTGAGCTTCTTGTTCTCGTGCTTGACCAGCCGGGCGACGAACGGCTCGGCCCCGGCCGTGACGTCGGCCTCGACGCTCCAGTATTCCTGGGTCTTGAAGCGCTCGATCTCCAGCTCGCGGTCGACGATCAGCCGCAGGCAGACCGACTGCACCCGGCCGGCCGAGCGCGAACCGGGCAGCTTGCGCCACAGCACCGGCGAGAGGGTGAAGCCGACCAGGTAGTCCAGGGCGCGGCGGGCCAGATAGGCCTCGACCAGCTCCATGTCGATGTCGCGCGGATGGGCCATGGCCTCCAGCACCGAGGTCTTGGTGATGGCGTTGAAGGTGACGCGCTGGACGGACTTGTCCTTGATCGCCTTCTTCTTCTGCAGCACTTCCAGCACGTGCCAGCTGATCGCTTCCCCTTCGCGGTCGGGGTCGGTGGCCAGGATCACGCCGTCGGCGCCCTTCATGGCGTCGACGATGTCGCCGATCCGCTTGGCGCCCTTGGCGTCGGCCTCCCAGTGCATCGCGAAGTCGTTGTCGGGCTCCACCGAGCCGTCCTTGGACGGCAGGTCGCGGATGTGGCCGTACGAGGCGAGAACCGTGTAGCCGGAACCCAGGTACTTGTTGATGGTCTTGGCCTTGGCCGGGCTCTCGACGACGACGACGATCATTAGGACTCTGGACCTGGGGAGAAGGGGTCTTGTCCCCAGCGCACCTTGGGGGCGAACCTTGGACGAAGCGCCGGAAAGTGGGGGCGGCGCCAGGGGTCTGTCAACGGCGGCTGTGGCGATCGCCGCATTTGGATCGTGGCTCTCTCTATAAGAGAGAGGATTATTTGGCGCCGGATCGCTGCGGAGCGCCTATCGGGCTGGCGGAGATTTTCGGGCCGCATCGACCACCGACCGGACGGCGTAGACCACGACCTGGGGGGCGTCGTCCTGGATATAGTGCCTGGAATCCGGGACCAATCGGAACTCACCCGTGGTCGAACGCGCCGCCAGCTTGCGGTTCAGGTCGTGCTTGATCGCCGTGCCTTTCTTCCAGTCCTCGGGCTCGCCGGGAGGGGGCGCGGGAAAGGACACCAGCACGATCAAGGGCAGGGCGCCGAAGTCACGTTGCTTGGACCCGGCCTGACGGGAATCGACGCTGTCTCCATCGGCGTCGGCCAACATGCTGCGGATTTCCGAGATATTGGCCGCGATGTAGTTCGCCTTGCCCCAGCGCCGATTGATCTCTTCGTGAAAGGCGGGCTCCTTGCCCGGCGGATCTTCCAGGCAGTCGGCGGGATTGTGGGCCGGTGTCAGATCGGCTTCCCGCGCGGCCTTCAGGCAGAGCTCGCTGTCGGCGAGCGATTTCGCGAAGGCCGTCCTGCCCCGGTCCCACAGCGAACCATAGGCGCGGCCATCGCCCGGCTGGGCCGGATCCATCAGCACCAGGCCCGCCACGCGGTCGGGATGCAGGTTGGTGAAATAGGTGGCGTAGAGCCCGCCCAGCGAATGGCCGACCAGCACGACGGGGCCGTCGATCGGCGCCTTGTCGAGCAGCAGCGCCAGGTCGGCCACGGTGTTGTCGGCGTCCGACGCCCGTCGCGCCGCGTCGCTGAGGCCGTAGCCGGCGCGGTCATAGGCGCAGGTTCTCGTGAAGGTCGCGATACGCGCCTGCACCTTGCGCCAGGCCAGGCTGTCGTCGCCCATGCCGGATTCCAGGATCACCGTCGGGGCGCCCTGGCCCAGGCAGACGAGATTGAGGTGGCGGCCGGGTTCGACCGCGACCATCTGACTGGTGGTCGCGTAGAATGCAGGACCAAGACCTTGGTTGGGGGCGGCTTCCGCCGCTTGGGTTGAAACTGGGCCGGCGAGGGCGATTAGCGTAGCGGTCGCGAGAAGGCCGATGAGTTTCATTGAAGTGTCCCGCCCGAAGATCAGTCGAACACTGTCGACGATCTAGGTTCCCGTCAAGGTTGACGGAATTCTGGGCACGAGAACCTGTCCGCGGGTTCGGTCAGGCGGCTCCTGCCTTGCGCGGGCGACCGCCCTTGGCGCCGTTCGCCCGCGCGGCGGCGGCCTTGGCGGGAGACGAGCTTCGCCCGGCGATCCGAGCCATGTGCGCCTTCGTGCCGAAGATGCCGGCGGCCAAGCCCGGGATCGACAGGTCAACGTCCAACGCTTCCCAGTGGAGGCCGTAGCCGGCGCCCAGGACTTCCACTTGGGCCAGCTGTTCGTCGGTGGCGGTCTCGAGACCCTGGCCCAGGCGCGCTGGGAAGGCAAAGGCCGATCCGCTGGTGAGCTCCACGACAATACGACCTGTCGCTTGATCGTATCGAGCGGAGGCGGCTCTCGGCTCAATCAGGGCAAGTTGCTCGCCAAGCGCGGTGGCGGCGTCGATTTCCGCGTCAGTCAGCTCAGCCATGGATCTCGCTCCACCATGCGAGCAGGTCGTCACGCTGTTCTCTCACGATTGCCAGCGCTCGACGAACGTCCGCACGTTTCATGCCCTTGTTCCAAACGAGCCTCGGTGCATCGCCAGGTCCCGAGAGTTCGATTTTCGTCTCACCGTCACCGATCACATGGACATGCGCGGGCTCGTGGTCATCCACGTAGATGACGACGCGCATTCCGGACGCGCGATGGACGGTGACCACCGTCAGAATAACCCATCACGATAGGTTTTCAAGTGCCCGCCACCATCCCGCCCGGCAGCAGCTCCGCCCGCTCGGCCAAGGCCAGCTCCACCAGCGCCGCCATCACCGCCGAGGTCGGGGCGCGGGTGGCGCGGACCAGTTCGTCGCGGGACACGGGGGTGGGGGAGAGCAGGGCGGCCACCGCCTCGCGCAGGGCGTCGTGGTCGAGGTCGGCGCCGTCGTCCTGCGCCGCATAGGGGCGCTCGCGTTCGCGCAAGGAGGCCTGGCCCGACAGCGAGCGCAGCACGTCCTCGACGCTCTCGCAGAGGATCGCGCCCTGGCGGATCAGGTCGTTGGGGCCCTTGGCGCGGGGGTCGAGCGGCGAGCCGGGCACGGCGAAGACGTCGCGGCCCTGCTCGGCGGCCAGGCGGGCGGTGATCAGCGAGCCGGACTTCAGCTCGGCCTCGACGACGATGACCCCCAGCGACAGGCCCGAGATGATGCGGTTGCGGCGCGGGAAGTCCTTGGCGATGGCCCGGCGGTCGCAGGCGCTTTCGCTGACGATGCAGCCGCCCTCGGCCGCGATGCGGGCGTGCAGGCCGGCGTGCTCGGGCGGGTAGATGTCGCTGACTCCGCCGCCCAGCACCGCCACGGTGCCGGTCGACAGGGCGCCCTCATGGGCCGCGCCGTCGACGCCGCGCGCCAGGCCGGAGACCACGACATAGCCGTGCTGGCCCAGTTCGGCGGCCAGTTGGCGAGCGAAGCGCTGGCCGCCGGCCGAGGCGATGCGGGCCCCGACGATGGCCAGGCTGGGCTGGGGCAGCAGTTCGGCGTGGCCCAGGGCCCACAGCACCGGCGGCGGCGGGTCGAGGGCGGCCAGGCGGGAGGGGAAGTCCGGCTCGCCGGCGCAGATCAGCCGCGCGCCCAGCCTGGCGCCGGTTTCCAGTTCGCGAAGGATCTCGTCCTGCGGCGGCGGGCGCAGGGGCGTGGCGCGGCCGGCCCGGCGAGCCAGGTCGGGCAGGGCGGCGAGGGCCCGCTCGGCCGAGCCGAAGCGGGTCAGCAAATGGTCGAAGGCGACGGGGCCGACCGTCTCGGTGCGCGCCAGCCGAAGCCAGGCCAGGCGCTCTTGGTCCGAGAGGCGGCGCGGGCTCACGCGCCCTCGACGGTGTTTGGGGGAGGCGGCGCTTCCGCCGTCTTCTTCTGGCCGATCCGGGGCTCGTCGCCCTTCAGCAGTCGGCTGATGTTGTCCTTGTGGCGGATGAAGATCAGCACGGTCATGAACAGGCTGAGGGCCAGCATCGGATAGGGCTGGTCGGTGGCCAGGGCGAAGGGCGCGGCGAAGGCGGCGGCGACCAGGGCGGCCAGGGAACTGATGCGGAACAGGACGGCCACGGCGATCCAGGTTACCGCCGCCAGCACGCCCACCGGCCAGCAGGCGGCCAGCAGCACGCCGTAGAAGGTGGCCACGCCCTTGCCGCCCTTGAACTTCAGCCAGACCGGGAACAGGTGGCCGGTGAAGGCCGCGCCGCCGGCCAGGGCGACGATCGCGGCGTTGTCGTGGGTCAGCCAGCGGGCCAGCAGCACGGCCACCACGCCCTTGCCGGCGTCGCCCAGCAGGGTGATGGCCGCCAGGTCCTTGCGGCCCGAGCGCAGCACGTTGGTCGCGCCGATATTGCCCGAACCGATCTGCCGGATGTCGCCCGCCCCGCCCAGCCGCGTGGCGATCAGCCCGAACGGGATCGAGCCCAGCAGGTAGCCACCGACGATGGCGATCGCGAGGGTGAGGTAAGCGGCTTGGGCGAGATCTTGCACGTAAATACGACCTATGGATGTGGTGAGGGTGCCGGGCGTAGCTAGGCAGTGGCAAGGGCGAAAACGCCGGTTTCGGCTTTTATAGCGGAGCCGTCGGTAGGGACTCCACCGTTTTCCCTGGCTCCCGAACCGGGCCCCTCCTCAGGCAGGCGCTCGCAGGGTGGGGCGAGGTCGGCTCGCGTCCCCCATTCCGGCCTGCGCGGCGTCCGGTGTCGGGCCTTCGACCTTAGGGGCGAATGACGCGCAATTAGTAATGACAATCATTCGCAATAAAGGTAGCTGAGCCGCCCTAGGCTGAAACCATGGGTGGGTAGACGATGACTCTTCGAAACGCATTGTGCGCTGGCGCTCTTGGCGTGATGGGTTCGGGCTGGTGCGCGTGGGCGCCCGCCGCCGCGGAAACGATCTCTTCCGGCTTGGTCGGGGCGGAGACCGATGAGAACACCGCCTCCGTCAGCGCGGTGACAGTCACCGGGACCAAGGCGAGGCTGGACGCGCCGGCCGAGAACGGCGCGTTGGGCGGCCGCAAGCTCCTCGATACGCCCTACTCCATCACCGTGGTGACCAGCGAGGACATCGAGAAGCGCCAGGCGACGACCATCGCCCAGATCTTCGTGCAGGATCCCGCGGTCTTCTCGTTCGCCGCCGCCGGGACCACCAACTGGTGGGGGACGCGGATCCGGGGCCTGGGCGTGCGCAACTACTACATCGATGACGTGCCGCTGCTGCTGTACTGGGGCGGCGACTTCCCGCTGGAGTCGATCGAGAGCGTGCAGGCGCTGAAGGGCCTGTCGGGCTTCATGTACGGGTTCGGCGCCCCGGGCGGCGTCATCGCCTATAGGACCAAGCGGCCGACCGCCGAGCCCCTGCTGACCACCGAGGTCGGCTACCGCAACGACAGCGTCCTGTTCGCCCACCTGGACGCCGGCGGTCCCGTCGGCCAGGACGGCAAGCTGGGCTATCGGCTCAACCTGGCCGGCGAGAACGGCACGGCCTACAACGGCGCCGGCGTCGATCGCCTGACCGGATCGCTGGCGCTGGACTATGAGATCAGTCCGAATCTCAACTGGTATTCGACCCTCACCGCCGAACGCAGCAACCTGCGGGAGGAGCCGCTCCAGATCTATTGGAGCGCCTACCGCGACAGCGCGCTGCCTCGCCCGACCTATGACTACAAGAATTTCAGGGTCGCCAATTCGTTCTACAAGTCCGACACCGTCGCCTTCGCCACCGGGCTGGACTGGACGCTGTCGGACGCCTGGAGCGCCGACTTCACCTACGGCTACACGCGCAAGAAGCACCGCTCGAACAAGATGTTCGCCAACCTGCTCAACGCGGCGGGCGACTATGACGGCAACGTCTACACCTTCGCGGAGCTGGACCAGAACCACTTCGCCCAGGCTATGCTGAAGGGCGACCTGCGAAGCGGCCCGATCCGGCACGAGATCGTCGCGGGCGCGTCCTACATGATCTCCACCGCCGACTTCGGGGCCGGCTATTACTGGTCCAACGATTTCAACGGCAACATCTATCGGCCGCAGACCTTCACGGCCAACACGGACATCGATTTCAGCACCGATGGCTTGCCGTCTGAAGAGCGCCAGAAGGCGGTGTTCGTCAGCGACACCCTGCATTTCGGGGAGCACTGGCAGGCGGTGCTGGGCCTGCGGCGCACGCAGTACGCGCTGCGGGACCTCGACGGCGATCCGGCGGTCGATTCCGGCTACAAGACCTCGGCGACCAGCCCGACCGTCGCCCTGATCTACAAGCCCGCCGCCTATGTCTCGATCTACGGCAGCTATGTCGAATCCATGGAAGGCGGCACGCGGGTGGGCGGCCAGTACGCCAACGCCGGTGAAGTGCTGGGCGCCACCGTCAGCAAGCAGCGGGAGGTCGGCCTCAAGTACGACCACGGCTCCCTGGGCCTGACGGCCGCGGCCTTCCGGGTCGAGCGCGCCAACCAGATCGACAGCCTGGTCGACGGCCTGCGCTACCTGAGTCAGGACGGCCTGACGCTCTACAAGGGCGTTGAGGTCAGCGGCGACTACCGCGTGACCGAGGATCTGCGGCTGGGCCTGGGCGCGCTCCACCTGGACCCGACGATCACCGATGTCTCGGCGGGCAATGAGAGCCTTCGCGGCAACATTCCGGCCGAGGCCGCGCGCTGGCAGGTCACGGCCAACGCCGAATACGCGGTCGCGGCCGTGGAGGGCCTGAGCCTGCACGGCGACGCCCGCTACTACGGCAGGGCGCCGACCAACGACGCCAACGCCCTGTACATTCCCAGCCGAACCCTGGTGAACCTCGGCTTCCGCTACGAGACCCGGATCGGCGCCCAGCGCGTGGCCTTCACCGGCAACGTCAACAACGTCTTCAACAAGAAATACTGGGGCCTCAGCAACATCGGCGAGGGCGTCAACGGCTCGCTGTCGGCCAAGGTCTACTGGTGAGGCTGGAAGAGGGACCCTCGTTTCAGCCGCCGTTGAGCGCCTCGTCCAGCGCCGTCGTCTGGGCCTTGGTGAAGGCCCGGGAGATGGCGGCCTTCGCTTCGATGGAGTCGAAGTTGTGATAGGCGCCGGGCACGACGTGCAGGGTGGTGGCGACGCCGGCCTGCTGCAGTCGCCGGGCATAGGCGACGTCCTCGTCGTGGAACAGGTCGTTGGTCCCGACGCCGATCCATGCAGGCGGCAGGCCCGAGAGGTCGGCGTAGCGGGCCGGCGCGGCCAGCGGCGGCCCGTCGCCGTCCGCGACGGCGGGGCCGAGGTAGGCGCGCCAGCCGAAGCGGTTGCTGGCCGGGCTCCAGAGGCGCAGCGACCGCGGGTCGATGTCGGTGCGGGTCGTGGTCCGGTCATCCAGCATCGGGTAGGACAGCAGTTGCAGAACCGGACGAATCCCGCCGCGCTCCTTGGTCAGCAGCGCCAAGGCGGCGGCCAGACCGCCGCCGGCGCTGGCCCCGCCGATGGCGATGCGCGCGGGGTCGATGTCGGGTTGGCGGGCCAGCCATTGCAGCGCGGTGTAGCAGTCTTCCAGCGGGGCCGGGAACGGGTGCTCGGGCGCGAGCCTGTATTCCACCGAGACGACGACGATGTTGAGCTGGTCGGCGACGCCGCGGCAGAAGCCGCTGTCCTGCGCCGCGTCGCCGAGCACCATGCCGCCGCCATGGATCCACAGCAGCGCCGGAGACCGAGGACGGGTCGAAGCCGGGCGAAAGACATGCACCGACACATTGGCGTCCACGGAGACGACCTGCGCGTCCGGCCGCCGAGCGATCGCCGCGAGCTTGGTGAGGACACGGAGCGCGGGAAGCGTTCGAGCGGTGATGACCGTGCGGGGAAGGAACCGCGCGGCTCGCAGTTGTGGGTTGAAGGGGTGCGCGGTCATCGTGTCTTCCTGTCCGATGGGGCGCGACGCGCCGGGTGCGCCGGGGCTTGTCGCGGAAATGAGAGTCAGGGTCGGAGCTCGGCGTCCACCAGGGCCAGGGCGTTACGGAGGCCCTGCTCAAGGAGGTCATCGGAGAGCTGCCGGTCGGTCAGGGCGCGGCAGAGCTGTAGTGTCCCGGCCATCAGGCCCAGGAGGCTGAGCGCCTTCACGCGGGCCGAGAGCGGATCTTCGGGCGCCATGCGGGCGGCGAGGCCGTCGATGACGACCAGCACGCCGTCGGTGTAGGCCTGCCTGATCGAGTCCGCGCAGCGCCCGATCTCGTCGAGCAGGGCGGCGTTGGGGCAGCCGTCCCCGGGATTGTCCCGGTGATCGGCCGACAGGTACCAGCGTATGATCTGTTCGAGACCGGCCGGGCCGGGCTCCGTCAGCTCGACGATGCTCGCGTGCAGTGCGTGCAGTTGGTCGGTGACAGCCTCCGCGACGAGGCTGTCCTTGGATTCGAAGTGGGCGTAGAAAGCGCCGTTGGTCAGGTCGGCGTCCTTCATGAGCGTTGCGACTCCGGAACCGTCGATGCCATCCCGCTTGAGCCGCCGACCGGCCGTCGCGATGATCCGCCGCCTTGTCTCCTGCTTGTGTTCGTTCGTGTAACGCACCATCAGCTCGGCATCCGGTTGAATTTGCGGATGACGCGGTCGAAGATCCGGGCCGGGGCGACCCGGTGCACCGCGTTGATGGTCCGGGCGGTCGTACCGGCGGTGCGCCGGAGTTTCGGGTTCCGGTCGATGGCCGCCGCGACGATCACCTTGGCGACGACGGCGGGGTCGTCGCCGCTGCTGAGGTTCTTCTCCAGCAACTCGTCGTAATTGCGCCGTCCCGCCGCGTAGAGCGGCATGGGGCTATCGGCCACCACGCTGTGGCCCGCGAACGGCGTGTTGATCGGGCCGGGCTCGACGAGCAGGACCCGGACGCCTTGGTCGCGAACCTCGTGGTCCAGCGATTGGGAGTAGCCCTCGACCGCGTGCTTGGTCGAGACGTAGAGGGCCATGAACGGGCTGGGGACGAATCCGCTGAGGGACGAGACATTGATGATGCGTCCGCGGCCTTGGGCGCGCATGTGCGGCAGGACCGCCTTGGTCGTCCGCATGACGCCGTAGACGTTGATGTCGAAGATGTCGTGCGTCTGGGCGATCGAGAACTCTTCGGCCGCGCCGGTCGTGCCAACGCCGGCGTTGTTGACCAGGAGGTCGATGCGCCCGAACCGGTCGATCACCTGCTTGACCGCCGAGGCGACGGATTCATCGCTGGTCACGTCGAGGTCGAGATAGGTCACCCCGGCGGGCGCGGTGAGTTGCGCGGTGTTGCGGCCGGTTCCGATCACCTGGAAACCCGCGGCGGCCAAGGCGATCGCCGTGGCCTTGCCGATGCCTGAGGAGGCGCCCGTTACGAGCGCGACTTGCGAAGTAGCTGTCATCACGAGCTCCTGAAACTTTGAATTACGATCATACTATAATGGGAGCTGGATAGTCGCGGGGCAAGGTCTCCCCGGAGATTAAATTATGATCGCACTTTCATGGGGGGGCGAAACGAGGACCGCGGCGGGCCGGACAAGCTCGGTGAAAGAGGGACACGCACTCTTTTTCCGGCGTAGGCGACGGCTTTTCGGCGACTTGCGCGCTCCTGGCCGGAGCAAGGACGGGGACAGGCGCATGCGCCTGTCACCGTCCGGTTCGAAAACGCCTGTTTCGGCTTCTATGGCGGCGCTCGGGGCGGGGACTCCACCGTTTTCCCCAAGTTCGGCGGAATGGGCTGGGCGTCAGGCCGCCTTGGGTTTGACGCGCCGTGCTTGAGCGAGGCCGGAACACAGGCCCGCGAACGCGCCGGCGCAGAGGGACCATATCAGGAGGCCCCGGGATCCGTTCTCCGAGTCCATCATCGCATCGACACGCTCCGCGCCCATGGTGGCCATCGCCAGCAACGGAAAGAACTCCGCGGCCAGGACGCCCGCGCCGACGCCGATGATCATCGATCGCCAAGGCGGCTCGCCGGGCCGGTGAAACGCAGCGGCGAGAAGACCCGCGACGAACGCCGGGACGAGACTGCTCATGACGCCCGTGATCACGGTCATGAAGAGGCTGAATCCCAGGCCCAAACTGGGCCCGTCGTTCATTGCCTCGGACCATACGAAAAAGACGGCCAGTCCGGCGGTGCTGGCTAGGGGATAGACGGCGAAGTAAAGCCACACCGTGCGCCATTCGAAGCGCGGCGGGCGGGCGGCCACGGCCTCCACTAGCCCTCCGCCCGGTGCACCACCCGCCCGTCGACGATCGTCATCAGCACGTGGCCTTGCAGCCGGCGCCCGTCGAACGGCGAGTTCTTGGACTTCGACAACAGCTTGTCGGCGTTGATGATCACCGGGGCGTCGAGGTCGCACAGCACCAGGTCGGCCGGGGCGCCGGGGGCGATGCGGCCCGACCGCAGGCCGATCAGGGCGGCGGGGGCCAGGGTGACGGCGCGGATCAGGTCGATCAGCGGCACGCGCTCGTCGTGATAGAGGCTCAGCAGGGCCGGCAGCAGGGTCTCCAGACCCACGGCGCCGGGCGCGGCCTCGTCATAGGGCAGGCGCTTGTCCTCGGCCGGGGCCGGGGCGTGGGCGCTGACGACGATGTCGATCAGGCCGTCGGCCAGGGCCTCGATCAGCGCCTGGCGGTCGTCCTCGCCGCGCAGGGGCGGGGTGACCTTGGCGAAGGTCCGGTAGTCGCCGATGTCCAGTTCGTTGAACGACAGGTGGTTGATCGACACGCTGGCGTGGATCCGCAGTCCCTTGGACTTGGCGCGGGCCAGGGTCTCCAGGGCGCCGGCGCTGGTGATCTGGTCGACCAGCAGCCTCCCGCCCGTGGCTTCCAGCAGGGCGATGTCACGCTCCAGCATGATCCGCTCGGCCATCGGCGAGATCGAGGGCAGGCCCATGCGGCCGGCGAACTCGCCGCCGGTCGCCGCCCCACCCTTGGCCAGCCACGGGTCCATCGGTCGGTGGGCCAGCAGGGTGTCGAAGCCGCGGGCATAGGTCAGGATGCGCTGCATCACCTTGCTGTCGACGATCGGCCGGTCGGCGTCGGTGACATAGACGCAGCCGGCCTCGCGCATCAGGCCGATCTCGGCCATCTGCTCGCCGCGCAGGCCCTTGGTCGCCGCCCCGGCGCAGAGGATGCGGGCGGCGTCGATGTCGCGCGAGCGACGCAGGATGAAGTCGACGACGCTGGGGTCGTCGACCGCCGGGTCGGTGTCGGGCTGGACGACGAAGCTGGTGACGCCCCCGGCCGCGGCGGCCTTGGCGGCGCTGGCCAGGGTTTCCTTGGTCTCGGCCCCGGGCTCGCCGGTCTTGACCCGCAGGTCTATCAGCCCGGGGGCCAGCATGGCGCCGCCGCAGTCGACGACCCGGACGTTCTTGGACAGCTTGCCGAACTCGCGACCCTTGGCGACGTCGGAGATCACGCCTTCGGAGACGATCACCCCGCCGGGGCCGTCATAGCCGCTCTCGGGATCGACCAGGCGGGCGTTGATCAGGGCCAGGGGCTGGGGGGTGTTCATGCGGCGGTCTCGATCGTGCGCGGTGCGTCCTTCGAGGCCTGCTGTGCAGGCGCCTCAGGATGAGGAACTTTGTTGCGGCTGAATTCCTCATCCTGAGGTGTGAGGCGCAGCCGAGCCTCGAAGGACGCAGGGCCTCTCACTGCCCGTGCTCCTCGAGCCGATGCGCCAGCGAGGCCAGGACGGCCATGCGGGCGGCGACGCCCATCTCGACCTGGTCCTGGATCAGGCTGATCTCTGGATCGTCGGCGACATCGGAATCGATCTCGACGCCCCGGTTCATCGGGCCGGGGTGCATGACCTTGGCCTTGGGCGCGGCCTTGGCCAGTTTCTCGCGGTCCAGGCCGTAGAAGCGGAAATATTCGCGGGTCGAGGGCACGAAGGCCCCCTGCATGCGCTCCAGCTGCAGGCGCAGCATCATCACCACGTCGGCCCCGGCGATGCCGGCCTTCATGTCGTGGTGGACGGTGACGCCCCAGCGCTCGGCCTGGGCCGGCATCAGGGTGGGCGGGCCGACCAGGCGGACGCTGGCGCCCAGGGTGTGGAGGAGGCTGACGTTCGAGCGCGCCACCCGGCTGTGCAGCACGTCGCCGCAGATCGCCACGGTCAGGCCCGAGACTCGGCCGAAGGCGCGGCGGATCGACAGGGCGTCCAGCACCGCCTGGGTCGGATGCTCATGCTGGCCGTCGCCGGCGTTGATGACGCTGCCGCTGACCTTCTGGCTCAGCAGGCTGGCCGCGCCCGACGAGGCGTGGCGCACCACCAGCAGGTCGGGGCGCATGGCGTTGAGGGTGACGGCGGTGTCGATCAGGGTCTCGCCCTTGGTGATCGACGAGGTGCGCGGGCTCATATTGACGACGTCGGCGCCCAGCCGCTTGCCGGCGATCTCGAACGACGACTGGGTGCGGGTGCTGTTCTCGAAGAACAGGTTCATCAGCGTCCGGCCCTTGAGGATGTCGAGGGACTTGGACGTCTGGCGGTTGAAGGCGACGAAGGCGTCGGCCAGGTCCAGCAGGTCAGTGGCCTGCGGGGCGTTCAGGTCGGCGGCCGACAGGAAGTGGCGCCGGGGGAAGGAAAACATGCGCTTGAGGATCGGATCGATCGCTTCAGCGGGGTCATGATGGGCTGGGGGGGCTTTGGCCGTCATGAAACGTGGTCATAGGCGGCTTTGGTCGTCGGTGGAAGGGCGGCGCTCACAAGAACCTCCCCCTGTGGGGGAGGCGGTCGCGTAGCGACCGGTGGGGGGAGTTTGGGATTGTCGATCCAGGGGCCGGCCGTCTGCCGATCATTCCCCCCACCGTCGGCTTCGCCGACACCACAGGGGGAGGCTTGCCTAAAACCCCTTGCCCGCCGCTTCCGCGATGCCCCGCATGCGCTCCAGCGCGCCTTGCAGGATCCAGGCGGCGGCCATCTTGTCGACGACCTCGGCGCGGCGCTTGCGGTTGACGTCGTGTTCGTCGATCAGCACCCGGGTCACCGCCGCCGTCGACAGGCGCTCGTCCCAGAAGGTGATCGGCAGGTGCGGCTGCAGGCGCAGCAGGTTGCGGCCGAGCGCCCGGTTGGACTGGCAGCGCACGCCCTCGGTGCCGTCCATGTTCATCGGCAGGCCGATGACGATCCCGGCCGCCTTGCGGCTGCCCATCAGCTGGAACAGCACCTCGGCGTCCTCGCTGAACTTGGTCTTCTTGATCAGGGCCAGCGGGCTGGCGACCGTCAGGGTGACGTCCGAAACGGCCACCCCGATGGTTTTCTCGCCCGGGTCAAGGCCGACGACCGGCAGGTAGTCGGGGATGGCGGCGGCGAATTCGGCGATGTCTAGAACGGGCATTGCCCCTCATAACACGCCCAAGCGCTCTCCTAACAAGGGAAGCGCTTGTCAAAGCGCCCCTCGCACGGCTAACCCACACGCTCGAATTTCAGGAGGCCCCCATGGCCATTGACGCCGCCACCGTGCGGAAGGTCGCGCGGCTCGCGCGTATCGCTGAACCCGAAGAGCGCATCGAGGCCCTGGCCCAGGAGCTCAACGGCATCATGACGTGGATCGAGCAGCTGGCCGAGGTCGACACCGACGGCGTCGAGCCGATGACCAGCGTCGTCGGGGCCGGCGCCCCGCTGCGCGAGGACGTGGTGACCATGGGCGGCGACGCCGTGGCCATCACCCTCAACGCCCCCAAGTCGACCGGCGGCTTCTTCGTCGTGCCCAAGGTGGTTGAATAATGAACGCCCTGACCTCCCTCACGCTGAAGGCCGCCCTGGACGGCCTGGAGGCCGGCGACTTCACCTCGGTCGAGCTGACCCGCGCCCACATCGAGGCCGTCGAGGCCGCGCGGCCGCTGAACGCCTTCCTGCTGGAGACCCCCGACCAGGCCCTGGCCATGGCCGCGGCCTCGGACGCCCGCCGGGCCCTGGGCGCGGCCGGCCCGCTGGACGGCGCGCCGCTGGGGATCAAGGACCTGTTCTGCACCCACGGCGTGCGGACCACGGCCGCCTCGAAGATCCTCGAGCCGTTCGTGCCGCAATACGAATCCACCGTCACCAGCCAGCTGTGGCGCGACGGGGCGGTGATGCTGGGCAAGCTGAACCTGGACGAGTTCGCCATGGGCTCGTCCAACGAGACCAGCGCCTATGGCCCGGTGATCAATCCCTGGCGCAAGGGCGGCTCCAACCAGGCCCTGACCCCGGGCGGTTCGTCGGGCGGCAGCGCCACCGCCGTGGCCGCCGACCTGTGCCTGGGCGCCACCGCCACCGACACCGGCGGCTCGATCCGCCAGCCGGCCGCCTTCACCGGCACGGTCGGCATCAAGCCGACCTACGGCCGCTGCTCGCGCTGGGGCGTGGTGGCCTTCGCCAGTTCGCTGGACCAGGCCGGGCCGATCGCCAAGACCGTCGAGGACGCGGCCCTGCTGCTGACCTCGATGTGCGGCCACGACCCCAAGGACTCCACCAGCCTGGACGTGCCGGTTCCCGACTTCGCCGCCTTCGTCGGCAAGTCCGTCAAGGGCCTGCGGATCGGCATTCCCAAGGAATACCGCGTCGACAACATGCCGGCCGAGATCGAGAAGCTGTGGGCCGACGGGATCGCCTGGCTGAAGGAGGCCGGCTGCGAGATCGTCGAGGTGTCGCTGCCGCACACCAAGTACGCCCTGCCGGCCTATTACATCGTCGCCCCGGCCGAGGCGTCCTCGAACCTGGCCCGCTACGACGGCATGCGCTACGGCCTGCGGGCCGAGGGCGCCAACCTCACCGAGGTCTATGAGAACACCCGCGCCGCCGGCTTCGGCGACGAGGTCAAGCGCCGCATCCTGATCGGCACCTATGTGCTGTCGGCCGGCTATTACGACGCCTACTACCTCAAGGCCCTGAAGGTGCGCCGCCGCATCGCCGAGGACTTCGACAGGGCCTGGGAAAAGTGCGACGCCCTGCTGACCCCGACGGCGCCCTCGGCCGCCTTCGGCCTGGGCGAGAACAGCAACGACCCGATCGCCATGTACCTGAACGACGTGTTCACGGTGACCACCAACCTGGCGGGTCTGCCCGGCCTGAGCCTGCCGGCCGGCCTGGACGCCAACGGCCTGCCGCTGGGCCTGCAGATCATCGGCAAGCCGCTGGACGAGGGCACGGTGTTCTCGGTGGCCGGAGCGCTGGAGAAGGCGGCCGGCTTCAAGGCCAAGGCCACCAAGTGGTGGTGATACTGAACTCCGCTCATCCCGCGGATTGATTGTGAAAAAAGGGCGGCCCCGCGAGGAGCCGCCCTTTCCTTTTTTACGCCACCGCTACGCTTACATCGGCGTCTCGGGCGTGGGCGTGACCGGGATCACCGGGGCGGGCGCCGGGGCCGGGGCCGGGGCCGGAGCGACCGGGGCGGCCACCACCACCGGCGGCGCGGGCGGCGGCGCGACGGGCGCCGGGACGCTGGCGCTGGCGTTCGACGAGGCCGAACTGGCGTCGGGCGCGCTTTCCGGGGCCGCGCGGCGCGCCGGGGCGGCGCGGCGGGTCGGAGCCGCGCGCGGCGTGGTCTCGGCGCGGGCGACCCGGACGGGCGCGGGCGCCGGGACCGGCGTGGCGGCGGCGGGAACCGGTTGCGGCATGGGGGCCGGCAGGGCGGTTTCCGGCAGCGGCGTCACCTCGGCCACCTGGGCCGGCGGGACCGCGCCGGTAGTCGGAGTCTCGGCCCGCTGGGCCATCAGGCCCCAGGCCAGGGCGCCGACCGCGACCAGGGCGACGGGCGCGCCAATCAGCAGCGGCAGGTTGTGCTTTCTCGAAGTCTTGTGGGTCGCCGTGCGAGCATAGACCGGCGAAGCGGGAAACAATGCCGAGCCGTCGTCCGAATTACTGGGGGCGATGAACGGCTCGTTGGAATTGAGGTTCAGAACAGCCATGATTTCCTCCTGAGCGTTATTCTCATTCGGGGAGTCAAACGGGAGGCGAGTACGGTGGTTCCGCTCGGCGTGAAATGGCCGCTGTGCTGACAAGAATTGGCCGTTTTTTAGATTGGCGAAAATCTTCGTTTCAGTGACGCTTGAGTTTTCACTGTCCCTCCCCCTTGCGGGGAGGGTGGCCGCGAAGCGGACGGGTGGGGGATCACGCCATGAGCATCAAACGGGCGAGGGACTTGCGGAAGACCATGTCGGTGCAGGAGGTTCGCCTATGGGTGAGGCTGCGCGCGCTTAGAGCGGAGGGGCTTCCACTTCCGGCGACAAGCGCCTCTGTTGGGCTATTTTCCCGACTTTGTCTGTCTTGCTCGTCGGCTCGTGGTTGAAGTCGATGGTCCTCATCACGCCGAGCCCGAGCAGGTCGGTCACCATGCTCGCCGCGACCAAGTTTTGCTTCGTTCAGGCTTCCAAACCTTGCGCTTCTCGACCCACAGGGTGCATGAGGATGTCGGCGCGGTGGTAGACGTGATTTGCCGTTCTCTCGACGCCGCGAGCCCCACCCGACCCCTCCGGGGCCACCCTCCCCATAAAGGGGAGGGACGGGATCTGACCTAGTCGGCCGTCCGCGCGGCCAGGAATTGAGACATGACCGAAACCGCCTCTTCCAAACAGATCCAAGGCCGCACCGGCCCCTGGGAAATCGTGCTCGGCCTCGAGATCCATGCCCAGGTCGCCAGCAAGTCCAAGCTGTTTTCCGGCGCCGCCGTCGGGTTCGGCGCGGGCCCGAACCAGCAGGTCAGCCTGGTGGACGCGGCCATGCCCGGCATGCTGCCGGTGCTGAACGGCTTCTGCGTCGAGCAGGCGGTCAAGACCGGCCTGGGCCTGAAGGCCCAGATCAACCTGAAGAGCCGGTTCGACCGCAAGAACTACTTCTATCCCGACCTGCCGCAGGGCTATCAGATCAGCCAGTTCGACCAGCCGATCGTCGGCGAGGGCGTCGTCACCGTCGAACGCGACGACGGCACCACCTTCGACGTCGGCATCGAGCGGCTGCACCTGGAACAGGACGCCGGCAAGTCGCTGCACGACCAGGACCCCAACGCCACCTATGTCGACCTGAACCGCGCGGGCACGGCGCTGATGGAGATCGTCTCCAAGCCGCACATGCGCACCTCGGAAGAGGCGGCCGCCTATGTGAAGAAGATCCGTACGATCCTCGTCTACCTGGGCACCTGCGACGGCGACATGGAGAAGGGCAACCTGCGCGCCGACGTCAACGTGTCGGTCTGCCGTCCCGGCGACTACGAGAAGTTCCGCGAGACCGGCAGCTTCAAGCACCTGGGCACGCGCTGCGAGATCAAGAACGTCAACTCCTACCGCTACATCCAGCAGGCCATCGAGTACGAGGCCCGTCGCCAGATCGAGATTCTCGAGGACGGCGGCAAGATCGACCAGGAGACCCGCCTGTTCGATCCCGGCAAGCTCGAAACCCGCTCGATGCGTTCGAAGGAAGAGGCGCACGACTACCGCTACTTCCCCGATCCGGACCTGCTGCCGCTGATCCTTGACCCGGCCTGGGTCAAGGCGATCGAAGAGACCCTGCCGGAACTGCCGGACGCCAAGAAGCAGCGTTTGCAGAGCCAGTACGGCCTGTCGGCCTACGACGCCGGCGTGCTGATCATCGAGAGCGACCGCGCCGACTATTTCGAGGCCGCCGCGAAAGGCCGCGACGCCAAGCTGGTGGCCAACTGGGTGACCAACGAGCTGCTGGCCCGGCTGTCGGCCGACGGCCACGAGATCGCCGACTCGCCGCTGCCGTCGTCGGACATCGCCCAGCTGGTCGAACTGATCGAGAACGGCACCATCAGCTCCAAGATCGCCAAGGAGGTCTTCGAGCACATGTGGGCCGGCGAGGGGCGTCCCTCGGCGATCGTCAAGGCGCGCGGCCTGGTGCAGATCAACGACACCGGGGCCATCGAGGCGGCGATCGACGCCCTGATCGCGGCCAACCCGGACAAGGCCGCGGCGGTGAAGGAAAAGCCCCAGGCCATCGGCTGGTTCGTCGGCCAGGTGATGAAGGAGACCGGCGGCAAGGCCAATCCGGCCACGGTGAACGCGTTGTTGAAGTCGAAGTTGGGGCTGTAAGGCGTCCCGCGTCCTTCGAGGCTCGCCTGCGGCTCGCACCTCAGGATGAGGAATTCAGCAACAACGCTCCTCATCCTGAGGCGCCCGCGATAGCGGGCCTCGAAGGACGCACGGTGTCAGATACAAGAAGGGCCCGCCGCTCGCGCGACGGGCCCTTTTTCAGGTTCGGGACGCGGCCGTTACGGCTTGGGCGTCTCGGAGGAGGTCCCGGCTTCGGCGGCCGGTTTGTGGTGTTTCTTGGCCTTCTTCTCGGACTTGGCCGCTGGGGCGGCGGGGTCGGTGGCGCTGGGATCGGACGTCGTGGCCGAACTCGGCGTGCCGCTGGAGTCGGCGCTGCTGGCTTCCGGAGCCGAGGTGGCCGCCGGGTCGGTCGCGGTGGTGGAGGACGACGAACTCGGGTCCGCCGGCGCGGCCTGGGTGGTCTGGGCGGAGGGGTCGCTGGCCGGCGCGGTTTGCTGGGCCAGGGCCGATCCGGCGTAACCGGCGACGGCCAAGGCCAGGACGGCGGCCGAGATGCGGAGATTGATCATGGGAGCGTCTTGTTGCTGTCGCGTCGGAAAGTGACACGACCGGAACGCTGGCCCCTGAATGCGGTCGCAATAACCCGTCAATCGGGCGATCTCGCCGCATAAACGGCGACCATGCGGCGAAGGCGGCGCTCCCAAGACCAGCTCAGGAACACCGCCTCGCGCCTCAGGCGAACATCATCTAGTCGTTGATGATGTCGAAGATCAGGCCGGTGGCGATGGCCGCCAGCACATAGTCGTTACCCGTGCGGTACCAGTAATAACCGCGCGGGGGCGACCGCAGGCGATAGCGGCCGTAGTCGTGGATCACATAGCTGTCGCCACGATAGTAGGGTGGCAGGTAACCACCGCGACGCCATGAGCTGTAGCCGGGGCGGAAACCCGGGCGGCCATAGTAATAGGCCGGCGGCGGGCCGTAGCTCCAGCGATTGTTGTAGTAATAGCCATTGTGGCGGCCGTAGTCCCAGCGGTCATGCCGGTCCCAACCGCGGTGGCGGCCATTGTCGTGGCGTCCGTCACGGTCGTCCCAGCGGCCGCGGTCATGGCGACCGTCTCGGTCGCCCCAGCGGTCGCCTCGGTCATGGCGGTCGCCTCGATCGTCACGATGGTCCCAACGGCCGCGATCCTGGGCGGCCGCGTCGTTCGCGACGACGGCCATCGGTCCGGCCACGGCGGCCACGGCGGCCACGGCGGCGATGGTGAGCAAAATGCGCTTCATATCCGACGTCTCCTTGTCTGTCTGGCGATCCTGGGACCGCCAAGTCCCTCGACTTGACGCCAAGTTTCCGCCGACGCGGCTGAACCTGATCTGAACGGCGCCGTCAGGCTACGGTGCAATTGCCGGACGCCGAGCTTGGCGCGGGCGCCGGGCGCGACCATGTTGGACCGGACATCATCAGGGAGCCAAGCATGAGCGGTCCGATCGAACTCCACTACTGGCCCACGCCCAACGGCTGGAAGATCTCGGTGGCCCTGGAGGAGATGGGGCTGCCCTATACGATGATCCCCGTGAACATCGGTGTGGGCGACCAGTTCAAGCCGGACTTCCTGGCCATCAGCCCCAACAACCGCATGCCGGCCATCGTCGATCCCGACGGCCCCGACGGCCAGCCGATCTCGGTGTTCGAGTCCGGGGCCATCCTGCAGTACCTGGGCCGCAAGACCGGCAAGTTCTATGGGACCAGCGAGCGCGAGCGGGTCGATATCGACCAGTGGCTGATGTGGCAGATGGGCGGCCTGGGCCCGATGGCCGGCCAGACCCACCATTTCCGCCAGTACGCGGCCTCGATCGTCAGCGACCAGCGCCAGATCGCCTACGGCGCCGTCCGCTACACCAACGAGACCCACCGGCTCTACGGCGTGCTCAACAAGCAGCTGGCGGGGAAGGATTTCATCTGCGGCCAATTGTCCATCGCCGACTTCGCGTGCTGGGGATGGGTTGTGCCGTGGAAAAACCAGGGCATCATTCTCGAAGAGTTTCCGCACTTGAAGGCGTGGTTCGAGCGCATGGCGGCCCGCGAGGCCGTGGAGCGCGGCTTCAAGCTGGGAGCTGAACTGCGCCGCCCGGCCTTGCAAACACCCGGAAAAGCGCAGGAAGAGGCCCGAAAAGTGCTGTTTGGCCAGCGCGCCCGTTAACGCGCTGTATACGGCGGTTTACATTCAGTAACACCAGTGAACGAGTCATGTATTCATTGCGGGATGCTGGCTCGATTCATGATGTCGGCGCTCTTAACTATATGTTCAGCTGAGAAGGACTTCTCTGTCCCCAGGAGAGCTTGGTGCGGCCATGACGGCGGCGCGGGCTGGGAAGGGGAATTGAAGCCATGCTGATGAGTATCGAACCGCCGACCGCCATCCACGGCATCCCGCTGCCGACCGTCGACACCTCGGGCGACGAACTGTTCCGCATGGGCCTGCTGTACTCGACGGGCCAGGGCGGCGCGCCGCTGGACTATGTCTCGGCCCACATGCTGTTCAACCTGGCCGCCATGCGCGGTTCGGTCGAGGCCAAGGTCTATCGCAAGGAAATCTCGCAGGAGATGGCCAGCGAGGATGTCGCCGAAGCCCAGCGCCAGGCGCGCGAATGGCTGGCCCACGGCTGAATCTGGCCTCCCTGCCATCGTGGTCGCGGTTGTGCTAGATTGACGGCATGAAGCTGGAACCCGCCATCTTTGACGACCTGGATGAAGCCGGCGACGCCGCAGCGATCGCCGAGGCCCGCGCCGAGATCGCGGCGGGCCAGTTCGTGAGCAACGAGGCCGTCGAGGCCTGGTTGTTGTCATGGGGAACGCCGAACAAGCTGCCTCCTCCCCGGGCTGGCGACTAACGCCCTACGCGCCGTGATCTAGCTCTGGGCGAGACTGAACGGATGGCCGACACGTCTCCCCTTCGCGTGATCTGGTCTCCGAGAGCCGTTCGGGATCTCGCCGGTATCGACAGCTACATCAGTCAGTTCGCGCCCCTCGCGGCCCAACGCTTTACGGCTCGGCTGGTCTCGACGGTTCGCAGCCTTGCCACCCATCCAAACCGAGGTCGGCCGATAGGCGATGGCGTTCGCGAGCTGGTCGTGGTGAGGCCCTACCTTGTGGTCTATGAGGTCACGGGCGACCGTGTCGAAATCCTGCACATCAAGCACGGCGCGCAGCGGCCGGCCTGAGCGTTGATCCGCCTCAGTTTCCGCTGACGCCGTTGATCGCGTAGCTGAAGCTGATCGGCAGCAGGTCCCGGAAGTACTGCTGCATGAACAGGCCCGCCTCGGACACCCCGCTGCGCGGCACATAGACGATATCGAACCGGCGTAGCGGCACCAGGTCCGCCTTGCCGCTGGTCATCCCCGACAGCAGATCGGCCGTGCGCAGCATGGCGCGACCATTGGGGCCCCGGCGAATGATCACCACCGCGCTGCGCTTGGACGAATTCTTGAAGCCGCCGGCCTGGATCACCGCCCGCAGGGCGTCGCCGTCGCCGGCCATGTCGTAGACCCCCGGATTGCCGACTTCCCCGCCGACGAACACCTTCAGCGGCGCCGTCGACTTGATCGACACCTGGGCCTGGGGCCGCAGCAGCTGGCTGGAATAGGCCTGGGTGATCGACCCCTCCAGTTCGGCGATCGTGCGGTCGGCGGCCATCACCGGCGCGATCAGCGGCAAAGCGACGCGGCCGTCCGGCTGGACCACCACCGACTTGTTCAGCTCGACCGCCGAGGGCACGCTGACCTCGACCTCGTCGCCCGGATAGAACCGATAGTCCGGCTCCTGGTCGCTCCAGTCGGCATAGCCGATATCGGCGAAATTGGCCGTGGTGCGGGCGGTGGGCGTGATCGGCTCGCCGTCGACATGGCCGCAGGCGCTGAGCCCACTGGCCAGGAAGGGCAGGGCGAAAGCCGCGGTGAGAAGGGTGCGCCTGTGCATGCGACAAGTCTTAACAGGAATGGGTAACGAAGCCTTAAGCGGCGGGCGGCCAGTCTGAGTCCCAAGATTGAACCCATCGGATTCGCATGTCGACGACGAGCGCCTGGACCAGCGTGCCGCACGACCCGCCGTCGCGTAGCGACTGGGCGGCCCGCGCCCGCTATGCGCCGACCGACTTCGTCACCCTGCTGTGGCGCGAGCGCTGGCTGATGCTGGGCGTGTTCCTGGCCATCTTCCTGATCGGCCTGGCCTTCGCCACCACGATGAAGAAGACCTACACGGCCAGTTCCAGCCTGTTCGTCCGCCTGGGCCAGGAATATGTCTACGAGCCCCGGGCCGGCGACGCCGCCCGCGGCGCGGTGCCGGACGTCGACCAGGTGATCCAGTCGGAATCGGAAATCCTCGGCAGCGGCGAGCTGCGCGAGCGGGTGATCCGCAAGGTCGGTTTCGCCCGGATCTTCCCGTCCAGCGCCGCCAAGTACGCCAGCGCCTCGCCCGAGGGGAAGCGCAAGCTGATCGCCGAGGGCCGCGACGCGGTGGCGCGCAGCCTGAAGATCGAGACCGCGCCCGACAACTCGATCATCAGGCTGTCGTACCAGAACGAGGATCCCGAGGTCGCCGAGAAGGTGCTCAACACCCTGCTCGAAGAGTACCTGATCTATCGCCGCAGCCTGCTGATCGGCGGCGACGACAACGGCCTGGAGCGCCAGCGCGACCTGTTCGCCCAGAAGCTGGCCGAGAACGACACCGCCTACCAGGCCTTCCTGTCGGGCAACGACATCGGCGACTTCACCGCCCAGAAGACCGCGCTGACCCAGCTGCAGGCCCAGGCCGAGTCCCAGAAATACGCCACCGAGGCGCAGCTCCAGGACCGCATGGGCCGTCTGGCCTCGGTGCAGGGCGAACTGGCCCGCACCCCGGCCGAGTCCGTGCTCTATCGCGACAGCGACATGTCGGCGAGCGGCAAGCTGGCCCAGCTGAAGCTGGATCGCGAGGGCCTGCTCTCGCGCTACCGTCCCGACGCCCAGCCGGTCCGCGACATCGAGGCCCAGATCGCCCAGCTGGAGCAGGGCGTGTCGTCGGGCCGCACCGCCGGCGACGGCGCCCGCCGCAGCGGTCCCAACCCGATCTGGCAGACCCTGCAGTCCACCCGCAACGATCTGTCGGCCGAGGTTGCCGCCCTGCAGCAGTCGCTGACCGCCTACACCCAGCAGGTCCAGGACGTGAACCAGCGCCTGCTGCGGCTGTCGTCGCTGGAGCCGACCTTCAACCAGCTGTCACGCGACCGCGACGTGCTGTCGACCAACGTCCGCGACTTCACGGTCAAGGAACAGCAGGACCAGGCCCAGCGCCAGATGTCGGCCGAGGGCAGCGACAACATCCGCATCGTCCAGCGCGCCGTGGCCCCCTCGACGGGCAAGAGCCTGAAGAAGCCGATCCTGGTCCTGGCCTTCCTGTTCGCCGGCTTCACCGCCGCCTGCGCCGGCCTGGTGCGCATGCTGCTGCGGCCCGGCCTGCAGACCCCGGCCTCGGCCGCCCGCACCCTGAACCTGCCGGTGCTGGCCACGGCGAGCTACAAGCGCTGAGGCTTGTCGGATTGACCCTGAACTCCGCTCATCCCGGCGAAAGCCGGGACCAGATCCCATGGCGGCGTGGATGATTGGACAAGCTCGGAGCCCTTGGCGTCAGCCCAGAACCATTCCATCTGGGTCCCGGCGTTCGCCGGGATGAGCGGGTGGTAGGCCTGAGCGCTTTCGTCGCCTTTCACGCGAACGGATTTGGGCCTTAAGGTAAATGGACTTCAACGCGCGGCGATTCGGCGAATGGTGGATTTGAACGTCGAGATGGCGGAGCTGTGGGGGTCCTTGGGCGCTCCCGCGCCCGGCCGCGCGCACGTCGTCCAGTTCGTTTCCGCCCGGCGCGGGGAGGGGACCTCGACCGCCGCCCGCGAATTCGCCCGCTTCGCCGCCAAGCGCGCCGGCCGCAAGACCTGGTTGATCGACCTGGACCTGGTCACTTCGCCGCAATACCAGGCCATCGCCGCCGACCCCGAGCGCTACGGCGTGCTGGGCGCGGGGGCTCCGGCCTCGCCCGACGGCTCGGCCTTCTTCACCGTCCAGCCGCCAGCCCCCAAGCCTGGCGGGGGCGTGTGGCCCGACGCCAAGTACCTGACCGCCCACAGCGTCGGCGGCCCGCGCTTCTGGGTGACGCGCTTCAACCGCGAGGCCCTGCGCGGCCGCCAGAAGGTCCATATCCTGCCCGGCGTCGAATACTGGGCCGCCCTGCGCCGCCACGCCGAGATCATCGTCGTCGACAGCCCCTCGGCCGACACCTCGCAGGCCGGCCTGACCCTGGCCCAGCACATGGACCAGACCGTGATGGTGGTCAGCGCCCAGGAGGCCGACGTGCGGCCGCCGGGCCTGCTGCGCGACGCCCTGGCCTCGGCCGGCGGCCGCTGCGCCGGGGTGTTCTTCAACCAGGCCTCGGTCCAGCCGCCGAAGTTCCTGAAGGCCATCCTGCCGTGAGCGTCATGCGCGGGGCGGCCCCAGCCGCGCCGGTCAGGCTGACCTTCCCGCGGATCGCGCTGTTCGGCCTGGCCGTCTTCGCCCTGCTGCTGTTCAGCGGCGGCTGGGAGCTGCCGGTGGTCGGCGAGAACGCCACCGAGAGCGGCTCGGCCATCCTGCGTGTCGCCTATCTGCCGGCCTACGCCGCCGGTTTCGTCCTGATCGCCCTGCGGCCGGGCGCGGCCCTGCGGGTGCTGATCCGCCAGCCGTTCCTGCTGGCCGTGATGGCGATCGCCGTCGCCTCGCTGTTCTGGTCGGTGAACCCCGACCAGACGGTTCGGCGCTGTTTCGCCCTGGTCTGCACCACCCTGGGGGGCGTGGCCCTGGCGGCGCGGTTCCGGTGGCCGCGACTGGCCGAGGTGATGGGCGCCACCTTCGCGGTGCTGATCGTCGCCTGTTTCGTGGTCTGCCTGGCCGTGCCGCGCATCGGGGTGATGACCGAACTGTTTCCCGGCGCCTGGCGCGGCCTGTGGCGCGAGAAGAACGGCCTGGGCGGCATCATGGCCTTCGGCTTCTGCATCCTGTCGGCAGCGGCCCTGCTCAATCCTCGCCGCGCCCGGCTGTGGTGGACCTTCGCCGGACTGGCCGTGGTGCTGGTGCTGATGTCGACCTCCAAGACCTCGCTGGTCTCGCTGATGCTGGGCGTCGGCGCCATCGGCTTCGTGCTGGTGGCCCGCCGGGGCCCGGCCGCCGGGGCCGCCGCCACCTGGGTCGGGGTAACCGGTATCGTCCTGCTGACCGCCTTCATCCTGTTCGCGGCCGACGTGTTCTTCGCCATCCTCGGCAAGGACGCCACCCTGACCGGCCGCACCAAGATCTGGGCGGCGGTGATGCGCGAGGTCCAGGACCGACCCTGGCTGGGTTACGGCTACCAGGCGGTGTGGGGCGACAAGAGCGGCTGGGGCCCGTTCGCCTGGATCAGCAAGAACGCCGGCTTCCAGGCCCAGCACGCCCACAACAGCTGGCTGGAGCAATGGCTGGGCATGGGCCTGGTGGGGCTGATCGCCTGGGGGCTGTTCTACCTGCAGACCATGACCCTGGCGGTGATCGCCGTGTTCCGCGACCGGGGCGGCGCCTTGCTCGCCTTCCCGTTCCTGGTTGTCTACAGCCTGGTGGCCCTGACCGAGAGCATCGCGGTCACCTACAACGACTTCCGCTGGGTGCTGTTCGTGGCCTTCGCGACCAAGCTGGCGTTTCCCGACCGCGAGGTCGAGGCGTAGGGACCTGTGGCGGGGGACGCACACCCATTCCACGGTCTGGACTAGCCTTGCACGAGCTTTGCCGTGAGTGTGTGTCCCCGTCCTACGCCCAGAGAGCTCTCGCATGTTGCTGGCCGCCCAGATCGTCACCGGGATCGTCGCCTTGATCCACGTCTACATCGTCCTCCTGGAGACCGTGCTGTTCGACAGCCGGGGCAAGACGGTGTTCGGCCTGACGGACGAGGCGGCGGCGATCGTCAAGCCGGCGATGTCCAACCAGGGCTGCTACAACGGCTTCCTGGTCGCGGCCCTGGCGCTGGGCCTGTTCTGGCCGGCCCCTGCGGTGGCCAGGGCCTTCGCGGTCTTCGGCCTAGCCTGCGTCGCCGTGGCGGGTGTCTGGGGCGGGCTGACGGTCAAGCGCGTGATCCTGTTGATCCAGACCCTGCCGGCGGTGGTGGGGCTGGGGCTGTGGTGGGCGGCGTAGGGGGACGGTTGACCGCCGCCGTGGATCGCGCACCCTCCAGGCCATGACTCGCACCATCACCCTGTGGGCGCTCGTCCTGGCCGTCGGCGCGTTCGTGCTGCAATGGCTGGAATACCGGTACCTGGCGCGGGCGTTCTCGCGCGAGATCTATGTCAGCCTGATCGGCGCGGCCTTCGCCGTCGGCGGCGTGTGGGTCGGCTGGAAGCTGGCTTCGAGAGCCGCGCCCGTCCCCTTCGCCCGCAACGTCGCGGCGGTGGCCTCGCTCGGCCTCACCGGCCAGGAGGTCAAGGTGCTGGAGCGACTGGCGGCGGGGCAGTCGAACAAGGAGATCGCCGCCGGCCTGGGCCTGTCGCCGAACACCGTGAAGACGCACATCGCCCACCTGTTCGAGAAGCTCGCCGTCAGCCGCCGCACCCAGGCAGTCAGCAAGGCGCGCGACCTGCACCTGATCCCATGACGCCTAGGCTCACGGAGGAGAAAATCGGGCGACCGTCACGATCTCACCCTTTCGGGCGATGGCTTCGAAGGCGATGGCGCGCTCATCCTGATGGTTGTCGCAATCAAAGGACGCCAAGCGCATGACCCGCACCATTCTGACCTATGGCCTGATCTCGGGCCTGATCGCCATCCTCGGCATCATCGGCACGATCATCGGACCCGGCGACCACAGCGTCTGGCTGGGCTACCTGATCATGCTGCTGGCGCTGTCGGCGGTCCTGTTGGGCGTGAAGCAGCACCGCGACCGGGTTCTGGGCGGCGTCATCAAGTTCTGGCCCGCCTTCCTGGTGGGGCTGGGCATCGCCGTCATCGCCGGCCTGGTCTATGTGGCGATCTGGGAGGCCTATCTGGCGCTCACCCACTATACGTTCATGGATGGCTATATCGACAATATCCTGGCGGCCAAGCGCTCGGCCGGCGTCACCGGCGCCGCCTACCAGAAGCTGGCCGCCGAAATGGAGGCCATGCGCCGCAACTATGCGAACCCGCTGTTTCGCATGCCGATGACCTTCGTCGAGATCTTCCCGGTCGGTCTGCTGGTCGCTCTGGCCAGCGCCGCCCTGCTGCGGAACCCGCGCTTTCTGCCGGCGCGATCACGGCCGACGGCGGCCTAGGGGCGGGGGCTGGAAGATCGGTCTATCCTCGGCGTGTCCGGAATGAAGCTCGGCGAAATCAAGGCTCTAGAATTTCTCGATCTTTTTCGTCCTCACCCCTTCCAGCCTCGCGGATACTGCTCCCACCTGGAGGCACGGGGAGGGCGCACGTACGGCGACCGATGCGGCTTTCGGGGGTGGTCGAGCGGGAAGCGCTCGCCGGTGGTCTTTGGTGACGCCTTCGCGGCGGCCCAGGGCAGGTTCCCTGCAACATGGGACGAAGCCCTGGCGGCGGAGGATCGGCGGACGCGGCAGGTGTGGGCTGAAATCGCCCGCACGGTCCGGAAGGTTCGCTAACCTTCCGCCCGCCGGGGGCCTCCATCGGAGCGGGTTAAAAATCCGCGATCCGAAGGCTCTCGTCCGAAGACCACGCGAAGCGCTCGTCTTCGTCGAAACGGTATTCAAACTGCAAATCATCCGGGCGAGGCCCGGGCGCTTCGCACCCTCCCCACCAACTCAGCGAGAGATCGCGTGAGGCGGCGAAGCCGCGCGTCCCAAGTCCTCCCCCCGTGGGGGAGGTGTCGGCGAAGCCGACGGTGGGGGGAGAGATCGGCCGATGGCCACGACCCGGATCGACGATCCTAAAACGCCCCCCACCGATCGCTGCGCGATCGCCTCCCCCATAGGGGGAGGACCTGAAATGCGCCTACAGCCCGATCCGCCGCGCGCCCTCGGCCACCGTCACCACGTCGAACCCGGCCAGGATCGCCCCGTCGACCAGCCGCTCCAGCGCCCCGGTCGTGCAGCCCCAGGGCGACGGCTCCAGAGCCACGTCGTGGGTGTAGAGGATCAGCCAGGCCTTGCGGGCGTGGGCCTTGTCCAGCCAGTCCAGGGCCACGGCCTCGCCGTCCTCGCCCTCGATGCCGACGGCGGGGGCCTGGTTGAGGTCGGCGCCGTCGGCGATCAGGCCGTGGTGCAGGGCGCGCAGGGTCTTGAAGCGGCCGGCCAGGGCGGTCTTGGCCGGACTGGCGACGTCGCCATAGGGATAGGCGAAGCTGACCGGAACGCCCGTGCCCCACGACGCCAGGGCCGCGCCGTTGCGGTCGACGTCGGCCAGGGTCTGGTCCCGCGAGGACTGGCCGCAATCGAGGTGCGAGAAGGTGTGGCAGGCGATCTCGTGGCCGGCGGCGTGCAGCCGGGCGGCGTCCTCGCCGGTGGCGAAGCGGCCCATCGGACCCTCGCGGCCGGTCAGGCCAGCGGCGAAATAGTAGGTGCCGCGCAGGCCGCGCGCTTCCAGGACCTTGGCTCCAGCCTCGCAGGCCGTGGCCGGGGCGTCGTCGAAGCTGAACGAGACCATCGGCCGCTCAAGCCTGACCTTGGCCGGCCGGCGGTGGGCCAGACGGATCAGCCGCCGTCGCAGCTTGCCCTTCAGGCCGCGGTCCGGCTCGTAGGCGTCGACCTTTTCCATGGAGATCTGCATGTCAGACGGCGTCCGAATAGAGGGCGGCCCGGTAGAGCCGCATGGCGAAGGCGCGAAGCGGCGTCGGGGCCGCCTCGGCCAGGGCGAGGGACTTCAGCATCGGCCGCCAGCTGGCTCGCAAAGGCAAGGGCTTCAGCGCCTTGGCCACGCGATAGCTGGGATAGCCGCTGACCACATCGAAATGGCTCTTCACCACCCGGGCGAAATTGGCCGCCGACTGCTCGTACTTGGCCGCCAGGGCCGGCGCGGTGTCGAGGCCCAGATGGGTGGCGGAGTTGTCGATGTGGGCGATCGGATACAGCCGGGCCACCCGCATGGCCCACTCGACGTCCTCCCAGCCCCAGCCGGCGAAGCCTTCATCGAACCCGATGGTTTCGAAGACGTCGCGGCGGACCAGCAGGTTGGACGTGAAGACGTGCTTCTCGGGAGCCCTGGCCCGCTCCGGGGCCGGGGTGCAGTCGCTCTTCAGGGCCATGGCCCTGTGCAGTTCATGCTCGGGCCGGCGAGGGGTCTGGTCCAGGGTGAAGCCGCCGAACGCCACGGCGGTGTCGTCGCTTTCGGCCAGGGCGGTCCAGCGGGCCAGGAAGCCGATCGGGTCGGGCAGCATGTCGCTGTCGAGGAACAGCAGGTGGCGGCCCCGGGCGTGGCGGGCCAGGCGGTTGCGGCCCTTGGCGCGGCCCTCGTTGGACGACAGGGTGATCAGCCGGGCGGGCAGCTTGAGGCGCTCGATCCGCGTGGCCATGCGCCGGGCCAGGGCCTCGTCGCCGCCGCCGTCGTCCAGCAGCACGATCTCGGCGTGGACCCCCGGTTCGTCCAGGGCCTTGAGCAGGGCGCCGGGGTCGTCGCGGAAGGTCGGGATCAGCACCGACAGGCGGGGTTTGGCCCCCTTCTTGTCAAAAGCCGCCCAGGCGACGTTGTCGGTCAGGGTTTCGCCGATGGGGTTCTGTACAATGGCGGTCATGCGGGCCCCTCGCTGGCGGTTCCGAAACGGCGCTGGACGATCTCGGTAAGGCGGCCCCGCAGGCCACCGGCGTCGAGGCCTAGGACGACCAGGCCGTAGACCAGGGCGCCGAGCGAGGCCTTGACGATCAGTTCGGCCACGCCGCCGAAGGCGGGCGTGGCCAGCACGGCGGCGGCCATCAGGGCGCAGGCCAGGCCGGCCTTCAGCAGGCTGGACCATGGCACGGGCAGGCGGCAGGCGCGTCGGCCCAGGATCGCGGCGCCGATCGCGCCGATCCCGTAGCTGGCGGCGGTCGACCACAGGGCCCCGTCCAGGCCGAAGCGCGGGATCAGCAGCAGGTTGAGGGCGACGTTGGCGCCGGCCGGAATGGCCATGCAGGCGATCAGCATCATCGTCCGCTTGCCCAGGGTGAAGGCCTGCAGCAGGTAATAGGTCGTCACGCCCGACAGCCAGCCGGCCAGGGCGATCCACGGCACCACCGCGCCGGCCCCGGCGCTGAGCTCGGCCCCGACCATCACCTGCGCCAACGGACGGCCGACCAGGGCCAGGCCGACGGCGGCCGGCAGGGTCAGCAGCACCATGAAGCTGGCCTGTTCCTGGGCGGCGTCCTTGAGGGCCGTGTGGCCGCCGCGCTCCAGGGCCGCCACCATGGCGGGCCCGCCGGCCATGCCCAGCCAGATGAACACCACGTCCAGCGTGCGGCTGCCCAGCGAATAGCTGGCGTGATAGACGCCCACCGCCTGCTCGTTGAGGAAGGCGGCCAGCAGGAAGCGGTCGGTGGTCGACAGCACCAGGGCCAGGATCAGCGACAGCGCCACCGGCAGGCCATAGGCGGCGTAGGCCTTGGCCATCGCCGGGTCATAGCGGCCGCCTTGGGCGCGACGCAGGTCGGCCGGCAGCACGAACACCAGGCACAGCAGCGAGATCGCCCCCATGCCCAGCAGCGGCGCGGCGCCGCCCAGGCCGACCAGGGCCAGGACCAGGCCCAGCAGGAAGCCGCCCACGGTCTGGACGATGTCGAGCAGGGCCGCGCTCGAAACCTCGCCGGCCGCGCGGCGGCGCTCTTGCGACAGTTTGGTCAGGCTCTTGACCACCACGGCGGCGAAGGCGGCGGCGACGGCGACCTTCAGCGGGGCCGACAACGGCGCGAACCGCAGCACCAGGGCGGCGGCGACCGGCACGACCAGGGCCAGGGCGAACCACAGGCGATAGAGGGTGGCGAAGTGGTCGGGCAGCCGGCCGTCCTCGTCCTGCCGGGCGTGGAAGCGGGCCATCGAGGCTTCTGTCCAAGTGAGCAGGATGGTCTGGGTCAGGCTGAGGGCCGAGAAGGCCAGGGCGTAGACGCCGTACTGCTCCGGCGTCAGGACGCGGGTGAACAGCACGATGGTGAGCAGTCCCACCACGCCTTGGGCGATATTGACCGGCAGGTATCCGAGTACGCCACGCCAGAACATGTTGGGGGCCCTCAGCGCACCGCCGACCGATCCCCCAGCAGGCAGGGGACGGTCATGGCGATGATGTAGAGGTCCAGCCAGAACGACTGGCGCTCGATATAGTCGACGTCCAGGGCGACGCGTTCCTGCACCAGCTGCGCGGTGTCGACCGGACCGCGCGAGCCGTTGATCGCCGCCCAGCCGGTGACGCCCGGCTTCATGCGGTGGCGGTGGGCGTAGTGGGCGACCAGCTTGGCCGACTCCACGTCGCCGCTTTTCATGCCGATGGCGTGGGGGCGGGGGCCGACCATCGACATCTCGCCCTTCAGCACGTTGAACAGCTGGGGCAGTTCGTCGAGGCTGGTCTTGCGGATGAACTTGCCGATCTTGGTGACGCGGTCGTCGTCGGCCGTGACCTGGCGGGCGGCCTTGGCGTCGGCCATCTCGTGGCGCATCGAGCGGAACTTCCAGACCCTGATCGCCTCGTTGTTGAAGCCGTGGCGACTCTGGCGGAAGAACACCGGGCCGGGGCTGTCCAGCTTGATGGCGAGGGCGGTCAGCAGCATGATCGGCGAGGCGACCAGCAGGCCGAGACCTCCGACGACCAGGTCCTGGGCGCGCTTGGCGACGGCCCGGCGGGCGTCGGTGGTCGCGCCCGACAGGTCGACGAAGCGGGCCAGGGACGCGTTGCGCTCGGCCTCTCGGCCGACGTCGACGAACAGGCTGACGGGATTGGGCAGCACTTCCAGGCGCTCGACCAACTGGCGGACGCGGATCTGGGCGGTCGAGGTCACGGCGATGATGACGCGGTCGACATAGGGCATGATGCGGTGGTCGATCAGGGCGTTGGTGTCGCCGAGCACCGGCACGCCCATCACTTGGGACGGGGCGCGGCCGGCGCGGTCGTCGAAGACGCCCAGCACGTTGACGTCGCCGGTCGCCAGGGCGGCGCGGATGAAGCGCTCGGCATTGACCGTGGCGCCCACCACCACGACGTTGGGGGTCAGGCGACCTTCGCGGCGGCCATGGTCGATGATCCGCCACCAGGCGGCATGCAGCAGGCAGATGACGGCGATCACGCCCAGGCCCCAGCCGGCGACGATCCCAGTGGCGCGGACCTGGTCGAAAACCAGGTTGGCGACCAGGACCACCAGGGCGGCGGCGCCGAACGCCGCCAGAACGCGCAGGCCGTGTCGCTGGAAGGTGTCGCGCCGATGGAAGGCGTAGGCCTCCAACCCATAGAGCGCCGGAGCGAGGGCAAGGGCGCCGAGCACCAGCGGCGCGAAGGCCCCGGCCGTCAAACGCGCGGCGACGATGACCGCGACGGTCACCGCGCCGACGGCGACGGCGTCGACGACCCGGAAGATTCTTGAAAGGCTGCGGACCTGCATGCGGGCCCGGGCCGGAACCAGTCGACCAGGCCGGAACGGCCCGCGCCGGCCGACGCCGACCGCGTCGTCGTCCTCGACCACCGAGCGTTGCGACGCCGCCTGGACGTCAGCCACGCGGACGTCTTCGGTCTCAACAGGATGTGCGATTGCCGACGACATGAGCCCCGAGCCCGTTGCAGAACGGGGTTCATCCTAGTCCCACGGTCTGAGCTTCACGTTAACGCGGATTTTTCCGACAGCTCGATTGTCACGACGCGGCGAACAGGCTATCGAACCGCTCCCTCTCAGGAGGAGACGTGGCCGAGAGGCTGAAGGCACCGCTTTGCTAAAGCGGCATACCCCAAAAGGGTATCGAGGGTTCGAATCCCTCCGTCTCCGCCAACCCCCTCAACATGATCGAGCCGCTTCGTCGGTGCGGGGACAATTGGACGCCAATGACGGCGCTGGCCTTGGCCGCTTCGGCCCCCTTGTCGGCCCGGTCGGTCCACTTTGCGTAGACCTTGAAGACCATGGCCATGGTCGAATGACCGAGCTGTTTGGCGATCCAGGCTGGGTTGACGATCGGCGCCCCGCTCGAAGTTGACTTATCATTTCGCTTGCCGTCCCCTCGGGTTGCGCATCGTGGAACCGCGCACGGGGCGAGGGGCGTATGTCCGGTTGGAACCAAAGGGTTAGGTTCGGGGCGTTGCTGGCTGTCTTGGCGGTGCTGTCGAGCGGTTTCGCGCCGGCCGAGCCCTACACCAAGCCCACGGCCCATCAGGTCAAGAGGTTCGACACGGTTGGCCGCCTCGTCGCCGAGGCCCCGTGGTGCGAGCGCCTGGGCTTCATCGTCGATCGCGTGAAGATGGACGCCGCGGTCAGCGCGGCCATCGTCGAGGCGCAACGGGCCGGGCTCGACTATCTCGCCGGCGATGATCTGCTGAACACCGCCATGCGCGCCAATATGGATCGGTTCCAAACCGAGGACGTCGTCGCCTATGAGGCCGCCGGCTCATCTGCCGCAGCGCTACGGAAGGCCGTTGATGGCTTGGTCGCCGCGCACGCGTCCAGTTGCGCCGCGTTCGTTGGCGATGAGTTTGCTGGCGGCGCCTTGACCGGACCTGCCGGCGATGTCCTGGCGATCCAGAAGCAAAAGCAGATCGCCGATCTCATCGTCCGTCGGGAGGCGTGGAGCCGCATACGCCAAGCGGCCCTCAGGCAAGGTCCGACCTAGGTTACCCGCGCCGGCGGAGCCGTCCTCACCTGTAGCTGCGATGCGGCGGGAAATCGCACGTCGCAAACTGTCACGGGGGTCAATCGTGTCCCCGTTGCGAGCGGCGACAGCGTCTCGACCAACCCACCACGTTTATCGCGACGCCGCGAACCCGACTGTGATTGGCGCGCCGTTGGCGCCGTCCGGGCCTCGGTAGGGCAGGCACCCGCCCAGGGCCGCCAGGGCCCGAGCCTCGGCGACGAGGCGGGCTTCGTCGGGCGCGGCGCCTGAGGGGCGAACGATCTTGGGCGGCGTTGCGATCATGCCCCGCGCATCCAGGACCACCTCCAGCGTGACCGGAACGGTCGATCGGCCCGGCAGCTTGCGCCAGCACGGCTCCAGAAAGCCCCAGAGCGATCCCGATCCAGCCGAGGCCTTGACGTCGCTGTTGGCGGAAGAACGCGGACCGGCCTTGTCCAGTGGCTTGGCGTCGGGCGCGCGGGCGTCGGCGCCCCGGCCGCCGTCGTCACGATCGGACTTGCCGGACGCGGCGGCGTCACGCGCCGCCCGGTCTCGCCGCACGGCGTCGAACAGCGCGCCGAGGCTGGGTTTCTGCGGCGTGGTCGCGCTGGCGATGACCACCTCGGGCTGGGCCTGCCGCATCCGGGCCATCATGGCCGCCAATATCGCCGCATCCTGGGACGCCTGCGTGGTCGAGGTGTCGGTGGCCTCCGGCCGGCGTAGGCCCGAAAGCGACAAGACGATATAGGGTTCGACGGCCTCGGCTCCTGCCTGGCCGCCAGCCGCAAGGACGCCGCCAGGGGGGGAGCCGAGGAAGGCGCAGAGCAGCGCTATGTGCAGGGCGACCGCTCCGCCGAAGGCCGCCAGGCGACGGTTGCGGCGTCCGGCGCGCGAATCGTCGAAGGCGACGACCCGGAAGGGAGGAAACTGGGTCGGTCTCATTGTCGACGCGCCAATTAGTACTGGTTGCATCCCCTGCATATATGATAGTTTAAGGTGATCAAATACTGACGCTTGATGGGGCGGCGTCGCGCTGAAATCGGCGTGCGTCGGGGGTTGAGATTTCGCTTATACGTGCATCGCGCCGTCCTGCAGGCGGCACGGCGGGCTTTGCCGCCGTCGACGCCCTGGTCGCCCTGGTCATCCTGTCCAGCGCACTGGGGTTGAGCCTAGTTGCGACCCAGAGCGCCCGCAAGGTGGCCGCCCAGGCCGCGCAGACCCGGCGGACCGAAGCCCTGTGCCGATACCTCCTGGCGACCGGCGCCGGCGTCGTCGGTGTCACCGCCGGCCGGTCCTCGGGGCTGGACTGGCGGTTGGAGGTCAAGCCGGTCTCGTCCAGCCCTCACGCTCCGGAGTCGCGGCTGTGCGACGCTTCAGTGGCCGTGCGCGCGCCAGGCCGCGGACAGACTTTCGTCATGTCGACCACAGCGGTCTGCCAAGAGGAGCCAGCGGCATGAGCCAGGACGGCTACACCTTGGCTGAGACCATGGCCGCGCTGGTGATGATCGGCCTGGCCATCGGTGGACTGGGCCAAGCCACATTCCTGATTGGTCGCCTCAACCGCGCGACCGGCGCGCAGGTCGCCGCCGATCATCATCTGGGCGCGGCGCAACGGACGTTGGACGACTTGCTGGGCAAGGCCGGCCCGTTCCGTGTCGGCGACAGCCAGGCGTTCAACGGCCGGGCCCAGAGTTTCGATTTTTCCTGTGACGCGGATCGCATCTGCGGCGCCGAGTTGGTCACGAGCGAAGCCCAGACCACGCTGGTCGTTCGCCGCAGAGGGCGGGCGACGGCCGCACGGTCGCTGGGCCGCGTGCGCAACGCGCGCTTCCTCTACGGCGACACCCGCGGTTTGCATGGGGCTTGGCCGGCGGAGAGTGACGGATCTGGCGGCAAGCCGCTCTTGAGCACGGTCGTGCTGGTGGAGGGGCGAGACGATCCGGGCCGGCCGCTGGCGGTCGCGGCCGTCTGGGCGCAACAGGCGGCGACCTGCCAGTTTGACTCCATCTCGGGCGAGTGCCGGGAAGCCACGCCATGAACCAACCCGGAAATCTGCGGCTGATCCTCGATAGCGATCAGGCCGAGGCATCGGAACCGTTCGGCGCGGCGGCGCCCGCCGAACCCAAGATTTTCGTGCGGACCGTCGCCGCGCCGCCAGGCTGGCCCTGGGACCAGCGGCGCGTGGCGATCCTGGACGCGCGTCATGGCGCGCCTCTGCCGCTGGGCGAGGTGGCGATGCAACTGCGCCGGATCGAGTCCTGGCGGCCGGGGCAGGCCGGGCGCTATGCCGCCTTCTATGTTCGGCGCGGCGACGTCCACGGACGTCTGGAAACCGAACTTGAGGTCGCCGGCCAGTCCCAGCGCGTGGTGTTCCTGGCGCCAGGCGAGCATCAACGCGTCGCGCGAACGCTCGGCCTTGCGGCTTTCGCGACCTTTGTCGTCGTGGCGGTGATCGCCCTATCGACCGTCAACGCTGTCCTGAGCCGGGGGCGGGCCGAAGCCCAACTCCAGGCCGCCGAGGCCGCCGCCGCGACGAAGCTGCGTCAGGCGCAAGCCATCCGCGCGTCGAGAGCGCAGTCCGAAGCGCTGGACGCCGTCGATCGCGGCGAGCGCCTCGACACCGTATTGACCGACCTGGCTTGGGCCTCGACCGCCAAGGCTCCCGGTGCGCGCATCGAAGCGTGGCGTTGGCAGGGCGGTCTGATGGCCGTCGAAGTGCGGGGGGAGGCCTCGCCGTTCACGGCGACGGACCGCATCATCCAGAAGGCGCCCAAGCCGCTGCGCAAACGCGTCTGGCTGTGGGGCGTGGGACCCGCCTCCCGCGAGCGTCCTGTCTCCGCGTCGCCGAGCGCGGCGCGATGAGGGCGGGCAAGCTGCCGGGGCCGGCCATCGCGCTGGGCGCGACGATCATCGCGGCCGTCGGCGCTCTGACCTTCAGTTGGGGGCTTGCGGCCATGGCCCGCCCCAAGGACCTCAAGGAACGCGTCGTCGCCCTCGAAGCCTATGCCGAACGGACCCAGACCCTGCTGCGGCGACGCGGCGGAAACGCCGACTACCCGGCGGGCGCGGTCTGTCCTGGTCTGTCCGACGCGCAGTTGGAGCCGATCCGCCAGCGCCTGGGCGCGGTCGCCTCGGGCGCGCAGCTCAGCCTTGAGAAGGTTTCCGTCACGCGATCACAAGGTCCGAGCTTCGACCCGATCGCGGCCGTCGATGTCCGCATCGAGGCGACCGGCGCCTATGAACCGACGCTGCTGATGCTCGACAACCTCTCTCGTCTCACGCCGCTGATCTATGTCGACACAGTCGACCTGCGACCGCACACCGACACCGTC
The DNA here is from genome assembly GCF_001427665.1 of Caulobacter sp. Root655. GTDB lineage: Bacteria > Pseudomonadota > Alphaproteobacteria > Caulobacterales > Caulobacteraceae > Caulobacter. The sequence continues at coordinate 150,275 of NZ_LMHC01000025.1, forward strand.
ACCCTGCAACTTTCTGGACGATTCTATTGCTGGACCTCCGCGCCTCGTTGATCTTCGCCGCCGCCGCGCCCGTCGGTCTGGTTCTCGGCGCCGCGGCCTGGACCCTGGCCGGCGGCGCGGGGTTCGCCGAGGCGTCCGTCGCCTCCGCGGCTGGCCAGTTTCCGACGATCCGCACGCGGAGCGCCGTTGGCGCGGCCAGTTCGAGCGGCGCGGCGCGGGCGATCAGCGCGCCGCTGTTCGCGCTGCTCGGCGGCAAGGGCGCCGTCGCCGACCCCGTGATCCGACTGGAGGGCATCGCCCGATCGCCCGGCCGCGTCGCGGCCTTGCTGACCATCGACGCCAAGCCCTCGGCCTGGTTGGGCTTGGGCGAAACCCGCGACGGCGTCACCCTGGTCGAGGTCCTCGGATCGAAGATCACGGTCGACACCGCGATCGGCGTCAAGGAGGTTCGCCTGGGCGAGGCCACGACATCGGTGGCCGGCGTCGCCGGATCGCCGACCTTGGCGATGGCGCAGGATACGCCGCCGCCGGGGTACCGCATGCCGCCGGCGCCGGCCAGCGCCCCCGCCATGTCGGCGCCGTCACAGTGATCGTTTTCCTGGAAAGAGCTCTCGCGTGTTGAGTTTGAAGCGCCCCGCGCGCGGTGGTCTAGTCCTTCTGTGCGCGGCTCTGGTGAGCTTGACGGTTCATCCCGTCCTGGCCTTCCAGGCCCGCCCGACCGCGGCGACGCGGGCGGAGTCCTATACCTTCGCTTTCCGCGACGCCGATGTCGCGCAGGTGGTGGAGGAGGTGGTGGGCGGCGCGCTGGGCGTCACCTACACCCTGGACCCGGCGATCACCGGCAAGATGTCGTTCCGCATCGACCAGCGGCTGACGCGCCCGCAGCTCTTCGAGGCGATCGAAGCGGCCCTGGCCGCCAACGACATCGCCTTGGTCCGCGAGGGCGAGTCCGTGAGGATCGTGCCGCGCGCCAAGGCCAGGATGTCGTCGAACATCCGAGCGGTCGGCGACGTGGGGCGTCGGGCCGGATACGACGTGGTCGCCGTGCCGCTGTCCTATGCCTCGCCCTCCGAGGTCGCCAAGGCGCTGGAGTCGATGACCGCGTCCAACACGGTGCTCTACACCAGCGACAAGCAGGGCCTGCTGATCCTTGGCGGCATCGGCACGGAACTGCAGTCGGCGCTCGAGACCATCAAGGTCTTTGATCGCAGCGCCTTCGAAGGCTCGCGCATCCGCTGGTTCGAGCTTGGCCAGGCGCCGGCCGTTACGGTCGCCGGCGAACTGGATCGCCTGCTGCAGGCCGGTGGCATGGGCAGCGTCACGATCGTGCCGCTGAAGCGACTGAACGGCCTCATTGTCTTCGCCCGCACCACCCAGGCCTTGGACGATGTCGGTCGTTGGGTGACCCGGCTCGACGTGGTGTCGCGCGAGAGCGCCTCCTCGCTCTATGTCTACAGGCCACGCAGTTCGTCGGCCGAGGATCTGGGCGCGACGCTGGGCTCGGTGATCTCTGGACAAAACAACGAAGTCGACAACGGAGCCAGGGGAAACGCCGCGCTTGGCGAGACGGCGGGGACGACAGCCTCTTCGTCGACCGCCGCCGCCGCGCCGCCCGGAACTTCTGGCGGCGCCTGGTCGAGCGGCCGGGCCGACGGCGATGACGCCGTCCGGATCGGCGTCAACAAGGCCTCAAACTCGCTGCTGATCTTCGCCGCGCCATCGCGCTGGATCCAGATTCAGCGGATTCTCGACGAAATCGATCGCCCAGCCAGCCAGGTGCTGATCGAGGCGTCGATCCTTGAAGTCCGCCTCAGCAACGATCTCAAATACGGGGTCGACTGGAGCGTCCTCGGCGACTCCGGTAAGCTGGGCGTCAACTCGATCTACAACGACAAGGGCGCGATCGGCCCGTCGTTTCCCGGCTTTTCGGTCACCTACCTGACCGGCGACATCAAGGCCGCCGTCTCCGCCTTGGGATCGAAGACCGATGTCGAGGTCGTCTCCGCGCCGAAGATCGTCACGCTCGACAACCACCCCGCCAAGCTTCAGATCGGCGATCAGGTGCCCATCGTCACCCAAAGCTCCCAAAGCACCGCCGGCGGCACGCCGGCCCTGATCAACACCGTCGATTACCGCAACACCGGCGTTATCCTCAACGTGACGCCGCGGATCACCGGTGACAACCGCGTGGTGCTCGATGTGGCGCAGGAGGTCAGTTCGGTCGCGAAGACCATCACCTCCGGCATCGATTCGCCGACCATTCAGCAGCGGAAGTTCGAAAGCACCCTCGTGCTCGACAATGGATCGGTGGTCGCCCTGGGCGGACTGATCAGCCGCTCCCGCACCCACAACGACGTCGGCATGCCGGGCCTCAGCAAGGTTCCCTATCTGGGCGCGCTGTTCAAGTCCGACAGCCGCGACGAGGCTCGCTCGGAACTGATCGTGCTGCTGACCGCCAGGATCATCACCGATCAGACCAGTGCTGATCGAACCATGGCCAACCTCCTGGCCGACCTGCATGAGATTCAGACCCGTGGCCTCGTTCCCAGTCGACAATAGCACCGACGGCTATGCGAGTGTGGCGGCCATCGCCGTCAGTCTTTCGCTGGCCGTCGTCGCGACCGCTCTCATGGCCCGCAGCATCGGGACTCTGCGGGCGGCGCGGGCGGACTTCGAGCGGACCCGCGCCGAGTATCAGTTGGCGGGCGTTCAGCAGCGGGCGGCGCTCGCGCTGATGATGGGCTCCGGTTCGGGCTCCGTGATCGCCGAGCGCGAAGCGGCCAAGATCAGCGTCGCGACGGCAGCCGACCTGGACAGTGGGACGCTGTCGCGTTTCGGCGTCAAGAATCCGGAGCGATTGACGGCTTGGCTGCGCGACGCGGCGGCGGCGGGGCCGACCCCGCCCGCCGACCTGGTTGCCGCCGACCAGGCCGCGGGTTGGAGGGCATGCGCGCCGGCGATGATCTCGGCCTTTGGTCGTGCGGCTAGCTTGAATCCACCGCAAGATGGTTCGCGGATCGAGACGGGTGTCAAACCGGGTTTGGGTGAGGTCTGGCGTCTTCGCGCCAGTACGCCGAAGGGTTGGACGGATGAGCGGATCGTGAGATTTACCGGTGTGTCCCAACGGCCCGCCTCGGTGATCTGGCGGCGTTTTTATCGGTCCGTGGGAGAGGGGAAGTCATGCGCAGCGATCTTCGTACAACCAAAGCACGGTTGAAGGCCGAGGCAGGCTATACGCTGACCGAAATGCTGGTGGTGATCGCCATCATCGGCCTGATCGCCGCCGTGCTGACGCCCAGCCTGATGGGGCAGCTCGGGCGTTCGAGGGTCAAGGCCGCCGAGTTGCAGCTCGATACGGTCGCCTCGGCGATCGAGGCCTTCCGGGCCGACGTGGGGCGCTATCCCAGCAAAGACGAGGGGCTGTCGGCCCTGGTCACCGCGCCGGCCGACGCCGAGACCTGGACAGGGCCCTATCTGAGAGGCGCCAAGGCGATCGTCGATCCCTGGGGAAAGCCGATTCTGTATCAGCCGGCCGACGACGACCACGACTACGTAGTGATGAGCTACGGCGCTGATGGCCGGGCGGGCGGAAGCGGCGTCAAGCGCGACCTTCGAGCGGGGCAATGAACGAAGCCTGGTTCCTGTCCGCGGCCCTGCCGATCGGCGCGACGATCGGCAGCTACGCATCAACCGTGGCCCTGCGCGCCGGACGCGGCGAACAGGCGACCCTGGGCCGCTCGCGCTGCGACGGCTGCGGACGGGGCCTCGGCTTTCTGCAGACCATTCCCGTTCTGTCGTTCCTGCTGCGGCGCGGCGCCTGCGAAACGTGCGCCGCGCCGATCGCGCGCATCCATCTGATCGGCGAAGTGCTGGGCGGGGCCGCCGTGGCCCTGGCCTTTCTCGTGGCCACGCCTTGGCGCGCGGGCCTGCTTAGCGTGCTGGGGCTGGCCTTGCTGAGTTCGGCGCTGATCGACGCCAGGACGCGGCGGCTGCCAGACCTGCTGACGGTATTGATCGCGGCCGCCGGCGCGACCTTGGCCTGGACACGCGCTCCGACCGACCTGGCGCTGGGCGTCGTCGCCGCGATCGCCGCTTTCGGGCTGCTGCAGTTCGTCCGCCTGGCCTTCCGTGCCCTGCGGGGTCATGACGGTATGGGCTTTGGCGATGTGAAACTGATCGTCGCGCTTTGTCTATGGTTGGGTCCGGCGATGGCGTGGGCGATTGTCATCGCCGGCCTCGTCGGTCTGGCGGCGATCGCCGTGATCCGTCCGCGCGACCGGCGCGCGCCGTTCGGCCCGGCCATCGCACTGGGCGCCTGGTCGGTCGGTCTGCTGCTGGAGGCCGGGGTATGGCCCGCATGACACGCGCCCGTAACGCCGATCCGGGCGCCGACCAGAGGCGCGAGTTGATCGAGGCTCTGCTGGACGCGGGCCTGATCGACGGCGCGGCCCTGGGGCGGGCGGAACTGGTCTCGACCCGCACCGGCCAACCCGTCGAGCAGGTGCTCAACCAGCTGGGCGCGTTGTCGGACGATGACCTGGTGGCGGCCTATGCCAAGGTCTCCGGCTGCGAGGTCTGGGACCCGCGCGCCGCGCCGATCGCCGCCGATCCCTTCGCCTTGGGCGTTTCGGCCGAGTTCCTGCGGCGCGGCCGGATTTTGCCGATCCGCCAAACCAAGGCGGGCCTGGTTTGCGCCGTTTGCGATCCGCTGGACAACGAGACCCTGTCGGGTCTGGTCTTCGCCACGGGCCTGTCCTTGAGCCTGCTGGTGGCCCGCCCCAGCGACTGGCGGCGTGGTTTCGAGGCGCTGTTCGCCGAGGGCGGCGGCGAACCGGCCCACCTGGACGAACGTCGGCTTGAACGCGAAATCGATCAGGTTTCGGACGGCGCTTCCGAAGGCGCCGGGGCGCGATTGGTGGCCAGTGCTTTCGAGGCCGCTATCGCCCTGGGCGCCTCGGACATCCATTTCGAGCCGCGCCGCAATGACCTGGCCGTGCGTCTTCGGGTCGATGGGCGGATGGTCGACCACCAGGTCGTCTCGGCCGACCTGGCCCCGCCGGCCGTGTCGCGCATCAAGGTGATCGCCAACCTGAACCTGGGGGAGCGCCGTCTGCCGCAGGATGGGCGCACCACCTTCGTGATTGGCGGTCGATCGGTCGATGTCCGCGTGGCGACCTCGCCGACGGTGTTCGGGGAGTCGGCCGTGCTGCGTATTCTCGATCGCGCCGCCGTGCCCCTTGACCTGAACCGCCTGGGGCTGAGCGCCGACGTGGTTTCCGTCCTGTCGCGCGCCGCGCGCACGCCCCATGGCCTGTTCCTGGTCACCGGCCCGACCGGCAGCGGCAAGACCACCACGCTCTATGCCTTGCTGCAAACCTTCGCCGGGTCCAGCAAGAAGGTCCTCAGCATCGAGGATCCTGTCGAATACCATTTCGAGCATGTGTCGCAGACCCAGGCCGCGCCGCATCTTGGCCTGACCTTCGCCGCGGCCCTGCGATCATTCCTGCGCCAGGACCCTGACGTGATCCTGGTGGGTGAGATTCGCGATCCGGAAACCGCCGCCGTCGCCATCCAGGCGGCGATGACCGGGCACCTGGTGCTGGCCTCGATCCACGCCAACGATGCGCTGGCCGTGGCTCCGCGCCTGCGGGACATGGGTATCGAGCCCTACCAGTTGGCCGCCGGCTTCCGCGGCGCGATGGCCCAGCGGCTGGTGCGACGGCTGTGCCCTGACTGCCGCGTGGAGGACGCCTCCGGCCAGTCGGCCGGCTGGGTCGAAGGTCGGGCGATTGCGCGGCGCTTCCATCCGGTCGGCTGCCCCAAGTGCAAGGGTATGGGCTATCGCGGACGGGTTCCGGTCAGCGAAGGCTTTCTGGCCGATGACGACCTGCAGCGAGCCTTCGCCGAGCAGGGCTCGCCAAGCGAGCTGGCCAGGATGGCCAAGGCGCTGGGATTGGTCGGCATGCTGAACGACGGCCTGGACATGGTCGAGGCGGGGATCACCAGTCTCGAGGAAGTGCTGGCGGCGGTCCATGGCTGAGCCGATCCGCGAGTATCGCTACACCGGCCTTGAAGCTTCGGGCCGGCGTGTGCGGGCGACGATCACCGCGCCCAGTGAAACGGCGGTCTACGAGCGTCTGCGCCGCGACGGCGTGACGCCGATCAGAATCCGTGAGGTCCGCGCCGATCAGACGGCGGCCGAGGGGCGGGGCGCAAACCTTGGCGATCGTGAAACCGCTGAGATCCTGATCAATCTGGCCGACCTGCTGTCGGCTGGCGCCGACATCCGTTCGGCGCTCGCCATTCTCGCGGCGCGCGCCGAACGTCCCGCCGTGCGCGATGTCTGCCGCAGGCTCACCGCCCAGATTGGCGGCGGCGAGGCGGTGGACCAGGCGTTCTCGAAAAACCTGGCCCGGGGCAACGCCTTCGTTTCGGCCCTGATCGCCGCCGGCGAGACGTCGGGCGACCTGCCGGGAGGCATGCGTCGAGCTGGCGAGCTTTTGGAGGCGCGGGTCAAGCTGCGCGAACAGCTGATCTCGACCCTGTCCTATCCGATGTTCGTGCTGGTCAGCACGATCGCCGCGGCGGCCGTCATTCTTCTGTTCGTCGTTCCCTCGTTGGCGCCTTTGGCCGAGGAGGGCGAGGGGCGGGGGCCGCTCGTGCTGGCGACGATGGTCGCCGTCAGTCTGTTCCTTCGGACGCATCTGATCCTGATCATCGGGGGGCTGGCCGCCGTGCTTGTCGCCTTGATTGCCGCCGCCCGCGCGGGTTTTCTGACCGATCCGATCGACCGCTTTCTGCATGTGGGACCGGGGCGACGGATCATGTCGGGTCTGACCTTCGGCGGTTTCGCGATCGCCTTGGGCGGCATGCTGACCTCCGGCGCGCCCATGACGGACGCCCTACGTTTGGCGATCCGGGGCGTGGATTCCAAGCTCGCGCGCCTCAGGCTCGAACCGGTGGCCCAGGCCGTCCGCCAGGGCGTGTCGCTGTCTGTCGCCCTGCAAGGCGTGGCGGGCTTTCCCGGCGCGATCACCCGACTGGTCGCCGTGGGTGAAGCCTCGGGGGCGCTGGGGCCGATGTTGGCGCGGTCCGGCAAGCTGGAGGAGGCGGCGGCGATCCGGCGGATCGAGATGGGCGCCAGGATGCTGGGACCGATCCTGATCGTCGGCTTGGGCGGCATGATCGGGTTGCTCATGGGCGGCTTGCTGTCGGGTGTCACCGAACTGGGGCAGGCGGCGCTACGCTAGCCGGACCCCGGGAAAGGCGACGCGTCACCCATGGCGAGAACGCTGGGCGCGTTTAGTCATGGTCGGCGCCGGCGTAGCCGGCGGCGGGCGTGTAGGTCAGGCCCGTGCCGCCACCGGCGATGGCGACGATTGCGTTCGAGCCATCAATAGTTGTTGGCGTTGGTGTTGATCTGGTCGAGGAGGTTGGGCAGCAGGTGGGCGGCGATGCGCCGGGCGGACTCGGCGTCGCGGCCCAGCATCCCGCGCAAGGGGCCTCCGATCATGGCGTCGCCGAAGGCGCACAGGGTCAGCAGCAGCAGGGCGGATGGGATGTGCTGGGGCGCGCCGTCCGTGGCGCGGACGGTTTCGTCCAGGGCGGCCACCAGATCGCCCACGGCCTCGCGCACCGGCTCCAGGTGCTCGTAGCGGTTGGAAAGGGCGAGCCACGCCGCCAACTGGCCCGCGCCGCCTTCGTCGAAGGCGTCGAAGACGATGTCCACCAGCGCTCTTGGCGCATTGGCGTCCGAGCGGACATGGGTCACCGCCGTTTGCAGCGCCTTGGCCAGGTCGCGGACCATCGCCCCCATCAGGGCCGACTGAAGTTGGGCCGCCGACCCGAAATGATGGATCAGGTTGCCGTGGGTGACGCCGATCTCGCGAGCGACGGCGTTCAGGGTCACGCCGGTGGGGCCGTGCTCGATGAGCAGCTGTCTGGCGCAGGCGATGGCCTGGGCGCGAGCCTCGTCGGGGGAGCGCCGGCGGCGGGTCTTGACGTACGCCGGAGGCGCTTCGCTCTGCACCTTGCCTTCTCCATATTTATATCAATGTAAATGTCACCATGGCGTGGTTCGGAAAAGGATGCAATCAGGCGAGGGGTTCGGCGACCGCCAATCAACCCTGATTAGAGTAGGAAGCTGGGCAGGAGGCGAGCGACGATCTTGCGGCCGCTGTCCTCGTCGCGATCCAACATGTCGCGCAGCGGAGCGCCGATCACCGCGTCGCCGAACGCGCAGAGGGCGATGAACAGCACCGCGGAGGTGATGCGGTTGTGGGTCTGCTCGCCTTCGGCGGAGAACTTCTCGTCGATGGCCTTGACCAGGTCCTGGACGGCGGCCCGCACCGGCTCCAGATGCTGCAGGTCGCCCGAGAGCGCGATCCAGGCGGCGAGCCGCCCGGCGCCGCCGCGGTCGAAGGCGTCGAAGACCGCGTCGACCAGAGCCCGCGGCGCGCCGGCGTCGGAGCGCAGCTGGTTGACCGCCGCGTCGAGGGCGTCGGCCAGGTCGCGGACCATGGATTCCATCAGCGCCGACTGCAGTCCCGCCGCCGACCCGAAGTGATGGATCAGGTTGGCGTGGGTGACGCCGATCTTGTCGCCGACCGCCTTGAGCGTGATCGCCGTCGGGCCGGATTCGATCAGCAACCGCCGGGCGACGACCAGCGCCTCGCGCCGGGCCTCGTCGGGCGCGCGTCGCCGACGCTTCGGGATTTCGACCACGGCTTCATCGCGTATTGACATTAGTGTCACTTACATCTATGTAGATATCGTCGAGCGTCGATATATTCCGCGTTGGACAGCCTCCAGCTCCACCGGAGTCGGTCGCCCTATTGACAGGAAGTTTAGGAGATAGCGTCGCCTTGGCCCAGACCTTTCATGTCGATGTCGAGCGCCGGTCCGCGACGCTTCGTCGCAAGCACGCGATCGACCCGTTGCGGGCCGTGCGCGGCTTTCGCCGCCTGGTGGCCGACAAGGAGGACACCGAGCAGGTTTTCGAGATCATGAGCGCGCTGTCGGGTCGATCGATTCCCAACGGCTACATGCGGCTGCTCGATTCGGAGGAAGGCGGTCGGCAGGCCTATCTGGCCGTCGAGTTCGCCCACCGCCTGGACGATAGAAACTGGCTGGCCAGCTTGCCTGAGGGCAGCGTCGGAGCGGCCTATCGCGACTTTGTCGCCGCGCGCGGCTTCACCGCCCAGGGCCTGGCCGAGGAAAGCCGCAAGGTCGCCGACACCGAGATCGACGCCGCCCATCCCAACGGCTGGTACGCTCGCCGCCTGCGCGACGTCCACGACGTCTGGCACGTGCTGACCGGCTACGGAACCGACGCCCTGGGCGAGGCCTGTGTGGTGGCGTTCTCCCACCCTCAGACCCGCAGCGCGGGTTTCGCCTTCATCGCCGCCGGCGCGGCGCTGGAGTTCGGGAAGCTGGGCAAGGGCCATCCCTACGGCCGCGCCATCTGGCAGGCCTGGCGCCACGGCCGGCGAGCGGCCTGGCTGCCTGGGCTCGACTACGAAGCGCTGCTGGCCCAGCCGCTCGACGCCGCCCGCGCCCGCCTGCGCATCGCCCGCCCCACGCTCTACGAGGCCGTGCCGCAAGAGGCGCGCAACGGCTACCGCTTCGACAATTGACGGTCGGGAGACCTTTGATGACCCAGTCCAGCAAGACCCCGCCCGACCTCACCATCCAGCCGCGCGACATGGCGTTCGGCCGCGACGCGCCCAGCAGGCGCTGGTGGCTGGGCGGGGATCCGGTCGGCACGGCGTTCTACAACGCCCTGTCGGCGACGTTCCCGCTGGGCGAGCGATTCTTCATGGACAGCGTGCGCCGCTACCGCAACGCCGCGCCGGCCAAGCTGAAGGCTCAGATCGCCGGCTTCCTGGCCCAGGAAGCGATGCACACCCGTGAGCACATCTTCTTCAACAAGCAGATCGCCGACCATGGCTTCGATATCGCGGCCATGGAGGACCGGACCCGGGCGCGGCTGGATTTCGCCCGCACCCGTCCGCCGCTGCAGCAATTGGGGGCCACCATCGCCCTCGAGCATTTCACCGCCATCCTGGCGCACGCGCTGCTGGCCGATCCACGCCACCTGGAAGGCGCTTCCGACGAGGCCAGGGCCATGTGGCGCTGGCACGCGATCGAAGAGGTCGAGCACAAGTCGGTGGCCTACGACGTCTACATGGCGGCCGCCGCGTCCCTGCCGGCTCCGCGGCGCTGGACGCTGCGGGTGCTGACCATGGTGGCGGCCACCCATTTGCTGTTCGCGGTGGTCGGTAGCAACATCGCCGACATCTTCACCTCGGACGGCATCAACAATGGCCGCACCTGGCGGCGGCTTTTCCACTTCATGCTGGTGCGACCTGGCATGTTGCGCCAGGTGATGGGCGGCTACTTCGCCTACTTCCTGCCCGGCTTCCATCCATGGCAGCACGACAACCGGGCCTTGGTCAGCGAGGTGGAGCAGACCTTGGCGGCGACCTATGGCGTCGGGGCGCCGGCATGATCGCCGGCCTCGCTCTGGTCGCCGGACTGGCCTCGTCCGCGACCGCGACGTCCGAGGACGTGAAGGGCCTGTGGCGCACCCCGACCGATGGCGGATCGCTGGTGCGGCTGGCGCCCTGTGGCGACGGGATCTGCGGCCGCATCGTCAATTCGCCGCGCCTGCGGATCGCGCCGGACCAAAAGGACGTCCACAACCGTGACGTCGCCCTGCGCGGCCGGGCGTTGCGCGACCTGACCTTCATGAAGGTCAGGTCGACCGGCCCGGGGACCTGGGGCGACGGCTGGGTGTACAATCCGGAAGACGGCGGCACCTATAAGGGCGTCATGGAGCTGAAACCGGATGGGACCCTGCGCCTGACCGGCTGCATCGTGCGGCCGTTCTGCAAGACCCAGATCTGGCGCCGCGCCCAGGCCGACTGAACCGGCGACGCTTCGTCGGCTGATGGCGCGTCGCGACTTGGCGATAGCCGCCCCGATTTGAACCGTCGCGCTGCTTCTGTGCACGGATGACGTTCAGGAAGGGGTCTGGCCCTTGCTTAGCTATCTCAGGCGCCTACATGCCTCCTGCCGGGTTCCGGCGGGAGGCTGGAATGATCGGCGCGTCGGTGAAGCAAGTTTCGAAGGTGTCCATGGTCGAGGTGCGACCCGCGCATGCGCGGCGCCACGCCGGATTGGCGACGACGGCGTTGGGCTTGATCGTCGCGGCCGGCCTCATGGCGGCCGCCTCGTCCACGCTCGCCCAGACCGCCGTCGAGCCCGCCGCCGCGCCTTCGCAGGACACGGCGCCGCTCGTGGACGCCCCCCAAGTCCGGGATCCCGGGCTCGCGGCCTATGATCCGCTCGAAGGGTTCAATCGGGCCAGCTTTGGCGTCAGCATGGGCCTGGACCGCGCGGTCATCGGCCCCATAGCCCACGGCTACACGGCCGTGACGCCCAAGCCTGTCCGCAACCGGGTGAGCTCGGTGATCTACAATCTGGGCGAACCCAGCACGGCGTTGAACGACGTCCTGCAGGGACATCCCAAGCGCTTCGGCGTGACCACCTCGCGCTTCGTGATCAATTCGACCATCGGCCTGTTGGGGCTGTTCGACGTGGCGGCCGGCATGGGCCTGCAGGGGCATGGCGCCGACTTCGGCCAGACCTTCGGACGCTATGGCGTCAAGCCGGGTCCCTATCTCTATGTCCCGGTCATGGGTCCCTTGAGCTTCCGCGAGGGCGTGGGCCGCGCGCTCGACTTCGCGACCGATCCCGTCGGGATCATCGGCGGCGGTTACAAGAGCACCTTCGGGGCGACGCGCCTGGGCGTCGGTGTCGTCGACGTCCGCGCCAGGGCCGACGGCGCCTTCCGGGCGCTGGACGACTCCGTGGATCCTTATGTGACCGCGCGTTCAGCCTATGGGCAGTACCGGGAATCCTTCCTACGCGAGGCCACGGGCGAGGTTCAGGCCTTGCCTGATTTCGACGACGCGCCGTCAACGTCTCCCGAAGTCCCGCCGTCCGTCCCGGCGCCCGGCGCGGGCGAACCCCAATGACCTATCTGGAACCGACCATGATCAACGCCCGCCCCACCCGCCGTTTCACCCAGTTCGCGCTGGTGGCCTTCGTCGGCCTCGGCGCGTTGTCGCAAGCGCGTCCCGCCCTGGCCCAGGCCGCCCGCGACCCCCAGGCCGAGCAGTTCGTGCAGACGCGGGCTCAGCGGGTCATCACGGTCCTGGCCGACAAGAACCAGAGCATCGCCCAGAAGAAGACGACCTTCCACACGGCCATCGACCAACTGGCCGACGTGCCCAAGATCACCAACTTCGTGCTCGGCAAGTATGCGCGAACCATCACGCCCGACCAACGCACGCGGTTCGCGACGGCGTTCCGCGTCTATGCGGAGAACGTGTACCAGAATCGCATCGACGACTATCACGGCGAGAAGCTGACGGTGACCGGCTCCACCGTGCGCAAGCCGGGCGACGTGATCGTCAACACCACGATCTCGGGTGGCCAGGTCGGTCAGCCCCTGCCGGTGTCCTGGCGGGTGCTGGGCGGCGGGTCCTCGTGGAAGGTGGTCGACGTGCAGTTCAAGGGCGTCTGGCTGGCGATCACCCAGCAGCAGGACTTCGTTTCGACGATCGACAACGCCGGCGGCAATATCGACGTACTGATCGCCCAGCTGCAGCGCGACGGCCAACGTTCCGTGGCGCGTAAATAGACAACGACGGAGCCGCCCGATCGGGTGGGCGGTCTTACTGGACTTCGAAAGGATATGGGGTTGCGCGAACAATGGGCCGAGACCCTGATGGGTCTTCTCGTCCTCGTCCTCGCGGCGGGGTTTCTGGTCTACTCGCTGAGCGTCGGCGGCGTGGGGAGCAAGCCGGGCGGCTATGACGTCACGGCCAAGTTCGGTCAGGTCGGATCGCTGGCGCCGGGCGCCGCCGTCAGCGTGGCCGGCGTCAAGGTCGGCACGGTCTCGCAGATCAGCCTGGATCCGAAGACCTTCCTGGCCGTCGCGAAGCTGAGCCTGGACCCGACCGTCAAGCTGCCGTCGGACTCCACCGCCAAGATCACCAGCGACAGCCTGCTGGGCGGGGTGCACGTGGCCATCGCGCCGGGCGGCGCGATCGACGACATCAAGCCGGGCGGCGAGATCGAAAACACCCAGGGCGCGGTCGACCTGTTCGGCCTGATCGGCTCGGTCATGCGGCCCCAAGGCGGCGCGGAAGCGCCGGCCACCGCGCCGGGCGCCGCCGCGCCCGCCGCTTCCGACGCCACCGTGGCTCCGGAAAGCTACTGAGATGACCGCGGCTGACGCGGCGATCCCCGCCGTCTTCAAACCCATTCGCTCCATCGGGCGCTCGACGCTTGGCGCGCTGCGCATGGTGGGCTCGGTCGGCGTCTTCTCGGTGCGCGGCGTGGCCTCGGTGTTCACCCCGCCATGGTTTCCGGGCCAGCTCTGGCGGCAACTGGTCGCCATCGGCTTCTTCTCGCTGCCCGTGGTCGGGCTGACGGCGATCTTCACCGGCGCGGCCCTGGGCCTGAACATCTATACCGGCGGCGGGCGCTTCAACGCCGAGCAGGTGATGCCGCAGATCGTGGCCCTGGGCATCACGCGTGAGCTGGGCCCGGTGCTGGCGGCCCTGATGCTGGCCGGCCGGGTCTCGGCGGCCATCGCCGCCGAGATCGGGGCCATGCGGGCCACCGAGCAGATTGACGCCATGCGCACTCTGTCGACCGACCCGTTCCGCTATCTGGTCGCGCCGCGCCTGCTGGCCGCGACGCTGGTGCTGCCGCTGCTGACCCTGATCGCCGACATCATCGGCGTGGCCGGTGGCTGGTTGGTGGCCGTCCGGATCCTGGACTTCAACTCCAGCGTCTACATCCGCAACACCGCCAACTTCCTGCAGTTCTGGGACGTCGGTTCGGGCCTGATCAAGGCGGCGGTGTTCGGCTTCATCGTCGCGCTGATGGGCTGCTACCACGGCTACAACGCCAAGGGCGGGGCGCGCGGCGTCGGCCGGGCGACCACCCACGCGGTGGTGTCGTCGGCCATCCTGATCTTCGCCTCCGATTACTTCCTCACGACGCTGTTCACCCACACATGACCGACATCGCCAAACTCGAATGGAGAGGCGTCCGCAAACGCTTCGACGACGCGCCGGTGCTGGACGGGCTGGACCTCAGCGTCGCGTCCGGCCGGTCGCTGGTGATCATCGGCGGCTCGGGCCAGGGCAAGTCGGTGACCATCAAGGTGGCCATGGGCCTGGTGCGTCCCGACGCGGGCGAGGTGCTGGTCGATGGCAAGAACCTGATCGGCCCAGGTCTCAAGTGGGGGGGGGGGCGTTCCCGGCGGAACCTGTTTTCGCGCGTCGGCGTCCTGTTCCAGGGCGCGGCGCTGTTCGACAGCCTGACCGTCTGGGAGAACGTCGCCTTCCGCCTGATCAACGCTGACGGGGTGTCACGCAAGGACGCCAAGGCGCGGGCGATCGAAGCCCTGGCGCGCGTGCGCCTGCAGGCCAGCGTCGCCGATTCCCATCCCTCCGAACTGTCCGGCGGGATGCAGAAACGCGTCGGCCTGGCGCGGGCCGTGGTCGCCAATCCCGAGATCCTGTTCTTCGACGAACCGACCACGGGGCTGGACCCGATCACCTCGGCGGCGATCAACGAGCTGATCGTCGACCAGGTACGAGGCCTCGGCTGCACGGCGGTGTCGATCACCCACGACCTGGCCTCGGCCCGGACGATCGGCGACGAGATCGCCATGCTGCATGGCGGCAAGATCGTCTGGCGCGGCGCGCCGGCAGAGCTCGACCGCACGGACAACCCCTATGTCCGCCAGTTCGTCGATGCTCGGGCCGACGGGCCGATGACGAGCGTGGTCCAGGAACGATGACCTATCCCTTGCGCGGGACCGTGTTGCTGGCGGCCCTGGCCTTCGGTTTCTCCAGCGCGGCCCAGGCCCAGGACTATGTACGCGCCGACTGCCGGGGCCAGGTGGCGCCGACCGTCCTGCGCTTCGACTCGCCCGAGCACGTCCGCTGGTACAAGCGCTTCTGGACCGGCGATTGCGACCATCTGCCGTTCTGCATTCCCGGCTCGCCCAACTGGAACGACATCGTCGGCAAGCTGGTGATCCGGGGCGGTCCGGCCGAGCAGGCGGCGCTGCTGCCCAAGGCGTGCCGGCTGGGTCAATTGATCGGCCTGGAATGGTCGCGCGACAAGAAGGTCCGGCGCATCGACACCGGCGACCTGCGCACGTTCAAGGGCATGCTGGAGAAGTCCGGCGACGCCCTGCGCGGCGTCGAACAGGTCGAGGTCTCGACCCGCGCCAAGCTGGCGCGATAGGCCGGACGCCAGCCCACGAATGTTCGCGCCATCGGTCCGGCTCACCTTGTGGCGGCGCTTGGCGGAGCTATCTGACAAGCCAGTAAGCGTCGCGGCCGAGGCCCGGCGACCCCTTCGCTTCGGAGCCGACCATGACCGACCTCTCAGCCTTCGCGATCACCCGGCGCTGGCCCGCCCAGCATCCCGACCGCCTGCAGCTCTACTCCCTGCCGACGCCGAACGGGGTCAAGGTGTCGATCATGCTGGAGGAGATCGGCCTTCCCTATGAGCCGCACTTCATCGACATCGGCCAGAACGAGACCTGGACGCCGGAATTCCTGTCGCTGAACCCCAACGGCAAGATTCCCGCGATCATCGACCCCGACGGCCCCGGCGGCGCGCCGCTGGCCCTGTTCGAGTCCGGCGCGATCCTGGTCTATCTGGCCGAGAAGACCGGCAAGCTGCTGCCGACCGCGCCGGCCGAGCGCTACGAGACCCTGGAATGGGTGTTCTTCCAGATGGCGGCGATCGGGCCGATGTTCGGCCAGGTGGGCTTCTTCCACAAATTCGCCGGCCGCGAGTACGAGGACAAGCGGCCGCTCGAACGCTACGTCGCCGAATCCAAGCGCCTGCTGGGCGTGCTGGAGACCCGGCTGGCCGGTCGCGACTGGATCATGGGCGACGCCTACACCATCGCTGACGTCGCGACCCTGGGCTGGGTGCGCAACCTGATCGGCTTTTACGGCGCGGGCGACCTGGTCGACTACGGCGCCCTGAAGAACGTTCCGGCCTGGCTGGAACGTGGGCTGGTGCGACCAGCCGTCCAGCGCGGATTGGACATTCCCAAGCGACCCTAGGAGCCCAAGCGATCCTAGGGGCGGGCGTTGGCGGCGCGCGCGATTGTCGCAGGCCGCCTTAACCGTTCCGACGTCCTCTTGGGGCACGCTGCCCTGGGAGGTGATGATGAATCACGATGAAGCGCGGCGAATCCGGGAACTCCGGAGCTACGGTGTCCTCGACACCTCGCCGGACATCGCCTTCGATCGTCTGACCCGCCTGGCCAGCGATCTCTTCGACGCGCCTATCGCCCTGGTTTCGCTGATCGACGAGGAGCGGCAGTGGTTCAAGTCGCGCCACGGCCTGGACGCCTGTTCCACGCCGCGGGCGTGGTCGTTCTGCAGCCGGGCGATCGAACTGGGCCCCGACGCGGTGATGGTCGTCGAGGACGCCGTCCTGGACCCCCGCTTCGCCGGCAATCCCCTGGTGGTGGGCGAGGTCGGGATTCGCTTCTACGTCGGCGCGGTGCTGACCTCGCCAAGTGGCTGCAATCTCGGCAGCCTTTGCGTCATCGACACCAAGCCGCGCGAGCGGCCCTCGGACCGGGACCTGGACCGCCTGCGCACCCTGGCCAAGATCGTCGTCGACGAGATGGAACGGCTACGCGTCAACCGCCTGCGGTGGGAACAGACCCGCCTGCTGCAACTGGCCGAAACCATGTCGGGCGTGGGGCATTGGCGCTACGACATGATCAGCGGCGACCTGTTCTGGTCGGGCCGGGTCTACGAAATCCACGGCCATGATCCCTTGAGCCACATTCCGGGCGCCGAGCCCCATCTGAAGGCCTTCCATCCCGACGACCGAGCCATGGTCGAGGCCGAGATGGTGATGGCGATCGAGACCAAGGGATCGTGCAGTCTGCAGGCGCGTCTGGTCCGGGCCGACGGCGAGGTGCGGATCGTTCAATCAAAGGCCGCGTGCGAACTGGACGAGCACGGCGCCGTCGTCGCGCTGATCGGCCTCCTCCAGGACGTCACCGAGCAGGCGCGCGGCCTCGACAGCCTGACGGCCAGCGAAGCGCGCTATCGCCTGCTGGCCGAGAACACCTCCGACGTCATCGTGCGCACCGCCCTGGACGGCACGCTGCTTTACGTATCCCCCGCCTGCCGGACCATGGGCTACGAGCCCGAAGACCTGATCGGGACGCCGGCCACCCGGCTGGTCCATCCCGACGACCTGGATCGGTTCGTGGGCAATTCCGCGCCGCTCTACGCCGGCGAGGCGGTCGATCCGACGGCGGTTCGCCAGCATCGCTACCGGACCGGCGACGGTCGCTGGGTGTGGCTTGAGGGCAATCCGCGGGTCGTGCGCGATGCGGAGGGACGACCGACCGAGATCGTCAACGTCTTCCGCGACGTGACCGAACGCCGGAAGCTTCAGGAACAGGCCGAACGCGCGGCGCGACAGAGCGCCCTGGCCGGGGAGGTCGCGGGCATCGGGTATTGGCGGATCGACGCGGCGACGATGGAGGCGACATGGTCGCCGCACGTCGCGACGATCTATGGTCTTGATTCGAGCGGAGCGCCGCAACTCGAGGACTTCATCCAGGCGGTGCATCCAGACGACCAGTCGGCCTTGCGCGCCCGGCTGAGGTTGGCGATCGACAAGGGCGTCGACTGGAAACTGGCCGTGACCCGCGTCGTGCCGCCGGACGGCCGGCTGCGCTATCTCGAGGGGCACGGACGCTGCGAGCGCGACGAAGCCGGCGCCGTCGTCGCGGTGTTCGGCACGGTGGTCGACATCACCACCCGCATGGAGGCCGAGACAGCCCGCGCCGAGCACGAGGCTCGCTATCGCGCGATGTCGGACCGGGTGCTGCTGGCGACCCAGGCTGGCCAGATCGGCATCTGGGACTGGAACGTCCAGACCAACGCCCTGACCTGGGACGACCGGATGTACGCCCTGTACGGCGTGGAACGGGAGGAGGCGCTGACGGCTGGACGGTTCGTCGCCTGCCTGCATCCGGAGGACCTGGCCGAGGAGCAGGCGCACGCCCGCGCCGCGGTAGAGGGCGACACGCCCTACGACACTGAATTTCGCATCGTGCGTCCTGACGGCGAAGTGCGTTCGATCCGGGCGCTGGCGACGGTGGTGCGCGCGGCGGACGGCGCGCCCCTGCGGATGGTCGGAACCAACTGGGACGTGACCGAGGTCCGAAACCTGGAACTTTCATTGCGGGCCAGCGAGGACCGGGCGCGCAACGTCATCGCCAACGCCCACCAAGCCATCGTTACGGCCGACGAGGACGGCCGGATCACGGGTTGGAACCGCCACGCCGAGCTGACCTTCGGTTGGAGCGCCGACGAGGCGATCGGCGCCGACATGGCGATGATCCTGCCTGACGACCATACCGATATCGCGGCCTTCCTGGGCGGGCGGCTCGGCGGCGATATCGACCAACGGGTCGAGGTGACGGCCCGCCGCAAGGACGGCGCGCAGTTCCCCATCGAATTGGCGGTCAGCGCCGTGCGTGACGCGGCCGGCTGGCAGATGACGGCGCTGATGCACGACATCAGCGAGCGCAAGGCCCAGCTGGCGCTGTTCGAGAACGCCTTCGAGCACGCGGCGATCGGCGAGGCCCTGGTCGGGCTGGACGGCGCGTTTCTGAAGGTCAATCCGACCCTGTGCGACATGCTCGGCTATTCGCGGGAGGAACTGCTCGCCCTCGACTTCCAGGCCATCACCCATCCGGACGATCTGGACGCCGATATGGAACTGGTGGCCAACCTGCATGACGGGCTGATCTCCACCTATCGGATGGACAAGCGCTATTTCCGCAAGGACGGGGCGATCATCTGGGTCCAGCTGGTGGTCTCGCGGGTCGATAATCCGGACGGCTCGCCCCTTCACTACATTTCGCAGATCGAGGACTTCACCGCCCGGCGCGAGGCCGAGGCGGCGCTGAAAGACAGCGAGGCGCGCTATCGGCTGATGGCCGAGAACACCACCGACATGATCCTCACCACCGACCTGTCTGGGGAAATCACCTTCGTCGCCGCGTCCTGCCTGGTGCTCACCGGTCATGCGCCCCACGAGATCATGGGACGTAGCGCCGCCGATCTGGCCTATCCGGAGGAACGGCTGAGCGTGCGCCGGGTCTATCGCAACCTGATCACGGGCGGGCCGGCGGAACGGGTGCGCTGGCGCGTGCTGCACAAGTCGGCCGGTCGGGACGTCTGGCTGGAGTCCAACCCGTCCTTGCTGCGCGACCCGGCTACCGACGCACCGACCGGTTTCCTCGACGTGATCCGCGACGTGACCGACCAGGTCGTTCAGGAAGAGGCCCTGGCGGCGGCGCGCGCCGAGGCCGAAGCCGCCGCGACCATCAAGGGCGAGTTCCTGGCCAATATGAGCCACGAGATCCGCACGCCCCTGACCGCGGTCATCGGCTTTTCGGGCCTGCTTTCACAACGCCCGGAACTGGACGAGCTTTCGCGCCGGTTCGTGCAGCGGGTGTCCAGCGCCGGCCAGGCGCTACTGGCGATCGTCAACGACATCCTGGATTTCTCGAAGCTCGAGGCGGGGCAGGTTGAGATCACGCCGCGAGCGGTCTCGCCCCTGGCGGTCGCCCAGGACGCCCTGGCCCTGTTCACGCCCCAGGCCGACGCCAAGGGCCTGTGGCTGGAATGTGGGGCGGACGGCGAGTTGCCTGACCTGGTGATGATCGACCCCGATCGCGTGCGGCAGGTTCTGTTGAACCTGGTTGGCAACGCGGTGAAGTTCACCGATCAGGGTTCGGTCCGCCTGGGTGTCGCCTACGACCTGGAGGCGCAAATCCTGCGCGTGAGGATCGAAGACACGGGCGTTGGCATGAGCAGCGACCAGCAGACGAAGCTCTTCCAGCGTTTTTCGCAGGTCGACGCCTCGTCGACGCGCAAGCACGGTGGCACGGGCCTTGGCCTTGCGATCTGCAAGGGCCTGACCGAGGCCATGGGGGGCGGCATCTCGGTGGCGAGCGCGCCGGGGGGCGGTTCCGCGTTCGCGTTCCAGATCGCCGCGCCGCTGGTGACGTCGCTCCAACCGGAGGCGGGCGCCGATGACCAAGGAACGATAAGCCTGGATGGCGTCCGTGTCCTGGTCGTCGACGACAACCCCGTGAACCGCGAGCTGGCCCGCGCGGTGCTGGAACAGATGGGCGCCGAGGTCGGCGAGGCGGCCAGCGGGCTGGCGGCGGTCTCCGCCGCCGCGGTAGAGCCTTTCGACTGCATCCTGATGGACCTTCGCATGCCGGGGCTGTCGGGCGAGGGGGCCTTGCAGGAGATTCGCGCGGGGGCGGGGCCCAACCAGGATGTCCCGATCCTGGCCTTCACCGCCGACGCCTTCCCCGACCTTCCGGCCAGCGAGCACGGCTTCGACGGTGTGATCTCCAAGCCGATCGTGGCGCTGGACCTGGTCCGCGCCGTCAGCAACGCCACCACCTGGAGCCACGCGACGGACGAAGAAGCGGCGGACGAGACATCCCGCGACGTGGTCGGCTTCTGACATGCGCCGGACGCGTATTCTCGTGGTCGAGGACGATCCGATCATCCTCGACCTGATCACCACGCGGCTCGACCTGGCGGGCTACGACACCTATTTCGCCCGCGACGGCGTCGAAGGCCTGGCGCGGCTGCACGAGTTGCGGCCCCGCGCGATGGTGCTCGACCTCAACATGCCCCGCCTGGACGGTTTTGGCCTGTTGCGCAAGATGGCGCTGGAGGGCTTGTGCGTACCCACCATGGTCCTGACGGCGCGCAACCAGCCCGACGACGTCAAGCAGGCCATCGCCCTCGGGGCGCGTGATTTCCTGTCCAAGCCGTTCAAGGACGAGCAACTCCTGCAGCGTGTCGGCCGCCTGCTGCGCAAGGCCAGGTCGAAGCCGGCTCCGTCGCCGCCGAAGGCCGATCCCGAGCCCTTCCTCGTCTGAATCGCGCGGGGGGTGGAACGTGGTTTTTCCACCGGCGTTCACTTTTCATTCCCGACGCCGCTTGAATGGCGATGTCGGAACACTCAAGTTGCATATTCGTTGAGCTCACCGGGTGGTCCAAGCCCCCGAGCGAGGCCGCCAGGAGAGCGCATGAGTCCCGACGACACCCCCGCGAGGGAGGCCTCCGAGGCCCGCGTCATCGCCCTGGTCGATCGCTACCTGGCGGTGCGCCGGCGCACCGAGGCCTTGGCCCGACCGCTGTCGCCCGAGGACCAGGGCGCCCAGTCGATGCCGGACGCCAGCCCGGTCAAGTGGCACAGGGCCCACACCGCCTGGTTCTTCGAGACCTTCCTGCTGACGCCGTTCCTGTCCGGCTACCAGGTGTTCGACCCCAGCTTCGGCTACCTGTTCAATTCCTACTACGAGGCCGTCGGACCCCGGCAGCCTCGACCCCAGCGCGGGTTGATCACCCGACCTTCGGCGGAGGAGGTCGGCGCCTATCGGGCCCATGTCGATGCGGCCATGGTTCGCCTGCTGACGACGTCGCCGACCGCCGAGGTCATGGCCCGCCTGGACCTGGGCCTGGCGCACGAGGAGCAGCACCAGGAACTGATCCTGATGGATCTGCTGCACCTCTTCGCCCAGTCGCCGCTGCAGCCGGCCTATCGCGATGACCCGCCCGCGGCGCGTCCTGCCTCCGCCCAGGCGCGGTACCTCGCCTTCGAGGGCGGGCTGGTGGAGATCGGCGACGACGGACCCGGCTTCGCCTTCGACAACGAGCGGCCCCGGCATCGGGTGTTTCTCCAACCCTACCGCCTGGCCGATCGCCTGGTGACCAACAGCGAGTGGCTGGCCTTCATGGACGACGGTGGCTACCGCCGGCCGGAGCTGTGGCTGTCGGACGGCTGGGCGACCGTGGCCGAGGAAGGCTGGGACGCACCGCTCTATTGGCGACGCGAGGAAGGCGCGGCCTGGTCGGTGATGACCCTGTCGGGTCGGCGCCCGGTCGATCCCGAGGCTCCGGTCGGCCACGTCAGCTATTACGAAGCCGCCGCCTTCGCCGCCTGGGCCGGGCGCCGTCTGCCCACCGAGGCCGAATGGGAAGCCGCCGTTCGCGCGCCTGAGGGCCGGGCGCTGGGCCAGGCGATCGGCGAGGCCTGGCAATGGACCGCCAGTCCCTATGTGGCCTATCCCGGCTTCAAGCCCGGGGCGGGCGCCCTGGGCGAGTACAACGGCAAGTTCATGATCAACCAGATGGTTCTGCGCGGCGGCGCGGTGGAAACGCCGCCCGGCCACGCGCGGCCGTCCTATCGCAATTTCTTTCATCCCCGGCAGCGCTGGGCGTTCACGGGGGTCCGCTTGGCCGACGACATGAGTCCGATGGAGCGCGAGACGGCGACGCCTGCCTCGACCTTCCTCGAAGACGCCCTGGCGGGCTTGACCGCCGAGCGCAAGACCCTGCCGGCCAAGTATTTCTATGACGCCGAAGGCTCACGCCTGTTCGAGGCGATCTGCGAGTTGCCGGAATACTATCCCACCCGCACCGAGACCGCGCTGCTGCGGCGGATCGCGCCGGAGATCGCCGCCCGCGTGATGGAAGGCGCGGCCCTGGTCGAGTTCGGCAGCGGGGCCAGCACCAAGACCCGGATCCTGCTGGACGCCATGCCGCAGCTGGCCGTCTACGCGCCGATCGATATCAGCCAGTCGGCGTTGGACGAGGCGAGCGCGGCCATCCGGCGCGACTATCCGGCCTTGATCGTCGCTCCGCTGGTCGATGACTTCACCCACGCCTTCCGGCTGCCGGCTTCGGCGCGCGGCCGTCCCGTGACCGGTTTCTTCCCGGGCTCGACGATCGGCAATTTCGCGCCCGACGACGCCGAGGCCTTCCTGCGCGGCGCCCATGCCTTGCTGGGCGAGGGGGCGATGTTCGTGGTCGGCGTCGATATCGCCAAGAGCCCGGAGGTGCTGGCGCCCGCCTATGACGACGCCCAGGGCGTGACGGCGGCCTTCAACAAGAACGTGTTGGTGCGGATCAACCGAGAACTGGGCGGCGACTTCGATCTCCACGCTTTCGATCACCGGGCGGTGTGGAACGCCGACGAAAGCCGCATGGAGATGCACCTGATCAGCAAGACCGACCAGGTGGCCCACCTGGCGGGGCGGGAAATCCGGCTCAAGGCCGGAGAGACCATTCACACCGAGAACTCGTACAAGTACGCGCCGGAGGCGTTCGTGGAACTGGCCCGTCGCGCGGGCTGGAAGGTCGCGGCGCGCTGGATCAGCGACAGCCCAAGCTTCGGCGTCTTCGCTCTGGCCGGCTGAGGCTGGGCGGAGGTCAGGTCGAGGGCGGCCGCGGCCCACGGGCCGCGGCGCGCTTCATCTCAGGCGTCGCGCCCTGACAGGCGTCCGCCGCCGCGCGACGAGGAACCGCCCTTGCGGCCGGCATTGGCCGCCAGGTCGCGGTCTTTGGCGAAACTGCGCTTCTCGCTGGGAACGCTGGCGCCCCCTTTACGCGCGATTTCGCGGCGACGTTCGGGGTCCATGGCGGCGAAGCCTCGGCGGCCGCGGGGCCGTTCGCTGTCGAGGTCCATAGGTAGCTCCTAATCGGGACTGGTCACGGGGGAGAACGGGGCGAGGGAGGCGTCATAGGGCCGGTCGTCGCCCGGCTGAACGGGCGGCTCGCGCATCGGCTCTTCGTCGGGCGTTGCGCCCGGGTCATAGTCGGGTTGCGAGGGCTCGATCGGCGGCGGGGCGTCGGGATCGGTCATGGCGTCTTCCACGTGTTCCAGTGACGTAACCGGTGAAGTCGCGATCGGTTCACGCAATGGCCAAGACAATTGTTCGGGGTCCGGCGTTTACCAATTTCGCAAATGAGGGCGAGTGATGCGCAAGAGCAAGGGGGCCGAGGCGAAAACGCCTTACATGGCAAGGCATTGGCGACTGGGAGCCGCCGTCGCGGTCGGCGTTCTGGGCTGGCTCGCGGCCCGCCAATTGAACGCGCCGACCAGCACCCACGTCCTGGTCGGATGGGACGCCTGCGCCCTGACCTACGTCCTCCTGACCTGGTGGTTGTTCCTGAAGGCGGATGAAACCGAGGTGCGCCGCCGCGCGGCCGAGCAGGACGAGGGGCCGTCGCTGATCCTGGTCATCGTGCTGGCGGCGATCGGTTTCAGCCTGGCGGCGGTGGTCGCGGCGATGATCAACGCACGCGCGGCGGGCCACGACATCAAGGCGCTCACGGCGGCCTGCGCGGGGGTGACGCTGGTGCTGTCCTGGATCGTGCTGCAGACGGTGTTCGTGCTGCACTACGCCCATCGCCACTTCGGCGACGGGACCGCGAAGCCGGGCTTCGAGTTCCCCGGCGAGCCGGCCCGCACCTATCGCGATTTCGTCTATCTGGCCTTCAGCATCGGGGCGACCTTCCAGGTCTCGGACAACAATGTCCTGACCTCGAAGCTGCGCAACCTCGTCACCGCCCAGGCGGTCAGCGCCTATTTCTACAACACCGCCATCCTGGCGCTGGGCATCAACATCATCGCCGGGCTGGTGGGGTCGTAGAGCATTTTCGAGCGAAGTGGATACCGGTTCGCGTGAAGAAAATGCACAAAAACAAAGCCTAGAGCGGCCGGCCTGATGCAATCAGGTCGGCCGCTCTGGAGATCTACTCCCGCCGCAACGCCTCGATCGGATCGAGGCGCGAAGCCTGCCAGGACGGATAGGCGCCGAACACCAGGCCGACGATCACCGAGAAGCCCAGCGAGATCGGCGCGGCCCAGCCGGCGATGGCGATCGGCCAGTCGCCCAGCTTGGCCATCAGCAGCGCGCCCAGCACGCCGATGATCAGGCCCACCAGGCCGCCGACCACCGACAGGGTCACCGCCTCGAGGGCGAACTGGTACAGCACCTCGGAGCGACGGGCTCCGACCGCCATGCGCAGGCCGATCTCGCGGGTCCGCTCGGTGACGGCCACCAGCATGATGTTCATGATCCCCACGCCCCCGACCACCAGCGACACGGCGGCGACGGCCGCAAGCAGGACGGTGAAGGTCTGGGTCGAGGCCTGCATGGCCTCCAGGATCGAGGCGCTGTTCTGGACCTGGAAGTCGTCCTCGCCGCCGTTGCGCACCTTGTGGCGCTCGCGCAGCAGGTTGGTGACGTCCTCCTGTACCCGGTCGATGGTGTCGCCCGAGCTGGCCTTGACGTAGATGGCCTGGACGTTGTCGCCCTTGACTCGCCGGCCGACGATGCGCGAGCGCACCGCCTGGAGCGGGCCCAGGGTGATGTCGTCCTGGTCCTGGCCCATGCCGCTCTGGCCGCGCGTCGTCAGGACGCCGATCACCTCGAACGGCACCGTGCCGACCCGCACGCGCCGACCCAGCGGGTCGATATCGGGAAAGAGATTGTCGGCCACGGTCTTGCCCAGCACGATGACCTTCTTGCCCTGGCGGGCTTCGCGGTCATCGAACATCCGGCCCTGGGCGATGCTGATGTCGCGGGCCACCAGGTAGTCGGGCGTGACGCCCTCGATACGGCTGTTCCAGTTGGTGCCGTCGGCGGCCATCTGGGCCCCGCCGGTGACGCTGGGGGCGACGGCGGCCACGTCCTCGACCTGGGCGGCGATCGCGGCGGCGTCGCCGTCGTTCAGGGACTGGCCCGAGCCGGCGGCCTGGGTGATGAAGGCCTGGCCCGGCGCGCGGGCCGCGCCAGGGCGGACGATCAGGATGTTGGAGCCCAGGCCGCCGATGGCCTTGGTCACCCGCTGCTGGGCGCCCAGGCCGATGGAGGTCATCATGACCACGGCGGCGACCCCGATCACCACGCCCAGCGAGGTCAGGGCGCTGCGCATGGGATGGGCGGCGATGGCCCCGGCGGCGAAGCCGACCAGGTCGATGCGTCTCATCGTGCTCATGCCGGCGCCTCGCTCTCGTCATGGACGATATGGCCGTCGCGGAACGACACCCGCCGCCGGGCGGCGCCGGCGACGTCCAGATCGTGGGTGACGATCACCAGGGTCAGGCCCTGGGCGTTGAGCTCGCGGAACAGGGCCAGGACCTCCTCGCCGGTGTGGGTGTCCAGGGCGCCGGTCGGCTCGTCGGCCAGCAGCAGGTCCGGGTTGTTGGCCAGGGCGCGGGCGATGGCCACCCGCTGCTGCTGGCCGCCCGACAGCTGGGTGGGACGGTGGTCCTTGCGCGAACCCAGGCCGACGCGGTCGAGCAGGCCCGCGGCCCGCGCGCGGCGCTCCTCGGGCGGCACGCCGGCATAGACCATGGGCAGTTCGACGTTCTTCATCGCCGTCAGCCGGGGCAACAGCTGGAAGGACTGGAACACGAAGCCGATCCGCCGCCGGCGGAAGTCGGCCAACTGGTCGTCGTCGAAGTGGCCGACGTCCTCGCCCTCGAAGTGGTACGAACCCGCCGTCGGCCGGTCGAGCCCGCCCAGGATGTTCATCAGCGACGACTTGCCCGAGCCGGACGGGCCGATGACGGCCGTGAACTCGCCGCGGTCGATCGACAGGCTGACGCCGGCCAGGGCCGCCACCTGTTCCTCGCCCATGACATAGACCTTGGTCAGGTCTTTGAACGCGATCATCGCCCCGGCCCTACATCCGCACCCGGGGCGGAGCCGCGCCCGGCATGCCGCCGCCCTGCAGCTGCAGCTTGGCGCGCGGGCCGCCGCCGGTGATCACCTGGTCGCCGGGCTTGAGGTCGCGACTGACGATCTCGGTGTTGGAGCCGTCAGTGGCGCCGACCCGCACGGCAACCGGCTCGGGCTTGTTCTTGCGCAGCACATAGACGACGCCGGCGCTCATGCCGCCTCGGCGCTGGCCCTGCTGAGCCGCCATGCGGGCGCGGATGGCGACCAGCTTGGTCTTCTGTTCGGGCTTGAGGATCGGCTCCAACTGGGCGAAGGCGGCCTCCATGCTGGCGCGCATGGCCTTGCGACGGTCGCCGTCGCCGGCCGACATCGCCTTCTGCCGGGCCTCGGCGAAGATCGCCTCGGCCTTGGTCTTCTGGCTGGCGTCGAGGTCGAGGTCGGCCAGCAGGCGCCCGGCCATGCCGCCGCCACGCCCCTGACCGCCCTGGCCGCCGCCAGCCCCTTGACCGGGACCGCCCGGTCCTCCGGGCCCGCCCGGGCCACCGGCGCCGGGGCCGCCGCCTTGTCCGCCCCGCTGGCTTCCCGTCGTGTCCGCCGGTTTCCAGCGCAGGGCGGCCGAGGGGACCTTCACGACGTCGCGGCGCTGCTCGACCACGATGTCGGCGTTGGCGGTCATGCCCGGCAGCAGCTTGCCGCCCGGGTTCTCGGCCTCGGCCAGCACGATGTAGGCCACGACGTTGGCCGAGGTCTCCGGCTGCTTGCGCACCTGGGTGACCACGCCTTCGAAGGTATCCTCGGGGAAGGCGTCGACCGTGAACTTGACGGTCTGGCCTTCCTTGACCTGGCCGATGTCGGCCTCGTCGACAGTGATCTTCACCTCCAGTTTCGACAGGTCCTGGGCGATCTTGAACAGTACGGGGGACGACAGGCTGGCGGCCACGGTCTGGCCGGGCTCGATCTGGCGATCGACCACCACGCCGTCGATGGGCGCGATGATGGTGGTGCGGCCCAGGTCGACCTGGTTGACGGCCATGGCGGCCTGGGACTGGCTGATCGAGGCGCGGGCGCTGTCGATGCCGGCCTGCGACACCTTCCAGGCGGCCAGGGCGGTGTCCAGCGCCGCCTTGGCGGTGATGCCGCGGTCATACAGGAACTTGGCGCGGTCGTAGTCGGCCTTGGCCTTGGCGGCGTTGGCCTGGGCCTGTTTCAGGCTGGCGTTGCTGGCCGCGACATTGGCCTGGCTCTGGTTGACGCGCGAGACGTAGGTCTGGGGGTCCAGCGTGGCCATCACCTGGCCCTTGGTCACCTCGTCGTTGAAA
The DNA here is from genome assembly GCF_001427665.1 of Caulobacter sp. Root655. Lineage (GTDB taxonomy): Bacteria > Pseudomonadota > Alphaproteobacteria > Caulobacterales > Caulobacteraceae > Caulobacter. The sequence goes on from NZ_LMHC01000025.1 coordinate 178,250, forward strand.
TCGACCAGCACCTGCTTGATCTGGCCGGAGATCTGCGAGCCGACCTCGACGGTGACCAGAGCCTGCAAGGTGCCCGAGGCCGAAACCGTCTTGGTCAGGTCGCCGCGCGCGATGGCGGCCGTGCGGTAGGGATCCTTGGGCGCCTTCGGGCGGGTCTGCCAGAACACCAGGCCGGCGATGACCGCCACGAGCACCATCAGGCCAATGACCATCGGCGCCGAAATGCGAAAACGCCGGGCGGGCAGGGAAGATGGGCTCATAGGGGCAGGGGCTCCGGCGCGGAATCAGTGAGGTCCGTATGGCGTTAGACGCTGTAGGTTGCAGCTACATTTCAACGCCGCCTGGGCGGGCGTCCGTCCGGCGGGGTTTCGCCGCGCCCCTGGGCCGGGGTTCTGGGCAGGTCGGCCAGGCGCAGGCGTCCGTCACCGGCCTTGTCGAGCAGGGCGAAGCGGGACCGGGCGGCCCTGGCGGCCTCGTCGCGAGTGATGCGGCGGTCGAAGTCGGCGTCGGCGCCCATCACGGGCTGGGGTTCGGCCAGCAGGCTGTAGGGGGTGGCTCCCTGCAACATGCCGCCCATCGGGCCGCCGCCGCGCTTGCCGCCGCCATGACCGCCGCCGGGAGGTCCGCCGCGTCCACCGCCCGGAGGTCCGCCCGCGCCTTGGCCGCCACGAGGACCCTGACCGGCCTCGCGGAACGCCTCCAGGATCTCCGGCGCGATCTGGCTTTCGTAGTTGGAGACCTCGAACCCGTCGATGACGCCGTTGTGGTCCACGTCGAGCACCGCGAAGAAGCGCAGGGCGTCGGCGACGAACTCGTCACGGGTCAGGGCGCCGTCGTGGTCGGTGTCGGCGCCGGCGAACCAGGCGGCGACCGGGTAAGGCTGCCCGGCGTCGGCGCGGAACGGCTCGCCGGCCGGGCTGATGAACACCTGCCGGTGCGGTGCGCGCGGCGACCCGCCTTCGCCGTCGTCGCGAGGCGGGCGCGGCGCCTTGCCCCAGTCGCCACGCGGACCGTCCTGGGGCGGGCCGGAGGCGCAGGCCGCCAGGCACAGGGCGGCGAACATCAGGATGCAGGTGGCGCGGAGGCGTGACAGGGTTTGCATTCCTTCGATCAACCGCGCTGGCGTGTCTGGCGTATGGCGCAGCTTTTGCGCGCCCGCGACAAACCTCGAACGTTGTAATCTAGAACGGCAGCTCGACCCGGGCCCGCAGGCCGCCCTTGGGGCGGTTGTGCAGGGTGACGTCGCCGCCATGAGCGCGCGCCACCGAGCGGACCACGGCCAGGCCCAGGCCGATGCCGCCGGTCTCGCGGTTGCGCGACGGCTCGCTGCGGAAGAACGGTTCGAACACCCGGTCCAGCTCGGCGGGGACGATGCCAGGACCGTTGTCGTCGATCTCGATCACCGCCAATCGGCCTTCGACATGCACGCGGCCCTGCACCGCGCCGCCGTATTTGAGGCCGTTCTCGACCAGGTTGGTGAGCAGGCGACGCAAGGCGACGGGATCGCCGTCGATGATGATCTTCTCGCCGCGCTCGACCACCGCCTGGCCACCGGTCTCGGCGGCCTCGTCGATGACGCTTTCCAGCAGCGAGGCCAGTTCCAGCTTGGTGCGCTCGGCCGGTCGGGTGGTGTCGCGGACGAAGGCCATGGTGGCGGCGATCATCGCCTCCATCTGGTCGATGTCCGAGGCCAGCTTGCCCCGGACGTCGTCAGGCACGGCCTCGATGCGGAAGCGCAGGCGGGTCAGGGGGGTGCGCAGGTCGTGGGCCACCGCGCCGATCATCGCCGTGCGATCCTCGACATAACGGCGCAGGCGCTCCTGCATCATGTTGAAGGCGTTGGAGGCGGCGATCACCTCGGCCGAGCCGGTCAGGGCCAGGGGCGCGGCGCGCGGATCGCGGCCCAGGCGCTCGGCGGCGCCGGCGAAGGCGCTGATCGGGCCCGACAGCCGCCGCGCGAACAGCCAGGCCAAGGGCGCGACGCAAATCACCGAGAGGCCCAGGATCAGCAGGATGCGCTGCTGCCAGCTGTCGAAACGGAGGGCGGGCTTGGGCTCGATGATCGTCCAGCGGCCGTCGTTCTGCTGCACGGCCAGCTTGAAGTCGCCGAAGATGAAGGGCTCTTCGTGGGGGAAGTCGAAGGCGGGAGGACGGCCCCGGAAACCGTCGGGCCCGTTCACCGGGCGGCCGCGCTGGTCGCCGATGTTGTCGGGCGGGACCCCGGGGATGTTGGGACCGCCCCGACCTTCCCGGCCTTCCCGGCCTCCTGGCCCGCCCGGGCCTACCGGACCGCCGCTCAGTGGGTCGGGAGACAGCAGCCGGGTCGACAGGGTGCGTTTCTGGGTGCGGACGAAGAAGCGGGGCCCGTTCTCGACGTCGATCTCGATCCGCGAGGGATCGATGCCGAGTTCGCGAGCGACGGCGGTCTTGAACTCGGCCCGCCGGCGGTTGTCGACCAGGCCCCGGAACGGCTTGGCATGCCGACGCACGATCAGCAGGCGGCCGTCCCGCGGCTGGACGCTGGCGCCGGTCTTCAGGGCGCGGGTGATCTCGCTCAGCCGATAGAACTCCGGCGGCGGCGGCGGCAGGGTGAAGACCACCGCGATGGCGATCAGCTGCGCCGCCACCAGGGTCACGATGACCAGGCCCAGGGCCTGGACGAACAGCGGCGCGCTGCTCGGACCCTTGACCTTTACGCCGTCCGTCATGGCGTGCGGGTGACCTTGGACGTGAACATGTAGCCTTCGCTGCGGATGGTGCGGATCAGTTCGCCGCCGCCGCCGTCGTCCAGCTTGCGGCGCAGGCGGCTGATCTGGACGTCGATGGCCCGGTCATAGGCGTCGCTCTCGCGGCCCCGGGCCAGGTCCAGCAGCTGGTCGCGGGTCAGCACCCGCTGGGGGCGCTCGACAAAGGCGCGCAGCAGCGAGAACTCGCCGCTCGACAGGTTGACCACCACCGATTGCGGCGAGCGCAGTTCGCGACGCACCAGGTCCAGCCGCCAGCCGGCGAACTCGCAGGCCGCGCCCATGCCGTCGTCGATGGCGCGGGGCTCCTGGCGACGGCGCAGCACGGCGCGGACCCGGGCCAGCAGTTCACGCGGGTTGCAGGGCTTGGGCAGGTAGTCGTCCGCGCCGAGCTCCAGGCCGACGATGCGGTCGGTCTCCTCGCCCATGGCCGACAGCATGATGATGGCCGGGCCGTCCTGGGCCGACAGCCGTCGGCAGATGGCCAGGCCGTCCTCGCCGGGCAGCATGACGTCGAGCACGACCAGGTCGACCGGACCGCGGGCCAGGGCCTGCTCCATGGTCCGCGAGTCCGAGGCGGTGTCGATGGCGTAGCCGTGGCGACCGAGGAAGTCGGCCACGACATCGCGGATGCCAGGGTCGTCGTCGACGATCAGGATGCGGGCGCCGCGCGCCGGGTCGGAGGCGGGCTGTGTCGAGGCGGCCTGGGTCGAGGCGGCCTGGGTCGAGGCGGTTTGTGTCGAGGCGGTCGCGGCCGACGAGGTCGCGGGATCTTGCGAACTTTCCATGACTTGCTCTTTTCACGCCCCCGTCACCAGCAGATTTCACGGCTGAAACAGGGGCGCAACCCGTCCATGCAAGCTATCGACGCAATTGTTGTCTGGAGACGCGCATGTCCCGCATTCTGCCGACGGCCTTGGCCGCCCTGTCCCTCACCGCCGTCGCCGGCTTCGCCCATGCCCAGATGGGGCCGGGTGGCCCTGGCGGCATGCGGCCCAACCTCGACGCCAACAGCGACGGCGTGGTCAGCGCCTCGGAATTCGACAAGGCCGCCAAGCTCCGCTTCCAGAGGATGGATCAGAACCATGACGGCGTGATCGACACCGGCGAACTGGCCGCCCTCAAGAAGCGCATGGAAGAGCGCCGCGCCGAACGTCCCGACGCTCCGAAGGGGCCGGGCAAGCGTCCCGACATGCTGGCCGAGATGGACGCCAACAAGGACGGCCAGATCACTCAGGCCGAAGCCCTGGCCGTCAGCAAGGCCCGCTTCGCCAAGCTCGACAAGAACAAAGACGGCATGCTCGACGCGGCGGAGCAGAAGGCCATGTGGCAGGGCCGTCCGGGCGGGCCGAAGCCGAAGTAGGCGACGCCTAGCCCGGCGACCGGTTGACTGGCGCGGCGTAGTCCTTGCCCGCGATGTTCATGGCCTCGATCGCCAGGTCGCCGACGAAGGGGTTGCCGCGCCGCTCGGCCCCGAAGGTCGACATCGGGCCGTGGCCGGGCACGAACTGCACGTCGTCGCCCAGCGGCCACAGCTTGCCGGTGATGGCGTCCAGCAGGTCCTGGTGGTTGCCGCGCGGGAAGTCGGTGCGGCCGATCGAGCCCTTGAACAGCACGTCCCCGACCTGGGCGAAGCGCGCCTGGCGGTGGAAGAAGACCACGTGGCCCGGCGTGTGGCCCGGGCAATGCAGCACCTCGAACTGGGTCTCGCCCAGGGTGACCACGTCGCCGTCGTCCAGCCAGCGGTCGGTGACGAAGATCCGCGCCTCGGGAATGCCGTAGCGCTCGCCGGTCGACTGGATCTGGTCGATCCAGAACTGGTCGTCCTTGTGCGGACCCTCGATCGGAACGCCGGTCAGGCGCTTGAGCTCGGCCGCGCCGCCGGCGTGGTCCATGTGGCCGTGGGTGATCCAGATCTTCTCCAGGGTCAGCCCCTGGTCGGCCAGGGCCGTCATCAGGCGCGGGACCTCGCCGCCCGGGTCGATCACGGCGGCCTTCATCGTCTTGGCGCACCAGACGATCGTGCAGTTCTGCTGCAGCGGCGTGACCGGCGCGATGACGGCGCGGATCGGCATTTCGGCGGACATGCCTGGAGCTCCAAAACGAGAAACGGGCGGAGATCCGAAGACCTCCGCCCGCTCGAACTAAGCGTTATCGGCTCAGGATCAAGAGTTTAGTCCTGACCCGGCCGCTTGCCGGTCGGCGTCGGCGGCGCGGCGATCACCGGCGCGTCGTCGTCCAGCTCGTGCACTTCGCCGCGCAGGCCGCGGCCGACGTGGCTCTTGCGGTAGCCGTAGGCGAAGTAGAACACCAGGCCGATACAGGCCCAGATCGGCAGCAGCAGCTTGGCCTTCATCGGCAGGTAGAAGAACAGCACCAGGCAGCCGGCGATGGCCAGCGGGGCGATGATCCAGACCAGCGGCGTCTTGAACGGACGGCGGCGGTCCGGATCCTTGATCCGCAGCATCATCACCGCGATCGCCACCATCAGGAAGGCGAACAGGGTGCCGGAGTTGGAGATGTCGGCCAGCTGGCCGACCGGGAAGAACGCTGCCGCCACCAGCACCAGGCCGCCGGTGACCATGGTCACGATGTGCGGGGTCTTGTACTTCGGGTGGACCTTGCTGAGCACTTCCGGCAGCAGGCCGTCACGCGACATCACGAAGAAGATCCGGGTCTGGCCGTAGATCATCATCAGGATGACCGAGGGCAGGGCCAGGCCGGCGGCGAGGCCGAGCAGGTTGCCGACGGCCGGGTGGCCGATCTCGCGCAGCACGTGGGCCAGGGCTTCACGCGAGCAGACCAGCGGCATGGAGCCGACGGCGGTGATTTCCTTGCAGCGGGCCGCCAGTTCGATCGAGCCGGGGTTGAGGACTTCGCCGTGCAGGCCGAACACCGGTTGGGCGCCATAGGAGCCGATCGCGCCGGCCGCGACCAGCAGGTAGAAGATGGTGCAGATGACCAGCGAGCCGATCAGGCCGATCGGCACGTTGACCTGCGGGTTGCGCGTCTCTTCCGCCGCCGTGGAGACGGCGTCGAAGCCGACATAGGCGAAGAAGATCGAGGCCCCGGCCCCGATGACCCCGGCGGTGGCCAGGGGCGCGAAGGGGTGGAAGTTTTCCATCTTCATGACCGGCAGGGCCAGGACGACGAAGGCGCTGAGGGCGGCGATCTTGATGGCGACCAGGACGCCGTTGACCGTGGCGCTTTCCTTGGTGCCCAGCACCAGCAGCCAGGTGACCAGCAGCGAGATCAGCACGGCCGGCAGGTTGATGATGCCGCCCGCATAGGGACCCGCGACGAGGGCGTCGGGGATGTTGATGTGCAGCAGGTGCTCGATCAGCCCGACGACGTATCCGGACCATCCAACGGCCACGGCGCTGGCGGCCACGGCGTATTCGAGGATCAGGGCCCAGCCGACCAGCCAGGCGAAGAACTCGCCCAGCACGGCGTAGGAATAGGTGTAGGCCGAGCCGGCGACCGGCACCATCGAGGCCAGTTCGGCGTAGCACAGGGCGGCCACGGCGCAGACCGCGCCAGCGATGATGAACGAGAGCAGCATCCCGGGGCCGGCCTTTTGGGCCGCTTCCGCGGTCAGGACGAAGATGCCGGTGCCGATGATGCCGCCGATGCCCAGCAGGGTGAGCTGAACGGGGCCAAGCGAGCGATGCAACGACTTCTTCTCGGCCGTGGCTAGAATCGCATCCAGTGACTTAACGCGCCACATATTTCCTCCAGAGACCCGCGGCTCCCCCCGGGGGCCGCGTAGACAAATTTTGCGGACCGTGGCCCGGTTAAAGGGACGCGGTCAAGGTAAAGCGGAGGGTGTGCGTAAATGTTCGCCCTTGTGGTTGCAATATGGGCCATGGGCTGCCGCATGAATGTTGCGACGCAGCACGCTCTGTAGCCGTTACTGCCTCCTGCTTGGGCGATGACGATTGCGACGCGGCAGGCTAGTCGCTTGGCGATTTCCGCGCCCGCCGCTAAACCCGCCGCGTGACCCTTCCCATCCATGAGGCCTTGCCGGCCCTGAAGTCCGCCCTGGCGGAGCGCGAGGCCGCCGTGCTGGTGGCCCCGCCCGGCGCGGGCAAGACCACGGTCGTGCCCCTGGCCCTGCTGGACCAGCCCTGGGTGGGCGACGGCAAGATCGTCATGCTCGAGCCCCGGCGGCTGGCGGCCCGGGCGGCGGCCTCGCGGATGGCCCAGAGCCTGGGCGAGAGCGTCGGCGACACGGTCGGCTTCCGGGTCAGGCTGCAGTCGAAGGTCTCGGGCCGCACGCGAATCGAGGTGGTGACCGAGGGGGTCTTCACCCGGATGATTCTCGACGATCCCGGCCTGGACGGCGTGGCCGCGGTGATCTTCGACGAGTTCCACGAGCGCAGCCTCGACGCCGACCTCGGCCTGGCCCTGGCCCGCGACGCCCAAGGCCTGGTGCGCGAGGACCTGAAGATCCTGGTGATGTCGGCCACCCTCGACGGCGGGCGAATCTCGGCCCTGCTGGGCGACGCCCCGATCGTCGAGAGCCAGGGGCGGATGTTCCCGGTCGACACCCGCCACCTGGGTCGCGACGAACGTCAGCGCCTGGAGGAGCGCGTGGTCCGCGCCGTCGAGCGGGCCCTGGCGGAGGAGGGCGGCAGCCTGCTGGTCTTCCTGCCGGGCCAGGGCGAGATCCGCCGCGTCGAGACCCTGCTGCGTGAGCGGTTGCGGCGTCCCGAGGTCGATGTCACGCCGTTGTACGGGGCGCTCGACCCGGTCGAGCAGGACCGCGCCGTGGCCCCGGCCCAGCCCGGGCGGCGCAAGGTGGTGCTGGCCACCTCGATCGCCGAGACCAGCTTGACCATCGAGGGCGTGCGAGTGGTCATCGACTGCGGCCTGGCCCGCGTGCCGCGTTTCGATCCCTCCAGCGGCCTGACCCGGCTGGAGACGGTGCGGGTGTCGCGCGCCGCCGCCGACCAGCGCCGGGGCCGGGCGGGACGCACCGAGCCGGGCGTCTGCTACCGCCTGTGGGACGAGCCGGAGACCCGGGCCCTGCCGGCCTTCGCCCGGCCCGAGATCCTGGAAGCGGACCTGTCGAGCCTGGCCTTGAACCTGGCCCGCTGGGGGGCGCGCGACGCCGCGAACCTGGCCTTCCTCGACGCGCCGCCGGCCGCCGCCTTCAACGAGGCCCGGACCCTGCTCAACCGCCTGCAGGCCCTGGACGGGCAGGGCGGCCTGACCGCCCACGGCCGGGCCCTGGCCGAGATGCCGCTGGCCCCGCGCCTGGCCCACATGGTGGTGCGCGCCGCCGCCGCCGGCCAGGCCGGGCGCGGGGCCCAGATCGCCGCCGTGCTCAGCGAACAGGGGCTGGGCGGCCGCGACGTCGACCTGCGCCACCGGCTGGAGAGCTTCGGCCGCGACCGCTCGCCCAGGGCCCGCGACGCCCGGACGCTGTCCGAGCGCTGGGCTCGCGTCGCCGGCAGGCCGTCAGGCGCCGCGCCGCTGGACGACGCCCTGCTGCTGGCCGAGGCCTATCCGGAGCGGGTGGCCAAGGCGCGCGGCAAGCCGGGCGAGTACCAACTGGCCGGCGGGCGCGGCGTCTATCTGGAGCCGACCGACGCCCTGGCTCGCGAGACCTGGCTGGCGGTCGGCGAACTGGGCGGCGGCGAGGCCCACGACCGCATCCTGCTGGCCGCGCCGCTCGACGAGGCCGCCCTGCGCGAAGCCTTCGCCGACCGGCTGGTCGCCGAGGACCGGCTGGAGCCCGACACGAGGGGCAAGGTCCGGGCCCGCCGGCTGCTGCGCCTGGGCAAGCTGGTGATCGAGGAGCGGCTGCTCGACAAGGTCGATCCGGTCCTGGTGGCCAGGGCGTTGCTGGACCAGGTGGTCCGCGAGGGGCTTTGCGCCGTGCCGCTGGGCGAGGGGACGCAGGCCCTGCGTCGCCGCGTGGCCTTCCTGCGGGCGATCGACGCGGCGACCTGGCCCGACCTGTCGGACGCCGCCCTGCTGGAGCGCCTGCCCGAGTGGCTGGAGCCGCTGCTGGCCGGCCGCTCGTCCCTGGCCTCGTTGAGCGACGCCGCCCTGGCCGACGCCCTGCGAACCTTGATCCCCTGGGAGACCCAGCGAAAGCTCGACGCCCTGGCCCCGGCCCGGTTCACCGCCCCGACCGGCTCCAGCTTCGCCATCGACTACGGCGCCGACGGCGGGCCGCGCATCGATGTGCGGGTTCAGGAACTGTTCGGCCTGACGGCCCACCCGACCGTGGCCGGGGTGTCCCTGGTGCTGGCGCTGCTGTCGCCCGGCCACAAGCCGATCCAGATCACCCGCGACCTGCCGGGCTTCTGGCGCGGCTCGTGGCGCGAGGTGAAGAGCGAGATGAAGGGCCGCTATCCGAGGCATGTGTGGCCGGACGACCCGGCGGCCGCCGCGCCGACGACGCGGGCCAAACCTCGGGGAACTTGAAAGATTTCAGTGGGTTGGGTGGAATCGGCGTGCGGCGGTTCGCACCCTCTCCCGGAGGGGAGAGGGTGGGGCCCGCCGCGCAGCGGTGGGAGGGTGAGGGGTGACGCCGTCAGCCGCCCATCCCCAACGCCCTGCCGGCACGCCGTCCAACGTCTAAACCCCTCACCCTCCCACGCTTGCAGCGTGGGCCCCTCCCTCTCCCTTTGGGAGAGGGTTCAACAACGCGCCTAAAGCGGCGCGCAGACCGCCTCCAGCCACGCCCGCACCTCCGGTTCCACCCGCGGCCCGATCTCCTTCACGACCCGCGCGTGATAGGCGTCGAACTGGGCGATCTCCTCAGGGCTCAGCAGGCTCTTGTCGACCAGGCGGCGGTCGATCGGGGCCAGGGTCAGGGCCTGGAAGCGGTGCATCGGCCGGTCGCCGTCGCCGACCGGCTCGGCGGGCATCACCACCTCGAGGTTCTCGATGCGGATGCCGTATTCGCCGTCCTTGTAGTAGCCGGGCTCGTTGGAGACGATCATCCCCGGCTGCAGGGCCACGGTGTTGGGCGCTTTGGAAATCCGGTGCGGGCCCTCGTGGACGCCCAGATAGACCCCGACGCCGTGGCCGGTGCCGTGGTCGTAGTCCAGACCGTGGCTCCACAGGGCGGCGCGGGCGAAGGCGTCGATGGCCGAGCCGGTGGTGCCGGCCGGAAAGCGCAGGCGGGCGATGGCCAGGTGGCCCTTGAGGACCAGGGTGTTGCGGGTGACCATCTCCTGGGACGGTTCGCCGATCGCCACCGTGCGGGTGACGTCGGTGGTGCCGTCCAGGTACTGGCCGCCGCTGTCGACCAGCAGCAGCGAACCCTTCGCGGCCCGCTGGTTGCTGCGCTCGGTCGGGCGGTAGTGGGGCAGGGCGCCGTGGCCGTTGGCGGCGCCGATGGTGTCGAAACTGAGGTCCTTGAGCACGCCGGTCGACTCGCGGAAGGCCTCCAGCTTGGCGACGGCCTCCTTCTCGTCGGGCGGGCTGACCTGGCCCTCGGTGGCCAGCCAGTGCAGGAACCGGGTCAGGGCCGCGCCGTCGCGCTTGTGGGCTTCCTGGGTGCCGGCGATCTCGACGGCGTTCTTGCAGGCGCGCGGCAGGGTGCAGGGGTCCATGGCCCGCACCACGCCGGCGCCGGCGGCGGCCAGGGTGTCGAAATACCAGGCCGAGGACTGGGCCGGATCGACCAGCACGGCCTTGCCGGCCAACTCGGCCAGGGCGCCGTCCAGGGCGTCCGGCGTCTCCAGCGACACCTGGTTGCCCAGCCACGCGGGCAGGTCGCCCGTGACCTTGGCCGGGTCGAGGAACAGCCGGGCCGTGCCGTCGGCGCGGACCACCGCCTGCGACAGCGGCAGGGGCGAGCGGATGACGTCGCCGCCGCGGATGTTGAACAGCCAGGCGATCGAGGCCGGGGCGGTGATCACCGCCGCGTCGGCGCCCAGGGCGGCGACGGCCGCGCCGACGCGGGCCCGCTTGGAGGCCGATTCCTCGCCGGCATATTGCACGGGCTGGGGCACGACCGGCGCGGTCGGCTGGGCGGGACGTTCCGCCCCCCAGGCCTCGTCGATCGGGTTGACGGCCACCGGCTTCAGCGCCGCGCCGGCCCTGTGGGCGGCGGCCTTCAGCGAGTCCAGCGCCTGGGGGCTGTGCAGGCGGGCGTCGTAGCCGATCACCGCGCCCCTGTGGGCGGTCTCGAGATAGGCGGGGACGCCGCCCTCGACGAGGTCGCGGATCTCGAACACGCCCTGGTCGACCTGCTCGCGCACCTGCAGGGTGTAGCGGCCGTCGACGAACACGGCGGCGCGGTCCTTGAGGATCACCCCGGCCCCGGCCGAGCCGGTGAAGCCGCTGGCCCAGGCCAGGCGATCGTTGGCCGGGGGCAGGTACTCGTTCTGGTGCTCGTCCTCGTGGGGGACCAGGAAACCGTCCAGGCCTTGGCGCGCCATGGCGGCGCGGATCAGCGGGACGTGACGGGGGCCGAAGGACGGCTCGGTGGATTCATCGAAGGTCTGGCGCATGCTTCGGATTTAATCCCACCCTTTCGACCTGGGAAGGGGTGGGTTTGGAAGACGGCCCCGCAACGGTCGGCTTTCTGTCTAGATATTCTATCCAACCGCCTTCTCCCCCGGCGAAGGCCGTCCGGCCTTCGCCGGGGGAGAAGGAGAAAACTAGTTCACCGGCTGCGGCGCCGGTTGCTGGACGTTGGGGTCGGCCGACGGGGCCAGGGTGTCGTCGCGCGAGGCGGCGGCGCGAGCGGCGGCGTCGTGGGCGGCCTGCGAGGCGTTGGCGGCGCCGGTCTCGGTCGAGCGGCGGGCGCTGTCGGCGGCGGCGCTGGCGTCGCGGGCGGCCTGCTGGGCGACGATCGTGGCCTGGGCGGCGCCGGTCTGGGCGCCTTCGATCACACCGACGGCGCGGCCCTGTTCCTGGGCCTGGACGAGTTGATCCTCGGCCGGGGTGCGGCTGCCGATGGTGAGCATGAAGGCCACGGCGATCACCGCCACGATGGCGACGATGCCGGCCACGAACCAGCCGGTGGTCCCGCCTTCGCGACGGACTTCGACCACGTGCTCGGGGTGCGGGCCCTGGGGATCGACATAGGTCATGACGTTAGCTCCTGCGGAGATGTCCCGGAGGAGAAACGTGGGGGAGGGTGGAGGTGTTCCGCCGTACTGAAACCCTCTCCCGCTGGGAGAGGGTGATCTTCCTAAGGCCGTTGCAGCACCAGCGCCGCCCAGGCGTCGCGGTGGATGCGATTGACGACCTTGAAGCCGCGCGAGACGTAGGCGGCCTTGACCATGCGCTCCTGGGTGCGCAGCAGGCCCGAGAGGATCACCGTGCCGCCGGGGACCAGGGCGGTCTTGATGTCCTGGGCCAGGCTGATCAGCGGCCGGGCCAGGATGTTGGCGAACACCAGGTCGTAGGGGGCGTTGTCGGTGACCAGGCGGTTGCTCAGGCCCGAGGCGTGGACGAACCTGGCGTTGGCGCGGTTGACCTTGGCGTTCTCCTTGGAGATCCGCACGCTGGGCTTGTCGATGTCGGTGCCGACGGCGATCTTCGATCCAGTCCGCGCGGCAGCGATGGCGAGGAGCCCGGTGCCGGCCCCGACGTCGAGCACCTTCTTGAACTTCCGCGCCTTGATCAGCTTGTCGTAGGCCTGCAGGCAGCCGACCGTCGTGCCGTGGTGGCCGGTGCCGAAGGCCGCGCCCGCCTCGATGCGCAGGTTGACCGTGCTGGCCGGCAGGCGACCGCGGTCGTGCATGCCGTAGACGAAGAAGCGGCCGGCCCGCACCGGCGGCAGGCCCGACAGCGCCATGGCCAGCCAGTCGGCGTCGGCCAGGGTCTCGCGCACCACCTTCAGCGGATAGCCAGCCAGCACTTCGAGCAGGCCGGCGTCTTCCTCGTCGGTGGTCGGGAAGGCGTCGATGCGCCACAGGCCCTTGTCCTCGTCCTCTTCGAGGATCGAGTAGGTCGCGCCCTCGAGGCCGGGGTGGTTGTCGATGGCGTCGGCGGCGGCTTCGGCGTCGGCGCGCGCGCCGCGGGCGACGATCTGCTGGGGCGTGTAGTCGGTCATGCCGCTCCAGTAGCGGGCTAAGCGCCGAAAGGCGAGACCGTGCGCTTGCCAAATGTCGGGGCAAAGACGGGCGCGCGGCCCGGCGAGGGCGTCCAGACCACCGGTTCGGGATCAGGAGGGGCCAGGCTCCAGGTCAGCGGCGGCCGGTAGCCGAACACCGGCGGCATCGTCCATTTCAGCGCCGAGACCGGGGCCAGGACCGGGCCCAGCAGCCGAGTCACCGCCGCGCAGGCCAGGGCCCAGGCGATGCCGTTGCGCTCCAGGATGAAGCTCTCGGAGAAGGTGGTCATCAGGAAGATCACCAGGAACAGCGTCGCCCAATAGCCGTCGCGCAGCTTCTGGAAGCGGAACAGCCCGACCAGCAGCGCGCCGCCCAGGATCAGGGCGCAGAGGCTCACCCCCACCCAGCCCAGCTGGGCCAGGATGTCGAGCCAGCCGTTGTGGGCGGTGGGCACCAGCCAGCCGGTCTCCTTGCGGATCCACTGGGCGGGCTGGGATTCCAGGGTCCAGAACACCGCGTAGCCGTAGCCGGTCATCGGGGCCTTGGCCGACTGGCGCAGCAGGGCGGCCCAGATGTCGGTGCGGCCGGTCAGGGACGGGTCCTTGCCCAGCGCCTTGAACAGCAGTTCGGGGGCCAGCCACATGACGATCACCGCCGCGCCGATCACCGTGACGCCCAGCCAGACGACGACCACCGCCGTGGCCGGGCCCCGCCGCATCGCGGCGAACAGGAACGAGCCGAGCAGGCCGATCATCAGGGCGACCAAGGATGTCTTGGACTTGCTCATCACGATCATCGCCGCGCACAGCAGGATGGTGAAGACCATGCGCTTGCGATGGGTCGAGCCGGCCAGGATCGCGGCCATGGCGGCCAGGGCGCCGTAGACCATCATCGCGCCCATCTGGTTCTTCTCGTACCAGAGGCCGCGCCAGTCGCCGGCGTTGATGTCGTGTTGCACGCCCATCTTGGGATAGCCGACGGCGGCCGCCAGGCCGACCAGGGCCAGGACCAGGAAGGTGGTGGCCAGGATCTCGGCCATCCGCTTGCCGTCGAAGCTGGCGGCGAAATAGACGCCGAACAGGGTGGTGAAGGCCGCCGCCAGGGCCCGGCGGTTGGTGGTCCCCGGATCAAGCGACCACGAGGCCGAGGCGAACACCCAGAAGATCAGCAGGCAAAGCGCGCCGGCCGGCAGCCAGAAGCTCATAAGGCGCGGGGCGCGCCACGCGGCCAGGGCCAGGATCAGCCCGTAGACCGGCAGCCACATCAGCCGCAGGACGGGAATGTTCTCGCCGCCGGCCTGCAGCGGATCCAGGAACGGGCCGATGAAGGCGTTGGACAGCATGAACAGCACGAAGCCGCAGGCGAGCGCTTCGAGCGTTCGCGGCAGGCCTGGTCTGTCGTCGTCCTGCTGTGCGTCCACTCGCCCTGTCCGCTGCGTTGGCGCGAAATGGAACAGGCGCCGGCCAAGGAGGGGATGGCTGCAAGGCGGGGGCCGGGGATTTCGGCCCAATGGGTCCGCTCATCCCGAATTTCGTCGGGATGAGCGGTGTCTTGGGGGATCAGTACAAACGGACCAGCACCGCGGGCGCGGGCGCGGCGACCGGCGCCTCGGGCGCGCGCGGCGCTTCGGGAGCGACGGGCGCGTCGAGCAGGTCTTCCGGCAGGCGCGTGTCCAGGATGTCGCCGCCCGTCGAGGGCCAGTCGCGCTCCGCTTCGCTTGGACGGGCCGGCTCGGCCTGGACCTCGGGCTCGGGTTCACGCTCGGCGGCCGGGAGATATTCAGGGACCTCGTAGGCGGCCACGACGACCGGCGGCTGGTCCATCCGTTGGGCCTGCAGGAAATCCGTGCCGATCACATAGTCCGGGACCTTGCCGCCCGGCCAGGCGATGGGCGCGGCCGGCGTGTACGGGCTGTCGCGAGGGGCGCCGGGCTCGGCCTCGGGCCCGATCTGGGACCCGGTCCGCAGCGCCAGCCCCCCTGTCACCCCGACCGTCAGGGCGACGAGCGCGCCGACCAGCGGGGTGCGATAGGGAAGAAAATCGCGCGGTTCCATGCGGATAAAGCGCGCCGGACGACAAAACGTTCGATCACGACGCCGCGAAGGCCTGATGCCATCAGGTCGGGAAGCGCTCTAGGCTGTGAGTCGCCACGAGGGGAGAACATCGCCATGCCCAGCCGTCGGATGCTCCGCGACCGCCAGGGCGGCGGCCACGCGCGGGTCACCTATGTCGAGCTGTTCTTCGACCTGGTGTTCGTGTTCGCGGTCACCCAGCTGTCGCACGGGCTGATCGCCCATCCCACGCCGCAGGGGGTGCTCGAGACCGGCCTGCTGCTGATGGCCGTCTGGTGGGCGTGGATCTACACCGCCTGGGTGACCAACTGGCTGGACCCCGAGCGGCCGCCGGTGCGGATCATGCTGTTCGTGGTCATGGTGGTGGGCATGCTGCTGACCATGTCGATCCCGAAGGCGTTCGGCGAGCGCGGCCTGATCTTCGCCTGCGCCTTCGTGGCGATCCAGCTGGGGCGCAGCCTGTTCACCCTGTGGGCGGTGCGCGCCGACGTCGCCCTGCGGCGCACCTTCCAGCGCATTTCGCTGTGGTTCGCCGCGTCGGGCGTGCTGTGGATCGCCGGCGGCCTGGCCGACGGGCCTTGGCGACTGGCCCTGTGGAGCACGGCCATCGCGGCGGAGTACGTCTCGCCGGCCCTGGGATTCTGGATTCCGGGCCTGGGGCGCGTCAAGGCCAACGAGTGGGACATCGAGGGCGGTCACCTGGCCGAGCGCTGCGCCCTGTTCACGATCATCGCCCTGGGCGAGTCGATCCTGGTGATGGGCGCGACGACCGCCACCATGGCCTGGACGCCGGTGGTGATCGCCGCCTTCCTCGCCGCCTTCGCCGGCAGCCTGGCCATGTGGTGGATCTATTTCTCGTTCACCGCCGAGGCGGCCAGCGAGGCGATCAGCCACGCCAAGGACCCGGGTCACGTGGCGCGGGTGGCCTATACCTACAGTCACTTGCTGCCGATCGCCGGGATCATCGTCACCGCCGTCGGCGACGAGTGGGTGATCCACCATCCGCTGGGTCACACCGACCTCAAGACCGCCGCCGCCCTGATCGGCGGGCCGTTCCTGTTCCTGTTGGGCGGCCTGTTGTTCAAGAAGGCGGTGTTCCAGCTGTGGTCGCCGTCACGCGGGGCGGGGATGGCGGCGCTGACGGGGTTGGCGGCGGTGAGCCTGACGATCAGCCCGCTGGTGCTGTCGGTGGCGACGACCCTGGTGCTGGTGGGGGTGTCGGTCTGGGAGAGCCTGGCGATGCGAAGGAGGGGGAATCCCTAGTTTGACCCTCTCCCATGGGGAGAGGGAGGGGCCCGCGCCGCAGGCGTGGGAGGGTGAGGGGGTGGTGAGTCCGACGGCGTGCCGGCAGTGCGCTGGGAGAAAACGGTGAGGGCGTGATCCCTCACCCTCCCAACCGCTGCGCGGTCGGGCCCCTCCCTCTCCCGCTGGGAGAGGGTTCTGATCTCGCTAAACCCTCAGCGCCGCGTCCGTCGCCCGCACCAGCCCGTCGATGATCCCCGGCTCGGTCGACGCATGCCCCGCGTCCCAGACGATCTCGAAACTCGCCTCCGGCCAGGCCCGGTGCAGCGACCAGGCGCTGTCCAGCGGCGTCACCACATCGAAGCGGCCCTGGACGATCCAGGTCGGGATGTGGCGGATCCTGTTGATGTTCTTGAGGATCCAGCCGTCCTGCTCGAAGAAGCCGGCGTTGGCGAAGAAGTGGCACTCGATCCGCGCGAAGGCGATGGCGAAGTCTTCCTCGTTGAACTTGGGCGGCCGCGCCTCGGGGCCGCGCAGCGAGATGGTGTCGCCCTCCCACTGGCTCCAGGCGCCGGCGGCCTGGGCCTGGACGCGGCGGTCGGGATGGGTCAGGCGCTTGTGGTAGGCGGCCATCAAGTCGCCGCGCTCTTCCGGCGGGATCGGGGCCAGGAACCGCTCCCAGGCGTCGGGGAACAGCATCGAGGCGCCCTCCTGGTAGAACCAGCGCAGCTCCTTCTGGGTCAGCAGGAAGATGCCGCGCAGCACCAGGCCCTCGACGCGCTCGGGGTGGGTGAGGGCGTAGGCCAGGGCCAGGGTCGAGCCCCACGAGCCGCCGAACACCGTCCACTTCTCGACGCCCAGGTGCTCGCGCAGCCGCTCGATGTCGGCGATCAGGCTCCAGGTGGTGTTGTCCTCGAGGCTGGCATTGGGGCGCGAGCGGCCGCAGCCGCGCTGGTCGAACAGCGCCATGCGCCATCTGTTGGGGTCGAAGAACCGCCGCATGGTCGGGTTGACCGCCCCGCCGGGGCCGCCGTGCAGGATCACCGCCGGCTTGCCGCGCGGCGCGCCGCATTCCTCGTAATAGATCTCGTGCGGGCCATCGGTGGTCAGCCAGCCGAACGAGAAGGGCTCGATGTCGCGAAACAGGCCGCGGCGGCCGGCGGACGACATCACGGAGGTGGAAGCGTTACGATCCATGCCTGCGACCCTAGCGCGGTTTCGGGGGGCGTGGGAACGCCCGGAATGGGGTTCATTTCGCGCCAATGGTCGCGTATCGGGGTTGCATGATCCAGCGACTCCCCTGGCCCTCGCGCCTGCGCACCGCCGCCGGCTGGGCGGATATCGGCCGCGGGGGCCTGGGCGCGCTGCTCGGCCTGCTGGTCACCGGGGTGGTGGCCAGGGCGGCGGTCGGCGGCGGGCCGTGGACCTCGCCGTTGCTGGTCGCCCCGATCGGGGCCTCGGCCGTGCTGGTGTTCGCGGTGCCGGCCAGCCCCCTGGCCCAGCCGCGCTCGGCGGTCTGCGGCAACGTGCTGTCGGCCCTGGTGGGCATCGCCTGCGCGCACCTGTTCCCCGACCCGCTGATCGCCGCGCCGCTGGCCGTGGCCATGGCCATCATGCTGATGTCGCTGACTGGCTGCCTGCATCCGCCCGGCGGCGCGGTGGCGTTGATCTGCGGCCTGGGCGGACCGGAGGTAGCCCGCACCGGCTGGATGTTCGCCCTCAGTCCCGTCGGCCTCGACACCCTGCTGCTGGTCGGGGCCGGCATGGCCTATCACCGGCTGATGGGCCGCTCCTATCCGCACCGCGCGCCGGTCGCCCCGCCAAGCCCGCACGGAACCGTCGACCTCCCGCCCAGCGCCCGGGCCGGCTTCACCGCCGGCGACCTGGACGCGGCCCTGGCCCGCTACGGCGAACTGCTGGACGTCAGCCGCGACGACCTCGACGCCCTGTTCCGCCAGGTCGAGCTGCAGGCCCACCAGCGCCTGCACGCCCAGATCCTGTGCGGCGACATCATGTCGGCCGACGTCATCACCGTGGATCCCCAGCAGAGCTGCGACAGCGCCCTGCGCTACATGCGCGAGCACGACCTGCGCACCGCGCCGGTGATCGACGCCGACCGCAAGGTCCTGGGCCTGGTGCGCCGCGCCGAGCTGCAGGCCAACCGCGACCGCAAGGTCGAGACGGTGATCGACCCGTTCGTGCACCGGGTGCGTGCGACCACGCCGATCCAGGCCCTGCTGCCGCTGCTGTCCAGCGGCGCGGTGCACGAGGCGGTGGTGGTCGACGCCGACCGCACCCTGCAGGGTATCGTCACCCAGACCGACCTGCTGGCCGTGCTTTACCGCGCCCACGTGGTCGAGGCGATGGCGGCCCATAGGTGAGGAAAAGCGTCGGCCGATGATCGCAACCCCTTCCGCTTTTCCGTATTCTCCCGAGTCATGAACAACCCCGAAGACCTCAGCGACGAAGAGCTGCTCGAGCTGCTGACCCCGCGCCAGCTGGCCGAGCTGGACCGCGCCATCGCCGAGATGATGGGCCCCGAGGGGCTGGACAAGGTGATCTCGCTGCAGGTGATGGCGCAGGTCTATACCGTGCGCGCCGCCGAACGCGACGAGGTCTCGGCCCTGGCCATGCTGCAGATGGCGGCGGCGATGCGCCGGCGGGCGGGGATACTGGCGGGGGACTAGCCGCGGTCGCTCGACACGGGCGTTGCACGCGCGCTGCGTCCTTCGAGGCCCGCTGCGCGGGCGCCTCAGGATGAGGAATTCAGAAGCAACCCACGGTCCTCATCCTGAGGCGCGAGCCAACGGCGAGCCTCGAAGGACGCACGGCGCTAGTTCGGAAACCGCCGCTCCAGCCACTCCACCAGGATCCCGTTCACCCGCTCCGGCTTCTCCTGCTGGGTCCAGTGCCCGCTGCCCTCGACCAGCACCTTCTCCAGGTCGGAGATCTGGTCGCCCATCCGGTCGGCCATCGACGGCGGCAGGACGACGTCGTGTTCGGCCATGATCATCAGGCAGGGCACGCCGTCGATGCGGGTCGGCAGGCCCTCGGCGCGCTCCCAGTTGCGGGTGAAGTTGCGATACCAGTTGATGCCGCCGGTGAAGCCGGAGTGCTGGAAGCTCTCGACGAACACCGCCAGTTCCTCGGGCGACAGCAATTGGTTGGGATCGCCGGCCGGGTCGTAGTGGGCCAGGCCGTCCTGCAAGGCCAGCGAGCGGCGGTCGGCGGGGCGGGCGGCGAAGTCCGAGACGTTGCCGCTGGGCTTGCGCATGAAGTAGCGCATGGTCTTGTCGACGTCGGCGGCCAGCTGAGCGTCGGCGACGCCGGGCTTCTGGAAGTGGACGATGTACATGTCCTCGCCATAGGCGTGGCGGAACATGGCGATCGGGTCCATCGGCAGGCGTGGCACGAAGGGCGTGTTGACGCCGATCACCCCGGCCACGCGGTCTGGATGCATCAGCGGCATCTGCCAGACGATGATGCCGCCCCAGTCGTGGCCGCAGAACACCGCCTTCGGGACGCCCAGGTGGTCCAGCAGCCCGACCAGGTCGCCGGTCAGGTGCTCCATGTCATAGGCCTCGACCGCCTCGGGGCCCTCCGTCAGGCCATAGCCGCGCTGGTCGGGGACGATCACCCAGCGCCCGGCCGCCGCCAGGGCCGCGATCTGGTGGCGCCAGGAATAGGAGAACTCCGGGAAGCCGTGACACAGCACGATCGGCACGCCCCGGCGTGGTCCGGCCTCGTAATAGGCCATGCGGATACCGTTGATCGACGCGTAGGCCACGTCCGGCATGGGAGGGGCGAGCCCAGTTGGCGGGGAAGGGGGCATGGCGTTTCCTGCTTATATTATTGCCGATTACCTTGGAGGCGCGCGCCGAAGGCGGCAAGCGTACGATTCGGACGGTCAAGGTCTTACCCTCGCGGAAAACAGGCGTAAAAGCGCCGCCATGACCCACATCGCCCAGCCCGCCCCCGCCGCCACGCCCTGGCGGCTCGTCCTGATGCTGGGCGCGCTCACGGCTTTCGCGCCGATGTCGATCGACATGTACCTGTCGAGCATGCCCGACATCGGCCGGACGCTGCACGCCGGGGCCGACGACACCCAGGCCACCCTGGCGGCGTTCTTCGCCGGCATGGCGATCGGCCAGTTCCTCTACGGCCCGGCCTCGGACCGCTACGGCCGCCGCCTGCCGCTGCTGCTGGGGATCGGCATCTATGTCGCCGCCTCGGTGGTCTGCGCCATGGCCCCGTCGATCCAGGTGCTGATCGCAGCCCGCTTCGTCCAGGCCCTGGGCGGCTGCGCCGGGGCGGTGGTGGCGCGGGCGGTGGTGCGCGACAAGTTCAACCACGCCGACACGGCCCGGGTGCTGTCGCTGATGACCCTGATCATGGGCCTGGCCCCGGTGCTGGCCCCGCAGTTCGGCGGTGTCATCCAGTTCTTCGCCGGCTGGCGCGGGGTGTTCTGGACGCTGGTGGTGTTCGGCCTGCTGATCGGCCTGTGGATCGCGCTGGGGCTGAAGGAGTCGCGCTCCGAGGCGACCGCGGTCCAGGCCCGTTCCGAGAACCCGTTCCGGGCCTATGGCGCCCTGCTGCGCCAGAAGCGCCTGGTCGGCTACGGCGTGGCCGGGGCGCTGAACGGCGCGACCCTGTTCACCTACATCTCGACCGCGCCGGACCTGATCATGGGCACCTACGGCCATCGGCCGCTGGTGTTCAACATCATCTTCGCCTTCAACGCCGTCGGCATCATCGGAGCCAGCCAGGTCAACCGGCTGCTGCTGCGCCGCGCGACGCCCGACCAGGTGCTGGTGCGGGCCAGCATCGCCTCGATCGTCGCCGCCTTCCTGCTGGCGGCGGCGGCCTGGAGCGGGCTGGGCGGGCAGTTCACCGTCCTGCCGCTGCTGTTCGTGGCCCTGTCGAGCTATGGGCTGATGGCCGGCAACACCATGGCCGGGGCGCTCAGCGTCGATCCCAGCCGGGCCGGCTCGACCTCGGCCCTGATGGGCGGGGCCGCGTTCGGGGCGGGGGCCCTGGCCTCATGGGTGGGCGGCCTGCTGCACGACGGCAGCGCCCGGCCGGTGGCGGCGGTGATGTTCGCGTGCCTGGTCGGTTCCAGCCTGGCGATCTTCGGCCTGGCGGTCCCGAAGGACCTGCGGCTGAAGGCGCGGGCCTGAGTTTTACGCTATAGCTCTGCCATCCCGGACGTAGCGAAGCGAAGATCCGGGACCGCCGGAAGCGCTGAGTTCACGCGTCGGTCCCGGATCGGCGCGCTACGCGCTTGTCCGGGATGACCGTCCCCGCCCGCCAGGCCAGGAGCAGCCAGCCGGCCAGGAAGGCCAGGCCGCCCAGCGGGGTGACCATGCCCAGGACGCGCGGCGCGCCGAACGCCAGGGCGTAGAGCGAGCCCGAGAACAGCACCGTGCCGGCCAGGAACAGGCTCGGGGTCCAGAGTCCGGTCTTGCCAAGCGAGCGCACCGCCAGCCAGGCGAACACCGCCAGGGCGTGGATCATCTGGTAGAGAGCGCCGGTGTGCAGCAGTTCGGCGGCCCGGGCGTCCTTGGCTCCATGGGCGGCGAAGGCCCCGAACGCCACCGACAGGAACCCGCTCAGCGCCGCCAGCCGGACGACCCATGCCGTGCGCGTCATCTACTTGTGCTTCTGGTGCGCGGCGACTTCGTCCGGTGTGATGTCGACGAAGGCCGGGGCGACGGCGTTGTAGGCGGTGGTCTTGTGCAGATCCATCACCACGCTGCGGTGGCCTTCCCAGATCATGTGCAGGGCCACGTAGAGCACGATGGCCAGGCCGACGAAGCCGATCCAGCGGTGCTTGTGCAGCAGGTTGGCGATGGCCGTGGCGGCCAGGCCCATCAGCACGATCGACAGCAGCAGGCCGAACACCAGGATGGCCGGATGCTCGCGGGCCGCGCCGGCCACGGCCAGGACGTTGTCCAGCGACATCGAGACGTCGGCGATCAGCACCTGCAGGAAAGCCTGCTTGAAGCTCTTGGCCGGCTTGGCGCGGGGTTCGGTGGTCGGATCGTTGTCCAGCACCGCCTGGGCGTCGGCCTGGTCGTGGGTGATCTGCTCGCGCAGCTCGCGCCACATCTTCCAGCACACCCACAGCAGCAGTACGCCGCCGGCCAGCAGCAGGCCGATGACTCCCAGCAGCCAGGTGGTGATCAGGGCGAAGCCGATGCGCAGCACGACGGCCGCGCCGAGGCCATAGAGGATGACCTTGCGGCGGTCCTTGACTGGCAGGCCGCCGGCCGCCAGGCCCACGGCGACGGCGTTGTCGCCGGCCAGGACGAGGTCGATCATCAGGACGGACAGGAAGGCCGCGAAGGGGCCGTCCAGCCCGCCCGCCTGGGCTATGAGCGCATCAAACATCGGGCCTCAATGCGTCAGGCGGGGCGGTCTGGCAAGCACCCCTTAGAGCATTTTCGGGCGAAGTGGATGCCGGTTCGCGTGAAGAAAATGCGCCAAAACAAAAACCTGGAGCCCCGGCCTGATGCAATCAGGTCGGGAAACGCTCTAGTGGGCGGGCTCGAGTTCCTTGTGCTCGGCGTGGCCGTGGTCGCCGTGATGGCCCGGATCGGCGGCGGGCGCGGGAGCGTCATGGCCGTGATCCTCGGCATGGGCGTCGGCGTGATCATGTCCGCCGACCGGCAGGGCCTCGGCGCCGACCGGCGGCGAGACGTGGTGGTCGTCATGGCTGTAATCGTGAGCCGGCGCCGCGAAGGGGTTATGCTCCGTCGGCGCGGGGTCGTCGTGGCCATGGCTGACCGCCGTGGCGACCCCGGCCCCGGCCAGGGCGCCGCCGGCGGCCGCGACCATCGGGTTGACGTAGGCGACGGTGGACGTCTGCGGCGCCTCGAATTCCATCTCGTTGCGGCCGTAGTCGGTCAGAGTGCGGAACTTGCGGCGACGCTCGGCCCGAGCCTGGGCGGCCGAGTTGCCGCGCGCGATGGCCACCAGGATCAGCAGGGCCAGCAGCACCAGGGCCCCGCCCAGCACCGACTTGCCCGGGACCTTGCCCAGGCCCGGCACATCGACCGTCTCGAAGCGGCCCAGGTCGGGCAGGGCCAGCTTGAAGCCCTTGGTCTGTTCCTTGACCGCCTCCTGCAGCGGAACCACCTGCTTGGCGATCGAGCCGAGCGAGAAGCCCTGGGCCGGCTTGGTCCCGTTCAGCGCGACGCCGAACTCGGTCTTCAACGCGCCCTTGGCCTCGGGCGTCGGCTTGACCTGCCAGGCGAAGGTGGCCGGCTCGCCCGGCTTGACCACGGCGGTCTGGCGACCGTTCGGGGTGATCTCGTAGCCCTCGCCCTGCAGGTCGGCATAGGCGCTGGTCTTCTTGGCCGCCTTGGCCAGGCCCAGCTTCTGGGCCTCCTTCTTGATCATGTCGCCCAGGGTGGCGGGAAGCGACAGGGTGACCTGGCCTTCCTGGCCCTTGGCCAGGCTTTCGCCCGAGGCCAGGACGGCGCCCCTGGTGGCTTCCGGGGCCACGGCCGCCTGCAGCTTTTGCAATTTGCTCAGCGGCTTGGCCGGCGCGGTCTTGACGACCGGGACGGCGGCGATGATCGGCGTCGGGGCCTTGGCCAGCGGCGCGACCGGCTTGGCGGCGACGACGGGCTTCAGCGGCGCCGGCGCGGCGGCCACCACGGCCGGCTTCGGCGCGGGCTTGGCGACCGGATGGGCGACCGGCGACGGCTTGGCCGCGGCGGCGTAGATCTGGTGGCGGGCGGGCGCGGCGGCGGCGCGCGGGGCGTAGCGGACGGCCCGGTGCGTGGTCTTGGGATTGGCGATCGGCGCCATGGCCGTGACCAAGGTTCCGTCGGGGCGCCGCCAGGTCTTCAGGCGCGAGCTCTTGCTGACCGAGACGGGGGTCGGGACGGGCACGGACCGGACCGGACCGGCCGGACCGCCGAGCAGGCCGTCGGCCGGCGCCGATTCGACCGGCGGCGCCCCCATCAGCTCCGGAGTCTCGGCGGCGCCATAGCCGGGCACGGCCGAAGCGGGCGGCGCCTCGACGGGCTCGCGGGCGCTACAGCCCGCGATCACCAAGACGCCCACCGCGCAGCCGGCTAGAGCCGTCAAACGGACTTTGTAATGCAACATCGGGTCCCCCGATCCCATGTTCGATTTCTCCGCGAAGCAGCGCCTGCGGAACAGGCGCTCAGAGAACCACGTCATCGCGACGAAATCAAAACGGTTAAGAAGGATTCACGAACTGGTTTCTTCCTACGGGCGAACTTTCGACGCTTCATACAGCGCCACCGCCGCCGCCGCGGACACGTTCAGGCTCTCAAAGCCGCCTGGCATGGCAATTTTTCCCATCACGTCGCAGTGCTCGGCGACCAGCCGGCGCACGCCGTCGCCTTCCGATCCCAGCACCAGCACGGTGGGGCGGCCGTCCAGCACCTGGTCCAGGGTCTGTTCGGCGTCGCCGGCCAGGCCCACGGCCCGCCAGCCCAGGTCGGTCAGCTCTTCCAGCGCTCGGGAAAGGTTGACCACGCGCGCATAGGGCAGCTTGTCGACCGCCCCGACGGCGGTCTTGGCCAGCACGCCCGACAGCTCCGGCGCATGGCGGTCCTGCAGGATCGCGCCGCGCGCCCCGAAGGCGGCGGCCGAGCGGAAGATGGCGCCGATGTTCTGCGGGTCGGTGATCTGGTCGAACATCACCAGCAGGCCCTGGGCGGGGGTCCCCAGGTCGTAGACCGACAGCGCCTCGGGCGGATCGATCTTCAGGGCGATGCCCTGGTGCACGGCGCCGGCCGGCAGCTGGCGGCCGATGTCGGCGCCTTCCATGACCTGGACGAAGCCCTGGCGAGCGACCTCGGGGGCGAGTCGCTTGGCGCGATCGGCGGTGACCAAAAGGCGCTTCGGAGCGGGCCTGGCCGGGTTGGAAAGCGCCGCCTCGACGGCGTGAGTCCCCCAAATCCAGTCCTTCGCGTCCTCACCGCCCTTTTGAAAGCCGTGTTTTTTCATAGGCTTGTTACGAATATCGCGTCCGGGAGCAGAAGGCTTTTTCCGGTCGTTGCGTTCGGAATGAGAGGACACTATAAGACGCGCTCCGATTTGGGGCCCTGAGGGTTTCCGAGAGCCAGGGCGGCGCTGCTTTAGCATCGTCTCACAGGTCTCGAGGAAGCTTTTGTTCCTTTTTCGTGACGGGCGGTTCGCCGCCGGTTTCGGACGAGGAAAGGCCGCTTTGAAGGAACTCTGTCGCGCGCTGGGGGAATGTCCCGAGTGGCAAAGGGGGGGGACTGTAAATCCCCTGGCGTACGCCTTCGCAGGTTCGAGTCCTGCTTCCCCCACCACGCGCGACGAGAGCTCCAGAGAAGTGTGGGCCCCGAAGCCAGAGACCGGGAGCCGATCGCGACCCCGCTAGCCCAGTTGGGTGTTTGGGCGGGTATAGCACAAAGGTAGTGCAGCAGCCTTCCAAGCTGAGGATCCGGGTTCGATTCCCGGTACCCGCTCCAGCTCCCTATATAGACGATCCCGATACACCCGCCCCAGACAACCGCCGGACGCGCGCAAGGTAGAGACGATGGCCAAGGAAAAGTTCGAACGTAACAAGCCGCACTGCAACATCGGCATGATTGGTCACGTTGACCATGGCAAGACGACGCTGACGGCGGCGATCACCATCACCCTGGCCAAGTCGGGTGGCGGCAAGGCGATGAACTACGCCGACAT
>NZ_LMHC01000026.1 GCF_001427665.1 Caulobacter sp. Root655
GGTCAGGTCGGTGAGGGGCGGGCGGACGGGGCCGGCGTCGCGGCCGATGGCGGTCATGCCGGCCTTGACGATCGAGACGGCGTAGCCCTTGCCGCGATTGCGCAGGGCGATGTAGGGCAGCACGAAGTCGCGCAGGCCGGCCATGACGGCGACCCGGTCCTGGGCCCGCACCGMGCGGTAGAAGTCCAGCGCCCAGTCGGGCATGAAGTTGAAGATCGCCGAGGAATAGGTGGTCACCCCCATCTCCAGATAGGGCAGGGCGAAGGTCTCGGCGGTCGGCAGGCCGCCGATATAGGTCAGGCGCTCGCCCATCCGGGCCTGGACCCGCATCATCAGCTCGATGTCGCCGACCCCGTCCTTGAAGCCGACCAKGTTGGGGTTGCGTTCGCACAGCCGCTCCAGGGTGTCCTCGGTGAGCACGGCGTTGTCGCGGTTGTAGACGATGACCCCCAGCCGGGTGGCCCGGCACACCGCCTCGACATGGGCGGCCAGGCCCTCCTGGCCGGGRACCATCAGATAGGGCGGCAGCAGCAGCAGCCCGTCGGCCCCGGCCGCCTCGGCGGCCTTGGCCAGGTCGACGGCGATGGCGGTGCCRTAGCCGCAGCCGGCGATCACCGGGACGCGGCCGGCCGTCTCGGCGACGGCGGCGCGCACCACCCGGTCGACCTCGGGCGGGGTCAGGGAGAAGAACTCGCCGGTGCCGCCGGCCGCGAACAGCCCGGCCAGGTCACGCTGCAGCATCCAGGCGCAGTGCTCGCGATAGGCGCCYTCRWYGAACTGGTGCTGGGCGTCGAAGTGGGTGACGGGGAACGACAGCAGACCTCCGCCGATCTGACGGGCCATTTCGGACGGCGACATCTTGCTCATCAATATCCTCGCTGCATGGCCCGGCGGTCACGAGGCGTTACCGAGCCGCCCCAGCCGTCGCGGCCGTCTACTGGGGNCGGACGGCGACATCTTGCTCATCAATATCCTCGCTGCATGGCCCGGCGGTCACGAGGCGTTACCGAGCCGCCCCAGCCGTCGCGGCCGTCTACTGGGGYCGACGCTAGAGGCCGGGGCCCAGGCGGTCTAAGCCAAAGGCGCTATCGACCGATGCGGGTTTTGGCTTGATGGGGCGGTCGGGGCTGTCGGCAGGGGCCCGATGACCCATGATCCCGTCTATCGATGTCGAAACGGGTATCGGTCGGCGCCCCTTCCACGCTGGGCGAGCGTGAAGGCGCGGATCGGTCTGGAGCGACGACCAGGTCGGATACCGATGCTCGCCCGGCATTTGTCGATGCGGCCTTAGCATTGGTTCCGGGGCGAGCCCGGCGCCTAGTCTCCACGCAACAAAGGACCGGCGCACGTCGGCGAAATGCGGAGGGAACAAGCAGATGGATCGCAGGAAATTCCTGTCGGCGACGGGCCTGGGCGCCGTGGCGCTGGGCGCGGCTTCGACCTCGGTGGTCGCCGCGCCGAAGACGGCGACGCCAGCGGCGAAAGGCGGCCCGGCCAAGTTCAAGCTCGGCTGCCAGAGCGGCCCCTTCGACGAAGAGCACTTCGCCTATTTCGCCCGCTATGGCGTACGCAACTGCAGCAGCAGCGCCAAGATTCTCGATCCCAGCCGGATCTATCCGACCGTCGACGAACTGAAGACCCTCAAGGACATGGGCGACCGTCACGGCGTCAGCGTCGACATGGTCGACAGCGTGCTGCTGACCTCGTCGCACATCGACCGCGAGAAGAACCCGGCGATCATGCTGGCCCAGGACCCGCAGCGCGACCGCGACATCGAGGCCTTCCAGACCCTGATCCGCAACTGCGCCGCCGCCGGCATCCCGGCGGTGAAGTACAATATGAGCATCCTGGGCGTGCTGCGCAGCGGCAAGGTCAAGGGCCGCGGCGACTCCGAATACGCCGCCTGGAACCTGGCCGAGGCCAAGCCGCCGACCCCGCTGACCCGGGCCGGGGTGGTCGACGCCGACCGGTTCTGGGAGCGGATCACCTATTTCCTCGACCGCGTCGCGCCGGTGGCCAAGGAGTACAAGGTCCGCATCGCCTGCCACCCGCAGGACCCGGGCGTGCCGCCCGGCGGCTACCAGGGCGTCGACCGGGTGCTGGGCACCATCGACGGCCTCAAGAAGTTCATCACCATCAACGAGAACCCCTATCACGGGCTCAATTTCTGCCAGGGGACGGTGTCGGAGGACCTGCGGGACCCGGGGACCGAGATCTTCGACGTGATCCGCTATTTCGGGAACCGCAAGAAGATCTTCAACGTCCACTTCCGCAACATCAAGGGCCACCGCGACAACTTCGCCGAGGTGTTCCCGGACGAGGGCGACGTCAATTTCCTGGAGGCCATCAAGGTCTACAAGGAGGTCGGCTACGACGGCATGCTGATGCCCGACCACGTGCCCGAAGTTCCCGGAAAGCCGAACGCGCGCCTCGAGAACTTCGCGTTCGCCTACGGCTATATCCGCGGCCTGATCCAGGCCGCCGACCACCTGGCCTGAAACCCGGCTTGGCCGCCAGTCCGCTGGCGCTCCGTTTCTAGGAACATCCCAATGTCACGACTGACCCAACGCGCTTGCGCGTCGTCCGTGCTCGCCTTGAGCACAGTGTGGGGCGCCGCGGCGGTCGCCCAGACCGTTCCGGTTCAAGCGCCTCCCGCGGCCCAGGTCCAGACCGCGGCTTCGTCGACCGATACGGTCGAGGAGGTGGTGGTCACCGGCTCCCGCGTCGCCCGCGCCGGCTTCACGGCCCCGACGCCGGTGACGGTGCTGGGCGGCGACCAGCTGGCCGCCAGCAGCCCGACCACCCTGGGCGAGTCGCTCAAGCAGATCCCGGCCCTCAACAATTCGGTCGGACCGCGCGGGGCCCAGACCTCGTCGGGGCAGGGTGGGGCCTATCTGGACCTGCGCGGCCTGGGTCCCAGCCGCACCCTGACCCTGCTGGACGGCCGGCGCTTCGTGCCCGGCGACGGCAGCGGCCTAGTCGACACCAACCTGTTCCCCCAGGCCCTGGTCGAACGGGTCGAGGTGGTGACCGGCGGCGCCTCGGCGGCCTACGGCTCCGACGCGGTCGGCGGGGTGGTCAACTTCATCCTCAACAAGAAGTTCGAGGGCTTCAAGGGCGAGGTCCAGGGCGGCGTCTCGAACTACAACGACGACTACGAGCAGAAGTACAACTTCGCCTACGGCAGGAGCTTTGCCGAGGGGCGCGGCCACCTGATCGGCAGCGTGGAATATTTCAAGAGCAACGGCGTCGATCAGCGCCTGGACCGTCCCGTCGCCCGGGAGAGCTGCCAGGTGATCTCGCTGCCGGCCGGGTCGCCCACTCTGCGCGACTTCGCCTGCGGCGTGCGGGTCTCCAACGCCAATTTCGGCGGGCTGATCACCAACACCGCCCTGGCCGGCACCACCTTCACCGCCGACGGCCAGCCGATCCCGTTCAACTACGGGGCCCTGCGCACCGGCTCGACCATGGTCGGCGGCGACGGGGTGATCCCGCAGTTCGCGCCGCTGACCTCGGCGATTGACAAGCGCATCGCCTTCCTGCGCGGCAGCTGGGACCTGACCCCCAAGACCAACGTCTATCTGGAGGCCAGCTACGGCGTCGTCGGCCTGGGCTACCAGGTCGGCTCCTACCACAACCAGCTGGGCACCACGGCCCTGGCGATCCGCCGCGACAACGCCTTCCTGCCGACCTCGCTGCGCGACCGGATGACCACGCTGAACCTGCAGACCTTCAGCCTGGGCCGCTACGACAACGACATCCCGCAGAGCAAGGTGACCACCGACAACACCACCTACCGGCTGGTCGGCGGGATCAGCGGCGAAATCGCCAACTGGAAGTGGGACGGCTATTTCGAGCGTGGCGACAACAAGCGGAAACTCCAGATCGGCAACGACCTGCTGCAGGCCCGCTATGTCGAGGCCGCCGACGCGGTGGTCAGCCCGACGACCGGCGCGATCGTCTGCCGCTCCAGCCTGACCACCCCGGGCAACGGCTGCGTGCCGATCAACGTGTTCGGCTACCACCCGCCCAGCGACGGCGCCTTCCGCTACATCACCGCCACCAACGCGGCGATCCAGAAGTCCTACGAGCACCTGGTGGCGTTCAACCTGTCGGGCGAGCCGTTCTCGACCTGGGCCGGGCCGGTGTCGCTGGCCACCGGCGTCGAGTATCGCGAGCAGGGCTTCGACCAGAAGGTCGACGCCCTGTCGGAGACCTTCAACCCGGTGACCAACAGCCCGGGCCCGTTCCGGGTCGGCAATCCGAAGGCCCAGTCGGGCAGCTACAACATCAAGGAAGGCTACGTCGAAACCGTGGTGCCGCTGGCCAAGGACATGGCCTGGGCCCAGGAGCTCGAGCTCAACGCCGCGGCCCGCTACACCGACTACAGCACCAGCGGCGGGGTCACGACCTGGAAGGTCGGCCTGTCCTACACACCGATCCCCGGCGTGCGCTTCCGGGCCACGCGCTCCAAGGACATCCGGGCGCCGAACCTCTACGAGCTCTACCAGAAGGGCCAGTCCAACTACATCGTGTCGATCTTCGACCGGGTGAACAGCGTGACGGCGACCAACGTCAAGCAGCTGCAGCTGGGCAATCCGAACCTGGTGCCGGAAGAGGCCGAGACCACCACCTTCGGCGTGGTCTACCAGCCCAGCTTCGCGCCGGGCCTGGGGCTGTCGATCGACTACTATAATATCGACATCCAGAACGCGATTTCCACGCCCACGCCGCAACAACTGATCAACGACTGCGCGGCCGGGGCCCAGGATCGCTGCGCCTTCCTCCATCGCGACGCCGGCGGCGGCTTGATCGGCGTCGACCTGGTCAACCTCAACCTGTCGGCCTTCAAGACCCGCGGCGTCGACATCGAGGCCAGCTACGGCTTCGACCTCTCGGCGATCAAGGAGTCGCTGCCAGGAAGGATCAACGCCCGGGTGATCGGCAGCTATGTCGACACCTTCACCAGCGTCGTGCCGGGCACGCCGGTCGTGAACCGGGCGGGCGAGGCGAACAATCCGCAATGGCGGTGGAACGCCCAGGCGACCTACGACGCTGACCCCTGGTCGCTGTTCCTGCAGGCCCGCTACACGGGTGAGGTCTCCTATGACCTGAGCACGGTCGGCACCGACCTGCGGCAGTTGAAGATCAAGCCCGAGACGCTGATCGATACCCGGATCGCCTACAAGCTGCCGACCGCCAGCGGCGCCTGGACCACCTATTTCAGCGTCACCAACGTCTTCAACAACCTGCCGCCGGCCTTTGCGCCGACCGCCGGGTCCTACGACCCGATCGGTCGCTTCTATCGGGTGGGGCTGAAATTCAGCTACTGACCCGAAGACCGGCGGCGCGCCTTCTCCCCCCGGGCGCGCCGCCGGTCGCCGCCCTCGTCCTTCGACAAGCTCAGGATGAGGGCGACTTGTAGGGCGGTGCGGCAGAATTCCTCATCCTGAGCTTGTCGAAGGACGAGGAGTTCGGCCCAAGATCGTCAACTGTCCACAGAGCCTAGTGAACCAACTCGCGAGCCAGGTGGCGGCTGGCGCGCCAGAAGAAATAGGCGGGGATCAGGCCCAGGAACGCGGCGCCCAGCAGCACCCAGCGCACGCTCTGCGGGCCGGCCAGGGGCGTGACCGCGTCCGACAGCATGCCGAAGCCCAGCGGCCCCAGGCCCAGACCGACCAGGCTCTGGCCGAACGACACGACGGCCACGGCCATCGCCCGGTTCTGCGGGCGGATGACGCCCTGGATGATGGCGAAGGCCGGACCGTAGGACAGGCTGTTGAAGACGGTGGGGATGCAGACCAGCAGGATGGCCAGCCGCCAGTCGGTGACCGTGTAGGCCAGCAGCAGGAACGGGAAGGCGATGCTCATGCCGACGATCGGTCCCATCAGCATCCGGCGCGGATCCTTGCCGCCGAACCGCTCGGCCAGCCAGCCGCCCAGCCAGGTGCCGAACACCCCCGACGCCCCGCCGCCCAGGCCCAGCCAGACCCCGACCTGGCCCGGCGACAGGCCATGGCTGCGCATGAAGAAGATCGTCGTCCAGACACCCTTGCCATAGCCGAGGAAGGCGACGACGGCGGCGGCCACGAAGATCGCCACGAAGGCCTTGGAAGCCCGCATCTCCTTGAGCGCCTCGGCGAGCGGCGGCCGGGCCACGGTCGCGAGCGGGACAGGGCCGGACAGGCGGCGCGGATCCTTGATCGTCAGCCAGACCAGCAGGGCGACCGCCACGCCCGGCAGGCCGAGGATCAGGAAGGTGTGGCGCCAGCCCAGGACGTCGGCCAGCAGGCCGCCGAGCACCAACCCCAGCAGCGAGCCGATCGGAATGCCCATGCCGTACAGCGCCAGGGCCGAGGCCCGCTTCTCGGGCTTGACCATCTGGCTGATCAGCGAGTGGGCGGCTGGCGTACAGCCGGCCTCGCCGATGCCGACGCCGACCCGGGCGGCCAGCAACTGGACGAAGGTGGTCGACAGGCCGCACAGGGCCGTGGCCGCCGACCACAGGGCCAGCGAGATGGCGATCAGTCCCACCCGGTCGGACCGGGGGCGGTCGGCGTAGCGGGCGAGGGGAAAGCCCAGCACCGTGTAGAGCAGGGCGAAGGCCAGTCCGGCCATCAGGCCGACCTGGGTGTCGGACAGGCCCAGGTCGCGCTTGATCGGCTCGGCCAGGATCACCACCACCTGGCGGTCGAGGAAGTTGAGGACGTAGACGAGCAGCAGCACCCAGAGCACGTAGCGGGCGCGCCGGTCGGCGGTCGCGGACGAGGCGGCGGTGTCGGCGGATGCGAGCAAGACAGGCTCCCGGGCTTGGTCGACAGGGCGGCGGCGCCGATTGCAAGGGCGCCGCCGCGGACGAAGGTTAGAAGCTGACGTCCAGGCTGACGCCGACCCGGCGCACCGAGTCCGGGCTGAAGTACTGGATGTAACCGCCGGGATTGAGCGCGGTGACCGGCGAAGGGGTGATCTGCGCGGCGTAGCGCTTGTCGAGCAGGTTGCTGGCGTAGAGCGCCAGGCTCCAGGCCTTGTCCGGGGCCGAGACGCCCAGGCGTCCGCCCAGCAGGCCATAGGCCTTCTGGATGGTCCCCGGGTCGCCGCTGGCGGAATAGTTGACGTCGCTCTGCCAGTTCCAGTTGGCCTGGAAGAAGCCGCGCAGACCCGGGGTCAGCGGGCGTTCGTAGGCCAGGCTGGCGCCGTAGACCCAGTCCGCCGTCCCGGCCAGCTGCCGGCCGGCGGCGTTGAAGAAGCCGTCCAGCGAGGCGGGGTTGGCCGGGGGCGCGCTGCAGGGCCCGCCCTGGGCGATCTTGGGCTGGCCGAAATAGCACTGCACGCCGTTGAAATCGACGTAGCGGGCGTGGGTGTAGGCTCCGCCGGCGGTCATCGTCAGGCCGCGCGTCGGCCGCGCCACCAGGCTGACCTCCACGCCGCGCGTCTTGATCTCGCCGGCGTTGGTGATCCGCGAGGAATAGGTGGCGCTGGAGAGGTCGGAGACCTGGGCCTGGAAGTTCTTGACCGTGGTGCTGTAGATGGCGGCGTCCACGGTCAGGCGGCGGTCGAGCAGCGCGGTCTTCAGGCCCAGCTCGTAGCTGGTCGGAATCTCCGGCTGAACCCGCTGGTCGGCCAGGGTGTTGGCGGCGCTCAGGCCGCTGAAGCCCGGACCCTTGTAGCCGCGCGACACCGTCACATAGCCCATGATGTCGTCGCTGAAATTGTAGCGGGGGCCGATCCGCCAGGAGAGGTTGGTGTTGTCGATGGCCTGGTGCAGGGTCAGCGCCACCGAGCCTGGGATGAACACCGCCCCCGGCGTCTGGGCGCGGCGATAGTCCAGGGTGATCTCGTCGCGGGTGACCCGCGCCCCGGCGATCAGGTCCAGCTTGGGCGTGAGGTGCAGGCCGACCTGGCCAAAGCCCGCCAGGCTGGTGGAGTTGATGTCGTTATAGGTCGAAGTCTCGAAGACCGTGCCCAGCGGCGCGCCGGGCACGACGGGGATCACCGCGCCGTTCGAGGCCGGCACGATCCAGCTGAGCTGACCGCGCTGGCGGATCAGCGACGAGGCCTTGGAGTGGTAGAGATAGAGCCCGGCGACATAGTCGAAGCGCTCGCCGATCGGCGAGGTCAGGCGCAGTTCCTGGCTGAACCAGTCGGTCTTGCCGGCACCGCCGTTGACGTCGACATAGCTGACCGGGGTCAGGTCGCCGTCATAGAAGCCCTCGCGCTTGACCGAGCGATAGGCGCTGATCGAGGTCAGGGTCAGGTCGTTGAAGCCGTAGTCGACCTGCAGCGACGCGCCCTGGGCGGTCGACTTGCCCTGGAAGGGGCCGTTGGTGGCGACCTGCAGGTTCTTGGGTCCGGCGACGATGCCGTAGCGGGCGTTGGTCACGGCCGGCGCGTAGCCCGGCGTCACCTTGCGCCAGGTCGACGAACAGCAGAAGGCGTCGTTGTCGGTGCGGTCGGCCGAGACATAGACGCTGAGGTCGTCGTTAGGCCGCCACAGGGCCTTCAGCGTCAGGGTGCTGATGTCCTGTGGGTCGGTGTCGACGTTGTTCTGGGCCAGGTTGCGCACCAGGCCCTCGCGCTCGTTGTGGGTGGCGACCAGGCGCAGGGCGAGGGTCTCGCCCAGGGCGACGTTGCCGACCGCCTGCAGGACCTGCTCGCCGCGCTCGCCGAACTGGACGTGCAGCAGGCCACTGTCCTCGCCCAGTCGGGGCCGGTTGGTGATGAAATGCACCAGGCCCGCCGAGGCGTTCTTGCCGAACAGCATGCCCTGTGGGCCGCGCAGGATCTCGACCCGCTCGATGTCGGCCAGGGTCGCCAGGCTGGCGGGATCGGCCAGCACCACGCCGTCGACGACGGTGGAGATGCTCTGCTCGATGCCCGCCGAGAAGCTGCTGGTGCCGATACCGCGGATGGTCAGGCCCGAGGCGCTGTTGCTGAGGCTCTGCTTGAACCGGACGCTGGGGTCGATCAGGGACAGCTGCTGGGGCTGGGTGATGTTCATCGCCGCCAGGGTCTCGCCGCGCACGGCGGTGATGGCCAGGGGCACGTCCTGGACGTTCTCGGCCCGCTTCTGGGCGGTGACCACGATTTCGTCGATGCTGACGACTGAATTGGCCGCCTGCGCGGCCTGGGCCAGCGCGGCCGGAGCCGTGAGCAGGGCGGCGGTCCCGACCGCCGCGCCCAGGAGGAGTTCAGCCCTGAGGGCCCGCGGCGAGCGCGGTTGGATAGACATGACGCGTTCCTTCCCTTGAGCCGCTTGGCGGCTTCTTTTGTGATCGGCGGTAGCGGTGTGGACAGCAGGGCTCACGCGGCCGCCGTGCGGCGTTCGCGGGGTAGGGGAGGCGGGCCCCGACCGGCGCTCGCCTCTTGAATTTGGATCAGCGTCCGGGCCCGGATCGCTTAAGTAACGATATCGTCACTTAAGTGGCATGGCAACGTTTTTCGAACGGTTGTTCGTCAAGCGGTCGCGCTGGACCGCTGGGTGACGCGCGCCAGCCAGGCGGTGACGTGGGCGCAGTCGTCGGGGATCGGCACGCCGATGAACCGGCCGAAGTCGACGGTGGTCAGGGCGATGATGTCGGCCATGGTGTAGGCCTCGCCGGCGATGAAGCTGGTCTTGGCCAGCTCGTGGTCGAGCCAGTGATAGACCCGGTCGGCGTGGGCGCGGTTGGATTCCCCGAAGTCCGTGAACTGGGTCAGCAGGCCGGCGGTGAGGGGGTGGGTGTGGCGCCAGATGTGGGCGATCGGCATCATCAGCTGCAGCTCGATGCGTCGGATCCACATGTCGATCGTCGCCTGTTCCTTCGGGGTGGTCCCGAACAGCGGCGGCTGGGGGTGCAGGCCTTCGAGATAGCGGCAGATGCTGACGCTCTCGCTGAGGAACGAGCCGTCGTCCAGCTCCAGCACCGGCACCTGGCCCAGCGAGTTCTTGTCCAGGAAGGCGGTGGCCTTGTGGGCCCGCTCGCGCAGCGGCACCCGCTCGTGGTCGAGCGTCAGGCCCTTCTCGGCCAGGAAGATGCGGACCCGGCGCGGGTTGGGCGCGGGGTTGTCTTCGCCATAGAGCTTCATGCGGTGGTCGCCTCCTCAGCCGGCGTGACGCCGGTCCGCGAGGTCTAGACGCCTCGCTCATTAAGTGACGATATCGTTACTTAATGAGCGAGGCAACCGCCATTCGAAGGACAGGCGGCCTCAGGCCCTGGTGGCGCGCGGGGGCTGGCCGTACTGGGCGGCCAGGGCGTTGGCCCCCGCCACGATCGCCAGGGTGATGGCGTCGATCAGCGCCTCGTCGTCGCCGTCGCGGGCCGCCAGGGCCCCCGCCGTGCCGGCCACCATGAACCAGGCATACTGCTGGGCCTGGCGCTCGGGCAGGCCGAAGGCCTTTTGCAGGCCGATCGCCCAGCCGTCGGCATTGGTCTTCTGGTTGGCCTTGGCCCGCGCCGCCAGGGGGCCGCTGTCGCTGACCAGGCGCATGAACAGCTCGCCGCGCTCGTCGGCGCGCCGGAACCAGTATTTCAGGGAGCCGCGAACCCAATCCTCGAAGCTCGAGTCCGGGCCGACCTCGGTGGCCAGGCGCTCGACATAGATCTGGGTCTCGCGGTCGAACAGCGCGGTCAGCAGGTCGTCGCGGTCGGCGAAGTAGCGATAGCCCAGGGCCTTGGTCACGCCGGTCAGGTGAGCCACGCCGTCCATGGTGACGGCCGCGACGCCCTGCTCGATGACGATCTGCGCCGCCGCGTCGAGGAAGCGCTCGCGTCGCTCGGCGCCCTTCAGTCGTGTCTGCGTCATCCCTGCCTCTGAACCGCGGCCGTCTCCTATTGGCGTGGCGCGGCAGGAACTGGCAAGAGCGGCCGGACATCCAGGCACGGCTATTCGCCGCCGCCTTCATCGCCGAAGGGGTGTGGCCGCGCGACGACAGCGGCCAATTATGTCGGCCAAGCGCGCTTCCGGGCCTCACGACGGTCATAGGTCGACCCTATCTCCAAGCTCAGCCGAGGATGCCATGAACGCCCACCTGCAGACCATTTCGACCTTTGTCGCCGAGCATCATGCCTGGGCGGGCGTCGTGCTGGGCCTCGTCACCTTCCTGGAGTCCCTGGTCCTGGTCGGCGCCTTCGTGCCGGCCACCGCCTTGATGCTGCTGGCCGGCGGCCTGATCGCCAGCGGGGCGTTGGATCCCGTCACGGTATTGCTATGGTGCGCCAGCGGCGCGGTGGCCGGCGACGCGGTGTCCTATGCCCTGGGACGGCGTCTGGGCGCCGGCGCCCTACGTCGGCCGGTCTTTCGCGATCACCGCCGGACCATCGCCCGCACCCGCCTGTTCTCGCGGCGGTACGGCGTGGCGTCGATCTTCATCGGCCGGTTCTTCGGACCGCTGCGGGCCTTCGTGCCGGTGATGGCCGGGATGCTGCAGATGAAGGCCCGCACCTTCCAGGTCGCCAACCTGGTCTCGGCCGTGGTCTGGGTCGCCGTGCTGCTGACGCCTGGCTACCTGGCGGCGCGCGGCCTGGCGCTGCTCGACGTCGGCGGCTTCTGGGTCCTGGCCGGCGTGGTCGCCGTGCTGGCGATCAGCGGAGCGATCTGGGCCGTCCTGCGGGCGCGCGCCGAAAAGCGGGCGGCGGCGCCGGCCACCTGGCCCGTGGCTGTCCTCTAGCAGAGCTGGCGGGCGCCCAGGATCTTCGCATCGGGTTCCGCTTCCGGAGGCAATCCGGACAGCCGCCGTCGGCGTCCACGGGCAATTTGGCCTCACGTTCCCGTTATGTGGCCCCATCCGGGCGACGGGCCTGCTAGTCTATGCGTGTCGCGGACCTCGGGAAGAGGCCGACGACATCGAGCCGAGGCTCGCATCGCACTGGGCGATAGGGTTCGCCGTCCCTTAGACGGCAGATCCAAATCCTTGGAGATCTCCGCGCCGCGCACGGCGCCATCTTGAAAGGGCTGTTCATGCACCCACTTGCCCCCGTCGACGCGCCCGCCGCCGTCGCTTCCGAAGACCAGGTCGCCGAACGGCCGCGCCAGACCGCGCTGGAGCCTCCAACATTCGCCGAGCCGCCGCGCCCAGGCGAGGGCGACGCCGACCTCCTGCGCCTGATGCGCGCGCTCTAGGCGGCGATCCGGCCCCGGCGTGTCATGCGCCGTCACGCACAAGCAGATGACCTTTCGAGCCCGGACGACGTCACGGCCCTAGCGGTCGCGCGCGCCGAGATCCGTTGGCCCGATTCTAACGGAGGCGACATGAGCGCGCACATCCTGACCTTTCCGGCGCCCCTTCTTCCGCCGCCACCGCCCTTGCCGATCGCCGGTCACGCCCTGTTCCTCGATCTGGACGGCACCCTCGCGCCGTTCGCGGATCGGCCCGACGCCGTGGGAACCGATCCCAGGCGCACCGACATCCTGACGCGCCTGGGCGTGCGGTTCGAGCAGCGGCTGGCGGTGGTCAGCGGTCGCACCCTGGCCGAGGTGACGGCGCTGACCGAAGGCGTGGTGGTCGCCGTGGCGGGCGTCCACGGCCTGCAGCGCCGGACCAGCTGGGGCGACGAAGTGGCCTTCCGCACCGACCCGAGGCTGGAGGAGGCGCGCGTCGTCTTCGCGGCCCTGGCCGGTGCCCAGGCGGGCCTTCTGGTCGAGGACAAGGGCGTCAGCGTCGCGCTGCACTATCGCCTGGCCCCGGCCGCCCAGGACGCAGTGCGCGACGCGGCGCGACGCCTGGAGACCTCGACGGGTCTGGTGCTGCAGGAGGGCGACCATGTCGCCGAGCTGCGCACCGCCGGCCCCGACAAGGGCGACGCCGTCGACGCCTTCCTGGGCGAGGCGCCGTTCGCCGGGGCGCGGCCGATCTTCGTCGGCGACGACGTCACCGACGAGGACGGCTTCAAGGCCGCCGCGGCGGCGGGCGGTTTCGGGGTCCTGGTGGGGATGGCCCGAACGACCGCGGCGACCTATCGGCTGGACGACGTCTCCGACGTGCTCGACTGGCTGGAAGCCGCCGCCCTGGACGGCGCCGCATGAGCCGGCTGATCGTCGTCTCGAACCGGGTCAACCCGCCCAGCGACGCCAATGTCGGCACGACGGGCGGCCTGGCCATGGCCCTGGCCGCCGCCCTGCGGGAATATTCCGGCGTCTGGTTCGGCTGGAGCGGCGAGACCGTCGAGGCCTTCACGGGCCAGATCTCGATGCAGAAGGTCGCCGGCGTCACCGTCGCCCTGGTCGACCTGGAGGAGCAGGACCGGCAGGAATATTACAACGGCTACGCCAACAAGACGCTGTGGCCGCTGCTGCATTCGCGCACCGACCTGGCGGCCTACGAGCGCTCGTTCGGGGAGGGCTATCAGCGGGTCAACCGGCGGTTCGCCGAGACCCTGGCCCCGCTGATCGGGCCGGGCGACCTGGTCTGGATCCACGATTACCACCTGATCCCGATGGCGCAGGAACTGCGGCGGCTGGGGGTGACCAACCGCATCGGCTTCTTCCTGCACATCCCCTGGCCCAGCCGGCAGCTGATGACCACCCTGCCGCAGCACCGGGAACTGGTCGAGACGATGCTGGCCTACGACCTGATCGGCTTCCAGACCCGGGACGCGCTGGAAGCCTTCGAGGACTATGCCGCGCGCGAACTGGACGGCCATGTGGACGACGGCGTGCTGACCGCCCAGGGTCGGCGGGTGGCGATCGGGGCCTTCCCGATCGGCATCGAGGCGGACGCCTTCGCCCAGACGGCCCAGGGCCCCGAGGCCCAGGCCGCCTTCGCGGTCATGCGCGCCAGCCAGGCCGGGCGCAAGATGATCCTCGGCGTCGATCGCCTCGACTATTCCAAGGGGCTGGAGGAGCGTTTCCACGCCTATGAGCAACTGCTGGCGGACCATCCCCAATGGCGCGAACAGGTCTTCCTGCTGCAGATCGCCACCCCCAGCCGCGACGAGGTCGAGGCCTACCAGGAGATCCGCGCTCGGCTCGACGGGGTGTCGGGACGGATCAACGGCGCCTACGCCACCGTCGACTGGGTGCCGATCCGCTACGTCAATCGCGGCTACCGGCGTGACCAATTGGCCGGGATCTATCGGGCGGCGGAGGTCGGCCTGGTCACCCCCTTGCGCGACGGCATGAACCTGGTGGCCAAGGAATATGTCGCCGCCCAGGACCCGGAGGACCCCGGGGTTCTGGTGCTGTCGCGCTACGCCGGGGCCGCCGAGCAGATGGAGGAGGCGGTGATCGTCAATCCCTTCAGCCGCGAGGACATGTCCGAAGCCCTGGCGTCAGCCCTGGCCATGCCCAGGGCCGAGCGCGTCTCCCGGTGGGAACGGCTGATGGCCGGGGTGCGGCGCGACGACGTCGCGGCCTGGCGCGACGCCTTTGTCCAGGCCTTGCAGGGCGGAGCCGGGCGCGGCGAGCTGCGGGAGGTCGCCGCGAACTAGGGTGCGTTTGCCATGTGGCGGCGCGTTGCGTCCTTCGAGGCTTCGCTACGCTGCGCACCTCAGGATGAGGAAGTCTGTGCAAATTTCCTCATCCTGAGGCGCCCTCCAGAGGAGGGCCTCGAAGGACGCAGGGCGAAGGCCCCATCGGCCTTCACGTCGCGTCGTGGAAAATCACGCCGACCGTGTGGCGCTTGCCCGAGATCAGCTTGCTGACGCCGTGGCGCAGCTTGACCTGGTAGTCGCCGCGCACGCCGTGCATGGGCCGGCTATTGACGGCGAACAGCACGGCGTCGCCCTTGCGCAGCGGCACGACCATCGGCCGGGTCTGCATGCGGGGCCGCTGCTCGGTCATCACGAACTCGCCGCCCTGGAAGTCCTGGCCAGGCTCGTCCAGCAGCACCGCGACCTGCAACGGGAACACATGCTCGCCGTAGAGGTCCTGGTGCAGGCAGTTGTAGTCGCCCGGGCCGTACTGGAGGATCAGCGGCGTCGGTCGCACCTGTCCGGCTTCGTGGCACCGCGCCAGGAAGGCGGCGTGGTCGTCGGGGAACCGCGCGGCCTTGCCCATCCGCTCGTGCCAGCGGTTGGCGATCGGCGCCAGGCGCGGGTAGAGCGTGGTCCGCAGGGCCTGGATCAGCGGCGGCAGCGCGTAGCTGAAGTACTTGTATTCCCCCTGGCCAAAGCCGTGCCGCCCCATGACCACCCGGCTGCGGAAGCCGTTGTCCCGGAGGTACAGGCCGGCCAGCGCGTCGCATTCCCTGGAGTCCAGCAACCTGGGCAGCAGCGTCCAGCCCTGGGCGTCCAGGTCGGCGGTGACGCCCGGCCAGTCGATCACGTCGATGCGCGGGTCCATGTTCGTCTCGCTCACGCCACGCCTTCCATGTTGATCAGGCGGCGTTTGCGCGGCACGCCCCAGCGGTATCCGGAAATCGAGCCGTCCGCCTTGACCACCCTATGGCAGGGGACGGCGACAGCGACGCGGTTGGCGGCGCAGGCCGCGCCGACCTCCTGGGCGGTGGCCGGCATCGGCAGGGTCTTGGCGATCGCGCCGTAGGTTCGGGTCTCGCCCGACGGGATGGCCCGCAACGCCGCCCACACCGCCAGTTCCAGCGGCGAGCCGCGCAGGTCGAGCGCCAGGTCGGTTCCCAGGTGCGGGGCGTCGACCAGGGCGACGGCCTTGGCGACCGTTTCCGTCAGGGCGGCCTGGTCGTTGACGAACCGGGCGGCCGGGAAGGCGTCGCGCAGGTCGCGCGCCAGCCGGTCCTGGTCGTCGCCGAGCAGGATGGCGGCGACGCCGTGCTGGCTTTCGGCGACCAGCACCGCGCCGAGGGTCGTCTGGCCGACACCGAAACGCAGGGTCTCGGTCATCGTGTCTGTGATTTGCATGTCCATGGTCAGGACCTTTCCTGTTTGGACCAGACTATCGGCGCGCGGCGGCGGCTCGGCGCTCCGGCCCTTGCTTTCAAATTCGATTTTCGAGGGGCGACGACGCGGATCAAGCCGTCAGGGCAGGATGCAGCGCCGGGCGATAACCGGCCCGCAGCGTCGCGAGCGTCGAGGGCGGGGTGAGCAGCGCGCGGGCGCGGTCGATATCGACCGACGGGCCGTAGCCGGTCTCGGTCCAGGCATGGGCGACCCCGGCGACGACGGCGTAGGCCGTCCCATCCACGGCGATCATCGCGCCGTCCGGCAGGTCGCGAACCGCCACGTCGATCGCATGCAGCCGCTTGCGGCGGCCGACCAGGCGCTCGCCGTGCAGCACCTCGTCGATCTGAGGCGCCGTCGGCCGCGCGACGCCCTTGGCCCGCATCCAGGCGGCGCGGAAGGCCTCGGCGGCGTCGCGCCGGCAGTAGAAACAGGGACGGTGACCGGCGGCCAGCGCCGTGGCCTCGTCGAGGAAGAACAACTCGGTCCAGCTGCGGCGCGCCATCACCTGGCGATGGAAGTCCTTGTACTGGCAAGCGCAGACCAGCCAGGCTCGGCTGGCCCAGCGCTTGTCGAGCAGGGTCTTGGTCGCCGGGTCGTGGATGATCCCGCGGTTGCCGGTGAACAGCCCGCGCTGCGGGATCGCCACGATGTCCCCGAAGGGCGTCACACGGTTCTGCAAGGGCATCGGCGGGTTTTCCGTTCCGTCGGTCCCGAACCCTAGGCCAACTCCAGGGCCGGCGTCGCTTCGCGATCGAGCAGGCCGCGCTTGCGCTCGACGCCCCAGGCGTAGCCCGATAGCGCGCCGTCGTTGCGCACCACCCGGTGGCAGGGGATGGCGACCGCGAGATTGTTGGCGGCGCAGGCCCCGGCCACGGCCCGCACGGCCTTGGGCGCGCCGATGGCGCGGGCGATCTCGGCATAGCTGACGGTCCGACCCGGGGGGATGTCGAGCAGCGCCCGCCACACCCGCTGCTGGAAGGCGGTGCCCCGTACGTCCAGCGGCAAGTCCAGGCCGAGGCCGGGGGCCTCGACGAAGCCCACCACGCGGGCCACCAGCAACTCGTAATCGGCGTCGCCGCCGGTCAGCCGCGCCTTGGGGAAACGGTCCTGCAGGTCGCGCACCAGGGCTTCCGGATCATCGCCGATCAGGATCGCGGCCACGCCCTTGGCGCTGGACGCCACCAGGATCGCGCCCAGCGACGATTGGCCCACCGCGAAGCGCAGGGCCTCGTCGACGCCGCCCGCGCGGTAGCGGCTGGGCGTCATGCCGAGCATGGCGTTGGCCTTCTCGTAGAACCGGCCGCTGGAATTGAAGCCGGCGGCGTAGATCGCCTCGGTCACGGATTGGCCCTGGGCCAGGGTCTGGCGCACGCTCCGGGCCTGGTGGGCCGTGACGTAGTCCTTGGGGGTCAGGCCGGTGGCGGCCTTGAACAGGCGGTGGAAGTAGCCGGCGCTGAGCCCGACCGCCTCGGCGAGGTCCGACAGCGACGGCGGCTCTTCGCTCCGTTCGATGATCCGGCAGGCCCTGGCGACCAAGGCCAGGTTCTCGGCGTCCCGCGACACCCCCTCCGGATTGCAGCGCTTGCAGGGGCGGAAGCCCGTGGCCCTGGCCGAGGCGAGGGTGTCGTGCAGGTCGACGTTTCCGGCATGGGCGGTGCGCGACGGGCACGACGGCCGGCAATAGATCCCAGTGGTCGACACCGAGTACCAGAACGCGCCGTCGGCCGTGCGGTCGCGGGAAAGCACCCGCGCCCAGCGTGGGTCGTCCGCCGTGGCGATTGTCCTGATGCGTTCCATCGTCCTGGTCATGGCCGACCCTCGTCACGTTCGTGAGGGCCATCATGCCGGGTTCGCGCGAGCTTATCGTTCCGGTTCTTGCTCTCGAATCGAAAGAGGGCGCGGGCCGCGAGACCCTGACCGGCGCACGTCGCCAGCTCATTGGGAAATGCCCTGCGTCCTTCGAGGCCCTCCGTTGGAGGGCGCCTCAGGATGAGGAGCGTCGTACTGCCTTCCTCATCCTGAGGTGCGCAGCGTAGCGAAGCCTCGAAGGACGCACAGGGCCCGCCGACCTCAACTGTTGCTAGGCCAGGCCGAAGACGCGGGCCGCCGACCAGAGCGCTCCGAAGAACAACGCCCATCCCGTCGCGAGACTCAGCTCCGGATAGTTCCGCCACCACTGCAGCGGCGCGTTC
Organism: Caulobacter sp. Root655; assembly: GCF_001427665.1. Classification (GTDB taxonomy): domain Bacteria; phylum Pseudomonadota; class Alphaproteobacteria; order Caulobacterales; family Caulobacteraceae; genus Caulobacter. The sequence goes on from NZ_LMHC01000026.1 coordinate 18,026, forward strand.
ATCAGCTTGCGACGCATGTTCCCTCCCCGGGATTTGTTACCGCTATTGACGCCGCAGGAACCGCCCCGCGCAAGCAACCTGCGGTGTCGGGACAAATCTCGGGGACGTCCCGACGAGACCGGCGGCGGAAAACCGCGCGCCATGGATCTAACGAGGGGGAGGAAATGGTGGATGCTGCAGGGATTGAACCTGCGACCCCCTCGGTGTGAACGAGGTGCTCTCCCGCTGAGCTAAGCATCCGCCGCGTCGGCCGGGTCATGAGACCCCGCCGCGAGGGACGGGCCTATAGCCCGAGGTTTCGGGGACTACAAGAGGTCAAAAGCGTGATGCAGGCCTGGGGAACGTCCGGAAACGCATCTATCAACAGATCTCCGCCCAGGGTCTCGACCGGGACCTCGGTGTAGCCGAACGAGACCAGCAGCACCGGAACGCCGGCCGCCTTGGCGGAAAGGGCGTCGTTGATGCTGTCGCCGACCATGACGGCGCGGGCCGGGTCGCCGCCCACGGCCGCGATGGTGGCCAGCAGATGGCGCGGGTCGGGCTTGGCGGCCGGGGCGTGGTCGGCGCCGACCACGGCGTCGAAATGTCGCGTCAGGTCCAGGGCGTCAAGCAGGGCCACCGACAGGTGAGTCAACTTGTTGGTGCAGACCGCCAGCTTGGCGCCGGCTTGGCGCAGGCCGACCAGGGTTTCGACCACGCCGGGGAAGGGGGCGCTCTCGTGGGCGATGCGGCCCAGATAGAGGGCGATGAAGCGCTCGACCAGATCCGGGGCGCTTTCGGCGTTCAGCGGCGCGCCGGCGGCGGCGAAGCCGCGCTCCAGCAACGCCTTGGCCCCGCGCCCAACCATCTTGCGCACGTCGTCGAAGGGCAGGGGCGGCAGGCCCTCTTCGCGCAGGATGATGTTCAGCGAGGCCACCAGGTCCGGGGCGGTGTCGACCAGGGTGCCGTCGAGGTCGAAGGCGATCGTCGCGCCGTCCAGGATTCCCCGGGGCAAGATGTCGTCCTGCAAGATGTCGTTCTGGGCATGCATGGCTCTGGCCTTTCGGCTAAACGCGCGGCTAATGCAACTTTGGTCCGCCCAACGGGAGTCGCCTAGCCCATGACCAGTCCTTCGCCTCGCAAGCGCGCGGCCGTCATCCTGGCCGCCGGCCAGGGCACGCGGATGAAGTCGCCGACCCCCAAGGTGCTGCACAGGATCGGCGGCCGGACCCTGCTGGACCACGCCATCGACGCCGCCGAGGGGCTGGGCTGCGAGCGCATCGTGGTGGTGGTCGGGGCCCACAGTCCGCAGGTCGGCGAGCACGCCCGCAAGCGCCTGGGCGAAGGCGCCACCGTGATCCAGGACCCGCCGCTGGGCACCGGCCACGCCGTGCTGGCGGCCCGCGAGGCCCTGGCCGATTTCGACGGCGACGTGGTGGTCACCTATGCCGACTGCCCGCTACTGACCGCGCCAGTCATCGAGCCGCTGTTCGCCCTGCGGGCCAAGGCAGCCGACGTGGCGGTGCTGGGCTTCGAGGCCGCCAACCCGACGGGCTACGGCCGGCTGATCATGGCCCCGGGCCATGTGCTGCTGCGCATCGTCGAGGAGAAGGAGGCCGACGAGACGGTCAAGCAGGTCAAGCAGTGCAATTCCGGTGTGCTGGCCGCCGACCGCGCCACGCTGTTCGACCTGCTGGCCCAGGTCGGCAACGACAACGCCAAGGGCGAATACTACCTGACCGACATAGTGGGCCTGGCCCACGACCGCTCGCTGGCCACCCGCGCCGGCTTCGCGCCCGAGGCCGCCGTGCAGGGCGTCAATTCCCAGGCCGAGCTGGCGGCCGCCGAGGCGGTCTGGCAGTCGGGCCGGCGCCACGCCTTCCTGGTCGAGGGCGTGACCATGCCGGCTCCCGACAGCGTCCACCTGTGCTGGGACACCCAGCTGGCGGCCGGCGTCACCGTCGAGCCGTTCGTGGTGTTCGGCCCCGGCGTCAGCGTCGCGGCCGGCGCGGTGATCAAGGCGTTCAGCCACCTGGAAGGCGCGACCGTCGGCGAGGGCGCCCTGATCGGTCCCTACGCCCGCCTGCGGCCGGGCGCCGAGATCGGGGCCGAGGCCCACATCGGCAACTTCGTCGAGGTCAAGAAGGTCAAGGTCGGCGCGGGCGCCAAGGCCAACCACCTGTCCTATCTGGGCGACGGTTCGGTGGGCCCCAAGGCCAATATCGGGGCCGGGACGATCTTCTGTAACTATGACGGCTTCGACAAGTTCGAGACCCATGTCGGCGCGGGGGCCTTCATCGGCTCCAACACCGCCCTGGTCGCCCCCGTGCGGGTCGGCGACGGGGCGATGACCGGTTCTGGGTCGGTGATCACCAAGGACGTCGCCGCCGGGGCCCTGGCCCTGTCGCGCGCGCCACAGAGCGACAAGCCGGGCTGGGCGGAGCGGTTCCGCACCATGAAGCTGGCGAAGAAGGAAAAGAAATGAGCGCCGACGATCAGAAGCGGATTTCGGGTGAGGCGGCGGCGCAGCTCGTCGAGAACGGCATGGTCGTGGGCCTGGGCACCGGCTCGACGGCGGCCTGGTTCGTCAAGGCCCTGGCGGCACGCAAGCTCGACATCCGCGGCGTGCCGACCTCGGAGGCCACCGCCAACCTGGCCCGCGAGCTGGGCATCCCGCTGGCGGCCCTGGACGACGTCAAGAGCATCGACCTGACGGTCGACGGAGCCGACGAGATCGGTCCGGGCCTGTCCCTGATCAAGGGCGGCGGCGCGGCCCTGCTGCGCGAGAAGCTGGTCTGGGAGGCCTCCAAGCGCTGCGTGGTCATCGCCGACGCCGCCAAGCACGTGACGGCCCTGGGCAAGTTCCCGCTGCCGATCGAGGTGGTGCGCTTCGGCCATGTCCACACCGGCCAGCGCCTGGCCGACATCGCCGCCGAGTTCGACCTGCTGCCGCCGCGCCTGCGCATGGCCGAGCGCGGCGTGGTGGTCACCGACGGCGGCAATGTGATCTACGACATGGCGGCCGGGGTGATCGCCGAGCCCGCCGCGCTGGCCGCCGCCCTGAAGGCGGTGACCGGCGTCGTCGACCACGGCCTGTTCCTCGACCTGGCCGACGAGGCTCTGCTGGGCACCGACCAAGGGGTGGTCAAGCTCGTTCCCTAGTCCCATATCCTCCGTCTTCCGGCCGCGTGGCTTCGCCGCGCGGCCGACCCGACACAGTGACCTCCGGAGCGCCCGCGATGGCTGAGTACGACTTCGACCTCTTCGTGATCGGCGCCGGTTCGGGCGGCGTGCGGGCCGCGCGCCTGGCCGCGATGAGCGGCGCCAAGGTCGCCGTGGCCGAGGAGTACCGGGTCGGCGGCACCTGCGTGATCCGCGGCTGCGTGCCCAAGAAGTTCATGGTCTATGCCAGCGAGGTCACCAGCCAGCTGAAGACCGCCAAGGGCTACGGCTGGACGATCAATGGCGCGACGTTCGACTGGAAGGCCTTCCTGCACGACAAGGACGTCGAGATCGCCCGCCTGTCGGGAATCTATGTCACCAACCTGCAGAAGGCCGGCGCGCACCTGCTGCACGGCCGGGCCCAGATCGTCGACAAGCACACCGTCGAGGTGTTGCCCAAGGAAGGGAGCAAGGACGCCGGCCGTTACACGGCCCGCAAGATCCTGGTGGCCACCGGCGGCCGGCCCTGGCGTCCCGACTTCCCCGGCGCCGAGCTGGGGATCACCTCGGACGAGGCCTTCCACCTGCCCACCCTGCCCAAGCGGGTGATGGTGGTGGGCGGCGGCTATATCGCCGTGGAGTTCGCCAGCATCTTCAACGGCCTGGGCGTGCAGACCACGCTGCTCTATCGCGGGGCCAACATCCTGCGCGGCTTCGACGACGACGTGCGCTCGCACCTGGCCGACGAGCTGGAAAAGCGCGGGATCAAGGTGGTGCTGGGCTGCGCCCACAAGAGCATCGAGCAGACGCCGGATGGCCTGCTGAGCACGCTGAACAACGACCTGACGTTCGAGACCGACGCGGTGATGTTCGCTACCGGCCGCGACCCCTATGTCGAGGGCCTGGGCCTGGACAAGGTGGGGGTGAAGCTGAACGACCGCGGCGCGATCGTCGTCGATGACCACTCCAGGACGACCGCCGACAACATCTGGGCGGTGGGCGACGTCACCGACCGCATCAACCTGACCCCGGTGGCGATCCGCGAAGGCGCGGCCTTCGCCCAGACCGAGTTCTACGACAACCCCACGACCTTCGACCACGACATGGTGGCCTCGGCCGTGTTCTCGCAGCCGCCGGTCGGCACGGTGGGGATGACCGAGGCCCAAGCGCGCCACGCGTTCGGCAAGGTCGACATCTACCGCGCTGTGTTCCGGCCGATGAAGGTGACCTTCTATGGCGGCCAGGACCGCTGCCTGATCAAGCTGGTGGTCAAGCAGGACGACGAGAAGGTGGTCGGCGTGCACGTGGTCGGGCCGGACTCGCCGGAGATCATCCAGATGGCCGCCATCGCCGTGAAGATGGGCGTGACCAAGAGCCAGTGGGATTCCACCTGCGCCGTCCACCCGACCCTGGCCGAGGAACTGGTGACGATGCGCGAGAAATACCTGCCGCCGGAAATGGGCGCATGACCGCGTCCGTGACCGTGGACGGCGTCGCGCCGCGCCGCACGCCCTGGCTGGGCGGGGTCGCGATCTTCCTGGTCGTGATGACGCCGCTGCTGGCCTATCTGGCCCCGCTGGGCTTCGCGCCGCTGATGGCCCTGGTCGGCCTGCTGGCGCTGCCCGGCCTGCGGCTGACCCGCGCTGCCGCGCCGCCGCTGCTGATCCTGCTGGCCCTGGCCCTGTGGGCCCTGGTCAGCATGACCTGGAGTCCGGCGGCGATCGATCCAGCCACGCTGAAGGACTACGGCGACATCGAGAAGCTGACCGCCGTCAAGCTGGTGTTGCAACTGGCGACCTACGGCGCGGCCGCGGTGGCGCTGCGCGGTCTGTCGGAGGCATGGGCCGGCCGCGCCGGTATGATCCTGGCCTATGCGATGGTGGGGCTGGCCGTCCTGGTGACGATCGACGCCGCCACCGGCGCGCCGATCTATCAAGCCCTGCACGCGGTGACCGGCGAGCCGATCCGCCCCGACGTGGCCTTGGTCAAGGTCTCGCTGGCGACCTACGCCCTGGCGCTGCTGTTCTGGCCGGTCTCACTGATCCTGTCGCGCCGACACGCGCCGCGCGCCATCCTGCTGCTGGTGGTCGGGACCGTGGTCACCTCCAAGCTCGTCAGCTCCGACGCCTGCCTCGTGGCCCTGGCGGCGGGCGGATTGGCCTGGTTGCTGGTGCGTTACGCGGGTCGGACCGGCGCCAAGGTGCTGGTGGTTCTGGTGGCCGCGCCGTTCGTGCTGGCCCCGCTGGCCGTGTTGGCGGGCGTCGAGACCGGCGTCATCGCCTGGCTGCACAAGCTGGTCCCGGCCTCGTGGGACGCCCGGCTCAACATCTGGACCTTCGCCGCCGACCACGTCCAGACCCACCCGTTCCGCGGCTGGGGCCTGGACGCCAGCCGGACCTTCGGCATGGCCATCCCGCTGCACACCCACAACGCCCAGCTTCAGCTGTGGCTGGAGCTGGGCGCCGTCGGCGCGGCCCTGGCGGGGGTGTTCTTCTGCTGGCTGGCCTATGGGGTGGTGCGGATCAGCGAGCGTTCGCGCGGCGAGGCGGCGATGGCCGCTGGCGCGCTGGTCAGCTACCTGGTGATCGGGGCGCTGAGCTTCGGTGTCTGGCAGGAATGGTGGCTGGGCCTGGGCGCCCTGACGCTGATCGCTTGCGATCTGGTGCGCCGGATGGGCGCGCCGGACGAGGGCGACTGGGATGAACTTACCCCGCTGGCGTGAATTTGACCGGCGCGTCGCAATGATTTTGCCTTTTGATCCCGGTTAAGATAGAAACCGCTCCTTTTTGAAAAGTTCGAGACCGCCATGACCAGCCGCTGGACCCCGTCGTCGTGGAGAGCAATGCCTGCGAAACACGTCCCGACCGACTATCCGGACGCGGGCGCGGTCACGCGCGTGGAGCAGACCCTTCGCCAAATGCCGCCCCTGGTGTTCGCCGGTGAGGCGCGCCGCCTGAAGTCCCTGCTCGGCGACGTGGCCGAGGGCCGCGCCTTTCTGCTGCAGGGCGGCGACTGCGCCGAGAGCTTCAAGGAATTCCACGCCGACAACATCCGCGACACCTTCCGCCTGATCCTGCAGATGGCGGTGGTGCTGACCTTCGCCGGCGGCAAGCCGGTGGTGAAGCTGGGCCGCATCGCCGGCCAGTTCGCCAAGCCGCGCTCGGAGCCGATCGAGACGATCGACGGCGTGACCCTGCCGTCCTACCGCGGCGACAACATCAACGGCATGGACTTCACCGCCGAGGAGCGCATTCCCGATCCGGACCGCTTGCTGAAGGCCTACGGCCAGTCGGCGGCGACCCTGAACCTGCTGCGCGCCTTCGCCAGCGGCGGCTATGCCGACCTGCACAACATCCATCGCTGGACCCTGGGCTTCGTGGGCGACAGCCCGCAGGGCGCGCGATACCGCGAACTCTCCGACAAGATCAGCGAAAGCCTGACCTTCATGGCGGCGATCGGCGTCACGCCGGAAAGCCACCCGGGCATGCACCAGGTGGAGTTCTTCACCAGCCACGAGGCCCTGCTGCTGGGCTTCGAGGAAGCCATGACCCGCGTCGATTCCACCTCGGGCGACTGGTACGACACCAGCGCCCACCTGCTGTGGATCGGCGAGCGCACCCGCCAGCTGGACGGCGCCCACATCGAGTTCATGCGCGGCGTGAAGAACCCGATCGGCCTGAAATGCGGCCCGACCATGGAGGGCGACGACCTGCTGCGGCTGATCGACGTGCTCAACCCGCACAACGAGCCGGGCCGCCTGACCCTGTACGGCCGCTTCGGCTCGGACAAGATCGCCGACCGCCTGCCGCGCCTGATGAAGGCCACCAAGGCCGCCGGCCGCTCGGTGGTCTGGGCCACCGACCCGATGCACGGCAACACGCTGAAGGCCTCGACCGGCTACAAGACCCGGCCGTTCGACCGCATCCTCTCGGAGGTGAAGTCGTTCGTCGAGATCGCCAACGCCGAGGGCGTCCACCCGGGCGGCGTGCATCTGGAAATGACCGGCCAGAACGTCACCGAGTGCCTGGGCGGCGCGCGGGCGGTGTCGGAAGGCGATCTCGCCGACCGCTACCACACCCATTGCGACCCGCGCTTGAACGGTGAACAGGCGCTGGAGCTGGCCTTCCTGGTGGCCGAAAAGCTGAAGTCGGCGCGCGACGACCAGCGGCGGCTGGCCGCCGGATAACGCGGGTCTTCGAAGCGCTGGCGGAGCTGTTCGGCGGGGTATAGCCTCCTTCCTTGGAAGGAAGGCTATGCCGTGGACAGTCTCGCGATCTCCCGGCGGCGGATAGCCGCCACGCTCGCCCTGGCGCTGGGTTCCGTGCTTTCGGCTCCGGCGTTCGCCATCGACGCGTTCGGAGCGGATACGCCCGGTCTTCCCGACGAACAGCTCACTGAACCCACCAGGCCGCTCGGCGCCGCGCGTCGACTGACGGTGCAGGTCAGGATCAACGACTCCGGTCCCTATCCCTTCCTCATCGACACCGGCGCCAACAGTTCGGTGATCTCCAAGGACCTGGCGACGAGCCTCGACTTGCCGTCGCGGGGCCAGGCCAACCTGCACAGCATCGCGGGGGTCGAACTGGTCGACACGGTGGTCGTCAATGACGTCAGCGTGGGCCGGCGCACGCGGCGCGGGCTGATCATGTCGGTGCTCCCCAGCCGATACATCCAGGCGGCGGGTATCCTCGGCCTCGACTGGCTTGGATCGCAGGGATTGATCCTCGACTTCGCCCGCAACCAGATGCGGCTGGGCTCGATCTCTCCGATGAGCAACGCGCTCTCTGTCACCGTGCCCGTGAAAACCAGACGCAGCGGCCTGCACCTGATCGACGCCAGCGTGTCCGGGGCGCGGGTCCTGGCCTTCCTCGACACCGGCTCGACCACCACGGTGGGCAACACCGCCCTGATGCATCAGGCGATGCGGCGCCGGGCGGTGAGCCGCGATTGGGCCGATATCACCCTGCTGAGCCTGACCGGCCAAACGTTCCAGGGACGGCTGGCGGCGCTCAAGTCCGTCGAGCTGGGGAACCTCAAGCTGGGCAACGTGCCGGTGGTGTTCGGTCCCGTCCACACCTTCGAGTACTGGGGATTGGTCGACCAGCCGGCGATCCTCATCGGAACCGACGTCCTCAACAGTTTTGAAACGGTGGCGCTCGATTTCACCCGGGGGCAGGTGCATTTCAAATTGCTCTCGTCTTCGACAAGCCGGGACGCCACCACGTCTTGACCGGCCGCTCGCCGCTCTCCAATGGTTGTTTGAACGGAGTGCGTCGATGAGTTTGCCGGCTAGGTTGAAGCGTGAACTGCGGTTCCTGAAGGGGCTTTCGCGCACCCTGAAGCGCGTGAAGTCCATCGCGCCCGACAGCGCCAACCTGGTTTGCGACGACCTGGAAGCAGCGGTCGACAAGTGGCCGTCCAGCCCGGCGATCACCTTCGAAGGCAAGACCATCACCTATGCCGAGCTGGACGGCATCGCCAACCGCTACGCCCACTGGGCCAAGGGGCAAGGGATCACGCGCGGCCAGACCGTGGCGCTGTTCATGCCCAACCGGCTGGAATATCTGGCGATCTGGTACGGCCTGTCGAAGGTCGGAGTGTCCACGGCCCTGATCAACAACCAATTGACCGGCCCGGCCCTGGCCCACTGCCTGAAGATTTCCAACGCCCTGCACTGCATCGTCGACGCCGAGACCTCGCCCTGTTTCGAGCAGGTGAAGGGCTTGCTGGACCCCATCCGCCATGTCCAGCAATGGGTGCTGGGCCCCGTGCATGGCGACCAGCGCGACCTGGTCAACGCCCTGAAAAGCTGCAGCCAGCTGCGTCCCGACCGTCTGACGGCCCGCAAAGGCCTGGTCGCCAAGGACACCGCGCTCTACATCTTCACCAGCGGCACCACCGGCATGCCCAAGGCCGCCCGCATCACCCACATGCGGGCCCAGCTCTATATGCGCGGCTTCGCGGGTTCGACCGACGCCCGCGCCACCGACCGCATCTACATGACCCTGCCGCTGTACCACGCCACCGGCGGCCTCTGCGCCATGGGCGCGGCCCTGCTGAACGGCGGCTCGGTCGTGCTGCGCAAGAAGTTCTCGGTCAGCCAGTTCTGGGACGACGTGGTCGCCGAGAACTGCACGATGTTCGTCTATATCGGCGAGCTGTGCCGCTACCTGGCCAACCACCCGGAAAGTCCCAACGAACGGGCCCACAAGATCCGCCTGATCTTCGGCAACGGCCTGCGCCCCGACGTCTGGGACACCATGCTGGACCGCTTCAAGGTGGGTGGCGTGCTGGAGTTCTACGGCGCGACCGAGGGCAATGTCTCGCTGTTCAACTTCGACGGCCGGCGCGGGGCGATCGGCCGGATTCCGAAATACCTGCGAAGCAAGTTCAACATCCGCATCGTCAAGTTCGACGTCGAGACCGAGACGCCGGTGCGCGGCCCCAACGGCTGCTGCATCGAGGCCGCGCCCGGCGAGGTCGGCGAGTGCATCGGCCATATCGCCGGCGACGCCCGCTCCAACTTCACCGGCTACGCTGACAAGGCCGCCACCGAGAAGAAGATCCTGCACGACGCCTTCCAGAAGGGCGACGCCTGGTTCCGCACCGGCGACCTGATGCGCTCCGACGGCGACGGCTACCTCTATTTCGTCGACCGCATCGGCGACACCTTCCGCTGGAAGGGCGAGAACGTCGCCACCAGCGAGGTGTCCGAGCGTCTGTCCGGCGTCGAGGGGGTCCGCGAGATCAATGTCTACGGCGTGCCGATCGGCGACCTGGACGGCAAGGCCGGCATGGTCTCGCTGGTGGTCGGGCCCGAGTTCGACATCACCGCCCTGGCCGCCTATGTCGATCGCGAGCTGCCGACCTACGCGCGGCCGATCTTCGTGCGCCTGCAACCCGAGATCGAGACCACCGGTACCTTCAAATATCGCAAGATGGACCTGGTGCTGGAGGGCTTCGACCCCGCCAAGATCAAGGACCCGCTGTATTTCCGCGATCCGGCCAAGGGCTATGTGAAGCTGACCAAGGCGGTCCACGCCAAGATCCTGGCGGGCGCCTACCGCCTGTAGGGGCGCGCCCGCCAGTGGTCAAATCCCGGGACGATGTTGTGATCGGCGCGAGGGATGCCTCGTGGCCGGGCGGGGTATAGATTGTCGCCCGAGATCGGGAGGGCCATCGTCGGAGCGCCATCATGGCCGAACCTCATAGCGACACCACACCCAATCCATCCACACCCAATCCATCCACACCCAATCCATCCACACCCAATCCATCCACACCCAATCCATCCGCGGGGCCCTCGCGGGAGAGCGCCGGACCGCCCCGGTCCCCGGCGGCCGAACCGGCGTCATTCCGTCCGGCCGGCGAGCAGGACGGGACGGCCCCCGAAGCCAAGCCCGCACCTGGGGAAGGCAAGATCGAGTTCACCCACGAAGGCGGGGACATGGCGGCGGCGGGCCACCAGGCGATGCTCGCCTCGGTCCGTCTTTGGGAGCAGGCGCTAGAACCCCTCCAGGCGTTGGTGTCCAACATGACGCGATGGAGCGAAGAGTTCTGGCGCGAGGCGGCCAGCGGCCTGCGTCCCGTACCGTTCTCGCGGTTCCTGAGCCCGGCGCCGTTCCTGGACCTGCCGTCGATCGACGTGAAGGAACGGGTCGACGCCTATGTCGTGTCGGTGGAATTGCCGGGGCTCACCGACCGGGACGTCACCGTCTCGACCGAGCGCGACATGCTCCGGATCCAGGGCCAGAAGACCCAGGACCACGACGCGGCCACCCAGACTTACCGGCGCAGCGAACGCTGGTTCGGACATTTCGAGCGGATCTTCCCGCTGCCACCCGGGACGGCCGCCGACCGGATGACGACCTCGATGCGCGACGGCGTCCTGGAAATCATCCTGCCCAAGGTCGGGTCGGCGGTGGAGCCGCCCCCGACCGGGGTTCGTCACTGAGGGGAGGGGCGGGGTCGGTCCTTGGGTCTCCTCCGCCACCCTTTCGGTCGTCATCCCGGGCCTTGTGCCCGGGATCCCTCTCTCCGCCGCAAGGGCAGGAGTGTGGCGCGCTGGCGCGCCACTGCGCTTCACCATCAGCTGAACCAGGGGTCCCGGACACAAGGCCCGGGATGACGGTTGAAAGGTGGAGTGTAGAAAGAAGGGTTCGACGGCCCGGGCCGCGCCCCGACATCGTCGGAGGCAGATACAGCGAAGCCCGGCGTTCACCTCCTTTTTTCGGGAGGGGGATCGCGTCGGGCTTCCTGGTCCGGTCAATCGCCTCATATTTCGGAGGTGATCCTCCCAGATCGGGATCGACGGCTTTCGCCTTCGATCCATCATAAAAACGATCCTGGCCCTCCAGCGTTCCCACCGGAAGCTCAAAAAAATGAGATTTCGAGGTCGACGAATTTTCGTGGCTGACCAATACGCCTGAGCGGGAACGCCAAGAGCCGTCATGGTGACACTGTCACCGTAATCCCTGTCAGTCGAACTGACGGGCCGCCAACGTCTCTAGATGATTTTGTGCGCGCGGACTGGCGCGTATCTGATCAACCTCCGATTACAGATATGGCAATGCGCGCGCGATCGTTGACATAACGGTGTTTTTCGAGGCCAGTTCGCTGCGAAGGGGAGCTCCAATGAAACGCGCCATCGCCCTGTGCATGATGCTGAGTGTTGCCGCCGTGCCGAGCGCTGCTCAGCAGCCGACTGAGACTGAATCCACCCGGATCGTCGAGTTTTTCTTCAACGATCCGGCCGTCACCCCGGACATGATGAAATCTACTCTGTTGAAGGTCTACAACGGCATCGGAGTGGACGGCTTCAAATTCGAAGGCAAAGGGGTTTCGATCCAGCACACGAAATTCCGGGTTGGAAGCCATCGCCCACCCTGCGTTGGTGACCTCGATGCACAGACCCAAATAGGCCAAGCGCTAGCGGTGGGCGGCGGCGCGATGCTCGGCGCTTCGGCGGCCGGCGGCCCAGGCGCCCCCGTGATCGCCGCGATCGGCGCCGCTATCGCCACCGTGGGGGCGATCCTGGCCGCCGACCCACAGCAGACCAATTCGAATTGCTCTCTGGCGTGTACGGCGGTCGCCGGCCACTACGACGACGCAGACCTGAGATCGAAACTGCGGGTGCAGTTTCTGTACTCTAAGTGGGGCGGTGCGCCATTCACTCAGTTCACCCCTGGCAGTGATGGCGAATACTTCTATGCATCTGATTGGGAGCTTCGACAGGTCGATCTACCGATCGACAAGGCTTCTGAGTTGGCCGGCGTCAGCTTGGTGAAACATAACGAGGGGATCGGACAGCCTCCCGACCAAGGGCTTCAATCGTGCCCCGTGACGCTTGTGTGTTCCCAGATCAGAAATTGGTCGCACACGCGCGACCAATCGCTTCAGGTCGTCGCGACACTTGATAGAGACCACGTCGCATCTGGCGCGTGCCTAGATCCGACCCTGGTCAACAAGGATTTGTACGCCGACAACATCGTCAAGGCACTCCCCGCCGAGTATGTGGACCACTATTATCAAGCCATGGCGAAACGCGCGAGAATGCCGCCGCAGTAAACACGCCTTTTTTTGACTGTAGGCGGTCGCGACGTTCCTGATCGGCCAGTTCGCATGGCACATCAGGCCGCAAGGGCGAGATCCAGCTGGCGAGTTAGACCGCCCCCATCCTACCACCACAACCCTACAACTCCCCTGCCACCCCGCCCCAGTCGGCCGGGTCGACGTCGGCGATCGATTGCGAGAAGGTCCAGACGTGGCCGGCCAGGTCGACGGCGACGTACTGGCGCTCGCCGTAGGCGTGGTCGCTGGGCGGGCCGACGATCCAGGCGCCGTGGGCCTTGGCGTGGGCATGGTGGGCGTCGACGTCGTCGACCCGCACCATCACGCCGTGGACGCGGTCGCCCTTGGCCAGGGTTCCCCGGGCCTTGGTGACAACCAAGGCGCCGTCGCCGATATTGAGCTGGGCCCGATGGTCGCCGATCGTCAGGCGCGGGGTGAAGCCGAAGGCGGCGCACAGCCAGTCGACGGCCGCCCCCACCTCGGGATAGGCCAGTTCCGGTATCACCGCGGCGCGCGGCATCGAGCGATTGGCCAGCATGGCTTCCTCCTTCGGGTCCCGTCAGGCGCCGCAGGCCGCTCCGTTCAGCTTCCGCTGATAGGCCTCGGCCAAACTCATATAGGGCGGCAGGAAGGTGTGCAGCACCACCGTCTTGCCGTCCGTCGTCACGCCCGCCGCCCCGGCCCGCATCTCGAAGTGCAGGTGGATGGTGGTCGGCGTGCCGCCGAAGTCGTTGGCCACCTTGCCCAGCCTCTGGCCGACGGCGACGCTGTCGCCTTCATGCACCGCCAGGGTCGTCATCTGCATGTGCAGGTAGCGATAGGTGCGGTGCGGGGCGGCCGAGGCGGTCAGGGTGACGGTGTAGGTCCCGATGTCGGTGATCACGCCCTTTTCGGCCGCCACCGCCCAGTGCAGGTTCTTCTTGCAGGTGGCCGGGCGGATGTCCTGGCCCTGGTGGCCCGCGCCGCCGGCGCACAGCGGCGTGTCGCGCGAGCGGGCCTCGCAGAAATTGTCGCGCCAGGGCAGGCTGTAATTGGCGCTGTCGCACTGGCTGGTCCCGGCCGGACCCAGGCCGCCGCCGTGGCCATAGACCTGGGAATTGGCGAAGGCCGCCTCCTCCAGCGGCCAGCACATGCTGGGCGACCACACCGTGCGGTCCAGATAGCCCTTGCCCTGGCCGGCCGGGATCGCGCCGGGCGGTCCGTGGTCGAAGGCGGCGGGCGAGGGGGCCGGCGGCGTGGCCGGCTGGACCGGCGGCTCGGCGACCGGCGGGATCGGCTCGCCGGGCGTCTGCTCGGCGCCGCCGTCGCCGGGGACGTCCTCCGGCGTCGGGGCGCCGGGTTCGGGCGAGGCCGGCGTCTTGACCTCGCCGCCGGGCGTCGCCGGTTTCGGGGTCTTGGGCTCGCAGGCGCTCAGGGCCAGGGCGGCCATCAGCAGCATGGGCAAGAAGGGGGGCGGTGAAAGAGCGAGGATCCCGCGCATCGGCCTAGCCCCCCAGGCCGGCTTCGGCGCGGGCGGCGGCGCCCATTACCACGGCGGTGGTCTTGGCCGCCAGCCCCTGGGCGTAGTTGTCGTCCATGCAGCGCGGGTCGGTGGGCGCGTCGCAGCGCACCTCGACGGTGTAGAGCACGCCATAGCGCACGAAGCTGATCAGCTGGCCATCGACCGTGCGCTGGGTCGTCGCGCCCTCGGGGCCCACGGGGGTGATCTTCAGCGGCGCGCCGGCCGGCAGCGGGACCACCGTGGTCGTGCCGCTGAGCGAGACGCCCAGCCCCGGCGCGTCGGCGGTCAGGGTGTAGTAGTCGCCGAACGAATAGAGCCGCGCCCCGGCCGTCAGGTCGGCGTCGGTGGGCAGCAGGATCGGCACGCGGGTGGCGTCCACCGCCGCCTTGTCGAGGTTGGGCGCCAGGGTCTCGCCGGCCCCGCCGGTCTGGCGCAGTCCGCCGACCGCGCCCTGCCAGTCGACCCGGCCGCCGGTCCGCTGGCGTCCCGCGACCAGGGCCCCGCGTCGGGCCGCCAGCTGGGCGGCCGTCGGCCCAGCGCTTGGGACCTGCGCCCCCGTCGCGGGATCGACCCGCGTCTGGGAATCCGCCGCCCCCAACACCCCCGCCGCCAGGACGACGCCCAGCAGCATACCCGTCACCAGTCGCATGAGAGCCCCCTCGCATCACGCCGTTCTCTCAACCATAGGGCGCCGGCGGGCCGCTGTTAACCTTTCATCGGCGGGCCGATGATGAAGACCCGATCTCGCAGCGCGATTGAACGCGCGGGACATCCTGGCTATAGGACCTGTCTGATCACGGGTCATGTGTGTGGCGGCCCGATAAATCCCAAGCTTCTTCAAACGGATAGGGTGATTTCGCCATGCTGCTGACGATGATGAAGGCCAAGCTTCACCGCGCCACCGTCACCCAGGCCGACCTGGACTACGAAGGCTCGATCGCCATCGACACCGACCTGCTGGACGCCGCCGGCATCCTGGCCAACGAGCAGGTCGACGTGCTGAACATCACCACCGGCGCCCGCTTCACCACCTACGCCATCGCCGCGCCGCGCGGCTCCAAGGTGATCGGCGTCAACGGCGCCGCCGCCCGCCTGGTGCAGAAGAACGACACCGTGATCGTCGTGGCCTATTGCCAGATGCCGGCCGAGGAGGCGCGCAACTACGCCCCCACCGTCGTGCTGCTGGAAAACGGCAACCACATCAAGAAAGCCGCCTGAGGGTGCGGCGCCTCGCCGTCCTGGCGCTCGCGGCCGTCGCGCTGGGCGCCTGTTCGCCCAAGCTGCCGCAGGGCGTCGACGAGGCCCGGCTGTCCGAGACCGTCGGCCGCGCCATCGGCGGGCCCAACACCTGCGTGATGCTGGCCGACAAGGCCGGCAAGGTGGTGTGGAAGGCGGGAGGCTACATCACCTGCGCCCGCAACCTGCCGACCTGCGCGGGGGCCACGGCCACCGCCCAGACGGTGCTCGAGGGCGCGGCGGGCCGGCCGGCGCGGTTCGCCAGCTGCCCGTCGGGCCCGGGCGTCGCCACCGTCGGCTGGGCCATGGGCCTGGTCCCGGCGGGCGAGGGCCGGCCGGACCGCGGCCTGTCCTACGTGGCGGTGATGGAGGGCGAGCGCGCCTTGCCGGGCCGCGAGGTCCAGGACCGGGTGGAGCGGGCGTTCAGGAAGGCGGGGCTGTAGCAATCTCCCTTCCCCCTTGATGGGGGAAGGGCCGGGGATGGGGGTGATGCGGCGGTTCAGCGGCACGGCCGCTGTCACCCCCACCCCCTAACCCCTCCCCCATCAAGGGGGAGGGGAGCAGCGGTCTTACTTCGCCACTTCGTAGGTCGCCGTCACGTCGATGCGCACCTTCAGTTCGCCGGCCGCGATCGGGCTGCTGTCGGACATCTCGCGCTTGGCCATGGCGTACATCGGCATCGGCTGCGGCATGGGCTGGTAGCCGCCGCCTTCGTTCAGGCTGACCAGGCGGACGATCTTGTAGCCGGTGGCCCGGGCGTAGAGCTCGGCCTTGGCCTGCAGGGCCTTGACCGCGTCCAGCCGCGCCGCGTCCTCGGCCGCGTCCGGGTTCTGCAGGCCAAAGCTGATGCCGCTCACATTGGTGGCCCCGGCCGAGACCGTGGCGTCCACCGTCTGGCCCAGCTTGGACAGGTCGCGCACCCGGATCGTCACCTGGTTGCTGGCCTGGTAGCCGTTCAGCTTGGGCGGCTGGTTCTGCTCGTAGACATATTGCGGATTGACGTTCAGGCCCGAGGTCTGGACGTCGCGGTCCTCGATGCCGGCCTTCTTCAGGGCGGCGATCACCTTGTTCATCTGGGCGGCGTTGCCCGTCAGGGCCTGGGCGGCGGTCGGGGCGTCGGTCGTCACGCCCAGCGAGATGGTGGCCAGGTCGGGGACCACCTTGGTCTCGCCGAAGGCCGACAGGTTCAGGGTGGTGGCGCGGAAGGCGGCGTCGGGCGCGCTCTGGGCGTGGGCGGGCAGGGCGGCGACGGCGGCCAGCAGCGCGCCGGCCAGGGCCGCGGAAGCGGCGGCGGCCGAGCGGGAAATCTTGGCGGTCATGTTCGTTGTTCTCCGTGCGGGCTCTTTGTTTAGCCGAGGGCCGCGACCTTGGTTGTCCATCCTCCGACCACAATCAAGCGTTGCCGAAGGACGACCGTTCCCCTCCATGACAGCCCCAACCTGAACCGGACCTTTAAGCGCCGTGCAGCCCATGCTAATCGACCCCTCCTCCCGCCATCCTCTGAACGGGACGCGCGCCGCGCACGGGGGCCTGTAGCTCAATGGTTAGAGCCGACCGCTCATAACGGTCTGGTTGGGGGTTCGAGTCCCTCCAGGCCTACCACTGCCCGCGGATCGGGCCGCTTCTGGCGCTTCGTTCACTTCGCGGAATAGGTGGGTGTCCCTATTTCGATTGTTTCAACAATAGTATTTATCTAAATATAGGCGCAATTATCCGCTGCCATTAATTTAATAATGGCAGTTTAGATATGAAGTAAGGTGCGTCGAGCACTCAACACATGCCTGTCGCACACCCTAAGAACAACATGCTGTTGTCCCAATGACTGCCGGAGCGGTCATCACACCTTACTTGGAGGCAGATACGCCCCGAAATTGGCCCCGTCAAGCTGTCTTCCGAGAAAAATATGGCATAGGCCGCCTGCGTCGGGTTGTAGACCAAGTTGGCGTGAGTGTGTTGACAGACAACGTCATGCGCTTCGGGGTGCGTTCGGTTGCGACTTCGGTTGAAAGTTTGGCTTGAGTTTGTTGACAACCTTTCAACCGACAACGATACGCCTTTGACGTTTTAAATGAGTTTCGTATTGCGCGAACCAACAAGTATCACCTTGTCGAACGCAACGGGAATACACCGGAATTACGGCGACCACGTTGACAACCGATACGACGACCGTTGCGCAGATCGTACAGCGACGATGCGTGGAAGTTAGTTTTGTCCAGTACGACCGACACCGCTGCTAACGCTGACAGTGCGCCTGGGTGCATCACCGGAAATGATTTCCAAGTACGCGGGCCGCTTCTAAGGTCAGTGGAGGCCCTTAAGGGGCGGCCTGGCGCAAATGGACCCGTGGAAGTTACTTCATGGTTTCTATCAATGACGACACGCGTTCGTGTAACACGGAAGGCCGAGGTGGCCGGAAACATGGGTACACACTCTTTTCGACTAAATGGTGTGTGTCCCATGTTTCAGAGTTCTTAAGAAGTCGTTTCAGAATACCCGTTTCTACGGATTTTCCCGCGCGATAACTGACTTTATATACGCGATATCTGGTTTCAATTTCTCAAATTCTATATCGGTCACGTCCACCTTATTGTGGCTTAGGAAAATGCGCTTTGATTCCAGCGCATTGAAAAAATTCAATAAATTCGAAAGCTCTTCTTTCGGTTTCATCGGGTTTCTCCGCTGGAATATTCTCAACGTGAGATAGTGAGTATTCCACTGAAGTCAGCAATAGTTGGTGTTTGTTAATAAAATTCAATGCAACCCCGATCGGGGGCTGTTGACGGAACAGGTTCATAAACAAACAGCGGCGCACCGCTGTTTCTACTAAACTGCATTACGGCGGCGTTCGGCATCACGCATTTTCGCGGCCAGTCCCGTTCGTTCCTTTGCCGCGACCGCCGCTCGAAAAGCATGGACGCGAGCCACCGCATCGCCGTCGAACGGTATCGTCTCGTTCTCAGTGGGGAACAGGCCGTCGATCAAGAGAATGTCGGCCACTGCGCTCATTGGAATGTCGCCAGCGTATCCGGTTTCGATGTCCATGATGATCCGACAGTTGGTCCTGTTGATCTGCCCAGCCGCCTCTGCAACCCGCCACTCGTCAATGAGGCTGGCGGCTGTCGGCAGGTCGATTCTGCTGTGATCGATCCGCAGCCACACGGCCATGTCATCCGGCCTGATGTCCGTGAAGCTCCACCAGTCGCCGCGTTCCACGGCTTCCATTAGCTTCGGCGCCTCCCGGAAATCGAACAGGCTGACCCGGCCTAGGAATTGGCAGAACGAGTTTTGATGACGGTTCACGGGCGGCTTGGCCCGGATGAAGCCGTCTGCCACGATGGCCTCGAAACCGGCGACGCTGGTGGAATGCCATACCTTGCCGCCAAGCACGGCCATCATGGTCGGTGTCAGGGTGTCTTCCGGCTCTGGATCGAACATCGGCTGGCGTTCCTAGCTTTCCTTGGTCAGCTTTTCGGTGACGATCCGGCGGATGTTCTGGTCATCGTCTAGATCGATAACGGTGCGCTCGATGGTGACGCGTTCCACCTTGCCCTTCATGCCTTTCAGCCAATCGTAAATGGCGGACGACGCGATACCGACCGGGACTGACGCGGCCGTGCTGATGGTGAATTCAGCCCAGAACGGCAGGTCGCCGCCCTTGCGCATGTGCTCGATTTCGCACGTCACGCTTACGCCATTGCCGAGGTCGAACGTCTCCCCGCTGGCGTACCACGCGTCGCGAAACTCCGGGTCGTGGGTGTCGATATCGACATGCAGGTTCATGGTCAGTTCCTCGTTGATCGCCTCGCCAATCCCCCGGCATCTTCAGGCACCGGTTGCGCTCGCGCCAGTACGCTAGTTTGGCGGGCGTTCATAACGGTTGGCCCATCCAGTCCTCACGTCCATGACGCACGCGCTGGATGAGAACGTCCGCCCCATCGATCCGGTAGACGATGACGTGGCTCTTGTAGGGATGCATGCGCGACGAACGGCTCAGTTCGGGACGCTCGGGCGCGGCGCGTGGGAAATCAGACAGGAACACGAAGGCCTGTTCGAGCCCGGCGTGATAGCGCTCCGCCTGATCGACGCCGAACTCACCGACGCCCGTGACGTAGATCTGGAGGATGTCCTCCTCGGCCTTCCGGCTGAGCCTATAGGCCATGATCCACGCCGGCCCGGCGGCGCGCCGCCGCGAGGATGTCGTTCATGGAGTTGGGACTGACGCCGCTCTCTTCGGCCTCGTCCACCAGCCGCTGCATGGCGGCGATCTTCGTGGCGCGTTCCTGGTCGCGGCGGATCAGGTCGCGCACATAGTCGCTGGCGTTGCTGTAGCGCCCCGTCTCGGCGCGGCTCTCGACCCAGTCCTTCATGGCGTCGGGCAGGGAAACATTCATCGTGGCCATCGTGCACCTCTTCTGGAGAAGGTGGGTTTTTGGCAAAGATTGTCAATATTTCCGGGTGAAAAGGAAGCGATTCAGTGGCGGCACAACCGCCCGTCACCACACCCCCGGCATCAGCCTCGACCGCACCCGGCCGGCGTAATCCGCATACCCCGCAAGCTCGGCGCGCAGCAGGCGGTCTTCCCAGGCGGTGCGCACGACCAGCAGCGCCGAGGCCAGGGCGGCGGGAGCCAGCGCCCAGAACGAGCCCAGGGCCAGGGCCATGCCGAAGAACAGGAGCAGGGCGGCGACATAGCCGGGGTGGCGGACGAAACGGTAGGGGCCGGTGTCGATCACGCGCTGATGGCGCTCGGACTGGATCCGGACGCCGGGCTCGAAGAACGGGTTCACCGCCTGGGCCCAGCCGGTCATCGCCACGCCCGCCAGCAGGCCGGCATAGCCCAGGATCACCACCCAGGCCGGCGCATCCGACCCGTGGAAGCGTCCGGCGTCCAGCGCCGCGACCGGCAGGATGGCCGCCATGGCCGGCAGGATCACCGCCAGCAGCGCCTTGTCCCAGCCTTTGGTGCCCGGCTGAAACCGGCTGCGCGCGCGGTAGATCACCGGATTGACGCGGGCGATCACCAGGGCCGAGGCGCCGAAGGCCAGGATCAGCACCGCCAGGAACAGCCATCCGGGCCACCAGCCGATCGAGCCGGCCGGCAGGAAGATCAGCGCCAACAGGCTGAGCGGCAGGCCGACCGCATAGGCGACCGCCGCGCCGGGCGATATCGCGCGAGGGTCCTGGGGATTCTGGGGCTCTTCCATGCCGCTCACCCTGTTGATCAAGCCGCGTCCGGGCCGAGTTGGGGCTGGGGAAGGCGGGCGTTTCCTGCCCCGTTCAGACTTCCAACGTATCGTAGACGACCACCTTTTCCCACAGGTGGCCGCATTGCTTCACGAACGCCAGGTGGAGGGGGTGGGTCTGGTATCGGCCCTGATCTTCCACGCTGTCGAAGATCATCAGCTCCGAAACATCGTAGCTGTTGTCCACCACGTCGCGCTTTTCGGTCGAGGCGGGGACGCCGATGTGAAGCTGGCGGACGACGTCTATGGCCTTCAGGGTTCTCAAGCCTGAGATCAGAAGATCCCTGTCGGTGGGTGAACCGGGGTTCTTGAGCCAGAAAAACACATGGTGGATCACGGGGGCGGCTTCCTGGGTCTTGCGGTCTGGAGGGCTTTGCGCGGCGAGGGCCGGTCCGCCGGCCAGCGTCCCGGTCGCCAGGGCGGCCGACACAAACAGGCGGCGGTCGAAGACGTTCATGCGGCCGGTCTCCAACGCTTGATCTCGGGTCAGGGCCCCAGACTAATCGCGGATCCGGCCGCGTCCACCACCGCGTGGCGCGCGTGCCCTTGCCTCATGCTCAGGCGTGGGCCAGCGCTCCGATCAGGGCGTCGGCCGGAATCCGCCACGCGCTCTTGAGCCGCCGGATATGGTCGAGCGAGAGTTCCCGCTTCCGGTTCAGAATCTCCGACGCCCTCGGCGCCGATCCGAGCACCTGGGCGAGGTCGCTTCGACCATAGCCCCGATCCTCCATGATCAGTTGCAGGACGTCGACCGGATCGGCCTCGGGAATTTCGTGGTGCTGGTCCTCGTACTTCTCGATGACCATGGCCAGCATGTCGTAATGGTCGGCCGCTTCCGTGCCTTCCTCGGGTTCGTTGTCAAAATAGGGACGGATCGCCTTCAAGGCCTCTTGGTGGTCGGCCTCGTTGCGCAGCGGGCGAACGCTGCTGATGTTCCGCATGTCCAGTCTCCGCGAGGTTTCCCGCTTTGAGGTTAGTCTGTAGGCGACCGCTCGGCCGCCCGGTTAAAGTTTCTTGACGTCCAACCTGTTGTATTCCGCATGGGTTCCGATCCACAGAATGAACACCCGCTTGGCGCGGAAGCCGACCAGGCCGACGATGCGATAGTTGTTGCCGCCGACATTGAAGACGACCTTTCCGTCACCCACCATGTCCGCGGAATTGAACGTCAGTTTCAGGTCCGCGAACGACGCCCATGTCGCATGGCGCACAACGGCGTACCACGCCGTCAGGCTGGCCCTGGCCGCCGGATGCCTGGTCCAGAACGCCTCCAATGCGGTGCGGGCGATCACGTTCACGACCAGGGTATAGACGGATTTTCCCAATTTGGGAAGTCATGAATTCCCAAATTGGGAAATACCTTGAGTCGGGCCGTCGCGGCGTCGCCTGGACGTCCCGCCCCCTCACTGCATGAACCACCCGTGGCTGACCACCACCGACTGGCCCGTCAGGGCGTTGGTCGGGAAGCCGGCCAGGAACACCGCCGTGCGGGCCACGTCGTCCACGGTGGTGAACTGGCCGTCGACGGTTTCCTTCAGCATCACGGTCTTGATGACCTCGTCCTCGCTGATGCCCAGTTCCTTGGCCTGTTCGGGAATCTGCTTCTCGACCAGCGGCGTGCGGACGAAGCCGGGGCAGATCAGGTTGGCGCGAACGCCGTGCGGGGCGCCTTCCTTGGCCACCACCTTGGCCAGGCCCTCCAGCCCGTGCTTGGCGGTGACGTAGGGGGCCTTGAGCACCGAGGCCTCCTTGGAGTGCACCGAGCCCATATAGATGATGCTGCCGCCGCGGCCCTGGGCGTACATGCGCTGCAGGCAGGCCCGGGTGGTCAGGAAGGCGCCGTCCAGGTGGATGGCCAGCAGCTTCTTCCAGTCGGAGAATTTGTAGGTGTCGAGCGGGCCGACGATCTGGATGCCGGCGTTGGACACCAGGATGTCGATGCCGCCGAACTTGGCGTCGACGGCGGCGATCCCGGCCTCGACCTGGGCCTCGTCGGTGACGTCCATGGCCACGCCGAAGGCGCGCTGGCCGCTGGGGTCGAACTCCAGGGCGGTGGCGTTGGCGGCCTCGATGTTGAGGTCGGCGATGGCCACCTTGGCGCCCTGGGCCAGGAATTCCTTGGCGATGTCCTTGCCGATGCCGCTGGCGGCGCCGGTGATCACGGCGACCTTGTCTTGAAGGCTCATGGTCAGTCCTTTCCGGGGGAGGAGGAAGGCTTGGGGGTCGTGAAGTCGTAGGTCTCGACCGAGTGGGCCCCGGCCGGCCGGGTCAGCACCTCGGGGTGGGAGAGGGTGAGCAGGGCGTCGCGGCGGCCGGCCTCCCAGTGCTCCTCCATCGTCCGGCGCGAGAACTCGTAGTCCTTCGACTGGCCCTCGTAGGTGGCCGAGCGGTAGACCAACTGGACGATGTTGTAGACGGCGGGGTCCGACGCCTGGGCCAGCAGCTGGGCCTGGGGCGTGGCCACCAGTTCCGGCGGCATCAGGGCCAGCAGTTCGTTGAAGGTGGCGCGCAGCTTCTGGGTCCGCTTGAAGCTGTCGGTGGCCGCGCGGGTGCGGCTGGAGAACTGCACCTCCTTCATCCGCACCGCCACTTCGCACAGGTCGCGCGGCAGCACGCCCTGGGCGCTCCACAGGTCGACCTGGAAGATCAGGGTGTCGAGGTCCGACCGCGCCGACAGCACCCAGTCCAGCGGGGTGTTGGAGACCAGGCCGCCGTCCCAGTAGAACTCGCCGTCGATCTCCACCGCGTCGAAGGCCGGAGGCAGGGCGCCGCTGGCCATGATGTGTTCGGGGCGGATGACGTCGGTCTCGTTGTCGAAATAGGCGAAGTTGCCGGTGCGGACGTTCACCGCCCCGACGCTGAAGCGCATGGTCTTGGCGTTGATCCGGTCGAAGTCGACCAGCCGTTCCAGGGTGGGGCGCAGGGCCGAGGTGTCGTACCAGCTGGTGGCGCCCGGAACGCCGGCCGGCAGCAGGAACGGCGGCGGGACGCGCGGGGCGAAGAAGCCGGGCACGCCCTTGGCCATGATCTGGCCGGCCGCCAGCTGGTTGACCCAGCCGCGGGCGATGTCGCCGTTCACCAGGCCGGTCCAGGCGCTGGCCCAGCCGCCGTCGTGGGGCTGGCTGACCAGCTCCCAGAACTCGCGCAGCCGTTCGCAGCGGGTCTCGCGCGGGTTGCCGGCGATGATGGCGCTGTTGATCGCGCCGATCGAGATGCCGGCGATCCAGGTCGGCTCGACATCGGCGTCGAGCAGGGCCTCGTAGACCCCGGCCTGGTAGGCGCCCAGCGCGCCGCCGCCTTGCAGCAGCAGGGCCACGCTCTCGAAGGCGGTGGCGTTGGGCTTGGGCTGCTCGGGCGGGGCGACGGGCTTGCGGGGGCGGCTATTCACGTTCGGGAACCGGCACGTTGAAGCCGTTGAGGGTGACCGAGACCAGGGCGTAGAGGCCGACCAGATAGATCAGCTCGTTGGCGCCGTGCTGGCCGAAGGTCTTCACCGCCAGGGCGTACAGCGGCTCGGGCAGGACGCCGCCGCGGCTGAGGGCGTAGGCCACGTCGAAGGCGACGCTCTCGTCCCTGGCCAGGTCATTGGGCTTGAGGTCGGCGACCAGGGTGGCCAGCCGCTCGGCCGGCATGCCGTCGCGCTCGGCCACGGCGATGTGGGCGTAGATCTCGTAGGCGGCGTCGTAGCGGGCCCCGACCACCAGGATGGCGATCTGCCGGACGTTGTCGGGCAGCACGGCGTTGGCGGTCATGGCCAGGGTGAAGTCCCAGATCGCCTTGCCGATCGCCGGCTCGTGCAGCCAGGGGTTCCACGGCCCCATCAGCGCGCCGTCCTCACGCTCGACCTTGAAGGCGTTGAAGTGGCCGGCGATCCCCTGTCGCATGTCGTCGTAGAGCGGTTTCTGTTCGGGGGAGAGGTCGGCGGGAGCGATCAGGGGCAGGCGCATCTGTAATCCTTCGACAAGCGAGGAGAGGCCACGGGCTTCGCGATGCGGGATCGTCGCTCAGCTTATGGTGCAGTGCAATATCGATGTGGCGGGATCATGTCGTTCCGGGGCGTCTTCAAGGTGGCGCCGTTCGGCTAGGGGCGCGGACGGGCTCGGAATTCCTGAGAGGCGTCAAGACCCTCCCTCCGGTTGTTCCTAGCCGCATAAAAAACCCGGACCACGCTTTCGCGAGGCCCGGGCTGGAGTGCGGCGGGGGATGATCGCCGAACTAGAACCGCAGGCGGACGCCCGCGAAGTAGCTGGTTCCGAAATAGCTGGTCTCGCCGTTGCTGCCGGCGACGGGCCGCTGGAACAGCGAGTGGCCGTTGTTGAGGTTGATGGCCTGGACCTTCAGCTGGACGTTCTGGGTCAGGGCGTACGACCCCGAGAAGTCCAGGTAGCCGGCGGCGTCGGTCACCCGGTTGGGCGCGTTGCCGTTGGCCTTGAAGTAGTCCGAGCGGTACTTGTAGACGAGGCGGAGCGAGATCTTGTCCTTCTCGTAATAGCCGGTGACGCTGCCCGAGCGCTTGGACAGGCCGTTGAAGCCGACCGGGTCGGTGAAGTTGGCCAGCGGGTTCAGCGGGTCGATCGCCGACGGGTCGGGGAACTCGAAATCGCTGTCGACCAGGGTCAGGTTGGCCTGCACGCCGAAGCCGTCGAACGGGGCCGGCAGGAAGGTGAAGGCCTTGTTGACCGTGAACTCGACGCCGAAGATGGTCGAGGGATCGTCGCTGTTGATCTGCTGGTTGACCGGCACGGTGAAGCTGACGCCGCCGATGACCAGGGTCTCGATCAGCGAGCCCTGGGCGGCGGGAACGGCGGCGGCCTTGAACTTCTTGTAGAACAGCGCCGCCGTGAAGCTGGTGTCGCGGTCGGGATAATATTCCAGCGACAGGTCGCCGTTCCAGGAGTCCAGGGCCTCGAGGCGGGGATTGCCGCCCGAGACGCCGCGCAGCGCCGTTTCCACGGTCGTGGCGCCGGAGTCGACGGTGAAGTTGCGACCGGCGCCCATGGCCTCGATGTTCGACCGGGCCATGGCGCGGTAATAGGCCGCCCGCAGCGAGACGTCGTCGCGCAGCTTGAAGTGGATGTTGGCGCTGGGCAGGACGTTGGTGAACTCGTTGTCGACCCGGATCTGGGCGAACGAGCCGGGGATCGGCTTGATGGTGATGGTGCCGCTGGCGTTCTCGACGGTGTAGTCGCCGCGATAGCCCAGCGACTTGATGCTGGTCTTGATCACCCGGACACCGAAATTGCCGGTGATCGGCACGCCGCCCCATTCCGAGCGGAAGTTGGCCATGGCGTAGCCGGCGGTGATCTTCTCGGTGATGTCCAGGTCGCTCTGGCTGCGCGAGTCGGCGGCCGGGCCCAGGTCATCGACGCCGGTGAAGGCGGCGTAGAGGCACTGGGTGCTGAACTGCGCCCAGTTCTGGACGTTGGTCCCACCGTCCTTGCCCCAGTCGCGCACCACGGTCGGGATGCGGCACTCGGTGTTGCCCTTGGTGACGTTGGCGGGCAGCACGGTCGCCAGGTTGTTGGTGTTGCCCAGGTCGGTGATGCGCTGGTGGTCGGAATAGCGCAGGCCCACCTTCACCGACTCGATGAAGCCGTCGCCCAGCTCGTACAGGGCGTCGATGCGGCCGGCGGCGATCTCGTCGGTGCGGTCGTCCATCTGGCGGTTGGCGAACGCCCCGGTGTTGAAGGCGGCGTAGTTCATCAGGTCGATGGGCGCGCCGGCGGCATTGGTGAAGGTCGCCGTCGGGATGTCGCTGTTCTTCTGGTCCATGGTGTAGAGGACGCGGCCGCCGGCCCCGAACGCCGTGCCCGACCGCAGGCGGGTCGACTTGTTGACCTCGTTGCGGTGGGTCTTGGAGTAGGACAGGTCGGTGGTGATGGTCAGGGCGTCGTTCGGCGTGAACCTGGCCGCGAAGCCGCCGCCGTCATAGTCTTCCGTGCGGTTGCGGATGGTGCCGGCGATATCCAGGATGCTGTTGCCCGACCAGCGCGACAGGGCGCCGTTCGGTTCCACTTCCAGCGGCGTGACGCCGCGACGGCCTTCGGCGATCGACAGGTCGTTGCGGTCCTCGAACGACTTGCGGCGCGACAGCTGGACGTCGAGGTTGAAGTCCCAGATGTCGTTGGGGCGCCATTGCAGGGCGCCGATCAAGGCCTTGCGCTTGTCCTCGGTGATGATCTGGCGGAACGAATAGCTGCTGGTGGCCAGGTAGGTCGGGTTGGCCGAGCCCGTGACGAAGGCGCAGTTGCCGGCGGTCAGCGAGCTGGGCGTGGCGTTGACCGTGTTGCACGGGACCCAGCTGGTCGAGGTGGCGTAGAAGTCTTCCGGGGCCGACGAATTGGTCGTGGCGAAGCCGACCGACACGCCGATCTCGCCGATCCTGGTGTCGAAGCGATCGGTGTACGACCCGGCGAACCGGGTTCCGAACTTGTCCGAACCGCTGACCCGGTCGTTGTACGGCAGGTAGTTGCCGCGCGCCTCGAACTGGAAGCGGCGCTTGCCGTAGTCCAGCGGGCGCAGGGTCTTCAGCTCGACGACGCCCGAGACGCCGCCTTCGACGAAGTCGGCCTGCTGGCTCTTGTAGACCAGCACGCCGCTGACCAGCTCCGACGGGAACTGTTGGAACGACACGGCCCGATCGCCGCTGCCGCTGGACAGTTCGCGGCCGTTCAGGGTGGAGAAGCCGAGGAACGGACCCAGGCCCCGCACCGAGATCTCCGAGGCCGAGCCCTTGAAGCGGTCCGAGGTCACGCCGGTGATGCGCTCCAGGGTCTCGCCGACCGAGTTGTCGGGGGTGGAGCCGATCTCGTCATTGACCAGGCCGTCGACGATGACCGTGGACTCGCGCTTGACGGCGATCGAGTTGCGCTGCGTGGCGCGCATTCCGGAGACCACGACCTCGTCGACCTGGTTGTCGGCCGGGGCGGGTTTGGCGGGCGCGGCCTGGGCCGGGGTCGGGGCGGGGGTGGAGCCGGCGGTGGCGGTCGGGCCTTCCTGGGCCCAGGCCCGCGGCGCCCACAGGGTCAGCGCGGCGGCGGCCATCAGCAACCCGCGGCGCAGGTCGCGTCGATTTACGTCGAGTGTCCTTGAAACGGTCATGCCGCCCCTCCCATGGCTGGCCTGACGCCCTTGGTCGGGCGGCCTTATGCCGTGGTGGTAACAACGTTATCGCAGATTGGCTAGACCATATGGCGGGGATACGGCGAATTTGGTCAGATCTATCGAGGTGAGTATTGCGCAAATCGGCCTAGGTAATCGGTTTCCCAAGCGGAAATTGGCTTTCCCACAAGGGGTTGAGGGTGACGTGAAGCGCAGTGGCAACAGTCCCGCAGCAATTTGGTATGACCAGTTTGGGGGCGCTGGCCGACGCTCGGATTTTCAGGAGGCTGAAGTCCTCCCCCTGTGGGGGAGGTGTCGGCGCAGCCGACGGTGGGGGGAGTTTGCCAATGTGGGATATCTCCCCCCACCGGCGCTTCGCGCCGCCTCCCCCACGGGGGGAGGGCTATCGCCTATGGGTTCGCTCTGAAAAGGCTGTCATCCCGGACAAGCTCGGCGAAGCCGGGCGCAGATCCGGGACCGCCGGAAGCGCCGAGTTCACGCGTCGGTCCCGGATCTTCGCGCTGCGCGCTCGTCCGGGATGACAACCGTTTTTGGTCATATGCGATAGGCCCTCCCCCACGGGGGACGACCTGCAAAAGACTGAATCTACTTCGCCACGATCTTCGGCAGGGCCGTGATCGGCTCCAGGACGATGTCGCGGAAGAAGGTCTCGGCCCCTTCCGACTGCAACTGGATCGCGCCGTGGGTCAGGGGCAGGGCGGGGCCGCCCTCCACGCCGTCGGCGTCGGTCGACCGCATGTCGCGAACTTCCATCACCGGCACGCCGTTGACCACGTGGATGGCCCGGTCGCCCAGCACGTAGAGGTCCAGGGTGTTCCATTCACCGGCCGGCTTCTCGGCGTCGCGGGCGGCCTCGACGTTCCAGTTCGGCGTGGCGACGGTGACGTCGCGCCCGACGGTCGAGAACCGCAGCTTCGGGGCGATCAGACTCGGGTCATCGACGGCCTTGACCTGGGCGCTGACGGCGTCGCCGACCCGCACGACCATGCCGGTCGAGCCCTGCATGATCTCGAACTCGACCGCCCGGCTCCAGGTGCCGAACACCGCGCCGAGCGGGCCATGCGAGTGGTAGAGCAGGCCGTTGTTGGGCGGCAGGGTCTGGCGCGGCGCCCAGCGGCCGGGGCCCCACTTGTACTGCAGGCGCAGATGGTAGTCGCGGAAGTCGCCCTTGTGGACCAGGCTGCCCCAGGTCTTGCCGCTGACATAGAGGGCGGGCCGGCCGTCCTCGGTCGCCACCTTGAAGATCTCGGCGCTCAGAGCTGTCGCGCCGATCGGGGCGACGGCGGGGCGGGTGTAGGTCAGGGCCGGGTCGGCATAGCCCAGCCAGGCGTCCCAATTCTTCAGGTCCTTGCCGTCGAACAGCACCACGGCCGGACCGGTCGCCTTGGGGACATCGGTCAGCACCAGGGTCTCGGCGAGGGCGGGCGTGGCGGCGGCGAGCGCCAGGGCGACAGCCAGGGTCTTGAACATGTTTCCTCCACGGCGCGTTGGTCGGCGGCCCGGCGGGAGACTAGCTGACAACGTTGTCTCTTCAAGCGCGGCATGGTCGTAGACAGGGCGCGAGGCCAGGGGGCTTGGCGGAGCTCAAACAACCGTTAGACTTCGCGGCTCAACGAGAGGACGTCCCATGCCCAAGGCTCCCGCGAACGGTATCGAGATCGAGTACGAAACCTTCGGTCCCGAGACCGGCGAACCCTTGCTGCTGATCATGGGCCTGGGCCAGCAACTGACCCGCTGGCCGGTGTCGCTGATCGACCGGCTGGTCGACGAAGGCTTCCGGGTCGTCCGCTTCGACAACCGCGACATCGGCCTGTCGACCGGCTTCGACCAGGTCGTCACGCCCGACCTGCCGACCGTGTTCGGGGCGCTGGCCAACGGCCAGGATCCAGGCGCGCCCTACCTGTTGGCCGACATGGCCGACGACGCGGCCGGCCTGCTGGACGCCCTGGGGATCGCGCGGGCCCACGTGGCCGGCGTGTCGATGGGCGGCATGATCGGCCAGATGCTGGCCGCCCGCCATCCGGAGAAGGTGCTGTCGCTGGTCTCGGTGATGTCGACCACCGGCAACCCGGCCGTGCCGCCGGCCTCGCCCGAGGCCCAGGCGGTGCTGTTCGCGCGGCCCGCGGCCACCGACCTCGACAGCCTGACCGAGCACGCGCTGAAGGCCCAGATCGCCATCCAGAGCCCGGCCTGGCCGGTCGATCCGCGGACCGAGCGGCCGTTGCTGCGGGCGGCGATCCAGCGCGCCTACCATCCGGCCGGCGTGCTGCGCCAGATGATCGCCGTCATCGCCTCGGGCGATCGGCGCGAGGCGTTGAAGACCATCGCCGCCCCGACCGTGGTGCTGCACGGCGCCGACGATCCGCTAGTGCGGGTCGAGGGCGGCCAGGACACCGCCGCGACCATCCCGGGGGCCGAGCTGCGGATCATCGACGGCATGGGCCACGACTTGCCGGCGGCCGTCCACGACGCCTTCATCGATGCGGTGAACACGGCGGCGGCGCGGGCGCGGCAGCTGGCTTAGGGTCTGGCGCGACGCGGTTGCTCTGGGTCCCGGCCTTCCGCTTCGTTGCGGTCGGGATGACAACAGTGGGGTGGGGGTCAATTGGACCCAGTCCCTAAGACCGGACGGCCAGGTCAGGGCTCCGGTTCCGGCCGGCGTCGGCCGATCGCGGTCCGAGTCGCCTGGTCGGGCGCCGCCGCGGGATCGCGGCGGAAGCGTACGACGATCTCCACGCTGTCCGGCCGTTCGTCCAGGGCTTGGCGGACCATGACGAGCAGGGTTTCGGTCGAGACGTGCAGATCCACGATCTGCGCCGATTCTTCGTAGATCATGTGGGAATGCGGTTCGGGCACGGTGTCGAAGACCAGCTCGGTCGTCGTCGTGGGCAGCCGGCCGACCAGCCCATGGTCGGCGAGGGTTTCAAGGTGGTGAGCGAGCTCGGTCTGCGTCATCGCCAGTCCCGCCTCGGCGGCCATGTCCGCCACCTCCGCCAGGGTGAGATGCGTCTCCGGCGCGGCCCGCAACTGCGCGAGCAGACGCGGCAGCACGCCGTGGCCGGGCAGGCCGGCACGGCGCAGTTCCTCCCGAAACACGGCTTCCACCGCGTGGGACATCTGACGTCCTCCCAGGGCGCCGGGACGGTCGCGGTCGTGCATCGCCGCGATCTGATCCCGACCTTGAAGTGTGGACGCGGCTGGGTTTCAGCCGCGTCCGGTCGTCTTTCCCCCTAATCAGGTGAGGTCGAAGCGGTCCGAGTTCATTACCTTGGTCCAGGCCGCCACGAAGGCGTCCACGAACGCGCCTTGCGAGTCGGACTGGGCGTAGGCCTCGGCCAGGGCCCGAAGTTGCGAGTTCGACCCGAAGATCAGGTCGGCGCGCGTGGCGGTCCACTTCGGTTGACCGGTCGCCCGGTCGCGGCCCTCGAACTCGGCTTCCTCGTCCGAGGTCGCCGTCCACGCCGTGCGCATGTCGACCAGGTTGACGAAGAAGTCGTTGGTCAGGACGCCCGGCCGCTGGGTGAAGACGCCATGCGGCGACTGGTCGGTATTGGCGCCCAGCACCCGCAGACCGCCGACCAGCACCGTCATCTCTGGCGCGGTCAAGGTCAGAAGTTGCGCCCGGTCGACCAGCAGCTCTTCGGCCGTCAGGGGCGAGTCCGTGTTCAGGTAGTTGCGGAACCCGTCGGCCTTCGGTTCGAGCACCGCGAAGGACGCCACGTCGGTCTGCTCCTGCGAGGCGTCGGCCCGGCCCGGCGTGAACGGGACCTCGACGTCATGGCCGGCGGCCTTGGCGGCCTGTTCGACGGCGGCGGAACCGGCCAGCACGATCAGGTCGGCCAGCGACACTTTCTTGCCGCCGGTCTGGCCCGCGTTGAACGCCGACCGGACGCCTTCGAGGGCGGACAGCACGGTCGCCAACTGGGCGGGCTGGTTGACCGCCCAGTCCTTCTGCGGGGCCAGGCGGATGCGGGCGCCGTTCGCCCCGCCGCGCTTGTCGGAGCCACGGAAGGTCGAGGCCGAGGCCCAGGCGGTCGCGACCAATTGCGGGACGGTCAGCCCCGACGCCAGGATCTTGGCCTTCAGGTCGGCGATGTCCCGCGCGTCGATCAGCGGGTGATCGACGGCCGGCAGCGGGTCCTGCCAGATCAGCTCTTCCTTTGGCACCAGCGGGCCGCGATAGCGGGCCAGAGGGCCCATATCGCGGTGGGTCAGCTTGAACCAGGCGCGGGCGAAGGCGTCCTTGAGCTGGTCCGGGTTCTCGTGGAACCGCTTGGAGATCGGCCCGTAGATCGGGTCGAGCCGCAGGGCGAGGTCCGTCGTCAGCATCATCGGCGGATGTTGCTTGGACGGGTCGTGGGCGTCGGGCGCCAGGGGGCCGGCCCCTGGATTCTTCGGCGTCCACTGATAGGCGCCGGCCGGGCTCTTGGTCAGTTCCCACTCGTGCCCGAACAGGGTGTCGAAGAAGCCGTTGTCCCAGGTGGTCGGGTTCGGAGTCCAGGCGCCTTCCAGACCGCTGGTGATGGCGTCGCCGCCCCGGCCGCTGCCGAAGCTGTTCTTCCAGCCCAGGCCCTGCTCGACGATGCCGGCCCCTTCGGGCTCGGCCCCGACCAGCGCCGCGTCGCCCGCGCCGTGGGCCTTGCCGAAGGTGTGGCCGCCGGCGATCAGGGCGACCGTCTCCTCGTCGTTCATGGCCATGCGCGCGAAGGTTTCGCGGATGTCGTGCGCCGCCGCCAGCGGATCAGGCTTGCCGTTCGGCCCCTCCGGATTGACGTAGATCAAGCCCATCTGAACGGCGGCCAGCGGCTTGTCGAGCTCGCGCTCGCCCTGGTAGCGCGCGTCGCCCAGCCAGGTGTCTTCCGCGCCCCAGTGGACGTCTTCCTCGGGTTCCCAGACGTCCTCGCGGCCGAAGCCGAAGCCGAAGGTCTTGAACCCCATGGTCTCCATGCCGACGTCGGCGGCCAGGATCATCAGGTCGGCCCAGGAGATCTGGTTGCCGTACTTCTGCTTGATCGGCCACAGCAGGCGGCGCGCCTTGTCCAGGTTGCCGTTGTCCGGCCAGCTGTTCAGCGGCGCGAAGCGCTGGGTGCCCGAGCCCGCTCCGCCGCGACCGTCACCGATGCGATAGGTGCCGGCGCTGTGCCAGGCCATGCGGATGAACAACGGACCGTAGTGGCCATAGTCGGCCGGCCACCAGTCCTGGGAGTCGGTCTGCAGCGCCCGCAGGTCCTTCTTCAGGGCCTCGACATCCAGTTTTTCGAGCTGCTTGGCGTAGCTGAACGCCGGCGACATCGGGCTGGAGAGCGCCGAATTCTGGTGGAGGATCTTCAGGTTCAGCTGGTTGGGCCACCAGTCGCGGTTCGATCGTCCGCCGAAGCTGGTGTGGAACCGGACGCCGTGCTTCAGCGGGCACTTGGTTGTGGGTTCGACAAGATCGCCGTCCATCTTCGTCTCCGATCGTGGTTGCCTTGATTGACGTGGTCCCTGAGTGGAGACCCTGAAACTTCCGGAAGAAGAGCACGCTTCCTGGCGGTGGGGTAGGAGCGCTGGCCTGGGGCCAGCCTCCACCGCGCCGCTTTTCGTGTCGCCGGTGACTGGCGCGCTGGAGGTTCTGGTCGGGCCTTGGCTCCTGCCGTTTCTCCCTCGCGGCGCTCTCCGCTGGATCGCCGCGTTCAGTCTTTGCCCATTCCGACGATAATGAGAAGCGCCAAAACTCAATGGATGCGATAGGCTTGGCCTATGATGAAAGCGGGCTGACCAGATGAACCTCCGGGACCTTCGCTATCTGCTGGCCGTGGCCGAGCACGAACATTTCGGCCGCGCCGCGAGGGCCTGCGGCATCAGCCAGCCGACGCTGTCCGTACAGATCCGCAAGCTCGAGGAGCTGATGGGCGTCGCGCTGTTCGAGCGCACCAGCAAGACCGTCGCGCCGACCTTCGCCTGCCAGCAGTTGATCGGCCACGCCCGCGCCGCGGTCACGGCGACCGAGGCGATCCTCGCCACGGCGCGGAACCTGCGCGACCCGCTGGCGGGGCGTTTCCGGCTCGGCATCATTCCGACGCTGGCGCCCTATCTGCTGCCGCTGGTCTTCGCGCCGCTGCGCGAGGCGCTCCCCGCGCTCGAACTGGAGCCATGGGAGGACCAGACCTCGGCCCTGCTCGGGCGGCTGCGCGCGCATGAGCTGGACGCCGCCCTGCTGGCCACCGAGGTGGACGGGCCGGACCTGGTGAGCCAGCCGCTCTTCGCCGAGCCCTTCCTCGCGGCGCTGCCGCCCGATCATCCGCTCGCCGCGTGCGAGGTGGTGGCGGAGACGGACCTGACGCGGGACATGCTGGTCCTGGCGGACGGGCACTGCCTGCGCGAACAGACGATGGAGGCCTGCGGGCAAAGCGAGGCGCTGGGCGGCACGTTGCGCGCGGCGAGCCTGCCGACTCTGCTCAACATGGTGGCCGCCGGCTATGGCACGACGCTGATCCCCGGGCTGGCGGCCGGGGCGGCGCTGGACGCGGGAATCGTGCTGCGGCCGCTGGCGGCGCGGGCCGGGCGGACGGTGCGCATCGCCTGGCGCGCGCATTTTCCCCGGCGTCCGGCGGTGGAGGCGGTGGGCGAGGTCATCGCCAATCGCCTGCGCGGTTTCGCGGAGGGCGCGGCCGCCGGGACCGTCTAGCTAGCCCCGCCGCAGCAGCACCGTCGGCGAGTCCTTGTAGGTGGTCCGCGTCACCTCGCTGAACCCCATCCGGCCCGCCAGTTTCAGTGAGGGCGCATTGTCGGGGTCGATGATGCAGACCACGGGATCGGCGCCCCATCGGGCCTCGCCCCAGTTCAGACCGGCGGTCACGGCCTCGGAGGCGAAGCCCTTGCCGTGGGACCAGGTCGCCAGCACCCAACCCATCTCGGGTATTCCGTTGATCGACGGTTCCAGCCCGCGGTGGAAGTCGGCGAAGCCGACCTCACCGACATAGCGGCCGGTGGCGGTCTCGCGCACCGCCCAATAGCCGTAGCCCAGCAGCGCCCACAGGCCCCGGGCTCGCAGCAGCCGCGCCCAGCTCTCCTCCGGCGTCGAGGTGCGGCCGCCGACGTGCCGGGTGACCAGCGGATCGCTCCACAGCGCGGCGCTGTCCTCGAAGTCCGACAGCTCCGGGGGAGACAGGCTCAGGCGCGGGGTGGTCAGGACGGGCGGGAACGATGACATGGGCATTCTGTTCGGGGCATCCTGTTTGCGAGGGGCGGCGCGGTCAGCCTATACCGGCCTTCGCCCTGTCAGCCATACAGCCTGAGCGTTTATCCATGACCACGCCGCAGGACGCCATCGCCGCCCGCCGCAAGCTGACCAATCGGCTGATCGCCGGCAAGGACGCCCGCCGCCTGGCGCCGTTCTTCAGCCCCGACATCAAGGTGATCGCCGGCGACGGTTCGCTGATCCTGGGGGCTCAGGACGTGCTGGCCGCCTTCGCCGGTCAGTTCGCCGACCCCGACTTCGTGGCCTATGTGCGCACCACCGAACGCATTGAACTCGACGCCGACGGCGTCCGGGCCGCCGAGCACGGAACCTGGGTCGGGACGGCGCGCGGCGCCGCCGACCAGGGCGGACCCTATCTGGCGACCTGGCGAAAGGTCACCGGCCAGTGGGTGATCGAGAACGAACTGTTCGTGACGCTGCGCTGAGGCTTTCGGCCGCACGAAACATGCGCTCCGTCGCAAGATGACGGGAAATTAATCCCAGCGCCGTTGCCCCGCCGGGAAAGGCCCTCTACCCCTTTGCGCCAACAGATTGAGGGAAGGGGACCCCACCTTGCAAAACCGTCGTCAGATGCTGCTGTCCACCGTCGCCGTCGGCCTGGCCGCCGCGGCGCCGAACCTGGCGCTCGCGCAAGGCGCCCCGGCGTCCGGCGAGGTCGCCAAGCTCACCGCCCTGTTCGACGCCATCATGGCCAAGCAGCTGCGCCAGTCGCCCGAGACGGCCACCAGCCTGGGCCTCGACGTGGGCGACCTGGCCTGGACCAAGGCCCTGCTGGCCGACCGCTCGTTCGCGGCCATCGCCGCCGGCGTCGTCCAGACCCGGCAGCAGCTGACCGACCTGCGCGCCATCGACCGCAAGCAGCTGACCGGCATGGACGCCGTCAACTACGACACCGTCGAGTTCACCCTGGCGGTGCAGGACGAGGGCAACCAGAAATTCACCTATGCCGGCGGCGGTTCGGGCGCGCCCTATGTGCTCAGCCAGCTGACCGGCTCGTACCAGTCCTATCCCGACTTCCTCGACACCCAGCATTCGATCGAGACCAAGGCCGACGCCGACGCCTATCTGGCGCGGATGGAAGCCTTCGCCCGGTTGATGGACCAGGAAGCGGCGATCGCGGC
Source organism: Caulobacter sp. Root655 (assembly GCF_001427665.1). GTDB lineage: Bacteria > Pseudomonadota > Alphaproteobacteria > Caulobacterales > Caulobacteraceae > Caulobacter. The sequence continues at coordinate 54,200 of NZ_LMHC01000026.1, forward strand.
CCGCGACTACGCAGACGGCGTGATCCCGCCGGACTTCGTGCTCGACAAGGCCCTGGTCCAGATGAAGGCCTTCGCCGACACGCCCGTCGCCGAAGCGCCGCTGGTGGTGTCGGTGGCTCGCCGGACCAAGGAAAAGAACATCCCCGGCGACTGGGCGGGCGAGGCGACCAAGATCTACGAGGTCTCGGTGCTGCCGGCCCTCAAGCGCCAGATCGCCCTGCTGGAAAGCGTGCGCCCCAAGGCTACCCACGACGCCGGCGTCTGGCGCCTGAAGGACGGGGCGGATTACTACGCCGTGTCGCTGAAGAACTACACGACCGCCACGCTCACCCCCGACGAGATCCACCAGCTGGGCCTGGACCTGGTGAAGTCGATCTCCGTCGAGGCCGACAAGCTCTTCAAGAGCATCGGCATGACCAAGGGCACGGTCGGCGAGCGCATGGCCGAGCTGGGCAAGGATATCTACGAGAACACCGATCCAGCCAAGGAACAGCTGATCGCCGACCTCAACACCAAGGCCAAATGGATCGAGAAGCAACTGCCGGCCTATTTCGGCCAGCTGCCCAAGGCGCCGCTGGAGATCCGCCGCGTGCCCAAGGCCATCGAGGCGGGCGCCCCGGGCGGCTACTACAATTCGCCCTCGCTCGATGGTAAGCGGCCGGGCATCTACTGGATCAACCTGCGCGACACCAAGGAGCAGGCCAAGTACACCCTGACGACCCTGACCGTGCATGAGGGCGTCCCGGGGCATCACCTGCAGCTGTCGATCTCCAACGAAGCCAAGGGCCTGCCGCTGATCCGCAAGACTATCGGCAATTCGGGCTACACCGAGGGCTGGGCGCTCTATTCCGAACAGCTGGCCGTCGAGATGGGCATCTACAAGAGCGACCCGCGGGGCCATATCGGCATGCTGCACGACGCCCTGTTCCGCGCCGTCCGCCTCGTGGTCGACAGCGGCATGCACTACAAGAAATGGAGCCGAGAGCAGGCGGTGAAGTACATGGCCGAGACCATGGGCGACGAGGAGAGCGGCACGATCACCGAGATCGAACGCTACTGCGTGTGGCCGGGCCAGGCCTGCAGCTACATGATCGGCAAGATCACCTGGCTGCGGGCCCGCGAGCGCGCCAAGAAGGCGCTGGGCCAGAAGTTCGACATCCGCAAGTTCCACGACGCGGGCCTGCTGTCGGGCATGACCCCGCTGACCGTGCTGGACAAGGTGGTCGACGACTACGTGGCCGCGACCAAGGCCGGGAAGTAAGCTTGGATATCTTCCCTCCCCTTCATGGGGAGGGGGGACCAGCGAAGCTGGTGGGTGGGGCTTCACCGCCGCCTTGACTCATCAAACCCCACCCGACCCCTTCGGGGCCACCCTCCCCATAAAGGGGAGGGAAGGGTTTTGGGGCTACCCCCACCCTTCCGAAACCCCCGCCCGCCGCGCGGCCGGCGTCACCGAGGGCGTCACCTTCAGCGCCGGTTGCGGCTGGTCCGTCGGCTTGCCGAACAGCCAGCCCTGGGCGAAGTCGACGCCGGCCTTGCGGACCAGATCCTCGACCTCGGCGGTCTCGACCATCTCGGCGACGGTGCGGATCTTCAGGTCTCGGCACAGCTCGACCAGGCGGCGGACCATGGCGCCGTCGCGGCCGTTGCCGGCCAGTTCGCGGACGTAACGGCCGTCGATCTTGACGATGTCCAGGCTCAATTCCTGCAGATAGGCGAAGGACGAGGCCCCAGCCCCGAAATCGTCCAGGCAGACCAGCGAGCCCAGGCCGCGCAGGCCCTGGATGTGACGGTTGGCGCGGGGCAGGTCGTCGATGGCGCTGGTCTCGGTGATCTCGAAGATCAGCCGGCCCTTGGCCATGTCATGTTGCTTCAGCAGGCCGTCGATATGGCCGACGAAGGTCTCGTTGACGATCGTCCGGCCCGAGACATTGACCGCCAGCTTCAGGGTTCCCGCGCGGTCGCTGGCCAGGCGCTTGACCGCCTGCTCGGCGATGGCGTGGTCCAGCTCCTCGATCAGGTCGAACTCCTCGGCCATGCGGATCAACTGGAACGGGCTGCCGCCGTCCTCGAAGCGCACCAAGGCCTCGTGGTGGTGGGCCAGGCCCGTCGCCAGGTCGACCACCGGCTGGTAGGCCAGGGTGAAGCGCCGCTGGCTGACCGCCACGCCCAGGGCGCCGGCTCGCGACAGGGTGCGCTTGACCGAGCGGTTCATGGCCTCCGACAGGGTCAGGGGCGGGGTGTCCTTCAGCCCCTCGCGCAGGAAGTCGTCCAGGGCGTAGCGCAGGGCGCGCAGGCCGCGGGCCGAGGTCCCGCCGTCCAGCGGCACCACGTGGGCCGAGGCCTGGATCGCGGTGGCCCGGGTCAAGCGCTGGGCCATGTCCTCGCTGTGGTCGTCGCGGGTCCGCACCAGGGCGAAGCGGTCGGGCGACAGGCGGGTGGCCATGCCGCCGGCGTGCGACTCGGCCCGCACCGCGCCGGCCAGCCGGATGTCCAGGGCCTGGACCTCGCGCGGCGACAGCTGTTCGCGCACCGATCCCAGGCCGGCGAAGTCGATCATCGCCAGTTCCAGCTCCAGGCCGGTGACGCGGGCGGCCTCGAACAGGCCGCGGGCGATGTCCTCGAAGTTCTCGCGGCCGCGCAGGCCGTCGGCGTCCAGCCCGGCCGTGGGGGCCTGCGCGGAGGTGACCGACACCGAGATCCGGCCGCCGTTCTCGGGCAGGGCGCGCAGGGTCAGGCTGACATGGCGCGGTGGCTCGCCGGCCATCCGCACGGTGATGGGACCGCGCCGGAAGCCGTCGCTCAGGGCGGTGGTCACCGAATCGACCAGCGGCCGGTCGATGGGCGTGAACAGGTCGCGCCAGGCTCGCCCCATCAGGGTGCGCTCGTCCTGGCCCATGATCCGCTGGGCCGCGCCGAGCGCCAGGATCACCTGGCCGGTCTCGACCTCCAGCAACAGGTCGGCGCTGGCGAAGGCCAGGCCCAGAAGGCGGCGCGGATCTAGCGACAAGACGGAAGTCCCCCAAGACGCAGGCAGCATGGCGGGGCGTCGTTAAGGACCGGTTGAGCCGGGCGGCGAAAGCGCCCCCGGGGAGCGCGGGAGGGGCGCGGGGAAATGTCGCGAGCGCCGGAAATGGTGCGACCTATTTTGACGTATCTCGACGCCATAACCGTTTCAACGCTTCGGATAGGCAAGAAAAGAACATCTTGTGAACATGGAACAAAGCGTGTACTCGTTAATCATTCCACAGACGGATGGGCGCGCCGGTCGCGAACCTCCGATCTGACGGTCGGAATCATGGGATAAGGGCGGATCTCCAATGAGCAATCAGGCGGCTTTGAAACTCGTGGGTAAAGAAGACGGCGACAAGCAGCGGGCTCTCGAAGCGGCGCTGGCGCAGATCGACCGGGCGTTCGGCAAGGGCTCGGTGATGAAGCTCGGCGAAAAGGGCAAGGTCGAGATGGAGTCGGTCTCCACCGGCTCTCTCGGCCTCGACATCGCCCTGGGCATCGGTGGCCTGCCCAAGGGGCGGGTGATCGAGATCTACGGTCCGGAAAGCTCGGGCAAGACGACCTTGGCCCTGCACGTGGTGGCCGAGGTCCAGAAGGCCGGCGGCACCGCCGCCTTCGTCGACGCCGAGCATGCGCTGGATCCGGGCTACGCCTTCAAGCTGGGGGTCAATCTCGACAACCTGCTGGTCTCGCAGCCCGACAACGGCGAACAGGCGCTTGAGATCACCGACACCCTGGTGCGTTCGGGCGCCGTCGACGTGGTCGTCATCGACTCGGTGGCGGCCCTGACGCCCAAGGCCGAAATCGAGGGCGAGATGGGCGACAGCCTGCCCGGTTTGCAGGCCCGCCTGATGAGCCAGGCGCTGCGCAAGCTGACCGGCTCGATCAACAAGACCAACACCATCGTCATCTTCATCAACCAGATCCGCCACAAGATCGGGGTGATGTACGGCAGCCCGGAAACCACCACCGGCGGCAACGCCCTGAAGTTCTACGCCTCGGTTCGCCTCGACATCCGCCGCACCGGTTCGATCAAGAACCGCGACGAGATCATCGGCAACAACGTCCGGGTCAAGGTGGTCAAGAACAAGGTCGCCCCGCCGTTCCGCGAGGTCGAGTTCGACATCATGTACGGCGAGGGCATTTCCAAGCTGGGCGAGATCATCGACCTGGGCGTCAAGGCCGGGGTGATCGACAAGGCCGGCTCGTGGTTCTCCTACAACAGCCAGCGCATCGGACAGGGCCGCGACAACGTCCGCGAGTTCCTCAAGGCCAACAAGGATCTGGCCGCCGAGATCGAGACGGCTGTCCGCAAGTCTTCCCAGAAGATCGAGGAAGAGCTGCTGGTCGGGGGCCCCGAGGACGACGAATAGGCCTAGGCTCCATCCGGACCTCCGCCTGACACAGGTTTCGCGGCCGCCGCCCGCAGCGGGCGACCCCGCCTCATAGCCCGCCGCGTAATACCGCCTCGGCCGGCCGCGATCCCCGGACGCCTGGACCCCATGCCAGGCGTCCGATTTCGTTTCTCCTCCAATCCTCCCCCTCAGGGGGAGGTGGCGCTCCGGACAAGGTCCGGGGTGACGGAGGGGGATCGCCGAGCCAGCCGCCCAAATCCTCCCCCTCTGGGGGAGGCGGTCGCGCAGCGACCGGTGGGGGGAGTCCACGCCGTCGATTCTAGATGCGGGCCACGTCCAGCCACCATCCCCTCTTCGTCGCCTGCGGCGACACCTCTCCCACGGGGAGAGAACTTATCAGCCCAACACCGCCGCCGCAGACCCGCCGAACGCCGACTTGGTTTCCACTCCGCTTGAAACCGCGCTATGCAGCGCCGACTTCCGGTTCAACCGGAACCCCGTACCGAACACCCGAGACGCCGATGACCAGCCTGCCCAGCCTCAACGACATCCGCAGCACCTTCCTGAACTATTTCGGCGCGGCCGATCACGCCATCACGCCCTCGGCGCCGCTGGTGCCGCAGAACGATCCGACCCTGCTGTTCGTCAACGCGGGCATGGTGCCGTTCAAGAACGCGTTCACCGGCGCCGAGACCCCGCCGCACCCGCGCGCGACCTCGTCGCAGAAGTGCGTCCGGGCCGGTGGCAAGCACAACGACCTGGACAATGTCGGCTACACCGCCCGTCACCACACCTTCTTCGAGATGCTCGGCAACTTCTCGTTCGGCGACTATTTCAAGGAACAGGCGATCACCCACGCCTGGACCCTGCTGACCCGCGACTTCGCCCTGCCCAAGGACAAGCTGCTGGTCACGGTCTATCACACCGACACCGAGGCGGCCGATCTCTGGAAGAAGATCGCCGGCCTGTCCGACGACCGCATCATCCGCATCGCCACCAACGATAACTTCTGGTCGATGGGCGACACCGGCCCGTGCGGCCCGTGCTCGGAGATCTTCTTCGACCACGGCGAAGGCATTCCCGGTGGCCCTCCGGGCAGCCCCGATGAAGACGGCGACCGGTTCATCGAGATCTGGAACCTGGTGTTCATGCAGTTCGAGCAGATGGCCGGCGGCGAGCGCGTGTCGCTGCCCAAGCCGTCGATCGACACCGGCATGGGCCTGGAGCGCGTCGCCGCCGTCCTGCAAGGCGTGCACGACAACTACGACATCGACCTGTTCAAGGCGCTGATCGCCGCCAGCGTCGAGCTGACCGGCGTCAAGGCCGAAGGCGACCAGGCCCCGTCGCACCGGGTGATCGCCGACCACCTGCGCTCGTCCTCGTTCCTGCTGGCCGACGGCGTCACGCCTTCGAACGAAGGCCGCGGCTACGTGCTGCGCCGGATCATGCGCCGGGCCATGCGCCACGCCTATCTGCTGGGCGCCAACGAGCCCTTGATGCACCGCCTGGCCCCGACCCTGGTGGCCGAGATGGGCCAGGCCTATCCCGAGCTGCGCCGCGCGGAGGCCTCGATCGTCGAGACCCTGCGCCAGGAGGAGGAACGCTTCCGCGTCACCCTGGGCCGCGGCATGGGCCTGCTCGACGACGCGACCGCCAACCTGTCGGCCGGCGGCGTGCTGGACGGCGAGACCGCCTTCAAGCTCTACGACACCTACGGCTTCCCGCTCGACCTGACCCAGGACGCCGTGCGCGCCCGAGGCATCACCGTCGATACCGACGGCTTCGACGTGGCCATGGACCGCCAGCGGACGATGGCCCGCGCCAACTGGGCCGGCTCCGGCCAGACCGGCGCGGCCGCCGCCTGGTTCGGGATCAAGGAACGCACCGGCCCGACCAATTTCGTCGGCTACGACAACACCGAAACCACCGGCGTGGTGAAGGCCATCCTGGTTGACGGCGCGGAAGTCGACTCCGCCGCCTCCGGCGCGAGCGCCGAGGTCCTGCTCGACCGCACCAGCTTCTATGCCGAGAGCGGCGGCCAGGCCGGCGACACCGGCGTGATCGAGGCGAACGGCGCCGAAAGCCGCGTGCTCGACACCCAGAAGCAGGCCGGTGAACTCTATGTCCACAAGGTCGAACTGGCCGGGCCGCTGAAGGTCGGCGACCAGGTCGTGGCCGGCGTCGACGCCGCCAAGCGCACCACCACCCGCGCCAACCACTCGGCGGCCCACCTGGTCCATGCCGCCCTGCACCACGTGCTGGGTCCGCACGTCGCCCAGAAGGGCCAGATGGTCGACGGCGAGCGCATGCGCTTCGACTTCAGCCACGGCGGCCCGCTGACCGCCGACGAGATCGAGCGCATCGAGGCCGAGGTCAATGAAGTGATCCGCCAGAACGTTCCGGCCGAGACCCGGGAGATGGCCCCGCAGGAAGCCATCGAGGCCGGCGCCGTGGCGCTGTTCGGTGAGAAGTACGGCGACAGCGTCCGGGTGCTGACCCTGGGCAAGTCGCTGACCGACGAAGCCAAGGCCTATTCAGTCGAGCTGTGCGGCGGCACCCACGTGGCCCGCACCGGCGACATCGCCCTGTTCAAGATCGTCTCCGAGCAGGGCGTCGCCGCCGGCATCCGCCGCATCGAAGCCCTGACCGGCGAGGCGGCCCGCCGCTTCCTGCTCGACCAGGCCGGCGTCGCCAAGGCCCTGGCCGACCAGTTCAAGACCCCCGTGGCCGAGGTCGGGGCCCGCGTCGACGCCCTGATCGCCGACCGCAAGCGCCTCGAGAAGGAGCTGGCCGACGCCAAGAAGCAGCTGGCCCTGGGCGGCGGCGGTTCCGGCGCCGCGTCCGGTCCGGAAGACGTCAACGGCACCGCCCTGATCGCCCGCGTCCTCGACGGCGTCGGCGGCAAGGAACTGCGCGGCGTGGCCGAGGAGTTCAAGAAGCAGCTGACCAGCGGCGTCGTCGCCCTGGTCGGCACCACCGACGGTAAGGCCGCCGTCACCGTCGCCGTGACCGCCGACCTCGTCGGCAGGTTCAGCGCCGCCGACCTGGCCAAGGCCGCCGTGCTGGCCATGGGCGGGCAGGGAGCCGGCGGCAAGGCCGACTTCGCCCAGGGCGGCGCGCCCGACGGCTCCAAGGCCCAGGAAGGCCTGGACGCCATCAGGGCGGCGCTGGCGGGCTGAGGTTTCCGGTCTCCGGACGGCCCTGAAGGTCGTTCGGGGGCTGACCCAACCCTCCGCTCATCCCGGCGAAAGCCGGGACCCAAGCGGCGTGTGCGGTTCCTAGCTCAGAGCTCCGTCAGGACAATCACCTTGGGTCCCGGCATTCGCCGGGATGAGCGGATTTTGTTGGGGCCAAACTAGCCGGCGAATGCTCTGCTAACGCGCCGGAACCTGATCCCGAGGCGTCAGCATCACCTCGCCCGTCACGCCGTCCCGACGGTAGTCGATCCGGATCGGCCGGCCGACCGCCACGACGCGCATCGCCGCCCGGGCGTCCGAGAGCGACACGGTACCGGCCGGGGCGCCGTCGATCGCCGTGACCAGGTCGCCGACCTTCAGGCCCGCCGCCTGGGCTGGGCCGCCCGGGGCGATGTCCTTGATCTCGAAGCCGGCGTCGGCAAGGTTCAGCCAGCACCCGCAACGGTCGAAGGTTCCGGCATCGACCGGCGGCGGCGCGATCCGGCGCAGGTACATCAGCTGCCGGTCATAGTCGAAGGTGACCACGAAGCGCTTCAGCAGGCCGCTGCCGATATTGCCTTCGAAGTTCTCGTCGGTGAACACGCCCTTGCCCTGGGTCGCCAGGCCCGCCACCGGCGCGGCGATCGTGACCTCGCCCAGGCTCAGCGACGTGGCGCGGATCACATATGACCGCGAGGGTCCGCCCACGCCCCAGCCGTCGACCGCCGCCACGCCGTTCGGATAGACCTCGCGCAGCCGGGCGCGCTCGACGAACGGCCGGGCGATGGTCACCTCGCTACGCGACCCGGTGTCGATGTTGTAGCGGGCCGACAGCTCGCCCAACCGCCCGACCACCTGCGGCATGTGGTCGTAGAACACGAACGGCACGGCCACTCCGGCCCGGGCCCGATCGGCCTGGGTGAACCGCGCGGGATCGATCAGGGTCAGTTCGTTCCTGTCGTAGTCGATGATGGTCACGAAACGGCGGAACATCTCGAAGCCCAGCATGCCGCCGACCTGGAAGCCCTCGACCGGCTTGGGGCTGAAGTCGAGTTTCAGCATCGTCTGGTCACGGAAGGTCAGGCCGCCCAGGTCCAGGCGGCGCACCTGGACGTAGCCGCTGGACGGCGGCGCGTCACCAGCCCCGCCGGAGGTCATGGAGCCCTCCGATTTCAGGTCGAGGGCGGCGACGGTCGGCGAGGTCAGGATGCCGTGCCCGCCGGTGTCGACCAGGAACGGGAAGGGGCCTTTGCCGTCCACCTTCACGTCGACGAAGATGTGGTTGTTGGCCAGCCGGAACGGCACGGTGATCCGCCCCTCGGCCGGCAGGGTCCAGTCCCGAGGCGCGCCCTTGGCCAGGGCGTAGGCCGACGCGGGACGGGCCCCTTCCCGCGTCGCCGAGACCAGGGTCAGGGTCTGCCGGCTGGCCTCGCCGCCGCCGTCGTCGATCGTGGCGACCTTCGGCAGGGCGCGACCGGCCTGCCGGACATAGTCGGCATAGCGGAAGTCGAAGGTCATGAAGCCCTGGGTCTCGCGCACGCGGGCCAGATGGGCGGTCGTGCAATCGAACCAGGCCTCGAAGGGCTTGCCGCCGGCGGGCGTCACCTTCACGCGGCGACCCTCGGGCTCGACGCCCAGGGAATCGATGCGGGCCCCGCCGGCGTCGGCGCGCCACCACAGGTCGGCGTTGCGATAGGCCTGGTTGACGGCGACGGCCGGGCGGTCGCCGCCGGCCTGGGGCGTGACGGCGCCGGACAGGTCCTGCATCCAGGCCATCTTGCCGTCGAAGGCGCTGGCGCCGGTCGTCGGGCCCTGCCGGTAGCGCTCGACGAACAGGCCGGTGGCGGTGTCGCTGGTCGTCTCGACCTCGCCGGTCAGGCCCTGGCCGGCATAGGCCCGCCGCACGACCAGGGTCGCCCCCTCGGCCTCCTTGTCCGCCGCGCCCCCACCCAGCACCGCGCGCCGGTTGGCGGCGAACACGGCGGCGGGCGGCGTGTCGGCGGCGCAGATCGCGGGGACGGCGGCGGAGGACAAAAGCAGGGGCAGGAACATGGACGGCCTTTGCGCGACGAAGACCGTCTGCCTATCATCGCGGCCGAACGACGGTCTTGAACCGAATTCACATCCGCCCCGGGGCCGCCAACTGCCTGTTCGCCACGCTTCCGTCCGCGCCGTCGAGTCGGGGCGGCTCTCGCATCCGCCGGGCGAGCGCCTGCCGCGCCACCGCCACGACGTCGGCTTCGCCGCCGTGGTGCTGGCGGGCGGCTATGTCGAGGCGGGCGACACCGGCCGGCACCGCGTAACCGTCGGCGACCTGATCCTGCACCGGGCTTTCGAAAGTCATCTGGACGAGATCGACCGACGCGGCGCCCAGGTGCTGGTGCTGCCCTTGCCGCCGGGCGTTGTCGGCGTGACGCGCGGCCGGTTCTCCGACCCCGACCTGCTGGCGCGCTTGGCGGCCAACGACGCCCACGAGGCGGTTCAGGCCCTGGCCGAAGGATTTCAAGCCGCCGCGCTGGTCGACGAGGATTGGCCCGACGTCCTGGCTCGCCAGCTTTTGGCCGACCCCGACCTGCCAATCGCCGCTTGGGCGCGCGCGACGGGGCTGCATCCTGGCAGCGTCGCACGCGGCTTCCAGCAACAGTTCGGGGTGACGGCGGCGCGGTTCCGGGCGACGGCGCGGGCGCATCGCGCCCTGGCCGCCCTGGACGACCCGGCCCTCAGCCTGGCCCAGACGGCCGGCGACTGCGGTTTCGCCGACCAGGCCCACATGACGCGGGCGATCGCCGCGCTCACGGGCTTGACGCCTTATCGCCTGCGCGCGGCGCGATCCACGGTTGCATCGCCTTCCGGATTCTTCTAGCTTGACCGTGTCCGGGGAGACCGGACGCCCATAGCATGAGGGAGCCTCATGATGCGTTACGCCTACGTCGCCTATGTCGGGCGGTTCGAGCCCTTTCACCTGGGACATCTATCGGTGATCCGCCGTGCGCTCGACGAAGCGCCCCGCGTGATCGTGCTGATCGGCTCGGCGCAGGCCCCCCGCAGCGCTCGCAATCCCTGGACCTTCGAAGAACGCGCCGTGATGATCCGCGCCGCGCTCGGCCCCGACGCCGGCCGGCTGATCCTCCGCCCGTTGGTCGACCACCTCTACAACGAGACCGCCTGGATCGCGGACGTCCAGGACAGCGTCGCCGGCGCTATCGCCGAGGACGGCGGGGCGGTGAACGCCAGCGTCGCGCTGATCGGCCACGAGAAGGACGCCTCCAGCTATTACTTGCGGGCCTTTCCGCAATGGGCGCTGATCGACGTCGATCAGACCGCCATGCTGTCGGCGACCGACCTGCGCCGCCACCTGTTCGCCGACGATCCCGGTGCGCTGCGCCTGCTGGAGGCCAACGTGCCGGGGCCGGTGCTGGGCATGATCCAGGCCTTCCGCACCACCGAGGCCTATGGCCGGGTGGCCGACGAGTTCGCCCATGTCGAGGCCTACAAGGCCGCGTGGTCTGTCGCGCCCTACGCGCCGACCTTCGTCACCGCCGACGCCGTGGTCGTCCACTCCGGCCACGTGCTGCTGGTCAAGCGCAAGGCCCAGCCGGGCAAGGGGCTGTGGGCGCTGCCGGGCGGTTTCGTCAATCCGCGCGAGACTGTGCTGGACGCCGCCCTTCGCGAGCTGCGCGAAGAGACCCGGCTGAAACTGCCCGCGCCGGTGCTGCGCGGCGGGCTGAAGGCCCAGGGCGTGTTCGACCACCCCGACCGTTCGCTGCGTGGCCGCACCATCACCCACGCTTTCCACTTCGAGTTCCCGGCCGGACCTCTGCCGGCCGTGCGTGGCGGCGACGACGCGGCCCGCGCCCGCTGGACGCCGGTGGCCGAGGCTCGCCGGATGCGCGGCGCTCTGTTCGAGGACCACTTCCACATCCTCGAGCACTTCCTCGGTGCGGCCTGACCGCAGGTATTTCCCGGGCCAAGGGGACAGACCCCGTGGCGCCCTTTAGCGACGTGAAGGAGCTTCCGTCATGATCAACCCGATCCTCAACACCGACAGCTACAAGACCAGCCACCATCTGCAGTACCCGTCGGGCGCGACGCGGGTGTTCTCCTATGTCGAGAGCCGGGGCGGGGCCCATGACGCCACGCTGTTCTTCGGCCTGCAGGCGATCCTGAAGTCCGAGTTCCTGACCCCCGTGACGACCGCGCATGTCGATGAGGCGGAGGAACTGCTGACCGCCCACGGCCTGCCGTTCAATCGCGTCGGGTGGGACCTGCTGGTCGCGCGCCACGGCGGCCGGCTGCCGATCGAGATCCGCGCGGTGGCCGAGGGCAGCGTCATTCCGACCCACAACGCGATGATGACCGTGGTCAACAACGATCCCGACTTCTTCTGGCTGACCAGCTATGTCGAGACCGCGCTGCTGCGGGTCTGGTACCCGGTGACGGTGGCGACGATCAGCTGGAGCGTCCGCCAGGCGATCAAGGCGGCGCTGGAAAAGACCGCCGACGACGTCGAGGGTCAACTGCCGTTCAAGCTGCACGATTTCGGGGCGCGCGGCGTATCCAGCGAGGCCTCCGCCGCCCTGGGCGGGCTGGCCCACCTGGTCAGCTTCCAAGGCAGCGACACCCTGTCGGCGATCGTCGCGGGCCGGCGGTTCTACGGCGAGCCGATGGCTGGGTTCAGCATCCCCGCCGCCGAGCACAGCACGATCACCAGCTGGGGCCGCGAGCACGAGGTCGACGCCTACGCCAACATGATCGCGCGGTTCGGCAAGCCGGGCGCGACCTATGCCGTGGTCTCCGACAGCTACGACCTCTACGCGGCGATCGAGCACCTGTGGGGCGAGACCCTGCGCCAGCAAGTGATCGACAGCGGCGCGACCCTGGTGGTGCGGCCCGACAGCGGAGACCCGGTCACCGTGGTGGCCAAGACCCTGGCCCTGCTCGCCGAGCGGTTCGGGACCACGCTGAACGGCAAGGGCTACAAGGTGCTCAACACCGTGCGGGTGATCCAGGGCGACGGGGTCAATCCGGAGAGTATCCAGGCCATCCTCGACCGCACCATCGCCGACGGCTTCAGCGCCGAGAACATCGCCTTCGGCATGGGCGGGGCGCTGCTGCAGAAGCTGGACCGCGACACCCAGCGCTTCGCCTACAAGGCCAGCGCCGTCGAGGTGGACGGGGTGTGGCGCGACGTCTTCAAGGACCCGGTCACCGACGCGGGCAAGCGCTCCAAGCGCGGGCTGCTGGGGCTGACGCGCGGATCGGACGGCTGGAAGACGGTGGCGGTCGACGGCGCGCGGTTCGCGCCGCTCGACGGCGGGGAGAACGCCCTGGTTCCGGTGTTTCGCGACGGCGAGCTGCTGGTGGACCTGACCTTGGCGCAGGTGCGGGCGGCGGCGGCGGCGGCGGGATGAGGCGATGAGTGGGGACAGGCGCATGCGCCTGTCCCCGATCGTGCGTCGAGCCTAGACCGCCATCCGCGCCAGCAGCACCGCGACGGCCGACAAGGTGAGGCAGGACACGGCCGTGGTCAGGGCCACGGTCCGGGCTCCGCCGCGCTCGAAGACGCTGTGGGCCTTGGTCTGGATGAAGACGTTGACCGCGGTCGGGGTGGCGGCCATCAGGGTCGCGCCCAGGCGGAAGCCCAGCGGCGCGTCGACCAGGCCGGTGGCGATCCAGGCGGCGGCCGGCAGGATCGCCAGCTTGGCGACGGCGGCCAGGATGATCGGACCCCAGCGCGGGGTCGGGGCGGGCTCTTCGGGCGCGGGCTCGCAGGGTTCGCCGGCGATCGGCTCGCCGGTCAGGCCCAGGGCGACGCCCAGGGCGACCAGGGCCACGGGGCTGCCCGAGGCGGCCGCGGCGGCCACCGCCCGGTCGAGCATGCCGGGCAGGGACAGTCCCAGCAAGGCCAGGGCCGTGCCGGTGATCGCCGCCAGCACGATCGGGTTGCGCAGGGCCTGCATCAGCGAGCGCCAGGTCGAGCGGCCGCCGGCCCAGCCCAGCAGGCCGACGCCGACGGCGGCGACGACCACGAAGTCCACCGCCACCACCCCGGCCGACAGCCGCGCGGTCTCGGGGCCGAGCACGGAGACGACGATCGGCAGGCCCAGGAACGCGCTGTTGCCCAGGCCGCCCGCCAAGGCGGCGCCGGCCCGCTCCTCGCGCGTCCAGCGCAGGGCGAGGCCGACCGTGACCATCAGGGCCACCACCAGCAGGGCGCAGGCGCCATAGGCGGTCAGGCCCAGGGCCAGGGCCCGGTCGGGCGCGCCGACCCGCGACAGCGAGTGGATGAGCAGGGCGGGAAAGCCGATCCAGTAGACATAGGTCGACAGTCCGGTGGACATCCGCGCGTCGAACAGGCGCAGCCGCGCCAGGACGACGCCGGCCGCCACCAGCATGAAGAACGGCAGCACCCGCTGGGGCACGTCGAGCAAAAGGTCGGTCACGGGTTTAACGGGGTAGGGCGCAAGCGCGGCGGTCTCCGCCCGGAAGGGCCGCCTGTCGATACCATTGGCGACGGCGAGCGGTCCAGCGTAGCGCTCAAGCTAGCGCTCGTCGGCCGGCAGGCGCACATGCACCAGCCGCCACTCGAACAGCTTGCCGCGTCGGAAGGTGAAGACGGTCGCCTGGGCCGGCCGACCGGGACGCTTGATCGCGATGCGCACCCGGTTGGGGTCCCAATAGGCGATGGTGGGATGCGGCCCGGCGACGGCGGCCTTGACCCTGTCGGTCGCCGTCGCCGGCCTGGCGGGCGGCGGGGCCGCGCCGGGCGCATAGCCGCGGGTCAGGGCCGACAGGCCGGCCACCGTCAGATAGCGGTCGACCTTGGGCTCGGGCGGGGCGATCGGCTCGATGGCGCGCTTGAAGACGTTCAGGGGATCGCGCCAGATCGACGGCGGCTCGGCGGGCGCCGCGGCGGGCGCGGTCTCGTTCAACTGGGCGGTCAGGCTGCGGCGCACGGCGGGGAAGTCGACCAGCTCGCTGATCGCCTGCACGTCCTCGTACTGGGCGGCGGCCTTGAGGGCGCGAAAGGCGAACCAGGGCGCGGTGGCGAAGGCGGTGGCGAACACGACGATGGCCAGGACCACGAGGTCCCACAATCGCTTCTGAATGGTCATCGCGCGCCCCCGCCGCAGAGTTAACGCCGCATAGAAGGCGGTTCGCGGGGCCGCCGCAAGGTCGTTCGCCCAAAACCGTTGTCGGAGGCCGCCTCGTCAGTAGGTGACGGTGGCGACGACGGTGTCGGCATAGGCGCCGGGGGAGGGCGTCGTCTGGGCCGGCGCGCGGCCATAGACGGTGAAGGGCTGGGATCCGCCCGTGCCGCTGCCGCTCCACACGAAGCCTGCCCCCTGGGCGAGGTCGCCCCACGGCTGGTCGCGGGCGGCGTTCTTGTAGAGGCCGTAGGTCACGGTCTCCGCCCCTTTCTTCATCTTGCGCAGGGTGGGGCCGGTTCCGGTCAGACCGTTGTTCAGGCCGACGCTGTAGGGGGAGCCGGACGTGCAGGTGACGCCCAGCGACCCTTGGGCGTCCTTGGCCGCGCTGAGCACGCCCGAGGTTCCGAAATCCACATTGCCGGCGGTGACCTGGCAGTCGGGGACCAGGGTCGCGCTGAAGGTGAACAGGGCCGGCGTCACGGTCGAGCCCACCGTCACGCCCGAGCAACTCAGGAGATTCAGGCCCCAAAGGAAGGTCTCGCCCACGAAGTCGCTGGAATAGGTTCCGGGCGCGGTGGTCGTCTGGATCCAGATGCGCCCATAGAGCGTGCGCGAGACGTTGATCGTGCCGCCCAGCCCGGGGGTGGCGGTGATGGTCGGGGGCGTGCCGAACACCGGCTGCACGGTCGATCCCCAGGGCTGGGAACGGCCGCTGTCCTGATAGATCTGGAACGGCAGGGTGACGCCAGGCGACAGTTTCAGCAGTCGCCCGCCCGAACCGTCGCCGCCCCCGGAACCGCCGTCCAGGTTCGGGCAAAGCGTGACCGGGATGGCGGGGGTCAGGCCTGAACAGCTGAAGTTCAGGGTGGCCGTGGTGTCGACCGTGCCGGCGGTCAGGGGGCTGATGTTCGTGCCGAAGCTGCCGTTGCCGACGCTTACGCTGCAAGTGGCGGCCTGGGCCGACGTCGGAACGGCCAGCCAGCCGGACGCGCCGATCCCCAGGCCGAGGACCAGCAGGATCAGGATCTTAGCGACAGAGCGCTTCCACGACACCGGGACCTCCCTTCGGACCGGGAGAAAAGGTGAAACGGACGGCGCAGGTGACGCCGTCCTCGAGATAGACCGTCAGGTCATTGGTGGCGTGAAGGTCGGTCAGGAAGACCTGGCCGTCATAGCCGACGATGGTGCGCTCGCTCGCGCCGGACCGGGCGGCCTCGGCGCCGGCCGGAACATAACCGCCGTCGGCCAGGCGCAGGGTCACCAGGGCCGAGGGCGGGCTCTTGGCCACGCCGAAGCGGACCAGAACGCCGCCGCCGTCGATCGGCACGACCAGCTTTTCGGTGTCGGCGGCTTCCAGGTCCAGCGCCAGCATCCGCGGGTCGATGGCGATCTTGTTGTCGTCGAAGGCCGAGAGGTTGCGCACCACCAGCCGGCCGTCGCGGCCGCTCTGGCCGATCTTCTGGTTCTGGAACAGCACCGGCACGCCCGGCGCGCCGACATCGACCATGGCGAACGACCCGTCCAGGCGGTTGGCCAGGGCGGGGGCTCCGCCCAGCCAGGCCAGGGCGCCGTCGATCTGGACCTGGGCCCGGGTGGCGCCGTCGATGTTCTGGGCCGCGCCCGCCACGCGGAACGTGCGGCCGCGATAGGCGCCCTGGGCCTCGATCCGGGACCGCGCGCCCTGCTCCATCCGCAGGCGCCAGGCGCTGGAGCCCTGGCTCTGGTTTTCGGCCTTGCTGGCCTCGACGAAGCCGATGGCGTCGCCGCCCTGGGCCTCGGCCCCGATCGTCGCCGAGGTGGCCCCGCCCAGTGGAATCGCCAGGCCGAAGAAGGCTCCGGTGTCACGGCGTTCGCCGCGCGAGGCGTAGCCCGAGGCGTAGAGGGTCAGGCCGCGGCCCAGGGTCTGGCGCAGCGAGCCCGTCCACACGGCGCGGGTCATGCCGGCCTGGGTCTCCTGGTCCGAATAGCTCAGGCTGAATGTCGCCGGATCGCCGCCGCGCCGGTAGGGCGTCAGGTCGATGGGGGCGGAGAGGGTGACCTGGTTGACCTCGCGCGGCGGCGTGTCGGCGTCCCCCCGGACGTCACGCCAGGACTGGATCGCGGTGGCGGAGGCCAGGTCGCGATAGCCCGACGTCGCCCGCATCGCCATGGCCGAGACGTAGAGGCCGGCGAACCGGCTGTCGAAGACGACCGAGGTCAAGGCGCCCTGGCGATCCTTCTCCCGGCTGGCCGAGGTCGAGACGCCCGCCACGCCGAGACCGCCCAGCTGGACGGCGAGGCCCGCGCCCAGATTGGCCAGGCCCGCGCCGCCCTCGGCGTGGCCCTCCAGCGTCAGGCTGTCCAGCAGGCCGTAGCGCACGCTGCCGGCGGCCAGCAGCGGGTTGGCGTAGGCGTTGGAACGCAGGCCGAAGTAGCGGCGGGCGAACCCCACCTCGGCGGCGTAGTCCACGAAGCCCCGGCGCAGCAGCAACGGCGTGGTGAAGAACGGCGCGGTCACCGTGGTCTGGCGTCCCGCCGCGTCGCGCAGCACCAGGCGCGCCTCGCTGAAGCCCCGGGTCGGCGGCAGGCCGTCGATCTCGATCGGTCCGGCCCCGACCCGGCGCGACAACACCGGTATGTCGTTGACGTAGAGGTCGAGGATCGAGGGCGCGGCGGCGCTGGCTGACAGGCGCGGCGAGGGCATGGTGATCAGGTCGGGGCGGGTGGAGAAGTCGCGCCGGACCTGCAGCCCGGCCATGCGGATGGGACGGGTCCAGGAAAAGCCCGCATTGATGAAGTCGCCGGCCCGGATGTCGAGGGCACGGCGGGGGGAGTACCAGTTCCAGGCGGTGTCGAGGCGAACCAGGTCGCTGTGACCCGAGACGTGGATGCCCGAGAAGGCGGAGGTGATGGCGCCGAAGCGGCCGAAGAGCCTGGCGTCCAGCGCGACGCCCAGCGAGCCCAGCTCCGCCTTGCCGCCGGCCTCGCCCTGTCCGCCGTCGGCGGAAACCGCGTAGTTCAGCACCGCGCCGAAGTCCTGGCGGGCGTTCAGGCCGTCGAGTCCCGGCGGACCCAGGTCAAAGCGCTGGGCCCGCAGCGTATCGGCCGCGGCTTCGACCAGCAGTCGCTGGCCGTCCTCGTCATAGGTGGCGCGCAGGCCCGGCAAGGCCGACAGGTCGACGGGGCCGGGACGTCCCTGGGGTGGGGGGGGCGGCGACAGGCCGACGGCCCGCATCTCGTCGGCGCTCATCGACAATCGACCGTCGGCGTCGCGGGTGACGGCCGCCACCAGGCCCGTGCCGTGTCCGTTGATCCAGACCTCCAGCTGCAAATCCTGGGTGATCGCCGTCGGGGCAGAGCGCGAGGGCGGTGGAACGTCCTGGGCGAGGGCGGGAGATCGGAGGGTGGCGGCGGCCATGATCAGCACCGCCGCCTCAATCGCCAGGGAGCGGCGCA
Source organism: Caulobacter sp. Root655 (assembly GCF_001427665.1). Taxonomy (GTDB): domain Bacteria; phylum Pseudomonadota; class Alphaproteobacteria; order Caulobacterales; family Caulobacteraceae; genus Caulobacter. The sequence goes on from NZ_LMHC01000026.1 coordinate 72,329, forward strand.
TCGATCGGACCCGCGTCCGTGTCGGCGGTGAGGCGCAGGCCCGGCGCGGCCTGGAAGGCGCCGGTGGGCCAGGTCATCTTCGAACCGGGCAGGGCGTAGCCGACCAGGCCCTTGCGTTCGGCCAGCACGGCGCCGGTCGCGTCGCGGATGCGCAGGTTGGCGATCCGCAGGTGCCGGGCGCCCGTGTTGCTGGCCAGCAGGGCCGGGCCGCCTTCGGACTGGATCAGGCGCCATTCGATCTTGGCGCGGTCGCCGGACGCGGCGAAGAACAACGGAATGGAGTGGCGCATCAGCAGGGTGACCGACCGGGCGCCTTCGCCCAGCGGCGGGGGCAGTTCATCGACGATCAGGCGATAGGCTTCCTGCCGCTCGGGCAGTTTGGGATCCAGCCGGACGACACGCACGGTGCGCGCCGCGCCGGGCGCCACCTTGGCGATGGGCGGACTGACGACCACGCCGGTCGCGGGTTCCAGCACGTCCTTGCCGTCTCGCTGGCTCCAGCGAAACACCCGCACCTGCACGTTCAGCGGCGCGGAGTCGTCGTTGAACAGGTTGAGCGTGGCGGCGTTCTGGCCGGGGGGAAGGTCCAGGCCGACCGGGCTGACGCGCAGGGTGGAGGCGTGGGCCGCATGGGAGACGGGGACCGCGGCGAGCGTGGCGGCCAGCAGGATGGCGAGGGCGGCCCCGCCACGCATCAGTAGGTGATCGTCACCGACACGAGGTCGCTATAGGCGCCCATGGCGGGAGTGGACTGGGCGGCGACGCGCCCATAGGCGGTGTAGGTCTGGACCGCGCCGTTGCCGGTGGCGGCCTCGGTGTCGACGTTCTGGGTGACGCCCCAGATCTGGGACCGGCTGGCGTCGCGATAGAGCGTGTAGGTCACGGTGTCGTTGGCGGCGCTGGTCATCTTGCGGCTGCCGACCGTGGCGCCGGTGCCCGCGCCGGCGCCCAGCGCCACCGTATAGGGCGTGGAGTTGGTGCACTGGACGCCGATCGCGTTGGTGGTGTCGATGTTGCTGTCGATGACGCCGTGCAAGCCGAAATCCACGTTCGAAGCCGACTGCACCTTGCATTCGCCTTGAATGGTCAAGTTTACTTGAAAAGAACTCGTCGCTGTGGCGGCATTGGAAATTGACGCAGCGCTCAATGCCGAGAGAGATGTAAGGGCGAAAACAAAAAGATATTTTCTAAACATGGCCCACCTATCGCGCTGACAATCTTGAGTGCCTGGAAATACACGTGAGTGTTGGAACCTTATTTGTTAACGAGAGGTTAATTTGGGTCGGGGTGAGGTGTGACGACTCGCCGCACGATTGAGTTTGTTCGCCCCTGAAAACCTTTCCGGGTGACGTCTTGGTAGCGTAACCGCGTTCTGCCAGCGAGAGCCGCCAGCCCTGTCCGGGTAAGGGAAAGTTCGTTTCGGCCGGGCTGTCGGGCCCGCAGTCGCCGCCGAGCCCCCCGCTAGGGCTCGGACATCGCGTGTCGGCAAGGGCGTGGTCACTATGTCGCACAGGCCACGACGCCCCCACCAACGCAAGGTGGCGTCACCGCTCAGCGATCCGCCGACCGTCGCGCCATCGAGCGTGACACCGTCATTGCCGTCGCCGCCCGACACCGAGCCGATGAGGGGCTCCGAAAAGTCATCGGAACCCAGAACGCAAAACGCCTCTCCCTTGCGGGAGAGGCGTCGTGTGGTTTCGAAAGGGTAGAGTCGGTTAGACCGCCATCGCCTTCTTCAGGTTCTCGTCGATCTTGTCGAGGAAGCCTTCGGTGGTCAGCCACGACTGCTTGTCGCCGACCAGCAGGGCCAGGTCCTTGGTCATGAAGCCGCTTTCGACGGTGTCGACGCAGACCTTCTCCAGGGTGTGGGCGAAGGCGGCCAGTTCGGCGTTGTCGTCAAGCTTGGCGCGGTGGGCCAGGCCACGGGTCCAGGCGAAGATCGAGGCGATCGAGTTGGTCGAGGTGCTCTCGCCCTTCTGGTGCTGGCGGTAGTGGCGGGTGACGGTGCCGTGGGCGGCCTCGGCTTCCACCGTCTTGCCGTCCGGGGTCATCAGCACCGAGGTCATCAGGCCCAGCGAACCGAAGCCCTGGGCGACGATGTCCGACTGCACGTCACCGTCGTAGTTCTTGCAGGCCCAGACATAGCCGCCCGACCACTTGAGGGCCGAGGCCACCATGTCGTCGATCAGGCGGTGCTCGTAGTGCAGGCCGGCGGCCTTGAAGCGCTCGGCGTACTCGGCGTCGTAGATCTCCTGGAAGATGTCCTTGAAGCGACCGTCGTAGTATTTGAGGATCGTGTTCTTGGTCGACAGGTAGACCGGATAGTTGCGGTTCAGGCCATAGGCGAACGAGGCGTGGGCGAAATCGCGGATCGACTCGTCGAGGTTGTACATGCCCATGGCGACGCCGGCGCCCGGCGCCTTGAACACTTCGTGTTCGATGGTCTCGCCGTCTTCGCCGACGAACTTGATCGACAGCGTGCCCTTGCCCGGGAACAGGAAGTCGGTGGCCTTGTACTGGTCGCCGAACGCGTGGCGGCCGACGATGATCGGCTGGGTCCAGCCCGGCACCAGGCGCGGCACGTTCTGGCAGATGATCGGTTCACGGAAGATCACGCCGCCCAGGATGTTGCGGATCGTGCCGTTCGGCGACTTCCACATCTTCTTGAGATTGAACTCGGTGACGCGCTGTTCGTCGGGGGTGATGGTGGCGCACTTGACGGCCACGCCGTGCTTCTTGGTCGCCTCGGCCGCGTCGATCGTGACCTGGTCGTTGGTGGCGTCGCGGTTCTCGACGCTGAGGTCGAAATAGTCGAGCTCCAGGTCCAGGTACGGGAAGATCAGCTTATCCTTGATGAGCTTCCAGATGATCCGGGTCATTTCATCGCCGTCCATGTCGACGACGGGGTTGGCGACTTTGATCTTGGCCATTGCGGGGTCTTTCCTCTCGCGGTGGCGCGCCTGTGACTCTTTGGCGCACAGGGCCAAGGAGCGGCGCGGACGGCGTGCCTATAGACTGTTGCGAGCCGGGGGGGAAGGCGAGGCGGGCGCGCGGCTGCTTTCGGCGTCTTGCGCGTTGAATTCCCGCGTAAACGCTTGTTGAGGCTTCGTAGGGTACGAACACGGGTGGAGAGCCGCAGAGCCATCACCGAGGTCACATCGCCGCTCGCCCGGCGACTGCTGGCGATCGTCGCGATCCTGTCGATCGCGGTGACCGGCGTGGCCACGGCCGTGACCTTCGTCTTCGTGCAGCGCGGCGCCGCCGACGTCCAGATCCGCCACCTGGCCGAATATGTCGGCGAGCGGGTCAAGACCGAGGACCGCCTGTTCTCCGACCTGGTCAAGGTGCACGAGGCTGCCTCCGACTCCCTGGCCCGCCGGCTGGCGGCGATCGATCCGCGCACGGTGGACGCCGAGTTCGAGGCCCAGTTCCCCAAGCATGGCGACGGCACCCGGCGCACGGCCGACAGGCTGTATGACGGCGGAGTGGCCGACGGCGACTACACCTATGGCGTCGGCGGCTATCTGCGCGACGCCGACCGGCTGACCCGGCGGGAGAAGGCGTTGTTCCTGGCCGCCGCCCAGGTGGTGTCCCACACCGGCGAGGCGGAGCTGAACCGCTACGACAATTTCTACTTCTTCACGCCCGAGACCCGGCTGGTGATGTTCGGGCCCAAGCGCGCCGACCGGCTGATGTACTATCGCCACGGCGCCCCGCCGACCCTGGACATCAGCGGCGAGGAGATGACCCTGCTGACCCTGCCGGAGCAGAACCGCCAGCGGGTGATGAAGTGCACCAAGCTGCGCAAGCTGATCTCCGACCCTAGCGGCCGGGGCCTGAACTCGGCCTGCATGACGCCCTTCGACTATCATGGAAGGCAGCTGGGGGCCTGGGGCACCAGCCTGTCGCTGGACTCCTACCTGCTGCGGGCCGTCGAGGACGCCCTGCCGGGCGGCCGCAACATGATCGTTTCGTCGGACGGCGAGCTGATCGCCGCGCCGGGCCTGGCCAACAACGGCGTGGTCGACTCCCAGACCCTGGTGCGCGCCCAGGCCCGCGAGGGCGTGGCCGACATCGTCCGCCAGATCCGGGTGCGCGGCGACGACGTCGGCGCCATCCGCAACAAGGACCGGGTGATCGCCTATGGCCGGCTCAAGGAGCCGGACTGGTATTTCCTGATGAGCTTTCCGTCGGACACCCTGGTGTGGTCGGCGGTCAAGACGGCGTCCTGGGTGCTGCTGTTCGGGGTGCTGGGCGTCGTGGTCCAGGTGGCGCTGCTCTACCGGGTGATGCGGATCACCGTGGAGCGGCCGCTGGGCGTGCTGGCCGACGCCCATCGCACCGGCAACGTCGCCGAGGCCGCGCCGATCGAGGCCCGCACCGACGAGATCGGAGCCCTGGCCCGCACCTTGCGCAGCCAGCGCGACAGCAATATCGAGCTCCTGCGCTCGCTGGAGGACCGGGTCGCCGAACGCACCATCGAGCTGGAGCGCGCCAACCAGGCCAAGTCGGTGTTCCTGGCCAATATGAGCCACGAGCTGCGGACGCCGCTGAACGGGGTGCTGGCCATCGGCGACCGCCTGGCCGAGGAGTCCGATCCCGAGCGCCGCCGTGAGCTGGCCGCCCTGGTCACCTCGTCGGGTCGGCTGCTGGAGCAGGTGCTGGGCGACATTCTCGACGTCTCCAAGATCGAGGCCGGCCAGTTCCAGCTGTCCGCCGCGCCGTTCGACCTGACGCGGCTGGTGGGCGGGGTCGCCGAGCTGCACCGGGCCACGGCCGAGGCCAAGGGCCTGGATTTCAGCTGGTCGCTGCAGCCGGGCGTCGAGGGAACCTATCTGGGCGACGCCGGGCGGATCAGTCAGATCCTCAACAACCTGCTGGCCAATGCCGTGAAGTTCACGGCCGTGGGCGCCATCGGCCTGACGGTCGAACCCACCGAGGATGGCCTGAGTTTCGCGGTCAGCGACACCGGGGTCGGCTTCGACGACACCGTGCGCCGGCGCCTGTTCAAGCGCTTCGTCCAGGCCGACCAGTCGATCACCCGGCAGTTCGGGGGCACGGGGCTGGGCCTGTCGATCTGCGCAGCCTTGGCCGAGATGATGGGCGGCCGGATCGACGCCCGCGCCGTGGTCGGCCGCGGCGCGATCTTCCAGGTCGACCTGCCGCTGCCGCGGGTCCAGGCGCTGGAGGACGACGACGTCGGCGACGAGGAGGACGTCTCGCTGGCAGGCTTGCGAGTGCTGGTCGCCGAGGACCACCCGACCAACCAGAAGGTCGTCGAGATCGTGCTCCGGCCCTATGAGGTCGTGCTGACCATGGTCGAGGACGGCCAGGCGGCGCTGGACGTCTTCCAGCCCGGCGCGTTCGACGCCGTCTTGATGGACATGCAGATGCCGGTGATGGACGGCCTGACCGCCACCCGCCTGATCCGCGAGCGCGAAGCCGCGGCCGGCGCGCCGCCCGTCCTGCTGATCATGCTGACCGCCAACGCCATGGAAGAACACATCGCCGCCGCCAAGGCGGTGGGCGCCGACCTGCATCTGGCCAAGCCGATGCGGCCGGCCCAGTTGCTCGAGGCCCTGGCGCGGGTGCGGATGAAGCGCGGGACGGTGGTGGTCGGCGGGGTGGAGTAGGGGGCGGACGCTCGCCAAGCCTTTCGAGCAAACAAACCTGTCATCCCGGACAAGCGAAGCGCGGATCCGGGACCGCCGGAAGCTCTGAGTTCACGCGCCGGTCCCGGATCTTCGCGCTGCGCGCTCGTCCGGGATGACAGAGGTTTTTCGGCTCTAGCCCCGCTCACCGCCCATCCTCGATGATCATCCGCGCCGCCTTCTCGGCGATCATCAGGGTCGGGGTGTTGGTGTTGCCCGAGGTGATCGCGGGCATCACCGAGGCGTCGGCGACCCGCAGCCCCTCGACCCCGAACACTCGCAGGCGGGCGTCGACCACCGCCATCGGGTCGTCGGCCAGGCCCATCCTGGCCGTGCCGACCGGGTGGAAGATGGTGGTCGCCAACTGGCGGGCGGCGGCCAGCAGTCCGGCGTCGTCGTCGGTGGCCAGGCCCGGCGCCATCTCTTCCGGCCCATAGCGGGCCAGGGGCGGCTGGGCGACGACGCGGCGGACCAGCCGCATCGAATCGATCGCCACCCGCTCGTCCTCGTTGGTGGACAGGTAGTTGGGCTGGATGCGCGGCGCGACGGTGGGATCAGGGGCGCGGGCATGGATCGCGCCGCGACTGGTGGGGCGCAGGTTGCAGACGCTGATGGTGATGGCGGGAAAGGCATGCAGGGGCTCGCCGAACCGGTCCAGCGACAGCGGCTGGACATGGAACTGCACGTTGGGCGTCCGGTGTTCCGGGCTGCTGCGCGCGAACGCCCCCATGTGCGACGGGGCCATCGACATCGGACCGCGCCGCGTCAGGGCGTATTCCAGCGCCATCAGCGGCCTGCGCCACAGCGAGGCGTAGAGGGCGTTGAGGGTCGGCACGCCGCTGACCCGGTAGACCGGACGGATCTGCAGGTGGTCCTGCAGGTTCTCGCCCACACCTGGCAGGTGACGAAGCGTCGGCAGTCCCAGGGGCGACAGCACGGCTCCGTCACCGATCCCCGACAGCTCCAGCAGGTGCGGCGTGCTGACGGCCCCGGCCGTCAGCACGACCTCGCCGCGACACCGGGCCTCGCGAGCCTGGCCGTTCTCGGTCCAGGCGACGCCGACGGCGCGACCGTCCTCGATGATCACGCGGGTGGCCAGCGCCCCGGTCTTGAGGTCGAGATTGGGCCGCGACAGCACCGGCTTGAGGAAGCCTCGCGCCGCGCTCCAGCGCAGGCCGGCCCGCTGGTTGACCTGGAAGTAGCCGGCCCCGAAATTGTCGCCGCCGTTGAAGTCGGGGCTGGCGGGGATGCCCTCCAGCGCCGCCGCCTCGGCGAAGGCGTCCAGCACCCGCCAGCGCATGCGCGGATGCTCCACCCGCCATTCCCCGCCCGAGCGGTGGAGGGGCGACGGCGGCGCGATGTGGTCTTCCTGGGCCATGAACAGCGGCAGGACGTCGTCCCAGCCCCAACCGGCCAGGCCCCGCCGGCGCCAGCCGTCATAGTCGGCCGCCTGGCCGCGCATGTAGATCATGGCGTTGATGGCCGACGACCCGCCGATCACCTTGCCCCGGGGATAGGCCAGGCTTCGCCCGTCGAGGCCCGGCACGGGTTCGGTCCTGAACATCCAGTCCGAGCGGGGATTGCCGATCGCGAACAGGTAGCCGACCGGGATGTGGAACCAGATCCAGTCGTCGCGGCCGCCGGCCTCCAGCACCAGCACGCGGCGGCGCGGATCGGCCGACAGGCGGTTGGCCAGGACGCAGCCGGCCGACCCGGCCCCGACGACGATGTAGTCGTAGGTTTCGACCGTCATGGCCCGGGCCATTCAGAGGGAGGGCGGGTGGCGACGATCTCGGCGATCTCGGCCGCCGCCCGGCCCAGGGCCGAGGGATCCAACCGGTCCAGAGCCAGGGTCGCCAGGGGCTCCCGCCCCGATTTGCGACGCTCGCGGGCATAGGCGGGGTCGTAGTGGAGGGCCATCAGCGCCTCGGCCAGCGCGGTCAGCGCGCCCTGGTCGACCAGGGCGCGCCAGGCGGCGAGCCGCTTCTGACTGGGATGGACCGGCAGGCGTTCCAGGATCGCCAGCAGCGCCTCGCGCTGGTCGGCGATATCGCCATAGGCTTCGACCAGGTAGCGGGCCCGCTCAGGCAGGGGGGCGGTGACCTCGATCCGGGGCGCGCGGCGCATCGCCTCCCACAGCATCGGCGGCACGACCCGGTTGCCGATCTTGCTGGACTCGGCCTCGACCACCACTGGCCGGGCGGGGTCGAGCGCGTCGAGGGTCGCGACCAGTTGGCTTTCGAACAGCTTCTGGCCGGGCTGCGGCTGCCCGGGCACCGCCCCGAACAGCGAGCCGCGATGACAGGCCAGGCCTTCCAGGTCGACGGTCTGCACGCCCTGGCGAGCCAGGTCGCTCAGGATTGCCGTCTTGGCCGAGCCGGTGTCGCCGTCGAGCAGGACCAGGTCGAGGTCGCAAGGGACGTCGTAGAGCCTGGCCTGCACCCAGCGGCGATAGGTCCTGTAGCCGCCGTTCAGGACCGTCGTCGGCCAGCCGACCCGCTGCAGAATGGTGGCCATGGCGTTGGACCTCTGCCCGCCGCGCCAGCAATAGACCAGGGGCCGGAAGCCCTCGGGCTTGTCGGCCAGGCTGGTCTCCAGGTGGCGGGCGATGTTGCGCGCCACGTGGGCCGCGCCGATCCGGTTGGCCCGCAGCCGCGACTCCTGGACGTAGATCGTTCCCACCTCGGCGCGCTGGGCGTCGTCGAGCACCGGCAGGTTGATCGCGCCGGGCAGGTGGTCCTGGGCGTACTCCCCTGGACTGCGCACGTCGATGATCTGGTCAAAGGCCGCCAGGGCGGCGGGATCGGCGGTCGCCAGGACCTGGAGCGGCTTCATGTCCGGTCAGGCGTCCGCCATGGGTCGATCGTCATCCTGCCGGGTCTCGTCATCGCTGCTTTTCTGGGTGGCGACTATGCGCGACCCGCCGGGGAATCGTAAGGTCCCACGGCGATGTTCCAGGAGCTGTCCGCTTGTCCGATCCCGTTCGACTGACCTCCCTGGCCCATGGCGGCGGCTGCGGCTGCAAGCTGTCGCCCGCCGTGCTGCGCGACATCCTCGCCCAGTCGCCGGCCGCCGGCCTGTTTCCCAACCTGATGGTCGGGACCGAAACCTCGGACGACGCGGCCGTCTGGCGGCTGAACGACCAGCAGGCCCTGGTCGCCACCACCGACTTCTTCATGCCGGTGGTCGACGACCCCCGCGACTTCGGGCGCATCGCCGCGACCAACGCCCTGTCCGACGTCTATGCGATGGGGGCGACGCCGATCTTCGCCCTGGCGATCGTCGGCATGCCCATCGACAAGCTGCCGGTCGAGACGATCGGCGCGATCCTGGCCGGTGGGGCCTCGGTGTGCGCGGCGGCGGGCGTGCCGATCGCCGGCGGCCACTCCATCGACAGCGTCGAGCCGATCTACGGCCTGGTCGCCCTGGGCCTGGTCCACCCCGACCGGGTGCTGTCCAACCGGGGCGCGCGGGCCGGCGACGTGCTGATCCTGACCAAGGCGCTGGGCGTCGGGGTGCTGAGCGCGGCGTTCAAGCAACAGCGCCTGTCGCACGAGGGCTATGCGGCCCTGATCGCCACCACCACCCAGCTGAACACGGTCGGGGCGGTGCTGGGCGACGTCGCGGGAGTCCATGCGGTCACCGACGTCACTGGCTTCGGCCTGCTGGGCCACTTGCTGGAAATGTGTCGCGGCGCTGGGCTGGCGGCCGAGCTCGACGCCGGCGCGCCCGCGCTGTTGACCGAGGTCGAGGCCCTGGCCAGGGCCGGGGTGCGTACCGGCGCCGCTGTTCGCAACTGGGCCAGCTATGGCGCGGCCGTCCAGATGCCCGCCGCCGCGCCGGACTGGCGGCGCGACCTGCTGGCCGATCCGCAGACCAGCGGCGGCCTGCTGATCGCGGTCGCCCCCGAGGACGCGGCGGCCGTCCTGCGCCAGGTCGTGGACGCCGGGTTCGGCGCCGCCCGGGTCGTCGGGCGGATGGTCGCGGGGGCGCCGGAGGTGAGGGTGGTGAACGGGGGTTAGAGCGCTTTCCGGTTCCGCGGACTGGCCCCCGTCCAGCGCTTGAACGCCCGGGAGAACGAACTCGGGTCGGAGAAGCCGACCAGATAGGCGGTCTCGTTCACCGAGGTCTTATCGCCACTCAGATAGTGCAGGGCCATGCGGTGGCGCAGGTCGTCGACCAGCAGGTCGTAGCTGACATCTTCCTGCTTCAGGCGACGATAGAGCGACGTGCGGCTGAGACCCAGTTGCCTGGCCACGCTTGCCATGCCGGCGTCGCCCTTGTGCAGCATGGGGATCAGCAGGCCTTCCACCCGCCCGCGCAGGGTCTGGGCGTTCTCGAGGCTCTTCAGCAGCTTGTCGGCGTGGTCGCTGAGGACGCCGAACGCGTAGCGGCTTGGGTTGTGCAGCGGGATGCCCAGCCAGGAAGCGTCAATCATGATGGCGTTCCGGTCGCTGCCGAACGTCACCGGGACCCCCAGGACGCGCTCGTACTCGGCGGCGTGTTCCGGAGCCTGATGGGTGACGTGCACCGCCTTGGCGAAGGGCGCGTCGGGGAAATGGCGACGGGTCTCGGAAATGAACCGCGACCAGGTCGATTCCGTCATCTCCGGAAAGCTGTTGGGGTCGGCGCGCATGTCGACCATCCACAGCTCGCCATCTTGCCGCGCCAATTGAAACCGGCCGCCCTTCACCGGAACGTCGACCTCGGCGACCAGGCGGCCGTAGCGGTTCAGCTCCATCAGCGCCTCGCCCATGGTCGGGGCGGCGTAGCAGATCAGTCCGACGACGGACAATTCCTTGAAATCGTTGGTGGCCCCCAGGCGGAGCGCCAGCGCGGGCTCCCCGCACAGCGCCTTGGCGGCCCGCATCAGCGCGACGTAGCTGGCTAGCGGGATGCGGCTGTCGGGGTCCTTCAGGTCGCCCGGCCCTATGCCCGACCGCGCGGCGAGGGCCTCCGCGCCGGCGCCCCGCGACAGGGCGTACTGCATCAGGTTGTTGACGTACCCCGCGGAGACGGTGGGCTCGGGCATGGTTTCGTCCTCTTGAAACCGAAAGCCATGTTTTCTGGTCACGGCCGTCATGGGCCCTCGAACCTGTGCGGGATATCCCTTCCCGGCAAGGGCTTTGGGGAACCGGAATGACGGCGACGACGGCTTTGGCGGAACGTTCGAAATTGACGGCGGACAAGGTCCTGGGGGCGTCGGCCGTCTTCTGGTTCCTGGTCGCCGTGGTCGGACAGTGGGCCTTCGTGGCCTATGTGGTGTCCTTCTACGGCGGGGCGGCGCTCCAAGGGAATTTCGAGCGCTGGAACGAGGTTCTGGTCGGCGGCTACGTGCGGGGCGGGACGGTCGGCAACGTGGTGCTGGGCGCGCACCTCCTGCTGGCGGTGGTCATCACCGTCGGCGGACCGCTGCAACTGATCCCCTGGCTCCGGGCCCGGGCGCGGCCCTTCCACCGCTGGAACGGCCGCCTCTACATCCTGACCGCGATCGTCATCAGCCTGGCCGGGCTCTACATGGTCTGGACCCGGGGAACGGCCGGCGGCCCCCTGATGCGGATTGGCATCAGCCTGAACGGGGTGCTGATCCTGGCCTGCGCCGTGCTGGCCTGGCGCCATGCGATGGCCCGCCGGATCGACGTCCATCGCCGCTGGGCCCTGCGGACCTTCGTCCTGGTTAGCGGGGTGTGGTTCTTCCGGGTCGGGCTGATGCTGTGGATCCTCCTGAACCAGGGACCGGTCGGCATCGGCAAGGACTTCGACGGACCGTTCGTGCGGTTCTGGGCGTTCGGCTGCTACCTCGTGCCGCTCGCCGTGCTTGAGGTCTACCTGCGCGCCCGGGATCGTTCCGGACCGCCGGGAAAGCTGATGATGGCCGGCGCGCTGTTCGTGCTCGCCGCCGGGGTCGGCATCGGCATTTTCGACGCCGCGATGGGGATGTGGCTGCCGCGCATGACCTGAGCGTGAGATCCGCTCCCCCTATTGCGCGGCCTTGATCACGATGCGCCCGACGTCGGCGATCACCCGGTCCTGGTCGGCTTCGTTCAGCGACGACCCCGACAGGAACACCGCCACGGCGAACTTTCGGCCGTCCTTGAGCCTGTAGACGCCGATGTCGTTGACCGCCGGGGTGAAGCCCAGGTCGGCGCGGGCCGTGCCGCTTCTATGCGCCAGGCGCGCGCCGTCGGGCAGGGCGGCGCGCAGACGGCCGGGCGCGCTGGGGCTGGCGATCATGACCTTCACCAGGCGTCGGGTCGAGGCCGGCGACAGCAACTCGCCCTGGTTCAGCGCCTCCAGGAACCGCACCGCGCCAAGCGGCGTGGCGGTGTCCTTCGGATCGGCCAGATAGGCCAGGGTGGCGCGGCGCCGGGTCTCGGCGGGAACGGCCTCCAGGGCGGCGCGATAGGCGGCCTCGCCCTTCCAGCCGGCGCGGAACGAGGCCAGGCCGAACATTTCCGGCTGCAGCTGGCGCTCGTAGCGGTCGATGTCGACAGGTTTGACCTTGCGGCCCTGCAGCCAGGCCGTCACCGCCCCCGGGCCGCCGACCGCCTCCATCAGCACGTCGGCGGCGGTGTTGTCGCCATCGCCGACCGCCCGCTCGAGCAATTCGGCGACGGTGTAGTCCTTGCGGCCCGGCCAGACGTCGGCGATCGGGCTGTGGGGCGGCGACAGGTCGACGTCCTCGATGGTCAGCACTTGGTCCAGCTTCAGCCGCCTGGCGTCGACCTCGGCCAGCACCGCCGCCCCGAGGGGCGCCTTGGACGCGCCCTGCAAGGGAAAGCGCCGCTCGCCGTTGAACGAGATGATCTGGCTGGTGCTCAGGTCCTCGATCGCCACGCCCAGGGTTCCCGGGACCGCGCGGTCGGCGACCTGCTGCAACTGGACGGTCAGTTTCTCGCGGTCGAGCAGCGGGTCCTCCTGGCCCAGCATCGGCGGTTCGCCGCAACCGGCGAGCAGCAGGGCCAGGGCGATGGCGGCGGCTCGGAACGACATGCGGGCGGTCTCTGAGGAACGAGCTGGACCGTGGCTAAACGCGCGACGTGGCATTGTGGGGCTTGCACCGCGCGGCCTACCGGCGGCAAAGGGAGCGATGAGCTCGAACTTTCCCCCGCCCTGCGTGATCCTCAACCAGCCGCAACTGGCCGAAAACATCGGCGCGGTCGCCCGGGTGATGGCCAATTTCGGCCTCGAGGATCTGCGCCTGGTCAAGCCGCGCGACGGCTGGCCGCAGGAGCGCGCCTGGCCCAGCGCCTCGGGCGCCAACTGGCCGCTCGACAACGCCAAGGTGTTCGACACGCTGGAAGCGGCGATCGCCGACCTGAAGCTGGTGTTCGCCACCACGGCTCGCCCGCGCGAGACCCGCCTGCCGGTGGTCACCCCGCGCGAGGCCGCCGCCCAGCTGTCGGACGAGGTGGCCCAGGGCTTCGCGGTCGGCTTGCTGTTCGGCGGCGAGCGGGCCGGGCTGGAGACCGACGACATCGCCCTGTGCCAGGCGATCATCTCCATCCCGATCGACGAGCGCTTTCGCTCGCTGAACCTGGCCCAGGCCGTGTCGATCAACGCCTACGAATGGAAGATGACGGTCGACGACCGCCCCTGGGTGAAGTTCGAGCAGAACGTCGAGCCGCCGGCCGACCAGTCCAGTCTGATCGGCCTGTACGGCCAGCTGGAGGACGAACTGGAGGCCGCCGGCTTCTACCATCCGCCCGAGAAGAAACCGTCGATGGTCCGCAACCTGCGCGCCCCGTTGGCCCGGGCCAGGCTGACCGAGCAGGAGGTGCGCACCTTCCGCGGCGTGGTCACCGCGCTGTCCCGGGGCCGGGGCAGGGTGCTGGCCAAGCTGGCGGCGCAGAAGGCGGCGAAGGCTGGCAAGCCGGAAGTGGAAGGTTAGGCCGAGAGGCTCTGCGTCCTTCGAGGCCCGCTATGCGGGCGTCTCAGGAAGAGGAGCTTTGTTGCTGAATTCCTCATCCTGAGGCGCGAGGCGTAGCCGAGCCTCGAAGGACGCACGGCGTCGCCGCCCCTTGCGGCCCGTCCCCATCCGTCGTCTTCTCCTGTCAAACAAACGTTGGGGGAAACGGCATGAACCGTCGACAACTGATGCTGACCGCCGGCGCGCTGGGCCTGGTGGGGACACCGGCCTTGGCCGCTGGGGCGGACCCCGACGCGGCCCGCGACGCCTGGTTCTACGCCCTGCCGCTGATCGAGATGGCCACCACCCGGGCCCGGGTGCTCAAGACGCCGGGCGCGGCGATCAACAGGCTCAACCACGGGCGGGTGCTGTCCGACCACACGTTCCGGGCGGTGACCACGCCCAACAACGACACCCTCTATTCCATCGCCTTCCTCGATCTGAGCCAAGGGCCCGCGACCCTGACCGTGCCGGCCACCGGGGCGCGCTACTGGTCGGCGGCGGTGATGGACATGTTCACCAACAACAACGCCGTGCTGGGCCTGCGCACCGTGGGCGGCGAGGGCGGGACCTTCACCCTGGTCGGACCGGGCCAGGCCGCGCGCGGTCCCAACCCGGTGCGTATCGCCACCCCGCACGCCTGGCTGCTGATCCGCACCCTGGTCGCCGACGCGGCCGACCTGCCGGCGGCGCACAAGGTCCAGGACGGTTTCGTCCTGACCGCTCCCAAGGCCGCCGCGCCGCCGGCCTACGCCGCGCGCGACGCCGATCCGGCCGCCTATTTCGCTGCCGCTCGCCAACTGCTGGCGGCCGAGCCCGCGCCGGCCAGCGACCTGCGGATCTTGCGTCGGACCTCCGCCTTCCTGGGCGCGGGACCGTTCGACGCCGACCAGGCCAAGGCCGGGGCCGACAGGGCCCAACTGATCACCAAGTTCGCCCTGGGCCGCCAGAGCTTCGTCCAGGGCTGGGCCTATCCGCGCGCCAACCTCGGCGACTACGGCCAGGACTACATCTACCGCGCCATCGTCGCCCTGGCCGGTCTGGGCGCCCTGCCGGTGGCCGAGGCCATGTACATGAAGGCGGCCGGCGACAACGGAGCGGGGCTGTTCACCGGCGACGGCCTCTATCGCCTGAGCCTGCCGGCCCAACTGCCGCTCGACGGCTTCTGGTCGCTGGCGATGTACGAGGCCACGGCCGACGGCCAGTATTTCTTCACCGACAACCCGCTGAACCGCTACGCCATCGGCGACCGCACGGCCGGGCTGAAGCGCGAGGCCGACGGTTCGCTGAACCTGTGGATCGGCCGCGCCGACCCCGGTGGCGAACGCTCGGCCAACTGGCTGCCCGCGCCCAAGGCCGGGCCGTTCGCGCTGTACCTGCGGACCTATTTGCCGAAGCCGGAGCTGTTGGACGGCCGGTTCCGGTTCAAGGCGGTGGAGAAGGTCTAACCAGGGTGTCGGTCGGGGACAGGCGCATGCGCCTGTCCCCAGTCAAGTCCGACCCCGCAAGGGGAGAGGGAAACAGTAGGGGCTCGACCCCGTCACGCCTCAAAGGCAAAGTCCGGCCCGACTCGCTGACCAGGAGACCCGACCATGAAGACCCGCGCCGCCGTCGCCTTCGCCGCCAAGCAGCCGCTGGAGATCGTCGAGGTCGACCTGGAAGGCCCCCGCCACGGCGAGGTGCTGATCGAGATCAAGGCCACCGGCGTCTGCCACACCGACGCCTACACCCTGGACGGTCTGGACAGCGAGGGCCTGTTCCCCTCGATCCTCGGCCACGAGGGCGCGGGCGTGGTGGTCGAGGTCGGCCCCGGCGTCACCAGCCTGGCGGTCGGCGACCACGTGATTCCGCTCTACACGCCCGAATGCCGGCAGTGCAAAAGCTGCCTCAGCGGCAAGACCAACCTCTGCACGGCGATCCGCGCCACCCAGGGCAAGGGGCTGATGCCGGACGGCACCAGCCGCTTCTCCTACAAGGGCCAGACCATCCACCACTACATGGGCTGCTCGACCTTCTCGAACTACACGGTGCTGCCCGAGATCGCGGTGGCCCGGATCCGCAAGGACGCGCCGTTCAAGTCGGCCTGCTACTGCGGCTGCGGCGTGACCACCGGGGTGGGCGCGGTGGTCAACACCGCCAAGGTCGAGCCGGGCGCCAACGCCGTGGTGTTCGGCCTGGGCGGCATCGGCCTCAACGTGCTGCAGGGGCTGAAGCTGGTGGGGGCCGACAAGATCATCGGCGTCGACCTCAATCCCGACCGCGAAGAATGGGGCCGCAAGTTCGGCATGACCCACTTCGTCAACCCCAAGGACATCGACGGCGACATCGTCGCCCACCTGGTGGCCCTGACCGACGGCGGCGCTGACTACACCTTCGACTGCACCGGCAACACCACGGTGATGCGCCAGGCGCTGGAGGCCTGCCATCGCGGCTGGGGTCAGAGCATCATCATCGGCGTGGCCGAGGCCGGCAAGGAGATCGCCACCCGGCCGTTCCAGCTGGTCACCGGCCGGGTCTGGAAGGGCACGGCCTTCGGCGGCGCGCGCGGCCGCACCGACACCCCGAAGATCGTCGACTGGTACATGGACGGCAAGATCCAGATCGACCCGATGATCACCCACGTCCTGCCGCTGGAGCGCATCAACGAGGCGTTCGACCTGATGCACCGGGGCGAGAGCATCCGGACGGTGGTGACGTTCTGATTTGATCCCTTTCCCCCTTGCGGGGAAAGGTGGCCGCGAAGCGGTCGGATAGGGGGTGTCGGCTCGGCGCTGGCTCCCCCACCCCCAACCCCTCCCCGCAAGGGGGAGGGGAGGAGCTTGAAATGGTCGAAACCCTCGCCACCCACCGCACCCAGGGCGGAACCCTGCGCTATTGCCGGCACGACAGCGCCGCCACCGGCACGCCGATGAAGTTCACCGTCTGGACGCCGGACGGCGAGGGGCCGTTCCCCTACCTCGTCTGGCTGTCGGGCCTGACCTGCACCGAGGACAATTTCACCACCAAGTCGGGCGTCTACGCCCATGCGGTGGCCCATGGCCTGGCCATCGTCGCGCCCGACACCAGCCCGCGAGGCCCCGATCTGGAAGGCAACGCCGTGGCCGACGATCCGGCCTATGACCTGGGGCAGGGGGCCGGCTTCTATGTCGACGCCACCCAAGAGCCGTGGGCGCCGCACTTCCAGATGTATTCCTACGTCACCAAGGATCTGCTGGAGGCCGTCGACGGCGCCTTCCCGCTGGACGGCGCCCGGCGCGGGATTTTCGGCCACTCGATGGGCGGCCACGGGGCCCTGACCCTCGCCCTGAAGAACCCGGAGTTGTTCAGGTCGGTCAGCGCGTTTTCGCCGATCGTCTCGCCATCGAACTGCCCGTGGGGCGACAAGGCGTTGGGCGCCTATCTCGGCCCCGACCGTTCCACCTGGCGGGCCCACGACGCCGTCGCCCTGATCGAGGACGGGGCTGGTGCGGACTTCGACGAAATCCTGGTCGACCAGGGCCTGGCCGACAGCTTCCTGGACAGTCAGCTGAAGCCCGAACGGCTGGAAGAAGCCGGCGCCGAGGCCCGCCTCAAGGTCACCGTCCGCCGCCAGGAAGGCTACGACCACAGCTACTTCTTCATCGCGACGTTCATCGGCGACCACGTGGCGTGGCACGCGCAAAGGCTCTAGGCTTCGCGCGCTAGGCGAGGGATGCACGGTGAAGCTGCTCGATGATAACTGGTACTTCAGCCGACGCGAGAGGTCGCTGGAGTGGATCGCTCGCGGCGGAAGCACCAAGGGAAGGCTGGTGCGCCTGAGCTGCGCGATTGCGGGTGCATTCCTGATTTTCTATGTTCTGCGGGACAGATCCCCAGGCAATGCCACCCCCTGGTGGTTCGGGCCTGCGGTGATTTCCTCGATCTTGGTCGCGCTCTTCGCGCTGTGGCGGCTGATCGAATGGCGCCGACGGATCGAGCGTCGAAAGAACCCGCCTGTAAGAACGCTCGACCTTCAATAGCCGCACACGAAAACGCCCCCGCCACGCAGGTGACGGGGGCGTTCGCGTTGCGGGGCTGACGCGGTGGCTTACGCCTCCTCGTCCTCCGCCGCGTCCTCGTCGGCGACGATCTCGATCGGTTCGACCACGGCGGCGACGCTCTTGGCCTTGCGGGCCGGCCGCGGCGCGGGGAGGGTTTCGACCACCGTCTCGCCCGTCGTCGCCACCGGCTCGCGCAGAACGGCGGTCAGGCCGTTGATGTCGCCGCCCGACAGGCCGACCTCGGCCATCAGCTGGTCGAGCAGCGGGGCCTGGGCGCGATAGCGCAGGGCGCCGCTGACCACCTGGTCGGCCAGGTTGCCGCCGCCGTTCGGGGAGCCACCGCCGTCGTTGGCCGCGCCGCCGTTCATGCCTTCCATCTGCACGATGCGGATGGAGTCGATGGCCTGCAGCGGCTTGACCGACTCGGCGATGATCCGGTCGAGGTTCTCGATCAGCTTGATGCGGATGGCCATGGCGACCTGGTCGGCCGACAGCAGGTTGGCCGCCTCGTTCAGGGCCCTCTGGCCGGCGGCGTCGACGGCGTAGCGCACGCGGGCGGCCTCGGCGGCGACGCGGACGGCCTCACCGGCGGCCTCGGCCTCGATGCGGGTCTTGTCGGCCGCGCCCTTGGCTTCCTCGCGCAGGGCCTCGGCCTGGTCGGCGGCGGCGGTCTTCTGGGCCTCGGCGGCGACCTTGACGCCGATCGCCTCGCGCTCGGCCTCCTTGGTGGCCTCGATCAACTCGATGATCTTCTGGCGCTCGGCGCCCTCGCGTTCGCGGACGGTCTTGACCTGCTCCTCGGCGGCCACGGCCAGGGCCAGGGCCTTGTCCGCTTCCGCTTGAGCTTCAGATTGCGCGCGCGACTTCTCGGCCACGGCGATGGCGCGATCCTGTTCGGACAGCTCGATGGCCTTGGCCTTCTCGATGTTCTGGGTGTCGACGGCGCGTTCCTTGGCGATCTCGCGCTCGCTCAGCTCCTGCTCCATGGCGATGCGCTGCTGGGCGACGGCCCGGTCGGCTTCGATCTTGGCGGTCTCGATCTGCTGCTGGGCGGTGATCTTGGCGCCCTCGGCCTCGCGCGACTTCTCGGCTTCCTGCTGCGAGACCTCGGCGGCCTGGCCGGCGCGGCGGATGGCCAGCTCGCGCTCCTGCTCCAGCTTGGCGTATTCCTCGTCGCGGCTGATCTCCAGGGTGCGGCGCTGGGCCTCGAGGTTCTTGGTGCGGATCTGCACCTGGGTGTCCTGCTCGATGTCGTTGCGCAGCTTCTTGCGCAGTTCGATCTCCTCGGTCAGCCGGGTCAGGCCCTCGGCGTCGAAGGCGTTCGACGGGTTGAAATATTCCATGGCGGTCTGGTCCAGACCAGTCAGCGACACGGTTTCCAGCTCCAGCCCGTTCTTCAGCAGGTCCTCGCTGGAGACCTGCTGCACCTTCTGGACGAAGTGGGTGCGCTGTTCGTGCAGCTCGGTCATGGTCAGCTCGGCGGCCACCGAGCGCAGGGCGTCGACGAACTTGCCCTCGACCAGGTCCTTCAGCTGCTCGGGATGCATGGTGCGCATGCCCAGGGTCTGGGCGGCCGAGGCGATGGCGTCGGCGCTGGGCTGGACCCGCACATAGAACTCGGCCAGCACGTCGACCCGCATGCGGTCCTTGGTGATCAGGGCCTGCTCGTTCTTGCGCTCCACGGCCAGGCGCAGGGTGTTCATGTTGACCGGAATGGTCTCGTGCAGCACCGGCAGGATCAGGGCCCCGCCATTCATCACCACCTTTTCGCCGCCAAAGCCGGTGCGGACGAAGGAGGTCTCCTTGGAGGCGCGCTTGTAGAGGCGGGCGAAGATCAGGCCCAGGATCAGCAGGGCGGCGAGGCCGCTGCCGGCGATGATGGCGATCTCGATCAGAGCAGGCATGTTCATGGTACCCCCGTACTGGAAAGGATTTACAGGTCGCGCAGGGATGCGCTGACGTTGTGGATGGCGAAGAACCGGGCCCCGGCGTGGCGGACGATGATCACGCTGGAGCCTTCATCGAAGACCTCGCCCACGTCGTCGGGCTCGATCATCACGTAGTGGGTCTGGCCGTGGGCGTCGCGGACCCGGGCCTGGGCGGCGCTGCCGACCTCGGCCTTGCCGGTGACGATGACCGCGAGGCGACCGACCAGGGTCTCGCGCGACACGGCGGTAGTCTCGTCGGTGGGCAGGATCTTGGCGACGACCCGGCCGAACAGCCGCGTGAAGGGCAGGGCGGTGGCCACGGCCAGCGGCACGGACAGCCACCAGGGCCCCGGCCGGCCGAAGATCCCGGCGATCAACTGCTGCAGGATCAGGCCGACCAGGCCGAAGCTGAACAGGAAGACGACGATCAGCATCAGCAACGGCAGCTTGCCGACGTTGAGCCAGTTGAGCAGCGAGGCTTGGCCGTCGAGATCGGCGTCCGCGTCGATCCCGTCGCCGAGCACCGCGCCGCCGCCCAGGCCGACGGCCTCGACCGCGCCGATCAGCAGCATCAGCAGCAGGGCGGCGAAGAACGGGACGTTGTCGCCCGAGGTGATGAAGGCCAGCATCCGCGATCAGCCCGGCTGGCCGACGCGGGCGAGCAGGGCGGCCAGCCGCTCCTCCACGCGGTGGCGTCGGGCCAGCTTGTCCAGCTCCGACAGCTTGGCGCCGCGGTCCAGGTCGGCGGCCTCGCGCGGCGGTGGTGCGGCGCGGGTGGCGTTCAGGCTTTGCAGGTCCTCGCTCATCTCGCGGCGGGTGGCCTGCAAGGCCGAGAGATAGCCCTCCAGCTCGGCCTGGCGCTCGGCGGCGTGGGCGACGGCGACTTCCAGCACCGGGACCTGGGCCTCGATGTCCAGCTGGTGCTCCAGGGCGGCGCGGATCAGGTCTTCGCGGCCCTGGCTCAGGGCCAGGTCGATCTGGGCGGCCAGCTCGTCGTGGCGGCTGCTCTGCTCGGTCAGGCGCTTGGACGCCAGGTGGCGGGCGGCGATGGTCTTGCCCAGCTCGGCGCGAACCTCGTCGACGGCCTGGTCGACCTCGCGCAGGGCTTGCTGGCCCAGGGCGTCGGGCAGCACGCCTTCGATGGCGTCGACGATGGCGTGGGCCCCGCCGGCGACGATACGGCCCACGCGGGCGCCCAGGGTGTCGGCCATGAGTTTCCTCATTTCGAAGCGATCGGCGACGTCGCCGAGGTGATCAGGGTCATCAGGTCGTTCAGGGCCTGCAATCGCCGGGCGACGACGCCGGGATCGTAGGCTGGGGCGCTGGGCGTCACGGCCCAGCGCAGCATCTGTTCGGTCATCCGGGCCGCGCAATCGACCAGCCGGGCCTCGTGGCGCAGCATCGCGCCCTCGTCGGCGGCAGCCATCTCGGCGGGCGTCGACAGGCTGAGGGCCAGGAATTCCTCGACCGCCGTCAGCAGGCCGATCACCACGCCGGAGCGTCGATCGGTCGTCTGTTCGGCTTCGCGCACCGTGCGCAGGGCCGGGCCCAGGGTCTCGTGGCTGGCCGCCAGGGCGCCGGCGAAGGTTTCTGGTCGCTGATGACGCAGCCGCGCTAGGCGGATCAGCCCGCGCACCTTGTCGCTGGACGTCACCGCCCCTTCCAGCTCTAGTTGAGCCAGGAAGGCGGAGTCATCCTCGGAGAGCCTGACGCTCAAGGGCGTGTTCAACACTACCATGGCTAGAGCTTGGCTGCGTGTAAGACGTTTGTAAACAGTGAAGTTGAATTGTCATACGCAGCATTCCAGCCATCCCCTTTGTTCTCTGTCCTTGGTCATGATATGTTCTTGTTATGACGCCTGAACCGTCCATCTTCGATGAGATCGACGCGGCCTCCGAGGCAGCTGCCGACGCCGAGAGCCTTGCGGACATGGCTGCTGGGCGCGTGGTGTCCCACGCGGAGGTTTCAGCTTGGCTCGACACCTGGGGAACTCCTGACGAGCAGGCGGCGCCGGCGTCGTGGTTCAAGTAGTCTGGACGCGACGCGCCTTATCCGACTTGGCGACCATCAGGACCTATATCGGTCAATTCAGTCCGCTCGCGGCCCAACGCATGGCGGTAAGACTCAAGCGGGCCGGCGACAGCTTGGCCGAGCATCCTGATCGAGGGCGAATGGCGGGCGCCGGCCTTCGAGAATTGACGACTATCCCACCCTATATTCTGCGCTACCAGGCGGGGGCCGACATCGTCACCATTCTGCGAATCCGCCACGCCGCGCGTCAGGACGGGTGAAATGGGTTGGCCGACCCGCCAGCCGTTGACTCCCCGTCGCCCCTCCGTCATAAACCGCGCCTTCACGCCGCCGGCTTGCCGGACGGTGGGAAAACCACATGACGGAATGATGCGACGCCGCCGTTGAGATCGCACCCCCCAGGGGGAGCCGGCCCGGATCGAGCTAAAAGAGTGACTTATGTCCAAGCGCCATAGCGCCAAGTACAAGATCGATCGCCGTATGGGCGAGAACCTCTGGGGTCGGCCGAAGTCGCCGGTCAACCAGCGGTCCTACGGCCCCGGCCAGCACGGCCAACGCCGCAAGCAGAAAGTCTCGGACTTCGGCCTGCAGCTGCGCGCCAAGCAAAAGCTGAAGGGTTACTACGGTAACCTGACCGAAAAGCAGTTCAGCCGCACCTATGAAGAAGCCGCGCGCCGCAAGGGCAACACGGCTGAAAACCTGGTCGGCCTGCTGGAATCGCGCCTGGACGCCATCGTCTACCGCGCCAAGTTCGTGCCGACCGTGTTCGCCGCCCGCCAGTTCGTGAACCACGGCCACGTCACCGTGAACGGCAAGCGCGTCAACATCGCCAGCTACCGCTGCAAGATCGGCGACGTCGTCGCCGTCCGCGAAAAGTCGCGCAACATGGCGCTGGTGCTGGAAGCCGTCGCTTCGGCCGAGCGTGATTTCTGCGAATACATCACCGTCGACGCCAAGGGCCTGTCGGCGAACTTCATCCGCGTGCCGGAACTGTCGGAAGTGCCGTACCCGGTGAAGATGGAACCGAACCTCGTCGTCGAATTCTACGCTTCGTAAGACGCGTTTTCTCGAGACGATCGGAAAGGCCCCGGGGAAACCCGGGGCCTTTTTCGTATTCAGGTCCTCCCCCTGTGGGGGAGGCGGCCCGAATGGGCCGGAGGGGGGAGTGACCCTCCTCGGCAAGTTCCCCCCACCGATCGCTTCGTGATCGCCTCCCCCACAGGGGGAGGACTTGGGCCTTGAAACCGCCACGACGGCTTCCTAATTTCATTGAGCGGGCCGGGCCCCTCTGGCGAGTGTTGCAAGCACTCGTGATGTCGGACCGCATCGGGTGTTCTCGATGTCTGGGTCCGGCTGTCCCTCCCCCCTCCGCGCCGGCTTCAGCTTCGGGAACACCCGTCCATCAACTGGACAGGGACCGCCCATGCCGCTTCTGATGTGCCCCAATTGCGATGCTTCCATGCAGGCCGTGCAGCGCGCGACCGTGGAGTTCGACATGTGCCCCCAATGCCGGGGCGTGTGGCTGGACCGCGGCGAGCTGGAAAAGCTGATGTCGATGGAGCGGGGCGAACCCCAGGCCCAGTCGCCGCGTTTGCCCGACTACGAGCGGGCCCGGGAGCGCAAGGACGAGCGCCCCAGCCCCGAACGCTCGCACGACCGTTACGACGACGACCGCCACCGAGGCCAGTACGGCAAGAAGAAGCGCTTCGACCTGTTCGACATCTTCGACTGATCCGACGATAGGACCATGAACCACCTCAAGACCTTCATCCTGTTGGCCGGCCTGACGGCGCTGTTCGTCGGGGTCGGCTACATGATCGGCGGCCCGACCGGCATGCTGGTCGCCCTGGTGCTGGCGCTGGGGATGAACCTGTTCTCCTACTGGAACGCCGACAAGATCGTGCTGCGGATGTACGGCGCGGTCGAGGTCGACGCCAACGCCGCCGATCCCCGGGTGCGCGCCTATGTCCAGGACGTCGAGGCGCTGGCCATTCGCGCCGGCCTGCCGCGTCCGCGCATCACCGTCATCGACAGCGACCAGCCCAACGCCTTCGCCACCGGCCGCGACCCCGACCACGCCGCCGTGGCCGCCAGCACCGGCCTGCTGGGCCTGCTCGACCGCGACGAGATTCGCGGCGTCATGGCCCACGAACTGGCCCACGTGAAGAACCGCGACACCCTGACCATGACCGTGACGGCGACGATCGCTGGCGCGATCTCGGCCCTGGCCAATTTCGCCTTCTTCTTCGGCGGTTCGCGCGACGACGAGGACCGGCCGGGCGGGCTGGTCGGGACAATCGCCCTGGCCATTCTCGCGCCGATCGCCGCCATGCTGGTGCAGATGGCCATCAGCCGCTCGCGCGAGTACGAAGCCGACCGGATCGGGGCCGACATCGCCGGCGACGGCCGCGCCCTGGCCCGGGCGCTGGAGAAGATCGAGGCCCATGCCCGGGGCGGCGCGGTCAACCACGAGGCCGAGCGCAACCCGGCCACCGCCCACCTGTTCATCATCAACCCACTGTCGGGCAAGGGCGCCGACAACCTGTTCTCGACCCACCCGGCCACCCACAACCGCATCGCGGCCCTGCTGCGACTGGGCGTGACACAGGGAACGCGGTCGGCGGCGGGCACGGCCGTGCCGACGGGCGGCGGGCGCCGGCCAGGGCCGTGGAGCTAGGCCGGCGATCTTAACCCTACGAAAAGGCCCCCGACGTTATCTGTTTGAAACGCTTGGGGGAAAGCCGTGATGATACCGCAACTTAAACCTGAGGCCGCCAGCCTGGTCGCCGTGTTCGAGGCCCTGTCGGCCGAGATGTCGATCGCCGCCGTGTCGTGCGGCCACCTCGACAGCGCCCTGGGCCAGATCCTGGAAGCCGTCCCGCCCGAGGCGCGGATGAAGGTGATGCAGGAACTGCACATGGTCGACCTGCTGGCCCAGCACATCACCGCCATCACCGACTTCACCGCCGGCCTGGCCCGGGTGGCGAGCCCGGACGTCTCGCTCGAGGTCGAGGGCGCGCTGTCGCGGATCACCCTGGGTGACGTGGCCGGCCGGCTGCGCGCGGGTTTGGCCAAGGGCTGATCCGCTCCAATCACCTCCCTCTCGCTGTCATCCCGGACAAGCGCGCAGCGCGCCGATCCGGGACCGGCGCGTGAGCGCCGCGCTTCCGGCGGTCCCGGATCGGCGGCCCTTCGGGCCTTGTCCGGGATGACAGCCGTTTTTGGGATGACCCCACTCGGCTTCGCGAGGCCGGGCGAGGCGGCGGCCAGGGCCAGCGCCGTCGCGGCGATCGAAGCGAATTTACGGAGCCCTCAGGTCCTCGTCGGTTGCGCATGGCCAAGCCTTGCGCAAACTAGGGTCGAGTTTCGCTCCTTGCCAAGGCCCACATGACCCTCGATCGACGCGGACTGCTGGCGACCGGGCTGGCGCTGGCCCTGGGCGGCTGCGCGGGGCGGGGCGGGGTGTCGCTGGTCGCGGGCCCGGGCGGAGAGGCGGCCGGGCTGGAGACCCTGAGGTCGGTCACCGCCGGACCCACGGGCCTGACGATCCGCGTGGCCTCGAGCGGCTGCGTCCGCAAGGAGGACTTCGCTTTCTATGTCGATCGGACGGGCGTCCCGCCGACGATCGCCTTCGCGCGCAAGCGGCTGGAGACCTGCCACGCGACGACGCCGGGCGAGGCGGCGTTGACCTTCACCTATCAGGAACTGGGCGTGGCGGAGCGGGGCAGGCTGGCGGTGCTCAATCCGCTGGCCGCCAATCCCTAGAGCCTGAACCGGCAGGCCGTTCGTGTCGGCGTTCGCGGCTCGAAACGAATTAGCCGTTGCTAATCTATTAGCATGTGCTAATTGATAGGCCATGAACGAAGCCGCCACCATCACCGCCGTCATGCGCACCCTGGCCGATCCCACGCGGCGCGCCGTGTTCGAGCGGGTCGTCATGTCCGACGAGATCACCGTGGTCGAGCTGACGCGGGGCAGCGGCGTGACCCAGGGCGCCATCTCCCAGCACCTCAAGTCCTTGAAGCAGGCCGGCCTGGTCGCCGAGCGCCCCGAGGGCCGCAACGTCTATTACCGCGCCCAGCCCGAGGGCCTCTCGCCGCTGGTCGACTGGATGAGCCACTACGGCGTCTTCTGGCGCGAGCGGTTCGCCGACCTCAGAACTCTCTTGAAGGAGATCGACCCATGACCGACGCCGCCTTGAAATCCGACACGCAAGACATCGCGGTCGACGAGGTCTTCCCTCATTCACCGGAGGCGATCTGGAAGGCGCTGACCACCGGCGAGCTGATCGGCCGCTGGCTGATGACGCCGACGGGGTTCGAACCCATCGAGGGCAAGGCCTTCACCTTCCAGACCACCCCGGCCGGCGCCTGGGACGGCGTCATTCATTGCCGGGTGCTGGAAGCGGCGCCGAACGAACGTCTGAGCTATGCCTGGAAGGGCGGAGACGAGGGCAATGTCGGCTACGGCTCGCGCCTCGACACGGTCGTCACCTGGATCCTCTCCAGGGTCGAGAACGGCACGCGCCTTCGCCTGGTCCACTCCGGCTTCGTGCTTCCGCGAAACGGCGCGGCCTTCAAGACCATGGGCGACGGCTGGAAGAAGGTGGTCCCGAGCATCGGCGCCATCGCCGCGGAACAGGTCGCCCCGAGCAAGTTGCAGTAGAGCATGATGATTCACACTGGAATCGCTATCTAGACCCGTCTCCTCGGCGAAGGCCGGGGCCCAGGTTCAGCCGTCGCATCGGACCATGATCCGAATACTCCGCCCTAGGATCTGGGCCCCGGCCTTCGCCGGGGAGACGGAATGGGAGTGGGAGGTTCAGTTCAAAATCATCGTGCTCCAGGCGCATCGAAGACGTCGATACGCGCCACAACCCCCTATCGCGAGAGAGAAGACATGAGCGAGGCCTTTACCGGCGGATGCGCCTGCGGCGCGATCCGTTACGAAATCTCCGCCGAACCGATGTTCATGAACGACTGCCAGTGCCGCGACTGCCAGCACAAGAGCGGCACGGGGCACGGGTCCTATCTGAGCTTTCCCAGCCGCGAGAGCGTGAAGCTCGAAGGCGAGGCGACGCATTGGGACATCGTCGGCGACAGCGGCTCGGTGAAGACGCGCGCCTTCTGCCCCACCTGCGGGTCGCCGGTCTATCTGACGTTCGCGGCCATGCCGGAGCTGTTCACGGTGCATGCCGCCAGCCTGGACGATCCCAGCCGCTACACGCCGCAGGCGGTGACCTACGCCGTGCGCGGCCATGCCTGGGATCACCTGGATCCGGCCGTCCCGAAATTCGACAGGATGCCGGCGGGCTAGGGGCGAGCGGTTCAACCCTTCGGCGTGAACCGTTCGATCATCCACCCCGGCACTCGGGCCGGGCGCTTGGCGGCGACGTCGATCAGCACCCAGTCGGTGCGGCTCTGGGCGCACATCTCGCCGTCGGGGCCGTCGATGCGGACATAGCGTTCGAAGCGCGGGCCCTTCAGCTGGCCCACCCAGGTGTAGCCGACGGCGACCTCGCCCGGCAGCAGTTCGCGGCGGTAGTCGATCTCGTGGCGACGGGCCACCCAGCTCCACCCGGCCCGCTCTTCGGGCGAAGCCCAGGCATCCCAATGGGCGATGGCCAGGTCCTGGGCCCAGGCCAGATAGACCACGTTGTTGACGTGGCCGTTGGCGTCGATGTCGGCCGCCGTTGGGACGAAGGTCAGGTGGAACGCGTCGGCAGCGGGAAGGAAGACTCGGCTCAAGCCGCGATCAGGCCTTGCTCCGCCAGCAGGGTCTTCAGTTCGCCCGACTGGAACATCTCGCGGATGATGTCGCTGCCGCCGATGAATTCGCCCTTCACATAGAGCTGGGGAATGGTCGGCCAGTCGGTGAAGGTCTTGATGCCCTGGCGCAGTTCGTCGTCCTGCAGCACGTCGACGCCGACGAACTCGACGCCCAGGTGGTCGAGGATCTGCACGCTGATCGACGAGAAGCCGCAACGCGGCTGGTCCGGCACGCCCTTCATGAACAGGACCACGGCGTTGTCGGCCACGGTCTTGGCGATGAAGTCGAGCGCGGGGGAGGAGCCGACGTCGGTGGTGGTGGGGGCGGTCATGGGAAAATCCTTGGCGTAGCCTCTCAGCTAGGCGCCATGGGGGTCCGGGTCAAGTGCGGCGGACGCGGGAGGATGGGGGGATCATCTCCTTACCGTTGTCATCCCGGAAGCCTCGTAGAGGCTGTCCGGGACCCAGGTGACTGGGCCGACGCGGTGCAGCCGCCCCTGGGTCCCGGACAAGCGCTACGCGCTTTCCGGGATGACAACGGTGAGGGGGTGTCGGAGCGGCCGACTTGAGAGCCTACGCCCGGCGCCTGTTCCGTTCGGCTTCCTGCGCCGAAAAGCGGGCCATTTCGATCTGGGCCGAGCAGCCGGTCGGCAGGTCGCGCTCGGCGATGGCGGCCAGGGCTTCCAGTTCGGCGGGCGTTTCGGCGGTGATCTGCACGGTGGCCAGCGACGGCTCGGTCAGGGCGTAGGCCAGGCAGATCTGCTGGGCGGTCCAGCCGTGGGTGTCGTGCAGGAAGTCGTAGCCGCCGATATCGGCCAACGGATCGGCGCGGCGACGCCACAGCGACGGCCTGGGCAGGAAGCCGCGGCGTTCCTCGCGCAGGGCCCGCGGCCAGAAATCCAGGCCGACCACCGCCATCTCGCGGCCCATGGCGGCGCGCACCCGGTTGCGCTCGATCCAGCCGGACGCCAGGTTGAACGGCGTGGCCATGGCGTCGAACAGACCCGAGGCCGCATAGGCGTCGAACTTGTCGCCCCCGCCGGACACGCCCAGCAGGCGGATCAGCCGCGCGCCGCGCAGGGCGGTCAGCTGTTCCAGGGTCTCGGACGGAAAGTCGGCGCCGTCGGGGTCGTCCAGGGTGGCGATGTCCAGATGGCCCAGGCCCGTGCGGTCCAGGGCCTGGTCGATCATGTCGTGCACGACCTGGGCCCGCAGCGCGCGGTCGCCCTGGGCGCGCAGCCGCCAGCCGATGAACAGCAGCCGCCGCTCGACGGTGGCCAGGGCCTCGGCCGCGCCCTCCATCAGGGCCGGCGACACACCGTCGAATTCGAAGCTGTTGATACCGTTTTCCAGCGCCGCATAGACCAGCTTGCGCCAATCGCCCGCCTTCAGGCGCGGCTGGTCCTCGAGCCTCAGCGAGATCGCCGAGACCGCCACGCCCGCGTTGCCGAAGGGGCGATAGCGCATTGGGCCTATTCCGAGGGGGCGACGGTTTCGAGGGCCAGGGCGTGCAGCGTGCCGCCCAGCACGTCGGCCAGGGCCCGGTTGACCATCTGGTGCTGCTTGACCCGGCTCAGGCCCCGGAAGGCCGGCGAGACGATGCGCGCCTTGTAGTGGTCGCCGTCGCCGGCCAGGTCGGTCAGCACGATCTCGGCGTCGGGAAACGCCTCGTGCAGGCGGGCTTCGAGGTCGGCGGGGGACATGGGCACGGCGGAAGACTCCGAATCTCTCGACATTGGGTATGCCGCGTAAACCTTAAGAACGGGCATACGCGCCAAACGGTTCGCGGGGCGGCTCCGCTTGCCGGCGACCGTGGGGCGCGGCACAAAACGCTCCGTGTTTTCGTGAAAGGTCCCCGTGCGCTCGATTCTCGTTCCCATCGCCATCCTCCTTCTTGGCTCGACGGCGGCCTGCGCCGCCCCGGCCTCGACGAAGGGCGTCGCGCCCGGCGTCCACGCCGTCGATGACGTCCGCCTGCTGTCGGCCGACGACATGGAAGGGCGGGGCATCGCCACCCCGGGCGGGGCCAAGGCGCGGGCCTACATCCGGGAGCGCTTCATCCAGATCGGCCTGAAGCCGCAGGGCCCGACGTTCGACCGGCCGTTCACCTTCGCCAGGAAGGACGGGACCCAGGTCCAGGGCGTCAACCTGGTGGCCCGCATCGAGGGCACGTCGAGTTCCGACAAGGTGCTGGTGGTCTGCGCCCACTACGACCACCTGGGGGTCAAGAACGGCAAGACCTATAACGGGGCCGACGACAACGCCTCGGGCGTGGCGGGCCTGCTGGCGGTGGCCGAGGCGTTCAAGGCCGCCCCGCCCCGCCACACGGTGCTGATCGTCGCCTTCGACGGCGAGGAGAGCGGGTTGCGGGGCGCCAAGGCCTTCGTCGCCGACCCGCCCGTTCCGCTGGCCAGGATCGGCCTGGCGGTCAATTTCGACATGATCAGCAAGAACGCCAAGGGCGAACTCTATGTCAGCGGAGCGGGGCCGCAGCCCTATCTCAGGCCGGTGCTGGACGGCGTGGCGAAGACGGCCCTGGTGACCCTGAAGCTGGGCCACGACACCGACGCCGACGGCCAGCAGAACAATTGGACGATGCAGTCCGACCAGGGCCCGTTCGCCGCCGCCGGCGTGCCTTGGGTCTATTTCGGCGTCGAGGACCACCCCGAATACCACCAGCCCACCGACGACTTCGACACCATGCCGCAGGACTTCTTCAAGCGGGCGGTGGCCACGGTGGTGTCGGCGACCCGGGCGCTGGACGACGACCTGGACGGGATCGGCAAGGGGGCGGGGCGGTAGTCAGGGTTTCGCCGAGGCGCCGCTGGCGGCGGCGATCTTGACCAGCATGTCCTGCGCCTGCTTGGCCGCCGCGCCGCCGTGCGGGCTGTTGGCCAGCGGCATGAGGACCTGGGCCGCCTCCTTGCTCCGACCGCGGGTCATCAGGCCGTCGGCGGCCTGCAGGCGGATTTCGCCGACCTGGGGCGCCAGCTTGAGGGCCATCAGCAGCGCCTGTAGGGTGTTGTCGGACGGATAGTTGGCCTCGCCTGACTTGCTCCGCGCGAAGTCGAGCAAGGTCTGGTAGCGCGCCGGATCAAGCTTGTAGGCCGTCGACAGCAGGGCGCCCGCCTGATTGTACAGCGCCTGGCGCTGGGCGGGCGCGGCGTCGCCCTGGGCCATCAGGCGGTCGGCTTCCAGGGCCATGGCCTCGACGTCCTTGGGATTGGCGGCGAGGCGGCGCTTGAGGATCACGGCGCCGATCAAGGGATCGCCCAGCGCCACCTCGGCCCGCGCCAGCGCCATCTGCGCGAACGCGTCGTCGGGGTAGCGGGCGCTCTTGGTCCGGATCTTGGCCAGCAGCGGCGCCTTGAACTGCGGCGACACCCCCGTCTTCACGTGCAGGTCGTCAAGCAGCAGGTCGTCCGCCGACGGTGGCAGCTTGACGATCTCGACGCTGGCCTTGGGGAAGTCGGCGCGCTTGAGCTGGGTGTAGCGCAACTGACCGCTGAGATAGGTCCGCAGCCGCTTCTTCCAGGCGTCCGGGGTCAGGCCGGTCGCCTGCTGCATGGCGTCGACCGACTCCTTGCCCTGGCCGAGCGCCGTCAGATAGGTCTTCAGCTGTTCGGCGCGTTGCGGGTCGCTGATCATGTAGTGGGTCAGCAGCCACGACTGGGCGTAGAAGGCGCCGCGCGCGCCCTGCGGGATGTCGTTCACCCGCTTGGACAGCACGTCGTCCATCGGAAGCCAGGTGTCGCCGACAAGGTTGCCCAGGCGGCCCGTGACCAGGCCCACCTGGATCGACGACGCGTTGACCGTCGAGTTCATGAAGTACTCGGCATAGCCCTCGACGAACCATGCCGGATAGCCGAACGGGAAGTTCTGCAGCATCAGGTGGTGGATATATTCGTGCAGCAGAACGTAGTCGTTGCCCGAGTCCGAC
Source organism: Caulobacter sp. Root655 (assembly GCF_001427665.1). Classification (GTDB taxonomy): domain Bacteria; phylum Pseudomonadota; class Alphaproteobacteria; order Caulobacterales; family Caulobacteraceae; genus Caulobacter. Next base: position 103,575 of record NZ_LMHC01000026.1, read on the forward strand.
AGCCCCATGGCGAAGATGTCGTAGTGATCGGCCGAGTAGAAGCCGACCACGTTGTCGGCCAGGCCGGGTGAGACCAGGCGCAGCTGCTTTGGCTCGCCGACCAGGTAGATCGGCAGCTTGCGGGCGGGCGGCGCGGGGCGTTGCAGCCCGTAGACCTCCCAGAAGACGGCGTCGAGCAGCTCGATGCGCTCGGCGTATTCGCGCAGCGTCTTCTCGTCGCTGCTGCTGTAGATGGTGAAGCGCGGCGTCTCGGCCCTCTGCCACGACGTCTGCGCCGCCGCGGGAAACGCCAGGACGGCCATGAGGACGCCCAGGGTCAGGCCCGCCTTCGCGCCCAGGCGCGCTACAAGTCTGGAAACACGCACGGATCAGTCGCCCCCTACTCTACGGCTTCACCGTATGGGCAGGGGCTGGGCGCATTCAAGTTGCATTTGGCGCCGGCGCGCGTTGCCGTGGACGCGAGGCGGACGTTTAGCCCGCGCTCTCCTCCGCCTCCTCGCCCTCGTCCTCCTCCAGTCCGAACACCTCGTCGATCACCTCGACGATCTCCTCCAGGTCATCCAGCGTGACCCGCAGCTTCAGCGTCTTCTCGTCGTCACCGGTGACGGTGAGGAAGATCCCGTCGTCGGTCTCTTCCAGGATGAATTCGTCAAGGTTGGCGATGGCGGTCATGGCGGTCTCCTCGGGCTGACGGGCAAGCGGCCGAGGCGGGGTGCGGGTTCCCCTCGGCGCTTGCCCTTCAACGGATAGATAGTGTCGCCGCGCGCCGGTATCGTGACAAACCCGTCGATGCGCGTTCTCGGCTAGAGCGCCCGACCTGGTTGCACCAGGCCGGGCGCTCTAGGTCCTTTGTTTTCGCGCATTTTCTTCACGCGAACCGGTACCCACTTCGCTCGAAAATGCTCTAGGCGGGCTCGCCCACCTTGTAGCGCTCGGCCGGGCGGTTGCGCGAGATGTTCGGCAGCAGCTTGGCCCGCGCTGCGTCATAGGCGGTGAAGTCGGCCGGGTCGGGCAGGGACGGGATGGTGACCAGTTCGCCCTGGTCGAAGCCGGCGATGGCCGCGTCGACCAGGTCGTCGACCTCCATCAGCATGCCGGGGTCGAGCGCCTCGGCGCCGCCGCTGCCGGAACGGTCCCAGATCTCGGTGCGGGTCGCGCCCGGCAGCACGGCCTGGAGATGGATCTTCGGGCTCAGCTGCAGGCGCAGGGTCTGGGTGAAATAGGTGACATAGGCCTTGGTTGCGCCGTAGACGGCCATCTGCAGCTCGGGGGCCAGGCCGACGACCGACGAGATGTTGACGATCGCGCCGCGGTCGCGGGCCGCGAAGGCCTTGGCGGCGGCGTGGGCCAGGCGGGTCACTGAGACGATGTTGAGCTGGATCATGCTCTCGACCCGCTCCACGTCCTGATCGACGAAGGCGCCCGCCAGGGAAACCCCGGCGTTGTTGATCAGGATGTCGATGGTCGCGTCGTCGCGCAGGCGGGCCTCGACCCGGGCCAGGTCGGCCTTCTGGGTCAGGTCGGCGGTGATGATGTCGATCTTGACGCCGGTCTCGGCCTTCAGCTTGGCGGCCAGGGCTTCCAGGCGGGCGGTGTCGCGCGCCACCAGCACCAGGTCGTGGCCGCGCCGGGCCAGGCGGTCGGCATAGGTCGCGCCGATGCCGGAGGAGGCGCCGGTGATCAGGGCCGCGCCGGGAATGTTGTGCTTGCTCATCGTCTTCTCGTCCTTGCTGGCGGGCCCCGTGGTCCGTCGTGGAGCAGAAATGGTATGTCGCTTGCAAATAGCAAGTTACTAACTTTCGATTTGCTAGCCGGCCTCCTATATTGGGCTCATGACCCGACGCACCTTCGATCCCGGACAGTGCCCGGTGGGCCGCACGCTGGAGCGCGTGGGCGACACCTGGAGCCTGATGATCCTGCGCGACGCCTTCCACGGCCTGTCCCGGTTCGACCAGTTCGAGCAGAGCCTGGGCGTGGCGCCCAACATCCTCAGCAAACGCCTGGCCGCCCTGGTCGAGGCGGGGTTCCTGGAGCGTAAGCCCTATCAGGCGCGGCCCGTGCGTCACGAGTACGTGCTGACGGCGCTGGGCCGCGACTTCGTACCGGTGCTGACGGCCCTGATGGCGTTCGGCAACCGGCACTTCGCCGTCGAAGGGCTGGCCAGCCAGATGGTCGAGGTCGCCAGCGGCCTGCCGGCCGATCCGGTGGTGGTCGACCGGCGCACGGGCCTGGAGATCGACGACACCCGCTTCACCGTCGCCGCCGGACCGGCCGCCCAGGCGCCGGCACGCGAGCGGATGGCGCTGATCGAGGCGCGACGGCGGGTGCGCCTCGACGCCGTGTGAGGCTTGAGCGTCAGTTCTCCACCCGCATCCACCTTCAATTGTGCATGGCCAAGTTTCGGCTTTTGAGTGTAGGTTTTCCCGCCGCCCGGCAGGACGCCGGGCCATGGGGGCGGGCGCATGGACATCAAACTGAACTTCATCAACCACTCGAACGACGCCAACAACAGCGAGGTCGTGATCTTCGCCAAGAACGTGGCGACCAGTGTCGGTGAGACGGCGGTGGCCTGGACGGTCATCCAGAACTGCGGCCAGGGCGACAACCATCCGTTCACCTACCCGATGACGACCCAGGTCGGGGCCAGCGACAGCTGGGGCAATTTCACGCCGCCGCAGGACGCGGCCGACGGCCAGCAGTTCTCGATGGTCCTGGAGTCGTCGGGCGATGTCCTGCGCGAGAGCGGACCGGCCGCGAGTCCCAATGAGATCGAGGTGCTCAACAACCTGCCGAAGGGAGCGATCAACGCCGGGATCTACAAGAGCGGCAAGCTCTACGCCCAGGAGACCACGATCGCGCCGCAGCAGAAGGCGGTGTTCCAGTTCAAGCCGACGATCTGGATCGGCGTGGCCTCGCAGGTGGTCCAGGGCGAGGTGATGAACACGGCCATCGTGTCGGAGATCAACAACGAGATCTCGCTGCTCGGCGTCGCCAGCGCCGACATCGTGATGACCGGCGGCGGCCCGGGCGCGGAATCGACGCCGTTCCAGTTCTCGCTGCAGAACGTCACCTTCGCCTGAAGGCGAAACGATCGACGCCTCTTGGGGGAGGGAACGATGATCTTGACCTGGCTATGGAAGCTGCTGCTGGCGTTCAGGCGGCGCGGCGAGCCGCCGGTCCTCGCGGCGCCGGTCCCTCCGAAGTCGCGGGCGGAGGCCTACACGCCGCCCAGCTTCATCAACGAGTCGACCGACGCGAACAATTCGGAGGTCGTGGTCTTCGGCGACGACGACGGGCCGCCGCCCGCGTCACCGGGGCGGTGACGGGGGCGCGCCCGATTGATCTCCAATCCCATCGTTGTCATCCCGGAAGCCTCGTAGAGGCTGTCCGGGACCCAGGGCCACCGCGACGCGCCGGCCCCTGGGTCCCGGCTCTCCGCTTCGCTGCGGCCGGGATGACAACCTGATTTATGAGCTTGATCGGTTCGTGCGATCAATTGAGCCCAGCGCCTCAGTCGATACAGATCGCGCCGGTCGCCTTGCCGTCCACCACCTTGGCGAAGCAGCCGAACTGGACGTTGGTCTTCTGGCACGTGCCGGCCACCGCGCCGGTGGTCTCGACATTGCCGTCCAGGATGCAGGCGCCCTGGCAGTCGGCCTTGTCGCGGCAGATCTTGTCGGCGTCGGCATAGGGCACGACGCAGGTCGGGCGTTGCAGGCGGCCGACCGGCTGCATCGTCCCGCCACGGGCCGCGCAGGTGGCGTCGGCGGTCTGGGCCGTGGGGGCCGGGCCGGGCGCGGTCGGGGCGCAGGCCGTCAGCAGCGCGAGGGCCAGGCTGGCGGTCGCCAGGATCGAGGTCTTGCGCATGGTCATTGTCCTTGGGCCGGGGCGTTCATGAAGCCAGGCATCCAGGCCTCGTGGGCCGCGCGCAGGGTTTCCAGGGGAATGCTGAACAGGCCCGAGGAGGCGAAGTCGTCGCCGCCCGCCACGCCCGCCAGGTTGGCGTGGACGCCGGCCTCCTTGGCCGCCGCCAGCACGCCGTCGGGGTCGGGGGTGGCGACCAGGTAGCGGGCCTGGTCTTCGCCGAACAGATAGGGGTGGGCGTGGGCATGGCTGTTGGCGTTCAGGGTGATCCCCACCTTGGACGCCAGCGCGATGTCGGCCGCCGCGATCAGCAGGCCGCCGTCCGACAGGTCGTGCAGGCCGGCCACCAGGCCGGTGGGGATCAGGCCGCGCACGAAGTCGCCGTTCTTGCGCTCCACGGCCAGGTCGACCGGCGGCGGAGCGCCGTCCTCGCGACCCAGGATCTCGCGCAGATAGATCGAGGCCCCCAGTTCGCCGTGGCACTCGCCGATCAGGACCAGGCTGTCGCCTTCGGCCACGTTGCCGAAGCCCATGCGCAGGTCGTAATCCTCGATCAGGCCCACCGCCCCGACGGTCGGGGTCGGCGGAATGGCGACGCCGTTGGTCTCGTTGTAGAGGCTGACATTGCCGCTCACGACCGGGAAGTCGAGCGCCCGGCAGGCCTCGGCCATGCCGTCGGTGGCGCGGACGATCTGACCCATGGTCTCGGGCTTTTCGGGGCTGCCGAAGTTGAGGTTGTCGGTGATGGCGATCGGCAGCGAGCCGGCGGCCGTCAGGTTGCGCCAGGCCTCGGCCACGGCCTGCTTGCCGCCCTCGTAGGGGTCGTTCTGCACATAGCGCGGGGTGACGTCGCTGGTCACGGCGATGGCCTTGCCCTTGCCGTGGATGCGCACGATGCCGGCGTCGCAGCCGGTGGCGCTGTCTTCCAGGGTGTCGGCCATCACGTGGCGGTCGTACTGCTCCCACAGCCAGCGCTTGGAGGCCATGTCGGGGCTGCCCACCACCTTGAGCACGGCGGCGTTCCAGTCGACCGGGCCGGCGATCTTGCCGGGGTCGAGGCGCGGATGCAGCGTCGGCTGCACCCACGGGCGGTCATACAGCGGGGCGTCGTCGAACAACGGGGCCAGCGGCACGTCGCAGACCGTTTCGCCGTGATGCTTCAGCACCAGGTGACCGGTGTCGGTGGTGACGCCGATGATCGCCGCGTCCAGGCCCCACTTTTCGAAGATCGCATGGCCGTCGCGCTCGCGGCCGGGCTTCAGCACGGCCAGCATGCGCTCCTGGCTTTCCGACAGCATCATCTCATAGGCGGTCATGCCGGTTTCGCGCTGCGGGACCATGTCCATGTTCAGCTCGATGCCGACCCCGCCCTTGCCGGCCATCTCGACCGACGACGAGGTCAGGCCGGCCGCGCCCATGTCCTGGATGGCGGCGACGGCGCCGGTGGCCATCAGTTCCAGGGTGGCCTCGATCAGCAGCTTCTCGGCGAAGGGGTCGCCGACCTGGACGGTGGGGCGCTTCTCCTCGGAATCCTCCGAGAACTCGGCCGACGACATGGTGGCGCCGTGGATGCCGTCGCGGCCGGTCTTGGAGCCGAAATACACCACCGACAAGCCGGCCCCGGGGGCGGCCGAGTAGAAGATCTTGTCGGCGTCGGCCAGGCCCACGCACATGGCGTTGACCAGGATGTTGCCGTTGTAGCCGGGATGGAAATTGGTCTCGCCGGCCACGGTGGGCACGCCGACGCAGTTGCCGTAGCCGGCGATGCCGGCCACCACGCCATCGACCAGGCGCTTGGTCTTGGGATGGCTGGGATCGCCGAACCGCAGGGCGTTGAGCAGGGCGATCGGCCGCGCGCCCATGGTGAAGACGTCGCGCATGATGCCGCCCACGCCCGTCGCCGCGCCCTGGTAGGGTTCGATATAGGAGGGGTGGTTGTGGCTCTCCATCTTGAAGATGATGGCGTCGCCGTCGTTGATGTCGATGACGCCGGCGTTCTCGCCGGGGCCGCAGATCACCCGGGGACCGGTGATCGGGAACTTCTTCAGCTGGTTCTTCGAGGATTTGTACGAGCAGTGCTCGGACCACATCACCGAGAACACCCCCAGCTCGACCAGGTTGGGCTCGCGGCCCAGGCGGTCGAGCACGACGGCGTACTCCTCGGCGTTGAGGCCAAATTCGCGGGCCGTGTCGGCCATGGACTTCTGGGGGGCGGGCGAGGTGCTCATGGAGCGGCCTTCTAGCCTGCGCCGGGGGATTCCGCTATATTCAAGCGACCAGAAGGACGCCGTAATGGGCATTGAGATCAATCGCGCGGAGACCGTGCGCCTCGCTCGTGAAATTTCCGAAGCCACCGGCGAAACGGTGGATGAGGTCATTCATCAGTTGGTTGTCGATCGTCACGCCCGACTTGAGCGTCCGTTGATCGGATCCAAGGAATACGAGGCCGAGAAGCGCGCTTTCTTCGAGGAGCTCGATGCTCGGCGAAAGACGGATGATCCAAGGCCTTGGAAGCAGGTTGAAGACGAAGAGCTTTACGACGCCCATGGCAATCCGATTGGATGATTGTCGATACCTCCGCGCTGGCGGCTATCGCGTTGGACGAGCCTGAAGCCGAACGCTTCTACGATCTCATCAAGGCGGCCGTGGCTCCGAAATTGTCCGCTGTCTCGTTCGTCGAGTTGGTCGAGGTTTTCGCCCGGCGAATGGAAACATCAGATCCGTTGTCTGCCGCGCAGCGGAATGTTGCTGCGTTGGGAGTCTCCATTATCGCCGTTTCCGCGGAACAGGCGGTGCTGGCCAGTCAGGCTCGCAATATCTACGGTAAGGGGCGCCATCGCGCCGAGCTGAATTTCGGCGATGTCTTCGTCTACGCCCTGGCCAAGAGCCTGGAAGAGCCCCTGCTGTTCAAGGGAAACGACTTCATCCACACCGACGTGAAGCGCGTCGCCTCTTAGTCTCTGGCCGTCACGGACCCCTACAGCCCGAACTCGACCCACAGCGGATAGTGGTCCGACATCCGCCAGGACAGTTCGGTGCGGTTCAGGGACTTCAGCACCACGCCCTGGAAGTTGATCCCTCCGGCGTGGCGGTAGTTCAGCGACAGGTAGGGCTTGTTCTTCACCGTCTCGAACCAGGCGATCTGGTCGAAGAAGCTCTTGAGGTCGGGGTGTTCGAGCGACGACGACAGGGTGCGCGGCACGGTCAGCAGGTCGGGGGCGGGAGTCAGGCCCGTGGAGGTGAAGGCCTGCCAGAGCGGGTCGCCGTGGCGGTCGATGTTGAAGTCGCCCATGCAGATCAGGTTGTGGCCGAAATCGTCCTCCTGCTCGGCCCAGCGGCGCAGCCATTTGGCGATGCCGGTCAGTTCCGCCACCCGGTCCTGGCTGGCGTCGCCATAGATGACGTGCAGGGTGACCAGCACCACGGTCTGACCGCCGGCCTGGAAGCTGACGGCGTAGGGCGTGCGGACGAACTGGCGCTGGAAGGCGTTGACCGGCGTGGCGAACGGCGTGTCGATGTCCTCGGGCACCACCAGTTCGCAGGCCAGGCCCGACAGCTTCACCCGCCGGCTGTCGAAGATGTAGGCCAGCCGCTCGCCGTTGCCGGGCGCGCCCTGGGTGACGTCGGTCATGACGAAACCGTAGTCGGGACCCAGCTTCTTGAGCGTGTGGCGCAGGGCGCGCAGATTGGCCTTGACCTCCTGCACCGCGACGATGTCGAAGCGGGACAGGACCTCGGCGATCAGCACGCAGGCGTGGAAGTCGCGGCGCGGCGTGTCGCCCGGCTGGCTGGCCCAGGCCTTGGTCAGGTCGCCGAAGGCGCGGATGTTCCAGGTGCCGATCAGCAGGTTGTCGCCATCGACCTTGCGCGGGATGGCGTCGAGAACGGGCGAGAGCGCGGCCAGGTCGTCGAGGACGGCCTGGGGCGGCGGATCGGTGATCTCGGCCATCGAAGGCCTCCCGCTAAGGTTGAACGATCATGCCTCGGAACGCAGCCATCGACAAGCTAAGTTGCTTGGATTCGCGGGCCGTGCCCTGGCGAGCGAGGAGAACGACGATGACGATGCTGGCGCGCCGAACCCTGCTGGGCCTGCTGGCCGCCCTGCCGCTGGCCGCCGCGGCGCCGGCCTCGGCCCAGGCTCCGGCCCAAGTCCAGGTGAGGGTGCGGATGGTCACCGACCTGGGGCCGATCGTCATCGAGCTCTATCCGGACAAGGCGCCGACCACCGTGGCCAATTTCCTGGCCTATGCGGACCAGCATCTGCTGGACGGCGGGGCCTTCTACCGGACGGTGTCGCCGAAGAACGACAACAATCCGGCGACCATCAGCGTCATCCAGGGCGGACTGAACCGCGACGACAGCCCGCTGCCGGCCATCGAGCATGAGACGACGAAAGCGACGGGCATCCTCCACACCGACGGGGTGATCTCGATGGCGCGAGGCGCGCCGGGCTCGGCGGGGTCGGAGTTCTTCATCTGCATCGGCGACAACCCCGCCCTGGATTTCGGGGGCGCCCGCAACAAGGACGGCCAGGGCTTCGCGGCGTTCGGCAAGGTGGTCGAGGGCATGGACGTGGTCCGCGCGATCCACGACGCGCCGACCGTCAGCAAGGCCGACGATCCCTACCTGAAGGGGCAACTCATAGAAAAGCCCGTTAAAATTCAAAAGCTAAGCAGGAACTAAGGCAGCTTGACCCTGGGAACGGGGTGAATCCCGAGTCGTTTCTTCCCCGTGCGCGATCGGCGCGCTGTCCAAGGAGAACGATCATGGGCGACGACAAGAAGACCCGCAATCCGCAGCAGCAGCAGAACGACCCGCAGCGGCAGGCCCCTGGTCAACAGCATCAACAGGGCGACAAGAACCGCCCGATGCCGAACGAGCCAGGCCGTGATCCCGGCGGCCAACCCGACCAGCGCCGCGACCGCTGACGACTACCGCTCCGTGAATGAAGGAAGGGCCGGAGGCGAAAGCCTCCGGCTTTCTTTAGTCCTCCCCCTCTGGGGGAGGGGTCGGCGAAGCCGACGGAGGGGGGAGTGATGGGCCGACGGCCGGATTCACGATCGACCTTCCTAAAACTCCCCCCACCGGCCTTCGGCCGCCTCCCCCAGAGGGGGAGGACTTGGCCCTTCTACTGCGCCACCACCGGCAGCTCGATGAAGCTGGCCGTATCCCCCGCGTGATAGACCCGCTGCGTCGCCTTCACATAGTCCCCCGGCTTGGCGAAGAAGATGTTGGGCACGAAGGTCTGCGGGTTGCGGTCGTAGAGCGGGAACCAACTGGACTGCACCTGGACCATGATCCGGTGGCCCGGCTGGAAGGTGTAGTTCGCGGTCGGCAGGATGAACTGGTACTTCAGCGGAGTGTTGGACTTGATCGCCTTGGGATCGCTGAAGCTCTCGCGATAGCGGCCACGGAAGATGTCCATGCCGACGGCCAGCTGGTAGCCGCCCAGCTCGGGCTGGCTGGGGACCTCGTCGGGGAAGACGTCGATCAGCTTGACCACCCAGTCGGCGTCGCTGCCGCTGGTCGAGGCGGTGAGGTTGACCTTGGGCACGCCGGCGATCTTCAGCGGCGCGGTCAGGGGCTCGGACACATAGCTGAGCACATCGGTGCGGTCGGCGACGGCGCGCTGGTCGGTCAGCAGCCACGGCGTCCAGCGGTCGCGGTCGCCGAACTTCATCGGGCGCGGGATATAGGGTACCGGCTTGGCCGGGTCGGAGACATATTCGTCATAGGCCGCCGGGCCCTTGGCCGGCGACGGAGCGCTGAACGACAGCCCGCCCTTCTCGGTCAGATAGAGGGGCTTGGCCCCACCCTGTGGCCAGGACTTGTAGCGATCCCAATGGTTCTGGCCGGGGTCGTAGATCAGCACCGGCGGGGTGTCGGCCTTGGGCGCGCCGTCCTTCAGGTACTGGTCGAAGAACGGCAGCAGTACGTCGCGGCGGAACTGCAGGGCGGTGTCGCCGTCCCACTTGAAGGCGCCCAGGCTGGAGCCGTCGTAATTGACCTGACTGTGACGCCAGGGGCCCAGCACCAGATAGCTCTTGTCGTTGGCCGTGTCCTTGGGCTCGGTGGCGGCGTAGGCGTGGACCGCGCCCCACATGTCCTCCTGGTCCCACAGGCCCTGGATCCACATGGTCGGCACCTTCAGGGGCTGCTCGGCCATGGTCTTGTCGAGCGCCTGCTGGCTCCAGAACGGCGTGTAGGCGGCGTTCTCGGTGGTCTTCTTCCACCAGGGCAGCTGGTCGATCCCGTGCAGCTTGGCGTAGTCGCCCGCCGAACCGGCCCGGCGGAAGGTCTCGTAGTCGTCGACCCCCGCGCGCTGAACCCCTTCGCCGGCGCCGCGCACCGTGGTCTGGCCGGTGAAGTAGTCGAAGTTCACCTGCCGGAAGGCCCCGAAGTGGAACCAGTCGTCGCCCATCCAGCCGTCGACCATCGGGCTCATCGGCGCGGCGACCTTCAGGGCTGGGTGCGGATTGACCAGGGCCATCACCACGGTGAAGCCCTCATAGGAACTGCCCAGCATGCCGACCTTGCCGTTGCTCTCGGGCACGTTCTTGGTCAGCCAGTCGATGGTGTCGTAGGCGTCGGTGGCGTGGTCGACCTCGCTGTTGTTCAACGGCCCCTTCAGCGGGCGGGTCATCACGTAGTCGCCTTCCGAGCCGTACTTGCCGCGGATGTCCTGGATGACCCTGATGTAGCCGTCCTTGACGAACACCTCGTCGCCCTGGGCCAGGGTGGCCAACATGTTGGGGCTGTCGTTGCGCGCCGTGCGCTTGGCGGCGTTGTAGGGCGTGCGGGTCAGCAGGATCGGCGCATTTTTCGCGCCCTTGGGTGTGACGATGACCGTGTAGAGTTTGGTCCCGTCACGCATCGGCACCATCACCACGCGCTTGTCGTAGTCATAGCCGACCTTGGGCGCGACGTACTTGCCGTCGATATCCGGCGTCAGGGCCGGGGTCTGGGCGTGAACCGTGGTGGCGAAGGCGGTCAGGGCGGCGGCGGCCAGCAGGGCGGCGCGCAGATTGGACGCGAGACTCATTGAAAGCTCCCCAAAAGATGCGGGCACCTTAGGAGCGGTTTTCGAGGGGCGCTATAGTATAACAGGGGTGGCGTGCTTGAGCCGGAGGCGGTCACGTGCTCCTGTGGCTTGCAACTGGTGATTGGGCGGTAGTCTATGCGTAAAGCTTTCCTGGCGGGCGTCGCCCTGACGTCCGTCCTGGCCGCCCAGCCCGTGGCCGCCGCGGATCTGGATCTCCGCGACAACTACGCCAACCGGCGTTGCCATGGCGGCGAGAATACCGGCGAAGGCCTGAATGTCGGCGTGCCTGGGCAGGAGGCCAAGGCCATCCTGGCGTCCCAGGGGCGCGTCAAGCGCAGTGGCAAGGTGCTGACGCTGGGCAAGGTCCGGCTGAAGACCAAGATGGTCGACGGCGAAGGCGACGACGGCGCCGAGTACGAATATCTGGGCGGCTGGGCGCGCTCGGGCCTCGAGGTGGTGTTCGTGCTGCGTTATGAGGACCTGGCCTGGCGCCTGATCGATCCGCGCGGCGGCCAATCGACCGAGATGGGCGGTCCGCCGCTCGCCTCGCCCAGCGGTAAGGTCATCGCGGCGGTGGGCGACGACAGCCTGATCAACGAGTTCAACGGCGTCGAGATCGTCGACTATCGCGACGGCAAGTTCGACACCCAGGCGATCGACGCCGACTATGCCTGCGATCCGGTCTGGCTCAGCGACGACGTCCTGCAGCTCAAGGTGCTGTCGCCGAAATACCGCGACAAGAACGGCGAGCTGCTGGCCGGCGAACTTCCGCCGTCGGCCTGGCGGACGACCCGGGTGGTTCGCAAGAACGGCGGATGGACGCTGGTTCCGCTCAAGCCCTAGGCGGGTCGGGGGATGATGACGCTGCGTTCGACCCGCTCGGGGTTTACACCATCAGGGTTCGTGGCGTGCGCGATCAGCAGGATGTCGCCGTCAAGCGCGTCGACCCAACGGGCGTTGTCGCCGATGTCGAAATAGATCCCGTCGATCTCGCAGCCGAAGGTTTCGCCGGCGCTTGCGGGCCAGCGCCTACGGATGGATCGCGCGTGAGCGTCCCATGGAACGCGCCGCATCGAGTCCAGATGCTCCTCGGCGAGCTCGATAAGGATCGCCTGAAGGTCCACACTCGAGCTGGAATTAAGCGCTGGCGAAGATGCTGCGGAACAGGATCGCGCCGTCTTCCGAGCCCAGGTCCGGGTCGAACGACCGGTCGGGGTGGGGCATCAGGCCCAGGACGTTGCCGCCGGCGTTGACGATGCCGGCGATGTCGCGGGCCGAGCCGTTGGGGTTGTCCTGGTAGCGGAACACCACCTGGCCCTCGCCCTCGATGCGGTCGAGGGTCTCTTCGTCGGCGAAGAAGTTGCCCTCGCCGTTGCCGACGGTCATCACGGCCGAGCGCTGCTCGCCGAAGCTGGCGGTGAAGCGGGTCTGGCCGTTGGTGATGTCCAGCGCCACCGGCTTGCAGATATATTTCAGCTTCTCGTTGCGCAGCAGGGCGCCGGGCAGCAGGCCCGCCTCGCACAGCACCTGGAAGCCGTTGCAGATGCCCACGACCGCCACGCCATCGTTGGCGGCCTTGATCACTTCGCGCATTACCGGGCTCTGGGCGGCCATCGCGCCGCAGCGCAGATAGTCGCCGTAGGAGAAGCCGCCGGGCAGGACGATCAGGTCCAGGTCGTCCGGCAGGGCCGTCTCCTGGTGCCAGACCATCTCGACGCGAGCTCCAGCGGAGCGCTCGATGGCGACCTTGCAGTCACGATCGCAATTGGAACCGGGGAAGACGACGACGGCGGCTTTCATGGCGCGGGCCTGTAGCATCGTTCGCGGAGGATGTCAGCGGCTCCTTCACTTCTCGTTGTCATCCCGGACAAGCGCGCAGCGCGCCGATCCGGGACCGGCGCGTGAACGCATGCGCTTTCGGCGGTCCCGGATAACGGCTTCGCCGTTTCCGGGATGACAGCCGAGGGACCGCTCTCATGCGAGAACGAAGGACCGCCTTAGGCGCACTCTTCCAGCACCGGTTCGACCGGCGTGGCGTCGGGGGACGGGAAGGGGACCTTGAAGGTGAAGGCGTCCGCCGTCGGGCCGTGCTGTTCCAGCAGCGCCAGGCGGGCCTTGGCCTCGTCGATGGTCGGCCGATGGCCGGCCGGGACCCACCACAGGACCATGAAGACGTCCATGTGCTCGAACCATTCGCGGCGGCGGCGCATGATCTGGACGTGGTCGCCGCGATAGACGAAGGCGCCCAGGGACGGGATGTCGGTCCAGACCGACATGTTGATGGCGATCAGCGGGTCTTCGTAGGGGGCCAGGTCGGTGGCGTTGTTGCCCTCGCCCGTCAGTCGCCAGACGAAGCCGGGCGAGGCCTCGGCCTGGGCGTTGACCGGGTCGAGGTTGTCGACGAAGTCCTTGATCATCGGATGATCGACCGGCGCCCGCAGGCGACCGATATTGACCTGGGCCAGTTGCCAGTCCGCGCTCATGTCGTTGCTCCCCTCGATGTGGTCTCAAGAGGATGGGGATGGCGGACCGCGTTCGCCAGGGGCTACTGTTCGTTGACCGACAGGACGGTGTCGCTGGTCACCTTGCGCGCCCCGGCCGTGCCCATCGGCACGGTGGCCGGCCAGCGGGCGCCCAGCAGCCGGTTCTTGGCCAGGCGGGCGATGCTGACCGAGTCGGACTGGTTGCCGCCCAGGACGAAGTAGCTCGAGGCGTCCTCGCCGACATAGAAGGCCACATGGCCCAGGCCGCCGTCGCGGGAGCCACGCCAGAACACCATCACCGCGCCGGGCTGGCGTCCGCACGGGGCGCCGAACCTCAGCCAGTTGCGGGCGCCGAGCGGATTGGTGGGCAGGGCTTCGGTCGTCAGGGTGGACCCGATGCAGTGGCCCACGAACAGGCCGCACCAGGGAATTTCGTCATGCGGAAAGTGCACGTCCAGATCATCGGCCCAATCCAGGATGATCTTGTTGTCGCCGGTTCCGGCGGCCTCCTTGAGGCCCTGTAGCCGGCGAGCCTCCTGGAACCAGACCAGGGAGACTTCGTCCAGGCTGTCCTTGGGCGGCTTGGACGAGCCGTCCAGCGCCTTGGCGGTGATCGGTCCGACCACGCCGTCGGCCAGCAGGCCCTTGCTGGTCTGGAAGGCGCGGACGGCGGCGGCCGTTCGGCGGCCCCAGACCCCGTCGATATTGCCGGGATCGAAGCCCTTGGCGGCCAGCGCCTTCTGGATTTCGAAAATGGTCATCGCCCACCTCGCCCATCTCACATACCGACGCCATGTGAGATTGCGCGCGAAGCGTGTATCTGTCGAGTCCTGCCGCCGACCGCGAGACGCGGTTCGACCGGATCAGGCGAAGCTGATCGCGTAGCTTTCGATCACCGTATTGGCCAACAGCTTGTCGCACATGGCCTTGACCTCGACCTCGGCCTTGGCGGGATCGGTTTCGACGACGTCGAACTCGATGGTGCGGCCGACCCGCACGCCCGAGACATCGGCCCATCCCAGCCCGTGCAGGGCGGCTTCGACGGCCTTGCCCTGGACGTCGAGGACGCCGGGCTTGAGGAACACTTGAACCTTGGCTTTCATATCTTTCCTGACCTTTTCACCCTCTCCCGGAGGGGAGAGGGAGGGGCCCATGCGCAGCATGGGAGGGTGAGGGGTGAAGGCGTTCGACGGCGCGCCGGCAGGGCGTGAAGTCGGATGGGGCGTAACCCCTCATCCTCCCACGACTTCGTCGCGGGCCCCACCTTCTCCCCTCCGGGAGAAGGTGCTTCGCCTAGTGCACGCCGCCTTGGATGACGGTGGGCATTTCCTTCATGATGCCGAGGCGGCGGGCCACTTCGGTGTAGCTTTCGATGACATTGCCCAGGTCGCGGCGGAACCGGTCCTTGTCCATCTTCTCGTTGGTGGTCGAGTCCCACAGCCGGCAGCTGTCGGGGCTGATCTCGTCGGCCAGGATCACGCGGCTGAAGTCGCCTTCGTAGATGCGGCCGAACTCGATCTTGAAGTCCACCAGGGTGATGCCGACGGCGCTGAACAGGCCGCTCATATAGTCGTTCACCCGCAGAGCCATGGCCATCATGTCGTCGATCTCCTGGGTCGCGGCCCAGTTGAACGCGGTGATGTGCTCCTCGGAGACCATCGGGTCGCCCAGCTTGTCGTCCTTGTAGTAGAACTCGATGATCGAGCGCGGCAGGGGCGTGCCCTCGGCCAGGCCCAGGCGCGTGGCGATCGAGCCGGCGGCGATGTTGCGCACCACCACCTCGAGCGGAATGATCTCGACTTCCTTGATCAGCTGCTCGCGCAGGCTCAGGCGGCGGATGAAGTGGTTCTGCACGCCGATCGCGTTCAGGCGAGTCATCATGTACTCGCTGATGCGGTTGTTGATCACGCCCTTGCCTTCGAGCACGGCCTTCTTCTGGGCGTTGAAGGCGGTGGCGTCGTCCTTGAAATACTGGATCAGAGTGCCCGGTTCGGGGCCCTCGTACAGGATCTTGGCCTTGCCTTCGTAAATCTTCTTGCGGCGAGTGGTCATGGCTCTCGTCGAGGCCCTTCTGGTTGCGGGCGCCTCTTGTCCGGAGAAACGAAAAGCGCGCGCGGCGGATAGCTGCGCGCGGCGTTCGACTCAAGGCCGCTCACGAAAAATGTCGATCGGAAACCTAGCTGAACGCGGCCCCTGGCGCAAACGGGGCTAGCCGCGACCTCGGGATTGTGAGCGGATCATGGGCGATGCGGCGTTGCTTCCGATTGCCGGGCGGCTCGCCAGGGGATATGCAGCCCGCTCAGAGACTATTGGGGCTTTCATGACGACCTTCGACGACCGCGAACAGGGTTTCGAACGCAAGTTCGCGCTGGAGCAGGAACAGGAATTCAAGGCGACCGCCCGTCGCAACCGCCTGCTGGGCGAGTGGGCGGCCGGCCTGATGGGCCTGGCCACCGTCGAGGAATACGCGCGCGCGGTCGTGAAGTCCGACTTCGAGCAGCCCGGCGACGAGGACGTGCTGCGCAAGGTGGCCGGCGACCTCAAGGGTTCGGGCGTCAATGTCAGCGAGGGCGAAGTCCGTCGCAAGATGGACGAGCTGCTGGCCATGGCCCGCGGTCAGATCGCCGCCGGCGAGTAGGCCGGCGTTCGCGCCAACGGCTTGGCGCGACAGAATTATTCTAAATCCATCCACAGGGCCCGATCGCGACGTTCGTCGCGGCCGGGCCTTGTTGTCTTGGGAGTCCCGAGCTCGCGAAACGGCGGGTACGGATCGAGTGCTCTCATAGGTAGATAGAAAATCAGATAGCGCGCCCAGGTTTCTTTGGGCGCCGCCCGAAGCCGGATGTATCACTCTCGCGGGAGGCGACCGACAGGGTCGCCCACACCAGGAGGACACACCATGGCGGATGATATCGGTACGCTTCACACCCAGAAGGCCGAAGGCACGGACCTCGGCCTCTATTTCGTCAAGGCGGTGGTCGGCAATGTCGGGACGCCCGGCGCGCCCATCGTCAACCTGGCCCTGACGGTGCAGGCCGCCTCCGGCCACGTCAGCGGCATCGCCGAGATCAGCCAGGCGATCGTCGGCGGCCATCACCGCTTCCCGGTCACCGGCCAGATCTATCAGACCGGCTTCGGGCCCAACCACCAGCTGGTCTCGCTGCATGGCGAGTTCGTCTACAGCGTGCCGCCGCCGGCCATCGGCTCGTTCCTGGCCAGGTTCACGGCGGCGCTGACGGTGGACCAGGCCTGGAACGGCTTTGGCGGGTTCAACTATCTGAACACCCACGTCGAGAAGGTCCCGGTCAAGAAGATCGCCTGACCGGCCCATGAAGGCATGGGCCCGCGCCGCCTTCGGGCGGCGCGGGCCTTTCCACGTCACCAGACCCGCGAGCGGTCTTCGGGCTTGAGGTAGTAGGCCTCGCCCGGCTTGACGCCGAAGGCCGCGTACCAGGCGTCGATGTTGCGGGTCGGGCCGATGACCCGGAAGGCTGGCGGCGAATGCGGGTCCGAGGTGATCTGCTCCTTCAGCGCGTCGTCACGCACCTTGCTGCGCCAGTTCTGGCCGAACGCCAGGAACAGGCGCTGGTCGCCGGTCAGGCCGTCGATCACCGGGGCCGGCTTGCCGCCCAGCGAGGCGTGATAGGCGTCCAGCGCCACCTGCAGCCCGGCCAGGTCGGCGATGTTCTCGCCCATGGTCAGCTTGCCGTTGATGAACATGCCCGGCGCGCCTTCATAGGCGTTGTACTGCTTGCCGAGGATTTCGGCCTGGACCTCGAAGCGTTTTCCGTCTTCGGCGGTCCACCAGTCGCGCAGCTTGCCCGTCTCGTCGAACTTGCGGCCCTGGTCGTCGAAACCGTGGCTGATCTCGTGACCGATCACCGCGCCGATGGCCCCATAATTGACCGCCGGATCGGCCGCCGGGTCGAACAGCGGCGCCTGCAGGATGCCGGCCGGGAAGACGATCTGGTTCTGCGAGGTGTCGTTGTAGGCGTTCACGGTCTGGGGCGTCATCTGCCACTTGCCGTGATCGACGGCCTTGCCCAGGTCGCTCAGCTCGTAGGCCCACTCGAAGGCCCGGCTGCGCGAGACGTTGCCGTAGAGGTCGCCGGCCTCGATCTTCAGCCCCGAATAGTCGCGCCACTTGTCGGGATAGGCCACCATCACCGCCATGCGCTTGAGCTTGACCTGGGCCTCGGCCTTGGTCGCCGGGCTCATCCAGGGCGCGTCGTCGATCCGCTTGGCCATGGCGACCTTCAGGTTGCCGATCATCTCGACCATCTGGGCCTTGGAACTGGGCGGGAAGTAGGTCTCCACATAGGTCCGGCCGACCAGCTCGCCCAGGCTGCCGTCCACCAGCTGCACGCCACGCTTCCAGCGCGGGCGGATCGTCGTCTGGCCGGAGAGGACCTTGACGTACTCGAAGCGGCTGTCGACGAACCGCTTGGAAAGGTAGGGCGAGGCCTCCTCGACCAGGTGGAAGGCCTGCCAGGCCTTCAGCGTCTCCAGCGGCGTCTCGGCGTAGATCTTGGCGATGTCGCGGATGGCGGTGTTCTCGTTCAACACCATGGCGCCCAGGCCCGGCATGCCGGCCGCGGCCAGGTAGTCGGCCCACGGGAAGGCGGGGGCGTAGGTCGCCAGCTGGTCGACGGTGACGGGGTTGTAGGTCTTGTCGACGTCGCGCCGCTCGGCCGCCGGCCAGCTGACCGTGGCGATGCGCGTCTCCAGGGCCATGACCTGCGCCGCCGCCTTGGCCGGATCGGCGTAGCCCGCGGCGGCCAGGGCGCGCTGGACGAACGCCGCATAGGCCTCGCGCTGCGGCTTGAAACCGTCGGTCAGGTAGTAGTCGCGGTCGGGCAGGCCCAGGCCCGACTGATAGACATAGAGGGTGTTGACCTCGGGGCTCTTGATGTCGGGCGCGACGTCCAGCTGGAACAGGTCGGCGCCGAAGCCGCCGTGCGCGGCGCCCATCAGCCGGGCGAAGGCGGTCTTGTCGGCCGCCGCCGCCACCTTGGCCAGGTCGGCCTTCAGCGGCCCGTCGCCGACCTGCTCGACCTTGGCCTCGTCGGTAAAGCTGTTGTAGAGTCCGCCCAGCTGGGTCGAGGCCGGGGCCTTTTCGATCACGGCCCGAAGCTGGTCCTGGGAGCGGTTGTAGACGTCGTTGCCCGCGCCGGCGCTGCCCTGGTCGGCCGGGATCTGAGTGCGGGCGAACCACGCCCCGTTGACGTACCTGTCGAAGTTGTCGCCCGGCTTGACGCTGGTGTCGCCGGCCGTCAGGTCGACTCCCCAGGCGCCGTACATGGGTTTTCCAGCTGGAGGGCTGGCGGAGGCGGTGGGTTCGGCCGCGAAAGCGGCGGCGGACATCGCGAGCGCCGAGACGGCGGCCAGCAGGATCATGCGCATGTGGAACCTCATCCCCTCGAAGGGAGAGGATGCTGCCTGAGTTGGCGGCGGAGCGCAGATGAAAAACGCGTAATGTGGCGACGCGGACCTCTTTTACCGTTTTCCCGCCGGGAAAATCGGGGAGGAGAGGCTCTAGTCCAGCCACGCCTTGATCGCGCCCCACGCCTCCGCCTTCTCCGCGAACGACCGCGCCGCGTGGGCGGGGCTGGAGGAGGGCAGGGCCAGGGTGGGCAGGCGACCGCCCAGCAGCTTGCCGCCCAGCCTGGCGGCCGTGCCGCCGTTGAAGGCCACGGCGCGCAGGGCGGGGAGGGTCTCGACCAGGGCGACCAGGTCGTTGGCTGTGGCGTCCTGGATGGCGGCGTCGAGGCTGCCTGGGCGGTCGGCCTGGGCGATCACGTCCCATAGGCCGACGCCGCGCGACAGCAGGGCCGCCAGCCGGTCTTCATACGAAAGCGCGACCAGCGGCGTGGCCAGCACCCCCTCCAGCAACCGCCAGAAGGCGTTGCGCGGATGGCCGTAATACTGCGCCAGCGCCAGGGAGGCGTCGCCCGGCAGGCTGCCCAGGATCAGGACGCGGGTGCTTGCGTCGACGACCGCCGGGAAGCTTGCCTTGCGCCCCTCCCGGAGGGACAAGGATCTAGTCCTAGCCCTGCTCGCCGAACACCCGCCGGAAGATCACGTCGACGTTCTTGGTGTGGTAGCCGTAGTCGAACAGCTCCTCGAGCTCGGCGTCCGACAGCGCCTTCGACACCACGGCGTCGGCTTTCAGGAAGTCGATGAACCGGCCCTCGCCGCGCCACACCTTCATCGAATTGCCCTGCACGGCGGCATAGGCGTCCTCGCGCGACACGCCCTTCTGGGTCAGGGCCAGCATCACCCGCTGCGAGAACACCAGGCCCCCCAGCTTGTCCAGGTTCCTGGCCATGTTGTCGGGATAGATGTTGAAGCGCTCGATCACCCCGGCCAGGCGGCGCAGGGCGAAGTCGAGGTGGATGGTGGCGTCCGGGCCGATGCCGCGCTCGACCGACGAGTGGCTGATGTCGCGCTCGTGCCAGAGGGCGACGTTCTCCAGGGCCGGGGTCACGGCCGAGCGGACCAGCCGGGCCAGGCCGGTCAGATTCTCGGTCAGGATCGGGTTGCGCTTGTGCGGCATCGCGGACGAGCCCTTCTGCCCGACCTCGAACGGCTCCTCGGCCTCCAGCACCTCGGTGCGCTGCAGGTGGCGGATCTCGGTCGCCAGCCGCTCGACCGACGAGGCGACCACGCCCAGGGCGCAGAAATAGGCGGCGTGGCGGTCGCGCGGGATCACCTGGGTCGAGACCGGCTCGACCACCAGGCCCATCTTGTCGGCCACGTGCTGCTCGACGCGCGGATCGACATTGGCGAAGGTGCCGACGGCGCCGGAGATCGCGCAGGTGGCGATCTCGAACTTGGCCATGGCCAGCCGCTCCTTGGCGCGCTGGAACTCGGCGTAGTAGCCGGCCAGCTTGAGGCCGAAGGTGATGGGCTCGGCGTGGATGCCGTGGCTGCGGCCGACGCAGACCGTCATCCTGTGCTCCAGCGCCCGACGCTTCAGCGCCGCCAGCAGCAGGTCGACGTCCTCGATCAGCAGGTCGGTGGCCTTGGACAGCTGCACGGCGAAGCAGGTGTCGAGCACGTCGCTGCTGGTCATGCCCTGGTGCAGGAAGCGGGCTTCCGGGCCGACGATCTCCGACACGTGGGTCAGGAAGGCGATGACGTCATGCTTGGTGACGCGCTCGATCTCGTCGATGCGGTCCGAGTCCCACACCGCGTCGCGGCCCTTCTCCCAGATCGTCTCGGCGGCGAGCTTGGGGATGACCCCGATTTCGGCCATGGCGTCGGCGGCATGGGCCTCGATCTCGAACCAGATCTTGTACTTGGTCTGGCTGGACCAGATGGCGGCGGCTTCGGGGCGGGAATAGCGGGTGATCATGAGGCCGGGGTTTCGGCGCGGAGGGGGTGAGAGTCAAGGGCGGGGAGGGGGCAATTCCTCACCCCGAGAGGTACTCAAGGACAGCCGCTACGGCAGCATTTCGCATCCGCCGCGCCCGTACATCGCCTACGTACTTCGCGAGCTTCAGTTGCTCCTCAGTGGCGTTCAGAACGTCTCCAACGGTCGTCAGCTCTAGTTCAGTGAGTTTTTCTTTCTGCCAAACTGTAAGGTCAAGAACTTGGATCGGCTTAGCGAGCTGACGTTCAAGGTGTCGCCCCGAATCATCCGAATGGTTGCGAGCTTCCAGCTCCAGGAGATTTTTATACAGTGGATGATTGGCTCCGTATTCAGTCATCCGCTTTGGCGTCAACGACTTAGCGATTTCGAACGACTGTGTTGTAGGACTAGCATCCACGGCAAATAAACAACCAAGGTTTACCATGTAACGCTTGCCGATCTCGCTGCGCGTCGCCCTAATTCCGGCTTCCATTTCGTTCAGGACGCCAGTGTAGCAAAGTATTCTGAGCGATTCTTTCACAACTTCGGGAGCATCACGATGAATCCAAAAGTATGCGCTGGTGTTCCTATCGCTCGCCAGGTAGGAATCATTTTTTGTTTTTATCTCTGGTATAACGGTTGATTCAACGAATTCCCGACCCCAATCAATAACATTGCGATGTCCATAGTATTTTTCGGCAAGTGCGGAATGTTCAGACCATATGGTAGTTCTATAATGATCGCGCATCACTTCGTTGATTTCCGTTGATGACAGCGATGGCGCGGCAGCTAGTGTCTTTAGAAGAATTCTCGGATTTCCAGAGCACGCGTATGCGAGTATGGCAAAATTTTTCCCATTTTGTGCTATACGTTTCTGGGTAGTGCTGTCAGCTTGCTTCTCGACTATCTCGCGCATGTTTTCAACATAGCGTGGATCCAGAACGTCTCTATCTATGTGGACCAAGCTGGCATCGTGCGTAGGTTGGAACGTTTCCCCAAAACTTGTTACGCCGGGGTAAACCGCTGCGTTACAGGTCAAGCAGTGGCTGCGTAGGTCTCGGAACAAAGTGAAAAATTGTCGTTGATGTTCCGGAAGAAAAATATGAGCAGCCTCATCTATAAGAAACACAAATCGTTCAATATTTAGACGATCGGATAAATCTTCGAAAGCGTCTCTAAAATCCTCAGTTGACGGAACAGCTGATGCATCAATTTCCTCTGTAGGTCGCTTGTAGGATTCCTCATAGGCGCTCGCGATCTCTTCGACCTTGGTCTTGCCTATTTTTGCATCCACGTGGCTTCCTGCTAGTAAGCCGATGCTAGCGGGAACTGCCCCCAACAATCCCGCGCGCTCGAGGGATCGGATGGCCACGGAGCACAGGCGCGCCAACATCCAGTTTCGAAACTGATGTTCGTCATCTGATTGAATCAGAGAGCTACGCACAAAGCTTACATATATGGGAAAAATACGGTCCTTATCAAAGGAGTCCATAAGCTCCTTCTGCGCAATTCGAAGTAGAAACGATTTTCCAACGCCGCGGCTACCTACGATGATGGCTGGGTTTCTACTCTTCAGAGCATTCACCGCCACGCGATCTTGGGATGTTTCGGCAAAATATTGCCCAACTTCTTCGGGCTTGATATCTTCCGTGCGGTAGAAAAAATCGCTCATTTGCCGGTCGCCCCAAAAATCCCTTGAACTTCAGCTATGGTACCCAACGCATCCATCACCACAGGTTCAATGATATTCAAGCGAATTCCATCGAGTTCTGACAAGTATCTAACCGAAAATACAAATATAATGCACAATCGTACAGTATCCGCTCTCTCGTGGAAAGCGATGGTCTTGTCAAAATCGAACTCAATATTGAGCGCTGAGTCTTCATGGGTGATTGGGTTGCCATGCACATATTCGGAACATTCCCGGTAAACCGAAGACGCAAGCTTCGCGTACTGCGTTCTGTAGGTACCCAATTCGGCGTTAAATGCGCCGAGGAAGGCATGAGAGAAAACGCCCTTATCGTTGTCGGTGATAGTGGCCCAATGGAGATCGTCGGTTCCAGCAGACCACAGCTTAAGTTTCATAAGGTGAGCCGAAAAATACACTGATGCGATAAATAATTCTAGAGAAAGCCTAAGGCTTGAAAATGCGTGGCGATAATTACCGCGAATAATTGCCTCAAGGGAATATTGATATTCGCGACAGGCTTGATCGAATACGGATTTCTCGGGCCCGGACATGACCGATAGCATCAGTCCATAATCTTTCAGGAAGTTATGAGACGTCGTGTGCATCGCAAACGCTTCGCTACTGGCGATGCATTTTGCCATGATCTCGGTCCGACTGTTGGACAATCCTCGGTAGTACTCGGCTACATCCATGCGACGTTGATACCACACCAGGCCGCAGTAGCTAGACCATATGGAGTACCTTCGGTTGAAGGGTTGAAGTAGGGCGCACGACCCTTTCAGCCGTCATCCCGGGCACAAGGCCCCGGGATGACGGTAGAAAATGGGCGGGCTCGGCGGATCGGTTGGGGACACACACTCACGGCGCGGTCTCGGCAGGGTCGGCAAGGTCTCCGCCGTGAGTATGTGTCCCCCATCTTGGTCGGTGCATGAGAGCATCGACGCCCTTCGCATCCAGCAAAATCAATGGCTTGAAGTTTTTCGATCTTTTTGATCCTCACCCCTTCCAGCCTCCCCGATACTGACCTCACCTGAAGGCACGGGGAGGGCGCACGTACGGCGACCGATGCGGCTTTCAGGGGTGGACGAGCGGGAAGGCTTGGTCGCCGGGCTCTCACAAGGAGCGCTCTCTGGTCGGTTCGGAGCAGGTTCGCCTCAGTCGCGACGAAACTCCGGCGCCGGGGGGTAGGCGGGCAAGTCAGCAGGTGCGAGGGGGTTACTCGCACAGTCCGGGACCGGGGCTCGCCGCCCTGGCCCGCCCGTCGGGGGCGCGAACAAGCTTTCGGCTAAGTGATAAGACCACTGCCTACCGAAAGCTCCCGACCAACGGCTCCACGCGAAGCGCTCGTCTTCGTCGAAACGGTATTCAAAACTGCAAATCATCCGGGCGGAGCCCGGGCGCTTCGCAACCCTCCCCAATCGCTCAGCGGGTTTCCGCGTGAGGCGGCGAAGCCGTGTGTCTCAGGTCCTCCCCCTATGGGGGAGGCGTCGGCGAAGCCGACGGAGGGGGGAGTGATCGGCGGATCACCAAAACCCGGATCCAGGATCCGACAACTCCCCCCACCGGCCTTCGGCCGCCTCCCCCACGGGGGGAGGAATTTAGGCCTGGGCCACCGCTCGTTCCTTCATGTGCTTGATCATGCCGATCGCGGCCAGGGCGTAGTGCAGGGCGGCCCAGGCGTAGAAGCACAGGGTGACGATGATGCCCTGCTGGGTCGACCTCGCCATGGCGTCGTGGCACGACTTGGCCAGGTCGGCGCCCGCGCCCTTGGGGGCCAGGCCGCCGGGGCACTGGGCGGTGAAGCTGGCCGCGCCCGGGTCGGTGAACGAGCCGCCCAGGGCGTGGAAGATGGTCGCCGCCTGCGGGTGGTTGAAGTTGTAGTGGGCCAGGTGGTCGATCAGCCAGCCGGTGAAGACCGGCCCGCCGCCCAGGGCGATCAGGTTGAGGAAGAAGAACAACAGGGCCGTGGCGGTGGCCCGGCGGCGCGGCTCGACCGAGTTCTGGACGACGCCGAAGGTCGGGGCCAGGTAGGTGTAGTGGAAGATGCCCGGGACCAGCAGGATCAGGGCCAGCATCTTCCAGTCGGTCTGCAGGTAGGCGGTGATGTAGATCGGGGTGCAGATCAGCAGGCCGATGGCCGGGACCAGGGCGTACCATTTGGCGCTGCGCCTGCCGGCCCAGTCGGTCAGGAAGCCGCCGACCAGGGTGCCGACCCCGGCCGAGAAGCCGCCGATCAGCCCGACGATCAGGCCCACCTGGGCCAGGCCCAGGCCGAAGCCGCGGACGAAATAGGGCGGCACGAACGCGCCGGAGCCATAGGCGCCGAACGAGGCGATGGTGACGCCCAGCATCATGTGCAGCACCGGCCACTTGCCGAACAGCACCTTCATCACCGCGCCCAGTTCCCGGAACTCGCCGGCCAGCGAGAACGGCGGCTTGGGCGGCTCGACGACGACCTCCTCGGGCGCCAGCGGGTGTTCCTTCAGTTCCGAATGGCCGCGCGGCGGCTCCTTGACCAGCAGCTTGACCAGCACGGCCAGCAGGATGCCCGGCAGGCCGACGATGACGAAGGCCACGCGCCAGCTGAACTCCTGGGCCAGCCAGCCGCCGGCCACCGCGCCGACCATGGTGCCCAGGGGGATGCCGAACGAATAGATCGACAGGGCCGAGGCGCGCTGCTTGGGGGCGTAGTAGTCGCTGATCAGCGAGTGGGAGGGCGGCGAGCAGCCGGCCTCGCCGACCCCGACCCCGAAGCGGTAGAGGGCCAGCTGGCCGAAGCTGGCGGCGCTGCCGCACAGGGCGGTGAAGCCCGACCAGATGACCAGGGAGATCGAGATGATCGTCACCCGGTTCCAGCGCTCGGCCATCCGGGCGATGGGGATGCCGAGCAGGGTGTAGAGGAGCGCGAAATAGAGGCCGCCCAGCAGGCCCAGCTGGGTGTCGGTCAGCTTGAGGTCGACCTTGATGGCCTGGCCGATGGTGGCGATGATCGTGCGGTCGATGAAGTTGAAGGTGTAGGTGGCGAGCAGCAGCCCCAGCACCGTCGCCTTGTAGCCATTCGAATACAGCGGCTTGCCGCCGCCCGACGCTATCGTCTGGCTCATCCTACGCCTCTCCCGTCAAACATTTGTTCTAATCGTTGGGCCGACCATAGACGCAAGGTCAACGGCAAGGCCAGAGGGGAAACGCGGGTTGGGTGGTCGCGGCGGCTTCGTGGCCTGCAGATGAACGCGAGACAACGGGCGGTCGCGGGTCTGTTCAGGACGGCGGGTCTCTACTGGACCCTTAGCGGCCGCGTCAGACGGCTGTCCCCTGAGGTCTCCCATGCACGCCTTTCCTCGCCCGCTGCCGCCGCCGCTGATGTCCGACCATTCAGCCGTGCTGGTCTCCTGCGCCGAATTGAACCGGGCCCGGACGCACCGCGCCCTGGACCGGAGCGACGACGCGCCCGTCGAGGCCCATCCCTGGGCCTATTGTTTTCCGCGGCCCGCGCTGGGTTCGCGTCGGGGTTAGCCGACCATCTCCTCGCGAATGGTCTTCCGCGCCAGCCAGAACAGGGCGAAGGCCACCAGGCCGAACAGGGTGGAGACGATCAGGGCCCAGCGCACGCCCTGCGCCTCGCCCAGGCCGCCGGGGCCGGACAGCAGGTCGCTGAGCGCCCCCACCGCCACCGGCCCCAGGCCCAGGCCCACCAGGTTGATGATCAGCAGCAGCACAGCCGAGGCGGTGGCGCGCATGGCCGGGTCGACGATGCTCTGGGCGGTGGCGTAGACCGGGCCGTACCACAGGGTGCCCAGCAGGATCGGGATGGTCAGGACGGCGATGGCCGGCATCGGCGCGGCGACGCTGATCGCCAGGATGTAGAACGGGATGGAGACCAGCGAGGCGACGGCCGGCACGGTCACATAGGCCCGCAGGTCCTTGGCCCCCAGGCGGTCGGCCAGCACCCCGCCCAGCCAGGCGCCGACGACGCCGGCCGTGCCGCCGATCAGCCCCAGGGCCAGGCCGAGAAAGCCGGCCGACTTCAGGCCGAAGGTGGCCGCCAGGGCCGCGACGTCGGCGCCGTGGACGCGGAAGAAGAACGAGGCGATGAACGGCGCCTGGCCATAGCCGATGAAGGCCTTGATCGAGGCGGCGAAGGCCACCAGCCAGAAGGTCTTCTTGGCCGCCAGCACCGCCAGGGCGGCGCCGAAGCTGATCTTCGAATGGGCTCGGGCGGCGAGGTCGGCGGCCAGCTGGCGGCGCGGCTCGACCAGGGTGATGGCGGCGACCAGGGCGAAGATCACGCCCGGCGCGCCGGCCACCATGAAGGCCACGCGCCAGCCGTAGGCGTCGGCCACCAGCCCGCCCATCGCCATGCCGGCCAGGGTGCCCAGCGGCGTGCCGATCGAATAGAAGGCGATGGCGCTGGCCCGCTTCTCCTTGGGCACATAGTCGGTGATCAGCGAATGGGCCGGCGGCGTGCAGCCGGCCTCGCCGACCCCCACGCCGATCCGGGCCAGGATCAGCTGCCAGAAGTTCTGGGTGAAGCCGCACAGCACGGTGAAGGCGCTCCAGGCCGCCACCGAGGCGCCGATGATGAACGGCCGGTTCCTGGTCTCGGCCAGCCGGGCGATCGGGATGCCCAGCACCGTGTAGAACACCGCGAAGGCCAGGCCGGTCATCATGCCCAGCTGCCAGTCGGCCAGGCCCAGGTCGCGCTTGATCGGCTCGGCCAGGATGTTGACCACCTGTCGGTCGAGGAAGTTGAGGGTGTAGATGATCAGCAGGACCCAGAGGGCGTAGCGGCGGTAGCCGGTGGAAACAGGGTTGATCACCGGCGACGGTATGGCCGTGTCCGCCATGGGCTACTCCCTCGAACAGTTGTTCTAATCGTTGAGGTGACCATAGACGCGGGGTAAGGCGGATGGCCACCCCCGCATACGCCCAAAGGAGTCCGCCATGGAAATCGTCGTCGGCACCAAGAAATGGTCCAGCTGGTCGCTGCGGCCCTGGCTGGCGCTCAAGCACACCGGCGAGGATTTCAAGGAAACCCTGGTCGAGCTGCGCCACGTCGGAACCTCCGAGGCGCTGATCGCCCAGCACTCGCCCAGCAAGCTGGTGCCGGTGGTCAAGGACGGCGACCTGGTGGTCTGGGACTCGCTGGCGATCTGCGAATATCTGAACGAGAAATATCCCAAGGCCCTGCTGTGGCCGGAGGATCCGACCCTGCGGGCCCTGGGTCGCTCGGTGGCGGCCGAGATGCATTCGGGCTTCACCTCGCTGCGCGGCGAGTGCCCGATGGAGTTGGAAACCCGCAAGACCGTGGCGATCTCCGAGGCCACCCAGAACGACGTGCGCAAGATCGTCGAGCGCTGGAACCAGCTGCTCAAGCGTTCGGGCGGGCCGTTCCTGCTGGGCAAGTGGTCGATCGCCGACGCCTTCTTCACCCCGGTGGCGACGCGGTTCCGCACCTACGGGATCCACCTGTCGGACTATGGCGACACCGGCGCGGCCGGGGCCTATTGCGAACGCCTGCTGGAGACGCCGGAATATCTGGCCTGGGAGGCCGACGCCTTGAAGTGACGGCTGGCGGCCTAGGTGGGAAACATCGCGAAATAGGGCTGGGCCTCCTCTAGCACCCGCGAGAACGACGGGCGGGCCAGCAGGCGGTCGAGATAGGCCGAGACGTTGGGATGCGCCTCGCCCAGCGGCGCGACCTTGTTGGCGTAGAACAGGGCCGGAGCGGCGGCGCAGTCGGCCAGGCTGAAGGCCTCGCCCGCCGCCCAGGTTCTGTCCGCCAGCTCGGTCTCGAGCAGGTCATAGGCCATGGCCAACTGGCCGCGGGCATGGCCCACGCCATGCGGGTCCTTGGCGCCCTCTGGCCGGATGCGGTCGCCGACGATCTTCTGCATCGACTCCTGGACGTAGAGGTCGAACAGCCTGTCCAGCAGCCGCACGCGCAGGGCGGCTTCCGCATCCTCGGGGATGAACCGGACGGG
This sequence comes from Caulobacter sp. Root655, assembly GCF_001427665.1. Classification (GTDB taxonomy): domain Bacteria; phylum Pseudomonadota; class Alphaproteobacteria; order Caulobacterales; family Caulobacteraceae; genus Caulobacter. The sequence goes on from NZ_LMHC01000026.1 coordinate 131,989, forward strand.
TCCCGGATACCAGGTCTGCAGGTACTCGATGATGATCGAGGTCTCGGGAACGGTGCGGTCCCGGGCGGCGTCGCGCAGCAGCGGCATCTTGCTCGTCGGCCACAGCGCCTTGAACGCGGCGGCCTCTTCCGGGTCGCCCAGATCGACCAGCCGCGCCTCGAAGGGCGTGTCGTTTTCGTAGAGGGCGATCAGCACCTTCCAGCAGAACGAGGCCAGCGGGTGCATGTGCAGCGTCAGGGACATGGGGAGCTCCGTGGAACGGTCGGGGACACACACTCACCCCACCGGCCGATGACGAAATGGCGATGTGCGGGACTGAGTGTGTGTCCCCAGTTCGTGGCAAGGCGGAGCCTCAGGCGTCGGCGCCCTGGCGCTCCAGTTCCTCGGCCAGCTTCTCGTACAGATCGCGGCACCCTGCCTCGCGTTGGGCGGGGATGTCGTAGCCGTCGAGGAACGCGCCCTGTTCGGTATAGACCAGCCGTGTTTTGGCGCCCTCGGGCTTCAGCTCGATGGTGGCCACCGACACCGAGATGCGGTTACCGTCGATGTCCATGGCGTAGGCCATGACGATCCGCTGGTCGGGGACGATGTCCCAGTAGGTGGTCTCATTGAGAATAATGAGCTTGCCGTCGGGGCTGAACCGGCCGTGTTCCTGGCCGCCGACCCGGAAGTCGTAGGTATAGTCGGCGACCGGCCAGTTCTCGGACTTCACGAACCAGCGGTCGCGGGCCTCCGAATTGGAGAAGGCCTTGAACACCCGCGCCGGGGTGGCGTCGTAGACGCGGTTGATGACGAAGGTGGCGTGGACGACGGAGCGTTCGGTCATGGTCGTTTCCTCCTGAGGATTAAGGTCAGTCTTCGTCGCCGGCCGTGGCGCGCAGATACTCCCCCAGACGGTCGAGTTTGCGCTCCATCAGGACGCGGCGTTGGTTGATCCAGGTCTCGGCGGCGCTGAGCGCTTCCGGTTCCAGTCGGCAGGTCCGCACCCGTCCGACCTTCTCCGAGCGGATCAGGCCGCTGCCCTCCAGCAGTTGCAGATGCTGCATCACCGACGGCAGCGACATGGCCAGCGGCTGGGCCAGTTCGCTGACCGAGGCCGGCCCGGCGCACAGCCGCTCGATGATGCCGCGCCGGCTGGGGTCGGCCAGCGCCTGGAACATCAGGTCGAGAGAGGGTTGTTGGTTAGTCATATGCCTAAGTATCGCGAGGCTCGCGGCGGGTCAACATATAGTTTGTCGTTTGCCTAAGTATTTGCGGCGCTCAACGAAAAACGCCCCGGACGTGGGGTCCGGGGCGTTCGACGCAGGCCAGGCTCTTACGCCCGAAGGGGAGGACGGGCGGAGGCGCTGGCCGACCTCAGAACCGCGTGGACAGGGTGACGAAACCCTGGCGAGGCGGGATCGGGAAGGTGCTGTAGCTGCCGGCCGGCTGCGAGACGGTGACGTTCAGGTCGCCCTTCTCCTGGCCCAGGTTGGTGATGTTGGCGCTGAGTTTCAGGCCCTGGATCGGCCAGTTGGCCGGGGTCTGGAAGGCGTAGCTGACCTGCAGGCTGAGCAGCATGTAGCTGTCGACCTTGAGGTCGTTGGTGTAGGTGGCGAAGCGCTCGCCGACGAAGTCGCCGATCAACTGGGCCTCGAAGTCGCCGAAGTTGGCGCTGGCCACGAACTTGTTCAGCCATTCGGGGCTGCCGGGCACCTTCTTGCCGGCGATGCGGACGATCGTCGGGGTGACGACGCCGCCCACCGTGGTCGAGCCGCTGGTGTAGTCGTCCTGATAGACCGAGCGGTTGTAGGAGACCGCGTCGTAGAACGAGAAGTGCTCGCCCAGGTCCAGGGTCAGGGCCAGGTCGACGCCATCGGTCTTCACCGCGCCGACGTTCTGGACAATGGCGGCTCCGCCGATGATCGAGATCGCCGCCGCCGACGGGGCCACGCCCAGCAGGCGGTTGCTGAAGTCGGTGTGATAGACGCTCAGCTGGCCGTCGATCCCGGTGATCGGACCGAAGGCGACGTCACGCTTGCCGCGCACGCCGGCCTCGTAGGTCCAGGCCGTTTCCGGCTCGGCGTTCTTCTTGAACTGGTCGAAGGCCGCCTGGCTGCCCAGGCTGAACGGCGACAGGCCGCCGCCGCCATAGGTCTGGAAGTGGCGCAGGTTCTTCTGGATGTTGGCGAAGGCTTCCACCCCGCCGTCCAGCGTCCACACCGCGCCCAGTTGCGGCAGGAACCACTCCTTGGTCTTGATATTGCCCACCGGCAGGCCGGTCGAGTTGACCAGCGAACCGACGATCGGCTGCACCGGCACGCGGCCGGTGGCGTCCTGGACGCTGCTCTTGAAGCCGCCTTGCAGCACCAGGTTCTCCCGGATGCGCCACTGATCCTGGAGGTAGAACTGGTAGACCTTGTTGTCGATCTCGCTGCCGTACTGGGTGATCAGCCAGCCGGTGGGCACGTCATAGGGCGAGGTCGGATGGTTGACGTCGAACGGGTACCAGCGGCGATAGGCCGACGACTTGTTGTGCTCGTACCAGAAGCCGGCCTCGACCTGGTGGTCGCCGAGCGTGGCGTTCAGGGTCGAGATGCCGCCCAGCCGGTCGATCTGGTACTCGGTGGTGCGGGTCGCGTAGCCCGAATTGCCGAACACCTGCTTGAGGTTCTGGCCCGGGAAATAGAAGTTGAACAGAGCCGGCAGGCCGGCGACCCGGATCGGACCGGCCACGATGCCGCGACCGTGGTCGTCATGATAATAGGCCTGGTTCGACCAGGTGACGTTGTCCGACAGCTTGGCGTCGTACTTGATGTAGGTCAGGTAGTCGGTGCGTTGGGCGGCGCTGAAATAGTTACGGTAATTGTCGCCCTCGGCGGCCGGGTAGTTGCCGGCGGCGTCCAGATAATCCAGAGCCGCGTGGAAGTCCGGATAGAAGAACGGCCGAGTGTAGGGCTGGTAGGCGTCGGTCGGTTTGCTGGCGGGCGGGGTGCGGAAGTAGCGGGTGGTGCCGTCCTCGTTCGGCTCGGTCTTGTCCGAATAGGACAGGTAGAAGGTCAGCTTGCCGGCCTCGCCGTCGCGGACATATTTCAGGTTGGCCTGGTCGCCGCCCTGCTTGCCGTCGAAGTCCCAGGCCTTGGCCTTCTGATGGGCGTAGGCGAAGTACAGCGCGTTGTTCCCGCCGAACGTGCCGCTGTCGAGGCGCACGAAGGTGCGGCTGGTGTCGTAGCTGCCCAGGGTCTGGTTGAACTGGCCGCCGAACTCCGCGCGCGGATCGTTGGTGAAGGTCTCGACGGCGCCGCCGAGGTTGCTGGTCGAGGCGGTGCCCAGCGAGCCGGCGCCAGACGACAGGATGACCTTGCCGACCACTTCGCTGATCACCGCGCGCTGCGGCGACAGGCCGTTGTAGTTGCCGTAGCTCTGGTCGCCCAGCGGCACGCCGTCCAGGGTGTAGCCCAACTGCTGGCCGTTGAAGCCGTGGATGAACAGCGAGGTGTTCTGCTCGTTGTTGCCCCACGGATCGGCGGTGACGTAGGTCACGCCTGGCAGGGTCTGGATCGCCTTCAGGGGCGAGAGGCCGGGCAGGATCTTCTGCATCTCCGAGCCGCTCAGCTGCACGGCCGAGCGGGTGGCCGACAGGCTGGTGACCAGCACCTGCTCGACGGCGTCGGCGGGATCGGCGGCCGGTTCGGCCGCGACCGGAGCGGCGGGCGTGTTGTCGGCGGCATGGGCCGCCTGGGCCATGGCCAGGGCGCCGAGCGCGCAGGCCGCCAACAAGGCGTGGCGAGCGGATGTGATGGACATGGAACCCCTCCGACGTCGCCCGACGCGGGCGTGTAGCTGCGGGGTGTTAGGGCAAGCCGATGACGCTTCGGCGTGGTTTTCGCGAAGGCTTCGTGACGGCGCCGGATCGTCTGCCTCAGCTTTACGCACGACGGGCGAGACGCTCTGATACCATCCTCGAAACGGGAGAGTCGCGGCATGCGAGCGCCGATCGCCAGGGCCCAGGAGACCGCCGCCGAGTTCGCCGATCCGCGGGCCGCCCGTATCGTCGCCTTCCTGCGGGACCTCGGTTTCGAGATCGACGCGACAACCCTGGACGAAGACGCCTTCGTGCCGGGCGTCATGGTGTCGGCCGGCCGGCTGCTCGTCGATCCGGCGCGGCTGACCTGGCCCGGCGACCTGCTGCACGAGGCCGGCCATGTCGCCGTCGGCGATCCGCTGCGGCGCGAGGAGGGGGTGTCGGACGACCCCGGCGAGGAGATGGCGGCCATCGCCTGGTCGTTCGCCGCGGCCCTGGCGATGGACCTGGATCCGGCGGTGCTGTTCCACGACGGCGGCTATCGCGGCGGCGCCAAGGCGCTGCGCGAGAACTTCACCCAGGGCCACTATGTCGGCGTGCCGCTGTTGGCGATGTGGGGCCTTACGATCGAGCCCCGCCGCGCGACACCCGAGGGGCCGCCGGCCTATCCGAACATGCTGGCCTGGCGGCGGAGCTAGGCGTCCGTCAGATCAGATGAGGGCCGACCCGAGCTTTCAGGAGCACGATCAGGGCCGGGTCCATGAAGGTGTAGTCGTCGGGGATGTTCAGGCAGATCACCCGCGCCTTCAGGTGACGCTTGAAGCGCTTGGACAGCTTGTTGCGATGAGTTCGCTCCATCACGAAGATGATCTGCGCCCATTCGACCAGTTCGCCGGTCAGTGGGTTCTCCGCATCATGGTTCGTGCCGGCGGAATCGGCCTCGACGCCGGGCCAGGTCGAGAACACCTGCTCGGCGGTGGGGCTGCGCAGCTTGTTCTGGCTGCAGACGAAGAGGACGCGCTTCAAGCGGGCCTTACGCCGCCGCGAAGTCGCGCAGGGCGGGCAGGCCGCTCTGGCGCATCGGCAGGACGAAGCTGACGGTGGTGCCTTCGCCCGGCGTGCTGGTCATCTCCAGGGCGCCGTCGTGCATCTCGACCAGCGACTTGGTCAGGGCCAGGCCCAGGCCGGTGCCCTGGGTGGTCTTGGCGTGCTGGCTTTCGACCTGTTCGAACGGCCGGGCCAGGCGGGCCAGGTCCTCGGCGGCGATGCCGATGCCGGTGTCGGTGACCGAGACCCGCACCCGTTCGCCCAGCGGATCGCGGCGCACCTCGGCCCGCACGGTGACGCGGCCGGCCCGGGGGGTGAATTTGATGGCGTTGGACAACAGGTTCAGCAGCACCTGCTTGACCGCGCGGTAGTCGGCCTCGACCTCGGGCAGGGACGGGAAGTCGATCTCCAGCTTCAGGCCGGCGGCCTCGGCGCGGTTGCGCACCAGGCGCACGGCGTCCTCGGTAACGTCCTCCAGGTGCAGCGGCTCGAACTTCAGGTTCATCTTGCCGGCCTCGATCTTCGACATGTCGAGGATGTCGTTGATCAGGGCCAGCAGGTGCTGGCCGGAATTGTGGATGTCGAGGCTGTAGCCCTTGTAGCGCTGGTCGCCCAGCGGGCCGAACATCTCGTTCATCATGATCTCGGAGAAGCCGTTGATGGCGTTCAGCGGCGTGCGCAGTTCGTGGGACATGTTGGCCAGGAACTCGCTCTTGGCCTTGTTGGCGCCCTCGGCCTTGACCTTCTCCATCTCGTACTTGCGGGCCAGCTCGGCCAGCTGTTCCTGGCTGCGCTCCAGGCCGGCGACGGCGTGCTGGAGCTGCTCTTCGTTGAGGCGGCGGGCCTCTTCCTGGTTCTTGATGGCGGTGATGTCGGCGGCGGTCATCACCAGGCCGCCCTCGGCCGTGCGGCGTTCGCTGATCTGGATCCAGCGGCCGTCGTTCAGCTCGGCCTCGCGCACGCCCTTGGCGCCGTCCGGGGCGGGCTGGTCGTGCTTGATGGCCAGGGCCGCGAAGCGGTTGACCTCGTTGCGCGGCGCGCCGGGCTTCAGCAGCTTGGGTTCCAGGTTGAAGACGTTACGGTAGTTGCGGTTGCACATCAGCAGTCGGCCCTGGCGGTCCCACAGCACGAAGGCTTCCGACACGCTCTCGATGGCGTCGCGCAGGCGATTCTCGGCGGCCTGGGCGCGGGCCTGGGCCAGGCGTTCCTCGGTGACGTCCAGCGCCACGCCGATGATCCGAGAATAGCCATCCTCGCCCGGTTTGCCGAAACCCTGGCCGCGGGCGTCGACCCAGATCGAACGGGCGCCATCGACGCCGGGCACGCGGAACGAGACGTCGAAGGCTCCGTACATGGCGGCGTTGGCCAGGGCCTGGCGCACCTTGTCGCGATGATCGACCGACACGCGGTCCAGCAGTTCCTGGCCGCCGACCACGCCGCCGCCGCCCCAGCCGAACATCGCGCCGGTGACGTCGGACATGAACACCTGGTCGCCGCCCAGTTCCCATTCCCAGATGCCGCAGCGGGCGGCCTCGACGGCGAGGCGGAAGCGCTGCTCGCTGTCGACGAATTCCTTCTGGGCGGTCTGGACCCGGCGGCTCTGCAGCATCAGCAGCAAGGCCAGGGCGATGCCGACGGCCAGCGGGGCCAGCAGCGAGATGGCGCCTTCCATCACCTGGCGATCGACATTGGCCACGGTGCGTGGGCGCGACCCGACGGCGGCCAGCAAGGCGCCCTGGGCCAGGGGTTGGACGGCGATGTCCAGGGCCTGGCCGTCGGACGACTGGCCGCGCAGGGCGGCCGTCGCGCCGCCGACGTCGTCGATCGACAGCGAGAAGGCCTCGCGAAGGTTGGTGGCCCCCTGGATCGGACGGCCGGCGGCGGCGATGAACCGGCCGTCGGCCAGCATCAGCGCGCCGGCCCCACCCTTGGGGGGCTCGGCGAGCAGGCGGGATGGGTCGCTGGAGGCGATGACGAAACCGCGGCCGCCGCCAGCCGGCGTGGCGTGGGCGACGTAGAGGCGGCCAGTGGTCCCGGCGCCGATCCAGACGCTGCGGCCCGAGGCGGCGGCGGCGCGGGCGGCGGCCTTCCAGTCGGCGGCGGTGTCGCGCCCGGCCACGGCCAGGACGTCGGTGGGGCTGACCACGGCGACCGCCATGGCTTCGCCGCCGGCGGCGCGCAGGGCGGTCTCGGCGGCGTCGATCGGGGCGCCGGGGTCACGCTGCAACAGGTCGGAGGCGGCCGACAGGCCGGCGCGCTGGGCGGCGAGATTGGTCTCGACCGCGCTGGCCGCCAGCCGGGCCTCGGCGGCCAGGGACGCGCCGCCCGGCGGCGCGCTGGCTTCCTGCTTCAGGCGGTTGACGCCGAAGGCGGTGTAGACGGCCAGCAGCAGCAGGGCGGCCAGGATGGCCACGCGCACATAGGCCTGGGAAGGCGATCGCGCGGCGCGCGCGCGGGCCGCGCCCGCCGCCGACAGGCCGGCTCCCGCCAGCCTCCCGGTTCTCGCCCCGCCACGCTCCAACGCCAGATGCTCCCGCGATCTCTGGCGAGTCACTTCGCCAACATGGTGAATCTAACGCACGCGCGACCGGCGCGTCACCGCAGAACGGAGGTTTTGATGGCGTGTGGGCCCTTTAGTCGCAACCTGCGGGGGACGAATCATCCCAAACTCAGCGGAAGCTGGGCCGCAAGCCGTCAATCCAGGGCGCGGGAAACCAGTTCCAGCACATTCTTTGACAATCCGACGTGGCCGCGGATGCGCTCCAGCTGCTCGCGCATCAAGGCGCCGAGGGCCGGGACGTAGCGCCGCCAGGCGCCCAGGGGCTCGACCAGCCGCGCCGCCGTCATCGGATTGAAGCCGTCGACGCCCAGGATCTGGTCGGCCAGGAAGCGATAGCCGGCTCCCGTCTCGTCATGGAAGCGGGCGGGATTGCCGCTGGCGAAACCCTGGACCAGGGCCCGCAGGCGGTTGGGGTTGCCGGCGTCGAAATCGGGGTGCGCCGTCAGGGCCAGGATGCGACCGATGGCTCCCTCGCCCGGATCGCGGGCCTGGACCGAGAACCACTTGTCCAGCACCAGGGGCTCCTCGCGCCATTGGGCGTGGAAGGCGGCTAGGGCCTTCTCGGCCGGTTCGCCGCCGATTTGCACCAGGGCCGACAGGGCCCCCATGGCGTCGGTCATGTTGGCCGCGCTCTCGAAGTGGCCGACGATGCGCTCGACGTTGACGGCGTGCGGGTCGGCGGCCAGCAGGTCGCAGCAGCCGTTGCGCAGGGCGCGCTTGCCGGCGGCCCGGGCGTCGGCCGAGAACTCGCCGCCGTTCTGCAGGTCGCCGTGCAGACGCCGCAGCAGGTCGCCCAAATGGACGGCGATGCGGGTCTTCAGGCTGTCGCGGGCCGCGTGGATCGCCGCCGGATCGACCGGATCGACGGCCAGGCTGAGATCGCCCTCGCTGGGCAGGGTCAGCAGCAGGGCCTTGAAGGCCGGGTCCGAGGCGTCGTCGACCAGCGCCTTGCCCAGGGCGTCGGCATAGCGCTCCTCGCCGACATCGTCGGGGGCGCCGGCGGCGCGGCCGAGGATCAGTTCGCGGGCCAGGGTCTGGCCGGCTTCCCAGCGGTTGAACAGGTCCGGGTCGGCGGCGAACTGCACGTAGCGGTCGACCGACCGGGCGTCGGTGGTCAGGTTCACCGGCGCCGAGAAGCCGCGCAGGGCCGAGATGATCGGGGCGCTCTTCACGCCGTCCCAGCGCACGATCCTGGTCGGGCCGTCCAGCAGCACGACCTCGCTGCCGCGCAGGTTTTCACCCTCGCTGTCGAGCAGGCCGATGGTCACCGGAATTGGCAGGGCCCGTTTGTCCGGCTGGCCGCTGGTCGGGGCGGTCGACTGGGTGAGGGTGATTTCCAGCGCCTGGGCGGCCTCGTCATAGGCGTGGGTCAGCGATACCGCTGGGGTGCCGGCCTGTTCGTACCAGGCGAAGAAATCGCCCATGTCGCGGCCCGACGCGTCGGCGAAACAGGCGATGAAAGCCTCGACCGTGGTCGCCTCGCCGTCGTGGCGTTCGAAATAAAGGTCCAGGCTCTTCCTGAAGACGTCCGCGCCCAGGATGGTCTTGAGCATCCGGATCAGCTCGGAGCCCTTCTCGTAGATGGTCGCGGTGTAGAAGTTGTCGATCTTCAGATAGCTGGACGGCCGCACGGGGTGGGCCAAGGGGCCGGCGTCCTCGGCGAACTGGCGGGCGCGCAGGGCCTTGACGTCCTTGATCCGCTGGACGGCCTCGCCGCGCATGTCGGCGCTGAAGCTCTGGTCGCGGAAGACGGTCAGGCCTTCCTTCAGACACAGCTGGAACCAGTCGCGGCAGGTGATGCGGTTGCCGGTCCAGTTATGGAAATATTCGTGGGCCACGACGCTTTCGATGCGCTCGTAGTCCATGTCGGTGGCGGTCTCGGGCGCGGCCAGCAGCAGGGAGCTGTTGAAGATGTTCAGCCCCTTGTTCTCCATGGCCCCGAAGTTGAAATCGCGCACGGCGACGATCATGAACAGGTCCAGGTCGTACTCGCGACCGAACGCCTCCTCGTCCCACTTCATCGACCGCTTGAGGCTGTCCAGGGCATAGGCGGCGCGCGGGGCCATGCCGGGGTCGACGAACACCTTCAGGGCCACGGGGCGGCCGGTCATGGTGGTGAAGCTGTCCTCCAGCACGTCCAATTCGCCGGCCACCAGGGCGAACAGATAGGCCGGCTTGGGGAAGGGGTCGTTCCAGACGGCATAGTGGCGCCTGCCTTCCAGCGCGCCGCTCTCGACCAGGTTGCCGTTGGAGAGCAGGTGGGTGAACGCCTCGTCGGCCTCGATCCGCACCGTGTAGCGGCTCAGCACGTCGGGCCGGTCGGGGAAGAAGGTGATGGTGCGGAAGCCCTCGGCCTCGCACTGGGTGCAGAACCGGCCGCCGGACATGTAGAGGCCCATCAGCGCCTTGTTGGCCGACGGGTCGATCTCGACCTCGGTGGTCAGGACGAAGGCGTCGGGCACGGCGTGGATCGTCAGGCCCTCGGCGTCGAGGGCGTATTCGTTGGCGCTCAGCGCCTGGCCGTCGATCGCCACAGAGATCAGCTTCAGCCGCTCGCCGTTCAGGAACAGGGGCTCGTCCGCCGCGCCGCAGCGTTTGACCGCCAGCGTCGCCTTGACCCGCGTTGCTGTGGGTTCCAGCTGGAATTCCAGGGCGGTGGTCTCGATCCGGAACGGGAACGGGCGATAGTCCGAGAGCCGGACGGGCTGGGGCGTGTCTGTGCGCATCTGGCCAATGTAGGCAAGGCGGTGCGCCGGGGCGAGGGCGCTCTTGACCCGACAGGCAAATTGTCCGCGAGTTCGCGCCGTCACCAGGGGGCGTCGATGACCGGGCGGGAATGCGGCGAGTGTGGTCAGTGCTGCAAGCTGATCGGCGTGCGCGAGCTGGAGAAGGCGCCCCACGTCTGGTGCCGCTACTACAAGCGCGGCAAGGGGTGCGGGGTCTATGAGGACCGGCCGCGGGGCTGCGCCGACTTCGCCTGCGACTGGTTGCTGGACACCCGCCTGGACCAGGCCTGGCGGCCGGACCGCAGCGGTTTCGTGCTGCACGCCGGCGATGGAGGCCGGACGATCAATGTCGAGCTCGACCCGACCCAGCCCTCGGCCTGGCGGCGGGCGCCGTTCGAGGTGATCCTGCGGGGCTGGGCCAACGCCGGGGCGGCCGAGGGGCTGGAGGTGCTGATCTGGGTCGGACGCCGCTGCTGGCGGCTGACGCCTGGCGGCGGCGAGATCGACCTCGGCGTGGTCCGGCCGGCCGTGGGGTTCGCCTCGCACAGCCGCCTGCGCCGGCCGGGTTCGGGACGCGACTGGCCGCCGCGCGAGACCGTCGGCCGTGTTGAACCCACCTAAGCCGTTCGTCACTTGAACCGCGACATGATCCCGCCAAAGGTCGGGACAGTTCCTGGGGGATTCCATCCATGTCGCTGACTGACGCTTCGCCATCCGCTGTCGGCCTCGACGTCGGTTCGCGCCGCGTCCTGCATCCCGGCCCATTGCGCTGGCTGCGGTCGCTGGGCTGGGGCGTGTTGCTGTTCGTGCTGTTCGGGTTCGCCTACGGCGTGCTTGGTCTGGCGACGGAGTCTGGCGTCACCTGGTTCAGCGCGTCCCAGGGCGCCTTGATCACGGCCGTGGCCAGCGTCATCGGCCTGACCTTGTACGCGCTTCTCGTCCGGGGCGCGGAGGCGCGCTGGCCCAGCGAACTGGGTCTGAGGCAGGCCGCGCCTGAACTGCTGATCGGGCTGGTGGTCGGCGCGGCGATGATGAGCGTGGTGGTCGCGGTGCTGCTGGTCTCGGGCCTCTACGAGATTTCCGGGCCCCGCGCGTCGTCGCCCTGGGACATGATCACCGTCGCCATCTCCTCGGGGGTCTTCGAGGAACTGATGTTCAGGGCGATCCTTCTGCGTCTCCTGATGCGCGCCTTCGGGCTGTGGCCGGCGCTGACGCTCTCGGCCGCGTTCTTCGGCTACGTGCACCTGGGCAATGACAACGCCACGCCGATGGCGGCGGCCGCGATCGCGGTGGAGGCCGGCCTGATGCTGGCGGCCTTCTACCTGCTGACCGGACGCCTGTGGATGGCGGTTGGCGTGCATGCGGCCTGGAACTTCGCCCAGGGCTGGATCTGGGGCGCGCGCGTCTCGGGCAACGAAGTCAAGGAGAGCCTGTTCCTGAGCCTACCTCGCGCGACCGCTCCGGAATGGCTGAGCGGCGGCGCGTTCGGACCCGAAGCCTCGGTTCCGGCGATGATCGTGGGGACGAGCGTGGCGATCGGGGTGCTGTACTGGGCGTGGAGGAAGGGGAACTTCAAGGTCCGCCCGGACGCGACGGTGGCGATCGAGGCGCTCTAACCCGCCTCGACGATGCTGACCGCCCCTTCGGCGGCGGGAACCTCGTACAGCGCCCGCTCGATGGCGGCGGCGCGTTGGGCCAGGGCCACCAGGGCCGGCGGCGCGTCCTCGGGATGGTCGCTGGCCAGTTCAACCAGCTGGCGGGCCAGGGCGTGGAGTTGCGGCGCGGCGGCGATCAGCCGGGCCTGGAACTCCATCTTGCGCGGGTCGCGGTCGTACTCGGCCCCCGGCGTGCGCCAGCCGCCCCAGTCGTTGGAATCGGTGACCACCACCGGATAGGTGCCGGGATAGGGGTGGTGCAGGCAGTCGCTTTCCTGCTGCCATTTGTTGCGGGCCCGCAGGATGCGCCAGTTGGCGACCACGCCGCCGCCCTCATCGTCGATGCGGTCCTCGGGCTTCAGCTCGTGGGCGTGGAACTCGCGACCCAGGCCGACGTCGTAGGTGACGCGCACGGGCTCGTCGAAGCCCTTGGCCCAGATCGGCACGATGCGCTCGATCGTCGCCCAGGCGCCGACGCTGTCGACCCACACCTTCTGGTTCCGCTGGAAGACGGTCTTGGCCACGCACGCGCTCTCACAGGTTTCGAGGTCGCCATAAGAACCTGAAATCCTTGACGCGAGGTCAATCTTTCCCTGGAGCCCAAGGCGGTCCATCGTGACCGGGCGTCGCGCCGCCATCCCACAAGAGCGGGCGCGCCAGGGAGGAAGTCCAAGTGGATTTCGACTATTCCGACGACCAGAAGTTCCTCAAGGACGAGGCGCGCAAGTTCCTCGCCGCCCGTTGCGCGCCCTCGGTGGTGCGCGGCGTGCTCGACGACCCGGCCAGGAGCTACGACACGGGGCTGTGGAGCGCCGTCGCCGAGCAGGGCTGGCTCGGCGCGGCCATTCCCGAGCAATATAACGGCCTGGGCCTGGGGCGGGTGGAGCTGTGCGCCATCGCCGAGGAGTTGGGCCGGGCCGTGGCTCCGATCCCCTTCGCCTCGACGGTCTACGTGCTGGCCGAGGCCGTGATGGCCCACGGGACCGACGCCCAGAAGGCCGCAATCCTGCCGCGCATCGCCGCCGGCGAGCTGATCGGCTGTCTGGCGGTATCGGAAGGGCCGGGCACGGTCACTCCGTCGGCCCTGTCGGCCAAGGTCGAGGGCGGCAAGCTCTCGGGCGTCAAGATCCCGGTCACCGACGGCGACGCGGCCGGCATGGCGATCGTGCTGGCCAACGAAGGCGGCCGGCCGGGCCTGTTCCTGGTCGATCTCAAGGCCAGCGGCGTCCGCGCCGAGACCCTGGAGAGTCTGGACCCCACCCGCGGCGTCGCCCGCCTGACCTTCGAGGGGGCCACCGCGGATCGGCTGGGGGAGGCCGGCCAAGGCTTCGAACTGGTGCAAGCGATCCTCGACCGCGCCGCCGTGCTGCTGGCCTTCGAACAGCTGGGCGGCGCCGATCGCTGCCTGGAGATGGCGCGGGAATACGCCCTGGGCCGCTACGCCTTCGGGCGGGTGATCGCCGGCTACCAGGCGATGAAGCACAAGATGGCCGACATGTACGTCAAGAACGAGGTCGCCCGCTCCAACGCCTATTACGGGGCCTGGGCCCTGGACGTCGATGCGCCGGAACTGCCGACCGCCGCCGCCGCCGCCCGCATCGCCGCCTCCGACGCCTTCTGGTTCGCCAGCAAGGAAAGCGTGCAGGTGCACGGCGGCATGGGCTTCACCTGGGACGTCGACTGCCACCTCTACTACCGGCGCTCGCGGCAGCTCAGCCTCGTGGCCGGCTCGCCCAAGCTCTGGAAAGAGCGGCTGGTCAGCGAACTCGAAAAAAAGAACGCGGCTTAGGGAGATCAGGACCATGGATTTCAACGACTCTCCCGAAGAAGCCGCCTATCGCGAGAAGGCTCGCGCCTGGCTTGCCGAGAACGCCGCCGCGCATCGCGCCGCGCATGGCGAGCCCAAGCCGACCACGCCCGAGCACATGGCCGCCGCCAAGGCCTGGCAGGCGCGCAAGGCCGGGGCCGGCTATGCCTGCATCACCTGGCCGGCCGGGGTCGGCGGGGGCGGCGGCACGCCGATCCAGTCGGTGATCTTCGGCCAGGAAGAAGCCAAGGCCGGCGTCAGCTACGGCTACTTCACCATCGGCCTGGGCATGTGCGTGCCCACGGTGATGGCCTTCGCCAGCGACGAGACCAAGCAGCGCTTCGTGTCGCCCGCCGTGAAGGGCGAGGAGATCTGGTGCCAGCTATTCTCCGAACCGGCCGGCGGCTCCGACGTCGCGGCCCTGCGCACCCGGGCGGTCAAGGACGGTAGCGACTGGGTCATCAACGGCCAGAAAGTCTGGACCACCGGCGCCCACTATTGTGACTACGGCATCGTCCTGGTGCGTACAGACGTAGACGCGCCCAAGCACAAGGGCCTGACCATGTTCTGGATCGACATGCGCGACGCCGCCGTCGAGTGCCGGCCGATCCACCAGATGTCGGGCGGACGCGAGTTCAACGAGGTCTATTTCACCGACCTGCGGGTCAAGGACAGCCAGCGGCTGGGCGCGGTCGGCGAGGGCTGGAAGGTGGCCCTGGTCACCCTGATGAACGAGCGCCTGGCGGTCGGCGGCTCCAGCGGCCCGGACTATCGCCAGGTCATGGAACTGGCGCGCGGCCTTTCGGGCCCGAACGGCCCGGCCCTGAAGGACAACGCCTTCCGCGAGAAGCTGGCCGACTGGTACGTCAATTCCCAAGGGCTGAAATACACCCGCTTCCGCACCATGACCGCCCTGTCGCGCGGCCAGACGCCGGGCCCGGAAAGCTCGATCGGCAAGATCATCGCCGCCAACCAGATGCAGGAGATGGCCAATACCGCCGTCGAGGCGCAGGGCGAGTATGGCATCCTCACCGACCCGTCCCTGGCCCCGATGGAGGCGGCGTTCCAGGCGAGCCTGATGTGGGCCCCGGGCCTGCGGATCGCCGGCGGCACCGACGAGATCCTCAAGAATATCATCGCCGAGCGGGTGCTGGGCCTGCCGGGGGATGTGCGGGTCGACAAGGACGTGGCGTTCAAGGACATGCCGACGGGGCGGTAGGGTCGGCGCTTGCCCCCACCTGACCGCTTCGCGGTCTGTCGCGGCGAGGGGGCGGAGCCTCGCGCTCCAGGCTCTTCCCCCTATGGGGGAAGACGGTCGCGAAGCGACCCGTAGGGGGCAAGTCCTCAGCTCCCCTTCACGTCCTTCGCCGCCCGCGTCAGCTGCACGAACTCCGCCCGCAGGCCATAAGGGTCCTCGCCCCGCGCGCCCTGCGCCAGGTCCGTGACGGCGTTCCAGTCGAAGCCGTCATCCACCCACGGATCACCCCGCAGCTTCTGGCCGTAGGCGGCCACCGCCACGGCGAAGCGGGTGGCCTCGGGGGCGGCGGCCAGGCTCGACCGGACATCACCGGCTCCAATCGGCCGCTCGATCAGCTTCGACGCCGAACCGCCGGGCGGCTTGTAGCGGATCTTCAGGAAGGCCAGTTCGTCGCCGCTCGCCTTGGCCGGCGTCTTGTCGCCGTAGCGCAGCGGGTCCGACGACGGCCGGACCCCGACCGGGGTGATCTCGTAGATCGCCGTCACCGCGGCGCCCGAGCCCACCTCGCCGGCGTCGACCTGGTCGTTGTTGAAGTCCTCGCGATTGAGCAGCCGGGTCTCGTAGCCGATCAGCCGATACTCGGCGACCTTGGCCGGGTTGAACTCGACCTGGATCTTGACGTCGTCGGCGATCGGGAAAAGGGCGCTGTCGAAGTCGTCGCGCAGCAGCTTGCGCGCCTCCTGCAAGCTGTCGACATAGGCTGCCGTGCCGTTGCCGTTCTGGGCCAGGGCCTGCATCATCGTGTCGTTGTAGTTGCCGCGCCCGAAGCCGTAGACCGACAGGTAGACGCCGCTCTTGCGCTGGTCGGCGACGAAATCCTTCAGCCGCGCCGGATCGGCGATCCCGACATTGAAGTCGCCGTCGGTCAGCAGGATCACCCGGTTGACCGCCTTGGGGTCGAGGTTCTGCTTGGCCAGCGCATAGGCCAGCTCCAGCCCCTGGCCGCCGGCGGTCGAGCCGCCGGACCGCAGGGCCGTCAGGGCGCAGCGCATCTTCAGCTTCGAACGCCCGTCGGTGGGCGACAGCACCGCGCCGGCCGAGCCGGCATAGGCCACCATCGACACCCGGTCCCGCGGCCGCAGCTGGTCGATCAGCACGTTCAGCGCCTTCTTGGCCAGCGGCAGGCGGTCCTCGCCGGACATCGAGCCGGAGGTGTCGATCAGGAACACCAGGTTCAGCGGCGGCTGGTCGGCGCGCGGCGCGGCGTAGCCCTGGACGCCGATGTGCAGCAACTGGCGATCCTTGGACCAGGGCGAGGGGACGACCGCGACGGTCGGCTTGAACGGCGAGTCCTTGGCGGTGGGACGGGCGTAGCCGTAGTCGAAATAGTTGATCAGTTCCTCGACCCGGACGGCGTCGTGGGGCGGGGCGCTGGCGTCGTTCAGGAAGCGGCGGACATTGGCGTAGGCGGCGGTGTCGACGTCGATCGAGAAGGTCGAGACCGGCTCGTCGACCACGCGCTTGACCGGGTTGGCGACGGCGCCGGGATACTTCTCCGTGTCGCGAATCTGGGGGGCGAAGGCCGGCGACGGCATGATCGGCGATGCGTAACCGTAGACCGCCGGCGGGGGCGGCGGGGGCGGCGGGGGTGGAGGGGGCGCCTTCGATTCGGAGCGCGGCTGCACCGACGGGATCGGCAGGGGCGGCGGGGCCATGCCGACCGGCGCGCCCTGAACCATGGTGGCGCGCCGGGGCGAGGCGAGGCGATGGTCGCGTTCGCTCGACGCGACATAGCCCAGGGCGGCGCACGCCTCGGGCGTCACCGCGCCGTCGCCGGGGGACGGCAGGGCCAGGCTGGGCGCGCTGGCGCCGCCGGCGATCAGCAGGGAAAGGGCGGTGGAGCCAAGGATACGAAGGCCGGATGACGCCATGACCGGAAGTCCTCTCAGGGTTGCGAACCATGCTGCCGCTCGGCCTGTGGCGAAAGCTGGGCCGTGTCGCGAAACCGAAGGATTTCCCCGAGGCGAGTAACCTTCTGTGGGCAGTTCCGTGACAGCTTCGCGAACGGTGTTCCGCGAGCTTGACAGTGTTTCAGCCGGGGCACATGAGTGAACTGTAAATCATGGTTAACGGCGTGCTGAGGGGGAGCGATGCACGAGACCAGCACGGCTGCTGCGCGCTTCGTCGCGCTCCGGCGCAGCTTGGCCTATCTGATCGACAATCGCGCGACGCTGGCCCGCCGGATTCCGGTCGGAGCGGTGGTGGCGGCCGTGGTAATCCCGCTGGTCGGCTGCGACACCGGCCCCAGCTTCTGGTTCCACAAGCGCGCCTCCGCCTGCCCGCGTCCTCAGGCCGCGCAAGGGGTTTCCGGCCAGTTCAACCAGCAGCAGCAGGAAATTCGCGCCCTGCGCCAGGGCGGTTTTCGGGGCGACTTCTTCGCCCAGCTGGAACTGGCCCGCCGCTACGAGGGCCAGCGCGCGGTCGACAAGAACCTCGAGGACCCGGTCGAGGCGGCGGTCTGGTACGCCATGGCCCTGGCCAATGCCGGCGGCTATTCGCCGATCGCCGCCTACGAGCGGCGGGGCGGCAAGGACAGCGGGGCGCTGTCGCGATTCGACGACTGCCGGGCCTTCGAGCGGCATGCCGCCTACGGCGCCCTGGACCGCCTGCTGTCGCGGATGTCGACCGAGGAACGCGAGAAGGTCCGCAACCGGGTGATCTATGTCCTCTCCACCCAGGGGGCCGACGGCTACCGGGTGCTGGCGCGGATGCACGACGGCTTCTTCGGCCCGTTCGGCGAGCCGTCCGACAACCTGCAGGCCATCGAGGCCTACGGCTCGCGGAAGCGCACCGGCGCCCCGGCCGCCCTCGACCTGTTCCGGCGCAACGACGTCGACGCCTATCTCTACAATTATCTGGCGGTGCAGACCGGCGACGTCTCGGCCTATGTGATGCTCAAGGACTTCGAACGCTCCTCGCCGCAGCGCGCCTCCTACGGCGGCTTCGTCGAGACCAAGGCCAAGCGCTGGATTCCGCCCTACGAGTTCTATCCGCCTGAATCGCCCGACTCCGGCGTGCCGCATTCCGACGAGAGCGATCCGTCGGGCGACGCCAAGGAGGCCGCCCTGGCGCGGCTCAATGAGTTGCCCTTCGTCCACATCGGCGAGGCCCTGGCCTATCTGCGGGTGATCCCGGCGCCGCTGCTCGATGAGCGGATGCTCAGCACGAATGACGCCCAGACCTTCCAGGCGATGGTCGGCCGGCCGATCACTGGCCGCCTCAGTGGCATCGAGAAGGTGCGCGCCGTGCAGTACGCGGCGGTCAATGGCTCGTCCAAGGCCCAACTGGTTCTGGCCGTGATGTACTCCGAAGGCGTCGGCGTGCCACGCGACTACGCCCGCGCCTATCACTGGTACGAGGAGGCCGAGCGCCAGGGGTCGGCCGAGGCCAAGTACGCCATGTCGACCTTCTTCTCGCTGGGCCTGCAGGGCGTGGCCGACCAGGACCGGGCCAAGGCCGTGGTCTACCAGTTGGACGGCGCCCTGGCCGGCTTCAAGCCGTCGGTCTGGCGGCTGCAGCAGCTGCTGTCGCAAGTCTCGCGTCCGCCACGCGCCGCCGGCGAACGCGCCCGGCCCTATATCGAAAGGGACTACCGATGACCCGCTTCCGCCAGCTCGTCGCGGCCCTGGCGGTGGCGACCCTCGGGTTCGGTGTTTTGCCAGAGGCCGCCCTCGCCGGCTCGCCCGACGCCAAGATCGACCAGCAGATCCGCCCGTGCTTCGGCCTGCTGCTCGAGCCGAACCTGTCGACCGGCTGCCGGGTCAAGCATTACCGCAAGCCCAAGCCGCGCTACGGCGCGGGCTACGGCCACGGCCGGGGCGGTCGCTACCGCACCTTCGTCGACTGCGACCGCGCCTATCCGGGCGAGGTCAGCGACGTGCTCGATCGGCTGTACGAGGGTGACACCCTGACCCTGCGCTCGCGCGGCGGCGGAGCCTGCGTCGATTCCCTGAACGTCACCAAGTCGGTGACCATCGTCGCCGACGGTTACGCGCCGACGCGCGGCCGGCCGATCCTGGTCGCCCCAGCCGGCCAGCCCTGCATCCGCATCGCCGCCGGCGTGCGGTACGTGGTCATCGAGGGCCTGGGCATCGACGCCCTGCGGGCCGGTTCGGCCTCGTGCATCATCGGTCGGGCCACCGAACTGGCGCTGAAGAACGTGGTGGTCCGCTACGACGGCGACGCCTCGGCCCTCGACCTGGGGGAAAGCCGGCTGGAAGCCTCGAACGTCACCTTCATCGGCCGCACCCGCCAGGCGGTGGTCAAGGCCACCGGCGCGATCATGGCCGACAATGTCGAGGTCGCCGCCACCGCCATCGGCGCGGCCTTCGAGGCCGGCGAGGACAGCCGCATCCGCGACTTCCGCGTCATCCGCCTGGGCGACTGGACCGGCTCCAGCCGCAGCCGCAATTCGGCGGGCTTCGTGCTGGCCGGCATGAACCGCTCGCAGCTGGTGCAGATCGAGGGCCTATACGTCGACGGCTTCTCGCGCGGGATCTATGTGGGCGGCGGCGACGAGACCACTCTGCTGCGCCCCGTGGTCCGCGACAGCGACTGGGCCGTGGTGCTGGAGAACGCCGACCTGCGGGTGCTGGAGGGCAAGCTCGAAGCCACGGACGTGGGCGTCTATGCCGGCTCGGGCACGGTCTACGCCGCCGACAACGCCATCGCCGGGGTGATGCGGGCCGGGCTGTTCGCCGACAACGGCGCCCAGGTGCGGGCCCGCGACAACCGCGTCTACGCCAGGCCCGGTGGCTGCGAGGCCCTGATCACCGGCTATTTCGACGGCAAGCTGACCTGCCAGCCGTGGTTCGAGGGGCCGGAGCTGTTCCGCACGCCGCGCGACCGGTCCCGACTGGATTTCGACGGCTACTGGCCGATGGCCAGCCTGGCTACGACCGCCGCCGCGGCGCCGCGCCTGCCGGGTGATGGCCTGGCCGGCGGTCTGGACTTGCAGGACGCCTCGGCCGCCGCCGGAGGTCCTGTTGGCCCCGGTTCGCCTCAGCCCTATGCGCCGCAAGGAGGAACCTCGCGATGAGCAAACTCGCCGCCGGCCTGCTGGCCGCTCTGACCGTTTCCGCCGCCACGACCGGCGCCTGGGCCCAGGAGGTCGGGGCCAGCTATCGCGAGCCGCCGCGCCGGGCGCTGCCCTGCGGCGCGCCCCTGACCGGCGAGGCTCCCGACGTCATGACCTATGACCGCGCCACTGGCACCCAGGTGTTCGTCGGTGGAAAGGGTCAGACCGAGATCAGCGCTTTCAACCGCGACACCGGCTCGTCGGCCGCCCTGCGCGGCGACCTGTCCAAGCCCGGCGTCGCCGAGGCCTGCGCCGTCGACAAGCTGTCGGGCGACGCCTACCGGGTCAATTCCGACGGCCCCGGCGACATGGCCGTTAGCGGCCGCACCGGCCGGACGGGCGAACGCTGGGCGTTCCGCGCCCCGGACGGCTCGACCCAGTATTGGGACCCGCGCGCCGACAACCGCTGTTTCCGCGAGGGCGTGGGGATGCAGGCGAACGGCTCGCTGGCCTCTGGCCCGCGCCCCGATCCGCGCGGCGACGGGCGGTCGGGATGCTGAGGATGGCGCTGCTGCTCGGCGGGTTGATGCTGGCGCTGAGCGCTTGCGGCCCGCGTTATTACCCGTCGCCCGACGGTCCGCCGCCGCCGGTCTCGCCGGACATCTCGCGGGTGACGCCGCCTCCGCCGCCGATCGGGGCGATCCGGCCGAAGACCTGAAACCCTCTCCCATGGGGAGAGGGAGGGGGCCGCCGCGTAGCGGTGGGAGGGTGAGGGGGTAAGGCCTCAACCGCTCATCCCCGAAGCCCTGCCCGGATCTTCAACAGCGTAACCCCTCACCCTCCCAAGCTTCGCTTGGGCCCCTCCCTCTCCCTCTGGGAGAGGGTTTCAAACCTATTTCTCCAGCACCACCGTCGGCAGGAACTTCGGCTCCTTCCGCCGCATCGTCGCCTGCTCATAAGCGAACCCCAGCCCCAGCAGGCGTGCCTCGCTCCAGGCCGGGCCGATGAAGCTGAGCCCCACCGGCAAGCCGCCGACGTCGCCCATCGGCACGGTCAGGTGGGGATAGCCGGCCACGGCGGGCAGGGTGGTTGACGAGCCGCCGTAGTGGTCGCCGTTCAGCGGGTCGATGGTCCAGGCCGGGCCGGTGGTCGGGGCGACGATGGCGACCGCGCCGGTCTCCTTCAGGATCCGGTCGATCCCCTCGGGACCGGCCAGGCGCTTGGCGTCGGCGGCGGCCTTGATGTAGGCGGGGTCGTCATAGCCCTTGGTGGCCTGGGCCTTGTCGAAGGTCTCCTGGCCGAACCATTCCAGCTCCTTGGGCGTGGCCTTGTTGAAGGCGATCACGTCCTCCAGCGTGCGGGTCCTGACCTTCTTGGGGTCGGTCGAGGCCAGGTAGGCGTTCAGGTCGACTTTCAGCTCGGTGTAGAGCACCACGCCCTCGGCCTTGCCGATCGGGCCCTCGTCGAAATCCTTCACGTCGACCAGGGTGGCACCTTGGGCCTTGAGGTCCTTCAGCGCCTGCTCGAACACCGCGTCCGTGCCCGGCGAATAGCCGGTGTAGAAGCGGGCGACGGCCAGGGTGACGCCCTTCAGCGCGTCCTTGCTCAGACCCTTGGCGTAGTCGGTCTTGCGGGCGTCGGCCTCCCTGGTCGCCGGGTCGGCGGGGTCGGAGCCGGCGATGGCCGTGAGGATCAGGGCCGCGTCGGTGACCGTGCGGGTCATCGGCCCGGCGGTGTCCTGGCTGTGGCTGATCGGCACGATGTGGGTGCGCGACACCAGGCCGACCGTGGGCTTGAGGCCGACCAGGCCGTTGATGGCGGCCGGGCAGGTGACCGAGCCGTCGGTCTCGGTGCCGATCGCCGCCGGGACCAGGCCCGCCGCCACTGCCGCCCCCGAACCGCTGGACGAGCCGCAGGCGCTGCGGTCCAGCACATAGGGATTGCGCACCGTGCCGCCCACGGCGCTCCAGCCGCTGATCGACTTGCTGGAGCGAATATTGGCCCATTCCGACAGGTTGGCCTTGCCCAGGATCACCATGCCGGCGTCGGTCAGTCGCTTGACCAGGGGCGCGTCGCGGCCGGTGACATTGTCCTTCAGGGCCAGGGAGCCGGCGGTGGTGGCGGTGTCGTCGGCGCTCTCGATATTGTCCTTCAGCAGGATCGGCACGCCGTGTAGCGGCCCCCGGACCTTGCCGGCCTTGCGCTCGGCGTCCAGCGCCCGGGCGTCGACCAGGGCGTGGGGGTTGAGGGCGATGACGGCGTGGAGCTGGTCGTTCTTGGCCTTGATCGCGGCGAGCGAGGCCTCGGTGGCGGAGACGGCGGAAGGCTTGGCGGCCTCCTGGGCGTTAGCGGTCATCGCCAGCAAGGCGGCGGTTGCGCCGCCGATGAGCAAGGCCTGTTTGATCACGCTTGATCCCCCGAATGGCTGGGCCGTGCGGCCTAATCCCGTTTTCCCGGCGAAGGCCGGGACCCAGGTGAAACCCACGAGCCGCCCAGGAAGAATCTGGGTCCCGGC
The DNA here is from genome assembly GCF_001427665.1 of Caulobacter sp. Root655. Classification (GTDB taxonomy): domain Bacteria; phylum Pseudomonadota; class Alphaproteobacteria; order Caulobacterales; family Caulobacteraceae; genus Caulobacter. The sequence continues at coordinate 154,358 of NZ_LMHC01000026.1, forward strand.
CTTCGCCGGGAAAACGGACTCTGGAGATTCGCCGGGGCGAGCGTTCAGATGAACACCGCCACGTTCTGGCGCGCAACGATCAACGGCGTGCCGGCGCTATCCCACACCGCCATGTCCTGGGCGGAATAGCCTTCGAGGACGGTGTCGGCCCGGCTCTTCATCAGCCGCCAACCGTCGTCTTCCAAAGGCGGTTGCGCCAGCACGTCCAGCGACCAGGTCATGGTCGAGATCGGGGCGCGTTCGGGAAACAGGGTGACGGCCGGCGGGGGCAGGGCGTCGGCCAGGGCGATCAGGGCGGCGAGCGAGCGGGCGGCCGGGTCCTTGTGGCGAATCCAGACCAGGAAGTCCGGCGACCCCGGCGTCCCGATCGGCGTCCCGCCCGCCACCTTGAAGTCGAACTGCTGGGTGAAGTTGGGGCCCGCGCCGTTCCGGAAGAAGTCGAGACAGTCGGCGGCGGGCGGAACGGCCGGCATGGCCAGGTCGACGTGCGACAGCCGCGACTGGCGCGCCGCGCCGAAGGTCAGGACGGCCCGGGTGGCCAGGCCCTGCTCGCCGACCAGGTCTACGCCCATGAACAAGGTCGACTTGCCGCGCCGCAACACCGTGGTCTGGATCGCCAATTCGCCGGCCGCCGGGCCGACGAAGGCGAACTGGCCCGAGCGCAAGGGCGGGGCGTCGGGGACCGCCCGCGTCGCCGCCTCCAGGCACAGGGCCGCCGACAGCCCGCCATAGGTGGTGCGACCCTGCTGCCAGTCGGGCGTGACATGGGCGGTGAAGCCGCTGTCAGTGGGGGCGAGGGCGGTCATCAGCTCGGTATAGGCGGTCACGGCAGGTCCTGATTTGCTTCGGACGCGAAGGTTCGTCTTCTTTCGCTACGGAAGTCAAATGGGGGGCGGTTGGGGCACGCCCATGGACTCCCTCTCCCTTTGGGAGAGGGCGCTACCTCCCTACCGCCCCTTCAACTGTCGGTCGAAGAACTCCAGGTGGGTCTTCAGCACGTGCAGGCCCTTGGTCTTGCTGCCGGGGGCGCTGTGGCGTTCGCCGGGATAGAGCATCATCTCGAACGGCGTGGCGTTCTTCTGCAGGGCCGCGATCAGGCGGGTGCTGTTCTCGAAGATCACATTGTCGTCGGCCATGCCGTGCAGCAGCAGCAGGCTGTTCGGCTTCAGGGCGCCCAGGCGGCTGATGACGTCGGACCGGGCGTAGCCGTCCTTGTTGTCCTGCGGCGTGCCCATGAACTGCTCGGTGTAGTGGGTGTCGTACAGGCCCCAGGCGGTGGGCGGAGCGCCGGCCGCGCCGGCCTTGAACGGGGTGTTCTCGGCGGTCATCAGCATCAGGGTCATGAACCCGCCGTAGGACCAGCCCATGACGCCCAGCTTGTCGGCGTCGACATAGGGCAGGGTCTTCAGGAAGTTCGCGCCGACCAGTTGGTCGTCGACCTCCACCGTGCCCATCCGGCGGTCCAGGGCCCGCTTGAACTTGGCCGAACGGTTGCCGCTGCCGCGGTTGTCGAGCTTGAAGATCACATAGCCGTCTTCGAGATAGGGCCGTTCGCCGACCTTCTGCCAGCCGCGGTTCACCGTCTGGGCGTGCGGACCGCCATAGACCGAGACGATGGCTGGGTACTTTTTCGCGGGATCGAAGCCGGTCGGCTTGAGGATCTCGTAGTGCAGCACTTCACCGTCGGCGGCCTTCAGGGTTCCGTATTCCGGAACCGGCAGGGTCGCGGCGTAGGGCCAGTAGGGGTGGCCTTCCGCGAGCCGGTTTTCCTCGATCCAGCGCACGCGCTTGCCGTCGGGGGCGTAGAGCGCGGTCTGGGGCGGGGTCTTGGGATCGCTGTAGCCGCCGGCGAAGGCGCCGCCGGTCTCCGCTACCTTGGCTGTCCACCAGCCGCCGGCCGGGGTCAGGGCCTTGGGCTTGCCATTCTTGCCTTGGGGAGCTTTGGCGTAGGAGATTTCGTAGATGCGCCGCTCGATCGGGGTCTCGATCGAGGCGCTGAAGATCGCCACCTGGCGCTTCTCGTCGACGCCTTCCAGGGCGGCGACCGGCCAGTCGCCCTGGGTGACCTGGGCGATCAGCTTGCCGTCTGCGGCGTAGCGGTAGAGGTGGTTGTAGCCCGACTTCTCCGACGACCACAGGAAGCTGCCGTCCGCGAGCGGCTTGAAGTCGTCGTTCAGCTCGATCCAGTGGCCGTCGGTCTCGGTCAGGATCGTCCTGCCCCGGCCGGTCGCCGGGTCGTGGGCGATCAGTTCCAGGGTCTTCTGGTCGCGGGTCTGGCGCTGGACATAGAGGGTCTTGCCGTCGGCCGACCAGTCGACGCGAGCGACATAGATGTCCTTGTTCGGGCCCAGGTCGATCTGGACGGTCTTGCCCGAGGCCAGGTCCTGGACGAACAGGTCGACCACCGCGTTGGGACGGCCGGCGCGCGGATAGCGCTGCTCGACCACCGTCGCGCCGCCCGGGCCGATGTCGGCGCGCGGGATGACGTCGACGCCGCTCTCGTCGACGCGGGTGTAGGCGATGCGGCTGTCGTCGGGGCTCCACCAGTAGCCGGTGAAGCGGTCCATCTCCTCCTGGGCGACGAACTCGGCCGTGCCGAACGACAGGGCGTCCTTGCCTTGCGTGGTCAGGGCCCGCTCGGCTCCGCCGACCAGCGGTTTCACGAACAGGTTCTGGTCGCGGACATAGGAAACGAAGCCGCCCTTGGGCGAGACCTTGGCGTCGACCTCGTCGCCTGGCGTTTCGGTCAGGCGCGAGACCTTCCCGTCGGCGACGTTGTCCAGATAGAGGTCGCCGTCCAGCGGGACCAGGATGAAGCGGCCCTGCTGGTCCCAGCTGTATTCGACGATGCCGCGGGCCGAGACGCGGGCCCGTTCGCGACGGGCCTTTTCGGCTTCCGACAGTTCCTTGGCGCCCGACGATAGGGCCGCCGAGTCGATCATCCGATAGGGCTCGCCGCCCTTGACGTCGGCCGCCCACAGGTCCTGGACGTTGGCGGCTTCCGGCTTGGCCTTCAGATAGGTGACGCGCTTGCCGTCCGGCGACAGGGCCACGCCCTTGGCCGTGGGGCCCGACAAGGATGGGTCGGCGAAGATGCGTTCCGGGGTCAGCTTTTCCGCCATGACCGGCGACGAGAGGGCGAGGCAGGCCGCGATGGCCAGGAGCGAGGGTCTGATCATGGCGCGGGACGCTAGAGGCGAGCGTGGCCGTTGTCAGCAGGGAAAGTGGGGGAGACGCCCTGCGTCCTTCGAGGCCCGCTGCGCGGGCGCCTCAGGATGAGGAATTCAGAGCCAATCCACGTTCCTCATCCTGAGGTGCGAGGCGAAGCCGAGCCTCGAAGGACGCACGGCCTCACCGGCACACCCCGTCCAGCCCCGCCAGGTCGATCGCGCTGGCCGGCGGCGTCAGGCCCCGGGCGCGCATGGCGTTCTCCAGGGTGGTCGGCGCGGGCGGCAGGCCGGGGTCGCGGTCGGTGCGATAGAACGGGTCGCGCTCGGCCTTGTCCAGCGTGGTGAAGGTGAAGCCCCGCGCCTGGTAGAGGGCCAGCAGGCGCGGCAGCATCCGGGCATCGAAGGCGCCGACATGCATCAGCAGCACATAGGGGATGTCGCGGCCGTACAGCGCCTTGGACATCGCCCGGGCGCGATCGGCGTCGCTGGCGGCGGCGGCCAGGAAGCGGGTTTCGAGGTCGGCGACGGCGGCGGTGTCGCCCTTGGCCAGGCAGCGGGCATAGGGTTCGTTCCAGGCGTAGTCGCCGAAGCTCATCGTGACGCTGGCGATCCGGTAGCCGCCGGCGGCCAGGGCCTGGCGGACCGCGCCGCGCTTGTCCGGCGTGTCGCCTTCGGCCAGGAACGGATAGCGTAGCCAGCGCCAGTCCCCTTCGCCCATCAGGCCCTGCAGCAGGGGTTCGTTGCGCGCGACCTCGGCCTCGAAGGTCGTGGCGTCGATGGCGTTGAGGCTGGGGTGCGACCAGGTGTGGTTGCCCAGCGGCCGGCCGCTGGCCCGCCAGGCGGCGAGGGCCGGGGCCGAGGCCGGTTCGCGCTCGGTCTGGACGCCGTTGACGAAGCCGAAGGCCGGGGCCTTGGCGGCGTCGAGGGCGGCGACGAGGGCCGTGACCACGCCCACGCGGGTCTGGCCCGGCGGCAGGGGACCGTGGACGGGCAGGTCGTCGAAGGTCAGGGCCAGTTCTGGAGCGGGGGCGGGCAGAGCCAGGGCGACGTTGGCCAGGGCGAGGTGGGGCAGGGCGGCCAGCCAGGCCAGCGCCACGGCGGTGCGGTACAACGGTTTCAAGACGCGCCTCCTCGCTCCGAACGTTTTCGGTAGCGGTAACTTGGTAGGGCGCGGCGGCGGCGAGGTAAAGGCCGTCTCAGCCGATCCTCAGGTCGGCCGTATCGAGCGCCTGGGTGATCCGCACCGCGCCCTTCTCGTCGCGGATCTGCACCGTTACGGCGGGGGCGGGCCGTGACCAGTCGATCTCGATCAGGCCGAAATTGCGCTCGCGCAGCACCGGCGAGACGCGCAGGGCGTTGGGCGGGGTCACCGGCCACACCTCGGTCAGGCCCGAGGAGGTGAAGTCCCAGATCGGGTAGGGCGTGTTGTTCGACAGCGTCGAGACCTCGGCGTAGTGGGTGTCGCCGCTGATGCAGAACAGACGCTCGGCCCCGGTGCGGCGGATGGTGTCGAACAGCCGCTGGTGATCGTTGGCGTAGTTGATCCAGCCCTCCCAGCCGGCGAAGTCGGCCAGCACCTGCAGGCTGGAGCCGAGGATGCGCAGGTCGGCCGGCTGCTGCAGCTGCTCGTGCAGCCAGGCCCATTGCGGTTCGCCGATCATGGTGGCGTCGAGGTCGGGATTGCGGTCATACGGGCCGGGCGTCAGCTTGCCGGTCAGGCCTCGGGCCACGGCCCAGGCCTTATAGCCGCCCTTGAAGGTCTTGGAGAGCAGCGGCGTGCGATTCCAGCGCAGGTCCGGCAGGATGATCTGCACGCGCCGGCCGTCGGGCCCGAACACATAGGCCGCGTAGACCCCGTCGCGCGTGCGGCGCACGGAACCGGCCGGCTGGCCCCAGAAATCGCAGAACTGCCGGCGGCTTTCGTCCTTCATCGGATAGTCGCCGCCGGCGTCGTTCTCGCCGAAGTCGTGATCGTCCCAGATGGCGATCAGCGGGACGCTGTCGCGCAGCCGCTTGAAGCCGGGCTTGGCGGCCAGGGTGGCGTACTTGCGGGCCATCACCGCCGGGTCGCGGGTGTCGGCATAGATGTTGTCGCCCAGGAACACGAACAGGTCGGGCTTGGCGTCCAGCACCGCCTCCCAGATCGGCTGGTCCTTGTCCTGGTTGGCGCAGGAGCCCCAGGCGATGCGGGTCAGCGGCCGGTCCAGCGCCGCGTGCGGCGCGTCGACGATTCCCGCCCGGGCGGCGGGGGCCACGGCCGCCGCGGCGGCGGCCAGGCCCAGGGCGGTGCGGCGGGACAGGTCGGTCATGGGCGGGCCTCTTGGTCGTCTTGTGGTCGAGCTTGAACGAGAAAGGGCCGGGAGTCGCCTCCCGGCCCTTCGTGTGTCCCCGTTTGGCGCCTAGAACGTCTTGCGCACCGTCACGAAGCCCTGGCGCGGGGCGCCCGGCAGCAGGGTCATGGCCGTGCCCGACACGTCGGACTTGCTGGCCCCGCCCGAACCCACGGTCGAGATGTAGTCCTCGTCGGTCAGGTTGGTGACGTTGGCCTGCACTTCCAGCCCCTGCAGGAAGCCCTCGGTGGCCTGGAAGCGGTAGCCCACCGTCAGGTCGGCCACGGTGAAGCCGTCGACCTTGCCGCCGTCGTTCTCGAAGGTGTACCAGCGCGAGCTGGTGTAGCTAACGCCGAGGTTGGCGTAGAAGCCGCCCTGGTCGTACTTCAGCTCGGCCTTCAGCAGGTTCTTGGGCGTGAAGATCACGTCCTTGCCCTTGGTGCGCATGGCCACCGTGCCGCCGGCTCCGGGCACGTCGTCCTTATACTGGGAGTCGTTGTAGGCGTAGGAGCCGTACAGCGACCAGGCGTCGGTCAGGCGGTACTGGCCGGCCAGTTCGATCCCCTTGGTCTCGACGGCGCCGACGTTCGACAGCACGGCGGGCAGGCCCAGGATCGGCGGGGCCGTGCTGGCGCTGGCCAGGCGGTTCTCGAAGTCGACGTGATAGACCGCCGCCACGCCCTGGAAGCGGTCGTTCTTGTAGCGGACGCCGCCTTCGAAGGTCTTGGAGGTTTCCGGCTCCAGGTTGTCGCGGATGTAGTTCACCGCCGCCTGGTTCTGCGAGGCGAACGGACCCGAGGTGGCGGCCGAGACGTAGGCGGCCATGTTCTCGGTGTAGCCGCCGAACAGCTCGACGCCGTTCTTCAGGTCATAGACCGCGCCGACCTGCGGCAGGAAGCTGTCCTTGGACTCGATCTTGCCGTTCATGGCGCCGCCGGCGATGGTCGAAACCTCGTTCTCGACCTTCAGGGCCTTGAAGCCGAAATTGACCTTCAGGGCGTCGTTCAGCGTCCAGACGTCCTGGATGTAACCGGTCGTGGTGCGGGTGTTGAACCGGTATTCCCACGAGGTCGCGAAGGGGTTGGACTGGAAGTCCAAAGGATCGCGCGTCGGCTTGGCCAGGGTCTCGGCGTAGAACCGGCGGGCCTGGTGGAAGTCGTTGTCCTCGATCCAGAAACCGGCGCTGAGCGCGTGGGCGCCCAGGTCGACATTGACGTTGCCGATCAGGCCGGCCCGGTCGATGTCGTATTCGGTGGTGCGGATCGACAGCGGCGCGGCGGTCGAGCCGGCCGTGCCGTAGCCGGGGCTGACGGTGTAGGGCGTGTACCACAGGCCCTGGCCCTTGTTCTTGTGGCCATAGGCGGTGAGGTCGACGCGAACCCGGTCGCCCAGGTTCTGCTCGAGGGTGACGGCGTAGAGGTCGTCGTCGCGGATGCCGGCCCCGGCGTAGTAGGCGTCGTCAGGCGTGGCGACGCCGTAGGCCGCGTAGGGGTTGGTCCCGACGCCGGTCCAGTAGCCGCCGCTCAGGAGCGGCGTGGCGCCGGCGTAGTTGGCCGGGTTGTTGAGCACGCTCGCGACGCCGATCGCCTTGTTCCAGTCGGGCTGGAAGTTGTCCCAGTCGCGGCCCAGGCGCTTGATCATGTCGAACGACATGTCCTGGTAGTCCTGCTCGCGGCGCTCGGAGTGGTTCCAGAAGGCGGTGATCGAACCCACGTCGCCGATAGGCAGCACGAATTTCAGGTCGTACTGGCGCTGCTTCTGCTCGCCGCCACCCTTCCACTTGTCGGTCTTCTGGTCGGCCGCCGACAGATAGGCGCGCAGGCCGCCCAGGCCTTCGAGGGCGCCGGTGTCGATGCGGCCGTACAGGCGGTACATCGAGTCCGAGCCGGCCGTGGCGTCGGCGCGGACGTGGAAGTCTTCCGAGGGCGCGCGCGAGAAGAACTGCAGCGTGCCGCCGAGATTGGAGGTCGAGGCGGTCGACAGCGAGCCGGCGCCCTGGGCCAGCTCGACCCGGCCGAGGTCCTCGCTGGCGATGGCGCGGCTGATGTGCAGGCCGTTGTAGTTGCCGTAGCTCATGTCGCCCAGCGGCACGCCGTCCAGGGTGAAGCCCAGGCGGCTCTGGTCGAAGCCGCGGATGGCGACGCGGGTCGACCACTCGTAGGCGCCGAACGCGTCGGCCGACTGGAAGCTGACGCCGGGCAGTTTCTCGATGGCGCGCAGCGGGCTGGAGCCGGCGGCCAGGACTTCGATCTGGGTGGCGTTGATGGTCTGGACCTGGCGGCTCTGGCCCTGGCCCAGCACGATGATGGCGTCGACGGCGGTCGCGTCGGCGTCAGCGCCCGTCGCGGCGGCCGGGGCCTCGGCGGCGGGGGTTTCGGCGGCGAAGGCGGGCGCGGCGAGCAGCAGGGCGCAGGCGGCCGCGCCCAACATCAGGTGTTGTCTCATGTTCAGTCCCCATGCCGACGCTCAAGGGGAGGAGCGGCGTCGGCTTGGGCGTCCGGGTAACAGCGGCCGGCGACGGTGCGCCGACAGTTCCGTGTCGGGTTCCTGACGGAGGTGCGACGGTAGGATGACGGTTTTCGGTCCCGCCCCTAGGGGCGGGATTCCACCGGCGCCGCCCGGTGCTCGTCGCGCGCCGCCTTCCAGACCGCCTTGGCCGCATCGACATTCATCGCCGCGATGCCCAGTCCGACGACGACATCGGGCCAGAGAGAGCGGGTGAACACGGTGGCGACGCCGGCGGCGATGATCGCGATATTGGCCAGGGCGTCGTTGCGGGCCGAAAGGAACGCGGCCTTCGTCAGGCTGCCCGAGTGGTGACGGAAACGGGCCAGGATGAAGGCGCAAAACAGATTGACGATCAGCGCGCCGCCGCCGGTCATGGTGAGCGGGATCGCCGACGGGGGAGCCGGGTCGGCATACTTGCGCCATAGCGCCCAAAGGAACGCCAGGGCGGGAACGAGCAGAACGCCCGCCAGCGCCATGCCGACCCGGGCGCGCTGTCGCATGCTCCAACCCAACGCCGCGAAGATCAGGAAGTTGACGGCGGCGTCCTCGAGGAAATCGACGCTGTCGGCCAGGAGAGAGACCGAGCCGATGTGGAGCGCCACGCCGAACTCCACCCCGAAATAGGCCAGGTTCAGGATCGCGACGAGCCGCACGGCGCGGCCAAGACCCTCGTCAGTCAACATGGTGGCGCCTCCTCGCGACAGCGGTCTTAGCCTGGATGTAGTCTTGGCGGACAGTCGCGATTTGGCCGAAGATCCCTAAACCGATCCGTCGGGTTCCAGCAGGGGCTCGATGTTATCGTGTAACACCCTCGGTGACCGCCGCCCCGCGACGTGGCGCCCGGTGTCATTGCGCAAACGGTTCGCGACCGCTATTTCAGCGCCCGACCCCCGATCCAGATTCAGCGAGACCGACGCCCCTCATGGCTCAGCAATATATTTTCCAGATGCAGGGCCTCACCAAGGCCTTCCCCGGCGGCAAGAAGATCTTCGAGAACATCTGGCTGTCGTTCTATTCCGACGCCAAGATCGGCGTCGTGGGCGTCAACGGCTCGGGCAAGTCGACCCTGCTGAAGATCATGGCCGGCCTGGACGACCAGTTCTCGGGCGAGGCCAAGGCCGCCGAGGGCATCCGCCGAGGCTATCTGCCGCAGGAGCCGGTGCTGGACCCGACCAAGGACGTCTGGGGCAACGTCATCGCCGACTGCGAAGACAAGCTGATCTTCGACAAATACAACGAATGCGCCAACAAGCTCGGCGAGGAGTATTCCGACGAGCTGATGGAGGAGATGACCAAGCTCCAGGAGATCATCGACGCCCGCGACCTGTGGGACATCGACTCCAAGGTCGAAATGGCGATCAACGCCCTGCGCTGCCCGCCCAACGACGCCAGCATCGAAGACCTGTCGGGCGGTGAGAAGCGCCGCATCGCCCTGGCGCGCCTGCTGCTCAGCAAGCCCGACATCATGCTGCTGGACGAACCGACCAACCACCTGGACGCCGAGTCGGTGGCCTGGCTGCAGCACCACCTGGAAAACTTCCCGGGCTGCGTGATCCTGGTCACCCACGATCGCTACTTCCTGGACCAGGTCACCAAGTGGACGCTGGAACTGGATCGCGGCAAGGGCATCCCCTACGAGGGCAACTATTCCGGCTGGCTGGAGCAGAAGACCAAGCGCGTCGTGCAGGAGCAGTCGGAGTCCGACAGCCGCCAGCGCGCCCTGACCCGCGAACTCGAGTGGGTGCGTTCCAGCCCCAAGGCCCGTCAGTCCAAGTCCAAGGCCCGCCTGGCGAGCTACGAGGAAATGGTCGCCGCGCAGGAAAACGCCCGCGCCGCCCAGACCCAGGCCCACATCCAGATCCCGCCCGGCCCGCGCCTGGGCAATCTGGTGCTGGAAGTCGAAGGCCTGGAAAAGGAATATGGCGACAAGGTCCTGTTCAAGGACCTGTCGTTCCGCCTGCCGCCGAACGGCATCGTCGGCGTCATCGGCCCCAACGGCGCCGGCAAGTCGACCCTGTTCAAGCTGATCACCGGCCGCGAACAGCCCGACCAGGGCACGGTGAAGGTCGGCGATACGGTCAAGCTTTCCTATGTGGACCAGAGCCGCGACGCGCTCGACGCCAACAAGACCATTTGGCAAGAGATCAGCGGCGGCACCGACGTGATGATCGTCGGCAAGCGCGAGATCAACAGCCGCGCCTATGTCGGCAGCTTCAACTTCAAGGGCGCCGACCAGCAGAAGAAGGTCGGCCTGCTGTCGGGCGGTGAGCGCAACCGCGTCCACCTGGCCAAGACCTTGGCCACCGGCGGCAACCTGTTGCTGCTGGACGAACCGACCAACGACCTGGACATCGAAACCTTGCAGGCCCTGGAAGAGGCCCTGGAAGAATTCGCCGGCTGCGCCGTGGTCATCTCCCACGATCGCTGGTTCCTGGACCGCCTGGCCACCCACATCCTGGCCTTCGAGGGCGACAGCCACGTCGAATGGTTCGAAGGCAACTTCGAGATGTACGAGGAAGACAAGAAGCGCCGCCTGGGCGCCGACAGCCTGATCCCCAAGCGCATCAAGTTCCAGAAGTTCGCGCGGTAGAGGACGGTCTTCAGGATCACGACCCCAAGGCGCGGCCCGAGAGGGTCGCGCCTTTATTCGTCTCCGAAGCGTTGCTGGAGGTTGACGGCGGCGAGCGGGTGAGTTTCACATCAACCTTAAGTGCTAGTGGTCGGGGGACTTATGCCGGGAGCTTGGGCGCAGGGAACGGCGGCCACCGAGGGGGCTGACGTCTACGACGGCGACGCCAGCGCCGAGATCGTCGATGGCCTCGGCGGCGACGACATCCTGAACGGCCGCGACGGCGCCGACGTGCTGCATGGCGGCGACGGGGTCGACATCCTCCTGGGCGAATCCTATTTCGACTATTCGTCGCCGGGGGGCGCGGACCAGCTGTACGGCGGAGCTGGCGACGACTTCCTGGGCGGAGGCTGGGGCGACGACCTGCTGGACGGCGGCGATGGCGACGACGCGCTCTACACCGGCATAGCCTGGGGCGTGAATTATCAGCTCGCCCAGTATGGCCACGCGCCCTATTTCTACTTCAGCGGCGAGACCGCCTTTAGCGGCGGGCGCGACACGCTGGACGGCGGGGCCGGCGACGACATCGCCTATTTGATCTACGGCGGCCAGGCCCAGTCCGTCAGCTTCGACAACAGCCTGGCCGATCAGCTCAATGTCATCCAACTGGGCGGCGCGTGGGGCGGATCGCTGATCCATGTCGAGCGGGTGCAGTTCCAGGGCGGTGGGGGCAACGACGTCGTCAAGGGCGGTCCGGGCGAGTCCAAGCTGTACGGCATGGACGGAAACGACATCCTGACCGGCGGCGCGGCCGTGGACATTCTTGTGGGGGGCTATGGCGACGACCACCTCTACGGCCTGGTCGGCGACGATGTGCTGGGCGGCGGCCACGGCGACGACTATATCGACGGCGGCGCGGGCGTGGACTTCGCCAGCTACTTCAACCCGTCCATCTTCTACACCGGCGGCGAGGACGGCCTGATCGGCGTCACCGTCAGCCTGCTGCTGCAGGGCGTGGTCCAGAACACCGGCGGCGCGGGCTGGGATACCCTGGTCGGCATCGAGAACCTGGCGGGCACCTTCGCCGCCGATACCCTGATCGGCGACGACAACGCCAATTACCTGGACGGCATGGGCGGCGGCGACCTGATCGAAGGCAACGGCGGCGACGACCTTATCTACGGCGGCAGTGCTGGGGGCGGACGCGGCGGCAACACCCTGCGCGGCGGCGACGGCGACGACCTGATCTATGGCGGTCTCGACAGCGACGTGATCGAAGGCGGCGCGGGAAGCGACGTCTTGCACGGCGGCGTCGGAGATGTGGTTCGCGGCGGCGACGGCAATGACACCGTCGAAGGCGAAATGTTGTTCGGCGATGTCGGCGACGATGCGCTGGAGGGCTTGGTGAGCGGCGCGGTGCTGCACGGCGGCGACGGCGACGACGCCCTGACGGCGCGCGACGGCGATCCGCTGGCGAGCGAGCGCACCACGAGCGACCTCTATGGTGACGCGGGGAGCGACACGCTCTATTCGCGCGGCGGCGATGACTTGATCGACGGCGGGGCGGGCAACGACCTTGTCAGCTACCGCTACAACACGGGCGGCGTCACGGTCGACCTGGCGATCCAGATCGCCCAGAACACCGGCAACGGCGGAATCGACACCCTGAAGAACATCGAGCGGCTGGAAGGCTCGGCCTATGGCGATACGCTGTACGGCGGCTCCGGGGCGGACTCGATCCGTGGCGGGGGCGGCGACGATACGCTCCGCGGCCGGGCCGGCAGGGATATCCTGCGCGGCGGAACCGGTTTCGACGTGCTGGATGGCGGTGTCGGCGGCGAGGGCATGGCCAGTCTCTTCACCCTGCCGTCCGGCCAGATCGTGTTTGCCAACGCCGGCGACATCGCCGACTACGGCGACGCCACCTATGGGGTGACGGTGGATCTGAAGATCGCCGGACCCCAGTACCTCTACGACCTCGGCATCGACACGCTGATCTCGATCGAGGACATCTTCGGCGGTGGCGGAGCCGACCGCCTGTACGGCGACGACGGCAGCAACGCGCTGGTCGGCATGGCCGGCAACGACTCGATCGGCGGCTGGGGCGGGGCGGATGTCCTGATCGGTGAAACCGGGGACGACGTCCTGGGGGGCGGCGACGGCGACGACACCTTGTGGGGCGGTGTGCTGATGGGCGTCGGCGCGGATGGCGACGATGTCCTGTTCGGCGATGCGGGCAACGACACCCTGGTTGGCGGCAAGGGCGACGACTATCTCGACGGCGGCGATGGCGACGACGTTTTGCGCGGCGGCGGGGGCGCCAACGACCTGCACGGCGGCGCCGGGCGAGACACGTTGGTCGGCGCCCTTCAGGACAATTATCTCGAAGACGGTTGGGGCCAGAACGCGTTCTTCGTCGGAGGGCTGGCCGCCGGCGCCACGCAGAATCTCTGGGCGGTGTCGGGCGGAGCCGACGATGACGTGTTCACCCTGACGTTCGATCCGGCGATGCTGCAGCATACGCTAAACATCTATGGCCGAGAGGGCGACGACAGCGTCCAGCTGGTCGCACCGCTCGATCCCGACGGCGTGTTGGTGATCGGCGCGGGAAGTGCGCCGGGAGATGAACAAGAGATCGGCCTGCTGCGCCTCAGCGAGGTGGAGCATGCGGTGATCACCGGGCCGGCTGTTCACTTCTATGGCGACGACACGGGCATCGTTCTCCACACGGGAGGGCTCTCCGACGTGCTGGTCGGCGGCGCGGGCGACGACGCCTTCTTCGCCGACGCCGAGAGGCCGACGGACCCCTCCGACCCGTTCCCCTATGATGACGACCGGGTCTATGGCGGGGGCGGCGACGACCTGCTGTACGGTGGCCAGGGACAGGACGTCCTGATCGGCGGCGACGGCGACGACTACATCTACGTGCAGGCCGGCCCGACCCAGGCCCAGCAACCCAATTGGTCGGCGTGGGTCTATCAATGGTCGGATGACACGATCGACGGCGGGGCCGGAAACGACACGGCCGTGCTCGACTTCACCCTAGTGGCCGGACGCTTCGATTTTACCCTGGCGGCGCCGGACCAGACTACGGTCATCAAGATGGACGACGCCGTGGCGGCCCGGGTGACGGGCGTGGAGTCCCTCGGCTTTTTCGCCGGGAGCGGCGACGACATCATCATCACCCGGGACGGGGAGGACAACCTCAGCGGCGGCGGTGGGTTGGACTGGCTGATCAGTGGTGGCGGAAACGACTATCTGGACGGCGGAACGGGCGCCGACAGCCTTTGGGGCGGCGCTGGCGACGACATGCTCATCGGCGGGGCGGGCGACGACACCCTGTTCGGCGACGTGGGACGCGATACGGCGAGCTACGAGTGGGCGGTGGGGGCGGTCGAGATCGACCTCACGATCCTGGAAGAGCAGCAGACCCGAGGCGCCGGCGTCGATACGCTGATCTCGATCGAGAACCTGATCGGCTCGGGCTATGACGACCGGCTGACGGGCGATGCGGGAGCCAATGTGCTGATTGGCGGGCGCGGCGCCGACATCCTGACGGGCGGCGCGGGAGCGGACACGTTCGTATTCGGTTTTGGCGATTCGGGGGCCGGGGACGGGGGGTACGGGGCTGACCTGATCACCGACTTCGCCCGAGGAGATCGGATAGATCTTTCGGTGTTGGACGGGAACATGTGGGCGGACGGGCGCCAGGCTCTCCACCTGGGCGCGACCGCCGACCATTTCGGCGATGTGGTCCTGGCCTACGACACGGCCGCCAACCAAACCTCCGTCACCCTCTATCTCGATGGTGATACGTTCGCGGACGGCCGGATCTTGCTATCCGGCAACTTTCTGAGCCTGACGGTCTCCGACTTCGTGCTCTGAAGCCGGAAGCCGTCAGGAGCCGAGGCTACTTCGGTTCGGTCGGAGCGCCGGGCGGGATGGTGGTGTCGGGAAGGTTCGAGCCCGGGGCCGGCGTGGTGGCGTCCGGCATGGTCGGCGGGGTGGCCGGCATGGCGGGGGCCGGTTCCGTGGGCATGGTCGACGAGGTCGGCGGGTTCACCGCGCCGTCCGGCGTGGTCGGGGCGGCGGGCATGGTGGCCGAGGTGTCGGCCGACATGCCGGTCGAGGCCGAGCCGCTCCACCAGTCGGTATTGGCCCGGGCCTTGGGCGAGGCCTTCAGATAGGCGTCGAGCTGGGCGTAGGGGATCGGCTGCTTCGGGGCGGCCACGGCGGCGGAAGCCTTGGCTTTCGGCGCGGCGGAGGCCGCGCCGGACACCAGCATCGCCAGCGCGGCGCCGGCGGCGAGCGTTTTGAGCATCATGGGGAATTCCTCCAGGACTGGGCGCGCCGGTGAGGCGCGTCGGTAGGCAAAACCCCTGAGGGCGACGGCAGTTCACAGCGTGGCCTTGGAGACGCCCGGGCAGGGTGGCGCGGAACCCGGGTTCGCGTCGCGAGTTTCGCTGACCGGTTCCGTGTCGGGCCCATCTGGAAGCACTATGAAGCCGGTTGCCGGTGGCGCCCCGCCGCAACTGGAGTAGCTTGCGTTTTCAAGAGCAAACCCCATCTCGGGTAAGAGGAATCGCATGCCACAAACGCCCGCCGAGAAGCCCCACATCCTGATCTCACACGAGATGCTGATGCCGCTGCAACCCCTGCTGGAGGGCGCGTATCAGGTGCATCGCCTGTGGGACTATCCTGATCGTCTGGCTTTCCTGGACGGGCCGGGGCGACAGGTGCGGGCGATCGTCCATGCCGGCGAGATGGTGCTGCCCAAGGACCTGCTGTCGGAGATGCCGCGCCTGGGCCTGATCGCCTGCGTCAGCGTCGGCTATGACGGCATCGACGTGCCCTGGTGCAAGGCGCACGGCATTTCGGTCAGCCACTCGACCGGCCTCAACGCCGGCGACGTCGCCGACCACGCGGTCGGGCTGATGCTGGCCGCCTGGCGGGGCATCGTCGAGGGCGACCAGAAGCTGCGCAGCGGCCACTGGACCAGCATGGAGCGGATGAGCCCGCGTCACGGCCTGCGCGGCCGCAAGGCCGGCGTCGTCGGCCTGGGCCATATCGGCGAAGCCGTGGCCCGCCGTCTGGAGGCCTTTGAGCTGAAGGTTTCGTGGTGGGCCCCGCGCCCCAAGGAGACCGACCTGCCGCGCGCCAGGAGCTTGCTCGACCTGGCTCGCGACAGCGACATCCTGGTGGTCTGCGCCCGGCCCGACGCCGCCAACCGCCACATGATCAACCAGGCGGTCATCGAGGCTCTGGGGCCTCAGGGGCTTCTGGTCAACGTGGCCCGCGGCTCGCTGGTCGACGAGGACGCCCTGATCGCCGCCCTCAAGGACGGCCGCCTGGGCATGGCCGGGCTGGACGTGTTCGACCACGAGCCGACCCCCGCCTCGCGCTGGGCCGGCGTGCCGCATACCGTCCTCACTCCCCACACGGCCGGGGCGACGCTGGACAGCATCCCCGCCATGGTCGGACTGACGGTCGAGAACCTGCGCCGGTTCTTCAAGGGCGAGACCCTGGCCTCGCCGGTGGACGCCTAGAGCGTTCCGGGCCCGACTAGAGCTATTTCTTGTTGTCATCCCGGCTGTAGCGAAGCGAAGAGCCGGGACCCAGGGGACTGGGCGAATGCGGTGCGGCGGCCCTAGGTCCCGGATAGCCTCTACGAGGCTTCCGGGATGACAACATAAGGGGGTGCTTGGTTGAGCGTGAAACCCCGCAGACTATTCACGAGGCCCTTGCGCCCTTGATCGATTGGTCGGTAGCTTGGGCCCGGGAACTTGGGGCCCACGATCCGGCGGAGATCTGAATCATGGCCAAGGTGCTGGGCCTGGGCGGGGTGTTCTTCAAGGCGCAAGACCCCGCCGCGGTGCGCGACTGGTACGCGCGGGTGCTGGGGTTCGAGGTCCTCGACTGGGGCGGGGTGGTGTTCAGCCATCCCAGGGTCGGCGGGACCAACTGGTCGCCGTTCGACGCCGACACCCGCTATTTCGAGCCGTCGGACGCGCCGTTCATGGTCAACTTCATCGTCGATGACCTGGACGGAATCCTGGCCAAGGCGGCGGCGCAAGGCGTGTCGCCGACCGGCCGGCAGGACGAGGACATGGGCCGTTTCGCCTGGCTGGTCGACCCCGCCGGGATCAAGATCGAACTCTGGCAGCCGGCTCCCCGGGGGGCTTGAAAGGCCAGCGGAGCAACAGATTAGGCTTGCAAAATAGGACATAAAGATATCTTTATGTCCTCATGAAGGTGTCTTCCGAACAGGTTGTGGATCTGCTGCGCGCGGCCGGGGAATCGACCCGCCTGCGGGTGCTGGCCCTGCTGGCCGCCGAGGAGCTGTCGGTGCTGGAGCTGTGCCGCATCCTCGACCAAAGCCAGCCGCGGGTGTCGCGCCACCTGAAGCTCCTGGCCGAGGCCGGCCTGGTCGAGCGCTTTCCCGACGGGGCTTGGGTGTTCTACCGCCTGGCGCTGAAGTCGCCAGGCCGGGCGCTCGTCGGCCAGGCCCTGGATCTGATCGACATCGAGGACCCCGCGGCGCGGGCCGACGCCGAGAAGCTGGCCCTGGTGCGGGCCGAGCGGACCGCCGGCGCCCAGGCCTATTTCGCGCGCAACGCCGCGCGCTGGAACGAGATCCGCTCGCTCTATGTCGACGAGGCCGAGGTCGAGGCCGCCATCCTGCAGGCGGCGGGCGAGGGGCCCTTCGACGAGATGGTCGACCTGGGCGCGGGCGCCGGCCGCATGCTGACGCTGTTCGGAAGTCGCGCCAACGCAGCCCTGGGGCTGGACCTGTCGCAGCAGATGCTCAACATCGCCCGCGACGAGGTGGCCAAGGCTGGCCTCGGCCAATGTGAGCTGCGTCACGGCGACATCTTCGCCACCGGCCTGCCGGGCGGCTGCGCCGACCTGGTGACCGTGCACCAGGTGCTGCACTATCTGGGCGATCCGGCCGCCGCCGTGGCCGAGGCCGCGCGCCTGGTGGCCGACGGCGGCCTGCTGCTGATCGCCGATTTCGCCCCGCACGACCACGAGTTCCTGCGCGAGGTTCACCAGCACCGCCGCCTGGGCTTCGAAGACGCCGAGATCGCCGCCTGGATCGAGGACGCCGGCCTGGTTCCGGGCAGCAACATCGCCCTGCCGCCGACCTCGGCCGAGGGGCTCACCGTCAAGATCTGGACGGCTCGCCGTTCAGCCACCACGTCCGCCGAAAGAAGCGCCGCATGACTGCTCCCGCCCCCCGCCGCGTCATCGGTCCAGTCGCTCGCGCCGGCGAACGCACCGACCGTCCGCGCGTCTCGTTCGAGTTCTTCCCGCCCAAGACCGAGCAGATGGAAGAGAACCTGTGGGCGGCGATCAACCGCCTGGCCCCGCTGGACCCGGCCTTCGTCTCGGTGACCTACGGGGCGGGCGGCTCGACCCGTGAGCGCACCCACCGCACGGTCAAGCGCATCCTGGAAGAAACCAGCCTGAAGCCCGCCGCCCACCTGACCTGCGTCGGCGCCAGCCGCGCCGAGGTCGACGAGGTGATCCGCGAATATTGGGAAACCGGTGTCCGCCACGTGGTGTCGCTGCGCGGCGACCCGCCCCCCGGCGAGGGCGGCATCGGCGGCGTCTACGTGCCCCGCGAGGACGGCTACAAGAACGCCACCGAACTGACCTCGGCCCTGACCTCGATCGCGCCGTTCAACGTGCTGGTCGGGGTCTATCCCGAGAAGCATCCCGAGAGCCCGTCGATCGCCCACGACATCGAGGTCTTGAAGGCCAAGGTCGACGCCGGCGCCACCCTGGCCATCAGCCAGTTCTTCTTCGACACCGACGCCTTCCTGCGGTTCGTCGATCAGGTGCGCAAGGCCGGGATCACCATTCCGATCGTGCCGGGCGTCATGCCGGTGACCAACTTCAAGGGCCTGGTGAAGATGTCCAAGGCCTGTGGCACCGCCGTGCCCGGCTGGCTGGCCAATCTGTTCGACGGCCTGGACGAGGACGCCGACACCCGCCGCCTGATCGCCTGCTCGGTGGCCGCCGAGATGTGCGCCAAGCTGCAGGAGCAGGGCTTCAGCGACTTCCACTTCTACACCCTCAACCGGGCCGACCTGGTCTATGCGATCTGCCGCGTGCTGGGCGTGCGCGAGACCGCGCCGGCCAGCTCGGAGGCCGCGGCGTGAAACGGGCGGCGTCGATCCTCCTGGCGGCCCTGATCCTGGCGACCTCGGTCCCGGGGGCGATGGCCTTGGCCGATGATCCGCCGTCCAACTGGAACAAGCCGATCCGCCCCTACCGGGTGGTCGGCAACGTCTATTATGTCGGCTCGGAGGGGCTGTCGGCCTGGCTGATTTCCTCCTCGGAGGGCCATGTGCTGCTCGACAGCGGGCCTTCGCCCGCGGGGGCCAAGCTGATCGAGGCCAATATCGCCGCCCTGGGCTTCAAGCTCTCGGACGTGAAGATCCTGATCAACACCCACGCCCACTTCGATCACGCCGGCGGGTTGGCCCAGTTGAAGGCCGATACCGGGGCCAAGGTCTGGGCCTCGCGCCCGGACGAACCGGCCTTGAAGAAGGGCCAGCATTTCGGCGACAACGACAACGGCCTGACGCCGTTCGCGCCGGTGAAGGTCGACAAGACCTTTGGCGACGGACAGAAGCTGAAGCTGGGCGAGACGACCCTGGTCGCCCATCTGACGCCGGGCCACACGATCGGCTGCACCACCTGGACGACCCAGGTGATCGACCGCGACCGGCCGCTCAATGTCACCTTCAACTGCTCGACCTCGGTGGCCGGAAACGTCCTGGTGGGCAACAGGACCTACAAGACCATCGTCGCCGACTACCGCGCCACCTTCGCCAAGCTCGCGGTCCTGCCCACCGACGTGATGCTGCCCAGTCACGAAGAGCAGGGCCACCTGCTGGACAAGCGCCGGAAAATGCTGAACGGCGACGTCAACGCCTTCATCGACCCCACCGAAATGCCCAAGTACGTCGAGACCTCCCGCAAGGCCTTCGAGACCGAACTGGCCCGGCAACAGGACGCCGCCAAATGACCGACCTGACCACGCCCCCCGATCTTTCGACAAGAACAGGCCGCATCGCCGCCCTCAAGGCCGCCGCCAAGCGACGCATTCTGATCCTCGACGGGTCGTGGGGCGTGATGTTCCAGAAGCGCAAACTGTCGGAGGCCGACTACCGCGCCGAGCGCTTCGCCGACTACGACGGCCAGATGAAGGGCAATAACGACATCCTGTGCCTGACCCGGCCGGACATCGTCGCCGATCTGCATCACCAGTACTTCGCGGCTGGCGCCGACATCTCCGAGACCAACACCTTCAGCGGCACCACCATCGCCCAGGCCGACTACCGCCTGGGCGCCGACGTGGTGCGCGACATCAACTACGAAGGCGCCCGCATCGCCCGGTCGGTGGCCGACGAATGGCTGGCCAAGGAGCCTGAAAAGCCGCGCTTCGTGGCCGGCTCGATCGGGCCGCTGAACGTCATGCTGTCGATGTCGTCCGACGTGAACGACCCGGGCGCCCGCAAGGTCACCTTCGACCAGGTGTACCAGGCCTATCGCGAGCAGGTGGCGGCGCTGCACGACGGCGGCGTCGACCTGTTCCTGATCGAGACCATCACCGACACGCTGAACTGCAAGGCCGCGATCAAGGCGATCATGGACCTGGTCGACGAGGGCTACGAGGAACTGCCGATCTGGATCAGCGGCACCATCACCGACCGCTCGGGCCGCACGCTGTCGGGCCAGACGGCCGAGGCGTTCTGGAACTCGATCAAGCACTGCAAGCCGTTCGCCGTCGGCTTCAACTGCGCCCTGGGCGCCGACCTGATGCGGCCGCACATCGCCGAGATGGCCCGCATCGCCGACACCCTGGTGGCCGCCTATCCCAACGCCGGCCTGCCCAACGCCATGGGCGAGTACGACGAGGAGCCGCACCAGACCGGCCACCAACTGCACGAATGGGCCAAGGACGGCATCGTCAACATCCTGGGCGGCTGCTGCGGCACGACGCCCGACCACATCAAGCATGTGGCCGACGAGGTGCGCGGCGTGAAGCCGCGCGCTATTCCGGAACGCCCGAAGGCCATGCGCCTGGCGGGCCTGGAACCGTTCGAGCTGGCGTGAGACTCTTGACGATGCGCACCACCCTCCTGTTCGGCGGCATGAGCCGCGAGCGCCTGGTCTCGGTGGCCAGCGCCCAGGCGCTGGCCAAGGCCTTGCCGGGCGCCGACCTGTGGTTCTGGGCGCCGGACGACAAGGTCTATGTCGCCGGCTTCGAGGCCCTGCAGGCTCACGCCCGGCCGTTCGAGATCGACCTGCCCACGCAAGGCGCCCCGATCGGCGGCATCGAGGCGGCGCTGGACCAGGCCAAGGCCGAAGGCCGGGTCCTGGTGCTGGGCATGCACGGCGGCGCGGCCGAGAACGGCGACCTGGCGGCCCTGTGCGAGGCGCGCGGCGTGGCCTTCACCGGTTCGAACTCGGTCTCCAGCCGCCTGGCCTTCGACAAGATCGCCACCAAGGCCGCCGTGGCCAAGGCCGGGGTGGTCGCGCCCCTGACCGTGGACCTGGCCGACGCCGAGGCGGCGCTGGCCCGATACGGCAAGCTGGTCGCCAAGCCGGTGGCCGACGGCTCCAGCTACGGCCTGATCTTCGTCAACGGTCCCGCCGACCTGGAACGCCTGGCCGACGCGGCCGGGCGCGAGGCCTATGTGATCGAGCCCTTCGTGGCCGGGGCCGAGGCCACCTGCGGCGTGCTGGAACAGGATGGCCGGGTCTTCGCCCTGCCGCCGGTCGAGATCCGCCCGGCCGACGGCGCCTTCGACTATGTCGGCAAGTACCTGGCCAAGACGACCGAGGAGATCTGCCCGGCCACCTTCGCAGCCGAAGTCAACGCCGCCATGCAGGACGCGGCGCTGCGGGCCCACAAGACGGTCGGGGCCGGCGGCTATTCGCGCAGCGACTTCATCGTCACCCCGGAAGGCCCGATCTTCCTGGAGATCAACACCCTGCCGGGCATGACCGCCGCCTCGCTGTACCCCAAGTCGCTGAAGGCCCAGGGCATCGCGTTCGCGGACTTCCTGGCCGGCCAGATCGATCTGGCGATCGCCCGCGCCAAAGCCGTGGCGGCCTGACGATGAGCGCCTGGGCTAGCGGACTTTTCGACAACGACGAGGCGATGGATTTCGTTGGCGACCTGGCCGAGGCGCCCGACTGGCGCACGGTCGTGCAGATGCTCGACCACGTCACTAAGACAGCGGGTTATCTGGAGGCGCCGGAAGGCGAGATCGCCGTGGCCGCCGCCGCCATCGTCGCGGCCGCCGTCGGCGAGGCCACGATCCTGCCCGACAGCCATCGCCAACTGAAGGCCGCCCTCGGCGCTCCGCCGGAAGGCGCGGTGGCGCTGGCCCGCTCGGCCTTGGCGCGCGTGGTCGCCCCGGCGTCCGAACTCGACGAACTCTGGCAGGAGGGTGACGACCACGACGCGTGGCTCACCCAGATCGCCGCCCTGCAAACGACCTTGAGTGCACCCCAATGAGACCCGTTTTCGTCAACATCGGTGAGCGCACCAACGTCACCGGCTCGGCCAGGTTCAAGAAGCTGGTCATCGAGGGCGACTATCCGGCCGCCCTGTCGGTGGCCCGCCAGCAGGTCGAGGCCGGGGCCCAGGTCATCGACGTCAACATGGACGAGGGCCTGCTCGACTCCAAGCAGGCGATGATCACCTACCTGAACCTGATGGCGGCCGAGCCCGACATCGCCCGGGTGCCGGTGATGATCGACAGCTCCAAGTGGGAGGTGATCGAGGCCGGCCTGAAGTGCGTGCAGGGCAAGGCCATCGTCAACTCGATCTCCATGAAGGAGGGCGAAGCCAAGTTCATCGAGCAGGCACGCCTGTGCCTGCGCTACGGCGCGGCCGTGGTGGTCATGGCCTTCGACGAAGTCGGCCAGGCCGACACCGCCGCCCGCAAGATCGAGATCTGCGAGAAGGCCTACAATATCCTGGTCGACAAGGTGGGCTTCCCGCCGGAAGACATCATCTTCGATCCCAACATCTTCGCCGTGGCGACCGGGATCGAGGAACACGACAACTACGCCGTCGACTTCATCGAGGGCACGCGCGAGATCAAGAAGCGCCTGCCCTACGCCCGCATCAGCGGCGGGGTGTCGAACGTGTCGTTCAGCTTCCGCGGCAACGAGCCGGTGCGGCGGGCCATCCACTCGGTGTTCCTCTACCACGCCATCGCCGCGGGCATGGACATGGGCATCGTCAACGCCGGCGACCTGCCGGTCTACGACGCGCTGGACCCCGAACTGCGCGAGGCCGTCGAGGACGTGATCCTCAACCGCCCGCAGCGCACCAATGTCTCCAACACCGAGCGGCTGGTCGACATGGCCCCGCGCTACAAGGGCGACAAGAGCCAGGTCCAGACCGCCAATCTCGAATGGCGCAAGGGCACGGTGGGCGAGCGCATCACCCACGCCCTGGTCAACGGCATCACCGAGTTCATCGACGCTGACACCGAGGAAGCGCGCCTGTCGGTCGAACGCCCGCTGCACGTCATCGAAGGCCACCTGATGGACGGCATGAACGTGGTCGGCGACCTGTTCGGCTCGGGCAAGATGTTCCTGCCGCAGGTGGTCAAGTCGGCCCGGGTCATGAAGCAGGCCGTGGCCTGGCTGGAGCCGTTCATGGAGGCCGAGAAGGCCGGCAAGCCGCGCGAGCAGGCCGGCCGCATCCTGATGGCCACGGTGAAGGGCGACGTCCACGACATCGGCAAGAACATCGTCGGCGTCGTGCTGCAATGTAACAACTACGAGGTCATCGACCTGGGCGTGATGGTCCCGGCCGACCGCATCCTCGAGGAAGCCAAGAAGCACAACGTCGACATGATCGGCCTGTCGGGCCTGATCACGCCGTCGCTGGACGAGATGGTGTTCGTGGCCTCGGAGATGGAGCGTCAGGGCTTCACCATGCCGCTGCTGATCGGCGGGGCCACCACCAGCCGCACCCACACGGCGGTCAAGATCGAACCGGCCTACCACAAGGGCTCGACCACCTATGTGCTCGACGCCAGCCGCGCCGTTGGCGTCGTCTCGGGCCTGCTGTCGCCCAGCGAGCGCGACCGCCTGCAGGCCGAGACCCGCACGGAATATGTCCGCATCCGCGAGCAATATGCCCGGGGCCAGTCGAACAAGGCGCGGACCAACATCGTCGATGCTCGCAAGAAGAAGTTCGAGATCGAGTGGGCCGGCTACGTCCCGCCCAAGCCCAGCTTCATCGGCGTGCGAAGCTTCGAGCCGTCGCTGGCCGAGCTGGTCCCGTTCATCGACTGGTCGCCGTTCTTCGCCAGCTGGGAGCTGATCGGCCGCTTCCCGCAGATCCTGGAGGACGACGTGGTCGGCCAGGCCGCCACCGACCTCTATCGCGAAGCCCGCGAGATGCTCGACAAGGTGGTGGCCGAGAAGTGGTTCGGGGCCAGGGGCGTGATCGGCTTCTGGCCGGCCCAGGCCGACGGCGACGACATCGTTCTCTATACGGATGAAACCCGCGCGACCGAGCTGTCGCGGCTGTTCACCCTGCGCCAGCAGATGGACAAGGGCGCGGGCAAGATGAACGCCGCCCTGGCTGACTTCGTCGCGCCGATCGGCCACGGGCCCGACTATGTCGGTGGCTTCGCCGTCACCGCCGGCCACGGCGAGGACGAGATCGTCAAGCGCTTCAAGGACGCCGGCGACGACTATTCGGCGATCATGGCCTCGGCCCTGGCCGACCGCCTGGCCGAGGCCTTCGCCGAGTGGCTGCACTACAAGGCGCGTATTGAGCTCTGGGGCTACGCCCCAGATGAGGGGCTCGATACCGACGTGATGATCGCCGAGAAGTACCAGGGCATCCGCCCGGCCCCCGGCTATCCGGCCCAGCCCGACCACACCGAGAAGGGCACGCTGTTCAAGCTGCTCGACGCCGAGGCGGCCACGGGCATGATCCTCACCGAGAGCTATGCCATGAGCCCCGGCGCGGCGGTGTCAGGTTTCTATTTCAGCCATCCCAAGAGCCACTATTTCGGGGTCGGCAAGATCGACGCCGACCAGGTCGAGGACTATGCCCGCCGCAAGGGCTGGGACATGGCCTTCGCCGAGAAGTGGCTGTCGCCGATCCTCAACTACGACCCGGCGGCGCGGGCGCGGGACGCGGCGGCTTAGCATCAAGCCTTGGTACGACTGGGGACAGGCACATGTGCCTGTCCCCGTTCCGGGCTCTCAGTCCAACAGGTCCGCCAGCCTCATCGCGAGTTCCGGCGCCAGCAGCGCGGCGATCTCGGCGCCGGCCTCCAAGATCTCCACCGACCGATAGCCTTCGTCCGTCGGGTCACGATGGACGGTCACGCGCCGCGCCTCCACATCCACCACCCAGTAGTCGCGCACCCCGTGATCGGCGTAGATCGCCGCCTTCAGGCCCAGATCGCGCGACAGGCTGTCGTCGCTGACCTCGATCAGCAGGGTGATGTCCCCGCCGGTCAGGTCCTGTGGCTTGATGGCGCGCGGATAGAGCATCAGGTCGGGTTCGACGAACAGCATTTCGGCCAGGTAGAGCGTGGTCTCGACGCCCACTCGCTGGTCGTCGGCCTTGCCCTTCACCAGCCATTCGAGCAAGGCGCTCTTGAAGATCTCATGGTCGTTCTTCTTGGCGGCCATGACCACGAGTTCCCCCTCGATCAACTCGACGTTCTCGTCCTCCTGCATCACGCCGGCCTCGACCATGCGGAACACGTCCTGCGTGGTGAACAGCCGGCGGGGCAGGTCAGGGGAGGGGCGAACGGGCGCGTTCATGGGCGCAGATTAGCATGGAGGGGGAGGCCGCGCACGCTGCCTCACCCCTGATCCGGGCACTGCGCCGCCGTGTCCTTCAGCCGCTCGATCAGCCAGCGGCCGGCCGGACCGGGCGGCGTGTCGGCGCGGTGGGCGGCGTACATCGGCATCGCGAAGCCGCCGGCGGGCGCCTCCTCCGGCTGGATCTCGACCAGGGTCCCGGCTTCCAGCTCCGGCTGGACCAGGTGCCAGGGCATGCCGCCCCAACCCAGGCCGGCCCGCAGGAAGGCGTGCTTGGCCCCCAGGTCGGCCAGGCGCCAGGTCCGGGGCGAGATCACCCCGAATTCGCGGCCCTGGGTCAGGGGCGAGCGGTCGGTCAGCACCAGTTGGACGTGGCGCGACAGTTCCTCGGTCGGCACGGGCCCCGCGTGGTCGGCCAGCGGATGGCCGGACGAGGCCACGAAGACCATGCGCATGGTCACCAGCCGCTCGCGCACCAGCGCCGGCGGCGCGTCGGGCAGCGAGCCCATCACCGCGAACGCGGCGCGGCCGTCCAGCACCGGCTGCAGCACCGCGCCCAGGGCCTCGACATGGACGCGCAGGGCGGTGTCGGGGAACAGCGCCTGGAAGTCGCCGATGGCGTGGGTCAGCAACTCCATCGGGAACATCACGTCGATCACCACCGACACCTCCGGCTCCAGTCCGCCGGCCAGGCTGGCGGCGCGGGCCTTGAAGGCGTCCATACGGCCGGCCACCAGGCGGGCTTCGAGCAGCAGCGACCGGCCTTCGTCGGTCAGCACCGGCAGGCGCGCGGCGCGGTCGAACAGCCGCACCCCGATTTGGCCCTCCAGATTGGCCAGGGTCTGGCTGACCACCGACTGGGCGCGGCCCAGCCGACGGCCCGCCGCCGAGAAGCTGCCTTCATCGGCCGCGGCCAGGAAGGTGCGCAGTTGGTCGAGGGAAACACCGTCGATCATGTATCGCTCCTGACGATAGGTGTGATCGCAATATATAGGCTACTGCACTGGACGATGCAGCCCTAGTTATCCCGTCGCCGCGAGAGAACGCGGTGACGGAGCCTCTAGCGCCATGAAACTTCTGCACATCGATTCCAGCATCCTGGGCGCCGGCTCGGTCAGCCGCACCCTGTCGTCGGCCATCGTCGCCGCCCAGCGGGCCCAGCATCCGGGCCTGCAGGTCAGCTACCGCGACCTGGCCGCTGCGCCTGTGGGGCACCTGTCGGGCGCGCATCTCGCCGCCGGACAAGGCGCCGTGCCCGAAGACGCGACGCTCGCCGCCGACTTCGACGACGGCGTGGCAGTACTCGAGGCGTTCCTGGCCGCCGACATCGTGGTGGTCGGCGCGCCGATGTACAACTTCTCGATCCCCACCCAGCTCAAGGCCTGGATCGACCGCCTGGCCATCGCCGGCCGCACCTTCCGCTACGGCGCGAACGGCGTCGAAGGCCTGGCCGGCGGCAAGACGGTGATCATCGCCTCGTCGCGCGGCGGGGTTTATGCCGAAGGCACGCCGATGGCGGCCTTCGACCATCAGGAGACCTATCTGCGCGGCGTCTTCAACTTCTTCGGGATCACCGACGTCCGCTTCATCCGCGCCGAGGGCGTGGCGATGGGCGACGAGCAGCGCGCCAAGTCGGTCGAAGGCGCGGAAGCTGAAATCCTGAAACTGGCCGCCTAGGCCCCGACCAAACTGTCCCAACCCGACAGCGCGACCCGGGCGATCGCTTCCAGCGTCGCCCGGGTCGCGCCATCGCGGGCCTGGATCGACATGCCCTGTTGGACGGTGGCGAAATAGGCGGCGATCGCGCGGGTGTCGGCGCCGGCCTGCACGTCACCGTCCCGCTGGCCGCGTTTCAGGCGCGCCTCCAGCCCGTCGGCCATCGCGGCGCGGCCCCGGACCAGTTCCTCGCGGACCGTCTGGTTCAGTTCGCTGGCGTTCAGGGCCGACAGCACCACCAGGCAGCCCGTCGGCTTGCCGGGGCGGGTGAACACCCGGGCGGTGGCGTACAGGAAGCTTTCGAACCCCGCCCGCGCGGTGGGCGCGGTTTCGAGGCCGCCCCAGATCCCGTCGCTTTCGGTGGCCGCGTAGAGCCGCAGCGCCTCGCGGAACAGCGCCTCCTTGCAGCCGAAAGCGGCGTAGAGGCTGGGCGAGGCGATGCCCATGGCCGCGGTCAGGTCGGTCATCGACGCGCCTTCGTAGCCCCGGGCCC
Organism: Caulobacter sp. Root655; assembly: GCF_001427665.1. GTDB lineage: Bacteria > Pseudomonadota > Alphaproteobacteria > Caulobacterales > Caulobacteraceae > Caulobacter. The sequence goes on from NZ_LMHC01000026.1 coordinate 181,976, forward strand.
AGAACACCTCCATGGCCTTGGCCAGGGCCAGGTCGCGATCGAAGCCGCGCGGTCGGCCGCGTTCCGCCATGCCTGTCCGAAGCCTCCGTCTATTTCTGTGATGATCGTTATATAAATCGCTTGACCGGGCGTGGCAAGGCGGCGCTATTTTTGTGCGATCAACACGGAAAGGAACCGCCATGAGCGATCTCACCGGAAAACGGGCCCTGGTCACCGGCGCCAGCCGGGGCATCGGCGCGGCCATCGCCCTGCGTCTGGCGCGGGACGGGGCCGACGTCGCCATCACCTACGAGCGCTCGACCGAGAAGGCCGACGCCCTGGTCGCGGAGGTCGCCAAGTTGGGGCGGCGAGGCGTGGCCATCCGAGCCGACGCGGCGGATCCCGCGGCGATGAGCGCGGCCGTCGACGAGGCGGCCCGCGCCCTGGGCGGCCTGGACATCCTGGTCAACAACGCCGGCATCTGGCGGGGCGGACCGGTCGAGGACCTGACGCTGGCCGATATCGACATCACCCTGGCCGTCAATGTCCGGGCCGCCGTGATCGCCTCGCAGGCCGCCGCCCGCCACCTGCCCCGGGGCGGGCGGATCATCTCGATCGGCAGCTGCCTGGCCGAGCGGGTGACCGAACCGGGCATGGCCCTCTACTCGCTGAGCAAGGCGGCCTTGATCGGCTGGACCAAGGGCCTGGCGCGCGACCTCGGGCCGCGTGGGATCACCGTCAACATCGTCCATCCCGGCTCGACCGACACCGACATGAACCCGGCCGTCGGGCCCCAGGCCGATACCCAGCGCGCTCGCATGGCGATCCCGGAATATGGCAAGCCCGAGGACATCGCCGCCCTGGTGGCCTTCGTGGCCGGCGGCGAGGGCCGGTTCATCAATGGCGCGGGCCTGACCATCGACGGTGGGGCGAACGCGTGACGTCAAGGTCGGCGCGACGGGCGGCCTGGCTGCTGGCGCCGGCCCTGGCCGTCGTCGTGGCGACCGAGTTCATCGTCGTGGGCCTGCTGCCGGCCTTGGCCCGGGATCTTCGGATTCCGCTCGGCCGGGCCGGCGGCCTGGTGGCCGGCTTCGCCCTGGCCGCCGCGATCCTGGGGCCGGGACTGACGGCCTGGGCCGGGCGCTGGTCGGCGCGCCGGGTGCTGGCCGCCAGCCTGGCGGTCTTCGCGGTCGGCAACGGCCTGGCGGTGCTGTTCCCGCACTATCTCGTGCTGCTGGCCGTGCGCGTGGCCCAGGGCGCGGTGTTGCCAGTGTTCTTCAGCGTCGGCGCGGCGGCTCTGGTCGCCCTGGCCCCGGCGGGCGGACGCGGCAAGGCGCTGGCCGACGCCAACCTGGGCACGGTGATCGGGCTGGTGTTCGCCGTGCCGGCCGGCGTCTTGCTGGCCGGCGGCGACGGCTGGCGTGGTCCATTCCTGATCCTCGGCGGCATGGCGGCGGCGATGGGCCTGGCGATGATCCTGTTCCCCGACACGCCGTCCGCTCCCGGCGATCGGCGCGCCCAGGCCGGCCTGCTGGCCCGGCCACGCTTCCTGGCGCACCTGGCCCTGTCGGTCGCGGCCTTCACCGCGATGTTCGCCGGCTACACCTATTTGTCGGCCTGGCTGGAGACCGTGGCGGGGCTGGAGCCGTGGGCGGTGGCGCTGTGCCTGGGGGGCTTCGGGCTGGCCGGGCTGGCGGGCAACACCCTGGCCGGGCGGGTGGCGGAGCGCCGTCCGCTGGCGGCTACGATCACGGCCATGCTGGCCCTGGCGGTGGCCTTCGTCCTGTCGGCCATCTGGCACGACGGTCTGGCGGCGCTGGTCGGCCTGCTGGCCCTGTGGGGCGTCGCCCATACGGCGGTCTTCGTGCTCTGCCAGGTGCGGGTCGTGCTGGCCGGAGGCGAGGCGGCGGCCTTCGCCAGCGCCCTCAATATCAGCGCCGCCAACCTCGGCATCGCCCTGGGCGCGGTGTTCGGCGGCGGGATGGCCGAGGTCCTAGGTCTGGCGCGGATCGGACTGGGCGCGGCGGCCCTGGCGCTGCTGACGGCGTCGCTGGCGGCGCTGATGAGGCGGAGAATCGGGCTCGGCCGACGCGAGGCGTGTGTATCCCCGTAAAAACCGCGCTAGGACTCGGGATCGAATCCGGGAGGCGCTCCGTGAGCCAATTCAATCGACGTGACGTTCTGGCCCTCGGCGGCGCCGCGCTCGCGACGGCGGCGACCGGCGGAGCCGCCTTGGCCGCCGCGCCCGGCGACGCCGCCGCCGAGGCGCTGTTGTCGGGCGTGGCCGAGGACCTGATGCGGGAATATCCCGAGAACGCCAGCGCGCTCGGGCTCGACAAGGGCGCTCGGGCTGGACTGAAGGCGACGCTGACCGACCGCTCCCTGGAAGGCCGGGCAAGGCTGGCGGCGGCGGCCAAGGCGCGGGTCGCCGCGATGAAGGCCGTGGACCGCAAGGGCCTGAGCCCCGCCGCGGCCCTCGACCTTGGTGTCGTCCAGACCGCCCACGAACTGGCGGTCGAGGGTTTCGACTTCGCCTATGGCGACGCCATCGGCCTCAGCGCGCAATGGTCCTACCGCAACGCGCCCTATGTGGTGGCCCAGAACACCGGGGCCTTCGTCGAGATCCCCGACTTCCTCGACAGCCAGCACGGCATCGCCAACGCGGCCGACGCCGACGCCTATCTGGCCCGATTGGAGCTGTACGCCGCCGCCCTCGACGGCGAGACGGCCCGCCTGAAGCACGACGGGGGCCTGGGCGTGGTCGCGCCGGACTTCCTGCTCGACAAGACCCTCAAGCAGATGAAGGGCGCGCGGGCCCAGCCGGTCGGCGAGTGGGGCCTAGTCACCGCGCTGGCCAAGAAGGTCCAGGGCGCGCCCGGCGATCACGTCCGCCGCGCCGCCGCCATCGCGGAGAGCAGGATCGCCCCGGCCATGGACCGCCAGATCGCCGAACTGACCGCCCACCGCGCCCGGGCGACCGGCGACGCCGGGGCCTGGAAGCTGCCCGACGGCGAGGCCTACTACGCCTGGGCGCTGCGGGCGGGCACGACCAGTACCCTGTCGCCCGACGCCGTCCACGCCATGGGCCTGGAGCAGGTGCGCGAGCTCTCGGCCCGCATGGACGTGCTGCTGAAGGCCCAGGGCCTGAGCCAGGGCACGGTAGGGGCGCGGATGAAGGCGCTGGGCGAAGACCCCAAGAACCTGTTCCCCAACACCGACGCCGGCCGGGCCCAGATCCTGGCCTATCTGAACGGCCGGGTGGCCGACATCCGCACTCGCCTGCCGCGCGCCTTCAACACCCTGGCGCCGGGCAACCTGATCATCAAGCGGGTGCCGGTCGAGATTCAGGACGGCGCGCCGGGCGGCTATGCCGGGGCCGGTTCGATCGACGGCACGGTGCCCGGAAACTACTATATCAACCTGCGCGACACCGGCATCTGGCCGCGCTACGCCCTGCCGACCCTGACCTATCACGAGGGCATACCGGGCCACATCTGGCAGGGCGAATACACCTACAAGCTGCCGCTGGCGCGCTCGCTGCTGGCCTTCAATGCCTATTCCGAGGGCTGGGCGCTCTATGCCGAGCAATTGGCCGACGAGCTGGGGGCCTATGACGACGATCCGCTGGGGCGGCGGGGCTATCTGCAGTCGATCGCCTTCCGCGCCTGCCGTCTGGTGGTCGACACCGGCATCCACGCCAAGCGCTGGAGCCGCCAGCAGGCCATCGACTGGTTCGTGACCACCAACGGCTCGACGGAGCAGGAGGTCAGCGGCGAGGTCGACCGCTATTGCGCCTGGCCGGGCCAGGCCTGCGGCTACAAGGTGGGTCACAGCGAGATCGTCCGCCTGCGGACCAAGGCCCAGGCGGCCCTGGGCGCGCGGTTCCAGCTTGGCGCCTTCGACGATGCGGTGGTGATGGGCGGCAACGTCCCGCTGACCCAGCTGGAGGGGGTGATCGACCGCTATATCGCGGGACGGTGAGCCGAGCGCGCCAGCGAAAATCCCATACCGATGTTCTGCGAAACCTCTAGCCTTATGGTTGAGCTTGCGTCATGGTGTCCTTTAGGTGGTTTCTCGCCGCCAAAACAACCAGGGGGAAATCATGGCTCACATTCTTTACGCCGTCGCCAACGCCACCGGCATGTCCGCCTATCTGGACAGCATCGAGCATTCCGAGGACGATTGCGCGATCGCCGCCCTCGGCGTCACCCACACCGGCGGCGGCGACAACAACTGGATCTTCCTGCCCGACTGTTCGGACTCGCGTTACTGGGCGGACCATCACATCACGATCAAAGCCGACAACGGCGCATGGGTGGTCTCGTTCTGGGTGAACGATGACGAAGGCCAGACCCTCTACTGGTCGGACTTCAACGGCTATTCGACCGAGCATCCCGTGCCGGAATCGAAGGACGTCACCGACTGCACCCTGATGATCGTGCTCGAAAACGGCTCGCCCAAGGTGATCTGGCGCCCCTGGTGATCGCCGCCGCCGGACTGGCCATCGCGGTGATTTGAGATCATCCTTCCGCTGAACGAAGGCGACGACTTTCGACGGGGCAGGGGGCGAACTTGGACAAGGGCATCAACCGCAGGACGCTGGGCGTTCTGGCGGCCGGCGGGGCGATCGGCGTGGGCTTGAGCGGTTGCGACCGGGCGGGCAAGACCGAGGTGACGATCAAGTCGCGCCAGTTTCCCGACGACTTCATCTGGGGCGTGGCGACGGCGGCCTTCCAGACCGAGGGCTCGCCCACGGCCGACGGTCGCGGCCCCAGCATCTGGGACACCTTCGAGAAGCAGCCGGGGCAGATCAAGGACGGCTCGACCGCCGACCTCGCCACCGACAGCTATCGCCGCTACGCCGAGGACGTCGACCTGATCGCCGGGGCGGGGCTGAAGGCCTTCCGGTTCTCGATGGCGTGGTCGCGCGTGCTGCCGACCGGGGCAGGCACGGTCAACGCCGCCGGGCTGGACCACTATGACCGCCTGGTCGACGCCTGCCTGGCCAAGGGGGTCACGCCCTACGCCACCCTGTTCCACTGGGACCTGCCCCAGGCGTTGCAGGACAAGGGCGGCTGGAGCGCGCGCGACACGGCCCGCAGCTTCGCCGACTACGCCGCCGCCGTGGCCGCGCGGCTGGGCGACCGGCTCAAGCACTTCATCACCCTCAACGAGCCGGCGGTGCACACGGTGTTCGGCCATGTGCTGGGCGAGCATGCTCCGGGCCTCAAGGACATCGCCCTGCTGGGCCCGACCACCCACCACATGAACCTGGGCCAGGGGCTGGCCATTCAGGCCCTGCGCGCCGCCCACGGCGACCTGACGATCGGCACGACCCAGGCGCTGCAGCCGTGCCGCCAGGCGGGCGGGGCGCTGGCGTTCTGGAACCGTCCGGCGGCCCAGGGGCTGGACGCCCTGTGGAACCGGGCCTGGCTGGATCCGCTGCTGAAGGGGACCTATCCGAGCCTGATGGAGGACTTCCTCAAGGGCCACGTCCGCGACGGCGACCTGGTGACCATCCGCCAGCCGATCGACTTCCTGGGGGTCAACTACTACGCCCCGGCCTATGTGAAGCTGGACCTGAAATCGGCCAGCCACATCGCCCCGGGGGCGCCGCCGCAGGGCGCGGAGCTCGACGCCTTCGGTCGCCAGATCGATCCGTCCGGGCTGGGCCAGGTGCTGGAGATGGTGCGCCGCGACTACGGCAATCCGCGGGTCCTGATCACCGAGAACGGCTGCTCCGACCCATTCGGCAACGGGCCGGGCGTGATCGACGACGGCTTCCGCAGCCAGTACCTGCGTCGCCATCTGGAGGCGGTGAAGGGGGCGATGGAGGCCGGCTCGCGGATCGGCGGCTACTTCACCTGGACCCTGATCGACAACTGGGAGTGGGACATCGGCTACACGTCGAAGTTCGGCCTGGTGGCGATGGACCGCGCGACCGGGGTGCGGACGCCGAAAGCGTCTTATGGGTGGTTCAAGGCGCTGGCGCAGAGCGGGTTGCTGCCGTTGAAGCCTTGAAGTGAAACCCTCTCCCGGAGGGGAGAGGGAGGGACCCGCCGCGCAGCGGTGGGAGGGTGAGGGGTGACGCCGTCAACCGCCCATCCCCAACGCCCTGCCGGCACGCCGTCCAACGTCTAAACCCCTCACCCTCCCACGCTTGCAGCGTGGGTCCCTCCCTCTCCCTCTGGGAGAGGGTTTCTAAGGTCGCCCCTTAATCCGCCTTGCAGATCAGCACGTTCTTGCCGCCACGCTTGGCGGGGGTGAGGCTGCCGGCGCAGGGCTTGGGGTCGTTGGGGTCGATGATGATCTCGCCCTTCTGGGCCAGCGGCATGGCGGCCGGCTTGGCGCCGATCGCGGGCAGGGCCGGCTTGGTCTTCGTCTTGACGGCGGCCGGCTTGGGCGCGACCGGCGCGGGGGCGGGCGCCTCGGCGACGGGGGCTTCCATGGCCGGCGCCTCGGTCGGAGCAGCTTCCGGCTCGGGCATGGCGGGCGCCGTCTCGGCGGGGGCCTCGTCCTTCTTGACGTTGTAGTTCAGGGCCTGGCCGAACAGGTTGGACTTGGTCTCCAGGGTCTTGGCGCGGGTTTCGCAGTCGCTGGGCGGGCTCCAGCTCATCCACACCTGGGCCAGGCGAGCCTTGTCGACCTGGTCCGAACCGCCCCAGACCGAGCGGCCCTTCTTGATCGCCGCCGCGCCATACTCGGCGATCGGGCGGGGGCTGGCCTTCTCGGCCGCCGTGATCGCCGCGCGATACAGCTTCAGGTCACTGCGCGCCTGGTCGCGCATCAGCGGATATTCCTTCATCGCCGCGGCGACGCCGCCGGGACCGGGGAAGGCCTTCTCGATGCGCGTCACCTCGGGCATCACCTTTTCGTACAGATCGGCATAGCCGCCCAGCGCGCCGTAGCACCAGCCGACATAGCCGTAGTCGTCGGTCGGCGGCGTGGCGGACGGGGTGGTGCGGGGCGGAGGAGCGGAGGCGGTCGGCGCGGTGGAAACGGGGGCGTCCTGGGCCAGCAGGGCCAGGGCGAGAAGGAAAGCGGTCGCCATGCGGGCGGAAGTCCTCTTGATGGGGCGTCGTGCGCGTCGAATAGTTCATTTCCGGCCGCAATGGGACCGGAGCATGGCGCCAGGGGTGTTTCAACCCGCCAGGCGACAAAGCGTGACCATAACGACACAACCGGCCAAAACGCTCCCGCCCGCGACGAAGATTTCCCAAGCGTGGCGCCGACGCGTCGGCGCGGGTTACCAATTTTCAATGTGCGACGCAGCAAGCCCCGGGTGGGGCGACGGCGTTTTCGTGCTAGAAGGCCCCTTGAGAGCGTGGTCCGTAGACGGCGGTCTTACGTATTTCCCCCCGCCTTTACTCCGCCACGCTTCTGGACTTTCGTCGCTGCCATGACCTTCTGGCGTAACATCGCAAGCCTCGCCGCGCGGCGGTTGGACATGGCGGAATGCCAGGAGTGTCCGCCCGGCCTGCCCGGACAGGACCCTGCCTTCTCGACCGCCGTCACCGCCCTGGGCGCCAAGCTGGCGCGGGCCGACGGCTCGGCCGACCATGACGAGTTCGCCGCCTTCGCCGAGGTGTTCCATCCCGACCCGGCGTCGGAGAACAACATCCATCGCCTGTACGACCTGGCGCGGCAGACGACCCACGGGTTCGAGAGCTACGCCAAGCGCCTGGCCAAGCGGTACCGCACCTGCCCGCAGCTGCTGGAGGACGTGCTCGACGGCCTGTTCCACATCGCCAAGGCCGACGGCGCGGTGACCCAGGACGAGCTGGACTATCTGGAGCGGGTCGCCGACCTGTTCGGCGTGTCGCCGCTGTCGTTCCGTCGCCTGATGGCCACCCACATCGGAGCCCAGCCGGACGATCCCTATCGCATCCTCGACGTGCCGGCCGACGCCGAGGACGCCGTGGTGCACCTGGCCTGGCGCACGGCGCTGTCAGAAGCCCACCCGGACCGGGCGCGGGCCCGCGGCCTGCCTCTGGAGTTCGTCGAGGTGGCCGAGGCGAAATCGGCGTCGATCAACGCCGCTTTCAGCACGGTGATGCGCGAACGTCGCGAATTGGCCGGTTTCGCGGCTGGTTAGCGCGGAATTCATTTTACGGAACCATCGGTCGGGTGTTCAGTTGACGTTCAGTACTGGCGCCCCACCTTAGCTTATGGGCGGGGCTACGCCTGACGAGGACGATGATGGACACACCCAAGGCAAGCGGTATCGCCTGGCGCAGCCTGGTTACCGTCGCCGGCGCCGTAGCGACCTCGATCGCCGTGGCCGTCGCCGCCGTTCTGGCCGTGGTGTTCGCCGCGACCCTGGTGGTCATCGGCTTCATGGCCACCGCGCTGCTGGGCCTGGCCGCCTTCGCCCTGCGCGCCCGTCACGGCCATGCCGCCGCCACGCCCAGCGATCCCAGCCTGATCGAAGCCCGCCACATGGGCGGCCATTCGTGGGTCGCCTACGGCTGGAACGAGCGGCGCTAGGGCGCTCCTTAAACCTCACCTCGACTGTAAACCTCACCTCGACTGTGCTTGGCGGCCTCCTGCGCTTGTTGCATGACCGACTGCGCTTCGGGAGTCACGGCGTTCTGAGCGCCGGCGAAGACCATACCCGCCTGTTGGTCGATGAAGACATGCGCCCACCACAGGCCGTTCGAGCCGACGTGGCCGAGGCTGCCATTGCCATCGACTCCCCAGCCCAATGCCGAATGACCGCCGAACGGCGGGGTCTGCAGCTTTCGCCAGGATGCCTCGGTCAAGAAGGTGGTCGGATGGTCGCGATGGGCCTTCAGATAGGTCAACAGGTCGCCGAGGTTGATGTGGATCAGGCCGGCGGGTCCCAACACCGTGGGCAGGTCCGCTCTGGCGCGTCGGGTCTCCGGATGCAGGCGCCCGTCGGGTCCACGCGCGTGGCCCAACGGCTGACTCAGGCGCCCGCCAGCGGCCGGCGGCCCGAAACCGGCGCTGCCCAGGCCCAGGGGGCGGAAGACCTGTTCGCGCATCAACCGCTCCCAGGATCGGCCCATGACGACCTCGAACATCGCCGCCGCCACGACGAACCCGGTATTGCTGTAGCTTTCCGTCTCGCCAACCCGCGCCAGCGGCGGCTGTTTCAAGGCCTCGGCGGCATAGGCCAGACGCTCGCCACGGGGATCCTCAAGGGGGACACGTGAGAAGCGGCCGTCGGGATCGGGCGCATCGTGCGGCAGCCCGGAGCGATGGCTCAGCAGGTGCAGGAGGTTGGCGCCGGCATAGGCGGGGTTCATGTCCGCCAGGCGCGGACCCAGAGTCTCGCCGACCGTGGTCGTCCAGTCGAGGCGGCGCGCTTCCACCAGCCGGGCGGCCAGGGTGGCCGTCATCGACTTGGTGTCCGAGCCGATGTGCCACTGGTCGGTCGCGGCCACGGGTGTCCTGGCGTCCGCCGATCTGAGGCCGTCGGCCAGTACGTGGTCCGGTCCGCCCTTGAACGCCCAGGCCAGACCCAAGGCGGGGGCCCCGGAGATCGCCAGCAACCGGTTCAACCTCGCTGGGGTCAGCGGCCCCGGCGGCAGGACCGTCCGATCGACCTTGAACAGATCGCCGCGTTTGAAGGCGATGGGCGCGGGCTTGCCGTCCTGGACGACCGTTCCCGTCAGCGCGTCGGCGCCGGTCAATCGGCCGGTGAAGGTGATGTTGTTGGTTTTCCATTCGAGTGTCAGGTCCAGGCCTGAAAGTTCGAACTGGCTGGCTTCCAGCGTCAATTCGGCCATGTCGACGATGGTCAGGGTGGCCCGATGATCGACGGCGATGGCCAGTCGAGCCCGATAGGAGCGGCCATCGTCCATGAGCGCGCCCGACCAGACGCCGACCAGGGCGGCAAGCGGCTCGGCCGCGCGGGCCGGCCGGGCCAAGGCGATCGCCGCGAACGCCACGGCGCCGAATAGGTGGTCTCGACGCGTTGGCGGCATGCGTTCCCCCCAGAACGCCGCATCTGGCGTGACCCTACTCAGGGTTGTCAAGCGCGAGACCCCTTGCCCTCGGCCCTCGCTTCCCCGACACTGCCTTCAAACAAGTGTTTGGCCGCCAAGGCCTTGGGAGGACGACATGATCGGCGTGGTGGCGATTCTGAAGGTGCAGCCGGACAAGGCCGCGGACTTCGAGAAGGTGTTCCTCGACCTGGCGGCCAAGGTGAAGGCCAACGAGCCGGGCTGCATCGCCTATCAGTTGACCAGGAGCCGCGCGGAGCCGGGGACCTACAAGGTGCTGGAGCTCTATGCCTCGGAAGACGCGCTGAAGGCCCATGGCGGCAGCGACTATTTCAAGGCCGCCGGCGCGGCCATGGGGCCGTTCATGGCCGGCCGTCCCGAGATCGAATATCTCGACGCGGTGGAGTAGGGCCATGGACCTGGCGTTCTCCCCCGAGGATCTGGCCTTCCAGCAGGAAGTCCGCGACTGGATCGCCACCGCCTATGACGACGACCTGCGCCGCCAGATGGCCCAGTCGAAGAACGGCTATCTCGACAAGGCCGGCCAGGTGAAATGGCAGAAGAAGCTGTTCGCGCGCGGCTGGGTCGCGCCCGACTGGCCGGTCGAGCTGGGCGGAACGGGCTTCACCCCGTCGCAGCGCTACATCTTCAACATGGAACTGGCCCTGGCCGGCACGCCGCATCCCTCGCCGATGGGGCTGAAGATGTGCGCCCCGGTGATCATGGCGTTCGGCACGGAAGAGCAGAAGGCCCAGCACCTGCCGCCGATCCTGTCGTCCGACATCTGGTGGTGCCAGGGCTATTCGGAGCCGGGCTCGGGCTCGGACCTCGCCAGCCTGAAGATGAGCGCCGTACGTGACGGCGACGACTACGTGCTGAACGGTTCGAAGATCTGGACCACCCATGCCCAGTGGGCCGACTGGATGTTCTGCCTGGTGCGCACCTCGACCGAGGGCAAGCCGCAGAACGGCATCTCGTTCCTGCTGCTGCGCATGGACAGCCCCGGCATCCAGATCAAGTCGCTGCCGACCCTGGACGGTCCCGCCGAGGGCGAGCAGGAGATCAACCAGGTGTTCTTCGACAATGTCCGCGTGCCGGTCGCCAACCGCATCGGCGAGGAGAACAAGGGCTGGACCTACGCCAAGTACCTGCTGGAGTTCGAACGCGGCAACGCCTATGCGCCGGGCCTGATGAACGCCCTGCGCAAGGTGCGGAAACTCGCCACGCTCGAGCGGGCCGACGACGGCGGGGCGCTGATCGATGATCCGGCCTTCCGCGACAAGATCGCCAACCTCGAGATCGCCGTGGAGTCGCTGAACGCCACCGAGCTGCGGATCTTCTCCGGCCGCTCGGCCGGCAAGGCGGTGGGGGCGGTGTCGTCGATGCTGAAATGCGCCGGCTCGGAGGCCCAGCAGGCGATCACCGAACTGACCCTGGAAGCGGTGGGGACCTACGCCGCGCCCTATGTCCAGGACACCTGGGCGCCGACCAACGAGGGACGGGCCGGGCCGGACTATGCCGCGCCGGCCGCCCCGGCCTATTTCAACTTCCGCAAGGCCTCGATCTATGCCGGGTCGAACGAGATCCAGCGCAACATCATGGCCAAGCTGGTGCTGGGGTTGTGAGCTAAGTCCTCCCCCTGTGGGGGAGGTGTCGGCGAAAGCCGACGGTGGGGGGAGTCACGGGGCGCCGGCCACAACCCGGATCGAGCCGTCCGACCTATCCCCCCACCGGTCGCTTCGCGACCGCCTCCCCCAGAGGGGGAGGGCTTATGGCCTTCAGTTTTTCTGCATGGTCCTGAAACGAAACCCACTGCATAAGCTTTCAAACAACTGTTTCCTCCGGAGCCGCCTCATGGCCCTCGACGCCCTGTTCAAGCCGTTCGAATTCAAGTCGCTGAAGCTGCCCAACCGGGTGGTGATGGCCCCGATGACCCGGTCGTTCTCGCCCGGCGGCGTCGCCACCGACGACGTGGCCGCCTATTACCGCCGCCGCGCCGAGAACCAGGTCGGGCTGATCATCACCGAAGGCACCGGCGTGGCCCGCGACGCCTCGCTGAACGACGCCAACATCCCGCGCTTCCACGGCGAGAAGGAGCTGGCGGCCTGGAAGAAGGTCGTCGACGAGACCCACGCCGCCGGCGGCCTGATCGCCCCGCAGCTGTGGCATGTGGGTTCGGCCAAGGGCAAGGACGTGCTGGGCAAGATCGACAGCCCCTCTGGCCTGTCCAAGGCCGGCGGCGCCCCGTTCACCGAGCCGATGACCGACGCCGAGATCGCCGACACGATCCAGGCGTTCGCGACGGCCGCCGCCGACGCCAAGCGCCTGGGCTTCGACGCCATCGAGCTGCACGGGGCGCACGGCTACCTGATCGACCAGTTCTTCTGGGAAGGCACCAATGTCCGCGGCGACGCGTTCGGCGGCCCGACCATCGCCGCCCGCGCCAATTTCGCGGCCGAGATCCTCAAGGCCGTCCGCGCCGCCGTCGGCCCGGACTTCCCGGTGATCATCCGCCTGTCGCAGTGGAAGCAACAGGACTACGCGGTCAAGAACGCGACCACGCCGCAGGAACTGGAAGCCTGGTTGCAGCCGCTGGCCGACGCCGGCGCCGACATCTTCCACTGCTCGCAACGCCGCTTCTGGGAGCCGGAATTCGAGGGCAGCGACCTGAACTTCGCCGGCTGGGCCAAGAAGCTGACCGGCGCCCCGACCATCACCGTCGGCTCGGTGGGCCTGTCGGGCGAGTTCATCGCGGCGTTCGGCGGCGAAGGCAGCCAGCCCGCCTCGATCGACGGCCTGCTGGAGCGCCTGGAGCGCGGCGAGTTCGACCTGGTCGGCGTCGGCCGCGTGCTGCTGCAGGACCCCGAATGGGTGGTGAAGATCCGCGAGGGCCGGACGGAGGAGCTGAAGAGCTTCGAGCGCGCGGCGCTGGGGGTGCTGTACTAGGACACGGCCGGGACGCACGCTCACGGCGAGTCCGCGCGATCTTGGCCCGGCCGCGGCGTGAGCGTACGTCCCCAGTCCCGTGTCCGTGAGCATTGACCTCGTCCCGGTGAGCGCACAGGTTGTCCTGGGCCGAGGGGCACGACATGGCGACGTTCGTTTTGGTTCATGGCGCATGGCACGGCAGTTGGTGCTGGCAGCGGGTGCGCCGGACGCTGCGGGAGCTGGGCCATGAGGTCTTCACCCCCACGCTGTCGGGCGTCGGAGAACGTGCTCATCTCCTCTCGCCGGGGATCGACCTGACGGTTCATATCCAGGACGTGGCCAATCTGATCCGCTGGGAAGAGCTGTCGGACGTGGTGCTGTGCGGCCACTCCTATGCGGGACTGGTGATCAGCGGCGTGGCCGAACAGATGCCGGAGCGGATCGCCGCCCTGGTCTATCTCGACGCCTTCCTGCCAGAGAGCGGCCAAAGCCTGCACGACACCCTGCCGCCCGAGATCAGCGATCATCAGCGCGCGATGGCCCGAGATCATGGCGGCGGTTGGAAGGTTCCGCCGAACCCGGCCGCGATGTTCGCGGTGAACGACCAGGACCGAGATTGGGTCGATCGCCAATGCACGCCGCAATCGTTGGCGACCTTCGAGCAACCGCTGATCTTTTCCGAGAAGGCGGGATCCATCCCGGACATCCGCTACGTCCTGGCGACCGGCTGGAGCCACTCGCCCTTCGCCGCCTTCCGCGACCTGGCGGCGAAGAGAGGTTGGCGCACCTCCACCATGGCTTGCGGGCATGACGTCATGCTCGACTTGCCGGCCGAACTCGCCGCCGTGCTCGACGGGGTCGCCGCCGGCTGAAGACGGACCTCAGGCGTTGAAGTTCAGCTTCAGTCCCGGCCTCGGCCACCGCGCCTTGTAGAGCTTGCCGGTGCCCGACGCGGTGATCCACGCATCCCGCATGTCGGCCCCACCGAAGCAGATGTTGGTGACGATCACGTCGGGCACGGCGTGGTGCTCGGTCGTTCCGTCCGGCGAGAAGGCCGTGATCCCGCCGTTGATGATGGTCGCCACGCAGACCTTGCCATCGGCCTCGACCGCCAGGCTGTCCAGAAGCTGATAGCCGGGCAGGGTGCAGACGACATTGCCGGGCATCAGCGGCGCGGGGTCGGCCAGCACGCCGGGCGCGGCGACGTCGAACGACCACAGCCGGCCCAGCATGGTGTCGGCCATGTAGACGGTCTTCTCGTCGGGTGAGAGGCCCACGCCATTGGGCGAGACGAAGTGTTCGCGCCAGCGGACGATCTTCGAGCCGTCGGTCAGGGCGTAGTACAGGGCGCCGTACTTGCGGCCCTCCGGCGTGGTGCAGCCATGGTCGGTGAACCAGAAGCCGCCCTGCTTGTCGAACACCAGGTCGTTGGGACCCACCAGCGGCTTGCCGTCGCATTCGGTATACAGGGTGGTCACCGCGCCGGTGGCGACGTCGACCCGCTGGATCGAGCCGCCATGATGGCTGGGCGGGGTCGGGCCCGGCACGTTGAGGCCGCCCATGTCGATGAACTGGAAGCTGCCGCCGTTGTTGGTGACATAGATCGCCCCGTCCGGACCGACGGCGGCGCCGTTGGGGCCGCCCGGCAGCTCGGCCACCGTCTCGCGGCGGCCGTTCGGGGTGATCCGGCTCAGGGTCTGGCGCTGGATCTCGGTGAGGATCACCGAGCCGTCGGCCATGGCGATCGGGCCTTCCGGAAACCGCAGGCCTTCGGCGACGAGTTCCAGTTGCATGCGTCACTCCCTTTTGGCCGCCTCTGACGGGCGGGTCCGGGGAGTAAACGAGCGTTTGAACGAAGGGGCAAGGCCGTGCGTCCTTCGAGGCCGCTACGCGGCGCCTCAGGATGAGGAATTCAGAAGCAACCCACTTCCTCATCCTGAGGTGCGAGCCGATAGGCGAGCCTCGAAGGACGCACGGCCCTCAGTGCAGGTCGTAGAGCTCGTAGGCGATCAGCACCCCGTCGCTGGCCAGGAAGGCGCGGCCGTGGGCCGAGCGTACCAGGGCCTCGCGGTCCACCCACTTGGGGACGGAGTCGGAAGAGCCGGCCCCCTGGGTCGCGCACGGCACGGTCAGCCGCACCGACTGGCGCGGCTTGTAGCGGGCGCCCCGCTCGGCGCGGATCGCCCGGCCGAACACCCGGCAGCTGGCGACCTCGCCCTTGAGCAGCGGCCGGACCTTGAGCACGTCGAACACCACCACGTCGGTGGCGGCGGCCCGGGCCAGGCCGCCGTCGTCCTGGCCGGTGGTGGCGAAGGCCGCGAAGCCGGCGGCCGACAGCGCCAGGGCGCACAGGGCGGGGAGCAGACGGCGCATCAGCGGCGCTCCAGGACGCGGAACACGAAGGCGTGGTCGTCGTCGGGGCCGGCGGGGTGCTGCTCGCGCGAAACCTCGGTCCAGGCCGCCTCGTCGAAGTCGGGGAAGCTGACGTCGCCCTCGACCCGCGCCTGGACCTCGGTGAGGTACAGCCGCTTGGCGCGCGGCAGGGCCAACTCGAAGATGGCGCGGCCGCCGATCACGCAGACCTCGTCGACCCCGTCGTCGGCGGCCTGTTCCTTGGCCATCTGCAGCGCCTCCAGAAAGCTCTCGCAGACCACGGCCTGCGGGGGTTCGAAAGACCCGTCCAGCGACAGCACGATGTTCATCCGGCCGGGCAGGGGTTTCTTGGGCAGGCTGTCCCAGGTCTTGCGGCCCATGATCACCGGCTTGCCCATCGTGCGGGCCTTGAAGATCGCCAGGTCGGACTTCAGCCGCCAGGGCAGGCCGTTGTCGCGGCCGATGACGCCGTTGAGCGAGCGGGCCACGGGGCCGACGGTAAGAATAACGGACATGCCCCGTTCTTACGCTGCTCCGAACGGAACCACCACCTGTTGCGCCGAGGCGCGGGCGATCAGCTCGCCGTCAGGGCGCCGGAAATCGGCCTCGACATGGATCATGCCGCGGGTCCTGGCGACCACGCGGCCCTCCAGGGCGAGGATTTCCGCCTTGCCCACCCGGATGAAGTCGACCTTGAGATTGCTGGTGCGGAACATGGCGTCGGCCGGGGAGGCGGTCATGGCGGCGAAGGCCAGGATCTGGTCGGCCAGGGCGGCGATGTAGCCGCCGAACAGCGAGCCGTCGCTGTTGAGCAGCGCCGGCGCTGGCGTCCAGGTCTTGCGCGCCCAGCCCTCGCCCCAGTCGTCGAGACCGCCGAGTTGCAGGGTCTGGACCACCGGCGGAAAGGGCGTGTCGCCGCCCTTGATCTGGTCGAGCCGGTCGGTGGCCCAGGTCAAACCGCGACCGCCGCCTTGATATGCGGGTGGGCCTCGTAGCCTTCCAACTGGAAGTCGGCGTAGTCGAAGGCGAACAGGTCCTTCTTGTCGGCCATCTTCAGGGTCGGGAAGGGAAAGGGCTCACGCTGGATCTGCTCGCGGGCCTGGTCCAGGTGGTTCAGGTAGAGGTGGGCGTCGCCGAAGGTGTGGACGAACTCGCCTGGCTCCAGCCCGACGACCTGGGCGACCATCATCGTCAGCAGGGCGTAGGAGGCGATGTTGAACGGCACGCCCAGGAACACGTCCGCGCTGCGCTGGTAGAGCTGGCAGCTGAGCTTGCCCTCAGCCACGAAGAACTGGAACAGGCAGTGGCAGGGCGGCAGGGCCATGTCGTCGACATCGGCCGGATTCCAGGCGCTGACGATATGGCGGCGGCTGTTGGGGTTGGTCTTCAGCCCCTCGACCAGCTTGGCGATCTGGTCGATCGACTGGCCGTTGGGCGCGGCCCACGAGCGCCATTGCTTGCCGTAGACCGGACCCAGGTCGCCGTTCTCGTCGGCCCACTCGTCCCAGATCTTGCAGCCGTTGTCCTGCAGGTACTTCACGTTGGTGTCGCCGCGCAGGAACCACAGCAGCTCGACGATGATCGAGCGCAGGTGCAGCTTCTTGGTGGTCAGGACCGGGAAGCCCTTGGCCAGGTCGAAGCGGATCTGCCGGCCGAACACCCCCAGGGTGCCGGTGCCCGTGCGGTCGCCGCGCTGGACGCCGTTCTCGAGGATGTCGGCGAGCAGGTTCAGGTACTGCCGTTCCGGATGGTCGGCGGGGGCCTGCTGAGCGTGGATGGGCGTGACGGCGTTCATGGGGACAGAATGCCGTCGAATCGGCACGGTCGCCAGTGCGGTGAATAACTCTGATGGCCTTTCCCTCCCCCTTGTGGGGAGGGTGGCCCGCGTAGCGGGTCGGGTGGGGGATCGGTGCAGGGCTTCTTTGGAGCAGCGGGCCCCACCCACCAGCTTCGCTGGTCCCCCCTCCCCACAAGGGGGAGGGAAGTAGAGACCCTTTACTACCGCGCCGGATTACCGCGCCGGCTCAAGCCCGGTGTTCAGCACCCAGCCGACATTGTCGTTCTCGTCGGCGACTTCCCACCACAGGCCGTTCTTCTCGCCGGTGGGATAGACGATCGCGCCGGCGGGCAGGGCGCGGATCAGCTTGCCGCCGGCCACCGCCGTGGCCCGCATGTTGGTCACGCGGGTGGCGACGAAGGTCTTGGCCGGCGCGGCCGCGGCGGCCGTGGTGGTGGTCGACAGCAGGCCCAGGTCGGTGACCAGCTTGGTGTAGCTGTTGATGAACGACAGGGTGATGATCCGGCCGATGTCGGTGTCTTCATAGCCGCCGCCGACCGCGCCGGCGAAGCCCAGGCCGCCGCCCGCGCCCCAGCCAATGTCGTTCTTCGCCGCGTAGCCTTCCTGCACGGCCATCGTCTCGGTGGTGCGGACATTGGTCAGCGACAGCACGGTGTTGGCTTCCAGCTTCTTGGTCTTGATGCCGCCGATCAGGCCGCCGGCCCGACCGCCCAGCATGCCGCCGACCAGGCCGGCCACCGCGCCGCCGCCCGAATTGCTGTCGCTGGCCTGGACCTCGGCGACCAGCACGTAGTCGGCGGCCTTGACCTGGCCCTGGCCGACGTTGGAGCCGCGTTGCAGGCCGAGGTTTCCGCCGATGTTGCGCTCGATCTGGGCGGCGTTCAGACCCGCGCCTCGGTCGACCAGGTTGAAGCAGCCCGACTTCTGGACCATGGCCTTCAGCAGTTTCTGCGGCGAGGCCAGATTGTATTGCATCCAGCCGCGGGTGTCGTCGCCGTCCATGATCGACAGCGTGCCCAGCTTGCGCGAGCAGCGCGGGATCTCGGTCATCGCCTGGGTCTGAAGCGTTTGGGTCTTGCTGGGCTTGGCCTGGGAGAAGGCCGCCGATGGCGCGAGGATGGACAGGGTGACGCCGGCCGTCACCAGACCCGACAGCAATTTCATGAGATGCCCCTAGGTGTGCTCAATGCTTGAACGCCAACCCTAGCTTGCGGCCGGCGCTCAGCCAAGCTCCTGGGCTCATCCCGCGAAGCCGCCCTCCTCCAGGAAGGCCTGCTCGGCCGCGGTCGTGGTGCGCCCCAGCGCCGCGTTGCGGTGCGGGAAGCGGCCGAAGCGGGCGATGATGTCGCGGTGCAGTAGCGCCCATTTCAGGCCGTCGGTGTCGCCGGTGTCGGCTTGCAGCGCCTCGAACAGGCCGATGCAGGTCTCCTGGTCGGCCAGGGATTCGGAATGCTCCAGCGGCATGTAGAAGAACGACCGCAGCGTCGGATCGACCTGCCGGTCGTGGCCCGCGGCGATCGCCGCCGCGGCGACCGCCCGGGCCTTGCCGTCGGTGGCGAAGGCGTGGCCGCTGTCGCGGTAGAGGTTGCGGGGAAACTGGTCGAGCAGGATGACCAGGGCCAGGGCGCCCTCGGCGCTGGCCGTCCAGGCGTCGTACTTGCCGCGCGCGGCGGCCTGGTGGACGGGCTCGAACTTCAGGCGGATCGCCGAATCGAAGGCTTCGGACTTGGAAAACCACTTGGCCGGTCCGGCGGCGGTCCAAAAACCCAGCACATCCTGTGGTTTGGCGGTCATGAAGGTCCTCCGCAGGTCGTTCAAACGCGGTTCATGGAGCAAGGCGGACAGTGCGTACAAGGGATGAGCGTCGGGCCTAGCACAAGGCCCTCTGGAGCTTGAAATGAAACGTCTGATCACGACCGCGATGATCCTGTCGCTGCTCGGCGGCGTCGCGGCTGAGGCCGCCGGCGCCGGCGCCGCGGTCGCCCAAGGGCAGGATCAGCAGGACGGCGACCGGCGTCAACGCCGCGAGGGCGGCTGGCGCCAGCGGCAAGCGCAGGAACAGCAACCTCAACAGCAACAGCCGCAGCAACCACGACCCCAGGCCCGCCAGGACGACGGCGATCGCGGCGATCGCGGCGGTCGTGGCGAACGCCTTGACCGTCGTGGCGGGCGTCCGGCCCCCGAGGCCCCGCAAGCCGCGCCCGCGCCGCAGGTCCGGCAAGACGACGGAGATCGCGGTGGGTGGCGGGGTCAGCGACCGTCTGACGGCGACCGTGGCGACCGTGGTTATCGCGGCGACCGCGGCGACCGTGGCGGTCGGCCCGATTGGGGCGGCGGCGCCCGCCCGGCCCCCGAGGCTCAGCAACCGCCGTCCGCGCCCCGGACGCAGGTCCCGCGCGACCGCGACGGCGACCGGCGTGATGGAGATCGGCGCGATTGGAGCCGTGACGGCCGTGACCGTGACGGCCGTGACCGTGATGGCCGCGACCGTGGCGGCTGGGATCGCGGCGATCAGCGCCGTCCCGGCTTCGGCGGCCCCGGCTCCGGCGGCCAATGGCGCGATCGCGACCGCGACCGTCCGCGCTACGACCGCAACCGCTATCGCCCGTTCTATAATTCCCCGCAGCGCTACCGCGCGCCGGCCTACCGCTATCCGCGCGGCTTCTACGTCCGCCGGTGGTCGTTCGGCGACTACCTGCCGGGCGGCTGGTACAGCCAGCCCTACTATCTCGACTGGTTCCGCTACGGCCTGCCGATGCCGCCGGTCGGTTGTGAGTGGATCCGGGTGGGCGACGACGCCGTGCTGGTCGACGTCTGGTCGGGCCAGGTGCTGAGCGTCTACTACGACCTGTTCTGGTAAGCCTGAACCTTCCCTCCCCCTCGTGGGGAGGGGGGACCAGCGAAGCTGGTGGGTGGGGCCGCGCCGCGCCAATAGCGCTCTGCACCGATCCCCCACCCGACCCCTTCGGGGCCACCCTCCCCGCAAGGGGGAGGGAAATCGCTCTCGATATTCGCCGTCTTGGGACGTGTCTTTCGAGCTCTGTCGGACGCTAGGCATGGCGGCGGAACGCCCCAGCGTCTAAAACCTGGTCGCAGAGGCTTCCGGGTCACAGCGTTCTGTCGTCATCGCCTTGACGAAACGGCAAAAAAACGCTCAAACGCCCGGCCTTTGTCGCTCCGCCGTTGCGCGGGGCGGCTCGATTTGACCAGTCCTGGAGAAAAAACATGCGCGTCTATTATGATCGCGACGCCGACCTCGCTCGCATCCTGGACAAGAAGATCGCGATCGTAGGCTATGGTTCGCAAGGTCACGCGCACGCCCTCAACCTTCGGGACTCCGGCGCCAAGAACGTCGCCGTCGCCCTGCGCGCCGGTTCGGCCACCGCCAAGAAGGCGCAGGCCGAAGGCCTGCAGGTCATGACCGTGGCCGAGGCCGCCGCCTGGGCCGACCTGCTGATGATCCTGGCGCCCGACGAGCACCAGCGCGCGATCTATGCCGAAGAGATCGCCCCGAACATCCGCGACGGCGCGGCCCTGCTGTTCGCCCACGGCCTGAACGTCCATTTCGGCCTGATCGAACCCAAGGACACCATCGACGTGCTGATGGTCGCCCCCAAGGGCCCCGGCCACACCGTGCGCGGCGAGTACCAGAAGGGCGGCGGCGTGCCCTGCCTGATCGCCGTCCACCACGACGCCACCGGCAACGCCCTGGATCTGGGCCTGGCCTATGCCAGCGCCATCGGCGGCGGCCGCTCGGGCATCATCGAGACCAATTTCCGCGAGGAATGCGAAACCGACCTATTCGGCGAGCAGGCCGTCCTCTGCGGCGGCACGGTCGAGCTGATCCGCTGCGGCTTCGAAGTGCTGGTGGAAGCCGGCTACGCGCCGGAAATGGCCTATTTCGAGTGCCTGCACGAGCTGAAGCTGATCGTCGACCTGATCTATGAAGGCGGCATCGCCAACATGAACTACTCGATCAGCAACACGGCCGAGTACGGCGAATACGTCACCGGCCCGCGCATCGTCACCGCCGAGACCAAGGCCGAGATGAAGCGCGTGCTGGAGGACATCCAGTCGGGCAAGTTCGTCCGCGACTTCATGCTGGAAAACCAGGTCGGCCAACCCTCGTTCAAGGCCACCCGCCGCCGCGCGGGCGAGCACCAGATCGAGGAAGTCGGCGGCCGCCTGCGCGCCATGATGCCCTGGATCGCCAAGAACAAGCTGGTGGACGTGGCCAAGAACTAGGCTTCGGCTCCATCGCTGAAACGACGAACGGCGGGCTCGAAAGGGCCCGCCGTTTTTCGTTCGGGCCTATTTTCCAATCCGCTCTTCCCGGCGAAGGCCGGGATCCAGATCCCGTGGCGGTGCGGATGATTGGAAGATCTCAGAGCCTTTGGCGTCAGCCCCACAGCCATTCCATCTGGATCCCGGCCTTCGCCGGGAAGAGCGGATTTTGTAGAAACTCACCCCAGCACGAACACCGGCCCCCAGGCGACCTGATACCGCCGCTCTGTTCAGCCCGGATAGAGAGGTGACAGACCAGCCCGGATAGATGGGTAACAGTTCTCGCCTGATAGGTTGGAGGGCTGTGCGATGCCGTGGCGAGAGCGC
>NZ_LMHC01000027.1 GCF_001427665.1 Caulobacter sp. Root655
GAGTACGCCAGCGATCGTGACGCTGATTATTTTGTACGGCGTTGAGATTGCTGAACTTCGTTCCAGCCGCGACGGGGATAGACGCCCGCCTGTCCCCGTCCGACGTTTCGAAAACCCTCTCCCAGAGGGAGAGGGAGGGACCCGCCGCGCAGCGGTGGGAGGGTGAGGGGGTAAAACGTCGGACGGCGCGCCGGCAGGGCGCTGAGAGAAAACGGTGAGGGCGTGATCCCTCACCCTCCCACGCCTTCAGCGTGGGCCCTCCCTCTCCCGCTGGGAGAGGGTTCAAGAAGGCCGCCCGCGGTGGCGAGGCGGCGCGACGCGCCGTCCTTGACTCGGTCAGACGCCAGAGCTCCGATCCACCAAGGGTTTAAGGCGTGGCCGCATCCGGGGCGGATGCGGGCTGTCGCCAAGCGGGTGTTAGGAATGCCTGGAGCGCCAGGGTCATATAAGGTTCGCTATGATCGATCCTCAGTCACACCAGGAAAGGGCCGGCGCATGATTACCGTGTGGGGCGGACAGACCTCGCGATCGATCCGGGTCGTCTGGGTGCTGGAGGAGATGGGCCTTCCCTACCGCGTGCGGCAGGTGGACATGCTGGCCGCCGAGCAGGACCCCGAGTTCCTGGCGGTCAACCCCGCCGACTACATCCCGGCGATCCAGGACGGCGACGTGGTCATGGTCGAGTCGATCGCGATCATGGAGTACCTGATGGCCCGCTACGGGCCGACGCCGCTGGCGCCCGCGCCGCGGGATCCGACCTTCCCCGCCTACCAGCAATTTCTGCACCTGGGCGAAGCCGGCCTCGCGACCCTGATGATGCCCGTCGTCGTCAGCCGCTTCATCGCGCCCGAGGCCGAGCGGGAGAACTGGGGCGCGACCTGGTGTCTGCGGTCGTTCCAGAAGCGGCTGAAGCTGGTCAGCCAACGGCTTGCCAGCTCGCCCTACCTCGCGGGCGAGGCTTTCACCGCCGCCGACATCTCGGTGACCTACGCCCTGAACCTGGGCCAACGGAACTGCGGCGTCACCCTCGGCGACGCCGAACAGGCCTACCTCGCCCGCACCACGGGCCGCGACGCCTACAAGCGCGCCATGGAGCGTTCGCACGAAGGGGTGAACACCTAAACCCCCGTCCGCCCCGCGAATTGAGGCGCGAGAGGGCGGCGCTCACCGTCGAAAGCCGACCTCGGTCAGCCCGACGATCGTTTCACCGTGAAATCCAAGCATGGCTCCCTTCGCGAGACGAAGGTTCGACGCCAGGCATCCCCGGGGGACTCCCCAACGCCGCCGCCGCCTCTATAACAGCGGCGCTCAACAGGAGATCCATCCATGGCCGCGTACCAGACCCTGATCGTGGAAACGCCCGAAACCGCCCCCGGCGTCACCCTGATCCGCCTGAACCGGCCTGAGGCCCTCAACGCCCTCAACACCGCCCTGCTGGCCGACCTGGCCCTGGCCCTGGCCGCCGCCCAGGCCGACGACACGGTGGGCTGCATCGTCATCACCGGCTCGGCCAAGGCCTTCGCGGCCGGGGCCGACATCAAGGAGATGTCGGACAAGTCCTACGCTCAGATGTTCAAGGACGACTTCTTCGCCGCCGGGGCCCGGGCCATCGAGACCACCCGCAAGCCGATCATCGCCGCGGTGGCCGGCTACGCCCTGGGCGGCGGCTGCGAGTTGGCGATGATGTGCGACTTCATCCTGGCCGCCGACACCGCCAAGTTCGGCCAGCCCGAGATCACCCTCGGCGTCGCGCCCGGCATCGGCGGCACCCAGCGCCTGACCCGCCTGGTCGGCAAGTCCAAGGCCATGGACATGATCCTGACCGGCCGGATGATGGGCGCCGAAGAAGCCGAGCGGGCCGGCCTGGTGTCGCGGATCTTCCCGGCCGACACGCTGGTGGACGAGGCCCTGGCCGTCGCCGCCAGGATCGCCGCCCAGTCGCCCCTGGCCACGGCGATGAACAAGGAACTGGTCAACGCGGCCTACGAGACGACGCTGAGCACCGGCGTGGCCCTGGAGCGGCGTCTGTTCCACTCGCTGTTCGCCTTCGATGACCAGAAGGAAGGCATGTCGGCCTTCGTCGAGAAGCGGAAGCCGGCGTTCAAGGGGACGTGAACGCTCGTTTGACCCGGGCGGAAGATTCTAGGGCCTGAATGGATTGACCCAAAGGGCCCCTTCCCGTATATCCGCGCGCTCTTGATTTCTCCTGCTTCGCGGCTGCCCGCGCGGCTGTCCGTTTGAAGGTCCGAACTATGGCCAATAATCCCGGCGCCAAGAAAGCGATCCGCAAGATCGCTCGTCGCACCGAAGTGAACACCGCTCGTCGCTCGCGCGTCCGCACTTTCCTGCGCAAGTTCGAAGACGCCCTGGCCGCTGGCGACGCCGCCGTCGCCAAGGCCGCTTTCATCGAAGCGCAGTCCGAACTGATGCGCGCCGTGTCCAAGGG
The DNA here is from genome assembly GCF_001427665.1 of Caulobacter sp. Root655. Lineage (GTDB taxonomy): Bacteria > Pseudomonadota > Alphaproteobacteria > Caulobacterales > Caulobacteraceae > Caulobacter. The sequence goes on from NZ_LMHC01000027.1 coordinate 2,447, forward strand.
CGTCGTCCACCCCAACACCGGCTCGCGCAAGGTTTCGCGCCTGGCGGCTCGCCTGAAGAAGCTTGATCAGGCCGCGGCCTAATCCAGTTTCCGACCGAACGTCGTTCGGTCCGCGAAATCAAAGACTTAGAGAAGCCGATCGAGGAAACTCGGTCGGCTTTTTCTATGCAAAATCTGTAAACCCGGGATTGTCCGCGAGACATTCCGCACGTTCAATCTCGGGGTCAAAAACTGCATTCCCTTGGCGGGTGAGGGCCTGTCGCGAGTCAACAGAAATATCCGCGATCGGACGCAAGTTTTCCGTTTGACCAGCAGGGGCCGCTGGCTAGTTTAAGCGTCTCAACGCTCTTCCAGTCCATGGAGATCACTGGTGGCGGCCGAACCCTTGCGTTCGCCGATCAACCCCCTGTGTCCGCATGGAATGGGAGCGTGAAGAGGACGCGATCGCGCGCCATGGGGGGCGGCGATCGGGGCAGAAATAAGACACATGCACGAGGCGATGACTGATGACGATCAAGGGCGGGTTAGTGAGTCAGGAGTTTTCGGCCGCGTTCTCGACGGTTGCCTGCGAACCGGCCGGCGTCGTCTGGAACAAGGTCTGCGTGGTGCTGAAGCGCGAGCTGGGCGACGCCGCCTTTGGCTCGTGGATCGCGCCGGCCGTGCTGCGTGAAGGCCAGGCCCGTGAAGGCCAGACCGGCGACGTCGTGCTGGTCACGCCCACGGGCATCGCCCGCGACTGGATTCGTCGCAGCGCCTGGCGTCGCGTCAGCGAGCTGTGGGCCGCCAACGACGCCACCTCGCGCCGCCTGGAGCTCAAATCGCGCCTGGAATTCGAGGCCGCCGCTGGTCCCGCGACCTATGGCGAGACCAAGGCCGAGCCGATCGAGATCGTCCTGCCCGTCTCCAGCGACGTCCCGGCCCTGGCCCCGACCAACGGCGCCCGCCCCTCGCCCGTCCAGGGTCTGCAGGAGCGCTTCACCTTCGACACCTTCGTGCCGGGTCCGGCCAACGAGTTCGCCCACGCCGTGGCCCGCCGGGTGGCCAGCTGGGCCGACGGCCATTTCAATCCGGTGCTGTTCCACGGCCCCTACGGCTTTGGCAAGACCCACCTGCTCAACGCCCTGGCCTGGGAGGCCATGCGCCAGGCCCCGACCAAGCGCGTGGTTTACCTGACCGCCGAGCGCTTCCTGTCGACCTTCGTGCGGGCGGTGATGGATCGCCAGACCACGGCCTTCAAGGAAGAGCTGCGCGGCGCCGACCTGCTGATCATCGACGACGTTCACTTCATCGCCGGCAAGCAGTCGAGCCAGGAAGAGCTGTTCCACACCCTGACCGCCCTGGTCGAGGACGGCCGCCGGGTGGTGTTCTCCTCGGACCGCGCCCCGGCGGCGATGACCGAGATGGACGCCCGCCTGCGCTCGCACCTGTCGGCGGGCCTGGTCTGCGGCCTGGAGCCGGCCGATCGCGCCCTGCGCCTGGGCATCCTGGAGCGCAAGCTGCAGGCCCTGTCGCGCCAGCACGGCTTCGAGCCGACCCTGCGCACCGAGGTGCTGCACTTCCTGGCCGACCGCTTCACCGATAGCGTCCGCGAGCTGGAAGGCGCGCTCAACACCCTGTCGGCCCGGGCCGGCGAAGGCGTGTCGCGCCTGACCCTGGACGAGGTCCAGGCGATCCTGCGGCCGCACCTGCGGGCCGGCGAGAAGCGCATCACCATCGACGACATCCAGAAGGCGACGTCCGAGCACTACGGCATGAAACAGGCCGACCTGCTGAGCGAGCGCCGCAACCGCGCCATCGCCCGGCCGCGCCAGGCGGCCATGTGGCTGGCCAAGCAACTGACCACTCGCTCGCTGCCCGACATCGGCCGGCGGTTCGGCGGCCGCGACCACACCACCGTCCTGCACGCCGTGCGCCGCATCGAGGCCCTGCGCGCCGAGGACCCGGTCCTCAGCCAGGATCTGGAAACCATCGCCCGCAAGCTGCGCGGCTGAGGGTTGCGGTTTTCGAGATGATGAAGGGCCGTCCCGATGGGGCGGCCCTTTTTCGTTTCTGGAAGATCCTCCCCCTGTGGGGGGAGGTGTCGGCGAAGCCGACGGAGGGGGGAGTGGTCCGCCCGCTCAGCAATATCCCCCCACCGATCGCTTCGCGATCGCCTCCCCCACGGGGGGAGGACCTTTAGGCGGCCCGGGCCCGTCGCAGCGTCAGATTGATCCGTCCCCCGCCGGGAACCAGGCCGGACGAGCCCGGCAGGATGCGGTCGACGCCGTGGAAGGCCAGGCGCGCGGGGCCCGACAGCCGGCAGACGTCGCCGGACGACAGCCGCAGGGACCGGGTCGGGTCCTTGCGCGCGGTCCCGCCGATCCGGAACACCGCCGTGTCGCCCAATGAGATCGACAGCACCGGAAAGCGGGGATCGGCCTCGTCGCGGTCCTGGTGCAGGCCCATGCGGGCGTCGTCGCGATAGAGGTTGATCAGGCAGGAGTCCGGCGGGGTTTCCGGATCGCCCAGCGCCGCCCAGAGGTCGAGCAGGGCCTGGGGCATGGCCGGCCAGGGTTGGCCCGTCCCCGGGTGGCGGTCGGCGTAGCGATAGCCGGCCTTGTCGCTGGTCCAGCCCAGCGGCCCGAAGCTGCTCATCGCCACGCTCATCACCTTGCCATAGGCGGTGTCGTAATGGCCCAGGGGCGCGGCCTCGACCGCCGCCAGGGTCAGGCGCGCGAGATCGGCCTGGACCCGCGGGTCCAGCAGGTCCGGCCAGAGGTCGAAGCCCGGCGCGATGCTGAGGGATTTGATCATTACGCAGATTTAATGCGCCAGGCGCGCCAGGACAGTGTTGGTTTGCGCCGCCCGGCGTAATCGCCGAACAATTTTTGCAATCCAGGGCCGTTCATGCGTCGACTTCTCTCCTCAGCGGCGGCCGCCGCGCTCGTTCTTGCCGCCGGTTCGGCCCTCGCCGCCACGACCGCCCCTCTCAAGCCAGCGAGCGCCAAACCCTCGATCACCGCCGCGACGGTGACCACCCAGCTGCCGCGCGGCGTCACGCCCACCCACTATGACCTGGCCTTCACGCCCGACGCGGAAAACCTGACCTTCACCGCTTCGGTCAAGATCGCCGTCGACGTGACGACCCCGACCAAGACCATCACCCTGCACGCCGCCGACCTGGCCTTCTCCAAGGTCGAGCTGGCTGGCCAAGGCTCCGCCAAGGTCACCGTCGACGCCGAGGCCCAGACCGCTACGTTCACCTTCGACAAGCTGGTGACCAAGGGCCCGCACGTCCTGGCCATCGACTACAGCGGCAAGATCTACAAGCAGGCCGCCGGCCTGTTCGCCCTCGACTACGACACCGACCAGGGCAAGAAGCGCGCCCTCTACACCCAGTTCGAGAACAGCGACGCCCGCCGGTTCATCCCGTCGTGGGACGAGCCGTTCTTCAAGGCGACCTACGACATGCGGGTCGCCGTCCCGACCGGCCAGATGGCCGTCGGCAACATGCCGATCGCCAAGAGCCGCGACCTCTCCGGCGGCAAGACCGAGGTGACCTTCGCGACGTCGCCCAAGATGTCGACCTACCTGCTGTTCTTCGGCCTGGGCGAGTTCGACCGCGCCACCGCCAAGGTCGGCGACGTCGAGATGGGGGTGATCACCAAGAAGGGCGACCTGGCCAAGGCCGACTTCGCCCTGAAGTCCTCGGGCCCGATCCTGCAGTGGTACAACGACTATTTCGGCGCCCCCTACCCGCTGCCGAAGCTGGACCACATCGCCGCCCCCGGCCAGAGCCAGTTCTTCAGCGCCATGGAGAACTGGGGCGCGATCTTCTACTTCGAATACGCCCTGCTGGACGACCCGGCGATCTCCACCCAGAACGACCGCGAGAACATCTACACCACCGTCGCCCACGAAATGGCCCACCAGTGGTTCGGCGACCTGGTGACCATGTCGTGGTGGGACGACCTGTGGCTGAACGAGGGCTTCGCTTCGTGGATGGAGGGCCGGGCCACCGAGCACTTCCACCCCGAATGGAACAGCCAGCTGAGCGCCGTCGCCGGTCGTGAATACGCCATGGGCCTGGACTCGCTGAGCACCACCCATCCGGTCGTGCAGCACGTCGAAACCGTCGATCAGGCCAGCCAGGCCTTCGACGGCATCACCTACCAGAAGGGCGAGGCGGTCATCCGCATGCTCGAGGCCTATGTCGGCCACGAAGCCTGGCGCGACGGCGTGCGCCGCTACATCAAGGCCAACGCCCACGGCAGCACCCAGACCGATGACCTGTGGCGTGAGGTCGAGGCCGCCGCCGGCAAGCCGATCACCGCCATCGCCCACGACTTCACCCTGCAGCCGGGCGTGCCGCTGATCACCGTCGAGGCCGGCGCCTGCGAGGCTGGCAAGACCCCGATCGCCTTGACCCAGGGCGAGTTCAGCCGCGACAAGCCGACCAAGACCCCCCTGGCCTGGCGCGTGCCGGTCTCGGCCCAGGTCGTGGGTTCGAGCACGGTGGCCAAGACCCTGGTCGAGAGCGGCAAGGGCGCGCTCAGCGTCGAGGGCTGCGGCCCGGTGGTCGTCAACGCCGGCCAGGCCGGCTATTTCCGCACCCTCTACGCGCCCAAGGCCTTCGCCGCCGTCGCGGCCAACTTCGCCAAGCTGCCGGCCATCGACCAGCTGGGCGTGATGTCCGACGCCTGGGCCCTGGGCCTGAACAGTCAGCAGCCGGTCACCGACGCCCTGGACCTGATCATGGCCATGCCCGTCGACGCCGACCCGCAGGTGTGGGGCAAGGCCGCGGCCATCCTGACCAACGTCAACGGCATGTACGAGAGCGCTCCAGCCGACCGCGCCGCCTTCCGCAAGCTGGCTGTCGCCCGCCTGTCGCCGGTGTTCCAGCAAGTGGGCTGGACGGCCAAGCCGGGCGAAGCGGCGCCGGTCACCACCCTGCGCACGACGCTGATCGGCGCCCTCAGCACCCTGGGCGACCCGGCGGTGATCGCCGAGGCTCGCCGTCGCTACGCCGCCGACAAGACCGACCCGACCGCCGTGCCCGGCCCGCTGCGCAAGGCGATCCTGGCCTCGGTGGCCCGCAACGCCGACGCCGCGACCTGGGACGCCCTGCGCGCCCAGGCCAAGGCCGAGAAGACCCCGCTGATCCGCGACCAGCTCTACACCCAGCTGGCTTCGGCCGAGGATCCGGCCCTGGCCGCCAAGGCCCTGGACCTGGCCCTGACCGGCGAGCCGAGCGAAACCCTGTCGGCCAACATGATCTCGACGGTCGCCAAGCTGCATCCTGACCTGACCTTCGACTTCGCCGTCGCCCACAAGGACGCGGTGAACGGCAAGGTCGACGCGGCTTCGTCGACCAAGTTCATCCCCGGCCTGGCGAGGGGTTCGGCCGATCCGGCGATGATCGACAAGGTCACCGCCTATGCCGCCGCCAACCTGCCGGCCGGCTCGCGCGGCGAGGCCGAAAAATCGGTGGCCTCGATCACCGATCGCATCAAGGCCCGCAAGGCCGCCCTGCCCCAGATCATCGCCTGGGTCGCCAAGACCGGCGGCTAACACGGTCCATGAGCGGGTTCAGCGAACGCGAGTTGAGGCATTTGAGCCTCGCTCGCGACCTATCCGACGGAAGGGCCGCGCTTTTTTGAGCGCGGCCATTTTCGCATGGAGTCGCGATTCCCCTTCTTTCCATGCGGGATTGGGCTTGCAGGCTGGTACCTATCCCCCATATCCGGCTGCGAAGCGGGGTTGACGAGCCCGTCAACTTCGATTGAACGAACGCTTTCCGCACAGACGCCGGTTTCGGCCGTCGTTTTGAGCGGCGAGGATTTGGATCAACCGTTAGAACGCGACCAGACGGGGACGGCTCGAGAAAAACCGGGGCGCTTGCCTTAAGGCCCTTGTCACCGCCGTCCGCCATTAGGAGCTGCAGGTCTCAACATGAGCAAGATTATCGGTATCGACCTTGGCACCACGAACTCGTGCGTGGCCATCATGGACGGCAAGACCCCGAAGGTGATCGAGAACGCCGAAGGCGCTCGCACCACCCCTTCGGTCGTCGCCTTCCTCGAGGACGGCGAGCGCCTTGTCGGCCAGCCCGCTAAGCGCCAGGCCGTCACCAACCCGACCAACACCCTTTTCGCGATCAAGCGTCTGATCGGCCGTAACTTCGCCGATCCGGTCGTGGCCAAGGACAAGGCCATGGTCCCCTACGAGATCGTCAAAGGTCCGACCGGCGACGCCTGGGTCAAGGCCCACGGCAAGGACTACTCGCCGCAGGAAGTTTCCGCCTTCATCCTGCAGAAGATGAAGGAAGCGGCCGAGACCCATCTGGGCGAGACCGTCACCAAGGCCGTGATCACCGTTCCGGCCTATTTCAACGACGCCCAGCGTCAGGCCACCAAGGACGCCGGCAAGATCGCCGGCCTGGAAGTCCTGCGCATCATCAACGAGCCGACCGCGGCCGCCCTGGCCTACGGCCTGGACAAGAACGACGGCAAGAAGATCGCCGTCTATGACCTGGGCGGCGGCACCTTCGACGTCTCGGTCCTGGAAATCGGCGACGGCGTCTTCGAGGTGAAGTCGACCAACGGCGACACCTTCCTGGGCGGCGAGGACTTCGACCTGCGGATCGTCGACTACCTGGCCGACGAGTTCAAGAAGGAGCAGGGCGTCGACCTGCGCAAGGACAAGCTGGCCCTGCAGCGTCTGCGCGAAGAGGCTGAAAAGGCCAAGAAGGAGCTGTCCTCGACGGCTCAGTACGAAGTCAACCTGCCCTTCATCTCGATGAACGCGTCGGGCCCGCTGCACCTGAACATCAAGCTGTCGCGCTCCAAGCTGGAAGCCCTGGTCGAAGACCTGATCGCCCGCACCATCGGTCCGTGCGAACAGGCCCTCAAGGACGCCGGCCTGAAGAAGAGCGACATCGACGAAGTGATCCTGGTCGGCGGGATGAGCCGCATGCCCAAGGTCCAGCAGGCGGTGCAGGACTTCTTCGGCCGCGAGCCGCACAAGGGCGTCAACCCGGACGAAGTCGTGGCCCTGGGCGCCGCCGTTCAGGCCGGCGTTCTGCAAGGCGACGTCAAGGACGTGCTGCTGCTGGACGTGACCCCGCTGACCCTGGGCATCGAAACCCTGGGCGGCGTGTTCACCCCGCTGATCGAGCGCAACACCACCATCCCGACCAAGCGCTCGCAGACCTTCTCGACCGCCGACGACAACCAGTCGGCCGTGACGATCCGCGCCTTCCAGGGCGAGCGTCCGATGGCGGTGGACAACAAGTTCCTGGGTCAGTTCGACCTGCAGGGCATTCCGCCGGCCCCGCGTGGCGTGCCGCAGATCGAGGTCACCTTCGACATCGACGCCAACGGCATCGTCAATGTCCACGCCAAGGACAAGGCGACCAACAAGGAGCACTCGATCCGCATCCAGGCCAATGGCGGCCTGTCGGACGCGGACATCGAGCGCATGGTCAAGGAAGCCGAGGCCAACAAGGCCTCGGACGACAAGAAGAAGGCGCTGGTCGAGGCCAAGAACCATGGCGAGGCCATCGTCCACTCGACCGAGAAGGCCTTCGCCGAACACGGCGACAAGGTCGGTCCGGCCGAGAAGGCCGCCATCGAGACCGGCCTGACCGAGCTGAAGGCGGCCCTGGAAGGCGAGGACGTCGAGGCCATCCAGGCCAAGACCCAGGCGCTGATCCAGGCTTCGATGAAGCTGGGTGAAGCCATGTACAGCGCCCAACAGGGCGACGGCGAAGGTGACGAAGCCGCCGCCGATGACGGTGTCGTCGACGCCGAGTTCGAAGAAGTCGACGACTCCAAGCCTTCGGCGTGACGATGGGTCGCGGGGCGGAAGACGTGACCACGGTTCCTCCCGCGCCACCTTTCGGGAACAAGGCTCCCGTCCGCCGCTTGCGGCCGGGCGGGAGCACTCCCACCTCCTTATCCACCATGGCTAGTGATCGACCCTGACGATGCGCGACTATTACGACGTCCTGGGCGTGACCCGAGGCTGCGATGACGCCGCCCTCAAGGTCGCTTTCCGCAAGATGGCGATGGAGCACCATCCCGACCGCAACGGCGGTTGCGAGAACGCCTCCTCGCGGTTCAAGGAAATCAACGAAGCCTATTCGGTGCTGTCGGACGCCCAGAAGCGCGCCGCCTACGACCGCTTCGGCCATGCCGGCGTCAATGGCCAGCAAGGCGGCGGTTTCGGCGGCGGCGACGCCAGCGACATCTTCAACGACGTGTTTGGCGACGTGTTTGGCGAGATGTTCGGCGGCGGCCGGCGCCAGGCCAACAACGGCCCCCAGCGCGGCCAGGACCTGCGCTACGACCTGGAGATCACCCTCGAGCAGGCCTATGCGGGCGCCGAGGTCGAGATCAAGGTTCCCGCCGCCATTACCTGCGAGGTCTGCGACGGCTCGGGCGCCAAGCCCGGCACCAGCCCGACGGTCTGCGGCACCTGCGGCGGCGCCGGCCGCGTGCGGGCCACCCAGGGTTTCTTCGCGGTCGAACGCGCCTGTCCCCGCTGCGGCGGTTCGGGCCGGCTGGTGCTGGATCCCTGCACCGGCTGCCATGGCCACGGCCAGGTGCGCCGCGAGCGCGTGCTGTCGGTGCGCATCCCGGCCGGCGTCGATGACGGCGCCCGCATCCGCCTGGCCGGCGAAGGCGACGCCGGGGCCCGCGGCGGCCCGCGCGGCGACCTCTATCTGTTCCTGTCGGTGATCCCGCACGAACTGTTCGAGCGCGACGGCCTGGATCTGCTGTGCACCGTGCCGGTGCCGATGACCGTCGCGGCGCTCGGCGGCGACATCGAGGCCCCCTGCCTGCTCGGCGGCGAGGCCTGCGACGGCGCCTGCCGCATCACGGTCAAGGTTCCGGAAGGCGCCCAGACCGGCAAGACCGTCCGCCTCAAGGGCAAGGGCATGCCGTCCCTGCGCAGCCGCCAACGCGGCGACCTGGTGGTCGAACTGTTCGTGGAAACCCCCACCCATCTGTCGGCGCGCCAGAAGGAGCTGCTCAACGAGCTGGCCACCCTGTGCAGCGAGAAGCAGAACCCCAAGTCGGCCAATTTCGTCGGCAAGGCCAAGCGGTTCTGGGAAGAAGTGACAGGCAGCTAGGCGGCGCTTTCCGACGCTATATGAGAAGGGCCCGGAACTCAGGTTCCGGGCCCTTTCTGCATTCAAGCGCCCCCCAACAGTTGTCATCCCGGAAGCGCGCAGAGCTGTCCGGGACCCAGGGCCGACGCAGTGCGGTTGCCCTGGGTCCCGGCTCTCCGCTTCGCTGCGGCCGGGATGACAACTGTTGGGGGGTGTGGACCTAGATCGTTCAGGCCGTCATGGCCGCGCCGATCCCTTCGGCCAGTGTCGCTCCAAAGGAGCGTCCGTCGACTGTGATCTGATGGCAATTTGCAGATTCTGCAAATTGGTCAGCATTCGGTGATCGCCGCCAATCGCCGCTTAACGCGGGCCGCGACGCTCTGTAGTTTCCCGTCGGATGAACGCCCCCGCCTCCGCTCCCGTCCAGACCTATGACGCCACCGGCGCGACGCCGGTGATGCAGCAGTTCTTCGAGATGAAGACGCGGCAGCCCGACGCGCTGATCTTCTTCCGGATGGGCGATTTCTACGAGCTGTTCTTCGACGACGCGATCCGGGCGGCCGCCGCCCTGGGCATCTCCCAGACCTTCCGGGGCAACCACAACGGCCAGCCGATCCCGATGGCCGGCGTGCCGCACCACGCGGCCGAGGCCTATCTGTCCAAGCTGATCCGCATGGGCTTCAAGGTCGCCGTCTGCGAACAGATGGAAGACCCGGCCGAGGCCAAGAAGCGCGGCTCCAAGTCGGTGGTCCGCCGCGACATCGTCCGGGTGGTCACCCCTGGCACCCTGACCGAGGACGGCCTGCTGGACGCGCGCGGCGCCAACCGCCTGGCCGCCGTCGCCGTGCGGGCCGGCCAGGCGGCCGTGGCGGCCGTCGAGTTGTCGACCGGCGAGGTCGAGTGCTTCCTGGTCGCCAAGAGCGCCGTGGGGGCGATCCTGGCCGCCCTGGCCCCGTCGGAGACCCTGGTCGCCGACCGCCTGTTGTCGGACGACGACCTGTCCCAGACCCTGAAGATCTGCGGCGGCCTGATCCAGCCGATGCCGTCGGCCCTGTCCGAGCCCCAGGCCTCGGAGACCCGGGTCAAGCGGCTGTACGGCGTCGACACCCTCGACGGGTTCGGCGGGCTCTCGTCGGCCGAGATCGGCGCCCTGGGCCTGATCGCCGCCCACCTGGAAATGACCCAGGCCGGCAGGCTGCCGGCCCTGCGCGCCCCGCGCCGCGCCGCCGAGGCCGACGTGATGTCGATCGACCCGGCCACCCGTTCCAGCCTGGAGATCGATCGCACCCAAAATGGTGATCGAAGCGGCTCGCTGCTGGCGGTCATCGACCGCACCGTCACGGCCGGCGGGGCCCGCCTGCTGGCCTCGCGCCTGGCCCGGCCGCTGCTCGATCCCCACGCCATCGACGCCCGCCTGGACGCCGTCGAATGGTTCGTCGACCACCGGCCCCTGCGCGAACGCCTGCGCGAGGTGCTAAAGGGGGCCGGCGACATGGCCCGCGCGCTGTCGCGCCTGGCCCTGGGCCGCGGTGGTCCGCGCGACCTGGGCTGCCTCAAGGACGGCCTGAAGACCGGCGAGAAGCTGGCCGGCATGGTCGGTGGCTCGGGCGACCCGCTGTCGCCGCCGCCCGCCGAGCTGGAAGCCGCGCTCAAGGCCCTGACCCCGGCGCTGCAGGAGGGCGTGTCGCGCCTGCTCGAACAGCTGGAAGTTGGCCTGGGCCCCGATCTGCCGGCCCTGGCCCGCGACGGCGGCTACGTCGCGGCCGGGGTGCGCCCCGAGCTCGACCAGGCCCGCGCCCTGCGCGACGACAGCCGTCGGGTGGTCGCCGCCCTGGAGACCCGCCTGGTCCAGGAAAGCGGCGTGCCGCTGAAGATCCGCCACAACGGCGTGCTCGGCTATTTCGTCGAGGCCACGGCCGGCAAGGCCGACCCGCTGTTCCAGCCGCCGCTGAACGCCACATTCATCCACCGCCAGACCCTGGCCAATCAGGTGCGGTTCACCACCGTCGAGCTGGCCGACCTGGACGCCCGTATCGCCCAGGCCGCCGAGCGGGCCCTGGCCATGGAGGTCGCCGCCTTCGAGGACTGGCGCGCCGAGGCCGTCGCCCTGGCCGAGCCGATCCAGATGGCCGCCGAGGCCCTGGCCCGGCTGGATGTCGCCGCCGCCCTGGCCGAATGGGCCGAGGACAGCGGCGCGGTGCGCCCGACCGTCGACAAGTCCCTGGCCTTCGAGGCCAAGGCCGCCCGCCACCCGGTGGTCGAGGCCGCCGTCAAGCGGGCCGGCGACCCCTACACCCCCAACGACTGCTGCCTGGACGCGGCCGGCGAGGCCGGGGCGCGACTGTCGATCGTCACCGGCCCCAACATGGCCGGCAAGTCGACCTTCCTGCGCCAGAACGCCCTGCTGGCCATCCTGGCCCAGGCCGGTTGCTACGTGCCGGCCAAGTCCTTGCGCCTCGGCGTCGTCGACCGGCTGTTCAGCCGGGTCGGGGCCGGCGACGACCTGGCCCGGGGCCGCTCGACCTTCATGATGGAGATGGTCGAGACCGCCGCCATCCTCACCCAGGCCAGCCCGCGCAGCCTGGTGATCCTGGACGAGATCGGCCGGGGCACGGCCACCTATGACGGCCTGGCCATCGCCTGGGCCTGCGCCGAGGCCCTGCACGACACCAACCGCTGCCGCGCCCTGTTCGCCACCCACTATCACGAGCTGGCGACCTTGGAGACGCGGCTGGCCCACGTCTCCAACCTCAGCCTGCGGGCCAAGGAATGGAACGGCGACCTGGTGTTCCTGCACGAGGCCGCCGCCGGCCCGGCCGACCGCTCCTACGGCGTGCAGGTGGCCAAGCTGGCAGGGGTGCCGCCGCAGGTGGTGGCGCGCGCCAAGGAGGTGCTCGATCGCCTGGAGAGCAAGACCGAATCACCGGCCAAGCTCGACGACCTGCCGCTGTTCGCCAGCCATGTGTCGGTCGCGGCGCCTGTTCAAGCGGCGCCCAGCCGCACCGACGCCGCCCTGGAAGACCTGGACGTCGACGGCATGAGCCCGCGCGAGGCCCTGGACGCGCTTTATCGTCTTAAGGCTCTGCTCAAGACCTGAGGTCCTATAGTGGGAGCGGGTCGAGACGGGCTTCCGCCCGAGGCGATCACGCTCTGGGAACACCATATAACCGCCATGCCCCGTCGCCTTCGCCCCACGCCCCTGGAACATGTCGTCGACGGCCACGCCCTGCGCGCCCGGCTGTCGGCCGCCGCCCTCGACCTGATCGGCGACGAGGCCGCCCAGCGCACCCGCGCCATCGAGATCCTCAAGCAGGCGCTGTTTCGCGGCCGGATGATCGCCAAGGAGCGGCTGGAGAACGGGGCCGGCGGCCTGGAGACGGCCCGGCTGCTCAGCGGCGTCACCGACGAGGTGATCACCGCCCTCTACGACTTCACCACCGTCCACGTGTTCCGGGCCCGCAACCCGACCGAGGGTGAGCGCCTGTGCCTGCTGGCCGTCGGCGGCTACGGCCGCCGCACCCTGGCGCCGTTCTCCGACATCGATCTGCTGTTCCTGCGGCCCTACAAGCAGACGCCGCACGCCGAGAGCGTCATCGAGTTCATGCTCTATGCGCTGTGGGACCTGGGCTTCAAGGTCGGCCACGCCTCGCGGACCATCGAGGAATGCGTGCGGCTGTCGCGCGAGGACTTCACGATCCGCACCACGATCCTGGAGGCCCGCCGGCTGACCGGCGACGAGCGCCTGGGCGACGAGCTGAAGCGGCGGTTCCGCGACGACGTCATGAAGGGCACCGGCGCCGCCTTCGTGGCCGCCAAGCTCAAGGAGCGCGACGACCGCCAGGCCCGGGCCGGGGCCAGCCGCTACATGGTCGAGCCCAACGTCAAGGAGGGCAAGGGCGGCCTGCGCGACCTGCACACCCTGATGTGGATCGCCGAGTACCTGCACCCCGTGGACCGGCCCGAGGACGTCTTCAAGCTGGAGGTGTTCGACCGCCGCGAGGCCAAGGGCTTCATCCGCGCCTTCGATTTCCTGCACGCCGTCCGCGCCCACCTGCACTTCACCACCGGCCGGCCGGAAGAGCGGCTGACCTTCGACCTGCAGCCCGAGATCGCCCGCCGCATGGGCTATGGCGACCGGGGCGACGCCCCGGCGGTCGAGCGCTTCATGCGCCGCTACTTCCTGGTCGCCAAGGAGGTCGGGGCCCTGACCCGCGCCTTCTCGGCCAAGCTGGAGGCCGAGCACTTCAAGAACGAGCCCAAGGGCATTTCCCGCTTTCTTCCTGGCGGCGGTCGGCCCAAGCGCAAGGCGCTGGACGTGCCCGGCTTCTACGAGGACGGCGGCCGGCTGAACATCGACGGCCCGGCGGTGTTCGAGAATGACCCGGTCAACCTGATCCGGCTGTTCAAGACCGCCGACGAGCGCGACCTCGACCTGCACCCCGACGCCTTCACGGCGGTGACCCGCAACCTCAACCTGATCACCTCCAAGGTCCGCCGGGACCCGCTGGCGACCGAGGCGTTCCTGCGGCTGCTGGCCTATGGCAAGCGGTCCTACCGCACCCTGACCCTGATGAACGACGCCGGGGTGCTGGGCCGGTTCATCCCCGAGTTCGGGCGCATCGTCGCCCAGATGCAGTTCAACATGTACCACTCCTACACGGTGGACGAGCACACCCTGCGGGCCGTGGGCGTCATCGGCGACATGGCCGCCGGCCGGCTGGTCGACGACCATCCGCTGGCCGTGTCGATCCTGCCGCTGATCGAGGACCGCGAGGCCCTGTTCCTGGCCATGCTGCTGCACGACACCGGCAAGGGCGGGGTCGGTGGCCAGGAGAAGGCCGGCGCCCGCAGCGCCCGCAGCGCCTGCGAACGCCTGGGCGTCGACCGCCTGAAGGTCGAGCTGGTGGCCTGGCTGGTCGAGAACCACCTGGTGATGAGCGACTTTGCCCAGAAGCGCGACGTCGCCGACCCCGGCACGGTCGCCGCCTTCGCCCGCATCGTCGAGAACCCCGAACGCCTGCGCCTGCTGCTGGTGATCACCGTCGCCGACATCCGGGCCGTCGGGCCGGGCGTCTGGAACGGCTGGAAGGGCCAGCTGCTGCGCGAGCTCTACAACGCCACCGAGGCGGTGTTCCGCGGCGGACGCGGCAGCGACGCCGCCGCCAGCGTCCAGCGCCACCAGGAGGCCGCCGCCGAGCAGGCCCGCGACGCCCTGGTCCAGGCCGACCCCGCGTCCAAGGGCTGGGCCCAGGCCATGGAAGCGGCCTATTTCGGGGCCTTCTCGACCCAGGACCTGCTGGACCACGCCGCCCTGGCCCGCCGCGCCGCCATCCAGGGCGGGGCCGCCGCCGAGGGCCGGGTGCCCACGGGCGCCAACGCCGCCGAGATCGTCGTCGCCGCCAAGGACCGTCGGGGGCTGTTCGCCGACCTCGCTCTAGCCATCTCCTCTCTCGGAGGAAATGTGGTCGGGGCCCGGGTGTTCACCTCGCGCCAGGGCCAGGCCCTGGACGTCTTCCACGTGCAGGACGTGACCGGCGCGGCCCTGGGCTGCGAGAACCCCCGGGCCCTGCGCCGCCTGGCCGACGCCCTGGAGGCGGCCGGTCGCGGCGAGCCCCTGGTCATGGAGCCCCGGCGCGGCGGCGAGCAGTCGCGCACCGCCGCCTTCTCGATCGCCCCGACGGTGGTGGTCGACAACGAGGCCTCCAACGAGGCCACGGTGGTCGAGGCCTCGGGCCGCGACCGCCCGGGCCTGCTGCAGGCCCTGGCCCGCACCCTGGCCGACAACGGCCTGTCCATCCAGTCGGCCCACATCGACGGCTACGGCGAACGGGCGGTCGACGCCTTCTACGTGCAGACCTCGGAGGGCGGAAAACTGGCCGACGCCCGCAAGGTCAACACGCTGAAGGCCGACCTGCTGGCGGCGCTGGAGCAGAACGAGGCGGGGGCGCCGAACACGCGGCCGGGGCTGAAGCGGGCGCGGGCCAGCGTGGCGCGGTAGGTTCTGCCTTCGGACCTGGCCGGACGCTCCTGTATCCCTCTCTCTTAGAGAGAGGGGTTCCGTGTGCACGGCCTTGCGCGCCAAGGCGCCGCACTGTCAGCTGAACCAGGGGTCCGGGGCACAAGGCCCGGGATGACGGCTGTTGACGTGATGGGTTTCGGTGACTCCTACCGGTGGTCCTTCATCTCGAACCGGCGGATCAGCACGCAGCGGGCCTTTCCGTCGATGACGGCGGCGCGGACGGCGCTCATGCCGGTGGGCGCGAAATAGGCCGTCGTCGTGGGCGTCTTCACGCCCAGCAGCACAGGGCCGGTGAACTGGCAGACGGCATGCTCGCCCGAGCCCCGGGTGTCGGGTCTCAGCGTGCACATCATGTGGCCGACGCGATATTCGAAGCTGACGCCGCCATAGGCGGTGACCTTGGGCTCGCCCCAGGATCGCGCATAGGTCGCCGCGTCCACCGTCGGACAGGGCGGGCCGTCCAGGCTCCAGAACGCGGCCTCGGCGGCGGCGGCCTTTCTGTGGTCGTTGTAGACATAGTGCGTGACCGCCAGGGCCACGACGACGACACCCGCCACGCCCAGGCGCTGGCCCCAACCGATGATCGTCGTCGTCTTGGGCATCGCGGTTACGCTCTCGGTCCGTGCCTCACGAAGCGTCAGCGTATCGGGGACGGAGCTGACAGGAAACCCTCTCCCAGCGGGAGAGGGCGGGGCCCGCGCCGCAGGCGTGGGAGGGTGAGGGATCACGCTGTCGGACGTGGGACAGGGCGAGAGGATGGGCGGTCGACGTCTTACCCCCTCACCCTCCCACCGCTGTCGCGGCGGGCCCCTCCCTCTCCCCATGGGAGAGGGTTTCGGAAGGCGTCCATCCCCACCTGACCGCTTCGCGATCTGTCCGTCCTCATAGGGGGCGGACAGATCGCGCTTAGGCCCTTCCCCCTATGGGGGAAGACGGTCGCGAAGCGGCCCGTAGGGGGCAAGGGCGTGAGTTGCCGGCCTTTCGGCCGCCTTATTGGCCCTGCATCGAAAATCCTTCCCGAGGACTCATCGAAAGCCACGGATTCCCCGTCAAGGTCGCCCGCGCCTCCCGCCCTCGCTTGACGCCTCCCCGCCCAACCCGCAGAAGCCGTTCGTGACCGACATCGCGCCCCCCCAACCGCCCGTCCCGCCCGCCGACGAGCCGAAGAAGCCCGGCGGGCTGCTGCGCTCGTCGGCGATCTATTCGGGCCTGACCCTGGTCAGCCGGTTCATGGGCTTCGCGCGGGATCTCGCGGTGTCCTACCGCATGGGGGCCAGCGCTACCCCGGCCGCCGACGCCTACAACGCCGCCCTGGCCTTCCCCAACCTGTTCCGCCGGTTCTTCGCCGAGGGGGCCTTCGCCGCGGCCTTCGTGCCGGCCTACGCCAAGTCGCTGCAGATCGACGGCGAGGAGAAGGCCGACATCCTGGCCGGCGACGCCATGGCCACCCTGGCGGCCTCGACCCTCATCATCACCGTGGCCTGCCAGCTGGCCATGCCCTGGCTGATGATGCTGATCAGCCCCGGCTTCGCGGCCGACCCGGCCAAGTACAAGCTGGCGGTGCTGCTGACCCAGATCACCATGCCCTACCTGCCGTGCATGGCCATCGTCGCCCACCTGTCGGGCGTGCTGAACGCCCGCGACCGCTTCGTGCTGTCGGCCGGCGCGCCGGTGCTGCTGAACATCGCCACCCTGGCCTTCATCCTGCCGCAGACCACCGCCGTCGAGGCGGCCCGGTGGGGGTCGGTCGGCGTGGTGGTGGCCGGCGTGGCGCAAGCCGCCCTGCTGGTCTGGGGCGTCAACAAGTCGGGCGCCAAGGTCCATTGGCGGCTGCCGCGCCTGACCCCCGAGGTGAAAGCCCTGATCGGCAAGGCCATCCCCGGGGCCCTGGCGGCCAGCGCCACCCAGGTCAACATCTTCATCTCCGGCAACCTGGCCAGCCACGTGCCCGGCGGCCGCTCGTGGCTGGCCACCGCCGACCGCCTGTACCAGCTGCCCTTGGGCCTGGTGGGCGTGGCGATCGGGGTGGCCCTGCTGCCGCGCCTGTCGCGGGCCGTCAACACCGGCGACGGCAAGGACGCGCAGGGCGCCATGGACCAGGCCATCGCCCTGGCCATGGCCCTGACCATCCCCGCCGCCGCGGCCCTGGTGGCCATGCCGGGCTTCCTGTCGGACGCCCTCTACACCCGGGGCCAGTTCACGCCGTTCGACGCCAGCCAGACGGCGGCGGCGCTGTTCTTCTACGGCCTGGGCACCCCGGCCTTCGTGCTGCAGCAGCTCTATTCGCGGGCCTTCTTCGCGCGCGGCGACACCAAGAGCCCGATGCGCTTCGCCCTGATCTCGGTGGCGGTCAACGTCGTGTTCGGCATCGCCCTGTTCAACCTGATCGGGGTCAAGGGCATCGCCGCGGCCACCGCCATCGCCTCGTGGCTGAACGTGGCGCAGATGGCTTTCGGCCTGTCCCGCAAGGGCCACTACAATCCCTCGCTGGAGACCTGGTCGCGGGTGGCGCGGATCCTGGCGGCCAGCGTCGTGATGGGCCTGCTGCTGGCGGCGGCCTCGCACTGGCGGCCGCTGATCGAGGCCCCGCTGGAGGCCATGGGCCTCAAGGGTCACGTGATCGGGGCCAAGGAAGTGGCGCTGCTGCTGACCGTCGTGGTCGGGGCCGGCCTCTATCCGCCGCTGGTCTTCCTGTTCGGCGGGGTCACGCCATCGGAGCTGAAGGCGGTGCTGAAGCGGGGCAAGGTTTAGGGTTCAGGCCAAAACACGGTTGTCATCCCGGACAAGCGCGCAGCGCGAAGATCCGGGACCGACGCGTGAACTCAGCGCTTCCGGCGGTCCCGGATCTGCGCTTCGCTTGTCCGGGATGACAGGCTTTGAGACTGGACCTGGGCTTGCTCTCGCCGCCTCAGCCCGGTAACGAGCATGCATGGCTTCGATCGGTTTCCTCGCGCCGCGATGGCGCAGCTTCCTCTGATCCGTTCCGCCGCGTTTCGCACGCGGCTCGCGCCGATGCGCGTTCGCCATACCGCTTTCGATATCCAAGGCTGAAGCCATGACCGACCACACCCCCGTCCCCTATGCGGGCCCGACCCGCGTGCTCTCCGGCGTCCAGCCGTCCGGGGCCCTGCACCTGGGCAACTATCTCGGCGCCCTGGTGAAGTTCGCCAAGCTGCAGCACGAGATGGACACCTTCATCTTCGTCGCCGACCTGCACGCCATCACCGTCTGGCAGGACCCGGCCCTGCTGGCCCAGCAGACCCGCGAGATCGCCGCCGCCTATCTGGCCGCCGGCCTCGACCCCGCCAAGGCGACGATCTTCCCGCAGTCGGCGGTGCGCGAGCACGCCGAGCTGGCCTGGATCTTCCAGTGCGTGGCCCGCCTCGGCTGGCTCGACCGCATGACCCAGTTCAAGGAGAAGAGCGGCAAGCACAAGGAGCGCTCCAGCGTCGGCCTCTACACCTATCCGGTGCTGCAGGCCGCCGACATCCTGATCTACAAGGCCACTCACGTACCGGTCGGCGAGGACCAGAAGCAGCACCTGGAGCTGACCCGCGACATCGCCGCCAAGTTCAACCACGACTTCGGCGCGCCGGCCTTCTTCCCGCAGCCCGACCCGCTGATCCAGGGGCCCGGGGCGCGGGTCATGTCGCTCCGTGACGGCTCGGCCAAGATGAGCAAGTCCGACCCGTCGGACTATTCGCGCATCAACCTGACCGACACGGTCGACGACATCGCGGCCAAGGTCCGCAAGGCCCGCACCGATCCGGAGCCGCTGCCGGAGACCCTGGAAGAGCTGGCCACCCGCGCCGAGGCCGACAACCTGGTCGGCATCTTCGCGGCGCTGTCGGGGCGGACGAAAGCCGAGGTGTTGGCCGAGTACGCTGGCAAGGGCTTCGGGACCTTCAAGCCGGCCCTGGCCGACCTGGCGGTCGAGACCCTGGCCCCGGTCGGCGAGCGGATGCGCGGGCTGCTCAGCGACCCGGCCGAGATCGACCGCATCCTCAAGGCCGGCGCCGAGCGGGCCAGCGAGGTCGCGGCGCCGACGCTGGCCGAGGTGCGGAAGCTGGTCGGGTTCTGGGGGGCCTGACCGGGGCTCGTCTGGGGACAGGCGCATGCGCCTGTCCCCAATCGGCGCGCGGGGCGACTGACTACAGCCGGCTCGGAATCCTGACCGGCAGGCTCTCATACCCCTTCACGAAGCTCGAATAGACCCGCTTGGGCTCGCCCATCACCTCGATCTTCGGGAAGCGCTTGAGGATCTCCTCCCAGATGATCTTCAGCTGCAGCTCGGCCAGGCGGTTGCCGACGCAGCGGTGGATGCCGAAGCCGAACGACAGGTGCTGGCGGGCT
The DNA here is from genome assembly GCF_001427665.1 of Caulobacter sp. Root655. Lineage (GTDB taxonomy): Bacteria > Pseudomonadota > Alphaproteobacteria > Caulobacterales > Caulobacteraceae > Caulobacter. Next base: position 21,913 of record NZ_LMHC01000027.1, read on the forward strand.
CGGGGGCGGTCGATGATGAAGGCGTTGGGGTTGTCGATCGCCGTCTCGTCGCGGTTGCCCGAGACGTACCACATGACCACCTTGTCGCCCTTCCTGATGGTCTTGCCCGACAGCTCGAAGTCCTCCATCGCCGTGCGGCGCATGTAGGCCAGAGGGGTCTGCCAGCGGATGATCTCCGAGACCATGTTGGGGATCAGGCTGGGGTCGGCGCGCAGCTTGGCTTCTTCCGCCGGGTTCTGGCTGAGGGCCAGCAGGCCGCCGGTGATCGAGTTGCGGGTCGTGTCGTTGCCGCCGACGATCAGCAGCAGGATGTTCCCCAGATACTCCATCGGCGGCATGTTCCGCGTCGCCTCGCCATGGGCCAGCATCGAGATCAGATCATTGCCGGGCTCGGTCGAATTGACCCGCTGGTTCCACAGCTCGGTGAAATAGGCCAGGCACTCCAGCAGCTCGGCCCGGCGCTGCTCCTCGCTGTCGACGATCCCCGCCCCCGGGACGGCGGTGGTGACGTCGGACCAGCGGGTCAGCTTGCGGCGCTCCTCCCAGGGAAAGTCGAACAGCGTGGCCAGCATCTGGGTGGTCAGCTCGATCGACACCTTGTCGACCCAGTCGAAGGTCTCGCCGATCGGCAGGTCGTCGAGGATGCCGCCCACCCGCTCGCGGATCGTGCCTTCCAGCAAGGCCAGGTTCACCGGCGAGACGATCGGGCTGACGGTCTTGCGCTGGATGTCGTGCTTGGGCGGGTCCATGGCGATGAACATCGGCAGGACGAAGTCCTCGTCGAAGTTGCGGATCGTGATGCCGCCGAAGCTGCTGTCGGACGAGAACACCTGGTGGGTGGTGTCGACGGTCATGATGTCGTTGTAGCGGGTGATCGACCAGTACGGCCCGTGCTCGCTGTCGGCGCAGTAGTGGACCGGGTCCTCGTTGCGCAGCCGCTCGAACCACGGCCAGTGGGCGTCGGCCTGGAACAGGGCGGGATCGGCCACGTCGAACTGGTCCAGCGGGGTGGCGTAGGCCTTGGCGCGTGCGTCGGCCCCGGGATCGCCTGAAAGATCGATGGCTCCGTCGCTCATGGCGAACTCTCCCTAAAACACTTGTTTTGATCATGGAGCCATAACGCGGTTCGTTTGTCACGTTGACGCAAGCGGCGCCCCACCCTTGTCTTGGGGCCTTGCCGGGTCCATTTCTCCAGCATGTTCATCCAGACCGAAACCACGCCCAATCCCGAGGTCCTGAAGTTCCTGCCCGGCCGCGAAGTGCTGGGTGAGGGCGCGCGGGAGTTCAAGACGGCGGCGGAGGGCGACGCCTCGCCCCTCGCCGAAGCCCTGTTCCGGCTGGGCGACGTCAACCGGGTGTTCTTCGGTCCCGATTTTCTGACCGTGACCAAGGCCGAGCACGCCGAGTGGCCGCACCTGAAGGCCCCGATCCTGGCGGCCATCATGGACCACTTCACCAGCGGCCGGCCCCTGTTGCTGGACGCCGTCGAGAGCGGTCACGACAACGACGGCGTCTATGACGACGAGACCAGCCAGATCGTCGCCGAGATCAAGGACCTGCTCGACACCCGCATTCGCCCGGCCGTCGCCCAGGACGGCGGCGACATCGTGTTCAGCAAGTTCGAACCGGCCACCGGCGTGGTGTGGCTGCACATGCGCGGCGCCTGCTCGGGCTGCCCGTCCTCGTCGGCCACGCTGAAGGCCGGGGTCGAGAACATGCTCAAGCACTATGTGCCGGAAGTGACCCGGGTCGAGCAGACGCTCTAGGGGCCTTAGAAAAACTGCACCGCGCGGCGCTTGCGGGCCGGTTTCCGAGCGCATATTGTAACTGTATAAGTTGCTAATAGCGCACTTGAGGATCTCTGATGTCCAAGCTCGACGCCGCCGCCCTCGCCCAACTCTACACCGAGGCGCGCACGCGCAACGGCTGGAAGCCCGAGCCCGTCCCCGAGGCCGTGCTGCATGAGCTGTACGACCTGGTGAAGTTCGGCCCGACCGCCGCCAACACCACGCCGGCGCGGTTCATCTTCGTCAGCAGCCCGGAAGCCAAGGCCCGGCTGGCGCCGCTGACCTCGGGCTCGAACGGCCCAAAGATCCTGAAGGCCCCGGTGACGGTGATCGTCGGCTACGACCTGGATTTCCCCGAAACTCTCGACAAGCTGTTCCCCAACGCCCCGGGCGCCAAGACCTGGTTCGGCGACCCCGTGGCCAAGGAAACCGGCGCGCTGCGCAACAGCTCGCTGCAAGGCGGCTATTTCATCCTGGCCGCGCGGGCCCTGGGCCTGGACACCGGTCCGATGTCGGGCTTCGACAACGCCGCCGTCGACGCCGAATTCTTCGCCGGGACCAACATCAAGTCCAACTTCATCGTCTCGATCGGCTACGGCAACGACGAAGGCCTGTTCCCGCGCAACCCGCGCCTGGACTTCGAGGAAGCCGCGAAGATCATCTGAACTCGCGACCCCAAAAGGTTGTCATCCCGGAAGCACGTAGCGCTGTCCGGAATCCAGGAGCAACCGCATTGCGCCGGTCCTGGGTCCCGGCGCTTCGCTTCGCGGAGTTTACCCTTGGGCGCGCGCTTCGCGCGACCCGAGGGGCCGGGATGACAACAGTTTGTGTTTGTAGCGAACACCCGGGGGCGGGTGCTAGAACCGCCCACATGACCCAGCGCCTCGCCCTGATCGCCGCCGTCCCGCTGCTGCTGCTCGCCGCTTGCGGCCCGGCCGACAAGAAGACCGACACCGCCGCCGCGCCGCCGGCCGCCGAGGCGGCGAAATCCGGCCCGGTCGCCGTCGCGGTGACGCCCTACACCGGTGGCCCCCTGCGGATCCGCGCCGACGGCGTCGGCCCGGTCACCGCCGCCACCGCCTTCGACCAGCCGACCCTAGCGGCGCTGTTCCCCAAGGCGGTGGTCAAGAGCGCCTTCATCCATGTCGGCGAGGGCCCGCCCGGGCCGATCATCACCGTCGAGCAGGACAACGTCCCGCTGCTGGAGATCGGCAAGGGGGCCGAGGGCGGCATCGCCGAGATTCGCCTGGCCGGCGGCCCAGTCGAGGGCCCCAAGGGCGAAGCCCTGCTCGGAAAATGGGCCGACCTCGGTTTCGACATCGGCCAATGCCGGGCCGGCGAGGGCCGCACCGTCAACCAGACGGTCTGCGTCCGTCCCGAGGCCCCGACCGTCGCCTACGTGTTCGGCGTGCCCGGCTGGACCAAGGGCGGCCTGCCGCCGGTCGAGACCCTGAAGGCCAAGGGCCAGCTCAACGAGTTCGTCTGGCGTCCGGCCGAGACCGCCGCCGTCGGCGCGGCCTGACCTGGTGCTTCGACCCCTGATCCTGGCGGCGCTGCCGCTGGCGCTGGCCGCCTGCGGTCCGGCCGACAAGCCGAAGAGTGCGCCGGCCGCCGCCTCGCCGGCGCCTGTCCTGACCGAGCGCCAGACCGCCGACGGCGGGGTCGATCGCTTCACGCCCTATCTGAGCGGCCCGCTGGCCCTGGACGAGTTCTCGGTCGGCCCGCTCATGGCCCAGACCGAGTTCTCGATGGAGGCGATCAAGCCGCGTTTCCCGAAGGCCAAGGTCGAGGGCGTGTTCATGCGGAACGACGGCGCCAAATCGACCCTGATCGGGGTCAGCGTCGAGCAAGGCGGCGGCGTGCTCGAGATCCACGGCAATCCCGGAACGGCCACGGTCGGCGATATCCGCGTGACCGGGGGCTCCCCCAAGGGCCCGCGTGGCGAGACCTTGGGCCTGAAATGGGCCAACGCCGACATGGACTATCCGCGCTGCTGGATGGGCAAGGACCGCGACGCCCACGCCGTGATCTGCACCCAACCCGGCGAGCCGGCGCTGCGCTACATCTTCGCCGTGCCGGGCTGGACCCAGGATGTGATGCCGCCCGAGGCCGTGCTGCAGGAAAAGGCCGTCCTGCGCGAGTTCCTCTGGCGTGGAGGCGCGCCGACCCGATGATCCATCCCTCCTTGATCCTGGCCATCGACACCTGCCTGGCCGCCAGCTCGATCGCCGTGCTGGACGGCGACGTCGTCCGCGCCGCCCGTAGCGAGCCGATGACCCGCGGCCACCAGGAGCGCATCGCCGTCCTGGCGCGCGAGATGATGGCGGAAGCCGGCGTGAAGTTCCCGGACCTGACCCGCATCGCTGTCACCGTCGGCCCGGGTTCGTTCACCGGCCTGCGGGTCGGGCTGTCGTTCGCCAAGGGCCTGGCCACGGCCCTGTCGATCCCCTGCGTCGGGATCAACAGCCTGGAGGCCCTGGTCGCCACCGCCGGCGCGCCCGGTTTCGTGGCTGGCGTGCTCGACGCCAAGATGGGTCAGGTCTATCTGCAGGCCTTCGACGGCGGCAAGGCCTTGATGGCTCCCGACGCCCTGGAGGTCGGGGTCGCCGCCGCTCGCCTGGCCGAACTTTACTCCGGCGGGCCGGCTGTCCTGATTGGTTCGGGCGCGCCGTTGCTGGCCGACATCCTGCCCGAGGCCACCGTGCTGACCCCCGTCTATGCCGACCCCGTGGCCGTCGCCCGCCTGGCCGCCGGCCGTCCCGCTCCGACCCATTCGCCCCGGCCGCTCTATCTGCGCGCGCCCTATGCCGTGGCCCCCGCCGCATGATCCTGCATCCCGTCGGGCTCGAGGCCTGCTTCACCCTGGCCGACCTGCATGATCGCGCCTTTCCCCGGCCATGGAGCGCGGAAGAGTTCGAAACCCTGCTCAAGGGCCCCGGCGCCTTCGCGGTGCTGGGCGAGGGGGACGAGCCCAAGGGCTTCATCCTCTGCCGCGCCGTGGCCGGCGAGGCCGAGATCCTGACCGTGGCCGTCGATCCGGCCGCCCGCCGTCGCGGCTGGGGCGCGGCCCTGGTCGAGATGGCCGTCGGCATAGCCCGGGAGGCGGGAGCCTTGGAGATGTTCCTTGAGGTCGCGGCCGACAATCTGGCGGCGCTCAGGCTTTATGAGGTCACCGGTTTCGACCGCGTGGGCCTGAGAAAGGGCTATTATCCCCATGCCGATGGCGCCAAGGACGCCGTCGTGATGCGCAGGACGCTTAACAGCTAGCGCTGTAGCCCCTATCTTCCGCCCGAATCTTGCTTGGATTCATCTTTCCGGAGACGCCGCCTTGGACCGCCTCGAAAAGCTCTGCATCGAAAAGGGCATGCGCATGACCGACCAGCGTCGGGTCATCGCCCGCGTGCTGTCGGCCGCCGACGATCATCCCGATGTCGAGGAGCTGCACCGACGCGCCCATGCCGTGGACCCGCACATCTCGATCGCCACGGTCTATCGCACCGTGCGCCTGTTCGAGGAGAGCGGCATCATCGAGCGCCACGATTTCCGCGACGGCCGTTCGCGCTACGAAGAGACGCCCGACCATCACCACGACCACCTGATCGACATGAAGACCGGCAAGGTCGTCGAGTTCGTGGACGAGGAGATCGAGGCCCTGCAGAACGCCATCGCTCGCAAGCTTGGGTACAAGCTCGTGGATCACCGGTTGGAGCTTTACGGGGTTCCGATCGAGGATTGAAGGCAAGGCAAGCGTCACCGTTGACGAATTCGCCGGACTGATGGCAAGACCTCATCCCAAAGCCGTTGTTGGCTGGAATGAAGCTTGAGGGCGAGGAGTTCCTATGCGGCGGTGGTTTGTCTTGTTGTGCACGTTGGCGACGATGACGTCGGCGCCGGTCTGGGCCTCGGACGCCCAGATGGGCAATATCAGCCATCTCTATGCGACGTCCAACGGCGCGGTGATGTTCTACACCGACGGCGCCCGCGGAACCCCGCCGGCGTGCCAGAACGCGGCCGTGAGCCAGCGGTACGCGATCGACGCCTCCACGACGGGCGGCCAGGCGCAGGCCGCCGCCTTGATGACCGCTTATTCGCTCCACAAGCGGATCTATATCGTCGGATCGGGCGCGTGCACGATCTGGGGCGACACCGAAACCATCGCCTGGTTCCTGGTGGAAGACTGATCTTAGCCAAGCCCTATCGATCGAGGATGTGTGGCGCCGACGTCCTTGCACGCTGGCCCCCTCGCGCCCATAACCTCGCCGCATGAGCGAGACCCCGCAAAAGCGCCTCTATATCAAGACCTACGGCTGTCAGATGAACGTCTATGACAGCGAGCGCATGGCCGATGTCCTGCGTCCGCTGGGTTATGGGATCGTTGATGAACCCGAAGGCGCCGATCTGGTGGTGCTCAACACCTGCCACATCCGCGAGAAGGCCACCGAGAAGGTCTATTCCGAGCTCGGCTACATCAAGCAGATGAAGACCCGCAAGGCGCAGGCCGGCGGGACCATGACCATCGCCGTGGCCGGCTGCGTGGCCCAGGCCGAGGGCAAGGAGATCATGCATCGCCAGCCGGCGGTCGACCTGGTGGTCGGGCCCCAGGCCTATCACCAGCTGCCCGAACTGATCGCCCGCGCCCACCGGGCGACCGGCGAGCGGCTCTCGGCCGACTTCGCCGCCGACGAGAAGTTCGACGCCCTGCCGGCCGAGCGCCAGGTCAACGGCGTGACGGCGTTCCTCACCGTGCAGGAAGGCTGCGACAAGTTCTGCACCTTCTGCGTGGTGCCCTACACCCGCGGCGGCGAGTGGTCGCGGCCGCCGGAACAGATCGAGGACGAGGCCAAGCGCCTGGCGGACCAGGGCGTGCGCGAGGTCACCCTGCTGGGTCAGAACGTCAACGCCTATGACGGCGGCGGCTACACCCTGGCCAGGCTGGTCCGGCGACTGGCCAGGATTCCCGGCCTGGACCGCATCCGCTACACCACCAGCCATCCGCGCGACATGGGCGACGACCTGATCGCGGCCCATGCCGAGCTGCCGGAGCTGATGCCCTATCTGCACCTGCCGGTGCAGGCGGGATCGGACAAGATTCTCAAGGCCATGAACCGCGACCACACGGCCGAGAGCTATGTCCGCCTGATCGAGAAGATCCGCGCCGGCCGCCCCGACATCGCCATGAGCGGCGACTTCATCGTCGGTTTCCCCGGCGAGCGCGACGGCGATTTCGAGAAGACCCTGGAGCTGGTCCGCGAGGTCGGCTTCGCCTCGGCCTTCTCGTTCAAATATTCGCGCCGCCCCGGCACCCCGGCTTCGGCCATGCCCGGCCAGGTCGACGAAGCGGTCAAGGCCGAGCGCCTGGACCGCCTCAACGCCCTGCTCGACGAACAGCAGAAGGCGTTCAACGCCCTGCAGGTGGGCAAGGTCATGCCGGTGCTGTTCGAGAAAAAGGGCCGCAACCCCGGTCAAATCGTCGGCCGCAGTCCCTATCTGCAAGCGGTGCACGCGGTGGGCTCCGAGGACCTGCTGGGCCAGATCGTTCCCGTCCGTATCGAGTCGTCGGCCAAGATGAGCCTGGGCGGCGTGCTCGACAGCCATGCCATTCCGGAGCCCGCTTGAGCCGCACGCCTGAGTTCCTGCCCCTGTCCGACACCGCCGTCCGCGCCGTTTCCGGCCCCGGCGGCCGTCACGCCGCCCTGATCGAGGACGCCTTCCGGGTGCTCATCGAGACCCCGGGCGGCGGGGTGACCATCACTGGCGACGTCAAGGCGCGCTCCAGCGCCAAGCGGGCGATCAACGCCCTGGCCCAGCGCGCCGACGCGCAGGACGAAGTGGTCGAGGCCGACGTCCGCGTGGCGGTCGGCCATGCCCGCAGCGCCGGCGGCCAGGCCTCGCCGCGCGCCGTGGGCAAGGGCTCGGTGTCGCCCAAGACCACGGGCCAGGCCCGCTACATGGAGGCGATGCTCAGCCATCCGCTGACCTTCGGCCTGGGTCCGGCCGGCACCGGCAAGACCTTCCTGGCCGTGGCCCACGGCGCGGGCATGCTGCTGCGCGGCGAGGTCGACCGGCTGATCGTCACCCGTCCCGCCGTCGAGGCCGGCGAGAAGCTCGGCTTCCTGCCCGGCGACCTCAACGAGAAGGTCGACCCCTACATGGCCCCGGTCTGGGAGGCCCTGACCGACATCATGGGCGCCGACCAGCTGCGTCGCCGCCGCGACAAGCTGGAGATCGAGGTCGCGCCGATCGCCTTCATGCGCGGGCGCACCCTGGCCCATGCGTTCGTCATCGTCGACGAGGCCCAGAACTGCTCGCGCCTGCAGATGAAGATGGTCCTGACCCGACTGGGCGAGGGCGCGCGGATGGTGGTGACGGGCGACCCGACCCAGGTCGACCTGCTCAATCCGCGCGATTCCGGCCTGGCCCACGCCGTGTCGATCCTCGAAGGCGTCGAGGGCGTGGCGATCTCGCGCTTCACCGCCGCCGACGTGGTGCGCCACCCGCTGGTCGAGCGGATCGTCAGGGCCTACGACGCCGACGCCCTGCAGACGACCACCCAATGACCATCACCGTCGACATCGAGATCGAGGACGAGGCCTGGATCCAGGCCGAGCCGGAGGCCGAGGCCCTGGTCTGGCGCGCCGCCCAGGCGGTGCTGGACGCCCACGAGGACATCGAGGGCCACGGCATCGTCATCCTGCTGGCCGACGACGACAGCGTCCAGACGCTGAACCGCGACTTCCGCCAGAAGGACTACGCGACCAACGTCCTGTCCTTCCCCTCGCCCCAAAACTCCGAGGCGAACCCGGAGGGCCAGATCGGCGACATCGTCCTGGCGTTCGGCGTCTGCCAGCGCGAGGCGGCCGAGCAGGGCAAGCCCCTGGCGCACCATCTGCAACATCTGGTGGCGCACGGGGTGCTTCATCTCTTAGGATACGACCACGAGAGCGACGACGAGGCGCAGGCCATGGAGGCGTTCGAACGCGAGATCCTCGCCGGATTGGACGTTCCCGACCCCTATGCCGCCGACGCCGAGCCGGCCTCAACCGACTAGGGATAACCAAGGCAGGGCATGCCCAGCGACGACCAGAGTTCCACGCCCGCCGGTCCGGCTCGTCTGAGCCGGGGCGTGCGGGCGTTCTTCCGCAAGATGCGCAAGGACCTGGCCGGCCGGGGTGTGCCGGGCCTGGCCGAGGCCACGCGTCCCGCCGATCCGGCCCTGGTCCACGAGGTCGACATGGTCGACCAGGCCGAGGCGTTCCAGAGCCTGCGGGTCGCCGACGTGATGACCCCCCGCGCCGACATCGTCGCCGTCGAGGCCTCGGCGTCCTTCGAGGCGGTGGTCGCCCAGTTCACCGAGGCCGAACACTCGCGGATGCCGATCTATCGCGAGACGCTGGACGACCCGGTCGGGGTGATCCACGTCAAGGACGTGTTCCGCCTGCTGGCCAACGAGGGCAAGCGTCCGGCCCCCAGCGACCAGGTGCTGCACCGGCTGCGGCGTGAGGCGCTGTATGTGCCGGCCTCGATGCGGGCCGCCGACCTGCTGCTGCGCATGCGCACCAGCCGCATCCACATGGCCCTGGTCATCGACGAGTTCGGCGGCACCGACGGCCTGGTGACCATGGAAGACCTGATCGAGGCGGTGGTCGGCGAGATCGACGACGAGCACGACGACGCCCAGGTCTCCAGCATCATCGCCCGGCCCGGCGGGGTGTTCGAGGCCGACGCCCGCGCGCCGCTGGAAGACCTGGAAGCCGCCCTCGACCGCGATCTGGCCCCGCCGGACATGGAAGAGGACATAGACACCGTCGCCGGGCTCGTGGTGGCCCTGGCCGGCCGCGTGCCGCAGCGCGGCGAGGTGATCGCCCATCCGGCCGGTTTCGACCTGGAAGTGGTCGAGGCCGATCCGCGCCGGGTGCGCCGGGTGCGGGTGCGTCCCGCCGCGACGCCGGCGACCGCCGCCGAGCCCGGCCGCATGGCCGCTTCGTGAATCTGCCGAAACTGACGCCATGGCGGGCGCGCGGCCTGGCCTTGCTGGCCGGCCTCGCCGCCGCGCTGGCCCATCCGCCGTTTGGGTTCCTTCCCGGCCTGCTGGGCTATGCGGTGCTGCTCTGGCTGCTAGACACCGTCGAGGGGCCGCGCCCGCTGCGGTCGGCCTTCCTGCGCGGCTGGCTGGCGGGGCTGGGCTATTTCGCCTTGAGCACATGGTGGATCGCCGAGGCCTTCATGGTCGACGCCGCCAACCAGGGCTGGATGGCTCCGTTCGCCGTCGCGGCCATGGCGGCCGGCATGGCGCTGTTCTGGGGCCTGGCGGCGGTGCTCTACCGCCTCGTCCGGCCGCTGGGCGTACGGCGGGTGCTGGTGTTCGCCGGAGCCTTCGCGGCCCTGGAATGGACCCGGGGCCACATCCTGACCGGTTTCCCCTGGAACCTGCCGGGCGAGACCTGGCGGGCCGGCTCGGCCCCGTCCCAGGCCGCCGCCCTGGTCGGCGCCTACGGCCTGACCTGGATCACTCTGGCCATCGCCGCCGCCCCGGCCGTGTGGCGCGATGGCAGGCGCGGCCGTTGGATGGTCGGCGCGGCGCTGGCGGCGCTGGCGGCCCTCTATGTTCACGGCCTGATGTTGTTGCCGTTTCCGGTCACGTCGGCCGCCAATCCGACGCCCGCCACGACCATCCGCATCGTCCAGGCCGACATCCCGCAGGAATCCAAGTGGGACGCCGCCCGGTTCGCCCAGATCGTCCAGGCCTATGTCTCGCTGACCGCCAGGCCCTATGCCGCCAAGTCGGCCGACATCGTCGTCTGGCCCGAGGGGGCCTTGCCGGCGGCGATCAACGACTATCTCGCCCCCGGGACCTGGGTGCGCCAGGCGATCGTCGACGCCCTGCGCCCCGGCCAACTTCTGCTGATCGGCGGCTACCGCTACGAGGGCTCCCCCGAAAATCCGGTCTATTACAACAGCCTGATCGCCCTGCGCCGCGAGGCGACCGACGTCGTGGTGGTGGGCGTCTATGACAAGCACCGCCTGGTGCCGTTCGGCGAATACCTGCCGGCCGACGCCCTGATGACCAGGCTGGGCGTCAAGAGCATGGCCCATCTGGGCGACGGTTTCGCTTCCGGGCCCCGGCCCCGGCCCCTGAGGATCGCGCCCGACCTGCTGGTCCAGCCGCTGATCTGCTACGAAAGCCTGTTCCCGCGCCTGGCGCCGCCGGACGAACGGGTGCGCGCCATCGTCAACGTCTCGAACGACGCCTGGTTCGGGGTGACCTCCGGGCCGCTGCAGCACCTCAACCTGGCCAGCTACCGCGCCATCGAAACGGGCGCTCCCATCGTCCGGGCGACGCCGACCGGCGTATCGGCCCTGATCGACGCGCGGGGCCAAATAATTTCCGGCGCGCGGCTGAATCTCGGCGATTCCGGGGTGATCGACGGCAATTTACCCAATATCGGGCCTCCGACCCTGTTTTCCCGGGTGGGGCATTGGCCGTTCGCGCTGCTGCTTTTGATCTCAATCGCCGCCGCGATTCCCCTGCCGGGAGGTCGGGGCTTGGAAAAATTCCCGAACTGAAACAGACAGGCTCCATTAAAACCGCAATTTCACTGAATTGACGACCGCATGAACACGACACCTGATCAAGACCGCCTCCCCAATCCGGTCGACCTGCACGTGGGCGCGCGCATCCGCATGCGCCGCAAGATCCTCGGCGTCAGCCAGGAGCGTCTGGCCGATGATCTGGGTCTGACCTTCCAGCAGGTGCAGAAGTACGAGCGCGGCGCAAACCGCGTCAGCGCTTCGAAGCTGTACGAGATCGCCAAGAGCCTGCAGTCGCCGGTGTCGTACTTCTTCGAGGGCCTGGCCGACCCGACCGATCTCGACGGCTTCTCGGAGAACGGCTCGGAGCAGTTCGTGCACGACTTCCTGATGACCCCCGAGGGCCTGGAACTGGCGGCGCTGTTCCCGCGCATCGGCAAGTCCCGTGTCCGTCGGCGCATCCTGGATCTCGTCCGCTCGATGGCCGAGGACCTGGTCGAGGACGACGCGGAAGTCTGATTGGCGGAAGGTCGGCCAGGAAAGCTGGCTTGCGCCGCTTGCGGACATAAACTTATCTTTATATGTTCCTGGCTCAGTCCGTCGGACAGACCGTCCGCGCGGGCGGTGTCATGTCCGGAGCTGACCCTTGAGCCGTTCTTCCTATATCTTCACCAGCGAAAGCGTTTCCGAAGGCCATCCGGACAAGGTCGCCGATCGGATCAGCGACACCGTCGTGGACGCCTTCCTGACCGCCGATCCCGAGGCGCGCGTCGCCTGCGAGACCCTGGTCACCACCAACCGCGTCGTCCTGGCGGGCGAAGTGCGGGCCGGCAAGCCCGGCGGCGACAAGATCGCCAACAAGCAGCTGACCAAGGACATCCTCGGTTCGCTGGAGTCCAAGGTCCGGGCCGCGATCAAGGACATCGGCTACGAGCAAAAGGGTTTCCACTGGCAGAAGGCGAAGTTCGCCAACTACCTGCACGGCCAGTCGGCCCACATCGCCCAGGGCGTGGACGCTTCGGACAAGAAGGACGAGGGGGCCGGCGACCAGGGCATCATGTTCGGCTACGCCAGCACCGAGACCCCGGAGCTGATGCCGGCCACCCTGCAATACAGCCACAACATCCTCAGCCGTCTGGCTCAGCTGCGCCATTCGGGCGAGCTGTCGGAACTCGAGCCCGACGCCAAGAGCCAGGTGACCCTGGAATACGACGCCACCGGCAAGCCGGTCCGGGTCGTCTCGATCGTCGTGTCGCACCAGCACGCCAAGAAGATCGACGGCAAGGCCGCGACTTCCAAGCGCGTGCTCGACCTGATCAAGCCGCACATCCTGCCGATCTTCCCGGACGGCCTGATCACCAAGAAGACCCAGTGGCTGGTCAACCCGACCGGTCGCTTCGAGATCGGCGGCCCGGACGGCGACGCCGGCGTCACCGGCCGCAAGATCATCGTCGACACCTACGGCGGCGCGGCCCCGCACGGCGGCGGCGCCTTCTCGGGCAAGGATCCCACCAAGGTCGACCGCTCGGCCGCCTATGCCTGCCGCTACCTGGCCAAGAACGTCGTGGCGGCCGGCCTGGCCGAGCGCTGCACGATCCAGATCGCCTACGCCATCGGCGTGGCCCAGCCGGTCTCGTTCCACGTCGACCTGCACGGCACCGGCAAGGTCGATCCGGAAGTGCTGGAAAAGCTGCTGCCGCAACTGATCGGCGGCGCCACCCCGCGCTCGATCCGCGAACACCTGCAGCTGAACAAGCCGATCTACGCCCGCACCGCCGCCTATGGCCACTTCGGCCGCACGCCGGACAACGAAGGCGGCTTCTCCTGGGAGAAGACCGACCTGGTGTCGGAGCTGAAGGGCCTGGCGTAAGCCTCGACCAATCCGGGGACATGCGCATGTCCCCAATCGTCTAGACGGGCCTCGATCATCCGATCGGGGCCCGTTTTCGTTGAGGCCTTGCGTCCTTCGAGGCCCGCTGCGCGGGCGCCTCAGGATGAGGAATTCAGAAACGCACGAACGTCCTCATCCTGAGGTGCGAGGCGAAGCCGAGCCTCGAAGGACGCACGGGCTCGCCGCTGGTCTCCCGTGGCGATGCCGAGTAAAGACCCGCCCATGACCAACCCTCAACAGCCCCATGGGCCGCTGCGTTCGTTCGGCCGCCTGAAGTCGCGGCCGGTGAAGCCGCGCCAGCAGGCCCTGCTCGACACTCTGCTGCCGACCCTGGCGATCCCGGCCGAACCGTTCGAACCGCGCGACCTGATGCCGGAAGCGAAAGAAGTCTGGCTGGAGATCGGGTTCGGCGGCGGTGAGCACATGGCCGCCCAGGCCGGCCGCCGTCCCGACGTGCTGGTGATCGGCGCCGAGCCCTTCGTCAACGGCGTGGCCAGCGCCGTGCGCCATGTCGAGGAGCAGGCCTTGTCGAACGTTCGCATCCACGAGGGCGACGCCCGCGACGTGCTGGCATGGCTGCCCGACGCCAGCCTGGACCGGTTGTTCGTGATGTTCCCCGACCCCTGGCACAAGGCCCGCCACAACAAGCGCCGGCTGGTCCAGCCGGCGGTGGTCGCGCAGTTCGCCCGGGTGCTGAAGCCCGGCGCGGCCTTCCGCTTCGCCACCGACTGGGCCGACTACGCCGAATGGACGATCGAGCGCGTGCTGGCCGACCCGGCCTTCCGCTATGCCGACGCCGCGGCCGACCGCAACGCGCCGCCCGCCGACCATGTGACGACGCGGTACGAGGAGAAGAAGCTGGGCGACTGCGCGCCGGTGTTCCTGGACTTCGTCAGGGTCTAGCCGGCGGGGCGTGGCTCCGCTCAAAGCCAAGCTCGTGTTAAGCTGGCGGCCGGCCCGCGCCTAGACGGGCGCGGGAGGACCGGAGTGAGCAAGATGACCGACACGAGGATCAAGACGCCTTGGCATCTGTGGCTGGTCGGCGTCGTCGCCGTGCTGTTCAACGCCATCGGCGCATTCGACCATGTGATGAGCCTGACGCAGGGCGCCCGCTACATGGCCAGCGCGGGCATGACGCCCGCCCAGATCGCCCACTACCAGGAGATGCCGCTCTGGATGCACGTCGATTGGGCCGTCGGGGTGTGGAGCGCGATGCTGGGGTCAGTGCTCATCCTGCTGCGCAACAGGCTGGCCTTTCCGGTCTTCGCGGTGTCGCTGGCGGCGTTCCTGCTCAGCCTGATCTACACCTACGCCCTGACGAACGGCGGCGAGATCATGGGCCCGCAGATGGCGATCACGAGCGCGGTCATCACGGCGCTGCTGATCGTCTTCATGGGGTATGCGTGGTGGATGGCGCGGCGGGGCGTGCTCCGCTAGCCGGGGCCTCTCGCGCCGGAGAGGGGAGCTCGCCGCGTTGGCGGAGCTCCCCCCCATCACGTCTCGATCAGTAGCTTTCGTCGTGGCGCTTGATCGCCGTGCGGATGATCTCGGCGGTCTCTTCCAGGTCGGCCCAACCGGTGATCTTGGTCGACTTGCCCTTTTCCAGGTCCTTGTAGTGCTGGAAGAAGTGGGCGATCTGCTCGGTGAGGATCACCGGCAGGTCGCGCCAGCTGTTCACGCCCGTATAGAAGGGGTGCAGCTTGTCGACTGGCACGGCGAGGATCTTTTCGTCCGAGCCCGCCTCGTCGACCATCATCAGGGTGCCGATCGGGCGGCAACGGATGATCGCGCCCGGCACGACCGGGGTCGGGCCCACCACCATGATGTCGGCCGGGTCGCCATCGTCGGCCAGGGTGTGGGGGATGAAGCCGTAGTTGGCGGGATAGAACATCGCGGTGTGCAGGAAGCGGTCGACCATCAGGGCCCCGCTTTCCTTGTCGATCTCGTACTTCACCGGCTCGCCGCCCTGCGGGATCTCGATGATGGCGTTGAGGTCGAAGGGCGGGTTCACGCCGATAGCGATCTTGGAGAGGTCCATCGTGACTCTTCTTTGGGATTTGGGTCCGCGGGGAGGCGGCCTGCGCGGGCGACTGTATAGGCCACAAGTGTCGCGGTGCGGAAGGGGCGGAAAGCTTGACCAGCGCTAAGGAAGGCTGAAACTGCCCGGATGCCCCGGTTCTCCGCCCTGACGATCCGCGTTTCGATCATCGCCTTGGCGCTGGTCGGGATGTCGGCCTGCGCTTCGGCGGGGGATGCGCCAATCGGCGGCACGCCCGACAGCGTCCACCTGTTCTCCGAAGGCTACCTGCAGATGGTCGGCGCGATCGACACGACCGCCACACGGGGCGCCGACGGCGTCTGGCGCGTGGCGACCGTCAGGGGCGTTCCGAAAAACTGGTCCAAGCCCACCGTTCACAGCCTGGGTCGCGAGCAAGCCAGGGCGCTTGAAGCCATTCTCGACAGCCCCTCGTCCTATCTGGACGACCCCGGCCCGGATCCCAATGGGGTTTGCCTCGATCCCTGGTCGATGGATGTCGATTGGTTTTGGCGCTCGAAAGCGCACGCCTTCACCCAACAATGCGGGCCCTGGGGCGTCGCGGACAAGCTCAGCGAGCTTTTGCGGTAGAGGGCGCGTCGAGACAGGGGGCTTCCAACCGTCCGAACATCGCGCTATATAGGCCCTACATCGTCCGTCAGCGCTGATAGCGCTTTCGAGCGGCGGCCCGAAAGGCTGCCGCTTTTTCTTTGGCCGCTCGCCAGCTTGGCTTTTGCCAGCGCGATTTGGGCGGCCGCCAGTGAGTTGAGAGAACCGTGCGCGGCAAGACGCAGGAAGATATTGGTCTGGTCGAGATGCTCGATCCCGTCGCCGAATCCGTCGGCTATGAGATCGTCCGCCTGCGCCTGATGGGCGGGGCCGAGCAGCGCCGATTGCAGATCATGGCCGAACGCCCGCTGCAGGAAGACGGCAGCGGCGGCGACATGAACGTCGAGGACTGCGCCAAGCTGTCGCGCGCCATCTCCGAAATCATGGACGCGGCCGACCCGATCAGCGGCGAATACACCCTGGAAGTCTCCAGTCCGGGCGTCGATCGCCCCCTGACCCGGCTGAAGGACTTCGACACCTATGCCGGCCTCGAGGTCCGCATCGAGCTGGACCGCGTCGCCGAGGGCCGCAAGCGCTTCAAGGGCGAGTTGGCCGGCGTCGAGGACGGCCAGGTCGGCCTGAACCTCGAGGGCGAGGACGACACCACCGTCTATTTCCCGTTCGAATGGATCGTCGACGCCAAGCTGGTGTTGACCGACCAGTTGATGAAGCGCGGCGCCGAGCAGCGGGCCGCCCGCGTCGGGGCTGAAGGCGAAGACGCCGACACCGACCACGAAGATCTCGGCGACGACGCCGAAGACGATATTGACCTGTCCGAAAGTGAAGAGGACTGACCATGGCTATCGGCATTTCCGCCAACCGCCTCGAGCTGCTGCAGATCGCCGACGCGGTCGCGCGTGAAAAGGGCATCGAGAAGGAAGTCGTCATCGAGGCGATCGAGGACGCCCTGCAGAAGGCCGCCCGCGCCCGCTACGGCGCCGAGCACGACATCCGGGTGAAGATCGACACCAAGACCGGTGAAACCACCCAGAAGCGGGTGATCGAGGTCGTCGCGGACGACTTCGAGCTGGAAGGCGAGATCGGCAAGGTCCAGCTGTCGTCGGCCAAGCGCACCTGGCGCGACGCCGAGGTCGGCAAGATCTACGAAGAGAGCCTGCCGCCGTTCGAGATCGGCCGCGTCCAGACCCAGATGGCCCGCCAGGTCGTCATGCATAAGGTCCGCGAAGCCGAGCGCGAGCGCCAGTACGACGAGTACAAGGATCGGGCCGGCGAGATCGTCAACGGCAGCGTCAAGCGCGTCGAGTACGGCAACGTCATCGTCGACCTGGGCCGCGGCGAAGGCATCATGCGCCGCGACCAGTCGATCCCGCGCGAGAACTTCAACGTCGGCGACCGCATCCGCGCCTACATCTACGACGTCCGTCGCGAGACCAAGGGCCCGCAGATCATGCTGTCGCGCGCCCACGGCGGCTTCATGGCCAAGCTGTTCGCGCAGGAAGTGCCGGAAGTCTACGACGGCGTCATCGAGATCCGCGCCGTGGCCCGCGACCCGGGCTCGCGCGCCAAGATGGCCGTGATCTCCAACGACAGCAGCATCGACCCGGTCGGCGCCTGCGTCGGCATGCGCGGCTCGCGCGTGCAGGCGGTGGTGGCCGAGCTGCAGGGCGAGAAGATCGACATCATCCAGTGGTCCGAGGACGAGGCGACCTTCATCGTCAACGGCCTGGCCCCGGCCGAAGTCTCCAAGGTGGTGATGGACGAGGAAGACGAGCGCGTCGAGGTCGTGGTGCCTGACGAGCAGCTGTCGCTGGCCATTGGCCGTCGTGGCCAGAACGTCCGTCTCGCCTCGCAGCTGACCGGCTGGCAAATCGACATCATGACGGAAAGCCAGGAGAGCGAGCGCCGTCAGAAGCAGTTCACCGAGACCACGGCCCTGTTCCAGGAAGCCCTGGACGTCGACGAAGTCATCGCCCAGCTGCTGGTCACCGAAGGCTTCGCCACGGTGGAAGACGTCGCCTATGTCGAGCCGCACGAGATCGCGGCCATCGAGGGCTTCGACGACGAGACCGCCGAAGAGCTGCAGACCCGAGCCCGCGAATTCCTCGACAAGGAAGCCGCCGCCCTCGACGCCAAGCGCGTCGAGCTGGGCGTCGAGGACGGCCTGCTCGAGATCGAAGGCGTCACCCTGCCCGTGGCCGTGGCCCTGGGCGAAGGCGACGTGAAGACGGTCGAGGACCTGGCCGGCCTGATCCCCGACGACCTGCGCGGCTGGTTCGAGACCAAGGACGGCGAGCGCACCCGCGAAGCCGGCATCCTCGACAGCTTCAACCTGTCGCCGGAAGACGCCGAGGCGCTGATCATGCGCGCCCGGGTCGTCATGGGCTGGGTCGAGGCTCCGCCCGAGCCGGAATATATCGAGGAAGAGGTCGAGTACGTGGAAGAGGCGGGCGATGAGCCGGCCGAAGCCTCGGACGAGATCGCCGAGGACGCCGAAGCGGTTCTGGAGACCGAAGACGCGCCCGAAGAAGCCACCGAAGACTGACCTTGAGCCCCGCGCCTCCCTCGCAAGACGGAGGCGCGGTGTTTTGCGAGCCGCATGACCGACCCCGACGCCCCCAAGACCCACGCCGAAGCTTCCCGCCAGCGCAAGGACATCGTCCTGGGCGAGGCGACGGACGAGGCGCGTCTGGTGAGGTTCGTGGTCGGTCCCGACGGCGGCGTGGTGCCCGACGTGGCCCGCAAGCTGCCCGGACGGGGCATGTGGGTCGAGGCCACCCGCGAGGCGGTGACGACGGCGGCCAAGAAGGGCCTGTTCTCGCGCTCCGCCAAGACCAAGCTGTCGGCTCCCGCCGACCTGGCCGACCAGGTGGAGCGGCTGCTGGTCAAGCGGGTTCTCGACGGCCTGGGCCTTGCGCGGCGCGGCGGAACCATTATCTCGGGCTTCGAAAAGGTCTCCTCGGCCCTGGCGTCCGGCAAGACCGCGTGGCTGATCGAGGCGTCCGACAGCGCCCCAGACGGCCGGCGGAAGATGCTCACCGCCGTCTACAAGGCCCCCAACGACCCTAAAATCCTCGGGATGTTCTCATCCGACGAATTGGGTTTGGCCTTGGGCGGGGAGAATGTGATACACACGGCGCTCCTTGCCGGGCGCGGCACAGATCGCTGGACATTGGATGTCGAGCGGTTATCAGGCTTCCGCCCACTCCTTCCCCCGAGTTGGTCGGCGAGTTGGCGTGAGGAGCCTTGAGATAAGGGCCGGGAAACGCGCTTCCTTCGGGAGGTACGTCCAGGCCCCGTTCTCATATGGATCTAACGGTTTTGGCCGGCTTTGGCCGGCGGAAGTACAAGCGAGCGCATGAGCGACGAGAACGATAACGGTCGGCCTGGTTCCAACCCCGGGGGCAGAGCGCCCATCACGCTGAAGCCCCGCCAGGGGTCTGTCAGCGCCGGCGTCGTGAAGCAGAGCTTCAGCCACGGCCGCACCAAGACGGTGGTGGTTGAAACCAAGCGCGTGCGTCCGCACGCGCCGCCGGCCGGCAACCTCGCCGCGCCGTCCTCGGCCGAACGCCGCAACGACGCGCCGCGTCCGCAGTCTTCGGGTGGCGGCGGTTCCTCCGCTGGCGGTCTGTCGCAAGGCGAGATGCTGGCCCGCCAGCGCGCCATCGAGGCTGCTCGCGAGCAACAGGAACGCCAGGCCGTCGAGCGCCGCGCCGCCGAAGCCCGCGCCGCTGCGGCTGAAGCCGCCGCTCGCGACGCCGCGGCCAAGGCCGCCGCCGCCGCGAAGGCCGCCGCCACGCCGGCCCCGGCCCCGGCTCCGGAAGCGCCCGCCGCCCCGGCTCCCGTGGCTCCGGCCCCGGTCGCTCAGGCGCCCGCCGCCCCGGCAGCTCCGCCGCCGCCGCCGCCGCCCGTGGCCCAGGCCCCGGTCGCGCCGACCCAGGCCGCCGCTCCGGCTCCGATTTCGGCTCCCGCCGCGCCGCGCGCCGAGGCTCCGCGCCCCGCCGCTCCGGTTCGCGCCGACGCGCCGCGTCCGGCCGCCCCTTCGGCCGGCCAGACCCGCACCTACGAGCCCAGCCGCGACCGTCGCGACGACCGCTCGTCGACCACCACCTATCGCCCGGGTCCGGGCGTCCAGCCGCAAGGCGACCGTCCCCAGGGCGATCGTCCGCAGCCGGACCGTCCGTTCAACCAGCGCGCCCCGCGTCCGGACGGCCCGTACAACCAGCGTACGCCGCGTCCCGACGCCGCGCCGCGCGGTCCGCGCCCCGAAGGCGCCGGTGGCTTCCGCAACGACCGCCCGCAAGGTGATCGTCCGCAAGGCGACCGCCCCCAGGGTGACCGTCCGCAGGGCGATCGTCCGACCCAGACCGTCCGCTATTCGGCCCTGGCCCCGCGCCCGGCGCCGGGCGCTCGTCCGGGTCCCGGCGGTCCGCGCGGCGCCCGTCCGGGCGTCCCGGCCTCGGCTCCGGCCACGCCGGAAATCCAGCGCGCCACGCGCTCGGCCCCCCGCCCCGGCGGCGACGTCGGTCGTCGTCCGGAAGAGGAGGACGATCGCCGCAAGGCCGCCGCCCCCGGCAAGGCCGTCAGCCGCGCCAAGGGCGCGCCGATCCGCCGCGAAGGCCGCCTGACCATCCAGACCGTGGCCGGCGACGGAGACTCCGCCGACCGCATGCGCTCGCTGGCCTCGGTTCGCCGGGCCCGTGAACGTGAAAAAGAAAAGCGCCGCGGCGGCCCCGCCGATGTGGTGAAGGTTAGCCGCGAAGTGATCATCCCCGACGTCATCACCGTGCAGGAGCTGTCCAACCGGATGGCCGTGCGTGGTGTCGAGATCATCAAGTTCCTGATGCGTCAGGGCGTGATGCTGAAGATCAACGACGTCATCGACAACGACACCGCCGAGCTGGTGGCGACCGAATTCGGTCACACCGTGCGCCGCGTGTCGGAAGCCGACGTCGAAGAAGGCTTCATCGGCGGCGAGGATGTCGACGATCACCTGGAGCCCCGGCCCCCGGTCGTCACCGTCATGGGTCACGTCGACCACGGCAAGACCAGCCTGCTGGACGCGCTGCGCAAGGCCGACGTGGCCGGCGGCGAGCACGGCGGCATCACCCAGCACATCGGCGCCTATCAGGTGCGTCTGGAAAGTGGCCAGAAGGTCACCTTCCTCGACACCCCGGGCCACGCGGCCTTCTCGCAAATGCGGGCCCGCGGCGCCAACATCACCGACCTGGTGATCCTGGTGGTGGCCGGTGACGACGGCGTCATGCCGCAGACCATCGAGGCGATCAAACACGCCCGCGCCGCGGAAGTGCCGATCATCGTGGCCGTCAACAAGATGGACAAGCCCGGCGCCGACTCCACGCGGGTCGTCAACGAGCTGCTGCAACACGAGATCGTGGTCGAAAGCCTGGGCGGCGACACCCAGATCGTCGAAGTCTCGGCCAAGACCGGCCAGGGCCTGGACGAACTGATCGAGCGCATCCTGCTGCAGGCCGAGGTCCTCGACCTGAAGGCCAACCCCGACCGCACCGCCGACGGCGTGGTGATCGAGGCCAAGCTGGACAAGGGTCGCGGCGCGGTCTCCACCGTGCTGGTCAAGCGCGGCACGCTGAAGCGCGGCGACATCGTCGTGGCCGGCAGCCAGTTCGGCCGGGTTCGCGCCCTGCTGAACGAACGCAACGAACAGCTGACGGAAGCGGGTCCCGCCACCCCGGTCGAGATCCTCGGCCTGGACGGCGTGCCCTCGCCCGGCGACCCCTTCGCGGTCGTCGAGAACGAGGCCCGGGCCCGCGAGCTGACCGAATACCGCATCCGCCTGAAGCGCGAGAAATCGATGCATCCGGTCGGCGCGGGCGCCACCAGCATGGCCGACATGATGGCCAAGCTGCAGGACAAGAAGTACCGCGAACTGCCGCTGGTGATCAAAGCCGACGTGCAGGGCTCGGCCGAGGCGATCATCGGGTCGCTGGACGCCATGTCGACCGACGAGGTCCGCGCGCGGATCATCCTGTCGGGCGCAGGGGCGATCAGCGAAAGCGACGTCATGCTGGCCAAGGGCGCCGGCGCGCCGCTGATCGGCTTCAACGTCCGGGCCTCGGCCCAGGCGCGGGCGCTGGCTGAACGCGAAGGCGTCGAGATCCGCTACTACGCGATCATCTACGACCTGCTGGACGACATCAAAGGCGTGCTCTCGGGCATGCTGGCCCCGATCCAGCGCGAAACCTTCCTCGGCAACGCCGAAGTCCTGCAGGCCTTCGACATCTCCAAGGTCGGCAAGATCGCCGGCTGTAAGGTCACCGAGGGCGTGGTCCGCAAGGGCGCCAAGGTCCGGATCATCCGCAACGACATCGTCGTTCTGGAACTGGGCACCCTGGCGACGCTCAAGCGCTTCAAGGACGAGGTCAACGAGGTCCCGTCCGGCCAGGAGTGCGGCATGATGTTCGCCGGCTTCCAGGACATCAAGGTCGGCGACACCATCGAGTGCTTCACCGTCGAAGAGATCAAGCGCCAGCTGGACTAGGCGTTGGATCAAGCTTCAGCTTAAAGAGAAGGGCGCGGGTGCAAGCTCGCGCCCTTCTTGCGTTTGGGGATTGCGGTGGAAGTTGTTGGCGAAGTCGCGATGGCCGAGGCCCAGAAGGCTTGCGGTCCGCTGGGCAAGCGACTCTTCGGATGGAGCCGCTACATCTGGCTGGTTCATTTGGCGTTGATCATGGTCGCGGGTCTGGCGGCGCAGACGCTCATCGACATTCTTGTCGAGGGCGGCTTCGGCGTTTTCGGTTTTATCGTGATCGTGCTGGGCGGGATTCCGTTGATGGCGCGGGCAATCCGCGCCAACCAGCGCAAGGCTTGGGCCAAGCGTGGCGTGCCGGTCGCCTCTTCGGTCATCTATCGTCTGACTGAAGAGAGCCTCGTCCTCGATGGGCCGCTGACGGAAACCAGGCTGCGATGGACGGGTCTCACCGAAATCGCGCCGGGGCGTGACGCTTGGCTTTTCATCGGACAGGGAGCCGCATACTTTCTGCCGAAGCGGCTGTTTGTCGATGCCGCCGCCGAGCAAGCCTTCCTTGGGGCCTGTCTTGCCAAGATGAAGCCAGAGGCTCGGGCCCGCAGCGTCGAGGCCGTGGCGCTCACCAGGACGTCCAGCGCGGGGGCATGACGCCGCCGGACTGGAATTCGCCCGATTTCCGGCCTACCCCTTGTCCCCATGCGCATTCGAGCCCTTCTGACCCTGACCCTCGCCGCCGCCTCCCTGAGCGCCTGCGCGACGGTCGATCGCTATGACGCGGCCGGCGACGTCCATGCCCTGTTGGTGGCGATCCGCGACAACGACCACGCCGCCTTCGACGCCCGCGTCGACCGGCGGGCGCTGAAGTACCAGATCGAGAGCCGGATGGTCCGCGAGGCCCGCAAGTCGAACGCGGGCGGCGGCTGGCAGGCGGCCGTCGCCGCCCTGGCCGGTCCCGTGGCCGACGTGGCCGGCGCGGCCCTGATCCAGCCCGAGACCTTCCGCGCCGCCGCCAACTATTACGGCTATACCCCCGACCGGCCGATCCCCAGCCGGGTGGCCATCGCCTCGACCCTGCATCCGGTCGGCGACGGCCAGGTCTGCGCCGCCAAGGGCAAGAACGGCCCGTGCCTGTTGATCTTCACCCAGGAAGGCGGAACCTGGCGGCTGTCGGGCTTCGACCCCGAGGCCGTGAACCTGCAATTCCGTCGGTGAGGCCAGCGATGTGGGGGCGCGCCGTCCTGATCGGCTTCGCGGCGACCGCGATGGCGACCGCGGCCGCCCATGCCGAACGGAAGATGTACTCCTATGACCCGATTTCGGCCGACGCCAAGCGGCTGACGGGCGCGGGGTTGACAGTGGTCTTCGACAAGAAGCTGACCGGAACCCGGGTGCTCAAGGTGCTGGCCACCGGGGTGCCGGTCCAGGGCCGGCTGGTCGACGGCCGCGACAAGGACCTGGGTCCGGGTGGCCTGAAGGCGATGAGCGGGGTCGACGCCGGCGCGGCGCTCTACGAGATCGACCCGAAGTTCGAACAGGGCAAGATCTACATCCGCGCCTTCTGCCCCGGCGCGACCCGGCTGTGGCTGAGCTTCAGCCGCCTGGCGTTGCAACGCGACCTGCGGGTCCAGGCGTTCGGCGACGACCCCAAGGGCGGGGCGACGCGGGTCTGCGGCACGCTGGACTTCTCGTTCCGCGGTGAATGGAAACTGCCCAACGGCCGCCGGCCCGACCCGATGGAAGACTGGGCCCCGGACAACACGCCGGGGTAGGAGGCGCTAACCACCCAACTGTTGTCATCCCGGCCGTAGGACCGCGTAGCGGGCCGAAGCGCCGGGACCCAGGGCAACCGCTTTGCGCCGGCCCCTGGGTCCCGGCCCTCCGCTTCGCTGCGGCCGGGATGACAACCGAAAGAGCGCGCGTCCTCCTTTCGGATGACGGGCTTTTAAAATCCGATGCCCCCGTGCCATCGTCCAACCCACGAAGCGGGCAGGGGGCGGCCATGGACGAGACGCTGGCGGGGTTCACGCGGTTCGAGTTCGACGACGGGCGCTGGACGCGGCCGGTCTACCGCATCGGGACCGGTCCGGCGGTGATCGTCATCCACGAGATCCCCGGCCTGCATCCCAGCGTGCTGGCCTTCGCCCGCGACGTGGCCGCCGAGGGGATGACGGTGTTCTGCCCCAGCCTGTTCGGGCAGCCCGGCAAGCCGGTGTCGGACCTCTATATCGCCGGCGCGATCGCACGGCTGCTGTGCATGCGCCACCAGTTCAACGCCTGGGCCGGCGGCCGCTCCAGCCCGATCGTCGACTGGCTGCGGGCCCTGGCCCGCCAGGCTCATGCCGAGTGCGGCGGCAAGGGCGTCGGGGCGGTGGGCATGTGCTTCACCGGCGGCTTCGCCCTGGCGATGATGACCGAGCCGTCGGTGGTGGCCCCGGTTCTGGCCGAGCCCTCCCTGCCGGTCGGCCGCAAGGGCGCCGCGCGGCTCGACTGCTCGCCGGCCGAGCTGGCCGTGGCCAAGGCGCGGATGCAGGCCGAAGACCTGTCGATGCTGGCCCTGCGCTTCGAGGACGACAAGCTGTCGCCATGCGCCCGTCTCGACACCCTGAAGCGGGAGCTCGGCGAGCGGCTGGAGGTCCACCAGCTGCCCGACGCCACGGCCAGGCGCGGCACGGGCAAGGCGCCGCACTCGGTGCTGACCATCCACCTGGACCGCGACGACCCGGACGGCCCGACCATGAAGGTCCGCGACCGGGTGCTGGCGTTCTTCAAGGAACGGACGGGGGCCTGATCCCGCCCATCTCGGCGGATGAAAAACCCGCCGCGCTGGACTTTTGCCCCCCACGAGCCTAGACACCCCGCCTTCCATTTCACCCCGCGACCGGCGTTCGATCCGCCGGCCGGGCGACAAGGCCCGTCCCATGAAGAACAAGACGTTCAAGCCCACCAAGGGCGTCAGCGCCGGCCCGTCTCAGCGCCAGCTGCGGGCCGGCGAGCTGATCCGCCACGCCCTGGTCGACATCCTGCGCGACGAGACCCTGCAAGACCCCGCCTTGGCCAATGTCTCGGTGACCGTCACCGAGGTGCGGATGAGCCCCGACCTGCGTCATGCCATCGTCTTCGTCGAGCCGCTGGGGGCCGGGATCATGAACATCCACGTGCCCGAGCCGTCGTCGCCGTCGCGCACCACCGTGGTGCCCGGCAGCCCCGACGAGGTGGTGGCCGGCCTCAACCGGGTGGCCAAGTTCCTGCGCGGCCGCCTGGGCCATGGCCTGGGCATGCGCTTCACGCCGGACCTGAAGTTCGTCCACGACCAGAGCTTCGACAACGCCAAGCGCATGGACGCCCTGTTCGACAACCCGAAGATCCAGGCCGACCTGCGCCTGTCCGACGTGGTCGGCGACGACGATCACGACCAGGAAGACCGGCACGACCAGGAAGACGGGGAAGCCTGAGCGTGGCCCGCCGCAAGAAGGGTGATCCCATCTCGGGCTGGGTGTGCCTGGACAAGCCCTACGACCTGACCTCGACCAGCGCCGTCAGCCGCGTGCGCCGGGCGTTCAACGCCCAGAAGGCCGGTCACGCCGGTACGCTGGATCCCCTGGCGACCGGCATCCTGCCGCTGGCGCTGGGGGAGGCGACCAAGACCGTCCCGTTCCTGATGGACGCCGACAAGGCCTACCGCTTCACCATCGCCTGGGGCCGTTCGACCACCACCCTGGACCGCGAGGGCGAGACCACCGACGCCAGCGACGTGCGCCCGACCCGCGAGCAGGTCGAGGGCGTGCTGCACGCCTTCGTCGGCGAGATCGACCAGATCCCGCCCAACTATTCGGCCATCAAGGTCGACGGCGAGCGGGCCTACGATCTGGCCCGCGAGGGCGTCGAATTCGAGCTGAAGACCCGCAAGGTCAAGGTTCATTCGCTGCGCGTCACGGGGGCTCCAGACGTCGACCACGTCGAACTGGAGATGGAATGCGGCAAGGGCACCTACGTCCGCGCCATCGTCCGCGACGTGGCCGCGGCGCTGGGCGCCTGTGGACATGTCGACCAGCTGCGCCGCACCCGCGTGGGCCGGTTCACCGAGGAAACGGCGATAGGCCTGGAAACCCTGGAGAATTTGGGGTATGAGGCCCGCCTGTCGGAGGCATTGCTTCCGGTCGAGACCGCGCTGGACGACATCCCGGCGCTGGCCGTGACCGATGAAGACGCCTTCCGGCTTGCGCAAGGACGCGCCATCGTTCTGCTCCCAAGGCAGGTGGAATCGTTGAAAGCCGTGCTCACGCCCGGTGATCGCACCGTTTCCGCCATGTCGGGTCAGAGGCTGGTGGCCTTGTGCGAGATGCGCGCCGGATCGCTCAATCCGGTGCGGGTCTTCCAACTCACCTGAGCGGAGACAACCCGATGTCGATCACTGCCGAGCGCAAGACCGCTCTTATCGCCGAACACGCCCGCACCGAGGGTGACACCGGCAGCGCCGAAGTCCAGGTCGCGATCCTGTCTGAACGGATCGCCAACCTGACCGAGCACTTCAAGACCCACAAGAAGGACAACCACAGCCGTCGTGGTCTGTTGATGATGGTTTCCCAGCGTCGCAGCCTCCTCGACCACCTGAAGAAGTCCGATCTGGGCCGTTACACGGCTCTCATCGAGAAGCTGGGTCTGCGCCGCTAGTTTAGGCGCACTTCGGCCGCCTTGCTCCGGCAAGGCGGCCGAACGCATTTCTAGCCGCCGTTTCAAGACAGGCTGAAACGGATGGCCGCCGCGGTTTCGCAACCTCGCGAAACCGGATGTACGCCGAGGATCACGATCTTCGGGGCCTGTCGAACTGGATGAGGAAACCTCGGGACCGCCACTCGGCCGCCCGCCCCTGTCCGTCCTGAAGGAAATGGGTCCTTCGGAACCGAAAGAAGCAAATATGTTCGAAATCATGCGCAAGACGATCGAGTGGGGCGGCAAGACGCTGGTCCTCGAAACCGGTCGTATCGCCCGTCAGGCCGACGGCGCCGTTCTGGCCACCATGGGCGAAACCGTCGTCCTGGCCACCGCCGTGTTCGCCAAGAAGGCCAAGCCCGGCCAGGACTTCTTCCCCCTGACCGTCAACTACATCGAGAAGACCTACGCCGCCGGCAAGATCCCGGGCGGCTTCTTCAAGCGCGAAGGTCGTCCGTCGGAAAAGGAAACCCTGGTTTCCCGCCTGATCGACCGTCCGATCCGCCCGCTGTTCGTCAAGGGCTTCAAGAACGAAGTCCAGGTCGTCTGCACCGTGCTGCAACACGACCTCGAGAACGATCCCGACATCGTCGCCATGTGCGCCGCCTCGGCCGCCCTGGTGATCTCGGGCGCGCCGTTCATGGGCCCGATCGGCGGCGCCCGCGTCGGCTACGTCAACGGTGAGTACATCCTGAACCCGACGCTCGACGAGCTGAAGGAAAGCAAGATGGACCTGGTCGTGGCCGGCACCGCCGAAGCCGTGATGATGGTCGAATCCGAAATCCAGGAACTCTCGGAAGAGATCGTCCTGGGCGGCGTCAGCTTCGCCCACAAGGCCATGCAGGCCGTGATCGACGGCATCATCGAGCTGGCCGAACACGCCGCCAAGGAGCCCTTCGACTTCCAGCCGGAAGACACCGACGCCCTGAAGGCCGAAGTGAAGAAGGCCGTCGGCGCCGACCTGGCCGAAGCCTACACCATCCGCGCCAAGGGCGACCGCGTCGCCGCCCTGTCGGCCGCCAAGTCCAAGGCCGTCGACACCTTCGCCAAGAGCGACACCAACCCGGCCGGCATCGATCCGCTGAAGCTGATCTCGGTGTTCAAGGAACTGGAAGCCGACATCGTCCGTCGCTCCATCCTCGACACCGGCATCCGCATCGACGGCCGCACCGTCGACAAGGTCCGTCCGATCCTGGGTGAAGTCGGCATCCTGCCGCGCACCCACGGCTCGGCCCTGTTCACCCGCGGCGAGACCCAAGCCATCGTCGTGGCCACCCTGGGCACCGGCGACGACGAGCAGTTCATCGACGCCCTGGAAGGCACCTACAAGGAATCCTTCCTGCTGCACTACAACTTCCCTCCCTTCTCGGTCGGCGAGACCGGTCGGATGGGCAGCCCGGGCCGCCGCGAAATCGGCCACGGCAAGCTGGCCTGGCGCGCCCTGCGCCCGATGCTGCCGTCGAAGGAAGACTTCCCCTACACCATCCGCCTGGTCTCCGAGATCACCGAGTCGAACGGCTCGTCCTCGATGGCCACGGTCTGCGGCTCCTCGCTGGCCATGATGGACGCGGGCGTTCCGCTGATCCGTCCGGTCTCGGGCATCGCCATGGGCCTGATCCTGGAAAAGGACGGCTTCGCGGTTCTGTCGGACATCCTGGGTGACGAAGACCACCTGGGCGACATGGACTTCAAGGTCGCCGGCACCAGCCAGGGCCTGACCTCGCTGCAGATGGACATCAAGATCGCCGGCATCACCGAAGAGATCATGAAGCAAGCGCTGGCCCAGGCTAAGGGCGGCCGCGAGCACATCCTCGAGGAGATGAACAAAGCGATGGACGCCCCTCGTGAAGAGGTCGGCGACTACGCTCCGAAGATCGAGACCATCACCATCCCCACCGACAAGATCCGCGAAGTGATCGGCACCGGCGGCAAGGTGATCCGCGAGATCGTCGCCACCACCGGCGCCAAGGTCGACATCAACGACGAAGGCACCGTGAAGGTCTCGGCCTCGGACGGCGCCAAGATCAAGGCCGCGATCGACTGGATCAAGTCGATCACCCAGGAAGCGGAAGTCGGCGCGATCTACGACGGCAAGGTCGTGAAGGTCGTCGATTTCGGCGCCTTCGTGAACTTCTTCGGCGCCAAGGACGGCCTGGTCCACGTCAGCCAGATCAGCAACGAGCGGGTGGCCAAGCCCTCGGACGTGCTGAAGGAAGGCCAGATCGTCAAGGTCAAGCTCCTCGGCTTCGACGATCGCGGCAAGACCAAGCTGTCGATGAAGGTCGTCGACCAGGAAACCGGCGAAGACCTGTCCAAGAAGACCGAAGTGTCGCCCGAGGAAGCCGTCAACACCTGAGGGTGAGGACGTCTTTCACGACGTGAGCTAAGCGAGCGGGCGGTTCCGAGAGGGGCCGCCCGTTTTGCGTTGGGGGGCTCCCTTCGCTCATCGACGGGTATCGCTTCGTGCTGTACGCGTGTGGTGTCCGCTACGGCTATCGGTTGAGAGAATTGAAAAAGACGTTTCTCTTCCTGGTCCTTGGAGTGATGGCGCTCCTCCTGGTCTATCCGGCCTACATCGCGCTTGGCGCATTGGCGCGCGGCTACGACTGGCGTGAGATGGACTGGAACAGTGACGGGCGAACGACCTTGTCTGAGTTCCTCTCCTCGGCGGACATCGCCAAACGCTCGATCAAGCGAGGACAGGATGTGTGTTGGGAGTACTACGCGCTGAAGGACGGCCTCCCGGTTCGCACCGACTGCGGATTGCGCGTCTTCATTCGACCCTGATGCGGTCGTGGCCCGCATCCGCCCGTGGATGCGACCCCACCTTAAACCCTTGGTGGATCGGAGCTCTGGGGTCAGGCCGTGTCAAGGACGGCGCGTCGCGCCGCCGCGACGCGGCCGCCGGAGGCGGTCCTTGACACGGCCTGACCCCAGAGCAAGCTCGCCTCCAAGGATTTAAGGCGGGGCCTGTCCGCCGGGGCGGGCGGCTTGTGAAGGGGCGCTGCGCTTCGTCATTGAAGCACCGACCTTTCGTCCGTTTCCCCGACGAAGGTCGGGGCCCAGATGAAACCCACGAGCCGCTCTGGATGAATCTGGGTCCCGGCCTTCGCCGGGAAAACGGCGGTGGAGATCAAGGCCTTAGGGGAGCGCAACCGCCGCCCCCCTACCGCCTCGGCGTCACCCGCAGCGCCACGCGATCCGGCGCTCCCGTCCCGTCCAGGCACCGCGCGTACCTGAACTTCAGGTCGTAGCAGACCCGCACCTCGGTCAGCCGATTGCCCTTGCCCACTCGGACGTCGAGCCCGTCGCGGGTCAGGCCGGGGTTGCGAGCCAGGAAGGCGTCGCGCAGCTGGCCGGCGGTCTGGGCTCCGGCGGGGTCGGGGACGTCGATCCCGGCGCGCAGGGCGCGGGCCTTGGCGAAATAGTCGGCGGCGCTGTTCCAGCCGCAGGTCCCGTGCGTCGCCCATTCGTGCTGCAGCAGCGACGGCGAGGGCGTCATGCACAGGTTAGCCCTCAGGGTGGCCGGGTCGAGCGGCGGAGCGTCGCGGCAGGAACTGGGGCCCCAGGCGCGGCCGTCGGGCCACAGGCCGTGGACGATGAAGCCGAAGCTGTTGGCGCGGCATTGCAGGGCGGCGCCGGCCTCGCCGCCGTGCACGCGACAGAACTCCGGCGACCAGGCCAGGACCAGCAGATAGGCGGCCGTCGGCGTGTCGCGCCGGACCTCGCCGCGCGGCGGTGCCTTGGCCGGGGCCGGGCGCACGTCGCGCGGGATCATGCAGGCCTCGGGCGACGCCGCCTGGGCCGCGCCGACTAGCGTCAAGGCCAGCAAGACGGAGCCCAGGGCCCGGATGATCGCCGCCGCCCGCATGCTAGCGCCGCGCCTCCGTCGCCATGCGCACGGCCAGGCCGCCCAGCACCGAGGCCATCAGCCAGCGCTGGATCAGCGCGAAGCTGGGCCGCTGGGCCAGGAAGCCGGCAATGGTCCCGGCGGCCAGGCAGATGACGCCGTTGACGGTCAGGCTGATCAGGATCTGGCTGCCGCCCAGGGCCAGGGACTGGCCCAGCACCGCGCCGTGATGCGGGTCGATGAACTGCGGCAGCAGCGACAGGTACAGCATCGCCGCCTTGGGGTTCAGCAGATTGGTCAGGAAGCCCATGCTGATCAGCCTGGCCGGGCTGTCCTTGGGCAGCTCGCGCACCTGGAACGGCGAGGCGCCGCCCGGTCGGATCGCCTGCCAGGCCAGCCAGGCCAGGTACAGGGCCCCGCCGAACCGCAGGATGTCATAGGCGATCGGCGCGGCCATCAGCAGGGCGGTAATGCCCAGCGCCGCGCAGACCAGATAGACCACGAAGCCGGCGGCGGTGCCGATCAGCGACACGATCCCGGCCCAGCGGCCCTGGGAGATCGAGCGGCTGACCAGGTAGAGCATGTTGGGCCCGGGGGTCAGCGCCATGCCCAGGCAGACGAGACAGAAGGCGATCCAGGTCTTGGCTTCAGGCATGGGCGGTCTCCGCGGTTCAAGGATGGGCGCCCAGGCGAACGGCTGTCGATGCGGTCCGCGCTCCCCGAGGGTGCTCCCTCTCATCGCCAGTCACGCGGACGGAGGCTGTGTACACCGGTTCGTGGTCAAGGTTTAGGGGGTGGCGCAGGCTGGGGACAGGCGCATGCGCCTGTCCCCGATCGCGCGGCCCCATTTTCTGAGAATGATTATCATTGCACTGCGGTAACGCCACAGCTAAGAACGCGTCGCAATTACGACAAGGGCCGCGCTCCCCCGACGGCCTGCTGGGGTTTCCTGACGCATGCAAAAGCCTTCCAAGCCCGCCGTCGCCGGTGTCCGCAGCCAAGCCCGCCGCGCCCTGGGCGCCGCCGCCGTCGCCGGCGTGGCCGGCCTGGCCCTGGCGCCTGTCGCCTTCGCGGCCGCGCCCGACGCCGACGCGCCGGTCGCCACCGCCGCCGACAACGCCAACGAGATCGCCGGCGTCCAAGTCGACGGCAAGAAGAAGGTCGCCGAGGTCGGTTCGCCGAAGTTCACCGCCCCGCTGGTCGACACGCCCAAGTCGATCACGGTGATCCCGCAGAAGATCATCAGCCAGACCGCCGCCACTTCGCTGCAGGACATCCTGCGCAACTCGCCCGGCATCACCTTCGGGGCGGGCGAGGGCGGCCAGCCCTTGGCCGACCGGCCGTTCATCCGTGGCCAGGCCTCGGGCAACAACGTCTTCGTCGACGGCGTGCGCGACAGCGGCGGCCAGTCGCGCGAAGTGTTCAACCTGGAACAGGTGGAAGTGATCAAGGGGCCGGACTCGGCCTATAGCGGCCGCGGCTCGGGCGGCGGCAGCATCAACCTGACCTCCAAGAGCCCCAAGGCCGACGATTTCGCCAACGCCTCGCTGGCCGTCGGCACCGACGAATATGTCCGCGCCACCGCCGACCTGAACCACCAGATCAACGACAGCGTCGCCGTCCGCCTGAACTTGCTGGGCACGAAGGGCAACATCCCGGGCCGCAAGGCCGTGGACTTCGACCGCTGGGGGATCGCGCCGTCGATCGCGTTTGGCCTGAACGGCCCGACCCAGCTGGTGGTCAGCTACTACCACCTCGACGGCAACAACATGCCCGACTACGGCATTCCGCTGTTCACCAAGGTCCTGGCCCAGCCGCGCGACGCCTCGGGCATCCTCAAGGTCGACCGCGACACGTTCTACGGCCTGAAGGCGCGCGACTACCAGAAGACCAAGGCCGACATCGCCACCATCGCCTTCGACCACCAGATCAACGAGAACCTCGGCGTCCGCCAGGTGCTGCGCTACTCCAAGACCCTGAACGACTACATCGTCACCAACCCCGGCGACGCGGGCCCGGCCCAGCTGATCAATGGCGTCTACTGGATGAAGCGGGGGCCCAAGACCCGCTGGAACCCGACCACCACGATCGCCTCGGTCACCGACCTGCACGGCAAGTTCGCCACCGGCGGGATCGAGCACAGCTTCGACGTCGGGCTGGAACTGAGCCGCGAGAAGAACCTCAACGCCACCTACACGACGTTCACCACCGGCGGCGCGCCGTGCCCGACCGGCTATGTCTGGCTCGGCTCCTTCCAGGCCAACCTGGGCAGCGGCGACTGCACCAACGTCTTCGCGCCCAACGCCGACGATCCGTGGACCGGCGTCGTCAACCGCGGCCCGGCCAACTACAACGTCAGCAAGACCGCCGCCGTCTACGCCTTCGACACCCTCAAGTTCGGCGATCGGTGGCTGCTGAACCTCGGCGTCCGCCACGACAACTATCAGAGCTTCGGCTACGACTACACCTTGAGCCAGGCTCAGGGCGTCTACACCATCACCAGCGTCGCCGCCCGCGACGCGGAGTGGAGCTTCACCAACTACCAGGCCGGCCTGGTCTTCAAGCCGACGCAGGACTCCAGCCTCTACGTCTCATACGGCACCGCCTCGACCCCGCCCGGCATCTCGGCCGGCGATCAGAACACCAACGGCGGCGTCGGTTCCGGCAACTTGTCCACCCAGATCCTGGAGCCCGAGGACAGCGAGAGCTTCGAGCTGGGCGCCAAGGTCAACGTCTTCGACGACAAGCTGGCCCTGTCGGCGGCGGCCTTCAAGACCACCCGCAAGAACGCCCAGGTGCTGACCGGCGTCGACACCTACGCCCAGGTTGGCGAGGTCGAGGTCAAGGGGATCGAGCTGGGCGTCTCCGGCAACATCACGTCCAAGTGGCAGGCCTTCGGCGGCTACACCTACATGGACAGCGAACTGGTCAAGGGCGCGGTGACGATCCCGGCCACCGGCCCGAACGCCGGCACGCCGATCATCAACATCAATACGGGCGACCCGCTGGCCAACACGCCCAAGAACACCTTCAGCCTGTTCACGACCTACCGCGTGGTGCGCGGCCTGTCGCTGGGCGGCGGCGCCTACTATTCGTCCAAGGCCTATGGCGGCAACCAGGGCGGGGCCGGCGGCGGGGCCAACAAGGTCTACCTGCCGTCCTACTGGCGCTACGACGCCTTCGCCAGCTACGTGGTCAACGACAAGGTCGACCTGCAGCTCAACGTCCAGAACCTGACCGACGAGCGCTACTTCACCAAGACCAACGGCACCCACCACGCCGACCCGGCCCCGGGCCGCCAGGCGATCCTGACCTTGAACGTCAAGTACTGAGCCTCTCCCTCCCCGGAGTTGATCGTCTGACGTCCAAGCGCGTCGTCAGGGAGCGGCCCCTCCCGGACGACGCCAAGTTTCTGATAGGAGTCGGGTCATGATCCAGATCCCCGACGTCCTGACGCCCGACGAAGTCGCCCATTGCCGCGCCGTCCTCGACGCCGCCGACTGGATCGACGGCAACGCCACCTCCGGCTTCCAGGCGGCGATGGCCAAGAACAACCAGCAACTGTCGCAGGACGGGGCGGCGGCTCGCGAGGTCGGGGCGATCATCACCCAGGCCCTGCAGGCCAACCCGCTGTTCGTCTCGGCCGCCCTGCCGCGCGCCATCCTGCCGCCGCTGTTCAACCGCTATGGCGTGGGCATGGGATTCGGCGACCACGTCGACAATGCCATCCGCCGCGACCCCTCGACCGGCCTGCCGCTGCGCACCGACCTGTCGGCCACGCTCTTTCTGTCTGATCCGGACGACTATGACGGCGGCGAGCTGGTGGTCGAGGACGCCTTCGGCAGCCACATCGTCAAGCTGCCGGCCGGCGGGCTGATCCTCTATCCGGCCTCCAGCCTGCACCATGTCACGCAGGTGACGCGCGGCGTGCGGACGGCCAGCTTCTTCTGGATCCAGAGCCTGGTGCGCGACGACGCCCGGCGCGCCCTGCTGCTCGACATCGACGTGGCCATCCAGAGATTGTCGGGCGCGGTGGGGGCTGTCGATCCATCGGTGCTGTCGCTGACCGGGACCTACCACAACCTCCTGCGGATGTGGGCCGAGGTCTGACGATCCCATGCCTGATGGTTCGGGCTTGAAGCGAAGACGCGACTAAAGGTCGCAAATGCCAACCATAAGTTTACTCTTCAGCTTCACTATTCCGGCGTCGTTTCCCCGGAGCCGCGATGTCCCCGCCACCCGCCGACCGCGCCAGCGCGCCCGCCCGGCTCAGCGACGTCGAAAGCGCGCAGTGGTTCCTCGACCATTCGCACGACCTGTTCGCCGTGGTCGACAAGGGCCTGTTCGCGGTCGTCAACGCCGCCTGGACGCGCGTGACCGGCTGGACCCGCCAGGAGCTGATCGGCCAACCCGCGCTACGCTTCGTGCATCCGGACTCGCAGCAGGACTTCATCGAGACCGCCAACCTGATCCGGGCCACCGGCGAGGCCCGCAACCGCCTGAAGGTGACCTGCAAGGCCGGCGGCTGGGTGTGGCTGGAGAACCAGTCGCGCCTGGGCCCGAACGGCGAGATGGTCGGCGCCCTGCGCGACGTCACCGCCGAGGTGGCCCGCGACGCCGAACTGGCCACCGCCCACCACACCCGCGAACTGCTGTCGACGGCCGCCGGCATCGGTGTCTGGAGCTATGAGCCGCACGGCGCGCACATCGAGTGGTCACCCGACATCCTCAGGACCACGGGGCTGACGGCCGAAGACGTATCGCGGCCAGACCTGTTCTTCGACCGTCTGGACCCGGTGGAGGGTCAGGCCCTGCGGGCGGCGTTCGACACCGCCGTGCGCACCGGCCGAGGCGGCACGATCGAGCACCGGCTGCGTGGGGCCGGCGACCAGTGGTTCACCTATCGCGCCACCTTCCGGACCGAGCCACGCGCCGACGGACTGTTCGCGCTCAAGGGCATCTCGCAGAACGTCACCGACGTGGCCCGGACCCGCGACGCGGCGGTCTGGGGCGAGCGCCAGGCCCGCCGCCTGGTCGAGGAGGCCCCGTTCGCGGTGGCGCTCTACGACCGCGAGCTGCGCCTGCGGGTGGTCAGCCCCCGGTTCCTGGAGATCTTCCAGGCCACCGAGACCCAGGTGATCGGCCGCACCCTGCAAGACCTGACCTATGGCGCGCGCCGGCGCTTCGTGTCGGCGGTGGAACGGGCCCTGGTCGGCGAGACGGTGGTGCGGCGCGAGGACCAGCTGCGCGACGGCCTGGGACGGGTCCACACCCTGCGCTGGGAGGCCCGGCCCTGGCGCGACGCCGACGGCCAGATCGCCGGGGTCATCACCTATATGGACGACGTCACCGCCCTGTCCGGCGCGCGGCGCGAGGCCCGGGCCAACGCCCGGCGGTTGCGGGTGGCCCTGGGCGCGGCCCAGGCCGGGGTCTACGAGATCGACCACGTGGGCAAGGCCTTTTGGGGCTCGCCCGAGTTCCACCGCATCCTGGGCCGCCGGATCACCTACGAGGACGTGCGCAGCGCCGTCTGGCCGATGATCCACCGCGACGATGTCGCCGAGGTCTATGACGCGGCCGGCAAGTGGCGCGAGACCGACGGCCGGGCCGGCCGATCCTTCGACGCCCGAGTGGTGACCGCCGCCGGCGAGGAGCGCTGGATGCGCATCTTCCACGAGGTTCGCCGCGACGCGGCCGGCCGAGTGCGCAAGGCGTTCGGCCTGATCCTCGACATCGACGCGAAGAAACGCTCCGAACTGGCCCTGGTCGAGGCCGAGCGGGCCGCCCAGGCCGCCAACGACGCCAAGGCCCAGTTCCTGGCCAATATGAGTCACGAGATCCGCACGCCGATGAACGGGGTGCTGGGGGTGATGCACCTGCTGCGGCGCGAGAAGCTGCCGGGCGACGCCGACCAGCTGCTGGGCGAGGCCCTGGCCTGCGGCCGGATGCTGTCGACCCTGCTGGACGACGTCATCGACTTCTCGCGCATCGAGGCCGGACGGCTGGACGTGACCCGCGAGGCGGTCGATCCCAGCGCCCTGGCGACGAGCGTGGCGCGGCTGCTGCGCGCCCAGGCCGAGAACAAGGGGCTGGCGCTGCGCGTCGAGGCCCCCGACCTGGGCCTGATCCTCACCGATCCCAGCCGTCTGCGCCAGGCGTTGTTCAACCTGGTCGGCAACGCCGTGAAGTTCACCCTGCACGGCGCCGTCACCCTGCGGGTGCGCCGGGTCGAGGGCGCCGACGAGCCGCGGGTCGCCTTCGAGGTGGTCGACACCGGGGTCGGCATCGCCGCCGAGGCGCAAGGTCGCCTGTTCGAACGCTTCCAGCAGGCCGACGCCAGCACCACCCGGCGGTTCGGCGGCTCGGGCCTGGGCCTGGCCATCACCCGGCGACTGGCCGAAATGATGGGCGGCGAGGTCGGCTTCACCTCCCGCGAGGGGGCCGGCTCGACCTTCGTGCTGACCATCGCCGCGCCGCTGGCCCAGGCGCGGGTCGCCGACCCGGCGATGGAGGACGACCTGCTGGCCGGCCTGCGGATCCTGGTGGTCGAGGACAACGCGACCAATCGGATGGTCGCCCGACGCATCCTCGAGCAGCTGGGCGCGGCGGTCGAGACGGCCGACGACGGCCTGGCCGGGGTGGCGGCCGCGCGCCAGGGCGCCTTCGATCTGATCCTGATGGACGTGCAGATGCCGGGCATCGACGGGCTGGAGGCCGCCCGCCGGATCCGCGCCCTGCCGGGTCCCGCCGCCCGCGTCCCGATCATCGCCCTGACCGCCAATGTCATGTCGCACCAGCGGACCTCGTACCTGGCGGCCGGCATGGACGGCGTCGCCGCCAAGCCGATCGCCCCGGCGGCGCTGATCGGCGAGATCATGCGACTGGCGGGCGAGGGTGCGGTCGAGGAAGCGGCGGTGGCGTAGAGCCATAGGTCCTCCCCCCGTGGGGGAGGCGATCGCGAAGCGATCGGTGGGGGGAACCTGCCGAGGTGGGATCACGCCCCCCTCCGTCGGCTTCGCCGACACCTCCCCCACAGGGGGAGGACCTTCCCTCGCCACCAAAATCCGCTAATGCTCCTCGCAAGAACTCCCGGGGGAAATCGCAGCATGACGGCTCAGGCCAAGGTGGAAGACCGCGCCTCGATGCGCACGGTGGTGGCGGCCTCGTCCGCCGGCACGGCCTTCGAATGGTACGACTTCTTCATCTTCGGCAGCCTGGCCCAGGTGATCTCCAAGACCTTCTTCACGGGGCTCTCCGAGACGGCCGGCTATGTCGCCGCCCTGGCCCTGTTCGGGGTGGGCTTCGCCTTCCGGCCGCTGGGCGCGCTGGTGTTCGGCAAGATCGGCGACCAGGCCGGACGCAAGGGGGCGTTCCTGGCCACGGTGCTGCTGATGGGCGGCGCGACCTTCGCCATCGCCCTGCTGCCCACCTACCAGCAGGCGGGGATCGTCTCGCCGATCCTGCTGATCCTGCTGCGCTGCGTGCAGGGCTTCGCCCTGGGCGGCGAATATGGCGGGGCCGCGATCTATGTCGCCGAGCATTCGCCGCCCAAGGAGCGCGGCTGGTCAACCTCGTGGGTGCAGACCTCGGCGGCGTTCGGCCTGTTCGGCGCCTTGCTGGTCATCCTGCTGACCCGTTGGGCGCTGGGGGCCTATGTCGGGCCCGAGGCCTTCGACGCCTGGGGCTGGCGCATCCCGTTCGCCGTGTCGATCGGCCTGCTGGGCATCTCGGTCTGGATGCGCCTGAAGCTCAGCGAAAGCCCGGCCTTCGCCAAGATGAAGGAAGACGGCGAAGCGTCCAAGGCCCCCTATGCCGAGGCCTTTGGCCAGTGGAAGAACCTCAAGCTGGTCCTGCTGGCCTTCTTCGCCATGATGTCGGCCCAGGGCGCGGTCTGGTACACCAGCTTCTTCTACGTCCAGACCTTCATGGAGAAATTCCTGAAGGTCGCCCCGACCACCATCAACGGGCTGATGATGGCCGCCACGGCGGTCAGCGCCATCTTCTACGTCGTGTTCGGCGCTCTGTCGGACAAGGTCGGCCGCAAGCCGGTGATGCTGGCCGGCATGACCCTGGCCCTGGTCTTTTACTTCCCCGGTTTCCACCTTTTGGAGCGCGCCGCCAACCCGGCCCTGGCCGAGGCCACGGCCCGCGCGCCGGTCAGCGTGACCGCCGACCCCAAGGACTGCGCCCTGCAGTTCGATCCGGTCGGCAAGGCCGCCTTCGTCTCGTCCTGCGACATTGCCAAGAGCGCCCTGGCCAACGCCGGGATCTCCTACGCCAACCACCGGGGTCCGGCCGGCCGGCCGGCGGTGGTCCAGGTCGGCGACGCCAAGATCGTCTCCCAGAGCGCCAAGGGTCTGCCGGCCAAGGAAGCCAAGGCGGCGAAGGCCGCCGGCGAGGCGGCGATCAAGGCCGCCCTGGTCCAGGCCGGCTATCCGACCAAGGCCGACCCGGCCCGGATGAACCTGCTGGGCATGTTCGGCGTGCTCTTCGTCTTCGTGATCGCCGCCACCGCCCTGTTCGGGCCGCTGGCCGCCTGCCTGGTCGAGCTGTTCCCGACCCGGGTGCGCTACACCGCCCTGTCGCTGCCCTACCATATCGGAACGGGGTGGATCGGCGGCTTCGTGCCGTTCTCGGCCTTTGCCATCGTGGCGGCGGTGGGCAACATCTATGCCGGGCTCTGGTACCCGGTGGCGTTCACCCTGATCAGCGTGCTGACCACGTTGTTCCTGCTGCCGGAGACCAAGGACAGATCCTTGGACCAATAGTCCCGCTCATCCCGGCGAAAGCCGGGATGAGCGGAGGTTGGGGGAGCTCAGCCCGCCGGCGCCGTCATCAGCACCTCGACCGCCACCGAGGCCGCGGCCAGGGCCTGGATCACCGCCGGATCGACCGGGGCGACGATCAGACGGACGATCTGCCGGCCCTCGCCGGCCAGGGCGACCAGTGTCTCCGCTCCGGCTTCGCCGGGGCTCAGCCGCTGGACGTCGCGGCGGGCCATCACCAGCACCTGCGGATCGGCGCCGTCGTCGGCGACCAGCACGTCGGCCGCGCCCAGCGCCCGGACGGCCCGCAGGGTCAGCAGGTCGGACGGACCCTTGCCGGCGATGAACGACACCTTGCCTTCGCGTCCGACGCCCTTGGCCAGGGCCTTGCGGAACAGCTCGCCGGCCTTGTCCATGTCGCCGGCCATCGCCGCCTGGGCGGCCTCGCCGACCACGGCGTCGCGCAGAAAGGCCCGGCGCTCGTGTAGGGCGGGCAGGGCGCCGCGCACCTCGTCCTGGAACCTGCGCAGCAGGGCGGCGACCCGGCCCGTGCCCTCGGGCACCTGGGCCTCGATGTCGTTGCGCAGCTTGGTGGCCAAGGTCGGCGACGCCCCGCCGGTGCCGATGGCCATGACCACCTCGCCGCGGTCGATCACCGCCGGGGTGTTGAAGTCGCTCATCGCCGGGCGGTCGACCACATTGACCAGCACCCGCGCGGCCCGCGCCGCGCTGGCGGCGGCCTGCAGGAACACCTCGTCGTCGCCGGCCACGAAGGCCAGGATCGCGCCGGCATAGGTTCCGGGCAGGAAGGCGGCGTGGCCGTCGACCCGCACCAGGGTGGCCGGGGACCCGTCGAACAGCCGGGCCTTGTTGTCGGCGGCCTCGCCGCTGCCGGCGATCACGACCCTGCGGCCGTCCAGGGGGAAATAGGCGGGGAAGGAATCCAAGGCGCGTGTCCTGACCGGGTAACCAATGCCAGACCACGCTAGCCCGACTGAACCAAGATTTCACTGGCGGGTTTGGGTCTGAGCAGTGTTAGAATCTCGATGGCGGGTCCGCGGGCCCGCTTTTCGT
Organism: Caulobacter sp. Root655; assembly: GCF_001427665.1. Classification (GTDB taxonomy): domain Bacteria; phylum Pseudomonadota; class Alphaproteobacteria; order Caulobacterales; family Caulobacteraceae; genus Caulobacter. The sequence goes on from NZ_LMHC01000027.1 coordinate 62,628, forward strand.
TGGGAGGCGAGAGCTCATGGCGGCGACCCTGGACGTCAACGGCAAGACCATCAGCGTCAAGGCCGACCCTGAAACCCCCCTGCTGTGGGTGCTGCGCGACGAGCTGGGCCTGACGGGCACCAAGTTCGGCTGCGGCCTGGCCCAGTGCGGGGCCTGCACCGTCCACGTCAACGGCGACCCGGTGCGCTCCTGCGTGACGCCGATCGCCGCCCTGGCGGGCGCCAAGATCACCACCATCGAGAGCCTGGGCGGGGCCCACCCGCTGCAACAGGCCTGGGTCAAGCACGACGTGCCCCAGTGCGGCTACTGCCAGTCGGGCCAGATCATGTCGGCCGCCGCCCTGCTGGCGCAGAACAAGGCGCCCAGCGACGAGGACATCGACAACGCCATGAGCGGCAACATCTGTCGCTGCGGCACCTACCAGCGCATCCGCGCCGCCATCAAGGACGCCGCCGGCATGGCCGCGGCCCCGGTGGCCGCCACGCCGGTCGTCACCAAGCCGGTGGCCTTGAACGACATCGACGACGACATCGCCGCCGCTTCGGGATCCACCGGTCGGGGAGCAGGCCAATGAACGCGCCCTTCAACAAGCTCGCGCCGCAAGATGGCGTCAGCCGCCGGGAACTGATGGTGGTCGGCGCGGCCCTGGTCGGCGGCGCCCTGGTGGTCGGCTGCTCGCCCGCCGACCTGATGAGCGCCGGCTCCAAGGTCGAAGTCGGGGCCTTCGGACCGTTCATCCGCTTCGATCCCGACGGCGCGGTGACCGTGCTGTCCAAGCACATCGAATTTGGCCAGGGCAACCATGCGGGCCTGGCGGCCATCGTCGCCGAGGAACTGGACGCCGACTGGAACCGCGTGAAGGTCGTGCACGCCCCGGCCAACGCCAAGCTCTACGGCAACACCGGCATGGGGGTGCAACTGACCGGCGGCTCGTCGGCGATCTCCAACTCGTGGGACCAGCTGCGCAAGGCCGGGGCCGGGGCGCGGGCGATGTTCGTGCAGGCCGCGGCCACCCAGTGGAACGTCCCGGCCAGTGAAATTACCGTCAAGGACAGCGTCGTCAGCCACGGGAGCGGCAAGAGCGCCGGCTTCGGCCAACTGATCGCCGACGCCGCCAAGGTCGCGCCGCCCGAAAGCCCGTCCCTGAAGGACCCCAAGACCTTCACCCTGATCGGCACCGACCGGGTGCGCCGCAAGGACAGCCAGGCCAAGAGCGACGGCACCGCCCGCTACACCCAGGACGTCCAGCTGCCCAACATGCTGGTGGCGGTGGTCGCCCACGCCCCGCGCTTCGGCGGCGTGGTCAAGAGCTTCAACGGCGACGACGCCAAGAAGGTGGCCGGGGTGGTCGACGTCTACCAGATCCCGACCGGGATCGCGGTGGTCGCCGACAGCACCTACGCCGCCCGCATGGGCCGCGAGGCGCTGAAGGTCGAGTGGGACCTGGGCAAGGCCGAGACTCGCGACTCGGCGACGATCGCCGGCCAGTGGCGCGACATCGCCGCCGGCAAGGGTCCGTCCGACCTGAAGTGGGAAGCCTTCGATTCCAAGGGCGACGCCGCGGCGGCGGCCGGAGGAAAGGACGCCTTCGAGACCACTTACGACTTCCCCTACCTGGCCCACGCGACCATGGAGCCGATGAATTGCGTGGCCCAGGTCGACGGCAACAAGGTCAAGTTGACCCACGGCTCGCAGGGCCAGACCCTGGACCAGATGGCCGCCGCCAAGATCGTCGGGACCCTGCCGGGCTCGGTCGAGATCGAGACCCTGTTCGCCGGCGGCTCGTTCGGCAGGCGGGCCAACTTCCAGTCCGACTACGTGGCCGAATGCGTGCACATCGCCAAGAAGGTGGGCGGCAATCGGCCGGTGAAGCTGATCTGGACTCGCGAGGACGACATGCGGGCCGGCTATTTCCGGCCGATCGTCCACCACGCGGTGCGCGTCACCCTCGACAAGGACGGCTATCCGGCCACCTGGCGCCATCGGATCGTCACCCAGTCGATCATGAAGGGCTCGCCGATGCCGGCCAAGGGTCCCGACCAGACGGCGATCGAGGGCACGGCCGGTTCGCCCTATCTGAAGGCCACGCCGATCGTCGACGCCCAGCTGGCCCTGCCCGAGGCCGGCGTGCCGGTGCTGTGGTGGCGCTCGGTGGGCGCGACCCACACCGCCTTCGTGATGGAGCACACCATCGACCAGCTGGCCGGCAAGGCCGGCAAGGATCCGGTTGACTACCGCCGCGCCCTCTACGCCAAGGCCGGGGCCAACCGGCACCTGGCGGCGCTGAACCTGGCGGTCGAGAAGGCCGGGCCGGCCCCGGCCGCCGGCTGGACGCGCGGCGTGGCGGTGCACGAGAGCTTCGGCTCGGTGGTCGCCCAGGTCGCCGAGGTCAAGCTGGTCGACGGTCAGCCGCGGGTCGGCCGGGTGGTCACCGCCATCGACTGCGGCGTCGCGGTGTCGCCCGACCAGGTCGCCGCCCAGATGGAGGGCGGAACCTGCTACGGCCTGTCGGCGGCGCTCTACGGCGAGGTCACCCTGACGGGCGGCGCGGTCGACCAGAGCAATTTCGACACCTACCGCGTGTTGCGGATCAACGAGGCGCCGACCGTCGAGACCCACATCGTGCCGTCGGGCGCCGCGCCCAGCGGGGTGGGCGAGCCGGGCACGCCGGTGATCGGGCCGGCCGTGGCCAACGCCCTGTTGGCGATCTCGAAGACCCCGACCACGCGGTTGCCGTTCGTCCGGTCCCAGGCCTGACGGCGCCTTGGGGCCGATCCGGGCGTTCTTTTTGATGGATCGCGCCCTTGTTGGGCGTGGTCGTGCAACTGTAGCTGGACGGAACGCGAGCAGAGACCCATTTTAGCGTCATGGTGGACTCCGGCGACAACCACGGTTTCGAAAGGCTGACCCCGCGTGAGCGGGAGATTCTGCGCCTGATCGCCCAGCACCGGCAGGGCAAGGAAATCGCCCGCCTGCTGCAGTTGTCGCCCAAGACGGTCGAGATGCACGTGCTCAGCGCACGGCGTCGCGTGGGCGGCCTGGGCCGTCGCGACGCGGCCCTGGCCTTCATCGCCTGGGAAACCGACCCCGGTAATGACTACCGTAAGCAATCAGCCGAGCTAGCCACGGCCGCCCCCCGGGTCTTCTCTCGCTCCAACAGCGAGAGCAGCCATGACGAAACCTTCCACGCCGACACAGCCGCCAGCCTTCTTCATAGCGAGTTGGCAATCGCTGGAAGAGGGCCTGACCCTGATGGCCGGGACGCCCGAGCGCGGCCGCCTGGTGCCGGAGACGGTGTCGGCGTTGCGCAAGGCTCAGGCGGCGGGCGATCCGCCCAGCAAGCTGCTTCTCCGGGTCTTGGCGGCCACGGCCTTCCTGGCCGACGACTCGCCCCTGCGGAACATGGAAGGGGTTGGCGCGATGACCTGACTCCCATGCAATGGCTGGGCTTGATCCTCGCCGTGGCCGCGCTGGGCGGTGTCCTGCTCGGGATGGTGACGATGGGCGCCCATGAATTCCTCTTCGCCCTTCAGCGGTTCCGCGAGGGCTGGAGCCCGCCTCCGGCGCACTGACGCCGATCTTCCACTGAACAATTCATCGACTTGAACGTGCGGGGGGGACCCGTGCGACCGGGAGAGTCATGCCATGAAACGTACCGAAGCCGCCCGCGCTGGCGCCGAGAAGCTGAAGCGCGCCGAAGCCGCGATCGACGCCGCCCTGCGCGAGACCGCCGAATTGATGGGCCTGCTGCCCTCGTTGCGTCTGGAAGCCAAGCTGTCGGCCGTGCTCGGCCAGGACGCCGTCGCCAACCTCGGCGAGACCCTGAGCCACATCGTTTCGGCCCGCCGGACCATCATCGAGGCGCATGGCGCCCTTTTCACCGTGCGCGCTCAGATGGGTTGCGGCGCTCTGGCGATGGGCGACACCGACAAGACGGGCGATCAGCCCCGGACGTCGGGCCTGCACGCCGTGTCGGGAGGGCGCGCCGCATGAGCACCACCCAGACCGCCCCGCATGACGCCATGCACGACGAGCTGAACGAGTTCCGGCGCCACCTGCGGATCCTCGGGCCGGTGCAGCGCCGGATCCTGTCGGTGCTGATGCCGCAGCTCGTCGCCCTGGAGCAGGCCGGTGACGCCGACGGCGCCCTGAACATCATCGAAGAAGTGAAGTCGATCCTGTGGGAAGGCCGCCGAACCCGGCACTGACCGCCAGGAGCTTCCGGATCGGAAGCTCTTGTTTCTTGTTCCAACGTTTTTTCTTCACGCCAACCGTATCCGCTTCGCTCGGGAATGCTCTAGGTTGCTTCTCGAACAGTTATGCTTGCGGCATGGTGGCGCTCGAATTCCAGTCGAGCGTCACCACCTGTGCAACTTCACACCCTCATCTCCCTGGGCGTCGCGGTCGCGGTCGCCGGCGCGGCGGTCAAGTTCGGCGACTACAGCGCCCGTCGGATCGGCGTGGCGGTTCTCGTCGCCTGGCTGGGGTCGCAACTGCTCGACAGCAACAACGCTTACAAGACCGATCTGGCGATGCTGGCGCTCGACGCGGCGACCCTGGTCTATTTCGTCTGGATCTCGATCCGATCCCGACGCTTGTGGACCGTCGTCGCCTCGGCCTTCATGGCGATCATCGTCGCCTCGCACGTGGCCACGACGATCGACCTGCGGGTGACCATCGACACCTTCAAGGTCAGCATGGCGATCTGGAGCTACGGCATCCTGCTGTGCCTGGTCTTCGGAACCTGGGCCGGCTGGCGTGAGCGCCGGCGCGCGGCGGCGTCCCAGGACCGACCCTGAGGGGTCAAGCCAGGTCCTCGGGCCGATCGACGTCGAACAGCACGCCGAGGTCGGTGGTGTCGACCAGCTTCAGCCGGGCGCCGGCCTCGGCCAGCACCCGCTGCGCGCCGGCGTCGCCGGACAAGGCCCGCAAGGCCTCGAAATGCGCCCGTCCGAACAGCACCGGATGGCCGCGCCGGTCGCCGACCCGGGGCGCGGCCAGGTCGGAGCCCTCCCGCAGCGCCCGGGCCAGGGCGCGCGGAACCTCCGGCGGGATGCACGGCATGTCGCCGAGGAAGACGAAGGCCCCGTCGGCGTCGGCGGGCAGGGCCAGGGCCGCCGTCCGCAGCGACGCGCCCATGCCCTCGGCCGCCTCGGTGACCACGACGATCGTCAGGTCATCCTCGCGCCCGAGGCCGCGCGCATGGTCCCGAGCGAGCGCCGCCAAGTCCGGATCACCGTCCGTGGCCAGGATCACGCCGCGCGCCGGGGCGGCGAAGGCGGCGTCCAGGGCGCCGGCGACCAGCGGCCGGCCCGCGAAAATCGCGGTCAGCTTGCGCCCTCCAAACCGCCGTCCGGCCCCGGCCGCCAGGACGATGGCCTCCAGTCGCGTGCTTTCACTTCCCGCCATGCCGTCCCGCGCCTATCTTAGGGGGGCCATGACGCCTTATGACGCCAGCCCCGCGCAAGCGGTCTCTCGTTCGTCGCGCCCGCCCGTCCGTCTGATCGACGGCTTTGGGCGCGCGGTGACCTATCTGCGCGTCTCGGTCACCGACCGCTGCGACCTGCGCTGCACCTATTGCATGGCCGAGCACATGACCTTCCTGCCCAAGGCGGAAGTGCTGTCGCTGGAGGAGCTGGACCGTCTGGCCTCGGCCTTCGTCGAGTTGGGCGTTCGCAAGCTGCGACTAACCGGCGGCGAGCCCCTGGTGCGCAAGGGGATCATGACCCTGGTCGAGAACCTGTCGCGCCATCTGCGCAGCGGCGCCCTGGACGAACTGACCCTGACCACCAACGGCACCCAGCTGGCCCAGCACGCGGGCGACCTGGCGCGGCTGGGCGTCAAGCGGATCAACGTCTCGCTCGACACCCTCAAGCCCGAGCTGTTCCGCAAGCTGACCCGCGGCGGCGATCTTTCGAAGGTGCTGGCCGGGATCGACGCGGCCCTGGCGGCCGGCATCCAGGTCAAGATCAACGCCGTGGCTCTGAAGAGCGACAACGCCGCCGAGCTGCCGGCCCTGATCCAATGGGCGCACGGCCTGGGCGCCGACATGACCCTGATCGAGACCATGCCGCTGGGCGAGATCGAGGAAGACCGCACCGACCAGTACCTGTCGCTGGCGGACGTGCGCCGCGACCTGGCCTCGTTCTGGACCCTGACCGACCTGACCTACGCCACCGGCGGCCCGGCCCGCTATGTGCGGGTCGAGGAGACCGGCGGGCGCCTGGGCCTGATCACCCCGCTGAGCCACAATTTCTGCGAGGCCTGCAATCGCGTGCGGCTGACCTGCACCGGCACCCTGCACACCTGTCTGGGCCGCGACGACGCCAGCGACCTGCGGGCGGTGATCCGGGCCGGGGCCGACGACGCGGCGCTGGACCAGGCGATCTTCGCGGCCATCGGCGCCAAGCCCGAGGGGCACGACTTCCACATCGACGCCGCCCGGCCGGCCGTGGCCCGCCACATGTCGACGACCGGTGGTTAGGGAGGGCGGCTGAGCATGGCGCGGGTGCTGCTGTTCGGACGGCTGGCGGACCTCGCCGGCTGGCGCGACCGGGCCGTCGAGGCCGGATCGCTGAATGGGCTGCGCGGTGTGTTGGCGGGCGTCGATCCGGCGCTCGGCGAGGCCCTGGCCGGTCCCGGCGTGCAGGTGGCGGTCGACAAGACCATCGTTCGCGGCGAGGCGCCGCTGGCCGCCGGGTCCGAGGTGGCCTTCCTGCCGCCGATGAGCGGCGGATGACCACCCCCTCCAAGATCGCTTTGACTTCCGAGCCGTTCGAGCCGGGCGCGCTGCTGACCGCCTTCTGCGCCGGCCGTGACGAGACCGGCGCGGTGGCCAGCTTCGCCGGCCTGGCCCGGGCCGAGAAGGGCGCGGCCGTGGCCCTGGAGCTGGAGGCCTATCCCGGCTTCACCGACACGGCGATCGCCGCCTTCGCCGACGACGCCAAGACCCGCTTCGGGTTGCAGGACTACGCCATCGTCCATCGCGTCGGCCGCATCGCGCCGGGCGAGGCGATCGTCTTCGTGGCCACCGCCGCGGTCCACCGCCGCGCCGCCTTCGAGGCCTGCGACTTCCTGATGGACTATCTCAAGAGCCGCGCCCCCTTCTGGAAGAAGGAGCACGGCCCGGACGGCGGTCGCTGGATCGAACCGACGGCTCAGGATAGGACCGACGCGCAGCGCTGGGATTAGGAGACAACAGATGTCGGCAGCCGGTCTCACCCCGGGCGGCGGTATCAAGCCGGACCTTCCGTTCACGCCCGTGCGCGTGGCGATCCTGACGATTTCCGACACTCGCGACGAGGACAGCGACACCTCCGGCCAGGTGCTGATCGACCGGGTCAAGGCGGCCGGCCATGAACTGGCCGGCCGGGCGGTGGTCCGCGACGACGTCGAGCGCATCCGCCAGACGGTGCGCGACTGGATCGCCTCGGGTCAGGTCGACGCCATCGTCACCACCGGCGGCACCGGCCTGACCGGCCGCGACGTGACGGTCGAGGCGCTTGAGCCGCTGTTCGACAAGAAGATCGACGGTTTCTCGGTGGTGTTCCACATGGTCAGCTACCAGTCGGTGGGTCTTTCGACCCTGCAGTCGCGGGCCACGGCCGGGCTGATCGGCGGGGTGTTCGTGTTCTGCCTGCCGGGCAGCAACGGCGCGGTGCGCGACGGCTGGGACAAGGTCATTTCCCAGCAGTTGGACAGTCGCCACAAGCCCTGCAACATGGTCGAGCTGATGCCGAGGCTGCTGGAGAAATGACCCGCCTCACCCACATCGACGACCAGGGTCGGGCCCGGATGGTCGACGTCTCCGAGAAGCCGGCGACGGCCCGGGAGGCGATCGCCGTGGGCTTCGTGCGGATGGCCCCCGAGACCCTGGCCCTGGCCATCTCCGGAACCGGCCGCAAGGGCGACGTCCGCGCCGTGGCCGAGATCGCCGGGGTGATGGCCGCCAAGAAGACCGCCGACCTCATCCCGCTGTGCCACCCGCTGGCCCTGTCCAAGGTCGAGGTCTCGGTCGAGCCGGCCGAGGGCGGGCTGGCGGTGATGGCCCGGGTCAAGCTCACCGGCCAGACCGGCGTCGAGATGGAGGCCCTGACCGCCGTGTCGGTGGCCTGCCTGACGATCTACGACATGCTCAAGGCCGCCGAGAAGGGCATGGTCATCGAGACCGTGCGCCTGGTCGAGAAGACCGGCGGCAAGTCCGGGGACTGGCGGGCGGAGTAAATCTTCGCGCCCCTCGGCTGTCATCCCGGACAAGCGCGTAGCGCGCAGATCCGGGACCGCCGGAAATGCTGAGTTCACGCGTCGGTCCCGGGTCTTCGCTTCGCTACGCCCGGGATGACAACTAGATTTCAGCGGTCAGTGTCCGCCGCGCCAGCGCCGGCTGGCCATGCCGGGTCGCCATGATCTCGCCGATCACCGCCACGGCCACCTCGAACGGCGCCTTGCCGCCCAGGTCCAGGCCGATCGGGGCGCGCAGCTTGGCCAGGTCGCGTTCGCTCAATCCCGCCGCCCGCAACCGGTCCAGCCGTTCGCCCAGCCGCCGCCGCGCGCCCAGCAAGCCGACATAGGGGGCCGGCGAGGGCAGGGCGGCCGCCAGCGCCGCGTGGTCGATCTCCAGGTCGTGGCCGCAGATCGCCACCGCCGTCCAGGCGTCCAGGCCGATGGCCGCCAGGGCGGTGGCGACGGCGTCGCGGCGATAGGTCACGCCCGCCAGCGGCGGCGGGGCCAGGGGGCCCTTGGGGCGCACCAGGGTGGTCTCGAAGCCCGACTGGGCGCCCAGGCTGGCCACGGCCAGGGCCGTCGGGTCGCCGCCCAGCACCACCAGGCGCGGGGCCGGATCGAAACGGCGGGAAAAGGCGCCGGCCCAGGCCGCGCCGGGGTCGGGCGCGCAGACCCGCCGCCGGCCGTCGCTGATCCAGGTGGCCGCGACTCGGTCGCGGGCGTGGGTCAGAAGGTCGCGCGCCGCTGGGTCGTCGGCGTCCAGCCGCTCGACCAGGATCTCGATCCGCGCGCCGCACAGAAGGCGGATGTCGGGCCAGGGGCTGCCCTCGCCATAGACCAGCCGCCGGGGCTGGCCGTCGGCCAGGCAGGCGCGGGCATGGTCCTCGACATCGGCCTCGATGCAGCCGCCGGACAGGAAGCCCGCCCGCGAATCTTCGCCGAACACCATCTGCGTGCCGACCGGACGCGGTCCGCCCTCGCCCAGGCTGACGATGGTGGCCAGGGCCGCCGGACCCCGCGCCAGGGCCTTGGCCAGGGCGGGGCGCATGTCGTCGGCCATGCCGTGCAGGGGCCAGTCGGGGTCCATGGCGGCGGCGGGATCGAGGAGCTGCATCGCCGTCGATGTTAACCCCTCGGCAAGTTTCCAGAAACGCCTTCTTCAAACCTTGGCGCGTAACCTCCGGCTCACTGGTGTTCAGTCCGCACGGATTTCCATGTCGCTCACCGTTTCAAAACTCGGTCTTGCCGCCGCCCAGTTCGGACTGGACGGCATGAGCGCGTCGCCGCGCGCCCGCTCGCCCGAGACCGAAGCGCGCGACATCCTGGGCATCGCCGCCCGGGCCCATCTGTCGGTCCTGGACGTCTCGGGCAACTACGGCCGGGCCGAATCCGTGCTCGGCGACCTGATCCCGCGTCCCGTGCCGTTCCGCGTCACCCTGTCGGCGGCCCGCGCCGACCGTGGTCCCGACTTCGTCGAGGCCGAGGCCCGCGCCTCGTTGCGCCGCCTGGGCCTCGAGCGGGCCGACGCGATCATCGTTTCCTCGCCTTCCGAGCTGTTCGGCCCGCACGGCGCCGCGGTCTGGGACCGCCTGGCCCGGCTGCGCGACGAAGGCCTGTTCGCCAAGATCGGCGTCGCGGCCCACGCCAGCGACGACCCGGTCGGCGTCGCCCGCCGCTTCAAGCCCGACATTCTGCAGGCCCCCGCCTCCCTGCTCGACCAGCGTCTGCTGGCCGACGGCTCCTTGGCCCGCATCGCCGGCCTGGGGATCGAGGTGCAGCTGCGCTCGATCTTCCTCAACGGCCTGCTGTTCCTGCCGCCCGACCGCGTCCCCGCCCAGCTGAAGGGGGCCTCGGGCCGCCTGTCGAAGGTGCGCCGGATGATCGCCGAGGGCCGTTCCGACCCGCTGCAGGCCGCGCTGGGTTTCGCCCTGTCGCGCGTCGAGGCCAGCGCCGTCCTCGTGGGCGTGACCTCGGCCGCCGAACTGTCGGCCGTGGTCGCCGCCGCCTCCAGCCCGCCGCCCGATCTCGACTGGGACGACATGGCCATCGACGATCCGGTGGCCCTGGACCCGCGACGTTGGGTCGCCTGACCAAACCGCGAATCGAAGCTCAGCCTTAGAACAAGGCATCCGGAGCAACGCCCATGATCCTCGCCGTCGTCCAGGCCCGCATGGGCTCCAAGCGTCTCCCCGGCAAGGCCGTGGCGACCCTGCAAGGCGAACCGATGATCCTGCGCCAGCTTGAGCGGCTGCGCGGCGCCCGGCGCCTGACCAAGATCATCGTCGCCACCAGCAGCGACGCCGCCGACGACGGCCTGGCCGGCCTGGTGGTGTCGCGCGGCTATATCGTGCATCGCGGCGCGGGCAGCGACATCCTCGACCGCATCGCCCGCTGCGCCGAGGCCGCCGGCCCGGTCAGCCACGTGGTGCGGATCAAGGGCGACGCGCCCTTCGTCGACGCCGGGGTGATCGACGAGGCCGTCCAGCTGGCCCAGACCAGCGGCGCCGACTACACCTCCAACCGCGTGCGGCGTACCTATCCGGCCGGGCTGGAGGTCGAGGTGATCACCGCCGCCGCCCTGCGCCTCGCCGCCGCCGAGGTCCGCGACCCGCAAGCCCTGATCTCGCCGACCGCCGCCATCCGCCAGCGCCCCGACCGCTTCAGCCAGGCCCACCTGACGGCCCGCCGCGACTGGTCGCACCTCGACTGGCGGGTCAAGACCCCGGCCGACCTGGCCTTCGCGCGCTCGGTCTATGACGCGCTGTACCAGGCCGATCCGGGGTTCTCGATGGGCGACGTGCTGGACCTGGTGGAGAGCCACCAGGATATCGGGCGGTTCGCGGCGTAATTCCTCCCCCTGTGGGGGAGGCGGCCGAAGGCCGGTGGGGGGAGTTTTAGGATCGCCGATCCGGTACACGGCCTATCCCGAACACTCCCCCCACCGTCGGCTTCGCCGACACCTCCCCCAGAGGGGGAGGACTTAGAGAACGCTACTTCCAAGCCCCATACGGATCCACCGACGCCTTGCCCAGCGCCTCGGCCACCGCCGGGTGGGTCAGCTGGCCGTTCAGGACGTTGAGGCCCCGCGCCAGGTGGACATTGCTCTTCAGCGCGTCCAGGCCGTGGTCGGCCAGGGCCAGGCCGAAGGGCAGGGTGGCGTTGCCCAGGGCTTCGGACGAGGTGCGCGGCGCGGCGCCCGGCATGTTGGCCACGCAGTAGTGGACAACGCCGTCGACCGTATAGGTCGGATCGGCGTGGGTGGTCGGGTGGCTGGTCTCGAAGCAGCCGCCCTGGTCGATCGACACGTCGACCAGCACCGAACCCGGCTTCATCTGCTTGAGGTGCTCGCGACGCACCAGCTTGGGCGCGGCGGCCCCGGCGGTCAGCACCGCGCCGATGATCACGTCGGCCTTGAGGATCTCGTCCTCGACCGCCGCCAGGGTCGAATAGCGGGTCAGGATCCGGCCCTGATAGAGGTCGTCCAGCTCGCGCATGCGCGGGATCGAGCGTTCCAGCACCACCACCTCGGCGCCGAGGCCGGCGGCCATGCGGGCGGCGTTGGAGCCGACCACGCCGCCGCCCAGCACCACCACGCGGGCCGGGGGCACGCCGGGCACGCCGCAGAGCAGCAGGCCCATGCCGCCATTGTGCTTGAGCAGGGTCTCGGCGGCGCTGAACACCGCGATGCGGCCGGCCACTTCCGACATCGGGGCCAGCAGCGGCAGGCCGCCCCTGGCGTCGGTGACGGTCTCGTAGGCGATGGCCGCCGCGCCTGACGCCAGCAGGCCCTCGGTCTGGGCCGGATCGGGCGCCAGGTGCAGATAGGTGAACAGGATGTGGCGGGGCGTCAGGCGCTCCCACTCGACCTTCTGCGGTTCCTTGACCTTGATGATCAGTTCCGCGCCGGCGAACACCGCGTCGGCGTCCGGGGCGATGGTCGCGCCGGCCTTCACATAGACGTCGTCGCTGTAGCCGGCGCCGAGACCGGCTCCGGTCTGGACCAGCACCGAGTGACCGTGACCCACATATTCGCGAACCGCCGTGGGGGTCAGGCCGACCCGGTGTTCGCCCGGCTTGATCTCGGAAGGCACTCCAACGCGCATGATCATCTCCTCCAAATGGTGTTTGACGCTGGTTTACGCCCGGGACCTTGCAGGTTCCCGGGGCATTTCATGTGTCCGGAACCGTGGTATGCAGGAATCCAGCGCCACGGAGCCTTCACGGTGAAAAAAGCTGCGGTCCTTCTCGACGCCTTCGATCGCAAGCTGCTGACGCTGCTCCAGCGTCGGGGCCGGTCCAGCTATGTGGAAATGGCCGAGGCGGTGAATCTTTCCGAATCCGCCTGTCTTCGTCGCGTGCGGGCCCTGGAAGAAGCCGGGGTGATCGGCCGCTACGCGGCGGTGATCGACGAGCGCGCCGTGGGCCTGCCGCTCAGCGTCTTCGTCACCGTCACCCTGTCGTCTCAGGCCGAGGCGACGCTCAGCGGCTTCGAGAAGGCGATCTCCCACGTCCGCGAGGTGGCCGAGTGCTACCTGATGACCGGCGGCTCGGACTATCTGCTGCGGCTGGTGGTGCGCGACGTCGACGACCTGGAACGGGTCCACGCCCAGGAACTGACCCGCATTCCCGGCGTGGTCCGGGTCAGTTCGTCCATCGCCCTGCGCACGGTGGTCAAACGTGTCGAATTGCCGCTTTGAAGCGACCCGGCCGTTGCCCTGTGGTTAACCTTCCCCTGCCACGAGTGGTGCGGACATAGCCCTTGTCCTTGTCGGGGCGCTGTTCTTGTCGGGGGATGAGATGGTTTCGAGACGCATTCTGCTGGGCGCCCTGGCGTCCGGCCTCGCCGCGCCCGCGTTGGCCTGGGCCGAGGGCGACCAGCCGTCGGTCCTGACCCGCAAGGGCCGCCGCACCCGCGCCGCCCTGAAGACCCAGGCCAGCGACAGCGCCGCCCTCAAGAAGGTGCTGGCCGAGGTCAAGCCGCTGGAAGGCGAACACGACGCGGACGCCGCCGCCGACGCGCACGCCGCGCCGCCGCAGTTGGTCAGTCCGGACGAGGCGCTGGGCCGGCTCAAGCACGGCAACACCCTGTTCTCACGCGGCGGCGCCAGCATCGCCCTGCCTGGCGCGGCCCGCATCGCCGAACTGGCGGGCGGTCAGAAGCCGTTCGCGGTCATCGTCGGTTGCAGCGACAGCCGCACGGCGCCGGAGCTGATCTTCGACTGTAATCTGGGTGAGCTGTTCGTGGTCCGCGTGGCCGGCTCGACCGTCAGCCAGGAGGGCCTGGGCTCGATCGTCTACGCCGTCGAGCACCTGGGCGCGCCGCTGGTCGTTGTGCTGGGCCACACCAAGTGCGGCGCGGTCGGGGCGGCGGTCGACGTCGCCACCAAGCACGCCGACCTGCGCGGTTCGCTGCTCAGCATGGTGCTGCCGATCATTCCGGCGGTGCTGGAAGCCCAGGACAAGCATCCGGCCGACCTGCAGGACGCGGCGATCCGCCAGAACGTCCGCGACACCGCCGCTCGGCTCAAGGTCGCCGACGGCGTGCTGGCCGAAAAGGTCGCCGAGGGCCGACTGAAGATCGTCTCGGCGACCTACGACCTCTCCACGGCCCAGGTGGCGTTCGACGCATAGAAGTCCTTCTCCCCTAGCCACGGTCGGGGACAGGCGCATGCGCCTGTCCCCAGCCAAGTCCGCAGGGGGAGGGGGAAGCGCCGTTGACCCCTTGCCCGGCTTAGGTTCAAGTCCCCCCAACACGCTAAGGTTGGGAGAGCTGGGATGTCGACGGACGAGACGCCGCCGGAAGGTGGCCACGAGCCCAAGACTTCCCGCTGGGAGAGCTTCAAGGCCCGCATCCCGTCCGGCCTGAAGTCGCCGCTGGTCGCGGTGGGCGCGGTCGCGCTGCTGGTCGGTTTCGGCGGCGGTTTCGCGGCCAGCAAGGTCTCCGACCTCGGTTGGTTCGGCGGCAAGTCGGCCGTCACGGCCACGGCGCCGAAGGGCCAGGCCTGGTCGCTGTTCGGCAAGCCGCGGGCGGCCGGCGCGCCGCGTCGCGGTATTCCCAAGCCTGAAGGCTTCGCCGTCTGGCAGAGCCGCATCGACAGCACCGGCGCCGCGCCGATGGCCTGTATCCGGATGAGCAAGGCGCTCGACCCGTCCAAGCCCTATGCCGACTATGTGCTGCTGTCGCCCGACATCGGCCGCCAGCCGGCCGTGCGGGTCAAGGACGACGAGCTGTGCGTCGGCGGCGTCGGCTTCACCGACCACCGCGTCACCCTGCTCAAGGGTTTGCCGGGCAAGAACGGCGAGACCTTGGGGGCCAACGCCGACGTCGACTTCACCTTCGGCGAAAAGCCGCCCTATGTCGGCTTCGCCGGCGACGGGGTGATCCTGCCGCGCGAGGAATCCGACGGCGTGGCGCTGGAGACCATGAACGTCTCCAAGCTGGCCATCGAGGTCTGGCGGGTGTCGGACCGCAATCTGGTGCGCAAGTCGATCAGCGCGCCGGACCCGACCGGCGAGGGCGACTATGCCAGCGACTATGGCGACGACAGCCCCGACGACGAGGGCCGCCAGGTCTGGAAGGGCGTGATCGACGTGACGGGGGGCGCGGCCGGTCAGAAGGCGACGACGGTCTTCCCGCTCGGCGCGGTGCTCAAGGAGATGAAGCCCGGCGGCTATGTGATCAAGGCGCGCGATGCTTCGGGCGGCCGCAAGACCGAGGGCGATGAGGAGCCGACCCCGGCCCAGGCCCGCCGCTGGATCATGTTCACCGACATGGCGCTGATCGCCTATGACGGCAGCGAATCCCTCGACCTGGTGGTCCGCTCGCTGAAGACCGCCAAGACCCTGGCCGGGGTGCGCGTCACCCTGGTGGCCAAGGACGGCGAGGACCTGGCCCAGGCCAAGAGCGACGCCGACGGCCGGGTGCGCTTCCCCCGCGCCCTGCTGGACGGCGAGGGCGCCTCCCACGCCAAGATGGTCATGGCCTATGGAAACGAAGGCGACTTGGCGGTGCTCGACCTCGACCGCTCGCCGGTCGATCTGTCCAAGCAGGGGGTCGGCGGCCGCACCGAGTCGGACGGCGGTCGGGCCGTGGCCAGCGACATCGACGGCTTCCTCTATGCCGACCGCGGCATCTATCGTCCCGGCGAGACCGTGCACCTGACCGCCATGGTCCGCGACCGGCTGGCCAAGGCGGTCAACGACCGCAAGGGCTACATCCTGGTCAAGCGGCCCTCGGGCGTCGAGTTCAAGCGCTATCCGTTCAGCCGCGCCGACGCCGGCGCGGTGCTGGCCGACATCGGCTTGCCCCGCAGCGCGCCCCGCGGCCGCTGGACCGCCGTGCTGATGATGGAGGGCGTCGAGGCCCAGGCCGGCTCCTTCACCTTCAGCGTCGAGGACTTCGCCCCGCAACGGCTGGCGGTCACCGCCACGGGCCAGGAGTCCGTGCCGGTCGCGGGCGGCCAGGAGCGCAAGATCGACGTCTCGGCTCGCTTCCTCTACGGCGCGCCGGGCGCGGGCCTGCAGACCCAGGGCGAGGCGCGGCTGCGCGTCGACAGCGATCCCTTCCCGCGGTTCAAGGGCTACGAATGGGGCGACGACCTGTCGCCCTTCGAGGAGAAGTTCATCGAACTGGGCACCACCGTCACCGACGGCGACGGCCATGCCATCCTCAACCTCGGGACCGGCGACGCCGCCGACACCGCCCAGCCGCTGGTGGCGGCGGTGACCGCCTCGGTGTTCGAGCCCGGCGGCCGTCCGGTCCGCGAGGGGCTGGAACTGAAGGTGCGCGGCAAGAGCGTCTATTACGGCGTCAAGGTCGAGCAGGGTGACGCCGGCAAGGGCGACCCGCCGGTCAGCCTGGAGATGATCGCGGTCAACGCCGCCGGAGCCCGCGTCGCCTCGACCGCGACCTACACCCTGATCAGCGAGAACTGGAACTACGACTGGTTCCAGCAGGACGGCCGCTGGCAGTGGCGGCGCACCAGCCGCGACGCGGTGGTGGCCAAGGCCACGGTCAATATCGGCGCCGGTCAGCCCGCGCGCTTCAATCGCCGCCTCGGCTGGGGCGACTATCGCCTGGTGGTCGAGGGGCCGGACGGCGCCAAGACCGTCACCAAGTTCTCCTCGGGCTGGGGCTCGCCCGCCAAGGAAGGCGAGGCGCCCGACTTCGTGCGGGTCAGCGCCGGGACCAAATCCTATGCGCAGGGCGACACGGTGGAGATCACCCTGAAGTCGCCCTATGCCGGCCAGGTCCAGGTGGCGGTGGCCACCGACCGGCTGATCGACTTCAAGACCCTCAGCGTCGGTGAGAACGGCGCGACGGTGAAGCTGAAGACCTCGGCCGCCTGGGGCGGCGGGGCCTATGTGATGGTCACGGTGATCCAGCCGCGCGACCCGGTCAGCTCGCCCAAGCCCAAGCGGGCCCTGGGCCTGATCTACGTGCCGCTCGACCCCAAGGGCCGCAAGCTGACGGTCGACATCGGCACGCCGGAAAAGCTCGATTCCAAGGCTCCGGTCGAAATCCCGATCAAGGTCCAGGGCCTGGGCTTTGGCCAGAAGGCCAAGGTCACCATCGCCGCCGTCGACGAGGGCATCCTGCGCCTGACGCGCCAGGACAGCCCCGACCCGGCCAAGTGGTACTTCGGCAAGCGGGCCCTGACCCTCAACTATCGTGACGACTACGGCCGCCTGCTCGACCCCAACATGGGCGCGCCGGCCAACGTCAACTTCGGCGCCGACGAACTGGGCGGCGAAGGGCTGACGGTGACGCCGATCAAGACCGTGGCCCTGTGGTCCGGCATCGTCGAGACCGGGATGGACGGCAAGGCGACAGTCAAGCTGCCGGCCGCCGACTTCAACGGCGAACTGCGGATCATGGCCGTGGCCTGGACCGACAACGCCGTCGGCTCGGGCTCCAAGGCCCTGACCGTGCGCCAGCCGGTGGTCGCCGACCTCAACCTGCCGCGCTTCCTGGCCCCCGGCGACAAGCCGATGGCGACGCTCGAGTTGCACAATGTCGAGGGCAAGGCCGGGGCCTATACCGTCGAGGCCAATTCGTCGGGCGGCATCGGCGTGGCGTTCAAAAAAGTTATTACATTGATCCTCGGCCAGCGGATCGCCGAGAAGATTCCCTTCCTGGCGCCCAATGTCACCGGCATCGGCAAGATCGGCTTCAAGGTCACGGGACCCGGCTTCGACACGTTCAAGGACTACCCGATCCAGACCCGCCTGGGCTGGGGCGACGTGGTGCGCACCACCACCGAGCTGCAGCAGCCGGGGGCGACCTACACGCCCAACGCCCAGCTGCTGTCGGGCCTGGCGGCCGGCGACATCACGCTGCAGGTCAGCTATTCGCCGATCAAGGGCTTCGACCCGGCGGCGATCGCGGTGGCCCTGCAGCGCTACCCCTACGGCTGCACCGAGCAACTGGTCTCGACGGCCTATCCGCTGCTCTACGCCCAGAGCGTCTCCAGCGATCCCAAGCTGAAGCGCACCCCGGCCGTGCTGGCCGGGGCGGTGGGCAAGCTGCTGGATCGCCAGACGCTGGACGGGGCCTTCGGGCTCTGGCGGGTCGGAGACGGCGAGGCCGACGCCTGGCTGGGCGCCTACGCCACCGACTTCCTGGTGGAAGCCAAGGCCCAGGGCGTGGCGGTGCCGGACGAGGCCATGGACAAGGCGCTGAACGCCATGCGCCAGATCAGCCGTCCCGACGGCTGGAGCTCGGTGTCCTACCGCCTGGAATATCCGGAGTGGTGGACCAGCAACCCCGAGGCTTCGAAAAAGGCCACCGAACGCATGCGCCGCCGGGCTTCGGCCTACGCCCTCTATGTGCTGGCCAAGGCCGGGCGCGGCGACCTGGCGCGGCTGCGCTGGTGGCACGACGTGCAGATGAAGGACGAGGACCAGCCCCTGGCCAAGGCCCAGGTGGCGGCGGGCCTGGCCCTGATGGGCGACCAGGCCCGGGCCCGCTCGGCCATGCGCCAGGCGGTCAAGTCGCTGGGCTGGCGTGACGAGGCCGACTGGTACCAGAGCCCGCTGCGCGACGTCGCCGCGGTTACCGCCCTGGCCGCCCAGGCCGGCCAGATGGACGTGGCCCGTCAGCTGCAGGGCCGGCTGGAGAACGTGGTCAAGGATCCGGACGCGCTCAACACCCAGGAGCAGGCGGCGCTGCTGTTCGCGGCCAGCCAGCTACTGAAGGCGGCCGGGCCGATGACCATCGACGCCCAGGGCGTCACCGGTCTGCCCCCGGCCGGCGGCTCGCCGCGCTGGGCGGTGGGCAAGCTGGCCGACGCCCGCTTCACCAACCAGGGCAAGGGCGCCCTGTGGCGGACGGTCAGCGTGCGCGGCACGCCGGTCATGGCGCCGGGGGCCGAGAGCAACGGGCTGTCGGTGAGCAAACGGCTGTTCTCGATGAGCGGCGGGGCGATCGATCCGGCGACGATCCAGCAGGGCGACCGGGTGATCGTGCTGGTCTCGGGGTCTTCGGGGCAGGCCCGCTCGATGGCCCTGGTGGTCGACGACGCCCTGCCGGCCGGTTTCGAGATCGAGACCACGCTGGGGGCCGACGACGCCCAGAACGGCCCGTTCAAGTTCCTCGGGACCCTGACCAATCCCGACGTCCAGGAAAGCCGCGACGATCGCTACATCGCCGCGCTGGACCTGGAGGGCAACAAGCCCTTCGCCATGGCCTATGTGGCGCGGGCGGTGACGCCGGGCGAGTTCTTCCTGCCCGGAACGATCGCCAAGGACATGTACCGACCGAGCCTGAACGCCCGGTCGGACGCGGGGCGGATCAACGTGGCGCCAGGGCAGTGATTTCGCGTCTTCTCCCTTCCCCCTTGATGGGGGAAGGGCCGGGGTTGGGGGTGAAACCGCGTCAGGATAAGGCGCGGCCGTTGTGACCTCGACCGCCGCGGCCACCCCCACCCCCGACCCCTCCCCCCTCCAGGGGGAGGGGAGAATCCGGATCGTCACCCGCGCCCTGATCGCCTTCGTCGCCGCGCAAGCCGCGCTCTTCCTGCTGAGCGCCGCCTTCCCGCCCGACATGGCTCGGGCCAAGCGTTCCTCGCCGGTGGTGCTCGACCATCGGGGCGCCTGGCTGCGCGCCCTGCCGGTCGAGGACGGCCGCTGGCGGGTGAGGGCGGACCTCCAACGCACCGACAAGACCTTCCAGAAGCGGCTGATCGCTGTCGAGGACGCGCGGTTCTACGCCCACCTCGGCGTCGATCCTCTGGCCCTGGTCCGGGCCACCGGCTCGGCGCTGATCCACGGCCGCGTCAGCTCCGGGGCCTCGACCCTGACCATGCAGACCGCCCGCCTGCTGGAGCCCCGGCCGCGCAATCTCGGCTCCAAGCTGGTCGAGATGGTCCGCGCCGCCCAGCTGGAGTCGCGGCTGACCAAGCGCGAGACCCTGGCCCTCTACCTGACCCTGGCCCCCTACGGCGGCAACCTCGAGGGGGTGCGCGCCGCCAGCCTGGCCTATTTCGGCCACGAGCCGACCAGCCTGACCGACGGCGAGCAGGCCCTGCTGATCGCCCTGCCGCAGTCGCCCGAAGCGCGCCGCCCGGACCGCCGCCCCGAGGCCGCCCGCGCCGCCCGCCGCGCGGTGCTCGACAAGATGGTCCGAGCTCATGTGCTGACCGAAGCCGCCGCGGCCGAAGCCGACGCCGAACCCCTGCCCAAGCGCGGGCCGTTCCCGACCCTGGCCTGGCACGTGGCCGGCGAACTGGCCGCCGCCGCCCCGCTCGACCAGCCCAGCGTGGTCTCGACCCTCGACGCCGACCTCCAGACCCGGCTGGAGCCGATGGCCGCCGCTGTCGCCGCCGCCCAGGGGCCGGACGTCACCGCCGCCATCCTGGTGGTCGAGATCAAGGGCCGGGCGGTGCGGGCCCTGGTCGGCTCGGCCGGCCGAGACCGGCCCGGCGGCTGGATCGACCTGACCCGCGCGGTGCGCTCGCCGGGCTCGGCCCTCAAGCCGTTCATCTACGCCTTCGCCTTCGACGATGGGACACTGGCCCCCGACACCCAGATCGACGACGCCGCCACCCGCTTCGCCGACTACCAGCCCGAGAACTTCGACCACGTGTTCCACGACAAGGTCACGGCCCGCGAGGCCCTGGCCTATTCACTGAACGTCCCGGCCGTCGCCACCCTGGAAAAGGTCGGCCCCGACGTGTTCGCGGCCCGGCTGGAGAACGCCGGGGTGCGGCTGGTGCGGCCGAAGACGGCGATCAAGGCTTCCGGCCTCGCCTTGGCCCTGGGCGGGGCGGGGATCACGCCGCGCGACATGGCCGTGCTCTACGCCGCCCTGGGCGACGGCGGCGTGGCCAAGCCGCTGGCCTTCACCGAGACCGAGGCCAAGGCGCGCGAGCGCTCGGGCGGCAGCCGTATCGTCCGACCCGAGGCCGTGGCCCAGGTGCTGGACATCCTGCGCGAGGCCCCGGCCCCGCGCGGCCGCGCGCCGTCGGCCCTGACCAAGGGCGGGCCGGCCATGGCCTTCAAGACCGGCACCTCCTACGGCTTCCGCGACGCGGTGGCGGCCGGGGTGGTCGGCGGCCATGTGATCATCGTCTGGACCGGCCGGGCCGACGGCGGCGCGCGCGGCGGCCTGACCGGACGCGACGCCGCCCTGCCGCTGCTGTTCGACGTCGCCGACGTGGTCGGGGCCCCGGCCATCGCGCCGCGCCCCATAGCCCCGAAGTCCGCGCCCGGCGCGTTGCAACGGCTGAACCAGGCCTCCGACGGCCCCCGCCTGATCTTCCCCCCGGACGGCGCCACCGTGCAGGTCGACGCGGTCGGTCCTGGCGCGCGCGGTCTGGTGATGGCGGCGGGCGGCGAGAACCTGACCTGGTACGTGGCCGGCCAGCGCCTGGCCGCCGAGCCGGTCAGCGGCAAGGTGATCTGGAAGCCCGCCGCGCCGGGCTTCTATCGCCTGCGGGTGGTGGACGACCAGGGTCGCGCGGCCTCGGCGCGGGTGCGGATCAAGGCGCCGGCCGTCGACGGCTGACCGTCTGGAATTGCCATTTGGCAGTAAGTATCCTATATTGGGCCATATAGGAGTTCAGCCGTGACCCTCGCCACCCTGATCGACACCCAGCCGAAAGCGTTCATCGCCGAGCCGGTTTCAGACGCGGAAGCCGCCGCGATGTTCCGCGCCACGGTCAACTTGCTGCGCCTGTGGGGCGTCACCGACGAGGAGGCCGCGACCCTGCTCGACATGCCGGTGCGTTCCTACCGGCGCTGGAAGGCGGGCGAGATCGGCCGCATCGACCGCGACGGCAAGGCGCGGCTGTCCAACCTGATGGGCGTCCACAAGGCCTTGCGGCTGATCTTCCAGGAGCCGCAACGCGGCTATGCCTGGATCAAGGCGCCCAACACCGCGTTCGGCGGCCGTTCGGCCTTGCGGGTGATGCTGGGCGGCGACCTGACCGACCTGATGCGGGTGCGCCGCTATCTCGACGCGGAGCGCGGGGCCTGGTGATCGACCTTGCCGCGATCCCGCGGGCGGACATCGCTTGGCGCGGGGCGGTCCGGATCATCCGCAGCGCCTGGCCGCCGATCGACCTGTTCGAGGACATCGCCGACCCCGCCGACTGGCCGCTGCTGATCGCCGCCGAACAGAAGACCAATCCGCGCCTGATGGAGACCATCGGCAATCTCGACCTGCTGCCGCAGGACCGCTGGGTAGCGGGGGCGGGGGCCAGCTACCTGATGGCGCCCTTCACCCATGTCAGCCCCGATCGCCCCAGCCGCTTCAGCGCCGGGGCGTACGGCGTGCTCTATGTGGGCGACAGTTTCGAGGTCGCGCTGTCGGAAACGATCCATCACCACGCTCTGTTCATGGCCGCCACCGCCCAGGCCCCGGGCTGGACCTCGCAGTTCCGCGAGATCGTGCTGGATGTGAGGGGCGCGCTGCACGACCTGCGCGACGGGGCGGCCGATGCGGTCCTGGCTCTCGACGACTATGGCGCTGGCCAGGCCCTGGGCGGCCGGCTGAAGAGCGCCGGTTCGGAAGGGGTCGTCTATCCCAGCGTCCGCCATGCCGGCGGTACGTGCGTGGGTCTGTTCTATCCGGACCTGGCCTCGAACGCCGTCCAGGGACGGCACCTGGACTACCACTGGGACGGCGCCCGCGTGGACCTGATCCGCGAGCCGGCGACGGGTCGCGTGTTTCGGGTCGAGGCGTCGGAAGGCGGCTGACGCAACGCAGCCATTGCGGTCACGCACCAAGTTCGGCATGTTGATTACATGTGTAGTTCAATCCGACCGCGCCGCCTTGTCCGCGCCGCCGTCCTGGGGACCTGCGTCGCCTGGTTCGCCGCAGCCGCCCAGGCCGGCACGGTCGAGACCCGCACGCCCTTCGGCCGGATCGAGATGGTCGAGGAAGTGCGCACCCGTGATCCAGGCGAGCCGCCGATCATGCATGTCGCGACAGAGTGGACGAAGCTTCACCTGCGCTGGCGGTCCGCCGACGGGGTGATGAGCGTCGATGTGATTGACAGCGGCGGGATAGTCCAGGCCGCGATAGAGGGAGCTGATTGCTCGGCCTCCACCGCCTATCTCCAGTACAGCGGCGTGGCGGGCGAACATGAGATTGTCGATGGGGTGAGGACGCTGTTGGCGCTGCTTGACAAGGACTGTCCCCGCCTTCCCTCAGGCGCGACCTACGCCACGACCCTGGCTGACGGCGCGGCGGACTTCGTCGCCGCCGAAGATGGCCTGCGATCTCGCGCACTTATCTTGTTCAGGCGTCCGCTGACCCGATGCCTGCCGCCGCCGATGAACAGGCTATTTCCCAGCGACCCATTCAACCCATTCCCCTGCCGGTGAGCCCTTCACGCCGGCCCGCTGGCCACCCGCTCATAGTCTTCCAGGCTGGAGATCCCGACCTCGAGGTCGGTGACCAGGCCGTTGGCTAGCGAATAGACCCAGCCGTGCACCGACAGGCTCTGGCCCCGGGCCCAGGCGTCCTGGACGAAGACGTCGGAGGCGACGTTGCGGACCTGGCGGATGACGTTCAGCTCGCACAGGCGGTTGAGGCGGGCCTTTTCGTCGGGCAGGGCGTCGAGCTCGTGCCGGTGCTCGGCGTGGACCTCGCGGATCGGGTGCAGCCAGTGGTCGACCAGGCCGCGCCGCTTGCCGTCGATGGCCGCCGCCACGCCGCCGCAGCCGTAATGGCCCACGACCATCACGTGCTTGACCTTGATCACGTCGACCGCGAACTGCAGCACGCTGAGATAGTTGGCGTCCTGCGGCGGGGCCAGGTTGGCGACGTTGCGGTGGACGAACAGTTCGCCGGGGTCGAGGCCGACGATCTCGTTGGCGGGCACCCGGCTGTCGCTGCAGCCGATCCACAGGTATTCCGGGCTCTGCTGGCCTTCCAGGCGCTTGAAGAACTGCGGATCGGCTTCGGTCTTGCGCAGCGACCAGGCCAGATTGTTGCTCTTGAGGTCTTCAAGCATGGATCGCATCCGGCTGGAGGTCGGGGTGGGCGGCGGCGAAGGCCGGATGGTCGGCGGCCCGCGCGGCGGCGGCGCGCAAGGCCGGGAACGGGGCCAGGTCCACCTTGAACCGCTCGGCGTTGTAGACCTGTGGAACCAGGCAGCAATCGGCCAGGCCCGGCGCGTCGCCGAAGGCGAAGCCCCGGCCGTGGCGGGCGACCATCGGCTCCAGGGCCGTGAAGCCGTCGGTGATCCAGCGCCGCACCCAGGCGTCGCGGGCCGGCTCGTCGACCCCCAGCTTGGCCAGGGCCCGCAGGATGCGCAGGTTGTTCACCGGGTGGATGTCGCAGGCGACGATCTCGGCCATGGCCCGCACCACGGCCCGGTCGAACGGGTCGGCGGGCAGCAGGGTCGGGGCGGGCACGGTCTCGTCCAGCCATTCCAGGATCGCCAGGCTTTGGGTCAGCACCCGGCCGTCGACCTCAAGAGTCGGCAAAAGTCGCTGGGGGTTGAGCGCGGCATAGGCGGGCTCATGGTGCTGGCTGGCTACCAGGTCGATCGGCGCATAGTCGTAGGCTAGGCCCTTCAGATTGAGCCCGATCCGCACCCGATAGGGCGCGCTGGCGCGCCAGGTGCTGTGCAGGGTGAGCTTCATCGCGGCGGCCTCAGACGATGGTGAAGTCGAGCTGGCCGACGCCTTCGACCACGCCCTCGACCCGGTCGCCGCGCCCGATGGCGGCCACGCCCTCGGGGGTGCCGGTGAAGATCAGGTCGCCGGCCGCCAGGGTCCACAGCTTGGAGGCCTCGGCGATGATCTCGGGGATCGTCCAGATCATGCTGGCGATCTGGCCGACCTGGCGTTCCTGGCCGTTGACCGATAGGCGGATGGCGCCGTTCGGCTTGGCCCGCGCCGCCGGCCGGATGGCCGAGATCGGGGCGCTGGCGTCGAAGCCCTTGGCGGCGTCCCATGGCTGGCCCTTGGCCTTGGCGACAGCCTGCAGGTCGCGGCGGGTCAGGTCGACGCCGACCGCGTAGCCGAACACGCAGTCCATGGCCGCCTCGACGGCGATGTTGGCGCCGCCCGACTTCAGGGCCACCACCAGTTCGATCTCGTGGTGCAGGTCGTGGGTGGCGGGCGGGTAGGGGACCTCGCCCCCCTTTTCGCCTTGGGGCGCCGTCAGCGCCACGATCGCGTCGGCCGGCTTGGCGAAGAAGAACGGCGGGTCGCGCTCGTCGCCGCCCATCTCGCGCCGGTGGGCCGCGTAGTTGCGACCGACGCAGAGGATGCGGCGCACCGGGAAGACGACGTCGCCCCCCTCAACCGGAACCGTCGACGGGGCGGGCGGGGGGAAGGCGAAGTGCGTCATGCCGCCTGATTAGACCCAAACCCGCGCCGTCAAAAGTCTCCCGCGTGAAAAGGCCACGATCTTGCAACATCAAGGGCAAGACGACCGCCTAAACGTTCTTTCACTTGCCCCGAGACCTGACGACGAGTCATGACGGGTAACCAATTGTGGCGAAAACCCGCCACGCCGAAATCGAAGGGGGCCTCGGACCGACGATGCTGATCATCGAGAACCTGACCCACGTCTATGCCAATGGCGTGAAAGCCCTCGATGAGGTCAGCCTGACGATCCCGCGCGGCATGTACGGCCTGCTCGGTCCGAACGGCGCGGGCAAGTCGACCCTGATGCGCACCGTCGCCACCCTGCAGGCCCCGACCTCGGGCCATATCCGCTTCGACGACATCGACGTGCTGAAGTCGGCCGACCTGCTGCGGCGTACCCTGGGCTACCTGCCACAGGACTTCGGCGTCTATCCGCGGGTCAGCGCCTACGACATGCTCGACCACATGGCGGTGCTGAAGGGGATTTCCGGCGCCAAGGACCGCAAGGACGTCGTCGAGAGCCTGCTCAACCAGGTCAATCTGTGGACCGTGCGCAAGAAGGCCATCGCCGGCTTCTCGGGCGGCATGCGCCAGCGGTTCGGCATCGCCCAGGCCCTGATCGGCGACCCGCGCCTGATCATCGTCGACGAACCCACCGCCGGCCTCGACCCCGAGGAGCGCAACCGCTTCCTCAACCTGCTGGCCGAGATCGGCGAGAACGTGGTGGTGATCCTGTCGACCCACATCGTCGAGGACGTGTCCGATCTCTGTCCGGCCATGGCGATCATCTGCGACGGCCGCATCGTCAAGGAAGGCTCCCCCGCCGCCCTGGTCACCCAGCTCTCCGGCCGCATCTGGAAGAAGGTCATCGACAAGGCCGAGCTCGAGGCGGCCAAGGCCCAGCATCAGGTGATCTCCACCCGCCTGCTGGGCGGCCGCACCGTGATCCACGTGCTGGCCGACCAGGATCCGGGCGCCGGCTTCAGCCTGGTGGAGGGCGGCCTGGAAGACGTCTATTTCTCCACCCTCTCCAACACCCGGCGCGCGGCCTAGGCGCGTGGGGATGTTCGGAAAAGTCGCCGCCTTCGAATTCCGCTACCAGGCGCGCCAGCCGGTGTTCTGGGTTGGGGCGATCATCTTCTTCCTGCTGGCCTTCGGCGTCGTGGCGTCCAGCAACGTGCAGATCGGCTCGACCGCCAACGTCCACAAGAACGCGGCGCAGGTGATCTCGATCGTCCACGTCAATTTCGCCGTCATCTACATGTTCGTCACGGCGGCCTTCGTCGCCAACATCGTGGTGCGCGACGAGGAGACCGGATTTGGCGGCATCCTGCGCTCGACCCGGCTTTCGAGGTTCGACTACCTGTACGGCCGGTTCGTCGGCGCCTTCGCGGCCGCGGCCCTGTCGTTCCTGGCGGTCCCCGCGGGCATGGCGATCGGGGCGGCGATGCCCTGGGTCGATCCGGACACCATCGGCCCCTTCGTTCTCGGCCACTACCTGTTCGCCTATGTCTGGCTCGCCCTGCCGTCGCTGTTGCTGACCTCGGCGGTGTTCTTCTCCCTGACCACCCTGACCCGGTCGATGATGTGGACCTATGTCGGCGTCATCGCCTTCATGGTGCTGCAGATCCTCGGCGGCGTGCTGCTGCGCCAGCCGGGCCTGGAGAAGGTCGCGGCCCTCTGGGAGCCCTTCGGGGCCGGCGCCTTTGGGCTGGCGACGCGCTACTGGACGGCGACCGAGCGCAACACCCTGACGCCGCCCCTGGCCGGCTGGCTGCTCGCCAACCGCGTGCTGTGGATCGGAGTCGCCTTGGCGATCACGGGCGCGGCCTACTGGCTGTACGACTTGCGCGGCGGCGACGGCGCGGCCTTGGTCAAGCGCGACAAGAAGGGCGCCGTCGATACGCCCCGCCCGACCGGAGCGGTCCACGTCACACCCAGCTTCACGCCGGCCGCGCGCTGGGCCCAGCTCTGGGCGCGCGCCCGGCTCGACGCCCGGCAGGTGTTCCTCAGCCCGGCCTATCTGGTGCTGTTGGGCCTGGCCGCGGTGCTGTCGATCGCCAACCTCTGGCGCGCCGCCGACGACAGCCTCTATGGCGGGGCGATCTATCCGGTGACCCGGGCGATGATCGACGCCCTGAACGGCACCTTCCCGTTCATCTCGATGATCATCGCCGCCTACTACGCCGGCGAACTGGTCTGGCGCGAGCAGGAGCGACGGACCCACGAGCTGATCGACGCCACGCCGCTGCCGGACTGGGCCTTCGTCATTCCCAAGACCCTGGCCATCGGCCTGGTTCTGCTGTCGACCTTCCTGGTCAGCGTGGTGGTCGCCATCGCGGTGCAGCTGGTCAAGGGCTACACCCATCTCGAGCTGGTGAACTACCTGTTCTGGTGGGTGCTGCCCCAGGCGGTCTACTGCCTGTTGCTGGCCGTGCTGGCCGTGTTCCTGCAGGTGCTGTCGCCGCACAAGTTCGTCGGCTGGGGCCTGATGGTGCTCTACATCATCGGCACGATCGTCGCCTCCAGCTATGGCCTCGAGCACAACCTCTATCTCTATCCCGAAAGCTCGCCGGCCCCGATCTCGGACTTCAACGGCCAGAGCCGGTTCTGGATCGGGGCCTGGTGGTTCCGGCTCTACTGGGCGGCCTTCGCGGTGGTGCTGCTGGTGCTGTGCCACGTGCTGTGGCGACGCGGGACCGAGACCCGGCTGAAGCCCCGGCTGCTGGCCCTGCCGCGTCGCCTCATGGGCCGCTCGGGCCTGGTGGCCGGCGCCGCCCTGGTGGTGTTCGTCGGCGTCGGAGTGTTCATCTACATGAACACCAACGTCTGGAACCAATACCGCACGACCTTGAGCAACGAGCGCTGGACGGCCGACTACGAGAAGGCCCTGCTGCCGTTCGAGACCACGCCCCAGCCCAAGATCGTGGCGGTCAAGCTGGACGTCGACATTCGCCCCCGCATGCCGCGCATCGACACCAAGGGCGTCTACGAGATCGAGAACCGCACCGGCAAACCGCTGCGCGAGATCCACGTCCGCTTCGACCGCGACCTCAAGGTGCTGGCCCTGTCGATCCAGGGGGCCCGGCCCAAGCGCACCTTCGAGCGCTTCAACTATCGGATCTTCGCCTTCGACACCCCGATGCAGCCGGGCGAGCGGCGCTCGATGTCGTTCAGCACCGCCCGGGTCGAGTTCGGCTTCCGCAACAGCGGGCCCGACACCAGCATGGTCGACAACGGGACCTTCATCAACGACCAGCAACTGGCCCCGTCGCTGGGCATGGACCGAAGGGGCCTCCTGAACGACCGCACCAAGCGGCGCAAGTACGGCCTGCCGCCGCAGCTGCGGATGGCCAAGCTGGGCGACGCCGCCTCGCGTGAGTTCAACGGCCTGCGCCGTGACAGCGACTGGGTGACCGCCGACATCACCGTCACCACCGACGCCGACCAGACCCCGATCGCGCCGGGCTACAAGGTGTCGGAGAGGGTCTGGTTCGAGCCGGCCAAGAGCGGCGGACCGGTGACCAAGGCCGGCGACCGGCGCACGGCGCGGTTCATGACCGAGGCGCCGATCCTGCACTTCTTCTCAATCCAGTCGGCCCGCTACGCGGTCAGGACCGAGCCCTACAAGGGCGTGCAGCTGTCGGTCTACTACCACCCGCCGCATGGCTGGAACGTCGACCGAATGCTCGCCTCGATGAAGCGGTCGCTGGACTACGACCAGGCCAATTTCAGCCCCTACCAGTTCCGCCAGCTGCGCTACCTGGAGTTTCCAGGCTACGGCGACTTCGCCCAGTCGTTCGCCAACACCATCCCGTGGTCCGAGAACCTGGGCTTCGTCGCCAAGTACGACGATCCGACCAAGATCGACATGGTCACCTATGTCGGGGCCCACGAGATCGCCCACCAGTGGTGGGCCCACCAGCTGATCGGCGCCGACCAGCAGGGCGGCGCGGCCTTGACCGAGACCCTGGCCCAGTACTCGGCCTTGATGGTGATGAAGAAGACCTATGGCGAACCGATGATCCGCAAGTTCCTCAAGTACGAACTGGACCGCTACCTGCGGGCCCGGGGCGGCGAGGTTATCGAGGAACTGCCGCTGCGCCAGGTCGAGGACCAGCCCTACATCTACTACAACAAGGGCTCGCTGGTGATGTACCGGCTGGCCGAGGAGATCGGCGAGGACAATGTCAACGCCGCCCTGCGCGAAATGCTGGCCGCCTACGCCTTCAAGGGGCCGCCCTATCCCACCACCCTGCAGCTGGTCGCCGCCCTGCGCCGCCACGCCCCGGCCGACAAGCAGGCGCTGATCACCGACCTGTTCGAGAAGATCACGCTCTACGACCTGAAGACCCAGTCGGCGCGGGCGCGCATGCGCCCCGACGGCCGTTACGACGTGACCCTGGTGGTCGAGGCCCGCAAGCTCTACGCCCAGGGTCGCGGCCAGGAGAAGGAAGCGCCGATGAGCGAGCCGATGGATGTCGGCCTGTTCTCGCTGGAGCCGGGCAAGAAGGGTTTCGGGGCCGACAAGGTCGTCGCCCTGGAGCGCCGGACCCTCCGCTCGGGAACCCAGACCCTGACCTTCGTGACCAAGGTCGCGCCGAAGGCGGCGGGGGTGGATCCCTACAACATCGTCATCGACCGCAACGGCGACGACAACGTCATCAAGGTCGAGGCCCGGTGAACCAGCACGAACCGAAGCTGAACGCCGAGGCGCTGAACGCCTTCCTGTCGGGGGCCTTCCCGGAGGCCGACGCCGACCTGATGCCGAAGGTGGTCGAGGTGGCGGCGGGGCGCATCCTGGTGCGCCAGGCCTTCGCGAGCCGGGCCCTGCGGCCGGGCGGTCTGATCTCGGGGCCCACCCAGATGGCGCTGGCCGACATGGCGGCCTACGCCCTGGTGCTGGCCCATATCGGCGAGGTGGCGATGGCGGTGACCACCTCCCTGACCATCCACTTCCTGCGCGGGGCCAAGCCGGGCGACCTCCATGCGGAGGCCAGCCTGCTCAAGCTCGGCCGCCGCATCGCGACGGCCGATATCCTGATCTGGTCGGAAACGCGCCAGCGGGCCGCCGCCAAGGCGACGGTCGCCTACGCGATCCCGTAGCCGGCGCTACTCCTTGGCCTTTTCCTCGGCGAGCTTCGCCTTGGCGTCGGCGACCTTCTCCTCGGCCTTGGCCACGTCCTTGCCGGTGTCGAAGCCGTTCTTCAGGCCCTCGGCCATGTTCAGGTGCTCCTGCACGGTCGGGGCCGTGGCGGCGGCGAAGGCCTTGATGGCCGCGGTGTCGCCGTCCTGGGCGTAGCGCTGCATCAGGTTCAGGGCCGCCTGGTGAGCGTCGACCTGGCCGTCGGCATAGGCCTTGTCGAAGTCCTTGGCGTCGGCCTTGGTCAGGTCGTCCAGCTTGCCCTGCAGGTCCTCGGGCAACATCGCCGGCGGGGTCAGCGCCGCGCCGGAGGCGGCGATGGCGGCCTTCAGGGCCTCGGTGCTCTTGGCGTGGGCCTTTTCCATCTTGCCGGCGAAGGCCTTGACGTCGGGATTGGTCGAGCGCTTGGCGGCCAGCTTGGCGGCGTCGATCTCGAACATGTCGCTGGCGGCGGCCTTGGCGACGAAGACGTCGGCCTTGGTCTCGTCCGCCGGGGTCGGCACGGTGGCGGCCGGGTTGGCGTCCGGCGTCGCGGCCTGTTCGGCCGGGGTGGCGGCGCCCTTGGTCTCGTCGGTCTTCGGGCCGCAAGCGGCGAGGCCGAGGACGGCGAAGGCGGCGCCCGCGATGAGAAGGTGACGGGTCATGGCTTTCTCCCTGCGCGTTTTCTAGAAACGGAACGGGAGCCGGCGTCGCGCTGCGCCGACGTGATGATAAAAACTTCACGCGGCCGTGATCGGTTCCGTGATGTCCGGGGGAGAAGACCATGGCCGAAACGCCGCTGAACGGCTTGCGGGTGATCGAGATGGGCTCGCTGATCGCCGGCCCGTTCTGCGGCCAGGTGCTGGGCGATTTCGGCGCCGAGGTGATCAAGCTGGAGGACCCCAAGGCCGGCGATCCGATGCGCCAGTGGGGCCGCACCAAGCCCAAGGGCCACTCGCCGTGGTGGCCGGTGATCGGCCGCAACAAGAAGTCCGTCACCCTGGACCTGCGCACTCCCGAGGGCCGCGACGTCGCCCGCGCGCTGATCGCCAAGGCCGACGTGGTGGTCGAGAATTTCCGTCCCGGCACGCTCGAAAAATGGGGCATGGGCTATGACGCCCTGGCCGCGACCAATCCTGGCCTGGTGATGGCGCGGGTCTCGGGCTTTGGCCAGACCGGTCCCTATTCGCACCGCGCCGGCTACGCCCTGATCGGCGAGGCGATGGGCGGCCTGCGCCACATCACCGGCGAGCCCGACCGGCCGCCGGCCCGGGCCGGAATCTCGATCGGCGACAGCCTGGCCGGCCTCAACGCCGCGCTCGGCGTGATGATGGCGATCCACGCCCGCCACCGCACCGGCAAGGGCCAGGTGGTCGACGCGGCGATCTATGAGAGCGTGCTGACGGTGATGGAGAACCTGATCACCGAATACGACCTGTCGGGCTATGTGCGCGAACGCTCCGGCGCGATCCTGCCCGGCATCGCGCCGTCCAACGTCTATCCGACCCGGGGCGGCGAGCTGATCCTGATCGGCGCCAACCAGGACACCCTGTTCAAGCGCCTGTGCGAGGTGATGGGCCGGCCCGAACTGGCCCAGGACGCGCGCTACCGCGACCACGCGGCAAGGGGACAAAGCCAGGTCCAGCTCGACGCCACGATCGGCGGCTGGACCGTCGAGCACGACATCGAAGTCCTGCTGCCGCTGCTGGAAGACGCCGGTCTGGCCGTCGGCCGGGTCTATCGCGCGCCGGACATGCTCAAGGACCCGCAGTTCATCGCCCGCGAGTCGATCGTCGAGGTGGCCCATCCGGTGTTCGGGACCGTGAAGATGCAGAACGCCTTCCCGCGCCTGTCCGACACGCCGGGCGGGGTGCGCTGGCCGGGCCCGGGCCTGGGGGAGCATACCGAGGCGGTGTTGCGCGAGGTGGCGGGGCTGTCGGGTGAGGTGATCACGGGGTTGCGGGAGCGCGGGGTGATCTGATCCAGATGTTTCTCCCTCCCCCTTGTGGGGAGGGTGGCCTCCGAAGGAGGTCGGGTGGGGTTTGATGAGTCATCGGGGCGGCGGGCGCCCCACCCACCAGCTTCGCTGGTCCCCCCTCCCCACAAGGGGGAGGGACAAGAGGTTGGTCAGGGTCGCGCGCTGTTTGCGTCTAACCAGCTGAAATCCTTGAAGTAACACCCCGCCTGTCCTCCCCTCCAAAACCTCCCGTATGCTGATCTCACCTCGTCGCGGTGGAAAGGGCGCATGGCCAGCGACCGATGCGGCGGCGGGGGGCGATCGAGCGGGAAGCTCTGTCGGCGGTCCCTTGGGATCAACCTTGCGTCTCTGGTGCTGGTCGAGCGTGGAACACAGATACGACGTGATGCGAGGGTCGGCAGAACAACAGGCGGGCGTTTAGCGCTCGCGGTCCGGGACCGGGTTTCGTTGCCCTGGCCCGCCCGTCGGAGGCTTCAAGGCGGCGAGGCCCTAACAACGGCTCAGCGCCGCACGCTTCCGGATAACGATGGCGCGGAGCGATCGGGCTTCGTCGAAACGGTATTTATTCAAAGTTCTCCGGACGGTGTCCGGCGCTCCGCGACCCTTTCCGATAGCTCAGCGGGTGAACCGCGTGAGGACGAGAGATCGTGGGTGAAAGCCCCCTCAGTCGCTCCGCGACAGCTCCCCCAGAGGGGGAGCATCTATCTAGATCCTCCCCCTCTGGGGGAGGTGGCCCGGAGGGCCGGAGGGGGATCGGCATATGGATGCGGAAAAGGCGTCCTCACCCCCGTCCCGTCACCGAGGCCAGGGCCCGGGCGATCTGGTGGACGTTGTAGGGCTTGCGGACGATCGGGGCGTCGAAGCCCATGGGGGCGGCCTTGTCGGCGTAGCCGGTGGCGAACACGAATGGCCGGCCTTCGCGGCGCAGCACCTCGGCGACCGGGGCCACCGACTGGCCGTTGAGGTCGGCGTCCAGCACCGCGGCGTCGAACGACAGCTCCAGCATCTGCAGGGCCTCGGACAGTTCGGCCGCGCAGCCAACCACCTCGACCCCGGAATCCTCCAGCCCCGCCTCCAGCTCCATGGCCAGCAGCAGCGAATCCTCGACGATCAGCACCCGCAGGCCGGCGATGTCGCCGGCCTTGAAGGTGTCGACGCCACCGCCCAGGGTCTCGACGATGCGCTCGCTCTGCGGGGCGGCCGGTTCGGGTTCGGGCGTGTCGACCAGGGCGTCGGCCGCCGCGTGGATCATCGCCGTGACGCCGCTGCGCCGGTATTCGATCGTCGCCCGGCCCTTCAGTTCGCGGCCGACCACGTCCTCGATCAGGGTGGCGCCGAAGCCGCGCTTGTCCGGAGGCGAGGTCATCGGACCGCCGGTCTCGAGCCATTCGAGGTTGAAGCCGCCGTCGGGCGCCGCGCGCCAGACCACCTCGACCCGGCCGCTCTCCGCCGACAGCGACCCGAACTTCACGGCGTTGACCGCCAGTTCGTGCAGGGCCAGCGACAGGGCGGCGGCGGCGCGGGGCGTCAGGAACAGTTCGGGCCCGTCCCAGCGGGTCTGGTTGGGGGCCAGGCCGCCCAGCTCGGCGGCGGCGATCCGCGCCAGGGTGGCGCCGCGCCAGCGGGCGGCGCTGAGCAGGTCGTGGGCCGAACTCATCGACTTCAGCCGTGCGGCGAAGGTCTTCAGGAACCCGTCCAGCGACGAGGCCTTGCGGGCCGACTGCCCGGCCACCGCCTGCACGGCGGCCAGGATGTTCTTGATCCGGTGGTCCAGTTCGGTGAGCAGGTTCTCGCGCTGGTCGTCGGCGTCGCGGCGGGCGGTGATGTCTTGCACCACACCGATATGCCGGATGGGCTTGCGGTCGCCGTCGAACACCAGGACCCCGGCCGCGCGAATCCACACCGTCCGGTCGGGATTGGCCGACAGGGGCCGGAACTCGACCTCGTAGCGTCCGCCCTCCGCCAGTTGGGCCTCGACGCTGGCGCGGGTCTCGGCGCGGTCGTCGAGATGGATGAAGTCATAGAGCGTCTGGCTGGTCGCGGCGGGGTGGTCGCCGGCCGGGGCGTCCATGATCTTGGCCATGCGCGGACTGATCCGCATCAGGTGGGCCGTCATGTCCCACTCGAATTCGCCCAGCTCGGCGGCGGCGAGGGCCAGGGCGATGCGTTCGCTGTCCAGCGACCGTTCGGCGGCGTTTCGCGCGGTTTCGGCGTCGTGCAGCAGCTCTTCCATGGCCAGGGCCGCCAGGTCGGCCAGGGCCCGTGTCAGGTCACCATCGATCGCCGGGCGGGGTTTGTCGTCCTCGACCGTCAGCAGGCCGATGATTTGGCCGTCGGGGTCCTTGAGCGGCGCGCACGCGAAGAAACGGGTGTCGGCGGCGAACGGCCGGATCGCCGGGGCCGGATCGGCGGCGAGGTCGAGGTTGGTGACGACGCCGCAATCGCGCAGGCGCGCCTCGAGCCCGGCCGGCCGGGGTTCCTCGACATGGTCGAAACCCACCTTGGCCTTCAGCCAGATCCGGTCCTCGCCGATCAGGCGAATGGCCGCCCTCGGAGCGTTGAACAGGCGCGAGGCGAGGCGGACGATTCGGTCGAAACGCGGGTCGGCCGGGTCGCCGTTCAGGGCGCGAAGGGCGGCGAGGGCGCGCAGCCGGCGCGCCTCCTGATCATCCGCCAGCGTTCCGCCCGCATCGTCCATGAACGGACCATAGACCGGGTTCGCGCGGCGCGCGAGATCGATAAAGTCCAGGCGCCGATCATCCCCTGTGGTGAAGCTCCAACCTTGGCGCTACAATGGAACTCGTGGCCTTGGCTTCGCGTTGAGCGGGCGCAGCTTCGCAGCTGTCCGCCCCCAGAAGCTTGAGCCGCGAACCGGAGATTCCCATGCCCGACAACGCCCTGAACCCCGCCCTCAAGGAGGCCAGCAAGGCCTCCGCGAACGCCGGCGCCGCCCTGGATCACGCCGAACGCAGCTTCGGCGAAGCGGCCTCGGCCGCCAAGGCCAATTTCAGCGACGCCGCTGCCACCGCCAAGGTCAACCTGGCCGACGCCGCCAAGCGCATCGAGCAGTCGCTCACCCAGGGCCTCGAAACCCTGCGCGCCCAGACCCGCACCTATACCGACACCGCCGGCCAACAGGTCGACGAAGCCCAGCGCTATGTCGCCGAGCGCGTTCGCGAGCGGCCGATCACCGCCACCCTGGCCGGCCTCGGCGTCGGCGTTCTGCTGGGCCTGCTGCTGGCCGGAAACCGTGGCGGCCGCGACAAGTGATCTTCGAAAAGACCCTGACGACCCTGGCGGCGGCCGCGGCGATCGCCGCGGCCGCCGCTGTGAGCGTGTTCGCCGCCGCCTTCGCGCTGTTCGCCGTGCTGCAGCCCCATCTGGGCGCGGCGGGCGGAGCCGCGGTCGTTGCGGCGGTCGCCGCCGTGGTCGTCGGGATCGCGGGGCTTCTGGCGGCCCGCAAGGCCGAGGTGAAGCCGTCGCATCCGGCCGCGCCGGACGGCTTCGCCTTCGCCGAACGGGCGATCGAGATGGTCAAGGACCGCCCGATCCTGACGATCGGCGCCGGCCTGGCGGCCGGGATCATCGCTCTGCGCAATCCGGCCCTGGCGGCGATCGTCGCCAAGGCGCTGCTGGACTCCCAGAGGCCGCCACAGCGCTAAGTCGCCGCCCGGCCCCTTGTCACCACTGGTTTTCCGCGCCCCTCCTCCCATCTTCCGAGGGCGTCTTGCTTTGGAGCGATCATGTTCAAACTCCCCGACCTGCCCTACGCCTATGAAGCCCTGGAGCCGACCGTCTCGGCCAACACGCTTCATTTCCATCATGACAAGCATCACGCGGCCTATGTGAACGCGCTGAACGGCCTGCTGCCGGAAGGCGACAAGCGCTCGCTGGAGGCGGTGATTCGCGAGGCCGGTCCGGGCAAGGTGTTCAACAACGCCGCCCAGGCCTGGAACCACGCGTTCTTCTGGGACTGCATGAGCCCCGCCAAGCAGGGCCCCGGCGCCGCGCTGTCGGCCGCCATCGCCGAGGCGTTCGGCGATCTGGCCGGCCTGAAGGAAAAGTTCGTCGCCGAGGGCATCGGCCACTTCGGTTCGGGCTGGGTCTGGCTGGCCGTCGAGGGCGGCAAGCTGACCGTGATCTCCACCCACGACGCCGACGACACCCTGACCAAGCCGGGCGTCACCCCGTTGCTGGTCTGCGACGTCTGGGAGCACGCCTATTATCTGGACCACCAGAACAACCGGAAGGGCTTCCTGGAAGCCTGGTTCGACGTCCTGCCCAACTGGTCCCTGGCCGACGCGCAGTTCGCCGCGGCCAAGGGCCAGGGCGCGGCCTGGGCCTATCCCGAGCCGGCCTGACGGATCTCGATCGGCTAAACCTTCAACGGCGCGACCTCGGTCGCGCCGTTTTCGTTTGGGCCGTCCTTGGGAATACAGCGCCTCGGAACCGACCAGGTCCGCCAGGTCACGAACCGGGTCCGCTCCCAGGCCAGGGCCGTGATGCGGATGTCGACGTCGTCGACCTCGATCAGGTTGAAGCCGGCCGGCACGCCCCGCTCGCGCACCGACAGAGTGCCCGACCCCACCGCCTGGGTGCAGCCGTCCGAGAACGGGTAGGGATGGACGAACGGCGCGTGGATGTGGCCGGTCAGCACCAGATCGGCCCCAGCCTGGGCGAAGGCCTGGGCCGCCGCCGTGCCGCCGCGCACCTTGGCGGTCATCGGTCCGCCGATCATCTCGATCAGCGGATGGTGGCAGACCACGATCTTCAGGGCGCCGGGCGCCGCGTCCTTCAGGTCGGCGCAAACCTCGCGGATCTGCTGACGCGACACCGCGCCCTTCGACCAGTTGAGGCGAAGCTGGAAGGCGCGGGCCGTGTTCAGGGCCACCACGGTGACGCGCGGGTCGTCCCAGTCCTGGCTCTTCCGGCGGCCAAACCGGCTCTGGTATCGACGCCAGGGCGCGACGAGCCGCCACAGGATTTCACGCGGTCCGGCGAAGGGGATGTCATGATTGCCCGGGGTCACCAGGCGCGGTCGGGGCAGGCGGTCGAGCCAGGCCTGGGCGGCGTCGAACTCGGCGGTCTTGCCGTCCTTGGTCAGGTCGCCGGCCGCGATCACCAGGTCCGGTCGCTCGGCGTGGATCCGCTCGACGGCGGCTTCGACGGCGGCCTTGTGCTCGCCGCCGAAGTGGATGTCCGAAACCTGGATCAGCTTGAACGGTTTGGTCATACGGCGGGGACCAGCGCGCGGAAGGCCTTGGGACGGAAGCGGATGCTGACCGTGTCGTCCAGGCGCACCGGCTCCCCGTCGAGGATGGCGGGAATTCGACCGCCGGCCCAGACCTTGCCGATGCGGCAGCGACCGACGACGACGGACGGGTCGTCGCGCCAGTTGCCGGTCACCGTGCTGACGCCCAGACGGAAGATGTCCAGGGCGCTGGACGGGTCGAGCGCCGCGGCTTCCAGGGCCTGTTCGTTGGCGTCCAGCTCGGCCGAGACCAGCGGGCACATCAGGCTCAGCGCCTCGGTCTTGCCCTTGGGTCGACCGTCCAGGACATAACGAAGCCGGCCGGAGAACGCCCGGCGCAGGGCGCGCCGGGCGCGCATCAGGGCCAGGTCGGCGCGGCCGGCCCGCGCCGCCTCCCGGGCCTCGGCCCACAGGGCCGGGCTGCCGAGGATGGCGGCGACGAAGAACACCCGGCCGTTGATCTCGCCGCCGGAGATCATCCGTGTCTGGCCATTCTCCAGGCAGGCGGCCATGGCCTCGGGCCAGGGGACGACGCCATAGAGGGCGTGGGGCAGCATGTTCATCGTGCCGCCGGGCAGGGGCGCGATCATCGGGCCGTCGGGGCCGGCCATCTCGGCGGCGGCGCGGGCGGTGCCGTCGCCGGCCACGACCAGGACGGCGTCCGGCCGCGAGTCGATCGCGGCGCGCAGGCAGGCGTTCAGCTCGCCCTCGCTGGGGGCGTGCACCCGCCCCTCGACGCCGTGGGCGGCGAGAATGGCCTCGGCCTGGGCCGGCGCGTCCTTGCCCACCGAACCGGAGGCGATGTTGACGACGACTTCCACGCGCATGCGAGACCTCCTGAGGCGCCGACGCGCGGGAACGGCGAGACTGGCAAACGGCGGAGCTTGGCGGGGGGTTCCCGGAACCGTTGGCGCGCCGCCGTCGTTTGCTTTCAGGGACAAGCTCGAACGGAGAGCCACGATGAACAAGACCTTGATCGCCTTGCTGGGCGTCGGTGTGCTGGCCACTGCTTGCACCGCGACCGGAAACACCGAACGCAACGCCGCCGGCGGCGCCGCACTGGGCGCCCTGGCCGGGGCGGTGATCGGCAACAATGTCGGCGGCGGCAGCGCCACGACGGGCGCCGCCGTTGGCGCGGCCCTTGGCGGCACCGTCGGCGCCGTGAAGGGCTGCCGTGAAGACGGCGGCTGCGGCGCCACCAACGTCAATCGCCGTCAATACTATGACGAGCGGGCCGGACGGTATTACTACTATGACTCGCGTAGCGGTCGTTACTACTGGGAAGACGGCAGCCCCCGTTAAATCGGGCGCGGCCTGAAGCGCCAGAAAGGGCGGTCGACCTGTGTCGGCCGCCTTTTGCGTGCCGTGACGTCAAAGAGGGCAAGCGATGAGAAGAGTCGAACTGACGGCGATCGGTATTGTCGTGGCCGCGGGGCTGGTTGCGGGCTGCGCCAGCAGTCCCTGGCCCAAGTCACGGTCCCAGATCGTGACGACAGCCCCGGCCTGCGAGGATTTCGCCGTGCAGATCTATTTCGAGCGCGACTCCGCCGAGGTCACCAGCGAGGCGCGTTCCGTGCTCAAGAGCGCCGAGGCGTTGACCAAGGGCTGCAAGGTGGACTCGGTCCGCGTGCTGGGCCTGGCCGACGCCGTGGGCGCGTCGGACGTCAATCTCGCGCTCTCCAAGAAGCGGGCGACGGCGGTGACCGGTGCTCTGGCCAAGGTCGGTTTCCGCGATGTGGAGTTCGACGTGGCGGCGGCCGGCGATACGGGGTCGATCACTGGTTCGGGCGAGGCGCGGCCCTTGCGGCGACGCGCCGACGTCAAGTTCGACCTCGCCGCGCCGTCGCGCTAGCGCGACCCCGCCGGCCTTCGCAGCCAAGCCCATTGAAAAGAGGCGGACCCTCAGGACCGCCTCGAAAGGCTTTGAAAATGGGGGTGCGGAGGCAGCAGGCTGACTTTCGTCAACCTCAAGTCGGGGGGGCGTCGCCGCCTCCGCAGTTCTGAAACGTCGATCTGAAAAGGCGGTTCCCGCCCCGCGA
Organism: Caulobacter sp. Root655; assembly: GCF_001427665.1. Lineage (GTDB taxonomy): Bacteria > Pseudomonadota > Alphaproteobacteria > Caulobacterales > Caulobacteraceae > Caulobacter. The sequence continues at coordinate 102,068 of NZ_LMHC01000027.1, forward strand.
TTATTTTTTCGCCCTTTTCGCGATTATTTTTTCGAAGCGCCGCGAAGCCTTGCAGGAGGGAACGCTGGCCTGAACCACACGTTGATTTCCCGAAGGCCGTTGGCCTTAGAGCTGGGGAGCAACGTCGTGGTCCGCACCTATCAAGCCGAACATGGAGGATTGGTCTTCCAACGCGCGCTGACGCGCCGACAGAAGACCGTGCGCAGTCGCCTGACGGCCTTGGCGGTGATCGTCGCGGTGGCGGCGTCAGCGGGGCTTCTCCAGCATTTCAACGACAGCCCCGCTCCGAGCGGTTCGGCGGCGCAAAGCTCGGGAGTCTATTCCGCCGCGCGATAAGGAGGCTTTCCATGCCTGCCGATCTTGAACATCACGGTCCTGCCCTGAACGCCACCCGCGCCCGCCAAGGGCGCTGGGGCAAGCATGTCTTCTGGGTGCTGATCATTTCGACCGTCCTGGCCGCCATCGCGCTGTTCGGCGCCTGGAGCATGCGTTCGGGCGACCTGGCCAGCATCGAGCGCAACAGCGGCGCGAAGACCACACAGGAAGCCGAGCGCTATTCCACGCAACAGACGCCGGTGAAACAGAACTAGATGCTCGCCGGTCGATCCCCTTTGCGCGGGCGGCGCGACGGACACAGCGCGCATGAAAAAGGCCCCGGTGCGTCACCGGGGCCTTGATCGTTCCGGTCCAGCTAAGGTCAGGCCGCCTTCTTGGTCCGGCGCGGGTGGAAGAACAGCGCCTGGCCGATCGCCGCCTTCACCGTTTCCGGCTGGAAGGGCTTGGTGATCAGGAAGGTGGGTTCGGGCCGCTCGCCGGTCAGCAGGCGCTCGGGGAAGGCGGTGATGAAGATCACCGGCACGTCCAGGCGCGCCAGGATGTCTTTCACCGCGTCGATGCCCGACGAGCCGTCGGCCAGCTGGATGTCGGCCAGGACTAGGCCCGGCGTGCGACGGCTTACTGCCTCTACCGCCTCGCCGCGGGTGGCGGCGATGTCGATGACGTCGTGACCGAGTTCCCGCACCAGGGCCTCGATGTCGGCGGCGATCACCGGTTCGTCCTCGATGATCAGGACGTCGGTGGCCAGTTCGGCGTCGATCTCGCTCTGGGCTTCGGAGATCAAGCGTTCGACCTCGGTGAAGTCGCAGTCCAGGATCTGGGAGGCTTCGGTCGGGGTGAAGCCTTCGAGCGCCGTCAGCAGGAAGGCCTGCCGTGAGCGCGGGGCGATCCGCATCAGGCGTTGCGAGGCGTCGTCCGCCAGGCTGGAGGTGTCATCGCGACGCGCTTCGAGCTGGGCGCCCGAGGACAGCCAGATGGCGTGGAAGACGCGGTACAGCGCGACCCGCGGCGACAGGTTGACGTCCAGCGACCGCTCGCCGGCCGCCAGGGCCTCGAGCGCGACGCGCACATAGTGATCACCGGTCGTCTGGTCGCCGGTCAGAGCGCGAGCGTAGCGACGAACATAAGGCAAGTGCGGCGCTAGCCGGGCAAGAAGACTCATGACCCCTCCCGTTGAGTGTTTCGAAAAAAAAGCGTGCGACGCGATTAAGCTGCGCCGTTCGCCGTCGGTGCATTAACGCGGCCGGGGCCTGACGGTTCCATGGCGCGCTTCTCTAGTGGTTCCATAGGCGCGCCATTTTTGCCATCATTATGCCCAAGCTTGTGGAACCCCATGCGGAATTCAACGTTGTCATCCGGCGTACACACATTCGGCCAAAGGGGGCGGACGTCGCGATTTATCGGCGTCGAGGACATGATCGAACACGTACCCATGGAAGATCACCGCAAAGGGGCGGCCGCGCTCGATGAGGCTCGGCTCCGTCAACAGGCTATTGGCGTCAAACTTCGTCAGATGTTCGACGAGGTCGTGAATGAACCGGTGCCGGACGAATTCCTCGATATCCTGCGCAAGGCGGAAACGCCTTCGGGAGAGCGCTGAGCATGACGGAAGCGCAAGTCGGCCGGTCGCCCTTCGATCCGGTCCGTGACGTGGCCTTCAAGAAGGAACTCGTCACGCTCATCCCACATCTGCGCGCTTTCGCTCGAACCCTGACCGGCGACCCGACGGCCGCCGACGACCTGGCCCAGGACGCCATGATGAAGGCCTGGGACGCTCGCGCCAGCTTCCAGCTCGGCACCAACATGAAGGCCTGGACCTTCATGATCCTGCGCAACCAATTCTATTCCGAGAAGCGCCGGTCCTGGCGCCAGAGCCAGCTCGATCAGGAAGCCGCCGAACGCACCCTGGTGGCGGTCGATGATCCCGAGGCCCCGGTGGCCCTGGACGAGCTTCGCCTGAGCCTGGCCATGCTGCCGCCGGAGCAGCGCGAAGCGCTGATCCTGGTCGGCGCCGGCGGCTTCGCCTACGAGGAGGCGGCCGAGATCTGCGGCTGCGCCGTGGGGACGGTGAAGAGCCGGGTCAGCCGAGCGCGGCGGGCCCTGCAGGCCATCCTCGAAGCCGGCGCCTATGACCGCGACGGCGCCGCCGCCGGCGACGCCATGTACGCCATCCTGGCCGACGCGGAGAGACTGAGCACCCTGCGGTGAAGTCTCTTCTGGGCCGAGGGGCCGGCGCGGCCGGATCCATTCGGGTCCGGTTGGCCGGCGCGCTGTTCATCGCGCTTCTGCCCGTCCTGATCCTCGGTGTCCTTCAATCGGTCTTCGCCTTCAAGGCGGAGGCCGATTCGCGTCGTCAGAGCCTGGAGCTGGCGGCGGGTCGAAGCGCGGCCATCGCCCGGGCCCGGATCGAGGCGGCCGGCGTCCTTCTCCAGACGCTCGGGCCGGGGTCCGTGGGCCTCCAGTGCGCCCAGCGTCTCGACACCGTCAAACGTCGCCTGCCGGGCTACGCCAACCTGATCCGTTTCGACGCCTATGGACGGGTGTCCTGCGCCGCCGCGACAACCCCGCCGGACGCCGTGCGCTCGGGTCGTAGCTGGTTCCAGGACCTGGCGGCCGGCTCGCACATGGTGGTGGCCAGCGTGCCCGGCGCGACCTACGCCATCGAGCCGTCGGTCCTGACCGCCGTCCGGGCCGAGGACGGGAGCGGCAAGTTCAACGGCGCCATGGCCGCGGTGCTGACCCTCTCGTCGCTCAAGCCCGAGACCGCCAACCGCTACCTGCCCGGCGGCGCCGAGGTCGCCCTGGCCGATTCCGAGGGCCGCGTGTTCGCCGCCACCGACATCCGGGCGTTCGGCGCGCCGCCGACGGCCTGGCGCGAGCGGGCGGCCAAGAGCGGGTCGGCCCTGTGGTCGGGCCCCGACGCGGACCAGCGCCATCGCGATTTCTCCGCCGCCCCGTTGGTGGGCGAGGAGGTGTTCGTCATCCTGTCGGCCAAGGCCCCGGGCCTGGCCTCGTGGGCGTGGCTGAACCCGATGCTTCGGCTGCTCGCGCCGCTGCTGGCCTTCATCCTGGCCCTGGCGGCGGTGCTCTACGCCACCGAGCAGGCGGTGATCCGCTGGATCGTCTATCTGCGCCGGGTCGCGGCCATCTATGCCCGGGGCCGCTTCACCGTGCGGCCGCTGCAGGCCGAGCGCGCGCCGCCGGAGATCCGCGAACTGGCCGCCACCCTCGACGACATGGCCGCCGCCATCGTCGCCCGCGACGCATCCTTGCGCGACAGCCTGGGCGAGAAGGACGCGCTGATGCGCGAGATCCATCACCGGGTGAAGAACAACCTGCAGATCATTTCCTCGCTGCTCAACATGCAGCAGCGGGCCCTGACCGATCCGGCCGCCCGCACCGCCCTCAACGACACCCGCCAGCGGATTACCGCCCTGGCCCAGATCTACCGAGCCCTCTATCAGGGTCCCGACCTCAAGCGGGTGGACCTGCGGCCGTTCCTCGAGGAGCTGACCGCCCTGCTGCTGGCGGGCGACTCGATGGGCGGCGGACCGGTTCGCACCGAGGTCCATGCCGATCCGCTGGTCATCGACCCCGATCGCCTGGCCCCACTGGCCCTGTTCGCCGTCGAAGCCATCACCAACGCCCAGAAGCACGCCCTGGCCGAGCGGGGCGGGGTGTTGACCGTCGACTTTTTCGTGCGCGGCGAGGAAGCCGAGTTGGCGATCGGCGACGACGGTCCCGGCGCGCCCAAGGGACCCGTCGAGGGGGTTGGGCGCACCCTGATGACCGCCTTCGCCCGTCAGTTGCGCGGCAAGCTGCTGTTCGAACAGTCTCCGGCCGGCGGTCTGCTGGTGCGGCTGGTGTTCCCGACGCCCCTGGTCCCGCCGGCCGAGGCCGTGGCGACCGGAACCTAGGGGGCGCCGCCCACGTTCTGATGGGGCAACCCTTTCAGACGCCCATCGGGGCGATCAACGGAGAAACCCCATGCGTAAGCTCATCATCCTGGCCGCCCTCGCCGCCAGTCTCGCCGTCGCCGCCTGCAACACCGTCGAAGGCGCCGGCAAGGACGTCTCGTCGGCCGGCAAGGCCGTCACCGATACCGCCCAGGACGCCAAGTAGGCTCTCTTCGAGCCTGGCGTTCCAAGCCAAGATCAGGCCCGCCGGTCTTGACCGGTGGGCTTTTTTGTCTCGGAGGGATCAGGCTGCGGCGCGGAAGCTGGGGTCGCGGCTGAACAGGCCAAGGCGATCGGCCAGCGGTCGCACGGCGCCGGTCAGTTCGCCCAGGCTCTCGCCCGCCCCCAGCAGCAGCACGCCGTCGTCTTCCAGGCGGGCGGCCAGGCTCTCGACGACCCGGGGACGGACGGCGGGGTCCAGGCCCGGCAGGACGTTGCGCAGCAGGATGGCGTCGAACTTGCCCATCGGCGACAGGTCGGCCATCAGGTTGATGCGCCGCCAGCGCACGGCCTGGCGGATGCGCGGGCTGATCGCCCACATCTCGTCCTGGTTCTCGAAATGCTTGACCAGCGAGCGGATCGGCAAGCCGCGCTGCACTTCGAACTGGGTGTAGAGGCCGCTCTGGGCTTTCTCCAGGCAACGTTCCGACAGGTCGGAGCCGAAGAACTCGAACTGGGCGCCGGGCTCGATGTCGCGCGCCTCGGACGCGGTCATGGCCAGGGAATAAACCTCCTGGCCGGTCGAGCAGGCGGCGCTCCAGATGCGGATCGGACGGTCATGACGGCGCGATAGGGCCGGCAGCAACTCGTCGCGCAGATGGGCGAACACCTCGCGGTCACGGAAGAACGCGGTCTCGTTAAGGGTCAGGGCCTCGACGACGGCCCAGATCAGCCGGTCGTCGCGTTTGGCGCGCAGGGCGGCGACCATGGCCTCGATGGACTCGAAGCCCTCGCGGCGGGCCAGGGGGTTGAGCCGGCTCTCGACCAGATAGGCCTTGTCGCTCTCGATCCGCAGACCGGCGCGGTTGCGGGCCAGGGCGGCCAGCAGGTCCATGTCGTCGGGGGTCACAGCAAGCCCGCCTCGGCGAATTTCGCCGCGATGATGTCGCCGTCGAACGGCTTCATGATGTACTCGTTGGCCCCGGTGTCGAGGGCCAGGCGGATGTGCTCGATGTCGTTCTCGACCGTGCAGAACACCACGATCGGCGCCTCGCCGCCCGGCTCCTGGCGCAGATGGCGCAGGAACTCGATCCCGTTCATCACCGGCATGTTCCAGTCCAGGAGCACGGCGTCGGGCATGGCCGCCCGGCACCAGGCCAGGGCTTCCACACCGTCGGCGGCCTCGGCGATCTCGAAGCCAATATCCTCCAGGACGCGCCGGGCGACTTTGCGGATCACCCGGCTGTCGTCGACGACGAGACAGGTCTTCACGGCACGCTCCACTTCAACACCCCCAGCTTGCCGCCAGGGGGTTAAGGAGCGGTGACGTTCGGCGCCTGGTCGCGCGCTTTATCGCCGCAGCGGATCTTAGGCCGGCACCCAGGCGGCGAGGCTGACGTGGTCGTCGGCCAGGGAGACGGCGGTTTGGCCGCCGGCCGCGCGGACCAGGGCGTGCAGATAGGCCGCCTGCACCCAGGGGCCGCCCAGGCCTTCGCTCAGCGCCTCGCCCTTCAGGCCGGCCAGCACTTCGGGGCGGAGGCGGGCGCGCGGTCCGAGCGAGTCGGCGGTGATGGCCACCCGGCCATCGGCGACCACGGCCCTCAGCGTCGCGACTCCGCCGGCCGGCAGGGCGCTGGCGGCCAGCTGGGCGATGTTGAGGATGGCGCGGGCGCTGGCCTTGTTCATCACCGACGGGGAGATGTCCCAGACCATGGTGGGGCGCACGTGGGCGAACACGCCCTGGGCCAGCTTTTCCAGTTCGCGGGAATCGAAGTTCTCGGCCGACGCCGAGGCGCCGAAGGCGACTCTCGTGAATTGAAGGAGGTCGGCCAACTTGCGGGCGCTGGACGAGATCAGGCTCATGGCGTCTTCGCGCATGTCCTGGGCGCTGGGGTCCTCCAGCAGGTCGAGGCCCGAGACGATGGCGCTGGCCGGGCTGATGAAGTCGTGACAGAGCCGCGCGGCCACCAGGGCGGCGAAGTCGGGGCCGTTCACGTCCAGCTCGGGGGCGGAAAGAACGGGGGTGGGGGCGTCGGCGTCGGTCATGGCGCGATCTTTGGCGTGATTTGACGCTTTGGCAAACGGCGTGGGGGCGAACGGGGCTGGCGAGCGCCGGGCGGGTCGCCTATCAGGGGCGGATCATGGATCCGTTTCTCGAGCCCGGCGTCCTCGTGCGCCATCCCGACCAGCCCGACTGGGGCCTGGGCCAGGTGCAATCGGTGATCGGCCATCGCGTGACCGTCAATTTCGAGGACGCCGGCAAGCAGACGGTCGACGCCACGCGCGTCACCCTGGTCTTCGTCGGCGACGACCCCCGGGGGACCTGAATGAGCAATCCGAACCTGGCTGATATGGGCCGCGACCTGGCGGCGATCGTCGAGGCGGCCTCGCAGGTCATCCTGCCGTTCTGGCGCACCGAGCTGGACGTGGTCCGCAAGGCCGACGAGAGCCCGGTGACCGAGGCCGACCGGGCCGGCGAGCGGCTGATCCTGGCCCGGCTGGCCGAGCGCTTCCCCGAGATTCCGGCCATCTCCGAGGAGCACGCCAGCGAGTTTGGCACGCCTGACGCCATCGGCCCGCGGTTCTTCCTGGTCGATCCTGTGGACGGCACCAAGGCCTTCGTGCGCGGCGATCCCAACTTCACGGTCAATATCGGCCTGATCGACAACGGCGCTCCGGTGGCCGGCGCGATCTGCGCCCCCGCCACCGGCGAGGTGTGGTTCACGACCGCGTCCGGCGTGCTCAAGCGCGAAGCGCCCGGCGGCGCCGAGACGGCGGTCCGGGCCCGGCCGTGGCCGCGAGGCCGGGCCCTGGCCCTGGTCAGCCACACCATGAAGGAAGAGCGCGCGGCCGAGCTGGCGGCGGAATACGGCTTCGACCTGCGGGCTCCGATGGACAGCTCGATCAAGCTGGTGCGCATCGCCGAGGGCGCCGCCGACATCTATCCGCGCCACGGGCCGACCATGGAGTGGGACACCGCCGCCGGCCACGCCATCCTGACCGCCGCCGGCGGCAAGTTCACGACCCCGGACGGCGGGGCGTTCACCTACGGCAAGGCCGACCAGGGCTTCCGCAACGGCTGGTTCGTGGCGCGCGGGGGCTAGGCGGCGGCTTACGCCCTTGCCCCCTACGGGCCTTCGGCCGTCTTCCCCCATAGGGGGAAGAGCCCTGTGCGCGCGGCTCCGCCCCCTCGCCGCTGACAGACCGCGAAGCGGTCNCGGGCCTTCGGCCGTCTTCCCCCATAGGGGGAAGAGCCCTGTGCGCGCGGCTCCGCCCCCTCGCCGCTGACAGACCGCGAAGCGGTCAGGTGGGGGCAAGCGGGTGTGATCTCACGCCAAATCGGCTGTGAGCGGATCGGAGGAAAGGGTCGCGGAGCGCCGGACACCGTCCGGAGTGTGTGAGTAGTAACCGTTTCGACGAAGCCCGATCGCTCCGCGCCATCGTTTTCCGGAAGCCTGCGGCGCTGAGCCTTTGTTAGGGCCTCGCCGCCTTGAAGCCCCCGACGGGCGGGCCAGGTCAACGAAACCCGGTCCCGGACCGCGAGCGCTAAACGCCCGCCTGTTGTTCCGCCGACCCTCGCATCACGTCGTATCTGTGTTCCACGCTCGACCAGCACCAGAGACGCAAGGTNCCCGGTCCCGGACCGCGAGCGCTAAACGCCCGCCTGTTGTTCCGCCGACCCTCGCATCACGTCGTATCTGTGTTCCACGCTCGACCAGCACCAGAGACGCAAGGTTGGCCCCGAAGGACCGCCGACAGAGCTTCCCGCTCGATCGCCCCCCGCCGCCGCATCGGTCGCTGGCCATGCGCCCTTTCCACCGCGGCGAGGTGAGATCAAGCATACGGCGGGTTTTGGAGGGGAGGACAGGCGGGGTGCGGGTTGAGGGATTTCAGCCGGTTAGGCGCAAACAGCGCGCGAAGTTGGCCCCTTCTTGCGCCCTCTCCCTCTGGGAGAGGGTTCAGAGACGCGCCGCTTCAACAACGCCCCGCGCCGCTCCCGGATGATCGTTCCGAGCCGCCGCGACCAGGGCGCGCGTCATCTGGAGGAGGATCGACGTCGCGTCGTCGCCGGCCAGAACCTCGGCGCTGACGAACGCCCCGTTGATGACCACCGACAACTGGGCCGCGAGGTCGTCGGGCCGGTCGACCCGAGCCCGCTCGGCGATGCCCCGCAGGCGGCGGCGCAGCTGCTGCTTATGCGATCGGGCCACCACCCGGGCGGGGTGATCTTCCTCCGGAAACTCCGCGGCGACGTTCAATTGGGGGCAGCCGCGATAGTGGGGCCGGCCGACCCGCTCGCCGATCCAGGCCATGTGCGCCTCGAGCTCGGCCTCGCCGTCCTGCGCGTGGCGTGCCGCCACGCCGTCCCAGTGCGCCCAGAAATCCTCGTCCTCCCGCCGCAGGAACGCGGCGATGAGGTCGTCCTTGGTGCGGAAGTACCGATAGAGGCTGGTCTTCGCGACGCCGGCCGCCTCGACGACCGTGTCGACGCCGACCGCGCGCACGCCCCGGCGGTAGAAGAGGTCGGAGGCGGTCTCGAGAATCCGCTCGCGTACGTCGACCTGGCTTGGTTCCTCACCAGGCCGGTCGGCCTCCTGCTCCGTCCTCATCCGCTGTTCTCCTTGCATGGACGAAGAATAGCAGACTCATGCTTGACGCGCTACAGACCTGTCTGTATCTGATGCGAACAGACAGGTCTGTAGCGCGAGGAAGTCATGAACGATCGCCTTTCAACGGCAGAGAGCGTCCGGCCCACGGTCGCGGTTTACGGGGCGTCCGGCCATACGGGCCGCTTCGTGGTTGCGGAGCTGTCGCGACGCGGTTTCGCGGTCATCGCGATCGGGCGCGACGCGGCGAAGCTGGCGGGGGCGGACTTTCCGGCGGACGTCAGGCAAGAGGTCGCCGACCTCGAGGACGCCGCCGCGCTGGCTCGCGCCCTCGACGGGGCCGGCGCGGTCATAAACTGCGCCGGGCCGTTCCTCGACACGGCCGAACCCCTGGCCTCGGCGGCGCTGCGGGCGCGCATCCATTATCTCGACGTGACGGCGGAGCAGGGCAGCGCCCAGGCGGTCTTCGAGCGATATTCGGCGGCCGCGGAAGAGGCCGGCGTCGTCGTCATTCCCGCCATGGGCTTCTACGGCGGCCTGGGCGACCTGCTGGCGACGGCCGCGATGGGCGACTGGACCCGCGCCGACGAGGTCCGTGTCGGGATCGCCCTGGACAGCTGGCAGCCGACCGAGGGGACGCGCGTCACGGGGCGGCGCAACACGGCCCGCCGGCTGACGCTCTCCGAGGGGGAACTGCGGCCGCTGGCCGATCCGGCCCCGAACACCGTCTGGTCGTTCGCCGGATCCTTCGGCGCGCAAGAGATGATCGAGTTGCCGTTCACCGAGACAATCCTGATCGGCCGCCATCTCCAGGTGTCCGAGCTCCACAGCTATTTGAACACCGCGCCGCTGCGCGATCTTCGCGACGCCGCCACGCCGCCGCCGGTCCCGGCCGATGCGTCCCGGCGCTCGGCGCAAACGTTCCGCGTCGAGGTCGAAGTCCGCCAGGGCGGCACGGTGCGTCGGGCGGCGGCCCGCGGGCAGGACATCTATGCGGTCACCGCGCCCCTGGTGGTCGAGGCCGTGGAGAGAATCCTGAACGATCCGACGGCGCGAGGCGGCGTCTTCGCGCCGGGCGCGCTTTTCGACGCCCAGGATTTCCTGGCGGCGCTGGCCCCCGATATCCTGTTGGCCTGATCGGCCGCCCGCGCTTCCGCCCGCCGGAAGGGGCGGCGCCATCTCAGGCGGAGATGGCGTGCAGTTCGGCCGCGTGGGCCCGCAGCCAGGCCCGGTGCGGGGCCGGGTCGCCAGCCAGCCGCTCGCACAGCGCCCAGAACCTTGGCCCATGGTTGGCCTCGATGAGGTGGGCGCATTCGTGGGCCGCGACATAGTCGGCGACCGCGTAGGGCGCGAGCACCAGCCGCCAACTGTAGCGGATCGCCGCCGGCGCGCCGGCGCGGGCCGGGCGGCAGGAGCCCCAGCGGGCCTTGGGGTCGGCGATGGCCACTGACGGCGTCGGACGGTCCAGGGCGGCGGCGTGGTGGGCGGTGCGTTCGGTCAGGCTGGCCAGGGCCTCGCGCTTGGCCAGTCGCAGAATCCGCAAGCTCCAGGCCGCGTCGTCGGGAGCGATCAGCGCCTCGTCGGTCATCCTGGGCCGGCCAGGGCCGACCTCCAGGCGGTAGGGCTGGCCCAGCAGGCGCAGGGTTCCACCGGGGGCGATGACCTGGCGGCCGGGCAGGGCGGCCAGCTGGCCGGCGATCCATTCGGCCTTCTCGTGGGCGAAGGCCACGGCCTCGGTCAGGCGACGCGGGGTGGGGGCCAGGGCCACCACCTCGGACTTGGCGCGGTCGACCCGCAGCGAGATCCGCCGGGCCCGGCCGTCGACCTTCAGCCGCACCGCGCAGCCGCGCACGTCCAACCGGTCACCGTCGGCATAGCGCTGCGGGCGGAAGAGATTCATGTGCTCTAGATCGCCCCTTGCCGTGCGTCGCGCAAGACGCGCGACCTTGACCAGGCCCCAGGATGCCCGATGATCCGTCCCGCGATGCCAGGCCGTGGAGACGAGGATGGCGGCGATCGATCCCGATAGCGCCAGGGCGCGCGCCAGGCGCTGGCGGTTGACGGTCTGGTATCTGGCCTGCGCCCTCGGCGCATTGCACGTCTATTTGCATTGGATCGACTGGCCGTCCCGTCCGATCTGGGAGCCGCAGGCCCCGCTTTGGCGCTCCCAGCTGATCGTCAGCCTCTGCCTGGCCGCCGCCGGCGCCGGGCTCAGGCCCGGGCTCGGCGGCTTCCTGGCCGGCCTGGCGCTGAACCTCCTGCTGGCCGGCGCCATGCTGTTGGCGCTGGGCGCGGCGATCGTGGCGGGGTTCAGCTGAGCCGCGAGCCTCAGCTCTGGAAGTTCGGGTCGTTCTTGCGGATGAAGTCGCGGACGCGCGGATAGATCTCCTCGCGGAACCGGCGGCCGTTGAACACCCCGTAGTGGCCGACGTCCGGCTGCACGTAGTCCTCCTTCATGGCCTCGGGCAGGCTCGAGCACAGGCCGTGGGCGGCCTGGGTCTGGCCGATGCCGGAGATGTCGTCGTTCTCGCCCTCGACCGTCATCAGGCCGATGTCGGTGATCGCCTCGGGGTTCACCAGTCGGCCACGATGGGTCAGCTCGCCCTTCGGCAGCAGATGCTGCTGGAAGACGATGTCGATGGTCTGCAGGTAGAATTCCTCGGTCAGGTCCAGCACCGACAGGTACTCGTCGTAGAATTCCAGGTGCTTGTCGGCGCTGTCGCCGTCGCCCTTCACCAGATCCTGGAAGTAGCGGCGGTGGGCATCCTGGTGCTTCTCGGCGTTCATGCTCATGAAGCTGGCCAGTTGCACGAAGCCCGGATAGACGCGCCGGCCCATGCCCGGATAGGGCGCGGGCACGGTGTAGATCATGTTGCTCTGGAACCAGGCGAAGGGCTTTTCCTCGGCCAGGTTATTGGTCACGGTCGGCGACAGGCGCGCGTCGATCGGCGAGCCCATGAAGGTCATGCTGGCCGGGCGCGAGGGGTCGTTGTCCTCCGCCATCAGGGCGGCGGCGGCCAGGACCGGCGGGCCAGGCTGGCAGACGGCCACGACGTTGGGGCGCGGGCCCATGACGGCCAGCATCTGGCGGATGTGGTCGATATAGTCGTGGAAGTCGAAGCGGCCCTCGAGCACCGAGACCTCGCGGGCGTTGACCCAGTCGACGATGAACACCGCGTGGTCGGGCAGGAAGGCCTCGACCGTACCACGCAACAGGGTCGCGTAGTGACCTGAAAGGGGCGCGACGATCAGCACGGCGGGGTCCAGCGAGAACTTGCCGGCCCGGCGCATGTCGGACATGTCGCGGTCGAACTGGATCAACCGCGCCCACGGGCTTTCCCAGACCACGGTCGGGCGCACCCGCACGTCGACCTGGCCGACCTTGACGGTGTCGATGTTCCAGGCCGGCTTGCCGTAGCGGCGAGTGACGTTCGAGAACAGGTCGGCGCCAGCGTGCATGCGGCGGCCCAGATCGCTGCTGGCGGCCGGGTTCAGGGGCGAGCCCCAGAAGTCACGGGCGGCGCGGGCCGCCAGGCGAAGGGGCGTGGAGGCGTAGAAACTCGCCTCGTGCAGGGCGTACAGCATGGAAGATCCAATATGTTGCGGCGCAACATAACATGCCGCAGCGCCAGAAAGTACCGCCTTCCGGTAGAGCTGTGAGGTCGTCTCCCGGCTACCGCCCCGCCATCGCGTCCTTGATCTGCCGGGCAATCTCCTCGGGCGGCAGATTGTAGGCGATCACCCGGTCGAAGCGACCCTTGGGATCGACCAGATAGACCGCCGTGGAGTGGTCCATGCTGTAGTCGGGGCCGTCGCCGACCTTCTTGGCGTAGACGCGATAGGCCTTGGCGGCGGCGGCCGTCTGTTCGGGCGTGCCGGTCAGGCCCAAGGTATTTTTGGGCAGGTAGTCGCCCGACAGGTAGGTCTTCATCTGGGCGGGGGTGTCGCGGCCCGGATCGATCGAGATCATGACGATCTTCAGGTCCTTGGCCTTGGGGCCCAGCTGGTCGCTGGCGGCGGCCAGGGCCTGCAGGGTGCCGGGGCAGACGTCCGGGCAGTAGGTGAACCCGAAGAACACCGCGTTCCACTGGCCTTTCAGCGCCGCCTCGGTGGTCGGGCGTCCGTCCTGGTCGACCAGCGAGAAGGGTCCGCCGACCGCGGCCGGTGGCGGGGCGGGATCGAAAATGCCCGCCTTGAAGATCAGGCCGCCGGCCAGGAGCACGGCCACCAGGCCGGCCAGAATGGCGATTACGCGATGACGCGGCATGGCCTTGAACCTTTCGCTCTCGCCAGACGGGAAAATCTGGCTCTATGGTGCGACATGGCAGACGCTTCTTCCAGGAATGCGCCGCATGACTCGTCTCGGACGGGGCTCGATAGGCCCGACGCGGAGACGGCGCAAGACGAGGACTGGTCGTGGGCGGGACCGGGGCTGCGCCGTGGCCGTCTGAGGGTCCGCACCCTGATCGCCCAGCGCTGGCTGATGGTGGCTGGCCAGACCATCGCGGTGCTGTTCGCCGGCGTGGTGCTGGATCTCAAGGTGCCCTACGCCCTGTGCTTCAGCCTGATCGCCCTGTCGGGCTGGCTGAACGTGCTGATCGGCCTGGCGTTCGGCGGCCAGCGCATGGCCCGCGAGGGCGAGGCCACCGCCCAGATCACCTTCGACGTCCTGCAGCTGGCCGGGATGCTCTACCTGACAGGCGGGATCATCAATCCGTTCTCGCTGCTGCTGATCGCCCCGGTGACCCTGGCGGCCGCCACCCTGCCGGCCCGGTTCGCCGCCGCGCTGGGCGTCCTGGCCGTGGCGGTCTGCGTGATCCTGGCCTTCGTCCACATGCCGCTGCCCTATCGCCCTTCGGCGGGTCCCGGACCGCCGCTCGGCGTGCTGACCCAGATGACGATCGTGCTGTCGCGGGTGCTGGGCATCGCCCTGACCGGCGCCTATGCCTGGCAGGCGGCGACGGAATCGGCGCGAATGGAGCTGGCGCTCAACGTCACCGAGACGGTGCTGGCCCGCGAACAGCGGCTGTCGGCCCTGGGCGCCCTGGCCGCCGCCGCCGCCCACGAACTGGGCACGCCCCTGGCCACCATCTCGGTCGTCGCCCGCGAGATGGTCCGCAACGCCCCCGACGCGCAGACCCGTGAGGACGCCGAGCTGATGATCGGCCAGGCCGCCCGCTGCCGCGAGATCCTGCAACGCCTGACCGAGATGCCCGAGGCCAAGGACGCCGTGCACGAGCGGATGAGCCTGGTCCAGCTGGTCCACGAGACGATCGAACCGCACATGATCCATGGGATCCGGGTCGAGGCGGTGGTCAACGGCCCGTCCGGCGAGCCGGCTCCCGACATCTGGCGGCGGGCCGAGATCATCCACGCCCTGACCTCGATCGTCGAGAACGCCGTCGATTTCGCCCGCGCCGAGGTCATCGTCATCGCCCGGTTCGACGCCCGAGCGGTGGTGATCGAGGTGCGTGACGACGGTCCCGGCTTCTCGCCGGAGGTGCTGGCCAAGCTGGGCGAGCCCTATGTCACCTCCCGTCCGGGGGCGGAGGGATCCAGGACGGGCCACATCGGCATGGGCCTGGGATTCTTCATCGCCAAGACGCTGTTGGAACGAACTGGCGCCACCGTGGATTTCAAGAACGGTCGACGTGGCGGCGCGGTGGTCGCGGCGCGTTGGCCACGATCGGCGCTTGAAGCGCCGGGCTTTGTGGGTGCGTGACATGAAAGACTTGCAGCGATCTGGAATCGGGCGACAAGATGCCCAGTACGACACCCGGTTGAGTATTGGCGCGGGGAGGCGCTGAATTCATGGCGGACATCGGTGAACTGGTTTCGGCCCTGCCGGACAAGAGCTTGCTTTTGCTCGACGACGACGCACCCCTCCGGACCCGTCTGGGCCGGGCGCTCGAACAACGAGGGTTTTCGGTGACGCTCTGTGCTTCGGTCGCCGAAGCGATGAGCTCCCTGCGAAGTCACGCCCCGGCCCATGCCGTGCTCGACATGCGTCTCGAGGACGGCACCGGCCTGAAGGTCGTCGAGGCGGTGCGCGACGCCCGCGCCGACGCCAAGATCATCATGCTGACCGGTTACGGCAACATCGCCACGGCGGTGGCGGCCGTGAAGGCGGGGGTGGTCGATTATCTCTCCAAGCCGGCGGACGCCGACGAGGTGGCTCGCGCCCTGCTGGCCGCCAAGGACGCCGCGCCGGTCCCGCCAGAAAATCCGATGAGCGCCGACCGCGTACGGTGGGAGCATATTCAGCGGGTCTACGAGATGTGCGGCCACAACGTTTCGGAGACGGCGCGCCGGCTCAACATGCACCGACGGACGCTACAGCGGATCCTGGCCAAGCGGGCGCCGCGGTAGCGTTTTCCGAGGTCCTCCCCCTATGGGGGAGGCGGTCGCGAAGCGACCGGTGGGGGGAGTTCGCGACGGTCGAGCCAGGCTTGGCTGATCCCGCGAACTCCCCTCTCCGTCGGCTTCGCCGACACCTCTCCCACGGGGAGAGGATTTTTCTTACTTCCTCACATCGCCGAGATGCCGCCGTCGACCTTGATCTCGGCGCCGGTCATGAACTTGCTCTCGTCGCTGGCCAGGTAGAGCACGGCGTTGGCGATATCCAGGGGCTCGCCGATGCGGCCCAGCGGGACCTGCCGAGCCAGCTTGGCGTGGGCCTCCTCCTTGCCGAATCGCGCCGTGAACCCGTCGAGGATCGGGGTGTCGATGAAGGTCGGGTGGATCGAGTTGGAGCGGATGTCCAGCTTCTGCTTGGCGCAATAGAGGGCGATGTTCTTGCTCAGCAGCCAGACCGCCGCCTTGGAGGCGTTGTAGGCCGGCGAATTGCCGTTGGCGATCAGGCCGGCGATCGAGCTGAGGTTGATGATCGAGCCCGGCTGATGGGCGCGCATGTGGGTCAGGGCGTGCTTGGCGCCCAGGAACACCGAGTCGACATTGACCGACATGACCTTTTTCCAGAGGCCGAAGTCGAGGCTCTCCAGCGGGCCGTCGCCGCCGATCCCGGCGTTGTTGACCAGCACCGACAGGCCGCCCATGGCCTCGGAAGCCTTTTCCAGCACCTCGATCCACTGCTCTTCGCTGGTGACGTCCAGTTCGAAGGCGAAGGCCGTGCCGGCTCCGTGGGCGGCGTTGATCTCGGCCGCGACGGCCTGGACCCCGGCGAAGTTGATGTCGGCCACGCAGACCTTGGCGCCTTCCTGCGCCAGCCGCCGCGCGGCCGCCGCGCCCAGGCCCTGGGCCCCACCGGTGATGAAGGCCTTCTTGCCGGCGACCCGGCCCGTGCTCTGCGCCATGCGGCGTCCTCCCGATTATAATTCAAACGATAGTTTGAACTGTACTCCTCCCTCGTGCAACGGGGGAGGTGGCGCGATGCGAATACGCATCGTGACGGAGGGGGCCGCCGGGCCCTAGATTCTGTGGGCAGTTGACGATCGCGGGCCGAATTCCTCGTCCTTCGACAAGCTCAGGATGAGGAATTCTACTGAACCGCCCTACAAGTCGTCCTCATCCTCAGCTTGTCGAAGGACGAGGGCGGCCACGCGGCGTCAAACGCCTAACGATCCACGGCGCCTTAGGCGATTCCATCCATGAACCGCGCCATCGTCACGTCCAGCTCACTGACCCCGTCGGCGTCGTGGGTGGTCAGCACCACCTCGACCCGGTTGTAGACGTTGAACCATTCGGGATGGTGGTCGAGCTTGTCGGCCATCAGGGCCACGCGGGTCATGAAGCCGAAGGCGGCGTTGAAGTCGGCGAACTTGAAGGTCTTGCCGATCGCGTCCTTCTCGGACACGGCGGCCCAGCCTTCGAGCTGGGCGAGGGCGGCGGGCGCGCCGATCTTGGCGGGACGGGACATGGCGGCTCCTGCGGAGGGGTTTTCTCCAGTCAGAACGCCAAACCGGTCGCCGCCGCAAGGTCCTCGAGCGCCTGGGCCTCGGTGGAGACCTTGATGGCGGTCATGCCCAGGGCCGCCGCCGGCTTGCAGTTGACCCCCAGGTCGTCGAGATAGACGCAAGATCCGGGCGCGACCTTCAACGCCTCGCACATCATCAGGTAGATGCGCGGATCGGGCTTGCGCACCCCGACCTTGGAGCTTTCCAGCACCACCTCGAACGCGCCGATGATCTCGGCGACGGCCGCCGCCTTCTCGGCCGAGCCCGACATGCCGGTCCCGTGGCCGGCAGCCACGTTGTTGGTGATGCAGCCGACCTTGAAACGCGCCTTGCAGGCCTTCAGCGCCGCCACGACGCGCGGCCGGATGTCGCCCGACAGCAGGGGCAGCACCTCGGCGCCGGCCAGGGGGTGGCCCAACCGGGTCGATTCTTCGAGGAACATCGCGTCGAAGCCGGCGGCGTCGATTTCCGAGCGCTCGAACAGGGCCCAGGCGTTGGTGTCGGGGTCGGTGGCGTTGACCGCGCGGATGAAGTCGGCGGGCAGGCCGCGCCGCGCCTCGAACCGCCGGAAGGCCTCGAAGGGCGAGGTGGTGAACACCCCGCCGAAGTCCCAGATCACCGCTTCGATCGCCATGGCCGCCTCAAACAACTGTTTGATTATACGCTAGGCGGGTCGGGCGAGCATGGCAACGCTCGCGTTGCGGGTGAAACCGGCGGCGAACCGAACCGGCCTCTGGTTTGTTAACCCTTCTGGAGTGCCCGCCATGGTCCGCCGTCGCCTCGCCGTTCTGGTCCTGATCCTCGCCGCCGGCCTGTCCGGCGGCGCCCTGGCCCATGACCGTCCGGGCCTCTATCTCGATCCCCAGCTGCTGCCGGCGGACACCCGTCCGGGCGAGTGCGTGGTCCGCCGGATCACCGGCCCGGGCGGCGCCTATCGCTGGGAGCGTATTGAGTGCGAGGGCGGATGGAGCGACTTCGACCGTTGGGGTCATGGCCGTCAGCCTCTCGACGTCGAGGAGGGGCCGCCGCCGCGCGGCGACCGCTACAGCGGCCGCTACGACGGCCCAGCCCATGGCGGCGAGGACCATGCGGGAGGGTACTGGCCGCCCTACGCGACCTATCGCGTGGCCGGGCGCGACGAGGCTGGCTTCCTGGTCTGGCCGGGCAAGCGGCCGTAGAGCGTTTTCGAGCAAGTTTTTGGCCTGGAGATTGCGGCGAGCGGGGGCTTACGCATCAAATCGGGACGGGGGGACTACCAGCATGCGATCGCCCAATGGGCCACTTTTCAAGATCTATGAAATCGTCGCCATCGTGGCCTTTGTGCTGGCGGCGGCGGCCGTCGGCAGCCTGAGGCTCGTCTACTAGAGCCTTCGTCGGAGTGAGCGGAAGTGTGAGCCGGGTTGAACAACGAATGCCCAACCGGTCGACCGGGTTCGGAACATAGGGACCCCATCCGCGCGTTGTGGATGGGTACCTGGAGGTTCCATCCTGTCGCCGCAGCCGCCAACGTCAGCACTCGCCGCCGCGCCCTGGCATCGCAGGGCCGTGACGCACTGGCGCGGCCTGCCGCCCAGCGCGCGCAGGGGGATGATCGGCGCCACGCTGCTGTTCGCGGCGATCATCGTCTTTCTGGTCGTCTTCGACTGGAACTGGTTCCGCGGACCGGTGGGCCGTCTGGCCTCGGTGCGTCTGAACCGCGAGGTGGTGATCGCCGGCGACCTGAGGGTTCATCCCTGGTCGTTGTCGCCCGGCGCCGAGGCCTATGGCGTCCGCATCGCCCAACCCGACTGGGTGTCCAAGACCGGCGACCCCAAGGCCGGCGAGGGCGCCGGCAAGCCCATGGCGACGGTCGACCGCATCTCGGTGCGGATCAAGGCGCCGCCCCTGCTCAAGGGCGAGGTGGTCCTGCCGCTGCTGATCGTCGACAAGCCCGACGTGCGCCTGCTGCGCGAGGCCTCGGGTCGCGCCAACTGGGTGTTCGGCGATCCCAAGGCGCCGCCAAGGCCGCTGAAGCTGCCGGCCATCCAGCACTTCGTGATCAATGACGGCGCGCTGCGCTACGAGGATCGGCGGCGCGACGTCTTCTTCCTCGGCACGGTCAGTTCCAACGAGCACGCCACCGGCGACGGGCGGGGCAGGTTCGTGCTGGAGGGCAAGGGCCAACTGAACCGCGCGCCGTTCACCGCCGTCGTCACCGGCGGCCCGCTGCTGAACATCTCGCCGCGCCGGCCCTATCCGTTCGACGCCCGGGTCGAGGCCGGCTCGACCCGGGTTCTGGCCAAGGGCCAGGTCACCAAGCCGTTCGACCTTGGCCGCTTCGACGCCCAGGTGACCGTCTCGGGCGCCGACCTGAACCGCCTCTACACCCTGACCGGCCTGGCCTTGCCCAACACCCCGCCCTACCGGATTAACGGCCACCTGACCCGCGAGGGCCAGCGTTTCGACTTCCGGAAACTGACCGGCCGGGTCGGCGACAGCGACGTTTCAGGCGACCTGTTCGTACTGATGGGGCGCGAGCGGCCCTATCTCGAGGCCGACCTGCAGTCACGCCGCCTCGACTTCGACGACATGGGCAGCCTGGTCGGCGCGGCCCCGGCCACCGGGCGCGGCGAGACCGCCTCGGCTGGCCAGAAGATCGAGGCCGTTCAGCGCGACGCCACCCAGCGCCTGCTGCCCGACGCCACCCTGCAGGTCGAACGGGTGCGGGCCATGGACGCCAAGGTCCAGTACCGCGCCCTGGCGGTCAACGCCCCCAACCTGCCGCTGAAGAAGGTGCGCGTGGACCTGACGCTCGACAAGGGCGTGCTGATCCTGGACCCGATCGCCTTCACCTTCTCGCGCGGCGACCTGGCCGGAAAGGTGCGGCTGGACGCCAACCCCAAGGTTCCGCGCACCGACCTCGACCTGCGCCTGACCAACGCCAAGCTGGAGGACTTCATCCCGATCCGCAGCGGCGGCCAGCCGGCGATCGAGGGCGGGGTGATGGCGCGCGCCAGGCTGACCGGCTACGGCAATTCGATGCACCGGGCCGCCTCCAGCGCCAACGGCCAGGTGACGATCGTCTCGCCCAAGGGCGAGATCCGCCAGGCCTTCGCCGAACTGCTGGGCGTCAACGCCTCCAAGGGCCTGATCCTGCTGCTCAGCAAGGACAACCGCCAGACCAGCGTCCGCTGCGCCGTGGCCGACTTCAGCGTCAGGGATGGGGTGATGCGCGCCAACCGGATCGTCGCCGACACCGGGGTGGTGCTGGCCAAGGGCAAGGGATCGATCGATCTCCAGAATGAGAAGCTGGATCTGCGGATCGAGGGCGACAGCAAGAAGCCGCGCCTGGTGCGGCTGTTCATCCCGATCACCATCAGGGGGCCGCTCCTGGCGCCGAAGGTCGGGCTCGACACCGGCTCCGCAGTGGCCCAGGGCGGGGTGGCCGTGGCGCTGGGGACGCTGCTCTCGCCCCTGGCCGCCATCCTGCCGTTCGTCACCGGCGGCGAGGCCAAGAACGCCGACTGCGCCAGCCTGATCGCCGAGGCGCGCGGCGACGGCGCCCCGGTCAAGGTCGCCCAGACCACGCCGGCCAAGGTGAAGAAGAAATAGGTTTTCCCCCCAACGGTCGTCATCCCCCGACGAGTTCGGGGGACCCAGGCGGCGTTGCCGTGGAGACACAGGCCGGCTCGGCTTGGGTCCCCCGCATAAAGCGGGGGATGACGGACGAGAGCGATGCGCTAAACTTGCTCCGTCATCTCTCCAACGGTGGTTTTATGTCCGAGATTGTGTGTGAGGCCCGGGCCTAAGGCTCCGAACCTCGGTTCGTAAGTCGATCAGGCCCCGATCCGTCCGCGTGCCGCGCCCGGACGCGCCTTTGGTGTGTCCAGACTTGAGGGCCGGAGCCTCGTAGAGGCTCCAGAGCGCGCGTTCCCACGCCTCGATCCTCGGACCATTTCCTTGAACATTTCCAAGCCGCAGCAACGCACGCTGCACGCGCTGGCGCAGGGCGCCCGCATCGAACTCCTGCGCGACGACCACGGCCGCGTCGTCGGCGTCGACTGCCTCACTCGCGAGGGCTGGCGCCTGTCCGATTGCAGCCTGAGCGTCTTCAAGGCCCTGAAGAAGCGCCGGTTCATCGCCAGTTCCGGCGGCGCGCCTTACCGCATTACCCGGGCGGGGGCGGTCAACCTGCGCTCCCAGCTCGACAACCGGGTGACCGCGCGCGGCTGGTAGCGTCCTGCGTCCTTCGAGGCCCTCCGTTGGAGGGCGCCTCAGGATGAGGAGCGTTGTGCTGTTTTCCTCATCCTGAGGTGCGCACCCCGGACTTGATCCGGGGGAAGCCTCGAAGGACGCAAGGCGCTCGCCGAAAGCAGCCCGGCAATGCATGCTGTCTAGAGCGCCTCAGGACGCGGTCGAGACCTCGGCGGCCACGGCCTTGAGCACGGCCACGGCCGCGTTCGGGTCCAGCCGCACCTGCAGGCCGCGCTGGCCGCCGTTGATATAGACATAGGGCTGCGCCAGGGCGTCGGCCTCGATCACCACCGGCAGCGGCTTGCGCTGGCCGAACGGGCTGATGCCGCCGACCTTGTAGCCGCTGATCCGTTCGGCGTCGGCGGGCTTCATCATCGTCGCCGACTTGCCGCCGACCGCCGCCGCCAGCCGCTTCATCGCGACCTCGCGGTCCGAGGGCGCGACCACCAGCACCGGCTTGCCGTCGACCAGCGCCATCAGGGTCTTGAGCACCCGGCCGGGGTCCTCGCCCAGCGCTTCCGCCGCCGCGAGGCCGATGCTCGCCGCGTCGGGGTCATAGTCGTAGGCGTGGACCGTGAAATCGACCCCGGCCTTGGTCAGGGCGAGCGTCGCGGGCGTGGTGCGGGACATGGCTCACTATAGCCAGGCCCGCACCGGTTCGTCACTTCGGCCGTTCCTATCGGGGACAGACCGCGTCGCCCTCGTTGGACGCCAACTTCACCTCGGCGACCGACAGGGCGAACGGCCCATCCGTGCCGACCACGAACGGCGCGGTGACGTGGTCCATCTTGGCGCCCGCCGCCTGGAAGCAGGACAGCTTGATCTTGACGCTGCGCCACTCAGGTCCGGCGGACATCACCATCAGCGGCGTGACGTCCAGCGTTCCGCCGCAGGCGGCGGCGTCGCTGCAGCCGATGCTCATCGTCACCGGCTTGGCGGGGCCGGCGTCGACGCGATAGCGGACCTGGACCGCCATGTCCCCCGTCGTCTGCCGCGACAGGTCGACCGGCGGTCCATGGATGGCCAGCATGCCCTGACCGGTCCAGACGGCCTGGCGGGCGTTCTCCTGCGCTCCGGCGTCGATGGCCTTGACGCTGCCCGAGCCCTGGAAATCGATCATCCACGGGGCTGGGGCACGACCGGCGACGAAGTAGCGGTCGACGCTGCCGGCGGTCGCCACCTGGCCCGGATCCTCCGGCAAGGCCGCGACCTTGCCGCCGTGGGCGTAGGACAGGCCGTAGCCATAGGCGAACTGCGGGTCATAGCCCGGCTGGCCGCGGTTCAGCGGGCCCTGGTCGGCGCGCTTGGGCCAGGAGAAGCCCAGCTTGCCCTGGAAGTCGCGCCTGGGCTTGCCGTCCTTGCCGGCCACCAGCACGTCGGCCACCCCGCCGCCCTCGCTGCCCGGCAGCCAGGCGGCGACGAAGGCGTCCGAGGCGTTGATCTCGGGATTGGTCCACAGCGGCCGGCCCGACAGAAACACCGAGACGACGGGGATGCCCTGGGCCTTGAGCGCCTTGAGCAGGGCCAGGTCGGTCTTGTCGGCCAGCTGGTAGCCCAGGTTGGCGACGTCGCCCTGGAACTCGGCATAGGGGTCCTCGCCGAACACCACGATGGCGACGTCCGGCCGGGTCTTGAACTTGCCGTCCGGCGCCAGCTCGGCCTGGCCGCCGCTGGCCGCCACCGCCTCCGACAGGCCGGCCCAGATCGACTGGCCATGCGGGAAGTCGCTGTTCTTGTTGCCGGTCCCCTGCCAGGTCAGGGTCCAGCCGCCGGCCGCCTTGCCGATGTCGTCGGCGGCTCCGGCCACCAGCACCCGGGCGCCGGGCTTGATCGGCAGCACGCCCTGGTTCTTCAGCAGCACCAGCGACTTGGCCACCGCCTCGCGGGCCAGGGCGCGGTGGTCGGGGGCGCCGAGACGGTCGAACCGGCCCTGCGTCGTCGGGGCGACCCGTTCGAACAGCCCGGCCTTGACCTTGACCCGCAGGATGCGGCGCACGGCGTCGTCCAGCCGCGCCATCGGGATCTCGCCCGACTTCACCTGGGCCAGGGTGCTGACATAGAGCGGCTTCCAGCTGTCGGGCGCCATGTACATGTCCAGGCCGGCGTTCATCGCCTGCGGGCAACTGGCGTTGGTGCAATCCGAAAGCTGTCCGTGGGCGTTCCAGTCGCTGACCACGAAACCCTCGAAGCCCATCCGGCCCTTCAAGACGTCGGTGATCAGGCTCTTGTTGCCGGTGATCTTCTGGCCGTTCCAGCTGGAGAACGAGGCCATGACCGTCAGGATGCCGGCGTCGATGCTGGGCGGGTAGCCCTGGGCGTGGACCCGGATCAGCTCTTCTTCCGGAATCCGCGCGTCGCCCTGGTCACGGCCGCCTTCCGTGCCGCCGTCGGCCAGGAAGTGCTTGGCCGAGCCGGCGATATGACCGCTGCCCAGGGTCTGGCCGGCCTTCAGTTCGCCCTGCAGGCCCAGGGTCATCGGACCGGCATAGGACTTCACGACCTCGGGGTCCTCGGCATAGCCCTCGTAGCTGCGACCCCAGCGGTCGTCGCGCGGCACGGCCACCGTGGGACCGAAGGTCCAGTCGCCGCCGACCGCCGCCACCTCCTCGGCCGTGGCGACGCCGATGCGGCGGATCAGGTCGGGGTCGCGGGCCGCGCCCAGGCCGATATTGTGCGGGAAGATGGTCGCGCCGACGATGTTGTTGTGACCGTGCACGGCGTCGATGCCGAACAGGAGGGGGATCGGCGTGTGGCCAGGCCGCGCCGCCAGCGACTCCGCGCGATAGGCGTCGATCAGGTCGGTCCAGGCTTTGGGCGGCGCGCGATCGTCGCCGCCGGGCGCCGAGTTGCCGCCGGCCAGGATCGAGCCCAACGGATAGGTCCGAAGGTCTTCCGGCGTCATCGAGGCGATGTCGCCCTGGATGGTCTGGCCGACCTTTTCCTCCAATGTCATCTTGCTCATCAGGTCACGGACGAAAGCCTCGGTCCTGGCGTCGGTGATCGCCGCCGGGCTGTGGGCCTGGGGCCAGCGAGCGGGCGTGGCCACGGGCGAGGCGGTCTGGGCCGAGGCCGCGACCCCAGCCAGGGCGGTCGAGGCCGCGAGGGTCACAAGCAGGACGCGACGGAGCGGACGGCGGACGATCATTCAACACCTTCGAGAGAGCAGCGCGACGGTCAGCGCCGTGGCGAAAAAATCGGCGCGGCGAGGAGAACTTCGCCGCGCCGAAGGTTGGAGAGCCCCCGATGACAAGGGGTCCAGCCGCTTGCCCGCCGAGATCGGCCGGACAGGCGTCATCCCCGCCGAGTGGCGGCGCTGGAGCGGGATGAAAGTCGATCCTGAACGCGCCCGCGACGCGCCATGCGGGCGCGACACGGGAGGCGTGAGTGGTTTCCTTCCCTGTTCGACGGGGCCTCTCGGTCCTCTCGTTGCGTAAAGCTCATCACACGTTGACAGCGCTGTCCATTTAAAAGGTACCGGTATCTTCGGGCGAGGTGAATTCGGCGCTTCCTTTGGGACTAGGCCGCGACGGATCGGCCCGCGCCGAGCGCCGCCTGATGGGTGGGACTTTGCGCCACGACGGTGGCGACCTGCTGGGCCAGGCGCGGCAGGATCGCGCGGACCTGGCGGAAGTCGGAGGCGTCGACCAGCGGGTCGTGGGCCCGCGGTCGCAGACCCATGCCCTCGAGCACGTAGAACCAGGACAGGTCGGTGAAGAGCTCGCCGGGCCGGGTGTCGATCCGTCCGCAGGCCCGGTAGAGTTCCATCCGTTCGGCCAGGCTGTCGGGGATCGACGCCTCGGCCCGATCACGCCAGAACGGAGTGTCGTCGCGCGCGGTGGCGCAATAGTGCAGCACGATGAAGTCGCGGAAGGTCTCGTACTCGGCGACCAGCGCCCGGTTGTAGGCGGCGATGTTGGACGGCGCGAAGTCCCGATCGGGGAAATGGTCCAGCAGCTTGTAGAGACCGCTGCACACCAGGTGGATGCTGGTCGATTCCAGCGGCTCCAGGAAGCCCGAGGCCAGGCCCAGCGCCACGCAGTTGCGGTTCCAGAACGCCTTGCGCCGGCCGGTGGTGAACCGCAGCTTGCGGGGCTCGGCCAGGGGCTCGCCGATCGCCGCCAGCAGTTCGCTCAAGGCCGTCTCGTCGTCGATCGCCTGGCTGGCATAGACATAGCCGTTGCCCACCCGGTGTCGCAGCGGGATCTTCCAGCGCCAGCCGGCGTCCTGGGCCACGGCCAGGGTGTAGGGCGCGGGCGGGCCGGCGTGGGCGGTCGGCGCGGCGATGGCCCGATCGCAGGGCAGCCACCGTGTCCAGTCCTCGTAGCCGGTTTCCAGCGCCTGCTCGATCAGCAGGCCGCGAAGGCCGCTGCAGTCGATGTAGAAGTCGGCCTTGACCTGCTCGCCGTCGGTCAGGGTCAGGGCGTCGATGAAGCCGTCGTCGCGCAGGACGGCGCGGGCGACCTCGCGTTCCAGCCGCCGCACGCCGCGGCGCTCGGCGTGGTCGCGCAGGAACTTCGCCACCAGAGCGGCGTCGAAATGCAGGGCGTGGCGCAGGCCGGCCAGCGGGCCGCCGGCCCTTGGGTCGGGAGGGGCGAAGCGCCCGGCCTCGCCCAGGGCGGCGGCCAGGCTGAAGTCCGGCACGGCCATGTCCAGACCCTCGGTCCGCGCCTTGTGCCAGACATGGTGGAAGGGACGGCGGTCGATCGACACGCCGAACGATCCGAACGGGTGCCAGTAGCTTTCGCCGACCCGGCTCCAATCCTGGAACTTGATACCCAGCTTGAACGTGGCCTGGGTGGCCTGGAGGAAGGCGTCGAGGTCGACCTCGATCAGCTTCAGGAAGTCGAGGATCGGCGGGATGGTCGCCTCGCCCACCCCGACGATGCCGATGTCCGGCGACTCGATCAGGGTGATGGCGCAACCCGTTCCCCGCAGCGTCTGGGCCAGCAGGGACGCGGCCATCCAGCCGGCCGTGCCGCCGCCGACGATGGCGATGGACTTGATGGCTCTGTCGGTCATGACGCTCTCCGCGACGACGACGAGATCGGCGTGGCGACGGACGAGCCGTCGCCACGCCAGCCCTGCTACATGCCGAACTTGAACCGCGCGCCCAGCACGATCCGGCGGTCGCCGGTGGCGTAGCGGAACGGCAGGTTTTCCCACTGCAGGTAGCGGCCGGTCTCTTCCTTGGTCAGGTTGATGCCTTCCAGCACCACCTTGATCTGGTCGTTGATCGCGTAGCCGATCTGACCGTCGAGCTGGCCATAGGCCCGCTCCCAGGTCCCCAGCTTGTGGGCGTCGTCGACGCCGCCGCCGGCGCTGTTGTCGACGCCGAAGCCGAAGTTGCCCTGGAAGCTCTTGTCACGCCAGGCGTAGGACAGGCGCGCCTCGAAGCCGTGGCCCTCGTAGTAGCCCTGGACGTTGAAGGCGTTCTTGGCCACGCCGGGGATCGGCAGGTGGTCGTCATAGTCGTTGGAGATCGAGGTCTTGGAGTCCGAGTAGGTGTAGTTGGCGGTGAAGCCGAACCCATTGTCGAAGGCGTACTGCGCGGCCAGTTCGAGGCCCTTGATCGTGCCGCCCTCGCCATTGATCGGCTGGTTGAAGATGCCGGTCGTCGCGCCCGCCACGGAACCGTCGGCCACCGTCCGCGAGACCGTCTCGGTCTGGATGAACGAGTCGACGTTCTTGTAGAACAGCGCGGCCGAGAACAGGCCCTGCGAGCCCATGTAGCGCTCGTAGGCGACGTCGAATTGCGAGGCGCGATAGGGATCGAGTTCCGCGTTGCCGCCGCTGCCGTTGGTGTAGAGGAAGCGGTTGAGGTTGGGGCCCGGCGTCGAGCTGCGGGTGAAGTTGTAGCTAGAGCCCGTGGCCAGCTGGAACAGGTTCTGGCGCGACACCACGCGAGCCGCCGAGACGCGGACCTTGTCGGTGTCGTTGATGTTGAACACGCCGCTGACGCTGGGCAGGACGTCGGTATAGGAGCGCGACGTCGTGATGTTCTCCGGATTGGAGATCACGCCGTTCCAGCTGTCGGTCCCGTAGAAGTTGGGCACGGTCGGGGTGGCGCTGGCGTCGATGGTCAGCTCGGTCTTCACCACCCGCACGCCGCCGTTCAGGTGATAGCCGTCATCCGCGCCGCCCGCATCGGCCATCATGTAGCCGGTGGTGGTCTTTTCCTTGACCTTGAACGACTGGATCGGGTCCCGATAGTACTTGAACGGCGTCGAGGGATAGAGCGCCGACAGCCAGCCGACCGGGTTCTTCATCTGGTCGCGGTTCTGGAACAGGGCCGTGATCCCGCCGACGGTCAGGGTCTCGAAGCGTTCCGGGTTGCTCGCCGCCGTCTGGTACGGGGTGATCAGGGCCGGCGAGGCGCCGAAGCGGCCGTCGTCGGTCGCGGTCTGGCCGCAGTTGGGACGACCCGGCGTGCCGGCCGGCAGGCCGCACGACTTGAAGCCGATGGCCCCGTCCTGGAAGTAGCCGAGCGGCGTCCAGTCCTGGCCCAGCGCCTGGCCGTTCAACTCGCCCTTGCCGGAATAGTCGGCCAGCAGGAGCAGGAAGTCGGAATCGACCTTGCGCTCGGCGTAGCGGGCGCCGGCGCTGAGCGTCAGATTGCCGTTTTCACCGAACTCCGGACGATACTTGAAGTCGGCGCGGACCGAGGTGTTCTCGATGCCGGTGCGCTCGCCGAACACCCAGTGCGACTTGGCGAAGACGCTGCTGGGGGTGGTGAACTGGCTGGGATTGGCCGGGGTGAAGGTCGGGTTGTCGCCGTTCGTGTAGGTGTAGATGAAGGTCGCCGGGGCGGTGGCGTTGGGGATCAGCCCGGCCGCCGTGCCGTTGCGCACGCCGTACTGGGTGTAGCGGACGTCGTTGTTGGCGCTGTCGCTGGTGTAGTCGCTCTTCGAATAGGCGCCACGAACGCTGCCGGTCAGGCGACCGCCGTTGTCCCAGTTGGCGGCCAGCTGGAAGTTGTCGGTCTTGGCCTCGGCATTCTGCACATAGGAGGTGCCTTCGGCCGAATTGGCGGTGACCGTGCCGGTTTGCAGGACGCCGTTGGTGTCCTTCGAGAACCCCGCCGCCGAATAGTTGGCGCCCTCGTTGGCGAACGGGAACTTGATCGAGGCTTCGCTGGTCAGGATCTTCAGGTCGGAGTGGAACCAGTCGGCCGTCAGCTGCACGGAATCGGTCAGGGCAAAGTCGACATTGATCGAGGCGCCCAGGCGCTTGCGTTCCTGGTCGCGATAGGTGGCGTAGCGGTATTCCGGCGACCAGACGTCGACCGTGCCGGCGCCTTGAGGACGGTCCTCATAGGCCCAGCCGCCGCGGTTCTCGCCGGCCAGCACGTCGGTGTGGCTGTCGGTCTTGTCATAGGACACCGTGCCCAGCACGGCGAAGCGGTCGCTGAACTTGTGGCCCAGGACCAGCGAGCCGGTCGGGGTCCAGTCGCCGCCCGTGCCCTTCTGGCCGCGGATGTCGCCGGCGATCGTCGTGTCGTCCCGCAGGCTGAGCGCGTTGCGGGTCTTCAGGTTGATGATGCCGCCCAGGCCGCCTTCCAGCAGCGAGGCGTCCGGCGACTTGTAGACGTCGACGCCGCCGATCAGCTGCGAGGGGATGCCTTCCAGCGAGTTATCCTGGGCGATCTTGCCTTCGTAGAGGCGGAACAGCTCCAGGCCGCTGACGAAGATGTCGTTGTTCAGGACCGTGACGTTCTGGTCCAGGCCGCGGATGCGGACCTTGGTGCCCTGGCCGTTCTCGCGGTCGATCTGCACGCCGGGCATGCGCTGCAGGGACTCGGCGATGTTCTGATCCGGGAACTTGCCCATGTCCTCGGCGGTGACCGACTCGATGATCAGGTTCGAGTTCTTCTTGAGGTTCAGGGCGTTGGCGAGCGAAGCCCGGAAACCGGTGACGATGACCGCTTCAACCTCAGCGGGTTTTTCGGCGGGCGCCGGCGCGGTCTGCGCCGCGGCCTGGCCGGCGGCGAGCAGCACCAAGACCGAGGCGGCCGATAGCAAGGCCGCGCGTGATCGATAAGACGTTGTGGTCATTATGCATTCCCCTGATTTGCGGCAGCAGTTCTCGTTCTCGATCAGCGGAGCCGAGCGAGCCAAGACGCGGAGATTGAGGGATGCCTGCGCATCCTCCCGTGGAAGTCCGGCTTTTTTGGCATGCCGGTAATTTGAACCTAGGGGTGTAAGACAGCGCTGTCAACACGGCGACGTCTTTCCTAAACTCATTTTAATTTATGGCGCTTTGGGATCACACATTCGTCAGCGCGGTCAGGGTCACGGGCTCCATGGCGGCGTAGCCTTCGGCGGTCGGATGCACCCCGTCATAGGCCAGGCCCGGCCGCATGCCGCCCGCGCCGTCGTCCAGGACCCGGGTGTAGTCGGCCAAGCCGGCGCCGCTTCGCGCCGCGAAGGCTCTGAGCCAGTCATTAAGGGCGGCGACCTTGGCCGGCGGCGCCAGTCCCGGCCGCCACGGGAAATCGAGGGCCGGGGTGACGGCGGCCAGCACGACATGCACGCCATTGGCCTGGGCCAGCACGGTCATGGCCTGGAGATTGGCCTGGGTGGCGACCGGGTCGTAGGGCCCGGCGTTTTCGGCGATGTCGTTGATCCCGGCCAGGATGTGCACCGCCCGGGGCTTCAGGGCGATCACGTCCGGCCAGAACCGCACCAGCATCTGGGCCGTCACCTGGCCGCTGATCCCGCGGCCGAGGAAGCCGTGGTCGACGAAGAAGGCGGGACGGGCGGTCCGCCAGCCCTCGGTGATCGAGTCGCCCATGAACACCACCCGCCGCCGCTCGGCGGGCAGGTCGCGGTCGACGGCGTTCTCGGCGGCGTAGCGCTGGAGGTAGGGCCAATCGGTGCGAAGCCGCGCCTCCTGTGGGCTCATCGGAGCCAGGGGCGGGACTTGCGGCGGGATCTGGGACGGGGTCGTGAGCGGGGCCTGGGCCTGGGCCTGGGCCGCGCGGGCCGTCAGGGCCAAGCCCAGGCCGCCGGCCATGATCGCCCGCCGGTCCAGGCGCGCGCGGCTCACCGCACCACCGCCACGGCCGGCGTCACGTTCCAGCCGCGCAGCGCGACCTTGGCCCCGGCGACCGGACCGGCGGGATAGCGGATCTGCACCGCCCGTTGTTCGCCGGGCAGCAGCGAGACGTAGTTGTCGGCGTAGTAGGCCGGCAGGATCCGCCGGCCCTTGTCGTCGACCAGGGTCAGCTTGCCGTTCAGGGCCGGGGCCGCGCCGGTGTTGGTCAGCGACACGGTGACCACCGTCTCGTCGCCCGCCTTGGTCGAGCTGGCCGCGATCGACACCGGCTGGGCGGCCATGGCCGACAGCTGACGGCTGCCGGCCGCGTCGCGCGCCAGCCAGTAGAGGTTGCTCGACAGCGGCGTTCCGTCGGCGGCGGTCAGGTCCAGCCGCACGATTACCGCGCCCTGGACGGCCAATGAACCGGCCAAGTCCAGGACCTCGCCCTGGGCGACGCCATTGGCGGCGGCGTCGATCCGGCTCGAGCGCTCGGCCAACGGCTTGCCGTCCAGGCCCAGGACCCGGGCCCGCAGGGTCGCTCCGGTGATCGCGGCGGCGCCGTTGTTGACCAGTTCCAGCCGGTGGTCGGGGAAGTTCATCTGGACGTGGACGATCTCCGAGCCCTTCTGGGTCCCGTAGTACGAGGCGTGGGTGTCGTAGTCGTGGCTGAGGATCTGCCACATGGTGCTGGGCCAGGCTGGCTGGGTCATCCACAACAGACGGCCCGACGACTTGGTCCACAGCTCGGCGTTCATGCCCTCGAAGATCGCCCGGTGGGTCTCGTAGTTCATCAGCTGGGCCTTGCGCTCGAAGTCCTCGAGGCTGGTGGGCGCGCCCAGCTTGGCGGTCATGGCGTCCATGAAGGTCTTGGTCGCGCCGTTCCCGGTCGGGTGCCAGTCGTGATAGGCCCAGACGTCGCTGATCGGCCAGCGGTCGGGGGCCGGAACGGCGGCCTCGAAGGCCTCCAGGGTCGGGAAGGATGGCGTGCCGACCTCGACCGAGAAGCCCTTGGCGTGCTCGGTGTAGTAGGTCTCCGGCTCGCGGTAGTTATAGGGCCCGCTGTTCTGCAGGTTCACCCGGTTGGAGCTGCCGGTGTACCAGCGCGTGCCGTCCAGCTCGTGGACCAGCGCCTCCAGGCCCTCGTTGAGGATCGGCTGCGGAATGCCCTCGTTGCGGCCGAACCACAGGGCGATCGAGGGGTGGTTGCGGTAGCGGGCGATGACGTCGGCGGCGTTCTTCAGGAACAGCGGCACGTCCTGCGGCTCCAGCTGGTAGTCCTGGGTCGAGGCCCAGAAGTCGTTGAGCACCAGCAGG
Organism: Caulobacter sp. Root655; assembly: GCF_001427665.1. GTDB lineage: Bacteria > Pseudomonadota > Alphaproteobacteria > Caulobacterales > Caulobacteraceae > Caulobacter. Next base: position 133,622 of record NZ_LMHC01000027.1, read on the forward strand.
CCGTACTCGTCGGCCAGGTCGAAGAACACGTCCTCGGTGTTCTGCCCCACCCAGTTGCGGATGGTGTTGAGGTGGGCTTCCTTGTGCAGGCGGAAATAGGGCTCCAGCCGTTCGCGCGACACCCGCTTGCGCCAGTCGTCCGTGCCCCAGTTGCCGCCCTTGGCGGCGATCTTCACGCCGTTGACCTTGATGACCAGGTAGGGCGTCAGGCCGGTGTCGGGCACGTCGCGTACCGCGGGCGAGGTTTCGCCGACCTTGGTCAAGGAGGTGGCCCAGCCGTCGGCGACCTTGCGGACGCCCTCGTGGCTGCCGTCGGTGACGTCCTGACCCAGCTGGCGGGCCTTGGAAAAATCGACCTCGACCCGCCGCAGGTCGCCGCCTTCTTCCATCAGCGACAGCTCGTAGGTCATCTGGCGGATGCCGAAACGGCTGTCCTGCCGGTCGGACGCCTTGCCGTTGGCCAGGGCCGACAGCCGCAACCCGTGCAGGGCCGGCTCGCCGTAGCCGTTGGGCCACCAGAGTTTGGGGTTCTGGACCGACAACTGCTGGAACTCGGCGGGCGCGAAACGGACCTCGCCCGCGCCGGGGGCCAGGGTCACGACCTTCTCGACGGCCACGGTGTCGAAGGCGGCGCGGACCGTGGCCTGGACCGGGGTGTCAGTCAGGTTCTCGACCGGCACGGTGATCTCGATGTCGGCGACGCTGTTGTCCGGCTTGCCCGCCACCTGGGGAAGCGTGGTGACCACATGGCTGTCGCCGATCCGCACCGGGCCGGTCGAGCGCAGCACCACGTCCTGCCACAGGCCGGTGTTGCGGTCGCGGACGCTAGGAATCCAGTCCCAGCCCTCGCTGGCGATGAAGGTCGGGCCGTCCAGGGCCTGCAGGCCGCCGTTCTCGCCGACCCCGGCGGTCAGCGACTCCTCGTGGGCGAGGCCCGGATGCGGCGGCGGCGAGATCTTGACGGCGATGGCGTTGCGCGCCCCGGGCCTCAGCTTGCCGGTGACGTCGAACTGGCCACGGATGAAGGCGCCCTTCAGCTCGCCCAGCTTCTCGCCGTTCAGCCAGATCTCGGCGGCGTAGTTGATCCCCTTGAAGATCAGTTGCTGGTGGCGGCCGTCCTGGCCGCCGGGGGCGTCGAACTCGGCGCGGTACCAGTAGTCCTGCTTGTTCAGCGATTCCGGGATGGCGGTGTTGTTGAGGGCGTAGTCCGGGTCCGGATAGACGCCGCGGTCGACCAGGGTGGTCAGCACCGTGCCGGGCACGGTGGCGCGATACCAGGTCCGGGTGTCGAACCCTGGCTTGGACAGCGCTGTCTTTTCGGCGGTGACTTTCGGGGCCTCGGCCAGCGACCAACTGGCCACGACCCAGGCCTGGTCGCCGCCGAACTCCGGGGCGGGGCGCAGGGCGGGGCCGGCATAGGCCGGGATGGCGACCGGCTTGGGGACTGGCCCCTGGCTCTTGGGCCGCGTCCATGCATCCTGCGGCGCGACCTGACCGTACATCTGGCGCACCTGCACCGGCCAGGACGGGCTGCCGGTCTCGAACACCGTCAGGCCTGGATCGGGGCGGGCGGCGGCTAGGGTCTTGAGTTCGGCGGGGCTCCGCGCCCGGCCCTCGGCCGTGAACCCGGCGATCTGGCCGCCGAACGGCTGGGTTCCGGCCAGCTTGCGCGGGCCCAGCTGCAGCACCCCCGCCGGGCCGACGGGAGCCGCCCGGCCTTCGCCCACCTTGGCGCCATCCAGATAGAGCGAGACCTTGGTCCCGTCCGACACCGCCGCGACATGGCGCCAGACGCCGGGCTTCAGCGCCCCTTGGCCCTTCACCACCGACCCACCGGCCGTCACGGCCGGCGCGCCGTCGTCCAGCATCAGGAAGCGGCCTGTGGCCGTGTCGCCGACCCCGGCCACCACGACCCGTCCGGCCGTCGCCGTCATCGCCTTCACCCAGCCTTGCAGCGTCCACGGCCCTTCGGCGGGCAAGGGTGCGGGAGACGGGCCGGCCAGGGGCTTGGTCAAGCCGTCGCCGCCGCGCGGCAGGTCGGCGTTGTAAGGTCCGTAGACGGAGGAGGTCTGGGCCTGGACCGGGGTCGTCAGGAGCAAGGCGCAGGAGGCCAGCAGGGACAGGCGTGAGATCCGGCGGGCGAAGGTGGTCATGACGGGGTGTCCTCCTCGGGCCGGCCTCTGTGGACCGCTTGTCTTCAGGTGGTCTGATCAGGCGTCGACGGCGGCTTGCGCCTCCGCGGTGGTCCACAGACGCGCGGCGCCTCGCACGCCCGACGAGTCGCCCCAATGGGCGGGCGCCAGCCTGGCGCGCCAGCCGTCGGAGAACACGTGCGGTTCGATGAGGCCCGGCAGCCGCTCATAGAGCTCGCCGACATTGGAAAGCCCGCCGCCGAACACGAAGGCGTCGGGATCGGCGATGTCGCAGATCACCGCCAGGCCGCGAGCCAGGCGATCGAGATAACGGTCGAAGCTGATCACGGCCTCGGCCTCGCCGGCCCGGGCGGCGGCGATGATCGCCTCGCCGGTCAGCTCCTGGCCGGTGCGCGCGGCATGGTCGCGGCGCAGGCCGGTGCCGGAGATCCAGGTCTCCAGGCAGCCATGCCGGCCGCACCAGCAGGCCGGCCCCGGCGTCTCATGGGTCTTCGGCCAGGGCAGGGGCGTGTGGCCCCACTCGCCGGCCACGCCGTTGGCGCCCTCGACCAGCTTGCCGTCGACCACCAGCCCGCCGCCGCAGCCGGTGCCGATGATCACCGCGAAGGTCACCTTCAGGCCCGCCGCCGCGCCGTCGACGGCCTCGGACAGGGCCAGGCAGTTGGCGTCGTTGGCCAGCCGAACGGGACGGCCCAGGCCGGTTTCCAGGTCCTCGCGGAAGCGGCGGCCGTTCAGCCAGGTGGAGTTGGCGTTGCGCATGACGCCGGTGCGCGGCGACACCGACCCGGGCGCGCCGACCCCGATCGAACCGCGCGCGCCGGCCTGCCGTTCGACCTGGGCGACCAGGTCGCGGACCGTCGCGATGGCGGCGTCGTAGGATCCGGGATTGGGCGCGCGGACGCGGGCCAGGAAGTCGCCGTTCGGGGCCAGGGCGGCGGCCTCGATTTTCGTGCCGCCAAAATCAACGCCGACCTGAATCAACCCGTCGTCCTCCGCCCTTCCGGCGCGCGTGCTGTGGCGCGCTGCCAATTTCGCTCATAGCCAGGGATGGCGAATAAAGAAAGTAATTTAAATAATCCAATGCGCCGCCGGTCGCTATCGCCGCCCGCCAAGGCGATGCTACTAGGAACGCTCTTGCTCAGGATCACCGGATGCCGCCCTTGGAAGCCTCGCGGAAGTCGAACCGGAAGCGCACCGCCGGCGCCAGCCTTTCGGGCGCCAACCTGGAGCGGGTCGGCGACCACAATCAGCGGGTCATCCTGCAGGCGATCCGGGTCGGCGGGCCGATCACCCGCGTGGCCCTGGCCCAGATCAGCGGCCTGACGCCGCCGGCCGTCGCCAACATCACCAAGCGGTTGCTCGACGACGGACTGATCCTCGAGGCCGGACGGGTTCAGGGCGCGCGCGGCCAGCCAGCCATGAACCTGATGATCAATCCGGACGGCTGTCTGTCGATCGGGGTCAATATCGACCGCGATCACATCACCGTCGTCATGCTCGACCTGCTGGGGGCGGTGCGGGCCCGCGCCAGCCAAGAGATCGAATTCCCGCTGCCGGAAGACGTGGCCCGGTTCTGCAAGATCCAGATCCGCAAGATGCTGGTGGCATGGAAGGATCGGCCGCCTCGCCTGGCGGGCATCGGCGTGGCCCTGCCCGACGACTTGGGCCGCGTGGACCTGCCGCATCGCCCGGAAAACTACGACGTCTGGAGTTCGGCCGACGTCAGCCAACTGCTGGCCGACGTCCTGCCGTTGCCGGTGTTTCTCGAGAATGACGCCGCCGCCGCCGCCCTGGGCGAGCTGCAGTTCGGTCATGGCCTGCGCAAGCCCAGCTTCTTCTATGTGCTGATCTCGTCCGGTCTGGGCGGCGGCCTGGTGGTCGAGGGTAACTATTTCCGGGGCGCGCAAGGGCGCAGCGGCGAGATCGGCTTTCTGCCCGTCCGCTCGCCCAAGACCACGGCGCGGTCGTTGCAGGCGGTGGTGTCGCTGTCGGCTCTCTACGCGCATCTGGAAGCCGGCGGCGTCACGGTCGGCCGCCCCGATCAGTTGGCCGACCTGCCGCCGAAGGGCCAGGCCTTGGTCGAGGAGTGGATCGCCCTCAGCGCCAAACTGCTGGTCCAGCCGTTCGTGGGGATCAGCTGCGTGGTCAATCCCGAGGCCATCTATATCGGCGGCCGCCTGCCCACCGACCTGATCGACCGGCTGGTGACGGCGGTCAACGCCCGCCTGGCCCGGCTCGAGGACGTGCCCGCCCTGGCCCCGGTCGAGCGCGCCGCGACCTCGGCCGACGGCCCGGCGGTCGGCGCCGCCCTGCTGCCATTCATGGACCAGCTGCTGCCGTCCCGCGCCGCCCTGATGAAGACCAGCCAGGGCTGAGGGTTACCAGCCGGGACTCCATTGAAGTCCCCCTGTTGTTGTCATCCCGGCCAAGGGCCGCATAGCGGACCGCGGAGCCGGGACCCAGGGCAATCGCATTGCGCCGGCCCCTGGGTCCCGGCTCTCCGCTTCGCGGAGGCCGGGATGACAACCACAAAGGGCCAGCGGCCTAGGGGGCGCTGCTCGTCTGTATCAGATCACCCGCTGGGCCGTCACCGGCTGGGCCTTGCGGTGCTGGGCGTCGAGCATGACGATGGCGCGGTGGGCCGCGCGGATCGCGCCCTCCTGCCAGGCGCCGACATGACTGAGATACTCGCCGGCGAAGTGGATCGGACCATCTGGCTGACCCAGCAGGTGGTAGTCGGGCTCGTCGTCGCTGGCCCAGCCCACGCCGATGCCCAGGGTATGGGGCACCGCTGCCCACTGCACCTGCAGAGGCTTTTCCAGCAGCTGGCCACAACCGGGGTGCATGGCCTCGATGACCTTGCGGGTGTGCTCGATCTGGGCGGGGCGCGACATCTTCATCATCTCGGCGGCGCCGGGTCCGCCGGTGTAGCAGCCCAGGATCACCCCGGTCTTCGAGTGCAGGCCATAGCTGGGGTACCAGACCATGTTGCTGGGCCCCTTCACGAACGAGAGGCCGCCATAGATCTGGTACTTGGGCCCTTCCCAGAAGCGCGGGGCCTGCCAGGCGATCTTGATGCTGTCGCGATAGGGCGTGCGGGCGATCGCGGCCTTGTAGGCGGGGCTGAAGTCGGCGTCGATCTTGGCCAGCACCGGCAGCGGGATGGTCGAGATGCAGTAGTCGGCCTCGATCGTCATGTCGGCCTTGGCGACCATGTCGCGATAGACGACCTTGACGCCTTTTCCGGTCTTGCGGATCTGGCGCACCTCGCAGCGGCGCTTGATGATCCTGGGTCCCAGGGCCTTGGCGAAGGCATGGGGGATGGCGTCCATGCCGCCCTTGGGCTGGAACATGGTGGCCTGCATGTCGATGACCTCCTCGAACAGCACGCCGTTCCAGAGGTTCTCGTCGAGCAGCACGCTCATATCCAGCGGGTCGTGAGGCGTGCCGACCTCGCGGCCGGCGCCGGGTTCGGTTTTCAGGCCGGCCCGCTCGGAGCCCTTGTAGAAGAGGTCCGGCGACAGGTCGCCATAGGTCTTGAGGAACGCGACCATCCGCTCCTTGTCCTGCGGGGTCAGGTCCTGGTCGAGGGCGCCGGTGTTGATCGCCTTGGCCAGCAGTTCGGAGACGTGGCCGCGGGTGTCGTTGATCGCCGTGCGCATCTGGATCGGCTTGCCACCATTGGCCTCGGGATTGAGCAGCAGGGCGCTGCGGCTGGAATTGACCTCGACCTCCAGTTCGACGCCCAGCTCGCGGCAATAGCCCAGAACGATCTGGTGGTGGCTGGGCAGGCGCGCGGCGCCGGCGTTCATGTACTGGCCTTCGTCGAACTGGCAGACTTGGCGCGAGCCGTCGGTCATCTCGATCGCGTCGTCCTTGCGCACGGTCCAGACGCGCCCGCCGGTGCGGGCCCGGGCTTCGAGGATCGTGCAGTCGTAGCCGGCCTTGCCCAGTTCCCAGGCCGCCGCCATGCCCGCCACGCCGGCCCCGAGGATCACCACCTTGGCGCCCTTGCCGCCGCCGCCCTTGGCCAGGTCCGGCGGCGCGCCGGCGAACGCCGTGCTCGGCGTCAGCAGGCCCAGGGCTTGCATCGCCGTGAAGGCGGCGCTGTAGCCGCCGGCCGCGCCGATGGCGTGAATGAAATTGCGACGGCTGACCGGCATGCCTACCCCTGGGCTCGATGAACTGGGCGGTATGCGAAAGGTCTGGTTCCGGGGCGTCAATCAAAGACGGCGGCGCCGCGCGATTGCCCGCGAGGCGCCGCTGACGCTTGCAGCCCGCGCCGCATTTCGCGGCGACGGGGTCCGGAGGCGTGCACGCTCTGGTAAGCCGCGTGCGCCTCCGGACAAGTTTGGAGCGCCTAGACCGGCGGCGGATTGACCGCCTTGAATCCCCCTTCGCGCCAGTAGGGATAGTGAGGATAGGCCGGGGTCACGGCGCTGGCGGCGTCGAGGCGGGCCACCTGCTCGGGGGTCAGGGTCCAGCCGACCGCGCCGAGGTTCTGGCGCAGCTGCGCCTCGTCGCGGGCCCCGACGATCACGCTGGAGACGGTGGGCCGGCGCAGCAGCCAGTTGATGGCGATCTGCGGCAGGGTCTTGCCGGTCTCGGCGGCGATCGCATCGAGGGCGTCGACCACGGCGTAGAGCTTTTCGTCGTCGACCGGCGGGCCGATGTCGGCGGTCTCGTGCAGGCGGCTGACGGCGGGCAGGGGTTGGCCGCGACGGATCTTGCCGGTCAGGCGACCCCAGCCCAGCGGGCTCCAGACCATGGCCCCGACGCCCTGGTCGATCCCCAGCGGCATCAGTTCGTGCTCGTAGTCGCGGCCGACCAGCGAATAGTAGGTCTGGTTGGCGACGTAGCGCGGCCAGCCGTGACGGTCGGCGGCGGCCAGTGACTTCATCAACTGCCAGCCGGAGAAGTTGCTGGCCCCGACATAGAGCACCTTGCCGGATCTCACGAGGTCGTCGAGCGTCGACAGGGTTTCCTCCACCGGTGTGAAGGCGTCGAAGGCGTGCAGTTGCAGCAGGTCGATGCGGTCGGTGCGCAGGCGCTTGAGCGCCGCCTCGACGCCGCGCGTCAGGCGCAGGCGCGAGGTCCCGGCGTCCAGCGGCCCGTCGCCCATCGGCAGGCCCAGCTTGGTGGAGATCAGCGCCTGGTCGCGGCGGCCTTGCAGGGCCTCGCCGAGAATCTCTTCCGAAGCGCCGTTCGAATAGACGTCGGCGGTGTCAAACAGGGTGACGCCGGCCTCCAGGCAGATGTCGATCAGCCGTCGGGCCTGGGCGACGTCGGTGTCGCCCCAGGCGCTGAACAACGGGCCCTGGCCGCCGAAGGTGCCCGCGCCGAAGCTGAGGGCAGGGACCCTGAGGCCCGATTTTCCGAGTTGGCGATATTCCATGGGGTTGTCCTCTTCTTGAAATCCAACCCACCTCCGCTTTCCCGGCGAAGGCCGGGACCCAGATTCATCCGGGGCAGCTCGTGGGTTTCATCTGGGCCCCGGCCTGCGCCGGGGAAATGGAGAAAAGTCAGGCAGCCTTGAGCTCACGCCGCTCGATCGACAAACTCAACGCCGCCAACCCCAGGGCCGACAACGGCACGGCGGCGGCGATCAGGGGCACGGCGGACAGGCCGGGTCCATGGGCGATCACCGCGCCGCCCAGCCAGGCGCCGAAGGCGTTGCCGAGGTTGAAGGCGGCGATGTTGAGGCTGGAGGCCAGGCCCTGGCCCGCGCCGCCGGCCTGCTGCAGCACCCGCATCTGCAGCGGGGCGACGGTGGCGAAGGCGGCCGCGCCGAGCGCGAAGGCGGCGACCACCGCCCCGCCCCTGTCGTGGAAGCCGAAGGCCGAAGCCACCAGCACCAGGGTCAGCAGGCCCAGCGATCCCAGCAGGGCCGGAGCCAGGGCTTTGTCGGCCCAGCGCCCACCGACCAGGTTGCCGCCGACCAGGCCGGCCCCGAACACCAGCAGGATCGGCGACACCGCCTCCTTGGAGAAGCCGGCCAGTTGCGTGAGGATCGGCTGGATGTAGGTGAAGACCGCGAACACGCCGCCGAAGCCCAGGACGGTCATCAGCAGGCCCATCTGCACCTGCGGCCGGGCCAGCACGGCGAACTCCTCGCGCAGCGGACCAGGTTCGGCCGCTACCTTGTCGCGCGGAACCAGGACGGTCAGCACGACGAGGGCGACCAGGCCGATCGCGCCCACCGCCCAGAAGGTCGAGCGCCAGCCGAAGGCCAGGCCCAGCCAGGAGCCGAACGGCACGCCCAGCAGGGTGGCCAGGGTCAGGCCGGTGAACATGATGGCGATGGCCGACGCCTTGCGCTCGGGCGCGACCAGGCTCATCGCCACCATCGACCCGACCCCGAAGAACGTGCCGTGAGCCAGGGCCGTGACGATCCGGGCGACCATCAGCAGGCCGTAGTTCGGGGCCAGGGCTGCGGCGACGTTGCCGACGGTGAAGATCGCCATCAGCACCAGCAGGGTGGTCTTGCGGGGCAGGCGGCGGGTGGCGATGGTCAGGATCGGGGCGCCCACGAAAACGCCGAGCGCGTAGCCGGTCATCAGCAGGCCGGCCTGGGGGATGGAGACGCCGAGATCGGCCGAGACCTGCAGCAGCAGGCCCATGATCACGAACTCGGTGACGCCGATGCCGAAGGCGCCGACGGTCAGGGCGTAGAGGGCGAGGGGCAAGGTAAGGCTCCGCTGGCGATGTCGAGCAGCGAAGATGGTGTGATCTCATCCCATGAATTAGACTGTCGGAAAGATGCACACCTGTGAGCTGAGATCATAGATGGCCCGACTGGACGTCAATCGCTCCGGCGAAATGGAAGTGTTCGCCCGCGCGGTGGAACTGGGCGGCTTCTCGCCGGCCGCGCGGGCCCTGAAGATGACCCCGTCGGCGGTCAGCAAGCTGATCAGCCGGCTGGAAGCCCGCCTGGGCGCCCGGCTTCTCAACCGCTCGACCCGCAAGCTGCTGCTGACCGCCGAGGGCGAGGCGTTCCACGAGCGGGCGCTGCGGGTGCTGGCCGACATCGACGAGGCCGAGTGCGCGGTCGCCGCCAGCCAGGCCCCGCGCGGCCGGGTGCGGATCAATTCCAACGTGCCGTTCGGCCTGCACCACCTGCTGCCGCTGGTTCCGCGCTTTTCCGCCGCCTATCCCCAGGTCACGCTCGACATCGTGCTCAGCGACACGGTCGTGGACCTGATGGACGCCCGCACCGACGTGGCCATCCGCGTCGGACCGATGCGCGCCTCGCAACTGATGGCCCGCAAGCTGGGCGAAAGCGCCATGGCCGTGGTGGCCTCACCCGCCTATCTGGCCCGCCACGGCGCGCCGAAGACGCCGCGCGACCTGGCCGGCCACAACTGCATCGGCTTCAACTTCGCCCGCCATTGCGACAAGTGGCCGTTCGTCTTCGAGGGCGAGCGGCTGTCGCTGCCGATCCACGGCGACGCCACCGCCGGCGACGGCGAGACCTCGCGCCAGCTGGTGCTGGTCGGCCAGGGCCTGGCCCGGCTGTCGCATTTCCACATCGGCGGCGACATCGCCGCCGGCCGGTTGGTCCCGGTGCTGGAGGCCTGCAATCCCGGCGACGTCGAGGAGATCCACGCCGTCTATGTCGGCCACGGCGGTCAACTTCCGATGCGTGTGCGGGCGGTGATCGACTTCCTGGTCGGGGAGGTCGACCTGACGCGGCCGCCGGCTATCGCCGTCCTCTAGGCGAACGCCGGGCTGTTCAGACCGGCTTGTCGAGAAAGGCCCGCACCAAGGCCACCGTGGCCTTGGGGTTCTCCTCCATGATCCAGTGGCCGGAGTCCGGCACGACCCCGGTCTCGACGTTGCTGGCCGCGAAGGCCATCACCTGGCCCATGGTCGTGCCGAACGACTTTTCGCCACCGAGACCGAGCACCGGCATGGCCAGCTTGCCCTGAGCGAGGAAGGCCTTGTTGTCGATGGCGTCCTGGTCGAAGGCGGCGAACTGGGCGAAGCCCGAATGCATGGCGCCTGGCTGGGCGTAGAGCTTGGCGTAGTGCTGGCGCGAGGCCTCCGTGAAGCGGGCCGGGGTGGCCGAGAACTCGTTCCAGAAGCGGTCGAGATAGATCCGCTCGCGGCCGGCCACCAGGCGTTCCATGTCGGGGCCGCCGAACCGGAAGTGCCACAGCAGCGGGTTCTTGAGGATTTCTTCCCACGGCCCGACGCCCGGCAGCGGCGCGTCGATCAGCACGAAGCGGGTGACCCGGTCGCGGTGCTCGGCGGCGAAGGCGTAGCCGACCATGTTGCCGATGTCGTGGGTGACCAGGTCGGCCTTGTCGATCTTCAGGGCGTCCAGCACCCCGGCCACGTCGCTGCCTTGGGTCTTCTTGTCGAAGCCGCCGGCCGGCCTGGAGGACAGCCCCATGCCGCGCAGGTCGGGCACGACGACGGTGTGGTCGCGGGCCAGGTCGGTGGCCATCGCGCCCCACATGTCGCCGGTCTCGCCATAGCCGTGCAGCAGCACGACCGCCGGCCCGTGGCCGCCGACCCGGACGTGGATCGTCGCGCCGTTGGTGGTGATCTCCTGGGTGCGGAAATCCTTGGGAAAGGGCGCGATCTGGGCGAGGGCTGGCGAACCCAGCCACAGCACCGCGAACGCCAGGGCGATCGATCTGAACATGGTCGGTCTCCGACAGGACCCCGAGAGGATCGGGCTCTGATCCCGCGCACTGGCGCCCCGCGCCCGCGCGCCGTCAAGCGCGGGGCGCCGATCGGGCAAAGGATTGAGCGGGTTCATGAAAACCGCGGCCGATCCGAACAAGAACCCGGGTCGGCGGAATCCTGTCGCCCTTATCGCTTGCGTGACCCCCGTGCGCCGCGCGATGAACTCCTACTCATTGTGTAGGGTTTGGTCGTCGTGAGTTCCTCCCCGCCCGTGATCGCCATGATCGGCGCCGGCTTCAGCGGCGTCATGACCGCCCTGCACCTGCTGCGCCAGCCGTCGCCGGTGAAGGTGGTGCTGGTCGAGCGGCGCGCTCCGATCGGGCTGGGCGCGGCCTACGCCACCGACGACCCCGCCCACCGCCTCAACGTACGGGCCGGCAACATGAGCGCCTGGCCGGATCGGCCCGACGATTTCGTGGACTGGCTGGCCGGCCGGGGCCGCGAGGTCGGTTCGGGCGGGTTCGCGACGCGCGGCGACTATGGGCGCTATCTGCAAGGCCTGCTGACGGCGTTGGCCGAGGGGCCGGCCGCCGTCGGCCGCCTGGTGATCACGCCCGACGAGATCACCGCGATCACCCGCGCCGGCCAGGGCTGGACCCTGACCTGCGGCATGGGCCGGGCGTTCGAGGCCGACGCCGTGGTCCTGGCCCTGGGCAATCCGCCGCCCCGGCCGCCCGAGGCGATCGGCGCGGACCTGGCCGGCTCAAGCGCCTATGTCGCCGATCCCTGGCGCTGGGACCCGGCCGCCCTGCCGCCCGGCGAGGGGCCGATCCTGCTGCTGGGAACCGGTCTGACGATGATCGACGCGGCCCTGTCCCTGGCCCGGACCGCGCCCGGACGGCCGCTGATCGCCCTGTCGCGCCGAGGGCTGACCCCGCGCGAACACCAGGGCGCTCCGCCTTCGCCCTTGCCCGATCCGCCTTCGCCGTCCCTGACCCCGGTCGGCGCGCTGGCCTGGCTGCGGACGGCCACGGAACGTCACGGCTGGCGCACGGCGATCGACGCCCTGCGGCCGGCGACCCAGGCGCTCTGGCGCGGTTGGAGCGTCAGGCAGCGCGGCGCCTTCCTGCGCCATGCCCGGGCTTTCTGGGACGTTCACCGCCACCGGCTGTCGCCGCAGGTCGCCGAGCAGGCGGCCCGGATGCGGGCGTCGGGCGAGCTGCGGATCCTGGCGGGGAACCTGCGGCGGGCGGACCTGCTGGAGGACCGGACGGTCGACGTGGCGTGGCGACCGCGCGGAACGCGCGAAACGCGGCGATTGCGGGCCGACCTGATCGTCAACTGCACCGGCCCCTCGGCCGACGTCGAGCGGTCCGTCGAACCGCTGATCGCGTCCCTGGCCGGTCAGGGCCTGATCCGCGCCGATCCGCTGCGTCTGGGCCTCGACGTCGGCGCCGGCCATCGGGTGCTCGACGTGCAGGGTCGCGCGCACCCGACGCTGCTGGCCGTCGGGCCGATCACCCGCGGGGCGCTGTGGGAGATCAACGCCGTGCCCGACATCCGCGTCCAGGCCGCCGAGGCCGCGGCGCAAATCCTCAGAGCTCTAGCGCCGCGGCGTGCATGAGGTCCGACAGCTTGGCGATCGACGGATGCGGGGCCGGACCGACCCGGCGCACATAGGCCACCTGCGGCACCACCGGCAGGCCCGCCTCGATCGGCGTGCTCAGCGGCCGGAACAGCGCCGTGCGGCAGGTGACCGCCAGGCCCGCCTCGACCGCCGCCCGCAGCGCCGACAGGCTGGGGGTCTCCAGGGCGACGCGGTAGGGCCGGCCGTCGCGGTCAAGCGCCGCCAGGGCCGCGTCGCGGAACCGGCACGGCGGCTCGAGGATGGCCAGGGGCAGCACCGACCGCTTGGCCAGTTCGGGATCGCCATGCCAGACCATCGGCGCCACGCGGACGGCGGCGGCGTCCTCCGGCGCGCCCATGCACAGCACCACGTCCAGCCGGTCGCCGTTCAGCAGGTCCAGCAGTTCCGGCGATCCGGCCACCCTGACCTGCAGCTGGACCTCGGGATTGAGCTGGGTGAACCGGGCCAGCACCCCCGACAGCAGGGTCTCGGCGAAATCCTGCACCAGTCCCACTCGCACCGGCCCGACCAGGGCGTCGCCGGTCAGGGCCACCACCGCGCGGTCGTTGAGGGCCAGGATCTCGCGGGCATGGCCCAGCAGGGCCGTACCGGAGGCCGTCAGGGTCAGGCGGCGGCCGTCGCGGTGGAACAGCGGCGTCAGCACCGTCTCCTCCAGGCGCTTCATCTGCAGGCTCAGCGCCGACTGGGTGACGAACACCCGCTCGGTCGCCTTCAGCATCGAGCCGGAGTCGACGATGGCGACGAAGCTGCGTAGCAATTCGGTCGGCAGGTTGGTGGCCATGAGGCATGCCTATAAGAAACTCTGATATGACCCCTGAGGATAAGTCTATTGATCCAGTAGGGTTTCAACGCCTTTCTCTGTGGAGCAAAGGCGCTCGCGCCGCAACGGTTCACGGGACGGCACACCCTCAATGTCTCTGGCGGTCACCCACAGAATTTCTCAAGCATCGCCATGGCGTTGGCCACGCTGGTCGAGCGCGCGATGGCTGTCGCCGGTGGCGCTGCTGCTGCTCTGGGAGCTGGGCTCGCGACTTGGCGTGATCCCTGAGCGCATCCTGGCGGCGCCCTCGACGGTGGCCGAAACCTTCTGGTCGATGATCCTGTCGGGCGAGCTTCCGGGAAACCTGGCGATCTCGCTGGGACGGGCGGCGACCGGGCTTTCCATCGCCCTGGTCGTCGCCGTGACCCTGGGCCTGGTCTCGGGCCTGTCGCGCTGGGGCGAGACGCTGGTCGACCCGCTGATGCAGATCAAGCGCACCTTGCCCGTCGTCGCCCTGACCCCGCTGTTCATCGTCTGGTTCGGCATCGGCGAGACGCCGAAGATCGCCCTGATCGCCACGGCGGCGGTGTTCCCGCTCTATCTGAACCTGTTCGCCGGCATCCGCGGCGTCGACGTGCGGTTGGTTGAGGCCGCCCGCAGTTTCGGCCTGCGCGGTCGCGAACTGATCCTGAACGTCATCCTGCCCGGGGCCCTGCCATCGTTCTTCGTCGGCCTGCGCTACGCGCTGAGCATCAGCGTGATCATGCTGGTCATCGCCGAGCAGATCAACGCCCAGGCGGGCCTGGGTCACCTGATCAACAACGCCCGCGACTTCATGCGCACCGACATCATCGTCGTCTGCCTGCTCGTCTACGCTCTGCTCGGCCTCGCCGCCGACGCCCTCGTTCGCACGCTGGAGCGCAAGGCGCTGGCGTGGCGACCCAGCCTCGTGGAGCAATGACCATGGCCCAGCCCCGTGTCCGCAACCGGGCCTTCGTCGCCTCGTCCGAAGCGTCGGCGTCCGAAACCCCCACCGTCCGGCTGAACGGCTTCACCCGCCGGTTCGGCGACAACGTGGTGATCGACGACCTGGACCTGACCATCGCACCGGGCGAGTTCGTCGCCCTGCTGGGGGCCAGCGGTTCGGGCAAGACCACCCTGTTGCGCACCCTGGCGGGCCTGGACTCCGCCGCCGGCCAGGACGTCACCACGCCCGCCGCCCGCGCCGTGGTGTTCCAGGACGCCCGCCTGCTGCCGTGGAAGAAGGTCTGGCGCAACGTCGCGCTGGGCCTGAAGGACAACTCTGGGAAAGAGGGGCCCAAGAAAGAGGGGGATGTCCGGGCCCGCGCCGAGGCGGCGTTGGAGGAGGTGGGCCTGGGCCATCGCCTCGACGCCTGGCCCTCCACCCTGTCCGGCGGCGAGGCCCAGCGCACAGCCCTGGCCCGGGCCCTGGTCCGCGAGCCGGCCCTGCTGCTGCTGGACGAGCCGTTCGCGGCCGTCGACGCCCTGACCCGGTTGAAGATGCACGACCTGGTGCTGACGCTGTGGCGCGAACACCGGCCGGCCGTGCTGCTGGTCACCCACGACGTCGACGAGGCCATCGCCCTGGCCGACCGGGTGCTGGTGCTCGACCGGGGCAAGATCGCCGCCGAGGAGCGGATCGCCCTCGAGCGCCCGCGCCAGCCCGACGCCCGATTCCACGCCCTCCGCCGTCGCTTGCTGGCGCATCTGGGCGTCGATGCGCCCGCGCCGCAACCCGCGCCGGTGGAGCGGGCTCTGGTCGCCTTCCCGACCGGCGAGGTGGTGCTGTGACCGCCGCCGCCCTGCGCCTGGAGCCGGCGCCCCAACCCTCGGCGCCTCTGCTGCCCGACCTCGACGCGATCCTGCCGCGCCTGACCGCCGCCTTCGCCGCCACCGCCGGCCAGCACGACCGCGAGGCCAGTTTCCCGTTCGCCAATTTCGAGGTCCTGCGCGAGGCCAACCTGCTGGCCCTGACCGCGCCCCGCCGGCTGGGCGGGCTGGAGGCCGACCTGCCGACCGCCCTGAAGGTGGTCTCGGCCGTCGCCCGGGGCGAGCCGGCCACGGCGCTGGTCCTGGTCATGCAGTACCTGTTCCACGCCTCGGTGGAGGGCCGTTCCGGCTGGCCCGAGCACCTCAAGTCGCGGGTGATCAGCGAGGCCATCGACCAGGGAGCCCTGATCAACGCCCTGCGGGTCGAGCCCGACCTGGGCACGCCGGCCCGCGGCGGCCTGCCGAGCACGGTCGCCCGCCGCACGCCGGAAGGCTGGCGGATCAGCGGCCGCAAGATCTACTCCACCGGCTCCACCGCCCTGACCTGGTTCGTGGTCTGGGCCCGCTCCGACGACGGACCAGATCAAGGTGGGCCGCTGGTCGGCGGCTGGCTGGTGCGGGCCGACACCCCCGGCGTGGTCATCGAGGAAAGCTGGGACCATCTGGGTCTGCGGGCCAGCGCCAGCCACGACGTGGTCTTCGAAGACGTGCTGGTCCCGCTCGACCACGCCCTGGACCCGCAACCGGTCGGCGCGCCACCGCCCTATCCGGCCAGTTTCGCCGCCTGGTCGGCGGTGCTGACCTCGGCGATCTACGACGCCGTGGCCCGCGCCGCCCGCGATTGGCTGGTCGAGTTCCTGTCGAACCGCAAGCCGGCCAACCTGGGCGCGGCGCTGTCGACCCTGCCCCGTTTCCAGGAGGCGGTCGGCGACATCGACGGCCTGCTGCTGTCCAACCGCGTCCTGCTCGACACGGCCGCGCGCGGCGAGGTGGGCGGGGTCGAGGCGGGCCTGGTCAAGCAGCTGGTCACCGAGAATGCCATCAGCGTGGTCGAGAAGGCCCTGAAACTGACCGGCAATCCCGGCCTGACCCGTCACAACCCGCTGGAGCGCCATCACCGCGACGTGCTGTGCGGCCGGGTCCACACGCCGCAGTCCGACGTGGTGCTGAGCAGCGCCGGCAAGGCGGCGTTCGCGGCTTATGCAAGCGAGATCGGGGCCGGCAGATGAGCCGCCTGGTCGTCGCCAGCCAGCTTCCCGAACTGTTCAACAGCGTCTTCGCCCAGCATGTCGGCGACGCCGAGATCATCGCCGTGCCGCCGGGCCTGACGACGCCCTTGCCCGACGACGCCAAGGTCCTGGTCGCCGCGCCGTTCCGCAAGGCGGGCGGGGTGCTGCCCGCCAAGGCGCCGGCCGGCTGGCCCTACGACGTCCAGTGGGTGCAGCTGGTCTCGGTCGGCATCGACTTCTATCCCGACTGGCTGTTCGACGGCCCGGTCGTCACTTCGGCGCGCGGCTCCTCGGCCGTGGCCCTGGCCGAGTTCGCCCTGGCGGCGATCCTTTCCGAAGCCAAGCGCCTGCCGGAAATCTGGATCGACAAGGCCGAGCGCTGGGCGCCCCAGCCGTTGAAGCTGATCGCCGGCACGACCCTGGGCCTGGTCGGGTTCGGGGCGATCGGCGAGGCCCTGGCCCCGCGCGCCCAGGCCCTGGGCCTCAACGTCATCGCCACCCGCCGCTCCGACAAGCCGATCCCGACCCCGGGCGTCGAGCGGGTCGCCGACCTGGCGACCCTGTTCGCCCGCAGCGACCACGTGGTGCTGGCGGCCCCGGCCACGCCCGAGACCCGCCAGATGATCGGCCGCGAGGTGCTGGCCGCCGCCAAGCCCGGCCTGCACCTGATCAACGTCGCCCGCGGGGCGCTGATCGACGACGACGCCTTGCTGGCGGCGCTGGACGACGGCCGCGTGGCCCGCGCCAGTCTCGACGTCACTCACCCGGAGCCGCTGACCGAGGGCCACCCCTATTATAGCCATCCCAAGGTCCGGCTGTCGCCGCACACCTCGGTCCACACTCCCGACACCCGCATCAACCTGGCGACCCGCTTCGCCGAGAACCTGGCCCGGTTCCGGTCCGGCGCGCCCCTGGCCGACGTCGTCGACCTGTCGCGCGGCTACTGAAGGACATCCCAATGACCGCCATCAGCCCCGCCAAAGCCTTCACAGAGGGCGCCTTCACGACCCAGGGTCCGCACCCCGCCAAGATCGAGACCGTGCTGCCGGAGTTTGGCGCCAAGGTGCTGCCCGTCCAGCCGACCCACGAACAGGAGCGGCTCTATCGCAAGCAGCGCCTGGCGGCCTCGTACCGATTGTTCGGCCGCCACGGCTTCGACATGGGCGGGGCGGGCCACATCACCGCCCGCGACCCGGAACTGACCGACCATTTCTGGGTCAATCCGTTCGGCGTGCACTTCTCGCGCATCAAGGTCTCGGACCTGATGCTGGTCAGCCACGCCGGCGAGATCGTCGAGCCGCCGGCCAGGGTTCCGGCCCGTCTGAACCGCGCCGCCTTCGCCATCCATTCCCAGTTGCACGAGGCCCGGCCCGACGTGGTGGCCGCCGCCCATTCGCACTCACTGTACGGCAAGGCCTGGTCGGCGCTGGGCCGGCTGCTGGACCCCCTGACCCAGGACTCGGCGGCCTTCTACGGCGACCACGCCCTGTTCGAGGAGTTCTCGGGCGTGGTGCTCGACACCAGCGAGGGCCAGAAGATCGCCAAGGCCCTGGGTTCGAAGAAGGCGGTGATCCTGCAGAACCACGGCATCCTGACCGTCGGCCAGTCGGTGGAGGCCGCCGTCTGGCGTTACCTGGCGCTGGAGAACGCCTGCCAGACCCAGCTGCTGGCCGAGGCGGCCGGTCCGACCAAGCCGATGCCGCCCGAGGTCGCCGCGCATACGGCCAGCCAGGTGGGCGGCGAGGCTGGCGGCTTCTGGGCCTTCCAGCCCTATTGGGAGGTGATCACCGAAGAAGAGCCGGACCTGTTCGACTGATGATCCTTTCCCGTCGTCATCTGCTGGCGGGCGGCCTCCCCGTCGCTGGCTTGGCCGTCGCCGGCTTCTCGGCGCTCGCCGCCTGCTCCCCCGCCAAGCCCGCCGGACCCAGGGCGCTCAGCGACCTGACGCTGCGCGCGGCCACCTATCGCGGCAATCTGGAGACCTTCTTCCAGGCGGCCGGCGTGGCCGACACGCCCTACAAGCTGGCCAAGTCGGAGTTCGTCGGCGGCAACCTGATCGCCGAGGCGATCAACGCCGGGGCGTTGGACGTCGGCGGCATGAGCGAGATCCCGCCGATCTTCGTGGCCGGCGCGCCGGGCAACCAGGTCCGGATCGTCGCGGTGCTGCAGGGCGACGTGAACAACCAGGTCGTGCTGGTCCCCAAGGACAGCGCGGCCAAGAGCTTCGCCGACCTGAAGGGCAAGCGCATCGGCTATGTGAAGGCCACCACCTCGCACTACATCCTGCTGCGGCTGCTGGCCGAGGCCGGGCTGACCTGGGCCGACATCAAGCCCGTCGCCTTGTCGCCCCAGGATGGGTTGGCGGCGTTCTCCAGCGGGGCGATCGACGCCTGGGTGATCTACGGCGTCATCGTCCAGCAGGCCCGCCAAGCCGGAGCGCGAGTGCTGCGCACGGCTCTGGGCATATTGTCGGGCAACTATTTGATCGCCGCCGCCAAGTCGGCGCTGGACGACGAGCTCAAGCGCCAGGCCCTGGGCGACTATCTGGGCCGCTACGCCAAGGTCACCGATTGGGTGAATGCGGACGGCGCGCGCTGGGCCCAGGCCCGCGCCGCCGCAACCGGCGTGCCCGCGGCGCTCTATCTGCGCGAATTTCAGGAGCGCAGCGGCCCGACCCGGCTGCTGAAGGTCAGCGACGCCGCCATCGCTTCGCAGCAAGGCGTCGCCGACACTTTCGCGGTCGCCGGCCTGATCCCTGGCAAGGTCGATGTCAGACCCCTTTGGGACGATCGTCTGAACAGCGCGCTTCGCGATGGCTAGAAATATTCATAGCTCATATTTCAGATCTCGATATGAGTTATCCTGCACGTCGTTAGATTTAATGTGCATTGAGACTATGCTTGAAAGCACGACATATCCCCAACAACAAGAACGGGGATAATCATGTCGCGACGCTTTGTTTCTCTTTACTGGCTTTCCGGGGTTTCCGCCCTGGCGTTGGCTGGCGCGGCCCATGCCGAGGCGCCGTCGACGTCGGGCGAAGCCGACACCGCCGCCCCGGCCGTCGAGCAGGTGGTGGTCACCGCCGAGCGCCGGGTCACCGACCTGCAGAAGACCGCCATCGCCATCTCGGCGTTTAGCGAGAAGCTGCTGGCCGACCGCAAGATCGACAGCATTCGCGACCTGTCTGGCCAGATCCCCAATTTCAGCATCAGCCGCGTCACCATCAGCCACACCACCCAGACCTACGCCCTGCGCGGCGTGGGCGAGGCCGATCCGATCCAGGAGCCGGTGCTGGCGGTCTATGTCGACGACGTCTACATCCCGCGCCAGATCGGCTCGATGGTCGAGTTCAACGACCTGGAGCGCATCGAGGTGCTGCGTGGCCCGCAGGGCACGCTGTATGGCCGCAACTCCAGCGCCGGCGCCCTGCGGATCATCACCCGCGACCCGGGCGAGGCGTTCCGCGCCAAGGCCGAGGTGGGCCTGGGCAATTACGACGCGGTCGACGTGCGCGCCCTGATCGAGGGGCCGCTGGTCGAGGGCAAGCTGGCCGGCAGCCTGTCGTACATCCATCACGAGCGCGACGGCGTCACCTTCGACCCGACCTTGAACCACGACGTCAACCGCATCGACCTGGACGCCTGGCGCGCCAAGCTGCGCTGGACCCCGACCGACCGGCTGGACGTGCTGCTGACGGTCAACGCCCTGAGGGATCGCAGCGACACCCGCAGCTATGTCCCGGTCAACCAGCCGAATGGCGAGCACCGCACGGACCGTTCCTATTCCGAGGTCGAGCCGGTTCAGGACCTCGACCAGATCAGCGGCGCCCTGCGGGTGCGGTACACGCTGAACGACAATCTGAAGCTCAAGTCAGTGAGCTCGTACGGCGGCTTCAACCTCAATCCCGTCGCCTATGACAACGACGGCGTGGCGGCGCTGATTCAGAAGAACCTGATCCACTACAACGACCAGTACGTGACCCAGGAAGTCCAGCTGAACGGCGACTACGGCCGGCTGACCTTCACCAGCGGCGCCTTCTATCTGCACGAGCGGTTCTTCGTTCAGCGCGACGGTTACAGCCGCCGAAACGCGCTGCCGAGCGATCCTGTTACGGCCCCTGGAAGTTACGGCTTCGCCCGCGCCCACAACATCACCAACACCGACGCCTACGCCCTGTTCGGCGAGGCGACCTATGCGCTCAGCGACCGCTTCAGCGTCACCGGCGGCCTGCGCTGGACCAACGAGAAGAAGGACTTCGTCTTCGACAACAAGGTGCTGAACCTGGCGGGCCAGGTGGTCGGCCAGTCGATCGCCGGCCAGGCCGACAAGATCTTCTCGTCGATCACCCCCAAGCTGTCGGCCCAGGTCCAGTGGACGCCGGACGTCCTGCAGTACGTGACCTGGTCGAAGGGCTTCAAGTCGGGCGGCTTCGACAATCGCGCCACGCGGCTGGACCTGGCGACCCGGCCGTTCGCGCCGGAGAACGTCGACACCTACGAGACCGGCCTGAAGACCGAGCTGCTGGACCACCGGGCCCGGGTCAACCTCGCGGTGTTCTACAACGACTACAAGGACCTACAGGTCAGCTACAGCGACCCGGCCTATCCGGGCAATTCGGTGCGCGCCAACGCCGGCAAGGCCCACACCTACGGCGTCGAGCTGGAAAGCGACGTGCGGGCCACCGAGCGTCTGTCGCTGCAGGCCTCGGCCGGCTACCTGTTCGCGGTCTACGACAAGTACAAGAACGCCGGCGGGATCGGCGTCGACGCCGACGGCCACCGGCTGCTGAACTCGCCACGCTGGAGCCTGTCGGGCGGCCTGACCTACGACGTGCCCGTCGAGATCCCCGGCTCGATCCGGGTCGGCGTGAACGCTCAGTACCAGACCAAGACCTATTTCAACGCCCTGCAACGGCCGCAGGACCAGGCTCCCGCCCAGACCTTCGTCAACGGCACGGTGACCTGGCTGACGCCGGACCCGCGCTGGAGCGTGGTGCTGTCGGGCCGCAACCTGCTGGATTCCGACAAGCCGGTGAGCGCCACCTACACCCCCGCGACCGGCGTCTACATCCAGAACTTCCCGGACCCCCGGACGGTTCTGGTCACCCTCAAATACGCGCTGTGATCCGATGACCCTGCCCCGTCTTCACCGCCCCAATCTTCTCAGGCTGGCCGACTTCGTCGGCGCCCTGGGAGTCCTGGTCGACCAGACCACGGACGAGGACTTGATCCTCGCCGAGGGCGGGCGGTTGCTGGCGGGGCTGATCGCCCGCGACGACTGGCTGCCGGACGCCTACGCCCAGCCCGACCCTGAGCGCTACCAACAGTACCTGCTGCATTGCGACAGCCGCGAGCGGTTCAGCGTCGTCAGCTTTGTCTGGGGCCCAGGCCAGGCGACGCCCGTCCACGATCACACCGTCTGGGGCCTGGTCGGGGTGCTGCGCGGGGCCGAGCTGTCGCAACGCTTCGAGCGTCGGGGCGGGAGCTTGGCGGCGGTCGGCCCGGTCCACCGCCTGGAGCGCGGCGAGGTCGAGGCCGTCTCGCCGACGGTCGGCGACGTCCACCAGGTGACCAACGCCTTCGACGACCGGGTCTCGATCAGCATCCACGTCTACGGGGCCAATATCGGCGCCGTGGAGCGATCGACCTACGACCGCGACGGCAAGTCCAAGCGGTTCGTCTCCGGTTACGCCAACACCACCCTGCCCAACCTCTGGGACCGCTCCAAACCCGTGCTCGCCGAGGCAAGCTCATGACCCTGCTGACCGTCACCCCGCGCGAAGTCCGTCAGGACTGGATCGCCCGCCGCGAGATCGCCCTGCTCGACCTGCGCGAGGAGGACCCGTTCGCCCGGGCTCATCCGCTGTTCGCCTCGCAACTGCCGCTCAGCCGGCTGGAGCTGGAGATCCTCGACCGGGTCCCGCGCAAGGACGTCAAGATCGTCCTCTACGACAACGGCGAAGGCCTGGTCTCGCCGGCCGGCAAGCGGCTGGCGGCGCTGGGCTACACCCAGGTGCGGGCGCTGGAAGGCGGGCTCGAGGGGTGGCGAAAAGCCGGCTACGAGCTGTTCCAGGACGTCAATTCCTACAGCAAGGCGTTCGGCGAACTGGTCGAGGCGCGGCGTCACACGCCGTCCCTGCCGGCCCCGGACGTCCAGAAGCTGATCGACGCCAAGGCCAACCACGTGATTCTCGACAGCCGGCGGTTCGAGGAATACGCCACCATGAGCATCCCGGGCGGGATCAGCACGCCAGGCGCCGAGCTGGTCCTACGGGTCCGGGAGATCGCGCCCGACCCGGCCACCACCATCATCGTCAACTGCGCGGGACGGACCCGCAGCCTGATCGGCGCGCAATCCCTCGTGAACGCCGGCCTCCCCAACCCGGTCTTCGCCCTGCGCAACGGCACCATCGGTTGGACCCTGGCCCAGCAGAGCCTGGAGCACGGCCAGGGCCGCCGTTTCCCCGCCGTCTCCGACCAGACCTTGGCCGAGGCCCGGGCCAAGGCCCGCGACGTCGCCTACCGGGCCGGGGTGCGCCGCATCGACGCCGAGGGGCTGGCGGATCTCGCCACCGACCGCAAGCGCACCCTCTACCGCTTCGACGTCCGCACGCCGGAGGAATACGCCGCCGGCCATCTGCCCGGCTTCCGCTCCGCGCCGGGCGGCCAGCTGGTGCAGGAGACCGACGTCTTCGCCCCGGTGCGCGGCGGCCGCGTCGTCCTGGCCGACGACCTGGGCCCGCGCGCCGACATGAGCGCCTCCTGGCTGGCCCAACTGGGCTGGGACGTCTATGTGCTGGACGGCGGCTTCGACGGCGAGCTGGAGGCCGGCCCCTGGCGGGCCGCCGCGCCGGCGATCCCGACCGTCGAGACCATCAGTCCCGCCGACCTGGCCGTGGCCCTGGGAAATCGTGGGGAGGCCGACGCCGGCGTGGTGGTGCTGGACCTCGCGCCCAGCCCCCTGCACCGCAAGGGCCACGTTCCCGGCGCCTGGTTCACGATCCGCGCCCGCCTGGCCGAGGCCTTCGAGCGCATCCCCGAGGGCCTGCCGATCGTCCTGACCTCGCCCGACGGCCGCCTGGCCCGGCTGGCGGCGGCCGAGGTCGAGGAGATCTCCGACCACGCGGTGCGGGTGCTGGACGGCGGCGCCGAGGCCTGGGCCGCCAGCGGTCGGAGGCTCGACACCGGCCTGGTGCGCGCCGCCTCCGATCCGGAGGACGTCTACAAGCGCCCCTACGAGGGCACGGACAACGCCGCCGAGGCCATGCAGGCCTATCTCGACTGGGAATATGGCCTGGTCGACCAGCTGGCCCGTGACGGCTCGCACGGCTTCTTCGTCATCTGAGGCCGGTCATGTCGCTCAAGCTCTATTTCGCCCCCGGATCCTCCGCCTTCGCGCCGCTGATCGCCCTGGAGGAACTGGGCGTTCCCTACGAGACCCATCACGTCGACCTGGCGGCCGGCGACCAGCGCAAGCCGGACTATCTGCGGGTCAATCCGCGCGGCCGGGTGCCGACCCTGGCGGTCGACGGCGAACCGGTCACCGAGGTCCTGGCGATCCTGACCTACCTGGCCCAGGCCTATCCGCACAGCGAGCTGCTGCCCCTGGCCGACCCGCTGAGGCTGGCCCACGCCTACGAGGTGATGAGCTGGTTCGCCAGCACCGTGCACGTGGCCTTCTCGCAGATCGCCCGTCCGGAACGCTTCGCCGACGACGACGGCGTCAAGGCCGCTCTGGCCACGCCCGGCGAGGCCCGTTTCCACCGCACCCTGTCGGATATCGAGCGCCTGGCCCAGGGCCCAGGTCCGTGGCTGCTGGGCGAGAGCTTCAGCGCCGTCGACGCCTACGCCCTGGTGATCTGGCGCTGGGCCGAGCGGCGAGCGATCGACACCGCCGGCTATCCCGCCTGGAGCGCCAAGGCGGCCCGGGCCCTGGCTCGACCCTCGGTCAAGCGCGCTCTGCGCCGGGAGGCCTTGGCCAAGGTGGCCGCCTGATGAGCCGCCCTGATCAAACCCTTGAGAAAGCCTCGCTTTTCTAGCCCCACCCCGTCCCTAGAGTTTCCTTCAACCCACGATCGGAGACCGTCATGTCTGTCGAATTCATCGGCTATATCGGCACCCAGCATCAATCCGAGATCCATCCGCCCAGCGGCCCGGTCATCGACCGCGACTATGTCGAGCGTGTCGCCCGGGCTCATGACGAGGGCGGTTTCGACCGCGCCCTGGTCGCCTTCGGCTCGACCTCGCCGGAAAGCCAGCTGGTCGTCGCCCACGCCGCCTCGGTGACCCAGCGCCTGGGCTTCATGATCGCCCACCGTCCCGGCTTCACCGCCCCGACCGTCGCCGCCCGGCAGCTGGCCACCCTGGACCAGTTCACCGGTGGCCGCGTCGCCGTGCACATCATCACCGGCGGCTCGGACGACGAACTGGCCAAGGACGGCGACCACCTGACCAAGGACGAGCGCTACGCCCGCACCAGCGAATATCTCGACATCGTCCGCCAGGAGTGGATCAGCGACAAGCCGTTCGACTACGAGGGCGTCTACTACAAGGTGAAGCAGGCGTTCGGCGGGGTGAAGCCGCTGCAGAAGCCGCACATCCCGGTCTATTTCGGCGGTTCGTCCGACGCGGCCATTCCGGTGGCCGGCAAACACGCCGACATCTTCGCCCTGTGGGGCGAAACCCAGGCCCAGGTCGCCGAGACCATCGCCCGGGTGCGCCACGCCGCCGCCAAGCACGGCCGGCAGGTGAAGTTCTCGCTGTCGCTGCGGCCGGTGATCGCCGCCACGGAAGAAGCCGCCTGGAAACGCGCCGACGACATCGTCGCCCAGACCCGGGCCCTGCGCGAGAAGGCCGGCCTGCCGACCAGCGGCCACGTGCCGCCCAACGCCGGCTCGCAGCGCCTGCTCGACGCCGCCAACCAGGGCTCGCGCCTCGACAAGCGCCTGTGGACCGGCGTCGCCGCCGTCACCGGCGCGGCCGGCAACTCCACCGGCCTGGTCGGCACGCCCGAGCAGGTGGCCGAGGGCCTGCTCGACTATTACGACCTGGGCGTCTCGACCTTCCTGATCCGCGGCTTCGATCCGCTGGACGACGCGATCGCCTATGGCCGCGACCTGATCCCACTGGTCCGCGAGCTGGTGGCCCAGCGCGACGCCAGGCCAGCCGTCGCCGCGGGCTAGGGCGATGGCCTTCGACGCCGATCCGCGCTGGCTGGGCGACGCCATCTGGCCAGCGGGCTCCGAGCCAGTGGACGCCTCGTCCGGCGCGGAGCCGCCCTATGCCGTCCATGCGCCGCCGGTCGATCCGGGGACGTTCAAGGACGCCTTGGCCCGGCTGGCCAGTGGTGTGGCGATCATTTCGTGCTGGGATGGCCCCCACGAAAAGAGGACCCCGCGCGGTTTGCTGGTCAGTTCGATCACCGGCCTGTCGGTCGATCCGCCGCGCTTTCTGTTCTGCGTCCGCAAGGAGGCCTCCAGCCACGACGCCCTGCTGGCGGCAGGGGCCTGCGGGGTGGCGATCCTCTCGGCGCGGGACGAGGACGAAGCCCTGCGCTTCGCCTCGCCGGCCCGTGCGGCCGAGCGCTTCACCGACCCCCGCTGGGACCTGGCCCTGAGCGACGCGCCCCGGCTGTGGGGCGGCCTGACCTCCGCCGTCTGCGTCATCGACGCCGCGATCGACGCCGGCGGCCACACCATCGTCCTGGTCACCGCGCGGCAGTGGGGCACCCGCCCCGGCGACCCGCTGGTCGCCTTCGATCGGGGGCTTCGCACCGTCGCCAGACCCTGAGCCTCGATCGGGACGTCGCCAGGGCCCGCGACACCGGTCAGCGGCTCCGAGCTGTCCAGATCGACGCCGGCGGCGGCCGATCGCGGGGCGGCGGGCCGTGAGCGTCCAGCGGACTCGCACGACAAGTCGGCGGATCAGACAGGCATTCAGCGCGGCGGCCGCCGCCCGACCTCCCGATCAATAGCCCGGTTGCGCCACCGGACATTTGACTCTGCTCGCCGGTTTGATTTCCACGGCCTGTAGGCGATCGTTCAACCTCCAGGCGCTCGCGCGCCTTCGTGTCATCGGCTTCGCGTTTTCCTGACTGGCGATACTGATCACGACGACATCCTCGATCTTCCCATCGCTGCATTCGACCTCGAACTCGAGCCCCTGGTCGCCACGGGTCGGGGGAAGCGGAATCTCGACGAGCCCGATCGGCGGCCGGGCCAGGTTCGCGGGAGACAGCGTCCGATAGTCGCTCGTCGTGTCGACGACAAAGGCGGCCTTCGAGAAATGCTCGAGAATCTCGCCGGTCGTTCCGGAGTCGACCGGCTTGACCATGACGATCACTGCCTTTCCGGCCACGCTGCCGACATCGATGCTGGACCAGGTATCGTTCAACTGTCTGCGCGACGGCAGCCCGGTATTCGCGGGCGTCGCCGTCTGCTTGCCGAGCGCCGGGGAGGAGGCTGTGGCGGTGGCGGCGCGCGACGCCACGCCTCCCGCGCCTCCCGCGCCTTGGAGCGCGTATTTGCCATCGAAAGGCACATCGCCCCAGTCGCTGGCGCATGCCTCCACGTGCAGCTGCATGCCGCCGGCCGCGCGCCGCAGTGTCATGCTGCAGCGACCTTCCCCGTAGCGCCAGCCGCCAGGCGCATCCGTCAACACGCCTTCGCCGGAGCCGCTGCGCAGGTTGCCGGGCTTGCCTTTCTGCATCACCTCCAGCGTGAATCCGCCGTTCCTGCGGATCGTCAACAGGCGCTCGAACGCGCTGTCACTGGCGTCGTAGACGCCCGCGGGGGGAAAGGGGCTGTATTCCTCCGCCGCGACGTCGGCCGTCGCGCCCAGGATGCTCGCACACAGCAGGCCAAGCGCGACAAGGTGGTTTGATCGTTTCATGAGGAAAGGATGTCTCGCTGGAGAAGGATCCGGGCGCGCGATACGCAGCCGGGACTTTCTGGCGAACCCGAAGCGAAGATGCAACCACGTGTTGAAGCCGACCCCGAAATCGGAGTTAGGCGGCGTCCAAAAGGCGGCTCCAACGGCGAGCTTCGGCCGAGAAGCCTAGATGTCGTTTCGTCGGGACCGGAAATCGGCATCGACGCGGAAGGTGGAACTTACTCGCGGGCACAAGACCGACTGCGGTGCTGGTGGCCGGCTCCCCAACATTACCCTTCGGCCCTCTATTCGATGGGGAACGTCATTGTCAGAGGAAAGGGCTTCGAGCCAACCCGCGTCACGAACCCGTAATCGGCCTTGAGCGTCGATGCCTGCACAAATTTGATCATCGTGGCGCCAAATCCGTAGCCTGCCGGGATCTCGTCGGTAATCTTGCATTCGGTCCAGATGCGGCCATTGGGTGCGAGGATGCAGCTCACCGTGGCCGTGCCAGCAATGCCAGCCGATTTAGCCGCGTCGCTCTTTTCGCGCTGGAGCCAGCTTCTATTTGGATACGACTCCCACGGGATGTCCCACGTGTAGTTGGGTACGACGGCTGCCTGTGTCTTCGTGATCTTCTCCTCGGTCGCCTTGCGAGCTTCGGCCAGATCCTCCTTTTTGGAGGATTCGACTTTCGGCTTAGGCTGAAGCTTAGAAGGCTCATCTGGCAGACGGTCTTTTCCGATACTCAATTCGGAAGGCTTCTGGGTCGCGCTGATTTGCGGCTTCTCTACCGGGCTCGCGACGACGGTCACGGGGGCGGCCTTTTCGATTGGCGCCGGATACTTGGCCAGTACCGCAGCGATGCTCAAACTGATAACGCCGACCGTGGCGCTAGTAGCGGCCACGATGCTCGACCGGGACAAGACTGGCGTCGGCACTGACGGATTTGTTCCGGGGCGAACGCGGCGCCGAATCCAAGCCTTGATTGTTGGCCACTCCAAGGTGGCAATACCGACAATCATTGCGATGACGCTCGCTACGCTGCCGATGACCGACCATGCTTCCGTAAAGCTCAGCTTAGGCATTGGATCGTCCCCCTACATGGAGGCGACACGAACGGCCTGGGTCTTGTCAACTCCTGGGCGGCATCTGCTTCTGCGGTCTATGCGGCGGAGCCATGACCCTGCGGACCGGCAAGAACGGGGCGTATCGCTACTACACGTGCTCGAGCAAGGCCCGGATGCGGCTGCACTGGCATCACCATCCCCATGGGCCGGCTGGACGACGCCGTAGTCGGCCATCTGGAGCGCAAGCTCCTCCAGACCGATCGGCTCTGCATGCTGATGGGCAATGTCCTCGACCGACGCGAGGAGTGGATCGAGCGTCGCCGCACCCACGTCGGAGAGCTGCGCAAGCGATCGGCCGAAGCGGCCAACAAGTTGACCCGGCTCTACTCGGCCATCGAGGACGGGCTCGTCGGCCAGGGCGCCGAGGGCCTGAAGGATCGCATCAGGGAGTTGGAGGCGATCAAGGTGGAAGCCAAGGTCGACGCGGACCGCGCCGAGGCCGCGATCGAGAAGCTTGGGCCGATGATCACGCCCGAAAGCATCGAGCGCATGGCGACCGCCGCGCGGGACGGCCTACGGGACGCGGACGGCAAGTATCGCCGCGCGCACGTGCGGTCCGTCGCTCAGCGCGTGGAGGTGCCGTCCACGGCCGAGATCAAGATCATGGGGGGTAGAACTGAACTGCTTCGCACCATGGCCGCCTCAGCAGGCGAGCACTCCGTGCTAGTCGAAGTTCGCAGTTCTAAATCGAAGTGGCGCACCCGACACGATTCGAACGTGTGACCTTTGCCTTCGGAGCGCGCAAAAGGGCCTTTCCCAATTTCACGCCAGAGCCGCCGATTTCCCTACAGGTGGTTGATATAGCTGGTATTTTAGATATTATAACTTCCGCGATCTTACGCAGCTACACGCCACGATTTGCTTCCGGATGCTTCCGTGGGGCTTCCGGAAAATCGAAGGCAAAGGTCAGGAAGGAAGGCAAAGGTGAGGCTCTCCAACCGCACGATAGAGGCTCTGGAAGTCCAGGCCGCCGACTACTTCGTCTGGGACGAGGAGCTTCCCGGCTTCGGCGTCCGGGTCTACGCGTCCGGTCGCAAGGCCTATCTGGTCCAATACCGTGTCAACCGCCGCACCCGGCGCCTGACGCTCGGCATCCACGGCGCCCTAACGCCTGAGATGGCCCGCAAGGAGGCCAAGATCAGGCTGGGGGACATCGCCAAGGGCGGCGACCCGGCCGAGGAGCGCAAGACCAACCGCGAGGGCCTGACGGTGCGCGAACTGTGCGACCGCTATCTCGCCGACGCCGAGATCGGCCTGGTTCCCGGCAAGCGCCGGATGCCCAAGAAGGCTTCCACCCTGAAATCCGACCGCAGCCGCATCGACGCCCACATCGTGCCGCTGCTGGGCTCGCGGCTGGTCAAGGAAGTGACCCGGGCCGACATCCACCAGTTCATGCGAGACGTCGCCCAGGGCAAAGCACGTCGCGACCGCAAGACCAAGCCGCGCGGCCGTTCGATCGTGCGCGGCGGCCTCGGCACGGCCGGCCGCACGCTCGGGCTCCTCGGCGGTCTCTACACCTACGCCGTTCGCATCGGGATCGTGGAGACCAACCCGGTCCACGGCATCGTCAAGCCGGCGTCCAATGTGCGCCAGCGCCGGCTCACCGAAGCCGAATACCGCACCTTCGGGGAGATCCTGCGGGAAGCCGAGGCTGAGGGCCACAACGAGACTGCCCTAACGATCATCAAGGTGCTGGCGCTGACCGGCTGCCGGCGCGGCGAGATCGAGAAACTGCGATGGGAAGAGGTCGATGAGGCGGGGCGCTGCTTCCGCTTGGCCGACACCAAGGAAGGGCGCTCGATCCGCCCCATCGGGCCCGAGGTCTTCGCCCTGCTCAATCAGCGCCGGCCGGCCAAGGCCAAGGGCTACGTGTTCGAGGGCGATGTCGCCGGCAAGCCTTTCGACGGCGTGCCCAAGGTCTGGGGCAAGACCGTCCGGCTCCAGCTGGAGGATGTGACGCCCCACGCGTTGCGTCACAGCTTCGCCAGCATGGCCAACGACCTGGGGTTCACCGAGGCGACGATCGCCGCGCTCCTGGGGCACGCGGCCGGAACCACGACCAGCCGCTACGTCCATAATCTCGACGGCGTGCTGATCGCCGCCGCCGAGAAGGTGTCGGGCCATATCGCCGGCCTGATCCGCCAGATGGACGACGAGCGGCAGGGCATGCGTGCGCTGTTCGAGCAGTGGGGCACCGTCACGGAGCAGTGGGCGGACGCGGCCTGACCTGGTCGCCGGCCGGTGCGCTGATCTGGGGAGGCTTTGTGAATCCACTCGGGAGATCAGACGCAGGGCTATCGGGATATCACCCGCAGAGGTATCGGGATATCAGGCGCACGAAGTGGTCTTAGCGCTTTGATGTGATTGGGGAATTCGGGCTCTTAACTAGAGTCTAACTAAGAATCTAACTTAGGTAGTAGTTGGGCGCTGTGGATCGCGCAGGCCAGCGCGCTTGTCGAAAGCGGCTTTCACGCCCTTTCTTGTGAAAAGCTGAAAGGGCGTGTTGGCTTTAAAGCGGATGCGTACATCATTCCGTACGTGCGTCGTACTTGTCGATGCACGCGTGCAAAGCGCACAAAAAGCAAATCACGAGCAAATCACGTTAACCGTTCGTTAACCGGAAAACGGCTGCAAAATCAGCTTGTTGATAAAGGTGTTTAGAACGTTTTGCGAACAACTCGCCGCTATAGCAAATCGCGAGCAAATCTTTATGCCCACGCCGGCACGTAGCCGGACTTCGGTGCGTGCGGGTCAGCCAGACGTATTTGCTGCGCGTCCGACGCGTCTCGAATTATGCGCGAAACCGCCGCAGCGTTGGTACTGCCCAATCCGAAGCGATCGCGCAAACTCGCATTGGTCATCTTCTGTCCCGCAAGCCAGCGTAGCGCCGCGTGTTGCGCGCATGCTCGTACTCGTTCCGCCGGCGTCATGGATGCAAAACTGCGGGGGCCGTACAGCACGACGCGCACACTGTCCCCGTCCACGCGGAAATCGGGTGGCGGGAGCTGGAATAGCTCCACGGACTTGAGCGCCTTATCGACGCCGCTGCCTTGCTCCTCGCAGATACCCATTCGCCGCATCAAGGCGGCAAGGCTTTCATTTCGTGACCTGGGCGGCATGTCGACAAACCTGGCCGGCTCCACCAGCGGCTTGCCCGGGTTCGTGATCTCCACCCGATCCGTGAAGATCTCAACCATCGGGCCGGCGCCCGTAACGGTCAGATCCTGGTGGATCAGAGCGTTGGCGACCAGTTCGCGAATGGCGATGTCGGGGTAGAGCGACCGCTCCTGGCGCAGCGCCTTCCCGATCTCCTCGTTACGAGGGAGCAGGCCGTCGATGTGGTCGATGACCGCCGTGAACCCCGCAGCATACCCCCGGGTCTCCTCGTATCTTCGAAGCGTCTCCGTCCGATCGTTCCCCACATACTGGATCACCCTGACCGCTTTGCGTTCCAGGCCTTTGAAGAGAGAAAGCCGTTTGGCAAAGAGGATCGCGCCAAGATTGGTGACGTCCCATCGCTCCGCCGTCTCGCGGCGGATCAACCGATCCGCTTCAAGGCGCTCGAAAATTCCGGCCCGGTTATCCGGCAGCCTTTGCTTGGAGAGATCGAAGTAGGAGGCGTAATCGAGGTTCGTCAGGACGTCGTCGCTGGTTATGAAACTGAGCGCGACCCCCTGCTCCCAAGCGAACGGTCGCAGCTTCGCCCAAAGCGCGGCTTCGACCTCCTTGTGGTCGAGCAGCTTCGGCGTGGCGCTGCCGAGGCGAATATAGGCGACGCGATCGAAGGCGACGGGGCTGCTGGTAGCTGCTGGGATTTCGAGGACGATCAGCCGCCCGTCCGGATGCACCAGTTCCTGGAACTGAAGGTTCGGACAGGGGTCCAGCTTTTGGGCCAGCCACATCTGGAGACCCTGGTTTCCCACGGTCTCCACGTCTGGCTTGAAGGTGGTGCCCACCACTTCCCGGCTACCGTCTTCGATGCCCCAGATCATGTAGGCGGTTTCGCGGTCCGCGAGTCGGGCGCCATTTGCTAGACCGGAGACCGTAAGGGCGATCCGTTCTGGATTCGTGTTATTGGCCTTGAACTCAAACCAGTTCGCCTCAGCCTTATGGCGCCGAAGATCTTCAACGATGGCGAAGAGGCGGGCGGGGTTCAATCTGGACCTCTGGCTGGCACGGGTAGCACGGGCTCCCAAGTTCTGGTGCCTTAACATAGGGACCCACCACATTGGAGAGCACCACTCCGTCAAAGTCACGAGCACGGGCAACGGCGCCTATAGGGCCGTCCAGATCGCCGAGATCATTCGGCAGGCGCTCTCAAGGTCGTTCATCCGCCGAGTGTTGGCGTCGGGCGCCTGGAATAGTTCGCCGTGCTGCACATCAATGGACATGCAGAGACGATTAGAAACCGGCACGTTCGGCTGGAGGTTCTGATCGACGTGAAGGCGAACGAGCGTGGCGACATAAAGACCCATGTCTCGTCGCTTCGACCGTGCCGCGTCCGTATCTGCATCGTCTTGCGTTAACCTGAGGACGGCAGCGCCGGCATGTTCGACTCCGCGAATAGGCGTCCGAACGAATAGATCCGCCCTAACTGAGACTTCGACACCACCTAGATTGAGCTTCGGCTGCGCCTGTGGACCAGGCCGAAACGTGAAGGGTGAAATCTGATTAGTCATGGCCTGTATGGAGTGCAGGACCTCTATCGAGTTTCTGGCATCATCCTGGCGCAATGCGGATTCCGCTGCATCCTCCGCGCGCTGCTGAAACATTTGCTCAGCACTAGTTAACGGATTCACGCGCCTACTATCATCTGATAGGAAGCCGGTCACGACCGGGCGGACATCCCGGTAGCGGATGATCGGCGGCGCTTGTGGCGCTTTGGATCGGCGGATGATCCCTAGCCGGGCGGTGTCAGATGACACCATGTATAGGGCTAGATCGTTCGCAGTGATCCGGGGCGTCGGACGTGGAGACAAAGCCAATGGATGAAATCCTTGCGACCTCCAGCCTCGGCAACGGCTGCAACCTCCATATAGCCACGCTTTCGCGCAAGACGATAGCAAACGCGGGTTGCGACCATCTCGGGTATGGGGGCTATTTCGTCTTCGAAACCAGTGAGACGCCGGGCTCCAAGGGGATAACGGTTTTGGGCAAGGCGTCGTCTCTTGAGGCCGCGTTTCGGCTTATTGATCTCTGGAGCATCCGCCAGCCTGTCGCCGCCTAGGCGCTGCGCTTCTTGTAAGGCCCGCGCATCGACTCCCGCCCTTTCGCTGGGAGCCCGCACCTCGCTCCACGGGCGTGCGTTGACCAGAACCGACAATCGCTTTCGGCCCAAGTATGAGCCGCGAGGGTCCTGGATGCAGGGCCGTGCGACATTCCATTCCGACAAGTGCTCAGTGTGTCGGTCTGCGATCTAACGGGACAGCCCTTGAGCGTGGATGCAGCCGACTCTGCCTAGTCGGATGATCCGGCAGCTAGCCTGACGCACCTTTGTAGCCGCGCACGTAAATTACCCTGTCAGGATGTGCGGCAAACTTTTCGTGCCACGTCGCGATGGTGTCGTCATACGCGGAGCTGGGTATCCGCAACACCATCCGAGTGGGGGAGTCTTCTATGGATTCCGACGCGCGGGGGCCGCCCACGTCGATTATGAACGCTTTCCCTGCAGCAGGTTGCGGCTTGGCACCCTTTCCAAGGAACACGATCTGGACCATACCAATACGTTAGTACGGATTGGCTCCCAGCAAAAGGGTGTGGCAAACTCTATGCAGCTGAAGCGAGTTCTTGCTCGCCCATCATCTCCTCCCACTGTCGTAATTCTCGCCTCACGTCTTGAAGATCTGCCAGACGCGCTCTTAACCACTTCAACATCTGTGGGGCCGTGCATGAGGTCGTGCCCTGCCCACTACAGGCGGCAGCGACATTAGCGGCCTTCTGGGCAGAAATGATAATTGCGGGATCGAGCGGAGCCGTGGGGAAAAGGGCGATCAAGCTTTGATGTACAATTTGGCTCGCGTGGATAGTATCCTGTTGCAAACTACACATATGTTGCACGTTAGGGCTTTCGTTAAGGCGATATTGCACAAGTGCTTCTTCAGTTTCGATCGCAATTTCCACGCGGATTACAAGCGCTTCACAAGCCTTTAGGTACGCGCGGGCGCGCCTAGATTTCTCCACGCGCAGCGCCTGACGTTCGCGCCGTTCCAAATCTCTCGCGGCTTCCTTTGCCTTGGCCTCAGCGAAGTTGGCGCGTCTGCTCTCATACCAAATTGCGAAGAAGCCCAGCCCAAGCGCTGCACTCGAAAGCAATCCTTGATTGGCTTCAGCCCATGGCCAGGCACCATTGGCGTCGCAGATCCGCTCCCAGATCCATTTTAAGAACAGCGACAGATGCATGGCGCGTGACTACATCCGATGTCGCTGTTGCTTCCAGCAAGCGAAAGGCGAGGCTAAATAATTCTAGCTTTTCGCCTCATGCTCACTTTTCTTATTTTCCACTATCCGATGAAGTTCTTCAAGCAATCGCGCTTGATTGCGCTCATCAGAAGATGGCGCTCCAGTCTTTCCAAAGAAAGCAGCCTTTAGGTCATCTTCTGTAATTAATGCGCGCGCCCGATCAAGAGAGATCTGAGTGGAAGTTTCCTGCTTAAATGCTCCAAGCTCGTGCTCAATATATACATCTGCGAATTTGCGAGCCTCATCGAGATCCTTCACTTGATGCAGCGCGGACCTCGCTTCAGCCTCAAATCCCAATCTCTGGAAAAGCGGATAGTTATAGTTGCGGAGATTATCGGCGCCGCGAGCTGTAGAGCCCGAGACGATCATTAGAGAATATCCGGAGTTCTGGCCGAATGCTTCGTCAAACAAATATCGAACGTCTTGCAAAAATGACTGCACGCGAGCAACGGGAACGCCGCTGGAAAAAATCGCCTCAACCTCGTCTAAGCAAATCATGACGCCGTTGAACAATTTTTGCTGGCGGGCGAGCGCGAACAGCTCGGTCATTACGCGGATCATTAGAGAGCCGCTAGAGAGGCGACCTGAAACTCGGAGATAGCGCCGATCAGTTGAGGTAAGCGTTTCTCCAACTATCCAGCGACGGCAGACATCTAGTAAATTGGCGAAGTCGTAGCGCTGGCTCTGATCTTGGGGGACGTAACCGTCTTTCCCAGCCTCCACAAGTTTTAGAAGCGCATTCCGAAGGTCGATCTGGCGAATAGGTCCGAGTTCACCGTTCTCGATGCGATTTACGATAGCAGACAAAAGATCGTGCTCTCCAACAAGCTTTACGTGCTCATCAGCAGCTCGGAAAATCTCTTTAACCAACACTATCGCGGAGCCAGTCCCAGCGAGGAACTCCACCGTCACGATTGGCAGGTTATTTTGTTTAACTTCGTATTGGCAATGGCGCTGGAAGTGCGACTTTCCCTGGCCCGTTCCGCCTAAGACGGCGAGGCTACGGCGCGCAATCTCCGGGCCGGCAATAGCGGTAACGCCAGCGGCGAATTTTTTGATCGCCTCTTCCTGATTGTAGATGACCTCGGGATAGATCGTTCGAGCGGGCGGGAATGGATTTCTCCGCATTCCATAGCTCGCAAGAAATTCGTTTTTCTGGGGCTCGCCGCTGACGACGCCCTTCAGCAGGTTGCCTAGCGTAGAAGTCATCGCGCGGGCCCTTCTACGGTCAAGACTGGGCGCTCTCCAAGGTACAGACGATCAATCACTACCGGTTCTGTCCGAACTTTGTCCAATGGGCCAGTGATCGCTTCGTCGCGCGAAACCGGCTTGCCGCCCGCGGCCGGCTGGAACGTGTAGTCTGGCAACGATCTGGCCGCTACAAACTTTTCGAGCCGCTGCTTGGCCGCCCACGGGCTCATACGTGACAGCTCGCAAAAGCGAGGTAGGAGGTCGATGACCTTCGCGATCCCGACGGACGAAACTTCGACAAAAGCCTGCTCGAACGCATCCGTGGCGTCTCGATCTGTCGGCCGGTTCGAGCCATCAAAGATCGCGTCGCCGTTCGACCAGGCTTGGCCCAGCAAAATATGGAAACGCGGGAGGCGCTCGCTTTCTTCGAGCCCGGCGCGACCAACGATCTCGTGGACGAGCGGGACAATTTCTTGTCGCGCCACCGTTCCTCGCTCCTTCAAGACCGTGAGGAACGACCTGTAGGCCTCCCATCGTTCCAGGATCGAGCTAACCGCGTCGAGATCATCCGTCACCAGCGCCGTCTCAACGGTGTCGACGTCTTTGGTGGGGCGAAACATCGTGCCAGACTGATCCAATAGGCCAATGCGCCGCAAAATTTCGACCGGCCGTTTCGCCTTGTCCAATGAGATCGAGTCTTGATCGAGGGCGGCGACTATCTCCTCAACCGTGCCACCACCGATGCGGCGAGCAGCGGCCAGCATGCGCAACGTTTGAGGCAGCGAGGCCCTCGGAATCGGTGTCGCAATTGGAGCCGACGCCTTCGGCGCGGCGGATCGTGAGCGCTTCCCGTCGGCCGCAGGATTCGCGCGACCGATGGTAGGCGTCGCGCTAACAACGGCCTCAACCACCGGCACCGAACCGCCCCTTGCGTTCGCTTCGCCTTCAGCCGCAACAGAGGGCACATTGTCCGGTATCGTCGCGACTACTTCGTGAACGACAGGTTCAAACGAGCAAGTGAGAGTTTCGCCCGCCCATTCTGTTGGCGTCTTTCCAGGCCAGTAGCATTCCAATGTGGCCACAGGGTTCTTCGCAATCGAAATTCTGACCGTGCCGAACGCGTGTGTAAGCTCCCACGCCAAAGCGCGTAGTGGCGCCCCCACGAAACCGCGTGCTAGTGCGTCATATCGCAGACATTCAACCGGTGCATCGCCCAGAACCAGGCTCGGGACAAACAGAGTTTCGATGCCCTCGGCCGAAAGGACGCGAGCAATATTTACGTCAGAGGTGACTACTCGCCGTGCCGTCCGCGAACGCATCGACCGCAGCACGTTGTGGATCGCCTCAATTATCAGTCGATCTTCAAGTACATCACTTTGGTCCGGATCACTGCCCGAAGAAGAAGCCATTTTTTGGTAGCGAAGCAGCGACGGGTCAATTTCGACGACCTGGCAGCGTCCTTTGTTTCGCTCAAGAAGCCCTAAGGCACCGTTTACCAATCCACGTGATCTAAGAACTTTACTTATATTGGTGATATTGAATTTATTAACTAACGATTTGATCGTTGCGTCACGTGCCTGAATGGTCGTGAGTGAGGCAACAACAGGCATAAGCCAAATAGATGGCCGATGCAGAACCCTGAGAAGCCAATGCACTGAACCATTGTGCAGAGCATTTGTATCAGGGACGATTACGACACCATCCTGCTCGTCCAATTTTATAAGTTGCTCAAGAAGTTCGAGCGGAACCTCCGGCTTCAATAGGCCAACTCGGCCTAAAACTAGAGCCAACGTGTCTTCAATCGTTCTGACGCGACGGGCTGCGTCTTCAGCTTCGGTTTTTCCCGTGCCTTTCGGCACGCCTGAAATCAGCTTTGAAAACGTATAGAACTGTTCCGACGAACTGTCTTCAGTCGGAATGTTCGCCGCATGTACTTGGAGTAATCCAAGTTGCACCCACTCGCTTGGCTGGAGGTGAGTTGAATCATTATAGGCGACGGAATACGATCCGGCCGGCAGGTTTTGCAGGTGCCGGCCTTTACCGCACTGATCAAGAGTTAGGCGAACTCGAGTCATTCGACTCTGATCCAGATGCTGCTGTCCAACTGCAATTGCTCAATGTGGTCGATAACGGAACCACAAACCATTAACGCCGCCTTTGGCTCCGCAATTTCAATCGTCGCAATCCAGGGCTTGCCAACGCCGGGCTGAGGAGCACTAACGGCGCTGAACACGCCATATTCGTTTGCGTTCGCAGCCCCGCCTACGAGCGACTTGAAGTCTTCTAGCCGATACCATTCACCCGGATCCACGAGTACGCCAGCGGCATGCAATGCGGCTGCGGAGAGATCGTCCACGTTGGCGGCCCACAACTCGCGCCCCTTTGGCTCCAGTAGCCCGTCACCGTCGGGTTGCCCTTGCGGGTCAAAAATCCCCTCGCGCACTTTTATGAGCATCGTTCTACCAAGTGTATTCCCCCCATGGCCTTACGTAAGCCACGCCGCATCTTTGCACACCGTGCAAGCTTCACAACCTTTAGGTTCTTTGCGGCGTGAGCAAGATCGTCAAGCGATGGTGAGCGCTAAGCGCGTCGCCCATCCATGCTGACCAAGGTGTAGGAGAGTTTTTAGGTGGAATGCTCCTGAGGGATCGACGGCCAGATAAAAGCACCGCCGTCGGTCTACGTCCGAGGCGTTGCGGGGGTTGGGCTGGCGCGTGGCTGAACCGACGGCGCTCATTTTGCGCGTCTGGCGCTTTTTCCCCGATGATCAAGGTTTTCAAGACCCGCCGCGCCGTCGGTGTGCCCTGGCGTATTTTGGGGGGCCGGCCGGCGTGGAAGGGCCAGCCGTTCGCCAGGCCCTCAAGGGCGGCTTCGCCGTCGCCTGCGGCGATGGCCTAGCGGCCCCCCTTGACCGCCTGTCGCCCGGCCGGCTGTGGCTCGGCGTGCGGCTTAAGCCGCGAGAGGTCACCAAGTGACCTACGGCTGTCCGGTTGAACTTGGCGCGCCAGATCAATGGTCCGGGTGATCATGCCGAGCGCCGCCGCGAGGTGCGCCTCGACGGCGGCGGGTTCGATCTTCAGGCGGCGTGCGATGTCGCTGTAAGTCAGGCCCCTGAAGCGGCTCAGCACGAAGACGTCACGTTCCCTCTCGGGTAGACGCAGGATCGCATATCGGCACAGGTCAATCTCGTCATCAGGGTCGAAGCTGGGTCCAGCCCACAGAGACGGATGACGAAGGCGCCAGAGTTGCGCCGGCTCCAACGGCCAGAGATTCAAAGTCCCGTACATCCGCCATGCCTCCCGGTCCGCAAGGCTGCGTCGCCCCATCCCTGATCGCCAGTCGCGCGGGTGACGGCAGCGATTAGCGCTCGAACCGTTTCGCAGGCTTCGGGCCAGGATGCCGACGCTATCGCATCCGGGGGCATCACCGCGATGGCGTGGACCTGATAGTAAGGGCTGAGAAGCGCAGCAAGCGCTGGAAGCTCAGCGGGCGCGCCGTCAAAACCGGCTCGCCGGGCGCACCTCAGCGCCCTGGCCAGATCGTGGCGGATGTGAACCCGGTTCCAGTCGTCGCTGATCCCGCGATGGAGCAGATAGGCCTTGAGCGCCAGTTCGATCGCTATCGCCAGGAAGTAGCGGGTCGCCTCTGGGTGACGGTCCAGCGCCGCCACGGCCGCCTCGTGGAAGCCCGCAGCATTCCGGCGGAAGGTGTGCGCCAACGGGCGATCGGCGCCGTCGCGCCGCCTGGGAGCGCGGCGGATCATAGCCGACCGGAAAGAACCGCAAGGTCACGAACGGCTCGGACGATCAGTCCATGGGCCTCCGGGTGATCCTCCTCGAAGATCAGGCCGCCCGCTACCGACAGGTTGGCGACAACCGCCTCGACACTCTTAGCCGGAGCCGGCCGCATCGCCTTGAGAAGGGTTTGGTTCTCTTCCTCCAGCACATCCAACCGCGCGTCGATCTCGGCGAGTCTGGCGCCCTCGGGGATGGCGGCCCGTTCATCGCCTGACAGGCGATACCACCTGCGCTTTTTGATCAGCCAACCTTCAAGGTTGCCCCACTCGGTTTGAAGGCGCTTGCGCTCGTCATCCACGGCGAGCCAACGCTGACAAATGGCAAGGGCGGGATCACCCTGCGCGCTGGCCGACGCGAGACCGGCGACCAACGGCGTCGCAGACCCGCCGGCCAGCACGGTACGCCTTGACGGTTCAAACAGGCGCGCAGGCGCGCTTCCCGCCTTTCGACGTGAGCTCATGGCGATAACCTTGTATGTTGATTGCTTAGCTTCTGTGAATCATCTCATACAAGTCGAAACGTATCACATGAGTCGTAACGTATCAATTAGCGCCGCGCAAATTCGAGCGGCACGGGCGCTTGTTGATTGGAGTGGTCCGAAATTGGCCCAGGCGTCGGGCGTTTCGATTCCAACCATTCGTCGCATGGAAAGCGCGGTCGGACCTGAACGTAGCTCGGTGGTCAACGTTGAGGCCGTGCGGCGCGCTCTTGAAGAAGCTGGGGTAGTGTTTCAAGCGGCGGATGACGTCGCTGGCGCAGGTGTACGGTTGAAGAAGTAAGGGTACCACCCAGCACACTCAGCACACCGGCCTTCGCGCGCAGCGGCTAGGACCTAAGCGACCTATTGGGGTCAGGTCGGCGGCTCAGCTTGCTTCCGGATTTGCCGATTCCACGAAATTTCACGCCAAAATAGCCGTATATCGTGCTTCCGTATTGCTTCCGGGCAGCTGAAAATCGTCCGCCATCAGACGGTATAAAATATCAACTTATTGATTTTATTGAGGTTTTTGGCGCACCCGACACGATTCGAACGTGTGACCTTTGCCTTCGGAGGGCAACGCTCTATCCAGCTGAGCTACGGGTGCTTCCGCCTTGCGGAAGCGCGGTCTTAGCCGAAAGGCCGCGCCGGCGCAAACGGGTCTTGTCAGCCTTTCGCCAGATAAACGAAGCGCAGGATGAACAGGGCCGCCAGGACCAGTAGCAGCCAGTCGCCCTTGCCGATCTTGCCGGTCAGCAGCCGCAGCGCCGCGTAGCTGGTGATGCCGAACGCCAGGCCGTTGGCGATCGAGAAGGTCAGCGGGATGGTGATCAGGGTCAGGAAGGCCGGGATCGCCACCGTCGGATCGGCCCAGTCGATGTCGGTCAGGCTGCCGACCATCATCGCGCCGACCAGGATCAGGGCCGGGGCGGTGGCGGCGGCC
This sequence comes from Caulobacter sp. Root655, assembly GCF_001427665.1. Classification (GTDB taxonomy): domain Bacteria; phylum Pseudomonadota; class Alphaproteobacteria; order Caulobacterales; family Caulobacteraceae; genus Caulobacter. The sequence goes on from NZ_LMHC01000027.1 coordinate 174,706, forward strand.
GGGATGGCCTGGACCAGGGGGGCGAAGAACAGGGTGGCCAGGAACAGCAGGCCGACGACGACGGCCGTCAGGCCGGTGCGGCCGCCGGCCGTGACCCCCGAAGCGCTCTCGATATAGCTGACCACCGTGCTGGTGCCGGCCGCGGCCCCGACCATGGTCGCCGCCGAATCGGCCAGCAGGATGCGGTTGAGGCGGGGGATCGAGCCGTCCGGCGCTTGCAGGCCGGCCTTCTTGGTCACCGCCACCAGGGTGCCGACATTGTCGAACAGGTCGACGAACAGGAAGACGAAGATGATCTCGAGCATGGCCAGTCCAAGGCCACCCTTGAGGTTGAACGCGCCCATGACGTCCATCTTGAAGGCCGTGGCGGTCAGGTCGGCGAGGCTGGAGGTGGCCGGGACGATCTTGGCCAGGCCCAGGGCCCAGCCGGCCGCGGTGGCCAGCAGGATGCCGATCAGGATCGCGCCCTTGACCCGCCAGGCCTGCAGTACGGCGATCAGGACCAGGCCCATGATGGCGACGGCGGCGGTCGGGGTGGTCAGGTCGCCCAGGGCCACGGTGGTGGCGGGACTGGCGACGATGATTCCCGCCTCCTTCAGACCGATGAAGGCGATGAACAGCCCAACTCCGGCGGCGACGGCCGAGAACAGCGGCTTGGGGATCGCTCCGACGATCATCTGGCGCACCCCGGCCAGGGTGAGGATCAGGAAGGCGACGCCCGACAGGAAGACGCAGCCCAGCGCCACCTCCCACGGCACGCCCATGCCCTTGACCACCGTGTAGGTGAAATAGGCGTTCAGCCCCATGCCCGGGGCCAGGGCCAGCGGGTAGTTGGCGATCAGCCCCATCAGGATCGAGCCGAAGCCGGCCGCCAGGCAGGTGGCGGCGGCCACGGCGGCCACCGGCATGCCGGCCTCGCCGAGGATCGCCGGGTTGACCACCACGATATAGGCCATGGTCATGAAGGTGGTGACGCCGGCCAGCACCTCGGTGCGGACGTCGGTGCCCTGGGCCTTGAGGCCGAAGAAGCGATCGAGCATGGCTATTGGCTCCGGCCGGGGGCTTGGGTGTTGGTGGAAGCGGGGGCGGTGGGAAGGGCGATCGCGTAGCGGTCCCAGTGGGTGATCAGTTCGTGCGCCACCACGCCGCCGACCCGGAAGGTGGCGGCAAAGGCCGCGGCCGCGCCCTCGTCGTGGAACACGCGCGGGAAGGTCGGCTGGTCGAGCGGCGGGCGCGAATAGTTGCTGGCCGTGCGCAGCACCAGCACGCGGCGTCGGTCGATCCGGCCGCCGGCGGCATGGGCGTCGAGCACGTCGAGGATCCCCTGGTCTTCGCAGTCGGTCATGGTGAAGGTTCCCGCCCCGTCGGTCCACAGCTTGACCCAGTCGCGGGCCCACTGGGTGCGGCGGGCGCCGTGCCAGAACCGCACCGTGCCCAGGGCGTCGCCCACCAGCACGAACGGCGGCCGTTGCGCCAGGGGCTCGCCCGCATAGCCGCCGCGCAGGCCTTGCAGCGCAGCGGAATCGGGCAGCTTGACGTCGCGGGTCAGGCCGTAGGCCCAGTCGACCAGGCCGGCGTCCAGCGTCCAGACCATGGCGCTGGAGCCCTCGGCCTTGCCCTTGACGTTCGGGCGCTCGGCGTCGTTCGCATAGAGGCCGTAGGGCCAGTCGGCCGGAATCTCGCGGTCGTCGACCTCGTAGATCGGATCGGCGTCGACCACGTATTTCGCCCAGGCGGCGCTGCCGACCGAGGCGGCGGCGGGATCGACCCCGGCGATGCCGCTGACGATCCAGTAGGCCTTCGACAGGTCGAACTGGTCCGAGAGGATCAGGGCGGCGACACTCTCGCGAGTCCGGCCGCGCATGTCGCTGACGATGGCCAGCACGCCGTCGTCGGAATAGCGGGCGAGGTGGCGAACGCCGGGAATGGCGATCTCATGTTTCAGCGGCCAGCCCTCGACCCAGGGCTGGAACTCGCCGGCGAAGTCGCCGGTGTCGGCTCCGATCTCGAAGGTGGTGACGATCACCACCTTGATCGGCAGCGGCTTGGCCTGGGCGACGACGCCCAGGCCCAATGCGACGGCCAGGGCCATGAGAAGCGAAAACCACCGTGCGCGCATGCCGACCCCAACTCGAAAACCGGCGGAGAAAATTGACCGGCGCGGCGCGCGGCGCAATCGGCAAACTTGACCGACGCCTGGACGGGGCCTCGCGGCGCCCGATCCCGGGCGTTCCGGCGGGGTCTGACGGGGAAAGGCGCAGCGGGCTCGCCTCGACGCCCGGGTCGCCGCTAGGGTGGCGGCGAATCGCCACCGCTTCGAAAGTCCGCCATGCGCCTGTTCCTGACGCTCCTGCTGCTGGCGCTCGCGCCCGCCCCCGTCCAGGCCGCCGAACTGCTGGACCCGTCGCCGCGCACGGCGGTGATCAGCGCCTTCCCGCCCGAGATGGCGGCCCTGGAGGCGGCGACCACCGACAAGCAGGAATTCACCGCCGGCGGTACGCGCTTCGTGACCGGCGCGCTGGAGGGCAAGCCGGTGGTGCTGTTCCTCAGCGGCATCAGCATGGTCAACGCCGCCATGACCACCCAGGCAGGCCTGGACCGCTTCAGGATCGAGCGCATCGTGTTCTCTGGCGTGGCCGGCGGGGCCGATCCCGAACTGGAGGTCGGCGATGTGGTGGCGCCCGACAGCTGGGTGCAGTCGTCGGAGATGGCCTATGCCCGCGAGGTCCCCGGCGGCTTCGCCCCGACGCCTGGCCTGACGGATGGAAGGCAAAGCTTCGGCATGATGTATCCGCGCGAGGTCACGGTGCATCGCGACCCGGCCACGCCCGAGCACCTGAAGATCTTTCCGGTCGACGCGGCGATGCTGGAGGTGGCGCGGACGAGCGTCGCCGGGCTGAAGCTGCGACGCTGCGCCGCCGACCAGTGTCTGACCAAGCCGCCCAAGGTGGTGGTCGGCGGTGTGGGCGGCTCGGGCCCGGTGTTCGTCGACAACGCCGCCTTCCGCCAATACGCCCACGAGGTGTTCGGGGCCCGGGTGCTGGACATGGAAAGCGCCGCCGTGGCCCAGGTGGCCTATGTCAACAAGACGCCGTTCATCGCCTTCCGCAGCCTGTCGGACCTAGCCGGCGGCGACCCGGCGGGAAACCAGTTCCCGATCTTCCTGCGCTTCGCGGCGGACAACAGCGCCACCGTCGTCAGAGCGTTCGTGAAGGCTTTGCCTTAGCGGCTAGGTCCTCCCCCTCTGGGGGAGGTGTCGGCGAAGCCGACGGAGGGGGGAAGTGATCCGCCGCCCGACGTCTCCCCCCACCGGCCCATTCGGGCCGCCTCCCCCACAGGGGGAGGGCTTTCGCGCCTCTAGGTCTTCAGCGGATCCTTGGCGTTCGGATCGCCATAGGTCAGCGACACGAACACGTCCTCCAGATCCGGGTCCTCGGTCGCGATGTCCTTGATCTTCAGCCCCTCGGCGCGCACCGCCGCCAGCACCTGCTCGACGCTGGACTGGCCCGTGCGGTAGGACACGGAGAACGCTCCAGCCCCGCGCAGCCTGGTCTCGAAGCCCGGCAGCAGCGGGGCGGCGGTCACCGGCTCTTCCGGCGTCACCACCACGTTGCGGATGTCCATGCGCTTGAGCAGGGTCGCCGTCGGCTCGTTGACCACCACCTCGCCGCGATTGACGATGGCGATCTGGTCGCACAGCTCCTGGGCTTCCTCCAGGTAGTGAGTGGTCAGGACGATGGTCACGCCCAGCTGGTTGAGGCCGGTGACATAGCTCCACAGCTGGCGGCGCAGCTCGACGTCGACCCCGGCGGTCGGCTCGTCGAGGATCAGCACCGGCGGCATGTGGACCATGGCCTTGGCCACCATCAGCCGGCGCTTCATGCCGCCCGACAGCTGGCGGACATAGGCGTCGGCCTTGTCGCCCAGGCCCAGGGCGTTGAGCAGCTCGTCGGTGCGGCGCTCGTTCTTGGGCACGCCGTAGAAGCCGGCCTGGACCTCCAGCGACTCTCGGGGGGTGAAGAACACGTCGGCGGCCAGTTCCTGCGGCACCACGCCGATCGCGGCGCGGGCGTCGCGCGGGCGCTCGTCGATGTCGCGGCCCCAGATCCGGACCGTGCCGCTGCTCTTGCGGGTCAGGCCGGCCAGGATGTTGATGAAGGTCGACTTGCCCGCGCCGTTCGGGCCCAGCAGGCCGAAGATCGAGCCGCGCGGCACCTTCAGGTCGATGCCGTTCAGCGCCAGCTTTTGCGGCGCGGTCTTGCTGGCCGGGTAGGTCTTGAACAGGCCTTCGGCCTCGATCGCGTAGGCGGGCAGGTCCATGGAACGTCCAGATGGGTCCCCCAACGCAGGGATGGCGGGACAATAGAGAAAGGAACGCGCGGCGTGAATTGACGGCGGCGCGACAGGTCGCATAGGTATGCCTGCATCGCCGCCACGCCAAGGCCGCGTCTGGAATTCAAGGGTTTTACCAACATGGCGCGCAAGGCCAAGACCGCGGTGTCCACCGCTCCCACCGCCATGGAACCCGTCGTCACGGAGGTTGGCGCCGGTCCCGCGCTCGAGACCATCATGGTCCGCTCGCACCGCATCGCCTGCGACGGCGTCGGCGGGGCCCTGGGCCATCCGCGCGTCTGGCTGGAGATGGGCGCGGCCGGTTTCGTCGACTGCCCCTATTGCGACCGCCGCTTCGTCGCCACCACCGCCGCCGGTCACGACGAGAGCGAACGGTTGGCCCCGGGGGTCTACGAAGGCTCCGGCGGCCACTAGATGGGCGACGAGCTCTCGCCCCTGCAACGCGCCGAATCCCTGGCCAAGGCCTGGGAAGCCGCCGAATGGCCGCACGAGGCCCCGGTGCTGCGGGCCATCGCCATGCCGTCCGACACCAATCCCGAGGGCGACATCTTCGGCGGCTGGCTGCTGTCGCAGATGGACCTGGCGGCGGCGTCGATCGCCTTCCACCGCGCGGCCGGCCGCTGCGCCACCATCGCCGTCGACGGCATGACCTTCATCAGCCCGGTGTTCGTCGGCGACGAGGTCAGCCTGTTCGCCCGCGTCGTCCATGTCGGCCGCACCTCGCTGAAGGTCGAGGTCGAGGCCTGGCGCCGCCGCCGCGACGGCGAGCAGGCCCACAAGGTGACCCAGGGCGTCTTCACCTTCGTGGCGATCGGCGAGGACCGGAAGCCCCGGCCGCTGCCTTAGGCGACGCCTCCGCCCCCTCGCCGCGACAGACCGCGAAGCGGTCAGGTGGGGGCAAGTGTTCGCGGGCACGATGTTGGCGGACATGACTCTACGACCTCGGGCTTTCGCGACGAGCGGATGGGGAGGCGCGGAGCGGTCCGGGCCGAGCCCGGATGACCGTGGGTTTGTGTATGCGTTTCGGCTAGACCTGACCGCTCCGCCGAACCGTTGTTCTCAAGGGACGGCGACTGAGGGCTTGTTTCATCCCGGTCGACGTTCCCCCTCGGACGGGCAGGATCAAAGTCGCCCGGAAGGGGCCGTCAGCGACTCCGACAGATCCTGGAACAGGCCGGTTCGCCCGCCCCAGGCCTTGGATCCTTCTGAGACCCGCCGCCCAAGCCGATCCGCCCGCCAGGCCAGCCAGGCCCCGCTCGGTTCGATCCCCATCGCCTGCTTGGGCCGGTACCAAGAGCCCTCCCCCGCGATGGGGACAGCCATGATTGTGCGGGAGGTTTGAGCGCCGAGGACTTGTGACGCTGATTATTTTTCAGGAGGCTGGAAAGGTTGGAGTTCTTCGTGGCGCCGGCGGGGATGGACGCTGCTGGATCCCCGCCGGGGACATGCTCTCACGGCAAGGTCTCGACCAATCAACCACGAACCATGGGGTGAGTGCGTGTCCCCAATGACATCCACGGCGTTGCAATGACGGCCCGATACCAAGCTCAACGGATCGGTTGGGGACACGCACTCACCCTGACCGCCCCGCGAACCGGGCCGGCGTCCGACCGTGAGAGCGCGTCCCCGGCCACGTACGGCCACCACCCCTGACGTTATCCGCCAGCGGCGAGGCCGCGCCTTGAAACCTTGATGGCGAGCCTGCTCCGGCGTCTGGCTATGAGGAATGTGTCCTGAGCCCTAAGGGGCGTCATGAACCCCCAGCAGGGTGGAGGCAGACAGTTCCGGCGCCACAACGGCGAGGTCGTAGCCGCGGATGAGCGCGCGCCATTCAGGCGTCAGGGCTTCCAGATCGGCGCTGCGCAAACGGCGCAGATCCACCAGGAACCAATCGCCCGGCGGCGTGCCCGACGGGCGGGCCAGCATCACATCCTTGGACCAGTCGCTGTCCTTGCCCGTGGTCGCATCGAAGTTGTGCACGGCCACTTGGCGGCCGACCCCGTTGTATCCGGCTTCCACGCCTCTCGCGCCGGCGACGATGAGGTTGAGGGACTTCACGCCCTCTCCGTCGGCATGTTCAGCGACGAAATTGCCCAGGTCGCGCTGGCCGAGTGGATTGTAGCCCTTGTAGAGATGGTAGGCGCCGAACTTCATCAGTAGGCGTGCCCGCGGCGCCTCGGCAAAATGCGTCACCAGCGTCCGCTTCATCAGCCGCGCCCTGCGCCCGTTCGGATCGCCACTGCGGGACTGCGAGGCCTGATAGATGGCGCGTGTTTCGCGCAAGGCGGCGAACAGCGCCTTGGCCCGGTCGCCGCCGTCCTGGTCGATGGCTGTCCCCGCCTGATCTAGCGTCGCATCGGTGGCCTTGAGCAGGAACAGGTCCATGGGTGAACCGGAGGTGAGCGCGGCCTGCATCGCCGTCCGCTCCTGTTCGGCCAGCGCTTCGATCTGGGCGCGGGCGAGCGGTCCTGGACCGGCCGCCAGCATCTGTTCGAACAGATAGCCGCTCGTGCCGAGGAACTCCTGGTCCAGCCCCCACAGCTTGAAGTCCGGCCCGGCGAAACCCGCGCAATCGGCCGCCGTCTGACCCTCGTCGCGGCTGTTGAGGAAGGCCATGGCGTCGGGATGGGAGCTCATGAAGTCAGAAATCTGCTGTTCCCGGTTCGGCGCTCTCAGCCGTGCGTTGACCACTCCGGCGGCCTCCGGCCCGATCTCGACGACCATGGCCGTCAGGCCGCCGGGCGCCATCAATCGACAGACGTTCGTGGTGAAGGCGGGGATCTCGCGCGAAAAATGGCTCTCGCCGACGAGGACGTACCGGCTGGCGTCTATAGCCTCCGATAGTATCGCGGCTCCCGGACCCGAGAAGCCCTCCGGCCGGACGGTTAGCGGCGACCCTGCCTGCGCCAGCCGGTCCGCGAACGAGAGCGACGCAACGGGTTCGGCGTGGGCGGAAGCCGCGCACAGGGTTGCGAGCGCCAAGGCCGCCGCAATCGATTTCAGCTTCATATCAATCACCCCTGTTATGTGAAGCTTCCTTGCGGCGGTCTCTGAAAACCACAAGTGAAATCGTGGTCACAAGTCTCCTCGCGGCCTGAAATCGGGCGCGCACCGAATGAGTGCGAAGGGCCGGAGCAGTCTTCGACCGGACTAGACACCGCCCCCTCGCCAGCGCCATATCCGCCCATGCGCGACCACGACGCCGACGTCATCATCGCCGGAGCCGGCATGGCCGGAACCACCCTGGCGCTCGCCCTGGCCTCGGCCGGGGTCCGGCCGCTGCTGGTCGATCCGCAGCCGTTCGACGCCCAGCTGGCCGAGACCTTCGACGGGCGGTCCTCGGCCATCGCCTATTCGTCGTTCCGCCAGTGGCGGACGATCGGGGCCGGCGAGGCCTTGGCGCCGCACGCCCAGCGCATCGAGCAGATCCTGGTCACCGACGGCAAGGCGCCGGGCCCGAGCACCGGCGGGCCGTCGCCGTTCTTCCTGCGCTTCGACAGCGCCGAGATCGCCGACCGTTCGGACGGCGAGCCGCTGGGCTATCTGATCGAGAACCACCAGATCCGCGCCGCCCTGGCCCGGACCGTGCTCGACAAGAACATCACCGTGCTGGCCCCGGCCGGCGCCACGGGGCTGGAGGTCACCGCCGCCGGCGCGACCCTGGCCCTGACCGACGGTCGCACGCTGTCGGCCCCGCTGGTGGTCAGCGCCGAGGGCCGCAACGGCGTGCTGCGCAAGGCCGCGGGCATCGGCGACATCGGCTGGAGCTATGGCCAGAGCGGGGTGGTGGCCACGGTGCGCATGCAGCACCCGCACCAGGGCGTGGCCCACGAATATTTCCTGCCCGGCGGTCCGTTCGCTATCCTTCCGCTGACGGACAATCGCGCCAGCCTGGTGTGGACCGAGAGCACCGACCGGGCCGAGGCGCTGCGCAACGCCTCGCCGGAGGCCTTCCACGCCCATCTGATGCGGCGGTTCGGCGAGTTCCTGGGGACGGTCGAGATGGCCGGCCCGACCTTCGTCTACCCACTGTCGCTGTCGCTGGCCGAGCGGCTGGTCGCCCCGCGCCTGGCCCTGATCGGCGACGCCGCCCACGGCGTGCACCCGATCGCCGGCCAGGGCTTGAACCTGGGCCTCAAGGACGCCGCCGCCCTGGCCGAGGTGGTGGTGGAAGCCCTGCGCAACGGCGAGGACATCGGGGCCGAGGCGACCCTGGAGCGCTACGCCCGCTGGCGGCGGTTCGACAACGTCTCCAACGCCCTGGCCTTCGACGGCTTCGTGCGCCTGTTTTCCAACGACAACCCGTTGCTGCGCCTGGCGCGTGGCGTCGGCATGGCGGCGGTCAACCGCATCGCCCCGGCCCGCCGGTTCTTCATGCACGAGGCCGGCGGCGGAGTAGGCGACCTGCCCAAGCTGCTGCGCGGCGTGGCGATTTAACAGTCCTCCCCCTGTGGGGGAGGACCTGCGTCAAACCTTCACCACCCTTGGACGCGGATCCATCGGCTAGTCTTCCAGGCTGCGGGCTTCCTCGGGCAGCATGATCGGCACGCCGTCGCGGATCGGATAGGCCAGCTTGGCGGCGTTGCTGATCAGTTCGCCCCGGGCGCGGTCATAGAACAGCGGCGCGCGGGTGACGGGACAGACCAGCACCTCCAGCAGACGCGGGTCGAGATCGGCGGGCGGGGGCGGGGGAGCGGCGGTCATGGCGGCAGTTGTAGGCGGTTTTCCGGCTGATGAGAACTCCCTCCCCTTCATGGGGAGGGTGGCGGCGAAGCCGACGGGTGGGGCTTGATGAGTCAGCAGACCCCACCCACCAGCTTCGCTGGTCCCCCCTTCCCCGCAAGGGGGAGGGAAAGGGGTTTTCACTGCAGCATCGTTGGGTCTTCGTCGTCGCCCTTCGCCGCGTCGATCTCCAGCAGGGCCACCAGGGTCTCTCGGCGATCCGTCAGGGTCGGCGCTTCCAGCAGGGCCTGTTTCTCGACCGGTTCGAACGGCAGGGCCATGGCCAGGCTGTTGATCAGGGCGTCGGAGGGGGCGGCCTCGGCGCTGCTCCAGTCGATGGCCAGGCCGCGGTGGTCGAGGTAGCGGCGCAGGGCCCCGAGCAGGGCCTCCCCGTCGCCGCCCGAGGTCGCGCCTTCGGCCCCCTCGCGCAGGTCGGCCTCGAAGGGCGTGAAGTCGGCGCGCACCTGGCGATAGGGCCCGCGGCTGGGCAGCTCGGCCCCGACCCGGAACCGGCAGACCCCGGTCAGGGTGACCAGATAGCGGCCGTCGCTGGTCTCGGCGAAGCTGGTCACCCGACCGGCGCACCCGACCGGCGCCAGGTTGGGCCGTTCGGGATCGCCGCCCGTCCGGGTCTGGACCATGCCGATGACCCGTTCGCCCGACATGGCGTCGTCGAACATGTTGAGGTAGCGCGGTTCGAAGATGTTGAGCGGCAGCTGGCCGCCGGGCAGCAGCAGGGCGCCGTCCAGCGGGAACACCGGGATCACCAGCGGCAGGTCGTCGGCCTTTCGATAGACGCCCGGCATGGGCAGGCTCCTTGGCTGCGGCCTAGCTAAACAGGATAGACGACAATCGCTTACGACCCGACTTCGCCACTTCCGAGGCGTAGCCGGCGGCTTCGAACACGGTCAGCAGCTGCTTGCGCGCCGCTTCATCGCTCCAGGTCCGGTCGCGCTCGATGATGGTCAGCAGGTGGTCGGAAGCCTCCTGCAGGCGGCCGACGCCCGCCAGGGCCTTGGCCAGTTCGAAGCGGGCCTCGTGGTCGCCGTCGTCGGCGGCCAGGCGCTTCTCGAACGGCGCGGTCTCGGACGGCGCGTCCTGGGCCAGGGTCAGGGCCGCGCGGACGATCTCCAGGTCTGGATCCTTGGCGCCGGCCGGGGCGGTGGCCGCGACCTCGGCCGCGCCCTCCAGGTCGCCGCCGTCCAGGTAGCAGCGGGCCAGGCCGCCGATCGCCTTCACGTTGGTGGGATCCATCTGCAGGGCCTGGGCGAAGGCCTGGGCCGCGCCACCGAGATCGCCCAGGTCCAGCGACTCCTTGGCCATGGCCAGCAGGGCGTCGATGTCGCTCTCCGGCGGCGGGCCGGCCAGGCGCTCGATGAATTGCTTGATCTGGCTTTCAGGAACGGCGCCCTGGAAGGCGTCGACCGGCTGGCCATCGACGAAGGCGTAGACGGAGGGGATCGACTGCACCCGAAGTTGGCCCGAATAGCCGGGGTTCTTGTCGACGTCGATCTTGACCAGCTTGACCGCGCCGCCGGCAGCCGCGACCGCCTTTTCCAGGGCCGGGGTCAGCTGGCGGCACGGGCCGCACCAAGTGGCCCAGAAGTCGACGATCACCGGCTGGACCTTGGAGGCCTCGATCACGTCGGCCAGGAAGCTGGCGTCCGTGCCGTCCTTGATGTGCTCGCTCTTGGCCGCGCCGCCGGCGGGGATGGGAGCGGGTTTTTCGCCGATCAGGGTCATCTCGTCTCTCGTCACGTGGGGTCTTCAACGCATGGGGCGGCGATTGGATCGGACCGGGCGCCCGTCTTGTGCGTCAGTCCCAGGCGGCCAAGATGGTCTTTCGGACGCGGCTTCGCAATCGGCGCGGGCCGCTTATTGGACCACGCTCATGGCCGCGAAGTCCACGACCAGGGGCTCGATCCCCAGCGCCGCCAGGAACCGCCGGAAGCCGTCCTGCGAGACGGTCGTGGTGGCGTCGTTGTTCAAGGGGTGGAAGTTGACCGGATCGGCCTTGGCCAGGGCGGCGTCGAGCACGAAGCGCACGCGGCGTCCCGTGTCGTTGATCAGGCCGAAGGCCGTGACCGAACCCGGCGTCACGCCCAGGGTCTCCTCCATCAACCCGGCGGCGCCGAACGACAGCCGGGCCGAGCCGATCACCGTGTGCAGGCGCTTGAGGTCGATCATCGTCTCGCCCAGGGCCGAGATCAGCCACAGCTGGCCCTTGGCGTCCTTGAGGAACAGGTTCTTGGTGTGGCCGCCGGGCAGGGCCGCCTTGATCTCCAACCCCTCCTCCACCCGGAACACCGGCGGATGATCGAGGGTGGAATGGGCGACGCCGTAGGCGTCGAGGAAGGCGAAGAGGTCGGCGCGGGTCTTCATGCGGGCCTTTTAGGATAGGCCGAAGATGCGTTCGAGCACGAAATCCACGCGGTCCTCGACACGGGCGCGGGGCAGATCGACCAGGGTGTAGCCCAGCTCCGCATAGACCTGGGCCATGACGGCGTGGGTCCGCACCGCCTCGGCGAAATCTTGCTTGCGCTCGGCGTCGTTGGTGAAGATCTCCGGCCAGGGCGGGGCGATGAACACCAGCGGGTCATAGCGCAAGGTCAGGGCCGCGGCGGCGAGATCCTCCGGGATCGACAGGCCGCACAGTCGCAGATAGCCGACGATGTCCGGCACGCCTCGGTCGAAGAACACCGGCCCGGCGAGCAGCGCGGCATGGTCATGGACGCGGCTGTCCAGCGACAGCATCAGGCGGGCATAGGCCTTTCGGTCGGCCCACGGCAGCGCCGTCCCGCCGGTTTGCACCTGGTCCTGGATGATGGCCCTCCCGGCTTCGAAGGCGCGAGGAAGGCCTCGTCGCTCGAGGCCGTCGATCAGCGAGGTCTTGCCCGCCCCCGGTCCTCCGGTGACGACAATGCGGCGGGTTGGCGAAGGTTTCATGGGAACGCCTTTCGGTCGTGATGGGATCGGCGTGCTGGACGGGCTCGCCCCTGGGGCGCTAGAGCAGAAGCAACAGGGAGAACAGACGGGCATGGAACTGGAGTGCTACCCCACCGAGAACCGCCCGCCCGAGATCGTGCCGGGTCGGCCGCAGCGGGCCTGGATGGACCATTTCGCCGACCGTCATCCCTATCGCTGCCTGCCGCTGACCATGGCCAACACCACCGGCTGGGAAATTCTCTGTCCGGTCGGCTTCTCCGCCACCTGGGACGGCGGCGCGCACCAGAACTGCATCACCTTCAAGGCCGACCACCCGCATCCGGGGTTCAATGACTTCGTCAAGTCGCACTTCTCGCGCGGCACCGTCACCTTCCACACCGGCTACCTGTTCCGCACCCCGCCGGGCTGGTCGATCTGGACCATGGGTCCGCCCAACCACATCAAGGACGGCATCCAGCCGCTGGCCGGGCTGGTCGAGACCGACTGGCTGCCCTTTCCCTTCACGATGAACTGGCTGTTCACCCGCCCGGGCACGGTCCGCTTCGAGAAGGGCGAGCCGTTCTGCTTCTTCATGATGATCCAGGACAAGCCCCTGGAGCAGGTGCAGCCGGTGATCCGGTCGATGAACTCCAACGTCGACCTGCGCAAGCAGTACGACGCCTGGGCCGCGCAACGCGGCGAGTTCAACGCCCGGATCTTCAAGCGCGAGCCCGAGGCCATGAAGGAAGCCTGGCAGCGCTTCTACTTCAAGGGCGAATATCCCGAGGAGGTCGAGGCTCCGGCCCCGCAGGCCCACGTCAACAAGCGCCGGCTGAAGGCCCCGAAACTGGGCAGCTGAAGCCCTAGAGCGCCCGGCCTGATGGCATCAGGCCGGGCGCTCTAGCCTTTTTCTTGGCGCGTTTTCTTCACGCGAACCGGTATCCACTTCGCTTGAAAACGCTCTAGCGTCCCGTCGGCGAGGGCGGCGGGCGCGGCGAGGACCTCGCCGGTCCGCCCTGCCGGTACAGCGACACCCGAACGGTCTCGTCGGGCTGGCGCCAGACGCCGTCGATGCGGCCGGAATTGGTCAGCCGTCCCTCGAACACGCCAGAGATCTGGCGGAACTCGATGTGGACGGTGTCGCCCTCGACGCGCAGGGCGCTGGGCTTGAGCCGTTCGCCGCCGAGGGCCTGGTTGACGGGGCGGGTTTTCACCCGGGCGCGCGGGCCCGGCTCGAACACCAGCTCCACCCAGACGGGTTCGGCGGTTTCGAGCACGCCGGTCCAGGCTCCGGCGAAGGCGGACTGCGACTGCGACCAGGCGGCCGGGGCGACGGCCAGGGTCGTCACGGTCAGGCCGGCGGCCAGCCAGGGGCGGATCGTCATGAGCACTCTCTTTAAGGTGTCGATGGGGAGACGTCGATGGCCGCGACACGCGCGGCCGTCGCGCGCGGACCTGGAGCCTCCGACCTGATTGCATCAGGCCGGGGGCTCTAGCCTTCTGTTTTGGCGCGCTTTCTTCACGCGAACCGGTGTCCACTTCGCTTGAAAACGCTCTAGAAGTGGACGACGCCGCCGATCGACAGGCGGGTTTCCTTGGAGTCGATCTTCAGCTTGTCGCCACCCTTGAAGGTCGCGGTCTTGTCGCCGTAGCTCACCCGGGTGAGTTCGCCGCGCAGGCCGAAGGTTTCGCTGAGCTTCTGCTCGTAACCGACGCCGTAGACCATGCCCTGCTGGGTCAGGGTCTTCTTCGAGCCCGGAACCGAGGCTTCCAGCTTGCGGCGCTCCAGTCCGACCTTGCCGTAGAGCAGGCCGCTCTCGCCGAGCGCCATGCCGACCCGCGCGGCGCCGCTGTAGCGGAACTTGGGGTCCAGATGGACCTTGGTCGCGCCGAAGGTCTTCGAGGACTCACCGCCGCCGCCGCTCAGCGCGCCCTCGGCGCCCAGATAGAGGTTGCCGCCCAGAACCGTGCCGTAGCCCGCGAAGCCGCCGAAGTTGAAGCCGGTCTTGTCGGACGAGCCCTTCAGGGCCGGGCCGGTGGTCGGGGTGTAGATCAGTTCGTTCTTGGGCTTGGCGTAGCCGACTTCGCCGCCGACGTAGAAGCCGCCCTGGTCCTGGGCCAGGGCCGGGGTGATCGCGACCGCGGCGAGGGCGGCGGCGAGGCAGAGGGTCTTCATCATTTGAAACTCCATGCATTTGCGGAGGCCGACGACACCGCCAACCCGAAGCCAGGCCTTGGTGAAGGCTGCGCGTGGAGGGATTGCGCGCGAAGCGTGGAGATCGCGTGGGGATGACCTTAAGAGTTATTCATTTGCCAGAGGGGCGCTCGGAGGGCCTGCATCCCCCCTTGCCCGCGGTGTTTCACCGAGCCTCGGCGCGATCTCCACGATCTCTCGACACTCGCGGCCTAGAACTTCTTGTTTTTACGCATTTTCTTCACGCGGACCGGTAGCCGCTTCGCTCGAAAATGCTCTAGCCGCCCCTGTTTCAGGAACCGACGATGGAAAACGCCCTGATCTGCGTGGTCGAGGACGACCCCGATATCGCCCACATCCTGCAGACCTATCTCGAGCGCGAGGGCTTGCGCGTGGTCTGCGCCGCCGATGGCGAGGCCGCCCTGCTGCAGCACCGCAGCCTGAGCCCAGCCCTGATGCTGCTGGACGTCAACATCCCCAAGAAGGACGGCTTCGCGGTGATGAACGAGGTGCGCCGGCGCGGCGACACGCCGGTGATCTTCACCACCGCCATGGCCGAGGACATCGACAAGCTGACGGCCCTGCGCATGGGGGCCGACGACTATGTGGTCAAGCCGTTCAACCCGGCCGAGGTGGTGGCCCGGGTCAAGGCGGTGCTGCGCCGGGCCAATGGCGGCGGGCGCTCGGGCCTGCTGCGCCAGGGCGTGGTCGAGGCGGACCTGGCGGCCCACGTGGCGCGGGTCATCGACGGGGAAGGCGGCCATACCGTCCTGACCCTGACGCTGAGCGAGTTCCGCATCCTGGTCCAGTTCCTGAACGCCCCGATGCGGGTCTGCAGCCGCGGCGAGATCCTCGACGCCTGCCTGCCCGACAGCGAGGCCCTGGAGCGCACGGTCGACAGCCACGTCAGCAACCTGCGCCGCAAGCTCGAGGCGGCCGGCGCCGTGGGCTACATCATCAACGTGCGCGGCGTCGGCTATCGCCTGGCGGTCCCGCAATGAAGCCGGCTCCGACCCTGGCCCGCCAGCTGGGCTTCGCCATCGGCGGCATGCTGACCTGCGCCGTGATCTTCATCGCCAGCGCTTCGGCGGGCGTCGACTACTTGATCGAGCTCGAGCTGAAGAGCCGCCAGCCGGCGAACCTGCTCCGGGCCATCGAGGCTCTGGACCAGAACCGCCTGCCGGCCAACGAGGACATGCTGGCCCTGATCAAGCTGACGTCCGAAGAGGGGCCACGGGTCGTCGCACTCAGCTACACCGGGGTCGCCCTGCTGACGCTGGTCTGCATCGCTCTGAGCGTGTTCATCGCCCGCCACATCGCCCGCCGGCTGGCCGCCTCGGTCAATCTGGTCGCCGACGGGGCCCAGCGGATCGCGGCCGGCGATTTCGCCCACCGCATCGTCGCCCCACCCAAGCTGACCCGCGAACTGCGGAGCCTGATCGACAGCTTCAACACCCAGGCCGAGGCCCTGGAGCGTTCCGAACGCCAGATGCGGTTCAGCACCGCCTCGGTCGCCCACGAACTGCGCACGCCGTTGACCGTGTTGAGCGGCTACATCCACGGCGCCCTGGATGGGGTGTTTCCGCGCGACGACAACCACATGCGCGCTCTGCTGACCCAGGTGGAGGACCTGTCGCGGATCATCGACGACCTGCGCACGGTCAGCCTGGCCTCGTCGGGCGCCCTGGTCCTGGAGATCGGGTCCTGCGACCTGGCGGCCGAGGCGCGCTCGGTGCTGGAGATGACCCGGCCGCAGTTCCTGGTCGCCGACATGGTCGTCGACGCGGCGCTGCCCGAGACCTGGGTCCGCGCCGATCCGGCCCGGGTGCGGCAGATGCTGCTGGCCGTGCTCGACAACGCCCGGCGCTACGCCGCCGACGGGCGATCGCTGAGCCTGCGCGTCCAGCGCCAGGGCGAAACCGGCGTCCTACTGATCGCCGACCGCGGGCCGGGGTTCCCGCCGGACGGCGAGCAGCGGGCCTTCGAATGGTTCTGGCGGGCCGACCTGTCGCGCACCCGCGCCACAGGCGGATCAGGGCTGGGCCTGGCGGTGGTCAAGGCCCTGGCCGACGCCCATGGCGGCAGCGTCGGGGTCGGCAACCGGTCGAGCGGCGGGGCGGTGATCGAGCTGCGCTTCCCGCTCGATCCCGCCGCTTTGGACGGGTGCGAGGACGGCCCCGACGGACATGGCGTCCTCGAACTGGCCTCGACCCCTCACTTGATCGCGCCCCTCACTTGATCGCGCCCCTCACTTGATCGCGTAAGCGATTACCTGGTCGCCGATCGGCGTTCCCATGAAGTGATGGCCGCCGGTCATGATCACCACGTACTGCTTGCCGCCGACCGCGTAGGTCATCGGGGTGGCCTGGCCACCGGCCGGCAGCACGTCCTGCCAGACGGTCCGGCCGGTCTTCAGGTCGATGGCCCGGATCAGGTTGTCGGTGGCGGCCGCCACGAACACCAGGCCGCCGGCCGTGACCACCGCCCCGCCGTTGTTGGGCGTGCCGATGGTCAGCGGCAGGCGCGAGGGCACGCCGAACGGGCCGTTGGTGCGGGCCGTGCCGAATGGGCGGTCCCACAGGGTCTTGCCGGTCCGCAGGTCGATGGCCCGGATGCCGCCATAAGGGGGCTCCTTGCACAGCAGGCCGGTCAGCGGCAGGCGCCAGCCGGCGTTGACGTCGATGGCGTAGGGCGTGCCGACCTGCGGGTCGCCCGCACCCTCGGCGCCCGTCTTCATCGAGCCGCCGCGAGCCTCGCCGCGCGGGGCCCAGCCCTTGGCGTCGGCCTCCTTGCGAGGGACCAGGCGGTTGTAGTTGGGCATGTCGTTGTAGTTGGCGACGATCACGCCGCGGCTGGAATCGATGGCGATCCCGCCCCAGTCCGAACCGCCGTTGTAGCCGGGATACTGGATGTAGCGCCGGTCGGCGACGGGCGGGGTGTAGAAGCCGTCATACTTGGCGCGCTTGAACTGGATGCGGCAGACCATCTGGTCGATCGGCGACATACCCCACATCTGGCGCTCGGTCAGGTCGGGCTTGCGCAGGGTGTGATAGGTCGAGAACGGCTGGGTCGGCGAGCGTTGCTCGGGCTCCAGCCCGCCCTGCGGCACGGCCCGCTCCTCCACCGGAACCAGCGGCTGGCCGGTGCGGCGGTCGAGCACATAGATGTCGCCCTTCTTGCTGGGCAGCACCACGGCCGGGACCGGGCCGGCCGCGGTCGGGAAGTCGACCAGGGAGCCTTGCGAGCCGAGGTCATAGTCCCAGACGTCGTTGTGCACGGTCTGAAAGCTCCAGCGCGGCTTGCCGGTGGTCACGTCCAGGGCGACCAGCGAGGTCGAATATTGCTTCTCCAGCGGCGAGCGGCCGCTGCTCCAGTAATCGGCGGCCGAGACGCCCAGTGGCAGGTAGACCAGGCCCAGGGCCTCGTCGCCGGTCGCCGTGGTCCACATGTTGGGCGTGCCCTTGGTGTAGGTCTCGCCAGGCGGCGGCCGGTCGGGGCGGTCGGGGCGGGCCATGTCCCAGGCCCAGCGCAGGGCGCCGGTCGTGGCGTCGAAGCCCTGGATCACGCCGGACGGCGCGTCGCGCCGCTGGCCGTCCAGCACCTGGTGGCCGACGACGATCACTCCGCGCACGATGGTCGGGGCCGAGGTGATCGACAGCATGCCGGGCGCGCTGGGGCCGATGCCGTCGGCGGTCAGGATCTGGCCGTCCTGGCCGAAGTCGGCGCAAGGGACGCCGGTGCGGGCGTCGACGGCGATCAGCCGGGCGTCCAGCGTGCCCTCGATGATCCGCGTCGCGCAGGCCTGGCCGGGCTTGGCGTCGGGCGCGGCGTAGTAGCTCACGCCCCGGCAGGCGGCGGTATAGGGGATGGCTTCGTCCTGGACCTTGGGGTCGTGGCGCCAGCGGGTCTGGCCGGTGGCCGCGTCGATGGCGATCATGATGTTCTTGGGCGTGCAGACATAGAGGGTGTCGCCGACCTTCAGCGGGGTGTTCTCGGCCCCGTACTTGCCGTCGGCGGCGGCGCTGGGCATGTCGCCGGTGCGGATCATCCACAGCCGCTCCAGCTTGCGGACATTGATCGGGTTGAGCTGGCCGAGCGGCGAATAGCGCTGGCCGGCATAGGTGCCGCCATAGGCCGGCCAGTCGACGCCGACCCGCAGCAGGGAGGGGTCGTTGTCGGTCATGGCGGCGACGGCCGGCAGGGGGCCGTCGACCTTGGCCTGGTTGGCCTTGGCCACCACCACGCCGCCAACGACCAGGAACACCACAAGGCCCGCGAGGCCGACCAGGGCCTTGCGTCGTCCGGGCGGGCCGGGGTCGAGCACCGGCAGGGCGGCCAGCACCAGGACCAGCAGCACGGTGGGGGCGACGACCCGCGGCGCCAGGGCCCAGCCGTTCAGCCCGACCTCCCACAGCGCCCACGCCACCGTGGCGACATAGACGCCGACATAGATCCAGGCGCCCAGCGCCCTGCGCCGCACCAGCATCGCCCCGGAAGCCAACAGGCCCAGACCCGCCAGGACATAGTAGGGCGAGCCGCCCAGCACCGCCAGCCAGGCGCCGCCGATCGTCAGGGTCAGGCCGATCAGGGCCAGTACGACGCCCAGGAGCCCGACGACCCAGCCGCCCGCCCCCCTTCTGGGTGATGCCACGGACGCCATGCGGTGCTCCAAGCTGAACAGTCTTGTGAGGCACAACAGTGCGTTCGCCGCGATGGTTCCGTGGGTGGTGATCCGGAAGCTGGATCTCTGCAGAATACTCTGCTTGACAGAGTGAATGATCCGGAACACTCTGTGCTACAGAGCGGCTCACCGCTCCTGCCATGGAGGCCCCGATGGGCATTTCGAGAACCGAGGCGGCGTCGGCCCTGACCGACATCGAACGCACCGCCGGCCGCAGTCGCGAACTGAGAGGCTATCAGATCGCCGGGCCGATCCTGATGGTCTGGGGCGTGGTCTGGGCGATCGGCTACAGCGCCATGGGCCTGCTGCCGGTCGAACGGTGGGGCCTGGTCTGGCTGCCGCTCGACGTGGTCGGCCTGACGGCCACCGTCCTGCTGTCGCGGCGGCCCCGGACGAACGGCCAGGCCGGCAAGACCGGCATGGGTTGGCGCATCGGCGTCGGCTCGATGGCCGTCGCGGCCTTCTTCGTCGGCACTTATACGGTTTTCCAACCGACCACGATCGAGCCCGCCATCGTCTATCCCGGACTGGTCACCGGCCTCGTCTATACGATGGTTGGCGTCGCCTTCATGCCGCGCTTCTTGTGGATCGGCGCCGCGGTGTTCGTGGCCAGCCTCGTCGGACACTTCTTGTTTCAGCCGTGGCTGGCCTTCTGGATGGCGGCGGTGGGCGGCGGGGGCCTGATCCTGGCCGGCCTGTGGCTGCGGAGGGCGTGAGCGTGGCGGAACTGGACGAGCTGATCCACCAGCCCCTGCGGCTGAAGATCATGGCCGCTCTGCATGCCGAACACGGCGAGCCGCTGGAGTTCTCGCGGCTGAAGGCCATCACCCTGGCCACCGACGGCAACCTGGGCAGCCACCTGACCACCCTGGAAAAGGCCGGCTATGTCGAGATCGCCAAGGATTTCGTCGGCAAGAAGCCCCGCACGCGGGTGGCGATGACCCCGGCGGGGCGCCAGGCGTTTCGCCGCCATGTCGACTATCTGCGCGAGGTGGTCGAAGGGGTGAGCGGGGACTAGGTTTCCGCCCAGTCATCCCCTCACGTCTGTCATCCCGGAAACGGCGAAGCCGTTATCCGGGACCGCCGGAAGCGCTTGCGTTCACGCGTCGGTCCCGGATCTTCGCGCTGCGCGCTCGTCCGGGATGACAGCTGAGATCAAACCGCCTTCACCGCCGAGACGATCGACTTCACCACCTTCTTGACCAGGGCCAGGTCGTCGCCCTCGGCCATGATGCGGATCAGCGGCTCGGTGCCCGACGGGCGCACCACGATGCGGCCCGTGCCGTTCAGCTGGGCCTCGCCGTCGGCGATGGCTTCCTTGACCGTCTTGGCCTCCAGCGGCTTGCCGCCGGCGAAGCGGACATTTTCCAGCAACTGCGGCAGGGGCTCGAACTGGCGGCCCAGGGCGCTCATCGGCTTGCCGGACTGGATCATCACCGCCAGCACCTGCAGGGCCGCGATCAGGCCGTCGCCCGTGGTCGAGAAGTCCGACAGGATGACGTGGCCCGACTGTTCGCCGCCCAGGTTGAAGCCGCCTTCGCGCATGCGGGCCATCACGTAGCGATCGCCGACGCTGGTGCGCTCCAGCTTCAGGCCGTTATCGGCCATCAACCGCTCGAGGCCGAGGTTGGACATCACCGTGGCCACCACGCCGCCGGCGTTCAGCCTGCCGGCCTTGGCGAAGGCCAGGGCGATGATCGCCATGATCTGGTCGCCGTCGACCACCACGCCCTTCTCGTCGCAGATCACCAGCCGGTCGGCGTCGCCGTCCAGGGCGATGCCGATGTCGGCGCGGTACTCGCGCACCAGCTTGGCCATCGCCTCGGGATGGGTGGAGCCGCATTCGGCGTTGATGTTGGTCCCGTCCGGCGAGACGCCGATCTCGATCACCTCGGCGCCCAGTTCGTAGAGGGCCGTGGGGGCCACCTTGTAGGCCGCGCCGTGCGCGCAATCGATGACGATGCGCAGGCCGGCCAGGCTCATCTGGCGCGGGAAGGTGGCCTTGACGATCTCGACATAGCGGGCCTGGGCGTCGTCGATGCGCTTGACGCGCCCGAGGCCGCGCGGCGGCGCCAGGCCCTCCTGCAGGCCCTCGTCCATCAGGGCCTCGATCTTCAGTTCCTGGTCGTCCGACAGCTTGTAGCCGTCGGGGCCGAACAGCTTGATGCCGTTGTCGGCGAAATCGTTGTGCGAGGCGCTGATCATCACGCCCAGGTCGGCGCGCATCGAGCGGGTCATCATCGCCACGGCCGGGGTTGGCAGGGGACCAAACAGCCGCACGTCCATGCCGACGCTGGCGAAGCCGGCGACCAGGGCCGGCTCGATCATGTAGCCCGACAGCCGGGTGTCCTTGCCGATCACCACCAGGTGGCGGCGGTCGTCCTGCGAGCGGAACAGCTTGCCGGCCGCCAGGCCGACCCGCAGGGCGACCTCGGCGGTCATCGGATGCTTGTTGGCCTGGCCGCGGATGCCGTCGGTGCCGAAATAGGCGCGCTTGCTCATGGTCGTCTTCCGGATCGCTCGGTTAGGCCGTCTTCGGAGCGCGAAACGATCCGAAATGCAGATTTATGAGGGCAGGGTCTGCACGAATGCTAAAGCCCGGCCATGAAATATCCGCTTCGACAGCAATAGTCTGGTCGACGCGTTCTACAAAGGATCATGGCCCATGTGCGGCATCATCGGCATCGTCGGAACCAAGCCCGTCACGGAGCGCCTGATCGACAGCCTCAAGCGGTTGGAATATCGCGGCTACGACTCGGCCGGCGTCGCCGCCGTCGTGGACGGGAAGGTCGAGCGCCGGCGGGCCCAGGGCAAGATCAAGAACCTGGAGGCGGTGCTGGTCGAACAGCCCCTGGTCGCCCAGAACGGCATCGGCCACGTGCGCTGGGCCACCCACGGCGCGCCCAATGTCGGCAACGCCCACCCCCACACCGCCGGCCGCGTCACCCTGGTGCACAACGGCATCATCGAGAACTTCGCCGAGCTGAAGGCCGAGCTGAAGGCCGCCGGCCGCGCCTTCGAGAGCGACACCGATACCGAGGTCATCGCCCACCTGGTCGACGCCGAGCTGGCCACCGGCCTGGCGCCGCTAGACGCCTTCAAGGCCACGCTGGACCGCCTGACCGGGGCTTACGCCCTGGCGGTGCTGATCGAGGGCGCCGACAACCTGATCCTCGGCGCCCGGCGCGGCAGTCCGCTGGTGGTCGGCGAGGGCCAGGGCGAGATGTTCCTGGGCTCCGACGCCCTGGCCGTCGGCCCGTTCACCAACCGGGTGATCTATCTGGAGGAGGGCGACTTCGTGGCCCTCGACCATGACGGCGCCCAGATTTTCGACGTCACGGGCGCGTCGGTCCAGCGCCCCGTGAAGGTCGTCCCCGCCTCGGCGGTGATGATGGAGAAGGGCAACTACCGGCACTTCATGGAAAAGGAGATCCACGACCAGCCGGAGGGCTGCCAGCGGACGATCGCCGCCTATGTCGACGCCCTGACCGCTCGCACCGCCATGCCCGGCGGCCTCGACTTCAAGGCCCTGGAGCGCATCCAGATCGTCGCCTGCGGCACCTCCTACATCGCCGGGGTGATCGGCAAGTACCTGATCGAGCAACTGGCCGATCTGCCGGTCGACGTCGAGATCGCCTCGGAGTTCCGCTATCGCCAGCCCGCCCTGCGGCCGGGCTCGCTGGTCATCGCCATGTCGCAGTCGGGCGAGACCGCCGACACCCTGGCCGCCCTGCGCTACTGCAAGGCCAAGGGCATGAAGAGCGCCGTGGTGGTCAACGCCCAGGAGTCCACCATGGCCCGCGAGGTCGACGTGGTCTGGCCGATCCATTGCGGACCCGAGATCGGCGTGGCCTCGACCAAGGCCTTTACCGCCCAGGTCAGCGTGATGATCGCCCTGGCCGTCGCCGCCGCCAAGGCGCGCGGGACGATCGACGCCGCCGAGGAGCAGCGCCTGGTCAGGGTGATGCTCGAGGCCCCGCGGCTGATCGCCGAGGCCATCGGCCTGGAGGACAGTCTCAAGGAGATCGCCGCCGAGATCGCCAAGGCCCGCGACGTGCTCTATCTGGGTCGCGGCCCGATGTCGGCCCTGGCCCTGGAAGGCGCGCTGAAGCTCAAGGAGATCAGCTACATCCACGCCGAGGGCTACGCCGCCGGCGAGCTGAAGCACGGTCCGATCGCCCTGGTCGACGACCAGACCCCGATCATCATTCTCGCGCCCTATGACAGCTGGTTTGAAAAGTCGGCCTCGAACATGAGCGAGGTGATGGCGCGCGGCGGCCAGGTGGTGTTCGTCACCGACCCGCAAGGCGCCAAGCACGCCCCGGCCGGGGCCCGGGTGGTGGTCACGGCCCCGGCCAGCGACCCGCTGGTCTCGGCCCTGGTGATGTCGGCCCCGATCCAGCTGCTGGCCTACCACGTCGCCGTGCTGAAGGGCGCGGACGTCGACCAGCCGCGGAATTTGGCCAAGTCGGTGACGGTGGAATGATCCTTGGAGCCGCTCATCCCCGCGAAAGCGGGGACCCAAGCTGAGTGTCCGTCTGATCGCAAGACGACTGCCGATCAGCAGTTCAAGGTTTCGTAGAGGTCAGCCCACGTCGGATTGACCGCCTCGATCATCTGGATTTTCCAGGCGCGATTCCATTTCTTGATCTGCCGTTCGCGGATGAGCACGCCTTCGCGCGTCTCGCACAGCTCGTACCAGACCAGTCGGCCGACGCCGTACTTGGACGTGAAGCCCTTGCGGACCTTTTCCCGATGCTCCCAGATCCGCCGCGCGAGGTCGTCGGTGTGACCGCAATAGAGGGTGCCGTAGGGCTTGCTGGCGAGCAGGTAGACGGCAAACATTCTGTCCATAATGCGCTTCCCGAGTAGGAACATATCATGAACAATACTCAACTCCACCACAACCCGACTATCCCCGCGAAAGCGGGGACCCAAGCTGAATTGGCCGGGCAACTCCTGTCCGCAGATGTTCTTGAGGCTGAAGGTCCGCTTGGATCCCCGCTTTCGCGGGGATGATCGGATTTGGGGTGCGTCTAGCTGGCGCTACGCCAGCTTCGAGTTCCGCGCCGAATAGCCGAAGTACAGCACGCACGCCGCCGCCACCCAGACGCCGAACAGGATCCAGGTGTCGAGCGGCAGTCCCACGATCAGGTAGCCGCAGAACGCCACGCTGAGCGCCGGGACCACGGGATAGAACGGCACGCGGTAGCCGCGCGGCAGGTCCGGCTGGGTGCGGCGCAGGATGATCACCCCCAGCGAGACGATGGCGAAGGCGATCAGCGTGCCCATGCTGGTCAGGTTGACCAGGGTGTCGAGCGGCACGAAGGCGGCCAGCACGGCGATGAAGGCCGCGACGATATAGGTGTTGAGGTCCGGCGTCTGGGTCCTGGGGTTGACCCGCTGGAACAGCTTCGGCAGCAGGCCGTCGCGGCTCATGGCGTAAAGGATGCGGGTCTGGCCGTACATCACCACCAGGGTGATGCTGAAGATCGAGACGATGGCCCCGACGCAGAGGATCAGTGAGGTCCAGGCCTGGCCGGTCAGGTTGCGCAGGATCACCGCCAGCCCGGCCTCCTGGCCGGCGAAGGCGGTCCAGGGTTGGGCCCCGACGGCGGCCAGGGCGACCAGGATATAGACCGCCGTGACGATCAACAGGCTGAGGATGATGCCCAGCGGCAGGGTGCGGCGCGGGTCCTTGACCTCGTCGCCGGCCGTCGAGACGGCGTCGATGCCGATGTAGGAGAAGAAGATCGACGAGGCCGCCGCCCCGATCCCGGCCACGCCCATCGGCGCGAACGGCTTGAGGTTCTCGGCGTGGAAGCCGCTGAAGGCGATGACCACGAAGAACAGCAGCACCAGCAGCTTGAGCACCACCAGCACGGCGTTGACCGTCACCGACTCCTTCACTCCGCGCAGCAGCAGCACCAGGCAGGCCCCGACCAGCACCACGGCCGGCAGGTTGAACACCCCGCCCGCCCCCGGGGCCTTGGCGATGGCGTCGGGCATCCGCCAGCCGATCAGGTCGGAGAACATCTCGTTCAGGTATTGCCCCCAGCCTACGGCGATCGCCGAGGCCGACACCGCGTATTCCAGCAGCAGGCAGGCCCCGACGATGAAGGCCACGAACTCGCCCAGGGTGGCGTAGGCGTAGGAATAGGACGAGCCCGACACCGGGATTGTCGAGGCCAGCTCGGCGTAGCACAGGGCGGTCAGGGCCGCGGTGATCCCGGCGATCACGAACGACACCACCACCGCCGGGCCGGCGGCGGGCACGGCGGTGGTCAGGGCCACGAAGATGCCGGTGCCGATGGTGGCCCCGACCCCGAGCATGGTCAGCTGGAACAGGCCGATCGAACGGTGCAGGCCTTCCTCGGGCAAATGTTCGCCGCCCTCGGCGATGACCCGCCCGACCGGTTTGCGCCGAAACAGGTCGGCGGCGCGAAACTGACCCATGGATACCGGCCCCAGCCTTGGGGTCCCAGGATGCGACCGCCTTTGCGGCGGCTAACTACCCTCGGGCGGCGTCGAACATCAACCGTGCAGACCGTCCTTGATCGCCTGCTTGACCCTCAGGCCAGGAACCTCGGTGAACACCAGGTCGTCGCGGCCGAAATAGCCCTTCTGCCGCCTGGCGCACCAGTCGGTGGTGACGATCACGTAGTGGTCCTTGGCGGGCGGCCGCGTCGGGGCGCCGTAGACGAAGTCGCCGGTGCGGCGTGCCAGCGGCAGGTCGCCGTCCTGATTGGCGCGCGACAGGATGTCGGCCAGCACGGCGGCGCTGACCTGCGCCTTCATCATCGCGCCGTCGAAACGGACCACGGCGTCGTAAGCGTACTGGGTCAGGTCGCCGGCCGGCAGGCCCGTGCCCAGCGTGGTGTGGCCCATGAAGCCGACGTCGGCTCCGGCCGCCCCGGCCATGAGCGTCGCCACCGTCCGGCCGGTGTCGCCCAGCGACAGGGCCTTGGGGATATGGGCGACCACCGCCGTCTCGGCCGGGGTCAGCTGAGCCTTCAGGGTCGCGGCGACCAGGGCGGCCAGGGCCGGGTCGGCGGGTCCGGCCGGATCGACATGGACGCGCTCGATGCGGATCGGCGCGGCCCTGTCCGCCAGGTCGATCGTCGCCACGCTCAGCGGCTCGCCCCAGGCGCCGGTGTGGACATAGCGGGTGCGGCCCTGGGCGTGGTCGAAGGCCAGGTGGTCGTGGCCGCCCAGGACCAGGGTCCCGTCCGGAATGGCCGGCAGGATCAGTTTGTCGGCCGGCAGGCCCGCATGGCTCATGACGATCAGGAAGCCATCGTCGGGCGCGGCCTTGGGCAGGTTGGCCGCCGCCCAGGCGGTCGGGTCCTGAACGGACAGGGTCGGGCGGATGTCCTTGGGATAGGTGTCGAGCGAGTTGGTGGCGATGCCGACCAGGTGGACCGGGAAACCGAGGTCGAGGGTGGCCCGCGACGTGGCGGCCGGCCGGCCGGTGCGGGCGTCGACGATGTTGCTCAGCACGGTAATGCCCAGGGCCCGGGCCCGGTCGATGGTCTTGGCCTGGTCGTCCACCAGGTCTGCGTCGTGGTTGCCCAGGTTGATGACCACCGGCGCCAGTTGGGTCAGGGCCTCCAGGAACGCCCAGTCCAGCGCGCCGCCGGTGCGCTGGGCCACGACGTTGCCGTGCTCGAACAGGTCGCCGTCCAGCAGGATCAGGCTGGGCGCGCGGTCGCGGTGGACCACCCGGCGCATGGTCTCCAGCAGCGGCGCCAGGCGGCCATAGGCCGAGTGCAGGTCCGACAGCATCAGGATGCGGGCCTTGCCGCGCTGTCCCGCCGCCAGGGCCGGTCCGCCGGCCAGGCTCGCCAGCCCGACACCGGCCAGGACCCGCAGGAGAAGTCGCCGCGAGGCCGCGTTCGAACCGGTCATGCCAGCCGTCGCTCGCCGTCGACCATGTAGTCGCGCGTCACCGGCAGGGCGCCGACCTTCTTGGCCACCTGGATCTGGAAGACCATGTGGCCGCCGTAGCGGAAGCCCAGCTCGGCCCCGCACAGGTAGAATTCCCACATCCGCCGGAACCGCGCGTCGAACATCGCCGGGATGTCCGGATCGGCCAGGAACCGCATCCGCCAGTGCTTGCAGGTCTCGGCGTAGTGCAGGCGCAGGATCTCGATGTCGGTGATCCACAGGCCGGCCTCCTCGACCGCCTTGACGATCTCCGACAGGCCCGGGATGTAGCCGCCGGGGAAGATGTATTTCTGGGTGAAGGCGTTGGTCGCGCCGGGGCCCGACATCCGGCCGATCGAGTGGATCACCGCGCTGCCGTCGTCGGCCAGCAGCTTTTTCACCGTCTCGAAATAGGTGCGGAAATTGGGGGCGCCGACGTGCTCCAGCATGCCGACCGAGACGATGCGGTCGAAGGTCTCGTCGAGGTCGCGATAGTCGGTCAGCCGAAACTCGACCTGGTCGGACAGCCCGGCCTGCTCGGCCCGCTCCCGGGCCAGGGCCAGTTGCTCGGTCGACAGGGTGACCCCGGTCATCTTCGCCCCATGGTCGGCCGCCAGGGTCAGGGCCATGCCGCCCCAGCCCGAGCCGATGTCGAGCACCTTCATGCCGGGCGTGATGTTCAGCTTGGCGCCGATATGGGCCTTCTTGGCGACCTGCGCCTCCTCCAGCGTCATGTCGGGACGGGCGAAATAGGCGCAGCTGTACTGCATGTCGGTGTCGAGGAAGCGGCGGTAGAGTTCGTTCGACACGTCGTAGTGGTGGGCGACGTTGCGGCGCGAGGCGATGCGGTCGTTGATAGACTGCACGCTGCGCTTGAACGCCTTTCGCGTGCGGGTCAGCCACGAGCCGCGCTTGGGCGTGCGGCCGCCGCTCTTGCCGACGATCTCCAGCAGGTCCCACAGCGTGCCCTGGTCCAGCGTCAGGTCGCCGTCCATATAGGCCTCGCCGAGGCCCAGGCTGGGATTGGAGACCAGGCGGCGCAGGCCCTTGCCGGTGATGCGCATGACCACCGGAGGGCCCGAGCCGTCGCCGGCCGTCTTCACGGAACCGCCGGGGAGGTGGACGGTCAGGTTGCCCACCTTGACCATTTTGTTCAGCAGAGCTTCGATCATGGCCGCGACCCTAGCGCGAGGGTCGCGGGCAAGAACAGATCGAAATTTTCGTCCGTCTCCCCTTGCGAAACGACGCCCGCGAACCGGTCAGCGCTCGCTGTCGAGGTGGGCCATCTGGGCTTCGGCGTAGCGCGTGCCGGCCGCCGCGTCCCTGGGCACGGCCCGTTCGATGGCGGCCAGGTCGTCGGCCGACAGGGCGACGTGCAGCGCGCCGAGCGACTCCGTCAGGCGCGTGCGGGTGCGCGCCCCGACCAGCGGGATGATGTCGTCGCCCTGGGCGGCGACCCAGGCGATGGCGATCTGGGCGATGCTGGCGCCCTTGGCTTCGGCGATCGTTCGCAGCGCCTCGACCAGGGCCAGGTTCCTGTCGACGTTGTCGCCCTGGAAGCGCGGCGAGAAGGCGCGGAAGTCGCCCTTCTCCTGCCCCTGGTTCCTGTCCCAATGGCCGCTGATCAGGCCGCGCGACAGCACGCCATAGGCCGTCATGCCGATGCCCAGCTCGCGCAGGACCGGCAGGATCTTGTCCTCGAGGCTCCGCGAGATCAGCGAATACTCGATCTGCAGGTCGACGATCGGATGGACGGCGGCGGCCTTGCGGATGGTCTCGGCCCCGACCTCGGACAGGCCGATGTGGCGCACATAACCGGCCTTGACCAGGTCGGCGATGGCGCCGACCGTGTCCTCGATCGGCACGTCGGGATCCAGGCGGGCCGGGCGATAGATGTCGACATGGTCGACGCCCAGGCGCTGCAGCGTATAGGCCAGCGACGTCTTCACCGCCGCCGGACGGCCGTCGAAGCCGATCCAGCCGCCCGCCGGGTCGCGCTGGGCGCCGAACTTGACGCTGAGGATCGCCTGGTCGCGCTTGTGGCCCTTCAGCGCCTCGCCGATCAGCATCTCGTTGTGGCCCATGCCGTAGAAGTCGCCGGTGTCGATCAGGGTGATCCCGGCCTCGAGGGCGGCGTCGATCGTCGCCAGGCTCTCGGCGCGGTCCGAGGGGCCGTACATGCCCGACATGCCCATGGCGCCCAGGCCCAGGGCCGAGACGACGGGGCCGGTCTTGCCGAGTTGACGCGTTTGCATGGTGAGGTCTCCGTGAAAGGGCGCGGGGGAGCACGCCGAGTTCGATGGAGCGGACTATGCAGCGCCGCCTCGCGTGCGATAATCCGTTCATTATTGCACGAGCTGTTCGGAAATTCGCACAATGGCCCAGCCCGACCTCGCCGATCTCGACGCCTTCACCGCGGTGGCGCGGGTCCGCAGCTTCCGCGGCGCGGCGGCCCTGCGTGGCGTGTCGCCCTCGTCGCTGTCGGAAGCCCTGCGCCGGCTGGAGGCGGCCCTGGGCGTGCGGCTGCTCAACCGCACCACCCGCAGCGTCACCCCCACCGAGGCCGGCGAGCGGCTGCTGGCCCGCCTGACCCCGGCCCTGGCCGATGTCGGCCTGGCCCTGGACGAGGTCAACGCCTTCCGCGACAGCCCGACCGGGGTGCTGAAGCTCAACGTGCCGGGCGCGGTGGCCCGCATCGTCTTTCCCGACCTGATCCCGCGCTTCCTGGCCGCCCATCCCGGCATCCGCGTCGAGGTCACCGCCGAGGACAGCTTCGTCGACGTGCTGGCCGCCGGCTTCGACGCCGGGGCCCGCTACGACGAGCGGCTGGAGAAGGACATGATCGCCATACCCCTGGCGGGGCCGCAGCGCTTCGTGGTGGTCGGCTCGCCGACCTATTTCGCCGAGCACGGGCGGCCCACCCACCCGCGCGAGGTGCTGAGCCACCCCTGCATTCGCCACCGCTTCGCCAGTGGGGCCAGCTACGCCTGGGAGTTCGAGAAGGAAGGCGAGGTGATCCGCGTCCAGCCCGAAGGCCCGCTGATCACCACCAGCGGCGACCTGGAACTGGCCGCCGCCGTGGCGGGCGTCGGCCTGCTGGCCACCTTCGAGGGCTTCGCGGCCGAGCTGATCGCGGCGGGCAAGCTGGAGACCGTGCTCGACGACTGGCTGCCGCCGTTCAGCGGGCCGTATCTCTATTATCCCAGCCGTCGGCACATGCCCGCGCCGCTACGGGCGTTCGTGGATTTCGTGAAGGCGGAGAAGAAATAAGAAATTCTGTCCCTCCCCCTTGCGGGGAGGGGGGCGGCGAAGCCGACGGGTGGGGCAGGTGCAGGGCGCCCATTCCTTAGGCTCAATGCGGCGGCTCCCCCACCCGACCCCTTCGGGGCCACCCTCCCCGCAAGGGGGAGGGAAGGGCTTGGGATGCAGAACCCGTCCAGAGCGGGTGAAATCTCCCCCCAACCCGCTACGCTGAGCGCCGTGTTAGAAACCCTGTTCTTGCTTCCGCGCGCCCCTGGGCGTAACGGGTCCGCTCCCGCCGCCGCTGGCGGGCTCAGATACAGAAATTGGAGGCTGCGATGGGTTACCGGGTCGCCGTGGTCGGCGCCACGGGCAATGTGGGCCGTGAGATGTTCAATATCCTCGAGGAACTGAAGTTCCCCGTCGAGAAAATGCATGCCATCGCCTCGCGTAAATCCATCGGCGTGGAAGTCTCGTTCGGCAGCCAGATTCTGCACTGCGAGGACCTGGAGCAGTTCGACTTCTCCAAGGTCGACATCGTGCTGATGAGCGCCGGCGGGTCGATTTCCAAGGCCTGGGGCGAGAAGATCGGCGCGGCCGGTCCGATCGTCATCGACAATTCCAGCCACTTCCGGATGGATCCGGACGTGCCGCTGGTGGTGCCGGAAGTGAACCCCGACGCCGTCAACCACCTGCCCAAGAACATCATCGCCAACCCCAACTGCTCGACCGCGCAGCTAGTGGTGGTGCTGGCCCCCCTGCACGCCGAAGCCAAGATCAAGCGCGTCGTCGTCTCGACCTACCAGTCGGTGTCGGGCGCGGGCAAGGAAGGCATGGACGAGCTGTGGGAACAGACCAAGGGCGTGTTCGTCCTGGGCGCCCCGGCTCCGAAGAAGTTCACCAAGCAGATCGCCTTCAACGTCATCCCCCACATCGACTCCTTCATGGAGGACGGCTTCACCAAGGAAGAGTGGAAGATGATGATGGAGACCAAGAAGATCTTGGATCCGTCGATCAAGCTGGTCGCCACCTGCGTGCGGGTGCCGGTCATGGTCGGCCACGCCGAGGCGGTCAACATCGAGTTCGAGACCCCGTTGGACGAGGACGACGTCCGCGAGATCCTGCGCGACGCCGACGGCGTGTCCGTCGTCGATAAGCGCGAGGACGGCGGCTATATGACGCCCAAGGAAAGCGCCGGCGAGTTCCCGGTCTATGTCTCGCGCATCCGCACCGACCCCACGGTCGAGAACGGCATCGTACTCTGGTGCGTGGCCGACAACCTGCGCAAGGGCGCGGCGCTGAACGCCGTGCAGATCGCCCAGCTCCTGCATGAGCGCGGCCTGATCAAGCAGAAGACGCCGGCTTAAGACGACCCTCGTCGTCCCCGCCCGCGGCGGGGACGACGATGGACCAGCCTTCGGGACCGGACATCGCGCCCCTCGCAAGAAGCGGGCGGACGACAGGGGATCTCCCTGTCAGATCCTTCCGAAAGGCTTTTCCCATGGTTTCCAGCACTGCCCCGGACACCAAGCCGGCCTATATCGCCGGCGTGGCCTGCTATGGCCTCTGGGGCTTCCTGCCGCTCTATTTCCACCTGCTGCACCAGTTGGGCGTCGGCTCGTGGGAGATGATCGCCCACCGCACGATGTGGTCGGTGCTGTGGGCCGGCGGCCTGGTGCTGCTGGCCAAGCAGGGCGGCCAGGTGGCGGCGGTGCTGCGCCAGCCCAAGACCCTGGCCATGCTGGCTCTGTCGACCCTGGCGATCTTCGGCAACTGGACGATCTACGTGTTCGCGGTCAACGCCGGCCACGTGATCGAGGCCAGCCTCGGCTACTACATCAACCCGCTGATGAACATGGCGGCCGGGGCGCTGCTGTTCCGTGAGCGGATGAGTCTGGAAGGCAAGGTCGCCATCGGCCTGGCCGCGGTCGGCGTCGCCATCCAGACCCTGGCCCTGGGTCACCTGCCGATCGTCTCGCTGGGCCTGGCCCTGACCTTCTGCGTCTACGCCATCCTGCGCAAACAGGTGAAGGCCGACGCCCAGACAGGGCTGTTCATCGAGTGCGCCTATCTGGCCCTGCCGGGGCTGGCCTATGTCTGGTACCTGCAATCGAGCGGCGCCGGGCACTTCGGTTCGGGCGTTCCGGTGTCGAGCCTGCTGATGCTGGCCGGCCCGGCCACCGTCGTGCCGCTGGCGCTGTTCGCCTGGTCGGCCCGCCGCCTGCCGCTCAGCGCCGTCGGCTTCCTGCAGTTCATCGCCCCGACCATCCAGTTCCTGCTCGGTGTCGCCCTGGGCGAGGCCTTCACGCCGCTGCGGGCCTTGTCGTTCGTGTTCATCTGGCTGGGCGTGGCGGTGTTCGCCTATGGGGCGTGGAAGCGGACTCGGGTGGTGGCGGCGGTGTGATCAAAGCGCGTCATCCCCGCACATGCGGGGATGACGGCGTTATGTGAGGGGCTAGGCTGGCGCTTCACGTGAGCCGCCGCATGCCGACCCGACGATCCCTGCTCGCCACCGCCGGCGCCCTGGCCATGACCGGCGGCGCGGACGACGACTTCGCCGCCCTGCTGAACGGCGACGGCGACCCGCAAGCCGCCGTCCCGGCCCTGGCCGGCGTCGCCTTCCGCGGTCCGACCCGCCCGGCCGTGCTGACCGTGGCCCGTGGCCTGGCGCGGGTATCCGCCGACCGGGCGATGACGCCGGACTCTCCGGCCCGCATCGCCTCGATCTCCAAGCTGGTCACGGCCATCGGCTTCATGACCCTGGTCGAGGCCGGCAAGGTCGGGCTGGACGACGACGTGTCCGACATCCTCGGCTGGGCGCTGCGCCATCCGCGCTTTCCAAAGGCGGTGATCACCCCGCGCCGCCTGCTGTCGCACACCAGCGGCCTGCGCAACGGGCCCAGCTATCCCGTCGCCTTCGGCCGTCCGCTGGGCGCCGCCCTGACGCCGGGCGGCGCCCAGTGGGACGACGGGGCCTGGTTCGGTCCGGCCAGCGAGCCGCCCGGCGACTGGTTCGCCTATGGCGACGTCAATTACGCGGTGGTCGCCCAGCTGATCGAGCGGCGGTCGGGCCAGCGCTTCGACCGGTTCATGGCGTCGCGCGTCTTCCAGCCCCTGGGGCTGAGCTGTGGTTTCAACTGGAGCGGCGTTCCCCAGGCGGCGCGCGACCGGCGCGCCGTTCTCTATCGCAAGGCCCCGTCGGACGACGGCCCGTGGAACGCCGCCGGGCCGTGGGTCGCCCAGCTGGACGAAACCCTGCCGCCGGCGCCCCAGGCCGCCGTCCGGGTCGCGCCCGAGGCGGCCGGCCGCGCGCTCGACGGCTATGTTCCCGGCGAGAACGGCTTCGTCTTCGCGCCGCAGGGCGGCCTGCGGGCCTCGGTTCGCGACCTGGAGGCGCTGGGTCGGGTGCTGGCGCGACGCGGCGCGCCGATCCTCAAGGCCGCGACCTTCGCGACCATGGCCGCGCCCGCTTGGCGCTTCGATCCCGCGCGTCCGAACGGCGAGGGCTATGGCGGCCTGATCCGCGCCTACGGTCTGGGCGTCCAGACCCTGACCGGCGGCAAGGGCGGCGATGGGGGCGGCGACGGGGGCGACAACCCCTTCGACGGCTGCGAAGGCTGGATCGGCCACGCCGGCGACGCCTACGGCCTGACCTCCGGCCTGTGGGTCGACCCCGGGAGCGGCCGGGGCATGGCCTATCTGCTCACCGGCCAGGCCGCGCCGCTGAAGCACAACCGGGGGCGCTCGATGCTCACGCGCCAGGAGGAAGCCATGGCCGCGCGGCTGGCCAGGGCCTGAAGTGCGCGGGCTGGGCAAGCCGCCTTGGCTGATCCATGCTCGGCCCATGACCAGCGCCCTGCATCCCCCGTGCGACGAAGGCGTCATTCGCGCCAGCCCTTGCCCCGACCAGCCCGCGCCGCACAAGCGCCTGGCCCTGGCGGCCACCGTGCTGGGCTCGAGCATGGCCTTCATCGACGGTTCGGTGGTCAATGTCGCCCTGCCGGCCATGCGGACCGCCCTGAAGGCCGACGCCGGGGAGGTGCAATGGATCGTCAACGCCTACCTGCTGCTGCTGGGGGCGCTGGTCCTGATCGGTGGTTCGGCTGGCGACCGCTATGGGCGGCGCAGGGTGTTCGTCCTCGGCGTCGTGCTGTTCGGCCTCGCCTCGCTGGGCTGCGCCCTGGCCCCGGACGCCGGCTGGCTGATCGCCGCCCGGGCCGGGCAGGGGATCGCCGCGGCCCTGCTGGTGCCGGCCAGCCTGGCCATCCTCGGCGCGACGTTCAGCGACGCCGAGCGCGGCGGGGCGATCGGGGCCTGGGCCGGGTTCGGGGCGGTGACCGCGGCGGTCGGCCCGGTGCTGGGCGGCTGGCTGGTCGACCACGTGTCGTGGCGGGCGATCTTCCTGATCAACCTGCCGCTGGCGGCCGCCACCGTCTGGCTGGCGCTGGCCGCCGTGCGCGAGAGCCGCGACCCGGACGTCGACCGCCTGGACTGGCTGGGCGCGGGCCTGGCCGCCACCGGCCTGGGCGCGGTGACCTGGGGCCTGACGGCGGTCGGCGAACGCGGCTGGGGCAGCGTGGCGGTCTGGGCCGCCCTGGCGGCCGGCGCGGCCCTGCTGGCCGCCTTCGTGGTCAGCCAGGCGCGCCAGAAGCACCCGATGATGCCGCTGTCGCTCTATCGTTCCCGGACTTTCAGCGGCGCCAACCTGCTGACCCTGGCGCTGTATTTCGGCCTGACCGGCGCGCTATTCTTCCTGCCGTTCGAACTGATCGCCCGTCATGGCTATTCGGCGGCCGGGGCCGGCGCGACCCTGCTGCCGCTCTCGCTGGTGATGGGCGCGCTGTCGGGCGTGGCCGGCAAGGCAGCCGACCGGTTCGGGGCCCGGCCGATGCTGACGGTCGGCCCGATCCTGGCGGGCGTCGGCTTCGCCCTGCTCGGCGCGCCGTGGCTGGGCGGCGGCTACTGGACCGGCGTCCTGCCGGCGATGCTGGTGCTGGCGGTCGGCATGACCATCAGCGTCGCGCCGTTGACCAGCACGGTGATGGGGGCGGTCGCCGCCAGCCACGCCGGCGTCGCCTCGGGCGTCAACAACGCGGTGGCGCGGATCGCAGGCCTGCTGGCCGTGGCGGTGCTGGGGCTGGTCTATTTCGCGCCCGGACCCCAGGGCTATCCGTGGGTCATGGGGATCAGCGCGGTGGCGGCCGTGGCGGCGGGGATCGTCGGCGCGCTGATGATCGAGGCCAAGCCGGCGCCCAAGGCCGTCTAGAACCGCTTGGCCACGCCCACCACCAGTTCCAGGTCCGGCGTGTCGCGGTTGAGGCCCAGATAGGCCGAGGCGTCCAGTTGCAGGTCCGGGACCGAGGCCGGGGTCCAGCCGGCGGTCAGGTCGAAGCTGGCCGAAGTGACCCGGCCGGCGGGGTCGTCGTCGACGTCGGCCCACAGCTCGACGCCCAGCGACACCGGACCGAACGACCGGCCGACGCCGACGGCCCCCGCCAAGCCCGCATGGCGTCCCGAACCGTCGGCGTCGGGGCGCACGTCCAGCTCCGGCGACAGGGCCAGCGACCAGTCGCCGTTCAGCGGCATGGAGATCGGCGCGATCACCCCGCCCTGCCACTTGCCGCCGCCGATCCCGTCGGCCCCGGTCGGCGCGGTCACGAACGGCTGCAGCGCGACGGAAAGGCCGTCGCCGCCGGGATTGCGCAGCGACCAGCGCAGGGCCAGCCCCAGGTCACCCGTGCCGTCGATGGTGGATGTCGCGCCCGTGGCCCGGTCCTTCTGGCGCACCCGTTCGTGGGCGGTCCAGCTGAGCTGGCCCTCGACGGTCGGCGTCAGGCCCAGGCGCAGTTCCAGCGACCCGAAGGCGGTGTCGTCGGTCGAGGTCCCGCCGCCCCGGCTATAGGCGGCGTCGGCCAGGCCGAGCTCGGCCTGGAAGCGGCCGACGTCCAGCACGCAGGGCGGCGAGCCCTTGCCAGGTCGGTCTGGGCAGAAATCACGCGGGGCGCTCTGGGCCAAGGCCGCGCCGCCCGCCGGCAGGGTCATCGCGGCCGCCAGTCCCATGATCGTCAGAAGCCCGCGCATCGTCACCGTCCCCCTGGGTCGTGTTACAATGCGCCGTTGGCCGCCTGGATCAACCGCACCGCGCGCGCGTCGCCGATCAACTCGCTGCCCTGTTTATTCATGACATAGGCCCCCGACACCCCGCGCGACGGATCGGCGAAGGCGCAGGAGCCGCCCCAGCCGCTGTGGCCGAAGGCCTCGGGCGTCGGGCCGTAGAACAGGTTGGGCGTGTTGCGCATGAAGCCCGCGCCCCAGCTGATCACATAGGGCAGGACCAGGTCCTGGCCGACGATCCGTTCGGCGCTGGCGAGGGCGATCGCGGCCGGCGACAGCACCGGCATGCCGTCCAGTTCGCCGCCGGAGGCCAGGGCGCCCATCAGCCGGGCCAGGGCCGGGGCGGTGGCGTGGCCGTTGGCCGACGGGATCTCGGCCCGCCGCCACTCGGCCGTGCCGCGTCCGCCCGGCGCCGCCCACTTGGTCATGAAGGCGGCCTTCACCGCCGCGTTCATCGCGCCGAACTTTGGCAGGGCCGTGGGGCGCATCAGCTCGGCGCAGCGGGCGTGTTCGCTGTCGGGCAAGCCGATCCACAGGTCCAGGCCCAGGGGGACGGCCAGGTCCTCGCGCAGCGCCGTCCCCATGGTCCGGCCGTCGACGCGGCGGAAAATTTCGCCGGCGATGAAGCCGAAGGTCACGGGGTGGTAGCCGCTGGCCGAGCCGATCGGCCACAGCGGGGCCATGGCCGCCAGCTTGGCGCAGGTGGCGTCCCAATCGAACCAGATGGCCGGGTCCTCTTCCTCGGGGAAGCCCGACAACCCGTCCTGGTGCGACATCGCCTGGCCGACCGTGACGTCCTGCTTGCCGGCCTGGGCGAATTCCGGCCACACCGAGGCGACGGTCTGGTCGTAGGTCAGTCGGCCCTGGTCGACGAGGCGGGCGATCAGCAGGGCGGCGACCGCCTTGGTGGTCGAGAACAGCGGGGTCAGGGTGTCGGGACCGAAGGCGACCTCGCGCTTGCGGTCCGCGTGGCCGCCCATCAGGTCGACGACGACCTCGCCGTGGATGGCCAGCGAGAACCGCGCGCCCAGTTCGCCGCCTCCCTCGAAATTGGCGGCGAAGGCGTCGCGCACGGCGGAAAAGCGGTCGGGGCAGAAGCCTGTGATGTCGACGGTCATGGGGAGGGTCTAACCCGACCGCCCATACCTGTCATCCCGGACAAGGCCCGCAGGGCCGCCGATCCGGGACCGCCGGAAGCGCTGGCGTTCACGCGTCGGTCCCGGATCTTCGCGCTGCGCGCCAGCCCGCCGTCAGGCGGGCCGCTTACGCGGCCCGAGGCCGGGATGACAACCGTGGTGGCTAGGCCAGCCGCTCGATCCGCACGGTCGGCGAGGTCTGCTTGATCCGCGCCGCCATGGCCACGATCGGCAGTTCCGGCGCGTTCCAGATATTGGCCGCCGTCACCGTTTCGGCGACGCCGCCCACCGCCCGGGCCAGGCCGTAGGAGATGGTCTGGCCTTCGAGGATCGAGGCGGCGTAGAGGGCGGTCAGCAGGTCGCCGGCCCCGTTGGGCGCGCGCACCGCCTTGGCGTGGGCGGCCAGCCAGGCCTCCTTGCGGTCGGCATAGACGACGCCGATCTCATTTCCTCTTTGTACGGACGACACCAGGGTCGGTTTGTTCAGCAGGCGGGCGGCGCGGACGGCGGCCTGGGGTTCGCGGGCGTCGGTCCCGGTCAGGTGCTGCAGCTCCCAGGCGTTGCAGGCCACCACGTCGGCGCGCGGGATCAGTTCGGCGGCGATGGCCTCGGCCACCTCGGCGGGCACATAGAGGCCCTTGCCGGCGTCGCCCATGGTGGGGTCGACGACGATCGTCGGCTTGCGCGCCGGAGCCTGGGGCGCGCCGCCCTCGCGTGGCGCGGCGCGTACGGCGTCGATGCTCCGGGCGGCGGCCCGCACCTGGGCGGCGGTGGCGAAATAGCCGGTGATGACCATGTCGGTCTGGCTGAACAGGCCGTTGGCCTCGATGCCATCGAGCATGCTCTCGATCAGCTCGATCGGCACGGGCGCGCCGCCCGGAATGCCCCAGCCGGGATGGCGGCCATACAGCACGGTCGGCACGATCATCGAATCGATGCGGAACTGCACAAGGGCGGCGGCCTGGGCCGACGCGCCGACCCGGCTGCCCGCGACATGGCTGGAAATGATCAAGGCTAACGGCATGACAAGCGGCTTAGCCGAGCAATGAGGCCTTGAATAGGGTGGTCGCGATTGACGCGACGGCAAGTTGGCGGAACGGCGTTATCGATTTATTCGAACCCTGCAACCTGCCCGATTGCCCACGAAAAAGGCCCGCCGCGTTTCCGCGGCGGGCCCTTCCTCGTTCACCGTGAGGCGAACGCCTAGTAGCGGTAGTGGTCCGGCTTGAACGGGCCGTTTTCCGGCACGTTGATGTACTCGGCCTGGTCGGGACGCAGCTTGCTCAGCTTGGCGCCCAGCTTGGCCAGGTGGAGAAGGGCGACCTTCTCGTCCAGGTGCTTGGGCAGGGTGTAGACGTCGTTCTTGTAGGCCGTCTTGTTGGTCCACAGTTCGATCTGGGCCAGGGTCTGGTTGGTGAACGAGGCCGACATCACGAACGAGGGGTGGCCGGTGGCGTTGCCCAGGTTCACCAGGCGGCCTTCCGACAGCAGGATGATCTTCTTGCCGTCCGGGAACTCGATGTGGTGGACCTGCGGCTTGATCTCGTCCCACTTGAAGTTCTTCAGGCCGGCGACCTGAATTTCCGAGTCGAAGTGGCCGATGTTGCAGACGATGGCGTTGTTGCGCATCGCCCGCATGTGCTCGACGGTGATGACGTCCTTGTTGCCCGTGGCGGTGACGAAGATGTCGGCGCGGCCGGCCACGTCGTCCAGGGTCTGGACCTCATAGCCTTCCATCGCCGCCTGCAGGGCGCAGATCGGGTCGATCTCGGTGACGATCACCCGGGCGCCGCCTTGGCGCAGCGAGGCGGCCGAGCCCTTGCCGACGTCGCCGTAACCGCAGACCACCGCGACCTTGCCCGACAGCATGACGTCGGTGCCGCGACGGATGGCGTCGACCAGCGATTCCCGGCAGCCGTACAGGTTGTCGAACTTGGACTTGGTGACGCTGTCGTTGACGTTGATGGCCGGGAACGGCAGTTCGCCCTTGGCGGCCATCTGGTACAGGCGGTGGACGCCCGTGGTGGTTTCTTCCGACACGCCGCCGATGGCTTCGCGGATGGCGGTGTAGAAGCCCGGCTTCTCGGCCAGATAGCGCTTCATGACGGTGTAGAGGGCTTCTTCTTCCTCGTTGGTCGGGTTGTTGAGGATCGTGGGATCCTTCTCGGCCTTGGGGCCCAGCACGCAGAGCAGGGTCGCGTCGCCGCCGTCGTCGAGGATCAGGTTCGGATAGCCGCCGTCGGCCCATTCGAAGATCTTGTGGGCGTATTCCCAGTACTCGACCAGGTTCTCGCCCTTGAACGCGAACACCGGCACGCCCGAGGCGGCGATGGCGGCGGCGGCGTGGTCCTGGGTCGAGAAGATGTTGCACGAGGCCCAGCGGACGTCGGCGCCCAGCGCGGTCAGCGTCTCGATCAGCACGGCGGTCTGGATGGTCATGTGCAGGCTGCCGGCGATGCGGGCGCCCTTCAGCACCTGGCCCGGGCCGTATTCGGCGCGGGTGGCCATCAGACCGGGCATTTCGGTCTCGGCGATGGCGATTTCCTTGCGGCCGAAATCGGCGAGCGAGATGTCCTTGACGATGTAGTCGGCCACGGTCGGCTCCTGCGGTCGGGGGATGTGTCTTGCGCGGTCTATAGCGCGACGCGACCCTTCTCGCAATTAAGGCATAAGGATTTCTTTATATGAGTCGCCCGCCCGGCGGGTGTGTCACCAGAATCGCTTGGCCTCGGCGAAGGTGACATAGGCGCCTTGGGCGTCGGCGAGCAGCGCCGCCTCGCGTTCGGGCCCGCCCGCCGTCAGCCGACCGGCGGCGAAGGCGGCTTCGGGATCGTCGCAGGACAAGGCCACCTCGTGGGCCAAGGCCTCGCGGACGGCCAGGTCGTTGAGCACGCCGAGACTGTCCTGCAGGACCTTGGTCGCCTCGACGAAGCGGGCCACGCGCTTGGGATGGTCGGGAAACAGGCTCGCCAGGTCCTCGACCGCGTAGCGCAGCTTCTTGCCGCGGATGCGAAGATGGTGACGGTCCTCGGGACTCAGGGCGGCCAGGTCGCGGCCATCCTTGAGGATCCGCCGACGGCTCTTGTCGAGGACCTGGACGGCGAAGTCGGCGGCGGAGCGGTCGCGGCGCTTTCCGAGGCGCTTGTCGGTGGTCCAGGCGCCGGCCTCCAGCCAGGCGGCGGCGTCGATGGCCAGGGCGCGGAAGCGGACGCTGTCGACGGCGACGGCGGCCCGGTCGTAGGCCTGGGTCTGAGCCGTCAGCAGGGCCTTGCCGAAGGCGGCGAGGGCGCGGGCGCCGTTCTCGGCCGTTCCGTTCGCCTCACCTTCGGCCTGGTCCTGAGCGGCCTGACTTTCGATCGCCTGGTCCTCGGCGGCCGGCCGCCAGACGTCGGCGATGAACACGTCGAGTTCGCGGGCCGCGCCCAGTTCGTCGGCCAGCCATTTCAGTTCGGTCTTGACGTGGCGCGCCGCCGGGTCGCCGGCCAGGAGCTTGAAGGTCGAGAGCAGGGCGCGGAACCGTCGGGCCGCCACCCGCAGCTTGTGGACCCGCTCGGGACCGGGCCGGGTCCGCAGGGTCTCGGCGGCGGCGCACAGGCGGTCCAGCGCCGCGCGGCCCAGGGCCTGCAACGCCTCGCCGGTGGTCGCCTCGGGGTCCAGCGTCGCCTCGGCGCGCGGCCCCTCGGCCTCGTTCAGCGCCAGGGCGTAGCCGCGCTCGGCCTTGCTGACCAGCGACAGGCGCAGCGGCGCGTGGGCGGCCAGGTCGCGGGCCAGGTCGAACAGCACCCGCGCGGGACCGGCCTTCAGCTCCAGCTCCAGCTCGCTGACCCCGGCCCGGCGGTCGTCGGCCAGCAGTTCGCCCAGGTCCAGCGCCGCCTCGATGGTCGCCCCGTCTCGCTCGATCAGCCGGGTCACGCGGCGGACATTGGTGGCGAACACCGGGGTCAGGGCGTCGCCGTTGATGACCTTGGCGGCCGGGGTCTTGGCCAGCAGGTCGCGGTCCGGCTCGGGGCCGACCACCGCGCTCTCCCATTCGCCGCGCGCGAAGACGCCGCCGGACGAGGCCGATTTCAGGGTCTGCTTGCGGCCGTTCTCGCCGTCGCGAATCCGCAGGCCGTAGCCCGCCTTGCGCAGGGCATGGTCGGCGGTGTCGAAATAGGTGGCGTCCAGCTGCCGAACCGCCTCCCGTCCCTCCAGACGGGCCAGGATCTCGGACGAAGCCTCCGGGGCGATCAGGAACTTCAGTTCGATTTCGTGATCCATGCGCGGACTATAACTCGGGCTGGCCGGTTTTGCTCCAACCGGGGATGGCCGAAGGGCCCTCGCACGCTGGCCGTGCTTGCCAATCGTGATGACCGAGTCCAAACCTGCGCGCCATGACGCAGATCAATCCCGCCGAGCCCCGCCACGACTGGACGCTTCCCCAGGTGGAAGCCCTGTTCGACCTGCCCTTCATGGAACTGGTGTTCCAGGCCGCCACCGTGCATCGGGCCGGGTTCGATCCCTCCGAGGTGCAGCTGTCGCAGCTGCTGTCGGTCAAGACCGGCGGCTGCGCCGAGAACTGCGGCTATTGCAGCCAGTCGGCCCACTTCAAGACCGGCCTCAAGGCCGAGAAGCTGATGGACGCCGACGTCGTCATCGCCAAGGCCCGCGAGGCCCGCGACGGTGGAGCCCAGCGCTTCTGCATGGGCGCGGCCTGGCGCGAGCTGAAGGACCGCGACCTGCCCAAGCTGGCGGCGATGATCGGCGGGGTGAAGGCCCTGGGCCTGGAGACCTGCGCGACCTTGGGCATGCTGACGCCGGAGCAGGCCAGGCAGCTGAAGGACGCCGGGCTCGACTACTACAACCACAACCTCGACACCGGCCCGGAATATTACGGCGACGTGGTCACCACCCGCACCTACCAGGAGCGGCTCGACACCCTGGCGCACGTCCGCGACGCCGGCATGAGCACCTGCTGCGGCGGCATCGTCGGCATGGGCGAGGCGCGGCGCGACCGTGCCAGCCTGCTGCACCAACTGGCGAGCCTGCCCAGCCACCCCGACAGCCTGCCGGTCAACGCGCTGGTGCCGGTGGCCGGCACGCCGCTGGGCGACAAGGTCAAGCGAGAGGGCGAGATCGACGGGCTGGAGTTCGTGCGCACGGTGGCCGTGGCCCGGATCGTCTGCCCCAAATCGATGGTCCGCCTGTCGGCCGGCCGCGACGACATGAGCCGCGAGCTGCAGGCCCTGTGCTTCATGGCCGGCGCCAATTCGATCTTCGTCGGCGGCAAGCTGCTGACCACCCCGCTGCCGGGCCAGGACGAGGACAGCGCGCTGTTCCAGGACCTGGACCTGCGACCGATGGGGTCGGCCAAGGCCGTGGCGCCGGAAAGCGTGGCGGCGGAATAATCCGAGGCGATTTCGCAAGACCCTCCCCCTGTGGGGGAGGCGATCGCGTAGCGATCGGTGGGGGGAGTCTTAGGATCGTCGATCTAGGTTCCGGCGTCGCCCGACTACGCCCCCCTCCGTCGGCTTCGCCGACACCTCCCCCACGGGGGGAGGACCTGAAGAACTACCGTTCCTCGTCGAACCTGTTCGCCACCAGCTCCGTCAGCGCCTCGACCGCCGCGTGGGCTTCGGGCCCCTCGGCGGCGATGTCGATGGTCGAGCCGATGCCGGCGGCCAGCATCATCAGGCCCATGATCGAGCGGGCGTCGACGCTGGAGCCGTCGCGGGCCACCGTCACCTCGGCGTCGAAGCCGGAGGCCAGCTTGACGAACTTGGCCGAGGCGCGGGCGTGAAGCCCCCGTTCATTGACGATTTCGACCGTGCGCGTCGCCATCATCCCGCTCATTTTTCTCCCGCGAGCACGTAGGAGGCCACGGAGATGTACTTGCGTCCAGCTTCCTGGGCATGGGCGACGCAGGCCGGCAGGGCCTCGCGCTGGCGCACGCTGGCCAGTTTGATCAGCATCGGCAGGTTCAGGCCGGCGATCACCTCGGCCTTGGTCTGCTCCATCACCGAGATGGCCAGGTTGCTGGGCGTGCCGCCGAACATGTCGGTCAGCAGAATCACCCCGCCGCCGTCGTCGACCGCGGCGCACGCCTTCAGAATGTCGGACCGGCGACGTTCCATGTCGTCTTCCGGACCGATGCAGATGGCCTTCACCGCGCCTTGCGGTCCGACCACGTGCTCCATGGCGGAGACGAACTCCTCCGCCAGACGCCCGTGCGTGACTATCACGAGCCCGATCATGCCTGATCTCTCAAACGGGATCCCCTAACCCGTGGCGGCTAGGGAGGCGCCGCGCGGGCCGTCTTGATACGCTTGTTAGTCGGTGACTCCAAGATGCTCAAACATCCGTCCGATTTTCCCCGGCGCGGCGGGTTCCAAAGGCCACAGGTCGAGCACCGGGACGGAAACGCCCTCGATGGTTTCGAATATGGGCTCGGGCATGCGCTCCACCGCCTGCGGCCGAATCGCGCATCGCACGAGCAGACGCACGCGGCACAACGACAGGTGCGCCTGCGGCAGGACGCCCAGGCCCCGCACCTCGATCAGCCCGGCCAGGGCGTCCGGCGCGCGGCCGAACAGCTTGCCGTTCGAGGCGAACACCAGGGCGTAGTCGTCGGACACCAGGCGGAAGCCCTCGGCCAGGGCGCGGAAGGCCAGGTCGCTCTTGCCGACCCCCGACGGCCCCTCGATCAGCGCGCCGCACCAGTGGCCGGCCACGCGACGCGCGATCATTCCAGCGTGGCGGATCATTCGCGGGCGCCTCCCGGATGGTGGCCGTGATGGTGGTTTCCGGCCTCGGGCAGCTCGACCCGGAACCGGGCCCCGACCACCTGGCCGGCGGCGTTCTTGCGGTTCTCGGCCCGCATCGCGCCGCCATGGGCCTCGACGATCTGGCGGGCGATCGACAGGCCCAGGCCCGAATTGCCGCCGAACGCCTTGCCCTTGGGCCGCGAGGTGTAGAAGCGCTCGAAGATGGTCTCGAGGTTTTCCTTGGGGATGCCCGGACCGTCGTCGTCGACCGTGACGATCAGCCGGCCGTGGTCGCGGACCAGGGCGACGCGCACCTCGCCGTCGGCGGCGCTGAACGAGCGGGCGTTGTCGACCAGGTTGCGGAACACCTGGCCCATCGGGGTTTCGCGGGCCATCACCCGGGCGTGCTGCGGAGCGACCTTCTCGTCGAAGGTCACCCGCACGCTGCCGGGCGCCTCGCCGGGCCGCCACTGGGCCTCGTAGAGGTGGATGACCTCATGCAGCAGCAGGTTCAGCTCGAACGGCCGCGGCGCTTCGCGCGACAACTCGGCGTCCAGTCGCGAGGCGTTGGAGATGTCGGTGACCAGGCGGTCCAGGCGGCTGACGTCCTGTTGCAGGATGCCCAGCAGCCGGGCGCGGGCGGCGGGGTCCGACACCAGGTCCAGGGTCTCGATCGCCGAGCGGATCGAG
This sequence comes from Caulobacter sp. Root655, assembly GCF_001427665.1. Classification (GTDB taxonomy): domain Bacteria; phylum Pseudomonadota; class Alphaproteobacteria; order Caulobacterales; family Caulobacteraceae; genus Caulobacter. Next base: position 219,430 of record NZ_LMHC01000027.1, read on the forward strand.
GTCAGTGGGTTCTTGATCTCGTGGGCCACGTCGGCGGCGAAGCGCTCGATGGCGTCCATCCGCTCCGACATCGAGTCGGTCATCTCCTCCAGGGCCCGCGACAGGTCGCCCAGTTCGTCCTTGCGGCCGGAGATGTCGGGCAGGGAGATGGCGCGCGCGCCCTCCAGCCGCACATGGTCGGCGGCCCTGGCCATGCGCAGCACCGGCTGGGCGATCAGGCGGTTGAGCAGGAAGGACGAGATCAGGGTGGTGGCCACCGCGATCAGGGCGAAGGGCAGCAGCGCCTTGCGCTCGGCGGAGATGATCTGGTCGACGTCCCCGGCCTCGAGGGTCAGGACGCCCAGGACGGCCCGGACATGCTGAATGGGGATCGACACCGACACCACCCGCTCGCCGTTCTCGGCCCGGCGGGTGCCGGCCACCGGCTCGCCCAGGCGGGCCTGGGCGATCTCTGCGGCCAGCGCTTCGCGCGCCGCTTCCACGGCCTTGGGTTTGGCGTCGGGGTCGCGGGTCGGCAGCCCGAACTCCGGCTGGCCCGGCTTGCGGGCCGGCGGCAGCTCGCGGGACTCCACCCGGTCGGCGACGACGTAGGAGTCGGCCAATTGGTTGCCCTGGGCGTCGAACAGCCGGGCCCGCTGCGAGCGTGGGATGAACAGGCCCTGCAGGATGTCGCTGGCCCGGTCGGCCTCCAGCTTGGGCTCGGGGTCGCCCACCGTCGCGGCCAGGTCGATGACGTTGGCGATCAGCTCGCCCTGGGTGGTCAGGCTGTCGATGCGGGTCTTGATCAGCCCGCTGCGCAGCTCGTTGAGCACCAGCGCCCCGCCCAGCAGGATGGCCAGGGCCAGGACGTTGAGCCCGATGATCAACCGGCCCAGGCGCGAGCCCCTGGGCCAGGTGAAATTGGGCCAGCTGAAATTGGGCCAAGCCAATTGCGGCCAGGTCAGCCGGCGTTTCGGCCGGCCGTGCTCGCGGTCCTGGTCCTTGGCCGATCCCATGGCGGGATCAGGATTCGCGATAGCGGTAGCCGACGCCATACAGGGTTTCGATGGAGTCGAACTCCGGATCGACCTGGCGGAACTTCTTGCGCATCCGCTTGATGTGGCTGTCGATCGTGCGGTCGTCGACATAGACTTGATCGTCGTAGGCGGCGTCCATCAGGTTGTCGCGGCTCTTCACGAAGCCCGGGCGCTGAGCCAGGGATTGCAGCAGCAGGAACTCGGTGACCGTCAGGCGCACCGGCTTGCCGTCCCACAGGCTGTCGTGCCGCGCCGAATCCAGCGTCAGCTTGCCGCGCTTCATGATCTTGGAATTGGCCGAGCCGGGAACCACGCCCGGTTCGTCTTCCTCGGGCCGGGCCCGCCGCAGCACGGCCTTGACCCGCTCCAGCAGCAGGCGCTGGCTGAACGGCTTGTGGATGTAGTCGTCGGCCCCGAGGTTGAAGCCGAGGATCTCGTCGATCTCGTCGTCCTTGGAGGTCAGCATGATCACCGGGATCTCGGTGGTCTGGCGCAGGCGCCGCAGCACTTCCATGCCGTCCATGCGGGGCATCTTGACGTCGAGGATCACCAGGTCGGGCGCCTGGCTCTCGACCGCGTCGAGCCCCGAGGCGCCGTCATAGTACGCCTTCACCACGTGACCATGGCTTTCCAAGGCCAGTGAAACCGAAGCGACGATGTTCTCGTCGTCGTCGATGAGAGTAATATCGGCCATCGAGCCTTATCGGTCCTTTCGCTTTCCGCCGATACTAACGACCGGCGAGCCCCCCTACAACGCATGGGGCGGCTAAGCTTTCCCCGCCTTTTGCGGTTGCAGCATGGCGTCATTGCGGCCGGACGGCCCGATACACCGGTCCGGCAACCTCGCCTTAAGGTCTCATATCCCATAACGGACGCTCGGGGAGCCCTTAGCCCATGAGCGATCAAGTCCATTACGAGCTGTTCGTGCGCCGCAAGCCCGGCGCGCAATGGACGCTCGACATGGCGACCGAAATCCGCACCCACGCCCTGGCCACCGCCGAGGAGGCCCTGGAGCAGGGCCGGGCGATCGCCGTGCGGGTGAGCAAGGAAACCCTCGACCCCGAGAGCCGCGAATACAAGTCGATCTCGATCTTCACCAAGGGCCAGGTCGACGGCGGCAAGCCCAAGAAGGTGCAGGAGGACCTCGACCCCCTCTGCGTCCAGCCCTCCGACCTCTACACCGCCCACGCGCGCGACCGCATCGGCCGTCTTTTGGAAGCCTGGCTGGCGCGGCATAACGCCACGCCGTTCGAGCTGCTGCACCGTCCCGACCTGGTCGAAAAGCTGGAAGCCTCCGGCACCGACCTCCAGCACGCCCTGCAGAAGATCGCCATTCCCGAGGCCGAGGCCCGGGGCATGTCGGTCCATGAGCTGATCCGCACCTTCCAGGGCCTGGTCGAGCGCACCGTCGCCAACCTGATGAAGGCCTTCAAGAAGGGCGCTCTGCCCGACCTCGACAAGGAAGGCTTCGCCCGCGCCGCCGAGCGCCTGGCCACCGATCCCGACCGCGCCTTCCTGCTGGGGGCCGGCGTCGCCGCCTCGATCGCGCCCGGCAAGAACTGGTCCGAGAAGATCGCCCGGCTGCTCGACCTGGCCGACGCCGCCCCGACCGACCCCAAGGCTCGGGCCGCCGCCCTGGCCGCCATCGAGACGCCCCTGGCCGAGATCATCGGCTCCAAGGCCGGCATGGCCGACCTGCTGGGCGCTAACGACGCCGACCTCGGCACGACCCTGGCGGCCATGACCCGCCTGGCGGGCGGCGCCCAGGTCGAGGCCCTGATCCGCGTCGAGGCCGGGGTGCGCCACTGCATGCCCGAGCTGTCGGGCACCGCCAAGCGCCTCAGCCAATGGCTGACCGGCGACGACTTCCCCGCCGTCCGCTCGTCGATCGCCCACCGGGTGCTCAAGGAACTAAACGGCGTGCGGCGCCTGCGGCCCGCCGACGCCGAGTCCGAGATCGAACACCTGCGGGCCCTGGCCATGAGCCTGACCGCGGCCGCCGGGCGCATCCTGCCGCCCGAAGACATCACCAGCGCCTTCACCACCCGCTCCAAGACCCTGCTGAACGGCGAGTTCATCGAGGCCCTGCTCGGCCGCGACCGCTCGTCGCGCGAGGAGGTGCAGATGCTGATCCGCCTGGCCGAGAACGTCATGGGCGCGGTCAACAAGCGCATGGCGGCCCGTTGGCTGTCGGCCAACATCCAGGCCCTGCGCTTCGAGCGCGAGCTGCGCCAGGGGCCCGACTCGGCGGCTTCGAAGCTGGCCTCGCTGGCCGGCCTGCAAAAATCCCTGATCCGTTCGGGCTTGGTGATCGAGGACTACGAGCCGCTGTGCGCCAAGCTGGGCGACCTGGGCGGCCTGGTCGAGACCGACGCCCGGCTGCTGACCATGCTGGTCCGCGCCCCCGCCCCCCTGCCGCAGAAACTGGCCCTGCTGATCAAGCTGGCCATGGGCGAAGCCGGCCCCACCGGCCCGGTCGCCGACAAGGCCCGCCTCGAGGCGATGAAACTGGCCCGCGCGCCCGAGGTCCGCGAGGAACTGGCGGGCTCGCCGGAGACCATGGACCTGCTCAAGGGCCTGGTGCAGCAGCAGAAGGCGGCGGCTTAGCGGCTCATCGGCATTCCGCGCTGGGCCACCTAACCCGTCTCCGAACCCTCCTTTCGTCCGTCATTCCCGTTATTATTTAGCGAACAAGCCTGTCCCCAAAGCGGCTGGATCGGTGATGGACTGTGATTGGGGCGTGGGTACTGTCGGCGGTGTTAGGTGGCCTCGCTGCCCACGGCGCAAGCGGTGAAGCCCTTTGTGGGAAGGTTATAAAATGAGCACATTGTGGTCGTGTGGCGACGTCCGCTTACGTCAGAGTAGTCAACGCGAACGCGCACGACAAAAATCTTAACTCCGCTCTTGAGGCCTTCCACCTCGGATTGGGTCAAAGCCGATCCTAAGATTTTCGGCTCTATGGTTCGCATGGTCCCCGGAAAGACGGCCTCAGAAGCACAGGTCTCACATTCTTTGAGAGCTTCATAAGGCGACGTCCTCTCCATTATCTCCCACTTGGTAAACGACCTAACTTTGATAGCGGGGCTTTTTCCCGTATTGGATATTTGTGTGTGCGCGACGAAGTCTTGGCCAACGACAAAATCGAAACTGTTGGGAACGGTGGCGGCGCTAATCCATGCGCGATCCGCATCCAGCAAAACCTTGACTTGATCGCTGCTGGATTGCGCGAGCCTGCCAGTCGCGCCGCTAGCCGCCGACGCTGCGTGCGCCTGAGCGATGGCGGCGTCGGCGCTCGCCTTGATAGAGACCAGTTGGTCGGCGCTGCTGCGAGCCAAAGCAGCTGTGCTACTGGCCTGCTGGCCAGCAACGATGATAAGTTTATCCTGCCGGAGGTCGGATTGCGCGCCGTCAATGGCGTCCTGAGTCCGCTGCGCCTTCATTTCCTTGAGCTGGCCGTGGGAAATCGCAACGCCAGCGATGGCTGCTATTGCGGCAATGAGGCTGGCGACGAACCCGGCAATTTCGATTGGCTTCGATGGATCACGTTGCGACGGGTGGTTTGCTGGGGAGCCGTCATGCCATTCTAGTTCTGGTTTTTGAAGAGCCTTATCAGGTCCATCAACATCCACTTGATGCTGTTTAGGCGCATACTTCCTATTGCCCGCTGCTTGCCGGCCTTTGCCATCTTTGCCTGGCTGATCGGCGTCGGTCTGGGTTGCGCCTAGTCCAAGCGCAGGCTTGTCGCCCCTATCGCGGTCAGAGCCGCCAGTGGAAACCATGCCGGAAACGCCCCCGATTTAATCTTCACCTGAACACCGGTCTCGGTCTCAGGCAAGCTCGCACGCGGGTACCGCCTACTGCCCCAACGCCCCCACCAGGGCTTCAACCACCCGGTCCACATCCCCATCCGCCATGGTCGGATACAGCGGCAGGGTCAGGCAGCGGGCGTACCAGGCGTCCGCGCCCGGCAGGTCCAGGGTGCCGTAGCGGGCCTGGTAGTAGGGCTGGCGGTGCACCGGGATGTAGTGGACCTGGCTGCCGATCCCTTGCGCCTTCAACGCCTCGACCACGGTGCGGCGGGTCGTGCCAGCGGCCTCGAAATCGATCAGCACGGTCAGCAGGTGCAGGGCCGGCTCGGACCAGGCCGGGCTAGCCGCCAAGGTCACCGTCGGGGCCAGGGCGGCCAGGCGCTCGGCGTAGAGCGCGGTCAGCTCCCGCCGCCGGGCCACGAAGCGGTCGAGCTTGGCCAACTGGGAGATTCCCAGGGCGCAGAGCAGGTCGGGGATGCGGTAGTTGAAGCCCAGTTCCGGCATCTCGTAGACCCACGGCTCGGCCCCGGCCGGGCGGACCATGCCGTGGCTACGCAGGGACCGGGCCCGCGCTGCGAGCGCCGCATCGTTGGTGGTCAGCATGCCGCCCTCGCCGGTGGCCAGGGTCTTGACCGGATGGAACGAGAAGCTGGCGAAGGCCGAATAGGCCCCGTCGCCGACCGGGTGGCGGGCGCCGTCGAACGTGCTCGTCGAGCCCAGGGCGTGGGGCGCGTCCTCGACCAGCACCGCCCCGGCCGCGCTGGCCATGGCCTTCAGGGCCGGCAGGTCGCAGACGTCGCCGCGCAGGTGGACCGGCAGCACCGCCTTCACCCGGCGGTCGCCCGCCCGGGTCAGCGCCTCGGCCAGGGTGTCGGGGGTCATCAGGCCGGAATTGGGATCGACGTCGGCGAACACCACCTCGGCCCCGACGTAGCGGGCGCAGTTGGCGGTGGCCAGGAAGGTGACCGAGGGGGCGATGCAGACGTCGCCCTCGTCGATCCCCAGGGCCAGCATGGCCAGGTGCAGGGTGGCGGTGCCGTTGGCCACGGCGACGGCGTGCTGGGCCCCGACCTTGGCCTTGAAGGCGGTCTCGAACGCCTCGACCGTCGGGCCGGTGGTCAGGAAGTCGGCGCGCAGGGCCGCCGTGACCGCCGCCACGTCGTCGTCCTCGATGGTCTGACGGCCGTAGGGGAGGAACGGAAGCGCTTCGGCCATCAGGCCTTCTCGGCCAGCATGGCGTTGAGGCCGTCCTCACTGAGCCAGTCGTCGTTATTGTCGCTGCTGTAGCTGAAGCCCTCGTCCACGGGCTTGGCGCCGTCGGCGGCGCCGAAGCGATCGCGGGGATATTCCACGAAGGTCGGCTCGATCACGTAGCGGTCGGCCAGTTCGACGGTGGCGCGGGCGTCGTCGGCGCTGATCATCATCTCGTGCAGCTTCTCGCCCGGGCGGATGCCGACGATCTTGACCCCGGCCGTCGGCGACATCGCCTTGACCAGGTCGGGCATGGTCATCGACGGGATCTTGGGCACGAAGATCTCGCCGCCGCGCATCAGCTCCAGAGACGACAGCACGAAGGCCACGCCCTCGTTGAGGGTGATCCAGAACCGGGTCATTCGCGCGTCGGTGACCGGCAGTTCGGTGGCCCCCTGGCTCAGCAGGCGCTTGTACAGCGGCACGACGCTGCCGCGCGAGCCCACGACGTTGCCGTAGCGAACCACCGCGAAGCGCGTGCCGATGTCGCCCGACAGGTTGTTGGCCGCCACGAAGGTCTTGTCCGAGGCCAGCTTGGTCGCGCCATAGAGGTTGATCGGGTTGCAGGCCTTGTCGGTCGACAGGGCGACCACCTGCTGCACGTGGTTGGTCAGGCTGGCCCAGACGACGTTCTCGGCGCCCATGATGTTGGTGTGGATGCACTCGGACGGATTGTATTCGGCGGCCGGCACCTGCTTGAGGGCGGCGGCATGGATGACGATGTCGACCCCGCGCAGGGCCAGGGTCAGGCGCTGGCGGTCGCGCACGTCGCCGATGAAGAACCGCAGCTTGCCGTAGACGGCGTCGTCGAACTGCTCGCGCAGTTCCATCTGCATGTCGCTCTGCTTCAATTCGTCGCGCGAATAGATGATCACCTTCCGCGGATCCGACGTCCGCAGGACTGTTTCGATGAAACGGCGGCCGAATGAGCCGGTGCCGCCGGTCACCAGGATGACCTTGCCGTCCAGATCGAGGTTTTTCGGTGAAAAACGCCCCAAGTTCAGCCTCCTGCGCGCCGCCGCGACGTTCCGCCCGCGGGGCGATTCATGGTTAACGCCCCTTTGTGCGCGCCAGACGTAAAGAGGACGTCAACCACGTCGTGGCAAAAGGCGTCATGCGCCGCGCCCTCACCCTCTCCGTCCTGTCGCTGCTGGCCGCCGCCAGCCTCGCCGCCCCTCCCGCCCTGGCCAGTGGCAACGAGGCGAAGAAGGCCGAAGCGCCCTCGACCTATTTCGCCCTGCAGCCGCTGACGGCGACCGCCATCCGCCGCGACGGCCGGCGCGGGGTCATGATCGTGGAAGCCGGGGTCGAGGCCGTGGATCCCAAGCTGATGGAACGGGCCCGGCAGTCGGAGCCGCGCCTGCGCGCCGCCTTCGCCCAGGTGCTGATGACCTATACCGCAGGCCTGCCGCGCGGCGCGGCGCCCAACCTGGACTATCTGGGCGGCCAGATGCAGGACGCCGCCGACAAGGTGCTGGGCCGCAAGGGCTCCAGGGTGCTGCTGGGTTCGGCGATGGTGAACTGACCCTCCAGTTCGTCATCCCCCGCTTTATGCGGGGGACCCAAGCGGCGTTTCAGGAGGGGATGCGGCCAACTCGGCTTGGGTCCCCCGAACAAGTCGGGGGATGACGGCGTAGGGGGGCAGTTCACTTCTTCCGCCGCGCCCTGAAGAACCCCCGCAACAGGTCGGCGCTCTGCTGGGCCATCACTCCGCCGGTGACCTCCGGCCGCCAATGACAGGTGGGCTGGGCGAAGAATTTCGGGCCGTGGATCACCGCCCCGCCCTTGGGGTCCTCGGCCCCGAACACCACCCGGCCGATCCGTGCGTGGCTGATCGCCCCGGCGCACATGGCGCAGGGCTCCAGGGTCACCACCAGGGTCAGGTCGGTCAGGCGGTAGTTGCGCAAGTGCGCGGCCGCCATGCGGATCGCGGCGATCTCGGCGTGGGCGGTCGGGTCGTGCGCCCCGATCGGCCCGTTGCCGGCCCGGGCCAGCACCTGGCCGGTAGCCGGATCGAGGATCACCGCCCCGACCGGCGTCTCGCCCCGCGCGGCGGCGGCCCGCGCCTCTTCGAGGGCCAGCGCCATGGCCTGGGCGTCTTGATCCTCGCCCGGATCGGTGCGCATTAGGAAAACCGCCCATCGTGAGATGCGCCCAGCCCCTTGAAGGACCCGGCAATGACCGACAAATACCAGCCCCACCTGCATGACAACGCCATTCCCGGTCAAGACGACGAGGGCGGCGATCGCGTCGCCAAGGCCCTGGCGCGATCGGGCGTGGCCTCGCGCCGCGAGGTCGAGCGGCTGATCGAGGACGGCCGGGTTTCACTGAACGGCACGGTCCTGACCACCCCGGCCGTCAAGGTCCGGCCCGGCGACATCCTGACCGTCGACGGCAAGATGATCGACGAGCCCGAGGCGACGCGGGTATTCCGCTATCACAAGCCCACCGGGCTGATGACCACCCACAACGATCCCAAGCAGCGCCCGACGGTGTTCCAGGCTCTGCCGCGCGACCTGCCCCGGCTGATCTCGGTCGGGCGCCTGGACCTCAATTCCGAGGGCCTGCTGCTGCTGACCAACGACGGCGCGCTGTCGCGAGCCCTGGAGATGCCGCAGAACGCCTGGGTGCGCCGCTACCGGGCTCGCGCCTTCGGCGACACCACCCAGGCCAAGCTGGACCGGCTGAAGGACGGCATCACCGTCGAGGGCGTGCGCTACGGCGCGATCGAGGCCCGCCTCGACAAGGCCCAGGAAAAGGCCGGCGGCGGCAAGAACATCTGGATCACCCTGACGCTGAGCGAGGGCAAGAACCGCGAAGTGCGGCGGGTGCTCGAGGCGCTGGGCCTGAAGGTCAACCGCCTGATCCGCCTGTCCTACGGCCCGTTCGCCCTGGGCACGCTGCTGCCGGGCCAGGTCGAGGAGGTCGGGCCCCGGGTGATCCGCGAGTTGCTGGAAGGCATCGTGGCGGAAGGCAACATGCCCAAGGGCGACAAGCCGCAGTTCGTCGGCGTGGCCGATCCGCTGAAGGCGGTGGGCACGGCCGGCGGCGGCGAGGCCCAGCGGCGCGGCGTGCCGCGGGCCGGCAAGCTGACCCAGTCGGCCCTCGTCCTGCCCGAGGAGGTGGTCGAGGAGACCAAGCTGGTGCGCAAGCCCGGCTGGGCCAAGCCCAAGAAGAAGCCGGTGATCGCCGGCCGCGAGAACCCGCCGCGCCACGCCAAGAAGTCGCTCGAGAGCAAGATGATCGGCCCCAAGCCGCTGTCCTTCCGCGACGCGGCCGCCAAGCGCGTGCGCGACAAGGGCCTGGCCGACAAGAACGCGGCCGACAAGCGGGCGGCCAGCGGCAAGGAAGGCCGCCCGGCCAAGCCCAAGCTCGGCGCGCTGCGGGCCAACGGCTACAAGCCGTTGGAGGCCGAGGGTTTCGGCAAGCCCGGCGGGGCTCGCCCGGGCGCCAAGCCGAGCACGGTCAAGGCGGCGGGGCCCGCCAAGCCGGGTGAGCCCGGCAAGGTGTGGTCCAAGCCCGGCATGGCCAAGTCCGCCGGCGCCCGTCTCGATGGGCCGAAAGGCGCCCCGCGCCCCGGTGGCAAGCCGGGCGGGGCGCGTCCAGGCGGCTCGGCCCCGCCGCGCGGCAAGCGCTGACCTCTTACGGTTGGGACAACGATCGGGGACAGGCACATGTGCCTGTCCCCATCAGCATCCGGGATCCACTCGGGGTCAGCCCCGCAATCCCCGCACCAGATTCCGCGTCCGTCGGACCACCGTGATCAAGGTCCCGGCGCCGATCACCAGCAGCCCGACCAGGATCATCTGGCCCTTGCCGCCCCACAGCGGCTCGACGGCCGAGACCGCGCAGGTCAAGGTCAGCGCCGCCATCCGGTGCTGCTTGGCCATCGGACCGGAGAAGTCGGCGGGCTGGCCCAGTCCCCGGCCCAGCTCGCGAACATAGGCGGTCAGCACCGCCAGCACGGCGGCGAACCAGCCCAGGGCGTCGCCGCCGTCCAGGCCGGACGTCCAGGCGCCGTAGCCGGCCCCTGCCAGCAGCAGCACGTCGGCGACCCGGTCGGGCAACTCGTTCCATACCGGCCCGGCGGGCCCGGCCTGGCCATGCTCGACCGCCACCATGCCGTCCAGCAGGTTGCACAGCAGCCGCCCCTGGACGCACAGCGCCGCCAACACCAGGACCAGCGCGCGCATGACCCCTTCGAGCCCGCCCGACGTCATCAGCAATGCCCCGCCCAGCAGGGCGAAGGCGACGCTGGTCGCCGAGATCGCGTCGGGGCTGACCTTGGCGTCGGCGAGGCGACGCGCCAGTCGCCGGGCGAAGGCGGCGTCGCGGACCGCCAGCGGACGGCGGTTGTCGGGCTTGTCGGTCATGCGGCGCTCCAGATCACTCGTCGGTCGCTAGAACTAGGCTATAGCTGAAAGGGTTCGCCGCCAGGAGTTGCATGGCCATTCTCGATACCCTTCGCGCTTTCCTCGCCGCCCAGCCGCCCGCCCTGCTGGCGGGCCTGGCCGGCGTGGTGATCCTGCTGGGCGTCGCCGGCCTGGTCGCGACCGTGCTGACCGCCCTGCGGCCCGACAAGTCCTATCTGGAACTGCGCCAGCGGATCGCCAGTTGGTGGGTGATGGTCGCCCTGCTGGCCGGGGCGCTGCTGGCCGGCTGGCAGGCCACGGTCGCGGTCTTCGCCCTGATCTCGTTCATGGCCCTGCGCGAGTTCCTGTCCCTGGCCCCGATCCGCCGCGAGGACCGGCCGGCCATCCTGGCGGCCTATCTGGTCCTGATCGCCGCCTACGGCTTCATCGCCGCCGACCGCTACATGTTCTACCTGGTGTTCATCCCGGTCTGGGCGTTCCTGGGCCTGCCGTTCCTGATGGCCATGCTGGGCCAGACGCGCGGCTTCCTCACCACCGCCGCCACCTTCCACTGGGGCCTGGTGACCTGCGTCTACAACCTGGGTTTCGCCGCCTTCCTGATGCGCGCGCCCGACGCCGAGCGCCTGCCGGCCGGGGCGGCGGGGCTGGTGTTCTTCCTGCTGCTGGTCACCGAGTTCAACGACGTGGCCCAGTACGTGTTCGGCAAGCTGCTGGGTCGCCACAAGATCGCGCCCACCGTCAGTCCCAACAAGACCTGGGAGGGCTTTCTCGGCGGCTGGCTGGCCACCGGCCTGCTGATCTGGTTCCTGGGCCCGGTGTTCACGCCGCTGGCCGGCCTGGGCCTGGCGGTGGTCGCCGCGACCTTGCCGGTGGCCGGTTTCGCCGGCGACGTGACCATGAGCGCGGTCAAGCGCGACATCGGCGTCAAGGACACCTCCCACGCCATCCCCGGCCACGGCGGGGTGCTGGACCGCGCCGACAGCCTGACCTTCACCGCCCCGCTCTATTTCCACCTGCTGGCGCTGTTCGCCCTGAACAAGTTCTGATGTGTAAGTTCTGACCATGCGCTGGCTTCGCTTCCTGCTGCTGATCCTGGTGGCCCGGCCGTTGGCCCTGTTCATGACCGGGGCCGACGTGACCGGTCGCGAGCGCCTGCCGCTGAAGGGGCCCGCGATCGTCGCGGCCAACCATTCCAGCCATGTCGACACCCTGCTGTTGCTGGCCATTTTCCCGTCGCGGGCCCTGGCGCGGGTGCGGCCGGCGGCGGCGGCCGACTATTTCCTCAAGGACCCGGTGATCGGCTGGTTCTCGCGCCATGTGATCGGCATCGTGCCGGTGGCGCGCCTGAAGGCCGGCCAAAAAGCAGATAGGGTCGGCGAGGACGTGCTGGCCCCGGCCCGCGCGGCCCTGGCGGCCGGCGACATCGTGGTGGTGTTTCCCGAAGGGACGCGCGGTGACGGAGAAGGCGACGGCATGGGCCAGCTGAAGAGCGGCGTCGCCCGGCTGGCCGAGGCCTTTCCCGACGCGCCGGTCATTCCCGTCTGGATCCAGGGCGCCGGCCGCGTCCTGCCCAAGGGCGAGACCATCCCCGTGCCGCTGAACTGCGCGGTGCTGGTCGGCGAGCCCCTGGCCTGGAGCGGCGAACGTCCCGCCTTCATGGCTAAGTTGCGCGCGGCGCTGCTGGCGTTGAAGGACCAGGCCCCGCCGCTGCGCTGGTCGTAGAGAGCGTCTTCTTTGCCTGAAAGCGCGCTGTTTCCACGCCCGTTTTCCCGGCGAAGGCCGGGACCCAGATTCATCCTGAGCGGCTCGTGGGTTTCACCTGGGCCCCGGCCTTCGCCGGGGAAACGGAGAAAGCTGGGATTCAGAGGCCCAAAATTACGCTCTGACGGGTCGGCGATATGGGCTTCAAGCCACCGCCACCCGGCCCCAGCGCCGCAGCGGCGCCCAGCGCGCGACGATCTCGGCCATGGCGACGTAGCCGGCCAGCATCAGCGGCGCGACGATCAGGGTCTCCGGCGGGAAGGCGTGCGACGCGTCCGGCTTCAGCGACATCGGCTGGATGAACAGCAGGATCAGGATGTTGTTGGCCGCGTGGGCTCCGATGGCGAATTCGGTCCCGCCCAGCCGCAGCGTCATCCAGGCCAGGCCCATGCCCATGGCCAGCCGCATCAGGAAGGCGTCGAGGTTGGGGTCGAAATGGATCGCGGAGAACAGCACGCCGCTCAGCACCAGCACGACGCGCGGGTCGCGGACGAAGGCCCCGGTGACCTTCAGCAGCCAGCCGCGGAACACCAGCTCCTCGGCGGCGGCGGCGACCAGCAGCAGGGCCACCACGATCACCACATAGGCCAGCCGTCCGCCGAGGCCGTGGCTGACGGCCAGGATCGGCGCGCCGGGCGCCTTGGGGTCCAGCGCCGCCGAGGCCAGCAACAGCGGTCCGAGGATGGCGAAGAACAGTCCCAGGCCCAGCAGCAGCAGCCGCCAGCGGAAGCGCGGCGCGGCGGTGAAGTAGGAGCCCAGCTTGCGATGGTGCAGCAGCGCCGCGATGCCGGTGAAGGCCAGGGCCATGCCGCCGTTGGCGAAGGCCAGCAGGCACAGCACGAAGGCCGTCGCCGTCAGCCCGACCGGGACGGCGGCCTGGCCGACCATGGTCATCAGCCGTTCGGCCGCGTCGGCCCCGCCGCCGGCGATCGCGAAGGCCACGAACACCACGACGCCGCCGATCAGGGCCGCCAGCAGCGCCGCGATCACGCCGATCGGCAGGGTCAGCAGAATGCGGTCGACGCGCCGGTCGGCCGGCGTCAGGTCGTCCAGGAACGCTGACCGTTGAAGCTCTGCTAGCACCGTCGTTCCCGATCCAGACCCTGGCTCAATCGCTAGGCGTTCGCCGCCCGGGACGCAAGCCGCTCAACAGGCGACTTGCCGCGATGGCCCGCGCACGGCACACATCGGGGCCAAACGCGGGGCGAACATGAGCACGATCACCACCAAGGAAGAGCAGCACCTCCATCGTCTGATCCTGTTCTCGGACGCGGTGTTCGCCATCGCCATCACCCTTCTGGCCATCGAGATCCATCCGCCCGAGCACTGGACGGGCGTGGCCGACCTGTTCGCGCAGATGCAGACCAGGCTGATGGCCTACGCCGTCAGCTTCGGGGTGGTCGGCATCTATTGGATCAGCCACCGCCGCACCTTCTCGCGCCTGCGCAAGGCCGACGGGACCCTGGACATCCTGAACCTGCTGATGCTGGGCCTCCTGGCGCTGCTGCCCCTGACCACCGAACTGCTGTGGGAGGCGGCCGGCGCGACCTCGGCGGTCGTGGTCTATGTCGGGCTGGTCGCCTCGATCGGCGTGGCCCACGCCGTCGCCTGGGCCTACGCGGCCTTCCCCGGCCAGCTGACCGAGCCCATGGGCACGGCCGAGAAGATCTACGTCCTGCTGCGGGTGGCTCTGTTGCCCGGACTGATGTGCGGCCTGACCTTCCTCAGCATCATGACCCGCACGCCCTGGGGCTGGCTGGGGATCGCCGTCATCGTCGCCGGCCTGACCACCGTCAACCGGCTGATGAGCCGAGGCGCCAGGCCGCTGATTCCCCAGACCGCCGAGGACTAGACAGCGTGCGCATCGTTTCCGGCCAGTATCGCGGCAAGGCCATCGTCACCCCGCCGGGCGACACCACCCGTCCGACCTCCGACCGCGCCCGCCAGGCGGTGTTCAACATCCTCGAGCACGCCGCCTGGGCGCCGCCGCTGCACGGCGCGCGGGTGATCGACCTGTTCGCCGGCTCCGGGGCCCTGGGCCTGGAGGCGATCTCGCGCGGCGCGGCCTTCTGCCTGTTCGTCGAGACCGACGACGCGGCGCGCGGCGCGATCCGCGAGAACGTCGACGCCTTCGGCCTGTTCGGCCAGACCCGCGTGCACCGCCGCGACGCCACCGACCTGGGCCTCCCCCCGGCCAGCGCCGGCGGGCCGTTCAATCTCGCCTTCCTCGACCCGCCCTACGCCAGGGGCCTGGGCGAGAAGGCCCTGGCCCAGCTGATCGCCGGCGGCTGGCTGGCCCCCGGCGCGATCGTGATGCTGGAACGCGGCCGCGACGAGCCCGACCCGACGCCCGAAGGCTATGAGCGGCTCGACGCCCGCGACTACGGCGCGGCGCGGGTGTTCTTCTTCCGGCTGGGGTAGGGGCGGGAACGATCGCCGGGGCCAGTGCCGGAGTCCCGGCGGTCCGCCTGAAGTCTGGATTTTCCTGGGGCAATCCAATCCGCGAAGGGATTGGTGGAGCCGAGGGGAATCGAACCCCTGACCTCCTCATTGCGAACGAGGCGCTCTACCATCTGAGCTACGGCCCCAAGGAAGCGCGGGAATACGGCGGGTCGGCGGCCGCGTCAAGCGGCGGAATCGAGCGCTGGGGCGGCTTTGCTTGCCAGGGCCGTCAAGGCGCGGCAAGAAGCGGGGGACTCGGACGGGAAACCCATGGCCGCCATCATTCACTTCGTTTTCTTCATCGTCGCCGCGCTGCTTAGCCTGCTGTGGTGGGCGATCATCATCTCGGCGATCCTCAGCTGGCTGGTGGCGTTCGACATCGTCAACCTGCGCAACCGGGCGGTCTATCAGATCAGCACCTTCCTCGACCGGGTGACTGGTCCGATCCTGCGGCCGTTCCAGCGGATCATCCCGCCGCTCGGCGGCGTCGATCTCAGCGCTATCGTCGTGCTGCTGATCATCACCGGTATTCAGCGCTTCATCCTGCCGTCGCTGCAAATGAGCCTGCTGGGCCTGGTCGGCGGCTACTAGGCGAATGCGTCTGGCGGTCCGCCTCACCCCGCGCGGCGGGCGCGAGGCGATCGACGGCTGGGCGGTCGACGGCGGGGGCCGTCCCTATCTGAAGGTGCGGGTGGCCGCCCCGCCGGTCGAGGGCGCGGCCAACGCCGCCCTGCTGGCCTTCCTGGCCAAGACCCTGGGCCTGCCGAAATCGGCCCTGACCCTGGCTTCCGGGGCCGGGGCTCGGCTCAAGCTGATCGACATCGCCGGCTGCGACCCGTCGTCGCTGGAGAAGGTCCTGGGCCCGCCGCCCGCGGCCGGCCGCTGACACGGCTGAGCAAGGCGCGATCGAGAATCTCGCCCAGACTGGCGAGCGCGACCTGAATCTCCCACCTGGGGTGACGATCAAGGGCATGTCCTGTCTGATGGACGCCGATGGCGGGTGAAAGAATCACGTTCTTTCACCACCTCTTAGCCTAGTCGTTCCATGATATGGGCCATTTCCAGCGCGCCGCGAAGGCGGCGTGGTCACCCGGGGGCGGCGTGGACAGCAAGGAACATCGATCGGCGGAGATGCGGGTGGCGATCGCGCGTCGGGGCAATACCTTCCTGCGCGTCATGGCCGCGCTGATCATCGCGCTGATCCTGCATGTCTTCATCGATATGGGCTGGATCTGGATCTGGGCCGGCGTCTACGCGGCGAGCCAGATGGTCGAGCTGTGGCTGGGCAGGGGACTGACCCAGCGGCTGGAGGCGGGCGTTCGCGACTGGCGGCGGACCGCGATGAGGGTGATGCCGGCCGTCACCTCGACGATCTTCGGCTTCGTGTCGCTGCCGCTGTTCGCCTCGCACGAACGCTTCGCCCCCACCTTGGGCGGCTTGGTGCTGGCCGGGGCCCTGCTCAACGTCGTCGTCGTCAACGGCAGCCTGCGGTCGGCGACGATCTCGGCCGCCGCGCCGCACGTGGTCTATCTGCTGATCGTGCCGCTGGTGGCCCGGGCGGCCAATCCCCACGCCCCCCTGGCCTACGCCCTGTGGTTCGGCGTCATCCTGCTGATCGTCTCGGTGGCGGTGGCCAGCCGCACCCTGGAAAAGGCGCTGACGGCCGAGGCCGCCGCCAAGGACGAGGCCGAGCGCCGGCGCCATGAGGCCGAGGAGGCGGTGGCCGCCAAGTCGGCCTTCGTGGCGATGATCAGCCACGAGCTGCGCACGCCGATCAGCGCCATCCTGGCCGGGGCCGCGCGGCTGCACAGCGACGTGCCCGACGTGAGCTCCAAGATTCACGCCCAGCTGATCGGCGACGCCGGGGCGATGATGCGCACCCTGCTCAACGACCTGCTGGACCTGTCACGCCTGGACGCCGGGCGGATGGCGGTCGAGAAGGCTCCGTTCGACCTGCGCCAGTCGATGGCCGACACCCTGCGCCTGTGGCGTCCCGACGCCCAGAGGAAGGGCCTGCGCCTGCGGGTCGAGGGCGCGGCGCATCTTCCGCGGTGGGTCGCGGGCGATTCCATGCGCCTGCGCCAGGTGCTCAACAACCTGCTGTCCAACGCCATCAAGTTCACCGCATCGGGCGCGGTCACCGTGCGCCTGGCGGTGCGCGAGGACGGCGGGCGGATGCTGTTCGAGGCCGTCGTGGCCGACACCGGGCCCGGCCTGTCGGACCAGCAGCTGGGCCGGCTGTTCACGCCGTTCGACCAGCTGACCTCGGCCGTGGTGCGCGAGCACGGCGGCTCGGGTCTGGGCCTGGTGATCAGCCGCGAACTGGCCCGGCTGATGGGCGGCGACCTGACGGTGACCAGCAAGCTCGGCAAGGGCTCGCGCTTCCGCCTGGAGATCCAGGTCGAGCCCGCCGAGACCGAAGGCGACCGGGCCGGCGGCGCGGCGATCGACGGGGCGCGGGTGCTGGTGGTCGACGACCACGTGGTCAATCGCCGGGCTCTCGAGCTGGTCCTGCAGTCGTTCGGCATCCAGCCCACCCTGGCCGAGTCCGGCGAGCGGGCCTTGGAGCTGCTGCATTCGGAGGTGTTCGACGTGCTGTTGATGGACGTCTACATGCCTGGCATGGACGGCCGCGACGCCACGCGGCAGCTGCGGGCGGGCGACGGTCCCAATCGCGACATCCCGGTGATCGCCGTCACCGCCTCGGCCACCCCCAAGGATTGGGAGGCCTGCCGCGCGGCCGGCATGAACGCCCACGTGGCCAAGCCGATCGACCCCAGCCAGCTGCACGCGGCGCTCAGCGAGGTGCTGCCGACGCGGGCGGAGCGGGCGGCGGCTTAAAATTCCTCCCCCTGTGGGGGAGGTGTCGGCGAAGCCGACGGAGGGGGGAGAGGTCTGACCCCTAGCCCTTTCGCTATCGTCTCATAACTCCCCCCACCGGCCTTCGGCCGCCTCCCCCACAGGGGGAGGACTTAGTTCTTTGCGGTTTCGTCCAGCAGGACAGATAGCCTTTCCCGCAACCCCTCCCGATCCTTCATCTCACACTCCCACACCGTCTCCACCCGCCATCCCATCGCGGTGAGGTCGCCGACGTTGCGTCCGTCCCGCGCCCTGTTCCGCGCCACCTTCGCCAGCCAGTATTCCCGGTTGGCCTTGGGAACCCGCGCGCCCCGGGCGCAGTCGTGGCCGTGCCAGAAGCAGCCGTGGACGAAGATCGCCAGCTTGCGCCCCGGCATGACCACGTCCGGTGAGCCGGGCAGGTCCTTGCGGTGCAGGCGGTAGCGCGCGCCCAGGTCGGTGAGGATCCGGCGGATCAGCTGCTCCGGCTTGGTGCCCTGGCTCTTGACCCGGGCCATCACCGCCGAGCGCTTGGCGGGGTCGTAGACGTCGGTGGTCTTGGGAGTCATGGCCTCGTAACGCGCGGGAAGCGGCCCAGGCGCAGGGTCCCGGTCAGCAGCCACGCCGCCATCTGGCGCGCGCCGGGAAGGCCCGACATCGGGGTGAACAGCCAGTCGCGGACCGTCGGCCAGAAGCCGCCATGCGACTGGAACAGCGGCGTCAGGGCCTTGGAGGCCACATGGTAGAGGGCGGTGTGGCGACGGCGATCGGCCTGCCAGGCGCCGAGGCTGACGGCGACCGGCCGGCTGTCGCGCCCCAGCCGCTCGACCAGCTCGACGGCGTCGACCAGGGCCAGGTTGGCGCCCTGGCCCAGCTGCGGGCTGGTGCCGTGGGCGGCGTCGCCCAGCAGGGTGCAGGCGCCGTGGTTCCAGCGGCCGACCGAGACGTCGCGGTAGAGGGCCTTGGAGAAACCGCTCCAGTCGTCGCGTTCGGCCAGCAGGGCGGCGAGGTCGGGCCACAGGGGCGTGAGGCGCTGGTCTCGCCAGGCGGCGAAGTCGCCGGCCAGGAACCCGTCGAGCCCGGCCACCGGCACGGACCAGAACAGCGCCAGGCCGCGCGGCGTCGTCCCGTCTGGATCGCGGCCGACCGGCAGGGCCCCGACCATCACCTCGGCGCGGTGGTAGATCTGCCGCAGGGCCCCGCCGAACTGGTCACCCGGATCGGCCACGTGGGTCCAGACCGCGCCCCACGGATAGACCGGGGCGCGGGCCTTGGGACGCAGGGCGGCGCGGAGTGGCGAGGCCGAGCCGTCGGCGATCACCGCCAGGTCGAAAGGGCCGAACATCCGCCCCATGACGTCGTGCAGGATCGGCCGGGCGGGGGTCTCGACCCGGACGACGCGGGCGCCGGTGACCACCGTGACGCCGGCCTCCGGCAGGGCGTCGTGCAGGGTCTGGAACAGCACGCCGCGATGGATGCCGACCCCGTGGGCGCCGGGCTTCCAGTCGTTGTAGTCGAGGTCCATCACCCGCCGGCCGCGGCTGTCCTTGCCTTCCAGCTTGCCGACTACGGCCCCGGCGGCGCGGACCTGCTGGTCGAGCCGCAACGCGCGGAGGGCCGCCAGGCCCGTCGGCTGGAGGAGCAGGCCCGAGCCCAGCGGGCGCGGGGCCTCGAAGGCCTCCAGCAAGGTGACCTGGTGGCCGGCGCGCGCCGAGGCGAGGGCGGCGGCCATGCCGCCGACCCCGCAGCCGACGATGCCGACCTTCACGCGCCCATCTTCAAACTGGGGCCAGGATCAGAGGCCCTCGAACAGCGCCGTCGAGAGGTAGCGCTCGGCGAAGCTGGGGATGATCGCCACGATCAGCTTGCCGGCGTACTCGTCGCGCAGGGCCAGGTCGAAGGCGGCGGTCAGGGCCGCGCCCGAGCTGATGCCGACCGGCAGGCCCTCGATGGCGGCGGCCTTGCGGGCCATGGCGAAGCTGTCGTCGTTCGACACCTGGATGATCTCGTCGATCACCCCACGATCGAGGATGCCCGGCACGAAGCCGGCCCCGATGCCCTGGATCTTGTGCGGGCCGGGCGCGCCGCCCGACAGCACGGCCGAGGCCTCCGGCTCGACGGCCACCATTTTCAGGCCCGGTTTGCGGGCCTTCAGCACCTGGCCGACGCCCGAGATGGTACCGCCGGTGCCGACGCCCGAAACCACGGCGTCCACCGCCCCGGCGGTGTCGTTCCAGATCTCCTCGGCGGTCGAGACCCGGTGGATCAGCGGGTTGGCGGTATTTTCGAACTGCTGGGGCATCACCGCGCCGGGGGTGGCGTCGATGATCTCCTGGGCCCGGGCCACGGCGCCGCGCATGCCCTTCTCGGCCGGGGTCAGCTCCAGCTTGGCGCCGAGCAGCAGCAGCATCTTGCGGCGCTCGATCGACATGCTCTCGGGCATGACCAGGGTCAGCTTGTAGCCCTTGGCGGCGGCCACGAAGGCCAGGGCGATGCCGGTGTTGCCGCTGGTCGGCTCGACGATCGTACCGCCCGGCTTCAGCAGGCCCTTGGCCTCCAGATATTCCACCATCGCCACGCCGATGCGGTCCTTGACCGAGGCCAGCGGGTTGAAGAACTCCAGCTTGGCCACGACCGTGCCCTTGGGCTTCAGTTCGGCGGTCAGGTTGGGCAGGCGGACCAGCGGCGTGTCGCCGACCGTGTCGAGGATGGAGTCGTAGATCTTGCCGCGCCCACTGCGCTTGAACCGCGCGGCGTCGTAGATCGAGGAGGCGTCGTCCATGGGAAGTCTCGCTAGCAGGAGGTGGGGCCGGCCCTTGGCTGAAAACCACCTTAGGCCGTGGGATTTGACGTGTCAGCGGGTCATTCGGCGGCGATCGCCGCAGTTTTCCTGAAGGTCACCCCGCTCAGGGCGTAAAGGAATCCAGCTCGAAATGTCGCATACGGTCGAGGACTGCGAGATCTCGTTCAGAAAGGAGTTTCAGTAAATCTCCTGGACGTATCTTTGCGGATTGGCCGCTGTATCGAAAAAATATATCTCCGGCCTTCACTTCGTTTGTGTAATCAGACATTATCAATACTGGCTTGGAATTCGACATCGAAACGCATATAGCTACTATGAGGGTGCCGCTCATCTCAAACAAGACTCGGTCCCATTCAATTGCGGGACAAAGAAGTTCCTTGCATTTGTCACCAATAGCTCTGAGCGATTCTTGATCCTCGACACCGTTGGTGATGCCAATAATCTCACGGTTGTCAGATATTCCGAAGTAAATACAGCCTCCACCGGCATTTGCAAAAGACGCGATGGCGCGTACTATTTTTGCAATTCCTTCCTTCGTGGTTGGCAGTGTCCTTTTGATTTCTATATCGGAATTCTCAAAAGAGAATTGTGGTCTCAGCCATTCCTGAAGCTTGGATCGCAATTGTGTGGGGGAATTGGGCTTAGATAGTTGATTGTCTATCGAGGGTGGGGGTTCATTGACCCGAGATTCCATGTACTGCGCAAGTTCATGGGGGCTGGCTTCGAGAACATCTGGGCCAATTTTTCCTGCGTTTATTTCGCTTATCGCCGCCGGTGATATGATTCTTCCGGGGCGGACGAAATAAGACATCATCTCATCGCGTTTGAGATTCTTGGTCACCATTGCCTTTATGAGGGCGACTTCAAAATCCTGAAGCCCGCGACCTAGGCCGTTTTTCAATCTTGCCAACTGGGCTCTCCGCGACAGTGGTAGGATAGAGAAGACGTTCGAGCACGTGTGTTTTGATCCATTTTACGACGTCCACGACAACTCCATCGCCGATGACGTGAAGCGCCGAAATCGTGCTCTTCGGGAGCTTGTAGGTATCGGGCAGTCCCATCAGGCGCGCGCCTTCACGGCTAGAAATCAGTCGGCTGCGAATTCTCTGATTCTCCACAATCACTAGGGATTGCCTTGACGAGCCGCCGCTTGGTACGCGGAGGCAACCAGCTATGCCATCAAACCGAACCTCAAGGCGTTGATGCTTCTGCCCATTCTCTTGGCGCATACGTCGGAACGCAGCTCCCACCTTTCTCCCAGGCAGTGCTGCAAGTTCCTCTACCCGTGTGCGATGGGAAGGTCCCATTAGGGCCAAGAACGTGTCTGACTGAGACTCGTTGTGCCAGTGGACCTCTGAATCCTCCTCAAGAACTGAAGCTAGGTCGGTGTTTCGAGGCGGAGGCAGCGGCAGGTTCCACCACAGCCATTTTGCCCGCAAGTGGGATGGCAAGCGGGCAAAAGCCATGCAAATCCCCGTCGTCTGAAACGAACAACTTCCCAAAATGGCAGGAGGTGGTGGTTCTCTCGTGGCTATCACGAACACCCTAGGACGGGACTGTGGAACGAACTTCGCCGCATCAATTTCGATCGCCCCGAACGCGTATCCTTGGTCTGCTAGTGCTTGGCATAGCGCCTGAAAATCCTTCCCCCCGTGAGAAGTCAGGAGGCCGACTACATTTTCGACAACAATAGTGCGCGGTGCGCGACCCTCGGCGCTCAACGCCTCCATCAGCTTCCAGAAGCCGAAGAAGGCCGAGGAGCGGCCGCCTTGCAGGCCTGCCCGCGCGCCCGCGAGGCTGAAGTCCTGGCACGGGCTGGAGGCCCAGGCCAGGTCGGCCTGGCCGGGCAGGTCGGCGGGAGCGATCTTCCAGACGTCGCCTTCGTGGAAGTGGTCCGCCGCGCCCGGGTGGTTGTCGCGGTAGGTGGCGGCCTTCACGGGGTCGAAGTCGTTGGCGAACGCGCAAGTCCACGCCTCGCCCAGGCCCAGGCGGGCCATGCCGCCGCCGGCGAAGAACTCGTAGAAGACGGGAGAAGCGTTCCGATTCATCGCCGGAGAGTCTAGCGTGAGCCGCCACACCAGGGATAGCGCCGCCATGCTTCGTTCCGTCGCCTGTTGTCTGATCGCCGTCCTGCTCGCGGCGTGCGGGGAAGCCCCGATGGGCGCGTCCGAAGGCGCGTCGACGGCTCCGGCCGACGCGCCGGCCTCGGCGCCGCCGGGGCCGGATTTCTCCGGCGACTTCAACCTGGTCGGGACCGAGCCGTTCTGGGGCGGCAAGATCCGCAGCCAGGGCCTCAGCCTGTCGCGGCCCGACCAGCCGGAGGTCAGCGCGGCCAATGCCGGCGTGCATGTCGAGGGCGATGTGGGGGTCTGGGGCTCCGGCCACCTGGTGATCAGGCTGACGCCGGAGGCCTGTTCGGACGGCATGTCGGATCGCCAGTACAGCCACCGGGCCGAGGTGACGTTCAACGGCGAGGTGCTGAAGGGCTGCGCGGCGACGCCGGAGGAGCTGGCGCGCCAGCCGAGACCGTAGGGCGGGCTGGCCGAACAATCGTGAGGTCGAGCTTCTGAACGGATCAAGTTCTGGCCGCGTCCGGATTCCGCCAGCCACCGGAACTCGTCGCGTCTAGCCTCGCGGCCATGACCCCAGCGCAGAACAACCCAAACCCTCCTTCCCAAAGTCTCGTCGGGACCCAGGTCCTGTTTCTCGCAGCGGCGGCCGGCGTGGCGACCTCGACGAGCTATACGGTTCAACCGGAACTGAGTCGCATAGCGCAGGATCTCGGCGCCTCACTGGCGGCCACCAGCGCGGCGGCGGGCCTGCCCATTCTCGGCTATATGATCGGCCTGGCGCTCCTGGTGCCGCTTGTCGACCACGTGCCGGCCCGGCGGCTTTTATCCGCCCAGCTCGCCCTTCTGGGTCTCTCCCTCGGCCTCGTCGCGATCGCCACCAACGTCGCGGCTTTCGGGGCGGCGCTGCTGGCCTCGGGAATTTGCGCGAGCACCGGCGCGCAGATGAGCACCTTGGCGGGCAAGCACTCGCCCGCCAGCCGGCGCGGCCGCGCCCTTGGAGCCGTCACCGCGGGAATATCGGCCGGCGTGCTTCTCGGTCGACTGGTGGGCGGCGGGTTGGCCGATTGGGTGGGCTGGCGCGCCATGCTGCTGATCGTCGCCTGCCTTTGCCTCGCCTGCGCCCTGGGAGGTCGTGTCCTGCTTCCACGAACCATCCCGCATCGCGATGGACCCTATTTCGCCACGCTTGCGTCCATGCCGCGACTGTTGCTCACCCATGCCGAGCTTCGGGCGGCGGCGCTGTCGGGCGCGCTATGGTTCTTCGCCTTCAGCCTGGTCTGGATGGGCCTGTCGCTGGCGCTCGCCCTGCCGCCGCTCGCCCTGTCGCCGACAGCCATCGGCCTGTACTCGCTCGCCGGGGTGGCCGGCATCGTCGCCACCCGCGTCGCCGGACAGCTCGCCGACAAGTTCGGGAGCGGGCCGGTCGTGCTCGCCGGCCTGGCGCTGGCGCTGCTCTGCGCCTTGGTGATGCCGCTCATCCTGGGCGTCGCGCCCTTGATGCTGCTGACGCTCGCCTTGTTCGACACGGGTCTCTTCTCAGCTCAGGTCGCCAACCAGCGCCGGGTCCTGAGCCTCGACCCACGGCGGCCGGCTCCGCTCAACAGCGTCTACATGGTCACCTATTTTGTCGGCGGGAGCCTTGGCACGGCGGTTGGCGGCCCGCTGGTCTCGAGCCTGGGCTGGCCCGCCGTCGGGATCACGGCGGCCATGGCGATCGCGGCGGCGGGGGCCATAGGCTGGGCCAGGCGACGGACATTGGCGAGGCGGCCCGAAGCGCTCCAGCAGGACGCGTCCTAGCTAGCCGTTCGTCAGGGTTCCGCTCGGATCAGCGCCCCACGTCCATCAACTCGTAATGGCCTCGCGCGTCCGGGTTCTGGTTGTGGCCGCTGGGGACGGGCAGCAACAGGCCGATCGAGACGGCGGCGGCGGCGAGGAGGACGAACAGCGACTTGACGGCGGCCATGGCGGCGGATCCAGCTTTTCCCGATCGCGCGCTTCCGGCGGGTGATCGGCAACAAAGATGGTTGCGGATGCCGGGCGTTCAAGGCCTCGCCCTCATGCACGGCCAAACGAAAGACGCCGCCGGGCGCGAACCCGGCGGCGTCTGGTGGTCCGGACGGGGACAGGCGCATGCGCCTGTCCCCAATCGTTGATCTGAAATCAGAAGATTTCAAACAGACCCGCCGCGCCCATGCCGCCGCCGATGCACATGGTCACCACGCCCAGCTTGGCGCCGCGGCGCTTGCCTTCCAGCAGCAGGTGGCCGGCGCAGCGGGCGCCGGTCATGCCGAAGGGGTGGCCGATGGCGATCGAGCCGCCGTTGACGTTGTACTTCTCCGGGTCGATGCCCAGGCGGTCGCGGCTGTAGAGGCACTGGCTGGCGAAGGCCTCGTTCAGTTCCCACAGGTCGATGTCGTCGACCTTCAGGCCGTGGCGCTCCAGCAGGCGCGGCACGGCGAACACCGGGCCGATGCCCATTTCGTCGGGTTCGCAGCCGGCGACGGCGAAGCCCTTGAACAGGCCCAGCGGCTCGAGGTTGCGGCGGGCGGCCTCCTTGGCGTCCATGATCACCACGGCGGCGGCGCCGTCCGACAGCTGGCTGGCGTTGCCGGCGGTGACGAAGTTGCCCTCGCCCATCACCGGGGCCAGCTTGGCCAGGCCTTCGAGGGTGGTTTCCGGACGGTTGCACTCGTCCTTGGTGACCACGTAGTCGACCAGGCTCTCTTCCTTGGTCTCCTTGTTGACCACCTTCATCTTGGTGGCCATCGGCACGATCTCGTTGTCGAACAGGCCGGCGGCTTGCGCGGCGGCGATCCGCTGTTGGCTACGCAGGGCGTATTCGTCCTGATAGTCGCGGGCGATGTTGTAGCGCTTGGCGACGATGTCGGCGGTGTCGATCATCGCCATCCATAGGGCCGGCTTCTCGCGCATCAGCTTTTCTTCGGTGATGTGGAAGCGGTTCATGTGGCCGCCGCCCTGCACCAGCGAGATCGACTCGACGCCGCCGCCGATGGCGACGTTGGCGCCGTCGTTGCGGACGTAGTTGGCGGCCGTGGCGATGGCCTGCAGGCCCGAGGAGCAGAAGCGGTTGATGGTCTGGCCCGAGGTGGTGACCGGCAGGCCGGCCCAGATGGCGGCGTTGCGGGCGACGTTCATGCCGGTGGCGCCTTCGGGACCGCCGCAGCCCAGGGCCACGTCTTCCACTTCGCCGCCGTCCAGGCCGGCGCGCGACACGGCGTGCTGGATGGCGTGGCCGGCCATGGCCGCGCCGTGGGTGTTGTTGAAGCCGCCGCGGTTGGACTTGGCCAGACCGGTACGAGCGTAAGAGACGATGACCGCTTCGCGCATTGGGCGCACTCCCCGTTAAACGTTAGTTTGAATTTGCGGACACCCTAGACTCGGATTTCCGCGAGCGAAAGGTCACGCGAACGTAAAGCGACGGCGGCCAGGAGGCCGGCGCGGGCGTCGCGCCCAGGGTTGGAACGACCGGCCCGCTCCGAGCGTCCCCGTCCCCCGCTGGGTGCTCGAGGAAATCAACCCCAGATAGTGATGCGGTTGTCCGGCGGATCCTGCTCACGGCGCGGATCTTTGGAGATCGTTCTTCCGAACGCTGATCAGGGCGTGACACCGGTGTCTCGGGGAAATCGCGGTAAGTGCTCTTCGGAATTGCGATATTTTCGAAACGTCCTTGCCGTGGGGTGCGGATGTGAGTCGGCAAAGACACAAAGACCAGGCCTTGGCCCGGCCGCCCGCTCAATCGACGTTGACTTTGTCAGGCGCAGGCAAGAACGCTGGGGTTGCGGCCGGGCCTGGCTCAGAGACCGCCAAGAATGATGTCTGGGAGGAAAATCACATGAGCCTTGGGACTCGTCGTCCGCGCGCGCGTCACGCGCTGCTGGCCGCAACCTCGCTGGCGACCCTGGTCGCCCTGCCGACCTTCGCGGCGGCGCAAGACACCAGCGCCGTCGAGGAGATCATCGTCACCGCCACCAAGCGGGACGCCACGATCCAGGACATCCCGTTCTCGATCAACGCCCAGACCCAGGCCGACATCCAGAAGTCCGGCGCGGTGACCCTGGAAGACCTGTCGCGCAACGTGGCGGGCCTTTCGATCCAGAACCTTGGCCCGGGCCAGAGCCAGGTGTCGATCCGCGGCGTGTCGGCCGGCCAGGTGGTCCGCGACCAGCCGGGGGTCAAGGAGCAGGTCGGGGTCTATCTCGACGAGTCGGTGATCTCGCTGTCGCTGTTCACCCCCGACGTCGACCTGTTCGACCTCAACCGGGTCGAGACGCTGCGCGGCCCGCAGGGCACGCTGTTCGGCTCGGGCTCGGTGGGCGGCACCATCCGTTACATCACCAACCAGCCCAAGATCGGGGCCTATGAGGGCGTGGTCGAGGCCAACGCCAACGTGCTCAAGGGCGGCGACGTCGGTGGCTATGCGAAGGGCGCGGTCAATATCCCGGTCTCGGACAAGGTGGCCCTGCGCGCGGTCGGCTATCACACCGAGTACGCCGGGTTCATCGACGCCCTGGGCGAGGGCGGGACCCGCAAGAAGAACGTCAACGACGGCAGCCGCAGCGGCGGCCGGCTGTCCTTGCTGTTCAAGCCGACCGAGGACATCAGCATCACGCCTCGGGTCGTCTACCAGGAAATCAAGGCCGGCGGCTTCAACCGCCAGGAAGTCTTCAACCTGTTCGCCAACCCCTACACCACCACCCGCCCGGCGATCACCCTGGGCGAGCGCGAGCAGTACCTGCTGCTGGACGAGAGCTTCAAGGACAAGACCTTCCTGGGCGACCTCACCGCCTCGTTCGGCCTGGGCTCGGTCGACCTGACCTCGGTCACCAGCTATATCGACCGCAAGATCGCGCTCGACCGCGACGCCAGCTCCCTGACCGGCAGCGTCTCGGTGGACCTGGGCTTCCCCGCCGCCGCGGTGAGTTTGCCGTCCAAGCTGGTCGACACCACCGACCTGGAGCAGTTCTCGCAGGAACTGCGCCTGAGCTCGAACGGTGACGGCCCGTTCCAATGGGTGTTCGGCGGCTTCTATTCCAAGGTCGACCGGGTCTACAACCAGCGCCTGCCGACGCCGGGCTATGACGCCTATACCGACGCCGCGCTCGGGGCCGGCACCTCGGCGGCGGTGGCCAACGGCTTCCCGGCCAACTCGCCCTACAACGCCTCCCTGCCCTACAACATCAAGCAGAAGGCCCTGTTCGGCGAGGCCAGCTACAAGCTCGACCGCCTGACGGCGACGGTCGGCGGCCGCTATTACGACTTCAAGGAAAACCGCCGCTTCACCTCGGGCGGCCTGTTCGCCAACGGCGACGACCAGGTCGACAAGACCGCCTCGGACGGCTTCACGCCCCGCGTGCTGCTGAGCTACGAGGCCACCGACCAGGTGACCTTCAACGCCCAGGCGTCCAAGGGCTTCCGGCTGGGCGGGGTCAACGATCCGCTGAACCTGCCACTGTGTTCGCCGGCGGACGAGGCGATCTTCGGCGGCTTCCAGTCCTACGACGACGAGACCCTGTGGAACTACGAGGGGGGCGTGAAGTCGCGGTTCGGCGCCGTCACCATCAACGCCGCCGCCTTCTATACCGACATCAAGAACCTGCAGACGACGCTGGACGCCGGCTCGTGCTCCTCGCGCGTGGTGTTCAACGTGCCCAAGGCCCACACCAAGGGCGTCGAGCTTGAAATCTCCGCGCGGCCCGCGTCGGGTCTCCAGATCGGCCTGTCGGGCAGCCTGGTCGAGGCCGAGTTCGATTCCACGGTGCGGGACGGGACCGGCGCGGTGATCGGCGGCATCCGCGAGGGCAACCGCCTGCCGTCGGTGCCCAAGTTCCAGGTGTCGCTCAACGCCACCTACACCCACCGGCTCACCGACACGATGGAGGGCTATGTCAACGCCTCGGTCCAGCACATCGGCAACCGCTTCACCCAGGCCAGCGACCAGGAGAACAATCCACGCTCCTTCGTCTCCGGCCTGCCGTTCGGCGGCGCGACCGGCAACAACGCCACGGTCGTCAACCTGCAGCTGCCCAGCTACGAGCTGGTCAATTTCAGCGCCGGCCTGAACCTGGACAACGGCGTCGACGTGATCGCCTACGTCAACAACATCTTCGACGAGAACCCGCTGCTGTCGTTCGACCGGGAACGCGGCGGACGGGCCCGCCTCGGCTACTCGGTCGGCCAGCCGCGCACGATCGGCATGACGGTGCGCAAGACGTTCTAGGAAGAAGCTAGCCCTCTCCCAGAGGGAGAGGGAGGGCCCCGACTGCGAAGCAGTTGGGAGGGTGAGGGGTTTAGACGCCGGGGATGTTCGCACCGGTCGGATTTGATACGGCGTGACCCCTCATCCTCCCACGCCTGCGGCGCGGGCCCCTCCTTCTCCCCTCCGGGAGAAGGTTCAAAAAACGCGCTCCGCTACCTCGGCAGCACCGTCAGGCCATCGGGCAGTTCGTTGGCGTCGCCGGGGCGGGGCGGTACGTGGGCGGCCAGGATGGCGCCGGTCCGGGCCACGGCGGCCACGAAGCCGTCGGCGATCGCCCCGCGCCTGAGGCCGGCCACGAGGTCGGCGACCACCTCGTCCCACACCGTGTTGGGCGCGGCGGCGTAGATGCCGTCGTCGGCGATCACCTCGACGCGGTGCTCGGCCAGGGCGGCGAAGATCAGCACGCCGGTGCGGTCGCGGGTCAGGTGCAGGTCCTTGGCCAGGAAGTAGTCCAGGGCCGCCTGGCGCACCCGGGCCTTCTTCAGCGGCGCGGGGACCAGGGACCGGCGCACGGCGGGGATCGCCACCAGCAGGGCCACGACCACGAAGGTCGCCGCCTGCAGGCCGACATAGGTCAGCAGGGCCGACAGGATCGCCCCGTCATGGGCGGCGGCGTGGCCGACGCTCCAGCCGCCGAACAGCCGGGTCAGCATCTCGGGCCGGAAGCCGGCCAGCAGGGCCAGGGCGGGCAGCAGCAGGGCCGCGCCGAACGCCCAGACCAGCGGCAGGTGGCGGTCATCGCCGACCTCCGGGGCCAGCACGCAATAGATCTCGCCGGCCGTGGCCTTCTCGGCGTCGGCCACCGCCTGGGCGATGCGGTCCCGGTCGGCCTGTGAAAGGGTCTGCATCACCAACTCCCCGAGGATCCGCCGCCGCCGAACGAGCCGCCGCCGCCGGAGAACCCTCCGCCGCCGCCGCCGCTGCCGCCGCCCCAGCCTCCACCCCCGCCGCCTCGACCGCCGCCGCCGCTGAGCAGAGCGTTGAGGATGATCCAGGGCAGGGCGCCGGTCAGGCCGCTGCGCCGGGCCGGGCGGCTGAACAGGGCCATGACGATCAGCACCCCCACGATCAGGACGATGACCACCGGGAACGGCGAGCCGCCGCTGTCGTCGCGGGCGCTGGCCGGGACGTCGAAGGCCTGCTGCGCCTTGGCCTTGGCTTGGTCGTCGGGCAGGGCCAATTGCTGGATGACGGCGTCGGTCCCGTCGACGATCCCGCCTTCCAGGTCGCCGGCCTTGAACTTCGGGAGCACGGCGGTCTGGATGATGACGCTGGACAGGGCGTCGGTGAGGATCGGCTCCAGGCCGTAGCCGACCTCGAGGCGCACCTTGCGCTCGGTCGGGGCGACCAGGAGGATGACGCCGCTGTTCTTGCCCTTCTCGCCGATGCCCCAGGCGCGGCCCAGCTGGTAGCCGTAGTCCTCGATCTCGTAGCCCTGCAGGCTGGGCAGGGTGACGACCACCAACTGGCGGCCGGTGGTCTGTTCGAGACTGGCCAGCTTGGCGGTCAGGCCGGTCTCGACCTGCGGCGACAGGACGTTGGCGTTGTCGACCACCCGGCCGGTCAGTGGCGGGAAGGTGGGGGCGGCGAGGGCCTGTCCGGCGAGCAGCGCGAGCGTCACCAACGTCAGCAGGGCGGCAATGAAGCTCCTCACCCGTGAAACGGGGGAGGTGGCGCGATGCGAATACGCATCGTGACGGAGGGAGCGTCTGGCGGAAGCGGTGGGGACGCCCCCTCCGTCACGGCGCTGATGGCGCCGCGCCACCTCCCCCGACTTGCGGGGGAGGAGAAGAGGGAACGCGCCCAACCTACTGGGCCGGCGCCGACTGAGGCCCGGTGTTCACGGTCGGGGCCGGGGGCGCGCTGAAGTCGACGCTGGGCGCCGACTGGGCGGCGGCCGTGGCCTGGAACAGCTGGGCCGGCTTCTGGCTGCCGTACAGGGTCTTGGCCCAGATGATGCTGGGGAAGGTGCGCAGGGTGGTGTTGTAGGTCTGGGCCGCCAGGTTGTAGTCGCGCCGGGCAATGGCGATGCGGTTCTCGGTGCCTTCCAGCTGGCTCTGCAGGGCCAGGAAGTTCTGGTTCGACTTCAGGTCGGGATAGCTTTCCTGGATCATCATCAGCCGGCCCAGCACGCCCGACAGCTTGTCCTGGGCGGCGGCGTACTGCTGGAACTGGGCCGGGTCGCTGATGGTCGAGGCGTCGACCTTGACCTGGGTGGCGCTGGCCCGCGCCTCGGTGACGGCGACGAGCACGCCCTTCTCCTGGGCGGCGTAGCCCTTCACCGTATTGACCAGGTTGGGGATCAGGTCGGCGCGGCGCTGGTACTGGTTCTGGACCTCGGCCCAGGCGGTCTTGGTCGCCTCGTCCTGGGTGGGGATGGTGTTGACGCCGCAGCCGGCCAGCAGGGCGGCGAGCGCGACGACGGGGGCGAGACGGGCGATCGTTTTGAGCATCCGCATGGAAGTCCCTTCGAGCCTGTTTGGATCCGGCGTCGCCGCCGTGATGTCGATCCCCGCACACTAACGACGAGCTTCGGGCGGATGCAAACGGGATGATTGTAGGCGACGTGCGTCCTTCGAGGCCCGCTTCGCGGGGCGCCTCAGGATGAGGAACTCAGAAGTCCCCCAACGCTCCTCATCCTGAGGTGCGAGCCGAAGGCGAAGCCTCGAAGGACGCAACGCGCCTAAACCCCCGCCTCCGCGAACGCCGCCTTGCGCGGCCCCATGTAGCCGAACAGCCAGGCGGCCACCTTGCGCATCTGGATCTCCTCGCTGCCCTCGGTGATCCGGTAGCGGCGGTGGTGGCGGTAGATGTGCTCGAACGGCTTGTGGCGCGAATAGCCCAGGCCGCCGTGCACCTGCATGGCCCGGTCGGCGGCCTCGCAGACCAGCCGGTTGGACCAGTAGTTGCACATCGACACCTTGTCGGAGAGCCGCTTCTCGACCTCCGGCTTGGTCATCTGGTCCATCTCCCAGGCGGTCTTTCGGATCAGCAGGCGCAGCATCTCGGCCTGGGTCGACAGCTCGACGATCGGGAACTGGATGGCCTGGTTCTCGGCCAGCGGCTTGCCGAACGGCTTGCGCGCGCGCGCGTACTTGATGCTCTCTTCTATGCAGAAGGTCGCCGCCCCCAGGCTGGAGGCGGCTTGGCGGATGCGGTTCTCGTGCACGAAGTGCTGCGCCAGGGCCAGGCCGCCGCCCTCGGGCCCGAACATCGCCTCGTCCGGGACCCAGACCCTGGTGAAGCTGACCCTGGGGTGATCGGTCGGCATGTTGAAGGTCCAGAGGTACTCCTCGATCTTCACGCCGGGCGCGTGGGCGGGGACCAGGAAGCAGGTGATCCCCTTGGCCGCGCCGTCCTCGCCGCTGGTACGGGCGAACAGGGCGCAGTGGGTGGCGGCGTGCATGCCGGTGGTCCACATCTTCTCGCCGTCGATCCGCCAGCCCGGGACGCCGTTGTGATCCTCGCGGACGGCGCGGGTCTCCATGAAGGTGGCGTCCGAGCCGTGCTCGGGCTCGGTGAGGCCGAAGGTCGGGCGGAAGGCGTGGCGGTCCAGCATGTCGGGGATCAGGTGCTGCTGGTCGGGTCGGCCGAAGTCGCGGATCATCAGCACGAAGGGATTGTTGCCGACGATCGAGTGCTCGTTCTGCAGGTCGTTGAACAGGCCCAGGCCCTTGGCCGCCAGGTGCTCGCGGATCACCGCCATCCACAGGTTGGAGCCGTCCTGGCCGCCGTATTCGCGGGGCAGGGCGAAGCGGTAGTGGCCGGCGGCGTCGGCGATCCCCCGCGCCTTGCCCAGAAGTTCCTCCCACTCCCGGCGCGGCAGGCCGCCGCCGTCCCAGTCGGTGCGGGCCCATTCGCGGCGGTGGTCGAAGAAGCGCTCGTTGTCGTGCTGCGCCTGCAACGGCGCGATCTCGGCGGCGATGAAGGCGTCGAGCGTCGCCAGATAGGCCGTCAGTTCCGGCGGCAGGTTGAAATCCATGGCCGCGTCTCCCTAAAAGCTTTCACGGACCATGCGCCTGGCGATGAGCCGTCGCCAACCGTGACGTGAGGGAATGCTCGCCCGACGGCCTTGGATTCTAGGCGCCGAGGATGGCGATGATCTCGATGTTCGGCTCAGACCCGCCGCAACTGGCGGGGATCGCCGGGTTGTACTGCACCTCGACCGGCAGGCGCGAGGCCAGCGCCGTCAGCGCGACCGAGAGCATGCTGTCGCCGTCGCTGGTCGAGGGCAGGCGGAAATAGAGGATCGAACCGCTGTCCAGCTTGAGACCGACCATGCGGCAGGAGGCGTTTGTCCGGCCTTCGGCCCGTATCACCGTGCCGCGTACGACCGTGGCCTGGGCCGAGGAGACGGCGAGCCCAAGGACGGCGAGAAAGACAAGAGCGGTGCGCAACATCCAGGCGGCCTTTCAGCTTCAGCGTGTTTGTAGGCGCGGACAATCCAGGGAAACAAGGGGCGGCGGCCGCGTAGCAAGCGAATCTGCCCTGCGACTGTCCGCCGCTACGTCTGACGTCACGGAACGCGCGGGCTTTAACCGGAGCGACAGCTTTGGAGTTCAGGGTTCGGCCATGATCATGATGATCGCCTGCGCCGTCCTGGGAGCCGCGCTTGGTCTCTACGCCAAGCCGCGATGGCTGGGCGTGGCCGTCGCCCTGTTCCTGGCGGGCGCCGTCGAGGGCGGCCAACTGCTGGTCATCCAGCTGATCGCCCACCAGCCCAATCGCGAACGGCTGATCGAACACCTGCAGGCGATCTTCGGCGCGGGCGTGCTCGGCGCCGTCGGACCGCTGGCGGCGGCCCTGATCGGCGGCGGACTGGCGGCGATCATGGGCAAGGTCATGGACGGCGACGGTCCCGGCCACGCCGTCAACGCCGACGCCATTCGCCGCAAGGTCGGCAAGAACGGCCGCTATGCCCGAATGGAGGGCATGGTCGAGGAGCGCCGGATCCACGCCAGGGCCGAGAGCCGCATCGACAAGATCCTCGACCTCTAGTCGCGTTCGCCACTTGGCGCGGCGGGGATCGTCCCGCTAGGTTCCTCCCGTGGTGTTGACCCAGGGGGCGCGTATGACCGAGGCGAGAACGAGCAACCGGCGGGCCGTGCTGGCGGCGCTGGGCGGTCTGGGCGCGACCAGCCTGGCCGGCTGCGTTTCGGCGGGCGGCGCCAGGCCGCTGGTGACGGCCAAGGCGCCCGGCTTCGTCGTGCCGCCGCTGGCTCCGCTGCGCATGAGCGCCGACCGCATCACCAAGATCACCGTCTGCCTGCGCCCGTTCCGCGCCGCGGGACCACGCCTCGACGTCGAAACCGTTGGCGACAAGCGCGTGGTCCACAACTACGGCCACGGCGGCAGCGGCTGGTCGCTGTCCTGGGGCTCCAGCACGATCGCCACGGCCAAGGCCATGGAAGGCGGCACGAAGGACGTCGCGGTGATCGGCTGCGGCGCCCTGGGCCTGACCTCGGCCCTGCTGCTGCAGCGGGCCGGAGCCAAGGTGACGATCTATGCCAAGGAGCGTACGCCCCAGACCCGCTCGTTCCGCGCCACCGGCACCTGGTCGCCGGACTCCCGCGTCGCCGACGCCGACAAGGTCGCGCCTGGCTTCCCGGCCCTGTGGGAGAAGATGGCCCGCACCTCCTACGCCACCTACCAGACCCTGCTGGGCCTGCCCGGCGAGCCGGTGTCGTGGAGCGACCGCTACACCTTGCTCGAGGGCGCCGCGACCAGCCCCCGGGGACCGCGCCCGCCCGGGTCGGTGCATTTCGCCGAATATGGCGAGCGGCTGCGCGACATCGTGCCGGGCTTCCACGAACTGTCGGCCGGCCAGCATCCGTTCCCGGTCGACCGCGTACGGCACGGCACGTCAATGCAGTTCAACGTCACCGACCTGGCCCACCAGCTGACCAACGACTTCCTGCTGGAAGGCGGCAAGATCGAGACCATGACCTTCGACACCCCGGCCGACCTGGCGCGGCTGAAGCAGCCGGTGGTGGTCAATTGCACCGGCTATGGCGCGCGGGCCCTGTGGAAGGACGAGACGATCACCCCGGTGCGCGGCCAGATCGCCTGGCTCGCCCCGCAGCCGGAGGTTCGCTACGGCGTCTTCTATCGCCACGTCTCGGTATTGCCTCGGCCCGACGGCATCGTCGTGCAGCAGGTGGGCGACAGCGACATGTGGGGCTACGGCGTCGCTGACGAGCGCCCGGACCGGGCCGAGGCGGAAGCGGCGGTGGCGACCATCGCGGCGCTCTACGGGACCACGCTCGCCGGCGCCTGACGGGCCCGTCTCATAAAAAAATGCTCACGCGAAACAAATTCGCTTGCGCAATTTCTGAACACTGATATCTAAGCAGTGCTTAGTTCTGATCCGAAGCGTCGGTGGGGATACCGATGCTGACATCCCCGGGTCCGGGCGACCAGTATCTAGCGTTTCGCCGATCATCGATCATTCCACAACTTCCCCGTATGCTGGAGGGCTCATCATGAAGCTCCGCACCCTGGCGGCTTGCGCCGCCCTGTCCGTATCCATGTTCGCCGGCGCCGCCCTGGCCGACGGCCGTGTCGCCGCCGCGCTGGAAAACCCGGTCGCCGCCAAGACCAAGATCGTCGCCGGCGGCGCTGTGTTCGTCTGCGAAGGCGCCGAATGCGTTTCGACCGCCGCCCCCTCGCGCGCCATGACCTCCGCCGCCTGCAAGTCGCTGGCCAAGGAAGTTGGCCGCGTGTCGGCTTTCGGCGGCGAAACCAAGTCGCTGGACGCCGACGACCTGACCCGCTGCAACGGCGCGGCCAAGGGCGGTTCGGCCATCGCCGCCAAATAGGGTCTACCCCAGTAACCGGACGCGTTGGGGCGCCCTAGCCCCGTCCGGCTGTTTCCTCGAACATTCGCCTGATGGGGCGGCGGGCCGGTCCTGCCGCCCTTTTTCTTTGGCCCCTTCATCTCTCCGGAGCTTGGGCCTAAGGGACTGATCCATGACCGCCTCGACCGCTTCCCTGCTTGAAACCGCCCTGCGCGACGTCGCCGGCCCGGCTGCCCTGCCGACCTCGATCACCATCGATTACGGCGCCCTGGCCCACGAGGCCGCGCTGGCCGCACCGGCCGCCCGGGCCTGGGTCGAGCGCTCGACCCGCAGCCTGGTTTTCGTCCAGGCCGAGGTCCGCGCCGCCGACGGCGCCCTGGTCGCCGCCGCCTCGGCGGTGTTCCGTAGGGTCACCGCCAGCTAACGCACCGCTTTTACGAAACCCCGGCCACCCTTACGTGGCGGCCTTGGTTGCGACTGCGAAGGGCCCGTGTTATCAGGCGCGCGGCTTCGGACAGGGCAGCGCGTCAGCGCCGGCCGTCCATGCGCTTTTCTAGAGCGCGCTCAAGCCTTTAAGCCGGGATGGGGGTTAATCTTCTCGTTCGCGGCGATTGCAAACGCACCGGGCGGAACAAGTGGCGGACGAAACCAAGGCGACGGATGCGGGTCAGCGCTATGCGCAGTCCCTGTTCGAACTGACGATCGAGAGCAAGCAGCTGACCCAGGTCGAGGCCGACCTGAAATCGCTGCGCGCCATGGTGGCCGAGAGCGCCGACCTGCGCCGCCTGATCGAAAGCCCGGCCTTCTCGGCCGAGGACAAGGCCAAGGGTCTGACCGCCGTCGCCGCCAAGGCCAAGTTCCAACTGCTGACCGCCAAGTTCCTGGGCCTGGTGGCCAGCAACGGCCGGACCGGCGACCTGATGGGGGCCATCAGCGCCTTCGTCGAACTGTCGGCCGTCCATCGCGGCGTCGTCACCGCCGAGGTGGTGACCGCCAGCGCCCTGACCGCCGCCCAGCTGAAGGGCGTCTCCGCCGCCGTCAGCACGGCCCTGGGCAAGACCCCCGAAATCTCGACGCGCGTCGATCCGTCCATCCTGGGCGGCATCAAGGTGCGTGTCGGTTCCCGCCTGTTCGACGCTTCGCTCCGTTCGAAGCTCGATTCCCTGAAATTCGCCCTGAAGCGCGCCTAAACCTCTATAAGCGCGTCAAAAGATAAAAATCGCAGAGAGCCCAAGACAGCCATGGACATCCGCGCCGCCGAAATCTCGGCCATCCTCAAGTCGCAGATCGCCAATTTCGGCGAGGAAGCCGCCGTTTCGGACGTCGGCCAAGTGCTGTCCGTCGGTGACGGCATCGCCCGCATCTACGGTCTGGACAACGTCCAGGCCGGCGAAATGGTCGAGTTCCCGAAGGCCGGCGTGAAGGGCATGGCCCTGAACCTCGAGCGCGACAACGTCGGTTGCGTGATCTTCGGTCAGGACCAGGCCATCAAGGAAGGCGACGAAGTCCGTCGCCTCGGCGAGATCGTCGACGTGCCGGTCGGCCGTGGCCTGCTGGGCCGCGTCGTCAACCCGCTGGGCGAGCCGATCGACGGCAAGGGCCCGATCGTTTCCACCGAGCGTCGCCGCGTCGACGTCAAGGCTCCGGGCATCATCCCGCGCAAGTCGGTGCATGAGCCCGTGCAGACCGGCCTGAAGTCGATCGACACCCTGATCCCGGTCGGCCGTGGCCAGCGCGAGCTGATCATCGGTGACCGTCAGACCGGCAAGACCGCCGTCGCCATCGACACCATCCTGAACCAGAAGGCCGCCAACGCCGGCAAGGACGAGAGCGCCAAGCTCTACTGCGTCTACGTCGCCATCGGCCAGAAGCGTTCGACCGTCGCCCAGATCGTCAAGACGCTCGAAGAGCACGGCGCCCTGGAATACACCATCGTCGTCGTGGCCTCGGCCTCGGAGCCGGCCCCGCTGCAGTACCTGGCCCCGTTCTCGGGCTGCGCCATGGGCGAGTGGTTCCGCGACAACGGCCTGCACGGCCTGATCATCTATGACGACCTTTCCAAGCAGGCCGTCGCCTATCGGCAGATGTCGCTGCTGCTGCGCCGTCCGCCGGGCCGCGAAGCCTATCCGGGCGACGTGTTCTACCTGCACTCCCGCCTGCTGGAGCGCGCCGCCAAGCTGAACGAAGAGAACGGTTCGGGCTCGCTGACCGCTCTGCCGATCATCGAAACCCAGGCCAACGACGTATCGGCCTATATCCCGACCAACGTGATCTCGATCACCGACGGCCAGATCTTCCTGGAAACCGACCTGTTCTACCAGGGCATCCGCCCGGCCGTGAACGTCGGCATCTCGGTGTCGCGCGTCGGCTCGTCGGCCCAGATCAAGGCGATGAAGCAAGTCGCCGGCGCGATCAAGGGCGAGCTGGCCCAGTATCGCGAAATGGCCGCCTTCGCCAAGTTCGGCTCGGACCTCGATGCTTCGACCCAGAAGCTGCTGGCCCGTGGCGAGCGTCTGACCGAGCTGCTGAAGCAGCCGCAATATTCGCCGCAAGCCGTCGAAGAGCAGGTCTGCGTGATCTACGCCGGCACGCGCGGCTACCTCGACAAGATCCCGACCTCGTCGGTCCGCCGGTTCGAAAGCGAGCTGCTGGCTCGCCTGCACAGCCAGCACAAGGACCTGCTGGACGGCATCCGCACCAAGAAGGCCCTCGACAAGGACCTGGAGAACACGCTGAAGAGCGTGCTCGACAGCTTCTCGGCGACCTTTGCCTAGCTGATCGATGGCTGCTCACCCCAAATCCATGGACGCATGGTCCGGCGAGTTTGGCGACCGCTACACGCAACGTAGCGCCGCCAACGCCGAGGCCGTTCGCGGCCGTGCGCGGGTCTGGGGTGAGGTGATGCGGCGCATGGTCGGCGCTCCGCCGAAAAGCGTCCTGGAAGTGGGGCCCAATGTGGGCCTCAACCTCCTGGGCCTGCGGGCGGTGTCGGACATGGAGCAATGGGCGATCGAGCCCAACGCTTCGGCCCGCGCCCAACTGCTCGAGAACGGCGTCCTGCCGGCCGAGCGGTTGTTCGAGGGTTTCGGGCACAGCATCCCGCTGGCCGACGGCGCGGTGGACATGGCCTTCACGGCCGGCGTCCTGATCCACGTCGATCCGAGCCAGCTGGAAGCGACGATGCGCGAAGTGCACCGCGTGGCTTCCAAGTACGTCTTCTGCTCCGAGTATTTTTCGCCGAAGGCCGAAACGATTACCTACCGTGGCGAACAAGATCTTCTGTTCAAGAACGATTTTGGCTCGCTCTACATGGATATGTTCCCAGATCTGCAGTTGGTCGATTACGGGTTCTTCTGGAGAAGAACGACCGTGATGGACGACAGCACCTGGTGGTTGTTTAGGAAGGTCTGATAGGCGGATGGCAAGCCTAAAGGAGATGCGCAATCGGATCTCGAGCGTCAAGGCGACGCAGAAGATCACGAAAGCGATGCAGATGGTGGCGGCCGCGAAGCTGCGCCGCAGCCAGGACGCGGCTGAAGCCGCGCGCCCCTATGCTCGGCGCCTGGCTTCGGTGATCGCCAACCTGGCCGCCGGCGTGTCCGGCGACGGCGCGCCCGCGCTGCTGGCCGGCACGGGCCGCGACGATCGTCACCTGATCGTCGTCGCCGCCGCCGACCGTGGCCTGGCGGGCGGCTTCACCTCGTCGATCGTCCGCGCCGCGCGCGAGCGGATCGACACCCTGGTCCGCGAAGGCAAGGACGTGAAGATCGTCTGCGTCGGCAAGAAGACGACCGCCCAGCTGCGCCGCCTCTACAGCGACCGCATCGTCGAGAACTTCGACCTGTCGGCCTATCGCCAGTTCACCCTGTCGGTGGCCCAGCCGATCGCCGACGTCGTCACCAAGCTGTAC
Organism: Caulobacter sp. Root655; assembly: GCF_001427665.1. Lineage (GTDB taxonomy): Bacteria > Pseudomonadota > Alphaproteobacteria > Caulobacterales > Caulobacteraceae > Caulobacter. Next base: position 258,779 of record NZ_LMHC01000027.1, read on the forward strand.
GAAGCCGGCGACGTGGACGTGGTTACCCTGTTCTACAGCCGCTTCAAGTCGGTGGTGCAGCAGATCCCGACCGCCCTGCAACTGATCCCGGCCACCGTCGAAAGCGGCGCGTCGGCTGAAGGCGCCAGCGCGGTCTACGAGTACGAGCCCTCGGAAGAGGCCATCCTCGAAACCCTGCTGCCGCGCAACCTGACGGTCCAGATCCTGTCGGCCCTGCTCGACAACATGGCCGGCTTCTACGCCAGCCAGATGACGGCGATGGACAACGCCACGCGCAACGCTGGCGACATGATCAAGCGCTACACCCTTGAATATAACCGCTCCCGTCAGGCTCAGATCACCAAGGAGCTGATCGAGATCATCTCCGGCGCCGAAGCCGTCTGATCCTGAACCCAATCATAAAACGCCCGCACGAGCCCGCACGAAAGACCCTGAACGCCATGGCCAAGACCCCCGCTAAGGCTCCCGCCGCCGCTGAAAAGCCGGCCGCCGTGAAGAAGCCCGCCGCCCCGAAGGCCGCCGCCGCGCCCGCGACGGCAGCCGCGGCCCCCGCTGCCGCCCCGAAGGCGCCCGCCGCCAAGAAGCCGGCCGCCCCGAAGGTCGCTGTCGTCGCCACCCGCGAAAAGCCCGCCACGATCGGCGCGGCCACCGGCAAGCTGGTGCAGGTCATCGGCGCCGTCGTCGACGTCGAGTTCACCGGCGAGCTGCCGGCGATCCTCAACGCCCTGGAAACCGTCAACATCGCTTCGGGCCAGCGCCTGGTGTTCGAAGTCGCCCAGCACCTGGGCCAGAACACCGTCCGCGCCATCGCCATGGACGCCACCGAAGGCCTCGTTCGCGGCCAGGCCGTGCGCGACACCGGTGAAGCCATCCGCGTTCCGGTCGGCCCCGGCACCCTGGGCCGGATCATGAACGTCATCGGCGAGCCGATCGACGAGCAGGGCCCGATCAAGTCGGACATCTTCCGCTCGATCCACCGCGAGGCCCCCAGCTTCGCCGAGCAGACCAACACCGCCGAAGTGCTGGTCACCGGCATCAAGGTCATCGACCTGATGTGCCCCTACACCAAGGGCGGCAAGATCGGCCTGTTCGGCGGGGCCGGCGTCGGCAAGACCGTGACGATGCAGGAACTGATCAACAACATCGCCAAGGCTTACGGCGGTTATTCGGTCCTGGCCGGCGTGGGCGAACGCACCCGCGAAGGCAACGACCTCTATCACGAGATGATCGAGTCCAACGTCAACGTGGACCCGAAGATCAACGGCACCACTGAAGGCAGCCGCTGCGCCCTGGTCTACGGCCAGATGAACGAGCCCCCCGGCGCCCGCGCCCGCGTGGCCCTGACCGGCCTCTCCATCGCCGAATATTTCCGCGATGAAGAAGGCAAGGACGTGCTGCTGTTCGTCGACAACATCTTCCGCTTCACCCAGGCCGGCGCCGAAGTGTCGGCGCTGCTGGGCCGCATCCCCTCGGCCGTGGGCTACCAGCCCACCCTGGCCACCGAGATGGGCAACCTGCAGGAGCGCATCACCTCGACCAACAAGGGTTCGATCACCTCGGTCCAGGCCATCTACGTGCCCGCCGACGACCTGACCGACCCGGCGCCCGCCGCCTCGTTCGCTCACCTGGACGCCACCACCGTTCTGAGCCGCGACATCGCCGCCCAGGCCATCTTCCCCGCCGTCGATCCGCTGGACTCGACCTCGCGGATCATGGACCCGCTGGTCATCGGCGAAGAGCACTACAACGTCGCCCGCTCGGTCCAGGAAGTGCTGCAGCAGTACAAGGCCCTGAAGGACATCATCGCCATCCTGGGCATGGACGAGCTGTCGGAAGAGGACAAGCTGACGGTCGCCCGCGCCCGCAAGATCCAGCGCTTCCTGTCCCAGCCGTTCCACGTCGCCGAGCAGTTCACCAACACCCCCGGCGCCTTCGTCCAGCTGAAGGACACCATCCGCTCGTTCAAGGGCATCGTGGACGGCGAGTACGACCACCTGCCGGAAGCCGCCTTCTACATGGTCGGCCCGATCGAAGAAGCGGTGGCCAAGGCTGAAAAGCTGGCGGGCGAAGCCTGATGACCGACGAACTGGAGCTGGTGAACTTCTGCTGCGAGGAACTCGAGGAGGCGGTGTCTTCGGACCCCGACGCCTCGCTGATCGAGCATGACAGCGGTCTGATCCTGCTCAACCTGGGTCAGCGCGAAGAGGATGGCGAGACCGGCGTCGTGCTGGCCACCATCCGCTTCTGCCCGTTCTGCGGGACCGAGATCCAGACGGACGAAGACATCGAAGCCGCCTTGGGCGAAGTCGAGATCGTGGAATAATGGCCAAGCTGCACTTCTCCCTCGTCGCGCCCGAGCGCGAACTGTTCTCGGCCGACGTCGACCAGGTCGACGCCCCGGGCGCGGAAGGCGACTTCGGCGTCCTGCCGAACCACGCCCCGTTCATGACCACCCTGCGCGAAGGCCGGGTCACGGTCCGCGACGGCTCCAGCGTGCGCCTGTTCGACATCCAGGGCGGTTTCGCCGACGTGGGTCCGGACGGTTTCACCATCCTGGCCGAACACGCGGTCGAGGCGGCGTAAGCCATCACGGTCGCCTTCGGGCGTCGAAGACACATGACGGCCCGGGCGTGGAAGCGTCCGGGCCGTTTTGCGTCGCTCCGTGCGCACCCACATCCGTCATCCCCCGACCTGTTCGGGGGACCCAAGCCGAGCCTGACGCGATATCCGATGCTGCTTGGGTCCCCCGCATAAGGCGGGGAATGATGGAATTTATGAGTATCCGCTTCGCTCGAAAATGCTCCATGCCGGCCTATGACAAGGTCGGCGGGCCGAACCAGCGGCCTAGCGCCTCCGCCAGTCCCGACCGGTCGCCTTCCCCCACCCATGCCACATGTCCATCGGGCCGAATTAGCACCGCCGTGGGCGCGGCGACCGGGCCCAGCGCCGGAAGGTCCCACACGCCCTCGTATCTGGCGTCGATTCGCCGGACCCGATCCGTCCACGGCGTGATGTCGAGGCCGGCGGCCTCGCCGAGGTTGAGCAGCACCGGCCGAGCGTCATGGAGCAGGGTGAAGACTCGCAGCGGCCCGTCTTCGGTGACCAGTTCGAGATCGGGCATGCGGCGTCCGAGCAGCGGGCGCCCCTCGCCGAGATCGTAGTGGATATCCAGGCCGGCCTGCATCGCGGCGAACCGTCGGCGCGGCTCGTCCATGCCGAGGAGCTCGGCGAGAATGTCGCGCAGCGCCTTGGTCCGTTGGTCTTCGCGGCGAAGAACGATCGACGCCATCGTGTTGCGCAATACGCGGGCTCCGATCGGGTGGCGCTCGGCCTGGTAGCTGTCGAGGAGGCTGTCCGGCGACACGCCCTTGATCACCTGCGCCAGCTTCCATCCCAGGTTCACCGCATCCTGCACGCCGGTCTGGAGACCCTGGCCGCCGTCGGGGGGATGCACATGCGCGGCGTCACCCGCGATCAGCACGCGTCCCTGGCGGTACGAAGCCGCCTGCCGCGCGGCGTCGGTGAACCGGGAGATCGAGGTGGGGGAGTGGATCCCGTAGTCGGTCCCGTAGACGGCGATGAGCGCCGCGCTGAGGTCGCCGAGGGTGGGTTCGCTGGTCTGCCCGACCTGCTGTTCGGTCACGAGGACGCCGACGGGCCCGTGATCCGCGTAGACGATCTCGCCGTCGCGGATCTCGTACTCCACCCGGCCGAGGGCATGCGTGCCGAGCGCGTCGCGGCGGACGCCCCATTCGGGCGGCGTCTCGGCCAGCTCGGCCACGGCGATCAGGTTGCTGGTGGTGGGATCCGATCCCGGGAACGCGATGCCGGCGGCCTTGCGCACCCGGCTGCGTCCGCCGTCGCACCCGACCAGGTATCGCGCCCGCAGCGAGCGGCCGTCGCTCAGTTCGACATCCACCCCGGTGTCGTCCTGGGCGAAACCCGTCACTTCAACGCCGCGATAGATCGGCGCCTTGAGCTCGTCGATCCAGCCGGCGAGGATGCGTTCGATGTGGTTCTGCCGCAGCCCGAGACTGTAGGGGTGGCGGGTGGGGAAATCGCCGAGATCGAAATGGACCCCGGCGAAGCCGGTGGCCTGCGCCTTCTGTCCTTCCGCGAGGAACCGATCGGCGATCCCGCGCTGATCGAGGATCTCGATGGTGCGAGCATGCAGACCGCCCGCGCGTGAACCGGCGAGGTCCTGGCTGGGGCGCTTCTCGACAATGGCGACGTCGACGCCCGCCAGCGCCAATTCGCCGGCGAGCATCAACCCCGTGGGGCCCCCACCCGCGATGATCACGGCATGCTCATCGCGGGTGCGAGCGCCCACGTCCGGGCCATCGAGATTCGCCATACCCATCACCCCGGCATCTGCGGAACCGGGTTCGAAACCGCGGCCCTTCGCTCGCTAAGGATCCTTAATCTGCGCACAAAGAGCCGGGCGGCAATTCTTGATCTCGATTTGTTTGTCCCCAGATACAGATCAGCCGTAGCGCGGCGGCGATTTTTCACGGTGGCGAATTCAGGTTTGGCCGCCGGATGGGGATGCGCCCCAAGCCGACATCGGACCCGCGCGAAGGCGGACGCTCGGCCCGGCCGCGGAGGATCAGGAACCGACCATCGCCGCGCTCGGCTTGAATGTCCGGCGCGCGGGTCGTCGTCCTTATTGGATAACGTCGTTCTCTATTTCCCGGATCGGGCCTAACCTCCGCCCACGCCGCTCGGGCGCCGGGGAATTGCGATGCGGATTCCAGCCACCATCCTCACCACCGCGGCCCTGCTCGCCGCCAGCGCGGCCCAGGCCGTTCCGACCTACCGGCAGGAGGTGGTCGATGTCTTCAAGCAGGTCTGCCTGCCCGCCGGGACCAACGCCGCGGCGGTGGGTGTCGCCGCCGCCAAGCTGGGCTGGAAGCCGGCCCCGGCCTCGATCAAGGCGATGTGGTCGGGGCCGGCCACCAAGGTCTGGGTTTCGCCCGCCACCGCCCGGTTCTACCTGGCCCAGGCGCCGCAGGACGGCTTCTGCCAGGTCGGCTATTACGACGGGGCCCAACCGGCCACCACCGATCCCGCCGCCTTCGCCACCCTGTTGCGCAATATCATGATCCATGCCGGCATCGCGGTCGGCTCGGGCTTCGTGAAGACCGCCGAGGACAGCCAGCTGATCCAGAAGGGGACCTATGTCTCGCCCGGCTATCCCGGGCTGAAGATGTATGTCGTGGTCGCCAACTTCCCGAACGCGGCCAACTTCCTGCTGAGCACCAGCAAGCCCTGACCGCCCGGTTTTCGCCCCTGAGGCGTCACGCCGCACCTGTACGACCAGAAAATTACACCTGTGACCCAATCTCCGCCTTATTCGGCTACCATAGGGGTTGCGAGGGACCGCCCGTCGGTTTTAATGCCGACCTCTTGCCTAGTGGGGATATCTCGACCATGCGCTTTGCGCTCGCCACCTTGATCGCTCTCGGCGCGGTCTCCACCGCCGTCGCCCAGGAGCAGACCGCTCCGGCTCCGGCCCCGACGGCCGCTCCGGCTCCGACCGCCGCGCCGATGCAAACTCCGGCTCCGGCCCCGGCTCCGATCGGCGGCGCGCCCGCCGACCAGGCCGCGCCCCCGGTGGCCGCGCCGCCCGCCGGCACGGAGCCGGCCTATGTCGAGCCCGTCCGTCCGCCGCCGACGACCGACCCGATCTCGCTGCAGCTGCTGAGCGTGCTGGACAAGGTCTGCAAGCCGGCCGTGGTCGGCGGCGACTTCCCCGCCCTGGCCAAGGGCGCGGGCATGAAGAAGAAGAAAGAGCAGTGGGTGCTGGATATCGGCAAGCCCTACTCGATCGCCATCGACAACCCCGGCTCCAACAAGAACGTCTGCACCGTCACCATCCAGTACGGCCAGACCGTCGAGCAGGCCCAGGCCCTGGCCAGCGCCCTGCACGACTGGGCGAGCTGGGAAAACAAGCCGCAGCTGCGCCTGATCCGCAACGACCAGACCATCGCCAGCGACTTCAAGCGCTTCACCGTCTCGTGGGACGACGCCTGGGCCGACGGCCACGCGGGCCTGGTCTACATGCGCCTGAAGAAGCTGGACGACACCTCGGTCGGCAAGAACTACGAGCAGGCGCGGGTGCTCTACAGCACCACCAGCCGCTAAAGCCGGGCCGGAGGCTTGCCCTCCGGTTCATGGACGCTATCTAGGGAAGGCGCGGGGACGACCCCGCGCCTTTTCGTGTTTCCGGGGACGACCCCGCTAACCTTGCTAGACGCGTTTTCTTCACGCGAGCCGGTATCCACCTCGCTCGAAAACGCTTTGGCTTCAGGGAGCAGGTCATGGCCTGGATCATCCTCACCGTCGCCGGCCTTTTCGAAATCGGCTGGGCCGTGGGTCTCAAATACACCGAGGGCTTCACCCGCCCCGTCCCCACGCTACTGACGGGCGTCAGCCTGGTCGCGAGCATGGCGCTGCTGGGCTGGGCGATCAAAACCCTGCCGCTGGGCACCGCCTACGCGGTCTGGACCGGGATCGGGGCCGTGGGCACGGCCATCGTCGGCATCCTGGTGTTCAAGGAGCCGGCCACGGCGGCACGGCTGGTCTGCCTGGCGCTGATCGTCTCGGGCATATTGGGCCTGAAGCTGTTCACCCCGGCCGCCCACTGAGGCGAGCCCGCTCCGGTGGTCTCGCCGGGCGTCAGCAGCAGGCCGACGTCCCGCAGGCGCAGGCCGCGCGAGATGCTGGCCGTCCACCAGGCCAGGAACGGGGCGGCGACCAGGCTGGTCGCCGCCACCGCCAGCCACGGCGACAGGCCCGCGCCCAGGACCGGGCCCAGCGTCGCCAGGGCCACGCCGACCAGCATCTCGGGCCCGTGGAACACCAGGGCGGTGCGACCGCTCATCCGACCTTCGTCCCGTTGCTGGGCCGCCCATCCGGAATCCCGGCCCAGGATCACCGCCAGCAGGGCGCGGCTGTGGGCGGCCATGATCACCGGCGCGGTCAGGGTCGAGGCCAGGGTCTCCAGCCCGACGCTGGCCAGGGCCCGCCCCGCCCCGCCGAACGCCCGGGCCCGCCCCTGGCGCAGCATCATGACGTAGGACAGCAGCTTGGGCAGCAGCACGAAGGCCAGGCTGATGGCCAGCACCGCGGCGCCGGCCAGCGGATAGCCGCCGCCGTCCGGGTTCGGAGCCGACAGCAGCGCCCCGGTGACCACCAGGGCGATCCACAGCGGGGCGAGGGCGTAGGACAGCACGCCGCGCGCCAGGTGCAGGCGGCTGACCGGGTGCAGCCCCCTGGCGCCCACGACGCCCAGGTGCTGCAGGTTGCCCTGGCACCAGCGGCGGTCGCGAACCAGATGGTCGATCAAGGTCGGCGGGCTTTCCTCGAAACTGCCACCCAGCGCGGGGGCCAGCCGTACGCCCCAGCCGGCCCGCCGCAGGAAGGCGGCCTCGACGAAGTCGTGGCTCATGATGTGGCCGCCGAAGGGCTTTTTTCCTTTGAGGTGCGGCAGTCCGCCGGACTGCGCGAACGCCTCGACCCGCAGGATGGCGTTGTGGCCCCAATAGTTGCCGTCGGCCCCGCTCCACCAGGCCACGCCCCAGGCGGCCAGCGGGCCATACAGGGTGTTGGCGAACTGCTCCAGCCGTCCAAACAGCGTGCGGCGGCCGATGATCGTCGGGGCGGTCTGGATCAGGCCCAGGGACGGGTCGCGCTGCATGGCGGCCGCCAGCCGCCACAGGGTCTCGCCGTCCATCAGGCTGTCGGCGTCCAGCACCACCATGTGGTCATAGGCCCCGCCGTGGGCCCGGACCCAGTCGGCGATGTTGCCGGCCTTGCGGTCGATGTTCTCGGGGCGGTGGCGGTAATAGGTCCGCGGCCCGACCTCGCCGCGCCGGAAGGCGGCGAAACCCCGGCGTTCGGCGTCCAGCACCGGCGCGTGGCGGCTGTCGCTGAGCACGACGATGTCGAAGAACGGCGTCAGACCCAGGGCGTGCAGCCCGGTCCGCATCGCCGCCAGCCGGGCGAAGAACGGGCCGCAGTCCTCGTGGTAGATCGGGGCCAGCAGGGCCGTGCGGGTGTGCAGGCGGGGCAGGGGGCCGTGGGCGACCGTCCGCTCCCAGGTCTGGCTCTGGCCGGACAGCCATAGGCCACCCAGGTTGGCGGCGAAGGAAAAGGCCATCCAGCCGAACAGCACCAGGATCAGGCCGACATGGGCGATCTCCAGCGGAACCAGTCCGTCCTCGGCCATGGCCGAGGCCACGGCCAGGACGGCCAGGCCGGTGCTGAGCGCGCAGAACGCCGCCAGCGCCGCGCGCCGCCGGCCCAGGCCAGGCAGGCGGGCGAAGCGCCGGGGCTCGGCGTCGCGGTGCAGCGGCTGGTCGGGCATGTCGAGCGGCGCGGCGGGCGGAGCCCAGTCGCCGCTATCGGTCACGTCGCGGAATGAGCGCGCTTCGACCCCGAGTTGTTGTGGTGAAGTGGTATTGGCGCGCATGGAAATCCCTTCAGCGCCGAAACACCTCCCATCGTCCAAGGTTCCGCAACGCGATAACCTTTATTTGTACAGTGACATCAAGGTTAATTTTTGAGCGATATGAGGTCGAATACTGTCTAAAATTGATCGGTAGGTCGCGTATATGCCGGAAATTGGCCGTGAAGCGGCCACATTCGATCCGCGCACAAATTGTGGCGCGATCGCACATGTGTTCGATGCAAGGATGATCTTGTCATCCCGGACAAGCGTGGCGCGAAGATCCGGGACCCGTCGGAAGCGCCCGCGCTCAGGCGGCCGCGCGGTTCTCTTGGGCGATGAAGTCCAGGCAGGCCTCGGCGACCGCTTCCCAGCCCGGTTCGCCCGGCAGCCAATGGCTCATCTGCGGGAACACCTGGCAGGATCCGCCCAGGCGCGCGGCGGTCTGGCGGACGGTGGCGGGCGGATGGATGATGTCCTTGCCGCCGGCCAGCGCCAGGGTCGGCACGCCGGTCGGACCGGCGCCGGTGGTCATGAACGGGTCCAGCCACCAGTTCAGCGTCTCCCACAGCGCCCGGCCGCTTTCGGCGGTCATCTGGGCGTAGAGGGCCTTGCGTTCGTCACGCGGCAGGCGGTCCAGGGTGTAGCTCTCCACCACCCCGTAGTCGGGGGCGACGGCCTGCAGCCAGTAGGGGCCCAGAGCGTAGAGGCTGACCGCCGAGGCGGCTTCCTCCAGGCTCGAGCCGCTGACGCCCCAGGGCGGCGAAGGGGCCAGCAGGATCAACCGCGAAACCGGGGCGCGGGCCGCCGCCATCTGGGCCACCAACCCGCCCATCGAGTGGCCGATCAGGATCGGCGGCTCGTCACAGGCCTCGCACAGCGCGGCGATCTGCTTGGCGTAATCGACCATCGAGCGGCCGGCCACCAGGGCCCCGTCGCCGTGGCCGATCAGGTTGGGGGTCTGAACGTCGTGGCCAGCGGCCTCGAAGGGCCGCCGAAAGGCGTCGAAGGTCCAGCCGCCGCAGAAGGCGCCATGCACCATGATCACCGGAGTCGCCACGCAGGCCTCACTCACTCACTGACTCGGCCAGGACGCCGCGCCGCCAGCCTACACGCTCTTCTTGGGCGCGGGTGAAGATTTGGCGGCCGACTTCGTCGCGGCGGTCTTGGCGGGGGCTTTGGCGGCGGCCGGCGCCTTGGCGACGACAGGCTTGGCGATCGCGGCGGGTTTGGCCTTGGCGGCTGGCGCGGCCTTCGGCTTGGCGACAGCCGCCGGTTTGGCCGCGACGGCCTTGGCCGGGGCCTTCACGGCCGCCGGCTTGGCGACGGGCTTGGCCTTGGCGACCACCTTGGGCTTGGCCACGGCGGCCGGGGCGGCCTTCGCGACCTTTGGCGTCGCTGCCTTGGGCGGGGCCTTGGCGGCAGGAGCCGGCTTGGCCTTCGCTGGAGCCTTCACTGGCGCCGGGGCCGGCGTCGCGGCCTTGGCGGGAGCCTTGGCCTTTGGCGCGGGCGCGGCCTTCGCGATCGCCTTGGCCGGCGGCTTGGCGGCCGCAGGCGCCTGGGCGGTCAGAGCGGCCTTGGTCGGGGTCTTGGCCTCGGCCGCGGGGGCCGGGGTTGGAGCCGGGGCGACCTTCACGGGCGCGGGCTTAGGCTTGGGCGCCGCCTTGGCCTTGGCGGCGGGCTTCGCGGCGGGAACGGCGGCAGGCGCGGCGACCGGGGCCACGGGGACCGCCGGCTTGGCGGCTACGGGCGTCGCGGCGGGCTTGTCGGCCGGGACGGCCTTGACCACCGGCGGCTTGACCACCGGCGCTTGGGCGCCCAGGCCCTTGGCGTCCAGCCAGGTCTTCACCTCGGCCAGGATCTCGGTGCTGCCGGGTTCGTCGATCAGCCAGTGGGCGTTGTTGGGATATTCCCGGAACTCGGCCCCGGCGTATTTCTTGCCGACCAGCCGGACGTCCTCGATCGGCGTGGTGCGGTCGCGGGCCCCGGCCAGGACCAGCACCGGCACGGTGACCTTGGCGGCGTCGACATGGACCGTCTTGTCGGGGTCGCGGTCGGGATAGGCCAGGTCCGACAGGGCTCGGCCGGAATCATGCACCGTGGTGGCGAAGATCGCGTCATGGCGCGCGGCGGGGGTCTGGTTGAGCACGCCCCACTTGAAGCCGGTCTTCCAGATCTTCACCGCCTTGGTCTCCGGCTTGGCGGTGGTGGCGATGTTGAGGAAGGTGAACACCGGCGAGAGCTTGGGCTTGCCGCGCGCGTCGGCCGGCGAGGCGGGCGCGAACAGCACGATGCCCGAGGCCAGGCCGGCCTCGGCCAGCTTCTGGGCGATCAGCCCGCCCATCGAGTGGCCGAACACCACCGGCTTGGCGCCGTCGCGCTTGGCGATCGACTGGGCCAGGTCGCTCATCTCGGCGACATAGTCGGACAGGCTCTTGCCGGCCAGGCCGGCCGGAGGCGGGCCCACGGTGCGCAGGGAGGCATGGATGGTCGGGGTCTCGACCGCGTAGCCGGCGGCCGTGAAGCTGGCCGCCACGGGCTTCCAGCTATCGCCCGCGGCGCCGAAGCCGTGGATCATCAGAATGGTCTTGCTCATGCCGCCTGCCCTCTAGCCGCGGCATGGTTTCTACCCGCCGCGCGCGTACCCACCGAACGCGGAGACGACCTGTTCGTACACCGCGCGTTTGAAGGGTACGATCAATTCGGGCGTCCCGTCGAGCGGCGCCCATTTCCAGGCGTCGAACTCGACCTCGCCATGGGCCTCCAGATCGATCTCGGACTCGTCGCCGGTGAAGCGGAACGCGAACCAAACCTGCTTCTGGCCCTTGAACCCGCGCGCCTTCTTGGACCCCGCGAAGTCGGCGGGGAAGTCGTAGATCAGCCAGCCCGGGGTGCGGTCCAGATACGCAACCGAGGTGACGCCGGTCTCTTCGGCCAGCTCGCGGCGGGCCGCGTCGAGCAGTTCTTCGCCCTCGTCGACCCCGCCCTGCGGGAACTGCCAGTTGTAGGGCGGGGGCTGCCGATGGCGCTTGCCCAGCCAGACGCGGCCGTCCGGGTGGAACAGCACGACGCCGACATTGGGGCGGTAACGGGGGTGGCTGTCTTGAGTGTGTGGGGAGGTTGGGCTGGCGCTCATCGCCTGGCCATGGACGAGGCGGGCGCCAACTGCAAGCCCCTGGCCGACAGGCCCGCGGCCCAGGTCCGTACCTGGCTGATGGTCACCGGATAGGCGAAGCCCGAGCCCAGGGCCTGGCCGCGCCCGGCGGCGCCGGCCTCCAGCATCTTCAGCTGGCCGTCGATCGCGCCGGCCGACAGTTCGTCGTCGATGATCCGGTCGGCCGAGGCGCGGGGGATCGGACCGCCGCGCAAGGACGCCTGGCCGTCGTCGATGAAGGCCAGCCCCCGCGACTTCAGCGCCATGGTGAAGGTGTTCATGGCCACGTCGTTGGTGACGAAGCGCGAGCCCAGATAGTTGGTCAGGCCGAAATAGCCGGTGGCGCGCGACATCAGCCATTCCAGCTTGCGCACGGTGTCTTCCGGCCGGTTGGCGGTGATCAAGGTGTAGGGGCCCGGGTCGTTGGCCGGATAGTCGACCGGCTCCATCGGGGCCTCGAGCAGCACCTCGTGGCCGTTGGCGCGCGCCAGGTCGATCCAGCCTTGCAGGCCCTCGGCATAGGGCGCGAACGACAGGGTGATCTCGGGCGGCAGGGTCTCGATGGCGGCGCGGGTGGTCTGGGGATTCAGGCCCAGGCCGCCGATCACCAGGGCGACGCGCGGACGGCCGTCGGCGGTGAACGGCCGGGCATAGGCCTGGGCGGCGTTGCGGCCGTCGGGAGCGATCACCGGCAGCGGGCCGCCGCCGGGGCCTGGAGCATAGAGGCCGGCGATCGGCGCCTGGGGCAGCGGGCCGCCGACCTGGGCGACCGGCGGCGGGGCGGCGATCTCGCCGGGCAGGGCGAGGGCGGCCTCGTCCACGGGGCCAGCGAACGGCTGGGCCGACAGATCCAGCGCGCCGGGCGTCAGCGGAGCCTCGCGGTCGGCCTCGTCGGTCAGGGCCTGCAGCCAGCCGTCGGGGGCGTTGCGGGTGGCGCCGATCTTGGTCAGTTCGACCCGCACCAGGGGCGAGCCCTTGTTGGGGTCACCGGTCAGCAGGATCAGGGCGCTCAGGCTGAGCAGGAACAGCAGGGCCGCGGCGCTGGCCCCGACATAGGGATTGGCCGCCGCCGCCAGCACGCGGGCGCGCAGGTCGCCGACATCCCCGCGGCCCAGTGCGGGCGCGGCGGCGCTATAGGCGGGCTTGCGGGAGAACGACACGGCCATGGTCGGACGCTAGGCGGCAAGCTTCGAATATATGGTTAATGAGGGGTGCGACGGAACGCGCGGGCAAGCCCGTCTCACTCCAGAATGAAAGCCTCGTCGGCCTCGGTCGCGTGTTTCTGTCGCGAGTCGTCCTTGCCCCATCCGCCGCCGCCGCCGATTCGCACGGCGAGCCAGATGATATTGCGGCGGAGCATATTGACGCCGCGGTTGCGCAGGGCGTCGCGCAGGATCCAATCGGCCTCGCGGCGGGTGTAGGGCGCGGCTCGCGTATTGCCCGACGGATGGTTTTTCCAGATCCCCGCGCCCCGCGTCGCGTACAGGAAGTCGTGAATCACCGCGCCCTTCACCCAGGGTCCGTCCGGCGGCAGCACGATCCAGCCCCAGCGGGGAATGGAGGCGAGATCGGTGACGAACCCCCGCGGGACCGTGATCGTGTCCTCGGCGTCGCTCGGGCGATAGCTGAGGGGATCGTAGAGGCCCCAGAGACTGCGCCCCATCTTGATCGACGGCGTGTACTTGTTGTCCAGCAACACCAGCACCAGCTTGCCGCCGAAGCGGTTGACCCAGCTGGGCGGTGCGTTCGCGGGTTCGGGGCCAGCTCCGGGGCGCGCGGCGTCCCGGTCAGGCGGCTCGGCGTCAGTCATGTCCAGGCCTCCCCATCCGGCGGAGAAGTTTACATGCGGCGCGCGCGCGGCCAAGCCGCGCACGTCCGCCGCACCGGATGGGCAGTGCTGGGCGGCCTACTTCTTCTCGACGGGCGCCTTGCCGGCCGCCGCGGCGGCCTTGGCCGTGACCTCGGCGATCTTGGCCTGCGGCTTGGGCAGTTTCGGCACCGCCTCGACCGAGCCGGCCTTCAGCACCGCGATGGCGCGGTCCAGCTGGAAGTCGCCCTTCTTCTCGTCGAAGCCGGTGGGCGGGGCCTCGGCCGGGGTATGGACGCCCTTGCGGGTCTTGCCCTCGTCGGCGTTGAGCGCGTTCTTGAAGCTGGCCTCGCTGAACCACACGCGGTTGGCGATGTCCTGGGCCTGGTCCTTGGTCTGGGCCACTTCCAGATCGGGCTCGATGCCGGTCTTCTGGATCGAGCGGCCCGACGGCGTGAAGTAACGGGCCGTGGTCAGCTTCAGGGCCCCGTCGGCCCCGCCGCGCAGCGGGATCACGGTCTGCACCGAACCCTTGCCGAAGCTGGTGATGCCCACCAGCTCGGCGCGGTGGCGGTCCTGCAGGGCGCCGGCGACGATTTCAGCGGCCGAGGCCGAGCCCTGGTTGATCAGCACCACCACCGGCAGGCCGTTCAGCAGGTCGCCCGACTTGGCGTTGTAGCGCTGGATGTCGCGCGGGTCGCGGCCGCGCTGGCTGACCACCTCGCCGCCGTCCAGGAACACGTCCGAGACGCCCACGGCCTGGTCGAGCAGGCCGCCGGGATTGTTGCGCAGGTCGAAGATCAGGCCCTTCATCTGCGGGTTCTTGGTCCGCAGGTCGGTGATCGCCGTGGTCAGGGCGTCGGTGGCCTTTTCGTTGAAGCCGGGCAGGCGGACATAGCCGTAGTCGCCCTCCATGCGGGCGATGGCGGCCTTGGGCTTGATCACCTCGCGGATCAGCTTGACGTCGTAGGGGTCGGTCTTGTCGCGGGCGATGGTCAGGGTGACCGCCTCGCCGGCCGCGCCGCGCATCTGCTTGACCGCCTCGTTGACCGTCAGGCCCAGCACCGACTGGCCGTTGACCGCGGTGATGTAGTCGCCGGCCTGGATGCCGGCCCGCGAGGCGGGGGTGCCGTCCATCGGCGAGATCACCTTGACCACGCCGTCCTCGCTGGTCACCTCGATGCCCAGGCCGCCGTACTCGCCGCGGGTGGTGTCCTGCATGTCCTCGAAGCTGTCGGGCGACAGGTAGCCGGAATGCGGGTCCAGGCTGGTCAGCATGCCGTCCAGGGCCGCCTCGATCAGCTTCTTGTTGTCGACCTCGGAGACGTACTGGGTGTCGACCGTCTGCAGCACGTCGCCGAACAGTTCGAGCATCTTGTAGGTCTGGGTCTTGGTCGAGCTGGTCGCCTGGGCGATGGGGCTGACATAGGCCATGGTCCCCGCGCCGAGGACGAAGGCCGAAACACCGATGAGCAGGTACTTGCGCATGTGGCCTGGAAGGCTCCCTGACGACGCTCCCGCGCCGCGTTAAAACTTATCTGCCCGCCTAACTGTGGCGGACCCTTGTTCATTTGACGGCCATCATCGCTGAAAAAGCCGTTTATCGCGACCCCTGCTTGAGCCAACGCTCGGGATCGACGGAAGCGCCGTCCTCGCGGACCTCAAAATAGAGTTCTGGCGCGGAAGAACCATGCTCCGCCATCCGGCCAACCGTCGCGCCGGCTGCGACAGATTGTCCGGGGGCGACGGAAACCTGGTCCATTCCCGCCAGGATCAGATGGTAGGCGCCCTGGGCGCGCAGGATCAAGACCACACCCCAACCATTGAGCGGTCCGGCGTATTCGACCGTCGCGGCGGCGGGACTGGCGATGGCATGACCCTTTTCCGTGCGGATCGACACCCCGGACGCCCGCCCGCCGGCCGGCATGACCTCGCCGAACCGATGGTTGAAGGGGCCGGGGGTAGGGGATCGCAGCGTCAAGGGCCCGGTGACTGGTCTGGGCGCCAGGCTGTCGGTCAGGGCACCCAGGGTGCGCTGCTCCTGGTCTCCAGTCATCGCCTCTTGAGCGTAGGCGCGCTCCAGCTGGGTCTTTTCGACGATCATCCGCTCCAGCTCGCCCTTGCGGTCGGCGACCAGGCTCTCGGCGGTGAACAGCTCCTCCGAGGCGGCGGCGGCCTCGCGGCGCAGGGCCGAGACGGCCCGGGCCTGGCGGGCGTAGCCGTCGGCCCGGGCCTGCAGTTCGGGGGTCATGGCGCGGATCAGGATGGCGGCCCGCACCGCGTCGCGGGCGTCGCCGGGGCTGACCAGCAGGGCGGGCGGCGGGTCGCGGCGGAACAGCTGCAGGGCGGACAGCAGCCGCGACAGCTGGCCGCGATCGCGGCCCAGCTCGCCGACCAGGGCCGATTCGCGCTGGTGCAGGGCCTCGAGCCGGGCGCGCTTGGCGGCGACGTCGTCGCCGGCCACCAGGCGCTTCTGGCCCAGGGCGTCCAGTTCGCCGCGCAGGTCGGCGATCTCGCGGCGGGTGTCGGCGGCGGCCTGCTGGTCCTTGGCGCGTTGGCTGATGGGGCCCCGCTGGCCGACCTGGGCCGCGACGAGGCCGCCGGCGCCCAGCAGGGCGGCCAGGAGGCCGGCGGTGATCAGCGTGACGCGGCGCGACATGAGAGGATGAATGCCCGCATTGGGTTGCGGCGACAACCGGTTCTCGCAGCCACTCCAACTCCGCTCATCCCGGCGAATGCCGGGACCCAGATGGAATAGCGGGGAAGTGGGGCCTTGAGCTCCGAGCTCTTCCAATCATCCACACCGCCATAGGATCTGGGTCCCGGCGTTCGCCGGGATGAGCGGGTTAAAAAGGTCAGTCCCGATGATAGGGCGAGCCCGCCAGGATGGTGACGGCGCGATAGACCTGCTCGGCCAGCATGGCCCGGGCCAGGGCGTGCGGCCAGGTCTGGGGCCCGAAGGCCATGGTCTCGTGGGCCGCGGCCAGGATCGACGGGTCCAGCCCGTCGGCCCCGCCGATCAGGAACACCACCCGCCGGGTCCCGTCGTCGCGCAGCCGGCCGACATGCTCGGCGAAGGCGCGGCTGGGGCGCACCTTGCCGTGCTCGTCGCAGGCGATGACGTGGGCGCCCTCCAGGTGCGGACGCAGCACCTCGGCCTCGGCGGCCTTGCCCGGCTTGCGGGCCTCGACCTCGACGATCTCCACCGGACCCAGCGCCAGGGCGCGGCCGGACGCCGTGGCCCGGGACGCATAGTCCACGGCCAGCCGCGCCTCGACCATGCGGCCGAGCTTTCCGACGGTGAGTAGGGTGATCTTCATTCCAACCTTCGGCGCGACCCGCCGATGGCGGGCGGAGGACTATAGGGCCGGTTCTGAAGTGTCGGCTTGATCGACGGCGACCGCGAAGGCTCTAGCCTGCTCGATCGTCGCCTCGAAGAGGTCGGGGTCCGCCGCCAGAGTTCCCAGGCAAATGCCGATGCACTCGTCGCAGATGGCCACGTCATGCGAGACGACCATCCTTGTCACCTCGGCGGATTCCCGCCGACAGAATGAGCATGAGACCTGGAGAGGCGGGCGTTCGTCGCTCATGGGTCGGCTCCCCTCGCGGTCGAACGGCCGCTCTCTCGCCAGGCCCTTAGTTCGACGCCATCCGGTGCGGCGCGTCGACGGCCCAGATCTTCTCGATGTTGTAGAACGAGCGGACTTCCGGACGGAACAGGTGGACCACCACGTCGCCGGCGTCGATCAGCACCCAGTCGCAGTGCGGCAGGCCCTCGACCCGCGCCTTGCCGAAGCCCTGCTCCTTGAGCGCGCGGATGATGTGGTCGGCCAGGGCCCCGACGTGACGGTGCGAACGGCCCGACGCCACGATCAGGCTGTCGGCCACCGAACTCTTGTCCTTCAGGTCGATGTAGACCACGTCCTGGGCCTTATCGTCGTCCAGGCGAGTGAGGATCAGACGCTCCAGCGCCTTGATGCTTGTGTCCAGGGCGGTGCCCTGGTCGGAAGAGGTGACGGGGGAAGCCGTCCCCTCGTGCGCACTTGGCGCGGGGTCGCTACGCAGCGGAAATGCTCCTTGATGGGTTCGCGCAATAGCTCCCATAGCATGGATGAGTCGAAATGATGAGGGGGAACGTGGTCGCGGCGGATTCGGTCGGGATCCGGACCCGACCCAACCCCTTTGCGGGCGGTCGATCCGCATCTAACCTCCTGGCTGGTCACGAGGGGAAACGACATGTCGAACGCCATGGACGCTTGGTCCGAAAGCCTCGCCGCGAAGGACGGCTACGATGGTCTCGGACTGGAGGAATGGCGCTTTCATCGCAAGCTGCGCGGGGGCGTTCCTGAGGGGCCGTCGGCGAGGCAGGGCGAGATCCATATCGTGTGGCGCAGCCTGCGGAGGAAGTACCTGCAGTTGGCCGTGATGCTGGTCCTGCTGATCGGCGCGCGAAAGCAGCCCGGCGCGGACCTGGCGGAGATCGATCGCGTGATCGCGGCGAGCACGGTCGAGCGGATGGCCTGCCGGGCCCGGCTTGAGGCGATCGCCGCCAGCGGGCCGGCCAGATGGCCGGGGCACGGCGCCGAGACGGCGCTGCTGGGCGCCAGCAACGAGGTCGACGAGGCGGAAGGCGCGCCGTGGGACGAGATCGTCGAGGCGGCCCGGCTGATCATCGAGACTTATCCCGCCTCGGACACGCACGCGCCGTCCTAGCTCACCCCTTCGTCTGCCGCCCCCGCAGGGCCGTCGACGAGGCGAAGTTCAGCGGGCCGGTCAGGTAGACCCAGGCCGGCGCCGTGGCGTCGGCCAGGATGGCGGCGGCGCTGGCCGGCCAGCGGGCGTAGGCGAAGCGGCGGGCGGCCGGCGAGGTGCGGGCCTTCAGCGCCGCCCACGGCCGCGAGATCACCGCCACGGGGACCTCGCGCATGATCTGGGTCCAGCCGCGCCAGCGGTGGAAGCTGGCCAGGCTGTCGGCCCCCATCACCCAGACGAACTTGACGCCCGGATAGCGGGCCCGCAGCACCCGCAGGGTGTCGATGGTGTATTGCGAGCCCAGGCGCGTCTCGGCGTCGGAGACGATCATCCCCGCGCCGCGCGCCCAGCGCCGGGCCCCGGCCATGCGCTCGGCCAGGGGCCGGGTCTCGTGCGCCGACTTCAACGGGTTCTGCGGCGAGACCAGCCAGATCACCCGGTCCAGCTCCAGCCGGCGCAGGGCGGTTTCGGCCACGTGGGCATGGCCCTCGTGCGCCGGGTTGAAGCTGCCGCCGAACAGGCCCACGCGCATGCCCGGTTCCAGATGGAAGCCCAGGCGTTGCGCGGCGGGTCTGCCAGCTTCAGGGACGAGTCTGGCCGGTCCCGCGAACCACATATTTGAACGTCGTCAGTTGCTCGGCCCCGACCGGACCGCGGGCATGGAGTTTGTCGGTGGCGATGCCGATCTCGGCCCCGAAGCCGAATTCGCCGCCGTCGGCGAACTGGGTCGAGGCGTTGACCAGCACGATGGCGCTGTCGACCAGGGCGATGAACCGCTCGGCCGCCGCCACGTCCTCGGTGAGGATGGCGTCGGTGTGGCCCGAGCCGTAGGCGGCGATGTGGGCGGCCGCGCCCTCGACGCCGTCGACCACGGCCACCGAGATGATCGGGGCCAGGTATTCGGTCGTCCAGTCGGCCTCGACGGCGGCCTTCATGGTCGGCTCGATCGACAGGGCCAGGCTGTCGCCGCGCAGCTCGCAGCCGGCCTTGATCAGGGCGTCGGCGATCGGTGGCAGCAGGGCCTTGGCCCCGGCCCGGTCGACCAGCAGGGTCTCGGCCGAGCCGCAGACCGACACCCGCCGCATCTTGGCGTTCAGCACGATGTCGACGGCCTTCTTCGGGTCGGCGGCGGCGTGGACGAAGACGTGGTTGAGGCCTTCCAGGTGGCCCAGGACGGCGACCCGCGCCTCGGCCTGGACCCGCGCGACCAGGCTCTTGCCGCCGCGAGGGATGATCAGGTCGATCGTGCGGTCCAGGCCCGACAGGATGGCGCCGACCGCGTCGCGGTCCGGGGTGCGGACGATCTGCACGGCGTCGGTCGAGATCCCCGCCGCCTTCAGCCCCTTGGCGATGGCCGCGTGGATGGCGAGGTTGGAGTTGATGCACTCCGAACCGCCGCGCAGGATCACCGCGTTGCCCGAGCGCACGCACAGGGCTGCGGCGTCGGCGGTGACGTTGGGCCGGCTCTCGAAGATCATGGCGATCACGCCGATCGGGGTGCGGACCCGGGCGATGTCCAGGCCGTTGGGCCGCGTCCAGCGGGCGGTCTCGACGCCGATCGGGTCGGGGATGGCGGCCACCGCCTCGACCCCGGCGGCGACGCCTTCCAGGCGCTCGGCATTGAGCATCAGCCGCTCGACCATCGGCGCGGTCAGGCCGCCGGCCCCGGCCTTTTCAAGGTCGCGGGCGTTGGCGGCGAGGATGGCGGGGGCGTCGGCGCGGATGGCGGCGGCCATGGCCTTGAGGGCGGCGGTGCGTTGGTCTGGCGTGGCCACGCGCAGGGCCTGCGCCCCTTGCCGAGCCGCCTGCCCCATCGCCGTCATCGTCGCCTGCAAGCCCATGCCCGCGTCGTCCATCGCTTCATCCGATCCCGGATATGCTCAGAGTGAGGCTTACCTAGGCGCTTTGGGGCGTGGGGGGAATGGGGAAAGGGTGGTGGGCGGTGTTAGCGGGGCTGGGGAGGCTGTGTTAACGTTCGAGTCGAGTGTTGTGTGCTGATGCGTCGGGCGAAGTCACGGTGAGCGAGACTAGATGGCCAAGAGCCTTAAGAGCGCAGGGCATCATTGGTGGCCGGAAGCACTCTCGAAATCATGGGCCGATGAAGCCGGTATGGCTCATTGCGTAACGTGCGACGGTATACTTATTCCATCGCAGCCAAAAAGCTTTGGAGTTGTTACGAATGCGAACCGCATCGTATTTGATGGAGGGTCACCATTCTGGAATTCGTCCTTTGAGCATACGTTTGATCGAGCAGATAGTGCTTTTCCAAGCATAATTAGTTGGCTAGAGACTCTTACGTCCCCCGTTCAGGCAAGCGACGCACCTATGTGCGAGCGCATCACGCCATTCATCATGGAGAACGACCAAAAAGATCTTTTGTCCGAATGTTTGGCTTCTCTTATTTCCAGAAGTCCAAATTTTCGAAATCGCATTCGACTGACGACGGAATACTACCGAGGCCGCTTTGGGCTCGTCGATCCTGCCGCCGACAAGAATCTCATCGCCGCCAACGTGAGCAGGACGCAAGAGGTATTCAGCGAAGCAATTCGAGCGGGAGGTAAGTTTGCCGTTCTGCTAAGTGGCGAAAGCGAGTTCATTTATGGCGATGGATTCTTGCATAGTTTTTCGACAGCCGATCGCCCACACAGTCCACGCTGCCTAATTCCCCTGACGCCTAACATAGCAATTTTATATACCCGACCAAATCGCTATCGGAGCTACCCGCAGGCTTTCGTTGTCAATCTGAAGCCGGAAGAAGTGGCTAGCGTGAACTGGACTGTTCAAGTTTATTCGAAGCGCTTCATTTTCTTTCGCGAAATTTATCCGGTAATCGATGATGCGTTCCGACGGGGCGAGCATCTTGAGGTCGAATATCACAAGCATCCTTGGGTCGAAGGCCTGCAAGAGGCCATAGGCAATACGTTCTTCGGGAACGATAGGCAATTTCATCCAATGGGCTTGTAGGTGCCCATCCGCCCCGTCGGATGCGGCCACGCCTTAAAGCCTTGGTGGATCGGAGCTCTGGCGTCTGGCCGTGTCAAGGACGGCGCGTCGCGCCGCCGCGACGCGGCCGCCGGAGGCGGTCCTTGACACGGCCAGACGCCAGAGCAGGCTTGCCATCAAGGTTTTGAGGCGCGGCCTCGCCGCTGGGCGGGCCTTCCTGAACCCTCTCCCSRYGGGAGAGGGTTCAAGAGCGTCCGCACTTTACGAAACCAACCTTCCTAAATCGGATGACGCCCGGCCCCTTCCCCCGCTAGGGTCCCGGCCAAAGTCGGAGGAGAACCCCATGCGTCTTGGACTGGTGCTGGCCGCGATCGCGTCGCTGGCCGTTTCTCCCGCCTTGGCCCAGAGCGCCCAGACCACGGCCTACGACGCCGTCGACCCGTTCATCGGCACGGGCGGCGACGGTCACACCTTCCCTGGGGCCGTGGCCCCGTTCGGCATGGTGCAGCTTTCGCCCGACACCGACATCCTGCCGTTCAAGCAGAGCTACGCCCGGGCCGCCGGCTATCGCCGCGACGACCCGACCATCCTGGGCTTCTCGCACACCCACTTCTCGGGCTCGGGCCATTCCGACCTCGGCGACATCCTGCTGGCCCCGGTCAGCGGCGAGGCGAAACTGGAACCTGGCGAGGCCGACAAGCCGGGTTCGGGCTACCGCTCGCGGTTCAGCCACGATGGCGAGGTCGCCCAGCCCGGCTACTACGCCGTGACCCTGACCGACAGCCAGGTGCGGGCCGAGCTGACCGCCGGCCCGCGCACCGGCATGCACCGCTACGCCTATGCCAAGGGCGCGCGGGCCCAGGTGCTGCTCGACCTGCGCAGCTCGATCTACAACTATCCGGGCAAGGTCTCGTGGTCGCGGATCCGCGTCGCCGAGGACGGCACGGTCACCGGCATGCGCGAGACCCGCGGCTGGGCCCCCGGCCGCCAGCTGTATTTCGCCCTCCGCTTCGACCGGCCGATGGTCGGCAAGGCGCTGTACAACAAGGAAGACGCCGTCCCCTACAAGGGCTTCGCCCAGCCGGGCCGCTCGGCCTTCGACCGCGCCCAGATGGAGGGCCGGGCCCTGGTCGGGGTGTTCGATTTCGGGGTGATCGACGGGCCGCTGGTCGCCAAGGTGGCGCTGTCGTCGGTCAGCGAAGACAACGCCGTCCTCAACCTGGCCAGCGACGAGAAGGGCTTCGACTTCGACGGCCTGCGGGCCCGTTCGAAGACCGCCTGGGAGCAGGCCCTGGGCGCGGTCGAGATCGACGCCCCGGCCCCGATGCGCAAGACGGTCTACACCGCGCTCTACCACACCCTGCTGGCCCCCAGCCTGTTCTCCGACGTCGACGGCCGCTATCGCGGGCCCGACAACGAAGTCCATATGGCTCAGACTTCAGGGGGCAAGGCCTTCGCCTTCCACTCGACCTTCTCGCTGTGGGACACCTTCCGCGCCGAGCACCCGCTGCTGACCCTGGTCCAGCCGGAAAAGCGCAACAGCGACATCGTCAACTCGCTGATCGCCTCGCAAGCTGAGAGTCCCTACGGGATCCTGCCGGTCTGGCAGTTCCATGGCCAGGAGACCTGGACGATGATCGGCTACCACGCCGTGCCGGTGATCGCCGACGCCTACCTGAAGGGCATCCGGGGCTTCGACGACAAGGCGGCGCTGGACGCCATGGTCAAGAGCGCCACCTACGCCCCCTATGGGGGCTTAAGCGACTACATGGCCCTGGGCTACGTGCCGATCGACAAGGAGCCGGAGGCCGCCTCCAAGACCGTCGAATACGCCTATGACGACTGGACCATCGCCCGCATGGCCAAGGCCATGGGCCGCGACGACGTCGCCGCGACCTTCGAGAAGCGGGCCGGCAATTGGCGCAACAGTTTCGACGTCAAGACCGGCTTCCTGCGGGCCCGCAAGAGCGACGGAACCTTCCGCACGCCCTTCGACCCGACGGCGATCAACTACGGCAGCGACTACACCGAGGGCAACGCCTGGCAATATTCGTGGTTCGCGCCGCAGGACCTGGGCGGGCTGGTGGGGGCGATGGGCGGCGACGCGGCGACCGTCCGCAAGCTGGACGCCATGTTCGACTTCGACAATTCCAAGCTCGACTATTCCCACGCCGAGGACATCGCCGGCCTGATCGGCCAGTACATCCACGGCAACGAGCCCAGCCACCACGTGGCCTACATGTACGCCTATGCCGGCCAGCCCTGGCGCACCCAGGAGCGGCTGACCCAGATCGTCGGCAGCCAGTACAAGCCCACCCCGGACGGCCTGGCCGGCAATGACGACCTGGGCCAGATGTCGGCCTGGCTGGTGTTCACCGCCCTGGGCTTCTATCCGGTCGCCCCGGGCTCGAACGAATACGTGATCGGCCGGCCGTTCCTGGAGCGGGCGGTGCTGAACCTGCCGAACGGCAAGCGCTTCACGGTGAAGGCGCGGGGGCTGTCGGACGCGCGACCCTATGTCGGGGTGATCACCCTGAACGGCAAACCCCTGACCCGCGGCTTCGTCCGCGACGAAGAGATCCGGGCCGGCGGCGAGCTGGTGTTCACGATGAGCGCGACGCCGAACAAGACCTGGGCGACGGGGGCGAAGGACCGCCCGATGAGCATGACGGGGTATGGACGGTAGGGCGCGCGTCCTAGTCCGGGGGCAGTTCGGCGAACTGGGGGAGTCCGTCGCATAGGGTGTGCCACGGGGCTTTCGAGCCGACGAAGATGTGCGCGGCTGGCCTGATCGACGGCGTATCGTTCAACGTGCCCAGGGTGACGTGAACATAGGCGCCGTCGCGCACCAGCGAGTAGAGCAGCGAGCCGCAGACGCCGCAGTGGGCGTCATGGCCCGCCTCGTCGCCGTATCGCATCATCCGGTCCTGCCCGCGGACGACGGAGAGCTGGCCGGCGGCGATCCCCGCGAAGGGCTTGAACGCCGAGCCCGTGGCGCGCCGGCAGCCCGAGCAATGGCAGTTCAGGGCGTACTCGAAGGCGTCCGGAACGGTATAGGCCACCGCGCGGCAGAAGCATTCGCCGCGTAGCTGAGCTGGTTCCGTGGCCATGGGCGCCTCGTGTCTCGAGTGGATGGACACCTTCTAACCCTCTCCCAGCGGGAGAGGGAGGGGCCCACGCTGAAGGCGTGGGAGGGTGAGGGATCACGCCCTCACCGTTTTCTCGCAAGCGCCCTGCCGGCGCGCCGTCCGACGTTTTACCCCCTCACCCTCCCACCGCTGCGCGGCGGGCCCCTCCCTCTCCCCATGGGAGAGGGTTAGGTTTGGGCGCATCTAGGCGCCCACCGCCAGGTCGTCGGCGTGAATCATCGGGCCCTCGGTGAAGCCCAGCTCGGCCTCGATGGCGTCGGAGCGCAGGCCGGCGATCTTGTGGGCGTCGGCGCTGTCGTAGCGGACCAGGCCCCGGGCCACCTCGCGGCCGGCCTCGTCGCGGACCCGGACGGCGTCGCCCTTGTCGAACGGACCCTCGACGGCGCGGACCCCGGCCGACAGCAGGCTCTTGCCCTTCAGCAGGGCGGCGGCGGCGCCGGCGTCGACGGTCAGCCAGCCCTGGGGGGCCAGGGAGCCGGCGATCCAGGCCTTGTAGGCGGCGGCGGGCGAGGCCCCGGCCTCGATCACCGTGGCCAGCGCCCCGTCCTCGATGGCCTTCAGCGGATGCGGCCGCGAGCCCAGGGTGATCAGGGTGGCGCAGCCGGCGGCCCGGGCGATGCGGGCGGCGGCGATCTTGGTGGCCATGCCGCCGGTGCCGACCCCGGTGGCGGTGTTGGCGCCCTCGGCCATGGCGGCGATGGCCGGGGTGATCTCGGTGACCCGCTCGATGTGGGTGGCCGACGGGTCGCGGCGCGGGTCGGCGGTGTAGAGGCCGTCGATGTCGGACAGCAGCACCAGCAGGTCGGCCCCGACCATCTGGGCGACGCGGGCCGCCAGGCGGTCGTTGTCGCCGTAGCGGATTTCCTCGGTGACCACGGTGTCGTTCTCGTTGACCACCGGCACGACGTTGAAGCCGATCAGGGTCTCGGCGGTGGCGCGGGCGTTCAGCCAGCGGCGGCGCACCTCGGTGTCGTCGCGGGTCAGCAGGATCTGGGCGGCGCCGATGCCGTGCGGCTCGAAGGCCTCTTCCCAGGCCCGCATCAGCACCGACTGGCCGGCGGCGGCGGCGGCCTGCTTCTCCGGGAGGGTGAGGGACTTGCGGCCGTTCAAGCCCAGGCGGCGGCGTCCCAAGGCCACCGCGCCGGACGACACCACCACCACCTGCTGGCCCCGGGCCCGCAGGACGGCGGCGTCGGCGCAGAAGGCGCTCAGCCAGGCGCGGTTGGGCGCGCCGGTCTCGGCGTCGACCAGCAGGGCCGAGCCGACCTTGAAGACGATCCGCCTGGCCGCCGACAGCGCTCCCCCTGAAGCGCTCACTAGGGTTGCCAGCCGCCGGGGGTTTCTTCCTCGGGCGCCTCGTCGACCGCCGCCTCGGCGGGGGTCTCGCCGCGCCGGATGCGCACCTGGGTGAAGGCGGCGCGCAGCAACTCGGTGACGCCCTCGCCCGAGACGCCGGAGACCAGCATCGGCTTGATCCCGGAGACGGCTTCCAGCTCGGCGCGCTTGGCTTCCCGGGTCTCGGGGTCCAGCGCGTCGACCTTGTTGAGCGCCAGGATCTCGGACTTGTCGGCCAGTTCGTCGCCATAGGCCTCGAGCTCGGCGCGGATCGTGGTCCAGGCCCCGGCGATGTCGTCCTGGGTGCCGTCCACCAGGTGGATCAGCACCGCCGAGCGCTCGACGTGGCCGAGGAACCGGGTGCCCAGGCCGGCGCCTTCGGAGGCGCCCTCGATCAGGCCGGGGATGTCGGCCATCACGAAGCGCTCGCTGGTCGACAGGTCGACCATGCCGAGGTTGGGGGTCAGGGTGGTGAAGGGATAGTCGGCGATCTTCGGCTTGGCGGCGCTGGCGGCGGCCAGGAAGGTCGACTTGCCGGCGTTGGGCAGGCCGACCAGGCCGACGTCGGCGATCAGCTTCAGCCGTAGCCAGATCCACAGCTCCTCGCCGTCCTGGCCGGGGTTGGCGTATTTCGGGGCCTGGTTGATCGGGCCCTTGAAGTGCAGGTTGCCCCAGCCGCCGTTGCCGCCCTTGGCCAGACGCAGGGTCATGCCCGCGGTGTCCATGTCGGCGATCAGGGTTTCCTTGTCCTCTTCCAGCACCTGGGTGCCGACCGGGACCTTGAGCACGACGTCGTCGCCGGCCGCGCCGTGGCGCTGGCGGCCCATGCCGTGGATGCCCGTCCCGGCCTTGAAGTGCTGCTGGTAGCGGTAGTCGATCAGGGTGTTGAGGCCCTCGACCGCCTCGATCCACACGTCGCCGCCGCGCCCGCCGTCACCGCCGTCGGGGCCGCCGTATTCGATGTACTTCTCGCGTCGGAACGAGACCGCGCCGCCGCCGCCGTTTCCGGAGCGGACGTAGATTTTGCACTGGTCCAAGAATTTCATGAGCGTCTTTTGTCTTAAGGCGGCTTTCCCGTCGAGCCGAAACGGCTTTCGCGGCCCCTCACAAGCCCTTGAAAGCCCCGATTTCCGTCGGATCAAGCGGGACCGCGACGGCCTGAACCGCGTTCGGTTCGTGACGAAATGTTAAAACTGACAATGCGACAACAGACCCTGGGCGAGAATCCGGATCTCAAGGCCCATCTCGTGGGGGAGGCTGGCGTTGGCGAACAATCAGGACGTCAGTAAAGAATTTCTGCAGGACCTCGCGGACCTGACCCTTCCGACACTGTGCCGGAAATACGCCAACGAGGCGTCGGTGCACCGCAACATCCTGATGAGCCGCGGCACCGGGGTGACCGGGACCTGGCGCGACTTCCGCTGCTTCCTCACCGACATCGGCCAGCGGCCTTCCGGCGATCACGGCCTGGTCCTGCTGAACCGCAACGAGCGCACCTACGGCCCGGGCCGGGCGCGCTGGATGACCGCCGAGGAGCAGGCCGCGCACGAGGCCGAGTTCGACCGCCAGCAGGCGTCGAAGAACCGCGAGCAGCAACAGCTCCTGCACCAGGCCGCCGCCATCCAGCGGGCCAAGGCGCCCAACGCTCCGAACTTCGGCCAGTGGACGCCGATGGCCGGTCGCCAGGTCAGCTACACCGAGGTGGCCAAGCGCCTGGCGATCCCGGTCCAGGCCCTGTCGAAGACCATGGCCGACGGCCGCAGCGCCGACGAACTGCTCCGGCGCTCGGGTTCGGCCCAGGATTTGATCAATCCAGACCTCCAGTGGCTGCCGCCGGACCCGGTGCGCAAGGCCGGATTCTTCGAGGCGTTCCGTATCTGGCACATGCAGGTCCAGCCGCAGTTCAGCCGAGCCGCCACCCCGACCTTCCTGTTCCTCTACATCGCCTTGCCGGTGATGAAGGAGTGCCGGGACGAACTGATGAGCCTCAGCCTGTGGAACCCGCTGGGCCAGCGGGCCATGAACGCCCGCGACGGGCACATCGCCTGGAAGAAGTACTGCGAGTTCATGCCCCGGGCCCAGGTGGCCATGATGGAAATCCCCATCTACGCCACCTATTCGCTGCTCAGCGACCTGGACCCCTTGTGCGAACGCATCATCACCGCCGAGAAGCGCTTCCGCGAGGGCCCGCAGAAGGTCGTCGCGACGCATCGGGCGGCGTAAGCTGTTTGCTTTCCCTCCCCCTTGTGGGGAGGGTGGCCCCGAAGGGGTCGGGTGGGGTTTGATGAGTCAGAAGCGGCGGTGAAGCCCCACCCACCAGCTTCGCTGGTCTTCACGCCAGCCACACCATCATCCGCGTCGGCACGCTCTCGCCGCGCGCCGCCGAGGCCTTGTGCTCGACCACGCCGGTGTACAGGAAACCGGCGTTGATCAGCACCTGGCCGGAGGCCGGATTGTCGGCGAAGTGGCCGGCGACGACCACCTTCTTGCGCCAGTCGTTCCGGGCCCAGGTCAGCGCCCCGCGCGCCGCCTCGGTGGCGACGCCCCGGCCCCAGTAGGGTCGGCCGATCCAGTAGCCGACTTCCAGGTGACCGTCGGCGGGGGTGAAGAAGCCCATGACGCCGACCACGCCCTCGTCCTCGAGTTCGATGACGAAGGTGGTGTCGCGGCGACGGTCCTGGGCCTGGCAGCGGGCGACGAAGCCGTCGGCGTCGGCGCGGCTGTAGGGCCAGGGCATGCGGGTGGTCATCTTGGCGATCGCGTAGTCGCCGCAGAACTCGCCGATGCGCGCGGCGTCGTCGATTCGCGGAGTCCGCAGCGTCAGCCGCCGCGTCTCGATGATGGGACCTTTTTCGATCACGCACATTTGGCGCGCCTCCCGTGCTCGGTCCTTCTAGGTGGGGACCGTGACGCTCGGATTTCAGACCCGGGTTCAAATTGGGGCCAATAAAATTCCTGAGCGCGGACAAAACAAAAGCGGGGAGTCCGGCGTTCCGGACTCCCCGCTTCGGTTCGTCTGTCCGGATCGTCTTCTTTTGGAGAAGCGCGACCCGGTCTCTACGAGGTTCGCGCTATTCGGCGGCTTGAGCCGGAGCGGCGACGTTCACGTAGGTGCGGTTGTTGCGCTTGGTGATAAAGCCCACCGCGCCTTCGATCAGCGCGAACAAGGTGTGATCCTTGCCCATGCCGACATTGGCGCCCGGGTAGAACTTGGTGCCGCGCTGGCGGATGATGATGTTGCCGGCGAGCACCTTCTGGCCACCGAACTTCTTCACGCCAAGGCGGCGGCCGGCGGAGTCGCGACCGTTGCTGGACGAGCCGCCTGATTTCTTGTGAGCCATGGTGGCCTCCTAGTTCCTAAATCCGGTTTCTCGCGAAAGACCTGGATCGAGTTAATCGTTCAACGAAACCCGTCGGGGTTTCAGGCTTCGGCTTCCGGAGCAGCTTCGGTCGCGGCCTTCTTCGGCGCGGCCTTCTTCTTCGGAGCGGCGGTTTCGGCTTTCACCGGCATGCTCGGGATCGTCGCCGGAACGGCGGCGTCACCCAGGCCGCGGGCGCGGGCGTTGAGGATGACCTTGGGGGTCAGGTCGATGACGCCTTCCCACTTGGTTTCCTTGCCGCCGCCGGCGACCGAGGTCACGCGGACGACCGACTCGGTCTGGCGGTGGCCACGGGTGCGGCGATAGCCTTGGCGGCGGATCTTCTTGAAGATCTTGACCTTCTCGCCCTTGCGGGTTTCGAGGAGGGCGCCGGTGACGACAGCTCCTTCAACGAGCGGGGCGCCGACCGTCACGGCCTCGCCTTCGCCCAGCATCAGGACTTCGCCGAAAGCGACTTCCGAGCCCGGTTCACCGTCCAGCTTTTCGACAACCAGCAGGTCGCCGGCTTGGACCCGGTACTGCTTGCCGCCGGTTTTGATCACCGCGTACATAGGTTAGCGCCTTAAGAAACGTGCGTTCGCAAAATTGGGAACGCCCGCGAGGAAACCCAGCGGGCGAGGGGGCGGACTTATACAGCCGACGACCTGTGAGTCAACGGCGAGATGAGACATTCCGGCGCCTGGCTCGTGCTTGGGCCCCGCTTGGCTCGGGACCGGCCGGCGCCCCTCGCGAGTCATAAAGAGGACTGGCGTGTTACAATGTAACAATCTAAAGGGTCAGGGGTGAACAGCACCTTCTTCGCCTCCGTCGCCGCCACCGGGTTCGCCGTGGCCTTCCTGCACGCCGCCCTGCCGACGCACTGGCTGCCGTTCGTGCTGGTGGGCCGGGCGCAGAAGTGGAGCACGGGCCGCACCCTGGGGGTCACCCTGCTGGCCGGGCTGGGCCATGTGGGCCTGACGATCGTGCTCGGTCTGGCGGTGGTCGCCGCTGGCCTGGTGGCCCAACCGCATGTCGGCGGCTATTTCCACTGGATCGTCGGCGGCCTGATGGCGGCGTTCGGCGTCTTCTATCTGGTGCGCGGCCGCCACAAGCACGCGACGATGGACAAGAGCCGCAAGTTCGCCTCCGACCGCGCGGCGATCACCGCCCTGGTGGTGCTGCTGACCCTGTCGCCGTGCGAGGCCTTCCTGCCCTATTATCTTGCGGGCATGGAGCATGGCGTGGCCGGCTTCGTCACGCTGAGCGTCGTGCTGCTGGCCGCGACTTCGGCCGGCATGCTGATCTTCACCGGCCTCAGCCTGGCCGGCTTCAACCGCCTGGGCCTGGCGCGGCTGGAGCAGTACGAGGAGATCATCCTCGGCGTCGCTTTGATCGCCATCGGCGCGGCCGTGGCGTTCCTGAAAACGTAAGCGCCTTCCGTCCGGCCCCTATCGCTCCTAAATAGCGGCCATGACCAACACCGCTCCCGCTCCCGGCAAGATTCCCGTCACCGTGCTGACCGGCTATCTCGGCGCCGGCAAGACCACCCTGCTCAACCGCATCCTCACCGAGGAGCACGGCAAGCGCTACGCCGTGATCGTCAACGAGTTCGGCGAGGTCGGCATCGACAACGACCTGGTGGTCGGGGCCGACGAGGAAGTGTTCGAGATGAACAACGGCTGCGTCTGCTGCACGGTGCGCGGCGACCTGATCCGGGTGCTGCAGGGCCTGATGAAGCGGAAAGGCGGCTTCGACGCCATCATCGTCGAGACCACGGGCCTGGCCGATCCGGGCCCGGTGGCCCAGACCTTCTTCGTCGACGACGACGTCAAGGCCCGCACTTATCTCGACTCGGTGACCGCCGTGGTCGACGCCAAGCACATCCTGCTGCGCCTGGGCGACAGCAAGGAGGCCGTCGAGCAGATCGCCTTCGCCGACCAGATCGTGCTCAACAAGACCGACCTGGTCTCCGAGGACGACCTGCGCCACGTCGAGGCCCGCATCAAGCGCATCAACCCGCTGGCCCCGATCCACCGCGCCCAGCGCTCCAACGTTCCGCTGGAGGCGATCATCGGCAAGCACAGCTTCGACCTGGAGCGGATCACCGAGCTGGAGCCGGAGTTCCTCAATCCGGGCCACGGCGAGGCCGGTCACGTGCATGACGAGCACTGCGGTCATGACCACCACGGGCATGACCACCACCATCACGGCCACGACCATGGCCATGGGCACGACCACAAGAGCGACATCCACGACGACGGGGTGAAGGGGATTTCCCTGACCCTGGACCGTCCGGTCGACGGCCAGAAGATCACCGTCTGGCTCAACGAGCTGCTGGCCAGGCGCGGGCCCGACATCCTGCGGGCCAAGGGCATCATCGACGTCAAGGGCGAGGAGCGCCGCCTGGTGTTCCAGGCCGTGCACATGATCCTGGAAGGCGACTTCCAGCGTCCGTGGATGGAGAAGGACAGGCGTTACAGCCGCATGGTGTTCATCGGCCGGGACCTGGACGAGGCGGAACTGAAGGCCGGGTTCGAGGCGACGGCGGCCTGATGGCGTAAAGTCCTCCCCCTGTGGGGGAGGCGATCGCATAGCGATCGGAGGGGGGAGTTTTGCGAGGCCGGATCACTCCCCCCTCCGGCCCTTTGGGCCACCTCCCCCACAGGGGGAGGAATAACAAAAAAGCCCCGGAACTTGCGTTCCGGGGCTTTCGTATTTCTGGCTGTCGCCGAAGATCCTAGTGGATGTCCTCGTTGATCAGGCCGACCTTGTACCAGCCGGCGGTCTGCAACTGGTTCAGCACGCCCATGAAACGGGCATATTCGACGTCGCCGTCGGCGCGGACCATGACGCGCTGATCGTCCTTCGGGCCGGCCTGGCCGTCGGCGGTGAAGGCCGCGTCCAGGTCGAATCTCAGGGTGTCGAGCGTGGTCTGCTTCTGGGCGACGTACAGGGCGCCCGACCGCTGGACCGAGACGAAGATCGGCGTCTTCGGCTCGACCGTCCGTTCCGAAGCCAGCGGCAGGTCGATCTTGATCGAGGTCACGGCCATCGGCACGGCGACCATGAAGATGATCAGCAGCACCAGAAGGATGTCGACGAACGGGGTGACGTTGATGTCGGCGTTCTGGCCGAGGTCGTAGCGCCCGCCGCCGCCGCCCGAGAGTTTCGCCGCCATGCCTGTCTCCTTCCGAACCGCTTGGGTCGAGTGAAGTTACAGGTGTAGTTTGTCGGCTTTCTTACATTTGTAAAGCGCCGAGTCCGCGGGCATGAAAAAGGGGCCGGACGCTGGCGTCCGGCCCCTGATTTTCGCGCTGATCGTGGAAGCGTCCTAGTGGATGTCCTCGTTGATCAGGCCGACCTTGTACCAGCCGGCGGTTTGCAGTTGGTTCAGCACGCCCATGAAGTCGGCATAGGCCACGTCGGCGTCGGCGCGGACCATGACGCGCTGGTCGTCCTTCGGGCCAGCCTGGTCATTGGCCACGAACTTGGCTTCCAGGTCGAACTGCAGGTTGTCGAGGCTGGTCTGCTTTTCAGCGACGTACAGCGCGCCCGACTTCTGGATCGAGATGAACACCGGCTCCTTCGGCTTCGGCGCGTTCGGCGGCGGGATCGTCGCCGGCGGAAGGTCGACCTTGATCGCCACGGTGGCCATCGGCACGGCGACCATGAAGATGATCAGCAGGACGAGCAGGATGTCCACGAAGGGCGTGACGTTGATGTCCGCGTTCTGACCGAGGGAGTAGCGACCGCCACCACCGCCAGAGAGTTTAGCCGCCATAGCCTGACTGTCTCCCAAGGGCCGCAACAGGCGCGGTCCCGCAATTGTTAGATGGCCACGTCTGGCTCAGACGGGCGACGAAGTAAAGCCCGACGACGCGGCGCGATGGCAACCCCTTTTGTGAGTCTTTTTGGCCGAACGCCGTTCAGAGGGGCCTTTCCCGGGCCTCTACTCCCGTGAGGCGCGACTAGGCGCCCGCCCTGGAGCGGGGTATGGCGCGCGGATGATCTATTCCTTCGACGCCTATGTCACCGCCGCCCTGTTCGACCGCGCCGACCGCGCCGCCTTCGCCCTGGGCGACGGCACGGTCCGATTCGAGACTCCCGACGGCTTCGTCACCGTCGAGGCGCACGCTGGCGCGGTGCTGAGCGCCGTCGTGCATCCCTCGGGCCGCGGCGTGGTCACCGGCGGCGACGACGGCAAGGTGGTGTGGAGCCGGGTCGAGGGCGACGAGGTGGCCGCCACCCTGGTCGCCGAGGTCAAGGGCCGCTGGATCGAGCATGTCGCCACCAGCGCCGCCTCCGGCCTGATCGCCTTCACCGCCGGCAAGGAAGCCCACGTCCGCGACGCGGCCGATCCCAAGTTCCTGCGGGTCTTCCCGCATGAGAAGACCGTGTCCGGCCTGGCCTTCGATCCGAAGGGCAAGCGCCTGGCGACGGCCGGCTACGGCGGCGTGTCACTGTGGTGGGCGCGGATCGAGGGCCAGAAGCCGCAACAGCTGAAGTGGGCCGGCAGCCACATCGCCGCCCTGTTCAGCCCGGACGGCAAGTTCCTGGTCTCGTCGATGCAGGAAAGCCAGCTGCACGGCTGGCGCCTCTCCGACAACAAGGACATGCGGATGGGCGGCTATCCGGCCAAGATCAAGAGCCTGGCGTTCTTCGACAAGGGAAACCTGATGGTCACCGCCGGCGCCAACGGCGCGGTGGTCTGGCCGTTCGCCGGGGCCAACGGCCCGATGGGCAAGGAAGCCGCCGAGATCGGCTTCTCGCGCGACTCGCTGGTGGTGCGGGTGGCGGGCGTCGAGGCCCTGCCGGTGGCCATCGCCGGCCAGGACAACGGCAAGATCTGGGCGGCGCACATGCGCTCGGGCCGCATCGAGACCCTGAAGGCCGAGAAGGGCGCGGCGATCAGTTCGCTGGCGGTGTCGGCGGACGGGACGCGCCTGGCCTGGGGCGACGAGGACGGCGAGGCGGGGGTGATCGCGGTGCCGGCGATGGAGACGCGGTTCTAAAATCCTCCCCCTGTGGGGGAGGTGTCGGCGTAGCCGACGGTGGGGGGCGTGATCGGCAGGTGACCAGATCCACGATCGACGACCCTAAAACTCCCCCCACCGATCGCTACGCGATCGCCTCCCCCACAGGGGGAGGGTTTCGCTTTAGCTCAGCCCCGCCAGCACCTTCACCATCGCCGCCACCGTCGCCTCGTCCGTGTCCCGCAGCCCGTCCTGCACGAAGCCCAGCCTGTAGGCGCGGTCCTCGTGGCCCTGGCCCAGGCCATAGGTCATCGGGCCGCTGCACGAGCCGTGCACCTCGACGACGCCGGTGCGGGCGATCAGTTCGGCGACGTTGGACGGCTTGACCCCGCCGCCGGCCAGGATGGCGATGCGGCCGTCGGCCTGCTCGACCAATCGGGCGATCGTCTCGGCCCCGGCCATGGCGTTCAGCGCGCACCCCGAGGTCAGGATGCGCTCGAAGCCAAGGTCGATGGCGGTCTCCAGCGCGGCGAACGGATCGGGCGTCAGGTCGAAGGCCCGGTGCAGGGTCACGCCCAGGCCCTCGGCATGGGCTACCAGCATGGCCAGCGCGTCAACGTCCAGCTCGCCCGATGGCCGGTTGGCGCCGATCACCACCCCGGCCAGGCCCGCGGCCCGCACGGCGTCGATGTCGCGGAAAATGGCGTCCAGGTCGCCGTCGTCATAGACGAAGTCGCCGTTGCGCGGCCGGATCATCGGATAGATCGGGATCGCGGCTTCCGCCGCCTGGGCGATCAGGCCAGGGGCGGGGGTCAGGCCCTGAAGCGCCAGGGCCGAGCACAGCTCGATCCGATCCGCGCCGCCCTCGATCGCCGCCGCCAGGCCAGCGGGCGTATCGACACAGACTTCCAGGATCACGCGCTTGGACATCTTCGCCTCTTCGGAAGCCATGATTTTAAGCAGGAGCGTGGCCGGCGCCGAAACCGGTATCCACTTTCGGTCGCCACGCTCTAGGATTCGCAAACGGCGTTCTTGGAGCACACCCATGCTGAATCGCAGAGGCCTAATCGGAGCCTCGATGGCCGGATCCGCCCTGCTGGGCGCTCGCGCCGCCTCGGCCGACGAAGCCGGAACCCGGCTGTCGAAGCCCTGCGTGATCTCGACCTGGGACTTCGGCGTGCCGGCCAACCAGGCGGCCTGGGCGGTGCTGTCCAAGGGCGGCCGGGCGCTCGACGCGGTCGAGGCCGGGGCCCGGATTCCCGAGCAGGACCTCAAGAACCACAGCGTCGGCCGGGCCGGCTATCCCGACCGCGACGGCCATGTCTCGCTGGACGCCAGCATCATGGACGAGCATGGCAATTGCGGCGCGGTGGCGGCGCTGGAGCACATCGCCCACCCGATCTCGGTGGCCCGCGCGGTGATGGAGAAGACCCCGCACGTGCTGCTGGTCGGGGCCGGCGCCCTGCAGTTCGCCCAGGAACAGGGCTTCCCGCGCGAGGACCTGCTGACCCCGGAATCGCGCGCGGCCTGGGAGGCTTGGCGCAAGGACGCCAAGTACCAGCCCAAGGCCAACAGCGAGGTCGGCGACTACGGCAAGACCTCCGGCCAGCTGGGCACGCCGGGCGGCAAGGGCAACCACGACACCATCGGCATGCTGGCCCTCGACGCCCAGGGCGACCTGTCCGGCGCCTGCACCACCAGCGGCATGGCCTGGAAGCTGCGCGGCCGGGTCGGCGACAGCCCGATCGTCGGCGCGGGGCTCTATGTCGACAACGAGGTCGGGGCGGCCACATCCACGGGCGTCGGCGAGGAGGTGATCCGAAACGTCGGCAGCTTCCTGGTTGTCGAGCTGATGCGCCAGGGCCGTTCTCCGCAAGAGGCTTGCAAGGAGGCGGTCGCGCGCATCCTGAAGAAGAAGCCGGCCGCCAGGGACATCCAGGTCGGCTTCCTGGCGATCAACAAGCAGGGCGAGGTGGGCGCCTGGGCGATCCAGAAGGGCTTCACCTACGCGCTGTGCGACGCCGCCAGCCAGGATCGGCTGCTGCCGGGGGCGAGCTTTTACTGAGGGGGGCGGCGTCATGAACCCTCTCCCAGCGGGAGAGGGAGGGGCCCACGCCGAAGGTGTGGGAGGGTGAGGGGTTACGCCCTCACCGATTTCACACGAACGCCCTGCCGGCGCGCCGTCGGACTCACCACCCCCTCACCCTCCCAAGCTTCGCTTGGGCCCCTCCCTCTCCCCATGGGAGAGGGTCCGTGAGAGCNAACGCCCTGCCGGCGCGCCGTCGGACTCACCACCCCCTCACCCTCCCAAGCTTCGCTTGGGCCCCTCCCTCTCCCCATGGGAGAGGGTCCGTGAGAGCATCGACGCCCTTCGTGCCCTGCAAAATCAATAACTTGAAGTTTTTCGATCTTTTTCGTCCTCACCCCTTCCGGGCGCCCCGATACTGAGCTCACCCCATCGCACGGGGAGGGACGTCGGCCGGCGACCTGACGGGCGGTGGGCAGTGGTCGAG